>CAWHHK010000036.1:0-81019 GCA_963829065.1 uncultured Gammaproteobacteria bacterium | reverse complement strand
CTGACGTACGCAAATTGCCTGTCTGTCCGTCGATGCGCACGACAAGAAGCGGCACAGGTGCTGCAGGGGCGTCTTCAGAACTACCAGAAGCGCTACGGCGAGTTGCTCGAACCGTGGTCGGAGTACCTCGACCTGGTTTCTGACGAGATCGTCGAGGCGTATCTCGCCGATGGCGCGGTTTCGGTGTCGGCGTTTTTGGTGCGCCACGGTCGCGAAAGACGTCATGAACTACTCAGTCTGGCGGAAGAAAATCTCGTCAGTGGTCTTGCGCAGGACGGCATTCATGCGTGGGGGCGGATGTACAGCCAGCTCTCGTCGACGATGACGTGCGAAGTTCTGGTCGGCAACGAACTCAAAACCATGGGTATGGCAGAGGCGGCCGGACTTCTGCAGAAGTCGGACGAACACGTTCGCGCTGATGCATGGCGCGGCATCAATCGACCTGGCGCACGCACGAGGAGTCGTGCGCAGCGGCGATCAACGCGATTGCGGGATGGCGCCTCGAGCTGAACCGCAAACGCTCGAAGGTCCGCCCGGTCCATTTCCTCGACGCACCCGTGCACATGAACCGGCTGAGCCGGAGCACGCTCGATACGCTGCTCGAGGTCACGGTCGAGCAGGCCGCGCGCCGCGGGGCGAGAGCGATGGCGCGCGCGAGTGGCCGGCAGCAGATCGGTCCATGGGACATGCGCGCCCCGGCGCCGCCGTTGGGCGCCGACGAAAAACCGATGGCGTTCGACGACGCGGTCGCGCTGATTGCCGATGCGTACGGCGGCGTCGACCCGGCAATGGCCGACTTCGTCCGCATGATGCGCAAAAAACAGTGGATCGAAGGCACGGTCAGTTCGCGCAAACGTCCCGGGCGTATTGCACCGGTTTCGAAAAATCGCGCACGCCGCGTGTCTACATGACGTATCACGGCACGACGTCCGACGTGATTACGCTCGGCGCACGAACTCGGTCACGCGTTCCACTCGTGGGTGATGCGCGATCTGCCGGACAGCCAGCGCAGCTACGGCATGTCGCTGGCGGAAACGGCCAGCACGTTCGGTGAAACGGCGGTGCGCGATGCGCTGCTCGCGCGTGCGGCACGCCGCGCGAACGTTTCGAGATCATGTGGGAGGAAGTCGCCGTATTTCGGCTTCATGCTGAACATCCCGGCGCGTTTCAGTTTCGAAAAAGCGTTCTACGAACGACGCGCCGAACGGCCGCTGCGCGCGGCGGACTCGGAGCGTTGATGAGTCGGGCGTGGCAGGACTGGTACGGCGATGCGTGTTCCGAACCCGATCCGATGTTCTGGGCGTCGAAGCTGCACTTCTTCATTTCGGGATTGTCGTTCTACAACTTCCCGTACCTGTTCGGCTTTTTGTTCAGCATGGGCGTGTCATCTGCGCCGCGCAACCGAAGGTGCGAATTTCTACCGCGCTACGTGGCGTTGCTGCGTGACACCGGGCCGCATGACCGCCGAACAGCTCGCCCGTCAGCACCTCGACGCGTCGCTCGACGTCCCGACGTTCTGGCGCACCACCATCGACCGACTCGAACCCCGCGTCGCGTTGTTCGAAGAGGTCGTTGCGGCGCTCGTCTGCCCCTGAACTCACGGAACTACCCGACATCCTCGCTGTCGCCGTGACGTTGTTTTTCGTCATGGACCCGCTCGGCAACATTCCGATCTTCAACGCGGTGCTGTCGCGATTCGATCCGCGCACCCGTTCCGCGCATCGTCGCGCGCGAACTGACGATCGCGCTCGCGATCCTGCTGGTGTTCCTGTTCGCCGGCAATCCGGTCATGAAGTTCCTCGGGTTGACGCAACCGACGCTGAGTCTGTCCGGCGGAATCCTGCTCTTCATCATCGCGCTGCGGATGATTTTTCCGAGACCTGCCGGCGGCGAACGACGAAGAAGTCGTCGACCCGTTCATCGTCCCCCTCGCGATGCCGTTGGTGGCGGGGCCCGTCGACGATCGCGATTCTGCTGCTGCAGTCGTCGCGCATCCGGAGCGCGATCTGGGAGTGGTGCCTGGCGCTGGTGCTCGCCTGGATCGCGGCCACCGCGATCCTCGCGTGCTCGCCGTGGCTGATGAAAGCGCTCGGCGACCGCGGCGTGCGCGCGCTCGAACGGCTGATGGGCATGCTGCTCGTGATGCTCGCGGTGCAGATGTTCCTCGACGGCGTCGCGCAGTTCTGGGCCGGTCTCGCGGCGTCGCGGACACCGACCTGATGGTTGGTTGCGCGCTTGGAGAGGAGTAGCCAGAATCCAAATCGGATACGGGTGCGTGGCCCGCGCTCGGATAATCAAGGACCCGTGGCGATCGAAGCTATCCCATGCTGCCGGATGGCTGAGTAGCAGCTCAATGCGGCCGAGGCGCGCGCAAGTCGATCGCCGGTTCCATCTGTTCGTTGCGTCGCTATTCGCGTTATGGGGCCGGCTTGCGGCGCTCTGGTAGCGACTGCCGTTGCTGCTCCGCCATCCGGCTTCAGCTACCAAGACGTTGCGAGCGGATGGGTCGACGCGGTGGGAGCCACCTTCACGTCGTCCGGCCGCATGTTTGTGTGGGAACGCGCGGGCCGCGTCTGGAGCGTCGACAACGGCGTCAAGAGCGCGAGCGCCGTTCATCGACCTCAGCAATGAGGTGGGATCGTGGGGCGACCATGGACTGCTCGGTTTCGCGCTGCATCCGAATTTCAAGTTCAACGGTTACGTCTATCTGCTGTACGTCGTCGACCGCGATCACCTGCTCAACTGTGACGCGTCGATTCATGATCCCAGTTGCAGTGCGACGACGACCGACTATTCCTCCGCGACGATCGGGCGCATCACGCGCTACAAGGCGAACCTGCCGGCCGGGGCGAGCGACTATCTGAACGCGACGTCGGTCGACCCGTTGTCCCGCCGCGTCATGCTCGGGGAAACGGCAGCTTCCGGATGTCCGATCCTGTTTCAATCCCATGGTGTCGGCAGCTTGCTGTTCGGCGATGACGAGACGCTATTTGCGACCTGTGGAGATGGTGCGAGCGACGTCGTCATCGACACGGGAAGTGCGAGCGACACTTACTGGAATCAGGCCCTCACCGGGACGTCGCCGCCGATCATCCGTGCCGCGGAGAATGTCGGCGCCTATCGCGCGCAGATGGTCAACTCGCTGAGCGGCAAAGTAATTCGCATCGACCCGATGACCGGCGATGGCGTGAGCACCAATCCGTGGTACGACCCACTCGCCCCGCGCGCAGCGCGGTCGCGCGTCTGGTCGCTGGGCCTGCGTGATCCGTTGCGAATTGCGCTGGTCCCCGGTAGCGGAAGCCACAACCCCAACGATGGTGCGCCCGGCGTGGTGCTGATCGGCGATACGGGTATGAACGGGTGGGAGGAGTTCAACGTCGCGCGGTTCGGCGGCGACAACTTCGGTGCGCCGCGTTTCGAGGGAATGGACCCGCATCCGGGCTATTCGTCCGCGATCACGGTCAACCGCGACGCGCCGAATCCACTGTTCGGCAGCGGTAGCTGCACGCAGCCGTATTTCTCGTTCCAGGATCTCATCGGCGCGTATGGATCGCTGCCGCTGAAGAACCCGTGCAATGGTGCCGTCGACATTCCAGTCGACCGTTCCTACGCACACGCATCAGAAACCCGAGATCGATTGGAGTTACGACACTGAGACGGCGCGCTGGTCGAACGCCACCGGTCAGCATTTCGACGTCGGGACGAATGGCGTGACCGGATCGATGTTCTCGGGTCGCGCGTCGACCGGCGGCGTGTGGTACTCGGGAACGGACTTCCCGGCGGAATACCGCAATACCTATTTCCACGCCGACTCGGCGACGGGTTGGATACGTCGATTCGTGCTGGATGCCAACAACCGGGTTCAGGCGGTGTTGCCGTTCGACGACGCGGCCGGTCCGGTCGTGCAGATGTCCACGAATCCGATCGACGGCGGACTCTATGTCGTGCTCGCCAACGGCGGCGTCAAACGTGTGCTGTACAACGCGGGCAACCTGCCACCGACGGCCGTTGCATCTGCCAGCAGGAATTATGGTGCGGCACCGCTCACGGTGCAGTTCGATGCGAGCGGATCGCGCGATCCGGAAGCCCTCCCTCTCACGTACCAATGGGCCTTCGGCGACGGCACGCCGGTCAGCACACAGGTCAATCCCTCGCATACATTTGCCGGGCGGGGCGGGCCGTCGGCATACACGGTGACGTTGGCGGCGACCGACCAGGGCGGTCTGGTTGGCACCGACGCTATCCGCGTCTCGGTCGACAATACTCCGCCCACCGTGCACATCGTCACGCCCGCCGACGGCACCCGCTACCCGCTCACGGGCCAGACGCTTTTCAACCTGACGGCTGCGTTGTCGGATGCGGAATCGGCGTCGAGCCAACTCGCGTGTGCGTGGCAGACGACGCTGCATCACAACGACCACGTGCACGCCGGACCGATCGACCGCCGCTGTGTGACGACGACGACAGTCGATCCGCTCGGGTGTGGCTCGGAATCGTTCTTCTACCACATCGCCCTCACCGTGACGGATCCCGCGGGTCTGTCTGGATACGACGAGGTCATTCTTCGCCCGAACTGCGCCGTGTCGCTGATTGCCAACGCCGGCTCCGATCGAGTGGTGACCGACAGCAATGGCAACGGCGTCGAGGGCATTGCGCTCGATGGGTCGCAGAGCACGGATCCTGCGCACGCGATTTTGTCGTATGCGTGGTACGACGACGGCAAGCTCATTGCGACCGGGGCGTCGCCGCAGGTTGCGCTTCCGCTTGGCCACCACGGCATCCGCCTCGACGTGGTCAATGACGCCGGCAACCTCGCATCGGACGTCATGAACGTCCAAGTGAATGCACCCGGCGCACCGCCTGCGGCGTCGCTTGGGCGTAGTCGTCTGGTGGGGACCGCAGCGTTGACAGCGACGGTGAACATGCAGGGCAACTGGTGGAATGCGGGGTGGGGAGCGCGGCGGGATCTGACGTTCAATACCAGCGGGATCACTGAGGCGCAGGTGGACTTTCCGGTGCTGGTGAAGCTGACGCCTTCGAACTTCGATTACACGCAGGTACAAGCCAACGGAGCGGATCTGCGCTTCATCGATGCCGATGGGGTGACGGTACTCTCGTACGAGATCGCGACGTTCAATGTGGGGGGTGAGTCGCTGATCTGGGTGAAGGTGCCGCGGATCGAGCCGAACAGTACGACGGACTCGATGACGATGTACTGGAACAACCCGACGGCGGCGGATGGGCAGAACCGCGCTGGGGTGTGGAGCAATGGTTATGCAGGGGTGTGGCACTTCGACGGCACGCTCAACGACTCCACGAGCAATGCCAATCACGGGGTGAACCAGGGGACGACCGCGGTGCCAGGGTACTTAGGCGGCGCGCGCAGCTTCAACGGCACGTCGAGCTACATCGGTGTGGTGAATGCGGCGAGCCTGGCGTTGGCTAATACGCTGACGCTCGAGGCGTGGGTAAAGCCGCTCGCCGACGTCATCGACGGCGCGCGGATCATCGACAAGAAGAACCTCTGGAACGATACGGCGGGCTTTGAGTTCGAGTACAAAGGGGCGCCCAACCAACTCAGCAGCGGCGCCGGCGGTGGCAGCTATGGCCGCGGCATCGTCGAACTCGATGACGGTGCCTGGCACTACGTGGCTACCACGTACAACGGCGTCGTTGCGCAGGTCTATGCCGACGGCACCAACGTCACCACCCTCTCCGCGATCACGCCGGTGGTGGCGGGCACAGTGCCACTTTCCATCGGCCGTCGCAGCGGTGGCGGTGACTACTTCAACGGCCTCATCGACGAGGTGCGCATCTCCAATGTGCGCCGTTCCGACGCTTGGATCGCTACCCAACGCCGATCCATGGACGGCAGTCTGGTCACGTTCGGTGCCGGCGTCGGCAATGCACGGCCGACGGTGTCCCTCGGCGCGCCGGTGAATGGGGCCGTCTTCGCCTACAACGTGTCGAGTATCGCGCTGGTGGCCAACGCAGCCGATAGCGATGGCAACGTGGTGCGGGTGGACTTCTATGCCGATGGTGGGCTGATCGGTAGCGCCGCCACGGCGCCGTACGGCATGACGTGGGTGGGTCCACCGGTCGGCGCCCACACAGTCACGGCGGTGGCCGTCGACAATGGCAACGCCAGCACCATCTCTACCCCGGTGAACATCACGATCAGTGCGGCGCCGACGGTGACGTTGACGGCTCCCCTACAAGGCGCGTCGATGTTCGGTCCGAACATCACCGCGAACTACACGCTCATCGGCAGTGGTTATGACCACGTGCGGCTGTTGCTGGATGGAGTTGGGGTCGCGATTGCGAACCCGCCGGGGAGTTACACGTTTACCAACGTGGCGCCGGGGGGGCACACCGTTGTGGCGCAACTCGAAGATGCGCAAAACGCCGTGCTGCCGTACGCGGGTGCGACGGCGACGGTGAGCGTTACTGTGCTCGTGCCACCGACGGTGTCCCTCAGCGCGCCGGCGAATGGGGGCGTCTTCGCCTACACCGTGTCGAGCATCGCGCTGGCGGCGAACGCAGCCGATAGCGACGGCAACGTGGTGCGGGTGGATTTCTACGCCGATGGGGGGTTGATCGGCAGCGTTGCGTCGGCGCCGTATGCGATGACGTGGATGGCGCCGCCGGTCGGCGCCCACTCACTCACGGCAGTGGCCGTCGACAATCGCAACGCGAGCACCGTCTCGACGCCGGTGAACATCGCGATCAATGCGGCGCCGACGGTGACGCTGACGGCTCCGTTACCAGGCGCGTCGGTATCCGGCCCGAATATCGTGGTGAACTACGCCATCACAGGCGCGCCCGTTCCCGAACCCCAGTCGAGTATGTTGCTCGCGAGCAACGCACTGCGCCAGCAGGGACGCTGGTTCGCGTACAAGAACGCGCCGCGCTATTTGGTCGGTGGCGATACTCAGGCGATCCACGCAGATCCGACGTGGTTCGACTACACGGCGTTGTTGGACAAGTTCGCTGCGTACCGAATCAACAAAGTGAGGATCTTCATTGATCCAACAACCGATCTGCGCAGCGTGCGGCGCCCGTACGCGTACAACAGCGGGACGCAGCAGTACGATCTCGACACCTGGGATTCGACGTATTGGTCCACGACGAAAGATTTTCTCGACAAGGCTCTGGCGCGCAACGTCATTGTTGAGATCAACATGTCCTCGCTCTATCCGGGGTGCACGTCGGTCTGGAACAACGCGGGACCTTCAGGGCTCGATCGGCCCATTCAGTACAACAAGGCGAACAATTCGAATAACGCCTTCACGAGCAACGCGAACTCGAATTTCTCGCCGGAATGGTTCGATCCGACCTACGCCGAGACGTCATCGAGCGGGCGCACGGTGTTCGACTATCAAAAACGACTGTACGACAAAGTCCTGGCTGAGCTCGGCACTTATCCCAACGTCTATTTTGAAATTCACAACGAGCCTTACAACTGTGGATCTTCGGTCTCCCTGGTGACGGCATATCTGCGGTATTGGGCGGCGTACCTGCGCGCCAATACGACACGGCCGGTGAGCGTGGAGGCCGACGATAGCGCCCGGTCCACCAACTACTCGAATCTGTGGAATGACGCCAGCGCCAACGTTCTGAATTCGCATTTCTCGAGTGTCGATCCTGGCGAGATCTCGGCGGACATGCACGCCGCGCAGCTGAAGGGCAAATTGTTCGAAACGAATGAGAGTGGGACGTACGACTTCTACGTGCGCCCCTCGAATTGGTGGCTCACGCCGTCCACTCAGTGGGCGCTCGACGGCGCCGGATTGAATCAGACGACCAAGCAGATGTGGGGCCTGTTCCTCTCCGGCTCGCAACTCGGTTGGTACAACCTGCATCAGAACATCGCGGACTGGGATCGGGTCGGGACGCGGATCAAGGTCCTTCGCGACTTGGTCGACACGTTGGCGAACCTTGGCGCGATGTCGCCGGTGGATAGCGCTGGGAATGAGTACGACTCGCTCGTGAGTGCGGGTCCGAGTGGATCGAATCATCAAGTGCTTGCAAATCCCGGTTCTGAATACGTCGTGTACTTTTGGGGTACGTCACCGGAAACGGCTGTGACGGCTGTGAACATGACGTTGTCGCCCGCCGGAAGCTACAACTACAAATTCTATGATCCGCGCGACGGCACCCTCATCTCGACTGGGAACGTGACGTCGGGTGGTGGAGCAACGACGATTCCGTCCCCTGCGGAGGGTAGTTGGAGCCGCAACGCCGGATTGGCGCTCTTCGTGAGCAACAACACCGGCAGTGGTTACGACCATGTGCGGCTGTTGCTGGATGGAGTTGGGGTTGCGATTGTGAACCCGACTGGGAGTTATACGTTCACCAACGTGGTGCAGGGAGGGCACACCGTTGTGGCACAACTCGAGGATGCGCAGAACGTCGTGCTGGCGAACGCGGGTGCGACGGCGACGGTGAGCGTAACTATGCTCGCACCGCCGATCAATCAGCCCCCCAGTGTGAACGTTGGAGCGGACCAGACACTCGCTGTCGGACAGACGTTGGACCTTCAAGCCGCGGTGGTTGATGACGGGTGGCCGAGCCCGCCGGGTGCGGTGACGCTGCAATGGACGTCGCAAAGCGGACCGGCGACACCGACGTGGCCGCTCAATGACGCCAACCAGGCGCACACCCACGTGGTGTTCCCGACTGCGGGCACCTATGTGCTGCGGCTGACTGCCAATGACGGTCAGGTCACGGGCTTCGACGAACTATCGGTGACCGTCACCACGCCCAATGTGCCACCGACGGTGTCCCTCAGCGCGCCGGCGAACGGTGCCGTCTTCGCCTACACCGTGTCGAGCATCGCACTGGCGGCGAGCGCAGCCGATAGCGACGGCAACGTGGTGCGGGTGGACTTTTATGCCGATGGAGCGCTGATCGGTAGCGATGCGACGGCACCGTATGCGATGACGTGGGTGGCGCCATCGATCGGCGCCCACTCACTCACGGCGGTGGCCGTCGACAATCGCAACGCGAGCACCATCTCGACGCCGGTGAACATCACAATCAGTGCGGCGCCGACGGTGACGTTGACCGCTCCGTTACAAGGTGCGTCGGTATCCGGCCCGAACGTTGCGGTGAAATACACCCTCATCGGCAGTGGTTACGACCATGTGCGGCTGTTGCTCGATGGAGTTGGGGTTGCGATTGCGAACCCGACGGGGAGTTACACGTTCAACGATGTGGTGCCGGGGGGGCACACCGTTGTGGCGCAACTCGAGGATGCGCAGAACGCTGTGCTGGCGGGTGCGACGGCGACGGTTGGCTTCAATGTGCTCGCGCCGCCGATCAATCAGCCCCCCAGTGTGAACGTTGGGGTGGACCAGACGCTTGCTGTTGGGCAGACGTTGGACCTTCAAGCCGCGGTGGTTGATGACGGCTGGCCGAACCCGCCGGGTGCGGTGACGCTGCAATGGACGTCGCAGAGCGGACCGGCGACACCGACATGGCCGCTCAACGACGTCAACCAGGCGCACACCCACGTGGTATTCCCGACTGCCGGCACCTATGTGCTGCGGCTGACCGCCAACGACGGTCAGTACACGAGCTTCGATGAACTCACAATCACCGTCACGGCAGCGAACGTAGCGCCGGTGGTGTCGTTTACGCGCAGTCCTTTGGTGGGGCCTGCGCCGTTGACGGTGGCGGTGAATGGGACGGGGTCGAGTGATAGTGACGGGACGATTGTGGGATATGCGTGGACGTTTGGGGATGGTGGGACGGCGAGTGGGGTGACGGCATCACATGTGTACACGACGGTGGGGACGTACACGATCACGCTGACCGTGACGGACAACAGTGGTGCGACGGCGAGCACGACGGCGACGATGAACGTGCAGGACAACTGGTGGAACGCGGCATGGGGGGCACGCCGCGAGCTGACATTCGATACCACCGGGACCACTGAGGCGCAGCTGGACTTTCCGGTGCTGGTGAAGCTGACGCCTTCGAACTTCGATTACACGCAGGTGCAAGCCAACGGAGCGGATCTGCGTTTCATCGATGCCGATGGGGTGACGGTACTCTCGCACGAGATTGCGACGTTCAATGTGGGGGGTGAGTCGCTGATCTGGGTGAAGGTGCCGCGGATCGAGCCGAACAGTACGACGGACTCGATCACGATGTACTGGAACAACCCGACGGCGCCGGATGGACAGGATCCCTCCGGGGTGTTCAGCAACAGGGGACTCGTCGCGGCAGTGTTGCCCGGCAGCCGTTCGGTCCAGATCGGGACAACTGCCACGGCTTTCGCAACGATCATCAACGCGGGCGCCGTCGTCGCCAAGGACTGCTTCATCGCGCCTGCGACGGCGTTCACCGGTCAGTTTCAATACCAAACCACCGACCCGGCGACCAACACCCCCACCGGGTCACCCGACAAGCCAACTGACATACCCGCCGGCGTCGCGCAGACGTTCGTCCTTGCGCTGCGGCCGACAGCCGCCATGGACGCTGACGTCGCGTTCACGTTCCGGTGTCAGGACGCCGCAAGCGCGACGATGCTGCCTGGCATCAATACGCTGTGGCTGGCAAGCTCGTCGCATAGCGCGCCCGATATCGTTGCGCTCGCCGCAACTGCCCAGAACGACGGCATCGTGCATCTCGATCCAGGCACGGGCACAGGCGCATTTTCGATCGCGTCAATCAATCTCGGCGTAACGGGCTCGATTCAGGTATCCGCCGATACCAATGGTGCTGCGCTGCCGATGTCGCTCGCGCTCTGTCGAACCGATCCGGTCACCGGCGTGTGTCTCGACCCGGCGATACCCACCACCGATGCACTCACTCTGTCATTCGCGGAAGGGGCCACTCCAACCTTCAGCGTATTTGCCTCGGCCTCGGCGGTCGTGAATCAGGATCCAGCTGCGCATCGTATCTTTGTTCGCTTTCGCGACGCGGCCGGAGTCAATCGCGGTTCGACCAGTGTAGCGGTCGAGCGTCCGCGGTCCCGATACGCAAACTGGAGCCTCGCGAACGCGGCGCCCCAATCGGTCGGCATGACAGACTCCGCCGTAACAGCCGTCCTCGATCACGTCTTCACCGATCGCGCCGTGCAGGGCGCACTGCTCGTGAAGGCGGGCTACGTCGTCGGTGAACGTTACGCCGAAGGTCTTCAACGCCTCCGACCTTGGTACGAGCTGGTCGGTCGCGAAGAGTTTCTATGCGGCGGCCGTTGGCGCTGCGCTTGCCGATGGCAGCATTCGCTCGCTGGATGACGCGGTCAGCGCATATGTCGCCCCATGGCGCGGCACGACACGCTCGGCCGTCACGATCAGGCAACTCCTGCGTATGCGCGCCGGACTGCCCGGCGACGCGAATGGTTGTGACAGCATTTTTTGGGAAACCGATCAGACGGGTTATGCGTTGACGCGCGACCTCGTGCGTCCGCCCGGTACCGGGTTCGAGTACTCCAACTGTGGTTCGCAGGTCATCCAACCGCTACTGCTGGCAGCCACCGGCACCGACGCAAAATCGTTTCTGAACAGTCGGGTGCTAACGAAAATTGGGATCGATGCTGGGGCCGTCGGCATTTGGTCCGATCCCTCCGGCAATCCGATGACTTACTGCTGCATCGATATGGCCATTCGCGACTTCGCGCGTTTCGGATTGCTGATGACGCGACATGGGGAGTGGGACGGAGAGCAACTGCTCGGCGCGCCGTTCGTGCAGGAATCGCTGACGGCAGCCGACAGTCTCGCTTCCTACGGCCTGCACTGGTGGATCCTCAACGAAAACTATTTCTTCGGCGCACGACCGCCCGCGACACTCGCGGCCGCTGAGGGTGTCGACGGGCAGTTGATCATCGTCTGGCCGGACGAAGACCTCGTTCTCGTGGTGCTGACCCAATACGCGCATCCCGTCGAGCAGGGCTATGTGCTGAGCGCAACGAACTATCCAAACACCTGCGCAGCGCGAAATTCGTGCGTTGGTGCAAGCGGTAGCGCCGTGCCGAGCTTCGATCAGTGGCAACTCGTACAGCTGCTGTACCACGCCGTACAGCCAGAGTGATCACCGCTGAGGAAGTCGCCACGATTTGGTGAATTTCGCCAACAGCTCCGTTGAGGCGCTCACCGCGATCTCCGACATCTCATAGATTTCAGTACCTTACCGATACCCGCGTGTTGGCACAGTTCCTGATATCACCCGATGAGTCCTCATCGGCAGACGTCCATCTTGATCGAGCTCTTCGCAAAACACCGCGTCGCGGCGAACCTCGCCATGTCGATCATGATCCTCGGCGGGATCTGGACGCTGAAGAACGTCCCGACCCAACTCGATCCGCCGTCGCCGCAGCCTTATGTCGTGGTCGAGGTCGAATGGCGCAGCGCCTCTGCCGAAGACATCGAAGAGCTCGTCACGACACCGATCGAGCAGCAGATCCGTACCGTCAACAACCTGCGCGAGCTGCGTTCGCGAACGATGAACGGATTCGTGCAGGTGATCGCCGAGTTCAACATGGATGCCGACATGGTGCTCGCGCTCGACACCGTCAAGCAGCGCGTTGCGAACATCCGCAACCTGCCGCCGGATATCGAACCGCCGATAGTCCGCCGATTCATCGACATGGAACCGATCGCGTCGATCCTGGTCACCGGTCCCGGCACGATCGGTGACCTGATTCCGCTCGTGCGCGGCATGGAGAAGGACCTGATGACGCGCGGCGTCGCCGCGGTCGAATACGACGGTCTGCCGGAAGAAGAGATCGCATTGCTGACATCGGCCGCGCGTCTGCACGAGCTCGGCATGACGCTCGATGAACTCGCGGTCGCAATAGCCAACGTCTCGCAAAACGTGCCGGCGGGGACGATCGGTCGGGGACAAGGCTCGCGGCAACTGCGCAGCCTCGATCAGAAGCGCGATCCGATTGCGTTCGAGCAACTGCACATCGATCACGGCGATCAGCTGGTCCGTGTCGGCGACATCGCCGATGTCGTGCGCCGGCCGCGCGACGGTCAACCCATCGTCACGCGCGAAGGCCGTCCCGCGATCCAGATGACGTTGATGCGCGAAACGCAATTCGACGCGCATCGCGGCGAAGCCATCGTACAGCAGTGGCTGAAGGACGTCCGTCCGACGTTGCCGGCAGGCGTCGAGCTGTCGATGTCGTACGACATCTGGGACATGCTCGGCGCGCAGCTGAAGATGATCGGCAACAACGCCTGGTCCGGCCTGCTGCTCGTCGTGATGACGCTGTTCCTGTTTCTCAACGCGCGCGTCAGCTGGTGGGTCGCTGTCGGCGTGCCGGTCAGCTGCCTGCTGGGCCTCACGATGTTCCATTGGGTGTTCGGGTTCGGCGTCAGCATCATCGCGCTGATCGGTTTCGTCATGGCGCTCGGAATCGTCGTCGACGACGCGATCGTCGTCGGCGAAGACGCGGTCACGCTGTTCGAAAGCCGGCGCGACGCCGACCGAAGCCGCGATCGGCGGCGCGAAGCGGATGTTCGTGCCGGTGCTCGCGTCATCGCTGACGACGCTTGCCGCGTTCATCCCGCTGATGCTCTTCGGTGGTCAGATGGGCGCCGCGATCCTCGCGCTGCCGACGGTCCTGTTCTGCATCATCACTGCGTCCCTCGTCGAGTGCTTCCTCGTCCTGCCGGGCCACCTGAGGGGCTTCGTTCGAAAAGATGCGCGGAAAATCGACGACGTCGAAACTGCGCGCGCGGTTCGACGCCGCCTTCGCGCGGTTTCCTCCATCGACGATTCATGCCGCTGGCGCGGGCAGCGATCGACAAACCCGGCGTCACGTTGTGCGCCGCCATCGGAGCGATGGTATGCGGTATCAGCCTCGTTGCGTCGCAGCACGTCGGAATCCACTTCGTCACCGGGTTCGACTTCGAGTCGATCAAAGCCGACGTCGAGTTCAGCGCCGCCGCGAGCGATCGCGAAAAACACGCGTTCATCGCGCAGCTCGAAGACACGCTGCGCCAGACCGACCAGCAATTCGGCAGTCGACAAATCTCAACGGCTGGACGACGCAGCAGAACGTCGCCGAATTCAATCGCGAACGTCAAACCGGCGTTCAGTACCTGTCGATTGCCGCGCCGTATGCGTTCGCGGAATCGCGCAGCGTCGAACCCGCGGTGTTCGCGCAAATCCTGGCGCGACAAGATCCAGCAACCCGCATACGTCGAGCAGCTGTACGTCGGTGTCGAAGGCGGCGCGAACAACGGTCAGCCCGATATCACGTCTCGTGCTGCGCGGCGCCAACCTCGAGTCGGTCAAAGCCGGCGCCGACGAGCTCGCGCGCGTGCTCGAAGGTTATCCGGGCGTGTCGAACGTCCTCGACGATCTGCCGTATGGCAAAGATCAACTGATCTTCGCAGCTCACGCCTGCCGGCCGCAGTCTGGGTTTGACGTCGGATTCGCTCGGCCGCCAGCTGCGCGCCGCCTACAACGGCCAACGCGTGCAGATCTTCAACGAAAACGACTCCGAACTCGAAGTGCGCGTTGATGTTGCCCGACGCGGAACGCGACGATCTCGCGAGGCTGCAGCAGTTCCCGATCCAGACGCCGTCCGGCTCGCTGGTGCCGCTCGGCAGCGTCGCCACGTTGTACAACCGCCGCGGCATCGACGTGATCCGCCACAACAACGCGGGATATGGCCGTGCGCGTTTTTGCCGACGTCGACGAACACGTGAACAACGCGCTCGCGATCATCTCGGACGTCGAAAAAAACCACGTCGCCGCGATCACCGCAGCTCACCACCTGACGTTCGGCCTTTCCGGAAAATCCGAAGGCGACCAGCTGATTCTGGAAACGATGTCGTTCGGCAGCGTGCTCGCCCTGATTCTGATCTACCTGATTCTTGCGTGGGTGTTCGCGTCGTACCTGTGGCCGCTTGCGATCATGACGACCATTCCGTTCGGCCTCACCGGCGCGATCGTCGGCCATTGGCTGATGGGCATCGACGTCGGCGCGATGTCGCTGCTCGCGTTCTTCGCGCTGACCGGCATCGTTGTCAACGACGGCATCGTACTGATCGAGTTCCTCAAGACTGAATTCGCAGCCGGTCGCCCCCTCAAGGAATCGTTGGAAGCCGCGGTGCTCGCGCGATTTCGCGCGGTCATGCTCACGTCGCTGACGACGATCGCCGGATTGATGTCGTTGATGTTCGTCACGTCGACGCTCGCGATATACGTCACGCCGATCGCGGTGACGTTGTGCTTCGGTCTGCTGTTCTCGACGTTGCTGGTTCTGTTGGTAATCCCGGCGTTGATTCTGCTGCTCGAAGCGCTCAGCCGACGGATCAAGCACCTGTACAACACGCGTATTCGCCCCATCGCTGTCCCGAAGGAAGCATGACCATGATCCAGTTCGATCGACTCAAGACGACGCTCGGCAAACACCTGCCGCGCGGCGAACGGGCTCGACGCGCCGCGCTCGCGAGCGGCGTGCTCGGCGCATCCGCGCTGATCACGGTGTCGATCTTCGCTACCGGCCCGTCGCCGACGCCGGCGGTGAAACCGGAAAAGATCTGGCCGGTGTCCGTTACGACCGTGATTCCGTCCGCCCTCGCTCCGACGTTCGCCGCGTACGGTCGCGTCGAATCGGTGCAGGTCGCGCATATTCAGTCGGACCTGAACGCCGAAATCGCATCGGTTCGCGCGCGCGAAGGGCAGTGGGTCTCGAAAGATGAAATCCTCGTCGAACTCGTCAGCAACGAATTCGAGCTCCGCGTCAAAGAGCACGAGGCGGATGTCGCCCAGCAGCAGGCCGCGCTGCAATCGCTGCGAGCCGAGCAGCGAATGGTTGCGCAAACGGACCCACAGTTTCGCGCGGTGCACGATGTCGCGATCAAACGACGCGCGCGCTATGAGGACCTGTTGAAGCAGAAGATGATCGCGACATCGATGCTCGATGAAGCCATCGCGCAGGAGAGCGCCGCGGAAATCGACTATCAGAACCACGTACGCGCGCTTGCGGATTTTCCGAACCGCATCAACGAGCAGATGGCGCGCATCGAGCGCAGCCAAGCGGAACTCGCGCAAGCGCGCATCGACCTCGATCACACCACGATTCGTGCGCCGTTCGCTGGGCCCGTGCTCGCGGTACTCGCTGCGTCCGGCAACCACACGACGTCTGGCCTCGCCGCTCATTGAAATCGCCGACGCCGAAGGTTTCGAAATTCGTGCGCCGCTGCCGGACGGCTACGGGTCGCGTGTGCGTGAAGCGCTCGCCGGTGGCGTCGCGGTCACCGCGCGGATCGCCGACAGCGGACGCATGCTGAAGTTCGAGTCGGTTGTCGAGCAACGTCCGCACGGGCCAAAGCGGCCTCGACGCATTTTTCAAACTCGAACTCAGCAACGACAACGTCACTGCCGGAGATCGGCCGCGTGGTCGACCTCGAAGTAACGTTGCCAGCGGAGCAGCAGGTCGTGGCGTTACCGGTGCAATCGATCTACGAGAACAACCGTGATCTACGAAGTGGTCGAAGACGACCGCCTACAAGGGATCACCGTGGAACGTATCGGCGATCACCGCGCCTCGGACGGCGCGTATCGAGTGCTCGTGCGCGGCGATGGCTTGCGCCCGGGGAGCCGCATCATCACGACGCAGCTCCCCAAAGCGAGCGATGGTCTGCGGGTGCAACCGATCACCGGATGACGCCGGAAGACGGAGGATCCGCTCCTCTTTGCGATTGCCCCTGTTGCGCCATACTCAGCGCGGACGGCACACGTCGCAAGTCGAGAGGAACTCATGAACGACATTCAGGGTTACTGCGACGACCGCTTCTTGCCTCTGCGAGACGCCTTTGTCGCCAACTTCGCTGAAGATTTGGAGCTCGGCGCGTCGCTCGGTGTCAGGCTGGAGTGCCGGGGTTCGAGGTTCCACTCACCAAGGCCCTGCCAACGCTATGACGTGAACAGCTGGTTCATCACCTGACCGCAACACCGCGGCAGCCGGCGTGACGTCGAACCGGGCGCCGTACCTCGAGCAGTGGTGTCGATCCCGTGGCCCGCACACCGACACGCTTCGATAAGCATCATGCAGTCATCGCAGGTGCGATCACCAACCGACTTCGCGCGCGCTCGATCAATGCTGCAATCGGCGTTTCCCGACCCGCCGAAATCTCTGTGCCATCACCACGACAGAAGATGAAGTGCGCGCCGTCTTTGACGACGTAGTACATGCCTTCGTGCAGCAGCCGATGGTGATGCCGACACAGCAGCACGAGGTTGTCGAGGCGCGTCGCGGTCGCGGCGTTTGAGTGCCCGGCGTAGGGACGGTGAAATGACGCGCGTTTTGCGACCGATATCGAGTGGTTCGCCGTCGCCACTCTCGAGAATGCGCACGATTGCGCTGTCGCATGCGATCCGGCGCAACGTTTCCGACGCGAGCACTGCGCCATCTTCGATCTGCGGTGGGTCATCGGCGTTGACCCCGCCGAGTTCGGGCAACGCTCCCGCGGGAGCGTGCACGGTGATCTGGAATCGATCCGCCGAGCTGAGGCCTTCGTCGGCTCTCGGTGGTTCGGATAGAAATCGTTCGGCAAGGATCGCGAGTGCATCGGCGCGCCGGATCGTCTGCGGCGACTCGTCGAACCGGTCGCCGAACCATTCCATCGCCCGGTCGAGCGCCTGGACCAACAGTGCTGCCTGGTCGGCCGGCAACCGACCCTCGAACACCAGCGATCCGTCTTCGTCGGTGTGACACGTGAACGTGCGGTGCCGATACGCATCGAACGCCGCTTTCGATTCGCTCAAGCGTTCCGCCTGTCGCATCGAAGCAACGTAGCGCGCGACATGCGCCGCGGTACTCGTCCGCGCCATCTCGACGAGTTCCGCTTCGTTGTCCGATCCCGCGACCCGCGTGATGGCGCGCACCTTCGAATAGCTGAGTTCGCCGCTGCGAAAACACTCGCGGATCAGTGGCAGCCGCGGCAACGCGTGCGCGATCCGCACTTTCTCTCGCGCCGTGACGAGATCCAGCCCGCAGTGCGCGTTCAACCAATGCGCACAACTCGGCATCGCCTCGTGGCACCACGATTTCGCCGCATCCAGTTTTTCGATCAGCGAGAGGAGGCGGTATTCGGCGCGATGAATGTCGGCGCAGAGCGCGACGATTTCGGCACAAATGGATTGGGTGCACATGGCCTGGAGTCGATACTGTATTTATGTACAGTATCTCGAGATAAACAACAAAAAGCAAGAACTAACAGCGCAATAGGGGGGCGGTCGAGCTTGTTTCTCGGAGTGGTTCAGGGGAGGCGAGATCACTGATTGCAATCGACAATCTGCAGGCTCTGTCCGAATTGCCGTGAATCGACGTGCCGCTAAGTCACCAAACCGACGCTCCCACATGTTGTTTCCCCTGCGCCACGGCATAGGCAATATACGCAGGAGGTGCCAACGGAGATCGAACATGACGGCGACATTGCGGGGACTGCGCGTGATCGATGCGGCGTCATTTCTCGCAGGACCGTGCGCGGCGACGATCATGTCCGATTACGGCGCCGACGTGATCAAGATCGAACCGCTGACCGGCGACGGCCATCGACGCATCTCCGGCGGCCACCCGATCCAATTTGCGTGGGAACTCACCGACCGCAACCGCCGCGGCGTGGCGCTCGATTTCACGCACGAGCAGGGTTACCAGATTCTGCTGCGATTGATCGACGGCGCCGATGTCGTGCTGTTCAATCTGCGCGCCGAGCAACTCGAGCGCTACAACTTGACCTATGCGACGCTCTCGCGACGCAACCCGCGCCTGATCTACGCGCAGGTCTCCGGCTACGGGCTCGAAGGTGCCGAGGCATCGCGCCGCGCGTTCGATGTCACCGGCTGGTTCGCGCGCACCGGCATCCTCGATGTGATGCGCGAGAAAGACGTCGCGCCGGCGCCGCCGGCCGGCGGTGTCGGCGATCACGCGACCGCGATGACGTTGTTCGGGGCAATCATGATGGCGCTCTACCGGCGCGAACAGACTGGCGAAGGGGCGATGGTGTCGACGTCGCTGGCCGTCACCGGCGCGTGGGCGAACGGCTTGCAGCTGCAAGCCGTGTTGGCCGGACACGACCCGACGCTGCGGCGCGATGACGAGGGCTGGTCGAATCCGTTCGGCAATGTCTACGCGACTGGCGACGGGCGCCACCTGATGGTGTCGTTGGCGTTGCCGATGCAGGAATGGCCGCGACTCGCCGCTGCGCTGGGACACCCGGAGTGGGCCGCGGACGAGCGCTTCAGCAAATACAAGACCGCGATGCGCAATCGCCACGCACTGCGCGCGTTGATCGCGTCTGGCTTCGCGGCGATGACGATCGACGCAGCCGACGCCGCGCTCAAGGCGCACGACGTGACGTTCAGCGTGATCGCGCGACTCGCCGACGTCGTCTGCGACCCGCAACTGATCAGCAACGGTCTGGTTGTCGCGACCGACTCGGCGCAACCCGGCTACGACAAAACGCTGGCCACGCCGTTCAAGCTGCACGGCGAACCGCAGCGCACGCCGACGCGCGCGCCGGAAATCGGCGAGCACAGCCGCGCGGTGCTGCTCGAAGCGGGATTGAGCGAGGCGGAGATCGATGCGCTGATCGCGCACGGTGTCGTTGGCGAGACGATCGCGATTCGATCAACGCATGACGCAGCCGACGATTGAAACTCCAACATGGCTCATACGACGCAGATCCCAAACTCGCTGCGTAAATCGGCCAGTGTGCGACTCTCGAAGGACTCGGGGGGAATCCAGGGCCAACGCTTTTTCATTCGCCACGCATCGACAAGTGCGCGCCAGATACGAGGTAGCGCGAGGACCGTTACCCAGGCGCTCCTGAGGTAGCCGAATTCTTTGAAGAGCGCTTGAGCCTGCTTGTCGCGCGCCAGATACGCGACGTAGCGCCGCACGCCGACATCACATGAAAGCAATGTGCGCGTATCCGCCAACGCTTCATCTTCGAGCGTGGTGTCCAGCCCGAAGATGACGTGGCACAGATCGTGGCTGCGGAACAATTCGATGCTCTCTGGCGGCAGATCGCGAGATCGCGCAACGCGTCCCGCGTTCGCCGTGTAGTATTCCTCGAGGCCCTCGGCCAGTGTCAGCGCGCTGTCCTGCTCGCGATAGCGAAGACGAGCGACCGGATGGAATGATGTGCATTGCATCGCTCGACTCTACGCTGCCGGTCGCCCGTTGCCAGTCGAAGATTGGATGGCAGTTACGCGGGGTTCGATCGTCGGACCACGGTCCTTCCATGGTCGTCGTACAAACCTACGCCTTGGGGCGGGTCAATCTGTGTGCGGCATCGTCTCGGGTTTACGCAGTTCGCTGAGCATGGCATACAGCGCCCAAATGGAAACAGCATGACTCTGGCGACGCGCGCGCTCAGTACCGGCACGGTGGTCGCCGTGCGCGGCAGCGTCGTCGATATCCGGTTCGATGACGCGTTGCCAGCGATTCACACGGTGCTGCGTACCGGCACCGAAAAACACATCGTCATCGAAGTGCTTTCACAGCGCGATGCACACCACGTGCGGGGGATCGCGTTGACGCCCACGCAAGGTCTCGTGCGCGGGATGGCGGTGGACGACACCGGCGGACCGCTGCAGGCGCCGGTCGGCAACGCAATCCTTTCACGTATGTTCGACGTGTTCGGCAATACGATCGATGGTGGCCCGGCGTTGCCAGGTGTTGACTGGCGATCCGTGCATCGAGCTCCGCCAGCGCTGGGCAGACGATCGACGAAGTCGGAAATCTTCGAGACGGGTATCAAGGTGATCGACGTGCTCGTGCCGCTCGAACGTGGCGGCAAGGCCGGATTGTTCGGTGGCGCCGGCGTGGGTAAGACGGTGTTGCTGACCGAAATGATCCACAACATGGTCGGCCACCACGATGGCGTCAGCATCTTTTGCGGCATCGGCGAACGCTGTAGGGAAGGCGAGGAGCTGCATCGTGACATGAAGCAGGCGGGCGTCCTGCCTAACATGGTGATGATCTTCGGCCAAATGAATGAACCACCGGGCGCGCGCTTTCGCGTGGGTCACGCTGCGCTGACAATGGCGGAATACTTTCGCGACGACGAGCATCGCGACGTGATGCTGCTGATCGACAACATTTTTCGTTTTATCCAGGCCGGCATGGAAGTGTCCGGGTTGATGGGCCAGATGCCGTCGCGGCTCGGCTATCAGCCGACGATGGGAACCGAGCTGTCCGCTTTGGAAGAGCGCATCGCGAACACCGACACGGGCGCCATCACATCGATCCAAGCGGTGTACGTGCCGGCAGACGACTTCACCGATCCGGCGGCGGTGCATACGTTCTCGCATCTGTCCGCCTCGATCGTGCTCTCGCGCAAGCGGGCGGGCGAAGGCCTTTATCCGGCCATCGATCCGCTCCAGTCGAATTCGAAGATGGCGACGCCTGGCGTCGTCGGGGAACGGCATTACGGCCTGGCGCAGGAAATCCGGCGAACGCTCGCGCAGTACTCTGAGTTGAAGGACATCATCGCGATGCTGGGCCTCGAACAGCTTTCGCCGGAGGACAGGAAGGTGGTCGCTCGCGCGCGCCGGCTCGAGCGTTTTCTCACGCAGCCGTTTTTTACGACCAAGCAATTCAGCGGCTTCGAAGGAAAACTCGTCAGCCTCGCGGACGCATTGGATGGGTGTGAGCGCATCCTGCGCGATGAATTCAAGGACTACCCCGAACGCGCTTTCTACATGATCGGCACCATCGACGAAGCGACGGCAAGAGCGAAGCCGGACGCACGCACCGCGCATACCGATGAACCTTAAGGTGCTCTTACCGTTCCAGGTGTTCGCCGACAAAACCGACGTGTTGCGCATCGTCGCCGAGACCCCGCAGGGCTCGTTCGGAATACTGCCGCATCGACTCGACTGTGTAGCGGCACTCGCGCCGGGCATTCTGATTGATGAGACCGCGGCGGACGGCGAGACCTATACGGCTCTGGACGGTGGCGTGCTGGTCAAGGTCGGCGCTGATGTCTTCGTTTCCGTACGCCGCGCCATGCGTGGAACCGATCTGGCCCAGTTGCGCGACGCCGTAGAGCGCGAATTTCTGACCTTGGATGCGCGTGAGCAAAGCTCTGAGAACGGTGATGGCGAAACTGGAAACCGGATTTCTGCAGCGCTTCGCGACCTTCCGCCATGAATGACGAGTCGACGCGGGAATCGATGAAGAACAAGCCGAACTTCGCCGCGCAGGTCGGCGCGAAGGCGGCGCGTAAGCTCAAGGCGCGGCGTCACGCGGCGCAGGGCGTCTGGTTCGGCCTCGGCATGATGGGGCTGATCGGCTGGTCGGTGGTTGTGCCGACATTGCTCGGCGCTGCACTGGGCGCGTGGTTGGACAGGCGCTACCCTGGCGTTCACTCCTGGACGCTGACGCTGCTGATCATCGGCCTGTTCGCGGGCTGCGCAATCGCGTGGCATTGGGTTGCCAAAGAGGACGAGGCGATCCGCGATGAGCAGGCCGACGGACGATGAATGAAGTGGCGAATCTGACGTTTGCGTTGCTCGCCGGCTCGTTGCTCGGCGCGATGTTCTTCGGCGGCCTCTGGTGGACCGTAGCGCCACGTCAGGTCCGCCAAACATCCCGCGCTCTGGCTGCTCGGCAGCGTGACTGCTGCGGACGAACGCGGCCCTGGCAGGGTTCTATCTCGTCGGTCGCGGGAGACGGGGAGCGTCTGGCGGCGTGTCTGGTCGGCTTCGTCCTCGCACGCATGCGTCATGAGTGAGTGACGACGTCGCGAGAATATCCAGTGCGTCGGCGAACGGAGGTGGGTCATGCACCTGAGTCCTGACGACGTGATCTTCTGGCAGCACGGGTTCGCGAAACTCAACGCAACCATCATCTTCACCTGGGCATTGATGGCTCGTGCTCTCGCTCGTCTCTGAAGCTCGTCACCCGCAAACTGTCGAACGGGATCGAGCGCTCGCGCTGGCAGAACCTGCTGGAAATCGTCGTCACCGGGATCGAGAAACAAATCGCAAGACGTGGGTCTAGACCGGCCGAGGTCGTACCTTTCGTCTTTCTGGGCTCGTTGTTTCTGTTCGTCGCTGCAGCCAGCGTCTGCACGATCGTCCCGGGATTTCAGCCCCCGACCGGCTCCTGTCGACCACCGCCGCGCTCGCACTGTGCGTCTTCGTGGCAGTGCCGCTGTTCGGCATCGAGCAGCAAGGCGTCGGCGGCTACCTGCGCTCTTACATGCAACCGACGCTCTTGATGTTGCCGTTCAACATCATCAGCGAACTGTCGCGCACTTTGGCGCTGGCCGTTCGCCTGTTCGGCAACATGATGAGTGGCGCGATGATCATCGGCATTCTTGCTGACCATCACGCCGTTCGTCTTTCCGATCGTCATGACGGCGCTCGGTTTGCTGACCGGCATGGTGCAGGCCTATATCTTCAGTATTCTCGCCGCGGTCTACATTGCCGCGGCTGTGCGTGCGCGTCAGCCGGCGCCGCAATCGGCGCAGCCGAATTGAACTCACAGTAGAGCAGCCGAAGGACAGCCCATGGACAGCATGACCCTCATCGCGTTGGCATCCATCGCCATCGCAGGCATCACCACCAGCTTCGGCTGTCTCGGTCCCGCGCTCGCGGAGGGAAGGGCAGTCGCGACCGCGCTCACATCGCTGGCGCAGCAGCCCGACGCCTCTGCCACGATCACGCGGACGCTGTTCGTCGGCCTCGCGATGATCGAGTCGACGGCGATCTACTGTTTTGTGATCTCGATGATCCTGATCTTCGCCAATCCGTTCTGGAACCACGCGCTCGCACAAACCGCGGGAAAGTAATCCGTGCTCATCGATTGGTTTACCGTCGGCGCGCAGATCGTCAACTTCCTCATCCTGGTGTGGTTGCTGAAACGGTTCCTCTACAAGCCCATCCTCGAGGCCATCGACGCTCGAGAACAGCGGATTGCCGGCGAACTCGCGGATGCCAACGCGAAAAAGGCAGAAGCGGAGAAGCAACGCGACGAGTTCCAACGCAAGAGTTCGGACTTCGACCAACAACGCGCGGCGCTCATGAGCAATGTCGCGGACGAAGTGAAAGCCGAACGCCAGCGGCTCCTCGACGATGCGCGCAGAGCCGCCGAGGCCTTGACTGCCAAAAGGATGGAGGCGCTCCGCAATGACGCACAGAACCTGAGTCGCGCGATCAGTCGCCGAACTCAAGACGAGGTGTTTGCAATCGCCCGAAAGGCGCTTGCAGATCTCGCGACGGTGAGCCTGGAAGAGCGCGCTCGGCGAGGTGTTCACGCGTCGCTTGCGTGAAATGGACGCTCGCGACGAAGGCGGCTTTCGCGAAGGCACTGATGTCCTCGTCCGATGTCGCGCTCGTTCGCAGCGCTTTCGAACTCCCCGCGGAGCGGCGCGCGGCGATACAGAATGCGCTCAATGAAAGCGTCTCGCGCCGAGGTCCGCGTGCGCTTCGAGATCGCGCCGGAACTGGTGAGCGGCGTTGAGCTCAGAGCGAATGGACAGAAGCTCGCCTGGAGCATTGCCGACTACCTTGCGTCGATGGAAAAGAAGGTCGGCGAATTACTGAACGAGCAAGCCAAGGTTGCTGCGCCCGCAACGGCCGATGGGGCACGAGCCCCCCGCACCGACTGGACGCCCGGTGAAGCACGCCCATTCCTGCGCCTGAGAGTCTGCAGCGCGTCTTCGACCGCACGTTTTCTGGAATCGCCGAGGCGCGTGAAGCGTTCGCGCCGCAACTCGCGCCACGCGAGTTCGGCACGATCAGCACCGTATCCACTGGTATTGCCACAGTCGTGGGTCTGCCGAGTGTCGGATTCGAGGAACTGCTCGAATTTCCGGGCGGCGTGTTCGGCATCGCGTTCAACGTCGATGAGAGCGAAATCGGCGTGGTGCTGCTCGGCGATTACTGGCATCTGCACGCGGGCGATGCAGTCGAGCGCACCGGACGCGTCGTGGACGTGGACGTGGGTGACGGATTGCTGGGCCGCGTGATCGACCCGCTCGGCCGACCGCTCGACGGCAACGGACCGGTGGCCGCGAGCGAGCGCCTGCCGATCGAACGGGCCGCCGCGTCGATCATGGATCGTGCGCCCGTCACCGATGCCGCTGCAGACCGGCATCAAGGTCGTCGATGCGCTGATTCCGATCGGACGCGGGCAGCGCGAGTTGATACTGGGCGATCGGCAGACCGGCAAGACTGCGATTGCGATCGACGACGATCCTCAACCAGCGCGGCCAGAACGTCGTGTGCGTCTATTGCGCCATCGGCCAGCGCGCCTCCGCGGTGGCGAAAGTCGTGGCGGTATTGCAGGCGCACGACGCGATGGAATACACGGTTGTCGTGGTGACCGAGGGCAACGACGCGCCAGGACTTGCCTATATTGCGCCGTACGCGGCAACGAGCATCGCGGAACATTTCATGCAAGCCGGCCGCGACGTGCTGATCGTCTACGACGATCTCACCCATCACGCGCGCGCGTATCGAGAACTTTCGCTGCTGCTGCGCCGGCCGCCGGGTCGCGAAGCCTTCCCCGGCGACATCTTCTACATTCACTCGAGACTGCTCGAGCGAGCGACGCATCTGAGCAAGGAACGTGGCGGCGGTTCGCTGACGGCGCTGCCCATCATCGAGACCGAAGCGGAGGATATTTCCGCCTACATTCCGACCAACCTGATCTCGATCACCGACGGCCAGATCTACCTCTCGCCGTCGCTGTTCGAACTCGGCGTGCTGCCCGCCGTCGACGTCGGCAAATCCGTTTCGCGCGTCGGCGGCAAGGCGCAACGGGCCGCTTATCGCGCGGTCGCGGGCGACCTCAAGCTCGCGTATGCACAGTTCGAGGAACTCGAGACCTTCGCCCGGTTCGGCGCCCGCCTGGATGACGACACCCGCAAGATCATCGAGCATGGGCGGCGCATCCGCGCTTGCCTGAAGCAGTCGGAATTCGCGCCGGTGTCCGTGCCGGCGCAAATCGTCGTGCTGCTTGCCTTGACTGACTGGACTGTTCGACACCGTGCCGATCGAGCAGATGACGAACGCCGAGCGCGCGCTGCAAGATGCGGCGACCAACATTCCGGCAGAGGTGCGCGCGCGACTCGAAACCGCCGACGCGCTGAGCGATGCGGATCGCAAATCGATGATCGACATCGGTCGTGATGCGCTCGAGCGTTTCCAACGCCAACCGCAAGCGAGTTCCGAGCATCGATGAGCGACACGACTGCGAACCTGCGACGGAAGATCTCCAGCGCCGGAGATCTCCAATCTGTCGTTCGAACGATGAAGGCGCTGGCGGCTTCGAGTATCGGACAGTACGAAAGATCTGGTACGGGCGTTGGCCGACTACGATCGCACGGTGCAATTCGGCTTGGCGGTCTGCCTGCGGGACACCGAGCCGATGAGCTCGCTCGCGTCGCGGAACGATCGATCCAGCGCGCGGGCCGCAGGTGTCGTCGTCTTCGGGTCCGACCAGGGTCTCGTAGGACAGTTCAACGAGGTGGTCGTCGCCCACGCCTTCGAGACGATCTCAGCTCTTCCGCGGGATCCCCTCGTCTGGGCTGTTGGCGAGCGCACGCAATCTCGCCTGCGCGACGCTGGCGTGCCACTGGCGGGAACTTTCCCGGTACCGGGTTCGGTGGAGGCGATCGTTCCGCTGATCGCTCAGATCCTGCTCGAGACCGAGTTGCGCCCCAGCGCAATAGTCGAACTGCACCTGGTCTTCAATCGCCGCACCACGGGTTCGACGTATGCGCCCATTGTCCAGCGGCTACTGCCGCTCGACGAAAATTGGCGCCGCGCGCTGTCCTCTCTGCGCTGGCCGACGAGAACGCTGCCGGAGGTCATCGGTAGCCGCCTAACCACGGTGCGCGCGCTCCTCCGGGAATACGTGTTCGTCTCGCTGTTTCGTGCGTGCGCCGAGTCCCTCGCGAGTGAGAATGCAAGCCGACTGGCGGCGATGGAGCGTGCCGACAGAAACATCGACGAATTGCTGGAGAACCTGCACGGCGCGTTCAACCGTCAGCGGCAGAACGGCATCGACGAAGAACTCTTCGATGTCATTTCCGGCTACGAAGCATTGTTGGCGGGTGGGCAGCCTTGATCCGAAAGACTGACGCGAACGTCCATCGATGACGACGCCGTTAGTCAACCAACGCCTGATACACCAACGCCTTGAGTTGACGGCGGATCGGATACGACGACGACGGCATCAGCTGCGACATGAAGATCACGATCAGTTCTTCGACCGGATCGACCCAGAAATAGGTGCTCGCCGCGCCCCCCCACGCGAAGTCGCCGGCCGAATCCACGACGTTCGCGGTCGCAGGATCCAGCACGACGGAGAACCCGAGCCCGAAGCCGATGCCGTCGTACGACGTCTCGCTGAAAACCGGCCGGCCCATCGCCGCGATGTCTTTGTTGCCCGGCAGGTGGTTCAGCGTCATGAATTCGACGGTCTTGCGTCCCAGCACGCGCACGCCATTCGCGGCGCCTTTGCCGAGCAGCATCCGCGCGAACGTGTGGTAGTCGTCGATCGTCGACACCAGGCCGCCGCCCCCGGATAGAAACGTTGGTTGCGTCAGATACGGACTCGTGCGCGGATCGTCCTGCAGCTTGAACGAATTCGTCGCGACGACGCGGTCGTAACACGCGGCGAGACGCGCGTGATTTTTCGGCATCACGAAGAAGCCGGTATCGTCCATGCCGAGCGGGCGCGTGATGCGTTCCGCGATGTATTGCCCTAGGTCCTGGTCGGCGAACACCTGGACGAGGTATCCCAACACGTCGGTCGATACGCTGTAGTTCCACTGCGTGCCCGGCGAAAACTGCAGTGGCAGCACGGCGAGATCATCGATCATCCCCGCGAGCGTCGCGCCGGGGCCGCGCTCTCCGATCTGCGCGGCGCGATACATCGCGTCGACCGGGTGGGTGTTGAGAAAACCGTACGTGAGTCCCGACGTGTGCGTGAATAGATCTTTGATCAGCATCGGTCGCGCGGGTTTCTGCACGTGATAGTTCGTCGCGTCGCCGCCGGCGAATACCTGCAGGTCGCGCCATTGCGGCAGGTATTTGGCGACCGGGTCGTCGAGTTGAAACGCGCCTTTTTCGTACAGCGTCATCAACGCGACGCTGGTGATCGGTTTCGTCATCGAGTAGATGCGGAAAATCGTGTCGCGCGCGATCGGCTTGCCCCGTTCGACGTCGCTGTAGCCGTAGGCCGTGTAGTACGCCTCTTCGCCGAAACGGGAGATGAGGCAGGCGTAGCCCGGCAACTTGCCATCGTCGACGTAGGTTTCGACGAACGCGGGAATGCGCGCGAGTCGCTCTTGCGAAAAGCCGAGCGGTAACGGGCCGTCCCCCGTCTCGCTCACGTCGGCGCGCGGCCGATCCGTCGCGCGGCGGCGAGCAGCACGACGATGAACACGACCTCGACGACGAACGGGACCACGCTGTTCGGCACGGTACCGTCGGCGACGAAGCCGACGACACGGCCGAGCGCCACAGCGCCGATGATGCCGGCCGCGGCGTACAGCCAGCGCGGCGCGCTGGATTGCAACCCGAGCGCGATCAGCACACCGATCGCGATGAACGCACCGCCCAGATCGCCGCGGATCGTCGACAGTCCCGCGACGCCGAGCGGCACGATGGAGAACTCGCGCGCCATCGCATCCGGCGTGAAGTAGAACCGCATTCCCCAGACGACGAAGAACAGCGCGACCAGGCTGGCGAGGATGCGGGCGAGCAGCGTCATGTCGAATTCCTTCGGATCGCTGCGCCGGATGATAACCTGCGGGCCACCTCGGGAAGCGTCGGAGGCCGCCCGTGACAGATACGTCGCACGACCACGAAATCGTTTCGATCTACGGCTTCAGCGACACGCAGATCGACGCGCTGATGCGCGAGGCCAGCGAGTGCGTGTTGATGTGGGTCACGCGCGATAACTGGCCGGTCGGCGTGACCCACGCGTTCGTCTGGCACGACGGCAGCGTTTGGCTGACGTTCGCGGCGCACCGGCACCGCGCGGCGGCGATCCGCCGCAACAACCGCGTGTCGGTCGCGGTCAGCGGCGTTGCCGGACGTTCGCGCAATTGTCCGCAGGGCGCGGCGACGATGAAGGGTCGCGCGTACTTTCACGAGGACCAGAAGACCAAGGAGTGGTTCTACGCTGCGCTGTCGCAGAAGATCCGCCCGGACAGCCAGACCGGGCAGGAAGCGTTCTACCGGCTGCTCGACTCACCGCTGCGCGTCATTCTCGAAATCGTCCCCGAACAATGGATTACCTACGACCAGCAGAAAGCCGGCCGCGACATGGTGGGGCTGTTGGATGAAAGCGAGAAGACGCCGCGCAAAAGCGCCGATGCGATCCGCATGAATCAGGAGCGCGCGAAGCGCGGTCTGCCGCCGCGCTGACGACGCGCGCCGTATCGGTGCGCGGGGGCCGCCGACGCACCGTACGTGTGCGTGTGCGCCGTGGCTGAGCGCCTCATCGCGAGCTGCGCGCCAATTGGCGCCAGCGGCGCGCAGAGGCCGCGCACAGGCGTGCACAGAGACTGCGCACGTGTATGCACAGCGCGCCGCGCACGATGTGCGCACGCACTCGTGCACAGAAGTTGCATAGCGGGCCGCTATGTCCCAGATCGCCACGATCCGGCAGCTGCCGTCACCGGTCCAGGTTTACCTGGCGCGGTTGCATGCGCGGCTGATCGATCGGCAGGACGGCGACGTCGCCACGTACATTCCCGAACTCGCGAAGGCCGACCCGACCTGGTTCGGCATCGTCATCGCGACGGTCGACGGCCACGTGTACGAGGTCGGCGCAACGCGCCAGCAATTCACGATTCAATCGATCTCGAAACCGTTGGCGTACGGCGTGGCGCTCGAGGATCGCGGGCCGGAGCGCGTGCGCGAAGCCGTCGGCGTCGAACCGAGCGGCGACGCGTTCAATTCGATCAGTCTGCAGCCCGACAGCGGCCGGCCGCTGAATCCGATGATCAATGCCGGCGCGATCGCGACGTCGTCATTGGTCGCGGGCGCGACGAGCGAAGCGCGGCTGACGCGCATGACCGACGCGATCTCGGCGTACGCCGGTCGCGCCGCTGTCGATCGACGCGGCGGTATTCGAGTCGGAACGCGCGTCCGGCCATCGCAATCGGGCGATCGGTCACATGCTGCGCAACTATGGAATCGTCGACGGCGATCCGGAGCCGGCGCTGGAACTGTACTTCAAGCAATGTTCGATTCTCGTCGACTGCCGCGACCTCGCGTTGATCGGCGCAACGCTCGCGAACGGCGGCGTCAATCCCGTCAGCGGGCAGCGCGCGGTGCGCGCCGAGTTCATCGATTCGATTCTCAGCGTCATGACCACGTGCGGCATGTACGACTTCGCCGGCGAGTGGGTGTATCGCGTCGGCATGCCGGCGAAGAGCGGCGTCGGCGGCGGCATCGTCGCGGTATTGCCGGGCCAGCTCGGCATCGGCGTGTTTTCGCCGGCGCTCGACGCCCGCGGCAACAGCGTTCGCGGCGTCGAGGTGTGTGAAGCGCTGTCGCGCGACCTGGGTCTGCACTTCCTGCATCCGCCGCGGCCGTCGGTCGCGACGGTGCGCGCGCGTTACACGTTGGCGACGGTGCGTTCGAAACGCCGCCGGCCGGTCAACGAGACGCAGCTGCTCGATGAGTATGGTGCCCGCGCGTGCGTCTACGAACTGCAGGGCGATCTGCGTTTTTCGACGGTGGAGCGCATCGTGCGCGAGATCGTCGAGCGCGGCGAAGCGCTCGACATCGGCGTGCTCGACTTCAAGCGCGTCGCCCACGTCGATCCGGCCGCGACGCGCCTGCTCGCAGCGCTGGTGCAGACCTGCGCGGCGCGCAATCAGCAGCTCGTGTTCACGCGCGTCCGGCGCGGTGAGCTGCTCGGCACGTTCGGCGCGGAACTCGATCCGCGCGTCGCGCTCTCGGTGAGCTTTCAACCGCAGCTCGATCTCGGACTCGAGTGGGCGGAGCGGCAGTTGCTCGAGCGTCACGGTACGCGGCGCAGCCTCGCCTCGATCGCGGGACTCGCCGAGCATCGCCTCTGCGTCGGCGTCAGCGCGCGCGACATCGTTCACCTCGAACAGCGGGTCGAGCGGCGCGACTTCGAACCCGGCGCGCTGATCGTGCGGCGTGGCGACGCGGCCGATACGTTGTATTTCCTGGTGAAGGGCGACGTCAGCGTGCTCGTCGAACTGCCGGAGGGCGGCTTCAAGCGCCTGGCGACACTGTCGCCGGGCATGGGATTCGGCGAGACCGCGCTGATCGCCGGCGGCGTGCGTTCCGCCGACGTCCGCGCCGACACGACGGTTACGTGCTATGCGCTCAGCGCGAAGGCGTTCGCGTGCCTGGAACACGACTGCCCGGCGTTGATGATCCGGCTGCTGCTCAATCTGCTGCGCAGCAGCGCCGAAACGTCGCAGCGGCTGACCGCGGAGGTCGCTGCGTTCGAAGGTTGATGGCAAAACTTCCGAGCGACCCGATCGCCTTAGAAATATTGAAAAGTCGGGAAACGGGGATCTACGTTTTTGCAGGCGCGCAGATAAAGCGCGACCCCGATGTCACCGGTCCACAACGAGTGCCGCAGATCGCCGTGTTGTTGACGCGCGATGTCGGATTGCTGCAACGCGTGCATTGCGAACGCCCGCGCGCGGACGAGCCAGCGCTCGTCCTGCGTCTGCGCGAACAAACGCAGGAGTGCGTAACCGTTGCCGGCCGTACCGTGACACAACCCGGCGCCCTTACGCAGTGGACCTGCCAGCCAGATCAGCTCGCCCGCCTGCAGCATCAACGTGTCGAACGCCGGCTCGCTGCCGTCACACAGTGCGCCGAGCGCAATGACCATGCCGGGCGCGCCGTGACACCACTGCACCAACAAATTTGTTCTGCCGGGACGATGGCTATCGATGCTTTGTGGCCAGTTGGCCAAGCCGTCGGCGGCGATTGCGGTCCGACGCGTCGTCGTGAAGGCCAGTTCTTGCCATCGTTTGAAATCCGCAGGCGGCAACAGCATGTCCCCGACGATGACCGGAGCGAGGTTGCCGGCAAATCCATGACCCGCACCGACATGGCTGGCGGTATAGTCCGTAGAGATGCTGGATCCATATCTGCACGCCGGTGCTCGGCGAAGTCGTCAATTCGCCGAACATCTGTGCGGCGGAATCGGCGAAGACCTGTTGCCAGCGCTGTTCTCCGGTCGCATCGAACATCACCTTCGCGGCCAGCATCGTGCCGGATGTGCCCCACATAAAATCGCCGACGGGGTTCACGATGTTGGCGTGGATGATGCCATACAGCGCGTCGGAGATCTCCGCATCCCTCGACAACTGATATGCAACCAGATGGATTCCGGAGGGCCCCATCAGCAGGCCGCGCAGATAAGCATCGCCGATGTTCCACGCCGTGAGGGTTGCCAACGCTTCGTTGGCCGCCTCGCGCAGCAGGGCAACATCGTTGGAGACTCGAACACCGAACTGTGCCAATCCCCAGACGAGGCCCGCTGACCCGAAATAGAGGCTGGGGGTCGGTTGCGGCGCTTGCGCTACGTCATTTGAGTTTGACGGCCAATGTCCGCGCTCGGCGAACACCGCCTGTGTCCGCGCGACAATGCGATCGATTGCGTCATCGACGCGTTCGCGATCCCAGGCGTCAGCAATCAGCGGTTCGTGGCGTTCTTGTTCGAAAAGGGTACTCATTCTCCGTTGCCGGCGCCGGCACCTATTGGTTTCGACCTGATTGAGTATCGCGCGGCTGCCCGGCGACGCGGAAGCAGCTATTGAATTCGCCGGAGATGTGTTCTGAATCACTCAGCCGGCGTACGCAAGCCCCGCCGAATGGCATTGCGGATCGCGCGCACAAACTCACGAACACCCGCACGAACAGGCTCGCGCTCGATCGATGCCGCGCCAACATCGCCGTGTAGAAAATGGAGTACTCCCGCGGTGCTGACGCGCCGAGTCGTGGTATCGACCGAACGATACAGCACGCGGTGATCCGGTCCGATCACGAACACGGCAGGAACGGCGATGCCGCCCATCTCGCCCGCGTTGTACAGGTCCCATGCCCGGACGACTTTGCGTGTGGGGTCGCAAAGAAGCGGAAACGGTAACGAGATTTCGGTTCTCAGCCCGTCAGAACGCGCCGGAGAATCGACCGACAGGGCAGCGACGTTGGCACCCGCAGCGCGAATCGCCGCATGATCTCGAGCGTACTCCGCCAACTGACGGAGACAGAATGGTCACCAATGACCGCGATAAAAGATCAGCACACACGGGCCATTCGCAACGAGCGAGCCCAGGCTGCGCTGGCCGCCACTCGAGTCGAAAACCGAAAAGTCAGGTGCCTCATCCCCCACGTTGGGAATCATTGTGTGCTCCACTCGATGCTCCCCAGACGGTAGTATGTCGCTTGGCTCATCGAGCTACCAGAGCGCTTCCCATGATGTTGCCAACGCTGACTCAGGATCTCGCGCAAGCCGAACGCGACATCGTGCAGTTCGGTCTGTGTCTCGTCGAGGGCGTGCTGACGCCGGCGCAGATCGATCGCGCACGTACCGCGCTGTACCGGGCCGCTGCTGACGACATTGCGCAGGGGCGCGAGCAGCCGCGGTTCGGGCTCGACTATGGCGACGCCAATCAACGCGTGTGGAACGTGCTGAATCGTGATCCGATTTTCATCGAGCTCGTCGAGCATCCCGCGGCGCTCGAGCTGATTCGCGCGGTGATCGGCTGGCCGGCGCTGCTCGGCAATCTGTCGGCGAACATCGTCGGTCCCGGCAGCGAGGAGAGCATGCTGCACGCGGATCAGATCTTCGTGCCCGAGCCATGGCCGGCGGCGCCGCAGGGCGTCAACGTCGCGTGGTGCCTCGACGAATTCACGCACAATAACGGTGCGACGCGCGTCGTGCCGCGCAGTCATCTGCGCAGCCGGAATCCGGCGATCGACGAACCCGACGAGTCGGTGGCCATCGAAGCACCGCTCGGCACGATGATGGTGTTCGAAAGTCGCGTGTGGCATCGCACGGGGCAGAACTCCACGAGATCGAGCCGTCGCGCGGGATTGTTCGGCTGGTATACGCGACCGATCTACCGAACGCAGGAAAACTGGTTTCTCGCGCTCGATCCGTCGATCCGCGAAGCGGCGTCGGACACGCTGCTGCAACTGTTGGCGTACAAGAGCGAGGGTCTGGGTCTCGTCTACGGCCGCTCGCCGATGTGAATTCGACCCGATAGGTCGCGCCGGCTCCTAGGCGGAACCCGCGATTGAGCTTAGGCGCCGCCGCCGTCATAGTGGCCGCTCGTACGTTTCCTTCTTCAGCGGAGTGGCCAATGCGTCTTACGACAGCCGACGCCTCGTTCTTGTACACGGAGTCGGTCAGCGGTCCGATGCACATCTCGTCGGTCTACATCCTCGAGGGTGAACTCTCGCATGAGCGCGTGCTCGAGCACTTCGCGTCGCGGCTGCATCTGGTGCCGTCGTATCGGCGCAAGCTCGCGCACGTGCCGCTGAACATCGCGCACCCCGAGTGGGTCGACGATCCGGACTTCGAACTCGCCAACCACGTGCTCGCACACCGCGTCCCGGACGGGTCGACGCTGGAGCAGGGCATGGACGCTGCGATCGAGTTGAACGAGACGATGCTCGACCGCTCGCGGCCGCTGTGGCTGCGTCTACGTGATAAGCGGCGTCGCGAATCACACGCTGCTGTTGCAGATGACGCACCACGCGATGATCGACGGTGCGTCCGGCATCGAACTGACGACGGTCCTGTACGACTTCGATCCGAAGGGCGCCAACGTCGAGCCGCCGACCGGACCCTGGACGCCGCAGCCGGTGCCGACCCCAACGGAACTGTTCAGCCGCGCGTTGCGCGAAAATATCGAGCGCCTCGCGACCAGCGATCCGGCGGCGACGCTGCGGACCATTGCAGGAAATACGCAGCTGTTGCAGCGCGCGGTCTCGGTGTCTGTCGAAGTTCGTTGCGCGGCCGGCGGTGACAGCGCCGTTCAACGCAGGCGCCGTCGGTCCGAAGCGACGCCTGCTGTGGCTGAAGAAGCCGCTGAGCGAGATTCGCGAAATCCGCCGCGGTCTCGGCGGCACGCTCAACGACGTCGTATTGACCGTCGTGTCGGAGGCGGTGGCGCGCTATCTCGCGTCGCACGACGAACGCACGCAGGAGCAGTACCTGCGCATCATGTGTCCGGTCAACGTGCGCACCGAGAGCAAAGCCGGCGCGCTCGGCAACCAGGTGTCGGCGATTTTTCCGATGCTGCCCGCGTGGCCGATGACCCCCGCGACGCGCCACGGCGTCGTGTGCGCAGAGGTCGAGCGCATCAAAGCAGGAACAGGAAGCGCAAGCGCTGACGCTGCTGCAGACCAGCATGCCGGAACCATGGCCGGTCGCGCTCGTCGCGACGCAGCTGGTCGGCACGCGGTTCGATCCGACCGCGGCCGCCGCGCGCTTTCAATTGCCGGTGCTGCCGGCGCTCGGCGGCTGGCGGCCGCCGAACTTCGGCCTGAACTTCGTCTGCACGAACGTGCCGGGCGTGCAGGTGCCGCAGTATCTGTGCGGGCACCGCGTGCTCGATACCATCGGTGTGCTCGTGCTCAGCGGCAACGTCGGCCTCGGCATCACGATTCTCAGCTACAACCAGAACCTGTATTTCAGTTTCATCTGCGAACCGCGGCTGTTGCCGGACCTCGAGACGATCTGGAATGCCGCGCACGCCGCGTACGGTGAGCTGTTGGGCAGCGCCCGCGCGCGTGTCGAGCAAGCACGACACGCACGTGGCGCAGTGAATTCGCGAACAATCAACTTTTTCGACTCAGCGAGCCTCGACCATGCCCAGTGACGCAATGACCAACTCCTATCCCCGCACGATCAACCTGCCCGACGGCCAGGCCGTGCAGTGCCGTCTGATGACGCCGGCCGACCGCGACGCGATGCTCTTGTTCGCGCGCGCTTTGCCGCAGGAGGATCTGCTGTTCCTGCGCGTCGACATCACGGACCCCGCCGTCGTCGACGACTGGATTCAGAACACGCAAGCGGATCTGTCGACGACGCTGCTCGCGTGTGATCCGGCCGGCCACATCGTCGGCTACGCGACCGTGCATCGCACGCGCGCGCCGTGGACGCGGCGCGTCGGTGAATTGCGGGTCAACGTCGGCGGTGGCTTATCGCGCCCGCGGTCTCGGCCGCGTGCTGACGTCGCAGATTTTCGATCTCGCGCGCGGACTGGGCTTGCGCAAGTTGATGGCGAACATGACGACGGATCAGCGCGGTGCTCAGGCCGCGTTCCGGCGGCTGGGATTTTTTCCGGAAGCGCTGCTCGCGGATTATGTCGAGGACCGCAACGGGACGTCGCGCGATCTCGTCATGATGTCGTACGACATCGGCGGTCATACCGATCACGTCGACGAGCCGTTGCACCTCGGCTAAGCGTCGTCGAAAACGAGTAACGGGGTTCACCGACTGATTGAGTAAGCGCCATCTTCAGCACGAAATGGTTGCAACAACATCCGGTCGATCTTCAGCTCGCGCGATGAACGGAATTGTGCGATGCCGATCGTCATGGCCTCATGACCGGCCTGTGGCTCGGCGCGGTAAGTTCCGAACAGCCGGTCCCACCAGGTCAGATTGAATCCAAAGTTGCTGTTCGTCTCGCCGGTGACGATCGAATGGTGCACACGATGCATGTCCGGTGTGACGACGAACCAACGCAAGCAGCGGTCGATAGCTTTCGGGACGCGCACATTGCCGTGACTGAACATCGACGAGGCATTGAGCAGCACTTCGAACGCGAGCACGGCCACCGCCGGCGGACCCAATGCGAGGATTACGGCGGATTTGATCAGCAGGGACAAACCGATTTCGAACGGGTGTAAGCGCGTACCGGTCGTCACGTCGAAATCGAGGTCCGCGTGATGTACGCGGTGCGCGCGCCAGAACAGCGGAACTGCGTGAAACATCAGGTGCTGCAGATAGATCGCTAAATCCAGCGCCAGTATCGACAGTAGGATCACCAGTGCATACGGGACGTGAAAGACGTTGAGCAGACCCATGTTCCGGTCCGCGGCAAACGCGGCGACACCTATTGTCGCGACGGGCAAAGTGATTCGCACCAGTGCGTTGTTGAGCATCGTCAAAGCGAGATTGTGGCTCCAACGCAGCGCCTTGCTCTCCCGCAAAACGCGTCGCGGCGCTGTCAGTTCCCAAGCCGCCATGATGCCGAAGACCGCGAGGAAGACGCCTAGTCTCGCGGGTGTCTCGTGATTGAGCAGGAAGACTTCCAAGTTCAAAGTCCCTTCGTTTGGGCTGGCCTCGAGATAACCAGTTGAATATAGTATTCAACATAATTCTTGAATAGTCCCACTTATCGGATTTCGTGGATGTCAAACAAGACGGTTAAGGGTGATTTGTTCGAGCAATTCGCGCGGATCGGCAAAGCGCTGGCGAACGGGAAGCGGCTACAGATACTTGAGTTCCTCGCGCAGGGCGCGCGGAACGTTGAGACCCTGGCACAACTGACCAGCCTCTCAGTTGCCAGCACGTCGCAGCACCTGCAGCAGTTGCGTCAGGTGGGTCTGGTATCTGCGAGCAAGGAAGGTCTGTATGTGTTCTATAGCCTCGCCGGTGACAGCATCGTGCGGTTGCTCGCCGCTTTGCACGCGGTCGGCCAAGAACACTTGGCTGAGGTCGACAAGCTTGTGAGGCTTTACTTCGACAGCAAGGACAGCCTGGAGCCGGTGCCCGCCAAAGAACTGATGCAACGGGTCAAGAAGGGCCTGGCGACCGTCCTCGATGTGCGTCCTCCCGACGAATACGTGGCCGGCCACATTCCCGGTGCAGTCAACATGCCGGTCTCCGAAATCAAGAAACGTCTGAAAGAGATTCCGAAGGGCCAGGAAATCGTGGCGTACTGTCGAGGGCCGTATTGTCTGATGGCGTTCGAAGCAGTGGTGGAGTTGCGTAAGAGAGGGCGTAGCGCACGTCGTCTGGAAGACGGATTTCCGGAATGGAGAAGCGCCGGACTGCCAGTCGAGATTGGCTGTGCCTGAACCGACACGACGCCCCCTCCTTAGATCTGTTGTCAGTACGCCGCGAACCCCAACTGTCAGGTCAATAAAAGGCAACGGACATGATCGAAGGCGGCTGCTTCTGCAAAAAGATTCGATATGCAATCGACGACGGTGCGTATTCGTCTGTGAACTGCCATTGCACCATGTGTCGGCACATCCACGCCGCTCCATATGTCACTTGGCTGGTTGTTCCCGTGGAACGGTTCCGGTATTTGACGACGGCGCCCGTGCAGCTCGACTCATCCACGAAGGGTACGCGCTACTTTTGTTCCGCCTGTGGCACGCACGTAACGTGCGTGAACGCCACTCACCCTGAGATCATCGACGTCTCACTGGGCAGCCTCGATACACCGGAAGTGTTCGCCCCAAGCTCTAGTTTCTTCGTGGATACGCGACTCTCCTGGGTCCAGCCGTAACCGGCGGTGGTCGACAGACGCGCGACATCGGATCGTTATCTAAATCGTGCTCACTGCGATCGATCGGGCCCATCTCAATTCAGTCTTCGCTACGGTTCCTGCATCGAGCGGTTCCAGAAGTGCCGTCCCATCACCAGTCGCCACGCGAGATTGCCGACGGCGAAGACGAGACCCGCGAGCGCGAGCCACTCGTTGTCACGCATGAAGTAAACGGCCACGCCGAACGCGACGAGGCCGCCGATTGCGATCACAGGTTCAACGAGATCCGCGAACCCGGCGGGGCGAACGGTTGAGAAAAACTCGCGATTGTCCGGATCCTTGCGGGCCCGCACCATCACGATCTGCGAATCCCACGCCGCGAGCGCGTACAGGAGCGCCAGCATCCAGAACCACAGCGGCAGATGCTCGCCGGTCAGATCGATCAGCGTGAACTCGAGTATGCCGATCACGAACGGAAACAGCAGATCCTGCGTCGTCGGCGTCCAACGAAACCGCATGGCCGCGCTCGTGTAGAACATCCACAACTGCAGGATGCCGAGCATGATCGCCCCGATCTGGAGCCATTCGAGCACTGCGTCCCACGTGAGCACGCGCGGCGCGACGCGCACGATGTCCCAGAGGAACTCGAGCGCCAACGCCTGGATGATGCTCATCAGCGTCAACAGCACCGATGGCAGTTGTTCCTTCGCGCGATTGCGGATGTCGCTCAATCCTACTTACCTGGGCAAATCGTCGTCACCGGCGGCGATCTCGCGCACCGCCGACAGATAGCTCGCGGCTGCGCGCAGATGCGCATCGACGCTCGCGAGTGATGCGTTCTGCGTCGCGACCGCGAGATGGGTCGCGCCGGCGTCGCGCCATTTGCCCGCATGACTTTGCCACCGTTCCGGGTTGCCGCCGCGAAATTGCGCTTGCGCCTGAATGCCGAATCCGTTCCACGACAAGCCGGCCGCCTCGCGGTGGCGCCGAATCGTCGCGATCGCCTCGGCGGCCTCCGGCGTCGGGCCGCTGAGCGGGATCCAACCGTCGCCGAGTTCGCCGCAGCGCTTCAGCAGCGCCGGCGCGTTGCCGCCAAACCAGATCGGAATCGTTGCCGCGGGCCGCGGGTTGATGCTCGCGGCGCTGACGGAATGCCATTTGCCTTGGTACGTCAGGCTGTCTTCGCGCCAGAGTTTGCGCAACAGCTCGACTTGCTCGGCCTGGCGCTTGCCACGCGTGTGGAAATCCTCGTTCAGTGCCTCGTACTCGACCGTGTTCCAACCGGTGCCGATGCCGAGGCGAAACCGGCCGTTCGACAACAGCGCGACCTGCGCAGCCTGTTTCGCGACGAGCACTGTCTGCCGCTGCGGCAGAATCAATACCGCGCTCATCATGTTGAGCTTCGACGTCACGCCGGCGATGAACGCGAACGTCGTCAAGGGTTCGTGGAACGCAACGTCCTTGTCGTAGCGGTCTTTGCGCCAGCCGCCGGGCCGGTTCGGATCGGCGCCCATCACGTGGTCGTAGATCAACAGATGCGTCGCGCCCATGGCCTCGGCGCCTTGCGCGAATGCCTTCATCGCGCCCGGGTCGTTGCCGATCTCGTTGTGCGGAAGAACGATGCCGAATTCCATGCTGTCCTCGTCTGTGCTGGCGGTATTGATGTCGTAGTGTAGCCGGTGCTTGCGCACAGGCGCGGCTTACGACATCGTCGCTGGACTCAGAAGAAGAAAGGGGAAGGCGATGACGCCGCGGTTGTCCGTTCAGCTGTATTCATTGCGTGAGGAGGCCAAAAGCGGCCTCGCGCCGGTGCTCGAGCGGCTCGGTCGCATCGGTTATGCGGGCGTCGAACCGGCCGGCTTGGGCGACTTGTCACCGGAGGAGTTCAAGCGCTGCATCGCGAATGCGGGCATGGAAGTGTCGAGCGGTCACGTCGCGTTGCCAAAACCGAACGCTGTGACGGAGGTGCTCGATCAGCACGAAGCGATAGGCAACAAGGATCTTGTCGTTGCCATGCTACCGCCGGAGCGATTCACCGATGCAGACGGCGTGCGCGTATGCGCCGACCGGCTCAACGCGTTCAACGAACAGGCGCGCGCGCGCGGGATGGCCGTCGGTTACCACAATCATTGGTGGGAGTTTTCGAATCGAATCGGCAATCAGACCGCGCACTCGTTGTTGTTCCGCCTCGTCGATAACTCCGTCTTTGCCGAGGTCGATACGTACTGGGCCAAAGTCGGCGGCGTGGATCCCGCGCGGATCGTCGCGGACCTCGGGACGCGTGCCCGGCTGCTGCACATCAAGGATGGTCCCGCCGACAATACTGAATCGCCGATGACGGCCGTTGGCGACGGCGTCATGGATATCGCCGCGATCGCGAAAGTCAGCCGCGCGAAATGGCACATCGTGGAGCTGGATCGCTGTGCGACGGATATGTTCACTGCGATCGAGAAAAGCCACGCGTACCTGACGACGCGCGGGTTGGCGGTGGGCCGCGCGTGAGCGCGCGTCCGCTTAGCGCGCAGGAGCGCGTGGGGCTCGCGTGAACGCGCCCGGGATCACGCGCGTCGGCATCGTCGGCTGCGGCGTCATCGCGAAGGTTTATGCCGAGAAATTCGCCGCATTGCCGTTCATCGAGCTGTCGGCGTGTGCCGATATCGATGCCGAACGCGCCACCGCGTTCGCGCAGGCGCACTCGATCGCGCGCGTGCTGTCGGTCGCCGAGCTGCTCGCTGATGACGGCGTCGATCTGATCGTCAATCTGACGATTCCGCGGGCGCACTACGAAGTGAGCAGGGCAGCGATCGATGCCGGTAAATCAGTGTACAGCGAAAAACCGCTGGCGCTGACGGTCGCAGAAGGGCGCGCGCTGGTCGCGGCCGCGCGGACCGCGAATGTGCGCATCGGTTGCGCGCCGGACACGTTTCTGGGCGCCGGATTGCAGACCTGCCGCGGGCTGATCGACGCCGGCGCCATCGGAGCGCCGGTGGCCGCCAACGCTTTCATGCTGTCGCCCGGACCGGAGCGCTGGCATCCACGGCCGCAGATCTTTTACGAACGCGGCGCGGGTCCGTTGTTCGATATGGGTCCGTACTATTTCACCGCGCTCGTCGCGCTGCTCGGACCAGCGCGGCGGATCACGAGTTCGGCGCGGATCACGCACACCCGACGCACGATTGGCAGCGAACCGTTGAAAGGGCAACAGATAGAGGTTGAGGTGCCGACGCACGTCGCAAGCGTCGTCGATTTCGTCTCAGGGCCGATCGCGACACTCGTGACCAGTTTCGACGTGCAGGCGTCGCGTTATCGATACCTCGAGATCTATGGGACCGAAGGCACGCTCGCGGTACCGGATCCGAATACGTTTGGCGGACCCGTGCAGATCAAGCGCCACTTCGGCGATGAGTGGCACGACGTACCGCTGACGCACGGCAACGCGAAGCAGAGCCGCGGAATTGGCCTCGCCGACATGGTGCGGGGCATCCAACGCAGCCGCGCGCACCGTGCATCCGGGGAGCTTTCGCTGCACGTGCTCGATCTGATGGAGAGTTCGATTCGCGCGTCGGCCTCGGCGGCCCACGTCGATCTTGCAACGTCGTGCCCCCGACCGGAACCGTTGGCAGCCGGACTCGAAGACGACGCGTTGAGCGATTGAGCACATCATGACACTACGTTACGGCATCATCGGCGGCGGCTTCATCACCGAATTTCAGTTGCGCGCGTTGACGAGCGTACGCGGCGTGGAAGTCGCAGGGCTCGTCTCTCGGTCACCGCCCGAACGGCTGGCGCGATTCGTCCGCGAGCACGACCTCGGCGCCGGCGTGATCTATCCCAACATCGGCGCGATGGCGCGCGACGTCGATGTGCTCGCGTTCTTCGGGCCGAATTTCACGCGCGTCGCGGCGCTCGAGGAGGCGGCCAATGCCGTGGCGGCGGGTGCGCGGCTGAAAGGACTGATCATCGAAAAACCGCTCGCGCGCAATCTCGCGGAAGCCGATCAGGTGATCGCCCTCGCGCGCCGCATCGGCGCGCCGACCGCGTATTTCGAAAATCAGATCCACATGAAGTCGGTGCAGACCGCGCTCGCTCAGTTGCGCGGCGTCATCGGCGCGATGGGGCCGCTGGCATTGACGCGCGCCGCGGAAGAACACGGTGGTCCGCACAACGCGTGGTTCTGGGACCCGACCCAGCAAGGCGGTGGGGTGTTGTCGGATATGGGTTGCCATTCGATCGCGCTGTCGTGGTACGCGCTGACCCCACCGGACAAGCCACCGACGTTTCTGGTGCCGCAATCGGTTACGGCGCAGGTGGCGCTGTTGAAATGGGGACTGCCGCGTTACCGCGATCAATTGCGCGCGAAGCATGGTGTCGATTACACGAAAACGCCGGCCGAGGATTTTGCGAGCGGCATCGTCACGTATCTGAACCCGCTGACGCAGCAACGCGTGCAGGGTCAATTCACCGTGTCGTGGATGTACGACAAACAAGGGTTGCGGTTGTTGCTCGATGGTCTTGGCCCGGGCTACGCGCTCGAAGCCAACAGCCTGCGTTCGCCGCTCGAGATCTTCATCGGCGATGCAGCTGCGGCGGGCACGGCAGATGCCGAACTCGCGCTCGAGAAATCGACCGCGAGCCAGGGGCTGTTGGCGGTACAGCCGAACGAGCCGGATCTATACGGTTACGTCGATGAGAACATCGACGCGGCGCGCGCGTTCGCGCGCGGTCGTTCGGCGTTGCTCGACTGGGATTACGGCCGCGAGATCGTGCGGCTGACGATGGCGGCGTACCTGTCGGCCGAAGAGGGTCGCGTCATCGATCTCACCGATCGGGCCACCAACGCACGCCTTGCGTCCTACGTGCCCGCGATCCAACGCGGCGACGGCGCCGCGCAACTGCTCGGCGTCGCCGGTGGGGAACGTGCGTGAGCGATCGACCTGGTCTGTTCGAGACGTTGTACACGACGCGCGCGCTGCGGCGCTTCAAGAGCGACCCGATCGCCGATGACGTGCTGTTCCAGCTGTTCGACGCCGCGATCCGCGCGCCGTCCGGACAAAACGCGCAGGACTGGCGGTTCGTGATCATTCGCGACGCGGCCGTCAAAGCCAAAATGCAGGAATGGTCGCAGGCGCCGTGGCAACGTTACATCGCGCGCTATGCCGATCGGCCCGAGGTGATTGACGAACTGCCGCGCGCGCAGCGCTTGTCGCTGCGCAGCGTCGAACATCTCGTGCATCACCTCGCACAGTGTCCGGTCATCGTCGCGGTGCTGGGCTTGAAGGGTCGCCACGGTACGCCTGGCGGCAGCGCGTTCCCAGCGGTGCAGAATCTGCTGCTCGCGGCGCGCGCGCTCGGCCTCGGTGGATCGGTGTTCAACTTTCCGCTGTCGCACGAGAGCGAGTTGCGCGCGGCGCTGTCGATACCCGACAACAATCAGATCTATTGCTTGTTGCCGATCGGATACCCGACCGATCGGCATGGACCGGTGGGCCGCAAGCCGGTCGCCGACGTCGTCTATCTCGATACGTTTGGCGCGCGTTGGCCGTTCGCGCAGCAACAGCCCGTCGATGGTTGGCAGGATCGGTGGATCGACGAATGACAGGTGGCCAATGAACATCACGGTATGGGGCGAGAACGTTCACGAGCGCAAGAATCCTAAGGTTTCGAAGATCTATCCCGACGGCATGCACAACGCGATCGCCAACGCGCTTGCTAAGGGGCTACCCGGCAACGAAATCTCGACCGCGACGCTCGATCAACCGCAGCACGGCCTCGACGCGGCGCGGCTCGGCGCCATCGATGTGTTGCTGTGGTGGGGACACCTCGCGCACGACAAGGTCGCTGACGTCGTCGTCGAGGCGGTCGCGCAGCGCGTGCTCGACGGCATGGGGCTGATCGTGCTTCATTCTGCACACTTGTCGAAAATCTTCCGCCGGCTGATGGGCACGCGCTGCAATCTGCGCTGGCGCGAGGCGGACGACCGTGAGTTGATCTGGACTGTGGCGCCGCAACATCCGATCGCGGCCGGCGTGCCGCATCCGATCGTGCTCGCGACGCACGAAATGTATGGCGAATATTTCGATATTCCGCCCCCCGACGAACTCGTTTTCATCAGCAGCTTTTCGGGCGGCGAAGTATTTCGCAGCGGTTGCTGTTTCCGGCGCGGCAAAGGACGCGTGTTTTATTTCAGCCCGGGCCACGAGACGTATCCGATCTATCACGACCCCGTGATCGGCCGCGTGCTTTGTAACGCGGTGCGCTGGGCGGCGCCGTCGCCGTCGCCGATCGACACGCGCACGTCGCCGAATTCGCCCACCGGATGGTTCGAGGCCTGACGTCCGATGCGCGCTGCGGTCCTGTACGAACATGGTCCGCCCGAGAACATCGTGCTCGAGAACGATTACGCGCAGCCGCAACCAAAGGCTGGATGGGTGCGTCTTCGCGTCCGGGCGTGCTCGCTGAACTATCACGACATCTTCAGTCGCCGCGGCATGCCGGGCATCAAATTGCCGTTGCCGCTGATCGTGGGTTCGGATGTGGCGGGCGAAGTCGACGAGGTCGGTGCGGAAGTCACCGGCGTCGCTGTCGGTGAGCGCGTGCTGGTTGATCCGTTGTTGCCGCAACTCGGCATGATCGGGGAGCGCTACGACGGCGGACGGGCCGAGTATTGCGTTGCGCATGCCTCGCAGCTCGTGCCGATTCCGCCCGGCGTGTCGTTCGAAGAAGCCGCGTCGATTCCGCTCGCCTATGCGACCGCGCACCGGATGATGGTCACGCGAGCAAACGTGACTGCCGGCGACACCGTACTCGTACTCGGCGCGAGCGGCGGCGTCGGCACCGCGTGCGTGCTGCTCGCGAAGGCGGCAGGCGCGACCGTGATCGCGTGTGCGAGCAGCGACGACAAGCTCCATCGGTTGCGCGCGATCGGCGCGGACCATGTCGTCAACTACGCGCTGCAGAACATGCGAGAAGTGGTCTGGGAGCTCGTTGGGAAACCGCGCATCACGGGCGCCGGCGGCGTCGAGCTGGTCGTGAATTGCACCGGCGGCGGCACGTGGCTCGACTCGACGCGCTGCATGAAGGTCGGCGCGCGGCTGGTCACGTGCGGTGCGACGGCGGGATTCGACGAACGGATCGATCTTCGCTACGTGTGGACGTACGAGCACAACCTGCTGGGTTCGAACGGCTGGCGGCGCAGCGACATCACACAACTGTTAGACGCGGCGCAGCACCGCAGGCTCGTTCCGGTCATCGATCGCGTGATGCCGCTCGCGCAGGTGCACGAAGCGGAGCGCTTGATGGAGAGCCGAGACGTGTTCGGCAAAGTGGTGCTGGTGCCGTAGAAGGAACGAGGCGGCGCGGAACGCTAGCGCGGTTGGGGCGGGCGCAGCCGCGCAGGCGCGACGTTGCCGGCGCCATCCTCCCGACCCGCGCAGGCCTTCGACGCGAAATAATCCTCGAGACGCTTGCCGGGTTCATCGGGAAAGGTGGAGCGCAGCCCGCGCGTTCCGGCAATGCGATCGACGCGGAAGTTGCGGAAGTCCTGGCGCAGCTCGCACCACGCACCCAGCGTCCAGCTCATTCCCCAATATGCCAATGCCAGCGGCCACACGATGCGTTCGGTCGCCTCGCCGTCCGCGTCGTGGTACTCGAGGTACACGCGCATGCGGTGATTGATCGCGTCGCGTACCTCACCCAGCATCCGGGTGGTGGACTCCGACATCCGAACGTCGGGCACGACGAGGCGCTGCGAGTTCAGCTGCGGGCGCAAGCGCTCCGGCAGCACGGCGTCGACCTTCGCGAGAATGCGGTCGGCTGCGCGACCCATCTGCACGTCACCCCACGATTTGGCGACTTCAGCGCCGAACACCAGCGCCTGCAGCTCCTGCTCGTCGAACATCATCGGCGGAATCTGATACCCGCCCCGCAGGCAATAGCCGATGCCGGCTTCTCCCTCCACGGGTACGCCGGAGGTCGCGAGGTCCTGAATGTCGCGATAGATCGTGCGCTCCGACACTTCCAGCCGCTCGGCCAGCGCTTTGGCGGTCAGCACGCGGCCGCGTCCGAGCATCAACACGATCTGGAACAGGCGATCTGCGGGTCTCATGCCGCGATGCTACCACTGCAGTGGCCATCGCAGCGGCGACTACTGCCATGACGTTGTCAGGAGTCATGTATTTCGGGCTGCTTCGATCAAGGCTCCTGACACAGCGGTGTCATGAGGGTGCTCGTATGCTGGCATCCCAAAGGACGGAAGGACACGACGATGGAGACAGGAATTCCAACCAAATGCGAGTCACCGACGCGGCACCGCCGATCCACGTTCGGCGAGCTGCGTCACTGGTATGACCAATGGGTGCGGTTGCGCGAGGCGCGCTACCGATACCTCGAGGCAATTCTCAATGGTGAGCCGAGTCCGGACGCGCCGGCACCAGTGCGAGCAGAAATACAGTCGCGTCCAAACGGAGATCAAGCATGACCACGCAGACAGTAGCCAAAAGACTCGTGCAGCTTTGCAACTCGGGCGATTCGGAACAGGCGGTTGACGAACTCTACGCCGCGGACATCGTCAGTATCGAAGGCAGCGGAACGCCGGAGATGCCCGCGCGGATGCGCGGTATCGAAGCCGTGCGGAAAAAAGGTGAGTCGTGGAACGCGAACCACGAGGTACATGCGATGACGGCCGCGGGCCCGTTCATAGGGGACAGGGCCGATCAGTTCGCTGTGAGCTTCGACATCGATATGACGCCCAAAGGCGGCGCGCGGACGCGTATGTGCGAAGTGGGTCTGTACACCGTTCGCGGCGACAAGATCGTCGAAGAAGCGTTTCTGTACTCCGTATAGCCGGACTCGGTATAGCGGTCGGCGTGGCGGCCCAACAGATCCGTTGGGCCGCCCTCGTTCAGCCCGGCGTGTACCAGATCGACGAACTCCAGGCGCGTTCTTGAATGGTCGCCGCCAACCCCGCTGGGATGGCGATGCCCAGCCGCGCTGCGTCGATGGTGCTCCAGCGCGGAGTGGGGATCTCGAGCACGCGCGCGTAGTAGAAGGCGCGCTCACCCGGCTTGAAGTCCGGGTCAGTCCAGGCCGTGGACAACTCGCTCGCGCCGATGCTGTTCGTATAGGTGGCGTGCGCGACGTCGACGGTGTTGCCGACCGGCGGCAGCTTGCCGTCGGCGCCCGGCTTGCGGTCGCCGCTCCAGACGACGTCGTGGATCGTTTCGTGCTGCGTGCCTGCAGCGTCGATCCAGCCTTTCACGATCTGGATGCGATCGAGATTGCCGCTCTTGAGATCCTTCATCGCCATCGCGAAGAACGTCGGCGCCTTCGAGTTGCTTGGCAGCAGGTCGCCGCCCATCGGCACGCCCTTCGCGTACGCGAGCTTGATGAAATCGGGCCGCTTCATGTCGTCGGCGACGAGGTCCCAGCTCGCGAAGAAACGTACTTTGATCATCGGCCCGCTAGTCCCGAAGGTTTCTTTGCGCAGCATCGCGTCGAATATCGCCTCGCGCGTGTTCTGATCAGCCCACACGCCGGCGAGCCCTCCCGAACTGAATTCGCGGATCTGTTGCACTTGCGCTGCCGGCTGACCTGGCTGGCCGTTCATCCGGTCTTTCGGATCGTTCTCGAACGCGAACTTGCCGGTGTAGTTGAATTCTTCGTTGCTCGCCGCGGCGTTGTGTGTGTCCGAGTCACCGATGAAGCCGTATTTGAACGGATTGCCGTTTCCGCTCGCATCCTGCGACAGGCCATCGAGCAACGCCTGGCGCGCGAAACTGCCTTTGCGTTGTGTCGGCCGCTCGGCGTCGGCGCTCAACGTGTAATCCCATTGCTCGAAGTTCGCGAACTCGTCATTGGGCGACAGATCCGGGTGGGTCTCCGATGTCCCCTTGATTTGGGTGATTTCGTACAACGGTTCGTTCGCGGCGCGTGTCTTGTTGTATTGCGCGTCGATCGGCTTGCCGTCGAATTTGACCAGTTCGAACATCCGGCCGTCGCTTGCGTTGGCGTTGTGCGGGATCGCGAGCAGCGTCGAGCCGTTCGCGCGCTGGTCGCTCATCCACTTCCACAGTGTCTCGGGATCGTCGGAATCGAGTGACGACAACACCATGTCGGGCAGCTTGGCCGTGTCGCGAAAGACGATGACGCGGTGCAGGTTGCGTTTGTTTGGATTCGAGGTCCATTCGAAGCCGGCGAACGTCGTGAATTTGCCGGGCTGATAGGCCGCGTCTGCGGCCTTCACGATCTCGGACCACACGCTGCGCGCGAGCGCCGGATCGCTCAGCATCGGATCGTGCTTGCCCTCGCTCATGTCGCGCAGCAGTTTGGCGAACGTTTGAATCCGCACGTTGGCGTCCGGCGACGTGACGTTCTTCGCCAGTTCGGTTTTGCTCAACGGGCTGTCCGGGTTTGCCATCTGATTGAACACGCCCATGAACTCGGCGTGATCGGAAACCATATAGAAGTCGAGCGGCGTCTGGATCTGAATCTTGCCGCCGACGCCGCTGTTGGTGATTTCCTTGCCTTGGGCCCACGCATACGCGTCGGTCGGCGTGGTCTTGCTGCCGTTCGTGAACGCATCGAACGACCATCCGGTGTGGACGTGGACGTCGCCGAAATAGGCGTTGCGTTCGGGGTTGGGCGCGGGGAGCGCCGCCCTTGTGGCGGTTGCGCTCCTATCTATCGCGGCAGGCGCCGCAGCGACGGGTTGTTGGGGCTGCGCCTCCTTCGAACACGCCGCCAACGAAACAGCGGCAATGCACGCGAAAATAGTCAAGGCGAGGTTGCTGTTCTTCATCAGAAATGTTCCTCGTGCATCACTGTTCGCAGGAACCGCTGTCGATATTCGCCGACACGATATCCGATTCGTCGCCCTTGACGTCGGCCGACCAGATGATGACGCCGCTCTGACCCGGGGAAACCGATCCCGTGGCCTCCTCTTGTTCGGGATCGCCTCCCGAGTACGACAGCACGAGTATGTAGTCGCATTGGTAGTCGTCGCCGCTGTCGCCCGCGTCGGCGGCGCACTTCAGATTCCACGTGTTGCCGTCGAGGGTCGGACCCTCGCATTGGGCCGCGGCGAAGGTCGTCAGCGCATACAGACTCGACGCGATCGCCACCAGAAATGCGCTCGCTTTGATCATCTTTTTTCTCCTGCGTTGTACTGTGTCAATGCTGTGTCAGTGCTTGTGTCATTCAGTGGTGTGTCATTTTTTTCGCTGGATCGCCGGCGTTTGAAGCACGCACATGATCGCGAACCTTTCAGCGCAACGCACGCAGGTTAAGTCACCCCTCACGTCGATTTAAGCAAGCCTCACGAAAATCTAACCGAGACCTCAGGACTTGGCACGGCACGGCACCTAGCGTGATGCGTCGAGACAATTTTCAATCGGAGGTCTCTCGTGAAGTGCCTGGCTGCCTTTGTCCCTTTGACGACTTCGTTTCCCGGCTGCGCGGTTCTGGTCGCGGTGGCATCGCCATGATCAAGATCGACTACGCAATCCATCTCGTGATGACCGTGTTCCTGGTGTTCGGCGTCTATCAGTTCTATTTCTGGTGTCAGCGCCATCCCCAAGCGGCGGTGCGGCGTTTTGCGACGCCGCTCGATGAACGCATTCCGTTCTGGCCGGCGTGGGCGTGGATTTACAGCTTCCTTTATTACCCGGCGATCGTCTTTCTGAACTGGACAGTCTCGTCGCCGCGTCAGTTCAATCACGTGGCGATGAGCTTCTTCGTGTTGCTCGCGGGTCAGATGGTCTTCTTCCTGTTTTTCCCGGTCGAAACACCGCCGCACTGGCGCACCGTCAATCGTGGACGATCGTTGTCGGAACGGTTTCTGCGGTTCGTGCACCGCTTCGACGCCCCGAACAACTGTTTTCCGAGCATGCACGTCAGCGTCGCTACGCTGACGGCGCTGCATGCATCCGCCACGCTCGGAACGGCCGCGTTGGCGTTCCCGCTGTTGATCGCGCTCAGCTGCGTGTTCACGAAACAGCACTACCTCGCCGACCTGCCGGCCGGCGCCGCACTGGGCTGGGCTGCTTATGGCGTCTACCAGTGGATGGGCTAAGCCGTCGTTGACAGAACGTTTGGTTACGGCACTCGCGTCGCGCTTCTCCATTTCTTCTCCATCGCCGACGGCGGCATCTCTCCAGAAAGGGACGTCCATCAGAAGGCCTAAGGCGATTTGAAGAAAAACGAACCGACAAATCATCTCGCCGTCAGGCCACGAACCCGTAGCGCACCTTAACGTGCCCGTCGACTCGGAGGAGGAACGGCATGCACCCTATCGGAACAATGACGCGCTGTGCACTGAGATGCGCGCTGCGCTTTTCAATGGTGGCTCTCGTGCTGACGACCGTGAGTGGCTGCGCCGCGCTTGGGCGCATGGCAGTGAACCGCGTCGGCGACAGCTTGAGCAGCGGCACCTCGACTTTCTCCAGCGACGAAGACCCGGAGCTCATCCTCGCGGCGATTCCGTTCGGTCTGAAGACCTACGAGAGCCTGCTCGCGGTCTCGCCTCGGCATCGCGGTTTGTTGCTATCGACGGCGAGCGGATTTGCTGCGTATGGATTTCTGCTGCAACAGCAGGCGCAACTCGACTCGCACTTGGACTATGCAGATCGGCACCGCCTCGACGAGCGCGTCAGCCAACTCTACCTGCGTGCGAGTGGCTACGCGCTGCGCGGCCTCGAGCTCGATCACGCAGATTTCGAAACACAGTTCGCAGGCGGACCCGGCAGGCGCGCTTGCGCGACTGCACAAGGCCGACGTGCCGTTCCTGTATTGGGCCGGCATCGGCCTCGCCGGCGCCGTCAGCGCCGCGAAAGATGACCCTGAGCTCCTCGCGCGAGTTGCCGCTGGCAGCGGCATTGATGGCGCGTGCGCTCGAACTCGACGAACAGTTCGACGCCGGCGCCATTCACGAATTCTTCGTCACATACGAGGGCAGCCGGCCGGGCGGTGACGTCGCGGCCGCGCGCGCGCACTACGAACGTGCGTGTGAACTGGACGGCGGCAAGCGCGCTTCGGTCCATCTCGCGCTCGCCGAGAGTGTCAGCGTCCAACAGCAGAACTCGAACGAATTTCGCGCTCTCGTACAACGCGCTCTCGCTGTCGATCCCAACAGCGTGCCTGAGTGGCGCGTCGTCAACACGCTGGCGCGACAGCGCGCCGCGTGGCTCGACGCGCATATGTCCGATCTGTTCATCGATGTGGAGGAGAATTAAGATGTGCCGGTCTGTTAGCAACCTTTCTTTTGTCGCGCAGTGGCGCTGACGTCGCACGCCGAAACCTTGAAGTTCGCGACGATCGCTCCCGAAGGATCCGTCTGGTACTCGGCGCTGCAGGCGATGGCGGACGACTGGCGCCGCATTTCGGGCGGACCGATCGACGTCCGCATCTATCCGGGCGGCGTCGCCGGAGACGACTCCGTGATGGTGCGCAAGATGCGCGTCGGCCAACTCAACGGCGCCGCATTGACCGGCGATGGAATGGCGTCGATCGCGGCCGAAATGCGGATCTTCGAGATGCCGATGCTGATCCGCAACGACGCGGAACTCGACTATCTGCGGAGCCGGCTGTCGGGCGAACTCGACGCCCTTGCGCTCGCTCAGGGATTCAAGATGCTCGCGTGGAGCGACGTCGGCTGGGTGTACCTGTTTTCGACGCAGCCGATCGCCGAACCGGACGCGGCACGCCGCAGCCGGATGTGGACCGCGACGGGCGACACCAGTTGGCTGCAAGCGCTGCAAGAGTGCGGGCTACAAGCCGGTTGCGCTGCCGACAACGGAAATCTTGAGCGGCCTGCAATCCGGTTTGATCGACGCATTCAACGCCCCGCCCGTTGCGGCGTTGTCCTCGCAGTGGTTCGGTCTGGCGAAGAACATGATGGACCTGCGTTGGTCGCCGCTCGTCGGCGCGGTCGTTGTGACGACACGTTTCTGGGACGCAATCCCGCCGGCACAGCAGGGGCCCCTGCTAGGAAGCCGCCCGCCACGCGACCACGCAAGCGCAAACGGAGGTCCGTCGGTTCGAACGCGAGGCCATCGTGGCGATGCAAACGCACGGACTCGTGGTCAATCCGGTCTCCGACGCAAACGCGCGGCGCTTCGAAGACGAAATCCGCGCTGTCTATCCACAGTTCGTCGGCGCCTCGATCCCCGCGTCCATCTACAACAAAGCTAAGGACTGTCTCGATGAGTACCGTCGTACACGGTGAGTTGACCGCGCCGCCGCGCTTCGGCCTCCTTTCGTTCGAGCGCCTCGAGGCGGTCGTCGGCGCGTGCGCGCTGCTCGGCATGGTGCTGCTGCCGGTCGCCGACCTGCTGTTGCGCGCCGCGACGCGCACCGGTATCCCGGGCGCCGTCGAGTTCACGCAGCATCTGTCGCTGTGGGTCGCATTCGTCGGCGCGATCATCGCCGCGCGGCACGGCCGGCATCTGAGTCTCGTGGCTCAAGCCGCGGGCGGCGGCAAGCGATGGATCGTTGCAACGGTGTCTGCGGCCGTTGCGTTGTGTCTCGCCGCGGCGTCGTGGCAATTTCTGTGCGAGCGAAGTCGATTCGCCGGAACGCGTTGGCGGCTGGCTTTCGATTCCCGTTGCCGCGAGCGTGTTGCCGATCGCGTTCGCACTGACCGGCGCCCACTTCGTCGCCCGCGCTGGCGACCGCATTCCACCGCACGTCGTCCGCCTGCGCCGCGGCGGGATTGTTGGCGTTGTGCCTTCTCGTCGACGGCGCGGCTTGCCGGGCTTTGCCGTGTGCAGCGTCGTTGGAGCGCTCGCGCTCGGTGCGGTCATCGGCCTGCCGATCTTCGTCATGCTCGGCGGCATCGCGCTGGTGCTGTTCTACGGCGACGGCGTACCGACTGCGGCGATACCCGTCGAGATCTACCGCCTGGTCGTATCACCGTCCATTCCGGCGATCCCGCTGTTTACGTTGACCGGCTTCGTGCTCGCAAGCGGCAACGCCGCGCAGCGATTGGTGCGGCTGTTCGACGCACTGTTCGGTTGGTTGCCCGGCGGCACAGTCGTCGCAGCCACGCTCGTTTGTGCGTTCTTTTCCGCCTTCACTGGCGCCTCCGGTGTCACGATCCTGGCGCTCGGTGGCTTGCTGCTGCCGGCGTTGCGCGCCAGCGGCGCGCGCGAGTCGTTCTCGGTGGGCCTGATCACGACGACTGGATCGATCGGCTTGTTGTTCCCGCCCAGCCTCGCCGTGATTCTGTACGGCGTCGTGGCGCAAGTCCCGATCCCCGACCTGTTTCGCGCAGGGGCGCTGCCCGGTGTGTTGTTGGTCGCCGCGATATCGCTCTACAGCGTTGCCGCGTCGCGCGGCAGATCGGTGTCGGCAGGAACGTTCGACGCTCGCGCCGCGCGGCGCGCGCTGTGGGAGTGCCGCTACGAATTGATGCTGCCGGTAGTCGTCCTGATTGCGCTCTTCGGCGGCTTCGCGACGCTGATCGAAGCGGCTGCCATCAGCGCGTTCTACGTGATCGTCATCGAAGTCTTCGTACGCCGCGACGTGAGTCTCCGCGCTGACCTGCAGCGTGAACTGGTGCGCTGCGCGACGTTGCTGGGCGGTGTGTTCGCGATCATCGGCGTCGCCATGGGCCTCACGAATTTCCTGGTCGACGCGATGATTCCGATGAAGCTGGTTGCATGGGTCGGCGCGCACGTCGAGTCGCGCATCGTGTTCCTGCTGATGCTGAACGCGCTGCTGCTCATCGTCGGGTGCCTGATGGACATCTTTTCGGCGATCATCGTCGTGTTGCCGTTGATCATCCCCGCGAGCCGGCTGTTCGGCATCGATCCGCTGCATCTGGGCGTCATTTTCCTGTTGAACCTCGAGATCGGCTATCTGACGCCGCCGGTCGGAATGAATCTGTTTCTCGCGTCATATCGTCTCGATAAGCCAATCATCGAAATCTATCGCAGCGTCGTTCCGTTCCTTGCGGTGTTGGTGGCGGTGCTGTTGATCGTGACCTTCGTCCCGGCGCTGGTCATAGGAGCAGTGCAGCAGTGATTCCCAAAGACCCGCGATTTCCCCAACGGCCGAACAACATCGCGCGCCTCGACGTCCGGCGCGGCTATGGAGGAGCACAACACGACAAGTCTTGTATCGCGCAGGCAAATCCGTATGTTGATCGCGCGAACGTCAAGGAAACCACCACCATGCTCCCGCAGGGGCGGCCGCCGATCCCGACCGACGACGGCTTTCGAGTCGGTGACTTCGAGGTTTACCCGAAGCGACGCACGCTCGTCTGCGATGGCAATACGAGCCGCCTCGAGCCCAAGGTGATGGCGGTACTGGTGCTGCTCGCCAAACGGGCCGACGAAGTGGTGACCCGCGACGAATTCGCCAATGAAGTCTGGCGCGGCCGGATCGTGTCTGACGAAGTACTGTCGCGCGACATCTCGATCTTGCGTTCGCAGCTCGGCGACGATGCAAAACAGCCCCGCTATGTGTTGACGATTCCCAGCGTCGGTTACCGGCTGATCGCCGCTGTGCGGCCGTTGCGCGATCCCGAACCCGTCGCAACGCCACCGGCGCCGCCCGTCGAGCCGCCGCTCGAACCGCCCCCCGGCAACGTCGTTGTGCCACGCGGGGTACCCGAGCAAGAGGTACCACCCGTCGTGCCCCCGCGCCGGCGCGATCATCGTTGGACGCTATTCGGCGCGGCGGCCGCGGCCGCGATCGCGGCGATCGCGATCATCGCCGTGTGGGTGTTCAATCGCACGACGGAACCTGCGCTCGACCGTACCCAGATCGCAGTGCTCCCCTTCGTCAGCTTGTCAGCATCGTCGGACGATGAATTCTTCAGCGATGGATTGACGGAAGAGATCATGCACGCGCTGAGTGGAATTTCGGGCATCCGCGTCGTTGCGAAAAAGTCGGGCTTCGCTTTCATCGGGTCAACCGAGGACGTGCGCATGATCGGGCGCAAGTTGAATGCGGGTTCGTTGCTCGAGGGCAGCGTGCGGCGCGACGGCAACCGGCTGCGCGTCAGCGCGCAGATGATCGACGCGAGCACGGGGCTGCAAGCGTGGTCGGAAACGTACGATCGTCGGATGGACGACATCTTCGAAGTGCAGAATCAGATCTCGGCCGCCATCGCCGACCGGCTTGTCGGCACGTTGAAGCCCGGTTCACTGCCGGCGCCGCCGACTCGCGATATCGAGGCATATACGTTGTTCCTGCGTGCGAACCATCTGCTGCGACTACGCGGTCCCGCGCAGCTGACGCGCGCCGTCGATCTCTTCAAGGAGGCCATCTCGCGCGATCCGGAGTTCGCGCGCGCGTATACGGGACTCGCCGAGGCGTACACGGTGCAACCGAGCTACACCGGCACGTCGGAGCAGGAAGGGTATCGGCTCGCGCTCGCCGCGCAGGAGCGCGCCGAAGCGCTCGGCGAAGATCCGGCGCGGCTGCGCGGCGTGCGCGCGTATCTGCGTTTTCGGTCGAGACAATGGCGGCGCGCGAAGGAAGACTTCGACGCCGCGCTCGCGACCGGTTCCAACGACGTGGATACGCTGCAGTGGTACTCGCAGTTCCTCGCAAGCGTCGGGTGGATGTCGCGCGCGCGCGAAGCCGCGAACAACGCGGTTAAATCCGATCCGTTGTCGCCCGCCGCGAACCAGCGTGCTTACGTCGTCAGCTTGTGGAGCAACGATTCCGAAGCGGCAATGCGTTATTTTTCGCTCGCGTCGGAAGTGGGTATTGACCGTCCGGGACTGCCGGAAGCGCAGCTTGCATTTCTGTTGACCCACGGCCGATTGGACGAGGCGCGCGCGACGCTGTTCGAGACGCAGCGCCTGCGCAATCAAAGTACCGCGTGGATCGAACCTGCGCTTGCCGCGGTTGCCAAGACAGGTTCCGCGCATGATGCACTCGATGTGTTGGCCCGTGATTACCGCGCCGGTTCGCTCGGGACGGCGATGTATTTCGGTGCGCTTTTCTTCATCGGCGATGCCGACGGTCTTTACAACGGAATGCAGGACGTCATCGCGAGCCGCGAGCCGTTCGACGTAGAAGTCTTCTTCAGCGACGCGGCGCGCCCGCTGCGCGGCGACCCCCGCTTCATTCCATTGATGGCGCAGTTGAATCTGATCGACTTCTGGGACGCGGAGCACTGGCCGGACATGTGCGCGCGCAAGGAGCAGCAAATCCACTGCGGGTGACGGTTGCGCGATGACGCGTGAAGTAGACACGTGAGCGCTGCGAATCTGGGTCAGCATCAATGGAAGCCCATCTCAATGACGAGCACTGACCGGGCTATCAACAAGGTACCGGAAGTGACCTTGTTGTTCTGGATCATGAAAATCGCGGCGACCACGCTTGGCGAGACCGCCGGCGACGCTGTGTCGATGTCGATGAATTTCGGCTATTTGGTCGCGACGGCGATATTTGCCGGTGTCTTCGCGATGGCCGTCGCAATTCAGATTCGCGCCCAACGGTTTCACCCAGGCTTGTATTGGACGGCGATCATAGCGACAACGACCGTCGGCACCACGATCGCAGATTACGCGGATCGTTCCTTGGGCATTGGGTACAGCGGTGGTAGCGCTCTTCTGCTCGTTCTATTGCTGACGTCACTCGCAGTCTGGCATCGCGCACTTGGGTCGGTGTCAATCGGTTCGATCAATTCCTCAAAGGCGGAGGCCTTCTACTGGGTCACGATCATGTTTTCTCAGACGCTGGGAACCGCGTTGGGGGACTGGACCTCAGATGACGCCGGACTGGGGTATGGTGGCAGTGCAGTCGTGTTCGGGTCGCTGCTCTCGGTCCTGGTCGCGTTGTACTTCCTGACCAACATTTCGCGGACAGCCTTATTTTGGGCTGCGTTCATTCTTACGCGGCCTCTGGGAGCGGTACTCGGCGACCTTCTCGACAAGCCGGTCGACGCAGGCGGCTTTGCATTCAGCAGATACAGTGCATCAGCGATTCTGTTTGGGTTCATCGTCGCCTGCATCGTCATCTTTCCACAGCGACCTACAAAAGCGACCACTTGATCGCGCGGACGTTGCTGCATTCCGGGTACCCACGCTCCTTTGTCGAATTCGATCCTGTGCATTTCGCGAAATGTGACACAGCACCGATTTGGTGATCTCGGCATGCTTGGACTTCGTCGCACCCGCGACGCAGGAAACTCCATGCAAACGACGCAGTGGTTCAACATTCGCGACTTCGAGATCGGCGCTCGCCGCTACCCCGGCGGCATGTGGCGCATCGAGGCGGAGGGACTCCAAACTCAGCTTCGTGTTTGGTGCAATGGTATCGAGTTCGCTGACTGGGTCAGCTGGGACCTCGATCCCGAAACGTACGGCACGATGGCAAAACAGGTCATCGTCGAGGCGAACAAGCCGCACTGATTCGCGCGGCTCGGCTCTAAGTGCCGGATGCTCGCCCATCGAGTGCGATCACGGGATCGTGCAGTAGCGTCACCAGCTGATCGAGCGCGCGCTGGACCGCTCGATTCGTCGCGACGACGCCCGCGTACGGTTCGCGCTCCGTCGCGGCTTCCGTGACTGAAATCGTCTGGCTGATCAGCATCGTTCGATGCACGACGTCGATCAGATCGAAGCGGATCGACACGCGCACCTCGCTCGCTGCTTCCGAAAACCATTGCGCGAATTCGACGATGCTCGAATCCAATCTCAGCGTCTCATCGACGCCCGTGGACTCGCTGAACGCGTAGTGGAACAAGCCGCAGTTCGTCAGTTGGCGCGTCAACAACGGCTTCAACATGTGCGCCGGCGTGTCGGCCCACGCATGCTGCGCGAAGTAGTCGACGCGGTATGGTTGTTCGACGTAGGCCATCCGGGAAGTTGCGAACTCCGGCGCCGAGGTCGGCGTCGAGACCTTCAGGATCGCTGCGGTCGCCGTCGTGCTAGGCGTCGCGACGTCGCCGCTCTCGAGCACATACGTCTCGACCGGTTCCGCCTTGCGACCGAACGAACATCCGTACAACGCAGCGAGCGCCAACAGCAGCATCAGGGTGCGCGGCCCGGTGGATAGATTCGCCATGGGCATGGATTCCTGCTTACTCACCGGGGCCGCGCTTGGGTGGAGCGCGGCCGTACACCAGCACACTGGGGTCGCGCTCGAGCGATTCACTGATGCGGCGCAGATTTTCGGCGGCGTCGCGCAGGTCCTGCGTCATCGCGGCTACGTCGGGCAATGTCGTACCGGTGAAGCGCTGCACGTCGCCGCCGCTCGTGCGCGCCGTTTGCTGCAGCGTCAACGCGGTCTGGCTGATGGTGTCGCCCGCGGCGCGCAGTTGATCGGCCATGTCCGCAAGAGATTGCGTCGAGTGACTGACGTCGCGCATCAGGTCCGGCAACTCGTTGCTCGCCTCACGCGCGTTCTTCACGGTAGCCTCCGCGTCGGCGATGATGCTGCCGAAGCGGTTGGAATGTTTCGACAGCTCGAAGGTGATCGTTTCGATGTGCGCGAGCGTCTTGCGGAAGTTCGTGCGCGTGTCTTCATCGAGCACCTGGTTCAGCTTCGCCGTCATGTCGATCAGATTGCCGAGCAGATCGGAGATCACCGAATCCAACCGCACGAGCAATGACGGGCGGCTCGGTATCACCGGATAGGGCTCGCCTTTGGTCTTCAGCAATTGCGGTGAACCCGGACTGCCGCCGAGCAGGTCGATCGTCGCGAGTCCGGTCAATCCCTGCATCTCCAGCGTCGCCTCGGTGTCCTTTTTGATCGGCACGCCGTGTTTGACCGAAAGCATCAAGCGCACCCGATTGGGATTGTGCGGGTCGATCGCGATGTCGATGACCTTGCCGACGTTGACGCCGCGGTACGTCAGCGCGGCGTCTGGACTCAAGCCCGACACGGACTCGGTCATGTACGTCACGTACGTGTCGTACTCGCCCGGCGAGCCGCCGGCGGCAAGCCACAACGTGCCGAAGATCAGCGCCGCCGTCAGCGTCACGACGAAAATGCCGGTCCGGATGTAGCCCGCTCGCGACGTCATGCGTTCGACATCATGGTTGCGTCGCCGCTTGCGCACTCGCACGGCCGCGCCGGCCCGCGAAGAACTCGTGTGCGACGGCGTGGTCGGATCGCGACACGTCGGCCATCGTGCCCGCGACGGCGACGCGGCCGCCTGCCAACAGCGCGACCCGGTCGGCGATCCGCCACAACGAATCCATATCGTGCGTCACCGAGACGATCGTCAGGCCGAGCGAATGTTTCAGCTCGAGCACCAGCTCGTCGATCGCATCCGAACTGACCGGGTCGAGTCCGGACGTCGGTTCGTCGAGGAACAGCAGTTCGGGATCGAGCGCCATCGCACGCGCGAGCGATGCGCGCTTGCGCATGCCGCCGCTGAGCTGGCTCGGATATTTCAGCGCCGCGTCGGGTTCGAGTCCGACGAGCGCGATGCGGATCTCCGCCATCTGCTCGATGGTCGCGGGGTTCAAGCGAGTGTGCTCACGCAGCGGCACGCTGACGTTCTCCAGTACGTTCATGTCGCCGAACAATCCGCCGTTCTGAAACATCATGCCGACGCGTTTGCGCAGCTTGAGCTTCGCGTCCTCGTCGATGTGCGTCACGTCGGTGCCGAACACCTCAATGGTACCGGCGGTCGGTTGCGTCAGCATCGAGAGCAATCGCAGCAGCGTCGACTTGCCGCTGCCGCTGCCGCCGACGATCGCGAGAATTTCGCCGCTTTGTACATCGAGGTCGACCCCGTTGAGCACGCGCTTGTCGCCAAACTGCATTTCGACACCGCGCGCGCTGACCAATACCACGTCAAATCCCCAGGTGATTGAACGCGATCGAGAAGGCCGCGTCGATGACGATCACGAGGAAGATTGACTGCACGACGCTGATCGTCGTTTGGCGGCCGACGCCCTCGGCGCTGCCGAATGCCTGCAACCCCTGAAAGCAGCCGACCAGCGCGATGATCGTCGCGAACACCGGTGCTTTGCCGACACCGGTCAAGAACGACGTCATCGAAACGGCCTCCCCGAGCCGATTGACGAAGCTCGCCGCGCTAAGCCCCAGCAGCGAACTCGACATCACGATGCCGCCGATCAGGCCCATCACATCGGCATACACGGTTAGCAGCGGCAGCGCGATCACCAGCGCGATGACCTTAGGCAACACCAGCAGTTCTTGCGGCGAGATGCCGATGCTGCGCAGTGCGTCGATCTCTTCGGTGACGAGCATCGTCCCGATCTGCGCGGTGTACGCGGAACCGGTGCGTCCGGCGACGATGATCGCGGTGATCAGTGGCGCCAGTTCGCGCACCATCGACAAGCCGACGATGTCGACGATGAAGATGTTCGCGCCGTAATCCCGTAGCACCGTGCCGCCCTGATACGCGATCACGATCCCGAGTAAGAACGCGAGCAGACCGACGATCGGCAGCGCGTTGACGCCGGCAAACTGCAACTCGAGGACGATGCGCTGCCAACGCACGCGGGTCGGCTTGATCAACGCGCGCGCGGTCGTCGTCGCGGTTTCACCGATGAAGGCGAGAAAGTCGGCGTAGTTCTCGAACTGCTGCGAAGACGCGCGGCCGAGTTCCTCGAACAGGTTCGAGCTGGGCGGTGCGATCACGGTGTCCGCTGCAGCGCTCTTCGCCTCGACGAGCGCGAGCAGGCGCGTAGCTGCAGGATCGGCGCCGTCGAGCAACACCTGCCGTCCGCGCGCGCGCAAGTCCCGCGTGGATCGATACAACACCCACGCGCCGACTGTGTCGCATTCGTCGAGTGCGGTCAGATCGAAACGAATCGGTCCCGATGGGAATACGAGTTGCGCCAAGCCGCGTTCGACGCGCCCGAGCGTTTGCGCGGTCCAGCGGCCGGTGCAATGGACCGTGGATCCGGACAACGAAACGTCGGCTTGTTGCGGCATCCGCTCATAGTTCAATCTGTCTCGTTCAACGATGCCGGGGCTGCTGCGCAAGTGCAAGGCGCGGTGCTATGAATACGCGGCGCTGACGCGGTGCGGTCCCCCAAGGGGATGCTCCGCGATCCGACGTGGCGCACTTCGATGGCCGCATTTCATAGAGTGGTACGATGCCGCCGGCACCCGCGAACGGAGTGATCGATGCACGTGCGCACCAGATTCATGCTTGTCGCCGCGCTCGCGGTCCTGTGCGGCGCGATGGATTCGGGCGCCGCTTCAATCGACCACGGCGTCGTTCCGAAGAATCGGATCGCGAGCGTCACGCCGTATCTCGGCGACTACGAAGGGCAATGGAACTCCTCAGTCACCGATGACGTCACCGACGGGATCAGCCGCTACCAGCTCGAGAACCCGGTGCTGCGCTTGTCGCTCGATGGGAGCAACCGGCTGCGCGTCAGCTTCTTCATGGATCGGGCGTCCGCGCAGCAGAACGACGAGCTCGACCTGCTCGGCTTCGGCTGTCATTCGCAAGTCGGGGACCTGCTCGAGCTCGACGTTCCCAACCCGCCGAAACAAAAGACCGTCGAACCGTATCCGGTCCTCACCGCGCGGCTAGACTTCGATTGGGGCAATTGTCCGAGCCGCGTGTACGCCGTGCCGTCGAACGACCTCCAACTCGCGCTGCTGGTGGACGAAGCGCAGCAGCAATACGTCGTTCAGTTGCGATTGTTGAAGCGCGTGCAGGCCGACGACAAAGTCGTCATCCAGGACAAGGGCGCACAGCGCGTCGTCAAGGTGCGTCCCAAAGAAGGCAACCCCGGCTCGTTGTACGCACCGACCCTGGAATACTGCGTGCTGAACGAGCTCGGCGAGATCGACAAGTGCTTCGACCGTGAATCAGAGCTCAAGCGATACATCGTGCCGTTTCCGTTTCCTGGTTTTTCCGCGCTCTGGTACACGAAGCAATCGCCGAACCTGAAGGTCGTACCCGGCAAGAAGGTGGTGTATCACGAGGCGGTATTTCACCGCCCGATCGGTGCTGCAGTGACGGGGGCGCCGCAGTAGTCGACGCGGCGCGGAGCTTGAGTACAATGCGCGGCCCATGGATATTCTGCTGTTGCTCAAAGCGCTCGTGCTCGGCGTGGTCGAAGGCCTCACCGAATTCCTGCCCATCTCATCGACCGGCCACCTGATCCTCGCCGCCGATCTGCTCGACTTCAACGATCAGAAAGGCAAGGTGTTCGAGATCGTGATTCAGACCGGCGCGGTGCTCGCGATCGTGTGGGAATACCGCGCCCGCTTCATTGCTGTCGCTCAAGGTCTCGCGACCGACGCGCGCTCGCGCGGATTCGTCATCAATCTGATCGTCGCGTTCTTGCCCGCGGCGCTGCTCGGAATCGCCTTCGGCAGCGCGATCAAGAGCGTGTTGTTCAAGCCGGTGCCGGTTGCGATCGCGTTCATCGTTGGGGGCCTCATCATTCTTTGGGCCGAACGCAGGCGGCACGTCGCGCGCGTGAAGTCGGTCGACGCGATGAGCTGGCGCGATGCATTCAAAGTGGGGATCGCGCAGGCGTTCGCATTGATTCCCGGCATGTCGCGCTCGGGCGCGACGATCATCGGCGGGCTGCTGTTCGGCCTGTCGCGTCGAACGGCGACCGAGTTTTCGTTTTTTCTCGCGATACCGACGTTGATCGCGGCCGGCGCCTACGACGCGTGGAAAAACCGCGCGCTGTTCGACGTGCACGATCTGCCGGTGTTCGCCGTCGGCATCGTCGCCGCATTCGTGTCGGCCTTTCTATGCGTGCGCTGGCTGCTGCGCTTCATCGCGACGCACGACTTCACGGTGTTCGCGTGGTATCGGATCCTGTTCGGCATCATCGTGCTGGTGACCGCGTCGAACGGCTGGGTCAACTGGTCCGCCTGACCCCCTTATCAGTATCATCCCACTCCTCTAATCAATCGGACGGTGCGGCTATGGACATCGCGGGCAGCAAGGCAATCATCGTTGGTGGTGCATCGGGTATGGCGCTCGCGACCGCCGAGGCATTTGTCGCGAAAGGCGGCAAGGTCGCAATCCTCGATCTGGAAAAATCCAAAGGCGCTGAAGTGGCGCAGCGGCTCAAGGGCACGTTCCATCCTTGCAACGTGATGGACTACGACGGCACCGAGAAAGTCATCGGCGAGGCGGTCGCAGCGCTTGGCGGGTTGCACTTCGTCGTCAACACCGCCGGCGGCGCGCGTGCGCAACGGACGCTCGCGAAAGACGGCACGATGCATCCGCTCGACGGGTTCCGCCAGATCGTCGATCTGAATCTGGTCGCGACGTTCAACGTCAATCGCATCGGCGCGAAGCACATGAGCACGAACGAACCGAACGCCGACGGCGAGCGCGGCGTGATGATCAACACCGCATCGATTGCGGCGTTCGAAGGCCAGATCGGGCAGGTGGCTTATACCGCCGCAAAAGGCGGTATCGCGGCGATGACGCTGACGATGGCGCGCGATCTGGGCGCGCTCGGGATACGCGTGATGACGATCGCGCCGAGCTTGTTTGCGACCGGCCTCACGGCCGGAATTCCCACTGAAGCCGAACAACAGTTGACGAAAGACGCCGCGTTCCCGCGGCGGATGGGCAAACCCCGCGAGTTCGCGCTGATGGCACTCGCGATTTTCGAAAACCCGATGTTGAACGGCAGCACGATCCGCATCGACGGCGGGCAGCGTTTCGCACCACGCTGAGATAAGACGGTGCCAGGCGTTGCAAAACGTGCAGAAAGTGCCAGGCGTTGCAGAAAGTGCCAGGCGTTGCAGAACGTGCATAAGGTGCCAGGCACCGTCTGCCTAAGGTGCCAGGCGCCGCCTGCCCTGAGATGGCGGGGTCTCAGGGGGTCAGTCGCTTTCCGCGGTGGAAAACGCGTTCTGAGCCGTTCTGCTAGCGAGAGCTCTGGCCGTCGTCGATCTTGATGACGGCGCCGGTCACGCATTCCGACGACGGTGCGACGAGGTACAGCAGCGTGCTGTCCATCTGCGCCGGATCGCAGAGGCGTTTGCGCGGAAAGCCTTTCGTGATGTCGCCGATGCGCGACAGCATGCCATCCATCATTTCGGAGGCGAACGCGCCCGGCGCGATGCAGTTTACGTTGATGTTGAAGCGCGACCACTCGACAGCCAACGCTTCCGTCATCCGTACGATTCCCGCTTTCGTGATCGAGTACAACGCGGCGCCGCCGCCACCGTAGTTGAACGCGCCCATCGACGCGATGTTGACCATCCGTCCGGGCAGTTCTTTCGCGATCAAGCGCCGCGCGACTTCGCACGACAGGATGTACGGTCCGCGCAGGTTCGTATCGAAGACGGCATCGATCAGTTCGTTCGACATCTTGTGCGCGCGTTGCGCATCCGGAATGCCGGCGTTGTTGACGAGGATCGTCACGGGACCGAGCGCGGCCTCGGTGTCCGCAACGACCGAGATCAGATTGTCGGTGTTCGTCATGTCGAGCCGGATCGGTACGCACGTTCCGCCCGAGGCGCGAATTTCTGCGGCCAGCTCGTCGAGTCGCTCGGTGCGGCGCCCGGTCAGCGCCACTTTCGCACCGGCTTTCGCCAACACGATTGCAAAGCGGCGGCCGAGGCCGGACGTCGTTCCGGTGACGAGGGCCACCTGGCCGGTCAGGTCGATGTTGAAGTTGGGGGTCGGGAAGTTCGCCATGTTCAAGTCACCGTGTTGTTTTCGCGATGATACCCGGTCGGTCGGGCCTATTGCCGGATGTTGGCGCGCACCCGATGATCGCGCACTCGAATCATCCTCAATCGGAACGCGTAATGGCGGGGCGCACTATGTATGACTTGAACGGAAAGGTTGCGATCATCACCGGCGGCGCGAGTGGAATGGGTAAAGCTGCGGCGCTGTTGTTCGCGCGCGCCGGCGCGCATGTCGTGCTCGCCGATCTCAACGTGGCGGGCGGTGAAGAAGTGGCGCGGCTCGCGTCTGAGACCGGCAATGAGGCGTTGTTTCAGCGCACCGATGTGTCGAATGAGGCCGACGTCGCCGCGCTCGTCGCGCGCGCAACGAAACGATTCGGCCGTCTAGACATCATGTTCAACAATGCCGGCATCGGCGGCGCGGTTGGCCCACTCGAGAGCATCACCGTCGAGGATTGGGACCGTACGCAGGCGGTGTGTCTTCGCGGCGTATTTCTCGGTATCAAGCACGCCGTCGCGCCGATTCGCGCGGCCGGCGGCGGTTCGATCATTTCGACGGCGTCGATCGCGGGCATCCAGGGCTATCCGAACCTGCACGCGTACAGCGCAGCCAAAGCCGGCGTCGTCAACCTGACGCGCTCCGCCGCGCTCGAATTCGCGTGTGATCGCATCCGCGTGAACTGCATTGCCCCCGGCGGCATCTCGACACCCATCCTTTATGGCTTTGCCGGCAGCAACAAGGAATCGATCGACGCGATGCTGGCGCACAGCCAACCGTATCCGCGCGCCGGCCAGCCCGACGACATCGCGAATACCGCGTTATTCCTCGCCAGCGATGCGTCGCAGTTCATCACCGGTCAGACACTGGTCGTCGATGGCGGCGCCACAGCGGGGCCGACCGCGCTTGCACCAAAGCCTGGCCAGAACCGGCCGCCGCCGGAACGCCCGTTTGCGGGACCGTCGTTCGAACGCTAGCACAACGAACTCGGGAGGGGGAAATGCGTTCAACCCAGAGCGTGTATTGGGTGGCCGTCCTCGGCTGGTTGCTGGCCGGTGTTGGCCACGCAGCGCCGCAGTCGGTCGACCTGCTTTTCGTCAACGGTAAGGTCGTCACAGTAGACGATCACTTCTCTATTCATTCGACGCTTGCCGTGAAGGACGGCGTCGTCGTAGCGGTGGGCGATGCGGGAATCGCCAACGACTTTGCCGCGGCGCGCACGATCGACCTGCATGGCCGCACGTTGATGCCGGGTTTCATCGACACCCATCTGCACCTGCAGGGTCGCTCGCACCGCTCGATCGACGCTGCAGCGGCGCGTTCGATCGCCGATCTGCAGCAGATGATTCGCGAGAAAGCCGCGCAACTTGGCCTCGGCGAATGGATCACCGGATATGGCTGGGACGAAGCGCAACTCAGCGACGGACGGAATCCCACGCGCGCCGATCTTGACGCCGCCGCGCCCGACAATCCGGTCGAACTGGTGCGCGCCGGCAGTCATAGCGCGGTCGGCAATGGCGAGGCGCTGCGCCTCGCCGGAATCACGCAGGCGACGCCGGACCCGCAGAGCGGGGTGATTGAACGCGGCGCGGACGGCCAACCGAACGGCGTCATCCGCGAGCGCACGGATCTCTTCATCAACCTGGTTCCGCCCGATTCGCCGGCGGAGATGCGGCCGAGTTATATCGTCAGCTTGAAGGCGCTGCTGACACTCGGCATCACGAGTTTCATCGAGGCGACCTCGTCGATCGATGACGAGCCCGTCGGGGCGGGCGGGCGCGCCGACGCCGCCGGCAGCGACGTTCCAGGTGGGGTCACGTTTCCGCGCGGACTCACCTTCAAGCAATTTCAGTCGATTTACGCGGAACTCGGTTCCGAGCTGCCGCGGGTGGCGCTGTACATTTCCTACCCGGGCGCCGACAGGCTGAAGGCCTTTCCGCACAAAACAGGCTACGGCGACGCGCGGCTGCGGCTCGGACCGATCGGCGAAAATCCCTACGACGGCGGTTTCACGGGACCCACTGCATTGACGAAAGCCGACTACAAGGGGCAGCCGGGATTTCGCGGCAAAACCTTGATCAGCGATGCGGCCGCGCAGGAAATGATCGAGACGTGCGCGCAGCTCGGCTGGCAGCTTGGCATCCATGCGATCGGCGATGCGGCGATCGAGCGCGTCGTCTCCTTCTACGACGAAACGCTGCGCCGGCATCCACGCAATGATCATCGGTGGTTCACGGCGCATTTCACGATGCTCCCCTCGAACGAGACGTTGGCGCTGATGGCGAAAGATGGCATCTATGCGGCGGCGCAACCGAACTTCCTGTACAACCTCGAAGGCCGCTACGTCGCGACGCTCGATGGCGCGCGGCTCGAACACATCAATCCGATTGCGACGCCGCTCGCTCACCACGTGTTCGTCGCGTTCGGCAGCGACAATCTGCCGATCGGACCGATGGTCGGGCTCTACGCGGCGATCACGCGTAAAGGCGCGAGCGGGCGCGTGTTCGGCATCGACGAAGCGGTGTCGCGCGAAGATGCGATTCGTATGTACACGCGCGACGGCGCCTATTTCACGTGGGAAGAGAAGCAGAAAGGCACGCTGGAACCCGGCAAATTCGCGGACCTGATCGTGCTCGACCGCGATCCGTTGACGGTGCCCGAAAACGAACTGCTTGCGACGCAGGTCGACCTGACTGTTGTTGGCGGGGCGATCGTATACGAACGTGCCGGAGCGCAACGTTGACGGAAGTGGTGCTCGAAGGCAGCGGCCTCGGCCGGACTTTGCGTTCGCGGCACGTCGCGATGATTGCGATCGGCGGCATCATCGGCGCGGGTTTGTTCGTCGGCAGCAGCACCTCGATCGCAACCGTCGGTCCGGCGGTGATCGTCAGCTACGCGCTGGCCGGCCTCGTCATCCTGTTGATCATGCGGATGCTGAGCGAGATGGCGATGGCGCTGCCGCACGTCGGATCGTTCACTGAATTCACGCGCGTCGCGCTCGGCAATTGGGCGGGCTTCATCAGCGGCTGGCTGTATTGGTACTTCTGGGTCGTCGTCGTCGCGATCGAAGCGATCGCCGGCGCCGTCATCGTCCAACAGTGGTTGCCGTTCGAGGCGTGGCAGATCGGCATCGTGCTGCTCGCGCTGATGACCGGCGTGAATCTGCTGTCGACGCGGTCGTACGGCGAGTTCGAGTTCTGGTTTGCATCGTTGAAAGTCGCCGCGATCGTCGTCTTCATCGTGATCGCGGCCGCGTATGCGAGCGGAATCACAGCGCCGAACGGCGCGACGTTTGCCAATCTGACGGCGCACGGCGGGTTCGCGCCGTTCGGCGTCGTGTCGGTGTTGGCCGGCGTGACGAGCGTGATCTTCGCGTTGTGCGGCGCCGAGATCGCAACGATCGCAGCCGCCGAGTCGGCCGAACCCGCGCGCACGATTGCGCGCATGACGCTCACGGTGTCGCTGCGCATCCTGTTGTTTTACGTCGCGTCGATTGCGTTGATCGTCTCGATCGTGCCGTGGCGCGAGATCACGCCGGGCTATTCGCCATTTGCGACCGCGCTCGCAATACATGGCGGTGCCGGGTGCCGCGACCGTCATGAACCTCGTCGTACTCGTCGCCGTGCTGTCGTGTCTGAACTCCGGCTTGTACGTGACCGCGCGTACGTTATTCACGCTCGCAGCGCGCGGCGATGCGCCGAGTCGCGCTCGTGGCGGTGAACCGACGCCGCGTGCCGGTGCGCGCGATTCTGATCGGCAGCCTGTTCGGCTATCTGGCGCTCGCGGCATCGGTGTTGTCGCCGCAAGTCGTGTTCAGTTTCCTCGTCAATGCGTCCGGCGCGACGATGCTGATCATCTATCTGATCGTCGCGGTTCGCGCAGATCAAGCAACGCCGTCTGCTCGAGGCGACCGAACCCGCGCGCCTCGCGATCAGAATGTGGTGGTTTCCGTACGCGAGTTACGGCGTGATCGCGGCGATTGCCACGGTGCTCGTCGCGATGGCGTTCACGCCGGGGCTCGCGAGTCAGTTGTATTGCAGCGTGGGGGTGGCCGTGGTTTTCGTCCTGGTGTTCCTGGCATTGCGGCGCCGGCCGACATGACGGCGGCGAGCCCAGACGCCGAAAAGCTGTCGCTCGGAATGAAGCTCCTCTATGGCGCGCCGAGCGTTGCCGGTGCGGCGATGGCGATTCCGGTTGCGATCCACGTCAACGCGTTTTATTCCGACACGGTGCTCGTGCCGCTCGCGTGGATTGCGCTCGCGGCTGCGCTGGCGCGCGTGCTCGATGCGATCGTCGATCCGTTCGTCGGTTGGCTGTCGGACCACACGCACACGCGCTGGGGGCGGCGCCGTCCGTGGATCGCGGTCGCGACGCCGCTCGCTGCGCTCGTCTTCTTCGCGCTGTTCGCGCCGCCGGTTTCGCTGTCGACGCAAAACGCCGCAGTCTGGTTCGGCGCGACGCTGATGGCGTTCTTCATGCTGAACATGCTCTATGGCCTGCCGCACGCGGCGCTGGGGCCGGAGCTCACGCTCGACTACCACGAACGCTCGAGCCTGTTTTCCTGGCGCGAAGGTTTTGCGCTCGTCGGCACGCTGGTCGCCGCGGTGGTGCCGGGCATTCTGATCAATATTCTCGGCGATGAACGCCGCGCGTTCGCGGATATGGCGATTGCATACGGGGCGCTGATGGTGACGCTGTACTGGTTGCTGGTGTGGCGCGTCCGCGAACGTCCGGACTTCGTCAGGCGCAAATCCAATCCGCTCGTTCCCGGTGTGCGCCGTTCGTTGCGCAATCGCCCCTTCGTAGTGCTGTTTGCGTGTTATGTGGTGGCGAGCATTCCGGGTGCGATTCCCGGTCTGATGATGCCGTACTTCAGCCGCTACGTGCTCAATCCGCCGCCGATGCCGGCGGGCGACGCGCAGAGCTGGCTGTCGATCTTCCTTGCCGCGTATTTTTTGTCCGGGTTGATCTGCCTGCCGCTCTGGCTGGCGGTTGCGAAGCGCATCGGCAAACTGAAGACGTGGCTCGCGAGCTTCGTCATGGGCATCACCGGCGGCATCGCGCTGCTGCTGCTCGGACCGGGCGACAACGTCGCGTGCGTCGTCATACTCGCGTGGGCCGGTTCGAGCTTCGGCGCGGGTCTGTTCCTGCCGCCGGCGATCCAGGCGGACGTGATCGACTACGACGAACTGCACAGCGGCAAGCGCCGCGAGGCGCAATACCTGGCGCTGTGGGGACTGGTGCCGAAGTTCATCGTGATACCGAGCGCGTCGCTGCCGCTGGCGCTGCTTGCGTGGCTCGGTTATCAGCCGAACGTCGCGCAGTCGCACGACGTCGTCGCTTGCGATCCGCATGATCTTTGCGCTGACGCCTGCCGCATTCTCCGATCGCGGCGTTCTTCATCGCGCGCCGTTTCCCGATCGACGAAACCGTGCACCGCGCGATCCTCGCCGGTGTCGAGGCGCATCGGCGCGGCGACGCCGCGGTCGACCCGCTGACGCACCAGCGCTTGATGCCGTCGGCCGATCGCGCCGTCGACGAAGACACCGGCTGGTATCTCGACTACTTCTCGACCGGCGAACTGCGGCGCGTGATCCGGCGCGGCGCGGGCGTCGCGGTCGTCGACGTGTTGCGTGCGGCGGCTGTCGCGATCGGCATCGCGATCGGTCTTGCGTTGTGGGTCACGCACGAGGTCACCGCGACCGACGGCACGCCGGGACCGCTCGTCGTCATCGCGATCGTCGCCGCGGGTTTTGCGTTGACGGTGTTCGTGTTCCACCTCTCGCGCATCGGCCCCGCGCTACGGATGCGGCGCGCGCCAGTGCCGGATGCAACGATCCACGCGCACCTCGCGCACATCGAGCACGAGTCGGTCCCGCCGGTGAGCGAAGCGACCGCGCAGCGGGTGTGACCGGCAGTGACCACGCGTTCGTTTCAGCTCACGGACGCCTTGCGGCTGCGCGCGCATGCCCTCGGCGAATCAGGCGCGCGCTGGATCGACGGCCTGAACGATCGCGTCGACAGTCTCGAGCGTGACTGGGACATCGGCATCGGCGATTCGCTGGCAGGCGGCTCCGAGAGCTTGGTACTCGCGGTGACGCGACGCGACGGGGCGCCAGGAATATTGAAGATCGGACTGCCGGGGTCCGCCGATTTGACGCAAGAAGCGCGCGTGTATCGCATCGCCAACGGGCGCGGCTATGCAACGTTGTTGGCGCACGACGATTCACGCAATGCGCTGCTGCTGGAGCGGCTCGGTCGGCCGATCGCCGAGTTTGGCCTGCCGGTGCGCGCGCAACTCGAACGCATCTGCGCTACGTTGCGCATCGCATGGATTGCGTTGCACGACGCCGACGGATTGATGACGGGCGCCGAGAAGGCGCGCTGGCTCGCGCAGTTCATTATCGACACTGCATCCACGTTGGACGAGCCGTGCGGTCGTGCAGTGCTCGATCAAGCGCTATCTTTCACCGCTGAGCGGGAACGTGCGCACGATCCCGCCAACTGCGTGCTCGTGCATGGCGACTGCCACGAATACAACACGCTGTCGCGCATCGACGGGATGCCGGGATACAAGTTCGTCGACCCGGACGGTCTGTTCGCAGAACCCGCTTATGACCTCGGCATCCTGATGCGCGGCTGGAACGAGGAGCTGCTTGCGGGCGATGCGCTGGCGCTCGGTCGGGAGCGTTGTGCGCTGTTGGCCGAACTGACGGGCGTCGATGAAGAGGCGATCTGGCAGTGGGGATTCATCGAGCGCGTGTCGACGGGATTGCTGCTGACACAGCTCGGTCTGCCGGACGCGCGCGACACGCTCGCGATCGCCGAGCGTTGGGTCGCCGGGTGATCAGTCGCCGTACGCGAAGGCGTCCATCATCTTAAGCGAAGCGGGTCCAACTGATCCGTTTCGATCTGTGACGATTGCGCCCGTACCAGAAGAACGAGCCGCGGCCGACTTCCAACTCGCCGATCTTCGCACCGCTCGCAAACAGCTCCAGTCGCAGCGCCGATCTTGCCCGCGCGAGTTCCAGGTTCGCGACGGATGCGCGGACCACGTGTTTGCTGCGGCGTTTCTTTTTCGCCATCGCACCTCTCCTTTCCAACAGCGCCTCGAAACGCTGAGACGCAAGGATATTGCACGAATTGACGCGCGGGGGATCCCTGGCCGCAGGTCAACAATGTAGGATGCGCGCTCAACCTTCTGGAGATCGATATGAATCGCGAAGCCTGGATCATCGACGGCGTGCGTTCGCCGCGCGGCGGCGGCAAACCCGAAGTCGGCAGCATGAGCCACATCCACCCGCAGCGGATCCTCGCGCAGGTGTTGAACGCGCTGAGAGCGCGTGTCGGTTTCGATGCGAAGGACGTCGAAGACGTCGTGATGGGGACGGGCTCGGGTGTCGGCGATCACGCGATGGACATCGCGCGGATGTCGGTGCTCGACGCGGGCTGGCCGGTGACGACGCCCGGCGTGTCGCTGCACCGTTTCTGCGGTTCGGGCCAACAGGCGGTGACGGTCGCGGCGATGGGGATTCTCGCGGGTCATCAGGAATGCGTGATCGGCGGCGGTGTCGAATCGATGTCGCGGCCGGCGTCGCTGTCCGTCGACGGGTTCACCGCCAACAACAAGCACCTGTACGCGCAATATCCGCTCGTGCCGCAAGGCATCTCCGCGGATCTGATTGCGACGCTGGAAGGATTTACTCGCGCCGATGTCGATGCGCTCGGCGTGCAGAGCCAGGCGCGCGCGGCGGAGGCGATTGCGGACGGCCGGTTCAAGCGCAGCGTGGTGCCGATCTACAACGACGACGGTTCGCTTGCGCTCGACCGCGACGAGTATCCGCGCCCGGGTACGACGATGGAGAGCCTCGCGGGTTTGAAGCCGGCGTTCGCGAAGATGGGCGCAATCGTGCCGCCGAACGATAAGCGCACGTTCGATCAGATCTGTCAGGCGGTGTATCCGCAGATCAACGGCGTCGAACACGTGCATCACGCGGGCAACTCGTCGGGCGTCGTCGACGGCGCCAGTGCGGTGTTGTTGGCGTCACCCGACTACGCGCGGGCGCATGGCCTCAAACCGCGCGCGCGGATCCTGATGAGCGCAACCGCGGGCGCGGAACCCGTGATCATGTTGACGGCACCGGCGCCGGCCGCAGAGATCTGCTTGAAAAAAGCCGGCATGACGAAGAAAGACATCGACTTGTTCGAAGTCAACGAAGCGTTCGCGGCGGTGGTGCTGAAGTTCAAGCGCGAATTCGGCATCGACGACGAGCGTTTGAACGTCAACGGCGGCGCGATCGCGCTCGGACATCCGATCGGCGCGACCGGCGGCATGCTGATTCAGACCGCGCTCGACGAACTCGAACGCCGCGACCTGTCGACTGCATTGATCGCGATGTGCACCGGCGGCGGCATGGGCACGGCGACCATCATCGAACGGATCTGACGATCCGTTCGATGATGATCAAACGGATCTGACGATCCGTCCGATTGCTCAGGGAACCGCCGCGGGATCGATGAGTCCGTGGCGGCGCCAGCCGGTACGCAATAACCAAGTTCGCGCGGGCGCGACTTCGGGGACTTCGGCATCGTTCGGGGGGTTGGTAGGGATGGACCAACCGTCGAACCAGCGCCCCGAACTCGCGGGATCGGGGGTGGCAGATCGGTCGCGCCTGCGACGCTGCCCGGTGTGGTGCCGGTGATTGAGCAACACGTAACGCAATGCCCTGCGGACCTCGAGCGGCGTGCGCAGTGGCCGCATGTGATAGCGACCATCCAGGACTTTTCCAGTGCGTTGGAACAGCCGGTTCGCGAGCTTGCCGATCCGCGCACCAACACTCTTCATGCCGCAGGCGATTGACCGGTTGCTCTGCGCTTCGACCAGCAGATGCAGGTGATCGCGTTGGATCGAGTAGTGCACGACCCGGAAGCCGTGCCGGGCACACGCCTCGCTCAATGAGGAGCGGAAGCGGCGCACGAACCGCGGCTGCCGCAAGCTCGGGATGCCGTCTCGCATGCGGATCGTCACGTGATGCGGAATACGGGCGACGATGTGCTCGCGTGACCGGTGCGGTACCCGTGGTCGTGGTCCCGGAGGTCGACCCGCGCCGTGGCGCGGTCCACCGCGACCGGTGTGATAGAGCACTGCATCGAGCCTGAGCTGATGGAATCTTTGCTTGCGGTTTGCCGAGCGCGCCATGGGTGAAAGATTAGGGCGATGGTCCAACCGGCGCGTCCAGCAATGGCTTCAGGTGCCGTGCGAGATCTCGTACAACCCAGGCACTTGTTGCGCCTCAACGCACCTGTGCGGGGCGTCGCCCGTGAACGCACCACCTACGTTCGCCGCCGCCACCCACCCTTGTAAACCGACCGAAGCCACATCGATTGGGGGCCATGGTCGATGTACTTGAAGCCCGCTTCTGCTCACCGTTACCCGGCGCTGTCAGCGCAAGAGTCCTGCGCTCCATGGGCCACGAAGCCAGTTGATTAGTAGGAAAAGCATCGCCGCTGCGCACGTCACCGTTTTGGGATAGCTGCCGACGATGGGTGCCCACATTCGCTCGGCCAGGATGCACCCTTGTCAACCTGCCCCGCGCGGCATCGATTGGGGCGATGGTCGTTGGGATACGCAGCCGTGCCCTTGATCAGGTGCCCGGCAGCCGCGCGGGGTCGGGCACCTGCGATCTTTGGCCACGGCGCGTTGTGCTCTTTCATGATCGCGGCGATGCGCGACTCCCAGCGCTCCTTGCCGAATGCCTTGTACGTCTGAAACGGATTGCAGTACTCGCGCATCCGGAACGCTTTGCCGTTCTTGCTCGTGATCTTCGAGAAATAGCGCTGCTCGTACTTGCCGCCGAAAATCGTGTCGCCGCCGCCGGTCGATTCGATGATGACGGTGTCGGGTTCCGTCGTGGGGTAGGCGGCGATCAGTTGCGTCGAGAACTTCGGCACCACTTCGAGCAGCAACTCCATGAAGAAGCCGCATGCGCGGCGACCGACGATGTAGATCGGCGTCTCGAACGTCGGCCCTTCCCAGATCGCATCTTCATCCAGTGCCTCGAGCCAGATTTCGCGTTGCTGTGCGAGCGTCGTCTTCACGCCGCCGAATGCGGCGTTCAGGCCGCGGGGTTGTGCCATCGTCGTGTGCTCCGTTTCGATTATTGAGCTGAGGGTGGTGTGATCGCGAGCATCGCAAGCGCGTTGGCGCCGCGGATACGTTCGCGATCGGCTTCCGAGAGCTGGGCCTGCGCGATCTGCTGTAGCGGATCGATCACGCCCATGTCGAATGGATAGTCGGTGCCGATCACGACCTGCGTCGAGCCGACCGTTCGCACCAGGTGCTCGAGCGCTTCGGGCGTGTACACGAGCGAATCGAACCAGATCCGTTTCAGGTAACTGCTAGGCGGCTGCGGCGTCGTGCGACTCTCGGGCCGCACCGTGTAGCCGTGATCGGAGCGGCCGATATAACTCGGCAGGTATCCGCCGCCGTGTGCCGCGCACAGCTTCAAGCCCGGATGCCGGTCGAGCGTGCCGCCGAAAATCAGGTGCGATAGCGCGAGCGTCGTTTCGATCGGCTGGCCGACGATGTTCGACAGGTAATACGGCGTCACGCGTTCGGCGAGCGTGCAGCCGAGCGGGTGGACGAATACGACCGCGCCGAGCGCTTCGGCGCGCGTCCAGAACACATCGTGGCGTCGGTCGGCGAGTTCGATCCCGTCGATCTGCGTCGAGATCTGGCAGCCGCGCAGACCTAGCCGTCTGACGGCGTCCGTCAGCTGCCCCGCGGCGAGATCGGGGTGCTGCAGCGTTACAGTCGCGAGCCCAACGAATCGGTCGGGGTGCGCGGCGCACAGTTCTGCGAGACATTCATTGGCGGTGCGCGCGATCGATTGCGCGAGATCGCGCTCCGCCCAGTAGTAATACTGCGTCGGTGACACGCTGACGGCCTGGATGTCCACGCCCATCGCATCCATCGCGGCGATCCGCGTCGCGGTGTCGGTCAACTTCGGCAGGTACTGCGTCGCAAAGAGCTGGCGGTTGTGGCGGTTGGACGCGTCGCCGGTCGCAGCCGCCTGCGCGCGCTGCGCTTCGATTCGCGTCGGGTGATCGGCCACGAGTGCTTCGACCGCGCTGACCAGCAGATGCGCGTGAATGTCGACGACGCGCGTCGCGCAACTGCGCTATACCTAACCACCGAACCGAGGCGCGCGCTTCTCGACGAACGCGCGAAACGCCTCTTTGGCGTCGCTGTGCGCCATGACTTTGATGTGCCGCTGCGTCTCGGCGGCGATATACGGCCCGAACTCGAGGCGCTCGGCTTCGAGAAAATTGCGCTTCATCTCGCGCAGCGCGTGCGGCGGTGCGGCGGCGAGGCGCGTTAGCGATCGCGCCGACCTCGCTGCGCAGCTCAGCTGCAGCGAAGACGCGGCTGACGAGTCCCCATTGCAGCGCTTCATTCGCGCCGAATTTCTCCGGCAGGAAATACAGCTCGCGCGCCCTCGCGGCGCCGACGATGCGCGGCAGCGTCCACGGGCCGCCCATGTCGCCGGCGGAGGCGACATTCAGGAACGCGGTGCTGAACGTCGCGCCGTCGGCCGCGAAGCGGAAATCACACGCGGACGCCCAGCCGAGTCCGGCGCCGGCGCACGCGCCGTTGATCGCGGCGATCGTCACCTGTGGCATTTCGTGCAACAACACCGGCACGCGAAAGTGTTGCGGCGAACTCGCGACGTCGGCTTCACCCGCGGCGTAGTGCTTCAGGTCCGCGCCGGGACAGAATCCGCGGCCTTCGCCGGTCAGCACGACGACGCGCACGTCGGTGCGGTTCGCGACGGCTTCGAGGCAATCGTGCGCTTCGATCAGCATCCGGTTCGTCATGCCGTTCATGCGTTCGGGTCGATTCATCAGCAACCAGCCGACGCCGTCGACGACGTCGAATTTGAGGGTCTGCATGGTTCTATTTGGCATTGCGTTCCCCCAGTCGTGTGAATTTCGGTGCCCGTTTCGCGAGCAGCGCCGCGGCGCCTTCGCGAGCATCGGGCGCGGAAACGAATTTCCATTGGCTCGCGTCGGCTTCGCGCAGCGCTTCGACGTACCCGGTGCCGAGGTGTCGATAGATCAAGCGTTTGGTCTCCGCGACCGCGGCGGGTGCCGACGTCACCGCGAGACGGCGAATGTAGTTCGTTGCGGTGTCGAGCAGCGCGTCCGCGTCGACAACGGATTCGACGAGTCCGACGCGCAGTGCGGTCTCCGCGTCGATGCGATCGCTCATCCACAGCAGATCGAGCGCACGCCCGGTGCCGACCAGTCGCGGCAACAGCCAGCTCGAGCCGTGTTCGGCGATCAAGCCGCGCTTCAGGAACACCGTCGTGAAACTCGCGTCGCGCGACGCGATGCGCAGGTCGCTCATCAACGCGAGGATCAAGCCGCCGCCGGCCGCGACACCGTTGATCGCCGCGATCACCGGCTTCGGCACTTCGAGCAGATAGCTGAAGATCCCCGGCAGCGCGTCGGATTCCGTGCGCGGCGCGGCGGGTGCCGACGTGACCGCGGCGAGGGTCGCCGCGTCGAGGCCAGCGCAGAACCCGCGGCCATTGCCGGTGATCACGATGCCGACGACGCGCGGATCGGCGGCGCACGCATCGATCGCTGCGCGGATTTCGCGCAGCGTGTCGTAAGTGAATGCGTTCAACTTTTCAGGGCGATTCAGCCGCAATACCGCGACCGGATCGTCGATCGTCAACTCGATGTCGTTGAACTTCGTCGCGGCGGCGGTCATCGCAGATTGAACCGCATGCCGCACGCAGACACCTGGTTGCCGTTGACCGGCAGGCCGCGCGACTTCGCGGTGGCGAGGATCGCCGCGCGATCGTGCGTGACGAAGTCGAGACCGCCCAGGCCTTCAGGACGACCGTCGGTGCACGGCACGAAGCGCAACGTCGCGTTGTCGAGTTCGATCGTCGGATGAACACCGCCGGCGACCTTGAGTTGTGCAATGTCGGCCCAGCGCGCGGCGACGCTCGCCGGATCGTCGGCCTGTATCTCGGCCGCGGAGATTCGCGCGACGCGATCGGTGTTGCGCGCCGACGGCGGTATTTTGCCGCCCGCGGGCTCCCACGGCCCGTCGAGATTCAGCGCGCCTTCGCCGAGCTGTTGGTCGATTTCGAAGAACGACCCGCCGGTATCTTTCGGGTGCATCTGCATGTTGCGGAATTCGTGCGTATCGAACTGGTTGACGATCCGGACCCCGAGTTCACCGACGCGTTTGCGCCGCGGCGCGTGATCGTCGCATTGCGTGATCACCATGTAGCCGCCGGCGCCGCCGCGGCGTTCGAGGTAGCGCCCGCCGGCAGTGCCTTCGCGCGTCGGGGCGACGATTTCGATGAACTGGTTGCCGACCGGCAACAGCGCGTTGACGAGCCCGAAATGCGCGACGCCGGGATCGCGAAAACACACCTCGATGCCGAACAGCGCACGTAGATCATCGACGGCGGGTTCGAGCTCGGGCGCCACGAGTGCAATCTGCCGCAGCCGCAACCACATGATGTCGTTCCCCCAAAATAGTGCTGGCTCAGGAGTCTAGCCTGGATTATTCATGAGTTCGCGTAGCGAGGGCGTCGAGATGCGTGAAAAGACGGCGTGGCACGGAGTGGAGCGCGCGAGTGGGCGTCACACGCGCGTACTTGGCAGTACGGTGAGCACGCGAAACGAGTACGCGGCGTATTTTCATGCAGATCGGCGGCCGCAGTAGCGAATTCATGGATAATCCAGGCTCGGCCATGGCAAAAATGCTGGCCATCGGTTGATCGTGAGGCGGAAGAGCGGGATGAGCAGGCAACAGATCATCGCGGAACTGACAGGCCCCGGCGCTCCATTCGAGATCCAGGAGCAGTCGGTCGTCGGCATGTCGATGCCGGTCTACGCGAACGCGCCGGCGTCGATGCGCGCAGTATTCGAGTCGACCGCGGCGTTCGCCGATCGCGAATTTCTGATCTACGACGACGAACGCTGGACGTACGCACAGCTGCAGCGGCGCGCGCGTGCGCTCGCGCATCTGTTCGTCGAGCGCGGCATTCATAAGGGCGATCGCGTCGCGATCGGGATGCGCAATTATCCCGAGTGGGTGCTGGCGTTCTGGGCGTGCCAGGCGATCGGCGCGGTCGCGGTGACCTTGAACGCGTGGTGGACGGGCGACGAACTGAACTACGCGTTCGAAGACTCCGGGGCGCGCGCCGCGGTACTCGACGGCGAGCGCGTGCAGCGCATCGCGCCGTATCTGTCGAAGCTGCCGCTCGACGTCGTGCTCGGCGTGCGCGATGCGGTGGGTTCGACGTATGCCGAGCCGCTCGACGACGCGTTGCGGCCGTACCTCGATCGGGACCGTCTGCCCGACGTTCGCGTCGCTGCGGACGACTATTCGACGATCATGTACACCTCGGGCACGACCGGGCGGCCAAAAGGGGCGCTCGCGACGCACCGCAATCACGTCACCAATCTGACGAACTCGTTCCTCGGCGCGATGGTTGCGGGACGCCTGGCCGGCGCCGATCCGCAGAAACCGCCACCGAATCCGCCGCCGCAACCCGTGTCGCTGCAGACGTTCCCGTTCTTCCATATCGGTGGCTTGACCGGGTTGTACGTGTCGAGCGCGATGGGCGCGAAGCTCGCGCTGATGTACAAGTGGAACACCGACCAGGCGCTCGAACTCGTGCAGCGCGAGCGCGTCTCGTCGATTGCCGGAGTGCCGACCGTGGTGCGGCAGCTGCTCGAGCGCGCGAAGGAGAACAACCTCGAACTCGCATCGCTCGCCGGCATCGCGTCCGGCGGCGCACCCGTGCCGCCCGACCTCATCGACACGATCGGCGATCAGTTCGCCAAGCGGGTCGCACCGGGCAACGGCTACGGACTCACCGAAACGACGTCCGCCGTCATCAGCAACGGCGGTGCGGACTACTTCGCGCGCCCGAACAGTGTCGGCAGGCCCGCGGCGGTGGCGCTGGCACGCGTCGTGTCGGACGACGGCGTCGACGTCGCCGATGGTCAGATCGGCGAGATCTGGCTCAAGGGACCGAACGTCGTGCAGGGATACTGGAACAAACCCGAAGCAACCGCCGAAGCGTTCACCGACGGCTGGTTCCATTCCGGCGACCTCGGCTATCGCGACAGCGACGGCTTCTACTATGTCGTCGATCGCAAGAAAGACGTCGTGATTCGCGGCGGCGAGAACGTCTACTGCGCGGAGGTCGAAGCGGTGCTGTTCGAGCACCCCGCGGTGCTCGATGTCGCGATCATCGGCATGCCGCATCGGATGCTCGGCGAGGAAGTGGCCGCCGTGATCGAACCGCGGCCAGGTCACGTCATCGATGCCGCGGAAATTCAGGCGTTCGTCGCGACGCGGCTCGCGCGTTTCAAAGCGCCCACTCGGGTCATGGTCTCGGACGAGCCGCTGCCGCGCACCGCGACCGGTAAAGTGTTGAAACGCGATCTGAAGCAGAAATACGCGGACGCATGAAATGCAGGCCCAACGTGCAATCGACCTGCGGGCGCTATGCCTGTTCGTACTGGCGCTGCTGGTGGGTTGCGGCGACCCGATGATGACGCTGCCGGGGGGTGCGCTCAGCGGCGTGGCGACTGCCGTTCCGCCCGACTGGTCGAGCGTCGCCGACGTCAAGACGATCCAGGTCGAATTTCGTCCCGCCGATCCGTATTCGCACAACATCTGGTGCGTCGGTCTCGGGCCGGATCTCTATATCGCGACGAGCGCCAAGGGCACACGCTGGACGCCGTTCGTCGCGACGGATCCGCGCGTGCGCGCGCGCGTCGGCACGGCGCTGTACGACCTGCTGGCCGTTGCTGTGAACGACGCGGCGGAGCGCACTCGCGTCGCCGACGCCTATGGCGCCAAATACGATCTCGTCGGCAACGACAACTGGGTCACCGGCGCGTTGATATTCCGGCTCGATCGCCGCAACTAGCGCATCCATTGAAGATCGGGCGT
>CAWHHK010000035.1:0-43434 GCA_963829065.1 uncultured Gammaproteobacteria bacterium | reverse complement strand
TGGGGCGACCCACGCGCGGGAGGCGTACGACCGCGGCAACGGCGCGACGATCCTTCTATACGACACCGCGCGCAGAACGGTGCTGCTGACGCGCCAGTTCCGGCTGCCGACGTACGTCAACGGCAACGCGACCGGGCATGCTGATCGAAGCGTGCGCCGGCCTGCTCGAAGAGGAGAACCCGGACGTGCGCATCCGGCTCGAACTGCGCGAAGAAACCGGCTACGAGGTCCCGCAGATCCGCAAAGTGTTCGAGGCGTACATGTCGCCGGGCTCGGTCACCGAGATCCTGCATTTCTTCGTCGCCGAATACTCGCAGGCGCAACCGCGTCGACGACGGCGGCGGCATCGACGAAGAAGACATCGAAGTGCTCGAACTGCCGTTCGAGCGTGCGCTCGACGATGATCGAGACCGGCGAGATCAGAGACGCCAAGACGATCATGCTGCTGCAATACGCCGCGCTGAACCTGTTCGGCTAGACCGCGGCGTGCGTTGCACGATCGGCAACGACCGGTCAATACTTCACGGGTCCGCGAACAATCAGTGGGGAGACACCGCAACATGGGAACACGCGCACGAGTCGTGGTACTGCCGCAGACAACAGGCGCCGCTGCGCATCGAAGAAATCACACTGCCCGACCCGGGCCCGACGCAGGTCATCGTGCGGCAGTTCGCGTCCGGCATCTGCCATTCGCAGCTGCATCAGATGCACCGGCCGCGCGCAGGCGCCGGTGATCCTCGGCCACGAAGCGACCGGCGTCATCGAGAAGGCCGGCTCGCAGGTGACGCCACGTGCACGAAGGCGATCTCGTGCTGGTGACGTGGGTGCCGCGCGACGCGGCGCGCGCGAAGCGCCTGCCGGTGCGCGCGACGCTCGACGTCTCCGACGGCGTCGCGCAGTCCGGAAAACGTCTTCACATGGGCCGACTACACGCTGGCCGACGAGCAGTACGTCGTGAAAGCCGACCCGCGGACGCCGCACGACGTCACGTCGATCATCGGCTGCGCGGTGATGACCGGCGCCGGCGCGGTGATCAACACGGCCGGCGTGAAGCGCGGCCAGAGCGTCGCGATCTTCGGCGTCGGCGGCGTCGGCCTGTCGGCGGTGGTCGGCGCGCGGATGGCCGGTGCGAATCCGATCATCGCGGTCGACCTCGACGAGGCGAAACTCGAGTTCGCGCATCGCTTCGGCGCCACGCACATGGTCAACGCGAGCCAAGGTCGATCCGGTCGAAGCGATCCACGAGCTGACGCCGCACAACGACGAGTTCACGATCCTGAAGACGCCGGTCATCCGGCGTGGATTTCGCGTTCGACTGCATCGGCATCAGGAAGACGATGGAGCAGATCGTGCCGGCCGTGCCGCACCGGCCACTTCGGCGTGCACGCCGGCGGCACCGCGGTGCTCGTCGGCGTGCCCGGCACGCCGGTCGAACTGAACGCGATGGACATGCTGCTCAACGAGAAGCACTTCATCGGCAGCATCGGCGGATCGTGCCAGCCGGACCGGGACTTCCCGAAGTTCCTCGACTGGCACCAGAACGGCGACCTCGACCTCGACGCGATGGTCACGCAGCGCTACCGGCTCGAAGACATCAACGAAGCGACCGACGCGCTCGCGGCCGGCAAGATCAGCGGCCGCGCGATCCTCGAGTTCGAACACTGACAGCGCGATCGCACGCGGAGCGCACCATGGCAGATCTGTTGGCGCTGTCGAGCAGGATCATCGACGAAGGCGTCGCGCACGGCCCGGTCAACCGCATCACGCACGAGCTGTCCGAAATCGCGCCCGGCGTCGCGATGGTCGAAGCGTTCTCGCACTCGGTCCTGTTCGAGACCGACGACGGCCTGGTCGTGTTCGACACCAGCGGCGCGCAAGGCGGCAAGCTCGTCGTCGACGCGATCCGCGGCTGGTCGAAAGCGCGCTTCAACACGCTCGTCTATACGCACGGCCACATCGATCACGTCGGCGGCTGCGGCGCATTCCTCGCCGACGCGGCCGGCGAGCCAGTCACCGCGGCCGACCATCGCCGGGCCACGAGAACGTGCCGCGCCGGTTCGACCGCTACAACCTGACGAACGGCTACAACCTCGTCATCAACGCGCGGCAGTTCCGCGGACTGTCCGGGCGCGGCTACGGCATCGGCGGCGAAGCGGGCCGCTTCCTGCCGCCCGACAGCGCCAAGCCGAACGTGACGTACAGCGACCGGCTCGCGCTCAGCGTCGGCGGTCTCGAATTCGATCTGCGTCACGCGAAGGGCGAAACCGACGACCACACCTGGGCGTGGATCCCGCAGCACAAGGCGATCTGCGCCGGCGACTTCTTCATCTGGAATTTTCCGAACGCCGGCAATCCGCAGAAGGTGCAGCGCTATCCGGTCGAGTGGGCGGCGGCGATGCGCACGATGGCGGGCGCCGGCGCCGAGCTGTTCCTGCCGGCGCACGGTCTGCCGATCGCAGGCGCCGCGCGCATCAAGCGCGTGCTGCTCGAAGTCGCCGAGACGCTCGAAAAGCTGATCCGCGAAACGCTCGCGATGATGAACGCAGGCGCGCCGCTGAACGACATCATTCACACGGTCAAGGTCGCGCCGGAAATGCTGGAGCGACCGTATCTGCGGCCGCTGTACGACGAGCCCGAATTCGTCGTGCGCAATCTGTGGCGCATGTACGGCGGCTGGTACGACGGCAATCCGGCGAACCTGAAGCCGGCGCCCGACAAAGCGCTTGCCGCGGAACTCGCCGCGCTTGGCAGGCGGCGCCGAGAAGCTCGCGAAGCGCGCGCAGCAACTCGCGGCGGACGGTGACCTGCGCCTCGCGTGTCACCTCGTCGAACTCGCCGTGCGCGCGGAACCGCGACCCGCCATCCATGCGATCCGCGCCGAGATCTATCAGAAGCGCCGCGACAGCGAGACGTCGCTGATGGCGAAGGGCATCTTCGGCCACACCGCCGGCGAATCGCTCGCCGGCGCCGGCATCCCCGATCCGCACGCCAAGCGCTGACGATGCCGTTGACGATCCTCGATCGATCGCGTCCTGAAACGCCCGGGTACTTCCGCCCGGCCGACGAAGGCATCGGTCTGCTCGACTGGGACGAAACGGCAGCGCGCTTCGCGGCTGCGAAGAACTACTGGATAAGCACCGCGTCGACGTCCGGTCGGCCGCACGCGATGCCGGTGTGGGGCGTGTGGCTCGGCGATCGGTTCGTGTTCAGCACCAGCCCTGCATCGCGCAAGGCGCGCAACCTGCGCGCCAATCCGCAGGTGGCCGTGCACCTCGAAGACGGCAACGTCGTGATCGTCGTCGAAGGCCGCGCCGCCGAACTGCGCGACCGAACGGAACTGTTGGCGTTCCTCGACGATCTACAATCCGAAGTACCACTGGAACTTCACTGTGGACCAGGTCGCCGGCGGCGTCTTCGTCGTGCGCCCGGAACGCGCTTTCGCGTGGCTCGGCGGCGAAGGCGAAGCGTTCGGCGGCACGGCGACGCGCTGGCAATTCGAAACCCACCCTCCAACGCACAGGTAACTCATGCTGACATCGAATTTCGTTCGCAACGGCGACATCCTCACCGCGTACCACGACGAAGGTCAGCGGCGACCCGTTGCTGCTGCTGCACGGCTTCACCGGCTCGAAGCTCGACTTCCACGATCAGCTGCAGTGGTTCACCGACCGCCATCGCGTGCTCGCGCCGGACCAGCGCGGCCACGGCGAATCGTCCAACCTCGGCCAGTCCCGATGCGTACTCCTTCGACATCCTCGTCGAAGACCTCGCCGGCTATCTCGACGCGCTCGACGTGCAACGCTGCCACCTGCTCGGCCATTCGATGGGCGGCATGGTCGCGATGCGTTTCGCGCTGCGATACCCGGAACGTCTGACGTCGCTGATCCTGATGGACACCGCCGCCGAACCGCTGACGATCTTCCCGCAGGCGCTGCGCGAGCAACTCGGCGAAGGACGTACGCGCCAACGGCTGCGCGAGCCGCGTCAAGATGATGCGCGAAATGCCGATGAGCGACGCGCAGAAGCGCGGCGTCGATTTCCTCGGCGCCGACGAACACTGGCGCCGCATCGAACTGAAGCTGTCGCAGATGGACCCCGAAGCGTGGGTCGCGCTCGCCGACGACATGGCGAAACAGGCAGTCGCTGCTGCCCGAACTCGGCGCACTGACGATGCCGACGACGATCATCGTCGGCGAACACGACGTCCCCTTCGTCGAGCCGTCAGCGCGCATGGCGAAGGCGATCCCGAACTCGCGCCTCGAGACGATCCCGCTCGCCGCACACAGCCCCCAATACGAAAACGCCGACGCGTGGCGACGCGCGATCGATCGGGCACCTCGACGCTGACTTAGCGGAGACGCGACCTCGAGCTTCGCGATGCGACTTCGCGGTACGACTTCGAGTAGTCGTGTGGGTGGCGGAGGTATCGGTGCGCCGGACTCGCAGAAGCCACGTCCCTGATCGGCTCGCCTCGCGCCGTCCAGGCGCGTGACGCGTCCGCCGCACCGAACACTCCGTCACCCTCTCCACATTCGAACGTCGCGCCTTCGTTCAGGGGTTGACCATCGATACGGCACCGTTCGGCTGATCGACAACCGGATCTGGACTCGACGACGCGTGAGACGACATCGGTTCGCTCAGAGCGCGCGTGCAGCACGCTCGATCACTGTCGATGGAGACGCGACATCGAGGCGGAGGTGGCGTGCGTGTTGCGCCGGACCGTCTCGCGGCCAGGGATGGCCGCAAGGCGAGCGCCATGGATGGCTCTTCTGCGTGTCCGGCGCAGCACACACGCACCTCCCCTCGCGCCGGAGTCCGTTCACCAGCACACCAGCTCACCGCGACCGACGCTGTAGAATCCGCCGACGCCTTCGGAGTGCTCGAGATGATCGCCAAGCTGCCCGGTCGAGTCAGCATTGAAGAGAACGTCGTGTATGGCACCGGTGGCGGTCGCGATCTGCACTGCGACGTGTTCACGCCGCCCGATGCGCGTACGCGACCGCACGGCCGTCCTGCTGATCCACGGCGGTGGCTGGCAGAACGGCGATCGCGGCCAGTTGCGCGGCTACGGCATTCAGCTCGCGCGCTACGGCTATCTGTGCGTGTGCGCCGAGTACCGGTTGTCGGGCGAATCCGTGTGGCCGGCGCAGATTCACGACGTGAAAGCGGCGCTGCGCTGGCTGCGCGCGAACGCGGCGTGCGCTCGGTGTCGATGCGGAGAAGATCACCGTTTCCGGCAATTCGGCCGGCGCGCATCTCGCGCTGATGCTCGCCGCGACGCCGAACGTGCCGGTGTTCGACGGCAAAGGCGGCCACGCCGGCATGTCGTCGAGTTGCGCGGCGGTCGTTGCGATCTATCCGCCGACGGCGCTGCGCATCGGCGAAATCGGCGACGCGGTCGCGAATCTGTTCGGCGGCAAAGCGAGCCGCGAAGCGCAGGATGCGGCGAGCCCGATCACCTACGTGCACCGCCACTTCCCGCCGACGCTGCTGATTCACGGCAACGCCGACGACATCGTGCCGGTCGAAGCGAGCTTTTCGATGTATCGCAGCCTGTCCGAAGTCGGCGCGCCGGTGGAACTGCACGTCTACGACGGCGCGCCGCACGCATTCGACGTATTGCCGGAGTTCGGCCATCAGCTGACCGACATCATCGCGCTGTTCCTCGATCGCAAGGTCGCGCATCCGCGCGCCGTGGAACTGCCGGGCGCATGAGCGTTCATCACGGAAGTGGAGCGCGCCATTCCCAGCGATTCGCCCGACGACGCATCCGGTCGCACCGCGTTCGGTCGCGCTTCACCGAAGGTTCCGTCGCGCGGCACATGATCCGGTTGTCCGCGTTCATGATCATGGGTTTCCTGACCATGACGATCGCGCAGCTGATCGAAGCGATCTATCTCGGCGTCGTCGGCACCGCGGAACTCGCCGCCATCGCCTTTACGTTTCCGTTGGTGATGTCGCTGAACGCAGCGGTGCGCGGCATCGGCATCGGCGCATCGTCGGTGATCGCGCGAGTGATCGGCGCCGGCGACCGCGAAGCGCGGCGCCGTGCTCACGACGCACTGCCTGATTCTCGTCGCCGCATTCGCCGCGTTGTGCGTCGCGCATCGGCGTGCCGGGCGCGCGCGCGTTCTTCGAGCTGCTGGGCGCACAAGGCCGCGTGCTCGAACTCGCGGACGCCTACATCGCGGTGTGGCTCATCGGCTTCATCGTTCTTCGCAACGTCGATGGTCGGCACGAACCTGCTGCGTTCCGCCGGCAACGCCGCGATGCCCGGCATCGTGATGACGGTCGGTTCGCTGCTGCAGGTTCTGATCGGACCGTTTCTGATCTTCGGCTGGGCCGGACTGCCGGCGCTCGGCATCGAAGGCGCGGCGTGGTCGTTCGTGATCGCGCGGCTCATCAGCTTTGCGCTGTGCATGTACTGGATCGCGGTGAAGGAACGCATGCTCGTCGCGCGCGTACAGTGGCTGGTTCGACTCGGCGCGGCAGATCCTGCACGTCGGCCTGCCCGCCACCGCGTCGAACCTCGTCGCGCCGCTGTCGACCGGCATCGTGACGCGTCTGCTGGCGGACTTCGGCCACGGCGTGGTCGCCGGTTTCGCCGTCGCCTCGCGGATCGAAGCGGTCATCGCGATGGTCGTCATCGCCGTGTCGACGTCGGTCGGTCCGTTCGTCGGCCAGAACTGGGGCGCGCTGCTGTTCGATCGCGTGCGCACCGCGCTGCGCTGTGTCACGGCTTCTGTCTCGGCTGGGGCGTGGCGTCGTTTCTCGTCATGGCCGTGTGCGCGCGGTGGCTCGTCGGCATGATCAACGACGAACCCGAGGTGGTCGAAACCGCAACGACGTATCTGCTGATCATCCCGATCAGCCTCGGCTTCATGGGCGTGATGGGCGTTGCCAGCGCGTGCTTCAACGCACTCGGCAAACCGACGCCGCCGCTGGTGCTGTCGTTGCTGCGCCTGGTCGTCGTGTTGATTCCGCTCGCGTTGCTCGGCCGCTGCGCTCGCCGGCTATGCCGGCGTATTCGGCGCAACGGCAATCGCCAACGTCACGGTCGGCATACTCGCGCTCGTATGGAACAACCGCACCGTGCGCGTCGACTCCGACGCAATTCGCAACACGGCCGCCGCGGCGGCCTGAGCAAGGATTGCAGATGACGAAACCGATGCGGCTGATCGCGGCTTGTGCGCGGCGATGCTGCCTGGTCGTGGCGGTGATCGCGCCGCAGAAGACGCGCCGACCGACCGCAACCGCTCCGCTCGCGACGCACCTACCGGCAGAAGCCGCGCTCGCCGCGGACCGTCGACGCCGCCGACGCCCGCTTCCACGCCGATGCAGACACCGCAGGCGCCCAACCGACTCGATCGACGTCGCCGCGATGCAGGACTTCCTCGACGGCTTCTTCGCAACCGCGATGGACTCGCTGCACGTGCCGGGCGCGGTGTTCGTGTTCGTCGAAAACGGTCAGATCGTGCTGAAGAAAGGTTACGGCTTCGCCAACCTCGACAACGAAGGCGCGCGTCGATCCCGATACGACGCTGTTCGAGATCGCGTCCGTGTCGAAGCTGTTCACCGCGACGGCCGTGATGCAGCTTGTACGAGCAAGGCAAGCTGCAGCTCGACGAAGACGTCAACACATACCTCACCGCGTTCAAGATTCCGGCGACGTTTCCGAAGCCGGTGACGCTGCGTTCGCTGATGACGCACACCGCCGGGTTCGACGAGCGCGGCATCGGCATGGCCGCGCGCACCGCGAAGGAATGGCGGCCGCTCGGCGACTATCTGACGAAGCGGATGCCGCCGCGCGTGCGTCCGGTCGGCGACGGCGCGAGCTACTCGAACCACGGCGTCGGCGCTCGAGGGCTTCATCGTCGAACAGGTCGTCGGGCATGCCGTTCAACGACTACATCGCGAAGAACATCTATCAGCCGCTCGGCATGACGCACAGCACGTTCGCGATCATCGACCCGCTGCCGCCGACGCTCGCGCAGGGCTACAAGTTCGACGGCCTCGACTACAAACCGGAGCCGTATCTGTACAACAACCTGATTCCCGCCGGCGGTCTGCTGACGACCGGCGACGACATCGCGCGCTTCATGATCGCGCACCTGCAGAACGGTCAGTTACGGCGACACGCGCATACTCGAGCGAGGCCACCGCGAAGGCAAATGCACGCGCGCCAGTACAGCCCCGACCCGCGCATGGAAGGCAGCGCCGGACAATTCTTCGAAGACAACGTCAACGGCTACGCCGCGATTCAGCACGGCGGCGACCTGCCCGGGTTCGCATCGCTGCTGTATCTGATCCCGGAGAAGAACGCGGGCTTCTTCGTGTCGATGAACGTCGATCGCGACGAGCTGCGCCGGCTGCTGACGAAGGTGTTCATGGATCGCTTCTATCCGGCCATCCACACAACCGCCGCCGATGCATGCGTCGGCCGACTTCAAACAACGCGCCGCGCGTGTATGTCGGCCGCTATCGCGACAATCGTCACGAAGAGAAAGGGCTCGCGAAGGTGGCGGCGATGCTGACCGAAGTGCGACGTCGCGCACGGCGAGAACGACGGCGAACTGATCATGCACGGCGGCCACGAGGCGACGCGCGCTGGTCGAACTCGATCCCGGGCTGTTTCGCCGCGAAGACGCCGATCATCGCGTGCTGTTCACGCCGGGCAACGCAACCACGCCCGGCCGGATGGACTCCGAGCACGCGTCGTTCCGCAAACTCGCGGTGTGGGAAACCGCGCCGGCGCAGCAGCTGTTCATCGCCGTCGTGCTGTTCGTGTTCGCTAACGACGCTGATCGGCGCGATCGGCCGCGGGTTGTCGCGCGGCGTGCTGCGGCGCCCCGACGACCAGCGACCGCACCACGCGCATCGCGCGCCGTCTCGCGTTCGCCGCCGCGCTGCTGAACATCGTCGTGCTCGTCGGCCTCGGCTGGGGACTGATCGGCACCGACCAGAACGAGTTCCTGTTCGGCATGCCGCTGCAGTTCAAGGCGCTGCTGTGTCTGCCGCCGATCACGACGGCGCTGGCCGCCGGCATGGTGATCGCGTTGCTGTTCGTGCTGTTCGGTCGCGTGCTGACCGCCGGCGCAAAGTTCGCGCTACCTGCTCGTCACCGTCGCCGCCGCGGCGATGGTGCCGTTCTTCTGGTACTGGAATCTCTACGGCTTCAGATGGTGAGCCGGGGCTCACGCGCACGGATCGTCGAGCCACACGCACGTCGGGCATCCGCCGCTCGCGAGCGCCGCGTCGGCCAGTGCGCGGTCCGCTCCGGTCTGATACTGCGGCTCGGCGATCGCGCTCGACGCGCGAATCGTCGTGCTGCGCGCCGGGCGCGCGCGGCCGCATCACGCCGTCCTTCCACGCATCGTCGTCCGCCCACTCGTACGGCAGCATCACGCATCTGCCCGGCTGCGTCAGCGTTTCGAATCCGCGTCAGCGCATCGCGCACGATGTCGTGATTGAGGTGCGTCTGATGCGGCTTGCCGGCCGTGTGGCCCAGCGGAAAGTCGAGATACGCCGCGCGCGGCGGATTCGCCGCCGTCGTAATCGACAACGCACTCGTCATCGACAGCGTCGGAATGCCCCGCCGCTTCGATTTCCCGCGCGATCAGTCCAACGGACTGATGGCAGACGGGTCAGACGGGCACCAGCAGGACGACGTCGACTTCGTCGCGAACGACCCGGTTGGCGAGTTCCGGCGCCAGCCGTTCGCGCACGCGGCGCGACGAATAGATGCCGCCCATGAACGCGTACGCGCGTTCCGCCAACGCAGCCGATGAAGCCTTCGCGCGCGAGCTCGTTCAGCGTGTCGATCGGGAAGACGACGTTCGGATCGCTGCGCGCATCGGTGAGGTCGTACGCGAAATGCGTGGCGCGCAACGTCGACGTCGGTTCGCGCGTGTCGATGATGCGGAAGCTGATGTCGTCCTTGTAGTGAAACGCGACCTGGCCCGCCTGATAGATGCCGCCGGAACCGATCAGGCCGACGCGGCACTGCGACAACGGCTTCGTCAGTTCCGCCCACGGCGGCGGCGTCGTCGTTCTCGACCCACTGATACGGCGGATAACCGAGCGCGCTGTACTGATCGCGCGTGCGTTCGATGTAGTCGACGGGAGGACGAGTGCTCGGCATCGCGCGATCGTATCAACCGCTGGCACGCGGTGCAGGACCGAAGTTCTGTCAGACGGTGCCTGGCACCGTGCCACGCCTGGCACCATGTCGCACATCACTTCACAGGAGTTCGTCCATGCCGATCAATCCGAAAGCCGTCGGCGCAGTCGGGTAACCCAGCCGCCGTTCGTGGACGTCGAAAGACGCGCTGCTGTACGCGGTCGGCGTCGGCGCCGGCACCAGCGAGCTCGCGTTCACGACCGAGAACACGAAGGACGTCGCGCAGCGCGTGTTGCCGACGTTCGCGGTGATCATCGGCGGCGGCGGCGTGCCGATGGACAAGATCGGTTCGTTCAATCCGTTCCTGATGGTGCACGGCACCCAGGGCATCGAACTGCTCGACGAAATTCCGCCCGAAGGCGAAATCGAAAGCATCGGCCGCGTCACCGGCATCTGGGACAAGGGCAACGCCGCGGTGCTCGAATTCGAATCGACGTCGACGAACGTCGCGACCGGCAAGCCGCTGCTGAAGAACGCGCATGTCGCTGTTCTGCCGCGGCGAAGGCGGCTGGGGCGGCGACCGCGGTCCGTCCGAAAAACTCGCGTTCCCCGATCGCAAACCCGACCATCAAGATCACGTATCAGACGCGCGAAGACCAGGCGCTGACGTATCGTCTGTCCGGCGATCGCAATCCGCTGCACTCCGATCCGTCGTTCGCGAAAGTCGGCGGCTTCGACAAACCGATCCTGCACGGTCTGTGCACGTACGGCTTCACCGGCCGCGCGCTGCTGCACGCGCTGTGCGGCGGCGATCCGAAGCGCTTCAAGTCGATGGACGGACGTTTCTCGAAGCCGGTCTATCCCGGCGACGCGCTGACGATTTCGATGTGGGTCGACGGCAAGTCGGCGCTGTTCCAGACGACGAATCAGGCCGGCGTCGTCGTGCTCGATCAGGGACGCGTGACGTTCGGCTGAACGCGTGGAGTTGGCGCTCGTACCAGCGGACCGGTCTGACGCCCCGTGTCCACTCGCTGCACGGATCGCAACGGCCCGCGCGCATGTTCGTACGCGTGGCCGGCGCGGATCAGCGTCGGCTCGCCGAGCAAGCGACCGATCAGCTGGAACGACATCGGCAAACCGTCGCGATTGAACGTCGCCGGCAACGTGATCGTCGGATGGCCCGAATAGTTGAACGGCGCGGTGAACGTAATGAAGTCGGCGACGCCGGCCGCGAGCAACGCGTCCATCTGATCGACGCGCGGCGGCGCGAACACCATCGCCGGCGCGGCGATCACGTCGACGCGACGCAGCAGCGCTTCGAGATCGGCGCGAAACCGTTCGCGCTGGCGTTCGAGCGCCGCGTACGCGGTTCCCGACGCGGCGAGGCCCGCCGTCGATCAGCCGCGCGAGCGTCGGACCGTAGTCCGCGCGCCGCGCCGGAAAATACTGCGCATGCGCGAGCGCACGTTTCGACGCCGCACGTGATACCCCAGCCCTGCACCAGCGCGCCGTACGCCGGTAGTTCCACCTCGACGATGTCGGCGCCGAGATCCGTCAACGTCGCAAGCGCCGCGTTCAGCGCCGCGACGACATCCGCTGCCACGCCCGTTCTCCGCATAGGCGCGATCGATGCCGATGCGCATGCCGCGCACCGATTCGCCGATCGCGGCGCCGTAGTTCGGCACCGCAGATTCGATCGACGTCGCATCGCGCGCGTCGTGCCCGGCCAGAACGCCGAGCATCCGCGCGGCGTCTTCGACGCTGCGCGTCATCGGCCCGATATGATCCAACGATTCCGCCAGGGGGAAGGCGCCGTGACGGCTGACGCGGCCGTACGTCGGTTTGATCCCGACGATGCCGTTCGCCGCCGACGGAAACCGGATGCTGCCGCCGGTGTCGGTGCCGATCGCGCCGTACGCGAGCCCCGCGCCGACCGCGACGCCGGAACCGGACGACGACACACCCGGCCACACCGCCGGCATTCCACACGTTGCGCGGCGGATCGACGTCGGGATGATGATCGGAAAACGCGCCTTCCGTCAGCTTCACCTTGCCGACGATCACCGCGCCCGCTTCACGCAGACGCGTCACGACGGTCGCGTCCTCGTCCGGCACCCAGTTCGCGAGCACCTTCGTGCCGCACGTCGTCTTCACGCCGCGCGTCCACAGCAGATCCTTCAACGCGATCGGCACGCCGTGCAGCGGACCGAGCGGTTCGCCATTGGCGCGCGCCGCATCGAGCCGTTCCGCGCTCGCCATCGCGGCGTCTGCCGTCACCGTGACGAACGCGCGATAGCGGTCGTCCGTCGCCTCGATCCGGTTCAGCGCGTGTTCGGTGACCGCCTGTCGACGTCAGTTCGCCGCTCTTGATGCGGCGGCAGACCTCCGACAGCGTCAACCAGTGCAGGTCGGTCACGCGGCGCCCTCCAGATCGAAGATCTTGCCGGGATTCAGAATGTGCTTCGGATCCAACGTTTCCTTCAAGGCGCGCATCAGCGCGACTTCCATCGGCGAGCGGCAGATCGACAGATACGGTTTTTTCTCGAGACCGACGCCGTGTTCCGCCGACACCGAGCCTTCGATCGCGGCCAACGGTTCATAAACGCTGCGCTCGACCATTTCGCGCGCTTCGTGGCCGCCTTCGCCGACCGAGATCACGAAGTGCAGATTGCCGTCGCCCATGTGGCCGAACGTGAAGTTGTGAACGTCGTTGTAGTGCGTCGCGAGGCGTCTGGTTCACCTCGTCGACGTACGCCTCCATCTTCGAGATGCGCATGCTGACGTCGAACACGAACGTCGGTCCGAGCGGGACGTCTGCTCGACGTCGTCGCGCATCGCCCAGATCTGCTGCCGCTGCGCTTCGGACTGCGCGATCACGGCGTCGGCGATCAGACCTTCTTCGTACGCCTGCGCCGAGCGCCGCTCTCGATGCGTTCGTGGTCCTTGTCCGGATCGCCGCCCATCGCTTCGACGAGCACGTAGTACGGATACGTCTGCGGCAACGGCGGCTGGTTCTTCGCCGGCGCCGTCGTGACGAGCGTGATAGAAGTTGTTCCACATCACTTCGAACGCCGACAGCGTGCCGCCGAGCGACGCGTCCATCGTCTTCAGGAACTTGCCGAGCTTCGCGAATTCGTCGACCGCGACGAACAGCGTCTCGGTGCTGCGCGGCTTTTCGCGCAACCGCAGGATCGCGCGCGTGACGATGCCGAGGCTGCCTTCGGAGCCGATGAACAACTGCTTCAGGTCGTAGCCGGCGTTGTTCTTGATCATCCGGTTCATGCTCGACACCACCGTGCCGTCGGCGAGCACCGCTTCGAGGCCGAGCACCATGTCGCGCGTCATGCCGTAACGGATCACGCGGTTGCCGCCGGCGTTCGTCGAGATGTTGCCGCCGATCGTCGCAGTGCCGCGGCCGCCGAGATCGAGCGGAAACATCAGCCCGGCCGCGTCGGCCTGCTCCTGCACCGTCTGCAGCACGACGCCGGCCTGCACCGTCATCGTCCGGTCGACCGTGTTGATCTCTTCGATCTTGTTCAGCCGTTCGAGCGAAATGACGACGTCGTCAGGCGACGTCAACGCGCTGCCGACGAGACCGGTCAGGCCGCCGTGCGCGATGACGCTTTGACCGTGCGCATGACACAACGCGAGCGCCTTGCTGACGCCGGCGGTGTCGCGCGGACGCACCAGCGCTTTTGCGCGAATGCCTTCGCGGCGCCAGATGCCCGACGCGCGGTTGTGCACGTCGTCGCCGGTCAACACCGTGTCGTCGCCCAACGCGCTGCGCAATGCCGCAATCACATCGGCCATGATCGATCTCCCCTCGGATGACGGTGCAGAATAGCGCGGCGGTCGCGAGCCTCAATGCAGTTCGCACGAGCGATCGCGCATGCCGCGAACTGCAGAGGAATTCTCGTTTTGTGATGCGGTATCAAGTATATGATTCAAGCACTTGTCCGTGGCTCTCCAGTTTGGCTTTGCAGTTTCGCCGCTTCGATGACCTCCCCGTTCGCTCCGTACCGCTCGGCGCTTTATCGCCGCGCTCGACGCTCGTCGCGATCGCGCAGAGCGGCACTCGCCGCCGATGCGCCGAATCAGGTCGCGATCGTCACCAAGGCCGGCCCGACCGATCCGCTGTCGCTCACCATCGAGCCGACGACGCTTCCGGCAGTTGCGAACAGCGGCGAACCGAAGCCGCTGCCGATCCTCGGCAAGATCGTCGCGCCCGGTACGACCGAAGTGCTGTACTGGTCGCCCGGCGTGTCGTTCGACGGCAACTCGATTCCGCGCGGCGTGCTCGTTGCGAACGGCGCGCAGCCCGGGACCGACGCTGTGCCTCACGGCGGTCGTGCACGGCGACGAACACAACGGTCTCGAAATCGTCCGGCGCGTGCTGTACGAGATCGATCCTGCGCACCTCAGCGGAGCCGTTATCGGCGTGCCGATCGTCAATCTCGACGGCTTCCGCCGCGGCACGCGCTACCTGCCCGACCGGCGCGATCTGAATCGCTACTTCCCCGGCAAGGAACAAGGCAGCGCGGCCGCGCGTCTCGCGCACTCGCTGTTCGAAGACGTCATCAAGATCGTGCGACTACCTCGTCGACATCCACACCGGTTCGTTTCACCGCGCCAACCTCACGCAGGTGCGCGGCGATCTGACGAATCTCGACGTGGTGGAACTGTCGCGCCGCTTCGGCTCGACCGTGATCCTGCACAACCGCGGCGCCGTCGGCACGTTGCGCCGCGCCGCAACCGACGCCGGCATTCCGACCGTCACGCTCGAAACCGGCGAACCGTTGCGCATTCAGGATCGCGAAGTGCGCCACGGCGTGGCGCGCGATCCAGCACGCGATGAGTTCGCTGTCGATGTATCCGCGCGCGCTGCAGTCGAAAGCACGTCGCACCGGTCTATTTCGAGTCGCGCTGGGTGCGCGTCAACGAAGGCGGCGTGTTGATGAGCGGCGTGCGGCTCGGCGACCTCGTCGAGCAGGGCGCGCGACTCGGCACCGTTACCGATCCGGTCACGAATCACGTGTCCGACGTGGTGGCGCCGTATCCGGGACGCGTGCTCGGCATGGCGCTGAATCAGGTCGTGTTGCCCGGCTACGCGGCGTTCCACATCGGCATCACATCGACGATCGAAGACGCGAAGGCGGCAGAACCGACGATCCGCTCGACGCCGATTCGACGCACCCGATACGCCGGAGCAACGATTCGCTCGAAAGTTCCGATTGAGCGTCTCGCCTCGATGCCCGGCACCGACCTGCCGAACATCACGCCGGTGCCGGTAAGCGTACTCATTCGCCGCTCACTACTTCCGCTCAAGCGCGCGACGACCGGCGCAAACGCGACCATCGCGTCTTCCGGCACCGTGACGTACGAAATTCCGTAGTCGTCGCGGCGCCGCTGCAACTCTTCGCAGATCGTCTCCACGCCGCCGAACAGCGCGTGCGGATGCTTCAGCATCTCGCGCTTCCGAAAAGCCGAACGTTCTTCGCGAACATCGCCGACCATCGGCTTCGCGTCGTCGATCACGAACGTGAAGTACGCGCCGATCTCGATTTCGATGTCGTCGAATCGCGCGCCCGCGCCGTCGCGATCCAGCCGATCTTCTTCTTCGTTTCCGCCGCCGACGACGATTGCACGCCGTCGGGGCCGATGACGCCGCATGCGGTTGTTGAAGTTGAGGCTGACGATGTCGGCTTCGCGGCCCGCGATGCGCAGGATGCGCGGACTGCCGCCGCCGATCATCAACGGCGGATGCGGCCGCGACTACCGGCTTCGGCAAGCCTTCGAAGTCGCGCCACCGAATTGTCTCGTTGGCGACGTTCGCCATGCCGTCGGCGGCAAACGCACGCAGGCCCTCGATGACGTCTTCGAGCCGGCTGATGCGTTTGCCTGGCGGGTCGAAGTCGGATGCCGGTGGCGTGATACTCCTCTTCGAGCCAGCCGGCGCCGAGGCCGAGTTCGAGCCGTCCGTCCGACAGCAGATCCAGCGTCATCGCTTCCTTGATCAGCACGATCGGCAGCCGATAGTCGATGCAGAACACGCGACAGCCGACGTTGAGCGTGGTCGTCACCGCCGCCGCATGCGCCATCGCCGGCACCGCCGCGAGGTTCTGCACCGGATGATTCGTTTTCGCGAGGGCCGGGTCCGGGCCCGAGCAGGTGATCGGCGAGATGCAACGTCGAATAGCCGAGCGCCTCGACCTTGCGCGCGGTTTCGCTCCACGCTTTGCCCGATGTGGAATTGAACGACTGAACACCGAACCGGAACGGCTTGGGCATAATCTCCTCCCGAATCACTCCACTGAACGAGTCAGCACCTTACAGACGAAGGAAAAACCAGACAACTCTGACTGTTTTCCGACTGCATCGCCCTGCGCGCACCCGAAGAAAAAGGACAACCGTGACGCCGATTCCGAAGCGCTTCGACGCGACGTACTACGAGCGCTACTACCGCAACCCGCGCACGCGCGCGACCACGCCGCAGGCGGTGCGCCGCAGGCCGCTTTCGTCGCGGCCTATCTGCGGCACCTCGAGTTGCCGGTGCGTCGCGTGCTCGACATCGGTTGCGGCCTGGGCTGGATGCTGCGATGCGTTGCAGAACGAGTTTCCGAAGGCGCGCTGCACCGGTGTCGAATACAGCGAGCATCTGTGCCGCAAAGAACGGTTGGACGCGCGGGTCGGTGACCGACTTCTCCGCGCGCGCGCCGTTCGACCTCGTGGTTTGCCACGACGTGTTGCCGTCGCTCGACGACGCGCGTGTCGCGCGGCGATCGCGAACCTCGCGCGTTGTGCCGCGGCGCGTTGTACCTCGGCGTGTTGACGGCGGAAGACTGGGACCACTGCGACCGCGCGCGCACCGACCCCGACGTCATCTGCGGCCGGCGATGGTACCGCCGTCCACTCGGCAAACATTTTCAAAGCGTCGGCGGCGGCATCTTCATCAAGAAGCCGGCCGCGATCACGCTGTGGTCGCTCGAAACGCGGCGAACTCACTTGCCGACTCGCCTCAGATTGTCGTCGGGATTGCGGTCGATCATCTTGTTGTACGGATCGATGCCGACACGCGCCGGCCGCTGATCGACGACGAACTCGAGCGTCGACGTTGCGCTGTCGAAGTGGCGCTTTTCGATCAGCAGCGGCGCCGGCAGATCGTTTTCGCCGAGACCTTCCGGCGCTTTCGCCGAACACGCCGACGTCGAGCCACATGTCGAGCGGCACTTCCGTCTCCTTGCCCGCGCCGTCGGCTTCGAACTGTTGCGTTGCAATCGACATCGTCACGCGGAAACGACCGTCGTCGGTCGGTTCGACACGAGCGCTGCTGACGCTCAGATCCCACAACGTGATCTTTTCGAACAGCGCCGTGATCAACGCCTGTTTGTCGGCCGGCGCTTCGGCGCGAAACGCATCGATCAAATCACCCGACATGCGGGAACGGCGCTGCCTTGAATGCATAGCGTGCGAGCATGTTGCGCAGCGCGCGGTTCACGGCGTCTTCACCGATCGCGTCCTTCAGCGCATACATCGCGAGGCTGCCTTTGCGATAGTGCACGTACCCCTGGTCCTCGACGAGCTTCAGCGGCAGCTCCTCGATCTTTTCGCCGCCGCGGTTCTTCAGATAGTTGTCGAGTTCGTATTTCAGAAAACGCCGCATCTGCCCGGACCGTATTCGTGCTCCATCACCATCAGCGCCGAATACTGCGCCAGCGTTTCGACGAGCAACGTTTCGCCCTGCGCGCGCCGGCCGACGAGCTGATGGCCCCACCACTGGTGCGCGAGTTCGTGCGCGGTCACGTAGAACACGTAGTCGATGTATTTCGGATCCTGCAGATTCGCGATGAAGCCGATGCCTTCGGAAAACGGAATCGTGTTCGGAAACGATTCGGCGAACGTTTCGTACGCCGGAAACTCGAGAATGCGGAACTGCCGATACTGATACGGCGAAAATTCGCGCGTGAAGTAGTCGAGCGACTTCTTCGATGCCTCGATCATCCGCGCGACGTTGAAGTGCGTGCTCCGGGTGATAGAAGACCTGCAGCGCGACGTCGTTCCAGCGATCGTTCGCAACCGCATAGCGTGCCGACTGAAACGAAACGTACGGCCAGATCGGCGTGTCCATTTCGTATTCGAAATAGCGCCGATCGCCTTCGGTGCGATCCGACTTCAGATAGCCCGGCGCAATCGCGATCTGATCCGCGCTGGTGCTGACGACCGCATGAAACGTCGTACGCTCGTGAACGCCGAACTGGTTCGGCGCATCGGCGCGCGACGCTTCGTATTTCGGCAGGCGCTCCACCGGCGGCAAGCCCGTGTTTGCGGCGTTTGTTGTTGTCGGTCAATTCGGATGCCGGGGTCGTAACCGATCATCGGCATGACGTTGCGGTTGTCGACGAACGTGCCGTTCTCGACGACGCGCGTCGCGCTGCCGGAATTCACGAAGCCCGGGATTGCGCCACGACAGATCCCAACGCATCGTCGACCTTTGCGCCGGGCGCCAACGGCTGCGCCAAGGCGAAGCGGTGGAAACCGCGCTGCGGATCCGTCTTCGATCGGCGTGCTGTCCGGAATGTCGAGCGAATTGATCGTCAGCAGCCGCGAAATGTGCAGGTCGATTTCGCTGATCGGCTCGCGCGTGGACGTTTTCGAGCACCGCGATGCCGCGGCTTTCGACGCGCCGCTCCGACGGAAAGATGTCGATCGCAGTGTCGAGGCGCAACCGACTTCCGGCATCGGCAGCTTCTCATACTGCTTGTAGAGTTTTTCGTAGTCGGCCTGCAGCGCCTCGCGGTCGTCGCGCGGTTTCGTAGTGATTGAGCACGTTCGTGTTGTAGAAGATCCAGCCACCGAGCGCCGCTCGCGCAGCGCACACGGTCACGCCCGCGACTACTCGAACCGCGGCGTGAAGTCGCGTCCGCGCGACGCCGACTCGATCGCTCCAGCCGTCGCCACGCCGCGCAGCAAACAGATGCGCAACGATGCCGACGAGCAGCATCCACAACGACCAGTACGCGCCGACCGTCACCATCGGTTCGACGTAGTGGCCCCAGCCGTTCATGTCCGACAGCTGCCCGCTCGGCACGCCCATCTGATACAGCACGTGTTCCCAGCCGAGGTTGTTCATCGTCTGCAGACCGAAGAACAGCGCCGATCAGAATCAGCATGCCGAGGAACTTGTTCGGCACCATCGACTGAATGCACACGCCGAGCACGCAGAACAGATACATCGGCCAGCCGTGTACGACGAACAGACCCACGATGTAGCGCATGATTTCGAAGTGGAAATAGCCGTGGCCCGCCTGCACCGCCATCGACGTCAGCATCACCACGAACATCAGGATCACGACGATCAGCCACAGCGCGGCAACCTTCGCCGCAATCATCACGCCATTCGGAAACGGCGTCGCATCGACGTATTCGCGCAACGCGCGACTGCCGTTCGCGATGCACGAGTTCGCCGCAGTAGTAGACGATGATGATGAACACGACGAACACGTAGTTGCCGTCGACCACGTGCAGCATCACCGGCGTCACCGGATGCATCGGCGTGCCGTAGTACTGCGTGATGGCGCCGAAAAATCCGGCCAGCACGTTGAACATGCCGAACGCGACGATGCACGTAGAACGGATAGCTCCTCAGCACGCCGCGTACGTCGATACGCACCTGCGACCACCAACTGCTTGACGACGAGCGCGCGCGTCGAATTTCGGCGTCGTGCGCAGCGACGTCACGTTCAGCGCCACGCGGCTCGTCTGCGCGCGGGCGCCTTTGCCGCGCGCCGGCTCGAACGCGCCGAACGAATCGAAAAATCGAACCCACGCGCCGCGACCGCGAGCGCAACGGCGGACACCGCCAGCCAGATCAGACGATTCGCGAGCAGCACGCCGGTCATCTGCCGGCACGCAGCGTGTTGCGCTCGAACACCGTCCAGTAGCGCGTCACGTCTTCGAACGCGACGAGACCGAACGGATCGAGCAGCGCCATCCGGCCGATCGTCTCCGGGTCGGTGTTCTGACCCACCACGACGTCGGCGATGATGACGCCGACGAGCACCACGTACGACGCCATCAGCGAACGCGTCAGCGCGGCCACGACGCGCCACGAGGCTGCAGATGATCAGCAGATTCGGCAGCATCACCGCCCAGATCGAAAACCAGTACGGGCCGAATTCGAACGGCGCGATCCGCTGCGGATCGAGCCACGGCATGAACGATGCCGACCAACGTGCCGAGCACCGCCGCGCAGCCGGCGAGCAGCGCGAACAGATAGCCGCCGCGCGAACCGCCCGAACAAAAACGGCAACCGCCCCACGCCGGTTGCCGCCAACGTTTCGTTGGTCTTGAGTTCGAGATCGCGCGTCAGCGCCGTTGCGACGAACGCAACCGCCGCGAACATCGCAACGATGCTCAGAATGAAGTGCGTCTGAATCGATCGTAAACGGCGCGTTCAGATTCAGATTCTTCGTGTCGCCGCCGACGGTGACGTTTTCGCTGGCCATCGCGAGAAACGCGAGACGCGAAGAACATCAGCGCGGTTGCGATGAACAACGGTCTGCCGCGCTGATGGCGGCATTCGAAGCGAAAGATCTCGCAGAACATCGCGCTCAGTCCAGCGCCACGTTGACGCCGTGCTGCTGCAGCGTCGCGAAGTACACGTCCTCGAGCGTCGGCTCCGCCGGTTCGAGGCTGTCCGGGCGCTCGACTGCCGACGACGCGAATCTCCGCGCGGCCCGCCACCAGCCGCGTCGACACGATCGGCAGACGCTCGCGCAACGCGGCGACGTCGTCGACGCGACCAGCTGCTTCCACAACCGACCCTCGAGTTTGCCGATCAGCGCGGCGGGTTCGCCTTCGACCAGAATGCGGCCGTTGCCCATGATCGCCATCCGCGTGCACAGATCGCTGACGTCTTCGACGATGTGCGTCGACAGGATCACGACGACGTCTTCGCCGATCCGCGCGAGCAGGTTGTGGAAACGCCGGCGTTCGGCCGGATCGAGCCCGGCGGTCGGTTCGTCGACGATGATCAGCGCGGGTTCGCCGATCAGCGCCTGCGCGATGCCGAAACGCTGGCGCATGCCGCCGGAAAACGTATCGAGGTTCTTGTGCCGCACGTCCCACAGATTCGTCTGCACCAGCAGCCGTTCGACGAGCGCGCTGCGCTCGCGCGCGATCGCCGATGCCCTTTCAGTATCGCAAGGTGATTCAGCATCGCTTCGCGGCGATACGCGCGGATACACGCCGAACTCCTGCGGCAGATAGCCGAGCCGCCGCCGCAGCGCATCCGGGTCGCGCGCGCGCGTCGATGCCGTTCAGCTGAATCTCGCCCGTCGTCCGGTTCCTGCAGCGTCGCGAGCGTGCGCATCAACGTCGACTTGCCGGCGCCGTTCGGTCCGAGCAATCCGAACATGCCGGTCGGGATCGTCAGCGAGACGTCCTTCAGCGCCTCGACGCCGTTCGGATAGGTCTTCGACAGATGTTCGATTCTGCAGCATGGACCCTCTCGCGAATGGACGTCGTCGACACCGGGCAGTGCACATCTCGCGCCAACGCGGAATTCTCAATCAATTCAACGAGATTGGAAACATCCGACACCGGCCGCGTGACGCGGTCCGCTCGGCGAACAGTTGGCGCGATTGACGACATGCGGATCAACGCGCGCGACCGTGCGCGCAGTAGCGCAGATGCCGCGCCGCAACAACTCGTAGTACTGCGGCAGCTGCCACGAGCCGCGTTCGATCGTCGGGTAGTACGTCCATCAGCGGCTGCATGTCGTAGTGACCGCGGCAGTGGCCGAGGTTCAGGTACAGCACTTCGCCGGTGCCGACCTTGTGGATGTAATACACCGGCCGCGGTGCGTCGTCGTTCCATTGCTCTTCGACGAAGCCCTTCGCGGCGCCGTTGTAGTGCGTATCGAGCAGCATGTGCAGCTTGCCGTGAATGCGCGACAGATACAGTTCGTCGTCGGTCTCGAACTCGCCGATGCCTTTAACGAGTTCGTGGCTCGGGATCGGCAACGCGCACCTTGAACGGTTGGATCGGCGGATGCGCGATGAACTGCGTGCCGAGCGTGCTCATCAGCATCGGCGCGATTTCGGGGCTGTCGACGCGACCGTCGGCGAGGAACTTCAGAATCGAGTTCGTGCCGTGCAGCGCGAACCAGCGTTTGCCGCCCGACACGTAGTCGCGCAGCGCCTTTTGTTCCGCCTCCGACGGCACGACGTTGCACGTGTAAGTGACCAGGAAAGTCGGCGCGATCGATCGCGTCGAGGTCGCGATAGTTCTGCGCGACGCGGACGCGGATCTTTTCGTTTTCGCCAAGCAGCTTCAGCAGCTCGAGGCGGGCGAAATCGATGTCGTGGTAGTCGCCGGCCGCGACGAGATAAACCTTCACCGTCCGGTCGCCATCGTGTCCTCCGTAGGGTCCTCGCTCACGCGAGGGTCAGAGTCTGAGCACTCTGACCCTCGCGTCGCACTCTGACCCCTGGCCCTTAGTACTGAATCCGCTTCGTGATGCCGCCGTCGATGACGACGTTCGTGCCGGTCGTGAAGCCGGAGCGTGGGCTCGTCAGGAACACGACCTGCGCCGCCACTTCGTCGGCCGTGCCCATCCGGCCCAACGGAATCTGCGCGAGCGTCCCTTCGTAGAACGGCGTCATGCCTTTCTTGATCATGTCCCACGCGCCGCCCTCGATCATGATCGGGCCGGGGCTCACCGCGTTCACGCGGATACCTTTGGGCGCGAGATCCTGCGACAACGCGCCGGAATAGTTGAGCAACGCCGCCTTCATCGCGTTGTACGGACCGGCCGAGATGAACTTCTCGAGCGCCGCGGTCGTCGAGATCATCACGATGTTGCCGTTCTTCGATTTCGACAGAAACGGCAGCGACGCCTCGACGCAGCGCACCGCACCCAACATGTCGTGTTCGAAATTCGACCGCCAACCCGCTTCACCCGGCGCGTTGCCGCCGCTGACGTTCGAGACCAGGATGTCGATGCCGCCGAGCGCCGTCGGCGGATTCGTTGATCCACGCTTTCAGCTGATCGCCGTTGCCCACGTCGACGGCCTTGCCGAACGCCTTGACGCCCTTCTTCTGCAGCGCAGCGACCGCCGCTTTGACTTCGTCTTCCTTCCGCGCGCAGATCGACACGTTGACAGCCTTCGTCGCGAACGTTTCCGCGATGGCGCGGCCGATGCCCTTCGTGCCGCCGGTGATCAGCGCCACTTGTCCCTTCAGTTGCAGATCCATCGTGTTCCTCCACGTCGAGTGTTTATTCAGGCCAATGATCGATATATCAACCGAGCGGGCCGAACTTCGGTCGCACCGGCAGCGGCGCCGGTTCGACGATGTTCACCCTCCCGCCCTCGAGAACCACCTCGAAACTACGGATCGGTTTGTTCGCAGGCGCCGCAAGCGCACGACCGTCGCGGACGTCGAAACGCGCACCGTGCAGCGGACACGCAAGCGTATGTCCGCGCAACTTGCCGGCGTCGAGCCGCGACGACGCATGGCTGCAGCGGTTCTCCACCGCATAGATCGACCCTGCCACGTTGCAGACCAGTACGTCGAGCCCATCGACGCTGCACGCGCGCTTGCTCCCGTCGGGAATCTCAGCGATCGGCACCAACGAGATCAATCGGCCGCGCGTCATTGTGGCCTACTTCACCCACTTCACCGAATCGCGGAACAGATAGTCGTCGATGCGTCTTGTGAAAATGCCGCACGCGCAGTTCCTGATCCGAGATCCACAAGCCGCGAAAGCCGCGCGAGTTCATGCCGCGCTGCACGTTCGCCAGGTTCGACGCGTCCTGGTCGAGCACCTCGCCGATCGAATCTTCGCCGTGCTTGAACCTTCGATGTACCGGACGCTCCGACGTTTCCTGCCCCTTCGGGATCATCGCGTAGTTCTGCAGGTCGAAATACATCTTGTTCGGGTCGGTCTCGTGCGGCCGCTGCCGGAACAGCATCATCGAGTTGCAGTGAATGTTCATCGTGATGTTCGGGAAGATCATGTAGTGATAGTCGTCGGTCAGCTGATCGTCGTTCAGATCCCCGAAGTCGAAGCCCATCGCCTTGGCCGTTCTTGCGCAGGTGCTTCTGCAACGCGCGCCGCACGCCGAGACCGTCGCCCTGATAGTTCGACAGGATCGAAGCCGTACATCGCCGCGTAGTTCGAAAGCGCCTGCGAAATGACCGCTCGCCGTCGGGCAATGTGCGTGCTGACCACGCCGAACGGAATCAGATAACGGTTGTGCCGTTCATAGCAGTCGATCTGCACGTCGTAGTCTTCGAGCATCGTCAGCAGTTGCGGATGCGTGCCGATGACGTGATACGTCTCGTTGAACGCATCGACCGACGCTTTCCAGTTGCAGTCCCACTCGACGGTGACGTCGTTGACCAGCGTCATCCGGTCGAAGTGGTACGGATCGAGGTGCTCCGGAATCACGCCGAGGTATTCCTCGAGCGACTCCGCATCGGGGTTCATGTTGAACCAGACGAAGCCGCCCCACGTCGCGCACGCGAGGCGCCTGATCGACAGCTTGTCGCACGGCGCGCCCTGCGGAAACGTCTCCGCATCCGGGACGTTGATCAGCTCGCCTTTCAGGTTGTATTCCCACAGGTGATACGAGCAACGGAACGTCTGCGTGTTGCCGCACGCGCCATAGGCAATCTGGTTGCCGCGGTGCGAGCAGACGTTGTAGAACGCGTTGACGCCGCCTGCTTCGTCGCGCGTCAGCACGATGCTCTCGCCTTTCAGATCGGCAACGACGTAGTCGCCCGGGTTCTTCAGGTCGCCTTCCCAGCATCCCATCAGCCACGTCCTCGTCCACAACCGATCCCACTCGCGCTGCGCGAACTCCGCCGAGGTGTATCGCGACGCCGGAATCACGTCGTGGCCGAGCTGCGGATCCGGTTCTTTCTGCACCGGCGTCTTGCTCGTTTGCGGATCGGCAAATCGTTCGATCCTGCGGTAAACGGTCATCTCTCGGATCTCCCAAATTCGGCGCCGCTCACAAGCCCAATACCACTTTCGCGACGATGTTCTTCTGCACTTCCCTCGCGCCGCCGAAAATCGACGCGGCGCGACCGTTCAGGTATCGCGCGGTGATCGTCTCCGCGTAATCCGGCGCCGGCCACGGATCGTCGTGACCATTCATCGAAATCAGATTCGCGTGCGGCAGGCCGTAGTAGTCGATCGCTTCGAGCAACAGCGTTTCGAGCGTCTGGCCGATGTCGACCGTGGTGTTCTTCTGCAGCGACGATTCGGGCCCGGGCGAACCGCCGCGCGCAAGTCGCGCAAGCGTCGACATTTCGGCGAACTCGAGCCCCATCACGCGGATTTCGAGCTGGTCCATGCGCGCCATGAAGCCCGGATCGTCCGCAAGCGGCGCGCCGCCGCCGTCGAGCCGCCGCTTCGCGAATCGAGCGCAATTCGCCGAGACCGATCTTCAATCGCGCCGACGCGCCGCCGCCGCCGCGTTCGAATTCGAGCAGGTACTTCGCGACGGTCCAACCTTCGTTCTCCGGCCCGACGCGATTCGACTGCGGCACGCGGACGTTGTCGAAGAACACCTGGTTCACTTCGTGGTCGCGGCGAGCGTGATGATCGGTTTCACCGTGATGCCCGGCGTCTTCATCTCGATCAGCAGGAACGTGATGCCGGCCTGCGCCTTACCCGTGTCGTCGGTGCGGACCAGACAGAAGATGTGATCGGCGAACTGCGCGTGCGTGGTCCAGATCTTGGTGCCGTTGACGACGTAGTCGTCGCCGTCCTTCACCGCGCGCGTCTTCAGGCTCGACAGATCCGACCCGGAGCCCGGTTCGGAATAGCCCTGACACCAGTAGTGTTCGCCCGACAACATCCGCGGCAGGTAATACGGCTTCTGCTCGGGCGTGCCGTAGCGGAACAACACCGGCGCGAGCATTCGCAGGCCGAACGGAATCAACCCGCGGCGCGCCGGCCTTCGCGCACTCTTCGCCGAAGATGTACTTCTGCGTCGGGCTCCAGTTGGTGCCGCCGTGTTCGACCGGCCACGACGGCACCGCCCAACCTTTGCGTACCAGAATCGCCTGCCAGCGCATCGCGACGTCTTTGTCGGCGAATACGGTCGTCGTCCGGCGCGCCGCCGCCTCAGGTCGGGCGTCAGTTCCCGCGCAAGGAACTCGCGGACCTCCTGGCGAAACGCTTCGTCGTCCGCGCTGAAAGTGAAATCCAACGCACTACTCCCACCGTCGACGCAGCCGCGATCGCCGCGAGCCGGACGACGCGCATTCGAGCGCCAGGAAAAAGGCAGTCGAGAATAGGTAACGTAAAACAGTCAGTCAAGACGGTTTTATGATACCGCACGCTCATCAGCAACCGAGACACCTCATGAGCACGGTCAATCGCCAGTTTCGCATCGCCGCGCGCCCCGTCGGCATGGTCAAAGAAGCGATTTCGAATACGCCGAAGCAACGATCCCCGACATCGCCGACGGCGAGGCGCGCGATCAGAACCACGTACCTGTCGCTCGATCCGTCGATGCGCGGCCAGATGGAAAACCGCGCCGACTACGTGGCGCCGCTCGCAATCGGCGACGTGATGCGCGCCGGCGGCGTCGGCGTGATCGACGCATCGAAGAACCGCGATCTGCCGATAGGCGCGCTCGTTGCCGGATCACTCGGCATGCAGGACTACTGCGTGACCGACGGCAAATCGCTGCCGGTGCGCGTCTATCCCGACCGACACCGATCCGACCGTGGCGCTCGGCGTACTCGGCGGCACCGGCATGACCGCGTACTTCGGCCTGCTCGATCTCGGCGAACCGAAGCCGGGGCAGACCGTCGTCGTCAGCGGCGCGGCCGGCGCAACCGGCAGCATCGCGGGACAAATCGCGCGCATCAAAGGCTGCCGCGTCGTCGGGCTCGCCGGCGGCGCGACGAAATGCGCGTGGCTCACCGACGAACTCGGCTTCGACGTGGCGATCGACTACAAATCGCGAGGACGTCGGCGCGCGCGCTCGATGCGGCGTGCCCGAACGGCATCAACATCTATTTCGACAACGTCGGCGGCGAGATCCTCGACCTGTGCCTCGCGCGCATCGCGATGAACGCGCGCGTCGTCATCTGCGGCGGCATCTCGCGCTACAACGCGCAGGGTCCGATCCCCGGACCACGCAACTACTTCAATCTCGTGTTCCGGCGCGCGCGGATGGAAGGCTTCATCGTGCTCGACTACGCGAAGCGCTTTCCCGAGGCGAGCCGGCAGATGCAGCAGTGGATCGACAGCGGCGAACTGAAGCACCGCGCGACGGTCGTCGAGGGGTTCAGAAATCTGCCGAAAGCGCTGATCCAGCTGTTCCAGGGCGAGAACATCGGCAAGATGATGGTGAAGGTCTAAACCGTCACGTTGACTGTTTTAGACCCGATGCTAGAGTCGGGCGTCGCGAAAACCGGGGATCGACTCGATGACCGCAACGCCCGACGTGACGACCGACGTTACAAGAGCGCCGCTCGATCAGTTCACGCCGCTCTCGTGCGGACGTGCTGAAGTGCCCGCATCAGTTCAACGCGCGGATGCGCCAGGAAGCGCCGATCTATCGCTGCCCGCACACCGGCATGTTCTTCGTGTTCGACTACGAAACGATCCGCACAATCGCCGGCAACCCGGAGCTGTTCTCCAACAAGTTCGGCAAGGCGATGCGCAGCGAAGGCGACGTCGACCCGCGGCTGATCGCGGAGCAGAAGAAGGGTTATCCGGCGGTCGACACGATGCTGACGGAAGACCCGCCCGTGCATCGACGCTACCGCGGGCTCGTCAATCAGGCGTTCACCGCGCGACGCGTCGCCACGCTCGAACCGGACATCGCAAAAGATCGCGAACGATCTGATCGATGCGTTCATCGACGACGGGACGCTGCGAACTCGTGTCTGCATTCTGCGGCCCGCTGCCGATGACGGTGATCGCCGATCAACTCGGCGTGCCGCGCTCACGATCTGCCGCTGTTCAACAAATGGTCGGATGCGTTCGTTGCGCAGCTGTCGCGCATGGCGTCGCCCGACGAAGAACTCGAAGCCGTCAAACTGATCGTCGAATACCAGCACTATTTCGCGAAGAAGCTCGAAGAGCGCAAACGACGACCGCCACGACGACATCATCTCCGACATCGTGCACGCGCGCCTCGAAGGCGAACGGCCGCTCGACACCGCCGAGTCGCTGTCGATCATTCAGCAGCTGCTCGTCGCCGGCAACGAAACGACGACGTCGGCGATCGCCGAAGGCATCCTGCTGCTGATCCAGCATCCCGACCAGCTCGCGCAGCTGCGCAGCGATCCGGGCCTGATCCCGAACCTCGTCGAAGAAGTGCTGCGCCTGTCGACGCCAACGGCCAACATGTGGCGCGTCTGCACGCGGGACACCGACGTCAACGGCACGAAGATTCCGGCCGGCAGCATGATCCAGCTTCGCTATTCGTCGGCAGATCGCGACGAGCGCGTGTTCGAACGCGCCGAAGCATTCGACGTCACGCGCAAGAACGCGCGGCAGAACGTCGCGTTCGGCTACGGCGTGCACATGTGCATCGGCGCAAGCCTCGCGCGCAAGGAAATGGAAGTCGCCTTCCGCGTGCTGCTCGCGCGGATCAAAGACATCGCGCTCGACTGTGCCGAGAACGATCTGGTCTATCCGCCGAATGTGCTGCTGCGAGGTCTCGCGACGCTGCCGATCAGGTTCGCGTCGCGGCTGACTCCGGCAATCGCCTAGGCGAAGGCGCACCGGGCAGAGCTCGATCTCTTCGTCGTACAGCAGATGGTCCAACACCATGCTCGCCGGGAAAATACGCATGACTTGCTCGCCGTTGACCCGAGTGGTCGCGCGCACGATCTCGACGTCGTTGGCCTTTCCGAGCGCGCTGGCGACATACGTCTGGTCTTGCAGTTTGAATGCTCGTCCGAGCAAGAACCGATAATCCACACCTGACTCCGTTCTTTGAAAAATGGGCCGGTTGTGACACCGTTCCCAAGGTTGCGAGTCTACGCATCGCGAGCGCTCAAGCTGTAAAGTGCCGTAAGAACGTGTATTGCTCTTGTGGGGATCGAACGATGACGCTGCGTGTACTCGTGTTCGGTGCGCATCCGGACGACGCCGAATTTCACGGCGGCGGATTGCTCGCGCTGCATCGCGCGCGCGGCAATCGTGTGCGGATCATTTCGGTGACCGACGGCAGCGCGGGACATCAATCGATGGATCGCGCCGACGCTCGCGGCGCGTCGTCGCGACGAAGCAGCGACGCGCGGCGGCGGTCATCGGCTGCGAAGTGGCGGTCTGGAAAAATCTCGACGGCGAACTCGAACCGACGCTCGACATCCGCCGAGCAGGTCATCCGCGAGATCCGCACGCTTCGCGCCCGATCTCGTGCTGACGCATCGCATTCACGACTACCACCCGGATCACCGCGCGGTCGGCGACGCTCGTGCGCGATGCGTGCTACATGGTGCGCGTGCCGAACGTCGTGCCCGACGTTCCGGCGCTGCCGAACGATCCGGTCGTCGCGTGTTTCGCCGACTTCTTCTCGCAACCCGCACCGTTTCGCGCCGACGCAAAGGTCGACATCGAGCCCGTCGCCGACCAGGTCACCGCGATGCTCGACTGCCACGCGTCGCAGATCTACGAATGGATTCCGCACACGCTGGGCCGCGACGCCGAGGTGCCGACCGACCCCGCAGAACGGTTGCGCTGGTTACCCGAGTTCTACGGTCGCGGCCGCGCGGTCGCGCGGCGCTTCGCGCCCGAGTACCGGCTCGCCGAAGCGTTCGAAATCTCCGAATACGCGCGCAAGCCGAAGCCGGAAGAACTGCCGCTGCTGTTTCCCGGTATTCGCTCAGACATCGATTTCGACCGGGTGCACGGGTATCGATCGGGTTGGGCGACGGGTGATCGGTGCTCCGGCCCGGCGTGTGATGCGCCTCCGCACCGATCACCCGTCGCCCTTTCCACATCCAACGTCGCGCCTTCGTTCGAGGATGAATAAGTCACCGCCGGTGCCTGGCACCGGCAGTGACTTATTCGATGTGCAAAAGCGGGTGCCTGGCACCGTCCGTTGACTTGTTGGTGAGATGAACGCGCGCAAAGCGCGCGTTCACTCTCTCCAGATCGACTGTCGATGGAGACATGACCCGAGGCGGAGGTGCGTGTGTGTTGCGGAGGGCCTTCCGCGGCCAGGGATGGCCGCGGCTCGAGATGAGATGGACGCCGCCCGCCTATCGCGTTGATCGAGGGTTCAGCAGCTGCGGGAGGGTGGAACCCCTGGAGCCCGAACGGCATCGATGTGCCAAATTGGGGTTGCGTCAACAACCACACACGGGACAGGGGAACCACGATGAACGACATTACGACGTATGGCTTGGATTTGGCAAAGCAGGTTTTTCAAGTGCATTGGGTCGATACGCGCAGCGGTGAGATGCAGCGCAAGACGTTACGACGCGCGCAGGTGAGCACGTTCTTTGCCCGCGCGCCGCGCGGTGTGGTGGCGATGGAGGCGTGTGGCTCGGCACACCACTGGGGTCGAGTGTTGCAAGGTCTGGGTCACGAGGTGCGGCTGATCGCGGCGCAGTTCGTGCGACCGTTCGTAAAGACCAACAAGACCGATGCGGCCGATGCCCAGGCGATCTGGGAGGCGGTACAGCGGCCCGAGATGCGCTTCGTGGCGGTGAAGAGCGAGCAGCAGCAGGCGGTGCTGACGTTGCATCGACTGCGCTCACAGTGGGTTAAAGTCCGCACGCTGCAGGCGAACCAGATCCGGGGCCTGCTGTATGAGTTCGGGGTGGTGGTGCCGATGGGTTGGCGAGCTTTGCTCAAGGCGGCCAGCGAACAGCTGACGGAACCGACCGGTGCGGTGCCCACGCTACTGCGTGAGCCGCTGCTCGAGCAGTTACAGGCGCTGCGCGATGCGACGGCGCGCATCGTGGCGCTCGAGCAGCAGCTCGCGAGTTGGCAACGGACCGAGTCTGCGTGTCAGCGGATCATGGCCATCCCCGGCGTCGGCCCACTCACCGCGACCGCGGTCGTCGCCAGCGTCGCCGATGCGCGACAGTTCCGCTCGCGCGCCAGTTCGCTGCCTATCTCGGCTTGGTACCGCGACAGTCGGGCACCGGCGGGCGGGTGCAGTTGTTGGGCATCAGCAAGCGAGGCGACCCGTACCTACGAACGCTGCTGATCCACGGCGCACGATCGGTGTTGCTGAGTCAGAGTCGGCGCGGTCGCTCCGTTGATCCGTGGCTCGCTGCGCTCCTGCAGCGCCGGCCGAGCAACGTCGTGGTCGTCGCGCTCGCCAACAAGATGGCTCGAACGATCTGGGCGCTGCTGGCCCACGGCCGGACGTTCGATGCGGGGTGGGTCAGTCGGCGATCGCTACCGATATCCAACTAACGGGAGCAACAGCCAACCGCTTGAGCGGGTGACGATCTCGTGATGGTCGAACGGTCGGACCGTGGGGAAGCAAGCCTGACTGGCCGCCTGCGACTTCGAGTCCTTGCCCGAGATGAGGCCTTCCTCCGCGCAGTTCATCAGGGCCACGCAGCATTCAGCGCTGCCTGAAGCCGGATATAAGACTGCATCCACCTATCTACCAGCAACCTCGTCACTTGCCCAAACGGGCGGCGTCCATATAAGCGCCCGGATGCTCAGCGTGCCCGACGCAACAAACGCACCTCCGCCGGATCGAAGCGCCGTTCGTCTACTCAAGCGATTTCAGGAACGCGATCAGCGCGCCGTTCACCGCGTCGGGCGCTTCCTGTTGCGTCCAGTGGCCGATGCCGGGCAGCAGCACGACGTCGCGCAGGTTCGGTACGACTGCGCGCATCTGCGCTTCGTAGCCCGGATTCATCCGGATCAGGTCGCGGTCGCCGCTGATGAACAGCGCCGGCTGCTCGATCTTCTTGCCCTGGAACGGCGCCGACAGCGCCCACGACCGGTCCATGTTGCGGTACCAGTTGAGGCCGCCGCGGAATCCGCGGCGCGTGAACTCGGCGGTGAAGAAGTCGAGATCGGCTTCGGTCAGCCACGGCGGCAACGCGTCGGTGTCGGCGAGTTGATCGAGAAAGTACGCCGTCTTCGGCGGCGGATTCGTCATCATGCCGTTGATACCGCGGTCCGGCGCATTGCCCGAGCCGCCGAACAGCAGCCGCCGCAACGTGCGCCGCACGTCGTGCTGCAATTCGTGCTCGGCGACGCCCGGGTTGCTGGAAGTACAGGATGTAGAAGAAGTTGTCGCCGAACATCATGCGCATGCCGGCGGTCGGCGCGATCGGCGCGCGATCCGAGAACGGCACTGACAAGGCCGCAACGGCGCGAAAGATGTCGGGCCGCCACAACGCCGCGTTCCACGCAACCGGCGCGCCCCAGTCGTGGCCGACGATCACGGCCTGTCGTTCGCCCAACGCCGCGACCAGTCCGACGATGTCGCCGACGAGATGGAACTGCGTGTACGCATCGATCTCCTCCGGCGCGTCGGTCTGTCCGTAGCCGCGCTGATCCGGCGCGACGACGTGAAAGCCCGCATCGCGCCAACGCCGGCAGTTGATGGCGCCACGAATACCACGACTCCGGAAAGCCGTGACACAACACCACGAGCGGGCCGCGAGCCCGCTTCGGCGATGTGCATGTCGATGCCGTTCGTCGCGATCGTGCGATGCTCGATCGAGGCCATTCGCTGCTCCCTTAATTCACGTGAGTTAGGCATATAATGCCGCCTTTCACCGACTTTGCACCCGATGAAAACCTGGATCGCAGCCACGGTTTTGCTCGCGCTCGGCGGTGCCGGGTCTGTTCTGGTATGGGCACCATCAGAGTACCGCGGCTCAGTCGGGTGGTCAGTTCCAGATGCCGCCGCCGATCGTCGAGGTGACGCCGGTCGTGCTCGGCACCGTCGAGCGAACCGTCGAAGCGGTCGGCACGCTGCGCGCCAACGAGTCCGTCACCATTCGTCCGGAGATCGCCGGCCGCGTCGTCGCGATCGGCTTCAAGCGAAGGCGAGAAGGTCCGCAAAGGCGCGACGCTGATCACGCTCGACGATTCGGTGAACGCCGCCGAAGTCGCGGAGAAAGCGGCCAACCGCAAGATTTCCGAACTCGCGTACGAGCGCGCCAAGCTGCTGGTCGAGAAAAAGGCCGCGTCGATCGAAGTGCGCGATCGCGCGGAAGCGCAACTCGAAGCGGACGACGCAGGGTTGCAACTCGCGCGCGCCCGGCTCGATAAGACGCGCATCCTCGCGCCGTTCGACGGCGTGATCGGTCTGCGCACCGTCAGCGTCGGCGACTTCGTCGACGTCGGTCAGGTGCTCGTCAATCTCGTCGACATCGATCTGCTGAAAGTCGATTTCCGCGTCGGCGAGATCAACCTGCCCGACGTCGTGGCCGGTCAAGACGATCGCCGTCAGAGTCGATGCGTTTCCGACGCAGACATTCACCGGCGAGGTGTACGCGATCGAACCGGAAGTCGACGTCAACGGCCGCGCCGTCGTGATCCGCGCGCGGCTGCCCAATCAGGGCGAACAAGCTGCGGCCCGGGCCTGTTTTCGCGCGTGACGCTGATCGTCGATCGCAACGCACAGGCGATGCTGGTGCCGGAAGACGCGATCGTTCCGCGAGGGCGATCAGCACTTCGTGTATCGCGTCGTCGACGGCCACGTCGCGCTGACCGAAATGCTGATCGGCAAGCGCAAAGACACGCGCGTCGAAGTGCGCAGCGGCGTCAGCCCCAACGATCTGATCGTGACGGCCGGGCAACTGAAACTGCGCGACGGCATCGCCGTGCAGACGACCGCCGCCGACGACGCCGTCGCCAAGGCGGCGCCGCGCCGTCGCACCCGCCGAGCGCCGCGAAAGACTCATGATTCTGTCGGATCTCAGCATTCGCCGGCCGGTGCTCGCGACCGTCGTGAATCTGATCATCGTGCTGGTCGGACTGATCGCGTGGGATCGCCTGACGATCCGCGAATTTCCGAACGTCGACGATCCGGTCGTGACGATCACGACGAACTATCTCGGCGCGAACGCCGAGATCATCGAGTCGCAGGTGACGAAGCCGCTCGAAGACGGCATCTCCGGCATCGAAGGCATCGACTACATCAGTTCGATCAGCCGCGCCGAGCAGTCGCAGATATCGGTGCGCTTCAGCACCGGCCGCGATCCCGACGCGGCGGCGAACGACGTGCGCGACCGCGTCGCGCGCGCGCGCAGTTTCCTGCCGAAGGAGGTCGACAATCCGATCGTCGCGAAAGTCGAATCCGACGCAACGCCGATCATCTACATGGCGATCAACTCCGACCGCCACAACGAAATGGAGCTGTCCGACTACGCCGACCGCGTCGTCAAGGATCGCCTCGAAGTGCTGCCGGGCGTTGCGCAGCTGCTGATCCTGCGGCGAACGGCGCTACTCGATGCGCGTCTGGCTCGATCGCGCGCGGCTCGCCGCCTACAACCTGACGCCGGCCGACGTCGAACACGCGCTGACCGAACAGAACGTCGAAGTGCCGGCCGGCCGCATCGAAAGCAGCGACCGCGAATTCACGGTGCTGTCGGAAACCGATCTGCGCACGCCGCGCGCAGTTCTCCGAAATCATCCTGAAGGACGCCGGCGGCTACCTCGTGCGCCTCGGCGACGTCGCGCGCGTCGAAATCGGCCCGGAGCTCGTGCGCAACATGTCGCGCGCATCGGGCCACCGCGCGATCGGCCTCGGCCTCATCAAACAGTCCACCGCGAACCTGCTCGACGTCGCGCAGGAACTGCGCGGCGAACTCGTCGAAGCTGAACAAGGTGCTGCCCGAAGGCATGCGCGTCGACATCGGCTACGACTCGTCGATCTTCGTGCAGGAGTCGATCGACCGCGTGTTCGTGACGATCCTCGAAGCGATCGCGCTCGTCGTGTTCGTGATCTTCCTGTTCCTGCGCAACTGGCGCGCCACACTGGTGCCGTTGGTGACGATTCCGATCGCGCTGATCGGCGCGCTGGCGCTGATGTGGGGCTTCGGCTTTTCGATCAACACGCTGACGCTGCTCGCGTTCGTGCTCGCGATCGGCCTCGTCGTCGACGACGCGATCGTGATGCTCGAAAACATCTACCGCTACATCGAACAGGGTATGGATCCGATCAAGGCCGCGTTCGTCGGCTCGAAACAGATCGGCTTTGCGATCGTCGCGATGACGTTCACGCTGGCCGCCGTCTTTACGCCGATCGCGTTCAGCGAAGGCAAAACCGGCCGGTTCTTCACCGAATTCGCGCTGACGCTCGCCGGCGCCGTCGTCGTGTCCGGCTTCGTCGCGTTGACGCTGTCGGCGACGCTCGCGTCGCGGATCCTGCGCCACGAAACGAAGCACAACGCGCTGTTCAACTTCGGCGAACGCGTGCTGCATGCGCACGGCGCGAGCTGTATCGAGCGGCGCTCGGCCGTCGCGCTGCGCCAGCGGCCGATCGTCATCGCGGTGATGCTGCTGGTCGGCTCGCGCATCGGTGCTGTTCTATCGCGGCCTGCCGTCCGAACTCGCGCCGATGGAAGATCAAGGCACCGTGATGGTGTTTGCGATCGCGCCGGAAGGCGCGACGCTCGACTATCTGAACAGCTACACGAAGAAGATCGACGAAGTCTTCAAGTCGATCCCGGAAATGCAGCGCTACATGATGATCATGGGCCGACCGACGGTCAGCAACATGATCTCGTACACGTCGTTGTCGCCGTGGACACGAGCGCGAACGCACGTCGCAGCAGATCGCCGCGAGCATCATGCCGAAGCTGATGGCGATTCCCGGCATCCGCGCATTCGCCGTAACGCCGCAGTCGCTCGGCGCATCGAACGGCGGCGGTACTCGCGATCCAGTTCGTCATCCAGACGTCGGAATCGTATCAGAAGCTCGACCAGCACGTCGCGCAGATCCTGTCGCGTCTCGCCAACAGTCCAGCGCTGGTGAACGCCGACTCCGACCTGAAGCTCAACAAGCCGGAACTGAAGGTCGACGTGAATCGCGACAAGGTCGCCGCGGTCGGCGCCAGCGTCGTCGAAATCGGCCGCACGCTCGAAACGATGCTCGGCGGCCGCCAGGTGACGCGCTTCAAGCGCAATGCCGAGCAGTACAACGTCAAACTGCAGGTCGCCGACGTGAACCGCCGCGACCCCGACGATCTGACGAACATCTACGTGCGCGGCGGCCACGGCGAAATGATTCAGCTGTCGAACCTCGTCACCGTGCGCGAAGACGTCGCGCCGCGCGAACTGAATCACTTCAACAAACAGCGCGCGGCGCTGATCACCGCATCGGTCGGCGACGGCCATACGCTCGGGCAGGCACTCGACGTGCTCGAGACGACGACGCGCGACGTGATGGGGCCGACCGCGCAGATCGACTACGAAGGCGTCGCGCGCGAATTCAAAGATTCGTCGTCGAAGATCTACGTGACGTTCCTGCTCGCGCTCGCGTTCATCTATCTCGTGCTCGCCGCGCAGTTCGAGAGCTTCGTCGCGCCGTTCGTGATCATCCTGAGCGTGCCGCTGGCGATGGCCGGCGCATTACTCGCGCTGAAGCTCTCCGGTGGTTCGCTGAACATCTACAGCCAGATCGGCCTGATCACACTCGTCGGCCTGATCACGAAACACGGCATACTGATCGTCGAGTTCTCGAATCAGCTGCGCGCTGCCGGCAGAGCCGATCATGGAAGCGGTGCTCGAAGCGAGCGTGATGCGGCTGCGGCCGATCCTGATGACGACCGGCGCAATGGTGCTCGGCGCCGTGCCGCTTGCGATGGCGACCGGTCCCGGCGCCGAAGCGCGCAACGACATCGGCTGGGTCATCGTCGGCGGCATGACGGTGGGCACGCTGTTCACGTTGTTCGTCGTGCCGACGGTGTACACGTATCTCGTGCGCCGCACGCCGCACCTCGTCGCGCTGCAACGCGACGCAATGACCCCGACGAGCCGACGCTTGCGACGGGCGGCTGATGCACCGTGCGGCGCGTTGCGGCGCTGCTCGTTGGTCGCGCTCGGCGGTTGCGGCCCGACGCCCGTGGAGAAAGCCGCGCCGCGCCCACGCCGATGATCGACGTCGTCGAACTCGGCGTCGCCGACGCGCAACGCAAGATGACCGGCGGCGAGTTCACGTCGCGTCAGTTGACGCAGGCCTATCTCGACCGCATCGCAGGCGATCGACCGCGCCGGGCCCGACGCTGAACTCGGTCATCGAGCTGAATCCCGGACGCGCTCGCACGACGCCGACCGGCTCGACGCCGAACGCGCCGCCGGCAAACGTGCGCGGGCCGCTGCACGGCATTCCGGTGCTGCTGAAGGACAACATCGACGTCGTCGGCATGGTCAACTCGGCCGGGTCGCTCGCGCTCGCGGACAATCGCCCGCAGCAGGACGCATTCCTCGTCGCGCGCCTGCGCGCGGCCGGCGCGGTGATCCTCGGCAAGACCAACCTGAGCGAATGGGCGAACTTCCGCTCGACGCATTCGACGTCCGGCTGGAGCAGCCGCGGCGGTCAGACGCGCAATCCGTACGTGCTCGATCGCAATCCGTGCGGCTCGAGCGCCGGCACCGGCGCCGCGATCGCGGCGAGTCTCGCGACCGTCGGCGTCGGCACCGAAACCGACGGCAGCATCATCTGCCCGGCGGCGATCAACGGCCTCGTCGGACTGAAGCCGACGGTCGGTCTCGTCAGCCGCCGCGGCATCATTCCGATTTCGGTTTCGCAGGACACCGCCGGGCCGATGGGCCGCACCGTCGCCGACGTCGCGGCGTTGCTGAACGTGCTGGCGGCGGTCGACGATGCCGATCCGGCGGGTCGCGCAGGCGAAGTCGCATGCCGCGCCCGACTACACCGCGTTCCTGAACCCCGGTGCGCTCGCCGGGCAAACGCTTCGGCCTCGTGCGCACAGGCGCTCGGCTTCAACGCCGACGTCGATGCCGCCATGGAGCGCGCCGTCGCCACGATGACCGCCGCCGGCGCGATCGTCATCGACGTGAAGATCGACGGCTACGGCAGTTGGGAAGGCCCGGAGCTCGATCGTGCTGCTGTACGAGTTCAAAGACGGCATCAACGCGTATCTGAAATCGCGCCGGCGTCAAACCCGCGATCGCTCGACGAGCTGATCGCCTGGAACCAGCGACCATCGCGACACCGTGATGCCGTGGTTCGGCCAGGAGCATGTTCGAGATGGCGCAGGCCAAAGGATCGTTGAAGGACCCGGACTATGTCGAAGCGCGCGACAAGGCGCGCAAGCTCGCCGGTGCAACGACGGATTGTTCGCAACGCTCGACGCGAATCGCCTCGACGCGCTGATCGTGCCGAGCGACGGTCCCGGCGTGGCTCACCGATCTGCTGCTCGGCGATCACTTCGGCGGCGGCGGCGCCGGTATGGCCGCGGTCGCCGGCACGCCGAGCATCACGGTGCCGATGGGCGACTCGCACGGCTTGCCGCTGGGCCTGTCGTTCATGGGGCCGGCGTACAGCGAAGCGCAGCTGCATCGGCTTCGCGTACGCGTTCGAACAGGCGACGCACGCGCGCACGCCGCCGAAATACATCGCGACGATTCCGACGACGCCATCGCCACGCCAGCGCCGCGAGCCGGCCGACGATGCGCACTGACGACCTGCGCATCCATCGCGTCCGGCCGCTGATCGCGCCGGCGATCCTCGCCGAAGACATTCCGCTGACCGACGCCGCGGCGACCGTCGTCGCGAACGGCCGCCGCGCGCTCGAAGCGATTCTCGACGGCCGCGACGCGCGCCTCGCCGTCATCGTTGGGCCGTGTTCGATTCACGATCCGGCCGCGGCGCTCGACTACGCGCAACGCTTGAAGCCGCTGGCCGACGCGGTCGCCGACCGACTGCTGCTCGTCATGCGCGTGTACTTCGAAAAACCGCGCACGACCGTCGGCTGGAAAGGTCTGATCAACGATCCGGACCTCGACGAATCGTTCCACATCAACAAAGGGCTGCGGCTCGCGCGCCAGCTGCTCGCCGACATCGCCGACGATCGGTCTGCCGGCCGGCACCGAATTCCTCGACACGACGTTCGGCCAGTTCTACGCCGACCTCGATCAGCTGGGGCGCGATCGGCGCGCGCACCGCCGAGAGCCAGATTCATCGCGAACTCGCGTCGGGTCTGTCGATGCCGGTCGGCATCAAGAACCGCACCGACGGCAACGTGCAGGTCGCGGTCGACGCGCTGCTCGCGGCGGCCGAGCAGTCATCTGTTCCCGTCGCTGACGAAAGAAGGCGCGCCGGCCATTCTCGAAACGACCGGCAATCCGTATTGCCACGTCGTGTTGCGCGGCGGCAGCGAAACCGGACCGAACTTCGACGCCGCAGCGGTCGCGCCGCGGCTGCGACTGCTCGCGAAGGCAAGCTTGCCGCAGCGGCTGATGATCGACGCGAGTCACGGCAACAGCGGCAAAGATCCGGCGCGACAGGCCGACGTCGTCGATGCGGTGATCCGCCAGAAACGCGCCGGCGATCGCGCGATTCGCGCGCTGATGATCGAAAGTCACCTCGTCGGCGGCCGTCAGGATCTCGGCGGCGCGACCGCTGCGCTATGGTCAGAGCATCACCGACGCATGTCTCGGTTTCGCCGAAACGCGAAGCGCTGATCCGTCGTCTGGCGGACGGACTGGCGCCGCGCTAGAGTCGCAGCACGACATCGGGGGAACGGAGCCATGCTCACTCGCATCGATCGCGTTCAGATCACGGCGCACGACGCCGCGGCGGTGGCGAATCGTTGGGTCGAACTGCTCGACGCGCAGATCGTGCGCCGCGATCGAGATCGCCGTGCTCGGCGCCGACCGCATCGTCATCGGCGTCGGCGACTCGGAAGTCGAAATTCTGCAACCGACCGGCACCGGGCCCGGTCGCGCGCCACCTCGCCGCCGGCGGCGGTCCGTTCGCGGCCGGGCTCGCGACCGACAACATCCACCGCGTGCGGCGGCGGTCTCGCCGAGGCCGGCATCGTTCCGACGCAGATCGGCCAGCAGTTTTTCGTCGACGGCGGCCGCCTCGGCATTCCGGGCCTGAACGTCGTCATCAGCGTCGACGCCGAACGGCCGCGCGTCGGGCTGATGAGCAATCTCTACGAAGTGACGCACCTGACGGCCGATCCGGCCGGTGCGGCTGCGGCGCATTGCGCGGCTGTTCGATCTCGACGCAGCGCAACTTCGTGCCGATCCGCTCGGAGCAATTCGGCTACGACGGCACGCTGACGCTGTTCGACTCGAAGGCGCTGCATCGCATCGAAACGATCCATCCGTTCGACCGCAGCAAAACGATGGGCCGCTACTTCGACCGCTTCGGCCCGATCGCTGTACATGTGCTACGGAGAGACCGATCGGCTGCCGGAACTGCGCGAGCGCCTGAAGCAACTCGCGCCGCGCGACTGGACCGGCAGCGACGCCGACCCGAACGGATTGTTCGTCCATCCGCGCGCGCTGGGCGGCGTCATGCTCGGCGTCAGCCGCGTCGAGCTATGCGTGGACGTGGTCCGGCTATCCGGACGCGCGTAGCATCGTGCGGTCTGCCGCCGATTCACTGACCGTTGCAGCGTGCGATCGGAGCGCTGCTGAAACCGTGCGGCCACTGAAATCCTCGGTGGTGTTGACGCGCGGATACGGTTCGTCGGGCACGTCGACGCCGAGAAATCGGCACAGCGGCTCCCAGCCTTGCTTGCGCCTCGAACACCAGCAGACGCGATTTCGGCAGCGTCGCCTTGACGTGCTCGACGTGCGCGTTGTAACACCGTGATCGCGTGATCGCGATCTTCCATGCGATTGTCGAACACGCTGTTTCCACGTGATGTCGCACGCCCATTCGCCGAATCGCTCGCATCGTCGGGTCGTCCGACGTTGCGCATCGTCGACGACCGTATAGATCGTGTTCATCACGCTGTCGTACCAGCTGTCGGGATCACGCGTGCTGAGGATCACCTTCGCGTTCGGATACAGCGCCGCGTGTTCTCGCCACAGATTGCACGACGGCCAGTCGACGGTCGCGCGGTAGCCGTCGTACAGCTGCTCCCAGTCGACGGGCTCGCCGCGATGCGCGGCCGCCCACATCGGCACATGCTCCGGGTGCCTGAACACTTCCATCATGTGGTAGCACTTCGTGAAGCCGAGCCGCTCGAGCGCGAGCTTCAGCGACAGCGTTCCGGTGCGGCCGTATCCGGCGCCAATGACTTCGAGCGGCATTCTACCTCTTCCCCTGACTCGTTGTCGTCGCTCGCGGGCCCAGTCGCGCGCCTCCGGGACTCGATACCCACGCGATCGCGTTCGCCGAGCAACGTCCGATAGTGCGGATTGTCGTACGCCTTCGGGTCGTCGCCGCATTGCAGGTAGACGATCGGACTCGTTGCGATAGTGCTTGACCCAGCCGATCAGATTGCTGCCGCGGTCGTGCTCCCAGCCTTCGTTCGAGAACATCCTGCCTTCCCGCACGACTTTGGCCGCCGAATAGAAGTTGTCGCGCACGAACTCGTGTCCGCTGCGCAGCAGCGGAACGACGTCCTCTTCGAAGACCTCGTACAGGTACAGCTCGTCGGTGATCGAGAACGTCTTCGGTACGCCGCGCGTCACCGGATGGTCCGCGACGACGCTAACCTCGTGCGTCACGTCATGGCGATAACCCGAGTCCTGCCGGTGCAGTTCCGCGCAGTTCGCCCGGCAGATACAGGAAGCGTCCGCCGACGATCTCGGCGTATTGCGGCCAGGCCGGCCACGCCGCGATCGCGTGGTGCAGGAACACCAGCCCGATGCCCGTATCCAACAGTTCTTCGATGTGGCGCCTGAGGTCGCGCGGGCGGTTCGATGAAATCCGGCGGCCCGTCGTTACGGAACCGAATTCCCGGCATGTCGTACAGCACGAATGCGTCGTAGGGCTTCGCGAGTTTCGGGTCGAAGAACACCTGGGCCGCCGGCTGCTCGACGTGCGTCCATTTGACGCCCGGCAGCGCATCGAACATCTCGAAGAACGCATCGCGCGGAAACGGATGCCCCTTCGTGATCAACAGGATTTCTTTGTCGCGCACTGCTTCTCCCCTACAATTCGTGCTGGACCAGCGGAGCCACCATGTCGCGTGCATTGCCGGCCTCGAACTCGAATAGGACGTGGCAACAGACGAAGAGTCAGAACACCCGCAACACGATCCTCGATGCGGCGATCCGCTGCTTCTACCAATTCGGCTACAACAATACCACCACCGAGAAGATTGCCAACGAGGCCGGCGTGTCTCGCGGCGCGATGTTGCATCACTTCCCGTCGCGCGCGGACCTGATCAAGGCGGCCGTGCTGCATCTGAACGATAAGCGCCTGGAGCTATTCAACCGCGAAGAAAGTACCGTCCAGAGCGACGCGACACACAGTCGCGTCGACGAAGGCATCGACACGTACTGGCGGCAACTGAATACCCCGTACTTCGTCGTATTTCACGAACTGCAGATCGCCGCGCGCACCGATCCGGAGTTGTTCGGCGTGCTGATCCCTTCAATCGAGGAACTCGACCGCGCATGGGCCGCCACCGTGCGCGAGCTCTTCCCCGACCTCGCGTTGTCGCCGGAGATCATCCGCGCCAACTGGCTGACGTTGCTGCTGCTCGAAGGCATGGCGGCGAACCAGCACACGCGGCGCCTCAACACAGGTTTACGCCCGAGCTGCTGACGTGGCTGAAGGCCGAACTGCGCCGCTCGTTCAGCGACGTCCTGACCTCGTTCGACCGCGAGTCCGCAAAGAAAGCCGCGCCGAAACGGCCGAAAACGGCCGCGCAGCGCGCCGCGAAAACATGACAGCCTGACTGTTTTGTGATGTACTCCGGCGTCGCCGCGGTTCCGAACCGTTTTGCCGACGCTGGAGAAACCGATGTCCGCCGCCAAACAGAATCCCTATCGCAGAGGGACTTTTCACCTGGCCGTCCAACGATCCGCGCCTGCTCGGCAGCCGTTGCAGCGCATGCGGCATCGTGACGTTTCCCGCGCAGAAGAGCTGTCCCGCCTGCTCCGGCCAGAACGTCGAGACGATCGAGCTCGAACGCCGCGGCACGTTGTGGACGTGGACGATTCGGGTCCTTGCCGGAATAAAACCGCCATACACCGGCCCCGAAACGGCCGAGAACTTTCGTCCGTTCGGTGTCGGCTACGTGAGAGTTGCCCGAATCAGGTGCGCGTCGAGAGCCGCCTCAAATGCAAAGACCCGTCGCAGCTGCGCATCGGCATGGAGATGGGCCTCGTCGTCGAGAAATACGTCGAAGACGACGCCGGACGCGAGGTGATGGCGTACTTCTTCCAACCGGTCGCCGAACGC
>CAWHHK010000034.1:0-7869 GCA_963829065.1 uncultured Gammaproteobacteria bacterium | reverse complement strand
TTGGCACGGAAGTTCGCCCATTCGCACAAGTTGGTCTTGCCGAGGATGACGACGCCGGCGTCGCGAAGGCGCGTCACGAGAAACGCGTCCTGCCGCGGGCGATTGTTCGCGAGCGCGAGCGAACCGGCAGAATTGACCATCCCGACGACGTCGATGTTGTCCTTCAACAACACCGGGATGCCGTGCAACGGGCCGCGCGACTTGCCCGCGGCGCGCTCGGCGTCGAGTCGGTCGGCATCATCGATTGCGTGGGAGTTCAACTCGATCACCGAATTGAGCGAGGGGCCGGAGCGATCGACCGACGCAATGCGATCGAGATACGCCTGCGTCAACTGACGCGCGCTGACCGCGCCTTGGACCATGGCGCGCTGCGCATCGGCAACACTCAGTTCGACGACGTTCATCACGTGGGCCGCGGTACGGCGAGCAGTACGCCGACGAATACGTCCGTTGAAGCTTGCCGGTCCTGCGGATTGTTGTAGAGCCCGGCGGTTGTGACGACGACGAGATCGCGCGACGGCACGACCCAGATGCGTTGACCGCCATTGCCAAAACCCGCAAACCACGGTGTTGGCGGTGTACTCGCGCAGCCGGGGCCGAGCCACCAGAGATAACCATACGCGACGCCACATTGTGGATCGGATTCCACTTGTGCGTGATGTGACGTCGACAGTGCAACCCACTGCGCCGGAACGATCTGCTGCTCGGCCCACTTGCCGCCGTTCAACATCATCACGCCGAGTTTCGCCATGTCGCGCGGCGTCAAACGCAGACCCGAGGCCGCGCGCGGGATCCCGTTGTTTTTCGACCACTCGTGCGTCATTTGCATCGGGCCGAAGATTTTCTGTTGTGCATATGTCTCGAGCGACGTCTTGGTTGCACGCGCAACGATCTCGCCAACGAGTGCAACATCACCGCCCGAATACATCCAGCGTTGGCCCGGCGGCGCATCGATCGCCTGCGACAATATGTAACGGTATGGATCGCGGCGCGAGATCCATAGCGATTTCAGAGTTGCGCGGATCGGTATACGGGTACGTGCGTTCGTCCCAGTGCAGGCCCGACGTCATCGACAATACATCGGAGAGGCGGATCTTCATCCGCTCCGGCGTGTGCAGATCCTTGTATTCGGGAAAATAGTCGAGCACCGGCGTATCGAGACTTTTGATTGCACCGTCAGTCAGTGCAATGCCGAACAACATCGACACCACACTTTTCGTCACGGAACGGATGTCGTGCAGCGTGTCAGGACCGAACTGCACCATCCCCAACGGATCGCCGAGCGTCTCGTCTTTGCCGGCAACGTACCACTCCGCGACGGTTTTGCCGTGATGCACGACGACCACACCATGCACACCCGGGATCTCGCCGCTGCGAATCCGCTGTTCGAGCTTCGTCAGCGCCGCCTGATCTACTTCGGCCGCATGGCCGTTCCACCCCAACCAAACCGTTAGAGCGACCAGCGTCAGCCAGGTCAGTTTCCGCATCACAGATTCTCCTCAACCACCTGCAGCGAGACTTGCAACCTCGGGGTCGGCCAGCGCGTCCCGTTGCATCGAAACCAGGTGCGGCGTCCGCCGCACGAGGTAGGTATATACCGTCGGCACGACGAACAGTGTAAACAGCGTACCCACCGTCATGCCGCCGACGATGACCCAGCCGATATCGTTGCGCGCCTCCGCGCCGGGACCCGTCGCCAACGCCAGCGGCACCGCGCCGAGCACCATCGCGCCCGTCGTCATCAGAATCGGTCGCAGACGCATGACGCTCGCTTCGAGCACGCTGTCCATCAGTGGCTTGCCCGACGCGCGCAGCTGATTCGAAAACTCGACGATCAGGATTCCGTGTTTGGTGATCAGGCCGACCAACGTGATCAAACCGATCTGGCTGTAAATGTTCAACGAGCCGCCCGACACCTTCAGCGCGAGCAGCGCGCCGGCCATCGCCAGCGGCACGCTGAGGATGATCACGAACGGGGCGACGAAACTTTCGAACTGTGCCGCCAGCACCAGGTAGATGAACGCGAGCGCCAGCAGGAACGTCACGTAGATTTTCGACGACGAATCCTTGAACTCGCGCGCGATGCCCTCGTAGTCGATCTGCGTCGTCGGTCCCATCACATCGCGCGTCGTGGCTTCGAGCACGTCGAGCGCCTGACCGAGCGTATGTCCGTTGCCGACCGACGCAGTGATGTGCGCGGAACGTTGCTTGTTGAAGTGATTCAACTCGCGCGGCGCCACGGCCTCGCGCACGGTCACGAGGTTCGATAGTTGGATCATCTCGCCGTTCCCGCCGCGCACGTAGATGTTCGTGAGGTCATCCGGGTCGCGTCGATTCACGTCGGCGACCTGCAGCTTTACGTTGTATTGCTCGGCATTGCGTTTGAAACGCGTCACCTGACGCCCGCCGAGCATCGTTTCGAGGGTGCGGCCGATCTCGACGACGCTAGCGCCGACCGCGGCCACTTTGTCGCGATTCACGTCGACTTTGAGTTCGGGTTTGTTGAGCTTCAGATCGGTGTCCGCGTTCACCACCGCCGGGTCGTTGGCGAGGCGGCGCGAGGATCTCCTCGACGGATCGATCGAGTCGCTCGTACGATTCCGACGTCTCGAATGACGAACTGGATCGCGAGTCCGCCGCCGCTCGACGCGCCGAGCGATTGCGGCGTCACCGAGAATGCGCGGATGCCGGGGATCGCCATCAGCTGTCGGCATCATCGCGGCGGCGATCTGCTGCGACGATCGCTCCCGCTCGATTCCACGGTTTCAGCGACGTATACGACAGCATGTTGCTGACTGTCGGGCGCGCCCATGATCATCATCGAGCGCTGCACTTCCGGCGTCGCCGCGAAGATCTCGTCGATCTTCTTGCGTATAGCGTGTTGAGATACTCGAGCGTTGCGCCTTCGGGCGCGTTCGCAAAGACCATCACGGTGCCCTGGTCCTCCATCGGCGCGAGCTCGGACGGCAGGCTCCGATACAGCAGCACCGACGCCGAACCGACGAGCAGCATGATCGCGATGACGATCGGGCGCGATCGCAGGCCGGCGCTCAGCGCGCGCCAATAAAGCTCCGACGCGCCGCGCACAAGTACGCTCGCCGACGTTGAACAGCGCGCTGTGGCGCGTTTCGTGGTGCAGAATCCGCGACGCCAGCATCGCGGACAGCGTCAGCGCGACGAATCCGGACACGACAACCGCGCCCGCGAGCGTCAATGCGAATTCCGTGAACAACTTGCCGGTCTTGCCCTCGGTGAACGCGATCGGCGTGAACACCGCGGCCAGCGTGAACGTCATCGCGACGATCGCGAAACCGATTTGTTTCGAACCGACGAACGCGGCCTGGATCGGTTCCATGCCTTGCTCGATGTAGCGGTAGATGTTCTCGAGCATCACGATCGCATCGTCGACGACGAGCCCGATTGCGAGCACGAACGCGAGCAGCGTCAGCGTATTGATCGAAAATCCGAAGCCCCACATCAACGCGATCGCGCCGATGAGTGCGATCGGAATCGTTACCAACGGCACCAGAGTGGCGCGCCAGTTGCGCAGGAACAGGAAGATCACGATCACGACGAGCGCGATCGCCTCCACGATCGTCACGAACACGCGGTCGATCGAGTCCTGCACGAACACCGACGAATCGAAGCCGATGTCGACCTGCATGCCTTGCGGCAACACTTTGTTGAGCTCGACGAGCTCGCCGCGCAGTGCGGCCGCGACGTCGAGCAGATTGGCCGTGGATTGTTTGATCAAACCCATACCGATCGCGCGGCGACCCGACGTGCGCGACATGTTGCGGACGAGTTCCGGGCCAATCTCGACGCGCGCCACGTCGCCGAGCCGCACCAGATAGCCGTCGGCGTCCTTGAGGATGATCTGGGAGAACTGCTGTGGCGTGCGCAGATCCGTTTCCGACAGCACCGTGAATTCGCGGTCGCTGCTCTCGATACGACCGGCCGGCACTTCGACGTTCTGTTCGGTCAACGCACGTTCGACGTCGGCCGGCGTCAGGCTGTACGCGGCCAGGCGCGCACGGTCGAGCCAGATCCGCATCGAGTAGCGGCGTTCGCCGAAGATCAATAACTGTGCAACGCCGGGCAACACCTCGAGGCGATCTTTGACGATCCGGTCGGCGTAGTCGGACAACTCCATTTCGGTATGCCGATCCGAGTTGATCGCCATGTAGATGATCGGCGTCGCATCGGATTCGATCTTCGCGACGATCGGATCGTCGACCTCCTTCGGCAGGAAACTGCGCGCGCGCGCAACGCGATCACGCACGTCGTTCGCCGCGGCATCGGGGTCGCGTTCGCTGCTGAAGCGCACCGAGATCTGCGATTGTTCCGCGCGACTGATCGAGCTGATGTAGTCGATGCCCTCGATGCCGGAGATACCGTCTTCGAGCGGTCGCGTCACTTGCGATTCGATGATTTCGGCATTCGCACCGGGGTAATTCGTCGTCACGGTCACGACCGGATCATCGATGTTCGGATATTCGCGGATCGTCAGCCGGTCCCACGCGATCAGGCCGACGAGCACGATGATCGCATTCGCAACGGTTGCGAGTACCGGACGCCGAATGCTGAGGTCCGAGAGGATCATGGGCCTTTCATTGCCGCGCGGCCACTGCGGGCGGCGTTGCTCCGGCTCCCAGCTTACCGATCCGAACCTTCGGATGCGGTGCGCACCATCACGCCGTCGCGCAGCTTCAATTGGCCCGCGGTCACGACCATGTCACTGGCGCTGAGGCCCGAACGCACTTCGACGCGCGCGTCCTTGCGCTTGCCGATCTGCACTTCGGTCAGCACGCGCGGCCGTCGACGACGCGATAGACGAAATGCTGGTCGCCCATCGGCACGATCGCGTCCTCCGGAACGAGCATCGCCTGCGCATTCGCATCGACGATCAACGTGACGCGCGAGAACAGCCCGGGTCGCAGCTTGTTCTCCGCGTTGGGCAGCTTCGCGCGAATCACGACGGCGCGGCCGTTGATGTCGACTTGCGGCTCGATCGCATACACCTCGCCCTGGAATTCCTGTGTCGGGAAACGCATCCACTTTGACGGCGATGCTCTGCCCCGCGGTGACGTCGGGCAAGTAGACCTCGCCGACGCGAAAATCGACTTTGAGCAGATCAATGTCGACGAGACTCGACGAGCACCTGGCCCACGTCGACAAAGTCGCCGACGCTGACGGCGCGCAAGCCGATGACACCGTCGAACGGCGCGTTGATGCGCGACTTCGCGAGTCGCGCGCGCGCCAGTTGCAAACCGGCGTCGTCCGCCTCGAGTTGCGCTTCCGAACGGTCCAGCACTTCGACCGACGCCGCTTTTTTCTCGACCAGCAATTTGGCGCGCTCGTACGCGAGTTCGGAGATTTTGCGATTGGCGGCTTTTTCGGCGACTTCGGCGCGATAGACCGAGTCGTCGAGCGTGATCAGCGTTGCGCCTGCCTTGACCTTCTCGCCCTCTTTGAAACCGATCGCGACGACGCGGCCGGCAATCTCCGGCCGGATCGTGACCGACTCGTTTGCGCGCAGCGTGCCGACGGCTTCGACGGTCTTGCTCACGGTTCCGAGCACGCACCGGACCGACCTCGACCGTCGGCGGCGGCATCTGGAATCCGGGTCCGGCGGGTCCGCCCGGTACGCGCCGCTCGCGGTGCGAATACCAATACAAACCGCCCGCGCCAAGCGCGAGCAGGATCGTGGCCACAATCCAGGTTTTCATCGGCTGTTGAGTCGCCGGAGCAACGCATTGAACGGCGCATTATAGGCATGAAGGCCGGCCGCCGCGCTCGCCGCGCCGGCTACTTCAGCGCTGCTTCAGGAACAGCGCGTCGCGCTCGGCATCGGTCGGGCGGCGGCCGTACTCGCTGATCTCGAAAGCCTCGGCGTACTGTTCGGTGCGTGCCCCAGCGTTTCGCGACTGCGCGCGGTCGTCGGCGAACGAAGTTCGTGAGCCACGCGAGACGCGCCGCGACGTCATCGGCGGGCGGCACCGGCGCCGGGATCTGCTCGATGAAGGGCAGCCACTCGTAGACCTGCGACGCGTGACAATCGAGCAGCGCCACGTAGCGCTCGAATACCGCGCCGATGTCGACGACGACGTCGGCCTGAAACGGCTGCGGCCGCGAGAAGAAATCGACCATCGACGCGACCACCGGATCGGCGCGCAGAGCCGGCACGTGCGGCACGATCGCCGGGACTCGGACCATATAGCACGCGTCGCGCACCAGTTCGCCGGTCGCTCGATGATCGGGGTGGTAGTCGTGGATGCGATGGGTCAACACGAGGTCGGGTCGAAACTGCCGCATCTCTTCGATCACTCTGCGCCTCAGTTGCAGCGTTGGCATCCAGCTCGCCGTCCGGTGTATCCCAGACGTCGACTTCGGCGCCGAGCGAGCGCGCCGCGCGCGCGGCTTCGTCGCGGCGGCGCGCGGCGAGCGCGGGTCGCGTCAGCGATTGATGTCCGACGCTGCCGTCCGTCAGCGACACCATGCGTATGCGACTGCCGGCGTCGGCGTGCAGAGTCAGCAGACCGCCGGCGTGAAATTCCGCGTCGTCGGGATGCGCACCGAACACCAGGACTCGTATCGGGTTGCGCTTGGCTCACAAGCGAATTACACTCCCTTACTCGACCTCGACATGCGCAGCGATGCGTCGCGCGTAGACTCGCATCTCATTAACGGTGTTACGCCGATCATTTTGCACTTAACGGAGTCAGGTGTGGATTATCGATTCGTCCTCGGGCGCGCCTTCAAAGTCAAAGACCAGACCTACGTCGCCAGTGCGTTGGGCAAAGTCGAACGGCGTCGAGATCGTACGCGCCGCGACGCGAATCAACGGCGAGCAGGTCATGCAGGTATTCCCCGCGACAGTCGTCGTCGAACATCTGCTCTACGACGAAGAGATCGAGCTCTGCCCGGTGTCGTTCGCCTGAGTCTGTCCCCCTCGTAGCCGCGCATTAGTCGGTTGAACGAGCCCGTCTTGACCGACGGTGTTGTGCTTCCTGATCTCGACGCCCATGTCCAATCGAACCGTGAAGGTCTATCTGGTCGCCGCGGGCGACTATCACGACATCGACTTCGCGCGACTCGAACTGCTGAAGCTGCTTGCGCAGAACGAGCAGATCCGTGTCAGCGTCGCGCAGGACTACCGCGACATCGACGCGATCGGCCGATCGGACTTTCTGATCACGTACACGTGCAATCTCGTGCCGTCGGAGGCGGAACAGGTCGCGCTGCGCGACTACGTCGCGGGCGGCAAACGTTGGTTTGCACTGCACGGCACCAATTCGATATTGAAGTTTCTCGCCGACGGCCTGTCGACAGCCCCGAGATCGCTCCGGTACTGATGCAAACGCTCGGAACGCAGCTCATCGCGCATCCGCCGATCCGTCCATTCAAGGTGCGCGTCACCGACGCGAAACACGAACTCGTCGCCGGGATCGGCGACTTCGAAACCGACGACGAACTCTATCTATGCCGCGTCCACGGCAAACTGCACGTGCTGCTCGACACACGCTACACCGGCAAAGCCAACGGATTCGTCGAGGAGCAATGGCCCGACGACGTTGCGCGCCCGGTGTATTACGTCAACCGAGTCGGCGCCGGCGAAGTGCTCTATCTGAACCTCGGGCATTGCCGCGGCCACTACGACATGCAACCGCTCATCGACCGCTATCCGAAGATCGAGCGCGGCTCGTGGCAGCGGCCGCAGATTCTACGAACTGCTGCGGCGAGGTATCGACTACTGCGCCCGCGTCTGAGCGCTCCGCCGCGTAGCCGATTCCGCCAACATTTCGTTCAACGCGCCGTCGACCGTGTAGCCGAGCACCGCATCTGTTTGATTTCATTGTCGATGAGATG
>CAWHHK010000033.1:0-10492 GCA_963829065.1 uncultured Gammaproteobacteria bacterium | reverse complement strand
TGCGGGGTGACATGGATTCTCAGTGACGAGCGGAAGGCGGCCGACCATAAAACAATCGCTCCATCTCATGCAAATCGGTCTGCAAATCGTTGACCCACACGCTGCTATAAAGGCGCGTCGGTCGCGGAGCGCGAGCTTAGCGACGCATAGTCGAGAAACTCGCGCACTGACTGCTGATCCACCTTGAAGCGCAACTTCAGATAGGGACCCTGCGCGGTGTAATCAGCGCCGGCGAAGTCGCGATCTTCGAATCCGGTCACGTTGTAGCCCACCGACACCCACGCGTTTTTGTACGGGTTGTAGCCGACCGACGCGCCCGTCGAATAACTCGTCGTATCGGTGCCGAACGAATGCAGCAGCGAACCGCGCACGCCGACGTCCCAGCGCGGCGTCAGGTTGTAGCGATACTCGAGACCGGTCAGCGTCGTCGCGCCGGAATAGTTTTCGCCGTCGATGTCGTCGAGCGCGTACTTGCCGCCGAGTTGCACGGCGAGCTGCCAGCGGCTGCCGGGTGCGTAGTTCGCGTTCATGTTCTCGACGAGCTTGCGCGTCGTCGTATCGAACGCATCGCTGCGGTTTTCATCGAACACGAGGTCGAGCCGATTGAGGAATGCCCAGTCGGACTCGACCGGACGCCACGCGGCGCCGACCCTCAGATCACCCTGATTCGTCTTCGCGCCGTTGCTCTGCTGCGATTCGAGCAACGCAAAGCTCGCGGAGACGACCTTGCCGTCGTCGAGTTGCCGACTCATCCCGGCGAGCAGATTCCATTTGTCGACCTGATCGCCATAGTGATACTCGAGCCGGCTCGTCGCGTCCCAGTCACCCTGGCGATAACCGAAGCCGACGAACGCGGCGGTGAAGTCGTCGTCGATGCTGCCCGACGTCAGCGGCACGTTCGGGTTGTACGTCAACGCAGGTGGAACCTCGGCCACGAGATCGTGGGAAAGGGTCTTGACCCGGTCCATGCCGAAGTCGACGCGCCAGCGTTCGTCGACCTGCCACGCCTGGACCAGTCCGGTGGTTGCGTAGAGCCGCTCGCCATTCTCGCCCTGACGACGCCCCACGGCCGCGTTCACGTTCGCGCCGGTCCACGGTTGCGCCTTGATGCCGACGTGCGAGTTCTGCGTGTCGCGCACGTCACCAAACGTGAACTCCTGCTCGGCCAGGATGCTGATACCGGACGCGACGAGATACTCCGCACCGGTCAGCAGGCGTGTCGGATAGTCGATGTTGTCGGCAGTGCCGCCGAGGTCGATGTCGCCGATCGCATTGAGTTTCAGGCGTCCGCCGTCGAGCGTCTGCGTCGAGCCAAGCGTCGCCTGATTCGCATCCCTGCTGATGCCGATGGCGGTGTCCTCGCGGATCGCGCGCAGGCCGCCTTCGAACTGGAACGCGCCGCGTTCGTAGACGAGTTGCGATTCCGCGACCTTACGTTCGCTGTCCGCCACCAGATACGTTTGCTGGAACGCATCCAATCGCGCGCTCCACACATCGGTGAACCGATACTCTCCTTCTGCGCCGATTTTGCGCGTGCCCGACTCGATCGCGCTTTGCTGGCCGAGACCAAAATTCACCTGTTGTTCGCGCAGATACGCGCGTCCCGCAAGATCACCGCTCGAGTGTTCGAGTTGCGCCAGATACGCATTCGCGGTCCCGTGCCGATCGGTGTCGGTCGCCGCGCCGCCGAGCGTCAGTACGCTCTGCAGTGGCAACTCGAGTGTCACGTCGACGCCGCCAAGATCGCCACCGACGTTCGGGGCGCCGTCGTGCACGTAGCTGACGCCGACTTCGCTTTGCCCGGTGCCGATCCGATAGGCAACGCGACCGCCGCCGACCACTTCCTCGGGCGCCCCGGGGCCGCCGATCTCGTACTCGGCGACGATGTACACGGGATTGAACAACGCATCCTGGTACGGCACTGGCTGTTTGAAGAGCAGCGTGCCGCGCGCGTAGTCGATCGTGTAATCGAGATACCGCGACAAGGTCTGCTGCTTCAACACGACTTCGCTCTTGAAACGATCGCGCACTTCGATATGCAGCGTTTCGCTGTTGATGACGACGCCGCCGCTCGACAACCGGTATTCACCCGACGTGCCGTCGCCACGCAGATCGTCGCGCACAAAGCCTTGGTCGGTCTGCGCCGCAAAACCTTCGAGCCGGACCCGCTCGCCGTAGTATTCAGCGCGCGCGCCGTTCAAGCGCCGCGTGTAGCGCGTCAGTTCGGCCGCATTGAACCCGGTGTCGAAGTCGCCAAACAGCGCGACGAAATCCGGGCGCTCCAATCTCACATAGAGCTTGCTCTGGGTTTGCGCGTCGTAGCGTTGCTCGGCGCCGTCGCCATACAGCGTGTAGTACTTGTTCGGATCGATCTGCTGGCCGAGGCTGTGTTGACCGTGCTCGTCCTGACCGACGTCGTTCCCGCCGGACGCGGAATCGTACGCGAGCGTCAGCAGCCATTCGCCGCGGACGCGCCCTTTCGCGTAGAAGGCGGAGCGGCCGTCGAGCGAGAGATCCTTGTCGATGTCTGTTGCACGCAACGCCTCCATGTTGCCCGACACATCGTTGTAGCCGAGGGTGCCTTCGCCGAAACCGACCAATACCCAATCGCGCGTCGACGGCGCGATCCGCGTGCGGACCGTTTCATAGCGATATCCGTCGAATTCGAACTCGAGTTCCACGCTGCCCGACTCGGTCGTCGGCTGCAGCTCGACATACGCGATGCCGTCGTCGCGCACGACGTAGACGTCGTGTTCGGTCTGCGGCGTCAATGCCTGACCTAATACCTTGGGGGGCGCGAGGACCTGAAACGGCGGCCGCACATCGAAGACTCCGGTCATTCCGGGCCGCGCGGGCGCGCCGTCGCGATCCAGCAGCCGCACCGCGATCACCGACGGCGTGATGCCGTCGGCAATCAGGTACGAGTGCGCAGGATCGAGTTCCGCGCGTACCGGGGCGCCCGAGTAATGCACACTGCTCGAGAGCGTCGCTTCGACTGCGCCGTCCGCCGACACGAGCCGCGCGACGATCGCGTTGTCGCCCTCGTTGATCGTCACGTTGCGGTAGCGCGTCAGCGCGACGCCGCGTTCACGATCGACCTCGGTGCCGTCGAAGCTGAGTCCATCGACCGGCACGCCGGCAACGGTCAGGGCTACGCGCTGATCCGGCAGATGCTTGACGACGACCCAGACCGCCGGAATGCGCGGGTTTGCATCGGCAAGCGGCCAGACAATCGCGGGTTCTGGCGTCTGGTTCGCAAGCCACGTCAGGTCGAACGCGGGCAGCTTCGCATCCATCAGTTGCGGAATTTCGAATGGCCGCCGCGCAGTCAACGTGCGCTGCGCGGTGACCTCGACGACGGTGACATTGCCGGAGTCGTCCGCCACGGCGGGACTCGTCGTGGTCGTGCTGCTCAGATCAACAGTGGTCGCCGCCACCGGCGTGCGCAGATGTTTGCCATCGACGTCGAACATCGCGAGCGCCTTCACAGTGGTCGGCGCCGACGCATCGCCGGCGATGTCCGCCGCAAACGTCAGCGTGTGAGTAGACGCCGCGGTGGTGTCGCCCAGTCGAAATGTCAGCGCGCCGTCGTCGGGAGTGCCGTCGGCGGCGATCGCGTTGCCGTCGAGTCGGGCGGAGTCGGCGACGTAGTGCGCGGAGTCCGGCAGCGTCACAACCGCGGTGACACCAGACAGCGTGATTCCCGCGCCCGACGCTGTCCCTCCCGACCCAGTCCCGCCCGACAACGCGAGTTCGAAGGTCGCCCGCTGCGCCTGCGCCGCCGAATCGAGTCGCAACGTCACCGGACTCGTCAGCGGTGGCTTCTTGGACGCAAAAAAATCTGCGCGCCAGAGCGTGCCGCCCTGCACATCGACAAACTGCGAAAACGCGGTGCCGGCGTGGCGCGTGTCGGGTGCGCACTCGACGAGCTCATACGTTTCCGGCAACGACGTGAGATCGACCTGCACGACGTGGGTGCCCGGGTTGACGCCTTCGATGTGGTATTTGCCGGAATCGTCGGTGACGACGTAGGTGCCGTCCTCGAGCAGCACGCGTACGCCAGCCAACCCGGCACCCGCCAACCCGGTGCCGGCTGACGCACCGGCGCCGCACGCACCGTCGATCACGCGTCCGATGATGATCGCTTTCGACGTGAGCAGGTCTTCGCGAACCGTGACCGACGCGGTGGCCGTATTGGAACTGCCGACGCCGACGCCAATGACGTGCGCGGCATTGCGCGCTTCGCCGAGCTCGGCGCCTGAGCCGATCTCCGTGACGTAACTGATCGCGACCGTGCTCGCCGCAGCGACCGTCGGCAATGCAAACCGCAGCGTTCGGCCATCGCGGGCGACCGTAGGATCGCCGACGCGCACGCCATTGACGCGCGCCGAATCCGCGACGTAGCGAAAACCTTTCGGCAGCTCGTCGATCAACGCACCCTTGGTGACGACTCCGGCGGCGTCGGCGTTCTGCACGATGACGTGGTACTGAACGAAATCACCGACGGCGGCGACCTCCTTGTTGGCCTGCTTGGTGACGAATACGTCGACCTCGACCGGATCGAGCGGAACGTCGAGTTGCAATGGCTGCGTGCCGGTGACGCTGAAATCGGCGCCGCGCGAACCGCCGCTCAGCACGAACGGCGCGCCTGCCAGCCTTTGCAGTTGCGAATCGGCAATCGCACTGGGGAACGTGTAATTCACCGGCGGCGCTATCTTGAATCGGTATGTCCCGGGGACGACGAACGGAAAGCGGAACGTTCCGGCTGCAAAATCGAGGTGCGCGCCCGACGCGTCCGTTGCGCCGGCGCCACTCACCACAGTCGTTGGGAACGGGGTGACGCCGTCATCCGCAAACACGGCATTCACCGCGGGTTGACCGGTGGCGGCATCGAGCAACGTGATCGTGACGCCGTCGATCACATCCCCTGTGGCGCTGTTGATGACCCGCGAACCTGGATCCACGACGGCCGACCGGCTGACGCTGTCGGCGGTGTCGTGCGCGTCCCGGTATTCGACGCTGAAGGTCGCGCCGGCGGCGACGCCGAGTGCGCAGTCATCGCTCGCAGGCGGCGCGCGCGACAATTGCAGATAGCCGCTGAATACGCCGGTGGACGCGCCTGTCTCGGTCAGGATCAGCGTCTGCACATCGGCCACGCCGGAATGCGCGACGACGCGCACGGTATCCGCAGCGAATGGATCGACGTCCTGGTCGGGGTCGGTCAATACGACGAACACCGGTTCGCCGCCGCCGAAAACCGCGCTCGGCTGCAGCGCGACTGCGCCCGGCACCGTCACGGCGCCCGCGCGACTCACGGGCGCCGGCGCGGCAACGACTCCGCTGCCGTTCGCACACTGCGTCGCACCGACGTACTGGCTCGCGGCACCGGCGCCGGAGCCCAGCGCAAATATCTCGAGCGAAGCCTTCGTCGGCGTGAGCGGCAACAGATCGAGCGGCACGTCGACGCGAGACGCGCCACCCGCGATCGTGAATAGCGCGCCGCGCGACGCCCCCGACAACGCATACGGCGCGCCTGGCAATGTCTGTAAAGCGGTGTCCGAGGCGCTCGACGGAAAACCAAATCGATGCGGCGGCGTTACCCGCAGCCGGTACGTCCCGTCTGCGACGACCGGGAAACGATACTCACCCGGCCCATAGACATACCGCGCGCCCGAGGCATCCGTGGCGTCGACCCCGGCGGTCTCGGTCGACGGATACGCCGACGCGCCATCGTCACCGAACACCCGCGCCGGCGCACCGTTCGCATCGACGAGCGCGATCGAGGCGCCGTTGATCGGCGCACCGCTGCTGGCGAGGAACACCCGGCTGATCGGATCGAACGCGGCGCGCGCCTGCGCTCGATCGTTGGGGTTCGCTGCGTTCGCGTAATCGGCCGTGATTGTCACGTTCACGCCACCGCCGAGCGCGCAGTCGTAGTCGACCGCGCCGGCCGCAGTCGAGACGACGTAGCCGACAAACCGACCGCTGTCGACGGCGTCCTCGATCAACTGCAGGGTTTCCGAATCGCCGGGATCCGTGGTCAGCGAAATGCGCACGCGTCTCGCGCGCCAACGGATCTACGTTCGCATCGGCGTCGATCACTTCGACGAAAATCGGTGCGCCGGTCCTGAACGCTCCGGTCGCGCGCAGTTGTACGCTGCCGGGCACGGCTATCGGGAGCCCGCCGAGACCGGTCGGTGGCGCCGCGTTCCGGAACGGTCCGGATGGATTTGCAGAGGTGCTGCATTGCGTGGCGCCGACGTCGACCGACTCCGCGCCGGCCACGCCGCTCGCGAACTCGAGGAGACGCACGCTGGCCGCGACCCCCGCTCCGCTGCCCGCGGCCATCGCGGTGATCACGAACGCGCACGGCAGCGACAGGCCGCCGCTGTCGGTCACTGTCACGGTGACGGTGACAGTCGTGCCGGGCGGCAGGTGAGCACCGCCAATCAACTTCAACGTGCCGCCGACCACCTCGAAACGAGGATCGTCGACGGCATAGGTAAACGAGTCACCGGCGTCGGGATCCGACGCCGTCAGCGCGCCGACAGGCGCGCCGTCCACATCCGCATCAACCCTGGTCCTGCTCAACGTAAGCAACGTCGGCGCTTCGTTGACATTGACGACGGCGATGCCGAGATTGACCGTGACCGAGGCGCCCGATGGGTCGGTCGCGACGATCGTGAGAGCCACTGTGGGCTCGGCCTCGAAATCGAGCGCAGTGCCCGCGATCAACTTGAGTTGACCGCCAACGATTTCGAAGCGGGGATCTGAAACGGAAAACCTAAACGTGTCGGCCGGATCCGGATCCGCGACGGTCACCATTCCGACCATCGCACCCGGAGAATTTTCAACGACCTGACTTGGCGCCACGACAATTCCGTTAGGCGCGCTATTGCCAGACGCTGGACTCGTGACGATGGTTCGGCTCGCGCTGACGGAAAAGTCAGCGCCGGCAAGCCGGTAGGTCGCGGACGCCGTATTCGTGATCGGTGTATTCGGAGGGATGGCCATTGCCGAGCCGGCCCAGAGACCCGCCAGCCATAGCAGCAGCCACGTGAACTTGCGCAAAAAACGGGCGCCAAAAAACGCGGCTGGCGCGTGGTGTCTAAACACCACGCGCCAGACCCGCGTTGTCATCAGAGACGCGCCGAACTTCATCGCATCTGCGAAACGCCCTTACTTCAGCGTGACGAAGTAGACGATGACGCCCTTTTCAGTTGCTGCGCACGTGCCGACCGATACGGCGACTTCCGGATTCGGTACCGAAAAAGCCGTCGTCGCAGTTGCGGCCGGTGCCGCACAGGTGTGATAGCTGATGAGGTCGAGGTTCGGACTGTTGGGGACGTCGAGCGAGACCGGCACCGCGTTCAACGTCACGCTGACCGTTGTCGGGAACGTTGATCCCCGCGACCGCGTTGGAATTGCCGACCGCAACTTCTGTCGTGCTCAGATCGTCGCTGATGTTGACGCCCGTCGCGCTCGGCGAGCCGACATCGTTGCTGACGCCGACGGCGTACATCAACACCGCCCCGGGAATCGCTTTTGGATTGTTCGTCGACAGCGTGTCGCTGTTATTTGACGAGTAGCGGTTGCCGTTGATCGGATCCCAGATCACCTGTACGACTTTGCCGACGAACAGTTCTGCGGCATCGACGACGAAGGCGCTGGTATCCGAACGTTGTCCGTTCGATGCGATGTCCGTCAGGCCGGCAATGTTGGTGGAGAAGCTGTACATGATGTCTTCGACTTGGGCCGCCGCGCCGTCCGTGAAAACGTTCTGAACGACAGCAGTGTCATCAACGACACTGACCGCGCCGGCGGAACCGGGCGCGTTGTGGCCGTTGGAATCGCCGGTGATGAACGCGCCGCCGCCGGCGCCCGCAACACCCGCCACCAGCGTAAAGGCGTCACGTGCGGAATCGAGCGCCGCGACCGGCACATTTACGGCGACGAGCACGCGTCGCGTCTGGTCGCGCAGCACGTTGCTCAACACGTAATGACCGGCGGTGAGCGGTATCACGACGTCGATGCCGAATTCATACGAGCCACTCGAGTTGGTGTCGATCGCAACCACCGGTGCAGCCGCGATGAACGCGGCGCCGCTGCCCTGGCCGGGCAACCCGGTGACAGCGGTGGTCCCTCGCTCGAGCAACGCGAGCCACAGGTCCTGGGTGTCGTTGCCGGTGTTGGTCACGTCGAACACGAGCGCTGGGTATGCACCCGCACCACCCGACACCTGGCCGGGCGTCACTTTGACGGCGGTCGCATTCTGCGTTGCAACCAGAGTTGCAATGGCGCGGTCGACGACGAACGTGACGCTGGAACTTTTCGGTGTTTGGGCGAACCCGCTCACCTGATACGTCAGCGAAACGTTGTTGACGACGCTCGTATTGGCGGCGGTGCCGATAGCGAATGCCGGGGCGGCGGCCAGCCCGACAAGCGCGACGACGGCCGTCATGGTCAGAGAACGAAGGTATTGCATGACAAATTTCCTTTGAAAGCGCCTCGTTCGGAGGCTTCTGATGACGAATTCGCACGCGCACTTCGCGCGGCGATGTTTTGGAAGACGAGACAAACCGAGTCGGTGTGTTGCTCGCTCCGCAACTCTGGAAGCGGTTGGCTTGCGCAAGATGCCGCGCTTATTGCAACCGCACGTTGAACGACACGTAGCTCTGCGCGGCCGGCGCCAGCGCCGGACCGAACACCCAACGGATCGTCGTGTAATCCGCACTCGACGCCGGGACTTTCACACCGTCACGCACCACCGTGAGTTCGTTGGCGGGGTGAAACGTCTTGCCACCATCGACGGAAAATTGAATCGTCGTTCCCGCGCCGAACGCGGAATCGGACATGTATTGCGTATTTTCTGGAACCGCGTTGGTGATGACGGCCGTTCCCGCATCGACCGGCTTATCGCCTTCGTTGACGAACGTGATCGTGTAGTGCACGTCGTCGCCGGGGACTACTTTCTCGGCGGGCACCATGCGCGAACTGACCGTCCCGTCGGGCGCGATGACGCGCTCCATTTTCTGCACGGTCGTCTTCAGCGCGATGTCGGCGAACGCAGGCGCGATCCAGCCGATGCAGATCAATGCGACGGCGAGTTTCAATGGTTGTGCTGTTTTCATTTTGTCTCCTGACTACCTAATGGTTGCTTTGAACGAGATGAGAATCGGTGGACCGCCCCCGACGGCGTCACCGAGTGCTGCAACGACGGTATTGCTCAACCCGTCGAATCCCGTGGCGTCTGTACCCGCCGGGCTGAAGTCGTCGTCGACCTCCTGCCCGGGCGGCAACGGCGCCACGGTGATGCTGCCCGCGACGAACGCGAGGCTTGCCGGCAACGGGTCGTGAACCACGAGGTTCTCGGCCGTCCCGGCGCCCGCGACGCCGACAGTGATCTGGTAACGAATGATCGATCCGGGAACGAGCGTCGTTCCGCCGAACGGATCGGTGATGGATTGGATAGCCTTCGTCAGCGTGACGAGCGCCGCGTTTACGCGATAGGTGCCCACGGCGCGCAGCGAAAGCGTCGCGGGTGCATGACTCTTGCCGACGACCGCCGTGACGTTGCCGCCGCCGGCTGCGGGGTCACCGGCGCCGGGGTACGCAGTGCCCGGCGTTGGAAACACCGGACTCGCCGGATCGTCCGTACCCGTAGCGACGAATACGGTCTTGGACACCGCGCGCAGTGCGACGCGACCCAGCGCGCCGGTCGTTAGACCGGGCGGAATACTCGAAGTGACGTAGCCGGTCAGACTCGTGTCGCGCGCCAGCACGGGATCGTTGGCGCCGACGCTGTAAGGCGTGTCGCCACCGGCGCCGAGCTGCAGGCCGGACGTGCCGTTGCTCTCGAGATAGATCAGCGGCGACGTGGGATCGAAATCATCACCCGGCACGGCAGCATCGACCGCGAGTCGGAATGTCTCGGTGCCGTTGCCGGTATTCGTCACCGTGAACGTTAGCGTCGCGGCGCCGACGCCGCTCGTGACCTGCACGGGTCCCGCGTCGGCGTCGATCACGACGGTGTCGAGTACTTCGTCGACGACGACGGTGACAGTGTTGCTGTTGACGGCGGGCTGAGCCACGCCGGAGATGGCGAACGTCGCGTGCGCGGTGTTGTCGATGCGCCGGCCCGCATCGGTTCCGATCGCGGCGGCGGACGTCGATAGCAGCAGCGCTGCAACCGCAACGGGCCCGCGCAGTCGCGTGCCTCCTGCACGACGCACCCCGACGCCGTGATTTTCGACGTGACGATCCATGTCAGCCCAGGCAAGTCCTCAAACCAATCAACACGTTAGCGGCCGCTGCCGCGAAATCCGTTAACGGGTTCTGATTCGCCTGCGGTGAGCAGTGATCGACATCACACGACGTCGCGCCGAAGGCGCGAGCGATGCGACGTCACATCAATCTTAGGATCGGGAGAATCAAGCGAAGTGCGAGACTCAATCGTCGATCGCGACGATGGTTGTCGTCTGCGAAATCGAAT
>CAWHHK010000032.1:0-13611 GCA_963829065.1 uncultured Gammaproteobacteria bacterium | reverse complement strand
CCGCAACGGGAGTCGGCCATATCCAAATACCCGCGGACAGCAACACGCCGGTGCGGATGCGGTCCTCGAACGCGAGCAGTGATGGCCCGATGATCATGCTCCCGGTGCTGATGCCGAAGAAACCGATCCGCTGCGCATCCATGTCGCTGCGCGTCGCCAGATAGTCGATCGTTCTGACCCCGTCCTGGTAGTACTGCGTCGGCCGCTTGCGCCAGCGATCCGTAAACGCGTCGAGATCCGTAGTCGCGGGTTGCGCGCGCTGGTACTGGTCGACCCAGATCGGAATCACCAGCGCGCGGCCACCGTTGACGACAACGTCGGCCGTGCGCAATTGTTCGAGCACATTCCTGTTCGGCCCAGGCACGCCGCCGCCCGCGGGCCCGAAAAGGATCGGCTGCAACGGTTTAGCTCGATGTGCCCGCGGCAGCACGATGTAGACAGAGAGCACATCGTCTTTCGCATACGTCAGCAGCACTTCTTCTGCGGTCCACGTATCGGATTCGGCGAAGCGGGTGACCTGCACGTCCGTAGGCGTGCGTGTACCGACCGTGAACTGAAACCGCATCGCGGCGAATGCGTCGTCCGAGGCAGGTTCGCGCATCACGTACGCGTCGTCGATCGGTTGCGGGAGCGGCGCCAGCAGTTCGTCCGGCACCGGCTCGAAGCTCTTCATCAGGCGCAGCCCGAGTTCCGGTGACCGTGCCATCGGCCGTTCCGTCTTGATCGCCTTGTAGGAGTCGCGTTCGTGATCGCTCCACGATCCACCCAGGACGGCGCCCTTCGCGCCGACGAAATTCCAAACCCACTCGCACATATTGCCGGCTGTGTTCCATGTTCCCCACGGGCCCAACCCGATCTCGCGACGCGCCTCGACAGGCCCGTCAGCGAGGAAACGACTCGCGGCGGCGACCGCCGGCGCGGTCTCGAATGCCCCCTCGAACGGCCCGAACGCCGCGCGCGTCCAGTGGTGGATCGTCGGCAGCGACAAATGCCGGAACCGCGCGTATGCCACCGCTTCGTACCAGCTGATGCCGCCGACCGGCATATCGGCCTCGCCGGACGGATACGCACTGAGCTCCCATCCCGCCGGACCGGGTCGCCCCGTGCGATCGACAAACCGGAGGCGCGCCTCGGCCCAATCGAGCGTTTTGCCTTCGTCGTTAAACTCGAGACCGTCCCAGTACGTCGTCTTGTCGTAACCGCCCGCATCGACGAAATCTTTGTACTCGCGGTTCGTCACTTCGTATTTCGAAATCGCGAACTCGGGCAACGGTCGGCGGTCGTAGCCCGTCGTAGGGTCGGGCAGCCCGGTCAGATACATCGGCTCGTCGGTCGCGGGCACCAGCACCATGTCGTTGGGGAGTTTGCCATCCGGCGCCAGAACGAGCGCCAGGTCGGACGCGCCCAATCCGCTCTTCAGGAAATCGTTCTCGAGAGACTGCACCGACTTCACGCTCGGCCCGGATTCGCGACAACGAATACCGCCGTCTGGAATCCCGGCTTCTGGAGCCGAATGCGCAATACGCCTTTCGGCAGATCGAGCAGCGCCGTGATCGGCGTGACGCCGGCGCTGATCCAGCCATCATTGGCCTCATCGTACGCCGCGTACTCCAGCGTCGCGCCTTCAGCTGCCACGATCGGCGTGCCCGGCACGACGATCTGCTTCCATAGCGCCTGCAACTGCGCGTCAGCGCGAGCCGGATCCCTCTCAATCAGCGGGCGAGCCAGCGTGAACGCCGCGCCATACTGATCCTGTTGTACGAGCCGCTCGATCTGAACGAGCGTGTCGTCGTGAGCGTGGCGTTCAGCCTCCGCGGAGCGCCAGTATTCGTCGCGAGAATTCCGATCGCGATCGCGAACATCGCGACAACCGCAATCAATCCGCGCGACCGCGTCCGCTTCGCCGGCACCATTCTCGTCGGCGCCGCGGAAACGGGGACTGCTCCGTGCGCGTCACCCAGATGTTCGCGAATCGCCGCGATCAGCAGCTCCCCGATAGCGCGCGTTCGTCGAAACGCGAACGCACAATCGCCTGCCGATTGCCGATCGACAACTTGAGTCCCGGCGGCAGCTCCGCGTCTTCGAGATGCACCGCAAGCACGGGCTTGCCGTGGTCGAGCGCAAATGCGATTTCACGCCGGCAGTTCGGCGACTCGGCCGAGCGGCCCGTCACGAAGAATACGAACACCGCGCAACGTTGAATCGCCGCCGCAAGTTCGTCGTCCCACGTGTGCCCCGGATGGATGCCCTCGTCGTAGTAGAAGCGCAGGCCGTCGGCGGCGAGCGCGTCGAGCTCCGCGAATACCATCGCCGAGTCTTCGTGCGCGTAACTGACGAACGCGAACGGTGCGTCGCCGCGATACGCAGGAATGCGATACCTATGGTCGGCCTGTGCCAAGACCCTCCCCCACCAATGCGTCCCGCAACTACTCGGAGCGTAACAAGAATAGGGGATCAGCGAGCCTTTCGGTTCGCGCTAGAATGCCGTTCCGCTTGCCGATCCGACGCGGATTGACTGACGCAGATACACCGGATGGTTCGAACGCACCGCCGCCAATCACGGCGTTGTCGCCATTCCGGTATCCGATCTTCCGCCGCGTGTGGTCGGCCAGCATCGTATCGAATCTCGGCGGACTGATTCAGTCGGTCGGCGCCTCATGGATGATGATCTCGCTCGCACAATCGGCGGACATGGTCGCGTTGGTGCAAGCGTCGGTAACGCTGCCCATCATGTTGCTGTCGCTGGTCGCGGGCGCGGTGGCCGATAGCCTCGACCGCCGCAAAGTGATGATCGCCGCGCAGAGCTTCATGCTCGTCGCATCCGCGACGCTCTCGATCTGCGCGTGGACCGGTGTGCTCACGCCGTGGCTGTTGCTGACGTTCACGTTCTTGATCGGCTGCGGCGGCGCCTTCAATCAACCGGCCTGGCAAGCGACCGTCGGCGACATGGTGCCGCGCGCCGAGTTGCCGGGCGCCGTTGCGCTTAACAGCATGGGCTTCAACCTCGCCCGCAGCGTCGGGCCCGCGATTGGCGGCGCCATCGTTGCCGCGTCAGGCGCCGCGACGGCATTCGCGGTGAACTCGGTCAGCTACATCGCGCTGATCACCGTGCTCTCGCGCTGGCGTCCGCCGGTCAATCCGCAACCGATGCCGCGCGAATCGCTCGGCATGGCGGTCACCGTCGGCATTCGCTACATGGCGATGTCGCCGGCAATCGCGCGGGTGCTGCTGCGCGGCGCCGTGTTCGGGATCGGCGCCAGCGCGGTGATGTCGCTGATGCCGGTGATCGCAAAAGAGCTGATCGCGGGCGGCCCGCTGACGCTCGGCGCGCTGCTCGGCGCGTTCGGCGTCGGCGCGGTCGGCGGCGCCGTCAGCACGGCGCGGCTGCGCAAGGTGTGGTCGACCGAAGTCATCGTCCGCTCGGCCACCGTCGGTTTCGGCATTGCCGCCGCGGTCGCGGCGCTCAGCAGCAATCTGGTGTTGACGATGGCCGCGCTGAGCCTGGCCGGTGCGGGTTGGGTGCTCGCGCTGTCGACGTTCAACGTCGCGGTGCAGATGTCGGTGCCGCGCTGGGTTCTCGCGCGCGCGATGTCGATTTACCAGATGTCCGCATTCGGCGGACTCGCGGCCGGGAGTTGGATGTGGGGTGAGGTCGCGACGCACTTGGGTCTGCGAACGGCGCTGCTGCTGGCGGCCGTGGTCATCCTGTTCGGCGCATTATTGGGACGCTGGTTCCGACTCGCCCAATCCGAGGTGCTCAATCTCGATCCGCTGCGACTGTGGCGGGAGCCGGCGACCGCTGTGCCGGTGCAGCCGACCACCGGTCCCGTCGTCGTCACGGTCGAATACATGATCGACGCCGGCGACGTGCTGACGTTCCTCGGTGCGATGGCGGAGCTGCGCCGCATCCGGCGCCGCGACGGCGCGACCAACTGGCGGCTGCTGCGTGATCTCGCCGATCCGCAGATCTGGATCGAGCGCTTCGAGACACCGACGTGGAGCGACTACATCCGGCTCACCAATCGACTGACACAGGACGATGCGCTGATCCGTGAGACGTTGCGCTCGCTGCATCGCGGTGCGGAGCCGCCGCGCGCGCGGCGGATGATCGAGCGACAGACGTCGCTGCCGGTGCCCGGCGCGGCGGCTTCGCCGGAACTGACCGAAACCTAGGGAAGCTCTGCACAAGTTGCGCGGTCGCGTTGCCGCTCGGAATTGCGCTGATTCGCGAAGCACGCCGCAGGCAATACTCTTACGTATTGCCAAGGTGCGCGACAAAGAAGCAGCGCTATTCCGGCGGCAACCCTGCGGGCCGAGGTACAGAATCGCGCCTGGGTGCGTTGCCATCGCTCGCCGTACGCAAGGGTACTGTCTTCGCGACGGCGCCTTCCCAGTCGCGATTCTGTACCTCGGCGCGACCGTGAAACTTGTGCAGAGCTTCCCTAACGCACCGCCTACAATTCACCATCGTTCGTTCGCATTTGACAGAGGGCAGCATGTCCATTCGCGAAACCAATCTGGCCGTCTACGGCAACCGCTTCAACGCGTATACGGAGCTGCGTCTGCAGCGCAACCGCAGCACGCAGATCTCGCTGCTGAACGGCGACGTCGTCGCGAACACCAAAACGTCCGACGGCGGCGTGTCGGCGCGCGTGTTCAAAGACGGCGTGTGGGGATTCGCGTCGCGCCCGCAGATCGACAACGACGCGGTGATCGCGACGGTCGACGAAGCGACGCGCAACGCGGCGCTGCTCGCGCGTCACGCCGCGCGGCCCGAGATCGTGTTGCCGCGCACGAAAGACGTTCAACGTCAGCGACTTCGGCACGCAGCGCCCGCGTCTGACGCAGCAGCAGTCGATCGATTTCCTGCAGGCGATCGACGCACACATCGCCAAGACCTATCCCGATCTGAAATCGCGCACGCGTCGCGCGGCTCGATCTCGACATGGAGAAGCACCTCTATACGGCCGACGCGTCCGAGGGGTATTCGAACACGACGCGCTCGCTGATCCAGATCCGGCTGACGACGACCAACGACGCCGGCCAGCCGGTGGAATACAGCAAGACGCTTCGGCGGCCGCGGTCAGTTCGAAGACGTGTTCACGTCGCCCGATGCGTTGTTCGCCGACATCGCCGAAATCCACCGTCACCTGATGAACAAACGTCAGGCCGTCGCGCCGCGCGCCGGTTTGCACGACGTCGTGCTCGACTCCGACCTCGCCGGCATCCTCGCGCACGAAGCGATCGGTCACACGACCGAAGCCGACATCGTTCAGGAAGGCTCGGTCGCCGGCGACTATCTCGGCAAACTCGTCGCGAGTCCGCTGATCACGCTCGTCGATTTTGCGAACACGTATCGCGGCGAAACGTTGCCGGTGCCGATCTACGTGGACGACGAAGGTGTCGAAAGCCAGGACACGATCCTGATCGAAAACGGCGTGCTGAAAAACTTCATGCACAACAAGGAAAGTTCGGTGTTGTTCGGCGTGCCGCCGACCGGCAACGCACGCGCGTATCCAGTTCGCCGACGAACCGCTGATCCGCATGCGCAACACCGCGATCCTGCCCGGCAAAGACAAACTCGACGACATGATCGCGAGCATCGAAGACGGCTACTACCTGCTGCGACCGTCGAACGGTCAGGCGGATTCGACGTCCGAATTCATGTTCGGCGTCACGCTCGGCTACGAAATCAAAAACGGCAAACTCGGCCAGCGCGATCACCGACACGACGATCTCCGGCGTCGCATTCGATCTGCTGAAGTCAGTGACGATGGTGTCCGACGAAATGAGCTGGACGTGCGCCGGCATGTGCGGCAAAAAAACGCTGATCCCCGTCGGCATGGGCGGCCCGTCGATCAAATGCCGCGTGCACCTCGGAGGCGTCTGACATGATCGATCGCGCGTTTGCGACAGCGCAGTCTCGACGCGCTGCTTGCGCCGCGGCTTTCAAAAAGCGCGCGTGCGCCTCGTCGAACAGCGACCAGCACGAACTGCAGGCCGAATTCGGCCACACGAATCTGCTGCGCACGACGCACAACACCGAACTCGGCCTGCTCGGCATCGTCGACGACAAACAAGGCAGCGTGATGCTGAACAACGTCACCGACGACGGTCTCACGGACGCGGTTGAAAACCTGTGGGCGGTCGCGAGCGGCTCGCGCGCCGATCCCGCCAACGACATCGCTGCAGGCGCAGCCGAAACGAACGTCTTCGACCGGTCCCGCGGAGCCGGATCTCGATCGGATGTACGAACGCGTCGCGGAAGCGCTCGACCACGCGAAAACGCACTATCCGACGTTGAAGATGGGCTCGACGGCGATTTCGTTCGGCTCGCGCCGCGCGTTGTTCCTGAATTCGAACGGCGTCGATTTCGACACGACGCGCAACGCCTATCACGCGAGCCTGATGTTCACCGCGCGCGACGGCACCGACGTTTCGTCGTTCAACTACACCGGCATGACGCTCGCCGACCTCGACCGGCCGCTGGCGTCGCTCGCGACCACCGATGCGCTGATGCGGCAGACGACCGAACAGGTGCGCACGCGCAAAGTGCCGAAGAAGTTCACCGGCGACCTGATCATCACGCCCGACTGGATCGGCGACTTCCTCGGGTTCCTGATCGGCAGCATCGGCAATCAGCCGTTGATCTCCGGCACGTCGTTGTACAAGGAGAGCCTCGGCAAGCCCGTCGCCGACTCTTCGCTGACGCTGCACTCGCGCCCACGCGACCTCGTTGGCGGCTACTTCGTCACCGGCGACGGCTACGAAGCGCAGAACGCGACGATCGTCGATCGGGCGTGCTGAAGAGTTTTCTGCTCGATCAATACGGCTCGCGCAAAACCGGGCTCGCACGCGCGGTGACCGGCGGCGGCGCGTGGGTCGTCGACGCAGGCACGACGCCGCTCGATGAGATGATCCGCGACGTCAAAGCGGGCGTGTTGATCACGCGGTTTTCGGGCGGCCGGCCGAACGACAAAGGCGACTTCTCCGGCATCGCGAAAAACAGCTACTACATCGAAAACGGCGCAATCGCGTATCCCGATTTCGGAAACGATGGTCAGCGGCAACATGGCGAGCCTGCTGACGAACATCGTCGCGATTTCCGACCGAACGCGCCGACTTCGGTTCCGGTATCTTTCCGTGGGTGCGCGTCGGCGGAATCGGCATCTCCTGACGATCGGAATACGAAGAACAATCCATCTGGGAGTCTTGCGTGACGAACCGCTTTTCCCGTCTGGCCATCGTTGCTGTCGTCTGTAGCGGCGTTGCTGTTGCTGCTACACCGCAGAAAACGGCACCGGCCGAGATTACCGCCGACAGCTTCAAGTGCATCCGCGACATGACGCCGGTGCGCGGGTTTTATGTCGCGAATCTCAACGGCAATCTCAAAGGCACGCTCGCAGCCGCGAATACGGCCACGGGCGCGGTGTATCCGCCGGGATCGGTCGTGCAGCTGGTGCCGACCGAGGTGATGGTGAAACGCGAACCCGGTTTCAACGCGGCAACGAAAGATTGGGAGTTCTTCGAACTCGACGTGACGAACGGCAAGTCGACGATTCGCACGCGCGGCTTCGTCGACGTCGTCAATCGGTTCAACGGCAACTGTTTCGCCTGTCACATCAAGGCGCGTCCCGAGTTCGATCTGATCTGCGAGACCGGCCACGGCTGCGACCCGATCCCGCTGACGCCCGTGATGGTCAAGGCGATTCAGAAAACGGATCCGCGCTGTGGCGCACCGGAGGAGCTGACGGCGGAAGAAGCCGCGATGCTGAAGGCACTGCAGGCGGCAATGGCGCCCAAGCCCGCGGCGACATGACTCAGGGCGGTTAGCGCGGTTCTTCGGGGAGTGTGAACGTCGGCAGCCGCAGGCCACGCCGAATCGCGAATACCCGCAGCGCGACGACTGTAGTCATGCCGAGCCCGGATGCCCACGGCCGCGACAGTCCCAACGCTTCCAACGTCAGATAGAGCGACGCGCCCGCGATGCTGGCGGTCGCATAAATGTCGCGACGCAGGATCAGCGGAATCTCGGCGCACAGCACGTCGCGTAGTACACCACCCGCAACGCCAGTGATCGTCGCCATCAGCACGACGATGATCGGCGCGAGTGCGGCAGCTTGCGCAATCTGCGCACCTGCGATCGTGAAGAGCGCCAGTCCCAACGCGTCGGCGAACGCGAGCGCATTGCCGGGCGCGGGCCGCGCGCGCACGTAGAGCAACGTCAGCAGCGCAGCGATGCCGATCACGATGAGGTACGTCGGCTGCACGATCCAGAAAATCGGGTGGCGGTCGAGCAACAGGTCGCGCACAGTGCCGCCGCCAATCGCCGTCAGCGTCGCGATCACGAGAACGCCGAGCCAGTCCAAGCCTTTGCGTCCCGCTGCGAGCACGCCGCTTACTGCGAAGACGGCGACGCCGGCCAGATCGAGCAAGTAATACGCGAGGGGACTCACATCAGCGGCACCGCGTCAGAGCGCGGGAATGTCATCGATCCGCCACAAGCCGAGGTGTTTGTCGCGAAACCGCGGCACCGGATGCGCCTCGTCGATCAATTCGATCGGCGCCGGAAGCGCGAACGGTGGACGTTGCAGATTGAGCGGACGCCACTTGCCGGTGACGATGTCGCTGTTTCGATCGCGGTCGACGAACGTCGTCGTCAGCAGATAGCGGCAGCCCGATCGCTTGATGTTCTCGAGCGCAAGCACGATGTCGCGATTCGAAAAATGCACGAGGCAATCGCGGCACAGAACCAGATCCGATGCCGGCAGTTCGTCCCGCTGCAGGTCCAGCCGCAAAAACCGGCGACGTGCGCCTTGAAACTGCCGTTGGTTGCGCTCGATCAACTCCGCGACGATGTCCCCGCCGACGTAGTCGACGTCGAGGGCGAGCGTATTCATCCAATAGAAGTCGCCGCACGGCAGATCGAGCAGCGATGAACAGTTGAACTCCCGCAGCAACTCCGGCAGGCGCCGCCGCACCGCCGCGGTTTGGGCGAGGTCTGAACCCGGCCCGGACAGCGAGTCCATGTGGCGCGCCTGATGCCGGTGAAATTTTTTCGTGAACGTCGCCTCGACCGAGGTCTCGCCCGACGTGGGCTGAGGCCAACCGAACCGAAACAGACGCGGAAAATGCGTCTTGAGATAACGCTTGATCGGCTTCGGCTTCGGCATCGCGAGCGTCCGTCAGCGTTCAGTCGACGGACGGTCGCCGCGCGCAACGTCCCGCAGCATATCCGTCAGTTCGTCAGGCCGGTCGAGCATCACGTCATGGCCGCACGCGATCGTGCGTGTTTTCCAGCCGCGCTGCTTGGCCCCTTCGTAGAACTGGCGAAACTGCGGGCCAGCGTAGTCGGTCGCGAGGATATAGCTGACATCGGTCACCGTGTCGATTTTCCCGGTCAAGCGAATCGGCTGCTGGAACGTTGCGATCGGTTGCGGAGTGCATTGACGATTCACCCATTCGCGATCGTTGCTGTTGACGTTGAACACTTCCGCAGGAATCGGGGGCACTTTCCAGTCGTCGCCGCCGGGAGCAGCGCCGCCGCGACCGGCGCCATCGCGCTGCACCGTATCGAGCAGACATTGCCCATCCGCCAGCACGAACGCATCGAGGTAAACCAGCGCGCCGATCCGCTCCGCTATGCGATCTGCCGCGCCGCTGATCACACAGCCGCCGTAGGAGTGTCCGCACAACACGACGTCCGTCAGTTCTTCCCATTTGATCAGACCAACGACGTCGTCGATGTGCGTATCGAGGTTCACGTCCGGCGCCAGCAGGTGCGATCGCTCCGCGAGACCGGTCAACGTCGGCGTGAACACGTCGTGCCCACGCGCCTGCAGCGCCTTGCGGACGCGCTTCCAGCACCAGCTGCCGTGCCACGCACCGTGCACCAGAACGAATGTCGCCATGTCAGCTCCCCCCAACGCCGTTGTCGGAAACGCCCTTCGTCGTCGCATCGCCTTCTCGTACGACAAGGTAACCGCGTGTCGCGCCCGACGTCGAGTCGATCGTATTCATCGCGTTCCACAGATCGCCGGTACGCACCCACGTCGGCGGGATACTTGTGGGCGGCGACGTCGAGTACCAGCAAACGATCGCTGCCCGGATCGTACGCACCCACCGGTGAGATGTGCCCTGCGCCCTCCTGGTGGAGCGCGACGCGATCGTAGTTGGCAATCAGGAATTGCGCGGGTTCCGCAAGCACGGCACGGGCCGCGCTGCGAAAAGCTGCGAGATCCGACTGCGCCGCGTGCACGACGACAACGGCGAGCCCTTGCGCCTTGAGGAGGTCTGCCAGCTGATCGAGCGTCAAGCCGCCGAAGGTGACGCGCAGTGCGCTGCGTACGGCCGAGACCTGCGGCGAGAAAAATGTTGTCTGCGTCAGCGGGATCGGCGGATGCCGCAGCGCGTTGAGAACCACAGCTCCGGTCGCGACGCCGCAATACGCGCGCCTGCTCTGGCCGACGAAATACGGCGAGAGTTGGTCGTAATCGATTCGCACCGGGGTCGCGAGCAGCGCACGACCTTCGGCGGAAGTTGCGTCAACGAGATCGGCGGCGAGCGTCGCGTGATTGACGGGTGGCGCGCCGACCGCAAGCCAGCCGACCCCGGACACACCGATGATCAGCACGATCACGAGCGCAAGCGCGGCCCGCCTCAATCGTGAACCCTCCCGCCCCCTCACATGACCGCGCCGAGCATACGCGTTCGCTGAGCGCTGACGTATAGTCCGCGCAGACCCACAACGCCGAACGATGTGGACAACGAAGCGAACTTGCTCGACGTCGTCGAGATCACCGAGCAGCAGGATCTAGCGGCTGGCGGATTTGCAGTATGGCTCGGTCAGATGCGATCCGCGCTAGCGACCCATGCCGGCTCAGATGTCCCCTGCGGCACCTGCACTGCGTGTTGCCGCGCGGGGTATTTCATCCACGTCGAGGCCGACGAAGCCGACACACTCGCGCGGATCCCGAAGCAACTGCTGTTCCCCGCGCCCGGCCAACCGAAAGGCAACATGCTGATGGGCCACGACGAACACGGTCGCTGTCCGATGCTGATCGACGATGCGTGCTCGATCTATGCACAGCGACCGCGCGCCTGTCGCACGTACGACTGTCGCGTATACGCCGCGAGCGGCGTGGTGCCCGAAGACGCGGCCGCCGCGGCGGTTCGGCAGCGTTCGCTGCGCTGGCGTTTCGACTATGACGATGAGCGCGATCGTATCCGGCATGCGGCGCTGCGTGCCGCCGCGCGGTTTCTGCGCAGACATCCCGAGTGCGTCGGCGGCAGCACGGGCAACGCGACCCAACTGGCGCTCTCCGCGCTGAAGGTGCACGACGTCTTCGTGAAATTCCACGCCGAGCACGCGGCGACCGGGCGCGCGCCCAGCGAGGCTGACATCGTAGCGGCGATCAACGTCGCAAACGAGCGCGAACAATCGACTACTTGATTCGCGCAGGATACTCGCGCTCGTAGCGTTCGACGCGCGGCCAGAATGGCGCCGGATTCTTACCACTCAAGCGTTCCGTCAGCACGTCGAGGTGCGAGTGCCAACCGCCGGCGACGTTGATCATCGCGTCGCGCGACGCCAGCGCGCGGTGGGTCAGCGTGAGCAGCACTTGTTTGCCGCGCTGCTCGAGATCGAACGACACTTCGGAGCCGTCATCCCACGTGTATCCCAGATGGTGCGGCGGATCCCACCGCGTGACGCGGCTTTCCATCGTGATGCCTTGTTCCATCGCCTTGAACTTTTCCGGAATCACCTCGTCGTGATCGGTGAGGTTCTGGTGCCGAAAGTGCAACTCAGCCGAACCGCCGACGCGAGGCTCCATCGGTCCCGCCGCGAACCAGGTACCGCGCAATTCCGAATCCGTCAGGTGCTTCCAAACGCGCTCGATGGGGCCGGGCAGCAGTCGTTCGAAACGCACCGTGTCCGCCCCGATCACTTCTCCGTATTCACTCATTTGCGTCTCCTGTTCGGCTTCTTCGAGTCGGAGCGTCCGGCTGCCGCAACTTGCGTTCCAACGCATCGAGCCGCCCACTCCAGAACTTGCGGACGTCCTGCAACCACGAGTCGATATCCTCGAGACCGCCGGGATCGAGTGCGTAGATGCGGCGCTGCGCATCCACGCGCACCTGCACCAACCCGGCGTCACGCAACGCCTTCAGGTGTTGCGAGATCGCCGGCGCGCTGACGTCGAACTCGTCGACGATTTCACCCGCCGAGCGCTCCCCGTGCTCAGCAGTTCGACGATGCGTCGGCGGGTTGGATCGGCAAGAGCTGCAAATGCACGCATTGCCGCATATTGCAGCGGATCATTAAATAAGTAAATACTTAATTACGGATTAGAGCTTGTCGGCCAACTCGTCAGAAATGAAGCGCGCGGCCTCTGCAGAAGTGCGCACTTCGATCACCTCGAAGTGCGCGAGGTCGTTCCACTCCTGGATCCAGCGATCGATCAGCGCCCGGTCCTCGGTGCGCATCAATTGAAAGCAGCGGAAGTAATCGAGATCGACCCAGCTGTCGATGTACTCGAGGCCAATCGGCAGACGGCGCCCGCCGCGCGCGCGACGATAGATGTCCGGGGCCGCACCCGCGTTGAAGTACTCGATGATCATGTACAGCATGTCGGCATCACAGTTGCAGGCCCATGTAGAAGAGATCGTGGTATTCACCCCGCACGCAGATCTCGCGCTTGAGCGTTCCTTCGGTGACGAATCCCAGACGCTGGTAGAGCGCAATCCCGCGCGTGTTGTCGGTGCGAACGCGCAACGCGACCTTCCTGACGGTTCTGCTCGCGCGCGCCCAGTTGAGCAGCACACCGAGCATCTGTTCACCGATACCGAGGCCCCAGCATGCGGCGCGCACCGCGAGCGCGAACTCCCCCACGTGGCGTGTCCGCTGCCGCCGACCGGTCGAGAACGTCAAACTCGCAACGATCTCCCGATCGATCGTGCCGATCAGGTAGAGCTGATCGGAGGCCGCGTTGACGCCGCGCAGATGTTCGGCTTCCTGCGCCTCGGTCAATTCGAACTCGCCGGGGCCAAACGTCAAGAAGTCGGACTCGCCGCTGATTGCTTCGAGGTAGGTGAGTAACGCCGACGCATCGTCCGGCGCCGCGTCGCGGATCAACAACGTGCGGCCATCTCTCAGTGCAATTGTCCGCGAGGTCATGCTGCTCACCAGGTCGTCAGACAGGTCTAAGGCGCCAACGAGCGTGCCAGATCGTAACGCGTGTCGCTCCAGTCATCACGCGGCTCGGCGACGAGGCGCGCGAACGTCCACAGCCGGACGCGTTCGTGGTCGACGCCGAGCAGGTCGGCAAAACGCCTGATCAGATCGAGCGTCAACCGCGGGAGTCCGTTGAACAAATGCTGGGTGGCGTCGTACGCCCGATCGCCGACGAACGGTTTCGGATCGATAACGAGCCACGGCGCGCGCTGCGCCGCGAGCACGTTGCCGGCGTGCAGATCGGTCGCGAGCAGCACATCGTCCGGCGAACTCGACCGACATCTCCGGCAAAGAGGCGCAGGCCTTCCCGCGCGAGCCGGATCGGGCCAGCGCGCGGCGTCCACTCGAGCCGCGATACGCCCCAACGCGCGGTCATG
>CAWHHK010000031.1:0-103067 GCA_963829065.1 uncultured Gammaproteobacteria bacterium | reverse complement strand
CCATCAAGCGCGATATCGAGGACGGGAAGTACCACGGGGCCGCGTTGCGCGTGGCGGGCAAGGACGGTGTCGTTCTCGATCTGATCGAGGGTCACGCGGATCGCGAGGCGGGACGGCGGCTCTCGCACGACTCCGTGTTCTGCACGCTTTCGGTCGCGAAGCAGTTTACGAATGTGCTCGCGCTTTCCCTCGTCGAACGGGGGTTGCTGCGGCTCCACGCTCCGATAGCGGAACTGCTCCCTCAGTTCCGCGCGCCAGGTCATGAGAAGGTCAACCTCTGGCACCTGTTGACCCACACCAGCGGCATCTGCTCCGCATTTCCGAGGGTCCCGCCGGAGATCGTTTGCAGCATCGAGCAACTCACCAATTTCGCCGCCTCTGCGCAGCTCGAGTCGCTTCCGGGCGAGCAGGTGAACTACTCGATCTGCGTCGTGCATTCGGTCATTGCAGCGCTCTGTATGCGGGCCGACGGTCGCGGGCGCACCTACTCGCAGATGCTCGACGAGGAAATCTTCGCCCCACTCGAGATGCGTGACACCAGCCTTTCACTAAGAAGGGACTTGGAAGCCCGCTACTGTCCGGTCAAGGCAACATGGAGCGGCGGCGGTGCCGTGCCTCCTGAAACCGTCGAAGCAATGAACCATCTCATGCGGATCCCCGGCGGCCGAAATCCCGGGCGGCGGCGCGGTTTCCACCATGGATGATCTATTTCGCTTCGTGGAAATGTTGCGCAACGGCGGCGAATTGGACGGCGTACGCATCCTCTCGCCCGCAATGATCGAATACGCGTCGCGCAATCAGACCGGCGAGCTTCGAATGGTCCTCATGGACGCGCTGCTGCAGTTCACGCAATTGGTTGCCAACGCCTGCATATATCGGGCTCGGCTTTTTCGTCCGCGGCGAAGGCATCACACCGGGACCATTCGGAGTGCTGAACTCGCCGCACAGCATCGCCGGTATGGGCGCCGGCGCGACCGCATTCTGGATCGATCCGCAAAGGAATCTGTCATTCACGTTTCTTTCCACCGGCCTCATGGAGGCGAGCCGCAATCTGGAACGCCTCGGAATTCTTTCCGACTTGGTGTTGGCCGCAATCGTATAGATACCGGACTAGCCCTTCAGATATCCGATCACGAGGCGCGCGCCCTCGTCGATGAGCGCTTCCATCGTTTCGTCCGAAAACATCTTGGAGTAGTGCAGCACCGCGTTGTGCGTCAACGCCTCGATCGAGGTCACGCAAACGAATGATGCGAGTTCCAGGTCATCGACACGCAGTTCGTCGCGGTGGCGCTCGAGATACGTCCTGAACAGCGCGTAGTTCTCACGATTGAAGGTTTCCAGCTTCTCGAGCTTACCCACGCGCGGAATCTGCTCCGCGAGCACACGATGCAACTTGGGATCGACACGGTGCGCTTCAACCGCGACGGCGACGAGCTTGCGCACCGCCTTCTCCACCGGCTGGGCCAAGACCTCCGCCAACTCGCGCCGGACCGTTTGCATGATCTCCTGCTGGTGGCGCTCGATGACGGCGGCAACGAGCGCCTCCTTGCTGGGGAAATACTGGTAGAGCGAACCGACGCTCACCCCCGCCACTTCCGCGATGCGGTTGGTGCTGGCCTTGTCGAAGCCTTCCTTGACGAGAATGCGAGCGGTCGCTTCAACCAGCGCGTCGACCGTCGCGCGCGATCGCTCCTGCGAGGCGACTTTCCTGGGTTTTGTGAGCGGTCTGCGCACCATTTTTCCGCGCCGCCAATGCGAGTATCAAAAGCGAGTGATCGCTCATATTCTGCTCGACGTGGAAATGACAGGCAATACCTTGCGCAACACGCGCAGCGCAAATCCTCAGGAGACCACGACATGCACGACACATTGCAGCACTTGTTCCGATACAAAGCCTGGGCGAACGACGAACTGTTGACCGCGTTGGCGAGGCTCGGCGGCGAATCCCCCATAACCGGATTGGCCATCAAGGCCCTGAGCCACAGCTATGTCGTCGACCGGATCTTCGCCGCGCACATGAGGCGAAAGGCTCACGCGTACACATCGGCCAATCTAAGCGAGATGCCGACGCTGGAAGATTTGTCCGCGGACATCAGAAAAAGCGATCGGGAGTATATCGATTATGTGTCGGCGCTCGATCGCGACCAAATGGCGGAACGGATCGACTTCGCGTTCACGGACGGCGCCCCGGGCCGTATGTCCCGCGAGGAGATGCTGATGCATGTGATCACCCACGGCATAGGTCATCGCGGACAGATCAGCGCGGTCATGCTGCTCAATTCCGTTCCACCGGCGAAGGACGGTTTCACGACCTATCTGCACGAGGCGGAGGCGTCGACGAGAGGGCGGTCCGGCGTGAACTAACGACTTGACTACGTTGCGATCAATCGCGACCTGGTACAACCGTTGTGATGCGCCAATCTTCTGACGAGACGCGCCGCCGAGTACGATGATCTCCCCAAGCGGGTACCGCCGGAACCATGACGTGGGCGCATCCACGCATCGATCGTCTGACAGGGAGGCCAGAGCTTCGCAGGCGTCGGGCGAATCGGCGTAGACTGGAAAAGCCGCGCTTCGGGCAAGCCCGGAGGAAACGTGAAGGATTTTCCAGCGTATCAGGGCGATCAACCCTACGTATTCGTAAGCTATGCCCACGCCGATGCGGGCGCCATCCACCCCGAACTCCAACGCCTGCACGCCCTCGGCTTCAACGTCTGGTACGACGAGGGTATCAGCCCGGGCTCGGTATGGCGCGACGAGCTCGCCCGACGGATCGAGAATTGCGGGGTCTTCCTGCTGTTCCTGTCCGGCAATGCGTGCAGATCCGACAACTGCCTGAAGGAACTCAACCTGGCCCTCAACTGCAGCCGTCCGTTGCTGGCGGTGTATCTCGAAGCAGCGGAGATTCCACCCGGGCTGCGCCTCAGCCTGTCCGACCGGCAGGCCATCCTCAAGTACGAGCTGTCTCAGTCCGTCTATCAAAGCAAGCTCGAAGCCGCGATCCGCGAGCGCTTGGCAACCGACCCGACAGCGACAACTGGAGTCCGAACGACGCCGACACGCACACCGCGCCGACGCAGGACCGTGGCCGTCGCCGCCATCCTCGCCAGCGTCGCGATCGTCGCCTTCGCCTGGTCGATGCAGGTCTGGCGCGCGCCGTCGGTCGCAGCGCAAGACATGGCCGCACTTCCGGTCGACGAACGGCCGGCGATCGCGGTACTTCCCTTCAAGAACCTGAGCGACAAAGCAGACGATTACTTCGTCGATGGTCTGACGGAAGACCTAATCAATCGGTTGGGGAGCTGGCGTGAGTTTCCGGTCATCGGAAACTTTTCGAGTTTCGGGTATCGCGATGACTCGAAAGATGCCAATCAGGTCGCCAAAGAGCTCAATGCGCGCTACCTGGTGCGAGGTACCATGCGACGTAGTACGGATGCCGTGCGTGTAGACGTCGGCTTGTACGATTCGGCTAGTGGCGTCCAGATCTGGAACGAACAGTACGATCGCCCCTTAGGCGATGTGTTGGCGGTTCAGGATGAGATCAGCGAAGCGATCGTTGGCGCAATGTATCCGCAACTGAAGGGGTTCGACGAGAAACGCGCCTTGCGACGCGACCCCAAGGATCTGACCGCGTGGGACCTGACTCAACGCGGCTTGTGGCATTTCAGACGCTTCACTCCAGCGGACAACGCGTCGGCGATCGGATACTTCGGACAGGCGATTGCGCGCGACCCGAATTTCGCGACCGCCGAGGCCAATCTGGCAGAGGCTCATTACATGAACGTTTCTGCTGGTTGGACAGAAACGCCCGACGCGAGCGTCGCCGAACTCGTGCAGTCTGCGGAGCGCGCGGTGGCGATCGACGGCGACAATGGGTTGAGCCAACACGCGCTGGGGCATGCCTATGCGCTGACGGGAAACAGGGAAGGAATGATCCTGGCTTTCAAGAGATCCCTCGAGTTGGATCCGAGTTCTGCGTTGGGGCGGATCTGCGTCGGGGAAGGGTTCGCCATGGCGGGCGAGTCGGACGCGTCGATCGAGGTACTCAATCAGGGGTTACGCTTGAGCCCCAAGGATGCTTTGGTGCCCTTCACGTACCACGCGCTGGCCCTCGCGTATTTCGGGAAGGAGAACTACGACGAATCCGTGCGCTTCGCCCGCCTCGCGCTCTCTAGCAACCCGCAATCCCCGTTCTTTCTGCGAACTCTTGCGTCGGGTCTTGCCCATGCCGGACACGTCGACGAAGCACGCGCCGTGCTCGCGCAGGCAACGGCACTGGATCCGAAGTTCTCACTGGCCGGCGGACGGCGCCTCACGCTGGCTGGAAATCCCGCGATGACCGACAGCTATATGAGCGGCTTGCGAACAGCTGGACTGAAGTAGCCAAGATCCGGATCTAACGACCGAATACCGTCGCGGCTCCCCAGCAAAGCGACCCGCAGCGGAGTACGCGATTAGATACGCGGCACAACCGCAGCACAGCGAGCTAACCTCTCTTGCCCGCCCCAACGTGCAAACGCAGCCTGCGCAGACGTGGTCACCGCGTCCTCGTTCCCCCTGTGAAACGTGGTCGCCGCGTCACCAAAGAACACCCACAAAACATCGCGTTCGTCGACCTGTCCAACGTAGCGATTCGCCCGGGTGATTTTGTCGGTTAGTGGGAATCCGGCCGCGAGTCTCGCGAGCGCGATGCTTCCCTCACCAATACGAGGGCCGCGGTCGCCCACGACGAACGGCACGGCGATGTTCTTCTTGACGTTGATGGCGACGCCGAAGCTCCCCATCGCAATGCCGCTAGGCCCGAGATCGTTCGGGATCACGGCGGATGCGACGCGAAGAGGGTCAACATACCGGGACTGATCCGCTGGGTCGGACACGGTGGGGTCGAACAACGAAGTCGGCGACACGTAGAACCCCGACCCGTTCTTGTTCAACACAGGAGTTACCGCATCGACTGTTCTTCCATTGATCGTTACGGATCCCTCGCCCAGGATCCCGTACCAATGCACGGCCCCAATCGAGGGATCGTGCCAACCGGCCTGGCGAATGCGCGCGACGTCGTTCATGAAGCGACCGGTGCACGTCGCATTGCTTTCCGAACCTTCATAGTGCGTGCCATCGGGTAGATACACCCTGCCGGCATTGCACAAATGGACGAGCGCGCCCCCTAGAGCGTTATCGGGGTGATAGGCACGGCCGGAACCATCGAGATTGATGTTCATCTTCGCGAACGCGGCTACGCCTCGGTCGGAAAGCTTCCACAACTTCGACACCCCGCCAATGCCGGCGAGGCTGGTTCCAGCACAGTCTTCGGCTCGCGCCGGCATGAGTGTCACAAGGAGAAACAACGCAATGAACAGCGCAACGCAGCGCGACGCATGTGCCACCGCCATGGTTCATTGCTTCCGCAAAATCTTCTCCAGCGCTCTACCTTTTGCCAGCTCGTCGATGAGTTTGTCGAGGTAACGAACTCCCTGCATGGTTGGCTCCTCGATGTCTTCCACTCGAACGCCGCAGATCACGCCTTTGATCAAAGCTCGCGAAGGGTTGAGGTGAGGGGCTTGCGCAATGAACGTCTCGATGTCTGCGTTCTTTTCCAGTTGCGCCGCCAACGTTTTCTGGCTGTAGCCTGTCAGCCAGCGGATGACTTCATCGACTTCGGCTTTTGCGCGGCCTTTTTTCTCCACCTTCTTCACAGACGCTAGCGAAGCTCATGGCGTAGATCCGGTGTTTTGCCATCTGCAGCGGCGCCACTCAATAGACTTGTTGGTAGGCGTGGCCGAGAACGCGGACTCCTAATCCGCCGACGCCTTCTTCGCCGCCCTCGCCTTGCGGCGCTCTTCGCGTTCCTTCTGCTGCTGCACGATCGCGGCAGGCAGTTCCTTGCCGGCGTCGGTGAAGGCCTTGGCCACCGCGGGCAGCGTTCCGCCGAACACTTCGCGCATGTGCTCTTCGACCCAGTCGCGGCTTTGGTAGATCGGCTCGAGCTGGTTCTGGAAGCGCGGCGCGACATGGCGGGCGAACAGCTCGAAGCTGCGATTCGTCGCTTCCGTGCTCGCCCATTCGTGCGCGAGGCCGAGAATGCCGCCGATGCCGCCCGAGCGCTCGATGATCGTCTCGATCGACTTCGACGACGTCATCGGGCGAACCGATCAGCGCCGAGCCTCTTTCGGCCTGGTTTTCGAGCGTGCCCGCGCCGGCGAACAAGCCGGGGCCTGCCGCCGCTGGATTCTTCGCATCGCCCGTATAGGCGCGCAGCTTGTAGCCCTCTTCGCACTTCGGCGAGCGCTTGCTTGCGCGACTCCGACACGTGGATCGGCACGACGACCTTCCAGTGCTCGCGCGAGATCTTGCGGCCGGATTCCGCGGCGGCTTCTTCGGCCCAGCCCCACGTGCGCTCGAAGCCGGTGTTGTCGACGCCCGCGACCGAAAGCAGCCCCACGCCCTGCTTGCCTGCGGCCATCGGACCGGAGGGCGTGAACGACGCGGCAACCGAGACGGGAAGGTGCGGTTCGGAATACGAGGCAAGCTGCAGCTGCGCGTCCTTCAGCTCGAACCAATCCGTCTTCATCGTCACCAGTTCTTCGCGGCGCAGCAGCTTCATGATCGCGTCGAGCGACTCGCCCATGCGGCGGCGCTGCTCGGTCGGCGGGATGCCCATCATGTGCGCGTCGGACGTCAGCGCGCCCGGACCGCAGCCGAGCATCACGCGGCCTTCCGTCATGTGATCGAGTTGCACCATGCGGTCCGCCACCATCAGCGGGTGGTGGTACGGCAAGCTCAGGACGCCGGTGCCGAGCTTGATGCGCTTCGTGCGCTCGGCCGCGGCGGCCATGAACACCACTGGATCCGCGATGATCTCGCGGCCGAAGCTGTGGTGTTCGCCGATCCAGGCTTCGTCGTAGCCGAGCTCGTCGAGCAGCTCGATCAGCTTCATGTCCCGCTTCAGCGCCAGCGTCGGGTTTTCGCCGACGCGGTGGAACGGCGCGAGAAAGATTCCGAATTTCATCCGCTTCGGGCGGTACGCCATCTGGTTTGCTCCCTATGTGTGTCTTTGCGGCGGCCGCAGGTTGGAATTCGAAGTTCCAGACGACGAGCCGCTGATGTCTGGATGCATTACAGCGTGGTCCAGCGGCATGCGTCCAGACATGGAAATGCGTCTACGCCGGTTTAAATGACACCGACAACGCAGCTGTGCAGACTAGCAGACTCGATTTCTCGGCCAAGCGCCTAGCTCAGTTTGTATTCACAGGCATTTGACTCGTTCGAGAAAAGAACATGTATTCATTCGAAGACAATCGCGTGGTCCGACATACCGGAACCGAGTTTCCGATCTTCCAGGCGCCGATCGGGTTGATCTCGCGGGCCGAACTCGTCGGCGCAGTATCGGCAGCCGGCGGCGTGGGGCTGATGGAAACCGCGTCGCTCACGCTGCCGCAGATGCAGGAGCAGTTCGACCTGATCCGAGCGCGCTCCAACCGCCCGTTTGGATTGCACCTCATGATTCCAGTGCTCGCGAGTCGGCCGGAGCGGGAGAAGGAGGTGCTGAACTGGGTGCTGGACGGCAGGACGCACTTCGTCACGACCGGATACGGCGACCCGACCCGCTACATCGCACGCCTCAAAGATGCCGGCGTCATCACCTACCATCAGACCGATTCGCTCGACGAAGCGCAGCGCGCACAGGACGCTGGCGTGCGACGGGATCGTGCTCGGGGGCGCTGAGAAAGGCGGCGGTCATTCGCGCGACCACCTTCACACCTTCGCGTTGCTGCAGAAGGCGCGCAGGTGCATCGACGTCCCTATCGTGGCGACCGGCGGCATCGTCGACGGGTACGGCATGGCAGCCGCGTTCGCGCTTGGCGCCGAGGGGGTGTGGATGGGTACGCGTTTCATCGCTTCGGCGGAGTGCCCATGGCACGACAACTACAAGCAGGCGATCGTCGACGCGCAGGAGGTGATCAGCATCGATATGAACCTGCCGATCATTCCGTCGATGCGCGCGGTGCGCAACGAATTTGCCGAAGCCGTCGCGCGCGGAGAGGCTGGGCACAAGAAGAACCCGTATGCGGGTGAAGCGATGAAGCTCTTCTACGAGGGACGCACCGATCTGGCGTTGGTGGGATGCGGCGAGAGTGCGGTGCTGATCGATCAGGTGAAGCCGGCGGCACAGATCATCCAGGAAACGGTCAGCGAGTTCTGGAGCGAGATCGAGCGGCTGTCCGCATTGCGCAAACCCACGACATCCGAACGATGACATAGGCCAACTTGGCCGGCTGCAGCGTCTACAGTCGCAACGATCGCGCCTAAATCATTCTGTTAGGTCATCTCCGTTGCGCTGGCTCACGACGCCGTGCGGTAACGCGCGGCGAGTTGCGGCGATTGCGCAGCGAATGCCGCGAGGTCGGCACTGAACACCGCGTCGAGCAGATCGGACCTCTCAACGCCGGGCGCGCAAAGGACCTCGCCGATGGCGAGCCCTCGCAGGCTGGCAGTCACCACATCGTCCGCTGACATGCGCGGCACCGCGCTGAGGTCGAGCCCTTGACGTTCGTGGAACTCGGTCGCGACCACTCCCGGGCAGAGCGCTTGTATCCGCAGACCTTGGGATTTCAGCTCCTCATGCAGCGCCTGCGACAGCGCGACGATGTGGGCGAGCGCGCCCGTATACACGGCCCGGCGAAGCGGCAGCTTTTCGATCGGCGCCGGCCCGCTGAACGCGAGCATGCCCGACACATTGATGATTGTGCCCTCGCCTCTCGCGACCATGCCGGGCGCCGCGGCACGCGCGAGCATCGTCGGAGCGACGACTTTCACGTGAATGAGTTCGTACGCCTTGTTGGCTGGCAAGCTCGACGAACGGCATGTAGTGCGCAACGCCGGCGTTGTTGACGAGCATCGTGAGCTTCTCGCGCGCGCACACGTCGGCGACCGCCTCAACACCGGCATCGGTGCCGAGGTCGGCGACCATCGGACGAACCTCGACGTTTGGCAGCGCGGCAACGAGCTCTTCGAGCCGATCACGACGACGCCCCACGACCACGAGATTGTAACCATCGGCGCCGAGCCGTCGGGCAAAGGCCCGACCGATGCCGGAGGATGCGCCGGTGACGAGCGCCACTTTTCCAGTCAAGTTCTGCATGGTGCGTGTTTTGCGCGGAACTACGAGGTGAACGCAGCGCGGAAGTCTACGCGGACCTCGAGAGCGGAGCTACGGCCGCTGCGTCAACGTGACGATAGCTGCGTCACCCGTCATGCTCCACAAATGCGACAATCGCGCCTAAATCATTCTGTTGGGTCATCTGGCATCACGATGCGCCGCCGCCATCATTCCGTCGCGGTCCGCAACGGTGATGAGGATCGACAGCACAACGGCCGCCAGGAGCAACGCCGGAACGTCGCCCACGAGATGGCCCATGTGCATGTGCCCGTCGCCGCCGAACGATTGCACGGCCATGATCGCCGCGTGAACGACGCTCGATACGATCGTGAACCAGATGAGGCTCCGGTTCGCCAACGGTGCGCGGGCGGCGTTGATCAGGAACACACCCAGCGTCGCGTATACGCCGACGATCATCATGAAATAGTCGGACTCGTACGGTGCACCGGCGTTGCCACGCCCAGCCCGAAGGCCACACGACTGCGAGCGGATAGACGAGAAGGAATACGCTGCCAAACAGAGCAAGCGTGACCTGAAGCAATTTATGCGAAGTCATGGTCCGCGTGGGTGCGTTGCTGGTTTTACCGATCGCTATCGAATTCATGGCGTGATTCCTTTGTTTGATGACCCTTGGGCCGTTGTCGACAATCTGCCGCCTCGACGTGGTAGCGCGCGTTGGATTATTCGTGGAATCGGCGTTGGAATGCCTGCGTCCCATCGAATTCGTCGCTAGCTCCGGCGATCCCAGGACAGCGCCACGGTCGGTCCTATCGTCACCGGAATCTGTGCCAATTTGCACGACGCACGCGATCGCGCAATAGTTCGTCGGCTCAGCGTCGCAGTCTGCATAGGAGGAGAGATGAAGTTCACCGACGAGCGCGTCGAGGAAGGCGATGTCCGCCGCTACTCGTTCGCAGTCACGGCGGGCGGGCGAGACCGTGCCCGCCGTATTGTGGGTCCCCAACGGTGCCACTGGGCCGCGTCCGTTGGTGTTGATGGGACATGGCGGCTCACAGCACAAGAAGACGCCGGGCATCGTCGCGCGCGCTCGCCAGCTCGCCAAACGATTGGGTTATGCGACGCTCGCGATCGACGCTCCGGGACACGGCGACCGGATCTCCCGCGAGCAAGCCGCCGCGATCGCTCGCGAGGTCGGCGCGCGCGTGCGCGGCGAGACGTCGGCGCCGATGTTCGATACGGAACGGTTGCGACAGATGGCACAGCGAACGAAGCAGGCGGTTCCCGAATGGAATGCGGCGCTCGCTGCGGTCCGGGAAGTCGATTTCGTCGGAAAGACGGAGCCCGTCGGCTATTGGGGCGTGTCGATGGGGACCGCCATCGGCGTGCCGTTCGTCGCACAGTGCCCCACCATCGCGTGCGCGGTTTTCGGATTGGCGGGCCTACGGCCGAACGCGCCCGAATTCGCCGCCGCGGCGAATGCGATCACGATTCCAATCGAGTTCGTTTTTCAATGGTCGGACGCGGTTGCGCCGCGCGAACACGGCATCGCGTTGTTCGACGCGTTCGGCTCGAAGGAAAAGTCGATGCACATCAACCCGGGCGGTCACCTCGACATCCCGAACTTCGAAGGCGCGAGCTGGGAGCGCTTCTTCGCGCGGCATCTCGGAAATGTGCGGTCGATCGGAACTGAGGTTCCAGCACAACTGAAATAAGGGGCTTAGCGGATGTGTGTCTCCGTTTCTCCCGGGGTTGCGGTCCGATTCTCGGACACCGTCTTGTACGCCGCCGAAGTGCTCGATCGAACGGGTCAAGCGGTTCACGTACTTGGGTATCAGAACAAGGTTCAGGGGCAAGTCGGTCTTTTGTCGCTGACACGCGGCTGGTTCGCCCGATCCGGCAACGCGATGATTCTCCCGTTCCCGGCCGTGCCGCGAACGATGACTGAAGCCAACGTGCTCGACACCGCGGACTGCCGCGACATTCTGCAAGACATCGCCAATGCAATGGCGCCGCCACGCGTCGAAGTGGCGCCGGAGAGCTTTTCCGCGGCAGCATTAGCATCGCCGGTCCAAGTGTTCGAGGCGGCCGGAATCTACACCGTCGTGCTGGCCCAGGATCCTCGGGACATCCCCGCGGCGATGCAGCAGGTGCCGCGATCGAAACGTCCGGTCCTCAATCCCGCACTCTTCGACGCCTACGCTCGCTGGTATCCAGCCTGGACCGTCGCCTTGTGCTGCTTCAACAATCGCAGAGCGCGGCTGGCCAACCCGTTGCTGTGGTGGTACGAGCCGATGTCTCCCGATCGACTCTTCCTGCCGGCGATCGATGGACACACCGGCGACGTCCCGGATTTGAACGCGTCGGTTGCGGTCGATCACGTGATCGCCGTCGGGTCGTATCGGATGACCGGCGGTCAGCGGGTGCGCTATCGCAACAAGCTGCCCAAGCAAGTCAGCAACTACCTGCTGCCGTCGCTGATCGGTGAACGGTTTTCCGAGTCGCTGCCGAACGGCGATTTCGTCTGCCGGCTGGATGACGTACGGCGCGGCGAGTTCGACGCGGCTCGCGTTCAGCCGGCAGCGTGACACCCCACGTACGCCAGAGCCGCACGCGACTGGCGTTCGACCGCGCTGGTAGGCGTCCGCTGCTCGCGCGCGTGCTTCACTGAATCGCGAACACGTTCCCATCGGGCGCCTCCGACCAGTAGAGACCACTCGGATCGACGACGATCGCATCGCGCGCGAGCATCGTATCTGTCGAAATCGGCCCGACCAGGACGCGCGGAGAATCGGTCCCCGTTTTCGCAGCCGCCACGACTCCTCCCCCCACCGGATCCGGGTCGATCCAGTACAGGTTGTCCGCGTCGTTCGTCAGCACCCATGCGTTGGCGCTGAAAAGAACGCTCGCCGCGCCGCCGCTCAACGGAATCTTGCGAATCCAGTTTTTGGCAGTGACCACTTCGGAGACATACAGGCTCGAAGCATCGACGGTGAAGTCACGCAGGCCCACGGTGTCGACCAACGTGGTCGTCGCGCCGCCGTTCTTGGGTACGCGCATCACCGAACAGCCGGGTACGTTGTTTGACGCCGCAGAACTGAAATAGACGTTCTGCGCGTCGAGTACGATCCGCCAGTAACATTCCATGGGGTCCGAACGCCCGCCCCCTTGCGCGAGCGTTAGGGGAATCCCACCGCCGACCGAGGCCTTCCACACGACATCCGGTCCGGACATCGCGCCTGCGGTCCAATAGACGTTCGATCCGTCCGTCGCGATGTCCTGGTCGACAACCGACATATCGTCGAGGTTCGGACTGTGGGCCGCGGCGAGCTTCTCCACCGTGCCACCGCCGATCGGCACCGCCTTCACGAAGTCGCCGTCGAGAACATAGATGTTGCTCTGATCGATTGCGAAACGGGCCATGTTGGTCCTGATGCCGCTCGCAATCGTCGCGACCGCGCCGCCGTCGACGGGCGTCCGAGCGATGCGCCATGCATCGGCGAACACGAGGTCCGACGCGTCGAGCGCGAATGCAACCGGGCCGTCGAGCCCATCGATGACCGTGTTCGGCACGCCGCCGTTCAGCGGTACGGTTCGGATGCGGCCGGTTGCTATCTGCAGACAACATCCGCCGATCGTGCCGGGCTCGCTCCAGTACGCTCGGTCGGCCGTGATCGTCAATCCCACGGGATGATTCAGGTCGGCAAGTTCGAGACCATTTGCCAACACCGCGACGTTGCCGCCAGCCACCGGGAGCGCATCGAGATTTCGGTTACCGCTGTCGATCCAATAGAGGGTAGATGCCGCGACCGTGATGTGGCGAATGCTGTTTCCTGCGGTCTCATCACGGGTTGCGACCGTCGCGAGCGTCGTCGGCGAACCGCCGGCGATCGGAACGGCAACAATGCGATACGAGATCTCGGACACGCCGAAGTACAGCCGTGTCGCGTCGACGGCGATCCCGCCGGTCGGCAACCAAGAACCTGGGATGTAGCCGGGCCCTGGCGCGGGTAACGTGCCATTGAGAGTGCCGTCGACCAGAACGACCGTCGCGCCGCCGTTCTTCGGCACCTTTTTGATCGTGCTGCCGCAATGACATTCGGGCGAGGTCGGCTCCATGCTGTCCTCTTCCCAGTAGATGTTGTCGGCGTCGCTTGCAATGGCGACGATCTTCCTGTCGCCCGAGGCCAACGTCACCGGAGTTCCGCCACCGAGCGCCGCGCGTTGAATGATCGTCGTGCAGTTACCAGCGCAACCCACGCTCGCGACGGTGTTGACCCAGTAGGCGTTCGCCGAATCGAACAGGACGTCGGGTGTGACCGATGTGAGCGGGTCGCGCTCGCCGTTCGCGAACACCGTCGTCTGCGATCCGTCGAGCGACGTTTGATTGAGTTTTCCACCGTCGATCCAGAAGACCTCTCGATCGTGCAGAAAAACGCTCTCCGGGCGTCCGATCTTCGGCGCGAGCGGCGTCGTCGATCCATCCGAAAGCGACAGCCTCTTGAGCGGCTCGTCGGACGAGTCGCTGAAATAGAGGTTGTCACCCTTCGCCACCAGCGAGACGCGCAGCTGGTTGTCGCTGGAGAACGAAGGCGGCAGCAGATCGACACCGGAGGCAATCGTCACAAGTTGCACGTCCTTGAAGTTCTGATTGCCGACATTCCCCGACGAAATGGTCACTGCCCGATTCGCGGGGTTGAAGTCGAAGTTCCCGCCCTGCGGCGTCACGATGTAGTTACCCGGAGCCAACCCGTCGAACGTGTACCGACCGTTTGCGTCGGCCGTCGCCATCGCGCTCGCGTGCCCAGTCAGCGATATCGTTACGCCGCTCGAAGGCGCTCCGTTCGACGCGCGCGCCACGGTTCCCGAGATCGAATATGTCGTCGCAGGACCGCCGCCGCTCGCCCCACTAGCGGCCGCGCCTGCTCCACCACACCCGGCCAGAAACCACGGCAACAGCATGGTCAATACGACGCGGCCACCGACACCGATCGTCGCTCGCGCAATCAGTGCAAGCCGGTCATTCGGACCGACTACGCCAAGGTTCCGACCACGGATGGCATTCGCTACACGGTACATGACGTCGCTCCTCGCAGTTCTGCATCGATCGATGCGGTGCGCATCGAGGCCGACACTTTGCGGAGCGACGCACCGCGAGTCCTGAGGGCGCCGTTAGTTTTGGGTTAGATCTTCTTCATTTGCGTGAGGGATTGAGGGATGTCGTTTCGTCCACGAGAAATCCGACGCATCTGCGCGCACTATTCTTGTGACTCAGTGTTGTCGGGCGCCGAGGGGGAGTGTTCTGGAACCAGGATTTCGGCGCAAAGGTCTCTCGAGGTGAGCACCATTGCGGCATCGTTAGCGCGTGGGTTATGCGAATCCGATACTTGGAGCTTCCCTAGCGCACAACCGCGGTCGCAACTATTGCGTCGAACTCCGGAGCCACGGCGTCGAAGTAATGGCTTGCGGCACCCTCGAGCTTGAGCAGATACAACTTGCCGCCTGTCACGCTCATCACGCATCGGCCTCTCCTTGGAAGCCCGTCCCCCGCAACATATGAATAGTCCATCTTGATTGCCGCTCGACCAAGAAACTGCGTGGGTTCAACGCCATCGATCTGAAAGACGGAGACACCGCTTACCCGGTAGCTACTCTCGATCATCGACACGAGGTCCTGCGGGCTCATACTGGATTGAAACGACGGTACCTTCTGATCGGCTTTCTTATCTTGTCTCACCAGCGAGTCGCCATTTGGAAGACCGCCAACGAATGCAATCGTGTCGAGAAGAGGGCCATTCTTGGTCCACGCTTCCTCCCAAGCAGTATCCGTCGAGCTCTTCGGAATACGGTTCCACGCGTAAGCAGGCCGCACCGAGAGGGACTTCTTCGCGACATCAACGGGACCGGGCTGAACGAGCGAATAGGTCGGTATGCACCCGGCGAAACCCAGGGCAAGAATGAGGAGAAGCACACGCGGGTTGAACGCTGATCTCACGCACATCATTGCAACGCCGAGAACTTGACCATTGCCGCATCCTTCGCATCCGGTCTCAACTCGAGATAGCGCGACAGAGCTTGGCGCCCTTCATCTACGTTGCCGCTCTTCAGAAGTGCGTAACCATTCGCACGCCACGCCTCCGGTGGCGCGTCGGGGAGTTCGATTGCGGACGCGTACGCGCGCCGCGCTCTGCTGTCATCTTCCGGGCCGCCACGAAGACGGTACACCTCACCCTCGTAATATCGAAGGACACCGTTCCAACCGTCCTCAGCATGACCTTCGATCACGTAGAGGCTTGCTCCCGGATCGTTGAGCATTACCTGCTCCTCGAGGAGAGGTGCCAGGTGTGGCGTGATCGTTCGACGCCACTCCTCTCGACGGTTTGAAGCCCCCGTTACGGAACCACGACGCGCAAGATCCGCCGCCGTCTCCGTCAGGTCCTGCATGCGTTCTCCAGTTGGCGGATGGGTTGAAAGCGCGGAAACCGATTGGTCTCTGTAGCGCTTGCCTCGCTCTTTCGCGCTTGCCATGCGCTCTTCTATCAATTGCTGCCATACGTGAGAGGCGGACTCCGGTGTGTATCCCGCTTTCGCTGCCAGCCCAATGCCATAGGCGTCCGCCTCAGCTTCCTGCTCCCGCGAGAAGCGATAGAAGGACAAGGCAATCGATACGTTTATCGAATTCGCGAGATCGATCCAACTTTGACTGTTTTGGCCGCGTATGGCCGCGTAGCCCGCCGCCGCGTTCGCGCCAGCACCAATAAAGGCCATCATCGACGACTTCGTCCTGGCATCGCGCCAGTTGGCGATCGAGTGCTTACGAAAATAGTGACCAGACTCGTGCCCAAGCACGCAAGCGAGCTGCGCTTCGTCGTGGACTCGCGCCAAGAGTCCGGTATGCACAAGCATCATCCCCGTCGGTGCCATCGACGCATTGAAGCTTGGATCTCGCACGATATAGACGCGAAACTCCGTCGCGGGACGGCCGAGGAGTCGCTCGACCACCTCCACCGTGTACGTCTGCAGGTCAGGCAGACGCAACACCAAGTCCGACTCCGCGAGCTCTTCTTCGAAGCGCTCAGTGGCTTGCCACATGCCTTTCTCGTCTGCATCAACAGGCCTGTAGTTCTCTCCAACGAGGGGTCGGAGGGTTGTTGACAGCACCCTGGCCGCAGCTGCAGACGTCGCGCACCACAGGCAGGCGCCGGCACCGGTCGATATCAGTTGTCGCCGTGAAATCTGCATCGCGATCAACTCTTCGTCGACTTGGCTGGCTTCATGTCGTCAAGCAGCCTTCGAACGAGATCGGTTGCGCCGGTAATCTCGCGAATGTCGCCCACTTCCGAAAAGAGATTGTTGTACCAGACAACATTGCCTGTCTTGAGGTCGACCAACGAAGCGAAGGCGTCCTGATGGCCGCCCACAGGCATGACGCAAACTCCAATAACGCAACCGAGCATGCTTACGGCTTGAAGGGCAACTCGACCTCCACTAGAGAAGCTGTCACGGGCATAGAGGAAGAGCGCGTAGTCGTAACCACTCGAGTCGCCGTAGTCGATGGCCAACTGTCCGAGGGTCCAATCGAATACGTTCTTCTTAGTCGGCAGGTCTTGATACGGTGTGTACTTGTGAATCTGAATCGAGCGGCCGACGGCTTCGTGGAGGCGATCGAGCTGAATGACAATTTCCGAATCTATGCCAGCGTCTTGCGCCGTCATGGCAACGACCGCCTGTCCGCCCCGTTTGGCTTGCTCCACTTTCAGCGCGGTGATTACGTTGTTGCGCGCTTTGTCCGTCCAATCTTCTCGCGGCTCTAACTGCCCTCCTGCCGTAAGGACGCTCACTGAGACGTCTGGCCTCATGACAATCAGCCTGTAGGTGCCTTCAGGTGGCCGAAAGCCGGCGGCGGCCTGTTGCTTCGTAGTCGTGCAGGCAGCCAGAGCGAGGATCGAAAGTGCAAACGCTCCAATGACGATGGCTCTCAATTCCCCTCCAAACCCACTGCGTGCCAAGCTCCAGTGCCTCTCCATCAGTAGATCTTCGGCAAGAGTCACGACGTCAATTCTCCGCTGCGTCGGACAAGGCTCGTTTGTCTGGGAGGATGAGACGAGGCTTCGCGAGTGCGGCCGCGAGTTCTGACTCGTCGAGCGGCGTCGACACCATTCGGGTCGGTGAGTCCGTTCGCCGCAAGAACATGTCCTCATAGCGCAGCTTCACCGCGATAGTCCGACCCGGTGGACACTCGAAGAACTCTTCCGGAACAGCCGGGGCGGAGAAGTGGTGTTTGCCGGGTTCCAGATCGATCGTCGCCACTGCCGAGGACGACAGCCTCGCGAAGCCACCCCATTGTTCGTCAACCCGAAAGGAGACAAATGGACGGAAACCCCACACCCAGGACTCGTCGACAACGGCGACCAATCTGCAGTTGTCCGGCGAAACGGGCGTATGTGCCGGCAGGTCACCTTTGCGAAACACCGCGGTATCGGCGTCGTCGAGCCGTTCCATGTCACCCCTGAGCTTCTTGTGCCAACCCTCGACGCAGAGTTGCGCGTCTGTACAGAAAGAGCTTCGCTTCCTGCCAAACAAATTCCGGTCCTCCTCATTCAGCATTTCCCAGCCGGTTTGCACCAACGCGCTGCTCGTGAGAATGCCGAGGTCGTCGAACGTAAGGAACAAGACACGACGGCGGCGAAGGATCGGCGCCTTCGCGTCCCGTCCGTCGCCGCCAAGCCACTTACCTTCGGTCTCCGACGACCCGTAGATCCACAACCGATCACGATCGCGCCTCAGATCGGGACCACCAAGCGCAGCGCGCACGGCATCACGATCCATCGCAGTGGGCTCGAGCGTCTTCGCCTGCTCCTCGGTGACGTGCGCCTTGCTCGCCGGCCACGGGATAGGGATAGCCACGCAGCCGTTCAGGATCATCGCGCCGCAGACGATCGCACAGAGGGGCGCGCCGCGTAGAGTCCTTAAATGAATCATGCGCTCACCCTCGCAATCGGTACTGCACTTCGAACAGCAGCGAATCGGTGCTGGCATCGCCGTTGGAGTTCACCAGGTCTTCGTCGGTCGTGTAGCTCTGGAATTCGAGGCGGAGATGCCAGTGCGGTGTCAGGCTCGCACCCAGGCCGACACCGACCAGGAGGCCGGTGTCGGCCTCGTCGAACGAGCTGCGGAACGGCGCGCCGTCGAACCTGCGGACCAGCAACTGATTCGTATCGGCCGACCAGTACGCCGCGCCGAGGCGCAGATACGCCTCCCATATATTCAGAAATGGCAGGAAGCCGAGCACGCTGACTTCGGTCGCGTCGAGCTTCTTGAAGTCGACCTGGTTGTAGAACACGTCGTTGAGCCGCGGCACATACACCTGGTTCTCGTTCCACTCAGGGTTCCCGGAATCGACGTAGCCGACTTCGACCGCGAGGTACGGCATGAATCGGTAGCCGGCGTGGACGGAGAACGCGGTGTCCGAGTCGCTCGTTTCTTCGTGGTAGTCGCCGCAGCAGCAACAGTTGTCGTTGTTGTTGTGGTCCCAGTTCGTCACGCTGACTTGCGAGCTGCCGACGCCCGCGCCGAAGTAGAAGCCGGGTTTGGTGTCGGCTGATGCGCCGCTCGCGATGACGGCGGCGCCGAAGGCCAACAGAACGCATCGATTCGACATGCTTTCAACTCCTCATTGAGCGACGTGGTCAGCAGTCCTGCGTCGGCGGTGCGGACGCTCAGAGGTCACGATGGCGCCAGCATCGACCAGCACCGCGTGCTACCCGGATGCTGGCGGCGGCGAATCAGCTGATTTGTTAGGTATGCGCTGCTCGGGAGGCAGCGCTTCAGGCATGTACTCCCGAAACAGTTCCAATCGGCCCGTCGCATACTCTTGATCAGTGATCTCCTTGCTGGCCTTCATCGCATCGAGTGCTTGAAGCTTTCCGACGAACACCGACGCGTCGCCGGTCTTGACGGTCGCAACCGCGTCGATCGGATCAAGGTGAGCGTCAATTGTTTTTGGGGTCAGGTTGTACTCCGCACCGGTTTCGGCATCGACTCCCCAACCGATGAGTCCCCCCGCCAGGACGTTGCCCCAAACGGCACCTCCCACACCCCGAACCACGGCAACCGACTTGGGCTGATATCCCGGCTTTTGGATCGTCACCAAGTGATCAATCTTCCGCTTCATTTCGTGGGTCGTCGGAGTGGACCCAATCGATGCGCCATCAACGAATACTTCCGCTCCCGATGGCTCCGAACTAATGGGAATTTGCTGGTTTGAACCCTTGATCACGGTCGCGCACCCGCTGGCAGTCGCGACCAAGAGGCATATCGATGACGCGCACACCAATTCACGAATCGCAGCTCGTGCGATCAGTGCAAACCGGTTATTCGAATCTGCTGCGCCAACGTTCCAATGACGGGTGGCGTTCACTACACGGTGCATGACGTCGCTCCTCGCAGTTCTGCATCGATCGATGCGGTGTGCATCGAGGCGGACACTTTGTCGGGCGACGCGCTTCGGAGTCCTGAGGGCGCCGTTAATTTGTGGTTAGATCTTCTCCGTTTACCTTAGGGATGTCCTTTGTGCACGATTTCTGACGGACATACCTGTGTCGGCCATTGCCAAGCGTCGAGATGTCGTCGCATTCTTCTGAAGCGCGATCCTGGGATCCGCACCGCGGATCATCGCGGAGCGCGTTCGATATGACTCACTACTGGAGGGCGAATCGATGTGCAATTCGAAGATTGGGAGTGCAATGACCATCGCGCTCATTGCCTTTGGCGGCAGCACTCTGGCCGCTGAAACGAAGCCGATGAGCGATCAGGACATGATCGCAAGCGCGATGACAGCCGCACCCCCGAAAGTAGCGCAGCACGCTACCGTGGTGGCGATGGATGCTGACGGAAAGATGCGCACGCTGCGCGAGGGAACGAACGGGTTCACCTGCATGGCGGATAATCCGGCGACGCCCGGACCGGATCCGATGTGCATGGACAAGAATGCGATGGAATGGGTTCAGGCGTGGGTCGGCCACACGGCCCCGGTCGCCGGCAAGGTCGGGTTCATGTACATGTTGGCCGGTGGCACGGACGCCAGTAATACCGATCCTTACGCAACCAAGCCGAACGCGAATAATCACTGGATCAACACTGGACCGCACGTAATGATCGTCGGCGCCGAACCTGGCTTCTACGACGCGTATCCGAAGGATCCCAATCCCGACACCTCGGTTCCCTACGTCATGTGGGCCGGCACACCGTATCAGCACGTGATGCTTCCGGTGCAATAATCGGGACCACAGTGCGCTGATCGATCAGTGTTGAAAGTCGTGGGGCACGACATGGATTCGAATGCGGCCTTGCCGGCCCATCTGAATGCACTTCAAACCTGCGGCATCGTCGTCGTCCCGAATGTGCTGACGGCAAGCGAGGCGCTGAGCGTTCGCGCGGCGCTGATCGAAGCCGCCGCGGAGAGCGAACGACGCGGCGTGCAAACCTTCATGCCCGTCCTCGACCCGAATGATGCAAACGTACGCGTCTTCAATCTGCTCGACCTGAATGCGCAGTTCCGCGATTTGATCATGCATCCACTGGCGCTCGCCCTCGTACGCGGCCTGCTAGGCGACGACATCGGCATTTCGAATTTCACCGCCAACATTGCGTTGCCGGGCAGCCGCTCGATGTCGATCCATTCCGATCAGGCGCTCGTTGCGCCGGAACCGTGGCTCGCGCCGTGGAGCATCAACATCATTTGGTGTCTCGACGACGTCTATTTCGAAAACGGCGGCACGCTTTATCTGCCAGGCAGTCATCGCTTCACGAAACGCAGCGATCTGCCCACAAACGCACTGGCACAGATGCAGCCATTCACCGCACCGCGCGGCGCGATCGTCGCGATGGACGGCCGCGTATGGCATACCTCTGGCGCCAATGTCACGACTGACTCCGAACGCGCACTGCTGTTCGGCTACTACTCCGTGGATTTTCTGCGGCCGCAGACGAACTGGAACGTGATGTTGTCCGAGACGACCAAGGCGGCATTGTCGCCAGAACTCTTCACACTGCTCGGACTCGGGCCAACTGGCAACACGCGCTTCGGGAAAGACATTCTGGCGTAGCCGTAATGCCGCAGCCGAGCGCAATCGTTGGTGCGACGAACGGTGGCGCGGCTTTGCTCAGATCTCGATGAAATGTGTCGCTATGCGAAGTGCCGCTACATCATCGCGATGGTTTGTGAATCGCTGATGCACTCGGCATTACATCCCCGTCAGCGACTGATCGGCTGCGAGCGCCGCCGCCTGCTTCGTGATGATCTTCGCCATGCCAGGGTGGGTGAGTATCCAGAACTGGCCGCCGCGTATCGCGTCCAGCACGAGATGGCCGACCTCGTCCGGATCCATGCCCTGCTCTTCGAGCATCTTCTGAATGCCGGACGCCGCCTTGCCCGCGCCCGCACTGTCCGTCGCGGGCTTCTCGCGCCCCGGACGATACGCCACCGAATGCCGGCTGATGTTCGTGTTGATCGGACCCGGGCACAGCACCGAGGCAGTGACGGGACTCTTGCGGCCGTGCAGGTCCCGCGCGAGCGTCGCCATCAGTGCGACGACGCCATGTTTCGCGACGTTGTATGCGCCCATGAAGCCGCCCGCGAACAAGCCCGCCATCGACGACGTCGAATTGATGTGGCCTTCGCCCTGCGCTTCCATGATCGGCAGAAAGACTTCCACGCCATAGATCGGGCCGTACAGATCGACGTCCAGAATCCAGCGCCAGTCGCTCAACTTCATCGGAAAGGTGGCGGTGGGAATACCGATACCGGCGTTGTTGCACAACACGTGCACGCCGCCGAAGGTGTCCATCGCGAGCTTCGCGAGACCCTGTACCTGCTCGTGCACCGAGACATCGCAGCGCTGGCCCACGGCCTCGATTCCCGCTGCGCGAAACTCCGCCACTGCGGCGTCGCGCGCGGCATCGTCGAGGTCCGCCAGCACCAGTTTCATTCCGACGCCCGCAAACGCGCGCGCCATACCGAGGCCAATGCCGCTGGCGCCGCCGGTGATGACAGCCACTTTTCCAGTCAAGTTCTGCATGGTGTGCCTCGAAGTTACGGTGTTGCCCACTCTACGACCAATCACCATGGATCGTCGCTTGCGCGGACCGCCAACAACTGAACTACGCCCCTGGTCGTAAATCGCCAGGATGGCGGGGTGGCCTGTTGACGCAGGGCGCTGGTCGGTGCGCAAATAGTCCGCATCGATTGGGATTCTTATGCGCGGCTCGATTGGCCACCGGCAAAGGCGCTCGACTACTATCGTCGATGGCATCCGCCGACAATTGATGTACCTCTATTATGTTGCGCACGCTCTCGCCGATGACGTCATCGCCATTGACGATTTCGAATTGATCGACTCGAGCGCGCCTCGCGGGCAGACATTGTTGGTCGCCTCGAGCTTCTGGGCGGCGATCGGGCGATGAACGAGAAATGGAATCTCGACGAAGGCTTCCGCGTCGGAGAGTGGGTCGCGCTGCCACGATCCCGAACCCTCACCCGCGGCGACGAAACGATCTATCCCGAACCGAAGGTGATGGACATATTCGTCTGCTTGGCTCGCCATCATCCGGATGTCGTCACGCGAGAGCAGTTCGCGGACGAAGTCTGGCCCGGCGTCATCGTCACGGATGAGGTTCTGACGCGTGGCATCCATATGCTGCGCGGGCACCTCGGCGATGATCCCAAGGCACCCCGCTACATTCAGACGATCTCTCGTCGCGGTTATCGCCTGATCTGCGAGGTCGCGCCGCTCTCGATAGAAAAGGACGCGTCCGAAATCCCGAAGGTGGATGTCCCGCCCGCGACCGATGACGAGGAGAACGGGAGCGGGACGGACGAAGCTCCACCCCGATGGCCCAACCTGCCCGTGTTGATCACGGCGGCGGCGCTGGTGGTCGCGGCCGCCGGTGCAGGTATCTGGTGGTGGCTTCACGTGCCGCCGCCCGCTCCAGCGCCGTCACTTGCGCTCGACATCAACACGATCGCGGTACTGCCGTTCGATACCGTGCCGGGTGATGCCGAGGTGTTCGGCGACGGGCTCGCCGACCAGATCAGAGTTTCGCTGAATACCATTCCGACCCTTCGCATCATTCCGCGTATGTCGGTGCAGTCATTCGCGGGACCGCAAGACAACCCGAGCGCCATCGGCAAGAAATTGAATGCCGGATCTATTTTGATGGGCAGCGTTCGACAGAGCGGCGATCGACTGAAAGTGACGGTGTGGCTGATCAACACGAACACCGGCATCCAAAGCTGGTCGAACAGTTACGCGGAGCAGCGCGTAACCGACCTCTTCAAGGTGCAGAGCGACATTTCCCGCGCCATTGCCACACAGCTGAAGGTCAGGTTCGATCCGACGATCGAGACGCCGCCGACCAACGACCCGATCGCGTACACGCAGTACCTCCAGGCGCGGCAAATGCTTCACCGTCGCGGCGCCGCGCCTATCGAAAGCAGCATCGCAGCTCTTCAACCAGGCCATCGAGCGCGACCCGAAATTCGGCAAAGCCTACGTGGGGCTCGCCGAGGCGCTGATCGTCGCACCGAGCTACACCGGCGAGCCTGAGGCGCCGATGTACGATCGCGCGACGGCGGCGCTCGACGATGCCGACCGCCTCGGCGCGAGCGAGCCTCCGGCGCACGCGATCCGCGCCTACATCGACACGCGCCGCTGGCTGTGGTTCGACGCCGCGAAGGAGTTCGATATCGCTCGCTCGAGCGATCCCAACGATTCCGATCTGTGGCAGTACTACTCACAGTTTCTCGCCTACACCGGGGACTTCGCTGGGGCAACCGAAGCCGCGCGCGAGGCCACGAGGCTCGATCCACTTTCACCGATCGCGCATCAGCGACTGGGCGTGATGTACCTGTGGCAAGACGACTATCAACGCGCCGGTCAGGAACTCCAGATGGCGGACGCGCTCGGACTTCCGTCGGAGGCGAATCCGGAGATCAGCGTCGCGCTGCTGTTGTGGACCAAGCAGTTCGATGAGGCGCGCGCGCGGCTGATCGCGATTCAACACGTCCGCAACAAGAGCGAGACGTGGGTCGGGCCGGCGGTCAAGGCGGTTGCGCACCAGGGAGACGAAGCCAAGGGGCTGGCGGCCCTGCAATTCGCGCACGGGAACGGCGTGATCAACGACCGGCTCTACTTGGGCGCGCTGCTGTTGATCGGCAATCCCGAGAGTTTCTTTTCGGCGACCGAAGACGCGGTCGCGAACCATGTCCCATTCGACGTCGAAATACTGTTCCTGGACCGAAGCAGCGCATTGCGTCGGCTACCCCGTTTCGCGGCTCTGATGGAACAGATCGGCCTCGTGAAGTATTGGGATGCCAACCGTTGGCCACCCGCGTGTGCGCGCAACGGATCCCGCGTGGAGTGCCATTGAGCTCGAAAACCCGGTGATTCGCGTACGTCCTCACAATTCCTAAGCCAACCTAAAGAAGACTGAACCGGCAAAGCCGGGATTCCAAACCCCGTCGACTCTGCACTCTCCGCCTCGGCCAACGCGGCACGCGTAGGCACCAATCGTAACGAGGAGAGAAATGATGTTTCGACGAGTGATCGTCCTGGTCGCCGTCGCGCTCGCAAGCGCGCTATGCATCGAGTCGGCCGCAGCCGCCGGCGCGCAACACGAACCGAGACAACCCAGAGTGGTTCTCTTCGGCGACAGTTTGTCCGATACCGGTAACGTGTTCGCGGTCACGGGTCAGCTCAACACCCCGCCCTACAGCGAGCTCGATGAATTTCGGGTCCCCGAATATCCCTACGCAATCAGTGCGGGTCGATTCACCAACGGTTTTACCTGGGCGGAAGACGCCGGGCGCGAGATCGGCGCTTGGCGCAGCGTGCGCGCCGCACTACGAACCGATCGTCCGGGCCTGAACTATGCCTATGGCGGTGCCCGCGCCGGAGCGCCGTTGATCCCGAACAACGCGCGCGATTTGACCGAGCAGGTGACGACATACCTCGCGGACGTCAATGGATCGGCGGACGGCGACATCATCGTGATGTTCATCGGCGCTAACGATGTCGCTGATGCGGTGCGCGCGTTGGCGATTGATCCGACCGGTGCAACGAGCGTCGACGGCTTGCTTGCGGGGATCGGTTCGATCAGTGTGAATCTCGGTCAGCTCGTTGCGGCCGGCGCGCGCACCTTCGTGATTCTCAACATACCCAACGTCGCGCTGGTTCCCGCGCTCAATCCCCCGCTCGCACCGCCCGGACTCTCCGGCATCGCAACCTGCTGGACGGTTCTGTTCAACCGCGGGACGCCTCTGCCGGCCGGTTGTCCGGCACTGCCACCCGGAATCCCCGGACTCGCCGCCGTGGTTGCCGGGCTGAATACGCAACCGACCGTTGCAGGCGAAACTGATCGACACGTTCGGTTTCATCAATCAAATCGCGGCAGATCCGGGACGCTACGGAATCACGAACATGAAGGATACCTGCGTGACCCCGAACGTCGCGCCGTATCAATGCGTCCGGCCGAACAGGTACTTCTTTTGGGACGGGCTGCATCCGACACAGGTCGTGCACCAGCTACTGGCGCGTGAAGTGTTGCGCCAACTCGATCTGGACGACGACCGATGAATGGAAATGGCGCAGGTCGGCGGGGTGGGTCGCGTGCGTAGCGTCGTGCTGCTGAGCTTCTTCGAGCACTTCGTTCACCGCGCCATCATGCATCGCCGCGGCTTGCCGCCGACGCTGTACCGGCGCTTCGCATTCCTGGACGGTTATTGGCGCGCGCACGCGGTGCTTCATCACGCGACCTACTATCGTCGCTTCAACTTCGAGCCCGATCCGGTTGGACGCGAGATCGACATGCGGCTCGGCCTTCAGACCGCAGCTCGGTTGTACGCGGGTGTCGCGCCCGCCGTGCTGTTGTTTGCGCTGGCTGAGCCGCTCGGGGCTGTGCTGTTCTCGGCGTTGGCGCTTACACAAATGTACGCGTGGGGCCTGGTACATCATGAGATGCATGTGCCGGCAAGCCGCTTCCTGCAACGCCGCGCTGTGTATCGCTTCCTCGCTCGCTATCACTTTCTCCACCACCGCTACCCCGCCTGCAACTTGAACGTCGTCAATCCATTGGCGGACATGGTTCTCGGCACGGTTGCCCGTCCAAAGCTCTGCGACGTGCGAGAGATGATCCGTCTGGGGTATCTGTGTCCGCGCGATCCGCGAACGCCGCAGCGGCTCGGCCGTCGACCCGAGGTCCTCGAGCTTCCGGCAGGCGGCGGTCAACGGCGCAACGTCGGCGCACGGCCATGAACGATCAATTCTCACTCCAAGAGGACGCAGAGCTGCGGTCGTGCGTTCGAAGAAGCCGTCCTCGACGCGGTGCGCGAGATCGTCGCCGACGCCCATCCAGACGGCGAGCGCCGACCGCCCGTCATGCTCGACAGCCTGATCGAGGACGATCTCGAATTGTTCAGCCTCGAGCGCGTCGAACTCGCGATTCGGCTCGCCGCGCATTTTCATATCGACTTGCCTCAACACGCGATTGCATCGGCCGAATCGGTACGCGACCTCGTAGCTGCGATTGCCGGCACGGACGCTGTCACGCAGAGAAGGACTCCGCCGACAGCTCCCTCCATACGATCGCAACCGCTCCCGGAGGGGTCGCAATCGGCTACGAGCACTGCGGCCTCCTGGTTGTACCAGGCGTGGATCCTTCTGCTTTTGCTCGGCGCGACGGTGCTGCTTTGGCCTACATTGAAAGTGGTTCAGCCGGGCCCGCGCGCGCTGCGCGTCATCCGCGGAGTCGGACGCGGGCTGTTCGCCGCCGCCGGCATCCGGGTGACTGCCACTGGGCTCGAACATCTCAGCGCGGTCGCGCCAGCAGTGCTGTTGTCCAACCACGAAAGTTACCTCGATTCCGCCGTGTTGGTTGCGGTGCTTCCGACCGACCTGACGTTCGTCGTGAACGAACGCCTTCCGAATGCACCCCTGATCGGCGCGTTGATTCGAGGCAGCGCGATGCATCGTCGTGGACCGCACCTCGCGTCATGCAGCGCATCGCCGGTGCGAACGGAATCGTCAGCGCACTGCAACACGGCCAATCGCTGTGTTTGTTCCCCGAAGGCACCTTCACTGCAGCACAAGATCTCTTGCCGTTCCGGCTAGGCGGGTTCGCGGCGGCGGTCGAACTCCAGCGGCCCATCGTTCCGATCACGTTGAACGGCACCCGGCGCCTTCTGCCGGACGGGTCATGGCGCATCAGCCGCCATCCGGTTTCGATCACGATTCATGACCCGATCTTTCCGCGCGAGCGCGGCTTTCAAGAGGCGCTGCGTATGCGCAGCGAAGTCCGGCGCCAGATCGAGTCCGCCCGAATTTGAGCGAGGAATGAATTCATGTCGACAGCCACAACATCTGCATCGAAATTGCGCGACGGCGACGATCGGCGATCGCTCCGGTTCAAGATCGCGACCGAGGATTGGGAATTCGAGGAGATTCATCGACTCAACCACGCGACGTTCGTCGACGAGATTCCGCAGCACGCAGCACGTCCGTCGCATCGGTTGGTCGATAAATTCCACGACGAGAACACCTACGTCATCGCCGTGAACGATGAACGAGTGATTGCGATGACGGCGATTCGTGGCTCGCGCCCCTTTTCGCTCGATGCCAAGGTGGCAGAATCTAGACCGATATCTCCCGGCCGATCGTCGCGTATGCGAAATCCGACTGCTTGCAGTTGAGCGGAAACATCGATCGGGCCGTCTGTTGCGCGATCTGCTTGCATCGGTCTGGCGTCATTGCATCGCGCGCGGCTACGACGCGGCAGTCATTTCCGGCACCACGCGCCAACTGAAGCTCTACCGCCATCTCGGCTTTGAGTCATTCGGTACACCGGTCGGCACCGCAACCGCGCGCTTCCAGCCGATGATCATTACGCGCGAAGCGGCCGCGGCGGTCGCGCAGCGATTGTTCGCAGCGCGGCGGCGGCGCGAAGCGCGGCCAATCAACTTTCTACCTGGACCCATCGCGGTGACGCGAGCTGTCCGCAACGCCTTTTCAGCCGAACCCGTTTCGCACCGCTCCGAGGAGTTCATCGAAGATCTCGCAGTGACGCGTGATGCACTGTGCCGTCTGACCGGGGCGCGCCACGCGCAGATTCTCGTCGGAAGCGGGACGCTTGCTAACGATGTTGTTGCGGCGCAGTTATCGCTCGTCGATGACGGCGGCATCGTATTGAGCAACGGCGAGTTCGGTAATCGACTGATCGATCACGCCACGCGCTTCGGACTGAGATTCGAAGCGATGCGGTGGCGATGGGGACGACACATTCAACTACCGAGCCATCGAATCACGGTTGAACGCATCCCCTGCACCGCGATGGTTGTGGTTCGTCCAGCACGAAACCTCCACCGGTATATTGAACGACCTCGACGCACTCGCGCAGATGTGCAGGGCGCGCTCGGTCCGCCTCTGCGTCGACGCGGTCAGCGCGGTCGGGGCGATGCCCGTTGATCTGAGCGCCGCATATCTCGCCTCGGCCGTCAGCGGCAAGGCGCTCGGCGCATTTCCGGGGCTGGCTATCGTTCTCCACAACCATTCAATCGACGCGTCGAGCCAGCGTCTGCCTCGGTATCTTGACCTCGGCGCCTATGCGAATTCGACCGGAGTGCCGTATTCGAGTTCGTCGAACCAACTGCGCGCGCTGAAGGCGGCGTTGCAGCAACGCAGCGATTGGCCGAAGCATTTTCGACTGATCGCGCGACGGACGCGTTGGTTGCGAACCGAGTTGAGGAGGCTGGGATTGGAGGTCGTCGCACCGGACGCAGCAGCGGCCGCGGGGATCGTCACGGTCACACTGCCGGCGGAGGTGAACTCAGTTCGACTGGGGGTTGCGTTGAAGCAGGCGGGTTACGAAATTGCGACGAACAGCGTGTATCTAACGAGACGCAACTGGATCCAGATCAGCACCATGTGGCGCCGCCGACGCTATCGCAGTTGCGTTCGCTCGTGAGCGCCCTCGGCGCTCAGATTGCGGACGGACCGACGCGAAAAAAATCGACTTGTCAGTACCGACAGCGCCGAAAATCGAGTCGCTGAACTCGAGCCCTACTAAACCCGTTGGGTTCTGTCACTTTTATGACAAGTCGAACATTCGCTGCCATCGCACTAGACAACGCCCTCGCGCGAGTCATAGGCTTCGGCTTCGACACGTTCTGAGGACAATCGGGAGGGCACGCAAATGGCACACCACTTTGGGTGGAAGCGAGATCTGCCGGACTATCGCGACTACAAGCTCGCAGCATTCGAGGCCACTAGTTTCGCGGTTCCGCCGATGGTGGACCTGCGCGCAGGCGACGCAGCTATTCGCGACCAAGGACAGTTGGGTTCTTGTACCGCGTTTGCCGGCGAGGGCTGCTTTCATTTCTTGAACCGAAAGCAAGGTTTGCCGGACGTTCTGGGCTCTCCGCTCTTCCTCTACTACGTCGAGCGCGTCGACCAAGGCACCGTTACGAGCGACAGCGGTGCTTCGATTCGAGAGATTTGCAAAGCGCTAGCTAAATACGGCATCGCACCCGAGTCGGACTGGCCCTACGACATCGGCAAGTTCACTCAGCAACCACCGCAGATGGCCTATGCCGATGCGCTTCAGCACAAGGTCGTCCAATACCTCAGCGTGGCGCAGCAACTCGATCAAATGAAATCGTGCCTCGCGAACGGCTATCCGATCCTGATCGGGTTCACCGTCTATGCGAACTTCGAGTCGCCCCCGACCTCGACCACTGGAGTTGTTCAGATGCCGCAGGGCGCCGTCCTCGGCGGGCACGCGAACCTTCTCCTCGGCTACGACGATTCGCGTCAAGTGTTCATCAGCCGCAACTCCTGGGGACCGCAATTCGGTGATCACGGCTACGTCTATTTCCCGTACAGCTACCTTACCAACTCCGGATTGGCGTCCGACTTCTGGACACTGCGCAACGTGAGCGGCCCGATCCCGGTCCGACTCCTCCTGCTCGGAAAGGTGGTGACGAAGGTCGTCACGACAGTCACGTTCAGCGATGGGTCGACGAAGACAGACACGGTCTTTCCGTGAGTCGTTGCTCGAAGCAAACGTGACTCACGCGGCCGCGGAGGCTTGAACGGAAAAGGTACTCGGTGAACTCGATGATGGCGCGCACGTCGATCTCGATGTCGGCGACACGCTGCTGTTTCGACTCGAGGAGAACGCATCGACCGGCTATCGCTGGCAAGCACCAGAGGCCACGCCGCCCTTGCTGGCCGTCGGAGCGCGGAGAGTCGAAACGCGCGCAAGCGCGATCGGTGGAAGTGCTGAGGTGCTTTTCCCGCTTGTCGCGCAGGCGACAGGCAATACTCGAGTCAAGCTCACGCTGAGGCGCGCGTGGGAAACTGCCGCGCCAGCGAAGTCGATCTCGGTGTCCGTCTCGATCAGGTGATCGATCGCGGCTGAACATCGCGGCTTCCATCGGGCGCCCATATCGGACCGATGGCGCGATCCTTTGCGAGGCGAATCGGCGGGCTACCGTCGACGGGGATTTTGAACAGCCCCGGACCTTGCGCATCCAAACCTGAGGTCACGATCCACTTGCCGTCCGGCGACCACGATGACGCGCCCCGTACGTCGATTCCCTCGGCGAGCGTCTGCTGCTGCGCTGCGTCGATGGAAATGAGGTCGAGACGGCGCTTCCCTTGCGTTGTGACGACCACGACAGCTTGGCGTCCATCCGGCGAAACGGCCGGCGGGTCCGCGAGCGCGCCCTCCGGGCCCTTCCAGACTTCAACGGGTTCCTGGCCCTCGTCGAAGCGCCAAAGCGTGTCACCTGTGCCGCGCGACGAAACGTAGAACAGCGTCGCTCCGCCGAATCGAGGCGTCTGCGCCGAAGCTGTCGACACCGGAAAGGCCTTCGCGTCGGACTCTTCGGCGACGCGATCGAGAATCGGCACGCTCCACAAACTAGAGGTCCAGTTCACGAGTGTCGCGACGAGACGCCGGCCGTCGGCGCTGGCCGACAAAGACACATACCTGTCTAAGCCGAGGTTCAGCTGATGCGTAGTCCCATGCTCCACATCCAACGACCACAACCACGGCCCTGAGCCATCCTCGGCGCGGTTCACGTAGAGCACGGTCCGCGCATCGATCGGTGTCGGATAGCTCACGTCGCGGTCGTGTTGCGTCAACCGCACCGGCGCGCCGCCTGAAGCGGAAATACGGTATAGCGCCATCGTCCCCAAGACGCCGTGGACGAAATAGATCCAATTGCCGTCGGTCGACCAAATTGGAAAGTGATTGTGCTCGCCCGGATCGGACACGAGGATCCGGCGCGGGTTCGCCCCATTGCCGTCGGCGACGAACATGGGGTCGCCGGCGTCGCTGGTGTGATACACGATGCGAGCGCCGTCGGGTGACCAGGCGACGCTCACCGCATTCTCGCCCAAGAACGCGCGCAGGGGTCCGCCCATGAGCGGCATGACCCGCAACCGCGTTCCTTGGGGCTGGCCGCCGAGCCAGATCTCGGAACCGTCGGCCGAGAAACCGAGGTTTGGCGTGATCCCCGGCACGGCTTGGTCGTCGCTACCCCGCATGAGATCCACAAAGCGCCCAGTGCCGACTTGGCTCAGCCAGACGTGGAACGGGCCGTCGCGGTCGGCAATGAACGCAACAAACTTCCCGTCGCGTGAAATCGCCGCATTCAATTCGTTTCCGTCGAAATCGGTGAAGCGCGAGAAGTGGGCATCGGCCAGCGGGTTGTCGTTCAGCGCCGGCGCGCGATGCGTCAGCCAAACCGCCGCAGCCGTCGCGAGGCCCGCCACGATGACGCCAACCACCAGCACTGCGCCCCAACGACGCGGCGCCGGCGATTTCGATTTCTTCTGGCTTGCAGCAACTGCCGGCGTTCCCGTGACGACATGCCGGCTTATCGCGTTCGCCAACTTGACCTCGAACTGAGCACCTGTCAGCTCGTGTTTCAGAATCGATTGCTGCGATCCGAGCCGCAAGCGCAGCCCCGGCGGTAGTTCCACCGCGCCGTCCTGGATCACGAGCAATGGTCGCTTCTCGTCGAGGGCGAAGTTGACCTCGTCCTGACAGTGTTGCGACTTGATCGATTCCGGCGTGCAGAAGAACAGCACCAGCGAAGCCTTGCCGAGCGCGCGTGCCAGCTCATCGGACCAGCGCGTACCCGGCGAGATACCTTCGTCGTACCAGATCCGCACGCCGCCTTCGTGCAGTCGTTGGATCTGCGGATAAACCGCGCCCGCATTCTCGTGCGCATAACACACGAAGACATACGACTCGTCGCCCTGGTAGGCGCTAAAAGGTCTTTTCACGAAGCCACTTCTCGCGGATCCGGCTGAGTATCGCGTGACTGCGCAGCGAAGTGGAAGCCGGTGTTGAAACTCGAGAGCGCTGTGGATCGTCGAGTTACACTGCTCCGTCATTGCGGGGAGTGAGCCATGGCCGACGACGTCGTCGACGTTCTGATCATCGGAGCAGGTGCCTCGGGCGCCGCGGTCGCGTGGAGCCTGGCGGATACGCGCATGCGCATCGTCTGCTTCGAGCAAGGCGATTGGACGAATCCGTCCGACTATCCGAGCACTGCGGCGAATTGGGAGAGCCAGGCGTACGGCCCCTATCACATCGACCCGAACGTGCGTGCTCGCGACACGGACTATCCGATCAACAACGACGACTCCGCGGTCACGGTCGTCAACTTCAACGGCGTCGGCGGCAGCACGATTCTGTACGGCGCGCATTTCCCACGATTGCATCCGTCCGATTTCAAGGTGAGAACGCTCGACGGTGTCGCGGACGATTGGCCGATCGACTACGACACGCTGGAGCCGTACTTCGCCACCAACGACCGCATGATGGGGGTGTCGGGCCTGGCCGGCGATCCGATGTATCCGGCCAAGCAACCGCCGCTCCCGCCGCTGCCGATGGGACTCGTCGGCGAAACAGTCGCGCGCGGCTTCAACAAACTCGGTTGGCATTGGTGGCCGTCCGACAGCGCGATCATCTCGCAGCCGTATCAGGGACGTGACAAGTGCGTGAACCTGGGACCGTGTCTCTCCGGCTGCGCGCAAGGCGGCAAATCGAGCACCGACATCACGTATTGGCCGGAGGCCATTCGCCGCGGCGTGGAGCTTCGCACGCGCTGTCGGGTACGCGAGATCACGGTGAACGAACACGGCTTCGCGAACGGCGTCGTCTACTACAACGCGGCCGGCGAGGAATGCTTCCAGCGCGCCGAAGTCGTCGTGATGGCGTGCAACGGCGTCGGCACGCCGCGCATTCTGCTGAACTCGAAATCGACGCAGTTCCCCGATGGTCTCGCAAACAGCAGCGGCCTGGTCGGCAAGAACCTGATGTTCCATCCGATCGCGTTCGTGCAGGGCCTGTTCGACGAACGGCTCGACAGCCACAAAGGGCCGCAGGCGTGCTGCATCCTGAGCAAGCAGTTCTACGAGACGGATCCGTCCCGCGGCTTCGTGCGCGGCTACAACATGCAGATCGCGCGCGGATCGGGTCCATTGGGCACCGCAATGGCCGGCTACGTCAGCGGCACGATTCCGTGGGGTCCCGGACATCACGAGGCATTCCGCCAACGGTTCGATCACGTCGCGTCGATCGGCATCCTCTGCGAGGATCTGCCGGAGGAACACAACACCGTGACGCTCGATCCGACGCGCGCCGATTCGAACGGCATCCCGGCGCCGAAGATCACGTACCGCTACAGCGACAACAGTCTGAAGATGATGGAACACGGACAGGCGCGCGCCGCGGAAGCGTTGCATCGCAGCCGGCGCGCGAGCGGTGACGAGTTCCGGACCGCTGCGGGTATCCGGCTGGCATTTGCTCGGCACCGCGCGCGCCGGCAACGACCCGCAGCGATCCGTCGTCAACCGCTGGGGACGCAGCCACGACGTGAAGAATCTCTTCATCGTCGACGGCAGCGTTTTCGTGACCGGCGGCGGCGTGAACCCGGCCAGCACCATTCAAGCGTGGGCGCTGTACGTGGCCGATACGATGAAGAAGAACCTCGCCAATCTGTTCGATTGATCTGTTCAATTGAGGAGCGGACGCCGTGCCCGACATCATCTCGACCGACCATCCGTTGACTCGCGCCCAACAGATTCTCCTGGCCGCGCTGCTCGACACGTTGGTTCCGGCCAGCGATGACGGCGCGATGCCGAGCGCCGCCGACGTGGGGTTCGATGCGTATCTGCTCGCGCAGGCGGAGGATTTCGTCCCGCTACTGATATCGGCGTTGCAGCGCTTCGAGCCGTCGTTCGTCGATCTCTCGCTCGCCGATCGCTGCGAACGCGTCCGCGAATTCAGCGCGAGCGATCCGCCGCTGTTTCAAGCGTTGCTGACGCGCGTCTACGACTGCTACTACCAGAACGATCGCGTGCGCGTGCAGATCGGCGTCGTCACGGGCGCGCCGTTTCCGCAAGGCAATCAGGTCGCGCCGGGAGATCTGTCGCTGCTCGATCCCGTCATCGAGCACAGCGAGCGTCACGTCTATCGAAAGCCGTGACGCCTAGAGCCTGCGTTGAGGCGCGGCTCCCGTTCACTTCCCGGCACCTTTCGGCTCTAATTCGCGCATGCCAGGGAACCTCCAGTTACCGCTCGTCGAAATCGAAGGCATTGGCGCGCGGCTGGCGGCCAAGCTTGAAGCAGTCGGTCTATACGTCGTCGGCGACTTGCTCCGCGTGCCGTCCGACAGTATCCATGCCGCTGCAGCCTGAGTCAGACCCACGACGTTCGGCACCGTTGTCCCTGACGACACCACTAAATTGACCGCACTGCCCGGTGCGACCGACGCACCACTGGCCGGGTTCTGACTGATGACCTTGCCAATCGCGACCGTGGTACTCGTCGCCGTCGTCACCGTTCCCACGCTGAGTCCCGCACCAGTGATCGCCGTCGTCGCCGCTGCTTGAGTCGAGCCCACCACGTTCGGCACCGTTGCGGGTTGCACCGTGATCGAAATCGTGCCGATTGATGTCTGACCAATCGAATCGGTCGCGGTTATTTCGAAGGTGAGGTCGGTATCAGAAGCCACGCTCGGCGCCTTGAAGCTGGCGGTGGCTGACTTAGGGTCGGTAATAGTGACCTTGCTGTTCGTGGTTTCTCGCCAGGCAAAGGCGACCTGTTTGAAGCCACTCCCCTGCAAGAGGTTCGCCTTCAGGGTGACACTTGCGCCAGCTTTGACAGTGGACACCGCCGTTTTGCCCGACTCCGCCGTCGGCGCCACCTGCGGCGGATCCACAATGCTCACCAGGCTCCTGCTGCTGCAATCGGCCGCATCGCCGCTGTTGCTCGTGGGGTCACCCGCCGCCAGCGCACAAACACTGAAGGAAACACCATCGCTACGAATGACTTGTGAACCTTTGCCCCACGAGAAGGTCCAGGATCGGTTTGCGCTGCTGGTGTGCGTGGCGGAGTGAGCCAGCGCCTGTGAGTTCGTGCCTGCGCCGAACGTTCCGCTACTCGTACCCGTCGAGAAGCCGCCGCGCGGCCCGTCCCCGTTCCCGGTGACTGATTGCTGGAACACATAGGTCGCCGAAAGTGGATCGTAGGAAACCGGCGAAATGCTTGCCGTGGCGATCCCACCCGACGGGGCATGACATTGCGTACGGACCGGAAACACTCCAAGCGGTCGGCGTGGACGGCAACATGCCGCCGCCCGAACTACAGCTCCCATCAATCGACCGACGTGACAGTCGCCGCTTGACTCCAGCCCGCGGGTCTCTGGGATACTCGGCCCGTAACCGCCACGAAATCAGTCGCCGCGCGGATCGCCAACAGCTTCATTGGGCCGCGCCATCAATTGAGGACCGCAATGACCCATGACGCCTTGCCTGAAGAAGTGATCCGCCTCTGGCCGGAAGGCCCGCCGTCCGAACTGGACCGGCGTTGGCCCCGAAGTCACATTTCGGGGGCCGGTTGGAACCGCCGGCGATGCGCTAATGCTGCGCAACGTGTCGGAGCCGACGCTGACCGTGTTTCGTCCCACGAACGGCAACCCGAATGGCATCGGCGTGATCGTGTGTCCGGGCGGTGGTTGGCGCATCCTGGCGTGGGAGCACGAAGGGATCGACGTCGCAAACTGGCTGGCGGAGCAGGGCTATACCGCGTTCCTCTTGAAATATCGCGTGCGCGGGACGCCGGCAAAGCAAGCGGACTACGACGCCGAGATGCTGCAGATGTATTCGCAGATCGATCTCACGCGCAAGGGACGCACGGCGCCGCGCGCGATGAGCGACATCGTGCCTTACGAGTCGATCCGTGCCGCGCGCGATGCCGCAGCCGACGACGGGCGCCGCGCGATCGCGCTCGTTCGCGGGCACGCGAAGGATTGGGACGTCGACCCCGCCAGGGTCGGCATGATCGGATTCTCTGCCGGGGCTTTTCTCGTCGTCGACGTCGCGGTCGATCCGCGAGCGGCGCCGCTCGCCTTCGTCGCGCCCATTTACGGCGGCGAGACGCTAGGGCGCCCCGTGCCGGCGGACGCACCACCGCTCTTCAGTGTCATCGCACAGGACGACGCTCTGCTTTACCGACTCGCCGAAGGTCTGTACGCAGACTGGACCGATGCCGAGCGTTCCGCAGAATTGCACATCTACCGGCGCGGCAACCACGGCTTCGGCATGGTGAAACAGGGATCGCCGTCAGACCGGTGGATCAATCTGTTCCACGAGTGGCTCGCCGATCAGGGACTGGCTTAGCTATCGCGGCCGTGCCGCCACCGGTCGGGTCATCATGATCTCGGGCGCACTCGAGCGGGCCTGTTAGTCGACCCTGCGGTCACCATCTTCAACTCGCCGAGCGCTGCTCGGATCTGCAGGGATAGCTCACGCGGCTGCGAGCCGCCGACCCAACGCTCGAACGCGACCTTGAAGATGGCGATGCCTGCCTCCGCCGCCAGGCTCGCCGCCGCATCGACGACGCCACGCGCGCGCAGCGCATTTGCGATGGCCGAAGCGAGTGACGCGAGCTTGATCAGTTCGCGTTCCTGCAGTTCCGGATGCGCCGCGATGAGGCGCTGTCTGGCCCGGTAGTCGCGGCGCGGCGGGAACCCGGCGGCGACGGTTTCCAAGGCACCAACGACTGCATCGAGGGGCGAGGTCTCTGGTGGAGCGCCGGCAATTGCGTCCGTGATCCCTTTTTCGAGTTCGCCCGAGCCCCCGAACAGGACTTCGCGCTTGTCGGTGAAATAGCGGAAGAAGGTTCGTTCGGTGAGCCCGGCGCGCGCGGCGATTTCTTCGACCGTCGTTCGGCCGTATCCGCGCTCGTGAAATAGCTCCAGTGCCGCATCCACGAGCCGCTCGCGCGCATTGGGTTCCCATCGGGCCATGGGCGCGATGCTACCTGATTGCAGTGACTGACATCAGGTGGTATATATGATGTCAGTATCTGACATCAAAAACGACGACGACCGGAAAAGCAGCGGAGGAGTTCGATATGCGCATATTCGTCACCGGTGCATCAGGGTTCATCGGATCCGCCGTGGTTGCAGAATTGCTCGGCGCGGGCCATCGGGTGGTCGGGCTCGCGCGTTCCGAAGGGTCGGCCGCCGCGATCGCGGCCGCCGGCGCAGAGGTGCATCGCGGTCGTCTCGACGACCTGGACAGTCTGCGCGCCGGTGCGGCCGCAGCGGACGGCGTCATCCATCTGGCGTACGACCACGACTTTTCTCGTTCACGGGAACTCGCGGCGGAAGCGGATGCGCGCGCGATCGAGGCGATGGGCGATGTGCTCGCCGGATCGAACCGGCCGATCGTCATCGCGTCCGGGTTGGGGATTGCGCCGGGTCGTGTGTCGACCGAGGCCGATCGCGCACCGCCCGGATGGCCGCGGCGCGCTTCGGAAGAGGTGGTGATCGCGCTCGCCGAGCGCGGCGTGCGCGGCGCGGTCGTTCGGTTGCCGCCGACCGTGCACGGCCGCGGCGACAAGGGTTTCATTCAGTGGCTGATCGCCGCCGCGCGCCAACACGGGCATGCGGCGTACGTCGGCGACGGCGCGAACCGCTGGCCTGCGGTGCATCGATACGATGCGGCGCGCCTCTTCAGGCTCGCGGTCGAACGCGCCACCGAGGGTTCGATACTGCACGCCGTCGCCGACGAGGGCATTATGGTGCGCGACATCGCGGCCATCATCGGCCGACGATTGGGGTTCGGTGTCGTCGAGAAATCGCCGGACGAAGCCGGCGGCTATTTCGGTTTCCTCGCGCTGCTGATCGGGCTCGATATACCGGCTTCGAGTGCACGGACACGACAGCAGCTCGACTGGAATCCCGTCGAGCCGGGATTGCTCGCCGACCTCGATGAGGGTCACTACTTCGCGACGGCCGCCACCGTGGCGCACGCGTGACCGCAACGAAGGAGATCTGGATCCTCGGCGCGAACGGGCGCTGCGGCCGCGCGGTCGCAGCCGAACTCGCGGCGCGACAACACGCGCTCGTGCTGGTCGGTCGCGACGCCGGACGGTTGCGCGATGCGGCGAACGCCATCGGCGGCAGCGCGCGCGTCGTCGTTGCGGACTCCATCGCCGACATTGCCGAACGAATCGCTCGCAGCGACGCGGTGGTCGTCGTCAACACGATCGGTCCATTCACGCGGACGGCGCTACCGATCGCGCGTGCTTGCCCGCGCGGGTGTCACTACGTCGACATCTCCAACGAACTCTACTCGGTGATCGACCTGCTTGGTCTGCACGACGAAGCGGCTCGCCACCGGCCGGTGTCTCGTCACCGGCGCCGGGTTCGGCTTGCTCGCGACCGAGAGCGTGGTGCTGAAGCTGTGCGAAGGCTCGGCCGCCGGCGGCGAGCGTGCGAGTCGACGCGCTGCCGTTCGTCGACGGCTCGGGTGCCGCTCGGCGAGACCCTCGCGGCGACCATCGTCGAAGGTCTGCCGATGGGCGGCCGTCGCTACGAAAACGGCGCATTGGTGCGCGCGCAACTCGGCGCCGATCCCGAACGGCTCGCACTGCCTGACGGTTCTACGATGGTGACGGCGGCGATGCCGACCGGCGACTTGGAGGCCGCGCGACGCGCCAGTGGAGCGTCGTCAGCCGTGGCGGCGTCGAGCATGGCGCCGAGCACGCCACTCGCCCGCTTCGCAATGTCTGCGGTCGCGCCGCTCTTTGGACTCCGGGTCTTGCGCGACTTCGCACAGCGGCGGCTAGCACGGGTGCACATCGAGCCGCCCGCGCAGAAGCGCGACTCCTGGGGACACGCGCGCGTGCAATGGTCCGATGGACGCGTTCGCGAGGGATGGTTGCGTGCGGGCGAGGCGATGGCATTCACGAATGCGGTGACGACGGCAGTGACCTTGCGGCTCGCGGGCGACGAGGGCCGGCCCGGGGCCTATACACCCGGCGCTTTGTTCGGACCCGATCTCGCCGTGCAGGCCGGCGGGCAATTCATCGTCAGCGCTGAAGCCTGAGATGGTCAGTCAACGCGATGTCGAGTTCACATCTGACGGTTTGACGCTGCGCGGTTGGCTGCGAACGCCGGCCGTCGAAGGACCGCACGCGCTCGTGATCCTCGCGCACGGACTGGGTGGCTTGCGCCGAAACCGCTGAGGATGCTTGTAGCCGATCAGGACACCTTGTGCCCCACCGACGGTCAACTCGCCGCGTTCGCCGATGCACTGGAGCCGAAATCGTTAGCCAGATTCCGCGGTCACCATTATTCGCTGTACACAACGTGGAAAGACGCCGCGATCGCTGCCGCGTGCGAGTGGTTCGTCGAACACTTGGCGTAGCGGGGTCCGACCGTTCAGTGACGATGCGATACAGTGGGCCGTCTTCGGTTCGACAAAGCGCTACCAAATCGCAGCGCACGACATGCAGAGTACCCAACATCGCACGCCCCTGGTCTGGATTCTCAAAGGACCCGGCGGGGGCGACTATGCGCAACTACAGCTACTCGCTCGTGCGATCGGCGTGGAGCACGTGACGAAGCGGCTGATATTCCGGTCGTGGGAGTTGTTGCTGCATGCCTGTCCGCATCCGTCGCTGGCCGGGCTCGATCGCGCCGCATCCGATTCGTTCGACCCGCCATGGCCAGACCTCGTCTTGACTGCCGGACGGCGCAACGAATTGGTCGCGCGCTGGATTCGAAAGGCGTCCGGAGACCGTGCCCTGCTGGTCCACGTCGGCCGGCCGTGGTCGAGCCCAATGCACTTCGATCTGGTGGTGTCCAATCTGCAATACATGCTCGAGCCCGCGGACAATGTGGTCGTCAACGAGTTGCCACTGACCGATCTCACGGGCGCATCGCTCGACGATGAACGGGCGCGTTGGGGGGCGAAGTGGGCAGCGTACCCGCATCCGTGGATCGTTGTGCTCGTCGGCGGCGACAGCGGCCCGTTGGTGTTCACACCGGAAAAGGCTGCCGAGCTGGCGCGGCAGATCAATGCGCGCGTTGCGCGAACCGGCGGCAGCGTGCTCGTGACCACCAGCGGGCGCACACCGCCGCGCAGCGCGGACGCGCTCCTCGCCAGGCTGCAGTCGCCGGCCTTTGTGCATCGCTGGCCGTCGGGCGATGACAATCCGTATCGTGGTCTTCTCGCGTGCGGTGATGAATTCGTCGTCACGGCGGACAGCATGTCGATGCTCGCAGAGGCATGCGCGACAGCAAGGCCGGTGTACCTGTTCGACTTTTCCGACGAATCGCGCGGTTGGCGAACGCGCTCCGCCTATCGATGGAGACCACTCGTGCATCGATTGGCGATGGCCGTCGGGCCGGTGCGCATGCGGCGCGACCTACGCAGAATCCACGCGTCATTGCTCGAGGCAGGTTGTATTCGCCGATTGAACGCGCCAGACGATGAACCCGGGAGTCCGGTCAGGTCGGTCGGAGCCGAAGACCTGACGCGGACTGTCGATCGCGTGCGGACGCTGCTGAATCGTCTGGTCGACATGCCTCAACCGGGCGACACCAACGATCTACCGGGTGGCGCGAGAGCCGGGGTGCGGTCGAGCACCTCGAACGCATCGTGACGAACGTGGTTGCGTTGCATCTCGATGCGGAGCATGTCGTCGGTCACCACCTTCGCGTCGATGCATTCGCGCAGCAGTCCGAAGAACAAGCGTTCCTGGTTCGGGTCCGGATGGTCTTTGTAGTGGCCGAGGAAGGCGTATTCGCCGAACACCGTGCGCCGTGCGCGCATGAGCCAACCGATGGGCGGAAACAACCGGAAACGCTCGGCGAGGCGCCAGTCGACCGGTAGGCCCGTCTTCCACGGTTGTGTCTTGCGACGCGTGGTGTGCAGCATTTTTGTCTGCGCGGTCAGATGGTCGAAGTCGTTCCACTCGTTCTCGAGTGGCCCGATGGACGCTCGATCTTCGTGCCGCAAACAGATCCAATCGGAGTAGTCGAGTTCGAACGCAAACATGCGGCGGAACTGCTCTTCGCAACGCCAATGCGTCAGCTTGGCGCAGTCGAGCAACATCACGCTCGTCGCCATGCAACGCTCGATCGCACCAACCAGGCCGCGCGAACGTGCAACGATCGCCCTACCTTGCATGTCGCGTGACAACAATTCCCATACGTCACCGACCGCAAACACGTCGGGATCGACGATCACCGCGCGTCCGTCGTAGCCCATCAGTTCGGGCGGCATGAAACGCAACGGGGTGAACGATTGCAGATCGTCGTTCAGCCACGTGCGCTTGACGCCGTCGCGCAAGTACAACAGGCCCTCGTGTGCTGCGAAAAAAGAATGTTCGTCCGTCGAGATGATCCGCACGTCGAACTTTTCGGCGTTCCGCGAATTCCTCACAAGCGCGTATTTGCCGACAAGCGCACCAACGAGTTGTTTGGGGTTGCTATGAATGAAAACACAATGACGCATCTTCGAGACCCCGACGCACGCGAAACCATCCGTGATTCCAAGGTCATTCTAGGCAGATTCGAGCGACGTTCGCAGCTACGGATGTTCAGTGCAGTCCATCGCGATTGCGCCCGACAGTCCGACACGCGCCCTGCGCAGCGACAGGTTTTTCGCACTCAAGGCCTCCAACGAGTCAAGCAGGGTGCGGGCGTACCTTGCCACCCTTCGCTTTTGGAGCCTCGATGTGCGCAATTGCGGGCTTTGTCGACGCGCGCTGGCAAGACAGTGCCGAACGTTTGGCACACACAGCTGCAGCGATGGCCGCGCCGATGCGCCACCGCGGACCCGACGACGCGGGTGTGTGGTGCGATCCCGCAGTGGGTATCGCGTTTGCGCACCGTCGCCTGGCCATCGTGGATTTGTCGTCCGCGGGCCATCAACCGCTCACGTCTTCGTGCGGGCGCTGGGTGCTCACGTACAACGGCGAAATCTACAATCACGTCGAGCTGCGCGATGAGTTGTCTGCATGCGGGCGAACCTTTCGAGGACGTTCGGACACCGAGGTCGTCGTCGAGGCATGCGCAACCTGGGGTGTCGAGGCGACGCTGCGCAAACTCGTCGGCGCGTTCGCATTCGCAGTGTGGGACCGGCAGAGTCACACGCTGACGCTCGCTCGCGATCGCATCGGCGAAAAACCGTTGTTCTGGGGTCGCTTCGGCGAGCTCTTTCTCTTTGCCTCGGAGATCAAGGGTCTGCGTGCGCATCGCGGCTGGGCGCCGGAGGTCGACCGCGCAAGTCTGTGTGCGTACACGCGGTGGGGCTACGTACCGGCGCCGTACAGTATTCACCGCGGAATTCACAAGTTGCTGCCTGGTCATTTCCTGGTGCTCGCGCGCGGCCGCGAGCCGACTCTCTCCAGCTACTGGGACCCGTCGTCGGTCGCTGCCGAAGCGCAAGCGGCCGCCGTGGATATCGGCGAAGCCGAAGCGCTCGCCGGACTGGAGTCACTGCTTGGCGACGCCGTTGCTCGTGAAATGGCAGCGGACGTACCGTTGGGTGCATTCCTGTCAGGCGGGATCGATTCGTCGCTGATCGTTGCGCTGATGCAGGCGCGCAGCGCTCGCCGCGTGAATACCTACACGATCGCCTTCAAAGAGAAGCGCTACGACGAGGCGACGCACGCACGCGCCGTTGCGAAATACCTCGGCACCGATCATTCCGAACTGGTCGTCTCGTCCGATGACGCGCTCGCGCTGGTTCCGGAATTGCCGTATTGGTTCGACGAACCTCTGTCCATCCGCTCCCAAATCCCGATCATGATGCTATGTCGGCTCGCTCGGCGCAGCGTGACCGTGGCGCTGTCCGGCGATGGCGGTGACGAGTTGTTCGGCGGCTATCCGGGTTACTACATCGCGCGGGCGTTGCACCGGGCCACCGGCGGGTTGTCGCCGACGCTTCGCCGCGCCGCGGCGGGTGCTCTCGACGGCGTGGTCGCCAGCGTCGCGGCGTTGCATGGATTGATTCCGGCCGCGCACCGCCCCGCATTGTTGGTCAGTCGCGTCGAGCAAATCACCAGCGTCCTACGCAATGGCGGCGGCATCAGCGAACTGTACGGGCAGCTCTATGCGACCACCGCGGGGACGCCACCATTGGTCGATGCCGCAAACGAACACCGCATGCGTTGGCAAGAGCCGCAACATCGGGAAGTCGTTGGCGATCCGATCGCCCGTATGGGCTATTTCGCTCTGTTGGGACCTTTCGTCGACGGCACGCTCGCCAAGGTGGATAGAGCCAGCATGGCGCAAAGCCTGGAGGTTCGCGTCCCGATGCTCGACCACCGCGTCATCGAATACGCGTGGCGCTTGCCCGCAGCGCTCAAGAGCACGAACAAGTTCGGCAGCAAGCCGCTGTTGCGGCGTTTGTTGTACCGCTACGTGCCACCCGAGCTCGTCGATCGTCCGAAGAAGGGTTTCGGCAGTCCGCTGCCGGTTTGGTTGCGCGGCCCCTTGCGCGCATGGGCTGAAGAATTGCTGTCCGAAAAGCGCCTCAAAGAGGACGGGTTCTTTGAGCCAACTGCCGTTCGGGAATTCTGGAAGCAGCACTTGTCTACGGCGAGCGATCACTCCCAGTTGTTGTGGAACGTCCTGATGTTCCAGCAGTGGCACAGTTATTGGCACGCCGACGGCAATGCGACGGCGGCGGCACGCAACCGGGCGGCAGCACATTCGATGAATGAAGGTGTGCGAATCAACGGTAGCGCCCCCGTGCCGGTGTTCTGAATCGGCGAAGGGACCCTGGGTGACATTGCTGATCGTCGTCGTTTGCCTCTCCATTGTGCTCGGCGCGGCAGGAATGCTCGCGCTGCAACGCATCGAGAAGTTGCCAAATAGAAGGAAGAAAAAGCTCTTCACGAAGACGATCAACGAGGTTTATGCGTGGTTCGAAGACCACGGCCTGATGAAACGGAATCCGGCGTACATTCGCGACTACCACCGCGACTACCCCGGTCTCACGGAACTCGAAGCCGGCTACGCCGAGGTCCAGCGCGAATGTCTCGCACTGCTCACGATCAAGGATCAATTGACAGATATCGAGGCGCTTGGCGCGGGGTATACGCGCGGCGGCATTCATACCGCCAAGTGGAAAGCGTTCATGTTCAAGTCCGGCGACTTCATCGAGGAGAACTGTCGCCTCGCCCCGAGGACCACGGACCTGATCCGGAAAATTCCCGGCGTCTACACCGCGTTCTTCTCGGTGCTTGATCCACGCCAGCAAATCACGCCGCACTGGGGCTACTACAAGGGCTTCCTGCGATACCACCTCGGCGTGAAGATTCCACACAACAACGAAAGCAAGCAGTGTTGGCTTCGGGTCAACGGGGATCGCGCTCAAAACGCATTGCAAGACAAGAATCTGATCGTCAACGGCGAGCGGTATTTCTGGAAGAACGGCGAAGGCATCATCTTCGACGACAACTACCTGCATGATGCCGCCAACGAATCCGATGAGGTGCGCGTGGTTTTGTGGCTCGACCTGCGACGCAGGATGCCGTTTTACATCGCGCCGCTGAACAGGTTGTGTCTGTGGCTCGTCTATCGCGACAAGTCGGTGGAGAAGATCCGTCGCGGCGCGTTGATCGGCGCGGAGATGCCGATCAATCGCAAAGAGCAAACCTACATGGAACGTGCCTCATGAAAGAAGCCGTTTGAAAGAACACGTCGGCGTTCGCGTCGCGGTCGAAACTCGTCGTCGCTCGACGTGTCCAACGAAATGACAGGTTCTACAGTGAGGGCATGTCATGAACATTGTGCGCATCACCATCGTCCTGCTCGCTGCCGTGCTCGGCGCCTCGAGCGCCAACGCCCGCCTCGAGCCTTCGATTCCCTTCGTCGACCACGGCGGCATTTACGACTGGCACCCGAACGGCACGAAAGGCATTTGGGTGCAGGCCGCCAATCGCCAGTGGTACTACGGCACGTTCCTCGGTTCGTGTTTCGGCCTCGACACGGCTTGGCAGGTTGGCTTCGTGCCCGAGGTGACGGGCGAATTCAACCGCTGGAGTTCGATCGTCGTGCCGCACGAAATTCGCTGCCACCTGACGACGTTCGAACCGAGCGTCGGGCCGCAAGGTAAAGACGGTCGCGGCGTCGGCTGACGCAACGGACGTCGCGTTTTATCGCGATCCGTGCGGGCCGTCGATTGCGTCCGCGTGCTGGTTCGGCAGTGCTGTTGGTCTCAGATGCCGCCCGTCGCGGCATCACCGGGAGTCTTCTCAACGTCGACGGCGGACAGGCGCCGTACCGATGGTGATGCCGATTCGGACGCGCGCCTTGGTTCGGTCGTCTGGAGACCTCTCGCAACGTGCAGCTGGTGTTCGGCATCGCCTGGGTGCATTGCGGCCGTTCGCGGTGTTGCCAAGCCAGACAGGCGCGGCAAGATCCAGCGTTCCAAATCATCGACAAACTCGTACACCACCGGCACCAGAACGAGCGACAGCACGGTCGACGTGATCAGACCGCCGATGACCGCGATGGCCATGGGCTGCCGGAATTCAGATCCCTGCCCGATGGAAAGTGCGGTGGGCAGCATGCCGGCCATCATGGCGAGGCTGGTCATCACGATGGGTCTCGCGCGTTCACGGCACGCCTCCAGCAAGGCTTCCCGCTGGCTGAAGCCCTCGCGTTCGCGTTCGATCGCGTATTCGACCAACAGAATCGAGTTCTTCGCGGCCAACCCCATAAGCATCAGGAACCCGATCAGCGACGGTATGCCCAACATGGAGCCTCCCAACAACAGCGCCAGAAACGCGCCGCCGACCGCGGTGGGCAATGCCATCATGATGATCACGGGTTTGAAGAAGCTGCGGAACAACAGCACCATGACCATGTACACGAGACCGATCGCCTCGACGAAAGCGACGAGGAAGCCGAGCGTCAGTTGTGCCAGCGCCTGTTCCTGTCCCTGTGACGCACGGCCGACTCCGGCTGGAGGATTCTTCAGGATCGGCAACGCCTCGACCTTGTTCAGCGCGTCGCCCAGCTGAACACCGCCTGTCAGGTCGGCCCGGATCGTGAGGTTGCGCCTGCGATCGAAGCGGCTGATCTGTCCCGGGCCCGCCTGAAAATAGACATCTGCGACAGTTTCGAGCGTGGTTGTCCCGCCCGTGGCGGTGGGAATGCGCATGTTCTTGACGACCGACAGATCCGCGCGCGCGTTTTGCGGCAAACGCACGCGGATCGGGATGCGACGTTCGCCCTCATTCAGTTTCGCAACGTTGGCGTCGATGTCGCCAACGGTGGCGACGCGCGCCGCGGCCGCGATGGTCGCGACCGATACGCCGAGGCGCGCGGCTTCGTCCGCCTTGGGGCGCACGACGATTTCCGGGCCGCTGGGTGGCGTGGTGGGCCGTGTATCGACGATTCCCGGCAGCGTGCGCATCTGGCGCTGCAGCGCGAGGCCGGCCGCTTCGAGACCCTCGCCGGTTTCGCTGGTCAGGATGATGTTGATACCGGCGGAACCGAATTCGGCGTTGTCGAACGACAGCCGCGCATCGGGAATCTTCAGCAACGCGGGCCGTATCCGGTCGCGGATCACGCTGACCCGTGCATCGCGATGCGCCTTCAGGATCACCGTGACTGTCCCTTTGGTCACTCCGGCATTGGAAACGAAACCGCCCGGACCACCGCTGGCACCGCCGTTCCCCACTTGTGCGAAGACGGATTCGGCCTCCGGCTGCGCCGCCAGCAGATCCTGCACCTGGCTGACGACCGCGCGCATGTCGCCGATCGTCGAACCGGGCGGCGCCTCGATCGCGACGGTCAGGAAATTGGGATTTCCTTCCGGCTGCACGCCCTTCGGTAACGGAACCACGAGCGCGACGGAGAAGAACAACAGAATGGTGGCCAATATGACCGACCACCAACGATGGTCGAGTGCCCACTCCAGCGAGCGCCGATAAAAGGCTGGAAGCTCTGGACGTTTCTTGGCGGGCTTCGGCACGAGGAAATACGCGGCCATCAGCGGTGTCAAAAGTCGCGCCACCAACAGCGAGAACAGCACCGCGACCGTTACGGTGACACCGAACTCGCGGAAGAACTGGCCGGGTATCCCGGGCATGAAGACGACCGGAAAGAACACTGCTGCAATCGCGAAGGTCGTGGCCACGACAGCCAGCGCAATCTGATCGGCCCCTTGAATGGCGGCGTCATACGGACGCAAACCTCGGTAGACGCGCTTCTCGATGTTCTCGATCTCGACGATGGCATCGTCGACGAGAATGCCGATCACGAGGGTCAGCCCCAGCAACGTCACCATGTTCAGGCTGAACCCGAGCACGTCCATGAAAAAGAACGTCGGAATCAGCGAGACCGGCATCGCGACGGCGGTGATCAGCGTCGAGCGCCAATCGCGCAGGAAGATGAACACGACGAGCGCAGCCAGCAGCATGCCCTCGAGCAACGTGTGCCACGTGGCGATGAAACCGGCGCGGGTCTGATCTACGCGCGACAGGATCTTGGTGATCGAGACGCCTTCATGGGTCTTCAGCAACATCGCGATGGCTTGATCGACGCCGTTCTCAGTGGTGATCTCGCTCGCATCTTTGACTTTGCTGACTTGGAATCCGACGACGGGCTGTCCGTTCAGCAGCGCGAAGGAGCGTATCTCCGCGGAGCCGTCACCGACGTCCGCGACATCGGAGAGCCGCACCGAACGCCCGCCGCCGGTCGGAATCGTGATGTTGCGGATCTGCTCGACCGTGGCCGCGGCGCCGAGAATGCGCAACGTCTGTTCCCGACCGCCGACGGTGACGCGGCCGCCCGGCGCGTCGAGACTCGCTACCGCCAGCGCCTGGTTCACGTTGTCCGCGGTCAGTCCTTGCGCGGAGAGTCGATCGGGATCCACTACGACGTTGATCTCGCGATCCACGCCGCCCATGCGCATGACCTGCGCAACTCCGGGCGCAGTCTGCAGCGTGCGGGCAATGGTGTCTTCGATGAACCACGACAGTTCCGGTACCGACAATGCGGGAGCGGATACGGCATACGTGATGATTGGCTGGTCGTCGATCTCGAGACGCCGGACCAGCGGTGGATCGATATCGCGCGGCAGGTCAGCGCGAGCCTGGTCGGTGCGCGTGCGCACATCATCGAGCGCCTTCTGCAAGTCCGTCCCCAGGTAGAACTGGACCACAGTCGTCGACGAGCCCTGCGTGATCGTCGACGCGATGTTCTGCACGTTCGAAAGGCCCGCCATCGAATTCTCGATCTGCCGGGTGATCTGGCTCTCCATTTCGGCCGGCGCCGCGCCATTGCGCGTCACAATGACCGCGACGCCGGGGAACTCGACGTTGGGGAAGTTCTTGACCGGTAACTTGAAGTAGGCGAACAAGCCCATCACGACGAGGCCAATGAACAACACCGTGACCGGGATCGGGTTCCTGATTCCCCACGCTGAAAGGCGAAACTCGGTTTGGTCGGTCATAGCGGCGCAGCTTTCGGTTCGGACGCTTCGACCGGGACGATCTTATCTCCTGTCACCAGCATGGCCGCAGCCTTGGCGATTACGCGCGAACCGACGGGCGGCCCGCTGACCAGTTCGACATAGCCGCCAGCGCGTTGGCCGGTCACGATGGCCTCGCGACTGATCGTGTTATCGGCGCCGACCAGCATCACCGCCGCGCCGTCGGCGTCATACAGAATCGCCGTCTCTGGAACGGCCACGCTCGCGACCGACACGCCGGTGAAGCTCGCGCGTGCAAAGCCGCCTGCACGGATCGATGCGGTCACCGGCAATTCGATGCGCACCTTGCCCAATTTCGTGTTTGCGTCGACCCGCGGGCTGACCAATCGCACCGTTCCGTCGACCTCGGTTCCATCCGCCAGGATTACTCTTGCAGTGGAACCCACCTGCAGGCGTGACAGCGCGTTCTCGGAGACGTCGGCGGCGAGCTCGATCTGCCCGTCTTTGGCGATGCGGAACCACGGATTGCCGCCACCGCCCATATCGCCCACGCGCACGTTGCGCTCGATCACCAGGCCGGCATACGGCGCGCGGATCGTCATTTTTTCTTCCCGGGTACGCAGGTCGCGGGCCGACGCCGCCTGCGCGTCGGCTTGCGCGCGCGCGGCTCTTGCGGCGAATCGACGCGCCTCGATCTGCTCCACCGCAAATACGCTGGTGCCGTCGAAATCCTTGACGCGTGCTGCTTCCGCCTCTGCCCGCTCGGCCTGCACCGAAAGCTGAGCCGCCAGGGCGGCTTGTTGTTCGACCTGTGACCGCAGCAGGGTGTCATCGAGTCGCGCCAACGGTTCGCCGCCCGCCACCCAGACGCCTTCCTCGACGAACACCTCCGCAACGCGATAGCCGTTGAGATCAGAGAACACCGCCGTATCCTCACGCGGAATCAGCGAACCCGACGCGATCAGGCCGCCTTCGATGACGTGCGGCGCGATCGCGACCACGGTAACCGCTTTTGATGGCGCCTCGGCGGCTTTGATCGTCGGCTCCTCACCACAACCCGCCAAAGCCGCGCCAACACTGAACAACACCCAAGCTGTCCGCGTCGAGCGCAGCAGTGAATGCCTTGTCACCACGGGATGTTTACGAACCGTTCGCGTGCAGAAACACTGTCGATGCGCCCTGGCCATATCTGCTGGTTATGCAATAGCGACCTTTCGTCGCTTCACTGCTGTTCATCGCTGGGGATTCGCCCAGCATACGTATCTTCTCGCAGATGGACGCAACAAACCATCGGGTGAATCGGCCAAGAATCGCCCGACAGTCGAGCGAAGGGGAACTGACGCGGGGCGAGTCAGACCGAGCTTGCCGGATCCGGGACTCGCGTAGCTATCGCGCCAACCCGGCAACGAACTCGCCGCCCACCCAACGACCATATCCGGGGGTGGGCCACAGTGGGCCGATCAGCAGACGTTCGTCATCGGCCGCAGCGTGCAACAGCGTCCACGCAGCGCGTGGATCCACGTGCTGCGGCGCGCATTCCCCTGTCGCGAGATGAAGCGGCGAGATTGCCAGGTGCCCGAGCATCGTCGCGACGCGTGCGCCCTTGGCATCGTCGAAATGCACGACGGTGTGCCCTGGGCAATGCGCGCCTGTGACCTGCACCGATACGCCTTCGACGATCTGGTCGCCATCTGCGTACGTGTCCACGAGCCCAAGATCGATCAGCGCTTGCCACGCCTGCCGTTCGAGAGAGCCGTCAGCACCACCTGACGCGTTGGCGAACGCAGCCAACATCGCATCGCTCACCAGCACCCGCGCGTTCGGGAAGAACGGCGACCAACTGCCGTCGTCGTTACGCCATGCAACCATGCCGACGCCTTCGATGTGCGTCATGACGAGCAGGTCCACCGACTCGCGTGGGAACCCGGCACTGTCCAACAGCTGCGCAATGGCGCGCTGTTGCGCGGCTTCAGTGGCACGATCCGCCCGCAGTACGTAGTCCGCCGCTTGGACAGGATCAAAAGCGATCCGCGCGCCAGTAATATCCGCGAACCAGATGGCGGCCCCGGCGCGAAGTTGATCGCCTTCGCTCCACAGCGGCGTGCGCCAGGGAATCTGCGCGAAATCGTTCGCCGTGAGTCCAGCAGCTTCCGGCGGAATCGCGACGTCGACATAACCGACGCGGGTCAATGTCGCACTGTCGAGGTTGATCGTCTGCATAGCCATAGTTCAGTCTACCAATGTCTCTTACTTCGCATTTGAGATCGCAGAGGCGCCTCTCCATGCCAGTCACAGACTGATCGGCCGCGAGCACCGCTGCCCGTTCCGTAATGATCTTCGCCATGCCGGGGGTGCGTGAGGATCCAGAATTTGGCCACCTGCGCCACCGGCGATGACAGCCAGAGCGAGCGGGATCAGCGCGCGAGCCGCGGGAACAGCCGTTCCGCGGCGCCGCGGTCGATCGACGCGCGTTGCGTCTCGCTCATCGAATACGCCTCGTACATCGACGTGAACGCGGCGCCGACCCGCGTCGGCGCGTGCGGAAAGTCGGTGCCGAACAGAATGTGCTCGGGCGCTGCGGTCGCGAGCAGACTCGGCAGCGCCGCGGGGCTGCCCGACAACGCGATGTCATAATAGAAGCGGCGCAGCTGAGCGAGCCCGTCAGCGACGTTCGCTGTCGACGTGGTGATCGCGATACGGTGCGATGCATACGGCACGAAGCCGCCCGCGTGCGACAGGATCACCTTCATGTTCGGACACCGCGCCAGCGTGCCCGACGTCATCAGACGAACGGCGGCGCGCGTCGTGTCGAGCAGGAAGTCGACCGCGAACGCGGGCACACCGGGAACCAGTGGTCCGGGCAGCTGCGCCGGATGGATGAACACCACGGCGTTGCGGCGATTCAGTTCGCTGAACAGCGCCTGCTGCGTTTCGTCGCCGAGGTACGTGCCGTGCGTGTTCGCGAGCAACACCACGCCATCGGCGTGCAACGTGTCGAACGCATAGGCGAGTTCGGCGAGCGACCCCTCGACATCGGGCAGCGTCAGCGTTGCGAAAAATCCGAAGCGGCCGGGATTCTTCTTCGCGACATCGGCGGCGTATTCGTTGACCGAACGCGCCATCGCGCGTGCTTCGGCGGTGTCGCCGAAATGCACGCCCGGCGTCGACACCGACACGATCGACGTGCGCACCGAACGTGCTTCCATCGACTCCAGTGCCAGGTCGACACTCCAGTCCGGAATCGGCAGACCGCCGGCGTCGGCGCTCTTGCGCTTGAGCCACACCGCGTAGTCGGGCGGCAGGATGTGCGTGTGCGTATCGATGCGGTGCGGCGTTGCCATGACCTACCTCATGCGCGGAACGGTCGGATGATGCCAGGTGCCAACCTCTGCGCCGGCGGCTTGTGTCCCCACACGCTCCCAGCGTCGTATGAGCGCACCACCCAGGTGTCTTCGTCTTCCACCAGCAGTCCGCCCCAGCCGTACTCGATCTCGAAGCCGGACGGCGTGCGCAGGTAGAACGACGTCATGCGGTCGTTGGTGTGATGGCCGAGGCTCATCGCGAGCGGAATCTCGCGTTCGGTGCAGAGGTCGAGCGCGGTGCCGACGTCGTCGAGCGACTTGAGTTCGAGCATCAGATGGTGCACGCCGACCATGCCGGGAATCGCCGCGAACGCGAGGCTGTGATGGCGCTGATTGCAGTGGAAGAAACGCAGGCTCATGCCGCCTTCGACGCGATCGGACAGCCTCAAACCGAGCACTTCGGTGTAGAAGCGCTCGCCGCGCGCGAGGTCGGGAATCATCAGTACCGCGTGCCCGAGACCGCCGGCACCTGTGACGAAGCCGGAAATCGGCCGACCGGCACGGAACGACCCTGGCCGCACCGTCAGACCCCAGCTCAGTTCGTGGCGGAAGCCGAATGGGTCGACGAACCACACGATATCCGCGACCGCGCGCAGTCGCGCGAGTTCGGCGTCGCCGTGCTGCACTTCGAGCCCATGGCCTTTGAGGTGACTAACGGCCGCGTCAAGGGGGCCGGGACCGGCGACCGCCCAGCCGAGATACGCAAGGTCGTTGCGTTGCCCGGGATGTATGTAGATACGCGCCGCCGCGTCGTCGATGCGCAGCCTCACGGCGCCGTCAGCGCCGCGCTCCACCACTTCGGCGCCGAGAATCGACGACGCGAATTCGGGCCATGCATCTGCGTTCGGCGAGGCGAATCCGATGTAGCTCAGCGATTGAATCACAGCATCATCTCCAGTTTGGTTGCGCCCAACAGCTCACCGCCGACAAATCGGGCAACCGGATCGGGTACCAGCATCGCGTGTCCGAGACCACCGAGCAGGTCCTGAAAACGGCGTTGCAGCGGATGGTCCAGAAAAATCGCTCGACCGCTGGCGGCGCGCAACAGTTCGCCGATTCGATCGCCGACGAGATTGCAGCCACGAACCATGTTCCACCGGACCCGGGTGCGTTGCTGCATCGACGCGTCCTCGCGCGCCTGCGCCATCTGCCACAGTTCGTTCATGTCGGCGCGCATCTGCGACTGAGTCACGTCGACGTGCCAGATCGCGTCCGCCAGACGCTGCTGCGTCAAGGCGTCGTCGGCTGCGCGCAGCCCTCCGGTGAGCTTGCGCGGCTTCGTCTGCTCGATCCACGCGTCGATGAAGCCAAGCGCAGAACCGAGAATCGACGCTGCGAGCGCCGCGTTGAAGACCACCGACCACGGCAATCGATAGAGCGCACCGTCGTTCAGTTCGCGGCCCGGCAACTCTAAATTCATCATGTAGTCGACGTGCGACTGCGTGCGGTGGTTGGGCACGAATGCGTCTTCTACGACGATGTCTTTGCTGCCGGTACCGCTGAGGCCGGCGACGTGCCAGTTGTCGTCGATCCGATACTGGTCGCGCAACAGCAGGAACGAGCGAAAGTCCGGCGCAGTGACGCCACCGTGCTCCAGCATGCCCGCGATGGCCCCGAGGTTGACCCCTCTGCAGTGATCGCAACCGGACGAAAACGACCAGCGTCCCCATACGCGATAGCCGCCGTCGACTTTCTCTGCCTTGCCGGTGGGGTTGTACGATGACGAGTGCATCGTGTTCGGATCTGTCCCCCACATGTCGCGTTGAGCCGCGTCGGAGAACAGCGCGAGTTGCCACGGATGCACGCCGATCACGCCGGCAACCCAGCCGGCCGAGGGTGACGCGCGTGAGATCTCTACGATCGCGTCGATGAACTCGACGATATGCACTTCACCGCCGCCCCAACGAGCGGGCTGGAGCGCGCGCAGAAAGCCGCCGTTCTTCAGACTGGTCCAGGTCGTGTCGCTGAGACGTCGGAGTTGCGCGTCGTCCGCCGCGGTCGCGGCGAACTCCGGCGCAAGTTGCTTGGCCCGCTCGACAAGATTCACGCGCGACACCCCTTCTGTCTGCTGTGATCGCGAACAGTAACACCTCTCATCCCTGGCGAACGCCCCCGATCGCCCGCGATTCAGTGATGGCGCGCCTCGAGCCGTGCGAGCGTCTCTAGCGCCAGCGGTGCGAGTGCTTCATCCGGGAATGGATAGACCGCGCTGATGTTGATTTCGCACAGAACGTAGGTGTCTTCGCCGGTCGACGTTTTCGGGCCATACAGAAAGTCGGCATCCCAGATCACCGGCAATGAGGCGGCGTCGAGCTCGAGCGTCCGGCACATGGTCGGCACCCATTGCGTTTCCATCTTTGTCCTCAGCAACTGGAAGTCTGCGCGAGTCGGCGGATAGTAGAGCCGGGGTCCCGGCTGCGGTGCCTCTGTCGATGCGGCGCCAGCGGGCGCCGGAAACAATGCGTTGATGAGCTGTTCGCCAAATCCGGCGACGCGATCGCGAACGAGGTAGCAGCGGATCATGCCGTCAGGAAGACGCGGCTGATAGGGCTGATCGATCATGCGGCCATTGCCCGCAAAATACACTTCGCAACGCGTCAGAAATTCGTTCAGCGACAGTTCCTCTTCAGTACTGCCACGCCGCGCGTGGCGCGCGCGAACGCGCGTATCGGAAACACCTTCCACTTTCCATACGCCATTGCCACCGTTGCCGCGGTACTGCTTCAACACCCGAGGTTGACCCTCGGCGAGACCACGTGACTTGTCGCGCTGCGGCTCGCACGCGCAATTCCGCTGGAGTCGCCAGCCGACTTCGCGTACTGGATTATCTGCCCCGAGAGGACCGCCGACAGAGAATGGTTGTTACGGCACGCGCTGCTGGATCAGAACGTGTGACTAGGAGGACGGGCGCTAGCGGTTACCACAAGCGCACAACGACTCAAATAAGGGGTCGCCGAGAGGCGAATGTCGGGCTCATGTCGACCAACAACGTCGTGGTGCGCTTGTTGGGCGCGGCTTCCCTCGTCGGAATCGCTGCCGAGGTGAACGCGAAGGACTGGGGACTCATATCGACGCAGCTAACCTGGAGCGCCGACGAGCTACGCCAGCCAGCGCGCAATCAAGTTCAGAATCGGCGGCGCAATCTTCTCCACTTCGCGTTCGACTTCATCGCGGTTGATCGCGTCGGCGTAACGGCGTGCAACGCTAAAGCCGCCGGACACGACGCAAAGGGTCCAGCCAGGTTGCGGCGCGACTTCGGTGTCTTGGCCAAGCTGCCAGTAGAAACTGACGCCGTGCGATATGAATTTGCCGTCCATGCAGCACTGTGCGCCAAATCCAATGGAACGGCACTAGATATTCACGGAGACGGGCGCCTTAGTAGCGTCGTTTCCTTAGTGAACCCTCTCGATTGCTTGCGTTTTCCACGCACAAGGCGCAGCCTGCGACCGCGATCTTCGTTTTGGCCTGCCTTCAGCTACCCGTCCGATACTCGGGCGTCCGGTCCAAGTCACTCACAACACCCAGATTGTTCGTTTCCGCGTCCGATTAGTGCGCGGCATTTCTGTTATGGAGGCCAAATGATGGCTATTGGTACCGTTAAATTCTTCGATGCCCTCAAGGGCTTTGGATTCATCCGACCGGAAGGCGGGGCGAAAGACGTGTTCGTGCACGTGAGTGCAGTGCAGAGCGCCGGCATGGACACACTGTCCGAAGGCCAGCGTGTCAGCTTCGACGTAGTGACCGAGCGCGGCAAATTGGCTGCCAGCAATCTGAAGGCAGCCTAAGCGTCAAGATAGCTTCGGCGTTTCTGGAAGAAACCCGGCTTCGCGCCGGGTTTTTCTTCTCACACATTCAGGACGGGCTTCCAAAACGCGTTCGTCGGAACAGCGCGACCTCATGATGCCGATGTGCGGCGACCCGTTGCGCCAACATCGGTCGATCAGTACCCACATCCAGTACCCGATGGCATACAGTGCGCTACCAAACGATCGGAACAACCCCAGTGCAAATTCGCGTCGGCTTCGAAATCGTGTACGACTGCCCCCAGCCGACGCCGATGATCCTCAACCTGAACGTCCACTTCACGCGCGTATCGGATCTCGTCGGTCGCGATGATCTGGCATTCGAACCGCGCGTCCCCGTGTCGGCGTATCGCGACAGTTTCGGCAATTGGTGCACGCGAATCGTCGCACCGGTTGGGCGCACGCGAATCACTGCGAACGCACTCGTCAACGACACGGGCCTGGTCGACGCATACGCACCGAACGCCCAGCAGACCATCGTCCAGAACCTGCCCGAAGAGACGCTCCTGTTCCTGTTGGGCAGTCGCTATTGCGAAACGGATCGCCTTTCCGAAACCGCTTGGAATCTCTTCGGCAATGCACCGACCGGGTGGGGTCGCGTCCAGGCGATCTGCGACTACGTGCATCGCCACATCACGTTCGGCTACGAGCACGCGCGCATGACGCGGACCGCCTACGAAGCTTATTTCGACCGAACCGGCGTGTGTCGCGACTACGCACACTTGGCAGTTGCGTTCTGCAGATGCATGAACATTCCCGCGCGCTATTGCACCGGCTATCTCGGTGACATCGGCGTTGCAAAGTCAGCGGCGCCGATGGATTTCGCCGCCTGGTTCGAGGCGTTTCTGGATGGACAGTGGTACACGTTCGACGCGCGCAACAACACGCCGCGCATCGGTCGCGTGCTGATTGCCCGGGGACGCGATGCCGCGGATGTGGCGCTCAGCAACGCGTTCGGCGCGAACACGCTGTTCAGCTTCAAGGTGTGGGCGGACGAGATCGTCGCATAGCGCATCCCGTGCACCGAGCTTCATTAGTTCGAAGCAGACTTCAGTTTGAAGCCGACTTCATTTCGAAGCTGATTGGACCTCTTCCAACGCGTGCGTACGTTGAGCATCGCGCTCAGCGACGAGTTTGTACGCGATGGAGTACTTGTAGATGTTCGCGACATAGTTGACCGTCTCCATGCCGACCTTGGCGGCGGCGACAGTCTCGACGTTGCCGAACCAGACATTCGGATCGAGCCCTTCCGCGCGGCCTCCTTGTGCAGCGTGTGGATGCGGCCTGGACCCGCGTCGTACGCGGCAAATGCGAACAGCAGTTCGTCGGTCGCGTTCATCGGTTCGTCGGCGAAATAGTGATCCACCGTGAAGCGAATGTATTTCACGCCCGCATGGACATTCGCTTCGGCCTGCGTGGGTCTTCGCGTCGGGGTTGAAGGGCTTGCCCTTCGCGGTGCCGACCGACTCGAGTTGATCGATCATCAGCTTGTCCCTTTCCAGTGTTTCCCCGCTCTGCACTCGGTCACGAAGCATCGTGCCCAGCGCAGTTGGCGCTGCAAAGCGCGACGACGACGGCCGTTCGGCGACCTACGTGCCGGCGCGCGCTCGTCAACGCGAGACACGTTCATCGCCAACATGAAGCCAACGCGATAGCTGCGAATGCCACTGCTGCTATCGTTTGCGCATGGACATTCACGAAGTTCGGCGCGCATACGACACAGTTGCGAGCGCATATCACACGCGGTTCGCAGACGAACTCGCGCACAAACCCTACGACCGCGCGTGGCTCGATCGATTCGCTGCGGGATGCGCGCGCGGCGATCGCGTCGTCGAAGTGGGTTGCGGCGACGGCCACGTTGCCGCGTACCTCGCAAATCGTGGCCTTCGCGTCGACGGTCTGGATCTGTCGCCCGCGATGGTTGCCGTGGCTCGCAGCGCCTATCCGACGCTGGCCTTCACCTCAGGCAATCTGTTGGCGCTGCCGTTCGCCGATGCGAGCGTCGATGCCATCGTATCGTTCTATTCGATCGTCAATCTCGAATCGGACGACTGCGCGGTTGCGTTCGGTGAGTTTCGGCGAGTGCTTCGTGCCGGCGGCCGCGTGACCGTTGCGTTTCACGTCGGCTGCGAGAAGCTGCGCATCGAGAACTGGTGGGAGACGAACGCAAGTCTCGACTTCTATCTGCATCCGCTCGAACGGGTGTGCGAACAACTGCGAGACGGCGCATTCGAGATCGTCCTTCGTGAGATGCGCGAGCCGTACGCTGTGAACGTCGAGGCCCAAACGCAGCGCGGCTATGTGCTTGCGCGGGCGCAATAAAACGCTGCGTACCTCAACGGGGTCAGAGCGCCTTCGTGCATCGCCGGCCGAAAACGCTACTCTTAGCCCATCAATCTCAAATCGGAGTTCATTCATGAGCGATTCCCCCGCGTACGTGCCGCCGACTGTCTGGACATGGGATGCACCCAACGGCGGCCGTTTCGCCAACATCAATCGTCCGGTCGCGGGACCGACGCACGAAAAGGAACTCCCCATCGGGAAGCATCCGCTGCAGCTCTACTCGCTCGCCACACCCAATGGCGTGAAGGTCACGGTGCTGCTCGAAGAGCTGCTGGCGATCGGCAAATCCGGCGCCGAATACGACGCCTATACGATCAACATCGGCCAGGGTGATCAATTCGGCAGCGGTTTCGTTGCGATCAATCCGAACTCGAAGATTCCCGCGCTCGTCGATCGCAGCACGTCGCCGCCAACCCGCATATTCGAATCCGGCGCGATCCTGGTTTACCTGGCCGAAAAGTTCGATGCGTTCATTCCGAAGCAGCCGTCGCCTCGCGCCGAATGCCTGTCGTGGTTGTTCTGGCAGATGGGCAGCGCCCCGTTCCTCGGCGGCGGCTTCGGCCATTTCTACGCCTATGCGCCCGCCAAGTTCGAGTACCCGATCAATCGCTACACGATGGAAGTGAAGCGCCAACTCGACGTGCTCGATCGCAACCTCGCGCAACGACGCTATCTCGGTGGCGACGAATACACGATCGCCGACATGGCGACGTATCCGTGGTACGGCGGCGTCGGTGCTCGACAACATCTACAACGCCGAGGTGTTTCTCGATGCGAAGTCGTACAAGAACGTCGTGCGGTGGGCGTCGGAGATTCGGGAACGTCCGGCCGTCCGGCGCGGCGAACGGGTCAACAAAGTATGGGGACCCGAGGCACAACGGGTGCCCGAGCGCCACAGTGCGCGCGACCTGGACTGAGGGAAGGAGAACTTCCAGCGGCCGCGGGTGGCGTGACGCGGTACTCTCGTTACAACTTCACACCCAGCACGGCCGCTCGATGTGTTGGAGTAGCCGTAGTCCGATGAGACGCAAGCATGTTGAACATTCACCTTGATGCAACCCACTCCGACACGCGAACGGCGCGGCAACCTCTTCAACGGCGACATCTACGTGTATTCGCCGAACGCCGCGACGCTCGAGTTCACCCGTTTCACGCGAGAGATGATCGAAACCTACTTCGGGGGGCACGATCCCGAGCACGCGCAGTACGGCATGCCGGTAGCCGATTACGCCGACCTTCTCGGGCGCCTCAAACCCAACTTCATCCACGACGCCGGATCCGCGTCGCGTCTCTCCGAAGTACTGCGCGAGCGCGGATGTGCGCCTGACACGACGTATTTCGAGGTGCCCAAGCTGCGGTCATCGACCAGCGACAACTACCTCACCACCGGAATTGCGTACGCGTGGCACCCGCACCGCGATACCTGGTACTCGGCTGCACAGTGCCAGATCAACTGGTGGATGCCGATCTATCCGATCAGAAGCGACAACTGTATGGCGTTCCACCCGCGGTACTGGAGCGAGCCGGTCGACAATACATCGTCGGGCTACAACTACTATGAGTGGAACACGAAGTACCGCGGACAACACGTCACCCAAATGCTCGAGAAGGACACGCGGCCACTGCCTGCTCCGAAGCACAGCGTCGACCTGTCGTCGACCATCCGACTGATCTGCCCACCCGGAGGCCTGATCCTGTTCTCCGGCGCGCAGTTACATTCCAGCGTACCGAACACGTCCGGACGCACTCGATTCAGCGTGGACTTCCGGACGGTCAACCTCGACGACCTCGAATCCGGCGCAGGCGCACCGAACATCGACTCCACCTGCACTGGTACCGCGCTCGGGGAATTCCGGCGCGTCAGCGATCTGGCCGACCTGCCAGCGACGACGCTCGCGAAGTTCGCAGACGGTACCGAACACCTCGGACCTGCCGTCTTCGAGGGCTGAGTCCGTTATACCGTCTACGCGTCAGCGGCCAGGACGACCTCGACCTCTCAACAAATTCGGGACGCGGCGATGTTCAGTCTGGTAGCGGGGCCGACTTCATCAGCGCGTTGTCGATGATCGTGACGATTCGATCGGCGTTCTTCAGCGAATAATTGGCGTCAGCAAACGCCTTTGCGCGCATGCCGGTTTGTTTCAGAAGGTCACGATCGTGGTAGAACTCGAGTATCGCGTGACTTCAGATTTTCGAGCGTTCCCGTGCGAAACCCAAGGCCGAATTTTTCCATCACGCCGTCGGGGTCGATGTTCAGACTGAGCACCGGCACCTCTCGCATCCAGGCTTGAATGAATACGTTCGAGAATCCTTCGTAAAGGCTGGTGCTTATTGCGATGTGCGCGCGATCGAGCTGTTTGTTCACATCGTCCATTTCCAGTTCGCCAAGATATTCCAAGTTCGGCGTTGCTGAAATCAACTGCAGGACAGAGTCGGACCATTTGTTTGGGGCCGATCGACCGATGAGCTTGAATTTGATGTCTGGGAAACCGGCGAGCGCCTGCGCGAGCTTCACGAACATCTCTGGCTGTTTGTGGGGTTTGAGAGCCGAGATCCAAAGGAGCGTCAGCTGTGCGTCCTTCTGGCTGCCTCGTGCTGGCAGAGGATGGAAGTTCGGAATGACTGCCGTGGGCGAACGCTGGTACGTCGCTTCGAGGAGCCTAGCTTGGGTTGCCGATTGAGTAATGATGAAATTGGCGTGCCGTCGCGCCGTAGCGGAGCAGCGCGGTATCGATTGAACGGGCGATTCCGCGTACTCCGAGCTCCGGTTTGGGCTCCACGTCCGGGTCGTTGGCAACATGCCAGATCATTGCGCTCTTGGATCGTCTGCAATAGAAGGCAGCCACTCCGGTGTACGCGCCCGCAACGCGCTGGATGACGACATCGGGCCGCAGGCGCCTGAGTGCCAGGTAGAGACTTGGGGAGTCCGCGAAGTATCCCAATCTGTAACGCATTCCACCGACAAGACTCGGAATGCGCTCTATGCGGTACATGTATCCATCGACGTCTTCCGGCACGCTCGCGGCCAAGTAGACCACCTCGTGTCGTGTGGTACGTACCAAGTGCTCCGCCAGGCAGTGGGCCTGATATTCGGCGCCGCCTTTTCCGGCGCCCCAATGCGTGTCCAGCAGAATGCAGATCTTTGCCATGTTGCTATCGGGCCCGGGCTGACAGTTGTATTGAGCGGCGCCGCTTCGCTAGAGCGCTAGGGTGGCTCTAAGGGTCATGGTTATTCTTGAACTGGCGACATCACGCAGTGTGGAGCCTATCTTGCATCCGCGTTCTGGAATCTTGTCACGGCTTTGTGACACCGGGTTCTGGCAGGATCTCGAGGACGCGATCGCGCCTTCTACCTGATCGCGAGCCAACGGCAGCGCCGATCCGTCCGATCAAAGGGTTGATCAGGCGTTGATCCGCTTGTTGGAATGCGGCCAGATAGCGATCCGCAACGTCGTCCCAGGAGTAATGCGCCACCACGCGGGCGCGCGCCCGAGAACTCCTCGCCAACAATTCGTTCGGGTGGTCGTGAGCCCATTTGATGCGCGCTGCGAGCGCTGCCACATCCCCCGGCGGAAACAGGTATCCGACGTCATCCGACACCATATCCGGAATTCCGCCGGTGTCACTCCCGATCACGGGTGTGCCCATGACCAACGACTCGAGCACGACATTGCCCTGGGGTTCATGGCGCGACGGCACCACGGTGATGTCGGCCGCGGCGAGATACTGTCTGAACTCGATCGTGCGATTGCTGATGAATCCAAGGAATCGGAGCGGTGATCCGTTCGCGGCATCGAGCAACCGTTGGGCGTACGGGTCGACATGGTCATCTCGCGTGTCGAATGTGCCACTCAGTGAACCGATCACGAATACGCGCAAGGTGGGCAACGAGTGCGAGAGCGATTTCACTGCTTCGAGCAGCGTATCGACGCCCTTCACCTGCGCGATGCGACCGACAAACAGCACCACGAAGGCGCGTTCGTCGATGCCGAGCGCACGTCGCGCGGTGAAGCAATCGATGGGGTCCCACTCATTCGCCTCAATGCCGTTGGGTATGGTCGTAACGTCCGCGTTCGGCACTGCCTTGACCAAATAGTCGCCGAGCGCGACGGTCAAGCACGAGTCGCGAATGGCTTGCCGCTCCACCCATGCATCGAAGCGTTGCATCAACGACTGTGAGCACGTGGCAGCCATGCTCCACACTGGCGTGTGCGAGGTGTAGAACGTCCGCAATCCGTACACCTTTTGGGCAATGAAGAGCGGTATCGGGCGAATGGAAATGCACCACGTCTGCGCCGCGAGACGCACTGGCGCGCGAGGCGATGCGACGCACGATACGGTGATAGTTGCGCCAGCTGCGCAGCACGATTTCCAGGCGACGGAGTTTCCCCGTGCTCGAGGCACTGTAGCTCTCCGAAACGCCGGGAACTTCCACTAATTCGACATCAGGATGCAAAAGTTCCCTGCGCTCTGGAGTGGCCACATCGACGATTGTCACGTCGTGGCCTCGCGCGGAAAATCGGTTGGAAAGCTGAAGGATGTCGTTGGAGACCGGGCCCATGTTCCGGGTACCGACAGTACCGCTCATAGCAACTTCCAATATCCGCATGGGGCTCCTTACATCTACCGACCGCGAAAACAAATGCAACGTACCGATTGCTAAGCAAACGCTACGCCAGGTGTTGCGTCGGACCCTGTAGGACAGGTCTGGCGCTCGCTGTCAGGATTGCTCTGAGTCGTCGCGCCAGACACTTGAGGGCCATGCCGAAAATGGCGATGTCATTGGGGTCTGTCATACTTCAAAAAACGGGGGGTTATTCGGGGGCTCAGGGCGCGAGAACGCGTCAGGATGGTGCGTAGCGGAGGGTAGAAGCGGGAAATGCTGCGGGCAGTTGCAAGAGTCCTCAGGGACGAGGGCATTGGCGGAGTCTGGGTTCGCCTGAGAGTCAAAGTGGCAATGAAGCTTCGCCCGTCGTTGGTTACCTCGCGGTACGGCGTCAGGTTGAAAGGCAACTGGAGAGACCAGACGTTCCTGTTTTACGTACAAGGAGCTTATGGGTACTACCTGAGCGATCTCCTGCGTACAGCACGAGACGCCTTCGTGTTTATCGATATCGGAGCCAATCAAGGCCTGTACTCCATCCTCGCCTCGAAGAACAAGATGTGTCGGCGCGTGCACGCGTTCGAACCGATTCACGATACGGCGACCTACCTGAGGGAGAATCTGAAACTCAACGATTGCGGCAACGTCTCGCTCTGGGAAGTGGCGCTGAGCGACAAGAGCGGCAGTTTCCAGGTGGAATCAGACCCCGCGCATACTGGCGCCGCATCGTTGCGAGACGCAGGGAAGCAGGGCAATAACGCCTTGCTCGAGACCATCGAATGCATTTCTCACGCGGAGCTGAGTGATCTGGAGGCACCGGAGGGATGCAGGATCTTCGTGAAGATAGACGTGGAGGGCCTCGAAGAGACAGTCCTGAATGAGTTGATCGCGTGCCCATTCTTTTCGCGGATCGACGACATCTTTTATGAAGTCGACGAGAAATGGGTCGATCCGCACCGCATTGTCGCGCTATTGCGATCCTGCGGCTTCAATGAATTCGACAAAGTCGGGGGCGAAGAGCACTACGACGTGCACGCGCGGCGCGAACGCGAAACGCCTTGAGCGCACGGTCACGTTGTCTTTCAGTATCGACGCCGGGTGTCCGCCATCATCGCTGCAGTTGCTGGTCGGCTTGCTGACACTACTCGAAACGTCGTCGCGCAAGCCAAACCCGGCAGCGACGCGCTGGAATCGCTGAAGGCGCGCCTTCGCTTACTGTTGCTCCGCTCGCGCGGACGCGTCAGCGCCTGCGACCCCCACCGCCACGACCACCGCCGCCGCGCATGCCGCCGCCGCCATAACTGCGTTGCTGATAGCGTTGGTTGCCGTATTGGCGCGCGTTGTAGTCCCGGTTCAGCTGCCGCGAATCGTAGCCGCCGCGATCAAAGTTGCGGTTCGCCGCGCCGAAGTCCGAGTTCGTGCGTGAGCCGTAGTCGCCGTAACCACGATCTGCGGCGCCCGTGCCCGACTGCACGCGGGGATCGGATTTGTAGCGCGACTCACCGACCGATTGGCTCTCGACGTTCTGCCAGCCACCCTCGCGCGAGTACTGCTGCCAACCGTTCTCGGTCTTCTGGTAAACGTTGCCGTCGCGACCCGCGTACACGTCGCCCGAACCGCTCTGGACGACCGTCGTGCGGCCCTCGCCGGTGCGAACCGACGCGCCGCTTGCGCCGGACGACGTCTCGAACTTCGTGCCGCTCGACGCGCCTTTGCGCACGGTATCGGTTTCAATCGTCTCACCACCGCTCGTCGTGTAGCTGCCCTGACGATTTGCGCCGGCCGCGGTGTTGTCGCGCGTGATCGTGCCGCTGCCGCCCTCGGAGCCGGTGATCGTCGTCGTGCCGCCCGCGCGTGTGTGATCGCCGGTGACGGTTGCCGTGCGGCCGTCGGCGCCAGTGATCGTGCCCGACGAGGTCATCTGCCCGTTGTCGACCGAACGATTCATGACGCTCGATGCGCCGTTCGACGCTTGCCGTCTCACCTGCGTGGTTCCGGATGGGAGGTCGACCTGACGATCCATCGTGGTCCAGCCGCCGTTCGGCCCCACCTTCGCGCGTTCCGCGTGGTAGTAATCCGAGCTGTAGTCGTACGCGCGATTCGACTCGGTATAAACGCCGTTGCGCGTGTTGTACTTCGCGCCAGACTGCGCCCACCCGCTGCCGTCCCACGCGCTCTCGCTGATTCCGTAGCGCCCGGTGCGCGGGTTATAGCCTTGCGTGTACGAATACCCGCCGTACGGTCCGTACCACACCGAGCGCGAACCAAAACCGCCGGTGACCGGGTTGTACCAGCTGCCGTATCCATACGAACCCCAGTACGGATAGTAGTAACCGCCCCAGTAATACGGCGGGTAGTACCAGCCCGTCCCGTAGTACGGCACGCCCCAGACGACCCACACGCTCGACGAATACGACGGCGGATACGTGTAGATGACCTCGGTCGACGTCGACTCCGCAAGGGCGACCTGCGTGACCGGATAGGACGGAGAACTCGGCGGGATCGCGTAGATCTCTTCCGGTACTGACGTCGCGACGGTAAATGGCCCGGTCGGCGAGCCGCCGAGATACCAAACCCCGGCGTAGCAGAGGTAATACTTTCCGTTGAACAGAATCACGTCGTTTGACGAGTTCACTGCGCGCGCGACCTTCGTACCGCTGATCGGTTCGAATTTCGGATCGCCGGCGTAGCTCACCTCCACGGGCGCCTTCGTGCCGATGGCGGTCTTCGTCTTCGTCGGCAACGACGATTCGAGCGCGGCGAAACGCGCCTCGACGGTGTCGGGTACCGACGCGCGTACCGCGGCCGTCGGATGGTCAGTCGGAATCTTCGCGAAGCCGGCCGGCAGATCCTTCGTGAAAGTCCACGGCCCCTTAGAGAGATTGTTGGTCGCGAACCAGCGACCGGAGACGAGGTAGTACCACTTCTTCTCGGATCGAAACAGTGGACTTGTCGTGTTCGTGACGTATTCGAGCCCGCCGGTTTCGGGAATCGCTTCGAGCTTCGGCGCGCCACCAGTGACGATCAATTCGGTCGGTTCGTTCGCAAACAGGATCGCCGGCACCGGTTCGCTCGATGCGCGCGGCGGCAGCGCTTGCTGAACGGCGTCGAAGCCTGCGTCCTTCGGCAATTTGTCGAAGCCGGCGGGCAGCGACGTCGTCACACTCCACGGACCCGCGAGTTTTTTGGCGGTGAGCCACTGACTATCGAGGCAGAGGTAGTACGCCTTCGAGACCGGATCCATAAACACCGGCCAGCTCGCATTGACGACAAGCTTCAGGCCCGCGCCGGCGAATGTCGTTCGTCACCGGCTCGCCGTTGACGGACAGCAGCACCGTCGGCGTCTGCACGACGACGATCTTCGGCGGCTTCGTGCTGAAGCCCGGCGGCGGCGGTTTGTCGAGGACCTCGTCGGTCAGATGCGCGAGGATCAGTTCGACCGGCACCACGATCTTCTGGCGGGTCGCCATGTTCTTCACTGCGTCCATCTCGGCCTGCGGCACGTCTCCAACGAACACCGCGTCGTCGATGTGCGGCTGCGTGATCGTGACGGTCCGCGCGTCCATATCGATGTCGGTGTCGCCGCTGAGCGCAAGCGTCCCGTAGTGGACGGTCTTGCCGTCCGGTGACCGCACCTTGATCGCGCTCCACGCCTCGATGCGCTCGAAATCGGGCCAACGCCGGAACTGAGGTGCGTACAGCACGATCGTGTAACCGTCGGCTTCGCGCCGCTGCGGGAACGTGAACTTCGGCGGATCGCTCGGCTTGACGAGCGGGAGGTCGGCGTCCTCGTCCACGGCCGCATCCATCGCCGCTGTCTGCGCCGCATCTGGCGGGGCTACCGGGGCGTTCGCAGCCGTGTTCGCAGCACTCGAGTCCGGAGCTGCGCCAACGCCGCAACACGGCATCACGCATACAAAGACGAGCGCCAGCGTGCTGCGAAACAAATTCATCGATGCCTCCGAGAGCGAATTGCGAGTGCTTTCATCGCGGCGAAGCTTCCTCGATGGAGTTGCGACATGCAAACCGTGTGCAATGCTAGACGCGAGGCTCGATAGCCAACGTACGGTTTACCGACCAGACGATGACGAGCAGGCCAGCCGCCATCAACGCCGCACCGACAAACAGCGGAGTCCCAACAATCAGCGAGTCCGGTCCGGCAGCAACGACCGCCGCGAACATCGCGGCAAATGCGGCCGGCGCGAGAATTCCGGTCAGACTGTCGACACTGCGTTCGGCGCCCGAGAGGCGTCCGCGATCCGACGCACCGATGATTCGGTTGATGATCGACATGCGCGCTGGTCCCGCAACACCACCGAGTACAACGACGAAGACGGCAGCCGTGAACATCCATCCGGTCGGGGCGAAACCGACGGCCACCATCCCCAGGACCTGAACGACGAATCCTCCAAGCAACGTGCCGCGCTCTCCGAACCGTGCGATCACGCGCGCCACGAGACCGCTCTGCACCGCGAGACTCGACAGCATGACGAACGTCGCATAGAACCCGATGTCTTTCGGAGTCCAACCAAAGCGGAACGTCACGTATAGAAAGAAGATGCTGTTGACGCCGGCGAATCCCAAGCCCACGAGGAACGCGCCGCACTGCCAGCCCTTCAGAATCGGATAGTCGCGCCAGATGCTCCTGAACACACCGACGGGGTGAATCGAGCGCCATTTGAGCGGTGCACGATTCTCGCTCGCGAGCGACTCCGGCAACACGAACAAGCCAAACAAGAAGCTCAGCGCACTGAGTCCCGCAGCTAACCAGAACGGCGCACGCGGATCGATCTCGCCCATGAATCCACCGATCAGTGAGCCGCACGCTCCGCCTGCGCTGAGCGCCGCTGAGACGAGACCAAATCGGGCCGCTCGCTGCTCGGGTTTCGAGATGTCCGCAACATAGGCGATCGCGGCCGTGACGCCGCCCGCAGCGGCGCCGGCGATGACAACGCCGACAAAAACCCAAGTCAGATTCGGCGTGAGAGCCAGGCACACAAAATAGATCGCCACTCCGACGGTCGAGGTCAGAACTATCGGTCGCCGTCCGAAACGATCCGACAGTGCGCCCTGCACGGGTCCCGCGATCAATTGCATCGACGCGAAGATCACGGCGATCGTGCCGAACACCGTCGACATCTGCGCCATGGCGCCACCGGTGAGCGACTTCAGCAGCGCAGGCATCACGGGTCCCACGATCGTCAACGCGAGCGAATCCAACGTCACATTGACCAGGATGAACACGAGCGCGAGCTGCAGCCGCCGGCCACTCGGCGCCACATACGCTCCATCTACAGAATGTACGTCCACGGGGCGCCTCCCCTCACTGAACCCGGCCACCAGAAGCGCCAACGGATTGACTAGGGGGAGATCCTGTGCCTTTGATCTGCGCGTTGCAACCCGCCGAACTTGACGCCCGCCGCGAGATCGCGGACAGTTCATCGCGAGGGGTCAAACGCTCTCTCCGTTCGAAAAGACCAGTCCAACTCATCGAGGCGATCTATAGTGTCCGCAGGACCTACAGTGTCCGCAGGACCTACTGTGACCGCAGTGAGCACACGAGCGCTGATGGCATTTTCATCTCCCGCGTTCGCGCTCGCTGCGTTGGGCTTGCCCATCGTCGTCATTCTGCCGCCCCTCTACGCGGAACTCGGTTTGGGCCTGACCACCGTCGGGACCATATTCATGGTGGCGCGGTTCTTCGACGTCGTCACTGATCCGCTGTTCGGCGTTCTAGGCGACCGGTTCAACACGAAATGGGGCAGACGCGGCCCCGCAATGGTGCTCGGCCTACCGGTTCTCTTATTGGGCGTGTACCTCGCGTTCATGCCGGGTCCATCGATATCGCCCGTCAGCGTTCTAACCGCGATGCTGGTGCTTTATCTGGGGTCGACGGTGCTGTCGATTTCGCATGCCGCCTGGGCGAGCGAACTCTCCGACGACTACGACAAGCGTTCGCGCATCATGGGTTCCATTCAGTTCTTTGCGCTCCTCGGCTCGCTGGTCGTGCTCCTCGCGCCGGCGACGCTCGAATTTTTCAAAGCACCAACCATGCATGCGCGCAGTGAAGTCATGGGATGGCTCATCCTCGTCAGCTTGCCGCTGACGACCGGACTCGCGGTGATCTTCAATCGAGAAGCGCCGGCTCTGCCCAGACCACAACTGCCATGGCGTGAAGCGCTGACGAGTCTTTCCGCGAACCGACCTCTGCGTCGCTTGCTGCTGGCGGATCTACTCGGGGGATTGCAGGGCGGAATCAACGGCTCCGTACACTTCTTCTACATTGGTCAGGTGCTTCACCTGCCGCAGCTCGCGAGCATCTGTCTGGTCGCGATCTTCGTCACGGGAATGTTGTGTGTGCCGATTTTTTTGAAGTTGAGCTATCGAATCGGAAAGCACCGAGCGCTGTGTTGGGGTGCCATTCAATCGTCGATCGCGACGTCGTTCCTGTTTTTTCTGCCCGCGAGCTCGCCCTGGCTCACGGTTGGTCAGTTCGTGCTCATCGGCATCAACATCGGAGCCAAGGACTTTCTGATACGTTCGATCATGGCCGACGTCATTGATCAGGACCGCGTGGCGACCGGCGCGGAACGAAGTGCGCTGTATTACTCGATGCTGTCGCTCACCGCAAAACTCGGACTCGCACTCGCCGTCGGGATCATGTATCCGATCCTCGCGTGGGTCGGATTCAATCCCGCAGTGGCGGCGGACGACGCCACCATCACGGGCGTTCGCCTGGTAGTTGCAACCGCACCGACGCTGGTGACGATATGCGTAGCCATCATCATGTGGCGCTTTCCGATTGATCGCGCCAGCCAACAGGCGCTGCGCGTCGAACTCGAGTCCAGAATGATCGAACCGGCTACGGCAGCATCGGCGCCATGAGCAAACGTCCGGACACCGACGAAGAGATGGCTGCGCTGCGCGTCTCCGGCACGGTGACGCCGCACGAAGCGCCGATCTCGCTGTTTCCGTACGATCCCCAATGGCCCGCGCAATACGCGCGCGAAGAAGCGAAGATTCGCGCCGCACTCGGCGCCGCCGCGCTCGTGCTCGAGCACGTCGGCTCGACCTCGATACCCGGCATGAGCGCGAAGCCGATTCTCGACATACTGCTCGCCGTCTCTGATTCCGCCGACGAGTCGAGCTACGTTCCCCAACTCACATCGCAAGGATACCGGCTGCACTTGCGCGAACCGTCGTGGGAGCAGCACCGCGTCTTGAAGGGTGATAGCCCTTCCGTGAATCTGCACGTGTTCACCGCCGGCTCGCGCGAGATCATTCGGATGTTGGCTTTTCGCGACCGTTGCCGCGCGGTGCCGCAGGAAGCGGCGCTCTACCAAACTACAAAACAAGCGCTCGCGGCCCGTGTCTGGCGCCACGTCCAGCACTACGCCAATGCGAAGTCCGACGTGGTCGAGGCCATCGTCGCGCGTGCGCTTGCAAAGGATTGACGCGACGCCGCTGCGGCTAGGCCGCGCACCTTGCAGATTGCGATGCGGTTGTCTGCTAACGTCGCCCTCTCCATCTAATCGGGCGCAATCGACATGAACATCAAAGTGCACGGCCATCCCCTGTCGCCGTTCGTGCGCAAAGTGCTGCTGGCGTTGGAGATAAAGGGCATCGAATTCGAGAACCTGCCAGTCTTTCCCGGTGATCCGAGCCCCGAGTTCCGCGCGATGAGCCCGCTCGGAAGGATCCCGGTGCTGCAGCACGGCGACTTTACGATTCCGGACTCGAGCGTGATCTGCCGGTATCTCGACCGCGTATTTCCGGAAAAGCCGCTCTATCCAGTCGATCCAAAACTGGAGGCACGCGCGTCGTGGATCGAAGAGTACGCCGACACAAAACTCACCGAGAACTGCGCCGGCATCTTTCAGCAGCGATTTCTGTTCCCCCGGATGATGGGTAAGCCAACCGACAACGATATCGTCGACAACATCCTCAACCACGGGATGCCGCCGGTGCTCGACTACGTGGAATCCATCGCGCCCGACAGCGGCTATTTCATCGGCGGTGCGTTATCGATCGCGGACATCGCGGTGACGACATGCTTCCTGCAGGCACAGTATGGTGACTTCGCCGTGGACGGAAAGAAGTACCCGAAGCTTTCGCGCTATCTCGCAGCGGCGTTCGCCTCGCCGTTCGTCACCGCGCGCATGGCGAAAGAGCGCGCGGTGTTGGGTCAGTAACGACTATCGACCCGCGCCAGACAACCGTCGCGCAACGAACAGGACCAGCATGAAGACGATGCTGAGCGCACCGGCTTGCAGGATCTCGAATGGCCAGAGATTGTGCGACGTCGGATCGGCCGCGACGCCGACCACGAGTCTCAGCACGACGAACGCCATCACCACTATCGGCACTGCTGCGGCGACACGCCAACCGCCGCGCCACCGGCGCACGCCTTGGACCGGCGCTGCGAATCCAAGCGCGCCCAATGCGAGCATGACCAACATGAATCCGTTGAAGAGGACCACGTCGCCGGCGGACGGCGGCGTACTCATGCGTTTCTTGTAGTCTGCGTCCTGCGCTGCCTTGTCCAACTGCGCAAGGTGCGTGACCCAGTCCGGTTCGGCGTGGTGCTCCGCCGCAGGTAGACCGCCACTGAAGACGTGCACCGGATACGTCGCCACGGTGCGCGTTCCATCGATGCTGCCGTCGCCAACGTTGATGCGGACTTCGTCCACCTGGTCTCCCGGTTTCATGAAGAAGAACCAGCCGAGCGCCTCGCCATTGCCGTTGTAGCGCCGCGACGGATTGCTGCCGGCCGCCACTTCTTTACCGCGGAAATAAGGTCGCGCCCAGATGCTGACGGGCGCGTCAGTCTCGAAGGCGATGCGCAGGTAGAAATTCTGGTTCGGTGCCAACATCACCGAACTCCCCTGCGGATCGGTGTCCAGTACCTTCACTGTGATCGCGTTGGCGCTGTTTGCGCAGAGGAAGCCAACGCTCACCGCAAGCGCCAGTCGCAGCGCAAATACCCGGGGCAGATGCAGATAAAACGAAGTCATGCTGACGGACCATCGCTGGTGCGATACAAGCTTCGATCAGTCTATCCGCGCCGATGCAACGGACCGCGACGCGCGTCGCCAATTCTGCTACGGCAAGAATGCGGAAACTCAATACGGCGGTGAGTACTCCGGGGGCGGCGTCGGGGTACTCGGAACGCTGCTGGGAGTAGTCACGTCCGTCTGTACGGCCACGCTCGTGGAACCGCGCGTGACGTCGCCGCCGTCTTTGAAGCGGACAAAGACGCGCTTGCCAGCCGGGTCGAGCGCGATGTCCTGCGCGCCGGTGACGAAAATGGCAAAGGTCGGCGTCGCATTGGGTGCGATGGTGACGGAAACGGGAGCCGCCGTCGGCGTCGTCGGATTGGTACACGCCGACGTGGCCGGGTTCGTCTCGCAGATCGTGGCCGTCAACGGCAATACCGCGCCGCCGGTATCCACGCCGACGAACAGTGTGTCGCTCGCGCCGACGTTGACGCTGGCCAGCGCGAAGAACCCCGTCCCGGACGTACTCGGAATATGCACGATGCCGTCTTTGCTCCGTGTAGCGCTGAGCGCGACGATGTCCGGCACCGGCGTGTTGGAGGCGGACAGCAGCAGCGTATTGATTCCAGTGAACACAGGCGCGTCGTTCGCATTGCCGCAGCCGTAACGTAGTTGCACATCCACCGGCGCGAACGCCGCGGTCGGCGTGAAACCGAACACGAACGTCTGAGCGGCGCCTGCGCCGATCCCGACCGGCGTGTTCTGCGTCCCAACCAACGCGTTCGTGTTGGGGTCGGTTGTCTGATAGAAGAAGTTAGCCGCAAGTGTCGTGACCGGCGCGAGCAGACAGCCCGTGCCCGCCGCGCTGCCGCCGTTGATGATCGTCGCAAACGCCGTCGCGGTGGTGCCTACGCTCACGGAGCGGCTGGTCGGCAGCACCGAGGAGACGAGCGCGACATTGGGGTTGGCGTTCGACAGCGCGCCGACCACGCCGGCGAAATTCTTCGGCGTTGCAGTCGCAATCGCGCCGTTGCGCTGGGTGGCCTTGCTCGTGTCGGCCGAAAACGCACCGAAGGTGAACGAATCGACGCCGGTCCAATCCACGCTGCCGCCCAGCGGGTTCATGAACGCGTCGGGCAGTGTGAAGTCGGGAGTGACGCCGGCCACCGCGGCAAATCCCGCCGTCGCGAACAGCAGACTCTTGCCGGCCGTTTCCGCTCCCAAGGGCAGGTTCGACGGGACGGTGAACGTCGCCCTGACTGCCGAGTTGCTGGGGTTGTGGCTGTGGAGGATGTGTCCCCCCACAAAATTCTCGCCGCTGCTCGCGTCGACCATTTCGACGAACTGCACGCTACCGTCGGCGTTCGAATAGACCTCGTTGATCTTCCACAAGTGAAACGATGCCTGCGCCGGCACCGCGAGTGCGGCGAGAACCGCGCTGCTCAGCAATACACCGATTCGCCGTTGCAACTGATGCATGGCTGCTCCCCTTCGCCGTGTACCGATTTTCGACCCGCCGCGATGAATTAGTTGCTGCCCCTTCTTACCCCAGAAGGGCCAACTCACTTGCCAGAATTCGCCGCGACCCACGCAGCATACGCCTGCACGAAGCGCTGCAGGACCTCGCGCGTGCGGTCGTTGATGAGCTTGCCTTCCGCGTCGAAGTACTTGTCGGCACCACCGATATACGCCTCCGGTTGCTGCATCGCGGGTACGTTCAGGAACACGAGCGACTGTCGCAGATGATGGTTCGCACCGAAGCCACCGATGGCGCCGGGCGACGCGCTGATGACGGCGCCTGGTTTGCCGCTCCACACGCTCTTGCCGTAGGGCCTCGAGCCGACGTCCAACGCATTCTTCAGCGCCGCCGGAACCGAACGATTGTGTTCGGGTGTAACGAAGAGAACCGCGTCAGCGGCTCTCACGCGTTCGCGAAATTTCGTCCAGGCCGGCGGTGGATTGTTGTCGGCATCCTGGTTGTAAATCGGCAGATCGCCGATTTCGACGATGCTGAGCTTCAGCGGCGGCGGCGCAAGTTCGGCGAGCGCGTTCGCAACGTGACGGTTGATCGACCCTTTACGGAGGCTGCCTACGAGCACGGCCACATCGCAGGTCTGGTCCATTGGGTACTCCACGTGTTGGTTCGAATTTGCGCCAGTGCGACGACGAGTCTACGCCTGCCGCGTTCTGCACGTTCCGAGCGAGGTGCCGGCCCCTTTCCGAGTGAGGTGCCTGGCACTTTCTGCACATTCCGCAACGCCTGGCACTTTCTGCACGTTCCGCAACGCCTGGCACCGGCCGACAGACACTACCCGACACGTAATTGCTGGGCTTTGCTGGGGGCGTAGCCTCGATCCGCGAACCCAACATGGAGAGCCGTCATGATTCTTTGGTCAGGTCTGTTGAGCCCTTATAGCGCGAAGGTCCGAATTGCGTGCAACGAAAAGAACATCCGCTACGAGCTACGCGAAATAGCGTGGAGCCGTGCCACGTTGTGGGGACCCAAGCCGCCGGAATTTCTTGCAGTGTCCCCGCGCGGCCAGGTGCCCGTGCTGATCACCGACGACGGGCGGGCGATTCCGGATTCGACGGTCATCATCGAGTATCTCGAGGAGCGCTTCCCCGAGCCCGCATTGTTGCCCCGCGATCCGGCCGAACGCGCGCTGTGCCGTCTGTTCGAAGACGACGCCGACCGCGCCATTCAAAACGACATCACTGTGCTGGTGCGCGAAGTTTTCCTCAAACCGGACGGAGTCGGTCGTAATCAGCAAGCCGTCGCTGAGGCGAACGCACGGCTGCTCGCGTTGTTCGGCGCACTCGAGGGTCGACTCGAGAACAACGACTACTTGTTCGGCGCTTTCAGCCTCGCTGAAGCACCGGCATTCATCGCGGTCGGCTATGCACAAATCATGGGCGTGCCGGTGCCGAAGGAGATGCCGCATCTCGCGGCCTGGTACCAGCGCACTCTGGCGCGACCGAGTGTCGGGAAGGAGTTCAATGCGATGCTCGCAGCCGCGGCTCGTGCTTAAGGCGGCCAACGGCTCAGCCTGACGATCCAATACGGGGGAGGCCGAGTATCGGCCCTCCCCAATCTTGTCTATGTGGTGCCCATCGCAATGCCGATAGCCACGCGATCGACGTGATCAATCCTTGTCGTTAATTTCATCTTTCACGCCTTGTGCGGCGTTGTCGACGGCGTCCTTCGCGTCCTCGGCGGCATCTTTCATCTTTTCGTGTTCGCGAATATTGAGCGCGTCTTTTGCCTGGTCGACGGGTGTCTGCTTCTTGTCGCATCCCGAGCACATCAAGAGCGCCACCATTGACGCAACGAGTATCCCATTGAGTTTCATTTTTGAAATCCGCTAGCTAGAGGCCCGTATATCTTGCGCGCATTGAGCAGAAACAGCTGTAGGTAAATGGCTCGAACCCGCCTACCAACGTTCCGACACGTGATTCCTGACGGCCGATTTCGATTTCGAGGTTGACTTGGCACCTGTAGGACACCTACGGAATTCGACGTCGCGAGATCTGTCACGCGTATGAGACGGGTCCGCTCGTCCGCGGGAGTTCGCGTTGGATAACGTTCTCGTGACGCCAAACACGCGCGGGAGGCACCATGAAGAACGGCCTGACGACTTCGATGTTACTGATCGGACTGACGATGACAGGCGGCTGCGCGTCCAACCCGAGCCAACCGTTCTCCCCCGGCGATGCGATGACGATCCCCGGCACTCGCGTGGCAGATGGTCGCAGCACGGAGGCTGCAGACCTGGTCACAACCAACATGAAGGCCGCCGTGATCGTCGTTGGTCTCTCTGAAATGTCGCGCCTCGCCGACTCCGCACAGGGTCAACCCAATTAGCGACCGCGCAATAGTTATCAGAAGTCCGGATCCTTCTCCGCCCAGTTCGGTGGCCACTGAATCGGTTCGCCATGATCGAAGATCCGCCACAGCTCGTTATAAAGGTTCACCGCTTCAACGGCGTCGACGGAGCTTCCGAGGTATAGAACCGCTTCCCGCAGCGTCGACATGAATTCCGGCGTTATCCTGCGCCTCAACCGAGCTTCGTACTCGGATTGCTTCATCGTTCGCTTCCCCAGAGCGGCAATCAGTGCGTGGATAAAGGCGTCGCGATTCTTCGATCGGATCGCGTGATAGGCGCAGGTAATCTCGGGCCTGCGAAACTCTATGTCAACGATAGAGACTCTGTGTCTCTAGAATCCAACGCATCATCTGCGGTATGAATACCTGCCCGGGTATTCGAGCGGGATGCATGGAAACCATCGCGAGGATCTTCGGCATTACCAGCAGGCAGGCGCTGATCGATTTCGCGCGAGCGGTCGATGAGTGGTCCACCCAGGACAAGTTGGAGTTCTTCCGGCTGTTCGGACCCAGCGTCGAGCGCTGGTACTTTCAGGAAATCGACGGCAAACCGTATGTCATCGCGATTGCGCGTGCCGACAATGCCGCCGCGGGTTACCAACACCTGGCGACGTCCGCGGACCCCTTCACCAGATGGTTTCGCGAACAGGTGCAGGAACTCACGGGCGTGGATCTCACGACAATGGCGCGGGGACCCGCGTCGGAGTTCATCTACGAATTTCGCGTTTGAAGCGCTGGACTGACGACCCCGCCAAGGGGCGGGCAAACGCGAGATAACCACGTTGGTTGCACGGAGGATGCGTTGATATTGAGCCTTCGACGAGTGCTCACCCGGCGTGTTGCGCCATTCATGCTCCTCGTTCCCGTGTTCTGTCACGGTGCCGCGCTATTCGAGAGTCCGGAACGCGCGGTGCCGCTGATCGAACTCTTTACGTCCGAGGGCTGCAACAGCTGTCCGCCGGCAGATGCCTGGCTGTCGAGCCTCGCGTCGGCCGACGGCTTGTGGTCCGAGTTCGTCCCTGTCGCATTTCACGTGACGTATTGGGACTCGCTCGGATGGAGCGACCGGTTTGCGCAGAAAGCGTTCGACTCCTTGCAGGCAACCACGGCTGCGAGCGCCGGAACCGAGGTCTATACGCCGGGCGTATTTGTCGGCGGCGAGGAATGGCGCAGTTGGCGAAACGCACCTCACCGGTACAACGAACTACCGGAAAGGCGCGTTGGGGTATTGAAGGTGGCGGTCGACGCGTCGACCGCCGACGTCACCTTCGACAGCGCCCAACACCTGCAAGAGCCGACAGTGGTGCTCGCTTGGTTGTTGTCCGGTCAATCGACGCAAGTCCGCCACGGAGAGAATGCCGGCAAGACGTTGCATCACGAGTTCGTCGTGCACCGACTCGACTCAACGAAAATGCGAGTGGTCGACGGCACTTGGCGGGCATCGCTCCCGGTGGCGTCGACCCATCCTGAAAATCGCGAAGGCGTGGCAGTTTGGGTTGTCGATGCGGATCGCGTCGTGCAGGCGACGGGCGGGTGGTTGTCGAGCGAACCGCCGCGAACCGCCTTGACGCGATAGCCATTGCTACTGTCCACTGCGCCCATCTCAGCTGATGGTCCAATCCTCATGATCGAATTTACGTTGAACGGCGCGCCGATGCGCCTCGACATCGAAGACGACACGCCGCTCTTGTGGGCGCTGCGCGAAAATCTGAAGTTGACCGGCACGAAGTACGGCTGCGGCATCGGTCAGTGCGGCGCTTGTACCGTGCACCTCGGCGGCGTTGCGGTGCGCGCGTGTCAGACACCCGTTGCAAGCGTGCAGGGCCAAACCGTGACGACGATCGAAGGTCTCGGCGCGCAAGGCTTGAATCCGGTGCAACAAGCGTGGATCGAAGGCAACGTGCCGCAGTGCGGCTACTGCCAGAGCGGCCAGATCATGACGGCGGTCGCGCTGCTCGCGCAAACGCCGCATCCGACCGACGCCGAGATCAGAACCGCGATGAGCGGCAACCTGTGCCGCTGCGGTTGCTACAACCGCATCCGCACCGCGATCCACCGCGCGGCGGAACTGATCGACGGCGGCACTACCAAATCCGAGGCGAAGGTCGCCGTGCGAATGTTCGACCCGAACGCGTTGCTGACGGGGAGCCTGTCATGAGCGAACTCAACATCAATCGACGGCGTTTCCTCGCGGGCACCGCGGTCGTCACCGGAGGTCTGGTGCTCGGGGTGTTTCCGGCGCAACGCGCCGGCGCAACGATACCGAATGCCCGCGCCGGTTCGTTCCAGGCGAACGCCTGGTTGCAGATCACACCGAAGGACGAAGTGATCTTTCAACTCGACAAGACCGAGATGGGCCAAGGTGTGCTGACGGCGCTGCCGACGATCATCGCAGAGGAGCTCGAGATCGACCCGCGCCGCATCGTCGTCGAAATGGCGCCGGTGAACAAAGCGTTCCAGAACCCGATTCAGATCACCGGTGGTTCCTCGTCGGTCAGCACCCGCTGGGACATCCTGCGCACGACCGGCGCGCAAGCCCGCGAAATGCTCGTCGCGGCAGCGGCGACTCGTTGGCACGTCACAGCCGGATCAATGCCGAGCAGACAATGGCAGAGTGCTGCGCGTTGGTACGACCGAATCGTTCAGCTACGGCGAACTCGCTGACGACGCGGCAAAGCTGCCGCTGCCCAAGAATCCGGTCCTGAAGAATCCGTCCGAGTTCAAATACATCAGTCAGTCGCTGCGGCGCTTCGACGGTCCCGAGAAGAGCACCGGCACCGCGCTGTACGGAATGGACGTCGACGTACCCGGGATGGTCATCGCGATTCTGATGCGCAATCCGCATTTCGGCGGCTCATTGCAATCGTTCGACGCAACCGCCGCGCTCAAAGCGCCGGGCGTCATCGACATCTTCGCGCAGAACGGCGCGGTGGTCGTCGTCGCCGACACGTATTGGCACGCGACGAAGGCGTCGCGCATCGTCAACGTGACGTGGGACAAAGGACCGCTGGCCGGCCTCGATAGCGATGCGATCCGCGCCGCGTGGGTCGAGAAGGCCAAAGAGGACGGGCGGACGATTCGTGACGAAGGCGATACCGAAGCGGCGCTGAAGAACGCCGCGGCGGTGCACCAGGCGGTGTACGAAGTGCCGTATCTCGCGCACGCGACGATGGAGCCGCAGAACACGACCGCGTCGTTCAAGGACGGCGCGTGCGAGATCTGGTCGCCCAACCAGGGTCCGGATATCTGCCAGGCGCTCGCCGCCGACGCGCTCGGCATTGCGCGCGAGAAGGTCACCGTGCACACGACGTTGATGGGGGGCGGGTTTGGTCGCCGCGGCATTCCCGACTTCGTTCCCGAGGCGGCGCTGGTGTCGCGCCACGTCAAGCGCCCGGTGAAGCTGATCTGGTCTCGCGAAGAGGACATGCGGCACGACTTCTATCGCCCCGCGACATACAACGTGCTGGAGGCCGCGCTCGACGCCAACGGCCAAGCGCAGAGTTGGTCGCACAAGATCGTCGCGCCCAGCCTGTTCCGTTCGCTGTTGCCGGTGTTCGGCAGCGTCGCGCCGGAGTGGATGCCGCACTGGCTGACCAAATCGCTGGTGGCGGCGGCCAATCCGTTCATCAAGACGCACGATCCGTCGTCGCACGAGGGCGCCGTCGAGCTACCGTATGCGATTGCGAACATCGACATCGCGCACGTCTTCTACGATCCCGGCGTGCCGCTCGGATTCTGGCGCAGCGTCGGCCACTCGCAGAACGCGTTCGTCGTCGAGAGCTTCATCGACGAACTCGCGCACAAGGCCGGTGAGGATCCGTACAAGTTCCGCCAGCGTCTGCTGCAAGGCAACGAACGACATCTCAGCGTGCTCGATCTCGTTGCCGACAAAGCCGGCTGGGGCAAGCCGCAAATCGGCACGCATCAGGGAATCGCCGTACACGAATCGTTCGGCACCGTCGTCGCCGAAGTGGCCGAGATCAGCATCAAGGACAACGCGATCAAGGTGGAGCGCGTGGTCTGCGCAGTCAACTGCGGCATCGTCGTCAATCCCGACCAGCTCTACGCGCAGGTCGAGAGCGCCGTCGTATTCGGTCTGACGGCTGCGCTGAGGGGTCGGATCACGATCAAAGACGGCGCCGTCGAACAGTCGAACTTCCATGACTATCCGCTGCTGCGCATGAACGAAGTGCCGCTGGTCGAGGTGTACGTCGTGCCGAGCACATCGCCGCCGACCGGCATCGGCGAACCGGGGACACCGCCGATCGCGCCGGCGGTGGCAAACGCGGTGTACGCCGCGACCGGCGCGCGGCTGCGCAGTCTGCCGCTGACGCTGCCGGCCTAAGATCTCGCGAGGCGGTCGCTGACCTACGACCGCGCCGGAACCGGCACCTCGCTGATCCGGTCGTCGACGTCGTCGTATTCGAGGCGCAGCGCGCGGCTCAGCACCGCGTGCATATCGTACGTGCACGTGATGTAGGAGAGCTCGAAGATCTCGGTATCGCCGAGCTCCGCGCGCAGCGCATCGAACACACCATCAGCCACGCGACCGCCTTCAAGCACGAGCGCGTCGGTGTACGCGAGCACGGCGCGTTCGAGGCTCGAAAAGCACGTCGCGACTTGCCACGAGCGGATGGCCTGGACCTTCTCCTCGCTCAGGCCCACAGCACGCGCCGCCTTGCAGTGCTGCGAAAAGACGAACCGGCTGCCGCGCGCATAACCCGTGCGCAGCACGGCCAGCTCGCGTAGCTCGGGTTTGATCTTGCGCTTGCCCGGCGCGTAGAGCGCGAATCCCGCAAGCGTGTGATCGAAGCAGTCCGGCACGCTGGCGAATACGGTCCACCAGTTGCCTGGCGTTCCGGTCGACGTGCCCGGCGATTCGACCGGATCGCGCTCACCGAACATCCGTTCGTAAGCTTTCTTCGCGGCCGGATGTGCTTCGTTTCTTGGAACTTCACGTAGTCTCGGCATGTATACCCCTCCTCTCGAAATCCTAACCGTGCGATCAAATAATAATTATCGGGGAAACAACGGCGCGCTCGATTCGAGCCGGGCGCGACCGCTCTGCTCAGCCACGAGATCGAGATCGAATACCGTATGCGCGCTCATCATCTGCACGTCGCGGTTGATCCGCTGCAGCTCGTGATCGAGGAAATGCACGCCGGCGCCACTGCCTTCGATCACGTGTCGTACGACGCTCTTGCAATCCCGCACGACGTGGGCGATCGCGAGTCGCATCTCGACCTGATCGAGGTCGGACAGGCGCGACTCGCCGCGCGCGTGGCCCTCGATCGCGCGCGCAATCGCGCGCATCACCGTCTCCGCGGCGCGCACGTCCGCGAGCGCGGTGCGCCAGACGGATCTGCGCAGGGGCGGTCTGGCTCTGTACCTTGTGGGTGCCGAACCGCACGCGATCGGCGATCAACGCGCGATACAGTTCGACGGCGCGACGCGACGCGCCCAACGCCGGAATCGCGGCAGTCAGCGACAGGAACGGTCGCACCGGCAAACGCATCAGGTACGTTGCGTTCGCGCCGGCAGTGACGACGGGAGGCACCAACAGCGACATCTGGCGCTCCGGCACGAACACCGCGTTCGCGACGATGTCGTGACTGCCGGTCGCGACCATGCCGTCGACGTGCCACGTATCGCGCACCTCGACGTCGGATGGACGCACGAGACACATCCGCTGCACGGGATTGGGCTCGGCGGGAACTTGCGCACTCAGCAGGACCCAGTCGGCGTGCACGACGCCAGTCGCATATTTCCAATGGCCCGTCAGTTCGAAGCCGCCGACCGTCGGCACCGCCTGGCCACTCAGCGGATTCACGCTGCCGGGCGCCAGCATGAACGGCGCGTCGCGCGAACACCTGCTGCTGCAGTTCGTCGCTGAAGAAGCCGAGCAGCCAGTTGTGCTCCATGTAGAAAGTGGTGATCCAGCCCGTCGACGGACACGCTTCGCTGACGGCGACGCCGATGTCGACAAAGAGGTCGAGCCCGATCTCGTAGCCGCCGAAGCGGCGTGGCACGAACGATGCGAAATACGCCGGTCGCTTTCAGCGCATCGATGACCGCGTCGTCGGGTTTGCGCTCGAGCTCTGCGGCACGAGCGCGGCTCGCGATCAGCGGCACGACCTCGCGGACGCGCCCGAGCAATCCGTCGAGCAGTAGGTCTTCGCCCCTCGCGGGAACTGTTCGACTAACCGGCGTGCTCAACCGCGGCTCGATCTTTCACTTTCTCCACTTCGTCGCGGGGCGGCAGCTTCTCGCCGCGCTCTACGCGAAAACGTACGCGCGGAATCGCATCGTCCGCAACGAACGCTCGCGTCAGGTGGCAGGCCTCGAGCTGCAGGCCATTGGGGTCTTCGAAGTAAATCGACTTCGACCAGCCCTCGTGATCGACCGGCCCGCGCACCGCGACGCCGTGTGCCTCCAGCCGCTGCTGTGTGGCGGCGAGTGTTTCGAGCGAATCCGCATTGAACGCGAAATGGTAAACGCCGGGCATCAGGCCAAGGCCCTTGTTGATGCCGGAGTCGAAATCCTTCGGATATCCCTCGACGTTCTCGCCGCTCATGAAGCCCAGCAACTGGCCGTTGCCGATGTCGAAGAAGAAGTGCTGCATGACCCCTCGCTTGCCCAACTCGACGAGGTCCGCGCGAACCAGCGGAAAGCCGAGTACGTCCTCGTAGAACGCGCGCGTCGCTTCCATGTCCTTGGTACCGAGGTCGATGTGGTTGAAACCAAGAGCCTTGTTCATTGCGTCCCCCTTTAATTCGCGAATCCGCAGGATATTCGCCTTATGCACATCGCTACAAGGCTGGATGTGGCTCGCGGTAACATCGGCGCGGAGTATCGAAAACCTCGGGGAGCGTTTGACGTGACGGACGCAGAGCTACGGGAGTTGTGCCACCGCTTCTTCGACGCGCTCGAGCGCGCGGACATCGACACCGTCGCGAAGCTCTACGCCCCCGGCATGCAACTGTGGGTCAACGTGACCGGCAAAGAGATCTCCGCTGACGAGAATCTCGCTGTGCTGCGGGACGGCGCCAAGTTGCATCGCCGGCGGACCTACGACGATCGCACCATCAATACGTTCGAGACCGGTTTCGTCGTGCAGTACTCGGTCAACGTCGTAGCGCATTCGGGTAAGCGGACGTCGCTGTCCGCGTGCGTCATCGCGCAGTGCCGCGACGGCAAGATCACGCGCCTCGACGAATATCTCGACGCGGGCAAGTTCGCCCCGCGCGCGAGCGAGCGCGCTCGCGCTGCTCTTTCGAAAGAACCGCAAAGCGCGGAAGGAGCGTCGGCGTGAATATGACCGACAGCGAGGTTCGCGACCTCTGCAACCGCTTCTTCGACGCGTATCAGGATCGACGCGTCGATCTGCTGGCGGAGATCTACGCACCCGACTGCATCGTCTGGCACAACGTATACGGACGCGACACGACCGGCGCGGATAACCTCGCGGCGCTGCCCGCGAGCTACGAGATGCAGCGACGCCGGACGTACAACGACCGCATCATCAACACATTCGACGGCGGCTTCGTCATCCAGTACACGCTGCACGGCGTACAACACAGCGGCCATCGAGGCGCGCTGTGGATCTGTATCGTCGGACTTTGCCGCGACGGCAAAATCACGCGGATCGACGAGTACATGGACTCCGGCAAATTTCCGGCATGGCGCGCCGCCCGATCGAGCTACAGTCCCCTTGCGGACAAATCCGACGCCGTCGCGACGGGGGACAACACGTGAGACAAGACTGGAATCTGCTGACGCTGTGCGATCGCTTTTTCGACGCGATCGAGCAGAAAGACTACGCGACGCTCGAGAGCTGCTACGCGCCGGAGGCGATCGTCTGGCACAGCCACGACTGCCTCTATCAACAGCGCGAGGCCAATCTCGCGGTGCTGAAAGGCGGCATGGAACGCCTGAAGAAGATGCGCTTCAAGAACCGCCGCGTGCACGTCTTCGAGGGCGGCTTCGTCCAACAGCACACGCTATATGTCACGCACCCGAACGATTTCGTTGGGCAGATGGACGTTTGTTTCGTTGGCTTCGTACGCGACGGTAAAATTTCGCGCGCGTACGAGTACTTCGATACGGGCCAGATGGAGAAATTTCTCGGCCCGAAGAGCAGCTGAAGAGACGCCCCGTTCTACTTCTCCGGAATCGAGTTCAGCCGATACAGCTCGAGCAACAGGCTCGTCGGCTGGACGCCGAAAGGGCCGAACCATTTCGTCCACGTCCTGCCGATGTCGCCGGACAGGTAGATTTCCGACAGCGCGCGATTGACCGCGAGGCGGCTGCGCCGACGAAAATGGCGGCACGTCGGTTCGATACGCGATCTTCAGCATCTTCTCGGTCCGCACGGTGTCGAGCGCGCCTGCCTGCACGCAGGCGGCCGCGACAAGCCCGAGCAACAAACCCACCGTGCGGACGTACATTTCGTTTCCCCGTCTCGTGCGTTTGAGCAGCGCCGATTAGAACTCAGCCCGTCATCAAATCGCCAGAAATCCCGTGTCCGATGGCGGTCTGGACATCGGCGGTCGCCTCGGACAGGCTGCGTTTCGTTTCGACGCCGGGTCCACCGGCGGTGAGTGAACTGACGGTGCCGCGCAACGCCTGGCACTATCCCCAACCACGACGGATTTACGACGATGAGCACAGAACGCGAAAGACTCCACAACCTGTTTCCGGATCTCGATTTCGACCCGGCGGCATTGCGCGAGAAATATCGGTTCGAGCGCGACAAGCGGATTCGCGACGACGGCGAGAACCAGTACATCGAAGCGGCATCGCAGTTTGCCCACTACGCCGATGACGATCCGTATGTCGATCCCGGCTACGAACGCGCGCCGCTCGATCTGGAAATCGACGTCGTCGTCATCGGCGCAGGATTCAGCGGACTGATGGCGGCGGCACGGCTCAAGGAACGCGGAATCACGAACTTTCGCATCATCGAGGCGGGCGGCGATTTCGGCGGCACGTGGTACTGGAACCGCTACCCCGGCGCGCAGTGCGACATCGAGTCGTATTGCTATCTGCCGCTGCTCGAAGAAACGGGCTACATGCCGAAGGAGAAATACTCGTACGCGCCGGAAATCTACGGCCACACGCAGCGCGTCGGCAATTACTTCGGTTTGTACGACAACGCGATCTTTCAGACGCGCGTCACCGAAGTGAAATGGCTCGACGACGCCCAACGCTGGCAGGTGTCGACGCATCGCAACGACAACATCCGCGCGCAATTCGTCATTCAAGCGACGGGGCCCGCGAACCGACCGAAGTTGCCCGGCATTCCCGGCATCAGCGAGTTCAAAGGCCACACGTTCCACACGTCGCGCTGGGACTATCGACTACACCGGCGGCGATCACCACGGCGGCCTGACGAAACTCGCCGACAAACGCGTCGCGATCATCGGCACCGGTGCCACGGCGATTCAATGCGTGCCGTTCGTCGGTGAATACGCGAAGAAGCTGTACGTGTTCCAACGCACGCCATCGTCGGTCGATCTGCGCGGCAACAAACCGACCGACGCAAACTGGTACCGCGAGCAGTCGCCCGGTTGGCAACGCGCGCGCCGCGAAAACTTCGCGGCGGTGCTGACAGGTCAGAGCTTCGGTGAAGACCTCGTCGCCGACGGCTGGACCGACATCGCGCGCCGCATCGGTGTTTCATTGATGAACCGACGGCAGGACACCGGCGATCTCGACATGGAAGAGATCATGCTGCGCGCGGAGATCGCCGACTTTCAGAAGATGAACGAAATTCGCGGCCGCGTGCAGGAGACAGTGGCCAAAGTACCGGCGGCCGAGAGCCTGAAGCCGTGGTATCGGCAGTTCTGCAAACGGCCGACGTTCAACGACGAATATCTCGCGACGTTCAACCGGCCCAACGTCGAGTTGGTCGACGTCTCGAATTCGAAAGGGGTCGAACGGATCACCGAGAATGCCGTGGTCGCGAACGGCGTTGCTTACGAAGTCGACTGCATCATCTACGCGACCGGTTTCGAGATCACGACGTCTGCACATCGTCGCGTGGACTTCGACACGATCGGTCGCGGCGGAGTCTCACTCTACGATCACTGGGCGAACGGTTACCGAACGTTGCATGGTCTGTCGAGTCACGGCTTTCCGAACTGGTTCACGATCGGCATCAACCAGAACGGACTGTCGCCGAACATGACGGCGATGTTCGACGACCAGGCGGTGCACGTGGCGTACATCGTCGACGAAGTGAAAAAACGCGGCGCGCGAGTCGTTGAAGTCACGCCCGAGGCCGAAGACGCGTGGGTCAAACAGATCGTCGCGCTCGCCGGCGCCGGTCCTGGTGCGGCAGCGTTTCTCGAACAGTGCACGCCGGGTTACTACAACCGCGAGGGCAAGTCCGCCAACGCCAACATGCAGAACTCCCCTTACGCGCCCGGCATCAACGCATTCAACGCGGTGCTGAAGGAGTGGCGGGACGAAGGGGAATTGGCGGGGATGGAGCTGAACTGACACGACGGCCGCAAACGGCGATGGTTGGTGCCAGGCGTTGCGTTCGTTGCGGATCGTGCACCAACACGCGTCGTGCGGCCGCGGTGCTTGGCACGATCTGCAAGGAATGCAACGCCTGGCACCGTCTGCGCCAGGAATGCAACGCCTGGCACTGTCTGCGCCAGCGGCTCGCTGGGTGCGTGATGCTGCTGCTGACGACCGGCGTGGCGTACGCAGCACCGTCGTGCCGACACGAGTCGCCGGTTTCGGTGAGCGCTGCAATGGCTTCCGTCCGTTTCGTTGCCTATCAGCCGACCGGTCTTCAGATGGTCGATGGCCGGGCGACCCACGCGGACGAGTCGAGCATCGCCGCGGACCTGACGGTGCTGCGCAGCCGCTTCGATGGGCTCATCACCTACGGCACTTTGCATGGAGCAGAGCGTGTTCCGGACGTCGCGGCTCGACTCGGCTTCAAGGCCGTGATCCTCGGCGTGTGGGACGTCGCGAACGAACAAGAGATCAGCAACGCGATCGCCGCCTGGACGCGTCATCCGCAACTCGTCGTCGGCGCTTCGCTCGGCAATGAAGTGGTATTCGACCAACGTGGCGACTTCAAGACGCTGCAACGCGCGATCGATGCGATGCGTGCGAAAGCGCCCGGCCTTGCGTTGTCCACGACCGAACCGTTCCACGTATATCTCACCGACGATGCGCGGCCGATCTTCGTCGATGCAGATTTTCTGCTCGCGAACGTTCATCCGGTTTTCCAACCGTGGTTCGCACACGCGTCGGCGGAGACCGCGGCGCAGTTCGTCGTCAATGTCGTCGATCTGCTTGCGACCGCGTACTGCGGACCCATCCTCGTCAAAGAGACCGGCGTGCCCACCGCGCCGACAGAGGCTGGCTATTCCGAATCGCGCCAAGCGGCGTTCTACACTCGTCTTCGCGAACTGTTTGCGCCGACGCCGGCACGCGCGTTCGCGTACTTTTCGGCGTTCGACGCGCCGTGGCGAGTCGCGGACGCACTTGCGGTCCACGGTCAACATCCCGAGGAAGCGCATTGGGGGTTGTACGACGAAGCGCGCCGGCCGAAGGCCGTCGTCGCCACAGTTCCAGAGCTCGCGCGGTGAATGACGTCAGTAGACCTTAATGACCTTCGTTACCGTCAGCCGCAACACGATGATGTCGAGCTCGGTGCGCCACTGCTCGATTTCCTTCTCCGCCACTTCCGGCGTGCGATATCGCAGGGTGATCCGCCGCAGCCACTTGTAGCCCGGAATCTTCTTCCGCCGTGCACTCGCCTTTGAAGAGGTAACCCGGACCGACTTCACCGTCCGTCGCTTCGCCGCCGCCGATGCAGATCGATGCTTTTGCATTCGATCCCAGAAAATCCACCTTGCGCGTATTGCGATCGCTGATCATCACGATGTCGCCGCCGTCGACGTCGAACCACAACGGCACGGTATGCGGATAGCCGTTCCGATCGACCACGCTGAGTCGCGCGATCAGCGGCGAATCGAGAACAGAGCTGAACTTCCGGTTTGAATTTCATTGTTTCAGCACCTCGGCGACCCCGCAGGCTTCGATCTCCCGCAGAATCGCGTCGAGCCGCGCCGTCCACGCGGCTTCCATCGCGCCCGTCCAATCCGCGCCGAGCGCGGTTCGGACCGTGTCGCGCACCGCACCGAGCAGATTTTCGTACATGTGCGGCAGCACGCCGTAGCTCGAATGGCTTTTCGCTTCGAAGCGGATGTAGTCGCGCTGGTCCTGCGCTGAACCCATCATCAACAACACCAGTACGCTTTCGAGCATGCGCCCGCGCATGTACTGGTCCGTCAGCTTCATCAGCTCGCGCGAACCCGGACAGCGCTCGAAGTACGCCTCGTAAACGGCCGCGGTGATATCGCCGGCGCGTTCTCCTGCAAGCTCAAAGGACTGCTCGATCAGTTCATCGTTCATCGCGGACGCCTCCTACTCCGTCACTCGCAACGTCACCTCGCCGAGTTCGTCGAACAGCGCGACGATCGAATCGCCGGCGTTGAACGGGATCGCCTTGACGAACGATCCGGACAGAATCACGTCGCCCGGCTCGATCATCACGCCGAACTCGTGCAGCTTGTTCGCGAGCCAGACGACCGCATTGAGGGGATTGCCCATGACCGCGCCGGCGGAACCGGTCTCCATGATGTCGCCGTTGATCGCGAGCGACGCGCTCATGCGCCGCAGGTCGACGTCGAGCAAACTCAACGGCCGGCCGCCGAGCACGACGAAACCGCACATCGCGGCGTCGGCGATGCTGTCGACGAGCATGTTCTTGCCACGCGCGTTGTAGCGGCTGTCGACGATCTCGAGCGCCGGCAATACGAAATCGGTCGCGCGGATCACGTCGGCGACGTTGACCGACGGACCCGACGAGTTCGTCGCCCATCACGAACGCGAGCTCGACCTCGACGAGCGGCCGGTTCATCGTCGCGCGGCTGACCGCCGAACTTTCGAGCACGAACCAGTTGTCGAAAATGAAGCCGTAGTCGGGTTCCGTCGCGCCGGTCATCGAGCGCATCGCTTTCGACGTCAGGCCGATTTTGTGACCCCTCACCGACCGCCCGGCCGCGAGCTTCAGATCGCGGACCGCGAGCGAAATGCGGTATGCGTCGGCGACGTCGGCATTCGGGTAGCGGCTCGACACCGGCTCGGTCCAGTCACGCGTCTGTTCGGCGCGCCACAACGCAGCGGCCGCCTGTTTGATCTCGAAGGTGGTCAGCAACGGCTAATCCTCTACATAAGCGATGAACGATGCGCTGACGGCTTTGCTGTCGGCAACGACGTGCGTGTGCCGCGCCGGTCGCGACGCTGCGTCGGGAAACCGTTCGTTCCACGGCGCTTCGCACGCGTCGCGCGCCTCCGCAACCGGCACCCAGAACTCCATCTTCGCGACATGCCGCCAATCCGCGCCGGCGCTGCTCAGCATCGCACCTACGTGGCGAAAAATGTTCGCGTACTGCGCGGCATAACCGTCTGGCACGTGTCGAGTCCCCGCATCGAACGGCGCGATCACGCTCGAAATCAGCAACGGACCGATTCGCGTCGCGACCGGAATGCCAGTCAGATGGCTGAGGCCTTCGATGTGGATGCTCTTGCGCGCGCTCATGTTTTGCCTTTTCGATGTGTGGACCATTTATCGAACTCGGGCATGCGCTCCTTCGACAACGGGAAAAGGCCGACCGTCGACTCCCCCGCCGCGACGCGCTCGAGCGCAAACCGCTCGCGCTCTTCCTGGATCGACGCGTCGCGCACGACCTCCTCGAGCAGCGCAATCGGAATCACCACGGCGCCTTCACCGTCGCCGACGATCACGTCGCCCGGCACGACGAACACGCCCGCGCACGTGACCGGTTCATCGATCGAGAACGGCATGTGCTGCCGTCCGAGCGTCGCGCCGTGCGACGACAGGTGATAGACGGGCCGGTGCAATTCGGCGATCGCCGGCGTGTCGCGCAACGCGCCGTCCGTGACGATGCCGGTGGCGCCGAGCTTGAACGCGCGCGTCGCGAAGATGTCGCCGATCGTCGCCGCATCCGGCACGCCGCGCGCTTCGATCACGAGCACGTCGCCGGGTTTGAGCCCCTCGACCGCGCGCCGCTGCGCGTTCATACCGCCGCCGTACTGCTGTTGCAGATCCTCGCGCAGCGCGACGTAGCGCAGCGTGCGCGCGCGGCCGACCATCCGCAGTTCCGGGTGCAACGGTTTCAGGCCCGAGAAAAACGTGCTGCGGATGCCGCGCATCTGCAGCTGATGCGCCAATGTCGACGTCGCAATCGCCTCGAGCGCCTTGACGCGCTCGTCAGTCAGCACGGTGTCACTCATGCGCGCGGCGCCGATTGACGGGGCGTCAGCGGGAACGACGCGAAGCGCGTCTCGGTATAGAAGTCGCGGCTGTGCGCGCCGCCTTCGCGCCCGGTGCCGCTGTTCTTGATGCCGCCGAACGGCTGCCGCAGATCGCGCTCGAACCCTGCGTTGATCCAGATCATCGCGGTCTGCAGACGGTGGCTGACGTAGTGTGCGGTCGTCTGCGACTCGGTCCAGATGTAGCCGGCGAGTCCGTACGTCGAATCGTTGGCGATTCTCAGCGCATCGTCGGCATCGTCGAACGGCATCACCACCGCAACGGGCCCGAATATTTCTTCCTGGCAGACGCGCGCCGAGTTGTCGACATCGACGATCGCGGTCGGCGCGACGTAGTAGCCCTTCGCAAATCCCTCCGGACGCTCACCGCCGAACAGAATCCGGCCTTCTTTGCGCGCGGTCGCGAGATAGCCCGTCACGCGATCGTATTGGCGCTTGTGCACTAGCGGACCCAGGCGCGTCGTGCGATCGAACGGATCACCCGCTTTCCAACCGGCCGCCGCTTTCGCAAAACCATCGAGAAATTGCTCGTAAATCGGCCGCTGCACCAGGATGCGCGAGCCGGCGACGCACGCTTGACCCGCGTTCATGAAGATCGACATCGCGGCCGCCGGAATCGCGCGCGCGAGATTCGCATCCGCGAAGATGATGTTGGCCGATTTGCCGCCCAGTTCGAACGACGTGCGCTTCAACGATTTCGCCGCACGCGCGGCAATGTCGCGCGCGGTCGCCGGCGATCCCGTGAACGACACGCCGATCACGTCCTTGTGCTCGACGAGCGGCACACCCGCCTCGGCGCCGTAGCCGAGCACCATGTTGTAGACGCCGGCCGGCATGCCCGCTTCCTGGAAAATCTCGCACAACACGCGGATCGACAGCGGCGACAACTCCGACGGCTTGTGCACGGCCGAGTTGCCGTACGCGAGACACGGCGCCATTTTCCACGTCGACAGCATGAACGGCCCGTTCCACGGCGTGATCAGGCCGAATACGCCGGCCGCGTCGCGCATCGTGTACGTCAAGCAGGCTGTCGTCGCGATTGAACGATTCGTTGCCGGCGAGTTCCTGCTCTTCCGCGAAGAACCGGAAATTCCACGCCGAGCGCTCGAGCATCGGATGCGGTCCCGGATGCGACGGCCCGATCGGTCCACCCATCTCGAGCGACTGCAGCTTGATGATCTCGTCAGAGCGCGCTTCGATCAGGTCGGCCGCTTTGAACAATACCTTGCGCCGGAACGACGGTTTCGCGCGCGACCACGCGCCGCCGTCGAATGCATCCTTCGCCGCGCGCACCGCGGCGTCGATGTCGAGCGCATCGCCGCGCGCGGCCAGCGTCGTCAGCGCTTCGGTCGCGGGATCGACGACTTCGAACGTGCCGCCCGAGCGCGCCGCAACGAATTCGCCGTTGATGAAATGTTGCGGCGTCGGCACCGCGGGTTTTGCAACTAGGGTCATGGGCGAATTCCTCGCGACGTGGCGCGGCGACGCGCTTGCAATAGGACGTCAATAGAACAACGACAGACTCTTCGTCGGCAACACATTTGCCGCGAAGCGAATTTCGCGGTCACGCCGGCGCCAGCCCTCGGCCGCGTGCGTCCAGCGGTCGCGGGCGGTGGCCGGCGAGGATCTCGACCTGCCGTTGCCGGCGCTGCCGATACAGCAGAAACGCGCTGCGCACTGAGTAATCCTGGGTTACAGCGTCGGCAGCAGGCTCGACTTGCACGTTGCTGATCAGGCGAACGGTTCGAGACGGCGGATTTTCCGTCTGCAGCAGTCCCGTACGAATCTTGGCGACACGCAACATCAGCGAGCCACGACTTTCATGCAGATGGGTGAGTTCGTGCCGCACTGCCACGTTCTCGTTTGCGAGCGACGGTGCGGCGCACGCTAGCAGATAATTGACCATGGTCAGGTATCGGAACGATCGTATGTCGTTCACCCTTGTACCCTGAATACGCGAAATCCCGGGGTTAAACGTCGCGCCCGGTTTGTTAGCGTGATGTTGCTATAGCCATGCGTCATTCACCATGTCACACGCACTGATCGTTCTTCCCGACGACACGGCAAAGCCGATCCTCGACGCCATCAACGGCGCCAAGCAATCGCTGAACATCAGGATGTTTCTGTTCACCGACGAGGCGCTGCTGGGCGCAGTCATCGCGGCGAAGCGACGCGGCGTCAATATCAGAGTGATGCTCAATCCCGCACGCCGTCACGGCGAGACCGAGAACGAAGCGGCGCGCACGCTACTGACCGACGCCGGTATCGCAGTGCGCGACAGCAACCCGAAGTTCGATCTCACGCATCAGAAGTCGATGGTGATCGACAACAACGTCGGATACGTGGAATCACTGAATTGGGAGCCGAAGGATCTCACCGAAACACGCGACTACGCCGTCATCACGAAGCACGGCCTCGAAGTGGGCGAGATGGTTGCGTGCTTCGACGCCGATTGGGATCAGAAAAACTTCATCCCACATCCCGATTCGAAACTCATCTGGTGTCCCGACAACGGCCGCCAGCGCATCGCCGCGTTCATCGATGCGGCAGAGCACACTTTGTGGGTGCAGAACGAACGCTATCAGGACACGGTGATCATCGAGCGTCTGGTGCGCGCGGTGACGCGCGGAGTGAAGGTACACATCCTCACTAAGAAGCCGCATTCGCTCAAAGCCGACAAACTCATAGAGGGGGCCGGCAGCTTGCGAATCCTGCAGGACGTCGGCGCGAAGATCCACACCACTCACCATCTGAAGCTGCACGCGAAGATGATGCTGGCGGATGGCAAGCGCGCGATCATCGGATCAATCAATCTGGCGCCCGGTAGTTTCGATTCGCGGCGTGAACTTGCCATCGAAACCGACAATCACGACGTCGTAAAGCGGCTCGAGGAGATCGCGCAACACGACTGGGAGAAGTCGCGCAAGCTCGATCTCAGCGATGCCGGACTGCTGGCCGATTTGGAGAAGCGCGAAGGTCTCGACCCCGACAAGCTCGCGCTGGATGGCGACCACGCGAGAGACACGGAGGAGAAAGGGTGACGGTTCAGGCCATCTCGATCGGGTCAGAACTCGACCGGAGTGCCAGGCACGTTCGCCGGCAGTGAGCCTAGAGATCGCAGGACGTGCGCCGGCACTCCGGCGTGGACGATCGGGGTGTTCGCGCCGCCATCAACGGCATCGCGACCGTCGCAACGAGACCGATCGCCACGCAACTGCGCAACGCGAACAAAACCACGGCGGACATCCAGGGCACGCGGCGTCGCTACTTCCGCGGATGCACGGCGTGCAACTGCGTCGCCAGGCATTCGCGTAGCGTGGGTGGTATGGCGCTCGACGCACGGCCCCTGCGCCACCGTTCGTTACGCGGGTGTTCATTTGTCGATGCTCATCCCCGGTCCCATGCCTTTATTGAACACGTGACCGTACGTATCGCGCGTGTAGTGCTCGGACTGGTGCGTCGCCGGCCGTCCGCCCCAACCGATTTCGATCAGGAAGCCCGACGGCGACGCAACGTAGAACGAGAACATGCGATCGTTCGCGTGTTTGCCGAGGCTGATCATTACCGGGTATTTGCTCGCCTGCACCAGATCGTGCGTCATGAACACGTCGTCGAGGTTCTCCACTTCGAGCATCAGGTGATTGATGCTCTTTTTGCTCGGCGGCCCGAATGCGATCGAGTGATCGCGCTCGTTGCAGTGCATGAACAACACCTCGGCGACGTTGCCGTCCGGCGTCGGCACCTTGTATTCAATGCCGCCGCGCATACCGAGGAGTTTGTAAAAACGGTACGCCGCGTCGAGCCCGCCCGCGCTCGGCGCCGGCGTGCGCAGAATCATGTGGCCGACGCCGCCGTCGTCATTCGTGATGAAGCGGCCGTGCATGCGCCGCCCCGGCAGGAACGGTTTGTGCGTTTCGATCTGCGGGCCGTGAAAAATCTCGAGTGGATTTCCGGCGGGGTCGGTCAATCGCATGATCTCGAGCACGCGGCGTTCGGCGGCGAGATCGCGTCCCGCCGAGTTCGAACTTCACGCCCGCGTCGTGCAGCACCGCTTGCATCGCCGAGAACTCTTCGACGCCGGCGACGCGCAGTCCAGCCGCGGTGAGATCATCGGCCGCGTTCTGCTCGAGGATGATCCGGTGATGCCAGTAGTCGGTGCGCAGATACAGCCGATTCGGCTCCCCTTTTTCCTCGACGACCTCGAGTCCCGAGGATCGATCCCGCAAAATCGCGCCATTCGGCGAGATCGGAAACGCCGAAGCACACGTAGCCCAATTCAGTCACGGAAACCATAGCGATCACCTCCATCAGAGGAAATTGGTTCTGGTCGAACTCAACCGTACTCCGTCGCAACCGAATTGTCATCGCGATCGCTCGGCGTCGACGAATCGCCAATGACTCAACCGAGAATGTTGACGATCAGCCGCCGTTCACCGACATGGTGCCGGTGTTCCCACAAATAGATCCCTTGCCACACACCCAGCGCGAGTGCTCCGCGCATCACCGGAACCGACAGGCTCACCGCCGTCAACGCGCCCTTGATATGGGCAGGCATGTCGTCGGGACCTTCCGTCGTATGCGTGTAAAGGGGATCGTTCTCGGGGACCAGCCGGTTCAGCCAACGTTCCAGATCGGCGCGCACCGCTGGATCGGCATTCTCCTGAATGACCAGACTCGCCGACGTGTGGCGGATGAAAATCGTCGCGAGTCCATCGGAGACGCGGCTGGCGCGAACCGTTTCCGCGACCTCGTGCGTGACGTCGTAGAGTCCCTGGCCGTGCACCGAGATCGTCAGCTCGACGTTCATGGTTGAAGCTAGAGATCGATGCCAAATCGATTGCGGATGATCGTCTCCTGCTCGGCCGGCGACGCCACCTCCCGTTCCTCGCGCGTCACACCATCGAATGTAATCAAGCGGCTGCGCGCCAAGGTGGTCCGCCCCGACGGCGTCGCCAGCGAAATGACGTCGCCCTGCGTAAAGCGGGAGTCCGGTGACGTCTGCAGCCAATGACACACGGGATTGAATTCCTCGAACTCACGGCCACAACACGAACCTATACGTCATCGCGTCGTAACCCGTCTCGCTGCACGTGAGGAACCAGTGGTCGCCATCGTTCGCGACCACGAAGCGGCGCATCCCGAACAGCTGATCGCCGCGCTCGTTCATGCGCAGCGGCTCGATGCAGCGTCCGCCGAAGCCGACATCTGCGATCCAATCCTCATCGAGGTGCACGACGAGCGTCATGTGGGACATCGGTTCGCTGAGGTGGCCGTCCGTTAACACGCGCGCGCCGATGACGTCGACGCGAAAGCCGATTTGGCGCAGCGCGCGAGCGAACGTGCCCGTCAGCTCAAGGCAGAATCCGCCGCGACGTCGCGTGACGATCTTGTCGAAGTTGACCGCTTCGTCGACCTCGATGCGGACTCCGCGCGAGATGTCGAGATTCTCGAACGGGACATCGCGATGCATGCGCCCGCAGCGTGTCGAGGTCCGGCGCTACGGGGCCTGAGTAGCCGATGCGGTCGAAATACGCTTGCAGGTCCACGATTCGACGTTATCTGCGCGCGACATGACGCGTGATCGGCGACGTATCCGTCATCTCATGCCCCCTTCTTGCCAAGCCCCATCGCTTCCATGATTTCGGGCGCGATGTTGGCGGCGCCCTTGGTCTGGATGTGCTGAGCCACGCGCGCGCCAACCGCGCCGAACAGCTCGCCGACAAACGCGGTGCGGTTGTCGCGCGCCCAGCCCGAGCGATTGCTCGCGATTGACGTTCGACGCCTGGAAGCGCGGGAAGACATGCCGCGCCATCAGTTCGTATGAGCGCTTCTTCTTGTCCCAGTCGGCCCAGTTGTGGTCGAGCGACAGGTAGCAACCGAAGCCGCCGGACTGTTTCTCGAGCCGCTCGATCTGCGCGATCGCGTCGTCGGGCGTACCGACGACCGCGAGACCGGACGCGATCAGCGCATCGACCGGATCCGTATCGGTGTCGACCGCCATCGGCAGCGCCGCGACGTCGGTGAAATAGTAGAGCCACTTCTTCAACCCGAAGGCGACGTCGGCCCGCGCCTGTTCGCGCGTCTCGGCAATGTGCATCGGCCCGACGAGCCGCCACGCCGAGCGATCGACACTCTGGCCGTTGTCGCGCGCGCTCTGCTGCGCAATCGCCCAGTTGGACGCCAGCGCATTGAAGCCGCCGGCGGACGTCGCGCCGATCGACAGCAGGCCCACGCCATGTCGCCCGCCGCCGTGGCGCCGGTCGGCGAAACCTGGCTCGCCACCGCGATCTCGATCGACGGCCGCGTAAAGGGGGTCATCTGCAGGCGTGCGTTGCTGAGTTCGAACCAGTCGCTCTTGTACGTCACGGTCTCGCCGCGCAACAGCTTGACGATGCAATCGAGCGCCTCGTCCATCCGGTCGCGCTGCTTGGCAACCGGTATGCCCATCATGAACGCGTCGGACGGCAGCGCGCCGGGGCCCGCGCCGAACATCACGCGGCCGCGCGTGATGTGGTCGAGCTGGTTCATCCGGTCCGCCAGCATCAGCGGATGGTGGTACGGCAACGACGACACACCGGTGCCGAGGCGGATATGCCGTGTCCGCTCGGCGGCGGTGGCGATGAACAGCTCGGGGCTCGCGATCAGTTCGTAGCCGGCCGAGTGGTGTTCGCCGATCCACGCCTCGTCATAGCCGAGCTTGTCCATCCACTGGACGAGTTCCAGGTCGCGCTCGAGAGCGAGCGTCGGGTTTTCGCTCAGTGGATGGAACGGCGCAATAAAGGCGCCGAAACGCAGTTTGGGTCCGAGCATGACGGTGATTCCTCTGGTCAGTTGCGGGGCATCGTGTGGTTCGCGCGTTTCATCTCGTCACATCGCCGGCGGCCCTTTCGGCATCGTCGTCTTCATCGCGCGTTGGAATGCGGGCCGTGCCTGCATGCGCTGCATGAAGTCCTTCACCTTCGGAAACGTCGACGTAGTAGTCGGTCTCGCCGCTCAAGATCGCTTTGACGTTGAAGTCCGCGCCGGATGCGATCGGACCGCCGAGCTTCAGCGCGAAGTGCATCATGATGTCGGCGGCGGTGAATTGATTGCCGGCAAAATACGGATGCTTCGCCAAGCGTGTTCTCGGCGTAATGCATGACGCGCTGCGAACCGGTGCGCGAGCCGGCGAGCCCCGGCAGCTTGATCGGCGGCCGGTGGCTTCGACGCCCGGCTTTCGCGAACGCTTTTCGCATCGTTCGATCGCTCGACGTCCGCGATGGTCTTCGCGAGCGCCGTGCCTTCGGCGAAATGCAGGAACTCGAGATACGCGGGAAACTCCGGTGCGTCTTCAGCGGGCCGCAGCCCCGAACCCTTGCCGTACTTCGCGAGCAGGTACTCGAGGATCGCGCCCGACTCCACCATGACGACGTCGCCGATGTGCACGATCGGCGTCATCCGCATCTCGTGGTGTTTTTCGAGCGCGAGCAGCGAGCCGAGGATGTCGCCTTGAATGAAGTCGAGTTCGTACGGAATGCCGAGTTCTTCGAGCAGCCACGCGACGCGTTCGGAGCGGCGGCCTTCGATGTGGCGAATGACGATGCGTTCGGTCTGCGGCATACGTTCTCCCTGAGCCATCGCCTGACGACGACGGGAATCGTACTGGAAGTAGCCGCGGTACTCTCCTAATCTGGGAACGGTGCCAGGCGTTGCAAACGTGCAAAACGTGCCAGGCGTTGCAGAACGTGCAGAAAGTGCCAGGCGTTGCAGAACGTGCAGAAAGTGCCAGGCACCATCCGCCGGTCTTAAGGGGGACTGAACAGTGCAAACGGTAGAAAAATCGTACGACGTCGTCATCGTCGGCGCCGGATTTGCCGGGCTGTACATGCTCCACAACCTGCGCGGGAAGGGCTTGTCGGCGCGCGTGTACGAAGCGGGCGACGGCGTCGGCGGCACCTGGTACTGGAACCGCTATCCCGGCGCGCGCGTCGATATCGAGAGTCAGGAATATTCGTTCGGGTTCGACGAGAAGCTCGAAATCGAGTGGGAGTGGACCGAACGCTACGCGTCGCAACCCGGAGCTGCTGAAGTACGCCAATCATGTGGCCGACCGCTTCGAGCTGCGGCGCGACATCCAGTTCAAGACGAAGGTGACCGCCGCGACGTTCGACGAATCCGCGAAACGCTGGACCGTGACGACCGACCGCGGCGATCGGGTCTCCGCCCAGTTCTGCGTGATGGCGACCGGTTGCCTGTCGGTACCGAAGGACGTCGATCTGCCCGGTGCAGACAAATTCAAGGGCAAGACCTACCGCACCAGCCGCTGGCCGCACGAAGGCGTCGACTTCACCGGTCAGACGGTCGCGATCATCGGCACCGGATCATCGGCGATCCAGTCGATCCCGCAGATCGCGAAGCAGGCCGCGCATCTCACCGTGTTTCAGCGCACGCCGAACTTCAGCCTGCCGGCGAACAACGGTCCGGTCGACGTCGACGTCGTCGACGGACTGGAAAGCCAATCGCGAGGCGTATCGCAAGCTGCAGCGCCAAGCAGGGTTTGCGACCGTGATGATCAAGGACTCGATCGTGCCGGCGCTCAGCGTGTCGGACGACGACCGCCGCCGACAATACGAAGAGTGCTGGCGCATCGGCGGCTTCAGCCTGCTCGGCGCCTACGCGCGATCTGATCAACGACAAAGAAGCCAACGACACCGCCGCGGAATTCGTGCGCGAGAAGATCCGCGATCTGATCAAGGATCCGAAGGTCGCCGAGAAATTGATGCCGCGCAACCATCCGATCGCGACGAAGCGACCGTGCGTCGACATCGACTACTTCGAGACCTACAACCGCGACAACGTCACGCTGGTCGACCTCAACGAAACGCCGATCGAGACGATCACCGCCGACGGCGTCAAGACCGACGACGCAGCACTACGAAGTCGACAGCCTCGTGCTCGCGATCGGCTTCGACGCGATGACCGGCGCGCTGAACGCGATCGACATCCGCGGGCGCGGCGGCATCAGCCTCAAGGAGAAGTGGACCGACGGCCCGCGCACCTATCTCGGCCTGATGGTCGCCGGCTTCCCGAACATGTTCCTCGTCACCGGTCCGGGCAGCCCTTCGGTGCTCGCCAACATGATCGTCGCGATCGAGCAGCACGTCGAATGGATCGCCGACTGCATCGGCTATCTGAGCGATCGCCAGGTCGGCGCGATCGAAGCGACGGAAGACGCCGAGAACGCATGGGTACGTGCACGTCAACGAAGTCGGCGACACCACGCTCTACCCGCTCGCGAACTCCTGGTACGTCGGCGCCAACGTTCCCGGTAAGCCGCGCGTCTTCATGCCCTACATCGGCGGCTTCGGCGTCTACCGCGAGAAGTGCGAGGACGTCGCGGCCAAGGGCTACCAGGGTTTTGCGCTGGAGCCGCCTGTTCCGGCGCGAAGAGAGGGCGACAACATGAAACAGCACGCGACCGCAGCGGAGAATGCCACCCCAGCACGAAGTGATCATCATCGGCGCCGGCGTCGGCGGCATCTATCAGCTGTACCGGCTGGTCGCAGCTCGGCGTGAACGTCACCGTGCTCGAAGGCGCCGCCGATCTCGGCGGCACGTGGTACCACAACCGCTATCCGGGTTGCCGGTTCGATTCCGAGAGCTACACGTACGGCTTCTCGTTCTCGAAGGAGCTGCTCAACGAATGGCACTGGAAAGAGCGCTTCTCCGGTCAGCCGGAGAACCTGCGCTATCTGAACTACGTGGCGGACAAGTTCGATCTGCGCAAATACATGCAGTTCAACTGTCTCGTGAGCGCCGCGAAGTTCGACGAAGCGAACGACCTCTGGCGACTGCGCCTGCAGAACGGCCGCGAACTGACGCTGCCGCTTCCTCGTCACCGCGGTCGGACTGCTGTCGGCGCCGACGCCGCCGCGCATCAACGGCATGGAGAGCTTCGAGGGTCCGTCGTTCCACACCTACTACTGGCCGCAGGAGCCGGTGGAACTCACCGGCAAGCGAGTTGCGGTGATCGGCACCGGCGCGACCGGCGTGCAGGTCGATCGCCGCGCTCTCCGACAGGTGGGCGATCTCACGGTATTCCAGCGGCGGCCGAACTGGTGCGCGCCGCTCAACAACGGTCCGATTTCCGACGACGAGATGGCGGACATCCGCGCGCGCTACGACGAAATCTTCGACAAGTGCCTGCGCACCCCGGCGGCTTCGAACACGAACCCGACCGCCGCGGCTTCTACGAAGTGTCGCGCGAAGAGCGGCTCGCGTTGTGGGACAAGTTGTACGCCGAGCCCGGCTTCGGCATCTGGCTCAGCAATTTCCGCGAGATCTTCATCGACGAAACGGCGAACGCCGAGTTCTCCGAATACATCGCCAACCGCATTCGCGCAGCGCGTGAAGGATCCGGTGGTCGCCGAGAAGCTGATTCCGAAGGATCACGGCTTCGGCATCCAGCGCGTGCCGATCGAGACGAACTACTACGAGGCCTACAACAAGCCGAACGTGCACCTCGTCGACATCGCCGGAGACGCCGATCGAGCGCATCACGCCGACGGGCATTCGCACGATCGAAGCGCGACTACGACTTCGACATCATCGTCTACGCGACCGGCTTCGACGCGATCACCGGTTCGTACGACCGCATCGACATCGAAGGTGTCGGCGGCGCAGAAGCTGCGCGACAAATGGCGGACGGGCCGATCACGTATCTCGGCATGCAGATCAACGGCTTCCCGAACCTGATCACGATCGCGGGTCCGCAGAGTGGATCCGCGTCGACGAACTATCCGCGCGGCATCGAAGTGGGCGTGGACTGGGCGACCGGTCTGCTGAACGTACGTGCGCGAACACGGCTACACGCGCATGGAGGCAACGCACGAGGCCGAGCAACAGTGGAGCGATCACGTCGCGAAGATGTACGCGACGATGCTGATGCGCAAAGCGAAGGGTTGGTTCACCGGCTACAACTCCAACGTCGAGGGCCACGAGCAGGGTCGCATTCGGTATTTCGTCTACAACGGCGGCGCGCCGAAGTTTCGCGCGACGATCACCGACGTGGCCGAACAGGGGTATCACGGGCATCGTGTTCAACCGGCGCGCCGGGTGGAACGACGACGCGTCGACAGCCACGGCAACGGAGTCGATCAAGTATTGAGCGACGCGACAATCGCGCCATGGAGAAATGGTTGGCGGTCCTGGATCATCGAAAATGAGCAGCGAGCAGACGCGTTTCCCTCTCCTTCGCAAATCCGAACCGGCGTTGCCGTCGCCGGAGGCGCGTGCGCGCGCGCTCGAACTGGCCTGTCGAGCAGCCGCGCAGATTGCCCAATCGCGCGGCAATGTCGATGATGCGGAGCCACTTCCCGCGTCGTCGACCGTCTGCTGCGTCGGTTGCCGCGCAGTAGTAGCTGAGTTACCAACCGCCGTCGACATTGCGCGAGAAGATTCGCTTGCTAGGCATGCAGTTCAGCTCTCGCTCCCAATCTTCTCGGCCACGCGCGTCGTGCGATCCGCGAGTTCATCGATCGACAGCTCGCCGTAGCCGGCAAGTCCGAGCGCGACGCGGCCCTGCCACGGCGCGGTCCATTGCTGCGGAATCGAGCCGCCTCGAATGCCCCACAATCCGCCGACCGTGGCGCCGTTGCAGTCGGTATCGAGCCCCGCGGCGACCGCCTCGCCGATTGCAGCGCCAAAATCATCGAGGTGCGAGTACAGCGCCCACACGACGAGCGCGAGGTTGTTCAGCGTATGCACCACGGATAGCCCTTCGTAGCGCGCGCGGATCGTCGCGCCGCCGTTCGACGTCGTGCGCAAGGCTCGCGCCCAAACGCACGGCTTGCGCCGCGCCGGAGTCACGCGGAATTTCGGCGAGCGCCCGCGCGAGCGCATCGTCGGCGGAGTTCTCGGCGAGCGCGGCGCCGAGTGCGGCGACGAACATCGCGCCGTACACGCCGTCGCCGCGATGCGACAGCGCCGCGTCACGCCGCGCGAGTTCGGCCGCGAGCGTCGGTCGACCCGGGATTCACCCAGCCGTAAACGTCGGCGCGAATCTGCGCCCCAATCCAGTCGTTGTACGGATTGTCGGAGCAGGCAGAGAGATCGAAGCCGGGCTCCGCGCCGTGCGCGAAGCGTTCGTGCGCGCGATCGAGCAGTACGCGGTACGCGGCGCGCTCCGCAGTGAACGTTGCGCCAGCCGGCAACAGCGTCAACCACGCGCGCGCGACATCGGCGGTCGTCACGCCCGTGCCGTGACGTTCGAGCAGCCACAGCGCGAGCGCACTGTAGTTGATGTCGTCGTCCGCCTCGCTGCGGGTGATGTGACCGCGGCAACACTCGCGCTGCACGCCCGCGCCGGTGCGGTAGCCGATGTAGTCGCGCAACGGCAGCGAATCGACGCTCCTCAGGTAATCCGTCAGCGCCGCGTGCCCGGCCCGCATCGACAGGAGTTCCACGGGCTTGCCGAGCTGACAGCCGCTGATGCGGCCCTGCCAGGCATTGCGGATGCGTTCGGCGAGCGGTTGCGGCACCGGCTCGCTCAGGCCAACGCGGTGTACATCGCGCGCAGCAGCGTGTGCGCGCGGTCGTCGCCGACCGTGCCTTCGCCCATCCGATTCATGACATAGGCGAGCGTGAAACCGGCGTCGACGTCGTTGACGACGAGCGAGCCGCCCCAGCCGCCCCAATAGCACAGCCGCGGATTCGGACTGATCGGATTGCGCGGCGAGTTGAGACCGTAGCCAACGCCGAAAGCAATCGTCG
>CAWHHK010000030.1:0-26039 GCA_963829065.1 uncultured Gammaproteobacteria bacterium | reverse complement strand
GCTCGAGATCCTCTGGATCGTGGAAGCGCCGCACCTTGAAGAAGGAGGATTTCACGAAACCCACCAGGTTCTCGACGGTCCCTTTTTGTTGCGGCTGCTGAGGCCAACACAACTCCACCCCGATGCCTATCTCCAACATGGCGTAAGCGAAGACCGGATTCCATTCCGTGACCTCGCCGTTCCTCCGCCACTTCAGAGCCACCGTCTTCGGCCGATCGAACACGCACAGCAGCGGAACGCCACCCCAACTGTCGAGATGCTCAGCCAGGTTGCGCACCAAGCTCTCCGCCGTCTCGTTCTTCACCACACTCACGCGGATGAAACGGGAATACTTCAGACGAGAAGCGAAGAAGTGGATACAACGGATCGACCCGTCGAGAAAGGCAACATCTACTTGTCCGAAGTCATGTTGGCTAAATTCTCCAGGCAGGCCTTCGAAGCGAATCAGTGGCTTTACTTCCTTCGGACGAAGGGGGGCCACCAGGGCGTACAAGGCGGTCTTGCCTCCTCGATAGCCGGCTTCGCGAATCCGCCGAAGAATTTCCAGCGAAGGCAGGTCCGGCGTTTCTTCCAGGAGTGCAACGATGAATTTCCGGAAATCGTCGACCTTACTGGGCCTGCCGATCCGCCGCTTCTCTCGCTCTACGGCGTCATCGACATGAACGACGGGAGCTTCTTCCGCAATACGTTTAACCGAGCACAGGGACACCCCAGCCAAGCGGGCCACTTCGGTCTTGGGGTGACCAGCCTTCAGCAGAATCTCGACTTCGTGACGCTTTAACATTCCTAGCATCCTCCTCCCCTCCGCCCTGCCGGTTTACCGACCGAGGGCACAGAGAGAGTTCTATCCCCTTCCGGCTATCGCCGGATGGCTCAGAATTTCCGGAATGAAAAGGGTCAGAATTTTCGGAACCGACAAGACGTCGGGCGAGAGTCAACTTTGGCCTGAGATATCGCCAAAGATGGAGAAGAGAGTTGGTAGCGATACCGGGAGTCGAGGCTCCAGCCCGTTGAATTTTGCCCCAAAAAGCTGGGATTTCACTAACCTTTTCACAAGTTCAACTTACAGTCAGGCAAAGTGCCCAGAATTTTGACCGCTCGTTTTTTGCATATTTGAAGGGAGAATTCAACCCCCATTTTCGGGGATTTTTTGGGACAAATTGGGACAAATCCGCGAGAGACTCACGCAGACTGCCGGAGTCGGTACCAATGCGAGGGGGCTTGGTAGACGTGATGAGATCAGTTTCAACCACATGGCTACGACGAACCGTATGGCGGAGAAGGGGGGGATTCCATCCGCGCACCCTAAGAAATTCTCAGTGGCGATGGTAAAACGCAAATCCGATAGAATCAATGGGCGATTTGATGAAAGACCATTTTGCCAGTGTCATTGGGAAGTCTGAGGTCTCGAATCTTGTCAGGAGTCTTAGGAAAAGCTTAGGAAACCTGACGTTCAATCGCTCGAGAATCGTAGCTCTCTTTGGGCGCTGCAACGGTTGTTTGAACCGTTATTCCGTTTCGCGCAAAGGCGAAGCGGTGTTTGAAACCGTTGCATGGAGCTCTTGAGCGCTACCTTAATAAGGTAGAGGTCCGTAGCCACTACGATCTTCGACACCGTCATACTGAGAATATATTCCGTGATAGAAGCCAGCGCTAGCGTGCAGAAGTCGGAATGATTGGCCTAATGTTTTCGAACTGGAGGTCATTGTCGTCAAGTCCAGAACATATTCGAATAGCGATAATTGGCAGACAGAGCACACCCATCGCGTCATATTCACCTAACCACTTTGGAAAGCACCATCCGGTCGGCGGTGAGCTTGTAGGTCCATTTGTCAGGATCATCAATCGAATCCCCTTCCACTCCATCAACGATGTTGTAGGCATTCTTGAACCCGCCCTTAGCGAGCATGTTGACAGCAATGGCACTGCGCCCGCCCGAACGACACGTGACCATGATCGTGTCGTCGGCCTTAGCCACTTAACTCACTCTAGAGACGAAATCGGGTAGGGGCCGCCTCATCGGGAACTGGCCCTTGTTCGCGTCCCACTCGTAGATCTGAATCGCGACAGGGATTTTCCAAGCCATGGTCGGATGCCCGACAAAGAGAAGCTCTTCGGGCGTCCGAACATCGAGAATCTTCACCTTCTCGGGATCAGCCTTCCACTTCTCGTATGCTTCTTTCGAAGTTACGTATAGCCCCAGTTCTGTTTGCTTTTCTTTAGGAATTGTTTTTAGTTCGGGCATAGTCAGCCCCTCCGTTTGTTTTGATCGTTTATGACAACTCACCGCACTGACGCATTAGCAAAACTTTCGTGATTACTTCAGGGCCACTGGAGGACCACTGACGCGCTTTCCCTTAAGGTTGACATTGACCTCAACTCGGTCAGCGATCTTGACAAACGGAATGCCGCTGTTAAAGCCGTAGTGCTTACGGTCGAAGGCCATCGTGCCGGCGAGTGTGCCAGAGCCAGTCCCCTTGCCGGTGATCGTAAAGGCCAACTTCTCCTGTTTGGTTACGCCGCGAATGGTGAAGTCACCACTGAACTCAATGGTTTCCGGGCCGGTCTGCACAGCTTTCGTTGAGTGAAAAGTAATTAGCGGATTTCGTTCGACGTCGAAGAAATCCTTTCCCTTCAACTTGCCGTTTTTCATGCCGCTTCCGGTATCCACGGTGGCAGCCTGAATCTTGATATCCAAAACGGCGGTCGAAAGCTCGGGCGATGTAAGGGTCAGGGTTGCGTCCCACTTGTCGAACTTGCCGACAATCGCCACAGACGATTTCGACGTCGAACTTAATTGTGCTTTCTCCCGTCGTAAATTCGAAAACAGGAGCTTGTGCTCAACTCACCGACGGGAAAACGGCGAACAACAGGAGGCAGAGAATGCTCGCCAAAAGATTTCGTTTCATTGTTATTGATCCTTTCACTGCAATGTAAATGCCGATTTCAAGCTACTGTTACCGGAACTTTCGCGTCTGCAAGAGTGCGTCGTGCCAGGTCGGGCTTGATGCTGGACACGGCATCGTATTGGGTCAGATGAACTTTGCCTGTCAGCTCTTCTAAGAAATGTGACCGTTTCAGGCGGTCCATAATCGGACCCTTCACCTCAGACAGGTGGAGGGTGATTCCGCCGTCCTTGAGTCGATGGTTGATCGCTTCGAGGCTTTCAAGCGCCGAGTAGTCGACCGTTCATGGCTGGGCATTCGAGGATGACATGGCGGACAGCAGGGTTGGCTGCGACCGACTCGTTAACAAGGTCTTCGAGGAAGCGGGCGTTCGGGAAATAGAGACTTGCGTCCACGCGGAGCGACAGTATCTCAGGATCGGTCACGACCGTGTGGCGAGTGACGTTGCGGAAATGCGTGGTCCCCAGGATCTGGCCCACGACAGCCACGTGCGGCTTTGAAGTGTTGTAGAGGTGGAGGAATATCGCGAGACCTACGCCCGCCAACAACCCTGCCTCAACGCCCTCAATCAACGTAAGCAGAATCGTGGCTGCCATTGCAGCAAAATCGGTCAGGGAATATGCATAAGTGCGCTTGAGTGCGCCGAGGTCTACAAGTGAAAGGACTGCGACAATGATGGTGGCGGCCAAAGTCGCGTTTGGAAGAAAGTACAGCAGCGGCGTCAGAAACAATGTGGCGAGCGCAATGCCGACTGCCGTGAAAGCTCCAGCCGCGGGGGTTTCTGCCCCTGCTTCAAAGTTCACTACCGAACGAGCGAATCCTCCGGTGACAGGAAACCCGCCAGATATAGCCGCACCAACGTTTGACATTCCGAGTGCGATCAATTCTTGGTCGGGGTCCACGCGCTGGCGACGTTTCGCGGCGAGAGTAAGTGCAACAGAGATGGATTCGACGTAGCCAATAATGGAAATCAATAGCGCGGGAACAACGAGTTTCGCCCAGAGGCCGAACTCGAAAGGCGGAAGCGTCAGCCTCGGCAGATCTTTGGGGACGGTGCCGACGATTTTGACGCCGTGCTCGGTGAGCCCCAGGCCCCAGACGGCGGCAGTGGTCACCGCAATGGCAACAACTGGCCCCACCTTGGCCAGAACGGAACGTTGGCGGCTCTTTCGCTAACACCAAAGCGACGCAAGAGTGGTTTGAGGCCGCGGCGCACCCAGAATAGAAAGGCTAGCGAAGCACCGCCAATGGTCGCCGTATATATATTGATGTGGCCGAGGTTGGGCACCAAGTTTGTTCTCGCGTCGATCGCAAACACTTTGCGGAAGAACTGCTCGCTGTGTCTCTTCCTCGGCGGGCCGCTGCTCCTTCAGCGAGCGATAGAAGCTCGCTCGGCTGACGTGGGCCAACTTACACAGGCGCTCGATACTCAGACTGCCTTGCAAAAACATCACTTCTCGGATTTGCTCGTAGATGCCGTCTCGCCAGAAGTGCCGCTCTTCTGGCGTCGAGCCTCGATTTTTTGCAAGGCACCTTTGAAAAAATCCACCTCCAGCGTCTTCTCCGCCAAGAGGCGCTTCAGCTGATGAACTTGCTTGCGATAGGCCGACTCATGCGAGTTTGGCCGAGGCCCTTCTTCCCCTGGTTCGAGGTAATCGAGCTTAGTCCGCCACTTGTACAGACATCGCCGCGTTACTCCCAGTTCCTTCGCCAGCTCCCCGATGTTGTCAATGCTCCTCATGCGCTCGACAGCCATCCGCTGGAACTTCCGTGAGTATCGCTTTCGTTTCACTTTGCAGTTCCTTTCCCTGCAAAGTGTGCCCATCGGAACCGTCTCACTTCAAGGGTTCACTCCAGTGTGAAGCGCCAAGTTCAGGGAAGCCCGACAGGCCGTCGAGTACCGAAACCTGCCTTACCCGATTAGCGCGGGCGCGGCGATGAGAGCCGGCACTGCGTCTGGATCGCTGCGCAATTTCTACGAAAATTTACTCGCCAAGGGAAGGAAGCCTGCGATGGCACGCCTGACTCTGGCGAGGGTAAGAGTGCACGTTCAGGCAGTTGGGCTAAATGCCGAGACAAACAATCGACCGCCATTGAGCCGAAGGGGAGATTTTTCTCCTGACATTCCTTTTTATAGGACTTGGCAACCGCGCGTTTATCGGGACCAATCGCGTCGAGCCTCAAATGGGCCTTCTAGTGGCAGAGATCGCTTCCGGAATCTGTAAAACTCTTTCCCGCTTCTGGGATGAATTGCCAGTCGTAGCCCTTAGAACGTAGAGTGAACTTCAGGACTCCAAATGCATCATTGTTGCGCACTTCACTATTGGGTTGGGGATTGCTAAAGGGCCTGTGACTCTTGCCGCCAGTACCCGCAACAAACTCGCGGATGCCACGCTTGGCATTCGGCATACCATCGGGAGTCTGCGGCGCGAAGCGCTCGTAATCATGGTCATGACCGCCGACCACGACGTCCACATTCCCATCGTAGAGTGCCTGCCAAAGCGGTTTCAATTCCGGATCGTTGCCATGCGTGGCGCCCGAGCTAAACAAGGGCTTATGAAAATAGGCCAGCGCACAAGGGGTAGGATGGGCCGCGAGATCAGCGCGAAGCCATTTTTCCTGACGAGAACCGGTTTGGCATCCACCGACTTCGTCACACTCGCTGTTTAAGACCACTACGTGCCATGCTCCCAGTTCGTAGCTGTAATAACCATCCTTGAGATCGCCTGCAGCCGAACCGAAATACCGGAAGTAAAATGTCGCCCCGATGGAATGAAATTCGTGATTACCTACCGCAGGCCGAGTCCGTTCCTTGAAACGCCCCCACGTTTTGTCATAGCAAGAGAAATTTTCTTTCGTACCGTTTGGATACGCGAGGTCACCGACGGCCATAACCGTGCCAGGAATCTGCTCGATCAGTTTCGCCGTTGCTTCCGCTCCAGCGAGACCCAAACAGTCTGCGATGTCCCCCGCGCCCACCAGAACAGCAGGTTTGTCTTCGGCAGATGGAGAGAGGCTGGAAATTGCACTTTCTAAAGAACTGCCAGTCAGAAAAAGAGCGAAGAGAAGTAGACCTATCGCAAGCGCTGTCTTCATGGAGAACCTCATGGGCAAGCCTGGGTACCAATGAACATTACAAGCACAAATATGAGAAGAAGTTAAGTTCTTACTGAAAACCCTTTTAGGCAACGCAGCAGTTTTGCTCTCCACCACATCACGCTGAAATTCGAGAAGTTCAACCGGCGCGCCGCTATCGAGGATCATCGCTACCATAACGCCTTTCGAAGGTGAGTTCGGTTCCGAGAGAATCTGCTTTCCTGCTATAGCAGATTGAAGATCGTCCACTTCGAACGCGATGTGAGGGAGTGACTTGACCAAGGCGTGCACTGGGCTATCGGGCTCGAAGCGCATCCATTGAATGCCACAGGGACTGGTCTCGAACGCAGAGACGTACATCTTGAACCTTTCCAGGTAAATCTCGTCGGGACGCTGAACGTCAGTCGGAATGCCGATGTGGTGATATCGCCAGCCCCATACCGATGGCGCCACAGGGATTGTGCTCTGCCTTGTCCCGTCGGCGTTTACTGATAATACCTAAAAAACTGGTTTTCAAGCCAAAGGAACGAGCGACTGGTAAACGCCGTTCGCGTCAATGTGAAGTACTACTTAACTTCTCCAGGCACGCGACAAGCCGGGAGGATTATGATAGTTCTGGTGAGTTTCATGCTTCGTCAGACAAAACCAAGTGCACTCTCGCTCTCTTACTTCAGCTGTATGGCGCTCCTTATTTGCTCCGGTTTGCGTGCACAAGAAAATTGCAACGTTGAAGTGAAGCTTCTGCTCTCGCCGGCGCAAACTCAAGCTGTCATCGCGGCGCTTAGCGCCAAAAAAGAAACGACCGGTCGTGTCTACTTTTTCGATACCGGTGCGCTCGATCTGCTATCTCAAGGCGCAATCGTGCGGCTGCGTCAGAGCGCAAAAAATGATCTGACCGTCAAATTGCGGCCACGCAACGGTAAGAAATTCTCTCCCACTCCGGAAGGACGCGGCCGCTTCAAGTGCGAGGTTGACCTACTCGAGAGGGGGCGAACTCGTCCTATTCGATTACGAGACAAGTCGCCACGGAGGAACTCCCTCAATCAGGAACTGACGTATCCATCTCCTGAGCCCGGCGCAAATCAAGCTGTTCGAGGATGCACAGGTTTCCATTGATTGGAAAGGGGTGAAAAGAATTGCCGAGATCGTAACAACCGATTGGCAAACGCGATCTCAGCCGCACTTGGGCAAACTTGCATTGGAGCTTTGGGAATGGCCTGGAGGAAAAGTCCTGGAGATCTCGGCGAAGATTTCAACTGATGCAGGGCCATCGACCTACGCAGAATTGCAACAACTCGTAATGACGAAGCAACTCGCGATGAGTCCCGATCAAAGGGCCAAAACCAGTATCGCACTCGAAGCTGTTACACACGCTGCCGCTCACTAAACCCGGTATTTGATAGAAATGGAGCGTTAGTTGCGGATATCTGGAAGCGGTATCCGAGGAGTCACCGTTCGGTCTCGTCGTGCCAGCGCTGGTGTTTCCGAGGTGAATGGTCAAACTTTACCTAGTGCACAGGTCGACGCGTACCCACAGAGCGCGAGTGTCTACCATACCGACGATTCCAACCAACAAGGAACGTGGGACTCGATCTTAGAGTTCCTTCCCTGAACGACGTATGATTGCTGTCAAATGAGGCCTCTGGCCGCACCTGCTGTTCCGAGAAAAATCATGCCCAATGCCAATTCCCTCTCCAAGATCGAACACATCGTAGTTCTGATGTTCGAGAATCGTTCTTTCGATAATCTGCTGGGTTGGCTGTACGATCCTGCGAACGATGCACCCTTCAACGTGGTTCCACCGGATTTCGAGGGATTGTACGGAAAGAACTTATCGAACCGCACGGTGGATGGGCGGGTCGTGCCCGCCGGCAAGTCAACGGATCCCCGAGGTCCTCAGCCGAACCCTGGCGAGCCTTTTGAGGATGTCTACAGCCAGATCTTCGACGTACCACGCATCGCATTCAAGGACGTTCCGGCTGTGCCGCCGCACGCAGCAAACATGCAAGGATTTATTCGCAACTATATGGGTCAGAAAGACAAGCCCAAGGATCCTACGAAGATTATGGATTTGCTGACGCCAAAGACTGTGCCAGTCCTGTCCTTTTTAGCACATCATTATGCGGTGTGCGATCGCTGGTTTGCGTCCCTACCCACACAAACATTTTGTAATCGATCCTTCGTTCACGCCGGGACCTCGTCTGGTTACGTCAACAACGCCGGAGGAGGCCTGTGTTTTGTGAACGACTCGCCGACCATTTTCGATCTGCTCGAAGGCGCCGGACATTCCTGGAAGGTCTTCTATGGAGGCTGGCTGCTCCAGAGCTTCACGCTTATAACGCAGAGGTCGATGTGGAAATATGCGGGTAGCGAACACTTTACGCACCTCAAGGAGTCCGCCGCGATCGCTGCAAAAAAAGGTGGCTTGCCCGGTTACTCGTTCATCGAACCGATTTATTTCGACTCCCTCGTCTGGGGACCGGAAAATGACATGCATCCGGAATGCAATCCCTACCAGTTCTATGGGCCGTCGAACCTTGATCGGGGAGAGTGCCTTCTCGCAAAAGTGTACAATGCGATTCGCAATAGTCCGGACTGGGAAAGCACGCTGCTCATCGTGCTATTTGACGAACATGGGGGATGTTACGACCACGTCCCCCCGCCGACAGCAGACGAATCGAGCGTCGCGATCGCGCCCGACGACAGAATCATCCGCGCCGGCGAGTCAGGTGGGATCGGATTCAAATTCGATCGGCTTGGCCCTCGTGTGCCGGCAATCGTCATTTCCGCCTACACTCCGTCTCAAACGCGGCTGCACGCTGTCTTCGAACATACCTCAGTCCTCACCACGGTTGTGAACTGTTTTGTATTGCCGAAGGACAAATTGGGCGCCAGGCAGAGCAAAGCGCTTGACGTCAGCGCGGCGCTGTCCTTGCCGGCGCCACGGAATGACCATGCCCCCATCGCTGAACCGCAGTCCACAATGATGGACGACGTCTTAGCCGAGCTGCACTCGATTGTTCATACGCGCATCCTCGACGCCAACGCGATCGACCGTCGTCGGCGCAAACGGCGCAAAGATGTCGAGCGGCTGGAACACGATGCCGCCGCCCCAGCTGATCGCGTCGCGGCCCACGGTGACGCCCCAATGCTCCGCGCGATATTCGACCGCGAGCCGATCGAATCGCTGGATCACCTGATGACGCGATCCGTCTTCGAGCGTCCACGTCAGGTCCATGTAGCGCAATCGATCGTTGCGCGGCGTCTGATCCAGCGTGTCCTGCGGCAGGCTGACGAACGCAAACTGATCGCCGACTTCGTACAGCGTCGTCAGATCGGCGATCAGATGCCAATCGTCGATCGCATCGCGAAACATCAATCGCAAATCGGCGCTCGCCTTCGTAGGCCGGGCGACCCGTCGACTGAGCGCTGCAGATCGTCGTCGGGCAAAAACTCGACGTTGCCGAACAATTTCGCACGTGCATCGAGATCCCAGCCGAGCGCAGTCAGCGCGTGAAATACGCCGACGACGATCAGCGTGATCCGCAACGGTGGTTCATGCCGGCCGAACGACTGCACCTTCGCTGACGGCTTCGTCCGCGACGATGCGCCCGTCCTTCATCTGCACGCTGCGTCGCGCGTAGCGCATGACGATCGGATCGTGTGTTGCGGTCACGATCGTCACGCCCCGTTCGACGTTGATGCTCCGCAACAGCTCGAGCAGCGCCTCCGTCGTTTTCGAATCGAGGTTGGCGCTGGGTTCGTCCGCGAGCAGCAGCGCCGGTCGTGTCACGATGGCGCGTGCGACCGCCACGCGCTGCTGCTGACCGCCCGACAGTTCTCCCGGGCGGCGGTTCGCGAGATCGGCGATGCCGAGCGATTCGAGCATTTCGAGCGCTCTGGCATGGCGTTCGCGAGCGGCGACGCCCTGCAGCTGCATGATGAATTCGACGTTTTCGCGCGCCGACAACACCGGGATCAGGTTGTACGCCTGAAACACGAAGCCGATTTTCGTCAATCGCAAGTCGGAGCGCTGCGCCTCATCGAGGCCGCCGAGCGCAACGCCATCGACGATCACCTCGCCTTCGGTTGGCCGGTCGAGCGCACCGATCAGATTGAGCAACGTCGACTTACCCGACCCCGACGGTCCCGACAGGCTGACGAATTCGCCCGGCGCGATGTCGATGTCGACACCCGTCAACGCTCGCACCGGCATCGCTCGCGTGCCATAGACGCGACCCAAACCACGGCACGACACGACCGGACGTTGCCGATCGATCACCTCGTCACCTCCTCAGCGCATCGAGCGGTTTGATCTGCACCGCGCGCCACGCCGGGATACGCGCTCGCGAACAATCCGAGCAACAGCGCCATCACGCTGACCGCAACGACATCGTCGATCTGCAAGTGTGGGACGAGCCGGCTATGCAGACCGGCGAGTTCGACACCCTGCGCCCAGCGCGACAGATCGATTCCGTCCGACAGATAAGCGATCGCCGCGACGCCAACGGCGATTCCGCAGACGAGGCCCGACACCACGATCAACACCGACTCCATGACGACCTGCACGACGACGGAACTCGGCCGCATACCGAGCGCGCGCAGCATCCCGAACTCCGCGGACACGCTCCAGCACCGCGGTGATCAACGTGTTGATCAGCCCGAATGCGAGCGCCAGCATCAGGATCACGAACCAGATCAGGATCGCGGCGTCGGAGAATTCGAACATCGCGGCGACCTGCGGTTCGAGCTGGCGCCAGTTCAGCACCTCGAGCCCGCCCATCTCCTTCGCAAGCGCCCGGTCCGCGCCGGCACTGAAACGATCGTCGCGCAGGCGAACCGATACTTCGGTGACCGCATTCGTCCCCAACATTTTCTGCAAGGCGCGCAGGCCCGTGAACGCATACGCTTTTTCGAGCGACGTTCCGGCCGCGTCGTAGAGCCCCGCGACGCGAAAACCCGGCTTCGCGATTGAGTCCATCGGCGCCTTGTGTGATGACGACGACGCGGCGGCCCACCGCGGTATCGAGCTGCTTCGCGAGTTCGGCGCCGAGCAGGATGCGGCCGTCGTCCGGGATCCACGAGTGCATCGCCCTGTATGCCGACGCTGCCGAGGAACGACATGGCGCGTTCGTCATCCGGATCGACACCGACCAGCGACACGCCACGCGTCTCCCGTTCGGACAGCACCACCGCCGGAACCCGAACCCGCCGCGTCCAGCCGATCATTTCGTCCGCCGGAATGTCCGGTGCGAACGCCGCGTCCAGCGCAAAGCTGCGCGCGATCGACGGATCGGCGCGATACCCCGGCGCCGTCACGTTCAGGTTGCCGCTGAGGTTCGCGATCGCGTCGTCCATCATGTCGTGCTGATAACCGCGCAACAGCGCGCTCGTCAGCAGACAGCCGGCCACTGCGACGAGGATCGCCGCGAACAACGTCAGGTTGCGGCGCCGGTAGCGCCACAGATTGCGCGAGCTCAGTTGTGCGAGCAGCGTAAGCGGCACGGTCAGGCGCCCACCCGCAGCGCATCGACCGGCGCGAGTCTGCGGATTCGCATCCCCGGAATCAGCGCGGCGAGCTGGGTTGCGAAGAGCATCAGCAGCGGTACCGCGATCAGCGCGCTCGTCGTCGATGACCGGATAGAGCCGGTCCGGCATGTGGTACCGGCGCAGGATTTCGCCGGCCATGTCGCCCAGCGGAATGCCAACATGTCCGGCCCACGCGATCAACGCCCAGCCGAGCACGACACCGATGGCCGGCGCCGAGCAATGCGAGCCACATCGCTTCCAGCGCAAGCACGCCGATGATGCCGTTCGGCCGCATGCCGATCGCGAGCAGCATGCCGAACTCCCGCGTGCGCTCGAACACCGTCATCAAAAAGCTGTTGAAGATGCTGAACGTCACGAGCAGCGCGATCAGCGCGAACAACATCGAGTTCGAAATGCGCTTCAGCTCGACGGATTGCACGAGTTCGGGCAGCAGACGTTGCCACGACAGCACGACGAGGTCCGGATGTAGCGCCGCGACGGCCGCCGACGGCCTTCGGCTCGACCGATTGCGCACGCATGAAGTCCCTGAGGCGCGCGACGATGATGTGCACCTGATCGCCGAGCCCGAACGCGTCCTGCATCGCCGCGAGTTGAACCTGAATCAATGCGCGGTCGAGGTCGGGCGTGCCGGTATCGAGGACGCCGACGATGCGCAGCGACATCGCCGCAACGCCGCCGTCGAGTGCGCTGCCGAGTATCACGAGCTCGTCGCCGACCTTCGCGCCCAGATTGCGAGCCATCACGCTGCCGACCACCGCGTCGCTCGCGCCATCGAGATACCGCCCCTCGACCAACATGTCGGGCAACGAGGAGATCGCGCGTTCGGCTGCGGGATCGACACCCATCACCTGCGCCCCATAACTTCGATCGCCGACGGATACCAGCGCAAACGTCGCAGCGCGCTGCGCAACGGCGGTGACCTCCGGTACGTTCGCAAGCGCCCGCGCGACGGCGGTCGCGTCGGGAATCAGGTTGCGCAACGCAGGATCCGCGGCGTACGCGGCGTTCTGCACCTGCAGATGGCCGGTCAGCATCCGGGTCGAGTTGTCGAGCATCGCCGACATGCCGCTGACCTGCGCCGAACGCGCGGCGAGTATCAGCATCACCGCAAACGCGATGCCGCCCGCCGCCAACCACGTGCGCGCCCGATTGCGCCACAGATTGCGCCACGAAATCGCAACGATTGAGTCCGAGCGCGGGCGGCCGTCGCGATGCGCCTCGTGCGACGACGTCGCAGCGTTCATTCGCTGCGTCCGGATTGCAGCGCGAACACCGTGAACATGCCGTCGTCGATCGGTATGTCGAACTTCGCCTCGTCGTAGGCGATCTCGGTCCAGTGCTCCGGCTCGTCGAGCGGCGTCATCCGCAGCCGCGTGCCGAACGTGCGTCCGCCGAGCGTTCTGATTTCGCGTCGCTTCGAGCCGCTTCAGCGGCTGCATCGCCTGATCGAAGAACGTCTCGCCGAGCAGCACGTAGTCGTCGCGCAGCACGATCTGCTCCTTGCCCCACACCACCGGCGCGTCGTCGTGCGGGACCGCATCGACCGTATAGACCTGATGGCCGTCGCGTTGTTCGGTCGCGACGAGCGTGAGTTCGTACTCGTGCAGCAGCTGATCGGTGCGCGACAGATCGCTGTACGAAAAATCGGAACCCGCCCAGCCCTGCGACATCATGCTGAACGGCAGCCGGATGACCCGATTCAGTTTCGGCGTGAACGTCCACATCTGTTCACCCTGCTTCAGCGTCGCATTGCCGGCGTCCTTGGCCGGCGCCGTGAAGCGGATCAGCGCGTCCTCGCGCCCGCGCGTCCACGCGACGAGCGGACGAACGTTCCCAATCGGGGCGATGGATCACCATCGACATCTCGGCGTACGACGTGCGACCGCGCGTCAGATCGATCATCGCCGGCAATCAGATCCGTGCGCGCGGTCGGTCGTCGCCGGCAACGTCGTCGAATCATCGCACCGAACGCTCCTCGCGTGAGCAGCATCACACATCCGAACAGTATCGCGCGTCTTCAAGCCCGCTGCCTTCACCGACGACCCGAAAACCTCAGGCATAGTTTTATACATTCAAATTTTTGACTGTGTCAAATTAATGTCGCTTCGCGAACAAAAAAAGGTCCGCGCCAGATCCGACATTCTGGCGGCCGCGAACACGTTGATCGCGCGCAAGGGCTACGAAAATACGACGATGCGCGAGATCGCGGATGCCGCGAACCTGTCGTACCAGACGCTGTACAACTACTTTCCCAGCAAAGCCCTGATCGTTCAGGCGATGCTGACCGACGTCGAGCAACTCGACACGCGCGTCGCCGCGATCATCGCAGGTTCCGGCGGGCTCATCGGCAAACTGCACCAGATCATCAAACACTACTTCGATCTGGTCGCGCATCGCGAACGCGCGTTGTGGCGCGAGATCGTTCTCGAAGTGATCAAAAACGCGCCGGAGTACCTCGCGCTGCAGGCGCTGAAAGCGAGCGCGGGTTTCAACGTGCTGCGAACGCTGCTGCACGACGCGCAGACGACGGGCGAACTCGACCCTTACGTCGACGCGGACCTGCTGGCGCACACGCTGCACGCGATCACCGACTTCGCGTTCCTGCGATTCGTGCTCGAACCGAATCCGTCGAAGGTCGCCGTACTGAAGACGCTGCGCAGCCAGGTCGAACTGCTGGTGCAGCCGTATCTGCGCAACGGCTGAACGTCATCCGCCGTGTTCGGCGGCGGCTGAAATCACGCGCAATCCGTCGGCCGTCAGCCCGACCGCCTGCGCATCTGCGACACATCCCGATCGCGACGCGAGCAACCGGGCGATCGCCCGCGATGTTTCGGTCGCGGGATCGGACAGCTTTTCGATTGCGATGCCATCGACGTCCGTCACTTTGCTGCGCCCGCTCAGCAGCGCCGCAGGATCGTCGATCGTCTGAGCGTTCGTCGATCTGCGCCGCGACCGCATCGTGCAGCGCCGGGTCGCGTTCCTGCGTGCAAGCGTCCCGAGCAGCAGAAAACCGAACGACTCGATCCGGCCGGCGACATCCGGCGTCGACGCCGCGTGCTGCGCGACGAGAACGCGCGAGCGGTCGAAGAAACCGCTCGGATCGTTCGTATCGACGCCGCTGCGCAATCGCGATGGACGCGCGCGGCCAGCCAGAGTCCACGTTGTGCCGCCGCTCGATCCGCCGGCAGATCCGCCGTTGCGGATGGCGCACACCGTCGCACCCGGATCTGCAGACGCTGCCAGCGACGGACGCAACGATCCGTCGAACAGCTCGAGCGCCCGGTCGACCGCGGCCGCCGCCGGCGTCAGTACGGTGACGACGGTCATTCGCAGAATCGGCAAGGTTGGCGTCGTTCACGACCGTCAGACGGAACGTCAGCTCCGTGCCGCCGACTACGGACGGCGCTACGAACGTCGCGTGCGCCTTGTTCGAGTCGGTCAGCGCGACCTGCGGCCCGTCCGTCTGCGCCCACGAATACGACTTGATGTTCGCGCCGTTGCCCTCGCTGTTCGACCCGTTGAGTGTCACGAGATCGCCCGCGGCGACGGTCTGATCGGGGCCCGCTTTTGCAACCGGATTGAACGCCGTGTTGCAGAAGACGGCATCGCCGAAGCAGACCTTGACGGACGACCCGTCGCCGCAGCCCAGCTGCGTCGTCAGGCATAGGGACGCGATCAACCACGCACGAAACGACGACACGCTAGGCCTCCACGTCGATCTCGATCGTCCTGCCGATCGGTTCGATGCAACGTGGTCCTTCGTTGCGCGAATTGCTCACGTACGTGCTCACGGGGATCACGCTCAACTTCACCGGCACGCGTGGCCGCAGAAAATCGGCGCGCAATTGTTCGGGATCCTCTTCGCGATCCACCCAACGCAGCCCTTCGGCCCGTGTCAGCATCGCGGGCTGCCGTGTGTGCACGAACGCCAGTCGATCGTGCACCGCGCACGTTACGATCGCAAAACTCTCGACGGTTTCGTCGCCGTTGCGCCAGCGATCCCAGATGCCGGCCAGCAGCAGACCGTCGTCCGCGCTCGGCCGGATGTAGTACGGCAGCTTGCGTTCGCCGTCCTTCGCCCATTCGTAGAATCCCGAGATCGGCAACAGGCAGCGACGCCGCGCGAAGGGTTCGGCTGAACGCGCGGCTCGTTTCGAGCGTTTCGGCTTTTGCGTTGAACATGCTGTATTTCGTCGACAGCTCTTTCGACCAGTACGGCGTCAACCACCAGCGCATCGGCGCCGATTCGACACCGTTGCGCCGCGGCGCGCAGCACCGGCAACGGTTCGGTCGGTGCGACGTTGTAGCGGTCGGTATCGGGCGCCGTATCGCGCGAAATGCGCGGATACGGCTGGCCGACCATGTCCATGAAGAGCAGCGTCAGCGGACCGGAACTGACATTGACGCGACCGCACATCAGCGTTTCGTGATCGCGTCCACCGCGGCCATATCGTCGGCGCTGAGCCGCCACGACGCCGGCGGCGACGTTGGCTTCGACCTGCGCCGCGGAGGTCGCACCGGCGATCACGCTCGAAATAACCGGCTTCGTCAGCAGCCAGCCGAACGCGAGGTCGAGGATGCCGTGCTCGCGCTGCGCCGCAAATTCGCGTCGAGTTTTTCGACGATCGTGAAGTTGCGTTCGTTGAGCGCCCGTTCGGCGAGGCGACCGACCGTTGCGAGTCGCGTGCCTTGCGGCGGCGGTTCGTTGCGGTGGTACTTGCCCGTCAGCATGCCGCTGCCGAGCGGGAAAAACGGCAGCATGCCGAGACCGAAGCGCTCGCAGCTGCCGAGCACTTCGGCTTCGATGCCGCGTTCGAGCAGGCTGTAGTGATTCTGCGCGGACACGAATCGCGCGGCGTTGCTCGTCGCGCGCGGTCCAGTCCGCATCGGCGATCTGCCAGCCCGAAAAGTTCGAGTTGCCGATGTAACGCACCTTGCCTTGCGCGGACAACGTCGTCGAGCGCGCCGAGCGTTTCGTCGATCGGCGTGTCGGGATCCGGCGCGTGCATCTGATACAGATCGATGTAGTCGGTGCCGAGCCTGCGCAGGCTCGCCTCGACCGCAGCGCATGATGTAACGGCGCGAGCCGCCGCGATCGTGCACCGTCATGCCCATCGGCATCGCGAACTTCGTTGCGATGATCACCTGCGGCGCGACGCGCGCCGAGCGCCTGCCCGAGCAACACTTCGGATTGCTGGTTGCCGTAGACATCGGCCGTGTCGAACAGCGTGATGCCCTGCGTCGATCGCCGCATCGACGACCGCCTGCGTCGCCGCCGATCGCAACGGCCGCCGAAGTTGTTGCAGCCGATGCCGACCTCGGAAACCTTCAACCCCGAACGACCCAATCGTCGATGTTCCATCGTCTTCTCCTCGCTGTCTGTCCAGGACTATTCAGTGCCGCTCGCCGCGAATCGCAACGACCCGATTCAGCGGATCAGGGTTGCAGCGCGCCGCGACGCCACGCCGCCGCCTTCGCGTTCGCGCTGCCACAGCACGCGATCGTGCGCGCGACCCGACGAGCCGACCCACAATTCGAGCCGATCGAGCACGATGCGATAGCCGCCCCAATGCGACGGACGCGGAATGGCTGTGTACCGTCGATTCCGCCGAACCGTTCTGCTTCCGCATCGATCTGTTCGAGCAGCGCGGCGCGCGTCGCAATCGGCTGACTCTGACGACTGCCTCGGGCCGCGAGCTGCGACAGCCGCGGTCGCGTCGCCCAATACGCATCCGACTCGGCATCGGTCGTGTGTTCGACGACGCCCGCTGCGCATGCCTGACGCCCGAGCGGATCCCAATACAAACTGCGCTCGCGCGCGCACGGCCGGCGATCTGGCGGCCCTTCGCGCTGTCGCGATTCGTGTAGAACATCAGCGCGCCGCGTTTCGTGTCGACGCCGCGGCACAGCACCGTCCGCGCGCGTGGATCGCCGCGTTCGTCGAGCGTGCCGACCGTCATCGCATCGGGATTGGCAAGCCCGCTCGACTGCGCTTCGACGAACCAGCGCAGCAGGATCGAAAACGGATCGGCCGGCAGCGGATCGGCGAGCGATTGATCGCGCGGAGTGTCTTCGAACATGTGTGCGTTGCCGGGCGTCTTTGCGAGCGCGCGATCATACCGTGCTCTTGAATGTTGTGGGCCGTTCCCCGATGCTTCGATGCTTCATCGGGGAGAGCAAAAGATGGCGGCGATCGACGATTTTCGTGCGGAAACACGGGCCTGGCTCGCGCAGAACTGTCCACCCGGCGCACGTGGACCCGGGCAGGTTCCCACCGGCAGCACGAAGATCAAAATCGAAGATCCCGATACGAAACTGTGGCTCACGCGGATGGCCGAACGCGGCTGGACCGCGCCGATGTGGCCGAAGGCCTACGGCGGCGGCGGGCTCACGAAAGAACAGTACATCGTGCTGATCGAAGAGATGCGCCGCATCGACGCGCGCAGCCCGCTGATGGGCATGGGCACGTCGATGATCGGGCCGACGCTGCTCGAACTCGGCACCGAAGATCAGAAGCGCCGGCACATTCCGCCGATCGTGCGCGGCGAACTCGGCTGGTGTCAGGGCTACAGCGAACCCAGCGCGGGTTCCGACCTTGCGAGCCTGCGCACGCGCGCCGAAGACCGCGGCGATCACTTCCTGATCAACGGCCAGAAAATCTGGACGTCCGGCGCGCAATACGCCGACTGGATGTTCGCGCTCGTGCGCACGAATCCGGACGTGCCGAAACACGAAGGCATCAGCTTCGTGCTGCTGACGATGAATCAACCCGGCGTGACGGTAAAACCGATCAAGCTGATCAGCGGCACGTCGCCGTTCTGCGAAACGTTTTTCGACAACGCGATCGCGCGCAAGGAAGACCTCGTTGGCGAAGCGAACAAAGGCTGGACCGTCGGCAAACGGCTGCTGCAGCACGAACGTTCCGGCATGTCCGCGCTCGTCGGCGGTGGCCGCGTCGACAACGGCCCGAACGTGACCGACGTTGCCAAAACCTACGTCGGCCAAAGCGCCGACGGCAAACTCGCTGACCCTGCGCTGCGCAGCGAAGTGATCCGCCACTCGATGAACTCGCGTGTGTTCCGTCTCACGCAGCGGCGCACGGTCGAAGAATCGAGCGACGGCAGAACACCCGGCCCCGCCACGTCGATCTTCAAGATGTACGGCACCGAACTGCAGCAGGAAAAATCGGCGCTGCTCGTGAAGCTGCGCGGCTTCAACGGCATCGGCTGGAGCGGCGATGCGTTCGGCCACGACGAAATCGAAGGGATGCGTACGTTCCTCGGCGAACGCGCGGCGTCGATCTATTCGGGTTCGAACGAAATTCAGCGCAACATCATCGCGAAGCGAGTGCTCGGGTTGCCCGATTGACCGCGCCGACGCCGCCGATCGCGCAGCGCAAGCCGTACGCGTTCACGCGTCACGGCATCACCGTCGAAGATCCGTATCACTGGCTGCGTGATCCCGGTTATCCCGACGTCGAAGATCCGGAAATCCTCGGCTACATCGAAGCCGAAAACGCCTATTTCGACGCGGTGATGGCGCCGCAGCAACCGCTGATCGAACAGCTGTTCGCAGAACTGAAGGCGCGCCAACAACCCGACGAAGCGGCGGTGCCGTGGAAAGACGGCGCGTACGAATACCAATGGCGCTATGCACAAGACGCGCAATACCGCATCTGGACGCGCTGGCCGGTGGGCCATCCCGACGGACTCAAACGATTCTCGACGAGCCGGCGCTCGCCGACGGGCTCGACTACTTCAGCCTCGGCGGCCTCGACATCAGCCCGAACGGCCGCTATCCTCGCCTATACGACCGATACCGACGGTTCCGAACGCTACACGCTGCACATCAAGGATCTTACGACCGGCGAACTGCTGCCCGATACGTTGACCGATCTCAGCGGCCGCACGATGTGGGCGAACGACAACGCGACGTTGTTCTACGTCGTGCTGACCGAAAACTGGCAACCGTATCTCGTCAAATCGCATCGTCTCGGCACCGCGTGTAGGGCCGATCGCGACATCTACGAAGAAACGACCGGTACGTTTTTCGTCAGCGTCGGACAAAACGCAACTCGGAACGCTTCATCACGATCGGCGCCGGCGATCACGTGACGACCGAAGTGCGCGTTCTGCCGGCGGATCAACCGGATACGTCGCCGCGTTTGATCGCCGCCGCGACGCGACGGGACACGAATACGATGTCGAACATCACGGTGATGCGTTCTACATACGCACGAACGACACCCACACGAACTTCCGGCTCGTGCGCGCGCCGATCGAGCATCCCGAAGAATCGAACTGGAACACGGTCGTCGAAGGCAGCGAGCGCGACTACCTGACGGGGCACGACTGCTTCGCCGATTTTCTGGTGACTCGAAGAGCGGATCGACGGACTCGATCAGATCCGGATCCGCACCTACGACGGCGACGAACACCGCGTCGTGTTCCCCGAAGCGTCGTACGACGCGGGCCTCGGCACGAACGCCGAATATTCGACGCAGACGCTGCGGATCGGATACGACTCGATGGTGACGCCACAAACGGTCTACGACTACGACGTCGCAACGCGCACGTTGGTCACGCGCAAAGTCCGCCAGGTGCCGTCCGGGTACGATGCGAGCCAATATCGGACGGAACGGTTGATGGCGCCTGTCACGCGACGGCGTCCAGATTCCGATTTCGATCGTCTATCGCAAGGATTTCGAGCGCGACGGTACCGGCCCGCTGTTTCTCTACGGCTACGGCGCATACGGCGTTGCGATGTCGCCGAATTTTTCGAGCGCCCGCCTGTCGCTGCTCGATCGTGGTTTTGCGTATGCGATTGCCCACGTCCGCGGCGGCGACGAATTGGGTTACGCGTGGTACGAAGCCGGCAAACTCGACCGGCGTACGAATACGTTCAACGACTTCATCGACGCGGCCGCAAGTTCCTGATCCAACGACGCTACACGGGCGCGGGAAAGCTGGTTGCGGCCGGCGGCAGCGCCGGAGGCACGTTGACCGGTGCCGTTGCCAACGATGCGCCAGAACTGTGGGGTGCGATCGTCGCGCACGTGCCGTTCGTCGACGTGCTGAACACGATCCTCGACGACAGCCTGCCGCTGACGAAACTCGAATGGCCCGAATGGGGCAATCCGGTCGAAGACAAAGCCGCCTTCGAGTTCATCCGATCGTATTCACCGTACGATCAGCTCGGCGCACACGAGTATCCGCCGATGCTCGTGACCGCGGGACTCAACGATCCACGTGTGACGTATTGGGAAGCGGCGAAATACGTCGCGAAGCTGCGCTCGCTCAAGACCGATCGCAATCTGCTGCTGCTGAAGACGAACATGGGAGCCGGCCACGCTGGCCGCTCGGGGCGCTACGACTCGTTGCGCGAAGTCGCCGAGGAATATGCGTTCGTACTGATGGCGCTCGGGAAGGTCGTACGAGACGACTGCGCCCCGACGATCGTCGGGCGCACTGCATCCAAAACCGTTCAACGAACCAGGCGGGGCACCGACTGCTGCCGTTCGGATTTCTGCGCTTCGCGCATCCGGCGACGGATGATGTTCTGGACGATGTTGATCGTCGTCCAGTCATGCTCGATCGCGTGCCCGCACCCGTCGCAGCTCATCGGCGCGGCCTCGATGACCTTGCCCAGCAGCTCGCTGTACGGCAACCGCACGATGTGCTTGCAGCCACCACACTCGAGGCCCACGGTGGGGTCCAAACCTACGTAGTCCATTACGCGCCTCCTTCGTCGAAATGCGACGCGGAGTGTCAGCTTGGGGAGCCGAAACCCCGCGCAATCCTGATGTCCTTCAACACGGTGCGAAAGCCGTGCCAGAAGCTCGATCGTTGTTTCGTCCGCGCGAATTCGCGCGACGACTGAAAGCTGAGTATAGGCACGCTTTTTGAACTGGCATTCTGCGCCGCTGGGCGCGACAGCTTCATGAAGGTCTGGACGCCGCGCGCAGGTCGTCGCGAAAGCCCGGGGCGGCGATATCGATCAACGCATCCACGCGCGCCGCGGGTCGACGCGTGCTTCAGGTCCGCGACGCCGTATTCGGTGACCACCAGATCGACGTCGGTTCGCAGCGCGGTGACCAGGTCGACCCGCGGCACGATCCGCGACACGCTGCCGCCGCGCGCGGTCGCGGTCATCGCGACGATCGACCGGCCGCCCTTCGACGCTTTGGCCGCGCGCATGAAGTCGACCGACCCGCCGGTGCCGGAAATCTGTTTGCCGCCGACCCGTTCGGCGTTCACCTGACCGAACAGATCGATTTCGACGGCCGAATTGATCGACACGAAGTTCGGGATTTCGCGAATTACACGCACTTCGTGCGTGTGGTCCGCGCCGCGAAACGCAACGTCCGCCTCGCCGCGCCAACCAATCGAGCAGCGACGCGGAGCCGAGCGCCATACCCGTGACGTGTAGGCCACGATCGACCGGTTTCGCGCGACCGGTCATCACGCCGCGTTCGATCAACGCCATGCCGCCGTCGTCGATCAGACCGGAGTGCAGGCCCAGATCGTTTTTGTCCGCGAGCGCATCGAGGATCGCCGCCGGAATCGCGCCGATGCCGGTCTGAATGCAGTCGCCGTCGCGGATCAGCGACGCAACGTGCGCCGCGATCGCGCGCGCCGCGTCGTCCGGTTTACCGCTTTCGAAGGGGGTCAGAGCACGTTTTGTACGAACCAGCGCGTCGAAACGGCTCTCCGGTATCAGCGGACAACCGGCGGGCGCGACGATCGCGTCGTTCACTTCCGCGACCAGCGACCGCGCGTGCGTCATCGCCGCCGCGGCGAAATCGATGTTCGGGCCGAGCCGCAACCGACCCTCGCGATCGTACGCTGCCTGCAGCAACACGACGTCGAACGCCTGCCCCGCGATGTAGTCGTACACGGCGCGCATCTGCATCGGCACGAACGCGACCCGCCCCTGCGCAAGCCCGTCAGCGAGTTGCGGCGCCATGAAAAAGCATTCGAGGCGCGCGTCCGGATGCAGCGCCGACAAATCGCGATTGTTCAGCCCCGCGAGCGGGAACTGCACGAACGTGACGCCCGCCGCGCTCGTCGGCCGCGCCGCAATCGCGTCCGAGCAGCCCCGTTGGTTCGTTCGACGAGCCGCCGACGTAAACGCGCATGCCGGGCTTCAACAAAGACGGGACTGCGGATGCGTCGATCCAGTTGGCACTCATGGCGGTTTCATTCGTTTCCGCGCGACCGCGGAGTATCCATGTCGGCCCTCGCTTTAGGCTAGAGTGATGCCGGCCGCGTAACGCCGTGTGAGCGGACTCCACCATGAACATCGACTACCCTCGTCGCAACGCGTCAAAGCGATCCTGATCGAGCCCGATACCGAGTGGCCGATCATCGCCGACGAACCCGACGACTGTCGCGCGATCTCTACAAAAACTACATCCTGATCCTCGCGGCAATTCCCGCGGTGTTCGGCTTCATCAAGGGCAGCCTGATCGGCATCGACGTGCCGATGATCGGCACGATTTCGGTCGGCGTCGGCGCCGGCCTCGCCGGTATGGTCGTCAGCTATGCGCTGAGCTCGTCGAGATCTACGTGATCGCGATGATCGTCGACGCGCTGGCGCCGACCTTCGGCGCGCAACGCAATCCGCTGCAGGCATTGAAGCTGTCGGCGTATGCGTTCACCGCGGCGTGGGTCGCCGGATTCGGCCAGATCGTCCCGTGGATCGGCGTGCTGATCGCTGCTTGCCGGGCGGCCTGCTACAGCATCTATCTGTTCTACCTCGGCCTGCCGGTGCTGACGAAATGCCCCGCGGACCAGGCGATGAGCTACACGATCGCCAGCATCGTCGCCGCGATCGTACTGAGCTTCATCATTTCGCACGTCGTCGGTTCGATCACCGGCGGCGCCGCACCGGGGCACATCAGCCGCTCCGACATCGACTACACGAAGGGCAGCCCGATCGGCACGGTCGACGACCGTACGCGCAAGACTCGAAGACGCGATCCGCCAGGCGGAAGAACGGCGCAACAGTCGCCGAAAGACGACGACGCGCCGAACGACGAGACCGTACTCGCTAACGAAATGGCCCATCCGCAATGACCGTCCTCCAGCCCGCTTGCGCCGTTCCATCCGCACACCCGCGCGTGGTTCGAATCGAATTTCCCTGCGCCAACGGATGTGCAGGCGCGCGCGTGGCCCGTGATTGCCGCCGGACGTCACGCGCTGATCACCGCGCCGACCGGCAGCGGCAAAACGTTGACCGCGTTTCTGTGGGCGCTGGATGCGTTCGCAGCCGGACGCTACGCAACCGGCGCAACGCGCGTGTCTGTACATCTCGCCGCTGAAAGCGCTGAACAACGACATCCAGCAGCAATCTGCTCGAGCCGCTCGGGCGCGTTGCGCGCGCGCTTCGAGGCGGCCGGCGATGCGTTTCCGGCGATCCGCGTCCAGGTGCGTTCCGGCGACACGTCGTCCGGCGACCGGCAACGGATGTTGCGCCGGCCGCCGGAAATCCTGATCACGACGCCCGAAAGTCTTGCGCTGCTGCTGACGACCGCACGCGGTCGCGCGGCGCTCGCAAGCGTTCGAAACCGTGATCCTCGACGAAATCCACTCCGTGGTCGACAACCGTCGCGGCACCGTACTGATGACGTCGCTGGAGCGGCTCGCGCGTCTCGGCGACGTTCCAGCGCATTGCGTTGTCGGCAACGGTCCATCCGCTCACCGAGGTTGCGGCGTTCGTCGCCGGACTCGACGCAGGCACGTGCCGCGTCCCGATCGACATCGTCGAAGGGCAGCGATCAGAAGCAGATCCAGTTTCGCGTGCGCTTTCCCGAACACGTTCGCGCTGCGCTCGATGCGGGCCAGAAGATCTGGGAACCGTTGACCAATCGTTCAAGGAAATCATCGCGGCCAACGTCGCGACGCTGTTTTTTACGAACAGCCGCCGCCTCGCCGAACGTATCACGCTGAAGATCAACGACGCCGACGCAACGCCGCTTGCGTACGCGCATCACGGCTCGCTTGTCGCGCGAAATCCGCACCGAAGTCGAAACACGGCTGAAAGCCGGCGAACTGCGCGCGATCGTCGCGACCAATTCGCTCGAAATGGGCATCGACATCGGCAGCCTCGACGAAGTCGTGATGATCCAGTCGCCGCCGTCGATCGCATCCGCGCTGCAACGGATCGGCCGCGCCGGCCACAAGGTCGGCGACGTCAGCCGCGGCACGTTGTTTCCGACGCACGCGCAGGACTTCGTCGAGGCCGCCGCGCTGGCCGAGTGCATCGAGTCGCGCGACCTCGAACCGCTTGCGGCGATCGACAACCCGCTCGACGTGCTCGCGCAGATCATCGTATCGATGACGGCGTCGCAGACGTGGCGCGTCGACGACGTCTACGCGCTGCTGCGCCAGAGTTATCCGTATCGGACGCTTGCCGCGCGAACAGTTCGATCTCGTCATCGAAATGCTGGCGGGGCGCTACGCCGGTTCGCGTTTGCGCGACCTGAAACCGCGCATCGTATTCGATCGCATCGAACAGACGATTCACGCGGCGAAAGGCGCCGTGTATGCGCTGTACAACTCCGGCGGCACGATTCCCGATCGCGGTTACTTCCACCTGCGCCACAACGATTCCAGCGCGTTGATCGGCGAACTCGACGAAGAATTCGTCTGGGAAGCGAGCGTCGGCCAGACGTTTTCGCTTCGGCAGCCAGGGCTGGCAGATCAACCGGATCACGCACAACGACGTGCTCGTGTCGCCGGCCAAAGCCGGCACGGCTGCAACGCCGTTCTGGCGTTCCGAACCGTACGACCGCACGTTCCACTACTCGAACCGCATCGGCGAATTTCTCGAACGCACCGATGCGCAACTCGATCAGAAGGACCACGCGACCCTCGCGACCGAGCTGACACAGCGGCACGGATTCGACGCTTCCGCCGCGGACAGAACTCATCGGTTACCTGGATCGCCAACGGGACCACACAGGCGCGCCGCTGCCGCATCGGCGCCACGTGCTGATCGAACATATCCGCACCGGCCCCGGCGGCTATCAGGGGCCCGATCAGGAACAGATCGTGATGCACACGCCGTGGGGCGGCCGCGTCAATCGGCCCTATGCGCTGGCGCTGTCGGCAGCGTGGGAACGCGAATACGGCTACATCCCCGAAGTGCACGTCGACGACGACGCCATTGCGATTCAGACGAAAGGCGACGTCGATCCGGCGCGCGTCATCGACCTCGTTAGATCGGTTGGGTTCGACGCGTTGCTGCATCATGCGCTGGAACGTTCCGGATTCTTCGGCGCGCGTTTCGCGAATGCGCCGGCCGCGCGTTGCTCGTCACCCGCCAGCGGTTCAATCAGCGTATGCCGCTGTGGATGAGCCGCATGCACGCGAAGAAGCTGCTGACGACGGTCAAACAGTACGCGGACTTTCCGGTGCTGCTCGAAACGTTCCGCACGTGCCTCGTCGACGAATTCGATCTGGATGCGCTGCATCGCGTGCTCGA
>CAWHHK010000029.1:0-25271 GCA_963829065.1 uncultured Gammaproteobacteria bacterium | reverse complement strand
TATCCGGCGATGGAAGATTTTCAGATCGACATCGTCATCGGCGAAGGTCCCGCCGCGCGATCGATCAAACTCGACGTTCCGCCGTTCACGCTGGTTGGCGCGACGACGCGCGCGGGTCTGCTGACGTCGCCGCTGCGCGACCGCTTCGGCATCGTGCAGCGCCTCGAGTTCTACAGCGTCGGTGAGCTGACCCAAATTGCGATGCGGTCGGCGGACAAGCTGGGCGTGCGTCTCGAACATGACGGCGCCGTCGCGGTTGCGGGACGATCGCGCGGCACGCCGCGAATCGCCAATCGACTGCTGCGGCGCGTGCGGGACTTCGCCGAAGTGCGCAGCGACGGGAGAGTCACCGCGAAGATCGCCAATCAGGCGCTCGACATGTTGAGCGTCGATGCCGAGGGCTTCGATACGATGGACCGACGTCTGTTGCTGACGATCCTCGAGAAATTCGGCGGCGGACCGGTCGGCCTCGATTCGCTGGCGGCGGCGATCAGCGAAGAACGCGACACCATCGAAGACGTGCTCGAACCGTTCCTGATTCAGCAAGGTTTCATCATGCGGACGCCACGCGGCCGCATCGTCACCGAGAAGGCGTATCACCATTTTGGGCTCGTCGCGCCTACGCCGCGCGGTGTCGACATGGCGCAGGTGAGCTTCGACATCGACCCATCGTAGAAAGAGGAATCCAGATTGACCGAACCGTTGTCGATTTTTTCGCTGGTGCTGCAACGCCAGCGTACTCGTGCAGATCGTGCTGCTGCTGCTGCTGTTCGCGTCGCTCACGTCGTGGGTGATGATTTTTCAGCGCATGTTCGCGCTGAAACGCGTGCAGAAGGCGATCGATTCGTTCGAAGAGTATTTCTGGTCCGGCATCGATCTGCGCCAGCTCTACGACGAACTCGAAGGCGGCCGATCACGATCTGAGCGGCATGGAGACGATGTTCGTCGCGGGCTTCAAGGAATACAGCCGGCTGTCCGAACAGGACGCGGACCCCGAAGCGGTGATGCAGGGCGTCCAACGCGCGACGCGAGTCGCACTCGCGCGCGAACAGGAGAAGCTCGAAACGCATCTGCCGTTCCTGGCGACGGTGGGTTCGACGAGCCCGTACGTCGGCCTGTTCGGCACGGTGTGGGGCATCATGAATTCGTTCCGCAGCCTCGCGAACATGACGCAGGCGACGCTTGCGTCGGTTGCGCCCGGTATTTCCGAAGCGCTCGTCGCCACGGCGATGGGCCTGTTCGCCGCGATTCCGGCGGTGATCGGCTACAACCGTTTTTCGGCGCGTGCCGAAGCTGTTGATGACGCGCTATGAAACGTTCACCGAAGAGCTGACGAGCATCCTCTACCGCGCGGTGCACACGAAGCGATGAAGCGAGGCAAGCGATGAACGCGAAGCGCCCACGGCGTAAGCCGATGTCCGACATCAACGTCGTGCCGTACATCGACGTGATGCTCGTGCTGCTCGTGATCTTCATGGTGACGGCGCCGATTCTGACGCAGGGCGTGCAGGTCGATCTGCCGAAGGCGCCGTCGGAGCCGGTCTCCGAACATCAGGAAGATCCGTTCGTCGTCACGATGCGCCAGGACGGCGCGTTGTTCGTCAATCTCGGTGTGCGCAAAGCCACCGAAGGCACGCGCGTGACGATCTTCTCGCTCGAAGAACAGGCGGCGAAAATTCTCAGCTGCGCGGCCCGATGCGCCCGTATACGTGCGCGCGGATCACCGGCTCGACTACGGTCAGGTCGTTCGCGTGATGACGGTGCTGCAGAAAGCCGGCGCAAAAAGCGTCGGTCTGATCACGGACCCACCGGACGTCGGCTAACGGCGATGGATGGTGACGGCTCGCAACTACGGTGTGTCGTTCGTGCTCGCGGTGTTCGTGCACGCGCTCGTTGCGTCGATGTTGTGGATGAACTGGACGCCGATCGAAGAAGAGCTCGTTGCTGGTGCGGCCGAACATCGTGAAGGCCGAACTGATCGTGATGGACGCGCCGAAGCCGAAGGCGACGCCGAAGCCCGCGCCGATGGCGCCGCCGGTGGAAACGAAAAAGCCCGAGCCGAAGCCGGAACCGAAACCCGAGCCGAAGCCCGAGCCGAAACCGGAACCCAAACCGAGCCCGGTACCGGCGAAACCGACACGCCGAAACCGGACGTCGCGAAAGAAGTCGCGCAAACGCGCGGAGCCGAGAAGAAGAAACGTCTCGACAGTCTCGCCGACGCGTCGTTCAGCGATTCGCTCGCGAGCGAAACCGAGGTGCTGTCGGAAGACAAAAACGAACAGGCCGCGCAAACGTACGCGCAGGGCATCTATCAACTGATCGTGACGAACTGGTCGCGGCCGCCGTCGGCGCGCAACGGCATGCAGACGAAGCTGATCGTCGAACTCGTGCCGACCGGCGACGTCGTCAACGTCACGATCGCATCGTCGAGCGGCAACGAAGCGTTCGACCGCTCCGCCGAACAGGCGGTTCGGAAGGTCGGCAAATTCGACGTGCCGAAAGACCCCGAGCTCTTCGAAAAATACTTCCGCCGATTCCCGGTGCTGTTCAACCCAGAGGATTTGTTACGTTGAAGAACCGAATCCTGGCCGCTCTTGGCGGCATTGCTGTTTGCGTCACCGCTCGCTGCGGAGATCACGATCCAGATCGATCGTGGTTACGACAATCCGAAGAAGATCGGCGTCGTGCCGTTCGGCGTCGGCGCAGGTGTGCAGGGTGTCGAGAATCCGAACGCGATCATCGCGTTCGACCTGGCGCGCAGCGGTCAATTTGCGCCGACGCCGCCCGAAAACATGCTGAGCATGCCGACGACGCCGAAGGATGTGCTGTTTCGCGACTGGCGCGTGCTCGGTGTCGAATACGTCGTGATCGGACGCACCGAAGTGGCAGCGAACGGCAACCTGTCGGTTTCCTATTACCTGTTCGACGTGCTGAACGAACGACAACTCGCCAACGAGACGTTCACGGCGCCGCCGACGGCGCTGCGCGACATGGCGCACCTGGTGTCCGACGCGGTCTACGAGAAGCTGACCGGCATTCCCGGCGCGTTTTCGACGCGCATCATCTATGTGCTGGCGCGCGACCTCGGCACGAAGGACGTCAAATTCAACCTCGAGATGGCCGACGCCGACGGCGCGCGGCCGCGCACGCTGCTCGAAAGCCGCGAACCGATTCTGTCGGCGACGTGGTCGCCCGACGGCAAGAAGGTCGCGTACGTTTCGTTCGAAGGCGGCAAGCCGTCGATCATCCTGCAGGAGATCGCGACCGGCCAGCGCACGAAGCTGACGGATTTTCCCGGTCTGAACAGTGCGCCGGCGTTTTCGCCCGACGGCAAACAGCTGGCGCTGGTGCTGTCGCGCGACGGCGATCCGGAGATCTACACGATGAACCTCGCGACGCGCGAACTGAAGCGCATCACGCGACAACGCGGAATCGACACGGAGCCGAGTTGGACGGCCGACGGCAAGAGTCGTGATCTTCACGTCCGATCGTGGCGGCAAACCGCAGATTTATCAGATCGAACTCGCAACCGGACTGACGCAGCGTTTGACGTTCGAAGGCGACTACAACGCGCGCGGTCGAATGTTGCCCGACGGCAAACACCTCGTGTTCGTGCACCGCAACGACGGCGTATTCCACATCGCGGTGATGGACCTCGAACGCGGTCGATTGATGGTGCTCACGTCGACGTCGCTCGATGAATCGCCGTCGATTGCGCCCAACGGCACGATGCTAATCTATGCGACGCAAGATAAAGGCCGCGGTATACTCGCCGTCGTTTCGATCGACGGCACTGTGAAGTACCGATTGCCGTCGTCAGTCGGAGACGTCAGAGAGCCGGCATGGTCCCCCTTCTTGAATCGTACGCGCAGATGACGGTCGCGAGTCGATTGACACACTCACGTCTACTTCGTCCTAGCGGCTTGTTTAGGAGATAAAAATGCAACACCACTGGTTACGTAACCTGATCGGCCATCGTGTTCGCGGGGCTGGTCCTGGTCGGCTGTTCGAGCTCCGGCAAGAAAGGGCCAGCATCCGGAACCGCTGCCCGGCAGCGAGCAGCCCGAGGTCACGGCACCGGCGCAATCCGATTCGGAGATCTCGCGTTCGGTCGATGCGAGCGGCAATCCGATCAACCCGCAAACCGGCGTGGCGCTGACGCGCGTGTTCTACTTCGACTACGACAAAGCCACGTCTGCAGCCGGAATCGTTGGCGATTCTCGAACTGCACGCGGCGTTCCTGAAAGCGAGCCCGGATCGTCGCGTGACGATCGACGGCTTCACCGACGAACGCGGCACGCGCGAATACAACCTCGCGCTCGGCGAACGTCGCGCCGATGCGGTCGCGACGTTCCTCGTATCGCAAGGCGTGCGCCGCTCGCAGATCGACGTCGTCAGCTACGGCGAAGAACGTCCGGCCGATCCGGGTCACAGCGAAGCCGCGTGGGCGAAGAACCGGCGCGCGGAACTCGTCTACCACTGATCCGATGGCGCGGCTGCGCACTCCTCATCGGTTTCGATCTGCGCGGCGTTCGCCGCGCAGATCGTCGGTGCGGCCGCGCCGGTCGTCGAATCGCAAGGCGACGTACCGCGTTCGACACCGCGCGTCCACGACGACGTATCCGTCGCCGACGCCTTCGACGTCCGACGTCGAGCGGAGTTCGCGCTACGGCGCCGATCAGGACGAGGTCATCGCGAGCGATACCGCACGCAGCGCCCCCCAGTTCGACGGTTAGCAGCTCGCCGGCTGCGCACGCAGCTCGAGCTGGCGGGTTCGGGCGCGAGTTCGATGTTCCAGCAGTTCCAGCAGCTGCAGGACGACGTCGCGGAACTGCGCGGCATCGTCGAAGAACAGAGCCACCAGATCGAGAAGCTGCAGGCGGACCAGAAAGAGCAGTACCTCGACCTCGATCGCCGCGTCGCGGCGCTGAGCGGTGGCTGCCGGGCCTGCGTCGGCGCGGCGGGTGGCAGCGCCAACGTCGGCGTCCAGCGGCGTCCCGGCGGGCGGCCCGGTCGACGACCGGTCCCGCAGCGAGCGCCAGCAATTCCGAACGCGACGCGTACACGACGGCGTTCAACTTGACGAAAGACAAACGGTTCAACGACGCGATCGCCGCGTTCAATCAGCTGCTGGTGACGTATCCCGAAGGGCAAATACTCCGGCAACGCGTACTACTGGCTCGGCGAGCTGTATCTGACGCTGCCGGAACCTGCGCTCGAAAAGTCGCGCCAATCGTTCGCGCAGGTCGTCAATCAGTATCAGACAAACGCGCAAGTCAGCGACGCGATGTACAAGCTCGGCGTCGTCTACGACCGGCTCGGCGACAGGCGAAGGCGCTCGAATATCTGAACCGCGTTCAATCGCAGTATCCCGGCACGCAGGCGCGCGAAACTCGCGCAGACGTACGCCGCGGAACTGCACTAGGCGCCGACCTCCAGCAAGGGGGTCACCGATGGTGACCATAGCAACCGACGCACCGACCGACTTCGCATCACCGAGATCTTTCACTCGTTGCAGGGTGAAACGAGCACCGTCGGGCTGCCAACGGTTTTCGTGAGGCTCACCGGTTGTCCGCTGCGCTGTCAGTACTGCGACACCGCGTATGCGTTCAGCGGCGGCGAAATGATCGGCCTGCGCCGCCGTGCTCGAACGGTTGCGGCGTTCGACGCACACCACGTGACCGTCACCGGCGGCGAACCGCTCGCGCAACCGGCGTGTTTGCCGCTGCTGCGGCGCTGTGCGACGCCGGCTACGAAACGTCGCTCGAAACGTCGGGCGCGCTCGACATCGGCGGCGTCGATCCACGCGTCGTCCGCGTCGTCGATCTGAAAACGCCGGGTTCGCAGGAAGAATCGCGCAATCGCTGGGAGAACATCGAACTGCTGACGCGGCGCGATCAGGTCAAGTTCGTGATCTGCGATGCCAACGACTATGCATGGGCGCGCGACGTGACGCGCAAATACGACCTTGTCCGCGCGCGTCGGCGAAGTGTTGTTTTCGCCGAGCTACACGCGAGTTGCCGGCCGTACAACTCGCCGAGTGGATTCTGCGCGACCGGCTGTCGGTGCGGCTGCAGATCCAGCTGCACAAAGTGCTGTGGGGCGACGAGCCCGGCCGATGAACGCCGCACGTCGCGCCATCGTGCTGTTGTCGGGCGGACTCGATTCGGCGACGACGCTTGCGATCGCGCGCGCAGAAGGGTTCGCCTGTCACGCGTTGTCGTTCCAGTACGGTCAACGCCATGCGGTCGAACTCGCGGCTGCCGCGCGGGTTGCGAAAGCGCTCGGCGCCGTGGAACACCGCATCGATCACGATCGACCTCGCGGCATTCGGCGGCTCGGCGCTGACCGACCACGCGATTGCGGTTCCGGAGGCGCCGACGACCGGCATTCCGATTACGTACGTTCCGGCGCGCAACACGATCTTTCTCGCGTATGCGCTGGGTTGGGGCGAAGTGCTCGGCGCACGCGACATCTTCGTCGGCGTCAACGCGGTCGACTATTCCGGGTATCCGGATTGTCGGCCCGAGTTCATCGCGCGTTCGAGCGGCTGGCCAATCTCGCGACGAAGGCGGGCGTCGAAGGCGACGGATTTCGCATTCACGCGCCGCTGATCGAATCTGACGAAGGCGGAGATCATCGTGCGCGGCATCGCCGCGGGCGTCGACTACGCGATGACGGTGTCGTGCTATCAACCCGACGACAGCGGGCGCGCGTGCGGCCGATGCGATTCGTGTCGGTTGCGACGCGCGGGATTCGAAGCGGCCGGCGATCGCGGATCCGACGCGTTATCGAGATGAGAGGCACGGACGCGAGAAAGGTGGTGGGCCGTGTGGGGGTCGAACCCACGACAAACGGGTTAAAAGCCCGCTGCTCTACCAACTGAGCTAACGACCCGGGAAAAAGAGCGGCATAGTGTAGCGAGCCAGCCCTTCAAAACACAAGCTGAGCGCGGCGCGCTCAGAACGACACCTGAAACGCGTGCCGATCGGCGTGACGCGCAGGAAGCTCCAGATCTCGCGATCGAGTTCGTCGGCGCGATGCGTCTCGGCCCACGCGTGCAGTTCGATCAGCAGCTCCATGCCGCTGCGCGTGCCGGGCGTTCAGATGTTCGATGCGCAGGCTCTGCGCGGAGCCGCGCAGAAATGCGCCGATGCGGCTGCGCGAGATCGTCCGGCGGCACGTCGCGCAGGCTCTCGAACAGCGCGGTCAATTCGTCGATGTCCTGCGTGCGCACCGCGGCGGCGCGATCGAACTCCTGCGCGAGACACTGCATCAGCATCGCGATCATGCCGGCGTTCGATGCGGCGTACGCCGATTGCGTTTCGGGCGCGACGCTCATCGCGAGCTTCATCGCAAGGTCGGTGAGCGCTTGTTGCGGACGCGGGATCATGCGAGCGGCTCCGCGTAGCGATATTCGGAATCGGGCGCGAGCCGATCGAGCGAGAATTCGGTTCTGCCGGTCGGTCATCACCCAGCCGGCCATCGCGAGGATCGGCTCCTTCGTCGAACCGTTGGCGAAGTCCTCGGTCGACGAAATCCAGATCGCGAGCCCTTTGATCGACGCGAACACCTGCCACCAGCGAAACGCCTCGACGTCGAACTTGAGTCCGCTCGCGGCCCGCCAGATGTCGATCGCGCGTTGGCGCGGCAGCAGGCCGCCGGCGAGGTGCCGTTCCGGCCAGCCCCACAGCGGATCGAGCGACCACGCGAGATCTTCGAGCGGATCGCCGATGTGCGCCATCTCCCAATCGAGCACGCCGCGAATCGTGCCGGTCGGTGTCGTACAGAAAATTGCCGGAACGATAGTCGCCGTGAACCAGACACAGCTTTTTCGGCGCGCGGCGGCAGTTCGCGCTGCAGCCAACGGATCGCCGCTGCCGCGATCGGCTGCGGATGCAGTGAATCGGCCGCGATCACGCCGGCCCAATAGTCGAGTTCGCGTCGCGCGCAGTCCTGGCGCGACGGCACGTCCATGAATTGCGTGACGCCGAGTGCCTCCGGATCCATCGTCGCGAGCGCGCCGAGGATGCTCCACTTCTGCGTGCCGATGTGTTCGCGCAGCGCGGCGTACGGCGGGCGTTGCGAAGTTCGCGATCGCCGTTTCGCAGCCCGGGATCTCGGCCATGATCGAAAACGGCCGTTCGAGTTCGCCGGGATCCTCTTCGAGAATCAGCGGCTCCGGCACCGGCACGGACGGTCGGATAAACGGCGGCATACGTCTGATATTCGAGCGCGCGATTCGTATCGATCAGGCTCGACGGCGGGTCGCGGCGGAAGATGAATCCGCGCGTCGTGTCGACGCCGTCTTCCCGGAACGAACGCGGCGATGCCGATACGTTTCGCGCGACGCCCCTCCGGGAATCTGTTGGATGTCGGTGATCTTGAAGTTCTCGAACTGCGGCCAACGCCGCGCGAGATAGCGTTCGATCGCTTCGCGCAGCGGCAGCAGTGCGGGATGCATGTCAGGCGGCCGGCTTCAGTTTGAAGCGGATCGGCAGATGTTTGACGCCGTGCACGAAACTCGCGCGCAGGAACTTCGGCTCGCCGGCGAGTTCGATCGACTCGATGCGCGGCAGGAACTGCGTGTAGAAAATCCGCAATTCCATCCGCGCGAGGATGTTGCCGAGACACATGTGCGGTCCCATGCCGAACGCGAGGTGCCGGTTCGGCTGCCGGTCCACTTTGAACTTCGTCGGTTCGTCGAAAATCTCTTCGTCGCGATTGGCCGACGCGTAGAACAAGCCGAGATTGTCGCCGGCGCGAATCGTTTTGCCGCGCAGCTCGGTGTCGCGCGTCGCCGTGCGGCAGAACTGCGTCACCGGGCGTGGACCAGCGGATCATCTCTTCCACCGCGAGCTTCATCAGCGCGTCGGGCTTGCTGCGCAGCAGCTCGAACTGATCGGGATTCTGCAGCAGCGCGAGCAATCCGCCCGACATCGCGGTGCGCGTGGTTTCGTGGCCGGCCGTCGCCACGATGATGTAGTACGAAATCAGTTCCTTGAACGGCAGGTACTCGCCGTCGATCTTGCCGTTGGCGATGTACGAGGCGAGATCCTCCGTCGGCCGCGCGCGGCGTTCTTCGGTCATCCGGTCGAAGTATTCGTACAGATCCTTGATCGTCTCGAAGATCGACAGCGGATCGGCACCGACGCGGCGCATCTCCGGATCGTCGCCGGCGAACAGTTCGTTCGTCAGTTTCAGAATCCGCCACTCGTCCTGATGCGGGCACGCCGAGCAGTTCGACGATCATCTTCAGCGGATGGAACACAGCGACGTCCTGCACGAAGTCGAGCGTGCGCTCGCGACCGTCGCCCATCATCGTCGTCGAGGATGTTCCGCGTGATGACTTCGAGCCGATCTTCGAGGCGCTTCAGATTGGCCGGCTTGAACCACGGCTGCACGAGTTCGCGATACTTCGGATGGTCCGGCGCATCCATCTGCACGAGCGAACGGATCAACCCGGTCTGACCGGCGCTCGCGAGCACCTGCAGCAGCTTCGGCGAATCTTTCAGCCGCTCGAAGATCTGCGCGATCAGTTCGGCGCGCATTTCGGGATTCGTGACCTCCGGCACCGACGATCGGCCGCGGCTCGCTGGCGAACAGTTCGGGCTGGCGTTCGATCTCGATGATGTCGGCGTGTTTCGTCACGGCCCAGAACGGGCGGAAACCTTCGCAGTCGACGTATCGCAGCGGATCGTTCGCGCGCAGCCACGCGAACGCTTCGTGTGGATGGCTGATGCGTCCGTAGACCTCCGGCGAGATCACGTCGGCATCGCGAAACTGATAGTCGGCGGCCATCGACTACGGTCCTTGCAACTCGATGGGGGTCGCGTAAGGTATCGGGTTTTGGCGCGGCATTGCAATGACGTGACGCCGCCACCTAGAGTGACCTTCCCGTCCGTTTTGCGAACCCGAACGATGCCCGCTGAGCTACGGAGTTGCGCGTGAGTACATCGCTCGCTGGACACAACGCGTTGATCACCGGCGGCGGCAGCGGCATTGGTCTGGCGTGCGCGAAAGCCTTCGCGCGCGACGGTGCCGCGGTGACGCTGATGGGACGTACGCCGCAAACGACTCGAGGCTGCTGCGGCCGAACTCGAAGCGGCCGGCGCGACAGGTCAGCATCGTCGAAGGCGACGTCGGCAACGAAGCCGATGTGATTCGCGCAGTCGAGGTTGCCGCAGCGCGCCGGTCCGCTGACGATCGCAGTCGCGAATGCCGGCACCGGCAACGCTCGGCCTCATCACCGCGATCGACGCGGCGCAGTGGGAAACGGTCATCAGAACCAACCTGACCGGCACCTTCTACACGTTCAAACACGCAGGCGCCGCGATCGTTCGCGCCGGCGGCGGCGCGATGTGCGCGATCTCGTCGATCGCGGGCGCGCGCACGCACCGGTTCATGGGGCCGTACTGCGTCAGCAAAGCGGGCATCGACATGCTCGTGCGCAACACGGCGGACGAAATGGGCGCGTCGAACGTTCGCGTAAACAGCGTTTTGCCGGGGCTCGTCGACACCGAGATTGCCGCGGGGCTGTTTGCAACCGACGCCGTGCACAGCGACTACCTCGCGTGTATGCCGATCAGCCGAACCGGTACGGTCGACGACATCGCCGCCGCGGTACGTTTTCTGTGTGGGCCGGAAGCGAGCTGGATCACCGGCATCAATCTGTCGGTCGACGGCGGTCACCATTTGCGCCGCGGTCCGAACATAGACGCATTTTTCAAACAGTAACTTTATTCGGGCGCGCGTCGGCGCGCAGGAGCCAGCATGACCCGCCTCAGCAAACTCAGCCGTTCCATCGCAGGCGAAGTCGCCATCGTCACCGGCGCCGCAAGCGGCATGGGCCGCGCCACTGCGCAACTGTTTGCGGACGAAGGCGCGAAGGTTGCGGCCATCGACCTGAACGACAAAGACCTCAAGAAAGTCGTTGGCGAAATCGAAGCGGCCGGGCATACGGCGCAAGCGGTTGGACGCTCGATCTGTCGGACCGCGCCGCGATCGATCGCGTGTTCGCCGAAATCGCCGCGCACTTCGGCGGCATCGACATCCTCGTCAACAACGCCGGCATTTCGATTCCGATTGCGATCGACAACGACAACTACGAAGCGGCGTGGCAGAAATCGCTCGACGTGTTGATCACCGCACATACGCGGACGATTCGCGCGGCGCTGCCGCATCTGCGCAAGTCGAAATCGGCGCGCATCGTCAACATCGCGTCCACCGAAGGTCTCGGCGCAACGCGGTTCGGCAGCCCGTACACCGCGGCGAAGCATGCGGTCATCGGCCTGACGCGCTCGTTCGCGGTCGAACTCGGCGGTGAAGGCATCACCGTCAACTGCATCTGCCCGGGTCCGATCCGCACCGGCATGACGCAAGGCATTCCGGAAGACAAAAAGCAGGAATTCGCGCGGCGCCGTGTCGCGCTGCGTCGGTACGCGGATCCGGAAGAAGTGGCGCACGGCACGTTGAGCCTCGTGTTGCCGGCTGCGAGTTTCATCACCGGCGTTGCGTTGCCGGTCGATGGCGGCATGACGATCCGCAACGCCTGATCGCGCACGTCACGGGTCGATGTCAGCAGTCCGAAATCCGTCGAAGTCTCGCGAACCGTGCGGACCACATCTCCGTGGAGCACCGGTGTTTGCGTACGGCGCGCCCGGCGTCGGCGCCGGCTACATGTTCCTGCTGCTGTCGTTGTACGTGATGAAGTTCTCGACCGACGTGCTGCTGATCGCGCCGGCCGTGATGGGCGTGATCTTCAGCATCTCGCGCGTGTGGGATGCGGTGGTCGATCCGATCGTCGGCTATCTCAGCGATCGAACGAAGCATCCGATGGGCCGCCGCCGCATCTGGATGCTCGCCAGCGTCATTCCGACGTGCGCGACGTTCGTCATGTTGTTTTCGCCGCCGGCGACGATGGGCGCGTTCGGTCTCGCGATGTGGATGGCCGTCGGCGTCATCGGCTTCTATTCGGCGATCACGTTGTTCGCGGTGCCGCATCTGTCGCTCGGCGCGGAGCTGACGACGAACTATCACGAACGCAGCCGTCTGTTCGGTCTGCGCCATGCGGCGTTTACGCTCGGTTCGATCCTCGCGCTCGCGAGCATGCAGATCTTCATCAACGCCGAAGCGAAAGGGCCGGAGGCGACGCGTGCCGCCGCCGAAGGGATCTCGTGGCTCGCGTCGATCCTGATGCTCGGGATGGTGCTGTTCGCGGTCTGGAAGCTGCGCGAACGCGCCGAATTTCAGAATCGCCCGATCGGCCTGCCGTACAAAGCGTTCACCGACGTCTGGCGCAATCCGCACGCGCGGCTGCTGATCATCGTCACGTTCATCGAAAGCGTCGGCTCGGCGGCCATCGGCGCGCTGACGCTGTACGTGGCGCAGTACGTGGTCGGCAACCTCGGGCTCGCGCCGGCGATCATCCTGGCGTACATGATTCCGTCGACGTTTTCGGTGCCGATGTGGATTCCGCTGTCGCGGCGCTTCGGCAAGATCCGCGTCTGGATCTTCTCGATGCTGCTGACCGGCGTGTCGTTCGGCGTGATGTTTTCGTTGCCGTTCATCGCCGAAGAAGCGACGCGCATCTGGGTCATCGTGCTCGCGGCGATTTTCGCCGGCCTCGCCGCCGGTTGCGGCGGCACGGTCGGGCCGTCGATTCAGGGCGACGTGATCGACTACGACGAATACCTCACCGGCGAACGCAAGGAAGGCTCGTACTTCTCCGTGTGGAGTTTCGTCTCCAAGAGCGCGACCGGCGTGATGCTGCTGCTGACCGGCTTCGTGTTGCAGGCGTCGGGCTTCGTGCCGAACGTCGGCGCAGACGATGACGGCGAAGGTCGCGATGGTGTCGCTGTACAGCCTGTTCCCGCTCGTCTGCTACGCCATCGGCTCGGTGATGATGATCCGCTTCAAACTCGACGAAACCGAACACGCGCGGATCCGCGTCGAACTGCAACGTCGCCGCGCGGTCGCTGACCATCGTCGCAGCCGATCGCACGTCGACGAACTTCGCCACGATGGCTGAGCGCTTGTGCGCCGGACGGATCCTCGGTGTCCGTTGTGCGACGCGTCGCGTACGATGCCGTTCTTCGCCCGGTACCGAAACGCGATCGTCTGGTCGCGCCGATACACGGCAGGCGATGGGTCCGCGGACGTTGATGCTGAAACTGCCGTGCGACAACCCGACATCCAGAATGTGCTGAACGAGGACGCGTTGGTGCAGTGAGATTCTGTCGCGACGTTGCGCGATCGTCGATGTGCCCGGTGCCGCACGCTGATTCCACGACTACGATGCGGTTCGCGTCAGCATGTTCAGTCGTCCACGGAAGACCTCGACGGCGATGACTCCACGCATCGATCGGCGCGATCGTGAGCGTGCAAGCTGCAATTGCCGACGCTTGCGCGGACTGCAACGCGCATTCTGTCGGCGAGTCGACCACGCCGTTGGCTAGTCGAGGCGCTGGCTGCAACCGTCGATCGACACGTTCCGACGTGGCCCGGCTCGATCGAGCAATGCGATCGATCGCTCCGCGCACGCCGGGTTCGCACTCGCGCGCAGCGGCCCTGAAGCTGTCGGCGTTCGCACGTCGATCCGGTCGCCGCCGACGACAAGCGCATTCGTTGTGCCACGGCGACCTGCATCGAAACGATGTGCCGCTGCGTCCGACGGGCGACTCGTGATCTTCGACTGGCAGCTGTGATGCGGCAACCGTTGCGCGACGTCAGTTCCTGGACGCCGAGCAGCCTGACGTCGCTGCGACGCGCACGTCAGAAACGTGTTGCTGCGTTCGTCGGCGCTCAGCCGTTGTGGCTGACCACGCGGCTGCGGCCTGTTGCAGCTGATGCGTGGACTTTCGCTCGGCCGATCCGACGACTCGTCGAAGCGTGTTCGAGACCGAACGCGCTGATCGAAGTAGACGATTGCGCGCGTGTGCAGCGTGGCCGCGGTCGGGCGGCAGCGCATCGGGATGACAGCGTCTCGCCGGCAACGGCCGTCCGCTGCAGCGAAGCATCGCACCGCACCTAGCGGCAGTCGCGGTTGCGCCGTGATCGCTGTCTATCGGCCTTTGAAGTTGCCCGGCCGGCGCTCCGCAACCGCGCGCACACCTTCCTTGTGATCTTCGGTCTGCTGCAGACGATGTTGCTCGATGAACTCGTGATCGGTCTGCGCTTTGACTGCGGCGGCGATGCCGGCGCGCATCGTCGCGCGCACCGACATCACTGCGAGCGGCGCGTTCTCGGCGATTTCGGCGGCGAGCTTCAGCGCTTCGTCGCGCAGCGAGTCCTGATCCGTCAGTACGTCGGCGAGTCCCCACGCATGGGCCGTTTCGCCGTCGATGCGCCGGCCCGTATAGAACATCAGGTTCGCGCGCTGCTGGCCGATCAGTTTCGGCAGCGTATACGTCAGACCAAAACCCGGATGAAAACCGAGTTTGACGAAGTTCGCGGTGAAGCGTGTTTCCGGACTGGCGACGCGAAAGTCCGGCAACAGCGACAAGACCAAAGCCGCCGCCGACGGCCGAACCGTTGATCGCGCCGACGATCGGTTTTTTCGTGCTGAACAGACGCACTGCGGCGCTGTACAGCGGATTGCCGTCCTGGTCGCGGCGCGTCGATCGCTCGGTCTGCTGCGTGCGATCGGAGAAGTTCGCGCCGGCGCAGAAGTGTTTGCCCTGCGCGCACAGCACCGACGCGCGGCATTGCGTATCGGCATCGAGCGCGTCGAACGCGTCGCCCAGCGAATTGATCAGCTGCGTACGTCGAAGAAATTGTTCGGTCCGCGCTGAATTTCGACCACGGCCACGTGGCCGTCTCTGGGTGACTTCTACATCGCCGTATTTCATCGCATTCCTCTCGTGATCGCGCGGGTGGGTCGAGGATCTTTGATCAGGGCCGCGGTATTTGCAATGCTGCGCCCTGGGCGATCGACAACGGGGAGGCGACGATGCTCACGTGGCAAATCGGTGACGTGCGCATCACCCAGATCGTCGAACTGACGACCGCATCGCTCGGTCCGTATCTGTTGCCGCAGGCGACGCCGGAAGCGCTCGACGCGATCGACTGGATCTGGCCGTTCGTCGATGCGCAGCAGCGCATCGTGCTCAGCATCCACGCGCTGGTGCTCGAAACGCGCGATCAGTGCATCGTCGTCGATACGTGCATCGGCAACGACAAGGAGCGCACCTATCCGCGCTGGAATCGCATGCAGGGCCGGTTCCTCGACGACTTCGTCGAGCGCGGCTTTGCGCTCGATCGCGTCGACACGGTGTTGTGCACGCACATGCACGTCGATCACGTCGGCTGGAACACGCGGCTCGTCGACGGCCGCTGGGAACCGACGTTTCGCGAACGCGCGCTATCTGTTTGCCGAAAAGGAGTGGCGGCACTGGAGCCGCGAACCGCAGGAATACGGTCCGGTCATCGAAGACTCGGTGCAACCGATCTTCGATCGCGGCTTAGCGGATCTGGTTGGCGAAACGCACCGCGTCACCGACGAAATCTCAGCTGGAACCGACGCCGGGCCACACGCCGGGCCACGTCAGCGTGCACATCACGTCGCGCGGCGAAGAGGCCGTGATCACCGGCGACATGATTCATCATCCGTGTCAGATCGCGCATCCGCAGTGGTCGAGCAGCGCCGACGTCGATCCGTTCGCGTCGGCGACGACGCGCGCGCGTTTTCTGGAGCGCTATTCGGATCGTCCGGTGCTGATCATCGGCACGCACTTCGCGGCGCCGACGGCGGGACGCATCGTGCGCGACGGCGATCGCTATCGGCTGGACTACTGATTCGCGTCAGGTCGACTGCTTGGCGATCCGTTCGAGCACCGGCCGGATGACCGACAAGAAACCGCTCCGGATTCTCGCTCATCGGAAAGTGGCCGAGCCCCGCCATCGTCTGATAGCGCGCGCCCGGAATCAGATCCGCAAGTGCCTGGCCGAGCTCGGGTGTGCCGCTCCAGTCGTATTCGCCGTTCAGGATGTCGACCGAAACGCGCTTCGTGTCGATCGTCTTCGCCGTTTCGGTCACGTCGTGATCGACCGAGTAGTAGTACAGGTCGCCCTTGAACACCGCCGGTGCGCCCTGGCTGTAAACCCACGCGGTTTCGCGCCGATACGCCTCCGGGCTCATCGGCGCCGTGAGGCCGTACATCAGATGTGCCTTGAAGTCGTTCGAGATCGCCGGGTGATAGAACTCGTCGACGTATCCGCCCGGCGTGTGCGCGGACGCTTCGAGCCCGACCACCGCGCGAAACGTCTCCGGATGTTCGATGGCGAGGTCGATCGCCAGATGACCGCCGATCGAACTGCCCATGTACACGGGCCGTTGCATGTCGAGCGCGGCGGCCAGCGTCACCGGCACGCTGACCAGAAATTGCCGCGTCAGTTCGTACGCGCTGCTCCACCATTGTTCGCTCGTTGGCGGCACCGATTTGCCGTGATACGGCAGGTCGTAGGCGACCATGCGGAAACGTTTGCGCAGTTCGGCGTCTTCGAGCACGTGACGCCATTGCCGCCCGTCGGCGCCGGCCGTGTGCTGCAGCAGCAGCGGTATGCCGGAACCGCTTTCCTCGAAGTAGACGCGGTGGCTCACGCCGTCGAGATCGAGGTGCACGTAGCGACCGATCGTGCTGTCGAAGCGGGCGATCAGTCATTGCGCACCTCCCGCATCAGTTCGACGAGGCGCCGCAGCGCGGGGTAGTAGGCGCAGTAGTTGAGCGTATCGCCGGCCACCGAAAAGCCGTGATGGATCGTCGCCGCGTACAGGTCCTGATAGAACGGCTTCGGCATCGGTTCCAGCAGGTTTCTCCCATTCGGCCTCGTCCGCCTCGATTGCGAGATCGCCGGCGATGGCGCCGAGCCACGGCGCGCATTCCGTGAGCTTGCCGTCGCGAAAGGCGAGGCGGTAGCTCGCTCGGCCGACCCGCAGTTTGACTGTCGCGTTCCAGAACCGCGCGTGCAGCGCGAACTCGCCGTCGGCGTTCGCGCGCGCCGGCAATTTCGAGAAATCCAGCAACATTCGCTCTCCCCGACGTGGTGCTCAGGCTGCGGTAGTATCGACGTAAATCCGCCAGTCCGGCCAGTGTAGAAACACCATGAAAAGACGGTCCGCCAACGACTCTACGCAGGGGCTGCTGTTGCTGCGTGCCGTTGTGGCGTTGGGCGGCAGAGGCCGAGTCGACGACCGTATATCGTTCGGTCGACGCAGACGGTGTCGTTTCGTTCAGCGATGCACCGCACGCGTCCGCCGTGCCAATCGAAGTGCTGCCGCCGCCGATACCGCTGCGCGAAGACGTCGAGCGTGCGAATCGAACGTTCGAACAGCAACTCGCGTTGCTCGAAATGCTCGAAACGAGCCGCCACGCGCGTGCGAAAGAGAGCTCGAACAACAGCGTAGCTCGATCTCGACTACGTGCGCACCGAGGCGGCATTGCAACGCGCGCGAAGCCGAGAGCAGGAGACACGTGCAGTATTTCCCGCTGTTTGCACCGCCTTTCTGGGGATGGGGACCGCGGCCGGTTCCCGCGACCGGGTCCGAACAGCCGCCGATGGACCGCCCGCCGACGACCTCCGCTCCGCCGAACCCCCGCCGCAGCAAGTGCAGTTTCCGCATTGATCATCAGGAGTTCCCGTTGCGCATTGGTCTGATTTCGGACACGCACATCCCTGAAGCATGCGCGCGTGTGTGGCCGCAGGTGCTCGAAGCGTTCAAAGGTGTCGACTACATCTTCCACGCCGGCGACGTGCACGAATTTTCGGTGCTCGACGAGTTGCAGCGTGTTGCGCCCGTATATGCGGCGCGAGGCAACGGCGAAGACGGATCGGGCGGCGCAAAGCGGCGCAGGAGGCGCTCGTCTGGCTTGGGCTTTACGTTGGCGTCAACGACGGCGACTTCGGCAAGCACACCCGCGACGCGATCCTAGCGTTTCAGGCGAGCCTCAAAGCGCCAGCTGATGGCGCGCTGTCGGGTCCCGAGCTCAAGGCCTTGCTCGCCGCCGCTCAAAAGGCCCGCGAGGCGGCCGGATTCCAGCTCGTGAGCGATCCAAAGACCGGCGCCAAGATCGGCGCGCCGCTGAAACTCCTGAGCGCGCTTCCGGGCGCAAGGCTTGACTTCGCATCGAACGCCGACGCTGACCTCGGCGCCCTCTATGCGCGTTTGTCCGCGGCGACCTCTGCACGCAAGATCGCCTATAAGGCGATCAGGCCAGACGCCTTCTTTGTCGTCTCCGGGCAGGACGGACCGGTCAAGTTCTACACTCGCTTCGACAAGAACCCGGCCGCGACTCCACCAATCCGCGGCTTCACCTTCGCCTATCCCGCGTCTCAGACCGCTTATCTGGACCGAATTGCGATCGCCATCGCCAATTCATTCGAGCCGTTCCCGCAATCCACTGCGCCGCCTGCTGCAGGCGCCGCGATCGGCGCCGTCGCCGGACCCGCACCGGCATCGAGCCCGCCGCCTGTAGCCCTGCTGCAGCCGGCCGCGACCGCCCTCGTCGTGGCGCCCGGCAAGGCGCTCACCGCGCTTAAGGCGAACGACTGCCCGCATCCGACTGTCGCCGACAAGCCGGTGCGGATCGAGCGCGCTGACGCCGCGACCGGATTGACGCTGCTCGCCGGAGATTTCGCCGCGAACGGCGAAGCGCCACGCCTTGGCGCGCCAGGACAGGATCTCGTCGTCCTTGGCTTCGCGGGACCGCGCCTTGCCGCAAGCTCGGCCGCGTTCAGCGGCGGCGATGCGCGGCCGATCCTGACCGCCGCCGTCGACAAGGGCGCGAGCGGCGGACCGGTGTTCGATCGAAGCGGGGCGCTGGTCGGTCTCGTGGCGCCGATCGCCGGCGAGCCGAAGCGGGTCGCCGGCCTCGCCCTCGCCGGCCCGCATGCCCTGATCGCTTCCGATGCGGTTCGCGCCTTTCTCGGCGGCAGCGAGCCCGCATCAGAAAGCGCAACCCCACTCAGCGCCGGCGACATTGCCGCCCGCGAAAGGAAAGCGCTCGTCGCCGTCTTCTGCCAGAAATAAACCCGACGTGTCCGCGCCCTCAGTGCGGGATCATGCCAGGGAAAACGTACTGCTGCAGCGCGACCAGCACGCCGAGGATCAGCGTCAGGATGACGCTGTGCCAGAAGGTGCGCGCGAACACGACGCCTTCCTGCCCGCGGAGATCCGTGACCGAGACGCCCGTCGCGATATTCTGCGGCGAGATCATCTTGCCCATCACGCCGCCAGATGAATTGGTCGCCGCGAACAGCACCGGATCGAGATTGAGCTGCTTCGCCGCCACCACCTGGAGATTGCCAAACAGCGCGTTGCCCGACGTGTCGCTGCCGGACAAAGCGACCGCCACCCAGCCGAGGAAGGGCGAGAGGATGACGAACAAATGTCCGACCGAGGCCACGCCGAGGCCGAGCGTGTAGGCCATGCCCGAATAGTTCATGAGATAGGCGAGGCCGACAATGAGACAAACGGTCAGGACGGCGATCCAGGCCTGCTCAATCGTCCGGCGACGCAGCTGGAAAAAGTCCGCGACGCTCAGCTTCGACCGCAATCGCCGTGATGATCGCCGAGAGCAGAATCGCCGTGCCCGTTGCGAGCGGCTGGAAGGTCCACACTGCGGCATAAGGCTTGTCGTTGTAGAGCGTGATCGAGACCGCCTTGTCGAGACCGGGCCAGGGGATCGCCTGTTGGCCGATCTTGAAGATCTCGAACGTCGTCCAGAAGATGACGACTGCGGTCACGATGAGCCAGGGCAAGCCAGCCTTGCCACGGGCTCATGGCCGAACGCGCATGGAGGACGTTGCCCCCACCCTTCACCGCAAATTCGGGATCAGGCGCCGGCTTCCACGCCTGCAGGAAAAAGAGCGTCACGATCAGCGAGCCGAGCGACGACAGCACGTCGGTCAAAGCGTAGTTGATGATAATTCGAGGAAATGAACTGACAGAGCGCGAATGAGCCGCCAGCGACCAGCAGCACGGGCCACAGCGCCTTCAGCGAGCGCACGCCGCCATAGAGTCCCATTACGTAGAACGGCAGCAAAAGCGCGATGAACGGCAACTGGCGGCCGATCATCGCGCCGAGCGGTCCCGGCGGGCAACCCGGTGACCGCGCCAAGCGTCGTCACCGGCACGCCTAGCGCGCCGAAGGCGACCGGCGCCGTGTTGAAGATCAACGTGAACACCAGCGCCTCGAGCGCCGGAAAGCCCACCAGAATGAGAAGCGACGAGGTGATCGCGACCGGCGTGCCGAAGCCGGAGATGCCCTCGAGCAGCGCGCCGAAGCAGAAGCCGATCACCACCAGCACGACGCGGCGATCGTTGGGCAAGATGGTTGAGGACCCAGGCCCGGAAGGCGTCGAACCGCTTCGACTCGACCGCGATATTGTAGAGGAGCAGCGCGTTGACGACGATCCACATGACCGGCCAGAGCGCGAACACAACGCCGTTGGCCACGGAACTCGATCGCGAGGTTGACCGGCAGGCTCCAGACGCCGATCGCGATGATGAACCCGACGATCAGCCCCGCCAGCGACGCCTGCCACGCCGGCCGGCGCATGACGCCGAGCAGCACGAGAACGACCGCGACGGGAAGCGCCGCGACAATGAACGAAAGCGGCAGGCTGTCGGCGACCGGCGTCAGCAACTGTTTAAACACTTCTGAGCCTCCCCAGCCCGTCGGCGGACGAGCGCCTAACGATTCCCCGCGTACCACTCAGGCCTTAGCTGTTTTCTTTCTTAAGGCGCCATGGCGGCAAAGCAAGCTCTAGCCCGTCCGCAATCGCAGTCTAGCGGTTCCCTAACCGTCGATGTCCCATTTTTCGGCGCTGGCGCCGGCGAGTTCGCGCACCCGCTGCTCGTCTGCGCCAAAGGCGCCGGCGTCGCCCTCGTAGACGATCCGGCCGTTGTCCAGCACGTAGGCGCGATCGGCGATCTCGACCGCCGCGCGCACGTTCTGCTCGACCAGCAGGACCGAGAGGCCTTCGCGCCGCGCTGCGACAACGATCCTGAACACGTCCTGCGACAACCAGCGGCGCGAGGCCCTGCGAGGGCTCGTCGAGCATCAGCAGCTTTGGGTTCAAGATCAGGGCGCGCGCAATCGACAGCATCTCCTGCTCGCCGCCCGAGAGCTGCGCGCCCTTGTTCGCGCGGCGCTCTGCAAGACGCGGAAACGCGTCGTAGACACGGGGCGACCGTCCACGGGCCGGGCCGCTCGACCGGAACCAGAAGGTTCTCGTCCACCGTGAGGTTGGCGAAGATGCGCCGCCCTTCCGGCACATAGCCGACGCCAGAGGCAGCGATCCGGTAGGGCGGAAATCCGGTCACGTCCGCGCCGAACACAGCGACCTTGCCACTGCGCGGGCGGGTGAGGCCGATCAGGCTGCGCAGCGTCGTCGTCTTCCCCGCGCCATTGCGGCCGAGCAGCGCGACGATCTCGCCCTCGCGCACTTCGAGACTAACGCCGTGCAGGATGTGACTCTTGCCGTAAAAGGTGTGCAGATCCTGGGCTTCGAGCGCGATCATGCCGCGGCCTTGCCGAGATAGGCGGCTTGCACCTTTTCGCTTTCGGCGATTTCCTGGGGCGCGCCTTCCGCCAGCACCCGCCCCTCCGCGAGCACCATGATGCGGTCGGCGAGGTTGAACACGACCCGCATGTCGTGCTCGATCAGCATGATGGTCAGCCCTTCTCGCCGATGCAGCCGCCGGATCAGCCGCGCGATGTCATAGGTCTCCTGATCGCCCATGCCCGCCGTCGGCTCGTCGAGCATGAGCAGGCGGGGTCGCAGGGCGAGCGACATCATGATCTCCGCCGCCCGCTGATCGCCGTGCGACAGCGCCCCGGCGCGCATCTCGGCTTTGTCGGTCAGTCCGCCCAAGCCCAGAAGTTCGGCGACCCGCGCCGCCACCGTCGCCCTCGCCGCCGAACCAAGCCACGGCTTTAGGCGATAGCCGGCCGCAACCTCGACTGCGATGCGGATGTTGTCGGCGACCGAGAGCTCGGGAAAGACCTCGGTGATCTGGAAGGTGCGGGACATGCCGCGCCGGACCCGCTCGTCGGGAGCGAGCGCTGCGATGTCGCGCCCTTCGAACCGGATCGAGCCCGCAGTCGGCGCGAACAGGCCGCTGACCAGATTGAAGAACGTCGTCTTGCCGGCGCCGTTCGGACCGATGATCGCACGCAATTCGCCCGGCTCGATGATCAAGGACACCTCGTCGATGGCGACCAGGCTGCCGAAACGCTTCGATGCGCCTTCGACCTGAAGCAGGGTCACGCCTTCGCTCCAGTGCGCAGCATGCCCAGAACCCCGCGTGGAAAGAACCGCACCACCAGCACGAACACGAGTCCGATCACCGACATCCAGTTTTCGGTGTGGCTCGACACGTAATCCTGCAGGGCGACGAAAATCGCCGCGCCGATCAGCGGACCCCAGAACGAGCGCATGCCGCCCAACACCGCCATGATGACGAGATTGCCCGAGAGGTCGACGCGAAGCGCTCGCGGATCGATGAAGTTGTTGAGCAACGCATAAAGGCCCCCCGCCACGCTGACGAAGAAGCACGAGATCACGAACGACAACCAGACGTGGAACTCGATCGGCACGCCGAGAAACCGCGCGCGCCGTTCGTTCTCGCGAATGGCGATGAGAGAACGCCCGAATGGCGAGTTGAGCAGCACCGCCATCGCGGCGACGCAGATCGCAAAGATCGCGAGAGCGAAATAGTAGAAAGCGCGGTCGTTCTGAACGATGTCGAGCTGAGCGAAGCCAAAATTGATCGGCAGGCGTCGCCAGCCCGTGAGGCCGTCATCGCCGCCTGTCACGCGCGTTCCAGCGGAAGGCGATAAAGTAGAAGACCTGGCCGAAGGCGATGGTCACCATGGCGAAATAGACGCCGCGCAGCTTGATGATCAGCGCGCCAATGATCATCGCCGCGACCGTCGCGACGACGATTCCGAGCACGATGGCCGGGACTGACCCGACGCCCCAATATTTGATCGCCATCGCCGTCCCGTAGCCGCCGACGCCGAAATAGGCGGCATGGCCGAAAGAAAGCACTCCGGTGAAGCCGAGCAGGAAGTTGAGCGACATCGCCGCCAGCCCCATGACCACGATGCGGGTGGCGAGTTCGGTGTAACCGCCGATCGCGCTCATCCAGAAGGGCGCCACCAGGAGCAACAGGCAGACCGCGACATCGATGGCGCGACCGCGGAGGGCGTTCAATGGAGCCTTCCCTCTTCGCCAAGCAGACCGCGCGGCCTGACGAGCAGCACAAGCGCCATCATCACGTAGATCACGGCCTCAGTCGCCGAGGGGAAATAGACCGCCGCCAATCCGGACACGACGCCGATCATCAAGCCGCCAATGAGCGTTCCAAGCAGACTGCCGAGGCCGCCCACGATGATCGCGACGAAGCTTGGCATGATGAGATTGGCGCCGATGGTGGGAGAGAGTCCAGCAGGCCGGCCGCGAGCACGCCGGCGAGGCCGGCCATGTAGATGCCGATGCCGAAGTTGAGACTGCGCAACACCCTGACATTGACGCCAAGCGTCGAGACCGTATCCAGATCGCGTGTGCCAGCGCGGATGCGCATGCCCAGCCGCGTGTATTTGAGTATGGCGAACAGGCCGCCGACCGCCACCGCAACGATGATCATCATGAATACGCGATAGCCGGTAAGGAAAAAGTACTGGCTCGACAGCGAAGTCATCAGCCAGCCAGGACCCTGAAAGGGCACGCTCTGCGCGCCCCATATCAGGCGCGTGACGTCCTCAAAGATGTAAGCTCAGCCCGAAGGTCAGGAGCAGGCTATAGAGTGGGTCTTTGCCATAGAGCGGGCGGATCAACAGCCGCTCGACGACGAGACCGAGCGCCGCGGTCAGCGGCGGCGCGAGGATCAGCGCGCCCCAGAAACCGATATGGGGGATCAGCGTGTAAGCCAGATAGGCGCCGAGCGCCAGGAATCCGCCATGAGCGAAATTGATGACCCCGCTCAGGTTGAGGATCAGCGACAGACCAAGGGCCATCAGGGCGTAGAAGGCGCCGACGATCAGGCCGTTGAAGACGTTGAACAGGACAACCTGGCTCATGCGCTCTGTTTCGCCAGCGCCGCGATCGGCGGCGTGAGTGAGCGCCCCTCCGGCCGCATGATGGTCAGGTCGGCCAAGTCGATCTTGCAGCCGCTTTCCTCGACCGTGCCGGCGACATCGGCGCCGCTGACGACCTTGGCGACCTTGAACAAGTCGTCCGTCGCCGAGCCCTTGGCTTGCGCCTCGCCAACGAACAGCGAGGCCAGGAGCTGATTCTGGCCGGCGCGGTAGAAGGCCGGGTTCGGCCCGAGTGCGATTTCCGGCGGCAGATGAAAGTCCTGCAGGGCCTTGGCCATGTCGACCGCCTTCAGCGAATTGGCCTTGGCCGCGGCGAGCGCGCAGGTCCAGACCGAGACATAGCCGAACCAGGTGCGGGCGGTCGGCACGCGGCCCGTGCGTTTCTTGGTCGCCTCAACGAATTCGGCGACGTGTGGCACGCCGGGCTGGTTCCAGTACCATTCCATTACCCAGAAGCCGATCCGCGCCTCGGGCGACAGGCCCTCGAGCGGCTCCATTTCCTGCTGGGCGCCGGCGAGATGGATGCGTTTTCCAGACCGAACTGAACGGCCTGCTTCAGTGCGTTCAGCATATCGTCGCCCTGGACGAGGAAAATGATGACGTCGGGGTTCGCCGCCTGCGCCTTGATCAGGTAGGAGGAAAAGTCGACGGTGCCGAGCGGAATCAGATCGCCGCCGACTTCGTCCCGCCGAGCGCCGCGACGCCTTGATCATCCCCGCCTCCAGCGTGTGGCCGAACGCGTAGTCGGGCGTGATGTAGTAACACTTCTTACCGAAGTCCTTGACCAGCGTGGCGGCGACCGCGTTCGCCTCCATTTGCGTGGTGTTGCAAACGCGGAACACGTTCCAGTGGCAGGTCGCGCCGGTGATCGCGTCGGTGTGGCCGCCGGGCACGATGTGCAACACGCCCTTCTCGCTCGCGACCTGCGCCATGGCCAGGGCCAGTGCAGAATTGATGTTGCCTAGCAGAAAATTGACCTTATCGCGCTCGATCAGCTTGCGCGCTTTTTGCACTGCGGTGCCCGCGTCGCCGCTGGTAGAGTCTTCCACCAGCAGTTTGGCCGGCCGGCCGAGGATGCCGCCCTTGGCGTTGATCTGTTCGATCGCGAGTTCGCAACCGTTCAGTTCGTTCTTGCCGTTTATCGCATAGGTTCCGGTGAGCGGGTTG
>CAWHHK010000028.1:0-8081 GCA_963829065.1 uncultured Gammaproteobacteria bacterium | reverse complement strand
AGACGACCACGCGCGTCTGTGCATCATCGCGAAACGACAGTGCGACGTGCTCGATCTCCGCGATGTGCGCGTAGTTCAGCGCGTTCGCGCGCTCGGGTCGATTGAACGTGACGGTCGCGACGTGATCGCGCCGATCGACGATGAGGTGCTGGTAGTCCATTTCGAATGGGCGCCGCGAATGATTCACGGACTCTTGTAACACCGGCGCGCGCGAGCCGCTAGTGTAGTGCGCCATTCTGTTTGGAGCTTAATCGACGATTGGCGCGTTTGACCTTTTCGAGGATGTCGCTTGCGGCAGCGGTCCAGATGAAGGGTTTGGGTTTTTGATTGTGATGAGCGACGTACGCGTCGATGGTTTCGATGAGTTGCGGCACGCTGGTAAATACACCGCGGCGCAACCGTTGTGTGGTCAGATCGCGGAAGAAGCGTTCGACCATGTTCAGCCAGGAGGCGGAGGTCGGCGTGAAGTGCATCTGGAAGCGAGGATGTCGCGCCAGCCACCGTTGCACCTTCGGATGTTTGTGGGTGGCGTAGTTGTCGCAGATCAGATGCAGCGACCGATCACCCGGCGTCTCGCGATCGATCTGGCGCAGAAACTTCAACCATTCACCGTGTCGATGGCGCGCCTGACATTGCGAAATCACGCTGCCATCCAGGATGTTCAACGCCGCAAACAATGTGGTTGTGCCGTGGCGCTTGTAGTCGTGGGTCATCGTCGCCGCTCGGCCCTTCTTCAACGGCAGGCCGGGTTGCGTGCGATCCAGTGCCTGCACCTGACTCTTTTCGTCGCAGCACAGCACCAGCGCATGCTCGGGTGGACTCAGATACAGCCCGACGATGTCTTCCAGCTTCGCGACAAAATCCGGATCGCGCGACACCTTGAAACTCTCGATCCGATGCGGCTTCAAGCCATTGGCTTGCCAGACACGGCGGATCGTCGAGGCACTCACACCGGTTGCCGCCGCGAGGCTCCGGGTACTCCAATGAGTGGCATCAGCGGGCGTCGTCTGCGTCGTCAATCGCACAATCTCCCGGGTGTCGATCGTCCGCTTACGGCCGCCGCGTGGCAAATCACGGGCAATCCCCTCCACACCTGTTTCAGCATAGCGATCACGCCAGCGGCCGACTTGGATCCGACCAATTCCCAACTCTTCGCCAATCTCGGCGTTGTCCTTACCGTCCGCCGCCAACAGAATGATTCTGGCGCGGCGACCCATACGCACGCTCACCGTGTTCGACGACGCAAGCTTCAGCAGCCGTTGTCGTTCCTCTCCACTCAACTCAATCGATCGAGCAACTCGCATCGCAACCATTCCATCTCAGCGGCAACTCTAACTGAGACAGAATGGCAGTATTTAAGTTCCATTAATTATGGCGCACTACACTAGCTACGCCGATTGTCGTACCGCTTGTCATACAGCGGGCAGCCTTCGCTGGCTGCAATTCGCGGGTATACTTGCGCGCTTCCTGGAAGGGCCCCCCTCGTTGTGAATCAGCGTTCTGTACTGCGTGGTCTGTGGATCGTGGTGTCGTGCTTGTGGCTGGCGGATTGCGGCTCCGGCTACAGCGGCGGCGGCCCCGTTGTCGCGCCGGTCACGACCTCGTTCCTGCGCGTCGTGAATACTCTGCCGGATAGTCCGACGCTGCTCGCCGGCGTCGACAATGCCAACCTCGCGCGGGTGTCGTTCGCGCAAGCCACCGGACTCCAGCAAACCTTCAGCGGCGCCTACAGCCTCAATGTGAATTACCTCGACGCCGCCGGTACCACGGTGGCGGTCATCACTCCGCAGGCGTTGACACTGCGCGCCGACGAACAGACAACGGCCTTTGTGATCGGAACGCTCGGTGCGGCGCGCACGAAACTCGTCGTGCATGCGGTGCCGAACATCGCAGCCGGTAGCGCGCAAGTCGAGGTGGTGCAAACCGCGGCCGCAGCCGGCACGCTCGATGTGTATCTGACCGACGCGGCTGCCGATCTGGCCACCGCGACGAAGCTCACCACGGTCGCGTTCGAACAGGCATCCGACCTCACGACGATTACGTCGGGCGCGAATTATCGATTGCGCGTCACCGCGCCCGGCAGCAGTAACGTGTTGTACGACTCCGGCGCATTTTCGATCGGCGACATGACGCGCTTGATGTTCGTCGTCGTCGACTACTTTGGGTCCGGCGGCGCGGGGTTTCGCGTGATTGCACTCAACAACCAGGCCGCGACGACGTTTCCGCAAGAAGTATTGCCGGGCGCGTTTCGCGTCGCCAACATGATCGCGGACGTGCCGCTCCTGGATCTCTATCTCGGTCCCGTTGCCGGCGCACCGGTGTTCCACAACGTCGCGTTCGGATCGGTGGCGGCATTGCAACAGCTCAGCGCCGGCACGCTGAACTACACGCTGACGATCGCCGGGTCAGCCACCGCATTGGCCACCGGCAGCGTGGCGCTCAATCCGGGTGATACGCGCACGCTCGTAGCCTCACGCACCGGTGCGTCGGTCGCCGCGCGCGCGACTGTCGACTCGACCCGACCGATCAGTGGGCGCGGTCAGCTGCAGATCATCAACGCCGCGGCGTCGGCGGGCGACCTCAACTGCTATGTGACAAAACCCGGTGATGCCCTCAGCACCTCGACGGCGGCTACGCTCGATCAGCCATTGTTGACCTTCGCAACAGCGGCGGCGTCGGCGGGCACGTTCGACGTCGTGTTTACGCCGACGACCGACCTCACGGTGGCCGCCGGTCCGGAACCGCTCGTCGTGGCGAGCGGGGGAATTTATACGATCTACGCGGCCGATGCCGCCGGTGGCGGCGCGCCGTATCAGATCGTCGTCGATGGGAACTAACAACTCTATTGGGGCGCACCGCGCACGATCACGCGGATTGGGCCCAATTCAGGAGCGATTGATGATCAGACTGGTTCGTGCGGGCGCGCTGCTGCCTGTGCTGTTGGGTGTGCTGCTCACCGCGGTGTCCGGTTGCGGCGCGAGCAGCGAAGACAACGTCGTCCCCGTGGTGTTGCCGCGTCAGGGTTCCATTCGGATCGTCAACGCGATCCCGGATGCGTCGTCGATCAACGCGTTCATCAACGCCGCTCCCGTTGCAACGCCGAACTTTGGTGATTCGAGCCCGTTGAGCCAGAGCCTGGTCGGGCGCTATGTGTTGAACATCGTCTATGCACCGCCCAATGACGTGGAGACGACGCTGGTCGATAACGAGATTGTCGACCTGACGGATCCGGATGAATATTCGTTCGTGATGATCGGCCCGATCGCGACGGCTCACCTGTTGCGGGTCAAGAACGTCGAGATCACGTACGGGGTCCTCGCGAATCCCACGCAGCCGCCTCCGCCGGACTATCAAATCGTCCACGCGGCCACGAGTGTGGCAGCCGTGGACGTATATGTGACCGACGCGACAGCGGATCTCGCGACCGCCACGCCGGTTGCCACGGTGAACTTCGGCGACGTGACGGGGTTGACCAAGCTCGATCCTGCGGTGACGTACCGGCTGCGCGTGACGCCCGTCGGCAGCAAAACGCCGGTACTGTTCGATTCAGGCGCCTATAACGTGAGTATCTTCCAGCGCTCGATGTACATGCTGCTCGACAATTTCGGCCCTGGCGGCGAGGCACTGCGCGTCGCGGACATCGACGCCACCGGCTCGCAGGATTTCGTGAACCAGACGCTCGCCTCGGCGCTGCGCGTCGCGAACGAGATTCCCGACACGCCGTCCGTGGACGTCTATCTCGGTGATACCTCGGGCACGCCGGTGGTTCGCAACGCCGCGTACGGAGTGACCACGCCGTACGTCACGGTTCCGAACGGCAGTACGACGATGACGATCACGCCGGCGGGCGATCCGACAACCGTGGTTGCTTCGGGCCTGATCGCATTCGTCGGCGGCCAAGCGCGATCGCTGTATACGTCCAGACTGGCACCGGCCGCCGCGGCGACCTTCATCGGCGTGATCGAGAGTCAGCGCAGCATATTGGGACAGGCGCAGCTGCGTTTGGTCAACGCGTCGCCGACGGCGGGCACCATCGACGTTTACGTTCTGATACCCGGGCAGCCGATCTCCGACGCCAGCCCGACGCTCGCGAATGCGTCGCTGTTGGCGACCAACTCGACCAATCTGAGTCCGGGGTCGTACGACGTGATCGTCACGCGCGCGGGGTCGACGGTACAGCTGTTCGGTCCGGACCGGATTTCCGTCGACGCCGGTGCCGTCTACAGTGCGGTGCTACTCGATGCGGCGGGCGGCGGCGCGCCGCTGGACCTGCAGGTGACCAACGAAGCTTTACCGTAGAGCGCCTTGCCGTATATGTTGGGGATGACGGCGCTGGGGCTTTTACGAACGCCGATCGAGCCGGAACACAAAACGTTCCTGCGGCCGGTTGTCCTTGTCGCCGACGTCGTATTTGGTCTCGTACGCGCTCTGTACGCGCGCCAGTTCCGCGGCGTCGGTCACGCGCACCGCGCGTAAATCGTAGAGCGTGGTGCCGATGCGCAGTCGCACGTCGGGATCGGTTTCGATGTACTTCGCCCACCGATTCGTTTCGCGTGCCGCGGCGATGTAGAAGTCATGACCAACGGCGACCCCCCAGATGTTGATCGAATACGGATTCGCGGGCCGCGTCTGCACCTGAACGGTTTTCTCGCGCGCCACGTTCGTCCAGTCTTCCGGTGCCGCTGCGGACTCGCCCGACAACGCACCTCCCGGTATGGGTCCGATCGGGTCGCACGCGATCAATGCCAACGCCATAACGCCGAGTAGGAACACGCGCATCGAAACATCTCGAGAGTCGGTATCGCTTTATGGCATGGGCTTCCGACCGAGGCAATACCGCGTCTGGAACTCGAGCGACCTTCGGTTACCATGCCTGACACGCGCAACGACATGCGAACGGTGCGAACGATGGCGAATGCTCCCGAACGTGCCCACCACTCGATCGGATCGCGCCTCTGGCGTGTCGTCACCTGGTTGATCGCGTTCGGCTGTTTCTACATGGTCTATGGGCGCATCGCGGCCGCCGCCGCGCGCGACGGAATCTCGCCATCGGCATACCTGATCGGCTTCTTCAACGAAGTGGATTGGGGCGCCTGGCTCGCGTTGATGATCCCGTACTCGTTGTTGTTCTTTCTCATCGACGCCCACGCGACGTGGCGCACGATCCGCTGGTTCAATACGCCGAACATCCGATTTCTGAATGTGCTACCCATTCGGGCGAGCGCCTACATCCTGTCACTCGTCAACGAACAGATCGGCAAAGGGGCGATGTCGATGTATCTGGTTCGGCGCTACCAGGTGCCTGGCTGGGAAGCGATTTCGACGATGATTCTGCTCGGGGTCCTGGAGATCTATCAGCTGCTGATCTTCTCGGCGGTTGGGGTTGCGCTATACCGGAATCTCGTGGATGCCGCATCGACGATTCTGCCGCTGAATCGGATCCTGCCGGCGATATTCGTCGTCGCGGCGCTCTACGTCCCGTTTCACCTGATGTATTTTTCGGGCCGGATCCTGCCGAAGTCCACGTTGCGCGACCGACCTGTGTTACGGGCGTTTCGAGAGGCACGTGCGCGCCACTACCTGCTGATTCTGTTGTTCAAGTCGCCCAGTCTGCTGATCGGCGTTGTGGTGTATACGGTCGCGCTGCATCTGTTCCACGTCGACGTCGGTTTCGGCCAGATGCTCGCGTTCCTGCCGGTGATTTTTCTGGCGGCCGCGTTACCGCTGCCGTTCCACGCCGGTGCGTTGCTGCTGTGGACGGTGCTGTTTCCGGAATACCCGGAGGTCGGGGCATTCAGCCTCGTCATGCATACGTTCTTTGTGCTGTTCAACGCGCTGATCGGAGTGCTGTTCCTGCCGCTCGCGAATCGCGAATTGTTCGTCGAAGCGCCCGCGGCGGGGTCAGTCCGCGCGGCGAACGCGCCATAGCGCCAACGCTCGGTCGCCCATCGACGTCAGCGTAGAGGCAATCAGCAGCCACGCGAGCACGTTCAACGCAGCGGGCGATGGCCAACCCAGCGCGAGCGCGTTTGCCACGACCACGGTACCGACGAGCGCGTAGTAGCCGATCCCGTTCCAACGACCCAGCACGCTCGCGCGCAGCGGCGCGCCCTGCAGCGCTTTGGAATCCCATACGTATTGCAGGAACGACGCGATGACCAGCGGCGGCAGCAACACCGGGATGATTTCAATCAGCGCGAGCGCGCCCAGCGTCGTCGTCACGAAAATGGCGTCGATCGAGTGATCCAACAAGCCGCCCAACAGGGTTGCCTGGCCGCGGCGACGGGCAACGATGCCGTCGAATACATCGGTGACCACCGCCAGCGCGAACAGCACGGTGGCGGTGCGCCACGCGCCGAGCCAGATCGCATACGCGCATGGCCCGGTCAGCAACAGGCGCAGAAAACTGAGCGCGTTTGCCCAGGTGGCCCAGATCACGGCAGAATCCTCACGGTCGTGGCGTCTCAATGAGCGTGTCATGTTAGATTCGCCGCGCATGCTAACCGAGCCTTCACGTTTGCTGATCACCGGCGCCAACGGCCACCTCGGCCAACGGCTGATGGTTGCGCTCGGTACGGCGCGCGGCATCACCGCGGTGGTGCGTTCGCAGGCAGCGCGACTCGCCGTCGAGACCCACATCGGCGCCACGCGAGCGACGTGCGTGGAACTCGACTATCGCGACGCAGCCGCGCTGACGAGCGCGGCGCAGGGGTGCGAGTCGGCGGTGCATCTCGTCGGCATTCTGAGAGAGACCGCGGCGAATCGATATGTCGACGCGCACGAGCGCGCGACGCAGGCCCTCGTCGTCGCTGCCCGCGCGCAACGCCTCAAGTTCATCGTCTATGTCAGCATCCTCGGTTCCGATCCGGCGTCGGATAATCCGGCGCTGGCATCGCGCGGCCGCGCGGAGCGCGTACTCCTCGAAAGCGGAATCGGCGTGCTGATTCTGCGCGTGCCAATGGTGCTCGGCGAAGGCGACTACGCGGCGCGGGCGCTGTCGCGCCGCGCACGCAGCCGCGTCGCGTGGCTCGCGCGCGGCGCGAGCCTCGAGCAACCGATCTACGCGGGCGACGTCGTCGCCGCGATTCTTGCCGGCATCGAGGCGCCCCATGACGACGCGCGCGTGCTGGAACTCGCGGGACCCGAGTCGTTGCCGCGCGCCGAACTCGTCCGGCGTGCCGCCGCGGTGATCGGCAATCGACCGCACTGCGTGTCGTTGCCGCTGGCGCCGCTGCTCGCCGCCGCGTGGCTGGCGCAGCGCTGGCTGTCGAATCCGCCGGTGACGCCCGCGATGCTGCGCGTTCTCGATCATGACGACTGCATCGACCCGCACCCTTCTGCGACGAAATTGGGTATCCGACTCACACCGCTCGATGAGATGCTGCGACGGTGTATCGTCTCGAGCGCGTGAGTTTCAGCGACGGAGGGACTTCATGACCCAACAGATCAAGACGCTACTAGGCTCGCGTCGCGGCTACGCGGTATTGCGCAATCCGTTGCTGAACAAAGGCTCGGCGTTCACGCCGGCGGAACGCCTCGCGCTGGGCCTCGAAGGAATCCTGCCGCCGCAGTTCAACGACATGGCGCAGCAGGCAAGCCGCACATACGCGAACATCCAGCGCCAGACGACCCCGATCGACAAGTATGTCGCGCTCGCTGCATTGCAGGACCGCAACGAACATCTGTTTTATCGGCTGATGGCCGATCACATCGAGGAGTTCCTGCCGATCATCTACACGCCGACGGTCGGGCAGGCGACGCGCGACTTCAGCCACGTCTTTCAGCGCTCACGCGGCGTGTGGATCACGCAAGCGATGCAGGGCGGCGTCGCGACCGCTTTGCGCCAGGCGGCTGACGGACGCCGCATCCGGTTGATCGTCGCGACCGACAACGAGTCCATTCTCGGGATCGGCGATCAGGGCGCGGGCGGCATCGGCATCTCGATCGGCAAACTCGCGCTGTATACCGCCGCGGCCGGCATTCATCCGGCCGAGACGTTGCCGGTCAGCCTCGACGTCGGCACGGACAATCAGGCGCTGCTCGACGATCCGCTGTATCTGGGGCGCCGCCATGCGCGGCTG
>CAWHHK010000027.1:0-77817 GCA_963829065.1 uncultured Gammaproteobacteria bacterium | reverse complement strand
CGCGCGGGACTGAGGCAACCGGCCAGGTTCTGCGTAGACGACGTGCCACATCATTTCGGCTGGCTCCATGCGCTGTTCCCGGTTTGTGCCGCCACAGTCTGGTTTGAGCAAGCGTGATTCCGCCGCCAGCCGTAGGATGTCCTGCTACGTTGCGGCTGTACCACAGCGTTGCCCATCAACCGATGTTGGCCCTGGGGGAGAGGCAAGGGGGCTGCTGGCCTCAGAAATTGGACGAGGTTCTGCCTGTCATGGCAGGGCCGTCAGCGCCTACCGCCTAGTTCCTCCGATGTGAGTTCACCTCCGCTGGATCACGTCAGACCAGAGCCTTTTTGTACAACGCCACCAGTTCGCCAAAGGCCCGGTCGGCATCAGTTTTCTTGTAGACCATCCCATCGCTGACGCACCAACCATGCTGGCAGCCCTCGTAGACCTCGATCTTGACGGGTTGTTTCGCGGCGGCGAAGGCCTCGCGCAGCTTGTCCTTGGCGTCCGGCTGGCGTTGATCGTCGTTAGTGGCGATGGCGAAATAGTAGCTGGCCTTGATCTTGGGCGCGAGCAGGTGCGGGCTGTCGGGCTTGTCGGTGACGAGATTGCCGCCGTGGAACGAGCCTGCGCCGCCGACCCGCTCGGGTGCGGCAGCGGCGGTGAACATCGTGTATGCGCCGCCCATGCAATAACCCGACACCCCGATCGATGCCTTGGCGTTCACCTGAGGTAGGGTGTCGAGGTAGGTGATGTAGGCGGTCCCGTCGCGCGTCTTGATCTCGGTTGTCAGCGGAGCCATCAGCTCGGTGAGCTTGGCGCGGTCCTCCGGCTTGCCGAAGTCGAACGGCCCGCTCAGCACGGGAGCCTTGCGGGTGCGAAAAAACGGATTTGGGACGAGAACCGTATAACCCTCGGCAGCCAGGCGGCGACCCATATCGCGGAAGGCCGGCCGCAGGCCGAGCGCATCAGTGAAGATCACCGCACCGGGCCAGCTTCCGCTGCCGGCAGGATGGAAGAGGGCCGCATCACAGCTTCCATCGGGCATCTTGATGACCACATCGGTCTCAACGACGGCACCGTCGGCAGCCATGGCCGATGCGGTCACGGCGGCGCCTGCGCCCAGTGACAATGCGGCGAACGCGCGGCGGGAAAGAGCGGGATCCCGGCTTTTGTCGAAGGGCAGAATGTCTTCTGGCATTGGGTGCGCTCCGGAAATAACCGCGGCGACACAGTTTGGCGACCGTCTCGACACGCTTTTCGGTCGGCAGCAGCACGTCGATGCCGAACCGATCCATGCCGATAAACGATGCCGTTCGCAATCATCTCCTCCAGATACGAGATGTCGTTGGAGTCACCGGAGTGGCCAATGACGACGCGCGACAGGTCGACGCCCTCCTCGCGGAAAATGCGCTGCTGATCGAGACCTGCGCTCGGCGCGGCGTGCGTATGAGTCGAAATCGGAACGCCCGTCCGCAGGCGCGCGTGCGCAGCAGCGCAGGACCCGCTCGACCCCGGGCGTCACGCCCGGCGCGTCGGTCGCGCACTTTAGACTCCGGCCCCGACGCCGGTACCGGCGATGCCTTCGCGGATGTCGCGCACGAACATGCCGCATCAGGTCCTCGCCGCGCCCATTGAAGTAGTGCGGCAGCACGTCGAAGTATAAATGCCCGTCGCGACGACGATGTTGAGCCCGATCTGATCCGCGATGTGCTGAATACGCGGGATATAACGGCCCAGCCCGAGGGCCGTCAGGTCGACGATCGTATCGATGCCGGCGGCCTTCAGTTCGTTGAGTCGTTTCACCGCATCGGCGAGACGCGCGGCTTCGTCACCCAGATCCTCCGGATAGTTCTGCAAATTTCCGTCGAGAGACGAAGACGTGCTCGTGCATCAGCACTTTGCCGAGTCGGCCGGTCTCGATCGGTCCGCGGGCGGTTTCTACCTGGGGCATCGCAGTTCCTCGATTCAATGTTTGTCTTATGCCAGTGGGCGGTTGGGGGACAATCAGACACGTCGGCAGCCAACGCGCGACCGCGGCACAGTAACCCCGATACGCCGGGCCGAACACCCCTGCGAGGTGCGGCTCCTCGTACAGCATCGCGCCGCCGGCGAGCAACAGCGCGGTTGCGATGGCGGAGGCCTGCGCCGGCGCATGCGCGAAGACCACGACGGGAACGAACACCGCGACGGTTCCCGGCATGAGAACCGTGAACGCCAGATTCTTGATCAGCAACCACATCGCCGCGCGGCTCTTACCCCTAGTGGCCTCTAACAGCCAAATCAATAGCGTTTGAGCGCGTCTCGCGCGTTGGCGCTGCGTTGCTCGTCGTCGCCATAGGCACGGCTATGCCTCCTCCTCCCGCCTTGCTCCAACGCGCGATCCATCGCTCAAGCGACTACCGATTTGGCTGTTACAGGCCACTATCGTGCAATTGCAAATGTACCCGGTATCATCCCGGCATTGAATCCAGACAACCTGCGCGAGGAATCCCACGATGGCGATCACAAGGTTTGAGAAATCTCGGCCGGTCGGGCCTGCGCGTATCGCCGCTGTGTCTCGGCGCGATGAACTTCGGCAACGAACAGTTCGGCTGCGACGAAAAGTCGTCGATCGCGATCATCCACGCGTACCTCGACGCCGGGCACAACTTCATCGACACCGCGAACGTCTATTCGGCAACGAAGTCGGAAACGATCGTCGGCAAGGCGCTCAAGGGACGCCGCGATGCGGTCGTCATCGCGACGAAGGCGTCGTCGCCGCTCGGCGCCGGGCCCGTTCGATTCCGGCTCGAGCCGCAAACACGTCGTCAAAGGCGTGCGACGACAGCCTGCGCCGGCTCGATACCGACTACATCGACCTGTATCAGATGCATCGCTACGACGACACGACGCCGGTCGAAGAAACGCTGAGCACGCTGAACGACCTCGTCCGGCAGGGCAAGGTGCGCTACCTCGGCGTGTCGAACTGGACGGCATCGCAGATCGCCGAAGCGTGTCTGATCATCGCGGCAAAAGGCTGGGAGCCGCTCGTCAGCCTGCAGCCGCAATACAGCATTCTGACGCGCGACATCGAAGTCGAAATTCTGCCGGTGTGCCGCAAGTTCGGTCTCGGCGTCATTCCGTGGAGTCCGCTCGGCGGCGGCATGCTGACCGGCAAATACAAAGCCGGCGAAGAGCCGAAGGAAGGCACACGCTTCGCGGCGCCCGGGCCCGTTTCAGAGATCTGGCGCACACGCGCGCTGAACGAACGCAATCACGCCATCGTCGCGGTCGTGCTCGAAGAAGCCGGCAAACTCGACGTCTCGCCGATCGCGCTTGCGCTCGCGTGGAACCTCGCGCGTCCCGGCATCGTCGCGCCGATCATCGGGCCGAAGAACGAACAGCAGCTGAAGGACAACCTCGCGGCGCTCGACGTCACGCTGCCCGAACGACACGATCGAGCGGATCGACGCCGTCAGCGAACCGCATCTGCCCTATCCGCACGACTTCATGCGCATGGCGCGGCAGTTGACCGCAATGATGGTGCAGCAGAACGCCCAGGCGAAGAAATAGTCTCGCCGGTCATCTCATTCATTCACCTGAACATTCGGAGGCCGTCATGCTCGATTCGCATTTTGTCGCGGCGTCGCCCGCAGTCGGTCGGCATCGACTCCAGGCCGGCTCGATGCGCTGCTCGCGCGCGTCGCCAAAGGAAGTCGACGAAGGCTCTGTTGCCGGCGTGTCAGGTCGCGATCGCGCGGCACGGCAAGATCGCGGCGATGGCGAGTTTTGGCGATGCCACCGACGAATCGCTGTTCAACGTGTTCTCGTCGACGAAGGCGATCACGTCGGCCGCCGGGTGGCTCGTGATGCAGGACGGCAAGCTCGCATCGACGAGCGCGTCGGCCGACATCGTTCCCGAATTCGGCACGAACGGCAAAGACGCGATCACCGTCGAGCAGTTGTTCACGCACACCGCCGGTTTCCCGCATGCGCCGTTTCGCGTCTCCGAGTGGTTCGACCACAAACGCCGCCTCGAGCGCTTCGCCGAGTGGACGCTGAACTGGCCGGTCGGCTCGCGGTTCGAATATCACCCGACGTCGAGCATGTACGTGATCGCCGAAATCGTCGAGCGCCGCAGCGGCGATCGCGTTCACCGAATTCGTGCGCGAACCGCATCTCGCAGCCGCTCGGACTCCCCGACATGTTCCTCGGCTGTCCGCCGCGAGCAGCACCACCGCATCGCGCCGGTCACGCACGTCGGCGACGCGTTGACCGACGCCGACTATGCCGCGCTCGGTGTACCGATGCCGCCGGTGACCGAAGTCACCGAGGAAGCACTGACCGCGTTCAACAGCGACCGAAGCGCGGCAGGTACCGGTACCCGGCGGCGGCGGCATCATGACGGCGGCCGAGCTCGCACTGTTCTACCAGGCGTTGATCAACGGCGGTCGCGCACTTCGGCGGCGCGCAGATCTGGCGCGAGCAGCACGCTGAACGACGCGCTGAAAGTGCGCAACCACTTTCCCGATCTGATGGGGATCCCAGCGAATCGCGCGCTCGGCGTCGTGATCGCCGGCGACGAACACCGCAACGCCCGCGGCTTCGGGCACACCAATTCGCCGCTCGCGTTCGGTCATGGCGGTGCGGGCGGCCAGATCGCCTGGGGAGATCCGGCGACCGGAATCTCGCTCGGCTATTGCACGAACGGGCACGACCGCAACGTCATTCGCCAGGCGCGACGAGGCATCGGCATTTCGAGTCGCGCGGCGGTCTGCGCGGCTTAGCGGTCAACTCGCCAACGATTCCCAGAAGGCGCGCTCGGCATCCATCGGCGCATCTTCGAGCCGCGACTCCATGTTGAGACGCATCGTCGTGCGCTTTTCCGGTCGTAGGTCGGCCAGTCGAACATCGCGTTGGCGGGGTCACCGCCTTTTGCAAACGCGACGTACGTGTCGTGGATCACTTCCGCCAGGCAGTGCACGAGATGCGTGTCGCCGCAGAAGCGCCTGAGGTCGCCGACCCGCGTCGTGCCCCACACGAACGGCACGTCGAGCGAATGACACGCGCCGAGCCGGCCCTCGAGCGCGGGCGATTCGTAATCGAACAGATACATCCACGTCGTTTGCGTGTGCCGCGAGTGCAGCTCCGCGGTGCGAATCGCCGGAATGCGGAACATCGAATCAGTCATGATCGCGCGCCACAGTGCAACCGGTGAGACGTCTTCGCCGCGCGCCTGGCGCGCCGCGCGGTAGACCTCGATCCCGTCCCGCGCGCGGTCGCCGAACGGACGCCGCGCGAGCTTCGTAAGCCCTGCCTCGTCGAGGCGCTGCATTGCGGGATCGAGCGCGGTCCACAAACCCCACTCGTCGCGCGCTGTGCCCACCAGAAGCGGCATGCCGCGAGTGAACGTCCCCTCGCCGAGCGCGACCGACGCATCGGCGCGAATGACATCGCCGTCGCACACCGGACCGAACCGCACCGCGCTGCCGAGTGAACCCGCCGTCAGTTGCTGCTGATGGTCGAGAATCGCTTGCGCCGGGACGGTTCGCAACGCGTCGAAACCGCCGAATTTCTCGGCGAATCGCGCGCCGGTTGCCGCGGCTTCGTCGCGCGGAATCTGCGGCGACAGCGAACCGCTCATCAGGATCGCTTTATCGAAACAACCCTTCGCCGCGTCCATCGCCATCAGCTGGCAGATGTCGAATCCACCGGCGCTCTGCCCGAAGATCGTGATGTCCTTCGGATTGCCGCCGAATTTGCGGATCTCTTTGCGCACCCAACGCAGCGCCGCGATCTGATCGAGCAGCGCCTCGTTGCCGGTCGCGCCGAGTTCGGGCGCGTGCAGAAATCCGAACGCGCCGAGCCGGTAATTGATCGACACGATGACGATGCGGCCGCGGCGTGCGAAATAGTCGCCGTTGAAACGCGGCTGCGCGGACGAACCGACGACGTTGCCGCCGCCGTGAATCCACACCATCACGGGGTACTCTTCGTCGGTGACTTCGCGCGTCCAGACGTTCAACGTCAGGCAATTCTCGTCGGTCGGCGTCGCCGCGATGCCGATCATGTCGCCCATCGCGCCGATGCTCCCCTGCATCGCGGACGCGCCGAATTCATCGGCCATCCGTTCACCGGTCCACGGTATCGGCGGTGCTGGCGCGCGCCATCGCAAGTCGCCGACCGGCGGCGCTGCGTACGGAATGCCTTTGAAGACGTGCACGCCGTTGATCGTGAGGCCGCGCGCCGTGCCGTAGCTGAGTCTGACTTTCGGCCCGATCATTGCGTGCTCTCCTGACTTGCGCTGCTGACCTGCACGGCTCCTCGACAACCGATCAAGAGTCGCCTCCGCCCCACCTTACCGAACCGACTGGTACGGCGATAGAGTCCGTGGCTCACACGCGTTCGAGTTTGAGCGGCGTCAATCCCGCCGCGACGATGCGCGCCGGCACATCGCGCAGCACGGGAATTCGCAGCACGAGCTTCGCAATCCACGGCAGATCGAACTCAACTCCGGCGAGCGCGCGGCGCACGATCTGCTCCTGCACGACGCCCTGCATGCGCTGAATGATGCGCGTCGGGCGTTCGCGGCGCCGCTGTATTTCGAAGAGCGTCGACTCCGGCACCTGACCACGCAGCAGATCGTCGGTCGCGACGTTGACGAGTTCCACCGCGTCGGCAATCGCGTAGTTGATGCCGACACCGAATACCGGCGACATCACGTGCGCGGCATCGCCGATCAACATCAAGCCCGGCTGGTACCAGCGCTCGAGGCGATCGGACTTCACCGACAGCAGATGCAAGTCGCTCCACGCGGCGATCGCCGATGTGCGCGACGCAAGCCACGGCACCAACACGTCGATAGAGCGGCGAAACGCATCGAGTCCCTGTTCCTTGACGGTGTGGAAGTCGCCTTTGGGCAATACGTAGCCGATTTGCCACGCATCCGATCGCGCCAGCAGCACCAGCATATGGCCGCCGCCGATGTAACCCGCACCGGCCTCGTATCCGTCTTCGGCGCGCCGCGGTAACCGCAACCACGCGACGTCCATCGGCGGTGCCTGACCCGTTGCTTCGAGGTTCATGATCTTGCGGATGCGCGAGAACCGGCCGTCACAAGCGACCGTCAGCGGCGCGCGCAGTTCGAACTCCTCACCGTCTTGTTTGAATCGCACACCTTGAATGGTGTCGCCGTCGCGCAACACATCGACGACTTGCGCACCGAGTCGCAGGTGGAACCCGGGATACGCGCGCGCTCGCTCTGTCAGAAATTCGAGGAACTCCGACTGCGGCATCATCATCACGTACGGGAAACGGGTCTTCAGGCGGCCAAAATCGATCACCGGGATCGAGCGGGTCGACGTGTGCAGCGTCAGATTACGCAGCTTCGCGTGCGGCAACGCGTGCAACGGCTCCGCGAGACCGATCTGATCGAGCACATCGAGCGTCGACGCGTGCACGGTGTCGCCGCGGAAGTCGCGATCGAAGTCTTTGTGCATCTCGAGCAGCGTCACGTCGACGCCGCGGCGCGCGAGCAACAACGCTGCGATCACGCCGGCCGGTCCGCCACCGACGAGAATGCATCCGGTCGACAGCGGCGTCATCGCTCAACCGTCGTAGAAAAAATTCGGATGCAGCCCAACGAGGCTGCGCTGGCGCGGTGTCTTGCGCGCGTTCGCGCGCGTCGGCCGACAAATGATTGACGCTGCTCGTGGTGCGAATCCGCTGCGCGATGTCGCGCCGCCCGTAGTGGGCTTGCAGGAAAAACCGGCCGGCGTCGCCGGGCAGCGGTGGCAACCGGCGGTGCCACACGTCGGAGACGAACATCGCGACGTCGCCGCTGCGAGCCGTCAGCGGAATCACGCCGCGGCCATCGCACGTCAGCTCGACATCCCAGACTCGATCTTCCGGCGGCCGCTGGCCCGACTTGTGACTGCGCGGAATCACGCCGGTCGGGCCGCATTCGAGCGGGCAGTCCTGCAAATAGATGTGTGCGCCGATAGCGAACACCGGATACGGAATCCGATCGTCCCAGGGAATGCCCGGCGCCCGCGGGATGTGCGGCCCGGCATCGATGTGCCACGCGCCGCCGCCGTGGGTATTGCGCTCGCGCGGCGGATTGCGCCAGCACGTGTTCGCAATCACGTGGCAGTCTTCGCCGAGCAACGGCTCGATCGCCTCGAGGATCGCTGCATTGGCAATCGTCGCCTGACACAACGCGCTGCGATTGAGCATCTCGTAGCGAAAATCGTTGTCCTCTTCGACGGGACGCTGCGCGTGCCGCCCGTCCGGCGGCAACGTCGAATACAGCGCAATGATCTCGGCGGACAGCGCTGCGACCTCAGCGGCGCTGATCACACTGCGCAACACGGTGAAGCCTTCCTGCTCCAACTGCCGGCTCGCGTCCGGCGCGGAGCCTTCGCGCGGCAACAGATAGCCTCGACGTCGCGTCAACATGATTGATGCCCCCTTCTCGCACAAAGCGTGAATCTCACCTTCATCGATTCTACTGTCATCGTCATCGAACTGAGCAATACTCGAGCGCGGAGAGAGGGACCTAGTGGCGTGTCCCATAGATTTCTGGCGTTTCTGAGGTCGCCTGACGCGCACTCGCGCGACGCGGCGAGGAGACATATCAGGCATATGGCGACGAGCCGCAACAATGCGAGTGCGCGTCAGGCGACCTCCCGTAGGGCGCGTTCCTCCGGCCGCGGTGCCGCGTTGCCGTCGCTTGACGTACAGCGAGCACGCCGGCGCTCCGGCGCCTTGCCCCGCAGCCGGAGGAGGCGCGCAGAAAAGCCAGAAACCTATGGGACACGACACTAGATGGGACTGTATCGCCGCTTCGTGCTGCCGAAGATGATCGATACCGCGTGCGCGATGCCGCCGATGATGGCGTTGCGCGAACGCTATGTGCCGCTCGCGCGCGGTCGGGTCCTCGAGATCGGCATCGGCTCGGGCCTCAATCTGAAATTCTACGGCGACGCCGTCGATTCGGTGACGGGCCTCGATCCGGCAAATGAATTGACGGACATTGCGCAGAGCCGCGCGCAATCACTCGGCGCGGTCGTCAATCTGCTCAAAGTGTCCGGCGAGAGCATCCCCGCGGATGCGGAGTGTTTCGATTCGATCGTCTGCACGTGGACGCTGTGCACGATTCCGAACGTCTATCGCGCGCTCGATGAAATGCGGCGCGTGCTGAAACGCGACGGCGCGCTGATCTTCATCGAACACGGCGCGTCGCCGGAGCCCGCCGTCGCGCGCGTGCAGCGGGCGCTGGAACCGCTTTGGAAACCGATCGGCGGCGGCTGCCATCTCGCGCGCCGCCCCGATGCGCTGCTCACGGCGGCCGGTTTTTCGCTCGACACGCTCGAGCAGGGCTATCAGCCGGGACCGCGCTTCGCGGCGTACATGTACCACGGCGTCGCGATCCCGCGTTAACGTGATAAAGATCTGCGCTAAAGCAGTACCCGATGGTCCGACACCGCGCGGACGCAGCGCGATGCAGTGATAGCATGGCGATCCTTCTCGCGGTTGGAGAGCATCATGGACGTCCGGTTCTTCGCAGTTGCCGCCCTTGCGCTCTCGCTGCTCACGGCGTGCGCCCAGACCAAACCATCGAAGCCTGAAGCATCGATCGATCCGAACGCCGATATTCCGGCGTACAAGACGTTCGGCTGGCAGCCCGACCCGAACAAGCTCGTCAGCACCGACGTCACGCAGCGCAAATTCGACGAGAGCATTCGCGCGGCGATCACGACCGACCTGACGCGCAAGGGCTATGCCGAGACCGCGACCGATCCCGACTTCACGGTCGCGTACGAAGTCGTCGCGTACGAGGCGACGAAGTCGAGTCCGTTCAGCGTCGGCGTTGGGATGGGAAGCTGGGGCGGCAACGTCGGCACCTCCGTCGGCGTCGGCACCGGCGGCAGTTCCAAGAGTGTGGCGGAAACTCGCCTCAACATCCGTGCAGCCGATCGCAAGGCCGACAAGGAAGTCTGGGTCGGCACGATGACGAGCGGCATCGCGCCCGGCGCGAGCACGGGTGACGTCAACGGCGTCGTCACGCAAACGCTGAAGGATTTCCCTGCCAGACGCCCCTGAGGTCCTGGTGCCACGCGCCGTTTGCGATGCAATACTGCGGCGCCTTTGAGACCGTGTATTGCCGATGCGGGATCCGCTGTTCAGCGTTGGTGAGTTCAAACGCATCTACGACCCGAGCGTTGGTGAATCCGAACGCTGGTACGTCAACGATCACACGCTCGCGCGCGATGGTGCCGGCGTATGGCACCTGATCGGCATCACGCATAAGCAGCTCGACATTCCGCCGCTGGAACGTTTTTTCACGGCCGAGCGATCCATTGGCGCGGACGCGGTCAAGGCGTTGAACCGGGAGCTGCGCGAGTCGGCCGCCGACGCGAAGCGCGCAGGCCGCCCTTGGTTCGACGCACACGCCGAAAAGCAGCTGGCACACGCAACAGCACCATCGCTAACGACCCCGCAGTGGCGCAAATGCGCATTCGCGTTGGTCGCCGATGCGACCGAGTCCGTGTTGTGGGCCCCGCACGTGATCACGCACGACGATTTGCACTACATGTACTACGCGGCCGGTTCCGCACGCGGCGACGGCGAATTCCGGATGCACCTCGCAACGTCGGCGGACATGAATGAATGGACGCGACACGCCGGCAATCCGTTGTTCGTCGACGGCTACGAAGCGCGCGACCCGATGGTGCTGCGTGTCGGCGCGCGGTGGGTGATGTACTACACGGCAACCGATCCACCCGCGGGCGGCAATCACGTCGTTGCGTATCGCACCAGCACGGATCTGGTGTCGTGGAGCGCGCGCAACGTGGCGTTCGTCGATCCGACCAAAGGCACCGGCGCCGGAACGACGGAATCGCCGTTCGTGGTCCAGCGCGGCGACTGGTATTACCTGTTCCTGTCGATGCGCCACAACTACGTGCCCGGTTACTACGCGGACACCGAGGTGTTTCGCAGCCGCGATCCCTTGCATTGGAACATCGACGATCTCGTTGGCAGGTTCGACGCGCACGCCGCAGAAGTGGTGCGCGACGTCGACGGGCGTTGGTACGTCAGCCACTGCGGCTGGTATCAGGGCGGGGTTTATCTGGCGCCGTTGACCTGGCACGACGGTGTCGATGATGCTGCCGAAGAACGAGCGGCCCGCGCTCGATGACGCATTCGCCGACTGGCGTTGCATGGCCCATTCTGTTGCATGACCAATTTTGTTGGATGAAGAGTTCCGTTGCATGAAGAGTTCCTTTGCATGACGACTACCGCCGCCTACGACGTCGTGATCTATGGCGCGACCGGGTTCACCGGTGCGCAGGCGGCGGAGTATTTCGATGCTCACGTCGGCGGCCGATTGCGCTGGGCGATTGCCGGCCGCAATGCGAAAAAACTCGGTGCTCTGCGCGCGGACCTCAAGTCTGCGCCCGATGTCCTCGTCGCCGATGCCGACGACGACAGCGCGACCGATCGCCTCGTCGCGCAGGCGCGCGTGATCCTGACGACGGCCGGTCCCTTCGCGCGCTACGGCGAGTCGATCGTGCGCAGTTGCGCGACGCGCGGCGTCGACTACGTCGACATCACCGGCGAAACCCCGTGGGTACGGCGCCTGATCGATCGCTATCAGCGCAAAGCGGTCAGCAGCGGCGCGAAGATCGTGCCGTTCTGTGGGTTCGACTCAGTTCCGTCCGACCTCGGCGTGCACCTGCTCGTCGAACATTTTCGCGCGCTCGGCAAATCCACGCGCAACGTGCGCGCGTTCCAGCGCGCCCGCGGGGGCGTCAACGGCGGCACCATCGCATCGATGACGAACATGATGGCCTCGGCGGATCGCAACGTATTCGACGATCCGCTGCTCCTGAATCCCGATGAATATCGTTCCTCCGACGAAGCGCTCGAAAATCGCGATCCGACCACACCCGAATACGATCCGGATCTGAAGCGTTGGGTCGCGCCTTTCTTCATGGCGCCGATCAATACGCGCGTCGTGCGGCGCAGTCACGCGCTGTCGAGTCAATGGCAACACCCCTATGGCGATCGCTTCCGTTACCAGGAGTATTGGGACCTCGGCGCATCGGCGGGCTACACGGGCGCGGCGGTTGCCGCGTTTGGGATGGGATTGCTTCAATCGATGATGCGCGTCCCGGGCATTGGCCGCGCGATCGACGCGATCGCGCCTTCGCCGGGAGACGGACCTTCCGAGGAGACGATGGACAACGGCTTTTACGAATGTCGTTTGGTGGGCACAGCCGACGATGAATCGAAAGCGTGGGCGCTCATTGCCGGCAAAGGCGATCCTGGCAACCGGGCGACGGTCACGTTCGCCTGCGAAAGCGCGCTCGCGCTCGCGACTCAGCGCGAACGTCTGCCAGGGGGCGCGGCGCGCGCCGGTCTGCTGACGCCGGCTACTGCGTTCGGCGACGTGCTCGTCGAGCGCCTGCGAGCGGTCGGCGTGACGCTCGATTGCCCAACGACTTCGTAAAGGGCCGATTGGGCCAGTTGAGCATCGATCGACGACCGACTACCATCATCCGAACCTCGACAGGACTACAGGAACATGACCAGAACAACGAGTTCGTTCGCCTTCGCGTTGCTGTTTTGCACCTCCGTCGCATTCGCGGCGGACGCGCCCACCGCGGACACGACGCTCGAGCGCGACATTCAGATCGCCAAAGCCTTGACCGAAGCCAATCGCCAAGCCACGGTGGCCGCGAACGTGCCGCTCACGGAGGCCCAGGCGACCGCTTTCTGGCCGATTTATCGCGAGTATCGCCTCGAAGTGGCAAAGCAAAACGACCGGCTCACGCAGCTGATCAAGACATTCTCAGAGCAATACACGACGATGACCGACGACGAAGCGAAAAAACTCACGCGCAGTTACCTGGACATCGACGAGAAACGCCTTGATCTGAAAGAAGAATATCTGAAGAAATTCGAGAAGGTACTGCCCGGTGCATTGGTCGCGCGTGCGATGCAGACCGAGCAGAAGCTCGACGCGATGCAGAATTTCACGATTGCGCGGGTCGTCCCGCTGGTTCCGCCGGCAGGTGGTGCAACGCCAACGAACCCGTAAAGGGTCGTCGGCGCTCATAGGCGTCGATGAGAGGAACGGCTACCGCAGCCCGAAATCGAACGTTCCGCTGTTACCGTAAAATTTCAAGATCCGCCGCGCGGTCGTTTGCACGTGCACCTCGTCGGCGCCGTCGTAGATCCGCGCAAACCGCGCGTGGCGATACATGCGCTCGAGCGGCGTGTCTTCGGTGACGCCTTTCGCACCCCACACTTGGATCGCGCGGTCGATGACGTTGTGCAGCATCGATGCGCCGTACACCTTGATCAGGCCAATCTCGACGCGCGCCTCGTCCCCCTGGTCGATCTTCTGCGCGGCATGCAGGGTCAACAGCCGGCTCGCCTGGATCTCTGCTGCCGAATCGAAGATGAACTTCTGGATCTGCTGATGCTCGCCGAGCGTCTTGCCGAACGCGACGCGCGAGTTCGCACGCTGACACATCAGGTCGAACGCGCGCTGCGCCTGGCCGAGCCAGCGCATGCAGTGGAAGATCCGGCCCGGTCCCAAGCGGTCTTGCGCGATCTTGAAGCCCTGTCCGCGCGGTCCCTAACAGATTCGCTTTGGGGACACGCACGTTGTCGTATGCAACTTCGTAGTGGCCTTCGTACTCACCCATCACGGCCACATCGCGCACGATGTTGTAACCTTGCGTACTCGTCGGCACGACGATCTGGCTGAACGCCGCGTGATCGGGCACACCGGTCTCGGTGCGGCACATCACCGTCGTATACGCCGCCTGCGCGGCGCCCGACGTGAACCACTTGCGGCCGTTGATCACCCATTCGTCGCCGATCAGCTCGCCGCGCGTCTGCAGCTGCGTCGGATCCGAACTCGCAACGCCGGGTTCGGTCATGCCGAAGCTCGGGAACACTTCCCCGGCCACGAGCGGTTTCAGATACTTCTCGCGCCACTCGTCGTTCGCGTAGCGATGCAGCATGATCGAGTCCTGCAGCGAATGCGTGCCGAGCGCCACGGTCGCCGCCGCCGAGCGGCCGACCACTTCGTTGATGAACACGTAGTCCATGAACGGCAAGCCGCCGCCGCCGATCTCTTCCGGATGGCCGAGCGCCCAGAGTCCCTGCGCCTTCGCTTCCTTCATCAAACCGCGCATCGCAACCGCGCGGTCGTCGCGATTGGCCTCGAATAACGTTTTCTCCTGCGGATAGACGCGCTCTTCGATGAACTTCAAGACCTTATTGCGCAGTGGTTCAATGTGTTCAGGAATCGACAGGTTCAGCATGACTCTTCCCCTAGAAATTGATTTGCGCCGGACCGTTTACACTACCCTTCCGTGTTCGCCGCTCGCAAGACGCACACGCGCATGGTGGTCGCGACGGTCAACCAAAAGGTGGTTTCGTGCGTTAAAGCTGCGACGTGGCATGAACATTCGAGGAGTCACTATGCCCAAATCACTGCGGAGCGTCATGACGGTGATCATCATCGCGAGTCTCGCGACTGCGTGCGCTGGACGCCACCGCGCGCCGGGCGGCCAGGTGATCGTCGACATGAAGGGCGTCGACCCAGAGCAGTATCAGAAAGACTACGACGAGTGCAGCGCGTACACGTCTCAAGTGGACGCCGGCGGTAAAGTCGTCGGCGGGGCCGCGGGCGCAGCGGTGGTCGGCGGCGCGGTCGGCGCCATTTTCGACGGCGCTGACGGCGCCGCGCGGGGCGCCGGTGCCGGCGCCGTCGTCGGCGGCGCGAAAGGCGTCTCCGCAGACCGCCAGCGAGCGCCATGAAGTCGTCAGCAACTGCCTGCGCCATCGCGGCTACGCGGTGTTGAACTGATCAATCGCGCGCGTCACCGCGCCGAGGGTTACTCCCTCGTGCCGGATCTGATCGACGCCGACACCAGCGCGCAGTTGCGCGCAGAAGCGTTTCGTTTCGCGGCGCGCCGCAGCGGTCTTGCGGTCGACACCCAGCTGATCCATCGCTCCTCGCTGCTGCGCGAATTCGTCACGCGCGGTCCGCAGGTCGCGCTCGCGGTCGAACTGCTCGGTCCCGAACGTGTGCTTCACGCATCAGCAGTTCATCATCAAACACGCCGACGCGCGCGGACGCACCGATATCCCGTGGCATCAGGACAACGGCTACGGCCGCCTCGAGCCGCCCCTCGATCTGACCGTCTGGATCGCGCTCGACGATTGCACGCCGGACAACGGCTGCTTGTGGGTGTTGCCGGGATCGGAGCACGGTGGCCTGCGCGCGCACACGGAAATCGGCGGCTTGCGCGGCGTGATTGTCGATGAACCGGGCATCGCGGTACCGATGCGACGCGGCGACGCGCTGCTGTTCGGCGGGGCGCTGCTGCATCGATCGTTGCCCAATCGCACCGATACGCCGCGCGTCGCACTGTATCTGCGCTACTGCGATCCGACGCGTCGTGATGGTCAACAACGGTAATCGCCCGGTACTCGAAGACGGCTTCTCGTGGATGGTCGCCGGCGAAGCGCCGTAGATCGTTGCGGACGATCGTTGCGCCGGACACGCCGTGAGTACGTCCCTGTGGCGCTCGCTACGCGCCATCCATGGCGCGAGACGGTCCGGCGCAACAACCATCCGCCACTCGGGAGTGGTCGAAGTTCCCATCGCTTCGCTGAAGGCAGATCCGCTCTGGGAGCCGGATGCGCTAACCGTCGAAGCGGCCGACGCCGATCAGTCGCGGCAGGTAATAACCGTCGTCGAGTGAACCGATCGAGACGATCTTGCCGTGTTTGAGGCGCATGCACGAAGCGCCGGTCGCCGAGATAGATCGCGACGTGACGGCGATTCCACTCGGTCTTGAAGAACAGCAGATCGCCGGCCGAGGCGTGCTTCAGATCGATCGACTTCGCGGCGCGCAGCTGCGCCGACGATTGCCGCGGAATCGAGAGCCCGGCGCGTTGATACGCGTAGTACGCAAGGCCGCTGCAGTCGAATCCGTTCGGCGACGCTCCGCCATAACGGTAGCGCACGCCGACCATCTGCTGCGCCACCTTGGCGGCGCGCGATGCCGTACGGTGACGGGGTCGGTGCTCGCGTCGCGCAACCGGCGAGCAGCAGTAGCGCCACGAGTCCCGCGATAGCGCGGAGCGAACGAACGGTCCGCTGATCCATGGACCGCCATCGTAACAGGCGGCGCCAACTTGTATATTTCCCGGCGCCTTCACCGAGCCGTCAAACCTATGGGCATACGCCGCATCCTCGTCGCCAATCGCGGCGAAATCGCCATCCGCATCATGCGCGCGGCCGAAGAACTCGGCATCGCGACGACCGCGGTCTATCGCGGTCGACGATGCGCGCTGTCTGCACGTCGCGCGCGCCGACGACGCGCACGCGCTTGCCGGCCGCGGCGTTGCGGCGTATCTCGACATCGATGCGCTGATCGCCGCCGCGCGCGCGCACGGCTGCGACGCCGTGCATCCGGGTTACGGATTCCTCGCGGAAAATCCGCGCTTCGCCGCTGCGCTCGCGAAAGCCGGCATCACGTTCATCGGTCCCGACGCGGCAACGCTCGAACTGTTCGGCGACAAGCTGCGCGCACGCGAGTTCGCAACGCGCTGTGGTGTCGCGGTGCCCGCCGGCACGTCCGGCGCCATCGACGCTGCCGGCGCGCGCGCATTTCTTCGACGCAGTGCGCGGCGGCGCGATGTCATCAAGGCGGTCGCCGGCGGCGGCGGTCGCGGTATGCGCGTCGTCACCGCGCGCGACCGACGTCGACGAGGCGTTCGCGCGCTGCGCCTCCGAGGCGCAGGCCGCATTCGGCGACGCCCGACTCTATGCCGAGGAACTGCTGACCGACGCGCGCCACATCGAAGTGCAGATCATCGGCGACGGACGCGCGGTCACGCATCTGCGGGAGCGCGAATGCACGCTGCAACGCCGCCATCAGAAGCTGATCGAAGTCGCGCCGAGTCCATCGCTGACGGATGCGCTGCGCGCGACGCTGATCGACGCGGCGCTGCGCATCGCCGACGCGGCGCACTACAAGCAGCCTCGGCACGCTCGAGTTTCTCGTCGATGGCGCCGCCGGTCGCGCACCGCGCGTCGTCTTCATCGAGGCCAATCCACGCCTGCAGGTCGAACACACCGTCACCGAAGCAGTCACCGGCGTCGATCTCGTGCAAACGCAGATCCGCATCGCCGAAGGCCGCACGCTCGCCGACCTCGAGCTGTCGCGCGACGCACCGCCGGTGCCGCGCGGATTCGCGCTGCAGGCGCGCGTCAACATGGAAACGATGACCGAAGCGGGCGACGCGCGCCCCGCCGGCGGCACGCTCGTCGCGTTCGAGCCACCGACCGGTCCGGGCGTGCGCGTCGATACGTTCGGCTACGCGGGCTATACGACGAGCGGCAACTACGATTCGCTGCTCGCGAAAGTCATCGTGCACAGCCCGTCGGCCGACTTCGCCGACGTGCTCACGCGCGCGCGCCGGCGCCTGGGCGAGTTCACGATCACCGGCGTCGCGACGAACATTCGCGTTCCTGCGCGCACTGCTGGGTCATCCCGACGTCGTCGCCAACCGCATCTCGACGCGTTTCGTCGAACAGCACGTCGCGGCGCTCGCGCGCGCCGCGACGGAGCTGCCGCAACGCGCGTTCCCGTCGAGCGACGGACGCGCGGCATCCGGCCTCGCCGGCGCGCGCATCGACAACCACGACCCGCTCGCCGTGCTGGCGCACGGCAAATCCGAGGCGGCCGCCGCGACTGCGCCGGCCGACGAAGACGTGCCGGACGGCAGCGTCGTGTTGCGCGCGCCGCTGCAGGGCACCGATCATCGCGATCGACGTCGACGCCGGCGACGCCGTGCGCAAAGGCCAGCAGCTGCTGGTGATGGAAGCGATGAAGATGGAGCACGTGATCGCCGCGCCGGCGAGCGGCATCGTGCAGTCGTTGGCGATTGCCAAAGGTGACGCCGTATTCGAGGGCCGCCTGCTCGTCGTCGCTGACGACGACCGACGCTCCCGAACACGCGGGCGCCGACGCCGCCGCGATCGATCTCGACGCGATCCGCCCCGATCTCGCCGAAGCGCTCGATCGCCACGCGATCGGCCTCGACGAACGCAGGCCCGATGCCGTCGCGCGGCGCCGCAAAACCCGCCAACGCACGACGCGCGAGAACATCGCGGATCTCGTCGACGCGGGATCGTTCATCGAATACGGTCCGCTCGTCGTCGCGGCGCAACGGCGTCGTCGGACGATCGCCGACCTGATCGAAAAGACGCCGGCCGACGGCATGGTCGCCGGCATCGGCAGCGTCAACGGCGAGTTGTTCGACGAGGCGCGCGCCCGCTGCGCGGTGTTGTCGTACGACTACACCGTGCTCGCGGGCACCCAAGGCGCGCAGAACCACCGCAAAAAAGACCGGCTGTTCGAGATCGCCGAGCACTCGCGGCTGCCGGTCGTGTTCTTCACCGAAGGCGGCGGCGGTCGCCCCGGCGACACCGACGGCCTCGGCGTCGCGGGACTCGACTGCCTCGCGTTCCAGTATTTCGGCGCGCTGTCGGGGCTCGTGCCGCTGATCGGCATCACGTCGGGCCGCTGCTTCGCCGGCAATGCCGTGCTGCTCGGTTGCTGCGACGTCGTCATCGCGACTGAGGGCTCGAACATCGGCGTCGGCGGTCCGGCGATGATCGAAGGCGGCGGCCTCGGCGTGTTCCGTCCCGAGGAAGTTGGACCGATGAACGTACAGGTGCCGAACGGCGTCGTCGACATCCCGGTCAAGGACGAAGCCGAAGCCGTTGCGGTCGCGAAGAAGTACCTGAGTTATTTCCAGGGACCGGTGCGTGATTGGACGTGCGCCGATCAGCGCCTGTTGCGTTCGGCGATTCCCGAGAATCGGCTGCGCATGTACGACGTACGCCGCGTGATCGAAACGCTCGCCGACACCGATTCGATGCTCGAAATGCGGCGCGCGTTCGGCCTTGGCATCGTCACCGCGTTCATCCGCATCGAAGGCCGACCGATCGGCGTCATCGCGAACAATCCGACGCACCTGGCCGGCGCCATCGACAGCCCCGGCGCCGACAAGGCCGCGCGTTTCATGCAGCTGTGCGACGCGTTCGACATCCCGCTGCTGTTCCTGTGCGACTGCCCCGGCATCATGGTCGGACCCGAAATCGAAAAGACCGCGCTGGTGCGACACGCATCGCGCATGTTCGTCACCGGCGCGAGCGTGACGCGTGCCGTTTTTCACGATCGTACTGCGCAAATCGTACGGCCTCGGCGCACAGGCGATGGCCGGCGGCAGCTTCAAGGCGCCGTTCTTCGCCGTGTCGTGGCCAACGGGCGAGTTCGGGGGCATGGGCCTCGAAGGCGCCGTCAAGCTCGGCTATCGCAACGAGCTCGCCGCAATCGAAGATCCGGAAAAGCGCAAGGCGACCTACGAAGAGATGGTCGAGCGCATGTACGAACGCGGCAAAGGCGTCAACGTCGCGTCGCACTTCGAGATCGACGACGTCATCGATCCGATGGAGTCGCGCCGCTGGGTCATTGCGGGATTGAAAGCGTCACCGCCACCGGCGCCGCGTACCGGCAAGAAGCGTCCCTGCGTCGACACGTGGTGATCGGCTTTAGCGGTAGCGCGCGTCGGTGAGGCTCTCGAGAAACGCAATCAGCTCGGATTTCTCCGCGGCGCTGAGTCCGAGCGCGTGGATCTCTTTGCGTTTGAACGGATTCGCGCGGCCGTCGCCGGCGAATTCACCGTCGTCGATCACGCGGCCGCCGGCGTCGTAAAAGTCGATCACGTCGGCCAGCGTCGCAATGCTCCCATCGTGCATGTACGGCGCCGTCACCGCGACATTGCGCAGCGTCGGTGCGCGAAATGCGCCCATGTCGCCTTCGCGCGCCGTGTAGAGCGCAAGGCCCGGATCGGGATACCGTCCCTTACCATCGATGTTGTACAGCCCCGTATTGTGAAACACCGGTTGCGGCGACGGGATTCCCTGCTGGAGCACCGGTCCCGACAAGTTGAAACTGGCGTGACACAACGCGCAGTTCGTCCGCGCCGAAAAAAACAATCCCATGCCGCGCTTCGCATCGGTCGACAACGATTCTTCGCCCCAATACAGATAGCGATCGAACGCCGAGTCGGCGGCGATCAGCGTGCGAACGTAACTCGCGAGCGCTTGGATCACCTGGTCGAGCGTCGCGTCGCCAAGCTCCGGGTATGCGGCCTCCCGCAGGCGTTCAACGTCGGGGTCCGCCGCGAGTTCTGCAAGGCGCTGCGGCAACACTTGATCGAGGCCAAGCTCGACCGGCGCGTGGTTGAACATCGGGACGCGGTGCTGATCCTCCAACGTCGTCACTGAGGGGTTGGCCCAGCCGAACGTGGCTGCATACGCGGCGTTGATCAACGTTGGTGTATTGCGCGTGTGCCGCTCGCCCGTCGCACCGATCGCCGTCTTGCGGCCGTCGGTGAATGCCAGCGCGGGCACGTGGCAACTCGCGCAACTGTACGCGCCCGTTACCGACAATCGAGGATCCGAGAAGAGCCGCTCGCCGAGCGCGACCTTCGCGGCGCTCATTGGATTGCCCGCGGGCACCGGCGGCGGTCGCAGTCCGGTCGGCAATTTCCATACGTAATCCTCGGCGCTCGCCGACGCGCTCGCCCCGATCATCAAGGCCAGCGTGATAGCGCGGGTGAAGCGCGTCAGCTCCAGATCAAGTCCGGCAAAAAGCTCGATTCCAGAAGAGCTCAGTTCCAGGCGTGCACGTTGTTCGACGACAACGACAGCGTGTTCGCCGCGACGGCCTTGCGCTCCTGCACCCATGTCGCGAATTCCTTGCCCTCTGCCGTCGCGTCCGCCGCGTGCAGTTCCTGCCACGCCTCCATCGCAACCATCAGTGCAGCGGCCTGATCCTGGTCGACGCGCACGAGTTCCAAGTACGACGATTGCACGTCTTTGAACCGCGACAGCGCGAGATACGTTTCGCCGCGGTATTCGATCGCAGGCGCAAAACCCGGCTTGACCTTGAGCGCCGTGTTGTATGCCTTCAGCGCGGTCTCGTAGTCACCCGTCTTGCGCATTGCAAACCCGAGTTCGTTCATCGCCTGATAAGCGGTGTTGTCGTAGCCGATCGCTTTTTTGTAGTCCTCGATCGCGTCCTTGTACGCAGATTGGGCCTTCGCCAGCTGCTTTATCGCGGTCCTTGTCGTTCTTCGCCGTCGCTGCTTTTACTTCGTATTCCTGCGCGTGTTTCTTGTGGTTCAAACCCGCGTTGTAACTCGCCACCGCCATGTCTGCTGCGGCGTCTTGCGCGGTGTATTGGAGCATTTCCACAGTATTGTTCGCGCCCGGCGGCGTCTGCGTATAGCCGCCACCCATGGGACCGCTGCTGGCGCCGTAGACGAACGGCGCCGTCAGCAACCCGCTTGTCGCCATCAGAATCAACATCGTCACTATCTTCGTCATGGACCCTCCTCTCACCCCTCGCTGTCCAGCGCCGCGGCCGTCAACACCGGCCGATAGATCGGAAACGAACGCTGCGTTGTCATCAGATCGTGCAACGCGCGCATTGTTCCGAAGTCTGCCAGCGTTTCGAGCTGGCGTCGCGTCACCGACATCAGCCCGAAATCGCCGCGGTCGTTGCGCCGCAGCGCATCCGCCGGCGCGATCCACTCCGATTCGACCGTCTCGTATTCATCGTGGCGACCCTGTTGCTTGGCGGGCGCCTCGGCGATGAAGAAGCGCGTATCGAACCGCCGCGGCCGTCCCTCCGGCGTGATCCAGCGATTCAGGAAATGCATCCGGTCGATGGCCAGCACCAGCCCCTCGCGTGTGCAGATCGCGTCGAGCGACAGCTCGCCGCGATGCAACGCGTGACGATAGTCGTCGAAGCGCGCACGAATGGCGTCGTCGCGCAGGTCGAGCAGCGCGCCATCACGATCGTAAGCGAGCAGGACGCCGGCTTCTTCGAAGCTCTCGCGGATGCCCGCGATCCAGAAGCCGCGCCACTCCGCGCCAAGCGCGTTCTGCTGCGATGCCTGCGCGGTGTCGGGACCGCGGCGCAACGCGTCGTAAACGTGCAGGTGATCGTCACCGTCGACGCGGCCGCCAGGGAATACGTACATGCCGCCGGCAAATGCCGCATCCGCGGTTCGCCGCAACATCAGGATCTCGAAACCCGGGTCGGTGTCGCGCGCGAGAATCACGCTCGCCGCCGGTCGAATCGGTTGTACGGGTCTACTCGGTCGCTTGTCTGAACCTACATCCGTCACGCGGGAGTCTCGTAGTCGCTTCGCCGCAGAGTAGCCCGCCAGGGTGGCGCCTCGCTAGTGAGACACGACGCTGCGGTCCCGCATATGATTGCGCCTCGGACTAAAACAATCGGGGGAGACCGTTTTGGCCAAGCAACCAAACAATAAAGTCCTGCTCGACATCCACCATCGCATGGTCCGCATCCGCACCTTCGAAGAAGAGGCGGGCAAGCTGATGGAAGCCGGCAAAATCCCGGGCGCCCTGCATCTCTATGTCGGCCAGGAGGCCATCGCCAGCGGCGTGATGGTGCACCTGACGAGCGACGATCAGATCACCAGCACGCATCGCGGCCACGGCCACCTGATCGCGAAAGGCGGCGAGTTCGATCGGATGTTCGCCGAGTTGTACGGTCGTTCGACCGGCTACTGCAAAGGCAAAGGCGGCAGCATGCATATCTGCAACATGGAACTCGGCATGCTCGGCGCGAACGGCATCGTCGGCGGCGGCCCGCCGATTGCCGTCGGCGCGGCGTTCACGCAGAAATATCTGAAGACGAAGCACGTCGCGGTCGCTTTTTTCGGCGACGGTGCGTCCAACGAGGGCTCGTTCCACGAAGCGGCCAACATGGCGGCGCTGTACAAACTGCCGGTGGTGCTCGTCTGCGAGAACAACGGCTACGGCGAGTTCACGCCGCAGAAAAACCACCAGGCGATCGTCGACGTCGCCGATCGTGCGGCGGGTTACGGAATGCCGGGCGTCGTTGTCGACGGCATGGACGTGATGGCGGTCTACGAGGCCGCCGGCGAAGCGATCCAACGGGCGCGTAAAGGCGCGGGGCCGACGCTGCTCGAGTGCAAGACCTATCGGTTCTATGACCACGTCGGCATCCGCGGCATGGGGTTGACGTATCGGACCGACGCCGAAGTGCTGGAGTGGCAAAAGCGCGATCCGATCAAACTATTCGAGGCGCGCCTCGCGGAACAGGGCGTGCTGTCACCGCAGCAAGCGGCCGCCGTGCACGACGACGTGATGCGGCAGGTCAAGGCCGGCATTCAATTCGCCGAACAAAGTCCGTTCCCGGACGCCGACAGTCTGCTCGACGACGTTTACGCGACTTGAACCGAGGAGCCAGCCATGGGACAAGCACAAACACAGAAGACCTCCGCGGCCACGCGCCAACTGCCGTATGTAACCGCGATTACCGAGGGCGTGCGCGAGGTATTGCTCGAGCAGGACACGGCATTCGTCGCCGGTGAAGACGTCGGCCAGGCCGGCAGCGTCTACGGCTACTACCGCGGTCTGTTCAAGGAGTTCGGCGGCGATCGCATCATCGACACGCCGATTTCCGAGAAAGGCATCATCGGTCTCGGCGTCGGCGCGGCCGCGACGGGTTTGCGGCCGATCATCGACATCATGTTCATGGATTTCCTCGGCGAGTGCATGGATGAGGTCGCCAATCAAATGGCGAAGATGCGCTTCATGTTCGGCGGCAGCGCGACGTTGCCGATCACCGTGCTGACGATGTCCGGCGCCGGCGCGAGTCTCGCCGCGCAACATTCGCAGAGCCTCGAAGCCTGGATCGCGCACTTGCCGGGCCTGAAGGTCGTGATGCCGGCGACGCCGTACGACGTCAAGGGCTGCATCATCGCGGCGGCCCGCGACGACAATCCGGTATTCGTCGTGATGAACAAGATGTCGCTGGGGCTGAAAGGCGACGTCCCTGAAGGCGCGTACGCAGTGCCGCTCGGTGTCGCAAACATCGTGCGCAGCGGCACCGACTACACGATCGTCACGCTCGGCCGGATGTTGCACGAAGCGCTGAAAGCCGCCGAGACCCTGAAAGGCCTCGGCATCGACGCCGAAGTGATCGATGCTCGCAGCGTACAACCGTTCGATACCGACACCGTGATCGCGTCCGTCAAGAAAACCCATCGCGCGCTGGTCGTGCACGAAGCGGTTCGCTTCGGCGGTTTTGGCGCGCGAGATCGCAGCGCAGATTCAGGAGCACGCATTCGACTATCTCGATGCGCCGGTCGGGCGCGTCGGCGCGCCGTTTTCGCCAGTACCGTTCAGTCCGGCGCTCGAAAAGGTCTACGTGCCCAACGCGGATCGCATCGTCGCCGAAGCGCGCCGTCTGATTGGCGCCTGACAGCACGATGGCCTGATGGTGACCGTCGGCTGCATCGGCATCGCCGTGAATCCGGCGTCGGGCAAGGACGTCCGCCGGTTGGTCGCCCGCGCGTCGGTCTTCGACAATCAGGAGAAACGCGCGATCGTGCGACGCGCCATCGTCGGCGCGTTGGGCGCGGGCGCCAACACGTTTGCGTATGTGCCCGACAGTCACGGCATCACCGCATCGGCGCTGGCCGAGTTCGGCGACGAAATCAATCATCACGCGGTGGAATCGCCGCAAACGGCCAGCACGCTGGATACGATCCGCGGCGCCAGCGCGCTGCAAGGCCATTGGCTGCGCCGTGGTGTTGACGCTCGGCGGCGATGGTACCAATCGCGCCTTCGCGCTCGGCTGGCGCGACGCGCCGCTGCTGCCGATATCGACCGGCACCAACAACGTTTTTCCGCGCTTCGTCGAAGCGACGATCGCCGGCGCGGCGGCCGGATTGATCGCGAGCGGCGCCGTCGCGTTGGCGCGACGTCGCGACGCGCGCGAAGACGATCCGCGTGGAGATCGACGGGGAACGCGACGACCTGGCGCTGATCGACGCCGTATTCACCGACGAGCGATTCGTCGGCGCGCGCGCGCTGCTCGACGCCGACTCGCTACGGCTTGCGTTGTTGACGCGCGCCGATCCGGCCGCGGTCGGCATCACCGCGCTCGGTGGACTCATCGCGCCGCTGACCGATTCGCAGGACAACGCTCTGCTGCTGATCCTTGGACACGGCCCAGGCGGAGTGCGCGCGCCGATTGCGCCGGGTTTGTATGCGACGGTTCGCGTCGCCGAAACGCGCGTCATCGCGTTCGGCGAGGTCGTCCCACTCGCCGGTCCCGGCGTGCTCGCGTTCGATGGTGAACGCGAGCGCGTGTTGCAACACAAGCAGCACGCGCGGCTCAGCGTGCAGCGCGACGGGCCGTGGGTCATCGACGTCGCAAAAACACTGGCGCTTGCAGCCGCGCGCGGTGCATTCAGAGTTCACGTTGGAGAAGTCGATGGCGACTGAGATCTATCTCGTCAAGGTCGGCATGACGATGACCGAAGGGATGGTCGAGGAATGGTATGTGCCCGATGGCGGTACGGTCGCCAAAGGCGAACTGTTGTATCGGCTCGAGACCGAGAAGATCAATCTCGACGTCGACGCCGATGCGTCGGGCATCGTCAAACATGGCGTCGCCGTCGGCGTCACGAAGCAACCGGGCGATGTGATCGGATTCATCTACGCGGCCGGTGAGGCGATGCCGGGATCGGCCGGCGGTCCGGCGGCGCCGTCGGTCGCAGGCCCCGTCCCGGCCGCACCCCGCGCGACTGCGGCTGCGGCATCGGGCGCAAGCAACGCACCCATCGCGGACGGTCGCATACTGGCGTCGCCCAGCGCGCGCCGATTGGCGAGCGAACTCGGCGTCGATCTTGCGCTCGCTGTCGGCAGCGGACCGAATGGCCGCATCACCGAAGCGGACGTGCGCGGCGCAGCGCGTGCAAAGTCGCACGCGATCCCCGCGCCGCCAGACACGGATGCCACCATCGGCGGCCCAGCGTCGCCGTTGGCAAAACGGTTGGCACGGGAACTCGGCGTCGATCTCGCGCGCGTCAAAGGCACCGGGCCACGCGGCCGAATCACGAAGGAAGACGTCGAGCGCGACGCGACGCGCGCCGCTGCGGCCCGCGTCGCCCGCACCGCCGGCGCGCGCCGCCGCCGACGCTGGCACAGCACATCGCGCTGAAAGGCATCCGCAAAACGATCGCGACGCGGATGTTCGATAGCCTGCGCGGCTCGGCGCAGCTGACGATGGACATGGACGTCCGCGTCGACGACGCCGTCAAACTGCGCGATCAGCTGATCAGCGAATGGGAAGCCGACGGCGTTCGGCCGAGCTATACCGATCTCGTCGTCAAAGCCGCGGCAAAAGCGCTGCGCCAGCATCCGCTGATGAACAGCACGTTCGGCGACAACGAGATCACGCTGCTGCGTGAGATCCATGTTGGCATCGCGGTTGCGATCGACGCGGGACTCGTCGTTCCGGTCATTCGTGACGCGGATGCGTTGCCGTTGCGCGCGCTCGCGATCGAATCCGCGCGGCTCGCCGGCGCGGCACGAGACGGTACGCTCGGCCTCGACGACATGGCCGGCGGCACGTTCACCGTCACGGCGCTCGGCATGTTCGGCGTCGATTCGTTCACGCCGATCCTCAACGCGCCGCAATCCGGCATCCTCGGCGTCAACCGCATCCGTGACGACGTCGCATGGGACGGCGATCGGCCCATCAAACGCAAGGTCATGCGTTTGTCATTGACGTGGGATCATCGCGTCCTCGATGGCGCACCGGCCGCCCGGTTTCTCGCCACGGTGCGTGACTTGCTCGAAGCGCCGTACCGGCTGCTGGTCTAGCGTCGACGGGACGGTGCCAGGCGTTGCAGAACGTGCAGAACGGACGAAGCAAGACGCGAATACCGCCCCGCGAGCCCCGTTCCGCACGTTCTGCAACGCCTGGCACCCGACGATATACTCCACCGCATGATCAAGATTTATCACTCCCCGGGCACCCGCTCGATTCGTGTCATCTGGCTCTGTGAAGAACTCGCGCTTCCCTACGAGATCGTGCCGGTCGATTTTTCGGCCGAATATCGCGCGACGGAAGAGTGGCGCCGGCTGAACCCGGTCGGCAAAGTGCCGGCGCTGCGCGACGACGACATCACGATGTTCGAATCAGGCGCGATGGTCGAGTATCTGCTCGAGACGCTATGGTCGCGGCCGGTTGCGACCCGCGGCGGGCACGCGCGACAGTGCGTATTACTTTCAATGGAGCTGGTTTGCCGAGGCCACCTTTGCGCGGCCGTTGGGAGACATCGCACAGCACACGATCGTCAAACCCGAGGCGGAGCGCATCGCTGCGGTCGTCGACGACGCGCGAACCAAAGCACTGACGTGCATGGACGCGCTCGAAGCAGCAGTACCCGATGGCAGCTATCTCATCAGTGATACGTTCAGCGCGGCCGACATCATGATGGGTTACACGCTGATACTCGCACGCCGGTTCAAGGTGTTGACCCCGACGACGTATCCCAACGTCAACACCTACATGGCGCGGCTCGAACAGCATCCGGGATTCATGAAGGCGCAGGCTTAGGCCGCATGTTCACGTACCTCGACCCGAACGTCCGGCGCAAGCTGATCGCGCAGGGCAAGCTGCAACGCATCGATCTGCGCGGCGCCCGCCTCGACCCCGATGTCACGCCGGCCGACGGCGAACTCGCGATCAATCTGCTCGGGCCGATTCCGCTGCCGATTCATCTCGGCCGCGTGCACACCGAGGTTGCGTGGTATGCGAGCGTGCGCTCGACGGAACTGCGCAAGGTCGAGGAACTTGCCGGCGCGTTGGGCGCGCAAGCCGGTGGTCAACTGTTCTCGCTGCTCGCATCGTCGATGGCCGTGAACAGCGTGCTCATCGTCGGCGATCCGATCGAAGTGGCAGAACCCATTGGTGCGGGTGCATTCGAGCTGTCTGACCGGCGACGTGTTCGGATCGGTGCGATGCGAATGCGGACCGCAACTCGAAGGCGCGCTCGAGCGGATCACCGCCGAGCCCGGCGGCGGCCTGCTCGTCTACATGGCCGGCCACGAGGGTCGCGGCATCGGTTTATGGGCGAAGGCCGCGACGTATCTGCTGCAGGACGCCGGCGAAGACACGTATCAGGCCAACCGCTCGCTCGGGCTGCCCGACGATTCGCGCGACTTCACCGACGCCGGCGCGCTGCTGCATCACTTCGTCGGCGACAAACCGATGCGGCTGCTGACCAACAACCCGAAGAAGGTGCAGGACCTCACCCGCATGGGCCTCGACGCACATCACGACCGTCAAGCACGTGACTCGGCGTCGGCGAACGCAATCGTCGATATCTCGATGCGAAGCGCCTGTGGGGACACCAGCTCGACGACACCGATCTCGTCTGTAGCGGTCCCGTCATGGACACTCGGCCAGCGCAGTTGGCGCGGCGCCGATCAATCCCTTCGCAGTCGCACGAAACGCCGCGTTCGTCACCGGTTCGTGCGCTGCCGATAGACTACGAATCAGATCATCGAGCGACTTCGTCGCATGCGTTGCGCCGCGAATCTCCTGATCGAGCGCGCGCATCACGAGCACCGCGCGCGCGGTCTGCACACCCGCCGACTCGATCCGTCTTCACGCACTTCGTCGCGGCGCTCCACTGCGCAAGCGTCGCAAAGCGGCGTCGAAGCGCTGCTCGCTGATCGTATTCGAACGCCGCAGCAGCTCGAGGCTGTAATACTCGGCGAGCCCCTCGACGATCCAGTCAGCGCCGCCGGTGCCGTGCAGGCCGCTCGCGACGTGCACCATTTCGTGCAGCAGCGAACTCGTGCCGTTCTGGCTGATCAACGGCCGATCGGCGTGCAGGTAAATCGATGCCGCGCCCGACAAGCCGCCGCGCCACATGTCGGGCGCACCGCTGACGATCAGCAATCGCGCCGGGAACTGCGGAAACACCTCCACCAGCGACGGCAGCGTCCAGCGCGTGAAAGCGAGCACGTCGTTCGAGCGCAACCCGGACCCTTCGGGGCTCGCCACGACGACACGCCGTTGCCCGACCAGAGTCGCGCCGCACCGCCAGTTTGCCCGCGAGCATCCAACCCTTCGGGCGATCGAAGCGCGACGTCGGGATCGTCTACTGCCCGCATATGTCCGGCGGCGGGTCCGTACGGTGTTTCGATCGACCAGTCGGACGGCGCTTCGAGCCGCAGTGTCGCGTTCGACTGTGCGCCTTTGACGACCCTGACGCTGTCGCCGGCGGGAACAGATGGTCGAGCTTCAACAATGCCCACGTCGTCGTGATGCGTGCGTCGTGCCGCGCCGTTGTCGCGGGCGTGATCGATGCTGTACTCGAAATGCAGTACGCCGCCCTCGGCCGGCGGGGTCCACTCGATGCGAAGCGGCGTCGTCGCGATGTCGCCTTGACCGTGTGCCGTCGAGTGTAACGATCGCGCGGCGCGATGAACTCGATGTGGCGCACGCAGCTGGCGCGACTGCCGAACCGCGATGCGGACGTCGGCGCGACGGTGCTGCGGATCGAGCATCGCGCCATAGACGATCTCGTAAGTCAGGACGTCGCCGGCTTGCGTGGCGGCATCCGCGGCAGAACTGCCATGCGCCGCGGTGCACAGTGTCGCCAGCGCAGCGAACATGATTGCGCGTCGCATCGCGAATCGCATAACACCGCTTCCCAGCGCGAAGATCGGGTTAGGGTAATGACCGCGACAGCCGAAAGCGATTGCAACATAATCGCCTTCGCTCGAGTCGAATTGTCAGAATCGAATTGCCTTTGATCGAATGGAAAAAATCATGCGCGTCATTTCGAATGCAGCCCTTCTCGTGATGCTCCTCGCCAGTTGCGCAAGCGACATCGTCGAGGAAGACACGTATGTCAATCCCGGCGGTGTCGTCGAAGAATGCGGCGACGCGCCCGGACTCGATAAGTGCCGCGACGCGGACGGCGAAACGTACAAACACGCGGACGATCCGGACTACATCAAGACCGATTCGACGCAACAGCTCGAGAAATCGTCGGCCGAGATCCGCGACGAATCGCCGAAGGAACTCGAGCAGACGATCGAGCAGATCGAAGACGACGAGAAGCACTGAGACACCGCATGGCCCCGCACGATTGGCCACTGCAAACTGAATCCTCAGTGGACGCTCGCGCGCACGCCGCCCGGCGGCCTGCCGGTCGCCGAAGACTTCGCGTGGAAGTCGCCGCCGATCCCCGATCCCGGGCGCAACCAGATGCTCACGCGCACCCTCTATCTGTCGTTAGATCCGTATCAGTGGGGACGTCGACGCGGTGGTGCCGAAAGCGTTGGCGACGTGTGCCACGGACGCACGGTCTCGCAGGTGATCGAGAGCCGTCTCGACGGTTACCGTGAAGGCGACTACGTGTTCAACACCAACGGCTGGCAAACGTACGGGCTCACCGGCGACGGCATCTCGGTGTTCGGCTACATGTTCCCGCGCAAGCTCGATCCGACCATCGCGCCGATCTCGACCGCCGTCGGCGTGCTCGGCATGCTCGGCCTCACGGCCTACGCCGGACTCGTCGTTCAGTGCGCGCCGCAAGCCGGCGAAACGGTCGTCGTATCGGCGGCATCGGGCGGCGTCGGTCAGGTCGTCGGACAAATCGCCAAGATCCTCGGCTGTCGCGTCGTCGGCATCGCCGGCACGCCCGAGAAATGCGACTTCGTCGCGGCGAACTCGGCTTCGACGCGTGCGTGTCGCACCGTCGGCGACGCTCGACGACGAACTTGCCGCGGCGTGTCCCGACGGCATCGACATCTACTTCGAGAACGTCGGCGGCAACGTGTTCGAAGCGGTGCTGCCGCAGCTGAATCGAACGCGCGGATCTCGTTGTGCGGCATGATCTCGCAATACGGCAACACCGCGCGGCGGCAATCCGCGCGACGCGTGGACGGCCACGGGCCAACCGTACTTCGAACGCCGTTCGTCGCCGTGCACGACCTGCGCGTCGGCAATTTCGTCGCCGACCATCAAGCGGAATTCCTCGACGAGATGGCCGGGTGGATGCGAGCCGGCAAAGTCAAATACAAGGAAGACGTCTGGCAAGGACTCGAGCGAGCGCCGGAGGCGTTTCGCGCGATGCTCGACGGCCGCAACTTCGGCAAGACGCTCGTTGCGGTCAGCGAGGACCCGACGCGCGTGACTCGAACCGGCTAACGCGCCGCCTCACCAGCGCGGAGAGGGGCGCCCGACGACGCCCTCGGGCGTCACCGACAGATGCGTCAGCGTCTGCTCGTCGTGGCGCATCCGCCACGACAACATCCGCTGCGCGTAGTCGAGCACGATCGGCAGATATGCCGGATCTGCGGCGCGGTTGCGCAGCTCCGCCGGGTCGTCGTGCAGATCGAACAACAGCGGCGGCAGCGCCGGCGAAGTGCACGTATTTGTAGCGTTCGCCGCGAATCACGTTCAGCGTGCACGCGTGCAGCGGAATGCCGAGCGCGCGCTCGGCGCTGTCGTCGGTCGCATCGCGGAAATCGTATTCCCAATGCGCTTCCTCGCGCCACGCGCGCGGCGTATCCGACGATCGTCAAGAAGGGGATCAGCGAGCGTCCGTCGCACGCGTGCGGAATCTCGATGCCGAGCCAGTCGAGCAGCGTCGGCATGATGTCGACGTTTTCGGTGAACGCCGCGACACACTGCCCGCGCGTCGCGTCGGCGGCTGCGCGTGGATCACGCACGATCAGCGGAATGTGATACGACTGATCGAAGTACCCGCACTTGCCGAGCAGCCAATGATCGCCGATCTGTTCGCCGTGATCCGACGTGAAGATGATCAACGTGTCGTCGTATTGACCGCGTCGCCTTCAGATGTGCGATCAGGCGGCCGAGGTTGTCGTCGACCTCGCTCATCAGGCCGTAGTACGACGCCTTGAACCGCCGCAGCTTCGCCTCGGACTCCGGCGCGCGATTGCGCTTGTCCGACAGCTGAAACGCGAGCCACGGATGCTGCTCGCCTTCGATCTGCGCGGACGGCGCGCGGACGAATCCCGGCAGCGTCGTCCGGCGGATAACGGGCGTGATAAGGGGCAGGCGCGATCCACGGCGGATGCGGTCGCAGCAACGACAGATGCACGCACCACGGCTCGCGGCGCTGCGTCAGATAGTCGATCACCTGATCGGTCATGAAGAACGTGTCGTGGTGTTCGCGCGCGCAGCCGCAGCGGCGCGGGTTCCGGACCGCCGTTCTCGAACTCGAGCTGGTCCGCTTTCTGGTAGTACAGGTCGAACGGTCGCGCCGGAATCGGTGACGCCGCGCGCGCGCAACCACTGCACCCACGACGTGATGTCGGCCGTCGTCAGCAACGTTTCGATGCGCAGGCCCGGCAGCACCCCTTCGTAAGTCGTCAGCACCGGATGATCCGCGCGGATAGTCGCGCGGATCGGGGCTCGTATCGGTGTAGCCGAACAACACCGGATCGTAGCCGGCGCCGCGGACGATCTGCGCCCAGTTGTCGTGGCGCCGGTCGAGCGGCGTGCCGTTCGTCGCCGAGCGATGGTTCATCAGATACAGACCCGTGTGCAGCGACGCGCGACTCGGTCCGCACGGCACCGCCTGACAGTAGTGGCGCGTGAACGCGACGCCGTCGCGCGCGAGCGCGTCGAGGTGCGGCGTCGCGACACACGGATGCCCGCGCGACGACAGACAATCGGCGCGCCATTGGTCGGCGGTGATCAGCAGGACGTTGCGGGGCTCGTTCGTCATGCGCGAACTGTAACGCGCAGAACGGGGGTCCGAGAGTCGTTCTGGCAAAGAGCGCCGTTTTGCTAGAAGGCGCTCTGCCCCCCTCTCGCCTTTTCCGAGCTGCGCCTGCAGGTGCGCAATCGTCGTGCGCGCCGTCGCGCATTCGAAACGCGACGCAGCGAGGCGCCGTTCGCGTCGGCGATCTCGTCGCCGAGGCGTTTCACGTCGGCTTCGAGTTCGACGATGCGTTGCTGCAGCGCGGTCTGATCCTGCAGCTCGCCGGTCAGTTGGTCGTTCGTTTCGCGCGCGCGCGCGAGTTGGTCGTTCAGCACGTCGAGCCACTTGTCCTGACGCTGGCGTTCGCGATCGTAATCTTCGTTGCGTCTTGCGCTGATCGTCGAGCGCGGATTCGAGTTGCGGGATCTGCTTCGCGTGGTTGCCCTGTTCGTACATCAGTTCCGCGATACGCGCTTCGCGTTCGCGCACGTTCGTTCTCGAGTTCGCGCACGCGCTCTTCGAGCACTCGCGTCATCGCGTCGGTGCGCGGCGATAGCGCGCGCCGACGGTCGTGAACGTATCGTCGTCGAGATCGAGCGTTGCCATCGCAGCGCGGCCGCTTCGTCGGCCAGCGGCGTGCCCTTCAGCACCGCGAGTTCCCGCGCAGCACGACACCGTCGCCGTCGCGCTCGCGCAGCGCCTGTCGCGCTCTTCGATCGTCTTGTGCAGCGGCGGCAGCAGGCTTTCGAGATCCGTCATCTGCTGCTTCGACGCGCTCGACCTGCATCTCTTTGTTGCGCATGCCGGATTCGAGCCGCGGAATGCGTGCCTTTCGTCTCGTTGAGGCGGCGTTGCAATTCGACTTCGCGCGCGCGCGCACTCGACGGCGCGCAACGACCAGCCGATGCCGACACCGACGCCGGCGGCGACGAGCAGGCACGAACAGCGTGAAGATCGCGTCGGCGTAGTTGGCCGTGCTGTCCGGGTGTGGCCGAGCAGCTCGACGATTCCGGCGTTGATCATGCAGCGCCAATGGAATTTCGTCCCAGCGACAGGACTGTCCAGGCCACGCCGGCATAGCAGCACCGATCCGAGCAGGATGGTTGGCACGCGCGACATATCGGGTACGCGAGTCCCTCGCGTTCCGTGGCTTGAGTTCAACGCACATTCTGGACGAGATCGCGCCGCGAAACAGTTAGTTGGCTCTCAATCGCTGGCGCGCGCGGGATCCGAAGTCGCGAGACGGCGTCACAATTCACTCGGACAACGGCCGTGTCTGATTTACCATCGACGTCCATGCACGCAGGCTATGCACCGATGAAGCGCGCCGCTGCTCGACTTCCGCACCGAACCGACGGCGTATCGCCACTGGACGCTGACGATCGACGCCACCGCTCGCGGAGCTGATCCTCGACGTGACGGAGTCCGGCGGCATCGCGCCGGGCTACGAACTGAAACAGAACTCGTACGACATCGGCGTCGACATCGAACTCGCCGACGCGATCCAGCGGCTGCGCTTCGAACATCCCGAGGTGCACGCGGTCGTGATGCGCTCCGGCAAACCCGGCATCTTCTGCGCCGGCGCGAACATCCGGATGCTGGCGGGCGCGACGCACGCCCACAAAGTGAACTTCTGCAAGTTCACGAACGAAACGCGCAACGCGATCGAAGAGGCGTCGGCCGAATCAGGCCAGCGCTATCTCGCGGCGCTCGGCGGCACCGCCGCCGGCGGCGGCTACGAACTCGCGCTCGCGACCGATCATCTATTGCTGATCGACGACGGCAACGCGGCGGTGTCGTTGCCCGAAGTGCCGCTGCTCGCGGTGTTGCCCGGCACCGGCGGCCTGACGCGCTTGACCGACAAACGGCGCATCCGCCGCGATCTCGCCGACGTGTTCTGCACGCTCGAAGAAGGCGCGCGCGGCGCCCGCGCGCTCGAGTGGGGACTGGTCGACGAAATCGCGCCGCGTTCGAAGTTCGATGCCGCCGTGCGCGCTCGCGCGTTGGCGCTGGCCGCGACATCCGATCGACCGCACAGCGAACCCGGCATCGCACTGCCGCGGCTCGAACGCACGCATCGATGGGAGCCGGCATTCGCTATCCGCCATCTCGACGTCGTGTTCGACACGACGCTCGCGACCGCGACGCTGACGTTGCACGGACCCGATCACGACATGCCCAACGACCTCGGCCGAGGTGCGCGCGATGGGCGCAGCGATCTGTGGGCGCTGGCGCTGCTGCGCGAGCTCGACGACGCGCTGCTGCATCTGCGCTGCAACGCGCCGTCGATTGCGACCCTCGTGCTGCGCAGCGAGGGCGATCTCGAACGCGTGCTGCAACACGATGCGTGGCTCGCACGCACACGCGGACGTCTGGTGGGTGCGCGAAATCCGCTTGTTCGCGAAGCGCACGTTCAAGCGCCTCGACCTGACGTCGCGAACGTTGCGTCGCGCTCGTCGAACCCGGCAGCTGTTTTGGCGGCTTCCTCGCCGAAGTTCTGTTCGCGGCCGACCGCAGCTACATGCTCGACGGCGCACGACGGCGACACCGTCGCCACTCGCGCTGACGGCGGTCGAACTTCGGCGCGATGCCGATGTGCAACGGACTCAGCCGCCTGGCGACGCGTTTCTTCGGCGACGCCGCGGCGATACCGCGGCTGCGCGAGGACTCGTTGGCGAGCTGCTCGAACGCAACGCCGCCGCGCGCTGCCGGACTCGTGACGTTCACGCCGGACGATATCGACTGGCGCGACGAGATCCGACTGTTTCTCGAAGAGCGCGCGAGTTTTTCGGCGGACGCGCTGACGGCGATGGAAGCCAATCTGCGCTTCCCCGGGCCGGAAACGATGGAGACGAAGATCTTCGCGCGGCTCAGCGCGTGGCAGAACTGGGTGTTCCAGCGGCCCAATGCGGTGGGTGACGACGGCGCGCTCAAGCGCTACGGTACCGGCCAACGGCCGCGATTCGACAAGACCCGGATTTGACCGATCGAGGAACCTCACGATGAGCGCCGTCGACTACGCATCGCTGATTCCGAACAACGTGGACCTCGCGTCCGATCGCGCACTGCAGCGCGCGCTCGAGGCGTGGCACCCGCGCTTCGTCGATTGGTGGCGCAGCATGGGACCGGAGGGTTTCCAGGAGTCCGACGTGTATCTGCGCACTGCGGTCAGCGTCGAGCGCGAGGGTTGGGCGAAGTTCGGCTTCGTCAAAATGCCGCAATATCGCTGGGGCATTCTGCTGGCGCCCGCCGAGCCCGATCGCCGCATCGGCTTCGGGCAGCACAAAGGCGAACCCGTCTGGCACGAAGTACCCGGTGAATATCGCGCGCTGCTGCGGCGCTTGATCGTCATTCAAGGCGACACAGAACCGGCATCGGTCGAACAACAACGCCACCTCGGACGCACCGCGCCATCGCTGTACGACTTGCGCAATCTATTTCAGGTGAACGTCGAAGAAGCCCGGCATCTGTGGGCGATGGTGTATCTGCTGCAGCGCTACTTCGGACGCGACGGCCGCGAAGAAGCCGAAATGCTGCTCCAGCGACGCTCCGGCCACGCCGACCGACCGCGCATTCTCGGCGCGTTCAACGAACGCACGCCCGATTGGCTGTCGTTTTTCATGTTCACGAGCTTCACGGACCGCGACGGCAAAATGCAGCTCGAGGCGCTCGCGCAATCGGGCTTTGATCCACTGTCGCGCACGTGCCGCTTCATGGTGACCGAAGAAGCGCACCACATGTTCGTCGGCAAGAGCGGCGTCGAACGGATCCTGCGCGCGACGTGCGCGGCGATGAACGCGGCGGGTATCACCGATCCGACCGATGTTGCTTCGATCCGGCGACTCGGCGTCATCGATTTGCCGCTGATGCAGAAGAAGATCAACTTCCACTACTCGGTGACGCTCGATCTGTTCGGCTCGGAAATTTCGACGAACGCATCCACCGCGTTCACCGCCGGTATCAAGGGGCGCTTTCACGAAGACCGGATCGACGACGACCATCAATTGCACGACACGACGTATCGCGTGCTGCAGCTCCTCGACGGCCGCTTCGAGTGGATCGACGCGCCTGCGCTCGGCGCGATCAATGCGCGCCTGCGAGACGACTACATCGCCGACTGCGAACCGATCATCCGCGCGTGGAATCGCGTAATCGCCGATGCAGGTATCGCGTTTCAGTTGACGCTGCCGCACCGCGCGTTCCATCGCAAGGTCGGCGACTTCGCGAAACTCTCGGTCACGCCGGCCGGCGACATCGTCGGCGCGGATGCGTGGCAGCGCGCTGCCGACGCGTGGCTCGCGAACGCGGCCGACCTCGAGTACGTCGCGTCGCTGATGCAGCCGTGTCACGCGGTCGGGCGCTTCGCGCCTTGGATCGCGCCGCCGCTCCAGGGCGTTGGCGGTAAACCGGGCGACTTCGAATACGTACGGCTGACGTCGTAACGCGCGCACATCGTTGCAAGCGCGCTGAGTCCCGCACGCGCGAGGATTGAAAATCTGCGTCACGGCCCTCATGTGGTGCCGTGGTCCGCATATCCGAGCGTGGCCGAGGAACAACTCGATGAACGCAATCGCCTGGTTGAACGGTCCCGCCGATAGAGCCGATGCGGCTCGAATTCCAGAGCGCAACGACGCGCCGCTACTCGACGCCTACTCGCAGGCAGTTGTCGGCGTCGTGGAGGCGGTCGAACTTGCCGTGGTCGCGGTCGAAGCCGGCGGTTCGCGCGAGGCAACCGAACCGCATGGACAGGGTTCCGGCTTCTTCGTCACGCCCGACGGTTACCTGCTGACCAACGACCATGTCGCCGAGCACGTCGGCCAACGGACGGTCGTCACGCTCGGCGACGGGCGTCGCGTCGAGGCGCGCGTCATCGGCACTGATCCGGCAACGGATCTCGCGGTGCTGCGCGCCAATGCATCGGCCTTGCCGTTCATTGCTGTCGGTGATTCCGAATCGCTGCGTCCGGGGCAGCTCGCAGTCGCGATCGGCAATCCGCTCGGGTTCCAGTCGACCGTATCGGCGGGCGTCATCAGTGCGATCGGTCGCGGTCTGCGCGCGCGCAACGGCCGGCTCATCGACAACGTCATTCAGCACACGGCGCCACTCAATCCGGGCAATTCCGGCGGTCCGTTGCTCGATTCCGCGGCGCGCGTCGTCGGCGTGAACACCGCGATCATCGTGGCGGCGCAAGGAATCGGTTTTGCCGTGCCGAGCGACACGGCCACTTGGGTGCTGTCCGAAATACTCGGCCACGGGCACGTCCGGCGAATTACGTTGGGCATCACGGGTTCGACCGAACCGTTGCCGAAACAGGTCGCCCGCGCACTCGCGCTACCGCAACCGAACGGTGTGCGCGTGCGCGACGTCGTACCCAACGGCCTCGGCGCGCGAGCCGGTTTGCGCAAGCACGACATCATCGTCGCCGTCGGCGACAAGCCGACGCCCCACGTCGACGCCTTGCATCGATACCTCGGTTCGAAGAATGTCGGCGCATCGCTCGAACTCAAGCTGCTACGGGATGGGCGCGTGCAGGTGGTCGAGGTGGAGACGCGTTACGCCGGACTCGCTTGAACCATCCCTGGGCGCTTATATGGACGCCGCCCGTTGGGCAAGTGACGAGGTCGTTCGGTAGAGGAAGGTGGATGCAGTCTTATATCCGGCCTTGAACAGCGTTGTGCTGTGTGCCTTGATGAATTGCGCGAAGGAAGTCCTCATCTCGCCTAAGGACTTGAAGTCCGAGCGCCCAGTCAGGTTTGCTTCCCCACGGTCCGACCGTTCTACCATCACGAGATCGTCACCCACTCAAGGGTTGCGAAGCGCCTCGGTTAGAAGCGTCTTCAGTTGATTGCACGTGGCTGCGGCCGCCGACCGACCCAGCCCGCATCGAACATCCGACCCTGTGCCAAGAGTGCCCAGATCGTGCGTGCCATCTTGTTAGCCAATGCCACGACCACCACATGGCTCGGTCGGCGCTGCAACAGTGCGCTGAGCCATGGATCGATCGACCGGCCGGCGCGACTCTGACTCAGTAACACCGAGCGTGCGCCGTGGATCAGCAACGTGCGTAGGTAGGTATCGCCACGTTTACTGATCCCCAACAACTTGACCCGCCCGCCGGTCCCCGACTGCCGCGGCACCAAGCCGAGATAGGCGGCGAACTGGCGTGCCGAGCGGAACTGTCGCGCATCCGAGACGCTAGCGACGACCGCGGTGGCGGTGAGTGGGCCAACACCGGGAATGGCCATGATGCGTTGGCACTCAGGTTCGGTGCGTTGCCAACTGGCGAGTTGCTTCTCGAGTGCGACGATGCGTGCGGTCGCATCGCGTAGCGCCTGCAACTGCTCGATCAGTGGGTCACGCAATAGCACCGGTACGACTCCTCCGGTCGGCTCCGTCAACTGTTCGGTGGCCGCTTTGAGCAAGGCTCGCCAACCCAAAGGCACCACCACTCCGAACTCGGACAGCAGGCCCCGAATCTGATTGGCTTGCAGGGTGCGGACCTTGACCCACTGTGCACGCAGTCGATGCAACGACAACACCGCTTGCTGTTGCTCGCTCTTCACCGCCACGAACCGCATGTCGGGCCGTTGTGCGGCCTCCCAGATCGCCTGCGCATCGGCCGCATCGGTCTTGTTGGTCTTCACGAACGGTCGCACGAACTGCGCCGCAATCAACTTCACCTCGTGACCCAGACTCTTCAGCAAACGACCCCAGTGATGCGCCGATCCGCACGCTTCCATCGCAACCACTCCCCGCGGTGCGCGTGCAAAGAACGCACTCACCTGTGCCCGGGGCAATGTCTTGCGGCGCACTTCACCGCTATCGACATCGACCCAGTGAACTTGAAAAACTCGCTTTGCCAAATCCAAGCCATACGTCGTAACGTCGTTCATCGTGGTTCCCCTGTCCCGTGTGTGGTTTTAACGCAACCCCAATTTGGCACATCGATGCCGTGCGGGCTCCAGGGGTTCCGCACTCTTTTCTCTCATCGTCGGCCCTCCTCCATCGGCAGATAAGGAGGGCGGCGTCCATCTCATCTCGACCACGCGCCATCCATGGCGCGTGACGGTCCGGCGTAACGCGCCTCCACCTCTGTGGGTCTGGAGTCTCCACCGCTCAAGCCGTAGTCCTGCCGCGCTCGCGTGAACAAATGGTCACAGCGGCGCGTGATCGATCGTGATCCGCGGCCCCCTTTTTGTCATCGCTGTCAACGGATGGTGGCGCCGGCGGTGGTACAGTGAGCGCGACCGACTCGCCGACGACTGTCATGCCATTCAACGGATTCAACCCGAGTCTGCTCGGATTTCTCGACGAGCTGAGCCACAACAACGAGCGCGACTGGTTCGCGCAGAACAAGGATCGCTACGAATCGCTGGTGCGTGAACCCGCACTCGATTTCATCGCCGCGATGGGGCCGCACCTCGACCGGTTTGCGCCGGAATTCGAGGCGGTCGCGAAAAAGATGGGCGGCTCGCTGATGCGCGTCTTTCGAGACACGCGCTTTGGGCGCGACAAGACGCCGTATAAGACCAACGTCGGCATTCAGTTCCGCCACACGCAAGGCAAAGACGTGCACGCGCCGGGCTATTACGTGCACATCGAACCCGGCCGCCATTTCATCGGCGCCGGCATGTGGCATCCGGACCCGGACGCGCTTGCCGGCATCCGCGACGCGATCGTCGAACGGCCAAAAGCGTGGAAGAGCGCGCGTGACGCCGCGGCGCTCCGTCGCGTCTACACGCTCGACGGCGGCGCGCTGAAGCGCCCGCCGCGCGGCTTTCCGAGCGACCATCCGCTGGTCGAGGATCTGAAGCGCACCGACTTCATTGCAACCGCGTCGTTCGATGACGAGGAACTGTTCAGAAAAGATTTCGCCGCACGCATCGCAAAGCGATTCGAAGCGGCGACGCCGCTGATGGGCTTCCTTTGTCGCGCCGTTGGGGTGCCGTTCTGAACTCCTTTCTGAAAAGCGGGATTCACATCGATCACATCGTGCTGGCGGCGCCGGACCTCGATCGCGCGTGCACCGATTTTGAACGCGCGACGTCGATTCGACCCGCATTCGGCGGAGCGCACCCCGGCGGCGGCACGCGCAACGCGCTCATCGCGTTCGACGATACAGGCCGCGCTGTTCCTGGAGCCACGACGCGCCGTGGAATCGGCTCGTCGAGTTATCTCGAGATCATCGCGCCTGATCCAGCGCAGCCGCCGACGCCGATGTCCGCACCGTTTGCGCTTCTCGCGCGGCCGACGCTCTTGCATTGGGCCGTCCGCTGCAGCGGCTTGCAGAACGTCGCCGAGCGGGTGCGCTCGCTCGGGTGGACACCGACCGAAATTCGCAGCATGTCGCGCACGCCGCCAAACGGCGTACGCCTCGAATGGGAGTTGTTCGGCTTGCGCGCCCACCGCTTCGGCGGCCTCGCGCCGTTTTTCATCGATTGGCTGAACTCGCCGCACCCGGCAAGCACGTCGCCGCGCGTCGGCCCTCTCGTGCAGCTGCGCATCGCGCGCACCGGAACCCGCGCCGCTGCGCGAGTTGATCGCGGAACTGGGCGTCGACGTCACCGTAGCAACGTCAGAGCCGAGCATCGAGCTCTTGTTTACGAGCCCGCGCGGTGAGGTCGGCTATTCCGGCAGTTCGCCGGCAGGGTTCATGCTGGGCCGTTAGCCGGCATTTCGGCGCCGATCAGCGCGCCGCGGCGAATCTTCTCGACAGACTTGTCGCGATACACGAGCCACAGACACAGCCGGTTCAGCGGCATGATGTAGAACGGCATCTTGCGACGCAGGTCGAGCCACAACACGACGCGCACCTCGTCGGATTCGTTGGCGGCATCGTGCAGATAGTTGTCGTCGAAGATGATGCCTTCGCCGTTTTTCCAGTAGTAACGCTCGCCGAATTCGATCTGATTCTTGTCGAACAGCCCGTTTTGCGCCCGGTCACCATTCACGCGCAACCAGCACTGATTGTTCGCGTTGTTGTACGGAATCCGCACACCGAGGTGGTACCGCAGGAAACCCTTGTAATAACCCCAGTGCGGCGTGATTTCCTGATGCGGATCGAGCACGGAGAAAAACGCGGTGTACACGCCCGGAATTTGTCGGATCAGCTCGGCCGTTCGTGGCGCGAGCCGACAGTTGTCTTCGAGGAAATCGCCGGACTTGAACATGAAGGCTTTCCACTTCGCGGTGTGGATGCCTCCCTCCGTATATCCAGCGCCGAGCGCGCGTACATCGGTGAGCCGATCCTTGATGTTCAACAGCTCGAGGCATTCCTGCTGCACGATCGCATAGTTGTCTTCGAGCGTCTTGAGTTCCGGATATTCCCGATGATAGTTGCGGATATAAGCGGGGTTGCGGCGCATCAGGCCGTGGTCCTCGAACCACGTGTAGATCTCGTTGATCGTCTTCGTGAACAGCTTTTTCTTGCGCTTGCTCGGCATGTTCTCGAAACGACGGATCAACAACGATGCCGTTACCCAGATGCCGAGCGCGATGCACACTGTGACGAACAGAAACAATCATCGACGAATTATTCCAGCGAACGTCCTGCGAATTCTAACCTATGGACAGTGCCGCGACATGCGGGATCCTACGTACCTTCGGCGGGAAGCCCGCGTCACGCGGGGTTCGTGCGGCGCATCTCACGATGCAGCGCTTTCTCCCAACGCCGATTCGCGCACATCCACTCTTCGGGTCGCGCGGAAATCCATTCCTCCATCAACGCGTTGAGTTGCCGCGCGATGGCAATCGCCTGCGCCTCCTCGTCCTGCTTGTCATTGAGTGTCTGATCGAGCGTGATCGGTGGATAGACGGTGACACGAAAGCGCGCCGCGCCGAGACGCTCCGTCCGCGCCGGCACGATGTCGCAGCCATAACGTTGCGCCATTCGCGCCGGCGTCAACGTCGTGCGCATCGGATGGCCGAAGAACGGCACCGGGACACCATCGTTCATCGATAGATCGAGCAATATCCCGATGCTGCCGCCGTCACGCACCTGCTTGATCAGCGCGCGCATCGACTCACCGCGCCCGAGCATCGTGCAACCCAACTGCGTGCGCGCACGATCCATGAGCTTGCCGAGATAGGGGTTCTGCAGCGGAGCGTGCAACGCGAGTAGCGGCACGCCCGCCCGCGCAACCGCGAGCGCCATGACTTCCCAGTTGGAGAAATGCGCACCGACGAAAATGGCCTGTCGCTCGCGGCGGCGATACAGGTCGAGATTGCAATGATCGACGAGTTCGAGCCGCGCGTCTTGATCAGCACGCGCGATGCGGTCGAGGTGCGGATACTCACCGAACACGAGTCCCATGCTGCGCCAGGTGCGCAGTGCCAGCGCCTCGACCGCCGCCGGTTCCAGACTCGGAAACGCGATGCGCAGATTCTCCTTCACCATCTGCGCCTTCGCCGATCGCGGCCCCAACGCACCGACGACGTAGCTGCCGACGCGCGCCGAATGTTCCGGCGACAGCGCTCGAAACGACCACCAGAACAGATACATGATCGCGGCTTCGAACCGGAACAGCAGCGAGCGCAGCCACGCATGTCGCTTCGCCTGTCCGTCCAACGCGTTCGTGAAGATCAGCCGTGCCATCGTTCCTCGGCGGCGCGTTCGACGTCCTTCGGCCAGCGGCGCGCGAGGCACAGCCACTCTCCGGGGGTCGCGCGGATCCAATCCTCGAACAATGCGTTGAGCTGCGTCGTCATATCGCGCGCCTGCGCAGCGGCGCTCGCGTTCGGATCGTCGGCTCGCACCGGCGGATACAGCGTCATCCGGAAGCGCCCTCCGGGCAGCCGTTCGGCGCGCGCTGGTACGAGTTCGCAGTCGAACCGCAGCGCCAGCCGCGCGGGCACCGTGTTGGTCGCCATCGCGTGGCCAAAAAATGGAATCATTTCGCCGCCGTCGAGCCGCACGTCCGACCCCAGTCCGACCGTCGCGCCGCGCGCAAGTTCACCGATCAATGCGCGCATGCTGTTGTCGCGCGACAGGAGTTGCACCGGCAACTCACCGCGCAGACGCAGCATCAGCGCGCGCATCTGCGGATTGGATTCGGGCGCGTAGACGACCGCCAACGGAAATCCAAAGTGGCCGGCGACGAAGTTCGTCAGCGTCCAGGGGCCGATGTGTGCGGTCACGAGCACCGCCGGTCGACCCTTTTCTTTCAGGAACTCGAGCTCAGGCGCGGCAACGAATTCGAGGCGCCGATCGCGCTCCTTCCAGATCCGTGGCAGCTGCGCGATCTCCGCGAGCGCGACGCCGGCGTGACCGAAGATGTCGCGCATCAGCTGCTCTCGCTCGGCGTCAGCGAGCTGCGGGAATGCAACTTGTAAATTTCGCATCACGCGACGGCGCGTCGACGTTCGCGGGCCGACGGCGGCGAACAGCCGATGCGCGAGCGCGGTCGCGCGCTCGAGCGGCAAGACACGCAGTACGCCGGTCAACGCGCCGATCGCTGCGGCTTCCATGCGCCAGCCGATCTTATTGAATTCGGGCCGTTGCTTCGCGAGCGTCCGCGAGAAAAAGTAGTACTTAGCCACGCGCGATGAACCTAGTGGCCTGTAGCAGCCAAATGCGTAGTGGCTGCGTGATGCATCGGACCGCAGCGCAAGGCGCGCCGACGAGCAGTGGCAGGCCCCACGCGAGGAGGTGCAACGCGGCGATGCGGTTCGAGGCGCGCGCCGACACTATGCATTTGGCTGCTGCAGGCCACTATCGTCCTGACTTCGACAGTGATCCCAGGATTCCGCGAATCAGCTGTCGCCCCAACGAGCTCCCAATGGCGCGGGCTGCGCTATTCATCATCGCCTCGCCGGCCGACTGGCGCGAACGGGCTGGTTTGGCCGCTGGTGCCGGCTTCTCGACTCCGGATGTCAGGGCGCGGCGCAGCCACAGCGCTGCTCGCGCGGTCGGCGCGCGCTTTCAGGATCTCGAACGCCGATTCGCGATCGATCGTCTGCTCGTATTTGCCGCGCAGCGGCGACCGCGCGACTCGCTCCGCGCGCTCGGCGGCGTCGAGCGGACCGATGCGGGACTCGGGCGGCGCGATCACCGCGCGCGACACCGGCTGCGGCGCGCCTTTTTCATCGAGCGCCGAGATCAACGCCTCACCGGTCTCGAGTTCAGTGACGACGCGCTCGACGTCGATGCCCGGTTTGGCGCGAAACCCCTGCGCGACGGCCTTGATGACGGTTCGATCCTTCGGCGTGAACGCGCGCAGCGCGTGCTGCACCTTGAGGCCGAGCTGGCCGAGCACCGTTTCCGGCAGATCGAGCGGACTCTGCGTGACGAAGTAGACGCCGACGCCTTTGGATCGGATCAACCGCACGACCTGCTCGATCTTGTCGAGCAACGGTTTTGGCGCACGATCGAACAACAGATGCGCCTCGTCGAAGAACAACACGAGCTTCGGTCGTTCCACATCGCCGGCCTCGGGCAGATCTTCGAACAGCTCCGACAACAGCCACAGCAGCAGCGCGGCATACACGCGCGGCGCTTTCTGCACGAGTTGCGACGCATCCAGAATGCTGACGACGCCGTTGCCGGAAAAATCGACCTGCATCAGATCGGCAAGCGACAACGCCGGTTCGCCGAACAACCGATCGGCGCCCTGCTCCTCCAGCATCAGCAGTCCGCGTTGAATCGCACCCACCGATGCGGCCGTGATGTTGCCGTACGCGGCGCGCAGCTGTGTGCCTTGCTCGACCATCCACGCGAGCAGCGCTTTCAAGTCCTTCAGATCGAGCAGCAACAGACCCTGCTCGTCGGCGATCCGAAACGCCGCGTACAACACGCCGCTCTGCGTATCGTTCAACTCGAGCAGATTCGCGAGCAACAGCGGTCCCACTTCGGACACCGTCGTGCGCACCGGATGACCCGCTCGCGCCGTACACGTCCCAGAACGCGACCGGATAGCCGCGCTGCTGATAATCCTCGCGTGGGACCAGCGCCCGGCGTCGATCGATCTCCTTGTTCGGTTTGCCCGCGGCAGCAATGCCCGACAGATCGCCTTTCACGTCGGCCGCGAACACCGGCACGCCCATCCGCGAAAAACCTTCGGCGAGCACCTGCAGCGTGACGGTCTTGCCGGTGCCCGTTGCGCCCGCGACGAGACCATGACGATTGCTCATCGCGCCGTGCTGGACGACGGCAACGCCGCTCTCCGCGCCGATCACGACGTCCGCTGAACCCATCCGCGCGCTCCAAATTCATCGGGCGCAATGATACCCAAGATCTCGGGTATCATCCGGCTCGGTTGTTGAGGAGTAGACCATCTCGTTGAACACGCCGCACTACGCCCGCGCAAAGACCCGCTCGGGCGCGGTTACCGCTATCGACGAAGATTTACCAGGGAATCGGCGCGCTGCCCGATACGTACAAGAATTTCGCGTTCAACACGTTTCTGCTCTTCTACTACAACCAGGTGCTCGGCGTACGTGCGGTGCTCGCGTCGATCGCGATCATGGTCGCGCTCGTCGTCGATGCGATCACCGACCCGATGGTCGGCTCGTTCTCGGACAATCTGCGCAGCCGTCTCGGGCGCCGCCATCCGCTGATGTACGCCGCGTCACTGCCGCTCGGCGTGTTTTTGTATCTCGTGTTTTCGCCGCCGTCCGGACTTTCGGAAATCGGACTGTTCGCGTGGCTCGTGACGTTCGCGATCGCCACGCGCGTTTCGATGGCGTTTTACCTGCGTGCCGTGGAACGCGCTGTTCGCCGAATTCTCCGACGACTACGCCGAGCGCACCGTCGATCGTCACGTTCCGATATCTCGTCGGCTGGATCGGCGGCGTCACCTTCACGTTCTGCACGTGGACGTTCATCTTTCCGAGCACTGCCGAGTTTGCGAAGGGGCAGCTGAATCCCGCCGCGTATCATCTGTTCGCGCCGATCCTCGGTGCGTTCGTCGCGCTGGCCGCGTTCCTGACGACGCACTTCACGCGCAACGAAGTGCCGTACCTGCTGCAGCCGACCGACGCGCCCCCGCCGTTTTCGCTGAAGCGCGTGCTCGCCGAAGTGGTGCTGGCGCTGCGCAATCGCGACTTCCTCGTGTTGTTCATGACGCTGCTGACGGCATCGGCGATCGGCGGCACCGTCGAAGCGCTGAACATCTACATGCAGACCTATTTCTGGGAACTGCGACGGCGAAGCGCTGCGCTGGTTTGCGCTGGCGATCCTCGGCTTCATGGTCGGCGTTCGCGATGATGCCGATGCTGCAGGCGCGCTTCGACAAAAAGCGTCTCGTGATCGTACGGCCTGCTGTTTCTCGTGCTCAACGGCGTCGCGATGATCGCGCTGCGCTTTCTCGACGTGCTGCCGCCAACGGCGCGCCGACTGCTGCTGCCGCTGCTGATCGGCAACGAGATCCTTCGCATCGGGGTGTTCACCGTCGTCGCGCATCATGTTCGGCTCGATGGTCGCCGACGCGCTCGATGCGCAGGAACTCAATACCGGCCGGCGCCAGGAAGGCGTGTTTTCGGCGGCGCTGTCGTTTTCCGGCAAAGGCGACGTCGGGCCTCGGCGTGCTGATCGGCGGCGTGCTGCTCGACTACGTCGTCAGCTTTCCGCGCGGCGCATCGCCGAGTTCGGTCGATCCCGACACCGTCAAACTGCTCGGCGTCATCGCCGGTATCGCGCTGCCGCTGCTGTTTCTGTTTCCGTTCTCGTTGATCTCGCGCTACAAGATCACGCGCGAGACGCACGCCGAAATCCGTCGGCAGCTCGATGAGCGGCATGCGTCGACAACGGAGACCGTCGATATTCCGATTTCCAGTGCCGCAGCGGGCGCCGGTCGATGACGAATCCGATCATCAAGCTGTTCTCGCAAACTCAACGCGTCCGTCTATCGCATGAGCGGCGGCCGCGTGATGGGCAAGATGGGCGCGAGCGCACATCTGCGTCGTTCGGATGCAGGGCGCGCGTTCCAACAAATGGCGCGACGTGCCGTTGATGTACGTGCCGAACGGCGACGGTGTCATCCTCGTCGCGTCGCTCGGCGGCGCGCCGAAAACATCCGGTCTGGTACCACAACCTCGTCGCGCATCCGGACATCGAAGTGCTGGTGAAGGAGCGGACGCTGAAGCTGCGCGCGCGCATCGCATCGGCCGCGGAAAAAGCCGCGGTGTGGCCGCGCTGCGTCGCCGCGTATCCGGCGTACGCGGACTATCAGAAGACGACGACGCGCGACATTCCGCTGTTCATCTGCGAGCCGCGCGGCGGATGATCGCCGCGCCGGACACGCCGTGAATACATCCCTGTAGGCTCGCTCGCGCCATCCATGGCGCGAGACGGTCCGGCGCGGCGATCATCCACCACTAGGAAGTGGGCGGCTTCGATCGGTGTTCGGCCGCCCGGCGACGCCACCACTCCTCCAACGCAACTTAGCCGAGGCGTGCGCCCGCTCTAAATCGGACCGGCATCCGTTTCGGTCCCGAGATGAAGTTCGACGCGAGCCACTCCGGCGGCTGCGACAGTTCGATGTCGTTCATCCGCACCACGACTTCGCGCAGCAGCGCATCGATCTCGACGCGCGCGATGTGCTGGCCGAGGCAGACGTGCGCTCCGGCGCCGAACGCGATGTGCGCGTTCGGGCGGCGCGCCAGGTCGAGCCGGTACGGATCGGCGAACTGACGCGCGTCGAAATTCGCGGCGCCGAAGTAGCGCACGACCTTGTCCCCCTCGCGGATCTTCTGTCCGGCGATTTCGGTATCGCGCAGCGCGGTGCGCCGCATGTAGATCACCGGGCTGACCCAACGCAGCAGCTCATCGCGCGCCGACGGCAACAACGTGTCGAGATTCGCGCGCAGCCTCGCGAACTGGTCGGGATGTTCGAGCAGCGCGAGCAGTCCGGCAGCGACGAGGTTGCGCGTCGTGTCGCCGCCGGCGTCGACGAGCAACAAGAAGAACAACTGAAAATCCAGGTCGTCGAGCTTGCGTCCATCGACCTCCGCACGCAAGCAGTTTGCTCGACAGGTCGTCGCCTGGCCGCGCACGTTTCTCGGCGATCACGCGCTGCGCGTAGCCGAACATCTCCATCACCGCCGCGCCTTGCGCGCCTTCGGGGACCGCTTCCGGCGCCGAGTGGATCGTCTCGGTCAGCTGGTACAGCTTGCGGCCGTCGTCGAGCGGCAGGCCCATCAGTTCAGCGATCACGTACGACGGCATCTCGCCCGCGATGTCGGCGACGAAATCACATTCGCCGCGCTCGATCACGGCATCGACGATCTGGCGCGCCAGCGCTTCGACTCGCGGGCGCAGCCCGCGGCCGGCGCCTGCGTGAATTCGCGGCTGATCAACCTGCGAAATGCCGTGTGCTGCGGCGGGTCCATCATCAGCATCATCTTGTGGTCGCCGAACGACATCGCTCCACCCGGCGGCGGGTCCGGAATCATGATCGTCGGTTCCGACGAAAACGTCTTTGGATCGCGCCCAATCGTCGCGCACGTCGTCGAAGCGCGTGACGGCCCAGAAGCCGGGGCCACCCGGTTCGTCGTGCCAGTGCACCGGCGCGTGTTCGCGCAGCCAGCGGTACTGCTCATGCGGGTGCCCGTTGCTGAAGCTGGCTGGGACTCAACAGATCGATGTGCATATGACTCCCCTTTTTATTTCAGAACCCGCGCGCCGCTATTTCAGAACCGGCGCGCCGCTCTCAGACGGGCGCGCCGCGTTCGAGTCGCGGTGTGCGTCGCGGCGGCAGGCTGTCGTAAAGATCGGCGACGAGATCCGTGCGAAGGATTCTTCGAGCAGGATCGTCCCACAAATTGACGCGCGCGTCCGGGTCCGTGCTCAGGTCGTACAGTTCGCCTTCGGTACCGTCGTAGAGCGAGCCCTTCTCGTAGGCGCTGCAGACATAGCCGTCGCGATAAATCGTGCGGATGTGCATCTCGACCGGACCGTGCTCACTATCCCACTCCGTCAACACGCGCTGACGGCCTTGCGCCACAGCGTCCTCGTTGGACACCGGCAGCGTCTGTCCTTCGACCCAGTCCGGTTCTTCGATTCCCGCGATGCGGCAGAACGTCTGCGCCAGGTCGACGTGCCCCACCGGCGCGGTCACGGTTGCACTCGAAACAGCCGCGGCCGGCGCAGGCCGCCAGATCAGCGGCAGCCGCATCAACGCATCGCAGTGATACGGCCCCTTGAAAATCAGCCCGTAGTCGCCCTGCAGTTCGCCGTGATCGGTCGTGAAGATGACGTCGGTATCGGCGCCCCAGCCGCGCCGCTCAACACAGTCGAGCACGCGGCCGCAGGCCTCATCGATCAATTCGTTTTCGATGTGGATCATCGCATTGATCTCGCGCACCTGATCCGCCGTCAGATCGCACGGTCGAAAGTCGCGCGGAGATTCCAGGTTGCTCCACACCGAACCGTCGAAATACCCGCGCCAGTGTGGCGGCTTCCCCGCGAGCCAGGTGGCCGCCGTTGCGGCATCACCGGGGTAGAGTCGCGGCAACGGTACGTCGCGCCACGCGACGCGCGATCGCTCCGCCGCCGGCGGATCCCAAGGGTGGTGCGGATCCGGAAAACTGAGCCACACGAACCAATCGGCGTCCGCCGGCAGCGTGTCGAGCCACGCAATCGTGCGATCCGCGACCCAGTCCGTGTGATAGAGCTCGCGCGGCATCGGGTTGTCCCACACCTGGATCGCGCCCGTGTCGCCGCCGCCAGCCGTGTTTTGCCGGCCCTGCGATGTCGTCATCGGATAGAAGCCGTCGAGCGCGCGCGGGTGATTGCGCTCGAGCCACACGTCGTAATGCGCGTGACGCGTGTTGAAGTGGTTAGCCAGTTCCATCCTCTCGAAACCGCGGTGCGGTCCGGTCTCGCCGAGCCGCGCCATCCGGTTCTCGTAGTATTTCTGCGGGTCGCCGAGCCACGGCTCGAAGTGGGCTTTGCCAAACAGCGCTGTTCGATAGCCGTGTTGCGCGAGCCAGTGCGCGATCGTCGGCGTTTCCTCCGGCAGCGCAACGCCGTTCATCCACACGCCGTGCGTCGCGACGTATTGCCCGGTGATGATCGTCGCGCGCGCCGGCATGCACACGACGTTCTGATTGTGCGCGCGCTTATAGTTGATGCCGTTGCGCGCAAGCCAGTCGATGACCGGCGTACGCGCCACAACGCCGCCGTTACAGCCGAGCGCATCGTGCCGCATCTGGTCGGTCGTGATGAGAAGTATCTTGCGACCCAATCATGCCTCCTTTGACAACGTCGCGATGGCGCCAGGCAACTCCACAATCGAGTCGAGCACACGAGCGGCGCCGTCGAACGTATGCGCGTCGCGGAAGAAGGCATTACGCACGATTACGCAGCGGATGCCCGCGGACCGCGCGGCGTTGAGCCCCTGCGCGGAATCCTCGATAACGATCGCTTCATCCGGTGCGGCGCCGAACCGTTCGAGTGCAGCAACGTAGCCGTCGGGCGCCGGCTTGCCGTCGACAAAATCCTCGCGCGTCAGTGCGAACTCCATATGACGCAACAGTGAACCGTCTGCGTGCAACAGCTCGAAGTTTTGGCGTTTCGACGTCGTCACGATCGCCATGCGATAGCGTCCGTACAACTCCCCGAGCACGCCGAGTACGCCGGGAATCTCGCGCCGCGCGCCACGGATGAACTGTTGGTAATACGCATCGCGCGCTGTGCGCTGTTGCTCGCGCAGCTTCGGACCGAGGTCCAGTACTTCCGGAAGATCCCATGACGACAACCCCAGCGCACGCCGCGACATATAACGCGCACGATCCAGCTCCACGCCACATTCGGCCAGCGCCCGCTGCGTCGCGTGAAAATATCCCTCTTCGGTGTCAACCAGCACGCCATCGTTGTCCCACAGCACATAACGCAGCGTCGCCATCAGTGAAACCGCTTCCGCCGCGCAAGCTCTGCGCCGCTCGGCGGCGGACGCGATGGGCGGTCCGTTGCGCCGTGCGCAACGACCGCCATCTCGACGAGTTCGTGGATGAACGCGATGTCGACCGCACGGGTAAAGCGGACCTGCAACCAGTCGGACGCGTTCTTACGCAGCACCACACGCGGATCGGCCGCGAGCCGCGCGCGATCGGCACGGATGCGGCTCTTGGTCAGCCGGATTTCGATTACGTCGACAGCGCGAAAATGTGCGACCTGCGTACCGTCGACCCACAACGCCGGTGCGGCTTCGTCGTCGGAAAAAACCGAACTGCCCTGATCCGCGCCATCGATCGCGCAAACGCTCTTCCACAGGCGCTCGTGCAGATTCGCCACGGCGTGATCAGACCTTCAATAACCCGCCCGCCGGCGCCGGCCGCGCGCGCTGGTTGTAGAGCATTTTGCGCAGCCGATCGATGTCTTCCTTCGAGAGCTTCGAGAAGTCCTGCGTGAAGTCCGCACCGACCGCCATCCCACGCTGCACGGCGGGACGCGCACCGAGTTCGTCGAACCAGCGCTTGAAGTACGGGAATTCGTCGATGTCCTGGCCCTGTCCCTTCCAGCCGATCGTCCACGGATAGCAGATCATGTCGGCGATCGTGTACTCGCTGCCGATCAGGTAGCGCTTGTCGTACAGCGCGTTGTTCAGCACGCCGTACAGCCGATTCACCTCATCGGTGAAACGTCGCACGGCGTACGACTGATCGCCTTGCCCTTCGCCGAGCCGACGGAAATGACCGCACTCACCCGTCTTCGGACCCTGATTCGCCATCTGCCACATGATCCATTGCACGACGTCGTAGCGTTGGCGCGGCGCTTGCGGATAGAACTTTCCCGCTTTCTCGGCGATGTACATCATGATCGCGCCGGATTCGAACAGCGCGACCGGTGCACCGCCGCCGAGTGGTTCGTTGTCGACCATCGCCGGCATGCGATTGTTCGGATTGATCTTCAGGAATTCCGGCGTGAATTGGTCGCCTTGCGCGATGTTGCATGGCACGACGCGATACGGCATGCCGCATTCTTCGAGCAGGATCGTGACCTTCTTGCCGTTCGGCGTCGGCCAGTAGTGCAGATCGATCATGGTGAGCTCCGATTCAATCGAATGAACTGCGGAGTCTACACGCTGGCGGTCGCCTCACAGAGCGCGCTGCGACACGACGACGTCGGTCGAGTCACGCGGCAACGTAATCTGCGTTCCGTCGCGGCCGAGGGTCACGCCGCCGTGATAGATCGCGTCGACGCCGCGCAGGAACGCGGCTTCGCTGCCCGGCACGACCAGCGGCGGCAGCACGTGATAGAAGAGCAGATGCTTGACCTGTGCGGCGGCGGCGATCTGCGCGACCTCGATCGGCGCGGTGTGGTACGACAGGATGTCGGACATGATCTTCGCGACGTTCGCGCGTCCCGCCGACGCGGCCGCGGCGCCGACGATACCGACGAGTTCACGCGACAGTCCCTCATGAACCAGCAGATCGACGTTCTGCGCGAAGTGTTCGAGATTGGCCGATTTCGCCGTGTCTCCCGAGATCAGCACCGAGCGGCCGCCGTACTCGAACTTGTAACCCACCGCCGGAACCACCGGATCGTGATGCACGCTGAACGCCGTGACCGTCAATCCGTCGGCTGACCAGACGACCGCGCCGACGCCGTCCTGCGGCGCATCGAACGGCCGCGCAACGCCGCCCTGGCCGCCCGGCGGCACCACCGTCTCACCGTGATGCGCCATGCGATAGCGCGCATCCAGCGCGTACGCCGTGTTGAAGCCGGCAACGACCTGCTCGACGCCGGTTGGCCCGATCACCGGCAGCGGGTCGGCGTGTGCGCCGCCTGCCCAGCGCAGCACAGTCAACTCGCCGAGTCCGTCGATGTGATCCGAGTGGAAGTGCGTCAGGAACAGCGCTTCGACGCGACCCGGCGCGAAGCCGAGGCGCGTCATGTTGCGGCCGGCGCTCGTCGCCGGCGTCGACCTCGAACAGATGAGTGCCGGCGACGACGGCGACACACGGACCCGACCGCTTCGGATCAGGCAACGGGCCGCCGGCGCCACACAGCGCCACGGTCAATCCGTCAGGCAGCTCCGCGATGGCATCAGAGGCGAGCGCGCGCCCAGCCATGCTCGTCATGATCCGCACGGCAATCGCTGCCCGCATCATGTAGATCGCACCGGCGGCGATCACAACGATCAACAGTCCAACCAACCAGCCTCTTCGCATCACGCCGACAACCGCAGCAGGTAGAATCGTCGGCGATCTTGCCAGCAAGGCGTCGCGAATGACACGCGCACTCGAATGCGCACTTCGAATGGAGGCAACCGATGACCGAAAATTCAGTGTCCCGGCCGATGACCCTCGGCGTGATTCTTTACCCCGGCTTCGAACTGCTCGACGTCTTCGGCCCGTTGGAAATGTTCACCGCGGTCGGTCGCGATCGCTTGACGACGCACCTGATCGCAGAGCACGCAGGGCCGGTACCCGCGGGCATCGTCCCTGACGGTCCGGTTGGGCCGCGCGTGATCGCCGAATTCGGTTTCGACGATGCACCGCAGCTCGACCTGCTGCTCATCCCCGGCGGCATCGGCACGTTCCCCGAACTCGCGAACGAGCGCCTGATGACGTTCCTGCGCGAACGCTCGCGGCGCGCGCAGATCACCGCGTCGGTGTGCACCGGTTCCGCGCTGCTCGCCAAGAGCCGGCGTACTCGACGGCCATCGCGCCACGTCGAACAAACAGTTCTTCAACCTCGCCGTCTGCGCAGAGCAACGCGGTCGATTGGATCGCCGCGGCGCGTTGGGTCGACGACGGCGCCGTCGTCACGTCGTCAGGCGTCTCCGCCGGCATGGACATGGCGCTCGCGATCATCGAGCGATTGTTCGGCACGGAAACCGCCGACGGCATCGCGGTGGGCACCGAATACACGCGGCATCGCGACGCCGACGTCGATCCGTTCGTCGCGCATCTGAACAAATTGATGCCGATGGTCGACGCACTCGCAAAAGCCTGACCTGATCGATCAGTCCGGCGTCACGATCGCGAAAGCCGGGCGCGGGCGGACGCAGCAGACCGAGCAACGAAAACAGCGCGAGACGATTGCCGTCGATGTCGAGCGAACTCGAGAAGACGAGGTCCTTCAGCGATGCCTGCCGCGTCAGGAACGACAGCCAGTAGTCCCTCGTCAGCCGCACGGTCGCATCGGCGCCGGCGCGCGGCGGCGACTCCTTGTGATGCAGCACGGAATTGTCGAGTTCGAGCACGAACGAGCGCTCGAGGTCGGTGAACGTCACGTTGATCGTGACGTGTTTGCCGTCCGCCGCGGCGCCGTCGATCTGCGTCGCCATCGACGCGAATACCGATTCGATCGGCACGCTTCCCAACAGGCTGCCAAGGCCGCGCTGCGCAGTCTGCGCGACGCCGTGGCGCAACTCCGCAGCACCGGTCAGGTAGAAGTCGCGCCACGGACCTGATTCAGCCGCATAACCCGAGCTGATCGTAGACGCGCGCCAGCAATGCACGCGCGCCCTTGTCGTCCGGCTGCGCAAACACGAGGTGATCGAGCAACGTCGCGGCCCAGCGATAGTCGCCAGCGTCGTACGCCGTCTGCGCGACTGCCAGCACCTTTGCGGCCGCCGCCAATCGCGTCGACATAACGTTTGCCGAGTTCCGCCGGCGGCAGCGGATCGAGGTTCGCCGGATTGCCGTCGAACCAGCCGAAGTAGAACTGATACACCGCCTTCGCATTGTGTTTGACGGTGCCGTAGTAGCCACGGTCGGCAAACGCGTCGGCGAGACTCTTCGGCAACCGGATCGTCTCGGCGATTTCCCGCGGCGTCATGCCGGCGGCCGCGAGATGCAGCGTCTGATCGTGAATGAACTGGTACGTATCGCGCTGCCGCTTCAGATAATCGATGACTTGCGCGTTGCCCCACACGGGCCAGTGGTGGCTGTTGAATACGACGTCCGTATCGGCGCCGAACCTGTCGATCGCTTCGTCGATGTAGCCGCTCCACTTCTGCGCGTCGCGCACCTTCGCGCCGCGCAACGTGTACAGATTGTGCATCGTGTGCGAGACGATCTCCGCGCCGCAGAACGCTTTCATTGCCGGCAGCAGAAACGTCAGCTCCGCGGGTGCTTCCGAGTCGGGCACGTACTGGAATACGAAATGCACACCGTCGACGTCGAGCTCCTGGCCCGTGTGATCGACCGTATCGGTCGGCGCGACGATCGACACTTCGCCCAACGCGGGACCTTTGCCGAGTCCTGTGTCGACGTGACTGCGCGCGTCGCGCGGCAGCGTGCTGCCGTACATATACAACGCGCGCCGCCCCATAACGGAACCGGCCAGCACGTTTTCGCTGAGGGCTTCCTGCACGAATCCGGCCGGTGCGATCACGCGCACCTTGCCGCTGCGCACGTCCGCGGGGTCGACGACGGCGGCGACACCGCCGAAGTGATCGACATGGCTGTGCGTGAAGATGACCGCGACGATCGGCCGCTCGCCAAGCGCGCGATTGACGAGTGCCAGCGCCGCGCGCCGCGGTCTCGCGCGCGGTCAACGGATCGACGATGATCCGGCCGTTGGCGGTCTCGATGATGCTCATGTTCGAGATGTCGTAACCGCGCACCTGATAGAGCCCGTCGGTGACTTTGAACAGACCGTAGATTCCATTCAGCTTGGCCTGGCGCCACAACGACGGGTTCACCGTCGGCGGCGCGTCGCCGGCGACGAACGCATACGCCGCCGGATCCCAGATCGTGCGACCGTCCGCCCCTTTGATGACGAGCGGATCGTCCTTTGCGACGAAGCCTTTGTTCGCCGCGTCGAAATCCGCTTGATCGGCGAGCGCAAGCTCAGTGCTGACGGCCGCATTGGCGCGCGTCGTGATCGCAGTCGCCGCGCTGCGCCCTTCGGCGTCGGCGGGCTCGGACACCGCCGATGTGATAGGCGCCGACACCGCAGGTGTAGCGGGTGCGGCCGGCGCACTGTCGTCCGAGCGCGGACTGCACGCGACAATCGCAAACAGGCCCACCATGATCGTCGATTTCATGTTGTGGCGTCCCATCGGGAGCTATCGCGCGCGCAGGCCGTTCTGCTGCAGCCGCCACATCAATACGTCCAAGCGGTCCTGGCCAAAGAACGGCTCGCCGCGAAACGCCATCGTCGGGACACCCCAATGTCCCGCCGCCGCGTGCGCGTCCTGATTGCGTTCGATGACTGCCTCGATCCGATCGACATCAGTGACAGCCAGCGCGTCCATCTGCGCGAGGTCGAGTCCCGCACGCTGCGTCGCGTCCGCCAGATGATCGCCTTGATGCCAGTTCGCCGTGCCGCCCCAGATCAACCGCGATACCTGATCGGCGAATTGCATGCCGCGCCCCTGTTCGGTCGCGATCGCGCCGAGCCGCGTCAGCCGATGAATGTGCGGCTGCGTTTCGCCGGTGACGCGTCGGCCATCGCGGAACTCCTGAACGACCGGATCCGGCTGCGGCCACTGAAACGGCAGCTCCAGGAATTTCGCGACGCGAAACACGTCAGTCATGAAGTACGGAAACCACAGCGGATCCACGCGATCGAAAAATTCGGGCGCGCGGATCGCAATCGGATACACCGGCCGGAACACGACGTCGAGCGCATAGCGCTGTCCCCACTCGACGAGCCGCGGCGTCGCCAGATACGACCACGGACTGCGGAACGACCAGAACACGTCGATCGAAAGTTGTTCAGACATCGCGCCCCCCTCACTTCAGCTGCGACGATAGCAGACGGTGCCAGGCGTTGCAGAACGTGCAGAACGTGCCAGGCGTTGCAGGTCGCGCCGCGTGCAGATTGTGCGACAAGATTTGATACGCGAGGCGGCGATCGCTTACACCGAGCGCTTCGCCGAGCCCACCGGAGTAGTCGACGAATCCTGCGACCATGGACTGCCGGCACGCCGGATCTTCGACATGCGCATCCGTCCCCCGCACGCGCCACATGCGTTCTATCACGTGACACTGCGCGGCAATCGCCAGCAGCCGATTTTTCACGACGCGCTCGACCGCGAGCGCTGGCAGCGGCTGCTGGCGGACACCCTCGAGCGATACGGTGCTCGACTTCACCTGTACTGCTGGATGACGAACCACATCCACATGGTGCTCGAGTGCGGCGTCACGCCGATCTTCAAGACCATGCATCTGGTCGCCGGCGCCTATGCACGCACGTTCAACTTGAAGTACGCTCACGTGGGACATCTGTTCGGGGGTCGCTATGGTTCACGGCTCGTCGATTCAGACGCCTACCTGCTTCAGCTGATTCGATACATTCATTTGAATCCTGTGGCCGGCGGCCTGGTCCGCACCCCGATCGAGTATCGCTGGAGCAGCCACAGACGTTATGTGCTGGCCGATGAAGAGGAATGGCTCACCACGGCGTTCGTGCTGTCGCTGTTCCACCACGAGCCTTCGGTTGCCCGGCGTCGCATAGCAGCCTTCATCGACGCATGCGAAACGCAAGATCGATCCTGCGAAGTCATCACGCCGAGCAGCGCCACGCAGGCCGTGCCAACAGCATGGTCACCATATCTCACGGAGCTGGTCGCGGCGGCCTGTCGTCGTTTCGGCGTCGACGCAGCGATGCTCGCCGGGCCGTCCCACTGCCACCTCGTCGTCATGGCGCGAGCGTGGGTCGTGTGGGCTGCGCAGCGGCAAGGCATCGCGACGCTCGCGGACATCGCAAGGCATCTCAGACACAGCCCTTCGACGTTGAGTCGCGGCGTCGTCCAGTATCGACGCGATTTCGAACACAGATCGCCGCCGCTGTAGTCCCCCGCACAGTTCACCGATCGACCACTGCACGCGGTCACTCCGAGTCCGCCAGGTCCGCAATGCCTGGCACCTTTTGCACGCTCTGCAATGCCTGGCACCTTCTGCAACGCCTGGCACCTTTTGCACGTTCTGCAACGCCTGGCACCGTCTCCGGGGCGCCATCTGCAATACTGCGCGGCCAGGCGACGCCACGCGTCGCAACTCAATCGAATAGCGGATTTGGTCGATGGCGAACACTCGAATTACCGTGATACCCGGCGACGGCATCGGCCCCGACATCGTCGAGGCGACGCTCGAGGTGCTCACGCACGTCAAGTGCGGACTCGAATACGACCTCGCGGTGGCGGGACTCGCGGCGCTCGAACAAGGCACCGATCTGATCCCGCAGGCGACGTTGGATCTGATCGAGCGCAATCCCGCGACGTTGAAAGGCCCGATCACGACGCCGATCGGGCGCGGGTTCTCGTCGATCAACGTGTCGCTGCGGCAATCGTTCGACCTGTTCGCCAACGTGCGTCCGGTGCTGTCGATGCCGGGCGTGCGCGCGCGCTATTCCGACATCGACATCATCATCGTCCGCGAGAACATGGAAGGGCTCTACTCCGGTGTCGGCCAGACCCTGAGCGAGGACGGCGAACGCGCCGAGGTACGCAGCGTCGTGACGCGCAGCGGTTCGACGCGACTGTTGCGCTACGCGTTCGAGATGGCGCGGCGCTACGGCCGCAAGAAAATCACTGTCGTGCACAAGGCGAATATTCTCAAAACGACGTCCGGGTTGTTTCTCGACGTGGCGCGACGACTGGCCCCGGAGTTCGCCGATATCAAATTCGAAGAGATGATCATCGACAACTGCGCGATGCAGCTCGTCCTGAATCCAAATCGCTTCGACGTGATCGTCTCGACCAATCTGTTCGGCGACATCTTGTCCGATCTATGCGCCGGACTCGTCGGCGGCTTGGGACTCACGCCCGGCGCGAACATCGGCGAGCACAAGGGGATCTTCGAAGCGGTGCACGGCAGTGCGCCCGACATCGCCGGCAAGAACATCGCGAATCCGACCGCGCTCATCCTCGCGTCGGCGATGATGCTCGACTATCTGCGGCTGCATGAACCCGCGGATCGGATTCGCGCGGCCGTGCGCAAGACACTCGAACAGGGAAGCGCGCTGACGCCCGATCTCGGGGGCGACGGCTCGACCACCGCGTTCACCGCTGCGCTGCTCGCAAATCTCTGACACCTCTCGCCGGGCAGCGGTCGTCGCTTGACACCGCGTGCGGTGCATTCTCACCATGCAGGCCCGGAGCGCCTGCCCGCCCCCGCTTTACACATTAGGGAGAGAGATTCGCATGTCCGACGCTATCACCCCGTTCAAAATCGCCATCGACGCCGCACAACTCGACGACTTGAAACGGCGCTTGCGCGCGACGCGCTGGCCGGACAAGGAAACGCCGAGCGACTGGTCGCAGGGCATTCCGCTCGCCTATGTGCAGGACCTTTGCCGCTATTGGGAACAGGACTACGACTGGCGCGCGCGCGAAGCGCTGCTGAACCGGTTCCCGCAATTCCGCACGACGATCGATGGCATCGGCATTCATTTCATTCACGTCCGCTCACCACACGCGAACGCGCTGCCGCTCGTGATGACGCACGGCTGGCCGGGATCAATCGTCGAGTTTCAGAAGGTCATCGAGCCGCTGACGAATCCGACCAAGCACGGCGGCACAGCGGCGGATGCGTTCCACGTCGTGTGTCCGTCGCTGCCGGGCTATGGCTTCTCCGACAAGCCGACGGCGACGGGTTGGAACGTCGAGAAAATCGGCCGCGCGTGGAGCACGCTGATGCCACGCCTCGGTTATCCGAAGTATGTCGCGCAAGGCGGTGACTGGGGCGCGATCGTGACGACCGCCATCGGCTTGAACGACACCGCGAACTGTCTAGGGATTCACCTGAACATGCCGATCGTCACGCCGGATCCGGCGACGATGGGCGATCTGACCGATCGCGAAAAATCCGCGCTCGCCGGCATGCAGCACTATGCCGACTGGGATTCGGGTTATTCGAAACAGCAGAGCACGCGGCCGCAGACGCTCGGCTACGGTCTTGCCGATTCGCCGAGTGGTCAGGCCGCGTGGATCATCGAAAAGTTCTGGTCGTGGATGGACTGCGACGGCCATCCGGAAAACATCGTGTCGCGCGACGAACTGCTCGACAACGTGATGCTGTACTGGTTGCCGGGCAACGCCGCGTCGTCGGCGCGGTTGTACTGGGAGAGTTTCAACAAAGTGAGCCGCGATCCGGTGAAAATAGCGACCGGTTGCAGCATCTTCCCCAAAGAGATTTTCCGCTGCTCGCGCCGCTGGGCAGAGAAACGCTTCGAAAAACTCGTGCATTGGAACGATCTCGACAAAGGCGGTCACTTCGCCGCGCTCGAGCAACCGGCGACGTTCATCAACGAAGTACGGACGTGTTTCCGCCACATGCGGTGAAGCGCGATGGCGCGTCCCGTTGAGACGGACGCGGCCTCGAAGCGGGTGCTCGACGAACTCGAACGTCGCGCACTGTTGTTGCAAGCGGGACGTGAATTCGCGAGTGTCGCGAACCTCGTCGCGGGCGAAGAAATTCGCGGCTCGTGGTGGGCGCACCCGAAATCCAATCTCATCTACTGGGTATGCCAGGACCTCGAAGCACATCCGCGCGTCGCGGAGGCGCGCTTGCTGGCCGGCAAAGTGACGCATCTGTGGCACACGCTGTGGCCTCACGTTGCGGCGATCGCGCTCGCGCGTGAACCGTGGCAGTTGGAGGGACTCTCACCGGCTGCGCGTCATTTGCTCGGTCGCGTCGACGAGGAGTCGGTGCATACCGATGCGCTGGAATGGGCGTGGCCGCGTGAAAAGAAGGGCGACGTCTACCGACTGCTCGAACGACGCCTGCTCGCGCACGCGCACGAATTCCATACCGAGTCGGGCAAACACGCGAAGGAGTTGGCATCGTGGCAAATGTGGTGGAACGAACACGGCGGCGGAGAACGCCTGCCCGACCCCGAGCGCGCGCGTACCTACATCGAGCGACGCGTGGGGGACGCGCGTCGCCTGCTCCCGTGGCACGCGGCGCGGCGCTAATGCGTTCTAATCGCGGACGGGAGTCCGCTCCTACATCGCGGTCGCAATTGTGGGAGCGATCGAAAGACTCGCGATCGCCCAACAATCCCATCGAGGGGCGATTCAGCCTGCCCAGACCGTTCCGTCCGGAAACCGGTGGCTTGCGACGCTCTCCGGACGCATCTGCAATCCCAGGCCCGGCACGCGCGGCGCGCGATAACGGCCTGCGGCGATCTCGATCGGCGCGACGAAGTGTTCGTGCAGATGCGCCGCGTGTTCGGTCATCCGCTCGTCCCAGGATCCTGCGAAACACAGAAAATCGATCATCGAGATGTGTTGCGCGATCTCGCACAGGCCGACTCCGCCGGCGTGCGGACACACCGGCCGGTCGTATTTCGCCGCGAGCAGCAGCACGGCCATCGCTTCGCTTAAGCCCGCCAGGCGGCACCCATCCGCCTGCACGACATCGATCGCTCCAGCCGTCAAAAACTGCTTGAACATCACACGGTTATGGCAATGTTCTCCAGTGGCTATACGAATTGAATCGACGGCATCGATGATCTTGCGGTGGCCGAGAATGTCGTCCGGATGCACCGGTTCCTCGACCCACCACAGGTCGAAGCGCTGCAGCTCTTTGATCCAGCCGATCGCTTGATCGACCTCCCACACCTGATTCGCGTCGACCATCAAACGTCCGTCGGGTCCGAGCGCGTCGCGGATCAGCGCGCAGCGCCGCAGGTCGTCGTCGAGCGAGCGGCCCACCTTGATCTTGATCGCATTCCATCCGGCAGCGCGCGCTTCGCCGGTGAGCCGCAGAATTTTTTCGTCGGAGTAGCCGAGCCATCCCGCCGACGTCGTGTACGCGGGATAGCCCTCGCGTTCGAGTCGCGCGCGGCGCTCCGCTTTGCCGCGTTTCTGGTCGCGCAGCATCTGCAGCGCCTCGTCCGGCGTGATCGCATCAGTGATGTGGCGCAAATCGAGCGTCGACAACAGCATCTCCGGCTCGAGATCTGCGACGAGTTGCCACACCGGCTTGCCGGCGTGCTTGCCCCACAAATCCCATACCGCGTTGATGATCGCGGCGGCGGCAAGATGCACGACGCCTTTTTCCGGGCCGACCCATCGCAACTGACTGTCACCGAGCAAACGACGCGACAGCCCCGCCATGTCGGCCGTGAGTTCTTCGAGCGACGTCCCGATCACGATCGGCGCCAGCGCGTTGATCCCGGCCACGCACAGTTCATTGCCGCGACCGATCGTGAACGTCATGCCGTGACCGTCGAGTCCGGCGACGCTGGTATGCAGCACGACATAGGCTGCCGAGTAATCGGGATCCGGATTCATCGCATCGGAACCGTCGAGCATTCGCGACGTCGGATAACGGACGTCGACCGCCTCGATGGCGGTAATCGTGATCATGTGTATTCCCTCTTTGAGGAGACTCAGTAGATGAGGACTGAGTGCCGCGCGGCGCGGCGACTTGCCGTATGCTAACCGGACTCTCAAGGGGAGCACCATGGTGGGCGCACGATGGCGAAGCACACAAAGGCGAAGCGCACAACGAACGGCAGACTGAACGGCAAGCGGGTGCTGATCACCGCGGCGGGACAAGGGATCGGTCGCGCGTCCGCGCTCGCGTGCGCCGCCGACGGCGCGCGCGTCATCGCGAGCGACATCGACGCGCGCGCGCTCGCCACACTCACCGCGTCGAACCCGGCAATCGAAACGCGCCTGCTGAACGTGACCGATCAAGCCGCGATCGACGCCGCGGCGCGTTCGATCGGCGCGGTCGATGTCCTCTTCAACTGCGCCGGATTCGTGCACCACGGGGCAATCCTCGAATGCCCGCCCGACGCGTGGACGTTCTCGATCGATCTCAATCTCACAGCGATGTATCGCATGGTGCGCGCGTTCTTGCCCGCAATGCTCACCGCGGGCCACGGCAACATCATCAACATGTCGTCGGTCGCGTCGAGCGTACGCGGTGTCGCGAACCGTTGCGTCTACGGCGTCACGAAGGCCGGCGTCATCGGCCTGACCAAATCGATCGCAGCCGACTATGTCAGCCAAGGCATCCGCTGCAACGCGATCTGTCCCGGCACCGTCGAGACGCCGTCGCTGGAACAACGCATCAACGCGTTCGCAGATCCCGTCGCCGCGCGCGCCGACTTCATCCGGCGCCAGCCGATGGGCCGCCTCGGCACGCCGCAGGAGATCGCCGCGCTGGTCGTGTTTCTCGCGTCGGACGAGTCGGCGTATATCACCGGTGCGATTCACATCGTGGACGGCGGATGGAGCATGTAACCCGCCGACCGCGGATACGTGCGGCGTCCGCTCATGTAGGATGCGCGGTTGCCGCTCGACGCGTTGGGAACCTGCAGGTATGAACATGGCTGCCGCACCATCGTTGCGCCGTCTGACGCCGATCCTTGCTCCCCTTGCGGGCATCGCTCTATGCGCGGCCGTGTCGTTTGCGACGGCAGATGATGCGACCACGTTATCGCGCGAGCACGGCAAGCTGTTCGTCACGCCGATCGTGTTCGTCGAGAACTGCAGCGAGACAGTGTTTGCTCGCGGCGACATAGTAATGCTGACCGGGTCCGGCCTGGCACCGAACGAGGCCGTTGCGATCACATTCGAGCAAGGCGATGTCGAGCGCTCGATTGGTTCGGCGAAGGCCAACGCGCAAGGAGCGCTGTCGACACGGCTTCCCGTGCCCGCTGACGCCGCGACCGACAAAAGCGCCCGTTTCCGCGCGACGGCAGAACACGGCGTCGACGGCAAAGGGGTCGTACTCAGTTCGCCCGAACTGCAGATCTTCGTTGACGGCCGCGACACCGATAAAGATGGCATAAAAGACATGTGCGACAACTGTCCAAATGTCGCCAACAAGGACCAACTCGACGAAGACGGCGACGGCCTGGGCGACGCGTGCGACAAGTGTCCCAGCGACCCGGCGAACGAATGCGACCAGCCTTGAGGCAATTTGGCGGCGTGTGACACATGAGCGAAGGGACCCTGCCCGAACCGAGCGAGCCCGGCGAAGGCCTGCATCGCCTGAATACGCACCACGCGCTGTTCGGCCTCGGCATGATGCTCGTCGTGCTGGGCGCATTCACCGCGCACGAGATCCAAACGGTCGGCGGCAGTGTGCGCGTCGACGACGTGCATTTTGCAGCCAGCGACGGCAGGCGTCTGAGTGCGTTGCTGTACACACCCGATGGCGTTGACGCGCAGCACAAAGCGCCGGGCATTCTCGCGGTTCACGGCTACATCAATTCGCGCGAGACGCAGAGCGGTTTCGCGATCGAGTTCGCGCGACGCGGTTATGTCGTCCTCGCGTTGGATCAGAGCGGCCACGGATTGTCGCAGCCACCGGCGTTCGGCAACGGATTCGGCGGCCCCGACGCGTTGACGTACCTGCGCTCACTCGACACCGTCGATCCCGCCAACATTGGCCTCGAGGGGCATTCGATGGGCGGATGGGCCATCCTCGCGGCGGCTGCGGCGAATCCGGATGGCTACCGCTCGATGGTGCTCGAGGGATCGGCGCCAGGCGCTTTCGGCGCTCCGCCGGGAACACTGACGTTCCCCCATAACCTCGCGGTCGTGTTCAGCGCGTTCGACGAATTTTCCGCGCTGATGTGGGATGTACCCATCGGCGCGCAGGTCACCCGTTCGCCGAAGCTCAAAGAGATCTTCGGCACGCTCGAGGCCGTCGTGCCCGAGCGACAATACGGCCGACTCGACGAAAACAGCGCGCGGATTCTGTACGTACCGCCGGTGACGCATCCCGGTGACCATCTGTCCACCGCCGCGATCGGCGCGGCGCTCGACTGGTTCGCCGCGACGCTGCACGGCGGCACGCCACGGCCAGCGCACCACCAGATCTGGTACTGGAAGGAACTCACCACGCTGGTCGCGCTGCTCGGCATGATCGGCGTAATACTCGGTCTCGGAACTGACGACCCTTCAATGGCGCGTGATCCGGTTCGTTGACAGTCAAAGGAAGGACGTCGACGAAGCTGGTGCGGCCCGGCGTCAGTGCGGCGCTGACCGCGGTTGTTCCGGTACTCACATACTTTCCGCTGTTCCACGCGGCCGATGTGTTCTGGCCGGTGACCCATCAGGCGCCGCAGCAGCTGACAAACGGATTGATGCTGTGGGTCACCGTCAACACGCTGATCGCGACCGCGACGCTCGGAATCCTTGGTCGCGGCACTTCCACACTAGCGTCTGTCGGGCTCTGGCCCGCCGGATTTCACGCCGGCAAGCTGTTCGGCGCCGCGGCACTCGCCGGCGCGATCGTCGGGTTCTGCTATCTATTGCTGGTCGCGGTCGACGCGGCGTTTTCCGTCGACTTTCGATTCTGGGTCATCGCGTTCAAGAAGTTCGCGCCGTGGCACGTTGCGCCGTACTTCATGTACCTGATGCCGATGACGGTGTTTTTCGTCGTTCAGAGTGCGTCACTGCATCAGTTCGTCATCGGCGGACGCATCCGCCGCGCGGTCGTCCGCTGTGTGTTGATTCTGACCAATGGCTTTCTCGCGCTGCTCGCAATCCAATACGTGCCATTGCTGTTCGGCATGCCGCTGCCGCTCGGCGAACCATTGCTGACGATACTCGCGATCCAGTTCGTCGTGCTGCTGGCGATTGCGGGAATCATTGCGGCGGTATTGCAACGCGCGACGGGTAGCGTCTATCTCGCCGCGTTCATCAACGCGCTGTTGATCACGTGGGCAGTGGTGCCCGGACAAGCGACGCACTTCGCGCTCTGACGAACACGTGCGATCGCAGAGACTCGCGGTACGTCTGGTATATTCCATCCCCCGCTTCTGCAACGAAAGACTCGCCATGAAACTCTATGAACTCAACGGCGCACCGAACCCGCGCCGCGTCCGGATATTCCTCGCCGAAAAAGGCATTGTCGTTCCGCTGGTGCAGGTCGATCTGCGCAAAGCCGAGCACAAGTCGCCCGAATTCCTGAAGAAAAATCCGAGCGGCAAAATTCCGGTGCTCGAACTCGACGACGGCAGCTGCATCGCGGAGTCGGTCGCGATCTGCCGGTACTTCGAAGCACTGCAGCCGAAGCCGTCGCTGTTCGGCACGACACCCTACGAGATCGGCCGCATCGACATGGCGAATCGTCAGCTCGAGTTCGAGCTGGCCGGACCGCTGGGTACCGCGTGGGTGAACGGGCCGATCGTTGCGCAAATGGCGCCGGGGCGTTTCAAACAGAACCTGCCGGCGAAAGAGGCCGGCGAAGCGGCGGTTCGTAGCTTCTACGACCGCCTCGATCGCGAACTCGCGACGAGGAGCTACATGGCCGACAACGCGTACTCGATCGCCGACATCACCGCGCTGTGTCTGATCGATTTCGCCGGAGCGTCTGGTCGGGCTCGAAGCCCGACGCCGGCCTCACCCATTTGTGGCGCTGGCACACGGCCGTGTCGTCACGGCCGAGCGCCAAAGCCTGAGAGTTGCCGAATCAGCGATCAGCTCAGCGATCACCCGCGGAACGCCGCGGCGGTGAACGACCAGCGGAACGTGGCGCACCGCGGCCCTGATTGGAACGGCGGCGACGCTGTCCCGACGACGACGCTGGGGTGCGCGACGTGCGTCTGGCCCTCGGATCTGCGTGACTGTGAAGTGCGATGGCTGCGCGCGCGCGAACCGGCGCCGCGTCGCGCTCGCTCGCGTCGATCTGCACCTGCATCACATTGATCGGCCGACGGATCAGCCGCTCGATCGCGCGCAGCCGCGGCCGTTCGGACGCATCGCACAGCGAGGTCGCGGTACCGGATGCGCCGGCGCGCCCGGTGCGTCCGATTCGATGCACGTAGCTCTCGGGCTCGTGCGGCAGTTCGAAGTTGAACACGTGGCTCACGGCGTCGATGTCGATGCCGCGCGCGGCGATGTCGGTCGCGACCAGCACCCAGGCCTTGCCGCTCTTGAACTGTTCGAGCGCGCGCTGCCGCGCGTTCTGTGATTTGTTGCCGTGGATCGCCTCGGCGTTGATGCCGGCGCGATCGAGCTGTTCGGTGACGCGATTCGCGCCGTGTTTCGTGCGCGTGAACACGATTGCGCGCGTGACCTGCGGATCGCGCAGCAGCTTCGTCAGCACGTGGCGTTTGTCGTTGTTCTCGACGAACACGACGTGCTGGTCTGTTTGATCGACCGTGATCGTCTTCGGCGACACGTCGATGCGGACCGGGTCACGCAGAATTTCGCGCGCGAGCGAGGCCACTTCGGTGGGCATCGTCGCGGAGAACAGCAACGACTGGCGCGCTTTCGGCAACAACGACACGATCCGCTTCACGTCGCGGATGAAACCCATGTCGAGCAGACGATCGGCTTCGTCGAGCACGAGCATCGATACTTTGTCCAAACGCGCAAGCCGCTGGCTCACGAGATCGAGCAAACGCCCCGGCGTTGCGATCAACACATCGACGCCGCGCTTCAACGCGGCTCGCCTGGGGGTTCTGGCCAACGCCGCCGAAAATCGTCGCGAAGCGCAGGTTCAGATGTTCGCCATAAGCGGCGAAGTCCTCGCCGATCTGGATAGCGAGTTCGCGCGTCGGCGCGAGAATCAGTGCGCGCACGGTGTCGGGTCCCGCCGGCGGACCGTTCTGCGAGAGTCGCTGCAGGATCGGCACGGCGAACGCCGCGGTTTTGCCGGTGCCGGTCTGCGCGATGCCGAGCAGGTCCTTGCCGGATAGAAGTTGCGGGATCGCCTGCGTCTGAATCGGCGTAGGGATTTCGTACTCGGCCGCGGCCAATGCACGGCACAACGGCTCGATGATGCCGAGCTCGGCAAATCGTGAATCTGTCACTTGTATTTCTTCCTTGGGCGCTCACCGCGCGCCCGAAATTCGGGACGCGTACGACATTGCGCGTAAACCGTGTTCCACGCGCAACTGGAGCAAACGGGGATTGATAAGAGGATTGAGATGACGAGCTTCACAGCGGAAGCAGGTGGCGCGTTCTCAATGTGGGCCGCACGGTGCACGAGATGCCTGCAATTGTCAATCAGAAGGGCCATAATCTGCGTGCGTCATTCGAAACTACCCAATGAGCCGCGTAACCCAACGTCAGAGCATCAGATCCTTTCGACAGAGTTCAGACCTCAAAGCCGCCGCTCTGTGCATTTTCGACTTCGGCCTCTTTGCAATCGTGTTGGCGACTGTGGTGATGGTCCCCAACATTTTCGTCAAGGTGATTTCGTCGCTGGCATTGGGTTTGGTGATCGCGCGGCTGTTCGTGCTGGGTCACGATGCATGCCATCAGAGTCTGTTCACTCAGCGCGTGATCAATCGCTGGGTCGGCCGATTGCTGTTCGCGCCGTCGTTGACCCCGTATAGCTTGTGGGAGGTCGGCCACAACCTCGGTCACCACGTGTACACGAACCTGCGCGGCATGGATTACGTCTGGACGCCGCTGTCCAAAGCCGAGTTCGACGGCATGTCCCCGTGGCGCCAGCGCGCCGAGCGCTTCTATCGCTCGGGCTATGGATGCGGCGCGTACTACCTCGTCGAACTCTGGTGGCGGAAGCTGTTCTTCGCATCGAGCAAGGAAATTCCGACGCAGCGCCGCGAGTTCGTCGCGGATTCAGCTGTTGGCGCTGGGATTCGGCGTCGCGTGGATCGGCGCGTTGATCGGCGCCGCAATCGTCACCGGCCAGAGTGCGACCGTCCTGGTGTTGACCGGATTCGTCGTGCCGTTTCTGCTGTGGAACTGGATCATGGGCACCGTGATCTACTTGCATCACACGCACCCGCTGCTGCCCTGGTACAACGATATCGATCAGTGGGAAGCGGCGCGCGACACCGGTTGCACTACCGTCCACGTGCTGTTTCCGTGGCGAGCTCGGGCGCATCCTGAACAACATCATGGAACACCCGGCGCATCACCTGGATGTGCGCATCCCACTCTACAACCTCGAAGCCGCGAATCAGGTGCTGAACGAACCGGCTCAGGTATCGCAGCTGTTCTCGCTGGCGCTGCTGCGCGACTGCGTCACGCATTGCAAGCTGTACGACTACGATTCTCACCGCTGGACCGACTTCGCCGGCCACGCGTCGGGCCCGGCACTCGCGCCCGCGGCGGCTGGTGCCTAGCTCGCTCTGACGACGCGTCTCAAGACCGGCCCATACTCTTACGCCCCATACTTTTGAGGAGTGCCTGCCGAGTCTCATCGATCAGGCGCGCACAAATCGGATCGTGCGCGATGGCGGCCCAGTACGCAGAGAGTTTGGGCCGCGTCGCAAACATGTCCGGTCCGCGAAAAATCGGCATCCACTCCGCAGCCAGCAACAAAATCGGCACCAGCGTGCCGTCGGCGTGGCTGAGCGAGCTCCCCACTGCATAACCGTTGGTCCCGATGAAGACCTCGAGTTGATCCAGCGTCTTGCCGACCGCGGCCACGTCGCGCCGTATTGCGACCTGATCCCACTGTCCTGGCGGTTTCTCGACGACCAGAAACAGCGGCAGCATCGCCATCACGACGTAAAAATCCGATAGCCGAGACAACAGTCGCACTTGGGCGCGCTGCCACGGGTCGCTCGGAAACAGCGGCGGCTCAGGAAAGGCGTCCTCGAGGTATTCGCAGATCACTTCTGATTCCGGCAACACGCGGCCGTCGTCGAGCACCAGCGCCGGCACGCGCCCGATCGGATTGATCGCAAGATAGCTCGCCTTCGAGCGCGGATCGCCATGGAATCCCGGCGGCTCGACGATCTCGCAGTCGATTCCCTTTGCGTACAACATCAGCCTGACGCGGGTCGGAAACGGCGAGAGGTAGGTCTGATAGAGTTGCATCGATGCTCCCTCGCGATGATGCGTCAATCATAGAAGGAAACTGCATGCCGTCGATGAAGCACTTCTGGGCATTCACGCTGTCGTTGACGCTCGCGGCGTGCAGCCACCTCGGTACTCGCTCCCCTACAGCTTCGGATCTGTCGGGTACGTGGCAACTCGATGTCGCGCGCAGCGACCCACCGTTTCGACCGAGCCGCGCCGACGACCGTCACAGAGAAGGCGATGCACACGGGCGGGGAAGCGAATCCCGCGATTCCGGTTCCGGTGGCCCGCATTTCGGCGGTCCGATGCCGCTGCTGCCGATGCTCACCGCGACGCAGATGACCATTGACCAAGATGCGGCATCGATGGGCATCGCGTATCCCGGGAGCCCTTATCGCGATCTGAAATGGGGCACGGAAAAGCGCGGCCTCTTCACGATCGAAGCCGGTTGGGACGAGCACGCGCAACTGATCGTCGTGACGAAGAGCGATCCGTTGAACGTCCGGGAGATTTACGCGCTCCGCGACGCAGGCCAAACGCTGGTACTGCAGATCGATCTGCAGGGCAAGCAGATCAACACGCACCACATGACGCGCGTCTTTGTTCGTCAAGCCGACCCGCAACCGCAGTGAACCGCGCAGCCCGACGACGTCGTTAGCATCTCAGTCGAGTTGCGCGTCAGCCGATAAATTCGCGCGCGCCGAGATCGAGCGCGTGGCGAGCGTGCCGCCGCGCCATCACCGTGAACATGTCGTCGCCGCGCGGCGTCTGTTGCACGAGCATCGACGCGATCACGGTGACCGTGAATCCCGCAAAGGCGCCGCGCCGATAATCATTCCAGCAACGCGCCCACGGGTAGTCGCGGATGCCGGCCGTGCTCAGCGCTGCGTGATACGTGCGCACGATGTCGGCTTCCCCGCGACGGCGTTGTTCCGGGATCAATCCCGCGCCGAGGAAATACGCAACGTCGTGCAGCGGACTGCCAAGCGTGACGCTCTGCCAGTCGACGACGGAGATCTTCGGCGGCTGCGCGCGCTCATCGATCAACAGATTGTCCAGGCGATAGTCGATGTGGATCAGCGCGAAAGGCGATTGCAGCGCTTGGAACGGAGCACCCATCGAGTTGCCCACGTCTTCGATGATCGCGATCTCATCCGGCGCAAGCCGAGCGCCGTAGCGGTCCAGAAATCCCGGCAAGTGGCTTCGATACAGTGTCCGCAACAGGTCCGCGCTCGCCGGGTTCGGCTCGCCGAGCCAATCGATGCCGCGCAGCGAAGCGTCGCACCAGCTCGGCGCATGCAAGCCGACGAGTTCCAGCACCGCCGCTTGCGCGACCTCGATCGTGCATCCGGCGAGTTGATCGCCCTGACGCGCCGGCGCGAGATCTTCGAGCAGCAACGCAAATTCGGGACCCACGCCGTCGATCTGCGCGTAGTAACAACGCGGCGTGTTGATCGAAAGTCGGTGCTTGAGTTCGCGATAAAAAGCCACTTCCTTGACGTAGTTCGATAGTGCAACGCCGGTCGCGCGACTAATCGGGTCGTCGGACGGAAATTTACCGACGAGGCAGCGCGGCGCGGTCGGATCGCTACCATCGAGATCGAGCGCGAATCGGATGCACTTGCCGATCTGCCCGGTCCCGATCTGTGTTCGCGTGAAGCCGCGTACGCTGACGTCGCGATGACCCGCCGCGTGCAGCACCTCGGTGAGCCACGACGTGGTGATCGAGTCAGCGGTTGGGATGGCTTGCACGAGGAAAATCAGTGCAGCGACGTCGCGGACGTCATTGCCGAAGCTTCATTGGCGAAGCTTCATTCGCGAAAAGCGGCGCCGCAGTGCACGCGATCGAGCACCGCGTCGACGGCCCGTTTGTCGGGAAGCGCCGCATACTTCTCGCGCAGCGCCGCCAGTGAACGGGCGTGATATTTCTGCGGCTTCTGCGTCCAGTCGCGTCCGTCGAGCGTCACGCTGAACGACTCGGCACCGGCCGTAATCGCGTTTGCGTTCGCGACGCTCCATGGCAGGAACAGGCGCCCCACACTCGTTTCGAGCAATGGCATGAGCGTCGGCGACAAGCTCGAGAAGGTCTCGAACTCGCCGTCCGCGCGCGGCCACAACATCCGGTGGATCCACGCGAGCAACGACGGCGCGCGCCCTTCGATCAGCGCACCCGCCGTCGGATCCGTCCATGCGCAGTAGAGCTGTCCCCAGACCCCGAAATCGCCGAATGCCGGACGCGCACCAAACAGATAGTGCCGAGTGGTCAGGTGTTTCTCGAGCAGATCGATCGCCGCTTCGAACGACGATTCGATCTGCGGCGCAGTGATCTCGTTGGATCCCACGAACCAGACACGATCGACCATCCGGGCGCGGATCTGCGCGGTTGTTTCGGCGTGCTGATTCTGATCCGCACGCGGCGCCGTTTGCCGCGCGATGCGACCGGCCGAGCTGATCTGATCGACGTCGCGCGCCCAGCGATAGTGGAACATCCACTTGTTGCCCCATTCGTCGCCGAACTCCTCCAGCAGCGCCGACACGAACGCGGCGACCGGATCGGTCGGATGGATCGACGGCGACGGATACGACGACTCGACCCGTTCGATGATCGGCGTCGAGTCTTGCACGCCTTCGTCATCCGGCGTGACGACGAGCGGAATCAGCGGAATCTTCGCGTATTTGCGGTATTCGTCCTGGTTCGACGCATTGCGCACGAGCCATTGATGCGGGATGCCCTTATAGCGGAAGTACGAGCGGACCTTCACCGAATACGGTGACATTTCCGAACCGAATATTCGAAACGGCTTCGCGACCGGGTCCGCCATGTTCGTTCTCCAGAACGCTTTTCGACTTAAAAGAGTTGCGCCGCACGGTCGTGCGGCGCACCCCAGTCACGCCATTGGCGCGAGCCTCAGGCGCGCGTCCCTTCGAAGGACGCGTTGCCGAATGCCCCGAGCTTGACGTTACCGGCGATTTTGTCGCCAGTGACCTTGCCGGAGAACTCGAGCTTCATCGGCATCGGCTGCGAAATGTTCGCCGACCAGCTCACCGTGTCACCAGCGACCTTACCGTCGTTCAGATCAAGCGCGCCTTGCGGCCCCTTCATCTGGCCGGTCAGCTTTTCGCCGGCGGTTGCCAGCGTGAGCGTCGCCTTCTGCGCGCCCATCGGGGTATTCATCGTGACGTTCCAGTTTCCATCTGCACTCATGTGCCTCTCCTGTCTTCAAGTTAAATGTCCGGCCGCGGCCGGATGGGTGGAAATCGATTCAGTCGGGCAACCCTGATCTAATCTGGCGATCCCGTTCAATCTGGCATGTCGATTCAATCTGGCAAGCCCAGCACGCGTTTGGCGACGATGTTGAGCTGCACTTCGGAACTGCCCCCTGCGATCGTCAATGCCTTGCCGAACAGCCACAGTCGCGTCGTCGACAGTTCCTGCGGCGTGAAATCGGGACCGTCCCAACCGACCCCGCGTGTCCCCATGAAACGGACGTTGGCTTCGGCCCGGCGCGCATCCAGCTCCGTCGAATAATACTTGAACATCGACGTCGCGAAAGTCTCGGTGCGTCCGGCGCTGTTTTCTTCGGCAGCGCGGCGCAACGTCAACGCGAACGCGCGCGCGTCCATTTCGATCGAGGCGACTTCATCACGCGTCACCGGGTCCGCGATCCTGCCGCCGTGATCTCCGGCATAACGTTTCGCGAGATCGGTCAGCGACCCGCGCGTGCGGATGCCGCCGCCGGGGCCCGAAATCGACGCGCGCTCGTGTTGCAGCAAACGTTTCGCGATCGTCCAGCCGCGATTTTCCTGGCCGACGAGATTCGCTTTCAGCGCTTTGACGTCGTCGAAGAAACACTGACAAAAATCCGAATTGCCGGCGATCAGATGGATCGGCTTCACGGTCACACCCGGTTGATCCATCGCAAACAGCACGAAGCTGATGCCATCGTGTTTCGGCGCGTTGGGATCGGTACGCACGAGACAGAAGATCCAGTCCGCTTTATCGGCGAACGACGTCCAGATCTTCGAACCGTTGATCCGATACGAGTCGCCGTGCGATTCGGCGCGGGTTTTCAGCGCCGCGAGGTCGGATCCCGCGCCGGGTTCGGAGTACCCCTGACACCAGCGCACCGCGCCGCTCGCGATCTTGCGAAGATGCTCGGACTTCTGCGCCTCGGTGCCGAATTCGAGCAACGTCGGCCCGATCATGCTGACGCCCATGCCGGTCAGCGGCGCGGGCGCGCCATACGCCGCCATCTCCGCGCGCAACGCACGATGGTGCGCGGCATCGAGTCCCGCGCCGCCGTAGGCGCGCGGCCAACTCGGCACCGTCCAGCCGCGCTCTGCGCACGCGTCGAACCAACTGCGTTGCGCCGCGCTGATCGGCTCCTTGGCGCCGCCTTCGAAGCTCGCCGCGGTGCCGCGCAACTCGGCCGGGCAATAACGCTCGAGCCAACTGCGCACGTCGTCGCGGAACCCCGCCAGCTCGGGCATCGACCCCCCTTCTCTCTTGCTCTTCTTCGCGTCGAACCATCGCGGACGGTGATCGAACTACACTCATCCGCCGACGATCGGAACCTCAGCACGATAGGAGATTTCGGATGCCGATTCCAACCCCTTTGCGGTTTCGCGGCGCGCCGGGATCGCCTTACACGCGCAAGATGCTCGCACTGCTGCGTTATCGCCGAATTCCGTATCAGCTGATCATCGGCCGCCACGAAGCAAGCCCCGGACTGCCGCAACCCAAAGTCGCGCTGCTGCCGACGTTCTACTTGCCCGACGCCAACGGGGAACTCGAAGCGGTCGTCGATTCAACGCCGCTGATCCGGCGCTTCGAAGCGGAGGTTGCCGCGCGCTGCGGTCATCCCGACCGACCCTGTCACCGCCTTCATCGATTACCTGATCGAAGACTACGCCGACGAATGGCTGACTAAGGCGATGTTCCACTACCGCTGGCATTACGACGCCGACATCGAACGTGCCGGCGACATCCTGCCGCGCTGGACCGCGGTCACCGCGCCGGAAGCGCAGATGCGCAGAACCAAGCAATTCATTGCGCAGCGGCAGATCGAACGGCTGTACGTCGTCGGCTCCAACGCGACGACCGCGCCGGTCATCGAAGCGAGCTATCGACGCTTCCTGACGATCTTCAACCGCATCCTCGAACAGCAGCCGTTCGTCCTGGGTGAGCGTCCAGCCGCCGCGGACTTCGGCGTTTACGGTCAACTGACGCAGCTCGCGCATTTCGACCCCACGCCGATGGCATTGACGCTTGCGCAAGCGCCGCGCGTGTATGCGTGGGTCGATATCGTCGATGACCTGTCCGGACTCGAAACCGACGCCGCCGAGTGGCTATCACGCGACGCGATCAAGCCGCGACTCGGCGAACTGTTGACCGAGGTCGGCCGCGTCTATGCGCCGTTCATGCGCGCGAATGCCGACGCGCTGCGCCGCGGGGCAGCCGAAGTGACGCTGACAATTGATGGCCAACCGTGGGTCCAGCAGCCGTTCCCGTATCAGGGCAAGTGTCTGCGTGGCTGCGCGCGCAATACGCGGCGCTGTCGATCGCGGATCGCGGCGCCGCGGATGAAATTCTGTTCGGGACCGGCTGTGAGGTACTGTTCGCGCACTGACTCATACACAAAGACTGATACACGAAGGTGAAATATGTCTGACGATCTGATCGAGACCCGTGACGGTGGCATCGCAACGTTGACGATGAATCGGCCTGAGGCGCGCAATGCGATGTCCGGCGCGATGATGCAGGCGCTCCAGCAGGCGCTGCCGCGTTTGGCCGCGGATCAATCGGTGCGTCTCGTCGTCTTGACCGGTGCCGGCGGCGCGTTTTGCGCCGGAGGCGACGTCAAGGGTTTTGCAGCGGGCGCGAGCGTGACGGGAGCCGCCGGTGGCGGCGAATTCAATCTCGAGCAGCGCGTACACGGCTTGCGCACCGGGATGGAACTGTCGCGCTGGTTGCACGAGATGCCGAAGCCAACGCTCGCGGTGATTCCGGGGCCTGCCGCCGGCGCTGGCCTGTCGCTCGCGCTCGCGTGTGACCTGCGCGTCGCGGTGGATACCGCAAAATTCACGACCGCGTTTTCGAAGATCGGTCTCGCCGGCGACTATGGTGGTTCGTATTTTCTGCCCTATCTCGTCGGCGCCGCGAAGGCGCGCGAGCTCTACTTCACCGCCGACGTCGTGTCCGCGCACGAGGCGCTGCAGATCGGTCTCGTCAACAAAGTGTTTCCAGCCGCGAGTTTCGACAGCGACGTGACGGCCTATACGCAACGGCTCGCCGGTCTGCCGACGGTCGCGCTGGGCTACATGAAGAAAAACCTCAACGCGGCGCAGCACGGTTCGCTGAACGACGTACTCGATCTCGAAGCGATGCACATGATCCGCACGTTCATGACCGAGGACCACAAAGGCGCGGCCAAAGCGTTCGTCGAAAAACGTCCGCCGAAATTCAACGGGCGCTAGCTGGATGTCGAGGAACGGCCTGCTCGTGCGTCGTCAGGCGTAGACCGGATACACCGGCTCCCACATGTTCGCGGCAACGATGGCCTCCGGGTCCGCAATTACCGTTGTAGCGACCCCTTCGAGCGTCGCCTGCTGCACGACCGCGATCGCAACCTGGCGCGCGACCTCGCGCAGACGCGTCACCGACGGGAACAACAGTCCTTCGGCGACCTCGGCGTCGGTCACGCAACCGGCCAGCGTCGCGGCGGCTACGCTGATCATGCCGTCCGTCACTTCGCGCACTTGCGCAAGCAGCGCGCCGAGCCCGAGGCCGGGAAAGATGAATGCATTGTTGGCCTGCCCGATCCGACGCCGCACGCCGCCATATTCCACCGGTTGAAACGGACTGCCCGCGGCGACGATCGCGCGGCCTTGCGTCCAGCGCACGATGTCCTCGGGCCGCGCCTCTGAATTGTCGTTGGGGTTCGACAGCGGAAAAATCACCGGCCGCTCGACCTGCGCGGCAACGCGTTTGATCAGGTCCTCCGGAAAGCTGCCCGCCTGACCGGACGCGCCGATCAGCACCGTGGGCTTGAAATGCGTCACCACGTCGGCGAGCGCGCGCCGATCTGCATTGCCGAGTCCCGCGCCGTTCGCCTGCGCGCTCGACCACGCGAGCTCCCGCTTGTATTCGTCGCGGATCTCGTTGTCCGCGACGATCAGACCGCGGCTGTCGAGCACCGCGATGCGCGCACGGATCTGCGCGTCGTCGAATCCCCGTTGCGCGTATCCGGCGCGGATCTGCCGCGCGATGCCGAGCCCGCCGGCGCCGGCGCCGAACACGACGATGCGTTCATCGCCAAGTTCGCGGCCGCTGACGCGACCCGATCCGAGCAGGCCCGCGAGCGCGACAGCGCCGGTTCCCTGGATGTCGTCGTTGAACGACGGCAAGACCTTGCGGTAGCGGTTCATGATCGTCAGCGCGTTTTCCTTGCGGAAGTCTTCCCATTGCAGCACCGCGCCGGGAAACTCCGCGATGACCGCGCGGACGAATTCGTCGATCACCGCGTCGTACTGCGCACCGCGC
>CAWHHK010000026.1:0-9851 GCA_963829065.1 uncultured Gammaproteobacteria bacterium | reverse complement strand
TACCAGCTGAAGCGCGCCAGCAGCCTCGTGATGCTGTCGCTGGTCGCGGTGCTCGTGACGTTCAGCATCTTCAACAGCTTCATGATGACTGTGTTCGAACGCACGCGTGAGTTCGGCATGCTGCTTGCGATCGGCATGCGGCCCGCGGGGATCATCGGTGTGCTACAGATCGAAGCGGCGTGGCTTGCACTGCTGGGGGCGGCGATCGGCCTCGTGGTCGCCGGCGCGGTGATGACGCTGACGCAGCACGTCGGCATTCCGCTCGGCCAGATGGCGGGCGAACTCGCGCGGCGGCTCAATCTGCCCGATCGGATCTACCCGCCGCTCAATGTCGGCGCGATGTTGCTGGCGCCGTTGTTGATGATCGTGCGCCACCCAGCTCGCGGCGCTCGATTCCGGCGCTGCGCATCCGCGACGCTCGTACCGATCGAACGCATTGCGCGTGGGAGCCTGACCGGTGCCGTTGAAGCTGCTACTGCAACTCAGTTGGCGCAATCTGTGGCGGCACCGACGCCGCAACCTGATGCTGTTTACCGCGATCCTCGTCGCGATTGCCGCGTGCGTGCTGCTCGGCAGCCTGATCCGCGGCATGCAGAACGACATGATGAAAGACGCCGTCGAAAACCTGTCCGGTAACCTGAAGGTGCTGGCGCCCGGCTACCGCGAGGACCCGTCGATCGAACGCGCATTTGCGGTGAGCGACGGTTATCGACCCGGACATTCCGGACGACGAAATGATCGGTTGGACGCGGCGCGTGCGGGTTCCGGCCGTCGTCACTTCGGAGCGCGAGACGCGCGGCATTTCGCTGGTCGGCGTCGATCCGCACGACGAGCGTGCGATTTCGTTCCTCGCCGACGTCAACCATTCGCGGTGAAGCGCTCGCCGACAGCGCCGACGACGATCGTCTTCTGCTCGGCGCCGAACTCGCGGCGCGCCTCGATACGGCCGTTGGGCGACGAGTCGTCATCATGACGCAGGGTGCGGACGGGAAGAATCGGGAAGCCGGCTTTCGCAGTCGCCGGTCTGCTACGACGCGCCCGGTACGGCGTCTCGAGAAAATGCTATGCATTCACCGGCATCCGCCCCTTGCAGAAGCTGCTGGGGACCAACGACGTCACCGAGGTATCGGTGCGGCTGCGCGACGACCGGTTCAGCGCTGCCGCGGACCACGCGCTAACGAAGGAAATGAGCGGGCTGGAGGTGTCTCAACTGGCGCCAGCTCGACCCGCAAGCGGCGGCGTTCTACGAGACTCGCCGACGTCGGCATTACGATCTGGTACGTGATTCTGCTGCTGGCGCTCGCATTCGGTCTGATCAACTCGCTGATCACGGCGGTGCTCGAACGCGTGCGCGAATTCGGCATGCTGCGCGCGCTCGGCATGCGCCCGCGCGCGGTGGTCGTCCAGGTGGTCATCGAATCGCGTGCTGATCGTGGCGTTCGCGCTTGGCGTGTGGCATCGTCTCGGCATCGGACTGGTCGGCTTCTTCGCCGACGGAATCGATCTGTCCAACTACGCCGCCGGCGCCGAACTCGCCGGCATGCGAAGCGAGCTGGTGCCGCATCTGGTCGTTGCGCGACGTCGCTGCGCTAGGCGCGCTTGGCGGTCGCACTCGCGGTGTGTCGCGAGCGCGTACCCGGCGTGGCGCGCCGTGCGGATCAAACCGCTCGACGCCCTGCGCAGATGATCGAGGAGATGAACGAATGAGCAACGAGCTGGTCGTGAAGTGTCGCAATCTGAGCCGCATCGTACGATACCGAAGCGATTCCGGTCATGCGCTGAGCGGTGTCGACCTCGACATCGCGCCCGGCGAGTTCGTCAGCCTCGCCGGGCCGTCCGGGTCCGGAAAATCGACGCTGCTGAATCTCATCGGCGCGCTCGATCGGCCGACCAGCCGGTGAGGTCATCGTCGATGGCGTCGCGCTGGCGGGTCTCAACGAAGCGCAGTTGGCCGACCTGCGGTCTGACGAAAATCGGTTTCGTCTTTCAGGCGTACAACCTGATTCCGGTGCTGTCGGCGCGCGAGAACGTCGAATTCATCATGCAGCTGCAGGGCGTTCCGGCCGCGGAGCGCCGCGAGCGCGCGCTCGAAATACTCGCGTCGCTGGGCATGGCGGAACTCTCGAACCGCCGCCCGGGTGAAATGTCGGGCGGCCAGCAACAGCGCGTGGCGGTTGCGCGCGCGATCGTCACGCGGCCGGCGCTGCTGCTGGCGGACGAGCCGAGCGCGAATCTGGACTCCGAGACGACCAAGGGTCTGCTCGAACTACTGAAGCGGATCAACGTCGAACGGCACGTCACGATCGTCACCGCGACCCACGACCCGATGGTGATGAGCTACGCGCGCACGTCGGGTGCAACTGAAGGACGGACGCATGCGTCGCGACGAAGGGTTGCCGCCGAAACCGCATGAACGGCGCGTGCGAGCCACGCTGCTGTGCGTCGGCGCATCACTGCGACTGTCGGCGCAGGCATGGGATCTCGATGCGCGCGCGCGCGTGTTCGGCAATGCCGAGTTGCTGCCGGACGACGACCTGCAGCGCACCGCTCGACGGCACGCCGGTCTACGAAGCGAGCGCCGACCTGCGACTGATGTTTCGCGACGAATACGCGATCTGGCACCTGAACGCCGCGCTGATGACGCTGTACGAAGTCGGCGATCAATTCGCGTTCATCAGCAATCCGCAGGACACGCTCGATCAGACGCCGCGCAACGATCGTTTGCGCTACATGGACCTGACGTGGACGCTCGAAGACGGGCCGCGTCACGAGACCGTCCAGCGCTTCGATCGGCTCGCCGTCGAATACCGCGCCGAGCACTGGGGCGTAACGATCGGCCGCGACGCGGTCAGTTGGGGCGGCGGCATCGTGTTTCAGCCGCTCGACATCTTCGCGCCGTTCGCGCCGACGACGGTCGATCGCGACTACAAACCCGGTGAGGACCTGGTGAAGATCGACGGCGTCACCGAACACGGTAGCGACTGGCAGCTGCTCGGCGTATTCCGGCGCGAACACCGCAAGGCGATCGCACCACGTCGGTCGATTCGTTCGGCGGCAAATGGCACAGCCTGCTCGGCGACTACGAGGTCGAACTGCTCGGCGCGAAGCACTATCGGGATCGCGTCGTCGGTGTGAGCGTGAAGCGCGCGATCTTCGGCGCAGCTGATGCGGACCGACTGGCTCGTGACCGATCTCGACGACGGCGGCTACAAAACGTCCGGCATCGTGAATCTCGACTACAGCTTCACGTGGCTCGATCGCAACTGGTACGTGTTCGGCGAGTATTTCCACAGCGGTTTCGGCATCAACCGACAACCGGTCGACCTGGCCAAGTTGCCGAAGGCGCTGAGCGCGCGATTGCTGCGCGGCGAACTGTTCACGCTGATGCAGGACTACTCGGCGGTCGGCGCGCGCCTCGAATGGCATCCGCTGCTGACGCAGAGCCTGACGCTGATCACCAACCTGCACGACGGTTCGAATCTCGTGCAGACGCAACTCGCGTACGAACCGAGCGACGCGCAACACGTCGACGCCGGTTACGTGCGCAACCTCGGCGACACCGGCGACGAATACGGTGCGATTGCGCTGCCGCCGCCAGCGACCGGTCTGACGACCGGCGGTGGTTCGCAGTGGTATCTGCGCTGGACGTACTACTGGTAATGCGGTTCTGCGATGCGCTCGTCTGCGGGAAGGAGATCGGCGTCAATCGATGACGATCGACTTGCCGGCGACCTTCACCGCCGCGTCGTGCGTCTTGCGCGCTTCGACGAGCTGCGGCACGTAGCGATCGAGTTCCGCGAGCGTCCACGCGCCCTTTTTCTTTTGAAATGACTTGATGATCGCCGGCTGTTGCATGATGCCGATCGATCCGCGCGCGGCGTGAAGGATCTGGTTGGAGACGCCGGCCGCGGTCTCCGATGCGAGCCACGCGACGAGCGGCGCGATGTGCTGCGGACCGCCGGCTTCGAGTTCCGCTTCGGTCACTTTTTCGCCGCGCGCTTCGCGCAGCGGAATCGTCATGCGCGTCATCGCGCCCGGGAGAAATCGTGTTGACGGTGCAGCCGTATTTCGCGAGTTCCAGCGCGAGCACGCGCGTGAAACCGGCGATGCCGGCTTTCGCCGCGCCGTAGTTCGCCTGGCCGAAATTGCCGAACAGACCGGAGACGCTCGAAAAATTGACGATGCGGCAGTTCGTGCGATTCTGGTCGCGAATGTAGTTGGCGAACGGCCGCGAGCAGCAGTAGTGGCCCTTCAGGTGCACGGCGATCACCGCGTCCCAGTCGGCCTCTTCCATCTTGAAGATCGTCTTGTCGCGCAGGATGCCGGCGTTGTTGACGAGGATGTCCATGCCGCCGAATGCATCGAGCGCGGTCGCGAGCAGCGATTCGCCGCCTTTGACGTCCGCGACCGACTGCGTATTGGAGACCGCTTCGCCGCCGGCGGCGCGGATCTCCGCGACCACGTCGTCGGCGATCTTGCCGGTGCCGGTGCCGTCCGTGTTGCCGCCGAGATCGTTGACGACGACCTTCGCGCCTTCCTCGGCCATGAGTTTCGCGATCTCGGCGCCGATCCCGCGACCGGCGCCGGTGATGACCGCAACGCGACCGTCGAGCCTACCCATACGCCCCCCTTCGTCGTCTCGTCAGCGCAATCGGCGTTGCTGCTCACCACGGATCGGTGCGCGGCGGTTCCTTGTCCGGATATTTGCCGAGTTCCATCCGCGCGACGGTACGGCGATGCACCTCATCCGGACCGTCAGCGAGCCGCAGCGTACGCATGCCCGAGTACATTCTCGCGAGCGGGAACACCTGCGACACGCCGGCGCCGCCGTGCATCTGGATCGCGTCGTCGATGATCTTCAGCGCAATGTTCGGCACCGCGACCTTGATCTGCGCGATTTCGCTGCGCGCGACCTTGTTGCCGACCGTGTCCATCATCCACGCCGCTTTCAGCGTCAGCAGACGCGCCATTTCGATGTTGATGCGCGCATCGGCGATCTTGTCGAGGTTGCCGCCGAGCTCGGCAAGCGGCTTGCCGAATGCGACGCGCGAGACCGACCGCCGGCACATCAGTTCCAGCGCCCGTTCGGCGACGCCGATCGCGCGCATGCAGTGGTGGATACGTCCGGGTCCGAGGCGGCCCTGGGCGATTTCGAAGCCGCGACCCGAGCCGAGCAGGATGTTGTCCTTCGGTACGCGGACGTTGTTGAAACGGACGTGGCCGTGGCCGTGCGGCGCGTCGTCATAGCCGAACACGGTCTGCATCTTGATGATCTCGATGCCTTTAGTGTCGCGCGGCACCAGAATCTGCGACTGCCGCGAGTGGCGGCCGCATCCGGCTCCGTCACGCACATCACGATCAACACCTTGCAACGCGGATCGCCGATGCCCGACGACCACCACTTCTGGCCGTTCAGCACCCATTCGTCGCCGTCGAGCCGCGCCTCGAGGGAAATGTTGGTGGCGTCGGACGACGCGACGAGCGGTTCGGTCATGCAGAACGCCGAGCGGATCTCGCCGTTCAACAGCGGCTTCAGCCAGCGTTCCTTGTGTTCGTCGCTGCCGTAGCGTTCGATCACTTCCATGTTGCCGGTATCGGGCGCGGCGCAGTTGAACACCTCGGAGGACATCGGATACATGCCCATGATTTCGGCGAGGTGCGAGTAGTCGAGGTTGTTGAGTCCGGCGCCACGTTCGGAATGCGGCAGGAAGAAATTCCACAACCCGCGTTTTTTCGCGCGCGTCTTGAGTTCTTCCATGATCGGCGCCGGTTGCCAGCGATCACCGGCGTTGATCTGCTCGGTGAACACGCGCTCGTTCGGCACGATGTGTTTGTCGACGAATTCGAGGATGTCGTTGCGGAGCGGTTTGACGCGCTCGGAGATTCCAAGATCCATGTGCGTTTCCCCCAGTGTTTTCATTGATTTCGCGACGATTGGCCGCTGATGAGCGGGGCAGGACTTGTCATCGCGTGAGCGGATCGATACTAATACAGCCGAATTGGATGTGCCACGGGGACATCTACGTACATGACGGGCTACGGTGACGCGACGCTAGAGTTGATCGAATCGATTTACGACGAGGGCGTCGACCACGTCGTCGCGCTGATGCGCCACTCGGCGCGCGAGTTCGAACCGGGACGCCACGACCTGCTCAACCCGTTGACGGACGCGGGCCGCGATTTTGCGCGCGCGTTTGGAGCCGCGTTGCCGAAGCAGCTGCTCGTGCGCGGCTATACGAGTCCGGCGCAGCGCTGTGTCGAAACCACCGAACTGATATTGCAAGGTCACGCCGACGCCGGCGGATCCATCACGCGGTCGCGTCCGATCGAAGCGCTCGGCGTGTTTTACGTGCTCGACCAGATGCGCATGTATCGGGCGATGACGGCTGATACGGGCCAGGTGCCGTTTCTCGCGAGCTGGTTCGCCGGAGACGTGCCAGCCGACGTAATGATGCCCGCCGCGCTGGCGGCGAAGCTGCTCGGCGGCGTTGGTCGCGTCGAAGCTGAAGGCGCCGATCCAGCGCCCGCAACTCGACGTTTGCGTCTCGCACGATATGTCGCTGTACCTCGTGCGCGATCGATTGCTCGAGTTGAACGTCGCGAATGCGGGTGAAGTCGCATTTCTGGACGGCGTCGTGTTTTACGAGCGCGACGAGCACGTGTGGATGCGCGGTCTGCACGGGCGCGCGTTGCGCGTCGATCTGACGATTTGAGATTCGTTGCGCGACCCCTATGATGGGCCGCGTCTGACGTCTGAGTCGGGGGGAGCATGGGACAATCTACGAACGCGGGGCGACGAACGCGGGATCGATGGACGCGCGGACCGATTCGCTCGAACAAGCGGTGCTGAAAGGCATGGTCGTCGCTCACGTCGCGGCGCGGTCGCCCGACAAACTCGCGGTGGCGTCGCCATTTGGCGATCGGACCTTTGCGCAACTGAATGCGCGGGTCAATCAGCTCGCGCGGCTGTTGCGAGAGCACGGCGTCAAGGCGGGTGCGTCGATCGCGGTCGTATCGAAAAACCGCCCCGCATTCGTCGAGACCTATCTCGCCGCGCTGCGCACGGGCTTGCGCTTCACACCGGTCAACTTTCATTTGACCGCGGAAGAAATCGGCTACGTCATCGACGACTGCGAAGCGGACGTGGTCGTCTTCGACGGCTCGTTGCCGAATGCGGCCGATGCGGTCACGCGTGCGCCGCGCGCTCGACTGCGACTGATCGTCGATGGCGCGGCCGACGGGTTCGTCGATTACGACGACGCGATCGCGCGGTTCGCCGGGCACGACATCGACGATCCCGTGCGCGGCACGCAGATGTTGTACACGTCCGGCACGACCGGTCGCCCGAAAGGCGTCTACCGACGGCAACAGCCGCCGGTCCAGCGCACCGCGTCGCAGGTGGCCGCGTCCTGGAACCTTGAGACGGACGTCTGTCTGTGCACCGGACCGGCTTATCACGCGGCGCCATTGGCGTTCAACGTCGCCGCACCCCTCAGTGCGGGCGTTGGCGTCGTGCTGATGGACAAATGGGACGCCGAGGAAACGTTGCGGCTCATCGAGCGTCACCGCATCACGCACACACATATGGTCGCGACGATGTTCCATCGGCTGTTGTCGCTGCCGGACGCCGTGCGCGCCCGCCACGATTTGTCGAGCCTGCGATATGTCATTCATGGCGCCGCGCCGACGCCGGTTCACGAAAAAGCCGCGATGATCGAATGGTTGGGCCCAATCGTGTTCGAGTACTACGCAGCGACCGAGGGCGGCGGCAACTACTTCGTCACGGCGCAGGAGTGGCTGCGCAAGCCGGGCACGGTCGGCCGTTCGTCGACGCCGGAATCGACGCGGATTCTCGACGACGACGGCAACGAGGTGGCGCAGGGACAATCGGGGACGATCTATTTCAAAGCGCCCGAGGTGGGCCGCTTCGAGTACTTCAAAGCCCCGGAGAAGACGTCACAAAGTTATCGCGGCGACTGGTTCACGCTCGGCGACATGGGGTATCTCGATGAAGACGGCTATCTCTTCCTCAATGGTCGCAATGCGGAGACGATCATTTCGGGGGGCGTGAACATCTACCCGCAGGAGATCGACTCGGAGTTGCTGAAGCATCCCAGCGTCGTCGACGTTTGCACCGTCGGCGTACCGAATGACGAGTGGGGCGAAGAAGTGAAGAGCGTCGTGCAGCTGGCACCGGGTCAGGTCGGTAACGACGCGATGGCGCAGGCGCTGATCGCGTTCGCGCGTTCGCGGTTGCCCGGATTCAAAACGCCGCGGTCGATCGATTTTGTCAGCGACTTACCGAGGCTGCCGAGCGGCAAGATTCAACGCCGGCTCGTCCGCGCCCCGTACTGGGCCGGTCGCGACCGGCAGATCTGACCTGATTGCACGACCTCAGCGACGCGTCCAGTCGCCGCGGACCAGTTCGACGAACGGCTTCCACAGCTCGGCCATCGACGTCGACAACTCCTTGCGTTCTTTCGTGATCACGTCGACCGTGCGCGTGATTCCTTCGGCGACGTGGCCCGCGCGCCGGTTCCAGTGTTCGAATCCGAGTTGCGCGAGATCTACCGGCGAGCGTAACTGCATCATCGCTTTCAGCGTGGCTCGATGGTCGGTGAAGAAAGTCTTGACCTGTTCGTTCTGGATCGCGTTGATCTCGCGCAATGTCTCGAAGATCCCGCCGACACCGGAGATCGTCTCTTCGGTCGCGATGTATTGGGCCGCGACGATCTCCGACTCAACCGTCTTCGCGCGTTCCTTCATGTCGGGATGATTGTTGGGATGGCCCGCGTCGCCGAACGCCGCCTGCACATCGCGTTCGAGTTGTGAGAGTTCCTCGCGCAGAGAGTCGATCGACACGCTGCTTTCCTCGCTTGAGTTCCGAATCCGAAACAGTGTCCGCCTTGACCACGGTTGACGTACACTGTCATGACTTCACCAACGCCAATTGAATGGAGATGCGCGCGATGACCGATGACCTCTATGCACCCCGCGTCAATGCGGATGGAACGTACGAAACGCTGCAGGTCGTCAAGGAGGGCGCCATCGACTGGCTGACGCTGAATCGGCCCACGGCATTGAATGCGATGAGTCGCACGATGATGCTCGAACTGCAGCACTACTTCGGCGCGCTGTATACCGACCATTCCGTCCGCGTCGTCATCGTCACCGGCGCCGGGCGCGGATTCTGCGCGGGACTCGACTTGAAGGAAGACCGCGCCACCGACGAAGCGGGCCCGGTGGCGGGGCTGCGCGTTCAGCGGCGCGTCAGCGAGATCGTCATGCGCATGCGGCGCGCGCCGCAGCCGATCATTGCGTTGATCAACGGTCCGGCCAGCGGCGGCGGATTCGCGCTGGCGCTGGCGTCGGACATTCGCCTCGCGGCGCCCGCGGCGCGGATGAACGCGGCCTTCATCCGCATTGGCCTGACCGCCTGCGATGTCGGCGTGTCGTACTTTCTGCCGCGCTTGGTGGGTTCGGCGTTGGCGTCCGAGTTGCTTTTAACCGGCCGATTCCTCGATGCGGAGCGCGCGCACCGTGTTGGATTGGTGTCGCAGGTCGTTGCGCAGGACGAATTGCTCGCGGCGGGCCGCGCGATGGCGCAAGAGATCCTCGCGAACTCGCCGATTGGCGTTCGCCTGACGAAAGAATGCCTCAACATGAGTATCGACGCCGGGGGGCTCGAAGCCGTGATCGCGATGGAGGATCGCCAGCAGATTCTCGTCGCACAGACGGGCGACATGCGCGAAGGCGTCGGCGCATTCCTCGAAAAGCGCAAGCCCGCGTATCGCGACGCCTGACGTACGTTCGCAACGATCTACGCCAACGACCGCGTCAGGGGGCGGTGC
>CAWHHK010000025.1:0-203080 GCA_963829065.1 uncultured Gammaproteobacteria bacterium | reverse complement strand
GGCGCGTGACACCAGGACCTCATGGGCGCCTGGCGGGGAAGTCCTTCAACGTCTGCGTGACGACGCCGTTGACGTCGCTCGGACTCGCGCCGGGCGCGATGCCGCTCGTCATCGTGCCGATGAAGATTTCCTTGTCGGCCTTGCGATCGACGGCGTGGATGTTGAGTCGCGACTCCTGAACGCTCTTGGAGCCGCCGCCGGTGCCGACGCCGACGGAAGTGCCGACGTTGCCGCCCCAGGTGCCCATGCCAACGCCGACGCTGAACGGACTCGACGGTTTAGTCGACTCGTACGCGACGATTTCGTATGCGACGGTGAAGTCGGGATCGGTCTCGGTCTCGGCGTAGCCCTTACGCGTCAGGTCGGTCGTAATCGCGGCGCGGATGCTCTCGTCGAACTTGCGCTGCGTGACGTCGGTGCTGACGAGTTTGTTCGGCTCCGGCTGCCAGCCGAAGGTCTTGTACGCCGGAATGTTGGCGCTCGGATCGATCGATGCTTCGGGCTTCGAGGGTTTGGTCTGCGCGCAAGCGAGCAGCAACAGTGCAAGGACGGCAACAACGAACGAACGCGCGTGCATGGATGACCAACTCCATCCGCGAACAGGGGCGGCCATGCTATCACTGCCGTCCGCGCTGCGTCGGACGCAGAGTGTCGGACCATGCGCTTACTGCGCTTTAACGCGGATCCTTTAACACGTTAACGCGGGATGGCGACGCCGTGGTACATGTACGCCGCGAAGCGCGGTCCGGGCTGATAGCCCTGCTCGAGCGTGTCGAGCGAAAAACCGGCCGCCGTGAGCAGCGCATCGGGGCGGCGCGCGAGATGGCAGCCGCCGCCGATCGGCTTCCACATCGGTTCGAGCCCGCGCTGCACGCGCGCGACGGCGGGCTCCGGCGACGCGCCGTGTTCGATGAAGATCAGCGTGCCGTCGCGTTTCAGCACGCGGCGCATTTCGTCGAGCGCGCGATAGACGTTCGGAATCGTGCACAGCGTCCACGTGCAGACGATCGAATCAAAACTCGCCGCATCGGCGGGGATGCTCTCGCCGGACACCTTCAGCAGATTGACGACCGCGCCGAGTGCATTGCGCGCGGCTCCTGCGCAATGTCCGTCAATTCGTTCGCCGGATCGAGTCCGGTCACCGAATCGACGGCGTCGCCGTAGAACTTCAGATTGAGGCCCGAGCCGATGCCGATCTCGAGCACCCGCCCGCGCGCGAGCGGCACGTAGCGTTCGCGCAGCGCCATCATCGGCGGCATCGCGCACGCGGTGTCGATCAGCTTCGGCAGCACGAAGCGGCGATACAGTCCCATCTAGTGTCGTGTCCCATAGGTTTCTGGCTTTTCTGCGCGCCTCCTCCGGCTGCGGGGCAAGGCGCCGGAGCGCCGGCGTGCTCGCTGTACGTCAAGCGACGGCAACGCGGCACCGCGGCCGGAGGAACGCGCCCTCCGGGAGGTCGCCTGACGCGCACTCGCATTGTTGCGGCTCGTCGCCATATGCCTGATATGTCTCCTCGCCGCGTCGCGCGAGTGCGCGTCAGGCGACCTCAGAAACGCCAGAAATCTACAGGCCACTAGGTCCCTCTCTCCGCCTCGAGTATTGCTCAGTTCGATGACGATGACAGTAGAATCGATGAAGGTGAGATTCACGCTTTGTGCGAGAAGGGGGCATCAATCATGTTGACGCGACGTCGAGGCTATCTGTTGCCGCGCACAGGCTCCGCGCCGGACGCGAGCCGGCAGTTGGAGCAGGAAGGCTTCACCGTGTTGCGCAGTGTGATCAGCGCCGACGAGGTCGCGGCGCTGTCCGACGAGATCATTGCGCTGTATTCGACGTTGCCGCCGGACGGGCGGCACGCGCAGCGTCCCGTCGAAGAGGACAACGATTTTCGCTACGAGATGCTCAATCGCAGCGCGTTGTGTCAGGACGTCGATCGGCCAATGCAGCGATCCTCGAGGCGATCGAGCCGCTGCTCGGCGAAGACTGCCACGTGATTGCGAACACGTGCTGGCGCAATCCGCCGCGCGAACGCAATACCCACGGCGGCGGCGCGTGGCACATCGATGCCGGGCCGCACATTCCGCGGGCGGCCGGGCATTCCCTGGGACGACCGGATTCCGTATCCGGTGTTTGCGATCGGCGCACACATCTATCTGCAGGACTGCCCGCTCGAATGTGGCCCGACCGGCGTGATTCCGCGCAGTCACAAGTCGGGTCAGCGGCCGCCGGAAGATCGAGTCTGGGATGTCGAGCTGACGTGCGACGGCCGCGGTGTGATTCCGCTGACGGCGCGCAGCGGCGACGTCGCGATGTTCGTCTCCGACGTGTGGCACCGCCGGTCTGCCGCCGCTGCCCGGTGACGCGGGCCGGTTTTTCCTGCAGGCCCACTACGGGCGGCGCGACATCGCGCAGCGCATTCGCACGACGAGCAGCGTCAATCATTTGTCGGCCGACGCGCGCGAACGCGCGAAGACACCGCGCCAGCGCAGCCTCGTTGGGCTTGCATCCGAATTTTTTCTACGACGGTTGAGCGATGACGCCGCTGTCGACCGGATGCATTCTCGTCGGTGGCGGACCGGCCGGCGTGATCGCAGCGTTGTTGCTCGCGCGCCGCGGCGTCGACGTGACGCTGCTCGAGATGCACAAAGACTTCGATCGCGACTTCCGCGGCGACACCGTGCACGCGTCGACGCTCGATGTGCTCGATCAGATCGGTCTCGCCGAGCCGTTGCACGCGTTGCCGCACGCGAAGCTGCGTAATCTGACGCTGCACACGTCGACCCGCTCGATCCCGGTGATCGATTTTGGCCGCCTGAAAACCCGTTTCCCGTACGTGATGATGATGCCGCAGTCGGAGTTCCTCGAATATCTGACAGAGCGAGCGCGCGCGTATCCCGGATTCCACCTGCGACTCGGTGCGCAAGTCGTCGATGTGTTGCGCGACGGCGACACCATTCAAGGTGTGCGATTCAAACAAGACGGTGAGGAGTTCGAACTGCGCGCGCCGCTGACGGTCGCCTGTGACGGCCGGTTCTCGCGCATCCGCAAGATCATCAACCTCGAAGCAACGGGTCAGGCACCGCCGATGGACGTCGCGTGGTTGCGGCTGCCGCGGCGCGCCGAAGACGGACACGAGGCCGGTGCGGGTTACATCGGCGGCGGCCACATGGTGGTGCTGCTGGCGCGACCGGATACGTGGCAGATCGGCTATGTACTGCCCAAGGGCGACTTCCATACCGTCAAGGAACAAGGGCTCGATGCGTTTCGCCGCTCGATCGACGTGCTGGTCCCGTGGCTCGCCGATCGCACGGCGGCGATCGCTGCGTGGAGCGACTTGCATCTGCTGTCGGTGAAGTCCGATCGCCTCGAGCGCTGGCACCAGCCGGGCTTGATGCTGATCGGTGATGCCGCGCACGTGATGTCGCCGGTATTCGGTGTCGGCATCAACTACGCGGTTGCCGACGCGGTGGAACTCGTCAATGTCGCGACGGACGATCTGCTGCGCGGCGCGGTGCCCGAGGCCACACTCGCCGAAATACAGCGGCGCCGCGAACGCCCGACGCGCATCATTCAGCGCATGCAGGGCGTCGTGCAGGAGCAGATCGTGCGCCGCGCGCTCGCCGGAGTTGAGTTCGATTTGCCGTGGATTGCGAAAGTCGTGCTGCGAATTCCCGTGCTGCGCGACGTGCCGGCGCGCATCGTCGCCGCCGGGTTGACGCCGCTCAAACTCGAACGCGTGTGAGCCACGGACTCTATCGCGGTACCAGTCGGTTCGGTAAGGTGGGACGGAGGCGACGCTTGATCGGTCGTCGAGAAGCTGTGCAGGTCAGCAGCGCAAGTCAGGAGAGCACGCAATGATCGGGCCGAAAGTCAGACTCAGCTACGGCACCGCGCGCGGCCTCACGATCAACGGGGTGCACGTCTTCAAAGGCATTCCGTACGCAGCGCCGCCGGTTGGCGACTTGCGATGGGGCGCGCCAGCACCGCCGATACCGTGGACCGGTGAACGGATGGCCGATGAATTCGGCGCGTCCGCGATGCAGGGGAGCATCGGCGCGATGGGCGACATGATCGGCATCGCGGCGACGCCGACCGACGAGAATTGCCTGACGTTGAATGTGTGGACGCGCGAGGTCACCGACGAAGAGTACCCCGTGATGGTGTGGATTCACGGCGGCGGCAACGTCGTCGGTTCGTCCGCGCAGCCGCGTTTCAACGGCGACTATTTCGCTCGCCGCGGCCGCATCGTCATCGTGTCGATCAATTACCGGCTCGGCGCGTTCGGATTTCTGCACGCGCCCGAACTCGGCGCGACCGGCAACGAGGCGCTGCTCGATCAGATCGCGGCGCTGCGCTGGGTGCGCAAAGAGATCCGCAAATTCGGCGGCAATCCGAAGGACATCACGATCTTCGGGCAGAGCGCGGGTGGATTCGACATCTGCCAGTTGATGGCGATGGAAGCGGCGAAGGGCTGTTTCGATAAAGCGATCCTGATGAGCGGCTCGCTATCGCCGCAGATTCCGCGCGACGAAGCCGCGGCAACCGGCGCGCGATTCGCCGAGAAATTCGGCGGTTTCGACGCGTTGCGAACCGTCCCGGCGCAAGCGATTCTCGACCATCAGCAGCAACTGACGGCGGGTTCACTCGGCAGCGCGGTGCGGTTCGGTCCGGTGTGCGATGGCAATGTCATTCGCGCCGATGCGTCGGTCGCGCTTGGCGAGGGGACGTTCACTCGCGGCATGCCACTTCTGGTGGGCACAGCGCGCGACGAGTGGGGTTTGTGGACCGCGCTCGATCCCGCAATGCAGCGCCTCGACGAGGCAGGGCTTACGAAGCTCGCGCGGCGCCCGTTCGGCGAGCGCGCGCGGGACGGGATCGAGGTCTACCGCGCGGCGCGGCAGACGCGCGGCGAAGACGTCTCACCAGTTGCACTGTGGCGCGCGATCATGACTGATTCGATGTTCCGCATTCCGGCGATTCGCACCGCGGAGCTGCACTCGCGGCACACGCAGGCGACGTGGATGTATCTGTTTGACTACGAATCGCCCGCGCTGGAGGGCCGGCTCGGCGCGTGTCATTCACTCGACGTGCCGTTCGTGTGGGGCACGACGCGGGTCGGCGAGCTGCGGCGCTTCTGCGGCGACACGCATCTCGTGCACTGCCTGGCGGAAGTGATCCACGACACGTACGTCGCGTTTGCAAAAGGCGGTGACCCCGCCAACGCGATGTTCGACTGGCCAACCTACGATCGCGAAAAGCGCACGACGATGCGGCTCAACATGGAGTCGCGGCTCGAAGATGCGCCGATGGACGCCGAGCGCGCCTTTTGGGAATCGTTGGCGAGTTAGCAGGCGGTTGAATGGGGCCTGCTAGTGGGTCACACGGCGCAGACCGCAGCGCGACTCGAAATACCGATCCCTCGTCGCGCCTGGCGAATGACGTTGCGGTCGTGCCCGCTCGTGCAATAGCCGAGCGAGATTCCGGTCGCCGGATCTCCCCAGGCGATCTGGCCGCCCGCACCGCCATGACCGAACGCGAGCGGCGAATTGGTGTGCCCGAAGCCGCGGGCGTTGCGGTGTTCGTCGCCGGCGATCACGACACCGAGCGCGCGATTCGCTGTGATCCCCATCAGATCGGGAAAGTGGTTGCGCACCTTCAGCGCGTCGTTCAGCGTGCGCTCGCGCCAGATCTGCGCGCCGTCGAAGGCGCGACCGCCGTTCAGCAACGCCTGGTAAAACAGCGCGAGCTCGGCCGCCGACATGATCCCGCCGCCGCCGGGCACCGGTACCTGCCGCGACTCGGCGCTGTTGAACGCGGTCAGTGCTTCCTCGGTGACTTCTGTCACCGGCGGCATCGGTACGCCGAGCGCGGCATAGTCCGCGGCGGTCAACGCGTCGCCGTGGTGCGTGATCGGCACGATGCGGTGATGCTCGCGCGGCGGACAGCCGAGGAACATGTTCGTCAGTCCAAGCGGTTGCGAGATGCGGCTGCGCACGAATTCGGCGAACTCGACGCCGCTGCGGCGCTCGATGATTTCGGCGATGACGTACATGCTCGACGTCGGGTGATATTCGAACCGCGTGCCGACCGGCCAGTTCAGCGTCCATTCGGCGTAGCGCTCGAGGCGGCGTTTGTGGTCGGCCCATTCGGCAACGCGAAACGGCGCGTGCGGGAAACCGGCGGTGTGCGTGAACAACTGCTCGACGGTGATTGCATCTTTGCCGTGCGTGCCAAATTCGGGAACGATGTCGGCGACGCGCTCGTTGATGTCGAGCTTGCCGTCCTGCATCACGAGCCAACCGGCCGCCGACGTGATCGCTTTGGTCGACGAGAACACGTTGAACAACGAATCATCGGTGGCCTCGCCAAAACTCGCGAGCGCCGCGATTTTGCCGTTGCGCGCGATCGCCACCTGACACGCGGGCAACAAGCCTTCGTCGACTTCCTTTGCGGCGCGCGCCAGCAGCGCGTCGAGCTTGTCTGAGTCGATGCCGACCGACTCGGGCGACTCCGCGAGAAAATGCGAATCGATCATGACGACCTCCGAATGTTCAGGTGAATGAATGAGATGACCGGCGAGACTATTTCTTCGCCTGTGCGTTCTGCTGCACCATCATCGCCGTCAACTGCCGCCCCATTCGGATGAAGTCGTGCGGATAGGGCAGATGCGGCTCGCTGGCCGCATCGATCCGCTCAATCGTGTCGTTGGGGAGCGTGACGTCGAGCGCCGCGAGATTGTCTTTCAACTGCTGCTCGTTCTTCGGCCCGATGATCGGCGCGACGACGCTGGGGCGCGCCAGGTTCCACGCGAGCGCGAGCGCGATCGGCGACACGTCGAGCTTGCCCGCTTCGTCGAGCACCGTCTTGACGATGGCGTGATTGCGTTCGTTCAGTGCGCGGTTGCGCCAGATTTTTTGAAACGGGCCGGGTGCGGCAAAGCGCGTGCCGTCTTTCGGCTCTTCACCAGGCTTGTATTTGCCGGTGAGCATGCCGCCGCCCAGCGGACTCCACGGAATGACGCCGAGACCAAATTTGACGCAGGCGGGCACGATCTCGACCTCGATATCACGCGTCAGAATGCTGTATTGCGGTTGCAGGCTGACGAGCGGTTCCCAGCCTTTGGCGGCGATGATCGCGCACGCCTCGACGATCTGCGACGCGGTCCAGTTCGACACGCCGAGGTAGCGCACCTTGCCGTTGCGCACGAGGTCGTTGAGCGTGCTGAGCGTTTCTTCGAGCGGTGTCGCGTCGTCGTAACGATGCATCTGGTATAGATCGATGTAGTCGGTATCGAGCCTGCGCAGACTGTCGTCGCACGCCTTCATGACGTGCTTGCGGCTCGATCCGGAATCGAACGGACCCGGTCCGAGCGGCGATGCCGCCTTCGTCGCAATGACGACATTGTCGCGGCGGCCTTTCACGGCCTTGCCGACGATCGTTTCCGACTTTGTTCCCGAATAGACGTTCGCGGTGTCGATGAAGTTGTGGCCGCCGTCGAGGTACGCGTGAATGACCACGATCGACGACTTCTCGTCGCAGCCGAACTGGTCGTTGCCGAAATTCATCGCGCCGAGACACAGCGGCGATACGCGCAGGCCCGAGCGGCCGAGATTTCTCAAACCCTGTGTCGCCATCGTGGGATTCCTCGTGCAGATTGTCTGGATTCAATGCCGGGATGATACCGGGTACATTTGCAATTGCACGACTCGGGGGCCGCGCGACGATGCTGTTGCTGATCAAGAATCTGGCATTCACGGTTCTCGTGCCGGGAACGGTCGCGGTGTTCGTTCCCGTCGTGGTCGTATCGCACGCGCCGGCGCAGACCTCCGTCATGGCAATCGCGCTGTTGCTCGGCGGAGGTTCGATCTATGCGTGGTGGGTGTGGGACTTTGCGGTGGCTGGACGCGGCACGCCGGCGCCGATCGATCCACCCAAAGACCTGGTCGTACGCGGACTCTACCGGTACACGCGAAACCCGATGTACGACGGTGTGCTGTGCGTGATCTTCGGTTGGGCGCTGCTGTTTCGCGCATGGCCGATCGCTTTCTACGGCGTTTGCGTCGGCGCCGGTTTTCATCTCTTCGTATTGCTGTACGAGGAGCCGCACCTGACACGGGTGTTCGGCCCGGCCGGCGTATCAGCGATACTGCGCCGCGGTCGCGCGTTGACTGCCGACGCGTCGATCGTCCCCAACCGCCCCTGACACTAAACGAGCGTGAATCGAGGAACTGCGATGCCCCAGGTAGAAACCGCCCGCGGACCGATCGAGACCGGTCGACTCGGAAAAGTGCTGATGCACGAGCACGTGTTCATCATCTCGACAGAGATTTCGCAGAATTATCCGGAGGACTGGGGCGACGAAGACGTGCGGCTCGCCGACGCGGTGAAACGACTCAACGAACTGAAGGCGGCCGGCATCGACACGATCCTCGACCCGACCGCGCTCGGGCTGGGCCGTTATATACCGCGCATCAAGCGCGTCGCGGATCAGATCGGCCTCAACATCGTCGTCGCGACCGGCCTTTATACATTCGACGTGCTGCCGCACTACTTCAATGGGCGCGGCGACGACATCATGACCAGCATGTTCGTGCGCGACATCCGCGACGGCATCGCCGATACCGGCATCAAGGCCGGTGTCATCAAGTGCGCGACCGACGCACCGGGCGTGACGCCCGGGGTCGAGCGGGTGTTGCGCTGCTGCGCGCGCGCGCATCGCGAGACCGGCGTGCCGATCACGACGCATACGCACGCGGCGACGAAGCGCGGACTCGAGCAGCAGAAGATATTCAAAGAGGAAGGCGTGGACCTGTCGCGCGTCGTCATCGGCCACTGCGGTGACTCCGACGACATCTCCTATCTCGAAGAGATCATGGCGAACGGCAGCTTCATCGGCATGGATCGATTCGGCATCGACGTGCTGCTGCCGACCGAAAAACGTGTCGAGACGGTCGCCAAACTGTGTCGCCGCGGTTACGCCGATCGGATGGTGTTGAGTCACGACGCGGCGTGTTATCTCGATTGGATTCCCGGCGAGCTGCCGCCGCCGATGTTGCGGCACTGGAACTATCTGCACATCTCCAAAGACGTGTTGCCGATGCTGCGCGCGCACGGCGTCACCGACGATCAGATCCGCCAGATGCTCGTCGACAACCCGCGGCGCTACTTCGAGCGACAGGGGGCCTACTAAGGACACCGAACGGTTCTTTCCAAGGGGAAGGGGGAGGGGATGATGGCCGCAAACACTCTGTACGAGCGGCTTGGAGGCTATGACGCGATCAGCGCGGTCGCGAACGATCTGCTGCCGCGGCTGCGGTCAGACGCGCGGCTCGCGCGCTTCTGGCAGCATCGCGGAGAAGACGGCATCAGACGCGAAAAACAGCTGCTGATCGATTACCTGTGCTCGAGCGCGGGTGGACCGATGTTTTACACCGGTCGCGACATGAAAGTATCCCACGCAGGTATGAAGATCAGCGCGGGCGACTGGACCGCGTTCATCGGTCACGTGAATGCGACGCTGAACAAGTTTGGAGTGCCGCAGGCCGAACACAACGACGTGGTCGCGTTTCTGCAGTCCACCCGGTCCGACATCGTTGAAGTCTGAGCTGACGACTGCCGCAGAGAGCGATGACGTCACGCCCCTTCACGTCCGCCGATTTGCCCGCGCTGCTCGAATTCGTTTCGATCAATGCCGCGGGATCGCCGAGTCGGGTCTATCTGATGACGAGCGACGTCGCGTGGCGTTGGCCGGGGGCCGCCCCGGAGCGCAACGTGCGCCTGTGGTGGGACGCGGCGGGACTCGCGGGCTATGCCTGGTTCGAACCGACCGTGTCGGTGGAATTCGACGTGCGCCACGATCTGGACGACGAACGATCGATCGTGCACGAGATGCTCGAGTGGGCCGAATCACGGCGTCGCGAGTTCAAACCGGCGTATCCGCGCTTCGTCGATCTGACATCGATGGAGGAATGGGCCAACGAAATCGTTGAGCCGCGATCGCCGCAGCCGTGGGAAGGTCTGTGCCTGACGACCATTGCGCTCGAAAGCGACGTTGCCCGCATCGAATGTCTGCAGCGCAACCAGTACGAGACGACCCGGCACTGCGCGATCGAATACCGGCGCGATCTCGGCGTCGCCATTCCGGCCCCTAAGCTTGCCGACGGTATGACGCTGCGGCACGTCGGCGAGAACGACCTGGATGCACGGGTCGCGTGTCACCGCGCCGCGTGGTTGCGCAGCACCTGGAGCATGGAGAGCTATCTGACGGTTCGGGCGAGCAGTTGCTACGATTCCGAACTCGACGTCGTGCTCGAAACCGCTAACGGTGTGTTCGTGAGCTACTGTATTTGCTGGGCGGATCATCGCGCGGGAGTCGGTTCGTTCGAACCGGTCGGCACGCGCCCCGAATGGCGCGGTCGGGGCGTCGGGCGCGAAGTCATCCACGAGGGCTTGCGCCGCTTGAAGGCCAAGGGAATGCACACGGCGCGCGTGAGTACCGCTGGCTTCAACGCGCCGGCGCAGGCGCTGTACGAAGCGTGCGGATTCAAACGCGTCGACGTCGGTCGAACGTTCATGAAGCGGGTCGAGCCATGAAGCTCGTCGAATGAGGCGAGTAGTGAAGCTCGTCAGATGAAGGGACGCGAGCCAACGAGGAGAGCGCGATGACGGTGTCGGGTGGATGCGCGTGCGGCGCGGTGCGTTATCAATACTCGGGCGAGCCGCTATTTTCGTTGAATTGCCATTGCCGCGACTGCCAACGCGAGACCGGCAGTGCGTTCGCCGCGGTACTCGGTGTGCCGAAGCGCGGCTTCGAAGTTACTCGCGGCAGTCCGCGCCACTTCGTCGTCGTCGGCGACAGCGGCAAGAACACGACCCGCGCGTTCTGCCCCGTGTGCGGGTCGGCGCTGTTCGGCATCCCGGACTCGGCGCCGGACCTGATCACGATCCGCGTCGGCAGCCTCGACGATCCGAGCACGTTTCGTCCCGGTATGGATATCTTCACGTCGCGCGCGCAACCGTGGGACTACATGAATCCCGCGCTGCCGAAAGCGCCCAAATTGCCGGGCCGAGGATGATCAAGACGTACGCGGGGTCCTGCCACTGCGGGGCGACTCGGTTCGAAGTCGAGTTGGACCTCGATCACGTGCGCGTCTGCGACTGCTCGATCTGTCGCCGGCGCGGCGCATTGATTCATCGCGTCCCCGAAGATGCGTTGCGCATCCTGACGTCGCTCGACGATTTGACGTTGTACCAGTGGCATACCCGCACCGCGCGGGATTATTTTTGTCCGACCTGCGGCATCCTGCCGTTTCGAAGACCGCGCACGCGGACCGCGTCTGAACAGCAGCAAGGGATGCCCGCGTTCAGCGGCTGGGGCGTCAACGTCAGATGTCTCGATGGCGTCGACCTCGACAGCGTCCCGATCAAGCGCGTTCACGGGAGTCGGTTGGACTAGTTCACGAAAGGACAGACACATGACAGACGATCAGATTATCGAAGGCGGTTGCACGTGCCGCGCGGTGCGTTACCGCATGACATCGGCGCCGCTGTTCGTGCACTGCTGCCATTGCACGTGGTGTCAGCGTGAAACCGGCACTGCATTTGCGCTCAACGCGATGATCGAATCGAGTCGCGTCGAGTTGCTGCAGGGCGAACTCGAAGTCATCAACACGCCGTCGAACAGCGGCAAGGGACAGCAGATTGCGCGCTGCCCGAAATGCCGCATTGCGCTGTGGAGCAACTATGGCGGCGGTGGCGATGTGGTGCGGTTCGTCCGCGTCGGCACGCTCGACGAGCCCAGCCGCTGTCCGCCGGATATCCACATCTTCACGTCGACGAAGCAACCGTGGGTCGTGTTGCCGATCGGCACACCCGCAGTGGCCGAGTACTACGAGACCGCGCGCTACTGGCCGCAGCAGAGCCTCGAGCGCCGCGCGGCGTTGCGCGCGCGCCGTTCCTAGATTGATGGTCGCGGTGGCGCCGTGAAGCGGATCCTGAAAGGCCAGTGCGCGTGCGCCGCGGTTCAGTTCGACGTCGAAGATGACTTCGCGTATGCCGGCTATTGTCACTGCGCGCAATGCCGCGCGGCGACGGGCTCGGCGTTCAGCGCGTTTGGTGGTATCGAGCGCGAGAAGTTGCGCGTCGACCGGGCAGGTCAATGCGCCGTTCACCGCAACGCCGACGCCAATCTGGTGCATTTCTGTCCAACCTGCGGATCGCTCGTCTTCAAAGTCGTGTGCGACGGTGCGTTCGCGCAGGTTGCGCTGGGAACGCTGCGCGATGCGCCGAGCGTGCGCCCGGCGTTTCATATGTGCGTCGGGTCGAAAGCGTCGTGGTACGAGATCAACGATGCGTTGCCGCAATATGCCGGTCGCCCCCCAACGGAATTGTTGAGACGCGCAGACCTCGCAAGCGCGGTCCCATCGACGCACTCCAAAAAAAGCGCGCAAGCGAGCCGCAGCGAATACGCCCGCCGGTTTCAGCGCGTGATCGACTATATCGACCAGCATCTGGACGAACCCGTCGACCTCGAAGTGCTCGCGAATACTGCACACTTCTCGCCGTTCCACTTTCATCGCGTCTTTGCGGCATGGATGGGAGAGACGCCAGCCGACTACGTACGCAATCGCAGACTCGACGTCGCGGCGACGCGGTTGTCCGCTGATCGCGGCACGTCGGTATTGGGTGTCGCGCTCGCGGTCGGTTTTGGTTCCGGCGAGGCGTTCGCGCGCGCATTCAAACTGCGCTACGGTCAAACGCCCAGCGCATGGCGCGCGGAGGAGCCGCGCTCACGATCGTTACGCATCGAGGCCGTGCGCGAGCGCGACGCGCAAATTAATCATCGCAAGCCGGATCAGCGGATTCGCAAGCGCGCTCAGGTGACGGCTGGACACATCACGCAGCATGAACGCTCCGATCAGTTCATTGCGGAGATCAACATGAAGGTGAAAGTGGTCGACTTCCCGGCGACCCGCGTTGCGTACCTGCGCAACGTGGGTCCCATGGGCGCGACGGTGGGCGCTTTCTGGCGCGAGACGGTGCTGCCGTGGCTTGCGGCCAACGGTCTGTCCGACCAGCCGCGTTATGGCATGGCGCTCGACGACCCCGCGGTCACCGCGCCCGACAAGCTTCGCTACGATGCGTGCGTCGAGGTGCCGGACGACTTCATCGCGACGAAGCCGGCGGCCATCACCGTGTTACCCGCCGGCCGCTTCGCGGTGCGCGCGTTCAAAGGTACGCCCGCGACGATCACCGACGCATGGAACGAAGTGTTCCGCGATTGGCTGCCGTCGAGCGCGATGCAGATCGACCCGCGGCCGTGCATCGAGTACTACCCCGCGAAGTTGCCGGTCGACATGCGCACCGGCGCGTTCGAGTGCGAGTTGTGGGTGCCGGTGAAGCCGTTGTGAATTTTTTGGGGAGAGTGGCGGAGGTTCGGTGCGCCGGACTCGCTCGAGCCGTCCCTGGGCGCTCGCCTCGCGCCATCCATGGCGCGAGACGGTCCGGCGCACCGAACCTCCGCCACCGCACGAATTCGACGGCGCGGCTTCGTTCATGGGTGGCCGTCGAGACGGCAACGTTTCGGGCAGGTCGACAACGCGATCAAATCGACGATGCTCGAACACATCTGTTTCACGCGCATGCACCGCACTTGCGATGACGGTGGGGACGCGACATCGCCAGAGGTGGAGGCGTGTTGCGCCGGACCGTCACGCGCCATGGATGGCGCGTGGTCGAGCGCCCAGGGATGGCTCGAGCGAGTCCGGCGCAACACGCCTCCACCGTCATTCTTTGTGGCCGGTGAAGTTGCCGCCGGCCATTGACCCCATCGTCATCGTGCCGCTGACGTTGTCGCCATCCACTGTGCCGGAGTAGCTGACCACGGCTGATCCCATCGGTCCCGATGCGGTGAACGAGAATTCGAGCGCATTGCCTTTGATCGTGCCCGTGATCGGCGACTTTCCCATCCGGCCCGTGTAGGTTCCGGTCAGTTTCTCGCCGTCCTGGACGAGGACGAGCGTCGGTGTGCCAGTGCCGGCCTGGGTCTCCACTTTGAGATTCCAGGTTCCGCCGACGTCGGCCGCGTAGGCCGAACTCGAGCTGAGTAGTGCGATCATCGCCACTGCTCGAAAAAACTTTCGAAGAAACATGAGACGCGTCCTGTGTGAGTTGACGGTGAGTGATCTTACCCGACCGGCGGGTGCGATGGATTTGCACACAACTTCGTTCAGCCGCGCCCGGGTGGCCCGGTATAGTCGATCGTTGAAATTCGGGACGAGGTTTCTCTGATCATTGCCGGAGGTGACGTGACGATTGCGAATGCCGTGATGGGCAAGGGCAGGCTGGAAGCATTCAGCGACGGCGTACTGGCGGTCATCATCACGATCATGGTGCTCGAGATGAAGGTGCCGCACGGCGACGACGTCGCGGCGCTGGCGCCGCTGGTTCCGGTGCTGTCGAGCTACGTGCTCAGTTTTCGTGTATGTCGGGATCTACTGGAACAACCATCACCACCTGCTGCACGCGGCTCAGCACATCAATGGCGCGGTGTTGTGGGCGAACCTGCACCTGCTCTTCTGGTTATCGTTGATCCCGTTCACGACCGGCTGGATGGGCGAGAACCACTTCGCCGCCGCCCCCACGGCGTTGTACGGCGCGGTGTTGTTGATGTCCGCGATTGCGTACCTGATTCTGCAACGAACGCTGACCGCGGCAGAAGGCAGCGGGTCCTTGCTGCGCGTCGCCGTCGGTGCGGACTTCAAGGGCAAGATGTCGCCGGTGATCTATCTGGTCGCGGTGCCACTGGCGTTCGTTTCGCAGTGGGCGGCCGGTGCGTTGTATGTCGGGGTCGCGCTGTGGTGGCTGATCCCCGACCGCCGCATCGAACGGGCGCTGATCGATCGGAAATAGCTGACGGTCAATGCACGTTGATTGCGCGCGGGGCCGGTCCCAGTTTGCGCGCGAGCCAGCCTCTGAATTCCTTCGGCGGCATCGGCTTTGCGAGCCAGAAACCCTGCAGATAGTCGCAGCCCAGCGCTCGCAGACGCTGCGCGGTATCGGCGTCCTCGACACCCTCGGCGACGACCTTCATCGAAAAGTTGTGGGCCAGATCGATGACGCTCTTGACGATGCGGGCGTCGGCATCCTCGGTGAGCATGCGGGACACGAACGAGCAGTCGATTTTCAGTTCGTCGGCCGGAATGTTGCGGAAATTGGCGAACGACGAATAGCCGGTGCCGAAGTCGTCGATTGCAACGCGGACGCCGAGCGCGCGCAGCTCCGACAGCGCCGCAAAGGCGCGGTCGCGATTGCCAGCGACGCTGCTCTCGGTGACCTCCACCGTCAGTCGGCCCGGCGCCACGTCGAAAATCGCAAGGCCATCCTGCACGATGCGCACCAGATCGGGATCGTCGAGCAGCGAAGGGGCGAGATTGACTGCAACGCCGATTTCGATCGGCCACTTGCGGCACTCGGCGATCGCGGCCTTCAGTGCAAACCACGTCAGCGGGCGAATGAGCCCGGATCGCTCGGCGGTTCCGATGAACTCGGTCGGCGCGACGACGCCGCGCCCTGGAACGTGCCAACGCATCAGCGCTTCCGCGCCGATGATATTGCCGTATCCGACGTGGGCTTTGGGTTGGTGGTAAAGCACGAATTGGCCGTCGTTGAGGCCCTCTTCGATGCGACGCCGCAGCGTGAAGTCGATGCCGGTTCCCGGCGCGTCGGTCTCGTCGCCGAGCGCCCAGACAGTGCCGTCGCGCTGCGCGCGGCGCAATGCGGATTCCGCGCGGCGCAGGATCTCCCGCGTCGGACTCGCGCGCGTGCCGAGCATGACGAAACCTGCGTGGATGCTGACCTTCACGATGTCGTTGAGCACTTCGATGGGCGGTTCGAACAGCCGCTGCAGCTTGGCGGCGGCCAGCGCGACGTGCTCGGAATTCTGCACGCCGCGCAGGATGAGCAGCATCGTGTGGCGATCCATCGGTACCAGCGTGTCCTGCTTGCGGGCCAGCGAACGCACGCGCGTCTCGAACTCGTCGAGCAACAGTGACGCGCACTCGAAGCCGATGAGTTCGTTGATCTCGGCGAGTCGGTCGAGGCGCACGAGCCCGACGACGAAGCCGCCCGCGTTCGCTCGCAACAGTGCGTCATCGACTCGATCGATGACTTCGCGGGCCTCGGTGGTCACAGGTAGAACTCTTCAGCGTCGATTCCGTGAGAGCCCGGTGCCAACTCCTTGGAAATCCAGATGCGCCCGTCGGGCGTGTCTGATCGTGTGAGGTCGATGGTGTTGAACTTTTTGAGACGTTGTTTGTCGGCGGCGAGAATGACCATGACCGTCGGTTTCAATCGGCGGCTCGCGTTTTGGGCCGCAACGATGCCGACCTCGCCGGTGTTGAGTTCCACCAGCGACCCCGTGGGAAAGAGACCGATCGCCTGCATGAACTGCTCGACGAGCTCGCCCTGGAACTTCTTGTCCTTCAGATCGGACAGCTCCTGCATCGCCTGGTACGACGAACGTGCCGCCGCGTACGGTCGGGTCGTGATCATCGCGTCGTATGAATCCGCAAGTCCAGCGATGCGCGCGAGCAACGGAATCTCGGCGCCGACGAGCCCTGCGTGATAACCAGATCCGTCGTGCCGCTCGTGATGACTCTCGACGATCTCGATCACCTCGGGTTCGACCTTGGCGTCTTGCACGATCTCGATCGAGTGATCCACGTGCGCGCGCACGGAGACGAGTTCTTCGTCGGTCAGTTTTGTCACCTTCGCGAGAATTGCGCTGTCGACACGCACCTTACCAACGTCGGTCAGGGCCGCGCCGAGGGCAAGCGTCTTCAAGGTGTCAGTGTCGAACCCGAGGTGGCGACCCAGAATCGCCGCCCACGCGGCGGTCGCAAGGCAGTGGCCATAGGTGTAGTCGTCCTTTTTGCGGATGCGCATCAGCGCGGCCATCGCGTCCTTGTTGCGCAACACGCTGTCGATCAGCGGATTGATCGCGCGACTGACAGCGGCGACCTCCAACGGCGCCCCGGAACTGAGCCGTTCGAACACTTTTGATATTGCGACGTGGGCGCTTTCGAGGTCTGTCTGCGCGGTCGTGAACTCGGTCTTCATCGTGACCGTGTTCTTGTAGCGCGCGCGAGCCTTTGGCAGTGCGGCGTCGCGCTGCAGGCGACGCGGATCGACGTAAACGAACTCGCAGTATTCGGACAACGTTTCGACGTCTTCCCTTGTCCGGATGTAGAACCCCTGCAATGCAAACGGCGTGTCGAGCCAGGGCCTGTCCAGCTCGGCAACATACATGCCTATATCGAGCCTCCCGACGGGGACTTCGATACGGTTCTGCGGGGAACTATTCATCGGTGGAAGCTTAGAGCATCGGCGCCCGCTCCTCTGGAAGCGCGCTGTAAAACAGTGCGCTGCGCCACACACCTAAGGTGTCCGACAGCAGTTTTGCGTAAAGTATCGGCCCTCGACCGTTGCGGAACGCGCCCATGACCGAACTCGCCGGCATTACCAATTTCGTCCAGCTCACCCCTGACGTGGGAACGTCGGGGCAACCCGAACGCGAGCAGTTCTCGTTGATTGCGCGAGCCGGCTACGCGGGGGTGGTCAATCTCGCGTTGCCGACGTCCGACCACGCGATCGCTGACGAGGGCAGCGTCGTGACGGGACTCGGCATGAGCTATTTCCACATTCCCGTCGAATTCAGCGCACCGTCGGTCGAGGACTTACGGACTTTCTTCGGAGCTATGCAGGCGCTCGAAGGTAAGAAAGTCTGGGTGCATTGTGTGGTGAACGCGCGCGTATCGGCGTTCATGTACCTTTATCTGAAGCACGTACGAGGACTCGACGACGCTGCGGCTCGTTCCCCCGTGTTGAACCGTTGGCAGCCGACGATGGATGCCGTGTGGAAGGATTTCATCGCGCTCGAGCGTCAGCAGATCGGCGTCTGACCGCGTCGCTCATCACCCTCAGCGCAGCACCAGCGCGAATCGCACCTTGGCGCCTGACGAAGAAAATGTCCCCGCGCTCGCGGTCCGCCATCGACTGCTCATACGACATTCGCAGCATCGTGGTGTCGCGTTGGTCGGCGTATCCGGCGACCCGAAGCTGCCAGTCATAACGACGGCCGATGCGCACACGGCCGAGACCGATCACATCAATGCTGCCGTCGAGCAACGGTTTGGCATTCGCCCCACTGTGTTGCGCAGCCTGAGCCATTCGGCACCGATCGATGGGATCGTCGAGCGTGCGCACGAACTCGAATTACCGGACGACAGCAGTGTTCCGACGAGCATGCGCTGGTGCGATCCGTCGGAGCTGACGAATCTGCGCGATCCGAGTGACCGCGCGGCCGTTGCGCTGTGGTTGCAGTCACAGGCTGCAATCGAGGTCACCGACGGTCGGGAGTGGATGCGACCCGGCTGGCTCGGTGGCGCTAAGGATTGGACCAGACGCGCGTTGGCGGACGCCGGCCTCGGCGCCGTCAGCGAGATTCGCCAGCTGAGGAACTGGCCGTCGTCGTGCGTGCTCAAGGCGCGGACGGAGAACGCCGAGTTCTATTTCAAGGCGTTGCCGCGCAGCGGTCGCGTCGAATTGGCGGTCACGACGTGGCTGGCGGCTCTGTACCCGGACGCGGTACCGCGAATCGTTGCGACTGAGCGAGAGCGTCGGTGGCTGCTGACCGAGGCTTGTCCTGGCCACAACCTCGAAGAAGTGCGGCGATATCGCGCGTTGGGAAGTCGGGGCCGATGCGCTACGCGAGTCTGCAGGCAGATTGTGCGGCGCACGTTGACGAACTCGTCGCACTGGGCTGCGGGGCGCGCGATCTCGAGGCGTTGGTGCCGGCGATCGCTTCGGTGATGGACGATCCGGACGCATTGCGGGTCGGCGAACCCGACGGCTTGACGCGCGCGGAATGTGATCGGCTGCGTGATTCCGTGCCCGGGCTCGTGCGCCGTTGTGAAGAGCTCGCGGCATACGGGATTCCGCCGACGATCGAGCACGGCGATTTGTGGCCAGGGAACATCTTCGTCACCGCAACCACCGCTGCCATCATCGACTGGGAGGATGTCGCGATCGGACATCCATTCTTCAGCATCGCGCCGTTGCAGGTCGGGCTCGTCAATGCGCGGCTCGACACCGTCGCGAACCATGCGCGGCTCGAGCGCGCCTACCTTGCCGGATTCTCAGAGTTCGGAACCGCCGAACAGATGCACCGCGCGTTGTCGCTGGCCGCGCCGCTGTGCTTCATCGAGATGGCGCTGCGCTACAAGCGCGCCTCGCCGTCGGTCGCGACCCTGCATCCGTGGATGCACGAGCTGGTGCCGCAAGCGCTGCGGCTGGCGTTGTCTGGCCTGTAGCGATTCGAAGTCGCGCCCGTCGCGATTTCGGGCTGAAAGCCTTATTGTTGACCGATGACATTCAAGAGGCGCACCCATGCCATACAAGAAGATTCTCGCGGCCGTCGATCTGTCCGAAGAAGCGCAGCAGGTGTTGGATCAGGCGCGCGAAACGGTCAAACAGAATGACGCCGAACTGTCGCTGATCGTCGTCATCAAGCCAATCAATCAGGTTTACTCGGGATTCGACGTCGCGGCGCTGTCGGCCGACGCCGCACTGATCGAAGCGGACGCGGTTCGCCAAGCCGAGGCTCGGCTTGCGGAGCACGCGAAGTCGCTCGGGATCCCGGTGAAGCGCACGTACGTCGGCCGCGGCAATCCCGCACACGAGATCCGCGAAATGTCGATGGAGCTGGGCACCGATTTGATCATTCTCGGCACCCACGGTCGGCACGGACTCGGACTGCTGCTCGGCTCGACCGCGACCGGCGTCCTGCACGGCTGTCAGTGCGACGTGCTGACGGTGCGCATCAAGTAACGACTCTGCCCATGTCGCTGCGCGTTCGCGCCGATTTTGCGCAGATCGCCTGGGTCGCCGCGGACCAGCAGCACTGGATCCCCTCACCGGAGCCGGGCGTCGAGCGAGTGATGCTCGATCGCATCGGCGATGAAACTGCGGTGGCGACGAGCATCGTGCGATATCGCAAGGGGTCCCGCTTCGCTCCACATCGCCACGACCGTGGCGAGGAATTCTTCGTGCTCGACGGTGTGTTTGCCGACGAACACGGCAACTACCCCGCCGGAACGTATGTGCGCAACCCGCCCGGCAGCGCGCACACGCCGCGATCGGACGAAGGGTGCGTGCTGTTCGTCAAACTCCGACAGTTTCTCGCCGACGATCTCACGCCTGTGTTGATCGATACCACCGCGATCGACGCGGCAGTCGCTAACGGAACCACACGGGTGCACCCACTACATCGCTTCGGCACCGAGGACGTGATGTTGCTCGACGGCGGAATGGGTGCGGAATACACCTTCGACGGTGCGTTGGTGCCGCGCGAGTTACTGATGTTGTCCGGCGTCGCGGAGACCGCGCAACGCCGACTCCATCCGCGCGCGTGGCTGCGTGTTCCCGCGGGCTGGTCTATGTGGCTGCGCTTTGTCGAAGCGGGGCGCGTGTTCGTCAAGACCCGCCCGGTGCTGGAATAGCCGGGCCGAGGCGCCAGGCTCCGGTCGTGCGCTGACGCTGTATCAGATCGACGACGAACGACTACAAGCCCCCGAGTGACTTTCGCGCGCGGATCGAGCGGCGTTTCGGCGATGATGCGTGTCGTGTGCGAAGAGGGCATCGTCAATGGCGAAAGCACCGAAGATTGCGAGCGAAACCACAGACAAGCCGACGTCAAAAGCAAAGCCGCCGAAGGCGAAAACGTTCAACCTGCATTGGGGCAGCGGAATCGTTGAAGAAGAAGCGATGATCGTGACCCAATACCACAGGCCATGCCTGCAGTTGCTCAAATTCACCGACGGCGAGGCGAAGGGGCAGTATGAGGTCCGCTTCTGTTTCTACGATCACCGGGGCGGCTTTCAGCGTTCGCCGATGATCCTCGAAGAAAGCGAGTTCGATGCGATGCGTCAGGCGCTCGCAGCTACGCCGAGGCTGAGGAAGATCATTTCGAGGCTCGTCCGCTGAGGGGCGCGCGGTAGCCGCACGCTCTTTAGGCCGTTGCGCCGACGCGCTGTCTGAAGAACTCGATCACGCGTTGCTCTGCGCGCTTCGTCGGGCCGTTCGGATCGTCGTCGACGAGGTGCAGCGTCAGCACCGAGTGCGGCGCCATGCCGGTATCCGGCGCAGCATCCTTTGGATCGAGTTCGATCGCTTCGAATTTGTCGCCGAACGTCTTCTTCAACGTGTCGAAACGTTCGTCGGGTACAAATGAGTCGCCGAAGAAGCGCAGGCCGATCATCGACAGATTCTCGTCGTTGAAGCGCCGCTTCGCGCATGCGATCTCGTCATCCGACACACCGATTGCGCCCCGGCGCTTGTCCCCGCCGGGACCCGCGGGCAACGGTAGCGACGGTTGCGACAAGACCGGCGCGACGACGGCAGGCTCGGTCATCATCGCGAGCGCGAAATTGCCGGTGAAACACATACCCACCGCGCCGACGCCGTTGCCGCCACATTCCGCGTGCATCTTGCGCGCCAATGCGCGACACCAATCGACGATCGGACTCGAGCGATTCGTCGCCCAGACGTTGAACTCGCGCCGCACGCAGATTGCCTTGAGCATCACGCCGACCGCGTGACCCATCGTGACTTCGCGTCCGGGCGACCCGAACAGACTCGGCATCACGGCGGTCATGCCGGCCGCGGCGACGTGATCGGCAAAACGGATCACTAATGGATGCATACCGGGCATTTCGTGAATGATGATCACCGCCGGTCCCGAACCGCGCCGGTAAACCGGGCGCGTCCAGCGGCCGTCGTTGAAATCAAACTGCTGATAAGCCGCCAACGCCGCATTTGCCGCCATTGTGTTCCCCCCAAGCGTGAAGACGTCGAAGTGTAGCAGTCGGAGCGCGACCGCCACGCGCGCCGCGGCGAGGTGCGCGGATTGACTCCCCCAAGTGAATCAGTAACATACGCCGCTCGCACTTTCCCGGGTGTTTAGCTCAGTTGGTAGAGCGGCAGCCTTACAAGCTGTAGGTCGCAGGTTCGACCCCTGCAACACCCACCAGGCAGACAGCTTGGGTCTTCGAGTTCGGAGCGGTAGTTCAGTTGGTTAGAATACCGGCCTGTCACGCCGGGGGTCGCGGGTTCGAGCCCCGTCCGCTCCGCCATTTTCGAAGAGTCGCAAACGCTTGATTCCAACCGCGATCGTCGCGATCGCACCTTACTCCTCTCGTTGGTTCCCTACATTGAGATCATCCTCCCTGTTTTCTTCAGGTCTGGGATAGTGCTGCTGCGGTGTTCGTATTGGAATGGAAAACCAAATCACGCGATGTCGTGATTCTTCCAACCGCGCGAATTTGGACGTCAGCGAATCGATGCGACCGACGGTCTAAGGAAGCATTCTCGCTCTGAGCACAAGGATAGTAGGGCGCGGCAAATGGAAGACAGGGACGACAAGTTACGTCGGGCGGACCCGAAGTGGACCCAACTCAGCCGCAGTTTGGCGCGGGCCGACACGCGGATTTTCAGTGAACTGATTTCGTCATCCACCGTAATCCAACGCGATCGAAACAAACGTTTAATCTGTAGCCAGTCAAGGAGCAACGACATGAGAAACAGGTACAGTTTCGGCAAGACGGTATCGTCAACGTTCGAAGCAGCGGTCGAGAACGTAACTCAAGAACTGCAAAAGGAGGGATTCGGCGTACTCACAGATATCGACATAGCAGCGACCATGAAGAAGAAACTCGACAAGGAGATGCCGCCTTTTCGCATTCTCGGGGCCTGCAACCCCGCGCTGGCGTACCGTGCGGTCCAGGCGGAACCGTCGATCGGTCTGCTGCTGCCTTGCAACGTAATGGTGCGTCAGGACCTTGCGAGCAAAGTGCACGTGGAATTCATGGATCCGAACGCGGTGCTCGCGCTGGTTGATAGACCAGAAATCGATCAGCTTGCCGCCGAGGTCCGACAGAAGCTGGAGCGGGTGATGACAGCGCTGGTGTGAGTTGTCAGGGCGTAGCGATTTTCGCTACACATTGCGTCAACTCAACAGGTCCCGGAAGAACAGGTAGATGTGCTGCCAGAGCCGTTTAAACCAGCCGGCTTCGTCTACCTGGGAGAGCGCCGTCAGCGGCGCATTCGCGACGGGTTTGTCGTCGAGCGAAACCCGCAGTTCGCCCAACGAATCGCCGGCGGCGAACGGCGCCTTGACGATGCGCGCAACGTCCATCTCTGCCTTGAGATCGTCGTAGCGTCCGCGCGGGATCGTCACATAGACCGGCGCCGCGACGCCGAGTTGCACTTCATTCTCTTTACCAAACCAGACCTCGTCGGTGCGCAGCACGTCGCCCCGGTCGTAGAGCCTGTGGGTTTCGAAGAAGCGGTAGCCGAACGACAGCAACTCTGCATTGTCGCGCGTCCGCGTCTCGTCGCTGTTCGCCCCCATCACGACTGAGATCAGTCGCATGCCGTCGCGCAGCGCGCTTGCGATGAGGCAGTAGCCGGCTTCTTTCGTGTGCCCGGTCTTCACGCCGTCGACCGTGCGATCGCGCCACAGCAGTCGGTTGCGATTCGGCTGATCGATGTTGTTGTAGCGGAACGACTTCTCCGAATAGATCGCGTAATGCTGCGGATGATCATGGATGAGCGCGCGTGCCAGCGTCGCGAGGTCGCGCACGGTGCTGTAGTGCTCCGGGTCCGGCAGACCGTCGGAATTCATGAAATGCGTGCCGTACATGCCGAGCGCCTTCGCCTGCTGATTCATCAGTTCGACGAACGCGTCTTCGCTGCCGGCGACGTATTCGGCGACGGCGACCGTCGCATCGTTACCCGACTGGATGATGACGCCGCGCAGCAGATCTTCGAGCTTCACTGTCGTGCCTTCGCGGATGAACATCGCCGATTGTTGTTGGTCCGGCGCTGCGTGCTTCCATGCGTTGATGCTGATGGGCACGTCATCCGACATGTGGATCCGTCCCGACTCGATCTCTCGTGCCGCGATGTAGCTCGTCATGATCTTCGTCAGACTCGCCGGTGGTACCCGCGCGTCCGCGTTCTTCTCCGCGAGCACATCACCCGTGTCGAAGTCGACCAGGATGTACGCGGTCGCACTGATTTCCGGTGGTCGCGGTGTGCTCGTCGGCGCAATCGGTACCGAATCGGCGCCACTCGCAAGTAGCGGCCAAAGAAATAGCGCAGCGATCATCCGTTGTGTGGTCATTACTTTGATGCGAGTGATTACGGGTATAACCGGCCGCTGGCGAGAGCCATCGGTACAAGCATGAGGTTGATCTTCAATCACTATCGGACGTTCATCCCAACAACGCACGTCCGCTGTAGGACTACTTTCAAATGGGGAGGTTCCCTATGCGATTGAGCGCCGCCCAGAGCGTCAACGACTGGCGCCTTGTTCCTGCAGGGTTTAGATGGAACTAAGGTGACGTGTCGTTACTCAACACCCGACAGGCAACTTGGCATGGCAGGTCCCGAACTGTGATTGACAACGTGGTGCCAAGGCCGAGCGTCACAGACGTTTTGCATGCGTTGGGCTCCAGCGTCGAGAGCGGACTTTCCGCTCGCGAGGCGGGCGTCCGTCTGGAGCGCGACGGTGCGAACGAAGTCCCGGAGAAGAAGCGCCATGCGGTGCTGCTGTTTCTCGGAAAGTTCTGGGGCCTGTCCGCGTGGATGATCGAATTGATCGCCGTGCTATCGCTGATCCTCCATAAGCGCGCCGATTTTCTGGTAGCGCTGTCACTATTGGTTGTCAACGCGGTGCTGAGCTACCTGCAGGAACAGCGCGCGAACGCTGCGGTCGCTGCGTTGCGTCAGCAGCTCAACGTTCTCGCGCGGGTTCTGCGCGATGGGACTTGGGCGACTGTTTCGGCGCGCGCGCTCGTCAAAGGTGACATTGCACGCGTTCGTGCAGGGGACTTCGTACCTGCCGATCTACAAGTCATCGACGGGGCTGTGACGCTCGACCAATCCTCACTCACGGGCGAGTCGCAACCAGTGGGCAAGAATGCCGATGAAATCCTCTACTCGGGTGCGACCGTAGCTCACGGTGAGGCGACGGGCGTTGTGGTGGCGACCGGCACGGCGACGTACTTCGGCCGCACAACGCAACTCGTCGAAGGCGCGCAACCCAAGCTGCATGTCGAAGAGGTCGTCTCTCGAGTCGTCAGATGGTTGTTCATCATTGTCGGCTCGTTGGTCGCACTCACGCTGGCCGTTTCGATGCTGCGGGGACTGCCATTGCTGGACACGTTGCCGATCGCGCTGGTCGTACTGATGAGCGCGATCCCCGTTGCACTGCCGGTGATGTTCACGGTCAGTATGGCGCTTGGCTCGACGGAGTTGGCGCGTCACGGGATTTTGATCACGAGGCTGAGCGCTGTGGAGGACGCTGCGTCGCTCGACGTGCTGTGCGCCGACAAGACCGGCACGCTGACGATGAATCGACTCTCGTTCGCCGGGTGTCTTCCGGCCGCAGGTTTTGCGGAGAACGACGTCGTGGCAGCAGGTGCCTTTGCGTCTAACGAGGCAAACGCCGATCCGATCGATCTTGCGTTTCTGCAGGCGGTGAAGGATCGCAAGATCACGCAGCGCGTGGGCCGAACGCTCTCCTTCGCGCCGTTCTCGGCAGCGACGAGGCGCACCGAGGCGGTGATCGAAGTCGATGGGGCCAACTTCCGCTTCGTGAAGGGGGCTTTGCGCACCGTTGCTGAGGCCGCTGGCCTCGATGCGCCGGCAATCACCGCGCTGGAGGACGCTGCCAACGCCGAAGCAGTGAAGGGCGTGCGCACGTTGGCTGTAGCGCGAGCCGAAGGTGAGGCACCACTGAAGCTGGTCGGCCTTGCGTATCTCTACGATGCGCCCCGCCCGGACTCCAGACGTCTCATCGACGAGCTGCGCTCCCTCGGCATCATGGTGAAGATGCTGACGGGTGACGCGTTGCCTGTCGCGCGGGAGATTGCCCGCTCGTTGGGGCTTGGCGAGATCGTGCGTGCACCCGATATACGGGCCGCGCAGCATGACGGAGGTTCGCGCACGGCCGACCTGGTGGCCGAAGCAGGTGGCTTCGCCGAAGTATTTCCCGAAGACAAATATCTGGTGGTAAAGAGCCTACAGGCCGCCAGACACATCGTTGGAATGACCGGGGATGGGGTCAATGACGCACCAGCGCTGCGTCAAGCCGAAGTGGGAATTGCGGTAAGCCGTTCGTCCGACGTGGCCAAAGGCGCAGCGAGTGCCGTTCTGACGACGGAAGGCCTCGCCAACATCGTCGATTTGGTCAAGATCGGCAGAGCCATCTATCAGCGCGTGCTCACCTGGATCATCAACAAGGTCAGCCGCACCATTTTGAAGGCGGGTCTCGTGGTCATCGCCTTTCTAGTGAGCGGTCAATTCGTCATTTCCGCGTTGGGTATGGTGCTGTTGGTATTCATGACGGACTTCGTAAAGATTACGTTGGCAACGGACCGAGTAGATGCGTCGAAGACGCCGGAAACGTGGAACATCGGCCCGCTGATCGGCGTCGCTGTCGTTCTAGGATTACTGATGCTCGCCGAAGCGCTCGGTCTTCTAGCATTTGGCTGGACCCAGTTCGCGCTCGGTAACGGTGACGGTCGTCTGCAGACATTTACGTTTCAGATACTCCTGTTCTTTGCGCTGTTCTCGATCATCTCGGTGCGGGAGCGACGTCATTTCTGGGCGTCGCGGCCCAGCACCGTGTTTGCCGTGGCGATCGCTGCGGATGCGGCCGCGGGAGCACTGGTGGGTGCGTTCGGTCTCGGTGAGCTGCGACCACTGCCGCTTGCTCAGAGCGCATTCATCGTAGCCGTCGCAGGTGTGATCGTGCTCGGCCCCAACGATTTCATCAAGGCGGCTCTCACCAAGCGTGCCATCGAGAAAGTGCGTCGATCGTCGCGTCGTGACACGCCGGAAATTGGATTGTCGGGTTAAAGGAGGCGCGCTCCGCCCTCAAATTTCTGAGAGTTCATAGTTCCGAGAGAGACTCCGAGATGTTCATTCACCCCGACATCGACCCCGTCGCACTGCAGATCGGCCCCGTCAGCGTTCATTGGTACGGCTTGATGTACGTGTTGGCCTTCACGCTGTTCGTTGGGCTTGGGCGACTCAGACTCGCACGCCCTAACAGACCCTTTGCCGTGAAGGAACTGGACGATCTCTTGGTGTACGGAGTACTTGGCGTTGTTCTGGGCGGACGTCTAGGTTATGTGCTGTTCTACAAACCCGCCGACTACCTGGCCGATCCCTTGTCGGTGTTCAGAGTCTGGGAAGGAGGGATGTCGTTCCATGGCGGGTTACTGGGTGTCGCGTTGTCGCTGTTGCTCTTCGCCCAACGGCATCGAATTGCCTTTCTCGAGTTAACCGACTTCGTTGTTCCGCTGGTTCCGCTTGGTCTCGCTGCTGGCAGACTGGGGAACTTCATCAACGGGGAACTCTGGGGACGAGTCGCCTCCGCCGAACTTCCGTGGGCGATGGTATTTCCGCGAGCCAATGACGGCCTCGCACGCCATCCGTCGCAGCTATACGAGTTCGCGTTGGAAGGCATCGTTCTGTTCTGCATCCTGTGGCTGTTCAGCCGCAAGGACAGACCTCGGGGCCAAATCTCGGCGCTATTCCTGATGTGTTACGGCGTCTTCAGATTCGGGGTGGAGTTCACTCGAGAGCCCGACAGCTTCCTGGGTTTGCTGCACTTGGGTCTGAGCATGGGCCAATGGCTGAGCCTGCCAATGATCGTTGTGGGAGTCTGGCTGTGGTCCAACGCAGGATTGCGTCATCCGGGACGGCTTGCTTGAGTGTCGGTTGAGAAACTCGATACGGTTGATTCCTTTTGACTTGGTGATGTTGGCTTCGCTGGCCGATCAAGTCGTGACAACACCGCGACGAGCGCCATCATCATCGGCAACATGGCCAACGGATTCACAACGCCTGCGATGAGGGGCGCGATCATCAAGAGGAAACGAAGCCCCCAGCTATAGAGCAGGCCGGCGCGCTCGACATAGTCGACAGCCACGTCGTTCATTGCCTGTCGCTCAGGTGAAGCCACCGGCATCGACATCACAAAACCCGCGTGGTTGAAATAGCGCATGGCCATCGTCGAACACACAAATGATGCGAAGAGGACCAGGATCAGCAGGACCTCTAGCGCGGCGCGAAGCGAAGATTCGTGGAATGACTCGAGTACGCCGGAGTCGGTCACGAGTCGTGGTGCCGCTAGACCGATAGTGCCGGTCAATGCCAACGCCGCCGTTGACGCGGCAATAGTCGCTGACATCAGCGAATTTCTGAGTGTTTGCACCGCGAGGATCTCGGACCCGGCCTCTCGACTCAAGGCGCGGACCCAGTTCACGCGCATGCGAGCGTGGGCCGTGCGCGCCACCCGTTCCGGGTATCGACGACCAATCCATATCGAACGTACTTCGTATGCGATGAACAACAGCACGCTCGCGGAAAAGAGCGTCCATGCAAGGCCTTGAGCCATGAGGCGATCCTCACGCGCCGGATTGGCGCAACAAATCCCAGGAGATGACAAAGGTACAGGCGTCCGATCGATGTGATCAAACGATCTCGCGAATTGCAGCGACCCTGGACCCGCCTGCGGACTCGTTCCGTCACTCATGTCTAGAGCCATTTCTGAAAAGGGGCCCTGTACAAGGTAGTCGACGGTCTTGCGTTCGGGCGTAGCTCAATGCCTACATCAGTGAAATTGAAACGCGAGAAGTACCGACGGCCGCATCGAACACGTTGAACTCAATGCGCTTCGGAAGTGCTGGTGCGGGCCGCGCTGCGAGCTCGATGTTCTCGATTACGATTGCGCGATGTCGACCAGTTCGGTGCGCGCCGTGCCGGAATGCATTTCATTGATCAGCACGAGACCTGTGCCGGGACAGTAGAATCTGCTGCTCGATCACTCCCTCCTTCAAGGGCGACCACTCCTTCGTAGTCAAGCATCCCGTGTAGTGGTCGGGGTCGATTGGGTCGTCGGGACCCAGTTTCACATCGGTATTTAGTCGAACCACCTTCGCCACATGGTGGGCATCCGCGGCATATTCCTGACGGTAGAAGTCCCCTGGGGAAGGTGCCGCCAGCATGACAATACCCGGTGCACCCTTAACACCCGCCTTCCAAGACCCGAGCGTGCTACACACAAGATCCGGATTGTTTCGGTCACAGAACGCCTTCGTGGCCTCGCCGAAGTACCAGACATTGCCCTTTGCGTCCTGTGCATACCAGTCGAGCGTATCTTCCGAGAGGAAGTCACGGCTGCCATTACAACGGTCGTCCTCGTAGACCTGATCCAAAAGTTGCCGGGTGCTGACGCCGGCAATCACCGGGGTCACATGGGTGACCCGTACATCATTCACCTCACATCCATTTTTCCCCACGGAGTGGTACGTGAATTTGGTCCCAACCGGTTGGGGCCAGTACTGATTGTCGATGGTGGCCGAACTCGCCGAAAAGTCCGCAAGATGAAACGTAGTATTGACCTCACCGCCCGCGTAAGCGACCGCGCCGGCCCATACCAGAATTCCGGCGCCAACGACGGCCAACTTCCCCGCGTGCGTGTTCACCAGGTACGGCTCCTCAAATCATGAACCATTAGTTCATAGAACATTGCGTTGGACTCGCGTTCGCGCGCTCTCATGGCGAACCACTTCGGTACGATGAATCCGTACGATTTGAACGTGCGGCTCAGAGGACGTTCGAACATCTTCCGCACGTGTCGGACAGACAGACCAGACTTCGTAAGGTGCTAAAGAGCGCGACAGTCCAGGGACTCATGCCGCGCGCCGAATGCGGCAAAATGCCGCAGGTCGCAACTACGCCAATTCACAGCCCGAGGAAACCCATGAGCAGCATCGAAGAAGTCCGCCAGTTGTGGCGGCAGACGACCGCAGGGATTTCGAATTTGCGCAGCGCGGCTTCATCGCGACGCGCAAGGATCCGCTCATCAAGCGGCCCGACGGCCGCACGGCGTTCGATCTGTCGTCGTACGCGTTCCTCGAGGGCGAGGCGCCCGATACGACCAATCCGAGCCTGTGGCGTCAGGCGCAGATCCTCACCAAGCACGGCCTCTTCAAGGTCGCCGAGCGCATCTACCAGGTGCGCGGCTTCGACGTCTCGACCGTGTCGTTCATCGATGCAGGCGCCGGCTGGATCGTCGTCGATCCGCTGACCACGGTCGAAGTCGCGCGCGCGGCGCTGGAGCTCGTGACCGAGCATGTCGCCGAGAAGCCGGTTCTCGCGGTGATCTATTCGCACAGCCACGTCGATCACTATGGCGGCGTCGGCGGCGTGACGAGCGCCGCGGATGCCGCGTCGGGTGCGATGAAGATCATCGCGCCGGAAGGATTCCTCGAGCACGCCGTCTCCGAGAACATCATCGCGGGTCCGGCCATGCTGCGGCGCGCGCGCTTCCAGTTCGGGCTGACGCTGCCGCGCGGCAGCGAGGGCGAGATGACGTCGGGCCTGGGTCCATGCCCGTCGCTGGGTTCGCTGTCGCTGATCGCGCCGAACCTGCTCATCACGCAGACGCGGCCAGGAAGTCACCGTCGGCGACGTGACGATGGTGTTCCAGCTGACGCCGGGCACCGAAGCGCCGGCCGAGATGAACTTCTACCTGCCGCAGTTCCGCGCCGTGTTCATGGCCGAGAACGCAAACCTGACGATGCACAATCTGCTGCCGGCGCGCGGTGCGCTGGTGCGCGATGCGAAGGCGTGGGCGGACTATCTGACGGAATCGATCCGTCTGTTCGGCGACAAGAGCGACGTGATGTTCGCCGCGCACGGCATTCCGCGCTTCGGCCATGGCCGAGATCGTCGCGTTCCTCACCAGTCATCGCGACGCCTACAAGTTCCTGCACGATCAGACCGTGCGGCTGATGAACAGCGGCTTCACCGCCAGCGAGATCGCCGAAGTACTGAAGCTGCCGGACGTGCTCGCCAAGCAATGGTTCAATCGCGGCTACTACGGCACGATGAGCCACAACTCCAAGGCCATCTATCAGCGCTATCTCGGCTGGTACGACGCCAATCCCGCCAATCTCAATCCGCTGCCGCCGGAGCCGGCCGCGAAGCGCTACGTCGAGGCGATGGGCGGCGCGACGGCCGTGATGGCGCTGGCCGAGAAGGCGGAGGCCGACGGCGAACTGCGCTGGGCGGCGACGCTGCTCAACCACGTCGTCTTTGCCGACGAGCACAACACGACCGCGCGCGAGCGGCTGGCCGGGATCTACACGAAGCTCGCGTTCGAATCGGAAGCCGGTACGTGGCGCAACATCTATCTGACCGGCGCGCAGGAACTGCGGCACGGCGTCGCGCATCTTCCGCCCGGCGGAATGAGCATCGACGTCCTGACGGCGACCACGACGCCGATGCTGCTCGACTTCGCGGCCGTTCGCGTCAATCCGAGCAAGGCCTCGGAACGGACATTCAAGATCAACATCGAGCTGACCGATCGCAACGAGAAGCACCTCATCACCGTCGAGAACGGCGTGCTGATCCATGAGGCCGGCGTCAGCGATGCAAGACGCGGGCGCAACGGTGCGCATGAAGCGTCCGGAGCTTCTGATGACGCTGCTCGCCGGGGCTCCGCCGGCCGCGCGCATCGCGTCGGGCGACATCGCAGTCGACGGCGACGGATCGTTGTACGAGGCGCTCACCGCGTTGATCGAGCCGATCACCGCGAATTTTCCGGTCGTCACTCCTTAGCCGTCACGCGAGACTCCGCGAGGTTCAGCCCCCAGCTAACAGCTCCGCTTGGGCGCAACAGCACGACTGTCGCGAACAAGAAAGGACCTTCGTATGCACATTGCTCGCGATGACGAAGCCGGCCGCTACGGCACATCCACGCTGTAGGATGCAGCGCCAGTATTGCCCGTCCTCGCGTCGTACGCCCAGACGGTGATGTCGTAGCGCCCGGCCCGGGTCACAGCCAGTTCGCCGGCGAAACGATTCGTTTCACCGGTGAACTTCAAGGCAACTTCGGATGTCGGCTCGCCGCCGGTCGCGACCCGCGCGTGCACCTCATAGTCGTCCGAATCCCACAGCCCGTCCTTCGTGATCGGACATCCGCACATCAGCGTGACATCGGCCACCAGGGGTAGCCGCCCGTTCGTCGGGAGCTGTGGTTTCGGCGTGACGATGAGGCCAGGCAGGTTGAGCACGATGCCTTCGCCGTCAATGTTCCTGCCGGGCACGACCCAAGCCGTCACGGATAGCTCCTGCACGATCGATTGCTCAATCATCTAAGAGCATCTCCAGTGAGTGTTGACCCTGATCATCAACTCTGAATCGGGCAGACGTCCCAGCGAACGATTGGTCTTTCGGAGGTGCTGCGGCTGGAGAAGTGCTGATGTCTATTTCACGAGCGTTACCGGAACAGTTGCAACATGAATGACCTTCGTTGCCACTGAGCCCATCACGAGGTTTCCGATAGCTGTCATGCCACGCGTACCCATTACGATGCCGTCGCACCCGAGTTCATCGGCGCACTTTGCGATCACCTCCGCAACGCGGCCAATGAGGATCTGTTTCGTGTACGGTACTGCAGCGTCTTTGAGGAGTTCCTCGGCAACCAAAATAATTGCCGCGCAGTGCTGGCGCTGCAGCTCCTGCATTTTTTCGCGGGATACGTACACCGCGATCTCTCCATATAGGACCGGCTCCTCGTGCGCGGTCGCGATGTGGATCGAAACGGGTCCGTTTTGCTTCGCGAGTGAAATCGCATATCGCATGGCGCGCAACGCGCTCTCTGAACCGTCGAAGGCGACGAGCACCTTTTGCATTCGTTCCTCTTCCAAATGATCGCTCGAACTTCGCGACGAGACCGCAACCTCATTCGATCTGCGTATTGAAACGCCAGCTCTGCTTGAGCTCTGCAGCCGATCATGCGATGGATTGCGGCGTGCTCAATGGTAGCGTCATAACGCGCTGCGTGCGCGACGCGCTCGCGGTTCAATACAGGTTAGAAGCATGGATCAGATGACGCAGATGCCGAACTCCTGGCGCAGGTCCATCAAGCTGCGACTCTGGAAGGACTCCGGTGGTACCCAAGGCCAACGCTTTTTCATTCGCCACGCTTCAATGGCTGCTCGGCAGATGCGGGGTAGCGCCAGCACCGTGATCCACGCGCTCTTGAGGTAGCCAATTTCCTTGAAGAGGGCTTGAGCCTGCTTGTCGTGAGTCAGATAAGCGGCATAGCGCCGAAATCCAACGTCACAGGAAAACAATGTTCGCATATCGGCCAACGCTTCATCGTCGAGCGTGGTATCGAGCCCGAAAATGACGTGGCACATGTCGTGGCTGCGAAACAGAGCAAAGCTCTCCGGCGCCAGATCGCGAGGACGCGCGACTCTTCCGACATTGGCTGCGTAGTATTCCTCGAGCCCGTCGGCCAGCGTCAGTGCACAGTCTTGCTGCTGATAGCGAAGATGCGCGGCGGGATGGACTGATGCGCATTGCATCAGCCGATTTTATGCCGTCGCCTGCCCATTTCCAGTCAAACATCTGCTGGTCCAATCGTCGGACCACCGCTATGCAGCGTTCGCTCCCGCACATACCGATCTGTTGCGTTGTGATCAGATTAGCCAATGATGGCCCTGCGGTCGGTGCTTGTGCCGTACGCAAGAATGCCTGACTGACCCATCAACGTTTCGAAAGCCGACACTCTCGGGAGACAAGCACATGTTACGAAGCATGCACGATCTACAGGACTACGCCATTCGCGCGACCGACGGCGACATTGGCCACGTCAAGGATTTCTATTTCGATGACGAATGGTGGGCCGTCCGCTACCTCGTGGTCGAAACCGGTACCTGGCTTTCGGACCGAAAGGTGCTGATCTCACCGATTGCAATTGGACGGCCGAACTGGACGGACAAAGTGCTGCCCGTCTCGATCACCAAGGAACAAGTGAAGGACGGCCCCGACATCGATACCGAGAAGCCGGTGTCGCGACAGCACGAAATCAGCTACCTGGGCTACTACGGCTATCCGTACTACTGGGACGGTGGCGGCCTATGGGGCGCGGGTGCTTACCCGCAACCTGATGATGACGGGCGTCGTCCCGGCGCCGAGCGCTGCACCACAACAGAACGACGATCCCCACCTGCGTAGCGGCAACGCCGTCATGCACTACCACATTGAGGCCACCGATGGCGACATCGGCCATGTACACAGCCTTCTCGTCGATGACGAGACCTGGGCCATTCGATACCTCGTGTCGACACGAGCAATTGGTGGCTCGGTCATCAGGTGCTGATCGCGCCGCAATGGATCAACGACGTGCGCTGGTCGGACGAGAGAGTCTCGATCGATCTGACCCGACAATCGGTGAAGGACGCACCGCCGTACGACTCTGCAGCGCGACTCAATCGTGAGCAGGAAGCGAGTATCTACAAACACTATCAGCGTCCCGGCTACTGGGCGGACGAAGTTAAACGTGACGAGGCTGCGCTTCACCTCTAGCATATTGTTGGGAACAGCCGGTGGACCAAGAGGTAACGTGTCGAACTTCTCGAGACGCGCGATAGGGCTGAACGTGCGAAGAGCGAAACGGTGAAGCCCCGGGGTTCCGGCGCGGTGGTTTCCGTGCGCGGCAGCGTCGTCGATGTCCGGTTCGATGAAGCGTTGCCGCCGATCTACACGGTGCTGCGCACCGGTGCCGAAAACCAGATCGTCATCGAAGTGCTTTCGCAACGGGACGCGCATCATGTGCGCGGGATCGCGTTGACGCCCACGCAAGGTCTCGCGCGCGGTATGACCGTGGAAGATACGGGCGGGCCGTTGCAGGTGCCGGTCGGCAACGGAGTTCTCTCGCGCATGTTCGACGTTTTCGGCAATACGATCGACGGTGGCGCGGCGTTGTCGGACGTGGAGTGGCGCTCCGTGCATCGGGCCCCGCCGCCGCTCGGGAGACGTTCGACGAAGTCGGAAATCTTCGAAACGGGCATCAAGGCGATCGACGTGCTCGTGCCGCTCGAACGCGGCGGCAAGGCGGGATTGTTTGGCGGCGCCGGGGTGGGGAAGACCGTGCTGCTGACCGAAATGATCCACAACATGGTCGGCCACCACGACGGCGTCAGCGTCTTTTGCGGCATCGGAGAACGGTGCAGAGAAGGCGAAGAGCTGCATCGGGACATGAAGCAGGCTGGTGTGCTACCGAACATGGTGATGATCTTCGGCCAGATGAACGAGCCGCCAGGCGCCCGTTTTCGAGTGGGGCACGCGGCGCTGACGATGGCCGAATATTTTCGCGACGACGAGCACCGCGATGTGCTGCTGCTGATCGACAACATTTTTCGCTTCATCCAGGCGGGCATGGAGGTGTCCGGTCTAATGGGACAGATGCCGTCGCGTCTGGGCTATCAGCCGACGATGGGCACGGAGCTCGCGCGGTTGGAGGAGCGGATCGCCAACACGGACACCGGCGCGATCACATCGATCCAAGCGGTCTACGTCCCGGCGGACGATTTCACCGATCCCGCTGCGGTGCATACGTTCTCGCATCTCTCAGCGTCGATCGTGCTCTCGCGCAAGCGGGCGAGCGAAGGGCTCTACCCGGCCATCGATCCACTGCAATCGAGTTCAAAGATGGCGACCCCAGGCATCGTCGGCGATCGGCATTACAGTCTGGCGCAGGAAATCCGCAGGACGCTCGCGCAATACGCGGAGTTGAAGGACATCATTGCGATGCTGGGTCTCGAACAGCTTTCGCCGGAAGACCGGAATGTGGTCGCCCGCGCGCGGCGGCTCGAGCGTTTTCTCACCCAGCCGTTCTTCACGACCAAGCAGTTCAGCGGCTTCGAAGGAAAACTCGTCAGTCTCGAAGACGCGCTGGACGGTTGTGAGCGCATCCTGGGCGATGAATTCAAGGATTATCCGGAACGCGCGTTCTACATGATCGGCGCGATCGACGAAGCGTCGGCAAAGGCGCAAACCAGCGCCGAAGACGACCCACGCCGATGAACCTTAAAGTGCTGTTGCCATTCCAGGTGTTCGCCGAAAAAAGCGACGTGTTGCGCATCGTCGCGGAGACCCGCGACGGCTCGTTCGGGCTGTTGCCGCATCGACTCGATTGTGTCGCGGCGCTCACGCCGGGCATCCTGATTTATGAGACCGCAGCGGACGGCGAAACCTACATGGCGGTGGATGGCGGCGTGCTTGTGAAGACCGGCGCTGACGTTTCCGTTTCCGTACGCCGGGCGATTAGTGGAACGGACCTCGGTCAGTTGCGCGATACGGTGCAACATGAGTTTCTGACCCTCGATGAACGCGAACAAAGCGTGCGTTCTGTCATGGTGAAATTGGAAACCGGATTTCTACGCCGCTTCGCGAGTTTTCAACATGAATGACGAGCCAATCAGCAAAACCTCGAACGCCGAGCCGGACTTCGCCGCGCGAGTTGGCACAAAGGCCGAGCGCAAGCTTCGGGCGCGACGTCACGCGCCGCAGGGCGTCTGGTTCGGCCTCGGCATGATGGGACTCATTGGCTGGTCCGTGGTGGTTCCGACGTTGCTCGGTGCGGCACTGGGGGCGTGGTTGGACACTCGCTATCCCAGCGTTCACTCCTGGACGCTGACACTGCTGATCATCGGTTTGATCGTCGGTTGCGCGAACGCGTGGCATTGGGTTGCCAAGGAGGACAAGGCGATCCGCGATGAGCAGGTCGACGGCGATGAATGAAATCACGAACCTGTCGTTGGGCGTTGCTCGCGGGCCTCTCGCTCGGTGCTTTGTTCTTCGGCGGACTCTGGTGGACCGTGCGCCAGAGCATGTCGGCCAAGCATCCGTCAATTTGGTTGTTCGCGAGCTTGATGCTGCGGATGAGCGCGACCCTGACGGGATTCTATTTCGTCGGCCGCGGCGACTGGCAGCGACTGGTGGTGTGTCTCGTGCGGGTTCGTACTCGCGCGCACCATTGTGTGGTGGGTGACGACGCTGCAGCGAATGCAGCGGACAACGGGAGGTGGGCGATGCACCTGAGTCCCGACGAAGTCGATCCTTTGGCAGCACGGAATTACTCAAACTCAACGCAACCATTGTCTTCACGTGGGTGTTGATGGTCGGGCTCGCGCTCGGCTCGAAGCTCGTCACGCGCAAACTGTCGACTGAGATCGAGCGCTCGCGTTGGCAGAACCTGCTGGAAATCGTCGTCACCGGGATCGAGAAACAGATCGAAGACGTGGGCCTGGGCCGCCCGAGACCGTACCTAGGCTTTCTGGGCACGCTGTTTTTGTTCGTCGCGGCTGCGAGCCTTTGCACGATCATCCCGGGATTTCAGCCGCCAACCGGCTCGCTGTCGACAACCGCCGCACTCGCATTGTGCGTATTCGTGGCAGTGCCGCTGTTCGGCATCGAGCAACAGGGAATTGGCGGCTACCTGCGATCCTATATGCAGCCTACGTTTGTCATGTTGCCGTTCAACATCATCAGTGAGTTGTCGCGTACCCTGGCACTGGCGGTCCGCCTGTTCGGCAACATGATGAGCGGCGCGATGATCATCGGGATTCTGCTCACCATTACGCCGTTCGTCTTTCCGATCGTCATGACTGCACTCGGCTTGCTGACCGGCATGGTGCAGGCTTACATCTTCAGTATTCTGGCTGCGGTGTACATCGCAGCCGCCGTGCGTACTCGTCAGCCCTCGACACAATCGCAACGCCAGACTTGAGCCCACGGTGAAGCAGCCAAAGGAGAGCCCATGGACAGCATGACCCTCATTGCGATGGCATCCATCGTCATCGCCGGCGTCACCACCAGCTTCGGCTGTCTGGGGCCTGCGCTCGCCGAAGGAAGAGCCGTCGCGACAGCGCTGACGTCGCTGGCGCAACAGCCTGACGCCTCGGCCACGATCACGCGGACCCTGTTCGTCGGCCTCGCGATGATCGAATCGACGGCGATCTATTGTTTTGTGATTTCGATGATCCTGATCTTCGCCAATCCGTTCTGGAATCACGCGATAGCGCAGGCTGCGGGAAAGTGATCCGTGCTGATCGATTGGTTTACCGTCGCTGCCCAGGTCGTCAACTTCCTGATCCTCGTGTGGTTGCTGAAGCGGTTTCTCTACAAGCCGGTACTCGATGCCATCGACGCGCGGGAAAAGCGGATTGCCGCCGAACTCGCGGATGCCGATGCGAAGAAGGCCGAGGCCAAGCAGGCCCGTGACGAGTTCGAGCAGAAGAATGCGGCGTTCGACCAGCAACGCGGCGCGCTGATGGCCAAGGCGACGGCCGACGTGAAGGCTGAACGTCAGCGGCTCCTGGATGATGCGCGCAAGGCCGCCGACGCGTTGACTTCCAAGCGGATGGAGGCCCTGCGCAACGACGCCCGGAACCTCGATCAGATGATCGGTCGACGCACGCAGCAGGAAGTGTTCGCCATCGCGCGCAAGGCGCTCGCAGATCTCGCAACAGTGAGTCTCGAAGAGCGCCTCGGGGAGGTGTTCACGCGGCGGTTGCGCGAGATGGATGCGGCGTCGAAAGCAGTGCTCGCGAAGGCGCTGACGTCCGCATCCGACCCGGCAGTCGTACGCAGCGCCTTTGAATTGCCGTTGGCGCAGCGCGCGGCAATCCAGAATGCGCTAAATGAAACCTTCTCGGCTGAGGTCCGTGTTAGCTTCGAGACGGCGCCGGACCTTGTCAGTGGAATCGAACTCACGACGAAGGGCTGCAAGGTGGGTTGGAGCATCGCGGATTACCTTGCAGCAATGGAAAAGGGTGTCGGCGAGCTGCTGAGCGAACAAACGATTTCCGCACCCGCGGCCACGAGCGCGCCCGCGCCGACTCGGACCGCCAAGTGAACATTCCCGCGCCCGCGCCCGGAGGCCTGCAAGGAATCTTCGATCGCGCGTTTGACGGCATAGTCCGGACGTGCGAGTCCTTCGCACCACAACTCGCACCGCGCGAGATTGGGACAATCACCACCGTATCCACGGGCATCGCCACAGTCGTTGGTCTGCCGAGCGTAGGATTCGAGGAGCTACTGGAATTTCCTGGCGGTGTGTTCGGCATCGCGTTCAACGTCGATGAGGAAGAAATCGGTGTCGTGCTGCTCGGCGAATACTGGCATCTGCACTCGGGCGACGCAGTCGCGCGCACCGGGCGGGTGGTGGATGTCGTTGTTGGCGAGGGTCTGCTCGGCCGCGTGATCGACCCGCTCGGCCGGCCGCTCGATGGCGCGGGATCGGTTGCGAGTAGCGAACGCCTGCCGATCGAACGGCCCGCTGCGTCGATCATGGACCGCGCCCCCGTCACCGAGCCGCTGCAGACCGGAATCAAAGTCATCGATGCGCTGATTCCGATCGGACGCGGGCAGCGCGAACTGATTCTCGGTGACCGGCAGACCGGCAAGACCGCCATTGCGATCGACACGATCCTCAACCAGCGCGGCGAGAACGTCGTTTGCGTCTATTGCGCCATTGGCCAGCGCGCCGCGGCGGTAGCGAAAGTCGTTGCCGTACTACAAGCGCACGAAGCGATGGAATACACGGTGGTCGTGGTGACCGAGGGCAACGACCCGCCGGGGCTCGCCTATATCGCGCCGTACGCGGCAACGAGCATCGCGGAACATTTCATGCAGGCGGGCCGCGACGTGCTGATCGTTTATGACGACCTCACACATCACGCGCGCGCATATCGCGAACTTTCGCTGCTGCTGCGCCGGCCACCGGGCCGCGAAGCTTTTCCGGGCGATATTTTCTACATCCACTCGAGATTGCTGGAGCGAGCGACGCATCTGAGCAAAGAACGTGGCGGCGGTACGCTCACGGCGCTGCCGATCATCGAGACCGAAGCGGAGGATATGTCAGCGTACATTCCCACCAACCTGATCTCGATCACGGACGGGCAGATCTACCTCTCGCCGTCGCTGTTCGAACTCGGCGTACTACCGGCCGTCGACGTCGGCAAATCCGTTTCACGGGTCGGCGGCAAAGCGCAGCGCGCGGCCTATCGCGCGGTCGCGAGCGACCTCAAGCTTGCCTATGCACAGTTCGAAGAACTCGAGACCTTCGCCCGGTTCGGCGCCCGCCTCGATGACGACACACGCAAGATAATCGAGCATGGGCGGCGCATCCGCGCGTGTCTGAAGCAGCCGGAATTCACTCCGGTGACGGTGTCGGTGCAAATTGCCGTCCTGTTGGCGTTGACCGCAGACCTGTTCGACGCGGTGCCGATCGACCGGATGACGGACGCGCAACACGCGGTGCAGCAGGCAGTCTCCAACATGCCAACAGCGCTGCGCGCGCAACTGGAAGCCCGCGAAGAACTGAGCCAGGCGCACCGTGACGCGATCGTCGAAATTGTCCGAACAGCGCTTGCCGGTGTGCAACAAAAGCCTGCGCCGCCAACCGAGTTGCACGCGTGACCGAAACCACCACGAATCTGCGGCGGAAGATCGGCAGCGCGGCGGATCTACAGTCCGTGGTTCGTACGATGAAGGCCATGGCCGCTTCCGCGATCGGCCAGTACGACAGATCCGTGGGCGCGTTGGCCGACTACTATCGCACCGTGCAGCTCGGGCTGGCAGTTTGCCTTCGGGACAGCGACCCGATGACTTCAATCGCCGCGCGAAACGATCGATCTACGGCGGGTACGGTGGGTGTCGTCGTCTTCGGGTCCGACCAAGGCCTGGTCGGACAGTTCAATGAGGCGATTGTCGCTCATTCGCTCGAAGCGATCGCGAAATTGCCAGGCAGTCCCCTTATCTGGGCCGTTGGTGAGCGCGTCCGGTTGCGCTTGGAGGACGCCCGCATAACACTCGCCGGACGCTTCGCGGTTCCGAGTTCGGTCGAAGCCATCGCGCCGCTGGTTGGACAGATTCTCCTGGAAACGGAGGCGGGCCACGGCCGGACGGGCGAAATCGGCGAGCTGCATCTTATATATAGCCGCCGCACGATCGGGTCGGCCCATGCGCCCGTCGGTCAGCGGCTGCTGCCTCTGGATGACGACTGGCGCCAGTCGCTCGCCGACGTTCCGTGGCCGACGGGAAACTTGCCGGAGGTCGTGGGTAGCCTTACCACCACCGTGCGGGCGCTCATCCGGGAATATGTTTTCGTGTCGCTATTTCGTGCCTGCGCCGAGTCCCTCGCGAGTGAAAATGCGAGCCGTCTGGCGGCGATGGAGCGCGCCGACCGAAACATCGACGAACTGCTGGAGAATCTGCACGGCAGTTTCCGCCGTCTGCGTCAGAGTCGCATCGACGAGGAGCTTTTCGATGTGCTATCGGGCTACGAAGCACTAACGACGGACAAACGCGTTTGATCCTGATCGAGAGGCTCAGACACCACCTTGCAACGGCCAATGCCGTCCCGCAGTTGGCCATACTGGGCGTGCTGGCGGGATTCTCGACCGGCGTCGTCATGTTGTTATTCCGGGCCATCGTTGAGCTGCCGCTGATGGCGCTACTGCCGGGACACAACAGCGAGAACTTCGAAGGTCTGACCCCCGTCGTGCGCGTGTGTCTCGTGGTCGGCGGAGCGTTGCTGCTTGGCCTGTGGACACAGGGGCTCGACCCGCAGCGCCAGTCCGTTGGCGTCGTCCACGTGATGGAACGACTGAACGCTCAGCAGGGCCGCATGCCGTTGGCCAATGCGGTTGTGCAGTTCATCGGCGGCGCGGCGGCGCTGCTGACGGGACAATCGGGGGGCCGTGAAGGGCCGGCGATCCATCTCGGCGCGGCGGCCAGCAGCCTGCTCGGTCAATTCCTCGAGCTACCGAACAACAGCATTCGCACGCTCGTGGCGTGCGGCACCGCTGCCGCTATTGCGGGTTCGTTCAACACGCCGCTCGCCGGGCGTCATCTTCGCGATGGAAGTCGTCATGATGGAGTACACCATCGCGAGTTTCATTCCGGTCATCCTCGCTGCGGTGACTTCGACGCTGCTGAGCCAAGCGGTATTCGGCGATCACACAGCGTTCGTCGGTTCCCGACGACATCCACGTTCACTCGCTCATCGAGTACCCGATCCTTCTGCTCGAAGGATTGCTGATCGGGTGTGTCGCGAGTGCGTTTCTCGCGGCTATGGAGCGGCTGACGCGTCTGGCCGATCGAGAGCAACTGTGGGCGCGCATCACGATCGCCGGCATTGCGACGGGCGTTGTCTGCATTGCCGTGCCCGAAGTGATGGGCATCGGATACGACACCGTCGAGCGGTGCGCTGCAAGGCAACATCGCCCTCGGAACGCTCGCGGCGGTAGTCGTCGGAAAGGCGCTCGTCAGTGCGGTTACCTATGCGTTGCGCGTGCCGGTCGGCATCATCGGCCCGACATTGGTGATCGGTGCGTGCACCGGCGCGGTACTCGGCACCGACGAGCCGCCTGCTCGTACCCGATCTCGCTTCGGACACGGCCATCTACGTCAGTGCTCGGGATGGGCGCTATGATGGGCGCCGTGCTGCAAGCCCCGCTCGCTGCGTTGATCGCAGTTGTCGAACTCACGGGGTACGCCGAACATCACCCTGCCGGCGATGCTCGCCATCGTCGTCGCCACCATTACGACGAACTCACTGTTCAAACAGCGCTCGGTCTTTCTCGCCACGTTGGAAGCGCGTGGCCTCAGCTATCCCGCGGATCCTATTGCACAGCACATGCAGCGCGCCGGAGTTAGCGGCGTGATGGAACGCAGGCTGGTTCGACTACGGGAGGACATCGCTCGGCGAGAGGCCGCCGAAGCATTGCAGGCGCAACCACGCTGGATCGTCGTCGAAGATGGCGGCGCTCCGCTTTACGTTATGAAAGCGGAGTATCTGCGCCACTGCATCGATGGCTTCGACGGTGGCCAACAGGACTCCGAAGGGGCGAGAGTCAATCTCAAAATGATCCCTGGGGAGCGCATGGACGTCGCTTCGATCGACTTTCGGTCGACCATGTATGAAGCCTGGAATGCACTGAAGGACTCGAAGATCGGGGCGCTGTGTGTTCGCCGTACGACTGCGCCCATGATTGCGACCACGCTCGGGGTTCTCACACGCGAAGACGTCGTGCGATTTGCACGGTTCGATCACTGAGCTATCTCGAGGCGCGCAGGCGCGTGATGTCATGGATTCGCTGCTGGAACGGGCAGACCTTGATCTGGATAAATCGCAGTTTGACCTTTCCTCCGCCAGGGCAAGCCGGTAACTACTCAGTTGCGCGGACCCAAATCGGACCCAATCTCGCAAGCCGCCGTTGGCGAGGCGGAGTTTATCCGTGTCGTCGACGCTTCATTATTTTGGCTACCTTGCCGGGGGAAAGGTCACCGTGATATCCGGTTGCATTCGGCTCAGGGCCTTGCGGGCTGCCCCAGAAAAATCGCAGCGTGGTGAGGGTTGTCTCGATCGCCGCTGTGCGCGTGATGAAGCCGCGCTCGATTGCCGCCGGATATGCCGCCAACGCGAGGCCGGTGCCGGCGATGCTCGCCGGCCAATCTGGTGCGGTCTTGTCGAGCACCAGCCCGTTTTCCGGATTGGTCCAACGGAGAAAGTAGCTAAAGGTATCGTGTTGCAGCGATTCCAGTTCGGCGTCGATCGAGGATTGGTCAGTACTCATGGAACATTCTCGGTTTCGGGAACGGTCCCGACGACCGAACGAAGGCGCAACCGTGTGACGTTGGAAAGGCTAAACACTCGGAACAGCCTCCCCACTACGTCCAGAGTCCGACAGGGTCAGACGACGCAGATCCCAAACTCACTCCGTAAATCGGCCAGTGTCCGACTCTGGAAGGACTCGGGAGGGACCCAAGGCCAGCGCTTCTTCATTCGCCACGCATCCCCTGCCGCTCGCCAGATACGAGGTAGCGCCAGCACCATTGCCCAGGCGCTCCTGAGGTAGCCGAATTCTTTGAAGAGCGCTTTAGCCTGCTTGTCCTGCGCCAGATAGGCGAGGTAGCGCCGAATCCCAACATCACATGAAAACAACGTGCGCGTATCCGCCAACGCTTCATCAACGAGCGTGGTATCCAGCCCGAAGATGACGTGGCACATGTCGTGGTTGCGAAAAAGGACAAAACTCTCGGCCGGCAGATCGCGCGGCCGCACAACTCGACCTGCATTCGCCGCGTAGTATTCCTCGAGTCCTTCGCTCAGCGTCAGCGCGCAGTCCTGCTCCTGATAGCGAAGATGAGTCGCCGGATGGAATGATGTGCGTTGCATAGCTCAACTTTACGCCGCCGCTCGCCCGCTTCCAGTCGAAGATCTGTGGCCTTCACGCAAGTTCAATCGTCGGACCACGGCCATTCAATGTTCGCTGCCGTACAAACTCACCTGATGGGCTGTGGTCGAATGTCCGGCGATGGGTCGGTGCCGGTGTGGCGTCGACGTTGAAGGGCGAACGCACGCAGGAGACGGACAGATGTTACGCAGCATGCAGGATCTAGAGGATTACGCCATTCGCGCAACCGATGGCGACATTGGCCACGTTCAGGATTGCTATTTTGATGATGAAAGGTGGGCCGTCCGCTATCTCGTGGTCGAGACCGGTTCCTGGCTGTCCGGTCGAAAGGTGTTGATCTCACCGATTTCAATCGGTCGCCCGAACTGGACGGACAGAGTGCTGCCCGTCTCGATAACACAGGAGCAGGTGAAGAACAGTCCCCACATCGACACCGAGAAGCCGGTGTCGCGCCAACACGAAATCAGCTATCTCGGCTACTACGGCTATCCCTGTTATTGGGCGGGTGGCGGCCTATGGGGCGCAGGTGCTTACCCCAACCTGATGGTGACGGGCGATGATCCGCCGTGGAGCGCTACAACACGACAGGGCGACGATCCGCATCTGCGTAGCGGCAACGCCGTCATGCATTACCACATTGAGGCTACCGATGGTGACATCGGCCACGTACATAGCCTTCTTGTCGACGACGAGACCTGGGCCATTCGATACATCGTCGCGAACACCAGCAATTGGTGGCTCGGTCACCAGGTGCTCATCGCGCCGCAATGGATCAACGAAGTGCGCTGGTCGGACGAAAGAGTCTCGATCGATCTGACCCGACAAGCAGTGAAGGACGCTCCGCCGTACGATTTCACCGCACGACTCAATCGTGAGCAGGAAACGAGTATCCACAAACACTACGAGCGGCCGGGCTATTGGGCTGCCGAGGCGAAACGCGACGAGGCGGTGCCGCACCTCTAGGAGATCGTTGGCATGACCATGTGCATCGCGGCATAGGGTGTCGGACTTCACGAGACAAGGTCCTGTGGCATTTCCAACCGGGCATTTATTTCGGCGCCGCTCAGAATGGCGATGCTCGTGAGATAGAACCACAGCAGCAATGCGATGACCGCACCCAACGACCCGTAGACCACATTGTAGTTTGCAAAATTCGCGACGTAGAACTTGAGTCCGAGCGAAGCGGCGAACCAGAGCGCGATCGCGATCAGCGTGCCGGTCTGTAGCCAGATCCAATGGCGCAGCCGTCGGGAGGGGGCGAAGTGGTAAAGCAGATCGAACGCGACCAGCACGAACAAGAAGATCACTGGCCATTGAGCAATGCGCCATGCGAGCAGGCTCGTTGAATGCAGCCCCATGCGTTTCGCGAGCGACTCGGCGAGTGGAATGCCGTATGCCATCAACAGCATTGCGACGGTGATCATCAGCATGAACGTCAGGGTGAGCGCCAGTCCGACCAAACGGCGCTGCCACCACGGTCGCTCTTCCTCGACCGCGTAAGCGAGGTTGAGACCGCGGATGGTCGCCACCATGCCGCTCGACCCGGCCCAAAGCGCAACGACGACGCCCCATGTCAGCGGCTTCCCGGACTGCCATGCCAAGTGTTCGAGTAGTTGGGTAAGCAGCCTTGCGATCGAAGGCGGTGCCACAGTCGCCAAGCGGTCGATGATCGTGTCGCCGACCAGCGATCCAACGTCGAAAAACAGGCCGAGGACCGCGACGAAGATCAGTAGCACAGGGAAGACCGAGAGAAAAAAATAAAACGACATCTGAGCGGCACGCCCCGGGATCTGGTCGTCGGCAAAGTTGCGGGCGACCGCGCGCAAGGTTTCTGCCCACGCTGTCGCGGCCGAGCCGTTCCCCCCGTCCATCAGTCCCTCCGGAGCCGCATGATCCAATCCAGACGCTGCCGAATGGCAAACGTCTGGCGCCACCGCCAACGTACGCCAGCGAACAGTGTGTGCCACGCTTGTGCACCATCCTGCACGATTCTGCTGGTCAGCGTTACGGCCAAGCGCTTCATTGAACCGCAAGATCCGGTTCAATGACGCTTGCCGGCCGAAACTCGGCGAGCATATATGAGCGACACCACGGCGAGCCTGCGGCGCAAGATCACCAGCGCAGGAGATCTCCAATCGGTCGTTCGGACAATGAAGGCACTCGCGGCCTCGAGTATCGGACAGTACGAGAAATCGGTGAGCGCGTTGGCCGACTACGATCGAGCGGTGCAACTCGGGCTGGCAGTGTGTCTGCGGAACAGCGACCCGATGCCTTCGTTCGCGACGCGGAATGACCAATCCAGTGCTGCCGTAGGTGTCGTCGTCTTCGGTTTCGATCAAGGTGTGGTAGGGCAGTTCAATCAGATGATCGTCGAGCGCTCGCTCGAGGTGATCGCGGTTCTGCCGGGGCGTCCCCTTATATGGGCCGTTGGGAACGCGTTCGGTCTCGGTTGCAGGACGCTGTGCCGCTGGCCGGGTTCTTCGCACTGCCGGGTTCGGTCGAGGCCATCGCGCCGCTCATCGGCCAGATCCTCCTGGAGACCGAAGCCCGCCCTGGTTCAGCCGGCGAGATCGCTGAACTGCACCTCGTCTTCAACCGTCGTACGATCGGATTGGCCTATGAGCCGATCGCTCAACGGCTCCTGCCGCTCGATGACGAATGGCGCCACACGTTTGCCGATCTGCGTTGGCCTACGGAAAACCTCCCCGAGATCATCGGTAGTCGCACCACCACAATACGGGCACTCATCCGGGAGTATGTTTTCGTCTCTCTGTTCCGTGCGTGCGCCGAATCCCTCGCCAGTGAAAATGCGAGCCGCCTGGCGGCGATGGAGCGAGCCGACAGAAATATCAACGAATTGCTGGAGAACCTCCACGGCGCGTTCAACCGTCTGCGATAGAGCGATATCGACGAGGAGCTTTTCGACGTCATATCCGGCTATGAAGCGCTATCGCAGCCTCGACTATCGGCGCGCGCGCACCAATCCAACAAGATCGACATCGAGTAGATCGCCGATTCGCTCGATCGCGAGGTCCGCCGGCGGATAGGTCGAAAGGTTGGAAGGATCTAGCGCGTAATGACCCTGACGTGGAAACACGGTTGTCAGACGGTCCCCCCAGACGTGTTTCATCGCCGCCAGAATGCGCAGCTTGTCATCCACCATGACATAGCGGCGCGCCGGGTAGCGCTGCTCGAGATCCGCCAGCATCTGTTCCTTGTGGATGTAGATCAGCACGCGGCCTTCGACCGCATCCCACAACCCGGAACGTTGTACCTTGCGCGGCTGAAAGACGACATCGCCATCGGACAGGATGACCGTGAGTCCGACGGTACGAAGCTGCGCGATGACGTCGAGCGCTTTCGGATACAGCCGCTCCGCAAACGGGTAGTCGATCAGAAACGCAGATATCTGCAGCAGGCGCGGATCAGGCATCGCACCCTGACGATAGCGTTGCAGTGCGCCGAGATAGTCGGCGTATCCAAGTTCAACGCGTAGCGCCTCCAGGATGCCGCGGTACCGGTCCCGACTTTGAGCGCCAAACTCACTGGCTAGATGGTTGAACAGATCGGCTTGCACGCGATCGTTGTCGAGCAACGTATTGTCGACGTCGAGCAGAAACACCACATCATCTGCGGCCGTCATTGCGAATCGTTTCGGCGCGTTGCTTCGAATCATCTTTGCCACAGGATATGTGCGTCTTCCAGCGGCACCGCGACGTCGTAACCCGGCACCGCTCGCGCGGTGTAGTCAGTTGCGGCACGCGATGCGGGTATCGTCGCGCCATAAACAGACTCGTTGGTCGGATCGGTGACGTGAGAGACCATCCGCAATTCGTGGCATTCGGGACCGTGATTGTCGACCGCATCGGCGTAGAGCTCGACACGTACTGCGTCGGGGTCCATGTCGCCGAGTACGACGTGAACCTCAAACTGGTGTGCTGTGCCGTGGGTTTCCACTCTCACTTTTCCGAAGCGCAGCGAGCGCCATTGCTGTTCCAGAGCGTGCTGCCAATTCACGATGTCTCTACCCACCTTGCACCGATCGGACATCCGCCTTCGATAGCGGGTCGCCGAAGGCAGGTAATGTTGTTCGGTATATTCGCGGACCGAACGGTTGGTGGAAAAACGCGGCGTCAATAGGGCCATACTTTCACGCATCCGCGCGACCCACGCCGTCGGAATGCCCATTGTGTCGCGCGCATAGAATTCCGAGATCACCTCGCGTTCGAGCAGCGTGTAGAGCGCCTCTGCTTCGACGGCATCCCACGCGTGATCGTCGCCATGCTCTTGGCCGTCGCCCAGTGCCCAGCCTACTTCAGGCCTATAAGCTTCCGCCCACCAGCCATCCAACTCCGACAGGTTGATGCCGCCGTTGACCAGCACCTTCATGCCGCTGGTGCCGCAGGCCTCCCACGGCCGCCGCGGCGTGTTGAGCCAGACATCCACGCCCTGTACCAGCTGTTCCGTCAAAAGCATGTCGTAGTCGCTGAGAAAGATCACGTGCGGACGCGCGTCCGAATTGCGAATGAAATTGGTCCACTGCTGGATGAGATCCTGTCCCTCTACATCCGCCGGATGCGCTTTACCCGCCAGAATGAGTTGTACGGGCCGAGAGGGGTTGGTCAACATTCGAATCAGGCGTGCCGTATCGTGCAGCAACAGATTTGGTCGCTTGTAGGTGGCGAAGCGGCGTGCAAACCCGAGCGTCAGCGCATTGGGATCGAGCAGGTGTCTTGCCGCTTCGATGGCATCGGAGCTGCCGCCCGTTGCGGTCAGCAGTTGTGACAACCGGTCCCGGGCGTAGGCCACCAGCGACTCTCGTGCGCGATTGCGAAGGTTCCACAGCTCGGCATCTGACACACGGCGAATCCGCGACTCCAGCGATTGGGAGTCACGCAACCAGCGGTCCTTACCGCAGGCTTCGGTCCACACAGTATCGGCCGCCGCCGAGTCCCAACTCGGCATGTGCACGCCGTTGGTGACGTGCCCGATCGGCACTTCGTTGAGCGGCCAACGCGGGAACAGAGGCGCGAACATGGCGCGGCTCACTTCGCCGTGTAGTCGGCTCACGCCGTTGACCGCGCCACTGCCACGTAGCGCCAGATATGCCATGTTGAAATTCTCAGCTGCGTCGTCGGCGTTGATGCGGCCCATCGCCAACAACTCGCGAGGCGAAATGCCGAGCTTCGTCTGCGCATAGTTGCCGAGATATTGCTCGATGAGCGCCGGCGCAAATCGATCGAAGCCAGCGGATACGGCCGTATGCGTGGTGAACAGGTTGCCCGCCCGTGTAACGCTCAGAGCGACTTCGAATGACTCGCCGGTCTTCTCCATGAACCTGCGCGCACGCTCCAGCACCACAAAGGCGGCATGTCCTTCATTCAGATGACATACATCGGGTTCGATACCCAGCGCTGACAGCAGGCGCCAACCACCGATGCCGAGCAGCAGTTCCTGCTGCAGGCGCAGTTCCGGCGTGCCCCCATAGAGTTCGCTGGTGATGCCACGAAGTGGCGGGGCGTTCGCGGCCTCGTTGCTGTCGAGCAAATACAGACTGGTGCGGCCGACCTGAACATGCCACGCACGCACCAACACGGAATATCCGGGGAATTCGATCTCGAGTCGCAGCCACTCACCATTCGGCCCGCGCAGCGGTGTAATCGGCAATTGCCCCGGATCGTTGTAGGGGTAGAGCGCTTGTTGGGCACCATTCTTGTCGATCACCTGGCGAAAATAGCCCTGGCTGTATAGCAGACCCACGCCCACTACGGGCACGCCCAGATCACTCGCCGATTTGAGCTGATCGCCTGCCACATTACCCAGGCCACCCGAGTAGATGGGCAAGGCTTCGCTCAACATGAATTCCATACTGAAATAGGCCACGCAAGTGAGCGGTGATTGTGGATGGCTTTCCTGGAACCAGGCGGGCGCTTGCGCGGAGAAACGTCTGCGCTGCAGCAAAGCATCCACCTTGTCACGAAAGTCGGGTTCACTAGAACAACGTTCGATCTGATCCCGCGAGGCAGACTGCAGGACCACCCACGGGTTGTGGGTAAGTTGCCAGAGCGCCGGATCCAACTGCTGCCAGAGTTCGTCGGCCGCGTGATTCCAAGACCACCGCAGATCGAGCGCGAGTTCGGCAAGCGCGTCGAATCCAGGTATGTCCGTTGGAAGCAGGCTATGGATCGGGCTACCAATCTGAGTAGAGTGATTCATGGTCTCGTTCTGCACATCAAGAAAGATCAGCGTGCAGCTTAGGACACATGGGCTTGTCAGAGTACGCGCCGCTCGAGATCTGAGCAGGGTTCTGCTGCGATCGGAGTGACGGATCGCGAGGCGCGGACCCAGAACGGACTCAATTTCGTCAACGGTGTAGCGCGCTGGTAGCACGGAGATTGAGTGGAATCAGCCAGTCGCTTGCTACGGCGAGCTACAGCGCGCACACCTTCCGAGTTCGAGCCCCGTCGGCTCCGCCAATTCACGAAGTTGTAGCAGTACTTTGTCAGTTCGCGATCGCTTAGATCGCACCCCATCTCTTCCGTTGGTGCACTGTATCAGCTTCCTCCCATGTTTCTTTCGCGATTGGCATATCGCTGTCACGGCGTTCGTACCGAAATGGAAAATTAAATCACATGGTGTCGTGATTATTTCGGTGCCGGCTGTTCTTGGTCACGTGACGCTCACAGCAAGAGAGCTGACGGTCCGTTGCGACGTATAGTGCAACGCCGCCGGGCGCCGCCATGGCCCTAAGCCGATTCGAAGGTCCCGGAAGCGTCTGGCCTACTGTCGGGAAGTGATGGACTCGAGTTGGCGACGAAATGCGCAACGCGAAGAACGGGAGATGGGAGCCGTGGATCGGATTCGCCGCTCGTTGGGAGAGAGCCGAATAGAACGAGTACGTTCGTCAAGGTCCGGACGATGTGGATGTGTTGTTGGTCTCGAGAGGACGAGGAATGGCCGATCGAAGAGAGAGACCAACGGCGCATCAGAGCGGCGATTGGTTACTTCGCGGAGCCGAATGACTTGTCGAGGAGTTCATAGGACGTTTCCGACGCGTTCCGTAACGAGCGCATGCTACCGCGAGAGATTCCCTTGACGGCAACGTGCCGCGGGCAGGGCAGGGACGGCGTCGTGGCCATTTACCCCGCCGTTAGGGCGCGCGTGCGAACCCTTAATCAGATTGCTGCGCGGTAGCCATAGAACTCATGATCTTCGTTGTAGCCGCCCTGGCCCGCGCCCAACTCGGCGAAGTCGTGCACGAATTCGATCGCCGCGATCCACTTGACCATCTTGAAGCCCAACTCGTTCTCACAGCGCAGCCGTAACGGCGCGCCATGCAGGACGGTCAAAGGCGCGCCGTTCATTTCGTAGGCGAGAATCGTCAACTCGTGGCGCATGTTTTCGATGTTGTGTACGTCGTAGTAGCGGCCGCCGTCGGCGCCATCGGCCAAGGAGTAGAACACCGCGTAGCGGGCGTTCGGCGTGGGCTTTACCAACTGCAGCACCTCGCGCATTGCAACCCCGCCCCACTCGGCGACGCCGGACCAGCCCTGGATACAGAAGTGCGTCGTGATCTGTATCTGCTTCGGCATCGCCTTGAGGTCCGCCATAGAGAATGTCCGCGGCTTTTCCACTAGACCATCGACCGTTAGACGGTATCCAACGAATTCACCGGACAGCAACTCATCGAACTCGTTAGAGCTGGGCAGCGTGCCGTTCGGCCAGAAGAATGGCGATATGTCCTTCTCAGTGAGCTGCGAGCCCGGGTCCCAGCGTTCCGCCAGGCCCACGATCCAGCCCACCATGAACTTCCCAACGTGCTGCGCGCGGCGGGCATGGCGCAGCGTATAGGGCGAAGCCACGAGCCACGCCACTGCCAGGATCGTCATTGCGAGCACAAACAGCGGAAATCCCGTCCATGAAGCGTTGTCGACGCCACCGAACATGTGATTGGTGTTCTGTCGCAATCCGGTAACGAAAACCATCGCGCCGTGAGTCAGCGTGAAGCCTACGAACCAGGCGAAGGCGATGAAGTGCACCGACCGCATTGCCTGCCGGTTGAACACCCGGCCGAACCAGCCCAGAGCGTTGGAGACTGCCGGACTTTGCATGAGCCCGGTGACAATCGAAGTCGGCGCCGCAATGAATACCGTGATGAAGTAACTCAGCTGTTGCAAGCCGTTATAGCGGGTCCAGCCTTGGTCTACGGGGAAGTTTAGGGAGGCGTACTGGATCGCCGTCGACAGCGCGGCAGGGAACACCTCCCAGGTAACCGGAACGAGCCTGCGCCATTGATCAGTGACAAACATGAGGGCAAAGAACGCGATGCCGTTAACGAGCCACAGCAGGTTCATTGAGAAGTGCCACCAACGGGCCAGCCCGACCGTGTGACGCAGCCCTGGAATGCCAAGCCAGGTGGGCAAGGTGACCGAATCGTCCTTGGCGGTCCACACCCGGTCTTGTGGCACGGGGACCTGGAAGCGGAACCAATCGCGGCCAGGCGTGCAGTCTCGGCCCCAGTAGAGGCGCGGATGATCAGCCAGGATTTGGAGGCCCGATCGCATGATGAACAGCATGAAAAACATGTTCAGAAAATGTTGCAGCTGCAGCCACCACGGGAACCCCGAGTCCACTGCCGGCGCTCTCTGCGAGATGCCTGGATGGTGCTGGATGAACACTGCCACGCCAGGCAGTTCGCGCAGGCCTTGCGCGAGTGCGATCACGCACAGCAACGCTGCCGCTGCGATCGGCAGACCCCACAGAACATTGATCCATTGCCGGCCGACGCGAATGCGCGGTGCGATGCCCGATTGCGGGGGCAGCCAGTGATTCAGACGAACCCGATCGTCCGCCTGAGTCAGATTCGCGCGCAGCGTTTGGTCAGTGGGAGTGGTGTTGGACATCGGACGATCGTTGAATTCCAGTGCGGGTTAATTCGACCAGTCTCTGAGAAGGCATCAGGCTGCGGGCACTGTGGGTGCCAACTCTACAGGCCCAGTCGTATCCTGTCCCAACGGTTACCCGGCGATCGTCATCGCGTCGGGTATACGTATCCGCCGGACGCCGCTACGTCGAACGATTAGCTTCCTTCACGAAGCATTTTTCCTTTAATGCCGTTGATCGCTCGAAGTGGGAGAAGACCCTTCGGGCAAACAGCGTTGCAGTTCGCAATGCCGCGACACCTGAATACGCTGAAGTGATCGTCGAGATCGGCTAGGCGCTCTTGCGTTGCCGTGTCTCGGCTGTCCTGCAGGAAGCGGTAGGCCTGTAGCAGGCCTGCGGGACCGACGTACTTGTCCGGGTTCCACCACCACGACGGACATGCCGTAGTACAACACGCGCACAGGATGCACTCGTACAGTCCATCGAGCTTCGCGCGATCTTGGGGCGACTGCAGACGCTCCCTTGCGGGAGGCGGCGAATCGTTGATCAGATAAGGCCGTACGCGACTGTATTGCTCCCAGAACTGCGTGAGGTCGACCACGAGGTCTCGGATGACCGGCAGGCCGGGGAGCGGTCGAACGACCAGCGTCCCATCCTTGGCCGCCGTTGAGACTGGCGTGATACACGCAAGTCCGTTGCGACCGTTCATGTTCACCCCGTCCGACCCACAAACCCCCTCGCGGCACGAGCGCCGGAACGACAGGCTCGGGTCTTCTGTTTTGATGCCCTCAAGCACGTCGAGCACCATCGGATCAGCGTTTTCCGCGAGTTCATAGTTCACCGACTGCATGTACGGGTGAGCATCCTTGTCTGGGTCGTAGCGATACAGTTCGACCTTCATACGCTGCCAATCCGGTAACACGTTCTCTGTAGCGTACTCTCTGAGCGTCGCGGCACGGGGAGTGATATGGGTGACGTCGAACAATTGTTCGCCTGGTAGGGGCGCGCGGTCGCCCTCACATTCGTACTGGGAGTGCGCGATCGGTTCTAGGCATTGCGCGGGCGCGGTCAAACTATCTGAGGGAGATGTGCGTGTGCCGATACACGATGCTTCCAAATGCGCCGGAGTAAACGACAACTGACGATCGAACGGTGTCGCGGCGCGTTCAATGTCGCCGCGCATTGTGGCCAACGTCATCGCCGACCGCGGTTCGCGACCAACGCCCCCAACAACGCCGTCCAGCCGGTCTGATGCGAAGCGCCGAGACCTTCGCCGGTGTCGCCGTCGAAGTACTCGTAGAACAGGATGTGGTCGCGCCATGCCGGGTCGTTCTGGAACAGCCCTGAATTTCCGTAGATCGCGCGGCGTCCGCTGTCGTCGAGCAGGACCAGATTCAACAGCCGGCGTTCGAGTTCGTCGGCCACCTCACCGAGCGTCGCTTGGACGCCGGAACCGGTCGGCAGTTCGACGGTGAAATCGCTCGCCGAGGCATTCATGCAGATTGCGCAGCGATTCGAGCGCGAGAAAGTTCAGCGGAAACCAGATTGGCCCGCGCCAGTTCGAGTTGCCGCCGAAGAGGCCGGACGTCGACTCTGCCGGTTCGTAGTCGAGGCGCGATTCGCCGTCGGGCAGCGCGACGACGAGCGGATGTTCGCGATGGAAACGCGACAGCGAGCGTAGTCCGTACGGTGAAAAAAATTCCGATCTCGTCGAGCATGCGCGCGAGCACGCGCCGCAGCTGCGCCGTATCGACGAGCGTCGACGAGACTCGACGCGCCCGTCCCGCATGAACTCGCCGAGATGCGCGATGCGTTCGGCGCTGGTGCTCGAGGAACCACACGGCGCGCGCGCGAAAGTCCGGCAGGTTTTCCCACAGTGACGCTTCGAGCGCACCGCCGCGAAGATCGGCAGCAGACCGACCATCGAACGTGCGCGCAGCGGGCGCGTCGAACCATCCGGCATCCGCAGCCGGTCGTAGAAAAAGCCGTCCTCGTCGTCCCACAGCTCACGCATCGCGACCGCGATCGCGGCGAAATGTTCGAAGAACTTCAGTGCTACGCCTTCGTACGCGTGATCGCGATTCGCGAGGCGCAGCGCCATCTCGAGCATGTTGATACAGAACTTGCCCATCCACGCCGTGCCGTCGGACTGCTCGAGCATGGCTGCCGTCCGGCAACATCGCCGAGCGGTCGAACGGCCCGATGTTGTCGAGGCCGAGAAAGCCGCCTTCGAAGATGTTGTCGCCGAACGCGTCCTTGCGGTTGACCCACCACGTGAAGTTGATCAGCAGTTTGTGGAACGCGCTGGCGAGGAACGCGAAATCGGTGACCGCCGTCGATCCGGAACACCGCCAGCGCCGCCCACGCGTGCACCGGCGGATTGACGTCCTCGAACTTCCACTCATACGCCGGCAGCTGACCGTTCGGGTGCATGTACCACTCGCGGCACAGCAGCAGCAGCTGGTGTTTGGCCGCCGCGGGATCGGTGTGCGCGAGCACGACGCAGTGGAACGCGAGGTCCCACGCGGCGTACCACGGATATTCCCACTTGTCCGGCATCGCGATGATGTCGTGGTTGTTGAGTGTCGCCAGTTCGCAGTTGCGGCCGGTGGCGCGTGCCGCAGGCGGCGCCGGTTGCGTCCGGATCGCCGTCGAGCCAGCGCGCGACGTCGTAGTGATAGAACTGCTGGCTCCAGACCATGCCGGCAAACGCCTGGCGCATCACCGCGCTTCGTCGTCGGTGACCGCGTCACCGCGCAGCGACGCGTGATATGCGTCGGCTTCGCGTGTGCGGTCAGCCAACGTACGATCGTAGCCGGCGCCGAGATCGAGCGGCGCTGTCTGCATCGTTTGCGCGCGAGGCGCAAACGCAGCTCGACGGTCTCGTTGGGCGCCGCAGTGAATCGGTACCAACACGCCATCTTCGTGCCGCGCCGCTGCGGATTCACGGTCGCCCCTCCCGCGACCACGTGATCGTTGATGCCGTCCTTCGGGTACGCCGTCTGCGGGGCGCCGCCGAACACGCGCACGACGTTGGTATCGTTTTCGCAGAACAGCAACTCCGGCGCACGACCGTCAGGCCCGGGCCCGCATCGAGCCGCCATGTACCGATCTGCGGCTCTTCGGCGAGTGCGGCTGCGCAGCCGGCGGCGCACTGGACGCTGCGGATCGTCGGTCGGGCAATGTTCGTTTCCCACGCCCAGCGATTGCGAAACCACAGCGTCGGCAACACGTGCAATTCCGCCGGGTCGGGTCCCGCGTTGCGTACGCGAATGCGCATACAAACGTCCCGCGGCGCCGCCTTCGCGTAGTCGACGCTGATCTGCCAGTACCGGTCCGCGGCGAAGGCGCCAGTGTCTTCGAGTTCGAACTCGCGATCATTCGCCGTGCGGCGCGCATTTTCCTCGCGCAAGCGCGCATACGGAAACTCGCACTGCGGATAGTGATACCGCCAACTGCAGCCACGACGCGGTCGGGGTCGCATCGACGTACCACCAGTATTCCTTTGCGTCTTCGCCATGATTCCCCTCGGTTCCTGTGAGCCCGAAGATGCGTTCCTTCAGAAATGGATCACGTCCATTCCATAGCGCAAGCGCCAGGCAAATGCGTTGTTCGAGATCGCAGATGCCGGCAAGGCCGTCTTCGCTCCAGCGGTACGCGCGCGAGCGTGCATGGTCGTGCGAAAAGTAGTCCCACGCGTTGCCGTCCGGGCTGTAGTCCTCTCGCACAGTGCCCCACGCACGTTCGCTGACATAGGGGCCAATCGCCTTCCATTCGCCGGGCTCGGTCACCGACGCGCCCGATAGGCGCAGATGCTCGGCGGTGGGCTCTATATTTCGCATGGTCACACCTTGTCGCGTCGTCAAAATGCAGCAGCAGATGCCGTATGTATAACCTTGATCATGGAAACGACACAGACCGCGATGAACTTCCGTTGTGCTCGCGGGTCGCACCTCCACGCCCTGCCTTGCGGTTTACGGCGCGGACATTGTTGGTAGACGAAGCGGGCCACAACCGTTCCATGTGTGTTCCTCCGCGGGCCCGCCCCAGGTACTGCGCTGTGGCGCCGATGATAAAGATGTGGACAAGGATGGACAGATGAAAGAGACCACAGGCGGCACGGTGCGCGCCGATGCGCTGGTGGTGTTCGGCGCAACCGGCGATCTTGCGCACAAGATGATCTTCCCATCGCTGTATGCGATGGCGAAGCGCGGTGAGGTCGACTTTCCCATTGTCGGTGTCGCGCATTCGAACTGGAATCTGTCGCAATTGCGTAAACGTGCCGAGGATGGCATCCGAAAATCGGCAAAGGTCGACGATAAGCCGGCGCTACGTCATCTGCTCGCGTCGCTGCGCTACGTTGACGGCGATTACAACGACGCGCGGACATTCGCGGCGCTGAAGCAGGTCCTGGACGACGTGCGGCGCCCGGCGCACTACCTCGCCATCCCTCCTGCACTGTTTGCGACGGTGATCGCAGGACTCGGCTCTGCCGGTCTGTCCGATCACGCGCGCGTCATCGTCGAAAAACCGTTCGGTCGTGACCTGGCCTCCGCGCGGCGCCTCAATCGCGTCGCTGGCGCGGCGTTCCCGCAAGATTCGATCTTCCGCATCGACCACTTCCTCGCGAAGGAGGCGATCATGAACATCCTGTATTTTCGCTTCGCCAATTCGTTCCTGGAGCCGATCTGGAATCGCAACTATGTCGCCAGTGTGCAGATCACACTGTCCGAGGACTTCGGGGTCGAGGGCCGCGGCGCGTTCTACGAAACCGCGGGGTGTCTGCGCGACGTCATTCAGAACCATCTGTTCCAGATTGTCGCGCTGCTTGCCATGGAGCCTCCGACATCCCGGGGCTTTGGCCCTATACATGACGAAACAGCTGCCGTGTTTCAGGCGATGCGACCGCTCAGTGGCGACGATTTGGTGCGCGGCCAGTATGCCGGTTACCGCAAAGAGCAGGGCGTCGCCAAGGATTCCGACGTCGAGACATTCTGCGCGCTGCGGCTGTTCATCGACTCGTGGCGCTGGTCTGGCGTGCCGTGGTATCTGCGGTCGGGCAAGTGTCTGGCGTCGACGGCCGCCGAGGTAATCGTGGAGCTGAAGCCGCCGCCGCAGCGGCTGTTCGAGGACTCTGCGCCGGCTGTGGGCCGAGCGAATTACCTGCGCTTCCGCCTTTCTCCGCGTTCCGCCGTTGCGCTGGCGGCGCGCGTCAAGCGCGCCGGCGAAGCATTCGTCGGCGACCAGCGCGAACTCTTCTTGCTTGACGAACAGGTGGGAGAGGAGGGTCCCTACGAGCGGCTTCTCGGCGATGCGATGGCCGGCAACGGCGCGCTCTTCACCCGCGAAGACGCTGTCGAGGCCGCCTGGGCGGTTGTCAATGGTGTGCTGACGAAGCATCACCGATCATTACCTTACAAGCGCGGGACTTGGGGCCCTCGAGCGGGCGACGCGCTCATCGCACCACACAGCCGCTGGCATAATCCCATGCCGGGCTAGCACGTATAAGGGGCCGTGCTCGGACACCAGGAGATCTGCGCTAGAGATTCTCTGGTTTCGTTATCGCCGCCCAAGCAGCTCGTTGGCAACTTCCACGACGTTCTGCGGCGTGAATCCGAAGTTTTCCTGCAGCGCTTTCAACGGCGCCGACGCGCCAAAGGTATTCATTCCGATCACGCGGCCTCGGTCACCGACGTAGCGTTCCCAACCGAATGTTGCGGCCTGTTCGATTGCTACGCGCACGGTGACGTGCGGTGGCAATACGGAGTCGCGGTACGCCAGAGGCTCTCGCTCGAAGACGTCCCACGACGGCATCGATACGACACGCGAGCGGATGCCATCGTTGGTGAGTAGATCGTGCGCCGCGACGGCGAGCGCAACTTCGCTGCCGGTTGCGATCAGGATGATCTCCGGCGGGCCGCCAGGCGCATCGACGAGGACGTAAGCGCCTCGCGCAACGCCGGAAGCCGGCGCGTATTTGTCGCGGTCGAGGGTCGGCAGCGGTTGGCGCGACAGCACGAGCACAGCGGGCCGATGGTGCAGCTGAATCACATAGCGGTACGCCTCAACAACTTCGTTGGCGTCGGCCGGTCGGAAAAGCGTCAGACCCGGAATCGCGCGCAGCGATGAGAGCTGCTCGACGGGCTGGTGCGTCGGTCCGTCCTCGCCGTCGCCCATGGCGTCGTGCGTGAACACGAACAGCGTTGGGAGTTCCATCAACGCTGACAGCCGGATCGCAGGGCGCGCGTAGTCACTGAATATGAAGAACGTGGCGCCGAACGGCCGCAATTTCGACAACGAGAGTCCATTCAGAATCGCTGCCATTGCATGTTCGCGGATGCCGAAATGCAGATTTCGCCCGCCGGGGCTCGCCGCCTGCAAGTCGCCCGCATCAGTGAAGATCAGCGTCGTCTTGGTGGAGGGCGCGAGATCCGCTGCACCGCCCAGCAGCCACGGAACGTTTTGCGCAAGCGCGTTCAGAACCATGCCGGATGCGACACGGCCGGCGACACCCTTAATGTCGGGCGCGAAAACTGGCAGGCCGGCGTCCCACTGCGGCGGCAGTTCGCGGCGCTGAATCAAATTGATTTCAGCAGCGAGCTCGGGATACGCGGTGCAGTAGGCAGCCAACAGTTCGTTCCAGGCGCGACGTGCACGGCTGCCTCGCGCGCCGATCCCGGCCGCGAAATGTTCGCGCACGCTCTCTGGAACCAGAAACTGCGCGTCTTCCGGCCAGCCATATGCGCGCTTGGTGAACTTGACCTCGTCCTCTCCAAGCGGCTCGCCGTGCGCCGCAGCCGTATCCTGGCGATTCGGCGATCCATAACCGATGTGGCTGTCGAGAATGATCAGCGTCGGTCGGCACAGCGTTTGTCGGAACACCGTCAGCGCGTGTTCGATGCGGTCGATGTCGTTCGCGTCTCCGACGCGCAGCACGTTCCAGCCATACGCGAGGAATCGACCGGCAACGTCCTCAGTGAACGTAAGCTGCGTGCTGCCCTCGATGGTGATGTGATTGTTGTCGTAAACCCAGCAGAGATTTTCGAGGCCGAGGTGGCCGGCAAGAGACGCCGCTTCCGACGCAACGCCTTCCATCAGGCAGCCGTCACCGCAGACGGCGTAGATGTCGTAGTCGAAGACGTCGAACCCGGGTTTGTTGTACCGCGCGGCCAGCCACCGCTGCGCGATCGCCATGCCGACGCTGGTGGCAACACCTTGCCCGAGCGGTCCCGTGGTGGTCTCGACGCCCGATACCAGATGATATTCGGGGTGTCCCGGCGCCTTGCTGCCGAGTTGCCTGAAACGCCGGATGTCGTCGAGCGTAACCGATGCTCGTCCGGTGGTTTCGTAGTCGGCGTTGACCGCCTGCGTTGCGCTGAGGTAAAGCACCGACCAGAGCAGCATCGATGCATGGCCGTTCGAAAGCACAAATCGGTCGCGGTTCGGCCAGATCGGATCCCGCGGATCGAATCGCATCGTGCGATTCCAGATCGTGTACACCAACGGTGCGAGAGCCATCGGTGTGCCCGGGTGCCCGGATTTGGCCGCCTGCACGGCGTCGATCGACAGCGTGCGGATAGTGTTGATCGAGAGCTGGTCCAGGTCCGTTGCGGTCATTTAGCGGTCCCCGTAGCGCGGAGTTGCCGCGCGATGTTGGCGTCATCGCGTGCACCGGCAACGAGCACGACGACCGAGCGCTGCGCCGCGGCGTAGGTTGCAGCGCCGACGACTGGCGCCTCGTGCCAACTGCACGCATCGTGCGGTGAGGCGAGGTTCGTGTCGATGCATCGCCGCCACGCGTCATGCGTGGCGCCGATGGCGGGCAGTTCGAATTCGAGTTCCTCCCAGTAAGCATTGACGATCAGGTGCAACAGCAGCCGGCCGCCGAGCAGCCGGGACGTCGCCGCCAGCGCATGCGATTGTTCGCCCCAGTCGGGCGCGTCGAGTGCGACGCCGTGCCACTGCACGACATTGTCGCGTAGCAATTCCGCGAGCGTCGTGTCATAGCTTTCGGTCGGCAGGTCGCGATTGAGACGAAACGCGATCAACTGCTTCGTGAAACGCGCAACGTCCGCGTGTCGCTGCAGGAGGGTCCAGTCCAACCAGCTCGTCGCGTCGTCGTGGCAATACGCGTTGTTGTTGCCGCGCTGCGTGCGACGCACTTCGTCTCCGGCAAGCAGCATTGGCGTGCCGATCGCGAGCAGCGTCAACGCGAGGAAATTTTTGACTTGGCGATTGCGCAGCCGGTCGATGTCGGCATCGGCGGTGGGACCCTCGACGCCGCAGTTCCAGCTGCGGTTGTCGTCGCTGCCGTCGCGATTCGCCTCGCCGTTGGCCTCGTTGTGCTTGATGTTGTACGAGACGAGATCGTTCAGTGTGAAGCCGTCGTGGCAGGTCACGAAGTTGATGCTTTCTTCCGGGCTCGCGGTTTTCGTCCGCGAAAAGATCCGGACTGCCGGTCAGGCGACAAGCCAACGAGCGCACCGTGCCGCAATCACCCTTGACGAACGCACGGACATCGTCGCGGAACCTGCCGTTCCACTCCATCCAGCTTTCGCCGGCGAAACCGCCGACCTGATTGAGCCCGCCGGCATCCCACGCTTCGGCGATCAACTTGACGTGGGCGAGCGCCGGGTCCGATTCGATGTCCAGCACGACCGGCGGTGAGACCATCGGGCGACCGTGTTCGTCGCGCGACAGGATCGCAGCGAGGTCGAAGCGGAATCCGTCCACGTGCATCTCGATCGCCCAATAACGCAGGCTGTCGAGAATCATCCGCCGCACGATCGACTCGTTCGCGTTCAGCGTATTGCCGCATCCGGTGTAGTCGGTGTAGCTCGCCTTGTCGGCACCGAGCAGGTAATAGGTGTCGTTGGCGAGCCCGCGCAGCGACAGCGTCGGACCCTCTGCGCCGCCTTCGGCGGTGTGGTTGTAAACGACGTCGAGGATCACCTCGATGCCGGCGCGGTGCAGCGCCTTGACCATGTCGCGGAATTCATCGAGCGCCGCGGACGCGTCGCGATGCACCGCGTAACCCGGATGCGGCGCAAAAAAGCCGAGCGGCTGATAACCCCAGTAGTTGACGAGCCCGGCGGGCGCCGCGCGATCGTCGAACGCGAAGACCGGGAGCAGCTCGACTGCGGTAATGCCGAGATCCTGCAGATATCCGATCTTGTCGATCACGCCGGCGAACGTACCGCGCCGCGCGGCGGCCACGCCGGAACTCGGATCGCGCGTGAATCCGCCGACGTGCAATTCGTAGATGATGGTACGAGCGAATGGCAGCCGTAGCGGTGCATCGTTCTGCCAGTCATAGCGCTCGGTGTCGACGACCACGCTCTTGAACGCTGTGGCGGCGTTGTCGCCGGGCCGCGCCGCTGCATCGCGGCTACGCCCTGACGGCCACGCAACGGCGCGGCCGTAAGGATCGAGCAGCAATTTGGCGGGATCAAATCGTTGCCCGTTGTGCGGCGCGAGCGGGCCGAGTGCGCGATAGGCGTAAATCTGGCCAGGCCTAACGTCAGCGACGAACGCGTGCCAATAATGAAATGTTCGATGCGTGTGCGGGTCGAGGGCGATGACACGCGCGGGCATTGCGTCGTCGACTTGATCGAACAGACACAACTCGACCGCGGTGCTGCCGCGCGAAAAGACGCTGAAATTGACGCCGCCTGCAGTCATCCGGGCACCGAGCGGGTAACTGCGTCCGGCGTCGGCTGTGACCATGGGGTTGACCATCTAGCCCGCCGCGGCGCGGTCGGCGAGCAACGTTGCGTGTTCGCGCGCAACGCGGCCCGCCGGAATGCCGCGGTCGGCGGCGCGCAAACGTGCGCACGCCGCGGATTTTTCGGCGCCGGTCACGACCCACAGAACGCGCCGCGCGCGATCGATCAGCGGATAGGTCAACGTCATGCGGTGACGGCCCTGATACGGACCCGCGATTGCGACATCCGCGTCTACCACATCGAGCACGGCGTCGCCCGGGACGAGCGATGCGGTGTGGCCGTCTGCACCGAGGCCGAGATGCACGAGATCGAGCACCGGCGGCGTCGTTGCCAGCGCCGCGAGCGTCGCGGCATAGCGCGCGGCCGCGCGTGTCAGATCGGCACACTCCACTGGCATTGCGTGGATTTGTTCGGCGCGGAGCGCCGTGGTGCTGAGCAGGCTCTCGCGCAGATGCCAGAGATTGCGGTCGGGATCATCGGCGGGTGCGACGCGTTCGTCGACCTGGACGACGTGAACGGCGCTCCACGGGACATCTTCGGCGGCGAGCAGCTGAAGCATCGTCCACGGGGTGCGGCCGCCGCTGACTGCGATGACGCATCGCCCGCGCAAGCGGACCGCATCCCGCGTGACGGCAGCGATGAGTTGCGCGCCGCGTCGCGCGACCGCGCCGGGATCATCGAGAATTTCCAGCTGCATCAGCCGGCCGGCTTTTCGACGTGACCGCCGAATTCGTAACGCATCGCCGAGAGCACCTTGTTCTGGAAATCCGCTTCACCGCGCGAGCTGAAGCGTTCGTAGAGCGCAGTAGTCAAGACCGGCGCCGGCACGGCTTCGTCGATCGCCGCCTTGAGCGTCCAACGTCCTTCGCCGGAGTCCGATACGCGACCGGCAAACGCCGCGAGCGCCGGATCCGTCGCGAGTGCCGCCGCGGTCAGGTCGAGCAGCCATGACGCCACGACGCTGCCGCGCCGCCAGACCTCGGTGATGTCCGGTAGGTTCATGTCGTACTGATAATTTTCCGGGTCGCGCAGCGGCGTCGTTTCCGCGTCGTTCGTGTGTGTGCGCTTGCCGACATTGGCTGCGCGGAGAATTCCGAGTCCCTCGGCATAGGCGGCCATTAGCCCGTACTCGATGCCATTGTGGACCATCTTGACGAAGTGCCCGGCGCCGTTCGGCCCACAGTGCAGGTAACCCAGCTCCGCGGTGCCGCCGATCTTCTCGCGGCCCGGCGTGCGCGGAATGGTGCCGACACCCGGGGCGAGCGCGGCCAAGATCGGGTCAAGGCGTGCAACGCTCGCGGTCTCACCACCGATCATCATGCAGTAGCCGCGCTCGAGGCCCCAGACGCCGCCGCTGGTACCGACGTCGATGTAATGAATGTTTTTCGCCGCGAGCTGTTTGGCGCGGCGAATGTCGTCGACATAGTAAGAATTGCCGCCGTCGATCAGGATGTCGCCGGCATCGAGGAGCGGCAGCAGGTCTGCGATGGTGGCATCGACGACCGCCGCCGGCACCATGAGCCAGATCGCGCGCGGGGCGCGGAGTTTGTCGACGAAGTCTTCGCGCGACGCAGCGCCAGTCGCGTCCTCCTTCGCGAGCGACTCGACGGCGCGTGGTGATACGTCAAATACCACGCAATCGTGGCCTGCCTTGATCAGCCGCCGCACCATGTTCGCGCCCATTCGGCCGAGTCCGATCATCCCGAGTTGCATGGTTGACTCCTTGTGGGTTGTGCTCACTACGTCCTGAGCGTGCGATAACGGCGGATCAGCGCGTTGGTCGAACCATCGTGCGTCAGCACCGGTTCTGCGTGCACGATGAGTTCGCCGACAATGCGCTGCGCCAGGGATTTACCGAGTTCGACGCCCCACTGATCGAATGAGTCGATGTTCCAGATCACTCCCTGAGTGAAGACGCTGTGCTCGTACAGTGCCACCAGCTTGCCGAGCGCAGCCGGCGTCAATCGCTCGAGCAGAATCGTATTCGACGGGTGGTTGCCGGCGAACGTGCGGTGCGGCACGAGCCCCTCGGTCGTGCCTTCGGCGCGCACTTCGTCGGCTGTTTTACCAAATGCGAGCGCTTCGCCTTGTGCGAAGACGTTTGCGACCAGCATGTCGTGCTGCTGACCGATTGGATTGAGGGGCTGCGCAAAGGCGATGAAGTCGCACGGAATGAACCGCGTGCCCTGATGGATCAGCTGATAGAACGAATGCTGACCGTTGGTACCGGGCTCGCCCCAATAGATCGGGCCGGTGTCGAGGCCGACGGGCTCGCCGCCCTGCGTGACACTCTTGCCGTTGCTCTCCATCGTCAGCTGTTGGAGATACGCCGGAAATCGTTTCAGATATTGATCGTACGGCAGCACCGCGGCCGTCTGCGCCCCGAAGAAATTGTTGTACCAGAGCGCGAGCAGTGCCATCAGCACCGGCAGATTGCGTTCGAACGGCGCGCTGCGGAAGTGTTCGTCCATCTCGTGAAATCCTTCGAGCATCGCGTGGAAACTGTCGACGCCGATCGCGAGCATCGTCGATAGTCCGATCGCCGAAGCCAGCGAGTAGCGCCCACCGACCCAGTCCCAGAAGCCGAACATGTTGGCGGTGTCGATGCCGAACCTCGCGACCTCCGCGGGGTTGCTCGACACTGCAATGAAGTGTTTTGCGGTTGCGTCGCCGCCGAGCGCCGCGATGATCCATTCGCGCGCGGCGCGTGCATTCGTCATCGTTTCGAGCGTCGTGAACGTCTTGGATGCGACGATGAACAGTGTCTCGGCCGGTTCGAGGTCGCGCGTGGCTTCGACAAAGTCGGTGCCGTCGATGTTGGAGACGAAACGGAACGTCATTGCCCGCTCGCTGTACGCGCGCAGGGCCTCGTATGCCATTACCGGTCCCAAATCCGAGCCGCCGATGCCGATGTTGACGACGTTGCGGATCGGCTTACCGGTTTGGCCGCGCCACGCGCCGCTGCGCACGCGCTGCGTGAAGGCGCTCATCTTGTCGAGCACCGCGTGAATCTGAGGCACGACGTTTTCACCATCGACGCTGATCGATGCGCCGCGCGGTGCGCGCAGCGCGACGTGGAGCACCGCGCGTTGTTCGGAAACGTTGATCTTTTCGCCGCGAAACATCGCGTCGATCCGCGCGCGCAATCCGGATTCTTCGGCCAGCTGTAGGAGCAGCCGCAGCGTCTCTGCCGTGACGCGATTCTTCGAGTAATCCAGATGAACGCCCACGGCTTCGGCGCTGAAGCGCTTCTCTCGCCCGCGATCTTCCGCGAACAGCTTGCGCAGATGCGTGTCGCGCAGCGCCGCGTAATGCGCGTGCAATGCACTCCAGGCCGGGCGCGCCGTCAGCGGTTGTATGACACGGGTCATGGCGAGGCTCCGTCAGATGAAGGGCAGGGCGCGGACGGAACACACGGCTTGGCGGTGTCGGCCCACAGCCGGAGACCGCCCGCGAAGGCATCCGCATTACCACCGCGCCGGCAGTCCGCCGGCAGGGCGTCGATATGGCTCGCGTTGCCGCCGCCGACCAGAACCTCGTCCGGCTCGAGTGCGGCACGCAGGCGCTCGATGACGTCGATGACGTGTCGCGCCCATCTTTTGTTGCCCATCCGTTTGCGCGCGCGTGCGCCAACATAGTCTTCGTAGCAGCTCTTCTTGTACGGCAGATGGCCGAGTTCCATCGGCTCGACGATCCCGTCGACGATCAACGCCGAGCCGAGTCCGGTACCGAAGCCGAGGAACAGCATGCGGCCGCCGCGGTATCCGCCGAGTGCCTGCATCGCGGCGTCATTGATCAGCTTGACGGGGCGGCGGAACGCCGCGCCGAAGTCGAAACCCGTCCATCCCTTACCGAGGTTATGTGGTTCGGCAGCGACCCGCTGGTGCAGCAGCGGACCGGGATAACCGATCGCGACGACATCGTAGTTCCAGTCGATGGTGAGTTGCTTCACCTTCGCCACCATCTTCGCGGCTGAGAGTTTGCGACCCGACTCGATTTTGCGCGAGTGCGCTGCGCCGGTGACCAGCACTTTGACGTGCGTTCCGCCAATGTCGATCACGAGTACGTTCATTGCTTCAACCCGAGCGCTCGAGCGCGGCGCGTTTTGCACCGATCACGCCCATCAAGTCGCGCCACGATGCGACGAAAGCCACACCCGTCAACGCCCTGTGTTCGTTCATGGGTTGCCTCGAACAGGTCGGCGGCTCGCCCGATGTCTTCGATGGCGAGGTCGAAGAAGAGGTCCACCGCTGCCTTGCCGGTCGCGCGCCCGTTGCGAATCGCCCCGTTGTAGGCTGAGCTGCTTCTGATCGCCTGGTCGAAGATGGTCGGATTGGAAGTCAGGCCGGTCAGCGACAACGTGTCGATATAGCGCTTCAGCGTGCCGGTCTGCAGCAGATTTCGGGTGGGGTTATCGAGCCAGGTGCTCTGGCCGAGATCATGGAGTTGTTGCGTCGACTTCATGGCGTTGCCCGGTGGGTTGCACGATTGCGTATCGAGTCGGCGGTCTGTCGCGTACGCGACCGCTCAATTCGTGGACCATGGCCAGCAGCCGTCGTTCAATGTAACGCGGGTTTGTCACAACAAAACGCCGTGCCGCGGCTGCGAGCGAACTCGACCGCGTCGATGTTGTCGGATCATCAAGCATGAATTCCGACGGGTGTCGGAGAAGACGCCGGATTGCGGCGAGTTTGAGGAGGACGTAATGGCCGAAAAAAACAGAGCCAGACAAAAGCCTGACATTGCAGGCCACTTGCAGCCGACAGAGGACGAGATCCGGAAGCGTGCCTACGAAATATATTGCTCACGGACGAGCACCCCGAGCAGCGCAGTCGATGATTGGCTCACGGCGGAAACCGAGCTCAGAGAAAGGCAGGCGCTTTACCGCCGTAACAAATGCTAATCAACACGTTGGCATCGACAAGCGCCTTACCAGGTCCGTAGACGCACCCGGCTACGAGAATCGCAGTGTCGACAGTAGACAATTCACATCGCCTATCCTCCAATCGACCCGGCAACGAAATAGTACTGCCAGCCAACGAGCACTACTGAGTCCGCTTGCTTCCCGTGGCCATCAGTCGATCGACCGAAGTTGTCGCCGGCCCCGCCCGCTCCGCCAATATCGATGCGGGTTGCAGCCGAGTTGACCTGTTAGTACGGATGATGCGCTGCTCCACGACGCAGTCAATCGCAGATTCGGGGTCATGAGGTCTTTGACCCTGGCCACCGACCCCTCGCTTGTATCGCTGTTGTTGAAGGTCGGTTCAGACCGTCTGAAAGTGTGGGGCTGGTATGCGTCGGTGCTCCGCGACTTCGAGAACTACGAAATACAACACAGGGCAGGTGTCGTCACACATGAGATCTTCGAATCTCGTCTTGAATCATTGAGCGCGTGCTGGCGCGTCGAACGGCGCAACGGCACCGTCCATGTTCGGGAAAACTGAACGCGGTGGTGAGGCGGCCGGCGGTCTCAGGCGAACACATTGAAGTCGATTGTCATTGTCGGCGGCGGTGCCGCGGGCAACCACGCCGCAGAAATGCTTCGGCAGGAGGGCTATTCCGGCAGCCTCACCATACTCGCGGGCGCTGCCTGGCGTTCGTTTCAATGTGGCGGTCCGAAGCGCTGCGCTTTCCTTCATTTCATGGTCTTTCAGTGGGGAGGGCGTCAGATTCGAGTGGCGATGATCGAGACAGACCGCGGGCGAGCAGATGTCTACGCGCTCGCGACGAAGCGGCGACAGTTCGAATTCGTAGACGGAGTCGCGAAGACTGCGTCCGGGTAGATGTAGCGGCGAGCACCACTACGTTCGAATTTGCGCCATTTTTCGGCGGGCTGTGCAAGACGATCCCCGATCACGTAATAGACCGTGGGATTGAAGCCCATGCCGCAATGGCTCCCATCGATCTCGACGTTGTCGGTGTACGGCGTCTCTTCTTCGATGCACGTTTTCCAACTCGCGATCCCATCTGTGCGACTGTAGATTGCCGTTGACGGCACCGGAGCCGGACTCGATATATCCCCCATGCTTCGCTTGAGATCGTCAGCCTTCTCACCGGTCGCTATCTCGAACACGCGCATCACCGCAGGCGCGATGCCGTTGGTATCGGTCAGTCTGAACGGTGAGCCGAGCGTGATCACCTGGCGAATCTGTTTGGGGATCACCTTGGCAATTTCGCGAGCAAACACGCCGCCGAGGCTTTGCCCGACCAACGAAACCGACCGGCCGTGCTCGCGAGCGACGTCGCCAACAGTCGCGATGAGGCGTTCCATCAGTATGCCGCGCGGACCGAGGTTTCGGCCGAACCCCCAAGGGATCACTTCATAGCCGAGGTTACCCAGCCAACGATGCAACATGGCTGTGGATTGGTTATCTGCCATGAACCCCGGCATCAGGTACACAGGATGACCGTCGCCACGCGGCATGTTCCTGAGAAACGGCATACTGGGGATCAGCATCGATGCTTCGAGTAGCGCTCGCCAACCCTCCGCCAACGCAAGCAGCGTCGACGGTGGGCTCACCGTCGACATATCGACATGTGGCGCCATTGCACGTTCGGAGGCATGATTTTTCGAACCACAGACCAACTTCGGCGCGATCGATGCCCGATCCGCAATACGTAGTGTGTCCACGGTACGTTCGTGCGTGCTGCACACTATTGCTGTGGTTGCTCGCCTCGCCGTTTCCATTGCCATGCCTCGGACCGGTTTCGAACCGGTAAAAAGTCCCAACACGATTCGCCATTAGGAGGACGTTAGGCCTGATTGCCGCAATTTACGGTACGGTGGCGCACCGAAGAAATTCGTTGGGATTGTCGCCCAGCGGATCGCGATGGGCCGCAGTGACGTCGACGGCGTTCCAATGTGATCGGCTTGAGATTGGTGTGCAGTCGCTTGTATTCCTTGGGAGGGATGCTCGTGAGCACTCGGTTCAGCGCGCGGCCTGTCTGACATTTCGTTTCGCCTTCCATCGAACGTCGAGAATGCCGAGAATTCATCGAATTGCGTTCGACGACAGCTGAACGCCGGTTCGTAGAGTCCTAAGCAGTCGCCGCCCAGCATCCGTACTCACGCGGTGCTGGTTCAGTTGGGCCAGGACCGACCTATCTACACAGGTCAGTCCGGTCAGGTTGTCTACAGAAAATAGACGAGCAGAACGATGACAATGACTAAGAGAGCGCCGCCGCCGATGTACATGTTGTTCTCCTCGGCGCTGCTACCCTCAACGAGGGTGAAAGGCTCGCGCCAGCGAATTTCATTCTGCATGACCCGCGCAGATAGTTCGGTGGCCTAGCCAACATAGTGTGAAATGAATACCACGATCGTTTGGTCTCACACCAAGCGTCAATGACTGCGCACTACCAACCTGTCCGCCCCCGCTTGAAACTGTCAGTTACGTCATAAATAGACGGTTCACGCTAACCCGACGGTAGGATTGCGTACGTTGGTGAACAGACTGCCATTCACGATGCGCTCACTTTGATTCGACCGCGTCCGACGTGCACGGCTCCACGTGAGCCATCGAACGGAGATCACCATGAACTATGAAGAACGCGATACCTACGGCATGTATAAGGTGCGGACAGCCGCAGCGGTCGGGTCAAATGTACACAACGGTCCACGCCCGCGGCTAATGGGTGCTGACACACTCGTTGGCAACGACGTCTACAACCAAAATTCGGAAGATCTTGGCGAGATCAAAGAGATCATGCTCGACATGCGCTCCGGCCGAATCGGTTACGCAGTCTTATCGTTCGGCGGTTTCCTGGGCATGGGTGAGAAACTCTTCGCTGTCCCGCGGGACGCGTTGACACTCGATATGGAGCATAAACGCTTCGTATTGAACGTTGCGAAGCAGAGCCTCAAAAACGCTCCTGGCTTCGACAAGGATGACTGGCCCGACATAGCGGACCGCACCTGGGAACAGGGAATCCATGACTACTACGGCACGAAACCATACCTTGATGATTGGCGCCAATACGCAGATCCGCTGAAGATTGGAGCCGATCGAGTTGGCTGAGATCGAACGTGGTAAAACAGCGCTGAAGCCGGACTGGCAAGTGGCACGCCGCCGTCGCGCGGCTCCGTGGCTCGCCAAACTGTTCCTTTGTTGGTTCGACTCCTGCCAGTGCACCGCATTGTCGGCGTTACTGGTTACCGATCACGCAACAGCGGTCAGCCGGCCTTGAGGTCAATCTTCCGGTATTCTTTAGGTCTGGAATAGTGCTGCAGCGGCTCGAGATCGCCCCTTACTCCGCGGGTTTCAGCAGGGACCGACGCGCTTCGACTTGAGTGTCGTCGTGCTGGTCTCACCTTCGAAGGTGACAGTCTTGGTGCCCTCGGACGTATCGCCGTGATAACTCGTCTTGTCGCTGATCGTGCGTTCCCCGCAAAGTAGCGAGTACGACACCGTGTCGCCCTTCGCTTCATAGGCGATGACCTTGCAACGCGCGCCGCCCTTCTCCTCGGCGGATTCGCGTCCCGTCTTCGTGTCGCCATTGATGGCCGTTGCGTCCTCGGGCTTGACGCAATAACTGACGGTGTGGGTTTCGCTATCGGTGGTCATGGCTGCCTCCCATTTGCCGGCGGCGATCCGATCCGCGGCGAACATGTTTTGCGCGAAGCAGCCGAAGGCGAGGGCGGAAACAAGTGCAACGCGGCGCGCTGGATTCATTGGGCAGGTCTCCCTTTACTTCGGCAGGTTCTGCTTTGCTGCTGCGACCAGCTTCTGCAACTGCGCGGCTGTGCCTTCGGTCGGCGCTTTCTGAAAAAGCGAAATGCTGAAGACTACCGGTCCTTGCGAATCCGTGACGCCACGCCACGCATTCGGGTTGCCGGCCATGTGGTCCTGCATGCGCTTGGCGCTCGTCTGCGCTTCGGCGGCGGAACTCGTGACCGCCATGATGCGCAACTGCCCGCCGCCCTTCCCGCCCTCGTAGGTGCACATCGCCTCGCCGGGTGTCGCTTTCGCCGTGTCGCCCATGATGCTGCTCCACGCCTCGGCCGTGATGACCTTGCAGGGCTCGGGCGCTGCAGCGAGTACGGCAGTGGTCGCGAGGAGCGCGAGTCCCCCTGAAAAGCACAATGCGATTCGGTTGTTGCACGAGATCATGGTGAGGCCTTCAGGCGAGAGAGGAGGTCACACCATACTCCGTTTGCACAGCGAGGCAGTCGGCGCAAACACGGATAGGCGTGGGCTGGCCCGTTGCGTTCGTCGAACGTCTTGTTGACGAGGTTGATTCATCGACGGATCTTGGGTAGTCGGCGCGATTGGCAGAGTTCGAGAGGGGCGGACCCAAAACGGACCCCATTTTGTGAACGCTGTAGCGCGCTGTAGAAGCGTGAGACAGAGAAATCAACTGGTTGTGTGCTGCAGCGAGCTACAGCGCGCACACTCTCCGAGTTCGAGCCCCGTCCGCTCCGCCAATTCTATAGCAGTCACCGGATTTTCCGGAGATTTTCTCCGCGCGATCACTCGGATCGCAGCTCATTCTTCTCGTTAGATTGGGTCGGCCACGTGTGTACGCGCGTCACGCTCCGGTGAGGGGCAACATGCCCAGGTCCACGATCGACTGGCCGCCGTCGGCTATCAGCACTGCACCCGTCACGAACGATGCCGCATCGGTGGCCAGAAACTCGACGCAGCGCGCGATCTCGTCGGGATCCGCCATGCGTTTGATCGGATTGTGCTCGACCAGCACAAGCGCGCGCGGCATCGATCGATATTCCGCGTGCGCCGGCGATCATCCGCAGCGCGCGGTTCCACCATCGGTGTGTCGACCCACCCGGGACACAGCGTGTTGACCCGAATGCCTTCGCGCCCGTAGTCGCGAGCGAGCGAACGGGTCAGTCCGAGCAGCGCGGCTTTCGTCGTGCCATACACCGCCGAATTCTTCGCCGCGAACAAGCCGCCGATCGACGAGACGTTGACGATCGAACCGCCTCCTCGCGCGCGAAGGTGGGGAATCGCCGCGCGGGCAACGCGCATCGGTCCGTTCACGTTCACTTCGACGACCGACGACCACGCGGCATCGTCGAGCTGTTCGACGTTGCCGATCTGAACCGTCGCGGCATTGTTCACCACGATGTCCAGTCCGCCGCAGCGCTCGACCAACTGCGCGATAGTCTGTTCGACGGACGCCGTCACGCCGACGTCGCACTGCAACGCCAGTGCGCCGATTTCGCTCGCGAGTTGCTCGACGACGTCCACGCGTCGCCCCACCACGACGACCTGCGCGCCCCGGTTTACGAACCGCCGCGCCACAGCGCCGCCGATGCCGGTTCCGCCGCCGGTCACGAGCGCCACCTTTCCTTTCAGGTCCGTCATGCTGTCCCCTTATGCAACCTGTTGGGCAATTCGATTGGCCTTCGCCACCACCTCCGCGGCGAATTCGGGAAAGCGCGCCACGTCGTCGATGAACTGACAGGGCTTGATCACGAACGTGCCCAGCCCCGCGCGAATCTGCGGCGCGAGGCTGCCGAGCGCGGCGTCGAGATCGGCGCACGAAGTCGAATCCCGGAACCGACCGATGATGCCGCCGACGAATTCGATCTGCGGGATGTCGCGACCCGCGTCGCGCAGCGCCGCCGCCATGCGCGCGCGGTCGGCATCGCTCGTGGGACCGAGCCCCATGTAGCCGGAACCGTAGCGCACCAGGCGATCGAGCATTCTGGCGTGGAGCGATGCCGCCGCCGAACCACAGCGTCGGCCGGTGGGTCGCCAGGCTTTCGGTTCGAGCCAGATGTCGTCGAAGTTGAAATGCCGGCCATGAAACGACACGGGCGACCCGGACCAGACGGCCCGCCAGATCTGCAGCTGTTCGTCGAGAATCTCGCCGCGCCGCTCGAACGGCACGGCCAACGCGTCGTACTCGGCCTTGTGCCAGCTCACGGACGGCAGGACCGTCAGCCGGCCCTTCCGCCAGCAGATCGAGGGTCGCGAGTTCCTTCGCCAGCAATAGGGGATGACGCAAGCGGCGCGATGACCGCGGCGCCCACGATCCGCACACGCGTCGTCGCTGCCGCAACGGCGGACATCAGCACGAGCGAGTTGGGCCACGGGATACGACGGGTGCTGGTTGCCCGGCATCGCGAATTCCCGCGGATTCATCGGCACGCCGCGGGCATCCGCGCCGTTGCCCATCACGACGTGCTCGCTGAACATGACGCCGTCGAAGCCGGCGCGTTCCGCCTCGACGGCGAGCGCCACCTGGCCCCTGACGTTGCGCGGATCGATCAACGTCCAGTTTTCACTCAGGTTCAGCAACAGCTTCGGTTTCGGCATGGTGTACCTATTCCGTCACGCGCAGCGTGACCTCGCCCAGTTCGTCGAACAGCGCAGTGATCGAATCGCCGGCATCGAACGGAATCGCCTTCACGAACGAACCCGACAGGATCACGTCGCCGGGCTGCATCGACACGCCGAACTCGTGCAGCTTGTTCGCGAGCCAGACGACCGCGTTGAGGGGATTGCCCATCACCGCGGCGGCGGAGCCGGTCTCCATGATGTCGCCGTTGATCGCGAGCGACGCGCTCATGCGCCGCAGGTCGACGTCGAGCAGGCTCATCGGCCGGCCGCCGAGCACGACGAAACCGCACGTCGCCGCGTCGGAGATGCTGTCGACGAGCATGTTCTTGCCGCGCGCGTTGTAGCGGCTGTCGACGATCTCGAGCGCCGGCAGCACGAAGTCGGTTGCGCGGATCACGTCGGCGACGTTGATCGACGGGCCTACGAGTTCATCGCCCATCACGAACGCGAGTTCCACCTCGACGAGCGGCCGGTTCATCGTCGCGCGGCTGACGGCCGAACCTTCGAGCGCGAACCAGTTGTCGAAGATGAAGCCGTAGTCGGGTTCGGTCGCGCCGGTCAGCGAACGCATCGCCTTCGACGTGAGGCCGATCTTGTGGCCCTTCACCGAGCGGCCGGCCGCGAGCTTCAGATCGCGCACCGCGAGGCCGATCCGGTACGCATCCGCGACGTCCGCGTTCGGATGGCGGTTCGACACCGGCTCGGTCCAGTCGCGCGTCTGTTCCGCGCGCCACAGCGCGTCGGCCGCGTTCTTGATCTCGTCGTTGCTCAGCATGTTCGCCCCTCGATGACGTCGTTAGTCGCTCGACGTAGGCGATGAACGACGCGGACACGGCCGGTGCCTTCGCCGACGTGCGTGTGCCGCGACGGCCGCGACGACGCATCCGGGAATTTCTCGACCCACGGTGTTTCGAGTGCGGCGCGGCCGCCTGCCGGGTCCGGCATCCAGAACTCCATCTTCGCGACGTGCCGCCAATCGGCGCCGGCGGCTTCGAGCATCGCGCCGACGTGGCGGAAGATGTTCGCGATCTGCGCGTCGATCGTCTTCGGCACGCTGCGGCGTGCCCGGATCGAACGGCGCGATGACGCTCGACGTGATCAGCGGCCCGATGCGCGTCGCGACCGGAATCGCCGTCAGATGGCTCAGTCCGTCGATGTGAATGCTCTTGCGTGCGCTCATGTCAGTTGCCCTTCTTGCGCGCCGCGGACCACTTTTCGAAGTCGGGCATGCGCTCCTTCGAAAGCGGGAACAGGCCGACCGTCGATTCGCCGGCCGCGACGCGTTCGAGCGCGAAGCGCTCGCGTTCTTCCTGAACCAGCGCGTCCTTCACCACGTCTGCGACCAGCGCGATCGGAATCACGACCGCGCCTTCGCCGTCGCCGACGATCACGTCGCCCGGCACGACGAACACGCCCGCGCACGTGACGGGTTCGTCGACCGAAAACGGCATGTGCTGGCGGCCGAACGTCGCGCCGTGCGACGCGAAGTGATAGACGGGCTGGTGCAGTTCCGCGATCGCCGGCGTGTCGCGCAGCGCACCGTCGGTGACGATGCCGGTCGCGCCGAGCTTGAACGCGCGCGTCGCGAAGATGTCGCCGATGGTCGCGGCGTCCGGCACGCCGCGCGCCTTCGATCACGAGCACGTCGCCGGGCTTCAGCGCTTCCACCGCGCGCCGCTGCGCGTTCATGCCGCCGCCGTACTGCTGCTGCAGATCTTCGCGCAGCGCGACGTAACGCAGCGTCCGCGCGCGGCCGACCATCCGCAGTTCCGGATGCAGCGGCTTCAAGCCCGGAGAAGAACGTGCTGCGGATGCCGCGCATCTGCAGCTGGTGCGCGAGCGTCGACGTCGCGATCGTCTTCAGCGCCTCGATGCGCTCGTCAGTCAGAACGTCGCTCGTGGTTTCGTTGGCCATCATGTCCTCCGTTTGATCAGCGCGGCGACGCTTATCGCGGCGTCAGCGGGAACGACGCAAAACGCGTCTCGGTGTAGAACTCGCGGCTGTGGCCGCCGCCTTCGCGTCCGGTCCCGCTCTCTTGACGCCGCCGAACGGCTGGCGCAGATCGCGCTCGAAGCCGGCGTTGATCCAGATCATCCCGGTCTGCAACCGGTGGCTGACGTAGTGCGCGGTCGTCTGCGATTCGGTCCAGATGTAGCCGGCGAGGCCGTAGCTCGAATCGTTGGCGATGCGCAGCGCATCGTCGGCGCTCGTCGAACGGCATGATCACCGCGACCGGCCCGAAGATCTCCTCCTGGCACACGCGCGCGGAGTTGTCGACGTCGACGATCGCCGTCGGCGCGACGTAGTAGCCGTTCGTCGATTCCGGCCGGGCGACCGCCGCCGAACAGGACGCGGCCTTCCTTGCGCGGCGATGTCGAGGTAGCCCGTCACGCGGTCGTACTGGCGCTTGTGACACGAGCGGGCCGAGGCGGGTCGTGCGATCGAACGGATCGCCCGGCTTCCACGCCGGCCGCGGCCTTTGCGAACGCGTCGAGAAACTCGTCGTAGATCGGCCGCTGCACGAGGATGCGCGAACCCGGCGACGCACGCCTGGCCGGCGTTCATGAAGATCGACATCGCCGCGGCCGGCACCGCTCGTCGAAGTTGGCGTCGGCGAAGATGATGTTCGCCGACTTGCCGCCGAGTTCGAACGACGTGCGCTTGAGCTGCTTCGCGGCGCGCGTCGCGATGTCGCGGGCCGTCGGCGACCGAACCGGTGAACGACACGCCGACGACGTCCTTGTGCTCGACCAGCGGCACACCGGCTTCGGTGCCGTAGCCGAGCACCATGTTGTAGACGCCCGTCGGGCATGCCGGCTTCCTGGAAGATCTCGCACAGCACCTGGATCGACAACGGCGACAGCTCCGACGGCTTGTGCACGGCCGAATTGCCGTACGCGAGACACGGCGCCATCTTCCACGTCGACAGCATGAACGGCCCGTTCCACGGCGTGATCAGCCCGAACACGCCGGCCGCGTCGCGCATCGTGTACGTCAGCAGGCTGTCGTCGCGGTTGAACGACTCGTTGCCGGCGAGCTCCTGCTCTTCGGCGAAGAACCGGAAGTTCCACGCCGACGCGCTCGATCATCGGATGCGGTCCCGGATGCGCCGGGCCGATCGGGCCGCCCATCTCGAGCGACTGCAGCTTGATGATCTCGTCAGAGCGCGCCTCGATCAGGTCGGCCGCCTTGAACAGCACCTTGCGGCGGAACGACGGCTTCGCGCGCGACCACGCGCCGTCGTCGAACGCATCCTTCGCCGCCTTGACCGCGGCGTCGATGTCCTGCGCGTCGCCGCGCGCGGCCATCGTCGTCAGCTGTTCGGTGGCCGGGTCGACGACTTCGAATGTACCGCCCGAGCGGGCAGGCACGAATTCGTTGTTGATGAAGTGCAGCGGCGTCGGCACCGACGGGCGCGTCACGGTATTCGTTGCGTTCTTCTCTGCGCTCATCGATTGCGCTCCTATTTGTTGTCGATGCTCATGCCGGGCCCCATGGCCCGGTTGAAAACGTGGCCGTACGTATCGCGCGTGTAGTACTCGGACTGATGCGTCGCCGGGCGGCCGTCCCAGCCGATCTCGATCAGGAAGCCCGACGGCGACGCGACGTAGAACGAGAACATCCGGTCGTTCGCGTGCTTGCCGAGACTGATCATCACCGGGTATTTGCTCGCCTGGACGAGATCGTGCGTCATGAACACGTCGTCGAGGTTGTCCACCTCGAGCATCAGGTGATTGATGCTCTTCTTGCTCGGCGGGCCGAACGCGACGGTGTGGTCGCGTTCGTTGCAGTGCATGAACAGGACTTCGGCGATCTCGCCGTCCGGCCGTCGGCACCTTGTATTCGACGCCGCCGCGCATGCCGAGCAGCTTGTAGAACTCGTACGCCTTATCGAGGCCGGCGTTGCGCAGGATCATGTGGCCGACGCCGCCGTGATCGCCCGTCAGGAAGCGGCCGTGCATGCGCCGGCCCGGCAGGAACGGCTTGTACGTGTCGATGCGCGGACCGTGGAAGATCTCGATCGGATTCCCGGCCGGGTCCGACGAGCCGCATGATCTCGAGCACGCGACGCGACGCCGCCAGATCCTTGCCGCCGACTTCGAACTTCACGCCGGCGTCCTTCAGCGCCTTCTGCATCGCCGCGAATTCTTCGACGCCGGCGACGCGCAGCCCCGCCGCCGTCAGATCGTCGGCCGGATTCTTCTCGAGAATGATCCGGTGATGCCAGTAGTCCGTGCGCAGGTACAACCGATCCGGCTCGCCCGGTTCCTCGAACACCTCGAGCCCGAGCAGATTCGTCGCGAAATCCCGCCACGCCGCGAGATCCGACACGCCGAAACACACGTAGCCCAACTCCGTCACTGCAGCCATCTTCTCTCTCCCTGTCGTCTTCCGAATTCGTACACTGTGTACCGCGTCGTCTATTGCCACGCCTCGTCCAGGAATCGCCCAACGAGTTCGTTCGCCCGCGTGCGGTCGGCCATCGTCTGCGCCATCTGATAGTTGCGCGCCGCCGACGCGAGATAAAAACGCTCGTACTGCTCGTTTCGAGCCGCGAGGCCACTGCCGGCGAAATCCCAGCCGAACCGGAAGATCCGCGCGCGACGTTCCGCATCGATGTCGCCGGCGCCTTTCAGATGATGATCGATCAGCGGCCGCAGCACCGGATCGTCGAGTTCGCCCCGCGACGGCGTCGTGAAAATGTTGTGCGAGCCGAGTTCCTTGATGATCTCGTTTACGCGCGCCATCCAGCCGGGCATCGTCGCGCGCAGCGCCGTGAACGGCCGCTTGTCGGGCAGCCACACGCCGTTGCCGGTATCGGCTCGCGCCGTCTTCGGCGGCCTGCAGGCACGCGCGAGTCATCTCTGCGTACGTCCAGATTTCGCCGAGCACCTGCTGTGTCGGCTGGCTGGTTCGCGTTGATCGCGTCCGCCATGTGCGTTGCGATGCCCCACGCGAACTCGAGCTTCGTCAGCGCGCGAATCGTCGTCTGCTGCATGATGTTCTGCCACCACGTCTGGCTCATCACGTAGTTGTAGACCGCGAGGTTGCAGTCGATGAACAGCCGTTCGTACGGAATCTCGACGTTGTCGAAGATCACGAACGCGTCCTGTTCGTCGAAGCGCGACGACAGCGGATGATCGAACACGTTGCTCGGCGCGCGAATACGAATCGCGGCACAGGAACTTCAGTCCCGGCGCCGACATCGGAATGCAGAACGAGAGCGCGTAGTCGTCGGCGCCCGGCGGCAACGGCGCGCCCGGGATACACCGCCAGTTCATCGGCGAACGGCGCGAGCGTCGACAGCACCCGCGCGCCGGATACGACGATGCCGTTTGCCGTCGTGCCGACCTTGCGCAGCGACACCGTGTTGCCGGCGCGCGGCGCGTCGCCGAGCGCCTTGTCGATCGTCGGCTGCACGATGGTGTGCGTCAGCGAAATGTCTTCGCGGCGCAGCTTCTTCTGATACGCGACGAGCCGCTCCGCGCCGGCCTCGTTGCCGTTGATCGCCCACTCCTCGGCGCGCCCGGCGAAACCCGCGTACGTCACGTTCATGTAATCGGGCGTGCGGCCCATCAGGCCCACCGAGTACTCGGCGATCGCGGTCAGACAATCGTGGCGTATGCGCAGATCCTCGCGCGAACGCGGGATCAGATGGCTCGCGTTGATCGGCTCGCCGGTCTCGGGGTCCGGCACCAGGCAGCGATCGGCGTGTTTGTGTTGCAGATCGAACACGTCGGCGAGCGCGTGCGCGGCGCCGGTAAAGGCCGGATGCGACGACGACGTCGCGCACGCGCTGACCCTCGACCCACACCTCGCTGTCGCCGCGCAGTCCGTTCAGGAACTGCTCACCCGTACGTGCCGGCATGACGACCTCCGAAAAAATGAACGAAGCCAACTAACAGAGTTGCAAAGGCGCCTAGATCATTGCGCTGCCGCGCTGCGCTCGGGCGTGAATTGCACGGGCAGTTTCGTAATCGCGTCGAACCAGATCGAGCGCAGCCGCTCTACCTCGCCGCTGATGCGGAAATCCGGCATGCGTGTGACGATCTGCTTCAGGAGTGCGTGGAGTTCCAGACGGGCGAGCCGGGCGCCGAGGCACACGTGTGGGCCAGTCCCAAAGGCCAGATGTTTGCGGGCGTTCTCCCGCGTGATGTCGAATACGTGCGGGTTCGCGAACACGCTGGGATCACGGTTCGCCGCCGGATACGAGAGGTAGATCTTGTCGCCTTTTTTCACCGGCCGACCGCCGATCTCTGTGTCGACCGTGGCCGTTCGCCGAAAATTGGTCGTCGGCGATGCGTACCGAAGGACCTCTTCGATGGCATTTGGCAGGTACGTGTCCACGTCGCGCAGGAGCAGCTCGTATTGATCCGGCTGCTGCCTCATGAGGTACATGAAGTGAGCAGCCGCGCTGCGCGTCGTCTCGTGGCCCGCAATGGCAAAGACGACGAAAAACATGTTGATGCGCATCTGATCCAGCGCCAGGGCCTTGTCGTGGATCAGTAGACTCATCAGCGAACCGTCGGGCCGTTGGCGTTTCTCCTCCGCCAGATCTTGCGCAATGGCAAACAGCTCCGCCGACGTGTCGTCACTTCGGTGACCGTGCGCTTCCAAGTCCGCCAACGCGTTGCCGAGTTCGACGACCCGACTTCTCTGGGCAACTGGAATACCCATCAGCTCACAGAAGGTGTAGACGGGGAGCTTCGACGCGACCTCGAAGACGAACTCGCAGCCTCCAGTCGCGGCGATGTCGTCGACGACTTCCTTCGCCAGACGCTCTACCTCCGGAGCCATCGCATCCATCGCCTTTGGTGAGAACGGCGGTACCAGGGAACGCTTGACGGCGGAATGCTCCGCGGGTCGCATGCCCATGAAGTTGGCACGCTGCTGCGCCAACTTCTCCGAGTCGAGATCCCAGACGAGAAATCCCTCGTCGTAGGAGCTGAACCGTTCCTGGTCGCGCGATACCTCGAACACATCCTGATACCGCGTAAGCACCCAGAACCCTTTGGTCATCGAAAAGCCGCGCACAGGGGGGCGATAGGCGTCGTCAACGGGATTCCAATGCACGGGATCGGAGGCGCGCCACGCGTCGAACACTGCGTGGGGCGGCCCCTCCGCGGAAAGAAACAGGTCGGGATTCAGCAGATTTGTATCGATCGATAGCTCAGTCACTGCGAATGCCCCCTCGTGTCGCCATTTAAAATGAGTGCGCTCATTTTTCACCAACATCCGAGTAGAAGTCAACAAGTTTGTTCCGCTAACATCGCGACCCGATGACCTATCCAAAATCGAGGTAGTGACTTGGCTGTCCAAACGAAGACGCGTACCCGGCGCAAACTTCCGGGGCACACGCAGAACGGTGAGGGCCGGCGCGAACAGAACAAACGCGAAAAGCGGGATCGCATCGTTGCTGCGTCGCGCGAGCTGTTTGAGAAGCAGGGTTACGCGAAAACCACGGTCCAACAGATCTCAAAAGGGGCGAGGGTCGCTGCTGGAACGCTGTTCCTATATGCGAAAACAAAGGAAGAACTGCTCATCCTCGTGTTCAGTAAAGAGATGATGGAACTGATCGAGAGTGCGTACGGCGAGATCGATCAGGACGCGCCGTTTCTGGAGCAGGCGAGTGCGCTCTTCAAACGTTTCATTGCGTACCACGCACGCGACGTCGCGATCGCCCGCGAACTGATCCGCGAGATCACGTTTCTGACCAATCGCGAGCGCTCGTCGGATCTCATAGCGATCACGCAGGCGATCATCAACAAACTCGCTGCGTTCACAGAACGCGCCGCAGCGCGCCGCGAACTCGATCCGCGCATCGACCGCATGCTGTTCGCGAACTGCCTGTTTTCGATCTACTACCAGCAGTTGCAAACGTGGCTGTCGGGCTACGTCACGCGCAAACAGTTCGAGCGAAACCTCGCGGCGATGCTCGCGCAGGTGGTCGACGGCAACCGCTACCGCAAACGCTGAGAGGAACGTGCAACCATGTATCAACAAGTGGCGCGTGATACGCCGCGAAGTGATGAATAAACTGACCCTAACCGTGTGAACTAGCCGAACGACATTGGATGAGTTACCCACATGAACCAGATCAAACTCGGAGAAGTGAGCGTATCGAGCCTCATCGAACGCGACGGCCCCGTCCGGACGGCACTCGCCATGTTCCCCGATGCGACACCCGAGCGCGTGGCGCGCGCTTTGGCCAGGCTGCCCGGATTCACGTTCGACGCGGCGACGCAAATGATTGTCATCACGTACCAGTCATTCATCCTGCGCACGCCGAACTGCACCGTGCTGATAGACACGTGCGTGGGCGAGCACCCTGGCTACCATGAGTCGTTGAACTACGACAAGACGCCATGGCTACGGGCGCTCGAGGCCAATAGCCTCACCGTTGAGGACATCGACTACGTCTTCTGTACGCACCTGCATATCGACCATGTAGGTTGGAATACGCGCTTAGAGGACGGCCGGCACGTGCCCACGTTCCCCAATGCCAAGTACGTCTTTTCCCGTCGGGAGTACGAGCACTGGAAGACGCACGAGAGCGGGGCGGTCGGCCCTTCCTTCAACCTGTGCGTGACACCGATTGTGGAGGCGGGGCAGGCGCTGCTGGTAGACGATGAATTCGTACTGAACAACGAACTGTCGCTGGTTCCCGCTGCCGGACATTCGCCCGGACATGTGTGCGTCAGCCTGAAGTCGCAGGGGCATCAGGCCTTGTTTTGCGGGGACATGATGCATCACGCGATGCAGTGCATCGAACCGCAATGGAGCACGAATTTCTGCTCTGACCAGGCTGCCGCGGCCGCGACGCGCCTGCAGTTCTTCTCCCGCTATTGCAAGACCGATACCCTCTTCATTCCCACGCACTTCCCCGCGCCGACGGCTGGCCACGTGCGTGCGGACGGCGACACCTACCGCTTCGACTTCCTGAAGTCGGTCTGATCGAGAGGAGAATGACCATGCCGGAAGCAGTCACGCGCTCGCGCATCGGCGCTCCGGACCCGGAAGCCCTCGGTCCCGCGGAGAAGGCCGTATTCGACGCATCCGTTAGGTATTTTGGCGGTCCGCTCGGGCCCCGCATGCCACTGCTGCACAGCCCGCAGGTCGCCGTCGCGTGGGATCAGATGGGCTCCGCACTCATGAAGTCTCCGCTGAAGCCCGCGTTGAGGGAGCTTGCGATCCTGGTCGTCGGGCAACACTGGCGCGCCGATTTCGAGTGGTACGCCCATGCCCCTTTAGCCGCCAAAGCTGGCGTGACCGCCAAACAGCTCGACGAGATCAAGCGCGGCAAGACGCCTGACTTTGGTGTTGAAGAGACTCGGCAGGTCTTTGCCTACTGCCGTGAACTCGTGCTGTCGAAACAGGTTTCCGACCAGACGTACGACGCGACGAAGCGCCTGCTGGGTGAGCGCATGCTCGTCGACCTAACGGCGCTGTTGGGGCATTTCACCAACGTTGCGATGACCCTGAATGCACACCGTGTCCAACTGCCCCCGGGAGTCCCGTCACCCTTCACTGGCTTGCCTGCGGAGCCAGGCCAGGCACCGCCGAGCGGTTGGATCGAAAAAGACCGAGTAGCGCTGCGTTACCGGTTACGCCCCGGCAGCGGACCGACGCTCGTTTTCGTGCACGAGCTTGGCGGCACGCTCGAAAGCTGGGACGCATGCATCGCCTTCCTACCGCCCAGCAGGTCGGTGCTTTCTTTCGAATGGCGCGGGGCAGGCCTTTCGTCGAAGGTGCGTGAGCCGGTTACCTTCGAGCAACTGGTGGATGACGTACACCACGTGGTTTCGCAGACGGGCGAACCGGGACCGGTTGTGGTGATCGGTGTGGCGGCCGGCGCGACTGCGGCGTTGCGCTTTGCCGCGCGCCATCCGCAGCGCAGCGCCGCGGTGGTTGCCGTTGTGCCGGCACTGGGCACACCGGCGGACCAGCGTGGTGGTGTCGCGCGGCTCGCCGATCGCGTTGAGAGCGAAGGTATGGAAGCGATGATGGCGATGGAGCGGACCTACCCCGAGGTGTTGCGCAAGCAACATCCGGAGCGTTGGGCGGAATTCAGACGCAGGCACCTGGGAAATGACCCGACCAGCTACGCCCACCTGTTGCGCATGGTAATGGATGTCGATCTGTCCGAGGACATCAAGCGGGTCCAGTGCCCCGTGCTCGTGATCGGTGGCTCCCACGACATCCGGCCGGTGGAGACGATGCAGGCGCTGGCCAAGCAGCTACCCCAGGGCGTGTTCGAAGAAATTCCGGCAGGACATTACATGCCGTCCCAGGCCCCCGACCTGGTGGCGCGGGCCATCGAGCGGTTCGTGGCCGCGCTGTCGGTTTCCGCAACGAAGGGAGCCTGAAAATGCTGCTGCATTGGTCCCCCCGCTCGCCGTTCGTGCACAAGGTCATGGTGGCCCTCGAGGAAACGGGGCTTCGTTCGCGCGTCGAACTGACGCGATCGGTCGTGCCGACAGAAGACCCGGAGCACGCGATTTACCGCGTGAACCCGTTGGGCCAGATCCCGACCCTCGTGCTCGATGACGGCAGAGTGCTGTACGACTCGCTGGTGATTTCCGTCTACCTCGATCAACTGTGCGGCGCGGAGATCCTGTTCCCTCGTGACCCCGACAAGCGGATCGACACGCTGCGGCGCCACGCGCTTGGTAACGGCCTCATCGAAACGATGGTGGCGTGGGTGATCGAGCGCTTCACGCCCTCGGAGAAGCAGGTACCCGCGCGTTCGCAGCGTTGCGCGCTCAAGCTCCAGAAGTCGCTGGCCCTGCTTGAGGCCGATCCGGATCTGCGCGATCCGCGTCGGTTCGACCTCGGCGAGATAGCGATAGCCACGGCACTGGCCTACATCGAGTTCCGGCGGTTGAAGCCGGGTTGGGTGAACGAGTACCCGAAGACAGCCGAGTGGTTTGCGCAAGCTTCGCAACGGCCTTCGATGCTCGCGGCGCGCCTGCAGGACGGATAGTCGGGCGGACCGCGCCCGCATGGGTGGTCCCAACAGCACAATTGAGGGGTTGGTCCCCGGGACGATACGATGAAATTTGGCATCAAAACTCCGCCACAACACTGCAGCTGGCAACAGATGCTCGCTGTCTGGCAAGCCACCGACCAAGTCGAGATTTTTGATTCCTGCTGGAACTTCGATCATTTCTATCCGCTGGTGGGCGATCCGAATGGCCCGTGCATGGAGGCGTGGGTTACGCTGACCGCCCTGGCGTCCCACACAAAGCGAGTGCGTGTCGGCTGCATGGTCAACGGTACGCCGTACCGTCACCCTGCACTTACCGCGAATATGGCAGCAAGCCTGGACGTCGTGTCGAACGGGCGACTCAATCTGGGCTTGGGTGCAGGCTGGCACGAGGGAGAATGCGCCGCTTATGGAATAGATCTCTTGCCAATGAAACAGCGCATGGACCGGTTCGAAGAAAACGTTCAGATCGTCAAGTCGCTCCTCGGCAGCGAAACCACCAATTTTGCCGGGCGCCACTATCAACTCACCAATGCGCGCTGCGAGCCAAAAGGCCCACAGGGTGCTCACGTGCCGCTGGTCATTGGTGGCGGAGGCGAAAAACGAACGCTGAGGATCGTGGCCAAGTACGCTGACCACTGGAATCTGCCTTTTGCAACGCCGGAACAGTTTCAGCAGAAGCGAAGCATCCTGCTGCGACACTGCGACGCGGTTGGTCGCAACATCAATGAGATCGAGTGCAGTGTGCAGATTGCCTTGCCGGCTACTCAGTCACCGAGTGCGAGCGCGCAGCAGGCACAGGCACTAGCCGATGCTGGAGTCGATACGGTTATTTTCAGTCTGCGCACCCCTTACGATGCCGCCATTATCGAACCGTTGGGCAAGGCGTTGGAACGAGTATCCTGACGAGCCAACATGGCGCCTACGACTATCGCTCGCTCTAGGCGCGTTGATCGACTTGGGCAGCAACTAACGAGTCAGTGCATGCAGAACGACATCAGATGAGTGCCGCGCGACTACCTACGTTCTACCTCTCTCACGGCGGTGGACCATGGCCGTACATGGATGGACGGATTCGCGACGTGCATTCGAAGCTGCGCGCTTGTCTCGAAGATCTGCCTGGTTCGTTGCCGGAAGCGCCGGCCGCGATCTTGGTCGTCTCTGCGCATTGGGAATCGACGGAGTTCGCGGTGTCGTCGGGCGCGCATCCGCCGATGCTGTACGACTACTCCGGATTTCCTGAGCACACCTATCACGTCCGGTATCCGGCGCCGGGTTCGCCAGCACTCGCGCAACGGGTCGCCGATCTGCTACGCAGCGGCGGCCTCGACACGCGAATCGACGCGCAACGCGGCTTCGACCACGCCACGTTCTGCTTGCTCGCGCCGATGTACCCGAACGCGGATATTCCGGTTGTGCAACTCGGGCTGCGTGGCGATCTCGACCCGGATGCGCATCTGCGCGCCGGACAGCTGCTCGCGCCGCTGCGCGACGAAGGTGTGCTGATTCTGGGCAGCGGCTCGAGCTACCACAACCTGCGGCGATTCGACGCCAGCGGGGCGGCGCCCTCACGCGCATTCGATGATTGGCTCGAGGAAACGCTGGTAGACCTGCAACCCGCGCAGCGCCGGCAACGGCTGTTGGAATGGGAGATGGCGCCGGCTGCTCGCGACGCACATCCGCGCGAGGAACATTTGTTGCCGCTGATGGTGGCCGTCGGTGCCGCATCCGATGAATCCGGCCACAACGCCTATAGGCAGCGCGACTTTGCCGGGTCGTTGGCGATGAGCGGATACCGGTTTGGAGGTGATGAGAAAGGGAATACCACCATTGGCAAGACTGCGCGATGACGAGCGGACCCAATTTTGTGAACGCTGTGGCGCGCTGTCGCTCGCGATCGCTTGGATCGCACCTCATCTTCCACGTTGGCGCGTCGTATCAGCTTCCTCGTGTTCTTTCGCGATTGGCATGGTGCCGTCGCGACGTTCGTACTGAAATGGAAAACCAAATCACGGTGTCGTGATTGTCTCGTCGCCAGCTATTCCTTGTTTGAGACGCTCGTGGTGAGAGAGCTTACTTCCGTGCGACGTGTAGCGCAGACGCCGCGGGGATACAGCCATTGGGACAAGCCGATTCGAAGATCCCGCAGGCGCGGAACCAAAACGGTTAATTTTGCAGGGCTCCGTTGGCGAGGCGGAGTCTATCTGGGCGCTCGACGTTTCCTGCCGTCGATCGTGAGCGGTAACAACGATGTTGTGGCATTGGTGGCCGCCTCTAAGGCGGCGCACCGCGCGCCAGCGCGTCGAGGCGTGCCATGCCAGTGGGTTCTTCGACTTGGAAAGCTATCAGCGCCACACGTTGCGCAAGTTGCACCTTCACTTTGGTGATTTGTTCAACCTCGGCGGCCGCGCGCGCTCGTAGCACTGGATCGGTCGGATGCGCAGCTGCGAGGCTGCCGTTGATCACCCACGCAAAGGGCTCGATTTTGGCGCGGCGCAAATCATCCTGCAGCGCGCTCGCTTCCAGCACGGGTGTGGTCTCCGGTAGCGCGACAATCAGAATCCTTCGTGTAGCTCGCGTCCTGCAACAGCATGAGCGGTGTACGAACGCGTGAGCCGTCGGTTGCATGCTCCGTCATTTGCCGATGATAGGCGCCGGCGGTGTCGAGCAGCAGCAGTGTGTGGCCGGTCGGCGCGGTGTCGACGACGACGAACCCCTTCCGTGCTTCGACGACGACGATCCGAGAGAATGCCCGGAATACCGCAACTTCTTCGTAGCACGGCGACTTCAGTTCTTCTTCGAGTAGGTCGAGCTTGTCGCTCGTCATGTTCCCCCGGGCCGCGTCCAACGCTTTCTCGCGATAACGTTTTACTTCTTCTTTCGGATCAATGTAGCTGACACGGAGGCCGGGCATCTCGGCCTGGAGACGTTTCGTGAATATGCTGGGCAGGATCGGTCGTCGTCAGATGAACCGGGATTCCGCGCTTGACTAAACCGATCGCGACGGCGGCTGCCACGGTCGTCTTACCGACGCCACCCTTGCCCATGACCATGACGAGACCGTGATCGGACTGTCCGAGTTCTTCGATCAGATCGGCGAGGTTCGCGATGGCGGGCAGCTGAAGGTCGGAATCCGACGCTGCAGGCGCCGTCGATTCCGAGGGCGCGAACAGCGATCGCAGTGCATCGAGTCCGACGATGTTCCTCACGCGCAGGGGTACTTCCTTGCGCGGCAAGTCGCGCAATTCTGCGGGCATCCGAGAGAGCGCCTCCGTCCCGCGGCGTTCGAACGCTACCGCCAATGGATCATTCGCATCGGCCGAGTGAAAAACCGCGTTCAGCGTGAGCAGTTGATTCGTCATGCCAAGACCGCGCAACTCTGTACTCGTCCGCGCCGCTTCCAGCAGTGCAACCCGGTCGAGTCGGGCCACAATTACAATTGCAGTGAGCTTCGGATCGGCGAGCGCCGCGACTGTTCGCGCGTACCTGTCACGTTGCGTTTTGAGACCCGAGAGTGGACCCAAACAGGAAACGTCACCGGGCGCACTTTCGAGAAAGCCAGTCCACGCAGCAGGCAGTTCGAGCAGACGCAACGTGTGACCGGTCGGTGCGGTATCGAAAGATCACGTGGTCGTAGATCTGCATGCGGTCGGGGTCGCTCAACAACAGCGCGAACTCATCGAACGCCGCGACTTCTACGGTGCACGCGCCAGAGAGCCGTTCTTCGAGCAACTCGATCTCGTGTTGTGGCAATACGCCACGGTGCGGCGCGACCGTGCGCTCACGATAGTCTTTTCCTGCCTGTTCAGGGTCGATGTTGAGTGCTTCCAGATTCGGCGCGCCCGCGATCCGCGTGGGCGCACTGCCGAGCGGCGTATCCAGTACCGCATCGAGATTCGACGCCGGATCTGTGCTGACCAAGAGGACTCGGAGGCCCCGATCCGCCAACAGGACTGCACTGGCGCAGGCGAGCGAAGTCTTGCCCACACCTCCTTTCCCGGTGAAAAACAGGTGACGCGCCGGCGCCTTCAAGTAATCGGCAAAGGCGGTGTTCCGGTTACTGCTCATGCCTAATCACTCTCCGCTTCTGACGGTCAATTCTAGTCAACACCGACATCGAGCGCGTCCTAATGAGATCTCGGTTCTGCGTGTTTCGCGTCCAAACCGCCGCAGAGTATTCTGGGAAGCGTCGCGATGACGAATACAACGGCTCAGCGAGGCGCGATTAACTTCCAGCTTGCGCGAGGAAACGGATCGATGCAGCACCGCACGATAGAAACTGAAGACGGTTCTTTGGCAGGCGGGTGGTGGGATGGCGGCGCTGACAGACCCTACTGCGAATGGATTTACAACCGCGAGACCCGCGAACTACACGTTCGGCGGGGCGCATACGGACACGTCAAATACTTGCCGCACGACGGCCCGCCGATTACCGACGATCAGAAATTGCTCGTCAAATTGAGCGAGATCGCGTTGAACGAGGCCAAAGCTCTCGCCGGCTGAACGTGCGTCGCTGAGGACCCTTCCCCGGCCAGCGTCAGCCAGGACCATTGAGAGAAGTTTTGAGATACACGCGGACCCAAAGCGGACCCAATCTTGTGAACGCCGTAGCGCGCTGTAACGCTGAGAGCGAATGAAATCAGACATTTGCATGCTACCGCGAGCTACAGCGTGCACACTCTCCGAGTTCGAGCCCCGTCCGCTCCGCCAATTCGCCAGCACGTCGGTATTGATTTACCTTCAATTTTCGAGGTGCGATTGGTTCCATCGCGCCGTATCTCGGTCGTTAGTTCTGTTCCGTGTTGAGGCCTTCGTTTTGGAATGATCCCATTGCTGTGACGCGATGGTGCCAGCGGGGACTGTCTCCGCCCAACGTCCTGCGCCTCACCAATCCTGCCGGCGTTCAAACCGCAGGACAAACGCCAGATTCACAAATCGGCAACTCTGAACCATCGCGGACTGAACATTGGCTTACGGTGTCATTCAGCGGGTCGCGATTCATCGAGGAGTCGCGGATGCATCGGACGGGCAACGCGGCCCCGCCACGTGGCTTATCGCCTGTGATCGAAGATCGTGTGTTCCCTCGTCGGGAAGCTACGCGAGGTACCCATCTCGACGAACCTCCGCTCGTCCTCGAACCAGCGCCATCGCTGCCTTGGCGGTGGCGCGACGTTGCGCGCACAAATCGATTCGCGCGGCTACGTGTCAACGACCGCGCTAGGCGCGGATCAGCGTGAGTGACGATTGAGTAGGCATCTGCCACTCCTGCGATCCGCACCTTTTCAATTCCGTTGGCGCCTCAAGTACTGAGCTGGTCGGCGATGGGCAATCGGCGGATCCGCTTGCCCGTTGCGGCATAGATGGCGTTGCAGAGCGCAGGCGCGATCGGCGGCAGGCCTGGTTCGCCGACACCACCGAGCGGAATCCCAAAATCCGCCGGGATCAAGTGTGTGCGAATGTCGCGCGGTGCGATGTTCATTCGTGCTACCTGAAAGTTGTGGAAGTTGCTCTGCTCGACGCGGCCCGTCTTGAAGGTGATCTCGGAGAGCAGCGCGTTGCCTATCCCCATGACGCACGCGCCTTCGAGTTGCGAGCGGATGCGTTCTGGATTCACCTGAGGTCCGCAATCGAAGGCGACGTCGATGCGGGGAATGGAAAGCGCGCCGTGACTATCGACGGCAACTTCGACGACGGCGGCCACGTATGAAGCGAAGCTGTAATGCGCTGCGATGCCGAGTCCCTGGCCCGATGGCAGCTTCCTGCCCCACGCCGCTTCTTTCGCTGCGGTTTCGATCACGCGCCGAAGCCGTCCAGTGTCGAGCGGGTACACCCGTGGCGACTCGCTGTAGTTCCAGGAGTCATCCATCGTGCGCGGATCGATGCGACGCGGTGGTCCGATCAGTTCGAGAAGGTAATCCTTCGGATCGCGTCTGGCGGCGGCCGCCAGCTCGGCGACGAACGACTGGATCGCGAACGCGTGCGGGATATTCGACACCGACCGAAACCAACCGATGCGCGTGTGTGCTGCGGCTTCAGGGTTCTCGATGCGCAGGTTCGGGATGTCGAACGGGACGTTGACCAATCCCATCCCGAGTTCGAACGGCTCCTCATGCTCCGGGTCCGGTCCGAAGATGGACGCGATGGACGGTGCAACACTGCGATGCAGCCACGCGATTGGCTTACCGGCCGCGTCGAGCCCCGCTTCGAGATGCTCGACCGAAACGGTGTGATAGAACGAATGCTGGATGTCGTCTTCGCGTGTCCACGTCACCTTGACCGGTTTGCCGCCCATCGCTTGCGACAGTAACGCCGCCTCGACGACATAGTCCGGCTTCGATTTCCTTCCGAATCCGCCGCCCAGCAGCGTGACGTTCACGGTCACGTGATCCAACGGGAGTTTGAGGCGCTCGGCAACCCGGTCGCGCGTCGCTTGCGGCGCTTGGACCGCCGCCCACACTTCGCAGCGGCCGTCGACGATGCGCGCCGTCGCGGCAGGCGGCTCCATCGGTGCCTGCGTCACGTGAGGAATGTAGTACTCGGCCTCAACCCGTTGCGTCGCCCCTTGAAGCGCGATCGCGACATCGCCTTGATTGCGCGCCACTTGCCCTGGATTGCGTGCAGCGGTTTCCAGCGATGTTTTGTAGGCCGACGAGTCGTACGACGCATTGGCGCTGTGGTCCCATTCGATCTTCAGCGCATTGCGACCCTGGATCGCCGCATACGTGTTGGTCGCAATGACGGCGACACCGCCGAGCGGTTGGAACTCCGATGGCGGTGGCGTGCCGGCGATTTCGACGACGCGCACGACGCCCGGAATGTTCAGCGCCGCGCTTGCGTCATGCGAAGTGAGTTTGCCGCCGTACACCGGTGGACGGGCCACGACCGCATACAGAAGCCCGTCGAGTCGCGTGTCGATTCCGTACATGCCGCGCCCCGCGACGATGTCCGGTCCGTCGACGATCTTCACGTCGCCCTTGCCGATGTAGCGAAATTGCGCCGGTGTTTTCAGGCGCAGCGTGTCACCCTTCGGAACCGGCAACTTCGATGCCGCCATCGCCAACGCCCCGTATCCCAGCCGCCGATTCGTCCGACGATGCACGACTTCGTGGTGGCTCGCTGCGACTTCACCCAGTGGTACGTCCCACTGCGCGGCAGCAGCCTGCTCGAGCATCGTGCGAGCCGCGGCGCCACACCGGCGCATCGGCTCGAAGAAATGGCGAACGCTGCGCGATCCGTCGGTGTCTTGATTGCCGAAACGCGCTTCATCGGCAGGTGCCTGTGTCACGCGCACGCGGGTCCAATCCGCTTCCAGTTCGTCGGCGATGACCATCGGCAGACTGGTTCGTACACCTTGCCCCATCTCCTGGCGGTGGCAGGTCATCGTCACAGTGCCGTCGGTTGCGATGGCGACGAACACCAGCGGATCGTCGATCCAGCCGCCCGGCATCGAGTCCGCGCCGTACTTCGGTTCATCGGCGGAAAGTGCGCGACGCGGAAGGCCGATCGCCAGGACAAAACCTGCGGCGGAAATCGCGCCGAGGAACGTTCGACGGCTGACGTTGACGATCTGCATGTCTTTAGCGACGTTCATTGCTCGACCCCTTGGGTCGACGCCGCCTGCTTAATCGCCGCGCGTATCCGTGTATAGGTGCCGCACCGACAGATGTTGCCGCTCATGGCCGCATCGATGTCGTCGTCGGACGGTCGCGGGTTCTGCTTGAGCAGCGCGGTGGCGGCCATGATCTGTCCCGATTGACAGTACCCGCACTGCGGCACGCCGAGATCGAGCCACGCCACCTGCACGCGCTTGCCGATGGCGTCATCGCCGATGGCCTCGATCGTGGTGATTTGCTTGCCGACCGTCGCCGAGATGGGTGTGACGCACGCGCGCATCGGGGCGCCGTCGAGATGAAACGTGCAGGCGCCGCACAACGCCATTCCGCATCCGAACTTCGTGCCGGTCATGCCGAGTATGTCGCGAAGGGTCCACAGCAGTGCCGTGTCATCCGGTACGTCGACGGTCAACGACTTGCCATTCACATTGAGTGTCGTGCTCATTCTTCTCCGCCTTCACAGTTTGTTCATGGTTATCACCGGTTGGCGCTAGCGTTCGGATTCGGTCGCGACGACGAAGCTGCGCGGACGGCGCCGACTTAGCGTACGCCGAATTGACCGAACTCGATCGCCGTTCGTGGACATGCACACGGCGAGTTGTTGGAGAATGTGTGTCCGCATCCCGTGCAATGACGGATCCGCAACGCGGATGCGTCCCTCGCGTGCGTCTTTTCGCCAACGAGACAGCATGAATGGATAGATGTAAAGCGACGCAGCAACATCCTGCACTGCAACGCCGGCAGTTCGCTTGAGCGAACTGCGGTTGCTTTGAATTCATTGCTGAATCGATAGGTCGTTCTAGGTCCTGACTTCGGCATCTCGACACTCCTGAACTGTTAGTTCAGGATGTCCACTAAAGCGTAGGAAGCATCGATTCTGTTCACCAGCGATCGTTAGATCGCACCCCATTTCGGTTGTTAGCTCGCTGGGTCTGTTCCTCGATCTCCTTCGAGATTGGCATGATGCTGCCGCGACGTAGCGGGACCGATCGGCAAGGTCGTAGCTGAACGCCTGCCACTCCAACGCGCTCAAACGCCACGGATTCGGCTGTTACAGGCCACTAGTGATCGATGAAGGCTACGCGCTGCATCGACTGCGCTACATCGATAACTTGTTGCCGCAGCCGGGGCGGCGCGTTCCGCAGGTGCATGGCTCGATGTGCGACCGCGGCCCGCGTTCCGGTGGCTGGATTACAGCTGGTTGGTGATGTCCGCGTAGACCCGCGTCGCGACCGGCTCGGAGTACGGCCAGAGGGGATCAGCGAGCGAGCGTTGCTGAATGTCGGCGAAGCCCTTCGGTGCGCCGGCGGCGCGATCCTTCGCCCACGCATCGAGGTCCGCGTAACCCCACGCCAGATGCAGCAGGCCCGCATCGCCGACGACCTGCTCGAGAATGGTCGCCGTCACCAGTCCCGCACCCTTGCGGGCTTCGCGCATCTGCTTGATGAACTCGATCTGCTTCGCGCGTTTGCCGGCAAGCAGACGCAAGCGAGGTGACCTGGATGATCTGCGCATTTTGTAGGCGTCGCCTGGGCTACCGACTTCGCTCGTGATGTCATTGGCAAGGCGGACCTCTACCACGTCGGCAACATCGGCCATCGCGCCGCGCGCGAGGAACGCCTGATACGCGGCGTCGGCATTGAGTGCCTTCGCGCGCTTCGCGAGATCTCCCCAATCAGCGGCAAGAGTAGAGCTGAGCACCGTGCCGGGATTTCCCCCCAGCTGCAGCTGCAGCACCCGCAACGGCGCGCCGTGTTTGTCGACGATGCTTTTGACTTCCCGCATCAACGCGCCCCACTGCTGGCGCTTGCCGGGCCGAACTCGAGCTTCTAACGATCGCAAAATAGGCATGGCTGCCTCCTGATAGTCGTCCAATACGGGGGGACGAACGATGCACAGCTGAGCGCGTCCATGTGGCAGCACGGCGATGATCGACCCGAGCGTTCCCGCTCCGGTGCCAGCCGGGTTCCCTCTCAGACCCGACAGGTGGGGCGCGGACTATAGGCACCGATTGCGACCGCACGCAAGGCAGCGTTGATTCCATGCAGGAAACGAGACATCGGCAGCGAAATGCTTTCGTGATCCATACGGGAGAGGATGCGATGATTTCAGAAGAAGTCAGTGCGACGTAAGCGATTTGCCAAGCCAACATCGGCTCTTCCCTGCGTCGTTTCCCTTTTCAATCTCCCGCTGGTGTCTATAGGGTTCTGCCGGCGACCGGTTCCGGGATTGCGTTGATGGCTAAGATTTTCATCTCTTATGCACGCTCGACGGCTAACAGGCCCAAGCGGCGGCCGAGGCTCTAAGGGGCGTCGGCTACAGCGTGGGGCTCGACGATCAACTGCCGGCCCATCGCGTCTATACACATGTGATCGAGAAGGAAATGATCGCAGCCGAGGCGGCGCTGGTGATCTGGTCAGCAGATGCCGTGAAGTCGGAATGGGTGCTGTCGAGGCCGAATCGGGCTCGCGAGTATCGCAAGCTCGTTCAGGTCACCATCGACAAGACCCGCTTGCCGATGCCGTTCGACCAGATCCAGTGCGCCGAGTTGGTAGGCTGGACGGGTAATGCGCGCGCACCTGGCTGGCGCAAAGTTGTTGCAAGCATCGCGGATCTGATCGCCACAGGTACCGTCTCGGCGCAGGCGCTTTCCTCTACTTCCAACGAGCCTGCTGAGCCGCTGTTGGCCGTCCTCGCCTTCGACAATCTTTCTGGCGACGCGGACATGACCTGGTTTTCGGCGTGTCGGAAGAAATTCTGCAGACCGTCGCCGAAGGCGCGCATCTGAAGGTGATCGGCCGCGGCTCCAGCTTCCAGTTTCGCGGTGTCGACAAAGCCGCCGTCGCGTGGCGTCAGAACTGTAGGCGACGCACGTGCTCGATGGCTCGGTGCGACGAAACGGTTCCAAGGTGCGGATCTCCGCTCATCTCATCGAGTGCGGCGGAGAAACAGACTCTCTGGTCGAATCGGTTCGACCGCGATCTCACCGACATCTTTGCATTGGCAGGATGAGATTGCCGAGGCCGTCGCCGCGGCTCTGAAGGTGGTGTTTGCGCCGAGTGCACAGGTCGAGGCCGTCGATCCCGCCGCGCACGACCTGTATCTGAAAGCGCGTGAGATCGCATTCGACGCAACGGGATTCGCCGCCGCCATCAGCTTGCTGGAGCACGCGGGTTGCTCTGGCGCCCAGATTCGCGCGCGCGTGGGCAGATCTCGCGCTTCGGCGGGCAAGCCAGCTTCGGTTGACCGACACGAGCCAGCCTCACGCGATCCTGCGCGCCAGGACTATCAAAGCAGCAACGACCGCCCTTGACCTCCATGCGGGAAATGGTGAGGTCTATCAGGCGTTCGCCCTGCTGGAACCCGTTGGCGACTACGCCGAGCGCGAGGCACTTCACAACAAAGCCCTCGAGGTTGCGCCAAGCGATCCGAACGTGTTCGCGAGGGCCAGCATCTTTGCCGCCGAAACCGGTCGGGTTGATGAGGCGGTGGGCTACGCTAAACAGGCGTTCGACCTCGATCGGATGAATTTCAGGGTCGCGAACTTGTACGCTGTTACGCTCGGGTACGCGGGCCGATATCCGGACAGTCGCGTGCAGTTCGAGCGGTTGTGCGACACGTGGCCCGATAACCCCTTGTCATTTTCAAATGCCATTTGGCTTGCTGGTACGAACGCCGATTGGGCTTGGCTGGATGACTTGGCTCGGATGGCTCGCGAACGCGGGCTCGAATCCGAGCTGATCTCGCAGAGCGCCGAGTACTTCAATCCGATGCGGATTCCGGACTCGAAGTACCCGACGGCGGCCTTAAGGCGCGCCCTCGATCAGATTGCCCGGACCGGAATCCTGCCGGAAATAGTGCTGCCGGACCTTTATCGGTTTGGCTTGGCCGACGAGGTATTCGAGTTGATCGATCAAGCCTCGTTCGACTATGCGTCCGATCCCCAACGTCCGCGGCCGAACGGCGCTCTGGAAGGGATGTTGTTCGGCGTGCCCCGAAACGAAGCGATGATGCGTGATCCCCGATTCCCTCGCTTGTGCGCGAAGCTGGGGCTGTGCGCGCATTGGGTGAAGACAGAGCGTTGGCCTGATTGTGCCGAGGCCGGAGTTTTGCCGTACGACTTCAGGGCGGAGTGCTGGCGTCTGGTGGCGGCGTAGCGTTTCCACTTGATGTTCTTCGAATCGAACGAACCCACCGCTGCGGCGGGTTCGCTCGGGGTCGATCAAGGCGTGGTCAGTGACTTCATCGATGCGGTTCCCCACTGCTTCAGTGTGCGGCTGAGGTCCTCGCTCCTTCGCTTTGCCGCGCATTCGCGCGATACTCGGCCCGACTCGCCAACAGGTGGGTTATGTTCCGAAAGCGGGTTCGATATGCACCGAAGAGCGCGGAAGTCGCCATGACCTTCTGTGCGACGACCGAACGCAGAACCGCCTGAATGAGCGCTACCTGAGGAGACGTCGAAGCCGTGGTTCTACCCCCGTATAGCGAATCTCTCGTTCGAGCTCGCGAGTTATGCGATTGCGATCGTCGTGATGGTGAAGGTCTCACGCGAATCGCGCTTCCAGCTGTTCCTGTTCGTTGCCGCGGTGCTGGCCACTATCCTCGCGGAACTCATCGGCATGAACGCGTCGCACGCCTACTACTATTCAGATTTTCTGATCAAAATCGCGGGCCACGAGATGCCCCTGTGCATCGCGACGGACTGGGCGGTGATCATGTTCTGCATCTGGCGTCTCGGCATGCGCCTCGAGGTGCCGTGGTGGCTGGTGCCATTCGTCTGCGCATTGCTCGCATTGCCGCTCGACCTTGCCCTCGATCCGTTGGCCGCCGCGTCCAAACTGGTACAGCATCCGATGCAGGCCTGTGTGGAAGGCAACTGGCCGCCGGGTAGCGCGAAAGGTCTCGGTTATTGGGTGTGGTGCGAATCGCCTGCGGATGCGCAGACGTGGTTGGGAGTGCCGATGGGCAACTTCGTGGGCTGGTACATGCTCGTGGTTGCGTTCATGTTCTGCGCGCTCACGGCACACCGCCGTCTCGCCGGGCGGCAGACGACGATCGGCACCGATCTGCTGGCGGCGTTTGCGGTTGTGGTCGGCACGTCGTTGATCGAGTTCGGCACGCTGTTCCTGTTCCAGCAGATCGAACTCGCCGGTGTTTCGAGTGTCACCGTGTTCGGCGTACTGATGGTCGGGGGATTCGGCGCGATGCTTGCGAGCGGTAATCGCCGGCACGCAAGAACGTTCGACGGCTGGGCGCTCGTCGCACTTGCCGGCGATTTCGTCTTCAGTGTCATCGTGCTGTTCGTCGCGCTGCAAGGCAATGCGGGCGTGGAATTCACGTTCGCAATCTTTGCAATGCTGGCGCTCGGCCTGGTGTTGTCGCTATGGGTGATGCGCGGCGTGCCGGGACGCACTGTGGAGGCTTAGGATCCGACAGCGACGGCGCTGAGCGCGTGTTGGCGTCGGTACAGCACGGCCATATAGATCGCGTCGAGAATCGCACAGACGATACCCATCGTCTGCACGAAGACGTTATCCGGGTACGTGATGAATACGAACACCGTTACCATCGCTGTACCGATGCCTTTCATCCATCCGGTCGCGATCGAGAACAGCTGCACCTGCGGATAGCCGATCGCGTAAAGGATGTAGACCGCCGACATCACCAGATTGACGAGATACGCTGAATTGCTGCCGAGCGGCAGATCGTAGCCCGCTGCTCGAAATGCGATGTACAGAGCCGCCCAGCACACGAGCGCAGTACAGATCAACGGCTTTAGCGCAGCGCGAACCGCAACGTTCGCCACCTGCTTATGCCCGAAGCGAAACAGCGACAGCAGGATGAATACGTCGAGTAGGCCGCCGGCCTGATACAGCAGTGTGAGCAGCCGGCCCATGTCGTTGGGGAAGAAGAATCCCCACAGAATCTCCCACGTGACATTGCCGCACACGGCAATGATTGGCACTTCGACGAACTGCGTCTTCAGGATCGCGCGGATGACGAAGACGTACGCAAGTCCCCACACGACGAACCCGCCGAGATAGAGGAAGAGTTGTGTGGGGCTGTACAGCCCGGTGTTGATCCAGACGCTTCCCATTGCGCGAGACTAGCGATACCGGCGGGATTGCGCGAGCGTTGGTTCGCGCGGTTCGCGTAGACTTACGCGGCGATGTTATGCGTTGAATGTCATCACGAAAATCCAGCGGAAGCCCGGTTCTGCAACGCATGCGGCCGTCGTCTGTCTGCGCCGGAGCAGATCAGCGAACGTCGTCAGTTGACGGTGTTGTTCGCGGATCTGGTGGACTCGACGAAGCACGCGTCCCGATTCGATCCGGAAGACTGGTCTTCTGTGTTGCGGCGCTATCACGCGGCGGCAGCGCGCTGCGCGGACGAATACGACGGCCACGTCGCGCAGTACCTCGGCGATGGCGTAATGGTTTACTTCGGCTACCCGGTCTCGCATGAGGACAGCGCCGCACGCGCGCTGCGCTGTGCGCTTGCACTGCGAATTGCGCTCCAGCCGCTCAACGCCGAACTTCGACATGACTTCGACGTCTGCCTGCAGATCCGCATCGGCGTGCACACGGGTCCGGTCGTGGTGGAGCGCCTCGGTCAGAAGAACAAGGCAGAGAGTCTCGCACTCGGCAACACGCCCAACATCGCGGCGCGTCTGCAGGCGCTGGCGCCCCCCGATGGAATCGTTGCGAGCAAGGCGACGCTCGAGCTTGCGGGGCCATCGGCTTTTGATTTTGCCGATATGGGGCAACAGCAGCTCAAAGGGTTGTCCGAGCCGGTGGCATCGGTGCAGATCCACGGGCTCGATATCTCGCACGATGGCGCCATCGAGCAGCCGTTGTCGTTCGTCGGACGCGCGGAGGAACTCGCGATACTGGAACGACTGTGGCAACGCACGGTCGATGGCTCGACCGTCGTCGCGTGTGTCACCGGCGATCCGGGCATCGGCAAGACACGCTTTCTGACCGAGTTCCGTTCGCGCTTGCCGACAACTGCGCATCGGTGGCTGCAGCTTCGCTGTTCCTCATTCGACAACCGTTCGCCGTTTGCGCCGGTCATCCAATGCCTGCGCGCATATCTGTTGCCTGACGGCGCCGACGCGGACGATGTCGCGGCTCGACTCGATGCGATGGGGCTCGCAGAACCGCGGCTGCTGTCGGCGCTGTACGAGTTGTTACGATTGCCTTTCGCGCGGGACCTGCCGGTGATCGGCAGTCCGATCGAAAAGCGTGAACTGTCAATGCAGGGCATGCTCGGATTATTCGAGTCCGCCGCATCGACCCAGCCGCTGATCGTGTGTGTCGAGGATGTGCATTGGGCGGATCCGTCCACGCTCGAACTGCTGCAGCGTCTGGCCGCGCGACAGCCACCGCTGAGTTTGCTTTTGCTGCTGACGGCCCGAGGCGATGCGGAGCACGGATTCGCGGCCGTCGAGCGTGTGCCGCTGAGCGGTCTTGCGCCGCCAGAAGCGGCGGCACTGATGAGACAGGCGCTCGGCTCGAGCGACAACGCGGTAGTGATGGCGCTCACGCAGCGCAGCGATGGCGTGCCGCTGTTCGTCGAGGAACTCGCCAAGGCCATCGCTAACAGTGTCGATCGAAAGGTCGATGACATACCCGCATCTCTGCACGATCTGCTGCGCGCGCAGCTCGACCGGCTTGGGGATGTGCGCGATACCGCACACGCGGGAGCAATACTCGGACGCGAATTCGGCGAGGACGTGCTGCTGAGCGTCACCGTGACCGCCCCCGACGTGACGCGCAAACACATCCAACGGCTGATCGGCGAACGCGTCTGGAGCACACCCGAACCCGGTCGGCTCAGTTTTCGGCATGCGCTGATCCAAGAAGAGGCTTATTCGTCGATCCTGCGACGCGACCGGCGCGCGCTGCATGCGCGCGTGGCCGAAACGCTGATCGAGCGGTTTTCCGAAACGCCGTTGCACGTGCTCGCGCACCATCGCGGCGAAGCCGAACAGTTCGAAGAGGCTGCGAAGTTGTGGTATCGCGCGGCCGATCGCGCAAAGCGGGCGTCTGCCAACTACGAGGCGCTGGATCATCTGAAGCGCGGACTGGCGACGTTGTACAAGCTGCCCGAAACCGCGGTTCGGCACCGGGTGGAGTCGCGCTACCAATTGTCGCTGGGGCAGGTGTATTCGGTTCTGAAGAGCCTGTACGACACGCAGGCCGTGGACGCCTATCGCCGCGCACGCGACTTGAGCGTGCTCATCGAAGACAAACCGTCGCTGTTCGCGTCGCTTGCGAGTCTGCAGGCCAACTCCGTGACGCGCGAGCGCATCGAACACTCGCGCGAGTTGGCTGATCAATTGTTCGAACTCGCACGGCAAATGCCGCCGCATTTTCGCTCCGTGTCGATGGTGTTGTCGGGCATGACGGAGTACGCCGCGGGGAACATCACCGGTGCGCTGTGTTTTTTCGAGCCGATCGTGCAGCTGCTTACCGGCGATGGTCGACGCGAGGACGCCGGCCCCCTGGCCGGGCTCGCGGACGCGTATCTGGGCCCGTCGTACTGGATGGCTGGACGCGTGCAACACGCGTTGACCCATGCGGACGAAGCCTTGCAACGCGCACGGGCCGAGGGTGTACCGACCAAGCTGGCCGACGCACTGAACTGCAGCGCACAGGTGCACGTGTTCGCCGGCAACGCTGAACGTGTGCTCAGCCTTGGCCGCGAGCTCACCGCGCTTGCGCAGGAGAGCAACTACAACCAGCAGTTACTCAACGCGCGTTTCATCGGGGGTCTTGGCATGTGTCTGGCCGGCGATCGGAATGCGGGCGTTGCGGCGCTCCTGTCGGCGAACGATAGCGCGCGGTTTCAGGGGCTGGACGGGTATTTCAGCTGGTACCAGCACGACATCGCCGGACAGCTTCTACGCTGCGGCCGGACCGACGAAGCGCGTGCCGTCATCGAACGAGCGATGGCGGTGCTGAACGAATTCGGTGGTGGCACCAACATGCCGGCGTTGCTGAATCACCGAGCGGTGCTGCTGTTGCGCGACGGCGATGAGGTGGCCGCTGAAGAGGCGTGGCGCGCGGCGTTCGCTGGAGCGCTCGACGGGGGCGCGTTCGGCTGGGGCGCGGTTGTGCTCGAAGAATTCGAAATGTTTTTGCGCGAACGCGATCGCGCGCCCGAGGCGGATGAACTGCGAATGCAAGCCGACGTGAGGAGTAACCGCAGCGAACCTGCGCGCGAATAGAGGCATTTGCGGCGAGAGATAGGCGAGAGATATTTGTGCCGTCCCGTCGCTGAATCGACCATGCGAGGCGAGGGTGAGCCGCCGGGCGGACAAACTTTCCACGAGACCGAACCCTGCCGGGCACGTCCGCTCCGCCAATTCGTGAAGAGTCGCTAACGTTTGATGTCAATGCGATCGTCGAGATCGCACCTTATCCCTCCCGTTGGGTCTGCTACGTTGAGATTAGCCCCCCTGTTTGTGCAGGTCTGGGATAGTGCTGCCGTGAATGCTCTAAAAGTTTGCCGTTCTTTGAAGGCGCTAGCGGGCGTCTGCGCTTGACTCGAGAGTCTTTCTTCTACGAAGACACGCCTCAGCGGGGTCGTTGGGACGACAGTTCGGGCTGACGCCGCGTTAGCCGGTCGCCAGCCACCTTGCGAATTCGCGGGATGCAAACGCTTGCGTGTCGGCGCGTGAATAGCGCACCAGCGGCGGGCCACCGGGCGGTCCGAGCACGCCTTGTCGCAGATGCGTGGTTACTTTATGCCTCTCATGTGCGATAAGGATGCGTGAGTGCCATCAAGAAACTTGCAATGAAACCATCCCAAGGAGCTGTTATGCGCATGTTTGTCGTCGCCCTAGGGCTCGCCTCGATCGCCTTTGCATCGCCGGCGTTTTCCTTGTGGTCACCGGCGAAGATCGCCAAGGTGAAAGAACTGATCGGGATCCAAGAGGGACGGGCCGTCGCGCTGCAGCCGATCGTCGAAGGCGACACCACCGCGCTCGATGCGCTGCTGACCGACGCCACCGCGCTGGATCAGTTGGCGACCGAAGAAGCGGCAAAGGCACAGGAGTACCGCAACATGGCCGCCACTGCGCCCAACCCAAAAACGCAAGCCGATTTCATTGAATTCGCGCAGAAGCTCGAGAACTTTGCTACTCGCAGTGAGAAGAGCGCGACGACCCACCACGAATTGGCGCAGGCCCTCGAAGAAACCCTTCAAAATTTGAAAGACGCCGTTACCCTCCTCCTAGACAGGGCCGCCGAGCTGAAGACCGACTTGGCGAACAATAGCTGACGGCCGACGACGATCCGAGCGAGATGAGTCGCAACGTTTCTCTGAAGAGGACGAAGTTGGCGAGTGGGTCTGCGAAATACAAGACCTTCATTCGCGCGGACTGCTCGATCTATGGGCGGGCGTGGAGACCGCCTCGTGGCGAATTTATGCGTGGGGCCGCAACGTCACTGACGACTACTACTGGAACCAGGTGCAGCACCTGAACGATGTGCTGCGGGCATGCCGGTGACATACGGTCTACCCGTCAGCTACCGTTCCGGCGGTGACGTCCGCTAGGGGATTTGCAGCTGCTGCCATGGCACGGGAATACGGGCTCAAGTCGCTCCGCCAACATCTTCAATACGTCGCGCTGGGCTCACATCGGCGTCTCGAATCCGACAGACGCGTAGTCACGACGTATTCGCAATCTCGATCGCTCGCAGCGTGACCAGCGGTTTGGAGGACCCGCGCTCATTTCCTGAATCGCTCTCTTTGTGATCGCCTTCATGTGAATTTGATCGGATGGATGGCCGAAATTTGCTATTCCCCGTAGCATTGTTTGAGGTAACGTGCCACGCAACTCGAGCCTGAGCGCGGCCGCGTCTCGTCACCCGGAGTCCCGCGATTGCATCATCGGAACCTATCACTGTTCGGCATTTTCTTAATCGTCGCGCTGACGGGTACCGACGCCCGCGCGGCGGGTGACCTGGCCAGCCGCCTGACCGCAGCTGCACCCGACGCCAATCCCGCGGTGCTGCAACTCGCTGCGCGCGCCGCCGACTGTGCCCATCGCAAAGGCCAACTCGCCGCCGTCGACAACCTGGCGGTCATCGATTACTCGCGACCCTCCAGCGAGCGGCGGCTCTGGATTTTCGATGCCGCACACGGTCGACTGCTGTTCGAGGAACTCGTTGCGCACGGACGTGACACCGGCGATCGCCTCGCCGAAAAATTCTCGAATCTCGAAGGTAGTCACATGACGAGTCTCGGCCTGTTCAGGACGGCTGAGTCCTACCAGGGCCACAACGGGTATTCGCTGCGTCTGCTCGGGCTCGAGCAGGGGACTAACGACAATGCGCTGGCGCGCGCCATCGTGATGCACGGCGCTCCGTACGTCAGCGAAGCGCTCGCCGCAAGCACAGGTCGGATCGGGCGCAGCTGGGGCTGTCCGGCGCTGCGTCCCGAGATTGCCCGCCCGGTCATCGATACGCTCAAAGGCGGCGCCGCCGTATTCGCTTACTATCCCGATACGGAGTGGCTGCGTCGGTCGCAATTCCTGAGCTGCGACGCCAACCCTCCCGCGTGAGTCTCCCTGCGTCGCAAATGTAGCCGTCTGAAAGGGCGTTTCGTTCGCTGTCGAGGCACAGCCTCAAACAAGATGGGTTCGATCTGCACGACCGATCGCGGAATGTGGCCGAGGTCATTTGCCATCGTTTAGACGCGAACCGCAATGGTGCGATCGATGATGGCTTTCTACGATTCGCCCATATAAAGGAGACTCACTCATGGCCACGAACTCAAAACTCCTGATGGGCTGGTTCTGCACGACGCCGGGTGATACGTCGGCCTTCGGCGACCCCAGCAAGACCATTCCGCCGTCGAGGGAACTGTTCGAGCGCATCGCGCTGGCTGCCGAAGATGCCGGCTTCGACTTCATGCTGATACCCGTTGCACCCGGTCTGCTGGGAAGCATGGATCACGGCCGCCTATCTCGCGGGGCGCACCAGCAAGCTGAAGTACCTGGTGGCTATCAAGCCCGGTTTCATACACCCGGTCGCGCAGGCGAAGATGGTCGCCACCTTCGACCAACTCACGCAAGGGCGCATCTATCTCAATATGATCGCGGGCCTCAGCCCGCAAGATGCCCGTGCCGAAGGTCAACTCACCGACAAGGAAGCGCGCTACGACCAGTTGCTCGAAGAAGTGCAGCCTGATGAAGCGCCTGTGGACCGAGCGAGGTGTCGAGCATTCCGGCAAGTACTATCAAGTGCACAGCCCGACGATTGTGCCTGCACCGGTCGACCCGTCGGGTCCGAAGTTCTTCCTGGGCGGTGGCTCGGAGCAGGCGCTCGAAATCTCGGCCGAACATTCCGATGTCCACCTCTTCTGGGGCGACTATCCGGAACGCATCGCGGAACAGATCAAGGACCTTCGGCAGCGCGCGGCAAAGTATGGACGCGGCGAGAAAATTCGCTTCGCCATGCGCTTGCAGATCATCTGCCGGGAAACCGAAGCAGGACGCCTGGGCGGCCGCGGACGCGTTGATCGCGAACGCAAATCAACTCGGCAGCGCCAATGACGCTGAAATCTTCAAGAAGAAGACGGACTCGGCCGCCAACGACCGCATGGTCGAACTCTCCCACACCGTCGGCCGCAAGATGACCGCCGCACCTGTGGACCGGCATCACCGAGGTGCGGCCCGGCGCCGGTGTGGCGGTGGTCGGCAATCCGCAACAGGTGGCAGCGCAGCTTCAAGAATTCGTCGACGCCGGCTGCAGCGGCTTCTGCCTGTCCGGTTACCCGCATGACGAGGAAGCCGAACGTTTCGGTCGTCTCGTCATGCCGCTGCTTTGCACCTGACTGCGGCACCGCGCGCTCGGCCAACGCCGAAATGAACACGCACGTGGTGATGAGTTCGCCGATGCCGACCAATGCGTCGTTCGATCGAAATCGAGGTTGACGCTGCCGAGTCCGCGCGGCCCACCCGTTACGCGTGGATCGCCTTTGCGTTGACCTACGCGCTGATGATGTCCGACTACATGTCGCGGCAAGTGATGATTGCGGTCTTCCCCTTCATCAAGGCCGAGTGGGCGCTCAGCGATACGCAACTGGGTTCGCTCGTTAGCGTCGTCGCGCTGACTGTCGGCGTCATGATCATCCCGATCTCGCTGGTCGCCGACCGGGTTGGCCGCGTCAGAAGCATCACGGCGATGGCCGTGGTCTGGGGGGTGGCGACGATCGCCTGCGGTCTCACCGGTAATTTCATTGCACTCCTCATTGCCAGGGCAGCACTCGGCTTGGGCGAGGCGGGGTACGGCAGCGCCGGCGGGGCGATCCTGCTGCAGGTTTTTCCGACGCGCATGCATTCAACCGTGCTGGGGACGTTCCTCTCCGGCTCGCTGTTCGGTTCTGTACTCGGTCTCGCGGTCGGCGGCGTGCTTGCGCAGAACTTCGGGTGGCAGAAAGCGTTCATGGTCGTCGGCGCATTCGGGCTGGTGCTGGCGCTCGTCTTCCCGTTGGTCGTGAGGGAGCCGTCGGCGCGGATCGGCACGTCCGCCGCGCGCGTGCCGATGAAGCAAGTCACACGCGCGCTGCTCACAACGCGCACGGCCGTCTGCGTTTACGTCGGGTTGGGTGCGACGATGTTTGTTCAGGGCGCAGTGATTGCGTGGGCGTCGAGCTATTTCAACCGCTACCTTGCAATGGATCCGGCCGACGCTGCAAAACATGCGGGCCTGCTCGCGGTCTGCAGCGGCATTGGCATGATCGGGGGCGGTTACGTGGTCGATCGTTTGAGCCGGAAGGACAAACGCAACCGGCTGCGCATCCCGGCGCTGTTCGCGTTCTGCTCCGGTTTGATCTTGCTGACGGCGTTTCTCGGATCGCCTGGGGTCCTGCAGTTGATCGCTGATGGGCACCGGCTTGATGGTCGGTGCGTTCGTCATCGGCTCGTGCGGCGCCGTATTGACCGACGTCGTGCCAGCCGCCATCCATGCGACGGCGCTGGCGACATTGTCGTTGGCGATGAACCTGCTCGGCTCTGCGCCGGGCCCTGTTGTCATCGGCTGGATTGCCGATCAGTCCAATCTGCAAACAGCGATGAAATTCCTCCCGCTGTTGTGCTTGGTGAGTGCCGCTGCGTTTACGGTCGCTGCAAATTTCTACGAAGTGGACAGACGCAGACTGCACGGATGAGCCATGAATGAACCTACGGAGCCACACATGAATACGTCTGCGACTGCGGTGCTGACGCGACTTGAATCGATTGCGATGAACATGCGTGAGCAAATCGGCGAGCGCCAACGTCGCCGCCACCTCGATCCGCAAGACTTCGCGATGCTGCGTGACGCGGGCTTTTTCTTGACTGGCGTACCGGAGGAACAAGGCGGCCTTTGGCGCGGCCTCAGAGGTTCAGTGCGTTCCTACAGCGAGATGGTCTACACCATTGCCAAGGGCGACCCGTCGGTTGCGCTCGTCGCCGCGATGCATCCGACGGTGCTGTCGTCGTGGCTGGGATTGGACAGCGCGCCGGAGCCTTATTCGAGCGCGTGGGCTGCGCAGCGGGAATTCTGCATTGGCTCCGCAAAAGCCGGCGACATATGGGGGACGCTGACCTCCGAACCCGGCAGCGGCGGCGACATTCTGAAAACGCGCACAAAGGCGGAACCGAGTACCGGTGGGACGTTTCTGCTGTCCGGCGAAAAACACTTCGGTTCCGGTTCGGGCATCAGCGCCTACATGATCACCACTGCGCGAATCGACGCTGCTCAGCTGCCGAACATTTTCTACATGGATATGCGCGGCCGCAGTTGGGACGGATCGGACGGGCTGACATTGGCCGCGGAATGGGATGGTCATGGCATGAGCGCGACGCAGAGCCATGCGTTCCGCTTGAGAGACATGCCCGCCACGCCAATGGCCTGGCCGGGCGCACCGATTGCGGCGAGCCCCGTCTCCAACCAGATGGGCGCGTGCCTTTTTACGGCCGTCGTATTGTCAATCGTCGAAGGAGCGGTGGCGCTGGCCGCCCAGAAACTCGTCGCGAAGAAGAATGAGATGAGGGCTTTCGAGCGAGTCGGCTGGAGCGAAATCGTCAATGAGGCCTGGACGATGCGCCAGGTGTTCAACGGCATGATCGCGGCGGTTGAGTCTGGAGACGCCGGCGAAACTGGGGCCGCACGCGGCAAAGCAGTTGCAGCCGGCCTGGCCGAGTCGTGCATGGGCAAACTCGGTCGCGTCATCGGCGGCGGCGCATTCTCGCGGTCCGCGCCGTTTGGCCAATGGGCGCAGGACGTGCGCGCCCTGGGTTTCCTGCGTCCGCCGTGGGGGCTCGCGTTCGATCAATTGTTCGAGATGGCGTGGGGAAAGTGATGCCCTTGTCGAGTCGCGCGCGTGACTCCGCTGTCCCATTGCCGAATGGTCGCACCTCAACGCATCCGTCAGCGACAAAAGTCTGGATCATCGTCGTCGCGCTGCTGCTGCCCCTCCTCTGGTATGGCAACCCCGCGGTCGCGCTGCTGACGGGTACCGCGTTGAGTCTGATGTGGAGAACGCCGCTTGCAATCGGCGGTCAACGCTGGGGACGGGTGGCGCTGCAGAGCGCGATCGTCCTGTTGGGGTTCTCGTTGAGCATCGGCCGTGTTGCCGAGGTCAGCAGCGACAGTCTGTGGCTCGTTGCGGCCTATGTGCTCGGCGTATTGAGCGTCGGATTTGCGCTCGCGCGCGTGTTGCGGCTCGAGCGCGTGAGTGGACTGCTGATCACCGCGGGCACGGCCATCTGCGGCGGTACCGCCATTGCGACGCTGGCGCCACTCGCTGGAGCGCGGGCGGATCAGGTCGGTGTTGCGATCGGGATCGTGTTCCTGCTGAACGCACTTGCACTGTTCGGGTTTCCGGTCATCGGTCATGCGCTCGGCATGAGTCAGATGCAATTCGGCATGTGGGCGGCGCTGGCGATTCACGATACGAGTTCGGTGCTGGCGACGGCCGCGATTTACGGCAACGACGCGCTCCAGGTGGCGACCACGGTCAAGCTGGGCCGGACGCTCTGGCTGATCCCGGTCGCGCTGGTCGTGAGCCTGGTTTTCAAGCAATCGACCGCGCGGGTGCGCGTACCTCTGTTCATCGTCGCATTCCTCGCCGCTTCGGTGTTTGCGTCTGTCGTATCACTGCCCGCGTGGTTCGGTCACGCGACGGGGCGCGTGAGCAAAGCATTGCTGGTCGTGGCGCTCTTCTTCATCGGCAGTGAGATCAGCTGGGCGACATTGCGGCTGATGCGCGGCCGGGTCCTTGCACATGCGGTGATGCTGTGGGTTGCGGCCGCGTCGGCGATGCTGGTCGCCGCGCTGACCGCCTTTTAGCGGAATAAGGATAGGAGGAATGGTTCCTTCCGCGATGGTGCCCGGCTACGCACAATCGCGACCCATGACCATCCGCTCCACCAAGATCGATCTCCTGAGCCTGACCGCCGTCGCGTTCTTTGTCGCGTACCTCGCGGTCGCCTTCATCGGCGGCGGCACGCCGTAACCGCCGAGGTTGGAATTCGAACGCAGTGACCCTACGCCGTCGGCGCCGCCGGCCGCGATAGGAACTGGTGCAATTGCCGGTCATGCCGACTGGTGGCCGTTTGCGGACCCGGACGCACCCACGAATCCCAGCGCCGCGGGCCGCCGACAGGTTTATCGCCCATGATCGTCACCCGCTGGATCACCCGCTCCCCAACGAAGTCGTTCAGCACGAAGTGCTGGGTGCAGCGGTTGTCCCACATCGCGATCGTGCCTACGCTCCAGCGGTAGCGCACGGTGAAGCGCGGATTCGCGACCCACTTCGTCAAGTAGCGCAGCAGCACGTCGCTCTCCGTTGCGTTCATCTCGACGATGCGGCGCGTGAAGAATTCGTTGACGTACAGGGCTTTGCGGCCGGTCTGCGGATGGACGCGCACGACGGGATGCACAGCCATGAGCTCGGGAAGGTTGAGCGGCAACGCATCGTGCAGGGCGGTCAGGCCATCGCACAAGTCGCGCATCGGCGCCGATAATTCCTCATACGCCGCATATAGACTCGCCCACATGGTGTCGCCGCCGACCGCCGGACACTTCACCATCTTCAATACCGACATCAGCGCAGGCTCGGTTTGAAAGGTGATGTCGGTGTGCCACTCGTCGGCAACGCCGCCCTGGCTCGCCGCGAGTTCGAACATCTCCGAATGTGGCGTGAACGGGTTCTTCAGGTTCGGATGGCCCTCGAGCTTGCCGAAGTGCCGGCCGAATGCGACGTGCTCGTCGACCGACAGATGCTGGTCTGGGAAAAACAGCACGAGGTGTTCGAGCAGCAGTTGCCCGATCGCCTCGACCTCCGGAGCCGACACGTTTGCCAGATTGACCCCGCGAATTTCACCGCCGATCGCGCCTGCCAACCGTCTGACGTCCCATGCGGGCTTCGTTTCGTGTCGGATCGCCGCCATCGCAATTCCCTCCTGCAATTGAGCTAGGTCGCCGAGTGTAGCAGCGTGTTTGCTTCGTCGGACGACGCGTTCTGAATCGAGGCGATCCGTCATGAGATCGATGTGATGCGCAATCGTGCGATCGCCCGTGGATTTCTACGATGCGTGCCCAATCCGGGGCGTCCGCGAGCCGAGTGGAGGTGATAGGAACGTGGCCGAGACCGATCCTGCTGAACGCGTTCCAGATGAACACCGTCGGGCACCACGCTCACGGCCTGTGGAGCCACCCGCGCGACCGCTCGCGACACTACAACGAACTCGGCTACTGGCTCGATCTGGCGCGCACGCTCGAACGCGGCTGTTTCGATGGCGTCTTCTTCGCCGACGTGCTCGGCGTCTACGACGTCTATCAGGACAGTCCCGCCGCGGCGCTGCGCAACGCGATGCAGATTCCGGTCGGCGATCCGATGCTGCTGATCCCCGCGATGGCGGCCGTGACCGAGCACCTCGGCTTCGGCGTCACCGGCATCGTCGGCATCGAGCCGCCGTATCCGTTCGCGCGCCGCATGTCGACGCTCGACCATCTGACGAACGGGCGGATCGCCTGGAACATCGTCACCGGGTACCTCAACAGCGCCGCGCGCGGCATGGGGCAGACGGCGCTGCAGAACGCACGACCAACGCTACGACGCCGCCGACGAGTTCATGGAGGTGGTCTACCGGCTGTGGGAAGGCAGCTGGGAGGACGACGCGGTGGTCGCCGACAAGAACACGCACGTCTTCGTCGATCCTGACGAAAGTGCACCGCGTGCAGTTCGACGGCGCGCACTACCGCGTCGACGCGATTCACCTGTGCGAGCCGTCGCCGCAGCGCACGCCGGTGCTGTTTCAGGCCGGCTCATCCGAGCGCGGCCGCGTGTTCGCCGCGCGCCACGCCGAGTGCGTGTTCATCCTGCAGACATCGAAGACGGCCACGGCGTCGTTTGTCACCGACCTGCGTGCCCGCGCCGTTGCACAAGGGTCGCGCGGCGGACGACGTGCGCATCTTCAACATGGCGACCGTGATCACCGGGCCGCGACGAAGCCGACGCGCAGGCGAAGCTCGCCGACTACCGCCGCTACGTCAGTGCCGAGAGCGTGCTCGTCGCGCTATCGGGCGGCAGCGGTATCGACCTTGGAAAATACGGACTCGACGAACCGCTGCGGTACGAAAAGACCGATGCGGTGCAGTCGATCATGCACATGTTCCAAACGGACGCGACGAAGTCGCGGACGATGCGCGAGCTCGCGGCGCGCGGCGGGATCGGCAGCGGCAGCCTGCTCGATCGTCGGATCGCCGACACAGGTTGCCGACGAACTCGAAGCGTGGATCGACGAGACCGGCATCGACGGTTTCAACCTGGCGTCTGCCGTGATGCCAGAGACGTTCACGGACTTCGTCGATCTCGTCGTACCGGAGCTGCAGCGGCGCGAGCGCGTGAAGCGCGCGTACGCGCCCGGAACGCTGCGCGACAAACTGTTTGGCCGCGCGCGCCTGCCGGATTCGCACCCTGCGAGTGCGCTGCGGCCGTCGCGCGAACTTCACGACACTGCGACTTCCAACTGAAGAGGATCGAACATGTCTGCAATCTCCGGCGGCTGCCTGTGCGGCGCGATCAAGTACACGTGTGACGGCGCCCGCGGTGATGGCCGTGATGTGCCACTGCACGAATTGCCAGAAACAATCGGGCTCGGCGTTTTCGATCAACGTCGGCGTCCCGAAGGGTTCGCTTCGATTCACGACGGGCAAGCCTGCGATTTATGAGGACAAAGGCGAGAGCGGCATGCCGGTCTACCGGCATTTCTGCGGCCGTTGCGGTTCGCCGCTGTTCTCCGACGTCGTTGCGGCGCCGCAACTCGATTGGTTGAAGGCAGGCACGCTGGACGATGCGTCGTGGGTGAAGCCTGTCGCCAACGTCTGGTGCCGGTCGGCGCAGAGCTGGGTGGCGCACCCCGACGGCGTACCGAAATTTCCTCAGAACCCGCCGATCGACTGAGGCCAGTCTTCAACAACGGTTCTAATCAGGAAGGGATGCGATGGCCTGGGTCACCTTAGTCGCCATGTTGGCGCTGCTCGAGTACTTTTTATTCACAGTGAAAGTCGGTCTCGCGCGGGGTACGTACGGCGTCAAAGCGCCGGCGACGACCGGGAACGAAACGTTCGAGCGCTATTACCGCGTCCACCAGAACACGATGGAAATGCTCGTGATGTTCATTCCGAGCCTCTTCATGTTCGGCAATGTCGTCTCCGCCATCTGGGCCGCGATTCTCGGCGTCGTGTTCATCGTCGGCCGTGCGCTCTACTACCGAGCGTACGTTGCGGATCCGAGTACGCGGGGCACGAGCACCTGGATCACGGTGTTCCCGATCGCGGTGCTGATCGTTGGGTCGATCGTCGGTTCCATTCTGCAGCTGATCTGAATCAGGCGCCGCCGCGGCGGTAAGCCCCGGGCGCGCTGCCGGTCCAGTTTTTGAACGCACGCTGAAACGCCGCGCTGTCGGCAAAACCGAGTTCGTACGCGAGCGCCGCCAACGGCACGGTGCTGGTGTTGAGCCGGACGATCGCGAGGTCGCGGCGCAGTTCGTCCTTCAACGCCTGGAACGAGGTTCCGTCGGTCGCCAAGCGCCGTTGCAGCGTGGAGGCCGCCATGTGCAGTGCGTCGGCGGTGGCGGCCAGGTCCGGCCATGCGGGTTGCGCCTGCTGAAGATGGCTGCGAACGCGTGCGGCTCACGAGATCATCGCGTGGCGGCACGATGACGTTCGACCGTGCGTCGGAGAGGAACGCCTGCACCGCCGTTCTGTCGCGGCGCACCGGTTGCTGCAGTCGATCGGCGGCAATCCACAGCGCCGAACGCGGCTGTTCGAATTGCAGCGGCGCCGGAAAGATCCTCGCGTAGTCGCCGGCGTACGGCGGACTCGGGAACGCGAAGTCGAAACGCACGGCGGGCAGTTTGCCGCCCACCAGCCACGCGAACAGACGCCAGAGCGAGCGCAGCAGGACCTCGTGCAGGAAGACCGCCCGCGCAACCGACGCTTCGTTGAAGCGCAGCGCGACTCCCGCCAGCGATCCCGCTCCCACCATCTCCAGCACGACATCGCTCTGCAGCAGCCCGAAGCGTGCGCGCGGTGCGGCGCATCGCCGAGCTCGAGATTGTCTTCGTTTGCGGCGGAGCGAACGACGAGCGCAAAACTGCCGCGCCTGAGCGGTTTCGTCAGGAACCCGAGAAGATCGTCGTCGAGTCGGTCGGTCAACGACTGAAACAGCGCCACGTACTGATCCGCCGTTACGCGAGCGCCGACCTGTTCGAGCAGCTTCGGGCTCAATGCCCGCGTCCGCGAGGAACGCGATCAACGGACTCACCGCGCGCGCGCACCCCGGACAGCATGCCGTGCACGAATGCGATCGAGATCGTCACCGGGGGATGCAGCATCGCAGAACACGGATACGTCGTGGATCGAGGTCATCTGTCATGCGATCGATGCAATGCGCCATCGTGCAATCGCCGGTTGAGTTTCTACGATGCCCACGCACACCGCAAATCTGCCAAGGAATCCGAGACGAGCATGTACCTGACGCAATCACTGCACCGCGCCGTGCAACGCCACCCGGACCGGGTCGCGGTCCGCTTCGGCAATCGCCAGCGTACATTTGCCGAATTCGCCGATCGCGTCGCGCGCCTGGCCGGCGCGCTGCAGCACCTCGGCATGCAGGCCGGCGATCGCGTCGCGATGCTGTCGCTCAACTCCGACCGTTACCTCGAGTATCAGATGGCGGTGCCGTGGGGCGGCGGCGTACTGAACCCGTGCAACACGCGCTGGTCCGCGGCCGAAATCCTGTATTCGCTCGACGACTCGGGCTCGACGATTCTGCTGGTCGACGAGACGTTTCGTCCGCTCGTCGAACAGTTCCGGCGCGACTCGCGGAGCTTGCGTGAGGTGATCTACTGCGGCGACGCCGCCGTGCCGGCCGGCATGCACGGCTACGAGGCGCTGATTGCGGGCGCCGACGCGGTGGCCGATGTCACGCGCCGCGGCGAAGACCTGGCCGGCATCTTCTATACCGGCGGCACCACCGGTTTTCCAAAGGGCGTGATGTTGAGTCACAACAATCTCTGCAGCGCGGCGCTCGCGCTGCTTGCCGAGGGGTTGGCTGGAGACGGCGGCACGTACCTGCACGCGAGCCCGATGTTTCATCTCGCCGACATGGGTTTCTCGGCGGTGCATTGGGCTGAGGGAAACTCGCACACCATCGTGCCGGCGTTCAACGTTGAGGCGGTGCTCGACACGCTCGAACGCGACCGCGTCACGCATGTGTTGCTGGTGCCGACGATGATCCAGATGCTGGTGGATCACCCGGCGATGACGCAGCCGCGCGACTTGAGTGCGCTCAAGACGATCATCTACGGCGCGTCGCCGATCTCCGAGGCGGTGCTCGAGCGCGCGATGGCCGCGCTGCCCGGCGTCGGTTTCGTGCAGGCGTACGGCATGACCGAACTCGCGCCGCTCGCGACCGTCAACCCTGCCTACTACCACACGGCCGAAGGTCGCAAGCACGGCAAATTGCGCGCGGCGGGGCGGCCCGGTTACTGCGTCGAACTGCGCATCGTCGACGCTAACGACAACGAAGTGCCGCGCGGTACCGTCGGCGAGGTCGTGGTGCGCGGACCCAACGTGATGCAGGGCTACTGGAACAAACCCGAACAGACGGCCGCCGTCTTGCGCGACGGCTGGATGCACACCGGTGACGGCGCCTGGATGGATGCAGACGGCTTCATCTTCATCGCCGACCGGCTGAAGGACATGATCATCACCGGCGGCGAGAACGTGTATTCGGCCGAAGTCGAGAACGCCCTCGCGCGGCACTCGGCGGTGGCCGCGTGCGCGGTGATCGGCGTGCCGAACGACGCAGTGGGGCGAATCGGTGCACGCAGTGGTCGTGTTGAAGCCGGGGCACGAAGTTGCGGCCGACGCGCTGATCGCGCACTGCAAAGCGCTGATCGCCGGCTACAAATGCCCGCGCAGTGTCGAGTTCGTCGATGCGCTGCCGATCTCCGGTGCCGGCAAGGTGCTGAAGACGAAACTGCGCGAACCGTTCTGGCAGGGCCGCGAGCGCGCGGTGGCGTAATCCGATGCGTCTGTTTCTCACCAAAACTTACAAGGAGTCCAACATGAGCCGTGATGTCGTCGTTGCCGGTGTCGGCATGATCGCGTTCACCAAGCCCGGCGCCAACGAGCCTTACCCGCAGATGGCGGCCAAGGCCGCTCGTCAAGCGCTCGCCGATGCCGGCATCGGCTACGAGTCGGTGCAGCAGGCGTACGTCGGCTATGTGTACGGCGACTCCACCGCCGGTCAGCGCGCCATTTACGAAGTGGGCATGTCGGGCATCCCCGTCGTCAACGTCAACAACAACTGTGCGACCGGTTCCACCGCGCTGTTCCTGGCCCGTCAGGCGGTGGCCAGCGGCGCCGCCGACTGCGTGCTGGCGCTCGGCTTCGAGCACATGAGCCCGGGCGCGCTCGGCGTGGTGTTCGAAGATCGGCCGAGCCCGTTCGAGCGTTTCGACGATGTCACCGACGAGCTCGTCGGCCACGGCGAGATTCCGCTGGCGCTGCGCTACTTCGGCGGCGCGGGTCTGGCGCACATGCAGCAATACGGCACGCAGCTGTCGACGTTCGCGAAGATCCGCGCCAAGGCCAGCCGCCATGCCGCGAACAATCCGCTGGCGCTTGTTCCGCACGGTGGTCACGGAAGAACAGGTGCTGAACGCGCCGATGCTGTGGCCCGGCGTGATGACGCGCCTGATGGCGTGCCCGCCGACGTGCGGCGCCGCCGCGGCGATCGTCTGCTCCGACGAGTTCGCTCAGTCGCACGGGCTGGACCGACGGGTGCGCATCAAAGCGCAGGCGATGACCACCGATCGGCCGGCCACCTTCGACGCACGCGACATGCGCGAAGTCGTCGGTTTCAGCATGGCGCGGGCGGCCGCGGATCAAGTCTACGAAGCGGCCGGCATCGGCCCGCGGGACGTCGACGTGGTCGAGCTGCACGACTGCTTTGCGCAGAACGAACTGATCAGCTACGAAGCGCTCGGGCTGTGCCCGCTCGGCGGCGCCGAGAAATTCATCGTCGATGGCGACAACACCTACGGCGGCCAGGTGGTCACCAACCCGTCGGGCGGCCTGCTGAGCAAAGGCCATCCGCTGGGCGCCACCGGGCTCGCGCAGTGCACGGAGCTGGTCCAGCAACTGCGCGGCCAGGCCGATAAGCGCCAGGTCGACGGCGCGCGTCTGGCGCTGCAGCACAACCTCGGTCTCGGCGGCGCGTGCGTCGTGACCCTTTACGAACGCATCTGAGGAACATCCCGATGATCGACAGGAAATGGATCGGCCACGAATTGCCCGCGTCGGTGCTGCCGATCGAGCGCAGCCGGCTGCAGTTCTTTGCCAAGGCGATCGGCGAGACCGATCCCGTGTACACCGATGCCGCTGCGGCGCGCGACGCCGGTTACGCGGATCTGCCCGCGCCGCCGACGTTCATATTCGCGGCCGAGCTCGACTCCGGCGCCGCGTTCCGGTTGATCGACGATCTGCAGATCCCGATCGCGAAGCTGCTGCACGGCGAGCAGAGCTTCACGTACCACCGGGCGGCCTGCGTCGGCGACACGGTGACGGTGCGCTCCACCGTCAGCGACATCTACGACAAGAAGAACGGCGCGCTCGAGTTCGTCGTCAAGACCTCGCGCGCAACCAACCAGCGCGACGAGCTGGTGGCCGAGCTGCGCTCGGTGCTCGTCTGCCGCCACTGACTCGCAAGCCAACAGGAACTCACGATGAACGCACCCCTCTTCGATACCGTTCAGCGTCGGCGACGAATTGCCGGCGCTGCAACTGCCGCCGGTCGATCGCACGACGCTGGCGCTGTTCGCCGGTGCGTCCGGCGATCACAACGCGATTCACATCGACACCGACGTTGCGCGTCGTGCCGGCATGCCTGACGTCTTCGCGCAGGGGATGCTCGGCATGGCGTGGCTCGGCCGCTTGCTGACGCGCTGGGCGCCGCAAAGCCGACTGCGCTCGCTTCGATGCGCGCTTCCAGGGCATCACGCACCTTGGCAACGCGATGCGCTGCAGCGGTCGCGTGGTCGAGAAGTTCGAACGCGACGGCGAACGCTGCGTGCGCATCGAACTGCGCAGCGCCAATCAGTTCGGACAGACGAAGATCGAAGGCGCTGCCGTCGTTGCATTGACTTGAAACCGCTATCGGAGAATCGCCCAATGACGAACAAAACGACGAACAAACTCGACGGCAAAGTTGCGCTCATCACCGGCTCCGGCCGCGGCATCGGCCGAGCGATTGCGCTGAAGCTGGCCGAGCGAGGGCGCGCGCGTGGTCGTCAACGATCTCGATACGGAACCGGCGCAGGAAACCGTGCGCGCGATCCGTGAAGCCGGTGGCGAGGCCGTCGCCTGTGTCGGCAGCGTCACCGCGCCGGATTTCGCCGAACGCTTCATCGGCGCCGCGGTCAACGAATACAAGGGCCTCGACATCATCGTCAACAACGCCGGCTACACGTGGGACAACGTGATCCAGAAGATGACCGACGAGCAGTGGTACGCGATGGTCGACTGTCACCTGACGGCGCCGTTTCGCATCCTGCGCGCCGCGCAGCCGGTGATCCGGGCGCTCACCAAAGCGGAAGCCGAGGCGGGCCGGCGCGTCGTGCGCAAGGTGGTCAACGTCTCGTCGATGGCGGGCCTGTTCGGCAACGCCGGGCAGACCAACTATTCCACCGTCAAGGCCGGCATCGTCGGCATGACGCAGACGCTCGCCAAGGAGTGGGGCCGCCTGAACGTTGCGGTCAATTGCGTTGCGTTCGGCTTCATCAAGACGCGCCTGACGACGAGCGCGGCGGGTGATTCCACCGCCAACATCGACGGCCGCGAGATCAAGGTCGGTGTCAACCCGGACCTGCTCGCGACGATGGAGCGCAGCATTCCGCTCGGCCGCGGCGGCACGCCCGACGACGCGGCGGGCGCGGTGTACCTGCTGTGCATCCCGGAGTCCGACTACGTGAGCGGTCAGACACTGATGTGCAGCGGCGGCCTGACGGGAATCTGACCCATGCTGCCGCAGCTCTACCGCCATCGCTGGATGGACGAAGACATCGAGGCTTTCCGCGACCAGGTGCGGCGCTACATCGCGAACGAACTCTCCCCTCAGCTGGACGGTTGGCGCCGTCAGGGCTTCATCCCGCGCGAAGTCTGGCGCCCGTTCGGGCAGCTCGGCTTCCTGTTGCCGGAAATCGACGAAGCGTACGGCGGTGCCGGCGCTACGCTCGCTTACCAGCTGGTCGTGCAGGACGAACTCGCCAAGGCGGAATTTCCCGCGAACACCGGCGTGCACAACCTCGCCGCGCACTACATCCTCGACTACGGCACCGAGGCGCAGAAACGGCGCTGGCTGCCGCAGCTCGCGAGCGGCGAGAGGCTGGCCGGCATCGCGCTGACCGAACCCGGGTGCGGTTCGGACCTGAAGGCGCTGCGCACGCGCGCCCGGCGCGATGGCGACGACTACGTGATCGACGGCGCCAAGACGTTCATCACCAACGGCTTCACCGCGAATCTGCTGGTGGTGGCGGTGCGCACCGGCGACGCCGGCAGCCGCGGCGTGTCGCTGGTCGTGCTCGAAACCGAGAACCTGCCGGGCTTCCGCGTCGGGCGGCGGCTCGAGAAGCTCGGCCAACACGCCTCCGATACCGCCGAACTCTTCTTCGACGGCGTGCGCGTGCCGGCCGACCGGCTGCTCGGCGAGAAGGAGGGCAATGGCTTCGTCCAGCTGATGAGTCAGCTGCCGTACGAGCGCCTCTTCCTGTGTGTGCCGGCCGCGGCGGTGATCGAGCGCGCGGTCGAGCTGACGGTTGCATACACGCAGCAGCGCATGGCCTTCGGACAGTCCTTATTTGATTTCCAGAACACGCGCTTCAAGCTGGCCGAGTGTGCGACGCTGGCGCACGTCGTGCGCAGCTTCGTCAACGACTGCACCCAGCGACTGCTCGACGGCACACTCGACCAGGAGGCCGCCTACATGGCGAAGTGGTGGTGTACCGAGCAACAGGGCAAGGTCACCGACGAGTGCCTGCAACTGTTCGGCGGCTATGGCTACATGGCGGAATATCCGATCGCGCGTCTGTACGCCGATGCGCGCGTGCAGCGGATCTACGGGGGCACGACGGAGATCATGAAAGACTTGATCGCAAGGAAGTTGCTTGCGGTCTGACAGAAGGTTTATGGGGCGCATTGACAGATCGGGAGGGTGAAGCGTGAGAAAAATAATCACCGCATTCGGCATGGTGCTGTTATGCGGACTTGCACCGTGGAGCCGGGCGGACGACGTGTTGCCGCATCCGCAACAACCGTTTCAAGGAAAGATCGAAAGCTCCGCGAAGGCGTCCACGCCCGACTTTCCAACGGCGGTGGCCGCGCCGAAGGGCGCGCCGAACGTCCTGCTCATCCTGACCGACGACGTCGGCTTCGCGGCGGCGTCCACGTTCGGCGGCCCGATTCCGACGCCGACATTCGACAAGCTGGCGAAGGCCGGCCTGCGCTACAACACGTTCCACACGACGGCGCTGTGCTCGCCGACGCGCGCGGCGCTCATCACCGGGCGCAACCACCACACCGACGCCACCGGCGTCATCACCGAGATGGGCACGGGCTATCCCGGCTACAACTCGCTGATGCCGAAGAGCTCCGGCACGGTCGGCGAGATCCTCAAGCAGAACGGCTACAACACCGCGTGGTTCGGCAAGAACCACAACGTGCCCGACTGGCAGTCGAGCCAGGCGGGGCCGTTCGACCTGTGGCCCACGGGCCTGGGCTTCGAGCATTTCTACGGCTTCATCGGCGGCGACACCGACCAGTGGCATCCGGCGCTGTTCGACGGCACCAATCCGATCGAGACGCCGGCACGACCCGAACTACCACTTCGACGCGGACCTGGCCGACCACGCCGATCGCGTGGATTCGCCAGCAGCACTCGCTCGCGCCGGACAAGCCGTTCTTCGCCTACTACGCGCCGGGCCTGACCCACGCGCCGCACCACGCGCCCAAGGAATGGATCGCGAAGTTCAAGGGCCAGTTCGACCAGGGCTGGGACAAGCTGCGCGAGGAGACGCTTCGCGCGCCAGATGCAAGCTGGGCGTCGTTCCGGCCGGCACCGAAGCTGACGCCGCGGCCGAAGGAAATCCCGTCGTGGGATTCGCTCAGCGCCGACGAGAAGAAGCTCTACGCGCACATGATGGAGGTCTACGCCGGCTGCCTGGCCTACGTCGATTACAACATCGGGCGCGTCGATCGAGGCGGTCGAAGACGACCGGCGAACTGGACAACACGCTCGATCATCTACATCATGGGCGACAACGGCGCCAGCGGCGAAGGCACCTTGCAGGGCCTGGCCAACGAAGTCGGCGTCGCCGCCAACGGCGTGCCGGAGAGCCTGCCGTACCTGCTGTCCATCATGGACGACCTCGGCGGGCCGCTGACCTACAACCACTACCCGGTCGGCTGGGCGCACGCGATGGACACGCCGTTCCAGTGGACCAAGCAGGTCGCCTCGCACTTCGGCGGCACGCGCAACGGCCTGGTCATCTCCTGGCCGAAGCGGATCAAGCAGACCGGCGAGGTCCGCTCGCAGTTCAGCTCGGTCATCGACATCGTGCCGACGATTCTCGAAGCGGCCGGCGTCAAGGCGCCGACGATGATCAACGGCGTGAAGCAGACGCCGATCGAAGGCTTCAGCCTCGTCTACACGCTTCGACGACGCGAAGGCGCCGACGCATCACAAGACGCAGTACTTCGAGCTGGTCGGCAATCGCGGCATCTACGAGGACGGCTGGATGGCCAGCACCACGCCGCTGCGACTGCCGTGGATGCCGCCCGGCGACGCGACGCCGAGCCCGGACGACTTCAAGTGGGAGCTCTACCACGTCGCCGAGGACTTCTCGCAGGCGAACAACCTCGCCGCGCAGAATCCCGCGAAGCTCAAGGAACTGCAGGCGCGTTTTCGACCGCGAAGCGAAGAAGTACAACGTCTATCCGCTCGATGCCTCGTTCGCCGAGCGCGCCGACGTGTCGACTACGTCCGAGCCTGACGCGCGGCCGCAGCACGTTCACCTACTATCCCGGCACGATCCGCGTTCCCGAAGGCGCGGCGCCGGACATCAAGAACAAGGACTTCACCGTCACGGCCGAAGTCGAGATCCCGCAGGCCGGCGCCGAAGGCGTGCTCGTCACGCAGGGCGGACGCTTCGGCGGCTGGGCGATGCTGCTCGTCGACGGCAAACCGGAATTCGACTTACGCGTTCTCCAATCAGCCGCAGCACAAGTACCGGGTCGCCTCGAACGAGAAGCTGGCGCCCGGCAAACACATCATCAAGTTCGACTTCAAGTACGACGGCCCGGGCCTGGGCAAGAGCGGCACCGGCACGCTCTCGGTGGACGGCAAGCAGGTCGCGCAGGGCAAGATCGAGCGCACCATTCCCGCCCGCTTCTCGCTCGACGAGACGTTCGACGTCGGCGAGGACACCGGCACGCCGGTGGTCGAGGACTACGTGGACAAGATGCCGTTCAAGTTCACCGGCGTTCTCAAGAAGGTCGTCGATCGAACTCGGCAAGAGCGGACTTGCCGCGACGGATCAAACGGCACTCGAAGCAACAAGACGCGAGATCGCGACGCAGCAGTAGCGCATGCACAGCGGCCTGAGCGTACGCAACGGAGGGAAACAGCAATGCAACGAAACGCCACGCTGCGGCATTGCGCGGCCGTCAGGGTCGCTGCCGCGATCGGCTTCGCGTTGGCGATCGGCGGTTTCTCGGCGGCGACTGACGCAGCCGACGCGCTCGGCAATGAAGTCGCGCCGCCGAAAGTCGCCTATTCGCCTTACGCGGACCAGCAATTCCCCAGTCGCGTTTTCTGGGGCGTTGCTCACATCCACACCGGCTACTCGTTCGATGCCGGAATGTTCGGCATCACGCTCACGCCGGAAGAGCTCTTCAAAGCCGCCCGCGGTGACGTAGTCGTTGTCGACAATGGTCAGCGGTTCAAGTTGAACCGGCCGTTGGACTGGCTCGCCATCACCGATCATGCCGAATACATGGGCGTCGCCGGTGAGATTCACACTGCCAGTCCCGCGTGCCTCGCCAATCCCACGTGCAAAGGGTGGTACGACGCGTACAAGACGAGCCCGGCGGAGGGGACCAAGGCTGCGATCGCCGCCGTCGTTGGCATGGGTACCGGCAAGGCCGAATTCGACGCCCGCAGTCTCGTGACCACGGCGTGGGCGCATGCCACGGCGGCCGCCGAAAGGTGGAACCAGCCGGGCGTCTTCACCACGCTGCACGGATTCGAATGGACGTCTGCGCCCGGCGGCAAGAACCTGCATCGCACGGTTATCTTCCGCGACAACGCGGACCGGGTGACGCAGGTCGTTCCGTTTTCCGTCTTCGACAGCCAGGATCCGGCGGACCTGTGGAAATACATGGATGCGTACGCAACGAAGACCGGTGGCTCGGTGTTGGCCATCCCGCACAACCCGAACTTGAGCGCGGGCATCATGTTCACCGCGGAAACCTACGAAGGAAAACCGATGGATCGCGCGTACGCTGAGGCGCGTATCGGCCACGAGCCGCTGATGGAGGTGACGCAGGTCAAAGGTGACAGCGAGACGCATCCATTCCTCTCACCAACCGATGAGTTCGCAGATTTCGAACGCACGTGGACGGTTGACTTTGGCGCGAAGGCACCAGACCCGAACACAGCACTGGCAGGTAGTCACGCCCGTTCGGCACTGAAGCTCGGACTCGAGCTGGACGCCAAACTCGGAGCGAACCCCTACCAGTTCGGCATGATCGGCGGCAGCGATAACCACACCGGCGTCATCAGCGAGCGGGAGGACAACTTCTTCGGTGAGTTTGCCAACGGGTTGCCGTCACCGGAGCGTTGGAAAACCCCGCTCCTCGCGACCAACGACGGTAAGCCGTTGGTGTCGGTCTGGAACGAACAAGCGGCGGGCCTGGGCGGCGTGTGGGCGCGCGAGAACACGCGCGAGGCGATCTGGGATGCGCTGAAGCGCAAAGAGGTCTACGCGACCACCGGCGACCGGCCGACCGTACGCGTGTTCGCCGGGTGGGATTTCGCACCCGCGGATCTGGATCGCTCGGACTTCGCCGCGAACGGCTACGCGCACGGCGTGCCGATGGGCGGCAATCTCGTCAAGGCGCCGGCGCCCGGCAAACCGCCTGCGTTCCTCGTCTACGCGATGCGCGATCCGGAAGGCCCGAACCTCGACCGCCTGCAGATCATCAAAGGCTGGCTCGACAAGGACGGCAACTCGCAGGAGCGCGTCTTCGATGTTGCGGTATCCGGTGGCCGCAAGATCGACCGCGACGGTCGCTGCAAGACGTCGGTCGGCAACACCGTCGACGTGGCGAACGCAAGCTACACGCAACAGCATCGGCGCCGTAACGTTGTCCGCGTACTGGAAGGATCCGACGTTCGACGCGACGCAGCGCGCGTTCTACTACGTGCGCGTCATTCAGATTCCGTCGCCGCGCTGGACCGCGTACGACCAGAAACGTTTCGGCATCAAGATGGCCGACTACGTTCCGATGACGGTCACCGACCGCGCGTACACGTCGCCGATCTGGTACACGCCATAACTCCGATAGGAAACTCGATATGAACGAACTCGACCCTCGTTTGCGTGCGTCCGCGCTCGTGATGAGATTGATCGGCTGGGGCGTCATCGTTGGCGGCCCCATCGCCGCACTGGCGTACGCGCCCGGTTTTTTCTGGGGAGAAATGCCGCCCGACTATCCTCTGCTGGGCCCGGTGCATCCGCCGTCGCCGTACCCCGGCGCGCACCCGTACATCTATATGATCTTTGCGGTTTATCTGGCGTGGGCGATCCTGCTGGTGCGCGGCGCGAAGGATCCCAAGGCTGCGGCGTCGTTGTTCGACTGGGGCATTCTCGCCAACGTGTTGCACGCCTTGCTGATGGTGCCGCAGGCGTTCGCCTATCCGAACGAGCACGCGCACATGTGGGCTGATATCCCGCTGCTGTTCGCGATCAGCGCGGTGATGTGGTACTGGCACCCGAACCGGCAGATCTCCGCAACGCGTGAGCAGTTAGCCGCTGACCTTGAACGACGCAGACGTCATCGTCATCGGCAGCGGCTTTGGCGGCGCCATCACCGCGCATCACCTGGCGATGGCCGGACACAAGGTCCTCGTGCTCGAGCGTGGTCCGTGGCGCGACTCGCTGCCCGTTCGATCGATGGGGATATCGGACCGCGCGCCATTTCCGTACGGTTGGCGCGCCTTCACTCACCTGGTGCGCACGCTTCACATCGGGCCGGTCTCGCTGACGCTCAACAAGACCGGACTGTACGAGGTGAGCTTCTATCGGGGCTTGAGCCTTGGCTGTCACCTCCGGGGTCGGCGGCGGCAGCCATGTATGGGGCGCCGCGCTCGCGCCGCCGCAGGACCCGGCCTTTTGGAGAGGGCGACATCCGAATCTCGCTGACGGCGAGGTCGAGGGGCACCACGAAAGAGTGATAGCCGATCTCGGCGCGGTGCGCCTGTCCGAAGACCATTGGCTCGGCGATTCCGTGTGGACGCAGTTGGCCGCCGGAGAATGGACGGCGTTGTACACCGGCCGCAGTGCAGCCGCACATCGCGGTGCTTCTGCCGAAGTCGGCCGACGACGCGGGTCGCGCGGTGTCGGGCCCTGATGGCCTGCAACGCGCCGTGTGCGCCTTCGACGGCGACTCTTTCCTCGGTTCGAAGCGCGGCGCGAAGGCGTCGGTCGATTTCATTTATCTGGCGCCGGCGATGGCCCACGGCGCGGTAGTCAAGCGACATGTGCGAGGTCAGGCGGATCGAACGGCGCGCATCGGGCGGCTATTCGATCCACTTTCGCGATCTGCGTCAGCGCGTGACCGGCGTGGTCAGTGCGCCGAAGATCGTGCTCGCGGCCGGAAACCTGAACACGCAGCGATTGTTGTTCGCATCGGTCGGCGGGCCGACCGGTTTGCAGCCGATGCCGTCGCTCGGCCGCTGCTTCGGCGCGAACGGAGACCTCATGGGTTTCTGGTTCAAGCAGAAGACGTCGCCGTCGATGTTCGACTCTGCGGCGGTGCTCGGGCAATTCGAAGTCGATGGCGAGGCGACGCCGTGCCTGGTGCTGGCCGGTCTGCCGGGTGTAGACACGTTGCCGATGCCTGCGTTGCTGAAACGAAAACTCGCGAACACCGTAATGATTCTCGGAATGGACCCCGACTCGGGAAACGGAGCAGTCAGCTACCGTCGCGGTCGGCTGCGGGTTCGGTACGACCATCGCGAGGAGCCCGCCTACGACCGGATCCGACACGCGATTCACGCCCTCGAAGAAGACGAGCGGGGCAGCAAGACCTGGTCCCTGCCGACACCGCTGACGGTGCATCCCTGGGGCGGTGCGTGCCTCGGCCCCGACCGCGACCATGGCGTCGTCGATCATCGCGGCGAGGTGTACGGCAATCCGGGTCTGTTCGTCGCCGACGGTGCCGCCTTGCCGGCGGCGCCAGGAGCGCCGCCGACGCTGTCGATCGCCGCATGGGCGCATCACGTCGGCGAGCGGCTGGCGCAGGCCGGCTGAAGTCTTTACGCGCGATCAAACGAACCGGTCCCGAAAGAGAGATTCGACCATGCGTCGCCTTCGCACTGGCCTACGCGGGCCGGACCGAGCGCGACCACGCTGCGCCGTTAGCAGCGCTGAAGGCGGAGGCGCGTCCAGGCGTGGTGGACGAGGATCTGTGAGTCGAGCGGAGTTCGACCCATAGGTGCCAGGCGTCGGTGGAGTGCAAGCGCGGCTTGCGAATTGCGGCGCGCTGCGGCAAGTTGCCTTATGTCATCCTGGGACCGTGCATCGGAGAACTCATGGCACTACAAACGCTCAAACCGACAGCATCGAAGGAGACGATCCTCTCGACGCTGACCCGCGACGGCGCATGCATCATCGCCGACGTCGCCGATGCTGCGACCGTTCGCAGCATGATCGACGAGGTGACGCCGTTCATCGAACGGACACCGTTCGGCGTCGATGACTTCACCGGACGCCGAACACAACGAACCGGCGCGCTGGTCGCGCGCACGCCGACGTGTCGCAATCTGGTGCTCGATCCGACCATTCTCGGCGCGGCGCGCGAGTTTCTGAAACCGTGGTCCGACCGGATCATCCTGCACCTGGCGCAGACGATCTACATTCACCCGGGCCAGGGCTCGCAGGTGCTGCATCGCGACCGCCTTGCGTGGGGTACGGATCTGCCGCTGTCGATCGAGCCGCAGTTCAACACCATCTGGGCGCTCACCGATTTCACGGCCGCTAACGGCGCAACTCGGGTGGTGCCCGGCAGCCAGACGTGGCCGTGGGAACGCAAGGCAACGCCCGATCAGGTCGTGCAGGCGGAAATGAGCGCGGGTTCGGTGCTGCTGTACACCGGCACGGTGTTGCACTCGGGCGGCAAGAATCAGTCGAACGTGTCGCGCCTCGGTCTGAACATCACGTATTGCCTCGGCTGGCTGCGTCAGGAAGAAAACCAGTATCTGTCCTGCCCGCCGCACATCGCGCGCACGCTCGAACCGGAACTGCAGGAACTGCTCGGCTACACGCAAGGCAACTACGCGCTCGGCTACTACTCGGATCCCGAGTCGACCGAGCCCGGTCGCGACATCCTGCCGCCGGAATTCGCGCTCGGGCGCAAGCCGCGCGAAGGCTTCGGCTTTTCGCTGTCGGACGCCACCGATTCGGGCGTTACGTTCGAATCGATGCGCGACAAAGTGCCGCTCGGCGAGGAGATTTGAGGCGGCAGTCGCTGCCGATCGTTCATCCCAACCTGAACAACTTCCTGCCGTTTTCTCCCAACACCGCGCTTCTTCTTTGCTCCGTCATCGGCGCCAAACTCTTCCTCACTTCGTCCGCTGCATTGATGTGCGAATCGATGTGCGGATAGTCGGATCCCCACAGGAACCGATCCTCTCCAACGAGATCGCAGTTCGCATCGATCGAGCGCTCACCCGGATCCATGACGTACCAGAGGTTGCGTCTGAAGTACTCGCTCGGCTTCAGCTTGGTGGACGACATCGAAGGACCAAATCGATCGAACTTCTCATCGAGCCGGTCCATCACGTACGCGGCGAAGCCGGCACCGGCTTCGACGATCAATACTTTGAGTTTCGGGAAGCGATCGAACAAGCCGTCGCACACCATGCTCGCCGCGGCCGGCACGAGCTGCATCGTGCCGCCGAGCCCGAATGAGAACACCGAGTTCGGGCGTTCTTCTCTGTCGTACCAACCGTGGTTCGCGAGTCCAACCGCGCGCTTGAAGCGCACGATCAGGTGCATGCACACGGGTAAGTCGGCTTCCTGCATCACGTCCCACAGCGGATCGAAATCGGGATGCGAGGGGCGCTTGCCGCACACGCGCTCGGGCGGCAGGAACATGCCCTTGAAGCCGAGCTTCAAACAGCGTTTGAGCTCGGTGAGCGCGAGCTTCGGATCGTACAGCGGGATGTGCGCGATCGGCACGATGCGCTCGCGCGCAGGGGACGCGAAGTCCCACTGCCAGTTGTTGTACGCGCGCGCATATGCCATCGCGAGCTCGGGATCTGCTTCCTTGTCCCACAGGATGCCGATCGTCGGAAACGTGATGCCGGCAGACACGCCCCAATCATCGAGCAGCTTCACGCGGTCGTTGGTGAACATGCTCGCGCGCGGACACGTCTCGAGATACGGGATCGTCGGATCCTGGAACAAGCGCGGCGCATCGTTTTCGGCACCGCCGAGCATGGCGAGGCGGCCGCGCATGATCACCTCGTTGTCGACGATGAGCTCTTCGCCTTCGGGCGTCTGCCGGATGTGGATTCCGCGGTCGCGGTACTTGGGCTCGAGATAGTTCTCCCACAGGTCCGGCGGCTCGAGCACGTGTGAATCGGCGTCCACGGTAAAAGGCTGCGCCATCGTAAGTCCTCCCGAACTCTGGAGTGGGACTATGCCGCGCGTGAAGGAGGGGAGCCAGTGGGAATTCGGCAGGGGCGCGCGGTCGCGGTGATTGCTGCAACCGCTGCCATTGGGCGCGGAACCGCCTTCACGCGTCGTTCAGCGCTTGTCGTACTTGTCGTGATGGCGCCACCAACCGCCGTGACCCGTCTCGTTGCGTCCCATCGGCGCGCGGTCGAGCCACTGGTACATGCCCCAGAGCGCGTCGACGCCGCGCGCATAGGTGGAATACGCGTGATAGACGACGCCGTCTTCCAGCGCGAACGTGCTCATGCCCGGCCGCTCGCGCGCGTAGGTCGGCAGGTCCGTGCCGACCATCGCCGCGAACTTGTCGGGAATGCTGTCTCCGCGGGCCGTCAGCTGTTGCCTCTGCATGCTGCGCCGGTAGTTGTATTCGATGGTGCCGTCGCGTTGTTGCTGTTCGGTCACCGACACGTTGAAGTCGAAGTTGAAGTCGAGGGAGAACGACGACGCCCACGGAAATGTCCAGCCCATCCGGCGCTTGAATGCCCTCAGCTTCGCGAGCGGCGCTCGTGACACCGCGCACAATGTGACGTCGTGATTCGCGAGATGCACGACCGACCCGTTGAACCCATCGGCAATCGCCGAGCAGGACGGACACCCCGCCTCGTAGTCGGGTCCGAACATGAAGTGGTACACGAGGAGCTGCGAGCGACCTCGGAACAGGTGTCCCAGTGAGGCGCCGCCCTCGTCGGTGTCGAATTGATATTCCTTGTCGATGCGCACCCACGGCAGATCCTGCCGCCGTTGCGCGAGCTCATCGCCGCGATGCGTGAGTTCCTTCTCCGCTTTCAGCAGCTCGAGTCGGGCTGCCAGCCACTCTTCACGGGTTCCAGTCTTATGCTTCGTCATCGCTTTTGCTCCGGTTCAGTTCGATTTCGTGTTTGATCCCAGTTGGGCTCGTTCGTCATGAGCTAGATTGAGCCAACGGGCGCAACGCTGGGAGTGACAAGTGTGGCGGGATTCGGATGGACTCTCTGATCACGGCTGCGGCGCGAGCGCTCGCAGCGGGTGACCCACTCGGCGCGCTGAATCGGGTGGCGCTGCGCGAAGATGCGCCCGCGCTCGCGCTGCGTGGCACTGCGATGGCGCAGCTTGGTGATCTCGTTAGAGCGAGGGCGCTCGTGCGCCGAGCGGCGCGTGCGTTCGGTGCGAAAGAAGCCGTGGCACGCGCGCGGTGTGTCGTCGCCGAGGCCGAGATTGCGCTCGCGTCACGCGATCTCGCCTTTCCCGCGAAAGCACTCGACGCGGCGCGTGCCACACTCGACGCTCACGGCGACAACGTAAACGCCGCGCACGCGCGATATCTCGAGGCGCGGCGCCTGCTGCTGATCGGACGCCTCGAGGAAGCCGAGCGTGCAGTCGCGGCACTCGACCCGACGCCATTGCCTGCCGCATTGCAGACCGCGCACGAGCTGGTGGCTGCGGGGATCGCGATGCGTCGTTTGCAAACGACGCCGGCGCGCACCGCACTCGCGCGGGCGGAACGCGCGGTGCGGCTCGCAGGTATCCCTGCACTCAAAGCGGAGGTCGAGAGCGCAACGCGCATGCTGAATACGCCGGCGGCGAGACTGATTGCGCGCGGCGAAGAGCAACTGCTGCTGCTCGACGACGTCGAAACGTTGCTTGCGTCGAAAGCGATCGTCGTGGATGCATGCCGTCATGTCGTGACGCATGCAGGCGACGGTGGTTTCGCTCGCGAACGCGACCCGTCTTGTTCGCGTTGGCGCGTGCGCTCGGTGAAGCGTGGCCGGACGACGTATCCCGCGATGCGCTTGCCGCGCGCGCGTTCCGCGCAAAGCGCGCCGATGAGTCGCACCGCGCGCGGCTGCGTGTGGAAGTAGGGCGGCTGCGTTCGGTGCTGCGTCCGATCGCCGGCGTGAACGCGACGAAGCAAGGGTTTGTGCTGGTGCCGCGCGGCGCGACCAACGTGGTGGTGTTGGCGCGGCCGGTCGACGAGAAGCACGCCGCGGTGCTCGCGTTCCTGTCGGACGGTGAGAGTTGGTCGACCTCGGCGCTTGCGGTTGCGCTGGGCGCGAGTCAGCGCACCGTGCAACGCTCGCTCGACGCACTCGCTGTTGCAGGCAAGGCGCAGTCCTTCGGTGCCGGGCGCGCGCGACGGTGGATGACGCCGCCGGTGCCGGGATTCACGACGATGTTGTTACTCCCCGCGCCGCTGCCAAATCACTAGGATCGACGCATGAAACGTTCGACAGCCCACATCGTTCGCGAATACGGTCCGTTTCCGGATGTCGACCGGGTGAATGGCGTCACATACGACGGAGAGCATGTTTGGTTTGCGGCCGGCGACAAAGTGATCGCGCTCGATCCGACCAGCGGAAAGACGCAGCGTTCGCTCGATGTCGCCGCGCATGCCGGCACCGCGTTCGACGGCAAGTACCTGTATCAAATCGCCGAGGATCGCATTCAGAAGATCGATCCGAACACCGGGTGCGTGCTCGCGACGATTCCCGCGCCGGGTGGTGGCGGCGACTCCGGACTCGCGTGGGCCGAAGGCGCACTTTGGGTCGGTGAGTATCGTCAGCGGAAGATCCACCAGGTGGATCCCGCCTCAGGGAAGGTGCTGCGCACGGTCGAATCCAATCGCTTCGTTACCGGCGTCACGTGGGTTGAGGGAGAGCTTTGGCACGGCACGTTGGAAGGCGACGAGAGCGACTTGCGGCGCATCGACCCGCGCACGGGCGAGGTGCTGGAGAAACTGGACATGCCCCCCGGCGTGCACGTGTCGGGGCTCGAAGCCGACGGCGCGGACACGTTCTTCTGCGGCGGCGGAACCAGTGGAAAGGTGAGGGCGGTAAAGAGGCCGAAACGAGATCGATGATGGCGGCCCCTCCTAGAGATAATCGCAAAAGAAAGGGCCCGCGGAGTCTCCCCCGCGGGCCCCTGTTAAAGATTAAGTGTTACAGATTGAGCGATCGGTGCCTACATTGCCGGGGCCGGACCGCAGTCGGTGCGATGGATGACAACGCGACGGTTCGCCGCGCGTCCCTCTTCAGTGGTGTTGTCGCCAACCGGATCAGCCGCGCCAAATCCTTTGGTGGTGAATCTGTCACCCAACACAACACCTTTGGACTTCAGGTAGTTCGCCACCGCATCGGCGCGCTGCTTCGACAGGTTCTCGTTGTAGGCGGCTTCGCCGACGTTGTCGGTATATCCGTCGATCTCACCCGCAACGAATTGCAGCTTCGGATTCATCATGACCGCCGCGAGCCGGTCGAGTTCGTCCTTGTCTTCGGCGGCCACCAAATCCGCCGAATCGTTCGCAAAGTGCGTGTGTATCGTGTAATCGCAATCGCAACCTACCGGTCCAACTCGCGTACCCATCTTCGTGTCGGGACATTGGTCGGCCGTGTCGCAGACGCCATCCATATCGGTATCAGCACACTTTTCCGGAACGGCGGCGACCGGTGGTGGTGGCGGCGGCGGGGCTGGCTTCTCTTCCTTACCGCAGCCAACCAATAACGTAATGGCGATCACGCCCGAAAATACGGCGAACGTGCGTTGGATGTTTTTCATCTGATATTCCCTCTCCCGTCTATTCAAATTGAGTGTCGTTTTCTCGCCCGGCTTGCGGTCGCCTGAACCGTATTGCCGCGCTCCCCACCGCATGGCTTCCCCAGACTATCGGGCCGCCGCAACGGTTGTCACCATCTTTCGCGAACACGCAGGAGCCTTCAAGTAGGGTGCCTTCGGTCTACGATCGCGGAGTATTTGGTGAGCCCGAGATCAACCAGTGCCTTCGCGAACAATTTCGCCTGTAGCGCGTCGACGGCTCGAGGGTCCGTACTCTCAGCCAGGACTCGGCGACGATCTTCGGTGCCCTTCGGCCCCTTTGAGTCGGGTTCCATGTTGGATACCTCTCGAAAATGTGGCCCGCGACATTGCTGTCGCGGGCCATGAGGTTTCCGTCAGGACCTACTGTTAGTGCGCGGGTCCGCAGTCAGTTCGACGCAAGACCACACGACGGTTCTGGGCACGCCCCTCCGCAGTGTCGTTGCTCGCGACCGGATTCGATTCGCCATAGCCGTTGAGCCCGAATCGATCACCCAAAGTAACGCCTTGTGACTTCACGTAGTCCGCAACGGACTGCGCACGGCGCTTCGACAGATCCATGTTGTACTTTTCGTCGCCGGTGCTGTCCGTGTAACCGTCGACCTCTCCAAGGATGAAGCCAACCTTCGGATTCTTCAGGACCGGAATGATCGCGTCGATTTTGGTCTTGTCGGCAGCGCTCAATTCAGCCGAATCGAACTTGAATTCCAACGCCAGAGTGTAGTCGCAATCGCAACCCTGGGGTCCCACGCGTGCGCCGGCTGGCGTATTCGGGCACTGGTCAACCGCGTCACAGACGCCGTCATGGTCGCCGTCCGGACATTTCGCCGGTGGCGGCGGCGCCATCGGCTTCGGCGCCGGTGCGGGTGCAGCGACGACTGGAGCAGGCGTCTCTTTCTCGCGGAAGAACGTGTACTGCAGGCTACCCGAGACGACGTTCAGATCGTCGAGCTTGGCGACATCGTAGGCTTCGTATTCGGCGCGAACCGCCCAATGGCCGAAGTTGTAATCGATGCCGGCGCCGTACGCCATCATGCCGTTACCTTCGCTGCGCTTGGTGTGGTTCGTGATCGGCACGATTCCGACCAGTGTCGTCGATGTAACTTTGAGATCGATGTTTGCTTCAATCCCGCCGACCTTCCCGAAGAGGTCGAAATTGCCGAACGGCAGGTACAACACGCCGAAGCCCTGCCAACCGTTTGGCTTGACTTCGGCTTCCACGAGTGCCGAATTAAAACCCGCCTGCGGGACTAGGGTCGAATTGTTCGTGTCGCCGAATTGGACATAGCCGCCTTCGATGCCGAACCACTTCGTGAAGTTGATGCCGCCATAGGCTTTGTAGGCGGTCGCATTCTCATCGTAGTTGACGTGGACAAAAGGAGGGCCGGTAAGACTCCCTGGTGGGGTGATAATAGCGTCCGCTTGCGCGGTCGATTGACCGGCACCGACACCTAAGAAGAAACCCTCTGGCGCCCCGAACGCGCTGTTCACTGCGAACAACGCGACAAAAGCGCCAGCCAACACTATCCCTCGAGCGTACATATCAGATCTCCCTAGCTTTCTTGCAGATTGTGGTTGTAACCCCCCAACCACGGTCGTCCCCGCACCCAACGCCGGCCATGATCCTCCGGCTGTCCTGTCGAGACAAGAGAAATGTCCTGCCAAGACAAGACAAAAGATGTGCTATAAACCGACAACCTTAGGTTGTCAGCGGCAAATCGAAAACGCAACTAAGGGGTTCCACTAGGCTGTAGGACGCGAGGTTCAGGCGCGAAATCCACGAAGTAGCTGCCCTGCGTCGAGCGTAACCTCTGACGATGACGCGCGACGAACACGCACCTCAGCGCGCTCGTTGGCGTCGCTTGATCAGCCAGTGCTCCGATCAAGGCTGCGGATCCGCCCTCGTGGCACAGCGAATTCGTCGATTCCAATGGGAGACTCGCGATGCTCAAGACACTGATACGCGCGAGTGTGGCCTCGGTGATCGCGATGAGCATCGGTGCGAGCGCCGACACGGTGATTCCGGCGAACGGCCAGTCGCAGGAGCAGGTACAAAAGGACGCCGCCGAATGCCAGACGACGTATGACCAGACGCTCGCTTCGGCCAATCAAGCGGCTGCAGCGTCGACGACCAGCACGCAAACAGCGACCGGAGGCCGCGCGCGCGGTGCGGCCGCGGGGGCCGCTACTGGCGCAGTCGTGGCACAGTCGCGATGCAACCGGAACGAAATCTGCGACCACGCCGACAGCGACGTGCAGCAGGAGTACCGGCAAGACCAGGCGAAGGACGCCGCGGTCGCGGGTGCCGTCGTCGGCGGTGCGAAGCAACGCCAGAATCGACGCCAGGATCAAAAGACACAGGAACAGCAAGCCGAACAGCAATCTGCGGCGGCTGCGCAGTCGGCGGATGCGGCCGCGAGTCAGGCCTACTCCTCGTGCATGGCCGGGCGCGGCTACACGGTCAGTTCGTAGCGGTGCTGTCGGGTCGATCGAAAGAGTTCACGATGCCTTATCTCGTTCGGTCCATGCTTGCTTTTGCGGGCGCTAGTTTGCTCGGGGCCGCTGGCGTCGAGGCTCCGCAGGACGTGCTCGAGGTGGTCATAGTCAACGGTCCGCACGCGGGAACCTACAAAACTCCGGGATCAGATCTCATCTGCGTGCGCGCGAAGCAGCAGCACATTTATGGCGCGACGTGGATGAACCTGGATGAGGTACTCAAAGACGTGTACGGCGCCGAGGGCAAGAACAAGCCTGACCAGCCGAACGCGATCTCGCTGAACAGCGCTTCAATCAGTGTCTCGAATCCCGATGACCCGGGAGCGAAGCAGGGTGACGTCGACGTGGGGCTCGTCGATCGGAGCAAGAAGCTGTTCAGCTACAAGGTCGATGCGGTGCCGGTCTCGCTGACGATCAAAGGCGAAGGCGCCGAGATATCGTTTCAAGGCAAGACGAAAGACGGCGTCCAGCTGCAAGTAACGGCAAAGTGCTCGACAATGGAAGAGATGTGATGCCTACGGACGGAAATCTCATCGAGATCGTCATCAAGCCCGGAATAAGGAGTTGAATTATGAGTGGAACCACTGAACGCGCGATTCTCGCGGGCGGTTGCTTCTGGGGAATGCAGGACTTGCTACGCCGCTATGACGGCGTCGTCTCGACGCGGGTCGGCTACTCGGGCGGTGACGTGCGCAATGCGACCTACCGCAATCACGGAACGCACGCCGAGGCCATCGAGATCATTTTCGATCCGAAGGCGATCAGCTACCGGAAATTGCTCGAGTTTTTCTTTCAGATTCACGATCCGTCGACGCTCAATCGGCAAGGCAACGATCGCGGTCTCAGCTATCGCTCTGGCATCTTCTACACAACCGATGAACAGAAGCGTATCGCGCAGGACACCATTGCAGACGTCGAAGCCTCAGGGCTTTGGCCGGGCAAGGTCGTTACGGAAATCGCGCCGGCCGGCGACTTTTGGGAAGCCGAGCCCGAGCATCAGGACTACCTGGAGCGTTATCCGGATGGGTATACGTGCCATTTCATTCGACCCGACTGGAAACTGCCGACCCGACTCGGACGGGCAACAGGAACGCGCTAGATCGTGCGTGAGGGATCGTTACGCGTCGGCGGCGTGTCGCAGCTCCGCGAGATCGATCTCGCGCTCCAGTCGGTTCAACACGTCTTCACCGATGTCGCCGCTGCGCCATAGGTTCAGCAAGGCCTCGCGTTGGGCGGCAGCCGCGCCGAGCCAGAGCCGAGTTTCGACATCCGTGCCGCTGGTGCTCGAGCGCGGGACGTTCCGGCTGTTGAAAAAGCGCTTTACCGCGACCGCTTCGTAGGCCGGCATTCCGTGCTCGACTACCAGTCGATCCACGGCGCGAATCGCGGCGTGCCGCATCGCTTCCCGCGCCACGGCGGATTCACGCTCTCCCGAGCCATCGGTTTCGATCCGCAGTGCTCGAATCAACGCAGGTAGCGTGAGTCCTTGCCCAACCAGTGTGACGAACACGATCCCGAAGGCGAGCAAAATCACCAGATCGTGTTGTGGAAAGGGTTCTCCCGACGGTAGTGCAGAGGGGAGCGCGAGTGCTGCGGCGAGCGACACGACGCCGCGCATGCCTGACCAGCTCACCAGAGTGGACACCCGCGCGGATGCGGGATCACGCCGACGAATCGACGGCACCACCAGGCGAACGCCGTAAGTCGCGGTGAATATCCAGAGAAAACGGGTACCGATTGCAACGCCGCTCAGTACCGCGACCAAGCCCGCGACGTGCGTCCACCCGAATGCTTGCTGCGAGAACAAAGTTGGTGCGCTCTCCGCGAGTTGCACGCCCATCAACACGAAGACGAGACAGTTGACGACGAACACGATCGCGCGCCAGAACATCATGATGCTGAGGCGCGACGCCGCTGAGCTTCCCGCGTGTGCCCAGCGCGAGCGATACAAGCCGACGGCAACGACGCCGAGCACCCCCGATACCTGCAGCGATTCGCACAGCAGATAAGTCGCGAACGGCGTCGTCAAAGACATCGCGAGCTCGAGCATCGGGTCGTGCAGCCGTTCCTGCAGATACGTCGAGAGCCAGCCGATGGCGATCCCAAGCACGAGCCCGCCGAGCCCGATCAACGCGAACTCACCAACGAGGGACGTGCCGGAAAAGGTTCCGGTCAGCACCGCGACCACCGCGAAGCGATAGAGCACGAGTCCGGTTGCATCGTTCACGAGGCTCTCACCTTCGAGGACGGTGACAAGCCACCGCGGTAGACGAAAGCGTCGCATCACCGCAGTGGCGGCGACGGCATCGGGGGGCGAGACGATCGCGCCCAGCGCGAACGCGACGGCCCACGGTGCGTCGGGCACGAGCCATTTGAATACGACGCCGACGGCGAGCGTCGTCGTAGCGACGAGGCCGATTGCGAGCAGCAGGATCGAACGCAGGTTCTGACCGAAGTCGCGCCATGACGTTTCGAGAGCGGCCGGATACAACACCGCTGGCAAGACGATCGCGAGCACGAGATTGGGCTCGATTTCGAGCCCTGGCCAGTCGTAGACCAGACCCATCGCGATACCGGCCAACACCAGAATGATCGGGTAAGGCACGCGTACGCGATTCGCTAGCCAACCGGCCGCGATCGCGCACACCATCACCGAGATCAACGAGAACATTGCGCGAGTCAGGTCGTCATTCGATCCCTGCGGACTTGCGGACCGAGTCGATGAAGGCGCGCTCCCTTGCGCTGACTCGAACGCCCCCTAGTCCCAGAAAGCCACCTTCTTTTGCTGCGTTCGCGGCGCGCTCGGCCACGCGCACGAGCAACGTCCGATAGGCATCCGTCTCCGCGGGCGTCGCCTTGCTCGCGAGCACCGCGACAGCCGCGCGGACCTGCTCGAGGCACGCGGTCTTGAAGTTCTGCAACTGCGTTTCTATAGGACCCTTGCCGATGAATTCGTCGATTTCGGGCAAGCGCGGAACGCTGTCATCGGTCGCGAACGCGGCGAACAAGTCGAGGTCGGGATGCGCCGCGTGGGCCGCGGCGATTTCGCTGACGCCCGCCAGCGTTTCCTTGAGCGACGTGAAAAGACCTGACGCATCGGCCGCCGCAACGCCAACCGCCACAAACGACGGTGTCACCCGTAACAGAGTCCACTCGTCTGCCGTGAAGGAATCTCGATCGGCCATGCGTTACCGCTCCCAACGTGGCGTATTGTCGCGGATTTCTGGCTCGCGCTCCACGCGTCGTGACGCGGCTCAAAGGCACACACCGAGGAGAGAAGATGATGGGAACGTTGGTCTATTGCACGGTTGGCTCGAATCGATTGGCCGAAGCCAAACAGTTCTATGACACGCTGCTGGACCTGGCGGGAATTCCGGCGTTGTTCGAGCATCCGTCGGGCGGTCGCGTGTATGGCCGCAACGGCACACCGAACTTCGCGGTGCTCGGTCCCTTCGACCGCGAGCCGGCGACCGTTGGCAACGGATCGATGTTCGCGTTCAATTTCGACACGCGGCCTGAAGTGGATGCCTTCTATGCGAAGGCGCTCGAACTCGGCGGCTCGGACGCGGGTGCGCCGGGCGTGCGAGGACCGGACTGGTACTTCGCGTATTTCCGCGACCTCGACGGCAACAAACTGTGTGCGTTCTGCATGAGTTGATGCACCGACATCGATCCGATCGCGATCACAGCAGCAATCATCGCCGCAAAGGCGCCAACACAACCTTAGCCAGCACGAACGCGGCCGCCGCGGCGATCGCGTCGGCGTAATGAGTCGCGGGTCACACATTCGACTAATTTTCACGCGCGTCGTGGTCGTCTTTGTAAAGATGATCGCCGGATCGTCGTCGGCACTTCAGACGTCATGCGCTTGGAAAAGGATATCCGGGAAAATCCGAACTTGTGCGCGGCCGGCCGGGCTCGTTGGCTGGTGGCGGTGCTGTTGGCGGCATTGGCAACGTCTGGTGCCGACGCTGCGCCAAGTGGTGGCGAGATCAGTGCTGGCAGCGGGGTGATCAGCACGAGCGGCACCACGCTGACGGTGGACCAAGGTAGTGCACGCCTCGCGATCAACTGGCAGAGCTTCAATATCGGTACTGATGAGTCGGTGGTGTTCCAACAACCATCGGCGCAAGCGATCGCACTGAACCGGATTCTCGGACAAGACCCTTCGGTGATTCTCGGGAACCTGACGGCAAACGGTCAGGTGTTTCTATTGAACCCGAATGGGGTGTTGTTTGGATCGGGCTCGCGGGTCGATGTGGGGGGGTTGCTGGCCTCGACGCTGAGTCTGTCGAACGAAGACTTTCTGGCGGGCCGCTATCGCCTGGTGGCAGATCCGGCGAGCACGGGTGAGGTGCTCAATGCAGGGACGCTGAGCGCGCACGACGGTGGTTATGTGGCGTTGGCGGGAACGCAAGCGTCGAATGAAGGCGTGATCCGTGCGCGACTGGGGACGGTGGCACTGGGTGCGGGCGAACAGATCACACTGAACATCGACGGGAGTTCGTTGGTGAATTTCAGTGTCGACACGGCGGCGCTGAGGGCGCTGGTGTCGAACCGTGGCCTTTTGCAGGCGGATGGGGGAACGGTGCTGCTGTCGGCACGCGCGCAAGATGCGGTGCTTACCGATGTGATCAACCACACGGGGATCATCGAGGCGCGCAGTGTCAGCGATGTGAATGGGACGATCCGTCTCGAGGGCGGTAATGACGGTGTCGTGGCGGTGGCGGGGACGTTGGATGCGTCGGGCCGCAGTGAGGGTGAGAGCGGTGGTGCGGTATCGGTGACGGGCGACAAGGTCGCGCTGCTCGACGGTACGCAGGTTGATGCCTCGGGTGTCGTCGGTGGTGGGACGGTGCGGATCGGGGGCGACTATCAGGGAGGAAATCCCGACATCCAGAATGCGCAGCGCACCTTTGTGGGAACGTCAGCGGAGATCCATGCGGATGCGCTGGAGCGTGGTACGGGTGGGCGGGTGATTGTGTGGTCGGACGGAGATACGCGATATCGGGGTGAGATCAGTGCGCGCGGGGGTCGAGTCGGGGGTGATGGTGGGTTGGTCGAGGTCTCGGGCAAACAAAAGCTGGGCTTCGATGGCAGTGTGGATACGTCTGCGGAGGCCGGCACGACCGGCACTTTGCTGCTCGATCCGGATGATCTGACGATCGCGGCCGTCCCGGTGGGCGGTGCCATTGCCGATGCGTCGAATCCGTTCCAGGCCATCGACGGCGTCAACAACTACTACGTACTTGCCGGCACGCTGACCGCGTTGCCGGTGAACACCGCAGTCGTGCTGCAAGCCAATCACGACATTATCTTTCAAACCAACCTTGCAATGCCGACGACCGCCGCGGGTTCGCTGAGTTTGACGGCGACGAACGCAATCACGATGGGCGGCTTCGACCTGTCGACGTCGAATGGCAGTGTCTCGATGACGGCGGGTGCCGGCGGCATCACCAACCTGGGCACGATCGGCCTCGGGACGGGCGTGTTGACGCTGAACTCGACGGGCGCGATCACGCAAAACGCAACCGACGTGATCCAAGGTGCGACCGCGCTCGTCAAGCAGGGTACAGGCACGCTGACGTTGTCGCGGCCCAATACCTACACGGGTTTGACGACGATCAGTGCGGGCACGGTATCGGCGACGAATGCGAGTGCGTTGGGCACGGTGGCGGCGGGGACGACGGTGGCGGCTGGGGCGACGTTGAACCTGAACAACGTCGCGGTGACGGAAGGGTTGACGCTCAATGGCATCGGTGTCGGCGGTAATGGTGCATTGACCGGTAGCGGCATTGCATCGTCGTCAGGCACGGTGGCGATGGGCAGTGCGAGCACGATCGGTGTCGGTGTCGGCGCCGATACGTTGACGTTGGGTGGGATCGTCAGTGGCGGCTTTGCACTGACGAAGGTCGGCGCCGGGACGTTGGTGCTCGGTGGTGCGAATACCTACACCGGTGTGACCGCGATCAACGGCGGCACGCTGGCGGTGACGGCGAACAATGCACTGGGCACGGTGGCCGGTGGAACGACGCTGGCGGCCGGTACGACGCTGGATCTGCGCAATGTCGCGTATGCGACGGCGGAAGGACTGACGAACAACGGCGGCACGCTGGCGACGAGTGTGGGGACGAGTTCGTTCGCCGGTGGGATGACGCTGGGTGCGAACAGCAGCGTGAACGTGACGGGCGCGCAACTGACGCTGTCGGGCGTGACCAGCGGTGCGGGGTTCGGCATCGACAAGCAGGGTGGCGGGTTGTTGATCCTGTCGGGTGCCAATACCTACACCGGAACGACGGCGATCAGCGGCGGTACGTTGCGGTTGGGCGCGGCGAATCGCATTGCGGACACGAGTGCGGTGACGGTTGCGAGCGGCGCGACGTTCGACTTGAACAGTCTTGCGGAGACGGTCGGATCGATTGCGGGCGCCGGCAATATCACGCTGGGCAGTGCGACGCTGACGGCGGGCGGCGATGGAACATCGACGTTGTTCTCGGGGATCGTCAGCGGCACCGGCGCTCTGACGAAACTCGGCGCCGGTACGTTGACGTTGTCGGGTGCGAATACCTACACGGGTTTGACGACGATCAGTGCGGGCACGGTATCGGCGACGAATGCGAGTGCGCTGGGCACGGTGGCGGCGGGGACGACGGTGGCGGCTGGGGCGACGTTGAACCTGAACAACGTCGCGGTGACGGAAGGGTTGACGCTCAATGGCATCGGTGTCGGCGGTAATGGTGCACTGACCGGTAGCGGCATTGCATCGTCGTCAGGCACGGTGGCGATGGGCAGTGCGAGCACGATCGGTGTCGGTGTCGGCGCCGATACGTTGACGTTGGGTGGGATCGTCAGTGGCGGCTTTGCACTGACGAAGGTCGGCGCCGGGACGTTGGTGCTCGGTGGTGCGAATACCTACACCGGAACGACGACGATCAACGCGGGCACGCTGCGAGCGTCGGGTGGCAGCGCGATTGTCGACACGTCGCAGGTGACGTTGTTGAACGCCGCCGGTGCGACCTTGGACCTGACGGCGAACGAGACGATCGGCAATCTCAGCGGTGGTGGCGCGACGGGCGGCAACGTCACGTTGAACGGCAACACGTTGACGGTGAACGAGGCGGGTGCGACGACGTTTGCGGGCATCGCGAGCGGCACCGGCGGTCTGACCAAACTCGGCGCCGGCACGTTGACGTTGTCGGGCGCCAACACCTATTCCGGTACGACGAACGTCAACGCAGGCACGCTGGCGTCGGGCGCCAACGACGTCTTTGCGGACGCTACGCAACTCGTCGTCAACGGCGGCACGCTGGCGATGACGAACCGCAACGACACGGTGGCCGGCGTGCAGCTGATCAGTGGTTCGATCACCGGCACCACCGGTGTGCTGACGTCGACGAGCGCGTACGACCTGCGCTCGGGAGCCGTCAGCGCGATCCTCGGCGGCGCCGTCGGACTGAACAAGTCCACTGGGGGGCTGGTGACGCTGTCCAGGTGCGAACACGTACACCGGTGTGACCGCGGTGAACGCCGGTACGCTGCAGTTGGGCGCCGCGGTGAATCATATTGCGGACACGAGTGCGGTGACGGTCGCGGGCGGTGCGACGTTCGACCTGAACAGTCTTGCGGAGACGGTCGGATCGATCGCGGGCGCCGGCAACATCGCGTTGGGCACCGCGACGCTGACGGCCGGCGATGCAACGTCGACGCTGTTCTCGGGAATCGTCAGCGGTACCGGCGGGTTGACGAAAGCGGGCGCGGGAACGTTGACGTTGTCGGGAGCCAATACCTACACGGGACTAACGACGATCAACGCAGGCACGTTGCGCGCATCCGGCGGCAGCGCGATTGCGGATACGTCGCAGGTGACCTTGTTGAACGCCGCCGGTGCGACCTTGGATCTGACGGCGAACGAGACGATCGGCAATCTGAGCGGCGGCGGTGCGACCGGCGGCAACGTCACGTTGAACGGCAACACGTTGACGGTGAACGAGGCGGGTGCGACGGCGTTTGCTGGCATCGCGAGCGGCACCGGCGGGTTGACCAAACTCGGCGCCGGCACGTTGACCCTGTCCGGCGCAAATACCTATTCCGGCACGACGATCATCAACGCGGGCACGCTGGCGTCGGGTGCCAACGACGTCTTTGCGGACGCCAGCCAACTCGTCGTCAACGGCGGCACGCTGGCGATGACGAACCGCAGCGACACGGTGGCCGGCGTGCAACTGCTAACCGGTTCGATCACCGGCACAACGGGCGTGCTGACGTCGACGAGCGCGTACGACCTGCGCTTGGGAACAGTCAGCGCGATCCTCGGTGGCACCGTCGGACTGAACAAGACCACTGGGGGGACTGGTCGACGCTGTCCGGTGCGAACACGTACACCGGTGTGACCGCGGTGAACGCGCGGCACCTTGCAGTTGGGCGCGGCGAATCGCATTGCGGACACGAGTGCGGTGACGGTTGCGAGCGGCGCGACGTTCGACTTGAACAGTCTTGCGGAGACGGTCGGATCGATTGCGGGCGCCGGCAATATCACGCTGGGCAGTGCGACGCTGACGGCGGGCGGTGATGGAACATCGACGTTGTTCTCGGGGATCGTCAGCGGCACCGGCGCTCTGACGAAACTCGGCGCCGGTACGTTGACGTTGTCGGGTGCGAATACCTACACGGGTTTGACGACGATCAGTGCGGGTACGGTATCGGCGACGAATGCGAGTGCGTTGGGCACGGTGGCGGCGGGGACGACGGTGGCGGCTGGGGCGACGTTGAACCTGAACAACGTCGCGGTGACGGAAGGGTTGACGCTCAATGGCATCGGTGTCGGCGGTAATGGTGCATTGACCGGTAGCGGCATTGCATCGTCGTCAGGCACGGTGGCGATGGGCAGTGCGAGCACGATCGGTGTCGGTGTCGGCGCCGATACGTTGACGTTGGGTGGGATCGTCAGTGGCGGGTTTGCACTGACGAAGGTCGGCGCCGGGACGTTGGTGCTCGGTGGTGCGAATACCTACACCGGTGTGACCGCGATCAACGGCGGCACGCTGGCGGTGACGGCGAACAATGCACTGGGCACGGTGGCCGGTGGAACGACGCTGGCGGCGGGTACGACGCTGGACCTGCGCAATGTCGCGTATGCGACGGCGGAAGGACTGACGAACAACGGCGGCACGCTGGCGACGAGTGTGGGGACGAGTTCGTTCGCCGGTGGGATGACGCTGGGTGCGAACAGCAGTGTGAACGTGACGGGTGCGCAACTGACGCTGTCGGGCGTGACCAGCGGTGCGGGGTTCGGCATCGACAAGCAGGGTGGCGGGTTGTTGATCGTGTCGGGTGCCAATACCTACACCGGAACGACGTCGATCAGCGGCGGCACGTTGCGCGCGTCCGGTGGCAATGCGATCGCGGATACGTCGCCGGTGACGTTGGCGAACACCGCTGGCGTGTCGTTGGATCTGACGGCGAACGAGACGATCGGCAATCTCAGCGGTGGTGGCGCGACCGGCGGCAACGTCACGTTGAACGCCAACACGTTGACGGTGAACGAGGCGGGTGCGACGACGTTTGCGGGCATCGCGAGCGGCACTGGCGCTCTGACGAAACTCGGCGCCGGTACGTTGACGTTGTCGGGCGCGAATACCTATACCGGACCGACGACGATCAACGCCGGCACGTTGCGCGCATCCGGTGGGACTGCGATTGCGGACACGTCGCAGGTGACATTGGCGAACATCGCCGGCGTCTCGTTGGATCTGACGGCGAACGAGACGATCGGCAATCTCAGCGGTGGTGGCGCGACGGGCGGCAACGTCACGTTGAACGCCAACACGTTGACGGTGAACGAGGCGGGTGCGACGACGTTTGCCGGGATCGCGAACGGTGCTGGCGGATTGACGAAGACCGGCGTCGGTACGTTGACGTTGTCCGGCGCCAACATCTATTCGGGAACGACGTCAATCGATGCCGGAACCCTCGCTCTATCCGGCGGCGCCGCGATACTCGATACCGGCGTCGTCAATCTGAACAGCGGCACGGTCGCGGTGAATGCCAATGAAATCATTGGCGGTCTCAATGCCGCGGGCGGCACCAGCCTGGTGCTCAATGCGGGGCTGACACTGGGCGACGCGACGGACACGACCATTGCGGCCACGATCAGCGGCGTCAGCGCGTTGACGAAGCAGGGCGCGGGTGCGGTCACGTTGTCCGGTGCGAACACGTATGGCGGTACGACCAACGTCAACGCGGGCACGCTGATCGCGGCAAATGCGACCGCGCTAGGCACCACGGCAGCGGGCACGACGGTTGGCAACGGCGCTACGCTGCAGATCGCGAACGTGGCGCTCGGCGCGGAGGCCGTGACGCTGAATGGCGCAGGCGCGAGCAGCGCCGGCGCGTTGGTCGGCACCGGAAACGCCTCGCTCGGCGGCGCCGTGACGCTCGCATCAGCAACGACGATCGGCGCACTGAATGCGGGCGACGCGCTGACGCTGAACGGCGCGGTCGACGGCGCTGGCGCGCTGACGCAGGCCGGTTCTGGCACGGTGACGTTTGGCAATGCGGTGGGGGCGACGACGCCGTTGACGTCGTTTGCCAGCGGTGGACTGACGACGACCCGCATCAATGGCGGCTCGCTGCGGACGACCGGCACCCAACTCTACGATGGGGCGCTCATCCTCGGTGGCGCCACGACGCTGCGGACGACGAACTCGAGCATCGTCGCGAATGGCGCCGTGAATGCGTCGGCCGGTGCGTTGACGTTGGTCGCCGGGACCGGCGCGGTCACGCTGACGAACGCCGCGAACGACTTCGGTACGATTGCGATCACGAATGCGGGCGCCGTGAACCTGATCGACGCGAACAGTATTGCGCTCGGCGCATCGAACGTCGCCACGTTGCGGGCGCAGACGCTCAGCGGCGACATCACCGTCAACGGCGTCGTGACGGCGAGCGGCGCCGGCGACTCGATCGTGCTCGCGGCGGCGGGCAACTTCGTCAACAACGCCGGCGCCGGCGCGCTGAATCCGGGCGCCGGGCGGCGCCTCGTCTGGTCCAGCAATCCGGCGCTCGACAACCGCGGCGGACTCTCGTTCGCGTTCAAACAATACGACGCGGACTTCGGCATCACGCCGGTCGCCGGCGCCGGCAACGGCTTCCTCTACTCGATCGCGCCGACCGTCACGCCGAGCCTCACCGGAACCGTTAGCAAGATTTACGACGGCAACGTCACGGCGACGTTGGACGCGACGAACTACGCTGTCAGCGGCGCGATCGACGGCGACACCGTGACATTGAACCCGGTCGCGTCGGGTACTTACGACACGCGTCATGTCGGCAGCGGCAAAGACGTCGCGGTGACGGGTATCACGATCGCGCAGCGCGACAAACGGCGCGGCGACGGTCTACGGCTATCAACTGTCGTCGGCCGACGCGAATGCGGCGATCGGTGTGATAACGCCGGCGCCGCTGTCGATCGCCGCGACGACGAATACCAAGACGTATGACCGCACCGTCAGCGCGGCCGCGGCGCCGACCGTGACGGGCCTGGTGGGGGGCGATACCGCCAGCGGCGTCACCGAGGTCTACGCCGACAAGACCGCCGGCACCGGCAAAACGCTGTCGGTGGCGACATATACAATCAACGACGGCAACGGCGGCAACAACTACACGACCACGACGCTCGGCAACACGACGGGCGTCATCGATCCGGCGACGCTGGTTGGAACCGTGACCGCGGCAGGCAAGACCTACGACGCGCTGACGAGCGCGACGATCACGGGACGCGCGCTCGGCGGCGTGATCGCGGGCGATACCGTGACCTATTCCGGCGGCAGCGCGACGTTCGCGGACAAGAACGCGGGCGTCGGCAAACTCGTGACCGCGACAGGCCTCGGGCTCTCCGGTGCCGACGCCGCGAACTACACGGTCAACGGCACCGCGACCACGCTCGCGGACATCGACCCGCTCGCGATCGTCGGCAGCGTGACGGCGGCCAACAGGTCCTACGACGGCGGCACCGCGGCCACGCTGCTGACGCGTTCGCTGAGTGGCGCCCTCGGCGGCGACGACGTCAGCTACGTCGGCGGCGTTGCGACCTTCGCCGACAAAAATGCCGCTCTGGCCAAGACAGTGTCCGCGACCGGGCTGGCGCTGGCGGGTGCCGACGCGGGCAACTACACCGTCAACACGACCGCGACCGCCGCCGCGGACATCACGCCGCTGGCGATTGCCGGCAGCATCACCGCGCCGAACAAGGTCTATGACGCGACGACTGGCGCCACGATCGGCAGCCGCGCGCTCAGTGGCGTGATCGGCGGTGATGACGTGACCTACGTCGGTGGTAGCGCGACGTTCGCAGACAAGAACGCGGGCGTCTGCAAGACCGTGACCGCGACGGGCTTGGGCATCACCGGCGGCGACGCCGCGAACTACACCGTCAACGCTACGGCGACGACGACCGCGAACATCGACCCGCTGGCGATCGTCGGCAACGTGACCGCTGCGAACAAGATCTATGACGGCGGCACATCGGCGGTGTTGCTGACGCGTTCACTGAGTGGCGTGCTGGGCGGCGACGACGTCAGCTATAACGGCGGCGCCGCGAGTTTCGCCGACAAGAACGTGGGGGTTGGCAAGACCGTCACGGCGACGGGTCTCGGCCTGATCGGCGCGGATGCTGGGAACTACTCTGTCAATACGACGGCGACGACCAGCGCCGACATCACGCCACTCGCGATCACCGGCAGCGTCACCGCAAACGACAAAATTTACGACGGCACGGTCGCCGCGACGCTCGCCGGCGCGACGCTCTCCGGCGTGGTCGCCGGCGACGGCGTGACCTATGGCGGCGGCAGTGCGACATTCGCCGACAGAAGCGCCGGTGTCGCCAAGACCGTGACGGCGTCCGGACTTGGCTCTTTCCGGCACCGATGCGGCGAACTACACCGTCAATGACACGGCGGTCACGACGGCGGACATCGACCCGCTCGCTATCGTCGGCAGCGTCACGGCGGCAAACAAGACCTACGACGGCAATGCATCGGCAACGCTGTTGACGCATTCGCTGAGCGGCGTGCTCGGCGGCGATGACGTCAGTTACGCAGGCGGCACCGCGACATTCGTCAACAAGAATGCGGGTGTCGCCAAGACCGTGACCGCGACGGGCCTCGGCCTGTCGGGCGCCGACGCAGCCAACTACTCGGTCAATACGGCCGCGACGACGACTGCGGACATCGATCCACTCGCGATCGTCGGCAGCGTCACGGCGGCGGACAAGATTTACGACGGCACCGTCGCGGCGACGCTCGCGGGCACGACGCTTTCCGGGGTGATCGCGGGCGACAGCGTGAGCTACGGCGGCGGCACGGCGACGTTCGCGGACCGCAACGTCGGCGTCGGCAAGTCAGTAACCGCGATCGGCCTTTCACTGTCGGGAGCTGACGCCGCGAACTACACCGTCAATGGCACCGCGACGTCGCTCGCGGACATCACGGCGCTCGCGCTGACCGGCGGGATCACTGCGGCGAACAAGGTCTATGACGGCAATGCCGACGTGACGATCACCGGAACGACGCTGAGCGGCGTCATTGCCGGCGACACAGTGAGCTACGGCGGTGGCAGCGCCGCGTTCGCAGACAAGAACGCCGGCATTGCGAAGACGGTGACGGCGACGGGCCTCGCGCTGTCCGGTGGCGACGCGGCGAACTACACGGTCAACGGTACGGCCACGACAACCGCGGACATTGATCCGCTCGCGCTCGTCGGCAGCGTCACCGCGGCGGACAAGATCTACGACGGCGATGCATCGGCGACGCTGCTGACGCATTCGCTGAGCGGCGTGCTCGGCGGCGACGACGTGAGTTACGCAGGCGGCACCGCGACATTCGCCAACAAGAATGCGGGTGTCGCCAAGACCGTGACCGCGACGGGCCTTGGCCTGTCGGGCGCCGACGCAGCCAACTATTCGGTCAATACGACGGCGACGACAACCGCGGACATCGATCCGCTGAGCATCGTCGGTAGCGTCACGGCGGCAAACAAAATCTACGACGGCGATGCGACCGCAACGCTGCTGACGCGGTCGTTGAGTGGCGCCATCACGGGCGATGACGTCAACTACGTCGGCGGTGTCGCGACGTATGCCGACAAGAACGCCGGCGTCGCGAAGACGGTGACCGCGACGGGCCTCGCTCTCTCCGGCGTCGATGCCGGCAACTACACGGTGAACAGCTCAGCGACGACAACGGCCGACATAGATCCACTCGCAATCGCGGGCAGCGTGACCGCGGCGAACAAGGTCTACGACGGCGATGCGTCCGCAACGCTGCTGACCCGCTCGCTGAGCGGACGTGCTCGGCGGCGATGATGTCAGCTACGTCGGCGGCGCTGCGACGTTCGCCGACAAAAACGCGGGCGCGGCCAAGACCGTGACGGCGACCGGCCTCGGCCTTTCCGGCGCCGACGCGGCGAACTACACCGTCAATGGCACGGCGACGACGACCGCCGACATCGATCCGCTCGCGATCGTCGGCAGCGTGACGGCGGCGAATAAGGTCTATGACGGCACCGTTGCCGCGACGCTCGCCGGCGCGACGCTCGCCGGCGTGATCGCGCGGCGACAGTGTCAGCTACAGCGGCGGCAGCGCGACGTTCGCGGATAAGAACGTCGGCCACCGCAAAAGTCGTGACCGCGACGGGGCTCGGCCTCGGCGGCGCCGACGCGGCGAACTACACGGTCAATGGCACGGCGACGACGACCGCGGACATCACGCCGCTCGCGCATCGACAGCAGTTTCACCGCCACGAACAAGGTGTACGACGCGACCACCAGCGCGACGATCGGCAGCATCGCGCTATCCGGCGTGATCGGCGGCGACAGCGTCGCCGCAGCCGGTGGTACCGCCGCGTTTGGCGACAAGAATGTCGGCGTCGGGAAATCCGTGACGGCGACCGGAATCACGCTGACCGGGCTCGATGCGGGCAACTACAGCGTCAATGCGCCGGCGGCGGCGAGCGCCGACATAACGCCTCTTGCAATCACCGGCGCCGTCACCGTCGCGGACAAGGTCTACGACGCGACGACGAGCGCTGCGATCACGAGCAGCACGCTGACCGGTGTCCTTGCCGGCGACAACGTCGGCTATGGCGGTGGCGCCGCGACGTTCGCCGACAAAAATGTCGGCATCGGAAAATCGGTGACCGCGGCGGGCCTTTCGCTGTCAGGCGCGGACGCCGCGAACTACACGGTGAACAGCACCGCTGCGACGTTCGCCGACATCACACCGCTTGCGATCGTCGGTTCGATCACCGCGGCGGACAGAGTCTACGACGCGGGTGTCGGCGCGACGATCGTGACGCGCAGCCTAACCGGCGTATTGGGGGGCGACAGCGTGAACGTCGTCGGCGGCACCGCGACGTTCGCCGACAAAAATGTCGGCTCTAGCAAAGTGGTGACCGCGACCGGGCTCGGGCTCGGCGGCGTCGATGCCTCGAATTACACGGTCAATGGAACCGCAACGGCGAGCGCCGACATCACGCCGCTCGCAATCACCGGCACGATCACGGCCGCGAACAAGGTTTACGATGGCGCGACGGCCGCGACGATCGCCGGCGGAACGCTCACTGGCGTGCTCGCCGGTGATACCGTCACCATCGGCGGCGGCACGGCCGCGTTCGCCGACAAGAACGTCGGCGTCGCGAAGACCGTCACCTCGAGTGCGGTCATTCTCGCGGGCGCGGACGCGGGCAACTACTCGATCAACGGGACGGCGACCACGAGCGCCGACATCACGCCGCTCGCGATCACCGGCGCCGTCGCGGTTGCGAGCAAGGTCTACGACGCGACGACCGGCGCGACGATCGTCGGTCGTTCGTTGACGGGTGTCGTCGCCGGCGACGCCGTCGCGTATGGCGGCGGCGCCGCGACGTTCGTCGACAAGAACGCGGGCGTTGCGAAGTCGGCCACGGCGACAGGCCTCGCGCTATCCGGCGTGGATGCGGGCAACTACACGGTCAACGCAACTGCGAATACGGTCGCCGACATCACGCCACTCGCGCTCACCGGCTCGATTACCGCGGCCAGCAGAATCTACAACGGCGGTGTCGCGGCGACGATTGCAGGGCGCAGCGTCAGCGGAGTACTCGCAGGCGACAGCGTCAGCTACGCGGGCGGCAGCGCGACGTTCGCCGACAAGAATGTCGGCGTCGGCAAAAGTCGTCACTGCGACGGGCCTCGGCCTCGCCGGTGCGGACGCGGCGAACTACACGGTCAACAGTGTGGCGACGACAACAGCGAACATATCGACGTTGGCAATCACCGGCTCCATCACCGTCGCCAGCAAGGTCTACGACGGCGCGACTGCTGCGACGATCGCCAGCGGCACGCTCAGTGGTGCGGTCGCAGGCGATAGCGTCAGCTACGGCGGCGGGGCGGCGAACTTCGTCGACAAGAACGCCGGCGTCGGCAAGATCGTCACGGCGACCGGACTCGGCCTGTCAGGGGCCGACGCGGCCAACTACACGGTCAACGCGAATGCGGTCGCCAACGCCGATATCACGCCGCGCCCGCTGACGATCACCGCCGATGCGGGTCAGACGAAAGTCTACGGCGATGCCGAGCCGCTGCCGTTCGCGTACGCGATTACGAGCGGTGCGCTCGTCGTTGGCGACGCGCTGAGTGGGGCGCTGTCGCGCACAGCCGGCGAGAACGTCGGCACTTACGCGATCCTGCAGGGCACGCTGACCGGCGGGCCGAACTACGGCATGACGTTCGGTTCGAACCCGTTTGCAATCACGCCCGCGACCCTGACGTACGACTCCGCGCCGGCCGCGGTCGAACAAGGTTCGCCGCTGCCGACTTTCACCGGTGTGGTCCTCGGCCTCAAGGGTAGCGATACGCTCGCCTCGGCCACGACCGGCACATTGCTGTTCACCTCGAGCGTGCCGAATTCGAGCGCGGTCGGGGTGTTTGCGATCGATGGGCAAGGATTGGCCGCGAACAGCGGTAACTACGTATTCGTGCAGGATCCCGCGAACGCGACCTCGTTGCTGATCAGTCCTGCGGGCGCGCGCCCGGGTGAGATCTCGGGGTTCACTGGCGCGATCACGAGTGCGTTGCAGGACGTGAACTTCTGTTCCCAGATCGGCAAGGCGCATGCGTGCTCGACGCTGTTCGACGCAACGCCGGCGCAGGAAGAACGGCTGGCGCCCGGCGCACAAAGCGCAACTCAGATCGACGGCGCTTCATTTGCGCGCGCAGGCGCCGGGGTCCGACTCCCGGCAGGAAATCCGGAAGTCGTCGGCGGATCCGGGCACTTCGGACGAGTGACGGAGGTCGAATGAAACGCGGCAAGACAGGACGTCTGATTGAGCGCTCGATGCTCGGCGCCGTCGCGCTAACGATGTGGCTCGGGTGCGAGGTCGTCGCGGCCGACGGGCCGCCCCCCAACATCGGCACGACTCTGCGCGGGATCGAGCAGAAGCGGCCCGCGGCACCGACGCAGTCGCGACCGTCGCTCGAGGTCGATGGCACCACGCGCGATGCGATGGCAGCGCCGAGCACGACACGGTTTCGTGTCAGCAGTGTCCGCGTCAGCGGCGCCACGGCGTTCACCGATCTCGAATTGCTGCCGCTCGTCGACGGAATCGCCGGCCGCGACGTCAGTCTGGGCGATCTCGAAGCCGCGGCCGCGCGCATCACGCAGTTCTACCGAGCCCATGGCTATCCGGTCGCGCACGCCTACGTGCCGGCGCAGAGCGTCGAACACGGCGGCGTCGAGATTGCGGTGCTCGAAGGCCGTTACGGCAAGCTCGACGTGCGCAATCACACGCGGCTGGCGGATTCGGTGGTGCGCTCGACGCTGCGCGCGCCGGCGCACGACAACGTCATTGAAACGGCTCCGCTGGATCGCGACATGCTGTTGCTGAAGGACCTCGCCGGCGTCGCGGTCGCGGCGACGTTGACGCCGGGCGAACGCGTCGGCGCGTCGGATCTGGTCGTCGACATCACGTCGGCGCCCACGTGGAGCGGCACACTCGAGGCCGACACATTCGGCAACGACTACACGGGCGAACGGCGTATTGGCGGCAGCGTTGCCGCGGCCAATCTCACTGGACGCGGTGATCTGCTGACGGTGCGCGGACTGATATCGCAGGACTCCGGTCTCTGGTATGGCCGCGCTGCGTATCAGATGGCGCTGTCCGGCGGTCGACTGCGAGCGGGTGGCGCGCTGTCGCACACGCACTATTCGCTGGGCGACAAGTTCAAGTCGCTCGACGCGAATGGCGACGCGGACATCTATACGTTGTTCTTACAGTACCCGCTGATTCGATCGACGCGCACGAATGTCGACGTCCAGACTGCGTTCAACTATTTCGATCTGCAAGACAGCATCGACGCGGTGAGCGCGGACAATCCACGGTCGCTGCGCTCCGTGACGCTCGGCGTCTCCGGCAGTCGCAACGATGACTTCTTCGGTGGCGGAACCAGTGCGGCATCGTTCGCATTCGGACGCGGCGTCGTGGATCTTCGCGACGACACCGCGGCGTTGATCGATGCGGCGACCGCGCAAACCAATGGCGATTTCGACACCGTCACGTATTCGTTGCTGCGCCTGCAGAATGTCGCCGAGCGGCTGCAACTCTATCTGGCGCTACAAGGCCAATACGCGAGCAAGAATCTCGATTCGTCGCAGAAATTCGTGCTGGGCGGTCCGAACAGCGTGCGCGCGTACGCACAAGGCGTCGGCGTCGGCGACGAAGCGCTGCTCGGCACGGCAGAGCTGCGTTACTGGCTGCCCGCGCGCGGGTGGCTCGTCCACGATCAGGTGTTCGCGTTTTTCGACGGCGGCAGTGTGCACGTGAACCAGGATCCGTACTTGCCGACCGAGAATCACGTCAACCTGTACGGCGCCGGTATCGGTGCGGATCTCGAGACCGGCTTCGGCATCAACGTGCGCGGCAGTGTGGCTTGGCAACTCGGTTCCGATCCGGCGGTCGAGTCGACCGGCTCGAGTCCGCGCGCGTGGATTCAGATCGTCAAGGTGTTGTAGCGGCGCAGGCGCGTCTCGCCGCGCCTTAGGTGCGCCGTCAGCGCAACTGATCAACCAGTGACCGCGGCGCGTCGATGTGTTTCGCGCGCAGGTACTCGCCGAGCGACTTAGCTTGTTTGTCGATACGGTGGTTCGACGCGGCGCCGGTGCCGAGCACGCCTTTGATGTAGAAGTTTAGCGCGCGCAGGTTTGGCAGGTCGTAGCGCTCGATGTCGTACGGCGCCATGTCCGGGCACAGACGTTTGAACTCCGCGACCGTGAGGAACTCGTTCAGATAGGCAAAGGCCGCGTCCGAGCGCGCCCACACGCCGCAATTCGCATTGCCGCCCTTGTCGCCGGACCGCGTGCCGAACAGGCGCCCGAACGCGACCTTCGTCGTCGCGCCGCCGGGCGCGCGCGGTATCCGCGCTGGTGTGCGCTGGTAGTAGATCTCCTCGAGACCGAGGCGTTGCGTCGGCAGCACGTCGGTGGTTTTGCCGCCGAGATGCACGCGTTCGGTGACCAGCTGGCTGTCGATCAACGCGGGCCAATGGATGATTGCGGGGCCACCGCTGAAACCCGCCGCGCCGCGCCCCGTATTGCCCGGAATCGACGCAAGTCCGAGTTCCGTGACCTTCGCGCTGAACAACCTGCCCAGTTTCTTCGGATCGGACGACGTCACGGTGATTCGCAGTGCCGCGTAGGCTTCTTCGTTGGTGGCGGGGTCTTCTTTGTCGCTGCGGATCAACTGAACGTCGACGTCGTCGAATTGCGCCTTGCCGCCGAGATTGTAGAAGACCTGGTCGACGTAGATCGCCGCCTTCTTCTCGATGTCGAGTCCGGTCAGCAACACTTCGAGACTCTGCTTGCAGGGTCCCTGCGTGTTGAAACAGACCTTGTGGGTCGGCGGCGGACTGCTGCCGCGGCAGCCGCTGACGCGAACGCGATCCGACGCCGGTCTGTTCGATGTGCATCGTGTCGAAGTGGGCGATGACGTCGGGGTTGTAGTACGCGGGAGTCGCGATTTCGTACAGCAGCTGCGCTTGCACGGTGCCGACAGACACGAGGCCGCCGGTGCCCGGGTGTTTGGTGATCGTGAAGCTGCCGTCGGCTTCGAGTTCGGCGATCGGATAGCCGACATTGTGAAAGCTCGGCACTTCTTCGAAGAACGCATAGTTGCCGCCGCAGCATTGCGCACCGCACTCGATGATGTGGCCCGCCGCCAACGCGCCGGCCAGTGCGTCGTAGTCATTGCGCCGCCAGTTGAACTTCCACGCGGCGGGACCGATCACGACCGCGGCGTCGGTGACGCGCGGACAGATCACGATGTCGGCGCCTTGATCGAGCGCTTCCTTGATGCCCCAGCCGCCGAAGTAGACGTTGGCCGTCAGCGCCTGCTGGCCCGATCCAGCGAGCGGTTCTTGCGTGTCGAGATTGGTGAACGTCTGTCCGCGCCGCTGCAGGTCGGCGAGATCGTCGAGCAGATTGTCGCCGTCGATGTACGCCACTTTTGCGGAGAGCTTGAGCTGCGCGAGGATTTTTTCGATCTCCGCCGCCATGCTTTTGGGATTGAGGCCGCCGGCGTTGGAGACGATCTTGATGCCTCTTTCGAGGCACGTCGCGGCAACGTCCTCGATCTGTTTCAGAAACGTCCCCACGTAACCCATGTCGGCGCCGCGCTGCTGGCGTTGGCTGTACAGAATCGACATCGTCAGTTCGGCGAGATAGTCCCCGGTCAACACATCGATCGGTCCGCCTTCGACCATCTCGCGCGCGGCGGCGAGGCGGTCACCGTAATAACCGCTGCAGTTTGCGATTCGAATGATCTCGCTCATGGTTGCCCGCCTTTCTGAACGTTTTTGATCCACGAAGGTTTCCGTTTCTCACGGAATGCGGCCATGCCCTCCGACGCTTCCTCCGACCGGAACATGCGAGTGCTCCACTGCGCGGTTTCATTGAAGCCTTCTTCGATCGACAGCGTCGGCACGCGTCGCACGAGCTTCTTGCACTCGACGACGGCGATCGGACCACCGAGGTTGATCATGTCGATCTCCTCGTTGACAGCACTGACGAGTTGATCGAGGGGCACCGCGCGATGCGCGAAACCCATCGCGACGGCGCGATTGCCGTCGAAGCGTTCTCCAGTCAGAAACAGCTTCATGCCGTGGTGCACGCCGAGTTTTGGCAGACATACCACCGAGATGACGGCCGGGATCACGCCAATGCGCACCTCGGAAAAGCTGAACTGTGCGTCCTGCGCCGTGATGACGATATCGGCGGCGCCGACCAGCCCCAGGCCGCCCGCGAATGCGGCACCGTTGACGGCCGCGATGACCGGTTTCGGGCTTTCGATGATCGTCGTCAACACTTGTGGGTACGGCACCGTGCGGCCGCCTTCGATGACCTCGCCGGGCGGACTCTTGAGGTCGGCGCCCGCGCAGAACGCCGGACCCGTGCCGGTGATCACGATCGAGCGAACGGTACGGATCGGCGTTCGCGGTGAGCAGGTGGTCGTACAGTTGCGCAACGAGGACGGCGGAGAGCGCGTTGCGATTCTCCGGACGATTGAGCGTGATCCACGCGGCGCCGTTGGTGATCTCGTAAAGCGTTGCGTCGTTGGCAGCCACTTTCATCTCCTACTTCTGCGTATGTGGCGCGCCATCGCCGATCGTGACCAGCAGCGCTCCGTTGACGACCTGATCACCCAACGCGACGTGCAATACCTCGACCGTGCCATCGCGCGGGGCGGTGATCCGATGTTCCATCTTCATCGCTTCGAGAATCAGCAGCAGCTGCCCTTTGACTACAGCATCGCCGACGCGAACTTCGGTCTTCAGCACGATCACCCGGCATCGGCGCCCGCAAGCCGCCGGTCTGTTGGTCGGCGCCGGTCGCCGGGATAGCGCGGCTGCTCGGTCAGAGCGACCGAGCCAGAGTTCGGTCTGAACGAACCAACGGTCGCCGTGGCGGTCCACGGCACAATTGATCCGACGACCGTCGATTGCGATGTCGACGGTGCCGTCGCCGCACGCGTAAACGTCGACGAGCATCGGCGTGGCGTCGACGACAACGTCGAATCGACGGTCGCGCCGCGCGCGGTACTCCACGCACACCGCGTGTTCGCTCGACCAAGTGCGGCTCGCCGCGCCGCTGCAAACGCGATGCGCTCCATCGGCATCGTCGAGTTGCGCCAGCCGCTCGGCAACGACGAGGCGACCGTCGCCGCAGGCGCGGCGGCGCGCTTGGCTTTCGATCGCGACGACGATTGCGGCGTCAATGCGCTCGGCGTGCGGCACGAGACGCGCGCGCGGCGGCTTCACCCGCTCGATGAAGTCGGTCGTCGTGTCGCCGGCGAGGAACTCGGTCGTGCGCAGCGTCGCAACCAGGAAATCACGGTTGGTGGTGATGCCCTGAATGCGCGTCGTCTCCAGCACGCGGGCGAGCCGCGCCGCGGCTTCGCGGCGGGTCGGGCGCATGCACGATGATCTTGGCGATCATCGGATCGAACTCGATGCCGATCGTGCTACCGGTCTCGATGCCGGAGTCGAAGCGCACGCCGTCGACCTGCGACGGCTCCCAGACGATGCACGGTGCCCGGCGTCGGCAGAAAGCCGTTCTGCGGATCCTCGGCGCACAGCCGCGCCTCGATGGCGTGGCCGTCGATCGTCAGATCGTCCTGCGTGAACGACAGCCGCTCGCCCTCGGCGACGCGGATCTGCTCGCGCACGAGGTCGAGGCCCGTGATCGCCTCGGTGACGGGATGCTCGACCTGCAGGCGCGTGTTCACTTCGAGGAACAAGAACTCCGTGCCACTGAGCAGGAACTCGACCGTGCCGGTCGACGAATAGCCGAGCTTGCGCGCCGCCGTGAGCGCGGCCTCGCCCATCCGCTCGCGCATCGCGTCGTCGACCGCGGGCGACGGCGCCTCCTCGATGATCTTCTGGTGGCGGCGCTGGATCGAGCATTCGCGCTCGAACAGTGCACGACATTGCCGTGGCGATCGCCGAGAATCTGGATCTCGACGTGGCGCGACTTGCGTCGAGCCAGCGCTCGAGGAACACGGTGTCGTCGCCGAACGAACTGCCGCCTCGCGGCGGCGCTTGCGATGGCCTCGGCGAGCTATCCTTCGGCTGTTCGACGATGCGCATGCCGCGACCGCCGCCGCCGGCGGAGGCCTTGATCAGCACGGGATAGCCGATTTCGCGCGCCGCGGCCGCGAGCATTCGTCGTCGGCGTGAGCTCGATCGCGCGGCAGCGTCGGGACGCCTGCGCGCCTGCATCAGCCGCTTGGCCGCGAGCTTGTCGCCGATCTGCGCGATGACGTCCGGCGACGGGCCGACCCAGGTCAGTCCCGGCGTCGATCACGGCCTGCGCGAACGTGGCGTTCTCCGACAGGAAGCCGTAGCCGGGATGCACGGCATCGGCGCCGCTGCGCTGGCCGCGTCGAGCACCTTTCTCGATATCGAGATAGCGTCTCGGTCGCGGTGCGGCCGCCGAGCGCGATGCGCGATGTCGGCCTCGTGAACGAACGGCGCGTCGGCGTCGCCGTCGGCATAGACGGCGACCGTCGCGATGCCCATCTCGCGCGCGGTGCGCATGATGCGCCGCGCGATCTCGCCGCGATTGGCGACCAGCAGCCGCGAATCGGCGTGATCACGGCGCATCCGCCGACTCACATGCGCCATGTGCCGAACTCCTTGGTGCCGCTCGACCTTGTTGTTGTAGCAGGCCGACAGCGACATCGCGATCATGGTGCGGGTGTCGCGCGGATCGATCATGCCGTCGTCCGACACGCGCGACGTCGCGAACAGGCCCTTGGAGCGCTCCTCGGCCCAGTACTCGACGCGCCGACGCGCTTGGCGTCGGCCTCCTCGTCGAACGCGTCGCCGCGTCGCTGCGGCGGCGGCGCGCCGACGATGGTCATGACGCCGGCCATCTGCTTCGGACCCATCACCGCGATCTTCGCGGTCGGCCAGATGAAGGTGAAGCGGGTGCCGAAGGCGCGGCCGCTCATGCCGTAGTTGCCGGCGCCGTAGGAGGCGCCGACGATCACGGTGATGTGCGGCACCGTCGAATTCGATACCGCGTTGATCATCTTCGAGCCGTTCTTGGTGATGCCGCGCTGCTCGAAGTCGGTGCCGACGATGTAGCCGGTGATGTTGTGCAGGAACAGCAGCGGCACATCGATCTGGTTGCACAGCTGGATGAACTGCGCCGCCTTCTCCGACGATTCGGAGAACAACGCGCCGTTGTTGCCGAGGATGCCGACCGGATAGCCGTGGATCGATGGCCCAGCCGCAGACCAGCGTCGGGCCGTAGAGCGGCTTGAATTCCTCGAAGTACGAGCCGTCGACGATGCGGGCGATCACCTCGCGCATGTCGAACGGCTGGCGCAGGTCCTTTGCGACGATGCCGAGCAGATCCTCGGGATCGTAGATCGGTTCGTCGAACGGCGGCGTCGGGCCGGGACCGAGCTTGCGCCAGTTGAGATGCGCGCACAACCTCGCGGCACATGCGGATGCCGTCCATCTCGTCCTCGGCGAGATAGTCGCCGAGGCCGGAGATCCGCGTGTGCATGTCGGCGCCGCCGAGGCTCTCCTCGTCGGCATCCTCGCCGGTCGCCATCTTCACCAGCGGCGGGCCGCCGAGAAACACCTTGCGACTGCCCGCGGATGAAGATGTTGTAGTCGCTCATGCCGGGCTGATAGGCGCCACCGGCGGTCGAAGCGCCGAACACGACCGAGATCGGTCGGGATGCGCATCTTCGACAGTTCGGTGATCTCGTAGAACAGTCGGCCCGATCTCGGCGAAGTGCCCGACCTCGCGGCGGATCGCCGCCTCCGGATCGCTCGCCGGCTTCGCCGCGCAGATCGGCGCCGGCGGATTCGACGAACTGCACGTAGGGCATCCGATTGACGCGCGCGATCTCGAGCCCGCGCATCAGCTTCTTGCGCGTTGAACGCGTTGAACGCGCCGGCGCGCACCGAGGGATCATGGCCGAGGATCACGCACTCGACGTTCTCGATGACGCCGATGCCGACGACGAAGCCGGAGCCGACCGCAAACGGAGAACGCCACGCGGCAAGCGGGCTGATCTCGAGAAACGGCGAGTCGCGATCGAGGACGGCGGCGATGCGCTCGCGAATCGGCAGCTTGTTGCGCGACTTGAGGCGCGCCGTCGCTTCGGCGCCGCCGCCACGCGCGGCTTCGTCGAGCAGCGCCTGAATCTGCGCGAGCATCGCGAGCATGTCGGCTTTGTTCTTCTGGAAGCTCTCGGCGTTGACGTCGAGCTTCGATTCCAATACCGGCACGGTGCCCCCCAACTTTGGACGTCTGGACGCGCGAAGGCGCGCTCTCGAGTGGATCCGGTAAGATACTGCGCATGACAACTGAATTGGAACTCACCGAATTCGAACGCGAGGCGGACGCGTGGTTTGCGCAACACAAACCGCCGCACCCCGGCTTCATCCTGCCCGAGACGTTCATGGAAGTGGGCTCGGATCAGCAGTTCGAGTTCTTGCGTGACTGGCAGCGCCAGGTCTACGAGGCCGGTTATGTCGGCATGGCTTGGCCGAAGGAATTCGGCGGCGGCGGCTTGCCGCAGGTGTACCAGGACATCGCGACGCGCGCGATGGCGCGCCATCGCGTGCCATTCCTACCCAACACGATCGGCCTCAACTGGGCGGGACCGCTGATCCTGCACATGGGCACCGAGGCGGAAAAACACAAATACATCCGCGGCATCTTGAGCGCGGAAGACATCTGGTGTCAGGGATTCTCGGAACCGGACCACGGCTCGGATCTGGGCAGCGCGCAGTGTCGCGCTGTGAGAGACGGCGACGAATACGTGATCAACGGCTCGAAGATCTGGACCAGTCTCGGCACCTATGCGAAGTACATGATCCTGCTCGCGCGCACATCCACCGGTGGCGCGAACAAGTACGCGGGTCTCAGCTATTTCCTCGCGCCGATGCACGTGCCGGGCATCGAAGCGCGGCCGATCCGAAAGCTGACTGGTGAGTATGGTTTCTGCCAGACGTTCTTCAACGACGCGCGCATTCCGGCGGCCTGCCTGATGGGCAACGAAGGTGACGGTTGGCGCATCGCGATGACGACGCTCGGTTTCGAACGCGGCGCGACCGGCGGTCAAGCGGGTGGACTGGCGTCGATGGATCTGAACATCAACGATGTCGTCGAGCTCGCGCGGCGCGCAATCCGCAACGGCCGCGCCGCGATCGAGGATCCGCTGATCCGCGACGAACTCGTGCAACTCGTCATCGACGCGCGCGGCAACCAGCTGATGTCGGTACGCGCCGGCATTGCCGCGCTTGCGTCCGACTGGCCCGCGGCGCCTGCACTGTCCGGCAAACTGCGCGGCTCCGAACTGAAGCGGCGCATGTGCCGCTTCGCGCTCGCGCTGCAGGGCGCCAACGCCGCGCGCTATGTCGCCGCCGACGCCATCGACGGCGGGATGTGGCAGCGGTCCTATCTGAATGCGTTCTCCGGCACGATCGGCGGCGGCACCAGCCAGATCCAGCACAACATTCTCGGCGAGCGCGTGCTCGGCTTGCCGAAGGATTAATGTTGGCCCAGATCGAATTCAGCGACGAGCAGGCGATGTTGCGGGAGACCGCTGCGGAGTTCTGCCGTCAGCATTCGCCGATCGCGAACGTCAGGTCGCTGATCGATACCGCCGACGGCTGCGCGGCGGAGACTTGGCGCGCGATGACGCAACTCGGCTGGCTCGGGGTCGCGATACCGGAGACGTACGGCGGCCTCGGCCTCGGGCTCGCGTCGGTGACACCGGTGATCGAGAGCATGGGGCGCCATCTGCTGGCCTCACCGTACGTCGCCACGACGCTCGCCGCACACGCGCTGGTCACGTGCGGCGACGACGCGCAGAAGCAGACCTGGCTGCCGAAGATCGTCGACGGAGCGGTCGCGACGATCGGGCTCGTCGAAGCGGACGGCAACTGGCGGCTCGACGAAATTGCGGCTGAAGGTTGTGTCAATGGAGATTCAATCGCACTGTCGGGTGGCAAACGCTTCGTGCTCGACGCGGGTCTCGCCGAACTGATCATCGTCTCCGTGCGCGTCGACGGCACGCCACGACTCGTGCTGATCGAGTCATCACGGTTGCGCGATGATGCGCGCAGTCGCGAGATCGTCGTCGACGAGACGCGCCGTAGCTTCGCGCTCGACCTCGATGGCGTCGTCGTGCCACGCGCCAACCTGTTGCCGCACGCGCACCTCGCGGCCATCGAGCACGCGGCATTGTTGTTGCTATGTGCCGAGATCAGCGGCGGCCTCGCCGGCGCGCTGCACGTCGTGGTTGCGTATCTGAATACGCGCAAACAGTTCGGCCGCCTGATCGGCAGCTATCAGAGCCTCAAACATCCGACGGTGCAGATCCTGCTCGCAGCCGAGGCGGCCAAGTCGCACCTCTATCACGCGGCGACGTTGCTCGCGCGCGGCGACATGGTCGCGTTCGAGGTCGCGGTGCGGATGGCGAAGGCGCACGGCAGCGCCGCGTTTGCCGAGGCCGGCGATCGGGCCGTGCAGTTTCATGGCGGTTTTGGCTTCACGTACGAATGCGATGCCCAGTTGTTCCTGCGCCGCGCGTTGTGGTGCCAATACCAGTTTGGCGATGAACGTCATCAGCGCCAATTGCTGGCACCGTTGCTGTTCGATGCCCCGTCAGCAGGATCAGGGGGACACGAATGAAGCTCTATCACTGTCCGGATGCGCGCTCGTTGCGCGTGTTGTGGACGCTCGAAGAGATGGGCCTCGACTACGAACTCGTCAACATGGCGTTTCCGCCGCGGGCGAATTATCCCGGCTATCTCGACATCAACCCGATGGGGACGGTGCCGACGTTCATCGATGGCGAACTGACGATGACGGAGTCGTCCGGAATCTGTCACTACCTCGTCGAAAAGTACGGACCCACCGCGCTCGGGGTCTATCGCGACGACCCCGGCTATGGCGAGTACCTCAACTGGCTCTATCGCAGCGACGCGACGCTGACGTTTCCACAGACACTGGTGCTGCGCTACACGCGTCTCGAACCGGAAGCGCGCCGGATCCCGCAGGTGGCCGAGGACTATTCGATCTGGTATCTGTCCCGGCTGCGCAGCGTCGAGACGGCGCTCGACGATCGCGAGTTTCTCGTCGGCAATCGCTGCACGATCGCGGACATCACCGTCGGCTACGCGTTGTTTCTCGGTACCACGCTGGGGCTCGATGCGCGCTACAAGCCGAACTGCAAGGCCTATCTCGCGCGGCTGATGCAACGCCCGGCATTTCAACGCGCGCGCGCGAAACAACAGTGAAAGCGCTGACGTCGATCACGGGCGTCGACCTCAATGAGGTCGGCGCGCGCGTCGCGGCGTTGGAGAAGACCGGGTTTACCGCGGTCACGACGCAGGAAAATCGCCTGAATCCGTTTTTGCCGCTCGCCGTGGCGGCGACGCACACGACCACGCTCGAGTTGCGCACCAGCGTCGCGATCGCGTTCGCGCGCAGCCCGATGGTAGCGGCGAGTCTCGCGTGGGACCTGCAGAGCGCGTCGCACGGCCGCTTTACCCTCGGGCTCGGCAGTCAAGTGAAAGGCCACAACGTGCGCCGTTTCAGCGTGCCGTGGAGCGCGCCCGCGCCGCGTATGCGCGAATATGTGCAGGCATTGCGCGCCATCTGGGCGTGCTGGCAGAACGGCGGCCCGCTGAAGTTTGAGGGTGTCCACTATCAATTCAGCCTGATGACGCCGAACTTCACGCCGGACCCGCTGCAGTGTGCGTTGCCGCGCGTGCAAATCGCCGCCGTCGGACCGGCGATGCTGAGAGTGGCGGCGCAGGTCTGCGATGGCGTGATGCTGCATGGCTTCTGCACGCGCAAGTACGTCGATGAGTTCGTCGTGCCGCGACTCGATACAGGACTAGCGGCTTCGGGCCGTACCCGCGATGAATTCGAGATTTCGGGCGGCGGGTTTGTCGCGACTGGCGCGGACGACGCGGCGGTCGCGAAGCAGTTCGAGTGGGTGCGTTCGCGTGTCGGCTTTTACGGCTCGACGCCGTCGTACTGGCCGGTCCTCGCCGTGCACGGCCTCGACGATCTCGGCCACGCGCTCAACGACATGTCGAAGAAGGGGCAGTGGGACCAGATGACGAAGGCGGTCCCGGACGACGTCGTGCGCCTCTTTGCAGCCGTTGGGCGCTACGATGAAATCGTCCCTGCGATTGCGCAGCGCTTCGGCGGCGTGGCGGATTATGTGGGCTTGCCGGAAGCGGCGCCGCCGGATCTACTCGAGGATCTGCGCGCGATCTAGGCGGGCGTGGAATCGGCGTCTGCGGCGAAAAGCCCGTCTAACGCTTCCGCGAGCGAGACGTAGATGATTCCCGCCGGTTCATCGAGTGCAGTTGCGTGCAGCAGCACGACCTGGTCGACGAGTTCGTAGTCGGTGATCTTGTAACGCCGTTCGTTGATCTTGATCAGTTCGCCAACGAGGCGGTTGAGCGGATTCATGGGAGACGAGCGTATGGAACGACGCCCGCGGGCGCTGTCGCAAACTTGTGAGAATGAGAGCGGACGCAAATTTTCAGGCACGCCGAAAAAATGCTCGTTCGACGTAAGGAGTCTTGAGTGTTCCATGAGTATGATGACGCCCGCATAGCCGCGGGATTCGGCGCCGTGTGTGGGGGGCGAGGTCCGATGTCTGTAAACAATCTCGAGAGGGCGTGACGGTGACCGCGAGACCATCGGTCGCCCGGGTCACGACACTCGTGACGGTGGCCGCGTTCGGCGCGCTGACGGCTGCGTCGTTCGCGCTGTTTAGCGTTAGTTCGCTGCTCGACGGCGTGGGAGCCGGAATCGTTGTCGACCCGGCGGGCGCGCTCGCGCGGCTCAGCCCGGACACGGCCAACGGATTTCTGTCCGGCGGGGCGCAAGTCCTCGGCGGTCTGTTGGGCGTTGCGATCACGGTGTCCGCGATCGTCGTTCAGCTCGCGGCAACCCGCTACAACCACCGCATCACGTGGTTGTTCCTGCGCGAGCCGTTCAACATGATCGTTTGGTCGCTGTATCTGCTAACGGTGCTGCAGTGTGTGTGGGTCGCCGTCAGTCGTGACACGGGCGAGACTGCGCGTCTGCCCGGCGCCGCCGTCGGAATCACGCTCGTGCTCGTCAGCCTATGTCTGTTGCTGTTGCTGCCGTATTTCGTGTTCGTGTTTCGATTCCTGTCGCCGCTGTCGATCATTTACAAGATCAAAGGCTCCGCATATCGATGCATCAAGCGCGCGCAACGCGCGCCCGACGCCGCAGCGAAACGGGAAGTGCTGGACGCGATCGACCAGATCCAGGACGTCGCGCGCAGCGCGACCGAGCAGAGCGACCGCAGCGTCGCAATGGCGTGCGTCGATGCGTTGCACGATCTGCTGATCGACTACCAGGGCATGCGGACCCAGTTGCGGGACGGGTGGTATTCCGTCGAGGAAACCGTCGCCGAGAATCCCGACTTCGTTTCGTTCGCGCACAGTGTGCTCGAGGAAATCGAAGGGCAACGGCTGTGGCTCGAGGTAAAGATCTTCCGTCAGTATATTTCGCTGATGGCGAACTGTGTGCCGGACGCGCGCGAGGTGGCATACCTGATCGCGATCAAAACGGCGGACATTGCGATGACGCAGGGAGCACGGAATCGCCCCCTTCTCGAATTGTGTATCAAGTGCGTCAACAGTTATCTGCGCGTGGCGATCAGCGCCGAGGACGCGCGCACGTCGTATTACCTGATGAACCAGTACCGCATCCTCGCGGAATCGTTGGTGGAGCAGGGTCTCGACGAGCCGGTGCGCGAAATCGCCGGCCACTTGAAGTTCTACGGCAACCTGGCGCACGAACGCGGGCTATCGTTCCTGCTGCAGACAGCGGCCGGCGATCTGACGAGCCTCGTCGAGGCGAGTCTGACGCACAGCGAGAGCCTGACCGACGATCTGCTGACCATTGTTTTGGACGTCGACCAGGAGATCCGCAGCGAGACGCAGGAAGAGAGCCTGCTCGGTGTGCGCCGCGCCCAGCTGCAGCTCGCCACACTGTTTGCGCTGCGCGATGATGACGCGCGCGCCCAGCGAATTTGCAGGGATCTAGCGGGCGAACGGATGGTTCGCCTGCAGCGCTTGCGCGTCGAACTCGAGAACGAACGCCGACCGCAGTACTGGGAATTGAATGAACGCGGCGTCAATTTCGGCTATCTGCCGCCCGAGCGACGCGCACAATTGCCGAAGTTGATGCAGTGGATCGCCGAATACTCTGGTCCCGAGTCTCAGTAACGCGCGAGCAGTTGTTCGATATCCGCGCGGATCGCCGCCATCGATTTGTACATCGGAACGTGCTTCATGCGCGACACGCCGCCGTTGACGATGATCGTGAACGCGATCCAGCCGCCGTCTCTCTTGCGCAGATATCCCGCCACGCCGCACACCGAATGCGGCATGTTCATCGTGCCGGTCTTCAGCGCGACGCGATCCTGCCACGCCACACTGCCTCCGCGCAGAAATGCGAACGGCGCTTGCCGCGGCACGACGAGACCGCCGTAAAACGCGCCGAAGTTGCGCGTATTTCGATATTCGTGCGCGAGCAGCCCGACGAGGTCGTTAGCGGAGAGTTCATTCTCGGGCGTCAAGCCGCTGCCGCTCAACAGGATCGGCGGCGACGTGCGTGAGCCTTTACTATGCGACTGCGTCAGCAGCATGAAATTCGACAGCGTCGTCGCCGCTCCGGACAACGTGGTCGGCGGTGATCGCTGGATAGCCGCGGCAAGCGTCAACGTCAGCACGTCGGCGATGTAGTTATTCGAGTATCGCAGCATGCGCCCGAGCTGCTCTTTGAGTGACAGCCCTTCGGTTGTCGCGAATGCGTCGGCGTTGCTCGGCGGCGCGCCGTCGCGCACCGTCACGCCGCGCGCGATGGCGATGCCGAGGTCCGCCAGCATCGCGCGCAACAGTATCCCGACCCCGAGCGCCGGATCGGACATCGCGCGATACACGCGCTGTGACGAGTTCTGCGGAATCGTACCGCCGACGCGCAGCATGTCGACGCCGTTGGTGTCGGTGAGCCGTTCGACGCGCAACCCGTTCTCCGCGTCCGCGCGGCTCGTGGACACCTGACCCTGAACGGCAATCGGCAACTGCGCGCTGCAGCCGCCGATCGCCGCGGGCTCACCGATCGCCGTAGCGCGCACGTCGATGCACCACGTGCCGAAATCGATCCCGATCGACGCGAGCGGTGCATCGAACGCCTTGTCGCTGATTTTGCCGGCGTCGCAACGATCCTTCGTTTCGCATTCGACGCTCGCGAACGGCGCCGGCGTGACGACGAGCGCGCCGCCGACCGAAGTGATACCGGCGCCTTTGATTTGCGCCGCGAGTTCCCACAGATTGTCTCCGGTCAGCGACGGGTCGCCCGCGCCGACCAGATAGAGGTCTCCCGCGATTTTTCCGTGCGTTATGGGTCCGGCGGCCACTAACTGCGTCTTGAAGATCCGGTCGGCCGGCCACGAATTCAGCGCCGCGGCCGACACCACGAGCTTTGTCAGCGACGCCGGCGTCAACCGCAGCGCGGGGTTCATCTGCGCAATGACGCTGTTGTCGGTGAGATCGAGCGCCGCGGCGCTGATGCGCGCACCGCTCTGTTCGAGCCGTGACAGTTCGCCAAAATCGGCGCCGCGCGCGCCGGCTGTGAGCACGAGCGCGAAGACGATGATCGCGGCGCGGCGCATCGCTGCCTGCATCAACTGGCGATTGCGCCGGGGCGCCCGTTCTCGACGACGAAGGACTGCAACGTCGTGACGCCGGCGCGTGCAGAGGTGGCGTCGCCGACGCTTGCGAACCGCGTCGTGATTCGTTCGGGTTCGATCTGAACCGTCGCGTAGCCGCGTTGGCGACTCTCGAAGTAGTGCACGTGGGGATTGTCGGGCAGGAATTTGACGAAGACATCGTACGGCGGCGGATGCGCCGAGACCGATGTCGTGACGAATTCCGATGCGACGACCGGCGCAGCCGCATCGTCGAAGTCGAGTTTCAGATCGTTCGACCAGAACGAATGGATATCGCCGCTCAAGACGACCGGATTGCTCACGCGAGTTTCGTGCAGGTGCGTCAACAGGCGCTGGCGCGCGGCCGGGTAGCCGTTCCAGTCGTCGGTCCAGAATTGAATCTCGCCATCTCGGTTTCGCTGGTGCAGTTGCGCCATCAGCACGTCCTGCGCCAACAGATTCCAGCGGGCGCGGGACTGCGCCAGCCCCGCGAACAACCATGATTCCTGTTCGGCGCCGAGCAGTGAACGGCTCGGATCGCGTTGTTCGGGACAACTCGCGGCTGTCTCCACATGACCGCCCCCGTGCGGCGGCCGATCGCACGCTTCGCGACTGCGGTACTGGCGGCCGTCGAGTATCGAGATCTCGACGAGCCCGCCGAATTGGAACCGGTCGTATACGCGCATCGACGGCCCGTTCGGCAGCGAGCGGCTCGGACGCAATGGCATGTGTTCGTAATAGGCCTGATACGCGGCGGCGCGCCGCTTGAGGAACAGCACCGGGTCTTCGAACGTCTGCGACCACTGATCGGCATAGTCGTTCTGAACTTCGTGATCGTCCCACGTCACGAGGCAGGGGACCTCGGCGTGCAGCCGTTGCAGATCGGGATCGAGGCGATACTGCGCGTAGCGATTGCGGTACAGCGGCAGCGTGGTCGCCTCGACGCCGTCGCTGTGTATGCGCACGCGCTTGCGGCTCTTCTCGACGGTTTCGTAGATGTAGTCGCCGAGGAAGATCGCGAAATCGGGCGACTCGTCGGCGAGGTGGCGGTACGCGGCGAAATAACCGTGTTCATAGTTCGCGCACGAAACCACGCCGAGGCGCAGTTGGGCGACTGCGTCGTCTGCCGGCAGTGTCATCGCACGGCCGATCCGGCTTTGCGCGTCGCCGCACGCGAAGCGATACCAATACGGACGCCCGGGGGACAGGCCGGCGATTTCGAGGTGGATCGAGTATGCGAACTGCGCGTCCGCGAGTGTCTCGCCACGACGCACGATGTCGCGCAGCTGCGGATCTGTCGCGATCTCGTACTGCACGACGTAACTGCCCGCGGGAACGCCGCCGACCGTATCCGGATCTTTCGACGACGGATCAGGCGCAAGCCGCGTCCAGAGGACGAACCCATCGGTCGACGGTGAACCGGCGGCGACACCGAGGACAAACGGATCGCCCTTCGACCAGACGGGACGCGCGACCGCTGAGGCGAGCGGAACCCACAGTCCGCTCGCGGCGACGACGCAGTGGCGCAGGAACGCGCGGCGCGAAGCTGGGCCTATGCGTGCAGGGCCTGTGCGTGACACGGATCGATTCGTCAGTGATTCAAACGCGTTGCGCGTTCAATGCGCGAGCCACCGCCGGCCGATCCGCCATCCGAGCGCGATGGTCGGCGACCTTGCGGAACCTGCCGATATCCACGCCGTCGGCGCCGAGCCAGCCCGACAGCGTGAACAGATACGGGTCGCATATCGTGTAGGTCTCTCCCATCACCCACGGCCCTTCGATCATCTGGTGTTCGATGAGGTCGAAGCAGTCGCCGACCACGGTCGGCACCTTACGCTGCATCGCGGCGATCGCTGCTTCATCGTCGACCCAACGATAGCCGCGCATCCGATGCGCGTGCGCGACGTGCACCGTCGAACAGAGATAGCTGTTGAACGCCTGGACGCGCGCGAATGCGAACGGATCAGCGAGCGGCGCGAGGTGTGCGTTTCGGAAAACTCTGCGCAATGAAAGCGAGGATCGCAGGCGTCTCGGTCAACACGCCGCGCTCGGTCACGAGCGCGGGTACGCGTCCTTTCGGATTGATCGCCAGGTACTCGGGCTTGCGCTGGTCATTCGCGCTGAAATCGACGCGCGCGATTTCATACGGCGCAGCCGCTTCCTCCAACGCAATGTGCGAAGCCAGCGCACATGTGTTCGCTGCGGTGAACAGCTTCAGCATGGTCTCTCCGAAATTCGTCGCGCGATTGCGGCAGTGAGGCGCGCAACGCTGGACAGTCGAGGTCGCGCCAGTATAGTTGGACCACTCGACGGGACTCCAACAAAAAAAGCACCGCGGCGGCGCGGAGGGTGTGATGGCGACAACTCAGTCCGACAAAGGCGATCGCTTCCGGGCATTGCACGCAGGGTCCAGAGCATTCGTGATGCCGAATCCATGGGATGTGGGTTCGGCGCGCGTGTTGGCGACGCACGGTTTCCAGGCGCTCGCGACATCCAGCGGCGCGTCCGCGGCTGCGCTGGGCTTACGCGACGGCGACATCGGTCGCGAGCACGCGTTGGCGCATGCGCACGCGATCGTCATGGCGACGGATCTGCCGGTATCGGCCGATCTCGAACAAGGCTTCGGCGATTCGCCGGCCATCGTGGCCGAAACCATTCGTCTTGCGGCCGCGGTCGGCGTCGTCGGCGGTTCGATCGAAGACTTCACCGGCAACAAAGCGCAGCCGCTGTATCCGCTTGCGCAGGCGACCGAGCGGGTTGTTGCCGCGGTGGAGGCGGCGCGCGGCCTCGGATTCGCGTTCACGCTGACCGCGCGCGCCGAGAACTACCTGCGCGGCAACCCGAATCTCGATGACACGATCCGGCGCCTGCAGGCGTTCGAAAAGGCGGGTGCGGATGTGTTGTTTGCGCCCGGCTTGCCCGATCTGGATTCGGTTCGCACTGTCTGCAGCGCGGTGTCGAAGCCGGTAAGTTTCATGATCGGCATGAAGGGCAGCTCATTCGGCGTCGCCGCGCTGGAAGCAGCTGGCGTGCGCCGCATCAGTCTCGGTGGCGCGTTGTATCGCGCAGCGATGGCAGGATTCCTCGCCGCGACGAAGGAAATCAAGGACCAGGGCACATTCGGTTTTGTCGATCGCTTCTGATCGAGAGATGGAGGAGGCCGATGCGCAGCATCGGAACGGTCGCCGCGCTTGCAATCATCTTCGGCGTCGTCGCGTCGCCGTGGACCCGCGCGGTTGCCGAAGTAACGGCCGCACCACCGCCGGCGCAGTCACAAACCAAAAGCGCTGCGAAATCCCAGTACCAGAGCCAGCCTGTTTGTACCAAGACGACGGCGACCGGTACGCTGATATCGAAGAAGACGTGCAAGACCCAAGCTCAGATCGATGCAGAGCGCAAGGATGCCCTGCGCATGCTGCACGACCAGCGGCGGACCGGCGGGGGCTCCGCCGGAACAGCAGTCATATCGGACTTTTGAACGATCGGCGTCTGGACCGGAATTCAAGTCGGCGATCATGTTGTTAGCGTGAGTTGGTGGAGGCGTGTGATGCGCAACGTCAAGCTCGCAGCATTCTGGTTCATGGTCTGTTGTCTTCCGATTTCGATCGGCGCGGTGGCGTCAGATGAAGCACCGGTGGCGGCGACACAACAGTCACAGGCCGCAGCGAAGGCCGCATATCAAAACCAGCTGATCTGTAAGACGAAGACGGAGGTGGGCTCGTACATCCCGAAGCGGACATGCAAGACGCGCGCGCAACTCGATGCCGAGGCCGACCGCGCGCAGCGAGCGTTGCAAGATGTGCAAGCGCCGCATCCGGTGTCCGGTGGCGAAATGGCTCGTCCGAACGGGTAACCGATCGGGTCGGCGCTCGACACGCGCTGACGTTCTCGACTATCGTTGCGCGTCTCTGCCCCGTCGTTGGAGGCGCCCCATGAACGCACATCTCCCGCGAGCCTCCGCCTGAACTGATTGACTCGGGCCATCCATGGCCCTCGCCCCTTCGGGGCGCTGGCTGTGCCAGCGTCAATAGCGGCTTTCCTGCCGCTCTTTCCGGCGCGATTGCTCATTCCCAGCTCTCCATACAGTCGGGGCGTCGCTCGGTCGACCTGTCTCTTTCCTCATCGCCCGCGCGACGTTCGCCTTCGGTTTTCGAACGACGGGTGAACCATGTCTTCAAAAGAGATAAATGCGAGTGATCTCGCGCGGCCGCAATTCACGCGCGGCGTGCTCGCGGCGGCCGAGCGACGCGTCATCGAGCAGGAATTTTCGAGTTACGTGAGCTGAAGTACTCGGCATGATCAACGACGGCAAGGAAGCCACGGTGTATCTATGCCGCGCGCGACCCGACGCGACCGACGCCGAATTCGTCGCGGCGAAGATGTATCGGGCGCGCAAGTTTCGTGCGTTCGCGAACGAGTCGGCCTATATCAACCCGGCGAAGATCAAGGACCGGCGCATGCGCAAGGCGGTCCAGCAACGCACGCGACGCGGTCGCGACGCAGCGCATGGCCATTGGATCGAACGCGAGTGGGACGCGCTCGAGACGCTGCACGCGGCAGGCGCGTCGGTGCCGCGCCCTTACATGCGGTGCGGCGACGGGATCCTGATGGAGTACCTCGGCCGCGGCGATACGCGCGCGCCGGCGCTCATCGAATTGGCGCTGTCGCGCGAGGAGGCGCAGCGCGTGCTGCCGCTGGTGCTTCGCGACGTGGAAATTCTGTTGGCGTGCGGATTGGTGCACGGCGATCTGTCGGCATACAACATCCTGTATCTCGACGACACGCCACGTCTGATCGATCTGCCGCAAGCGCTGCACATCGACGACGCCGACGATCCGTGGCCGTTGTTCCTGCGCGACGTGACGAATGTCTGCGACTACTTCATCCGGCGTGGCGTCGAGGTCGATGCGCTCGACGTCGCGTTGCGACTGTGGGGTTGAGCGTGAGAGCGCGTGGCCGCTATGACGTGTGAAGTCCGCTGATCAGTCCTTCGGCCAACCAGTTTCGCAGCGACGTCGCTGCGCGCATCGGAACCTCTCGCGGATCTATCCGATCTGCGAGAGCTGCGCACTGCGCGGCGAAGTCGTCGCCCCGCGCGAGCAGGTCGCCACTGCAATAGTTCGTCGGGTTGCATCGAACGAAAAACGGTCGTCAACGATTGGCGCCAAACGACTGCTGCGCAGCCTGCCGGCAGTTCGACCGGACCGGGCGGTGTGCGGTCAGCCTTGACGGCGTCCCACACCCGCAGCGTATTGAATCGCGTATCGACGAGCTGCGCTGACGGGTGCACTGCAAACCGCAGCGCCGGCCAGTCGGCTGCCGCGATCCGCGCCATCTGCGCGACGCCGATCGTCTCGGCATCCGGCGCATCGAACGCCTCGACGAAGGCCCATTCAAAGTTCGCCAACTCGGCCATTGAGGGGCGTTCGACGATACCGGGTGCTTGCGCGATCCACTGCGGCAAATGTTGGCCAAAGTCGCGTAGCGTGAACGAGGTTGACGGCGAGGCTGGCGATGTATTCGACGCACAATGCGTCGAAGGTGGCGCCTCCCAGCACCGCGCGTAGTACCGGGTAGTCCGTTGCGAGCACGTCGCTGAGACGAGCCCGGTAAGCGTTCGAATAAATGCTCAAACGCCGCGTGGCATCCATCTGTGCGGTCGTCACTACTGCAGTCGTGATCGCTGGGTCCCCGGTGAACAGGTAGCGCCCGAAAGCGAGCTGCAAGGTCTCCAGTTCGCTCATACCAACCTCATACGAGCGCCGTTGCCGCAGCGCTGCATGCAACGTCGCGGACGCGTTCGAGCTCCGCGAGGAGCTCCGCGAATGGCGGCATGTTGTCGTCGCGCTCGATCATCGTTGCAACCGGGCCGAGATACCTGCACGGCTTGCGCGTACAAATCCCACACGGCGGCGATGATCGGCTGATCGTGACTGTCGATGATGTAGTCACCGCAATTGCGGTGACCAGCCAGATGAATCTGCTGTACCCGCCGCGCGGGGACCGAGTTCACGTACGTCATCGGATCGAAACCGTGGTTGAACGCGCTGACGTAAATGTTGTTGACGTCGAGCAACAACAGACAATCGGCCTCGTCCGCGATTGCCGCGAGAAACTCCCACTCGGTCATCACCGACTGACTGTACGTCAAATAGCTGGAGACGTTTTCGAGGAGGATGCGTCGGCCCAGGAAATCCTGAACCTCGCGTACCCGCTCGACGACGTGGCGCACGGCGGCTTCGTCGTACGGCAGCGGCATCAGATCGTGAAAATTGTGTCCGCCATAACCGGTCCAGCAAAGATGATCGGATATCCATTGCGGTGAGACCCGATCGGCAAGTCGCTTCAGCTGGTGCAGATAATTTCGGTCGAGTGGGTCTGTGCCGCCGATCGACAACGACACCCCGTGCATCACGATCGGATAACGCTCGGCTATCCGGTCGAGGTAGTACAGCGGCTTGCCGCCGGCAACGAGATAGTTTTCAGAAAGGATCTCGAACCAATCGACCGCCGGTTTCTCGGCGAGAACCGTTTCGTAATGCGGGACGCGTAATCCCAATCCATAGCCGAGCGACGGCTGCACCAACGGCGACATCGGCCTACCGGAAGTCCTCTGATCTATTTGCCAACCTGACCGCCGGCCTTCGTGCATTCCTGCACCGACGGCTTGCTGACCCAGCCGGTACCCTTGCAAGAGCCCTCGCCTTTGCAGCTGTGGGTGTCTGTCGCGCAGTCGTTCTGGCCCTTACACGCGTTGATCCCATAACAGTGGACGTCGTTGGCCGCCGTCTGCGCTTCCGACCCCGCTGTCGATAGGACGCTGAAGAGGCTTGCCGCGGCCAAGGCGAGTACCGCGCCCGTATGTTGCGTCCCGTTCATGGATTTCTCCTCAGAGTGTGATCGATGTCGTGAGAGCCGTAGATACTAACTCCGCGCGGGAGGAAAGAACGATCGATCGCGCGCGCACGGACGGACGTCTGGCAGCGCTTTCTCGATCTCTGCTCGTCGCCGGTGCGCGACGGCGCTTGCCGAATCGCTTGACCGGGGACCACAGGTTCCTCAGGCTTGCTCCACTATGACCGACTGCTGCAACGACAAGGCCTGCGAAATCGTGGCGCTGAGAACGAAGCAAACGTCGACGCTGCAGGTTGTGCTCGGCATCAACGCAGCCATGTTCGGCGTCGAACTTGCCGCCGGCATCGCGGCCGGTTCGGTATCGCTCGTCGCCGACTCCCTCGACATGTTCGGTGATGCGCTGGTTTATGGCTTCAGCATCTATGCGGTCGCACATGGCGCGCGCGAGAAGGCACAGTCCGCATTGTTGAAGGGCGGCATCATGGCGGCGTTCGGATTCATGGTGCTGGCGCAAGCGGGTTACAGAGTGGTGCATCCGGAAACCCCGGTGGTCGAACTGATTGGCGGCGTCGGATTGATGGCGCTCGTGGCCAACGGCTTGTGTCTGGCCTTGCTGTGGCGTCACCGCAGCGACGACATCAACATGAGTTCGGTATGGCTTTGCTCGCGTAACGACATCATTGCCAATGTATCGGTGCTGTGCGCCGCCGCTGGTGTGTGGATGCTCGGATCGGCATGGCCGGACATCGTCGTCGGGACGGCACTGGCGATGCTGTTCTTCAGATCGGCGACGTCGGTCGTGCGCGACGCAATTCGTCAGCTGAGACTCAATCCGCCGGTATCATCGGCAGAGCTTTATCGCCGGCGGTCCCGGTTCTGTCGTTGTCCCGCGCGGACCGCGCCGGCTGAACGCCAACCACCTCGCGCCGCTCGAGACTCACCTGCCGACACGCGCTTTCCGGGAGCTGAGAATTCTCGACAGGTACCGCATTTTCGGTGGCGTGATCGACTAAGCTACGAGCATGCTCAAGAAAGTCGTCGCTGTTCTATTGCTGCTGACCACGCCGTTCGCACAGGCGCGCGCGGTGTTGATCTGCTCGATGATGAACGGTCAGATCGTCGAGCGTTGTCGTTGCCCAGGCCATGCCGAACACGTCGCCTTGAACCGCATCACGACGCGTTCTGACGCCGCGTGTTGCGACGTCGTGGTCGAGGTCAGCGATAAGGACTTTGCCGGTGTCAGTGCCGATCAGCCGGTCGCTCAAACGTGCAACTCACGATGTTCACGACCCGTTTTCGTACATCCGACGTTCGCGCCTGTCGTACCGACGTTTGCCGTCGCGGAGCGTCGGCCACCTCACGTCGACGTTCCAGACTTCGTCCCCGACCAACTGTATCTGCGCACGGCGCGCCTGCGCCTTTAAGACGAGCACCTCGCCGGTCATCCGGCTGCGTTTGACGCGCGGCGTTCGCCGCGATTCGTTCACGTCATTTCGAGGTGCATATGCGTCAGTTCCGAATTCTTCGAGCACGTCCGACCGCGCACGCCGACGCGCGCTTGGCGCTGCATTCATCGGATGCGCAATCGCCGTTGGCGCTCATGCAGCGGCAGTCCGTATGCGAACGCTCTCGATTTGCGCGAAGCGGCCGCGCTGGCGATCCAACAACAGCCGCTGCTGACGAGCCTCGACGCGCAGGCGCACGCGGCGCGCGAAGCATCGGTGGCATCCGCGCAGCTCCCGGATCCGCAACTGTTCGGCGGCGTTCGCGATCTTCCGATCGACGGCCAGGACGCGTATTCGCTGAGCAACGACAGCGATACGCAACTCGTGCTCGGTGTCAGCCAGGAATTTCCGCGCGCCGCTAAACGAAAGCTGCGCGCGAGCAGCGCGCGCTCGAAGCGGATCGCCTCGACGGCGAACGCAACGCTCGCGGAACTGTCGATTCGACGCGACGCCTCGCTCGCGTGGCTCGAGTGCTGGCGCGCCGAATCCGCGCAGCGCATCGCGCGCGCAGACACTCGACGCCGCGCAGTTGCAGGCAGACGCGGTCGCAATCGACGCTGCGGTCCGGTTCTGCAACGCAGTCCGACTACGTCGCTGCACTGCTGAACGTCGAGCGGTCTGCGCGACGCAGTCGCACAGCGCGATCAGGCGTCGGATGAAGCGCGCTTCGCGACTCGAACGCTGGATCGGCGACGGACGCGCATCGTCCGGTGTCGCTTCGAGCCGCCGGCGTTCACGCCGCCGCCGACCACGTCCGACATCGCTGGCGCGACTTCCCACGCATCCGGAACTCGCGGCTCTGCAGCAGCGCATCGACGAATCGCACGCCGAGCGTCGATCTCGCCGAAGCGGGGCGCCTGCCCGACTGGCGCGTCGAATTCGGGTACGGCTACCGGCGCGAATACTCCGACATGGTGATGCTGCAGGTCGGCACCGATCTGCCGATGTTTCAGCGGCAACCGTCAGCAACCGCGACGTTGCGAGCGCGTGCGGCGATGGATGAAGCAGCCGCCGCGCAATGGGAGGACGGCAAGCGTCGAGCTCGAAGTCGCGCGCGCTGGAAGCGAGTCGCGACCTCGAGCGCATCAACGAGCGGCTCGCGGCGTACGAACGACGCCATCGAGCCGCAGACGAACGTCGGCATCGAAGCGGCGACCGCCGCATGGCGCTCTGGCCGCGGCACGCTCCGCCAGGTCATCGACGCGCGTCGAGTTCGGCTCGACGTGCTGCTCGCCCGCCTCGATCTGCAATACGACGCGCTCAAGCGCCGCATCGAACTCGACTACCTGATCGGAGGCGAGTGATGCGTCAGACTCCATTGCGATTGCCGCGACCGCGGCATTGACTGATGCGTCGCGGCGTCGTCAGCTGGTGGATCCTCCGCGATCACTACCCGCGCCATCCGGAAACCGTCAGCACACAGCCATTCGACGGCCGATCGTAAGGTGCTGTTCTGGTACGACCCGATGCGTCCTGATCAGCACTTCGACGCCCGGGCAAGTCGCCGTTCATGGACATGCAAATGGTGCCGAAGTACGCGGATGAACCGCGTGCCGCGTCGACGCGGGCGTGCGCGTCTCGCCTCAGATGGCGCAGAACCTCGGCATGCGCACCGCGCCGGTCGTTCGCGGCAATCTCGTCGATGCGCATCGACGCCAGCGGTCGCATCGAAGCGGACGAGCGCAGCCTTCGCAAAGTCGCGGTTCGCGCGTCCGGCTGGGTCGAAGTGCTGAACGTACGCGCTGAAGGAGATCCGGTGCGACACGGAGAGGTGCTCGCCGAGATCTACAGCCCGCTCTCGATTCCGCGCAGCGCGAGTTCCTGTTGGCGCTCGATGTCGGGCGATCGACGCTGATCGACGCCGCGCGCGACAAGCTTCGCGCACTCGGATTCACGGACGCAGGACATCGCCGCGCTCGAGCGGAGTCGACGCGCAACGCGCCGTATCGGCGTTCGCGCGCCGATGCATGGCTACGTCATGACGCTGTCGACGCGAGAAGGCGCCGCGGTCACACCGGACGCACCCCTGTTCGAACTCGTTGGACACGACCCGCTTTGGGTGATCGTCAACCTGCCCGAGTCGCAGTCGACGCTGGTCGCGCTCGGCAGTGCCGTCGAAGTGCGCGCAGCCGCCTACCCAGGCCGAACGTTCATCGGTTCCGTCGACTACCTGTATCCGGAACTCGACATGAGTACGCGCACCCGACGCGCGCGCATCGTGCTCGCCAACCCCGACGACGCGCTGCATCCCGGCATGTTCGTCGACGTGTCGCTGTCGGCGCAGATCGCAGGACGACGTGTTGCTGGTGCCGAGCGAAGCCGTGATCCGAACCGGGCATCGCGACGTGGTGATCGTCGCCGCGAGCGAAGGTACTTATCGTCCGGTTTCCGTCGTAGTCGGCGCAGAGCGCGACGGCACGACCGTCATCGCATCCGGGCTCGAACGAGGGTGAACTCGTCGTCACGTCCGGACAGTTCCTGATCGATTCCGAAGCGAGCCTGCGCGGCGCCTACAACCGGATGCAGGACGGCGATCGACGACCTCGCCGGCGCAACGCCATGATCGCGCGCCGTCATCCGTTGGTCGGTCCGCAATCGCCTGCTCGTGTTGCTCGCGACGGCCATCGTCGTCGCGTGGGGATTCGTCGCGGTGTCGCGCACGTCGCTCGACGCTATCCCCGATCTGTCCGACGTTCAGGTGATCGTCCGCACGACCTTTCCGGCCAGGCGCCGCAAGTGGTCGAGGATCAGGTCACGTATCCGTTGACGACCACGCTGTTGTCGGTCCCGCACGCGAAAACGGTTCGCGGTTATTCGCTGTTCGGCGAATCGTTCGTCTACGTGCTGTTCGACGACGGCACCGACCTGTACTGGGCGCGCTCCCGCGTACTCGAATACCTATCGCAAGTGCAGAGCCCGGCTTCCCGTCGGCGCGTCCGCGGCGCTGGGGCCGGATGCCACCGGCGTTGGCTGGATCTACGAATACGCGCTGGTCGATCGCAGCGGGCGTCACGACATCAGCGAACTGCGCGCGCTGCAGGATTGGTTCCTGAAGTTCGAGCTGAAGGCCGTGCCGAACGTTGCCGAGGTCGCGACCATCGGCGGTTTCAACCGCCAGTATCAGATCATCGTCGACCCCGGCCGCCTGCGCGCCTTTGCGCTGCCGTTGGAACAGGTCGTCGAAGCCGTGCGCATCGGCCAACGCTGAAACCGGCGGCTCCGTTCTCGAACTGGCCGAGGCGGAATACATGGTCCGCGCGCGCGGCTATCTCGCCTCGCTCGACGACTTCCGCGCCATCGGCGTCGCGGTTGGTAAGGACGGCACGGCGATCCGGCTCGGCGACGTCGCTACGGTGCAGCTCGGTCCGGAAATCAGGCGCGGCGTCGCCGACCTGAACGGTGAAGGCGAAGTGGTCGGCGGTGTGATCGTGTTGCGGTCGGGGACGAACGCGCTCGCGGCCATCGAGGCGGTGAAGGCAAAGCTGCAGTCGTTGCAGGCTGGGCTGCCGGATGGCGTCGAGATCGTTCCGACTTACGATCGATCGTCGTTGATCGAGCGCGCCATCGCGAATCTGTCCGAGAAACTGATCGAAGAATTCGTCGTCGTCATCATCGTCTGCGTGTTGTTCCTGTGGCACCTGCGCTCGGCGCTTCGTTGCGATCGTGACGCTGCCGATCGGCATTCTGGCCGCGTTCATCGTCATGCAGGCGCAGGGCATCAACGCGAACATCATGTCGCTCGGCGGCATCGCGATCGCGATCGGCGCGATGGTCGACGCCGCCGTCGTGATGATCGAAAACGCGCACAAGAAACTCGAAGCATGGCGCCACGCGCACGGCGGTGCCGATCCCGACGCGGTGCAGCGCATCGAACTGATCACGCAGGCCGCGATCGAAGTTGGACCGGCGCTGTTCTTCAGCCTTGTGATCATCACGCTGTCGTTCGTGCCGGTGTTCACGTTGCAGGCGCAGGAAGGGCGCCTCTTTGCACCGCTCGCGTTCACGAAGACCTACGCAATGGCCGCCGCCGCGGGACTGAGTGTCACGCTGATTCCGGTTCTGATGATCGCGTTCATCCGCGGTCGTATCGCCGACGAATCGGCCAATCCACTCAATCGCGCGCTGATTCGGCTTTATCGACCTGTGATCGCGGCAGTGCTCGCGCGGCCCGGTATGACACTGCTGTTCGCGGCTCTGGTCCTTATCGCTACGCTGTGGCCCGTCGCGCGACTCGGCAGCGAGTTCATGCCGCCGCTCGACGAAGGCGATCTGCTGTACATGCCGACGGCGCTGCCGGGTCTGGCCGTTGGGAAAGCGTCCGAGATCCTGCAGCAGACCGATCGCATCCTGAAGACGTTTCCGGAAGTGCAGCGGCGTATTCGGCAAGATGGGGCGCGCCGAATCCGCCACCGATCCGGCGCCGCTCGAGATGATGGAGACGACGCTGGTGCTGAAACCGAAGTCGCAATGGAGGCGCGGGGCTCACGACCGACGGACTCATCGAGGAGATGGACGCCGCGCTCGCAGATTCCTGGCATGGCTAACGTCTGGGTGCAACCGATCCGCAATCGCATCGACATGCTCGCCACGGGCATCAAATCGCCGGTCGGCATCAAGATCGCGGGCCCCGACCTCGCCGTGATCGAACGCGTCGGACGCGACATCGAAGCCGCGGTGCGCACCGTGCCGGGAACCGCGTCCGCGTTTGCAGAGCGGGTTTCCGGCGGGCGATACATCGAGATCGTGCCCGACCGCGGACGCATCGCGCGTTATGGACTGTCGATCACCGACATCCAACGCATCGTCAGCGTCGCCGTCGGCGGCGAGAATGTCGGCGCCACCGTCGAAGGGCTGCAGCGTTTCCCGATCAACGTGCGTTATCCGCGCGAGTTGCGCGATTCAGTCGAGGATTTGCGCGCGCTGCCGATCGTGACCGCGCGCGGCGCGACGTTGACGCTCGGCGACATCGCGAGCGTCGAGATCACCGACGGTCCGCCGATGATCAAGAGCGAGAACGCGCGCCCGAACGGCTGGATCTACGTGGACATTCGCGGACGCGACCTTGGCGGTTCTGTTGCCGATGCCAAGCGTGCAGTCGCGGAGCGGTCGTCGTTCCGGCCGGATACTCCGTGACGTGGTCCGGTCAGTTCGAATATCCGGAACGTGCGACGGCGCGCTTGCAGATCGTCGTGCCGTTACGCTCGCGATCATCTTCGTGCTGCTCTATCTGACGTTTCGATCGGTCGGCCACGCGGCCTGTTGATGACGACGTTGCCGTTCGCGCTGGTCGGCGGGTTCTGGCTCATCGAACTACTTCGACACGGCCAGCCACGCCCGCCCCGGGGGCATCGTCGGGGTTGATCCAACCGCCGATGATACCCGCGGTGTAGCCGCCGTCGACGACGATTTCGACGCCGTTGAGCCAGCGGCAGTCGCCGATCGCGAGGAATTCGATGACCTGCGCGATGTCGTCCGGTTTGGCGTGGCGACCGATCTGGCGCACGCCCCAGTCGTACTTCGCCGGGCCGATCAGCTGCTTGAATGCCGGCGTCAGTTGCGTCTCGACAGCCCCCGGATTGACGCAGTTGACGCGGACCTGATGCGCGAGCGCGAGGCCGGTCGCGCGATAGGTGTAGGCCGCCGCGCATTGCTTCGAAAACTTATACGGGTTCTCGTTCCACTCGGCGGCGTGCGTCGTGCAACCAGCTCATTCCGCCGGCGAAGTCGGCGGTGTCGAGCAAACCCGCGACGACGTCCGCGCGCTTCTGCCAGTCCCGGCCCGCCGTTGATGCGACGTTGACGATGCAGCCGCCGGCGGTGATCCGGGACACCAACGATTCCGTCAGGTGGCGCAGGCCGAGAAAGTTGACCGCCACCACAACGTTCGCCGGTTCCGGCCCGGCAATTCCGGCGACGTTGACCAGCGCGTCCAATCGCGCGGGCAGCTTTGCGATCGCGTGATCGATGGACGCTTGGTCGCCGAGGTCACACCGAATGTACTGCGTGCACGGCGCCGCCGGCGCGGCGACGTCGAGGACGTAGATGTCGCTACCGGCTGCAAGCAGTCGGGTCACCGCCGCGGCGCCAATCCCGGTTGCGCCGCCGGTGAGCACGACCGTCTGCCCGCGTCCTTGTTTTTCGATGATTGAACCCTCTATCGGTGGCTGGAACTCGCTGGGGAAATCCTACCGCGTTTGGAACGGGCCAGGATCAATGCAACGCCTGACCGTTCAGCGCGGCAGTCGCAGCGATGCTTCGAGCAGCGTCAGCAGTCCGACCAACAGGCGTTCGGGTTCGGGCGGACAGCCCGGAATCGTCAGATCGACCGGCACCGCGGCTTGGATCCCGTTCGCTACCGCATAACTGCCTGCGAATACGCCGCCGTTGATCGCGCAATCGCCGACGGCGACGACCCATTTCGGCGCTGGCGTTGCCGCGTACGTGCGCTGCAGCGCCTCGCGCATGTTGAGCGACAGCGGTCCGGTGACGAGCAGCACGTCGGCATGTCGCGGCGAAGCGACGAAGCGGATGCCGAAGCGCTCGAGATCGTAGAGGGGATTGTTCAGCGCATGGATCTCGAGTTCGCAGCCGTTGCAGGAGCCTGCGTCGACCTCGCGGATCGCGAGGCTGCGGCCGAGCCGATGGCGCGCGGCAGTGTCGATGCGCGCGGCGAGTTCCGCGATCGAACTCTCGACGAGCCGCGGCGGCGCCTCGGTGACGGGACCGTGAGTGACTCCGTGGGCCAGCAGTCTACGCATCGCGTGCGGTCCTCATAGGTCGTGCCCCGAGTACGAACAGTTGAACGATTTATTGCACAGCGGGAAGTCGGCGACGATGTTGCCGTCGACCGCGACTTCGAGCAGCGGCCACTGAAACCACGACGGATCGCGCAGATGACAGCGCGCGACGTTGCCGCGCGAATCGACGCGCACGAACGCGAAAATGTCGCCGCGGAAGCCCTCGACGAGCGCAATCCCTTCGCTCTCGGGCTGATCGTCGAGTGCGCGCCCGAGGGCGCTCGTCAGCAGACCCGCGGGCATGCGCGTCAGCAACTGATCGATCAAGCTCAGGCTCTGCGAGACCTCGAGGATGCGGATCCAGACGCGGTCGTTGACGTCGCCGCCGCTACGCACGGGCACCTCGAAAGTAAGTGCATCGTACGGTGCGTAGAGGATCGCGCGGCGCGCATCGAATGCGCGTCCGGCCGCTCTGCCGATATAGCCGCCTGCACCGAACTGCGCGACGAGTTCGGCCTTGATGTGGCCGGTGCCCACGGTTCGATCCTGCAGCGACGGCGTGTCGTCATACAGTTCGACCAGCCGTGGGAAACGGCTCCTGATCGTGTCGACAGCGGCACTGATGGCGGTGCTGCCCGCGGCGCTCAAGTCGCATGCGACGCCGCCCGGGACGATGCGATCCATCATCAGTCGGTGCCCGAACGCGGTCTGCACGCGCGCAGGACGTGTTCGCGCAGATCGGTGCATTGCGCGTGCATCAGGCTGAATGCCGCGTCGTTGCAGACCGCGCCGATGTCGCCGAGGTGATTCGCGAGGCGTTCGAGTTCAGCCATCAGCGCGCGCAGCCATTGCGCGCGTGCCGGTGCACTTCACGCGAACCGCGCTCTCGACCGCGTGCGCGAAGGCCAGCGCCATTGCGACCGTGCTGTCGCCGGACAGGCGGCCGGCGAGTTGCGCGCCTTGCTCGACTCGGCGCCAACCAACAACGCTTCGATGCCCTTGTGCGCGTAGCCGAGCCGCTCCTCCAGTCGCACCACTGTTTCGCCGTTGGCCGTGAAGCGGAAGTGGCCGGGTTCGATGATGCCGGCGTGCACCGGACCCACCGCGATCTGGTGCAGGCCTTCGCCGTCGGCGGCGAGGAACGGATAGCGCGCGTCGTCGCTGCGGCCGCCGGCTTCGGCTCGGCCGCCAGCGGTTGGTGGTTCGGCCAGCGGCCATGATCGAGCCAGGGCCGCCCGATCGGGCGCGTGCTCGGGCATCAGTCCATACAGATCGTGGATCGTGCGTTCGAGGCGGATCGCCGGTGCGTGGTGACGACCAATCGACGGAAAGCGGCCGCTCGGGCACGGCAGCGTCGCGACCGCAGCCGTGTTGTCGTGATGGTCGAACAGCGCAAGATGCACGGCATTGGGCTCGGCCCAGTGCGCGAGCATCGACCAGTCGGATGTCGCGGCGACCTGCATGGCCAGATGCTCCCAGCCGCCGCATCGACCGTCGTGCGCTGCAGCGGTTCGTCGCCGAACGACCGCGCGTGCGGCACGCGTCGACGAGGCGCGTCATCCGAGCAGCACCGCAATGGCCTGAAACCAGTGCACGAGCGCGGCCGGCAGGTAGATGCCTGCAACGAGCACGAACGCGAGGTGCGCGTACAACGGCAGTATCGAGGCGCGCGCCGGTACGGCACTGCCGGTCGGCTCGCCGAACGCAACGTCGTTCAGATGCATCAGCAGCGCGCCGAGCGCGATGAGCAGACCCGTTACCAACGGAATCGCGAGCAGCGGATAGCGCGCAATAGTCGACGTCACGAGCAGGAATTCACTGACGAAGATTCCCATCGGCGGCAATCCTGCGATGGCGACGACGCCGAAGACGAGTCCCCAACCGAGCAGCGGATGCGTCTGCGTGAGGCCGCGGATGTCCGCGATGCGCTGCGTGCCCTTGATCTGCGCGATGTGACCCACCGAGAAGAAGATCGCCGACTTCGTCAGGCTGTGCATCGCCATGTGCAGGAGTCCGGCGAAGTTCGCGAGCGGTCCGCCGATACCGAACGCGAACGTGATGATGCCCATGTGCTCGATCGACGAATACGCGAACAGCCGTTTGATGTCGCTGCGCCGGTACAGCATGAACGCGCCGAACAGTCAGCGACAAAAGACCCATGCCGATCATCAGCGGCCCCGGCGCAACGGCGCCGACGTTGCCGGCCATCAGCATCTTGAACCGCAGCACCGCATACAGCGCGACGTTCAGCAGCAGACCCGACAGGACCGCGGAGATCGGCGTCGGACCTTCGGCATGCGCATCCGGCAGCCAGCCGTGCACCGGCACCAGACCGACCTTGGTACCGTACCCGAGCAGCAGAAAAACGAACGCGAGGTTCAGGATCGCCGGATCGAACGACGCGACGTGTGTGATCAGATTGGTCCATGCCATCGCCGGCAGCCCTTCGCCGAGCGACGGCAGCGGCGGCGACATACACGAGCGTCGTGCCGAACAGCGCCAGCGCAATGCCGACGCTGCCGAGAATGAAATATTTCCACGCCGCTTCGAGCGCCTCGTGCGTGCGGTACAGACCGACCATCACGACCGTCGTCAATGTCGCAAGTTCCACCGCGACCCACATCATGCCGATGTTGTTCGCGACGAGCGCGAGGTTCATGCCGAACATCATGACCTGGAACATCGCGTGGTAAAAACGGATGTGCGTCGACGTCAGCCGGCCGGTCTCGATTTCGTGACCGATGTAGGTCGCGCTGAAGACGCTCGTCGTGAAACCGACGAACGTATTGACGACGATGAAGACGATGTTGAGATCGTCGATGAACAGCAGCGTGCCGAGCGCGGGTTTCGATGCAGAGGAACGTCACCGCGCCAATCAGCGTCAGCAGCGACGCCAGTGCATTGATCGCGGCCGACGCGCGGTAGTTCGGGACGAGCGCGAGAATCGCCGCCGCGATCAGCGGTGTGCCGAGCACGCCGAGAAACGGCGCGATGGCCGTGAGGCCCTCTGCAGCGCCCTCGATCACTGCCGGTCTCCGCGATATGCATGAATCGTCGTACAGATCGACGGTGTCGAAGCGTTCGCGGATGCGGAACAGGAACAGGCCGATCACGATGAACGCGATCAGCACGGAGAACGCGATGCTGATCTCGACGACGAGCGGCATGCCGCGCGCGCCCGACGCCGCGAGGATCAGACCGTTTTCGAGCGACATGAAGCCGACCACCTGACTGACGGCGTTACGCCGCGTCACCATCATCAAGAGGCCGAGCAGGATCACGGCGAGTGCGAACGCGAGATCCTGACGGCCGAGCGGATCGAAGCCGGCCGTCACCTTCAGCATCAGCACGATCGACAACGCGACGAGTCCGACGCCGACCAGCATCGTCATGCCGATGCCGACCGTCGGTCTCGACCTCGCGGTGAATGTCGAGCTGACGCACGATGCGCCGCAACGCCGTCGGTATCAGCAGCGCCTTGAGCGCCAGCGCGAGCGTCGGCGGTGACGTACAGGTGCGGCGCATGCTGCACGTACGCCTGCCACGTGACCGACAACGCCAGCACCGCGGCGTGCAGCGCGAAGACGTTCAGCAGCGCGAACATGCGGTCCTGGTACAGCAGCATGAAGCTGACGAGCACCATGCCGCCGGCGAGCAGGTGCGCGAGGTCGTAAGTGAGGTCCAACTAGAGACTCCTCGTCACGAACATCAGCAGCGCCGCGAGCAGCGCGAGCATCAGCGAAATGCCGAGGAATTCCGGGACGCGGAACACGCGCATCTTCGCGATCGTGGTTTCGAACAGCGCGAGCAACGCGCCTGCAAACGCGACTTTCGCGAGGAACGCCGCAACGCCGATGGCGTACTGGCCCGGCGGCGCGTCCGGCGTGGCGAGACCCCACGGCACGAATACCGCCGCGATCAGCGCGACGTAAAGCAGCAGCTTCAGCGAGCTGGCGAGCTCGAGTACCGCAAGATGGCGACCGGAATACTCGAGCACCATCGCTTCGTGCACCATCGTCAATTCGAGGTGCGTGGCCGGATTGTCGACCGGAATCCGTGCGTTTTCGGCGATGGCGACGATGATCAACGCACCGAGCGCGAGACCGAGCGACACGCGCAGGCCCGCGTCGCCGGATATCATGAATGCGGCGATTACCGACAGCTGCGTCGAGCCGGCGATCAGCGCGAGGGTGAACGCGACGATGATGAGCGCGGGTTCCGCGAGCGATGCGATCATGACCTCGCGGCTGGAGCCGATGCCGCCGAAACTCGTGCCGACGTCGAGCCCGACCAGGGCGAGGAAGAACCGCGCGCTGCCGAGCAGCGCAACGATCGCGAGCAGATCCGCCGAGCGCGAAAACGGCAGTCCGATCGCGAAGGTCGGCACGAGTGAAGCCGCGGTCCACGTCGCTGAGAAAATCAGATACGGCGCGACGCGGAACAACCACGATGCGTTGTCCGCGAGCACGACTTCCTTCTTCGACAACTTGATGAGGTCGCGATACGGCTGCAGCAGCGGCGGACCCTGGCGCCGCATCAGGCGCGCTTTGATCTTACGGATGAAGCCCGTCAGCAGCGGCGCGAGCAGCAGCGTCAGCAGCATCTGACCGGCTTGCAGCATGTAGTCGCGGATCATTGCGCGAACGCCAGCAGCGACAGGAGGCTGACGAGCGCGATGAACACCAGTCCGAGATATTGCCGGATCGTCAGCAGCTGCGATCGGTTCGCGTGCGTCGCGACGAACAGGGTCGCCTTCGCGACCGGTTGGTAGAGCCAGTCCCAGATCAGATCGCGGATGCTGACGCGGAAACGCGCGGCGCGCATTTCGCCGGGTCCCGGCATGTCGACGTGTTCGCGCGCCTGGAACAGCAGCGTGCCGAACACGCGTCGGATCGGCTGAGCGAAACTGTCGGCGGTGTACTGGGTCGCGGGATTCGGATCCGGAAAACCGCAGTCCCACGCTGGCGCGCGGCGAATCGCGTGTGACGACAACCGGTGAATCGTGTACGCAGCGAGCCCTGCGGCGAGCGCCATGAACAGGAATAGGGTGAAGCCGTTGTATGAACTGCGCGTCGGAGCGATCGGAACGATCGTGAGCCAGGGCTGATCGGCTTGCAGCGGTATGTGGCCGCCGACGAAGAGATCGGTGACCGGCGTGATCGCATCGATGACGTAGCCGGGCGCGATGCCGGCCAGCAGGCATAGTGCGACGAGCACGATCATCGCCGTGAGCGATGCCGGGTGCACATCGACCGGCGTCTCGGCCGCGGGCGAACGCGGCCGCCCGAGAAACGTCATGCCGTAGGCCTTGACGAAACACGCCGCCGCGAGCGCGGCAGACAGCGCGAGCATCGCGCCGACGGCCGGAATCAGGAATTTCAGACCCCATTGCCCGAGCTGCGGGCTGATCAGGATCGCTTGGAACGTCAGCCACTCCGAGACGAACCCGTTGAGGGGCGGCAGCGCGGAGATCGCCATCGATCCGACGAGAAACGTGAACGCCGTGATCGGCATCCGATGCGTGAGGCCCCCGAGGCGATCCATGTCGCGTTCGCCGGTGGCCGTTAACACAGCGCCGGCGCCGTAGAACAGCAGGCTCTTGAACAACGAGTGATTGAAGACGTGGAACAGCGCGGCGACGAATGCGAGGGCAGCCGCCGTATTCATGCCGTCCGACTCGAACGCAAGCGCCAGGCCGAGACCGATGAAGATGATGCCGATGTTCTCGACGGTGTGGTACGCGAGCAGTCGTTTCAAGTCGTGCTGCATCAACGCGTGCAAAACGCCCAGCAGCGCCGTGATACCGCCGACGAGCAGCACGACGACGCTCCACCACGTATGCGGCGGTCCGAGCAGATCGAACGCGATGCGCACGAAGCCGTACACGGCGACCTTCGTCATGACGCCACTCATCAGTGCCGAGACGTGACTCGGCGCTGCGGGGTGGGCGAGCGGCAGCCACGCGTGCAGCGGCACGATGCCGGCCTTCGAACCGCAGCCGATCAGCGCAAGACAGAACACGATGCCGGTGCGGACGCTTTCGTGGTCCGCCAAGCGCATGTCCGTGAACGCGTAACCGCCGTCCGGACCCGCGAGCAGGCCGAACGCGAGCAGCAGGCTCAACGTGCCGAAGCTCGCCATCACGAGATAAACGAACCCTGCGCGCCGGTTGTCGGGGTCGCGATGGTGCGCCATGACGAGCGCCCACGAACTGAGTGACATGAATTCCCAGCTGAGCAGAAACGAAAACGCGTCGGCCGCGAGGACGACGAGGTTCATCGCGGCGAGAAAGATCGGAAAGATCGGCACGACGCGACCCGGTTCCTCTTCGTGCGAGCCGTAACCGAGTCCGTAGAGGCTCGCCGATGCGCCGCCGAGGTTGACGACCAGCAGAAACATCGCGGCGATCAGATTCAGTTCGACGTGCGCTCCGAGCCACGGTAATCCGATCGGCAGCACCAGCGACTCGGCCTCAGCATGCGCGCCACGCAGCAGATACAGCAGCGACGCGACGACGAGCGTCGCACTGACGAGCAAGCTGGTCATGTACACGAAGTTGCGTCCGATCGGGCGACTGGCCGACACGGTACCGACCACGCCGGCGAACATCTGGACCAGCACCGCGACGAGCACCAGTTGAATCGTCATGGACGCCTCGTCGCGTTCATTTGCGCAGACGCACCCCGCGGCCTCCGCCCGTACTGTCGCTACCTGGGCCGATCAGTTCGAGGCCAGCGCGGTCGAGCGCCGCGATCACTTTCATCAACGAATCGACATTCGCGCGAATCACGTCCGGGCTCGCTTCCATGCGCTGGATGGTCGGGACCGATAGCCCAGCTTGCTCTGCCAGCACGCGCTGATCGATGCCGAGCAGTGCCCGAGCGGCGCGCAGTTGTGCACCAGTTATCATGGTTGCAGCATGATAACTGATGTTTTAAACGTTAGAAATCGAAGCCATCTCCGCAACGCGTCGAGGGGCAATTGCAGCTGCGTCCGCGTGCCGCATCGGCGATGATCGCATCGTCCTCATTTATGTCGGTCGCAACGATGCAGGTCGGAACTCGCCCGACAAGATCCGCGGCGTCATGAAGCAATGATTCCGGCAGAACTCACGGCGGTCGAAGCGCGACGGTTGATCGGCGCGCGCGAGCTGTCGCCGGTCGAACTCGTCGAATCGTGCATCGCGCAGATCGATCGCATCGATCCCGCGGTCAACGCGATGGTCGTCAGAGCCGATGCGCGCGCGCGTCGCGATGCCCGCGAAGCGGAAGCCGCTGTGCTGCGCGGCGATCCACTCGGCCCGTTGCACGGGCTGCCGGTCGCGATCAAAGACATCCAGGATACCGCGGGCATTCGCACGACCTACGGCAGCCACGCGTTCGAGCATCACGTACCCACCGTCGACGCCGGCATCGTCGCGCGGATCCGGCAAGCGGGCGGCATCGTCATCGGTAAGACGAACGTTCCGGAATTCAGCATCGGCGCCAACACGGTCAATCGATTGTTCGGCGCCACCGGCAACCCGTTCGACGTGATGCGCACCTGCGGCGGCTCGTCGGGCGGTTCCGCAGTCGCGATCGCGACCTCGATGGCGCCGCTCGCGACCGGCTCGGATCACGGCGGCAGCTTGCGCATTCCTGCGTGCTATAGCGGCGTCGTCGGCTATCGCGCGACGCCGGGTGTGGTGCCGAACGAACGCCGCACGATCACGCAGACGAACTACAGCGTGCAGGGTCCACTGGCGCGCACCGTCGCCGATGCGGCGTTGTTGCTGTCGGTGATCGCGCAGCGCTCGGCGGCGACGCGGCGCGATCCGATGGCGTTCCCGCTCGATGCGGCTGCGTTCGCGACGCTCGATCCGATCGACCTGGGCGCGCTGCGCGTCGCGGTGACGACGGATCTCGGCGGCGTGCTGGTATCGCAGTCGATACGGCGCACGTTCGCCGATCGCGTCGCGCGCCTCGAGCGGCTCGTTGGGCGTTGCGACTGGCATCCGATCGACCTGCGCCGCGCGCCGGATGTCGACTGGCACCTGCGGCAGGATCTGTTCGTCGCGCAATACGCGCGCGAAGCACAATCGTGGGACGCGGGCTTCAACCCGAACGTGCGCGCGACGTACGACGCCGCGCTCGCGACGCCGATGCAAGACATCGCGGCGGCGCGCCGCACGCAAATGGAGCTGTATCAGGCGTTTGCTGCGATATACGACGACTACGACGTCGTGATCTGTCCCGGCGTCAGCGTCCCGCCGTTTCCGTGGACCGATTTGAATCCGCGCACGATCGATGGGGCGCCGGTCGACAACTACATGGCGTGGCTCGCGTTGACGTCGTCGATCACTGTCGTCGGCCATCCGGTCGTCGCGTTGCCGTGTGGACTCGACGAGACCGGCGCACCGTTCGGCATTCAGGTGATCGGCGCGATGTACGAGGACCGCGCGCTGCTGGGTTGCGCGCATGCGTTGGAGCGCGCGTTTGCAGCCGAGCCGATGCTCGCGCGTCCGCGTCCGAACTTCGAGTCGCTCGCCGCGACGACGTCGCAGTGCCGCACGTTGGGTAAGACCGCACCGTTCGCGAACGTAGTCGGCGCTCATTCGCGCGCGAGCGCGGCGTCGACGAATTCGAGGCGATCGTTGCCGAAAAACATCTGATCGCCGACATAGAACGTCGGCATCCCGAAAGCACCGCGTGCGAGAGCTTCGTCGCAATTGGCTTTGAGGCGCGCCTTCACTGCGTCGTCAGCGGTTCCACGCATGATCGTCTGCGCATCGAGTCCCGCCCGCGTCAGCGTGTCGGCGATGACGGCAGGGTCGGCGAGGTTGGCGGCTTCCATCCACATCGCGCGCCACATCGCGGCGTGAAATGCCGGGAAGACGTCGTTGTCCTGTGCAACCAGCGCGGCGCGCATCAGCGTGATGCTGCGCACCGGGAACGCGGGATTTGCGACAAACGGGACATCGAGATGTGTCGCCCAGCGGCGCATGTCGGTGTTCAGATATTTCAGTTTCGCCGGCACCGTCGGCGGCGGCTGATTGCCCGACTCGACGACCAGTACGCCGAGAATCGCCGGACGATAGACGAGCGTCGCGCGATGCTTCGCCGCGATCTGCGGCAACCGGCAATCTGCGAGATACGAATAGGGACTCGCGTAGTCGTAGAAAAATTCGACCGTCTTCGCCACGTCGATTCCTCTCGGTGTCAACTCTTGGTGTCAGCGGCAATCATCGCAGCTTTTTGACGGCGTTCGACCGGTGTTGTCAAATCGGCCGGATGGCCAACGATCTGGATCGAATTGCGCGTGCAATCCATCCGCGCGCGCGGTTGCTGCGTTCGTGGCCGCTGAAAGGCGGGATCTCGAGCCGCATGACGGCGCTCGAGATCGCGTTGCCCGACGGAGCAGACGCGGCGGTTGATCGTGCGAGCAGCCGTCGGGTTGGGCCGTGCAACGCAATCCGCGCGCGGCGTCGGACGAGTTCCGGCTGCTCGAGCATCTGCGGGCCGCCCGACTCCCGACACCGGTGCCGGTATATGTCGATGATTCCGGAGCCGACCCATTCTTCGTCGTCGAGTACATCGACGGCGCCCCGGATTTCGCTCCGCCGGACGTGTCCGACTACGTCGCGCAGCTCGCGTCGCACCTGAGCGCGATTCATCGCGTCGACGACGTCGCCACCAAGCTTGCGTTTCTGCGGACTGCATCGGCGTCACGTTCCAGGACCGTTTGAACTGCCGCCGGGTGCCGATGCAAACGCTCGGCGTCGCGCGCATTTGCGACGTGCTGGCGAGCGCGTCTCCGTTGCCGGCGACGAATGGAATCGCGCTGCTGCACGGCGACTACTGGCCCGGCAACGTGTTGTGGAAAAACGGCGCGCTGGTCGGCGTGATCGATTGGGAAGATACGCCAGATCGGCGATCCGATCGCGGATCTCGCGATCAGCCGCCTCGACGTGCTGTGGGCTTTCGGCGAACGACGCGATGCACGAATTGACCGCGTGTTACCAGCGGACCGCGAACGTCGATCTGACCGATCTGCCGTACTGGGACCTCGACGCCGCGCTGCGTCCCGTGTTCAACATCGCCGAGTGGGCGAGCGCGTACCCCGAACTCGGACGACCGGACGTGACCGAGGCGACGTTACGCGCGGGGCCATCAGCAGTTCGTCGCGCAGGCCCTCGACGCGTTGTCGGCTTAACCAGCTCGTCAGGGCGAGGGTCAGGCGCCGTTCGCGTACTCGAGCATGTGCGCCGCTTCCAGCGCCATGTGTTTCGCGCGATCGAGGTCGTAGTGAATGCGCGACACGATGCGCTGCGCGTACAAGCCGCCGCCGGCCTGGATGTTCGTCACCGCGTACCAGCCGCCGAACGCATCCGCGGTGTAGTCGCGAATCGCGTGGAACAGCTTGGTGCGGTAGACGCCGTCGACCGATTGCATCGTGCCCATGTATTTGCGGACGAGGTGACCGGTTTTGTCGTTCTCGAGATCTGCGATCCCCGGCGCCGTGAGCACGCTGCCGCCGGCGATGTCGTGCAGGTGGCGCACCATCAGCGAATAGTTGGCGGCGCCGTGGTACTTGCCGACGTTGGTATAGAGTTCGTTCGGGAATGCGGCGCCGTCGGACGTGACGTGGCAGTTGTTGATCGCGGCGTCGAGGCTTGCGCGGATCAGCGTCGCGTTGATCATGATCTCGGAGATTTTCTCTTTGATGTGCCCGACCTTGTCGAGGCCGTTGGCTTCCGAGATCAATTGCGCGAAGCCGACGAGGCGGTCGTACTGGCTCGCCATCGCGGACAAACCGCCGAGGCGCTCCCAAAGACCGAGCGAATGCGCGAATACCGTCGCGAGTTCCGGATGATCGCCGCCGAGGAAGACGCGTTCGTTCGGTACGAACACGTCGTCGAATATCACAAAACCTTCCGGCGTGTGGTGTCGGCTCGACATCGGGAAATCGCGCGTGTCTTCGTGGCGCGGCGCGTACGTCGTGTTGATGATCTTCACGCCCGGCGAATTGACCGGAACCATGCACGCGACCGAATAGTCCGCCTCGTCGGCTTTCATCGACTTCGTCGGGATCGTCATCAACTCGTGACCCATCGACGCGGCCGAGATGTGCAGCTTCGCGCCGCGGATGACGATGCCGTCGGCAAGCGCTTGACGACGCGCACATACGCGTCGGGATCGTCCTGCAAGCCCGGGCCGGCGACTGCGATCGCCTTTTGCATCGGTGATGCACTGCGTGATGCGCACGTCGCGTTGCTGCGCGTCTTTGACGTACGCGCGAATGCGCGCGGCATTTTCCGGCAACGTCGCCTCGATGCGATCGGCGGCTGTCAGCAACGTCATGATCGACGCGTAGGTCACGTGCGTCAGCAGATCGACCGACTCGTGCAGCTCGACCTGCTCGCGCAACTCGTGCGCCGACGCGGCACCTTCATGAACGCGCCGACCGCGCCCGGCTTCGGATCGTAGAAGCGCTCGTAGCCTTGCGCGGCCGAGTCGACGGTAATGCCGAGGATCGGATGTTCCGGCAGATCGAATATCTGTTCGCCGCCGAAAAACGTCTCGCGACCGTCGTTCAACGACGCGCGGTACTGCTCTGCCGTCATCATGGAAAGGAACCTCCGCTAGTCGATTGCTGAATGCTGCTGATGGCTGGAATGGTGGCATCATTTCAGCGCCGAAGTGAATCGATATTTATAACGCGTTACATACGAGTGGATCAGTCATGGACGAATGCAAGTGGTGGTGGTGACAGGTGCGGGTTCCGGAATCGGCCGCGCGACGGCGCTGCGTTTCGCCGCCGCGGGGGCGACCGTGATCGCGAACGGCCGGCGGCTCGACAAGCTCGAGGAAACGGTGGCCGAAGGCGCGGGCTTGTCCGGGCGAGATCGTGCCGGTCGCGGCCGACGTCGGCACGCTCGAAGGCGCCGAATCGGTGCTGCGTCGCGCGACGGACGCCGGCGATTTCGCGGTGCTCGTCAACAATGCCGGCGTCGGCTGGAGCTTCGGTGTCGAGCGTCCCGGCTCGATGGCGGTGCTCGGCGACACGCCGCCGGACCTGTGGCGCGAGGTCATGCGGATCAATCTCGACTCGGTCTACTTTCTCTGTCACGGCGCGTTGCCGCTGTTTCTGCGCCGCGGCGGCGGCAGCATCGTCAACATATCGAGCGGCGGCGGCCTGCGCGGCATGGCGGATGCGCATACGTATGCAACCACGAAAGCCGGCGTCATCAACCTGACGCGCTCGATGGCGCGCGCGTACGGACCGAAGAACATCCGCTGCAACGTCGTCGCACCCGGCTTCGTCGACACCGACATGGTCAGCCCGGTGCTCGACTCCGACTTCAATCCGTTCAACGACGAAGCGCAGCGCTATCAGGTATCGCCGCTCGGCCGTCCCGGTCGGCCCGAAGAAATCGCGTCGGCGATCTACTACCTCGCCGTCGAAGGCACGTACTGCAACGGCGCGGTGCTGGTCGTCGACGGCGGTTCGCTCGCCTGAGCGAGCGCTGCTCACAGTCAGTCGGCTGTTTGAAGAACTCGAGAATTTCGTCGACCGCGGCGCGCGTCGGTTCGCCGGCTTTGTCGATCAAGTGCAGCGTGACGACGCTGTGCGGCTGCGTCGGTACGTTCTTCGCCGCCGCCGAATCCGGTAGAACGCGGCCGATGAATCGATCGCCGAGCGCCGCCTCGATACGCGGCGAAACGTTCGGCCTTGCAGTATTTGTCGCCGGCGAACCGATACGCGAGCACGGTCAGATCTTCGTCGATCATCCGTTCGCGCACCTGTTCGAGCTCGTCAGGCGCGATGTGCATGCCGCCGGCGCGACCCATCGGCAGCGACGGCTGCGACAACACCGGCGCGAGCACCGCGGGTTCGAGCATCATCGACAACGCAAAATTGCCGGTAAAACACATGCCGATCGCGCCGACGCCTTTGCCGCCGCATTGCGCGTGCGCGTGCGCTCGCGAGCGCGCGCAGCCAGACGGTGATCGGGCTCGAACTGTCGGCGGCGAACGCGCGGAATTCGCGGCTGATGCACGCGCGCGCCATCGTGAAGCGAAACTGATCGGGCGTCGGCAGCGCGCCGATCGTGCCGAACAGATGCGGCATCCAGACCGTGAATCCGGCGTCGCGAACAAAGCGCGCGAAGCGCGCGACGTGGTGATAGATGCCCGGCATCTCCGACATCACGATCACCGCAGGCCCGTGCCCATCACGTAGACCGGCTTGGTGTTGCCGAGCAGCGTGATGTCGACGCATCGAAATCGCCGAGTGTTTCGGTCGCCAGCAGCGTCAACAGATCCGGTTCGCTCACGCTGTCGTCGCCCCAGAATCGTTGTAGCCTTGCCGTCGCCTGCGGCTGTCAACGAGGGCGCGATGCGCGTGGAGTTCATCGCGTCGGGTTGCGCTGTGGGGCGCGTCGGCGTTGCGCGTTGCTCGGCGGCGGCAGCGCGCCGTCGCTGTCGCGCGACGCGACGTTCGATCGCGTGGTTCATGGTCTGCGTGACGAACATGTGGGTCGGCGTCACGCAGCGGCATGCGCCCACGACGAATGCCGATTTCGCTGATATTCGGCCGCCGCGATCGTTCGCGTCGTATGCGGCGCACGGCGTGATCGCGCGTGCCATGCAAATGGAATGTGTTCTACTTCGGTGACTCGCGGAGGGGACGCCATGGCATACGAGATCAAACGATTTCCTATGCGGGCACGATCGATGCGGACGGTCACGTGCTCGAACCGGCGATCTGTGGGAGAACTATCTCGAGGAAGTACAAGGCGCGCGCGCTGCGCATCAAGGTCGACGACGAAGGCTACGAATATCTCGAGATCGATCAGCGTCCGTCGCAACGAACGGTCAAGGGATCGCTCGGCATTCTCGGCGCGATGGGCGACGAGGACCTGCGTCCGCGGCCCGATCGTCGTTATGCCGACAACATGCCGTTCGGTTCGTCGAACGCGGAGCGAACGGCTCGCAGCTGCTGAAGCAGGAAAATCTCGACGCGCGCTGCTGTATCCGACGATCGGACTGTTGTGGGAAGTGGAACTCGCAGGATCCGGAACTGAGCCTCGCGTACGCGCGCGCGTACAACCGCTGGATCGCCGACTTCTGCCGCGATTCGTCCGGTCGACTCGTGCCGATCGCGCAGCTGACGCTGCTCGATCCCGAAGGCTCGGCCGCCGAACTCGAACGCGCCGTCAAGACGGCTGCAAAGGCGCGTGGGTCAATCCGTTCAATCATCACCGCGTCATTCACGGCGACGCGAAACACGACGTGCTGTTCGCGAAGTGCTGCGAACTCGACGTGCCGCTCGCGATCCACCCGACGTTCACGCCGCACGGCGCGGCGGCCGGAATATTCGACTGGCCGTTTCACGGCCGCGCGTGGGGCGAGGCGATCTGGCTGCGCGCGATCGTGCAGCAGGCGCTGATTTCGTTTTTTTCGCTCGGCACGCTCGACCGATTTCCGACAGCTGCGGCTCGGCGTGCTCGAAGCGGGGTCGGGCTGGATCGGCGCGATGCTCGATCGGCTCGACGCGTTCAGCGAATCGTTGAACCTCGCCGGCAGCCGACCGACCGCGACCGAGTATTTCCGTCGGCAGTGTTTCATCTCCGGTGATCCTGACGAGACGACGGCGCCGCACACGATCGAACACGTCGGCGCCGACTGCTTCATGTGGGCGACGGACTATCCGCACCCGGATCATCCGCACACGTGGGTCGACGATCTGACGCGTTACGCCGAAGTGCTGACAGCCGGCGACGCGCGCGAAGGTGCTCGGCGACAACGTCAAACGGATCTATCGGCTCGACTTCACCGGCTGACTTGCGAGCGATGACTGGCGGAAGCCTCGATCGCGCGTTGCTTGCGAGCCTTCACGATGCGCGCGCGTATTTCTGCTTCCACAGTTTCTGCAGGCGCACCTGCTGCGCGATCGCCTTGTCGTGCAGGCGGTCGGCGCTGGCGGCGTCGCCATCGCCGACAACGACAGCGCGAAGCCGTATTGCACCCACGCCTCGAGTTCCGGCAGCGACAGTTCGCCCGACACCCATTCGAGAATGGCCGAAAAAAACGTGCGGCCGAGATTGATCGCGAACGCGTCGGGTTCGACCGTCGTCCGACAGGAATCCGGCGTTGACCGCGTCCTGCACGAAGCCTTTCCACATCGCGTGGCGCGGGCCGCCGAACATCGAGCGGAATTCGCGCCCGCCGTCGTTGTACACGGCGAACAGCACCGCGCGATAGAAACGCGGGTTCGGTCGAATACAGCGACGTTGCGAGCGATACCGCTTTGAAGAACACGTCGAGTTCGTCGACGCGCACTTTGGCGAGACGCTTCTGGTAGTACTCGAGGTCGGCGTCGAGCACCGCGAACATGATCGTCTGCTTCGAGCCGAACAGGTTGTACGGCGTCGCGATGCTGACGCCCGCCTCATCGGCGAGCGCGCGCATCGAAAAACCGGTGTCGCCGGTCTGCTGCATCAATACGCGCGCGGCGCGAACGATCCGTGCGCCGCCGCGTGTCCTTCGCCTGCTCGCGATTGCTCATCGGCGTCTCGTGACGGTGGCCGAGCGAGCGCTCCGTCGAGTCAAGCGACGCTGCGAATGCCTTTCAGCTTCGCGACTTCGCTGCGCAGTTCGTCGACGCACGCCTGCAGTTCGGCTGATCTCGGACTGCCCGACTCCGTCATGCCGCAGACGCGATCGTATTCGGCTTTCAAACGCCGGCCGCTGTCGCGTTCTTCGGCGATGTAGCGGCCGAGCAGTTCGCCGGTTTGCGGGTCGATCGTGGTGTCGTTGAAAAAGCCGCGGAACGGATCTTTGCGTTCTTCGTTGCGACTGCCGCCTTGCAGCTTCTCGATTTTCTGCGCGTCGCTGATCGACGATTTGACGCACGCGACGAGACCGTCGAAATCCTTGAACACCTGATATGCCGTGTCTTCGCATGACCGCGTGGCCGAGTTCGCACATACGCTTCGTGAACGCCATCGCGTGTTCGCCTTCGCGGATCGCGACGAAGCGCAGCGCTTGTGCGAGCGATTCGTCCTTCGTCGTCTTTGCCCACGCATCGAGCAGCATCTGGCCTTTGGCTTCGTTGACGGCGATCGAATTCAGCAGCGGAAGATAGGTCGGTTCGTTCATGTTTCCCCTCGTGATAGTCTCGTGGCTGTCGCAGCGACTCGCAATATACGAGTTGACTGCCAACATATGCCAGCCTATAACGCAAAGCCAGAACATTTTTATAACGCATTGCAATCTCTTGTCGGCACGTCGATCGCGTCAGCAGCAGGATGATCCCGTGAGCCTCAGTACCGCCAACGCGCCTTCGTCACACCCGAACCGGACGAAACGTTTGCAGCAGCTGATCGAGCGCGTGATGCCGGACGAAGATCGCCGACGCCGCGCTCGAAAAGCTGAAGAGCTGGAACCTGCACATCTTCCTGCGCCGCCCGTCGGGCGTGCTGCTCGGCAGCGACATCGTATTCGTCGAGCCGCCGCGCTGAAGTGCCGACGCGACGACCGGCGCGATCATCGTCGGCGCCGAAATCGGCGCGGGCCACGACGGCCAGGCGGATCTGATCGTGAGCTTGCGGTTCGAAAACGGTCGCGAGTCGAGCGTGACGCTCGACACCGAGGCGGGGTTGCGGCTGATGCGCAACTGCGGCGCGACACGATATTGCGGAACTCGTCGGCCACTCGTGGCGCGGCATTTTGGAGGGATATGACATGTTCGATCTGATCATCAAGGGCGGCCGCGTGGTCGACGGCAGCGGCGCGCGCCGCGTTCGACGCGCGACGTTGCGCATCAACGACGGCGCGATCGCGGCGATCGGCGCGCTCGGCACCGATGCGCGCAGACGTCGTCGACGCGCGCGATCGCATCGTCGCGCCCGGCTTCATCGACCCGCACACGCACTTCGACGTGCAGCTGCTGTGGGACGGCGCGGCGCGCCCGGCGCTCGAGCACGGCGTGACCACCGTCGTGCCCGGCAACTGTTCGCTGTCGCTGGCGCCGCTGAAGGCCGCCGACCGACGCGCGCTGGTCGGCATGTTCCAGCAGATCGAAGAGCTGCCGCCGGCGGCGTTCACCGAAGCGTTCGAGTGGACGTGGGAGAGCTTCGGCGGCTACGTCGACGCGCTCGAAGCGCAATCTCGCGATCAACGTGGCGCCGCTGGTCGGCCACAGCGTGATCCGCCTGTGGGTGATGGGCGACGCGTCGCAGAAGCGTGCGGCGACGCGCGACGAAATCGCCGCGATGCAGGACCTGCTGCGCGAATGTCTGGAAGCCGGCGCGGTGGGCTTGTGCACGAGCTTCGTCGACGTCGACGAGAAGCTGCACCCGGTGCCGAGCCGCTACGCGTATCAGGCGGAACTCGACGCGCTCGCGAAGTGCTCGGCGAATACGGCCGCATGCTGCAGGTCGTGCCGGAGTTCTATGCCACCGACCTGACGATCGCGCGCATCGACCAGCTGGCCGAGCTGTCGCTGAAGTACAACATTCCGACGACGTTCTCGCCGCTGTTCGATTCCGCCGCGACGCCGGACAACGTGCCGCGCACGATGGCGCGCGTCGAAGAGCAGTTCGCGCGCGGCGCGCGCGTGTGGCCGCAGGTGCAGACGCGGCCGATCGACATCAGCTTTTCGTTCGAGCGACCGAGCCTGTACTTCGGCCGTTTCCCGAGCTGGTACCGCGTGATGCGGCTGCCGCGCGCCGAGCGCATCGCGGCGCTGCAGCGATGCGGCGACCGTCGACGCGGATGGTCGACGAAACGGGCGCCGACGGCGGTCGTGCGTTCATGGGCAGGCTGCGTGTGCGCGGCGGCGAAGGCGCGCCGGAGAACCTGGTCGGCCGCACGCTCGAAGAGATCGCCGACGAGCGCGGCGAAACCGCCGCGCAGTGTCTGATCAACGTCTCGCTCGAAAACGACCTGCTGGTGCCGTTCCTGGCGGCGAATGTCGGCCACCAGGATGCCGATCGCGTCGGGCCGCTGCTCGCGCATCCGCTCGTGCACGTCGGCGCGAGCGACGGCGGCGCGCACGTCACGTCGTTCTCGACGTACGGCGACACCGGCTTCCTGTTCAGCCGCTATGTTCGCGCAGACGCATCACCTGCAGCCTCGAACACGCGGTCAAGAAGATCACCGTCGGACACCGCGCGAGATCTGGGGCCTGAAGAATCGCGGCTCGCTGAAGCCGGGCTATGCGGCCGACGTCGTCGTGTTCGATGCGCAGCGGATCGATCGCGGCGACGAACGCGCGGTATTCGACATGCCGGGCCGCGGCATGCGTTACGTGCGCAACAGCATCGGCGTCGACACCGTGGTCGTGAACGGTGCGATCGCGTATCGCAACGGCGCGTACACCGATTCGCGCACCGGCACCGTGTGCACGTGAACGGAGCAGCGACTCGCATGAGCGCATGAACGACGTTCGCCACCGCATCGTTTCGAGCAACGGCATCCGGCTGCACATCGCCGAATGCGGCGCAGCGGCCCGACGGTGCTGCTGATCCACGGCTTTCCGGAGTCGTGGTATTCGTGGCGTTATCAATTGCCGGCGCTCGCCGCAGGCGGGTTATCACGCCGTCGCGCTCGACGTGCGCGGCTACGGACGCTCGTCGAAGCCGACGACGGTGCCCGACTATCGGATGGTGAAGAAGGTCGGCGACGTCGTCGGGCTGGTCAACGAGTTTCGGCACCGACCCGGTCACGGTCGTCGGTCACGACTGGGGCGCGCCGATCGCGTGGATGAGCGCGCTGTTGCGCCCGGATCTGTTTCGCGGTGTCGCCGGTTTGTCGGTGCCGTATGCCGCCGCCGGAGCGCGCGACCGGGTCCGCGGCCGACGCAGCGGATGCGCGCGATGGCGGGCTGACGACAACGAGTTCTACGTCGAGTATTTCCAGGAACCGGGCCGCGCCGAAGCGGAAATCGAAGACGACGTGCGCCAATGGTTGCTGGGCTTCTACTGGTGCGCGTCCGGCGACGTCCGCGATGGCCCCAACATTTCGATCGTGCCGCGCGGGACGAAGATGCGCGACAAGTTCGTGTACCCGGAGACGATGCCGCAATGGCTATCGGAAGCCGATCTCGACGTCTACACGCGCGAGTTCGAATACTCCGGCTTCTTCGGTCCGCTGTCGCGTTATCGCAACGTCGATCGCGACTGGGAAGATCTGGCGGGATTTGCCGATCGGCCGATCACGATTCCGGCGCTGTTCATCGGCGGTTCGCGCGACGGCCCGACGATCTGGGGCGAACCTGCGATCGAGCGATTCCCGGAGACGCTGCCGAAGCTGTTCCGCAGCGAAATCATCGAAGGCGCGGGGCACTGGATTCAGCAGGAAGCGGCGCCGCGCACCAACGAGCTGCTGATCGAGTTTCTGCGCGCGATTCACTGATCGTCGGCGTCGGTGCCACGCTTCCGCGGCCGTGCGATCGCGGCAAAACGTGCCAGGCGTTGCACAGACGTGCAAACCGTGCCAGGCGTCTGCAGAACGTGCGAAAGGTGCCAGGCGTTGCGATGTCGCATCAGCGTGACGGTCGCCGAGCAGCGTCAGCACATTGCCGTCCGGATCGCGCAGGTGCGCAAGCCATCCGCCGCCACGGCTGCCGTTCGGGTACGCCGACCGAATTCGACGCCTCGGCTGGATAGCGTCTTGTAAGTCGCCGTGGATGTCGTCGACGCGCAACGACAGCCGACGAATCGTGTCTCGACGCGGTCGGCCTCGGGATCTGCGGGATCTCGGGATCAGGCGTTCGAGAGCAAGGATCGAGCTTCGCCCGTCGCGAATTCGGCGCCATCCGTCGGCGATGAACGTCGACTTCATGTCGCAGTATCTGCGTATAGAAGTGCGATCGCGCGCGTGCCAGTCCGTCACGAAGACGCGTACGTACGTCAGTGTGTAGTCCATCGCGTCGCCCGCTCCTGGCGGCGGACGATGGGCGATCGCGCCGTCAAGCTTCTGTGTCGTCGACCGACTCGTGTATAACTCACCCCTGCGGGAGACGGCGATCAGAACCGAGCTGCGCGCCACGTCAGCCACAGACGATTCGCAAGAACACCGAGCCAGCATGTCAGCAAAAAAAACGAAGAGACACGGACAACCGAGGAGCGAAGCCGAAACAGCCATCAGTACGTCTACGCGTTCGGCAAGAGGACCGACGGCGGCAGCGCGATGCGCGATCTGCTCGGCGGCAAGGGCGCGAATCTCGCGGAGATGGCCGCGATCGGCTTGCCGGTGCCGCCGGGATTCACGATCAGCACCGACGTCTGCACGTATTTCTACGACAACAATCGCCGCTATCCCGAGCGTCGCTGACGCGCCGACGTCGAAGCGGCGATCGCCGACGTCGAACGCCAACAAGGCAAACGTTTCGGCAGACCGCGACAATCCGTTGCTGTTGTCCGTGCGCTCCGGCGCGCGCGAATCGATGCCCGGCATGATGGACACGATTCTGAACCTCGGTCTGAACGACGAGACCGTCGAGGGGCTCGCGAAGCGCACCGCGAACCCGCGTTTCGCATACGACTGCTATCGCCGCTTCATCCAGATGTACGGCGGCGTCGTGATGGGCGTGCACGGCGGCCAACCAGGAATCGCACGACCCGTTCGATGCGTTGATGGACGCGCTGAAAGCACGAACTCGCACAAGACGCTGGACACGGAACTCACCGCCGACGATCTGAAGGAGCTCGTGAAGCGCTACAAACGCCTGATCAAGTCGCGCAAGCGCGAGGAATTTCCGCAGGACGTGCTCGAACAGCTGTGGGGCGCGATCGGCGCGGTGTTCGGTTCGT
>CAWHHK010000024.1:0-20435 GCA_963829065.1 uncultured Gammaproteobacteria bacterium | reverse complement strand
TCGTCACAAGTATGTCGCCGACTCGCATCGGCGGTAAATCCGGCACCGAGCAGCGCGACAAACCCGCGAACAAGTGAAAGACTTGGCGGCATCTTGTCGCCGGGACGAACACGATGAGCGCAATCACTGATTCTTCGATCACCGTCATCAAGAACGGCTCAGTCGTCGACGGCACCGGGGCGCCGCGGCGGATCGCCGATGTCGCAATGCAGCGTGATCGCATCGTCGACATCGGACCGAATCTCAAAGGCGATCGCACCATCGACGCGAGCGGACGCGTCGTGGCGCCGGGGTTCATCGACATTCATACGCACTACGACGCGCAGGTGTTTTGGGATCCCGCCCTGACGCCGTCGTGCTATCACGGTGTGACGACGGTGGTCGCCGGCAATTGCGGCTTTTCGATCGCTCCGACGCATGCCAAGCATCGCGAACTCATCGCGCGCACGATGGAAAAAGTCGAGGACATGAATCCCGCGACCCTCAATGCGGGGATCCCGTGGGAGTTCGAATCGTTCGGCGAGTACCTTGCGACCGTGCGTCAACACGGCAGCGTGCTGAATTACACCGCCTATATCGGACACACGCCGTTGCGCCTGTTCGTGATGGGCGAGGAAGCGGTGGGGCGTGCTGCGACGCCGGACGAAATCGGGCGCATGGCGGGTATGGTCCGCGACGCAATGACCGCGGGGGCGGCGGGTTTCTCGACGAGTTTCGCGATTACCCACCGCGGTGCGGACGGCCAGCCCATTCCGAGTCGCTGGGCGAAGCGCGATGAAATCGACGCGCTGTGTCACGCGGTCGGCGACAGCGGTCGCGGCGTCGTTGGCGTGAACGGCGGCGAGAATCTGAGCTTTGCAGACTTGTACGACTTGCAACCTCGCTGCGGCGTGCCGTTCACGTTCACGGCGTTGCTGACGACCCCACAAGGGTTTCATTTGCGGGGCATCGAGACGCATGCCGCGGGACGCGCGCGCGGCGCGGACGTCTGGCCGAGGTGTCCTGCCGACCGCTGTCGTTCTCGATGAACATGATCGAGCCCTTCACGCTCAACACGAATCCGGTGTTTGCCGAGTTGATGCCGAAAACCTTCGATGAGCGCCGGCGTGCGTACGCGGATCCTGCTTGGCGCCAGCGCGTCATCGATGCTTGGGCCGCCGGACAGGGCATCAATCCGCAGTGGGGGAGCGTCGAGATCACCGAAGCGCCGCACTCGCCGGCCGCGGTCGGACACCGCGTGAGCGAACTCGCGCGGAAGGACAACCGTCACCCGTTCGAGATCTTGTTGACGCTGGCCTTGGCGGAACCCGATCTGCAGCTGCGTTTTCAGTCGATGATCGCCAACGACGATGCAGAGGGGGTCGCTCTGTTGCTCAACACCGACGGCTGCACGTTGGGCCTATCGGACGCCGGTGCACACGTCGGCCAGATCTGCGACGCCGTGATGCCGAGCGATCTGCTCGGAACATGGGTTCGCGACAAGGGCGTGCTGACGCTGGAGCAAGCGATTCATAAGTTGACGCAAGTACAAGCGGATCTCTTTCGCTTCACCGATCGCGGCGTGCTTCGACGCGGTGCATATGCCGACGTGGTGGTATTCGACGAGAAGACGATTGCACCGGGTCCGACGCGTCGCGTCCGTGATTTCCCGGCGAACGGCGAGCGGTTGACCGCCGATCAGCCGAAGGGCATTCACCAGGTGATCGTCAATGGGCGAACCATCGTCGCCGATGGCAAGCTCGAGGAGCGGGCGGTCGCGGCTCGTCCCGGTGTTTGGGTTGCGCCGTCGCCACGCTAGCCTCTGAGGCTTCCGTCGCCTCAAAACACACACCGCTCGTCGCGGCGATTCTGGTCGGCAGCATCTCCGCGCTTCCGGGGAACGTGCTGCCGGCGTTTTCGATTCTGCTTCTGCACTTTCAAGGACTCAGCGAGAGCCAGTATGGCTACCTCGTCTCGGTGAACGTGCTCGCCGGCGTCGTCGCGTCGGCGACGGGGCCCATGTGGATCTCGCGTGTCGACCTCCGCCGCCTGGTCGCTGCATGTCTGATCGGTGACGCGGCTTCGTTGATCGCGCTCGGCTATGCGCCGTCGCTGTGGGCGCTGACGGTTGCACAACTCGTCGGAGGCGCCACGGTCGGTGCGATCGCCAGCGTGTCATTCGTGTTGCTCGGGCAGGCCGAAAACCCAGCGCGAGCGATCGGCCTTCGCGTTACGTCAGACGTTGTGATGGGCGGTGTCTTCCTCGCGGTACTCCCGGGTGACGCGCTCGGGCTGCGCGGTTATGTGGCGGTGCTCGCGCTCGTCACAGTGCTCGGCGTCGCCATCGCGGCACGGCTCCCGCAGCGCACCCGGCCGCCGCGGCAGCACGCTGAACGTGCGCTGGCGGCGACGTCGTACGCCGCGTGGCTCGCGTTGGTTGCGGTCGTGATCTTCAACATCGGCGCTGTCGGCGATTGGATATTCATCGGCTTATTCGCCGAGCACGCGGGTCTTCCCTCGGGTCCGGTTGCCAACGTCATCGCGGCATCGTTGTTCGCCGGCGTCATCGGTTCACTGGGCGCTGCCCACATGGCGGGGCGATCTGTAGCCCTGTGGGCGCAGTTCGTCGCTGCCGGCATCTTCCTGGTGTCGATCCCATGGCTCGCCGCCACATCGAGCCTCACCGAATTCGGCGCGGCGGGATTCGCTTACAACGCGGCGTGGAATTTCATCGGGCCGTTTCTGATCGCACTCGTTGCGGTACGCGATCCATCCGGACGACTGAGCTCACTCGTCCCCGCAGCCGTAGGGCTAGGCACGCTGATCAGCCCGACGCTGACCGGTGCGCTGATCGAGCGGCGCGGCGTCACGACGGCGACCCTCGTGTTGATGGTGATCGTTGCGGTTTCGCTGGTGATGTACTTCGCGCTCGCGCTCGCGCTCCGCGCACGAGCTGGCGACAACGGTGTTACTGGGGGGCGGTTGCCGCAGAGTGGCGCCAATGCCATGGTGGAATAGGATCCGGCAGGCTCCAAAGACCTCGCTTGGCATCGCGCGCATGCGCTTCATCGACCAGCAGTGAGCGGTCGTGCAGGTATTGTCGGTAGGCCCACGCGTCGCCTTCGCTCACGAGTTCGCGATTGATGTCGCGATCGCCTCGCCACACCGTGCCCACCAGCCGGTCGTAACGGTCCCGATCGGTCACTTCGACGACGACGTTGCGCAGATAGACTTTGCCCGCGAGCGCCATCGTCGCGTGCGATCCCCAGGGCTGGTCGCTCTCCGGCGTATCTATCTCGGCGAGGCGAATTCGGTATTGTTTGCGGTCGACGTATAGCGTCAACGTGTCGCCACCGGCGACACCGACGACGCGTCCAGACAACGTGAGCGTGCTCGCGTGCGCCGCATTCGCACCATCGAACAGGTTGCGAACGTCGAACCGCGCCTGCAGTTCGACGCCGAGCAGTGCGCCAACGACCGACGCCAGTGCAACCCAGCTGGATGCGCGCAGTCGCTCACGCGATCCTCCGGTGACTCCATGCGGCACGCGCCTGGCAATCACACGCATCAGATCGCTGGCCGGGTCGCGCAGGCGGCGATGTCCAGGCGACCGGCGTGCGTCACGGGTCGGTTGCGCCGCAGCGCCGCGAGGGTTCTGCGCGTGTCGATCAACGCCACGGACCAACGAACTTGCTATGGGGAGCGGAGACATACGCTCGGCGTACTCAATGCGGCGGGCGAACCAGAGTTCGGGGCGCGCATCCTAGTCGAGGCCGGCCGACGCGACCGGTCAGCAACGGTCAACGTTCGATCAGCGGAGCGCACTATGCCAACTCGGTAGATCACCGGTTCAGCGCAGCAGCGGGCGGGCCGACGATGCAAGCGATGCACACGAGACCGGAACCCGGTACTTTTAGACCGATGTCGATTCGCAATCTCGAATTCGCACTGAAGCCACGCTCTATCGCGCTGATCGGCGCATCGGAGCGGCCGCACTCGGTCGGCCGCACGTTGTTAGAGAATCTGCTCGACGGTGGTTTCGACGGACCGGTCATGCCGGTGAATCCGAACGCCGCCGAGATTCTCGGCCGGGTCGCCTATCGCTCGATTGCCGATCTGCCGAGTGCGCCTGATCTCGCGGTGATCGCGACGCCGGCCGCGACGGTGCCGGCGCTAATCGATGAGCTCGGCCGCCGGGGCACGAAAGCGGCGGTCGTGATTTCGGCCGGCTTTTCCGAACTCGGCACCGCGGAGGCCGCCTCGTTGCAGCAGGCGATGCTCGACGCGGCAAAGCCGCACTTGCTTCGCATCATCGGACCGAACTGCGTCGGCGTCCTCGCGCCCGGCGCGCTTATGAACGCGAGTTTCGCGCCGTTGACGCCGCGTGCGGGCGGCATTGCGTTCGTCACGCAGTCGGGTGCGTTACTCACCGCCGTTCTCGACTGGGCGAATTCGCGCGGCATCGGCTTTTCGCACCTGTTGTCGCTCGGCGGCATGGCGGACGTCGATTTCGGCGACGCGCTCGACTATCTCGCGAATGACGACTCGACTCGCGCGATCCTGCTGTACATCGAAGCCGTCACGCATGCGCGCAAATTCATGTCGGCCGCGCGTGCGGCGGCTCGCAGCAAACCGGTGATTGTCTGCAAGGCGGGTCGGCACGCGGAAGGGGCGAAGGCGGCGCGCTCACACAGCGGCGCGCTGGCCGGCAGCGATGCGGTGTACGACGCCGCGATACGCCGTGCGGGAATGCTACGGGTGTTTGCGTTGGAAGAACTGTTCGGCGCGGTCGAGATGCTCGCCTTGGGCCGGCGACCGTTCGGCGATCGGCTCGCGATCGTCACCAACGGCGGCGGCATGGGCATCCTCGCGACCGACCGTTTGATCGACGAGCACGCACGGCTCGCGACGCTCGGCGATGCATCGCTCGAGCAATTGAACGCGCTGCTGCCGCCGGCCTGGTCGCACGGTAATCCGGTGGACCTGATCGGCGACGCCGACGCCGCGCGCTATCGGGCCGCGCTCGATATCGTGATCGCCGACCCGAACGTCGATGCGACGCTGGTGTTGAACTGTCCGGTTGCGGTGGCGTCGAGCGTCGACTGCGCGCAGGCCGTCGTCGATGCGCACGCGCACCACCGGAGGAAACCGCTGCTCGCGAGCTGGGTCGGCGGCGACCATCAGCGCGACGCGGCGGCGCTGTTGACCGCGCACGGTGTGCCGAACTATGCGACGCCGGAAGACGCGGTGCGCGCCTTCATGTACTTGGTGAACTACCAGCGCAACCAAGCGGCGCTGTTGGAAACGCCCGCAAGTGTGCCGGTCGCGGCGTCGCCGGACCGAGCCACAGTGCACGCGTTAGTCGCCGAAGCGTTGCAACGCGGTGGCGGTTGGCTCGACGCGGCCGCCGCGCGTGCGTTGATCGCCGCGTACGGAATTCCGATCGTGTCGTCGATCCGCTGCGCGACGCCGAGCGACGCGGCGACCGCGGCGAGCCGTCTCGGCGTGCCGGTCGCGCTGAAGATCCACTCGCCGGATATCACACATAAGACCGAAGTCGGCGGCGTGATTCTCGACCTCGCCGACGCCGATGCGGTGCACAGCGCGGCGGTTGCGATGTTGAAACGCGTGCGCGGCGCGCGCGAGGACTTGCGCGAACTCGCATTCACGGTCGAACCGATGCTGACGACCCGCGGCGGCTTCGAGTTGATTGTCGGCGCGTATGAAGACGCGCAGTTCGGACCTGTCGTCGTGTTCGGCCACGGCGGCACGGCAGTTGAAGTGCGCGGCGACACCGTGCTCGGCTTACCGCCGCTGAACGCCGCACTCGCGCATGCGATGATCACGCGCACGCGCGTCTTTAAGCTGCTGAGCGGCTATCGCGGCCTCGCCCCGGTCGACCTGAACGCGACCGCGTTGACGCTTCTGCGCGTGTCGCAGTTGATGATCGACGTGCCGGAAGTCGTCGAACTCGACATCAATCCGCTGTTCGTCGATGCGCATGGCGCGACCGCGCTCGATGTACGCGTCCGCGTCGCACGCGCCGAGCGTCCCGGCGCAGCACGCCTCGCGATCTCGCCCTATCCGAGCGAGCTGGAGGAATCCGTGACGCTCGACGACGGCCAGGTCCTGCTGCTGCGGCCGATCCGCCCTGAGGACGAGCCGGCATTGCGTGCCGCGTTCGAGAAGCTGACCCCGGAAGAAATTCGCATGCGCTTTTTTGTCGCGATGAAATCGCTGCCGCATCCGCTCGCCGCACGCTTCACGCAGATCGACTACGACCGCGAGATGGCGCTGGCGGTGATGCCGCACGGTCAGGCTGGCGACATCTGGGGCGTCGTGCGAATTCACGCGGACCCCGACCTGGCGCGCGCGGAATTCGCGATCCTGGTTCGGCATGAATTCGCGCAACGCGGACTCGGCACGCTGTTGATGCGGCGGATCATCGCCTACGCGAAAACGCGCGGCATCGGCGAGTTGTTCGGTCTGGTCCTGCGGGAGAATCGTCAGATGCTGAAGCTGGCACGCGAACTCGGGTTTACCGAGCGCGTCGATCGAGACCCGACGTACGTCGACGTAACGTTGGTTCTGCGGTGACGCGAAGATGATCGCCGCATCGAGTGATGACCCAATCGCGATGGCATCGGCGTCGACGTGCTACTAGCCTGGGCCGACACGCTACGACGCAACACACGGAGAGACGATGATGTCTACGAGGATAGCGATCAATGGGTTCGGCCGCGTTGGACGCTGCATTTTGCGCACGCTCAGCGAAGTACGCCGCGATGGCATCGAACTGGTGGCCATCAACGACCTCGCGGATGCTAGAACCCTGGCGCACTTGTACAACTACGACACAGTGCATGGTCGCGCCAAAGTTCGGGCAAGTGCAGATGATCGGCGTCTCGATATCGAAGGCCATACGGTGAGGACGTTCGCCGCGAAAGATCCCGTGGACCTGCCGTGGCGCGAACTCGGCGTCGACATCGTGTTGGAATGCACCGGCGTATTCACCGACCGCACGAAACTACAACCGCACTTCGATGCGGGTGCGCGTAAGGTCGTATTGTCGGCGCCTGGGAAAGACCATGAGACGATGATCGTGATCGGCGTGAACGCGGCGGACTACGATCCAGCAAATCACCACATCATTTCCTGCGGTTCGTGCACGACGAATGCGCTTGCTCCGGTCGCCAAGGTGCTGGACGAAACCTTTGGCATACAGTTCGCGCTGATGACCACGATCCACGCCTATACGAACGACCAACCCGTGCTCGACATCCCGCACCGCAAAGGCGATCTGCGTCGGGCGCGCGCAGCCGCGATGAACATGGTGCCGACCTCCACCGGCGCGGCGAAGGCGATCGGTGACGTTCTGCCCCAGTTGAGAGGCAAAATCGACGGGCAGGCGATTCGCGTCCCGACGATGGACGTGAGTCTCGTGGATCTCACGGTAGCAACGCAGCGGCCGCTGACTAGGGACGCGATCGACCGCGCGATGAAACTCGCAAGCGAAGGACCGTTGCGCGGCATCCTCGGCTTCTCGGACGAACCGCTCGTGTCCACGGACTATCTCGGTGACCCGCGCTCGTCGATCTACGACTCCACACTGACCCAAGTGATCGGGCCGAACTTCGCGAAGGTCATGAGCTGGTACGACAACGAAATGGGTTTCGCGCACCGCATGATCGAACTCGCGCAACTGGTTGCCGGAAAGTTATGAGGCTGCACTACGCCCTAACATGGGCACAAGGGCGCGCGTGCGGATCAGGTCTTCGCAAGCGCCGCGTCCACCTGCGCTTCGGCCGCGATCCAGTCCTCGAGCTCGTGACCCGGCTCGAACCCGCGGCGCTCGGCTCGATAGTACGCGGCCTGCTCGATCGCTTGCCGGCGTTCTGCCTCGCTCACCGACGCGGAACGCTGCTGCGGCATTTCCACAATGGTCTTACGGCGTTTGGTCATCACGTCTCCTTCTTTTGACGCGCGCTACGCGAGCACCGAAAACAATGTCTTCAGCAGCTCTTCGAGCGGCATCACCGTCAGCATCAGTGGCACGAGAGGAGCCAGTGTCGCGACCACGAGACCGAGGATAGCGTCTCTCGTGATCGGCACGACGCGCATCGTCCGAACCACTTCGAAACTGTTGGCGAGATCCGCGAGCGACTGGATGTCGGCGCTCCCTACGAATGGCTCCCCGGCTGATGCGCCGCCGCGTAGCCATTTGGCGTCGAACTCGCGCGCATAGCGTTGAGACAGCGCGCCGTATTCGCGAAGACCGACGCGTTTCGTCTGAGCAAGCTGTGGCGAAAACATCAGCAGCGGGCCGAGGACGATGCACAGTAGAAACACGACGACGACCGCAACCTGGGTTTTGAATTGCAGCAGCGTTGCGTTGGCAAAAAAAATGCGGTTCGCGAGCGTTCCGGCGAGGAGTACGCCGTGGGCCACGGCGAGCACCGCAAACGCATAAACGGTGTTCGAGAGAAAGCCGAGAGCGCCGAGGCGATCCGGATGCATCGGAGCCAGGCGCAGCGGGATGCGCGATACCTGCCACAGAAAGCGTGACCAGATAAACAACCGGAAGTACCAGCGGCACAACAGGAACTGGAATATCGGCAGGCTGATGTAGCCGTACCACCATCCAGCGGGCGTGAGCTCAATACCGTCGGGCGACGGCGTCGCGTACCAAGTGGCCGTGTCGAGCGCAATGTAGTGCCGCCAGACGACGACAACTCCGATCGTGTAAACGAATGCGATCAGCAGCACCTCGGCAAGCGCGGAGTTGCGCAGGCGGAACGCGGCGGCGACGGCCGATTCGAAGCGCGGTATTTCCGCGGTTGGAATCAGGTCGCGTTCGCCGAACTGGTGCAGCAATGGGCGCAGCCGGTTGTGCACGACGAGTTCTGCGACAATCAACAGCGGCATCGCAACGAGAAAGCGGATGTGAACTTCGATGTCGTGCAGAAACGAAACACCGGAATCGCCGCGCCAGAGATGCCCTTCGAGCGCGGACAGCACCAGCAACGGCAACCAGGCGACCAGCGCGATGACGATGATGCGCTGGCGCACCATCATCAGCGCGTCGTCCGACAAATGCGCCTTCAAGAACAGCTGATACAGCGGCCCACCGAGCACGAGGGAAAAATCCGGTGGATTGCGCAGATCCCACGCGAGGTCGGATTCGGATGTTCGAACATTCATGCCGTAATCACCGCAGAGCTGCGAACGAATCTCCGCATCGAGGCGCTCTGGTTGAACCGCCCACGTTGCTTTTTCTCGTGAACTCTTTTCAGGTGCTGCGCTATGCCGACGTCACGGATATCTGTGTCGATGCTGCATCCACGGCGAACGCAGAGCTATCCGGGTTTTCCACTAGACGGATTCAATACCGCTTCGGGGGACCAGTGAGGAGTTCGCGGCACTGCGACGCAGTTCGAGGCCGGAACAAATCCCGGCGCCCCCTCTGGAGGGCCGTCAGCCGATCAATTGAAAATTGCGTCGGCTGTCAGTCCAACGATTTTCTATTTCTTCTCGAGTGGCGTCGTCGAACTGGCGACGATCTGCCAATTGCCGTCCTTGCGTGTCCAGACATGCAGGCTGGCATGCGCGTCAGTACCCTTTGTGAGGTGCGTCATGATAGCCGTGTCTGGATTCAGGAACGTGACCTTGTAGTCCGTCGGTTCATAGCGCGTGCCGGCGGGCGCTGGCTCGTCGTCGGCAAGCTCCTCTTTTTTTCCTCTGATGCCGAGCTCGGAAATCGAGACGACCTGGTCGGCAAGCAGTTTCGCCGACACGGTCATGTCACCCGTGATAACCGATTCCCCCCACTGTTTGTCGAGTGCGATGAGAGTATCTGTGTCTGAAGCGCTGGCGCTCGCCGCGAACACGACGAGAAGCGCCCCGATGGAGCTGACAGTGCGTTGCATGTGATTCTCCCCCCGTATCTGCCCGGCGTGTGATACGCACCGCAGCACCCGCTGCGACGAGTCGCCGCACATTCTTATATGGGTGCGCCAACGTAGGCTGCGCAAGTCGAGCGAGTCAAGCGAGCAAGCGAAGGCGGCCGGATCAGACTGACGGTTCGATGCGCCGGTTCGCCGCGTCGATCGGGGCGGGGACGAGATCCAGGTTAGGCGGCCACACGAGGTAGTCGAACTGTTCGCGATAACGGGCCATCACCGGCACGCGCAATTTCGACAAAACGGGTTTCGCGTCCGAGAAGAAGTCGATCACCATTGGGCGAAACCACCACGGTTGGTACGCGACGGCCAACATCGGCCGCGCCTCGTTGGTCGAGTTGGTCGTGCCGCGATGCCACAGCCGAAGATCGCGGAACAGCAGCGCGCCTTTCGGCATCGGCACTCGCACCGGTGGGCATTCGCGCCGCCGCGCATCGAGCCACGCGTCGGGCACGAGCAGCGAACTCGAATCCTGCTGGCTCGAGCGCACGTCGAGATGCGTGCCGGGCCACACCTCGAGAGCGCCGTTGGCGAGTGTGACGTCGACCAAAGGAATGTTGACCACGAGCGAGGCGCACGGCGGCGCGTGTTCGAGAGCGGGCCACAATTGGGCCTCATCCCAATGCACCGGTTGCTGTCGTGTCGTGTTCGCCAGCATCGTGTTGCCCGTGTACAACGCAAGCCGCACCCGGCCCATCAGTGCGCGCGCAAGCGACACCGCGATTGGGTTGGCGATGATGTCGGCGTGGATGTCGCGCGCACGGGGCGGCGGATTGTGCTGTAGATGACCGGGTACATCGAGCGCGAACGGGTAGCGCGCTGCGGCCTCGAGATCTGCTGTCATGACCTCGCGCAGCCCATCGCAATGTTCGAGATCGACCGCACCGGTGACGATGGCCGCGCCGTGGGCTCGAATGGACTCGAGAACTTTCAACTGGCGATCGCTCGACAACGCGCCGATGGCCACTTCGTCGGGCGTGGCCGCCAACCGTTCGAACGGAAACTGGCTCATGACTATTTCCCTAGGCGCCCCGAGGGACTTTATCATCGTTGACAGGAGGACTCTGAGTGACGCAGCCCATGCGCATCTGGCACCACGGCCTCATGGCTCGTTGGTGGGCCGAGTTCAATCACGACGGTGACGACATTCAGTACTTCCGTTGTGCAATAGAGGAGAGCGGTGAGCCCGCGCTCGACGCCGGCTGCGGGACGGGGCGCCTGCTGTTGCCGCTGCGGCGAGTCGGAATCGACGTCGACGGCAGCGACGCTTCCGCCGACATGCTGAGTTGGTGCCAGCGAGCGGCCGAGGCGGAGGGACTGCGCGTTTCGCTGCACCAACAGGCGATGCACGAACTCGAGCTGCCACGCCACTATCGCACCATCGTGGTGTGCGGCGCGTTCGGGCTCGGCGGTACTCGCGCAGACGACCTCGAGGGGCTTCGCCGCATCCGCGCGCACCTCACGCGCGGCGGCACGTTCGTGATGGATCATTACCTGCCGAATCGCGAAATGGGCAAAACCTGGGCGTATTGGGCCGAGAAGCCCGAGTTGCCTCGACCTTGGTCGACCCGCGGTGACCGTCGGCGCGCGCGCGACGGCACTGAGCTCGAACTCCGCACCCGCCTTGTTGCGCTCGATCCGCTCGAGCAGACCACGACGCTCGAGATGCGCATCGCGCAGTTTCGGGACGACGCAGAGGTCGCGGCGCAGACGAGTACGATCACGATCGGTCTCTATTTCAAGAGCGAGATCGAGCTGATGCTCGCGACAGCGGGATTTCGGGACGTTCGTGTGACCGCGTTCCCCGACGACCGTACGCCGCGTCCGTGGGACGACGCGCGGCTGGTGTTTCACGCCCGCGCTTGAGAAACGGAGGCACGGGCCGTGTGAGCGATATCCCCGACAGATTGACGCAGGCGCTGTCCGGCATCTATCTGCGCCGTTCACTCGGCGTGGCGGTGGTCGTCGGGTCGATCCTGAATGTCATCAATCAATGGGAAGCGTGGTTCGGCGGTGCTCCGATTGCGTGGACGAAGCTGTTGTTGACGTACTGCGTGCCGTTCTGCGTCGCGACGTACGCGACGTTCAAGACACTGAGGCAGCTGGACTAGATGGAGGTACGACACATGCTGGAAATGACCGAGATCCTAGGCAACGTCGGCAACTTCATCGGCGCGATCGGCGTCGTCGGAAGCCTCGTCTATCTCGCGATCCGGGTGAGGCACAGTCGCGAAAGCACCAACGCAAATGCACGCGTGCTCGACGACGCGCATCGGCTCGCGCTCGCACAGACGTACCAGGCGCGCTCCGCCGCGTTGCTGGAGACCTCGTTGTTCGTCGCGGGGTCTGCCGACGTCGCGGAGATCTTCACTCGATTCAGCGATGCCGCGAGCGGCGGCGGTCGCTGCGTTCGAGCAGCTCTCGGCAGCGGAGCGTTTCCGCTGCCAGAACTTCCTCAACGCGCACCGGATCCGGCTCGACAATCTCGTCTTTCAGTATCAACAAGGCATGTTGACTGATGAGTACTACAACACGGGTGTGAAGGGTCCGCTGCGCTATTTTGTCCCGCTGTGGGAGATTGCCGGCGTTCGGTACGATCAGATGGGCCGGCCGAGCTTCGGCGCGGCGGTGCGAAGCACTCTCCGACGTCGCCGCCGATTGAGATCGATCGTGACTGGCCGATCACCCGACGTCGATCCCCATCGCGAGTAGCAGCAGCATGCCTTGCTCGGCGTCGACGCGAACGCCCGTCAGATCCATTTCGCGCGGATTCAGATTGTTGAAGGTCGCGCCGCGCAGATCGGCGCCGATCAACACGAGCCCGCGTCCTTCGATGTTCTCGAGCGCGCTGCCCGACAGGTCGGCCCGCTCGAGCACGGCGTCATCGAAGATGGCGTGGGTCAATCGGCAACCAACCAACGTGCATTCGGTCAGCGTCGTACGCGAAAAGTCGGCGTACGCGAGATTGCAGCCGTCGAACGTTGCGCTGTAGAACGAGCCGGTGCCGAGGCCGAAGTCGGCGTTGTCGAACGCGGCACCCGAGGCCTGGCATCGGACCAACTCGACACCGAACGTGCGCGCGTGTGTGAGCTTCGCCGTCGTCAGATCGCAACGTTCGAAGCGAGAGCGGCGCAAATCCGCGTAGCTGAAGTCGCACCTCGTATCGCGCGTTGCATCGAAGAAGCGACAACTCTCAAAGCGGCAATCCGTCAGGTCGGCGCTGCGAAACGTGCATGTGTAGAACGTGCAGTCGACGAAGCGCGCGCCGGAGAGCTGCGCTTGCCGAAAGTTCGTGCCGTCGAAAACGCTGTTCGTGGCATCGAGGCCTGGCGCTTCGGGCAACTTGAGCGCTCCGACGGACGTGTCGCGCAATATGCGACGCGCGAGCGCCGCCTCAAGGCCGCTCTGGTCGATCCCATTCACGTCAGACGAGCCTCGCGCCGCGCTACGAAGTTGTCAGATGGGTTCGCGCCGTCTCATTTGGGCCCGCTGCGCACCGCGTGTTCGATCGGATGGACTTCAGGACCTTCTTCCGGCCCTAGCGGCGGCGTGTAGAAGCCGAGTCCGTAGCCGCCCGAGGCGTATCCCATCAGCGCCTGCAGCTCCGGCTCGAAGGTGCGGGCGATCTCGGGCGGACACGAAAGATACTGGTTCTCCTCCTGGCGCAGCCAGTTCAGGCAATAGGTCAGGTTCATGCCGATGCGCGGCGCGTCCGATTGGTTCGCGCCACCGCCGTGGAACACCGAACCCGTGTAGACCAGCACCGAGCCGCGTTCCATTTCCGCGTACGCAATTTCGTCCGGCCGGGGCCGGCGGCTGTCCGGCCACGTCCACGACCCCGGCACGACCTGCGTCGCTCCGTTCTCGCGGGTGAAGTCGGTCAGCGCCCAGATCGTGTTGAGCTGCGGTTCGATCTCCTTCAGATAGGCCCACGACCAGCGATCGCGGTGCATCACCTGCGCGACCTCGCCGGGCATGATGCGGATGATGTGAGTGACGTTGACCTGGTAGCGATCGCAATTGGGCAGCAGCACCTGATCGCAGACCGCACGGATGCGGCGATCGAGAATCGCCTGACGAACGAGCGGCGAGCGCGCCGCCAGCGCGCCCGTGCGCGTTGTCTTGAACCCCGAGAAGGTTTCCCGACCGGGCTTGGTCGCGACGAGGTACGGCATCAGCTCGTCGACGAGCGCGGTCGTCTGCGCATCCGACATCATGCCGGTGAGGATGACCGCGCCGTCGCGGCGCATGACCCGCATGACCTCATCGATTGCTGCTGTCGTGCGGCAACCGCTCGAGCTTTGGCATCGTCGTTCCGCCTCTCAGATCGCAACCGTTGAAAGGTATCGCGTCCGCGACGTCGGCGGAACTATGCTCCTGCACCTCTTGCGCAGGCTGAGGGAGTCGAAATGGACCTCGATCAACTTTGGGAGGTAGCAGACCGAGCTAGGCTGAGGTCGAAGGTGTCGCACGAGGACTCCATGTTCGTTCGCAGAGACCTTCCGGATTTGTTGTCTGACTTCCCCCATCTGAAACTGCCGAAGAAGATCAAACACCCCGCAGGATTTTCGGTAGCGGGAGCGTCGATTGGAACGTTCGTCCGGTGTGCGTCACTCATCTGCGGAAAACGCGTGCTCGGTGCTCGATACGAAGGTTCCGACTTCTATGAATCCGTCGAGAAAGATCTCGCCCTGAGAATCATGCGAGCGAATTTCCACAACGGTAAACCAAAGGGCACCTTTTGCTGCGTGCCCTGCACCCTCGCGGTGTATCCGGTGCTCGCGCTGAATGCAGTGCGGTATTTCGACGGACCTCGATTGGCGAGGGACGTACGCGAGATGATTGCGACCAGGAGCTGGCGATTCGATAAGCTGCCAAACGCGAAGTTGCTTTCATGGTCGCTTGGCGAGGATGCAGATCGCGTGAGCTGACGCACCGCAAGAACGATTTCCCGGCGCCCGAGTTAGACAGCGACCACGTTCGCGGCATTGCCACGAGCTGCACTTTGAACCATGCGGGTCGACATCTTCCCGATTCGCCTAAAGCTCGGTTATCCTCCAAAAAAGTTGACGAAAAAAACAAATCCAAGGAGATGACCATGAAGAACATCGATGGACAGCGCGGCGCAGCGACCCGCCTGATGCGTGCGGCAACGGCGATCCTGTTTGCGAGTGCGCTCGCGAGCCAGGCCGCGGCGCTTACGGCGAAAGAAGCAACCGACCTCGGCGTGGACGCTTACATCTACGGTTATCCGCTCGTGACGATGGAGTACACGCGACGCGTCGTCACCAACGTCGCGAAGGCGGAGGGCACGCGCGCGCCGATGGGTCAGATCGGGAAACTGCGCGAGTATCCGAACGCGTCGTTCAGAGATGTCACGGCACCGAACGCGGACACGCTATACACGTACGGGTTCCTCGACGTGAGCAAAGAGCCGTACGTGATCAGCCTGCCCGACGCGCACGACCGCTATTACCTGTTTCCGATGCTCGACGGCTGGACCGACGTGTTCCAGGTACCCGGCAAGCGGACGACCGGTACCGGTCCGCAGAAATACGCGATCACCGGCCCGGGTTGGAAAGGCGCGCTGCCGGCGGGTGCTACGGAATACAAATCACCCACCGCGATCGTGTGGGTTCTGGGCCGGATCTATTGCACCGGTACGGCGGAAGATTACGCGGCAGTGCACAAGCTGCAGGATGAAGTCACAGTGGTCCCACTCAGCGCGTACGGCAAACCGTATTCCGCGCCAACGGGCAAGGTCGACCCCGAGCATCGATATGAAGACGCCGGTGCGCGATCAGGTGAACGCGTTGAGCGCCGATGCGTACTTTTCGCTGCTCGCGTCGTTGATGAAAGACAATCCGCCCGCCGCAGCAGATGCGCCGATGGTCGCGAAGCTCGCGCAACTCGGCATCGTGGCGGGCGCGCCGTTCGATTCCGCAAAGCTCGGCCCCGATGCCGCCAAGGCGCTCGCGGCGGTCCCGCAACTCGCTTTTGGCAAGATCATGACGTGGGAGAAGGCCAGTGTGCCGGCGGGCGATGCGACCTTCGAAAACGGCTGGCTGTTCACGACGAAGACCGGTCTCTACGGCACCAACTACATTCAGCGCGCGTTGGTCACCGCGATTGGACTCGGTGCGAATAGGCCCCAGGATGCCGTGTATCCGACCTCCGTGGCGGACGCCGATGGCAAACCTTACAGCGGAGCCAACAAATACGTGGTCCACTTCGACAAAGGGCAACTGCCTCCGGTCAAAGGATTCTGGTCACTGACGATGTACGGCGCGGACTACTTCTTCGTCGCGAACCCGATCGATCGCTATTCGGTCAGCGCGCGCGATAGCCTGAAGACGAACGCAGACGGCTCGGTGGATCTGTACATCCAGAACGGGAGCCCGGGCAAAGACAAAGAATCGAACTGGCTGCCCGCGCCGAAGGACAAATTCATCCTGATGTTTCGGCTCTACTGGCCGACGGAGACACCGCCGTCGATCATCGACGGCACGTGGAAAATCCCCGCGGCGACAATCGCGCACTGAACGTTCGAGAGGCCGGCCAATGGCGCTGAACGCAGCGCCATTGCCGGTTTGTTGCGATTGTGGACGTCGCGCGCTCGTGCTTCATTCCGGCAGATGAACGTCCTCGGGCTTCGGCCGTGTCGCACCGGGCAGTTGCGGTCGTCGCATCAGCCACACGAGCAACACCGCCGGAATCGACGTGTAGAACAGAAAAAGGAAGTCGTTCGCGTACGCGATCTGCAGCGCCGCACGCGAAATCACAGCGTCGATCGAGGCCAAGCCGAAGGGAAGGTTCTGATTCCACATCATTGACTGGGCGTTGACGCCGAGCGCGCGATTGAACGGGTCGATGTTCGCTGCGACCTGCGCATGTACGATCTGCGTGCTGCTCGTCAGCACAGCGGTCGTCAACGAAACGCTGAATGCAGCGCCGATGTTGCGCAGCAGATTCATGATCGCCGACGCATCCGTGCGGATTTCCGCCGGGATCGTGGAGAACGCGACGAGATTCATCGGTACGAAGATGAAGCCCATCCCGAAACCCTGGATGAAACCCACCCAACCCATCGTCAGCCCCGTCACCGCCGGTGTCCAACGCGACATCTCGTACGTCGTCAGCAGCAGCACAGTGGCACCGAGCGTGATCACCTTGCGCGCGTCGAAGCGCATCGCAATTCGCCCGACCATCGACATCGCGAGCATCGTGCCGATTCCGCGCGGGACCATCAGCAGACCCGCGTCGGTGACGGAGTAACCCCCCAGCGTCTGCAGATACGGTGCGAGCAACGCCGAACTCGACACCAACAGCCCGCCGGTCACGAACATCAGCATCGTCGCCGACGTGAAGTTCCGATCCTTGAAGATCTCGAGCCGGATGAACGGTTTTTCGGCCGTCGCCATGTGCACGGTGAACAAATACAGACCGAGCAACGCGACGACGCCCTCGATTACGGTCTCGCTCGAGTTGAACCAGTCGTTGTGCGGGCCGCGGTCGAGCATCAGCTGCAACGCACCGAGGCCCGCCGCGAGCAGACCGAAGCCGAACCAATCGAAAATCAGCGACTTGTCGCGCCCCGGATCTCGATAGAACAAGAACAAACCCGCGACGGCGGCGATACCGACCGGCACGTTGATGTAGAACACCCAACGCCAGCTGAACGCATCGGTCAGATAGCCGCCGAGCGTCGGTCCGAGGATCGGGCCGAGCATCACACCCATACCCCAGATGCCCATGACCGAGCCGCGGCTCTGCGGCGGAAACATGTCCATCATGATCGTCTGCGACAACGGCCCCAACGCGGCACCGAAGGCGCCTTGAAGCAGACGGAAAACGATTATCTGGTCGAGATTCTGCGCCAGGCCGCATAGCGCCGAGGTGATCGTGAACCCCACAACGGCGACGAGAATGAAGCGCCGCTTGCCGAAGCGCGACGCAATCCACCCGACCGGTGCGGTCATGATCGCCGACGCGATGATGTACGACGTCAATACCCACGTGATCTGATCGCGCGACGCGGAGAGACTGCCCTGCATGTGTGGTAGTGCGACGTTTGCGATGGTTTGGTCGAGCGTTTGCATGAACATCGCCGCCATCGCGCACGCAACGGCGATATTTCGCGCGGTAGTCGTCGAGTACAGAGGACCCGGCGCCGAGATGGTCGCGTCCATCGACGTGCTCAGCCCGCGCCGAACTCTTGCCAGCGACTATGGCCGGTATCGATCGAAATGACGGCGCTCATCCCGGTGCTCAAAGGCACCTCGCAGGAGCTGCCTTCGAGATTGACATGCACAGAGACGCGCTGCACGACCTTGACCCAGTTCCCTGAAATGTTCTGCGACGGCAACGGTGAGAACGCGCCGCCGCTGGCAGGTGAAACCGAACCGACCGAACCGCGCCAGGCACAGTCCGGATACGTATCGATCTTCACGTCCACCGGCTGCCCCGCCCGCACGCGCGTGAGATCGGTTTCCTTCACGTTTGCATCGATCCATTGATTGCGGTCGGACACCAACCCGACGGCGCCGGTCGTACTGAATGCCGACATTGCGGAGATGATCAGCGTCCCGGGTTGCAATGAACTGACGGAGGTGACGTTGCCAGCGAACGGTGCGCGAACGACGGTGTGGTCGAGTTGACGTTGCGCTTCGGCCACGGTCGCGCGCGCCTTCATGACGTCCGGAAAATTCTCGACCGGCAGCTCGGGATTGCCGTTGAGTCGCGCCAACGTCGCGGCAGCGGCCTGATCGAGCGAATTCAGCGTCGCCAATGCCGACAGATAGGTCGCCTGCTGCTGGTCCCATTGCGTTTGCGCAATCGACCCCTGCTTCTGAAGCGATGCGTATCGATCGAGCGTGGTCTTGGCGACGTCGAGCATCGCTTGTTGCGCGCTGGTCTGTTGGATCGCCTTTCGATAGTCGGCCTTCAACGACCGAACCGTCATCTCGGCCTGCAGCTCGGTTGCTTTGGCGTTTGCCAACGCGATCTCGAACGGCTCGGGATCGAGCCGGAACAAGACGTCACCCGCGGCCACGCGCTGACCTTCGTGTACCTCGACCGACTTCACCATTCCGGAGACGTCGGTCGTGACCGTCAGCTGCGCCGCCTTCACGTACGCATCGTCGGTGCCGATGTAGCGACCCCCGTTCAGGTAGGCGACGGTGGTGCCGCCGAGCACGATCACGATGCCGCCGAGCATCAACGCACGTCGCAAGGCGCGTCTGTTGCGCGACGGCGCCGGCGCCGCGAGCGGCGCAACTACGGCCTCACGCTCGGCCGACGGATGAATGGGCACCGGCGGGGTGGGGGCCGGATTCGCTTGTGCTACTGCCATGGCTCTAACTCCCTACCGCTTGCGAAGATCGCCCGCCAACGCTGACGCGATCGCTGAGGGGATCCGGTATGGCGTTCATGCGCGCGCGCACTGCGAGCAATGCATCGACCATCGCTTCACGCGCTGCCGCGCCGATATGCGCGTCGATATCGCGGACGAGTTCCTGGCGATACGCGCTCATCTCTTCGAGGATCGGCTGCGCCAGCGGCCGATTGTGCAAACGCCAGATGCGACGGTCGTTCGGATCGGGCCGGCGTTCGAGCAGCCCGCGTTTCTCGAGGCGGTCCACCAGCCTGGCGACGGTGATCGGCTCGACGTCGCAGATCGCCGCCAGCTCGCTCTGCGATAGTCCCGGTTGTTTCTCGACGCGCGCCAGAATGTGCCATTGCGCGCGGGTCATGCCGCGCGCGCGGGCGCGCTGGTCGAACTTCGTGCGCACGATGCGCGCGACGTCATAGATGAGAACGACCGGGTCCCGGTCGAGCGATTCGGTCATGTTGGTTCTGTTGTCTTGTTCATGCTAATGATAAGCCACCTTATGATCAGCTTAAAGGGGTAGGTTGAACTGCGTCGCGCGCGGCACCGCGACCGTCACGCATCCGACGAGCGTGCCGCTCAACGTCGACGTCAGCGCGATCGGCAGCGGCGACGCCGCGAACTGTCTCGCCGCAACGGAAGTGATCCGCGAGATGTGAGCAAAGCGGCGATCAGGCGCCGTCCGCACCCGATCTGGGAGTGCGCAATGCTGCATGCACCGCGTGCTCCTCGGTATCCAACAGGTGGTTTATGCTTGCTGTCCTTCGCCCCTCGTTGAGCTGCGCATGGCTGACGTGTTCGTCTCCTACGTCTCCGAAGATCGCGCGCTAGCGGAGAAGATCGCAGGCTCGACACCGACCAGTGGCCGGATTTCTGCAGGACCGAAAAGCTGCCTCACGACTGCAAAACAGCGGCGCTCGCGGCGCGCGCGGATGCGTCGCGTGCTGTAGTGCGGCCAATCCGGGGTAACTAGGGGAATCCACGCATTGTCCCGTGTGCCGCTGATTCGCGACACTGCGAGTCACTCGAATTTTATCGATGAATGTGGGCGTGCGTCGTGCCCGCCACGGAGAGGGAGCGCTGAAATGTCGACCGCAATTGCAAAACCG
>CAWHHK010000023.1:0-19338 GCA_963829065.1 uncultured Gammaproteobacteria bacterium | reverse complement strand
TGCTCACAAGTATGTCGTTGCCTCGCATCAGCCGTAAATCCGTCATTGAGCAACACGACAAACGCGCGAACAAGTGAAAGACTTGGCGACACTATTGCTGCTGGGGCGAACACGATGAGCGCAGTCACCGATTCCTCGATCACCGTCATTCGAGGCGGCACGGTCATCGACGGAACCGGTGCGCCGCGGCGCGCCGACGTCGCCCTCAAAGGCGATCGCATCGTCGACATCGGCGACGAACCCGAAGGCGATCGCACCTCGACGCGAGCGGCCGCATCGTGGCGCCGGGATTCATCGACATCCACACGCACTACGACGCGCAGGTGTTCTGGGATCCGGCGCTAACGCCGTCCTGCTATCACGGCGTGACGACGGTGGTGGCCGGCAACTGCGGCTTCTCCATCGTTCCCACCAGGCCGGCGGACCGCGACCTCATCGCCCGCACCATGGAAAAGGTCGAGGACATGAATCCGGCGACGCTGAACGCCGGCATCCCGTGGGAGTTCGAAACGTTCGGTGAATACCTGAAGAGCGTGCGCGCGCGGCATCGCTGCTGAACTACGCCGCGTACATCGGCCACACGCCGTTGCGGCTGTACGTGATGGGCGACGAAGCGGTCGGACGGCCCGCGACGCGCGACGAGATCGAGCCATGAAAGGCATCGTCCGCGAAGCGATGGAGGCAGGCGCGGCCGGATTCGCGACCAGCTTCGCGATCACGCACCGCGGCGCCGACGGCCAGCCGATTCCGAGCCGCTGGGCGGAACGCGAGGAGATCGAGGCGCTGTGCCGCGCGGTCGGCGACACCGGTCGCGGCGTCATCGGCGTGAACGGCGGCAACAATCTGTCCTTGGCCGACTGTACGACCTGCAGCCCGATGCGGCGTGCCGTTCACGTTCACCGCGTTGCTCACGACGCCGCAGGGTTTCCACCTGCGGGGCATCGACCCACAAGGCCGGCCGCGCGCGCGGTGCAGATGTATGGCCGCAGGTGTCGTGCCGGCCGCTGTCGTTCTCGATGACGATGGTCGAACCGTTCACGCTCAACACCAATCCCGGTGTTCGCCGAGCTGATGCCGAAGTCCGTTCGACGAACGTCGCGCGCGTACGCCGATCCGCGTGGCGACAGCGCGTCGCGACGCGTGGGCCGCCGGGGACGGCATCACCGCACTGGAACAACCTCGAGATCATGGACGCGCCGCACTCGGGCCGCCGGGCAACGCGTGAGCGATCTCGCGCAGAACAGCAACCGTCAACCGTTCGACAGCTGACGACTCACGCTCGCCGAACCCGACCTGCACCTGCGCATCAAGACGGTGATCGCGAACGACGACGAAGACGGTATTGCGATGCTGCTCACCTCCGACGACTGCACGCTCGGCCTATCCGATGCCGGCGCACACGTCGGTCAGCTGTGCGACGCCGTGATGCCCACCGATCTGCTCGGTGCGTGGGTGCGCGACCACGGCGTGCTGACGCTGGAGCAAGCCGTCCACAAGCTGACGCAGGTGCAGGCGGATCTGTTCGTTCACCGATCGCGGCGTGTTGCGCGTCGGCGCGTATGCCGACGTGGTCGTGTTCGACGCAGACGACGATCGCACCGGGACCGGTGCGTCGCGTGCGCGATTTCCCGGCCGACGGCGAGCGATTGACCGCCGATCAGCCGACGGGCATTCACCAGGTGATCGTCAACGGGCGAACCATCGTCGCGGATGGCAAGCTCGACGAGCGGGCGGTCGCGGCGCGTCCAGGTGTCTGGGTCGCGCCGTCGCCACGCTAGCCTCAGAGAGTTCCGTCGCTTCAAAGCGCACACCGCTCGTCGCGGCGATTCTGGTCGGCAGCATCTCCGTGTTGCCCGGCAACGTGCTGCCTGCGTTCTCTATCCTGCTGACGCACTTCCACGGACTGAGCGAGAGCCAGTATGGCTACCTGGTCTCGGTGAACGTGCTCGCCGGCGTCGTCGCGTCGGCGACGGGGCCGATGTGGATCGCTCGCGTCGACCTGCGCCGCCTCGTCGCGGCGTGTCTGATTGGTGACGCACTAGCGTTGATCGCACTCGGCTATGCGCCGTCGATGTGGGCGCTGACGGTTGCGCAGCTCCTCGGCGGTGCCACGGCCAGTGCGATCGGCAGCGTGTCATTCGTGCTGCTGGGGCAGACAGACAATCCGGCGCGCGCGATTGGTCTTCGCGTTACGTCAGACGTCGTGATGGGCGGTGTCTTCCTCGCGGCGCTGCCCGGCGACGCACTCGGACTGCGCGGCTATGTCGCGGTGCTTGGGCTCGTCACCGTACTCGGCATCGTCATTGCGGCGCGCCTGCCGCAGCGCACGCGGCCGCCGCTGCGGCTCGCCGAACGCGCGCGATCGACGTCGTCTGCCGCGTGGCTGGCGTTGGTTGCGGTCGTGATCTTCAACATCGGCGCGGTCGGCGACTGGATATTCATCGGCTTTTTCGCCGAACACGCCGGGCTGCCTGCGGGCCCGGTTGCCAACGTCATTGCGGCATCGTTGCTCGCCGGCGTCATCGGTTCGCTCAGCGCCGCCCACATGGCCGGGCGATCGGCAGCCCTGTGGGCGCAACTCGTCGCCGCCGGCGTCTTTCTGCTATCGATCCCGTGGCTCGCTGCAACGTCGAGCCTCACCGAATTCGGCGCCGCCGGATTCGCCTACAACGCGGCGTGGAATTTCATCGGGCCGTTTCTGGTCGCTCTCGTCGCGGTCCGCGATCAGTCCGGACGACTCAGCTCACTCGTCCCCGCGGCCGTCGGTCTCGGCACGCTGATCAGTCCGACGCTGACCGGCACGCTGATCGAGCAGCGCGGTGTCGCGACGGCGACCGCTCGTGTTGGCGGTGATCGTTGCGGTTTCGCTGGCGATGTATTTCGCGCTCGCGCTGCGCGCTCGAATCGAGGTCACCGCGAACGCGTCCGGTGCCTAGCGGATTGGCTGAGGGGCGACTGATGCGGCGTGGCGCCAATGCCACGGCGGGACCGGGTTCGGCAGACTCCACAGACCCCGTTTGGCATCGCGCGCATGCGCTTCGTCGACCAGCAGCGAGCGGTCGTGCAGATACTGCCGGTAGGCCCACGCGTCGCCGTCGCTCACGAGTTCGCGATTGATGTCGCGATCACCTCGCCACACCGTGCCGACCAGCCGGCCGTAACGGTCCCGATCGGTCACTTCGACGACGACGTTGCGCAGATAGACTTTGCCCGCGAGCGCCATCGTCGCGTGCGATCCCCACGGCTGGTCGCTCTCCGGCGTATCGATCTCGGCGAGGCGAATCCGGTATTGTTTGCGGTCGACGTACAGCGTCAACGTGTCGCCATCGGCGACACCGACGACGCGTCCCGCCAACGTCAGCGTGCTCGCGTGCGCCGCACTCGTACCATCGAACATGTTGCGGACGTCGAACCGTGCCTGCAGCTCGACGCCGAGCAGCGCGCCAACGACCAACGCCAGCACAATCCAGCCAGGTGAGCGCAGTCGCTCACGCGATCCCGTGGTGACTCGACGCGGCACGCGCCTGGCGATCACACGCATCAGATCGCTGGCCGGGTCGCGCAGACGTCCAAGACGACCGGCGTGCGCCATGCGTCGGTTGCGCCGCAGCGCCGCGAGGGTTCTTGCGTGCGTCGATCAACGCCACGGACCAACGAACTTGCTATGGGGAGCAGAGCCATGACGCTCGGCGTACTCAACGCGGCGGGCGAACGTGAGTTCGGGGCGCGCATCCTAGTCGAGGTCGGTCGATGCGACCGATCAGCACCGGTCAATGTTCGATCAGCGGGTCTGACTGGCTCGGATTAGCGAGGCGTACATGAGTTTGAGAACAGCCCGTTCGCCGAACGCATGTGGGATGACCTTGGTGCGCCGCCGCTCTTCGCCAAACAGCCGCTCCAACAGGTTCGTCGTGCGAATCGCACGTCGAGATGTCGCAATCGGCAAACGCAAATGCGCGATGCAGGCTTCGAAGTCGTCGAGGAAGCAACGTGTCGCCGAGGGCAGCTCGGTCTCGAAGCGTTTGACGAACTCATCGCGCGTCAACCGCGCCAACGCCGGCGACGAGGCGCGATAGGCGGCGTGTGCCTGGCCCTTCACCTCGGGCCACAGCTCTGCCGGGACTTTCGCTTCGAGGTTACGAATGCGATGCGCCAGGCAGCGTTGTCGCAGACTCCGCGGGAACACTTCCTCGACCGCGCGGATGAGTCCCGGGGCACCGTCGGTCGCGACGAGCACCGGATCGCGTAAGCGGCGCGACTTCAGATCCCGCAGGAACTCCTTGCACGAGGTCGTATCTTCCTTCGTCCCCGGCAACAGGCCGAGCAACACCTTGTTACCTTGGCTCGTGATGCCCCAGGCAGCTAAGACGGCCTCGCGCGGTTGGCCCAGATGCAGCCGCTCGGCGATCCCATCAACGAACAGATACACGACGTCGTGTTCGGCCAGGTCCCGACTCGCGAACGTCTGATAGTCCTGCCACAGTCGCTCCGTCACGATCGACACCGCGCTCTTCGACAGCACGCAGCGACCGGCCTCGTCGACAAATGCCGCTTCGATGTCTCGCACCGACAAACCGCGCGAGTACATCTCGATCGCGAGTCGCTCGAGTTCTTCACTGCGACCCGACAACGCCGCTCGCACCGCACTTCGCCAACCCTCGAGCCCGCGCACCTGTGGCACCGCATAGTCGATCCGACCTTCGGCAGTATCGAGCTTGCCAGGTCGATAGCCGTTGCGATGACCCACCGCGTCGCCGCGCGCGTAGTACTCGCGGCCGAGCTGATCCTGCACTTCACCTAGGACGACGACGTAAGCAATGCGCGCGAGGCCGGAACCCGCTACTTTGTGCCCGATGTCGATTCGCAATCTCGAATTCGCGTTCAAGCCGCGCTCGATTGCGCTGATCGGTGCATCGCAGCGCCCGAATTCCGTCGGCCGCATGTTGTTCGAGAATCTGCTCGCCGGCGGCTTCGACGGTCCGGTCATGCCGGTCAACCCGCACGACGACGCAGATCCTCGGTCATGCGGCATATCGATCGATCGCCGATTTGCCCAGCACGCCCGATCTCGCGGTGATCGCGACACCTGCGGCGACGGTGCCCGCGTTGATCGACGAACTCGGGAAACGCGGGCACGAAAGCGGCCGTCGTGATTTCAGCCGGCTTCACCGAACAGGGCAACGAAGGCGCGCGTCTTGCAGCAGGCGCATGCTCGACGCCGCGAAGCCGCACCTCCTGCGCGTCATCGGGCCCAACTGCGTGGGTGTGCTCGCCCCCGGCGGCAATTGAACGCGAGTTTTGCACCGCTCACACCGCGCGCCGGCGACGTCGCGTTCGTCACGCAGTCGGGCGCGCTGCTGACTGCGGTGCTCGATTGGGCGGATTCGCGAGGCATCGGCTTCTCGCACATGGTGTCGCTCGGCGGCATGGCCGATGTCGACTTCGGCGACATGCTCGACTACCTCGCGAACGACGAAGTCACGCACGCGATCCTGTTGTACGTCGAAGCGATCACGCATGCGCGCAAGTTCATGTCGGCGGCCCGCGCTGCAGCGCGAAGCAAGCCGGTGATCGTCTGCAAAGCGGGCCGCCACGCCGAAGGCGCGCGCGCGGCGCGATCGCACAGCGGCGCGCTCGCCGGCAGCGACGCGGTGTACGACGCCGCATTCCGCCGCGCCGGCATGCTGCGCGTGTTTGCGCTCGAAGAGTTGTTCGATGCGGTCGAGATGCTCGCGCTCGGCCGGCGACCGCTCGGCGATCGGCTCGCGATCGTCACGAACGGCGGCGGCATGGGCATCCTGGCGACCGATCGTTTGATCGACGAGCACGGCAGCTCGCGAGCTCGGCGAGCGTCACTGCGCGCATTTGAACGACGCGCTGCCGCGCGGCTGGTCGCACGGCAATCCGGTCGATCTGATCGGCGACGCAGACGCGGAGCGTTATCGCGCGGCGCTCGAAATCGTGATCGCCGATCCGAACGTCGATGCAACGCTGGTGCTGAATTGTCCGGTGGCGGTCGCATCGAGCATCGACTGCGCGCAGGCAGTCGTCGACGTACATGCGCTGCACCGGCGCAAACCGTTGCTCGCGAGTTGGGTGGGCGGCGACCACCAGCGCGACGCCGCAGCGCTGTTGACGCGCACGGTGTGCCGACCTACGCGACGCCGGAAGACGCCGTGCGCGCCTTCATGTACCTGGTGAACTACCAGCGCAACCAGGCGGCGTTGTTGGAGACGCCGCCGCGCGCCGGTCGCGAGTCACCGGATCGAGCCACGGTGCGCGCGTTCAGTCGCCGACGCGTTGCTGCGCGGCGGCGGATGGCTCGACGCGGCGGCGGCGCGCGCGCTGATCGGCGCATACGGAATTCCGATCGTCCCCTCGATCGGCTGCGCGACGCCGAGCGACGCGGCGACGGCAGCGCGCGCCTCGGCGTGCCCGTCGCGCTGAAGATCTACTTCGCCAGACATCACGCACAAGACCGACGTCGGCGGCGTGATTCTCGATCTGGCCGACGCCGACGCGGTGCACGGCGCGGCGGCTGCGATGCTGTAGCGCGTGCGCGAGGCGCGCCCGGACGCGCGCGATCTCGGCTTCACGGTCGAGCCGATGGCTGCCAACCCGCGGCGCCGTCGAGTTGATCGTCGGCGCGTACGAAGACGCGCAGTTCGGGCCGGTCATCGTGTTCGGCCACGGCGGCACCGCGGTCGAAGTGCGCGGCGACACCGTGCTCGGTCTGCCGCCGCTGAACCTTGCGCTCGCGCACGCGATGATCGCGCGCACGCGCGTCTTCAAATTGCTGAGCGGCTATCGCGGGCTTGGGCCGGTCGACCTGAACGCGACCGCGCTGACGCTGCTGCGCGTGTCGCAGCTGATGATCGACGTGCCGGAAGTCGTCGAACTCGACATCAATCCGCTGTTCGTCGATGCGAACGGTGCGACCGCGCTCGATGTGCGCGTCCGGGTCGCCGGCACCGAGCGTCTCGGCGCAGCGCGCCTCGCGATCTCGCCGTATCCGAGTGAACTGGAGGAATCCGTGACGCTCGACGACGGCCAGGTCCTGCTGCTGCGACCGATCCGCCCTGAGGACGAGCCGGCATTACGTGCCGCGTTCGAAAGGCTGACCCCGGAAGAAATTCGCATGCGCTTTTTCGTTGCGATGAAATCGCTGCCGCATCCGCTGGCCGCACGCTTCACGCAGATCGACTACGACCGCGAGATGGCGCTGGTGGTGATGCCGCACGGTCAGGCCGGCGACATCTGGGGCGTCGTGCGAATTCACGCGGACCCCGATCTCGCGCGCGCGGAATTCGCGATCCTGGTTCGGCACGAATTCGCCCAACGCGGACTCGGCACGCTGTTGATGCGGCGGATCATCGCCTACGCGAAGATCGCGCGGCATCGGCGAGTTGTTCGGCCTGGTACTGCGCGAGAATCGTCAGATGCTGCAGCTGGCGCGCGAGCTCGGCTTCACCGCGCGCGTCGATCGGGACGCCGACGTACGTCGCCGTCACGCTGGCTTTGCGCTGACTCGCGTTCGCGCTACGCGAGCACCGAAAACAACGTCTTCAGCAGCTCTTCGAGCGGCATCATCGTGAGCATCAGCGGCGCGAGGGGAGCCAGCGTCGCCACCACGAGGCCGAAGACGGCATCTCTGGTAACCGGCACGAAGCGCATCGTCCGCACCACTTCGAAACTGTTGGCGAGATCCGCGAGCGACTGGATGTCGGCGCTCCCCAGGAACGGCTCCCCGGCTGGTGCACCACCGCGCAGCCATTTGGCGTCGAACTCGCGCGCATAGCGCTGAGACAGCGCGCCGTATTCGCGCAAGCCGACGCGCTTCGCACGAGCAAGCTGCGGCGAAAACATCAACAGCGGGCCCAGGACGATGCACAGTAGAAGCACGACGACCACGGCCACCTGGGCCTTGAATTGCATCAGCGCCGCGTCGGCAAAGAAGATGCGGTTCGCGAGCGTGCCGGCGAGGAGTACGCCGTGGGCCACTGCGATTACCGCGAACGCATAAACGGTGTTTGACAGAAAGCCGAGCGCGCCGAGGCGATCCGGATGCACCGGATTCAAGCGCAGCGGAATGCGCGATACCTGCCACAGAAACCGTGACCAGATGAACAGCCGGAAGTACCAGCGGCACAACAGGAACTGGAACATCGGCAGGCTCACATAGCCGTACCACCATCCCGCGGGTGTCAGCTCTGTACCCGCCGGCGACGGCGTCGCATACCAAGTGGCGGTGTCGAGCGCAATGTAGTGACGCCAGACGACGACGACTCCGATCGCATAGACGAACGCGATCAGCAGGACCTCGGCAAGCACGGAGTTGCGCAGGTGGAACGCGGAGGCGACCGCAGATTCGAAGCGCGGTATCTCCGCGGCTGGAATCAGGTCGCGTTCGCCGAACTGGTGCAGCAACGGACGCAGCCGGTTGTGCACGATGAGTTCCGCGACGATCAACAGCGGCATCGCGACGAGAAAGCGGATGTGGACTTCGATGTCGTGCAGAAACGAAACGCCGGAATCGCCCCGCCAGAGATGCCCTTCGAGAGCGGACAGCACCAGCAGCGGCACCCAGGCAATGAGCGCGATGATGATGACGCGCTGGCGCACCATCATCAGCGCGTCGTCCGACAAATGCGCTTTCAAGAGCAGCTGATACAGCGGCCCACCGAGTACGAGGGAAAAATCCGGCGGATTGCGCAGATCCCACGCGAGGTCGGATTCGGATGTGCGAACATTCATGCCGTAATCACCGCGGAACTGCGAACGAATCTCAGCATCGAGGCGCTCTGGTTGAACCGCCCAGGTTTCTCGTGAACTCTTTTCAGCTGCTGCGCTAGGCCGACGTCACGGATATCCCTGTGGATGCTGCATCCACAGCGAACGCAGAGCTATCCGGGTTTTCCACTAGACGGATTCAAGGCCGCTTCGGGGACCGGTGAGGAGTTCGCGGCACGGCGACGCAGTTCGAGGCCGGAACAAATCCCGGCGCCCCCTCTGGAGGGCCGTCAGCCGATCAACTGAAAATTGCGTCGACTGTCAGTCCAACGATTTTTCTACTTCTTCTCGAGTGGCGTCGTCGAACTGGCGACGATCTGCCAATTGCCGTCTTTGCGCGTCCAGACATGCAGGCTGGCATGCGCGTCAGTACCCTTTGTGAGGTGCGTCATGATGGCCGTGTCTGGATTCAGGAACGTGACCTTGTAGTCCGTCGGTTCATAGCGCGTGCCGGCGGGCGCTGGCTCGTCGTCGGCAAGCTCCTCTTTTCTTCCTCTGATGCCGAGCTCGGAAATCGAGACGACCTGGTCGGCAAGCAGCTTCGCCGACACGGTCATGTCGCCGCCGATAACCGATTCGCCCCACTGTTTGTCGAGTGCGATGAGCGCATCTGTGTCGGAAGCGCTGGCGCTCGCAGCGAACACCACGAGAAGCGCCCCGATGGAACTGAGAGTGCGTTGCATGTGATTCTCCTCCCTATCTGCCCGGCGTGGGATCCGCACCGCAGCACCCGCTGCGCGAGTCGCCAGCACATTCTTATATGGGTGCGCCAACGTAGGCTGCGCAAGTCGAGCGAGTCAAGCGAGAGCAAGCGAAGGCGGCCGGATCAGACTGACGGTTCTATGCGCCGGTTCGCTGCGTCGACCGCCGCCGGGACGAGATCCAAGTTAGGCGGCCACACGAGGTAGTCGAACTGTTCGCGATAGCGGGCAGCAACGGGCACGCGCAATTTCGTCAGGACCGGTTTCGCATCCGAGAAGAAGTCGATCACCATCGGGCGAAACCACCACGGTTGGTACGCGACGGCCAACATCGGCCGCGCCTCGTTGGTCGAGTTGGTCGTGCCGCGATGCCACAGCCGAAGATCGCGGAACAGCAGCGCGCCTTTCGGCATCGGCACTCGCACCGGCGGGCATTCGAGCCGCCTCGCATCGAGCCACGCTTCGGGCACGAGCAGCGAATTCGAATCCTGTTGGCTCGAGCGCACATCGAGATGCGTGCCGGGCCACACCTCGAGGGCGCCGTTGGCGAGCGTGACGTCGACCAAAGGAATGTTGACCACGAGCGAGGCGCACGGCGGCGCGTGTTCGAGCGCGGGCCATAATTGCGCCTCGTCCCAATGCACCGGTTGCTGTCGTGTCGTGTGCGGCAGCATCGTGTTGCCCGTGTACAACGCAAGACGCACGCGACCCATCAGTGCGCGCGCAATCGACACAGCGATCGGATTGGCGATGATGTCGGCGTGGATGTCGCGCGCACGGGGCGGCGGATTGTGCTGTAGATGACCAGGGACATCGAGTGCGAACGGGTAGCGCGCAGCCGCTTCGAGATCCGCTGTCATCACCTCGCGCAGCGCATCGCAATGATCGAGATGCACCGCTCCGGTGACGATAGCCGCGCCGTGGGCTCGAATGGACTCGAGAACTTTCGACTGGCGATCGCTCGAGAGCGCGCCGGCGGCCAGTTCGTCGGGCGTAGCCGCCAACCGTTCGAAAGGAAACTGGCTCATGACTATTCCCCGATGCGCCCCGAGGGACTCTATCATCGCTGAAGGGAGAGCCTTTCGAGGAACTTTGAGTGACGCAGTCCTTACGCATCTGGCACCACGGCCTCATGGCGCGCTGGTGGGCCGAGTTCAATCACGACGGCGACGACATTCAGTACTTCCGGTGCGCGATAGAGGCGAGCGGCGAGCCCGCGCTCGACGCCGGTTGCGGGACCGGGCGCTTGCTGTTGCCGCTACGGCGCGTCGGGATCGACGTCGACGGCAGTGACGCGTCGGCCGACATGCTGCGTTGGTGCGAACGAGCTGCCGATGTCGGAGGGACTGCGCGTTTCGCTGCACCAACAGGCGATGCACGAGCTCGAACTGCCGCGCCGCTATCGCACCATCGTGGTATGCGGTGCATTCGGACTTGGCGGTACGCGCGCGGACGACCTCGAAGGGCTTCGCCGTATCCATTCGCACCTCTCTCCCGGCGGTACGTTCGTGATGGATCACTACCTGCCGAATCGCGAAATGGGCAAAACCTGGGCGTATTGGGCCGAGCAGTCCCGAGTTGCCTCGACCTTGGTCGACCCGCGGTGACCGTCGGCGCGCGCGCGACGGCACTGAGCTCGAACTCCGCACCCGCCTTGTTGCGCTCGATCCGCTCGAGCAGACCACGACGCTCGAGATGCGCATAGCGCAGTTTCGGGACGACGCCGAGGTCGCCGCGGAGACGAGCACGATCATGATTGGTCTCTACTTCAAGAGCGAGATCGAGCTGATGCTCGCGACAGCGGGATTCCGGGACATTCGCGTGACCGCGTTCCCCGACGACCATCCGCCGCGTCCGTGGGACGACACGCGGTTGGTGTTCCACGCGCGCGCTTGATGAAAAGGAGGCACCGGTCGGTTGAGCGAGATCCCCGACAGATTGACGAAGGCGCTGTCCGGCATCTACCTGCGCCGTTCACTGGGCGTGGCGGTGGTCGTCGGATCGATCCTCAACGTCATCAATCAATGGGAAGCGTGGTTCGGCGGTGCTCCGATTGCGTGGGCGAAGCTGCTGTTGACGTACTGCGTGCCGTTCTGCGTCGCGACATATGCGACGTTCAAGACGCTCGGGCAGCGGGACTAAATGGAGACACGACACATGTTGGAAATGACGGAGATCCTCGGCAACCTCGGCAACTTCGTCGGCGCGATCGGCGTCGTCGGAAGCCTGGTCTACCTCGCGATCCAGGTGAGGCATAGTCGCGAAAGTACGAACGCCAATACCCGCGCGCTTGATGACGCGCGTCGTCTCGCCCTCGCACAGACGTACCAGGCGCGCACCGCCGCGTTACAGGAGAGTGCGTTATTCGCGGCCGGTTCGGCCGATTTCGCGGAGATCTTCACTCGATTCAGCGAACCCAATATGCCGCGAGCCGCGGCGGTCGCCGCGTTCGAGCAGCTCTCGGTAGCGGAGCGTTTCCGCTGCTACAACTATCTCAATGCGCACCGGGTGCGGCTCGACAATCTCGTCTTTCAGTATCAACAAGGCATGTTGACGGATGAGTACTACGCTACGGGTGTCAAGGGACCCCTGCGTTACTTTGCTCCGCTGTGGGAGATCACCGGCCTCCGCCACGACATAATGCGACCGAGTTTCGTCGAGGTTGTGCGCGAAGCACTCTCGGACGTCGCGGCCGAGTAAGATCGTTAGGCCGCGCGCCCTAAGTCCGCGGCGCGCGCACCGCGTGTTCGATCGGATGAACTTCGGGTCCTTCCTCCGGCCCTAGCGGCGGTGTGTAGAAGCCGAGTCCGTAGCCGCCGGAGGCGTATCCCATTAGCGCCTGCAGCTCGGGTTCAAGCGTGCGCGCGATCTCGGGCGGACACGAAAGATACTGGTTCTCTTCCTGCCGCAGCCAGTTCAGGCAATAGGTCAGATTCATGCCGAGGCGCGGTGCGTCCGATTGGTTCGCGCCACCGCCATGAAACACCGAACCCGTGTAGACGAGCACCGAGCCGCGCTGCATTTCCGCATAAGCAATTTCGTCCGGCCGAGGCCGGCGGCTGTCGGGCCACGACCACGATCCGGGCACGACCTGCGTCGCGCCGTTCTCGCGCGTGAAGTCGGTGAGCGCCCAGATGGTGTTGAGCTGCGGCTCGATCTCTTTCAGATAAGCCCACGACCAGCGATCGCGGTGCATCACCTGCGCGACCTCGCCGGGCATGATGCGGATGATGTGAGTGACGTTGACTTGGTAGCGGTCGCAATTAGGCAGCAGCACCTGGTCGCAGACCGCACGGATGCGGTGATCGAGAATTGCCTGGCGAACGAGGGGCGAGCGCGCCGCAAGTGCGCCCGTGCGCGTCGTCTTGAACCCCGAGAAGGTTTCCCGACCCGGCTTGGTCGCAACCAGATACGGCATCAGTTCGTCGACCAGCGCGGTCGTCTGCGCACCCGACATCATGCCGGTGAGGATGACCGCGCCATCGCGTCGCATGACCCGCATGACCTCATCGATCGTTGCTGTGTGCGGTAACTGCTCGAGCTTCGGCATCGCCTTCGACTCTCAGATCCCAACCTTTGAAAGGTATCGCGTCCGCAACGCCGACGGAACAGGGCGTGCCGACTGCGCCGATGAACTGTAAGGGACGACTGTGCGGAGCTTCGAGGCGTTCGCTCGTTTGCCCGAAGGTGGCCGCCGCGTATACGCTGCGTCGAATCAACGAATGAGCGGCGTCCGATGAATGCGTTCGAGTATTCGTCGTCTCCCGAATCGATCCGCGCAGACCTTGTTGACGCGCACCGGGCGGCGTGGAGGCACATCGCCACCCCGGGTGCGTGGCTAACGGGCGCCGAACGCATTGCCGTTGCGGAGGAAACGCGCCGCGCGCATGACTGTCGGATGTGTGCAACGCGTAAGGCAGCGTTGTCACCGTTCGCGGGCGACGAACAACACACCGGCACCTCAGCACTGTCCGCGCCGTTCGTCGATGCGATCCACCGCATTGCGACCGACGCTGCCCGGCTGACGCGCGCTTGGTACGAGGGACTGGCCGCGCAGGGAATCTCAGACGAACGTTATGCAGAGGCGCTAGGCGTTGCGGTCCTTGCGATGAGCATCGATGCGTTCCACCGCGCGATGGGACTACCGGTCGAACCACTGCCGTTGCCCGGCTCGGGTGAACCGTCGCACGTGCGTCCACAGGGACTGACCCGCGGCGAAGCGTGGCTGCCGATGATCGACCCGCGGCAGGTCGGCCCCAACGAGCGCGATCTGTTCCACCGCGGGCCGCTCGGCGCCGCCTACGTGATGCGCGCAATGACCATCGTGCCGAACGAAGTGCGCGCCTGGGGCACGCTGGCGGCGGCGCAATATCTCTCGTCGGGTCAGATGACGCGTCTGGAAACGGGCAAAGCGCTCGACCGAGCCCAAATGGAACTCGTCGCGGGACGCGTCTCCGCGCTCAACGCCTGCTTCTACTGAACTACGTCGCATGCACTGATGCTCCGGGCGAGCGTCGAGGCGAAAAACGGTGAGGCGGAAGGCCCCTGTGCGTGATCACCGAAGGAACCCGCGACGCTTCGGCCGGCGTCTCACACGCTGCCGAACTCACCGCGTTTGCGGAGGCCGCGGTCGGCGGCGATCCCAACGCAATCGCAAAGGCGCGCGACGCGTTGCGGGCGGCGGCAGGTTCGGCCGCGCTGGTCGATGCGGCCGCCGTCATCGGGAACTTCGAACGGATGACGCGCATCGCGGACGCGACGGGAATTCCGCTGATGCGCCGTCGTCGCTCGCATCGTCCGACTTCCGCGTTGCGCGCGGCTCGGCATCGAGCGCTTCGCGTCGGCGCAACACGCCGCGCGCGAGTTTTGTGCGGCGGTTCATGGTGCCGTTCCTCGCGCCGGCGAGCGAAGCAGATGTTGGCGCGGCTGTTGATGCGGCAATGACGAAAACCGACGACGGGAATGATCGCGACATTGCGGATGTCGCGCGGTCAGCTCGTCCATCACTCCGGGTGATGAATATCCTCCGGCTTGAGCGGCACGGCGCCGGGCAACTGCGGACGGCGCATCAGCCACACCAGCAGCACCGCCGGAATCGACGTATAGAACAGGAACAGGAAGTCGTTCGAATACGCGATCTGCAGCGCTGCGCGCGATATCACGCCGTCGAGCGATGCGAGCCCGAACGGCATCTGCGGATTCCACATCATCGAAGGCGCGTTGACGCCGAGCGCGCGATTGAACGGGTCGATGTTCGCCGCCACCTGCGCAGTGCACGATCTGCGTACTGCTCGTCAGCACCGCCGTCGTCAGCGAAACGCTGAACGCCGCGCCGATGTTGCGCAGCAGATTCATGATCGCGGACGCATCGGTGCGGATCTCGCGCCGGGATCGTCGAAAACGCGATGAGATTCATCGGCACGAAGATGAAGCCCATGCCGAAGCCCTGGATGAAGCCGACCCAACCCATCGTCGATCCGGTGACCGCCGGCGTCCAGCGCGACATCTCGTACGTCGTCAGCAGCAGCACGATTGCGCCGAGCGTGATGACCTTGCGCGCGTCGAAGCGCATCGCGACGCGGCCGACCATCGACATCGCCAACATCGTGCCAACGCCGCGCGGCACCATCAGCAAGCCCGCGTCCGTGACCGAATAGCCGCCCAACGTTTGCAGGTACGGCGCGAGCAGTGCCGAACTCGACACCAGACAGCCCGCCCGTCACGAACATCAGCAGCGTCGCCGACGTGAAGTTGCGGTCCTTGAAGATCTCGAGTCGGATGAACGGTTTCTCGGCCGTCGCCATGTGCACGGCGAAGAGATACAGGCCGAGCAGCGCAACAACGCCCTCGACGACGATTTCGATCGAGTTGAACCAATCCTTGTGCGTGCCGCGATCGAGCATCAGTTGCAGCGCGCCGAGCCCGAGCGCAAGCAGACTGAAGCCGAACCAGTCGAACACCAGCGACTGATCGCGGCCCGGATCTCTGTAGAACAGCCACAGGCCGATCACCGCAGCGATGCCGACCGGCACGTTGATGTAGAACACCCAGCGCCAGCTGAACGCATCGGTCAGATAGCCGCCGAGCGTCGGACCGAGGATCGGCCCGAGCATGACGCCCATGCCCCACACGCCCATCACGGAGCCGCGGCTCTGCGGCGGGAACATGTCCATCATGATCGTCTGCGACAGCGGCCCCAACGCCGCGCCGAAGGCGCCCTGCAGCAGACGGAACAGGATGATCTGATCGAGGTTCTGCGCCATGCCGCACAGCGCCGACGTGATCGTGAAGCCGCCGCACCGCAACGAGGATGAAGTGGCGCTTGCCGAAGCGCGACGCGATCCAGCCGACCGGCGCGGTCATGATCGCCGACGCGATGATGTACGACGTCAGCACCCAGGTGATCTGATCGCGCGACGCCGCGAGGCTGCCCTGCATGTGCGGCAGCGCGACGTTGGCGATCGTCTGATCGAGCGTCTGCATGAACATCGCCGCCATCGCGCACGCAACCGCGAGGTTGCGCGCGGTGGTCGACGAGTACGAGGCCGCGGGAAGTGCTCGCGTCCATCGAACGACTCAGCCGGGCCCATTCGTGCCAGCGTCTGTGCCGGTATCGATCGAGATGACGGCGCTCATGCCGGTGCTCAGCGGCACGTCGCACGAGCTGCCGTCGAGATTGATCCGCACCGGAATCGCGCTGCACGACCTTCACCCAGTTGCCGGAGATGTTTTCCGCGGGCAGCGGCGAAAACGCGGCGCCGCTCGCCGGCGAAACGGAACCGACCGAGCCGCGCCAGCTGCAGTCCGGGATACGTATCGATCTTCACGTCCACCGGCTGTCCGGCATGCACGCGCGTGAGATCGGTTTCCTTCATGTGCGCGTCGATCCACAGGTCGCGGTCCGGACACCAGGCCGACGGCGCTCGTCGTGCTGAACGCCGACATCGCCGAGATGATCAGCGTGCCGGGCTGCAGCGAACTGACCGCGGTGACGATGCCGTCGAACGGCGCGCGCACGACCGTGTGATCGAGCTGACGCTGCGCTTCGGCCAGGGCTGCGCGCGCCTTCATGACGTCGGGAAAGCTGTCGAGCGGCAGATCCGGATTGCCGTTGAGTCGCGCCAGCGTCACCGCGGCCGCCTGCTCGAGCGAATTCACCGTCGCCAACGCCGACAGATACGTCGCCTGCTGCTGATCCCACTGCGTCTGCGCGATCGATCCTTGTTTCACGAGCGACGGCGTAGCGATCGAGCGTCGTTTTGGCGACATCGACCATCGCTTGCTGCGCGCTGGTCTGCTGCATCGCCTTGCGATAGTCGGCCTTCAGCGACCCGACCGTCATCTCCGCCTGCAGCAGTGTCGCCTTCGCATTGGCCAGCGCGATTTCGAACGGTTCGGGGTCGAGACGAAACAGCACCTCGCCCGCGGCGACGCGTTGGCCTTCGTGCACCTCGACCGACTTCACCATGCCCGAGACATCGGTGGTGACGTTCAACTGCGCCGCCTTGACGTAGGCATCGTCGGTGCCGACGTAGCGGCCGCCGCTCAGATAGGCCACTGTCGTGCCGCCGAGCACGACCAGGACGCCGCCGAGCATCAATACGCGTCGTATACCACGCCTGCTGCGCGCAGACGCAGGCGCCGCAACTGCAGCGTCCCGTTCTGCGGACGGATGAATCGGAACGGCGTGCGACGGCGCTACCGGGGTTGGCCCGTTGGCGTTGGATTGGCTTGTGCTGCTGACATGGCGTTCAACTACTCGCGGCGCGCAGCTGCAACGGCCCGGTGACCCGTCCCAACACGATTGCGAGGGGCTCGGGATCCGCCGTCAGATGCGCGCGAACGGCTACCAGCGCATCGACCATCGCTTCGCGCGCGGCGCATCCGATGTGCGCGTCGATGTCGCGAATGAGTTCCTCGCGGTAGGCGCTGATTTCTTCGAGGATCGGCTCGGCCGGCGGAAGATTGTGCAGGCGCCAGATGCGGCGATCGTGCGGATCGGGCCGCCGCTCCAGCAGGCCGCGCTTCTCGAGACGATCGACCAGACGCGCGACGGTAATCGGTTCCACTTCGCAGATTGCGGCCAGCTCGCTTTGCGAAAGACCGGGTTGACGCTCCACCCGCGCCAGGATGTGCCACTGCGCGCGCGTCATGCCGCGCGCGCGGGCGCGCTGGTCGAACTTCGTGCGCATGATGCGCGCGACGTCGTAGAGCAGTACCACCGGATCTCGATCGAGCGACTCGGTCATGGCGGCCACCCCGGCGATTCATAAGCTTCCTTATGATCAGCATAAAGGGGCATGTTGATGTACTCGTCGATTGAGTGAATCAGCCGATTTGCCCGAGTTATGCTCGCTGTCCTACAAATCGCTGTCCTACAAGGAGATGAACCCGATGAAAAGAATCACTGGATCAAGCGGCACTGTGACCCAGCCCATCCGCGCAGCGACGATCGCGATCCTGTTTGCCAGCGCGCTGACGAGCCACGCCATTGCGCTCACCGCCGAAGGAAGCGACCGATCTCGGCGTCGAGGCCTACGTCTACGGCTATCCGCTCGTGACGATGGAATACACGCGCGCGTGATGACCAACGTCGCGAAGCCGGAAGGCACGCGCGCGCCGATGGGGCAGTTCGGCCGCATGCGCGAGTATCCGAACGCGTCGCTTCCAGCGACGTCACCGCGCCGAACGCCGACACGCTGTACACCACGCCTGGGCTCGACGTGAGCAAGGAGCCGTGGGTGCTGAGCCTGCCCGACGCGCACGATCGCTACTACCTGTTCCCGATGCTCGACGGCTGGACGGACGTGTTCCAGGTGCCCGGCAAGCGCACGACCGGCACCGGCGCGCAGAAATACGCGATCACCGGTCCGGGCTGGAAAGGCAAGCTGCCCGACGGGCGTCAAGGAATACAAATCGCCGACCGCCATCGTCTGGCTGCTCGGCCGCATCTACTGCACCGGCACGCCGGAGGACTACGCCGCCGTGCACAAGATGCAGGACGCAATTTCGGTCGTGCCGCTCAGCGCGTACGGCAAGCCGTACACGCCGCCGGCGGGCAAAGTCGATCCGAGCATCGACATGAAGACCGCGGTGCGCGAGCAGGTGAACGCGCTCAGCGCCGATGAGTACTTCACGCTGCTCGCGAAGCTGATGAAGGACAACCCGCCCGCCGAGCCGACAAGCCGATGGTTGCGAAGATGGCGCAACTCGGCATCGTCGCCGGTGCGCCGTTCGATCGCGCAAGCTCGGCCCCGATGCGGCGGAAGACGCTCGCGACGGTTGCCGAAGGCTCGCGCTTCGAAAAAATCATGGCCTGGTTCAAGGACGCAGTGTCCGGCGGGCGATGCCACGTTCGAAACGGCTGGCTCTTCACGACGAAGACCGGCCTCTACGGCACGAACTACCTCCAGCGCGCGCTGGTCACGGCGATCGGCCTGGGCGCGAATCGCCCGCAGGACGCGGTGTATCCGACGTCGGAAGTCGACGCCGACGGCAAGCCGTACAGCGGCGCGAACAAATACGTCATGCATTTCGACAAGGGCAGCTGCCGCCGGTGAACGGCTTCTGGTCGCTGACGATGTACGACGCGGACTACTTCTTCGTGGCGAATCCCATTGAACCGCTACACGATCAGCGCGCGCGACAACCTGAAGGCCAACGCCGACGGATCGGTCGATCTCTACATTCAGAACGAAAGTCCCGGCAAAGACAAGGAGTCGAACTGGCTGCCGGCGCCGAAGGACAAGTTCATCCTGATGCTGCGGCTCTACTGGCCGAACGAAACGCCGCCGTCGATCATCGACGGCACGTGGAAGATCCCGCCGGTGGCGATCGCGCACTGAAC
>CAWHHK010000022.1:0-7061 GCA_963829065.1 uncultured Gammaproteobacteria bacterium | reverse complement strand
ATGAGCATGTCGGCGTTGGTCACGCCGACGTTTTCCGTACCGACTCCAACGATAGCTTGGGTTGTATGCGGCGCGCGTCGGCGATCGCCGCGCGTGCTTCGTCGAGTCGACCGAGCCGCACGGCATTCATCGCGAGCGTCGAGATGCCCCCAGACGTAATCGGGTTGCGCCGCCAGTTCCTTCCGCGCGTGCTCGAGCCCGAGCTCGAATCGACCGAGTTCGAAATACGACTCCGACAGGTTTTCGTGGGTGCCGCGAACGAACGCTTGCGGATCGAGTCGCTGCATTCGCTCGATCGAGACGATGCAGCCCTGCGGATCGCCCGCCATCAGCTGCGCGTAGCCGAGCACAACCAACGCGTGGGGTGAGCTCGGGTTCAGATCAACCGCGCGTTGCGCGGACGCGAGTGCGTTGGCGGTGGTGTCGCCCGACATCTGCAGTGCGAACGCGAGCGCGCTGTGAGCTTTCGCATCATTGGGTCCAACTCGACCGCCCGACGGGCTGATTCGAGCGCAAGGGTCAGATTGTGCTCGGGTGAGCTCGCGCTATCGAACACAGCCCCCCATGCATACGCGACCGACAGCTCCGCGTGCGCCGATGCAAATTGCGGCTCCAGCGCCACGGCGCGTTCGAAAAACGCGCGTGCTTCGACCATACCCTTCGGCGTCGGATTGTCGAGGAGCGGCTCGCCGAGCATGTACTGGCTCCACGCGTCGACGTTTCGCGTGCCACGGCTTTGCGCGCGGTGTGCCTCCGCGCGGCTCAGATCGCCGACGAGGGGAGCAGCAATAGCCATGCTGATCTCGTCCTGCAGATCGAAGAGGTCGGCGACCTTTCGATCGAATGTCTGGTTCCAGACAGTCTGACCCGACTGCGCATCGAGGAGCTGCGCATTGATGCGGATGCGATCGCCCTCGCGCTGCACGCTGCCCTGCACGACGTAGCGTACGTTCAGCTCCCTCGCGACGCGCTTGATATCGACGTTGCCGCGGTACTGGAAGCTCGCGCCGCGACCGATCACAGGGAACGCACGCCACGCGGACAGCCGTGTGATCAGATCTCCGGCGAGGCCGTCGGCGAAGATCGCGTGCTTCGGGCCGTCGGAGAGATTTTCGAAGGGCAGAACCGCGATCGCGGGCCGGTTCGCGAACGCGTCAGACGCGGTGTCCGCAGCAGCCGTCGACTCGATCGGCGTGGCCGCGTCCAATCGGCGCTGGATTCGAAGCAGGCGACCTGGACACTCCGTACCAGATCGCCGCGCTAGCAATTGCGATGCCGCCGACCAACAGCACAGCGAGGTTGCGCTTGCGCAGAGAGCCGGTGAGCGGTGCCCGTGCGTGCGGCACTTCGACCGACGCCCGCGCCGGCCGTTCGCGGCCGACCAAATCGTCGACGCTCGCGATCAACTTACGCCAGGCTGGTGCGGCCAGGTCGCCGCGCCAACCGGTCATGTCGGCGTATTGCGTGTGATTGAACGGAATCGGCGGGACGGCGCCGTCGACGCTGAGCTGGACCAGCGTGCCGGCTTGCCGCGCGACGTCCGCCTCCGCGGGCACCCACTCCGACTCGATGGCGTCGCTCGACCAGAGCACGACGACCGCCTTGGCTTTACGGACGTTTTCGTTGATGACGCGGGAAAACTTTTGATGCAGCAGAAGCTCGTCGTCCCACCACACGTCGTGGCCGAGCGCGCGCAACGCTTCGGCGATCTGGCGCGTTAGCTCGATCGTCGATTGCGCGTGTGAGATGAAGACGTCGGACATGTATCGGGACGCGCGTTGCGGCGTGATGCTCAAGCCTGCGCCAACGCCACGCTCGCGTCGATTATCACGATGCGGCCGTCATCGATGCAGTAGACCGTGTCAGTCGATGTCGACACCGACCGGGCAATGATCCGAACCGAGCACGTCTTTCCAGATGAACGCATCGCGCACGCGCGCCGCGGCCGACGGTGACGCGAGCACGTAGTCGATCCGCCAGCCGATGTTCTTTTCGCGCATGCCGCCCCATTGGCGCCACCACGTGAAGTGATTACCCTCGCCGGGGTGCAGCGCGCGAAACGTGTCGACCCACCCCGCGTCGATCCAGCGCGAAAACTCGGCGCGCTCTTCCGGCAGGAAACCGCTGGTCTTCTCATTGGTCTTCGGACGCGCGAGGTCGATCGCCTGGTGCGCAGTGTTGTAGTCGCCGATCACGAACACCGGCCCGCGCCGCTTGAGATGCTGGACGCGGTCGAACACCGCCGCGTAGAACTCGAGTTTGTACGGCACGCGGCTGTTGTCGCGCTCCTTGCCGCTGCCTTTCGGGAAATAGACGCGTCGCGACCGCGAGCCTGCCGAAATGGGCGATCAGCATGCGTCCCTCCGTATCGAACCGCGTGTCGTCCAGCGTGCTCTCGACACGATCCGGCGCGACGCGCGAATAAATGCCGACGCCGCTGTATCCCGCGCGTTCGCCGGCGACGAAGTGCGCATGCCATCCCGGCGGCGACCGCGATTGCGCGTCGAGTTGGTGCGGAAACGCGCGCACCTCCTGGATGCCGACGATATCGGCCTTCGAACTCTCGAGAAACCGACCAAAACCCTTCGCCGCGCACGCGCGCAAGCCGTTGACGTTCCAGCTAACGATTCGCATGGGGGGCCTAGTGCCTCGCCGAGTTCGTTCAGCATGCGTTTGAGGGCGAAGTGGCGATAACTGACGAGCACCAGTTCACGCACCTCGTCCCAATCGATCTCGTCTTCGACGTCGAGTTCGATCCAGCCGTTGTGGCCCATGTACGCCGGAATCTGATAACGCTTCTCGAACGTCAACATCGCCTGCATGTCGTTGCCGACCCAGAACTGCAGCTTCATGCGCCCGCGGTATCGATGCACGCCGCAGAACGTCTTCTTGCCGGCGCGCCACACCGGCGTGCCGAACGTCGTCGCTTCGGACGATTCCGGCAACCCCAGGCACAGCTTGCGCAGCGGCGCGAGGATCTGTTTCGCGCGCTTCGACGCCAGCGGATCGAACTCGTCGGGATCGATCGTCTTCGTCGGCGGTTTGATGACGATCGCGGGGCCGAGGTCTGCGCCCAGCTTCTTCGGCGCAACGACCAGGTAGGCCTCGCGCACGTGATGCGCGACGCGCTTCCAGTCGAGCCCCTTGTTCAGATGCACACCGAGCCAGCCGCGCGGTCCGACGTACGGCGGCACGAAGAAATGCTCGGGTTCCGACTCGACGTAGTGCTGCTGCGCGCCGGGCGGCGCGCTGAGCCACAGCGAGATGCGGCCGTCGCCATGATGATTGACGACGTGCGACGCGAACGTCTTGCCGCGCACGCGGTAGTCGGGCGAGCCGTGCGACATCGCTTCCGTCGCCTCGGGGAACGACAGACAGATCTCCCGCACAGCTGCGGCGATGTCTTTGGCCATGCCATCGGCTCTCGAAAGTGGGGTGCGCATGAGATCACAGGCGTCGCGAAGGCGCATAGATCGCAATAACTGAAATCCGCAATTGATCGAAAGCCCCCAGTGTAGGACCATCCGCGCCTTGCGCACGGTGCCCCTCCCGCAAAAGTCCCACCAGGAGAACTCATCAGCCAATGTCCGACACACCGGTTCTGGTCCACGACTACTTCGATGACGCCACCTTCGCCCGCATCAAGGCCTTCGCCGATACCCACGAGACGCCTTTTCCTCGTCGTAGACACCGCGACGATCGATCGTCAGTACGACGACCTGCGGCGCTATTTTCCGACGGCGAAAATCTACTACGCGGTCAAAGCGAATCCGGCGCCGCAAGTGCTGACGCTGCTGATGAACAAAGGCGCGTCGTTCGACATCGCCTCGACGTACGAACTCGACAAGGTGCTCGCGCTCGGCGTATCGCCCGACCGCGTCAGCTTCGGCAACACGATCAAAAAAGCGAAGGACATCCGCACCTTCTATCAGAAGGGCGTGCGGATGTTCGCAACCGACTCCGAAGCGGATCTGCGCAACATCGCGAAAGCCGCGCCCGGTTCGCGCATCTACGCGCGCATCCTGACGGAAGGCACGTTGACCGCCGACTGGCCGCTGTCGCGCAAGTTCGGCTGCGAAAGCGACATGGCGATGGACCTGCTGATCCTCGCGCGCGACCTCGGCCTCGAACCGTACGGCGTGTCGTTCCACGTCGGCTCGCAACAGCGCGAAATCGGCGCGTGGGACGCGGCGCTCGGCAAAGTGAAGGTCATCTTCAACCGCCTGTGGGAAGAGGACGGCATCAAACTGAAGATGATCAACATGGGCGGCGGTTTTCCCGCCAACTATCTGCAGCGCACGAACGAACTCGCGATCTACGCGGAAGAGATCGCGCGCTTCCTGCACGAAGATTTCGGGGACGAAATGCCGGAGATCATCATCGAACCGGGCCGTTCGCTGATTTCCAACGCCGGCGTGCTCGTCAGCGAAGTCGTGCTGATCTCGCGCAAATCGCGCACGGCATTGCACCGCTGGGTGTACACGGACGTCGGCAAGTTTTCGGGGCTCATCGAAACGCTCGACGAATCGATCAAGTACCCGATCTACACCGAAAAGAACGGCGAACTCGAAAACGCGATCATCGCGGGGCCGACGTGCGACAGCGCCGACATCATGTACGAGAACTACAAGTACGGACTGCCGCTGAATCTCGCGACCGGCGATCGCCTGTACTGGCTGTCGACCGGTGCGTACACGACGACGTATTCGTCGGTCGAGTTCAACGGCTTCCCGCCGCTGAAGGACTACTACATCTAGTTAGTCGCGTCGCCGCATGTTCGCCATCGGGACCTGGCAGCGCCGTTATACGCTCGTTGGCTTGGGCTTCGCCGCGACGTTCATCTGCTACATCGACCGGGTCAACATCTCGGTCGCGATCATTCCGATGTCGGCCGAGCTCGGCTGGAGCGCAACGACGCAGGGCACCGTGCTGTCGTCGTTCTTCGTCGGCTATCTGCTGACGCAGATCGTCGGCGGCCGGCTGGCCGATCGGTTCGGCGGCAAGGTCGTGCTCGCGGGCGGCGTGTTGTTGTGGTCGCTGTTCACGATGCTGACGCCACCGGCCGCCGCGCTCGGTTTTTCGGCGCTGCTGCTCGTCGCGCGTCGGCATGGGTATGGGCGAAGGCGTCAACTTCCCGGCGATCTACACGCTGCACGCACGCTGGATTCCGATCGACGAGCGCGCCCGCGCGATGGCGCTCAACAACAGCGGCATTCCGTTCGGCACCGTGTTCGCGCTCGTCGTGACGCCGATCGTCGTCGCGCAGCTCGGCTGGCAATGGGCGTTCTATCTGTTCGGCAGCGTCGGGCTCGTCTGGTTCGTCGTTCTGGCAGACGCAAACGGCCGCGACACCGGCGCAGCATCCGCGCATCAGCCCCGCCGAACTCGAGCACATTCGCGCCGCTTCGACACCGGCCGGTGAGCCCGGCACCGCGCCGCCGATTTCGGCGTTCCTGAAAGCATCCGTCGGTGTGGGCCATCATCGTTGCGCACTTCTGCAACAACTGGTCGTTGTACGTGTTGCTGACGTGGTTGCCGACGTTCGTCAACAAAGGGCTCGGCGTCAACTTTGCGTCGGTCGGTGTGTTCACGATGTTCCCGCACATCGCCTACTTCGTTTTTCTCAACGTCGCGGGCACGATTGCCGACGCGTTGATCCGCCGCGGCATGGACGTCGGCCGCGTCCGCAAGCTGATGCAGACGATCGGGTTCGGCGGCGTCGCGATTGCGCTGCTGATCGTCGGTCACGTACACAGCGCGCCGATGGCGATTACGATCATGACGATCGGCAACGGCGTATTCGCCTTCACCGCGGGCGGTTTTTTCGTCAACCACATGGACGTTGCTCCGCGCTCGGCCGGCACGCTGATGGGCATCACGAACACGGCCGCCACGATTCCCGGAATCATCGGCGTGTACGTCAGCGGGCTGATCCTCGACGCCACCGGCTCATGGGCGATCGTGTTCGACGTAGCGGCCGGCGTCGCGTTGTTCGGCCTGGTTTTCTATCTGATCTTCGCGAGCGGCAAGCGCGTGTTCGATTGACGCAATCGCCGTCCGCGCGCTCAGGCGCGTTGACGCGGTCCCAGGAAAAACCACAGCACGAGTCCCAGCACCGGCAGCAGCAGGACGGCCAGCGTCCAGATCAGCTTCTTTTCGTTCGACTCGCCGCTTTGAAAAATGTTGATGATTGCCCAAACGTCGCCCGCGAGGATGAGCAGGCCCCACAAGCCGTTGCCCATGTGCATCATGCTTCCCTTCTGACCAAACAGGACCGCAGTGTATCTCAGCCCGCCCGGCCTGATATAACTGCACCTCGGATCTTTGGGGGAGTTTTCAATGGGCGTCGAATCACAGCCGGTCGTCGCAACGACACTCGGCAAAACTGCGCGGCACAACGGAAGGCGACGTGCTCGTTTTCCGCGGCATTCAATACGGCGCACCAACAAATGCGGCGCGGCGGTTTCTTCCGCCGCTCCCTGCGGAACATTGGAGCGGCATTCGCGACGCCGTCCAATTCGGCACCGATTGTCCGCAGAGCGGCGCACTTGCCGGCAACTCACTCGCCGACGAACGCACGATCGGGCCGTTGCCGAAGTTGCCGCTCAGCGAAGACTGTCTCTACCTGACGTTCTGGACACCGGCCGTCAACGACAACGGGAAACGTCCGGTATTGTTCTGGCTGCACGGCCGCGGCTTTGGCGAAGGCGCGGGATCAGAGGGTTGGTACAGCGGTGCACGCCTCGCCAAACGCGGCGACGTGGTTGTCGTCACGATCAATCACCGTCTCAACATCTTCGGTTATCTGCATCTTGGCGGATATCGGCGGCGAACAATTTTCCGGCTCCGGTGTTGCCGGCATGTTGGACGCGGTACTCGCACTGCAATGGGTACGCGACAACATCGCCTCGTTGGGCGGTGACCCGAACAACGTGACGATCTTCGGCGAGTCCGGCGGCGGCGCCAAAGTCAGTACACTGCTCGCGTTACCGCAGGCCGAAGGTTTGTTTCACAAAGCGGTGATCCAGAGCGGCCCCGGGCTTCGCGGTGTCGACCCCGGC
>CAWHHK010000021.1:0-741183 GCA_963829065.1 uncultured Gammaproteobacteria bacterium | reverse complement strand
TCACATCGCTCTGCGTCGTGTTGCTGCACGCATTCGCAAGCCTCGTCGAGCGACCGATTGCGCCGCTGCGTCTGGCCAGATTAGCGCAGCGGATCGAACACGAGCACGTCGGCGTGCAGTGCGGTCTCATGGATCAGGCAGTGGTCGCCCTGGCGGAGCCGGGCTGCGCGTTGTTGTTCGATTGTTTCGAGCATATGTATCGATCGATCCCGTTCGACGATGCGTCGGTTGCGCTGATCGTGGCGGATACCGGGCGTACGCGGCAGCTGGTGAATTCGCGCATACAACGCGCGGCGCGGCGAGATGCAGCGGGCGGCCGACGCGCTCGGCGTCGACTCCGCGGCGTTCGGGCGCGTGGACGCGCGTCAGCTGCGATCGCGTGAACAGGAGATTCCGGACGCTGTCGCACGCCGCAGAGCGCGGCACGTCGTGAGTGAAGCGGCGCGCGTCCACAACGCAGCTGCGGCGCTCGGCTCGCACGACTGGTCGACTCTTGGCGCGTTGCTGTCGGCGAGTCACGAATCGCTGCGCAGGGACTACGAAGTCAGCTGTCCGGAACTCGACGCGTTGTCGAACGCACTCGCCGTGCAGCCGGGTTGTTATGGCGCGCGGATGACCGGTGCCGGTTTCGGTGGCAGCGTCGTTGCGTTGTTGGATACCGCCGCGACCGCCTCCGCGATGTCACGCGCGAGCGCGGACTATGCCGCGCAATTCGGCCACGCGCCGGCGTGGTTCACGGCCACGTCCCTTGGTGGCGTGCGGTCGCTCGATGGCTGAGCGACGACTCAATATTCTCACGGGTGAGTGGGTGATCGTCTCGCCCGAGCGCGTGAAGCGCCCGTGGCAAGGCGCGCAAGCATCGGCGACCGCGGTCGTGGCGGATCGTTGGCGGCACGACTGCTATCTTTGTCCGCGCAACCAGCGCGTCGGTGGACAGATGAACCCCGACTACCGCGGGACCTTCGCATTCGACAACGATTTCCCTGCCATCGACGACACGCATGTCGCCGCGAGCGGCGATCCGCTGCTCCAGGTCGATTCGGTGACCGGACGCAGCCGCGTCTTGTGCTTTTCGCCGCGGCACGATGCGACACTCGCGACGCTGTCCGCCGCAGAGCTCGACGAGGTGATTGATCTATGGGCTGCGGAGTTCGCGAGTCTCGGCAAAGATCACGCGTGGGTGCAGGTATTCGAGAACAAAGGCGCGATGATGGGCGCCTCGAGTCCGCATCCGCACGGGCAGGTCTGGGCGACGTCGGTGGTGCCGACGATCGCGCGCCGCGAAGACGCGCACCAACTCAACTACGCGGGCTCTGCCGGCGCCGCGCAGACAGGTGCCACGCTGTTGCTGGACTATGCGCGCCGCGAACTCGCGCTTGGCGAGCGGCTCGTCGCGCGCAATGCGCGATGGCTCGCGGTTGTGCCTTACTGGGCCGCGTGGCCGTTCGAGACGTTGTTGCTGCCGCTCGAACACCGGTGCCGGTTCGACGACCTCGACGCGCGCGACCGTGACGATCTCGCAGCGATCCTCGTCCGGCTATTGCCGGCCTATGATCGTCTATTCGACGTGTCGTGCCCGTATTCGATGGGGTGGCACAGCCGCGGTCGCGATCACGGCGCGCACTGGCAGCTGCACGCACACATTTATCCGCCGCTGCTGCGTTCGGCCAGCGTGCGCAAGTTCATGGTTGGTTTCGAAATGTTCGCCGAGACCCAGCGCGACTTGACGCCGGAAGTCGCGGCCGCGCGGTTGCGCAGTCTCGTCAGCGATTGAAGTCGAGCTTCAGCACGTCCGCGAGCTCTGCGATCGCCTGATCTTCGGTCGTGACCTTGATCGTCGTCATGCCGAGTTCTTTGGCCGGTTTCAAGTTGATGCCGAGGTCATCGAGGAACACCGCCTGATTCGGCTTGATCCGCAGCCGCTCGCAAGCGCGCAGATAAAACGCAGGGTTCGGTTTGCGGATCCCTTCCCTACTGGATTCGAGCACGAGGTCGAAAAGCGCCATCACGCGCTCCATCCGCTCCGCGCGCTCGCTGGTGCGCGCCATGCCGGGACCGGATCCCGACTTCACGTTATTCGTCAGGCACGCGACTTTGTAACGCGCTGCCTTGCACGCGATCAAGACATCGACCATGCGAGGACGCAAATCCCCCGAGAGCAACTCCATGACCGCCTGACCGGGAATCGGATGCCCAGCGGCACGGCTCTCTGCCTCGAATTCGCGATCGAATTGCGCGACGGAGATCGTGCTCGACTCGAGTCTCGCCCACGCGTTGTGCTCCGGATTCGTCGCGTTGATACCGCGGATGAAATCGCGCGGGAGTCCGCGTTCCGCCTCGAACCGGTTGAACGCATCGAACGGACTTGTCGTCAGCACACCGCCGAAGTCCCACAGCACGGCTTGAATCATCAACTTGTCCCTCTTGATCCGTTGTTGCTAGAAGCTGTTGTAGCCGCCGTCGATCAAGAATGTATCGGCGGTGTGATATGCGCTTGCGTCACTCATGATGTACACCGCGATCGCGGCGAAGTCGTCGGGCGTTCCCCAGCGTCGCGCCGGGATACGCTTCATCACGTTCTCGACAAACTTGTCGTTGCCGAACGCGGGCGCGGTCATCGCGGTTTCTATCCAGCCGGGCAGGATCGTATGGGCGGTGACGCCATGGCGCGCATATTCGACCGCCAACGCCTTGATCATCGACAGCATCGCGCCTTTCGACGCCGCGTAGTGTTCGCCGCGCGGTTGACCCGAGATCGCGGCCAGACTCGCGGTCGCTACCAGTCGACCGCCGGGATCGCCTGCTTCGGCGCGTTGTCGCATATGCGACGCTGCCTGACGGAACGTGTGATACACGCCGTCGAGGTTGACCGCCATGACGCGCCGCCAGTCGTCGAACGGCATTTGATCGAACGGCACGCCGCGCCCCCCGACTCCGGCGTTAGCGAAGCAGCCATCGACTCGGCCATGCGTTTGGATGGTCGCGGCGAAGGCCGCAACGACGGCATCGCCGTCGGCGACGTCGCAGCGTTGGGCCGAAATTCGGGTCCCATACGTCGCGAGTTGCTCGACGGCGGCGGAATTCTTGGCGGCGTTGGTACCCCAGATGCAGACCTCGCCGCCAGCCTGCGCGATACCCTGCGCCATGCCGAGACCGATGCCGCTGTTGCCGCCCGTGATCACGGCGACCTTGCCGGTCAGGTCGAAGGGAGCGAATGCCATAACGATCCTCGCGAAGGCCTCGCCTTCGAATTCGTGAGTGATTGTCGTGATAAGGTCTACGGACACCTGCGGCGTCCGACCGACGCGCGATGTTAACGATCTTGATCGGAGGCGGCTATGGACATTCAAGGCGGGGTTGCGATCGTCACCGGATCGTCGTCTGGCGTCGGCGCGGCGTGCGCACGCCAGCTTGCCGAGCGAGGTTGTCACGTCGTCATCAACTATTCCCGCAACGAGGCCGGCGCGCGTGATACCGAAGCGGCGTGCATCGCCCACGGCGTCGAAACGCTCGTTGTGCGTGCCGACGTCGCGGACGATGCAGATTGTCGGCGACTCGCCGCCGCCGCCGACGCGAAGTGGGGGCGGATCGACGCGCTGGTGAACAACGCGGGCACGACGAAGTTCTGCGCCCACGATCATCTCGACGGACTCGACAAACAGGATTTCCTGGATATCTACAGCGTGAACACTGTCGGGGCTTTTCAGATGACGCGCGCGGTGGCGCCAGCGATGCAGCGGGGCGGGCGCGGCAGCGTCGTCAATGTTGCTTCCATCGCGGCCGTGATGGGCGTCGGCAGCTCGATCGCGTACGCGGCGTCCAAGGGCGCCATGGTGACGATGACGTTGTCACTCGCGCGCGCGTTGGGTCCGCAGATACGCGTGAACGCGGTCTGCCCGGGATTCATTCAGGGCGAATGGCTGAAGAACGGGATGGGGGAAGCGAACTACGAGCGGACGAAAAAGTATCTCGAGGATACGACGCCGCTGCGTTTGACGGCGACGCCCGACAGCGTCGCCGAAGCCATCCTGTATTTCATCGCCGGGGCGGACATCGTCACCGGCGAGACACTGATTCTCGACGGCGGGCAACACTTGAGTCTTGCGCCTCTGACGCGTCGTTAGGACGTCGATCGGTCAGGCGTTGTCGCTCGTCGTTTTCGGCAGATGACGGATGTCCTTGCCTTCGACCAGGTACAACACGTATTCCGAGATGTTCTTCGCGTGGTCGCCGATGCGCTCGAATGAACGCGCGACCCAGATCAGGTGCAGGTCGCGTTCGACTGCGTCGGGGTCGGCAGTCATCGAATTCGCGAGCATCGATATGACCGCTCGGTATTCTTCGTCGACGTGTTTGTCGGCCGCGATCAGTTCCAGCGCTTCCTTGGTATCCAATCGCGCAAGCGCATCGAGCGCGCGCGACACCATCGTCGTCGCGAGTTGCCCCAATCGGTCCATCTCGACATTGGGTTTTTTCTGATAGTCGAGGATCGACAGTTCGCGCGCCATCTTCGCGATGCGGTTGGCTTCGTCGCCGATGCGCTCCAGATCGGTGCTGGATTTCATCACCGTGACCAGCAGGCGCAAATCGGTTGCAGTCGGCTGCCGCCGGGCAATGATCTGAATGCACTGCTCATCGAGCGTCACTTCGAAGCGATTGACTTCGCGATCACGGGCCGAAACCTTCGCGGCGAGTTCACCGTCGTACGTCGAAATCGCGCGTATCGCATCGCGTAGCTGTTGTTCGACCATCCCGCCCATTTCCATCAGGCGGCGGCGGACGATCTCGAGTTCCGCGTCGTATTGCTCCGAAATATGCCGACTCAAAACACGCATCTCGATTGCCTCGTTGAAACTCTACTAGCTCGCCAAACCACCGAACAGCTCAAAACGTATACCAGAATAGACACCATAACCTCGAATCAGATCACTCTTTCGCCGCTGTCGAAACCTCGTCGCTGAAGTCGCAGAAGAAGAGGCTCCCTTTGTTGAGCTCGCTGCACACGCCGAGCGTGGCGTCGTGTCGCTTGAGAACATGCTTGACGATGGCGAGGCCGAGGCCGGTACCGCCGCGGGCGCGGGAACCCGACAGATCGACCCGATAGAAGCGTTCGGTGATTCTGCTCAGATGGTGCGCCGGAATTCCCATGCCGTGATCTTGGACCTCGAAGTGCGGCCCTTTTGCTGATCGACACCATCGCACGTGGATGTCGCCGCCGTCGGGACTGTAGCGGATCGCATTGTTGATGAGGTTCGAAAATGCGCTGTGCAGTTCGAATTCGCTGCCACGCAGGCGCAGCGACGGATCGGCTTCCAGCGTGATTCGATGCCGCCCAGCCGATAGCTGACGCGTGTCGGCGACGATGCTCTCGAGCACCGCCGCGACGTTGACCATGTCGAGATCGGTCTGCGACGGTTTTGGACTCGACTCCAAACGCGTCAGCAGCAACAAGTCGTCGACCAATACCTTCATTCGCTTCGTGGGTGGGCGTAGCCGGCTCATCAGGTCGTGCAACTGCTCGCGATCGAGCGTCGTGTCGTCGAGCGACTCGAGGTAGCCGAGAATGACCGTCAACGGCGTGCGCAGCTCGTGCGATACGTTGGCGACGAAATCCTGGCGCATGCTGAGCAGCCGGTTCAGCTGTGTCACGTCGCGCGCGAGAATCAGCATGCGCGACTCGTCGATCGTGATGCGACGCACCTCGAGCTGCAGGTCCGAATGGGTCGACGCAATCTCGACGAGTCCGTCAGCGACGTCGCCGTTCACGAGAGCCGCGATTTCGGGATTGCGCACGAGTCCGACGAGGTTCTTGCCGACGTCGCCCGAGGACAGGCCCAGCAGCGATCGCGCAGCGGCATTGAACATGTCGATTTCGCCATTGCGCTTGATCAGGATCGCGCCATCCGGCAGAGCTTCCGTTGCAGCCTTGACGTAGCGAAGCCGTGTAACGAGGCGCCGCAAGCGACTGCGCGCATTGCGCATCACGCGAAACACGCGCACCGCCGGTTCCTGCCACAGCTCGGCGGCGTGATCCGGTCGCCGCGTCGGGTGCTTCGACCACCGCTGCAAACGCGTGAATTCGCGTACGTGGGGGAAGATCCAGACGATCAATCCGACAGCGACCGTCAGTCCCCAGAAACCCGTGATGAGTCCGATGACCAGCGCCGCGAGCGCCAGTGCGCCGGTCCGGAATAGTTCGCGCGCAAGACCGGGAATCATGCGATGGATTCAGCAGCCGTAGACGACAACCGATAGCCGACGCCACGCACGGTCTCGATCAGGCTCTCCAATCGAAACGGTTTCAAAGCGCGCCGCAGGCGCAACACATGGACGTCGACCGTGCGCTCCTCGACGTACACCGAACGCCCCCAGACCCGATCGAGCAGTTGCGCGCGGTCGAATGCACGGTCCGGATGCTGCATGAGCAGCATCAGCAAGCGGAATTCGGTTGGACCCAACGGGATCGTCTGCGCGCCGAACGTCACGCGATGGCTTTGCAGATCAACCGTGAGGTCGCCGAGGCGCAGGCGACCATCGACAGCGCCGCTCGAGCGGCGCTGCAACGCGCGGATTCGAGCGATGAGTTCCTTTGGCGAGAACGGTTTGGTGATGTAGTCGTCGATTCCAGAGTCGAAGCCTTTGAGCTTGTCGGCTTCTTCGCCGCGCGCGGTCAGCATGATCAACGGCAAATCGGCGAACAGTTCGTCGCGGCGCAGTCGGCGCGCGAGGTCGAGACCGCTGGCGCCGGGCAGCATCCAGTCGATGATGACGACCGCGGGCAACTGCCCGTCGAGCAACTGCAGCGCTTCCTCGGCGCTTCCTGCGGTCACAGCGGTGAATCCGGCGCGTGTCAACGCGAAGCTCAACATCTCGCGGATCTCGGGCTCGTCTTCAACCAGCATGACGGTCTGTGGGGTCATTGCACGCTATCCGAGGTATTCGCCAAACTGTGGGTGACCATTGTTATGAACTGATGACGCCCGCGCAGCGTCGGCGCCGAGCATGGACGCGCCGGAATGCTGTGTATAGGCTCACACGCCAGGTAAACATGCACGGAGAACAGTATGGGGCAGACGAGACAATTGCGCGCGGTCGATGGCTTTGCATACGGGTTGTACGAGGCGATGCCGGCGCAGCGACCGCGTGGGGGCATCGTGGTCATTCAGGAAATCTTTGGCGTCAACTCGCACATCCGCAACGTCTGTGATGGATATGCGGCGGCGGGCTATGCCGCGATCGCGCCGCAGATCTTCGATCGCGTGCAGCGCAATGTCGAATTGGGCTACGAGCCGCAGGATATGACGCGGGGCGTCGAGATCGCGCGCGGCAAACTGAAAATGGAGCAGACGCTGCAGGACCTGCAAGCAGCGGTCGAGGATGCCCACCGGTTCGGCAAAGTCGGTGTCGTCGGCTATTGTTTTGGCGGAATGCTGGCGTGGCTCAGCGCAAGTGATTTGACGGGTGTCGACGCGGCAGTGTCGTACTACGGTGGCGGCGTCGCTGGTCAAGTCGACAAACAGCCGCGTTGTCCGGTGCTGATGCACTTCGGCGCCAAAGACGCGCACATTCCATTGACGGATGTCGACAAAGTCCGCAAGGCGCATCCGGAGGTGACGATCCACGTGTACGACGCGGACCACGGTTTCAATTGCGATCACCGCGCGAGCTACGATGCGGCGGCCGCGAAGCTCGCGTTGAGCCGCAGCCTGGAATTCTTCGGCAAATACGTCGGCTGAGCTGCCAACGGATGTTTACCGGCATCGTCCAGGGTCTTTGTCGCGTCATTTCCGTTGCGGATGCGTCTGGCGTGCGGCGCTTACAGATCGACCTCGGAAATCTGGCGGGCGGATTGGTCGACCGGAGCATCCGTTGCGATCAATGGGACCTGTCTGACGGCGACGTCGAATGATCACGGCCGAATCGACTTCGATGTGATCCGCGAAACGATCGCGCGATCCAATCTGGGTCGGCTGGTGGCGGGTGACAACGTCAACGTCGAACGCTCGTTGAAGTTCGGCGATGAGATCGGCGGGCACGTTTTGTCCGGTCATGTGACTGACGTCGTCACTGTCGTGCAGATTGACAGCGGGGCAGGGGAGCGGACGCTCTGGCTCGAGGTCCCTCCGCAGTGGATGACGTGTCTGTTTCACAAAGGCTTCGTTGCGCTTGACGGTGCGAGCTTGACGATCGCGTCCGTAGACAGGCAGCGGCATCGGATCAGCGTCAGTCTGATTCCCGAAACTATCGACCGCACGACACTGGGGCGCGTCGTCGTCGGCGATCAGGTCAATCTCGAGATCGATGCGCAGACGCAGGTCATCGTGTCGACTGTCGAGCGAGTCCTCAACGATCCGGATTGGTATCTCGCGCTGCGGCGATAGCGACGATCTGGCTCAAGTCGGCTTGCGGTGGAGCTGGCGCAGGTTGCCGATCACGGCTTCCAACGCGCGCTCGAAGACCTGAGATTCATCGAGGATCACGATCGACTTGCGCTTCAATTCGACCGCGAGCGCCATGCGCGTGCGTTCCGCGACTTTCAGACCGCGCCGATTCACGAAGATGTACTTGCTGCCCGGCTGGACGATCGCCGCGACCTTGCAGCGCATCTTCTGGTCGTCCTTGTGGATCATCTCGACCCAGACGCCCTCGGTCAGGCGGTTGATTTCGCGGACCATCTCCGGCTCGGGCTCGGCCGTCTCGATCGGCTCCGCTTCGCCGGGGCCGGTCAGCACGATCTCTTCCATCAACGGCTGCTCGGGCGCTTCGGTGTGTGGACGATCGTCTTCGAGGAACGCGCGATCCGAATTGGCGATGTCGGTGAGACGTGTCGTGAGCATCGCGATCGTCGCTTCGACGTCGCTGCCGCTGAGGTTCAGCACGTCCATCCCTTGTTCGATGCGCTCGAGCAATCCCGGCCGCGCGCGGTCGCGTTCTTCGATGTCGGCCAGTTTGTCCAGCGGCTGCACGCTCCACAGCAGATCGTCGAACGTCTGCATCGCGTCGCTCCACTCGCTGCCCTCGTCGCCGTGGCGCACGCATAAATAGACCAGCACCCGACTCCAGGTGTCGCTGATGAATCGACCGATGTCGGGCGGCAGGCGTAGCCCGCTCGCTTTCTGGTTCATCAGCCGCTCAACCGTCTGCTTCGCACCAATCGTCTTGGCGCGTCCGGCTTCGACCTCCTTGACGCGCTGCTCGACGATCTGCACCCGGTGACGATCCACCTGAACGAATTTGCGCAGTTCCACAACGAGTGCGCCAAACATCGACGGATCGTCGGTGAAGTTGTTCAGCACGCGCAGCACGACGGACTCGATCTTGTCGTAGAGCGCATCGCGTTTGAGCTCGGCGCTGCCGCTCCAGCCAATTCCGGCGCTCGAGAGTTCGTTCAACAGCTGTCGAGCGGGGTGGGCCGTGCTGCTGAAAAAGGACTTGTCGAGAACGGCGACTTTCAACATCGGGATCTGCAGACGCCCGATCATCGCCTTCATCGGGATCGCGAGATTGCGATCGTTGAGGATGTAGTTGAATAACATGCCCACGAGATTGACGGTGTCTTCGTCGGTGCGACCCATCGAACCGACAGGCGCGCCGTTGGCATCTGACGCACGCGTCAACACGAATTGGCGCAGATCGAGCGCGACCGGCACGTGATCGATGTCGATTGCTTCGGCTCGCGCCGCGTTTTGGGCCGCCGAGAGCACGGTCATGAGTTCCGGCGTCGTTATGACCGCGCCGACCGGTGCGGATCCCTGCATCGCGCCAGGCGTGCCCGGAGCACCTGCGTAGCCGGAGGCAGGGCCGACCCCGTACCCGGGTGCGCCGCCGATGCCACCACCCATGCCGCCGCCCATCCCGCCCCCGGGCTGGGCCGCCAACAGTTGTTGCAGCATCGTGAAGTCGTTAGCGCCCGGGCGTCCCCGGCGCCGAGGAGCCGCCGATCGCGCCACCCACGCCACCGATACCGGGCGATCCGCCCGCGTAGCCTGCATAGAGATCCTGGATCGGATTCGCTGGTTCTGGCGCTGGGGTCTGAGCGTTCGCCTCGCGTTTCATCACATTGCGAAGGTCGGGCAATACGCCGGCCTCCGCGAGCATTCGATTTGCGTGTTCATACGCCTGCCCGAGGTGCTCCATGACAAAGCGCTCGAACAACTTCAGCAGCACGATCCGCACGCGGATGTCGATCTCGAGGCCTTCGATCGCGCCGACGAACGCCTCGCCGAGCTTGCGCGGTCCGAGCGGATTCAGGCGTTCGGTCACGGTTCGGTTCGCGCACAACGTGTCGATGCGCCGCGTCAACTGCATCACCGGTAGCGCGAACTGGCTGGACACTTTCGAAACGATGCCGGCGATGGCCACCGCGATCTCGAGATCGTCGTTCTTGACGAGCGTCATGTTGTCGACGGCGGTCTCGAAGTCGATCGATTCGGTTTCCTCGGACTCCGTCGATTCGTACAAGGCGTCAAAACTCGAGTACATCCGCTGACCGAACTCGGTCGTAATACGCTTGCGTTGAACGCGGATCTCTCGCATCGAGTCGAAATACATGTGTTGATCGGCGTCGTTGCGCGACCGATCGGCCATTTCGAACAAGACGTCGTCGGCGTTGTTGAACAGCGTCGACAGCAGACCGCTCAGCGTGCGACGCGCGGTCTGCCGCACCGAATGGAGTATCGGCGGCAGCGAGTGGTGGCTGCGCCCAGCAGCTGCTTCAGGCGCTTTCAAGGGCACCACTTTTGGGGACTGCTTCACAGCCTGTGTCTCTCACATTTATGCGCTCCATTACAGCATCGAGGCGCACGCATCGGCGGGATGCGGGTGGGGAACCGAAGGAGACGGAAGTCACGGAACCGGTGTACCGGCGTCCGCCGAAATTCGATTCGCCGACACGGTCGCGGGTGCGACCGTGGTGAATTCAGCGAACGCTGGCCTGGGCGTGGTGATCACGCCAGTCGATGATGTCGGTCGCGGCGCCTGATTTCAGCTGCACACCGACGAGCCATCCGGCGCGACCATTGGCGTCTGAATCATTGGCGGGACGAGTCCAACGTACTTCTCCAGCGAGGAAGAACTTGCCCGGGCGGCTCTTGATGTCGACCCAGAGGTCGAGCAACGCGCCCGTCGGGATCGCCGTGTCGGTGCGGAACTGGATACCGCCAACGGACAGGTTGATCGCTGTGCAAGATACCGTTGCGCCGACGAGGTCCGGATCGGCAGCCGAGAGTACGACCTGCACGAACAAGCGATCGTCGCTCTCGATGCGGGCGTGCATACGCTTGTCGTCACGCGTCCGCGATGGGCGATTGCGCAAACGATCGCGCGCACTATTCAGCTCAATCACGTTGTTATCTCTCATGTTGTCATTTCGGTTTTCAATTGCACTCGCTGGGTGTCAGCCAGAATCGTGCCAGCTTCGAGTGGCTCTGCTGAACAAGATATAAATCAACAAGATGTAATCAATCTTTAGAAATTGATTCAGTATTCCCCACACGGTAGCTGAGGGCGTGATTCGGTGACAAGTGACGAAATTTATCACCCCGATGGCTATACTCGCGCCGCCTCATCGTAGCCGTGACCACTCCATGCCTCGAGCTGCCTTCTCGGATCAACTGCGCAACGCCGAATTGAGATGCGATTCACTGTTGTGCGTCGGGCTCGATCCGCTGCCCGACGCGATGCCTGATGGTTTCGACGGCACAACGGGCGCGCTCGAGTTCTGCAGCGCAATCGTCGATGCGGTCGCTGATCTCGTCTGCGCGTTCAAGCCTCAGATTGCGCACTTCGCCGCGTTGGGTGCAGAACGTGAACTGTGCACGCTGATCGACTACATACACACGCGCCATCCGGATATCCCCGTGATTCTCGATGCCAAACGCGGCGACATGGGTGCAACCGCGGAGCGCTACGCGATCGAGGCGTTCGATCGATATCACGCCGATGCCGTGACGGTAAATCCCTACCTCGGTCCGGAGAGTCTGCGCCCGTTCCTCGAGCGGCACGATCGCGGCGTGATCGTGCTGTGTCGAACGAGCAATCCCGAGAGTGCGTGGCTGCAGGATTATCCGACCGAGGATCCAGTGTATCTGCGCGTTGCTCGAGCCGCGGCATCCTGGAACGTGGCCGGCAACGTGATGCTGGTTGCAGGCGCAACGTACCCCGACGAACTTCGCCGTATCCGCGGCGCGGTCGGCGACATGACGCTGCTCGTCCCAGGCGTCGGCAGTCAGGGCGGCGACGTCGCCGCGGTCGTGCGAGCGGGTTTGAACAGCCAGCGCTCGGGTCTAGTGATCAATGCGTCGCGCAGTGTGCTCTACGCGTCGAACGGCAGCGACTTTGCTCAAGCGGCGCAAACAGCCGCGAGCGACTTGCGCGATGAGATCAACCAACTGCGCCGCGCCTGATCAAGACAGAATCGATGACCGACGATTACAAATCGCTCCTGCTGCTCCGATGATGCTGCGCTACACTACCGGCCTTCCGGGAGAACACCTCAGGGTCGAGTGACCGGCCCAAACAGAGCCTCGCGCGCAGGGAGTCGCAATCCCAAGAGCGACTCCCGGAATCGATTGTGCGGCGCCAACGCGTCAGCGTTGCGACGCACGCACTACAGCCATGCGTATGCGAGGAGATTCTCCCGGTGACGCCGGACGCCGTTCTGCAGCGATACCAAAGCTTGGTATCCGGTTCCGCGGTCGATCCCGGCGCATTGTTTCGGCTGATCACCACCGACGCGGACTTGTTGAATCGTTGGGTCGCGAGTCTCGGGACGCGCGTCGAACCCGAAGCGATTACGCGCGCGATGCATCACCTTGCGCCCGACTCACTCACGGCGATTGCTCGCGCGCAGGTCTGGGCCGTCGTTCCGCTGCGCAACGCCGCGCGATTGGGTTTTGATCAATGGCGTGGTGTGTTGTTGGCGGCATGTGTCGCGGAGGCGCTCGTGCGCGAGCTCGGGTATCCATACCCTGATGCCGCGCGCATGCGCACGCTGCTGGCGAGTTCCGGCGTGCAGGTTCCGGGCGATGAACTGATGAACGAGCTCGGTGCGTTCCGCGGCGTCGCCCCGGAATTGCTTGTCGACGCGCATCCGTTGTTGCGCGCGTTCGCAGTGGCCGAAGCGTTGGATCATCACAGCTCTGCCGCTGCGGCGCGCAACGCCGCGTTGTTATTTGGTCTCGATGCTGCCGGCGTTCGATCGAATACTCGAAGCCGCCGAGCGACGCTGTGCCGCGCTGATCGATGCCGCCGGCGTCGCGAGTGAAACCGACGACACGTGGCTCGAGATGCTCTGGGTTCAGGCGCAGCTCTCGGCATTCTCGAATCTTCTTGCGCAGCAGGACGACGACGTCTCGCTGCACGAACTCGGCAACCACGTGACGCGCGCGCTGTTTCGTCATGTGCCGCGTTGTTTCATTCGGACCAACAGCGGACTCGTGGCGGCGGGAGCTGACGATCTGGCCGCCCTGAAGATTCCATTCGACTCGACGAACAGCATCGCGCGCGCATGGCGAGATCGTCGCACGATGACTGTAGAAGAGGACGCCAGCGCGACAGTGGTCGATCGTCAGATTTTGCGTCGGCTCGGCGCGGAACGGATGCTCGTTGTGCCGCTCGGCGACCCGGAGTCTCCGATTGGCGTACTCGCGTTTCGGTTGAGTGACGACGATCCGGCCGAAGCACACATTGCGATGGGTGCCTACGCGATCGAGTTCGGTCGTTGGTTGAACGTGTTGCGACACGATGAGGATCGCCAGCTTGGGCTGCTGCGCGAATATCAGGCAAGCCACGAGAAGCGCCTGCGCGAAATCGTCCACGAGGCGAACAACCCGCTCAGCATCATTCACAACTACCTGCACATCCTGGAACTGCGGTTGCAGGATCATCCCGAGACTCACGAGCAACTGCGCTTGATCGCAACCGAGATCCGCCGCACCGCGGCAATCTTCAAGCGCGTCGTCGAGTTCCCACCGCTGTCCGTCACGGCGGCCGACAAGGCCGACGTGCGCGCCGCGCGCGTCGACCTGAACGAAATTGCGCGCAGCGTCGTCGAGCTCGGCAAAGGTAGAGCCGACTCCGCACGCGTCTCGGTGGAGCTAACGACTTTCGAAGGCGGCGTTCCCGTCAAATCCGATCGCGATCGAATCACCCAGATCATGACGAATCTGGTCGGCAACGCGATCGACGCGATGGAAGGCGTCGGCGGCGCCGTGCACGTGGCGACATTCAACGGTGTCTATCGAGACCGTCGCGTCGGTGTGGAGTTCAGCGTCCGGGACGAGGGTCCGGGATTGCCGCCCGCCGTGCTCGAACGTCTCTACGAACCAAAAACGTCGAGCAAAGGCGGTGACCACGCGGGGCTGGGATTGCATATCACTGCGCGTCTGGTCCGCGAACTCGAAGGCGCGATCGACGTGCGCACGGCGATTGGTCGCGGCACGGCGTTCTCCGTGTTCCTGCCCAACTTGGAGGCGTAAAACCCAATCGCGCACGGCGCCGCTTGCTCTGTCGACGCCGCCCAACATTGCGGGATCAACAAGCGTGCATTAGCCTGCGAAATCCGCCCATCGAGGTATCACCGTGAGCAATGAACGCGCCGGATTTGTCTGGGACGATCCGCTGCTGCTCGAAGATCAATTGTCCTCCGACGAACGCATGGTGCGCGACACGGCGCGCAACTACGCGCAGGACAAGTTGATGCCGCGCGTCGTCAGTGCCAATCGGCAAGAGCGTTTCGATCGCGAAATCATGAACGAATTTGGCGCGCTGGGAATGCTCGGTGCGACGCTGCCGGCCAAATACGGCTGCGCCGAAGTCAACTACGTCAGCTATGGATTGATGGCGCGCGAAGTGGAGCGCGTCGACTCGGGATATCGCTCCGCGATGAGCGTGCAATCGTCGCTGGTGATGCACCCGATCCACGAGTACGGCATCCGACGCACAGCGCGACAAATATCTGCCGAAGCTCGCGACGGGCGAATGGGTGGGCTGCTTCGGACTGACGGAACCCGATCACGGTTCCGATCCGGGCAGCATGATCACGCGCGCCGAACGCGTCGGCGACGGCTACGTGCTCAACGGCGCAAAGATGTGGATCACCAATTCGCCGATCGCCGATCTCGCGGTGGTGTGGGCGAAGCTCGACGGCGTGATTCGCGGCTTCGTCGTCGAACGCGGCATGCGCGGATTCAGCACGCCGAAGATCGAAGGCAAGATGAGCCTGCGCGCGTCGATCACCGGTGAGATCGTGCTCGACGACGTGCACGTGCCGGCCGATGCGCTGCTGCCCAACGCGAAAGGTCTCGCCGGTCCGTTCGGCTGTCTGAACCGCGCGCGCTACGGCATCGCGTGGGGCGCCATGGGTGCCGCCGAGTTCTGCTGGCACGCCGCGCGCACGTACACGCTCGAACGCAAACAGTTCGGTCGGCCGCTGGCGGCGAATCAGCTGATCCAGAAGAAACTCGCCGACATGCAGACCGAGATCACGCTGGGCCTGCAAGCGTGTCTGCGCGCGGGCCGATTGCTCGACGAAGGGCGCTTGCCGGTCGAGATCATCTCGATGATCAAGCGCAACAACTGCGGCAAGGCGCTCGACGTCGCCCGCGATGGCGCGCGACATGCACGGCGGCAACGGCATCTCCGACGAGTTCCACGTGATTCGCCACGTGATGAATCTCGAAACCGTGAATACGTACGAAGGAACCCACGACATCCACGCGTTGATTCTCGGCCGAGCACAAACGGGCCTGCAGGCATTCACCGGCGAGTGATGTCGAGCCGTGACATCGCCGCTGCTGCCGTCTGCGGCATCGCGATGCGATCGCGCTGCGTGCGCGTTCGATATCACGGCGACATCGCAAAATGGACGTTTCGTGGAAGTCTGTGGGAACCCGCGAGGCTCGCTTGTCGAGCGATGGAGCCGCGGCATAGTTTGACTCTCCCCTGCTGATCGAAGTACAGCAGGGACCAACAACTCAACTTGGGGGAGAGCAAATGATCCGAGTGTTGATTGTCGACGACCATCGTCTCGTGCGGATTCGGTCTGACGCGGATGCTCGCCGAGGCGAAGGGCATTGTGATCGTCGGTGAAGCGGACTCCGGCGAACGCGCGCTGGATCTCGTGCGCGAGATGAAACCGAACGTCATTCTGATGGACCTGCGGATGCCGGGCATCGGTGGCCTCGAGGCAACGCGACGCCTGCAGCGGATCGACGCCGGTATTCGCGTGCTGATCGTCACCGCGTGCGACACCGATCCGTATCCGGCGCAAGCGATGAAGGCGGGCGCCGCCGGATACATCACGAAGGGCGCAAACGCCGAAGATCTGGAACACGCGATTCGACGCGTATTTCTCGGCCAACGCCACATGTCCGACGACGTTGCCCAGCAGGTCGCGCTGCGATCGTTCGATACGGTTCCGGAGTGTCCGTTCGATCAGCTTTCCAATCGCGAAATGCAGATCACGTTGATGGTGGTCGGCTGCCGCAAAGTGCAGCAGATCTCGCGCGATCTGCATCTCAGCCCGAAGACCGTGAACAGCTATCGCTACCGGATCTTCGAAAAGCTGAACGTCACGCAGCGACGTCGAACTCGCACTGCTCGCGGTGCGCCACGGCGTCATCGAAAGCAACGGCACTGCGCCACGCACCGCAGGCGTGCGACGCGCGTCGAAAGCGTCGAATCGGATGCTCGGCTTGACGATGACCTGATCGGTGTCTAGGGTCGCCGAATGCGCGACCCGGGAGTTCCGTTCGAAGCCGAACCGTTTCTGAAACGTCTGCCGCAGAAAGCCGGGCGTGTATCAGATGCTGGATGTCGGCCGGCGCCGTGCTCTACGTCGGCAAGGCCCGCAATCTGAAGAGCCGCGTCACCAGCTACTTCCGCGCATCGGGCCTCAGCGCCAAGACGATGGCGTTGGTAGCGCGGATCCACGACATCGAAATCACGCTGACGGCGAGCGAAACCGAAGCGCTGCTGCTCGAGCAGAGTCTGATCAAGAAGACTGCGGCCGCCGTACAACATCGTGCTGCGCGACGACAAGTCGTATCCGTACATCTATCTGACCGATCACGTCTATCCGCGGCTCGCGTTTCATCGCGGCGCGAAGCGCAAGACCGGGCGTTACTTCGGTCCGTTTCCGAGCGCGAGCGCCGTTCGCGAGAGCATCAACATCCTGCAGAAGCTGTTTCAGCTGCGGCAGTGCGAAGACAGCTATTTCAAAAACCGTTCGCGGCCATGTCTGCAACATCAGATCGGTCGTTGCAGCGCGCCGTGCGTGCAACTCGTTGCGCCGGAGCGCTTACGCAGAAGACGTGCGCCATGCCGTGATGTTTCTCGACGGACGCAACGACGCGATCCTCGAAGAGTTCAAAACGGCGATGGAGCAGGCGGCCGAAACGCTCGAGTTCGAACGCGCCGCGAAGTATCGCGATCAGATCACGCAGCTGCGCAAGATTCAGGAGCAGCAGTACGTGCATGCGGCAAGCGGCGACGTCGACGTGTTCGCCGTCGCGCTCGCATCCGGTGCCGCGTGTGTGCAGGGCATGTTCATCCGCGGCGGCCGACTTGCTCGGCCATCGCACGTGGTTTCCGCGCAACGAACTCGCGGTCGACGGCGCCGAGACTGCTCGATGCATTCCTCGCGCAGTATTACTTCGGCGGCGGCGAACGTGAGATTCCGAAGGCGATCGTTGCTCAGCCATCCGATCGTCGATGTCGCAGCTGATCGAGTATGCGTTGCGCGAACAGAGCCGGACATCGCGTCGAGATCACGTCCGGCGTGCGCAGCCAACGCGCGCGCTGGCTCGACATGGCGCAACAAAACGCGCAGCTGTCGCTCGACTCGTATCTCGCCGACAAACAGAACGTGCTCGCGCGCTTCGTCGATCTGCAGGAGGCGCTCGGGCTCGAAGATCTGTCCCGGAACGACTCGAGTGTTTCGACATCAGCCACTCCAGCGGCGAAGCAACCGTTGCATCGTGCGTCGTCTTCGACAGCAACGGTCCGCTGAAATCGGACTATCGCCGCTTCAACATCGAGGGCATCGCGGCGGGTGACGACTACGGCGCGATGAACCAGGCGCTGCGACGCCGCTACGAACGCCTCAAATCCGGCGATGGCGATCTGCCCGACCTGCTCGTCATCGACGGCGGGCCCGGGCCAGTTGAATCAGGCGCGCGCCGTGCTCGCGGATCTGCAGGTCGAAGGCGTCCAGATCCTCGGCATCGCCAAAGGGCACGACGCGCAAACCCGGTCTCGAAACGATCTATCTCGCCGAGCACGGCGAAGTGCCGATTCCGCCGAACAGCGGCGCGATGCATCTGCTGCAGCACATCCGCGATGAGGCGCATCGATTTGCGATCACCGGTCATCGGCATGCGGCGCGGCAAGGCGCGCCGGCAATCCGAACTCGACGGAATCGCCGGCGTCGGCCCGAAGCGACGCCGCGAATTGCTGCGCCATTTCGGCAGCGTCGCGGCGCTGCGCGGCGCGAGTCGCGAAGAAATCGCGAAGGTGCCGGGCGTCAGTCGCCGGCTCGCCGAAGAGATCTATGCGACGTTGCACGTCGAGTGATGCAGGCCGTTAGAATGGCCGCTCCGCTCTTCGTCTGCCTGCGCATGAACACGCCGATCCTCATAACAGTCCTGCGCATGGCGTTGATTCCGGTGTTCGTCGTGGTCTACGTCTGGCACGGCAGCTGGACGGATCTCGCCGCGGCCGCGGTCTTCGGTCTGGCCGCGCTGACCGACTGGCTCGACGGTTATCTCGCGCGGCGACTGAAGCAGACCACTCGCTTCGGCGCGTTTCTCGACCCGGTCGCCGACAAACTCGTGGTCGTCAGCGCCATCGTGATGATGGTTGGCGACCGCGCGAGTCTGTGGCTGACGTTGCCGGGACTCGTGATCGTCGGCCGCGAGATCGTGGTCTCGGCGTTGCGCGAGTGGATGGCCGAGATGAATCGACGCGGCATCGTTGCTGTCAGCCGCTCTCGGCAAAGTCAAAACCGGCGTGCAGATCGCCGCGATCCTCGTGCTGCTTGCATTTCCGCCGGGTTCCGACCAGCGCCTCGTCACGCTCGGCTACGTGCTGATCTACCTCGCCGCGATCATGACGTTGATTTCGATGGTGATGTACCTGCGCGCCGCGTGGCCGACGCTGCGCGCCGGTCTCGACGGCGACTGAGCGACCGCGGTTCCGGGTGCCGGAGTCGATCGAGTAGAATCCGCCGCTCTTTACGGCTGGGTGGCAGAGTGGTCATGCCCGCGACTGCAACTCGCGTTACATCGGTTCGATTCCGTTCCCAGCCTCCATTCGAGCATCCTTGAATTGGGTTCAGCGCGAAAATTTGGGCGGAATACGCCTAATTGGGCGTCAGCGTCTTCGAAGCGACGGCGCAGTGGGTGCGCTACCGCCTCGTCGAAAGTAGGCGGTGTAGATGCGCCGCGTGCCTCTGACCAACCGATTCTCAGCCGGCGATTGTAGGTGGAACAGCTGACGCCCGATCTATGTCGCGACTCAGCGACCATCGTCGCTACGCCGATGTCAGGAGTGCGTTTTCGTGATGGTCGCGTAGCCGCGCGTTCAGTCGACGAGCCGCGCGTGATTCGACGTTGGTACGGATACTCGGATGCTGTCCCACGACGTGTTGGCATCAGTGGTCGTCAAGAAACAAACGTGCAAGCGACTGCTCGTGAGAGTAGCCACCCTGGATTCAACGGCCATAATGCTCCGGCAGCGACCTTCATGGTTCGGTCCGTGTAGGATGTTTCTGATGGAACGAACCGTGGGATCGCCGATCATTGCGGTGAGACGGTACAAGCCACCGCCACAACATGGGTCGCGCGTATGACTTCGGGGCAGTTCGGAATTGTGAGAGATCCGACTCATCAGTCGCGTGGCGAGCACACGCGACCACGGGACGCGTCCGTCGTATTCGAGGTCACGCTGCTGCCGGCGCGGGGTGCTGCACAGCAGCGACAACGGCGAACGTTCACGCTGAGCCGCGTCCGACGCATCGGTTCGGGCGGTTTGAATCACATCGTCATCGACGGCGAGGGAATCGCTGCGTACCACGCTCAGTTGATTCCGGGTACGCCAGCGCCCGTGCTGGTTCTGGACGGCACCACGGCCCTCCTCAATGGAGTTGACGTCAGCGGCAGCGTTGGCCTCATCCCCGGTGACATGCTGTCGTTCGGCGAACACAACCTGCGTGTGTCCGCATCGGGTCTGAACGATAGCCACGTTGCGGGTCAGGACATTGCGTGGCGACTGGTTTCTGGCGCAGGAAACGCCAGCATCTCGCTGGATGGTGAAGTGCTGATCGGCAGCGCCGCGAACTCCGCGATATGCCTCAAGGAGCCGGACATAGCGGCACGCCACGCACAGCTCGTGTTGCGCAGCGGAAACCTGTGGCTACGAGATTTCTCGGGCGGCGCCACGTTCGTCAACGCAGAGCCGGTGAACAGAGTGCAGCGCCTGCATCACGAGGATGTGCTGCGGATCGGTCCGCTCGACTTTCGCGTCGTTCAAGAAGTACGCGTCACTGACGAACCATTCGGCTCGATCACGACGATCGGTGCGGCGGAAGACCCGGGCGACTCATCAATCCCGGAGGCAGCGTTCGTGGCCCAGGTGCTTCCTGCCGCCGAGGTTCATCGTGCCGACGCATCACGATCGACTCCGGCCATTTGGGAGATCGACGAACCAGTTGCGATAACCGCGGCAGAGGCGTTCGCTGTCGAAGCGACCGAAGTCTGGCGCGCCTCGGTGTTCGAAGTGCCGACCCACGATGTCCCGCTCGTTGCCGTGAAGGAACACGTAGCGGTATTGCACGCAGCTGTTGACCCTCACGTTGGAACTGCCGATGTCGGCCCGCGCGAGTCGCCGCGGAGTCCAGAGCGCGAGTCCGCGCTCGACAGCGGCCCCGACGCAAGATGGGGGGTGCCTGTGTTGATCCTGCTGTTGACCGCGGCGATGGCCATCGCGATGTGGACGCCCGAACACCCTGTTGACGTAAATCGAATTTCGCACAGCCGAGTCGTTGTTGATGCGCTGGATCGCGCGCGCGGAATTGCGCGTTCGTTGCGAGATGTCGCTGTCGCCTGGCTCGGCGGGCAGCCGTCGAAACGCCGCGCGACGCGTCTGACGCAACGGCGACTCCACTCGAGCCGCCGCAGGTGGTGCCTGCCGAGACGTCGACGAGCGCCGTCATCCCGTTCGTTACGCCGGATCTCCTCGAACTGCAACGCGAAGCCGCCGCGGGCGATGCCGCCGCGATCAAGCGCGTAGAGAAGCTCAGTGCCGTCTACGCGGAACTTGCGTCCAGCGCGACGGCCCGCGGCGACAGCGCTACCGCGCAGCGCCACATGGCGATGGCCGAGTTGCTGACGCCCTCGCACGCGACCGCCGAAACCGCCGTGACTGTGCCGTCCACCGTTTCGGTGGAGCATCCCGCAGCACCTGTCGAGGCGCTGGTGTTGGAAGCGCGCCAGCTACAGTCGCGCGGCGCGGCCTCGGGCCGGGACGGACGCAGCGTCGTCAGCGTCCTCCTGGAAGCACTCAGGCTCGAACCTGGCCATGCCGAGGCGCGCCGAGATCTCAACCTTGCGATCGATTCGCTGAATGGCCGGCTCCGTACGCTGATCGCCGATCACCGCTTCCGAGCGGCCGGCGCGTTGCTGGCGCAACTGTCTCGCGACGGCATTCGGGTACTATCGAGCGGGAACATCCGAGACCGACCGTCATTCCTCGACGAGCGCGTCTGGCGATCGCTAGCCGTCTCGAGTCTGTTAGTTGACGCCGATGAATTGATTCAGCACGGACTGCTCGCGACGCCGGACCAGGAGAACGCGATCGCGCGACTGGAACTCGCAACGCGCCTTGACCCGACAAATCCGCTGCTTGACGACATGCGCGCGAAGAGCTCGGGTATGTTGTCGCTGGCAGCAGATCGGGCCAGCGACGCGGGCTTGAGCGAAGAGGCCAGACGCCTGTCGAACCTCGCCGCCTACGTTCGTGACAACTTCGGTGCTTGACGCCTGAGCTACGCGCGAGCCTCGTCGCGATCTCTGCGGCGGGGAGCGAAGTTCGCGCGGCCCATTTTATCGTCGAGATATTGGAGAGTCCGCGCTTCCGGAAAGTGCGCGTCCTTACGGCGATCCAGACTTTCCCTAAAACGATAGTTATTAGGAAAGTCCATTTAGAGGATTTCAGCGATGTCGCGCTCTGCAGCCAAGGTCGTACCGCATCGCCAAGCTCAGAAAATGGGAAAGTTACCGCCGCGACGGCGAACCAATGCCGAATTGCGGTCGCGTGAGTACCTGACTGAGCCGGAGATCGACAAGCTGATCAAGGCTGCGGAGAAGGTCGGTCGGCACGGTCACCGGGATGCCACACTGATCCTGGTCGCCTATCGACATGCATTGCGCGTGAGCGAGCTCGTCTCCCTACGTCGGGATGCGATCGATCTCAGCAAGGGCTTCATTCACATCAATCGATTGAAGAACGGTCGCGATGGGACGCACCCGTTGTCAGGCCGTGAGATAGCGCGCGCTTCGACGCCTCAAGCGCGAATATCCCGACACGCCGCACGTATTCGTATCGGAGCGTGGCGGTCCAATGACGTCATCCAACGTGCGCAAGATGCTCACCAGGGTCGGAGAGGTGCTCGGAATGCCGATCCACCCGCACATGCTTCGTCACGGCTGCGGGTTCAAGCTGGCGAACCAAGGCATCGATACGCGGTCGATCCAAGCGTTCATGGGTCACTCGAGCATTGCGAGCACCGTGATCTACACAGAGATCGCGCCACAACGATTCAAGGGCTTCTGGACTGATTGACACGAAGCGATTCCGATCCTGACGAGAGATCCGAGGGGTAGGCGAGGGGGTACCGTGAAATCACACCCCCGGGGGCGTGGATGTTAGACGTACTCGGGCCATGGATGTTTAACGTACTGCGTTGTCGTCGACCGCGTGGACGCGCCGACGCGGGATGTCGACGCTGCCGGTTCCCGCGCCGTGCGCGAGATCCGACGACGCGGTCCGCGGCAGGCGGATGGTGAACGTCGACCCCGCGCCCGCGCCGCCGCTTCGGGCCTCGATGCTGCCGCCGTGCATTTCGATCAGGCGCTTGACGATCGACAACCCGAGGCCGAGGCCGCCTTGCGCATGGTCGAACGTGCGTTCGCTCTGCACGAATGGGTCGAAGATATTCGGCATCAGGTCCGCTGCAATGCCGGCACCGTTGTCGGTAACGCTGATCGCCACGTCGCTGTCACATTCGTTCACGTCAACTCGCAATGTGCCGCCGGAATCCGTGTACTTCGCGGCGTTGTCCAGCACGTTACCGAGCGCTTGCACGAGCCGCACGCGATCGCCACGAACGTAGAACGGCCCTCCGTCGATATCGACCTCGAGGGCATGGCGTTTGCGGAAGATCAACGGTTCGGCGGTTTCGATTGCGTGAGCGACGATCGCGGCGACCTCGACTTCCTCTTGGTGCAGCGCAACTCGACCTTGCGTGATGCGCGAGACGTCGAGCAGATCGTCCACCAGCCGACTCAGCTGCCCCGTCTGCCGTCGCAGCATCGCGAGCAACGCGCTCGCGTCCGCGTTTGCGGGCAAGGTGCGTGTCAGCAGCTCGATTCCGTTTCCCATGGCCGCAAGCGGATTACGCAGCTCGTGCGCGAGCATTGCGATGAATTCGTCCTTCTGCCGGTCCGCCGTGTGCAACGCGGCTTCGTAGTGGTGCCGCTCGGTCACGTCGCGAATTGTGCCGCGCATAACCTGACCACTTCCGGTTCGCTCGACGCGACCGCGCGCCTCGAGCCACGCCATCTCGCCGCCCGGATGCGTGACGCGGAACTCGTCGGAATAGCTCGCCCCGGCCAGGGCCTGGCTGACGGTGCGCGCCGCTCGTTCGCGATCGTCGGGATGAATCAATTTGAGCCAGCGCTCATACGTCACGTCGCCCGATCCGCCCGGTTCGACGAGTTCCCAGGCTTCAGCCGACCAGTTGGCTTTGTCTGTCGTCGCGTTCCATTCCCACGTGCCGACACCGCCGGCGGCTTGCGCGAGCCGCAACCGCTCCCCTGTCTCGCGCAACGCCTCCTCCGCCATCCTGCGGGTGGTCACGTCGCCGACGACACCGAGACAGCGTACGGGTCTTCGATTTCCTCCGACATCCTCGAAGAACGTGCGTCCGCGGATGAACAACCAGCGCGTTTCACCCGTATCGGCGCGAACGATCCGGTACTCCTGAACGAACTCACCGCTACTGCTAGGAGCGAGCGAATCGCGCATGGCGCTCATGACGCGTTCGCGATCTTCTGAGTGGATGAGCCGCTCGATGATTTCGATCGTGACTGCCTCGGTGGCGTTCATGCCGTGCATCGCCGCGAGCTCCGCGGTCCAATGCGCATCGTTGCGAATCGGATCGTAATCGTAGAAACCATAACCAGAGGCCTGCGTTGCAAGGCGTAACCGTTCCTCCGATTCGCGAAGGCGGCTCTCGGCCCGCGCGCGTTCGATGTGCGTCCACGTGCGCGTCGCCAACTCCTGCACCAGTTCAATCTCGTGGAGCCGCCAGCGGTAGGCGTGGGCCTTGTCGACCGCGAGAACGAACCGCAGGCGCCCGGCGAGAATGCACGGCGCGCTCAACAGAGCAACGGTGCGACCTTCGTGCAGCGAGATCGCGCGATGCGCTGTGCGAAGGTCGGTCGCCGCGTCGTCGATGGCGATCGCTTTACCTCGCAGGAATTCCTTGTGGAATTGCGCCGTTCGGAATATTGCCGACGGGAACGCGCGACTCCTGTCCGGCAGATCGCCAGAGCTGTGCACGTGCAGATTCGTCGTTGTCCCGCTGTCTGGGTCGATTTCGATGAACAGAACCCGCTGCAACATTAAATACTCGGCGAGGCGTTCACCGACGCAATGCATGATGGCGGCATCATTCGATGCCAGCGCGACTTCGTCGACCAGTGCGGACAGCAGACGTGCATTGCCTTCGCGCTGTTTGGCTCGCGTGATGTCGGTGACCACACCATCCCAGACGATGCGTCCGCTCGTCTGCCGATGCGGGCGCGAACGCAGATGCAGCCAGCGCAGTTTGCCGTCGGGCCGATGCATCGGCAGTTCGAGATCGAGATCGACGAACTCCCGTTCGCTGCGGTCGAGGACGCGCAGGAGCTGCTCTCGGTGTTCGGCTGGAACCAAGTCGAGCATGTTTCGCGCATTGCGCAACAGATCCTCGACGAGTACGCCATTGATCTCCCGGATACCGCCGCTCAACGACAGAAAATGTCGGTCGCCGTCCGGCTCCTTCGCAAAGCGGAAGACTGCGCTGCCCGGCAGGTGGTCGGCGATGCTGCGCAGCTGTCGTTCGCTCTCACGCTGCGCCTCTTCCGCATGCTTGCGCTCGGTGATGTCGGTGCCAGTGCCGATGATCTGCAGCAGCCGTCCGTTCGAATCGCGCCGGAAGACTGACTCGAGGCTGAGGAGCCAGCGCCAGCGTCCGTCCCGGTGCCGCAACCGGTACTCGTGGCGGAGCGTCGCGTCGTCCGCGAGCGCAGCGAGTTCACGCTCGTACTGCGCGAGCTTCGCGACATCGTCGGGATGCATCAAGTCGCGGACGAAGTCAGCACCGAATCCGATGATCTCCTCTCGTGTATAGCCGATCACTTCGGCGACGCGGCGATTGACGAAAACGTGCCGGCGATCGTCTACGTCGCGGACGTAGACGACGCTCGGCACGACTTCGAGCACGCGCGCAACGAATTGCCTTTCCTCGAGCACCAACTGTTTCCGAGTCTTCATGCGAACGCTCCGACTAGTTGCTCGGCGAGGCTATTACCATTCGCGCCGGACCATACCATGCTCTTGCGCTGATACCCGGGCGGTGTCATACGCGTTTATACGTACTGTTCCTGCATCCGATCATGCGTTTTTGCATCCGGTCTCGGGCACCGAGATGCAACGTTGACCCTGATCACCTACCGCCATGCGCTGCGCGTGATCGAACTCCAGTCCCTGCGCTGGGATGCCATCGATCTTGCCAAGGGCTTCATTCACATCAATCGCCTGAAGAATGGCCGCGATGGTACGCACCCGCTCTCAGGCCGCGAGATCCGCGCGCTAAGGCGTCTTAAGCGCGAGTATCCCGATGTCCCGCACATATTCGTATCGGAGCGCGGCGGCCCCATGACCGCGTCCAACGTGCGCAAGATGCTAACCAGGGCTGGAGAGGGGCTCGGAATGCCGATCCACCCGCACATGCTTCGTCACGGCTGCGGGTTCAAGCTCGCGAACCAAGACATCGACACCCGATCCATTCAGGCATTCATGGGCCACTCGAGCATTGCGAGCACAGTGATCTACACCGAGATTGCGTGGCAACGATTCAAAGGCTTCTGGACTGATTGACGCGAAGCGACGAGTCCGACGAAAGAATCCGAAGGGAGTGGGGGCAGGGGGGATACCGTGAAATCTGACCCCCCGGCGGTAGGGATGTTAACCGTCCCTTTGGCGGGGCAGTCACCTGGACACGATGACGCGTTCACCGTTGAGGGGATTCACTGCGGACAAGACCCCTAAATAGTCGAAAACCCAAATGCGTCCTTCGGCGTCCGCTATCACGTGCCACGCGCTGGATGACAAATCGGATTGCTGACCAGTCGCCGCATCGATCACAGTCAGCCCAGGGGCGAACGCAACCAGATCTCCGAAAACGAGTGCGGCGGAGGAAAGATGATGTTGGCCTGCGGTGGTGCCGGGGCGGGGTCAGGTGTCGGCGCAGGTAAAGGTGTCGGCGTAGGTGAAGGTATTGGCGCAGGCGTAGGTGTGGGCGCAAGGGCAGTCCGATCACTGCCACTTCCACCACCGCCGCCGCAACCCGAGAGCGCTAGCGCTAGGACCGCGACGATCACACGCAGTTGGCTAATAGTGTCGAAACGCGCCACTGGATTTTCGCGCGCGGACCTGAACCGGTCCCCAACACACCACACCCGTTCCGCAAGACCGCGGTCCGGTCTGCGGTACCACGCGAATACGTCGACCAACGATGAACTCCCGCAGCCGAAGGTTTTCGACACCCCTTTTTTCAGTGTCTACGCACTTCATCGGTCTGGCAACGGTCCGCTAACGTTTCAGGTAAGCGGAGTCGTCTCGGTGAACGGCAGTCTTGAACTACCGACGTAGCCCGGGCGCGGCCGCCGTTGGTAACTGACAAAACTGAAGGGGGGTGGGGTACGGGGGGTACCGTGAAATCTGACGTCCCGGGGGTAGGGATGCCGTCCTTCTAGGCGGGCGGGTCCAGTCACCTGGACACGATGACGCGTTCACCGTTGATGGGATTCACCGCGGACACGTTGGTAGCGTCGAAAACCCAAATGCGTCCGGCGGCGTCGGCCATCACTTGCCACGCTATGGACGGCAACTCGGACTGCCTACCGGTCACCGCGTCTATCACGATCAAGGAGTAGCCGAGCGCGACCAGGATATGCTGGCCGACGTCGTCGAACGCGATGTCGGCGATAGGGTAGGCAAAGGTGGCGACCACCGTTCGACGGCCGGTCGAGAGGTCGACCGCCACGAGCCTATCGCGGTCGCTCACGAGCAGCCGATTGCGCGCCGGATCGACCGCGAGCTGGTCCGCGTCCGTGAACGGCACGGAACCGGGTGTCGCTGCATCAGAGAGGATCCGACTGTCTTCTGAGTCGAGATCGACGGCGATGATGCGGCCGCTCTGCGTAGTGCTGTCGAAGCTCGATAGCAGTGCTCGATTGTTCGTTCTGTCGATCGCGATGTCGCGTGGGACAAACGGTGCCACCAATCCAAACGAGCCGAAAACTGTACGAGCACCCGTCTCCAGGTCGAGCGCGAGCACACCATTCGCGTCAGTCATCAGGACGCGGCCGTGATCGCCATCGACCGTGATATTTGCAGCCAACATCATCAGAGCGCCGTCTTCGGGATGCGCATTGCTCGACAGCACAGTGCGCTGCCCTGATGTTAGGTCGATCGACATCAAAGCCGGGAACCCTTGTGGTCCGTTAGTCGTTTGCACCGACTCCTGCGCGGATATCAGGATCCGATTGAACTTACGATCGAATGCCGAATTGCCGTCTGGATATAGCAGATTGTTGTCGTCGGGGATGTGCCACCCCATCAGTGTGGTTGTGGTGTGCGTGTCGAGGTCGATCGCCGTCACCAGACCCTCCTCGTCAGATGCGAAGAGTCGATTGCCGCGGGCGTCGTATGTCAGGCTATTCGGTCGACGTGGCAATTCGACGAGGGGTGCGCGCGCTCCGGTCGCGAGGTTTACCTCGGTTACCCCACCGACGTAAGCGATTGCCCGCGCCTCGTCGACTGCGATCGGCGGTTGTAGTTCCGGCGCGAGCACCGGCACGGATCGCACGCTTGTCGTCAGGTCATAGGTGAAGAGCTTGGTGTCAGAGACGGCGAGCACTCGTTCGCGCGGCGCATCAATCGCGATCGCAAGGGGAAATTCAACCGGTTCGCCGAATTGCGCCCATCCCGACAATTCACCCGTCGCAAGGTCGACCGCGTAGAGTTCGAAGTTTCCCACGAGTGGGACACCGGTGAGCAGCGCGCGCCCGTGGGCGCGGTCGATTGCGATGTCTAAGCCTGCGTCGTACCAGCTGTACCGCAAGTCGAACGGCGGCGACAACGGTGCGCGCGCTCCGGATGCGAGATCGACCGTCCCAATCCGTGCAGTGCCTTTCGGCACGGAAGGGCTCGAGAACGTCAGTACGTCAAAGACGAGCACTCGATCGTTCGCTGGATCGACCTCGATTTCGGATGGAAACGTGAAGAGATTCTGTGTATCTGGAACGGATGCGCTCGAAAGCAGCGCGCGTTCACCGGTCGCGGGATCAATCGTAATGAAATCGCTCTGGCTGAACACCACCAGACGGTCGCGCTTCGCGTCGAAGCTGACGCCCGCCGCACGGACGAGATGGGGATCGGTGACGACGACGGCCGATGTGAGTTCAACACCGTCCCGTGTCGTGACCGTCAGCGTGTTCGACCTGGTCGTGAGTGGAACCGTAGCCGTCCAAGTCCGGAACTGGTCGCCGCTGACGGCGTCGATGCCATTGACCTTGAGCGGCGTCTGCGCCGCCACTACCTGCGCAGTGCCGACTAAGCTCACTGAGCTTTTCTCAGAAAACGAGTGCGGCGGAGGAAAGATGATGATGTTGCCCTGAGGTGCAGGTGCTGGTGTCGGCGCAGGTGTAGGTGTGGGCGCAGGAGTCAGCGCAAGCGCGGCACCATCACTGCCACCGCCGCCGCAACCTGACAGAGACAGCGTGACGACTGCGACGAATACACGCAGTCGGCTAATGATGTCGACGCGCGGCATCGGATTTTCCGACGATCATTTTAGCGATGCAGGTGTGACTCAATCGATGCTGCGGTCCTGTTGGATGCAACGCCCGATGCCGCCATTAGCCGAGGTGTGTTAGATCGTACGCCTGAATCTATTCGTTGGGCTAGTTCGATCGATCTGGGACAACTCTCAAGGGCGTCCTGCGGGTACCGCGAATTTGTGAAGGGATGTGGATGTCAGGTGTGCCGAGTGACGCGAGCATCGCGTTACGTTTTGAGATCGTGCCTCGGCCGGCGGCGCGAGATGCCGCGAGGGACTTTGGAGCCTTCCCGACCCCCATAGCACCATGGGAATGGCGGCATGCCAGATGAGCTGACGAATTCAATGGGGGGTGCGGCAAGAAGGTGAGGACGAGGAAGTCATTCGAAAGAAGATCTGAAGCCGACGCGCCGCAGGGAAGTCACACGCTGGATCCACCAACAGTTCGGCGTGAGCTTGCGAAGGGCGTGTCGGCTGGGCGGGATCAGTGTGCGCGCGTGGCCACGCCAGCCACCAGCCGTTCACGTCATTCCACATCTCCGACGAATTCAACAGCTGCTGTTTCCACTTCGCCGGGTACTCGCGTGATACTCAGCCCGATTCACCAACAGGTGGTTTATGCTCCCTATCCTCGAACTGGCGGATGAGTTCAGCGCGCGGCGCCGTTCCACCTGCACATCGGACGTTTCATGGCATTTCTCGGCAACGACGCCGTCAATCGCGTCAATCTGCATTCCGGCATCCAAGCGCTCGCGCAATCTGGCGGCGGCATCTTCTTCACCGCGTTCCTCGTGCACGCCGGTATCGGCGTGCCGGCGGCGCTCGTCGCGCAGGCGTGCATTCTGGGTCTGCGCTTTCTGTTACGTCCGCTCGTGCTGCCGCTGGCAATCCGCGTTGGTGTGCAACCACTGCTGATCGGTGGCGCGCTGGTGCTTGCCACACAGTACCCGCTGCTCGCGCGCGTACACGACATCGGCCCGATGCTCGCCGTGTTCTGCAGCGTGGCCGCACTCGGTGACGTGCTGTACTGGCCGACGTACCACACCTACTTCGCCGTCATCGGAGATGCGCATCACCGTGGCCACCAGGTCAGCGCGCGCGAAGCACTCAGTGCGAGTGTCGGTGTCATTGCGCCGCTGTTGGGTGCCTGGGCGCTGGTGTCCTTCGGCGCGACGAGCATGTTCGCCGGCATTGGCTGCATCCAGGCGCTCTCCGTGTTGCCGCTGCTCGGCGCACCGAACGCCAGTGTGGCGACTGCGACACCGAACGCATACCGCGCGGCAAAACTCGCCGCCCAACTCGCGCTCACCTCGGGCTGGTTCGATGGGTGGCAATTCCTCGTCTGGCAGGTAGCGTTGTTCGTGCTGCTCGGCAGCAGTTTCGGCGCCTTCGGAGGCGCGATGGCACTGGCTGCCTTCGTCGGCGCGGTGTTCGGTCTGCTCCTCGGCAAATACGTCGACGCGGGCGAAGGTCGGCGCACAGTCGTCGTTGCATACAGCGTCGCAACCCTGACGGTCGCGCTACGCGCAGTCTGTGGCGCGGCACCCGTAGCAGCTATCGCAGCCACCGCGACCGGTGCGTTTGCACCGCCGTTGATGGTCGCAGCGGCGGGTCCTCCGTCGTACAACCTTGCACAAGCATCGCCTTGCCCGATGCGCTTCCATCTCGTAACAGAAGCAGGCTGGGATATCGGCTGCGGCAGCGCGTGCCTCGTCGCCGCCGCGCTCATCGCGTTTGGCATTCCGATTGCGTTGACGACTGTGCTCGCGATCCCTGCGATCGCAGCCTCGACGCATTTGTTATGGCGCTACTACGGTCCTGCGCCCTCGCGCCAGGTCGACAGCGCAGACATACCGAAGGAAGCCCAATGACCGCTCGTCAAGCCGAACAAGACGCACCGACTGCGCCGATGACGTAGATGGAGAGACTGAGGCGGGTATTCGCAATCGATCTGTTATCTGTCGCGACTGTGGCGGCGCATTGCCAACACGTCCCAAGCAACGCTGGTACCCCATTTGCACCTCAAGAGTCGTAGGATTTCGATTCGCCAATGAATTTACTGGGTCATAGAGCATCGTGGCTCCACTCCATCATGGGCGACGAGACAGTTAGAGTCGATGCTCGAGGCTCACCGTCCAGTCATGGTTATCGAAAGACTCCACCTCGGTGTGAACTGTCGATAGCACAGGCGGGGTAGATCTGGGGGTAACTCGCTACCTACGTTGCCCGATGCCCAGTGATGGCGTGGTCTGGCGGCTTCCGTTGGAAGACGTTCCCAGCATTCATTTGAGCATCCGCTAACGTCAGGGGTGCGCTTGCGATGGTTGTGTTGCCGCGCGGGGTCAGCCGACCACCCGCGCGCGGTTCGCCGTTGGTACAGATACTCGGATAACGTCGGATGACGTGTTCGCATCAGGGTCGCGTTGGCGAGCGGCGTCATCGGACGATGGCACCAAGCCGCATCTGAATCTCGCTTCGCGTGTGCGTCGGGTCGCAGGCTTACGAGACTCGCGAACTCTCTGACAGTCTCCCGCACAGATAGCGCGGACCCGTTCCGGTATCGTGCCGACATGAACTCAAAACCACTCGAACGCCTTGTCGGCGAGCGCATCCGAATCGACGCGCGCCGCTATGAGATTGCCGGTTTCAACATTGCAGAGCGTGACGTGCGGATCCGCGCGGTCGCACTCGACGGACGCCACGAACGCATCGAGCTTCCGTTGGACACGATGCTCAAAGGTCTGTTCACCTCCGACGTCGCAAGCAGCTAATGATGGCGGGCGTCCAGGTGACGACGCGCCGAATGACAATGCCATTGCGCGCGTGAGCAGGCGTTTCGGGGCGCGGCGGCAATTCAACACAGCAATCACGGGCGCGCATTAACTAGCTCCCTGGTAATCCGCTCTCCCGCAAGACACATTCTCGCGATGGGTTCGAAATTACTCGCCTGGTTGCTGCTGAGCGTCACGTCGTTGTGCTGGGCCGCGAACACGATCTTCGCGCGGCTCGCCGTTGGCGAAGTGTCGCCGATGGCGCTGGTGATGCTGCGCTGGCTGATCGTGTTGTGCGTGCTCGTCGTGATTGCGCGCCGCCCACTGGCAAAGGATTGGTCGACGCTCGCACCGCATCTACCGCGCATCGCCGCGATGGGGACATTCGGCTACACGGTGTTCAACGTGCTGTTCTACGTGGCCGCGCACCATACCAGCGCGATCAATCTCGGCATCATTCAAGCGGTAATGCCGATCTTCATCTTTCTGATCGCGTTCGCGCGCTTCCGCACGCCGGTGACGTTGTTGCAGGGCGTCGGCGTGATCGCCGCGATTCTGGGCGTGACGCTTGTTGCTGCACGCGGCGAATGGCAGAACCTGCTGGCGACGCAATTCAACGAGGGCGACCTCATCATGATCGGCGCATCGGTGCTTTATGCGGGCTACGCGGTGGCGCTGCGCTCGCGGCCCGCGGCGTCGGCGCTCGCGCTGTTCTCGGTCATGGCCGCCGCTGCATTCGTCACGTCGATTCCGTTCGCGGTCTATGAATGGCTCGCCGGTGATCTCATCTGGCCGACCGGTGCCGGCTGGGCATTGATCGTCGCAATCGCATTGCTGCCATCTCTGCTGTCGCAGTTGTTATTCATGCGTGGCGTCGAAATGCTCGGACCGGGTCGCGCGGGATTGTTCGTGAACCTGACGCCGGTATTCGCCGCCGCGCTCGCTGTGCTGCTGCTCGGCGAGCAGTTCCACTGGTATCACGCCGCCGCGCTCGGCCTGGTGTTCGGCGGCATCTGGTTATCGGAACGCAGCAGTCACGCGTGACCCTGTGGCTGAAGCATCACGAGGCAACCTCCTCATGCTCAGCGATGCAGCGTATGAGTGACGTGACGAGGTCTTCGAGTTGCGCGATACGTGCGTCGCGCTCGTCAAGGCGATCGAGCAAAAACGTTAGGTGTCGCTGGATGGGGTGCGGAAAGTGTGCTGCGTTGTCTCGCAGCCAGCATTCTCGAGCGTCAGCCGCCTGTTCTGGCGTGAGTTCCGATGTGCGCTTGCATTTGATCGCATCACGTCGCGCGGGCGTCATCGTTGCGCATCTGCCGTCTCGCGGCCGGGCTCGCTAACGAGCTGCAGGCCTCGACGCATGCCGTCCGGCGCAATCGCGCGCCGCATTCCACCTCGCAACCAGACCGCGTCGTTGGACATATCTTCGAAGAACACCTGGCAGACATATCGCTTCGATCGCGCGGCTGACGCGTCGAAGTACACGTGGACGCGCTCGAAGCCGACGCGCGCGCATCGCTTTGAGCATGGCTGTCGCTTCTTTGAGCGTCGCGCAACTTTCGATCAGATGAATGCGTTCGTTCATCGTCGCTGCTCCTTGTGAAGTGCCCTGTACACTTCATTGAATCCGGCGAACAGGTAGCCGTTGTCCGCATATTGTTCCTCGAAGATGTCGCTCGCAATCAAGAGCGCGGTTCCTCGGTCTTCGGCTGTCACCACCTCGATGTGCTTCTCACCCGTTCTGAGCTTCCAGAACTTCGCTTTGAACGTCCTCACGATGCACCCACCAAAGAGTTGAGTGGTGTGAAGTGTGCAAGCGTCACGTCACGCGCGCGTTGCAACGCGTGTTTCAGATGCAACGCGGGCTGGCGTGTTCGCTCGTGCCAACGTCAGTAGCGCAGTCGGTTCAACTCTTCTCTACACGCTTCCGCAAACGGCTTCAGCAGATCGTCGTGCATCGATAGCGCGTACTTCTCCATCTCTTCCGGCGTCATCTTGGGGGAGAAGTAGCGCTGCAGAATGCGATGCAAGACTTCGTCGCCCGCATCGACGACGATCTGCGACGACGTGAGCCGAATCCGATTCTGTAGCGCGTACACATCGGCTAGCCGCTCGGGTTTTTCGAGTGTGTGGTCAAACGCGTCGATCGACAGCTTCGACGCCTCCGAGATGAACTCCGCGTAGAGCGCTTCCCGCTTCTGAACCTGGTTGTGAATGTGTTCGTGCCGCCCGGCTGTCCGTTGCGCGACCCAGGACGACGCGATCGATGCGGTGCCGCCGACCAGCGATCCCAATACAGCGGACAGAGCACTGACGACGTTTGCTTCCATTTCATTCCCCTATTTCGGCTTCTCGACCCTACTGACGGCCGGACGTGATCGATCCGGTCGCGAATGCCAGCGCAGACGCAGCCGTCAGCACATTGGCGCGCGAATCTTCCAACTCCGTTTGCGCCTGTACGAGCTCGTTGGCATCATTCTCGAGGCTCGTGTACGTGCCGACACCTCCTTTGTACGAATCGAGGCCGGCATCGTGCGCAGTCTGCGCGGCTTCTGTCAGCGTCCGCGCCGCGTCACACTCCGCAAGTGCGGTCTTCAATGCGAAGTACGCATCCGTGACTTCCTTCGCGGCGGCGTCCCGCGCGTGAATCAGCGCATCGCTTGCGGCGGCGACGTCGGCGCGCGCGATGGCGATCTGGGTATCGCGCTGCCCGCCGTCGAAAAGCGGCCAATTGAATTGCAGAAGAACCGAGCCGCCGGTCTTATCGACGTTGTCCCATTGGTCACCCGAACTCAGCGAACCCATGTTTTGAAAAAGCCGAGCCGCGAGCGCGATGGTTGGCTTGTGGTCGGCCTGCGCCGACGCGAGCGCAGCCTGCGCGGCGCGAATCTTGCCGAATCCGGCGATGATGTCGGGTCGATTTGAAAGCGCCTCGTCGAGGAAGCGATCTACCGATCCTCCCGGGTCGGACGGAAGGTAATCGCCGTTGTCGGCGATCCGAATTTCTGTGGCCGGCGAGATACCCACGCTCGCGATGAGTGCCGCATAGGCCCTTCGTTCAGCACCCACCGCGCGCACAACGTTGAATCGCGCCTGCGCGGTCTGCCGGCGCGACTGAGCTTGCTCGACCGTCGTTGCCAATCCGTTCGCGCGGCGGGCGTCGACGGCATCGGAGTCGATCTCGGCGGTCTTCAGCGCCTGTTCGGCCGCGCGTTGCCGGCCGCGAGCAGCGTTCAGCGCGTAATAGTCGCTGCTGACGGCAAAGATCAGCTTCTGATGTGCCCCGGTGAAGGCGACGTTCGCAACGAACGAATTCTCGCGGGCCGCATGCTCCGAGCCTGCACGTCGGCCGAAATCGAACAAGAGCCATTTGACCGCGAGTGACGGAATCAGCTCGCGCGAGTCCGACGTGAAATAGCCCTTGTGGATCAACGTCGATGGAATCGGCAGCGGCGTGCTTTGATAGCCAGCGATCGCCTCGGCAGACAGCTGCGGCGCGTAGGCGCTTTCGACCAAACCCACCGCGAGGGCCGCCTGCCGCGCGCGTTCCCACGCCTCGCGCGTCTGCGGGTTGTTGCGCTGCGCGATGTCGATGAGTTCGGCGAGTCCATAGACCCGGGTCGGGTCGATGTCGACCTGATTCCCGGGCCTGAATTCGGACAACTCGCGCGTTCGAGTGGCATCGTTGGGAATGGTCCACGGTACCGCCGGCGATTCGGGCGCGAGGCGGATCGAATCGCTCGCGCACGCCGCGGACGGTAGCAGCGCCAGCAACCATGCGAGCAGGTCGCTACTGCGCATGGGCACCCGCTCTGTTGATGCAGGAGGCCAAGAGCGCTTGCGCCTCGGCAGTCGAGCGGTCGACAATTTGTCCCGATTCTCCCGAGCGAGCATTCGATTTCCTACCGATGTCGCTGAGGGGTGGCGGTTGTGCGCCGTCACCGAGGTACGCCGCATACCCGTCGAGCCAGGTCGCGGCTGACTGGGCGTCGCTGCTGGGTTGGACGTGCGGCGTCTGCTCGGTCACCACGAACACGGCGGCCGCAATCTGCTCGACAGCGTTGAGTGCTTCGACTTCACGCGTCGCGTGCCGACTCTGCGCCAGCAGAGCGACCTCGAACGCGCTCGTCGTCAGCAGTCGACGCGCCTGGTTCAACGAACGTGAAATGGCGAGTCGAGGTGTTGGCGAATCCGACGGCGCGCGCAACAGACCGGCGAGTGCCCGCAAACTCTGACCGAGGGCGCTTCGCGCACCGGCGCGGGCGCTGACCGGCCACACGGTGCTGAACACGATCGACATCGCGACATTGCCGAGCACGATCCCGGCAACTCGGTCGCGCAATTCCGCGAGCTCGGTGCCCGGACCATAGCCCTGGAGCACGCCGATGTAGAACGCCAACGCCATCTGCATGCCGGCGTACGAGAGCATCTCGCTGCTGGTCGCTATCCACGCGCACAGTGCCGTCACCAGCGCGATCAGAATGCAGAGATCGCCGATATCCGTCATATGTGGCAGCACGTAGAGGATGCACAGCCCTCCGATCAGCCCGCCGACGAGGGCGCCGGTGATCCGCAGCGTCAATTTGTGCACCGTCTCACCGGTCGTGCCGAGCGCGACGAAAAAACACGTGATGACGCAGGTGCGGATGCCGGGCCAGTCGAGCCCTCTATAGATGGTGTAGGTCGCCATCGTCGCCAACGTTGCCTTCAGCGCGAAGCGCACGTGTTCGGGATTGGTGAACGCGTCCGGCACGAATAAGGATCCCGCGCGTCGCGCTAGCGATGGATGGGCGTGTGCCGGTCGGCGCATCGACTCCCACACGCGATCGAGCACGTTCCCGATTGCGACGACGACGGGACGTACGTTGGCATCGAGCCCATAAATGACGATCGGCTCGACATCACGCGGCATCATGCCGGCCGCGACGGCGGCGCGGCCCGCGTCGCAGCGCGCCGCAAGCGCACTGCGTACGGCAACGGGCACTTCGGGCGGCAGCAATGACGCGATCCGCATCAGTTCGTCGAGCGACGCGATCACCTCGACGTCGGTCGCCGTTCGCGCGGCTAATTTGCGGTCCAGCAGCGTGATCCTCTCGCGCAGTTCCGCCAGCTCCGGAGCCGTCGGTACGACGTCGATGGCCGACACCGACGTCGGCGTCCGCAGCCGAGCGGCCGCCGCACCGAATAGCTGCGCGATCGCGCCACGCACGAAGTCGGCCGGACGTCGCGTGGCGACGAGGTCGATCGCCGCCGTCAATGCCGCCGGCACTACGACGACGACCCAGAGCCACAACACGATGCGCGTCAATGCTTCCGTATTCGGCGCGTCGTCGATGAGTATTTGCGTAATCACCAACACGAAGCCGGCCAGGAACGCGATCTGTCCGATCGAGATCGCGCGCATCAGATACATGCCGAGAAACGTCGACGTGGCCATCAGCGGAATCCGCAGCGCGGGCTCGCCGGCGTCGAGCGTGTACAACAGCAACGAAAAGGCGACCGCCAGCGTCGCCGCGACGGTGCCCCCAACCGCCACCATCAACGTGCCGGATGCTTCACCGCGGCTCAGCAGGAACACGATATACGCGGGATACGCCGGCAGCGGGATCTGAAAGATCATCCAAATGACGACCACGATGGTGCAGCAGACGGTGATGCGCGCGACGGTGGCGAAGCGTCCCGGGCGCGGTGCGAGTTCCGCGCGCAGGAATTCGACCAACTGCGAGCCTCTCCCAACGACCGCGTCACGGGGCGTCATTGTGTTTCACCAACACCGACGCGGTGGCGCCGATTCTGACTGCATCGGCCGGGGGATCGTCGAGCAGCACGCGAACCGGGAACCGTTGGGCGACGATCACCCAGCTCAACGAGCGATCGACACTGGGCAGGGCGGGCGCACCGGCGTTCTCGGGGCGAACACCCCAGCCGATGCTGTCGATGTGGCCGTGCAGCGGCCGGCTGGTGTCTCCCATCATCCACACTGTCGCTGGATCGCCGACGTGGATCTGCGGTAGTTCGGTCTCGCGAAAGTCGCCCACGGCATACCATCGATCGGTCTTGATCATCGTGAACAACGGATGTCCGATGGCGGCATATTCGCCTTCGGCGATCTCGAGGCTGACGACCAAACCATCGAACGGCGCCGTCAGTGTGGTGTTGCGGAGGTCTCGTTCCGCCAATGCAGCGGCGGCCTCCGCGCCGGTCAACTGGGCAGACAGGCTCAGAGTATCGGCGATGGCTTGACGCGCCTGCGTTGCCTGCTGGATAGCGGCGGCTAATGCCACTTCCGCGCTGCGCTCGTTGGTGCGCGCTTCCTCGAGCTGCTGCTCGGTTACGTAGCCCTTGCCGAGCAACGGTTCGAGTCGCTTTCGCGTGTCGCTGGCAAGCTTCAGTTGCGCGCTCGTGCGGCCGACCTGGGTTTGCGCCGCGTCCGCGCCCGACGTTTGCGACGCGATCTGGCGGGTCGTCAGATCGATCTGCGCCCGCAACGCTTCGACCTGCGCCTTCGCTTGTCGAGCGCGCAATTCGAACGGCTCGCGGTCGATCACGAGCAGCGCATCGCCTTTGTGCGCGCGCTGATTGTCGTGCACGTGCAATTCGACGATCCGCCCGCTGACATCGGGGGCGATCGCCGCAGTGTCGGCGAAGATGAACGCATTGTTGGTGCGCGGACGTCGATCCAGGCGCTCGAGCGCAAGCGCGCCTAAACCGATCGCCCCGACAACTGCGGCTATGGCGACGGCCCGACCGATCCCGGCGTGGTTCATTTTCATCGCGTTAGCTCAACCACACGAGCCAAAGCAGGAACGCAAAAGCGACCGCCATGACCAAATACACGAGCGCAGGCGCCGGCACGGCTTCGTCGATTTTAATCGCGACGAGGATTTGTCGAACGCCGAGCGCGAGTACGAGACCGAGCAGGGCGCAGATCATCCACGAGGGGAAATACGAGCCGAGTATGTCGTGCGCCGGCGCAGCGGCGCAGCCCGCCGAGCACACGGCCACGCCAACCGCTGCAAACGTCACAGGTATCTGCGATTGTCGACTCCATTGTATGCACATGGACGTCTCCAACCGACGTTACTGAGGGGCATCCACTTCGGGTGCGCCGGGCGATTGGCCGGGATCAGTCGTGCGTGTATCGAGATCGCTGTGACGGATGCGGACAGTTCGGTTCGCGAGGCGAACCTCGGCGAGGAAGTACGCCAATCCGCTCACGAGCGCGACCATGGAGCACGTGAACAGCACTCCAAAGAGCCACTTCAACTCGACGTCTAGGAGTGCCTCCACGAACAGGCCCCCGATCACTACGCACACGAGCAGCGCGGAAAACGTACACGATGCAATCGCCCGACTGGCCAAGTGGCGTCGGCGCTCGAGACTGAGGAACTCGGCTTGCAGCGCTGCTCTGGGAAGGAGAGCCTGCGTGACAGGATTTTCCGTCAGGTGACGGCCACGGTCGACGATGCGAGCGAGTCGTCCCGCGACGACGTTGAGCATTCCCGCGATGCCGCTCAACAGGAACACTGGCGCCAACGCGAGCTGTATGGCGTGGGGAATGTCAGCCAGAACGTTCATGGCGCTCGAGGTGATTGGCGTCGCTGCGCAGTGAGACCTCCAACTGTAGCAAATCGCGGCGCCGTTACATGCCGCCTTCGCTGTGTTACGGCTGAATCCGCGCTGGCGTTGGTCCGATGGGAGGTATGCTGACGCCGTGCAGAGCCGATGCTACCGGTCGGACACTGCGGCATCGGCATCCACGATAGCGATGTAGACCGAGAACGTGCTGCCTCTGGCGAGCACACTCTCGACATCGATCACGCCACCGAGATCAGCAATGATTCCGGGGACGAGTGCAAGCCCTAGTCCCGTGCCACAGCCCGCTTCCTTTGGGTGAAAAACGGTTCGAAGATCTGCACGGGCGTGGCTTCGTTGATGCCACAGCCGCTGTCCTCGACGTTCAGACAACCTTGAACGCGAGAAATCCGGCGGTGTCGTAGCCCGCGTTGAGATTCAAGACAGCGGCGAGAGATTGCTTCACCGGCGACGTAGTGTTCACCATGAGAATTTCAACTCGACGCCGACATAGTCGCTATCGTGTCCGCCGACCTCGCGAATGAACTTGGCGACTTGTTCGCTGACCGCCTCGATCGCGCCGGTCAGGTTCGGTGTGAACGAATAATCGGTGCGCAGTTGCGCATATGTACCGGTCCAGCGTCCGCCGCGGCCGGCAGTGTTGGCGACCGGTATATTCGGCTGCGTATATACCGCGTCGTCCGTCGTCGTTCGCATCTGGACGCCGAGCGCGACGATCAGCGTCAATTTGTCGATCGGCGTGATCGTGATCGACGGTTTGACGTGCATGAGGTTCGCGTCGCCGATGTATCCGGCTAACGTGAAGTAATTGCCGTTCGGAAAGAACGGATTGAACGTTTCGAGTTTGTCGTCGTTCGGATCGCCGTCGCCCGATGAGGCGTCGAATTGCAGCCCGACGCGGGGACGCCAGCGGGCGCTTGAAAACGTGTAGCCGCCGCGCGCGCCGACCGCCCACGCGCGCACGTCATCGGGGCCGACTGAGCCGATTTGGAACATCGCTTCGGTGTCCCAGTCGATATCATTCGCGGCGCCCGCGAAGCGCAGATCGAGTGCGTCGCGCCGCTCGTTGCCGGTCACGGACAGGTAATGTGCGTCGCGCCGTTGATACAGCGCGTAATACGCTGACAGTTCGTTCGTACCGAGCACGTGCCGCTCGATACGCAGCGTGCTGAACTTAATATCGCCATTCGACGTGTCGTCGAACGATTCATCGTTGCGGTATTGCACCGGCCGACTGACGAACCCGAGCAGCCGCCACGTACCCGTTTCCCAATCGGCCCACACTGCGTCGAACGACTGCCGTACGTTCGGCCCGTCGCGCGACGACACGAAGCGCTGCAGGTCGAATGCAAAGTCCTGACGCCCGATGCGCGACTTGAAGGTGTTCTCGCCGAACGTGTCGGTGTAGGCGACGAACGCGAGGCGCAAGTCGAGTTGGTCTTCATCGGCGGTGCCCGGATCGGCTTTGCCATACGCGCGATCGTCTTCCAACACCGCGAACGCTTGCCAATGCTCGTCTACACGCAAATCGGCGTGCAGTTGCAGCCGCTGCAGATCGTAGTTGTCGGCGCGCTCGCCGACGCCGAATTTCGGCGCGTCGTTCGATTCGAAGCGTTCGCGCAACGTCATGCCGAGCGACAGATACGTGTCGGGATTCGAATCGCTCAGCGGTATGTACTTCAGATCGTCCCACCACCCGCGACGCAACGCGGGATTGGCGAGCGCCGACCAATCCTCCGCCCAGCGGTTGCTCTTGATTTGCGGATACACGTCGGTGGGATGCGTCGAATCCGCCGCCGCGATCCGATCAACCGCAGCCGTCAGCGTGAACGCGGCCAAGAACCGGGTCCACCGGCGTGCGCCGCTCATCGCGGCGTATGGATTTCCGCGATGTATCCGCCGGGAAATTGCACGACGGCTGAATCGCGGTTCTCGACGGTGAACGGCGCTACCAACACCGTCACGTCGGCGCTCTTCGCTTTTGCGAGCGTCTCGGCGAGGTTCGCGACTTCGTAGCCGGTCAGTTCGCGTCCGTACGGGTACGGCAGGTGACCGTCGGAAGCGAACGCGGTCATGCGACCGAAGTCGGAGGTGATCCGCACACGACGGTGCGTCTCGTTGGGTCGACCGATTTCGATGCCCGGCGCCGCTGCGTCGTCGGAGACGATCTGACCGTGCGAAAAGGCGATGAAATCCCTGACAAAATCGTCGAGGCGCGCGGACGACACGTACACGCGATTTTCGGGGACGCTCTGAAAGGGCGCATACGACGGCTTCGTCGCGTGCCAATAGAGCTGCATGTTAATGCCGCCGGGCCACTGCACGACCGCATCGCGCCCGATCGGATCGGGGAACGGTTCGACCAGCACGTCCGCGCCGGCGGACTTCGCTGCGGCCACGGCAGCATCGAGATCGGTAACCAGATAACCCGTGCGTTCGGCGCCGAATGGATACGGAATCGGCGTCTTGAATCCGAACAACGAGACGGTGCCGACCGGCGTTTGCAGCAACTGCGTCGTCGTGCTGCTCGGCGTCGGCGTCAGGGTTGCGACACCTTGCGGCGTACTGGCGCCGCCGAACGTCGCGAGAAAGCTTCGCACGAAATGATCGAGCTGATCGGGCGTCACATACACGTGTGTCGTGCTGTATTGCGGCGCAACGCCGACGGCAGGTGATTCGGCATAGAGCGGCACCGCGCCGACGCAGGCCAGAAATGCGAAGCTCGCGGCGAGCAATCTACGGCGGAGCATTCCGGTTGGTGTTGGTTTGGTCATGTGCGTACTCCGATCTCCAGATTCGCGCCCCATGGAATTGGGTTGACGGATTGAAGCTTGGTGCGTGGGACGTCACGTGAGTATCCCCCGGTTGGGGGCGGGTGAACAACGAAGGGTACGGATTCCACGGGCGCGACGGAGCTAGCCTGTTAGTCGATGCGGTCTACACATCCGCCATCGGGACGTAGATCGAGAACGTGGTTCCCTCGTCGGGGACGCTCTTGACGTCGACTACGCCGCCCATATCCGCAACGATTGCGCGCACGAGCGCGGGGCGGGTACGTGTGGGCGCGGGTAGAACCGACCCGGTTCACCTCATCTATGTAAGGCAGAGATTCATCAGGCCAGATCGAACCGATCCAGGTTCATCACCTTGTGCCACGCCGCCACGAAGTCGTGCACGAACTTCGCGTTCACGTCGGAGCTTGCATAGACCTCTGTCAGGGCCCGCAGCTGGGAGTTCGAGCCGAAGATGAGATCGACGCGCGTGCCGGTCCACTTGACCTGGCCTGTCCTGCGATCCGTCCCTTCGAAGATGTCCTGCGCGTCCGACACTGCTTTCCACTGTGTGCCCATGTCGAGCAGGTTCACGAAGAAGTCGTTCGTCAGCATGCCGGGCCGCTGGGTGAAAAGGCCGTGCGTGGACTCCCCGGCGTTCGCACCCAGAACGCGCATGCCGCCAACGAGAACCGTCATCTCGGGCGCAGTCAGTGTCAGCAACTGTGCCTTGTCGACCAGCAGATGCTCGGCGAGGCCTGACAGCTCGCCCTTCACGTAATTGCGGAAGCCATCGGCGATCGGCTCCAGGAAGCCGAAAGACTCGACGTCAGTCTGCTCCTGGGTCGCGTCATTGCGGCCGGGGGTGAACGGCACCTTCACGGCGACGCCGGCTTCTTTCGCGGCCTTCTCAATGCCGGCGCACCCAGCCAGCACGATCAAGTCGGCCAGCGAGACCTTCTTGCGCCCCTCAGCCGTCTCGTTGAATGCGCCCCGGATGCTCTCGAGCGTGCTCAGCACTTTCGCAAGCTGCGCCGGCTGGTTGGCTTCCCAGTCCTTCTGCGGCGCAAGGCGGATGCGCGCGCCGTTGGCGCCGCCGCGTTTGTCGCCACCACGGAACGTGGAGGCCGAAGCCCAGGCGGTCGTGACCAACTGCGAAACCGTGAGCGCTGAGGCCAGGATCTTCGCCTTGAGGGCCGCGATGTCGTCCTCGCCGATCAGGTGGTAGCCGAGTTGCGGGATCGGGTCCTGCCAGATCAGCTCTTCCTTCGGCACCTCGGGACCGAGATAGCGGGCACGCGGCCCCATGTCACGGTGAGTGAGCTTGTACCAGGCGCGCGCGAACGCGTCGGCGAAAGCTTGCGGGTTGTCGAGGAACTTGCGCGAGATCTTTCCGAACGCCGGATCGAAGCGCATCGTCAGATCCGTCGTGAGCATCGTCGGACGGTGCTTCTTCGTCGGGTCGTGCGCGTCGGGAATGATTTCAGGCGCGTTCTTCGCCACCCACTGTTTGGCGCCCGCGGGGGACTTGGTCAGTTCCCATTCGTACTGAAACAGGTTCTCGAAGAAGTTGTTGCTCCACTGCGCCGGCGTCTTGGTCCACGTCACTTCGAGGCCGCTCGAAATGGTATCGCCGCCGTGGCCGTTACCGTGGCTGCTGATCCAGCCCAGGCCCTGCGCTTCGAGCGGCGCCGCTTCCGGTGCAGGCCCCTTGTGCGATTCCGGTGCAGCGCCGTGGGCCTTGCCGAAGCTGTGGCCGCCGGCGATGAGGGCAACGATTTCCTCGTCGTTCATCGCCATGCGACCGAAAGTGACGCGGATGTCTTTGGCGGCGGCCAGGTAATCGCCGCTCGCGTCCGGACCCTCGGGGTTCACGTAGATCAGGCCCATGTGCGTGGCGCCCAACGGCTGGTTCAAGTCGCGCTCGCCCGTAAAGCGCTTGTCGGTGGCGAGCCATTTCGTCTCGCCGCCCCAGTTGACGTCGTTGTCCGGTTCCCAGACGTCTTCGCGGCCGCCGGCGAAGCCGAAGGTACGAAAACCCATCGACTCGAGCGCGACGTTGCCAGCGAGGATCAGCAGGTCGGCCCACGAGATCGCCTGGCCGTACTTCTGCTTGATCGGCCACAGCAGACGGCGCGACTTGTCGATGTTGACGTTGTCGGGCCAGCTGTTGAGCGGGGCGAAGCGTTGCTGCCCGCGGCCGCCGCCGCCGCGACCGTCCGCCGTGCGATAGGTGCCCGCGGCGTGCCAGGACATGCGGATGAACTGCGCTCCGTAGTGTCCGAAGTCGGCCGGCCACCAGTCCTGCGAGTCGGTCATCAGCTTCAGCAGATCCTTCTTCAGCCCGAAGTAGTCGAGCTTCTTGAAGGCATCGGCGTAGTTGAACTCCGCGTCCAGCGGATTCGACCTCGAGGAATGCTGGTTCAGCAGGTCGAGCCGCAACTGGTTCGGCCACCAGTCGCGGTTCGATGTGCCGCCGCTAACGGCGTGATTGAGGGGGCACTCGGTCTTGTCGGTCATTGCATCGTCATCCTTTCGTGGCGCTACCACAGCCTAGAACGCAAAACACGAACAGCCAAGCGTGCCCCAGAAGCTCTTGAAGTCGTCGACCGGTGCGTCACCGGCCCACACGCGGCCGTGGTCGTGGCCATGGACCCCGCAGAAGCGTTGCTGAACGTCCGTTTGCCCGCGCAGTTGATCACCCCATCCGGCGTAACCACCGAACCGTCGCACTGGTGACCAATCCGGCATCGCCGGCGGCGGTGGCGATTCGTCGAGGCTAGCGAAACGGCCAGCCGCGTAGACGATTCTGCCGCCGACAATGGTCAACTCAGAGATGGTGTCGGCGATTTCACTCTCGGCGCACGCGAAGTAGTCGCGATCCGGGACGATCAGGTCGGCGAGCTGGCCGACCTCGATCCGACCTTTCTTGCCTTCTTCGTTGGAGAACCACGTGACGTGCTCCGGTCCACAGACGCAGCGCCGTCTCGCGGTCGAGGCAATTGCGTTGCGGGTAGATGCGCAATCCGCCGACCGTGCGTCCGGTGACGAGCCACGCGAGCGCGACCCACGGATTGTAGGTGGCGACGCGCGTCGCGTCGGTGCCGGCGGAGACCTGGATGCCTTTCTGCAGCATGCGCGCGACGGGCGGGGTCGCTTCGGCCGCACTAGAACCGTAGCGATCAACGAAGTACTCGCCTTGATACGCCATGCGATGCTGCACGGCGATGCCGCCGCCCAGCGCCGCGATTCGATCGATGTGACCGGTCCGAGATCGTCTCGGCGTGATCGAAGAACCAGTGCAGACCCTCGAGCGGCGATGTCGCGGTTCACGTGCTCGAAGACGTCGAGCGCGCGGCTGATCGTCTCGTCGTAGGTCGCGTGCAGCCGCCACGGCCAGCGGTTCTGCGCCAGGATGCGCACAACCGCTTCGAGCTCGGGCTCCATCTCGGGCGGCATCTCGGGCCGCGGCTCGCGGAAGTCCTCGAAGTCGGCAGCCGAGAACACCAGCATCTCGCCGGCGCCGTTGTGACGGAAATAGTCATCGCCCTGCCTGATATTTCGATGATCCGGCCCACCGCACGAAGTCTTCCTTTTCACCCTTCGGTTTCTGCGTGAAGAGGTTGTACGCGATGCGGATCGTGAGCTGGCCGTCGGCGGCCAGCTTCTCGACGACCGCGTAGTCCTCCGGATAGTTCTGAAAGCCGCCGCCCGCGTCGATCACGCCGGTGACGCCGAGGCGGTTGAGCTCGCGCATGAAGTGGCGCGTCGAGTTCAGCTGATAGTCGAACGGCAGCTTCGGACCCTTCGCGAGCGTTGCGTAAAGGATCCCCGCGTTCGGCTTCGCGAGCAGCAACCCCGTCGGCGTGCCACCTGGGTCGCGCACGATCTCGCCGCCGGGCGGATTCGGCGTGTCCTTGGTGTAGCCGACGGCGCGCAGCGCCGCGCGCGTTGAGAATTGCGCGGTCGTAGAGATGCAGCATGAAGACTGGCGTGTCCGGTGCGACGGCGTTGAGTTCGGCGATGCGTCGGCAGGCGCTTCTCGGCGAACTGATGCTCGCTGAAGCCGCCGACCACGCGCACCCATTGCGGCGACGGCGTGACGTGCGACCTGGCGCTTCAACATGCTCATCGCATCGGCGAGGCTGCGCACGCCGTCCCAGCGCAGCTCCATGTTGAAGTTCAGGCCGCCGCGAATGATGTGCAGATGGTTGTCGATCAGTCCGGGCAGAACGCGCCGACCCTCGAGATCGACTACCTTCGTCTCAGGACCTGCAAGCGCCATTACGTCCTTGTCAGCACCGACGGCGAGGAAGAGGCCATCGCCGATCGCGACCGCGTTTGCACTTGGGTTCGCGCGCGCGAGCGTCGTGAACTGGCCGTGATGAAGGATCAGATCAGCAAACGGTGTTGGTTGGGTCATGTGCGTGCCCCCGCTTTCGGAGTTGCGGTTGGATTGCACTGACGGTGCGATCGCACGTTGAGCAGGCTGTAGATGATGCCGACCGGGAGTCCGGCACCGAGCGACACGATGTAGAGGCGCATCTGGGCGATCCCGTGTGCGGTGTGTGTTACGCCGCCGGAACCGGCGGCAGCGCCTCGTGGAGTTTCGCGGTGCGCTGTGGCGCTTTATGCACCATCGTATAGGCGTAGTCGACACCCATGCCGTAGGCGCCGGAGTGCTCGCGAACCATCGCCATCACCACGTCGTACGTGTCTTTGCGAGCCCAGTCACGCTGCCATTCGAGCAGCACCTGCTGGTCACGGTGATCTCCAGATTGGGCCCACGGATTGGGCTGACGGGTTGTAGTTTACGTTCATAAGGCGCTGCGCGAATCCCAACGGGAGCCGAGGAGGGCATCCGGATGAACGGGCGCGATCATCCGCGTGGTTTCGCGCATTCGGGCGGGCGTTGCGGATGTAACGAGGTACGGGCGTGAATGGCGCCGCGACTCTCTATAGATTACTCGCGAGTGTCATTCTATCTCGGGCGGAATACTCGCCGCGGCGTCGAGACGCTCGCGGAAGATCTTCGCCCAGGCCAGCGCACTGGCCCGCACGGCCTGCTCAGCCGTCATGGTGTCATCGTCGTGCTTCGCGACGACGTGATCGCTTGCACGCACCATGATCACCGGCGTTACGGAGTCAAACAGCTCGAGCACCAAAATTGCCTCACCCACTTTCGGCACCGTCAGCGGATCGTCTTTTCCGCTCGCGTTCGTCGGGACGTACGACACGACGTCGCGCAAATTGCCTCTGACTTTGAGCACATCGGAACCGGGCTGGGTTGTCAGTGCGAAATACCGGCTCTTGGCGAGTTCCTCGCGAAACGCGGTGTCGAAAATGTCCTGTAGAGACTCCATCTGACGCGTCGTCAGCGGCGACGCCGGCGGCGCGTTCGGATCCGTCGCCGCCGCGCCGTGCTTCAACGACCGATATTCGATGATCGACGGCGCGAACATCACCTTGTGGTAGCTGCGTGCGTCGAAGCCTTTGCGCACCCACAGTTGATTGAACACGCTGCTTTCGCGGCGATACAGTCCGTCGTCCGACATCTCGAAGTCCGCAGCAGTCGTGTGTTCAAACCAAGCGGCGCTCGACGTGATCAGCAGAACCAGCAACGCCGTACGCATCGTCGGAATCTCCAATCAAAGGGACACCACTTTAACTCTGGAAGTCCACGATGCGCATTTGGGCGCTCGGCGATGTCTCCTAGCATCTCTGATTCACATATGCCATGCGATTAATGGCAAAACACGTTCGTAATGCCGCGTGTGTGGCAAGAAGGATGTCACCTCGATCCGTTTGCTTTCCATGAAGTTCGGTGGCGAGTAACGCCATCCGAACGCGCGTCACAGAAAGGCCGCTCCGTTCCGCTCATCGTTTTGAACGGGACGGACCATCTAATCGCGAATGCCTGTAGAGCAAATCACGTTATCAGCTGATGCGGCCCCTGATCGATGGACGAATGACGACATCGATCTGAAAGAACGCGGCTCGCACGAAATTACCGCGCTCATCCGGACGTACCTGACGGCGGCTCGGGCACGCGATCGCTTTGCGTTCACGCGCAACGGACGAGCGCGCCGCCAGAATCGGTTCGAGCAAGCGGCGAAGACGGTCGTCAAGGGCATCGCAACCGAAACTTCCCGCGTCGTCGCGGACCGGATCGCCCGCGCAGAGGCGCGCACGCGATTCTACGCAGGCGCGATGATTCTGGTCAGGGCTGTGTCGATCGACCACCAGAAGGTCCTCGAACGTTCGCGCCGGAGGTTACGTTGGAGCGCAATGCTCGCCATTGTTGGACTGTTGGGAATTTGCTGGACGCTGATCGCGAACGGTGTGTTGCCTCAACTATGGTAAGCATCCCGATCGGGCGAGATGCCAATAAATGGTCGGCCGCAAGTGCGGCCGCGTTGCCGGATTAACTCGAGAAAAAATCGCAGGTGACGCGTCCGACTTCACGCGGCCTACCTCGTTCGTCAGGTCCAAAATGGTCTAGGTTCGGAAGTTCTCTTGTATCGGACGAAGGGAGTGTTTCCGAGAGCGCCTCGATTGACTGACCGACCCATTTCAATCGACTTCTGCCGCCGAACATGAGCAGTACGCTGGCGGTGATCTGCTGATAATTGCGGTAGGTACCATCCAGGCGCGCGACTTCCTTGTGTTCAAGCAGATTGGCGGGCAGCAAATCGAACATCTGTTGTCGCCTGTGGCCTCTGATGATGAGCGGCAATACGAGTTTCATCAGCCAACGTGGCACGGTTCTAGTCGATTCGGGTCCAGCACCGATGGAGAACTCCACCATCGCATCAAGCGGGCGTTTTGCAGCCAGGCTATGTTGATACGCGGGCATCCAAGCCATCGATATGGACCCGCCGATGGAGACCCCGGGTTCATAGATAGCGAGTTTCGAGAACGCCCTGTTGCTCCGGGCGACTTCTAACGCGATCAATCCGCCGTAGCTGTGACCGAATAGCAGCGTCGCGTTCGTCTCCTGTTGGATGGCCCCGATGTCATCACACTCCTTCGCGATGCTGTACCCGTTGCCCTGCGGACCGCTCAGGCCTCGGCCGCGCCTCTCAATAACGTGGACCGTATAGGTATCGGCAAGTGTGTCGACCAATGAGGCGTAGTCAGCCGCCGTGGATAACACGCCGGGGATGACGATGGCAGATGGTCCCTGTCCAGCAGTCTGGTAGTTGATGGCCGTTCCGTCGGCGGACGCGACCATTCGCGATGTAGTAGTGCGTCGAGTCGTGGGGGCCATAACGTCAATGCTCGTTGGTCAGCGGCGTTGTAGACACCCGCCTGGTATCGAGTGGTTAATCTGCAACGAGAGTACGGTGTACGCGAAGTAAAATACAGCGTATCTTTGAATTTATATTGATAGGTGTACTAGTACGCTGATGTCCAGCAAACAGATCGCGCAAGAACTTCGTCGTCGTATCGCCACCGGGGAGTTGAAGGCCGGTGATCGAGTGACGTCGGCACGCCAGCTCAAAAAGGAATGGGGCGTCGCAATTGCCACCGCGAGCAAGGCGCTTGCGATGCTGCGTGATGACGGGTTGGTTCGCTCGGTGCCCGGGATTGGCACAGTAGTGGTCTCGGTCTTGTCGCGCGACCGCATTGTGAAAGCGGCGCTCGAGATCGCAGACAAGGAAGGCTTGACGGCGCTATCGATGCGCCGAGTCGCCCACGAACTCGGCGTTGCGACTATGGCGCTGTACCGACATGTCCCGAGCAAGGACGAGTTGGTCGTGATGCTCATCGGCGCGGTGCTCGCGGAAGCACCGTTGCCAAGCCCACCTCCAACTGGTTGGCGCGCCCGGCTGGAAGTGTTGGCGCGACTGCAATGGCGCGGTTATCGCGAACATCCGTGGCTCGCGAACGCAATGTCGATCACGCGGCCTCAATTGCTGCCTGGCGCCATGGCCCACACTGAGTGGATCCTGCAGGCGATCGACGGTCTCGGGCTGTCCGCGGAGATGTCGCTGGTTGCCGCAGTCACGCTAATCGGTTTCGTGCGCGGCGTTGCCGTGAACATCGAGAGCGAGTCACAGGCCGAACAGGACACCGGGTTGGACAATGCAGCGTACATGGCCGCGCAAGACGCACAGTTCAGTTCGATCCTCGACCACGGTGCGTTCCCAATGCTTGCCCGTATCCACGCCGAGCACGATATCGACCTTACCTTAGACGCCGTGTTCGAGTTCGGTCTCGCGCGTCTACTCGACGGACTTTCGTTACTTCTGCTCTAACGGACGCCTGCCACAAGCTGACGATCATACAAAGGCGACGCCCAAGATCACTCCCGCGCGCCAGGCGTACCTCCCGGCACATTTGCGCGATACTCAGTCCGATTCACGTGGTTCATGCTCGCTATCCTCGGGTACCTGATCGGACGTTCATGGGAACGGGGCTGGAGCGCAGACAAGGACGACAAGGGCCTACGGGCCAGGACCCCACGCTGTTGCGCCGGCTGCTGGCCTGTATCTGTTCGTGCTGCCGTATGTCACTCAGTGGCGAAGCAGGCGAGGCACCGTCGTAGTCTCGGATTGAACCCGGTTCCATCGACGCTAACGGCTGCGCTCAGGGCGCGATTCGCCAGTGGGGTTATGCTCCGGGTCATCGAACCGTTGAGCGATTGGCCGCGATCGAACCGAAGATTGAAACGGGCCCAACAGATCCACTAGGGGTCGCCGCGGCGCCACACCAAACAGCAATCGCCTTCGTTCTAGTGACGGTCGTGCTCAATGTGTTGGGCGGAACGATAACCGGCCCGGTAATGCCCCGAAGACCATCGGGTTCTACGCGGCGTTTATGGGCGTCACGAGCATCGTCGTACAGGCCGGACTGGTCGCGAAAACGATCAGAGTGTTGGGCGAACGTCGCGCGCTGTTAGGCGGCATCGTCGTGCAGACGATCGCCATCGGGACCGCAGGATTTACGCTGATGGGCTGGGAATTCAGCGCGGCGATGTTCTTCGTGGTTCTCGGCAGCGTGGCAGAGCCCGCCCGTCTCGCGATCCTCAACGGATCATCACTGCGTCCGAGCGTCGCCGCCTGTCGGGTGCCAACCGCAGCATCATCAGCCTCACCGGGCTCATCGCGCCGGGTCTGTTTGCAGTGATTCGTCGGCGCGGGTCCCAACGCAACTCAAGTCGGCGCGCCGTTCTTCGTCTGCACAGCGCTGATGATCGCGGGATTGGCGATCACCTTTGGTCTGTGAACCGGCTGCCAAGCCAGTCGGCGCCTGGATAGGCAACGCGGCGACGCGCGAGAAAATCGTCCGGCTGCGCTGAGCCCGTTGTAATCAATGTGTAAAGTCATCGAGGTCAAAATCGAGCGGACCCGCGAAGCTCGGGGCTGGTACGCAGAGTGCCCGCTCCATAGTGACCGGGGGGCCACAGAATGGCTACATTTCCACCGCAGTCTTTCTCCATCAGACGCGCGTATGTTCAGGTCTACGTTCGCGCGTTAGGTTGGCAGCACTCACATGAGATACCTGATCGGGACGATTCTGCAGCTACTGGGGATGGCCGCGTTTGCGGACCCCCCACAGAGCTTCGCCAATGCGGCCTTCGCCAATGCGACCGGCCGCGGACCCCTCGTCGATGAACCGTTCATCACCGAGTACGGAATGGGGGTCCAGCGGCTGCCGATGGACGGCGGCAAGATCTACGGTTGGGAAATGAACCACAACATCACGTTCGGCCGCTTCAAAGGCGAGAGCGATGAGTTCGGGTTCAGCATCCGCCTGAACGCGCGTGAACGCGTCGAGATCACCCCCGATGGATTTCGTTGGCGCAAGGCCATCGGCGGATCGCATTGATCGTTCGTCACTGCCGGTCTCGATCGACCGTCCACTGCGATCAGTCCCAATCATCCGCAATCCCCGATCCGAAATAATCACGGCGCTGAATTCGGCGTTGAAGCCGTGCCTCGTCGCACCCCCGGCACCCTGGATCGTGCGCTGATACACTCACATTGACCGATGCCCGGGTGGCGAAACTGGTAGACGCAAGGGACTTAAAATCCCTCGGCTGAAAGGCCATGCGGGTTCGATTCCCGCCCCAGGCACCATCACGGGTTGAAACATGGCGGAGCCACCGAAGAAGCCGCCGCATCGGATCGCGGGCGAACTTGTCACCGAGACGTTCGACTACGATGGTGGTCGGCAGGTCACGGTGTACGTCCCGCCGGATCCGCCCGAGGCGATCGTATTCGCCGGTGACGGTCAGATGATCTCGCAGTGGGGTGGGTTGCTTGAAGCAGCGGACGTGCCGTCGACCATGATCGTCGGCGCACACCGCGTGGCCGACGAGACGCTGCGGCTCCACGAGTATTCGCCGGGCTTCGATCCACAACGGTTTGCCGCACACGAGCGGTTTTTCGTTGAGGACGTCGGTGCGTGGGTGCGGTCGCGTTTCGGGGTAACGCTAGCCGCCGAGCGCACGGCGGTGTTTGGTGTTTCGGCGGGTGGGGAGCTCGCGCTCGCGATTGGACTTCGACATCCGGACCGCTACGGCGCGATCTTCTCGAGCCTCACCCGGCGGCGGGATACCGGCCGCCGGACGTGATGCCGACTCCGTTGCCGCGCACGTACCTCGTGGCCGGCACGCTGGAACCGTTTTTCCTCGAGAACGCGGCTCGATGGGCGGCCGCGCTGCGCGATGCGGCTGCGGACGTCGTGATGAGCGAGAGAGTCGCGGGGCACGACTCACGCGATGTGGCGAGAAGAGTTTCCGTTGATGGTCGCGTGGGCGTTTGGCGGGTGAATCGCTCCCTTGTTGTCGCGTCCTAACGACTCAACTACGTCGCGATCGGCACCTCGGCCAACCCCCAATCGGCGAGGTCGTACGCAGCTCCGTGAACGATCCCCGCGCCGGTCGCGATGGTGCGCTTGCGGTTGCGAACGTCTTCTATGTACTGCGCCTTGCTGTTCTCGGCGACCACATCTGCAATCAACACCCGCTTCGCAATCTCGTTGGCGGGTGGATTCTGCGCAAGCCGGCGGCGTATCGATGTGTCCTCGGTCTGGAAGTCGACGCCGCCATTCTGTACGGCGATGTCGAAACACAACGCGACGCCGAGTTCATCTGTAAGATCGAATCGCTTCGCGTCACGCTGCGCGATCTGCCAGTAGGGGTCGACGCCCCGCAACTGAATTTCCTGAACTTCCACGAAGTCACCGAGTAGCGCGAAGGCTTCTGCCCACGCGGGCTCTACCTTGTAGCGATCGCGCCCGATCGAAATGCGATTGGCGAACGCTTCCTGCTCAGCGGGAACTGCGTTGATTGCCTGCATCAACTCTGTCCGGCGCGTTCCAAAGGCGCGTTCGATCAAATCCGGATGCTCGACGTGGACCTCGTTCAGTATCCGCTGCACCTCGCCGTGCTTGAGCGTAAAGCCGATGATCCCCCAGGTGAGCCAGGCGCCGTCGAAATTGCCGACGACTTTGCCGAAGCCGTGTTGTTCGAAGTCTGCCGTGAGCTGCAGTGCGCGGTTGCGCAGGCTCGGCGAAGGCAGTTGGGTGAGAGTTGTCCACCCGTCAAACGTGACCGCGCCGGTTGGTTGCACGTTGCATTTCCGCTGCCATCCGAGCACAGATTTTTCGGTATCGGCGCCGAAGATTCCGTCGATCGTTTGCGGGTCGAAGCCGAGATCGCGCAGCCCACGCTGAACCTGCCGGATCGGTTCACCGCGCACGAGGCGGTGACCGCTCGGTGCGCGTTTGAAAAGCACTCTGTCCATTCGTGCTCCAGTTGGCGCGCGTGAGTATGCGGACGTGCTCGCGTGAAGTGTGCTAGACCCCTAACGAAGTTCGCAAGCGCTCGTATCGCGCGCGCGACGCTTGATCGAGGCTCGCGATGTTCGCGGCGGTCATCGAGCGAAACACTTCCTTGCTGTCCGGCACGTGGTCTATTTCGTGCAGCGCGAATGCGCCGTCGACGCGCGCTTTCGCAGCGAGCGCGGGTTGGCCCGTCGTTTCGTATCCTCGCGCGAGCAGGTCCACGGCGACCGGCGGCAACGCGATCCGTTGCGCCGCAGCCGACGTGGCATTGTTGACCTGCCTCGCGGCGTCCATGGCGTGACTCAGCTGGAAAATGGCGTTCTGGTACGTAGGCTCGCTGGTCCACACACCGAGGCGCGCGTAGGTCATGCCAAGCGCGACGTGCATCTGATAAATCAGGGGCCAATCCCCGCGGCTGTACGCGTCGCCTTTTTCCTGGAACATCGAACGCTGGTATTGATCCAGCAGCGCCGCCAACTTCGACAGATCGTTCGACCGGTTGGGACTCGCATACAGTTCGACCAGACGCAGGAACGCGTTCGGGTCCGGACCCCGATCGCCGAACTGGATCGCGGCATCGAAATACGACTCTGCCACTTTCGGGTCCGTCGATGAGCGGGCCTCACCAACGGCCAGCAGCACGTTGCGCATGACAACGCGACCGCTATTCGTGTTGTCCGGCAGCTTGTTGGATTGGGCGCGCCACCAACTCGTGTCCGCCGCGGTTGCGGGCGGCGCGATGATCACAGAGCGCAATTGCGTGCTGCCGGCGCCGATGTCGGGGTCTGCCTGCAAGGCTTCCAGATCGCCCGCGACCGCCTTCGTCGCCTCGTCAGAGACGCCAACCTCTTTTGCAACGCGCTCGCCGATCAGAATCAGCCACGCTGTCTTCTCGGCCGCGGGACGCGTCCCCGACACCAACGACGCCATCGCGCAACGTGTGGCGAGATCGGTGTGCCCCGCACTGAGCAGCGTTCCCGCAAACGGCAGCACCTCCTCAGGATGCGTCTGTGCCAACAGCGACGCGAGTTGCTCGTTTGCCGCCATGCTGTCCGGTGCGGCGTCGACGGCGGCCCGCGCCCAATGCACCGCGGCCGAAGGGTCGGTGGACGCGAGGAACCTCGAGTAGTTGTACGCGTAGCGGCCTTTGTGAGGATCGTCGGTCGCAAGCGCTTTTTCGAAGTATCCCTTCGCTGCGACCTCATCGCCGCGGTGCACGGCGAGCACTGCAAGATTGTTGAGCGCAGCGCCCACCTGTTGGCCGTCTTCGATCTGCTGTTTATAAGAGACCTCCGCGCGCTCGATCGCGGCCGGCGTCATCTTCACGTTGGTCTCGACGGCGGTACTTTTGAGCCAACGAGCGGACGGCCTCACAGTCGATGGCGGCGCATCGGTTACGCCCAATTGAACCGTCGCGGCTGCTTGTATCACCGTGGAGGCCTGCGTCGCAGCAGGTGTTTGCGACGCAACGGCTGCGGGCGCCGCAGTTGCCTGCGTCGCGGCTGTCGCGCGCTTGTCGACCACCCGTGCCGGTTGTTGGACGGCAGCCGCCTCGGCAGCGTTTGCAGACTGCGTTGGGCCAATCGCCATTGCGATCAACAGTGCCTGCACGATCGACGCGGCGAACCACGTCATTGCTCTCGCCCTTGTGACGCTCATAGTCCGAGTACCTCGTCGTCCTCGCGCGGCTTGTACTCGAAAATCATGCAACTGGTCTTGGCCCCTGCCAACAGCTCGGGGACTGTGTCGTTCCAGTTTTCGTTCAGCGTGAGCGGGTGGCCATCGAACGCCGCTTCGGTGATCGATCCGCGCACGCGCGCGGTGAACTCGCCCGCGGCTTCGGCAGCGGTCGGGCGCGGCTCAATGAAGCTCACCATCAACGATCCTCGTCGTTGATCGGCCAACTTCGTGAACTGAATCTCGAGCTTCGAATCGGACGCGAGAAGAAACTCGTTCCAGCGAATTGGAATTTCGATCACGTGGTCGGCCGCTTGTGCCTCGACGACTGATGAAATCGGCAAGCGACGGAAGAACTTTTCGACGAGGACGTCTCTGAATGCGTCGGTGTCGACCGTCGCCAACGTGCTGTCGAGAACGCGGGCTTCGAAAGCATGACGATCGTTGGTATCCCAACTCGGATTTGTCGGGGAGTAGATCTCGATGCGCTGCATCTTCAGATCGGCGGGATCGCCGTTCGAACCCGCTCCAAGCCACGTAACGTAGATGCGCGGCATCGGCAGCGTGTCGGGGTCTTGCTCGAGACGCAATATCAAACGTCCCAATTGCGCGGTACCTTGCGACGGCGCCGACCCCGACCAAGCGGCGAATCCCAGTCGGCGCGCAAGTTCCCGAGATAGCCGATCTCTGACGTTTTGTTGCACGGTCCTCAGATGCGCAGATCGTCGAATCGTCGAATGTAGTCCTGGAACGCCGTGGAGCGCGCGAACTCGGGTTGAACATCGCGAATCAATCGCAATTGCGCGATGCCCGCGGCTCGATCACCGAGGTGTTCGATCTCGAGCTGCGCTAGCCGGAACATCGCACTGCCTTGCGCCTCGCTGTTCGGGTACGCGCGCGCAAAATCCCGCAGGAGTGCGGCGGCGTAATGCGCGTCGGCGTGACCAGCGAGGGCGACGAGTGACAGAGCGCTTCCGTCCGACAGCGGGCGGAACGCTGCGTCTTCGTCGAGGCAACGCTTGCAGATGTCCCATGCGCGCAACGATTTTCGCGCCCCAATCAAACGCTCGATGTAATGGCAGGCGTGCTCCAACGCCAGTGGACGCCCCTGAAAATCCTGCAACGCTCGGTGAACATGCGCATCGTTTCGATATTGGTCTCGAGCGAGAAAAGAATCGAGTCGTGCGTACGCCTCTCGATATCGATCGACGCTGCAGAGGCGATGCAACTCGATCAACAACGTCTTCACCTGCGCCTCTTGCTGCGCGGCGTCGGCTGCGACGTCCTGCTCGGGGCTGCGCTGCGTTGGAAGTGCCAGGTGGTTGCGACGGGTGAAGACAATTCGCCCGGCAAGATATTGCGTGAGCAGATGCACGTAGCCTGCAGCTAGCAGAACCACGGCAACAGCGCGTTCGCAGTACCAGACGGTGCCGAGAATCGCACCGTAGCCGATCCAGTTCGCGGCGCAGAACAGCGGGTAAGCCGGACCCAACCCGCGCGCGAACCGCGCGATGCGTCGCGGATCAAAACCTTCGATCGCGCTGTCTCCGAGCATGCTGATCGCGGCGCTCGCCGGTGCAACGGCGACTGTGAGCGCGGCGCCGCACCAGATCAGCGGATTGACGCCGAGCACCGCTTCGCGCAGCAATGACGCGCTCGACCAGGCTAAGGCCAGGACACACGCAACGACGGCAGACAGTGGGTTCAGCGTCTCCGGCGCTGGCACCGGCGGTATCGCGTGCCCGTTTGCGGCGGCTTGAAACAAGTGCCTGCTGTAGCACTGGAGCAAGCCGGCGAGTCCGTACCAGAAACCGCTCATGAGTCCGAAGGCGACGATCTCGAATCCCGCTGGGAACGTGCCGCCCAGAAAGAGCGTCGAGCGACCCGCCGACCGCGAAGATCAGCAAGACAATCCAACCCGGCGTTCGCACCGGCACGGCAATCACGTCGAGCATCCCGTCCTCACGTGAACGATAGCGCCTCGCGGCGCGGCGCTTATGATGAGCCCATGCCCAGCATATCGATTCAATGACCCGCGGATACCGATCCCGCACGCCAATGGAGTGCCACTATGAAATTTCGAAGCGCTCAGTCATGTGTCGTATTCGCGATGATCGGTGCGATCGTGGCATGCGCACACGCGGCGCAGTCCAACGAGGCAGGTAACCCGCTGACAGGATCGCGTTGGCAGCTGCAGATGTTAGGACCAACGGCAGTGCTGGAGTCGGCCAAGCCGACGCTGGAATTTGCGCCATCGGACAGAGTCAGCGGCATCGGCTCGTGCAATCGATTCAATGGAACCGTGACAGTGTCCGGTAAATCGATCACGTTCGGTCCACTGGCGACGACACGCATGGCGTGCGCAGACCCGATCAATCGGCAGGAAGCGACCTACTTCAAGGCGCTGACCGAGGCGGAGTGGTTCCTCATCCACGACGCGACATTGACCGTTTATACGAAAGCGATGGACCAGCCGCTGGTATTCGTTCGTTCGGAAGGCAGCTAACGCCGTATAATTCGCGCCCTAGCCCAGGTGTTGGAATTGGTAGACAGGCAGGATTTAGGTTCCTGTGTCCTTGTGACGTGTGGGTTCGAGTCCCACCCTGGGCACTTTCAGGACTCGAACTGACGTTATCCGACAACGTCTGACAGTGTCCAAAGATCTTCTAGATTTCACGCGTAACTCCCTGATAAACTAAGTCGTTTCACAGATCTGAGAGCCGAGATGTGTCGTTCGTCGTCGTTTTAGGTTGTCCGTTGACAGCTAACGGCTGGTGTGGGTACTTTTGCGGGTACCGGAGATTGCTGCTCAAAGCGGTACCCACAAATTACGGGTTCGGGTCCCATGCTCACCGAAACGAAAATCAAGGCGGCCAAACCACGAGACAAGACCTACAAGCTCGCTGACGGAGGCGGCCTGACTCTACTCGTCAGACCTAACGGCTCGAAACTGTGGCGCTTCCGGTATCGCTTCCACGGAATCGAGAACATGCTGTCGGTCGGTACCTTCCCGCACGTCGGATTGGCGCTGGCCCGTGATCGCCGCGACGACGCGCGCAAGCTGCTAGCACGCGGTATCGATCCGAGCGCCGAACGCGCCGAAGCAAAGGTGCGCCAAAGGCAGCTACCTTCGAAGACGTCGCGCGCGAGTGGATGCAAAAGCAAAAGCTCGCTGAGGTGACTGTTTCGAAAGCGAAATGGATCTTCGAAACGTTCGTGTATCCGAGTATCGGGCACCGGCCGATCGGCGAGGTGACGGCAGCAGAAATCCTGCGTTCGCTTCGCAGCATTGAGTCCAAGGGCTTTCACGAAACGGCGCACCGCGCCCGACAACGCATAAGCCAAGTGCTCCGATACGCGACGGCAACCGGTCGCGCAGATCGCGACGTGACCTATGACCTCCGTGGCGCCTTGACGGCGGTACCGACGAAGCACCGTGCCGCGATCATCGATCCGAAGAAGGTCGGCGAGTTGCTGCGGGCGATCGACGGCTACGAAGGACAGCCCGCGGTCGCGTATGCGCTGCGACTCGCGCCGATTGCTGTTCGTCCGTCCGGGCGAACTGCGCGCCGCCGAATGGACTGAGTTCGATGTCGACGCGAAGGAACCGGTCTGGCGAATTCCCGCGGCGAAGATGAAAACGAAGGTGCAACACATCGTGCCGTTAGCGACGCAAGCGGTCGCGTTGTTGGCCGAGCTCCGACCGCTGACGAGCTACAGCAAGTACTTGTTTCCCAGTCTGCGAACGCCGGATCGGTGTCTATCCGATGCTGCGATCGGCGCTGCTCTACGTCGCTTGGGCTTCGGCAAGGAGGAAGCGTCGGCGCATGGATTTCGAACCACGGCATCCACGCTATTGAACGAACTTGGATACAACGCCGACGTCATCGAGCGACAACTCGCGCATGTACCGAGCGACAAGGTGAGGTCGGCATACAACCGTGCCGAGCGCCTCGCCGAGCGACGCAACATGATGCAGGCGTGGGCCGACTACCTTGACGGTCTCAAGGCCGATCAGAACGGCAAGGTTGAATCATTGAGGCAGCGCCCCATAGTCAATCAGTTGGTGAGTCGATTCTGAACCTACTGTAGTTCGACGTGCTCTATCCCGCAATACGCACGGGTCCATTGGAAAAGTTGCCTTAGCCCCTTACTGAATAAAACTCCGCCGCACGATGGTGGGGTTTTCCGTCGATCAAACGCCGCGTCAGTCCTAGCATGCCCGCAACTGTTCAATAGGAGACGGGCATGCGACTCATCAGAGAACGAGATCGACGTATCAAAACCGGCGTACCGCGCTCGACCTGGTATGCACTCATGGCCGACGGCAGGGCGCCTATGCCCGTCAAGCTTGGTCCGCGTTCTGTCGCGTGGATCGAGGACGAGCTCGACGCCTGGATGCTTGAGCTCGAAAGGAAACGGGAGCGGGCCTTTCGGTAGTGGGGACTCGTTGCGGGTATCGTTCTTTGCGCGGATGCGCCGGCGCAAAACCACATGAAGATCGACGCGTCGCTAACACCCTGAACGACGGAAGCGATGTGCGGGCCGAGGTTTGGTACGCGACACGTGTTCCGTCGCCGTCTTTTTGCTTGACGATCGTCGCACTGCGGTGCCTAAGGTGCCATGTCGAGTTGCGATGTTGCGTGGTGAGCGCTAGGCTCCCACGATGATTCGTTTGCTCCGTAAACAACTCGGACGGTGGCGCACCGGCACAATTGTCGGCCTTTTTGCGTTCGTGATCGGCCAGACGATCAGCTTGGCCCACATGGCCGACGCGTCGCTGCACGCCGACGGCGCCCCCTGCGAGATCTGTCAGGCGATCGGACACGCGGCAGCGCCACCAACGCCCGCGGCAGCACCGGTCGCGGCGATCCAGCTCAGCGTCGCGATAGTCTGTGTCGCCGTCATTGCGGCGATCCTTCGTCCCACCTTCTCTTCGCACGCAGCCCGCGCGCCTCCCACGTTCCTCTGATTGCTTCGGTTCGCGTAACGACTGCTCATCCTCGATGAGCGTCACGTTTTCAAGCAATTTGAAGAGGACGGATTCTGATGAAACGGAAATACATGACCGCGCTGGCGATGGCCTGCGCGATTGCTGCGCATGGCAATGCCGCGGCGAGCGACTCAACCACCGACACCACCACCGATACCGACTCCGCGTCCAGCAGGGATGGCGGCGCGATCGAGACGATCGTCGTCACCGCCCAGCGATTGAATGACAAGCGCGCGGGCATCGGGACTCAAACGGGCGCATCGACGTATACGCTCGACGCAAATGCGATTGCCGCGACGCCGGGCGGCGACAACACCCTGTTGAACCAGGTCGTCCTGCAAGCGCCTGACGTGGTGCAGGATTCATTCGGGCAGTTCCACGTACGCGGCGATCACAACGACCTGCAGTACCGAATAAACGGGGTCATCCTGCCTGAAGGGATCAACGTCTTCGGTCAGTCGCTGAGTCCGCGTCCGATCTCGGCACTGAAACTGATCACCGGTGCGTTACCCGCGCAATATGGTCTGCGCACCGCCGGCATCATCGACATCACGACAAAGAGTGGTTTGATCGATCCGGGCGGCTCGATCTCGGTGTACGGCGGCGCTCACGATACTGTCCAGCCGAGCTTCGTCTACGGCGGTAGCTCCGACAACCTCAACTACTTCGTCACCGGCGACTACTTGCGCAGCAACATGGGCATCGAGTCACCGGACCGCAGTAGCGATCCGATCCACGACGACACGACCCAATATCACGGCTTCGGCTACTTCGAAGACATTCTCGATCCGGACAACCGGTTGTCGCTGATCGTCGGGACATCGAATGGCAAGTTCGAGATTCCGAACAAGAGCGGCTTAGAACCCTCGTTGGGATTGACGGTGCTCGGCATTTCCGATTTTCCGAGCGAAGCACTCGATGAGACCCAAGACGAAATGACGAACTACGCCATCGTCAGCTGGCAACATTCACAGGGGGCGCTCGATTGGCAGACGTCGCTCAGCACGCGCTATTCTCGCCTCTCGTTCAATCCCGATCCCCTCGGCGACCTGCTGTACAACGGCATCGCGCAGAATGCACACAAGGAAGACGACGCGTTCGGCTGGCAGACCGACGGTGCCTATCGGCTGAATGACGCGCACACGCTGCGCGCCGGCTGGTATGTTCAGTACGACAGACGCGAAGACCAAATCGACCTCTCAGGTGTTGCCGACCGACGACGCCGGCAATCAGGTCAGCGATATACCGATCTCGATTACCGACAACGGTTCGCAGACGCAGTGGATCGAAAGCGTTTATGTCGAGGACGAATGGACTGCGGCGTCGAAATTGACCGTCAACTATGGGCTGCGCTTCGATCACTACGACGGCTTTTCGAACGGTGAACAGCTCAGTCCCCGCATCAACGTCGTCTGGGTGCCGGTGCCCGACACGACGCGTGCACGCGGGCTACTCGCGCTACTTCACGCCGCCGCCGTTCGAACTCGTTGCGCAGCGAGACGATCGCGAAGTTCGCCAACACCACCGCGGCGCCCGAGGTTTTCCTCGACACACCGCCCAAAGCCGAGCGAGCAGATTACTACGACGTTGGTTTGCAGCAGCAACTGTTCGACGCGTTGACGTTGGGTGTCGATGGCTACTATCGAGAGTCGTTGCACCTCATCGATGAAGGGCAGTTCGGCGCGCCGATCATTCTGACGCCGTTCAACTACAACGACGGCCGGATCGAAGGTGTCGAATTTACCGCCAACTACCAGAGCACCGCATTTTCCGCCTATGGAAATCTCGCGTTCCAGAGTGCGGATGGACGCAGCATCGAATCGGCGCAGTTCAACTTCTCTCCGGACGATCTCGCCTACATCGACACGCATCACATTCATCTCGATCACGAACAACGCGTGACCGCATCCGCCGGTACCTCCTATTTGTGGAACCAGACGCGATTCAGCGCCGACATGCTCTACGGCAGCGGATTGCGGTCCGACCTGGAGCAGGCAGACGGCAGCACCGTTCCGAATGGTGCTCACCTGCCGAGCTATACGCAGGTCAATCTCGGCATCAGCCGCGTGTTTCAAATTAGCAAGGTCGGCGCGTTGACGGCGCGGCTCGACGCCATCAACGTGTTCGACCACGTCTACGAGATTCGCGATGGCACCGGTGTCGGTGTTGGGGCGTCGCAGTATGGTCCGCGTCGAGCGATCTATTTGGGCGTATCACAGGAACTGTAGAGGAGCGGCTGGTTCCATCACTGACACCTCTTCAAGGGGGCGAGGGCGGTGCGGAGATTCACGAGGGCATCATCGGCTGCCGTGCAGTGGGTGGTTGAGTGACGAAACGCGACAAAGACAACGTGGGGCGGTGCTCGCGGCGCGATTTCGTGCTGCGAGCCAGCATTGCTGCAACCGCATTTCTCATTCAGCCCGTGACGTCGAGGGCAACTACCGCCGGGTGGACGTCGGGCAATCCATTCAGCCTGGGTGTTGCCAGCAGCCCGACGTCGGATGGATTCGTCCTCTGGACGCGCCTCGCGCCCGTCCCTTTGTCGAGCGATCCCGACGCGCCCGGCGGCGTGCGACCCGATCGCTATACCGTGCGCTACGAAATCGCCACGGATCCGGGAATGCGGACCATCGTTCGCCGTGGAGAAGCGCTCGCGGACGGGCAGCTTGCTTACTCGATCCACGTCGAAGTGACCGGCCTGCGGTCCGCCCGACCCTACTGGTATCGATTTTCCTGCCGAGATGCGGAAAGCCGCGTCGGCCGAGCGTTGACACTTCCGGGCACCGCCGATGGCATCGATAAGCTTCGACTCGGCTTCGTCTCATGCTCGAACTACGAACACGGATATTTTTCGGCGTACCGGCATCTCACCGACGAAGCGCCCGACGTCGCGCTGTTCCTCGGCGACTACATCTATGAGTACATCGACAAGGGTCCTGACAAAGTTCGGGTCCACAGCGACGGTGTCGAAGCCACGACGCTGCCGCTGTATCGCAACCGCTACGCGCAGTACCGCCTGGATGACGATCTGCAGCGACTGCACGCCGACGTGCCGATGCTGATCACCTGGGATGACCACGAGGTGCAGAACGATTACGCAGATCGATGGGCAGAGACGTTCGATGATCCGCAGACGTTTCTGCTACGGCGCGCTTCAGCCTACCAGGCGTTTTACGAACACATGCCGGTGAGGCCGAGTCGTTGGACCCGGCAGGGGCCCGACTTGCGCATCTATGATCGGTTACGGTTCGGGCACCTCGCGGAGATTTCGATGCTGGACGGCCGGCAATATCGCAGCCGTGAGGCCTGCTACGGACCGCCAAAAGCGGGTGGCGGTCACCTCGTATCGGATGCCGGTTGCCCCGAGCGACTCGAACCGTCGCGAACGATGCTCGGGCAGGACCAGGAAAAATGGCTGTACGACAGTTTGGCTCAGTCGCAGGCGCGCTGGAACATTCTGGCCCAGGATGTGCTGATGACCGAATTGCGTGAACGCAATCCCGCTGGTGCAGTTCAATTCTGGAGCGACGACTGGAACGGGTACCCCGCGGCGCGGCAACGTCTGATGCAACAGATCCACGACTGTCGGTTATCGAATCCGGTGGTATTTTCCGGAGACATTCACTCGTACTGGGCCAACGATCTGAAACTGGACTACGACAGAGCGGATGCAGAGGTGATTGCAACCGAATTCGTCGGAACGTCGGTGTCCGCGCACCCGCCGCCCTACGATCTGTTCGCAAGATACGCGGCCGACAACCCACACGTGCGCTATTTCGAAAGCCGCAAGCGCGGCTACGTGACAGTCGACATCGAGGCGGAGCGTCTCACGACGAAATTCCGCTGCGTTTCCGACGCGACCATTCCCGGCGCCGCCGTCGAAACTCTGAAGTCCTTCATCGTCGAGGACGGACGCCCGGGCGCGAAAAACCTCTGATCGCTCACGGAACAGAATGCTGATCGTCCTAATCGCGTGCGCGGCCTTCGGCGCCACCTTCGCCGGCGGCATCTTCGCGTTACGTTTGAAGGATCGACTGCACCTCGTACTCGGCTTCAGTGCCGGCGCTGTCATCGGCGTTGCATTTTTCGACCTGCTTCCCGAGGCATTCGATCTCGGCATCAACTACCACACGCCCGCGACGTTGCTGTCGTGGGTCGGACTTGGATTTCTGGTCTACCTCGTCCTGGATCGCACCCTGTGGTTCCACGCCCACGACGATCATCACGAAGGTCACCCGATACACCCGTCACCGCGCGGTGCGCTGGGCGCGGGCAGTCTGTCGGTGCACAGTTTTTTCGACGGCATCGCAATCGGGCTCGCGTTTCAGGCGTCGGCTTCGGTCGGCATCATCGTGACGATCGCCGTGCTTACGCACGACTTTTCCGACGGCATCAATACGATGAACGTCGTGCTCAAGAGTGGCGGCACTCGCCGCCAGGCATTGTGGTGGCTAGCGATCGACGCGTTGGCGCCTGCGGCCGGCGTCGGGTCGACCTACCTTTTTTCGCTGCCGGATCGCGTCTTCGGCGTCGTGCTCGCAATATTCGCCGGATTTTTCCTCTACATCGGCGCGAGCGACCTCATTCCGGAAAGTCAGCACGCACATCCGAAAGCACTCACGACACTGATGACGTTGCTCGGCGCCGGAGTGCTCTACCTTGCCGTTGTATTCGCCGGCAGATAGCCGTTGGTCAACGTGAGCGCGTGCGTCCTCCGCTCGTTGCCCGCGTCAGTGTCAGCGCGGCTCGGCGCCGCCAGATAGAGACGGTCACCAGGTTCATCAAAGCGGCGAGCGTGTCGAAGACCGTTTGTGCCTGTGCGTCCGATTCGATGTGCTGCGACACGAGAATCGTCGCCGAGTCGAACGGAGCAGCTGTTTGAACGCCATCGGGGCTCTTCCAGCTGAGGCGCGTCGCAAGGAGAATCTGCCAATCCAATAGGAATGCATATTCATTTGGCACACTATCGCAGACCACTTGCCGTCGCCGTCTCCCTCAACACTGCGATTTTCGTCGTTGAAGCCTTAGCCGGTTTTTCAGGCTCAAAGCCTGAGCTTGATCATGGACAGCGTGCACAACCTCTCTGACGAGATGGCGCTGGTATTCCTCTATCTGGCCTTCATTTTCTCGAAGGGCGTTTCCCGTCAGCTCATGCGGTCGGCCAACATCTTCAACTCGGTCGGACTCGTGGTCGTCAGTGGATTGTTGCTGTGGCAAGTGGTCGAGCGACTCCTGCATCCGGTACCGGTGGCGGGCTTGGTTCCCATCAGCGTCGGCATTCTGGCTGCAGTCGCAAACTGGGGCGTAGCTCAGCTCCTCTTCGAGCCTGGCCGGAACAATGCGGCGATCCGGCTCGCCTACATTCACAACATTGGTGATGTATGGGTATCGCTGGCGCCGGTCGCTGCCGGTGTGCTGGTCAGCCTCACACAATATCCGGCGTTTGACCCGCTCGTCGCTGGCGCCGTTGCAGTGTGGTTCATCATCAGCACCGGTCGCGAAGTATTCGCATCCCACACCGAGTTGATTTGGCCGGAGCAACTCGTCTGTGGACACGCCGATCATGAAGCGCCTAACGCAAGTTGATTCGTTGCTCGCCGCGCCGAGACGGACTCGTTGGCCACGAAGGCTAGACGGATCGCCGGGGACCACGCTGTGGCGTCAGTACACCGTCCAGAATTTCGTCTCAACTTCTGCGATGCTCGAGGAAGAGCAACGACGAGTGAGATCGCGCCGCGCCGGACCTCTGCTGAGATAGTTTAAGTTGGTGATTCAGGTCTCTACGGTGTTCGAACAGTCTGGTAAGTATTTCTGATCGACCCGCCAGCCGTAGCTGATCGAGCTCCGTGTTAAACACGGTAATGATCGTGGGACACCACTCCCTGACCTGACAGTGCCGATCTTCGGCGACACAGGGCCTCTTCTGTTGAAGAGTACGTCTGTGCCAGTACCAACAGACCTACACAGTCAGGTCGTATCTCGAACGTGGTTTCTGAAGTCACCTCCTTTGGACAGTGCGGCGAAGCCGCTTGGGCTGAAGCCGCTTGGGCTAATGAATGATCTGGCGATCGCCATAGGCGATCCATAGATCTCGGTAACGAAGATGGCCGAACGCCCGACTTGAACGAATGGATCGAAGATCCGATCTCTCGACGATGAACCGATGACCTTCACGGTGATTGCGACGTTGCACGGTTCTGAAGTCGCTGTTGCAGTGATTGAGCGTCTGCCCGCTGTCCTGTTTGCTTGCGCCAGGAAGGATCCTCCTGTTGCCACACTATTACGCAGTGGCCGCGTATAAATCGTTGGTGGGGGCAGCTTAGGCACCGAAAACGTGGCTGTCACTGCGAAAATCCGCTCGCGGATCCGCGTAGTTATTGGCGTGTGGCCGTCGTCACTACACCGCTGCGCTTTGTAGTGACTCAATGAGTCCACGATTTGGGCCATTGTGGTTTTATCCGAACTGCGCACGTGAAGGTTGCGATATTCCGCGAGTGCTGCGTGCTTGCATCGACACGAGCGGGTACGTTTGTGGGTATCGACTCGTAGTGAGAAGGGTGGTGACCATACTAATCAATAGGCTAGAGGGGCGCTTTCAGTCCCACCCTGGCACCAACCGCGTTGACGCACGACGTTCCCAATTCGGGTACCAGCCGAGAAACGTAAGCCTTTCCGCAAACCCGCATCAAAGCAGCTACAAATCACGCACCGCAGCGCGATACAAATGTTCCTCATGAGACCGATGATCGAATCATCCCGACTGAGTTTGCTGACCGCGTTCTCGGCATGTTCGATCGGCATGCTCGTGCCGTACGACTGCCCGCAGCTTCCGGCGATCGATCGCTCGCTGAACGAATTGCTGGTCTCTTCAGCGGCGGGTTCGCATGTTTAACGTGACAATCTTTCCGAGTCCTTCGAGCGCGCACCTGTCGCAGGCGTTCGCGGGGCTCTATGAACTCGAGGCAGCCGGGCTCGTGGAATTAAGCGCGAGTGTCGACGCGCCGCATTGGGATGACGCGTCCACGTACAACGTGCAATGGATGGAAATCTCAGATGCGCGGACGACTTCGCCGCCGCGGCGGGTCGTTTTCGACGTCCGCGACCAAGCTGTCATTGATGCGTCGGCATTGGCTCAGGCGGATGTCTATTTCAAGCGCACGTGTGACTGCTCGGAACTCGCGCGTCTGCCCGAATCGTCGAGGCGCAAGGTGCGACCGTACGGCTTGAACTATGCGTGCTCGAGCGACCATCAGCCACTCAATTTGACGTTTGCGCGGCAACTGTATGGCATCGCACGCATCGACAGCGAACGCAGTGCTGCTGTCCTTGCGCCGCTGCGTCGCCGTGCGTCGCTGCCGGTCCGGTGGCTTGGCCTGCGTCGTGATGAGAACTCCGCCAACGAACCGCTGCCGTTCACTCGATTCGAAGCGGATGCGGATTCGTACGCGCGTCCCGCGGTGTTGTTCCTAACCCGGCTCTGGAGTCCGCAGTCAACCCCCGGATCGGATCCGTGCACGTTGAAGGAACTCAACGCAACGCGCATCGAGCTCATCAGAACACTGCGCCGCCGCTTCGGCGATCGTTTCGTCGGTGGCGTACAACGGGATCGCTACAGCGAACGGCTGTGCCCCGACTGCGTGACCGACGCCGAAACGAGCAAGGCGCACTACCTCGAATTGATGAAATCGCACCTGATCGCGATCGCATCGACGGGCCTGCATGGCTCCACGGGTTGGAAACTCGCGGAATATGTTGCAGCGTCGCGGTGCATCGTTAGCGAGCCCTTGCGTTCGGTTCTACCCGAGCCGTTCGTACCCGGTGTGCATTACCTCGAGTACCGCACGCCGGAGCAATGTGCCGACGCATGTGACCGTATCCTCGATGATCCTGCGCTGGCAAAAACAATGCGACGCGACAATGAGGAATACTATCGTCGCGCGCTCAAGCCGTGCGCATTGATGCTGAGACATCTTCAATGCGCCACCAGAATCGGAGCCGGGTAAGCCGAACGGCTTCGAGTTTACCCGCGCGACGACTCCGACGCGATCTCACGCCGGCGACGGCGCACCGATGCGACCGAGCGCGGCGCGAATCCGCCGCGCGTGTTCGGCCAGCACGTCGGGTGGCGCGACGTCGCGCGCGTGCAGCTTGAATTCGATGCCGCGATTCCTCGGCAAGATGTGGAAGTGCAGGTGAAATACCGACTGGCCCGCGGCGCGCCATTGAGTTGCGCGATCATCACGCCCTGCGCCTCGAAGGCGGCCTGCACACCACGGGCAACGTGCTGGGTCGTTCGCATCAATGCGCGAGCGCGCTCGGTTCGATGTCGAAGAGGTTCTCGGCAGGTACACGCGGGATGACGAGCGTGTGGCCGTCCACCTGCGGCATCAAATCCATGAACGCCAGGCTGTTCGCGTCTTCGAAAACGATGTGGGCGGGCGCGTCGCCGCGCAGTATTTTCGCGAAGATGTTGCGATCGTCGTAAGCCATGTACGCTCCTCCACGAATCACGGGCGTGGACGTGAGACCCACGCCATCGCCGGCGCACGCAGTATTGCAACAAGACCGCTTGCCGGCGAGACCACCGCACACTTGCCAGCCGACGCGCGAATCCTCTACCGTCCCCGTCCTTCACCAGCCAGCCTGACAGCCAGCGCAAGAGCGGATGACCATCGAACCTCAAGCGTGCCCGCGCTGCGAAAAGCCGCAGGCGATCTGCATCTGCGATCGCGTCGAGCCGGTGGAGACGCAACTGCGCGTCGTCGTGCTGCAGCATCCGCAGGAAGACGACGAAACGCTCGGCACCGCGAAACTCGTGACGCTGACGCTGCCGCAACTGCCGAGATCCGCATCGGACTGTCGTGGGCGTCGCTCGATCACGCGCTAGGCACGAAAAACGCGAAGAAGGAACGCTGGGCGGTACTCGCGGCCGCGAAGCTGTCGGTGGAGTTGCCCGACGACGTCAAAGCGCAACCGCGTCGTCCTCGTCGATCGCAACGGTCACGTCCGCAGCGCTCGAACACCACGGACTCGACGGCATCATCGTGCTCGACGGCACGTGGAGCCAGGCCAAAACGCTGTGGTGGCGCAACGCCTGGCTGCTCGAAGCCTGCCGCGTATCGTGCTGACGCCGCGCGAGCCATCGATGTACGGTCGATTGCGCAAAGAGCCGCGCCGCGACTACGTATCCACGCTCGAAGCGATCGCCGACGTGTTGCCCGCGCTCGGCGAACCCGAACACGTCCGCGACAATCTGCGACGACTGCTGCGCACGCTGCTGCAACGCGCGCGCGACGTCAAAGAAGCCGAACCCAAAACTCGCGGCCGCGGCCGCGCCCGAGCAAAGCAACGTGAAAGTCCATCTCGTCGACGGCACGTACGAACTGTATCGAGCGTTCTACGGCGCGCCGCCCAAACAAGCGGTCGATGGCGCGGAAGTCGGCGCCGTGCGGGGACTGCTGCGTTCGATGCTCGTGCTGCTCGCGGAACCGGACGTCACGCACGTCGGCATCGCGTTCGATCACGTGATCGAATCGTTCCGCAACGGGCTGTACGCCGGCTACAAGACCGGCGAAGGCATCGACCCCGCGCTGTTTTCGCAGTTCGCTCTCGCCGAAGACGCCACTCGCGCGCTCGGCATCGTCACGTGGCCGATGATCGAATTCGAAGCCGACGACGCCATCGCGACCGCGGCCGCTCGTTTCGCCGCATCGCCGGCCGTCGAACAGGTCGTGATCTGTTCGCCGGACAAAGACCTCACCCAATGCGTGCACGGCGAACCGCATCGTCTGTCGCGATCGGATGCGCAGCACGACGCTGACCGAAATCGGCGTGACCGAAAAATTCGGCGTGCCGCCCGCGTCGATTCCGGACTGGCTCGCGCTCGTCGGCGACAGCGCCGACGGTTTTCCCGGCATCGCGCGCTGGGGCGCGAAGTCGGCCGCCGCCGTGCTCGCGGTCTACAAAAAGCTCGAAGCGATTCCCGACGCTGAAAGCGAGTGGACGGCAAACGTCCGCGGCGCGCGGGCGCTCGCCGAAAATCTGCGCGCGGCCCGCGCCGATGCGTACCTGTTTCGAACGCTCGCCACGTTGCGATTCGACGTACCACTGACGGAGACGCTCGAAGACCTTCGATGGAGGGGTCCCGATCGCGCGCGCTCGGCGCGCTGGTCGAACGCCTCGACGATGCAACGCTGCTGGAGCGCGCGCTCGAGTTGCGGCATTGATCGCGTGCTCACACACATTCGATGTGGAGATAATGGCGCACTCGCATTGACGGTGCGTAACGCATGCAAGCCGACGGATCCATTCGCGACGACGCCCCCCAACGCATCTGTGTCGATGCGCTGCGGGACAAGTACTGTGTCGGCGCCGAGTCGGACGCCATCGACGTACAGCGTCGCGTCGCGCATGCGCTGGCGTCGCTCGAGAAAGTGCCGCAGCAGTGGGAGCCGCTGTTCCTTTCAGCGCAGCAGCGCGGTGTCATCATGGGTGGTCGCGTCAATTCGTCGGCCGGCACGCAGCGCGAATCGACGTGGATCAACTGTTTCGTGCAGCCGGTGGCCGATTCGATCTCGCAAAGCGACGCGGACGGCAGCCCGGGAATCTATGTCGCGTTGCAGGAGGCCACCGAGACAATGCGACGCGGCGGGGGCGTCGGCTACGACTTCTCGCGGCTGCGGCCGCGCGGCGCATCGGTGCGGACCACGCAGTCGGAGGCGAGCGGGCCGGTGTCGTATATGCGCGTGTTCGACCGTTCGTGCGAGACCGTCGAGTCCGCCGGCGCGCGACGCGGTGCGCAGATGGCGGTGCTGAGGATCGACCATCCCGACGTACTCGAATTCGTGCACGCGAAAAATACGTCGGGTGAACTCGTCAATTTCAATATGAGCGTCGCCGTCACGAACGACTTCATGCGTGCATTGCACGCCGACGCCGATCACGAACTGGTCCACGGCGTCGCACCATCGCCTCGCCTGATGATGTCGGCCGCGTATCAGCGCGACGACGGGATGTGGGTATATCGACGCGTGAAAGCCCGCGCGCTGTGGGACGACATCATGCGCTCCACCTACGATCACGGCGAACCAGGCATCGTGTTCATCGATCGCATCAACGAAGATAACAACCTCTATTACTGCGAACGCATCGAGGCGACCAATCCGTGCGCCGAGCAGCCGTTACCGGCGTATGGCTGTTGCTGCCTCGGCAGCATCGATCTGACGCGCTGCGTCGTCGCGCCATTCGAACCGGGCGCTCGGTTCGACTACGCGCGCCTGAGTGAATTGGTTGGGATCGCCGTCAGGATGCTCGACAATGTGCTCGACGGCACGCCGTGGCCGTTGGCGAAACAACGCGACGAAGCGCGCGCGAAGCGCCGTATCGGCCTCGGATTTCTCGGTATGGGCGATGCGCTTGTCATGCTCGGGCTGCGCTACGACACCGCCGCCGGGCGCGAATTCGCGCAGAAGATCGCCAAGACGATGCGCGACGACGCCTATCGCGCGTCGATTGCTCTCGCTGCCGAAAAGGGCGCGTTTCCATTGTTCGATCAGCGCTTTGTCGACTCACGATTCGCGCGGCGGTTGCCAACTGCGATCCGCGACGACATTCGCGCGCGCGGCATCCGCAACAGTCACTTGCTGTCAATCGCGCCAACGGGAACGATCAGCCTCGCGTTCGCCGACAACGCGAGCAACGGGATCGAACCCGCTTACGCGTGGAGTTATCGTCGTCGAAAACGCGGCCGCGACGGAGTCTTCGAAGAATTCACCGTCGAGGATCACGCGTACCGGCGCTACCGCGCCGTGCACGGCGATGCGAAGCTTCCGGATGCGTTCATTGCGGCGCTCGACATCTCGGCACTCGATCACGCCCGCATGGTCGCCGCTGTGCAGCCGTACATCGACTCGGGCATATCAAAGACGGTCAACGTCCCGGCGGACTATCCGTTCGATCAATTTCGCGACCTGTATCAGGCGGCGTGGCAGCTCGGCGTCAAATCCCTCGCGACGTTTCGACCGAACACGATTACCGGTTCGATTCTGCGTGTCGATGAGCACGACGCCGCAGATGCACCGGCGCACGAAGCCGACCGGCGGATCAAGGTCGCGGCCCCGTCGGTCGCTGCATTGACCAGCTTGCGCTGGCCGCGCCGACCCGTATTTCTCGACGGCAATCCCGCGCATTGCTACATGGTGAAGCACCCGCACGGACAGAAATTCGCGCTATTCGTCGGCCATTTCGAGGAGGCGGGGGTCGCGCACCCGTTTGAAGTCTGGGTCAACGGTGTCGAACAACCGCGCGGTTTGAACGCACTCGCGATCAATCTCAGCTATGACATGTACGCGCGCGATCGCGGCTGGCTCCTCCACAAACTGGAAGCCCTGAATGAATGCGTCGCCGCTGACGAGGGCTTTGAGCTGCCGCTGCCGCCGAACGGTGAGCCGCGCCACGTTCCCAGTCTCGTTGCCGCGATGGCGACATTGATTCGGTATCGCTGTGAGCAACTCGGCGCATTTTCGCGCATCGAGACAACGCCGGTGCTCGACGCGCTGATGAGTCGTGTCGAGCCGCGCACGGGTGCGGACGGTACGTTGTCGTGGACCGTCGACGTCGTCAATCCCGCGACCGGCGACGAGTTCATCCTCGGTTTGAAGGAGCTGCAGCTGCAACACGGCGCGACGGCCCAACGACGTCCGTACGCGATCTGGCTGTCGGGCGTCTATCCGAAGGCGCTCGATGGACTGTGCAAAGCACTGTCGCTCGACATGCGCGTGATCGACCCGGCCTGGATCGCCAAGAAACTGCGCGAACTGTTGACGTATGCCGAACCCAAAGGTGACTTTTTCGCGCCGGTCCCCGACCGTGGACGGCGACAGGTCTATCCGAGCACAGTTGCATACATGGCGACGCTGGTGCTGCATCGATTCGCGATGCTCGGCATTCTGGACGCCGACGGTTATCCGCTCGCACCGATGGGGCTCGTGCAGGATCCGACGCCGGATTTGCGCGACTCGATTGCGCCATCCGGGACCGCGCGCGGCCGTCGGTGCGACGAATGCGGTGCCGCGGCGCTGATCCGCGTCGACGGCTGCGATCGCTGCAGCGTTTGCGGCGCGATCGGGGTCTGCGGGTGACGGAGCACCCACGATCCTTCGCGTTGCGTCGAATAGCGTCCAACGGGACGACTCGGCCGCGATGACGAACGGCGTTCCGGCGTGGATCATCCCGACAGGCGCATCGGTCGACGCCCGCTGGGTTCTCGCCGCGCGCGCGGTGCGCGCGTTCGCAGACGGTTGTGTGTCGCTGCTGCTGCCGATCTACCTGCTGGAGCTCGGCTTCGGCGCGCTCGCGATCGGGTCGATCATCACGAGCACGTTGATCGGCTCTGCGCTGCTGACGTTGACCATCGGCTTGATTGCCCATCGATTTGCACGCCGCGCGCTGCTGCAATGGGCCAGCCTGCTGATGATCGCGACGGGTGGCGCGTTTGCGCTGTCGAGTGAGTACTGGCCGCTCGTCATCATCGCGTTCATCGGAACGATCAACCCGACGGCCGGGGACGTCAGCCTGTTTGGTCCACTCGAGCAGACGGTGCTGGCGCAGTCGGTTATACCCGCGGACCGCACGGCACTGTTTGCGCGGTACAGCCTCATCGGTTCGCTGCTTGGCGGGCTCGGCGTCTTGACTGCGTCGATTCCCGACGGCGTCGCCCACGCGTCGGGCATCAATCACCTCGTTGCGACGCAATTGATGTTCGCGTTGTATGGCGTGCTCGGCGTCGGCGCGCTCGCGCTGTATCACCAGTTGTCGAGCGCGGTCGAAGCACCGATTACCGAGAAACCAGTTGCCCTCGGACCGTCGAAACGCATCGTGTACCGACTGATGACTCTGTTTGCGGTCGACTCGTTTGGCTCTGGCTTCTTCGTCCAGTCGCTGCTCGCGTTATGGCTGTATCAGCGTTTCGGTCTCTCGGTCGCGACCGCTGCCGCGATCCTATTCTGGGCGAGCATCTGCTCGGCGGTGTCGTTTCTGATCGCGGTGCCGATCGCAAAGCGCTTCGGCTTGATCAACACGATGGTATTCACGCATTTGCCGGCGAACATCTTCCTGATTCTGGTTCCGTTCGCGCCGAACCTGGGCGTTGCGATCGCGTTGCTGCTGGCGCGCTCTCTGCTGTCGCAGATGGATGTGCCGACGCGGACGTCGTACGTAATGGCGGTAGTGACGCCGGCTGAACGTCCCGCTGCGGCGAGCGCAACGGCCGTGCCGCGCAGTCTCGCGGCCGCGTTGAGCCCTCTGCTGGCTGGTTATCTGTTCTCGCTGTCGACGTTCGGCTGGCCACTGATCATCGGCGGCGCACTAAAGGTGCTCTACGATCTGCTGCTGCTCGTGCAATTTCGCCGCGTGCGTCCCGACCATGAAGCCGCGTAGCGCAACCCACCGATCACCTATGCCGAACTTCCCCGCGCGGTCAGCGCCGCGATCGCTTCATCGCGCAACCCGCGTTTGTAGATCTTGCCCGAGGCGATGCGCGGCAATTGCTCCGCTCGGACCCAGACGTGCTCGGGCACTTTGAATCGGGCGAGGTGAGACGCGACGTGCGCGCGGACGTCGTCCGGCCGCAACGACATTCCCGGCTTGACCATCACGACGGCGGCAATTGACTCCCCGAGTCGCTCGTCAGGTACACCGAACACCGCGCACTCCGATACGCTCGGGTGATCGTGGATTACCGCTTCCACTTCCTGGCAGCCGATGTTCTCACCGCCGCGGATGACCATATCCTTGGCGCGGTCGGTGATGAAGACGAAGTCTTCGTCGTCCATGTGTCCGATGTCGCCGGAACATACCCAGCCGTCCTTCAGCGTGTCGCGGGTTGCATCCGGTTTGTTCCAATAGCCGCGAAAATTCATCGCGCCCCTGATCCAGATCTCACCTGTCTCGCCGCGCGCTACTGTCGCGCCGTTGGGCGCAACGATCTTCACGTCGACCATCGGCGGAATCGGCCGCCCGCAGCTGCGCGTCCGCTCGAGCAAGTCGGCGCCGGAAATACTCGTGCCGAGGCCATTCGTCTCGGTCATTCCGTAGCCAGTGCCCGCAACGCCCGATTTCAGTTCCTTGGCGATCTGACGGCTGTGCTCTGGCGCCATCGCGGCGCCGCCGCCGCCCATCGATTTGAGTGAACGTGTATCGAACTTATGGAAGTTCGGTGACTGCACCATCTCCCACGACATCGTCGGCACGCCGTTGAATTGGGTGATGCGCTCGGCCTCGATCAATCGCAACGACTCTTCCGGGTCCCACTTATACATACCGACGAGCTTACGAGCGTTGCGAAACGACGACATGAACTGCACGTTGAGTCCGGATACGTGAAAGAGCGGAACCGTCAGGATCATCGACGGCGGAAATTCCGGTGTCGCCTCCGCGAGCTCGGGCGTCAGATGCACCGCGATCGCAGCGCCGCACTCCCAACCCATCACCGCGTGGATGATGCTGCGGTGGGTTGCCAATACGCCTTTGGGGTGCGCTGTGGAGCCGGACGTATAGAGGATGGTCGCGTTGGCATCGGGCGCAATCACCGGTTCCGGCATGACGTCGTTCGCGGCCGCCACGAACTGGTGCCACGTCAAGACGCTGGGATGATTCGCGGCTACCGCATCCGCGCGAATCGCAATCAACTTCAGATCACGCGACGCCTGCAGCGGCAGCACGCGCTCCAGCCGCTCCGCGTCGGCAAACAGCAGCCTCATGCCGCTGTCGTCGATGCCGTACGCGAGTTCCTCGCTCGACCACCACGCGTTCATCGTGACTGCAACGGCGCCGATCGACGTGATGCCCATGAAGGCGAACAGCCATTCGGGGTAATTGCGGGCCGCGATGCCGACGCGATCGCCGGCCTCGATGCCGACGGCTTGCAGCCGTTGCGCAACGCGCGCGCCGTGCGCCCACGTTTCCGCAAACGAATAACGTTCGTCCTGGTAAACGTAGAAATCCTTGTGACCGTGCGCGAGGCTCGAACGGTAGAGTTCGCGCAGGTTGGCTGGCGCGTTCTTGAATACGCGAAAGCGCTGCCCGTCGATGTTCTGCTCGACGACCTCGTACGGTTGGCCCGGCGCCGTGACACGCGCGGACGCCGCTCGAATGGCCTCGATATTCATCCGATGTTCCCCACTGAAGAGTGAAAATTCTGCCACACGCGCTCGAGTCTGTCCGCATACTAGTGTCCTGTAGCAGCCAAATCAGTAGTGGGCTGAGCGATGGATCGCGCGTTGGAGCAAGGCGCGAGGAGGAGACATAGCTGTGCCTATGGCGACGACGAGCAACGCAGCGCCAGCGCGCGAGACGCGCTCAAACGCCATTGATTTGGCTGTTTACAGGACACTAGAAGTCCAATGACACAGGCAATCCCATCGCTGCTCCTCGCCGCACTCGCCGGCGCAGTCGTTGCGGCGCTGATACTGTTCGCGGTGATGAAGCGGCGCTCTCGAGCCGCGTTCGAGGCCGGCGAGCAACGGCAGACGGAGCGCGCGGCGGCGGAGCGACAACTGCTCGAAGAACGACTCGACGCACGCATGCGCGAGGGCATCCGGCTGGAGCGGGCGGTGCACACGGCAACGCAGTCGCTGACTCAGAGCGGCGACGAAAATCGGCGACTGCTCGCTGAAAATGCCGCGCTGTCGGCGCGCCTCGAAGAAACGGCGCGGGCGTTCGCCGAAAAAGAGCTGCAGTTCACGGCCACCGGCGCGTCTTTGAAGCGGGAATTCGAACTGCTCGCCAACAGAATATTCGAGGAGCAAGGGCAGTCGTTCGCGCGCAACAATCGCACGCAGCTGGACGCACTGCTTGCACCTTTTCGCGAACAGATCACTGAGTTCAAGCAGCGCGTCGAACACGTCTACCACACGGATTCGAAAGATCGGGCGTCGCTGCTGACCGAAGTCCGCAACCTGCACCGCGCGAGCGACAAGATCAATCAGGAAGCGGAGAACCTCGCAAAGGCGCTCAAAGGCGACAAACGGCTACAGGGCAACTGGGGCGAACTCGTGCTCGAGCGCGTTCTGCACGAATCGGGTCTGCGAAAAGATCACGAGTACACCGTACAGGCGACGCACCGAACTGAAGCCGGCGATGCCCGGCGTCCCGACGTCATCATCCATCTGCCCGATGACAAAGACATCATCGTCGACTCGAAAGTGTCGCTCGTTGCCTACGAACGCGCGGTCGCGGCGTCGGAGTCGGTGCTGCGCGAAGGTTTCCTGCGTCAGCACGTCAGCGATTTGCGCGCGCAGGTCAAGCGCCTCGCCGAACAGGAATACGATCGGCTGCCTGGCGTGCGTTCGCTCGACTTCGTGCTGCTCTTCGTACCGATCGAGTCCGCGTTCATGTTGGCAATGGAGCACGACGATCGGCTGTTCACCGAGGCGTTCAGCAAGCGGATCGTCATCGTCAGTCCAACCACGCTGCTGATGACGCTGCGGATCATCCACAATGTGTGGCGCTACGAAAAACAAACGCGCAATGCGCAAGAGATTGCGCGCAGGGCGGGTGCCCTTTACGACAAACTGCGCCTGGTCATGGAAGACATGGTCAAGCTCGGCGGTTCACTGCGCAGCGCCGAGGACAGCTACCAAACCGCGATGCAGAAACTCGCGAGCGGCAAAGGCAATCTGGTGGGCCACGTCGAACACTTTCGCGAACTCGGCGCCAGCGTGCGGCGACCATTCCCGAAGGAGTTGCTCGAGTCGGCCGACGACGCGCCAGAGATCGACGAACAGATCGATGAAGCGCAGATCAATGAAGCGGAAATCAGCGTGGACCTGGTGCCACCGTTGATCGAATCCAGCGACGCCGCAGAGACCAGCGACGGCGGCTCCTGAATTACTCCTGGATACCGCCCGACGTCAGTTTGTGCGGATCCAACAAGCGCTCGAGATCGGTCCGCTCGATCTGCGTCAGGTCCGCAGCCACGTCGATCACCGCGCGGCCTTCCTTGTACGCGGTCTTCGCGATTTCGGCGGCTTTCTGATACCCGATGATCGGATTCAGCGCAGTCACGAGGATCGGATTTCGGGCGAGTGCGGTGTTGATGTTGTCCTCGCGCACCGTAAATCCTGCGATCGCGGTCGTCTGCGAGCAAACGCGCGACGTTCGCGAGCAACTCGATGCTCTGCAACAGGTTGTACGCGATCACCGGCAACATCACGTTCAGCTGGAAATTGCCTGACTGGCCGCCGAGCGTGATCGTGACGTCATTGCCGATGACCTGGGCCGCGACCATCGCCGCGGCTTCCGGAATCACCGGATTGACCTTCCCGGGCATGATGCTGCTGCCGGGTTGCAGCGCCGGCAGTTCGATCTCGCCCAGGCCCGCGAGCGGTCCGCTGTTCATCCAGCGCAGGTCGTTGGCGATCTTCATGATGCTGACGGCGACGACTTTGAGTTGACCCGAAAGCTCGACCGCGGTGTCCTGCGACGACAGCGACTCGAAAAAATTGCCGTTGGGACGCAGCACCAAGCCGGTCTCCTTCGACAACTGGCGCGCGAAACGCGAAGCAAATTCGGGATGTGCATTGATGCCGGTGCCGACCGCCGTGCCGCCTTGCGGCAGCGCGTGCAGGCGTGGCAGCACACTGCGAACGCGTTCGCCGCCGCTGTCGATTTGCGCCGCCCAACCGCCGAGTTCCTGACCCAATGTGACCGGCATCGCGTCCATCAGATGCGTACGTCCCGTCTTCGCAACGTGCGTGAGTCCCTCCGCTTTGTTGCGTAGTGTCGACGCCAGATGCGCGAGGGCAGGCAACAGCGCCTCTTCAACGGCCAACGCCGCCGACAGGTGGATCGCGGTGGGTATCACGTCATTCGAGCTCTGGCTCATGTTGACGTGATCGTTCGGGTTGATCGGCACGCCGGCGGCGCGGGAGGCGAGGGTGGCCAACACTTCGTTCGCATTCATATTCGTGCTGGTGCCGGAGCCGGTCTGGAAGACGTCGATCGGAAACTGGTCATCGTGCGCACCCGACAGAACCACGGCGACGGCGTCCTGGATCGCGAGCGCGATGCGACCGTCGAGCAGGCCGAGATCGAGGTTGACGCGAGCCGCGGCGCCCTTGATCTGGCAGACGGCGCGTATGAAGCGGGAGGGCATGACGAGGCCAGAGATCGGAAAGTTCTGGACCGCGCGTTGGGTTTGCGCGGCGTACAGCGCTGCCGCGGGGACTTCCAGTTCACCCATGCTGTCGCGCTCGATGCGCATTGTCGCTTTGGCCACGCGCGGACTCCGATCGTTCTGAGGGCGCCAAATCTAGCCCAGGCGGCGCGTGATGAACAGCCTCGCGAAAGTTGTCGCGCGTCTCAAAACCGGTGTGCGCGAATACCGCGCGCAATCGTGCGCCTTAAGACACCCGTTGGCCGCTTCGGTCGAAACGAGACGGTGATCACAGATGGAATGGCGCGCAGTGCACCCGCATCGCGCTCGCGCCGTTGATCTGTAACTCAGGTCTTACAGAAACGTACATGGGTTTCACAGAACATTTGGACGCGCCTGGGGTTAAATGGCTGTCGCGAGAACGGACATCCAGGCTACTCAACGAGGGATATGCGATGCTGGTGTTAACCCGGCGTGCTGGCGAGTCGATCATGATCGACAACGACATCGAGTTGAAGGTTCTCAAGATACGCGGTAGCCAGGTCCATCTGGGAATCGAAGCGCCGAAACGCGCCGCAGTGCATCGCAAAGAAGTGTGGTTGCGAATTCAGGACGAACAAGCCGATCCCGAACCGCCACAGATCTCCCACGCCACGAACGAATAACGCAATAGCACATGCCGCGGCTCACGCGGTCTCAAACGTTCGATTCCTGCTCTTTCTCCTGAACCTCCTTCTCCTGGACTTCTTGCTCGTGGAGCGTGACGTCGATGAACGCAGGCGTCTCGCAGATCGCATACGGGCGAACGTGACGTTCGTCGAGCGCGATGCCGCCACGGACGCACGCCTTCGAGTTGTTCGCGGCGTAGATGCGTCATCGCCCGGCTTCAACATCAGGCTGTCGAGCGCAGTGAAAATCGGACTGACGCGCGCCAACGTGTCGAAGTCGCATCGGCTCTCCCACAACCTTTGTGCAGTTCGTCGACGTCGATCGTCGCGTATGTTGGCCCAATGGGCGAGTTCGAGCGGGGCGCCGGTCGCGAGGATCAGCGGCAGACTCGCGCCTGCGGCGCGCGCAGCCTCCAAGAGTTCTGCGGCGATCAACCACGGCTGATTGTCGCGGTAAGCGCCACGACCGCCGTTGTCGATGATCGCCGTCAGCGCCTTGGACGACACGCGTGACGCACGATGCAGTAGGGATACGCGCTTCATCGACAATCGGCGCCGTTTCGTGGCGCTTGCGTTGTGGATAGCCGCACTACTGTAAATACATACATGACTGTCCCTATAATGCGCGCGCCATCCGAGCCGCGACTCCGTCGTGCCGTACTGCATCCGAACGTTCCGCCACCGCCGCACTACTACGCCGACAACCTGCTGCGAATGCTGCGCTCGGTAGTCGCGGCAGTATAGCGACATCCTGCTGGAATCGCGAGCGCGACTACCTCGCGCGATCTTTGCGTTGTCGGTGGACGCGCAACGCCTGTACGCGCGGCTGCTGACGCGCAAAGGTCCGCTGATTCGCATCGACTCGCTGTGCTATCGCGAAGTGTTCGACGTCGCCGGCGCACTTGGCGGAACTCGAAGCGGCGCGCTGCTGCAGTGCAATCCGCCGCGTGCCGGCGGATCAGTTTCTCGACGCTGCTCACGCGCGCGGAACTCGCCGCGTTGTTTCCGTATGTCCGCGTCGCGCGTAAGGACCAGCAGGTCGACACGATCGCGGCGCGTTATCCCGATCACCACGTTCGCGAGCGTGGTCGGACGGCGCCACGGCCTGTGCGCGACGCTCGACGGCGAACGCCTCTCGCTGATGCAAACGCTGTTCTTCGGCGACGCGCGCACCGATCTGTCGACGTTCGTGCTCGAAGATCTCGGCATGTGGCGCTTCGAGACCTACCCGCTGGATCCGGCGCACCGGCAGTTTCGCGATCGACGCGAACTCGACGACTTCCTCGCGATGTCAGCATTGCGCGAGCCACTGCGTGCGCCTCGAGACGCGCTGGCAACACGACGAGCGCCGTCGACGTGCTCGATGCGCTGTGGGATATCCGTGAACGGCGCGCTGCTCGAACGCGTCCGTGGCGGTCTCGTCAATCAGCTCGGGACGCTGCGCCGAACGCGCCGCCGACTACGACGTGGCGCTCAGCGCGTATGCCGCGCATCGCGCGCGCCGGGTCGCGAGCGTCGCGTGCGATTGTTGCGTAGGCTCGGTGATCACGCTGCCGCCGCCGCATCGCTCGACGCGATCGAACGCGCCCCCTTGAGCGCCGGTGAGCGTTATTTCGCGCAGCAGTTCCGATTGCCGCGCCGCCGCGCGACGCCGAGGTCCTCCGGAACGCGTGCTGCGACTTGCGCGGCCGCCAACGGACGGCGTCGAGGCGGCCGCGCTGGCCGCGCTGACCCGCGACGGCGGCGACGGCCGGCATCTCGAAAATCTGGCCTCGCTGGGCATGTTGGGGCTCGCGTTCTGGGACGTCGTCTTTGCGCCGGTCGACGGCGCGTTCGTCAATCCGTATCAGGACCGACCGCTCGATTTGTACTGGAACGACTTTCGTCGGACGCGTTCGCGCGGCGATTTCCGCGCGGCTCGCGGCGCTGCGCGCAACCCGGCGCGCTGATGCGCGCGGTATGTGCGACGCATCGAGCGAAACGCGGCATCAGCAACGCGCTCGTCGACTGGCGCGCGCTCGATGCGCAATTCATCCGCCGCGCCGTCGATGCGTGCCGACGCGACGTGTGGCTCACGATCTTCGACTACATGCTCGACGACCTCGAACAGACGCGCACCGGATTTCCGGATCTCACGCTGTTGTTTGGTCGCGGACGGTTTCAGTTCGTCGAAGTCAAAGGACCCGGTGACCAACTGCGCCGCGAGCAACGGTTGTGGTTCGAGTTGTTCGCAAAAGCCGACATCGACGCGTGCGTGCTGCGAGTGGAGTGGTAGTGTCCGACGCGCCGGTGCGCCTCGCGCTTGCGGTACGCCACGCTCGCGCAACTGACGTGCCGCAGCGGCGACATCCACTTTCGTTACGACGACTCCGCCGACAGCCACGAAGGCATCGCGTTGCAGAAGCGTCTGCAACGCGACCGGCCGCCGAGCTATCAGCGCGAGGCAACGGTCAAAGGCGTCTGGCGCAACGGTGACGTCGAACTCGAGCTGAGCGGACGCGCCGATGGTTGGGACGCGCAGCAGCATCTCGTCGAGGAATTCAAGACCACGCGGGTCGATCCGGAGCGGTTGTTCACGCACTTGGGCAGCGGTCCATCTCGGCCAACTGAAACTCTACGCGGCGTTGTTCGCGCGCGACGCTCCCGCACCAGGCGCGGTGGAATTTGCGACTGATGTACTGCAATCCGGACTCCGGCGCGATCACACCGTACGACGACGGATGCGAGCGCCGACGAGCTCGAGGCATTCCTGCAGCGATGTTGCGCGCGGCTCGCGGCTCACCTGGTCGATCTGCACGCGCACCGTGATCGCCGCGACGCACTGCTCGCGCAGCTTGCAGTTTCCGTTTCCGACGCTTTCGGCCGGCGCAGCGCGCGTTGTCGGCGGACGTGTATCGGACGGTGCGCGATGGCGGCTGCGCTGTTGTTCGAAGCGCCCACCGGCAGCGGCAAAACCGTTGGTGCGTTGTTTCCGTCGCTGATCGCGATGGGCGAAGGCAATACCGATCGCGTCGTGTTCCTGAGTTCGCGAACGACCGGCCAGGCCAGCGCGGAAGGCGAGCATGCACGTGCTGAACACCGATGCGGTGATCCGACGCGTCACGGTCACCGCCAAGGCAAAGATCTGCTTCATGCCTGAACCCGTCTGCGATCCGGCGATCTGTCGCTATGCACGCGGATATCTACGACCGCAGCGACGCCGCCGTGAACGAGCTGCTCGCGATCGGCACGATGACGCGCGCTGCCATCGAAACGGTCGCGCGGACGCATGAGGTCTGTCCGTTCGAATTGTCGCTCGACGCTGCGGTGTGGGCCGACGTCGTGATCTGTGACTACAACTACGTCTTCGACCCCGTCGTGCGCCTCAAACGGCTCGCTGGCGATCACCGGCGATCGAATTGCGCTGCTGATCGACGAAGCCCATCAGCTCGGCGACCGCGTCCGCGACGCGCTGTCGACGGTATTCTCGCGCAGCTGTCCTGCGGCGCGCCCGAAGCGGCTTTGTCGGCAGGTCTGTCGGCGCGGCGCGCGGCGGCGCTGGACCGGCGGCTGACCGACGCTGCGGCGCGACGTGGTGCGCGCAGCGCGGTCTCGATCGTGATGCGTTCGAATGCCGCATCGAACGTCCGGACGCGTTGTTGCGCGCGGCCGACGCACTGCTCGAAGCATTGGCCGAACGCACGCGCACGATCGCAAGGCGAACCCGACGTGACCGAACTGACGTTTGCGCTATTGCGCCTCGCTGCGGGTCGCCGGCTGGTACGACGCCGAACGCTTTGCCATTTTTCTGCGCGGACCGGCGCAGCGACATCGAGCTCGATCTGCGTTGTCTCGACCCAAGCGCCGCGATCGCCGATACGTTGAAGGAATATCGCGCGCACGTGCGATTCTCCGCGACGTTGTCGCCGTTCGAGTTGACCGGCGCGCGCGCACGGGCAACCGGACGCGCGAACGCTGCGTCTGCCGTCGCCGTTTCCGCCGGATCGCCTCGGCGTATTCGTCGTGCCGGACGTCAGCACGCTGTACCGCCATCGCGCCGCACTCGCTGCCGCGTCTGGTGCGCGCGATTGACAGACGCTCGTCGCGTCGCGCGCGCGGCAACTATCTCGATCGCGTTGCCGTCGTTCGAATATCTCGACCTGGTCGCCGACGCCTATGCGATCGCGCATCCGCATACGATCGCATCGTGCGCCAGACGCGCGGCATGTCCGATGCAGCGCGCGCGCGCTTCATCGATGCGTTCCTACGATCACGGAGCGACAGCCGATCGTCGGCTTCGCGGTCCTCGGCGGCGTCTTCACCGAATCGATCGATCTGCCCGATGACGCGCTGATCGGCATCGTCGTCGTCGGCATCGGCCTGCCGCCGCCGACGCTCGAACGCAACGAAATGGCGCGGCTGTTCGGCGAGCCGTTCGGTCGCATGCTCGCGTACGAACAACCGGCGATGACGCGCGTCGTTCAGGCGGCTGGGCGACTGATCCGCCGCGACAGCGATCGCGGCGTCGTATGTCTGATCGATTCGCGCGTTATCTGGCGAGCGAATACCGCGCGTATCTGCCGCGCCATTGGCGACCGGTTCGCACGCCGAGTGCGCGAACTTCGCGACGGCGCTGGATGCGTTCTGGAATCCGGCATAACCTTGACCGGGCCTTTGTCGTCTAGCCTGTCGCCGCCTTTTGGATGGACGACGTCCATGGAATTTCCGGCGCACCAAGATCATCTGCACGATTGGTCCGGCGACGGCGAGCTACGAAATGCTCGAGCAGCTTGCAGCAAGCCGGCATGAACGTCGTGCGTCTGAACATGTCGCACGCCGATCACGAGAGCGCCGCGAAGATCGTCGGCTGGATCCGCACGCTGAATCGCAAGGTGCACTATCCGGTTGCGATCCTGCTCGATACGCAGGGGCCGGAGATCCGCACCGGCGATCGTGGCGCAGCCGATGGTGCTGAAGACCGGCGACGTCGTGTCGTTGACGGTACGCGGCGAAGTCGACGTCGAACACCGCTCCATTCAGGTCAACTACGACGATCTCGTGACGTCGGTCGACGTCGGCGACCGAATCACGATCGACAACGGCCTGATCAACTTCGACGTCCTCGAAAAAGACGGCGCCTCGTCTGACGTGCCGCGTCGTCGACGGCGGCACGCTCGGCAGCAAACGCCACGTCAATCTGCCGGGCGTCCGCGTCAATCTGCCGTCGATCACCGAAAAGGACGTCAAGGACATCCAGTGGGGCATGGCGAACGACGTCGACTTCATCGCGTTGTCGTTCGTTCGCTCCGCTGACGACATCGTCCAGTTGCGCGAGCTGCTCGGGCGCGAAGGCGCAGGGCATCAAGATCATCGCCAAGATCGAAGATCGTGAAGGTGTCGCGAACATGGACGAAATCGCCCGCGCCGCCGACGGCGTCATGGTGGCGCGCGGCGATCTCGGCATCGAAACGAACATCGCCGAAATGCCGAACCTGCAGCGCACGATCGTGCGCAAATGCGCGGTACTCGGACGCCGCTGCATCGTTGCGACGCACCTGCTCGAATCGATGATCGGCAATCCGATCCCGACGCGCGCCGAAGTCACCGATGTCGCGAACGCGATCTACGAAGGTGTCGACGCGGTGATGCTGTCGGGCGAAACCAGCGTCGGTCGTTATCCGGTGCGCTGTGTCGCGCAACTCGACGAAATTGCGCGCACCAGCGAAGTGCTTGCCGGGGCTCGGCTTCGAGCAGGAACTCGATCGCGACGTCGGACAAACAACATCTCGCGACGTCGGCCGCGCGGCTTGCGGAATCGATCAATGCGGCCGGCATCGTCGTGATCACACGGCGCGGCATCATGGCGGATCTCGTCACGAACTGCCGTCCGCGAACCGTGCCGATCTACGCATTCACGAACAACAGCCAGACGCGTCGACGGCTCGTGATGAATCGAGCGGTCATCAGTTTCCGGACCGCGTTTTCACAGGATCCGGAGAAGACGCTGGCAACCGCGTTCAAGGTATCTGATGCAGCGCGAAGGGCTGGCGGCGAATGCGAAGGTCGTCGTCATCTCCGACGTCCTCGCGCAACAGCGCATCGACGCGATCCAGATTCGTCCGCTGAACTCGACCGGCGCCCCGAAAGGCTCGCCTTAGTTATGGCGCGATCGCGCTCCACAGCATCCGTGCGGCCACCAGGATCAGCAGACCGCCGAACGCGCGCCGCAACGGAATCGGCGCGAGGCGATGCGCCATGCGAACGCCAATCGGTGCCGCGACCATCGCCGTGCAAACGATCGCGGCAAGCGCCGGCAGATAGACGAAGCCGAGCAACCCATCACTGATGTGTGTCACCGCCAGTCCGCGCGTGACGTAGCCTAACGAGCCGGCTATGGCGATCGGAAATCCGAGCACGCTCGCGGTTGCGGTGGCCCGATGCACGGGCACGTTGTGGTAGACGAGCGTTGGCACGACGACGTTGCCGCCGCCGATTCCAGCGATGCCCGCGATGAGTCCGGCAACGCTCGCGATCACAAAGCTCGCCGCTGGTCCCGGCAAGACGCGATGCGGCAGCGGGACGCCAGTTCGTCAACATGACCACCGAGACGAACGCGAGAAACCCGCCGATCAACGCGCGCAGCGTCGCCAACGGCAACATGGCTGCGATGAATCCGGACCCATAACTGCCCGACCATCACCATGATCGTGAATCGCCGCACGATCAGCCAGTCGACCATCCGCGCGCGAACCTGCGTGACTGCCGCGGCCGCGCTCGCTGAAGATGATGCTGGCGAGCGACGTGCCGACCGCGACGAGTGTCGAGCCGTTGCCGTCGCCGACGAGTCCGTCGAGCACGTCCGTGTGGTCGAACAAGAGGATCAGCGCGGGCACGATGATGACGCCGCCACCGATGCCGAGCATTCCGCCGAGAAAGCCCGCGACCACGCCGATGGCGAGGCAAACAATGGTGAAAAGCGAGGCTGTCCAAGTAGAGTAGGCCGGGCGCGGAGCGGCGAGTCTATGAGATACCTGCCGCCGCGGCAAATGCTTGATTTTACTGATAACGCGAGCGAGCGATGGGCAGTCTGTTTAGTGACATCGAACGCGTTGCGTCGGCGCGACGCGACGCAGTTGCGTTCGACTGTGTCTCCGCGACGTTCACCTTTGCTGATCTGTTGGCGCGCTCCGGCGAGCTTCGCGGCCGCGTTGATCGCCATCGGTGTGCAACCGGGCGATCGCGTCACCGTGCAGCTCGAAAAATGCGTCGAAGGCGTCTGGCTGTATCTTGCGGTGCTGCGCGCCGGCGCGATCTACATGCCGCTGAACACCGGCTACACCGACGCCGAGATGGCGTACTTCATCGGCGACGCGGAGCCGGCGCTGATCGTCGTCGAACCGTCGCGCGTCGAGGCGGTGTCGGCGCTGGTCGCGGCGTCGGGCGCGCGGGCGAAAGTCGCGACACTGCGAGACATCGAAACGCGGGCCTCATCGGCAGTCCCGGTTCAGGCCGTCGAGCGCGACGACGACGATACAGCGGCGATTCTGTATACCTCGGGCACGACCGGGCGCTCGAAAGGCGCGATGATCAGCCATCAGCAACCTGCGTTCGAATGCGCCGACGCTGGTCGAAATCTGGGGATTCACGCAGGACGACATCCTCGTTCATGCGCTGCCGATTTATCACGTGCACGGACTGTTCGTGGCGCTGCACTGCGCGTTGTTGGCCGGCGCAACCACGCGATTCCTGCCGCGTTTCGAGCCGGAAGCGGTATTGCACGCGCTCGCGGGCGCGACCGTCTTCATGGGTGTGCCGACCTACTACACGCGACTGCTCGCATTGCCGGACTTTCCGCGGCCGCAGATCTCGCTGCGGTTGTGGATTAGTCGGATCCGCGCCGCTGTTGCCGGAAACATTTGCGGCGTTCGAGCAACGCACGCGGGCAGACGATTCTCGAACGCTACGGGATGACCGAAGCCGGCATGATCACGTCGAATCCGCTGCATGGTCCGCGCCTGCCCGGAACTGTTGGCACGCCGCTGCCGGGCGTACCGCGCTCGGGTTCGCCGCGACGACGGCGCGCTCGCATCGAGCGGCGAACCGGGGGTTCTGGAAATCACCGGCCCCAACGTCTTTGGCGGCTACTGGCGCAACGAAGAAAAAACGCGCGCTGCGTTCACCGACGATGGCTATTTCATCACCGGCGACGTCGTCACGATGTCCGATGCGGGCGTCGTCTCGATCGTCGGTCGCCAGAACGATCTGATCATCAGCGGCGGGCTGAACGTCTACCCGAAGGAGATCGAAGAGGAGATCGACGCGCTCGCCGGCGTCACCGAATCGGCGGTCATCGGTGTTCCACATCCGGACTTTGGCGAAGGCGTCGTTGCCGTCGTCGATCGCGGCGAGGACACCGCTCGACGAAGCGGACATCATCCGCGCACTGCGTGAGCGACTTGCGAGCTTCAAGGTGCCCAAGCGCGTCGTCTTCGTCGACGGTCTGCCGCGCAACGCGATGGGCAAGGTGCAGAAAAAGCTGCTGCGCGAGACGTACCGTGCGTTGTTCGAGATGCAGCCGATGACGACGCGGTACCTGCACTCGTGCTGCATCCTCTGGCGAGTGTCGCCGGCGAGCGCGCGCCGACTACCGCCATATCGAACTGCCGAACGGCGACGTCTACGAAGGCGAGATCCAGCACGATGTCCGCAACGGTCAGGGCACGTACACGTGGGCCGACGGCAATCGATACGTCGGCGAATACCGCGACGATCAGATGCACGGCAAGGGCACCTATTACTGGCCCGACGGTCGCACGTACGAAGGCACGTTCGAGAAGGATCTGCGGCAAGGCCACGGCGTGCTGCGATGGCCCAACGGCGATCGTTACGAGGGTGAGTTTCAGCGAAGACCACATCACCGGACACGGCGTGTTCGTCTGGGCGAACTCGGATCGCTACGAAGGTGACTTCATCGGTGGCGAACGCACGGGGCAGGGTACGTATACGTGGCACAACGGCGAACGCTACGAAGGCACGTTCAAGGACGATCAACTCGCAAGGCCACGGCAAATTTTTCTGGCCGGATGGGCGCCGCTACGAAGGGAATTTCGTCGCCGGCAAAAAGAGCGGGTCGGGCACGTTCGAGTGGCCGAACGGCAATCGTTATGTCGGTGCGTTCGCCAACGACGCCAGAGAGGGGCTCGGCGTCTTTTACTGGCGCGACGGCACCGTCTACGAAGGTGCTTTCCAGCAGAACAAAATGGACGGTTTCGGCGTCGAAACGAAGCTCCGACGGCAAGCTCGAATTTCAAGCAATGGCGCGAAGGAACGCTGGTGCTGTCGCAGCCGCTCGTCGCCGTGAAGAGCTGTCGCATGACGATCGACGGCCGCGAGTGGATGTTCCAGGCGACGACCTGCATCAACGGCCTTGCACACGGCCGCGGTCCCGCAGTGAGTCTCGACGGCGCGTTCTACGTGCCCGCCGCGCACATCGTGCTGGGTCACCTCGTTGAAGGTGATATCCGCCCGCTTCGATCCAATGGCTGAAACGCGCCTCGAGATTCCCGGTTACAGCATCGAGCGCGAAATCGGGCGCGGCGGCATGGCGCGCGTGTATCTCGCGGTTCAGAAAAAATTCGGTCGCCTCGTCGCGATCAAAGTCGTGTCGCCCGAATACACCGGCGACCCCGAGTTCGGCAAACGTTTCGTTCGTGAAGGCGCGCATCATCGCGCAACTGAGTCATCCGAACATCGTTCAGGTGCACGACGCGGGCGTGCACGAGCAGTGTTACTACCTCGTGATGGAGTACCTGCGAGGCGGCGATCTCAATCGGCGCTTGAAACGCGGCCTGCACATGCAGGCGGCAATTTCGGTCGTCAAGGACATCGCGCGCGGACTCGACACCGCGCACGCCAAAGGCTTCGTGCACCGCGACATCAAGCCCGAGAACATCTTGTTCCGCGAAGACGGCTCGGCAGTGTTGTCGGATTTTGGCATCGCCCGCATGATCAGCACCGACGCCAGCATCACGCGGCACGGTACGGTCGTTGGGACGCCGCAGTACATGAGTCCGGAGCAGGCGGCGGGCCGCGCGCTCGACGGCCGCTCCGACATCTACAGTCTCGGCGTCGTGTTCTACCGCATGCTGACGGGCGAAGTGCCGTTCAAGGCGGACTCGGCGATCGCGGTCGGCATTCGCCACCTGCAGGATCCGATACCGCGGCTGCCGGGTCATCTGGCGACGATGCAGACGTCGTCGATCGGTTCCTCGCGAAGAAACCGGAGGCGCGATTCCAGAACGGCGCCGAAGTCATCGAGGCGCTCGACGGCGATTCGCGCGTCCGGACTCGTCCCGAACACGGTGATCAAGACCGAAGTCGTCAACACGGCGGAGATCCGCGCGATCGGCGACAGCATGTCGATGCCGGTGCGCGACAGCCGCACGATTCGCGCCGAACCGGATCAGCGACCAAAGCGCCCGACGCCGCGCAGTCGCGGTTGGGTCGTGGGTGGCGCTCTTCGTCGTGGCGGCCGGCGCTGCCGGCGCTTTACCTGCATCCGGAGCGTGACCAGCTGATCGGGCAATTTCTGCACGCGACCGGGCTCACCGACAAAACCGCGCTGCGGGATGCGTGGCGGCAGGCCGAATCGCTGCGCGGCGATCCGAATCAGAGTCTCGCCGCGATCGTCGCCGGCTATCGTCGGGTGCTCGAAATCGATCCGACCGTTGGCAAGGCGAACAGGATCATCGCGACGCTTGCAACGCAGTGGAAAACCAGCATTGCGCAGGCGCTCGCTACCGACGATCTGGCGCTCGCCGAAGCCAAGTTGACGGAATCGCTCGCGGTGTTTCCGACCGATGAAGAATTGACGTCGTTGTTCGACAAGTTGTCCGACCGCAAACGCGCAGACGCGCTCGTCACGAGCACCGAAGAATTGCTGCGCAGTCACGGCCTCGACGACCTGCCGTCCGCGACCGCGGCGATCCAGGCCTATCAGGAAGCGCTGCGCCTGGATCCAGCACAAGCCGGTGCGAAGGCCGACCTCGACCAGCTCGCCGAGCACTACGCCGAACTCGCCAGTGGCGCCGCCGAATCCGGTGACATCACGTCGGCAATGGGATATCTCGAACGCGCCACAACGGCGAATGTGTCGAACGCCAAGGTCGTGGTGGTGCGCGACAAGGTCCAACAGGCCGCGAGCGCGCAGCAGGAGATCCAAACGATGCTGCAGCAGGCATCAGCGTATCGAGCTGCGAGCGCGCTGATCAATCCGCCAGGCGCCAATGCCGCGGAGATCTACCATCGCGTGCTCGCGACCGACCCGCACAATGCAATTGCGACTCAAGGCTTGTCCGAAGTCGTCGCCGAACTGCTGACGCGCGCGACCGAACTATTGAAGGCGGGACAAATCGACGCTGTTCGCGCGCTCAATGCACGCGCTTCGGAGATTGGGCTCGCCGACACGCCGATGCGCGAACTGAAAGCGAAGCTCGGCGCGGAAGAACAGCGCATCGGCGACGTCGCGCGCCTGCTCGGCGAAGCACGACAACTGCTGGCCGATGGTTTCATCACAGAGCCGCCCGATCAGAACGCCGTCGCGCGGCTGCTCGAGGTACGCCGGCTCGACCCGAGCAACGTCGCCGCGCGCGACATGTTGAACGCTGCAGCCCATCGGCTCGCCGACGTTGCGCGTGAGGCGTATGACGCGGGGCTCAAATCCGATGCCCAACATTTTCTCGAACTCGCGCTGACCGTGACGCCGGACGTTCCGGAATGGCGCGCGCAGCGCGACAGCTTGGGCGGCGGAGAGCGCGAAAGGAACCACGCCGTGAGCGCGCGATGAACGACGCGCGTTACACACTCGTCGTACTCGACGAAACGGCCGCGCGGTTTCCACTGGTCGCCAGCGTGACGGTGGGGCGCCATCTCGACAACGACGTCGTGATTGCCGGTGAGGATGTGCGCGACTTTCACGTGCGCATCGAGACGAGCGACCGGGGTCCGCGCGCCATCGTGCTGGAAGGCGCGACCGCGCACCGAAATCAGCTTCCGATCGACGGCTCGGTCGGCATGCGACCCGGGGATGAGTTGATTCTCGGACACCATCGGTTGCGAATCGACGTCGAGTCGACTCGGGATCCGTGCGGCTGGAAGCTGCATCGGGTCGGTGATGGGCTCGGCGTCACGATCACGAATCATCTGCGCGTCGGACGCGCAACAGACTGCGGTCTGCAGCTCGTCGACGGCCACCTGTCGCGCCATCACGCGGAACTCGTCGTCGTCGACGGCACGATCTGGATCGAGGACCTGCGCTCGGCCAACGGCACATTCGTCAACGGCGACCGCGTGCTCGGTGCGCGACGGCTCTATCACGGCGACGAAATCGCATTCGACACGATGCGCTATCAGTTGATCGGCGATGCGGCTGACCTGACGCCGATTCGACCGCCCGGTCAGCCGCCGGACCAACTCGGCGATGCCGAGCCCCAATCGCTTGAACAAAGCTGCTGGAGCAACAGCGCACGCAGTCGCGAGCCGACGCCACGGCAAATCCGGTGCTCACGCCGCTGACGACATCGACCGTCCCGGCATCACCCGTGGCCGGCTCGGTCGGACCGATGCTGTTGGGTCGCAGCGCGCCAGTGGCGGGCCGCGTGTTTCCGCTTGCATTTGGTCGTCACGTGATCGGTCGTGGGCCCGACGCAGACATCCAACTGCCGGAAGCGAGCGTCTCGCTACGACATGCGGAATTGGAATTGCGCCCCGACGGCGCGCAACTGGTGAATCTCATTTCGACGAACGGGACACTGATCAACGACGCGCCGATTCATGCTGCTCTGCTGCGCGACGGCGACTCGATTCGCGTCGGCCGCGTCACGCTCGAATACCGTGAATCCAACACGTCGCAACGCGGCGCGCGGTACCGGCGCCTTAGTCTGGATTGGCGGCGCCATCGCGGTGTTGCTGCTGCTGCTTTGGGTGTTTGTGCGCTGAGGCTCTGCGTTGCCTTTCAAACTGCCGCAAACTATGCTTCGGCCGCCCCAGAAGTTGCAGACATCGCGATGGGTGTAAAGATTCCGTTTCGGCGCGAACTCGACTTCGAGTATGGCGTCGCTGCCGAAATTTCGCCGCTGATTCGCCGCGTGATCGCCAACAATCCGAGTCCGTTTACGCTGCATGGCACCGGCACCTACATCCTGGGCCACGGTGATGTCGCGGTCGTCGATCCTGGTCCGCCGGATCCGCGCCACATCGATGCCATCATGGCCGCGACGAAGGGCGAGCGGATCAGTCATCTGCTCGTCACGCATACGCACATGGATCACTCCCCGGGGTGCGCGTTGCTGCGCGAGCGTTGCGATGCGCTGACGTACGCATTCGGTCCGCATGGTTCCGGTCTCGAAGACGAAACGGTCAAACTCGAGGAGTCCGCGGATCACGACTTCGAACCGGACGTGCGCGTGCGGCACGGCGAGGTGATCGCCGCCGATGGCTGGTCCGTCGAGTGCGTGTACACGCCCGGACATACGTCGAATCACACGTGTTACGCGCTGCGCGAAGAGCGCGTGCTGTTTACCGGAGATCACGTGATGGCGTGGTCGACCAGCATCATCTCGCCGCCGGACGGCGACATGCGGCGCTACATGGCGAGCCTCGCGCTGCTGCTGGAGCGCGATGATGCGGTGTACTGGCCGACACACGGACCTGCCGTCGTCGAACCAAAGCGCCACGTCGAAGCGTTCATGGCGCACCGCCGCGATCGAGAGGAACAGATACTCGCGTGCGTCGAGCGGGGGCAGCACCGGATCGAAGACATGGTGCCGACGATGTACACCGACGTACCCGAATTCATGTATCGCGCGGCGGCGCGCAGCGTGCTGTCTGCGGTCGTCTACCTGGTACAGCGCGGGGAACTGCGTTGTGACGGGCCAGTGACCCTCGGCACGGAATACTTCAGGGCTTGACGACCGGCGAGCCGCCGGCAGGGGTCGGTGGCTTCGCCGTTGACCCGCGCCGACGCACCCACGGCGCCGGCAAGCGGCAACTGCACGATCACGACGACACCTGATCCGTCCGGCAGGTTCATGCCGCGGACAGTGCCGCCATGATGCTCCGCGATCACGCGAACCACGTACAACCCCAGCCCGAAATGCAGCCGATTGCGCGCCTCGGCGCCGCGGTGGCTGACCATCGAATCGAATAACGTTTCTTCGGCCGCTGGCGGCAACGTGGGTCCGCGATTCGCCACACTGATCCGCAACACGTCCTTCTGCGTATCGAGCTGCACCTTGATCGGGCTGTTGGGGCGATGAAAGTCGATCGCGTTGTCGATGATCTTGTCGAGCAGTTGTTCGATGCGATAGTCGGACACGCGCGCATAGACCGGGTGACCCACGCCGCGAAACGCGAACTCGCAATCCTTGTGCACCACGCGGCAGTTCGCGACGTAGCTTTCGATGAGCTGCTGAATGTCGACGATCTCGAGCTCTTCCGCCTCGAGCGATTCGTCGAGATTGGCGGCGTCCGCGAGATTCTGCACGATCGCGCCGATTCGCATCACGCCGCGTTTCGCACTGTCGAGGTACTTGCTTTGCTGAACGTCCGGGTTCTCTTCTGCGAGATTCTGCAGCGAGGTGCTCAACGTGTTCAGCGGATTGTTGATTTCGTGACGCAGCGTGCGCGGCATGTTCTCGAGGAACTGGTTGTGTTGCTGCAGTTTCGACAGCATGCCGGAGACGCTGCGCGCGAGGTCGCCGATCTCGTCGCCCGCATTCATCGCGCTGCGCAGCGCGTTGGCCTGGAGGCGGCCGCGCGAATCGATCGCAGCGCTTGCTTCGCGCCGCAACTGGCGGATCCGCCACGCGAGGCGTCCCGCGAATGCAATGAGCACGACAAAAACGACGAGCAGACTAACGATCGACAACACGATGACCTGCTCGAGCGCTGCGCGCTGGAACGCGAGAATATCGGCGATGTTCTGCTCGACGACGACGCCGCCGAGAATCGTATCGCGCGATACGATCGGATGCGCCGCCGTGATGATCTCCTGATCGCTGACGCGGGAGCGCAGCGCAATCGGTTCGCCGCGCAGCGACGACTCGATGACCTTGTTGACGATTGCCTCGGAATCACCCGAGACCTCCGCGTCGTCCCATTGCTGCCACATCACGAGACGGTGCACGAGCGGTCGAATGACGTCGAACCAACGCTGTGCGGCGAATGCCCAGTCGTCGTCGGTCTCCTCGTGCTCTTGACTCATCGTGAAGCTGCCGGTCTCAGCGCGAACCCGGTTCTGTGCATCGATCACCAGAATGCGAGCGCCGGAGTAACCGAGTCCTTGAATGATGTTGAGGACTTCGGGCGAGCGCAGCACGACGAGATTGAAGCTCGTCTTGCCCGCGCTCGGTAACGTCTGCGTAATGGCGCGAATGGCGCGTGTCTGCGGATCATCGACGTCGACGTACGACAGGCCGAAGAAACGGCGTGATCCGAGCATGCTCAGCGGCATCCGGAATTCGACATCGATGCCGTCCGCGGTTTTTTCCATCTGCCCCTTGAACCTGGTTTTCGGAAGTCCCCGGTCACGGCCAGTTTCCACTCCGGGCCGACGCGGTATGCCGTGGTGACGCCGGGGGCGCCGAACGTGATTGCAACGCGACCGTCCTCGCCGTCGTCCTGGATGAAGTTCAACCGAACCGAATCGGCGGTGTCGAGTCGCAGGTAAGCGGGATCGCGGTAGACGAGCACGTCGTCGCGGATGTGCATGAACGCGTAGAGCTGTCCCGCCGCGTTCGCCGAGCACGAGATTGAAGCCGCCGTCGACGAGGTGATGGTCGGCGTCGACGCCGAACTGCAGGAATTTGTCGGAGATCTGGCCCCAGTCGGAATCCTTGCCGTCGATGTGGATCGGATTCGGCAACGGCCGCGCGTACAACGACTCGTAGTCCTCGATGCGCACCGGCAAATCGTTGAACAGATCTTCGCGACCATTGAACAGTGTCGAGATGCCCTCGGCCGTCAGCAGCTGGGCCTGCGACTGACCTTGGATCAGCAAGCGCTCCATCCCGATCAGCTGACGGTAACTGATCCACGGCACGATCAGCAGCACGAGGCCCCACAGCAGCAACTTCGTGCCGAGACGCGGACCGCGGATGCGGTTCCCGATTTTCATTGGACTGTCATTAACGGCACATCATTGCACTGACCAGCGATATCCGAAGCCGTACTCGCTCTTGATGCACGCAAAGTCAGCATCGACTTTTTCGAACTTCTTGCGGATGTTGCGCATGTGCGTGTTGATCGTGTTGTTCGTCACGAGACTCTGCATCGTCGCGTTCATCAGCGTTTCGTAGCTGACGGCGTGGCCCGGCACGCGCACGAGTTTGGCGAGCATCCGAAACTCGGTGCCCGACAAGTTGATCGCTTGATTTTTCCACGCGACCAGCAACGCTTCCTGATCGAGCATGAGATCTCCGACGCGGCGCGCCGTCGTGCTGTCCTTGCTGCTCGTGGCGCTGCGGACCTCGTTGATCCGCAACAGCGACGAGATCCGCTCGGCGAGGTAGTCGAGCGAAATCGGTTTGGGCAGATAGTCCCACGCACCGAGTCGCAAGCCGGAGATCTTGTCGATCTCACCGATGCGCTCGGTCAGGAAGATGACGGGGAGGGTCGGAGCTCGCACCAGCAAGTCGCGGCACAGTTGAAAACCGGCATCGATTTCGTCGCCGAGAATGATGTCGAGAATCGCGAGATCGGGCATCTGCCGCTCGATTCCCGCCAGCGCTTCCTCGCGACTCGCATATGCCGCGACGTCGTAGCCTTTTTTGGTAATCGCGTCTTTGTAATTTGCCCGCTGATCCGGATCGTCTTCGACGATCGCAATCCGCTTTGCCATGGTGGGTCCGGTTCTGCGATGACAGCATCATTTTACGGCAATTGCGTTCGAGAGCGTCGTTCGCGGTTCGCAGTCGTTTGCGGTGGTCGGCAATGGCTTTGCCGACGCCTTGGCAATGGCTTGCAATGAAAAGCACCGCGCGGCAGGCTTCGCCGCGATCTCGAGGTGCCCGTGGAATATCTGAGCGTAGATTACTGGACGCAGAACTGGCTCGAAGCGACTGGCCTGATTTCCGGACTCGTGTGCGTCGCGTTGCTCATCCGTCAGAACATCTGGAACTGGCCAATCGGACTGTTGTACTCGCTGGTCTCGATCGTCGTGTTCCTTCGCGCGCGACTCTACGCCGACCTTGCGCTGCACGTCTTCTATGTCGTCATGAACGGATACGGTTGGTACTACTGGGGATTTGCGAAGCGACCGCCGCAACTGCAGACAGTGCCGGTTACGCAAACCCCCGCGCGCGTGGCAATTGCGCTGACGCTGGTCGTCGCCGGGGCGACGGCGGCAATGGGTTGGTTGCTCGCGAATCGTACGAACGCGGCGGTGCCATACTGGGACAGCGCGACAACGACGATGAGCTTTGCTGCGATGTGGATGACGGCGCGCAAACACATCGAAAACTGGATCGTGTGGTTGGTCGTCGACGTGATCGCGACCGGCATCTATCTGTACAAGGGTCTCGAGATGTACGCGCTGCTCTATTGTGTGTACATCGGCATGGCATTCGCGGGGTGGTGGGCGTGGCGCACGTCGATGCTTCGAACAGCGGCGGTTTGACCGTCGCGATTGTCGGTGCGGAATGCTCAGGCAAGACCACGCTGGCGACACAACTGGCGCAGCTTTTCGATGCCCCCTGCGTTGTCGAATACGCGCGCGGCTACCTCGAGCGCGCTCGCGCCGAGGGGCGTATCGGCTATCACGCCGATGACGTGCGCGCGATCGCGCGCGGCCAGCAACGCGCCGAACAGGCGGCGTCCGTCGGCGCCGACCTCGTGATCGCCGACACCGACCTCGTCGTCGTCAAAGTCTGGTGGGACGTTCGTTTCGGCAGCGACGACGCGTGGCTCGAGGGCGCTTTGCACGACGCGCTGTCGAGTTCGCGCCGGCGCCGTTATCTGTTGACGCGGCCGGATATCCCGTGGGTCGCAGATCCGCTGCGCGAGAACCCGCTCGACCGCGACGTATTGCACGAACGCTACCGCGCGCTGCTGAACTCGCTCGGCGTCGGCTATGTGGAGCTGTGGGGATCGCCGCCAGGAACGACTCGACCGCGCCTCGGCTGCGGTGCGTGGCTGGCTCGCCTCTTAGCTGCCAACTAGCCGCCCCGCAAATCCTCGAGCGCGGCTGCGCTGCGTGCCAACTGAGCTTCGATCTCGGTGCGTCGATTGCCCGCGGCGAGTTGGGCCAGGGCCCACGCGTACTCGCGCAGGAAATAAGCTTTACGAATCGTGCGACGTTGCGATGTCGTTGGCACGCGCGCCGACTCGATCAGCTCGAGATACGTATCAATCAGCGTGTCGGTCGCATCGAGGGACCATCCGAGTCCTTCGGCCAAGCAGGTCAGATCGAACAACGGGTCGTTGTCGCCGGCGAACTCCCAATCCAGCGTGCACCATCGTGTCGGGTCGGCGGCGCTGACGATCACGTTCCACGGATTCAGGTCGTTGTGGCAAGGCCTGATTTGAAGGACGGCGCGCGACAGCGATTCGTGCTCCTTTGCGAACCACGCCGGCGGTGACTCGCCGCGCTGGGAGGCCGCGCGCAGATCGCGGCCGATCGTCTGCACGAGATCGTAGCGCCGTCCGAGCGGCGGCATGCGCAGGTGCAGCCGCGCGAGGTACTGCGCCAGCGCTGCGCTGTCGGGAGGCTTGTCGACGAGCAGCGGCCCCGCGACCCGACGCGTCAACATATGCCCTTCGGGCAGGATGTACGCGACGAGCGGTGCGGTGAGCAGCGCTATCGGACCGGTCAATAGACGCTTTTCGAAGGCGCGGTCCATAGCGACCGGCGTCGGCCGCGCGAGCCGCAGCACATAGTCCGCGTCGCGGTATGTCAGTGCGTAGTTGGCGTTCGTATAGCCGCCGATGAGCAACTCGACCCCACCGACGCTGCTGAGATCCCATTGCGGGCGCAATCGCTTCAGCGCCGCCGCGGCCTCGCTCGGCAGTTCGATGATCGTGTTCATTTTCGACGCCGCAACGCGTCGATGCGATAAAACATGTATTCGACGGGCGCAGCGCCGTTCACACTCAACGGCGCTGTAAATGAATACTGCCCACCGATCTTCTCCATCGCTTTCTGTGAACGCGTATTCATAGGGTCGACGTGGAACCAGACCACTCGCGCCCATTTGAACGCGTGCTGCAGCATCAGACCCTTGAGTTCCGCGTTTGTCACGCCGCCCCAATGGTCGCGCGCAATGAACGTGAAGCCGATTGATACCTCGGCGTCGGCCGCGTTCCAGTGGTAGTAACGCGACGAACCGATGACCCGTTGCGTCGCGCGTTCCTCGATCACGAGCGCGTGTTGCGCGAGCGCGTCCCGGAACCAGCCCTCGAACACACCGCGCTCTGCGCGACGCTTCGCCGGATGCTGTTCCCACAGCAGTGGATCCGACGCAACCGCGTACAACGCGTCGAACTCGTCGCCCCGAATTGGTCGAATCCGCAGCGTCGCGCCGTCGAGCACGGGGTCGAATTCGAAGGGCTCATCGGTGGAAACGCCGGTGTGTGCTCGCAACTACAGATTCTACGGAGGGATGAAACCGACTGTCCGAAAATGGTCCTGCAAAGTCAAGGCTGCACCTTTTGGCTCGTGCTGTGCTCAGGGAATCTCTAGCGCGGGTCCCTATAATGCGCGCCATGGACATCACGCTCGCACGATTCGTGGCAGCGCTGCGCCTCGCAGATCTGCGCGTGTCGCCGGCCGAAACACTCGATGCGCTGGCCGTCGTCAATCACATCGGACTCGCGGATCCGGTGTTGCTGCGCGACGCGTTGGCGCTGACGCTCGCAAAATCGCGCGAGGAAAAGACCCACTTCGGCGAGTGCTTCGCGCGCTTTTTCGATCAGCTCGCGTTTCGTTCGCCGTTGAAGCAGAGCTTCTTCCGCGGGATCGATCGAAGCGACGCGCTGGCGCAGGTGGAGCCGCATCTGACGACCGTGGCGCGGCGGGTTGTCGCGGGGATTCTCGCCGGTGACCGCGGCGCGCTGGCACTCGAAGTCGAACACGCCGCACACCGCGCCGGCATCGAGTCGATGCGGTCGCTGCGAGAGAAGACCGCGCTGATGCACGCGGTGGCGGATGCGCTCGGAGCTCGCGAACTCGACGCGCTGTTGCAGGCGCCGCCGGACGATTTGAGGGGCGACGTCGTACACGCGCTGCGCTATCTGCGGCATTACCTCAAACAGGAGGTGCAGCAATACGTCGACACGCAGTATCGCCTGACTGTGGACGCTTCCGGACGGCGTACGATCCTCGAGGCCGCGCTCGCAGCCAACCTGACGCATATTCCGACCGACTACCGCAGCGAACTGCGCCGCGTCATCGCCGACCTCGCCGCGCAACTGGCGCGCGATCATCGTCGCCGGCGGCGCCTCGCGCGGCGCGGACAGCTCGATATCAAGCACACGATCCGCGCCAACCTCGCCTATGACGGGACGATGTTTCGGCTGCGATGGCGGCGGCAGAAGCGTGAGACAGCCACGGTGTTCGTCCTCTGTGACGTCAGCGGCTCAGTCAGCCGAGTTGCACGATTCCTGTTGTATCTACTGTACGAACTGACGGACGTCTTACCCGAAGTGCGTACATTCGCATTCTCGAACCGCCTTGGCGAAGTGACGGATCTTTTTCGTGACAAAGCCGTCGAGGTCGCCATCGAAGAGGCGCTGTTCGATTGGGGCAAGGGGAACACGGACTACGGACGCGCGCTGCTCGATTTTCGCGACCTCGCGTTGAACGACGTCGACCATCGCTCCACCGTCATCATCCTCGGCGACGCGCGCAATAACTACTACGAACCGCACGCCGATCGATTGCGCGACATCTCGCGGCGCGCGAAGCAAGTATTGTGGCTCAACCCGGAGCCGCGCGAGCAGTGGGGGGAGGGCGACTCCGAAATGCGCCGCTTCGCCCCGCACTGTTTTCGCGTTGCACGCTGCAACTGCGTTGCGGATCTCGAGCGATTTGCCGAATCGCTAGTCGCAGCGGCGCGTTAGCGGCAGTCCACTCGATCGCACCTCGAGTCCGCTGTTGGCGGACGTGACGTTCCCCTAACAAACGATTGCGGGTCAAGGCGAGCCGCGCATCAGTTGATTCCGACCGCATAAGCGAGCGTCTGCCCGATTTCGCGGTGTACTACCAGATCGGCGATCCCATCGAGCGGCGTCGGCTCACGATTGATGATAGCGAGTTGAGCACCGCGATCTTTGGCGAGCTCCGGAAAACCCGCCGCGGGATAGACGACCAGCGACGAACCGACAACGATGAACAGATCGCACTTCAGGGTCTCCTGCTGCGCCTTTCGCATTGCATCGCCTGGCATCGTCTGGCCGAACGAGATCGTGGCGCTCTTGACGATGCCGCCGCAACGCGCACACGGCGCGACCCGCCCGGTGCGCATGAACTGCTGTTCGAGATCAGCCATTTCGTAGCGCGTCTGACAATCGAGGCACTTCGCGTAGGTCATGTTGCCGTGCAATTCGATGATCTGATCTGCTCCGATGCCGGACACGTAATGCAGGTTGTCGACGTTCTGCGTGATCACCGCGGTCGCTTTGCCGTCCCGGATCAACTTCGCGATCGCGGCGTGGCCTTTGTTCGGCTTGGCATTTTCCATCGATCGTTCTCCAGTGAAGCGGCGTCGCCACGACTCCTGACGGATCGCATCCGACGCGACAAAATCCTGGAACTGGATCGGCTTGATGTGATTCCACAAGCCCGTTCCGGGGCTGCGGAAATCGGGGATCCCCGATTCGGTACTGATCCCGGCGCCCGTGAATACGACGATGCGGTTCGCGGCGTCGAGCATCCGACGCAGCGCGTCGAGATCATCGGTTGCGGCTTCTGTCATGGTTCGGATCAACGCGTTGTTCGACCGCGTCAGCCTAGCGAAGGGTCGCAACGCTAGTCCACCCGCCGCACGCGGGCGGCGACCCAGTCGCGGACACCCGCACCGTTGACGAGTAATAGCGCGCCCGTGTACACCATTGCCGCGACGGCCACTCTCGCGGCGAACCCGACCCCGCGCAGCAGCAGCACGACGGACACCATCGCAGCCCAACAGAACACGATACGTTCGAACTGAACGCGCGGAATGCGCCACGCGATGATGTCGCGGCTGGCATGCCACGCGAGAAAAAACGCGAGCGACTGGCTGACCACCGCAAACGAGATGGCGGCCATGACGCCATATCGGGGCACGTACAACGCATTCAGCGTCACGCTGGCGAACGCGGTGATCGCTGCGTTGCGCAATAAAGCCTGCGTGCGACCTTCGCGGTATAAACCGGTATCGAGCACCGCGCAGCGCAACGCACCCAAGACTACAGCGATCGCAATCCATGGCAACGAGGCGGCTTGCGCCGCGTACGCGTCGCCGAAGACGGCGGCGATCAACTCGACGCGCACCAGGATGAAGACGGTCAGCGCTGGCAGCAGCAGCGTCATCACTGCAAGCGCATACCGCATTTCAATGCGCGTGCGATCCGGCGCGCTTTCTTGAAGAGTGGCCGCGGTTCGGGTAGCTGTCAGACGAGGCAGCCACGCGATGTACAGCACCCACGTCAGTGGTACGAAAAACTGCCGTGACAAGTCGACGCCCGCCGCATAGATCCCGAGATCTGTTTGGCTGACGTGGTTCACGAGAAAGAGGCGATCGACCCAATGCACCAACGCGGCGCCAAACGCGGTCAACGCGACGGCCAGTGTGTGGGCGCGCGACGCGTGGTTCGCCGTCAGTCGTCCGCCCCATGCCCGCGCGCCGATCAGCAGCGTCGCGATCGCGGCAGCGATGATGACGACGCCGAAAGCCAGTGCCGGATCGGCGTCGCTCGGCAATAAGAATGCTCCGCCACACATGAGGCCCGCAGTAACCGCCCATACCCGCGCAATCGTCGCAGTTGGATCGTATGCATCAGCCTCGCGCGCGCGGGCGAGGGTTCCGATCGATTGCAGCGGCGGTCCTAAAGAAATCGCGGCCACCGCGGTTGCAACGCCGAACCATCCGTATCCGTCCGGTCCCAGGCGGCGCGCGAACAATGCAACGCTCACGAGCGCCAATACGCCAGCGATGCCGCGAAGGATCACCGGCACCGCGCGACTCGATCGTCGGAGGTGCGAAGAGCAGGGTCAGTTGTGCAACGTAGCAATCGCCGCCAATACCGCACTCGTCTGTTCATAGGGAACCATGTGCCCGGCATCCGGAATCACACTCAGATGGGCATCGCGAATGCCGGCGGCGTATCGCTCTGCGTAGATCGGTGCAATCAGGCGGTCCGACGCCCCCCAAACGATCTGGGTGCGCGCGCGGATCCGATACAGGCGCTCGGCAAGTCCACGGTCCGGAATCGGAAATAGAATTTTGCTCGCCGTGCCCATCCGCCGTGCGTTGCCGACGAGGAAATCCGTCAGGAACTCCGGATCGTTGAAGTCGCCGCCCGCCGACAAGAGCGCCGCATGTTTGGCCGGGTCGTGGAACAACAACTCGGGGAGTTGGAACGGGAGCATCGCGAACAGGTCCGGTATCGGATGGTCGTCGATCCACAATCCGGCGGACGCGATCAGCACGAGCTGCTTCACCGTTTGGTTCGCGAGCGCGGCCATCTCCGCCGCGATCATGCCGCCCAACGAATGGCCGACGACGATTGGATTGTCGAGCTTGAGGGTTTCCCAGACATCAAACCCGAACAACGTGAAATCGAGCATCGTTCGCAACTGCGAGCTGCTGTCGGAATCTTCGAATCCCGGCAGCAGCGGGGCGGTCACGCGGTAGCTCTGCTCGAGGCGCGCCACGAACGGATCGTTGGGGAGCAGGCCGCCGGCCCCGTGCAGGTACAACAACTGCGGTCCGGCACCGCCTTCGTATACCCGGATCTTGTGGCGCCCAGCCACGTCGATGATGCGCGACTGCATCGTTCAGACCCCCACCGCGGCAGCGGCGGGACGCTGCGCGTGTGTTTGCAAAGGGTGAATCCAAAAGCGGTCATCGTTGCGATACTCCGGCCACATGTCGCGCAACTTCGGCATGACTTCCTCGGCAAACAATTTGCTCGAACGCATGCATTTGTCCTTCGGCATGTTGCCGACATGGATCAAACAGAAAATATTGCCGACGCGAAGGTCGGTGATCAGGTCTTTCATCTGCGTAACGACGGTGTCCGGGCTGCCGGCGATCACGTAGCCGTCTTTGACCAGTTCTTTCCAGCTCATGCTGCTGATGTCGCCGAGCGCCTGCCGCGTCATCTGCGACGTGACGTTGGCTTTCAGCGTCTTGATCGTTCGATATCCCGGCGCATCGGCGAATCCCGGATAAACGTGCAGACAGCGGTTGTAGAAGTAATCGATGTGCTCGCGGTAGTCGCGCTCGGCTTCGGCGTCGGTTTCGGCGACGACGATCGTCTGCGCAAAACCGGCGCGATACGGCGACATGTCTTTGCCGCGATCGGCGACGCGTTGCCAATAACCGTCCATCAGCTGCTTCGCGCGTTTGTAGCCGCTGAAACTCAGGTAGCAGTACACATAGTCGTAGTCGAGGCAGAAGTCGTACGTCTCCAATGAGCCGCCGCCGGGGATGAAAATCGGCGGCGGCGACTGGATCGGCTTCGGCCAGCAGTTCGCGTAACGCAGTTTCGTATAGCGGCCGTTGAACGCGAACGGCTCCGACTCGCGCCACGCGCGCATGATCAACTCGTGTGCCTCGGCGTAGCGCTCACGCGTCAGGGCCGGGATGTCGCCATAGACATAGTTCGTATCCATCGACGTACCGACGGGGAAACCGGCGAGCAGGCGGCCGCCGGATATCACGTCGAGCATTGCGAATTCTTCGGCCACTCGAATGGGTGGGTTGTAGAGCGCGATTGAATTGCCGAGCACGACCAATGCGGCGCGCGACGTGCGGCGCGCCAGCGCCGCGGCCATGATGTTCGGCGACGGCATCAACCCGTACGCGTTCGCGTGGTGCTCGTTGACGCCGATGCCGTCGTAGCCGAGAACCTCTGCGTATTCGAGTTCGTCGAGATAGGTGTTGTACAACTCGTGGCCTTTGGCCGGGTCGTACAACGAACTCGGAATGTCGACCCACACCGAATGGTATTTCTCACGGAAATCATCGGGCAGATGCGGCCACGGCATCAGGTTGAACCACGTGAACTTCATACGAATTCCCCACCGCGCAAAGGTGGGTCATGTCACCCGCTTTGCGAACGCCTGTCAACAAAACTAAGCTCGCTGCTTTAGATGCCGCGGCACACCATGCACACGCTTGAATTTTTCTTCGATTGTTCCAGTCCGTGGACCTATCTCGCGTTCGAGAACGTGCAGAAACTGAAGCAGCGCGTCGATTTCAACATCGTGTGGCGGCCGATCCTCGTCGGCGGCGTCTTCAATCAGACGAACCCGAGCGTGTACGAGAACCGCGCCAACCCGGTGCCGGCGAAAGCGCGCTATTACCAGAAGGACCTCAAGGATTGGGCGCGTTATGTCGGGATCACGATCGGCGCGCCGCCGGTGTTTCCGGTCAACAGCGTCAAAGCAATGCGTGGAGCTTTTGTCGCGCTCGAGCACGACTGTCTCGAAGCCTACGCGCGTCGCGTGTTCCGTCGTTATTGGGGAGACCTCGCGGACATCTCTCAGGACGACGTGCTCACCGGCATCGCATCGGCGTGCGGCCTCGCGGTGGACGAATTCTTCGAGAAGATCGGTTCGTCGGTGTACAAAGATCGTTTGCGGATCAATACGGATGAGCTGATCAATCGCGGTGGCTTCGGCTCGCCAACGATGTTTCTCGACGGCGACGACATGTATTTCGGCAACGATCGGTTGGCATTGATCGAAGCCAAGCTGCAGGCCAAGTTGCAGGAATGACCGGTGATTTTCGTTGGGACTGCGGACGATGACGGCTGATCGAATTCTGACGACCCATGCGGGCAGTCTTCCGCGACCGCCCGAGCTTGCAGCCTTGCATGCGCGGCGCTTTGCGGGGCAAGAGGTCGATCTGCGCGAACTCGCGCAACGGTCGTTGGCCGCCACCGCGGCGGTGGTGCGTCGTCAGTGCGACATCGGCATCGACATAGTCAACAACGGCGAAGTCGGGCGCGAGAGTTTCTTCACCTATGTGCAGCACCGGATGACCGGCTTCTCCGGCGTGAGCCGCCGTCCGCCGATGCGCGACCTGATGAAGTACCCGCATTTTCTGGACTATCTGCGCCGCACCGCGTTTTCCAGCGACGCGGTGAGTCTTGCGCAACCACCGCAGGCGACCGGCCCGATCGCGTATGGTGACACGACGGCGATCGAAGCCGAATGCAGCGAACTGACACGAGCACTGCACGACGTCGGCCGAACACCGGCTGATGCATTCGTCAGCGCGCCCTCGCCTGGAATCGTCGTTGCAGCGATGGACAATCGCCACTATCCGGACCTCGACGCCTATCTCGACGCGGTTGCTGCCGCGTTATCGGTGGAGTATCGCGCGATTCTGCGCCACGGCTTTGCGCTGCAGATCGATGCGCCCGATCTCGCGATGGAACGCCATACTTACTTTGCCGACCAGCCCCTCGAGGCTTTTGTCGCGTTCGTCGAGCGCGTAGGCGACGTGATCAACGCTGCGTTGTCCGGAGTCGATCGCGAGCGTATTCGGTTGCATGTCTGCTGGGGTAACTACGAAGGCCCACACGACGAGGATGTGCCGCTCGAGGCGATCTGGGATGCCATTGCGCGCATCGATGCGGGCCAGTTGTTGTTGTCGATGGCAAATCCGCGCCACGCGCACGAATACCATCTGCTGGAAACGCGGTCGTTACCGTTGGGCGCGACGTTGGTGGCCGGAGTCATCGATACGACCACCAACTACATCGAACATCCCGATACGATCGCCGATCGCCTGGTGCGGATCGCAGAGTCGCTCGGCGATCCGGGGCGGCTGATGGCCGGCACCGACTGCGGGTTCGAGACGGCGGCGGGATTCTCGTCGGTGATCGATGAAATCGCCTGGCAGAAGCTGGCAAGTCTCGTCGAAGGCGCGCGTCGCGCCAGCGCGATGTTGTTTGGCGCACACCGCTGATTTGAGGGGGCTTGGGTTGCGAATGATGAGCGAATGTGCCGCGCGTTCACTGCTTCGCGGCGCGCTTGTCCGATTCCGCGACCGCTGCGGTGCACGGGTCCTTCTGCCGCACCATCCGATCCCACAGCGTAGTCGCAAGAATCGATAGCCCTCCGGAGGCGAACGCTGCGCCGCCGTTGACGAGCGTGCCCGTCGGATCCACCGTCAGCCGCGGCTTCGAGAGCGTTCCCACGACCTTGACGTACGGATTGATGAAATCCCCGGCGCTGAAACCCAAGCCCTTGCGCGCGGCGGTCTTGAAGTTGAAATCGATGGCTTCGGTCGTCAGATCGAGCCTTCCGTTGCTGACGACGTCGATGTCCGTCGTGCGGACCGCGATCGCGGGATCGGTATTCAACACGCCGTCCTTCATCCGAAACAGATACGCCTGACAGACCACGTCCGTGAACTCGTGGCGCTTCGCCATCGGATTGAGCGTGCGGAACAACTCACCCAGAAACGCCGACGACAGTGCGTTCGCACGCGGAATCCGTCCGCCTGCGCCGACAAATCGCGCTCGTCCGCCAAGCGTCGACGCGAGGGCGCGCAGATTGTCGCCGGACGCCGCGACATCGACTTGCATGTGGTAGCGACTCGCCGCCGCGGTTGCGTTCATGCCGGGTATGACCCCGAGCTGAATGTTGTCACCGCTGATGACCAGCGCAACGTTGGGTGACGCCGCGACCGGGCCAACGACGAACCGTGCATTGAGGTTGCCGTCCTGGCTGCCGAACGTCAGCGGATCGATCGTCAGTTTTCCATCCTTCAGCTCGGCATGCAGATTGAGATCGGCGTAGGTCGTACCGAAGAAGCGCGTCGTCGCCGAGGAAATCTCGGCGCGCCCATCGATGCGGTCGAGCAGCGCCAACGGCAGCGCGATGTCGGGGATCGCGCGCGCGTCGGCCGCCACGGTCGGCACATCGCGGGTGCTCGACATGAACGGCGTCAGGTCGAGCACGAGGGCTCGAAGGTCGACGTCGAGAACCGGCTTGGCCGCGGTCAGGTCGAGGCCGACGCGTCCGGCAAAGTCGGATTCGCCGAAGTTGCCTTTCAGCGGGTCCATGCGAAACGCCGTGGGCGTGCCCGAGATCGTTGCTTGAGCGTTGAACGCGCCCGCGGGCAGGTCGATTCCGAACAACGCGCCCGTCTGCGCCAGATCCGCGCTGCGCGCCTCGGCCTTCATCGCAGTGGCGGAATAGTCGGGGGCGCGATCCAGCGTCCCCTGGACGTGGATGAACGCGGCCGGCGTATCGACGCGCAGGGCATCGAACATCCAACGAGCTTCCGTCCACGAGCCTCGCGCATCGAGATCGAATTTTTGCCGCGCGGCCGAGATATCGGGTAGGTCCGGGATCAGTGCCTTCAGGTTGGGCCCTTTCGCCCGTACGTCGAACCGATTGGCGGCGGCGCCAACGGCTGCACCGAGGGGCGAGATGGTATCGGTTGTGATCGAAGCGTCAGCGCCGGCGACCGTTGCACTGATATTGCGCAATTGAACTCGGTCGTTTGCGAGCGCGAGCGCGCCGCGCGCGCGAAATGGGCCTGTCGGTAGTGCGACTCCTTGCGCCAACCCCGCAAACGCACCCAGGTCTGGCCCGTCGACGACGAAAGTCAACGACGTGCCGTTCCAGCGCGGCGGGCGCCCAAGCGTACCGCTCAGCGACAACCGCGCGCCGGCAGCGGTGAAATCGACATCATCGAAGTTCGTGCGACCGTTCTGCCACGACAGATGCCCGTCGAGCGTATACGGTCGCGGCGGAAATCCGGACCATCCGACCAGGCCCGCGAAATCGGCGAGGTTTTTGCCGCGTACGCCGAACCGCACGTCGCCTGCGGCATCCGACGGCTTGCCCAGTTGCCCATCCAGGTTCAACGTACCCTCGCGTGTTTCCAGTGTCGCGGCGCGCAGCGCAAACCCCGTCGGTGTCCACTCGACCCGACCCCGCCCGGTGAAGGCCCCCGAGTTCGCCGCGCTCAGGCCGAAGAACGGCGCAACGCGGGCGAAGTCGCGGCCGCTCAGCGTGACTTGCAAGCGCGTGTCGTCGAAATGCGGATAGGCGCCCAATTGCCCGGTGGCCGCCATCGTCGCGAACGCTGTCTTCAGCGTGAGATCGATCGAGTCTGTCGCCGTGCCGGATGGGCGCACAGTCCCCGACATTTCGAACGGTCCGGTTGCAACGCCCGGAATCCGCAGCAGCGCGCGGAACTTCTCGATGCTATCGCCGCTGATTTGCATCGTTAGATCGGTGCCGGTGAGATTGTCGACGTGCTTGATCGAACCTTTGAGATGCAACGCACTGTCGGGCAGCTCGAGATCGGCCGCGTCTATCAACAGCACGACTCGCGGCGTTGCATTGTCGCCGTCAGGCGAAAGCGCTCCGCAGGCAATCGATCGATGCCGATGAGTCCTCCGAGCAGGCTGACGTCGGGCCCGGTGATCTCGGTGCGCAACGTGAGCTTGCCCATCCGGGTCGGCTCGATCCAGTTCGCCGTCGCCGGCGATGTCGAACTCGCCAACGCGGCCGACGATGCTGCCGCGCACACCTTTGCCATCGAGCGCCGGGGAAATCGACAGCGCCAAGCGTGAATGGCCCATTGCCGAGGTTGCGCACGCCGAGCGTCGTCGCGACGTAATCCGCATCGGGCGCGTGCACATCGACATTGATCTCGCTGTCGATCGGTTGCGCGAGATTGTCGATCCGCGCGTTGACGGACAGAGCCAATTCGCCGACATGTCCGTCGACGGAGACGTTGAAGGCTTTCGCGGCGACCAGGTTCGCGAACGGACCGATCCGACCGCTCAGCGTCAGTTCCACGTCGTTGGCGCGACCGGTCGCGGTCAGTTCGAGCATGTCCGACGCGCCGCGCTGCTGGCGCAGCTCGTTCAGGCGCAGGTCGAGCGGACGATCGAGGCGTGGCCCGATGAACTGCACGTGCGCAGCGGGCATGTCGATTCGATCAACGACATACGGCAGGGACGTCAGCCACGGTGTGCCATCGTCGTCGCTGTCGGACGCTTCGAACAGCCAGTTTTCATCGCCGTCCTCGGTGCGTTCGAGCGACAGGTCGAGCCCGGCGACGTCGATCCGCGTGATGACGATCGGCGCGCGCGACAGCAACGACAACGCGTCGATCTCGACGAGCACGCGGTCGGCGATCAGCATGTCGGGACGCCGACCCCACGCCGCGTTTGCGAGACGAACGCCCGTCGCGCTGACGCTGATCCGGCGCCCGACCGCCAGCTGCAATTCACCCTCGATCTGCAGCGTACGGCCGAGGCGGGCACTTGCCCACGCCGTCAAGTCATCGCGCACTGCGTGTAAACCGTACGGCGACAACAACGCGCCGACCGCGATCGCGGCAACGACGAACACCACCGCCAGCGCAACGAAAAGACCGCGGAGAAAACGCATCGCCACCTGCCGTGAGACCGCGATCATCGAAGGGGCACGACGCATCGCGGCAGCGATGGTAGCGTTGCATGGGGAACCGAGGGAAGGTCCGATCGACTTTCGCGGTCCGCGCAAACCCACGGGGGAAACGTTGCCGATGCGTCGATTCGGTCTTGCTGTGGCGAAATCGTTGGGGATCGCCGCGCTGTTTGTGGCGTGTCTGCTGGTCGCGTGGGCGTTTCAATCGCGCACGATGGCGCCGCTCGAACTCTGGCACACCGTCACGCTCGAGAACGAGTTCTCGGCGCGCGACGCAACGCCCGGAGTTCACGCTGCGCGATTACCTCGCGCGCGAGGACGCGCTGTTCAACGAGCTGAACGAGAAGGTCTACAACCGGGTCGATCCGACGGCCGAAACGTTGTTCAGCCGATATCGCACCAACGGCACGCAGGATCCGCGGCGATTGCATCCGGATTGGAACCGAACCGTCGTATTGACGCCGGATGGCGCACCGCGCGGCGGGGTGCTGCTGCTGCACGGACTCACCGATTCACCGTACAGCCTGCGTCGCATCGGCGAACTATTTGCCGCGCAGGGATACTACGTCGTCGCGCTGCGATTGCCGGGACACGGCACGATTCCAGGCGCGCTGCTGAACGTGAACTGGCGAGACTGGGTCGCCGCCAGCCGGATTGGCGCGCGCGACGTCCGCGAACGGATCGGCGCGCAACGACCGTTCGTCATTGCCGGCTACTCCAACGGCGGCGGACTGGCGGTCACGTACGCGCTCGACGCGTTATCGGATACGAGTCTCCCAATGCCCGATTCGCTGGTGTTGCTGTCGCCGGAAATCGGCATCACGCCGATCGCGGTGGCCTCGAACGCCGGCAGGCGCCTGACCTACCTGCCGTACTTCGCGCAGTTCAAATGGCTATCGATCGAACCGGAGTACGACCCGTACAAATACAACTCGTTTCCGAAGAACGCGTCCGAAAACGCATGGCAAGTCACCCAGGCGGTGGAGCGGGGTATGGAGGAAGCGCGCCGATCCGGCCGTTCCAAGCAATTTCCGCGCGTGCTGACGTTCCTGTCGTGGACCGATTCGACTGTACGAAACGTCCTCGACGATCGGGAATTTCTACGACCACCTCGAAAACCCGAACAGCGAGCTCGTGATTTTCGACGTCAATCGGTTCGACGCATTCAAAGGCTTCATACCGCCGAACGAGGATGCGCAGCTCAATCAGCTGCAATCGCGCACGGATCTGCCGTACCGGCTGACGGTCATCAGCAATCTGACGGCTGATACGCGATCGGTGGCGGCCCGTTCGCAGGCGGCGCACGGCGGCGTTGCGACGTCGACGCCGCTCGGGCTCGAATGGCCGCTGAACGTGTATTCGTTGTCGCACGTGGCGATCCCGTTTGCGCCGGATGACCCGATTTATGGAGACGGATCCGCTGCTCGATCCGACTATGCGGGCTTGCGACTGGGGGACCTCAATCCGCGTGGCGAAACGAACGTGCTGACGGTTTCACTGAGTCAGCTGATGCGGCTTCGTCACAACCCGTTCTTTGCGTATGTCGAGCAACGCATCGACACGCATGATTGCCGAGCTCGGCGCACGCGATCGCTAGCGATCTTCGATGCGAACAACGATTTCAAAGAGGCGCGCGGATCTCACTGCCTGTAAAGTCAAGATTGGTGCATTGCAAAAAAAGGAGTTCTCAACGAGCCCGCGACGAGCGTATGATCCGCGCGCGCTGGTTCATTCGAAGCGCGAAAAGACCGCGTTACTGACACTCACACCGAACACACAAATCGTTCATGGAGAAAAAACAAGTCGTGAAAGCTTATTTGACAGCATTGAGTTTGCTGGCGGCGGTTGGGCTCTCTGCCAACAGCTATGCGTCGGACCAGGAAGGTCTGCAGTTGGAACTGACGCCGTATCTCTGGGCCGCAGGGTTTAATGGGAAGGCGACCGCGGGTTTACAGACTGCGCACTTCAACTACAGCTTCAGCGACATCTCAAGGACAACCTCGACTCCGGCGGATCGATCCTGGCCGTCGCCAGCATCAACCGTTTCGTGTTGTTCCTGAATTACGACAGCATCGGCCTCAAGAGCGACGCGAAGCCCGTTCCCGGCGTGCCTACCGACAGCGTACGCGGCGATCTCAATATGGACATTTTCACCGCCGCCGTCGGTTATCGATTCGACACGTTTGGCGACAAGAACTGGATCGACGTGCTGGTCGGCGAGCGCCAGGTTGGGGCTCGATACGAAAATTCGGCGCGCGGGCTTTTCCCCGCGAGTGTCCAGAACAACGATGACATCAGCGACACCGTCATCGTGCTGCGGCCGTCGTTCCGATTCGCAGAGAAATGGCGGTTCAACCCTACGTTCGACTATGGCGTGTCGGGTGACTCGGATACGACGTACACGCTGTCGCCGCAAGTCCAATGGGACTTCTCGGACTCGTTCGCAATGCGGTTCGGCTTCAAGAAAGTTAACTATCAATGGAACAAGGGCGTGAACGGGACCGCGAACTACCGCGAGCTGAATATCGACACCGAAGGCCCATTCGTAGGCCTCGGCTGGATGTTCCCGTCGCGTAAGAAGCCGGCTCCGGTTCGCCGTAGCCCGCGCCGGCGCCGAAGCCGGCACCGGCGCCGGTTGTAGCCGCAAAATGTCCGGACAGCGACAAGGACGGCGTCTGCGATGCGGTCGATCAATGCCCGACGACGCCGGCCGGTGCGCGCGTCGACTCGCATGGTTGCGATTGTGACTACGTGTTGCGCACGCACTTCGCGTTCGATTCCGCCGAGTTGACTGCGGACGACAAGGCGGAACTCGATAAGCTGATCGCGATCCTGTTGAATCCGAAGCTCAGCTTCATCGCGGGCACCATAACGGGATACACCGACAATGTCGGCAAACCCGAGTACAACGTTGGGCTGTCGAAGCGTCGCGCACAAGCGGTAGCGGACTACGCCAAGTCGAAGGGCCTCCACTTCGGCGACCGCTTCGAGGTCATTGGCAAAGGCGAAGCCGATCCGATTGCCGACAACAAGACCGAAGACGGCCGCGCGCAGAATCGTCGCGTGACAATCCGCCGTAGCGACTGCGCCGTCAAATAACAACAACGACTGATTGCAACGCAATCGAAGCCGGCGCCTCAAAAGGCGCCGGCTTTTTTTCGTCCGCCGGAAAACTCGGCTAAGGTTATTCTTTTTTCGACGAGCGCGACTTCCGCATCTGCGCGAACGCGGTGAGCGGCTCGGCGGAATTCAATCGGTCGATGATCTGCTGCGCGCATTCGCGCGGCGTCGCGGCGCCGGTATCGACCTCGATGTCGTATTGAGCGTGGCTGTGCACCCGGTCGAAGTGCGATGTCGCGGTGCCGGGAAATCGACCGGGCCGTTTCGCTTCGCGGGCGTTGACGACTTCGATCGGACAGCGGACGCCGACGAACAGCACGTCGAATCCGCAGAGGACGTCGAGGTAGTCGAACAAGAACGCCGGCTCGAACATCAGATCATCGATGATCACGTTGTTGCCTTCCGCGGCAAACGCGGCGATCGCGCGACGCATACCGCGCAGCACTTTCTTGCCGATATCGCCGAACTGCACGTCGGTAACGCGTTCATTGCCGCGCGGCACCGGGACGACGTTGAGCCCACGCGCGCCGGGCGCACCCGCGACCGAGTTCAGCCCGCGATAGCGACCACCCATCCCATCGCGGAACTGATCCAGTGCGATGTGATGCCACGGATCGGGCAGCAGTTGCTGCAACGTAATCGCGAGCGTCGTCTTGCCGGCGCTCGAGGATCCGTTCAGAAGAATGATGCGGCCCGATGACATGGTAAGACTCGTCCCGATGGCGGCGGCATAGTATCGGCTTGGCAGGTCTGGCTCAAACGCCACGCACCGCGCGCGGTTGCCTCGGTACACTAGCGCGTTTTTTCACGGTGGTGCGGCATGCAGGCGTTGTTGGGAATTCTCGTTCTGCTCGGCGTCGCATGGCTCGCGAGCGAGGATCGTCGCCATGTTGCGTTGCGGCCGATTCTGGTCGGACTCGCTCTACAGTTCGCAATCGCCGTCGTACTTCTGCGTTTCGCGCCTGTACGCAACACCTTGTTGCTGCTCAATCACGTCGTTTATGCGATCGAGGCGGCGACGCGCGCCGGCACCACGTTCGTGTTCGGATTCCTCGGTGGCGGCAATCCGCCATTCGCGACGACCGATGCGGGCGCGATGTATCTATTCGCATTTCGGATCCTGCCGCAGATCGTGCTCTTCAGCGTGCTCGTTGCGCTTGCGTGGTACTGGCGCCTGCTGCCGCTCGTGATCAAAGCATTCGCGTGGGTGTTGCGGCGGACGCTCGGCGTCGGCGGCGCGGTCGGCGTCGCGGCGGGTTCGAGCATGTTTCTCGGCATGGTCGAGGCGCCACTGGTGATCCGGGCTTATCTGAAGAACCTGACGCGATCCGAATTTTTCATCGTGTTGACCGCGGGCATGGCGACGGTCGCAGGGTCCATCATGGTGTTGTACGCGAACGTGCTGCGCAACGTCATCGACGGCGCTCTCGGCCACATCCTGATCGCATCCGCTGTCAACGTGATCGGCTCGATCGTCATTGCGCGCGTGATGATCCCGTCGACTACAGGCACCAGTGACAGCGGCGACGTCGCCGATACGCTGCGTTACGGCAGCGTGATGGATGCGATCACGCGCGGCACCACCGATGGTATGCGTCTCGCCGTCAACGTCGGCGCGATGCTGATCGTGCTCGTGAGTCTGATTGCGCTCGTCAATGCATTGATCGCATCGTTCGTCGTCGGCGGTGAAGCGCTGACGCTGCAGCGCCTCATGGGATGGCTGTTTGCGCCGGTCGCCTGGTTGATCGGGATCCCCTGGGCCGAGTCGACGCAGGGCGGTGCATTACTCGGCACGAAGCTCGTGTTGAATGAACTGGTCGCGTACATCCAGCTTGCGGCGGTGCCGGTGACGGATCTCTCGGCGCACAGTCGATTGATCCTGACTTACGCGTTGTGCGGATTCGCGAATCTCGGCAGCCTAGGTATCTCGCTCGGCGGCATCGGCGCGCTCGTCCCGGAACGGCGCAGCGAGTTGTTCGAACTCGCGCCACGAACATTGATTTCCGCGACCATCGTCAACTGCATCACCGGCGCGATCGTCGGTCTGGTCTACGCGCCGCCCGGTTGAAAGCGGCGCGTCGCGTCGAGCACGCGCTGCAGGCCGACATCGTCGATATCGAGGTGCAATACCCAGCGCGGGCCGCGAATTCGTATTTGATGTTCGGCCAGTTGCGAAGTGAGCTTCGCGAGTTCGTTCGGCGCCAGGTCGACGAAGACCATATTGGTCGCGCAACGAACACGGCCGGCGAAAGCGTCGTGCTGTCCGAGCGCATCGGCGAGTTGCCGCGCGCGCGAGTGATCCTGCGCCAAACGCGATACGTGTTCGGTCAGCGCATAGATTCCCGCAGCGGCGAGGACGCCCGCCTGGCGCATGCCGCCGCCGAGCATCTTGCGCCATCGGCGCGCCCGACGAGTGAACTCGGGTGCGCCGCACAGCACCGAACCTGCCGGCGCGCCGAGTCCTTTCGAGAGACACACCGAAACGCTGTCGCAGCCCCTGGTCAGGCTCGTCACATCGACGTTCTGCGCGATCGCCGCGTTGAAGAGGCGGGCGCCGTCGAGGTGCAGCGCGAGCCCGCGCGCGTCACACAACGCGCGCACCTTCGGCAGATAGTCGAGCGGCAGCGGCGCGCCCGCGAGCGTGTTCTCGAGGCACACCAAGCGAGTTTTCGCAAAGTGGATGTCGTCGGGTTTGATCGCGGCCGCCACTTCGTCGAGATCGAGTGTTCCATCGGACTGGAACGCGAGTGGTTGCGGTTGGATACCGCCGAACACCGCGGCGCCGCCACCTTCGAATTTGTACGTATGCGCCTGTTGGCCCGCGATGTATTCGTCGCCGCGACCGCAGTGGGTCAGCAGCGCAGTCAGATTCGACATCGTTCCCGTCGGCACGAACAACGCGGCGCCAAATCCCAAGCGTTGCGCAGTGAGTGCTTCGAGCGCGTTCACCGTCGGGTCTTCGCCGTACACGTCGTCACCGACGTCCGCGCGCGCCATCGCATCGCGCATGCCGTCAGTCGGCTGCGTCACCGTGTCGGAGCGCAGATCAATCCAGTTCATCGATTCGCGGCGGCGCGGTTGGTCATCGCCGCGCGAGAAAATCGGTGACGGCCGCGTTGAACTCGCGTGGACGATCGATGTTCGACGCGTGGCCGGCCCCGTCGAGGATCACGCGCTCCGCGCCCGGAATTTTTGCGGCCATGTAGTCGGTGGCCGCGAGAAACGGTTGATCGAGCGCACCCGCAAGCACCAGCGTGGGTACCCGGATGTTTGGCAAGCTGGCCATCACGCGACCATCGGTTTGCGCAAGCATCCCGCGCGCGGCGTGCGCGAGACCCTGCGCCGAGCGATGTCGGCTCACTTTCACCTCAGCGCTCGATCCCAGAGCGGCGAGGCCCTGCGTCTCGAGGGTTTCCGCACGCTTCATTGCCGTGCGATTCCATCCGGCACGGCCTTCGTCGCTGCGATACCCGGGGCCGGTATCGAACAGCATCAACGCGTCGACGCGCGCCGGGTAATCCACGTTGAATGCGAGTGACATGTAGCCGCCCATCGACAGACCGCCGATCACCCCGGTCGGTGCATCGATCGCATCCAGCAGCGCCGCCATGTCGGCGGTCGTCAGCGTCTGCGAATACGCGGCTGGGTTGTCGGGACTGTCGCTGTTGCCGTGACCGCGCATGTCCCAGATCACCAGACGATGAGAACGCCGCAGCACGTCGACCTGGCCCGCCCACATCGCCGATGTCGCTGAGTAACCATGACTGAGCAGCAACGCGGGACCGTCGCCGTGCACTTCGTAGTAGATCTTCACACCGTCGCGATTCAGATGCGCCATGACGTCATTGCCTCAATTGCTTATCCGTCGATTCAAAAAATTGAGCGGCGCGCCGGCGCACTCCCATTCGCACGCGAGCAGTTCGCCAATCGACGATGCGGTGATGAACGCGGTGTTCAAGTCGGCGCCGCCAAAACAGATGTTCGTCGTCAGCGGGTCGGGAACCGATACAAACCGAGCGGGGGCGCCTGTCGGCGAAAGAATGGAAATTCCGCCGTTGATCAACGTCGCGACGCATACATTGCCGGCCGCATCGACCGCCAGCGAATCGTAGAGGTAGTAGCCGCCGATTCCTGGCAACAGACGACGCTCGCGGCCGACCTCGCCCGGAGCCGTGATCGGATAGGCCCACAAACGTCCAGGGACTGTCTCGGCGACGTAGAGTTCATCCTCAGCGCGCGACAGACCGATACCGTTGGGACCCTCGAGCGGAAAAATTGCTTCAGTGATGCGGCTTCCGTCAGGGCGCGCATAAAAGACGCCCGTTCGATCGCGTTCGCGCGGCCGCGACTTGCCATGATCGGTGAACCAGAATCCGCCACTGCGATCGAACACGATATCGTTTGGACCGCAGAGTCGACGACCGTCGCACGCGTCATAAATCGTCTCGTATGCACCCGTGACCAAGTCGACACGTTGAATGCTGCCGCCTCGATAATCATCGGGCTGCTCACCGGGGTATAGACGGCCATCGCGCTCGATCCACTTGAAACCGCCGTTATTGCAGACGTAACACTTGCCGTCGGGACCGATTGCCGCGCCGTTGGGACCGCCGCCGAGCTGAGCGATCACCTCAACCACGCCGTTAGCAGCAACGCGCGACAAGGTGCCGCGCGCAATCTCGACCAGCACGATGGATCCGTCGGGCATCGCGATGGGACCTTCCGGAAATCGCAGACCCGTGGCCATGGTGCGAAATGTCATTTCGGTTTCTCGCTTGGGTGGAGAGCATCGGCGACCGAGATGGTAACCCGGCCGCTGTGCGCGCAGCAGCGGTGCAGCCCCTGCGTGCCCGTTACCAATGCCAACGACGCAGACGCGGCGCGGTCGTCAGGAGATGCCACCGAAATCGTCAGTGCGTCCGCCTTATGCACAGGGGGCTTGCGTCCGCGCGCGTGTGTCGTTCGTTGAGGGATGCTTTAATAAAGCTATGTAAGACTTTGAAACAAAACAGGTAATTCGGCGTCATTAATCAGATTGAGATGACGGCGGCGAGGCGTCGCCGGTTTGTCCGGATTTAATCCCCAGACTTATCCACAACTTCCGGGCCGTCAGCCCACGACCGCGCCGGCAGAAATCGTTCGTAAAGCGCCGCCTCCGGCGTACCCGATTCCGGGCGATAGTCGTACCGCCAGACGGCCAGCGGCGGCAACGACGCAAGGACCGACTCGACCCGGCGTCCCGATTGCAGCCCGTATCGAGTGCCGCGATCGATCGCGAGATTGAATTCGGCATAGCGACCGCGCCGATACAACTGGAATTGGCGTTCCCGGTCCGTGTGCGGCATGTCCATGCGGCGCTCGAAAATCGGCGCATAGGCGGGCAGAAAATGGTCGCCCACCGAACGCACCAGTGAAAAACTGTCAGCAAAGCCGCCACGCGTCCAGTCGTCGAAGAATATCCCGCCGATCCCCCTCGCCTCATTGCGGTGTGGAAGGTAGAAATACGCATCGCACGCCTGCTTGAATTCGGCGTAGATCGACTCACCATGAGGAACGCACGCTGCGCGGGCCTGCTGGTGCCAGTGGACGCAATCCTCGGCGAATCCATAGTACGGCGTCAGATCGAATCCGCCGCCGAAATACCAGACCGGCGTTTCGGCGTCGATCGTGAAGTAGCGCAGATTCATGTGCGTGGTCGGCACATAGGGATTACGCGGGTGCACGATCAGCGAGATCGCGACGGCACGAAATGCGTGACCGGCCAGGTGCGGGTTGCGCTCGGTCGCGGCCGGCGGCAATGACGCGCCGACGCTGTGCGTGAACTGCACCGCGGCCTTTTCGATACGCGCGCCGTCCTCGAGCACACGCGGTCGCGCGACGCCGCCGTCCGCCGATATCACTTCGTCTCCGCGAAAACGCGCCGCGCCATCGAGCTGCTCGAACCGCGCGCAGATCGACGTCTGCAAGACGGCGAAGTATTGGTGAACGGCGTCGGTCTGCGCTGCGTGCTTCATCTCACACACTTCTCGAATGTCATCGGCTTGCATTATTGCATCATCGACGCATTCGCCTGACGTCCATTGTCGTGATCAACAGTTAGAATTCCCCCTATTGACTTGTTATTTGCCGAGGACATTCGCGTGGATCTGACCTTCAGCGACGCCGATCGAGAGTTCCAGTTGGATGTCCGTGCGTGGCTCACCGACGCGTGGCCGGACGAGATGCGCAAGCGACAATCTCGCAGTGCGCTCGGACGGCTGTCGAAAGACGACCACGTGCGCTGGCAGAAAGCACTCGCGGCGCGCGGATGGGCGGCGGTGGATTGGCCCAAGCAACACGGCGGCGCCGGCTTCACACCGACGCAGAACTACATTTTTGAGCTCGAGTGCGCGCGCGTCGGCGCCCCGAGGGTCATGCCGTTCGGCATCAACATGGTTGCGCCGGTGATCATGCGGTTCGGCAGCGATGAACAACAACGCCGATTCTTGCCCGACATTCTCAACACCAACGTGTGGTGGTGTCAGGGCTACTCCGAACCCGGCTCGGGGTCGGACCTCGCGTCGCTGCGGACAAAAGCGGAGGACAAGGGTGACCACTTCCTCGTCAACGGCGTGAAGACCTGGACGACGCTGGCGCAATACGCAGACTGGATTTTCTGCCTCGTGCGCAGCAGCCAGGAACCGAAACAGCAGATGGGCATCAGCTTTCTGCTGATCGATATGCATTCGCCAGGCGTGACGGTGACTCCAATCGTCACGCTCGACCAGCCCGCGCTCGGCTTTCAGGAAATCAACTCGGTGTTCTTCGAAAACGTCGTCGTACCCAAGGCGAATCTGATCGGCGAGGCAGGCAAGGGTTGGACCTACGCGAAATATCTGCTCGAGTTCGAACGCGGCAATGCCTACTCCCCGGTGCTCAAAGCAGCGCTCGGTCAGATCCGCGCGATCGCGTCCGCCGAAACCGACGGCAACGGCGCGTCGATGGCGGCGAACCCAGCGTTCAAATCGCGCATCGACGCGGTCGAAGTACAGATGCTGGCGATGGAGTTCACGGAGCTGCGCATACTCGGCGCGCTGGCCGCGGGCCAAAACGTCGGACCGGAATCGTCACTGCTGAAGACGCGCGGCACCGAGTTGCAGCAGGCGGTGACCGAACTCGCGCTCGAAGTCGTCGGTGGCTATGCAGCGCCGTTCGACGCCTCGACGCCGGTCGTCGGCGACAATTTCCAGCCCGTCGGACCGGATCACGCCAACGGCGTCGCGCAGGAGTATTTCAATACGCGCAAGGTATCGATCTTCGCCGGCTCCAACGAGATCCAGCGCAACATCATGGCGAAGCTCGTGCTCGGATTGGGCTAGCGCTCACGCGCCTTGACGGGCTTCAGCGCAGCTTCAGCACAGCACCAACAGCAGCGGAGTGCCGACCGCCTGCAGCAGCATGAATCGCACCAGCACCTGCGTATTCGACCAGCCGAGGTTCTTGCGCATGTGGTCGTGCAGCGGATAACGCACGTTGCGAAAGATCGGAATGCGGAAAAATCGCAATAGCGCGACTTTCAGCAACCCGGTGCCGCCGTTGACGAGGACGACCGTCGCCACGACGAACACGAGGAACGGATTGCCGGAAGCAAGCACCAGCACGCCCAACAATAGTCCGATGGGGCGTGATCCGGCGTCGCCCATCAGCACGATGCTCGGATTGCAGTTGTACCAGAGGTAGCTCGCGACACAGCCGATCATCGAGAACGCCAGCAATGCCCACGCCGGTCCATCGACGTAGTGGGGCAGCAGCAGATATGCCGACACGTCTTTATGCCCAACCACGGTGTAGAGGATCGCGCCAAGAAAGACGAGCGCCATCGCCGACAGGCTGCCGGACAGCCCATCGACGCCGTCGGTCGCGTTCGTCGAATTGATCGTCACCCAGATCAGCACTGAACCGCCCATCGACGAACGACCACGGCGGGACGTGCAGCGGCATCTTGACGAATGGCAGCCAGACGTCGAAGGCGCTCAGATGACACACCGCCATTGCCGCGACGATGCTGACGACCAGGTCGCTCGCGCCGAGCGCATATTCGCTCCAGCCGCCGCGCTTGCGATCGTCGAGGAAGCCCACTGCCATCGCCGCCAGCATGCACGCGATGACGGCGAGATAGGGCCATTGCAGCGGCGTCACCAACAGCGCCACGAAGGCGAAGATCGGCACGAAGATGACGCCGGCGCCCATCGGCTTGCCGATGCTCATTTCGGCGTTGACGGCGTGAGCGCGACCCTGATCCTTGGGCAACAGGTGCCAGAATTTGGGCAGCAGCCAGAAGGTGAGGATCACCGACAGCGCATTGGCGATGCCGGCTAGAAACAGGTAGCTGCTGAACAGTCGCAGCGGCCCGAACAGATGTCCGAAGTGTTCGGCGATTGCTTGAAGGATGACACGATCTCCGCGCTTTTAATGGCGCAGCAGTATACGTGACCGCATCGTTTGATCGAGGGTTTGAAACAACGCTCGATCAGTCCCAGGGGCCAACGGTCAGTCAAATGATCAGAAGGATCGCTCCCATCGCAGACCCAACGTCACTTCGCTCAGCGTGAGATCGGAATAACCCGTCGTGCTGCGGTAGTTGACGAAGCCCGACATTCCATTGATGAACTGCGCCGAGAATCCCGTCGACCAGACGACGTAGTCCGCATCGGGGCGGTCCGTCTGCAGATTGATCGGCGGCGTCGGGTTGGTGGGATCGGCGCTGAATGGATCTGCCGCCAATTGAATGGCGACCAACTCGCGGCTGTCCTCGAACTCGTGCACGAAGTCGACCCTCAGGTGAGGAATCAGCACACCCCAGGACGGGGTGAAGACGTAGGACAGGTGACCACCGGCATTGAGCGTGAACGATTGGGCGTTCTGATCGCCAACGACCATGTTGAGTCCGCCTGCGCCCGTCTCGCGAAACTCATCGACATCGACGTTGTAGTAGTCGCTGCCGACGTGCGGGCCGAACGTCCACGCGCCGTGACTGAAGTCGTACCCGGCCGAGAGGCTCGCGGAGGTCTCCATACCGTCGGTGTCGCTCGTCGCTGTGCGATCGACCGGCCCGCCGACATCGGTGTAGACGATGCGACGCACCGAGTCGTAGCCGCTGTCGCCATAGTTGAGCGCCGCGTCGACGTAGAACTTGTCCGCGCTGAAATACGTGCCGAACAGCGAGCCGTTCCACGTGTCGATGTCGAGATGTCCCGCGGAACGATCGAAGTCCGTCTTGATCCGGCTATAGCCGAGCGCAGCGCCGACGACGAAATTGTCGCGGATCCGGTAGTCGACGCCGGTGGTCACGCCGATCGTGTCGAAGTCGAAGCCGGCCTGGTTCTGGGTCTGTTTCTTGTCGCCGTAGTTGATCCTGCCGTTGACGAAGAGACCCCAACGACCGAAATCGTCCGCGCTCGCAGCGCCACCGGTGAGCGTCTCGACAAGCGATTGAATCGCCGCGCCGCTAATGAGCTTCGCCGTCAATATTCAGATCGAGCCCCGCAAGGTCGATCCCGGTTGCGCCGGAGCGCAGCGCGTTGATCCGCTGCTCGAGATTGCCGTGCTGCTGCGTCGCCAGTTGCAGCGTGATCTGCGCGGCGCCGATCAGTTGCTCCGGGTTGATCGCGTCGAGCGCAACGACAACCTGGCCATCCGTGGTGGCCGGATCGCGCAGGTTCGTGCAGAGCCCCGACAGATCGCGCTGATTCGGTGTCCCGCGACGCCGGCGAGGCGCGGACACGCCGCGTCGAACCAGATTGCAAGCGAGCGTTGATTCGGTGTCAGCGACGCGATGCCGGACAAATTCCGCGCGGCGGCCGCGTTGACTTGCAGCGTGATCCGCTTGGTCGCTACGTTGCCGCCCTGGTCCGTCACGGTCACGGTGTCGTTCAACGTCGAACCGGCCGGCGTGCCCGCCGGAACCGTATAACTGTAGGTCGCATTGCCGGCTGCATTGAGCACGGCCGGATTCACGGTGCCAAGCGCGGCAGCTCAAACTCAGCGGCGGCGCGCCGGTGACGAAGAACGTCGACGTGATCGTGGCGCCTGCGGTCGTTGCGAGGTGACGTCGCCGCCGGCATCGAGCGGCGCCTCATCGTCCTGAATCGTGACGGACGCGGAGCCTCCGGCGGTCGCGCCCCCGGTCGGATTCGTCAGCGTCAGCGCGATCGTCTCATTCGGGTCGATCAACGCGTCGTTGAGGATCGGCACGACGAATGTCTTCGCCGCGGAGTCGCCGGCGGCCCAGTTCAAAGTCCCGGTCACCGCGGTGAAGTCGAGCCCGGCGGTGGCCGAACCGGACGCGGCGGCATAGTCGATCGATACGGCGCCAGCGGAGCCGCCAACGCGGTTCACCGACACCGTCAGCGGGCCGCCGTTCTCGGGCGCCGTCAACGCGTTGCCGGCAAACTGCAGTGCGCCCGGGACGTCGTCGTCGACGATCGTCACGGCGAGCGCCGGCGTCGGGCAATCCTACCGCAACGGTTCGTCTGTCATTCAGCGTCGCGGATGCATTCGACAACACGATCGGAGAACGACTCGCTCGCCTCGGCGATCGCGTCGTTCGTCAGCGGGATCGTGACCGTCTGGACGAGCGTGGTTGCATCGAATGACAACGTCGTCGAAACAGCGCCGAAGTCATTGTTGCTGTTCGCCGTGCCGTCCTGGGTGGCGACGTCGACCGTCGCGATGAACGGCGGCTGCAGCGATGCGGCGCCATTCATCACGACTTGAACGACGACATTGCCCGCATTTTCGTTGACGCTGAGCACGCTCGCATTGAACGCCATGCTCGCATTGCCCGGATCGTCATCCGCGATCGTGATCGCAGTGTCTTTTACAATGTTGACGCTCAAAGGACACAGGGCCGGCGCGATGGTCGCGTTGATCGAAGCGAAGAATGCTTCGTCCGTCTCAGCGATCGCATCATTGACGATCGGAATCGTGAACTGCTGCTGTACGCTGGTGTCGCTGGTCTTCAGCGACAGTGAGAACGGCGCACTGATCGGTTGGTAGTCCGCCCCCGCGATCGCGTCGATGTCCGCCGTCGACAGCGTGCCGTCGACCTGACAATTCGCGGGGTTCTCACCAACATCGAATGCGAGTTGGACCGCGACCGTCGCCCCGGGTCCGCCTTCGGTAACCGGGGCGAGCACGACGGCCGTCAGCGTCGCCGCGTTGCCATCGACCTGGAGGCATACCGTGATCAGCGCAATCACGATCGTCGCGATCTGCGACGCTCGCCGACCGACAAACGGCCATCGCGCCCGGTGAACCACAGCATTCATCCGCAGATCTCCCTATGAAGTCGCGTGATCAATGCGCGAGTCCCGTCGGAACAAAGAAAAAGTCGCCGACTTCGTGCCCGGCGGATTTGATCGTCTTGAATTCGGGGCGTTGTTCGAATTTGACCCTGGCGGCCGCAGCCTGGACCCGGTCGCGTACCTGCAGATAGAGTTCGGGCGCCGCGAGAATTCCGGTGTTGGACTGCAGCGCATCGAGGAACGCGCGCGCAAAAATCGAGTGGTTGCCTGCGCCGCCGTCGAGCACGGGCTGATCGCCGCCGGACGACAGCAACAGCCGCGCGCGCTTCTGCAATTTGAAACTGATGTACTCCGGGTCCGCGTACTTCGCCGGGTTGTCGCCGATCATCATGAAGCTCGGTTCGGACGACAAAAGGCCCGCGTAGCACGAATCGACGACGACGAGCACGCGTCTGGCTTTGAGCCGCGCGAGATGGCCGGTGACGAACTCGTTGGGTACCCAGAACGTGTCGCGCGGCGGCAACTCGGCGTTCGCCGGCAACCAGTAACCGACTTCGGTCTTGCCGATCGACATTCGGCTGCCATGACCCGCGTAGAACAGCAACAGGTTGTCGTTTTCGCCAACGACATCGTTGAGGTCGTTGATCGCCTGCATCACGGCCGCGTTGTCGCCATCGTTGACGACCGCGACCTTGAATCCGTATTTCTCTTCGAGGATGCGCTGCGCCATCGCAACGTCGCTCAGTGGCGTGTCCAGACTCTCCATGTGCTCGTAGTCCTGATTGCCGATCAGCAGCGCGTAGTACTGGCCGAATTTCAGGTCCTTCGCGTGTGCGGCAACCGCCTCGCCGGGACTTGGCGTCGCCGCCGGTGGCGTCGGCTCCCGGGTTTTCGGCAACGCCTCCATCTGCTGCTTGTCCTTGGCGCGTTGCGCCTCGATTTGCACGATCAGCGACTTCAACGTGGTCGCTTCGTGTTGCGCATCGCTCGACGCCGCTTTGTTCGCCGACAGACTCGCCGCCAGCTTTGCTTCCGTGTCTTTCAGCTGGCGCTTCAGCAATTCGAGCTGGGCAGCCTTCTCTTCGAGACTCTTCGCGAGTTCCGCGCGCAGCGCCTCCTGCTCGCGGTTCGCGGCCGACTCGAAGATCAGATTGTCTTCGGTCAGTCCCCACGCGAGGCGATACCAATTGAGGGCTTCGCGCTGGTCGCGCTCGACACCGAGACCCTGCTCGTACAACGTTCCCAACGCGAACTGCGCGCGCGCGTTGCCTTGGGCGGCCGACTTCCTGTACCAGATCAGCGCAGCTTCGTAATTCGGCTCGCCGCCGAGGCCGCGTTCGAAAATCTCGCCGACATTGGTCTGCGCTTCCGCGTCGCCAGCCTCGGCGGCCCCCATCCACACGTTCAGCGCGGATTTGTAATCCGCGCGGTCGTAGGCCGTGTATTCGCCGCCGCGCAGGCGACAGTCGGCAGCCGTCGTATGAATCGGTCGCCGCGGCGTCTGGTAGGTGCGATTTCCAAGCTGACGCACTTGCCCGGGCAGCAGGCAATCCACGACATACAGATCGGCGACCTGAACTTGGCCTTCGTGCGCGCGATCGGCCTCGCTATGCTTCGAACCCGCCGCACACGATGCATGAACGGCAACCAGGAATAGCAGTGAAACGGCAAGATAGCAGCGACGCACGGGGCTTCTCCTTTTGCCACGACTGCCTGCGTCCTGCGGGCAACAGCGGTGTGCGTGGGGGCACAGAAACGATAGGCTGCGCCGCTTGCGAGTGTCAAAGAACCGCACCAGCGGAAACGCGAAAACGTGCGCTGGTTCTGCGCCGTGTTGCTACGTGGCTCATCTATTCCTGCGGCGTGGCCTCGGTCTGCGCCGGCTGCGCCGGGTCGCCCGCGCAGAAGACCGAGACACTCGCGCGCAACGGCGGCGCGAGCGTCGCGCGCGTCGACGGCGACGGGTTCGAACACGTCGTCTTCGAACACAATCTCGGCGCCGACGACAGCACGCTGCACATCTACTTTTCCGGCGACGGCACGCCGTTCATCCGTCCGACGCAAATTGCCGCCGATCCAACACCGCGTGATCCGCTCGAGGTGCGCCTGATGCTCGAGGATCCGGCGCCGTCGGTCTTCATCGGCCGCCCGTGTTACCAGGGACTGGCTACCGCGCCGGGTTGCAACGCGACGTTGTGGTCGGTCGCGCGCTACTCCGAACCGGTCGTCGCGAGCATGACGGCCGCGGTGAACGGCGTGCTCGATGCATCGCGCGCGACGCGAATCACGCTGATCGGGTACAGCGGCGGGGGCGTCCTCGCGGTGCTGGTGGCGCAGCGCGTCGCTCGGATCGACACCGTCGTGACGATCGCAGCGAATCTGGACGTCGACGCGTGGGCGCAATTGCACGGCTATAGCGCGCTGTCGCAGTCGCTGAATCCTGCCACGACGACGCAATGGCGCGACTCGTTGCGCCAGATCCACCTCGTTGGCGCAGCTGATCGCAACGTACCACCGTCGATCGTCGAGACATTTGCGCGGACGCAAGCCGGCGTCGAGGTACGGGTATTTCCCGATTTTGATCATCGCTGCTGCTGGGTCGACGTGTGGCCCGACCTGCTGCGGACATTCTGACAGCCGCTACGGCTTGCGCAGACGTTCTTCCAGTTGCTGATCTGCTGCGAGCAGACTTGGTCGCTTGGCGATGAATTCGTCGATCGCCAGCACGCCGTCCAGATTCTCTTTCAGCGTCGCGAGATCGTCGCGACTGGCGTCTTTCAATCCGATCGCCACCACGCGCGTGAACAGCGACTCGATGCGTTCGAGCGCTTGCGGATTGCGCGGGTGAAGTTCGTACGCGTTCCGATACAGCTCCAGCGCAGACGCCATGTCGCCAAAACCCGACAGACGATCACCATCGGCGAGCAGTGTCGTGAACTGCGAGCGCGTCGACTCGGGCAGATCGGTAAACGCGACGTCCGGCGCCGCGGCGATCGATGCCTCGATGCGGTCGTATGCGACATAGCCGGTCGTTGCGAGCACCAGCGTCAGTGCGACCGCCGCGACGACGCGCAGTCGCGGCGAACCTTCGAGATCCTTCAGAAATTCGGCCGCGTTCGCGCTGCGCGCGTCGCGTTCGAACGCGAGCCCGCGTTGCAGCGCGCGCCATTCGCGTCGCTTCAGTCCCTTGATCGGCACCGGCACGAGCTGCGCGGCGCGCGCAAGAGGTGCCGCCTTGAAGTCGAACGGATGCCGCCCGGACAGCAGTTGATACGCGACGACGGCGAGCGCAAACACATCGTCGGACGCATGCGGTTGTTTGCCTTCGAACATCTCGCAGCTCGCGTAGGACGGCGTGAGCGCGCCGAGTTCTCCGGCATCGAACTCGGGTTGTTCCGATCCGCGCCGCGAATCCGCAGGAGCCGGGTCAGCCGTTGTGAACGCATCGACCGGCGCAGCGCGCGCGATGCCGAAGTCCAGGATCTTCGTGCGATTGTCGTCGGTCAGGAACACGTTGCCGGGCTTGAAATCGGAGTGAATGATGTTCTTGTTGTGCGCGTACGCGAGCCCGAGACAGAGCCCGCGGATGATCGTCATCGCGCGCGCCTTGTCGATCCCCTGCGGGTTGTTCTCGATCACGCGATTGAGCGGATCGCCGTCGAGAACTTCCATCGTGATGAACACGGTCGCATCGTCGCGATCGAAGTCAAAGACCGTGGTGATGTTCGGATGGGCGAGGGTCTGCGCCTTGTGCGCTTCGCGTTGCAACGCAACGACCATCCGAGGATCGCGTCGAAATTGATCGCTCAACACCTTGATTGCGATATAGGGGTCACGATCGCGGTTTTCTTCCTTGCGCAGGTCGCGCGCCCGATAGATCACGCCCATGCCGCCACGGCCAATCTCCGACTCGATGACGAACCGATCTTTGATCACGCTGCCCGGACCCAACGCGTTTGCGCTGGAGGAGGGTGGCACCGAGCGCACGGTGGTCGCCGCACCGTCGGAATGCAGCGCGGCACGCGGGTCCGCCGCGCGAATTCGCGTCGAATCGGGATCAGTCTCGGGCATCGGTAGCGCGGACAGAGGGTCGCGGCATTGTGTCACGCGATCGACGCTGCGCAACCGGCGCAGCAGCGAACAGCCGCGCTGTTCTCGACCTGCATGCGGGGTTCGTCGCATCGTCAGCGACGCGCGGTCCCCTCAACGAACCTGTTCGGCGCCTTGCAAGGAACCCAGTTGACGCGGCACCGGCGCGATGAAATCCGACTGCTGTGAATTCATTGACGAGGGGGACGTTCGTAAACGGCGCAAAACACCTGTCTCGGGAAGGCTGACGCGCGGGCGCGGAACTCATCTCACTATGCGCATAATACATATTATGTTAAATACGATTTAAATAACGGAAGAATGGACAAAAGCGGTACCGCCCCCTTTGCGGGGTCACGACAGTTAGCAGTGGATCGTTAGAGAAACGGATCGGTGTGCGAAAAACGATCGCGCGCGCCTACCCGAGCTTGGCTTTCGGAATCGTGATGTCGTAGCGCTCTTCGACCTGAGGCTCTTTACGAATCGACTTCTCTGACGTGAAGAGCAATTTCTTGCCGGTCGCGTCGTATACACGCACATAAAGTTCCGGACTCGACTCGAGTATGCCGAAGTCGATCGAGGAGTAGTCGATCCTGAACTCGCCCTTGGCATCCGTGATCGCGGGCTTGCCGAGTTTGTCATCCCATATCAGGTCCTTGTCATATGCCTTGACCTGTAATCCTTGTATGGGCTTGCCCGATTCCAGTTCGACGACGGTGCCGATCACGCGCATTTTGAGATGACTCACGAAACGGTCCCGAATCCTATGACGCGCTATTTCACCGTGCAAGCGGTATCCATTGGTTTGCGTTCCTGTTCAGATCACATTTCATATCAAGAGACTCGAGCGTGAAGTTCGCGCAGATCGCCATCGCAATCACCGTCGCGTGGATCAGTACGGCCTCGCTTGCAGCAAACGCTGCAAAGCATCCGACCGATACGTATCGCGTACCCGGACTCGAACAGCCCGCGGAGATTCTCGTCGATGAATGGGGCGTTCCGCACATCTACGCGGGCACGTACTACGACGCGTTCTTCGTTCAGGGATTCAATGCGGCGCGCGACCGTTTGTGGCAGATCGATACCTGGCGCCGCCGCGGCCTCGGAGAATTGTCAGCGGTCCTGGGCGGCGCGTACGTCGCGCAGGATCGCGCGGCGCGGCTGTTCTTGTTTCGTGGTGACATGTATCGCGAATGGCTCGCGTACGGATCCGATTCGAAACGCATCGCCGAAGCGTTCGTCGCAGGCGTCAACGCATTCGTCGATCTGACGCAGTCGCAGCCGGCATTGCTGCCACCCGAGTTCGAACTGTTGGGATATCGTCCTTCACATTGGTCAGCCGCTGATGCGGTGCGCATTCGCGGCAACGGGCTGTGGCGAAATCTGACAGCCGAAGTCGATCGCGCGCGGATCCTGTGTCAACTTCCCCCGGCGGTCGATTCATTGCACAAGCAGCTCGAACCGGACTGGAAGGTGATCGTTCCCGAAGGCGTCGACCTGTGCGCCCTGCCGCCGCACGTACTCGATACGTATTTGCTTGCGAAGGCACCGGTCTCTTTTACATCGCCTGCCAACGCCGTCGCGCAGGCGCGCGAGATCGATCAGCGCACCGACGTCGGCAGCAACAACTGGGTCGTCGCGCCACAGCGCACCGATACCGGCAGGCCAATTCTCGCGAACGATCCGCATCGCGGTCACTCGGTGCCATCGCTGCGCTACGCCGCGCAACTCGTCGCGCCGGGACTGAACGTCATCGGCGCCGGCGAACCGGCGCTCCCAGGAATCTCGATTGGCCACAACGAGCGCATCGCATTCGGTCTCACGATTTTTCCGATCGATCAGGAGGATCTGTACGTCTACGAGACACGTCCCGACGCGCCGAACGAGTATCGATACCAAGATCGCTGGGAGCCAATGACGGTGATCGAAGAATCGGTGCCGATACTCGACGCGGCGGCCACGACGGTGACGCTCAAATTCACGCGGCATGGACCGGTCATCTTCGAAGATCCATCGCACCATCGAGCATTTGCCGCCCGCCTCGGCTGGCTCGAGCCCGGCATGGCGCCGTATTTCGGCAGCATCGAATACATGCGCGCACAGAACTGGCGCGAGTTCGTCGGCGAGCTTAAATCGCTGGGGCGCGCCGTCGGAGAATCAGGTTTATGCCGATATCGACGGCAACATCGGTTACAAGCCCGTCGGTTTATTTCCGCGCCGGACGAATTGGGACGGATTGCTGCCAGTGCCGGGCGACGGCCGTTACGAGTGGGACGGCTACTTCGACATGGACGCGCTGCCGGAGGAGTTCAATCCGGCACGCGGGTATCATCGCAACGGCGAACGCGATGAACCTTCCCGCCGACTATCCGATCGCGCAGCGGCGCATCGGCTTCGAATGGACGCCACCGTGGCGCGCGCGCCGCCTCGCCGAAGTGCTCGAGCAGCAGCCGCGACACACCTTCGCGGATTCGTTGGCGCTGCAACGCGACTATACGTCGCTGTTGGCGCGTGAGCTGATCGCTCGACTGCCGGCGTCGGCCGATTCTCCGGCAGCGTCGATGCTGCGGGCGTGGGACGGCGTGCTGACCGCCGACTCCCCCGCCGCCGCGCTCTACGAGGTCTGGTATGTGCGTTTCCTGAACCCTGCGATCGCGAGCTGGGCTGCACCCGATGCAGCCGCGCTGATTCAGCCAATCGATTCGCCCGCGATTCTCTCGACGCTCGATGAGCAGCGCGAGGTCATGGCGCCGCTGCTCGACAGCACGTTGACCGCGGCGTGGCACGCAACGCAAGGCCTGCTCGGGAACGATCCGACCCAGTGGCGCTGGGGTTCGCTGCACAAGATCGCGTTCCGCCACCCGCTGCTCGCGCGATTCGGCAAGGACCTCGCGGGCAAAGTCGCGATGACGAGTTATGCGAGGGGCGGCGACGGCACGACACCGAACAACACGACGTTCGACGGCGACGACTTCGCCGTCGCGTCGGGCGCATCGTGGCGCATGGTGCTCGACGTGGGCCGCTGGGATCAGGCGCGCATGACGAACGCGCCAGGACAATCGGGCGATCCGCGCAGCCCGTTCTATTCGAACCTGCTCGAAGGCTGGGCGACCGACGGCAGCTTCCCGCTGTTGTATTCGCGAACGGCCATCGAGCCGCACGTCGTCAATGTGATTCGGCTGGTGCCCGAGTAATGTCGACCCGCCATGTCGGGCCCGAAGCAATGCCGTACACCTGTGCGAAGTTGCCGCTGATTGAGCGCCACCGCCAGCATCCCGACGCTGTTGCCGTACAGCAGCGGTTCGCCGAGCGGCACATCGCCGAACGTGCGAACGTACGGCAGCGTCAGCGTCACGAGCTGTGTGCTCGCCATCGCTGATCGTCAGTGCTCACCCGATCGCCGAATTGAATGCCGAGCGTCTGCAGGTCGCCCGCCGGAATATTCGTCCAGACGTTGCCGTACTGTGGATCCAACACCGGAATGCCGCCGACGAGACGGTCGTTGCTTGCGGTCGCGCGTTCGTACGTCGAGCCTGACGATGTCGCTCTGGCAGCGGTCCCACATCGTCGAACTTCGAGCTTGCCGCTCGCGAGCAACGCACCGACGTAGGCATAGACGTCGCGCCCGTGAAACGTATACGAATCCTGGAGATCCGGGCAGCCGGTGCGTGCGTTCGTCGATCTCGCGCACCGCGCTGACGCCGACCCGATCGGCGACCAACGTCAACGTGCCGTTGTCCGGCGTCACGATCGTCTGGCCGTTCTTCAGTCGCGCGACCACCGACTTGCGCGCAGTGCCGACGCCGGGGTCGACCACCGAGACGAAGACCGTATCCGTCGGCCAATAGTCGATGACCGCATTGAGCCGGTACGCGGCTTCCCAGATGTTGTAGGCGGGAATTTCGTGCGTCAGATCGTCGACGAGCACGCGACGATCGACACTGCGTATGACGCCGCGCATCGCGGCGACGGCCTGATCTTTCAGCCCGAAATCAGTCTGCAAGCACGACGATTCCGATTGCGTCTTTTGCACGCCACGCGCTCGCAGCGACACCGATCAGCAACATCAACGTCGCAATTCGATGCATGCGGATTCGATGCGCAGTTCGCTGGGTTCTCGACATGCGCGCGACGATAGCCGGATGAATCGGATCATTGCGAGGCACCGCGGCGCCGATCCTAGACTCCGCGATCATGAGCAAGACGAACCACCAACCACTCCGCCCCACCACGATGCGCGCATTCGGCTGATCTGGGAGGTCGCGTTGTTTCAGCTGCAAGCTCGCGGCAGGAGGCCTGCGCGACGTGTTCCTGAGTCCGATCTCGATCATCGCGGTGATCGTCGGACTCGTCGCCGGCGGCGAACAACCCGACGTGTACTTTCGCCGCGTGCAGCGATTCGGCCGTCGTTCCGATCTGTGGCTCAACGTATTCGGTCACCGTCACCGCGGTCAGACGGCCGATTCGAATGGTGCGTCCGTTCGAGGAGAAGCTGCTTGCGCAGACGCGGCCCGGCGGTCGCTTCGTCCGCGGCGCGGACACGTCAACCAATTGCTCGACAGTGTCAATCGAAGACCCGGCGAAAACCACGGACAGCAACGGACGATCCGCGCTGACGAGCGGCGCGATCACGCGCCCGAGGCGATCCCCATTTCATCTGCCGTTGCGTAACCCTCGGCGTGCAGCCGCAGATTGCAGTGGCCGTAGATGCTGCCCAGGCCGTCGAGCACGAAGCGGCTGAAGAGGTCCTGGACGATTTCGATCGACGCGTGATCGAGCTTCAAGCTGCGACACGACACGACGAAGGCGCGCGCAACGCGACGCGGCGAAATCGGCACGTCGTGTGCCGCCTTCGAATGCACGTCCGGTCGCAATCTCCGCGCGCTCGGCGATGCACTGCAGCACGCCGGAGAAATGCGAGCTGCTCTTCTCCGCCATCCGCATGATCAATTGATCCAGTTCCTGGCCGGTCGGACGCCTCGGCGTCGAGCGACTCGTCCTCGTCGAACCAGAGGCTGCGATATCGATCCATCGACGCGCGCGAACGCTTTCACCAATCCAGTGCGGCGAAATCGCAGTTCGCGCATCAGGTCGAAACAGCGGCGGCGTTGTGCCTTCGTCTGCGGTTCGATACGCCAATTCGAACAGTCCGTCTTCGATGTTGCTGTAGAACCCGTCGATCAATCGCAGCAGTTCGCCGGTGACGTTGTGATGCAGCGCGTTGAGCACGGCCTCGCGGGTCTCTCCGTTGATCATGTCCTGTTGCCAATGGCCCTCCCTACGGACTTGGCTGACTCGATCTCGAGGAAAAGTCTAGGGCGACGAGCGGTCGGATAGATTGATTGAATGGTCAGGCGGACTGAGACGTGGTTCTCGAAGCAACGATCTGCCGTCAATGACGCGACAAATATCGATGATGCTGATTTCGCAAGATAATATCAATAACATATTGATTATATTAGAGTTATTCTGGCGTTTACCAAGCCGGGCTCTGTCTTGCCCGTCGATCGAGATCTGCTTCACGGTGACGTGATCGTCGTGCTCAAGCTCGGCAATCCACCCGATCAGCGAGTTGAACGACTGATTCTGCAGCACGACCGACACGCCATCGCCTTCCTTCTGGTAGCGCAACAGCTGCAGTCCCGCGTGCGCCGCAGAGTTCGCAACGACCGTCAGCAACGAGCCGGACTCAGGCGAGCCGTTGACGCGTTGTCCGGCGGCACGCGCTTCGCTTTCGTGCAGACGCATCCAATCGAGCACCGCAAGTCTGGCGTTGGTACGTGCGCGTCGGCCGCGCTGCTCCAGTCGTGCAGCGGCCGCCAGATCACGCTGTACAGACAGCAGCGCGACGAGGAACGCAGCCAGCAGCGTCACCATCGAGCGCTCGTTGGGCTCGAGCGTGACGAACCAGCGGCCGCGGCCGACGCGCGTAATGCGTTATCGATTCGTTCCACATCAACCGCCCCTCAACCGGATCCGCGCGTGGACCTGTTGATCCTGCTGCTCCGCGGAACTGATATCGACCGCCGACGCCTTCGTTGCCCCACGCCGCTTTCAGCGCTCTCCAGCGCGTCGAAGCCGCCGACCGCGACTTCTGCGCCGAGTTCCGCGCGCCCGTCGTTGAACGTGATGCTGCGCAGCTGCGCCGATCGGATTCGCCGCGAGCCCGGACGCAAGATGGCCGAGCAACGACAGGAACGTCGAGTCGGCGTCGCGCCGCGACCACCCAGATGGGCACTCATCTGCTTGTACGGATCCTGGACCCGCTGATCCTTCGGAAAATAGCTGCGATAAAGCGCTTCGATGTCGCTCGTCAGCGCATGCGCACGATGCGACGCCCAGATCCCTCGCACCGTCTCACTGGCCAACAACACGACAACCAGATTCCCAACAACGCCGCAACGCCGCGCCAACGAACCCAGCTGTTGCCGCCCTGGGTCGGCGGCGCGAGTGTTCCCTGCAGCAGATTGATCGCAGGTGGAGTGCCCGGGAACGCAGCCGCGAGATGCGCGAGCGCCGTGACGTCGCTCTCGGTGTCGATCCACTCGATCGGATGTGCGGTGGCCTGCGCAACTTCGGCGCGCATCACCTCCGGAACTCGCCGTTCACGGCGACGAAGCGAATGCCGCCGGCCTCGGCCTTCGCCACGACGCGATTCGAGCACCAGCTTCAACGCGTCGGCTTCGATCGCGGCGACCTGATCGATCGAGCGCACCAGCACGCGTTCGCCGTCGAACAACAACGTGACTTCGTCTGGTGCGCCGGTGAGCATCGCCGCGTCGGGTGCGGCAAATGACGCGACAACTGCCGTGCGCCGCAAGTGTGTCGATCCAACCCTGCAGCACCGCGCGTTCGATCAGCACGACGTCGACGGGAGCGTCGCGCCGCACCGGCCCCGCCGCGATGTGCATCGTATCGATATCGCCGGCAATGAACTCCTCGACGACGTACGGCAACGCGCGTCGCATCTGGCCGAGCGTGCGGCCGGGCACCGTACAGCGCATCGACAGGCAATACTCGCGTCGGAACCAGCAGTACGACGTCCGCAGGATCCTGCATCGTTTTGAGATCGACGCAGCTCGTCGAGCATCGCCAGATCGCCGGAACCCTGACTGACGAGCGTGCCCTGCCTGTCGACGAGCAGCCATTCGAGCGACTCGAGTCGCGTGCGGTTCAGCCGTCGCCGCACTTGCGATACGAATGAACAGGCGCATCAGTGTTTCGACGTCCTGCTGTGCGTCTTGCGCTTCTTGAGCTTCGACGACGGAAGGCAACCGCTTGCCGAAGTCGCGCGACAACAACGTCATGTGTCCGGTGGCCGGGTCACGATAGACGACGCTGGTGAGTTCGGTTCGAAATCCGTCGATTTCGGCGCGCGCGTGAATTTCGAAGTAGCTGCTGACCACCGCCATCGCATCGATACTGTCGCTGAACTCCGGGACTTCCGCTACGACGCGCGCCGGTGTCGTCGTAGTGGCGATCGGATTCTACCAGGGATTCTGCTTGCGCCGGCGTCACGTGCTGTGACAGCGATTCCAGAGTCGGCGCCTCCGCCGTGTTGACGTTGACCCTGAGTTCGGTCGTTGGCAACGTCGTGACGTACGGCAGCAGACGCGCGAGCTGATCGGGGTCCAGCAGTTGCAGCAACGCGAGCTCCGACGTGCTGCCGGCGGGCTGATTCGCCGTGCGAAACGGCGGCGTCGCGACCAGATACGTGGCATCTTCTGCGCCGAAACCCGTCGCTTCGAGATCTCCGTCGACCCAATCGTGCCACGCATCGGCGACCGCCGGATCCAGACCCAGCGCGTTGAGCAGCGTCTTGAAACGCACCAGGTTCTTCGCCGCCGCTGTGCCCGCCAGCGAATTCAGATTGAAGCGTCGATCGAGGTCCTCGATCGACAGCTCCGAGCGTTCCGGCTTCGATGTCGAACGGCACCGCCGGAACGGCCCACGGTTCAGTCAGCGTATCGATCGCGCGACTCGGCGGGCGATTCCAATCGTCGAACAGGATCTGCCGCGCGTAAGCCTCCGCGCCGAGTGCGTACGCGAGCGACTGATCCGCGCGGACCAGTTGTCGCGTTTGCGCGACGACGAGCGCCTGGCGCGTCATCAGGTGATACATCAGCGCGGTGACGAGTGCGACGATCAGCAGAATGCTGATCAGCGCGACGCCGCGTTGACGGCTGCGCGATCATGGCGCGGGATACGCCGGCGATTGCGCCAGGAACGCGGCCGGGAACGTCCCACACACGCGTGATTTCGCCGAACGGTGCCGCGGTGAAGCGCACCTGGATCGCGGCCAGCTTCGTCGAGGGATCGCTCTGCAGGTCGCCGACCAGCGGCCAGAACGCGTGCTCGTTGCCGCTGACGTCGATCGCGTTTACCTCGACCTCGGTGACGTCGTGCAGCAGCTCCTGAACGACCGGCTGCGAGTCTTCCGCGCGATCGAGCACGTTCCAGTAGTAGCGATACAAGATCTCGTCGCGCATGATGTACGCGACGCGCTGCAATTCGCTGCGGCGTTGCCCGAGCGGATTGCGCCAGCCGCTGCGGGTCAGCTCCAGCGCGACATCGGTGCCGATGCGCAACGTTGGGATCGGGTCACCCATCTCGTCGCGCACCGAACGCGCGATGATTTCCAGCACGTCGCGCTGCATCAGCTGCATCGCGCGCTGCAATTCGCCGAGGCGTTCGCCGCGCGCGATCGCGACCTTGTGGACGTCGAGCACGCGACTGACCATCTGGCTCGACATCAAGCCGAGCACCGCAAACACCGCGAGCGCGACGAGCATCTCGAGCAACGTGAATCCGCGATTTCGACGCATGCGTGCTCAATACCGCCCGACGAATCCGGTCAACGATTCGAGAGACGCCTCGGGCTTGTCGGCATGCGCGACGCCGATGTCGGCGCGGCGCAGCCAGTGGATTCGTCGTATCGGTGATCTTCACCTCGACACGCCAGTCGCGCCCGGCCATCGTCACCTCGCGTGCGTGTGGTTCCGGTCGGCATCGGCGCGTCGGCGTTCGCGCGAGCGACACGCATCATCGCGAGTTCATTTTCCGCGAGCCACAGCGCCAGCGTGCGTTCCTCGAGCGCGCCGAGCTGACGAATCGAATCGCCGCTGCGCGTGTACACCGTCGTCGCGACGACCGCGAACACCGCGACCGCGATCAGCAGTTCGATCAGCGTGAAGCCACCCGCGAGGCTGCTTCACGCGCGGCGTTGGCGCTCGGCCGGGCCAGACCGTCCGATTTGACGCTCCACGGTATCGATTTCCATTGCGGCGTGATCTCGATTTCGAACGGCGTCTGCTCGCCGCTCGAGAACATGATGATGTTCGGCGTAGTCTCCTTCGGCATTCGCCCCGGGCATCGTCAGCGCATCGACCTGCACCGACAGCGTCATGTCGGGCGTCTCGCGCGGATGGAACGGACCGTTCTTTTGTTCGACCCAGCGGTGCGTGATCGAATCCAGCACCAGAAATCGATAGCCCGTGGCGCCGATCGCAAGGCCCCATTCTTCGTTGCGTTGCACGGCCTCCGAACGCGCCATCTCGATCAGCTCGGCCAGACGCTCGGCTTCGGTGCGCAGGTTCTGCTCGCGATCCGACCCGACGAATCCGAGCACGATCGTGCTCGCGAGGATGCCGATGATCACGACGACCACGAGCATCTCGATCAGCGTGAAGCCGCCAGGCGCGGCACACGGCCGCCAAGGCGCGCACGCGACCGTGGTGGCGCGGCGGACGCCGCATGGCGCGCCGTCACAGCGCCTCGTAGTGAATGTCGGCGCCTTTGCCTTCCCCGCCTTCGACGCCGTCAGCGCCCAGCGAATACAGTTCGAACGTCTCGCCGTTGTTGATGTAGACGATCGGAACGTCCCCACGGGTCGGTCGGGACTTTCTTCAGATAGCCGTTGGGGTTGAAGTTCTTCGCTTCCGGAAAGCCGCTCGGCTTCGTCACCAGCGCTTCGAGCCCCTGGTCGGTCGACGGGTAATGGAAGTTGTCGAGCTTGTACATCTCGAGCGCGTTGGCGACGGCGCGCAAATCGTTCTTGACCGCGGTCGCGCGCGCTTGATCGTCACGGCCGACGACGTTGGGAATGATCAACGCGCCGAGGATGCCGATGATGACGACCACCACCATGATCTCGATCAACGTGAATCCGCCTGAACGTCTTTTGATCCATCGCTATACCACCAGTTTGTTCATGCTCAAATCGGAAGAAGGATCGCCAGAACGATCAGCATCACGAGTCCGCCCATCAGCAGCAGCATTGCAGGTTCGAACAGACGCACGAGCGTCGTCACCGAGCCGTTCCAGTTCCTGTTGCTGATACTCCGCAACCTTCGCCAGCATCTGATCGAGTTCGCCGCTCGATTCGCCGCTCGCGACCATGTGCAGCATCATCGGCGGAAAGTGCCCAGCGGCTTCCAACGCGATTCGCAGACTCGCCCCTTCGCTGACGCGCCGTGTTGCTTCGGTCAGGCGTTTTTTCAGCCACACGGTTGCCGACGACCTCGGCGGCGATCGTCATTGCGTCGACGAGCGGCACACCCGACATCGTCAGAATGCTCAACGTGCTCGCATAGCGGCTCGAATTGTTCGCGCGCGTGATGCGCCGCACGAGCGGCACCTCGAATTTGCGCCGATCCCATTCGAGGCGGATGTCGGGCTGCTGCGCGAGCCAGCGCACGAAGAAGACCGCTCCCGACAATCACCAACCCGATCAACCACGCATATCCGCGTACGAACTCGGACAATCCAATCAGCGCGGCAGTCAGCCACGGCAGTTTCTGGCCGGTGTTCTCGAAGACGTGAACGATGTCCGGCACCACGTAGACGAGCAGCGCGCCGACGATCGCGACCGCGAGCAGAAACAGGATCACCGGATAAAACATCGCCATTTCGACGTTGCGCGTCGATTCGTAGCGACGTTCGGTATACGTCGCGAGGTTCTCGAGCACCGAGTCGAGGTGCCCGGATTGTTCACCCGCCATCACCGTCGATCGGTACAGATCCGAAAAGGCGCTCGGGAACTCGGCCAGACTCGAGGCGAGCGAATGTCCCTCGAGCACGCGGCTGCGAATACCCATCACCATCGTCGTGATGTGTCGTTTCTCGGTCTGCTGCGCAACCGCGCGCAGCGCTTCTTCGATCGGAAGCGATGCACCCAGCAGGGTCGACATCTGCCGGGTAAACAATGCGAGGTCGAGGGCGCCCATGCCCCGCCGCCAGCGCCAACGGGCTCCCGAGGGGGCGCCGGCGCGATCGGAGGCGACGTCGACCGATAGCGGCACCAGTCCCTGGTCGCGCAGAATCTGGCGGATCTGACGGCCGCTGTCGGCCTCGATCACGCCCTTCTTCTGGCGGCCACCGGCGTCGAGGGCGACGTATTCGTAGGCGGCCATCGGACGTCAGTCCTCGAATGTCACGCGCAGGATTTCCTGAACCGTCGTGACGCCGCTCAAGACTTTGTCGCGCCCGTCGTCGCGAATGCCCGGGCTGGTGGTTCGAACGTGTCGCGACAGCTCCTGCTCCGACGAACGATCGTGGATCCGCTCGCGCAGCGTCTCATCGACGACGACCAGCTCGTAGATACCGATCTGACCCCGGAAACCGCTGTGTCCGCACAGTTCGCATCCCTTCGCGCGAAAGATCTTCGGTGCGCGCGCGTGCTCGACGCCGAGGAACTGGCATTCGAAACTGTCGGCGCGCACCGGTTCCTTGCAATCCGGACACAGTACGCGGACGAGCCGCTGCGCCAGCATGCCGACGAGGCACTGCGCGAGCAGGTATGGCTGAACGCCCATGTCGACCAGCCGCATCACCGCGCCGACGGCCGTGTTCGTGTGCAGCGTGGACATCACGAGATGTCCGGTCAGACTCGCCTGCACCGCGATTTGCAGCGGTCTCGATATCGCGAATCTCGCCGACCATCACGACGTCCGGATCCTGCCGCAGGATCGCGCGCAGGCCGCGCGCGAATGTCATGTCCGCTTTGTCGTTCACCTGCGTCTGGCCGATCCCCGGCAGGTTGTATTCGATCGGGTTTTCGATCGTGAGAATGTTGATCGTCGCGCTCTCTAATTCGGCAAGGCTCGAGTACAGCGTCGTCGTTTTGCCGGAGCCCGTGGGACCGGTCACGAGGAAAATCCCGTGCGGCTTGTGCACCACTTCGCGCAACCGGACCAGCGTCTTCTCGGACATGCCGAGGTTGTTGAGGTTCAATCGCCCGGCCTGTTTGTCGAGCAAGCGCATCACGACGCGCTCGCCGTTGCTGGCCGGCATCGTCGACACGCGCACGTCGACTTCGCGACCGCCGATCCGCAGCGAAATACGGCCGTCTTGCGGCACGCGCTTCTCGGCGATGTCGAGCTTCGCCATGACCTTGATGCGCGACACCAGCAGCGGCGCAAGCGCGCGCTTGGGTTGGACGATTTCACGCATCACGCCGTCGACGCGAAACCGGACCACCAGCTGTTTTTCGAACGTCTCGATGTGGATGTCCGACGCGTTCTCCCGAATCGCCTCGGCGAGCAGCGCATTGATCAGGCGAATGATCGGTGCGTCGTCTTCCTGGTCGAGCAGGTCTTCCGTTTCCGGAACGGAGTCGGCGAGGCTCGCAAGATCGAGCTCGTCGCCCATGTCCGCGACCATCTGCCGCGCTTGGGACGAATCCCGGGAGTAAGCGGTGGATAAAATCTCTTCGAACTCTTCGTCGGTGACATGGCGCAACGTAATCGGTGCGCCGGCGAAGCGACGTAATTCCGCGAGTACCGTCAAATCGGGTTGTTTACGGTACGCGACGTCGACCGGCCCACCGCCGGCATCGAGTGTCGACGTGATCGCAACGCCAAAGCGTCGTGCGAACGTGAACGGCAGCAGCGTCGTTCGCGTTGTGTTTTCCGGGTCGAGTACTTGACTCATATTCGATGTCAGCGCGCGCAGAGGCGATGAAATCATAGCAGCGAGCGCAAGTGCGGCCTAATCACGGCTCGTCCGCGGAAACGAGACATCGATCACTTTCGCCACACATGGTCGCTCCTGTCTGTCACGTCCGACAAAAGATCTTGAGAACTCGCCGCCAGTTCATTACCGTTCCGCAGATTTTTGCGTTGGGGGACGCTTGAACTTCGTCGGACGCCACGTGCTGTCGGTGGATCAGTTCGATCGCGCTGCGATCGATCGGGTGTTTGCGATTGCCGACGAAATGGAGCCTTACGCGCAGCGTAAACGGATCACGCGCGTGCTCGAAGGCGCGATTCTCGGCAACATGTTCTTCGAGCCCAGCACGCGCACGCGGATTTCGTTTGGTTGCGCGTTCAACCTGCTCGGCGGCGACGTGCGCGAGACCACAGAGGTCAAAGCTTCGTCGCTGGCCAAAGGCGAATCGCTGTTCGACACAGCACGCGTGTTGTCGGGCTACAGCGACGTCATCGTGATGCGTCACCCCGAGGCAGGATCGGTCGCGGAATTCGCATCGGCGAGTCGCGTGCCGGTGATCAACGCGGGTGACGGGCCGAACGAGCATCCGAGCCAAGCGCTGCTCGACCTCTACACGATACGCAAAGAGATGGCCGGGCGGGGCCGCGAGATCGACCAGTTGCGCATCGCGATGGTCGGCGACCTGCGTTACGGACGCGCGGTTCACTCACTCTGCAAGCTGCTGGGCAAATTCGCCGGCATCCATTTCAACCTGGTTTCGCCGCCCGGACTCGAGGCGCCCAACGACATCGTTGAGTCGCTTCGCGCCAGCGGCCATCACGTCACGTTGCTGAACGAACTCGCCAAGGGCATTCATCACGTCGACATTCTGTATGTGACGCGCACGCAGGAAGAACGTTTTCCGAGTCAGGAAGAGGCCGATCGATATCGCGGGCTATTTCGACTCAATCAGACCGTTTATACGGAGAATTGCGAACCCAACACAGTGATCATGCACCCGCTGCCGCGCGATTCCCGCTCACAAGCCAACGAGCTCGACGCGGATCTCGATGAGAATCCAAATCTCGCGATATTCCGCCAGACCGACAACGGCGTGTTGCTGCGGATGGCACTATTCGCATTGATCCTCAACGTCGAGGACGAGGTGCACAACCACGCGCGGCCGGTCACCTGGTACACGGCCAAGCGGATTCCCGCGAGTCTGATCTCAGAGCAAGCGTTCGAGTTCGGGCACCGCGACGAACAAGTCGGCAACCAGCCCGTAGTCGGCCACCTGGAATATAGGTGCGTCCTCGTCCTTGTTGATCGCGACGATGACCTTGCTGTCCTTCATGCCGGCGAGGTGCTGGATGGCACCGGATATCCCGACCGCAATGTACAGATCCGGCGCGACGATCTTGCCGGTCTGACCCACTTGCAGGTCGTTGGGGACAAATCCCGCGTCGACGGCGGCTCGCGACGCGCCGACCGCAGCGCCCAGCTTGTCCGCAATGGCGTCGAGCAGTTTGAAGTTCTCGCCGTTCTGCATGCCGCGGCCACCCGAGATGACGACCTTCGCGGCCGTCAATTCGGGTCGTTCGCTTTTGACAATCTGTTCGCTGACGAACGTGGACAAACCGGAATCGTGCACGCTGCCGAGGGTCTCGACGCTGGCCGTTCCGCCGGTCGCCGCGACCGGATCGAACGCGGTACCGCGCACCGACAGCACTTTGATTGCGTCGCTCGACTTGATCGTCGCGATGCCGTTGCCGGCATAAATCGGACGCTTGAACGTATCCTGCGATTCGACGCTGACAATGTCGGAGATCTGGGCGACGTTCAGCAGCGCCGCAACCCGCGGTAGAAAGTTTTTGCCGGCGGTCGTGTGCCCGGTCAAAACGTGCGAGTACTTCGCGCCGAGTTCGGCGACGAGCAGCGCGACGTTCTCGGGCAGTTGATGCGCGTATGCCGCGTTGTCGGCCAACAGCACTTTGCTGACGCCTGCAATTGTCGCCGCGCGATCCGCGACGGCCTTGCAGCCCGCGCCCGCGATCAACAGATGCACATCGCCGCCGATCGCTTTAGCGGCGGCCAGCACATTCAACGTCACCGGTTTCAGCGCGGCGTTGTCATGTTCAGCAACGACGAGGGTACTCATGAAATCACCTTTGCTTCGTTGCGCAACTTGTCGACGAGTTCCTCGACGGTCTTCACCTTGATGCCGGCTTTGCGAGCGGCTGGCGGTTCAACGGACAGGACCGCGAACGTCGGCGCCGCATCGACGCCGAGGTCCGCGGGGGCGATGATGTCCATCGGCTTTTTCTTCGCCTTCATGATGTTCGGCAGCGATGCATAACGCGGCTCGTTCAGACGCAGGTCGGTCGTCACGACTGCAGGCAAGCTCATCGAGACAGTCTGCAAGCCGCCGTCGATCTCGCGCATCACGGTCAGCTTGCCGTCGGCGACGGTGACCTTCGACGCGAACGTTCCTTGCGGCAGCCCCGCGAGGCCCGCGAACATCGGACCCGTCTGACTGTTGTCGCCATCGATGCTCTGCTTGCCGAACAGCACGATCTGACGGTTGCTCTTTGTCGTAAATCGCCTTGAGGATCTTGGCGACGCCAAGCGGCTGCACTTCGGCGTCGGTCTGCACGAGAATCGCGCGATCGGCGCCAAGCGCCAGACACGTTCGCAACTGCTCCTGGCAGTTCGCCGCGCCGACGGAAACCGCGATGACTTCGGTCGCGACGCCGGCTTCCTTCAGTCGCACTGCCTCTTCGATCGCAATCTCGCAGAACGGATTGACGGCCATCTTGACGTTGGTCGAGATCGATGCCGGTTTTGTCCGGCTTGACGCGCACCTTTACGTTGGCGTCGACGACGCGTTTGACGGAACCAATACCTTCATCAGATCCTCGGATCGTAACTGGGAAATTTCGTAGCGATTCGACGTGCGGGTACGGACCGGCGGGTCCGAAGGCGCGGTATTCTCCCCTGCCCGCGTCGGCGAGGTCAAGGCGAAGGCCGTCGCGGCGCGAGGCCGCGCGCTGCTCAACAAGCGCTCAATAGAGTTCGATTCACGCGTTCCCTATATCTTTTCTCGCGCCGGGCGCATCACGCACGCACCACAACGACGCTTCAGACGCATACAGGAGAACCCTTTTGACACGCGAATCCATGGAATTCGATGTCGTCATCGTCGGCGGCGGACCCGGCGGGCTCGCGGCTGCGTGTCGCCTGATGCAGCTGTCGCAAAGATCCGGCCACGAAATCAGCGTCTGCGTCATCGAAAAGGGTTCGGAAATCGGCGCACACATTCTGTCCGGCGCCGTATTCGAGCCGCGCGCGTTGAACGAATTGTTCCCGGACTGGCGCGAACGCGGCGCGCCACTCAACACGCCCGTTACTGAAGACGACGTCTACTACCTGGTCAACGACACGAACGGCATTCAGCGTGCCGAGCTTGCTCGTGCCGAAGGCGACGCACAACCACGGCAACTACGCGATCAGTCTCGGCAACCTGTGCCGCTGGCTCGGCGAACAGGCCGAGGCGCTCGGCGTCAATCTGTTTCCCGGATTCGCTGGGGCCGAAGTGTTGTACAACGACGACGGCAGCGTTCGCGGCGTCGCGACCGGCGACATGGGCGTCGCGGCCGATGGCAGCCACAAGCCGACGTATCCAAGCCGGCTACGAGCTGCATCGGCAAGTACACGATCTTCGCCGAAGGTTGCCGCGGCAATCTCGGCAAACAGCTGATCAAGAAGTTCGATCTCGACCGCGGCGCGGCCACGCAACACTACGCGATCGGCCTGAAGGAACTGTGGGATCTCGATCCGCGAAAAGCACGTCCCCGGCAAGGTCGTGCACGCGATGGGCTGGCCGCTGAATCATCTGCCGGGCGCATTTTCCGGCGGATTTCTTGTACCACCTCGAAAACACGCAGGCCGTCGTCGGCTTGATCATCGACCTCGGTTACGCAATCCGTACCTGAGCCCGTTCGACGAATTCCAGCGCTTCAAACATCATCCGCGGATCGCCAAATACCTCGCCGGCGGCAAGCGCGTGTCCTATGGCGCGCGCGCGATCGTCAAGGGCGGCCTGCCGGCGCTGCCGAAGCTCGTCGTTCCCGGGCGGCTTGCTGATCGGCGACGACGCCGGTTTTCTGAACATGCTGAAGATCAAGGGCAGTCACACCGCGATGAAATCCGGGATGCTCGCGGCCGATGCGGTGTTCGATGCGCTCGCGAGCGGCGCGACCGGCGGTACGGAACTGACGGCGTTTCCCGAAGCGTTCAAGAACTCGTGGCTGTACAACGAACTCTATGAGGCGCGCAACGCCGGACCCGCGATCCACAAATTCGGCGCATTTTTCGGCAGCGCGTTCGCGTGGATCGATCAGACGTTCTTCCGCGGTCGCGCGCCGTTCACGCTATCGGATCCCGTGCCCGACTACGCAAAACTGATCAAGGCCGCCGACGCGAAACAGATCGACTATCCGAAGCCGGACAACGTGCTGTCGTTCGACAAGCTGTCGTCAGTGTTCCTGTCCAATACCAATCACGCCGAAGATCAGCCGTGCCATCTGGTGTTGACGGATCCGACGATTCCGATCGCCCGCAACCTGCCGGACTACGACGAGCCTGCGCAGCGCTACTGCCCCGCGGCGGTCTACGAAGTGGTGATTGAGAATGGATCTCCGCGGTTTCAGATCAATTCGCAGAACTGCGTGCACTGCAAGACCTGCGACATCAAGGATCCCGCGCAGAACATTACGTGGGTGGTGCCGGAGGGGACCGGCGGGCCGAATTATCCGAACATGTAGTTCGGCGGTTGTGCAGTCGATTTCAGCGCGTCTCCAGGTCGAAGAACACGCCATTGCTCCACACACCATACGATCCCCGCGGACCGGTCGTCGCCAGCTCTGCGAGTCGATAGTAGACGGAGCGCGCGATCAGCGCGTCGAGCCCGTCCCTGACGAGTACATAGGGCCGCGTGCGGGCGCCATCGCCGCGCAGCGCGATCGCGTGGTCTGAGTCGGCGGCCACCACATCGTCGACGTTCGTCAAAAACACCAGGTTCTGCGCCTCGGCGCGGCCACGCGCCTCGAAATCGACCGCAACGAACGGCGCGTCGTCGACATCGATCGATAAACGCTCGATCGGCGTGACCAAATAGTATCGATCGTCTTGGCGTCGCAGAATCGTCGAGAACAACTGCACCATCTCGGGACGTCGGATTTCCGAATTGCGGTAATACCAGCGGCCGTCGCTCGTGATCCGCATCGCGCTGTCGCCGATCTGCTGCGGATGCCACTTGGAGATCGGAGGTCGCTTACGCGCCTTGTCCAGCTCGAGTCGCGCAAACAGTGATTCCGAATCGATCATCGAGGCGACATCGACGAAACCTGCTCAACCGCCGATGAACTTCATCACGGTGACTTCGCCCTGAAACGACACACTCTGCTTGTCCGCGAGCGCGCGAACGAGCAGCCGCTGCAGCTGAGCCAACGCAAGATGGTCCGGCCACTCGAGCAGATCGCCGATATAGTGTCGATGCGCGTTGGACAGGCAGCCGTAAAGGAATCCGTTCGACGACAACCGCAACCGCGTGCACGCGCTGCAGAAGGGTTCGGATTCGTTGGCGATGATGCCGAACGCACCCACGCCGGGAATTTCGTAACGAACCGACGTCGAGTCGTACGCTGCATCGGTGCGCGCAAATTCGTAGCGCTCCCTGATCGTCTGCAGCAGTTCTGCCTGGCCGACGAACTGGCGCGCATAGTCGGGACTGTGCTTCAAATGCCCCATGTTCATCAGCTCGATGTAACGCAACTCGATGCCGCGTTCGAGGCAGAACTCCAGCAGCGGCAGCACCTGATCGAGGTTCGCATGGCGCATCGGCACCATGTTCATCTTGAGCCTCACACCCGCGGCGAGCATCCGTTCGATACCGCGCAGCACCGTGGCCAGGTCGCCACCACGCGCGATTTTCGTAAACGCCAGCGGATTCAAAGTGTCGAGGCTCACGTTCAGCCGTTTGATACCCGACGCGAGGATCAGGTCCGCTTTGCGCTCGAGCAATTGGCCATTCGTCGTGATCGACACGTCGCGCAGCGGCTGCCGCATTACGGCGGGCAAAAACTGATCGAACTTCGGCGACACCATCGGCTCGCCGCCCGTGATACGCAGCTTTTCGATGCCGGCCGCCGCGACCAGCAGCTCAACGGCTCGAATCATCTGCGCCGCCGACAATTCGTCCTCGGCCGCGACCAGGCGCTTGCCGTTCGGCACGCAGTAGTCGCACGCGTAGTTGCACGCCGCGGTGAGGCTCACGCGCAGATTGCGAAATCGCCGGCCTCGCGAATCAACGATCATGCAATGCCTCAAGTAGCCGTCGCCCGCATGGACTGCCCACGCGGCGTCGAACGGCAATACTACAGGATCGACTCGCATCAAGCGCGACCGCTCGGGTGTCTCGGTTCGCGCGGCACGGCCGGAAGACCGGGCAGCGCTGCTCAGTTCAGCGGTCTTCTTCGGCTCTCCGCGTCAGAAAGAGGAACCAGTTCTCCGGTGCGCGGCGGAAAATCCGGTTTACTTCGACCGCCGTCGCGGACGTCTTCCCCCAATGACCTCCGCGACGGAAGGAATGGCCAGACCTCCTCCCCATGGCCGACCATTCCGACATGTGTGACTCCTAGTGGATTGACCCGGCCTAAACCGCCGGGTCTTCTTTCCTCTGAAAACAGCCCGTGAGCATCTACGCCCACTGAGGGACTGACGCGCAGTTCAGCTGGCAATCCGATACGGACCTTGGCGGCCAGCCACGCAACTCTGTGAGACCGTTAGTCGACGTCAATCGCGGTGGCACCGAGAGACTTCAGAAGCGCGTCGAGGTCACACTGATCCGAGGCGCCGTCGGCGAGCAGTACACATTTCGTCAACGCGTCTGCAACGAGCGCCGTCGACGCGACCACCACTGCGGGTCGGCGACTAGCCGGACCGCCCGTGCACGCTTCAGGTCGGTAGTAGCCGCGATGTTCTGACGGCGCTTGCGTTTGTGCTGGATCGCTCGTCGCACACGCGCGATCACGCAGCTGGATCGGCCGGGCGAACCCGGCGATGCGCAGCCAGATCGTCGCCGGGGCCGGCCCAAAACAACGAACGTCTCCGCCGGCGTTGACTTGGCCTTCGCTGCAGCCCGCCGCGATCAGTGCGTCGACCGCACGATCGACGGCGAAGCCCTTCGCGATGCCACCGAGATCGATCGCGACGGGTGCCCTGCAGACGACGACGCCGGGCGCCGGCAGATCGATGTCGCGGATTCGTCCGGCAGACTCGGGAACGCAGGGATCGAACCGACCGCCCGATAACGCATTGAGGCGCTGCGACCAGCACAACACTTCCCACGTCCAGCGATGGATCGCGATCGCGCGCCCGATGGGTGACGTACGAATCGATGTCAGATCCGAGTCGTTGCGCGTCGGGTGCATCAGCGCGCCGACGCGTTCGATGGCGTCGTACGCGGCCTCGACCCCCGGGCGTACGTTCCGCGCGTCGGCAACCTTGCCGCTGACGGCCACGAACGTTCCGAGCGCCGGCCGCAAATGCCGGAACTCGACGTCCCCCGACGGCGGAAATGTGCTGGCGCGCTCTGTTTGGTGGTCCGACGTTGACATCACGCGCGCATCATAATGATAATAATTCTCAATCTCATTCAATTCTACCACCTCGACTGGGTGCGTGGCGCGAAACGGTCCGCGTCGGGCTTCGTTGGATCCGAAAATGAACTCAGCGTTTCTAACGGTCGCAACGCGACTCTTCTCCATCGCTTTCAGCTTGCTGGCGGTCGGCGGCTGCGGGGGTTCCGGCGGAGACGGCGTCGGCGCAGGCGGCACCTCGGTCTCGATGTCGCGCCTCGCAGAGCTCGGCGAGAAGATCTTCGCGGACGTCTCGCTGTCAGCCAGTGGCGCGATGGCTTGCGCCACGTGCCACGATCCGGATCACGCGCTCGCGGGTGCGACGCCTGAACCCGTTCCGCGCGGCGGCGCCAATCTCGATCAGGACGGATTTCGCAACGCGCCGTCGCTGCGTTACGTAAGCAAAACGCCGACGTTTTCATTCGACAGCGGCGGCGCACCGCTAGGTGGTTTCAATCGCGACGGCCGAGCGAATAGCCTCGCCGAACAAGCCGCGCGCCCGCTGCTCGCGGCGCATGAGATGGATCACGGGACCGCCGCGGACGTTGCCGACAAACTCATGCACGCGACGTACTCCGACGAATTTCGGGCGGTCTTCGGGGCAAACATCTTCGACGATCCGCCAGTTGTATTCGATCGCGCGCTCGTCGCGATCGCGCAATATGAAACCGAAGATCCCGACTTCGCGCCGTTCACGAGCAAATACGACTATTTCCTGCTGGGGAAAGTACGCCTGACGGACGCGGAACTGCGCGGTCTTGCGTTGTTCAACAACCCGGAAAAAAGGCAACTGCGCTGCGTGCCATCCAAACGCTCGCGGCCCGAACGGCGAGGCGCCGCTATTCACGGACTTCAGTTACGACAATCTCGGCGTGCCGCGCAACGATGCGATTCCCGCCAACGACGATCCGAACTACTTCGACCTCGGGTTGTGTGGTCCGGCACGCGATGATCTTGCGACATCACGCGATCTGTGCGGAGCATTCAAGGTACCGACTCTGCGCAACATCGCGGTGACCGCGCCTTATTTCCACAACGGCCGGTTCGCGACGCTGACCGAGGCGCTGAAGTTCTACGTTCGGCGCGACACCAATCCTGAAGAGTGGTACCCCATCGACGCCGCGGGTCAGGTCCAGAACTTCAACGACCTGCCAACCGAGTTCGTTGCGAACGTCAACGTCACCGAAGTGCCATACAACCGCGGCCTCGGCGACACGCCGGCGCTCTCCTCCGCGGAGATCGCAGACGTCATCGCATTCCTGGAAACGCTCACCGACGGTTTTCAACCCTAACCTTTTGTACGGCTCTCAATCGAAGAGGTCCCCTATGTCTCGATCGAACCCACACCCCGCTGACCGGCGCCTTCGCGTTGTTGCGATTGCGTCGCTTGCCATCACGTTGCTGGCCCCGACGGTCGCCCGCGCCGACACACAGGAGGCGCTCGAAGCGAAATTGCAGACACTCGCGGCGCAGGTGGAAGCGTTGCGAACCGAGCTCGCATCGATGAAAGCGGAACGCGGCGAGATCACGAGTGCGCCGGTGACGGTCGTCGCCGCGTCCGCCGAACACAACGAATCGAGCAATCCGGGGCTCACGTGGTCCGGATACGGACAGGTCGATTATGGGCGCCCCACAGATCATCCGTCAGAGACGACCGAGACCGTGAGTCGGTTCGTCATCGGCATGACCAATCAGTTCGACGACAAGACTCGGATGATCAGCGAACTCGAAGTCGAGAACACGATCAGTTCGGCCGACGATCCCGGCGAAGTAGAAGTCGAACAGGTCTACATCGAACGCCAGTTCGACGCCGCATTGCTCGGAAATGCATACGGCAAAGCGGGCTTGTTCCTGATGCCGAGCGGTCTGCTCAACGAAAACCATGAACCGACGCGCTTCTACGGCGTGTTTCGCAACCGGGTCGAGACCGCGATCATTCCGACGACGTGGCGCGAAGGCGGCCTCATCGTGCAAGGGGACACCGACGGCGGCCTGCGTTGGAACGTCGGCCTGACAACCGGATTTGATCTGTCGAAATGGGATCCGACATCGCCCGACGGTCTCGAATCGCCGCTCGGCTCGATCCATCAGGAGCTCGCGCTGGCTCATGCGAGTGACCTGGCCGGAATCCTCGCGCTCAATTACACCGGCGTGCCGGGACTGCGTCTTGGCGCGTCCGTGTTCAGCGGCGACTCCGCGCAAGGCCAGGCGGGATTCCACGACAATCGAGTGACGCTGTGGGAGGCTCACGGAACCTGGACACCGGGTCGCTTTGAACTTGCCGCGCTCTATGCGGCGGGCCACATCGAACATACGGCGCGCATCAACGCGACGTTCGTCGGTAATCCGTCGCTGATCCCGGAGGACTTCTTTGGTTGGTACGGCCAGGCGGCATACCATCTATTCGATTGGGAGACTGGCTCATTGGCGCCGTTCATCCGGTTCGAGCGCGTAAATACCGCGTCGAATTATGCCGACATCGCGCCGGGGCTCACGCCGGCGGACGCGGACGATGAAGATATCGTCACTGGCGGCTTCAGCCTGTTGTTTGCGCAGGGCGTGGTGCTGAAGGCCGACTATCAACATTTCAGCGGTGACGGTGAGAGCGATCTGGTGAACCTGGGCGTGGGATATCAGTTCTGATGGCGCAATTCGACGGCGGGCTGTTCGGCATCGTTGGCGTCGCGGCATTGACGTTGCCGGCCAGCGTCGTCGTCGCCGCCGATTACCTGACGATCGACGCTGCGCAGCGCACGCTTTTCCCCGACGCGAGTTCCTTCGCACCGGTGATCGTTTCATTGACACCCACGGAACGGGATGCCGTTGCGGCGCTTGCGGGGCCGCAGCCGCAGCATGGAACATTGCGCGCGTGGCGCGCGATCGGCGGAGCGACCATCGGCTGGGTCTTTGTCGACGAGGTGATCGGTCGCTCGGACCTGATCACGTACGCGGTGGGGATCACCCATGACGGCACGCTGCGCAGCATCGAAATCCTCGCGTATCGCGAAAGCCACGGCGGCGAAATCCGCAACGCCGCGTGGCGTCATCAATTCGCCGATCGCAAAGACCTCGCCGAATTGGAGTTTCGCACCGACATCAAAAACATCTCCGGCGCCACGCTGTCATCCGAACACGTGACCCAGGGTGTCCGCTGGCTCGTCGCGCTATGGCAAGTCGCACTGCGCGGCGCCGATGCGGCGGCTCCATGAACGTGGAAGGCGGCCACACGCTGCAAGCAGCCCGCGAAAACCCGCATAGGCTCATGCAGACGAGTCTGCGCTACACGATTTACGTCTGCGCTGGTGGCGTCTGGCTCAGCGGCTGCTTGTGGCTGATCGTGCATGTGTACTTCGCGACTCCGAGTGATTTTGGCGTCGAGCGACATCCATGGGAGCCGACGCTGCTGTGGATTCACGGCGTGTTGAGCATCGGCTTCGCATACGTGTTCGGCTGGATCATGGCTCGACACGCGTCGGAAGCCTGGCGTCAGCGTAAACGGCGCGTCAGTGGTGGATTGCTGACGTTCGTAGTCACGGTGCTGTCGGTGTCCGGATTCATGCTGTTCTTCGTAACCGACGCGAACTTGCAGACGCAATCTGCGCGGATACATGAGGTGATAGGTTTGCTCGTTACCGCATTTTCGATCGAGCATTGGCGCGTGCTGAACGGGCGCGCCACCCGCAACGCGCCCTAGCAGTTTCGTTAGGCCGTCCGAAATCTAAGCTCGAGCGACTCGAGCAACTTGTCCACGAAGTCGTGTACCCAGAAGACGCGGTTCGACCCCTTGACCAGCACGACGTCGCCGGGCTCGAGTTCCGCGACAACATCGTCGATCGCAAGCGCGTCCGCGCTCTCCCCATAGGAGAGGCGCTGGGATGCCGGGAGGACGTCCCACAGCGCTCGCATGCCGGCGCCGACACACACGATGCGGGAAATACCATCGCATTGCTGGACGAGTTGTCTGTGGTATTCCTCGCTGCCATCACCGAGTTCACGCATTTCACCGAGGATCGCCACCGTTCGCCGCGCGGGCTCACCCGCGAGGCCGCGCAACGCGGCGGCCATGCTCGTTGGGTTCGCGTTGTAGCTGTCATCGATGACGCCGACGCCACCGACTGAGACCCGCGAGCCGCGGCCACGCGGCACGACTGCGTCGGACAAGGTCAACGCGGGTTCGAACGGACGCTCTGCCGCAAGCAGGCACCCGAGCACGGCCGCCAACGACAGCGCCCGATGCGTGCCGCCGCCCGGCACATACGCGGACAACGTGCGATCGCGAATTCGATAGGTCGCAACGCGCGTAGCCGCTTCGTAGCCGATGAGCGAGACGTCTGCTGCGTACGATGCCCCAAACGTCACCCTGCGCGCCGTGGCCGGCAGCTCGCGCGCATCGAGGTCGTCCGGCAGCACCGCAACGCCGCCGTCAATCAACCCATTCGCGATGCTGAGCTTCTCGCGGCGCAATGCGTCGAGCGAGGCGAAGTACTGCAGGTGCGCCGGACGGACGTTGAGCACTAGCGCGACTGTTGGCGCAACCAACCGGGCCAGCGGCTCGATTTCACCCGGATGGTTGGTCCCGATCTCGAGCACGGCAGCCGCCGCTGATGCGGGCGTACGCGCGAGCGACAGCGGCACGCCCCAGAAGTTGTTGAGGCTGCCGGTCGCCGGCGCACACCCGAGCGCGGCGGCGAGAAACGAACGAACGGTCGTCTTACCGCTGCTTCCGGTGATCGCGATTACCGGATTACCGAAGCGACGCCGGGCCGCGCGCCCCAGCGCCCACAATCCATCCAACGTATCGGCCACACGAAGTTCCGGCAAATCGGATCGAGTCGCGCGGTGTGTCAATGCACCTACCGCGCCACGCGCCTGTGCGGCGGCGATGAAGTCATGGCCATCGCGGTCGCTGCGGCTGTCGGTGTTGAAGCGCGGCCCAGGATCGCCGCGGAGCGCCACGAACAGATCGCCGCTTTGCAATGTCCGCGTGTCGATGCTGATCCCGAACAGGTCCGGTCCGTCCGTTGCCGGCACGCCGACCGCGACGCATGCATCGCGCCATCGCCAGACGACTTCACTACGCCTCTCGTTCATTTCGATGTGGTCTCGCGCGCCGCATTTTTGAAGACAGTTTGAGGTGTTTTGAGTTCAGCATAGCGCGCACGTCTCCTCAAGCCATGTCGCACTGCCCATTTCGCGGGCGTCATGCTTTCAATTTTCGGCCGATGCCGGGACAATCGCGGCCTGCTCGTTTCAGGAAACACAATGGCTGAGGGATCATCGATTCGGCGCCTGCTGCGCGGGCTCGGCCGGGGTCTGACGACTGCACGGGTTTTCACCGCGAACGCGCTGTTCGTCGTGTTCTTGCTCATCGTCATCGCCGTACTGGTATCGGGCGGTGCCAAGCTGACGGTGCCGGACAAGGTGGCGCTCGTGATCGCGCCGGAGGGCACCATCGTCGAGCAGACAACCCAGTCGGCACCGTTCGAGGCGTTGATCGGCGGCGACGATATTGCGGGCGAAACCCGCTATCAGGACTTGATCGATGTATTGACCACCGCAACCAACGACGCGCGGATCGCCGTCATCGTGCTCGACCTCGAACATTTGACGGGCGTCAGTCCCGCGCATCTCGGTGGCCTGGGCGATGCGTTGACTGCCGCGAAGACCGCCGGCAAAGAGATCGTCGCAGTGGGCGACTACTACACGCAGGGGCAGTACTACCTCGCGTCATTCGCCAACAACATCTATATGCACACGATGGGACAGGTCCTGTTGACGGGGTTCGGTTCTTATCAGAGCTATTACAAGGAGCTGCTGGATCGCCTCAAGGTCAAAGTCCACGTCTACCGCGTCGGCAGCTACAAAGCGGCGGTCGAACCGTACACGCGCTCCGACATGTCGCCAGAGGCGCGTGAAGCGAATCGCGCGATGATCGACGAACTGTGGCAGGACTACATTGCCAAGGTTGCTGCAAATCGGAAGATGCCGCTCGAGCAAGTCAACGACTACGTCAATCGTTATGAGACGATCCTGGAAGCCGCCGGCGGCGACATGGCCAAGGCCGCGCTGGAGCATGGCTTCGTCGACGCGTTGATGTCGCGCGACGAAATGCGCGCACGTCTGATCGAGAAGGTCGGCGAAGACGGAAATTCATTCCGTCAGATCAGCGCTACGGATTACCTGCGCGCGACGCGCGCTCCGCAGATACCCGGCGCCGACCAGGTCGGCGTCATCGTCGCCAGCGGCATGATTTTATCCGGCGATCAGCCGCGTGGTCGGATCGGTGCCGACAGTCTCACCGAATTGATCCGCACCGCGCGCAAGGATCAAAAGGTCAAAGCCGTCGTGCTGCGCGTCGACTCACCGGGCGGCCTCGTAATTTCGTCGGAAGTGATCCGGCAGGAGGTCGAACAACTCCAGGCGGCCGGCAAGCCGGTCGTCGTTTCGATGGCTGGCGTCGCGGCGTCAGGCGGCTATTGGATATCGGCGACGGCCGATGAAATCTGGGCGGCCCCGACGACCGTCACCGGATCGATCGGCATCTTCGGCATGGTGCCGACGTTCGAAGACAGCCTCGCGTCGATCGGCGTCACGCGCGATGGCGTCGGGTCGGCGCCGCTCGCGGGAGCGCTCGATCCATTCGGCGGCATCTCCGATCCGATGGGTCGCATCCTGCAAGCCAACGTGGAGTCGGGATACCGGGGTTTCCTCGCGCTAGTCGCACGCGGACGCGACATGGTGCCGGAAGAGGTCGACAAGATTGGCCAGGGCCGCGTCTGGACCGGTCGCAAAGCGCTCGAACTGGGTCTGGTCGACGCGCTGGGTCAGCTGCCCGATGCGGTCGCCGCGGCCGCGCGACGTGCCGGCATTACGAAATACGAAGTGCGTTTCATCGAGAAGCCACTATCCGCGCGGGAACAACTGCTGCAACAGATCGCCGACAGTCTCGGCTTCGCGTCGAGCGCGCACTTCCCTGCGCCGTGGAGCGAGTTGGCCCGTCAGTTCGTCGATCTGACGCGCATCGACGACGGCATGCACACCTACGCGCTCTGCGATGCCTGCAATCTCGTCTTCTAACGGGATCCTTCGCGCCGTCACCAGCCGTAGGCGTCCTTCATGATGAAGTAGATGCGGTTCTGTTCGATGACACCGTGGACTCGTTCCGATCCCGGACCACGCGCATACACCGGCACGTCTTCGCCGCCATGGGTCTCGGCGGTGGTCGGAATTGCGGATTCCTGCAGGTAGTCCGGCGCCGTCGTATCGACCTCCGTCAAGTCCGGACGCGTGACCGCGGCCGGGTTGAACTGTTGGGCTGCATGCGGGAAATGTTTCGTACCCGCGCCTTGTACATTCGAAGCTTCGAGTGCGCCGGGTCCGTTCGCATATCCGAGTGTCGTGTAAGGCTTCCCTGTCGCGTCGAGTTCAAGCTTGCCGTCTGGCGCCCTCACCTTGCCGAGGATCGGATTGCCGCGGGCCGGATACCCGGAGATCGTCAGCGTATGGCTGTGGTCGGCCGTCACGATCACCAAGGTATCGTTCACGTTCGTCAGTCGGTCGGCGACCGCGACCGCGTCGGCAAATGCGACCGCATCCGTCAACGCCCGATACGCGTTGCCGGCGTGATGACCATGGTCGATCCGGCCGCCTTCGACGAGCAGGAAATAGCCTTTGTGGTTCTGCTGGAGAATCGCGATCGCTTTCGCTGTCATGTCGGCGAGCGACGGCTCGCCGCCGGCATCGGTGGCGCGGTCCGCCTCGAAGTGCAGGTGATCGGGCGCGAACAAACCCATGACCTGCACGCCAGGCGTGATCGCAACATCGGCCAATTGGGAGGCGTTCCATACAAATTCGCGCTGCGGATGCCCGGCGCGCCATTCGTCGATCAGGTTGCGCGTGTCGGCGCGCACGCCGTGTTGGTCGGCGCGTTCGGGATCGGGAGTCTCCTTCGGCAAAAACAGCGCGCGGCCGCCGCCGAATGCAACGTCGACGCCGTTACCGTGCGGAAACTCCACCAACTGCCGCGCAATGTCGCGACAGCCGAGCGCTTGCGCTTCGGCCGGCGTCGTTGCGTCGGACTCCCAGTCGCGGCTCGGCGTGTGCGCGTAGGTTCCGGCGGGCGTTGCGTGTGTGATGCGCGTGGTCGTCACGACCCCGGTCGCGAGCCCTTTGTCTGCGGCCTGCTCGAGCAGCGTCGGGATGCCGGCCTGCGCCGCTGCATCACAATGGCCGGGGGTGACGTCGGGGCCTTCGCCAAGCACGGCGCTATGCGTTTTGACACCGCTCATCATCGCGGTGATGGTCCCCGCCGATTCGCCCACTTGAAAATCGACCGTGTAGGTTTTCGACAACGCTGTCGACGGAAAGCGCTCGAACGACAATACATTCTCTTCCCCTGAACCGCCGCGCTGCTGACCGTCGAGTATCCGCGCGGCAGTCACGGTGGCGATGCCCATGCCGTCGCCAACGAACAAGATTACGTTGCGCGCTCGCGCGGGCTTGCTGGCAGCCGCGTCCGCCACGCAGCCGCCCAGCAGAGCGAGCCCCGTCATCGCGAGCATCAAGGAACGCCGGTTCATCTGACCGCCTCGCGCATCGTCACGAATTCCTCCGCCGCCGTCGGATGAATACCGATTGTCGCGTCGAACTGCGCCTTGGTGGCGCCCGCTTTCAACGCGACGCCGAGCCCTTGAACGATCTCGCCGGCGTCCGGTCCGACCATGTGTGCGCCGACCACCCGATCGCTGCCGACGTCGACTACCAGTTTCATGAAGGTGCGCTCGCTACGACCGGTCAGCGTGTGCTTCAGCGGTCGAAAGCTCGACTCGAAAATACGCACATTACCGGTGCGCCGAGCTTGCGGCTTCGGTCAAGCCGACGGTGCCGATGTTCGGCTGACAGAACACCGCCGTCGGGATGTCGGTGTAATCGAGTTTGCGATTCGCCCCGTTGAACAGATTGTCGGCGACGACCATACCCTCGCGCGATTGCGACCGGCGTCAGCTGCACGCGATCGATGACGTCGCCGATCGCGTGGATGTTCGCCACGTTGGTGCGGTATTGATCGTCGACCACGACCGCGCCGTCGATCGGTCAACGCGACGCCCACCTCCTGAAGTCCGAGGCCGGCCACGTTCGGCACGCGTCCGGTTGCGTAGAGCACGAGGTCCGCTTCGATCGTGCGGCCATCCCCGAGCACGACGCGACGCGCGCCACCCGCTGTCAGTTCGACGCGTACGACGCGTGCGTCGAACTTGCAGATCGATGTGCTTTTCGCGCAGCTGATCGGCGACGAACGCGCGCACGCTGTCGTCGAACCCGCGCAGGAACAATCGGGCCTCGATACAGCAGCGTCGTGGCCGCACCGAGTCCGTTGAAGATGCCGGCAAACTCCACGGCGATGTAGCCGCCACCGACGACGATCACGCGCTGCGGAAACTCGGGGAGATAGAACGCCTCGTTCGACGTGATGACGTGCTCGCGGCCCGGAAATTCCGGCACGTATGGCCAGCCGCCGGTCGCGATCAGGATCTGCTGCGCCGTCACGTGCTGCCGAGAGTCGATCTGCAATCGTATGCCGATCCTTCAGCGCGCGCAACGCCGGTGATGATCTCGACGCCCGCGCCATCGAGCAGACCTCGATAGATGCCGTTGAGCCGCTCGATTTCCCGCGTCTTGTTGTCGCGTAACGTCGGCCAGTCGAACTTTGGCGCATCGATGCGCCAGCCGTACGCGGCGGCATCTTCGAAGTCTTCCGCAAAATGCGAACCATAGACGAACAGTTTTTTCGGCACGCAACCGACGTTGACGCAGGTGCCGCCGAGATAACGGCTCTCCGCGACCGCGACGCGCGCGCCATAGCGCGCCGCCATTCGACTCGCGCGCACGCCGCCCGAACCGGCGCCGATGACGAACAGATCGTAGTCCCAGTTGGACACGACGACACCCCGTTGCAAAACGAGCGGCGAGCCTAATCGATCGCCACGGTTTTTCACAGCCAAGATGCGCCGTCAGGACTGCCGCGTGGAGCCATTGTTGGGAAACCGCATGGAGGCGACGCTGCCGTAGACTCCGCGCCTTTGCTGGGAGACGTGCAATGAACGGTGCCGAGAGCCTGCTGCAAACGCTCGTCGCGTGCGGCGTCGAAGTGTGCTTCACGAACCCCGGCACGTCGGAGATGCATTTCGTCGCAGCGCTCGATAAGCAGGACGGCATGCGCAGCGTGCTCGGACTGTTCGAAGGCGTCGTGACCGGCGCTGCCGATGGCTATGCCCGCATGGCCGGCAAACCGGCCTGCACGTTGTTGCACCTGGGTCCGGGTTTGGCCAACGGGCTCGCCAATCTTGCACAACGCGCGGCGTGCGCGCGTGCCCCTCGTCAATGTCGTTGGCGATCATGCGACCTATCACCGCCATCTCGATGCACCGCTGACATCGAACATCGCCGGTTTTGCCGAGCCGGTGTCCGGCTGGATACGCGCATCCGCGTCGTCGCACGACGTTGCCGCGGACGGCGCCGCGGCGGTTGCGGCCGCAATGACGCCGCCAGGACAGATCGCGACGCTGATACTGCCGGCTGACACTGCGTGGGGTCCGGCTTCGCAATCGGCGCTTCCACTTCCGGTGCCACCACGCGGCGTCGCCGACGGCGCGGCCATCGATGCCGCTGCGGCGGCTCTGCGCTCCGGCGAGCCGTGCGCGCTGCTGATGAACGGCCCGGCGCTGGGTGATCGCGGTCTCGACATTGCCGGACGCATCGCGAAGCGCACCGGCGCCCAACTTTTAGCCGATACGTTCGTCACGCGCATTGCGCGCGGCGCCGGTCGCATCGAGGTGGCGCGGCGTGCCGTATTTCGGCGAACAGGCCGCCGAGGTGCTCGCACCGTTCCGGCATCTGATCCTCGTCGCGACGAAAGCGCCGGTCACATTCTTCGCGTACCCCGGCAAACCGAGCGAACTGACGCCACCGCAATGCTCAGCGTACACGTACTTGCGACGCCCGCACAGGATGCGCTCACGGCGCTCGAAGCGCTGTGCGAAGCCGTTGGCGCAGCACGATCCGCGCCCGCGCGCACAGCGCAACAGCAGCCGACGTTGCCGCGCGGCGCGTTGACGCCACAAAGCGCGGCGCAGACGCTCGGCCACCTGCTTCCCGAAGGGGCGATCATCGTCAACGAAGCGGCGACGTCGGGATTCGCGATCCCGGCACTGACGGCCAGCGTCCCCTGCAGCACGATTGGCTCGATCTGACCGGCGGCGCGATCGGTCAAGGGTTGCCGACCGCCGTCGGCGCCGCGGTTGCATCTCCGGGTCGACGCGTACTCGCGCTCGAAGGCGACGGCAGCGGCATGTACACGCTGCAGGCGCTGTGGACGATGGCGCGCGAAGGTCTCGATGTGACGACGCGTGATATTTGCGAATCGCAAATACGCGATTCTGCAGGTCGAACTGCTGCGCGTCGGCGCAGGCAATCCGGGACGCAAGGCGACGAGACATGTTGTCGCTCAATCGACCGGATCTGGATTGGGTGAAGCTTGCCAACGGCATGGGCGTCCCGGCGACACGCGCGACCACCGCCGAGGAATTCAACACCCAACTGGCGCGCTCGCTCGCCGCGCCCGGACCGGGTTTGATCGAGGTCGTGCTGTAGCCGACATGCGGCCCGGCTTACATCCCTGCGTCGAATCGCCCCACCGACTCTTGTTAGGCTTGCCGCCATTCAAACGACGGGTATTCAGCGTTGAACATCACGTTGTTCGGAACCGGATACGTCGGGCTTGGTCACCGGCACCTGTTTTGCCGAAATGGGCAATCAGGTGCTGTGCATCGATGTCGATGTCGACAAGATCGCCGCGTTGCAGCGCGGTGAGATTCCGATCCACGAACCCGGGCTCGAGTCGATGGTGCGCAGCAACGCCGAAGCGCCGGTCGGCTGCAGTTTCTCGACCGATGCGGCGGCCGGTGTTGCGCACGGCGAGATTCGTATTCATCGCCGTTGGCACGCCAACTGCCGCAGATGGTTCGGCCGATCTGCGCTACGTACTCGAAGTCGCGCGGACGATCGCGCGGCACATGACGTCGCCGAAAATCGTCGTCGACAAATCGACCGTCCCGGTAGGAACCGCCGACGAAGTCCGTCGCACCATTGCGGAGACGTTGGCGCAGCGCGGTGTGCATGTCGACTTCGATGTCGTGTCGAATCCCGAATTTCTGAAGGAAGGCGCGGCGATCAACGACTTCATGAAGCCGGACCGCATCATCATCGGTTCCAGCAACAGTCAATAGCGCGCGCGCGCTCGAGCAGCTGTATGCGCCGTTCAATCGCAATCACGATCGGATCCTGCATATGGATGTGCGCTCGGCAGAACTGACCAAATACGCGGCCAACGTGATGCTCGCGACGCGCATCAGCCTGATGAACGAATTCGCAAATCTGGCGGACCGTCTCGGCGCCGACATCGAAGCGGTTCGGCGCGGAATCGGTTCGGATCCCCGCATCGGCTTCAATTTCATCTATCCCGGCGCGGGTTATGGCGGCTCCTGCTTTCCGAAAGATGTCAGGGCGTTGCTGCACACGGCGACGGCCAACGGTTACGAAGCGGAGATCGTCCGCGGCGTCGAACTCGTCAACGAACGTCAGAAGCAGGTGCTGATGGACAAGATCCTGCATCACTTCGATGGTTCGATCGGCGGCCGCACGTTCGCGATCTGGGGTCTCGCGTTCAAACCCAACACCGACGATATGCGCGAAGCACCGAGTCGCACGTTGATGGAAGGTCTGTGGGAACGCGGTGCCGTCGTGCGCGCATATGACCCGGCGGCGCGCGCCGAAGCGCAGCGGTTGTATGCGAACGAGGCGGGCTTCACGCTATGCGAACGGCGTGACGCAACCCTCGACGGCGCGGATGCGCTGGTCGTGATCACCGAGTGGAACGAGTTCCGCAGCCCGGATTTCAGCGCGCTCAAAGCGCGCCTCGCGCGAGCCGGTGATCTTCGACGGACGCAATCTCTACGATCCCGACTACCTCGGCCAACTGGGCTTCAGCTACTACGGCATCGGGCGCGGCATCGACGATCGAGGATTCCCTCCTATTGGGAAATACGGCTTGATACTGGATATTCATACAGGTAACCTGGACAACCCTGTATGGAAATACAGTATCCATCATGGCAGACCATCCTCGCTTCTGTTTCGAAAGCTTCTGTCCAGACCTTGCTCACTCATCCCGATCTATGGCGCGCGGATCGAATCGAGTCCGAATACCGAAACGATCAGCACCGGCTATCCGGTGCTCGATTCGCTGCTGGCCGATCGCGGCTGGCCCAAGGCCGGTCTCGTGGAGTTGTTATCCGCGCAGGTGGGCATCGGTGAACTACGCCTGCTGGGTCCGGCACTGGCGGCGCTGAGTATGCAGGAACAACGCTGGCAGGTCATGGATCAATCCACCCCATATTCCCTACGCCCCGGCATTGGCCGAACTCGGCATCGACATCGGCAAAGTGCTGCTGGTGCATCCAAAAACTCATGCGGATGCATTGTGGGCGCTCGAGCAGAGCGTCAAATCCGGTACCTGCAGCGCGGCGCTCGCGTGGCTCGATGAAGCGAAGCTCGTCGTGAAAGACGTGCGCCGGCTCAAACTCGCGGCGAGACGCGGCGGAACGTCTGGCGGTGCTGTTTCGTCCGGATACCGCCGCGCAGCGACAGTCGATGGCCGAACTGCGCATCCAGTTGCACCCGGCACCGACGTCGGATCGTTTGCGCGTCGAAATCCTGAAGCGTCGCGGCGGTTGGCCGACCGAACGCTGTCGCGCTCGAACTCAAACATCGCACGACACGCGTGACCCGACGCGAACTGCGCGAACAGCTGACGCTGTGGCGCGCGAGAAGTCTGCGACCCATCGCGCCGACTCGCTGCTGTGCACGTCCTTGCCCGAAAACGCCCTCGGCGCATGCGCAGCGGTCCGTGATCATGCTGTGGTTCTGTGTAGAACTGCCGGCCTTGGGTCTCGAGGTATGCGCGAGACGGATGCTGGACGAAGACATCCCCGCGGTGCTGGTGCAAGACAATCGCGTCGTTGCGTGCAATGCCGCGGCCTGCCGAGTGCGGCATCGCGTCGGCAGCAGCCTCGCGACCGCCCACAGCATCAGTCACGGTCTCGTGCATTTCAGCCGCGACATCGATGCCGAACACGAACGCTTGCGATTTCTCGCCGATGCGGCATATCGCTTCAGCGGCAGCATCAGCATCCATGAACCGTCGGCGATTCTGCTCGAGGTCAGCGGCAGCCTGAAACTGTTTGGCGGCCTCTACGGATTGAAGCGCAGCTTAATCAGCCTGTTAGGCGAACTCGGACATCGAGCGGATATCGGTATCGCTCATACGCCGCTGGCAGCGCTCGCGCTGGCTCGCGCCAGGCGAAAATTGCGAGCTTCCGCGTTTTCCTACGGCACACGACGTAAAAACGCTGACGCTCAAAACCCTGCGGCGGATCCCGCTGTGCCATACGGAATGCGATCGCAACATCATCGAGCGCTTCTCGAACATGGGGCATCGACAACGCTCGGTGAAGTATTCAGATTGCCGACGGCCGAACTCGGTCGTCGTTTCGGACCCAAACTGCTCGATTATCTCGAACGCCTGTCCGGGACAACGACCCGATCCCAGGATCTGCATCACGCCTGCCGCGAGCTTCACGAGCGAACTTGCGTTTCTCGAAAGCATTTCGAACAAGGAAGCGTTGGCTTTTCCGATGCAGCGCCTCGCGCAGGACCTCGGCAACTGGCTGATCAGCCGGCAACTCGGCGTGATGCGCATCAAGTGGCGTTTCGCGCCGTTCAATGCCACCGCGACGACGATGGAAGTCGAATTCGCACGAACCCCAGCAAAGCAAACAGTCCTTGTTGTCGATCAGTCGGCTGAAGCTCGAGACGTTGGATCTGCCCGACGAAGTGCTATCGCTCCGCCTCATCTCTGTTCGGCTCGCGCCATGGCAAGCAGAAAGCAATTTGCTGTTCGCCAAAATCGGAACATGGTGGCCATTCGCCGGCTGAACTGATCGATCAATTCAAAGCGCGACTGGGCGACGGCGTCTGCTGCGGCATCGCCGTCGATGACGATCACCGTCCGGAACTCGCGTGGCGGCCGACGGCTGCCCAACACTCGGTGTCAAAGGGGCAGCCAATCGCAGCTGTCGAACACGCGACGGCCGCTCTGGCTGCTGGCGACGCCAAAACCGGCACTGCGCCGTCATCTGACGTTGTTGCGCGGTCCGGAGCGGATCGACGTCGGCTGGTGGACATCGGCGAACGTATACGACCCGCGCGCAGCGCGACTATTTCATCGCGCGTCATGCAGACGGCAGCCAGTGCTGGGTATTCGTCGATGCAGAACGGGGAGTGGTTCATCCATGGCTACTTCGCCTGACGTTTTTGCAGAGCTGCACTGCAAGAGCAACTTCAGCTTTTTGTACGGTGCATCGCATCCCGAGGAACTGGTCGCACAGGCAGCCGAACTCGGCTACCGCGGCATCGCGATCACCGACGAATGTTCGCTGGCCGGCGTCGTCAAAGCGCATGAGGAAGCGAAAAAACGCGGCATTCATCTCGTCATCGGCGCCGAATTCATGCTGACCGAAGGCATCAAACTCGTGCTGCTCGCGCCCCATCGCGCCGCGTACGGTCAACTCTCGACACTGATCAGCCGCGCGCGCCGCCGCAGCCCGAAAGGCACCTATCGGCTGTCGATCGATGATCTGAGCTGGGGTGTCGCCGATTGTTTTGCGCTGTGGGTACCGCAGACCACGACGATGAGCGTGCTGCTCGACAGGGTCGTCGTCTGCGCAGCATGCTGCCGCATCTGTGGATTGCGCTCGAACTGCTGCAGAACGGCGACGATCTCGACCTCGCGGCGGTCGCGCTGACGCTGTCGATGCGGCTCGATCTGCCGGTCGTTGCATGCAACGACGTGCACATGCACGTCGCGCAGCGCAAGCCGCTGCAGGATGTGCTGACCGCGATCCGCCTGAAGACATCGGTCAAGGAACTGGGTACCGCGCTGCATGCCAATCGCGAACGTCACCTGCGCTCCATCGCCCGGTTGCGCACGCTGTATCCCGCCGAGATGCTCGCAGGAGTCGGTGACGATTCTCGAGCAATGCTCGCTTCTCGCTCGATGAACTGCGTTACGAATATCCCGAAGAGCTGGTGCCGCCGCATCTGACACCGAGTGAGTTTCTGCGCCAGCTCACCTTTGCCGGCGCCGCGCGGCGCTGGCCAGCCGGCGTCCCCGAGGACGTCACAGAACTGCTCGAGACCGAACTCGAACTCATCGCCTCGCTGAGCTACGAGTATTTTTTTCTCACGGTGCACGACATCGTTGAGTTTGCGCGCGGCAAAGGAATTCTTTGTCAAGGACGCGGATCCGCGGCCAATTCGGCGGTCTGCTATTGCCTCAGCATCACCGAAGTCGATCCGTCGCGGATGCATCTGTTGTTCGAACGCTTCGTATCGAAGGAACGCAACGAACCGCCCGACATCGATGTCGACTTCGAACACGAGCGCCGCGAAGAAGTCATCCAGTACATCTACAAACGCTATGGCCGCGACCGCGCGGCGCTCGCCGCAACGCTGATCACGTATCGACCGCGCAGCGCAGTTCGTGACGTCGGCAAAGCATTGGGGTTGTCCTCGACCTCGTGGATCTGTTGGCGAAATCGCTCGCATGGTGGGACAAACACGACGTGCTCGAAGCGCGCTGCGCGAACAGCGGGTGTCGACCCACACAGCCCGACGGTGCAGCAGTTTCTGGATACTCGTGCAGCAGGTGTTGGGATTTCCGCGTCACCTGTCGCAGCACGTCGGCGGCTTCGTCATTTCGCGCGGGCCGTTGACGCAACTCGTGCCGATCGAAAATGCGGCGATGGAAGACCGCACGGTGATTCAATGGGACAAATACGATCTCGAAGCGCTCGGCTTGCTCAAAGTCGACGTGCTGGGCCTCGGCATGCTGACGGCGATTCGCAAAGCGCTCGATCATCTGAATGCATTTCATGGCACGACTGATGGCAAAGCGCTCACCGTCGGTACGATTCCGCCGGAAGATCCGCGAGACCTATCAGATGCTGCAACGGGGCGACAGTGTCGGCGTCTTTCAGGTCGAATCACGCGCGCAGATGAGCATGCTGCCGCGGCTCAAACCCAGCACTTTTTACGATCTCGTCATCGAAGTGGCGATCGTTCGACCGGGCCCGATCCAGGGCAACATGGTGCATCCGTATCTGCGCCGCCGGCAGGGACTGGAGACGCGTCACCTATTCGAGCGATGCGGTCCGCGGCGTGCTCGAACGCACGCTCGGCATTCCGATTTTCCAGGAGCAGGTGATCGAGCTTGCGATGGTCGCTGCCGGGTTCAGCGCCGGTGAAGCCGATCAACTGCGCCGCGCGATGGCGGCGTGGAAGCGTCGCGGCGGTCTCGAGCAGTTCGAAGCCAAGTTGATCGACGGCATGCTGGCGCGCGGTCACGATCGCGAGTTCGCCGAACGCGTATTCGAACAGATCAAGGGATTTGGCGATTACGGTTTTCCGGAGTCTCACGCCGCGAGTTTTGCGCTGCTCGTCTACGTATCGGCGTGGCTGAAACGTCATGAACCCGCGGCGTTTTTACTGCGGCCTGCTGAACAGTTTGCCGATGGGGTTCTATTCACCGTCGCAACTCATCCAGGATGCGCAGCGCCACGGTATCGAATCCCGCCCGGTCGACGTGCAATGCAGCGGTTGGGATCACCGGCTGGAAGTACAAGCCGAACTACACGAGGCGCCCGTACCGACACGAGCGCGATCAAGGCGCGCTTCGGTTGGGACTGCGCCTGATCAAAGGACTCGGCGAAGATGCCGGGCATGCGCATCGAAGCCAATCGGCCCTTATCGCGATAGCAAGGATCTGGCGACTGCGAGCGGCGTTATCGACGACCGAACTCGGCTGCCTCGCCCGCGCCGGCGCGCTTGCAGCGCCTGTCCGGACATCGTTATCAGGCGCACTGGGACGTCGCGGCAATTCAGCCGCCGGCCGAGTTGTGGAAAGTCGCCGATCGCACACGACACCTATCGCACCGACGGTTCGACTGCCCGCCCCGACCGATGGTCAGAATCTGCTGGCGGACTACAGCTATCTGACGCTGACGCTCGGGCCCGCATCCGCTGCGATTGCTGCGCGATCACAGCGCGCTTGCGCGGTTGCCGCAGCGCCGAGCAGCTGCGCCAGTTATCAGCACGGCCAATTCATTCAGGTCGCAGGGCTCGTCACGTGTCGTCAACGTCCGAGTTCGGCATCCGGCGTCGTGTTCCTGACGCTCGAAGACGAAACCGGCAACATCAACGTGCTGGTGTGGACATCGGTGCTGGAACGTTACCGGGCCGAGTTGCTTACAGGGTCAATTGCTGCAGATCAAAGGAACGGTCGAGCGCGAAGGCGAAGTCATTCACGTCATCGCCGGCCACGTGATCGACCACACGGCGCTGCTCGAAACACTGGCGACAGACGCCAGCCGCGTCACGCCCGTTCGTCTCACGCGACTTTCACTAACAGGACGCGAAACGCCCGCTCGACGTTGCAACTACCATGGGCGCTTGCGCTTCGACAGTTCGTGACTTTGCGCGTTGCGCTTTGGCTTCTCTGATCAGATCGACGAGCAGCGATCGAATATCGGCCAAGCTCGTCCTTCAAGCTGTGACCGAGCGTATCGACCGCCCGCTCCAGCGATGCGAGCCGTTGTTGCACGTTGGCCTTGTCGAACATCATTCGAGCCATGCTCGCGAGCGGTTGGTCCTCCGCCTCCAGCGCCTGGACCGCTTCCGGCGCGAGCGGCATGGCTTCCGGCTTGTACTTGTGAGGTTCCGCGCCAGCGAATTCGTTGCCTATTTCATCCGCGAACGAGCGCCACGACCTCGCCGTCGATCCGATGCAGCTCTTCGAGAAACGCGTAACAGCAGCGTGCGGTCGCACAGATTGTTGATGCGGCGCGGAACACCTTGCGTCGCCGCAAAAATCCGTTGAAAAGCATCGTCTGTAAAGACCGGATCCGATCGCCAGTCGACGATCGCGAGACGGTGCTCGATGTACGTGCGAGTCTCTTCGGCATCGAGCGGATTCAGGTGATAGGTCGCAATGACGCGCTGCCGCAACTGTTCGAATCCTTCGGACAGCAGCGTTGCGCGAAACTCCTCCTGCCCGAGCAGAAAGATCTGGATCAGCGGTCGACCTTCGAACTGGAAGTTCGACAGCATGCGGAGCTCTTCGACCGACGGACGCGGCAGGTTCTGCGCCTCGTCGACGATCAGCAGCACGCGTTTGTTGTCCCGATTGTGCTGCCGAAAGACTTCCACCAGTTCGTGCAACAGCCGCGGCTTCCCTTCGATCGGCGCGAGCCAAGCCGAGTTCGAGCGCGATGAGACTGAGCAGTTCGTCTTCCTTCAACTGCGTCGAGACGATGTTGACGACGATGGTATCGCTTGGATCGAGTTCGCTGAGCAGCGCCTCCACCAACGTGGTCTTACCGGTTCCAACGTCCCCCGTGACGACGATGAAGCCATCCCGCTTCTGCAGCCCGTACTCCAGAAATGTCAGCGCCTGTCGGTGCTCTTTGCTCGGAAAAAAGAAGCGCGCATCAGGCGAAAGCTGGAATGGTTTCGCAGATAATCCGAAAAACTCTCGATACATCGACGGCTCCGGTCCTGCCCGAGATACGACCCGGCGAGTTTACGTCAGGCCTGGCAGATCATGCGTAAGGGCGTTGTATCGCTTCAAATTGGCGAGCCGCGTTTACACGGGACTACAAGCCCGTCACAGTGAATGCGCGGGTCATTCAGATAATACACAACTCAATCGATGGACGATTTGGATATGTTCCAAAGCGATCTCGCCGACGTCCGCCTCGCGGTAGTCGGCCTGGGCTACGTGGGTCTGCCACTGGCAGTCGAATTCGGCCGCAGCTACCCGACGATCGGGCTTCGACATCAATGAGGTAGCGTGTTGCCGAACTACGTCAGCGACACGACTTGACGCTGGAGGTCAGCGCCGAGGAACTCGCGGCGGCGACGAAGCTCGCCTTCTCGACGAACTTGTCGGACATCGCGCACTGCAACGTCTACATCGTGACCGTCCCGACGCCGATCGATGCCTACAAGCGGCCGGACATGGCGGCGCTGCGTTCGGCGAGCAAGTTCATCGGTCAGGTGATCAAGCGTGGCGACGTAGTGATTTACGAATCAACGGTCTACCCCGGCGCGACGGAGGAAGTCTGCCTACCGATCATCGAGCAGACGTCCGGGCTGCAGCTTGAACACCGATTTTTTCGCGGGCTATAGTCCTGAACGCATCAATCCAGGCGACAAAAGTCATCGCCTCACGACGATCACGAAGGTCACTTCCGGATCGACGCCGGACGCCGCCGATTTCGTCGATCGCCTGTACGGCTCGATCGTCAAAGCCGGCACGCATCGTGCGTCGAGCATCCGCGTTGCCGAAGCGGCCAAGGTGATCGAGAACACCCAGCGCGATCTGAATATCGCGCTGATCAACGAACTGTCGCTGATATTCGAACGGATGGGGATCGACACCGAAGAAGTGCTGATCGGCCGCGGGCACGAAGTGGAACTTCCAGCACTTTCAGCCCGGGGCTCGTCGGCGGCCACTGTATCGGCGTCGACCCGTACTACCTGACGTTCAAAGCGCAGGAAATCGGTTATCACCCCGAAATCATTCTTGCCGGTCGCCGCATCAACGATTCGATGGGCGAGCACGTCGTCGAGCGCGTCGTCCGCCTGATGACGCAGCAGAAGATCCACGTCGTCGATTCGAACGTGCTGATCCTCGGACTCGCGTTCAAGGAGAATTGCCCCGACATCCGCAACACGCGCGTCGTCGACCTCGTGCAGGAACTCAAGCGCTACCGACGCCAATGTCGACGTGCACGACCCTTGGGTGTACGCGGACGAGGCGCGTCATGAATACGGCATCGCAATGATCGACTCGCTACAACAGAACCACTACGACGCGATCATCCTGGCCGTCGCGCACGAGCAGTATCGCGCGATGGGCATCGACGCCATTCGCAAATTCGGGAAGGACGACTGCGTGATCTTCGACGTCAAACATCTGTTTCCGAAGCAAACGACAACAGGACGGCTGTGAGCGCGTTCAGATGAAGGTACTCGTCACCGGCAGCGCGGGGTTCATCGGTTCCCACGTCGCGACAAAACTGATGGCGCGCGGCGACACCGTGATCGGCGTCGACAACCTCAACGACTACTACGACGTCGACCTGAAGAAGGCGCGACTCGCACGGCTGAAGACGAACAGCTTGTTTCGCGACGAGTTCGTCGATATCACCGACCACAAGGCACTCGACGGCGTCGTTCGATCGCGGACGACCTGATCGGATCGTACATCTCGCGGCGCAAGCGGGCGTCCGCTACTCGCTCGAGAATCCGCAGGCCTACATCGACGCGAACATGACGGGATTTCTGAACATCCTCGAGTGCGCGCGCCACCGCGGCACGCGAGCACCTCGTGTATGCGTCATCGAGTTCGGTCTATGGCGCCAACACGCGGATGCCGTTTTCGACCGATGACAACGTCGATCATCCGCTCAGTTTGTACGCCGCGACGAAGAAAGCGAACGAGCTGATGGCGCACACATACAGTCATCTGTTTCGGATACCCACCACGGGTTTGCGTTTTTTCACGGTGTACGGTCCGTGGGGCCGCCCCGACATGGCGCTGTTTCATTTCACGCGCTCGATCCTCGCCGGAGAACCCATCGACGTCTTCAATCACGGCAACCACAAGCGCGATTTCACATACGTCGACGACATTGTCGAAGGCGTTGTTCGAGTGCTGGATCGGATTCCGACAACTCGACGCCGACAACGCAGCCGTTGTGTCGCCCGCGAATTCATTGGTAGCCCCATATCGCCTGTACAACATCGGGAGCAGCAACCCGATCGAGTTGCTGCGCTACATCGAAGTGTTGGAAGACTGTCTCGGCCGCAAAGCGGTGAAACGATTCCTGCCGATGCAGCCGGGCGACGTCGCCGCGACTTTCGCCGACGTATCCGCGCTGGCGCGCGACATCGGCTATAAGCCCTCCACCACGGTCGAAGTCGGCGTTGGCCGTTTCGTCGACTGGTATCGCGAGTTCTACAACGTAAGATGACAGACCATTCCCATTCGATACTCGTGACCGGGCGGTGCGGGCTACATCGGCAGTCACACGTGCGTGGAGTTGCTCAACGCTGGCCACGACGTCGTCGTTCTCGACAACCTCTCCAACAGCACGTCGAAATCGCTCGACGCGGTGCGACGCGTCACGAACCGATCACTCGAATTCGTCGAAGGCGATATTCGTGATGCCAGTGCGCTCGACGCGCTGTTTGCCACGCATCAAATCGACGCGGTGGTGCACTTCGCCGGACTGAAGGCCGTGGGCGAGTCGGTCGAGAAGCCGCTGCAGTACTACGACAACAACGTCAACGGCACGCTGCAGTTGATCGACGCGATGCGAGCGCACGCAGTGAAAACGCTGGTGTTCAGTTCGTCGGCGACCGTCTACGGTGATCCCGCGCGTATTCCGGCAACGGAAGATCTGCCGACCGGCGCCACGAATCCGTACGGCCGCTCGAAGCTGATCATCGAACACATGCTGCGCGACCTGCATTGCGCCGATCCCGAATGGCGGATCTCGCTGCTGCGCTATTTCAATCCGGTCGGTGCGCACGCAAGCGGCGAACTCGGCGAAGATCCGCGCGGCATGCCGAACAATCTGCTGCCGTACATTGCGCAGGTCGCGATCGGCCGCCTGCCGTATCTGCGCGTATTCGGCAACGACTACGCGACGCGCGATGGCACCGGCGTGCGCGACTACATCCACGTCGTCGATCTCGCGCGCGGTCACCTCGCGGCACTGAACTATCTCGCGCAGCGACCGCAGCTCGCGGTGCACAACCTCGGCACCGGACGCGGCTCATCGGTGTTCGAAGCGATCAACGCATTCGAAGTCGCGTCCGGGAAGACGATTCCGTATCGGGTCGTGGCACGTCGGCCCGGCGACATCGCCGAGTGTTATGCCGATACATCGAAGGCGCAACGCGAACTCGGCTGGCACGCGCAGTTCGACCTCAACGACATGTGCCGCGACGCGTGGCACTGGCAATCGCGGCATCCGAACGGATTCCTCTAACGGTCGCGGTCAGCCGCACTCATCACTCGGACGCGGACTCCCGGAAGCGAGTCTTCAAACTCGACTCGAATGCGCAAACGCAACCTCGAGCCGCACCTGCAGCGCGAGCCGCGCACTAGCGTCCAGCAGCTTTTGCTGTGTCGCACTCGGTCGCCAATCCGCCCGGCCCAGATCGCTGAACTCCGGTCGCAGCTTCCGGAAGGACTCCGACCGCTTCGCCATGTCGAATCGCTGCGACGCGGTCGCTGACCCTGGCGTCCAGAACAGCGGCAGCTGCATCGAAGATGATTCGCAGCCGGCGAGCACCAGCAATACGGCAACTATGCGAAGATTCGGCATCGGATTCCTGCGCAATCGGAAGGCGCGCAGAGGCTAGCACGATCGCAAACCACGAACGAAGAAGAAGCACCATGGCCGAAGAGCAAACGAAACAGGGTTCTGAAAAGGTCAATGAACCGGCGCAGAAGGCGCCGCTCGACAATGTCGTTACCACACGGCACACGCTCAACATCGGCGGCACGGTGCTGAAATATACGGCGACGGTCGGGACGATCGTGCTTCGAGAAGAAGTCGCGAAGGAAGGTCACAAAGCGAAAGCCGAGATGTTCTTCATGGCCTTCACGCGCGATGGCGTCCGCAACAAAGGGAAACGCCCGCTGACGTTCTCGTTCAACGGCGGCCCGGGCTCGTCGTCGGTGTGGATGCTGCTCGGCTTGCTGGGTCCGCGACGCGTGCCGCTCAGCGACGACAACAACGAACGCATTCCGCCGCCGTTTCACTTGACCGACAACGAATTCACGCTGCTGCTCGACACCGATCTCGTGTTCATCGATCCCGTCGGCACCGGCTACAGCCGCCCTCTCGCCGACGAAAAAGCCGATCCGAACGAGTTCTTTTCGTTCAAGCGCGATCTGGATTCGGTCGGCGAATTCATTCGGCTGTACACGACTCGTCACCGACGCTGGTCGTCGCCGAAATTCCTGATCGGCGAAAGTTACGGCACGACGCGCGCCGCGGGACTTGCGGGCCATCTGCAGGATCGCCATGGTCTGTACCTCAACGGCATCATGCTGGTGTCGGTCATTTTGAATTTCCAAACGCTGCTGTTCCGGCCCGGCAACGACCTGCCGTACATCCTGTACCTGCCAAGCTTTGCGTTGACGGCGCGCCATCACGGCAAACTCGCGCGCAAGTACCAACAGATGGACCCTGAGACGTTCGTCAACGAAGTCAAGCATTACGCCGAGAACGACTACAACGTCATATTGATGAAAGGCGACCGCGCATCTGCAGCGGAACAGGACGCCGCGGCGGCACGCATCGCCGCCTATACCGGATTGAGCGAGGCGTACGTCAAAGGCAGCAACCTGAGGATCGAGATCTTTCGATTCGCCAAAGAACTGCTGCGCTCCGAAGGCAAACACGTCGGGCGATTCGACAGCCGCATCACCGGCGTCGACCGGGACGACGTCTCCGAACGCTTCGACACCGATCCCAGTTTCAACATCGTCCACGGCGTCTACGCGGCGTGCCTCAACGATTTCGTCAGGAGCGAACTCGAGTTCGAGTCCGACTTGCCGTACGAAATTTTGAGCTTCAACGTGTTGCCCAAATGGAAATACGACGAGTTCCAGAACAGCTACGTCAATACCGCCGAAATGTTGCGTGGGGCGATGATGAAGAATCCCCACCTGAAAGTGTTCGTTGCGAATGGCTACTACGATTTGGCGACACCATTCTTTGCCACCGAGTACACGCTTGACCACCTGGGATTGCGTAACGGCCTGTCGAGGAACATCGAGGTCGGCTATTACGAGGCGGGACACATGATGTATCTGCATCGCGAATCGCTCGCGAAGCTGGCGGCCGATCTGAAGCGGTTCGTCAAGACGAGTGTATGACGAAGGCGTTCGCCTCCGCGGTCGAGAATGGATGCTGTAGAATTCGCGTCCGCGCACCGGAGGGGTGGCTGAGTGGTTGAAAGCACTGGTCTTGAAAACCAGCCTACCGTCAGGCTAGCGCGAGTTCGAATCTCGCCCCCTCCGCCACCTACCTAATAATTTCATTTAGCTTTTCGTAGTCCTGCCGCCATTCGACCAAGCCACGCGCGCCGCCGCGTCGTGCAAAAGTAGTGCAAATCGAACCCTCACTCCGCAGATCCAACCAACCCGATCCGACGGTGACAACATCGATCACCGGGACGCCCTGTAGCGTCGCGAATGCATCCTCCGCGAGCAACGAGAAATCCCATCAACCGAGTGAGGGATTTCTGACGACTTCGATGCGAGCGGCATTTTCGACTCCATCTGGGCGAAATTAGTCGCCCGGCTCCGGCGTAGATACACGCGAGCGGTCGAGCTTCGCGCACAGCATTGAGATCGATCCGCCATCGAACCCTTGCAGGGGAAAGTCGATAGAGTCGCCGAAGCGATGTTGAGCGAGGAAGTATATGAGCGGCAGGTAATGATCCGGCGACGGCACAGACGACAGCGCATCAGGTCCTAAGCGTTCATAACCAATCAACGCCGCGAAATCGGCCTTCAGCATCAAGGCGCGCGCTACCGCTTCGAAGCGCACTGCCCAGTCATACGGCTCGACGTTTGCCCGGTCCCACGCGTACGTGCGCAGGTTGTGCACGAGGTTGCCGCTGCCGAGGATAAGTACCCCTTCATCGCGCAACGGCGCGAGACGGCGTGCCAAATCGAAGTGCCAACCTGTCGCTCGAGTCATGTCGATACTGAGCTGAACGACCGGAACATCGGCATCGGGATACATGTGAACCAGAATTGACCACGTGCCATGGTCCAACCCCCAGCTTGTATCCAGGGCCACGGGTTCAGGAGCAAGCAGTTGCGCGACGCGCGCCGCGAGTTGAGGAGCCCCCGGTGCAGGGTACTCAACCTGAGACAACGCGGGCGGAAATCCGCCGAAGTCGTGAACCGTGCGCGGCCGAGCCATCGCCGTTACCGCGGTCGCGGGTATGTACCAATGCGCGGAGATGCAAAGCACGGCACGCGGTCGCCGCAGTGTGACGCCCAATTCGGCCCATGCACGAGACCATTCGTTGTCTTGCAGCGCGTTCATGGGATTGCCATGACCTACGAAAAGACACGGCATTGCCACAACGGACTCGTCACTCTGCGCGGTCATGCACCCTGCTCCATCGCAGAAGCGCGATGCGCAGCGACGTGAACGCACCGCGGCAAGGTCACGACATGCCGGTCGTGAACGCCATCACACGGGTGCACGGTGCAGGATGAGGGCGATAGCGTCATGCGGATCTCGCTTCCATTTCGGTGTTGTATTCGCCAAGGCGCGCAGCCCGATTGCATCTCACTCGATGAGACAATGCCTGCTGCGCTGCCACTAAGTTGTCCTGCCTGCCGTTTCGTCGAGCGGATTGACTGACGGTCTGCTTCGCGAAATTAAAAGAGTCATTTTCGAGAAGCTCACCCCATCACGCACGGGATGGAGCATTGAATTTGCCGAACTGATCGAGAACCGCGCATCGCGTCATCGCCTCGCGCGCGATCGCGAGGCTGACGCGGCATCGCAGATTTCTGAGCGGATCAGCACGGAGCTCGAGAAGGAAAAGCTAGTCGCAACATACGAGGCGCAGGTTGCGCCCTCGTGAATCGAGCCTGGACATTCCGGTGAGCCGTGGCTGGGCATTCCACCCGGAAACGAAAACTGAAGAAACAGCTTCTGCAGCCCGGCTTCGTCGCGGCCGATGTCGGGATAGATCTCGCTGTAGGTTCCTTCGAGATAAGTGTTGCTCACAACGGCCGGGCCGCCGTGTCCGGGACCGGACATATAAATCGTGTCGAGGTCGTATTTCTTGATGACCCGATTCAAATGCGCATAGATGAAGTTCTGACCTGGCGTGGTGCCCCAATGCCCGAGCAACATATGCTTCATGTCTGACAGCGCGAGCGGCCGTTTCAGCAGCGGGTCGTCGTAGAGATAGATTTGTCCCACCGACAGATAGTTGGCCGCGTGCCAGTACGCATCGATCATTTGCAGCAGCTGCGGCGTCAACGTCTTTGCTTTCATCGTCGTTTCTGCGTACGCCCACGCGCCGCACTCATTGCGTCTGTGCGGCTCGAGGAAATCAGGACCGCGCCACTCCGTTGACGGAGGAGTTGCGTTCCCCCGCATGTAATTCCAATGCGGCCATGCGGGGCGCGACAACCAATCACGATTCGAGGCGGCTGAAGAACCTTTTGATTTGTTCGTCCACATCGTCGAAGCGCGGCGCGTCGTGTCGCTCGTCGGCTTCCGACTTCTGTTCATCGCCACTGGAGGCGAACTTGCGCGGCGGGGCGCGCCTGCCCGATGTTGTACACGGCGAACGTTGGCTTTCGGTCCGCGTTCTTCGGTCATGACGATTCATCCATCCGTGATTCGGACAGCGACCGTAACTGCATGGAATCGAGATATCGGTACGTTGCCGCACCTACCACGGCGCAGCGCGCAGACGCCAGCAGGAATCCCCGGTCGATATTCGATCCGCCATGCAGACCTTGCCCCAGAGGGTGTGCGCAGCCGTCCAAATCGCGTCTGTCCATAGACCGCGCCATCGCCCCTCAGGTATATCGTTGGCATTGATTTGTGCCACAAAGCGCGCCACGGAGCCGATGCTGTAATAGCCGACCGTTTTGCCGCTGACCTGCAGAACGCCTTCGCCGAACTCACCCGCAACGCCGACACCGGCCTTCGTGACCTTGGGGAACACCAGCATGCCGGCGGCCTTCTTGCCGAGGCTCTGGTTGGCGGGAGTGAGTGCGTTGAATTCCGTAAGCGTTGCGGTGACCCGTTGGTCGATCTCTGCCTTGATGGCGGCGACGGACGTCGCCGCTGCGCCCGAGCAAAGGATAGTGAGAGCCGTCATGGCGAGTGCGTTGCTGATCTTCATGGTCATTTCCTAATTGACCGATGGGGCGACACGCTGCGCAGGTTAGCCAGAGGGGCAACATTGCTCTTTGCGGAAGCGAACTGACGAGAGTCGACTCAACCCTCTGACGCGATGTTGGTCTCATGGGGATCGAGTTGTATTGAAGCGGATGAAACTCATCGGTTGATTGCGTGTACGCTACCGCACCGAGCGTCTTGCGTTTCGCCCGTAGCCTCCTTCAATCAACTCATCAGCAATGCCTCACGGTGGGTCGCTCACTCGACGCTTTTCGATGTCGACCTCCGCGGCCTCAACACCACCTTCACAAAAAGAGCCATGAAGTGATTCCTCTAGTCGCGAGAATGAACCGCTGCAAGGATCGATGATGTTCGATTGGATTGACATTTGCCTGCTGGTCGCCGCGGCCGCCCTCTTCTGCTGTGGCGTGGCGCCGGCGCTTCGCGCATATCGCTCCGTGTCCTGGGTAAGCAGCACGTTGTTGCTGATCACTGCGCTATTTCCACGGCACGGCAACACGCTTGGAGAGTATCTGTTCGCAACAACATCCGGCGTACCGCGCCTACCGGTCGAACTGTTCGGAGTCCTCTGGTGGATCATGGGTGCGTGGCTCGTCAACAGCCTGCTCGAGCTGATCCTGCGTCGGACGATTTTCCCTGACGACAATCGGCCGCATGCGCGTCGACTCTTTGCCGATCTGGCATCGGTCCTGGTCTACGTAGTTGCGCTCGTCGGCATCATGGACAGTGTGTTCAAAGTCCAAATCTCTGGCGTGTTGGCAACATCAGGGGTTCTTGCCATCGTCGTGGGCCTGGCCCTTCAGAATACACTGGCGGACGTCTTCTCCGGTCTCGCGATCAACATCGAACGCCCGTTCACGGCGGGTGATTGGATCACGGTGGCCGATAGTGTCGGTCAGGTCATCGAAATCAATTGGCGCGCAACGCGAATCAGAACGCCTTCAAACGATTTGATCGTGATCCCTAACAGCATCGTTACTAAAGCCATTGTGATCAATCACCGTCGCCTGAACGGGCCGCATCTGTGCACGATGACGATTGAGGTAGATCAGTTGATATCGCCCACGCGTGTGATCGATGCGCTGCAAACTGCGGCGAGCGGCAGCGTCGGCATTGCGCCCGGAAGCGTACCAACGGCGCACGCATGTGGATTTACTGATGCATCAATCGCCTATGAACTCGTGTTTGCCGTTGATGACTTTACGCAGAAGGACGGCGTTCAGTCGGAGATCGTCACCCGGGTGATCGACGCTTTTCATCGTCTGCAGATTCAAATCGGAACAGCAGCCAAGGACGTTCGGCTGGTCCAGGGCGGCGATACGGTTTTCAAACGGGTTGTTTCCGACCCGATTGCACAACCCACGCGTCGGCAGGTGGGGCCGACAAAAGTCGAATAGCGCGCCATTGCCGAAGAACGATCGACTCTAACGACACTATTGAGCTGCGATCTAGTGCGTGTTCAAGGTCTTATTCGAGTATAGGACGATCCTTCACTTGCCAACTAAGCGCGTTGCCGAACAGATCAGACCAGATCATCCGAATACGGTACGTATCCCTCAAAACGGAATACGACATGAAAACGGACAAACAACTGAAACAAGACGTGATTGCGGAGCTGGGCTCGGAGCCATCTGTCAACGCCGCGCAAATCGGCGTCGAGGTCGAAGACGGGATCGTGACGCTTGCTGGGCACGTCGATAGCTTCGCTGAAAAGTGGAATGCCGAACGCGCTGCCCAACGTGTGCTGGGCGTCAAGGCACTCGCGATTGAAATGGACGTCAAGCTGCCGGGATCGAGTCATCGCACCGACGCCGACATCGCGCGTTCCGCTGAGAATGCTCTGCAGTGGACCACGTACATTCCGAACGACGAGATCAAGGTGATGGTCGAAAGGGGTTGGGTCACGCTGACCGGCGAAGTCGACTGGGACTACAAGAAGCAAGCCGCCTCGGACGCAATTCGAAATCTACTCGGAGTGAAAGGCGTTAGTGACCAGATCGCTATCAACCCAAAGGTTTCCATGCGCGCCGTCAAGTCGGACATCGAGGCCGCGCTGAAGCGGTGTGCCAAGAACGAGGCGGCGGCGATTTCGGTGGAAGTCGAGGGTAGCAAGGTGACCTTGAGCGGAAGCGTCCACAGCTGGTCCGAACGCGAGTCGGCGGCGAACTCCGCCTGGCGTACGCCCGGTGTGCGCAACGTGGTCGACAACATCACCGTCTCTTACTGATCCGAATAGGGGCTGATACACGGCCCCTAGCGCGCATGAACCCGTCAATTCATCCAACAGTCCTAAAGGAAAAATTGTGAACGCAAATGCTCCTGGATTATTTGTTTTTGCCACCCACAGCGAAGCTGAAGCGGCGATCAAGTCGTTGACCAAATCCGGCTTCGACATGAAAAAACTATCGTTGGTCGGAAAGGGCTATCACACCGAAGAACATCCGATCGGGTTCTATACCGCCGGTGATCGGATCAAATCGTGGGGTGGTATAGGCGCCCTTTGGGGTGGCCTCTGGGGTTTGCTCTTCGCCCCAGCGATTTTCTTCCTACCCGGGCTCGGTTTGGTCGCGTTGTCCGGCCCGCTCGTTGCCGCACTGGTCAGCGCGCTCGAGGGCGCGGTGATCGTCGGCGGCGTGTCGGCGTTAGGCGCGGCACTCGTGCAGATCGGCGTTCCAAGGGACCAGGTGATCAAGTACGAAACGGCATTGAAGGCGGCCAAGTTCGTTCTCATCGTTCACGGCAGTGTCGAGGACGTAACGAAGGCCCACGCGGTGCTCGAAACATCCAAAGCGCCGCAGACAGCCTAGACACGGAGGCGAACATCCCACAAGAGTGCTCGGCGGCACGTTCGTCGCATTGGGCCGGCAACCGCGGGAGCCACACGGAGCAATTGCATGGCATTCCGACTCAAACGAAGCGAGCGTGTTCCAGCGGGCGTAAGAAGAATCGTTCCGGGGCAATGCCTTTCGGGTGGTCTATGCGGTGCAGCTCGGGGACGAGCTGTGGGTGGTCCATGCGTTTCAGAAGAAGTCGACGCAAGGCATCAAGACCCCGAAACACGAGATCGACTTGATCAAGGACCGGTTGAAGCGACTGAAGGAGATGCTGCGATGAAAAAGGAACCGCTTGAGCTTATCCGCGGGAGCGGAAACATCTATCGGGACTTCGACGTGCCGGATGCCGACGTTCGCCAGTTGAAGGCGATCCTGGCGGCAGAGATCATCAAGACGCTCGACAAAAAGGGCCTCAGCTGTAAGAAAGGCGCAGAGCCTCACCGGGATCGATGCCGGAGATTTCTCGCGCGTCCGCAACGCGGATTTCCGGCGCATCAGCGTCGAGCGCCTCATGGCGATGATCAACGGGCTCGGCTCACGCGTGGAAGTGGCGGTGAAGGTGAGCCGTGCGAGACGTGAGGCACGCAGCGGTGGCGCCCTGACGCGAATGAACAGGAAGTGCGAGTAGGCGAAGAAGCTTGTTGCCGGTCCGCTCGGCCGGCAACAAATGGATGTTCCCCCTTCGGACTGGCTTATCGATGCCACCACGCGACTCGTTTTCCATTGCGTGATCCTGAGCAACGCTGCACGTATCGCAACTAGCCGGACGACTGTTGCAGGACAGCCGTCGAGTCTGAGTGCGCCAGCGACGAGACATCTACCGATTGCGGCCTCATACGGCTGGCAAAATACTTGGGTATCCCCCAGTCATCGCGGGATTAATGTCTCGAACGCGTCTTCTTCACGACGCGGCATCCGACGGAGTGGAAGCTGATAGCTGCCGGAAGTCGCGCACCATATGCGACTGGTCGTAATAGCCCAATTCATGCGCTATGTCCGTCCAGCGCATGAATGGCGATTGCGTCCTGCGTCGCAGGGCGCCCTCGAAGCGCGCCACGCGCGCGAAGACCTTGGGCGACATGCCAATCTGTGAAGCGAATGTGCGCTCGAACTGACGAACGCTCAATCCTGTCTTTGCCACAAGTTCCGCGATTCGCAAACATCCATCGTGTTGGAGGAGTTCTAACGCCGCGACCGTCACACCACTCGGAGAACGCGGAGCGTTCTGCCGCAACTGCAAACAGCGATCTGCAACGCCGACGCGTTGCGCAAAGGATGTCGATTCGCCCAACCGCGACCTCAGTTCATTCAGGGAGCCATCGAGCACGGCGGCGCCCTCAAAATGCTGGTTGGTGAACGCGTCACCCGCGACTGAGAACAGACGAAAGAATCCACCCGGGCGAAACACGATGACGAACGTCTCCACGTGCCCTCGCATCTCGAGAAGGACACGCCGGTAGGTTTGTGCGCCGACGATCGCTACGGGGTGAGCCGTCTCGTGCCGAGTCGCATCTGCGAACCGCACCTCGTACGGATCCCCGAACGTGAACTCGATAACCTGTGAAGTGCGCGCAGGCACCGACCGCACAACCGATGTCGTTGGAAAGCGCGACTCAACGTGCACGTAGCAGTGGATCAACGACTGCAGCGCTGCTGTCGGTTTTTCGATGAGCACCATAGTTGCATCGAGTGTAACCGAAGCGAATTCAGACGCGAACTCGGTCGCGGATGTCGCTTTTCTACAATTCTGCCGACGCTGCACATCACATGCTGTAGACATTCCGCCAATCAAGGAAGTGATCCGATGAGCAAGTCAGTTGGAACGGATGAGGAACACGTTGGTGCCACGATTCGCACATTCGAAACAGGTTGGAATCGCCACGACATGGACATCATGTTTCAGGCATTCACGCCCGACGTGGAGTGGGTCAATGTCGTCGGGATGTGGTGGCGCGGGCTCGATAACGTCAAGCGGGCACATCGCGCCATGCACGATACGTTCTTCATCAACACTCCCTTCACCATCGATGAGATTCACGTGCGGTTCGTCACGCAAGACACCGCCGTGGCTGTCGTCAGATGGAACAAGGGAAGCTCCGTTCCGCCGGATGGCCAGCTTCGGCCTGCGGAAAAAGACATGATGTCCCTTGTTCTGGTCAGGCATGCCGGACGTTGGCTGATTACGGCTGGCCACAACACGACGATCGATGAGGAAGCGCAGCAGTTCAACCCCATCAAATGATCGCGCGCTCCCGAGTGGGCTGGCCATGCTGGTTTGCGCACCAACTGCCAGACCCCTCCCGTGTGTTTTCCGGCTTCACCAAATGAGACCCGACCAGATCAGCGTATCGGCCGCTCAAATAGGCGCTGTCAAACTGAGCCAGGAAATTCGGACCATTTCCCGAATCGGAGCCGAAGCCAATCTCTATCGGCATTCCCTTGCGCGCCTCTTCATCGAGCGCGTGCGGTGACGGGATGGACGACCTGAGCAAACCCGATCGTAAGCGCGCCCCTTCGCGTCCCTGTTGTGGGCACTCGATGATTCATGACCTCGCACAATTAAGTCGATGCGAGGGACGCCAGAAACCAGTGATCCAGTCGTGCAAAAGTAGTGCACCTCTCTGCACGCAACCCCACTTTTCCACCCAGTTTTCACCCATGAGAATTTAGTGTTTACAATGGGTTACGGTGGTGAGTTGAGTCGGGTTCCGCACTTGAAAATCAGCGGGCGGCAACGCCCCGAGGGTTCGAATCCCTCCCCCTCCGCCACTTAACTTGACAGTACCGGTGCGAGGCGTGTCGACCGCCTACCAGAAAAAATCTAGGTTCTTCCCCGAGCGTTCCGCGACGCGGTCACGCACCTCGCGGTAGTCGACACGCGCCGACGTCATAAGGGGTTTCGCATCCGTTCACCCGAGCCCGTCGCCTTGTGAGCGCATCTCGCTGTGCATGTGCAGCACGTCGCACGATTACGACTGCCACAATCTGACGCACGTCTTCCGCACAGAAGTTACCGCGGCACCGCAGTACCGTGCATGCCATGACGAACCTACTCGAAGGGCTGTTCAATCAGCCGTCACGGGTACCGCGATCCACCGCGCGCTCTACCAACCGGTGCTCGGTAATTACCTCGTGCGCCGACCGCCGCAGCGGCGCTCACTGGCGCTCGACGAGTTCACACAGGTGCGCGGCGGGTTTTTGTCGCACGCGTTCACCGCCGCGCGCGAGAAAGCCGGCGCCTACGCCGAGCTGCCCGCCGAAGAACGCCCGGCGTTTCGCGATCTGCGCGCATTCGGCTCGTGGCTGCATCTCGAGGCTGGGCACCCAGTCGCTACGTGCAGGCGCTGATGGCGCATGCTTCGGCACGCACGACGGCTGGGTATCAAGCGGACCATGGAATTCAATACGTTGACGTGGAGGCTGGAATTTGCACACGCGTGACATCTGCATCGCGCTCGACGAGAAACTGACGGACACCCAATTCTCCCTCTGGAACTGGGAGGCAGAAGACCCCGGCATCATCGGCTCAGCCACGGTGCTTGGGATCGACTGCAGTGACACCAGCAACATCCGCTTGTGGGCCAGGAACGACCGCAGCGGCGAAGAGGCCGTGTTCCTATTGCGCGTCCTGCACGGCGCTAACGAGTGATGAACAGTCGAGCGACTGAGGATGCTGCACTCTATTTCGATATTCTTCTGAGCGGACTCAGCCAGAACGAATTGCGCGCAATCTACGTCTACGCGGCGGTCGATCCGTGGCCGGACATAATTCCATTGAAGACAGCCGTCGAGAAGCACGGGGTATTGGGCTCGCTTGCTAAGGCGAGGCGACTGGATTTTGTTGACGCATCAAAATTCAGATGGAGCCCGAGTGCATTCAGCGCGCGGTTGGGTTGATGTTGACGACCACTGATGCCAACACGTCACCCGACAGTTTCGGAATATCTGTACCAACGTCGAATCACGCGCGGCTGGTCGGCTGAACGTGCGGCCACCCAACCATCACAAAAGCGCACCCCCGACATCCGCGTTGGTGGCGTACCCACGACCGTCGCTGAGGCGCGGCATAGATCGGGCGTCAGCTATTTCACCTACTACAGCCGGCTGAGAAACGGCTGGTCAAAGGCTCGTGCAGCATCTACGCCGCCGAGTTGGCCTTTATAGCTACCGGCAGAAGTCGATGTCTTTGGCTGACTGGTCGAAAGAACTGAAGATCAACTATCGAACCTTGCGCGCCAGAATCAAACGCGGGCTATCGTTCGATTCGGCTGCGCGGTGGGTGCCCAGACGGGGCGACGAAGTAGTCCGGAAGTAGTCCGACGAATAGCTAGTGGCTTACGATCCGCGCACCTAGTCGGGCTGCGCTAACAGGTTGTCGATGTAGCGAACGGCATCGGCGTGCGCGGTGGCCCTTATGTATCTCTCATAATAAAACCGCGCGACACCTGGACGCTTATAGGCTCCTCGAATCTGGTTTTCGATTGCGGTTCGTTCCATTGGCGATAGTTCATTGACGTACGGGATGATCTGAAGACGAAACGTCCACCATGCGGTTTGCGTAAGCACCATGGTGTTCGCTTCTTCGAGCGTGAGTCCTGCCTGTTCCATGAACGCCGCCGCGACGGCGTTTGGTAGTGCGCCAAGCGCTGCATCTGCCTTCGTCTGAATCGCAAGGATTCGCGCGTCTCTCATTTGAGCCAACAGATCGCGATGCGCCTCCCCTCGGCCCTGGCTGAGCGCACGTTGCGCTTCCTGGCGCGCGTGCTTCACCTGCACAGCCAGATAACCCAGCGTGACGAACACCGCGATAGATCCCAGCACCTGGCCAATGGCACCGATTGCATCCCAATTCATCAAGTCACCCCTCCTGTATGGATTGGAACAGAGTAGAACCGTTGGGAGCGTCAGGGAATCAACTCGGCTGCGCCAAAAGGGTTGTCGATATACCGCACCGCGTCGACTGCGACAGGTTCGGCACCACCGCACTACGATGCTTGGCGTGTTGGGGCCTAGGATGCCGCGGTATCTCACCAAGTTGCCCCCTGGCCGAGGGAGCAACGCCGTCAGTCGGGCCAGGAACTCAATCGGCTCGAACACAAAATGTGTGGTGCCGTCCCGGCACGGCGTCTTCGGCTGATTCACCACCTGCCCTGCTTCGTTCGTGCTCAGCCGTTGCCGCGCCAGTGGGGGTCGGGTGATGTAGCGACGCAGAATTAACCTGTTAGGATGCTAGCGAAGTTATCCTCTGAGAGAAGGCGACCATGGCAAGAGCGTTTGGGGCATTCCCGGAATTTCGACATCCTTTTGAAGCAACTCCGATTCATCCCGAGGGAAGCACGACGGTGCTGTATCAGGGCAAGGCTGTCACGCTGTCTGACACCGGCAATGGCGATGGTCTGCTCATCAGGCCGGAGGACCTTAGTCGGGTGAATGGTTTCGAGTTGAAACCAGAAGGCGCGTGTTTCAAAGACATGTGCATTCCGATGAATGACGATTTGCTCGTTGAGCAAGACGGTCGTCAATGGTTTGACCTGACTGCGTTCGCGGATTTGCTCGGACAGCCGTATGTGGCCGACAAGGAATCCCGCGTATGGAGTTTTGCCGAGATTCCGGCGAAGCGTGAAGGCATGCTGGTCAATGCAATGGCGCCGGAATTCGAAGTCACCGACCGCCAGGGTAAAGTCGTTAGGTTGGCCGATTTCAAAGGCAAGAAGGCTTTGATCGTGACATGGTCATCCTGGTGAGGCTGCCAGCTTGACGTGCCCGTGTGGCAACGTGTTTACGAAGAAATCAACGACCCCAACTTTGTCCTCATCTGCGTTGCCGAAGACACCGGCGGCGAAGCAGTGGCAGGGCCAATTTTTGATGCCGCTAAACCGACCTACGTGCAGGTGGTAGATGAAGACCACCTCATCAGCAGCGTGTTCAATTTCGTGAACGTGCCGTCGGCAGCGTGGATCGATGAGGAAGGCAAGATCGTTCGAATTGACGAGGGCACCTATTCCAAGACGCATACATTCGGTGAGGGCGAACAAGCGTTTGCGTTTGGCACCGACGTCTATTCCCCGGCACTGAAAGACTGGGTGGCGAAGGGGGCCGATAGCGTGCATGTGCAGTCCGCGGCGACGGTCACCCGAAACATCCGCGAACATGGGTTCGATCAGCTGAAGGCCGATGCTGCCTTCCGACTCGCCAATCTATTCCGGGCCCACGGTGAGAAAGACAAGGCAGAGCAGTACTGGGATTTGGCCCGGTCGCTGAATCCGGACAGCATCAACTTCATTCGCCAGAATCTCACCCTGACAGAGGAAGGATCTGGCGGCGAAACGTTTAGGAAGCTGATGGGGGAATACGCAACCCAGGGTAAGGCCTACTACCGGCCCCTGGACATCGATGTGTCATAAGGACTGCCGGATCTAACGGGCCGCCAAGAACATCTGGGGTGGGCGCACCCCAGGTGCCCACTTAGGTGCCCAATCTATCGTCACTTACCGTGATCCAACATGATCTACGGTGGTAAGAAACCGCTGCTAAACGTTTGTTTCGATCACGCTGAGTTACGCTGGATCACGAAATCAGTTCACTGAAAATCCGCGTGTCAGCAGTTCAAATCCGCCCTGTCTAACGGAGCTGACGGGAACGGGACCGTTTCCCAAACTAAAGTCGCAGTCTCAATCTGCACTCCCTCGCGCGTCACCTCATCGTCCTCATCGAGCGCGCGCGCCGACCGTACGACACCTGGAGAAGTCTGGTCACTCGCTCGCCCCTTCGCGTCCCTGTTGTAGGAACTCGACGATTCAAGATCTACGCGAGACCGGGTCGAATCCAAGCGACACAAGAAACCAGTAATCCAGTCGTGCAAAAGTAGTGCACCTCTCTGCACGCAACCCCACTTTTCCACCCATTCTTAACCGATGTGATATTTATTTTTTACAATGGGTTACGGCGGTTAGTTAAGTTAGATTCCGACTTTAAAATCAGCGGGTGGCAACGCCCCAGGGGTTCGAACCCCTCCCCCTCCGCCACGGCCATCTTACGAGGTCGTCCGCTCTATCGATCAAATGGACTTGATATATCAATGTGAATTGATGTAATGTGCGGCTGACGTGGAATGCCCACCTGACAGTGTCGACTCACTGAGTGGTGCATTTCGAAGGAGGTTGGCGATGTGTATTCGACACACTCAGTTGCGGTGGCCGGACGCGGATTCCGAGGCCGCCCTTTGGGTCATGACGGCAATCGTGCTGTCGGCCGGGCTTACGACGTTGCTGGTCGGCTGACAAGTATGACTACGCATGAGGTTCACCCGGGCCTGCCTCCGGAGTTCCTGCTCGCTGTGCTCACCGATGGTCCCGCCACCTCACGCGCAACCCCCGCCACATCTTGAGCAACCAAGGAAGCGACATGAGTGACCACAGTGAGAACGGAATGGACCGACGAAGGTTCATCGATGGCGTTGGCGTCGCACTTTTGACCGTGCAGGTTCTGCCTTGGATTGCGCATGCCTCTCCTTCACCGGGTGACGGAAACATAGCCGCCGAGAATCTGATTATCCATTCGGGTCCGGGATTCGTACCCCATACGCATGATCTGCTTGTTCCCTACGCGCTTCTAAAGGCGCCACCACGCGAGGGCGTAAAGCTTGAGTCAACCATGTCCCTGTTTCACACGCACGATGTGGTGCTGAGCCAGGAACAGCTCATCGCTGTGAACCATGGTGGAACAGTAACCGCATTCGGCGGCAGCCACACCTTTGTCATCGCGTTGGGCAACGCGGTCCATAGCCCCACCCCCACGCCGTAGGAGAAGCCGTGAACGATCGCAGTGAGATTGTCAGTGTCCGTTACATGGTCGACGACGTCGAAAAAGCCGTCGCCTTCTATACCAAGTTGCTCGACTTCGAGGTGCTGGGCGAGCTGCTCACCGGCCGCCGTCTCCGCAGGATCGGGCGCGTGCTTCCCGAGGAGGAAGGACCCGTGGCACTGGCTCTCGCGCCAGCTGGCGGTTGCGCGCGGCCCGGATGCATCGTCGGGCTTGAGACGCCTAATGCTCACTGATCAGATAAGAACGACATGGCTGCTCATTTGAATGCACTAACGAGTCTGCCGAGGCGCAACCTATGGCAATGGTGGACCGCCATCAGGACCTTGCTAGTAGCAGGCGTCTTCTCCGAGGCGGTCTTCGCCGGTGTCATGTTGTCGGGCGTCGTTAGGGACGGCTTGAGCCTGTTGGCGGTGGTGATGGTCTGTCTCCAGACTGCATTCGGCAGATTCTCCGGACACGGCACCAACCTCATGCCATATTCCCCTCGGCGTCGCATCGGTCGGTTTCGCCGCGCAAACCGCGTCTGGTGCCCCCAGATTGGCCGGGAATGAAGTCACTCGCGGATGAAGGAGGATGAAATGAAGACAACGCCGACTTTGGATCACATCGCTCTGACCGTGCCTAATCTCGATGAGCAGATCGAGCGCTTGACGGACGGCTTCGGAATGGTGGTTCAAAGTCGCTCCGAACGCTTTGCCATCATCGCTGACCCGGCGTCAGGATTGACGCTGGAGCTGGGCCGGTCGGACGACTCCGGGGTCCACTTCCGCCACCTGGGTTTTTGCACTGACGACGTCGATGCGACGCACGAAACGTTGGTTGAAGCAGGGATGGAGGTCAGCCAATCACCGCACCGCCGCGACTTCGCGCGCATGTACACGTCCTTCCTCAAGCAGTCTGGCGGCCTCGAGGTCCAGCTCGTCAAGTACGATTGAGACATACGAGCGCTACTCCATTGTCACTCACCGTGATCCAACGTGATTTACGGTGGAACGGAACTGATCTTCCCCGAATTTTCGGACACCGAGTTAAGGGTCATACAATGATCTGGAACGAGGTGTCAGATGACGAAGAAGCGCAGGAAGTTTGGCAGGGAGTTCGAGCACGAAGCGGTGGCGTTGGTCGTTGGCCAGGGCTACAGCCACGCGGAGGCTGGTCGCAGTCTGGGCATTCGCGGCAATCTGATTGGCCGCTGGAAACGGCAACTGGAAGTGGAGCAAGGCAATGCGTTCTCCGGCCACGGCAAGGTCACGCCGGAACAGCAGCGGATCCGCGAGCTGGAGGAAGAGAACCGGCGGTTGCGGATGGAGAAAGACATTCTAAAAAAGGCCACAGCCTTCTTTGCGAAGGAAAGCCGATGAGATATCGATTCATCGAAACGTACAAGAAGGTTTGGCCGATCAATCTGATGTGCAGCGTGTTGAATGTGTCGACCAGTGGCTACTACGATTGGGCGCATCGTCGGCCGAGCCGTCGAGTACTCGCCAATGTCATTCTGGATGGCCGCATTCGCCAAGTGTTCAGCGCGCATAAGCAACGCTACGGTGCACCGCGGATCGTCGATGAAATCAACGGCCAAGGGCTGTCGTGCAGCGAGAACCGCGTGGCGCGGCGAATGCGGCTGTTAGGAATCCAAGCGATCCAGCGCAAGAAGTTCAAGGTGACCACCGATTCGAACCACACCAAGCCGGTGGCCGAGGATCTGCTCGAGCAGGATTTTACGGCGGCGCATGCAAATCAGAAGTGGGTCAGCGATATCACCTACGTGTGGACCGACGAGGGTTGGCTGTATCTCGCCGTGGTGATGGATCTGTATTCGCGCGCCATCGTTGGTTGGTCGATGAACCGGCGGATGACGCAGCAACTGATCGCTGACGCATTGACTATGGCGCTGTTCCGGCGTGCCTTCCCGAAGGGCACGATCATTCATTCGGATCGAGGCAGTCAGTACTGTGCTACGCGTTACCAGCAGCTCATCAAGCGCAATGGTTTACGCTGCAGCATGGGCCGCAAGGCGACCTGTTATGACAATGCCGCGATGGAGAGTTTTTTCCATACACTGAAAGTCGAACTGGTGCATCGGGAACGTTATGCCTCACGCCGTTCGGCCACGACCAAAATCTTTGAATACATCGAGGTGTACTACAACCGGCAACGCAAGCATTCTGCTATCGGACATCAGATCCCAATGTTGTTCGAACAGAAAAGTCCTTAACCGCGTGTCCGGGGATCCGGGGGAACATCAAACTGGATCCCAGAACGCTCAAGGCCAGCGGTGCGTGAGGATCAGCGGCATGGGATTTGGATAGGCCTGCTCCGCCCCAACTCGCCGGCGGCGGATAGAGCTCGTCAGGGAAGACGCTCACGGCAACCGGGATGCCCACGCCCCTGACGCTGAAAACGAGAGCTTGTTCTCCCAGCAGAGGCGAGCGCCGTGCCTGTCAACTAGTTGGGTGTGATGTTGTCGAGGGTATTGTCTCTTTGCGGCCCGCGGAGCACTTTGCCGCCGAGTGCGCGCAGGGTTCATGTCCTTCCGCTGATCGCTGTGTTGGAAGCTGATATGCCCCCTTTAGACAATCGTTGGGAGCGACCATGGCTGATGTGACCTGCGAAAAGCAACTGTCAGTGCGTGAAGAAGTTCTTTATCGACTGAGCGAAACCTTTGATGCCGTGCGCCTGAGGCTGTGCCGGCGCGGGCTGCTTCGCGCCTGCTTGTCGCGTGCCCGCTTTCGCTTGACCAAGCGTCAGACTCGCGACGCCCTGTGCTTGCACCGGTAGTCGGGTAACCGCCTCGTTCAAGGTGGTTTCCGTGAGGGCGTTGGCGAGACTCTCGTCGCCGATCTTCTCCGTGACGACTTTCTGAATGAACGTCTTCACGTCGTCTTCGCCGGCCACGCCGGCGCCGGTGCGAGCGACCTCCACCTTCGCAACGGCTTGCACGACCTTCGGCGCGTCCTGCACGGCCGCGGCGGTCGTCGTCGTCTGCAGATATGAGACGAGCCCGAAGCCTTGCTGATTCCCGAGGCTGTTGCAGTCGAACTCGACGCGGCGATTGGCGCGGAAGTCGCGCAAGCCGGTTTGCAGTGCATCGGAGTTTTTGCGCGCGACGTAGGAGTCGAAGACCGGTTGGTACGCCACGTTTTGCAGTGTGAGGTCGCCCTGGCAACGCCATTGCGCGTTCACAAGCGATAGGTCGATGTTACCGTTCATCGAGCCTGAGACGGCCACGAGCGCCGGGTCCGGCACCATGCGGGCGAACGCATGCGCGCCAACGTTTTCGAGGACGGTCCGGAACGACAGCGCGGTTTCCCTCGCTGGCGTCCAGGCGCCGGTAATCGACAGTCGGCCGTCTGCAGTGCGGCCCTCGAGATTGAAGTCCAGTTGCTTCAATTCGCCGGTGTCGCCCGCGTAGTCACCGTGCGCAACGACGTCGACATCGTCGACGTACAGTGTCTCTTGAACGTTACGGATCAATCCGCCGCCCGAGCCACCTGGCAGATTCTCGATCCACTCGATCTTGAGTCCGCGGATCTCGACGGTCCGCGGCTTGAAGCTCGGCCAGTCCGACGGTTCGTTCGCGGGCGCCGTAGTCGCTTCGATGAGTGCGACGGTACGAACGTTGGGCTGTGACACGGCAGCGGACGCAGACTCGTCGAGCCCGAGGTCCAGATGTGCGAGTGTCGTGTCCCAGTTCCCGTGGCCCGACATGCCACGCTCCACGTGCACGACCGCGTGATCCAGAACGACCTTGCTCAGGCCGTAGGACGATAGATCCAGGCGCAGCAGGTCCCATAGCGGCTTGCCCCATAAGAACTGCGTGAGGTGATAGCGAGCCCCGAAGTCGAGGTCGACGGCGCTGGCCTCGAGCAGGTTGTTGCGTGAAAAACTGTCGGTTGCTTTGAGCTCGAGGTTCGCTGCCCTGACCCGCAAATTCCAAAGATCTGCCTGCCATTCGCCGACCTCGATCTGCACGCCGTGTCGTTCGGACCAATCGGTGACCGCGAGCGACGTCAAATACGGAACGGCCGTGAACTTGAGGAAGGAAGCGCCGCCGGCCACCACGACGAGCACCAGCCATCGCCACGGCAGCTTCCGCAGAAAGACGTCGGCGAACTCGATGACGGTCCCGGTGACACCCTTGTGATAGAGCTTTGCGACGCGCTTTGCAGCGAAGCGGCGCGGATCGTCGGGAAGCTCTGTCATGGTCCGGATTCTGCTCTCGGCATGCAAATGCGGTCAACGTGGTCAGAACTCAGGTGTCGCGCCATGGTTCTTACGTCAGACAGATCTGCGGCGCGGCCTGGTCAACCTGTCAGAAGCGGATCGTCGCCGAGCCCCGCGCGTCAGATCAGCATGGCCCGTTGCCGCGGCAGGCGGCGGCATGGTTGTTGTCGCCGATCATTTCAGCCTGCGCCGCGCGCCCGGCACGTTGGAAGGATTCCATGATCGCCGTCATGCCGCCGCTGTCATGCGGCAGGCTGGCTGCTGTCGCTCGAGCCACCTGGTCCGCCGTGTACCGGCCAAACTCCACTTCGTCCTTCAGTTGGGGCATGTCGGGCCGCCGCAGCCACTCGGCATACCACCCGGCGCGCCCATCGCCCTGCGCCGCGACCTGGTCCAGCCAGTAGATGGCCGCCTGCCGGTTGCGCGCAACACCTTGACCGAACTCGTACGAAAGGCCGAGCGCGAATTGCGATTCGGGCATGCCCTGGCGTGCGCTGAGCTCATAAAGCTGCGCGGCTTTAACGACATCCTTGCTCACACCTTCGCCTTCCTCATACATGCTGCCGAGCGAGAACTGCGCCGCGCGGTTACCGTGCGCGGCGGCCTGGCCGTACCACTTGACGGCCTCACTCGCGTCCTGCGTGACGCCTTTGCCGTACCTGTAGAGATTGCCGATCACCGCCATGGCGCGCGGGTGGCCGGCGTTTGCCGCTTCTCGGTACACGGACAACGCATTGGAAAAGTCGTTGTGGCTGTAATAGGAATTGCCCTTCTGCCACAGCGCTTCGGCGGCTGGCGTCGGCTGCGGTGCGCTCGCCGGATCGATCGGCGGTGGCGGCGTGTAGGCATTGCTCTGTTGCAGGTTCGGCGGCGTGCCATAAGCAAATGGTCCGCTCGTACTCGACACGCCGCCGGTCGCCGCATCGACGGTGTAGAGATAGGGGTAGTGATCGGTCTCGGGCTGAATTGCCCATGCCAGCGCAGGCGTAGTTCCGCCCGATGCCTCCAGCGATGCGTCCTTGATCACCGCAGGCATGCCCTGCTGCTCGGCCTTCGCGACTGCGTCCGGCAGATCGATAAACTCGAGCGGAATCGGGTCGCCGGTGTTGCCGCTGACGGGCGGCATCGCCTGCGAGGTCAGTTGACCCTTGGCGTCGGTCACATAGAACGAGCCCCGGTCGGACGGCGAGTGAAACATGAACTCGAGCGCGTAGTTGTTGCTCTGCTGCGTCCTGAGACTGATCAACTGTGCATCCTTGCGCCACGCTTGCGCCATCTGCATGGCTTTCGCCGCACGCTTCGGTACATCGCGGGGCAACTGTGAGCCGTTATCGGAACTCGCCTGAGTTGAGCTTTCCCCGCCGTCCTTGCCGCACGAGGTAAGCACCAGTCCCGCCGCAATGATGACGGCGACAATTGCGACGAACGGCAACTCTGCGAGCTTCGTCTTCAAAACGGCGCTGCCTTCTGATCGACTGCCCTCGACATCCTTCCCTCAGCCCGGCGCAGGACAATTCCGCGACAGCGTGAACGACCCCGTCCTCTTTTGGCCCGCTCCCAGACTGTAGTCGTATTCCAAAACCATATCGAAGGAACCGTTGTCGAACACCGGCCCGAGGAATTGCAGCGTGCGGCCCGGGTTGAGATCGATGTAGTAAGGGGCGCGGTCATTCATGCTGCCGGATGCGAGGTGCTCCGTCAGCGTGAGGCTCGCCGAGGTGGGCCGTCCGTCATAGTCGATCACCGCCACGATGAGTCCATCCGTCTGGTACCGCGTGGTCGGACATCCGGTCGTTCCTGAGATTGTCGATCCGGAGGGATAAACCTCTGCTCCCGCCGGCAGCTTCGCTTTGCCTCCCTGCCCTGTGACCGACGAGTCGACGAAAGCGATTCCCGTAATCGCCGTCTTCGCCGTCGAGGTGCTCGGTTTTCGGATCGGTATCCCTCCAGCGTCCGTGGTTGAACTCGAATCGCTGTGCACGGGTGCACCCGAAGCGCGGTAGTCAGCGGGCGAACCTGAAGCACCGTCGTCCGTGGGCGGTACTCGAATCATTGTGGCAAGCAAACAAGCCAAATGAGAAAACAGCGCATGTTGCAATGCGGCTCACGACGCCAATAGAGAGACCTTTCATGTCGTTCTCCTCCGTTCGATAAGACCCGTCCGCTTGCAGCCGCCGTCAGCGGCATCGTCCCCTTTGCGGTCATGTTGTACGAACTCGCCCATCTACACACGCTGGTTCGAATAAGAAACTGAAACCCAGCGTTCCAGGGCAGAGAGCATGACCTACGCTACCGCGTGCTTCACGTAGTAGTCGAGGTCGGCGACCGTCTGCCGCCACGCGCGCCTGCCCTGCGCAGATCCCGACTGGCGGATCTCGCTGCCGCGCTATTTCAATCCGGTGGGTGCTCACGCAAGCGGCGAACTCGGCGAAGATCCGCTTGGTGAGCCGAACAATCTGCTGCCATACATTGCGCAGGTCGCGATTGGCCGGCTGCCGTATCTGCGCGTATTCGGAGCGTCGCTGCGGTCCGCCGCCCCACTCGTCGTCCACACATCAGGCCGACGGAGCTGCGGTGCCCGCCGGAATGTCCCAGTTGTAGGTCCTCACTGCTTCGAGCGTGCCGTCCTTGGCATTTTGCGGTTTGTATTCGATCTTGACGGTCTTGAAGACGAATTCGACGTTCTGAATGACGGTGCCATCTTCCGTGCCGCTATTCTCTATCTTGGTCATGAAACATCCTTCCATCGTCATCGAGAAGTAGGTCTCGGGAGAGCTCTTGCCAGTGGTCTTCAGCATGTCCAGCTGTGCCTTCGGGAAGGCCTTACCAGTGCAAATGTAGCCGAGCATCACCGTCGACGCGGTGTCGAAGTGGTGCTGGAATCTCAACTTGCCGGGGTTGGGCTTGCCCACGCTCGCACCGCCACCCTTGGTCCAGCTGGACGCGGCGTCGACTTCCCAATCCCAGCCTTGAATCTGGATCCACTTTTCCTTGCCCTTTTGAATCGACTCGCCGGCGGCCTTGTCGAAGAAACTGATGAATGCATTGGTGGCCATCGTCTACTCTCCCTCTCCTTTGGTGAAAAAACCTGGCGGGTCGACCGCGGCGAGCCGCGTCGTCCCCAGCAGCCAGCCGACGTAAACACTGTGAGTCTCTCGTCCCGCTGCGGCGGGCCCGGCGGAGATGGTCGCGAGAGCGATGAAGGTGAGGATCATGGATCGTAGGACGCTTGATCCGGAAGGAACACGCATGGCTCACTCGGTCTCGTTGTGAAGCTGGGTCGCACGCAAGAAGGACGGTCGCGCAGACTCGGGCCAATCCGCCCAGATCGTGCGCGTTCGCGCGCGAAGCTACTCGCATCCGCCCGCAATTTGAATATCCAACGCTTGGCTGATCGAGCGCAATGGTCGGCCCGCTCGCCTCTCACGCCATCGGGCTCGACGATGTCTCGACGTCATTCCTCGCGCTGCGTGAGCCGAACTCCACACGAAGATTCTCGTCGAGCCGTGAGTCGAGCGTCATCGTCGTGACGGGTTGACCATTGACACGAGCGGTCGCAGGCTTGCTCTGTCCAACTACACGCGGTGCAAATTGTGGCGCGGCCTCGAATCGTCTCGGTTGATTACCATCAGTTTCTGACCGAACTTCGGAAGGCCACCGAAGCCGGCACACACATCGAGGCTTCCGACAAAGCGCGTTGGTCGGCCTGGGTAAAGCAGAACAACGTTCGAGAGGCCTCGTTCAAGTCGATTGGATCCAACCAGTATTCCGATCTGAAGCCGGCCATCATCGACGATCGAGGGACGTGGGGCGGCTACTATCTCTATACCGCCACCGAGGAGGCCTGCCTCAAATGGGTGCCGCCGTCCACGTGAAATCGACGCTCGGCTCGCAACGCGTGAGCTGCGTGATTCCGCTGTTCCCGTAGGCCGTAAGTCCCCGGCTGCCCTCCTCCGCGGAGGTTTGGGTGCATGTTATGCTGCACACGCCTCGTGCGGGCCGTTGGGTCGCACGGTTTGCTGTTGAGACGAGCGGAAAAAATCGGGTATCGCGATTCGTGACAGTCACTTTTACGGTAACCAGCCGAAACAACCAATCTCTCGGAGCCTCGGCCGTCAAGACCTTCCAAGGCCAGGGCGGGAGCATCGGCCGCGCGACCGAGAATGCGTGGGTCCTTCCAGACCCTACGAACTTCGTGTCGAAAGTGCACGCAGTCGTCGAAGTCGAACGGAGTGCGTTCTATCTGCGCGACAGGAGCACCAACGGTACTTTCGTCAACGGGTCCGATCAGCCCATCGGGCACGGGTTGAGGGTTCTTCTGAAGGACGGTGACCGGATACGGATTGGCGAATACGAACTCGTCGTCGCGCTGACGTCGGACCTGCCGAGCTACCCGTCGACCGGTTCCAGGCAGCCCCTCGGGGACAATCCAAACAGGATTTGATGCTGAACCTCCGCGTCGGCCGAACCGGGATCCGGACGGCGCGCACCGCGGCGAGACCTTGCAGTCTCTCGATATCTGGGACCGGGCTCCGCCGACGATTCCCGACGATGCACAAACGGCCGATGCTCTTTCGCACGATCCCCGTCTAGGTCACGTCACGCAGCAAGAGGTCGGCCCCCTGAATGAGCATTTTTCGGTACCTCCTGCGGTCGCACCTCAACCATCCGCGCAGCCGCCGCTGATTCCTGAGGACTGGGACAAACCCGAGCCGGACTGGCGCGGCGACTCTGCCGCCCCGCTTCCTGGACCGCCTGACCCGGAATGGCCACGTGAACCCCTCGCTCAGGAGACCCTCCGTGGTTCGGTCCCCGTCGACCCAACTGTGCGGCAGGAGCGGCAACTGTCACCTGCTGCCGCGAGCGTGTCCCTGCCTTTACAAGACCAGCGCAACTACAGCGGTGTCGCCGATGGCACCGCGCTGGAACGCGTCCTCGAAGTGGCAGGCATGGATGCCGCCTCCGCACGGAAGGCCGCAACGGATCCCAAGCTCGCTGACGCGTTGGGTCAGGTGCTGCAGATCGTCGTACAAGGAATGGTGGACGTTCTCAGGGCGCGTTCCGACGTCAAGGCGACCTTCCGTCTCCAACACACGCGCATGCAGCCCGTCGAAAACAACCCGCTCAAATTCTGTCCAGATGGCCGCGCAGCGTTGGTCGAGTTCTTTGCCAAGCAAGGAACCGGCTTCCTTTCGCCCGTGGATGCGGTGCGCGAAGCGTTCGACGACACGAAAGCCCATCAAATGGCCATGATGGCGGGGATGGAAGCGGCGTTTCAGAATTTGATGAAGCAATTCGATCCGGAGTTCCTGAGGGGCGAATTCGACAAAGGCAGCGGCGGAAAAGCCTTCAAAGCGCTGAACAAGGCGAAGTATTGGGATAGTCTGGTCGATCTTTACGCGAAGCAGATGCGCAACCCGGACGAAAGTTTCAAGCGCCTGTTCGGAGAGCCTTTTGCCGAGGCCTACGAGACCCAAATGGCGCGTCTGACGGCTGGCCGCAAACGCCGCTAGAAGACCGCATAACAAGCGGCACAAGCAAATTGGCAATGTGAGGGCAGTGGGTCTGGTGAGACGTGCTGTTGGGGGGCTGAGTTTGGGCCAGGGTTCATCTCGTTTGATGCTGGCGACGCAGAGGGTGGCCACGCCAACGGCCCGCATCCCCTTCGCAGTTCTGTTGGGCGTGGCGCTGACACTGCTGGAAGCGTGCGGCGGCATGCCGAAGCCGCCGCCGGAGATCCGCTTGATCCTCCAAGTCGTTGCCGCGAGCGACGTCAATCCCGATCGGAGCGGGCGCGCGTCACCCGTAGCTGTGTCGGTCCTTCAGTTGAAGACTGCCGACGCGTTCCTGAACGCCGACTTCTTCGCCGCGTCGAATCCGACGAACCCCGAACTCGCGGCGGACGTCGCGAGTCGCGACGAGATCACGCTGAATCCCGGAGAGACCAGAGAGGTGCCCGTCAAACTTGCTGCCTCCGCCTCGAGTGTAGGTGTCATTGCGGCGTTCCGGGACATCGAACACGCGTCGTGGCGCGCGGTGATGCCGCTTCCGGCGCCACGCAAAGGTGCGAGTGGCCCTGAGGACGTGCGTCTGATCATTCGCATCGATGCGCGTAAAGTGTCGATTGAGGCCGGTAGTCCCTAACGAGCAGATACGATGTCCTGGAACAACAAAGTGATCTGGTCCGAGGGGCTCTTTCTGCGGCCCCAGCATTTCCAGCAGCAGGATAGGTTCCTCGAGAAGTTCGTCGAGCAGCGTACGGGTCGGTTGCGCAGCTACACGTGGGGCTTCACCGAGATGAAGCTCGACCAGGACCTGCTGGGGATCGGCAAACTGGCCATCGCGTCGGCTCGCGGCGTGTTTGCCGATGGCACGCCGTTCGACATCCCGGAGAGCGATGATCCGCCGCCGCCGCTCGAGGTCGGCGAGTCTCATCGAGGCATGCGCGTCCATCTATCGCTCGCGACGCGGCATCCCGGAGTTTCCGAACTCAGTGACGGCGGCCCGGAAGCCGAAGGCCTCGCGCGATATCAGATTCGCGAATACGACGCGCGGGACACGAGCGCGATGACCGACAACCGCGCGTTGATGCAGGTGGGATCTCTGCGTCTGAAGTTGCTCGTGGAAAACGATCAGCGCGACGAGTACGCGTGCCTCGGCGTCGCGCACATCGTAGAGGTCCGTGCCGACAAGCGGGTTCTACTCGATGACACCTATCTGCCACCCGTGTTGGATGTCCAGGCAAGCGGGCGTCTCGCGGGATTCGTCAGCGAACTGCAGGGGTTGCTGCATCACCGCGGCGAAGCGCTCGCAGCGCTCGTCGCGGGTCCAGGCAAGGGCGGAGCCGCGGAGTTCACCGACTTTCTGCTGCTGCAGATGGTCAATCGCTACGAGCCGCTGATGACGCACCTCGCCGCCGGGCATGGTTTGCATCCGGAGGATGTCTATCGAGTGCTGCTAGAGCTCGCGGGTGAGCTGTGTTCGTTCAGCGCGCCGACCAAGCGGCCCGGCGCGTTCGCGACCTACCGGCACGATGATTTGAAGACGACGTTCGAACCCGTCATGACTTCGATTCGTGACTCGTTGGGCATGGTGCTGCAGACCAGCGCTGTGCCGATTCCGTTGATCGAGCGTCGCTATGGGATCAAGGTCGGGCGCGTGCCAGATCAGACATTGATCGATTCTGCGCGGTTCGTGTTGGCCGTCAGCGCGGAGATTCCGGTCGAGGAGCTGTGGGCCAAGCTGCCGGGTCAGATCAAAATCGGCTCGGTCGAGATCATCCAGCAGCTCGTCAATACGCAGTTGCCAGGCATCCAGATCAGACCGTTGCCGGTGGCACCCCGTCAGATTCCGTTCCACGCGGACAATGTGTATTTTGAACTCGATCGCGCGAGTCAGTACTGGGCGAGCCTGCGACAGTCCGCCGGCTTCGCGATTCACGTCGGCGGCACGATTCCAGGACTGACGCTCGCGTTCTGGGCAATCAGGGGTTGAGCGCGCGCGAGCACGGAGATGACGCATGGGCGGAGGCGGTGATCGGACGGTGCTCCTGCCGACCCCGGGTGGCCGACCGCGTCCGCTCGGCTCGAATCCGCCGACCACACCGCCACCGCGGGGCGCCGACACCTACTCACCGTCAACTCTGAGTTCAGGTCTGCTCAGCAGCGGAGTCAATCCGTTAGTCGCTGCCGCGGGTCCGCTGTTCGCGCTCGCCAGCCAGCTGCTCGTCACGGCCGCCCACGGACACCTGGCGAGCCTCGCCGATCAGGTCACGCTTCAGATCAGAACATTCGAAACCACAGCGCATTCGAGCGGCGAGCGCGATGAGGTGATCGTTCAGGCGCGTTACGCGCTTTGCACGTTGCTCGATGAAATCGTCCTCAACACGCCTTGGGGCGCGGAGAGTGCGTGGGCGCGTGAGACGCTATTGATCCGCTTTCACCGAGAGGCATCGGGAGGTGAGAAGTTCTTCCGAATTCTCGAGCAAGCCATGCGCGAGCCGGCCGGCCAGCTCCACCTGATCGAGTTTCTCTACATATGCATGGCGCTTGGACTGGAAGGACGATTCAAGGTGCAGCAGGACGGTCACCGTCAGTTGCAGAAGGTGATGGACGAGACCTACGAAACCATCCGACGCCAACGAGGCGACTTCGAGCGCGAACTCTCACCCAGCTGGCGTGGCGCGCAGGATCAGCGCGTCAAGCTTGCGCGGTACCTTCCGCTCTGGGCGGTGGCGGCAATCGCCGCAGGAGTTCTGTTACTGATATACGTCGGCTTCCTCTATCGATTGAACGCGCTGTCCGATCCAGTCGCGTCGCAAATTGCGACTCTGGGCACGGAACAGGAACCGATGCCCGAGAGGCGTCCCGCGGCGCCGGTGAAGCGCGCGACCCTTGCAATTCTGCTGGCGAGCGACATAAAGGAAGGGTTGGTCGAAGTGCAGGACCTCGATGATCGCTCGAGCGTGATGCTATGGGGTCTGTTTCCATCCGGCGAGGCAGTTGTACCGGACGAACAGCATGGTCTGCTGAATCGAGTCGCCCAAGCACTCGCGCAGTTTCCAGGCCGCGTCGACGTACGCGGTCACACCGACAATCAGCCGGTTCGGACTCTGCGCTTCCCTGACAACTGGACGCTGTCGCAGCGGCGCGCGGAAACCGTGCGGCAGCTTCTCACCACAGTTCTGCCGAGCCCGCGCGTCAGCTCAGAAGGTCTTGGCGACAGCCAGCCGCTCGTTAGCAATGACAGCGCGGCCAACCGGGCCATCAACCGTCGCGTCGAAATCGTTCTGTACCCGGATGCCCGGGAGCTGTAGTTGATGCAAAAGCTCCTTGCGGTGCTCAAACATCGATGGTTCATCGCTGGCGTCGCACTGCTCGTCCTGGCGTTGGTCATCTGGTTCGTCGGGCCGCTGATCGGAATCGCGGATAGACGTCCGCTGGAATCCGCGCTGGCGCGGATTCTCGTCATCGTGATCATCGTGACGACATGGGCCCTCGTCGAGCTGGTGCGCCAGCTCCGCGCAGGGCGTGCAGCCGCCCAACTGAGCACCGGCATCGTCGCCGCAGACACTTCCGACACGCGCCGCGCGACGGAAGAAGTCGCCGCGCTGAACGAGCGATTTCAGGAAGCCGTCAGCGTTCTTCGTAAATCCGGCTCGGGGCGGGGCCGACAGAGTCTGTATCAGTTGCCGTGGTACATCATCATCGGCCCCCCCGGCTCCGGCAAAACGACGGCATTGGCCAACTCGGGGCTCAGGTTTCCATTGTCGGACCGGTTTGGCACGGAAGCGCTGCGCGGCGTCGGTGGCACGCGCAACTGCGACTGGTGGTTTACCGACGAAGCCATCCTGCTCGACACGGCCGGGCGGTACACGACGCAGGACAGTCAAGCGGCGAACGACAAAGTCGCGTGGGAGGGATTCCTCGATCTACTGAAGAAGCACCGGCGACGACGCCCCATCAACGGCGTACTGGTGGCCATCAGCGCCTCCGATCTCATGACGCTGAGCGACCAGGATCGTCTTGCGCACGCACGCGCGATCAAGCAGCGGATCCAGGAACTGGATAGTCATTTCGGCATTCGCTTTCCCGTCTATCTGCTGTTGACCAAATGCGATCTGATCGCGGGTTTCATGGAGTTCTTCGAGGACCTCGGCAACGATGAACGCGCGCAAGTGTGGGGCATTACGCTGCCGCTAGACGAGCACGCAGACCAGCCGACCGACTCGCAGACCTTCGACACGCAGTTCGATGCGCTGCTCGCGCGACTCGACGGCCGCCTGCTCGCGCGTTTGCACGAAGAGCGCGATCTGCGTCGGCGCAGTTTGATCTTTGGTTTTCCACGCCAGCTCGCGAGCCTGAAGGCGACGATCAACGATTTCGTCACCGAGATCTTCACCGGCAGCCGATTCGAGCACGCGCCTCTGCTGCGCGGGCTCTATCTCACCAGCGGAACTCAAGAAGGCGCCCCGATCGACCGTCTGATGGGCGCAATGGCGCGCACGTTCGGGCTGGACCAGAGAGGAGTGGCGCCGTTTGTGGGTCGCGGCCGCAGCTATTTCATCACGCGGCTATTGCGGGAAGTGGTCTTCCAGGAGTCGGGCATCGCCGGCACCAATCGAAGGCTCGAACGGCGGATGGCTTGGGCCCAACGAGGCGCCTATGCCGCGGTCATTTTGCTTGGAGTTGCGGTGATCGCCGGCTGGTTCGTCAGCTACTACCGGAACTCCGCGATGTTGGCCGAGACCTCGGGACTGGTTGAGCAGGCCCGCGAGCGGCTGAAGGAATTGCCGCACACCGATCGCAACCCGGCGACGCCGCTGCCGGCCCTCGACGCACTGCGCGCACTGCCTGGCGGCTACGCCGACGGTGACCGCGGGTCTCCGTTCTTGTCCGGGCTCGGGCTCAACCAGGGACAAAAGTTGGCAACGCAGTCCCGAGCCGCGTATCGCCGCGGATTGCTGAATCAGTTGCTGCCTCGAATCATGTGGCGACTGGAATCGCAGGTCGATCAGGCCGACGCGCAGCTCGACTACACGTACGAAGCGCTCAAGGTATACCTGATGCTCGGCTCCGAAGAGCACTACGACGCGGAATCGATCGGTGCATGGATCAGCCTGGATTGGGAAGCCCACCTGTATCCCGAATTGGGTGATGAGAAGTTCGCGCGGCTCCGCGAGCATCTCAACGCGTTGCTCGAAGAGCGGCCCGTGCCGTTGCCGTCGCCGCTCGATCGGGACCTCGTGCAGGGCGCGCGGACGAAGCTCAACCGTGTGTCGCTCGAGGAACGCATCTACGCGCGGCTGAAGAGCGCCCAGACCGGCAACGATATTCCCGGCTTCAATATACGCGACGCGGCAGGACCCGATGCCGGACGGGTTTTCGTTCGAGCCAGCGGACAGCCGTTGAACGTCGGCCTGCCCGGCTTATTCACGCGCGACGGTTACGACAAGGTCTTCATCAGCAACGACAGTGCTCAGACTTTCCAGGAGCTGTTGAGTGAACGTTGGGTGCTGAAGGACGATGCATCGGTCATCGACCTCGCCGCACTACCCGACCTCGTGGGCAAGGTGCGCAACCTCTACCTCGACGAATATGCAAAGGGGTACGACGAACTCATCGGCGACGTGCGGCTCGCGCCATTCGCCACCCCGGCTGACGCTGCGCAACTGCTGAACACAGCATCACGCCCGGGTGACTCGCCGCTGTTGCTGCTGCTCGAAGCAGTCAAACGTCAGACGACGTTCTCGGCACCCGCCGCGAAAGACGGCGCCGAGGACAAGAGCAAGGCGGACGCCGTCGTCGCCGCCGCCAAATTCGATCGACTGAGGGTCTTGCTGGGTGGAACCCCGGCTCCAGTGATCTCGAAGGCCGGCCGTGCCGCGACATATGCGAACGTCGTGGAGGAGAAATTTGCGCGGCTGACTGAACAGATTGCCAGTGGCGCGATCCAGCATCTGCTCGATCTGTTGCACGAACTTGCGGGGGTCATGGACGCCGCAGCGAACCAGCAGAGTGGCGCCGCGCTGCCCGAAGCGGTCGCGCGGCAAGCCCAAGCGACGATTCAGAAAGTGCAACTCGAGGCACGCACCCAGTCAGAACCGCTGCTCGCCGGCATCATGCAAAGTGCCGCCGGCGGCGCAGCGACGCTGGTCAGCGGTGGAGTGGCCCAACAGATCGACACCGAATGGCGCGCTGGGCCTCTGGGGTTTTGTCAGAAGGCCATCGTCGGGCGATACCCGTTTCAAGCCAACGTAGCAGAAGAGGTCAGGCTGGAAGATTTCGGACGCTTCTTCGGATCGGGCGGCGTGCTCGATGCGTTTTTCCAGACGTATGCAAAGGATCTCGTCGACAACAGTCGACACCCGTGGCGCAGTCGCGCGTCGGCGGCCGCGCTGCTGCGGCTCACGCCCGATGCGGTGTCGATGTTCGAGCTCGGCAATTCGATCAAGGAAGCTTTCTTTCGAGGCGACGCCAAACCGCACGTGAGCTTCGAGCTGACGCCGATCGAGATGGACGCGTCGATCACCAAGTTCTCGCTCTCCGTGGATGGACAGACCGTCAGCTACTCACACGGACCCCCTCAGAGCAGCGTGCTCCAGTGGCCGGGGCCCGACCCAACGGGCGAGGTCCGTTTCGAGATGACTCCAGAGTTGGGCACGTCGATGCGGGCAGAGCGCGGTAGCTGGGCGTGGTTCAGGGTCTTAGACGGTGCCGGTCTGACTGCCACCGGCCCCGAACAGTTCGATGTGCCCTTCACGCTCGATCGGCGAACTGCTCGATATCAGCTCGTCGCGCGTAGCGCGTTCAACCCGTTCAACGTCAAAGAGCTTCGACAGTTCCGCTGCGTGACCCGAATGTCGCAATGAGCGCGATGACCGACACGCCCGGTATCCACGGCAAGCTGCCAAGCCACGGCGACTTCATCACGCGTCGCCTGTCGCGCAACTTCGTCGACGAATGGGATGATTGGCTGCAGCGCGCGATCTCGGCCAGCAAAACGGAACTCGGCGAGCGATGGCTCGACGTGTATCTGATCAGTCCCATCTGGTCGTTCGTGCTCGAAGCGGGCATCTGCGGCGCCAACGCGTGGGCCGGGGTGCTCATGCCAAGCGTCGACCGTGTCGGACGCTACTTCCCGCTGACGCTGGCCGCGCCTGTTTCTCCGGCACTCTCTCCGGCAGAAATCGCTGTACAGGGCAATGACTGGTTCGGCAGAGCGCGGTCGTTGGCGCTGTCGAGTCTCGAACAGGAAAACTTCTCGTTGGATGAGTTCGATGCGGCTGTGTCCGGTCTTGGCCTCCCGACGCCAAGTGACGCAGCGACCGAGAACAAATTGATCGTCGAGGAGATCTCGGTTCCACGCGGATTGTGCTTGCCGCTCGCGTTGGCCGGCGACCCCGAGTCGGGGTTGATGCAGTTGGCCCACGCGCTGATCAAACACCGATTGGGACGCTACAGCCTGTGGTGGCCCGCGGGTTCCGAACCCGTGCCTCCGTGTCTCCTCGTTGCACCGAACCTTCCCGCTCCGGCAGCCTATCGCGCGCTGCTCGACGGCCGCTTCAGTGCGGACCACTGGCTGATGATCGCTCCGGCACGGAACGATTCAACGAATGCCGGAGCACAGGCGTGAGCGCGCCATTGCGAATTCGTTCGGCGAGTCGAACCGACAAAGGCAACGTTCGGCGACTCAACGAAGACGCCTTTCTGGATCTGCCAGCGAGACGCCTCTGGGCCGTGGCCGATGGCATGGGGGGTCATTCCGGCGGCGAAATCGCGAGCCGGATGACCGTGGACGCGCTGCGCGGCGTACCCTGCCAGCCCACCCCCGCGCGATTCATCGACACGGTCGAAGACGCCCTCGCAGCGGTCAACGAACGCCTATGCGACATCTCCGACAAACGCGAGCCGGGCAGCATCATCGGCTGCACGCTCGCCATGTTGATCGCATTTCCCGCCCACTGCCTCGTTGGTTGGATGGGAGACAGCCGCGTCTATCGTTCGCGTGGGAGCGATTTCACGCAATTGACGCAGGACCATAGCCAAGTGGAGGCATTGATCGCCAACGGAACCATCACGCGAGCGCAAGGACACGATCACGCCTCCGCCAATGTCATCACGCGTGCGATGGGTGGCGCGCGAGAGCTGTTCCTGGATCTCGATCTATTCGAACTCGAGCCGGGTGATCGTTTTCTGATCTGCAGTGACGGCCTGTACAGAGAACTCTCCGATCGAGAACTCGCGCTCCATCTGAACGATGGCAACGTCGAGACCGCGTGCGATTCGCTCGTCGAACACGCGCTACGAGGTGAATGCAGCGACAACGTGACCGCGGTCGTCGTCGACTTTCAGAACGGGGAACCGATTCCTTCGAGGACGACTCGGATCGAACGCTGACACATCTCCATCGTCGATCTGTTGCCGATCGATGGTAAGTCGCGACGACGTCATGCGCCGAACGCATCGCACATCATTCCATTTGCGTCAACAATCGTTGTTGCCGCCATGCGGGACTGCTCGTGTTGAACAACGGTGTACCGGGATTCAACACACACAGATGATGCGCCGCTGCGATGCGTTGACGCTGATGGCCACCCTTGAGCACGTCGATGCAATGCCCGCGGCTCAACGTCGCGTCGACAAGGTACCGTGCGCCTGATGTGAACTTCGTCCCGTGTCCATTCCACCAAGCCTGAACCTTGACTTGATCCGGCCATGGCAGTCCGTCGTCTGGGTCCATGTCGACGTTGTCGTCGTTCGGATCGTCATTTGGATCCTTTGGATTCTCCGCCGCCGGTCTCTGCAGATCGTGACGCGCCAGATCGAGTCCAGTGATGAAGCTGAAGGATTCGCCGGCAAGCCGCGCGGTCTTGTCTTCGGCCATCTGTGCTATGAGCCAAGGGACATAGAACGGATCGCCGGCGACGCCGGTGCCCTGTATCAGCGCGCGCAGATTTGCGGGACTCGGCGCCAACGCTCTCAGCAATGAGTGCGCATCCTGATTGTTCAGAGTCTTCAACACGAGTTGCAGCGCGCGTTGCTGGTAGACACCGGGTGACAGGCAGAGCTGTTTCAACGATTCAACCGCCGGGCCACGATCTCCGAGCAACACCGCCGACCATGCCGCCCAGAATGCGCACGCGGGATCTTTGTCCGTCAGTTGTTGAACACACACCGGCAACAGATCGCGCCGGCCCACCTCACCCGCACAACGCAGCGCCCGCGCGCGCAATCGTGACTCCGGCGATGCGCTCGCCGCATTGAGCGCAGCACCCGGATCGGCGCGGTGCATCGCACATGCAGCGATCCCCGCGGTTCTGCGCAACGGCTCCGCTTGGCCCAGCAGATTGCTGACAGTTTTGTCGAGGATCTGCATCGACACCCAGCCGAACGCCGAGGTCAGCCCGTCGTATGCAGCCGGCAATGCTTCGGCGAGTGAAAACAGATTGTCGAGAAGGGTCGGCTTCTGATCGTGAATGGCACGAATCGTCGCGACGAATACTTCACCGGGCCCCGGGGATTCGAGTGCTGCAATGGCGAGTTGGTTACCGAAATCACTCGCCACCGCAACTCCATCGAGATGCGCGGCGATCCGTTCGTCGAAGCGGGCGAGGTGGAGCAGGTTCACGTGAGGGGCACTAATGAGATAGCTACGCGTTCTGCGCAGCGCCGCTGCTTCCGCGACATGCTGGCTAACGACAATCGGTACAGGAACAGGTGCAGCGTTGGGCACTTTCTCTGCTGATCCTTCGACTAGGCCGTCACGGTCCTGTAGTTCGATCAACACTGATCGACCTTACCTTATCCTCTTCGGTCGGACCGATTGCGAAATGCATCTCACAGCTGGATTTGCGATACACGTAGTCCACTGCGTAGCGCGCACTCGCTCCCTGTGTCGGAACCAAGACGGAGTCCGGTTGACCCAACCGTTCAACAACGTCGGATCCAGTCAGCGTAGAGGACTCGCTGAGGGTGACGAGAAGAAAACCATTACCTGTCTTCGCGGGCGACCTGGGCACTCGCAGTTCGATGGCCTCAACGTCCGCCCCACCCTTCGCCGGCTCCCGCCCAACAAGGAACTCAAAGAATTCGTTCGAGCGATCAACATCCGCGACAAAAGACCATCCGAACACTCGCTCGACTTCGAGCGGCTCAAGATTCCCACCGTTGTTGAGCTCGACAATCGACATCAGCAAGGAGCCAACGACGACCGGGGCCTGTAGTGCGCCCCCAAGATTGACCGTGTTCTCGTGGTTGTGAAATTTCTTGTCGGTGAGCCGGCACGCGTTCTGCCCATCCATCTTCACGTCGAATGAGTAAAGGATCCAGGTCGACTCTTTCATGAACGTGCTGGACGTGACACCGCCCGCGACACCCGCGTTGTCGCCGTTCGACAGAGAGAACTCCGAACCTTTGATGGCGATCATCATTCCGCCGTCGGCCTTGACCGTGGTCGTGCCCTTGTCGAGCGTGATCGACTGGGAAATGTTGGGATACGGGATCGGAACCGGGCCACCCGGTGAAGGAGTCTTGCAGACGTCCGGAATGGTGGCCGTCGAAATTGCATTACTGCCCTTGTGCACGAGCGAGTTTGCGACCCCATTCACTTTGACGGTCACCGGCATCCTTATTCCCGTCGCTTGGTTGAAAGGACGACCGCCGCGCGTTCGCCTCCTTCCGCACTTGCCCACGCAAACGCAAGATTGCCGTGCGAATAGCCCTTGGCTCCAGCGATGGTCGACAACATTAGATGTAACGCCCCTCCCGCCGCCGCGACGTCGCCCCAGCAATCGGCCGGCGCGATGAAGTCGGCCGGCGACGCAAACGACTCCTTCACGCGTAAGCAGGTAAAACCGTACTCGTCCGCGCGGTAGGGCTCGCCGTTCATGTCGCAGTAAACATCCGTCACTTGGGTGCCGGCCGGCAGCACAGCCAACGCGCGACGAAAGGCACTCGTCAGGCCTTCCCCGATGCAAACGGATTCTGTTTTGATTCGGCTGGGCTCGTAGGCCGCACCGGTAGCGAGCACCTCGGAGAGCGCCTCGAGTCTGAGATGCTCAGCGATCGAACCGCGCATCAACAGCAGCGCACCGGCCGCCTCTCCGGGTATGAAACCCCAAGCGTTGTTGAGTAGGCCCGCACCATGAAGCTGATCGCAGGATTCGAGCCACTCGAGCGTTTCCCGATTGATGTAGCTATCGACGCCGGCCACGACGCAGGCATCGAGTCCACCTTGGGCGAATCGCGTGAACGCGGCGTCCAGCGCAAGCAGGCCGGCTGCGTGACCCGATGGAAACGCGGCGCTGCTGCCAAAATGGCCCCGGTAACGACGGCTGATGCGCGACCTCAATTCGTGGTCCAGCGCTTGAGGAAGCCCCGGGCGCGCGCTCGGAAGACCCAGCGCGAGGGCGACTCTCAATCCAGTGTTGATCTGCAGCGGCTCCATGACCTGCTCGATAGCAGGAAATAACAGCGCCTCGAATCGGCCGACTCCAGAAAGCTCGGTATCGAGCCAGTCCGCATGCGCCACACGTATGGGCTCGCCAACGCTATCGGTCATGTACGGATGTTCCCTGAACCCAGTGATGCCGGCACGCACTGCCGCGGCACTCGACCACGCGTCGCGCCCGATTGGCGTACTCGCGCCGATTGCAACTACAACGACCGGCTCGATCATCGAGCCAACTCCAACTCAGCTTCGTCGTTGGCGGGATCGCCGCGCAGATCCGTCTTCAGCGTGACGATCGTCCGCTCGAGCTTCTGCACCTTGAAATGACACGGTAGGGCCGAATGCCACACCATCGAAACGCGCGGGAAATCGGGCTCGAGAATCACGCTATGCAATTTGCACGACTTGTGTATTTCTCGGCTGCCGTCGTAAAAACGCGTCTCGAACCCGAGGTACAGCTTCGGCAGCGCGAATCGCAGATCGCCCTCGCGTGTCAGGCGATGCAGGATAACGGGCTCGCCGCCGCGCAAAAATGCCGGCATTTGTTGGTCGGCCGGCGCGCATTGAAAAAACCGATCGTCGAAGTCATCGGGCAATAGCGGCTGCTTCGTCTTCAGCCAACGATCGTCGTACGTACCCGCATACGAAGCACGCGGCTGCCAGTGACCGGCGATAGCACCGAAGCCTGCAGGCGCGGGTCGGTCGTTCCATGAACGGATCAGCGCCTTCGGATCCTCGACATTGGGAAGCGCTACTTCCGCAAGGTTCGCCCTCTTGACCGCAAATCCAGTCCCAACCGGATTGCGCCATTCCCAATCCCGCTCGGCATTGTCCGACCGCGTGTCGACTCCGCCGAACGCACGCTCGTAAACCAGCGGCATCTCGAGGAACGGCTCGGGACGCGACGATCCAGACGCGCTCCAGAATCGATTGCCGAACACGCGCACCTGCTTGGTGACGGCACCGATGCGGAAACCAACGTCGAGTTCCGTGACCGGCGCGCCGCGCGGCGCATACGCATGACCGACGACTAGAACATCGGTGGTCATCTTGGTCAGCACCAGATCGGCTTCGTACTTGATGCTGCTCTTGCCCGGCTCGCCGTTGTATTCAGGTACGCGCAACACCGGCGGCTGCGCCTTCGATATTTCCGTGGACCCATCGGGTTTGATCTCGAATGTGCATTTCACGCCGACGAGCCACACTTCCTCGCCATTGCGGTCGCGTACCCAGCCGCGCTCGGCGGCGAACGGCGTGCGGTTGTCGACTTGCCACATTCCCGATGCCTAGTGGCCCGCAACAGCCAAATCGATAGTGTCTGAGCGCGTCTCGCGCGCTGGCACCGCGTTGTTCGTCGTCGCCATAGCTACGGCTATGCCTCCTCCTCTCGCCTTGCGCCAACGTGCGATCCATCGCTCAGCCCACTACCGATTTGGCTGTTGCGGGCCACTAGTTGATATCGACCGCCGCGCCTTTGATCTTGTTGTTGCCCGCGGAATGGCTGAGCACGTAGTTGCCCTTGATCAGGACTTTTCCTGCCCGCGTCAGCGTGATGCTCGCGTCCCCACAACGAAGAACGATCTCGCGCTCTGCCGAAAATACGAGACGATCATTGTCCGTCTGTACTGACACGAGTTGCGGCGCATCGACCACCGTCGCCGGCTCGATCCGCGGCTCGAGCAGAACGCCAATGACGATCGGACGACGCACGTCCCCCTGTTCGAACACGACCACGACCGTCGATCCGACCTGCCTCCCCAACAGAGGTATTGTGGTGCGCGCCGCCGTGACTTCGCCCGGCAGATCCGCGAGCCCAGAAATCAAAGGATGGTCGCGCAAGTCGAATCCGTCGAAGCGCGCGGTTGCCACACTAGGCACAACTTCAGTTCGTTGACCAAGTGCGACCGACTTGCGGCTCATGATTGCGAAATCGTCTGCCGACTCTTCCACCGCAACCACTTCGAATGGATCCTTTACTGCATTCATAATCCTGGCTCTAACGTCAGTTGAGACCGACCTTGCTGCCCTTGATCACGACATCGCTCGACGCCTTCACATTGATCTTCCCGCTGCCGTCGATGCTGATGTCCTTGCCCTTGATCGTGATCGTGCCGTCCTTCTTCATCGTGATACTGGCGTCACCGGTCTTGATCGTGACCGAATCGCCGGCGTCGATGACCAGGTTCTTGGCGACCTTCAGATTGTCGTCCTTACCGACGTCAGCGGACCGGTTACTACCCACACTGCTCTTCTGATCCTTCCCGACGCTCGTCTGCTGGTTCGCCCCGACGGTGATGTTCTGAAGCGCACCGATGGTGATCTCCTGCGCCACACCGATACTGATCGTTTCGTTGGCGCCAACGGAATGGGTTCGTTGCACCGCGACAGTGGCTGTCTCGCTTTGACTGACAGTGATGGTCCGGTTGGCGCCGATCATGATTGTTTCGTTGTTGCCGACCGTCTCGGTGCGATCGTGACCGACGTTCGTCGTTTCGTCGTTCTCAACGACATTGTCCTGGTTCTTCTCGGCGTGAACGTAGAGCTGCTCTTGGCCTTTCTTGTCTTCGAAACGAATCTCGTTGAAGTTCGCCGCACTGCCGCCGCGGGAACTGCGCGTTTTGATTCCGCTTTGAGTCTTGTTTTCAGGCAGCGCGTAAGGCGGCATCTGATCAGCGTTATAGACTCGCCCGGTAATGATCGGCCGATCCGGATCGCCCTCCAGAAACTCGACGATGACTTCCTGGCCTACGCGTGGTGAATGGATCGAACCCCAAGTCTTGCCGGCGTTCGCATGCGACACGCGCACCCAACACGACGAGTTCTCGTCTTTCTTCCCGAGACGATCCCAATGAAACTGGACTTTGACGCGCCCGTACTCATCGACATAGATCTCTTCTCCAGCCGGACCCACGACAATCGCCGTCTGCACGCCTTGAATCGACGGCTTCGGCGTGCTGCGTTCGGCGCGGAACGTCACGCGCGACGGAATCGCCGTAAACGTACATTCGCAAAACTCGCCAGCGGCGCTGCCGCTGCCACCGCTCACGAAGTCACCCGCATCAAAGTGATAGACAGTCCCCGTCACGAGGTATTCACAGTTCTGGTCGCTGCGCGGAAAGTCTTCGAGCGAGAATGTAGATCCGCTACGGATGCCACGCGCATTGGAGCGGCCGCGCATCACTTCGTAGTTGGCGTTCAATTCCTCGATGCGGATGCGCGCATACGCTTCCCCGTCTGCGAGGTCCACGTAATCACCCGGAAAATCATACATCTCGAAGTTGGGCACCGCGTGATCGGCGACGATCCTCGATGATGTGAACAACGAATTCCTCGGCTTCTTGAAATCGAAGTCGTTCAGCGTGTATTTCCCCGTCCGCACCTCGGCGGTCTTCGACCAGTCACTGATGCACTCGAGATCGACGATCGTATTCAACTCGGGTCGATAGAAAATGGTCTCGTAGCCCGGAGATGCTTCGTGGGCGCCGATCGAATCCGACAGCACGGCGGTGTGCTTGCCGTCCGCGTGCTCGAAGTAATAGTAGATGCCCTCCTGTTCCATCAGGCGGCTTACAAAGTTGAAATCGGTCTCGCGATACTGAACGCAGTAGTCGCGCGTCGCGTACGTCTCGTGAAGTGCATCTTTGAAGTCGTGGAAACCGGCGTCGGTGAACACCTTTTTGATGATGCTCGGCGCCGTCATGTCGGCCGGCGGTCCTTGCATCGTGCTCTGAAAAATCCGGCAGTCGGCCTGCCGCGTCAAAAACCAGAGCCACGGTACGAGCGTCGCCTGATAGTGCGCGAAGTCGCCGTCATGCTTGGCTTGCACGAAACGATTGACCATCCCATTGAAATAGCGGGGCTCCGCATTGGGCAGGTCCACACGGACGGTGGCGTTCTGGCCAAGCACGTCATCGAAATTGATGTTCTCATCGGTGCTGACCAAATCCAGGTCGATTTGAAACAGCCGGCCCAATTGCTCGTTGACCGAGAAGCTTCGCACCAACAACACGTCGGGCCCGAGCGGCGTCGTGAATTCGATGGGCCGATTAGCCTGGGTCGCCATGGCTCATGCCCGCTCGTCCCGCGGCGACAATCTGTCCGCTTCGCGCGACGTCTGTCTGACACGATTCTCAGACGAACGCATACGCAAACTCTTTCCCCGCCACCTCGATGTGCGCGCGTTCGAGCACCGTTCCCGCCATCGTTCGCGTGAGGAATTCCTGACTGATCTTCGGCAGCAGAGTGTTGGTGAGAATCGCGTCGACCATCCGTCCGCCGCTCTCCAGTTCCGTACATCGGCTCGCAATGAGCTTCACGACATCGTCCGAATACGTGAACGGGATTCGGTAGTTCTGCTCGATGCGCTTGCCGATGCGCCCGAGCTGCAACTTAATGATCTGGTGCAGCACTTCGTCGCTCAACGGGTAGTACGGAACCACGACCAGACGACCCAGCAGTGCCGCGGGAAATGTCTTGAGTAAATCGGGCCGCAGCGCCTTGGCGATCGCGTCGCTGTCCGGCATCAGCTCCGGATCTTTGCACATGTTCATGATCAGCTCGCTGCCGACGTTGGTCGTGAGCAGGATGAGCGTGTTCTTGAAGTCGATCACGCGACCCTCGCCGTCTTCCATATGGCCTTTGTCGAACACCTGGAAGAAGATCTCGTGCACGTCCGGGTGCGCCTTCTCGACTTCGTCGAGCAGTACGACGCTGTACGGCTTGCGACGTACTGCTTCCGTTAGCACGCCGCCTTCGCCATACCCGACGTAGCCGGGTGGCGCGCCTTTCAACGTCGAGACGGTGTGCGCCTCCTGGAACTCGCTCATGTTGATCGTGATCAGGTTTTGCTCGCCGCCGTACAGCGACTCGGCGAGCGCCAACGCCGTCTCCGTCTTACCGACGCCCGACGGCCCCGCCAGCATGAATACGCCGATCGGTCGTCCCGGATTGGCGAGATTCGCGCGCGAGGTCTGGATGCGCTTCGCGAGAATCTCGTGTGCGTGGTACTGACCGACGACGCGCTCGGCGAGAACGTCGGCGAGTCGCATCACCGTTTTGATCTCGTCCTGCACCATGCGGCCGAGCGGGATACCCGTCCAGTCGGCAACGACCGAGGCGACGGCCTGAGCATCGACGCTCGGCAGGATCAACGGCGCCTCGCCTTGTGATCTGAGTGAGCTGCGCCTGTAATCCCTTCAGCTGCGCCAGCAGGTTTGCTCGCTCTTCCGCGCTAAGCACCGCGGTCTCGTTCGATGCCGCAGCCGGTGTTTGCGGCGGCGGTTGCGCCGCGGCCTCGAGTTCGCTGCCGGTGCCTTCCACCGGCGAATCCGACGCCCGAAGTTTGGCTCGTATCTGCAGAATCTGATCAACGAGACCTTTCTCGCGCTGCCAGTTCGCTTCTAGGCCAACGCAGCCGCTCGCGCTCCGCGCCGAGGCGCGCTGCGCATTGTTTCTCGCGCTCGGCGACCTCGACTCCGATCGATTTTTCCCGACCGATGATGGCGAGCTCGGTCTCGAGCCCCTCGATGCGCTTGCGGCAATCGTCCACCTCGGCGGGTACCGCGTGCTGGCTCACCGCCACACGCGCACACGCGGTGTCGAGCAAGCTCACCGATTTGTCGGGCAGCTGGCGTGCGGGGATATAGCGGCTCGAGAGCTTCACGGCGGCTTCCAGCGCCTCGTCGAGAATCTGCACTCGATGGTGTTTCTCGTTGACGGAGGCGACCGCGCGCATCATCAGAATCGCTTTTTCTTCGCTGGGCTCATCGACCTGAACGGTTTGGAAGCGACGCGTCAGCGCCGGATCCTTCTCGATGTATTTCTTGTACTCGGACCAGGTCGTCGCAGCGACCGTGCGTAGCGTGCCGCGCGCAAGCGCGGGCTTCAGCAGATTCGCCGCGTCCCCGGTGCCGGCCGCACCCCCGGCACCAATCAACGTGTGGGCCTCGTCGATGAACAGAATGATCGGCTTCGGGGAGGCCTGAACCTCGTCGATCACCTGCCGCAGCCGATTCTCGAACTCTCCTTTCATGCTCGCGCCGGCTTGCAGCAGCCCAACGTCCAGTGCGCGCAGCGTGACATCCTTGAGCTGTGGCGGCACGTCACCGCGGACGATCCGTTGCGCGAAACCCTCGACGACCGCGGTTTTGCCGACACCCGCTTCACCGGTCAGGATCGGATTGTTCTGACGGCGGCGCATCAGGACATCGACGAGCTGTCGAATCTCGTCGTCGCGACCAACGATCGGATCCATCTTTCCGCTGCGCGCTTGCTCGGTGAGGTCGGTCGTGAAACGCTGCAGCGCTTCCTGCTTACCCATCTGCGCGGGCGCAATCGCACCGCTCGCTTCACCCGGCGAAGCACCACCGCCCACCTGGAACCCATCGCGCGCCGACAGACCGCTCTCCGGCGAGTTGCCGACGATTTCGTCGAACCGATCCGTCAGTGTTTCGAGCTTGATCTTGTCGAATTCCGGCGAGATCGTGCGCAGCACATTCTTCAAGCTGCGCGTCTGCAGTATGCCGGCGACGAGATAGCCGGTGCGTACCTGCGCTTCGCCGAACAGCAGCGTCGCCAGCACCCAACCTCGCTCAACGGCTTCCTCGATGTTCGACGAGAGATCGGAAATGCTGCTGGCTCCGCGCGGCAGACGATCGAGCGCATCGGTAATGTCGGCCGCGAGTCGCGAGGGATTGAGGTCGAACTGCTTGATCACGCGGTGCAGATCCGAATCCTTCACCTGCAGGATCTGATGAATCCAGTGCACGAGTTCGACGACCGGATTGCCTCGCATTTTGCAAAAGACCGTCGCCGACTCGATCGCCCGATAGGCGATCGGATTGAGCTTTCCAAACAGCGCCTCGCGACCGATTTCAGCCATTGTCTTCTCCTAGCCGTCTGATGCTACTGCCATATCAGTCGTGCCCGGGCGCCGGCGCCAATACGACCTCGTCGGCATCGGTGTCGCGATCCCGATGCGAAAGCCAGCTGGTCCAACCGAGCTGCCCTTCCTGACCGAGGCGCACAGCAGGGACTTCCGCACGTTTCAGGACCAGCTGCACGTCCCAATCTCTCTCGTCGCCGACATAGTTGCGCACGAGCGCCACCAACCGGCCGACACTTTCCTGCTTCGGCAGCATACGCTGGAAGTCCACGAGGCCGAGCGGACCCAGCACGATGCGGAACCTCTGCTGGCAGCCCCACACCGAGCGCCCGATCACGGTCGACTGGCCGAGCATGCCGGTCTCCGGCGTCTCCCCAATTCGCAATCGCGATCGCATGGGCAAGCGCATCCAACCTCCCTGGAATTCTCTAACGCGCGCCGGAAGCTGGAAAAAACCGCGGACCAGTATTTCGAGCCCTTCGGCCGGTCGGCTCTGCATACCGAGCACGCCGGCAAAGTGGAGCTTGCTGTTGTCCGGCATCGCATCGAAGTTGCACAGAGAGGGTTGCCCCAGGCCGAACACCGCGCCGACGTACGTCCGAAAGCGGTCGCTCGCGGGCCGGTCGAATGCGACCGTCGGCCGCGACGCGGCCCACGCTCGGTAGAGCAGAGAGAACATGCGGTGATGAAACAGATCGGCAAAATCCGCGAAGGTTGGATCGTGGTAGTTGTGCTTGCGTTGCTGAGCCCATTCCGTCAAATGAACCGGCAGCGGACCGTTAGGGCCGAAGAGTCCGAAGAAATAGCTGCGTAGCTTGCCCGGGGCCCCCTCGGGCATGGCCTCGTAGTCCGCCACCATGGTCGGGGCGAATTTCAGCGAAGGTTCTTGACCGAGCCGAATCGGGTCCTCGGCGGGTCTCGCCGAGCGACCGAATCCAGGGCGGTCGGGGTACAGACATTCGATCCGACGCAGCACCTGGAAGAAATCCAGATCGCGCGCCGTCGTCTCCAGATCTGTCTGAAAATTCACACCGCCTGCCGGCGTCCCAGCCTCGCTGGCCATCGCATGACCTCGCCGCGGCCCTCGATGCGGACCACTGTTTCAGTAAAGGAATTGATGGACGCGTAGCGTGCGAAGAACTCCTCGAGCACCGCGCCCAATAGAAACGTTCCCGTTCCTTCATACGCCGACTCTTCACATGTCAGCGTAATCTCGAGGCCACGCCCAAACGTCACTGGCCCCGACGTCGGAATGCGGCGGGTGATGGTGCGCGAGGACACGTCGCGCAAGCCTTCGATCTGCTTCTGCAGCGCGGCGTCTTGCGTATCGGCGTACAGCGCGAGCATTTCCCGCAGCGGCGCGGCGCCGCGTTCGTCGCTTCCTTGGACAATGGACAGGTAGTTGAGCGACAGATGGCTGATGAGACGCCACGCCACATCCCCCTCGGCGCGTGACGGGAGCGGTCGAGTCGGACCTACGATGCAGCGAACCGATTCGACCGGACCACCGGTCTCGAGCGTGAAATCCGTGCTGCCGCGCCCCACGGCGCCTACCAGCTGCATCGGCAGATCTCGGTTCGTGCACATCGCTCGGACCTCGATCTGTCTGAGCGAGCTGCGGTACGGCGCTTCGCGACCATCCACCACCGCAAGAAATACCTCGCTGCCGACATAACTCGAGCGAGGACCCGTTTGGCGCTGACGCGCTGATAACAGACGGGGCTCACGGTAGAGCGTGTAGAACGCCAGCCCTTCATGCGACCGGGTGAGATCTGTGTGCGCGTAGAGCGGCAGGAACTCTTGCTCCGCCTCGGTGGCGCTGCCGAAACCCTCCACCATCGTCACCGAATGAATTTCGTAGTCCATCGGCCGGGTACGATCCGCAACGACGTGGTATTCGTTGGAGCGGTCATCGAGGTGAATGCGCGTCGCGCGCCGAGGAAATAGATTGATCACTGGAGTGCAGTGCAGCGCAAAGCACTCCGCGTTCACGAGTTCCGTGAGCACCGAGTCCGTGCGACTGAATAACAGCGTGAGCTCGAGCTCGGCGTCGGGGCATTGCTTGATGACGGGTCGCAGCCCGCCGATGGAGAAGAACAAGAACCGTTCCGGGAACGCGAAGTACTCCTGCAGAAGCCGATAACCATTGAACGCGCGCCCGGCTGACGGAAGCAGCGCTTCGCTGTCATCAAATCCCGCGCGGCGGATTTGAGAGCCAGGCAGCCGAACGACCACCGGACCTTGGGCGCCTTTGTAGCGCACCGTACACGCGACGCAATTGCCCACGACCTGCTCATAGATCCGCTTGGCCAGATCGCCGGCGCCGCGGACATACAGAACGAGGTCATCGAGAGACAGAGCATCGAACGTCAGATTGGCGGTGGCTCGCAGGCGCAGGCGCAGTCCCGCCCGCACTCCGTCGAGTCGCGTCAGGCCGGTAGTCGCCAACGCGCCTGCTGAGGGGAAGTACTGGGCCGCGGTGATCTCCACGGGCCAGAGCGTCACCTCATGCGCCGAGCGGTACTCGCAAGCCAAGCTTTCGGATTTGACGATCGAGCTGCGCATCGACGTGCCGCGCGGCACGACGTACCCGTCAGCGAGGGACGCTTCGCTCATCATCGGCTGCATCTGCACGACCGCCATGGAAGGAACGGGCGCGAGGTAGTTCGGATAGACCAGCTCCAGTAGGTGCTGGTTAAAGCGTGGAAACTCCGATTGCAGCTGCAACTGCACACGGCCCGCCATGAAGGCGAAACCTTCCAACAGACGCTCCACATACGGATCTGCACACTGATCCGTACCGACGTTCGCTTCCAAACTGAGACGGCTGGCGATCTTCGGGTAGGCGCGCGCGAATTCCGCACCCATCTCACGGATGAACTGCAGTTCACGGTTGTAATGGGTGAGCAGGCGCGGGTCCATGGACGCTACCGCGACCCGTCGGTGACGACGACCCTACGTGACTCAAAATCGACCTCGGTCTTCAGCGAGAGTCCGATCGGCGTCGGCTGAGACCACAACTCGCCTTCAATCTGGAACACCAGCGCGTTGCGGTTCATCTCGCCTCGCTGAATGCTCGCCTTGACCCGTAAGCTGCGCGCCAGAATGCGCGGCTCGTAGTCGAGTATCGCCCGACGCAACGTCCGCTCCAGCGTGTCGGTATTCAGCGTGGCCGTGGCAAGTCCACTCAGATCGCGTATCCCGTAGTTGATGACGCTGCGTGCCGCCTCGGGCCAGGCGCTGAGGTCCTGCACGGTGGCCAGGTTGCCGGTGTTCATCAGCCAGCCGAGATCTCTGAGGATGACCTCCCTGAGCTTATGAACGGAAATCACTGCACGCTCGCGCGACTCAGTTTGCTTGCCCGGCTCGTCATCGGAGAGTCGGTCCAGCAACGACGGCTGGAGCCGATCGGCGGCGGCGAGGTCAGCCACCGAGATCGTCCTGCGTATCGGATTCTTCGGGCTGCGACTGCAGCGCGATCTCCCGCACGTCGAGCAACGGGTATTCGTTCTCGTCGGTGGCCAGGACCCGCTGTCCCATACCGGTGAAAACGCCCTGCGCAACTTCCCGCCAATCCGTCATGCGCGCGAGCCGCAGGCGGTCATCCGACTCGTTTGCCGTGCCCACATACCGGGTCGGGATGAGGCCGATCGACTGGCCACCGTTTGCCCACGTGAACTGCGCGGGTGTCCAGACCAGGTCGCGAAGGTCCGCCGGTGGCTCCATCACAACCCGACTGATGCGATGAAACGGCACCCAGTAGTATTTCCCGTTGACGATCACCTCGAGGAAGGGGCCAATTCGCATATCGGCGTCGGCGAGCCATTCGCATGGCACGCGATCGATCGAACCGGCTACGACCGGCGCTGCATCAAACGCTTCGGCTCGCAACTCCGCGGCCTGCTCGTGACGACCCACCGCCGACAGGCGCAACGCTTCGAGCGCGAGCGCGATCCATCGCTGCGGCTTGCCCATGACGAGCGGGCGCGCGCGCTCCCGCGAATACATCGTGCCGAAGCACCTCGCACGCGATTGCTTCGCGATACATCTGCACCATCAGAAGGGCTGAGGCGTCGAGATCGCCCGCAACCTTCAACTGGTTCAGCGCGCGGTCCCACTGCCCCGTAACCGCGAGCAACTGAAAAAGAAATATGCGTAGCTTTGCATCCGCAGGGTTTCGTCGGATCTCTGCTTGAAGGTCAGAGAGCGCCCCAGTTACATCGGCAGCACGAAGTTTGTCGAGTGCTTCCACGACTTGTCCGCCTCGATTATTCGTATTGAAGGTCTAACGCATGTCAGCGCAAGACTCTTCCCTCGCGAGCACCACTAAGCTGCCCTCTCGCTTGGGAGCCTCGATACGAGACGCAGCGAAACCGTCAGGCCTTCCAGCTGATAGTGCGGCTTCAGAGCAAACACCGAACTGTAATAACCCGGGTTACCCTCGACGGCCTTTACGGTGACCTCTGCGGCAGCGAGCGGCCTGCGCGCCTTTACTTCGTCGCTGGAATGTTCCGGATCGCCATCGACGTACTGAAGAATCCAGTCCTGAAGATAAGTCTGCATTGCGCCGCGGTCTTTGAAGCTCCCGACCTTGTCACGCACGATGCACTTCAGGAAATGCGCGAAACGGCACGTGGCGAACAAATACGGAAGGCGGGCCGAGAGGTTGGCGTTGGCGGTCGCATCCGCGTCGTCGTACTCCGCGGGCTTGTTCAACGATTGGGCACCGATGAACGCAGCGACGTCGGTATTCTTGCGATGGATCAACGGCATGAAGCCGTTCTTGGCGAGTTCGGCCTCACGTCGATCGCCGATTGCGATCTCCGTAGGACACTTGATGTCCACGCCGCCGTCGTCCGACGGGAATGTGTGAACGGGCAGCCCCTCCACGGCCCCACCACTCTCCACGCCGCGGATCTGCGAACACCAGCCGAATTCCTTGAACGCACGGTTGATGTTGACGGCCATCGCGTAGGCGGAATTCGCCCAGTTATATTTGTTCGAGTCCGCACCGGAGGTGTCTTCCTCGAAATCAAACTCTTCCACCGGACTCGTTTTGGCGCCGTAAGGCAGACGCGCAAGAAAGCGAGGCATCGTCAAGCCGATGTATTTCGCGTCGTCGGATTCGCGCAGCGATTTCCAGGCGGCGTACTCGGGCGTGCCAAATATCTTGGTTAGATCCCGCGGGTTGGATAACTCCTGCCACGAATCCATCTGCATCACATTGGGTGCAGCCGCTGAAATAAAGGGAGCGAACGCCGCCGCTGCGACTTGTGCAATGCCGCCCAGCATCTCCACATCCGGCGGGCTGTGGTCGAAGTAGTAGTCCCCGACGAGACACGCGTACGGGTGCCCGCCCAATTGGTCATACTCGGCGCCGTAAATCTGCTTGAAGACGGGACTCTGGTCCCACGCGACGCCTTTGAAGCGCTTGAGCGTCCTTGCGAGATCCTTCTTCGAGATATCCATCACGCGGATCTTCAGCATCTCGTCGGTTTCGGTATTGTTCACGAGATGGCTGAGTCCACGCCAAGCACTTTCGAGGCGCTGGAAGTCCTCGTGGTGAATGATCAAATTGACCTGTTCGGTGAGCTTGGCGTCGATCTCGGCGATCAGCGCGTTGATGGTGCTGAGCGCGTCGTCGGTGATCAGATTCGTGTCCGCGAGCACCTGCTGCGCCAACGTCTTGACCGCTGATTCCACTTCCTCACGCGCTCGGTCAGACTTCGGTCGGAACTCGCGCTTCAGCAATGCACTGAACTCGTCGCCCTGCACTGCTGCCGCGCCTGCAGCCTGTTCGGTCTTCCGTTCTGCCATGATCTCGATCCTCCCCTTGTGACGACTACTGTGCCGTCGGCTTCGGCGCCGAAACCAACGACTGCAAGAGCGCCGGATCCTGCAGCGCTTTGGTGATCAACTCTTCGGCGCCGGTCTTGCCGTCCATATACGTGAGCAGATTGGAAAGCTGAGTTCGAGCCTCCAACATCTTGCTCAGTCCTTCGACTTTGCGCGCCACGGCCGCAGGCGAGAAGTCATCCATACTCTCGAACGTGATATCGACGTTCATGTTGCCTTCGCCGGTCAGCGTATTCGGCACCGCGAACGCAACACGCGGTTTCATCGCCTTCATCCGGCTGTCGAAGTTGTCGATATCGACCTCGAGAAATTTGCGATCGTCGACCGCCGGAAGCGCGTCCTTCGGTTTGCCGGAGAGGTCCGACATGACGCCCATCACGAACGGCAGCTGCATCTTCTTCTCGGCGCCGTAGACCTCGACGTCGTATTCGATCTGCACCCGAGGCGCCCTGTTGCGGGCGATGAACTTCTGAGAACTTTTTTTCGCCATTTGCCGTCCTCCCGGTTGCCGCTATCCGCTGTCGTTGGGACAACCCACCGACTTAGCTTTCGTTTCGGATCATACGCCGAACGCTTTCAATTCCTATCAGGGGTGTCGCCACTGCTCGCAGGACGGATCCCGCCGATGATCTCTGCTTCGGGCACGCCCGACGGCGTCATGTCCCGTAGAATTTCCATGAAGTCCATGCGGGCGAGCCGCTGCGCACGGTGTAACAAGAAGGGCACGGGGCTCGACGGTTCGTACTGCGCATAGTATTCACAGACCCGTTCGAGCGCGGCCACGACATCCTCGCGACTCGCGATATCGCCACGCGCGGACCGAACGACCACCCCGCCCGAATCGCTCGGCTCGGGCGCTGTCCCAACCCCTCGTCGCGACAGGTGCTCCCGGACCAAATTGCGCATGTCTCGCAGCGTGGTCTGCAGCCAATCCAAATCGGGGGCGTAGCTCGCACCCACGCGCTCTGTAATCTCAGCGCCAATGGCGGCAACACTGGCCAGCGCGCTCTCGAGTGACGCGCTCGTTTCCTTGAGTCCATCGAGGCTCGCGTCCTGAAACGCACCGTCAATCTGTGAAACCGACGGCGGCGGCGCGTCGCCTTCGGGACTCGGTATCTCACCCGTCGCGACCAGATAATCGCGGAAGCTGAATTGACCGAGCAGTGGCGACTTCACGATCGGCATTGAGCGAATGAGTCCAACGAAGTTCGTCAGCGGTTCGCTGCCGGGGACTTGCCGGTCCGCCAACGGCAACACGCAGTTCACGCGCAACGTCGGATCATTGTCGTCATCGGGATCGAGTCGGGGATAGACGCCGTCCCAGTAATCGTCCAGCAACCTCGCGATCAAGCTGAGACCATCCGCTAAGCCGGGAAGGGCGTGGCGAACCAACGCTGCGCGCGCAACGTGGACCGCGACGCGAACGTCCTTGGTGCGCTTCAGCAATGCCTCGGCGCGGGACTGCACGTCGGTCCAGTCCGGCGCCTCGGCTGCTTTCTTCTGCTCGCCCATCTCCTGCGCCGGCTTCCCCCTGGCGATGCGCTCGAGTTCCATGAACGCAGCGTCGTATTCGAGGTCGTCGCCTGCGGGGTTGCCGTCGGCGACTGGCGCGAGGAGTCCATCCAGATCCAGAACGCTCATGCTACCCGCCACGGAATCACGACGGCACGTCTGCGGGGCGGGGATCCGAACACCGCACGACGGCGGGCGACCGAGGGCGGCGGATCATTGCCGAGAGGGGATCGCAAGGCACATGTGTTTTGCAAAGACGGCCCCTCTGCATTCTTGTTGGGACCCGTCCGACCAGATGTCGCCTGAGCGACTCCGGCGCGCCTTCGGCGCTTCAGGTCCCTTGTTGGAGGAGGGTTTTTGTAGCATACGCGCGGCACGCCGTGCAACGGCGCAGCATCATTCGGTACATCGCAGTCGATCACACCTTCCAATCGCCTGGCACCAAAAATCCCATCAACATCAGCTGCCGCGCCATCGCGACGCTCGAACGAAAAACTTCCTCGGGGTTCAGTTCTTCCTCTCGCGCGCAGTCGAGCAACAGATCGCGAAAACGCTTGCTGCCATCGCAGCGCGACAACACTTTCATGCTCGCGTAGTCGATGCGCCCTTCGAACGACAAGGGCTGATCCAGGCACAGCCGGCAGTCCTTGAGCATGTAGCCGTCGGCGCCAAATTGGAGGTTTTGTTCCAGATGATGCTCGGCCACGACGCGCAAACTGCGATCCAATAGCGCCTCGTCCGGCAGGCCCTGCAGATAATCGTGGATGTCGATCAGACGTTCGAGCTGGGCGCCACACGGCGCGTGTCCTTGCCGCGGCACGGCGTAACCCTGAAACCAGTTCGTCCCGTGCGAGCGGCGCCGGATAATCAAGCCACCGCTGGCGATGCCGCGCAGACCGATCTCGTCGTAGTAGGTCAGCCAGCGATCAATCGAAGCTTCGTATTCCTCCGGATGTGCCACGCATTGGGCCTTGAGCCATTTGGCGGCGTACGTGACCGGGTCCTCGGTGTGGTAGAGCAGCGCGGTCACATCGCAGCCGGCGTCGTGCAGCCAGTTCTGTAAGGGCGCAGCCCAATCGCCGTCAGGATCGTAAACCCAGTTGCACAGCACGTGGCCAAGACCGCCTTCGCTGAGATGTTCGGCGACCTGCCGGGCGATCTGTCGAGAGAGGGCGTCGCCGACCAACCCGGCGTCGCGAAACAGATAGCGCGATTCCGGCGAGATGACGAACGGCGGATTGGCCACGATGAGATCGAAGCACTCGCCCGCGACCGGCTCGAAGAAGCTGCCTCGCCGCACTTCCACGTTGTCGAGCCCGTTGAGCCGCGCATTGAACGCCGTGATATTCAGAGCCCGTGGGTTCACGTCGACCGCCACGACGCGGCGCGCGTGTCGCGCTGCAAGCAGCGCTTGGATGCCGTTGCCGCTGCCGACGTCGAGCGCGTTGACGATCGGCCGGCGGATCGTGATCGCGGCCAACGCCATCGAGGTTGCATTGACGCTCGTCACGTAATTGGCGGCCAAGTCGTCGCGCTCGGTCCGCGCGCGATCGCCGAGCAACATCAGGCCGTCATACTCGCGGGCGTCGAACGGCGAACGAACGCCATCGTCGGTGAGCGTCAGGAGACCCAGCGCGACGAGCCGTTCGAGCGGCACGGGAGCGAAGGCGGCGCGGGCCGCTTCCGGGTCCACTTCCGCGCGGAGTCGAAACAACCGCGCCAGGGTCGGCAACGGACCGGTGCCGCGTACGCGTCGACGGCTCACGGGAAGCTCCAAGACCGTGCCCGCCGGGCTCCCCTCGCCGTATAACAGCCGGTCGAGATGGACCGACCTGTAGCCGGCACGTAAAAACGCATCGCGCAGCGCGAGCAGTTCGGCCGCATCGTCCAGCGGAAATGGCGCTTCCGGAAGTAACCCGATCGAATCCGGCACGACGGAGGAAACAACGGTCGTCAACATGCGACTCCCAACGCAACGAAGCGGCGCCTGCAAGCGCCGTCCTACCTATACCTGATTCGGCCGGTTCTTAGCACAGATTTCCGTCTCGTCCCGAGAGCCACGAGCGACCGACTCAATCGGGGCACGCGCGTTGCTCGAACGGCTTGTCGTGGTCTTCGTCGATCACGCCCAGCATCGTCTTGAACATCTCCAGTCCGTCGTGTTCTCGTTGCAACTTCGAGCCGTTGGTCTCGGCCCACTCGAGGGCCAGAATCAGCGGAATCGTCGACGGCCCGGTGCCAGCGATGCGGCCAACGGTCCGCGCCAGCACGCCACCCATGTGCAGCGGCGGTTCCACTTTTTCGACGCCCCCTTCGTTCAGTCTGGCGCAGCGTTCGGCCGGCGACGTGACGTGATATTCGCGACAGACCAGCGGTCGGTCGGGGTGAATGCTGCACGCCTCGTCAACGAGAAACGGACAGGCGATTTGCAGACGAAAATAACGCCGGCCCAATTCGTTAAGCATGGCTGTCCGCTCCGTTGGCCCTTCGATCAGAAGCGCGCGTTGGCCGCGCAGACCATCGGCGTCGAGCAAACGGTCGGATTCCAGACGCCGCAGCGCGTCGGCGAACCGCGCTCGAACCGCGTGCTGACGGTCGGTTGGCAGCGTCGCGACCAGCTCCGCGAGAGCCATGGCCTCGACCACCGAGACGGCGACCAACTGGCGGCAGCACGCGGCGCAACCGGCCCGGCAGCTGATCCGTCGCCCCTGCGCCTGCGCGCCCGCAACCGCGACAGCCGTCGCCTGCATCGTCAATTCGCGCGCCGCCGGCAACAAATCCATCGGCGTCCGCTTGCCCAGCCGAACCTCGACCGGAAAAACGCATTCGTTGCCGAGCAGGCTCATGTGAATGTTCGCTGTGTCCAGGTCGGCTTCGGGGACGCCGTGTGTCGGGTTCATGACCGTCACTCGTATGGGTAGATATAAGGGCAGGCGGCAACGACCACGCATCTAACAGGGCTACACGGTCGCGATACGCTTCCCTCCGGCGGATTCGACTATATCCTCTGCCTGTCGCGATTCGACCATCACCCTGAGCATTGGCTCGCGCTAAGACCGCCTCGCTCAGAAGTCAAGGATTGCGAACGCGGGTTTGATGGGTCAACTTCGTTGTGCTCTTTTTTCGACCGCGATTCGGATAGCATGGCGGAGAAGAAACGGGGATGAGACGGACGCGGGCTGGCCGGGTTGGTCGCCTCCCGTCCCGCTGACGGAACTTGGACAGGACAATGTGGGTCTCTTCAGGAGGGTTTGATCATGCCGTTCGACAGTTTCCTCAAGCTGGACAACATCAAGGGCGAATCCACCGACAGCAAACACAAGGACGAAATCGAGGTCCTCTCGTTCAGTTTTGGCGTGAGCAACCCGACGACAATCGGATCCCACACCGGCGGCGCGGGCGCCGGCAAAGTTTCGTTCAGCTCGTTCAATTTCATGAAGCCAGTGGACAGGTCTTCTCCGGTGCTGCTTCAGACGTGCGCGTCCGGCGCACATTTCCAAAGCGCGGTCTTTGTCGTGCGCAAAGCCGGCGGGACGCAGTTGGAATACCTAAAGTACAAGTTCAGTACCGTGTTCGTGGAGTCAGTCCAATGGAGCGGCACTCACGGGCCCGATAATGTGCCGGTCGAATCAGTCAGCCTGGTCTTCGGCAGGGCCGAGGTCGATTACCAACCGCAGGGCGCGGATGGCAAGGCCGCCGGCGGCGCGATCCACGGCGGCTGGGACCAGATTAGGAACGTCAAGGCCTGAGCCGGCGTTCCTCGAAAGGACCCCCGACCGGGTAGCACGCATTGTGCGCGCGCCGAGGGAAGATTCGACGGCATGTCCCGGAGCGGCGCGGCTCGATCCTGATGACCTCTCAGCTCGGCCAAGATCCGCACACGCAAACCTTCCGCTTGGAACTCGATATCTTTGGCGAAACCGTGCGGGTCGAAGGCGCCAAGCCGGCAGGCCGGATCCGACTCGACGAGTTGTTGCCTTTCTTTCGCACGCTCGACGACGAAGTGATCGACCGCGCCGCGCGTCGGGCGGAGGCGCAGGGGAAAAGGGTCTCGTGCCGCAAGGGGTGTTCCGCGTGCTGTCGGGCTCAGCCGGTGCCAGTGACGCCCGCTGAAGCGTATGCCCTGTTGCGGCTGGTCGAGGCACTCCCCGAAGCGCGGCAAAGCGCGATCCGCCAGCGCTTCGCCGAACGTGTCCAGCGGCTACGTGAGGCGGGGTTGCTCGAGGTGTACCGCGACCGCGTCGCCACTACGACGGCGGACGAAGCCCGTGGAATCGCGGAGCGGTATTTCCGGCTCGCTCTGGAGTGTCCCTTTCTGGAGGACGATGCGTGCAGCATCTATCCCGATCGGCCGTTCGTGTGCCGACAGTACCTCGTAACTTCACCGGCGCAGCGGTGCCGAGATCCGTTCAACAACCCAATCGAACAGATCGCGATGCCCTTGGCGCCGGCGACTGCCAGCTTGCAGACCGGTGAGGAAGTCATTGGGAGGCCGCAGTTCAGTGTCCCGCTCGTCCTGGCGCTGGGAGTACGCCGAGACTCACCGGACCGAATTGGAAACTACCTACGACGCAGCCGAGTTGTACCGGCGCTCTCTAACGACCCTCTTGGGCCGCATTCCCGACGCCTCGACGGGCGCTGGAGAACCCGTCCCGTGAACCCGAGATAATCCCCAGTGGTACAGCTCCCCGGCGATCATTCCCCACGGTACCTTGGACTCGACGATCGCGACGGGATCGCCCTTTTTCGCGCGGCTCTGCTGCGTGCCACGTTTACCTCGGACAAATTGCAAGGGTTGCTGAATATGCCGACGCCGGAGCGGTGCCGGTGCTGGACATTCCGGTTTATCTGCGTCGGCTACGCGGCGACGATCCGCTCACGACCCTCGCGCGGCTATTCCTGCTGCACGCGCGGGTTTCGGAGTCAGCGGCACGGCAGGCATTGCAACCGCTCGAGATCTCGCGGCTCGCGGCTATGGGCGTCGTCACCGTCGATGCGGGACACGTCTATTCGTCTTACGACATCACCCAATTCGAAGGGCTCTACTTCCTCAGCGACGCGTTCAGCCCCGAGTTCGATGCCGTTCCCGCCGACCATGTCACCGGGGTCAATCCAACTTCGATCCTGCTGGCTTATCTGACGATTCGCACGCCGGTCGAGCGGGCGTTGGATCTGGGCACCGGCAACGGCGTGCAGGCGCTGCTGGCCGCGCGGCACGCGAAGCATGTCATCGCCACGGATATCAATCCGCGCTGTCTGAACGTGACGGCTTTCAACGCGCGTCTCAACGGCCTCGACCACGTCGAGTGCCGACAGGGGAAGTTTCTTCGAACCGGTTGCCGGCGAACAATTCGACCTGATCGTCAGCAATCCGCCGTACGTCGTGTCGCCGGAATCGCGTTTCATTTTCCGCGACGGCAGTCGGTTCGGCGACGCCGTTTGCGCCGAACTTGCCGGGCAAATGCCGCGATTTCTGCGCGAAGGCGCCTTTGGCCATCTGTTGGCGAACTGGGTATGCGAGCCGGACGGCGACTGGACGCGACGCGCCGCGGCGTTGGCTCGACGGCGCCGGCTGCGACGCGCTGGCGCTGATGCACATCTTCGACGATCCGCTCACCTATGCGAGCCGCTGGTTGAGCGGGGAATATCTGGCTCATCCGAACGAATACGGCAATGCGCTCGATCGCTGGCTGACCTATTACGAAGAGCGCGGCATCGCGGCGTTGGCGTCGGGTGCATTGCTGATGCGACGGCGCGACGGCACAGCCAATTGGTTTCAAGCCTTCAATGTCGCGGCACAAACGAGCAGCTTCTGCGGCGACCAGCTGGCGCAGATGTTCCGAATTCAGGATTACTGCCAGCGAGCGTTGCCGACAGACGATGCGCTGTTGAATTGCCGCTTGTGTCTGCGCGAAGGCACAGTTTGGAACAGACCTTTGATCGTTCCGAGGGCCGCTATCGGCTGCGCACCACGCGGCTTCGCCTGCACGAAGGACAAGCATTCGAGACCGGTATCGATGGTTTCGGCGTTGAAGTGTTGCAAGGTTGCGACGGCACACGACCCTTGCGGGCAGTAATCGAGGAACTGGCAACGAAATATGGTGCGCCGCTCGCGGAAATGCTACCCGGTTCTCTGTCCTCGGTGCGCAATCTCCTGGTGCGAGGTTATCTGGTGCCAGCCGATCTGGATGCCGTCGACTGATGGCCACGGCGGGTCGCCCTGAGCGCCCGATACCGATTACCGACCGATCGACCACCGACCCAACAGTTATGCTCGACCGCGTAACCCGATCGTCGCCTCCACCGGACTCCAGATGTCTCACGCAATGCTCACCAACAGAACCAAGCACAGGACAACGAATATCAATGCCAGTGCGGCAACAGCCGCAGTCGATAGATGAGTGAGCTTACGGCGCGGCACTGACGTATTCGCCGGTAAACGCCCTGCACCGGGTTCGACCCGCGTCTCCGTGCGCGGTCGCGCGCGTCGGCGCGTGTTCGGTATCGGCTTCCATCGGAACAGCGTGCGGGAGGATGGCCTCATCGAGCAACGATGCCCGCCTCTGCCGGTAGGCGTCGGTCGACATCATGCCGTGGAAGTAGTCGCTGCACAGTTGACGCAAGGACTCGCGCGCGGTCATCGACATGGTCGACCTCCGATTTCGCGCACCGTCGAGCCTGCTAGGCCCGGCCGCACCATCAGAACGTCCTGGATGCGCCCAGAGTGACTACGAAATCAGTGTAGTTGTTGTCGGACTGACCCTTGGCATCGAGATAGTCCGTCGTCAGATGAATTTGCCAGCGCCGTGAGAGTATCTGCGTCACACCCATCGTATAGACGCTCTGATCCGCGTTGAGTTTCCAGACAAGGAACAGGGGACCTTCGCCAAACGCAAAGTCGCGTGCCGAGTCGAACCTGTCCGGATCGTTGAACGCGGTCGCGATGGCCGTGGCGGCAACATCGCCCATCAGATAGCTGTATTCGGCGAAGAACGTCGTATTTGCCGATGGATTGAATTCGAGGTTGATGAACGGCCCGTTCCGGTCCTGATCGAACACCTCGTTCGAATGGCGATCCCCAGAGATCGGGTCGACCAACGTTCCTTCCGGCTGCTGTTTAGTGGACACACGCAGCTGGTAACGGTAGCCGAGGCTCAAGGCAACCTTCTCGTTGAAGCGCTTGCCAAACTTGAGTTTCGTGTCGAATTTGTACCCGTTGCGGATATTACTGTCTTCGAAGCTCATCCACGTGAACACGCCGTCGAGCGAAACCCAGGGTGACGTGAAGTCGGGTGAGAACTGCTGAAGCAGCGCGAACCTTCCGATTGCCCCACCATTGCTCAAATCGTTCAGATCCGACACGAAGTCGTAATACGGCCCCACCGTAAAGGACACATCGCGCAGTGCCGTCTGCACCGGCTGCCACGTCACACCCGCTTCGACGTGCGTGGTCACCACGTCGCGCTTTGACGGCCCGTCCGGCGCGAAGCCGATGTTGTCCTCGTAGCGGGCTTCGGCGACCACGTTCCACGTTAGCGAAGAGTCCTCAGCCCACACTGATGGCGCGGCCGCAAGCATCCCCAGCACAACCGTAGGCCGCCACCTTCCGGCCAATTTGCAGCGCTCGGTCAACCCCATCACTGTCCCCCCTGACCTGCTTGAGCCGCCGGTGCAGCGCACGTCGTGGGCCCCTCCGGGAACGTCCCGTTTGTCTTCTCCAAGGCCCATTGCTTCAGCATCAGATGTGGGTAGCTGCCCGCGATGATTACCTGTCCTCCACCGTGTCCGGTTGTTGTTGGTGTGTCAGGGAGCGGGTTTGGGTTTGTTAGGCCATATGCACGTTCGAGGTTGGTAAAATTGAGGACCCCTTGTGCTGTGTTCTTGTTCGTAAAGCTCAGAGCCAGGCCCGGATCGAAAAGGCCGCAAACGAAGGTGGAGGTGTCTGCATCGTGACACTGACGACAGGCGCGGTTTGGCGCTGGATCGCACGTACCAACCGATGCTCCATCGGTCCACACCGAGTCGATGACCCAGCCGATGTCACACCCCGGATTGATCGCGCGAGTGACGGTGAGTTGTTGATCTTTCAGCTCTAGAGAGCAGTCGCTCACCGTGAAAGTGAAAGAGTCCGGGTGATTACTAATCTGATTGTTCAGGTACCTCACGTTGCCCGCGTTGACGTCGGCTACTTGTTCAAATCCGTCGCCTGCGCCAATCGTTTGCCACGTGCCATCCGCTTGCTTCTTCTGCAGCACGCCGAGCGGTGACACCGGCAATGGAGACGTCAGCGTGTATTTGATCGCACAACTCGCTGTCCCGTCTGGGCTGATTGGATTTTGGTCAAAGTAGTTCAAATCGCTTGTACCGTTTAGTACGACAGATCGCCAGCCGCTCGTGCCGTCACTTTGGATTGGCTGGTCACCGGATTTTCGGGGGTTACCATCGCGCGCGATCGACGGGTCGATATAGCCGGTCAGCGTCAGGCTATTGGTGCTGTTGGCATTTGCAGGACCGTCCGTGCGCTTCGCGACAGGTACGCTGACGTGTTGGGCCGTCGGGTTCGCAGGAATCGTGCTGCCGTCCAACGTCTGCTCTTCCGCTTTGAGGCTGAATCCGTCCACGATGTCTGCTTGGATGTACGGATCGACGTGACGGTAGCGGAAGTGTCCATCCAGCACCTCCTGAAGAGTGAACGATTGCTCGGCGACCGCGAGATCTTTAATCGCGGTCCACGCATTGCTCCGGAACAGCTCGAGACTCCCGTTTGCGCTCGTCGGCGCGATTACAGTGAGCTTGATCGACCCCGCCGCGGTGTCCGGGTCCACGACGACGATGGGTTCGTTTGGTCGAGCGTTAGGTTGCGGTGGGGCAGTGATCAAGCGTCCTGTAATGACCATCGCGAGTCCAGCGTGGACTCCTGTGACCTGACCGCCGTCTAGCAGCAGCGGCGCGTTGTCCGACGGGGTGATTTCTATTTTGACGCAAGCGTACTGAGGATCGCTCGTGCCATCCGTCACGCTGTACCGGAAGTCGTCTGAATGGACCTCGGATCCGTCGTGGAGGTAGCAGACAGATGACGGGATCTGATCCGAACCTATCTGATCCTGCGTGAACGTCGTCACACTGGCCGGGTCAACGCAGTTCGTGAGCCTTCCTGCTCTGAGTCCCAGCGGACAATCAGCGCTGGGGGACGCGAGGCTGTACTGGACCGAAGAATCCGGACTATCGGAATCAGCCCATTCGAGTTCGCCCCGCGTGATTGCCTTCGTACCTCCTTCTGGCACCTGGTGCAACGGGCCACTGTTGACTTGCGTCGGCCGATCATTCGTCCCCAACACGATCGAGACGTTGAAGGTCTGCGTCTGATCTTGCGCGACGCGTCCGCCTTCATCCATTACGTCGAAGGTGAAAGAATCGCTGGGCAAGTCCTTTTCTGGGCACTGTGAATAACTCAAACGATTGTTATCGATGTCGTCCTGTGTAAAGGTCGATCCCGGCTTCAGCGCGCCCGCCGGCTTCAGCGAGCACGAGTACGGCTGGGGCAATGCATCGCTCCCCGCCAGCAGCAGGTCGCCATTGTCTGGCGCTTTCTCGATCGTGTAGGTCAGCGCCGTCGCGGGAGAATCCTGGTCTATGAAGCTAAGCTCGTCGGACGATATCGTTGCGACAGAAGTCTGATCGGGCGTCGATTCGCGAATTGTGAGCCCGTTGTTGTTCTGCAACTTTGGGGAATAGAAGGACGCGTCGACAGTAGTCGAGGCTTTGCATTGGCTTCGTGGATTGTTCTGATCCTTGCATACGTCCAACTGAACGACGTACGGGCCGCCCTTATCGGCATAGAAGGCCGGCATCGCCGTGTCTGCGCCGGTGAGCTGGGCCCCGCTCCCTTCGGGCTTTGATAGGAAGGTCCAGTGAAATGCCTCAACGAAGCTGCTGCGATTGGTAGCGTCAGCCGCGTCTCGAGGATCGTCGAACCGGAAATAGTCTATGTTCTTGCAGCTGGAAAGCAGCGCCGCCGTCGGTTGCACGTGGGCCTTCAGCATCGCATCGAGTGGACACAGGGTCGCAAAGGTAGGCAGGCGGGCTACGGGCAATCCCGGACCTTTCAGCAGGTCCCCTTGTGCGATCTCCGCGTCGGTGAAGAGTAATTTCGCAAGCTGTTCGGCCGGCGGGGAGCCGCCGTGGAAATTCACCCAGAGGCGATCCATGTCGAGCCGCGAATTCGGCATGACGCCATCCTCGAATACAAACTTCCGAATAAGATCCTTCGTCGCGTCTACCCGAAAATCCTGATAGCTGGCGAATTTATTGATCCCTATGGCCTGGCTGTGACAAATACGGCACTGGTGTGCGAACACATTCTTGTAGAAATCCGTGACCTCGGCGCTCTGACCGCGCCACCCCGTCTGGATGGCCGTGTCATAGTCGGCGCTAAAACTCTTGTCCGCAGGCAATACGTTTCCAGCGCCCGAGTCAACGCCGTACCAACCGTGGATCTGCTCACGAACCAGTGTGAATCGATCAACCTCCGGCATCGTCAGCAATACCGCTTCGTTCATCTTGCGGAAGGCCGGGTCCTGAGCTTCTCGAGAAAATGCCGCAAGTTGCTCCGACGTCAAATAACCGGGATTGAGCTTGAATCCCGCTGTGACGAGAGGGTCGACGAGGTTCGCGTTATCCGCCTTCACGTACAGGAACGAATCGAGATCCCACGGCAGGAACGCGGCATCGATCTTGCCGTTGTCGGGGTACGTCTTGTCCGGGTTCAGGCTTCGAACCGTTCCGCCGTGACATGGCGTGCAGGCACCGGGCACCCACTTCTCGCCGCGGCCGTCGAAGTTGAGGCTATTTACCCGTTGCTGGTTGCCTTTACCATCCGGGATGAAGACGAAGAATTTGACGATCGGCTCTGCGCTCGTGGCCTGATCCGGGCGCGAATACTCCATCGCGACCGTCGCCAACACGTCGTCGTCGATGTGGGCCGGGTCTTGCGATCGAACGAGCGCGGGACGCAGCGCCGGGAAATTAGTGACGTAGGCAAACACTTCCCCGGTGTTCGGATCGGTGCGCACAAACATGTCGCGAGTGAAACCGAGGTCATAGTTGTTCACGTAGAGCGCGTGCGCGTATTCGCCCTGATCGATGAATTTTCCTTTCACCGTGAATCCAGCGTTCTCGAGCCAGTCGCTGAGAGTGGTCCGCTTGCCCGACGGATCGACCGCAGCGTAGTAGGCAGCGGCAGTGGTCGCTGACTCCGGTGCGGTTCTGGCCATTTCCGACGGCTGCAGTGCCTTGAGATCGTCCACCGCGATGCGCAAGGTTCCCGTTGTGGATTGTTCCGACACCCCAGCGACGGTTGGCTGAACAGCTCGCCCAGCGGAATCCAACACAAAAAGGATCACCGCGTCGCTACAGCTCATGGGCTCTTTCGCCGCGTTCACGCACGAACCGCCAGTCACCTCCAAGCTGAGTTCGACGGAGTGCCGCACTGTGTCGCGCTGGTACTCGGCAATCCCGCGACCGGGATTGGTGTCGTCGAACAGGATGTTGATGTCGTCGATGTCGAGCTTCGGGATCACAAAACTCAGATGTGGGTGGTAGTACGCGGCGATCGCTTCGTCCGCTGTCGTCCACTTCGCCGTGATGCCATTAAGCCAAGCGCTCGAAGCCGTCTTCGCTGTGCCGATCTCCACGTTGAACTGGTTTGGTTCCTTCGATACAGCCGTACGATCCGCATAGTCGACAAGTTGGCGCTGCGTCACCGTGAACGTCACGTCCGAGGTCGTTGAAACTCCGGCAGCAAGTGCCGCGACGACTGTATAACTCCCGTCGAGACTGCGAAAAAACTCCAGAAACTCGTCGCTGTCGTGGACCGGAACGACGTCCACCTCAACGCTTTTGGTGGACGTCTTGCCACCCTGGTTGGTCACCGCGAGCGCGAACGTCAACTTCGTCGGCACATCAACGTCGGGCACGCGAAACGCGCGGGTTAGTCCAGTGCGTTTGTCGAGCCGTACCACCACACCGGTGCTGTCGGTTTGGCGCCACTCGGCACTTGCGAGCGGATAAGCAATGCCGTCGCTGTTTTCCCCGTTCAGCACTACTTCGCTGCCCGATCGGACGGTCACCTGGGTCAAGTCGGCGTTGCCCGGGCTCTGTCCGACGGGGCCTTGGCCGGGTACTAGGGCGCCTGCGATCGGCGGATCGCTGCTACCGCCCCCACATGCCGCGAGCAGCAAGACGATTGGAATCGACAAAACCAGGTTTGCGAGAGCCGACGAATGCGACCACCGACGATGAATCGTCGACATCCCGCCCCCCCCAATACTTCTGTTGTATTCCATTTCCGAGTAAATACCACCGGACATCCGATGTCCATACGCCCCGCGCGGTCTGACGGCACACGAACCCGGTTGTGAGGCTGTCCCCTTCACTCGCTTGTTTGCTGGTCCGCGCCACCGGAGTACGCCAGTGGGAAGCCAACCGCGCCCATGTGATACTGAGAACTTGGGGTGGCGAAATCTATGTCTCGTTTTACCAGTCTCCTGAACGATCTCAGGCGCGGAGGAACTACCCTCGATGCCGTCATCGAGAGCGTCGACCTCGAGCTGCGGCAAGGAATCACCGAGCCGGAGAGCCTCTTGGAGGAATTGGCCCAGGCGCAATCGGACAGCCCGCTGCCGGGAGACATGTTCACTACACTAACGCGGCAGATCCGTAGCACCCAGACGTCCATGCGCGCGGGCCAGACGGCGTCAGATCCCGACGCTACTCGCATGGTTCCCAAGCAAGGCAGCGGCGCCGGCCCGATCTCACCGCTCGCGTCCAGCGGACCAGGTCAATCGTTCCGCACCCCGCGCAAAGCACCCAAAGTGGGTGATGTGCTGAATGGGCGTTTCATTCTCAACGATCTCATCGCACAAGGACGCATGAGCCTGGTGTATCGCGCAATCGACCAACGCAAGGTGGAGGCCCGCGCCAGGGACCCATATCTCGCGCTCAAGATCATGAACGGGGTGGAGTCACGGCAGGAAGCGGCCTTCATGGCCCTCCAACGCGAGGTGCAGAAGTGCCAAGCGCTGAGCCATCCCAACATCGTGCAGGTATACGACTTCGATCGCGACGATGAGACGGTATTCCTGACAATGGAATACCTGCGTGGCGAAAACCTCGCCAAGAAAATGAAAACCAAGATCTATCCGGTCTCCGAAGCGCTGGAGCTCATCAAGCAGATGGGTTCCGCGCTGGCTTATGCGCACAGCCAGGGAGTCGTGCACGCGGATTTCAAGCCCGCTAAGGTCATGGTCACCAACAGTGGCGCCCTCAAAGTGATCGACTTCGGCACCGCTCGCGCACGACGCGCTGCGGGCGACGGGAACGGGGACAGGGAAAGGGACGACGGTGAGGAGACAGTATTCGACGCGGGTGCACTGACCCATGCCTACGCCAGTCCTGAGATGCTCGAGGGCAAGGAACCCGAACCGCGTGACGATATCTACGCGCTCGGCTGCGTGTCTTTCGAGCTCATCGCGGGGCAGCATCCCTGGGCGGGCGCCACTGCGGCGACCGCGCGCGATGCGGGACTGAAACTGCGCAGACCGGACGGATTGAGCAACGGGGTATGGCGAGCCCTGACGCGCACGTTAGAGTTCGAACGGTCTTCGCGAACGCCTACAGCCCAGCAATTCCTCGACGAGCTCGAGAAGCCGCCGCGCAATGCACCGAAAGTCGGTGACGTGCTGAATGCGCGGTTCATCCTCAACGAGCTCATCGCGCAAGGGGGCATGAGTCTGGTGTATCGCGCGATCGACCAACGCAAGGTCGAAGCGCGCGCCAGGGATCCGTATCTCGCGCTCAAGATCATGAATGTGGTGGAGTCGCGGCAGGAAGAGGCCTTCATAGCCCTCCAGCGTGAAGTGCAGAAGTGCCAAGCGCTGAGTCATCCCAACATCGTGCAGGTATACGACTTCGATCGCGACGATGAGACGGTATTCATGACGATGGAATACCTGCGCGGCGAAAACCTCGCCAAGAAGATGAGGACCACGACCTACCCGCTCTCCGAAGCGTTAGATCTCATCAAACAAATGGGTTCCGCATTGGCTTATGCGCACAACCACGGAATTGTGCACGCGGATTTCAAGCCCGGTAACGTGATGGTTACCAACACTGGCGCGGTCAAAGTGATCGACTTCGGCATCGCTCGTGCGCACCGCGCTGCAGGCGATGCCGACAGGGACGGGGACGAGACGGTGTTCGACGCGGGAGTGCTTCGCGCACTGACCCTTGCCTACGCCAGTCCTGAGATGCTCGAGGGCAAGGAACCCGATCCGCGTGACGATATCTATGCGCTCGGGTGCGTGTCTTTTGAGCTCATCGCGGGGCAGCATCCTTGGGCGGGGGCCGCGGCGACGACCGCGCGCGATACCGGAAAGAAGCTGCGCAAGCCGGACGGATTGAGCAACGTAATATGGCGCGCCCTGACGCGCGCGTTAGCGTTCGAACGGTCTTCGCGAACGCCTACAGCCCAGCAATTCCTCGAGGAGCTGGAGAAGCCGCCCCGGCCGCCAGTGCCATGGAAAATGATCGGCCTCAGCGCGGGACTGGCGATGCTGGTGGCCTCGATCGCGGCATGGCTCTATCACGATCGCGATCGTACCCCACCGCCAAAGAACGAACTGGCGACCGATATCCGCGACTGCGCAACCTGTCCCCACCTGCTCGTCATTGCAGCGAACAGCGCAACCATAGGGGCCGCGCCCGGCACAGGCGTATTTTCTTTCGAGTCGCCCGAACACACCGTCACGCTCGCCGCGCCATTCGCCCTGGCTGAACACGAAACCACACTGGATGAGTTCCGGGTGTTCGCAGACGAGGTTGGCTTCCCAGCTAAGGCGTGCGGCTCGGTAGAGACGGGTTGGGTGCCCAAAAACTCGTTGTCGTGGCGCAATCCTGGTTTCCCGCAAAATGGTGATCACCCAGTGACCTGTGTCGCCTGGACGGACGCTGTGGCCTATGCAGATTGGCTGACCAAGAAAACGGGTCAGACCTATCGCTTGCCTAGCGAGGCCGAGTGGGAATACGCCGCGCGATCCGGCGCAAGCACCGCAACCAACGCCGCGAATGAGAACCTCTGTTCTCAATCCAATGTGGCCGATAAGTCGGCGCAGAAGGTGTATCCGGGGATTGCGGTTGCCTCGTGCGACGACACATTCGCTTACACTGCCCCGGCGACATCCGGTACACCGGACGCCCTTGGGCTGCGCGGGATGAGGGGAAACGTTTTCGAGTGGACACTTGACTGCTGGAACCCTACCTACGAGGGGGCGCCGTCAGACGGCAGCGCGTGGCAAAGTGGCGATTGCAGCAAGCGGGTCCTCCGTGGCGGCTCGTGGTTCACAGCGCCGAGCGAACAACGCTTCACATACCGCAATCGCTTCGACACAGACTATCGAAGCAACACGTTTGGTTTCAGAGTCGTGAGGGAGATCAAGTAATGCGTGAAACAGACGAACGAGTTGATTTTCGCTGGCTGGTGGCAACCGTCCTGGTCACCGTGATCTTGACATCGGGCTGCGTGACCCATCGCGCTCCGACCATCGCGCACGTTCACCTCGGCCATACGATCACCGGCGCACGCGACACGCCGGGCAATGTCGGCTACCTGGTCCGCGCCGAACAGGAGGCTCAAGCGGCGTTGACCAACGCAACCGCCGCGGTCAGCGCTGCGCCTGCGTTGGACTCCATGAAGTCGGACATCAAGAGCACGAACGAGGCGACCAACACGAGCGACACCTACCCGCTGATAAAAGCGGTGCAGGAAGTGGCGCATCACATCAAGTTTGCGGCGGAGTCCGCCGATGCATCGAACAACCTGAAAGAGGGATATCTGCACATCGAGGAAATCATCGCGGGTGTGACATACCGCGCCGATCTGATCAATCTGTACGCCCAGGACGCAAGCACCAACCAATCGCCTGCTGACGTACAACAGCTTGCGGTGGAGATTCAGAAGCTCGCGTACGCGAACGTGAATGGTGAAGATACCGACGGCGACGGAAAGATAGGCACTACCGATCGTGAGTATGGGGTCCTGCAAATCCGCCGCGAGATCGACGCGTTGATCGCGCGTGAGGATCCTCCGTATTCCACGGTTGACCGTTGGTATCTGTTCAATATCGTTCGGCTTCCGACGGGCGAGTGGATGTTCAAGCGATCAGGCGTCGACATGTCGAAGGGTTACTGACAACGTTGCAGAACGCCTTGCGGTGCATACGTAGCTTCATCGTTGCCGGCATCACTCTCTTGGTGGGAGCTGGTGCCGCCGCCGATGAACGAACTTGTACAGTGGTGCAGCCCCCTGCTGCCTGTCTGCAGGCAACGGATCCCGTCGCGAGCTGCAGCGCGATCCTGCAAGCCAATCCATCGGACGTCTCCGCTCGCCTGACACTCTGTGAAGCCCACCTGCGAAAGGCGAATCTCGTAGACGCAACCGTCGCCCTACAACGTGGGCTGGAAATCTGCGGCGGCAAGGGACTTACGTGCGAAAGCCTGCGTTTCGCGCTCAGTAATCTCCAAGAGATCGGGAGCAAAGAGTCGTCCGACGTCCAAGCTGAACGCCGCAGAAAAGCAGACGCTGATCGAGGCTATTGTCTCGGCCCGAGTTCGACCGATGCCACGATCGCAGCCTGTCGAGGCCTACTGGTGACACGCAAGGACGATCCTGCGGTTTATGAAGCGCTGGCCACAAAGCTCCTCTCCCGGCGACGCCCCGCCGAGGCCGTCGCTGCACTTCAAGGAGCGTTGGCCAATGGTGGCGATGCGGTGCGGCTTGCGCCGCGTACACAAGATGCGCGTGCACAGCGCTCGGCGCTCTCCAAGGCCTGTTTGAAGGGCGGATCCTTAACAGAGTGCGACGATGCGCTTCTGTCGGGAGAGCCCGACGAGATTCCGATCCAATTGCGCCGCGGAGAATTGTTGCGCGCGGCTGGCCAGAATTCCGCTGCCCTTCAGGCGTATATGTCAGCGCAATCGCGCGACCCGAAGGACAAGGGCGTGGCACATCACGTTCTCGAACTGAGCGCATCTGAAATCAAACGCGCGCCCGACGACGCCAGCCTACGTGGCGCCGAGGCAGACGCACACTACGCGCTTGGTGAGATGACTCCGGCGATCGCAGGCTATCGAGACGCGTTTCGATTGGGACTGAAAGACGCCGCCTCGCGCGAACGACTGTCAGCAGCTCTCGAGAAGAGAGCGGCGCAAGTAAAAGGCCAATGCCTGCGCGGAACGGATCCGGCGATATGTCGCGAGTTGATGCTAGCCGGGGAGCCCGACGAAAAGGATATTCGTGCGCATATCGCGGTGTTGGAACGCAGTCCAAAAGAGGAACCACCGAAGTCAGAACCGCCGAAGGTCGAAACGCAAGAACCGGCCCCGCCGGTGCTCGTTTCGCTCAAGGAGGATCAGAAGTACGTGGCGGAGCCGGTGGCCGAGGCCGAGAAAACTCCAATTCCTCCGAAACCCGATTTGCCGGATATCGCGCCCCCCAAACCGCCCGAGGTCCTCAGCGTATCGTCGTCATCACGCTCGAAATCGGCGCCGACGATCGCGTATTCCAACACCCCATCCAGCGAAGGCACGACACATTAGGCGAAGATCGACTGCAGGCCGAAACGTGGCCCCTCGAACGACTCGTTGGAGAGCGACAAAAGGCTCGACGACAGTTGAACTCGTGGTCCGCCGATGAACGCCACGCTGAGCTACGCTGCCGGGTGCTTCACGTAGTAGTCGAGGTCCGCGAGCGTCCGCCGCCACGCGCGGTCCATTTCGGCCGTCCAGTCGGTGCCGCACACGTCACGAACCACCTGCGCCACAACATCGAAGAACGTTGCGAAGACGCCGCGCGGAACGTCGTATCCCTCGTGCGTAACCACCTCGCACTGAATCATGTTGTCGGCGTAGCGGCGCTCGCCGATGAAGTCGAACAGCGCCTCGAACACGCGCATCAGCATCTCGCCTTTGATCTGGCCGTCGTGGTCACGACAGAACAATGCCAGCATCTCGGGCTGTTGGGCGAACAGCCGCTCGTACACGCGGGGCGTCAGGTCGCCCTCTCGTTCCGCGGCAAGTTCGATGCTCACCTCGACCGCGAGCGCATCGGCGGGGTTCGTTCGTTGCATTGAAGCTCTTTGGGGAACCGATCAAAACTGGCGTTGCACAAATTGACGTTTGTTCGCGCCTATGTCAACGAGTATTGACATAGTAATCACAGGAGCGGATGCTGCGGGTCTCGCATGATTCCGATCGCTGTCGTGCACCAACAACAGAGGAGCAATCGTCATGAATACCGTCGTCAAAACCGAAGTGAATGTCGCGGCCGGCGAGGCCTACAGCGTCCCGCTCGCCGAGCTCAATCCGGCCAACGTCGAGCGCTTCAAGGCGAACACCCATCTGGCCGGTCTTCGAGCGCCTGCGTCGCGAAGATCCGGTGCACTTCACGCCGGACAGCGAATTCGGCCCGTATTGGTCGATCACGCGCTGGGCCGACATCATGGCCGTCGACACCGACCACGCCGGCTTTTCATCTGCCGAGGGGATCGGCCTCGCCAACCTCAAGGAGATGGAAGAGCAGGAGAAGGCGATGATCGCGATGGGCCAGGAGCCGCGGCGGCGCGGTGGCGCCGGCTTCATCACGATGGACGAACCCGAGCACAGCGTGCATCGCAAGGCCGTCAGCCCGACGGTTGCGCCACCCAACGTCGCGAAGATGGCGCCGCGTCGTACGCGAACGCGCTGGCCAGATCCTCGATTCGTTGCCGATCGGCGAACCGTTCGATTGGGTCGACCTCGTGTCGAAGGAACTCACCGCGATGACGCTCGCGACGCTCTTCGACTTCCCGTTCGAGGACCGCCGCAAGCTCCCGCACTGGTCCGACATGATCATGAACCAGCCGGGCCACGGGCCCGTGAAGAGTTGGGAGCACAAAGCGCAGGCGATGATGGAGTGCTTCATGACCTTCGAAGGTCTGTGGAACGAGCGCATCCAGCAAGCCGAACCGAACACCGACCTGATCTCGATGCTGGTCCACCACCCCGAGACGCGGAACATGTCGCGCGAGCAGTACCACGGCACGGTGGTACTGCTGATCGTCGGCGGCAACGACACGACGCGCAACACGATCTCCGGCAGCGTCTACGCGCTCAACAAATTTCCCGAACAGTACGACAAACTGCGCGCCAACCCGGCGCTGGTGACGCCGATGGTCTCCGAGACGATCCGCTGGCAGACGCCGCTCGCGCACATGAGCCGCGTTGCAACGCGCGACATCGAAATCGGCGGCAAGACCATCAAGAAAGGCGAGCGAGTCGTGATGTGGTACATCTCGGGCAACCGCGACGACAGCGCGATCGAGAACCCGAACGCGTACATCATCGACCGCGCGCGACCGCGCCAGCATTTGTCGTTCGGCTTCGGCGTCCATCGCTGTGTCGGCAACCGCGTCGCCGAAATGCAGCTGACGATCATCTGGGAAGAGATCCTGAAGCGCTTCCCGGTGATCAAATTGGTCGACAGAGCCGGTGCGCACCTACTCGTCGTTCGTGCACGGTTACGAGAGCATGCAGGTGGTCATTCCGGCGCGTGCCTGACAATCGCGCGAAGCTCGCGTACATTGATCGCATGGCAAACGCTGCAAATCGATTGCGCGAGCGCGCAGCGCCACGACGACGCGACGCCTCCGCGACGCGTGCCGCGATCCTCGAAGCCGCGCATGGAGCGATTCGCGCAACTCGGCTACAGCGCCAACTTGCGCGACATCGCCGCCGAAGCCGGCGTCGATGTGGCGCTGATCAAACGCTATTTCGGCGGCAAAGAAGCGCTCTTCACCGAGGCGCTGAGGGCGTCTATCCATCCCGATCGGGTGCGCGCTTGGGACCGCGGCAAGTTCGCCGCCGAGGTCGCGCAAATGATGGCCGGCGACGCCCACGACGACGAGGAGCGTACGCACGGGTTTCAGTTTCTGCTGCGCGCGGCCACCTCTCCGACGACCGCCCCGATGCTGAATCTCGCGGTGCAAGAACGGTTCCTGCCAGCCGATCCGCGAATGGCTGGGCGGCGACGATCGCCCAAGTCCGCGCCCGCGTCTTCGCTGCGACGTTCATCGGTTTCCTGGTGGAACGCCTGATCCGCGACGAGCCACTCGTCGGTCGCGAACGAGACGTCTTCATCCGTCGCGTCACCGAAGTGTTCGAGGCGCTCATCTCAAACCCGGCACCCCAATAGAAGCAGACATGGGACCACTCACCGGCCGACGGTAAGCGAAATGTCGGCACCCTCCTACGCCCGATCCGCTGCCGTGCCGACGGCAGCACAAAGGGGCACCTGAGAACGTACGCAAACGCCGCAGCCGCGGCGTCCAAAGGAGATTCAGATGAACCTCATAGTGTGGCTTGTCATGGGCGGGCTGATTGGATGGCTTGCCAGTCTGGTGATGAAGACTGACGCGCAGCAAGGGCTGTTTCTCAACATCGTCGTGGGAATCGTCGGTGCCCTCGTGGGCGGCTGGCTGCTGAGCCCGATGTTGGGTGTCGGAACGATCAACGACAACAACTTCAGCATAGCGGCGTTGGGCGTGTCGTTTCTTGGCGCCATCATCCTGCTTGCGATCGTCAATCTGTTTCGACGCGGCCGGGTGACCTGACGGGGTAGCAATCCTCTGCGACTGCGTCGGGGCTGCCGGCTGCCACCCGGCACGCCGCCGACGCAGTTACCCGCCGCCATCCTTCAAGCGCTCGGCACACCAACGGCGCCATCGAGGTGCAAGCACGCGGTAACCGGTTGCGGCACCGCAGTCGCGATGCGCAGTCGTTGGCGACGGCGTCCCGCTCTGTTTTAATTGCACGATGACGTTGAGTTTCCCAACGGGACGAGCGAACCTCCAGCGACTCCGGTACGCCGGCGCGTGAGTGTGCCGCGCTGGCTCCAATTCCTCGCTCTCACAATCGTCGGTGTCAGCCTCGCCGTGCCGTCGATCGCCGCCGCGACGCTCGACGGCGTGAAGGCACGCGGGACCGTGCGCTGCGGAGTGAGCGAAGGCATACCCGGATTTTCGCAACGCGACGCAACCGGTCACTGGAGCGGGATCGACGTCGACTTCTGCCGAGCGGTGGCCGCTGCAGTACTGGGTGACGCCGACAAGGCAACTTTGGTGCCGTTACGCGCCGCCGAGCGCTTCCCGGCGTTGCGTCTCGGCAACGTCGACCTGCTGTTGCGCAATACGACGTGGACGCTGAGCCGCGAAGCCGGGCTCGGCGTCTTGTTCGCCGGCGTCCTGCTGCATGACGGGCAAGGTCTCATGGTCGCCGGCGATGCGCCGATCGAAACTGCCGAACAACTCGCCGGTGCGACCGTCTGTGTCGAGAAAGGAACGCTGCACGGTGCTCAGCTCACCGACTGGGCGCAGCGACACCGGATCAACGTCCCGTTGCTGGTGCTCGACTCCGGGCCGGAAGCGGCCACGGCATTCTTCGCCGGTCGCTGCGCGGCGTTGAGCTCCGACATCACGACGCTGGCCGCGATCCGCGCAACCGCGCCCGAGCGGCCATGCGTTCAAAATCCTCGCCGAGCAAATCTCGAAACAACCGCTCGGGCCGGTTGTACGCGCGGGCGACGACAACTGGTTCACGCTGGTGCGCTGGGTGCTGTTCGCGCTGATCGCGGCCGACGAAACCGAGCTGACGCAATCCAGCGTCCTGGCGCTGCACGACAGTTCCGACCCCGTGCAGCAACGCGTACTCGAGGCCGATCGGGAACTCAGCCGACTGCTCGACATCGCACCCGAATGGTCGCTGCGTGCAGTCATGAGTGGCGGCAACTACAGCGAGATGTTCGAGCGCAACCTCGGCCATGCAAGCCCGCTGCAGCTCGAACCCGGCGTGAATCGTCCTTGGAACCGCGGCGGCATCCTGTATGCGCCGCCACTGCAGTGACATCTAACCAACTCGCTAACCTTCTCAAGCAGGCGCTCGCGCGATGACCCAGTTCCAGATCGTGCTGACCCTGGCGGTGTTCGCCGCGGTGATCGTCGCGATCGCATTCGACATCGTCGATATGGCGGTTGCGGCACTGCTCGGCGTCAGCGTGCTGCTCGCCACCGGCATCCTCGACAGGGCCGACGTGATGGCGAGCATCGACTCGGCATCGGGTCCGCTGCTGTTGCTCGCCGGCGGCATGATCGTCGCGCAAACGCTCGGCAGCACCGGCATCTTCGATCGGATCAGCGCCGGGTACCTCACCGCGACGCGCGGCAGCGGCAAACGGTTCCTGCTGCTGTTGCTCGTGCTCGTCGCGCCGCTGTGCGCGTTGCTACCGAACGCGACGACCGTCGTGTTGATCGCGCCGGTGATCGTGCGCGTCGCGAAAGCGCTCGACATCGACATCGTCCGACCGTTGATCCTCACCGCAATCGTCAGCAACTCCGCGGGACTGCTGACACTGGTCGGCGATCCGGCGACGTTCATCGTCGGTCATGCAATCGGCATGAGCTTCGGCGAATACCTGAAGCGCGTCAGCCTGGGCGGATTGCTCAGCATCGCGACCGTCGCAGTGTTGATGCCGGTGCTGGTGCGCGACATCTGGCGGGTGCAACGGGAGATGCCCGACGGTGCCGCCTGCTTAACCGCTCGAACGGCCGGGATTCGCGCTCGCGTCGGTTGCACTGCTGGTCGGCATGATCATCCTCTTCATCTTCGGCGAAGATCTGCCGACGAAAATCGTACCGCCGGAAACCGCGTTCATCGCGGGTTCGATCGCACTGCTTGCGATCAGCGCGGTGCACGTCAGCAGCGTCGACGCGGTCATTCGCGAACTCGATTGGCGCACGCTGTTATTCCTCGCGTGCACGTTCTGTCTCGTGCAGGCGGTGACGAACACCGGACTGCTGCAGACACTGTCGCTGCAACTCTACGACTGGTTCGGCGCACACCTGAAGGTGGTGTCGATGAATCTGCTCGCCGGTGTCGGACTGTTGTCGAGCGTGCTCGCCAACACACCGGTCGTCGCGGCATCGATCACGATGGTCAAAGGCTATCTCGTCGCCGCCGAAGTCGTGCCGGAGGCCGCCCTCTCCCACGGTTTCAGCGCATGGCCGCTGGCGACCTTGCCGGTGTTCGTTGCGATGATGTTCGGCGGCACCCTCGGCGGCAACGCAACGCTGATCGGCGCGGCCGCCAATCTCGCCGCGATCGGCGTCGGCGCTCGACACGGTGCGAAGGTCACATTCATGACGTGGCTGCGCTTCGGTGCGCCGATCACGATCGCACAACTCGCGGTGTCGGCGCTCTACGTGCTCGTGTTGTTCGCCGTGTTCGGTTGACATCCGCGAGAGGCGCCCGCGCGCCGCCCCGCTACCCTACGACCAAACGTGCCGAGTCCGTCCCAGGATCTTTGCCGGCATCGAGCGCAGTTACGTCTTTCGGGGCCAGCAACAGATACATCGCCGGCGTCACTATCCGCGCGATCAATGTCGAGCTGATCAGACCGCCAATCAACACCATCGCCAGCGGCGAATACAGCGGTGAGTGTTCGAACACGAGCGGCGACAGTCCGCCGATGGCCGTCAGCGACGTCAGCAGGACCGGGAGGAAACGCACTTCGCCGGCGCGCTCGATCGCCTCGCGCAACGCGACGCCGCGCGCGCGTTGTTGATTGGCGAATTCGACGAGCAGGATCGAGTTCTTGATTTCGATGCCGACCAGCGCGACAAATCCGATCATCGCCGTGAATGACAACGACTCGCCGGCGAGCGCGAGCGCCACGAGGCCGCCCAGGATGCCGAACGGAATCACGAACGCAACGACCGCGGTCGTAGAGAACGAGCGAAACTCGAGCAGCAGCACCGCCATGATGCCGAACAGCGCGCACCATCGTAGCCGGCAACAGACCACCGAAACTGCGTTTCTGCGCTTCCGCCTCGCCGCCGAAACTGAGTGAATAGCCCGCGGGCAAGCGCAGGTCTGCGAGTTGCCTCGCGACATCCTTCGTCACCTCGGACGTCAACCGCCCAAACTGCGTGTAGGCGCGGATCGTCACCGTCCGCTCGCGTTCGGAACCGGTTGATTTGAGCCGGTCCGGAGCGCAACTGAGGATTCGCGAGTTCGGCAATCGGCGATGCGTCGCCGATCTGCGTTCCAGACGTACAGCCGATCGAGATCCTCGACCGACATCACGTTGTCGCGGGGTGCCCGCAACACGACGGGATACGCATCTCCGACCGGATCGCGGAACGCGGCAACCGACACGCCGCCGATCGCGATCCGCAACGTCTGATCAATCGACCCGGCCGGTACGCCGCGCAGGCTCGCGGCGGCCGCGTCGATGTTCATGTCGAGATCCACTAGGCGCGCCGCCAACGGATTGGATACGTCGCGCGTCCCCGGTGTCGTGCGCACCAGCTGTTCGACGTCGGCAGCGATTTCGGTCAACGCGTGAATGTCCGGGCCGCGCACGCGCACCGCAATCGGCGCTTCGATCGGCGGACCGTTTTCGAAACGGCGCACGTTGAAACGCGCGCCTGGATATTCCTTGAGCTGCGCGCGCAGAGCCTCGAGCGTTGCGTGGCCCGCCACCGGTTCCCAGTGATCGAAGCGCACGTAGATTGAGCCCACGTTCGACTGCTGCTCCTCGGGAAACACGTTGTAGTAGATCTGCGGATTGCCGCGGCCGGTATTTGCAAAGCGCCAGACGAACTGCGGATCCTTTGCGAGCAGCGCATCGGCAAACAGCACCGCACGATCGGTCTCGCTGACAGCGCTGCCCTGCGACAGTTCTACATCGACGAGAAAATAGGGACTGTCGTTTTCGGGAAACAGACTGAAGCCGAGTTTGGGCACGAGCAGCATTGTCACTGCAAACAGTCCGAGCCCAGCTGCGATTGTCGCGCGCGGCCAACGGAGCGCCACATGCAGCGCCGGACGGTAGATACGATGGATCGCACCCATCACGACATCGAGGAACACGTTCGAGTGACCCGCGGAAGACTTCGGCAACACCCGGCTCGCGAGGAACGGCACGATCGTCAACGATACGATCAGCGATGACGCGATCGTACATACGACGGCCACCGGCAATGAACGAATGAAGTCGCCCGCCCCCTCCGGCAATGACATCAGCGGCACGAAGGCGAGCAACAGTGTCGCGGTGCAGCCGATGACCGCAATGTTGATCTCCGACACACCGGCGATCGCCGCTTCGCGCGGGGTGAGCCCCTCGCGCAGACGTCGCGCGATGTTCTCGGTAACGACAATCGAGTCATCAACGAGCAAACCGAGCGCCAGTACGAATCCCGCAATCGACAACTGATTCAGCGAATAGCCGAAAAAATGCAGCGCAACGACACCCATCGACAACGACAGAGGGATCGACACCATCACGACGAGCGACGCTCGATATCCCAACGGGAGCAACGTCAGCAATACGAGCGCGATCGCAATGAGGAAGTCGCGCGACAACGCGCCGAGACGGTGTTCGACGGTCACGGCCTGATCGAAACCGCGTTCCAGCTTGATGTCGGGCGGCAGGCGCGGCTCGAATTCATCGACCTGTGCCCGGATGCCGTCGATCACGTCGAACACTGTGGCGCCGAGCTTCGCACGCGCGGTCACGAACAACGCGCGGCGACCGTTGAAACGCGTAATGTGGCGGCGTTCGTCGTTGGACCACGCCACATCGGCGACATCCCCGACGGTGATCACTGATCCCTTCGTCGAACGCAACACGACGCCACGAATCTCATCAAGACTATCGAATGAAACTGCGACTCAGCCCGCCAGCAACGTCGCAACGCAGGCCGACAGGGCAATCGCGAAAATGACCCGCAGAGCCGAGTCTGACCGTAAGTGGCAAGTCGCCGAATCCATCGCCATGACATCAATCCCTTCGACCCAATTGGGTAGACACTGTCTAGGTGTGTAGTTTGGTAACGTCACTTGACATTGTCAAGCCGGGTCACGAGCATAAGCTTATGTCTTCCGACGATTTGCGCCGTACGGTTCTCGACGCGAGCCTCGACCTCATTGAGGAACAGGGTCTCGCGGCGTTGAGCATGCGCGAGGTGGCGCGACGGGCCGGGGTCAGCCATCAGGCGCCCTATCATCACTTCGGGGATCGCGAGGGGATCCTGGCGGCGATCGCGATGGACGGATTCACGCGCCTGCACGCCGCGATGAAAAAATCGGTCGCAAATCTCACCGATCCAGTCGCACGCCTCAATGCAATCGGCATCGCCTACTTGACGTTCGCGGTCAAGCATCCCGCGCATTTCAAGATCATGTTCCGCTCCGAACTCGTCGAGATGCAGGATCACGAAACACTGCACGAGAACGCAGAAAACGCATTCGCGTTCGTGACGTCGATCGTTGGCGACGTCGTATCGAAACGCACGGGCGCAAAGAACCCGCTTCCATTCGTCATCGCGGCGTGGTCGCTCGCACACGGTGCGGCCACATTGCTGCTCGAGGGCAAACTCGATCGCCACTTCGGCACGAGCAATGCCAAACGTATGGCCGGAGCGAAAGCCGCGATCGAAGCGTTTGGCAAGTTGATGGGCGGATAGCAGACGAAAGTTGCGCGGCGCCTCGGCGAACTGGGCCTGTTTCCGCGCAAATGCAAAATGTTGCTCCGCGCTGAAGTAACATCGGTAGCGGCGCAACACCCAGGTCACTTCCATGTCGCACACACTCATCGTTCTGCCGGATGACACGGCGAAGCCGATCCTCGACGCGATCAACGGCGCGAAGAAGTCACTCAACATCCGGATGTTTCTGTTCACCGACGAAACGCTGCTTGGCGCAGTAATCGCCGCGAAGCGACGCGGCGTGAAGGTCCGCGTCATGCTGAACCCGCGCGACGCAGCGGCGAGACCGAGAACGAGGCGTCGCGGACCACCCTCATGGACGCGGGCATCGAGGTCCGCGACAGCAATCCCGAAGTTCGATCTCACGCACCAGAAAGTCGATGGTGATTGACGACGAGATCGGTTTCGTCGAATCGCTGAACTGGGAGCCAAGGGATCTGACGGAAACCCGAGACTACGCGATCGTTACGACGCACGACCTCGAGAACCAGGAGATGATCGCGTGCTTCGACGCGGACTGGGCGCACGAAGACTTTTCGCCGCACGCGGATTCGAAACTGATCTGGTGTCCCGACAACGGCCGCCAGCGCGTTGCGGATTTCATCGATGCTGCCAAGGAGTCGCTCTGGCTTCAGAACGAGCGCTATCAGGACACAGTCATCATCGAACGGTTAGTCCGCGCGGCGACTCGCGGCGTGAAGGTGCACGTTCTGACGAAGAAGCCGCATTCACTGAAACCCGGGAAACTCGTTGAAGGCATCGGCGGACTGCGCATATTGCAGGACGTTGGCGTTAAAGTGCACACGCTGAAGCACCTCAAGCTGCACGCCAAGATGATGCTCGCGGACAGCAAGCGGGCGATCGTCGGTTCGATCAATCTCGCGCCGGGCAGTTTCGACTCACGGCGCGAACTCGCGATCGAAACCGATCACCACCACGCCGTAAAACGCCTCGAGGAGACGGCGCACGCCGACTGGGATGCATCGCACAAGATCGACCTCAGCGATGAAGGACTGCTCGCCGATCTGAAGAAGCGCGATCTCGATGCGAGCGAACTCGCAATCGGCGGCGGGAAGAAGAAACACAAGTCGAGGACTGAACGTCATAATCGCGAGCCATCCCGGTCGCGCGTCGCGGACGCTGCTGTTCGTTGTCATCGCGCTGATCGGCTACGCGTCGCTGTATCCGTTCGACTTGCACTGGTCACGACTCGCCGATTCGTTCGATCGCGCCTCGCTGCGACAGTTCGCGACCGCGCCGTCGAACCGCATCCGACACGATCGCGAACCTGTTGTTCTACGTGCCGCTTGGATTCGCGCTGCTGCTGCGGTTCGATCGTCGCCGCAATTTCATTGCGAGACTCCTGTTCTGCGCGGCCATCGGCGCCGGCGTCTCATTTCTGATGGAGTGGCTGCAACACCTGGTGCCCGGGCGCTCGCCAAGTCTGCGGGACGTCGTGCTCAACGCTGATCAGCACGGGTCTCGGCGTGAGCATCGGGTATGCGTATCATCGAACCGAGTCCTCGCGCGCCCTGAGGCCCTGGCTGAGCACCGCCGCGATCGATCCGGTCGTTGCGGCGCTGCTCGCGTGCTGGATCGCTGTGCACAGCATTCCGTTTCTGCCGAAGCTCGGACTGTATCGATCCTGGGAAGCCATCGCGACGCTGCGAAATCTCGAATGGACGTCCGGCGGCAGCGCCCGGTGGTTTGCGAGCTACCTCATTCTGGCGAGCTTGCTCAAAACAGTCGTCTGGCCACAGCGATTCTGGAACGCATTCATCTTGATCGCCAGTCGCCTCGCTGCTCGCACAAATCGTGTTCAGGCAACATCACCTTGAGTTCGACGAGTGCATCGGGTTCGCCATCGCGTTGCCGCTGGTTGTATGGTTTCAGCGATCGCCGGTGTGGAGCGGATCACTGTCGCTGTGGGCGTTCATCATCGCGGGCCTCCTCGTGACTGCGTTGTATCCGTTCAACTTCACGCCGCCCCGCGCGCGCGCTCAACTGGATGCCGTTCTCGGGGGTCCTCGACGCCGAGATGCAGAATGGTGTCACCAGTCTGCTGGCAAAGACGTTTCTATATGGCGGCGCGCTTTGGGTCGGCATGCGCGCGTGTGGAAATCTGGTCGTCCCGACCACGCTGCTCGTCGTCGCCACTGCGGCCATCGAGGGGCTGCAGATGTGGCTGCCCACGCGGACACCCGAATCCACCGATCCGTTGATGATGCTGCTACTCGCCGGCCTCATTGCAGTGGCTCGACAACGACGTCCGGCCGACGTCGCTCGCCTGGTCGAAGAGTGAATTGAGGTCCGCTCCAGAGAATTGCGCGGCGGCAAATTCGATTGTGCCCCTATCGCGCAGTTCACGTGCCGCCGCGCGAACGAATCCGAGTACTGCGCGTGCGATGGAGCCTCCGAGGCTGATCCGATGAACGCCGGCGCCCAGGATCGCGCGCGTGTCAGCCTTCGCGTTACCAAGGCCCACAACGACGTTGAGGGGCGCATCGATTTCGCGCACCAGGCGCGCGATCACACCGAGATCCGAAGCGCCCGGCGTGAACACGCAGTCCGCGCCCGCTTCGCGAAAACGGTTGCCGCGACGAATGCACGTATCGATCGACGCCGCGCCTTGAATAGGCAACGCATCGGTCCGCGCAGTCAGCACAAACGCGCTCTTGCTCGCGTCGATTGCTTCGCGTGCCGCGATGATGCGTTCAACGGCCAATGTCTCCGGATACAACGCGTTTTCTCCGGGAACTTTGTCTTCGATGTTGCCGCCCGCCAGCCCCGCGTCGATCGCCATGCGGATGGTTTCAGCCACCCCTGCGGGGCTGCTTCCGTAGCCGGCCTCCAAGTCACCATTCACCGGCACACGCACCGCGCCAACGATCTGCCGCATGCGCTCGAACATCACGTCGCGCGCTACGCCAAGACGCGGATCGCGCACGTCGTAGTCCTGTTTGCCGAAGCGAAAACGCGATACCCGCACTGGTCGTTGCGATCGCACTGAACCCCTCGTTCGCCAGAGTGACGGCGCTGCCTGCGTCCCAAGCGTTGGGCATGACGAACCCAGGCTTCGTTCGATGCAATGCAGCAAAGGTCTGTCCGGCCGCGTACTCGAGCGAGTGTCGGAGCGATTGGGTCATCGGGAGATCCTCCTGTGCATCGTTGGTGAAATCCGGGTCCCTTATGCCGGTCGCGTTTCCATACGTCCAATTGATTGCGCTTTGGGGATGCATTCATTTTTCGCATGGCCATCGGGACCGTGACACCATGTCTATCGAGGGCGATTCCCAATGGTGGATCATGGCGGTCTTGAAGCTCGTCTTGTCTGCGGTAGCGACGCTCGTGTTGACCGGTCTCGCGTCCGGCGTTTGGGGCGGCCTGCTGACGCTCAATCTGCGCACGACGCCGGCGGTGCCGTGGGCCGTCGTCGTGATGGCGGCGCTGCTCTGGCTCGGGTGGCAGTACGCGAATGGTTGGGGATGGCCGCTGCGAACGTCTGCCGCGCGCCGCACATTGCTTCGCGCGCGGCCCATCGGTGCATCGACGTTCGTACTCGCGTTGCTGGCCGGTACGCTATCGCTCGTCGCCTTGACCGGCCTGTGGATCGTGTTCTTTCAGACTGGTGTGATGCGCGGCAACAGCCTGCCCGACTTCTCGCAGTATCCGTGGCTTTCGGTCGTCGCGGTGATCGCGATGGCGGCCGTCGTCGGCGCGGTAACGGAAGAAGCGGGTTTTCGCGGCTATTTTCAAAGTCTGCTCGAACGCCGCTATCCGGCATGGTTGTCGATCATCGTCACGGCACTGGTGCTCGCGCCTGGACACGCCGCGACGCAGGGAATCGCATGGCCGACGTTCGTCTTCTATCTCCTCGTCGACGCAATGCTCGGAACGACCGCGTATCTGTGCAACTCGATCCTGCCGGGGATCGTCGTGCACGCAGCGGGACTCGCGGCGTTCTTCATACTCATCTGGCCCGCGGACGCGCATCGCATCGTCGGTGGCACCGCACTCGACGATGCGTGGTTCTGGATTCACGCCGCACAGGTCGGCGTGTTCAGTGCGCTCGCGATCGTCGCGTATCGACGCTTAGCCGCAGCCCGATCTGCTAATGCTCGGAACATCTGATGGAGAAGCACTCAAAACATTCGTAGCTATTCATCGCGCCAACAGTTTCTCCGAGGCGGCGAAGCGGCTGCATCGTTCTCAACCCGCGATCAGCCGGCGCATAGCGCTGCTCGAGCAGGAACTGGGCGCTTTGTTATTCGAGCGCACGTCCGTTGGCGTCGTGCTCAGTCAGGCCGGTCGCGTGCTGGTCCCGTACGCGGAGCGCGCATTGTCTGCGTTGCAGGACGCGGCAGACGCCGTGCGAGGACTTCAGTCAGGTGATGCGGGCCCCGTGTCGGTCGCGCTCGTCGGGACGCTTGCCAGCACATCGCTGACAACCACGTTGAATCGCTTTGCAGTCGAGTTTCCCGACGTGAAGCTCGCGTTGCGCACCGCAACCAGTCTCGAAGTGAGCGACCTCGTCCGCCGCGGCGAAGTCACGATCGGGTTGCGCTACTTCGACGATCCCGCGCCGGACCTGGCGTGTACGACGATCTGCGACGAAAAGCTGGTCGTCGCCTGCGGTCGCGAGCATCGGCTCGCCGGAAAGACGGTGCGCTCCCTTCGCAGCCTCAAAAGGGAACGTTGGTTGGCGTTTCCCGCGGCGTCGGGCCGCACGGAGGCAACAGCGCAATCGATCCATGCACATTTTCTGAGCCGAGGAATCGGCGGGATCGACTCGACACCGGTCGACAGTCTGACGGCTCAGAAAAGACTCATCGAGGCCGGTTTTGGGATCGCGCTCATCCAACATAGCGCGATCAAGGAGGAACGCGCCTCGAAGAGTTTGGCGACAATCAACGTCATCGATCTCGATGCCGCCAATCCTGTCTCGGTGATCGTCCGAAGGAATGGCTATCAGACAGCAGCGTCGCTGCGGTTGCTCAAATTACTGAAGAGCACGAAGTTCTGAGACGTGCGCGGCAGTACCGATCACTCCGTGGCTCCGAACACAAACGGGGCAAGCGTCGACTGCGCCTGCACACGGTATTTGTGCCATCGATTGCCGCCGTAGTACGCGAGGCTACCGGGCTCCGCGCCGCCTTCTCCGTTGTAGTAGGAAATGCAATCGCGCAGCGGCGCAGTCGCGATATCGACCTGACGACAATGTTCCGCATACTCGTTCTCGGGTTCCTGCCGGACGTCGACGATGCGCTCATCGCGATCGCGCATCGTCTCGAGCATCCACACGACGTAGTCGCCGTGCGCGTCGATCGCATCGGTGAAGTTGAAACTGCCCCCGCCGCCTTGCGGACCCGAGACGATGAACAAGTTCGGGAATCCGTGGCTGTGCAACCCGAGAAACGTCTTCGTCCCCTCCGACGCCCACTTCTGCGTCAGCGTTCGACCGCCGCGACCCGTGATCATGTTGAAGGTCGACGTCGCCATCCACTGAAATCCCGTCGCATAGATCAGCACGTCCAACGGATATTCGACGCCGTTGTGCACGACACCCTTTTCGTTGATCTGACGCACGCCGGTCGGCGCCGTGTCGACGAGGTGGACGTGCGCTAGATTGAAGGTGGGTAGGAACTCGTCGTGAAACGTCGGGCGTTTGCAGCCGTATGGGTAATACGGTTTCAACGCCGCCGCGGTCTTTGGATCTTTGACGATCGCATCCACGCGCGCGCGGATCTGCTCCATGATGCGAAAGTTCGAGTCGAGCTGTTTCTCGAGCAGTTCTTCCGCGCTGAGCATCCGCTCGTGTTGTTTGCGCTCCTTGAAATCCGGCACTCGGCCCGCCAGGTAGTCGTCGTTCGCCTGGATCGCGGTCCGTCCCGCCGATATCTTCGCGAATCGCCCGCGCCGTGCGCGGGCCCAGCCGGGTTCCGCAGCCCAGGCTCGCCGCTCCTCGTCGGTCGTCGCACGCTGATCGCGTATGTCGATCGATGACGGCGTTCGTTGAAAGACGAAGAGTTCCTTGACGACCTTCGCGAGCTCGGGGATTGCCTGCACTGCGGTGGCGCCGGTGCCGATGATGCCGACGGTTTTGCCTTTCAGATCGACGTTGTAGTTCCAGCGCGACGTGTGAAATGTCTCGCCCCGGAATGTCTGCATGCCTTCGATGCGCGCGAGCTTGGGCGTGGTCAGGATACCGTTGGCGAGGATCACGAAGCGCGCGCGCATCGCGTCGCCGCGATCCGTTGTGACGGTCCAGCGCCCGGCTGTTTCGTCCCACATGGTCTGCTGTACCGTCGTGTGGAACAGACAGTGTTCATAGAAACCGAACTTGTCGGCCATCTTCTGGCAGTACTCCAGAATTTCGAATCCGGACGCGAATTTCATCGTCGGGACATACCCCATTTCCTCGAGCAGACGGCAGGTAGCTGTACGCTTCGACGTCGCATGCGATGCCGGGATATCGGTTCCAGTACCACGTACCGCCGACGTCGCCGCCTTTTTCGCAGAAACGCACATCGCGGAACCCCGCCGCTTGCAGCTTGTGCCACAGCAACAGACCCGCGAAGCCCGCGCCGACAACGAGAATCTCGCACTCGTCGGTCAACGCATCGCGCGCGATCGGCTGTGCCGAGTAAACGTCGTCCAGGTATTTCGCGAACTCGCCTTCCATCGCCATGTAGTCGGCGGCGCCACGGCGTGCGTCCTTGAATTGCCGATACTTCGCCTGTTCCTGCGCGTTGAACGTCGCGCCCGGTGGCAATTCCGGCAGCGTCTTCAACGCTTCGTCGTTAACGATCGAGTAGCCTTTGCCGGCAATGCGGTCAGTCGCTTTCGCAGCGCGCGTGCTGAACACCTTCAGACCGCTCGCGGGATCAATTCGAATCGACATTGTCATGTTCTCGAGGCTTTTGCGTGGGAAATGGTAGCCGCGTGCATGCGGTGAAAGTCGATATATACCTGAAATCGGCGCGCCACGGCACCCCAGGACTCTCGCCTCCAAAAGCGCCAACGCACGCTCTGCATCAAACGCGATTCACCATCTGCTCGCGATGATCGGGGCATGTACTCAGCAAAGCGGCTCGAACGCCGCGCAGCGCGCACACACCGACTCCTTGTGTTCGACCGAGATCCAGCGAGCCAATTCCGGACGCTGCATCATCCAGCCGATCTGCGCCATGTCGCGGATCAGCATGAACATCGGCACAAGCGCGAGCGACTCCGATGACATTGCGCGATGGCGTCGATAGCCGCGCAGCAGTGCGGCCTCCACGGACGCGTAGTACGGTTCCGATCGATACGAAAGTAGCGCCACCGCGACGTCGTAGAGATGCCAGCCAAACCCGGCATCGTCGAAATCGATGACCGTCAACGTGTCGCCATGCACGATCAGATTGGCGGGATGCAGGTCGGCATGGATCAGGCTGAACGAATCCGGCCGAGTGCCGTAGCGCATCAATGCTGCGTGAATACGATCACGCGTCCGCAGCAACAGGTCGCGCTCCACGCTCGACAGGTTCGGGTGTTCCCAGAATCGTCCCCAGAATGGCGCGTCGCCCATCAAGCCATCGGCGTCCACGGCGTGGCGTTTGAAGGCGGCCGGTATGCGCCAGGCGCACGCCTGGTTGTGCATTGCCGCCATGATCGCGCCGAGTTGAACGAAGTAGCCCTCTATCAGCCTAACGCTTTCGGTGTGGCGCAATCGCTGCGCCAGCACGTCGCCGTCGGTCCAGCGCGCCAGCCCGACATGGCGGCGTTCCCTCGTGGCGGCAATCGCCACCGTCGCGTATTCGCGGCCGTCGCGCGTCGTCAACGGCGATGGCACCGCGATCCCCGCTTCCAGCAGCGCACGGATCCACATGCGCTCGGCGGTAAGCTCCTCGAGCGTGTGATACGTCGGCCGATGCAGTCGCAGCACGAACTGCGCGTGACCGCGTGCGTCCGTCACGCGAAACGAGACGTTCTCGGATCGCGCAACGAAACTGACGTCCGAGGGCTCAATCGGAAATGCCCGCAGAGCTTCGTGCGCAGCCGTCAGGTAGGCAGCCGCTACCGATGCCTCATCCATCGAGTTCTGCGATCGTTGCGTCGAATGCAGCGAGGAATGCCTCCGCATCACGTTGCGCAAAGACCAGCGGCGGTCTCAATTTCAATACGTTGCTGAACACGCCCGCGTTGCTCGCCAGAAATCCTTTGTCCTTGAGGCGATTGGCGAACTCGATCGCGCGGGGCGCATCGGGCTTCCTGCTGTCGGCATCCGTCACCATCTCGACGCCGATGAACAATCCGTGGCCGCGCACGTCGCCAATCGATTTGCAGCGCGGCATGCGTTGCAGCAGCGCGTGTTTCAATGCTGACCCAACTGCAGCTGCGTTTTCGCGCAGGCAATCGCGCTCGATCACGTCGAGCACCGCCATCCCGACTGCAGCTTGCAGCGGGCTCGACGCGAACGTATTGAAGTAGCGCGTCTTCGCGCGGAATTGATCAACGAGCGCTTTGCTCGCAGCGGTGGCCGCCAACGGCAGACCATTGCCCATCGGTTTACCGGTTACGACGATGTCGGGCGTAAAGCCGGTGACGTCGTAACCCCACCAACGTCCCGTGCGGCAGTAACCGGACTGCACCTCGTCGGCGATCACGAGTCCACCCGCCGCGCGCACCGCCTCCGCCGCGCGCGCCATGAAACCGCACGGGACGTCGGGCAGCCCCTCGTTCGCAAAAATCGAGCACACGATCATCCCCGCGAACCCCTCGCCGCTGTCCTCGAGGCTTCGAATCGCCGCGCGCACGCGCTCGACATACGCGTTCGCGAGATCGTCTTCACTGAGATTCGGCGCTAACGGCCGAAACGTCTCTGGAAACGGGAACGTGCGCACGTCGGAACTCGGTGAACCACTGCTGCGCAAGCGCGTCAGCTTGCCGACCGCGTCGCTGTTACCGTGATAGGTCGCGTCGCTGCAGACGATGCCGCGCTTGCCGGTTGCGATTCGCGCCATCTTCAGCGCGACTTCGTTCGCTTCCGTCCCCGAGCAACTGAACACGACACTCTCGATGCCGGCATGAGCGGCGCTGTGCAGCGCCGTCAACCGTTCTGCGAACTCGATGATGTCCTCGTGCAGATAGCGGCTGTGAACGTTGAGCGTGCGCTGCGCATGCGCCATCGCCTCGACGACGTCCGGATTCGCGTGCCCGACGCACGGCACGTTGTTGTACATATCGACGTAACGTCGGCCGTCGACGTCGAACAGATATGCGCCTTCGCCGCGCACGATGTGCAACGGCTCGCGATAGAACAGCGCAGCGCCCGCGCCCAAAGCTCGCTCGCGCCGCGCAATCAGAGATTCACCCGCCATCGACGACCTCGCTGCGCGCCATCACTCGTTCGAAGTCGTGATTTCTTTTGCCGTGATGAACTCGAGCAGCACCGGCTTACCCTGCCGGGTCGCCTCGATGCCGCGTTTGAGCGCCGCGACGATGTCGTTGGGATCGGTGATCCTTTCGCCGTAGCAGCCGAACGCTTTCGCCATATCGGCATAGTGACCCGAGATATCCGTCGAGCCGTACTTCGCCTGCGACACCGGCATGATCGGAATCTCGATCGCCATCGAGAAGTTGTTGAACAGGATCGACAAGATCGGAATGCGCTCCCGCGCACACGTCTCGAAATCCATTCCGGTGAAGCCGATCGCCGCGTCGCCCCAGACGTTGATGCACAAGTGATCGGGCTTCGCGAGCTTCGCGCCCATCGCGAGTCCGAGTCCGTAGCCCAACTGCGTCGTCTTGCCCCAGCCGATGTAGCTGAGGGGCGTGATCGCTTCCCAGAACGGCGTAATCTGATCACGGGGACTGCCGGCGTCGTGGGTGACGATCGTCTTCGACTTGTCGACCAGTTTGTTGAGTTCCCACAACACCCGGTACGGGTTGATCGGCGTCGCGTTGCTCGTCAGCTTCGGCATCCATTCGCCGAGCCACGTCTCCTTGATCGACGCAATGCGCTGCGGAACTTTGGTGCGCGCCAATGCAGGTGCCTTATCGGCCGAAGCCATCGCGGTGCGCAGCGCCGTAAGCGTCAACTGCGCATCACCGATCAGGCCGTATTGCGCGGGCACGTCTTTGTTGAGATCCATCGGATCGAGCGTCGCGTGAATGATGGTCTTGCCGGGCGGCATCGGCACGCCGAATGCGGTCAACGCGAAGCTGCAACCGATCCCGAGGATCACGTCGGCCTCGGCGAGAAATGTCTTCACCGCACGCGGGTTCGCTCGACCACCGCCGCCGAGCGACAGCGGATGGTTTTCGGGAAATGCACTCTTGCCTTCGATCGACGTCGTCACGGGGATGTTCCACTCCTCCGCCAACGCTTTCAGCGCATCCCACGCTTTCGCGTAGTGCACGCCTTGGCCGGCATAAATCACCGGATGCGAGGCGCGCGCGAGCACGGCCGCCGCCTCGGTGACCGCGGCGGGATCCGGCGCGCTCCTCGCCTTGAAGCTCGGCGTATATTGCCAGCCGTCCGGAACGTCTTCGCCGAACACGTCCACCGGCACCTCGAGCAGCACGGGTCCGGGGCGCCCGTTGCGCAGCTGGAAAAATATCCGCCGCAACACCTCCGGGATGGCCTTGCCCATCGTCAGCGGCTCGGCCCACTTCGTGATGTGTTGCATGTTCAACGTCGAATTGAAGTTCGGGTAGTAGTGCGCAAGGCGCCGCGGGTACCCGGCCGGTATCACGAGGATCGGCACCGATTCGCTGTGCGCCTGCGCGACGCCGCCGAACGCATTCTCGGCGCCGGGCCCGTGCTGCATGCAGAACACGCCGATCCGATCACCGGACGATACGCGCGAATATGCGTCCGCCATGTGCAGACCGACGCGCTCCTGACGCACGATCACCGTGCGGATGTTCTCCTCGGCGGCGGCTTCGATCAGCGGATTGACCGGATACGCAAAGAGGATATCGACGCCTTCGGCCTGCATGGCTCTGGCGATGGCTTGGGCGACTTTCATGCTCTATTGCTCCAGTCCGAACGAGTACAGGGTAGACCCGACGTCAGCGACCGCTGAACACCGGCTCGCGTTTTTCGACGAACGCCTTGGTCGCTTCGCGATGGTCCTGCGTCTGTCCGCAGTGCACATGGTGCGTCGCCTCGAGATCCAGGCAATCGTCGACATCGCCGGCCATCGCGCGATTCAGATTCTCCTTGATGTAGCGAAACGCGATGCTCGGCCCGGTCGCGAGGCGCAGCGCGATCTCGCGCGTTTTCGCCGCGAGCTGGTCCGGTTCACACACCCAGTTCGTCAACCCGAGACGCAACGCTTCGTCGGCGCTGACGCGATCGGACAAATAGTAGAGTTCGCGCGCCTTCGCCGAGCCGATCAGCTGCGTCATGAAATACGTGCCGCCGTAGTCGCCGGAAAATCCAACGCGGGCGAACGCGGTCGTTAGAATCGCGTTGCTCGCCATGATCCGCATGTCGCACGCGAGCGCCAGCGACAACCCCGCTCCGGCGGCCGCTCCCGGCAGCGCGGCGAGCGTCGGTTTCGGCATCTTGAACAGCTTACCGGCCGTCGAGCGCTGATTGACGCGCTGCCGGTGGATCGCCGCATCGATCGTGTTGCCGCCGCCTGCACTGCCGCCACCCCCCGCGGCCATTCCTTTGACGTCGCCGCCGGCACAAAAACCCTTGCCGGCGCCCGTCAGCACGATGCATTTGACGGCCGGATCGAGTTCCGCTGCCGCGAGTTGTGCCGCCATCGCGCCGGTCATCGCGCCGGACATCGCGTTGCGCGCATCCGGACGGTTCATCGTCAAGGTCAGGATCCCCGCGTCCAGCGACGCGAGCAGGTCTGTCGTGCCTGTGTCGATATTTGTCGTCATCTCGATTTACTCCAGTAGCAAACAGCGTTCGTCACGACGCCAGCTCCATCAGGTCAGCTAAACATATGCGCGCCGCCGCAGACGGTGAGCGCCTGGCCAGTGATGTAAGAGCTCGCATCGGACCCCAGAAATACGGCGAGGCCTTTGAGGTCGTCGGCTTCGCCGAGTCGACGCAGTGGAATCTGCTCGTTGGCGCGCTGCTCGGCTTCGGGGTTGTCCCACAACGCCTGCGCGAAGTCCGTCCTGATCAGCCCGGGACAGAGCGCGTTGACGCGCACGCCGCGCGGTCCCATTTCGGCGGCCAGATTGCGCACCAGCCCGATCACCGCAAGCTTCGATATCGCGTACGCGCCGAGCACCAACGACGGCGTAAAGGCGCCCGTGCTCGACGTGATCATGATCGACCCGCGGCCTTTCGCGAGCATGTCCGGCGCCACCATCTGCACCAGCCAGTGATTTGCCTTGACGTTGGTCGACATGATCTTGTCGTATGCCTCGTCCGGGATCTTCGACATCGAGCCGTAGAATGGGTTGACGCCGGCGTTACCGATCAGGATGTCGATCGGACCCAGCGCTTCGTGCGTCGCGTCCACCAGCGATTGCAGCTGCTCCTTGTAGCCGGCGTTGCACGCAAACGCGTGCGCGCGCGTGGTGCCGCAACGCTCGTTGATCGCATTCGCGGCGGCGCGGCACGCATCGAGCTTGCGGCTCGAGAGCATCACGTTGGCGCCGTGTTCGGCGAGCCCCTCGGCCATCGCCAGGCCCATGCCCTTCGATGCGCCGGTCAGCAGCGCCACTTTGCCAGTCAGGTCGAACAGTTTTGTCGATACCACGATGACCGCCCCGCCCGCGGCTTACGCCACACCCTGATATTTGCGCAGCTCCGCGCGGCCCACGACGAGGTGATGCACCTCATCCGGACCGTCAGCGAGACGCAGCGTGCGCTGGCCGGTGTACATCGCCGCCAGCGGTGTCCACTGCGACACGCCCGTCGCGCCGTGCATCTGGATGGCCTGGTCGATGATCTGGCAGACGCGTTCGGGCACCATCGCTTTGACCATGTGGACCCAGATCCGCGCTTCGCGATTGCCGAGCACATCCATCGCTTTGGCCGCCTTCAGCACCATCAATCGCATTGCCTCGATTTCGATGCGGGCGCGGGAGACAACCTCGAGGTTTTTGCCGAGCTGGATGATCGGCTTGCCGAACGCCTCGCGTGTCATCGTACGGCGCATCATCAGGTCGAGCGCACGCTCCGCCTGACCGATCGAGCGCATGCAGTGGTGGATCCGTCCCGGGCCGAGCCGCACTTGCGAAATTTCGAATCCCCGGCCTTCTCCGAGCAACATGTTCTCTTTCGGTACGCGCACGTTGTCGAGCAACAGGTGCATGTGACCGTGAGGCGCATCGTCGTGACCAAACACGTGCATCGGTCCGAGGATCTTCAAACCCGGCGTGTTCATCGGCACGAGGATCTGCGACTGCTGTCGATGCGGCGGTGCGTTCGGACTCGTCTTGACCATCGTGATCATGATCTTGCAGCGCGGATCACCCGCGCCGGAGATGTAGTACTTCTCACCGTTGAGTACCCATTCGTCGCCGATCAACTCTGCGCGACAACCGATGTTCTTCGCATCCGACGACGCGAGGTTCGGCTCCGTCATGCCGTAGCAGGAGCGGATCTCGCCGCTCAACAGCGGCTTCAGCCACTTTTCTTTCTGCTCCGGCGTACCCACTCGTTCGAGTACTTCCATGTTGCCGGTATCCGGCGCCGAACAATTGAGCGTTTCCGATGCGAGCGGGCTCTTGCCGAGCTCCGCCGCGATGTACGCGTAGTCGAGGTTCTTCAAACCCTCGCCGGTGTCGGCGTCGGGCAGGAAAAAATTCCACAGCCCAGAGGCTTTGGCTTTGTTCTTTGCGCCCTCCAGCAACTCGAGTTGTCCCGGCGCCCAGCTCCAGCGGTCCTTGCGTCCCTCGCCGAGACGGAAAAACTCTTCCGTGATCGGCGCGACGTTTTCCGCGATGTGTTTCTTCACCGCATTCAACAGCGGCTCCGCCGCCTGCGACATGACGAGGTTGTTCAGATCGGCGTCGAGATCACTGCTGCTCATTTCCATTCTTCCTCTTGGATGTATTTTTGGATGTGCTCTTGGATGTACGGATCACGTTGCTTCGCAATTCAATCAGCGGTTGGGACCGCGCGTCATCGGATAAGGTTGCCAGCGCTCGAGCGTGACGCGCGGCAAAACAGTTGGATTCACACAGCTCATCGGCCAGCGGCCGCGCAGCACCAGCGCCACTTCGCGCGCGGCGCGACGGCGCGTCTCCGGCCGCATCCGCGTACTGGCGGAAGCGACGTGCGGCGTGACGAGGACGTTCTCCATGTGCAGCAACGGATTGTCCGGCCGCGGTGGTTCCAGCTCGAGCACATCGAGTCCGGCGCCCGCGATCGTACCGTTGCGCAATGCGTCGATCAGCGCGGCCTCGTCGATGATCGGACCGCGCGCGGTGTTGATGATCACCGCGGTCTGCTTCATCTGCGCCAACGCCGCCGCGTCGATCGCGTGTTCCGTCTCCGCGTTGTGCGGCGTGTGGATCGACAGAAAATCACTGCGCGCGAGCAACTCGGGAAAACTGACCGGTTCGACACCGAGGCCGCTCAGTTCCAGTTCGCTGACGTACGGGTCGTACGCGATCACGCGCATGCCGAAGCCGTGCGCGCGCCGCGCGGTGCAACGCGCGACGTTGCCGAAACCGAACAGCCCCAGCGTTTGCCCCATCACGCGCGGAATGCGGCTCAAGATCGGCCGTGCCTGGTACCACTCCCCATCGCGCGCCAGTCGCGCCATCAGCGGCGTCAGCCGTGACACGTTCAGCAGCAGCATCATCGCGTAGTCGGCGACCTCTTCGATGAACACGTCGGGTACGTTCGTGACGACGATGCCGGCCGCGGTCGCGGCTTCGACGTCGACCATATCGACGCCGACGCTGCCGACGCCGATCACGACACAACGCTTCATGCTGTCGATCACCTGCGCGTCGATGCGCAATCCCCACGACGTGATGATCGCATCGACATCCGCGACGCCGGCGGCGAATTCGGCGGCGGTGTCGGCGCGCACCTCGACGATGTCGGCAGTCCCACCGAGGCCTTCGAGTTCGAGCGCATACCGTTGTTCGATCGTCTGGTTGTGCGCTTGTTTCGGCAATTGCACGCCGACGCGTTTGTTCGCCATGGTCAGTCCTTCAATAGCCGGTAGCTTCGCGCTCGCGCTTCTGCGCGCCGCGCGCCGCCGCCAGGTCGGCGGTCGCGGCCTGCATCATGAAACCGCCGTCGGAGCCCAGCGTAACGAAATTGAACCCGGCCGCCAGGCGCCGCTTCGTGTAGTCGAGGCCGCCGGTGTGGATGCCGACCGGCACGCCGTGTTTCTTGCACGTCGACAGGATCTTGTCGACGGTCGCGACGTGCAGCGGATCATCCGAATCGCCGCGCGGCGGCAGCCCGAGCGCGAGCCCCAGATCCGACGGCCCGATGTAAATGCCGCCGAGCCCTGGTGTCGTCACGATCGACTCGACATTGTCGATGCCCTCGCGCGTCTCGATCATCGCGATGCACGCGATTTCGTCGTTCGCTTCGGCGGCGTAACCGCGTCCACCGTAAAGCGCCGCGCGAATCGGGCCGAACGACCGCGTGCCGCCCGGCGGATAACGGCACGCCGAAATCGCGGCCTGCGCTTCGGCGCGGTTGTTCACCAGCGGCACGATGACGCCGTACGCGCCGGCGTCGAGCACTTTCATGATCTGTTTTGGATCGTTGCCCGACACGCGGACGATCGGCGTGACGTCGGTCGTCGCAATCGCGGGCAGCATATGGCGCAGGTCCGAATAGTCGAGCAGGCCGTGCTGCAGGTCGATGCACAGCCAGTCGAACCCGGCGCTCGCCAGCATTTCGGCCGAATGCGTGTTCGCGAGCGACAGCCAGCAGCCGATCGTCTGTTCGCCGGCGCGCCACTTCGCAAGTGCACTGTTCTTTCTCACGATTTCCCCTCTGTGATGTTGTCTGGCGGGAGCCGCCTGCAGCCGTAGGACCGATCGCAAGACTCGCGATCGGGAGGGAGTTCCTCCCATAGTAAATCGCTCCTACAGCGCGAGTGTCGCACGCACGCGCCGTAGCAGCACGCCTACCTTGTCGCCGATTCTGCGGTCCCGTAGATTCGCAAGGCTGCCACAGAGGAACGCAAAATGCCGCAGAACGTCCAGGTGTTGATCGCATCGCTGCCGAGCGGGCCGCTCGCTCCCGAGCAACTTTCAACTGCGCGAGAGCCCGGTGCCCGACTGCGGCCACGGCCAGGTGCTGTGCAGAACGCTCGCGCTGACGATCGGCGCCGGCCAGCGCGCTGGGCTGCAGGGCAGCGCCAGTTACGCCGGCGCGCCGCGCGCCGGAGTCGTCATGGGCGGCACCGGGGTCGCGCGCGTCGAGGTATCGAACGCGGCCGGGTTCGCTGCCGGCGATCTCGTCGTCGGCCCCACGGGCTGGCAAACCCATTCTGTCCACGCGGCAAAGGCACTGCGGAAGGTCCCGGCAGGCGCGGATCCGGCGCTGCACCTCGGCGTCCTCGGCACCAACGGGCTCACCGCGTACTTCGGTCTGCTCGACATCGGCGCACCAAAGCAAGGCGACACAGTGGTCGTCTCGGCCGCGGCGGGCTCGGTCGGCCACATCGTCGCGCAAATCGCCAAACGCGCGCGAACCCGCGTTGTCGGCATCGCCGGTTCGCCGTCGAAGTGTCGGATTCTCGTCGACGAACTCGGCGTGGACATCGCGCTGAACTACAAAGATCCGGACTTTCGCGCGGCGTTCAAGGACGCCACGCCCGATCGTATCGACGTGTATTTCGACAACACCGGCGGCGACATCCTCGGCAGCGCGCTGTTCCGCATGAAGGAGCACGGCCGCATCGTCTGCTGCGGCGCCGTCAGCCAGTACGACACCGCAACCCCCGCCGGGAGCCCGCGCGGCATCCCGGGACTGCTCGTCAACAACCGCGTGCGCATGGAAGGATTTCTGGTATTCGACTACGCAGCGCGCTACGACGCAGCGCGCGCCGAGCTGACGCATTGGATCGAACGCGGCGAACTCGTTCCGCGCGTCACCGAATTCAAAGGGCTCGCAATCGGCGCCGATCGCATTCGTCGATCTGCTGAAGGGCGACACGATCGGCACGACGATCGTCCGCGTCGGCTGAGAGTCCGCGTGGGTCAGTACGGGACGCCTTGCGCGTCGACGTACAGCGCGTAGATCGATTGCGATGCGGTGATGAACAGACGGTTGCGCTTGACGCCGCCGAAGCACAGGTTCGAAGCGCCCTCGGGCAGATGGATCACGCCGATCTTCGCGCCGTCGGGCGCAAATACGTGCACGCCGTCGTGCGCGGGACCACCCCAAGCCACCGCGGCCCAGACATTGCCGTCGGTATCGACGCGAAAGCCGTCGGGCGAGCCGTCATCGCCGAAGTCGCAGAAGACGCGGCCATTAGCGCAAGCGACCTTCCGTCGATGACGTCGTACACGTGGATCTGCCGCGGATGTCCCGGCTTGTGCGACCAGCCGGTGTCCGCGACGTAGAGCAGTCGGTGATCGGGCGAGAACGCGAGTCCGTTCGGTTTTTCGAGCGCCTCGTCGACGATGGCGGCCGCGCCCGATCGGGGATCGATCCGATACACGCGCGTCGGCAACTCGAGCTCGCCCTTGTCGCCCTCGTAGTGCCAGTGCAGTCCGTAGCCGGGATCGGTGAACCAGATGCCGCCGTCGGGGTGCACGACGACGTCGTTCGGCGCATTCAGACGCTTGCCGTCGAACGCATCGAGCAACACGGTGATGCGACCGTCGAGTTCGGTCCGCGTCACGCGCCGGCTGCGGTGTTCGCAGGTGATCAGGCGCCCTGCCCTGTCGCGCGTGTTGCCGTTGGCGTTGTATGACGGCGCGCGGAACACGCTGACCGCGCCGCTCTCTTCGGACCAGCGCAGCATCCGGTCATTCGGGATGTCGCTCCAGATCAGGCTGCGCAAGTCGCCGAACCAGACCGGACCTTCGTTCCAGCGCCCGCCGGTCCAGATCCGTTCGATTGCGGCGCTGCCGAGTCCGTATCGCGCGAAGCGGGGATCGACGTGCTCGATCGCCGGATCGGGGTAGCGCACCGGCGCGTTCCAGTCTCGTTCCAGTTGTCGATCCATTTCAGATCACCGCCTCGATCAGCGACGGACCCGATTGCGCCAACGACGCCGCCAAGGCGCGATTGAATTCCTCCGCCGTCGTCGCGCGCCACCCCGGCACGCCCATGCCTTTGGCGAGCGCGACCCAATCGAGCGGCGGATTCGTCAGATCGAGCATGCTCATCGCTTTGGGTCCGGGATTGTGCGCACCGACGCGACCGAACTCGATCTGCAGGATCGCGTATTTGCGGTTCGACAACACGATCGTCGTGACGTCGAGCCGTTCGCGCGCCTGCGTCCACAGTGCTTGATTCGTGTACATGCCGGCGCCGTCGCCCTCGAGACAGATCACGCGCCGATCAGGACACGCGACCGCGGCCCCGGTCGCCGCGGGCAGGCCGTAGCCGATCGAGCCGCCGGTGAGGATCAACCAGTCGTGCGGCGGCGCGCCGCGCGTCGCAAACGTGCGTGCCGCCGCCGGCGGTGCCGCCCTCGTCGACGACGATCGCGTTCTCGGGGAACAGATGCCCGATCGCCGCGCCGATCGAGCGCGGATTCAACTCCCCTTTTGGCAGCGGCGGGCGTTCCGGGCGCGACGACATCGACCTCGACCCCGCCAATGCCGACCGCCTGCGCGAGCGCGTCGAGCGCGCCGTCGATATCGCCGCTGCGCGCGACCAGCGTGTGCAGTTCGCAGCCCTCGGGCGTCAGCCAGTTCGGTTTGTCCGGATAGGCGAAAAACGTCACCGGCGCCTGCGTGCCGATCAGCACGATGTGCTTGGTGCCGGCCAGCACTTCTGCAGCCTGCTCGCCGAAATACGGCAGCCGCGCGACCTCCACGCGGCCGGCGCCGCGCTGCAACCGCGGCACGAAGGTGTCCATGATCAACCGTGCGCCGCTCGCTTTCGCGATGCGGCTGGCGAGCGCGATGCGGCCGGCCGTCAGCGCGCCATTGATCAACATCACGCACGGTTCGCGCGTCCGCAATACCCGCGCAATTGTGTCGACGACGTGGCCGTCGACGGCGGCCGCGGCCGGACGCGGCAACCGCGGCGCCATGCGCGTGGTCCGGTTCCACGCGGTATCGGCCGGCAGGATCAACGTGGCGACCTGTCCCGGCGGCGTCAGCGCCGCGCGCACCGCTTCGGCGCCGTCGGCGGATACGTCGTCCGCGGATTGTGATACCCGCACCCACCCCGACACGGGCCGCGCAATACCTTCGACGTCGGATGTCAGCGGCGCATCGTACTTGCGGTGATACGTCGCGTGATCGCCAACGACGTTGACGAGCGGCGTGCACGCTTTCTTCGCGTTGTGCAGGTTCGCGAGTCCGTTGCCTAAGCCCGGACCCAAATGCAGCAGCGTGGCCGCCGGCATCGCCGGTCATTCGCGCGTAGCCGTCGGCCGCGCCGGTCACGACGCCTTCGAACAGTCCGAGCACGCAGCGCATCTGCGGGTTGGTGTCGAGCGCGGCGACGAAGTGCATTTCCGACGTGCCCGGATTCGTGAAGCACACGCGCACGCCGGCATCGACGAACGTCTGCACGAGACTCTCGGCGCCACTACGGTTCTGTTGGGGTTCCTGTTGGGACTCGTCTCGTTGGGAAGGTTCGCTCATTTTCCTTCTCGCTCCTTTGGACCGTTCATCGCCGATGCACGAGAAACTGCTCGTTGACGCAGTTGTCGAGTTTTCCGTCGCGCAGATATTTCGCCGCGGTGCGGGCCGCGATCGCACGCATGTCGCGCGCGCTCTCCGGCGTAAAGAAAGCGGAATGCGGCGTCAGCAACAGGCGGTGCCGGATCCACGGCTCCTCGGCGTGCCAGGCCTTGATCAACGGCGCCTGCACGTCGGCGGGTTCCGTCGGCAGCACGTCGAGCCCGGCGGCGAGCACGACGCCGTCTTTCATCGCGTCGTGCAGCGCGTCGATGTCGACGATCACGCCGCGCGCGGTGTTCACGAGCACCATGCCGCGCTTCGCCGCGGCGAACGCCTCGCGGCCGATCATGCCGCGCGTCTCGTCGGACGACGGCGCGTGCAGACTGACGACGTCGCATTGCGCAAAGAGCTCAGCGAGCGTCTCGGCGCGGCGGATTCCGAGCGCGAGATCCGAGCCGTTGGGTTTGTAAGGATCGTAGAACACGACGTCCATGCCGAACGCTTTCGCGCGCAGCGCCGTCGCGGTGCCGATCCGCCCGAGACCGACGATGCCGAACGTGCAGATCGACAAACGCTTGCCGAATGGATTCAAAGCCGGCATCCAATTGCCGCGCGGATCTTCCCGCAGCCGCTCGTCGTGAAAGGCGATGCTTTTCATCAACGCGAGCATCAACGCAATCGCGTGGTCGGCCACCTCCATCGTGCCGTAGTCGGGCGTGTTGCAGACCGGAATGCCGTGGCGTCCCCAGCGCGCGATGTCGATGTTGTCGAAGCCGACCGCCGGGCGGACGTGGATGCGGCAGCGCGGCATTTTCGCAATGACGTCATCTGCGAGGTCAGGGCCGCCGACAATGCCGTCCGCCTGCGCCCATTGCGCTTCGGTAACGTCGCCGACGCTGTGACAAAAGTGCGGCGTCACGCCGAGCCCCAACGCTTCCGTCTCGATTTTCAAATCGTCGGGCCAACGGATCGTCGGCCACAGCACATGGATCGTCATCCCCCGCCCCCATCATGTTCACGGATAGTCTCTACGCGGAGTATCGCTACACTGGAAGCCGCACACCACTCGAGGCATTCAGATGGCCACCGAATTTGCCACGCTGCAGGAGATCGTCAAACGGGCTCGCGTGCGACTCGCGCGCGGCGACTGGGACTATCTCGTCGGCGCCGCCGAGACCGAGACTTCGTTGAAGCGAAATCGGCTCGCGTTCGATCGGCTGGCGCTGAAAGCACGCGTGCTGCTGCACGACGTCGCGCAAGTCCACACGCGCCGCAGCCTGCTCGGTTTCGAACAGCGGATTCCGGTGCTGCTCGCGCCGATCGGGTCCGTGCAGGTCTTCGAACAAGGCGGCGGGCTGTCGACGGCGCGGGCGGCCGAGACATTCGGCGTCATCCAGATCCTCAGTTCCGCGTGCTCGCCGGACTTCGAAACCGTCGCGCGCGAAAGCAACGCCACGAAGATTTATCAGCTCTACGTGCACGGCGACGAGGCGTGGATGATGGATATCATCGAACGCACCCAAGCGGCCGGCTACGACGCGCTGTGCCTGACGGTGGATACGCAGGTGTACAGCCGCCGCGAGCGCGACCTGTTGAAGCGGTACGTGCCGCTGTCGGGACGCAGGTTGGGTTCGATGACGCCGCTATCGGGCGGGAATCTGCAACCGTCCTTCAGCTGGGACCTCGTCAAGCGGATCAAGGACCGCTTCCGGATACCGCTGGTGCTGAAAGGGATCGCGTGCGGTGAGGACGCAGAGATCGCCGCGGGCAGCGGCGTCGATGTCGTCTATGTGTCCAACCACGGCGGTCGCCAACTCGATCAAGGTCGCGCGACGCTCGACATGCTCCCCGAAGTCGTGCGCGCGGTCGGCGGCCGCGCGAAGGTCGTCGTCGACGGCGGGATCCTGCGCGGCACCGACGTGCTGAAGGCGCTCGCGCTCGGCGCGGACGCCGTGGGTATCGGTCGCCTCGAAGGTCTGGCGATGGCGGCCGGCGGCGCCGATGCGGTCGTGCGAATGCTCGAACTTCTCGAAAACGAAATGCAGATCAACCTCGCGTTGATGGGCTTGTCGTCGATCGATCAACTCAGCGCGGATTGCGTAGTGCCTGCAGAGCCAGTAGTGCGCCCCCACGTTCTGAGCGCGTTTCCGTTGATGGATGAAGACTATTGAAGCGGGTCGCCTCTGGGATTAGTCCTCGAGCGTTCCCGACAGACGTTCGACCGCCGCCAGATAGTCTTCCATGAACTCGCGCACGACGGTGCGCGTGTCCTGAATGCTGTTCATCAACCCGACGCCCTGACCGACGAAGAACGTCGCGAGCTGGCGCGCGCCGGGATGCCCACTTTCGGCGAGCTTCGCGACTTTCGCGAGCGCCGGCTCGCTGACGAGCGACATGAGGGGCATCGGCAACGCCTCCGGCGCATCCTCGGACTCCCACGCATCGGTCCACGGCGAGCGCAGCTGCCGCGAATACTTGCCGGTGCGGAATTTCGATCGCACCGTCTGCCGCGACGACGCCTGGATGTACTTCTCTTTGATGACCGGCGGCGTCTCCGCTTCTTTCGTCGTGAGCCACATCGAACCGGTCCACGCGCCGTGCGCGCCCATCGCCATACACGCGGCCATCTGCCGCCCGGTGACGATGCCGCCCGCGGCGAGCACCGCGACATTGCTGTGTTTCACCGCGTCGCAGACCTCCGGCACGAGCACCAGCGTGCTGACCTCGCCGCAATGTCCGCCCGCCTCGGTACCGGCGACGACGAGAATGTCGACGCCCGCTTCGACCTGCTTGACCGCGTGTTCCTTCGCGCCGACCAGCGCCGCCACCGCAACGCCGCGCGCCTTGCCCATCTCGAGCATGTAGCGCGGCGGCACGCCGAGCGCGTTGGCGATCAGTTTGATCGGATGCGCGAACGCGACGTCGATGATGCTCGCGGCGCGCGTGCTGGTCAGGAATCCGCCGCCGCCGGCGCGTTGGTTCTGGTACAGATCGGACGTGTCGATCTGATGCTGCGCAAGGATGTTGCGCGCGAAGTCGCGATGCTCCTGCGGCACGCGCGACAAGCAGCGTCTCGGACGTGTCGTCGTCGGTCGCCGCCATGCTCGTCGGCGCGATCAGATCCACGCCGTAGGGTTTGCCGCCGATGTGCGCGTCGATCCAGCGCAGTTCGACCTCGAGCGACTGCGCGTCGTAACCCGCCGCGCCGAGCACGCCCATGCCGCCCGCTTTCGACACTTCGACGACGACGTCGCGGCAGTGCGTAAACGCGACCAATGGGAACTCGATGCCGAGCATTTCGCAGATGGGCGACTTCATGATTTCTCCGGACGATTCACTCACAGTTGCAATCTCGCCGATGCACACGGGTAGTTCAAGCGCGATCGCCGCGCCTATCTTGCGCGCGGCTCACGCGTGCGGATCGGCAACCTGCGGCCACAGCGGCCGCGACACGTTCTTGTAGCGCAATGCGCGCACGTCCATCGCGCCGGTGCCGGGCGCCGATACGTAAAGAATCTCCTCGGCGATCGGCGCAAAGCCGGCGTAGAAGTGCTGCGTCGACTTGACGACGAGCCCGCGCTTCGCGCACGGATCGAGTCCAACCGACGTAAAACACGCCGGCGAGAAAGCCTGTGTGCGGTAGTCGTTGACGATGATGTCGAGCGCGCCATCGTCATCGCTGCGTCCCGCGCGCAGCCAGGCCATGTTGCCGAGACCGGTGTTGGCCTTGCCGAAGCGCTGGTGCGCATCCCGGACGAGCCCTTTGACGACGACGCGCAGATCGAGCGGCGCGCCGGACGCGGGGCCGAGCTTGCCGCCGAGCCGGATGTCGAGCGTCGCGCCGACGCCCGCCTCGAACGCGAGGTCGGTCGCGATCGGATCCCAGAACGGCGACACGGCAATTCCCGTGATCTTGCGCTCGAGGAATCGGCGGATCAGGAACGTCGAGTCGCCGCTCGCGCCGATGCCGGGATTGTCCGCCGTGTCCGCGAGCACGAGCGGCTTCGCGGCGTTGTGGCCGGCGACGCGCGTCGCGACCTCGTCGATCGACATGAACGGCGGCGTGATCTGCTCGCGCAGTGCCCAGATCTCATCACCGAGTCGACGCGCCAGAACGTTCGCGCGTTCGACATCGCCATCAGCGACGACGAGGACCCGCATGCCGACCTCAGGCGTATCGCCCCATGGAAAGCCGTGCGCCAGCGAGACGGAGAGAACCCCTTCCCTGCCCTCGAGCGCCGACATGCGATCGACAAACCCGCGCAGCGGTTCGCGGGTCGTCGGGAAGATGCCGAGCATCCTGCAATCGTGCATCGCCATGACGGGTCGAACTTCGCCCGCGAGTGCGCGCTGCGCGAGCACGAACACTTCCTCGGCGCGTTCCACCACGTCGACGTGCGGATACTCCTTGTAGATCACGATCGCATCCGCGGCCGCGATCTTTTGCGCGGTCAGGTGACAATGCAGATCGAGCTCGACGCCGACGAACGCGCGTGGCCCGACGATCTCGCGGACGCGGCGCAACAGGTCGCCCTCGGCGTCCGGATAGCCGTCAGCGATCATCGCGCCGTGCAGATTCAGCAGCACGACGTCGACCGGTGTTGCGGTGGTGAGTTCGCTCAAGATTTCGTCGCGCAAAGTCTCGTAGGCAATGCGGGTGGTGTCGCCGGCCGGTGTTGCAAACGCCGCGAGACCTTCAACCACGTTCCATCCCAACGACCGCGCGCGTTCGCGCCATGTCACCAACGGCAGCGCGAAAGGCCCGCGGTTCTCGCCAAAGGCGCCGCCGCGGACGAACATCGTGCGTCGATACAGTTCGAGTCCCGTCGGTATCGGCGAAAACGAATTCGTCTCCGTGCCGAGACACGCGGTAAAGAGCGTCGTGGTCATGTTCAGTTGGACGCGTCAGTTCGGCCTGTGCGGTGCGCCGCCGCGACCTGGGCGAGCAGCTCTTTCGCTTGCGGTGATCTGCATCAGCTCGGCGAACAGCTGCGACTCCAGGCGCAACAAATCGCGGCTCACGGGCGAGACCGCCTCGCGCGCCAGGCGTTTGATGTGGGCGACCGCGAGCGGCGAACGCGTCGCGATCTCCCCGGCAATCGCGCGGGCGCGTTCGAGCGCGGTTTCGCGGGTGTCCGCGGGAACCAGTTCTTCGATCATGCCGTACGCCAGCGCTTGCTGCGGCGACACCGTGCGAGCGCGCAACATCATTTCGATGCGCGCGGTGGCGCCCAACGAGGTTGGTGAGGCGCTGCGTGCCGCCGGCGCCCGGCAGGATGCCGACGGAGATCTCCGGCAGTCCGAACCGATACGGGCCGTCTTTTGCGACGCGAATGTCGCAGGCCATCGCAAATTCCCAGCCGCCGCCCATCGCGGTGCCGTTCAGCGCTGCAAGGACGGGCTTCGGCAGATTTTCGATCTGGAGGAACAGGTCGTGGATGTTGACGGGCGCGGCGCGACTCGCTCGCGCGCGCTCCTTGCGCCGATTGATCGAGTTCCACGACCGAATAGTGGCGGATGAAAAATCCCTCGATACCGCCGGTGAACATGACGGCCCGGACATCAGCTTCACCGAGCCGCGGCAGCATTTGCGACAGCTCGTCCAACGTGTTTGCGTCCATCACCGCGAGCGGTGGATTCGTCAACGTGATCGTCGCGACGCCTTCAACGAGTTCGAGCGACAACTGCGACATCGGGGCTCCCCTTGAATCCGTCTCGGATCCTCTTCGATTAGGGGTCAGTGATAGCATGCTTGCTTCCCACTCGTCGACACATCAGGGGTTCGCTCGATGCTCAAAGCCGTGCAACTTGGAAAGAACGCCGCGCTCAACGTGTCGCAGCTGTGCCTCGGCACCATGAACTTCGGCGAGCCCGGACGCGGCCATCAGGGCGACTGGACGCTGGGCCTCGACGACGCGCGTCCATTGTTCAAAGCCGCGATCGACCGCGGCTTGTTCTACTTCGATTGCGCCGACATTTACGGCATCGGCGCGAGCGAGCGCGTGGTCGGCCAACTGCTGCGCGAGCTGTTGCCGCGCGACGAGTACGTGCTCGCGACGAAGATCGCGATGCCGATGGGGCGCGGTCGCGAATCAAGGCGGCCTGTCACGCAAACATGTCTTCGAAGGGGTGAACGCATGCCTGACGCGGCTTGGCCTCGACTACATCGACCACCTCGTCATTCACCGACATCCGCAAGGTGTGCCGGGCCACGCACAGGCGCCGATCGAAGAATCGCTCGAGGCACTGCACGACGTCGTCAAGGCGGGCAAAGTGCTCTATCTCGGCGGGTCGTCGATGTTCGCCTGGCAGTTCGTCGAGCTGCAGCTGACGGCGCAGATGCATGGCTGGACGCCGTTCGTCTCGATGCAGAACCACTACAACCTCGTCTATCGCGAGGAAGAACGCGAGATGAATCCGTATTGCGTCAAGACCGGGTGTCGCGCTGATGCCATGGTCGCCGCTGGCCCGGGGCATCCTCACCGGTTCTTATCAAGGCGGTTTCGCTGGCGGATCGACGCCGCGCTCGTTGGGCGGCGACCGCGTGCGCACCCAGAGCCTGTATCGGGGAGACGCCGTGTTCCCGATCGCCGAGCGGGTCGCGGAGGTCGCGGCGAAACACGGCAAAGCGCCCGCGCAGATCGCGCTTGCGTGGCTGCTGAGCAAGCCCGGGGTCGTTGCGCCCGTCGTCGGCGTATCGAAGATCGCGCAACTCGACGAACTCGTCGCGGCGACGCAGATCGTGCTCGAGGCGGACGACGTGGCGTACCTCGAAGCGCTGTATCGTCCGGTCGAGAACCTGTTGTCGATCGGGTATTCGTGACCGCACCGGTTTACTCGGGCTCGGTCGGATCAGTACAGTATCGGTGCGCAGCGCTCATACACGCCGGCGCATATACCCAGCGGAGTTGAGAAACGATGACCGACGTATACGACCTCAAAGCAAAAACCATCGACGGCGCGGACCAACCGCTCGATGCGTACAAGGGCAAGACGCTGCTCGTCGTCAACGTCGCATCCAAGTGCGGCTTTACGCCGCAGTACACGGGCCTCGAAGCGATGTATCGGAAGTACAAGGACAAAGGCCTGGTCGTGCTCGGCTTTCCGTGCGATCAGTTCGGTCATCAGGAACCGGGCAACGAACAGGAGATCAAGAATTTCTGTTCGCTGAAATACGACGTCAGCTTTCCGCTGTTCGCCAAGATCGAGGTGAACGGCACGAACACGTCGCCGCTCTATCAATACTTGAAGAAAGAGGCGCGCGGTCTACTCGGTTCGGAGGGCGTGAAATGGAATTTCACGAAATTCCTCGTCGACAAGAACGGCAAAGTCGTCAAACGGTATGCACCGACGGATACGCCCGCGTCGATCGAGCGCGATGTCGCGAAAATTCTTTAACGTAAGCATCGAGATCCTGCAATGAACAAAACCGCCACGTCCTCGGACCCATCGACATTCGACCTCACCGCGCCGAGTAAACCCGAACGCCAGGCACTGGAAGCGCAACTGTCTCGCGAGGAAGCCGATGTGCTGTTGCGCCACGGCACCGAAGCGCCGTTCTGCGGCGGCCTGCTCGACAACAAAGAAAACGGCGTTTACTGCTGCCGGTTGTGCGGCTTGCCGCTCTTTCGCGCGAAGACGAAATTCGAAAGCGGTACCGGCTGGCCAAGCTTTTACGCACCGATTTACGAAAGTCACGTCGTCGGCATACGCGACACGACCTACGGCATGGTGCGCATCGAGACGCGCTGCGCGCGCTGCGATAGCCACCAGGGTCACGTGTTCCCCGACGGCCCTCCACCGACGCGGCTGCGCTATTGCATCAACTCGGTGTCGCTCGAATTTGTCGCCGACGGAACGCCGCTGCGCGATCCGTTGCGGCGCGGGGACAATACCCACATAGGGTGATCGCGCGACGTGCGGGCTTCTCGATGAAAATTGCGATCGCGATACACGGCGACGCGGCGAACAGTGAGGCGCCTCGCAGCGCGCTGCAATTTCGCGCGCGCCGTGTTGGCGAACGGCCACGCTATCCACCGCGTCTTTTTCTATCACGCGGGCGTCAATCTCGCGAACGCACTGACCGTGGCACCGCAAGACGAAATCGATGCGGGTCGCGATTGGGCGGCGTTCGCGACGGACCACGGGATCGAACTCGCCGTTTGTGTCGCCGCGGCGCTGCGGCGCGGCGTCTTGAGCGAAGGCGAATCGCAACGTTACGAGCGCGCCGGCGTCGAATCTGCAGACGCCGTTACCAGATCGTCGGACTCGGGCAACTGATCGAAGCCGCGATCGAAGCCGATCGTTTCGTCACGTTCTGCGCATGACGCCGCGGCGCATTCTGTTTGTGGTCGCGCACCCGCCGCGGCGCGGCGCGTTGGCATTTGAACTGCTCGACGCGTTGCTGGTCGGCGCCGTGTTCGATCAGCGCGTCTCGGTGCTATTCGTCGGCGACGGGGTCTATCAGCTGTTCGATCCTGGCCCTCTCGAAAGACAAGGCGAACGCAATGCGGCCGCGGGCTATCGCGCGCTGCCGACCTACGACGTCAACGACGTTTATGTCGACAAGACCGCGATGCGCGATCGCGGATTGGACGCCGATGCGCTCGTGCTTCCGGTGCGGCTGCTGACCCGTCACGGCGTGCGCGAGCTGATCGCAACGCAAGACGTCGTCGTGCCCGACTGATGGCGACGTTGCATCTGATCAACGCATCGTCGCGCTCGAGCCCGGCGCTCGCCAACTGTCTGTACGCCGCGACGGCCGGCGACACCGTGCTGCTGATCGAAAACGGCGTGTTCTGCGCGGTTGCCGCGACATTCGACGCGATCGCGCGCAAGCCGGCATCGCTGAACTGGTGCGCGCTTGACCGACGATGTCCGCTCGCGCGGGATCGAGTCACGGCTAGCGGAGTCGATTGCGCTCGTCGACGATCGCGCCTTCGTCGATCTGGTCGTCTCGCATCAGCCGATCGTCAGCTGGAGCTGACATGGAAGCGGGCCTCGACAAGGAAGGTTATCTGCTCGAACTCGACCGACTGGAGTCCGACGGTCGCGGCAGAACTCGCGTTGCGCGAAGGCATTGAGCTGACCGCGGAGCACTGGGCAATCATCGATATCCTGCGCGAATTCCATGCGCAGACCGGCGTGTCGCTGTCGATGCGGCCGCTGGTCAAACTGGTCGCGGCGCGCCTTGGCGCGTGCAAAGGGCAACAGCATCTACCTGCTGTCGCTGTTTCCGGGAAACCCCGCGAAGCTCGCGGCGAAGATCGCCGGACTGCCGCGACCGACGAACTGTCTCTAGCGTTGCCGGCTGAGCCGCGCGCGCAACGCAACGACGCGACCGATGATCAATATCGTCGGGCCATGGATCTCCGCGGTCTGCCACCGTCTGCGCAAGCGTCCCAACGGTGGCTTCGATCACCTGCTGATCCGGCAACGTGCCGCGCGCGATCAACGCCGCCGGCATCGCGGGGTCCATGCCGTGCGCGATCAGTTCGCGACAGATTTCGGGCAGCCCTCGCAGACCCATGTAGACGACGAGCGTCTGATCGGGCTTCGCGAGTTCCGGCCAATCGAGATTCACGCGATCGCCGGTCAGATTGCCGGTGACGAAGCGCACCGACTGCGCCCAATCCCGATGCGTCAACGGAATGTTGGCGTAGCTCGCGCAACCGAGCGCCGCGGTCACGCCCGGCACCACCTCGAACGGCACGCCCTGCTCCGCCAGCGTTTCGATCTCCTCGCCGCCGCGGCCGAAAATGAACGGGTCGCCGCCTTTCAAGCGCACGACGCGATCGCCGGCGCGTGCAGCCTCGATCAGCATCGTGTTGATCGACTCCTGCCGCACCGCGTGAAACGCACGGCGCTTACCGACATAGACCCGACGCGCGTCACGCCGCGACATCGCAACGACGTCAGGCGAAACGAGGTTGTCGTAAAAGACGACATCGGCGCGTTCGAGACATTGCAGCGCCTTCAGCGTCAGCAATCCCGGATCGCCGGGTCCGGCGCCGACCAGCGACACAAAACCCAGCGCCTGTTGATCCCAATGCCGCAGGCGCTCCTCGATCAGCGTATCGGCGAGATCGACGTTGCCGTCGTACATCGCGTTCGCGGCCGGGTCCGTCGAGCACGTCGTCCCAGAATCGGCGTCGCGACGCGACGTCCGGGATCGTCGGTAGCGACGCGCTGCCGCCAACGCTCGAGCACATCGGCGGCCATTCCCAGGCGCGCGGGCAGACGCGCCTCGATCAGCGATCGAACGCGGCGCGCAAGCGTCGGTGATCGACCGCCGGTCGACACCGCGACGATCGACCGGATCGCGATTGACGATCGACCGGAAAATCACCGACGACAACGCCGCGTCGTCGACCGTATTGACGAGAACGCCATGTGCCGTGGCCGCCGCGTGAACGGCGCGATTGACCGCGCGATCGTTGGTCGCGGCAATCACCGAGCATCGCGCCCGACGACGTCGGCCGGTTCGAAACGCCGTTCTCGGATCTCGCCGCGACCGGCGCACAGCGCGCGCACCTCGTCGTCGACGTTCGGGCGCAACGACGATGACGTGGCGCCGGCATCGAGCAGCCAATTCGAGCCGGCGCCGCGCGACCTCGCCTGCGCCGACCACCAGACAACGGCGGTTGCGCGACATCGACGAATAGCGGCAGGTAGTCCATCTGCATTCAGTCGCGCAGGTCGAGCGTGGTCGCGCCTCCCATGTAGGTGCGCAACGCATCGGGAATGTGCACGCGTCCCTCGCCGTCCTGATAGTTCTCCATGACGGCCACGAGCGTGCGCCCGACCGCGAGACCGGAACCGTTCAGCGTATGCACGTAGTTCGGGCTTCTTCGTCTGCGGGTGGCGATAACGCGCCTGCATGCGACGCGCCTGGAAATCCAGGTAGTTGCTGCACGACGAAATTTCGCGATAGCGCTGCTGGCCTGGCAACCAGACTTCGAGGTCGATCGTCTTCGCCGCGGCAAAGCCGATGTCGCCCGCGCACAGCACCATCGCGCGATACGGCAGCTCGAGCCGCTTGCAGCACCGCCTCGGCGTGCGACGTCAGTTCGTCGAGCGCCTGCCAACTCTGCTCGGGGGCGACGATCTGCACGATCTCGACCTTTTCGAACTGATGCTGGCGGATCATCCCGCGCGTGTCGCGTCCGTAGCTGCCCGCCTCGCTGCGAAAACACGGCGTATGGCAGACGTGGCGAATCGGCAGTTGCGTCGGCGTCGAGAATCCGATCCCTGAAGAGATTGGTGACCGGCACTTCGGCGGTCGGCGATCAGATACAGCTCGTCCTCGCCATCGATCCGGAACTGATCTTGCGCGAACTTCGGCAACTGCCCGGTCCCGTACAACGCCTCGCTCTTGACCAGGTACGGAACGTACACCTCTTCGTAGCCGTGCTCGGTGACATGCAGATCGAGCATGAACTGCGTCAGCGCGCGCTGCAGCCGCGCAAGCGCACCGCGAATGACGACGAACCGCGCGCCGCTGATGCGCGCAGCGGCTTCGAAGTCGAGCGCACCGCGCGCGCCGAGGTCGACGTGATCCTTCGGCGGAAAATTCAATTCGGCCGGTTCGCGCCACGCGCGCAGCACGACGTTCGCATTTTTCGTCGGCGCCATCCGGCACGCTCGCGTCGGGGATGTTCGGAATCGACATGAACAGATCGTCGAGTTGCCCTTGCGCGACTTCGTAACCCGGCCTTCGCGGCGTCCAGACGCGCACCGAGATCGGCGACTTCGTCCAACAGCGGCTGCAATGTCGCGCCCGGACGCCTTGGCCTGTCCGATCGACTTGGACTTCGTGTTGCGTTCGTTCTGCAGGCTTTCGGACTCGAGCTGCAGCGCCTTGCGACGCGCCTCGAGTGTCGAGAAATTGCGTCACGTCGAATTGGTAGCCGCGTCGCGCCAGCGCGACGCGCACGGCTTCCGGATCCTGTCGAATGATTTTCGGATCGAGCATCTTCGGACTCTGATGAATGAACGCTCAGTCAGCTGGCGGTGTCGTTGATCGGGCGCGACATACTAGGTGACGGCTTGGCGCGGCTCAACACCGCGTTCCCGGTCATCGATCCTTCGCGATCCGGCCCGGGGCCAGCAGAACCGTCCGGACGCCGAGCAGCGTCATGAGCATCGAACCGATGGCGTGCGCGCCGATGCCCAATGCGGCCCACAAATACTCGGCGCACAACAGCAACGTCACGATGTCTCCGGAAAACGCTGACGGGGATAAGGAGATAGTCAGCCGAAAATGCCCCAAGCTTCGCGCGCTCCAAGACTCGGGACCGACCGATCGAGAAACGAATTCAATCAAACTTCGGCAGTTTTGCGTCAGATCGAATCCAAACAACAACCGCTAACGACGCAGCGGCGGCTAATGCGCCGCCCGCCAGGAACGTTGCCGTTGCACCGATTTCGTCCCACAGGATTCCGGCGATCACGCTGGCAGCCAACAATGCGAAACCGCTCACGAGATTCAAGATCCGTACGCAGTGCCGCGCAGTGCGGCGGAGTGGCGTCCGCCACCATTGCCGCAGAAGTCCCTGCGTGAATGCCATATTCAATCCCCACAAGCCGGCGCCTGCTGCCAACATCACGACGGTATTGGTGCAGCCGAGTACGACATCTGCCGCGAGCAAAAACACCATCCCGATCAGCAACACGTTCTTCCTGCTCATCCGATCGGATAGACGCCGGCCGGATAGCGGCACCTGCGTAAAAGACGTTCATGACGACGAGCACCAGCGGTACGAATGCGATCGGCAGCCCGGAACTGGCGCGGCTCAACACGACGTCCCGGTCATCCATGAGTCGCCATCCAGCCTCGCGCGACCAGAATCGTACCGACGCCGAGCAGCGTCATCAGCAGCGAGCCGATCACGTGCGCGCCGATGCCCAACGTGGCCCACAGATACTCCTCGCGCAGCAGCAACGTCGTCGTTTCGGCGGAAAACGTCGAAAACGTCGTGAGGCCACCGAGAAATCCCGTGGTGATGAACAGCCGCATCTCGGGCGAGAGACTCTGGAAATGTTCGATGTAGCCGAGCACGAGGCCGATCAGATATCCGCCGATCAGATTCGACGCCAGCGTGCCGAGCGGCAGCATCGGCAACACCGAATTCAGCAGCAACGCTCAGCCACCAGCGCAGCCACGCGCCGAGCATGGCGCCGACGCCGACGCTAACGAATCCCGTAGCACGCCATCGCGATTTCCTCAGCTGACTTTGTCCGGCGATCGCGTTGCGGACCGCAGGCGCTCGCAGATGCTCGGCGATGCGCTGCTCGAGACCACGCGGCGCCGGGTGGTAGTAGATCGCTGGCGTCATCTCGTCCGGGAAAATAGGTTTCGCCGGCGGCGAACGCGTCCGCTTCGTCGTGTGCGTAGCGGTAGCCCGTCGCTGTAACCCAGTTCCTTCATCAGCCGCGTCGGCGCATTGCGAAAACGCAGCGGCACGTCGTACGACGGACCCGACGCAACATCGGCGCGCGCGGCGCTGAACGCCGTATACACCGCATTGCTCTTCGGCACGCACGCGAGATACAGCACCGCCTGCGCAATCGCGAGTTCGCCTTCCGGTGATCCGAGCCGCAGATAGGCGTCCCACGCCGCCAGCGCGATCTGCAGTCCGCGCGGATCGGCGTTGCCGATGTCCTCGCTCGCCATTCTGACGACGCGCCGCGCGATGTAGACCGGATCGCAGCCGCCGTCGAGCATCCGACACAACCAATACAACGCCGCATCCGGCGCGCGTGCCCCGCACCGCTTTGTGCAGCGCCGAGATCTGGTCGTAGAAGACATCGCCCTGCTTGTCGAAGCGCCGCTGCCGCGCGCCGATGACGTCGGCAACGCTACTTGCGCGTGATCCGTTTGTCGTCGCCGATCAACTGCGCGGCGATTTCGAGCACGTTGAGCATTCGACGCGCGTCGCCGTCGGCGCTCGCCAACAACAATGCTCGGGCGTCGTCGGCGATCGTCACGCCATCGATCTCGAGACCGCGCTCGCGATCGTGCAGCGCGCGATCGAGCACTCGTTCGAGATCTCGACTCTTCGAGCCGTTTCAGCACGTAGACGCGCACGCGCGACAACAGCGCGCCGATCACTTCGAACGACGGGTTCTCCGTCGTTGCGCCGATGAACACCACGGTGCCCGCCTCGACGTGCGGCAGAAACGCATCCTGCTGCGCCTTGTTGAACCGATGCACTTCGTCGACGAACAGCACGGTGGTGCGGCCGTGCGCGAGCGTCTGCCGCGCCTGTCTCGATTGCAGCGCGAATTTCTTTGACGCCGGACAACACCGCCGAAATGCTGATCCACTCGGCGCCGGCGCGGTCCGCGAGCAAGCGCGCGAGCGTCGTCTTGCCGGTGCCCGGCGGTCCCCACAGCAGCATCGAGTGAATCCGGCCGCGCGCGGCGAGTTCCGCGAGCGGTCGACCGGCGCCCGAGCAGGTGTTCCTGACCAACGAACTCGTCGAGGCTCAGCGGCCGCATCCGCGCCGCGAGCGGCTCGCTACGCGGGTTTGGGTGCGCCATCGCCGATCAGGTCTGCATCCGGCGGAACCGACGAACTCGAACTCGTCCGGCGACAAGCGGGCCGTTGATTTCGAGGTTGTGGAAATTGACATCGGTGAGTTGACCCAACGAATCGACGATTTCGATCCGCACCAGACGCTTTTGCGCTGAACGTCATGCGGATCTCGGTGTACACCGCGTCCGGGTCCTTCGGGATCGAGCGCGAACAGTTCGGCTGACCCGTCGGCGCTTCCTCGCGTTACCGTCGAACTGCGCGTCGATCTCGCTCGACGTGCCGAGCAGCACCAGCGCCGGCGTGCCGGTCAAGTGCCTCCGCCAAGCGGCTTGACCTGCACCTGCTGCAGATCCGGGTCGTACACGTAGAGGCGATCGCCGACCGTGACGATCGTTTGCGGATACGGCGCGAGCATCACCCATTTGAACTGGTGCGGACGCGCGATGCGCACGATAGCCCTCGGACGACTGCACGCAGCTCGCGTTGCGCGCCGAGCACGGTTTGCGTGAACTCGGCTTTCAGGTGCTGCACCGGCACGAGCAGCGCCGCCAGTTGCGCCGCGGCGGTGTCGGCGCATCGGCGCGCGGCCGCGACCGGCACCATGCAGACGCAGCAGCAATCGCCCACGCAGCCGCTCGTCGCAGCCTGTTAGTCACGATGCGGTACCAGCACTTCGCGCGAGCCGTTCGTGTTCATGCTGCTGACGACACCGGCCGCTTCCATCGACTTCGACGAGGCGCGCCGCGCGGTTGTAGCCGATGCGCAACTTGCGTTGCACCGCCGAAATCGATGCGCGGCGCGTTTCGAGCACGAACGCGACGGCCTCGTCGTACAGCGCGTCGTCCTGCTCGGCAGAACCGCCTTCGCCGCTCGGCTTCGCCGCCGAACTCGCCGAAATCGCCGTCGTCGGTCAACACGTCGGCCAGATAGTCCGGACCGCCGCGAGTCTTCAGATCCTTGACGACGCGATGCACCTCTTCGTCCGATACGAACGCGCCGTGTACGCGCGTCGGCAGCGCGGTACCCGGCGGCAGATACAGCATGTCGCCATGCCCCAACAGTTGTTCGGCGCCGCCCTGGTCCATGATCGTGCGCGAATCGATCTTCGACGATACCTGATAGCCGATGCGCGCCGGGATGTTCGCCTTGATCAATCCGGTGATCACGTCGACCGACGGGCGCTGCGTCGCGAGCACGAGATGAATCCCCGCCGCGCGCGCCTTCTGCGCGATTCGCGCGATCAGCTGCTCCACCTTCTTGCCGACGATCATCATCATGTCGGCGAATTCGTCGATGACGACGACGATGTACGGCAGGTGCGACAGATCCGGCGCCTCGACGCCGGAGTCGGCCGGCCACAGCGGATCCTTCACGTCGCCGCCTTCGACGCGGCGGTTGTAGCCGGCGAGATTGCGCACGCCGAGCGCGGACATCAGTCGATAGCGGCGATCCATTTCTGCGACGCACCAACGCAGCGCCTGTGCCGCTTCCTTCATGTCGGTGACGACCGGCGTCAGCAGGTGCGGAATGCCTTCGTACACCGAGAGTTCGAGCATCTTCGGGTCGACGAGGATCAGGCGCACCTGCTCCGGCGTCGCCTTGTACAGAATGCTCAGCAGCATCGCGTTGACGCCGACCGACTTCCCGGAACCGGTCGTTCCGGCGACCAGCAGGTGCGGCATCTTCGTGATGTCGGCGACACGGGTTCGCCGGCGATGTCTTTGCCGAGCGCCAGCGTCAACGGCGACTTCGACGACTGGTAGACCTCCGAGGTAACGAGTTCCTTGAGGCGCACGATGCTGCGCTGCTCGTTCGGAATCTCGATGCCAACCACCGACTTGCCGGGGATGACCTCGACGATCCGAACGCTGATGACGGCGAGCGATCGCGCCAGATCTTTCACGAGGCCGCTGATGCGACTGACCTTGAGTCCCGGCGCAGGTTGGATTTCGAACCGCGTGACGACGGGGCCCGGGCAGCACCGAAACCACTTCGGCGTCGACGCCGAAGTCCTTCAGCTTCAGTTCGAGCAGCCGCGACATGCCTTCGAGCGACTCACCGGAGAATTCCGCGCTGTGCGCCTCCTCGGCATCGTCGAGCAACGAAAAATCCGGCAACTCCGCGGAGCTGTTGATCTCGAACAGCGGCTGCTGGCGCGGTTGCGCCGGCGGGACGCTACGACCGGCGGCTGGCGGCGGCGCCTGGATCTCGGGCGCCTTCTTCGCCGCGCGCCGACGCTGCTGCGTTTCGAGCGCGACCTCGCGATGACTGCTCAACTCGCGCGTCGCCGCACGTCGTTCGCGGCGTTCGACGAAGCGGTCGCGCCAGTAGTCGATGAACCGCATCAGCTGAGCCCGACAGACCTCGTTGAATCGACGCGGCCGGTCGCTCCGCAACTCGAACCACGAAAAACCGATCGCGGTTTGAGCGCCGTGAACAATCCGACGAGCGCCAGCAACGTCAGCCCCACCCAGTTGAACAGCGGCATCCCGACGTGGACGAGCCAACTGCCGACCATCCCGCCCGGGCCGGCGGGGAGCCCCAGCGTCGACGCGATGTGCAGGCGCGCCAGCACCGCGCCGCACAGAATCCCGATCAACCAGCCCGGCGAGACGCAACGACGCGCAGCGGCCAATCCCATGCGACGAGGCGCATCGTGCGCATCCCGGCGAATACGCAATGCAACCGGCACGCATGTAGCCCATGACGCCGAACAGCGAAAACAGAATGTCCGCGACCCAGGCGCCGCTGCGCCCAACGAGATTGTGTAACCGACAGACCCGTGCCGCGCAGCGACCACGCGGGATCCATCGGGGAATAAGAGAACAGCGCGAGCAGTGTGAAGAGCGCCAAGCGCGAGCAACGCGATCAGGCCAACTTCTTTGAGGGGCGCGCCGGAGGACATCGACCGAACTGTACTCACGATGAGACACCGCAATGACCGTTCGGCGGGAGTGTACATCTAACGCATGATTGCGGTACAAATTTCTCATTCATTTCAGAACGTTACTCTCACTTCTTAGAACCGCTTTAGAAACTGGCTTGGCAGTCGCAATCCCATCGCGTATCATAGGCCGCCTTTTCGCGCGGGCACGACGCATGCGACCGGACAAGAAGATCATCACGGACGAGGTCTGGGACGACGAACGCGTCCGTGGCTTCCTTGTCGCCGCGCTCACCGCAAGGTGGCGACGCATCCGGACTTCGTGCTGCTCGCTCAACGCGTATCGCGGCATGCGCGTCGACGACTTTGCACGCTTCATTCGCTTCTATCGCGACGAGACCAGCACGACCTGAACGCGCGTAACGAAGCTCGGTCAGACGTTTTGTCGAATTCATCGCGCGTCATCGCCACGGCAAGACCGTTCGTCGAAGTCATGCTGGCCGCGGGCGCGCACGCCGGCCGAAGCGAGCGGAACATGAGTAGCCGCAGCGCATCATCGACTGATCATTCTCGGATCCGGGCCCGGCGGGATATACCGCGGCGCTCTATGCGGCGCGCGCGAATCTGGCGCCGCTGATGATCACCGGCATCGAGATCGGCGGCCAATTGACCACGACGACCGACGTCGACAACTGGCCGGGCGACGCCGCCGGCGTGCAGGGCCCGGAACTGATGGAGCGGATGCAGCGCCACGTCGAACGATTCCAGGTAAAAACCGTTCACGATCACGTTCACACGGTGCGACTCGACGAGCGCCCATTCGAACTCGTCGGCGACTACCGGGCAGCTTTTCGTGCGATGCGCTGATCATCGCGACGGGTGCGACGGCGAAATATCTCGGACTGCCGTCCGAACAAGCGTTCATGGGCAAAGGCGTATCCGCGTGCGCGACCTGCGACGGATTCTTCTACCGCGGTCAGGACGTGGCGGTCATCGGCGGCGGCAATACCGCGGTCGAAGAAGCGCTGTACCTCGCGAACATTGCGCAAGCACGTGGTACTGGTCCATCGCCGCGATACGTTGCGCGCCGAAAAAATCATGCAGGATCGACTCTTCGAAAAGGCCGCCGAAGGCAAGATCGAATTGGTCTGGAATCACCAGCTCGACGAAGTGCTCGGCAACGAACGCGGCGTGACGGGTGTGCGGCTCGCGAGCACCAACGGCGACGGGCATCGCGAGACTCGCGCTGTCCGGTGTCTTCATCGCGATCGGCCACACGCCCAACACCGGGCATCTTCGAGGGCCAGCTCGACATGGAGGGCGGCTACATTCGCGTCGCGACCGGACTCGACGGCAACGCGACCGCGACCAGCGTGCCGGGCGTATTTGCGGCCGGCGACGTCGCCGATCACGTCTATCGGCAGGCCATCACGTCGGCCGGTTTCGGCTGCATGGCGGCGCTGGACGCGGAGCGTTATCTCGATGCGCTCGCGAAGCGGAGACCCGCGGCCACCGGCTTGATCGTCATGCGCCAGCCCGTCGTCCTGCGCGCCGGACGATCTCATCGTTTCCTCCGCCCGAACGCGCGCTGAAGGAACCGAATGGTCTGCTCGCGATCGGTGGCGACCTGTCGCCGCGCGGCTGCTCAGCGCGTACGCGCAAGGCATCTTTCCGTGGTTCAGCGACGAACGCGGCCCGATATTGTGGTGGTCGCCCGATCCGCGTGCGGTCATTCCCTCCGAACTCGCGTCAAGATTTCGCGCAGCTTGCGCGCACGCCTCGCGCGCGGCGACTTGCGTGTCACATTCGACCGGGCATTCGACGGACGTCGTCGCCGGATGCGCGGCGCCGCGCGACGACGCTCGCCGGAACCTGGATCACGCCATCGATGCGCGCCGCGTACGGTGAGTTGCATCGCCTCGGCTACGCACACTCCGTCGAGAGCTGGCGCGGCGACTGAACTGGTCGGCGGCCTGTACGGCGTCTCGATCGGTCGGATGTTCTTCGGCGAGTCGATGTTCGCGCGCGCATCCGACGCATCGAAGGTCGCCTTCGCCCGACTGGCGACGCAGCTCGTGCGAATGGAACTTCGAGCTGATCGACTGTCAGGTCATGAACCCGCACCTGCGTTCGCTCGGCGCGGTCGAGATGTCACGTCGAGAATTCCTCGCGCGGCTGCGCAATAATCCGATCGCGACGTCACGCGTCGTGGCATCTGGCAATTCGATGAACGATGAACTGAGCGAGCAAGCAGTTCTTTCTGACGCCGCCGCATCCGTGCAGCTACCTGGAGAATCGCACCGCGCGGACGCTGTTTCTCGATCCGCGCGAAATCGTCAACGCGACGATCTATGGCGCGTTGACGCATGCCGGCTTTCGGCGCAGCGGCGGCCATCTCTATCGACCGTACTGCGACGGGTGCAGCGCATGCGTGCCGGTCGCGAGTTCCGGTCGCGGATTTTCGTTGGTCACGACGATTTCGACGGATTCAGCGCGCCAACTCGGACGTCGACGTGACCGATGCGCGAAGCCGTCTTCTCCGATCGCTACTACGACCTGTACGCGCGCTACATCGACGCGCGGCACGCCGACGGCGACATGTATCCGCCGAACGTCGATCAGTTTCGATCGTTCCTGCTGAGCAGCTGGAGCAACTCGGCGTTTCTCGTGCTCGAAGAAGCAGGTCGACTGATCGGTGTCGCGGTCACCGATCACGTACCCGACGGCTTGTCCGCGATCTACACGTTCTTCGATCCGACGCTGAGCAAACGCAGCATCGGTGTGCTCGCCGTGCTCGCGCAGATCGAACATTGCCTGCAGCAACGCGATTCCGTATCTCTATCTCGGCTACTGGGTCCGCGACAGCGCGAAGATGCGCGTACAAGATCGACTATCGCCCCATCGAACTATTGGTCAGGAACCGCTGGGTTCGCCTCACCTGATACCCCCGGTCGTTTTGCCTTTCGGTATCGCTTGCGGCAGAATGCGCGACGCTTTTTGTAATGCGCGGAGAGTATGGCGAAGGAAGAACAGATCGAAATGGAAGGGACCATCGTGGATACCCTTCCCAACACGATGTTCCGCGTGGAGCTCGACAACGGCCACGTCGTCACCGCGCACATCTCCGGAAAGATGCGCAAGAACTACATCCGACTGATCACCGGTGACCGCGTGAAAGTCGAACTCACGCCGTACGACCTGACGAAGGGTCGCATCACGTTTCGCGCGCGGTAGCTGCCTTCGCCGATTCGATACGCAACGCCAGATCGCCGTTCTCGACCGTCACGTAAACCGTCCCGCCGCCACCGGACAGCTCGCCGAACAGGATGTCTTCGGCCAGCTGCCGCTTGATCTTCTCCTGGATCAGCCGCTGCATCGGACGCGCGCCCATCTTCTCGTCGTAGCCTTCGCGCGCGAGCCAATCACGGGCCGCGTCGTCGATTTCGAGTTGCACGCGCTTCTCGTCGAGTTGCGCCTGCAGTTCGGTGAGGAACTTGTCGACGACCGTCTTGATGATCTTCGCCGTCGAGCGGCTTGAACTGAACGATCGCGTCGAGTCGGTTGCGGAACTCGGGCGTGAACATCCGACGAATGACTTCCATCGCATCGCTCGCGTGGTTCTGATGCGTGAAGCCGATCGAAGCCCGGCTCGCTTCCTGCGCACCGGCGTTCGTCGTCATCACCAGCACGACGTTGCGGAAGTCGGCCTTGCGGCCGTTGTTGTCCGTCAGCGTTCCGTGGTCCATCACCTGCAGCAGCAGGTTGAAGACTTCCGGATGCGCCTTTTCGACTTCATCGAGCAGCACGACGCTGTGCGGGTGTTTGGTCACCGCTTCGGTCAGCAAACCACCTTGATCGAATCCGACGTAGCCGGGCGGCGCGCCAATCAGACGCGACACCGTGTGCCGTTCCATGTACTCCGACATGTCGAACCGCAGCAGCTCGACGCCCATGATGATCGCGAGCTGACGACAGACTTCCGTCTTGCCGACGCCGGTCGGACCGGCGAAGAGGAACGATCCCGTCGGCTTTTCGCCCGACTTCAATCCCGCGCGCGAAAGCTTGATCGACGCCGACAATCAGATCGATTGCTTCGTCCTGACCGAACACGACCATCTTCAGTTTCTTGTCGAGATCGCGCAGCGCTTCCTTGTCCGAACGTCGTGACCTGCGCCGAAGGAATCCGGGCGATCTTCGCAACGACTTGCTCGACGTCGGTCGCGCCGATCGTTTTCTTGCGGCGACTCGGCGGCAGCAGCTTCTGAGCGGCGCCCGCCTCGTCGATGACATCGATCGCCTTGTCCGGCAGGAAACGATCGGTGATGTAACGCTCCGACAGTTCCGCAGCGGCGCGCAATGCCTTGTCGGTGTAGCGAATGTGATAGTGATCTTCGAACCGCGACTTCAGACCTTTCAGGATCTGATACGTGTCGTCGACATTCGGTTCGGTGACGTCGATCTTCTGGAATCGACGCGACAACGCGCGATCCTTCTCGAAGATTCCTCGGTATTCCTGATAGGTCGTCGAACCCATGCAGCGCAGCTCACCCGACGTCAGAATCGGCTTCAGCAGGTTCGACGCGTCCATGACGCCGCCGGACGCGGCACCGGCGCCGATGATCGTGTGAATCTCGTCGATGAAGAGAATCGCGTGCGGCTTCTTCTTCAGGTCCGCCAGCAGCATCTTGAAGCGTTTTTCGAAGTCGCCGCGATACTTCGTGCCAGCCAGCAGCGCGCCGAGATCGAGCGCATAGACAGTACCGTCGGCGACAACGTCCGGCACCTGTTTGTCGACGATGCGCTTCGCGAGACCTTCCGCGATTGCGGTCTTGCCGACGCCGGACTCACCGACCAACAACGGATTGTTCTTGCGGCGACGGCACAACACCTGGATCACGCGCTCGAGTTCGGCTTCGCGCCCGACCAGCGGATCGATGCGGCCTTTGCGGGCCTGCTCGTTGAGATTGGTCGCGAACGATTCGAGCGCACTCGGCTGTCCGGCTTCGCCGCCGGATGCCGCATCTTCGTCTTGCTCCGACGACTCGCCGCTGCCTTCTTCACCGACGACTTTCGAGATGCCGTGCGCGATGTAGTTGACGATGTCGATGCGGGCGACGTTCTGCTGCTTCAGGAAGTAGACGGCCTGACTTTCCTGCTCGCTGAAGATCGCGACGAGCACGTTGGCGCCGGTGACTTCTTTGCGGCCCGACGACTGCACATGGAACACCGCGCGCTGCAGCACGCGCTGAAAACCCAGCGTCGGCTGCGTCTCGCGCTCGGAATCGCCGGCCGGAATCAGCGGCGTGGTCGACTCGATGAACTCGTGCAGTTCCTTGCGCAGCCGATCGATGTCGGCGCCGACGGCCTTCAGCACGTCGACCGCAACGGAATTGTCGAGCAGCGCCAGCAGCAGATGCTCCACCGTCATCCACTCGTGCCGCTTCGATCGAGCTTCCTTGAAAGCGAGATTCAGCGTGACTTCGAGATCTTTGCTCAGCATTAGGGTTACCTAGTCCGTCATCTCAATCTTGGACATCAACGGGTGGTGATTCTCCTGGGAGTATTGATTGACCTGTTCCGATTTGGTCTCAGCAATGTCCCTGGGAAATATACCCACCACCGCGCTACCGCTCGTATGAATAGTCAGCATTATCTGTGTGGCTTTCTCGCGATTCATACCGAAAAAACGTTCCAGTACATGTACCACGAATTCCATCGGCGTGTAGTCATCATTGAGGATGATGACCTTGTACATCGGCGGACGCCTGAGCTTGGGTTTGGTCGTCGCAGTCGCGAGACCCGAGTCCCGGTCTTGGTCCTGGTCACCCGATCCACGACCACTCGACAAGCTTAGTTGAAGATCGGATCGATGAATCACACGCGCAGTCACGAAATCCGAGACTCATCCAATTACGTGAATCATCATAACGTGAAAATCGATCGCTGTGCGTCACGCGCAGCCGCGTCGTGCGACTCCGGCAGTGATCTTGACTCATTGTGTAATTTAGGCGGAGAGTCGATCGAAGGGGACGGAGTTTGCTTGGGTGTCAGGTGCGTGTCGAACGCAGTTGGCAAGCTTCGAAGGGGAGGATAGTCGCGATGGCGACAGGAAAAGTGAAGTGGTTCAACAACGCCAAGGGTTACGGCTTCGTAATCGCTGAGGCGGGCGGCGAAGATCTGTTCGTCCACTACTCGTCGATTCAGATGGACGGCTACAAGACACTGAAGGCTGGGCAGGATGTCGAGTTCGACATCGAGCAAGGTCCCAAGGGTCTGCATGCCGTGAACATCAGGTCGTTCGAGTCCGAGGCAGCTCGACCGCACCGACGCGGCGCCAAGCAGCGAACGCAGGACCAGCGACGACGAGCGTCCGGCGAAATCTGCCTTCAGCAGCGCCGCCGCGGCGAATACGCGGAGTCTCGCTGAGTCACATCTTCGCGATCGATCGCGCGACCGAACTGCGAGCACTTCAGCAGCTTCGCGCCTTTCATCAATCGTTCGAAGTCGTACGTGACGGTCTTCTGAGCGATCGCACCTTCGACGCCCTTGATGATGAGATCGGCCGCTTCTCGCCAACCCATGTGTCGCAACATCATTTCGGCCGACAGGATCAGCGAACCGGGATTCACCTTGTCCTGACCCGCGTACTTCGGCGCGGTGCCGTGCGTCGCTTCGAACAGCGCGACCGGATCGCCGATGTTCGCGCCGGGCGCGATTCCGATTCCGCCGACCTGCGCAGCCAGCGCGTCCGACAGATAGTCACCGTTCAGGTTCATCGTTGCGATGACGCTGTACTCGTCGGGTCGCGTGAGAATCTGCTGCAGCATCGCGTCGGCGATCATGTCCTTGAACACGATCTGACGACCGGTCTTCGGGTTCTTCAATTCGATGCCACGGACCACCGTCGAGCGGCGTCGCACCGAACTCGTCACGCGCGAGTTCGTAGCCCCAGTCCTTGAACGCGCCCTCGGTGAATTTCATGATGTTGCCCTTGTGCACGAACGTCAGCGACGAACGATCTTCATCGATCGTGTACTGGATCGCCTTGCGCACCAGACGCTTCGTTCCTTCCTCGGAGATCGGCTTGATGCCGATGCCGCAATGTTCGGGAAAGCGGATCTTCGTCACGCCCATTTCGTTCGCGCAGGAACTTCAGCAGCTTGTCGCGCCGGCACTGTCGGCTTCCCATTCGACGCCGGCGTAGATGTCCTCCGTGTTTTCCCGAAAGATGACCATGTCGGTCTTCTCTGGATGCACGACCGGACTGGGCACGCCGGTGAACCATCGAACCGGACGCTGGCACACGTACAGATCGAGTTCCTGGCGCAGCGCGACGTTCAGCGAACGGATTCCGCCACCCACCGGAGTCGTCATCGGTCCTTTGATTCCGACGATGAACTCCTTCATCGCCGTCGAGCGTTTCCTCGGGCAGCCACTGATCTTCGCCGTACACCTCGAGCGACTTTTCGCCCGCGTAGATCTCCATCCACTTGATGCTTCGCGAGCCGCGATAGGCCTTCGCGACCGCGGCGTCGACGACAGCCTTCATCACCGGCGTGATGTCGACACCGATGCCATCGCCTTCGATGAACGGAATGATCGGATTCTTCGGGACAGTCAGCGATCCGTCCGCGCGCGCTTTGATTTTTGCTCCGTCGGACGGAACGCGGATGTGTTGATAGCCCATGTGGCACTCCCTGTGTGGCGAAAACTAGAATGCCGCGCAGTATAGCATCGCGCTTTTGGAATCAGGCGGAATCAGGGCTTGCGCCACTGCGCTGATCGGCGGTGATCACCGTGAGTCGACTCGATCCATCGTGCGCCGGAATCGAGTACCTCCCGTTTCCAGAAGACAGCTTCCGTCTTCAACAGATCGATGACGTACGTGCATGCCTCCAGCGCGGCCTGACGATGTCGCGAAGTCGCGAGCACCAGGACGATCTGGTCGCCGGGCGCCAGAGATCCCACGCGATGAATCACGACCAGTGCATCGAGCGTCCAGCGTTGCTCCGCCCGATCGAGCACCGATGCGATGCTGCGCTCGGTCATGCCCGGGTAGTGTTCGAGCTCGAGGCAACCGACAGATTCCGACTCGAATTGATCACGCACCACCCCGCAGAACGCTGCCATCGCGCCTGCGCGACCCGGCAGCGACGCGCGCAGGTCGGCCCACTCGCGTCCGATGTCGAAGTCTTGTTCCTGGATGACGATGCGCTTGAGCATATTCAACCACCCGTGATCGGCGGCATGAACGCGATCTCGTCGCCATCGTTGACGCGACATTGATCAGTCACGAATTCCTGATTGAGTGCGATTCGTACGTTCGGCGCGCTCAGGATATCGATCGCCCCTTCTCCCAACTGTCGTCGGATGAGTTCCAACAAACCAGTCACGTCGACGCTCGACGAAGCCGGTATGTCGATCGATTCCGTTCCGAGTCGTTCGCGCAATGCCGCGAAGAACCGCACCCTGATTGTCATTAGAGAGCTGTCATCGCAGAGTTGTCATCAACGCGTTTCGCCCGCGTTCCACGCGCCACTCTTCCCGCCACTCTTATGCGTGAGCCGAATGCATTCGATCGTGATGCCACGGTCCGCGGACTTGCACATGTCATACACCGTCAATGCCGCAATCGATGCCGCCGTCAGCGCCTCCATCTCGACGCCGGTCGCGCCCGTGACCTTACACTCCGTGAGGATTCGAAGCCCGTCTTCAGCCTCGCGCGCAAACTCGACGCTGACATTCGCCAATGCCAATGGGTGACACAACGGGATCAACTCGGCCGTGCGTTTTGCGCCCTGGATTCCCGCGACTCGGGCCACCGCCAACACGTCGCCCTTCGCCATCTTGCCGTCGAGGACCGCGTCCAAGCGTTGCCGGCTGCATCCGCACCAACGCATCGCGCCCGCGCGACTCTGACCGTCGACGCCTTCGCGGATACGTCAACCATCCGAGCCTCGCCCGCTGCGTTGAGATGTGAAAACTCCGACACCCGACGCTCCCGCGAAACCCACATTTGCGCGGATTAGAACGAATCAACTGAATCTGCGCAACAGACCCGCTAGACTGCCACTGTTCGCCGTCACTCACCGCTCATCGTGATCGAATCAACACAACACAAGACCATCGTCGGCATGTCGGGCGGCGTGGATTCTTCGGTTGCCGCGTTGCTGCTGCTCGAAGAGGGCCTCGCCGTCGAAGGCCTGTTCATGAAGAACTGGGACGAGGACGACGGTTCCGAATACTGCTCTGCCGAGGCCGACTTCGAGGACGCCGCGCAGGTCGCGAAGCAACTCGGAATCAAACTGCACACGGCCAATTTTGCGGCCGAATATTGGGACAACGTGTTCGAGAATTTCCTCGCGGAATACCGCGCTGGTCGCACGCCGAACCCCGACGTTTTGTGCAATCGGGAGATCAAGTTCAACGTTTTCATCGACTACGCTCGCGTGCTCGGCGCCGACAGGATCGCGACCGGACACTATGCGCGCGCAGAGATCGCCACTAACGGCTTCGAACTCCACAAGTCGGTCGATCGCGAAAAAGACCAGACGTATTTCCTCAATGCCGTTCCACTCTCGCAGCTCGCGATGTGTCGATTTCCTCTTGGACGGATCGAGAAACGCGAGGTGCGCGCGCTCGCGAAGCGCGCGGGACTGCACAACCACCAACGCAAAGACAGTACCGGGATCTGCTTCATCGGTGAACGACGTTTCAGTGAATTTCTGGCGCGCTATGTTCCCGCCAAACCGGGCTCTATCGTCGGGGTCGACGGCTGTCCTCACGGTGAGCACAGTGGTCTGCACCTTTATACGATCGGCCAGCGACAAGGTCTTCGAATCGGGGGCCAGTCCGGGAGATCCGAGTCCCCGTGGTACGTCGTCGCGAAAGATATGCACACGAACCAACTGATCGTGTCCCAGGATCCTGAAGATCTGAACAGCAATTGGTTGACGACTCGAACCATCAATTGGCTGGTGCGTGAACCCACCGCGCCGTTTCAATGTACGGCCAAGGTTCGCTATCGTCAGGCCGATCAGCCTTGCAACGTGCAATACGCGACCGATGGTGGTTATCGAATCGAATTTGAGACACCGCAACGCGCCGTCACACCGGGGCAATACGTTTGCTTGTACGCTGGCTCATTGTGTCTGGGCGGTGGCGTCATCGACACGCATGGCTGACCGCATTCTTCGGGGCGCTCTGGTACCTGCTCCGCCTGCGGTCTAACATGCGCCACACACTGAATGCGTTAGTTGAGCCGACAGTGATTCACCGGGCATGCGACTCGAACCTCTGACTGCCATTTCGCCACTCGACGGTCGCTACCGAGCGAGGCTTGCAGCACTCGCCGAACTCGTCAGCGAGAGTGGTTTGCAACGCTATCGTGTTCGCGTCGAGCTCAGTTGGTTTCGTCATCTCGCCGCCGACCCCGCGATTCGCGAGCTACCGGCACTGAGTCCCGGCGCCGCCGCGGCGATCGATACGATTTACGCAAGATTTCGGCGCCGCCGACGCGCAGCGAATCAAGGAAATAGAGCGCACGACGAATCACGACGTCAAGGCGGTCGAGTATTTCGTCAAAGAGAAGTTGGCCGGCACGACCGAACTCGCGCGCCATATCGAGTTCGTACATTTCGCCTGCACGTCGGAAGACATCAACAACCTCGCGCACGCGCTGACGTTGAAGGAAGTCGCGGAGCGGCTGCTGTTGCCGGCAATGGACCGCGTGATCGATTCGATACACCAACGCGCGATCGCGTTTGCGGATGTCGCCATGTTGAGCCGGACGCATGGTCAAGCCGCGTCGCCAACGACCATGGGCAAGGAACTCGCCAACGTCGTGCAACGTCTGCAACGGCAGCGCGACGGATTCGCTGCGGTTGGAATCTTCGGCAAGTTCAACGGTGCGGTCGGCAACTTCAACGCACACGTTGCGGCGTATCCCAACGTCGATTGGCCGCGCGTCACGCGCGCCTTCGTCGAATCGCTGGGCCTCGACTACACGCTGTACACGACGCAGATCGAACCGCACGACTACATCGCCGAATACTTTCACGCACTCGCGCGCTTCAACCAGGTGTTGCTCGACTTCGATCGCGACATCTGGGGTTACATATCGATCAACTACTTCCGACAGCCGCAAGGTCGAAGGCGAAACCGGCTCATCGACCATGCCGCACAAAGTCAATCCGATCGATTTCGAAAATTCCGAAGGCAACCTCGGTGTGGCCAATGCATTGATGCTGCATCTGGCCGAGAAGCTCCCGGTGTCGCGGTGGCAACGCGACTTGTCGGACTCCACGGCCCTGCGCAACCTCGGGGTTGCGCTGGGCTACTGCCTGGTCGCGTACGACTCGGCGCTGACGGGCATCGGCAAACTCGAACTGAACCCAGCTGTGTTGGCGGAGGATCTCGCCAACAGCTGGGAAGTGCTCGCCGAGGCGGTGCAGACAGTGATGCGCAAGCACGGATTGAAGGAACCGTACGAGGCACTCAAACGCGCAACGCGCGGACGCCAACTCGATCGCGCAATCGTTCGCGGATCTGCTCGCGGCGTTGCCTCTACCTCCCGAGGCTCGCGCTTCACTGGCGCAGCTGACACCCGAGCACTATGTCGGGCTCGCGGCACAGCTTGCCCGGCGAACGAACTGATGCCAGTCCACGCCGTCAAGGTCGACTGGTCGACTCACCGTGACAGGCTGCGCGCGATTCGCGCTCGAGTCTTCATCGAAGAGCAAGGCGTTCCGCAGGATCTCGAGTGGGACGGCCTCGATGAGAGCGCCGACCATTTCATCGCGCTGAACGAAGCCGGTGTGGCGCTGGGCACGGCCCGACTGCTGAACACGGGGCAGATCGGTCGGATGGCCGTACTCGCGCGAACAGCGCGGTCGCGGAATCGGGCGCCAGCTCCTCGAGATGGCGGTCGAGCCACGCCGTTACTCTGGGCATGCCTCGAGTCTTCCTGCATGCGCAACGACACGCCGAAGGGTTCTACCGCAAATCAGGTTTTGCGCCGACCGGCGCCGAGACCGTTGAGGCCGGGATCGAACACGTCGAAATGGACATGATTCTGCCGATCCCGTTCGAACCGTCGGCTCCCAATCGCCGCTTGCCGTTGATCAATCCGGCGAAAACGTCCGCAAAACCTCCAACCGAGGTCGCATCGAACGCAATCAGAGCGTTGCGCTCGGAACTCGACTGCCGCGACGGCCGTATCTGAACTCATCGCGAATGCCCGCCGAACGTTGCTGATCTTGAGCCCATCACTGGATCCTGCGTTGTTTGCGTCGCTGGATTGCTTGAGCGCGGTTTCGACGTTTGCGCGCCGCAGCCGCCACGCGCGCGCCCAGATCCTGGTCGAGGACACCAAAGCCATCGCGTCCGACAACCACCCACTGCTGGAGCTCGCGCGCCGGTTGCCGAGCAAGATCGAGATGCGTCGGTTGCCGGAAGACGTCGCGCCGCCGCGCTCGAATTTCATCGTCGTCGACAATCGGGCGATTTGGGTACAGCCGAATCGCGATGCGTACCTCGGCTGGTGGAATCTGAACGACCGTGTCGAGGCGCGGCGATTCACCGACGACTTCATCGCGCTATACGAACGCGCGTCGGACGACCCGGAGCTGCGACTGCTCAGCTTGTAGCAACGTCAACGCGGCATCCGCCAAATTGACACCTTCGCGAACGAGGGGGCATGATTGCGCCCCCTTTTTTTCCGGCAGAATTGCAATGTCAATGACCGCAGAGGCCCAGACGATCGGCGGGCTCGAGGTTCGCGGCCGAGTCACCGCCGAATATCGCGAAGTCCTCACCGACGACGCGATGTCGTTCGTCGCCGATCTCGTGCGAACGGTTTCAGCCGCCGCTCGCGGCGTTGATGGACGAACGCGTCGCGTTTCAGGCGCGCATGGACGCCGGCGAGCTGCCCGACTTTCTGCCCGAAACGAAGGCGATTCGCGAAGGCGACTGGAAGATCGCCGGCATTCCGCACGACCTGCTCGATCGCCGCGTCGAAATCACCGGACCCGTCGACCGCAAGATGATCATCAACGCGCTCAACGCGAACGTTCGCGTGTTCATGGCCGACTTCGAAGATTCGTTGGCGCCGACGTGGCAGAACGTCGTCGAGGGTCAGATCAATCTGCGCGACGCGAATCGGCGCACGATCGAGTTCACGAATCCCGACGGAAGGAAGTATCGACTCGAAGCCGGATCCCGCGGTGCTGATCGCGCGCGTGCGCGGCCTGCACCTGAGTGAAAAACACGTCGGCTGGACCGGTGGCGAACGCATCCCCGGATGCCTGTTCGACTTCGGCCTGTATTTCTTCCACAACTATCAGACGCGCCGCGCGCACGGCACCGGCGTCTACTACTACATGCCGAAGATTCAGAGTCACGAAGAAGCCGCGTGGTGGGACTCCGTGTTCGCCTACACGGAACAGCGTTTCAACGTACCAGTCGGGACGATCAAGGCGACGTTCCTGATCGAGACGTTGCCCGCTGCATTTCAGATGGACGAGATCCTGTACGCGCTTGCGCGACCACGCGGTGGCGCTCAACTGCGGACGCTGGGACTACATCTTCAGCTACATCAAAACACTGCGTAAACACCCCGATCGCGTGCTGCCCGATCGGCAAGCGCTGACGATGGACAAGCCGTTCCTCAGCGCGTATTCGCGACTGCTGATTCGCACCTGCCATCGTCGCGGCGCGCTCGCGATGGGCGGTATGGCCGCGTTCATTCCGAGCAAGGATCCGCAGCAGAACGAAATCGTCGCCGCGAAAGTCCGCGCCGACAAAACGCTCGAAGCGACCAACGGTCACGATGGCACCTGGGTGGCGCATCCGGGTCTCGCCGATCTCGCGATGGAAGTCTTCGATCGGCACATTCCGCAAGGTCACTCCAATCAGCTCGACGTATCGCGCGCCAGGATCCCGACACGACCGCGGCCGATCTGCTGGCCGTTCCGGCGGGCGAACGCACCGAAGCAGGCATGCGCACGAACATCCGCGTGTCGATTCAGTACATCGAAGCATGGATCTCCGGCAGCGGATGCGTGCCGGTCTACGGACTGATGGAAGACGCCGCGACCGTCGAGATATCGCGCGCGTCGATCTGGCAGTGGATCCAGAACGGCAAACAGCTCTCGAACGGCAAGACCGTCACGAAGGCACTGTTCCGCGAAATGCTGAACGAAGAACTGCAGGTCGTTCGCGACGAAGTCGGTGAAGCGCGCTATCAGGACGGCAAGTTTCCGCGAAGCCGCCGAAATGATGGATCGCCTCACGACGGGCGACGAACTGGCCGACTTCCTGACGTTGCCCGCCTACGAGGTGCTCTGACCTCAGGCCGAGTCACGACCCATTCCGATCGGGCAAGTGTTAGTTTTCATACTTTCACTTTTCTTTCTATTCGCGGTCTCTAGAATGCGCCGCCTCCACCGGCAAAACTCAGAGGGATACGCCCATGGCGCTTCATTTCGTTCCACGCAAACCGCGCGCTGAGCAGATCAAAGAGCTCGAAGCGGAATGGAAGAAGAACCCGCGCTGGAAAGGCGTCAAACGCGGCTACAAGGCCGAAGACGTCGTCAAACTGCGCGGCACGATTCCGCATCGCAGCGCGCTCGCCGCGCACGGCGCCGACAAACTGTGGGACTTGATGACCAAAGAGGACTACATCAACGCGCTCGGCGCCGTCACCGGCGGCCAGGCGGTGCAGCAGGTCAAGGCCGGGATCAGGGCGATCTATTGTTCCGGCTGGCAGGTCGCCGCCGACAACAATACGTCGGAGACGATGTATCCGGACCAATCGCTGTACGCGGTCAACTCGGTGCCGACGCTGGTCAATCGGATCAACAACGCGTTTCGTCGTGCCGACGAGATCCAGTGGTCGAAGGGCATCGACGACGGCATCGACTTCTATGCGCCGATCGTCGCCGACGCCGAAGCAGGCTTCGGTGGCGTGCTGAACGCGTTCGAACTGATGAAGGCGATGATCGGCGCCGGCGCCGCCGGTGTGCACTTCGAAGATCAGCTCGCGTCCGTGAAGAAATGCGGCCACATGGGCGGCAAGGTTCTCGTGCCGACGTCCGAGGCCGTTCAGAAGCTCATCGCGGCGCGACTGGCTGCGGACGTCTGCGATGTCCCAACGATTCTGATGGCCCGCACCGACGCGAACGCGGCCGACATGGTCACGTCCGACATCGACGAATGGGACAAGCCATTCATCACCGGCGAACGAACGGCGGAAGGCTTCTACAAGACGCGCGCCGGTCTTGATCAGGCGATCTCGCGTGGCCTCGCATACGCGCCGTATTCGGATCTGATCTGGTGCGAAACCGCGGTGCCGTCGCTCGACGAAGCGAAGCGTTTCGCCGAAGCGATCAAGAAGGAATATCCGGATCAGATGCTGTCGTACAACTGCTCGCCGTCGTTCAACTGGAAGAAGAACCTCGACGACAAAACGATCGCGAAGTTCCAGACGGAACTCGCGGCGATGGGCTACAAGTTCCAGTTCATCACCTTAGCCGGCATCCACTCCATGTGGTACAACATGTACACGCTGACGAAGGGCTATGTTGAGCGACAGATGTCCGCGTACGTCGAACTGCAGGAAGCGGAATTTGCCGCAGCGAAAGACGGCTACACGTTCGTCAGCCACCAGCAGGAAGTCGGCACCGGCTATTTCGACGACGTCGCGCAGGTGATTCAGGGCGGTCAGTCGTCGGTGACCGCGTTGACCGGGTTCGACCGAAGAAGCACAGTTCCACAAAGCTCACTGAGGCTCACACGGAAGCGGCGCACGCCGCCCCTCGTCTGCGCCGACCGACGTTTCAAATCGGCGCGATCACGACTCCTCAGATCACGAACAGATCCATGAACTCGTTCACCGGCATCGATTCGAGCCGCTTCTGATCCTTGCACGAGTTCGATGATCTGCGCGGTGCGCCGCGCCGGGAAACGCGTCAGCAGATTGCGCCGGAACTTGTCCACGAGAATCGGAATGCCCTGCTTTGCGCCGACGACGATGGCCGATCGGATACTCGACCTCGACCTTCTCGGTCTTCGTGCCGTCCTTGAAGAACACCTGAATCGCATTGGCGATCGAACGCTTGTCGGGTTCGTGGTACTCGCGGCTGTAACGCGGATCCTCCTCGATCACCATCAGATCGCGCAGCTCGATCGACGCGCGGATCCGCGGCGACGTCGTCTTCGTAGTCTTCGGCAACCAGATTGCCCTTCAGCAGACCGATCGCCGCCATGTACTGCAGGCAGTGATCGCGATCGGCCGGATTGTTCAGCGCGCCGGTCTTGCTGATGATGCGAATCGCCGACTCGTGCGTCGTCATCACGATCCGATCGATCTGATCGAGGCGGCCCGACGACCTTCGGATGCAGTGTCACCGCCGCTTCGACCGCCGTCTGCGCATGGAACTCCGCCGGGAACGAGATCTTGAACAGCACGTTCTCCATCACGTACGAGCCGTAGTCGCGTTGGAATTTGAACGGTTGCCCTTTGAACGAGACGTCGTAAAAGCCCCATTTCGGCGCCGTCAGCGCGCTCGGATAGCCGATCTCCCCCTTCAACACGAGCATCGCGAGCCGCACCGCGCGGCTGGTTGCATCGCCCGCGGCCCAGGACTTGCGCGGACCCGCGTTCGGCGCATGCCGATACGTGCGCAGCGACGAACCATCGATCCACGCGTGCGACAGCGCATCGACGATCTGATCGCGTGTGCCGCCGAGCAGTTGCGTGACCACCGCGGTCGAAGCAACGCGAACCAGCAGCACATGATCGAGGCCGACGCGGTTGAAGCTGTTCTCGAGCGCGAGACAACCTTGGATCTCGTGCGCCTTGATCATCGCGGTCAGCACGTCGCGCATCACCAGCGGCTGCTTTGCCACCGGCGACGTTCGTGCGGCTGATATAGTCGGCGACCGCGAGAATGCCGCCGAGGTTGTCGGACGGATGTCCCCACTCCGCGGCGAGCCACGTGTCGTTGAAATCGAGCCAGCGAATCATGCAGCCGATGTCCCACGCGGCCTTCACCGGATCCAGCTCGAACTGCGTGCCCGGCACGCGCGCGCCGTTCAAGACCGTCGTTCCCGGCACGATCGGACCGAGGTGTTTGCTGCACTCCGGGAAGCGCTGCGCGAGAAACCCACATCCCAACGTATCGATCAGACAGTTGCGCGCCGTGTCGTACGCTTCTGCGCTCTTGATCTTGTAACCCGTCACATAGTCGGCGATATCGACCAGTTCGCTTGTCCGGGATCGGGCCGTACGTTGAGATCGACGTTGGCACTCATGTTCTGTTTTCTCCTGTTAACGATCTGACAATTTAACGAAGGGGCGCGGCGCCGGACCGACATAGTCCGCGCTCGGCCGAATGATGCGGTTGTTGGAACGCTGTTCCATGATGTGCGCGGTCCATCCCGATACGCGCGAACAAACGAAAATCGGCGTAAACAGCTTCGTGGGGATGCCCATGAAGTGATACGCGGACGCGTGATAGAAGTCGGCGTTGGCGAACAGCTTCTTCTCGTCCCACATCGCCTTTTCGACAGCGACCGAGACCGGGTACAGAACTTTGTCGCCAACGTCTTTCGAGAGCTTCTCCGCCCATTCTCTTGATGATCGCGTTGCGCGGGTCGGACGTTGCGTAGATCGCGTGACCGAATCCCATGATTTTGTCCTTGCGCTCCAGCATGCCCTTGATTCCCGTCGGCGCCGTCGGCTGGCGAATCGAACTTCTCGATCATCTCCATCGCCGCTTCGTTCGCGCCGCCATGCAACGGCCCGCGCAACGATCCGATCGCTCCGGTCACGCACGAGTGCATATCCGACAGCGTCGACGCGCAGACGCGCGCGGTGAACGTCGATGCGTTGAATTCGTGTTCCGCGTAGAGAATCAGCGATACGTCCATGACGCGCTGCTGCAACTCGCTCGGGCGTTTGTCCGCAGCAGCATGGACAGGAAATGTCCTGCCAGTGAATCTTCGTCGGTTTCCGTTTCGATTCGCACGCCGTCGTGGCTGAAGCGATACCAGTAGTTGATGATCGACGGCAGCGTCGACGAGCAATCGATCCGCCACGTCGTGTTGTCCGCTGAAGTCGACCTCGGGCTCGACGTTCCCGAGAATCGAACAACCCGTGCGCATCACGTCCATCGGATGCGTCGCCTTTGGAATGCGCTCGAGCACGTCTTTGACGCGTCTTCGGCAGCCCGCGCAACTTCTTCAACTTGGCCTTGTAGGCGGTCGAGTTGCTTCTGATTCGGCAACTCGCCGTAGAGAATCAAATACGCGACTTCCTCGAAGGTTGCGCCGTCGGCCAGTTCCGAGATGTCGTAACCTCGATACGTGAGTCCCGTGCCGGTCTTGCCGACCGTGCACAGCGCGGTTTCTCCGGCACTCTGGCCGCGCAGGCCTGCGCCGCTCAGTTTCTTTGTTCTCGGCCATTACATTGCCTCCCGCGACTCTTCATTTTTGAACAACTCATCGAGCTTGCGCTCGTAGTCGTGATACCCGAGGAAATCGTACAGATCCATGCGTGTCTGCATGGTCGCGACGACGTTCTTCTGGGTTCCGTCGCGTGCGAATCGCCCGATAGACGTTGAGCGCCGCCTGGCTCATTGCCCGGAAGGCCGACAGCGGATACAAGCGCCATCGCGATGCCGACGCTGCCGAGTTGCTGCGTCGTGAACAGCGGCGTCTGCCCGAACTCGGTGATGTTCGCGAGCACCGGCACGTCGACGGCGCGCACGACCCTCGCATACATGTCGAGATCCGTCATCGCTTCGGCGAATATCGCGTCCGCACCGGCGTCGACGAACGCCGACGACGCGTTCGAGCACCGCGTCGAAGCCGTCAACCGCGAGCGCGTCGGTGCGCGCCATGACGATGAAGTCGGGGTCGGTCTTCGCATCCATCGCGGCCTTGATTCGATCGGTCATTTCGCTGGTCGGGAACGATTGCTTTGTTGGGTCGATGACCGCAACGCTTCTGCGCAACCTGATCTTCGATGTGCACGGCGGCCGCACCCGCGCGAATCATCGCCTTGATCGTTCGCGCGATGTTGAACGCACCGCCCCAACCGGTGTCGATGTCGACAAGCAGCGGCAGAGCGCTTGCCCCGGTGATGCGGCGCACGTCTTCGAGCACGTCGTCGAGCGAGGTCATGCCCGAGATCGGGCAGACCGAATGACGCGTTCGCGACGCCGGCTCCCGACAGATAGATTGCCTTGTATCCGACGCGCTCTGCGAGCATCGCCGAGTACGCATTGATTGCGCCGACCACCTGCAACGGACGCTCGCTCGCGAGCGCGGCGCGCATCTGTCGTCCGGCGCTGATCCGACTTGTCATCCGCGGTGATCTCCCTGTTTTATGTCGAAAGCCGATTTCCGTACGCACTTTTCTGACGCGCTGCTGAACGCAAAGGAAGGCAACGCAATGAAAGCTTCGCGAGTTCTCCGACCCGGGGCGAAGCCACGCCCATGATACGCTAATGTCGTTCGAACGCCGCTCTACACAACGTTGCGATGATTCCAATCGGGTTACCCTACCACGCCGATAGGCTGGCACTGTTCGCGCGCCTGCGCCTGCTTCACGCAACCGCTAATCTGGGTGCCAATAGATCCTGCAAGGCCGGGTAGTTCGAAGCACAGGGAAACTGTGGGTATTCCGCCGCCACAGCGGCCGGACAACGATAGAAGAACCCGCTGATCGGCCTGATCGAGCATCGGAATGTCGTTGTACGAATCACCGACCGCGAGCACTCGATAGCGCAGCGACTGAAACGCCTTGACCGATTGACGCTTCGGGTCCGGCTGACGAATTCGATAGCCTTCGATCTCCCCGTGCGCGACCTCGAGCCGATGACACAGCAGCAGCGGCCAGCCGAGCTTCGCCATCATCGGCTGTGCAAACTCATAGAACGTGTCGGAGACGATCGCGACCTGGAATCGGTTTCGCGCCCAATCGAGAAATTCGACCGCGCCAGGCAACGGCTCCAACGTATTCGATCACGGCCTGGATCGTCGCCAGTCGAATCCGATGCTCCGCCAAGAATGCCGAGTCGCAGCCGCATCAGATCGTCGTATACCGGAACATCGCGGGTGGTCTTGCGCAACGCCTCGATCCCGGTTCGCTCGGCGACCCCGATCCAGATCTCGGGAATCAGAACGCCTTCCAGATCGAGACACAGCACATCCATCACGGTCCCCCATCGTTGCACGAGGAACCTGTCCCCGACCGAAAAATCAGCGGCGATGGTAGACGAGGCCTTCGTCGTTGTAAGCATAGAAGTACAAAGTATTTTTGGCGCTCGAGGGACGTTGCTAACCTCGCGCTCAACTTCAACAGATCGAGCTCGACATGGCCACCCGGTCGATCGAAACCAACGCACTCGAGAATCGTGCCGAGCCCACGGCGGAAGCGGTGATTGCGGATGCATTCGCGCGCTTCGACTCGGACCAGATCGCGATTTCGTTCAGCGGTGCCGAAGACGTCGTGCTGATCGACATCGCAACGAAGATCCGCCCGACGTGCGCGTGTTCTCGCTCGATACCGGTCGTCTGCATCCGGAGACCTACCGGTTCATCGAACGCGTCCGCGAGCACTACAACATGCGGATCGAGATGCTGCTGCCCGACGCGCAGGACGTGCAGGACCTCGTCAGCCGCAAAGGTCTCTTCAGCTTCTATCGCGACGGTCACCAGGAATGCTGCTCGATCCGCAAGATCAAACCGTTGCGCCGACACCTGGCGGCTTGGATGCTTGGATCACCGGCCAGCGTCGCGACCAGAGCGTCACGCGCATCGAAGTGCCGACTGAGCAGGACGATCGCGGCGTTTCTCGACGGTCGATCACCCCATCGTCAAATTCAATCCGCTCGCGGCGTGGACGTCGGCCGACGTCTGGGGCTACATCCGCGCGAACGACGTCCCCTACAACCCGCTGCACGACGCGGGATTCATGAGCATCGGCTGCGAGCCGTGCACGCGTCCGGTCGGTCCTCACGAGCACGAACGCAACGGGCGCTGGTGGTGGGAGGATGCGGCCGGCAAAGAGTGCGGCCTGCACGGCCAGAATGTGCGCGCGGTCAAATTCGTCGGGTAGTCGTCCGTGCTGACGCCGCTTGCGTGACCAGCCATGACCAGCCGCAAGATCACCTTCGTCAAAAAAATCCTTGCCGAACGGACAGCCGTGTGGCAAATGCCGCGACGTCGAAGAACGCCTGACCGCGGGAAACCATTGGCCGGCGATCGATCGCGTCGTGGTTGCCGATGAACGCGACGCCGAATTCGGAAGGAATGCGGCTCGCCGCGACGCTGGGAGTCGATCGAGCACCGTTCTTCGTCGTTGAAACCGGTTCGAAGACAGCGACTTACACGGTGTTCTTAAAGTTCGTGAAAGACGTCCTCGCGTCCTCGACGCAAGCTGACGACGCGCAGATGCTGCTTGCGGCGAATCCGGACCTCGACTTACCTCTAGCCGTCTAGCGCACCGGGCAGCTTGATCCCTTCGAACATCGCTTCGCGCTGCGCTCGGTTCGTGCACGCCAGCGATCGCTCGACGACCTCCCGCGTCAAATGCGGCGCAAACAGTTCGATGAAGTCGAACATGAATCGGCGCATGAACGAGCCCTTGCGACACGCGATGTACGTCACGCTCGGTCGGAACAGATGGCTCGCATCCAGCGCGACGAGGTCCGCGTCCTGGATCGGGTCATACGACATCGCGGCGACGATGCCGATACCGAGACCGAGGCGGACATAAGTCTTGATGACGTCGGTGTCGGTCGCGGTAAACACGACATGCGGCGACAAGTCCGCGTTCGACGAAAGCGTCGTCGAGCTTCGATCGCCCGGTGAACCCGAACACGTACGTGACGATCGGTTCTGCGGCGACTGCCTCGAGCGTCAGCGGTTTCACGTTGATCAACGGATGTCCCTTCGGGACCACTACCGCTCGATTCCACTCGTAGCACGGCATCATCACGAGGTCGCCGAACAGATCGACTGCCTTCGGTCGCGATCCCGAAATCAACGGTCCCGTCCGCGGCCATCTCGGCGATCTGCGACGGCGTCCCCTGATTCATGTGCAGGATGACGTCCGGGTAGTCGGTCCGAAATTTCTGGATGACGTCGGGTAACGCGTAGCGCGCTTGTGTATGCGTCGTCGCGATCGCGAGACTGCCTTTGCGTTCGTTGCTGAACTCCTGGGCGGCCTGCTTGATCGTCTCCACCTGTCGGAGAATCTCGCCCGCGATGCGAATGATGACTTCGCCGGCGGGCGTGATTCGCGTCAGGTGTTTTCCGCTGCGCGAAAATACCTCGACCCCGAGTTCGTCCTCGAGCAGTCGGATCTGCTTGGAGATCCCCGGTTGGGACGTGTACAAGACTCTGCGCGGTCGCGGACACGTTCAGATCGTGATGCGCGACTTCCCAGATGTACCGGAGTTGTTGGAGCTTCATAGTGTGCTGATTCGCTACTTATAACGCGACGGTCTTAAGCAATATTTCACTACTTCGAGCAGAGATAGCAAGCAACCGTCTCGCGCGGGAAAACGACTAGCCGCTGTGCGCGCTCGGCACGTGTCCTGACGCAACGTGACCCAACGCGCGCTCGCAGTTCTGCGCCTGATCGTCGAAGAATACGTCGGCGCCGAACGCGCGCAGAAATTGAGTCTTGTCGGCGCCGCCGAGAAATAGACATTCGTCCAGTCGCACATCCCACGCACGCAGCGTGCGAATCACGCGCTCGTGCGCGGGCGCGGCGCGCGCGGTGACCAACGCTGTTCGAATCGGACATTCGCGACTCTCGAATTCCGACTGCAGTCGATGCAGACCACTCAGAAAGTTCTTGAACGGACCACCTGCCAACGGTCGATCCGCGGCCGCTTGCTCCGTCGCCGCAAACGCATCGAGTCCATCGCGTCGGAACACCTGATCGGCCTCGTCAGAGAACAGCACCGAGTCGCCGTCGAACGCGATGCGCAATTCTGCGGACGGATTGCCGGGCGAACGCGAGGCAAGCAACGTCGCGGCCGCGACCTGGTGATCGAGCGCGTGCACGACGTCGTCGGAATCGGTCGACAGAAACAGATCGCACCTGAACGCCTGGACGTATCGATACGGTCGCTCGCCGCCGCAAAACGCAGCGCGTCTGATCTTGAGTTCGTGGGCTTTGATCGAATTGAAGATCCGCAGTCCCGTATCGGCGGAATTGCGCGAAAGCAGAATCACCTCAACTCGAGATTTATTCAGCAAATCATTGATATTGAGTAGCTTCTTAACGAACGGATACGCCTCGCCGGGCTCGAGCGGCTCGTCCTCGTGCGCAATCTGATATTGGCGGTACGCCTCGAGCCCGTCCTCGACGTAGACGCGATTCGACTCTTCGAGATCGAACAACGCGCGCGAAGAAATCGCGACCGTCAGCATTCGATCGTCGAGTTCGAAGCCATGCATCTAGGCGTCCAGGTCCGGAATCAATTCGCTCTCGAGCTTCGTAATCATGTCCTTGAGTCGCAGCTTACGCTTCTTCAAACGCTGAATTCGCATCGAGTCGGTGTGCTTCGTTTCGATCATGTACTTGATGACCTCGTCGAGATCGCGATGCTCGACGCGAAGCTGCTCCAACCACCGCTCGACGTCTGCGGTTTCCATACCGAAATCCAGCGTTGCACAACCGTGGCATCATAAGAGCGTTGCCACAACCTATAAAGAGAAGTCAGTGAGACGTCCGTCGGGAACGATGCCGAACGTCTCGGCGGGCCGAGCACGAAGCGGTCCGTTGATCAATTTTTGGCCGATGCTGCGCGCACAAAGCTTCCCGGCGTGCGCACGACGCATCGATTGTTGTTCGCCCTCGACGCAACGGCCAGTCGTCAGCCGACGTGGGATCTCGCCTGCGAATTGCACGCCGAACTGTTCGACGAAGCCGCGCGGCTCGGCAACATCGCAATTCAGCTGTGCTACTACCGCGGCCTCGACGAATTCGTCGCCACGCCGTGGACCACGAAGCCGCGCGGCTCGAGCACGACATGAGCTTGGTCAGTTGTCGCGGCGGCCGGACGCAGATCGGACGCTTGTTCGACCATGCGGCGCGCGAAGCATCGCGTCATCCAGTTCGCGCACTCGTATTCATCGGCGATTGCTTCGAAGAGGACGAAGTCGAAGTGATGAAGCGCGCGGGACAACTCGCGATCCGCCAGCTTCCCGTGTTCATATTTCAGGAGCGGGGCGATCGCCGCGCGACGCGCATCTTCAAAGCTATTGCAGCGATGACGCACGGCGCACACGTGCCATTCGACAGCAACAGTCCCGGAGAATTGCGGCGCCTGCTCGGTGCGGTCGCCCGTTACACGACGGGAGGTCGCGCCGCGCTCGAGGACTACTCCCGGCGCAACGATCAGGCACGGGCCCTGCTCACCCAGCTCGGATCGTCATGATCCTTGGAATCATGGCAGGACTTCTCGCGCTGACCGTGCTCGTCGTCCTGCTGCGCTCGTTGTGGATCCGCTCCGGTCTGAATACGCGTCAGACGGTCATGACCCTCGGCGTTGCGCTGCTCATCATCGTGGTCGTTGCGCTCACCGTGACCGGCCGGCTCAACTGGATCGCCGCCGCGCTGGCGGCGGTCATCGGGTTGGCGCGCTGGATTGGCGGAGGCGCGCGGTTGGCGCTTTGGTTACGCACGCTACGTGGCGGCGCTCCAAACGCCACGGCGTCGGGGTCACGGTCGAACCGGACTTCCGACAACGGCACCACGTCGACCGAGAGTCCGTTCTTCCGGATGACGTTGCATCACGCGTCCGGCCACATGGACGGCGAGATCAAACAGGGCCGCCACAAGGGTCGATTTCTTGAGCGAACTCGACGCTTCGCGGAGCTCGTCGGCCTGCTCGCGCAAGTCCAGGACTACGACTCGCGGCGTCTGCTCGAATCCTACCTCGATCATCACTACCCGAATTGGCGCCTGAGTCCGGATCGAACGCCTGAGCCCTCGAACGTCCACGATGACCGGCGCGAAGCGCTCGAGGCGCTGGGGCTGGAAGACGGGGCCACCCGCGACGACATCGTCGCCGCGCATCGGCGGCTCATTCAACGTCTCCACCCCGATCGAGGCGGCTCGACCTATCTGGCGGCGCTGCTCAATCGCGCGAAGGACATCCTGATCAAAGAGCATTGATCTGTGGCGATCGTCACAGCCCGAAAGACCGACGTGCCATACCATTTCCGATCATGTCCAGATGTCCCGAACGTCGTAATCTGGAACGCTTTCCCGTCGCGGACATGAAGGCGTCGATTTCCGTTCGCTATCGGTTCGGAACGCATCACGGCGACGTCGTCGACTTCAATCGCTTCGGCGTCACGGTCGTGCTGCGACGGCCGCTTGCCGATCAACAAGCCGCTGTTCGTCTCGCTGAAGTACGAGGGATCGCGCCTTGAGGCAATCGTTGGCGCCGCCCACCATTGTCGCTTCACGACGCAGGGATCGTTTCGCTGCGGAATACGTTTTCGGACGAACTCGCCGATCCAGCTCGATCGCGACGAAATCGAAGCGCAGCTCGCAATCGCGTGGAGAACGTTCTCGCGGAGACGCTGATCGCGCACGCGCTACATGAAGCTGCGGGCTTCTTCTTCGAGCGCAACGAGACGACGCACCCAGTTGTCCATCAGCTGAAACTCCGCGTCCGGCAAGCCGAAGGCGCGGCTGACTTCCTTCAGGAGACATTCCTCTTCGATCTCGAACGCACCGTCGACGTACGACAGTCGCAGCAGATTCAGCAACGCGATGGCGCGCGAGCGCCGCGTATCGAAGACCTGGTCCACACCGCTCAGTTCGAGGTACTGCGATTCGGTCTTTGGACTCAGTTCCATCTCACGCTTGAACTCATCGAGCATGCCTTCTTCGTTCGGATCGAGCAGTCCGTCCGACACGACGACGTTGTGCGCCAACCCGAGCAGGCGACTCGCGCTGTTGTTGCGTCAGCGACGACAGCCACATCGGCGATCAAGCTCCGCGCAGAAACGGCTCCGCGATGGACGCGAACATGATCACGATCGACAACCAGCCCCACGCGATGAACAGCTTCACGATCCAGCTTTGATCGAAGAAATCCTCGATGAGATACCACATGCCTGACTTTCCTCCCTCGTACGGCAATCCAAGAATACCAAACTATCAAGCCGCGGCGACCGTTGCATACAGGTCGTGCGTATCGGCCTCGTCAATCGACGACATCGATCAGATCACCCGGGGCGCACGTCGATCGAATCGACGTAAACGCACCCGTCGATCTCCGGCGCATCACCGCGCGAGCGCCCAACGGCACCATCGTCGTCGACCGCATCGATCAACACCTGCATGACGCTTGCCCGACCTTTGCCGCGAGACGCCGCGTACTGATCTGCGGCCTGATGTTCCATCAGCCGCGCCAAGTCGCTCCTGCTTCACGTCCTCGGGCACGGGATCCGGCAAATCGTTTGCGGCGGCGCCGTCGACATCCGAATACGCAAAGCAGCCGACGCGATCGAGATCCGCGTCGGTCAGAAACTGCAACAGCGCTTCGAACTCAGCGTCAGTTTCGCCCGGAAAGCCGACGATGAACGTCGAACGAATCGTCAATTCCGGGACAGATCGTTGCGCCATGCCGCGATGCGCTCGAGCGTGCGATCCGCGGCCGCGGGTCTGCGCATCAATTTGAGAATCCGCGGCACACCGTGCTGCATCGGGACGTCGAGGTACGGCAGCACCAGCCCGTCCGCCATCAACGGCAACAACTCGATCGACGTGCGGATACGGATAGACGTAGTGCAGTCGAACCCACGGCACGAGGCGACCCAGTTCCTTGCACAACGCGATCATGTCGCTGCGCAGCGGACGACCATCCCAGAAATCGGTGCGGTACTTCAGGTCGAGGCCGTACGCGCTCGTGTCCTGCGAAATCACGAGCAGTTCCTTGACGCCCGATCGCGCGAGACCCTGCGGCCTCATCGAGAACCTCTCCGATTCGACGCGAGACGCAGTTTGCCGCGCAGTGACGGAATGATGCAGAACGAGCACTTGTGATTGCAGCCTTCCGAGATCTTCAGATAGGCGTAGTGTCGCGGCGTGAGCTTGACGCCCGTCGCCGGAACCAGATCGATGAAGGGATTGGGCGCGGCTCTGCGGAACCGCATCGTGCACCGCCTGCACGACAGCTTCGTATGCTGCCGGTCCGGTGATCGACAGCACATCGGGAAACTGCTCGCGAATCAGATTTGCGCGCGCGCCGAGGCATCCGGTGACGATGACGCGTCCGTTTTCCGCAACGGCTTCGCCAATGGCTTCCAGCGACTCGGCGACTGCGCTGTCGATGAATCCGCACGTGTTCACGACGACGACGTCTGCATCCGCATAGCTCGCCGACGTCTCGTAACCCTCGATCTTCAACTGCGTCAGGATTCGCTCCGAATCAACGAGAGCCTTCGGACAACCCAGGCTGACGAAGCCCACTTTCCCGGGTCGGGATGTCGAAGCAACTGCGGACTTGATCATATCGGGCGAGGGTTCGAGGCGACTGCTGATCGGAGGGCGGCGCATTGTAGCCGATCTACGGTTTGGTTTGGCACGGTGCCGACCGCTCCTACAATCGCGCGTTTGACGCAATCGATACGATGCAAGCGGGGCCATTGCTCGAACTCGACGATGTGGTGCTGACACACTGCGCTAGCGCCGTGGTGCTGACGGCAAACGAGCGCCTGAGCGACGCGCTGATCCGCGCTTACGATGCGCACCACGAGCAACTGGGGTTGAGTTCCTGGGCAGCACCGCGCGTGACGACGTTGGCCGCGTACATGCGAGGTCGTCACGCCGTGCTGACCGAGGGTCGGCGCAGTGAGCGCGTCCTGCTCAGCGAAGTCGCGCAACGGTTGGCTTGGCTCGAACACCAGCCTCCCGACGCAAACGTCGACGGCGATGGTCTGTATGCGCCCATCGCCAGCGCGTGGCGGCTGCTTCACGATTGGGAGCTGACAGCGGAACTCCCAAAGCTCGGCGACAATGAGAACCATCGATTGTTTCGCGATTGGGCCGACGCCTTTGTACGCGCTGCCAAAGTCGGACGCTGGATCACGGAACCTGAACTTCCGGCGCTTCTCACTTCGGCGATCTTGCATCGAGAGATGGCCGCCGAAACCTTGCTGCTCGTTGGATTTGACGTCGTGCCACCAAGCTTGCGGCGGTTCATCGAGGCACATCGATCGGTCGGCGCGGACGTGCGCTTCCACGCGGCAACGGACGCGCCCGCCGCGAATGTAGAGACGCTCTCGTGCGAGGATCCCCAACAGGAACTGCGCGCCGCGATCTACTGGGCGCGCGACCTCTTGCGCACAGCCAATCGGCCGATCGCAATCGGCATCGCGCTGCCGAATCTGACGGATCGGCACGAGCAGGTCGTGAGCCAGGTCGATGCAATTCTGCGCCCGAACGATTTTGCGTCGAGTCCGGCGGTGAGCCCGTACAACATCTCTGGCGGGATCTCCCTCAGCGACATTCCCGTCATCGCCGCCGCGCTCGACCTGCTCGCATGGCTGCATGAACCGCGGCATTACACGCGCGTCGACGCGCTGTTGCGGTCACCGTTCTTCAATTTCGGCATCGATGCATCGAAATCTCATGATTCAGGGCTCCCCGAGACGTACGACGCTGCTCGATTCTCGCGCCTCGCGTCGGGGGTGCTTCCGAGGATCGTGGCGCGCGCGAAGCGGTTGGGATACGTACGTTTAGACGCCGCCGTCGACGAGATTCGACGATTGCTGGAAATAGCAGGCTGGCCAAATGCGCGAAGTCTGTCGAGCGAGAGTTTTCAGGCACATCGAACCTTCTTGCAGATGATCGATGAATTGAGCGCCGAATCGGCGCTGATTCGACCGCGCGATTTCGCGTCGATGGTCGCGCGAATTTGCAGCGCAGCCGATCGACGGCTCTTTGCACCCGAACGCCCGGCGGCTCCACTCCAAATATTGGGTTACCTCGAGACCGTCGGACTTCAGTTCACCCACCTGTGGGTCACCGGGCTTGGCGAATCGGATTGGCCAGGACCGCCCGATCCGAACCCTTTCATTCCGCTACGCCTGCAACGAACGGCCGGCGTGCCGCGCAGCGATGCCGACGGCGAACTCGCCTTTTGCCGGCACATGACGCGACGCTGGCGAGGCGCCGCCCCGTCCGTGACATTCAGCTACTCGCGCACGCACGACGATCATCCATCGCGCCCCAGCTCGCTTGTTGGCGGCGACGTTGATGCCGTGGAGAGTCGGTTCGAGCCCCGCACGCTCGCGATCAGTCATCCCTATCTGGTGAATACGCTTGGAACGCGCCTCGAAGCTCGAAATGAGCTCGGTGTCGGTGAGGTCTCGCTCGACCGTTTGCGACATCGGGGTAGCGCGTTGCTTCGCGACCAGTCGGCGTGTCCATTTCGTGCGTTCGCGCGATATCGATTGCACGCTACACAAGGGACGCCGCCGCATTCATTCCCCGATGCGAACGAGCGTGGCGTTGCGACGCACGCTGCATTGCGTGACACATTCGATCGGCTCGGCCCCGAGATTGACTTCGCACGCATCGAGCCTGCCGTCATTCAGGCGACCGTGGACGCCGCCGCTGCCGACGCGATTGCAACCTACAGGCGCTTCCCGGTCGCGTATCAGACGTCGGAACGCGATCGACTGCGCGACCTCGTGCTCGAATGGTTGCGAATCGAGGCCGTGCGGCCCGGCTTTTGCGTGTTCGCCGCCGAGCACGAAGCCGTTCTGTCGCTCGCGGGAGTCGATTTCGATCTGCGCATCGACCGCATCGACCAAATCCACTCTGAAGGTGGTCTGCTCGTCATCGATTTCAAAACGGGCCCGGTGAATCCCAATTCGGTGATGGGTGAGCGCCCGCAGGAACCGCAGCTACCGTTGTATGCGCTGAGCGTGGCCAACGTGGGCGCGATCGCGTTCGCGCAGGTACGCACGGGTGAATGCCGGATGGTCGGCTGGACCGACCGCCACCACATCGATGCGTTCGCAGGCGACGGTGTGCGACTCAATGCTGCGCCGCCCGTGGAGTTTGGCGGGAGCTGGGACGCGCTCGTGCAATCCTGGCGCGACAGGCTGACGCTGCTGGCCGATGAGTTTCGCAACGGCGTCGCTGCCGTCAAACCGCGCGATACGCTCGCATGCAAACAGTGCGATCTGCATGCGCTGTGCCGAATACGTGAGATGCGTCGATTTGACACGGCATAGCTTCAGCGGCGACGACGCGCTCGCGCGCGCAGAAGCGGCCGATGTCCGCAGCTCGGTCATCGTGCAGGCGCCGGCCGGCTCCGGGAAGACGACCCTACTGGTCGAGCGCTTGCTCAATCTTTTAACTGTCGTGGGTCGACCCGAGGAAATCCTCGCGATTACGTTTACGCGCAAGGCGGCCGCCGAGATGCGCGATCGTGTCCTGTTGGCCATTCGAGATGACAATCCCCGCGTTGCAGCGATAAGGGCCCGTAGTGAGGCACTGGGCTGGCGGCTCGAGGAGCAGGCATCCCGTCTACGCATCCAGACAATCGACAGCTTCGCCACTGCCCTCGTCCACCGTCTGCCAATCACCAGTGGTTTCGGCGCTGACGTGCGCATTCTGGATGATGCCGAATCGTTGTATCGCGAGGCCGTCGATCGCGTATTCGACGAGCTCGGACCCGATTCCCCGTTGCGGGCAGAACTGATCGGGCTGCTCGAAGTATTCGACAACGACTATGCACGCGCGCGAGCTTCGATGATCGCGATGCTGCGCCGCCGTGACCAATGGTTGGAAGTCGCGACGTCGACGCTTCGTGCCGGCCCCGGCGTCCACGACGAGCAAGAACGCGGGAATGTCGTCGCCGGCGCGATCAGCGACGGCATCCATTCGTTGCATCGATCAGCCATCGACGACGTGACCGCGAGTCTCGAAGGCGAACAGCGCATCGAGCTCGCGGTGAATGCGGCGCACGCGGCAGAGCGCCTCGATCGACCGTGGCGTTACGCAGAGTTACCCGACGACGTCGATGGCTGGCGTTTCATCGCGGAACTGATCACGACGCGCGACGGCGAACCGCGCGCCCGTCTCGGTCGCCATCAAGGCTTCAATGACGCGCGCGCCGCCAACCAGTCGGCAAAGGCGCGTCTAAAGGCGCTGATCGACGCGTTGTCGCGGGACCATCTCATCCCGCAACTTGCGTCGTTACGGGACTTGCCGGTCACGCCGATGCAGCCGAGCGAAGTCAAATCCATCATTGCGATTGCGACCGGGCTCGCGCTGTGCGCAATCGAGCTCGAAAAGCTGTTTCGACGGGAGCGGGCGATCGACTTCACGGAACTCGCATTTGCCGCCCACAGAGCGCTCGGCAGCGCGGACGCACCGACCGACCTCGCGCTCGCGCTCGACTATCAGATCAAACACGTTCTGATCGACGAATTTCAGGATACGTCCGCGATTCAATACCGACTGTTCACCCGATTGCTCCAGGAATGGCAGACGAACGATGGGCGCACGCTGTTCGTCGTCGGCGATCCGATGCAGTCGATCTACCGATTTCGGGACGCCGACGTCGCCTTGTTCCAGCGCGCTCGGCGAGACGGCCTCGGCACAATCCATCCTCGATCCATTCGTCTTTCGCGCAACTTTCGCTCCGCGACCGCGCTGGTTGACTGGTGCAACGACGCGTTCGCAGGCGCCTTTGGCGACGTCGAAGATCCCATTCTTGGCCAAGTCTCGTTTTCGCCATCGGTGTCGACGCGTACGAATCGCAGCGATGACGGTTGTCGAACCTACGTGGCCGCAGCCAATGATCCCGGTGCGGAGGCCGCGGCGCTCGCGCGCACCGTCGAACAGATTCGTCAAGCACATCCCGGTGAATCCATCGCAATCCTCGCGCGCAGTCGCGGCCATCTCGCCCAGGTACTGCCGCGATTGACGCAGCACGGCATCCCATGGGTCGGCACTGATATCGACTTGCTCGCGGAACGGCCGGTCATCACCGACATGATGAGCCTCGCTCGTGCATTGTCGTCTGACGCCGATCGATTGGCGTGGCTCGCGTTATTGCGGACGCCGTTCATTGGCGTGTCGTTGCGTGACCTCGAAACGATTGCGCAGACCGAAGGGAACCTCGCGTCCGCGGTTCGCCAGGGGACGCACGATCACCAGATGTCTGAAGACGCCCGCGCGCGACTCGCGCGCATCCGACCGATTCTGCAAGACGCCGAGGCGAGACGTGGCCAACAGCGCGTGCGACCGTGGTTCGAGGCAGCTTTCATCCGACTCGGTGGTGCCGATGCGTACATCGATCCCGACGCGATGACGCAAGCCCAACGATTCCTCGAGTTGATCGACGAGGGTCACGCGAGGGTCCTCAACCTGGTTGCGCTCGAGGATTCGATCTCGCGTTTGTTCGCCCAGTCGTCGGCGCGTCCCGACGCCGTCGTCGTGATGACGATGCATCGCGCCAAGGGTCTCGAATTCGATCACGTGCTGTTGCCGGAACTGCACCGAGTCGGCCGGATCGACGACCCGCCGCCGATTCTGTGGCGCGCTCAGCGCGACCAGCTCTTGCTTGCTGTGCAGCGCATCGATAATGCCGGCAGCCTGTATCGATGGTTGCAGCTGGAGACGCACAAGCGCGATGCCAACGAGCTGATTCGCGTCCTATACGTGGCCGCAACACGCGCGCGACACAGCCTGCATCTGTTCGCCACACTCGAGTTCGATGGCAACGCGTGGCGCGCGCCGCCCGCTCGTTCGCTGCTGGCCCCGATCTGGCCTCACGTCGCGGATTGCGCCGAAATCATTCGGCCGGTCGAACCGCCATCGATCACGGCAGCGCCGCCGCGAGACTATCGTGCGCTACCCGCGCATTACGAATGGAGGCCACCCGCAGCTCTGGATGATCGACCCCGCGAAAACGCGGTCGCGCAAACGCCAACGCGACGCTCATGACGAGCGCGCTACCTTGGCTCCCGCCAACAATGTCGCTATGGCGCCGCGGACGGGCCAGGTGAGACGCCGTGGCACGCCGCCTGCGGACCACCACTCACTCCGTCAAGCGATTGGTTGATTTTTCGCCGGCCGGCGCAGAGAATGCGCGGCTATGAATCACACGTTACTGCATCGCCATCACGCACCGAGCCCGATCACGCAGGTCGGCTCCGCGGCGATTGCCGTCGCGTATTGGTTTGGCTACGCATTTATGGACTAGCGTGGCCTGACCCGTGATGGGAGGGCAACGCAGGTTGCCCTCCGGGAAGACCCCGATGGGCACCGACCTCTCGGGGTTTTTTTTTGCGCGAGGAAAATCATGGAGCAACTCGAAAATCTGAACGTCGTGGCGCAGGAGCTGCTGGTAACGCCTGCGCAGCTCAAGGCGGAGCTACCGATCCCCGACGAAGTCAGGCATCACGTGCGCGAAGCGCGCGCAACAAGTTCGAAACATCCTCAACGGCACCGATCAGCGATTGCTGGTCGTCATCGGCCCGTGCTCGATACACGACGTCGACGCCGCTGAAGACTATGCGCGGCGTCTCAAAGCAATGGCCGGTCGAACTCGCACCGAGTCTGCTGATCGTGATGCGCGCCTACTTCGAAAAGCCGCGTACCACCGTTGGCTGGAAGGGACTCGTCAACGATCCCTTTCTGAACGAACGTTCCACATCGAGGAAGGCATTCGCATCGCGCGACGCCTGCTGCTGCGAATCGCCGAACTCGGATTGCCGCTGAGCACCGAAGCACTCGACCCGATATCACCGCAGTATCTGCAGGAGCTGATCGCGTGGTCGGCCATCGGTGCGCGCACCACCGAGTCGCAGACCCATCGCGAAATGGCGTCGGGACTGTCGTCCGCGGTCGGTTTCAAGAATGGGACCGACGGTAGCCTCGACGTCGCGATCAACGCGCTGCAGTCGGTCTCAAAGCCGCATCGATTTCTCGGAATCAACCAATCGGGGCAGGTGTCGATCATTCACACACGCGGGAACGAGCGGCACACGTCGTCCTGCGCGGCGGCCATCTGGGACCGAACTACGATCGCGACAGCATCGCGGCGTGCGAGCGCGCGCTGGCGGCGGCGGGACTGAGCGCAAACATCATGATCGACTGCAGCCACGCGAACTCCGGCAAAGATCCACGTGCGACAGGTGGATCGTCGCCCGCGACGCGGCGTCGCAGATCAAATCGGGCAATCGTTCGATCATGGGATTGATGATCGAAAGCAACATCAATGCAGGCAATCAAAAGCTCGGCGGAGATCCCACGCCAACTGGCCTATGGCGTATCGGTCACCGACCCGTGCATCGACTGGCACGACGATCGGCCGATCTGTTGCGCGAGTTGGCCGACGGCCTCGCGAAACGTCCTCGCCCAACGATCGCGCTCAGGCGCGAGTGCCGACGCGGCGTGATCGCTGGAGCGATCCTGGCTATCGGTAGTAGGCGTGCTCGCGACGGTGTGATCGGTGCTGTCACGGATCGCGACCAGTTCCGGAATCTGCGCGAGCAGCGATCGCTCCACGCCTTGCTTCAGCGTGATGTCGACCGCCGAACATCCCTGGCAGCCGCCGCCGAACTGCAGAACTGCAGTATTGCCGTCGACGACCTCGAGCAGCGTCACCTGACCGCCATGTGACGCAAGTCCCGGATTGATCTCGTTGTACAGACGTAGTTGATGCGGTCTTCGATCGGTGCGTCGGGCCCGACGCTGGGCACACGCGCGTTCGGCGCCTTGATCGTCAATTGGCCGCCCATCCGGTCGTCCTGAAAGTCGACCACGCCGCCTTCCAGATACGGCTCGCTGCGCTTCTCGATCCACGCGCGTGAATCCGTCGTAGGCGACCGGCATGTCGTCGGTCTGTTCCTCGCCCGGCCGGCAGTAGGCAATGCACGTTTCGGCGCTGCGGCGTACCCGGCTGGCTGACGAATACGCGGATGCCCACGTCGCGGGTGTTCCTGCTTGGCCAACAGGTCGCGCAGGTAGGCTTGGGCGGTGCTCGGAAATCTCGATCATCTGGACAATCCCGACTAAATCGGTCGGGTATGTTACGCAAAGGCGATTCGTGCCGCCAGACTATCGTCGAGGATTCTACGACTGCATGAATCCGGCTCATGTTGACTGCAGGCCACTTCCATTGCGTTCACGTTCGCGCCGCGTAGCATCGCCGTCTTCTCCATTACGTCTGGTGGGACCAACTGTGGCCTCGTACTGTCCTTGCAAGCCCTCGAACAACGCATCCTCGTGATCGATGGCGCGATGGGCGACCATGGTGCAACGCCAGCGGCTCGGTGAAGCCGACTATCGCGGCGATCGATTCGCCGAGCATGACCATCCCCTCGTCGGCAACCACGACCTGCTGACGATGACGCGCCCCGACGTCATCGGCGGACATCCACCGCGCCTATCTGGAGGCGGGCGCCGACATCATCGAAACGAACACCTTCAGCGCAACGCGCATCGCGCAAGGCGACTACGGACTCGACCGACGTCTGCGAGGAGCTGAACCTGGCAGCCGCCCGGCTTGCGCGCGCGTGCGCGGACGACTACTCGACGCCGGACCGGCCGCGCTTCGTCGCCGGCGTTCTCGGCCCGACGAACCGGACGGCCAGCCTGTCACCCGACGTCAACGATCCCGGGCGGACGCAACGTCACGTTCGTCGCGTTGGTCGCTGCGTACACCGAAGCGATCCGCGGACTGCTGGCCGGCGGCGTCGACCTGATCATGATCGAAACGGTCTTCGACACGCTGAACGCAAAGGCCGCAATTTACGCGATCGAAGCCGGAGTTCGACGCGCGCGGCGTAGCGCGTGCCGGTGATGATCTCCGGCACGATCACCGACGCGAGCGGCCGCACGCTGTCGGGCCAGACGCCGGAAGCGTTCTGGATTTCGATCGCGCATGCACGAGCCACTCATCGCCGGGCTCAACTGCGCACTCGGCGCCGAACAGCTGCGACCACACGTCGAATCGCTCGCGCACGCCGCGAGCTGCTACGTCAGCGTTCACCCGAACGCCGGGCTTGCCGAACGAGTTCGGCGGATACGACCAATCGCCCGCGCACATGGCGCGGCTGATCGGCGAGTTCGCGCGCAGCGGGCTCGTCAATCTCGTCGGCGGCTGCTGCGGCACGACACCGGATCACATCGCCGCGATCGGCGCAGCGGTTGACGGCGCTAGCGCCGCGCGCGTTGCCGAATCGCGATCACAAAGCTCCGACTCTCCGGGCTCGAACCGCTGGAGATCGACGAACGTCGCTGTTCGTCAACGTCGGCGAACGCACCAACGTCACGGGATCCGCGCGATTCAAGACGACTGATTCGCGAAGGCGCGCTCGAGACGGCGCTCGATGTCGCGCGCGAACAGGTCGACAACGGCGCGCAGATCATCGACGTCAACATGGACGAAGGCATGCTCGACGGCGCCGCGCTGATGACGCGCTTCCTCAATCTGGTCGCAACGGAACCCGACATCGCGCGCGTGCCGGTCATGGTGGATTCGAGCAAGTGGGACGTCATCGAAGTCCGGCTTGCGCTGCATTCAGGGCAAGCCGGTCGTCAACTCGATCAGCCTCAAGGAAGGCGAAGCCGAGTTCATCGAGAAGGCGCGCCGCTGCCGCCTGCTACGGCGCGGCAGTCGTCGTGATGGCATTCGACGAACAGGGTCAGGCCGATTCGCTCAAGCGCAAGATCGATATCTGCAAACGCTCGTACGACATTCTCGTCGACCAAGTCGGATTTCCGCCGGAGGACATCATCTTCGATCCGAACATTTTCGCGATCGCGACCGGCATCGAGGAACACAACAACTACGCGGTCGACTTCATCGAGGCGTGCGCGTGGATCAAACAAAATCTTCCGTACGCACGCAGCTCGGGCGGTGTCAGCAACGTGTCGTTCTCCTTTCGCGGCAACGACACGGTTCGCGAAGCGATCAACGCGGTGTTCCTGTATCACGCGATTCGCGCCGGGCTTGACGATGGGCATCGTCAACGCCGGCCAGCTCGGCATCTATGACGAGATCCCGATCGCGCTGCGCGACCGCGTCGAAGACGTGGTGCTGAATCGCAGGCCCGACGCGACCGACCGGCTGCTCGCAATCGCCGGTGACTACGCGGCACGCGGTGAGAGCGCAGCGGTCGACGATCCGGAATGGCGCAATGCGCCGGTGGACGAGCGGCTGCGGCACGCGCTGGTGAAGGGCATCAATACATTCGTCGTCGCCGACACCGAAGAAGCGCGGCAAGCGCGCCAATCGTCCGCTCGACGTGATCGAAGGTCCGTTGATGGCCGCGATGAACGTCGTCGGCGATCTGTTCGGCGCCGGCAAGATGTTCCTGCCGCAGGTCGTAAAAAGCGCGCGCGTGATGAAGCAGGCCGTCGCGCACCTGATGCCGTTCATCGAAGCGGAAAAAGCCGAAGGCGCGCAGCGCAAAAGGCAAGATCGTGATGGCGACGGTCAAAGGCGACGTACACGACATCGGCAAGAACATCGTCGGCGTCGTGCTCCAGTGCAACAACTACGAAGTCATCGACCTCGGCGTGATGGTGCCGTGCGAGCGAATCCTCGAAACTGCGCGCGCCGAGCACGCCGACATCATCGGCCTGTCCGGACTGATCACGCCGTCGCTCGACGAAATGGTGCACGTCGCGTCCGAAATGGAACGGCCGGGCTTCGACATTCCGCTGCTGATCGGCGGCGCAACGACGTCGAGCGCGCACACCGCGGTGCGCATCGAGCCGGCGTATCAGACGCGGACCGACGGTGTACGTGACCGATGCATCGCGCGGCGTCGGCGTTGCATCGACGCTGCTATCGGACGAACAGACGCGACGCCTTCGTCAGCGACGTCAGAACCGAATACGAAACGATTCGCGTTCGCTCCAACGCGCGCGCAGACAAAACGGTGCTGTTGCCCTACGCAGACGCCATCGCCAACGCGCCGCCGATCGACTGGACCGAGTTTCAACAGCCACGTTCCCGAGCATTTCTCGGCACGCGCGTACTCAACGACTACCCGCTCGAGGAACTGGCGCAGTACATCGACTGGTCGCCGTTCTTCATGACCTGGGAACTGGCGGGCAAATATCCGAAGATCTTGACGGACCCGATCGTCGGTGAAGCCGCGCGCGCCGTCTACGACGACGCACAGCAGATGCTGCGACCGCATCATCGACGAACGTTGGATCAGCGCGAACGGTGTCGTTCGGTTTCTGGCGCGCGCAGCGCTCCGGCAGTGACGACATCGATCTGTTCGACTCCGACCGAATCCGACGCCCATCGCAACGCTGCACCACCTGCGCCAACAATCGAAAAAGGGCGCGCGCGGGCCCGCACTTCTCGCTCGCCGACTTCGTCGCCCCGTCGCCGCACGTCGACTATGTCGGCGGGTTTGCCGTCAATGCGGGAACCGGCATCGAGCAGGTCGTCGCCGAAATTCGAAGCCGCCAACGACGACTACAGCGCGATCATGCTGAAAGCTCTGGCCGACCGGCTGGCCGAAGCGTTTGCGGAACGCCTGCACGAACGCGTCCGCAAGGAGTTCTGGGGCTACGGTCGCGACGAAGCGATGAGCACCGACGATCTGATCGCCGAAAAATATCGGGGCATTCGTCCCGCGCCGGGGTATCCGGCGTGTCCGGACCACACCGAAAAGGCCACGCTGTTCCGGCTGCTCGAACCCGCAACGCGCGTGCATGTCGCTGACCGAACACTTCGCGATGCTGCCGGCGGCCGCAGTCGCAGGCTGGTACTTCTCGCATCCGGAAGCCCGCTACTTCGGCGTCGGGAAAATCGGCCGCGACCAGGTCGAAGACTATGCGCGCCGCAAAGGTGAATCGATCGAGAACGTCGAACGCTGGCTGCAGGCCGAATCTCGCCTACTAGAGCAGGTGCGGGCGCTCAGACCTGATTGGAAATGAAGTGGACGGCCGCGAGCACGCAGCGCGACGAAGATCGTCAGTATCGCGACGACATCGGCCTTCTCGTCGCTCCAGTGCTTCGACCGTGATTCGGTATCGGACACGATTGCCTCGGACTCGCAGACTGAACGCGCGCGAGTGTAGACCAGCCATTCAGCACGACTCAATCCGTTCTATCAATAGAGACAATGGTTAGTTCTTTCGATTCGGCCATATTGGTAACGTTCGCGCCCATTCGCAGATTCGACCCACTGAATCCAATGTATCGCTACGACGAATTCGACCAGCACTTTGTCGACGAACGCGTCGCGCAGTTTCGCGACCAGACGCGGCGCTACCTCGACGGCACGTCTGTCGCACGGCGAATTTCTGCACCTGCGGCTGCGCAACGGTCTGTACATTCAGCGCCTGGCGCCGATGCTGCGCGTCGCGGTTCCGTACGGCACGCTGACGTCGCGACAACTGCGCATGCTCGCGCACGTCGCGCGCTACTACGACAAGGGCTACGGGCATCTGAGCACGCGCCAGAACATGCAGTTCAACTGGCCGGACCTCGCCGAAGTGCCCGACATACTCGCCGACCTCGCGTCGGTGCAGATGCACGCGATCCAGACCAGCGGCAACTGCATTCGCAACGTAACCGCCGATCAGTTCGCCGGCGTCGCGGCCGACGAAACCGTCGATGGACGTCCGTACTGCGAACTGATCCGCCAGTGGTCGACCGCACATCCGGAATTCGACTGGTTGCCGCGCAAATTCAAGATCGCCGTGAACGGATCGGCGAGCGATCGCGCCGCGATCGACGTTCACGACATCGGCATCGAAGCGCGCCGCGGTGCCGACGGCGTCGTATTCGACATCAAGGTCGGCGGCGGACTGGGACGCACGCCCGTCATCGGCAGTCTGATTCGCGCAGCGTTGCCCGACGTCCATCTGCTCACGTATCTCGAAGCAATCCTGCGCGTCTACAACCGCTACGGTCGTCGCGACAACAAGCACAAGGCACGAATCAAGATCCTCGTTCGTGCGATGTCGCCGGAAGTGTTTCGCGAGCAAGTCGACGCGGAGTGGGCGCATTCGAAAGACGGTCCGACGACGCTGACGCGCGCAGGAAATCGATCGCGCCATTGCAGCGTTCGCACCGCCCGCCTATCGGCCACTCGAACCGGACGCTCGACGCTCGCCGACAGCGCGCCTCGCCGAGCCCGAGTTCAGTCGTTGGGTCGCGCACCAACGTGCGCCGCCACAAACGACCCGGTTACGCGATCGTCACGTTGTCGACGAAGGTCACCGGTGTTCCGCCCGGCGACGTCACCGACGTTCAGATGGACGCGGTCGCCGACTGGGCGGATCGCTTCGGATTCGGTGAGATCCGCATCAGCCACGAACAGAACTTCGTGTTGCCGGACGTTGCGCGAAGCGGACCTGCACGCGCTGTGGACAGCTGGCGCGCAGTCATCGACTCGCCTCCGCCAATCTCGGCAAGTTGACCGACATCATCTGCTGCCCCGGCGGCGACTTCTGCTCGCTCGCGAACGCAAAGTCGATTCCGATCGCCGAAGCCATTCAGCAGCGCTTCGACGACATCGACTATCTCTACGATCTCGGCGACATCAGCCTGAACATCTCCGGGATGCATGAACGCGTGCGGCCACCATCACGTCGGCCACATCGGCATTCTCGGCGTCGATAAGAAAGGCGAAGAGTGGTACCAGATCTCGCTCGGCGGCAACGCCGGCCGCGACTCGTCACTCGCCGAAATCATCGGTCCTTCGTTCTCGCGCGCTGCGGTTCCCGACGTGATCGAGCAGATCCTCGACGTCTACGTCGACCAGCGCGAGGACGGCGAGCGTTTCCTCGACTGCTATCGCCGCATCGGCATCGAGCCATTCAAGGAGCGCGTCTATGCCGACGCTCATTAAGGACGGCCGCATCGTCGCCGACGACTGGACGTTCGTCGACGACATCGCCGACGATCGGCGCTATGGCGCGCATCATCGTTCCCGCCGCGTACGCGCTCGCGCACGTCGGACGCGTTGTTCGCGCGAGCGGCCGCGAGATCGGTGTCTGGCTGACCGGCGACGCCGAACCCGACCAGATCGCTCGCGCTGCTCGATCGCATCGCGCTTGATCGCGATCCGATTTGCGGCGATCAACGACGGGCGCGGGTCTGTCGCTCGCGGTACTGCTGCGAACGCGCTACGGCTTCGACGGCGAACTGCGCGCGATCGGTGAGGTTCACGAGGACGTGCTGCACTACATGCGTCGCTGCGGATTCGACTCGTATCGAGCTGCCCGATGGACGCGACCCCGCCGTCGCACTCGCGGCACTGAATTCGCTCACCGACTTCTATCAAGGCTCCGTGATCGATCCACGCCCTGCATTTCGCCGCGTCGCACGCGGCGGAAGACCGCGCTGAACGCGTGTAGCGACTCCGCCCCGCTGGCATAATCGACGCCGTCTGCAATTCGCGTTGACTGGCGCATGCACGCCGGAATCGTCGAATCGTTTTTTCTGATCTTTGCCGGTGCCGCGGTACTCGCGGCCGTGGCGCTGTACACCCGTCAGCCGCTGCTCGTCGCGTACATCGCCGTCGGCGGCGATCGCCGGCCCGCATGGCCTTGGCTGGGTCAACGACTCCGTCGATGGTGAACGAAATCTCGGAGATCGGAATCATCTTCCTGCTGTTTCTCGTCGGCCTCGACCTGCAGCCGTCGAAGCTCAAGAACATGGTCGGCTCGGCGATCGTCACGGCGCTGGTGAGCTCGGCGATCTTCTTCGCCGCGTCGGTCGGCGTCATGCGCGCGTTCGGATTTTCCTGGATCGACGCGCTGGTCGCCGGAACCGCGTGTATGTTCTCGAGCACGATCGTCGGCCTGAAGCTGTTGCCGACCACCGTGCTGCACCACCGACACATCGGCGAATTGGTCGTCAGCCTGCTGCTCATTCAGGACCTGATCGCGATCCTCGCGCTGATCATCCTGTCCGGTCGAGGCACGTCGGTGACCGATGCGCTCGGCAGCATCATCGAGGTATTCGTCGCGCTGCCGTCGCTCGTGCTCGTCGCGTTCGTCGTCGTCCGTTTCATCGTGCTTCCGCTGATCCACAAGTTCGACGCATTTCACGAGTTCATCTTCCTGGCGGCGATCGGCTGGTGCCTGGCCGTCGCGAGCGCGGCGCGAAGCGATCGGCTCTGTCGCTCGAAATCGGCGCATTCGTTGCGGGCGTCTCGATGGCGACGAGCCCGATCGCGCAATACATCGCCGAGAATCTCCGACCGCTGCGCGACTTTTTTCTCGTGATGTTCTTCTTTTCGGTCGGCGCAGCGATTCACTTCGATCTGATGTTGCAGGTCGCGGTGCCCGCAGTCGTTCTTGCGGTCCTGTTGATCGCGCTCAAACCGCTGGTGTTTCGCTGGTTGATCGCGCTTGCAGGGGGATACGACGAAGGTCGCGTGGGAGGCCGGCGTACGTCTCGGTCAGACGAGCGAGTTTTCGCTGCTGGTCGCGTACCTCGCGACCAGCGTTGCGCTGATGAGCGACGCCGCTTCACACGTCGTACAGGGCGCGACCGTGCTCACGTTCATCATCTCGACCTACATCGTGATCTTTCGCTATCCGAGTCCGATCGCGGTGTCGGACCGACTGCGCCGCAACTGAACGCTCGGCGCGCTAACCGACTCAGGCGCGTAGATCCAGAACGCCGCGACCAACCATTTCGCCGGCCAGAATTCGATCGATGCCGGAGGAGATCGTGTCCAGCGTAGAAGTCGACCTTGAGTGTGTCGAGGCGCTCCAGCTGCCACGGTCCCGCGAGTTTGTTCCAGATCCGCGCCTTCTCGGCAAGCGGCAGCTGCACTGAGTCGATTCCGAGCAGATTGACGTGCCGCAGAATGAACGGAAGCACCGTGGCGGCGAACTGTCGGCGACGCAACCAGTCCACACGCCGCGAGGCTGCATCCGTAACGTCAACGATTTCACTGCGTTGAACAGCATGTCGCCGCCGACGGTGTCGACCACACCGCCCCACCGTTCCTTCAACATCGGTCGATTGCCGCCTTCGCGTCAGCGCGTCGCGCCCAAGTATTTCCTTGGCGCCGATGCGTCTTGAGAAAGTGCGTGCTGCGGCCGACTTGCCGGTCACCGCGGCAACCTCGTAGCCGAGCCGCGAGAGCAACATCACTGCCACCGAACCGACACCGCCGGTCGCGCCCGTCACCAAGCACCGGCCCGCCACTCGGGCGCATGCCGACGCTTCGAGCTTGTCGACCGCCAGCGCGGCGGTAAATCCGGCAGTCCCGAGGATCATGCTCGTCGCCAGGCTCAACGCGGCGGGACGTCGGCACCATCCAGCCCGCCGGCACGCGAATGCGTTGGCCGAATCCGCCCGGCGTATTCATGCCGAGGTCGAATCCGATCACGATCACTTCATCGCCCGCCTTGAACTGAGGGACGCGCTTTCGACAACGGTTCCCGCCGCGTCGATACCCGGCGTGTGCGGAAAGTTTCGAGTGACGCCCGGGTTGCCTGTCGCAGACAGTCCGTCCTTGTAGTTCAGCGACGAGTAACGCACGTCGATCAGAACGTCACCCGGCCGGAAGCGCGTCGATCGTCGCGCTCCGTCACGCGTCGGCTGAATTGTCCGTCGGCCGACTTCTCGACCACCAGCGCGCGAAATGTCGATCATCGATTACTCCTTCCAGTCTCAGACCAAACCGAAATGCGCGAACAGACTGCGCGCGCCGTCGACAGAACTGCGCAAGCAACCGTTCGATCGGCTTTTTGTGTTCGACCCAACGGACTTCGTAGACGTCGGCGTCATCGCACGCCTTCGTCAGATACGCGTCACTCGTCGACAATTCGTCGACCAACCGATGCTCCAAGGCGCGACGCCGTACCACGCTTCGCCGGTTGCGATCTCTTCGATCGATACCTGCGGCCGATTCGCCTGAACGAACTCCTGAAACAGCGCATGAACGTCTTCGAGTTCTTCGACGAACTTGGCGCGGCCCTGCTCCGTATTCTCGCCGAACATCGTCAGCGTGCGTTTGTATTTGCCCGCTGTCAGCACCTCGACGTCGACATCGTGTTTCTTCAGCAGGCGATGCACGTTCGGAATCTGCGCGACAACACCGATGGATCCGACGAGCGCAAAAGGTGCGGCGATGATGTGATCGGACACCGACGCCATCAGATAGCCACCGCTTGCAGCCACTTTGTCGACCGCGGCCACGAGACGGATCTTGTGTTCGCGTACACGCGCGAGTTGAGAGGCCGCCAGGCCGTAGCCGTGCACCATCCCGCCCGGGCTATCGATGCGCACCAGCACCTCGTCCTTGTTCGCGCGCGCTGGTGAGCACGGCAGTGATTTCGTTGCGCAAGTCGTCGACCTTCGACGCCTGCAGATCACCATCGAAATCGAGCACGTAAACGCGGCGACGCGAATCGGAGTAACCCCTGGTCTTTCGATGCCTTCTTGTGCGCTCGATCTTCCTGCTTGATCGATTTCTTGAATTCCGACTGCTGCAGAATCGATTGCCGCAACGCGCGACTCATGTCCTCGAGTCGATCGTTGAGTTTGCGAACCTCGAGATGTCCGCCGTCGCTGGACGATCCTCGGCGCAATGCGAATCGACGACGCGACGCCGATCACCGCGATCACCGCGACGACGACAGTCGCCGCCTTCGCCAGAAACTCGAGGTAATCGTAGACATGTTCCATCACGCGTCGACCGCCGCCGAGAAAGGCGCGTACTCTACTTCGTTGGCGCCGGGAGCGTCCAGGCACTCACCGCGGCTTGACGCTCGCGCGCGTGACGTGTCTGATGCGCGCCAATGACAACTCACGATCTCGCCGCTGAACTGCGTGCGCGCTTTCGACCGGAGGCCGCGGTCGGCGTCGACATGCTCGTGCGTCTCGACGTATCCGATCACGATCATCTGCTGCTGCGAATTTCGGACTGCGCCCTCACGGTGACACACGGGACGCAAACACCCGACGTCACGTTTCGTTTCGCGGATCTGCCAACCGCGGTCGAGCATCATTCGCGGCCAAGCGGACGCGATCGACGCCTTCATGAACGGCCGCTTCCGTGCCGACGGCTATCTGATGATGGCATTCAAGCTGATGGAGCTGTTCGGCAGCCGCAGCCTGCCGCCTACGCCGAACGATTAGGTCTCATCGCCCGCGTCACTGTTCGACGAAGTCGTCGATCAGCCACCGCGATATCGCCGTGCCCGGCGGAACGGCCGGCATTTCCGAATAGATGAAACCAACGCGCGTCCGCGATTTCTCCTTCCTGACAAACGATATCGCCGCCCGCGTAGTCGGCGTGAAATCCGAGCATCAGCGAATTCGGAAACGGCCACGATTGACTGCCGAGATAGCGCACGTTCTTGACGCGCAATCCGACCTCTTCGAGCACCTCGCGATGCACGGTCTGTTCGATCGACTCTCCCGGTTCGACAAAGCCCGCCAACGTCGAGTACATGCCCTTGCGGCCAATTCGCATTGCGCGCCAACAGCATCTCTTCGCCTTTGCGCACGAGCACGATGATGCTCGGCGACAAGCGTGGATAGCTGATCGAGTCCACACTGGGGGCACTGCTTCGCGCGGTCGACCGAATGATTCTCCGATGCAGTTCCGCAACGTCCGCAGAATGCGATGGTCGCGGTCCCAATCGATCAGCTGTTGCGCGCGTCCCGCGAGATAGAAGATCGGAGCGGCGCACGCGTCCGAGCCACCGCGCAGGCCCACCAGCGCGTACCCGTGCTGTGCGCGACCGCGACGCCGCCACGGCAAAACACGAACGCCCCTGGTAACGGCCGAGGAAGATCTCGGCGTGTCTTTCAATGTCGAGCCAGCGCATTTCGTCTGCGAGGATCGGGCGCGGCGAGCCATTCTCAGACACACACAAGATCTCCTGACCGATGAATACGAAATACCACGCATCGTCATGAGAGTGACCGGCTGGCGACTTGCGTCAGCGACTCGAAATCATCGGGATCGTGGGGCCACATGCGCAACACCAAACGAGGCAGATCAAGCGTTACAAAGCCGGGTCAGCCACAGCTCGCCGCCGCTCACGGCGCCAGACGCTGCCGCGTTGCGCGAGGCGATCCAACTCGTCGAGTACGCGACAGTGTCGCGCAAGTTCGGCTTCCGTCGCGACGACGATTCGCAGTTTCGGCCGATCCACCGCGATTCGCGCCACGACGAACGCATCCGCGCGATTGGAGGTGGTCTCCGCTTCGTCAGCGAAGAACAGCGCCGTCTGCCCACCGGTCATCATCAGATAGACGTCGGCGAGAATCTCGGCATCGAGCAGCGCGCCATGTAACTCCCGTTGGGAGTTGTCGACGTCGTATCGTGCGGCACAGTGCGTCGAGACTGTTCTTCTGTCCAGGATGTTTATGGCGCGCCAAGCGCCAACGTGTCGACGACCGAACATGCATCTTCGATACGGACATGCGGCTGCGTCGAGCAAGCCGAACTCCTGATCGAGGAACGCTACGTCGAATGTGCGAATTGTGAATGATCAGTTCCGCGCCGTCGATGAACTGCAGCAATTCGTCTGCGATCTCGGAAAAGTCCGGCTTGTCCGAGAGGAATTCGTTCGTGATTCCGTGGACCGCGAGCGCGCCGTCGTCGATGTCCCGCCGAGGATTGACGTATCGATGGAAGCGGCGACCGGTCAGCTTTCGATCGATCAATTCGACCGCGCCGATCTCGATGATTCGATGGCCGTGCTCGGCTTCGAGTCCCGTCGTCTCCGTATCGAGCACGACCTGACGCATCATCGCCGACCGTCCGTTCAGGCAGACGATCGATCGCCTCGTTCGCCGCGGCATCCACGAGTTCGTTCTCGACGTGGCCGCTATGCCCTTTGACCCAACACCATTCGATCTGATGCGACTCGACGACTCGATCGAGACAGACCCACAAATCCTGGTTCTTCACCGGTTGACGCGACGCGGTCCGCCATCCGTTCGCCTTCCATTGCTTGACCCAACTCGTGACACCCTGCCGCAGGTATTGCGAATCGGTCGTGAGGCGGATCCGGCTCGGCTGCTTCAGCGCGCGCAGCGCCTCGATTGCCGCCATCAATTCCATTCGATTGTTCGTCGTCGCGGCTTCCGCGCCGCTGAACATTTTCTCGTGTGCACCACTTGCGCATCAGCGCGGCCCATCCGCCGGGACCCGGGTTTCCGCGACACGCTCCGTCGGTGAAAATCTCGATCAGCGCCGACGTCATCGAGGATTGCGCGCTGTCGGATGCGGTACGACTACCGACGCGAGCTGCGGCTGGCGCAGCGCGTCTACGCCGCGTAGCCGCATCATGCCGACAGCGCTCTTGCGACCGAGCACGTAGTACACGCCACCCACCGGAATTCTCGCGCGCTCCAGCGCCATGCGCAGTCGCACCCACGGGCGCGCTTCGAATGACCCGATGCCGATCGGCGGGCGGAACATCAGGTATCGCACGCCTTCGTCCACTTCGATACCCAGCACCGCCATCCAGTCGAGCAATCGCCACGAGCTGACGAATCTGACATCGCTGAACGCGTCACGGTAAAACCGCGCGATCACGCGACGCACGCCCCAAAGGCTGAGCGGATTGAATCCGCAGATCAGCAACCGACCACCCGGACGCAGCGCCTTGCACACTTCGCGCATCGCAGTACGCGGATCGGCGCAGCAATCCAACGCATGGTGGAGTACGACGGCGTCGAGCGATCCCGGCGGAAACGGCAGTGCTTCGGGGCTGCCGATGTATGTCGCTGCCGTGCCAGTCGTTTCCGTCGGCAGCGTAGCCACGTAGCCCGGAAGCGCGCCGTAAAAGCGATGACGCACCATGCACCGCTCGAGTTCGACGCCAGGAACGGGAGTCGGTCCTAACCACAGCATCGAGTCGCCGTGAAAGCGGCGCACGCCTTGAATCAGTAGTCCGGCTTCCTTCTGCAGCAGGGTCGCGCCGAGCGGGCTCTGGAACCACGTCGCTAGACCGTGCATCTCGTCAGTTGTCACGCTCATCCGGTCACGCTTGAATCGTCAATGGGCTTCACCCAACGTCGGGCCGCATTGTGCAGAGAACAGGGATGGTTGCGCAACAATGCTCGCGCTGCGTTGGTGGATTCTGTTGTACGTCGCCATCGCAGCCGGCTGCGAAACGATTGACCATGGCGCAATCGATCCGACGATAGAAATCGATGCGGAGTCGATCGTTGCGTCCGAGCCCGATGTGACGGGAGTCCCACTTCGAGCCGAACGCGCCGACATCTGGTCAGTGTTGCGCGACGGTTTCGCGCTCGATCACGCGCAGCAGGAGCCATCGGTCGCCGATGCCGTCGAGTCACTGCTGAATCGCCCACCGATGCCGCCGAACATCGAGCTGCGCGCCCGGCGCTACCTCGCGTATGTCGTTCAAGAAGTGCATCGACGCAACCTGCCGATGGAATTGGCGCTGCTCCCCATCATCGAGAGCGCGCTCAATCCATACGCATATTCGGAACAAGGTGCTTCGGGACTCTGGCAACTCATTCCGAACACCGCGAAACACTATGGCGTCGCGATCAATTGGTGGTATGACGGACGCCGAGACCCCGTCGACTCGACCGCCGCCGCGCTCGACTATCTGACATATCTTCACGATGAGCTGGGAGACTGGTTGCTGGCGATCGCCGCGTACAACGGCGGCGAAGGTCGCGTGCGGCGCGCGATGGCCAATGCACCCGGCGCTGGATTCTTCGAACTCAATCTTCCGAGCGAAACACGAGCCTATGTGCCAAAACTGCTGGCACTGGCGCACCTCGTCGGGCAAGGCAACGACACATACGCGTTGCCATCGATCGACACCGAGCCCGCATTCTTCGCTGCCACCCTGGATAGTCAGATCGATCTCGGATTACTTGCGAACCTCGGCTCGTTGTCGGTTGAAGAGCTGTTCCATTTCAACGCCGGTCTCAACCGGCGCGCAACGCAGCCCGAAGGGCGCAACCGATTGTTGATCCCCGCGTCCGATCGAGCCGCGTTCGCGAACGCAATCGACCGATATCCTACGCAGCGGGTATCGTGGGAACGCCACATCGTCAAACGCGGTGAAAGTCTCGCCGGCATCGCGAAGAAACATCACACGACGGTCGCCGTCATACGCTCGAACAATCCGCGGACGAGCAATCTCATCCACCCGAATGAATCGCTGCTGATCGCCGCATCGGTCACCGAACCCGCAAAGCTGCAACCGAACCCGATACTCGCTGCAAGCATGAACCTACGACGCTACCGTGTCCGCTCGGGGGATTCGCTGTCGCGCATCAGTCACAGATTCGATACGACGATCGCGCAACTGATACGGATCAACTCGCTGGCGCCCGAATCGCCGCTCCAAATCGGAAGCGAGCTGTTGATACCGGCAAAATCAGTCGCTCGTCGGCCCGCCTACACCGTTCAACGCGGCGAGCTCGAGGATCAGAGCCTGTCGATCGACGCCGAATCGCGCAGCGTGACGAATAGCGCCATGAATTCCTCATCGCCAACGCGACGCGCCAACTGAGTTCGTATAGCGGCGCGATCCGTTTCCGTCAACGAAGCATAGTCACCGTCATGGATCGCCGTGACGGCGACCACGGCGATGCGACCGCCCCCCAGTTCAGTTGATGTCACTGATCGAATATCGTCGGTTGGTCGTGGAAGACCGAATGCCGCCTGGATGATTTCGTGATCGAGCGTCGACGTCGCGCGCGACGCGGCCGAGGTTCGCTGCCACTCGAGCCCGTAAGCCGCGGCAACCGTTGCGCTTCCCTCGCCTTTCTTGACGCGCTCCGTTGCTTCCGCTGCAACCTCTCGCGCGCGATCCGTTGCGGCCTCGGTGGACAATCTGTTCGCGAATCCCGCTGGCGACGTCGGCAAATGAGCGCTGCACGGGTGGCCGATGTGCGCTCACTCGCAGCACGTAGGCACGTTTGTCGATTTCGACGGGGCGGCTATTGAACCCCTTCGTGACGACATCTTCGGCAAACGCGGCGGTCCGCAACGCGGGTGCATCGAACGGCGCCGGGCCTTCATTGGCAGTCACGCCGTTGACGTGTTCGATCGGAAGTTTTGCCGCATCCGCAACGTGTTGCAACTCATCTGGCGTCTCGAACGCGAGCTCGTCGAGTTCGCGCAATTTGACACGGAATTTTTCCTCGGCGGCGCCGCTCGCGCAATTGGGTCACGATCTGCGGTCGCATTTCATCAAGCGAGGGGAACTGATCGGTCTCAATGGCGACGACTTTGATCAGATGCAGGCCGAACTCCGTTCGCACGGGATCCGATACTTCATTGACCCCGAGAGACCACGCCGCCTTTTCGAACTCTGGACTCATCGCACCCTTGGAAATCACGCCAAGGTCGCCGCCGCTCGGCGCAGAACCCGGATCCTCCGAAATCGTTCGCGCAAGCGCGTCGAAATGCTCGCCGCGTGCAAGCTTCTCTTTGACCGAGGTCAACTGTGCAATTGCGGCGGCTTCGGTGCGCGAATCGTTGACCTGCAGCAGTATGTGGGCCACGTGTCGCCGCTCGCTGGGTTTGAACGCTGCGGCATCGGCCGCGTACTGCGCCGCGACTTGATCGTCCGTCGGCGCGAGCGCTGCATCCTGCGACAGTTCGGCGACCGTCAGCTGCACGTAGTCGACATCGACGGTGTCCGGCGTCATGAAATCCGGTAGATGAGCTTGATAGTACGCGTTGACGTCGTCGTCGCTGACAGTGACCTGGCTCGTGAACTGCTGCGGGGAGAACACCAGTGTCGCAATATCGCGCGTCTGCGCGACCAAGCGAGCCGTGTCGCGAGCCTCGCTCTGCGTGACGAACGGCGTTTCTCGGACTGCGCCCGTCAACTGCGACAGCGTGAAGTTGTTCGTGACCTCCGCCTTGAACGTTGCCGGTGTATGCCCCACGTTCGCCAGCAGGCGTCGATACAATTCCGCATCGAACGCTGCACCCGATTTGAACTGGGGATTGTCGACGATGACCCGATCAACTTCGGCGTCGGACACCCGCAGGCCCATGTCGCGGGCCGATTCCATCAGGATCGTCTGATTGATCAATCCGTCGAGAACCGAAGTGCGCAACCGGTTGGCATCGATCAGATCTGGATTGGCACGTTCACCCATCTGCGCCAGTATCCGCTGCTTTTGCCGATCCATCTCCATCGGCGAGCTGACCCTGGCTGATCTTGACCCCATTGACCTTCGCGGCGGGCGGATCGGTCTTCATGAACGCTTCGAAAGCGCCGAAGCCGAACATCGTGAAAACGATGATGAGCACCCCGAGCAGGATCTTCGTCGCCATGCTCTGGGAGTGTTCGCGCATTTTCTGCAGCATGAGAAATCATCTCCAACAAACGAAAAAAGGCGCAGAACCTGCGCCTTCGGATCGTGAATCAGCGGCACCCGATCGATCGGTCGTGCCGCGACGAATCTAGTTCAGTGCGTCCTTCAGCGCTTTGCCCGGCTTGAACCCAGGAACTCGCGCCGCCTTGATTGCAATGGGCTCACCGGTCTGCGGATTGCGTCCTGTCCGAGCTGCGCGTTCCTTCACCGCAAACGTTCCGAAGCCGACCAGCACGACGGGATCGGCATCCTTCAATGCAGACGTAATCGCATCGAGCATCGACTCCAATGCTCGAGCCGCCGACGCCTTCGAAATGTCGGCGGACTCGGCGATCTTATCGATCAGTTCAGTTTTGTTCACACTACGCCCTCGGAGATGAACAGATGGGGAGGCTATTCGAATCGCGCCGACGACGTCAGCGGAAAGTGGGCGAGGTTTATACCAACTCGAGAAAATCACTGTCAAGGACAGCACTTACGAATCACACGATCGCGTTCAACCTCGCTAATGCGCGCTGATCGAAACGGTCGCTGCGGGACGTCACCGTCTGCGTTGCAGCTTCGACGATCGGTTCAGCGATCGGTTCGGGCATACGTTCGAGTGCGATCTTCATCACGTCGTCCATCCATTTCACGGGACGAATATCGAGATCGCGTTTGATGTTGTCGGGAATTTCCTTCAAGTCACGCGCGTTTTCATCCGGGATGATCACGATTCGAATTCCGCCTCGATGCGCGGCGAGCAGTTTCTCTTTCAATCCGCCGATCGGCAACACCTGACCGCGCAACGTGATCTCACCCGTCATCGCGACATCGGCGCGCACGGGAATGCCCGTCAGCACAGAAATGATCGCGGTGCACATGCCGATTCCGGCGCTCGGACCGTCCTTCGGTGTCGCACCTTCCGGCACGTGCACGTGGATATCGTTCGCTCTCGTGGAAATTGCGTGGAATGCCGAGCACGCGCACGCGACTTCTGACGAACGTCAGCGCCGCTTGAATCGACTCCTGCATGACGTCGCCGAGCGAACCAGTCTTCGTCTGTTTGCCTTTGCCCGGCACCGCAACCGCTTCGATGTTCAGCAGTTCGCCGCCGACCTGAGTCCATGCGAGACCCGTGACGATGCCGATCTGATTGCTCGCTTCGGCGCGCCCGAAGTTGTGCTTGCGAACGCCGTTGTAGTGCTCGACGAGTTCGGTCGATATGTCGATTGCTCGCGCGAACTTGCCCGAGCGCCTGCTCCTTGACGATCTTGCGACACAGTTTCGCGATTTCGCGTTCGAGACCGCGCACACCGGCTTCGCGCGTGTAATAACGAATCAGATGCAGGATCGCCTCGTCGCCGATCTCCAGATCGGTCGATCGCCAAGCCGTTCAGACGCTGTCTGCTTCGGCACGAGATAACGCTTCGCGATATTGAGCTTCTCGTCTTCGGTGTAACCCGGCAGCCGGATCACTTCCATTCGATCGAGCAGCGCGGGCGGAATGTTCATCGAGTTCGACGTGCAGATGAAGAACACGTCCGAGAGGTCGTAGTCGACTTCCAGATAGTGGTCGTTGAACGTGTTGTTCTGCTCCGGATCGAGCACCTCGAGCAACGCCGACGCCGGATCGCCGCGCATGATCCATTCCCATCTTGTCGACTTCGTCGAACAGGAACAGCGGATTGCGCACGCCGCCCTTCGCCATCTTCTGCAGCACCTTGCCCGGCATCGAGCCGATGTAGGTGCGGCGGTGACCGCGGATCTCCGCTTCGTCGCGAACGCCGCCCAGCGCCATACGAACGAACTTGCGATTGGTCGCGCGCGCGATCGATTCACCGAGCGACGTCTTGCCGACACCCGGAGGACCGACGAGACACAGCACCGGACCTTTGATGCGTTGCACGCGTCCCTGCACCGCGAGGTATTCGAGGATCCGCTCCTTTACTTCCTCGAGACCGTAGTGATCCTCGTTGAGAATCTTCTCGGCCTGCGCGAGATCGCGCCGGACGCGGCTGCGTTTTTTCCACGGCACGCTGAGCATCCAGTCGAGATAGCTGCGCACCACCGTCGCCTCGGCGGACATCGGCGACATCATCTTCAGTTTGTTGAGTTCCGTCAGCGCCTTGTCCCGAGCTTCCTTCGACATGCCCGCATCGATCGACCCGCTGCTTCAGGTCGTCGGTTTCGTTCGGCACTTCGTCGAGGTCGCCCAGTTCCTTCTGGATCGCCTTCATCTGTTCGTTGAGGTAGTACTCGCGCTGACTCTTCTCCATCTGCTTTCTTGACGCGACCGCGAATGCGCTTTTCGACCTGGAACAGATCGATCTCCGCGCCCATCAGCGCGAGGATCCGTTCGATCCGCGGTTCGATATCGACGGTCTCGAGAATGTTCTGGCGATCGTCGACCTTCAACGTCATCTGCGCGGCGATCGTGTCGACGAGGCGACCCGGCTCGTCGATGCTCGACAGCGACGACAGCACCTCCTCGGGTACTTTTTTCGACAGCTGCACGTATTGTTCGAACTGGCTCATCAGCGAACGCACCAGCGCGTCCGCGGCGGCGGGGGCGGCGGTTCGGCGAGCGACTGCACGTCGGCCGCCATGTAATCGACCGGCATCGTCGAAATCGAGAATGCGCGCGCGGAATCCACCTTCGACGAGCACCTTTACGGTGCCGTCAGGCAGCTTCAGCAATTGCAGCAGCGTCGACACGGTTCCGACGTCGAACAGATCCTCGCGCGTCGGGTCGTTCGGTGTCTGCATCGCGCTTGGCGACCAGCAAGCACCTGCTTGTCGGTCGCCATCGCGGCTTCGAGCGCCCGGATCGAACTCTCGGTGCCGACGAACAGCGGATGCACGCCGTGCGGATACACGACCATGTCGCGCAACGGCAGAACCGGAATTTCGGTCACGAGGTCGCTCGCGGCTTGCTTCATGGTCACCTGCTTCAACGTGGATTCTCTCGAGAGCTTACGGGCCGCAGGCGCACACCGAGTGGGATCTTGTGCCTCGATTGTAACGCGAGACCTCGACCACACAAATGCGCGAAGGGGCCTTTACGGCCCCTTCGATATTGCGATGTACTTCGCGATCAGTCTTCAGGTGCGGCCTTGGCCTTGTCGACGTTCTCGTAGATCAACATCGGCGGGCTCTCGCCGCGAATGACGCTCGCATCGATGACAACCTTCGTCACGTTCTTCGTCGACGGCAGGCTGTACATCGTGTCGAGCAACACCGATTCGAGGATCGAACGCAGGCCGCGTGCACCGGTCTTTCGTTCCATCGCTTTCTCGGCAACCGAATGCAGCGCATCTTCGCGGAAATCGACTTCGACGCCTTCCATCTCGAACAGCTTGCCGTACTGCTTCGTCAACGAGTTCTTCGGTTCGGTGAGGATCTGCATCAACGCATCGACATCGAGTTCTTCGAGCGTCGCGACGACCGGCAAGCGACCCACGAACTCCGGAATCAGACCGTACTTGATCAAGTCTTCGGGCTCGACCTGGCGCAGCGTGTCGCCGATGCTCTGTTTGTCGGCCTCGCCCTTGACGACCGCATTGAAGCCGATTCCGCTCTTGTCGGAGCGATCGATGATCACCTTGTCGAGACCGGCGAACGCACCGCCGCAGATGAACAGGATGTTGCGTCGTATCGACCTGCAGGAATTCCTGCTGCGGGTGTTTGCGTCCGCCTTGCGGCGGCACCGACGCGATGGTTCCTTCGATCAGCTTCAGCAGTGCCTGCTGCACGCCCTCGCCCGACACGTCGCGCGTGATCGACGGGTTGTCCGACTTGCGTGAGATCTTGTCGATTTCGTCGATGTAGACGATGCCGACCTGCGCACGCTCGACGTCGTATTCACACTTCTGCAGCAGCTTCTGAATGATGTTCTCGACGTCTTCACCGACGTAGCCGGCTTCGGTCAGCGTCGTCGCGTCCGCGATCGTGAACGGAACGTCGAGCAGCCGCGCCAGTGTCTCGGCCAGCAACGTCTTGCCGCATCCGGTCGGACCAATCAGCAGAATGTTCGACTTGGAGAGCTCGACGTCGTCTTTTTTGCCGTTGTAATTCAACCGCTTGTAATGATTGTGAACGGCGACCGACAGAACCTTTTTGGCGTGATCCTGGCCGACGACGTACTGATCGAGGATTGCGCGGATTTCCTTCGGTACCGGCAGCTTGCTGCGATCGGTGCCGCTGCCGCTTTCCTGGACTTCTTCGCGGATGATGTCGTTGCACAGCTCGACGCATTCATCGCAGATGAATACGGAAGGTCCGGCGATCAGTTTCCGGACTTCGTGCTGGCTCTTGCCACAGAAGGAGCAGTACAGCAATTTGCTCGAGTCGTCGCTCCTGCCGCTATGATCGTCCGCCATTCAGCTACCTCGGATGCCCAAAGGTCTGAACACCTTGCTTGGAAACCACTGATTTTTCAAGCCTTGCTTCGTGCGGTGCCGCCTCAATGCGCGACCTACTGCCCGACCACTTTGGCGAGTGGTTTGCGCGGCCGTTGCACCACGTCGACCAGGCCGTAGCCAACGGCTTCATCGGGGCTCATCCAGAAGTCCCGGTCGGTATCCTGCGCTGATACGTTCCTGACCGATTGACCCGTGTGTTCGGCCAGCAACGCGTTCAGCCGACCACGCATCAACAGAATTTCGCGCGCCTGAATCTCGATGTCAGCGGCAACCCCACGCGAACCACCTGCCGGTTGATGCAGCATCATGCGTGAGTTCGGCAACGCGAAGCGCTTGCCCCGCGCACCCGCCGCGAGGAGGAATGCGCCCATGCTGGCGGCCTGGCCGATACACATCGTGCTGACGTTGCAACGCACGAACTGCATCGTGTCGTAGATCGACATTCCGGCGGTGACCGAACCGCCCGGCGAGTTGATGTAGAGGTGAATGTCTTTGTCCGGGTTCTCGGACTCCAGATAGAGCATCTGCGCGACGACGAGATTCGCAACCTGATCCTCGACCGGCCCGACGAGAAATACGATCCGTTCCTTCAGCAACCGCGAATAGATGTCGAACGCGCGCTCGCCGCGCGCCGACTGTTCGACGACCATCGGCACGAGGCCGAGGTTCGTCATCGGTTCCATTCCGTCAAATCTGTGTTGCGACATACGTCCTCTCCTGAGCGTGACTAGCGCTACTTGAGTCCGCGTCGAGCTCCGGCCTGCGGCACCGCGCGACCCGCCGATGACGTCTTCGTAGTTGCTGTCGAATCTCGCTGACGTCCGCATTCTCGAGAATGTGTTCGACGACCTGATCCTCCAACACCGCCATCTCGATCTGCGACAGCTGGGCTTCTGATTACTATAGTACCAATTGATCACCTGCTCGGGCTGCACGTAGGTCTTGGCGATATCTTCGATCCGTTGCCGGACCCGGACCGGATCGGATTTCAGATCCGTGCGACGCTGATCAATTCGTTGACGACCAAGCCCGACCTTCACGCGGCGCTCAGCCTCGCCTGAAACAGATCGTCCGGTAGGTCCGGCATCGTCGGTCGATGCGTCGTGCTCGTGATCGTGGTCATGATCGTGGTCATGGTCATGGTCATGGTCATGGTCATGGTCGTGGTCGTGGTCGTGGTCGTGGTCATGATCGGCAGCTTGCGGTGTAGCTCTGCATCTGTTGCGCCATCTGTTGCTTCAGCGCGCCGATCTCGCGTTTGACCATCGACTTGCGGCAGCTGCACTTCGTGCAATCGCTTCAGCTCGTCCATGACCTGACGCTTCAGCTGATTTTTGACCGCGGCTGTCGAGTTCGCGCTCCATGTTCTTGCGCACTTCGGCACGAAACGCGTCGATGCCGCCCTCTCGAATCCAAACGTCTTGAAGAACGTCGTCATCGAGTTCCGGCACGTGCGCGTGCGCGACTTCCTTGACCGTGACGTCGAAGCGCGCCGTTTTCCCGGCGAGCGTCTCGACGCGATAGTCGACCGGAAACGTCGCATCGAAGCTGACCGCATCGCCCGCCTTCGCGCCGCGAACGCCGCGATCGAAATCGTCGATCATCTGCTTCGCGCCGAGCACGAACGCGACGTTCTCGCCGGTGCCGCCATCGAACAGCGACGTCGTCGATGCTGCCCTTGAAATCGACCGTGACGCGATCGCCATCGGCTGCGGCGCGCTCGACCGCATGCCAGTGCTTGCGTTGCTCGCGCAGCGCTCTCGACCATCTTGTCGACGTCGGCGTCGGTGATCTCGGCGCGCGGTCGTTTCACGTCGACGCGACGTCAACGGTGCGAGATCAACCGGCGGATACACTTCGAACGTCGCGGCAAACTCGAAGTCTTCACCGGGCTCCATCCGTAACACGTCGAGGCTCGGCGATCCGGCGGGCGACATGCTTTCCCGCTGAATCGCATCGAAGAACGTGCTCTGCATCAGCTCGCCGGCGACTTCCTGACGCACGGATTTTCCGAATCGTCGACGGATTTCCTTCACCGGCACCTTGCCTGGTCGAAATCCGGCCAGCCGCGCGCGTTGCGCGGTCGCCTTCAAGCGATCGCTGATCTGTTGTTCGAACGTTTCCGACGGCACCACGATCGTCATTCGGCGTTCGAGGCCGCTCGTGGTTTCAATGGAGACCTGCATGTCTTGTTCATTCCTCGTTGTGCCTGCCACGCGATGACGCGCATCGAAGATGGGGTGGACGACGGGGCTCGAACCCGCGACCGCCGGAATCACAATCCGGAGCTCTACCAGCTGAGCTACGTCCACCAGTGTTTAGCTGTCGGCCGAGCGTAGGCCGCGACACGTTCCTGGTACGCCCGGAAGGAATCGAACCTTCAACCCTCGGCTTAGAAGGCCGATGCTCTATCCGGTTGAGCTACGGGCGCTCGTGACCGCACCCTAACGGAGTTGATTGGTCGGGGTAGAGAGATTTGAACTCCCGACATCCTGCTCCCAAAGCAGGCGCGCTACCAGACTGCGCTATACCCCGATCGAACCCAACGAATGTCACAGAGGCGAAGGCCACATGGCCGCATGATCGCCCGCCGGACGTGGCGCGGTCGCATGATACTCACCGCTATTTTTAGCGTCAAACAACGCGTCCCCGCGCTATGACCGCGCGACGCGCAGTGTAGAATTTCGCGCGAAATTCACGCGTGAACGCGACAACCCGACAATGACTGCCCAGATTCTCGACGGCAACGCAATCGCTGCGCAGTCTGCGCAAAGAAATCGCGGCGCACGGTCGCCGCGCTCAAAGCGGCACAACCGGCGTGCGCCGGGCCTCGCTGTCATTCTCGTCGGCGACGATCCGGCCTCCGAGATCTACGTGCGTGGCAAACAACGCGACTGCCTCGAGGCCGGATTCAAGTCCGACGTTCCGGCATCTGCGCGCCGACACGCCGCAGCACGAACTCGTCCGTCACGTCGACGAGCTGAACGCCGACCCGACGCATCGACGGCATTCTGGTGCAACTGCCGTTGCCGCCGCAGATCGACAGCACCGACATCCTCGAACGGATCGTGCCGCACAAGGACGTCGACGGATTCCATCCTTACAACATCGGCCGCCTCGCGCTGCGCCAACCCGTGCTTCGATCGTGTACGCCGAAGGGGATCATGCAACTGCTCGAGCACACCGGCATCGCGATCCGTGGTCTCGACGCAACGATCATCGGCGCATCCAATCACGTCGGGCGACCGATGGGACTCGAGCTGCTGCTGGCCGGTTGCACCGTCACGACCGCACACAAGTTCACTCGCGACATCGAGCGACACGTCCGCTGCGGCCGACGTACTCGTATCGGCGACCGGCAAGCAGGGCCTGATCAAAGGCGACTGGATCAAACCGGGCGCGATCGTCATCGATGTCGGCATCACGCGTGACGCGGACGGTCGTCTGCACGGCGACGTCGAATTCGCGGAAGCGCGCAAGCGCGCGAGCTGGATCACGCCGGTACCCGGCGGCGTCGGTCCGATGACGCGCGTCGCGATTCTGCAAAACACGCTTGTACGCGGCCGAACAGTTTCACTCGTAACACGTCGAGTCTGGTCGCGATCCCGCTTTACGACGCCGCGAGCGTCACGCCGCGATCGGTACGCCGCTATGAAATCGCAGCTGTGGATCCACCGATAGCACGAGGTCGCGATCGCAATCGACAAACACCGGCATCCGTTGCATCGACCGAGTCGCCGGCGAGTTCCAGATAGTATTCGCAATGTCGCGCTTCGGACGTGAGCAAGCGCCGATAGAAGTCGCGCGAGTCGGCCATCGAGGCGCTGACGCGAGGCCGGCAAATCGTTCGCACGAACGCGCCTCGACGACCGCACCGACGATCAAGGTATCGATCAGGCGACCCGGCTCCGACGTGCGAATCAAGGCGCGCATCGATCGCGCGTACCGACTCGGCGTCAGGTGTCCGTACGCGATGCCAAGCGCATCCAGCATCGCCAACACTTGCTCGAAGTGACGCAACTCCTCGCGCGCCAGCCGCGACATGCGCCGCAACAGTTTGGGCTTGTCGACATAACGATACAGCAGACTCACCGCCGTGCCGGCGGCCTTCTTTTCGCAGTTGGCATGATCGATCAGCAACGTCGGCAGGTCGCTGCACGCCGCGTCGAACCACGTCTCCGGCGTCGCGCAATCGAGCAGCTCGCTGCATTGCGCTGCGTCCACTAGTGAATCAACCGGCGTATGGAAGCTGCGTTCGAAATACGCAACCGAGCGAAGGTGGAATTCCGCATCGATCGCGTCACGAACGGCGATCGGGCTCGACCCGATCCGCCTGCAACGCGCCGCAGCCCGATGTCACGTCAACGTACTGCAGATCGCGCGCTTTGCGGCGCAACACTTCGTAGCCCAGCGTCAGCAGCGACATGTCGGTGGCGCGCTCGACCGCGCGGCGACGTGCTGCGTCACGCAGCGTGCTGCGCATCCGCGACAGCGACGAACACCGCGGTCGCTTGCATCACGCAGCGCATACAGACCGCTGCCAGACCCGCTCGCGCTGATCGTCGGTGTAACCATTCCACGCAACGATCTCGTGCGCGAATCGTTTGCAGCCGCGACAGATCGAGGTCGCCGTAGGTCGTCGAACAGATGCCGACGCACGGCGTCGAACGCACGACTCTCGACATCGTCTGACCGCGATTACGAACGCGCGCGCAGCGCGACATCGACCTGCAATCGACGCAGATCCGCTGCGCAACGTGCGCAGCGATTGCTTGCTGCAGGGGACGTCGGGATTGTAGAGCAGCGAATCGAGATGATCGATCAGCGCAGCGATGTCGGTCGGACGCGCGATTGCGCGTCGCGTTGACGCGCGCAGGAAGCGCGCCGGAGTTTCGTCCGGCATGACGCGTGAGTCCGCTGCGACCAGCTCGCTCGGCAAATCGGCGGAACAGCCCGCTGCGCCGGATGATCGGGCGCAGGTCGACGCCGCCAGAACAGACTCACAACGACGAGTGCCAGGCTCACGCCGCCGCCGAGCAACATCGCGAGACCGACGCGCGTCGGGGTCACTTCGCCGAACAGGTCCGCGAGATAGCGCGCCTGCACTTCGGTGTCGTAACCGACAACCCACAGGTTCCAGCGATGCTGCATCGATTCGAACAGATACATCACGTCGCGCAGTCCCGGCACGCCGTCGAAGCGGCTGCCGGTGACGCGCGGCAAGCACCGCGCGATCAGTCTTCGGACAGTGCGGCATCCAGACCGGATTCGATGCGTGCGGGCGCGACCGCGGCCGTCGGGTCGAATCGCACCCAGCCACGCCCTTCGAGCCAGACCTCCGTCCATGCATGCGCGTCGTACTGGCGCACGACGAGATGCCCTGTCAGCGGGTTCATCTCGCCGCCCTGATAGCCGCCGATCATTCGCGCCGGAATACCGACCGCGCGCGCCATGTAGACGAACGCACCGGCAAAGTGGCTGCAGAATCCCCGGCGCGAATCGAACCAGAACGCATCGACGCTGCCGCGTCGCTGAGCAGCGGCGGATTCAACGTGTAGAAAAACGGTTCGGTCGCGAATGTACTGCAGTACGTTGGCGAGGAACGCCTCCGGACCGTCGCTGCGCGCAGCGAGATCCTTCGCGAACGCGACGATGCGCGGATTGTCGTCCTCGGGCAGTTGCGTTTCGCGGCGCCGCAACCAGTCCGGCAGCTCGAGATCCATCGACCGCGCCCGGATACGACTGCGCCGCGGTAGCGGATCATCGTATGGACCGGTTCGTCAGTGATCAGTCGGAAGTCGCGCGTCAGCGATGTGCCGTGCGCGACCGGCATCGCGACGTCGAGCGCGAACAACCACGACGCCTGCGTCGGTTCCAGCAACACCTGATACGACAGCGGCTCGATGCCCGCAACGATCCGGCATGAAGTCCGTGTGCGATCCGGGCGCGACCGGTGCATTCTCCGGTGCGGCTCGACATGCCGCCGACCGACCACGTGCCCTGCGAAGAAATTCGAATAGACCGAGACCGCGCCAGTACAAATCGCGCGGCGGCGGCATCGGACCGTCGAACACCGCGCGGAACGCGATCTCGTCCGAGCGCGTCAGCGCCGCGATGTCGCCCGGCGCAACGTGTTCGGTGATTCCGGTGCGTGATCCGCCCGGAAGCGGCACGGACCACAACGGCGCGACGCGCGGAAAAAACAGAAACAGCACGAGCATCAGCGGCACGGCCTGCATGACGAGCACCGCCGCAGTACGCAGCGACGTCGAAACGCGCACGCGCGTATGCAGCTGATGCAGCCCGACGAACGCCGCAGTGACGATCACCATCGACAAGGACGCCGTACAACGCGATGCCGATCGACTGATCGAACAGGAATTCCGCGGCGATGATGAAGTAGCACAGGTGAATGACGAGATACGCGTCGCGACGGCTCTTCATCTCGACGAGCTTCAGCGCAAACGCAACGATCAAGAGCCCCGTCGCCGTCTCGAGACTGAACACGTTCTTGCCGCTCACGCCGACACCGATGGCCGACGCGACGACGAGCAGCACTTTGACCCAGCGTTGCGGGTAGTCCCAGCGCCCTTGAAACACCATCCAGCGCCAGCAGCCGCAGAACAGTCCCACCGCGACGATCCACGGCGTGATGTGCGCCGCGTGCGGCAACACGACGAACGCCTGCGCGATCATCAACAACGCAAGGCTGTTGCGCGGAATCTGATATCCGACGCCGAGCGCCTCGATGGTCTCGTTACGCTTGAGGAAGGCCATACAACGCCAGTGCCCGCAGTATCGAATCGCGATGCTGATCGCCGACGCCGGGCGGATCTTCATTCCCGGCAGAACGAGGCCGAACTCGCGGCCCGAACGCGCCGCGTTCAGCGCCATGCCGGTCAGTCGCGACAATCGCTCTTCGTCCCACCGGCGACGCGGTCGAAGTCGAGCATCAGTCGCGGATCGAGATAGCTCGTGTATTCCTTCACGACGAGTTGATCCGAGCGCGCGTAAACGCGCCAGATGACATGTCGCACCGGATCGCCCGCGCGATACAACCGCATGTCGCTGAAATCGTCGCTGCCCTGCGGATCCATCAATTCACCGTCGTCACCGCGTCGCGCGACGTGTTCCGGTTGATCGACGAACAGCGGTTGCGGATACACCAGCGCGCGCGCGCCGAGGTCGACCCAGGTCCACGCGCGCAGTAGTCCCAGCGGATATTGCGTCTCGATCAGCAGCCGTCCGGGATCGAGCCAGCCGCGCCGCTTGCGCGCGGACGAACAACCGAACGCGTGCACGCCTCGCTGTCGTAGACCTCGGCCCATTGCGCGATCGCGCCGAGCCAGCCGAGTTGAATTCCTTCGCGCCCTTTACCCTTTGGACGCGAGACGCGCACCTGGAACTCGACGTCTTCGCCGACGAAACCGGTGCCCGCGGCGATCAATTCGATCGTCAGTCCCGACAGATTTCTGAAGGTGTACAGAATCGTCACGAGAAACAGACTGCCCAGCGTAAACGCGACGCCGTAGACGAGACTGTTCTGGTAGTTGATCGCGCCGAGAATGAGCAACACGATCAGGCCGCCGAACAGGAATCCGGTGAACTGTCGGAAATATGAAGATCGATTGCTGGCTGAGCGTGAGGCGACGCGACGGCGGAATGCGTCGATCGAGCCAACGACTGAATCGAGGGGAGCGTTCGAACGCGGACAGCTCAACCGCCATCGCTCAGCGACTCGAATCCGAAGATGCGGACGTCAGCCGACCACATCGACGCCGGACAACAGCTTCTGCGCGAGCGCGCCGCCGCCGTGTCCGGAAAAATCCGCCGCGGAGCGCAGGCGATGCTCGACGACGCTCGGCAGCACCGCCTGCACGTCCTCCGGGCACAACGTGACTGCGCTTGCTGCAACAGCGCCCACGCGCGCGCACTCTCGCAGCAACGCGAGCGCGCCGCGCGGCGACAAGCCGAACGCAAATTCCGGTTCATGCGCGACTGAAATGCACGAGGCGCTGCACGTAGTCGATCAACGGGTCGGCCGCTTTGATCGCGTCGACCGCCGCCTGAATCTGCACGAGGCGCTTTCGATCGACGATCGTCGGCAGCTGCTCGAGTGCCGGACGACGATCGCCGCTCTTCAGCAACTCGCGTTCGGCATCCGGCTCCGGATAGCCGATTTCGATCCGCATCAGAAATCGATCGAGCTGCGATTCCGGCAACGGAAACGTGCCGGTTTGCGTGCTCGGATTCTGCGTCGCGATGACGAAAAACGGTTCCGGCAATGGCCGCGTCTGACCGTCGACCGTGACTTGTCGTTCTTCCATCGCCTCGAGCAACGCGCTTTGGGTCTTCGGCGTCGCACGATTGACCTCGTCCGCCAGCACGACCTGCGCAAATACCGGACCCGGCACGAATCGAAACGCGTTCTGCTCGCGATCGAATACCGACACGCCGACGATGTCGCCCGGCAGCACGTCGCTCGTGAACTGAATACGGTTGAACGAAAGTCCCAAGCACGCGCGCGAGCGCGTGCGACAACAACGTCTTGCCCATACCGGGCAGGTCTTCGATCAGCAGATGACCACGAGCGAACAGACAGGCGAGCGCGAGCTTGATCTGATGCTCTTTGCCGAGCAGGACGCGACCGAGCCGAGCGACGACGTTCTCGATGACGTCGTGCGTCGACCCGTCAAGCGTGGTTGTGTAGCTCGATGACGGAGTGATCACCGCTGTAGTCGGCTTCACGGCGTTGTTTCATGAGGTCATTGCGACGCAACGATAGTCGTTCGAGGTACGCATCGTCTATGTCTCCCGTCACGTAATCGCCGTCGAAAACCGAGCACTCGTAGCGCGTGATCCGCGGATTGCCCTCGACCGCGCACGCGACGAGATCTTCGGTGTTCTGATAGATCGAGCCAGTCGGCGCCGATGACCCGTGCGACCTCTTCGTCGGTGCGGTTGTAGGCGACGAATTCGCCGGCCGACGGCATGTCGATGCCGTAGACGTTCGGGAACCGCACCGCCGGCGCGGCCGACGCCATGTACACCTTGCGCGCACCCGCCGCACGCGCCATCGCGATGATCTGGCTGATCGTCGTGCCGCGCACGATCGAGTCGTCGACGAGCAACACGTTCTTACCTTTGAATTCCAATTCGATGACGTTCAGCTTCTGGCGCACCGACTTTCGGCGCTGCTGCTGGCCCGGCATGATGAACGTTCGGCCGATGTAGCGATTCTTGACGAAGCCCTCGCGATATTTCACGTCGAGTCGATGCGCCAACGGCAGCGCTGCGGTGCGACCGGTATCGGGAATCGGAATGACGACGTCGATGTCGTGATCGTTGCGCGAGTACTTGCGAGACGATTCGGTCGGCGAGCTTTTCGCCCATCCGCAAGCGCGACTTGTACACCGACACCTGATCGATGATCGAGTCGGGCCGCGCCAGATAGACCTGCTCGAAAATGCACGGCGTGTGCACCGGACTCTCCGCGCAGACGTCGCGTCGTCAGCTCACCCTGCGCGCTGATGTAGACCGCCTCGCCCGGCGCGACGTCTCTGACGAGTTGAAAACCGAGAATGTCGAGCGCCACGCTCTCCGACGCGATCATGTAGTCGGTACCGGATTCCGTCTCGCGTTTGCCGAACACCAGCGGACGAATACCGAACTTGATCGCGAAATCCGACGATGCCGCCGCCGATCACCATCGCCACCACCGCGAACGCACCGCGACAACGCTGATGCACGCCGGCGACTGCTTCGAAGATGTGATCCGGCTTCGGGACGATGCCCGCCGACGCGCTGCAACTCGTGCGCGAAACACGTTCAGCAGCACTTCCGAGTCCGATTCGGTATTCACGTGCCGCAGGTCGTCCCGGTAGACGTCCTCTTTCAGTTGTTCCGAGTTCGTCAGATTGCCGTTGTGCGCGAGCGTGATCCCGTACGGCGAATTCACGTACATCGGCTGAGCTTCGGCGGAGTTCGAACTGCCGGCGGTCGGATAGCGGACGTGACCGATACCCATGTTGCCGACCAGCCGCTGCATGTGCTGCTGCTGGAAACACGTCGCTGACGAGACCGTTGCCTTTGCGCAGGAACAGGTGTCCGCCGTCGCACGTCACGATGCCGGCGGCGTCCTGCCCGCGATGTTGCAGAACCGTCAGCGCATCGTAGAGCTGCTGATTCACCGCGGTTCGGCTCACCATGCCAACTACGCCGCACATACTCGCTCCTTCATCGCTTCTCGCGAAGCCGGTTGACCATTTCGCCGGCCGACGAAAACGCGTGCATCACAGTCCGACTCGAATGCACCCAAGCACGGGAATGGCGCGCGACGCGTGCCACCACGATTGCTCGCGCGGCGAACGGGCGCAGCGCAATGACCGCGACGATACACACAACCGCGCCGCGCAGCCCGCCGAAGACGCAGCCCGATGAGACGATCGGTGCCGGACAGACCGGTCGTCTGCACCAGCGCGTGATCAACCATTGAACGACAGCGCCCGCGACCAGCGTCGCCGACGAAGACAATCGCAAACGCACGTCACGAACCGCAGCGACGCGCCTTCGATGCGTTTCGGCAGCATCGCCGCGAGCTCATCGGCAAATGCGAGCGCCAGCATCACCGCGAGCGCCCAGATCGCGAGCGACAGAACCTCGCGAACGAAACCGCGCACGAGTCCGATGAGCGCCGAAATCGCGATGACGCCGACGATGACGTAGTCAACCACGGCCAAGGCACCGTCACTTCATTGGCCGAACACGACGACGATCACATCCATTCCGTAACGTTTCTCCAGTTCGCGCTCGAGGTTGCGTCGCGTCGTCGCGATCGACCATCGGGCCGATTGCGACGCGCGTCGATATGCCCGTGAGACCCTTCACTTCCGTGAGCACCGATTGATAGCCGTCCGCGCGCAGCTGATCGCGCAACGCGACGGCCTTTGCTCGATCGGAAAAACTGCCGAGCTGAACGCCCCACGCTGTCGGCAATGCGCCGTGCTGACGCCGGATCGGCCGGCGCCAGCACCGGATCACCGACCCGAGTCGCCGTCGAACGATCGAAGCCGTCGTCGTCGATTCGTTCGCGCAGCGCATCGGCATTCGCGAGATTCGCCGGAGTCCAGCGCCGGCACGTGCGGCGCGTCCATCGCGGCGCGGCTGCCGGCAGCGACGGCGCGGCGGGCGATTCGACGCCGGCGCCGTCGAACAACATCGGCAGCACGATGATCGCGACCGCGACCAGGAACACGCCACCCATGACGCGAAATCGCGGTCCGTTCAGTCATGCCTGAACACCTTCACGCAACAAGATCGCGCGCGCCCGTTGCGCCAGATCGAAACAGCCGAACACGAGCAACCGATCGGAAGGTTTTGACTGCGTCGCCCAGCGCGGCCAGCACATCGTCCAGTGCGCGAGTGGTTACCGCGACCGGACGCACGGTGATGTACCTTACTCGCGGACATCTGCGCATCTTGGCCACGTGGCCCGTTCGGTACCGACAAACATCCATTCGTCCACCGCCGAATCGAGGGCGGCTACGATGCCCGCTGCATCTTTGTCTTGCAAGAATCCCGCAATCGCAATCGTGCGACCGCCACGTTGCGTCGCGCGCAGTTGTTCGCTCAGAAACGCCGCGCCATGTGGGTTGTGGGCGACATCGACGATCACCGGTCACTCCGCGATAGTCGAAATGCTCGAAGCGTCCGGGCAGACGCGCGTGCGCGGCGGCCGCGATCAAGCGTGCGTCGCGTGCGCAAGTCGGCGCAGCGCAGTCTCGGGCGCCTTGAGCGCCAACAACGCCTGCAACGCGGTCGCTGCGTTGTTCAAAGCCACGCTGGGTCGCACGAGTCCGCGCAGGTGCACAGGCTCGACCATCGCGCACACCGTCGAATTCCCAACCGTCGTTCGCTGCCGCGCCATGGAAATCGCGCCCATGGCGCAGCAGCGGCGCATCGAGCGCGCGCGCCGCTGCGACGATGCTCGACGGAATCGACGCTTCGCCATACACGCACGGCACGCCGCGACGCAGGATGCCGGCCTTCTCGGCGCCGATCGATTCGCGATCCGGTCCGAGGTATGCGACATGGTCGATGCCGATACTCGTAATCACCGTGACCGATCCCGTCGACGAGATTGACCGCATCGAGACGACCGCCGAGACCGACTTCGAGCACGGTCACGTCGACGTCCGCACGCCGGAACACGAGCAGCGCGGCGAGAATGCCGAACTCGAAATACGTCAGCGTAATTTCGCGGCGCGCGCGCTTCGATCGACGCAAACGCATCACACAGCACGTCGTCGTCGACAGCAGCTGCCATTCACCCGCACGCGTTCGTTGAATCGGTTCAGATGCGGCGACAACGTCGTGCCGACCGTGCGTCCATCCGCGAGCAACAACGCCTCGAGGTAGACCGACGTCGAACCTTTGCCGTTGGTACCGGCGATGACGACGTTGCTGCTTCGCAGGCGGCAACACGCCGAGACGAAGCGCAACCTCGCGCACCCGATCGAGACCCATGATCGATGCCGACCGGATGAACCTGCTCGGCGTGCAACAGCCAGTCGCTCAGCGTGCGTAGACGTCATCGATCGTCGAGCGCCGCGCGTATTTCGGAGCAGCTGCGTCGTCAGCGCCGGCGCGATGCGTTCCGGCTGTCGTTGATTGCGCTCCATCGTCGTGACCAGCGCGGTGCCGACGACGACGCCGTCGGCGAGCGGCGCCGATCGCGCGCGCAGTCGCGCCGTCCTTGATGCCGAAACCCGACCATGATCGGCAGATCGCGTGTGCGCACGAATCCGCGCGATCTGGTCGGCGATGCCATCGGTGCGCAGGTGCGTTCGCGCCGGTCACGCCCTTCAGCGCGACGTAATAGATGAAGCCGCTGGCCTGCGGCGCGATCAGTTCGATGCGCGCCGGCGTCGATCGTCGGTGCGATGAGGAAAATCAGATCAGGTCGCGCGCGCGCATCAATTCGCGTCAGTTCGCCCGCTTCTTCCGGCGGCAAGATTCACGACGATCATTCCGTCGACGCCGGCGGCGGCCGCGCGCGTCGACGAACTCTCGATATCCCATTCGTTCGACCGAGTTCAGATAGCCCATCAGCAACACCGGCGTCGTCGCGTCGCGCGCGCGAAACTCGCGCACCATGTCGAACACGTCGATCAAGTCGCGTGCCGGCCGCCAAGCGCCCGCTCCGAACTTCTCTGAATCGCCGGACCTTCGGCCTCCGGATCCGAAAACGGCACGCCGACCTCGATGACGTCCGCGCCGCCCGCGACCAGCGCGTGCATCGCGGGCACCGTCGTCGATCGTTCGGGATCGCCACCGGTGATGAACGCGACGAGCGCCTTGCGACCCGAACGTCGCAGCGCGCTCAATCGCGCTTCGAATGCGGCTCACAACGACGATCCCGTCGATTGCGGCCACGGTCAGGATGTCTTTGTCGCCGCGACCCGACAGGTTGACGATGACGATCTCGTCGCGCGGCGCGCGCGGCGCGTACTCGCGCACCCACGCGAGCGCGTGACTCGATTCGAGCGCCGGCATGATGCCCTCGACCTGCGTCACGATAGCGAAACGCCGACAGTGCCGCGTCGTCGGTGACCGAAACGTAGTCGGCGCGGCCGATGTCCTTGAAATACGCGTGCTCGGGACCGACGCCGGGATAGTCGAGGCCCGCCGAGATCGAATGCGTCTCGATGATCTGGCCGTCGTCGTCCGCCAACAGATAGGTGCGATTGCCGTGCAACACGCCGGGCACTCCGGCCGACGAGCGTCGCGGCGTGCTTGCCGGTCTCGAGCCCCAGGCCCGCCGCTTCGACGCCGACGAATCGAACCGACGAGTCGTCGACGAACGGATGGAACAGGCCAATCGCGTTCGATCCGCCGCCGACGCACGCGACGAGCGTGTCCGGCAAGCGTCCGGTCTGCTGCAGACACTGCGCGCGCGCTTCCTGCCCGATGACCGACTGAAAGTCGCGCACCATCATCGGATACGGATGCGGTCCGGCGACGGTGCCGATGATGTAGTGCGTATCGTCGACGTTGGTGACCCAGTCGCGCATCGCTTCGTTCATCGCATCCTTCAGCGTGCGCGAACCCGGACGTCACCGGGACCACGTCCGCGCCCAACAGTTTCATCCGGTAGACGTTGAGGCTCTGCCGCTTGATGTCTTCCGAGCCCATGTAGACCTGACACGTGAGTCCCAACCGCGCGGCAACCGTCGCGGTTGCCACGCCGTGCTGACCCGGCGCCCGTCTCCGCGATGATTCGACGTTTGCCGATGCGCTTCGCCAGCATCGCCTGGCCGACCGTGTTGTTGATCTTGTGCGCGCCGGTATGATTCAGATCCTCGCGCTTCAGGAAGATCTGCGCGCCACCCAGTTCTCGCGTCAGGCGTTCGCGCCGCATACAGCGGCGTCGGGCGTCCGACGTACTGCGAGAGGTCTTGCGCGAGCTCGCGTTGAAAATCCGGATCGCGCTTCAGCTCGCTGGTACAGCGCATCGAGCTGATCGAGCGCGTGGAACAGCGTCTCCGCGACGAAACGACCGCCGTAGCGGCCGAAGTGACCGTCGCGCGTCGGCGCCTCATACAGGTCGTTAGTTCCCTCGTTGGCACGCTGCACCTCAGTCATGAATTGTTCGATCTTCTGCGGGGTCCTTGACGCCCTTTTGCCGCACCCTCGACGCCGCTGCTGACGTCGACCGCGAACGGTCGCGTACGGCGGATCGCCTCCGCGACGTTGTCGGGCGTCAGTCCGCCCGGCGAGGATCAACGGCTTCGCCGACGTCGCGGCCACCACGACCAATCGAACGTCTCTCCGGTGCCGCCCGGTTGCGCGGCCGTCCACGCGTCGAACAACAGCGCGCGGCGCCGCGGGAAACGTCGCTCCAGATCGCGGCCGCATCGATCGGTCCGACATGCGAATCACCTTGATGAACGGCTATCCGGCCGCTGCGCAGTCGGCGTCGGTTTCGTCGCCATGGAACTGCAACGAGCGCAACCCCGCTCGCTGCGGCCATCGCACGCACGTCGCGCGGATCGGCGTCGACGAACAAGCCCACGCACGGTCACGAATGGCGGCAGCGTCGCGATGATCGACTCTCGCCTGCTCAGGCGAAACGTATCGAGGACTCGACGGATAGAAGTTGAAACCGAGCGCGTCGCAACCGGCCGGACGGCGGCCTCGGGCATCGGCCAGACGCGTGATTCCGCAGATCTTCGCCCTGACCCGCATTCACCGGAGCCCGGAAAAAGCGCGGTAGTCTACCAGACGTCGCCCGCGGCTCGGAGAATCATCGGCGGCCGCGCGCGCGGAAACTCGAATTCGGCGCCGTACTGGACGTCGACGAGATACAGACCTGTCGGCGGCGCCGTGGGACCGACGAGCGCGCGATCGCGCGCCATCAGCACGCTCGCCCATCCACGCTGGCGTCGCGCTCGCCGCGGCCGACCTGCAGCAGCGCGCCGGCGATGTTGCGCACCATGTGATGCAGGAATGCGTTGGCGGTGACGTCGATGCACGACGAGATCGTCGAAACGCCGCACCGCAATCGAAAAGACGCAGCGAAACGGCGACTTGGACTGGCACGCGGCGACTGCGGAACGACGTGAAGTCGTGTTCCCCGACCAACAGCTGCGCCGCGCCGTGCATCGCAGCGTCGTCGAGCGGACGTGCCGACCACGTCACGTATTGACGCGCAATCGCCGGCGCGCGCTCGGATTCGAGAATGACGTACTGATAGCGGCGCGCGGTCGCGCTGAAGCGTGCGTGAAAGTGCGCGGGCACCGTCATCGACCCAGCGTACGCTCACTTCGTTGGGCATCAGGCTATTGGTGCCGCGAATCCACGCGCTCGATCGGGCGAACCGCGGGCGTCGCGAATCCGACGATCTGCTGTGTCGCGTGCACGCCGGCGTCCGTTCGGCCCGCCGCGTGCAGCGCGATCGGTGCGTCGGCGATCCGACTCAAGCGCCTCTTCGAGCGTCTGCTGAACGGACCGCTGGCCCAGCCTGACGCTGCCAGCCATGAAAGCCGCTGCCGTCGTATTCGACGCCGAGCGCGAGATGCTGCAACGATCGGCGGCGATTCAGCCGTGATGCGAACCTGCGAGCGGATGCCGCTATTTCAACTTGGCCAGCAACTCGTTGGCGGCCTGCTGCTGCTCGTTGCTGCCTTCCTGCAACACCTCGCTCAGAATCTCGCGCGCGCCGTCTTCGTCGCCCATGTCGATGTAGGCTCTCGCGAGATCGAGCTTGGTCGTCGCTGCGTCTTCCTCGTTCAGAAAGTCGAACGCGTCGTCGCGACTCCTTTGGCGCGCGGCGCGCGACTGCGCCTTCGGCGTCGCTGCGCGCCGTGGTTCGAACTCCAGATCCTCGAGATCGAATCGTCGCCTTCGTCGTCTGCCGTCGCGACGGCGACGTCATCGCGACTCGCCTGCGTTCGCGCGCGCGGACGCATGCGGGCGCGGCGCGGCACGGTCGGTTCGTCGTCCGCCTTGAAGTCGATGCCGAGATCGCCGCCGAGATCGTCCGGCGGTTCGACGCGATCGCTCGCGTCGCGCACGTCTTCGGCGGCGCAGCGTCGTCCATCGGTCTCATCGAGATCGAGTTGGAATTCGTCGTTCGGCGGCGCCGGCGGCTCGCTCGGCGTCGACCGCTACCGCAACCGGTTCGTCCTCGCGCAGCTTCGTCTCGAGCTCGCGCGCTTCGAGCAGCAGTTCGTTGTCGTCGCAACGCGTCAGCAACTCGGTCATGTGCGTTTCGAAGCCGGCTTCGTCCTTCGTTTCTGCGTACACCTCGAGCAACTTGACGCGCACGTCGGACCGGTTCGGATCGTCGTCGAGCGCGCTGAGCAGCAGGCTGACTGCCTGCGGATAACGACCGTAAGCGATATAGATGTCTGCTTCGCCGATGACGTCGCTGGTCTGCGCGACCTTCGTGGTGCCGGCGCGTCGTGCTCTTCCGTTGGCACGACCGGTTCGTCCAGGTCCGGCTCGCGACTCTGCGCCATCGTCGGCAAACTGCCGCGACTGCGCCGCGCGCGTGCAACAGACCGCGTCGATCGCACCGGCTCGATTCACTCGAACGCAGCGAGCTCGTCGTCATCGCGGCGCCGACCGCGCGACTCGCATCAGTCCGGCGACGACGATCAGCACGAGGACGATTGCCGGCACCGCCCAACACGAGCGGTGACGTCAGCAACGACGCCAGATTCCGCCGGCTTCCTGCTTCGCGGCCGGCGGTGCGGCGGCCGGAGTGCCGTCGTCTTCTGCAGCGCCTTCAGCTGTTCCTGCATCTGCGCGATCTGCTGATCGCGCACTTCGATCTGGCGCTGCGCTCTGCTCGGCTTGCGACGTCGCCTTGTCGAGTTTCGAGACCGCCTCGTCGCGTTCGCGGGCTGATGCGATCCGCTTCTTCCTTCGTCGAGGCGAGTTCGCTTTCGAGCGCTGCCGCATCGGCGCTGCCACCGCCCGCACCGGTGCCGTGTTCCGACGCGATCACCCGCGACGATGCGCAATTCGCCATCGGGCCGGCGCGCTGCCGGTTTGCGCGGACGGCTTCGCTGTCGCATCGACCTGGCCCGCAAGCGCTTGCGACTCTGCCGGCCGGCGCCGACCCGTCGGCGGGTCGGCGACACTGCGCGAGCCCCTCGCCGCGTCGATACGCCTGCCAGGCCTGGTTCTGCGCCGCGACCTCGCTGATCGCTTCGGTCGCTCGACAACGCCGTCACGTCCGCTTCCTTCGGCAGATCGCAACGTGTAGCCCGCCTTCAGCAGGTTGATGTTGCCGCCGATGAACGCCTCGGGATTCAGGCGCTGCGATCGCGAGCATGTTCTGTTGCACCGTCACATTCGCCGCACGGCCGCGCGCGCTGCGCAATCTTCCACAGCGTGTCGTCACGATCGGTGACGCCATAGCTGTCGCCGGTCAATCGATCTGAGGGAGGGGGACTGGGTGGCGGGCTGGGTCGAACGGGGGGCACTACTGAGGGAAACCTGGGAATCGGGTCTCGTCGGTGTCCGTTCGACGCGACCGGCGGGTCCTCCGCCGGGGTCGCTGCGACCCGGACTCGCGACCGCCGGCGCCGCTTGCTCCTTATAAGTCGGTGGATCCAGCAGAACGGTGTATTCCTTCAGCAAGCGACCGTTGGGCCAGATCACCTGCACGAGGAAGTTCAGGTACGGCTCGGTGATCGGCTGCGCGCTGGTCACGCGCAGCACCGCGTGACTCCGATCGCGCATTTCCACGTGGAACTGCAGACCCGTCAGGAAGAAGAATCGCTCGATGCCGACGCGTTTGAAATCTTCGGCGGTCGCCAACTGCGCAACGATTTCCGACTCGGACATACCGCTGCGTTTCGAGCAACTCGATTTCGGCGTTGAGCTTCTGGTTCAGCGCCGAGTGAATCGTGATGTCACCGAGTCCGAGCGCGAAGGCTTGAGCGCACCAGAGGGTTGCAATCAGGGCGTAACCAAATGCCAACCTGCGAGCCATAGTTCTGTCCTTCGATTTATCGAGCCGCGCTATCCGAGAGTCGATCCACGTCAGTCCATCAGCGGCTGTCGGAACGCACGTAGGCGCGACCTACCGCGGCACCGTGACATCACCTTCCATAGCGATGCGGCGCCCGAAGGCGCCGACATGATGCCGAACAAAAAGATAACTTAGAAGCGGTATTCAAAGAGTGCAGTAAGTAACACTTATTGCTGTTCTTTTAGCAAAAGTTCTGCAATTTGTACACTGTTCAGGGCCGCCCCTTTACGGACATTGTCGGAAACGATCCACAGATCGAGTCCGCGCGGATGCGAGATGTCTTCGCGGATGCGACCGACCCAAACCGCATCCTTGCCGGCGCCATCGACGACCGCGGTTGGATAGCCACCGTTCTTGCGTTCGTCGAGCACCTGGACGCCCGGCGCTTTGCGCAGCAGTGCGCGCGCTCGACTCGGCGCGTGATCTTGTCGCGCGTCTCGATGTGAACCGCTTCCGAGTGCCCGTAGAAGACCGGCACGCGCACGCACGTCGGATTCACCAGGATGTCCGGCGCCTCGAGAATCTTGCGCGTCTCCCACACCATCTTCATTTCTTCCTTCGTGTAGCCGTTCTCCTGGAACACGTCGATGTGCGGGATCACGTTGAACGCGATCTGCCGCGTAAAGGCCTTCGGCTCGATCGGTTTCGCGTTCAGCAGATCGGCCGTCTGGCTCGCGAGTTCGCGAACGCCCTTCGCGCCGGCGCCCGATACCGATTGATACGTCGCGACGTTGATCCGCTCGATGCCGACCGCGTCGAGTATCGGCTTCAGCGCAACGACCATCTGAATCGTCGAACAGTTCGGATTCGCGATGATGCCGCGCGGCACGATGCTGCGCGATCGCGCGCGGATTGACCTCCGGAACGACCAGCGGCATGTCGTCGTCGTAACGGAACTGCGACGTGTTGTCGATGACGACACAACCCGCCGCCGCCGCCTTCGGCGCGAATTCGGCCGAAATCGACGGCGCCGGCGGAGAAGAGCCCGATGTCGACGCCCGCGAAATCGAACTGATCGAGACGCTTGACTCGCATCGAGCGGCCGTCGAATCGCACCGCTTTGCCTTCCGATCGTTCGCTGGCAAGCAGATGCAGTTCGGCCACCGGAAAGTTGCGCTCGGCGAGAATTTCGATCATCGCCTCGCCGACCGCGCCGGTCGCGCCAACCACCGCGACGTTGACCTGCCTCATGACCTGACTCCCACCGCAAATGCTTCCAGTACCGCTTGCCCCATCTCGACCGTTCCGACGCATTCAAGTCGCCAGGCCGCTCGACTCCTCGCGGAAGGATGTCCGCGCGTCCGCAGGCCCTGCTCGAGAACGCGCTGCACCGCGCGATCGATGCGCGCCGCCACGTCGATGCGCGCCGAACGTGTAGCGGAACATCATCCCGACCGACAGAATCGTCGCCAACGGATTGGCGATGCCGCGACCCGCAATGTCCGGCGCGGACCCATGTACCGGTTCATACAGTCCGCGACCGTCCGAACCCAACGACGCCGACGGCAACATGCCGAGCGAACCGGTCAGCATCGCGGCGACATCGGACAGAATGTCGCCAAACATGTTGCCGGTAACGACGACGTCGAACTGCTTCGGGCGTCGCACCAGCTGCATGCCCGCGTTGTCGACGTACATGTGACTCAGCTCGACGTCCGGATACTCGACGGCGACCTCCTTCATGACGTCGCGCCAGAGCTGCGTCACCTCGAGCACGTTCGCTTTGTCGACAGAACAGACCCGGCGATTGCGTTTGCGCGCGAGATCGAACGCCACCCGGCCGATGCGGGCAATTTCGGTCTCGTCGTAGACATCCGTGTTGAAGCCGCGACGCACGGTTGTCGACGACTTCGATGCCGCGCGGCTCGCCGAAGTAGATGCCGCCGGTGAGTTCGCGAACGATCAGGATATCGAGGTCCTCGACGAGTTCGCGCTTCAGCGACGATGCGTCCGCGAGCGGCGCGAACAGCAACGCCGGTCGCAGGTTGGCGAACAATTCGAGGCCCGCGCGCAGACCGAGCAGACCGCGTTCCGGTCGCTGACTCATCGGCAACGCATCCCACTGCGGACCGCCGACCGCGCCGAGCAGCACCGCATCGGCAGCTCCGCGCCGCAGCCAGCGTCGCATGCAGGCAGCGGCGAGCCCGTGGCGTCGATGGCACACCCGCCCATCAACGCGTCGTCGAGTGTCAGGTCGATGCCGGCTGCCGCGGCGGCGACCTGCATCACACGCACGGCCTGGGAGACGACCTCCGGACCGATTCCGTCACCAGGCAACACGAGTACTTTCTTTTTGCATGGACACGTTACCGGCACTTCCTAAGATCAGTGCTGAATAACCAGGGCTGCGCGCGCGATGGCGAACCTCGAACGCGCGAATCTCGTCGGCCGCCTGCAGCGTCATGCCGATGTCGTCGAGGCCGTGCACCAGACAGTGCTTGCGATGCGGCTCGACGTGAAAGCCGACGCCGCGCACCATCGGGCTGGAGAATCGTCTGCGTGGCAGATCGATCGTCAGTGCGTAGCCTGCTCGCACTCGGCGATCGCCGCGAACAGCTGTCGATCATAATCTTCATCTAAAACAATGGGTAAAACACCATTCTTAAAGCAATTATTGAAGAATATATCGGCGAAGCTCGGCGCAATCACGCAGCGAATACCGTATTCCTCGAGCGCCCAGACCGCGTGTTCGCGGCTCGAACCGCAGCCGAAGTTCGCGCGCGCGATCAGGATCGATCGCGCCCTGGTATCGCGATTGATTCAAGCACGAATTCGCGGTTGATCTGCCGCTCGTTCGGCGTCTGTCCCATCGAGCCTTCGTCGAGAAACCGCCACGCGTCGAACAGATTCTCGCCGAAGCCGACTACGCCGGATCGACTTCAGGAACTGCTTCGGAATGATCTGATCGGTGTCGACGTTGGCGCGGTCGAGCGGCACGACGGTGCCGATCAGCGTCGTGAACGGCTTCATCGATCAGGCTCCGAAGAATTCGCGGACATCCGTGAAATGACCCGCGATCGCTGCAGCTGCGGCCATCGCCGGACTGACGAGATGCGTGCGTCCGCCGTGTCCCTGGCGTCCTTCGAAGTTCCGGTTCGACGTGGCAGCGCAGCGCTCGCCGGGTTCGAGCCGATCGGCGTTCATCGCAAGGCACATCGAACAACCGGGGTCACGCCACTCGAAGCCGGCGTCGACGAAGATCCGCGCGAGCCCTTCCTGCTCCGCCTGCCGCTTCACCAAGCCGGAGCCGGGAACGACCATCGCCTGCCGAATCCGCGACGACACCTTGCGACCGCGAACGACGTCGGCCGCGACGCGCAAGTCCTCGATACGCGCATTCGTGCACGAACCGATGAACACACGATCGAGTTCGATATCGGTGATCGGCCGACCCGGCTCCAGGCCCATGTACACCAGCGCGCGCTGCGCAGCCTCGCGGCGCGCCGGCTCGGCAATACTCGTTCGGGTCCGGCACGCGTTGCGATATACCGGTGACGAGTTCCGGCGACGTACCCCAGGTGACCTGCGGCTCCAGCGCGTCGGCATCGATGGTGACCGATCGGTCGAAGTACGCGCCTGGATCCGAATGCAGCGTCCGCCAGTAATCGACGGCGGCGTCCCACAGCTCGCCCTTCGGCGCAAACGGACGACCCTTCGACGATACTCGAACGTCACGTCGTCGACCGCGATCAGTCCGGCGCGCGCGCCCGCCTCGATCGCCATATTGCAGACGGTCATGCGCCCTTCCATCGTCAGATGCTCGATCGCAGTGCCGCGAGAACTCGAGCGTCTGCCCGGTGCCGCCGGCGGTACCGATGCGACCGATGATCGCGAGGACCAGATCCTTCGCGATAGAGCCCCGGACGCAACGCGCCGGTCGTGCGGATCTCCATGTTGCCGGTCTTGCGCTGCACCAGACATTGCGTCGCGAGCACGTGCTCCACCTCCGACGTGCCGATGCCCTGCGCGAGCGCGCCGAACGCACCGTGCGTCGACGTATGCGAATCGCCGCACACGATCGTCATGCCGGGCAGCGTTGCGCCCTGTTCCGGACCGACGACGTGAACGATGCCCTGACGGACGTCGCGGATGTCGAACTGCTCGATGCCGAACTCGCGACAGTTGTCGTCGAGCGTGACGACCTGGATGCGCGACGTCTCGTCGATGATGCCCGCGATGCCGCGGTCGCGTCCGGTCGTCGGCACGTTGTGGTCGGGCGTCGCGAGATTGGCGGCGATCCGCCACGGGCGGCGACCCGCCAGCTTCAGGCCGTCGAATGCCTGCGGCGACGTCACTTCGTGCAGCAGATGACGATCGATATAGATCAGACCCGGTGCCGTCGTCGCGTTCGCTGACCAGGTGATCGCGCCAGATCTTGTCGTACAGAGTTTGTGCCACGCGCCGACGTCCTCCAGCCAAAGGGCGGCCATGGTAGGATCGCGCGTCGAATAAGACAAATTCATTATTTTTATAACTATCGATTATGGAATGGAATGAATTGAGAGCCTTCATCGCGGTCGCCGAGACCGGCTCGTTCTCGCGCGCGGCCGAACAACTGCACCTCACGCAACCGGCGATCACCAAGCGCATTCAGGCACTCGAAGCGGGCGTCGGCGTGTCGTTGTTCGATCGCGTCGGCAAACGCGTCTATCTGACGGAGGCGGGCGCGCTACTGCAGCCGCGCGCACTCGACGCTGCTCGCGCGAGCTTGCCGATACGGAGGTGATGCTGCGCAATCTGCATCGACGCATCGACGGTCGCCTCGCGATGGCGACGAGTCATCACGTCGGACTGCACCGACTCGCACCGGTGCTGAAGGCATTCTCGCAGCGCTTCACCGACGTCGAACTCGACATCGAGTTCGTCGACTCCGAAGCCGCGCACGATCTGGTCCGCAGCGGCCGCAACCGAACTCGCGGTCGTCACGCTGGCGCCGATCCCGGATCCGAAGCTCGACAGCGAGCGGCTGTGGCGCGACCCGCTCGCGTTCATCGCCGCCGCCGATCACCCGCTCGCGGGACAGCAACGGATCTCACTCGCGCGCCTGTCCGAATATCCCGGCGATCCTGCCGGGCTTCGGCACCTACACCGGCCGCATCGTCGCCGAACGTTTTGCGCGCGCGGGTCTGCCGCTGCGCACCGCGATGGCGACGAACTATCTCGAGACGATCGGCATGCTCGTCGGCATCGGTCTCGGCTGGAGCGTGTTGCCGGCGACGATGATCCGGCCGCCGCTGGCGCGCCTCGACGTCGATTGCGAACTGCTCGGACGCGACCTCGGCGCCGTCACCAATCCGGCGCGCACGTTGTCGAATCCGGCGCACGCGTTCATCGACGTGCTGCGAGAGTTCGCCGACTAGACAACCGCTACGCAACTCGGGGGCGATCAGGCGCGGTCGAGCCAGTTCGGGATTCTGCGCGCGCTGGCGCATCAGGTGATCCATCAGCACCAGCGCCAGCATCGCTTCGGCGATCGGCGTCGCACGAATGCCGACGCACGGATCGTGGCGACCGGTCGTGACCACTTCGACCTCTTCGCCGCGCGCGTTCAGGCTGCGCCCCGGCAATCGCAGACTCGAAGTCGGCTTCAACGCCAGGCTCGCGACGATGTCCTGACCGGTCGAAATTCCGCCGAGCACGCCGCCGGCGTTGTTGCTGAGAAACCCTGCAGCGGTCATTTCGTCGCGATGTTCGGTGCCGCGCTGCTCGACGACCGCGAAACCGGCGCCGAGTTCGACGCCCTTCACCGCGTTGATGCTCATCAGTGCGCCGCGCGATGTCGGCGTCGAGTTTGTCGAACACCGGCTCGCCGAGACCCACCGGTAGTCCGCTCGCGACGACGGTAATGCGCGCGCCGATCGAATCGCCGTCTTTGCGCAGTCGATCGATGAAATCGGCGATGCTGAGGGACCACCGCCGCGTCAGGACAGAAGAACGGATTGCGATCAATTTCGTCCCAGTCGATCGGCTGCGGCCGAATCGTCGCCGATCTGCGCGAGATAACCGCGTACCGACGCGCCGAATTCCTGCGCCAGATATTTCTTTGCAATCGCGCCGGCCGCCACGCGCATCGCGGTCTCGCGCGCTGACGACCGACCACCGCCGCGATAATCGCGAACGCCGTATTTCTTCTCGTACGTGTAGTCGGCGTGCGCCGGTCGAAACACGTCCTGGATGTTCGTGTAGTCGCGGCTGCGCTGATCGGTATTGTCGATGACGAGTCCGATCGGCGTGCCGGTCGTTACGCCCTCGAATACGCCGGACAGAATGCGCACCTCGTCCGCTTCCTGACGCTGCGTCGTGTATTTCGACTGGCCCGGGCGGCGCCGATCGAGATCGCGTTGCAGATCAGCTTCGTTGAGGGGCAGGCCCGGCGGACAGCCGTCGACGACCGCGCCGATTGCGGGGCCATGACTCTCGCCGAACGTCGTGACGGTGAAGGTCTTGCCGAACGTATTGCCTGCCATGAAGCGTCGCCCGAATCGCCGCGGCGCAGTATCGACGCTCACCAGGATCAAGACAACCCGGCCGCCTCGATGACGAACACGCCGTGACCACCGTGTTCGAGATCCGGCCAGATAAACGGTACGCGCGGATATGCTGGCAACGAGATTCGTCCGCGCTAGATGCCGACTTCGCCGACGAGCAAGCCGTACTCGTCGAGCCAGTTCCGCGCGTCCGCCAGGATGCGCTCGACGATCTCGAGTCCGTCGACGCCCGCCGCCAACGCGTGCGCGCGGTTCGTGTCGATACTCTGCGCGGCATCGCCGCGAAGTCAGCCGCGTCGACGTACGGTGGATTCGTGACGATCAGATCGAACGTCGTCCTTGGCAAGCCGTCGAATACGTCGGCGCGAACCACGCGAAACCCGATCGTCGACGCGGTGCAGCGCGACATTCGTCGCGCGAGCGCGAGCGCCGCGTCGTCGATGTCCGTCAGCACGACCTCAGCATCCGGAAACGCATGCGCGCACGCGATGCCGATGCAGCCCGAGCCGGTGCACAAGATCGAGTATTCGACTCGGTGAACGACCCAACCATGGCGCGAATTCCGCTTCGATCAGCTCAGCGATCGGCGATCGGGGAATCGATCACCCCGGGTTCGACGAGATAACGACGCCCGGCGAACCACGCCTCACCGACGAGATACGGAACCGGGACCCGATGCACGATGCGCCGCTCGAGCAGCCGCACCAGTTCACTGTCGCTCGATCAGCGTCAAGCGCGCCGCCAGCACGAACTCGCAGTTTGTCGGTCGCGATTCCGAGCCGTCCGCACAGCAACGCCAGCGCCTCGTCCCACGCGTTGTCGGTGCCGTGACCATAATGCACGTTGGCACGCGACAAGCTTCGTCGCCATCCAACGCAGATAGTCGGCGACGGTCATGAGTTCGTCCGACCGGCTTCAACGCGTCATCAGCCGTCGCGCCCCAGCAATTCGAGCAGCAACGCGTTCAAACGCGTCACGTACGCGGCCGGATCGCTCAGCTGGCCGCCATCCGCCAGTGCCGCCTGATCGAACAGCACGAGCGTGAGTTCGCGGAATCGATTCTCGTCCGTTTCCGCGTCGAGTCGATTCACCAGCGGATGCGTCGGGTTGATCTCGAAGTTCGGTTTCGCGTCTGGCACGCGTTGACCCGCGGCTTCCATGATGCGCCGCATCTGCGCGCCCATCGCATGCTCGTCGAGAACGAGACACGCCGGCGATGTCGTCAGGCGTTTTGATTTGCGCACCGCGTCGACGCGATCGCCGAGCACCGCCTTGACGCGTTCAATCAGCGCATCGTCGATCGAATCCGACGCGGCTCGGCCTTGTCATCGTCGGCGCCCGGACAGTTCGAGGTCGCCGCGCGTGACATCGCGGAATCGCTTGCCGTCGAACTCGTCAAGCGTCGACATCAGCCAGTCGTCGAGCCGTTCATGCAGCAGCAACGCTTCGACGCCGCGTTTGCGCAGCAGTTCGAGCTGCGGCGAACTTTTCGCCGTCGCGAAGTTGTCGGCGCAGATGTAGTAGATCTCGCTTCTGACCCTCCTTCATGCGCGAGACGTAATCTTCGAGCGTCACCGTCGGCGTCTTCATCGTCGGTATGCGTCGACGAGAAGCGCAGCAGCTTCGCAATCGCTTCGCGATTCGTGAAGTCCTCTGCCGGCCCTTCCTTCAGCACTTCGCCGAAGTCTTTGTAGAAGCTTCGATACGCATCGGGGTCCGACGTTCGCGAGCTTCGCGAGCATGTCGAGCACGCGTTTCGTCAACGCGCTCTTGATGGTCTGGACGCGTTCGTCCTGCTGCAGCAGTTCGCGCGATACGTTCAGCGGCAGATCGTTCGAATCGAGCACGCCTTTGATGAAGCGCAGATACAGCGGCAGGAACTGCTCGGCCTGATCGAGGATGTAGACGCGCTGCACGTACAGCTTCAGACCACGCGGCGCATCGCGATTCCACAAATCGAACGGCGCGTGTTTCGGTACGTACAGACAGACTCGTGTATTCGAGTTTGCCTTCGACCTTGTTGTGGCTCCACGTCTGCGGATCGTCGAAGTCGTGCGAGACGTGTTTGTAGAATTCCTTGTATTCGTCGTCGGTGATCTCGGTGCGCGGTCGGGTCCACAGCGCCTTCGCCGAGTTGACGGTCTCCCACTCGATCCGCGCCTTTTTGCTTCTTCTTCGCTTTCTTGTCGTCCGCGTCGAACGTCTCCTTGACCATCTCGACGGCGACGCCGATGTGATCGGAATACTTGCGCACGATGTTGCGCAGCCGAAACCCGTCGGCGAACTCCTTCGCATCGTCTTTCAGATGCAACGTGACGTCGGTGCCGCGCGTCGGCTTTGTCGTCGGCCGCCACCGTGAAATCCGCCTCGCCGCTCGAACGCCACCGAGTCGCGGCGTCCGCCGGCTCATCCGCGCGCCGCGTCAGCACGTCGACCGTGTCCGCGACGATGAACGCGCTGTAGAACCCGACGCCGAACTGACCGATCAGCGCGGCGTCCTTCTTGCGATCGCCGGACAGCTTCGACAGGAATTCCGCGGTCCCCGATTTCGCAATCGTGCCGAGATTCGCGATCGCCTCCTCGCGCGACATGCCGATTCCGTTGTCGGAGATCGTGATCGTCCTCGCGTCTTCGTCGACCGAGATGCGAATGCGCAGATCCGGATCGCTCTTCGATCAGCGACGGGTTGCTCGAGCGCCTCGAAACGCAGCTTGTCGACCGCGTCGGACGCATTGGAGATGAGCTCCCGCAGGAAGATCTCCTCTGTTCGAATACAGGGAGTGAATCATCAACTGCAGAAGCTGCTGCGCCTCCGCCTGAAATCCGAGTGTCTGTTCCGCCTGACTCGCCTCCGCCATCACGCCGTCTCCGAGCGTCGCCCAAACAGCCGCTGTAATGGGGGCGACGCGGATCAAATCAAGTCGGCTCACTTCCATCCGGTGACCTTCGCGAGCGCGCTGCCGATGTCGGCGAGGCTGCGCACGGTGCGAACGCCGGCCGCCTTCAGCGCTGCGAACTTCTCGTCCGCGGTGCCCTTGCCGCCCGCGATGATCGCGCCCGCGTGGCCCATCCGCTTGCCGGCCGGCGCAGTGACACCGGCGATATACGACACCACCGGCTTGCTGACGTTGTCTTTGATGAATGCCGCCGCTTCCTCTTCGGCGGTGCCGCCGATCTCGCCGACCATCACGATTGCTTCGGTCGCCGGATCTTTCTCGAACAACGCGAGAATGTCGATGAAGTGGCTGCCGGGAATCGGATCGCCGCCGATGCCGACGCAGCTGCTCTGGCCGAAGCCGCGATCGGTCGTCTGTTTGACGGCCTCGTAGGTCAACGTGCCGGAGCGCGACACGATGCCGACGCGTCCCGGCAGGTGGATGTCGCCCGGCATGATGCCGATCTTGCACTCGCCGGGCGTGATGACGCCCGGGACAATTCGGGTCCGATCAAGCGCGTCTGACCGATCGCAAGCCGCGCTTTGATCGCGAGCATGTCGAGCGTCGGAATTCCTTCGGTGATGCAGACGACGAGCTTCAGGCCCGCAGCGATCGCTTCGAGAATCGAGTCCTTGCAGAACGGCGCCGGCACATAGATGACCGACACCGTCGCGCCGGTCGCTTCGACCGCATCGTGCACGGTATCGAATACCGGCAACCCGAGATGCGTCGTACCGCCTTTGCCTGGCGTCACGCCGCCGACGAGTTTCGTGCCGTACGCCAGCGCCTGTTCGCTGTGCAGCGTGCCTTGCGCGCCGGTGAAACCCTGGCAGATCACCTTGCGTCCGTTTGTTGATCAGAATACTCATGCTTTTCCCCCGCCGCCTTGACGACTTTTTTCGCCGCATCGACCAGGCTTTTCGCGGCAATGATGTTCAGTCCGCTTTCGGCCAGCCGTGCCGACCCCTTAGCTGGAGTTGTTTCCTTCGAATCGCACGACCACCGGTACGTTGACGCCCACTTCCTTGACCGCGCCGATGATGCCGTCGGCGATCGTCACGCAACTGACGATGCCGCCGAAGATGTTGATCAGCACCGCTTTGACGTTCGTGTCCGACAGGATGATCTTGAACGCTTCACCCACCGACTCCTTGCTCGCACTGCCGCCGACGTCGAGGAAGTTCGCCGGCTGTCCGCCATGCGTCTTGACGAGGTCCATCGTGCCCATCGCGAGTCCGGCGCCGTTCACCATGCAGCCGATGTTGCCGTCGAGCGCGACGTAGTTGAGGTTGAACTTCGCAGCGAGTCCTTCGCGTTCGTCTTCCTGACTCGGCGTCGTGCATCGCCGCGAGACGCTTCTGCCGATACATCGCGTTGCCGTCGATGTTGATCTTCGCATCGAGGCAGTGAATGTTGCCTGCGGTCGTGATGACCAGCGGATTCACCTCGACGCAGCGAACAATCGCATTCGTGAAACAGCCGCGACAGATTGACGAACAGGTTCGCGAACTGATTCACCTGCGTCGCCTTTCAGACCGAGCGCAAATGCGATTTCGCGGCCTTGAAACGGCTGCGCGCCGACAAACGGATCGATGGTGGTGCGGATGATCTTCTCGGGCGTTTCGTCCGCAACCTTTTCGATTTCGACGCCGCCTTCGGTCGACGACATGAACACGACGCGGCGCGACGCGCGATCGATCACGGCGCCGAGATAGAGTTCGCGCTCGATGTCGGTGCAGCTCTCGACGTAGATCTTGCTGACGGGTTGGCCGTGTTCGTCGGTTTGAATCGTGACGAGTCGCTTGCCGAGCCATTGCTTCGCAAAGGCCTCGACTTCTGCTCGGCGTGTCTGACGAGCTTCACGCCGCCCGCTTTGCCTCGCCCTCCGGCGTGCACCTGAACTTTGACGACCCATCGATTGCCGCCGATCTTCTTCGCCGCATCGACCGCGGCTTGCGGCGTATCCACCGCGTAGCCGGTCGAAACCGGCAAACCGTATTCGGCAAAGAGCTGCTTTGCTTGGTATTCGTGCAGATTCATGTATGTGCTTCCGTTACGTTTTCTTTTTTCGATTGATCATGTGAATCGCGTGACCGGCCACCCCCAGCGCGGCTTCGTGCACCGCTTCGGACAACGTCGGATGCGCGAACATCGTCAACGCCCAGATCCTCGGCGCTCGCCGAGAACTCCATCGCAATCACCGCCTGTGCGATCAGTTCCGACGCCTGCGGACCCGAGTATGTGAACGCCGAGAATCCGGTCCGTCGCCGCATCGGCAATGATCTTGACGAGCCCTTCCGAATCGGCCGCCGCCAGCGCGCGGCCGTTCGCCGAGAAGTTGAAGCTGCCGACGTTGTACGCCTCGCCGCTGCTCTTGACTTCCTGTTCGGTTCTTGCCGACCCACGCGATTTCCGGGATGCGTGTAGATCACCGACGGAATGCAGTCGTAGTTCACCATCGGCTTTTTGCCGGCGATGCGCTCGGCCACCATCACGCCTTCTTCCATTCCTTTGTGCGCGAGCATCGGACCGCGGACGCAGTCGCCCACCGCGTAGACCTGCGGCGCATCGGTCGCGCAGACGTCGTTGACGTAACAGAAAGCCGCGCTCATCGAGATTCACGCCACAATCCGGCGCCAGCAGTCCCTTCGTATACGGACGTCGGCCGACGGCAACGATCAGCTTGTCGAACGTCGATCGTCTGCTCGCCGGTCTTGTCCTGATACGTCACCGTCACCGATTTGCCTTTGACCGACGAACCGGTCACGCGCGCACCGAGCCGGATGTCCAGCCCTGCGCTTCGAAGATTTTCTTCGCGTCGCGCGCGATGCGCGCATCGGCGATCGGCAGAAAGTCCTCCAGCGCTTCGAGAATCACGACCTCCGAGCCAAGCCGGCTCCAGACGCTGCCGAGTTCGAGCCCGATGACGCCGGCGCCGATGACGCCGAGTCTCTTCGGCACGGAGTCGAACTCGAGCGCGCCGGTCGAGTCGACGACGAGACCGTCGCTTCAGCGGCGTCGGCTCGATGTCGACCGGCACCGAACCCGGCGCGAGGATCACGTGCTGCGCGTCGAGAACCTGCGCGCGCCCCGTCGTGCGGCTGAGTACTCCACCTTACGTCCCGCCAGCAATTTCCCAGAGCCCGGCGAGCCATCGACGCCGTTGCCTTGAAACAGCGTCGCAACGCCGCCCGTCAGCTTCGCCAACGACCGCTGTCTTGTGCGCCATCATCTGCGTCAACGTCCAGATCGACTTTGCTCGGTCTTGATCCCATTGCCGGGCATCGAGTCGCGCGCCTCGACGTATTTGTGAGACGCATCGAGCAACGCTTTCGACGGAATGCATCCCCAGTTCAGACACGTGCCGCCGAGCACCGGCTTGCCGGCCGCGTCGAGCGACTTGTCGATGCACGCGGTCTTCAGCCGAGTTGCGCGGCTCGAATCGCGGCGTGATATCCGGCGGGACCGGCGCCAATGACGATTACGTCGTATCCGGTGGTCATCGCATGTGCTCCGAGGGCGTTACGTCACAGGTCGAGCAGGATCCGCGCGGGATCCTCTAACAGTTCCTTGATGGTGACCAGGAACCGGACGGCTTCCTGGCCATCGATCAGCCGATGATCGTACGACAGCGCGAGGTACATCATCGGTCGGATCACGATCTGCGCCGTCGATGCACCACCGGACGCTCCTGGATCTTGTGCATGCCGAGGATCGCGGTCTGCGGCGCGTTCAGAATCGGTGTCGACATCAGCGATCCGAAGACGCCGCCGTTGGAGATCGTGAACGTGCCGCCGGACATGTCGTCGATCGTCAGCTTGCCGTCGCGCGCCTTGGTGCCGTAGACCGCGAATCTGCTCTTCGATCTGCGCGAGGCCGAGCGCATCCGCGTCGCGGATCACCGGAACGACGAGGCCGCGATCGGTACTGACCGCGACGCCGATGTCGTAGTAGCCGTGATAGACGATGTCGGTTTCGTCGATCGACGCGTTGACGGCCGGGAAGCGCTTCAGCGCTTCGACCGCAGGCGCGAACGAAGAACGACATGAAGCCGAGCCGCACGCCGTTGTGGCGCTTCTCGAATTCGTCCTTGTGCCGGCTGCGCAGCGTCATCACCGCCTGCATGTCGACTTCGTTGAACGTCGTCAGCATCGCGGCGGTGTGCTGCGCCTCGACCAGGCGCCGCGCGATGCTCGCGCGCAACCGCGTCATCGGCACGCGGCGTTCGGCGCGCTCGTCCGATCGGCGCGGCGCGACTCGGCGGCGTCACGGTCGCAACCGGCGGGCGCGGACGCGCGCTGCGGCTTCTGCGCCGCGGCGCGCAACACGTCTTCCTTCGTCACGCGACCGTCCTTGCCGGTGCCGTCGACACGCGTCAGCGCAACGCCCTGTTCCGCGGCGAGCTTGCGCGCCGCGGGGCTGACGCTGGTCGGCTCGCGATCGGCCGCTGCAGCGCGCTTTCGCAGCCGGTTCGGCTGTCTTCGGCGGTTGCTCGGCGGCTTTTGCCGGCGCCGCGCGCGTCGCACCTTCGGCGAACAGCCCGACGACTTCCTCCGACAACACGATGTCGCCGACGCTCTTTGACGATCTGCTGCAACGTTCCATCGGCCGGCGCGACGATTTCGAGCACGACCTTGTCGGTCTCGATCTCGACGAGCACCTCGTCGCGCTTCGCCCGCTTCGCCGGGCTGTTTGTGCCACGCCGCGACCGTGCCGTCGGCGATCGATTCCGGGAAGCTGGGAGCCTTGATTTCGAGCGTCACGCGATCATCCTTCTTCGTGTTCTCGGCGTCGACGTCAACCGTACAGCGCATCTTCGACGAGACGCGCCTGTTGCTGGATGTGCAGTTGCATGTAACCGGCCGCCGGCGCTGCCGACGCTTCACGTCCCGCATACGACAGATACAGGTCTTCGCTGTGATTGCAGAATCACGCGACGCATGTGGTGCTGGCTCGCATACCACGCGCCCTGGTTCATCGGTTCTTCCTGACACCACACGACGTCTTTCAGATTCTTGTACGGCGCAATCGCCTGCCCCAGTTCCTGTTCCGGAAACGGATACAGCTGCTCGAGGCGCACGATCGCGACGTCTTCGGCGCGATCGTCGCGGCGTCGTCTCCAGCAGGTCGTAGTACACCTTGCCGCTGCACAGCACGACGCGCGAAACGCGCTCCGGATCGAGCGGATCGATCTCGCTCATCACCGGCTGGAACGTGCCGTTCGCCAGATCTTCGAGCGTCGAGATCGCAAGCTTGTGGCGCAACAGGCTCTTCGGCGTGAACGCGATCAGCGGTTTGCGCAGCGGCCGTTTCACCTGACGGCGCAGCATGTGGAACATCTGCGCCGGCGTCGTCGGCACGCACACCTGGATGTTGTGTTCGCGCCGACAGCTGCAGATAGCGCTCGATTCGCCCGGACGAGTGTTCCGGGCCCGCACCTTCGTAACCGTGCGGCAACAACATCACGAGTCCACACAGGCGCATCCCACTTGTGCTCGCCGCTCGTGATGAACTGGTCGATCACGACCTGCGCGCCGTTCGCGAAGTCGCCGAACTGCGCTTCCCACAACACGAGCGCGTTCGGCATCGTCGTCGAGTAGCCGTACTCGAACGCGAGCACCGCCTCCTCCGACAACAGCGAATCGTAAATGTCGAAGCGCGTCTTCTCGGACAGATGATTCAGCGGAATGTAGCGACGGCCGTCTTTCTGGTTGAACAGCATCGCGTGTCGATGCGAGAACGTGCCGCGGCCGACGTCCTGACCGGTCAACCGGATCGGATGACCTTCGTCGAGCAACGTCGCGTACGCCATGTTCTCGGCATAACCCCAGTTCAGCGGCAACGCGCCCGCCGTCATCTTGTGGCGGTCTTCGACGAGCCGCTGCACCTGCGGATGCAACACGAATCCGTCGGGCAGCTGTTCCATCTGCGTCGGCGAGCTTGCGCAAGCCGGCGAGCGGAAAACGCGTGTCGGCCGGCGTCGTCCAGTGATGGCCGAGGTACGGCGTCCAGTCGACGTAGAGCTGCGTATTCGGTTTCGATACCAGGCTCAGCGCGACGTGTTCGCCCGACTCGAGCGCCTGCGATACGTCTCGACCATCTGATCCGCTTCTTCCTGCGTGATGCGTGCCGTCGGCGACGAGTTTTTCCGCGTAGATCGTCCGCGTCGTCGGTTGCTTGCGGATCCGCTGATACATCAGCGGCTGCGTCGTCATCGGCTCTTCGGCTTCGTTGTGGCCGCGGCGCCGATAGCCGACGAGGTCGATGACGACGTCCTTGCGGAACTGCATCCGATAGTCGACCGCCACCTGCGTGACGAACAGCACTTCTTCCGGATCGTCGCCGTTCACGTGGAAGATCGGCGCCTGCACCATCCGCGCGACTTCGGTGCAGTACTCGGTCGAACGCGCATCGTCCTGGCGGCTGGTCGTGAAGCCGATCTGGTTGTTGATGATGAGGTGAATCGTGCCGCCGGTTTTGAAGCCGCGCGTCTGCGACATCTGGAACGTTTCCATGACGACGCCCTGGCCCGAAAACGCCGCATCGCCGTGAATCAGAATCGGCACGACGAGATCGCCGGTGTAGTCGATGCGCCGATCCTGCCGCGCGCGCACCGACCCTTCGGCCACCGGGCCCGACGATTTCGAGATGCGACGGATTGAACGCGAGCGCGAGGTGCATCTCGCCGCCGGGCGTCATCACGTTCGACGAAAAGCCCTGGTGGTATTTCACGTCGCCGGACGCCTGCGTGTCCGGCAACTTGCCTTCGAACTCGTCGAACAACTCGCGCGGATGTTTGCCGAGAATGTTGACGAGCACGTTGAGGCGCCCGCGGTGCGCCATCGCGATGACCATTTCGACGACGCCGTGCGAACCCGCGCGCTGAATCGCTTCGTGCAGCATCGGAATCAGGCTTTCGCCGCCTTCGAGTCCGAAACGCTTCGTGCCCGGGAAACTTGTTCTGCAGATAGCGCTCGAGACCTTCGGCCGCGGTCAGCCGCTCGACGATCATCCGCTTCACGTCGTCGCCGTATTCCGGATGGCAGCGCACGCTTTCGAGACGTTGCTGCACCCACAGCTGTTCGGCCGCGTCGACGATGTGCATGTATTCGGCGCCGACGCTGCCGCAATACGTCTGTTCGAGCGCGGCGACGATGTCGCGCAGCGTCGCCTTTTCGGCGCCGTAGAAGAACGACCCGGTCTGGAACACCGTGTCGAGATCGGCGGCCGACAGATGGTGGTAGGCGAGATCGAGCACCGGCGTCGGCGGCCGCTCCATCATTCCCAACGGATCGATCGTGGCGCGCTTGTGGCCGCGATGGCGATACGCGGCGATCAGTTCCGTCACGCGCATCTGTTTGCGTTCGTGATCGTTCGCGACGTCGGTTGCGACCGACTGCGGACGCGCGCGCAGCCGATTGCGGCCGATCAGCTCGAAGTGCCGGATCACCGTGCTGTGCGGCACGTCGGACGCGATCACGCCGTCGACGCGCGGCAACTTCTCGAAGTACGTGCGCCACTCCGGCGGCACGTCGTTCGGATTCTCGAGATAGGTCTCGTACAACGATTCGATGTACGCGACGTTGCCCCCCGCGAGGTGCGAGGTCTTCTGCATCTGTTCGAGGAAGGATTCCGACATCCGTATCGCCGTGGCTGCATCGTCAGGCGAGAAGTTTAGCAGGCGCATCGCGGCCGGTCTGTGCGCGATGCTCGCCGATCGCATCGCGGTCAGGTTCCCTGCTGCAACAGCATCGAGCGGATCTTGCCGATCGCCCGCGTCGGATTGAGTCCCTTCGGGCACACGCTGACGCAGTTCATGATGCCGCGACAACGGAACACGCTGAACGGATCATCGAGATCCGCGAGCCGTTCGGCCGTCGCGGTATCGCGGCTGTCGGCGAGGAACCGATACGCCTGCAGCAGACCCGGCCGGACCGATGAACTTGTCGGGGTTCCACCAGAACGACGGACACGCCGTCGAACAACACGCGCACAGAATGCACTCGTACAGGCCGTCGAGCTTCGCGCGATCCTCCGGCGACTGCAGTCGCTCCTGCGCCGGCGCCGGCTGATCGTTGATCAGGTACGGACGGATCTTTTCGTACTGCCGGTAGAACTGGCTCATGTCGATGACGAGATCGCGAATCACCGGCAAGCCCGGCAACGGCCGCAGCACCAGCTTGTCTTTCTTCGCGACCTCCGAAACCGGCGTGATGCACGCGAGTCCGTTTTTGCCGTTCATGTTGACGCCGTCGGAGCCGCACACGCCTTCGCGGCACGAACGCCGATACGTCAGCGACGGATCCTGCGCCTTCAGCAGTTCCATCACGTCGAGGACCATCAGGTCCTTGCCTGCCGGCAGCTCGACCGTAGTAGTCCTGCATCCGCGGAGCTGCGTCGGTCTCGGGGTTGTATCGATACACACTGACTTTCATGGCGTGCTCCTCTGTACCTCAATACTGGCGAACGGTCGGCTGCATCGCCTCGACCGACTTGGGTGCGAAATTCACCGCGCGCTTGCCGACGCGTTTGCCGTGCGGCAGGTACAGCGAATGGCACAACCAGTTCGCGTCGTCGCGATCCTGGTAGTCGTCGCGCGCGTGCGCACCGCGGCTCTCGCGGCGCGCTTCCGCGGTAATCGCGGTCGCTTCGGCGACTTCGAGCAGATTGTCGAGTTCCAGTGCTTCCATCCGCGCCGTGTTGAACGCGTGGCTCTTGTCGGTCAGATGCGCGCTGCGCGATCCGCTCACGCAACTCGGCGATCTGCACGATGCCGTTGCTGCATGTGCTCTTCGGTGCGAAACACGCCGAAGCTGTTCTGCATCGTCGTCTGCAGCGCCGTCTTCAGCGACGCGACCGACTCGCCGCGCTTCGATTCGTTCCAGCGGTTGAGCCGCCGCATCGCGCCTTCGAGATCGCTGTCGCTCGCGGCGCGATAGCTGACGCCCTGCCGCAACACTTCTTCGATGTGCAGACCCGCGGCGCGACCGAACACGACGAGGTCGAGCAACGAATTGCCGCCGAGTCGATTCGCGCCGTGCACCGAAACGCACGCGACCTCGCCGGCGGCATAGAACCCCTCGATCGGCCTGTCGTTGCCGGACTGCGTCCTGCGTCAACGCCTGACCGGACACGCTCGTCGGAATGCCGCCCATCATGTAGTGGCACGTCGGCACGACCGGAATCGGTTCCTTCGTCGGATCGACGTGCGCGAACGTCTTCGACAATTCGAGAATGCCCGGCAGGCGGCTGTTCAGCACCGCTTCGCCCGAGATGATCGAGTTTCAGCAGCACGTAGTCGCCGTTCGGACCACAGCCGCGACCGTCGAGAATTTCGAGAATCATCGAACGCGCAACGACGTCGCGTCCCGCGAGGTCTTTTGCGGTCGGCGCATAACGCTCCATGAAGCGCTCGCCGTCCTTGTTGATCAGATAACCGCCTTCGCCGCGGCAACCTTCGGTGACGAGCACGCCCGCGCCGGCGATGCCGGTCGGATGGAACTGCCACATCTCGATGTCCTGCACCGGAAAGCCGGCGCGCAGCGCCATGCCGACGCCGTCGCCGGTATTCATCAGCGCGTTCGTCGTCGACGCATAGATCCGTCCGGCACCGCCCGTCGCGAACACGGTCGCTTTCGATTCGACGTAGACGACTTCGCCGGTTTCGATTTCGATTGCGATGACGCCGACGACGACGCCGTCCTGGTTCGTGACCAGGTCGACCGCGAACCACTCGTTCAGGAACGTCGTCTTCGCGCGCAGGTTCGCCTGATAAAGGGTGTGCAACAGCGCGTGGCCGGTGCGGTCCGCCGCCGCGCACGTACGCGCCGCCTGCCCGCCTTTGCCGAAGTTCTTCGACTGGCCGCCGAACGGTCGCTGATAGATGCGGCCCGATTCGGTACGCGAAAACGGCAGGCCCATGTGTTCGAGTTCGATACACCGCCTGCGGACCGACGCTGCACATGTATTCGATCGCGTCCTGGTCACCGATGTAGTCCGACCCTTTGACGGTGTCGTACATATGCCAGCGCCAGTCGTCGTTCGGGATCGTCGCTCGCGATCGCGCACGTGATGCCGCCCTGCGCCGACACCGTGTGCGAACGCGTCGGGAAAACCTTCGAGATGACGGCGGTCTTCAATCCCGACTGCGCGAGTTGCAGCGCCGCGCGCATGCCGGCGCCGCCGCCGCCGACGATGACGCCATCGAATTCCATCTTGCGAATGCTCGGCATCGTCAGGCTCTCCAGAAAATCTGCAGCGCCCAGAGCACATAGATGAACAACGCGCCCAGGCAACCGAACTGATAAACGATGCGAAACGACCGTCGCGTGCGCGCCAAAGTAGTGAGCGCGGATGTAGTCGGTGCCGACCGTCCACATGCCGATCCACGCATGCGCCGCGGTCGCGAGCACCGCGAGCGTCGAGAACATCTTCATCGGCAGCTGCGCGAAGAAGCCGCGCAGCGCATCGAAGTCGACGTTCGGGATTGGCGAGGAAGAATCCGACCAGACACAACACGTACAGCGCGATGATCGACCGCCGATGACGCGCTGAACGACGAAGTCGGACAGGCCGCTGCGGCCGAAACTCGTGACGTTGGTTACCACAGCCACAGCCCCGCCATCACGATCAGCACCGCCGAAATTCGCAATCGTCAGCTGCGCGGCGAGCCGCCCGCCTTCGATCGTGTCGCCGATGTCGAAGTCGAGCAACAGGTGTTTGATGCCGGCGACGAAGTGATAGATCAGCGTCGCGACGATCGCGAGCAGCACCAGCTTCGGCAGCGGCATACGCAAGCAGCGCGCGCGCATGCGTCGAGACCTTGTGCGGACGTCAGCGATTGATCGAGCAGGTACAACAGAAACGCGATGCCGACGAACAGCAGCACGCCGGTGATGCGATGCGTGATCGACGCAATCGCCGCCAAGGGATACTTGAATGTCGTCAACGAGAGATTGATCGGACGATCCGTCTTCATGCCTTGCGACCGATGTTGGGAAATACCCGTGTTGAGAGTCGTTCGGAGTTCTGGCCGGTTCGACGAAGGTGCGAGCGCGACGAACCTGGCGATGCGGGTGCGGATCATAGTCGATGCCTCGCCGACGTGACAACGAAATCACCGCGCGGACGCCGGTCGCGCGCCGTTTCATTGACATCGAACAGCGCGGATCTATAGTCTGCCGCTCTCGCCTCTTTTCCCCTGCGACAAGGAGCCATCCCATGGCGGACAAGACTGCGCGCCTGTCTATCGACGGCGTCGCCAAACCGATCGACCTGCCGCGTCTTGAAAGGTACCGTCGGCCCCGACGTCATCGACATCGCGCAGCTCTCCGCCGCAGGCTTGTTTACCTACGATCCCGGGTTTCGTCTCGACCGCGTCGTGCGAATCGGCGATCACGTACATCGACGGCGACGCAGGCGTACTGCTGTATCGCGGCTATCCGATCGAACAACTCGCGGAAGAGTTCCGACCATCTCGAAGTGTGCTACCTGCTGCTGAACGGCGAACTGCCGAACTGCCGCACAGAAGGACGACTTCGAGCGCACGATCACGCATCACACGATGGTGCACGAACAACTGCAGCGACCTGTTCAGCGGCTTTCGTCGCGACGCGCATCCGATGGCGATCCTGTGCGGCGTCACGGGCGCGTTGGCCGCGTTCTATCACGACTCGCTCGACATCGATAATCCCGAGCATCGCAAGATCACCGCACACCGCCTGATCGCGAAAATGCCGACGCTCGCGGCGATGAGCTACAAATACTCGATCGGCCAGCCGTTCATGTATCCGCGCAACGATCTCGGCTATGCGGCGAACTTCCTGCACATGATGTTCGGCAAGCCGTGCGAGGAGTACGAGGTCAATCCCGGTCATCGCCAAGGCGATGGATCGGATCTTCCTGCTGCACGCCGACCACGAGCAGAACGCATCGACCTCGACCGTGCGCCTGGCCGGATCGACCGGCGCCAATCCGTTTGCGTGCATCGCCGCCGGAATCGCGGCGCTGTGGGGACCCGCGCATGGCGGCGCCAACGAAGCGGTGCTCAGCCAGCTGCGCGAAATCGGCGACGTGAAGAACGTCGACAAATTCGTGAAACGCGCAAAGGACAAGAACGATTCGTTCCGCCTGATGGGTTTCGGCCATCGCGTCTACAAGAACTACGATCCGCGCGCGAAGGTCATGCAACAGACGTGCAAAGAGGTGCTCGAAGAACTCGGCGTCGAAAACGATCCGCTGCTGCAGATCGCCCAGCGGCTCGAAAAGATCGCGCTCGAAGACGACTACTTCATCGAGAAGCGGCTGTACCCGAACGTCGACTTCTATTCGGGCATCATCCTGAAGGCGATCGGCATTCCGACCGAAATGTTCACCGTGATCTTTGCCACCGGCCGCACGCCGGGCTGGATCGCGCACTGGTGCGAAATGGTCAGCGGCAAATACAAAATCGGCCGGCCGCGTCAGCTGTACACCGGTCCGAAAGCAGCGCGACTTTCGTCGCCGTCGCGAAGCGCTAACTCAGACGCCGCGGTTCATCACCGCCGCAGGCGTTCGATCAGACTCGACGTGTCCATCCGGCCGCCGCCGAACGCCTGCACGTCGGCATAGAACTGATCGACCAGCGCCGTCAACGGCAACCGCGCGCCGATGCCGTCGCCCCGCCGCGAGCGTCATGCCGAGGTCCTTGCGCATCCAGTCGACCGCGAAGCCGAAGTCGAATTCGCGGCGCGCCATCGTCGGCGAGCGATTCTCCATCTGCCACGACTGCGCCGCGCCTTTCGAAATCACGTCGACCACCGCGCCAGCACGTCGAGTCCGGCGCGTTCGGCGAAATGCAGACCCTTCCGAGAGACCCTGCAGTATCCCGGCGATGCAGATCTGATTCACCATCTTCGTGAGTTGGCCGCTACCGCAAGGCCCCATCAACCGGATCGCACGCGCATAGGTCTTCAGGACCGCCTCGACGCGCTGCGAACGTTCGGCGCGTCACCCCCCACCATGATCGTTAGCTGACCGCGTTGCGCACCCGCTTGACCGCCGGACACCGGCGCGTCGAGAAATCCGGCGCCGCGGCTGCATCGCCGCGGTTCGAGTTCGCGCGCGAGTTCCGCCGATGCGGTCGTGTGATCGACCAGTACCGCATCCGCGCTCAATCCCGGCGAGCGCGCCGCGATCGCCGTAGATGACGCTGCGCACGTCGTCGTCGTTGCCGACGCACATGAACACGACGTCCGCACCGCGCGCCGCATCCGCCGGTGTGTCACAGACTTCGCCCGCGTATTCGGCCGCCCACGCGTCGGCGCGCGCGCGGGTGCGGTTGTAGACGCGCGTGCGATATCCCGCGCGCGCGAGATGGCCCGCCATCGGATAGCCCATGACGCCGAGCCGATGAACGCGACGGTCGTATCTTGAGGTTCTGGCATCGGCGATTCCGTTGGTTTGCGTTTGTGTTGACAGATCTGACCAGATTACATGGATCTCACGCGCGCACCGAATCCGTTCGCGTCAGCCCGCACACCGCGAGCAGTTCGTCGGTGCTGAAAGGTTTTTTCAACAGCGTCGGCGCCCGCGTTGATGATTCGTTCTTCGAGTTCCCGCGTAGGGTGCCGCGTCATCGCGATGACGCGCGGCGAACGCGACGCCTCATCGGCTTTCAGACTGCGACACACCTCGACGCCATCCATGCCGGGCATCGTGATGTCGAGCAGCACCAGCGTCGGCTTGAAGCGCGAGACCTGGCGGCCCGCTCGAAACCGTCGTAGCGCAAATGCCACCTCGACATCCGCGGATACTGCTGCTTGAACAGCGCGACGAGCATGTCGTTGAACTGCCGGTCGTCGTCGACGATGAGCACGCGCGTGCCGGTTGACGGCGACGAAACCATCCGGCAATGTCATCGCCATCCGACGCGCGAAATCGATGACCGACTCCCGCGTGAAGCGTCGATGTCCGCCCGGCGTCGTGCGCGCCTCGATGAGCCCTTTCTGGGCCCACTGGCGCACCGTCACCGGCGAGACGGCGAGCAGCTCCGCCACTTCGGTTGGGGTCAGGATTCCGTCGTCATCTCGTCCGGCCTTACTGGACCGATGAACCGCTACGCTGAAACCTGTAATCGCTGAACCGGTTGAACCGATTGAATCGATTACGGATCGACTCTAATCGATTCAATCGATTCTGTTCAACACTATTTTCGCATAAGCGCGAGCGTATTCCTGAATCACGCGGTTCGACGGTCGCGTCCAGGCCCAGTTCGTCGATGCTCTGCTGGCGCATCACGAACTTCTGGATCTTGCCGGTGACCGTCATCGGAAACGAATCGACGAATTTCACATAGCGCGGCACCTTGTAGCGGGCGATCTGTCCCTGGCAGAACGCCTTCACTTCGGCCTCGGTCAGCTGTCGCGCCTTCGGTCGACCTGAATCCACGCCATCAGCTCTTCGCCGAACTTCGGATCCGGCACGCCGATCACCTGCACTTCTTTGATCTTCGGATGCCGATACAGGAACTCTTCGATCTCGCGCGGATAAACGTTCTCGCCGCCGCGGATGATCATGTCCTTGATGCGCCCGGCGATGTTCACGTAGCCCTCGTCGTCCATCACCGCGAGATCGCCGGTGTGCATCCAGCGCGACGCGTCGATCGACGACTCTCGTCGCGGCCTCGTTGTTCCAGTAGCCGAGCATCACGCTGTAGCCCCGCGTGCAGAACTCGCCGAGCGTGCCGCGCGGCACGGTCTGGCCTGTCTCGGGATCGACCACCTTGATCTCGACGTGCGGATGCACCTGGCCCACCGTGCTGACCTGTTTGTCGAGGGGCGTGCCGATGCGCGTCTGCGTCGACACCGGACTCGTCTCCGTCATGCCGTAGCCGATCGCGACTTCGCGCATGTGCATCAGCGACTGCACCTTGCGCATCACTTCGACCGGACACGGCGCGCCGGCCATGATGCCGGTGCGCAGCGACGTCAGATCGAAATCGCGCGAAATTCGGCAGCGCGAGTTCCGCGATGAACATCGTCGGCACGCCGTAGAGCGCGGTAGCGCGTTCTTCCTGCAACGGCGCGCAACACCGCCTCGGCGTCGAACGCCTGTTCCGGATAGATCATCGTCGCGCCATGACTGACGCAGCCGAGATTGCCCATCACCATGCCGAAGCAGTGATACAGCGGCACCGGAATCACCAGTCGATCCTGGTCGCTGAAGTTCATCAGGCGCGCGACGAAGTAGCCGTTGTTGAGAATGTTGTGATGGCTCAGCGTCGCGCCTTTCGGGAAACCCGTCGTGCCGCTCGTGTACTGAATGTTGATCGGATCGTCGAAGCCGAGCGCGGCCTGGCGCTGCGCGAGCGCGTCCGACGACACTTCACCGGCGCGCGCGAGCACGTCGCTCCACGTCAGCATGCCCGGCCGCGCGGTTCCCAGCGTGACGACCACTTCGAGTTGCGGCAGTCGCGCGAGCTTCAGCGCGCCCGGGAACGCCGTCGCGGATCTCCGGCGCAATGCTCTCGAGAATCTCGTTGTAATTCGGTCGTCTTGAACACGTCCGTCAGGATCAGATAGCGGCAACCCGACTGATTCAGCGCATATTCGAGTTCGGAGGCCTGATAGCTCGGATTCACGTTGACGAGCATCGCGCCGAGCTTGCTCGTCGCGAACTGCGTCAGCGTCCATTCCGCGCGATTCGTCGACCAGATCCCGACCCGCTCGCCGCGCTCGACGCCGAGCGCCATCAGCGCGCGCGCGAGTTCATCGACGCGGCGTCCGAACTCCGCGTACGTCCAGCGAATTCCCTGATGGCGCGCCACCAGCGCCTCGTTGGCGCCATATTTCGCGACGGTCCGATCGAGCATGTCGCCGATCGTGATTCCGAGCAGTCCGGTGTCGGCCGGACCGGATGCATAGCTCAAGTTGGTCGTCATGCCGTTGCCCTCGCATGCGCGCAACGGCGCGATACTACCTTTGCGAAATCGGCGTTGCGAGTAGACTAGCCGCTCGTTCGATTTCCCGCGAGGATCCTTATCCGATGTCGGCCCACGCACGGCTACCGAGCGTCGACCGGATCATTCGCCACGCAGCGCTCGCCGACGTCGTCGACCGATTACGGGTTGGAACTCGTCAAAGAGACCGTGCGCGAGATTCAGCAGCAGATGCGCGCAACGCGGCCACGCCGCCGGCCTGGGCGATCGATGCCGAGCAGTATCGCGACGTCGGTCGAACAGCGCCTCAACGAACGCGTTGGGCCGGGCCTGCGCCACGTCTTCAACATGACCGGCACGATCATTCATACCAATCTGGGACGCGCGCAGATCAGTCGCGCGATGGCGCAAGCCGGCGTCGAAGCCGCCGTCAATCCCGTCACGCTCGAATACGATCTCGACCAGGCGCGCCGCGGCGACCGCGACGCGGTGATCGAACCGATGTTGTGCGCGCTTGACCGGCGCCGAAGCCGCGACCGTCGTCAACAACAACGCCGCCGCGCTGCTGCTGGTGCTGAACACGCTGGGCCTCGGCAAATCGGTGCCCGTCTCGCGCGGCGAGCTGATCGAAATCGGCGGCAGCTTCCGCCTGCCCGACATCATCGAACGCTCCGGCTGCCGCATCCGCGAAGTCGGCACCACGAATCGCACCCACCTGCGCGACTTCGCAGAGCGCGATCGACGACATCGACCGCGATGCTGCTGAAAGTGCATCCGAGCAACTACCGAATCGAAGGATTCACGCGCAGCGTGACGACACCGACGCTCGCCGACACTCGCCCGCGCAACGCGGCCTCCCGCTGGTCGTCGATCTCGGCAGCGGCGCGTTGATCGATCTCGACGCGCTTCGGCTTGCCGCACGAACCGACCGTTGCGCGAGACGCTGGCGCGAAGGCGCCGATATCGTCACGTTCAGCGGCGACAAACTGCTCGGCTCGGTCCAGGCCGGCCTGATCGTCGGGCGCCGCGACCTGATCGAACGGATCAAGCGCAATCCGCTCAAACGCGCGCTGCGCTGCGACAAGATCACGCTGGCGATCCTGCACTACACGCTGCGGCTGTATCAGGATCCCGAACGGCTTGCCGCCGAGTTGCCGCTGCTCGCGACGCTGACGCGACCGGTCGACCGACCTGATGGCAAACGCGCAGCGGATCGCGACGACGCTTGCGCATCGACTCGAGCGCGCCGTTTGTCGATCGGCGCGACCGAGAGCCGCTGTCAGATCGGCAGCGGCGCGTTGCCGGAGGCGACGCTGCCGAGCGCGGCCGTCTCGATCAGCGGCGCGATCCGATTCGCGACCTGACAGAGCTCGCGGCGCGGTTGCGGCATCTCGACACGCCGGTGATCGGACGCCTTCACGACGGCGTGCTCGTGGCTCGACGTGCGCGCGATCGACGACGTCGACGCGCTGTGCGCGACTCTCGAGCAGACTCTGACCGCATGATCGTCACGCTTGCGGGCCACGTCGATCACGGCAAGACGAGCCTCGTCGACGCGCTGACCGGCATCAATACCGACAGTCTCGCCGAGGAACAGCGCCGCGGCCTGACGATCGACCTCGGATTCTGCCTACACCGACGATCGACGGCCAGCGCATCGGCTTCGTCGACGTGCCCGGCCACCACCGTTTCATTCACAACATGGTCGCGGGCGTGGCGGCGCATCAGCACGCGCTCGTTGGTCGTTGCGGCCGACGACGGCGCCGATGCCGCAGACCCTCGAACACCTCGCGATCCTGCAAACTGCTCGGCGTGACCCACGGCGTCGCGGCGCTGACCAAAGTCGATCGGGTTGACGCCGCGCGCGTCGCCGACGTCCGTCAATCGATGGTCGACCTGGCCGAAGCGATCCGGCCTGCACCTCAGTGGACTCGTTGGCACTTCGTCGATCGACGGCATCGGCCTCGATGAGCTGCGCGCACCACATCGCGCGCTGCGGCGCGAGTCCACCACGCCGATACCGGCGAACAGCGAATTTCGGCTCGCCGTCGATCGGGCTTCGTCATCAAGGGTGTCGGCGTCGTCGTCACCGGTACCGTTCATTCCGGCGTGGTCGACAAGAGGCGACGAACTTGTCGTCGCACCGAGCGGCGTCGCCGGCGCGCGCGCGGTCGTTGCGCGTATCGGACGAGAACGCGGAACGCGCCAGCGTCGGCGACCGGTGCGCGGTCAATCTCGCCGGCGTTTCGCTCGATCAGGTCGCGCGCGGCGATTGGCTCGTTGCACCGTCGACGCTCGCGCCGACCCGCAACGTCGTGATCGAACTCGAGGTGCTCGACGACTTTCCGCGCGCAGTCAGACACTGGCTGCCGGTCCACGTCTATCACGCGGCCAGTCACGCGCGAAGGGCACGTCGCGCTGCTCGACTCCACGCGCGTCGCCGCCGGCCAATCTGCAATCGTCGAACTCGTGCTCGACACGCCGCTGCACCCGAAGCACGGCGATCGCGTGATCGCTGCGCGACACGCGCGGGAGCGGACGATCGGCGGCGGCGCCGTGATCGACACCGTCGCACCGCCAGCGAAAGCGCGCCGAGCGCCGGCTCGGATCGCGCACCTGACAGCGCAGCGCACCGACGATCCCGCGCGGCGCGCTGCGCGAGCTGCTCGACTCGCGAAGACGTCGACATCGATGCGTTCAGACGCGGCCGCAACCTGACCGACTGCGACGCTCGGATCGTTGTTGCGCGCGATCGATCCGGTCGAGCTGCAACGCGACGGGCACACGGTGCGCGGTATCCCGTGACGGCTGGCAGTCGACGTTGGACGCGCTGACCGCGCAGATCGCCGCGTACCACAAAGCCGCGCCGCACAGTCAGGGTCTCAAAGCCGACCAGATCCGCCGCACCGGGATCGTGCCGAAACGCTGGCTCGACGACGCGCTCGCGGCACTCGTCTCCGAGCGGCCGAATCGTCGAGACCAGCGGCCATTTCCACGACCCGCGCGCATCGCCCCGCGCTGCCGCCGGACGACGCCGCCCTGCTGAAGCGGATCGAGTCGATCATCGGCGACGGCGATCAACCGCCGAGCATCGGCGACATCGCAAAAGTCGTTGGCGATCCCGCTGCGTACGCTCGACGCGTTCATCGCGAAGATGTCGAAACTCGGGCTGCTGGTGCGCGTCGGGGACAATCGCGTGCTGTTGTCGCGCCACGTCGATTCGCTGTCGGCTGTCGCGCAACGCTTGTTCGTGTCGCAGCCGAACGGATTCTCCGCGCGCGAGTTCCGCGACGCGGCCACATCGGCCGCAACCTTGCGATCGACGTGCTCGAATACTTCGACCACTGCGGATACACGCGGCGCTACGGGGATCTGCGGCGCATCGTTGGCGCGCCGTCGATGCTGCGACGCTAGTGACGGCCTCGGCTCGGCACGCCCCAATGCGCTTACGCGCACTGCGATGCACGGCCGCGTTGCTTGTCTGCCTATGGATTCCGGGTGGCACCCTCGACGCGGTGGCGGCCGATACCAACGGATCGTCGATGAACATGCTGATCCTCGTGATCGACGATGTCCGCTGGGATTCGATCGGTGCCGCGGGCAACCCGATCGTCAGAACCCCACGCATCGATCAGCTCGCGCGCGAGGGCGTACGGTTTCGCGAGGCGCGTGTGACGACCTCGGTCTGCATGGTCAGCCGGGCGACGCTGCTGACCGGACAGTACATGTCCCGCCACGGCATCACGACGTTCGGAATGCCACTCGCGCCGGAGGCGTTCGCGAACACTTACCCGGCGCTACTTCGTCGCGCCGGTTACTGGACTGGACACGTCGGCAAGTACGATGTCGGCGAGCCCCGCTCGGGCGACTACGATTTTCTTCGCGCGTACGCGGGGAGCCACTGGATCCTGGAGCGCGGCGATCGCGTCCACGTGACGCAGCGGAACGCCCGCGATTCGATAGAGTTTCTTCGCACTCGTCCGCCCGGGCGCCCCTTTGTGCTATCGGTGGGGTTTTTCGCCGCGCATGCACAGGACGACGCTCCAGAGCAGTACCTCCCGCAAGACTGGAGCGCACCGGCATACGCCGGCGTCACCATTCCGCCGCCGCTGCGCGGCGATCCGAAATACCTGAACGCCCTGCCGTCGTTTCTGTCGAGCGAGGCCAACGAGGGGCGGATCCGATACCACAAACGATTCGACACGCCCGAGAGCTATCAGTCGTTCATGAGCCGGTACTATCGGTTGATCACCGAAGCGGACGCCGCAATAGGCCAGTTGATCGATGAGCTGCAGGCGGAGGGCGTCCTCGAAAACACATTGATCGTATTCATTGGCGACAACGGTTACTTCCAGGCCGATCGCGGACTCGCCGACAAGTGGTATCCCTACGAGGAATCCATTCGCGTTCCGCTGATCGTGCGCGACCCGCGGCTACCGATCGCGCGACGCGGCATTACGCGCGATCAGTTGGCGCTCAACCTGGATGTGGCGCCTACGATCGTCGCCGCCGCCGGCCTTGAGCGTACCGGCCGTCATGCAGGGCCGGGATCTGAGCCCGCTCTACCTGCAGCACAAGGCGCCGCCGTGGCGCGATGAATTCTTCTATGAACACCCGACCATCACGAGCAAAGACCGCATCCCGTCGTCGCAGGGTGTGATCCGCCGCGATTGGAAATTCATCGACTGGCCGGAGTTCGACTACCAGCAACTGTTCGACTTGAAACACGATCCCGGAGAGATCCACAACCTGATCGGCAACGCCGCCTACGCGCGGCAATTGAAGACGATGCGCGAGAAACTCGACCTGTGGCGTCAGCGCACCCGCTGAAATCCACGCGACATCGTGAGCGGACGCACAACGCGAGCTCCGTGGTAGGCTCGCCCGCGGAAGAGCATCGTCCCCGGCGGGGCGCGCGGCCTTCAAAGCCGTCGAGACGCGTGATCGCGTCTGGTGGGTTCGACTCCTGCCTCTTCCGCAAAAACCACGTCCAGAAAGCTCCAAAAACGTCCAAAAAAGGCCCGATAAACCAGCAAATTCATTGATATTTCTGCGCTAGCGCCGTCTGCGCTCGTTCCTGTACATTCTCGGCTCACGGTGTACCCCTAAATGTACCCCCAGATGAGCCGACACATTAACCGACTGAACGCCGCCAAGGTCAGGACGATCACCCGACCAGGCCGCTACGCCGATGGCGCCGGCCTTTGGTTGCAGGTCGACGCGATACGCAGGTCTTGGCTGTTCCGATACACGTTCGGCGGTCGCAGACGGAAGATCGGGCTGGGACCCGTCACGTGCTCTCGGACTCGCTGACGCGCGCGTTGAGGCGCAAAAGCTGCACGCGAAACTGCGAGATGGCATCGACCCGCTCGCGCATCGTCGTGCGACGCGGGCAGCGCAGCGTCTGGACCAGCTCAAGTCGATCACCTTCAGCCAGGCCGCATTGAAGTACATCGCGTCGCACAGCGCCGGTTGGAAGAACCTGAAACACGCCAACCAATGGACGCAGTCGCTCACGGCTCACGCCGATGCGATCATCGGGCCGATCGCGGTTCAGGACATCGACACCGGCATGGTGATGCGTGTCCTCGAACCCATCTGGACGACAACCAACGAGACAGCCGTGCGCGTGCGTGGCCGCATCGAGGCAATCCTCGACTGGTCAAGGGTTAACGGTTACCGGACCGGCGAGAACCCCGCGCGCTGGAAAGGTCACCTCGACCATCTGCTCGCGAAACCGTCGAAGGTGCAGAAGGTCGTACATCACGCGGCGCTGCCGTTTTCAGAAATCCACGGATTCGTGCAGACGCTGCGCCAGCAATCCGGTGTGGGCGCAGCCGCGCTCGAATTCACGATCCTGTGCGTCGCCCGCACTGCCGAGACGATCGGTGCCAAGTGGGACGAGATCGACCTCGACGCGAAGCGTTGGACGATTCCTGCAGCGCGCATGAAGGCGGGAAAAGCACACACGGTGCCCCTTTGCACCAAGGCGATCGAGATTCTCGAATCGATGCACATGCTGGGCGGCGTCTACGTGTTCCCTGCCGCAAATCCGAAGCGGCCGCCTTCCAACGCCGCGATGTCGTCTGTGATCTTCCCCCGAATTTTCGGACACCGAGTTAAGGGTCATACAATGATCTGGAACGAGGTGTTAGATGACGAAGAAGCGCAGGAAGTTTGGCAGGGAGTTCAAGCAAGAAGCGGTGGCGTTGGTCGTTGGCCAGGGCTACAGCCACGCGGAGGCTGGTCGCAGTCTGGGCATTCGCGGCAATCTGATTGGCCGCTGGAAACGGCAACTGGAAGTGGAGCAAGGCAATGCGTTTCCGGGCCACGGCAAGGTCACGCCGGAACAGCAGCGGATCCGCGAGCTGGAGGAAGAGAACCGGCGGTTGCGGATGGAGAAAGACATTCTAAAAAAGGCCACAGCCTTCTTTGCGAAGGAAAGCCGATGAGATATCGATTCATCGAAACGTACAAGAAGGTTTGGCCGATCAATCTGATGTGCAGCGTGTTGAATGTGTCGACCAGTGGCTACTACGATTGGGCGCATCGTCGGCCGAGCCGTCGAGTACTCGCCAATGTCATTCTGGATGGCCGCATTCGCCAAGTGTTCAGCGCGCATAAGCAACGCTACGGTGCACCGCGGATCGTCGATGAAATCAACGGCCAAGGGCTGTCGTGCAGCGAGAACCGCGTGGCGCGGCGAATGCGGCTGTTAGGAATCCAAGCGATCCAGCGCAAGAAGTTCAAGGTGACCACCGATTCGAACCACACCAAGCCGGTGGCCGAGGATCTGCTCGAGCAGGATTTTACGGCGGCGCATGCAAATCAGAAGTGGGTCAGCGATATCACCTACGTGTGGACCGACGAGGGTTGGCTGTATCTCGCCGTGGTGATGGATCTGTATTCGCGCGCCATCGTTGGTTGGTCGATGAACCGGCGGATGACGCAGCAACTGATCGCTGACGCATTGACTATGGCGCTGTTCCGGCGTGCCTTCCCGAAGGGCACGATCATTCATTCGGATCGAGGCAGTCAGTACTGTGCTACGCGTTACCAGCAGCTCATCAAGCGCAATGGTTTACGCTGCAGCATGGGCCGCAAGGCGACCTGTTATGACAATGCCGCGACGGAGAGTTTTTTCCATACAATGAAAGTCGAACTGGTGCATCGGGAACGTTATGCCTCACGCCGTTCGGCCACGACCAAAATCTTTGAATACATCGAGGTGTACTACGACCGGCAACGCAAGCATTCTGCTATCGGACATCAGATCCCAATGTTGTTCGAACAGAAAAGTCCTTAACCGCGTGTCCGGGGATCCGGGGGAACATCACTTGACGAACTGCGGTGCGATCAGCCGCACCTCATGTCCCTGTGCCGCCAACTCGCGTGCCCAATGGTGCGCTCCCGCACACGCCTCCATGCCGATCAGACACCGTTCCTGCCGTGCGAAGAACGCCAACACCTGGTTACGTCTGAGCTGCTTGCGCAGAACCCCTTTGCCGCGTTCATCCACACCATGTACTTGAAAAACGCTCTTCGCCAGATCGATCCCCACCGTTGTAAGCTTCATCTCGGTCGCTCCCTCTCGTCAGTGATCAACTCATCACTACCTTGGCACATCGATGCCGCTCGAGTTGGGGGCGACCATCCCACTAGTTCATAGCCATCCCCTCCCGTGTAGTTCAGAAAGTCTGCTGCGCGCCATTGACCATTGCCAAGCATTAACACGTCGTCGCATTCTCCGCGCGGGAACCCGAGGACTCGTCCCGTGACGCACGAGGAGCTGACCCTTCACGTACTGGTGCTCGAAGAGCCGACTAGCCAAGCTCGCCGCCGCGTTCGTCGTCCTGCTCGAAGCCATCGATGACGATTCGGCGAAGGATGTCGCGCGCGAGATTTGGGAAACGTTGCAGGAAGATTTGGAATCGCCATCATGACCGAGTCATCGAAGGCCAGACCCGGGGTCATCGCTGTGCTGTCGCTAGTCACGGGCGTCGTCATTGGTTTCGGATTGACGAAGCTCGCCGAACCGAGATCGTATGAAGACTGCATCGTGAAGAACATTTGCCAGGCACCAAAAGGCATGGAGGGGCAGGCTCTCATCATCCAGGCCTGTCGCGACAAGTTTCCCGAAGCTTTTCCCAAACCTCTCGTTCCTCGTGATCCCTTCAAGCCGCCACAGTGAAACTGCCGAAGATCGAGCCCATGGAACTCGTGCAGCAGGCGACGCCGTTCGATCACGCCGACTGGCTGTTCGAGGTGAAGCACGACGGGTTCCGCTCGCTTGCCTACATCGACAGCGGCACGTGCAGGCTCGAAAGCCGGAACGCCTACGGATACCGCCGCTTCGGCGGACTGCGCGGCGTGCTGGCCGGGCAGTTCGAGGTGCGCAATGCGATCGTCGACGGTGAGTTGGTGGTGCTCGACAAGACCGGTCGGTCGCTGTTCTACGATCTGATGGCGAACCGTGGCACGGTCGTCTTCGCCGCATTCGATCTGCTCTGGCTCGACGGCAGGGATTTGCGCGATCTGCCGTTGACTGAGCGCAAAGAAATCCTGCGATTTCGCATTGCGACCCCGTCGAGTCGCGTCCTATTCGTTGATCACATCGAGACGAAAGGCAAGGCGCTTTATCAGCTGGCCTGCAAACGCGACCTCGAAGGCATCGTCTGCAAGCCGGCCATCAGTCCCTATCGAACCGTTCGCGGCAAGACGACGTGGATCAAGGTGAAGAATCCGAAGTATTCGCAGGCCGAAGAGCGCGGCGAACTGTTTAACCCACGGCGGAGTTGAGGCGCGCGTGCCGATGCATCCACAGATCACCAGTACGCAGCATTGGTTTCGGCAGATCTACTTGTCTGGGCCGAGGGAACGCCGTTGATTTCCGCCGCCGTGATCGATGCGGTCAAGCGGCGAACGCCGCCGGCGTTGTACCCGCTGGCGCGCACCGTCTTGCACCGCTTCGTGGTACCAGTCGAATGCTGGGGCGTCGCCATCGCCGACCGAGTGCTCGGCCGCAGGTACGACGGACGCGTGCTGCCGCCGGCATGGCTGCGCTACAAAGTGCGTGGCTCCGCGAGCGGCGACGCGTTTGCGCGGATCGGTCGCGCGTGCGCGAACGACATCGACGCGGCGCTGCGCAGCTGCGGCCACAGCGTCGCGCAGAGTCGCCGGATTCTGGACTTCGGCTGCGGCTGCGGCGGAACGCTGCTGTGGCTGAACGATCTCGCGCCGACGGCCTCGATCAGCGGCACCGACATCGACGCCAGCGCGATCGAGTGGTGCGGCGGCAATATCCCGTTCGCAAAATTTGCCGTTAACGGAGCGTTGCCGCCGCTCGCCTATCCCGACGCATCGTTCGATCTGGTGTATGCGATCTCGGTCTTCACGCATCTAGACGAGGACTATCAGTTCCTCTGGCTAGCAGAACTCGAACGAATCATCGTCCCTGGCGGTGTGTGTGTGGTCACGGTGGTCGGCTCGGGATCATGGAACGAAATGCCTGTGAGCGATCAGCAGACGCTCACCGATCGAGGTTTCGTCTACATCAGAACTGGAGCGACCAACGGTCTGTTCCCGGACTGGTACCAGTCCGCCTTTCACTCGCGCTCCTACGTCGAGGCGAACTTTTCACGTTACTTCGACATCATCGGATTCGTCGCGAGGGGATTGGCCGAGCATCAGGATGTCGTCGTACTGGAGAGACGCCGCGAACGGTCGTGATCCACGCGACGCAACGGTGCATACGCAGAGGCCACTCACCGACCAACGCCTCCTGAACTATTCGCCAACAACGCGACTCGGGTGCCAATCAAAAGTTCTTCCTGGATCGATCTCGACAAGATTGATCGGGCACTTGAGCCAATAGTCCCCCACACGATGCCCGTGTCCCTTTCATGACCTCGTTGGTTCGCAACACGGTCGATTCGTCTGCGCATCGTAAACGAACCGAATCGATGGGAGCGGCGCAGGAGTCGATGTTCGACAATGCGAGGCTCTCGCGTCGCATCACGAACGACTTATAGTTTCGGATGCTCGTCCAGCACGATCGCGCCTACAATCGCTGGCGATGCAGCTGACACACCTGATAGGTTTCGCCGTCGGTTCGCGGCGCGAACCGACGCTATCGAACGCCGGAGTCCAACCGAAGGTCGGATGATGCTTCACAACGTCACCGCAGGCGCAGTCGGGTCCACAGCGCGCCCTAACAATTTCGATCTGTTGCGGCTCGCCTTCGCCGGTTCCGTGATGTTGTACCATGTGCCGGCGCTGTCAGGCGAGGCGGAGCTGCGCGTGTTGTCGCAGGCATTCTCCGCCGACATCGCAGTGAAGGGGTTCTTCGTAATCAGCGGTTACCTCGTGATGATGAGCTGGGAACGCTCGGCATCACTGCGCGACTACGCGGCAAAGCGCGTCCGGCGGATCTATCCGGCATATGCGGCAGTCGTGCTCCTGTGTGCGCTCGTGGGTGCGTGGCTGACTGTCGCGCCAGTTGAAGCGTATTTTGGCGCCGATCTCGCGCGCTATTGCGCCGCCAATCTTGCTTTCCTGAATTTTCTGGCACCGACACTGCTCGGCGTGTTCGATGGTCAGCCGTTCAGCGAAGTGAACGGTGCGCTGTGGACGCTGAAGATCGAGGTCATGTACTACCTTTGCGTGCCGGCACTCGCATGGACGATGACGCGAGTGGGTCGCTGGCGAACACTGGTGGGGCTGTACACGTTGTCGCTCGCATGGGTGCTTGCCACACGCGCGACGTATGTAGCCCACGACGATGGAATCTGGCTGCAGTTGGAGCGTCAGCTGCCCGGACAGCTGCGCTACTTTCTGGTCGGCGTGACGTGGTACTTCGTGCGCGACATAATGCGCTGGCGCGTGTGGATGGGTGCGGCGGCGCTCGTCGCCTTCATCGCCACACGCGTGGCCGCGGTGGCTCCGCTCAACCTCGCATTCGAACCGATCGCGCTCGGCACACTGGTCATCTTCGCCGCAAATGGCCTGCCGTATCTCGGCAACTTCGCGCGCTTCGGCGACCTCTCTTACGGCGTGTACATCATCCACTTTCCCGTGATTCAGACTGTTGTCTCGACGGGCCTGTTCGTGCGCAATCCGTGGAGCGCGGCGGTGCTTTCGATCGCGCTGGTCGTCGCGGCGGCGGCGTTGTCGTGGCACGCCGTCGAGCGACCGTTCCTCAGGCGTCGCTCGCACTATCGGCTCGCCGAGCGGCAACGCGAGAGCGCGGCCTGAGGGCGTCGGCGCGCGTCCGACGATTCGCAGCGTGCACGCCGCGCAGTTGATTCGCCACGCGGTTCTGCTCGTTGACGATGCCCTTACGAACCCGATGGATCAGCAGGATCGCTTGTTGCTCCGGGATCTTTGATCGGCACGAAGCGCATGTGCGGACGACCGACTGCTTCACAGATCGCCTCAGCATCATTGGCATCGTTCTTACCCGTTCGGCCTTGATTGCGATACGGCGCCACCAATCGCGGATCCATGATCCGCGCATCGTGACCGAGCTTGATCAACTCTCTCGCCCAGTGGTGCGCACCGGAGCCAGCTTCCATGCCGACCAAACTCGATTCGAAGCTGCGCGAAGAACGACAGCAACTCCGCACGTTTGAGCGTTCGCTTCACCACCCTCTGTTCGCGATCATCGACGCCGTACACGACGAACACATTCTTGGACAGATCAATACCCACGCGCATAATCGTTGTTCATGGATCTCCTCGTTGAACAGTTGAGAAGTGGCATTCCCGATTGTGCGCGGACTTACGTCGCCACAACGGGGAGGTCCATGTCATTCGTTAGGCGCCCTACCAATGGGAGGAACCATGCCTAGTACATCATTTGAACCAGTTACAGGCCGACTCGGAGTCGGAGCGATCGCGTTCTTGGGAATGTGCCTAGCTGTAGACGGGTGGCAACACGGCGTATTGGAGCTCGTGGAACCTTTCGGCCGGTCGGTGTCGTGGGGGATCATCGGTACCATACCGACGATCGCAGTCATGTACATCGCCGGCGTCTTCTGCCTTGAAATCGCGGACACCGTTTTTTCTCGGTTCGCGTGGTTCCGAGGGCCACCGCCCCAAGAGATCATCACCGTCTCGAAAACGGGGAGTGCGCTGCTTCAGCACCGCCATGCAGACGATCTACGAAATCAGGAGCTGCTCAAAGGAGCTTCTGTTTCATTCATTTTCCTCGCGCTTGGAGCGGTGACCGAGATACCGAACGCGCAGCGTCACATTTTGATCGTATGGCTTTCAGCGCTTGGAGCCATCGGGCTTGCCGTCATGTCGCTTGAGTTGTCACGGCGCGCCGCTCGGCGAGCAGGTAGGTTGGCACGAAGCCTCAACGGAGGACGTAGTCATGGGACCGCCAAGCTACTTTATCCGGTACCGAGCCCTGCTCATCCGACGACAGAGTTGAGCGAATGAATGAGAAGTGAGTCGGTCCACGTCGCCGCAGCGGACGTCGCAATCCACGTCGAGCGACGATCCTCTCTCACGTCGAACTCGGCCAGATGTTCGGGCTTGATGACGTGGAATTGATCGCGGCCGAATTGCGTCGTCGTGGTGTGCATTATCACGTCAGCGCGGGCGGCATCTACACAACTGCGGCGGACGTACTTGCGACATTCGACTGATCTGCACGGCATCCGGCGCGGTGCGAAGACAAACTGTTAGAGTAAGCCCATGACGGAATCCGACTTCGTGATTGAGGCGAACCGACTATCCAAGGAAATGGACCAACTCCAAAAGCGCATCGCCTCCGAGAAACTGACGACGGACGAGCGCCAGGCGTTCTTGGATCGCTTGGGTGAACTTAAATCAAAAGTGTTCGATCTTTTCGACGCCCACTCAGCAAAGTAGGCCCTACGCGCCCCGGTCACGACGACGGGCGCTTATTCCGCCGTCGAAATGATTTCGCGGACGCCGCCCATCTGGTTATGCACGACCCCGTGTACCTATTTCCGCGGAAATTATGCGACTGACGCAACTGATGGCTTCACGAACTTTTAGTGACAGTGACGCGGATCGAGGTCACCTATGAAATCGAAGGACGAAGTCGAAACAGAGATCGCGCATCGCCGCGCTGCCAGATGACGACCAGATCGAAGAGCTGGTCCGGATGTTCTCTATGTGTACCTGCGAGAGCCCAACCTTCACTGGTCAATGCCTACGTTTCACCGGTCCACGGCTAGGAATCCATGCAAGCGCGCGTATATACCAGTGGCTCCCCCCACAACATCGAGACAGATAGGCGTGCCAGGCCGCGCGACAACACCAGGAGTAGCGGTGGCGCCACCGGCAGCCCGGCCTTGTGGATCGACCAGCGAGCCTGAAAAGATGGCGTTCGCGCCCTGGATCGCAGGTCCAAGGGATAACGCTGTCCATATCTGACGGTTGGGGCCGGTCGCAGTGCTGGGATAAGTGCTTCCATCGATCGCCCAGTCATAAGATGTGATCACGAGCACCTGGCCTGCGGGAATAGTGAACGGCGCATGCGTTCCATCGGGCAGCAGAATGTCGCTAAAGACGGGGGCACCGCCTGAATTTGGGCAGATAGGTGTCGTTAAGGCCGTCCCCTGTTCGGCGATTAGAGTCACCAATTCACTGGGGTACCGAGGTCCTAACACGGCCGCACAACCCGCGAGCCCAACCAACGCGGCGACTGCCAAAGGAAACAAAATGTTCTTCACAGCTGGTCCCCAGGTTGCGTAACGACTGAGTTCAACGTCCCTTTGGCTGTCACAGCCCTAACGAGTTTCTCGCGCTGCCTTCTCACCTTCAAGCAGTGAGGAATTATCTGCGTCTCCCGGCAACACTTACATCTTCGCGATCTGCGGCATGATGTCGCGCGCCACCATCTCGATCGGTGCAATGTTATCGACGTCGACGAGGTGACCGAGGCAATGCGTGACGCCGATCTCTGCGTACGCGCCGAGGTCTTGAACGATCTTGTCTACGCCATCGCTGAGATCCATGCGACGGATGATCGTCTTCTCGATGTCGTCATAGTTGCGGCCCACGGCTTTGCAATGTTGTTGGAGCACTGCAAGCTTGTGCGCCACGAACGATGGCGACGGCGCAAAGATGTTGCAGGCGTCGCCATATTGCGCGACAAGCCGCAGCGTTTTCTTCTCGCCGGCGCCACCGATCAGAATCGGCGGATGCGGTTTAGTGAGCACTTGCGGTGAGTTCAACGTCTCGGCGAGGTGGTAGTGCTTGCCGTTGTATGGACCGTCGTTGTCGCTCCACATCTGCTTCGCGATCTGCAGTGCTTCCTCGAGACGCTGAAAACGTTCCTTGAGAGGCGGAAACGGTACGCCGAGGCCGACATGTTCGCGCTCGAACCACGCCGCGCCGATGCCGAGATAGGCGCGCCCACCCGACAGGACGTCGAGCGTCGTCACCTGCTTGGCCAGGATGCCTGGATGCCGGTACGTCACACCCGTCACCATCGTGCCGAGTCTCGCCTTGGACGTGTGTGCGGCGATGAACCCGAGCGTCGTGTACGCCTCGAGCATGTCCATTTCGGCGCGACCGACCATTTCGATCTGGAAGTGGTGGTCCATTACCCAGATGGACGCATACCCCGCTTCGTCGGCGGTCCGGACGATATCGGCGAGTTTCGTACCAAGGACGCGCGCCCCACCAGGCCAGGTGAAGAGCGGGATCTGCAAACCAAGCTTCATGTCCTAGTCTCCCTTATCGATTGCTCACACGCAGGGTCATGTCTCGACTGAGACGCTGCGGCGTTGCGCGAAGGCGGCGCTTCATCCCCCTTCGCGAATTCCGCCAGCGATCGCTTCGGCCTGTCGAAACAGCTTCGGATCGATCGCCAATCCGGATGCGGCAGCGTTCTCATCGAGCTGTTCCGGCCGACTCGCGCCGACGATCGCCGAAGCCACGTTCGGCTCGCGCAGAATCCACGCCAACGCGAATTGCGACAGCGTGCAGCCAGCTTGCTGCGCCAACGGCTTCAATGTCTGAACTGCTTCGAGCACTGGAGCGCGCATGAAGCCGCCGATGAACTGTCCCATCGACTCGCTTCCGGCGCGCGAATCGCTGGGCGCCTTGGCGCCGGGCCGATACTTGCCCGACAAAACGCCCTGCGCGAGCGGCGAGAACACGATTTGCGAAATGCCGTTTGCAGCGCACAGCGGAATCACTTTCGATTCCGGTCTGCGCCACAGCAGCGAATAGTGCGGTTGGCTCGACACGAAGCGTTCGACGTTGGCGAGCTTCGCCGCTGCTTCGATCTGCGTCGGCGTCCATTCCGAGAACCCGATGTATCGCACCTTCCCGCTGCGCACCGCGCGCGTCAGCGCCTCCATCGTTTCTTCCAACGGCGTATTCGTGTCATAGCGATGGCATTGGTACAGATCGACAAAGTCGGTGCGCAATCGCTTCAGCGACGCGTCGAGCTGCTTTTCGATCTGCGCGCGCGACAGGCCTTGATCGGTCGCGCTCATCGGAAAGAAGACTTTCGTCGCCAGCACGTACGAGTCGCGCTTGCGATTGGCAAGCACCTCACCCAGCAACGACTCGGCGGCGCCGCGCCCATATGCGTTCGCTGTGTCGATCAGATTGATGCCGAGTTCGAACGCGCGGTCCACGCACGCGACGGCGCGGTCGCGATCGACCGCGACGCCGTACGTCAGCCAGGAACCGAGCGAAATTTCCGAAACGCTGAGATCGCTCGAGCCGAGCTTGCGATATTTCATCGAGGGCCACCGTCGATGTAAAACTTGGGTTCGTTCTGCATGGTCTCTCCCGTCGATTCCGAAATTCGATCGTTTCGATATGTACCGACGTATATATCGCGTTTCGTATGCGTGGGCACAACGACGGACGGGGCCACACATTTCAAAATTCATCAATTGGTCATCACGCATCCGTTGCATCGACGTAGACCCACGCGCCCAAGCCTGATTGCAGCGTCACTGCCGTTCGTTTATAGGCAGCAACTTCATACGCGTCCGCGCTGAGAAGCTCTTGCGCGGAGATTGCAAACACCGTCCCCGCCACGGTGTCAGTTGGACGCCCCGTGAACCTGATGATCGCGTGATACGTCTGGCCACTCTTCGCTATGACCGTTTCATCGCCTATTTTCAGCTTTCCCAGCGCGTACCCAGGCAACACATCGCTGGCGCCGGCGAGCCGTCTGCCAAACGTCGCCAGTTGCACTGACTCGAGCTGCAGGGTTCCGTACGAGAAGAGCAATTCGCTTTGCGCTTGGTTGTCGCTCATCTCCTGAACTCGTTCTGCAACTTTGGCAGGTGAGTTTACGATTCGCCCAACGCTTAATCATTCGAAGTCCTGCAAGCACGGTGCCGACGAGCGCGTGCGACCGCGGCGGCGCTTTGTCCGCCAGACGGCCATAGCCTTCACAGTCAGCGAGCGTCAGGGATTCGTTTTGTGCTGCTGCATCAGCGCGAGCACGACGGGATCCCGACTCATTGCGTCGTTTGCAAACGCGCGCTGCGCCGGGGACATCATCGCCACCTGGCGGCTGACGATCTGCATCACCATGTCGATCAGCTGATCGACGTATCGTTGTTGCATGCTGAGCTGATCGCGCAGCGTGTCCCTGTCGCGCACAAGCGCGGCGAGCTGTACTTCGAGCGTGGCTAATCGTTCATCTGGATTCATTGCGAGCCTCAACCTCCAGTCCGTTGGTGCTGATGCGGCGCGCTCGCGGCCGAGCCGTCAGTGGTTTTACTTGGACCATCAGGGGCGCGCCAAGTTCGTCGTTAAAGTGAACGTGCCGCGTTAGTATCGTGGGCCGACAGGAAGACAGCGGTCTGATGTCGGTACGATCGCGCAAAGTGAGGTGAGGGGCGAAATGCAGTTGCGGATTCTCGGATGGACCTCTGCGATATTGATCTCATGCGGGTCTCAGCTTGCCGCGACCGGAGAAATTCCCGGCGCCTCATCAACCTGGCGTGTCGCTTCAGTCGCAGCAACCGAATACCGCGCCTACGCCAACTGTGTTCGCGTGGAGCGCAAGCAGGACGGCGGGCAGATCCTTCACAACGACTGCGATATCGCCATCGAGGCGTATTGGATCGATACCGTAGGTGGTCGGAATCAAATCGGAATGAAAGCGTTCGGTGAGTACCCGGACGCCACTGAGGTCTCCAGTTCTATGGCGTGTCGCAGCGGAGACTTCCTCGACTGGCATTCTCAACAGTGTCATGGGTACAAAACGCAGCAATAAATCGGGCCGACAACTCTCCTTCACCCGTGCCTCGCAGAGCCCTACGCTAGTGGCCTGTAACAGCCGAATCCGTAGTGGATTGAGTGATGGGTCGCGCGTTGGAGCAAGGCGCGAGGAGGAGTCATAGCCGTGCCTATGGCGACGACGAGCAACGCAGCGCCGGCGCGCGAGACGCGCTCAAACGCTACGGATTCGGCTGTTACAGGCCACTAGTTCCAACCGTCACGCGGGGGGGCTGCGATGAGCACTAACCACCCCGACACCACCCAGTACACCGACAGCGTTCTGGCAAACAAACGAATTCCGTCTCCAGCGAATCGTTGACCACTCGCACCACGATGCGACGCGGCGGACGGGCTCGTCGGAAGATTCCTACATGTGCAGGATGTGGACTACGCTGCATCGCGGCGCCGTCGTCTGTTGCGGAAAAATCCGGAGCCTGAAACTGGCCTGGTAGTGGAATTATGCCAAGGAAGGATGGCCATGCGATCACGACGACAGCACGCGTGGAATCACGACGATACGGTGGAAATGTCGGCGAGCGAGGACGTGCAAGACGAGGAGCGGAATGTCCAAGAAGCGGCTCGGCAGATCGTCAACGACGGCCGCGCGATGGCCGATATTCGCCGCGCCGTCGAAGACAGAGGTCTCGATCCGATCTGGGTACAGCTCATTCTCGAATTCGGCACGATGATGTATCTGGAAGGCTGGCGGTCACACTGGCCCCCGAGTTCGAGCGTTGGCGATCGCCGACCGCGCTGATCAAAACGTCAAAGCGCTTCCGAAGACAACGCATCCTCATCACAGTCGACTCCCCTCCCGCGCCTGCGCGCGCCCGCGAAGTGCTACCGTTCGCGTCACGGTGAACGAGGCAGGAGACGCGGCGTGAATCTCGAAACGGTACTGTATTCGGTCGATGACGGAATCGCGCGGATCGTCATGAACCGCGCAGACAAGCGCAATGCGCTGAACCACCAGCTGCTCGACGACATCGATCGGGCGTTCGCGGCGGCCGAAGACGACGACGCAATCGGCGTGATCGTTTTGTCGGCGAATGGTCCGTCGTTCTGCGCCGGTTACGATTTGAAGGGCAGCTACTACACGTCCGTGCCCCAGAAGGAAGGCAAGTGGACGGTAGGCAACAGTCTGAAGACGCTGCGCGGCATCGAGGCGCGCTATCAGCGCATCTGGAACTGCACGAAGCCGACGATCGCGCAGGTGCACGGCCACGCGCTGGCCGGCGGTTGCTATCTGCAGTTGCTGTGCGACATCTCGGTCGCGACGGAGGACGCGGTGCTCGGCCACCCCGCGGTGAAGATGGGGGGCGTCAGCAGCATGCCGCTGTGGCAGATCGCGCTGCCCCTCAAGGTCGCGCGCTATTTGCTGTTGACTGGACGCACCGTGACCGGGCGTGAGGCGGAAAGGATCGGCCTGGTGACGATGGCGGTGCCGCAAAGCGAACTCGTCCGCACCGTCGACGGCATTGCCCGCGACTGTCTCGCGGCGCCCCGCGACGGTCAGCTGCAGAACAAGGAAGCGCTGAACACGGCGCTCGAAATTCTCGGTGTCGGCGCGCTGTTTCGCTATCACGGCCAGATGAACGCGCTCGGACGGCTGCGAGACCGCGGCGGCGACGACGGCTTCGATCGGTTCCGGGACCGATAGGCGCACATCGATGGATTGGCCAACGGTATTCGGCGTAGAGGTGCCGCTAACGGAATTGCTGGTACGCGGTACCACGATGTACTGGTTTCTGTTTCTGATGTTTCGGTTCGTGCTGAAGCGCGACGTCGGCTCGTTGGGACTGGCGGACGTTTTGTTGCTCGTCATCGTGGCTGACGCGGCACAGAACGCGATGGCGGGAGGCTACAAATCGGTCACCGAGGGGATCGTCCTCGTTTCGGTGATTCTATTTTGGAATTTCCTGATCGACTGGCTGGCGTTTCGGATACCCATTGTTCGGCGTCTGGCCGAACCGCCTGCCCTGCTGTTGATTCGCAACGGATCTATTCAACGGCGGAATTTGCGCAAAGAAATGCTGACGGACACCGAGTTGATGAGTCACTTGCGCCAGCAAGGCATCGACGATGTTGCCCGCGTCAAGGAAGCCTGGATGGAGAGTGATGGGAACATCAGTGTGATTCCGCACGCGTGATCCGCGCCGATGTGGCGCGTCCGACGACGGGCGTCAGCTGGACGCGCCCAGAACTTCCCAGGGTTCGTTTCCGCCGCGACGTAGACCGCGATCTTTCAGGTATCTGTCGAGTCCTCGGTTGGCGGCTTCGGCCGTGTCGAACGGACCCTCGTTCGTGCCCTCCCGGGTCGTGAAGTACCACTTCTTATCGACGACGAAGTAGCGGTCGCTCCGAAATCGAGTCGTTTCTTTCGGGTCGTCGGAACGTTTCATCGTGGGCTGCCGAACATATATGCCACCGAGTCTAGCTGAGCCTTCGACGGCGTCTCGTTCTGAAGCCTCAAGCTGTGCGGGCCGTCGCACTCTGAGGGATCTACGAAATGGTCGCGCCTTATTCCGCGCGGTTGGCTGCGTGCATGATGTCGCCGAAGCCGCGCGAAAATTGTTCGGGTGTCAGGGGTATCCGTCCGGGCTCCTTCATCAACTTCGGCAACGCGAACTGACACCCCTCGATGACCCCCGGCCGCGCGCCCACCGCGTCGAACCAACGATTCACATTCGGAAAGTCCTCGCGGTGCAGATCGATCACGTTCATTTGATTGATCCATGGCCACGAGCACATGTCGGCGATCGAATATTCATCGCCGCCGAGATATTCCGCTTCGCCCAAACGTCGATTCATCACATACAGAAGCCGTTCCGCTTCGCGCAGATAACGTTGAAGCGCATACGGATCGACCGGGTCCGGCGCATATCGCGCGAAGTGATGTGCCTGGCCATGCATGGGTCCGAGGCCTGCCATCTGCCAGATCAGCCATTGCAGCTGCGTGTGACGCTTGCGGGGTTCCCGCGAGAGGAACCGTCCGGTCTTCTCCGCCAGATAAATCAGGATCGCGCCGGACTCGAAAACTGCGTACGGCTCGCCGCCACCCGGTGGCTCGTGATCGACGATCGCAGGTAGTCGCGCGTTGGGGTTGATCCGCCGGAAAGCGACGCTGAGATGGTCCACTTCGCCGCGGTCACCGCGAATGAGCCGATGCGGCAGGGCCGTCTCAGCCAGCATGATCGACACCTTGCGCCCGTTGGGCGTATTGACGAAATAGGAGTCAATCATTGGGTGACGCAAGCAGACTCGAATCATGTCGCATCAGCTGTCCCTTCCAGCGGCAATCGTGCCCGCAGAATACAGGCAAGAATTGTTCGGGGGAACCGCGGGTGCGGTTCAACGCGCGAGCGACCGAGTGATCTCGTCATACACGAGCGCGTGCCCTGAGACGGACAAATGCATTGGGTCGCGGTACAGGAACAAGTCATCCGCACGACCGACGTGTGCCGCAAACGCGTCGTACAGGTCGAGAGACACAATGTGCAGTTTCGCGAATTGTTCGGCGAGCATTCGTTGGGGCAACCGATTCTCGGGCGTTGGATCGCGCAGCTGGTATTCGTACGGGAGTACGACGACGAGCAGCGGAATGCCTGCTTGGTTGAGACGCTCGTGAATTCGATCGAGCAGATCAACCGCGCGCTCGAGAAAGGGACTCGCCGAATCGTAGTAGGCCAAGTCGTTGCGGAAATAGCTTTGGCTGCGGTCCGTCATGACGCCCTTTGCGACGATGTAGAGTCTCGAGTTGCGACGCAGAAAACCCAGCGCCCTTTCGAGTGGACCTTCCGCTTCGGGATTCAGCCGCTGTGGATCCATCGGATCGTTCAGGCATAGAAACAACAACACCCGCGTCGGCGGCGGGTGCGTCGCCAGAAAGTCCTGCAGCACAGCCCAATAATCTACGAGCGAATAGCCGACGACGGCGGTGTTCCATATCTTCACCGACGCATGTGCCGCCTGCAGACGTCCGGCGAACGTATCGCGCGCGTCGATCCCGACGCCGAACGTGACCGAATCGCCCAGCAACAACCACGATTCGGTCGGCGCCTCGGGTCTGGCGCCGAGGTCGCGAAATCCGAACTCATCGATGTCGACCGAACGTCCAAAACTGATGCCCGATGCGCGCGGCCGCCAGCGCACGAACTCACCGCTGACATCGAACAGCGCCCGCTCGGTGTCTGCCTGGTTCGCTTGTGGAACCGCCCAGCGAACGCCGAGTTCGGCGAGCAGCAGAAGCAGACCCGCCGTCGCGACGAGATAGACCACGTAACCGATGCCCCGCATTCCCCGCAATGCCCTCTCCCGTGATTTCGTGCGCGGCAAACATACACCTTGACCTGATCCACCCACGCAAACCACGATCCCCGTCGAACCCACTTCCCTCGAGGTCCGACGATGCCGAATCAAACGCTCACTCTGATCGACGCGCAGGCGAGCACGCCCGTCGACGTCTCCGTCGAAGCGTCACGCCTTTACGTCAGTGCGCAACAACTCGAGGCCGCGACCGGTTGGTCGACAAAGCCCGAAGGGTTCTGCCGCGGCGATGTTTGCGTGGCGGCGGGCGACGCTGTCAGCGGCGGTCGCGTCGATCTCGGCGAGTTTGCTCGTCGTCTGGGCCGGCCGCTCGTCGTCGACTTGCCCGCATCGGCGATCAGCCTTGGCGCCGGCGCCACCGATCGTTCGGACGCACTGCAGTCGCTCGAAGCGCCGGATTTCACGCTGCCGGATCTCACCGGCGAATTGCACAGTCTTTCTCAATATCGCGGCAAGAAGGTTCTGTTGGCGGCTTACGCGTCCTGGTGAGGCTGCCGCGAAGACCTGCCCGGGTGGCAGGCAATTTACGACGAGTTGAAAGACGCTGACTTCACGGTCATCACCGTGGCACTCGACAAGGACGTTGCGGCCGCGCGGCCGTGGATCGAAGCCGCCGCACCGCAACACCCCAGCTTGATCGACACGAAACATGTCGTCAGCGACCTCTACAACATGGTCAACGTCCCGACGATTCTGTGGATCGACGAAGACGGCCTGATCGTGCGTCCCAACGACGTCGCGTTCGGCAACAACAACTTTCAGCAGATCACGGGGCTCGATTCCGACGTGCACATGCAGGCGCTGCGTGAGTGGGTGCGCGGGATCAAGCCGGCGTTCACACCCGACCGCGCCCGCGAGCTACAGCGGCTGCCGACAGCTCAACATCAGGAGGCGCGCGCCGAGTTCGCGCTCGGACGATGGCTGTGGGAGCAGGGGCGATCCGCGGCGGCGGAGCCACATTTCGTGCGCGCCGGACAGCTCGCGCCCGACGACTTCAACATCAGGCGTGGCTCGATGCCGATGCGCAATATCGACCCGATGGGACCGGAGTTCTTCGCGATGGCGACGCAATGGCGCGAAGCCGGGCATGCGTACTATCGTCCGCTGACGGAGGAATGATCCCGGATCCAGTCCGCCCCTTGCGTCGAGGAGTCACATACACGCGAGCGCAATCCGAGTCGAGCAACCGACTCGGATTCCGATCATCAAGTCACCAACGAGGCTACAGAGGCTTGTAGTTATACTTCTGACCAGCCACGGCGGCCGCGAACATCAGACCGCCCTTCGCGACGGTGAATATGGCAAAACCCTTGTGATACGCGCCTGCTGTCGCTGCGTCGTGACGTCCGCCGCTGGCCGACGCGGTGCTGCCCTCGGTGGTGGCGCTCGCCGATGCCGCCGCGGTGATCGCCACGGCGGATGCGTCGGCACCGAACTCGAAGTTGCCGCTGGTGAATTCGTCGAGCGCGCGCTTGTCTTCGAAGAAGATCATCTGGCTGTAGACCTGGCCGCCCGCCTGGAAGCCGACGCTCAGCTGCGTCACCTCGCTCTTACCGACCGGTTTACCGCCGACGTACACGCGGCCGTCGCCGTGCGCGCCGCCGACGACAAATCCGCCCTTGCCGATCGACGGAAACACCGCGTAACCGTACGACTTGGCGAAGAATTGTCCGCTCTCACCCGCCGCCCTGAAAACTTCGATCGTTTCCGAGTACTCATCGGCCCACGCGACCGATACAGGTAGCAGGAACAAAGCGAGCAGAGTGGCAGGACGTAATAGCGTTCTCATGGAGGCTCCCTCATGTCAGTCGGATTGTAGTATCGCGTTTGCAGGATGGCCGCGATTAGGCAAGTAGCCATTGCCGGTGTCAATCCGGAATACTCCTACAGAATTGTGGTAGCGCGGTGCGCGCGAGGACGCGTGGCGCGCTAATGCGAAAGTGCCGACTGCGGCGGCGCCGAGTCCGATAAGATCAGCACAGCGTCACCTTTTCTGTTCGTGAACTGCGCAACGCGCCGCCAACGCGGCTCCTGCTCGACGGCCTGACGCAGCCCGGTATCGTCGCGCCCGATCAACACCGCCCAGTAATCGTAGCCGGCGGTCGGAAGCGCCGTCTCGCGCAGGATGTGCGGTTCTTGCCACTGCACGGGCCGGTCCGCGAGGTAGATCAAGCGCAGGTCGTTGCTGTAAATGCGCGCATCTGGCGCCGTGTTGCTTTCGAGCCAGTCCGCTGCCGCGAGAAAGTGCTGCTTCGAGTTGAACAGATCGAACCCGGCTTCGCCGACGAAGTAGATCAGCACCAGCAGACTCGCCCGCCGCAATCGCGTGCGCATCTGCGGCGTGCGCGCGCTCGTGTACCAGGCGTCGACGACGAACGCCGCGACTACGGCGATCAACAAACCAGCCGGCATAGCGTAGCGGGTCTGAATGATTCCCCGCGACACGAGCACCGCGATGAGTCCGAGCACCGCAATCGCGAGCGCCATCCATAGGATCGGCAGCGCCCGTCGGTCGAGCGCACCACAGGTCCTGCGCACGACCCCGATCGCTGCAATCGCCGCCAATGGCAGCGACGCCGCGAGCGCGACGTGAACGACGAATCATGCGTCGCGAGACCGCCGGCGAGTCCGAATGCCGCGTAGTCGCGGAACCTTGGATCGAGCACCGTAGTTGCAAAGCCAATGAGCTGCGCGTGCAGATGCACCGGCAGTTCCATCAGCAACACGACGCCGGCTTGCAGCGTCGATGGCGTCCAATCGTTACTCGCCGTCGGAACCGACAACAGGGACGCGACATATCCCAGCGCAACGATGCTGCTCGCGACCATGACATAAAAGACCGCAACCGCGCGGTATCGCTTGGCCGGGCCGAACAACAATGCGAGCGGCATCAGCACCAGTACGGGAATCGCTTCGACGCGGAATAGCGCGGCTGCCAGGCAACACAACAAGAATGCGATCAGTCGGACGAAGTTCTGCGTTTGCGTGTAGCGGACCAGACACGTCAACGCGATCACGAGGAATGCCCAGTAGCCGAAGTCCCGCAGCACGAAGCTGCGATAGCCATTGAGCTCCGGCAACAACAATGCGAACACGACGACGATGATCTCGACACGCACACTGCCGCCGAGGGCGCGTCCGAGTCGCTGCAGCGCAACGACGAGCACGGCGATCAACGTCGCATCGAGCCAATGCGCGCTGGTCGACAGACTGAACCCGGTCAGCGCGTGCAGCGCAGCGACGAGAATCGAATAATACGGGAGCGGATACATTGCGGCGGCGGCCGCGTAGCCGGCGTCGAGCCAGGCTTGCGCCGCGAGCAGATACGGAACCGCGTCCGGATTTGGCAGCGGGTCGATGAAGATGTGAAGTGCGGAGTAGACGAAGCTCGCGACGACCGCGGCGACGCTGACCTGACGTCCGGTCAAACGCGACACGTCGAGATCTTCGTTCGCCGGCAGTCGCCTACACCCCGGAGGCTACAGACGCGGCGCCTGCCTCGCAGCACAGCGCCTCGTATGCCCGCGCCGCACGGTCGACGTTGAAGGTGTCCGCGCGAAGTGCGAGCGCCGCCGAGTCACGCGGCGAACGCAGCGCCGCGCCGAGCGCGGCCGCCATTGCGGGCACATCTCCGGTGGGGACGAGCCGGCCGTAGCGCCCGTTCTCGAGTACTTCCGCAGGTCCGCGCGTACGAGTGCTGACGACGGGGCAGCCGCACGCGAGAGACTCGGCCACCACGTTGCCGAACCCTTCCGATGTGGACGACGACGCGAACACGCCCGCCCGCGCCATGTACGCGAAAGGGTTTGGCGTGAAATCGAGGATTTCGAAATCGTCCGCAACGCCGAGCCGCAGCGCGAGCCCGCGCAGCGAATCCAGATAGTCGTTCTGCGAGGAGTTGGGCAACGCCGACGACAAGATCACCAGCCGCACCGGCATTTGGCGCCGCAGCAGCGCAATTGCGCTGACCAGCGTTGCAAAATCCTTCGTTCGATCGGCGCGCCCCGCGGACAGCACGACCGGCGGTTGATCCGGTCGGAACCACGGGTGATCGACAGGCGCTGCGGCCAGCGCTCTTACGTCGTCGGGAACCGCAGGGTTGTAGATCAACCGGACCCGTTCGCGCGGCACCTGCAGCAGCTCGCGCAGATCGTCGCTGACGGCCTTCGACACGCCGACGATCGCGTCGGCGTCACGGTAAGTGTGGCGCATCAGGTCGGGCAGATAGTGACGCACGAATCGGATGTCGGAGATGCGGCGTTGTTCGGTTGTCACGTGCTCGGTGAGGATCAAACCGGTCGAGACGCCGGCCATGCGTTTTGCGAGCGTCGTGACGACGTTGTGGCTCGCGGTCGCCGAGATCAGTACCGCCGGGCGCGCATCACGCAGATAACGCGCCAGCGGCGCGAGCAGCCGCAAACCTTTCGGCGGATGCAGTGGCAACACCAGCGGCAACAGCAAGTCGCTTGCCGCCGACGGATTCGCTCGTAGCGCGAGCAGACGCGCATAAAACTCGCTGCCCGACTTCAGACGTACGAGTCGAATGCCGTCGCGCAGCGTCGCCTCCAACGGACCGGATCCCGGACACAACACGTGCACGACGTGGCCGTATTCGTGCAGCTTGTTTGCCAGGTACAGCAGCACGCGCTGGGTGCCGCCGTATTCGAAATTCTTGATCAGTACGGCGATGGCGCCGGGCACTGCACTGCCATTGAGGCCGCTGCGCGCGTCCCGCGCATGCGCCGGGACGGCATGCAGGCGCGCATCCGGGCCGACGGCCGCGGCCGCACTCCACAGTGGAAAGATACTCATTCGTGCCTACGCCGCAGCCTATGGCTGCCCGCGGCTGTCTCGCTTGGCCCGCGACCGGCGCCAACGCAATCGACGAGGGTCTGGCGTGAGGGGTTGATGCTGCTTACTCCATGACCCTGGTATTTGTCGAGATCGGATTAAACGCAATTCGGGGCACTCTTGCGTCGAAACAGTGCGCACCCGGATCCTTCGGGCCGCGTTGCGAAGAGTAGCGCGGTCATAGCATCAAAGACAATGAACTCGGGAATCACGACGCCGCTGTAGGACCCGGTCTCGGATGACCGTCAGTGCCGCGCCTGCGCGGCGGTGTTTCACAAAAACGTCACATCGATCCCAGGTCTGCACTGCCCCCTAGCGAACCGGTTGGACATCCCGCCGCCAGCGCGACGTAGCGGCTCGGGGTCGCTTCCCGCTGACACGTCCGGCTTGTTATAAAGCCCCTCCTTTGTCAGACATCGGTGATGCGAATGACCACCGCGCGCAGGCTCCTCCATTTGACCGGTGCATTTCCGATGATGCGGGGGCGCTTGAAGGACCCCGTGATCGCGTATGAGACATGGGGCTTGCAGAGTCGCGACCGCGACAACGCAGTACTCATCTTCACCGGTCTGTCGCCGTCCGCGCACGTCGCATCGTCGCCCGAGGACCCGTCCGCCGGCTGGTGGGAGGACATGGTCGGTCCCGACAAGCCGATCGACACGAATCGCTATTTCGTGATCTGCGTGAACTCGCTCGGCAGTTGTTTCGGGTCCACCGGCCCGGCATCGATCAACCCGGAGACCGGACGACCCTATCGATTGACCTTCCCGGTCTTGTGCGTCGAAGACATCGCCCGCGCCGGCGCCGAAGTCGTTCGCTCGCTCGGAATCGAGTCGCTGTTCGCCACGGTTGGTGCGTCGATGGGTGGCATGACCGCGCTCGCGTTCTGCATGCTGCACCCGCAGTTGTCCCGTGGATTGGTATCGATCTCCTCGGCCGGCAGGAGCCTCGCGTTCGCGATCGCGCTGCGTTCGCTGCAACGCGAAATCATTCGCAAAGATCCGGCGTGGAACGAGGGCCATTACGCACCGGGGGAGGGACCGATCACCGGGATGCGGCTTGCGCGCAAGCTCGGCATGATCACCTACCGTTCCGCGCAGGAGTGGGACCAGCGCTTCGGCCGAGAACGCGCGACCGACGAGGTCCTCAACCGCGGATCGTTTCGGATCGATTTCGAAGTGGAGTCATACCTCGAAGCACAGGCCAACAAATTCATCGGCGCGTTCGACGCGAACTGTTACCTGTACTTGTCGCGCGCGATGGATCTGTTCGATGCCGCCGATCACGGCGGCAGCCTCGCTGCCGGCGTGACGCGCCTGCAACTGGACCGCGCTCTGGTGATCGGCGTCGAATCCGATTTCCTGTTTCCCGTGCATCAGCAGCGCGAGCTCGCCGATGAACTGAAAGCCGTCGTGCCCGATCTCGACTTCAACGTGCTGCCGTCGATTCAAGGCCATGACTCATTTCTGGTCGATATGGATCGCTTCCGACCCGCCGTCGCGAGCTTCTTCTAACTGTCAAGTGTCCAGCGGCACCTGCGGAACGTCTGACCGCATCCGTGGCAGGTCCTTGAAGCGAGCCATGAAGCGTCGGTCGATCCAATCCTTCCAGCGCCACACCCAATCGCCGTGTGCGAACAACGGGCCGCGCGATGCGGTCGCGGATCTGCCGCCCTCGGAAATGAGCGCGAGCACCTGCTTCTGCGCGCGATAGTGGCGTAGCGGCCGACCCAGCAGTGCGCGCCGCAGATTGTCGCCGAGCACCGGGGCTTGCCGCACGGCGAACACGCCCGACTTGGGGCGCGGTTGCCCGACCATCGATGCGACGTCTCCGGCGGCGAACACGTCCGCGTGCGACGTCGAACGCAACGTGCGATCCACCGCGACAAAACCCTGGGCGTCGAGCGCGAGTCCGCTATCGGCGAGCCAGCGCGGTGCCGCAACGCCGGTGACCCAGAGCACAAAATCGGCACGCAGGCGCCGGCCGCCGGCGTCCGTCACACCGAGTGCATCGACGTCGACTACAGTGAACTGCTTCTGTACCTCGACGCCGCGCGCATGCAGTAGCGATTCGAATCGCCGCTGCACGCCCGGCGCGTGGCCTTCGAGCAGCCGTGCGGCCGCGGTGACGAGCGCTACCCGCGCAGACGGCGCAATTGCGACCAGCGCGCGGTGCACCGCCAGCGCGAGTTCGACGCCCCCCGCCCCGCCACCGACGATCACGACGCGAACGTCGCGCCGCTCGGGCAAACCGTCGAGCAATTCGCGCCAGCGCGGCAGGAAGCCGCCGATGGGTTTTACGGGAATCACCGCCGTCGACGTCGGTAGCGTGGCAAAGCCCGGCACCGCGCCACAGTTCAGCGAGAGCACATCGAAGCGCACGCTGGGGCGCCGCTCGAGCTCGACGCACCGATTATGTACATCTACATGCTCGACCGCGGCCGCTATTAGCCGCGCACCGGCTGCGAGCGCCAACGGACCCAGGTCGATGTGGATATCGTCATACCCGTAATGACCCGCGATATGACCCGGCAGCATGCCGGAGTACGGCGTGTGAATCTCACGGGAGATCAGCGTGATGCGCACGCCTGCAAGTGGGCGCATCGCGAAGCGACGCAACACCAGCACATGGCTATGGCCGCCGCCGACCAGGACCAGATCACGAACGGGCGGAACGACGATGGGCGATTTCAATGCGGGCGCGAGGGCCCGGACAAATCAAGGATCCAGTTCGTCGTCCTCGAGGCTGTCGTCATCGAACTCGAGATAGTCCAGGTCGCTGCGCATCCTGCGCTCTTCGATGCGCGACTCGATCGCGCGGCGTATCTCGAGCGATCGGGCCGCGCGCTCACGCGGGTCGAGGGGCACGCTCTCTTCTTCTCCGTCACCGTCGCCCTCAAGATCATCGAGATCCTCTTCGGATAGCGGCATGTCGTAATCGTCCTCGTCTTCGTCAATCTCGCCGGCCATGACCGTCAAAAATCGTTAACCATCGGGGGCGCTCGCTACGTGTCGGCGGCAACGCAGCGCCTTTGTATTCCGCTCTCCGAGCACTGTCAAGCCGGTGCAACTGCGCACGACAACGGGGCCTAACGGTTTACTGGTGGCGCTGCTAGTGGTCAAAGATCCGAGTGTCCTTGACTGCGCAACGAGGTCAGAAAGTCGATCTCGTACGCATGCTCGGGCGCTTCGCGCACCATACGATCGAGCATTTTCGCATCGTCACCGACGAGAATGCGCCAACGATCGTTGCGGACGCCGTCGAGAATGATGTTCGCGGCCTGGCTCGCGGAAAGCGGCGCCTTGTCGCGGAAATCCTGCGCCCGTTGCTGCATCGCCGCGCGGATCTGATCGTCTGTTTCGTTGCCGACCGGCGCCCCCATTCGACCATACGTTTGCGGATGACCGCGACATCCGCGGCACTCAGATCCTTCGGCGCCGGTCGACCGAGCACTTTGCCGGTGTTGATCGCAATCGACGTGCCGATGTGTCCGGGCATCACGACGGCCACTTTGACGTGCGGCGCGTTGAGACGCAGGTCGCTCACGAGCGCTTCGGAGAATCCCTTGACCGCAAACTTTGCAGCGCTATAGGCGGTGTGCGGAACGTTGGGACCGAGCGTCGCCCAGAATCCATTGACGCTGCTCGTATTCACGATGTACCCCTCGGTGCTCGCGACGAGCAGCGGCATGAATGCGCGACTGCAGTAGTAGACGCCAAACCAGCAGACGCCGAACGTGCGCTCCCACTCGGCACGATCGTCGATGAGGAAACTACCGCCGCCACCGATGCCGGCATTGTTGAACAACAGATTGATGTGATCGGTCTCGTGCGTGTCCTGGACAGCGTCGCGAAACGCGATCACTTGCGCTTCATCCGAAACGTCGCACGCGTGCGTGGACACCCGCACGCCGCTGGGCGCGCCGAGCTCACACAGGCGTGCGGTTTCTCGCATGTTCTCGTCCGATACGTCGCACATCGCGACGTGACATCCGGCCGCGCTCAACGCGCGCGCGAGTTCGCGACCCATGCCGGTACCGCCGCCCGTGACGACGGCGAGTTTGTCTTTGAAGTCTTTCATGCTGGCTCCGTTCGAATTGATTTGAACATTCTCGAGGCTTCGCTCAGGTTGCGGTTGTCGCGGACGAGATCTGACACGGCGCATCGATCACCGCGTTTCATTCAGCAACGATTCAACCATCGCCTCACATTGATTCTCGCCGTTCGATATCCAAGCGTAACCGCCTTCGATCGTGCACTGAAGCCTCATCGTGCGCTCGACGAGGCGATCGATGTCGGGTACCTGCAACGCGTCGACGCAGAGATTCGGCAAGCGCGTGAGCGCGGCTTCGTTCTGCCGCCACCACAGGTCCGAGCCGCGCTCTCCATAGCAGTACACCTTGACCTGTCGCGCTACGCCGCATGCCCTGCGCAGGCGTCGCTCATCCGGATGTCCGACGTCGATCCACAACTCGATGTCGTCCGGTCAGGCTCTTGCGCCACAGCGCCGGCTCTTCCTCGTGGCTCAAACCCCGGCCAAACTCGAGTTGCTCGTCGGCATTCAGCGCAAACGCCAACACGCGAACCATCATGCGTTCGTTGGTCTCCGACGGATGTCGCGCAAGCGTCAGCTCGTGGTCTTCGTAGTAGTGGCGGTCGAGATCCGCCACCGCGAGTTCGAGCCGATGCACGGTCGCTTTCAGAGCCATCGAGTGCCGCACCGATTGCTCACAGGTTCCTCGATTCGAATCGGGCTTGCAGCATATCGGTCGCATCGAACAATTCCAGATGCGCGCCGTCGATATGGAAACGCACCGTCGCGTCCAATGCCGCGTTTAGCGCACTTGCGTCTACGTTTGGACAGGCCATCAGTGTGGTCGCCATTTGCGCGAACCTGATCTGCTCACCGCTGACTTCGTAACTCCCCTGCACCCGATTGCAGCCGTCGAATCCGGTGATGCGGCGGCTACCCGAGTCGAGCGCAACGAAAGTTTCGCGTTCACCCGGCGCCGGTGTCACCGTCTCGCCGCGAAGTCGAACCAGTACCCAGCGTGTATCCGTGAGTTCGTGCCTGACGCCGCGCGCCCCACACGATTCGTTGGGCGACAGCGCGTCGACCGCATCGACCAACAGCATGTCGCGCTGATCGCTGCTTTCCTCGCCGCGTCGATTGACGATCTGGCCGTCGATACGTGCCAACACGGGGACCCCCGGCGCGGAACGCGCGCGCGTGAAGGCGGCCTCGAGCGCTGCGTTGGCGCCATTGGTCGCCACCGGCAATTTGAGTCCGGTCGTGCATTCGTCGAATACGCCCGCGTCGGCCATATATAGGTACATCCCTTTGAGCTGAAGGCGCGGCTCGATCGGCGCATAGTTCGGCGCTCGCGTCAGCGTGTAGTTCAAGCGCGACTCGATCCGCTTGCCGTCGCGGTCGAGCTTGGTGAGTGTCGCTGCGTCGTCGATTGCGAACGATTCGCCCAACTCACCTGGGCGCGCGCTGCAGCAGCAATTGTCCATCGGCAGCGATCGACCACTGTCCGATCTCATCGACCGGACTGGCTGCATTCCGGCCAAGGTAGGTCCGGCGCATGAAATAGATGTCATTGGGGCGCAGATCGATGTCGTAGCGAATTCCGTTGCAGTCGGCGCACGGCAGAACGCCTGAGAAAAGCGCGGGTACGCGCGCGCCGAACTCTTCCGTCGCGCTCGACTCGGGAGCGGATACGACTGTTCCCGCCGCCGTGCATCCAACCAGCGCCATCGTGAACAGAACACAACCAAATCTATTTCCGCTCATCGGCATCGCCGCGCGCACAGACCAAGTGTTGCCGACGTTGTTCGCTTCTTCGACGAAGTGGACGTTGGGTTTGTTTCAGCTCGATCAGGGCACGTAGAACCGCGGATCAAGCGGCTTGCACGCCGCTGTGGTTGCGACGGTGTACTTGTAGTCGCCTTTGGCCGATCCCCTGACCGTGCATTTGAGTACGCCTGCCCTGGACTTGTCGCAGCTTGGCTTGAGTGGCCCGTCCTTGAACGTGATGCTGAACTGATCTGGAACGAGTTTTGGCAGCGCACCCTTCTTCTGCGGATCTGCCACCGCGACCCACGTGATGTGTTCATGCTTTTCGCGGCAAACGACGTCAGATTTGCCACGGAGCGCTTCCGGGACTTGGTCACCGTAACGGTCACAACTATCGACGACTTCAGTCACCTGCGTCGGACAACCGCCATCCAGGTTCACCAGAACCGGGACGTCTTCTTCCTTGACCTTCGCAGCGCAACCGGCCAGCAGTATAAGTGCCAACGGAATGACGCGGGACAGCACAACGCTCTGTTGAATCTCGAACATGATTCTTCCCCCTTGTGTTACGAGTCAACGGACCAACTGGGAGAACCGTTCGATGCCACGTAGCGATTCAAACTGCGGATCCGCGGCGACGAGATGCCGTGGATAACCTCCCTTGACCGCAACTGCGAGCGCATCGAGCGCCTCGTCAGACATCCGTAGGCGGGTGTAAGCAACCGCCGCCTCATAGTAGAGATACGGATCCTCGGGGGTCAATTCCAACGTTTCGGCAAGGGCGCGGCGTTGGCGAACTACCCGGGCGCGGTCGCCTCACGCGATGTTGGGATCGAGGGCTTCTGTGAGCGCACGCACACAAGCAGTGCGTTGCCAGCACGCGTCGCGCCAGCGCTTCGTCAATGGAAATTCCTCGATCGAGAGCTGCGACGACACCGGACCGAAGAACATCGAACTCACGTTGAGGTCAGCCACCGTGAACCGATCGGCCATCAGATACGCCCGCGCCCGCAGAGTAGTTTCGAGAACGCCAAGTGTCTTGTTCTTCCACTCGGCCGAAACGTCGTCGAGCGAGGAAGTCTTGTTGAAGAACTCTTCCATTTCCGACTGCGCCCAAAGCGTCCATTTGAGGGCGTCACCCAATTCGACTGGCCGCGCGGCGAGAGCTCAGTCGATCGTGTCAGCGCGAGGTACAAGTTGATCGCCATCGATTCCCACATGATCACTTCACCGTCGACCAGCACCGGAATTTTTCGATTTGGGTTCAGCCGTTCCGGAAAATCAGGCGAATGCGGATCGATTCGCACGAGATCAAAGGCGACATCGATTTCATAAAGCATCCAGATGCAACGCAGCGCGCGGGACTTGGACAGACCGTACAGTTTCAACATTCCCGACTCCACAGGCTTGCCCAGGGTATCGTGCTCATCGCTTTCGCGGCATGACCGACGGAGAGTTCCTACGTCGCCGCCCGAGCCGCCTCTGATACCTGCATGCGTCATATGAAGCCGACAATCCCCATGCAATCGGCCTTCAAGGAGAGATTTCATGGATCGAACGAGCACCCGCACCAAGTCAACCGACCACGAAGCCCCGACCCCATCAAAATCCGGCGCGCGGCAACACACTCTACCGCGCGCTTCCTTACGACTATTCGGCGCTCGAACCTTTCATCGATGCAACCACGATGAGGCTGCATCATGACGAGCATCATGCCGCCTACGTAGAAAAGCTCAATGAGGCCCTCGAGCCATATGCCCAATTGCGGGAGCGCTCGGCAACGTGGTTGCTGCTCAATAGCGAATCCGTTCCGGAATCTGTCCGCACGGTCGTCCACGACAACGCCGGCGGCCACGTCAATCACAGCCTGTTCTGGCGCTTGATGTCGCCGGCGGGCGGTAGCGGCCCAGCGCGCTCGTTAGTTCGCGCGCTTGATGGTACGTTCGGTAGCCTCGAGCGGTTCAAGTCACACTTCGACGAGCTTGGTGGCAAGGTCTTTGGATCAGGCTGGGTATGGCTGGTTGGCGACTGCGACTCAACTTCACCCACGCTCGAGATCGTCACGACGTCCGGTCACGACAATCCGATCGAACAAGGCAAGTTCCCGCTGCTCGTCAATGACGTCTGGGAACACGCCTACTATCTGAAACACCAGAACAGGCGTCCCGAGTATTTGAAGGCGTGGTGGTCAATCGTCAATTGGAAGGAAGTTCAGCAGCGGTTCGAGCATCTGCATGAGTCGCCGACGTTGACGTCCGAGGAACTTTGAGGGGTCGAGCCGGGAGGTTCGCGACCGAGAACCTCCTGCCTCGGCGTCGAAGATCCTTCCTGCCTTGTTTATCCCTGCTCTACTTATCTGACTGCCGTTGAATCGGCTTTCGACCCGAACTCTCCAGCACCGTCCGAGAAGACAATCTCCACGCGGCGATTCTGCTGCCGGCCTTCGGCGGTGTCGTTGCTCGCGACGGGGAACGCTTCGCCGCGACCGAGCGTTGAGACGCGATCGCCGGCAATGCCGCGCGCAACGAGCCCGTCCTTCACGGCCTGTGCTCGTCGCTGTGATAGATTCTCATTGTAGGCCTCTGAGCCTTGGCTATCCGTGTGGCCTTCAACGATCAGTCGCATCTTGTCATTCTTCTGCATGACATCAGCCACTCGATTCAGAACGAGATCCGCGCCCGGCTGCAGCGTGGCCGCGCCGGTATTGAACAACACGTCGTGCAGCGTGAGCACCATGCCGCGGTCCGTTTGTTTTGCCTGTAGTTCTGCGAGTTCACGGCGCGTCTCGTCGGCCTCTTTGGTGCGGGCCTCGAGCAGCACCCGGTTGCGATCCGCTTCACCCTTGGCGACCTGTTCCTTCGCACGCGCTTCCGCGAGGCGTGCCTCACCGGTCTGTGCCTGGCGTGAAGCCAGATATGCGTAGTGGTCTATCGTCTCGAGCGCCTTGTGGTCCTTCGACGCAGCTTCGGCTGTCGCGAGTGAACTACGCGCCGCCGTAAGTTCACGACTGGCCGTTTGCGCGGCGAGCGGATCCTGTTGCAGCGTCTGCACGTCGACCCGCGCTTGATCGAGCGCTGCCGACTCCTTTGGTGCAGATGCGCAGGCCGCGACCAGCGCGACGACGCTCGTAATGATCAACAAGTTGATGTTTCTCATGGCTAGGTCACTCCTGATGTTTCGAGTTCAACGCGGCAGAGTCGCGCTGCGTGTCAGAGTCGCGCTGCGCTTCGTCACGTAGTGTCTGAGTGCTCTGCTGCACTTCTTCGGCGGACCGTTGCGCTGCACCACTGCTCGCGAGAGCGACGGCCAGCTCTGCATCGGCTCCCGCTTCAGTCGCGCGTGCCCGCGCGATGTCGTATTTGCCCTTGCGGTCGGCGTTGTCTGCCTCTTGCAGTTTGGTGCGCGCCTGATCGAGTTGCGCGGCGGAGTAAGTTTGCGCACCTGCTTTCTCAGCTTCGTCAATGAGCGTTTGCGCGCGCGCGATCTCCGACGTCGGCCGCTGCGTATGCGTGGCGCAGCCCGCCAACGCCGCCAATGCTATGGCGATACAAAATCCACTTCGGGATGGCATGTCTGATCTCTCCAGCGTTGTTGATCTGATGTACATATGAACCGAAGAGCAGCACGACCACCGTCAGAATCGACGACGACGTCAGGCCGACTCCGACTAATTCAAATGGTAGGAATGCGCTGACGCACGCGAAGCGGCGCGGCGAAAGATGCCCGAGACGTCACGGGCCAAGCGCACTCAGGATTTACTGCGGGATTTTTTCTGCTTCGGGACTTTGGCTCCTGCGCGTCGCGCCTGCGAAAGTCCGATCGCAATCGCCTGCGCACGGCTGGTCACTTTTTTTCCCGACTGGCCGCTTCGCAGCGTGCCACGCTTGCGCTTGTGCATGGCCTGCTCCACTTTTTTCTCCGCTGCCTTGCCGTACTTCGCCATCGCAATTCTCCGATTCGCCATTGCGTCTGCGTATCGTCGGACAGGCATATCGCATGCATCTGTAGGTGCGCGTCCAGGATCCATGTCGGCAGTCTTGAGAACGCGCGCGGATTGCCTGCGATTCGTCGCATGTCAGCTCAGCGTGCGGAGTGCTTCAGACGGCGGCTTGGGCCGGGCGCGTCAGATAGCAACCGGCCGGTCATTCAACGGGGGTTCAGGCGTCGCGTATTTCGCCGAACATGTCCCGCAGTCGGTCCATATCGCGTGCCTTGTCGAGGAAGTACGCAGCACCCATGTCGAGGGCGGCACGGCGGTACTCCTCGAGGTCGTAATTTGTTAAGACGATCACGGCTGGACGTTGCGCCATTTTGGCAATCGCTCGCAGCACTCCGAAACCGTTTCCCTGTCGCAGATGCAGGTCGAGCAGAATCACGTCGAATGAAGACGAATTCACGGCGCGGATCGCTGTTGTTTCATTGTCAACTACAGCGGCCAATCGGACGCCATCAATTTCCGCCAGCAGTTCGGTGAGCCGCTCGACGAGCAACGCGGAGTCTTCCACCAAAAGCACCAAGAGGTCGCGATGGTTCACGCCATGAGTTTTCACCGGCGACTCGGTCCATGACGGATCGCCAAAGCCATCGAACTATCTTTCGCGAGAATACGAAGTTGCTCCGCGACTGAGCGCTGCAGTTTGTCGATGACGATCGGCCAGGACAGGACTTCGACGGGGAAAGGGCAGCATAGACAAACGGGATGCGTGTCGGCGAAGGCTGTCCACAGTTTCTCGAGCTGGAGCGCGCCTGGTTGGTTACCCCATACCCACATCGCAGCAGAGAGTTCGCTGAACATCCACACCCGCTTGTATTCGTCCGAGAGTCGATCGACCAGCCCCCCGATCAGTCCAACGAATCGGGACTCATCGGGCGCACCGTTGAGCGCGACTTTCGGAAGTGTTTCGATTGCGTCCAGAAAAACGTACTGACCCCGACGTCGCGCACGATCAACGTCGATGCCCCGCTCCATCAATTGCTCTTCCATGATCCCGCGCGTGGTCTCGGTCACGACCAGCACCACCGCATGACCCTGATCTAGCGCGACGCACATCGTGCGACCGATCTCATTCACCAGCGGTGCAACGTCTTCGTAGAACCGAATCGAATCGTCGGCGACCGACACCGCGTGGGAATCATCCGAAGGCCTAGCCAAGAAATCAGACGGACTCGTCATGCGCACTTCTCGACGATCGGGCTTCCTGGGCTTGACGTGCGTTTTTTACCGACATGGTCTGGCGACGCGTGCGCGACACTGGCACCACCAACGAGACAATTGAGGGACGCTTCTGACTTTTCAGATCACGACAGTGGGACCACATCGCAATCTTCGCCACTCTAGATCCCCGCGCCCCTCAGAGCCGTCGGTTCGCGCCCGCACAGCACGTAGGATTGCGCTGACAGCCGTCAGAAGCCTGATTGACGGGACGCCGTTTCAACTAGACGATTTCCGCCAACTCGTTCCCCAATCCACGCAAAACGTTAGGTGGCCGCGGTCAACTCCACGACCGCCGGCACCGTACGTCTGTCGTCGACGTCCTTGAGCAGCTTCGCAAGCCGTGACGAGTCCAACGCAGCATCACGCTCGCTGCGGTACGGTCCGATTGCCACGTCATCCGGTGACCGGAAATACCAACCACCGAGGCCGTGGTAGAACTCGATGTTTCGAAACCAGTCGCGAAGGTCATGGTCGTTCTCGACAATGCGGGACTCGGATCGTCGGCTGCTGCAAGTCGCGTATCTGTCATCAAAGAGAGCCGGATCGTGTAGACCTGCGCTGACGCGGCCGTTCCTGAAATTGCCAGTGCGTTCCTACGCCCCGTCGTACTCGAGGCCGACTGTCCGCAATCGATGTCCATGGGAACGTCTCAACCGGCCCGACGACAAGGGAAGTGAAGCCATGAAGATGAAGCCCAGCAGATACATTCTTGCGCTTGGTGTATTCGCATTGGCATCCGCATGCGGCGCGCCAACGACACCGGCACAAGGTGAGCGCGAGCTCGCCGACAAGACCGCCGCAGCGCAGTCAGACTTGCTGCGTGCGACGGCCGAAGCCAACTACAAAATGGCGCTGCAGCAAGTCTCGAATGACGCAGCGGTCGCGCTCCAGCAGTGTGACGAATTGACTAGCGACCTGCAGAAGGGCTGCAGAGATCATGCGGCCGCCGATTTCGCCACCGCCCGGGCGCGAGCCGAAGCGAATCGCACTACGCACGAGCAGAACGCCAACGCTGACACTAACGTTGTTGCGAGCAATGCGGAGCCGCCGACCGCCACCGAATATCAGGCGGCGAAAGATCGCATCGAGACAGATTACGCGGCTGCATTGAGCGCGTGTGATCGCTTCATCGATCAAGCCGCGCGCGAATCTGGCGTCAATGGTAGTCCGGCGCTCTCCGAACTCGCGTTTCAGGATTCGACGAACGCCAAGGGCGTCTGTGTAGAGGAAGCCAACGGCAACCGGAGCGTCGCTTTGGCCGAGCTTCGGCATCGACGTTCCGGGTCGGACGCCGATCGGATCAAGTTGGCGCTTGCTAAAGCCGACGCCGCCCACGACGTCGCGCAACAGAAATGCGACGAGATGACTCCGAATGCCAACTCGGTCTGCATGAGTGACGCGGATGAGGAAGAGGCTCGGGCGAAGAAAGCCGATGCGAAATGACGTGCTCCACAACAAACGACCCCGCACTTTGGCGGGGTTCGTAGCGGTGCGCGGACCTGTGTGGACATTGATTGATTTGGTGGAGCCAGACGGGATCGAACCGTCGACCTCTTGCATGCCATGCAAGCGCTCTCCCAGCTGAGCTATGGCCCCAAAATCGTGAAGGCTCGCGATGTTAGGCGGCATCCGTAGGGGTGTCAACCAAGTCGCGGAACTCCTTCTCCCACTTCTTCGCGAGCTTCTTCGACACGCCGCCGAGCACGTCGATCGCGTCGCGAATCCGCATCCGCGTCAGGTCGCCGCCGAGCACCGTCATCGAGTCGTACAGCGGCAACGACACCGCTTGGCCCGAGATCGCAACGAACAACGGAAACAGAAAGTCGCGGATCTTGAAGTCCCATGCGAACGGCGAGCTGCTGTATCCCAGCCTGCAGCGCATCGCGTTCCCACTCGCGCACTTCGTCGAGCCACCACACCACGAATTGCAGCATGCGCTTGACGTCATCCTGCGCCAGATCCTTGTGCGCGAAGTCGGCGACGGTGACCGCGCGTCGATCGCCGACCAGATAGCCGGCCAGCGGCACGAGGTCGATGAGCCGCTCGGTGCGCTCCTGTACCAGCGGCACGAGCTGCTCCAGTTGATCGTCGCGAAACGCCCAGTCGCGCACGCGATCGAGAAATTCGTGCGGCGACAGCTTGCGGATGTACTGGCCGTTCAGCCAGTTGAGTTTCGCCAGATCGAACACCGGACCGCCGAGCGAAATTCGCTTGAGGTCAAACGCGTCGATCATTTCGTCGCGGCCGAACATCTCGCGCTCATCCGGCATCGACCATCCCATGCGGCCGAGATAGTTGATCAGCGCTTCCGGCAGATAACCCGCGCGTCGGTAATAGTTGATGCTCGTCGGATTGCGTCGCTTCGACAATTTGCTGCGATCGGGATTGCGCAACAGCGGCAGATGACAGAACACCGGCGGCTCCCAGCCGAAGTACTGGTACAACAGCACGTGCTTCGGCACGGAGCTGATCCAGTCCTCGCCGCGCAGGATGTGCGTGATGCGCATCAGATGATCGTCGACGACGACCGCCATGTGATACGTCGGAAAGCCATCGGCCTTGATCAACACCTGCATGTCGATCTGCGCGTACGGAATTTCGATCTCGCCGCGCAGCGTGTCGGCGAAACGGCAGACGCCGTCGCCGGAACCTTCATGCGGACGACGTGCGGCTCGCCGCTCGCGACGCGCTCTCGCGCCACCGCGCGATCGAGCGTCAGACAATGGCCGTCGTAGCCGGTGTTCTCGCCGCGCGCAGATTGTTCGGCGCGCACCTGCGCGAGGCGCTCTGGCGTGCAGAAGCAATAGAAAGCGTGGCCCTGCTCGAGCAGTCGATTCGCGTGCGCGCGATAGATGTCCTTGCGATCGCTTTGCCGATACGGGCCGCAGCTGCCGCCGACATCGGGACCTTCGTCCCAGTCGAGGCCGAGCCAACGCAGCGCGTCGATGATCATCCGCTCGGATGCGCGCGAGCTGCGCGCCACGTCGGTGTCTTCGATGCGCAGAATGAACTGGCCGCCCTGGCTGCGCGCAAATACCTGATTGATCAGCGCGACGTAGGCGGTTCCGACGTGAGGATCGCCGGTCGGCGATGGCGCGACCCGTGTGCGCACGGTCATGCGTTTCATCCGCTCGTGAAGGCGGCGGATTATACGAGCGAATCAGAACGGCGGACGTCAGTACCAGAACGAGACGAACGCGCGCAGCACCGTCGAGTCCATGTCGTACATCGGCTCATCGCCGGGCTTACCACCCTTCAACACGTCGCGGAAGTCGTCGTACGTGAACATGATGTAGTCGGCGAACAAACTCACTTCGCCGCGTTTGAAGAACGGCGCCAGATCGGTGCCGAACGCATACGTCAGCCCCACGCCGACCGTGTTCGACGAAAACGGCGACAGTTCCTTGTCGCGGCTCAGGAAGTTCTGCGAGTTCTGCCGCGGATACAGATCGCTGTAGAAGTCGCTCGCGCCCTGCGTGTAGTAGCGATAGCTCAAATCGAGCGTCAGCCCGTACGGCAACGGCTGTACGTAACCGGCCTCGACGTTCCACGCATTGACGCCCCACGTATCGTCGTACCAGCGGTATTCGAGCCGCGCCGAGGCGCGATACGGCAGGTAGTACATGCGTGCGGATCGCCCAAGCGCTCGACGTTTTCGTATCCGGCGTCACCTCGGCTTCGTAGCTGTAGCCCTTCGGCGACGACGGATCGAGATAGCGCGCCGTGCGATACGGATCGTGCAGGTAACCTTCGTCGCTGATGCCTTCGTAGCCGATGTTCACCACCATGTTCGGCGTGATGATCTGCGACACGTCGACGCGCCAGTCCTGCCGGTCCGAATGTTCCGTCGAACGCCGGATCGCCGTACTTCAGCACGTCGTTCCAACCACGCGCGTAGGCGATCGACAGCGTCGTCAGGTCGCCGAAGAAATCCTGACTGATGCCGAGGCGCGCGGTGTTCCCGATGTAGTCGTGCTCTTTGCTGTTGATGTATGCGACGCCCATGAGCGTCTTGCCCGACAGAAAGTCGATGCCGCCGCTGTATTCCTTGCGCGTCTCCTTGTACGGGCTCGCCGTAGCGACGACGTCGATCGACGCGCTGCTGATCATGTCTTCGTAATAGTTCGCCCATACCGAGACCTTGTCGTTGAAACCCTTACGCACGAGGATCGATGGCCCGCTCACCTCGAGGCCGCCGCCATCGTAGCCGTGATACATCACGTCCGCCCGATCCTCGGGCAGGATCGCCGCCTCCACGATGCACGGCAGCAACGCAACGAGCGCCGCGTAGCGCAGAGGATTAGCTGCAGCCACAGCCGCCCCCCGCTCCGCCTTCGGCACCGCGCGCGCCAGTGCGCGCTTCGTACACATGGTCCATGTACGTCGCCGCGACCGGATCGCGGTCGAAGCTCATGATCGGATCCGCGAGGTTGTTGCGCTCGTACGGACTGACCCACGGCTCGATCGATACACACCCACCGGCAAGGCCCGCCAGCACTAACAGAAATACGATGTTGCGACGCATGGTGTCTCCACTTCAGAAAAACAGCGTCATCGCGCCGGTGAACTCGAGGTTGTGCATCGTCTCGTTGCTGCCGAGCAGATCGGACTGGAACACGTAGTCGCGCACGTCGACGCGAAGCGCGAGCCAGTCGGTCGCTGCGACGCGATAGCCGAATCCGCCGCTGACCGTGAAACGCTGATCGCCGGCGAAATCCGAACTGCCGGCGCCGGCGACGACGTAGAGCCCGCCGCGAAACGCATACTTGCGCCCGATGAACGCTTCACCCGGCAAGATGTTGTAGCCGACCGACACGTTGTAGTAACTGAACTGGCGCTGATCATCAGTCAGCAGCGCGACGTTGCCCGACAAACGCTCGTAGCTCGTCTCGCCGAGTTTGCTCCTGCCGTACAAACCTTCAACGAAGAAGTCTTCGGTGATGTGATACGCGGCGCGAGCGCCGTAGACGGTGTTCGTACCGAAGTCCTGGATGTTCAGGACGCCGCCGTAAGCGCCGATCTCGAAGTTCTCCGAATCGATGTCGTCGACTTTCACCTCGCGCCGTTCCGGTTCGCGCACGACCAACGGCTCGAGTTCGAGATCCTTCGGCTGCGCGGCGACCGCGATCGACGCCGGCAACAGTGAAACCAGTGTTGCTACAAGAAAACGCTGAAGCCTGCTGTCCATTCGTCTATCTCTTCGTTTTCGTCCCGACTCGTGAGTACCGTGTGGCGCTTGTATTCCACGCGGAAGATGAAGCGTTTGCTCAGGTACACGTCGGCGCCGATCCCTGCGTGCGCAATCTCATCGGTGCGATCCAGCGACTGCACGATCGTCGTCTGCGGTTCGACGTGGATCATGCCAGTGCCGATTTCCATAAACGGTGATACGCGCCACTCCGGGAACGGCGACATGACGATGCTCGCCGTGCCGATGTAACCGTCGGAGTAGTCGCCCAGCAGCTGAGAAGCCACGAGCTCAGTGCTGATGTTGGGCGTCAGCGCAAAGCTGCCGGACACGCTCAGGATGCGCGCGCCGTCGAAGTCCCCGGCACCGAAGCCGAACATCCAGCGTCGTTTGCCGTATTCACTCGAGCCCGTACGTCGGAAACGCGATGGGACCGCCGTCGAGATCGAGCGTACTCAACATCTGCGATACGTGTACCCAACCTTCCTTGCCGCGGTGAGTGCGGATCTTGTACCACTCGGTCTGTTCTTTGAGGATCGTGATCCGATCGCCCTGCGCCGCCACATAGAAGATCGGATAGCCGCGCCCGGGACCGGTGTGCATATCGATGTAGGGATCGGAGACGACGACCTCGGGTTGGTACTTCGCCTCGCGGTTGCGCACAGCAACGCACAGGCGAGTACCAGTCCCATTCTGCAGAGTATTGCCGACATCCGTTTCCGGCCAATCACAATCCCTGTCCTCTACGAGGTTGTCAGAAGGCGAAGCTCGTCGCCTTAGTGTGTCCGTTAGGCCTGCGGCACGGCAAACGGGTCGTTGAAATACTGTGCACCAATGTCCAGCCACTCCGAGATCAGCTTCAACTCGGCGCCGGTCAACCAACCCGCGTGCGTGCCGCCCGCATTGAATTTCGAGAAGAAGCCCGGACTCGCCAGCGCGCCGGCCGGCGACATCGGCGGCGGCGTCGTCACGTTGATGAGCACGGGAATCGGCTGACCGTTGGCGTCCAGCAGAAGGTTGCCGTTTGCGTCCATTTGAAACAGTGGATTGCCATTCGCATCGGTAGCCTGAATCAGGCGATCGACCAATACGCCGTTGAGCACTTCCTGTTGATTGTCCGTAAACAGCAATTCGCGATAACTGTTGAAGTGATCTGCTTCGTCCGGCGATTGACCGTCCGTCAGATCGAGCTGCCCCGCCGGAACTTGCGGCGCACGCAGCCGCGTCAGCGGGCGCGTGACACGTGTTGCACGTGATGTCCGTGACGCCATCGGCGGCCAGTCGCGGCGTGCCCCAGATCGGGTGAATCTTCGTCTCGTAATTCACGACGATGCGGCAGTTGGCGACCCAGTTCGTGATGCAGCCCGGATCGACCGGCGCTGGCGTCGTCAGCGCTGAGTACGTGTACGCGAAGCTCGCGTCTTTCGCGCGCACGTTCGGGTCGGTCCACACATCGTCGAACTTGATGTCGACGTTGGGTCGTGGAATTCCGTTGATGCGCGTATAGGTCTCCGCCATGGTTTCGCCGGCATTGGCGAACAGCGCCGGTTCGGTATTCGGGAACGGCGAACCGTCCGCGGGCGCGCCGGGGTTCGCCGACGGCGCCTCGGCGTCCGGCCGCCCGTGCGGCATCTGACTCAAGGCCGTGTGGCAACCGTTGCACTCCACGACCTCGCCCGCGCGCACCGTCATCCAGTTCTGATGACGTTGTGACGTGCGGCGTCCGTTCGCGTCGAGCACTTCGACGCCGAACGCGATATTCGCCGGTACCTTCATCTTCACCGATCCGTCGGGCTCGATCGGCGCATAGCCGATGATCTCGCGCATCAGTTGCGCCGTGCTCACGCCGAACGCCGTGTTCTTCAGCTTCACGAGCTTCTTGTCGGGAATCGAAACGGCTTTGACGATGCGCAGAAAACGCGCAGGTCGCAGCGCCGCGGTCGTCACAGCCGGATCGCGCAACGTCGCGATCGGCTGTGAAGCGGTGCCGTCGAAGTCGTAGACGCTGTGGATGTGCAGCACGCCGACGTTCTCCGACACGAGATCGGGATCAAGGTCGAGCCCAGCGACTTTATCGAGGCGCACGACCGGCGGGGTGCGCGCTTCGAGCACCACCGCTTCCGTGTACGCAAACCCTTCCGCTGGCGTGACCAGCGGCTGCTGCGTGTCCGCCGCGACGTCGAACATCCAGACGCCGTACAGCGGCGGCGCCTCGGGAATTCCCGGTATTGCGAGCAACTCCGGCGTGCACGGCACGATGACTGGATTGAGCGGATCCGGACTTGCGGGATCCAACAGCCGACATTGACTCCACGTCACGAGCAGGCGATCGGTGTCGTCGTACAGCGGCGCAACGCTTGCGAAACGACCGCGCGGCGACACGGTCTCGAGTTTGATGTCGCCGGGCACCAGCAGTTGCTGTGCATCCGCCGTCATCCCCGCGTTCGTCGTCGTTGGCTGATTGTGTTCGACGTAGTTTGCAGTATCGATCGCAACGAGCGCGGCACCCAGGTGCGACTGCGGACTCGACGCGCGCATCGTCACCAGGATTCTGCCGTCGGGCAGTTCCTGCGGCTTAATGAACTCGATCTGCTCACCGGCCGGTCCGGTCGTATGGCTATGCGTGCCGTACAGCACGTGCTGATCGGTGCCGTCCGGATTCATCGTGTACAGACTGATCTCGTCGTGGTTGGCGATCTGGTCCCAGCGCGAGTAAATGACGCGCCCGTCCGCGAGCACGGACGGATCCATATCGTGGCTCTGGTTGTACGAAATCTGATGCAGGTTGCCGCCGTCGGCGTCCATCACATGCAACGTCAATGCGGGTTGCTTGCGGCCTTCTTCCTGCGCCGAGAACTGCGGCTTGCCTTCATCCAGCAGAATTGCTTTTGAATCGCGCTGCCGCGTCGACGCAAACACGATGCGGCCGTCCGGCAGGAAATGCGGCGAGACGTCCTGGCCGATCTCAGCGGTGATGTCCGAGCTGATGACGCGACGCAGCGTCTGCGAGTCGACGTCGTAGAGCCAGATATTCCACGTCGGCTGATCTTCCTTTTTGGCGTTCGGAATGTCCGGCGCGCGCATCGCGAACACGAGTTGTTTGCCGTCGTACGACGACGACAGATCCTTTACGTCGTACATGGGCGGTGCGCCCATCGGTCCGTTCGGAAAGACGCCGGCGGTGATACTGCGTTCGACGGCGCTCGCCGATGCGCGATCGCGAATGAAGAGTTCCGCACCCGGCATGAATGCGGTCGCGTCACGCACGTCGAATTGCATCAACGCGCCCATGTCGTCGCGCAGCAACGGGCGCTTGACGTAAACGAGCGGGAAATCCTGGACCACGGGATCCGGTCCCTGACCGCCGCCGAGCACGCCGCTCGAGGAGCCGCCGCCGCAACCGAACAATGCACCGACGATGGCGCTCACAACAGTTACGCGTAGAACCCGCCAAGCCTGTGCCTGAGCCATCGCTCGACCTCGTACAGTCGGTTACGTTTCGCCAACAGATTGTTCCACACGGCGGCGCCACGTCGTCGTGACGCGTCGCACAGCCCTACCACCTGAAGGAATCGATGGGTCCGACCAGGCAACGTCGTTAGATCAGCGTCGCGCTAACGAGTTGTTTGAGTTTTGTTCGAATTTCAAAAGCGTGCTGCCGTTCACGGCGCGAAAACCGCAAATCTCAGAGGCTAGCGCCTCGGCTATCCAAACCCGTCTGTGGCTTGGTGACGCCTCGTGCTCATCAGGGACGGATGGCCGGCAGAAGTAACGCCCGAGAGCTCGCCGCGAATACGAGCAGGGGCGATCCGATGAACAGGAGTGTGTCTTCATGGTTAAGGTGCTGCGCGCAATACCCGAGCGTCGCTGGTCCAGGCAGGCGCTCCTGCTCGTTCTGACGCTGATCACAGTGTTCGGCTCTCTCGCTGTCACCGCCGACGAGTACGACCAGGCGAAGCGGATCCACGATCGCATCGCCGGCGTGCCGCCGACCGCGGCGAAGCTGCAGCAGATGCGCGACACGATCGTGAACAACGGTCCGGTCGCCGCCGCGTTGATGGCCACGGACGATCCCGCCTTCTACAACGTGACGCTGAAGAATTTCGTCGCGCCGTGGACGAACCGGGATCACAACGTCTTCGTACCGTTGAATGACTACACCGCCACTGTCATCGGCATGGTTCGGGACGACGTGGATTTTCGTAACGTGCTGTTCGGCGACATTCTCTACGTCGGCGTCGGCAATGGCATTCCGGCTTACTCCGCGTCGAACAACGCGAACTACGACGCGCTCGAGGCGCAAGCCGTCGACCTCAGCGACACGGGCAAGCTCGTGCAACGCGCGCAAAGCAGCGTCACCGGCGTACCGGCGGCGGCAACTGCCGGCGTCATCACGTCGCGCGCCGCGTCGAAGGCATTCTTCATCGACGGTACGAACCGCGCGATGTTTCGTTTCACCCTGCGCAACCACCTCTGCCGAGACATGGAACAGGTCCATGACACGTCGCGCGCCCCCGATCGAATCCGTCAGGACGTGTCGCGTAGCCCGGGTGGCGACGCGCGCGTATTCCTGAACGGCTGCATCGGCTGCCATAGCGGCATGGATCCGATGGCGCAAGCGTTTGCGTACTACAACTTCCAGTACGACAAGGCGACCGATCCGACCGCCGACGCGGGATTCATCACGTACAACGACGTCGGTGCGGTCGATCCGATCACCGGTACGCGCGTCGTCAAGAAGTACTTCAACAACAACACGACGTTCCCGTACGGCTACATCACGATGGATGACCACTGGACCAACTACTGGCGCAACGGTCAGAACGCTGTACTCGGCTGGGATAGCGGATTGCCCGGCAGTGGCGACGGCGCCAAATCGCTCGGCCAGGAACTCGCCAATACGCAAGCCTTCTCCGAATGCCAGGTCGAAAAAGTGTTCGAAAACGTTTGTTTGCGCGCGCCTTCCGACCAGGCCGATCGCGATCAGATCTCGTCGATGGTCACCGACTTCCAGCAGAACGGCTACAAGCTGCGACAGGTATTCGCCGAGTCGGCCGTGTATTGCATGGGCAACTGAGGCAGAGATATCAACATGAAAATGACCAATCAGATCGCAGCTGCTCAACGCCTCGCGCTGGCTACGTGCCTGGCGCTCTCTACGTTGCTGGTCGCTGGTTGCGGCAGCGGAAGCGGAGCGGCGACCGTCGCCAATCCGCTGACGACCCCGCCCACCGTCAGCAACTACAGCGGTCCCCCGCCGCAAACGGCGGACGTGCAACGTTTCAAGATCAACCTCTGGGACAACCTCGTGCCGAACAACCGTTGCGGCACGTGTCACAACCCGAGTCAGACGCCGCGCTTCGTGCGCGACGACGACATCAACCTCGCGTACGACGCAGCTAATACGGTCGTCAATCTGACCGATCCGGCGAATTCGCGGATGGTCTTGAAGGTCCGCGGCGGTCACAACTGCTGGTTGACCAGCAACGACGCGTGCGGCGACATCATCCAGTCGTACATCGAAGCGTGGGCCGGTGGCGCGCTCGGTGGCGCGGGTAAAACCATTCAATTCAAGGCGCCGCCGTTACGCGATCCGGGTGCGAGCAAAAACTATCCGACGAGTTCGGCGTTGTTCGAGCAGAACGTCTACACGCCGTTCTTGAGCCAGTATTGCGTCGGCTGTCACAAGGAAGACGCAGCGGTTCCGCAATCACCGTTCTTCGCCAGCGACGACGTCGACGTGGCCTATGCCGCGGCGCAGTCCAAGATGAACCTCGACAATCCGGCGAACTCGCGCTTCGTGCTGCGCCTCGGCCAGGAATCGCACAACTGCTGGAGCGATTGTGCGGCGAACGCCGCGGCAATCCAGGCGGGCATCACGGCGATGGCGAACGGCATCGCGGCGACTGTGGTCGATCCGACGTTGGTCACGAGTAAAGCGCTCAAGCTGACGGACGGGATCGTGGCATCCAGCGGCGGCCGCCAGGAAGCCAACGTGATTGCGCTATACGAGTTCAAGACGGGCACTGGCAACACCGTGTTCGATACCAGCGGTGTCGAGCCGTCGTTGAACCTGACGCTGTCGGGTGCGACGGGCGGCTATAGCTGGGTCGGCGGCTGGGGCGTCGCGTTCACGAACGGCAAAGCCCAGGGCTCGACCACGGCCAGCAAGAAGCTGCACGACCTGATCAAGTCGACCAACGAATACTCGATCGAAGCATGGGTCGCGCCCGCCAACGTCACGCAGGACGGTCCGTCGCGGATCGTCAGCTACGCGGGTGGTTCGTCGAGCCGCAACTTCCTGCTGGGCCAGACGCTGTATCAGTACGACTTCCTCAATCGCACGGATCAGACTGACCAGAACGGTGAGCCGCGACTCTCCACCGCTGCCGCAGACCAGGATCTGCAGGCGACGTTGCAACACGTGGTCGTGACCTACGATCCCACGAATGGCCGGCGCATCTACGTCAACGGCAAGTTCACCGGCGACGTCGATAAGGTGCCCGGTGGTCTGTTGACCGATTGGGACAACACGTTTGCGCTGTCGCTCGCCAGCGAGGTCGACAACACCAACAAGTGGGCCGGCACGATTCGCCTGCTCGCGATCCACAACCGCGCGCTGACGCCCGAGCAGATCAAGCAGAACTTCGACGTCGGCGTCGGCGAGAAGTACTTCATGCTGTTCAATGTCAGCCAGTACGTTGGTCATGCCGGACGCGTATGTCGTGTTCGAGGTCAGCCAGTTCGACTCGTACAGCTATCTGTTCCGTGCGCCGTTCTTCATGCTGCTCGACAGCGCCGCGACGCCGGGCGACATCCCGATCGCGGGCCTTCGCATCGGCATCAACGGTCGTGAAGCGGCGGTCGGTCAGGCGTTCAAGAATTTGAACGAGACGGTCACCGACGCGGCAGTACGCGGTCGCGGGCAAACAGGAGTTGTCGTCACTCGGCACCGTGATCGCGCTCGAGAAAGGTCCGACGCTCGATGAGTTCTTCCTGACCTTCGAGAAACTCGGCACCGCAACGCACGTCGTCGTCGAAGCCGCGCCGGTTCCGCCGCCGCCGCCGGTCGACGTGCCGCGCGAACCCGCTGCGGGCATTCGCAACTTCGCGGAGATCAACGCAACGATGTCGAACTTCACCGGCGTGCCGACGACGCAGGCAGCCGTCAAGGCGACCTACGACGCGGTCTTCCAGGCGATGCCGGTCGATACCGGCATCCAGGGATTCCTGTCGTCGCAGCAGATGGGGATCACGCAACTCGCGATCTCGTACTGCAGCGCGTTGGTCGACGGCGGCGGCACGGTGCCGGCGGCGACGTACTTCAACGGCTTCAACTTCGGCGCGCCGGTATCGAGTGCGTTCGATAACGCCGCGAAGCAGAACCAGGTGATCGATCCGCTGCTGGCGAAGATGCTGGTGATGGCGAACGTGAGTTCGCAGCCTAATCTGGCCGCGACCCATGCCGAGGTCAGCAGTTTGATCGGACATCTAACCAGCTGCAGTGGCGCCAACTGCGCCAATACGGCCGGTGTCGTCAAGGCTGCGTGCGCGTCGGTGCTCGGCAGCGCCGCGATGTTGGTTCAGTAGCGGTCGGATGCATTAAGCGAGGATTGATCATGACGAGACGTAAGAACATTCGACGTTACGACGACCCGATTCGGCATCCGGATCATCCGCGGCCGAGAACGCGTCGCGAGTTCCTGTCGCAGGGTTTCGTGTTCGGATCGGGGCTCGTGCTCGGCGGTGTGACGCTGAGTCTCGGCGCCGGCAAGGCACGCGCGGCCTTGGATCCTGCGCTGGCATTGCTCGTCCAGCAATGCGGCATCGCGACCTCGGGCGCGGGCAAGATCCCGTTCATCTGCTTCGACCTCGCCGGCGGCGGTAACATTGCCGGGTCGAACGTGCTGATCGGCAAACAGGGCGGCCAGATGGATTTCTTGGACACCGACGGCTACGAAAAACAGGGCCTGCCCGGCAACATGATTCCGCCGATCGTCAACACGGTGACGGGCACGCGCGACTTCATCAATTCGGAGCTTGGTCTTTCGTTCCACTCCGATAGTCCCTATCTGCGCGGCATGTTCTCCCGCATCACCGACCCGGCGGTACGCGCAAAAATCAACGGCGCGGTGATTCCGGCGCGTTCCGAGAACGATACCGGCAACAACCCGCACAACCCGATGTACGGGATCGCGCGCGCGGGCGCTGACGGATCTCTGCTGTCGCTGATCGGCTCATCGAACACCGACTCGGGCGGAAATTCGGTATCGCCGATGATGCTGGTCGATGTCACGAAGCGCCCGACGAAGGTCGATCGGCCGAGTGACGTCACGGGGCTCGTCGATGTCGGTGATCTAACGAGCGTGTTGAGTCAGCAGGACGCGGTCGCGGTGATGGAATCGATTTACCGCATCAGCGACGCGAAGATGAATGCGCCGGGCTTCAGCGTCGGTTCACCGACGGTCACTGCCGACGCGGTCGTCAAGGATCTGGTGCGCTGCGGCTATCTGAAGAGCGCCGACCTCGCGGACCGTTTCGGCAATCCGGCAACGCTCGACCCGGCCGGCGATCCCGACATCGTCGGACCCAACGGCATCTTCACCGCGGCCGAATTCGCGAGCAGCGCCGAGTTCCGCAAGACCGCGTCGGTCATGAAGATGGTGATCAACGGCTTCGCCGGCGCCGGCACCATCGAGATGGGCGGTTACGACTACCACGGCGGCAAGCGCGCCGAGGGCGAGGTGAAAGACGAACGCGCCGGCGTCTGCATGGGCGCGTGCCTCGCGTACGCAGCCAAAGTCGGCGTCCCGCTGATGATGTACGTGTTCTCGGACGGTTCGCTGTCGAGCAACGGCGTCATCGACAACTCGGTCGACGGCCGCGGCAAAGGCGAATGGACCAGCGACAACCAACAGACGGCGGCGACCTGGTTCCTCGTCTACAACCCGACGCGGCGCGCAGATCTGATGGGCGCGACGATGGCGGACCAGGCGCGCCATCAGCAAATCGGCTGGATGCGCGCGGACGGATCGGTCGAAACCTCATCGACGCCGGCCGCCAACAACGTGAATCTGTTGGCGTATACGGCGGTGTTGAACTACATGGCGTTGCACGGCGAACAGGGCAAATTCCTGATGCCTGGGTTCTTCCCGGCATCGGGCTTGCCGCCGACGATGATCGACACGCTGACGGCGTTCCAACCGATCGTCAACGGCGTGATCACGAGCCCGGTATAGTCGAAGTCGACCTCGGCATGGCATCGGCGGTGCAGGACGCGCCGCCGATGCGTTTGCCGCCGATGTTGTAGCATCGCATCCATCGCGCACCGACCCGGATTGTCGGATGACTGCATCGAGTTCGCTCCCGTTCGTTGATTTGCTCGCGTGTCCGCGCTGCACGAAGCCGCTCGTTGGCGCCACGCTGCTGCGCTGCGAACACTGTCGCGTCGAATATCCGGATCTTGATGGCGTGCCGTGTTTATTTGCGGAGCCGTCGGCCGCGCTCGCCGAGTGGCGCACCCGCATGCACCGCCTGCTGCGGCAATGGGAGGCCGACGCGGCAAAAACGGCGCGCGCGCTCGAATCGAAGGGCCTGCATCCACTGACGCGGCGGCGTCTCGAACAACTCGCGCGCGCGCAGTCCGCGCACCTTGGTGAGCTCGCTCGGTTGCTGACGCCGCTGAATCTCGGCGACACCGGACCCGCACTCGAGACCCACCTGGCATTGCGTACGCGGTTGCCACCGACGCAGGGATTGACGACGTATTACGCGAACCTGCACCGCGACTGGTGCTGGGGTCACGACGAGAACGAGGCGTCGTACGACCTCGTCGCCGCGGGGCTCGGCGGTTGCACCGGGTCGCGCATACTCGTGCTGGGTGCTGGCGCCGGCCGGCTTGCATACGACATTCACTGTCGACTCGCGCCGCAGATCACGGTCGCCCTCGACGTCAATCCGCTGCTCGCGCTCGCGACCCAACAGATCGTCAGTGGCGCGCGAGTCGCGCTGCACGAATTTCCGTTGGCGCCCCGCCACCTCGACGACGCCGCTGTTGCGCGCGTGCTGGCGGCGCCGGCGCCAGTGACCGATGGATTCCACTACGTCCTCGCCGACGCGCTCCGCGCGCCGTTCCAGAGCGACGCTTTCGACGCTGTCGTGACGCCGTGGTTCGTCGACATCGTCGACACGGACCTGCGTCTGCTCGCACAACGGATCAACCGATTGCTGCGCCCCGACGGACGGTGGGTGATCTTCGGTTCATTGCGATTCGCGCAAACCGACCCGGCGCAGTGTTATAGCGTCGAGGAGGCAGTCGCATTGATGAGCGACGCCGGTTTCGCGCCGCCGGTCGTCGTCGAAGCCAGCATCCCGTACATGTGTTCTCCGGCGAGCCGTCACGGCCGCATCGAACAGGTTCTGACGATCACGTCGACCAAGGTCAAACGGGTCGCGATGCCAGCGCGACATTCCGCGCTGCCGGAGTGGCTCGTGCAGGGGAATCAAGCGGTGCCGCTACTCGAAGCATTTCGGATTCAGGCGGCAACCACGCAGATCTACGCATTCCTGATGTCGATGATCGACGGCAAGCGGTCGCTTGCGCGATATGGCGCTCGTGATGGAAGAGCAACGGCTGATGCCGCGCACCGAAGCCGAGGCGGCGATTCGGGGATTCCTGATCAAAATGTACGACGAGAGCCAAGCCACCACGACGCTGTGACCGCGGGTTCCACGGCGGCGGCGTTATGTTATAACATCGCCGACACGGAGGATCGCGCGATGGCCGGCGAAGCACGACAACAACGACTGGACGCGCTCGGATTGGCGATTTCGGGGATTTGCCTCGTGCATTGCCTCGCGTTGCCGGTCATCGCCTTGTTGGTTCCGGCATTCACCTTTGGGTTCGGCGCGCAGACGGATCACTCGTTTCACTGGCTATTGCTCGGATTGGCGGCGCCGATCAGCACGTTGGCTCTGTGGCGCGGCGCCGCGCGCAGCAACGATTGGCGCTGGCTGAAGCTGGGCAGTGTCGGACTCGCGATCATGCTGATCGGCGTGTTGAACATATTTGGCGTCGAGTCGGAGGTGCCGTTGACGATGGTAGGCGTAGTGATGCTGGCGATCGCGCACATCAAGAACTTCGCCCATGCTCACACGCATCGGCCGGTCGGCAGTTGAAGGCGGTGGCCGCGCCATTCATATGGCGTTCAGGAAGCCGCTGTCAGAATGCGCTTGGACTCATGGAGATACGACGATGAATCGATGCATGGTCTCGGTCATTGCATTCGCACTGCTCGTAGCTACCGCGCCGGTATCGGCCGCCGACGGTGGCTGGAGCGGGCACGGCGGCTATTCCGGTGGCGGCCACGGCGACGGCGGCCACGGATACAACGGCGGTGGCCACGGATACAACGGTGGCGGCCACGGCTACAACGGCTACGGCTATGCGGGTCATGGCAACTATTGGCACGGCTACCGCGGCTACTACGCGCCGGCCTACCACGGGTATTACGCGCCCGCCTACTACGGCTACGCGCCGTATTACCCCTATTACCACCACAACAACAACAATAATTCCGCGGCCTACCTCGTCGGCGGACTCGTGGTCGGGTCGTTGCTGACGAACGCCTACATCCACTCGCAACCGGCGTACTCGACGCAGACTGTGGTTCAGCCGACGCAGGTGGTCGCGCCGGCACAAGGACGGCGACTGCTGCGCGATCTCAACGGCGACTGTTTCGAGCGCACGACCGACGCGGCCGGCAATGAATTGCGCACGCAGTTGCCCGCGTCCGAGTGCAACTGGTAGCTGCACCTTCGTCCGTTGAAAGGGCCCGTGGTTGTAGGTCGCTGAACCTTTGAGGTAAAAGAGTCGCCCCGGCGACTCTTTGCGGTGGGCAACCATGATCACTCGACGCGTGCTGCTGAAATTCTCAGGAGCGGCGCTCGCCGCCGGCGCCGCCGTACGGCACATCAGCGCGGCCCCGCTTCCCGACACCGCCCGAACCGCGCTCGATCAATCCGACGTCGTGTACATAACGCCGCTGAAAAAGGATTCGAGCGAGAGTACCTGTCACGCGGAGGTTTGGTTCGTTTACGACGGCGGCGATCTGTTCGTCGTCACCAGTTCGAAGGCATGGCGCGCGACGGCCGTCACGCGCGGCCTGACACGCGCGCGCATGTGGGTCGGCGAATTTGGCGCGTGGAAAGATGCGAAGGAAGCGTACCGACACGCGCCCGAGTTGCTCGCTACAGCTGCCGTTGTCGGCGACGCGCAGATTCACGCTCGTGTCCTGGAGCGTTTCGGCGAGAAATACCGCGTCGAGTGGCTGTACTACGGACCGAAGTTTCGCGACGGTCTGCAGGACGGTTCCCGCGTGATGTTGCGATACACGCCAACGGCCTGAGTCGCGACAGTGCCCATCAACATCATCGGAATGATCGGCGTAGCACCCGTTGGCGGGACAGCCGTGCACGTGATCGGTGGCGGCATCGATCCCGACTTTCTCGCAGTCGTTTGCGGCTGCGCACGAGCAATCCGGTTTCGACGCGGTACTGGTCGGATATTCGGCTTCATCGGCTGAAGGGTTCCAGGTCGCGCAGTTTTGCGCGCACCGAACCGCAGCGAATCAAATTCCTGGTCGCGCACCGCCCCGGCTTTGTCGCGCCGACGCTTGCAGCGCGAACCGCCGCGACATTCGACAATCTCACTGAGGGGCGTCTGTGGTTGCACGTCATCACGGGCGGCGTCGACGCGGATCAGCGTCGCGACGGCGATTGGCTCGGACACGACGAACGTTATGCGCGTACGGACGAGTATCTCGACGTGCTGCGCAGAACGTGGACCAGCGAAACGCCGTTTGACCACGACGGTCGCTACTATCGATTCGAGAAGGTCCACTCCGAGGTTCGCTGCACGCAGCGACCTCATGTACCGGTCTGGTTCGGTGGCGTGTCCGATGCGGCGATTGCGGTCGGCGCACGCCATTGCGACGTGTACGCACTGTTCGGCGAACCACGCGCAGCGATTGCGGACAACATCGCCCGAGTACGAGCCGCGGCGGCGCCGTACGGTCGCACGCCCAAGTTCAACGTCTCGTTTCGCCCGATCATCGCCGCAACGGAGGCCGCCGCGTGGGCCAAGGCCGACGCGATTCTCGAAGGCGTCACCAAGGCGACGCGGGGGCGCCGTTACGAACCCGAGGCCGAGACCGCGCGCAGGCTCGTCGAACTCGCGGCCCGCGGCGAGGTTCACGACGAACGCCTGTGGACGCCGATCGCCGGTGCGTCGTCCGGCTCAGGCAATACGACCGCCCTCGTGGGTACGCCGGAGCAGGTCGCCGACGCGGTGGCGCGCTACTACGACATCGGCGTCAGCGGCGTGCTGCTGCGCGGTTTCGATCCCGCTCGCCGATGCGCGTGAATACGGTCGCGAACTGATTCCGTTGATCCGCGAAAAGATCGCGGCATCGGATTCGGCAATGCCGCGCTCGCGCCTCGCGTGAACCGCGAGATGGCGCGACACGTCGTGGTGGTCGGCGGCGGCAACGCGGCACTCTGCGCGGCGATCAGCGCGCGCGAATGCGGCGCCCGTGTGACCTTGTTGGAGCGCGCGCCATTCGAATTGCGCGGCGGCAATAGTCGATTCACCGCCGGCGGAATGCGGACCGTGTATGGCGGCATCGATGACCTGGTCAGCCTCATGCCGGATCTCACGCCGCAGGAGATTCAACGCACCGACTTTTCGAGCTACTCGGCCGGCGAATTCTTCGATGACATGGGACGCATCACGCAGTACCGCTGCGATCCGGAACTCGTCGATCGGCTCGTCAATGACAGCTTCGCGACGCTGCAATGGATGCGGACGCACGGCGTTCGATTTCTGCCGATGTATGGTCGGCAATCGTTCAACGTCGATGGACGCGTGAAGTTCTGGGGAGGCCTGACGATCGAAGCCTGGGGCGGCGGGCCGGGTCTGGTCGATTCATTGACGCACGGTGCCGAAAAGATCGGCGTGCAATTGCGCTATGGAGCCCGTGCAACGGGGTTGACGATGCGATCCGGCCGCATTGCCGGCGTACGCATTCGCACCGAGGGTCGCGACGAATCGATCGACGCCGATGCGGTTGTCCTCGCCGCCGGTGGCTTCGAGGCGAACACGGCCTGGCGCGCGCGCTATCTGGGTCCCGGCTGGGACCTGGCACGCGTGCGCGGCACGCGCTTCAACACCGGCGACGGCATTCAGATGGCGCTGGACGTCGGCGCTGCAGCGCGCGGTCACTGGTCCGGCTGTCACGCGGTCGCGTGGGATGCGAACGCGCCGGAGTTCGGTGACCTCGCCGTCGGCGACGGCTTTCAGAAGCATTCGTATCCGCTCGGCATCATGGTGAACGCGCGCGGCGCACGCTTCGTCGACGAAGGCGCCGACTTTCGCAACTACACGTATGCTAAATACGGCCGCGAGGTGCTGCAGCAACCCGGTCAGGTCGCCTGGCAGATTTTCGACGCGAAGGTGGTCCCGCTGCTGCGCGACGAATATCGCATCCGCCAAGTCACGCGCAAAACGGCCGATTCGATCGACGCGTTGGCGACGATGCTCGACGGCGTCGATGCCGACGGCTTTCGTGCAACCGTGCGCGCTTTCAATACTGCGATCGATCAATCGGTGCCGTTCGATCCAACGCGAAAAGACGGACGCGGCACGCGCGGACTCAGCGTGGCCAAATCCAACTGGGCAAATCCGTTAGACCAGCCACCGTTCGAAGCGTACGCAGTGACGTGCGGCATCACGTTCACGTTCGGCGGTCTGCACGTCGACGCACAGGCGCGTGTGATGTCGGAAGAAGGCGCACCCATCGACGGTCTATTCGCAGCGGGCGAACTGGTCGGCGGGCTGTTCTACTTCAACTATCCGGGCGGCACAGGACTCACGTCGGGCGCCGTGTTCGGGCGCCTGGCGGGGATTGGCGCAGCGGCGCCGACATCGAACAAATGAGTTCCATGCATGTCCAACCTCGAACGTCTCGAATCAGGAGGCTACAAATGGTGCGTCGATCTCTGCTGCAATCTCTCGCCGCGATCGTCGCGCTGCCGATGCTGAGCGCGCGCTCGAATGCCGCGCCGGCGGAACTGCCGCCGGACTTTCCGAGCTTGACCAAATCCACTGCCGAATGGCGCGCTTTGCTCGACCCCGCACGCTTCCAGGTCTTGTTCGAGGAGGCAACGGAACGCCCCTTCAGCAGTGAGTTGGAAAAGGAAAAACGTCCCGGCACGTTCGTCTGCGCGGCATGTTTCCTGCCGCTGTTCGAAGAGGCGCACAAATTCGATAGCGGCACCGGCTGGCCGAGTTTTACGCAGTCGATTCCCGGCCACACGGCGAGCAAGCGCGACTTCAAACTGGTGCTGCCGCGCACCGAGTATCACTGCGCGCGTTGCACCGGCCACCAAGGACACGTATTCGACGACGGTCCACCGCCGCGCGGCGAACGCTGGTGCAACAACGGACTGGCGCTGATTTTCGTGCCGCGAGACGAACCACTCCCGGCGCTGCGAACGTGACGACGTCGGTCCACGGTCAGCGGCGCTCGCCGAGATTCGCTATAGTAGGCGCACTGCATCCGCGCACGCATTCTTCGATATCTACGATGAGCCCCGGACATCAACTGTGCGTCGCGCCCATGATGGAGTGGACCGATCGACACTGTCGGCAGTTCCATCGGTTGCTGTCGCCCAACGCGCGTCTGTACACCGAAATGATCAGCACCGGAGCGCTGCTGCACGGGCCGCGCGAACGTCTGCTGAGGTTCTGCGCGAGCCAGCATCCGGTCGCGCTGCAGCTGGGTGGCGCTGACCCGGGCGATCTAGCGGCGTGCGCTCGACACGGCGTCGGACGCGGGCTTCGATGAAATCAACCTGAACGTCGGATGTCCGTCCGATCGCGTGCAACATGCGCGCATCGGCGCGTGCTTGATGCGGGAACCGGCGCTCGTAGCGGAATGTGTCGCGGCGATGCGCGACCAAGTGGACGTGCCGATCACGATCAAATGTCGTACCGGCGTCGACGCCGACGACCACTATGACTTCCTCGCGCGATTCGTCGAAACAATTGCGGATGCGGGCTGCGACGTGTTCATCGTGCATGCTCGCAAAGCGATCCTGAGCGGACTCACTCCCGCGCAGAACCGCACCGATTCCCCCGCTCGACTGGACGCGCGTGTGCCGCCTCAAGACGGATTTTCCGAGCCTCACGATCGTCGTCAACGGCGGTATCGACAGTGCCGATGCAGCTGTCCAACAACTCGGCCGCGTCGACGGCGTGATGCTGGGCCGCGCGGTTTATCACAACCCATGGCTGCTGACGGAACTCGAGCAACGGTTATTCGGGTTCACCGCGCCTCGCAGTCGCCACGCCGTCTTGCGGCAGTTGTTGCCGTACGTCGAGGCTGAACTCGATGGCGGCGCGCGACTGCATGATGTCGCGCGCCATCTGCACGGATTGTTCAACGGATACCCCGGCGCCCGTCGGTATCGACGCCATCTTTCCGAGCATGCAGGTCGAACAGGCGCCGGCGTCGGCGTACTCATCGACGCTGCTGCCTGCGTCGACGAAGCCCTTCCCGAGACGAGACTCGCGTTATGTTCGAACGCCTGAAAACGCTGCTGCAGCAGTTCTCTTCCAGCTCGAAGGACATCGGCGCCGAGCAGGCAGCGCCAATGGCCGCGGCGATGCTGTTGTTGGAGGTCGCGTGGGCAGACCAGGAGATTTCGGACACCGAGCTCGAATCGACGCGCGCTGCGATTCAGGCGTTGTTCAAGCTCACACGCGAGCAGGTCGAGACGCTCGTCGCGCAAGCCAAGTCCGAGCACGAAGCTGCGATTTCGATGTATCCGTTCACGCGCGCGGTGAACGAAACGCTGACGTCGGACGAGAAACGCCACCTGATCGTTTTGTTGTGGCGCCTCGCGGGCGCCGATTCAAGCGTCGACGAGCACGAAGAGCACACCATCCGCCGCATAGCGGATCTGTTGTACGTCTCTCACGACGACTTCATCGAGGCGAAACACGAGGCGCGCAGATCCTAGGTGTCGTCTAGGCCGTCGGGTCAGCCGGCGGCGTCCCGCGCCGCTTCCATGTAGTGGCGCAACGTATCCGACCACTTCTTCATGATTCCGTCCGCGGCGGCGATGTTCCCGGCCTGCGACTGCCACGTGAACCCACCGTAGTTGGTTGCCGCTTCAGGATCGATGACGCGCGCCAACAACGTGCTCGTCACCGAATCGTAGAGTTCGAGATAGAGCGTCATCTGGCCAGCTGATGCGGAGTACGTCTGCTCGCCCGGATCCCAGTTGTTCGGCGGCGCCTGCATTTGAAGATTGATGATCGCAGGACGCAACACCAAAACGTCGGGGGCAGCGTCGGTCACGAGCTGAAACCCGCCCGCCTGCAGTTCAGTCACGAACACCTGTTTGAACTTCGCGGCGAGTTCGGTCTCGATTCGTTTGATGTCGGCATCGCTGATCATATTGTTGTTGTCGTCTTCCATGTTCTCGCGCCAGTTTTGGGCGAAGCTGACGAAACAATCGAGGAGCGCGAACTTGTCGTAGGGCTTCAGACTGGCGCCCGGTTTCACGTAGACGACAGCAAATTCGGTGTGCTTCACGAGATGCAGGCCGTCGCTCGACACCGCCGGTGGATCCTCGGCTCGGACGACAAGCGCAAACGCCATGCAGAGCAGCGCGGCGATCGTCGCGGCAATTCTCGGCATCCCAATGCTCGGCATTGAATGAACGACCATATCGGTTCTCCACGTGAGTTGGGTCGCGCGAACGAACTGATGCGCGGGCCGCAATAGTGGCGAATCGGATGGGGCATTGCCAGTGGCCGCGAACGGGGAGCGCCGTTCGCGCAATGACGTCAGCGCGCGGCTGCCTCGAGCGTCTCGACGAGATCCTGAAACGCTTCGCGATTGGATTCGTTCAGCGACATCAATATCCGGTGCGCATCGAGCACGCGCTGGCGCATGTCTTCTTCGCTGCAATCGAGCGAATGGAGTTCGCCAAACTGTTCTTTGTGTTCGAGCGGGACTTCGATGATGTGGAATACGTCGTCGAAACCCATGCTTTTCAACACGCGTGTGATGTCGGCATTTGTCGATACGAGGGTTGGCACGAACCCGAAGCGTTCCTGTGCGCGAATCGAGAGCTTCGCGAGTATGCCGAGCGACGTGCTGTCGATTCCGCTCGTACGCGACAAATCCACGACGACGGATTTGAATCCTGGATCCGACAGCATCGCGTCGAGAAAGCTGTCCACCGCGGCGCACAGATTGACGCGCACGTCGCCGACGAATTTCATCAGGTACACACCATGGTGGTGCGCGACCAGAATTCGGCCGTTGTTTACCGACGCGTTCACATCACGCCTCTTTCGTGATCACCAGACAGGCGATGTCGTCCGGTCCGGCTTCACGCTGCTCGAGTCCGAGCACCTGCCACAACTCCGTTCCTGCCAAGCGCGACTGTTGGACCGCGTCCAACAAACGCTGTTCCTTTTCGGCGAGCGACACCGAACCCATGATCTCGAGCACGCCGTCGGACACCATCGCGAGCGACAGCGGACCTTTCAACGTTACTCGCTCCGAGGGCCACGACACACCTTCGAACAAGCCTACCGGCTTACCGGGCACCTCGAGAAATCGACAACCACCGTCATCGCACAGGATTGCGGCCGGGAAATGTCCACCGTTCCCGTACGCGAGCGTGTCGTCCGCCAGGTCGACAACGCCGATGAATACTGCCACATGCTTATCGAGCTGATTGTCGAGAAGTTCGCGATTCAGAGCAGCCAGGATCTCGCCCGGCGCCTTCAACATTTTGGGCCGATATTCGCGTCGCAAACGGCGCGAGAAGTTTTTCAACAGAACGGTAACGAACGCGGACGACGCGCCGTGGCCCGAAACGTCCGCCATGTAGAACGCAAAATGTCGATCGGTGATGCGGAAGTAGTCGACAAAGTCGCCGCTCAGCATCAGCGAAGGATAGAGCTTGTGCCTGAGCCGATAACGATCGATCGCCATCGGACTCGGCGGCAGCATGCCCATCTGGATGTAGCGTCCCGCGCGCTGGTCGCGTTGAAACTCGCGCAACTGCGCGCGCGTGCGGGAATCCTCCGAACCGTCTCGAGTACCGCGACTCCCGCGGCCGATTGCCAAATCGATCACGCGCGCGAGATCGATCGCGTCACCCATTTCGAGCACTTCTACGACGCCCGCTCGCAGCGCCGCGAGGACCGCATCCTTGTCGAGAGCGCCGGTCGCGACCAGTGCGACCGGCAGCGTCGAGTCCTGCGCGAGAATCGCATCAACGAGTTCGAGCGGGCGCGCTCGATTGAGCAGGTACGGGCACAACACGAGTTCGGGGCGCTGCCGGGCAACCAGAGGGGCAAGCGCAGAGACCGCAGAGATCCGCGTCACGACGAATCCCAATTGCGAGAGGGTGTGCGTCAGAGCTGACGATGTCGCATCGTCCGGATCGACTAACAAGAGGGTCATTCAGTGTCCCACCGAGGGCCGTGCCGCCGCCTCATGGTCGGGGGAGCGAATTGCCCTGATATGGGCCGCGCACCCTACTCCTTCGAGTTTTCGACCACAAGACTGGATCGGCGCGATGGAGTCGGCTACTCCTCCGGCTCGTCGTCCATAAACTCATCCTTGACCTGTCCGTCTTTGATCAGATACTCGCGGCGCTGCAGATAGGCGTCTCTGAAGAACAGATACCGGTCGCCGCTAATGAGTTGTTCCGCGCTGATCAGACCCGCTCGGACCTGGATCGCGTTCAGCGCAGTCAGTGCATAAACAGTTGTTTCGTCGTCGATCACGTAATGGGTCGGGTTCGCCACATACCCCGCGGCCGAACCTATCCCGTCGCGAATTGTCGATGGACCCAAAAACGGAATCACCAGATACGGTCCGCTGCCGATTCCCCAGCGCGCGAATGTCTGGCCGAAATCCTCGTCGTGCAGCTTAATACCCACATTCGTCGCCGGGTCGAATAGACCGGCGACACCGACCGTCGAGTTCATGACGAATCTAGCGGTGTCGGTCGCACCTTCACGCCACTTACCCTGCAAAAACTGATTCACGACGACGATCGGGTATGTGATGTTCACGAAAAAATTGCCGATGCACCGACGGATGAACCGAGGCGTGACCGCGTTGTACCCCTTTGCGACCGGCTTGAGCACCCATCGATCGGCGCCGTCGTTGAAGGACTGGATGCGACGGTTCATGCCCTCCAGCGGATCGGATGTTTCATCGGCGGCACCAGCGTTGCACGCGAGCGCGGCGACGAATCCGGCAGTCACCCAACGTTTCGACATCGCGTTCCCCCCTTCACACCACTGCGGATACGACTTTGTGATGATATCGCAAGCGACGGATCGTCCGGCAGCCGACGCTCGCCTGGTTTGCGTCGGAGGCCTCAGCGAACACCGGCTTCCTCTTCGAGTGCAGCGAGGGTCGTCTCAATGCGTTTCGCCGACACTTTGCCTTTTGTGCGCAGCCGCTGTGCGAACACGGCGACTCGATATTCCTCGATCAGAAAGCAGGCGTCGTCGAGATCGTCTCGTCGTCCGAGCGCCGTGACGACACGCGCTAGTCGCGTCTCGAACGCGCCGATCTCCGCTGCCGCCTGCGCGTCCTTCTCGACGCGGCCCTGCAGACCATCGAGACGCTGCTGCACGGCGTCGAGATAGCGTGGTATGTCGCCGAGATGGCGCAGCGCAATTGAATTGACGAAATCCGCCGGGACCAGCCGCGCGACATGCGCGTTCATGTCTTTTACGGCGCCTACATACGCAGGCGATTGCGCCATCGACAGCGCGCGCGCAACGTCAAAGCGGCGCGCGATGATCGCGATTGCGTGTTGCATCAACAGATCGAAACACGCTTTCCAACGGTCGCGGCGCTGCGTCAGACGCAGTTCGAACTCCGCGGCAGTGCGCGGCAGCTCTGCGCCGTCGAAGAAACAATGCCACACCGACGCCCGCAGCAACGAGTCCGCGAGCGCGTCGAACGTTCCAAGCGGCGCGTATTGCAGACCTAGGCTTCTGGCGTCCTTCAACGTCCGCTGCAGCAGGCGCGCGGTCTTGTGCTCGCATAACAACACCATCCGCGTATATCCGTCGCGCGACCAACGACGTTGCTCCGCCGCGGACGTTGCCATCACCAGCGCTACGCTGTCACCGCGATCCGTCAGCGCCGGATAGACGATCAGCCTGCCTTGACCGTCTTCCAATACGCGTTGAGGAGCCACTTCCGATGCGGGAAATTGCGTCAGACCCTCTGCTTCGAGAGATTCGCGAACTTGTTTTGCCGCCATGCGGCGCGCGACCCGTTCGCCCAACCGCGCGGCCAGCGCGTTCACGTCACGGTCCTGATCGACGAGATCGCCGTTGTTGTCGCGTGCTTGGACGTTGATCCGCAGATGTGGGTCGACTGCGTCCACGCGCCACGCGTCGCGCGGAACTTTGACGTCGAAAAAGCCCTCGATGCGGTCGCCGAGAACGCGCTCGAGGCGACCCTGCCGATACGCGTCGGGGCGCAGGAGCGTCGGCAGCATACGGTCGATTTTCTCCGGCAGCGGTGCGAGTGGTCGACGCAGCGCCTTCGGCAATGCGCGTATCAACGCTTCGCATTTTGCGCTGAGCAGCCCCGGCACCAGCCACTCGAGCGGTTCTGCCCGCAGGTGCGCCAACAACCCGATGGGTGCTTGCAGCGACACACCGTCGTCGATCGCGCCGGGCGCAAAGCTGTAGTGCAGCCGAAACTCGACGCCGTGCAATTCAATCGACGTTGGAAATTCGTCTTCGGCCGCGGGAACGTCGAACGTCTGCAACACGTCTTCGCGCGACATGCACAAGATTGCGGGATTGCCCCGCTCCGCCACACGACGCCACCGCTCGAACTCCTTCACATCCACCACGTCAGCGGCAATGCGCTGTTGATAAAACGCCACGAGGACGTCGTCGGAGACGAGCAGATCGCGCCGCCGCTGCTTCGATTCGAGTTGCCGGACCTCATCGACCAACGCGAGGTTGTGGCGCAAAAAATGCGCGTCGATCGCCGCGTCACCGCAAACGAGTCCTGCGCGAATGAATATCTCGCGCGCCAACGCAACATCGACGCGTTTGAAGCTGACGAGGCGCCGCTCCACCAGCGGCAGTCCGTGCAGCACGACTCGCTCGAACGCGACGGCTTCCCCGCGGCGTCGATCCCAGTGCGGCTCGACGTGACTGCGCTTCACGAGGTGCGTAGCGGCCGCTTCGATCCAACGCGGTTCGACCGCCGCGACGCAGCGCGCGTAAACGCTCTGCGTCTCCGATATTTCACCGCTGACGATCCATCTGGGGCGCGCCGAAGAAAGCGACGATCCCGGAAAAATTCGAAAGCGCAGATTGCGCACGCCGAGATAATCGGCGCGTTCGTCTTTCATGCCGACGAGGCTGAGCGAGCCCGCGAGAATCGCGCGGTGGATCGTCTCGTAGTCGGCGGGTGTCGCGTTGCTGCGCAAGCCGATCTGACGCGCGGCCAGCACGAGTTGCCGATGCAGATCGCGCCACTCGCGCATGCGCATGAACGAGAGGTACAACTGCTGACACATGCGCTTCAGCGCAGACGTCGACAGTTCCTGGCGTGCCGCCTCGTGCCAGTTCCACAGATTGACGTACGCGAGATAGTCCGAGCGTTTGTCGGCAAACCGTTCGTGCGCGGCGTCGGCCAACGCGCGCGCGTCCATCGGCCGTTCGCGCGGATCTTGAATCGCGAGACCGCTCGCGATAATCAGCAATTCCGCTAGCGCGCCGTGCTGCGAAGCCTCCACGAGCATGCGTGCGAGGCGCGGATCAACCGGCAACCGTGCCATGTTGCGGCCGATCGATGTCAGCTTGATCGTCGACGAGCGCTCCGAGCTCGGTCAACAGATTCACTGCATCGCGTATCGAGCGCGGTTCAGGCGGATCGAGAAACGGAAACGTCGCAATGTCGCCGAGGCCGAATGCACGCATCTGCAGCACCACGGCGGCAAGGTTCGTGCGGCGGATTTCGGGGTCGGTATAGGCCGGTTGCGACAGATGATCGGCTTCACTGTACAGGCGATAACAGACGCCGGGCGCCACGCGACCGCAGCGTCCTTTGCGTTGGTCGGCGCTCGCCTGGGAGATGCGCTCGATCGGCAGACGCTGCAGCTTCGAACGATAGCTGTAGCGACTCATGCGTGCATATCCAGGATCGACGACGAAGCCGATGTTCGGCACCGTCAGCGACGTTTCCGCTACGTTGGTCGCAAGGACGATGCGGCGGCGACCACCCGACGCAAAAATGCGCTGCTGCTCCGCCGCGGGCAGGCGCGCATAAAGCGGCAGCACGTCATATCGATCACGCAGTTCGCGACGCAGCAACTTCGACGCTTCCTGGATTTCGCGTTCACCCGCGAGGAACACCAGGATGTCGTCGGCGCCGTGTGTGGGCATTCCCTCGATGTCGCGGATCGCGTCCAGGATCTGCTGGTCCTGATCCCGCTCAGCGTCCTGGGGCGGGCGGTACACGACCTCGACCGGGAACCCGCGGCCACCGACTTGCACGACCGGCGCAGCGTTGAAGTGAGATGCAAACGCCGCGACGTCGATCGTTGCACTGGTGATGATGACTTTCAAATCGCGGCGCCGTTGCAGCAACACTTTGACGTAGCCGAGCAGAAAATCGATGTTGAGGCTGCGCTCATGCGCCTCGTCGATGATCAGCACCTCGTAGTTGCTGAGCGCGCGATCGCTATTGATCTCATTCAGCAGCAGGCCGTCAGTCAGCACTTTGATCAGCGTCTGCTCAGATGTTTGATCGTTGAATCGCACCGCATAGCCGACCTGTGCTCCGAGCGGCACCTGGAGTTCCTCGGCGATGCGCCTGGACACCGCGCGCGCGGCGATGCGTCGCGGTTGGGTATGCCCGATGAGCCCGCGCACGCCGAATCCCGCTGCGAGACAGAGCTTCGGCAACTGCGTGGTTTTGCCCGATCCGGTCTCGCCGGCGACGACGAGCACCGGATGGCGTTCGAGCAGCGCTCGGATTTCATCCAAGTGAGAAAAGATCGGTAGCTCGGGCGGGAATCGCACAGCCGGAACGCTTGCGCGCCGCAGCTGTAATCGCTGCTGGGCCTGATCGAGTATCGAGCGGGCGCGCCTGACATCGTCACGAAACGCGCGCTCGACCACGCGCACGTCCCGCAACATCACCGAATCAAGCGCAAATTCGCCGGTCATACCGGGACGACGATCGGGATCGCTATTTGGTGAGGGCGCTCATGCCCTCTTCGAGACCTCTGATCGTCAGCGGATACATCTTGCCCTTGACGAGTTCCCGCGTCATCGCGACCGAGTTCGAGTATTCCCAGGTTTCTTGCGGTGTCGGATTGACCCAGATCAATTTGTCATAGGACTGAGCAAATCGATTGATCCAGATCGCGCCGGGCTCTTCGTTCCAGTGCTCTACGCTGCCGCCGGCGTGGGTGATTTCATACGGCGCCATCGTCGCATCGCCGACGAACACCACTTTGTAATCATGCGCGTACTTGTTGAGGATCTCGAATGTCGGCAGACGTTCGTTCATACGGCGACGATTGTCCTTCCACACAGACTCGTAAATGAAATTGTGGAAGTAGAAGCTCTCGAGGTGCTTGAACTCGGTCCGCGTCGCTGAGAACAGCTCTTCGCAAATTTTGACGTGCGCATCCATCGACCCGCCGATGTCGAAGAAGCACAACACCTTCACCGTGTTCTTGCGCTCGGGGCGCATCTTGATGTCGATCATGCCGCCATTGTCGGCGGTGGCGCGGATCGTTCCGCCCATGTCGAGCTCTTCCTCCTTGCCAGTTCGCGCAAATTTGCGCAGGCGCCGGAGAGCGAGCTTGATGTTGCGCGTGCCGAGTTCGACCGAGTCGTCGAGATTCTTGTACTGGCGTTCGTCCCAGACTTTCTTTGCTTTCTTCTTCTTGCCTTTGCCGAGCCCGCCGGCGCCGCGACGACCCTGCTGCTCGGGGTCATCGCCTTCCTGGCCCTCTTTGCCTTCTTTGCCTTCCTTAGCTTCCCGCGCCTGACGCTTCTCTTCCTCTTCTCGCGCCTTCTGGAACGCCTCGATCAGCTTCTCGAGCCCGCCAAGCGACTTGATCTTCTCCAGTTCCTCCGGCGTCAGCGACTTTTCGAACTCACGCCGCAACCATTCGTCCGGAATCATCGACTCGAGCATGCCGTGCAGATCTTCGAGTCCTTTGAAATAGGCGGAAAAGGCTCGGTCGAACTTGTCGTAGTTCTTTTCGTCCTTGACCAGGCACGTCCGGCTCAGCAGATAGAAGTCGTCGATGTTCGCGTAGACGATGCGCAGGCGCAGCGCGGCGAGCAGGTCGAGCAGCTCACGCAGCGTGACCGGTACCTTGTATTTGCGCAGCGTCAGAAAGAAGTTGATCAGCATCGAATGTCGTGCCCCTTGAGGTTCTTACTGACGCGCACGCTCAGCCGCGACTATTGCGCCGGTTCATGAAGGCGAGGCGTTCGAGCAGATGAACGTCCTGCTCATTCTTCACCAGCGCACCATACAGCGGCGGGATCGCCTTGCTGGGATCGCGATTCGTGAGAATCTCGTCCGGAATGTCGTCCGCCATCAACAGTTTCAGCCAATCGATCAGTTCCGAGGTCGACGGCTTCTTCTTCAGTCCTGGTACTTTGCGAACGTCGAAGAAAATGTCCATCGCTTCTTTGACGAGCTCTTTTTTGATCTCGGGATAATGCACGTCGACGATCTGCTGCATCGTCTCGCGATCGGGAAAGTTGATGTAGTGGAAGAAGCAGCGTCGCAGGAACGCATCCGGCAACTCTTTTTCGTTGTTGGATGTGATCACGACGACCGGACGCTGCTTGGCTTTTATCGTCTCGCTGGTTTCGTAGACGAAGAATTCCATCCGGTCGAGTTCCTGCAGCAAGTCGTTGGGAAACTCGATGTCGGCTTTGTCGATCTCATCAATCAACAACACCACACGCTTCGGTGATTCGAATGCCTGCCACAGCTTGCCTTTCTTGATGTAGTTGCGGATGTCCTTGACGCGCTCGTCGCCGAGTTGTGAATCCCGCAGCCGGGTCACTGCGTCGTATTCATACAGACCTTGCTGAGCTTTCGTCGTCGATTTGATGTGCCATTGAATCAATTCCATGTTCAATGTCGACGCGATCTCTTCGGCGAGCAGCGTCTTGCCCGTGCCCGGTTCGCCCTTCACGAGCAGCGGGCGCTCGAGCTTGACCGCCGCGTCGACAGCCATACTCAACTCATCGGTGGAAATGTACGTGGCGGTGCTATCAAAAATCATCGATTCATGTCTCGTTTGGGTGGGCTGAATGCGGCAGCGGTTACTTTAATTGCGGCTATCAGGGCATAGCAAGGTTGCCGAGTGCTGAGTTTGAGCGCTCCTAACACGTGTCACACGTGGACTGATGGCAACTATTTATTGTTAAAATTCATAATATTACGATACATTATTAATGTCAATTAGAGCCATTCCGTCGATCGCGCCTTAGCAGATCCGTCGGGAAATTGCCAAGCGGCATTCGTAAGCGGCTCACGGCCCGGCTCAGCGATTCGCGGCGCGCCGCAACAGGCGCACCACGCCGAGCAACAGGAACAGCGCGATTACGACGAGACTCGCGATCGTCAGCGTTGCCAGCGCGGGACGCGGGTTGCCGTCGGCGCGAAACACGCCCTCGAACAATGCGACGATGAACGCCGGTGCGTATTCGCTGTCGACGACCTGGATCTTGGACGGGACCATCAACCAGACCGCGGCGAGACAACGCAACAACGATCGCAGCCACGCAGTGTGAATCGCGCGCGTCAACACAAACACGCCGGCGAGCGTGCCCAGACCCGCTAACGCCACGACGCCCCATGCATAAACCGACACCATCAACGATCACTCCGTTTAGGTTCGATCCAATGCACGATGCGGGTCTCGAGATCGTTCGGATGGACGTGCGCTTCCGACATTGCGCGACCACGAACCGAGACTCCGGCGGTGTGCACCGTATTTCGATCCCCGGATACGAGGTAATGCCACCACGGAAGATCGCGGCCTTCCGCACGCAAGCGATAAGCGCACGTCTGCGGCAGCCAGTGCAGCGACGCTGCGGACGCGGCATCGAACTCGATGCAATCCGGAACCCGGACGTGGCGTTGTGCGTAGTGGGTGCAACGGCAGCTTTCGACGTCGAGTAGACGACACGTCACGCCGGTAATTCCGATGCGGCCCGTGTCTTCATCCTCGAGCTTCAACTGACAGCACTGCGCGCAACCATCACACAGCGCTTCCCATTCTTCGGCGTTGAGTTCGCGCAGCGATTTGGTACGCCAGAACGCATCGTCAGTCATGCGCGTTTCCCGTCTCGATCACCGGCGGCAGCTGCAGATAGAAACCCTGCGTCGCAATCGCATCGAGCACGGCGGGCGCCTCGCAGCGCGCCAAGCGTCGCTCGGGTGTGAGATCGAGACGCAGCGCCTCGAGGGGTTTGCCGAGCCGCGCCAATAGCGTTGCCGGCACCCGCTCGAGACCTTCTCCTTCAGCAACGTACAGGTACATCTCGGCGATGCGCGCGCTCTTGTAAACGACTACCCGCGTCATGACGTGGCCTCGCCGCTCGAGCATCGCGGCGAACGTGTCACCGACGAGTCGCCGCCGCCAACCCTGAAAGTTCTCCGGCAACCTGCCTTCGGTGCGGAGGCTGCGCACGCAAGTCTCGAGGTCGCGCCGCCGCGACAACAACTCCTCCGCCATGTCGAGCGCGCGCGCGCATTCGGCGCCGACGGCCTTCAGGTCCTTCAGCAGGCGTGATTCGGTCGCGTCGAGCGGCGCGGGCAACAGCGCGGGCAGCGCGGCCTCGGGCAGCGCATCGGCGCGTTCGATCAACGAAAGTATTTCGCGCCCATGGCGCCGCACCGCCGCCGGTTCGAGCGCGCGTTGAATGACGTCTCGATCGACCGATTTCTGCAACACGAGATCGAGCAGCTGTTCATCCTTGATCACGTGTCCGCGCGGCAGATCCTTTGCGCGTGCGTAACTCTCCCGCCACGCACACAGCAGCTGCAGTCGACCCAACTGACGTGCGTCGCAGCGCCATGCTTTGCGAACGTTTTGATAACACCGCTGCGGATCGATCAGCGAGAATCCGACACGATCGCCGATCTCTTCGTCGAACCACGAGCCGCGGCCCAGGCGCTGCAGTTCGACGACCTGCGCGCGATAAATCGTCAGCAGATGTTGGACGTCTTCCACCGCGTAGCGCAGTTGTTCGTCGCGCAGCGGCCGCGCCAGCCAATCCGATCGCGTTTCGTGTTTGCCGAGCTCGACTCCCGTATGACGCTTCACCAGATCCGCATAACTCGGACTGAACACCGTCGTGAGAAAGCCGGACGCAATTTGCGTATCGAACAGATTTTGCGGGGCCGCAGCAAGATGTCGGGCGAAGACCTCGAGATCCTCGGAGCACGCGTGCATCACCTTGACCACCGTCGGGTCTTCGAGCAACGACTTGAACTCGCGCCAGTCCGACACGCGCAGCGGATCGACAACGGCGAGTTCCGCGTCCGTCGCAACCTGGTACAGCGCCGGGATCGGAAAAAACGTCCGCGTCCGGATGAACTCGGTGTCGATGCCGACCACGTCGCAGCGCCGCCAGCGCGCAACGGCGGCGGCGAATTCATCGTCACGGTCGATGTAGGCGAACGCCGGCGCGGTCAATCGGCACCACCGACGCTGCGCCGTCCCGCCAACGCATGCACGATGGTGCCGCCGTCGACATATTCGAGCTCGCCACCCAACGGCACGCCGTGCGCGATGCGCGACAATCGCACTCGCGTATGGCGCAGGCTCTGCGTGATGTAGTGCGCCGTGGCTTCGCCCTCGATCGTCGGGTTCGTCGCAAGAATCACTTCCTCGACGCCGCCCGCGGCGACGTGCTCCTGCAACACATTAAGGCCCAACGCCTCCGGTCCGACGCCGTCGATCGGCGACAGATGTCCGTGCAGCACGAAATAGGTGCCGCGATAACCACCGGCGTGTTCGATCGCAAAGATATCCGCCGACGACTCGACCACACACAACGTCTTGTGATCGCGGCGTGCGTCCTGACAGATACCGCAGAGCTCCGTCTCGCAGAATGTTCGGCAGCGCCGACAGTGACCAATCTTGTCGAGCGCTTCGACCAACGTCGCGGCCAACTGCTTACCCGCCGGTCGGTTGTGCCGCAACAACGCGAGCGTCATGCGCTGCGCGGTTTTCGGCCCGACTCCGGGGAGAATCTGAAATGCCTCGATCAAACGATCGACCAACGGACTGATGTGCATCAATGCAATCGCATGTCAGAACGGCAGCTTGAAGCCGGCTGGCAACCCGAGGCCCGCCGTCAAGCTGGCGGCCTTCTCCTGCTGGGCGCGCTCGACGCGATGGACCGCGTCGTTGATCGCCGCCGCGATGAGGTCTTCGAGCACTGCGAGATCTTCATTGGCAACGCCCGGATCGATCTGCACGCGACGTGCCTCATGGCGCCCGTTCAATGTGACGCGGACCATGCCCGCGCCTGCTTCACCGATCACTTCCAGTTGCGCGAGTTCCGCCTGCAGCGCCTGCATCCGCTCCTGCATCTGCTGCGCTTGCTTCATCAGATCCGATAAACCTTTCATCGCTTCGATCCGCTCTTGTTTAACGCACGGTTGACGCGATCATGACTGCGTCAGCGGTCGAACCGAATCGAGCTTCAGCTCCGCGCCGAACTCGGACACCAGCGAGCGCACCGTGGCGTCGTCGCGCAACTCGGCGACCGCCTGCTCGTGTCGTTCTCGAGTCTCCCTGACGTTGCGCGCGGCCGGGGTCTCCGCAGACGGTTGGCCCGAGATCAGCGTGACGCTCTGCGGTCGGCCGATGTACGCACCGAGCGCGCGCTCCACCGCTCGCGTCTGCGCATCGTTCAATAGTGTGTCGTGCGCTGCATCGAGACACAGCACCCATCGATCACCGTTGCGCTCGAGTGGGTAAGCGTTCTCGACGATCATCCGCGCGACGCCGCTCAGTTCGATGTCACGCACCGTCGCATACCAGTCGTCACCGAGCAGCGGCGCCCGCGCGGCGGCGGCCGGCCCGTTTCGTGGCAAATCGCGCGGCAATTCGATCGCCCGCTTGCGACGCGCCCTATCACGCTCGTTGGCGGGCTGCGATTGCGCAGCGTTCGGCGCCATCACCGGTTCGACTCGAGTCGGTTCGAGGGGCTCGAACGCCAACAGGCGCAGCATCACCATTTCGAACCCGCACCGGGGATCCGGCGCCAGTGCAAGGTCGCGCAGACCGAGCAGCGCAATCTGGTAGAACAGTTGAACTGTCTCGGGTGCCATCGCGGCAGCGAGGCGCGCAACGGCCGCATCGCTGTCTGGCGTCTCGGCGCCGACCGCCTGGACAACCGCGATTTCGTGTAACGCATCGAGCAATGCACCGAGCACTTCGCCAAAGTCGACTCCTTGCGCCGCCAGCACGGAGCAATGCTCGAGCACAGCGGCCGCGCGACCCTCGAGCAACGCGCTGAAGAGCGGCTCGATGTCGTTGCGACTGACGGTCCCGAGCATTTCAATCACGTCACGCTCGTGAATTTCACCGTCGCCGTAAGACACTGCTTGATCGGTCAGACTGAGCGCATCGCGCATGCTGCCGCGCGCCGCTCGCGCGATCACCGACAGCGCGCCCGGTTCGAACTCGATGGACTCCTTCGCGAGGATTTCGCCCAAATAATTCGAGATGCGCTCGGGCAGCAGATTGCGTAGCTGAAACTGCAAGCAGCGCGACAGCACGGTGATCGGCACTTTCTTCGGATCGGTCGTCGCCAACATGAACTTTACGTGGGGCGGCGGTTCCTCCAGGGTCTTCAGCAACGCATTGAAGCTGTGGTTGCTCAACATGTGCACTTCGTCGATCAGGTAGATTTTGTAGCGGCCGCGCGCCGGCAGGTATTGCACGTTGTCGAGCAGGTCACGCGTATCTTCAACCTTCGTGCGCGACGCCGCGTCGATCTCGACGAGATCGACAAAACGACCTTCGCTGATTTCGCGGCACGCGCTGCAGACGCCGCACGGGTTCGCGGTCACACCGGTCTCGCAGTTCAAACACTTTGCCAGGATCCGCGCGATCGTTGTCTTGCCGACGCCGCGCGTACCCGTGAACAGATACGCATGATGGACGCGTCCATGCTCGAGCGCGTGCACCAGCGCGCGCACGACATGATCCTGACCTACGAGGGCGTCAAAGCCCGCAGGTCGGAGTTTGCGCGCGAACACTTGGTAGCTCATCGTTAGCCTGGATTCTCGAAACGCCGCTATTGTAGGTGGCTGTCCGTTGCACTGTCACCGCCATGCAAACCGCCCGCACATTTCTGATCATCGGCCATCGCGGCGCCGCGGGGCTCGAGCCCGAGAACACACTGCGTTCGTTCGCACGCGCCATCGAGATCGGCGTCGATGCCATCGAACTCGATGTTTACTGCGTCGACGGCGAGCTCGTTGTCATTCACGACGACACGCTCGAACGGACCACCAATGGTCACGGCGACGTGATGGCGAGTAGCTTCGACGCGCTGCGTCGCCTCGACGCGGGCAAGGGGGAGCAAATTCCGACGCTGATCGAGGTGCTGCAACTCGTGCAGTCCAGGGTCATGGTCAACATCGAACTCAAAGGCGCCGGCACCGCGGCGCCGGTCGCTGCCTGCATCGCGGCGCATCCGCGAGTCGACGTGCTGGTTTCATCCTTCGAGCACGCCGAACTCACGCGGTTCCGAGCGATCGACCCCCACACGCGAGTTGCGCCGCTTTTTCATCGCACAGCCACGCGAATGCTGGACATCGCAACGTCGTTGCGTGCCTGGTCAATCAACCTGTCGGAGCGGCTGGCGACCGCGGAGCGTTTGCGCGCGATCGCAGACAACGGTTACCGGGTGCTGGTTTATACCGTCAACGAACCGACCGTCGGCGAACGGCTGAAAACCGAGGGCGCCGATGGCATCTTCACCGATTACCCGGATCGAATGCTGAGCTTGCGCGCGCCGTCAGGACGCTTGGTCGAGTGACGCGAGTTCGCGTTTCAACTCGTATTTGTCATCGGTGACGATCTTTTCCAAGACCTCGACGCGCTGCTGCAACGCGTCGATCTGACGCCGCAGCGCGTCCTCAGCGCCGTCGTCGATCGATCGGTGCTTGCGACCGTCCTGCCAGAGTTTCATCAGCGGAATCGAGCAGCCGATCAAAACCGTTAGCAACAGAAACGTGAAAAAGTCCATGCCCTGATCCTCGAAAAAGCGGTCACACGTCGATGCGCTTGAGCTCGCGCTGTAGTTCGAACTGGCCGGACGTCACGTGCGATTCGATCCGGCGCAATTTGAGTTCCACCTCATCGAGGCCCGCCTGGACGCTGCGCAGACTGCCGCGCGGCGATAAGCGTGCGCCGAGTTCGGGTGCAGGGGACGAGTGATCGGTTTGCAATTTGCTATCGACCTCCGTCTCGCCATTGCGCATCTTCGGCAACACGAGTGTGGCGATGATATACGCCGGGATCGTGACGGCAGGCATGAAGATCAGACCCGTGATGGCCATGCCGCGCACCACCCAAACTTCGACGCCGAAATAGCGCGCGATACCGGCGCAGACACCCGAGACCCGTTGACGACGCGTATCGCGATACAGCTTCGACGTTCGATAGCCGGGTGTGCTTGCGCTCACCGCAGCGCGCCACCGTTCCTGCCGCCGCCGATGCCGCCGCGACCGCCTCGACTCGTAACGGGCATCATCGTCCTTCGGTCGCGCGCGTCGGTCGTTGAGCTCGCGCTCGAGCCGTTCCGCCGTTTCGTCGATGAATCCCGCCGCGCGGTTCGTCACCTGCTCATTCGCCGCGGACACAAATCCCTGCACGGCCTTTTCGAGTCTATCGACCGAGCGTTGGAAATCGCCTCGGGAATTTTCATCGTCACGCCGCTGGCGGTCGTTGCGACCTTCACCACTCACGACGCCACCTTCGAGTATTCGTTGCCCGAGAGGCGACCGCGCCATCCGGGGGTTTCGTCATCGAGGATCGCTTCCAACGTCTCGATCCGCTCAGCCATCCGCTCCGCTCTGACCGCGAGCTGTTCCAGCAACTGCCGTTCCTCGGCGGACAATTGTCCCAGTGAGCGTTGTTTGCTGCGGTAGTGCATCAGGATCCACAGCGGCGCAACGATGACGAGAAAGACGACCGTCGGCACGAAAAACGCCACAACGACATCGCTCATCTCCGCTCCTAGTTCGCTTGGGCGCTGCCCGAATTGCCACCACCGACACGCGCTTTGAGGGCTTTGAGATCTTCATCGATCTTTTCGCCGCCTTCCAGCTCTTTGATCTCATCGGCCAGCGTCCGCTGACCCAGGTCGAACGCTTCGATCTGACCTTCGAGGTCGTCCATCTTGCGCTCGTACTGCTCGAAGCGTTGGATCGCATCGTCGAGGTTTGCATCGTTGAGCTGGCGCTTCACGCCGAGACGCGTCTTCGCCGCCTTACCGCGCATGATGATCGCGTTCTGGCGTGTCTTCGCATCCTTGATCTTCTGCTGCAGCGCCGCGGTATCGTCGGAGAGCTTCGCGAGCGTCCCTTCGAGCAACGCAAGCTCGTTGGTCGCCGACTCGGCGTTTTCGCGCGCCTTGTTGCGCTCCGCGATCGCCGCCCGTGCGAGGTCGTCCCGCCCCTTGCGGATCGCCACTTCGGCCTTGCGCTCCCACTCGCCCGCCTCTTCCTTGAGCCAGTCGCGGCGGCGACCCAGTTCCTTCTTGTCGGCGATGGTGCGTGCGGAGACCGTCCTGACTTCGACCAGGGTCTCCTCCATCTCCTGAATGATCAGACGGACCATCTTTTCCGGATCTTCGGCCTTATCGAGCAGGGCGTTCAGATTCGAATTGATGATGTCCGTCATGCGAGAAAATACGCTCATGTGTTTGCCTCCTAGGCTGTCATCCCGGAACGATTCCGTTGACTTGCCGATCTTCAATTCAGTAATCGTGCCAGGTACGCCAGTCGTCGTAACCGAATGATTTAACACGCATTTCGATGCTGTACGCTGTGTTTGTAGCAAAGCCGTCACGCCCGCGCATGGTGGATATCACCAACTGTTGGCAGAATCCCCCGCATGGATCGACGAACTCGAACGCTTGCTGGGCGAATCACCTGCATTCCTGCAAGTGCTCGACGACGTCTCCAAGATCGCGCCGCTCGAGAAGCCGGTGCTGATCGTCGGCGAGCGCGGCACCGGCAAGGAACTCATCGCGGCGCGGCTGCACTACTTGTCGAATCGCTGGGACGCCGAATATCTGAAGATGAACTGCGCGTCGATCAGCGACTCGTTGCTCGAATCCGAACTGTTCGGTCATGAGGTCGGGCGCGTTCACCGGCGCCACTCGCAATCACCGCGGACGGTTCGAACGCGCCGACGGCGGCACGTTGTTCCTCGACGAACTCGCGACGACGTCGAAGCTCGTCCAGGAAAAAATCCTGCGGATCATCGAGTACGGCGAGTTCGAACGCGTCGGCGGCAACAAGACGATTCGTGTCAGCGTGCGCCTCGTCGCGGCGACGAACGAAGATCTGCCCGCGCTCGCCGACAACGGCGACTTTCGTCGCGATCTGCTCGATCGCCTCGCGTTCGACGTCATCACGTTGCCACCGCTGCGCGAACGTCGGGAAGACATCACGCTGCTCGCGGAACACTTCGCGATCAACATGGCATCTGAACTCGGCCAGACGCTGTTCCCGGGATTCACGGAGCGTGCCCGCAACGCGTTGCTCGGCCACCACTGGCCCGGCAACGTGCGTGAACTCAAGAACGTCGTCGAGCGTTGCGTGTACCGCAATCCGGATCCGTTGAAGCCGGTCGACGTCGTCACGCTCGATCCGTTCGATTCTCCATATAGGCCGCGCCACGCGGCTGCGGCAACGCAGGTACACTCTGCGAGCAAAACGGAATTGCCGACTGATCTGAAGGGCAGCGTTGCCGAGTTCGAGATCGATCTGCTCAATCGCGCACTCGAAGAGGCGCGCTTCAATCAGCGCCGCGCAGCAGAACTGTTGGGGTTGACGTACCACCAGCTGCGCGGCTACCTGAAGAAATACAATCTTCTCAAGGGCGGTGACGTCGCCGCCGACTGATGCCCGATCCATTCCCGAAGCACATCGTTGCCTATGTCGACCCGCTGTCGGTGCGCGCAGGCGACACCCTCGGCGTTTTCGTCAGCTGCGATGTGCCTGGTGAGTTCGTTGCGTCGCTCGTCCAGCTGATCAGCGGCGACGACCGCGCGCACGGCACGGGGTTCCGCGAAATCGCAATGAATGCTTCGTTCGCGGGTACATATCCCGGGGAGCGGCAACTGCTCAATCCAGGCTCGTACGCGGTGCTGCCTGCGTTGCCACCTGGCGCGGAACGTACGTTCGCATGCTATTTCTATCCGACGTTGCTCGAAGCGCGCGAACAAACCCTGGTGCGAGGCGGAGAGTTTTGCGCGCGAATCAGCGCCTCCGGCCTCGGCATCGTCTGCGGCGACACACGCGTCGATGTGAATGTGGCGTTGCGCGAACACCGCTGGCACCGCCTCGTTGTAACCGTCGGCGCGCGGCTCGACGTCCACATCGATCGCCTGCCCGCGGGGCCGTCTGAGGAAGCAATCAACGTGCGCGTCACGAGTGCCATGCCGCTCGATGCGAAATTTCCGGGCGGCGACTGGGAGCTCGCGCGCGAATCGTTGGGATACGGCCATTTCAACGGCCGCCTCGAGGCTGTGCGGATCTATGGCGTTGCGATGGATATCGACGCCGCACTGCTCGACCTCGACTTGGCGCGCCCCTCGAGCCCCGATCTCCTTGGCGCGTGGGATTTTTCGCTCGACATCGAGACGAGCGTCCTCGTCGACACGTCGGGTCACGCTAGGCACGGTACTGCGCACCAGATGCCAACCCGTGCAGTGAGGGGCGCGCGCTGGCGCGGCGACGTATTCAACTGGCGCGAAGATCCGGCACAGTACGCCGCCATTCATTTTCATGAGGACGATCTCATCGACGCGCGGTGGCGCCCCACGTTGCGCTGGACGGTGCCGGATGATCTGGCGTCCGGCGTCTACGCGGTGAAGCTGACGCTCGGTGCCAGCGAAGACTACGCGCCGTTCTTCGTTCGCGCGGCGCCGCATCATCGGCGCGCTCCCGTCGCGTACCTGGCGGCCACCGCCACTTACGTTGCCTACGCGAACCAGCGCATCGGTTTTTCTGGCGCAATATTCGCCCGGCGCGGCCCGCAGTTCGCGAATGATGCGTATATCGTCACGCACCCGGACGTCGGCTTTTCGCTGTACGAGCATCACCGAGACGGCAGCGGCGTGCATTATTCGTCGCGCCTGCGCCCGGTTCTCAACCTGAAGCCGAAAGGTGTGTCGTGGTCGTTCACGGCCGATTGCAACCTCACGGCGTGGCTGTACCACCTGGGCCAGGAATTCGACGTCATCACCGACGAAGACCTGCATCGCGACGGCGCCCACGCGCTCGACGGCTACGCGACAGTGATCACCGGCACGCATCCGGAGTACTACTCGACTTCGATGCTCGATGGAATACGCGACTGGCTCGAGCGCCGGCGGTCGCCTGATGTACATGGGCGGCAACGGCTTCTACTGGCGGATCGCATACTGTCCGGACAACCCGGCGATCATCGAAGTGCGCCGGGCCGAGGACGGCACGCGGGCGTGGGTCTCGCAACCTGGTGAGTACTTTCACTCGTTCAATGGCGAATACGGCGGACTATGGCGACGTCTCGGGCGCCCCCCGAACGCGCTCGTTGGCGTCGGTTTCGCCGCGCAAGGGTTTGACGGCGGTACGTACTATCGACTGACGGCCGCTGCCGCGAATCCACGGGTTTCGTTCATCTTCCAGGGTGTCGCGAACACGGAGCGCGTCGGCGACCACGGCACCCAAGGCGGTGGCGCAGCCGGTGAAGAGATCGACCGGTACGATGCGTCTCTGGGATCACCACCTCACGCGCTCGTCATCGCCAGTTCGGAAAATCACCGGCCTGGCATGCTGCGCGTGAAGGAAGAGTTCTTGATGATGCGGCCGCTCGGCAACGACCCCGACGTGCGCGCCGATATGACGTTTTTCGAGACACCGGCGGGCGGCGCGGTGTTCAGTGTGGGCTCGATCTCATTCGCCGGCGCGCTATCGACCAACGCCTACGACAATGACGTCGCGCGCCTCACCGGCAACGTGCTGCGCCGCTTCATCGATCCGACGCTGTTCACGTTGCCGCCCTCGTAGCCCACGAACATTACTGCGCTTTCGCGGTGAATCCGGCGTCGACGGGAATCTCGACCCCGTTGACGAACCGCGCCGCGTCGGACAACAGGAACACGGCCACACCGGCGACATCGTTCGGCTGGCCAATGCGACCGCCCGGATAGGACGCCGCGACCCCCGCCATCGCAGACTCCATCGACGCAATGCGCCCGGCCCTAACGAGCGCCTCGAGGGGCTCACGCGCCAGCGCGGTGTCGATCGGACCGGGGTGTACGGAGTTCGCTCGGATGCGCATACCGAGTTGCGCGAATTCGAGCGCCGCGGCTTTCGTCAGTAACCGGACCGCGCCCTTCGCCGCGCAATACGCGGCGAAGAAAGGTTGGCCACCAAGACCGTAAATCGACGAAAAATTGACAATCGCAGTGCCATGGACCGTGTTCTGCGCCGTCCTCGCCAACAACGCGGCACACGCGCGCACGCCGAGAAATGTACCCTCGTTGTTGATCGCGTTGATGTGGCGGTAGTCGTCTAGCGTCGTCTCGAGCAGCGACTTCATCAGAATTTTGCCGGCGTTGTTGACCAGACCGTGCAATGCGCCGAACTCGCGCTCGACGCGCGCGAGAACCTGGATCCACTCGTCCTCGCGCGTGACGTCGAGCGGCAGGAACCGCGCCCTCAATTCACCGGCGAGCGCTTCGGTCTGCGGCGCGATGTCCGTCATGACCAGGCGGCCCGACTGCCGCACAACTTCGCGACAGATCTCGGCACCGATCCCGCCGCCCGCCCCGGTCACTAGAATCGTCTTGCCGGCCAGTGCCCCTTCACTCATTACATCCCATCCCTTCTTTTCCAGGTTCGACGCGAACGCGCCGATCGCAGATTTCGCTCGCACACAAGCTTATCCTACGAGCGCTGTCGTCCGGTGCGCATCGGTGCCCGACGCATTGGATAGAGGAGTTCTCGTGCTCGTACCCGCGTCGAAATCTACGCCCCGTTTCTGGTCGTACCTGCAACACAAGGAGATCGATTTCCGACCGACCGGGAGCTTGCGTTGGTGGCTGCTCGGCCTGATCGTGCTCGGTTGGGCGGTGGAGCAATACGAAGGGCTGAAGACCGGTCCGGTCCTCGTCTATGTGCTCAAGGAATTCGATAAGTCGCTGACCGAGTGGGGCTACGTCGCGGCCTGCGCAGGATTCGTATACAGCGCCGGTGCCGTGCTGCTGAGTCGCGCTGCGGATCGATTCGGGCGGCGACCGTTGATGATCTGGCCGGTGTTCTGCTACGCGGCGATTTCCGTCGCCGGTGCGCTGGCCCCGAGTTTCATCGTGCTCGCGTGTCTGTCGATGGCCGGCAGCTTCATGATGGCCGGCATGAACCCTGCCGTGCATGCCGCGTCACGCGATCTGACGCCTCGAATGGGACGCGCGATGGTGTACTCGTGGGTCTCGCTCGCGTTCACGATCGGCGCGTTGATGTCCACCGCAGTCGCGGCGCGCACGCTGCCGATCTGGCCCGGTTGGCGCTCGCAGTACTGGATCGCAGCGGTGCTCGGCGCGGTAACGGCGCTTGATCATCTTCGCGTTCTATCGCGATCTGTCGGCGCGCATCCGCGGCCACGTCGTTCACGCGACGGAGCGTATCGAGGCCGCCGCGGCCGACGCCCGCCGCGTCGATGGCAATTCCTACGCCGAAGGTCGCGCGATCTATCGCAGTCCTCGCCTGTGGCTGCTGTCGTTCACGATCGTGTTCTGGTCACTGACGTACGTGACCGTGTCGGGCTACGTACCGACGTATCTCACGCAGAACTATCACATCGACCCCGCGCGCGCGGCGGGCATCACGTCGTACTTCTGGATCGTTTTCACGTGCAGCGTGTTCATCTCCGGATGGTTGTCGGATCGCCTGCGCGTGCGCAAAACGATCACGGCGTTCGGCGGCATCACGACCGGTGCGTGTTTCCTGATCGGCGCGCAGTTGCCGGTCGGCACATCCGATGCGACGCTCGCGCTCGTGTGGTCGATGACGGGCTTCTTCGCGGGTTTCATCTATCCGGCGTGGTGCGCGATCTATTCCGAAACCGCCGAGATGATCAGCCCGCACGGCGTCGGTCGCGCATTCGGCATCACCGGGACGCTCGCGCCGATCTCCGGCCTGTTCCTCAATCTCGGCTTGCCGCGTATCGTCGCGACCTTTGGTTGGCCGACCTGGATGCTGATCGCCGGTTTCTGTTGTTTTGGCGTCGCGGTACTCGTGTCGTTCGGTGAGGGTCCGTGGTGGGTGTCGCGCACAGTGGCAGCGCCGGCGCGACAGATCGCTTGAGCGCAAGTCGCACGAGTCGCCGGTCGCGGCGCACACGCTGGGACACTGGCGCGAACACGGCGGGTCGCGTAAATTTCCCTCGCGCTAAAGCACCTCGCGCAAGATCACGCGCAGCCTGCACCATCCATCCACGAGGCCAACATGGGCCGCATTTTCGAAGTCAGAAAACACACGATGTTTGCGCGCTGGAACCGCATGGCGAAACAGTTCGCCAAGATCGGCAAGGACATCACGATTGCGGTGCGCTCCGGCGGCACCGATCCGTCGAGCAATCCGGCGCTGCGCCGCGTCATTCAGAACGCGCGCGCGGTCAACATGCCGAAGGACAAGGTGGAGGCCGCGATCCGGCGCGCGTCCGGCGCCGATGCGAAGAACTACGAAATCGTCATCTACGAAGGCTATGCGCCGCACGGCGTCGCCGTCATCGTCGAGGCGGCGACCGACAACCTCAATCGCACGGTCGCGAGCGTGCGCAGCATCTTCAGCAAATACGGCGGCAATCTCGGCACGACCGGCGCGTGTCGATTCATGTTCAAACGCATGGGCGTATTCCGACTGAACCCCGACGGGATCGACCAGGACGATCTGGAGCTGTATCTCATCGATCACGGTCTCGAGGAGATGGGCGAAAGCACCGGTGAAAAAGGCGAGCCGCAACTCGTCGTGCGCTGCGCGTTCGAAGAATTCGGCCACGTGCAGAAAGCGCTCGAAGAGCGCGGCCTCGACGCCGCTGTCAGCAGAGCTCGAATACGTCTGCATCGCGCCGATCCAGCTCCGGAAGAGGCCGACGCCACCGAAGCGCTCGAACTGATCGACAAGCTCGAGCAGGACGACGACGTGCAGCGCGTATTCCACACACTGACATAGAACCTCCGCAACACCTCTGACCCGGAGAAAACCATGCTAGACCTCATCATCCGCAACGGTCGCATCATCGATGGCAGCGGAGCGCCCGCAATCCACGGAGATGTCGGCATCAAAGACGGCCGGATCGCTGCGATCGGCCGTATCGATGAACCCGCCGCGCAAACGCTCGACGCGGGCGGACGCGTGGTGAGTCCCGGCTTCGTTGACGTTCACACCCACTACGACGCACAGGTGTTCTGGGACGCAACGGTGAGCCCGTCGTGCTACCACGGCGTCACGACGATCTTTGGCGGCCATTGCGGATTCAGCATCGCGCCGCTATCGAAAGAGGCGGCACCGTATCTGCTGAAGATGTTGTCGCGCGTCGAGGGTATGCCGGCCAACAGCCTCGCGGCCGGTGTCCCGTGGGACTGGCAGACTTTCGGCGAATACCTCGCCAAGCTCGACGGCAATCTCGGCGTGAATGCCGGCTTCATGGCCGGGCACAGCGCGATCCGTCGTGTCGTGATGGGCGAACGCGCGGTCGGGCACAAGGCGACGCCGGACGAACTCGAACGGATGAAGTCGCTGCTCGCCCAGTCGCTCGCGCAAGGCGCGATGGGTTTCTCGTCGACAGTGTCGCCGACGCACAACGATGCCGACGGCAATCCGGTGCCGTCGCGACATGCGAGCCGCGATGAACTGATCGCGCTCGCCCGCGTCTGCCGAGACTACGAAGGCACATCGCTGGAATTCCTGCCAGCGGTCGGACGTTTCTCGCAAGAGATCAAGCAACTGATGTCGGACCTCTCGACCGCCGCCCAGCGGCCACTGAACTGGAACGCGCTCAACGCCGGTGATCCCGAAACGATGGCAAATCAGTTGTCCGCCACCGACTTCGCGCGCGCCAACGGCGGCGACGTCCGCGCGTTGACGATTCCGCAGCCGATTACGTTGCGCATCAATCTCTTCGGCGGATTCGTGTTCGACGCATTGACCGGGTGGGACAAGCTATTCCAGCTGTCGATTGCCGACCGCATCAAGGTACTCAGCGATCCGCGGCAGCGTCGGTCGCTCGATGAAAGTGCGCGTGCATCCGGGCCGCTGCGTGGCCTCGCGAATTGGTCGGCTCTCACGGTCCATTCGGTGCACAACCCCGAGAACCGTCATCTCGAAGGCCGCACCATCGGCGATATCGCCACCGAACAACGCAAAGCGCCGTTCGACGCGATGCTCGATCTGGCGATCGCCGAAGGCTTGCGCACGTCGTTCATGCCACCCGCAGTCGGTGGCGACGAGGCGCTTTGGAAAGTGCGCGGCCAGCTGTGGACCGACGATCGCACCGTGATCGGTGCGTCGGACGCGGGCGCGCACCTCGACATGATCGACACGTTCGCGTTCTCGACGCAGGTGCTCGGCAACGGCGTGCGCGAACATCGGGTAATCGGCCTCGAGCAGGCGATTCACCAGCTGACCCAGGTGCCCGCGGAACTATTCGGCCTGCGGGAACGCGGCCTGTTGCGTGAAGGCTGGTACGCCGACATCGTCGTATTCGATCCGCGCACGGTCGGCTCGGGTCCGGTGCATATGCGACCCGATCTGCCGTGCAATGAGCCACGGATCTACGCCGACGCGCACGGCGTCGACCACGTCTTTGTCAACGGCGTTCAGATCATCCGTGACGGCCAACACACCCAGGCGCGGCCCGGCAAGGCGCTGAGATCCGGCCAGGACACCTACACACCGATCATGAAGACCCGGCACGCGGCGATTGACCGCAGCGCACGCGTCGATTGACCAGCGGCTCAGGGCGTGTATTGTGCTGCGCGTCGTGGCGCGGCACCCTCCCCCCATCCCCCGCGACGATCGCGTCACGAATTTTTTCACCAACGGCCCGGGAACCTGGTGTCCCAGGTACACTGCGTTTGCGTCGCAGCGCTCGGAGAGACGATGACTGATACCTCGGACCGCGCCCCAATCGATTGGGTCACCACGATCCTGTTCTCAACGACATTCGTCGCCGCCGTGGTTGCCGTGCCGCTGTATGGCGCCCTCATCGGCTATTCGACGGCCAGCTGGATCTGGTTCGGCGTGTTTCTAGCGGCCACGGGACTGTCGATCACCGCCGGGTACCACAGACTCTGGTCGCATCGAACGTACGAAGCGCACTGGTCGGTGCGATTGTTCTTCATGGTGTTCGGTGCGATGGCGATTCAGAACAGCATCTACGTATGGGCCGCAGGCCATCGGCCGCACCACCGCTTCGTCGATGATTTGGACCGGGATCCGTACTCGTCGCGACGGGGGATGTGGTTCTCGCATATCGGCTGGATGCTGCGGCGCTACGAGAGCGGCGTTCCCGACTTCAAATACGTCAAGGATCTGGAGCGTGACCCGATCGTGATGTTCCAGCATCGGCACTACGTGCCGATCGTGCTCGCGACCAATTTCGGCTTTCCGCTGCTGGTCGGCATCCTGGCGGGTGATGTGTGGGGTGCGTTGCTGCTGCCGGGCGTGCTGCGCCTCGTGATCAATCACCACGTGACGTTCTTCATCAACTCGCTCGCGCACGGCTGGGGACGCCAGCCCTATACCGATCAGAATACGTCGCGTGACAATCCGATCCTCGCATTGCTGACCTACGGCGAGGGCTACCACAACTTTCATCACCTATTCGCCAACGACTACCGCAACGGCATCCGCTGGTGGCACTGGGATCCGACCAAGTGGCTGATCCGCGGCATGTCGTACTTGCGCCTCACCACCAAGCTGCGCATCACGCCGGCCATTTCGATCGAACAGGCACGGCTCGACATGCAGTTCAGCCGAGCGCACGTGAGCGTCGCAGACAAGGCCGCAAGCGGCGACGGCTTCGCCGTCGAACTACGCGAGCTGATCTCGCGCGAATACGACGCGTTCGTTTCGACGCTGGCGGAGTGGTCCGCCGCCCGCGATGCCTGGATGGCTGCAACGCGGGAACAGGTCGCCGAACAGTTGGAGCGCTTCGATCTGGCGGCCTACGCGAGAGAGATCGAATCGAGGCTGCGAGCGCAACGACGCCGCCTCGAACAATTGCCGCTCTACTGATCGGCACCGATCGCGCGCGAGATTCAGCCGGAACGCGCTTTCCTGAAGTCGGGGTCGCGCTTCTCGAGAAACGCGCTGATCGCTTCTTTGTGTTCCGGTGACGTATAGCACTGGGTCAATGCCGCGATCTCGCGCTGCTGCACCAGTCGGGTATCGCCTTCGGCAACGTTCTGCGTCAGCAGTTGCTTGACGAGTCGCAACGCCGCCTGCGGGTTCTCACCCATCGCGCGCGCTGTCGCCTTCGCCGTCTTCAGCAGATCCGCCGCGTCGACCACCTTGTCGACCAAACCGATCGCGTGTCCCTCCTCGGCCGTGATCGTCTTGCCCGTGAGCATCAGCTCGCTCGCGTTGCCGAAACCGACGCGCAGCGCAAGGTAATGCGAACTGGCCAGCTCGGGGACCAAACCCATCTTGATGAAACGAACGCTGAGCTTTGCGCCGCGCGCCGCGACCAACTGATCCATCGGCAGCACTTGCGTCAGACCGACACCGATCGCGGCGCCATTGATGGCGGCGACGATCGGCTTCGAGCCGCGAATCAGCTCCACCCAGTCGCCGGTGCGCGCGCCCTGACGCGACGAATCGCGCTGCTCTGACTGGGCCTTGAAAACGGCCTCGATATCGGCCCCCGCACAAAAGCCTCGACCTGCGCCGGTGACGACGACCGCGATGACGTCATCGTCGGCGTTGGCCTGCGCGATCGCCTCGGCGAGTTCACGACCCATTTGATAAGTCCACGCGTTCAGGCGCTCGGGTCGATTCAACGTGATCGTCGCAATGCCGTCGTCGGTGTTTGTGAGAATCGTTTCGTAACTCATCGCTTGCTGTCGCTCCATGATTTTGCTTCGGATCGTCGCTGCTGGGGTTGTCGCCTGCATCGCCGACCCGCAAAGTACCACTTTCGAATTCGAAACGAGAAGAGCGAGGAGACCCGAATGACTACGACCTGGACGCCGCAACGGATGCGCGAGGTATTCGAGCGCGTCAAGAATTGGGGTCGTTGGGGCGCGGACGACGAAAGCGGCGCGCTGAACCTGATCACACCCAATAAGCGCCGCGAAGGGGCCGCGTCGGTGGTCACTGGAGAGACCGTCAGCTGCGCGCGTGAACTCGCCGTTCGGCCCTCGATCGAGAACCCGAGTCCAGCGCTGCACATGATGATCCAGGGCGGCGACGATTGTGTGATCCCTGGCGTCGGTCTCGAGGCCGCGATGGACTTCGTCGGCGTCGCGTTTCACGGCATGGCGACGACCCACATCGACGCGCTGTGCCACGTCTTCGTCGACGGACGGATGTACAACGGATTTGCGGCGACTGAGGTCAAAAGCACCGGCGCTCGACGCGGCAGCATCATGTGCGCGCGTGACGGCATTGCGTCCCGCGGCGTTCTGCTGGACGTACCGCGCACGCTCGGTGTCGAGTGGATCGACGCGAAGGCGCCGATCACCGTCGCTCAACTCGAGGCCACCGAGAAGCAGCAGGGTGTTCGCGTCAGTGAGGGTGACATTCTGATCGTGGCGACCGGACGTGACGCCCGTCGGGAAAAACAAGGGCCGTGGAGCCCGATGCAAGATGGACTCGCCGGGATGCATCCGGAGTGCGTCGAATGGATCCACGATCGCGGAGTTGCGGTACTCGGAAACGACGGGGTGTCGGACGCCCTTCCCAACATCAACATCGAGGGGTGGGCGATGCCCATCCATCAGTGCGCCCTCGTGGCGATGGGTGTACACCTGCTCGACAATCTGCGCCTCGATCGATTGAGCGCGGCGTGCGCGCGCGAGCAGCGCTGGTCTTTTCTGTTTACGGTGGCGCCGCTGCGAGTCGAACGGGCGACGGGTTCGCCGGTGAATCCGATTGCCATGCTCTGACAGGGATTCCTTCCACATACGGTCTGCGGGCCACACGTCGCATAGTCGAAGGCGACCTCCCCGTTGTAGTGGGCCAGCACGGTTGCACGAAGGATTCGAGAAGCGGGACGGCGCGCGCTGACATCTGATCGCGAGCCGGACGATTGAGCCCGACACGGACGGACACGGCCGTCAAAACAGCGTCGCGTACAACTCGCGGTACCGTTGCACCATCGCGGCCCGCGAATAGCGCGCGTGGTAACGCTGCAACGCGGCGCTCGCCAGCCGCTGCGCCTCGTCTGGTCGTGTCACTACGGACTCGATCGCGGCACTGAGCGCCTCGATATCACCTGGATCGAGCAGCCGACCCGACCGTCCCGACTCGAGCACGTTCGCAATTTCGCCGACCCGAGTGGCCACCGCCGGCCGAGCGAGCGCCATCGCCTCGATCAGCGCGATCGGAAGTCCCTCGCTATACGACGCGATGACGAATACGTCGGCCGCGGCCAACAGATCGCCCACGTCGGTGCGATAGCCCAGCAGATGCACTCGATCGTTAATGCCGAGCGACGTCGCGAGCTGCCGCAGACCCTCGCGTTCTTCGCCATCGCCCGCAGCCGCAAGCACGATGTCATGTCCGGCCGCGACTAGCTGTTGCACCGCGTGCACTACATCCGCTACACCCTTCCCGCGATCCAGTCTGCCGACGACCAACACGACGTGCTGCCCCGATGTGATTCCCAATGCAGCGCGTACTCGATCGCGCGCTCCCACGCGTAGTGCGGGTGGATCTACTCCATTTTCGACCAGCGTGACTCGATCAGCGCCAACGCGCCAACGCAGCAGCGACTCACGAATCCGATTTGAAACGGCGGCGACCCGATCGAAGCGCCTCAAAGAGATCTTGTCCAAGACTTCGTAGGTCGCGAGTTTCGCCGATGTCGTGATCCATCCATGACACGTCGCGACGCAGCGTACCGACGGTCGCCGCGCCAACGTCGCTACGAGGAGATCACCCTTGTACCCGTGCGAATGAACGATATCGACTGCGTGCGCGTCGATGGCTCGATCGATCGCGATGCGCAACGTGAGCAGGCTCGAGTCGTTCGCAACATCGAGCGTCGTGATCTGGTGCAATCGCGCTTGGTCGACCAACGACGGCGTCCCACGACTGTCCAGCGCAAGGACGAGCGACTTCCATCCGCCGTGTCGCCAGACCTGCCGACAGTTCTACAATGGCGCGCTCAGCGCCATAGTAGCCGCCCGAACTGACGACGTGCATCACGGTCCGACTGGGGGCCTAAGTCGAATCATTGGCGACACCGATTCTCCGATGTACTGCGCTTGACTCATCACCAGTTGGGTGCCAAGTCCCCTAACGTCGTCCGGACCGCGCCGTCCGGTGCATAAAACAGCCGTAACCATGCGCCGTTCTCTGTGGCGTTGGCTTGTTCCAAGCGCGCGACCTGAATGGTCACCGCAAGCGAGCGAGCGAAATTCCACTCGAAGCCCAGCCCCAGAATCGTATCGTCGCCGGAATCGTAGGTGGCGCCATCGACATCGTCGGATGTCCAGCCGCCGAACAGACGCAGTTCCGCGGTCGGCGTCAGCTTGCGTCCCACATTGCAATTGAAGCCGGTGAGGGTGCGATTGACGTCCGCGCCACTCGAGTGGTCTTCCTCGCCCGTCTGTGCGCCGCACTCGATTCGTGTTCGTTGGAATTCGGACAACCAGTGGATGCTCGCGAGCCTGACGCGGTAGGGATCGGACTGGGCCAGCGCGTATTCGACTGACCACGATAACGTCCGACAGCACGGAATCGCCGAGGGAACGCAACGCACTCGTGGAATAGTCCTGCGACAGATTGATCTGGACTGACGAGAACGACGAAACCCTTCGCCATAACTGGATCCGCACGATCGGGTCGTCCTGCGAAACGCCACTGCCGTCGACCTTGCCATAACCCGCTGCGATCCCCAGCCCGGTTCGCAGCGTACGTCGTGCGGTACGAGGCGATCGCTTCGTTCAGATCGTAGTCGCTGGACGGTCGCCGCGCTGTCATCAGACTCGACGTGTTCCGTGCTGACCCCGATGCCGATCGTCGTATGTTCGTCCGATTGGCGGACGAGTCGCAGCTCACCAACGTAACGATCCGTATCCGAGGGACTCTTCTCGTAGACCTCGCGAGCGTAACGCGCCGACATCTGCACGTGAGACGTTCTGACTCACTCTCAGGTTCAGGTCGGGTCCGGTCGCGAATTGGTTCAGATTCTGACGATTGCTCGGCGCGGCGGGGCTGAGATTGTCAATCCTGGTCTGGTCGAAGTCGTCTCGCACGATCCACAAAAGACGTTCCGGCACGAGCGCGTAAGCAGCGGAACCGTTGAAGCGCCCCACGACCTGATCGGACAGATCCGTGTCGAGATAGTTGAGGTAGTTGAGATTCGAATCCGCGCGATAACTGAGACGCTGACTCTCGCGGCGCGCGCGCAAATCGAATCCCGCTGTCCCGACCGTGGCGGTCTCCTCATTGGTCGGAGTGCGGTTGATGTTGTCGGAGTACAACGCACCGACCGACAACGCATATTGCAGTTCCGGGTCCGCGAGATCCGCGCCCGCGGCGACACGCACGACGCTCGCGAACGCAACGACGCATACGAATCCAGCGCGTTCACCACGACGCGCATCCCTCGGCGTCGCGACGCGCGCCGTGGTCTCGATTGGATGTGCGAACACGAAGTCAGGCCGCCGCGTTCGTGATCACGAACTCGCGGCTCCGATCGAGAGCAAGGCGTGGATCGCTTCCACCGCAAGATTCTGGGACACCAACAGCAAGCCCGCGGCGAGCACGAGTGCGGCGCATGTCCCGACGAGCAGCTTCATGTCGCGCGATTGCGCGGCGCGAACCTGATCGGTCACAACCGCACTGATCGTTCCGAGCACCGGGAGACCGGTCGCGCGAATCACCGCGTGCGCACCGCTGAATACGGGCTGCACTTGCTGTGCGACTAAGGCGACCAGGAAGTCCGGCCGCGAGTCCAGCGCCAAAACCGCGAGAATCAAGATCGGTCGATTCGGCGCAACGGGATTGATTGCCGCGGCCGGCGGGTCGATCACACGAAAGCGGACGACGCCCGTGCGATCGGCGTCTTCGGAAATGCGGGCTTTCTCCATGCGTTCCACCAACGCGGCGTACTGCGCCTTCGTGACGTCGTAGTCGCGGTTGAGCGTCGCAAACCGTTGCTCGACATCGGGCGCCGTGTTGACAAACGTACGCAGCCGACTGATTTCCAACTCGTGTTGCGCGATAGCGCCTCGCAGTGCGGCGATCTCCACGTCCGTCTGATTCAATTGAAGCAGCGTATTCTGGTGAACCGGATTGACGCTCAGATTTCGAATCGCCCCACTTCCGGGACTCCCCTCCGCAATCGCGGCGAGCTCCTGGGCCTGCTGCTGCTTCAGGCCTGCGATCGTGTCGCGCAGTGCAATCACCTCGGGATGCTTGTCGGTGTACCGCAACAGCAATTCCTGCAACCTCGCCTCGCTCTCTTGAATTCGCGACGGAAGGTCGACCGGTCCGACACCAATGGGTCCGTTCGATACGCCCGGAACAAACGCGGAAGCGTCCGACAACTGGCGGCGTAACTCAGCCCGACGGCTGATCGCGATGCTCAGATCCGTCTGCGATTTCTGGTTCGCATCGACCTCGGCGCTCAGGCGCGAAAAGTAGTCGCCGCGCTGGCCGGGAATCAGCCCTTCGTTTTCTTTTTTGAACTCGGCAAGGCGTTCTTCGGTGTCTGCCAAGCGATTTTGGTAATCCTGGATCTGTTCGCGCAAAAACTTCTGCGCAGACGCGGAACCGGCTTGATTGCCCCCGAGCGTATCGCCGATGAAACTCTCGAGGAGCCGTTCGACGACGGCGAGACTTTTGTCCCGATCACCGTTTCGATACGTAATGGTGTAAAGGTTGTCGCCACTGTCGGTGCCGCCCTCTCGGCGCGGTCCAACTTCGATCGACAGAGAGCGTTGCAGTTCGAGAACCACCTCATCCATGTCTGAAGGACTACGAACGCCGTCGTCCAGCTTCGTACGTCGCGCGATGTCTTCCAGCTGCGGGCGACTCAGCAGGGCTTGCTGGACGCGATTGACCTCCGCGTTGACGTCATGCTCGACCCCAATCCCCTGCAGAATCGGTTGCAGCGCAGTTCGCGTGTCGACGAAGACCTTTGCCGAGGACTCGTAGACATTCGGCATCGCCAGCACGACGATCCAACCGACGCAGCACACAACCCACGCAACGGTGATCACCCACCATCGCAGGCGCCACAACGCAACAACACGATCGAGAATTTCCAGCAGCGCGTCATTCATATCAATACCGGTCCGTCTAAAACATCGACTGTGGAACGATGAGAACGTCGCCTGGCAGCAGCTCCACGTTCTGGCTCATATCACCCGAGTTCATCAGATTGCCGAGCTTGATGCGCGTCTCGACCTCCTTGTCGCCCACGCGACGAATCAATTTCGTCTTGTTCGCCGCCGCAAACTCGTTCAATCCGCCAACCGCGAGAATCACGTCCAACAATCGCATACCGTCGCGATACGGCAGCGCCTGAGGCGTCTTCACCTGGCCAATGATCTGCACTTGACTATACGTGCTCATGGCGTTGCTGATCAGTACGGTGACTTGGGGAGTTCGAATGAATTCTGTAAGTACCTGTTCGATATCGCGGGCGAGTTGGGTGGATGTTTTTCCGACCGCGACCATGTCGTCCACCAGCGGTGTCGACACCTTTCCATCGGGTCTTACTGGCACAGTCACGGAGAGTTCCGGATTGCGCCACACAAACACCTGCAGCGTGTCTCCGGGGCCGATGATGTACTCGGACCCTTGTGGCGCATTCGCGGCCGTCTGTGCCGCGTTCGCGGCCGTCTGTGCCGCGTTCGCGGCCGTCTGTGCCGCGTTCGCGGCCATCGCGACGTCGACGATGCTAATGGCGGCGAGCAGAAGGCCCGCGCCGATCACGCAAAACAGTTTCGAGTTCAATTTGGGCATCCTTGCAAATTGTTCTGCCGACAAGATGCTTCGCTAACTGCCAATGAATGGCGCGCTATCGTGAAGCGTAGCGTCATCGACCTCGTACGCGCCAGCGGAGGACGCCCGCTTAGGGAAGCGCAGCACAAAAGACGTCGCACCGGATTGCCAGAGTAATCGTGTCAGCGGACGCCGCGTCCGAATAGAATCGCCTCGAACGTGTGCAGGAGGATTGACACGTCGAACATAAAATTGTGGTTTTTGACGTAGTAAAGGTCGAATTCCAGTTTTTTTGCGGCGTCGTGTTCGGATGCACCGTACGGATAACAAAGTTGGGCCCATCCGGCCAGGCCAGGCTTAACCGAGTGACGCGCGGTGTAGTACGGAATTGCTTTGGCAAGCTCGCCCACGAATTCCGGTCGTTCGGGACGGGGACCGACAACGCTCATCTCGCCGCGCAATACGTTGAAAAGCTGCGGCAGTTCATCGACTCTGACGCGACGGATGAGTCTGCCGACGCGAGTGATGCGATCGTCGTCCGCTTGCGCCCACATCGCCTTGCCGTCTTGCTCGGCGCCGTCACACATACTGCGGAACTTGAACATCTGGAATCGCCGGTCAAACAACCCCACACGAATCTGGCGATAAATAACGGGCGCGCGCCAGCCATCCTCGAGTTTGATGAAGAGCGCCGTGGCCACCATCACCGGCCAAAGAACGATGAGCAGCCCGAGACTGACGACAACATCGAGGCTCCTGGCAGCGATTTTTCGCACAAGGTCGTTGCGGAACCCATCGCTGAATATCACCCAACTCGGATTCATTCCGCCAACGAAGATCCGTTGCGTCTCGCGCTCGAGAAAGCTCGATAGGTCGCTGATCTCGATGCCATTGAGTCTGCACCGCAGCAACTCCGCGATCGGCAACGTGTCGCGCTGATTGTCGAGCGCCACAACGAGCTGATCGACGTCATGGGCGCGTGCGTAGTCGAGCAACGACGTGACGGTATGCGCGTGTATGAGTTGATCACGCGGTACCGCCACCGTTTCACTGGGTTGCGCCACGAATCCGACGATGCGAAATCCGCGCCGATCTGATCGACGACGCAGTACCCCTACGCGTCGATGCGCGATTGCCGCCGCCGAGAATGAGCACGTTGCGCTGGAAGAACTCGTCGACTCGGACGAAGAAGTGCCTCGTCAATCGGACGATCGCCACGAGGATCGCGCTGCAGGAGCCAATGACGAGGAGTATATGAGCCGAGTATTCCGGTTGGACCATCAGCCCGAGAACCCAAGCTACAAACACTCCGGCGGCGGCGCCAAAAACAATTCGCGCCAGCAATCCGCGCCAGCGCGCGCGCAACCGGCGGCTATACAGACCCACCGCGGCGCTGCAGGTCACGACACCGAACACGACCAATCCATTTTCAATCCACCGCCTCACCCCTTCCGCAGGATCCTCGGCGACGACCCAATGCGCGGCCTCTATGGCTGCCAACACAAGCAGAACGTCGACCACGACGGTCAGGATGATCCTCAGGCGCCCCACCATGCGGAACAACGGCACCGAAAGCAGCCTCTTGCCGTTGCTCCATGCCATCCCAGCAAACGCATCGGACGCAGCCTGGGCATCTGATGTGTTGATGGTGTCCATCGGTGGGTGAACTCAGCGCGAAGTATTCGCAACTTTAAATGAACCGGGTCACCGATATAGAAGAACCGCTGCGCGAAACCCATCGACTTTGTAAGTGCGTGGCGCGAGCGTCACCGAATCGCGTTCCCTTGTGACGCAGGTCCTGTTCGCGAACTACTGATCGATCACTTCGCGAACAAGACCGACGTCAATCTGGACACCGATTCCGACATACCAGTTGCATCGGTCTGTTGTTTGGAAATTTGAGCAGTGATCCGTCGTCAGCAATTCTCCGAAGCGCTTGACCCGCCGCCTGTTTCGAAACGACATGCGTGCAGTGACGCGGCCGTGAACTGGTGATTCGGCTGTTCGCGGAGCGATCTAAGTTGTTGGATTTTCAAGATGCCCGATCCAACCCGAACAGCCAGCCACGCGCGCGAGATGGCGTAACGGGACTGTTCCCGTTCCACTTGAGGTGGCGTGTTCGTGGTCTGTCGGTGCGGCGCTGCAGTGGGTCGCGCCACGACCATTGCTTTCTGTGTAGCCCGCTCGTTTCGCGTATGCACGGGCGTGCGACGATTCAGGTGCTGGTCGCGTGGCTCGAGTCGAGCGAAGCACCGATCGTTGAGCTGGAAATGCTCGCAGTGGACGGACCACTCCGGCAGCTCTGCGGACGAACTGCATGCAAACCTGAAAGCGACACGGTAGGGACGTGGTGCTTTTCGCTCCCCGGATCAACAGAGCGAGTCGACGCATCGTTCCGCCGTAGGCGGCCAATGCGGGGGCAGGCCCAACAGGTCGAGATATCGCGCGACTATACGATCGAAATCGTGCGCCTCAATGATTCTGGCGCGTGCTTGATCGCAGAGCCGCTCGCGCAAACCGTCGTCCCCGATCACGCGAGCGATCGCATTGGCCACCGCTTGGGCGTCGGCGACAGGTACCAGGATTCCGGCGCCGCCGGCGAAGAGATCGGGAATTCCGCCGACTGCGGTCGCAATGCAAGGCACCCCCGTGGCCATCGCTTCGAGCAGCGCCATCGGCAATCCTTCGGATATCGACGTCATGACGAATGCGTCGGCCGCGTGCAATAGGTTCGCGACGTCACTGCGCGGTCCGAGAAAGGACACGATCGATTGCAACCCGAGTTCGTCGCGTTCCCGTTCGAGCCGCGAGCGTTCGGGGCCGTCGCCCGCGATCAAGATCCGAAGGACACGGCGCGCGTCCCCAGGCAACAGGTGTGCTGCGCGCAGCAACGTGTCGAGGCCCTTGATGGGTTGCAGGCGACCCGCAAAGAAAAGCACGAACGCATCGTCCGGCACGCCGAGTTGGCGACGCACGCGGGTTCTGACCACGCCGTCGCGTTCTCGCAGGCGCGTGCCATTGGCGATGTGATGCAACTTCGCCGTCGGCACCGACAACTCGTCATGGAAATACCGCACCTGCTGCGACTCGACCAATGTCACTGCATCCGCAAATCTGCAGTAGCGGGTCGTTGCCAGACGATATGAACGTTGCTCAATGAACTGATGCAACGCGTGCTCAGTCATGACGACACGCGAGATGCCCGCGAGCCACGCCGGCACGCCACTGAGGATCAGCGCCGTCGCATGATGCACGTGCAAAGCATCAACGCCCTCTCGCTTCAGCATCCGCCACATTGCAAATTGGTACGTCGCGCGCCGAATGCCCCGCCGCCTGTCCAGATAGTTGAAATCCAGACAGCGGATTCCCGCGGCCTCCGCCAACGAGCGCATCGGGCCTTCCGAATCGTAAAAGGCAAAGCAGACGACTCGATAACCGCGCCGCGCGAATTCGATTGCGAGTTCGACCCCGACCCGCTCCGAGCCGCCGATCTGGTACGAATAGAGGCCTTCTGCGATCAGCGGCGCCTCAGCCATAGAATTCCCGTGGCGCTTCATGCGTCCCCGATCGGCACGCCCACCAAAATTGCGTCGGCCCGCGCAAGGATGCCCTCCGCACCCACCGGGGTCGTGACAATTGCGCTTCCAACACCTTCAACTTGGTTCCACATCACCGGATATGCTGGCACAACAACGATGTTCCGTGCGCTCATATTCATCGCGGACATTTGCGACGAAGCCAGCCAACTCGATGCCGGAGCCTGTCGTGGCGGCAGCGACCAACGCCTGCGGCGGGTATCATCCGACCACCCGCGCGCGCAGTTGTTCCGGACTGATGGCACGCACCGCCGTCGCCATCACAGCGGTCGCCAACAGTGGCCGCCACGCGACCACCGCAATCGCCGCGAACCCCATACCGATGAGACCAAATTCGCCCGGCGCCAAATAGCCGAGCGACGATACTGACACTACCATTCGGAGCAGTCGGTCACCGCCGTTGGCAGCGACGGTCCAGACGCCACCGCGGTCACACTGCGTTTGATTTCGCTCAACGGCGTTTGAGCGTCAATGACGCCAAGGTCGGCCGAAGTCGAATAGCACTCTGGATTGTGAATTGACGCCTGCCGCCAGCCGGCTAACGCAACGGTGATATCCGTGGAACCGGCGGCTCGGTTACATTCCCGCGACGATACCTCAGCGACGTCTACACGACCCAAGATGCTGGCACTGTTCTGGATTTGCACGGCCCTCGTGCTCTACACGTACGTTCTTTATCCATGCGTCATCTGGATCTTGGCGAAGGTCGCGCCGGCCAGGAGTTCTCCCGCTTCGTACACGAGTACGCCAACGATCAGCATCATTGTTGCCGTCCACAACGAACGCGATCGAATCGAGCGCAAACTCACAAATCTTGAACAGGTCGACTATCCGCGCGAACTGACCCAGCGGGTGTTTGCGTCCGACGGCTCCACCGATGGCACCAACGAGATCCTGCGCGCGCACGCCGACGTCGTCCTCGTCGAGTGCCCGCGAGGCGGGAAGGCAACGGCGATCAACGCGGCCGTGGCGCGCGCGACCGGAGCGATACTCGTGTTCACCGATGCACGCCAGGAACTCGCGGCCGATTCGGCGACACATCTAGTTCGCGCGCTGGCGGATCCGCGCGTTGGTGCGGTCTCCGGTGAACTCACTCATCGCGACGCCACCACCGGCGCCGCGCGAAGCATCGGGATCTATTGGCGATACGAACGATTCATCCGAACACACGAGAGCACATTTTTTTCATGCGTCGGCGCGAGCGGTGCCTTGTACGCAATGCGGCGAACCGACTTCGAGCCGTTATCGCCAGGCACCATTCTGGATGACTTCGAAGGGCCGATGGTCACCGTCCGGCGGCGACGACGGATCGTACTGGAATCAAAGGCAAGGGTATTCGACGATTTGGAGCCGGAACTCGCAGGCGAACGCAAACGCAAAGTGCGTACCCTCGCCGGCAATTTCCAGAGCTTCGCGCGCAACCGCTGGCTCTTCTCGCCGCGGCAAAATCCTGTCTGGTGGCAATTCCTGTCGCACAAAGTCGGACGGCTGGTCGTTCCATATGCACTTATCGGTGCGCTGTGCTCAGCGTGGCTGTTGCCGGGCCCGATGTATCGCTTGTTCGCGCTCGGACAAACGGGCTTCTATCTCGTCGCCGTCGCGGCGCTGGCATCGGCGACGGTGCGGCACTCGAAGCTTGCGAGCGCCGCGGCCCTGTTCCTCGATACGAACGTGGCGGCAATCGAAGCGCTGTGGCTCTTCATCCGCGGCGATTTGACCCGCGTGTGGGTCAACGACACGAGGCAATCGCCCCTCGAGTAAGCTGTTGGCACCGCGCCACAACGGGTGCGCTTCGCACTACTCGATCAGGCGGCCGTCCGCATCGCGCAATTCCGGACCGTTGACCCTCGCGCGCCCATCCCCGAACTTCGCGTCGCGCGCGGTCAGCGTCGCCTTCAGGCCGTTCTCACGAACCGACTTCATGTAGTTGCGCGCCGCAGCGGTATTGTGGCCGCGCACGTCGTTCTCGGCGGCCATCCGCTGCAGCGTGCGGGCGCCCATCAGTTCGAGGCCGAGATTGATGATCCGTTTGTTCGCGGACAAGAGATCAGGATCGATCAACGCGAGTCGATCCGCGAGTTGTTCGACTTCGCCAGCGAGGTCCTCGAGGGGTACCGCCTTCAACACCAATCCGATCTGGGCCGCCTCAGCACCGGTGACGGTGTCGCCGGTCAGCGTAAGGCGTTTGGCCCATTGCGGACCTACGTGATACAGCCACAGGTTGTTCGGCAACGCGCCCAGATCGCGCGCTGGCGGAAACCCGAACGTCGCATCGGTCGCCGCAATCACCATGTCGCAGAGCAGCGCAACGTCGGTACCGCCGGCGAGACAGAACCCATGGACCTGCGCGATCGACGGCTTGTGCATGTCGAACAACGCCATGCGAAACCGCTGCGCCCGCTCGAGTTGCCACGCATCGTCATCGATCGAACGACCGCCGCGATACGTCTGCTGTGGACTTTCGACGCGCGACACCGGTGGTTGCTTGCCAGCGCCGGTGAGATCGTAGCCGGCCGAAAATGCACGGCCCGCGCCGCGGATGATCACGCAATGTACCGACGTGTCGTTGTCGGCTTCCCACAATGCCTCGGCAGAGCTCCGACTGCAGTTCCAGCGTGAGCGCGTTGAGTTTGTCCGGTCGGTTCAACGTGATGCGCGCGCGACCGCGTTCAACGTCATAAAGAATAGTTTCGAAATTCATCGTTGCTCCCTGCTGCACCTGAGAAGCTCGAGTGACGATGCGGCACCGTCGTCCGTCAATTCGCGTCGTGCAAATTCGCCCTGCGCCTTCTCGTGCTCGACCCACGCCTCTGTCTCGAGCTGCAGCAACGTCGCCCACTTGAGGCGCTCTACGTCATTTCGCCCGGCGCCCACCGAGACCGAATAGAACGCTTCGCCTGCGACTTCACCAGCGTAAAAAACCAACAAAGCTTCGGCGTACGAACTCACGTCGCCGACTCCGCCAGCTGCGACAGCTCCGCCGACAGAGCACCCACCTGTTCCGGCACGTCGTATTTGTGCGGCGTATAACCGGGCAGCATGCTGATCACACGCGGCACCGCGACCGAGACAAGTCGTTGGAGCCGGTCTTTCATCGTAATCCGGCAGCGTTCACCGTGGCGCGGAACGTCCGCCGCAGACATCAGATGTATGCAATCGCGAATGAACACGCTCATATGTCGTTGCGCATACCAGCACATCCGCGCGCGATACAGGTAGTTGCCGTACAGATGCTGATACACGTCGAATGCAATGTTGCGATGCTCGATCTCTTCGAGCATGTGCCACTTGAACAGTAAGCCGAAATCGGTCTGCGTTCTCGGGTGCTCGAACGCGCCGCTGCGCAGCAGGAACAGCGCACCCTGGGTGGTGTTGGCCTCGAAGCCTTCGATGAAACCGATCCTGAAACGATCGTCGCGGCGGGTGAGGAAGTCGTCGAAATCTCTGGATAGGCGAGCGATGCGCGCTTCGAGTCCCGGATAGCCGTGGCCGATGACGAGCGCATTGAACCGTTCGTGCTGCATGTAGTGCTGCGCTTCCTGGCGACAGAAGCGGTCGAGGTTGTCTCGCAGTTCGGCATCGGTGATCCGATCGATCACACGACGCATCGCCTTCACAATGAACGGTTCGAGTGCGGCCACGTATAACCCGATGCCGGTGAGGTTGTACGAGACAGCTGCCTGCCCCGCCATGTACACCGGATGGAACTCTTTTGGCACCGTGAAACGCATTCGACGAACGGGGATGGGATGCATCACGAGACCTCATCGTGTGGCTTGCGCATTTATCATACCCGCTTGCGGTCGCACACGGATCCCATTCGAACGCCCGTCGGGTTCACACCGCACTCGAGCGTGCTGACTCACGGATACAGCGGTGAGCGAAGCGCAGCTTTTCGATCGCATCCGACGGCAACACGAATGGATATAGATCGTCGTGGCCCATGCTTCGGTTGAGGGAATTCACCGCAATCGTCAAAGGGACCCAGAGCTCCCAGAGACGGTCGAAGTTCTCCTCCGAGTAGCTTTCGACATCGACTTCGACTGCAACGTCCTGACCCGTCTCGGAACGCAGGCCTATTCCATACGCATATGCTGTATCCAGCGTGTCGACGATGTGGATGTAGTGCGCGAATGTCTCCGCCCAATCTTCATGTGGATGACTGCTCGCGTACGCCGTGACGTAGTGCTGGTTCCAGTCCGGTTTGGGTCCGTCACGATAGTAGATCTGCAACGCTGCACCATAGTCCGTTGTTTCATCACCGAAGAGCTCGCGAAACGAAGGTCCCCCCACCGAACTCGTCAGTCGAGGAAAGTAGTAGTGACCCGTTTCATGACGAAAGTGCCCTAACAGCGTGCGGAACCGTTCGCCAAGGTGCTGCCTGCGCTCGGTGCGAACCGCGGGATCTCCTTCCGACACGTCGATTGTGATCACGCCGGCTTCGTGCCCCGTTGTGACGCGCTTCTCTTGACCATCTTCGGCGTAGCCCGCCAGAAGGTCGAAGAGCAGCCCGCCCTCTCGAGCGTGACCATTTTCCATCGGCAGTCGCAATCTCTGCAGGCTGTACACGAGACGATGCTTAGCGAACTCAAGACGCTTCCAGCGCTCGAGATTCTCGGCAATCGTGACGTCGGGAATCGTCCTGTTGAGGGCACACGCAGTGCACAGCGTTTGTTCGGCGGGCGCTTCGTATGGAATCAGCCAGTTGCAAGCGTCGAGACGCGCGTTCGCGCAGTAGCGAAACTCTCTGCCAAATGCCGCGGCCCAGCGGTCTTGCGTTGTCGATTCGAGCGACAACATCGCGTTGGATTCGGCTGAATATCCCAGAGCACACTGGCACTTCTCGCATCGCACGTTCTCGAAGTACACCGCCTGCCGGCATCGTTCACATGCGAATCGTTTCATCGAGCACAATTTCCGACGAGTTGCGGCGCAGATGCTGCCGCATCATCGTCGTTCCGGACAGACCAGGCGATCTTTCGGTTTCGCAAGGCGCGCCCTACACGCGATTGCGGATCCGATCCGCGAGCCCTAAAACGCGATCACGCGATCGATGACCCAGAACATCGCCACTGTCCCGATCGCGTATGGAGGGAGATAGCTGATCCAGCGCGGCCATCGCGCGGCTGTCCGCGCCACGAGCGCGGTCACCGACAGAGCAGCCACCACAAAAATCAGCTGCCCTACTTCGACGCCGACATTGAACATCAACAGCGCAATCGGAATCGCCTTTTGCGGCAGGCCCACTTCGGCCAACGCTCCCGCGAAACCAAAACCATGCAGAAGGCCGAACGTGAACGCGACGAGCCACGGAGCATGCGCCGTGATACCCGGCTTTCCGCGTAGACCCGAGACGACTTCCGACGCTACGAAGACGATGCTGAGTGCGATCGTCGCTTCGACCGGCGGGCCCGGCACGTGCACCCAACCCAATGTGGCCGCAACCAACGTCAGGCTGTGCGCCACGGTGAAAGCGGTTATCGTCGCGATGATGCGCCGGCTGCCGCGGACGATCAGCAGCAGTGCGAGCACGAACAACAGGTGATCGACACCGCCGAGGATGTGTCCGACCCCGAGGACGAGATAGGACCACGCGACTTCTCCCGAGCCGGTCGCTCCCTTGACGATGAACTCGGGGCGCTGCGGCAGCAGCCGTTCGACCTGACTCGTACCGTCGGCGCGTTCGATTCGAACAATCACGTCGGTGACGCCGCTGGCGATGCCGTCGATCGCGAGGCTCTGGCCGGCGAGGCCGCCATCACGTTGAATCTGCCAGCGCTCCACATAAGCGTCGTTGATGAACAAACCCCGCGGCGGGCTGAGTTGAACCGTGCCAGCGGGGAAGCGCACGTAGATCGCCAAGCGGGCATCACCTTGCGCAGGCACCTTCCACATCACGTCGTACCGACCGCCTGCCACTTCGCGCAGTTCGAGGTAGGCGGGACGAAAAACGTCGGCGATCGCACTGGTCGCGAGCAGGCAGAGCGTGAGCGCCGTCATCAGCGTCGCAAGCGACCGCGCCGTCGGATTCATTTGGCAGGTCTTCCCGTCTCGCCCGCGGTGAGCGCATCGCCGGTCTCGATGCGCACCGTGTAGTTGGCTCGTAGCTTGTCGTAGAAGGCGGCCTTTGCGTCTACGGCGCGTTGATACAGAAGGTCGCGCTCGACCTCGGCGCGGACTTCGTCGAGCGTTGCGAAATGCGCATCTTCCCGCACACGGACTTCGACGAGATGCAGTCCGAAGCCTGATTGCACCGGACCTTGCCAGCCGCCAACCGGTAACGATGTGAGCGCGTCGACGAATGCTTTCCCGAACACATGGGCAACCTCGGATGCCGATGCGGATTCGAGGCCCTGAGGCAGCATCGTGGGATCACCCTCCACCGGCTCGCCTCGCGCCAGTGCTGCGCGCGCCCTTTCGATTTCTGCTTCAAGCTTGGCGCCGCGCCGCGTCGGGTCGAAATAGATCTGGCGCAAAGAATACCGCGCCTCAACTCGATAGTTGGCGGAGTGCTCGTCGAGCCACGCTTGCAACTCCGACGTCGTCGGCGCACTCGGAGCTTGCTCATCGGTCAGGAACTCGACCTTCTGCGCAATTCTGCGTCGCACCACCGGATCATCACGGTCGAAGCCGAGCGCGATGCCTTCGCGGTAGAGAATTTCCTCGCGTAGCCAGTTCTCGACGAGCTCGTGCAGTTCTTCATCGGTGGGCGCGCGTCGCCAAGTTCGCGTGAAATTCGCCTGCAGACTCTCGATCTGTCCCGGCGACACGACGATCTCGCTGGGGGTGGACGATGCGGCATGCAGCCAGTTGTAGCCCACAAACAACAGCGCCCCGAGGATGAAGAAGTGCAGTAGCGGCTCTCGAATTATGCGACGCATCGAACCTACTTGCCCGAGGGAGGGATTGACTCGGGCCATCCATGGCCATCGCCCCTTCGGACGCTGGCTTCGCCAGCGTCAAGAGCGGCTATCCTGCCTTTTTTTTCGAACCGAAGGGTCGTACAAACCGCCCTTTCCATCAATGAATACACTGGATATTTCTTCTCTAAAAAAAGATGACTTCTTGCACTCCATATGTACGCGAACTCGTGGTTCAGAAGATTCGTATGCCGCGAAAGGCTGATAGAAACAAACTCTCCGCAACGTGTTGTACGTTCAAAGAAACAATCCGGCAAGCATCACGACAGCGGTGGCCTGCATTTGCAGGTCACTCCGCGGCTCACACGGTCGTGGTTGTTCCGTTACTACCGTGACCATGACGTCCAGATGGGTCTCGGTTCGTTTCCAGACGTCCCGCTCGCAAAGGCGCGCATCGATACCGGCCTCGTGCTCAAAGTGCTGCAGCCGATCTGGTACACCAAGACGGAGACAGCCACTCGGGTTCGGCAATGGTTGGTGGATTCAATAAAAAAGGCTACGCTGACGGTTTCGTGATGAGGCTGGAGGCAGCATGTCCGAATCGATCATTCGAACGACCCAGCTCGATACGTGGCCGCAACAGGTCACGCGCGGGCATACGATCCCGGGCTACCGCTACACGTCGCCGGAGTTTTTCGAAAAGGAATGGGAACACATGTGGACCAAGGTCTGGCTGTTGCTGGGCCGTGAATCGCAATTGTCCCAACCCGGCGACTGGCAGATGGAAGAGATCGGCCGCGAGTCGATCCTGATGGTTCGCCAGAAGGACGGCAGCGTCAAAGCCTTCTACAACGTCTGTCAGCATCGCGGCAATCCGCTCGTCGATGCACCGTCTGGCAACGCAAAGCGCTTCGTCTGCCGCTATCACAGCTGGGCGTATCTTGCCGGACGGCACGCTGAACTTCGCGCCGGACAAGGAAGATTTCCCGCAAGGCGATCCGTGCAAGCACGTGCGCCTCGAAGAAATCGCGTGCCAGACGTTCGCCGGGTTCGTCTGGGTGAACATGGACCGCAACTGCATGAGCCTGAAGGATTTCCTCGGTCCGATCTGGGACGCGTGGAGCGCGCTCGAACTCGAGGACTGGAAACGCACGATCGCGCGTTCGACCTGGGCGCCGTGCAACTGGAAGATCGTGCTCGACAACTTCAACGAGTCCTATCACGTGCCCACCGTGCACATGGCCGCCACGCCCGATACTGACCGCAAGAAGATCCGTGGCAACATCAACACCTACTACAAGGAAACGCGCTTCGATCTGTCCAACGAAGGCCACAACCGCATGGTCATGCAGGGCGGCTACGGCTCCGGGCAGACGGACAAGGACGGCAACATCCTCGAACCACTCGCGGAATTCATTGCGGGAATGGGGACTTCGAGCCGGAAGACTTCAAAGGCCGTCCCGAGGCCACCCGCGCGGCGATTCAGGAGGCCAAACGTCGACTCGGTCCGAGCCGCGGGTACAGCCACTACGCGCGAGTTCCGGACGAACAACTGACAGACGCATTCCACTACACGCTGTTCCCGAACTTCGCAGTATCCGTGTGGGCGGACGGTTTCCATTTCCTGCGCGCCCGACCGCATTACAAAGATCCGGAACAGTGCCTGTTCGACAACTGGTGGTATTCGAGCCCTGCCGCCATCGCCCACGGCGAACTGGCGATGGGTGTGAAGCTCGCAGCAGGACCCGGAAGTCGAGGTGCAGATGATCGACTACCGCACCGAGTCGATCGGTCCCGCGATCGAAGACGACATGCGCGTCTTCCTCACGCAGCAGCGCGGCTTCCGTTCGCGCGGCTTCAAAGGTGTCTACCTGTCCGAACAGGAGACGCGCATACGGCGCTATCACGAACTGATCGACGACTACATTGAGGGGCGACGATCCTGCCGCGGCGCCACCCAGCGCCCGCGATAGTCGCCGCGCTGCACGTCGAACACCAAAAGACGCAGGGGGAGTAATGTCGAACAACGTTCAGTACGTCATCGATCGAATCGAACTGATGGACGTGATGCTCAAGTACGCGAAAGGCGTGGACGAGCGCGACATGGCGCTCTACCGATCCGTGTTCGCCGATGACGTCGAGGTCGTCGGCTTTGGACCGAACGTCTACCGCGGCGCGGCCGCGTGGGCTGCTTACGTCGAAACTGCGCTTGCACAATACGGCCCGACACAACACATGCTGGGACCGCAGCTCGCCACCGTGAACGGCGACACCGCGCTGTGTCGTACGGACGTGCAGGCGCTGCATTACCTGAAAGACAAACCGGGCACGACGCTGACGTTGTGGGCAACGTACGTCACCGACATGAAGCGCATCAGCGGAACCTGGAAAATTTCGCGGCACGAACTCGTCTCACGCGGTACCCGCATCCAGTCGTAGAGCGTGTCCTCGGGGGAGGAGTTTTCCGGATGGGCAAGAAGCGCAAGGTGGTGGTGCTCGGCACCGGTGGTTCGGGGTTGACGGCGGCGATTGCCGCGCACGACGCCGGCGCAAAGGTCAGGGTATTCGAGAAGGCCGACAAAGTGGGCGGCACCACCGCATGGTCGGGCGGCATGGTGTGGATCCCCAACAACCATCTCGAGGGGGCGGCCGGCGTGTCCGACAGCCGCGACGAGGCGCTCGAGTATCTGATGTCGATGTCGCATGGCCTGATCGAACAACACATGGCCGAAGCGTTCCTCGACGCGGGCCCGATCATGGTGCGACATATGTGCGACCACACGCCGGTGCAGTTCCGCACGATCCAGCACTTTCCCGACTATCACGCCGAATTTCCCGGCGGCAAAACCGGCGGTGGCCGCTCGCTCGACACGCCGCCCTACTCATACCTCGAACTCGGCGAGTGGGAACACCGAGTCACGCCATCGCCGTACTACCCGGATCCGCGGTTGTCGATTTACGACACTCCGCTCGGCCAGGCGATTCCGGCGCCCGTGCCGGAAGCCGAACTCGCGCGCCGCAGTCAACTGCACGAACGCGCGAGCGGTCAGGCGTTGATCGGTCGGCTGCTCCGCGGCTGCCTCGATCGCGGCATCGAGCCAAAAACGTCCGCGCGTGCGATCGACTTGGTGCTGCGCAAAGGCAAGGTGCGCGGCGTCGTGATCGACTCGGCCGATGGCGCGGAAACGTTCGACTGCGACGCCGTCATTCTCGGCACCGGCGGCTTCGAGTGGAACGAGGAACTCAAGCGCGCGTTCCTGCGCGGGCCGATGACGCATCCTGTGTCGATCCCAACCAACACCGGAGACGGCCTGAAGATGGCGATGCGCGCCGGCGCGATGCTCGGCAACATGCGCGAAGCCTGGTGGATGCCGGTGGCGGAAGTGCCGCGCGAAGAAATTTCGACCGGCGTGAACCTCGTCGCGGGCATCCGCTCGCTGCCGCGCTGCGTCATGGTCAATCGCAAGGGCCGTCGATTCACCAACGAATCGGCGAACTACAACGCGATCGGCGCCGCATTCCATGATCAGGACGTATCGGCATTCGACTACGCCAACCTGCCGTGCTGGATGTTATTCGATAGCGGCTACATCGAGCGCTACGGCTTCCCGATCTCGGGCGGCGCGCGCGGAATGGCGCCGCCGCAATGGGTCACGAGCGCGTCAAGCCTTGCTGGATTGGCCGCCAAGCTCGGTATTGCGGGCGACGCACTGGAGCAAACCATCGCGCGCTGGAACGTACAGGTGGCGGCGGGTCGCGACGACGATTTCCACCGCGGCGAAGCGGCGCACGATCAATGGTGGGGCGATGCAACTCAGCGCGGCAGCCCAAAGGCATCGTTAGGTCCCATCGATCGCGGCGCGTACTACGCGGTCGAGATCAAAAGCGGCGCGCTCGGCACCAAGGGTGGTCCGAAAACCAACATCAACGGCAATGTCTTGAACGTCGACGGGGAACCCATCACGGGGTTGTACGCCGCCGGCAACGCGATGGCGTCGCCGATGGGGATGACCTATGGCGGCGCGGGCGGAACCATCGCGCCCGGCATGGTTTTCGGCTTCCTCGCCGGGAACCACGCAGCCGGAAAACCGCTGCTGCCACTGACAAGAGGGAACAAGCGATGACGCTGCAGCACGATTTCGCCGGCAAAACGGCGATCGTCACAGGAGCCGCCTCCGGGATGGGCCGCGCCATTGCGGAGTCGTTTGCACGCGCCGGCGCCAACGTGCTGCTGGCGGACGTCAACGAGGCGCTTGGCGAAGACGTTGCGCAACGCATTCGCACCGCCGGCGGCTCGGCGATGTGTCGCGCCTGCGACGTGCGCAGTGAGGAGAACGTACGCGCAGCCGTATCTGTCGCCGTGAAGGAGTTCGGCGGTCTCGATGTCATGGTGAACAACGCGGCTGTGCTCGGCGACTGGCTGCCCATCGCCGATCAGTCCGCCGCAACGCTCGACCTCGTGCTCGACGTCAACGTCAAAGGCGTGGTCTACGGCATGAAACACGCGCTCGCCGCGATGCGACCGCGACGCGCCGGCGTGATCGTCAACATCGCTTCGGTGCAGGGCTTTCGCGTGGCGTACCCGGGCGCTGCGTTTTATGCCGCGAGCAAAGCGGCTGTGGTTTCGCTGACGAAGTCTGCCGCGCTCGAGAACGGCGGCGACGGCATTCGGGTGGTCGGCATCGCACCGGAGCCCATCGACACGCCGATGTTGCGCAGTCGCGCGGGCAACGAATGGCCGCCCGCAGTCGTCGGCGTCACGCCGCTTGCGCGAATCGGCGAGCCGCAGGAGATCGCGAACGCGGTGCTTTGGCTGTGTAGCGTTCTGGCCAGCTACATCACGGGCGCAACGCTGCCGGTCGATGGCGGCTTCCTGGCACCCTGATGGCCGCGTACCCAAAAGATGAGGACGGTGCATCGCCGGGACCCGCACGCGCGCCCGGCGCCGAGCGCATCCCGCTACGCCGCCTGCTCGCATACTCATTGATCGAACTGCCCGTCGGCGGCGCGATGAACGCGCTGTCGTTGTTTCTGGGATTTCACTACGCATCGCTTGGTCTGAGCTTGTCGGAGATCGGCGCGATTCTGATGATCGCTCGCCTGCTCGACGTCATGATCGACCCCGCCGTTGGATTGCTGTCCGATCGCACGCGGAACTCGTTCGGGCGACGCAAGACCTGGGTCATTGCCGGCGTTCCGATCTTCGTGCTCGGCGGCTGGCAGCTGTTCATGCCACCCGCGGACGTCACCGTCACCTACTTCGCGCTGTGGCTCGTGCTGTTCTGGCTCGGCTTCTCGATGATCAACATCCCGTACTACGCGTGGGGCGCCGAACTGTCGCCCGACTATCACGAGCGCACACGCATCACCACCTGGCGCACGATCTCCGGCACGCTCGGCGCATTCGCGTTCCTCGCGATCCCCGCGATTCGCCAACAGTTCTTTGGTGTCGGCGGCCAGCCGGGCGAAGTGCTCGCGATGGTGGCGGGAATCACGCTGGTCACGGTGCCTGCGTTCGTCGCGCTGGCGGCAATGAATGTGCCCGACCGCGGGCGTCGGCGGCGAAGGCGTCCCGTTGCTGCGCGGCATCGCCGTCATGAGTCGCAACGGTCCTTTTCTGCGACTGCTGGCGGCGTTCACGATCGTCGGGCTCGGTCCTGTTCTACAGGGCGCCATGTTCCCGTTTTTCATGCAGCACGTCGTCGGCGACACGACGTCGGGGCCGAAAATTCTGCTGATCTACTTCCCGACGGTGGCTTGCGGCGTCGTGCTGTGGGGCGTGCTTGCCCGAAAGATCGACAAACATCGTGCGTGGATGACGGGAATGTCGCTGATGGTCTGTGTCACTGCGTCGTACATGTTGGTGGGTCGCGGCGACATCGGCATGATGATGATCATCCTCGCGATTTCCGGTATCGCGTCGGGCGCGCTTAGCGCGCTGCCGGCCTCGATGAAAGCGGACGTCATCGATCTCGACGCGATCGAAAGCGGCGAAGACCGTGCGGGACTTTTCTTCGCCGCCTGGTCACTCGCAGTGAAGTTCATCGCCGCCGTCGGCCAGGGTCTGGCGTTCACCACACTCGCGTTGATCGGGTTTCATGCGAAGGGCGACAACGGCCCTGACGAGATCTTCGGGTTGCGCGTCTTCTACTCTGCGGGGCCGATGGTGTTGTACCTGACCGCGTTGCTACTCGTATGGGGCTATCCGATTACCTCCACGCGACACGCGCAGTTGCGGGCGCAGCTCGATGCGCGTGGTGCTCAGAGCACTGCACCTTGACGATCGAATCATCGTGTTCGCGCGCAAGCCCACGCCCTCGCGTCCGGCGAAGCGACCCAGGTGAACGCATTGTGCAGCAGCGTCCGAAATCCCGGATTCGCGAACGCGAGCGGACCGTCGCCGACATCCGACACGACCACCGGACTCGCGCCGGCCGCGTTCGCCCACACGATGACGTTGCTGCCCCGCGGATGGTCCCAGCCTGCCTGCTCGTCGCGCGGCGCAAGCGGCGGCGGCGTGAAGTTCGCTGCGACGAAATCATAGTCGGCGCGCAGCAGCGGCACGACGCGCGACTCGAAGCCGGCGGTTTTCAGATAAATCTCATCGGTGATCTCGAAGCCATCATCGAGTCCGGCCAGCACGGGATGAGATCCCGAAGGCCTCAGCTTGATCGTTGGGTTCGGCAACGGTCCGTGGCCGCCGCGATAACCGGAACCAGGCATTTCGACGCCGTCGACCAACCCGCGGCGCAGCATGAACGACGAACCCGAGATGTCTCGCCACAATGGCCACTCGGGCCACGATACCGTTGCGTGATTCAGCATCACGATCCCCGTGCCGCGAGCCAGCATCGATTCGATCGCGGCGCGGTACTTCGGCGGCGGCACACCGGAATTGTTGGCGCCGTCGTGCAGCAGCCCGATTCCGGGAATGCCGCTCATGTCGTAAAACAATACGCAGTCGTACGCGCCGACGTGTTCGGGTTCGAGCAACACCTGCGCCGCGGGTTGTTCGACCAACGTCGTCACGACGTCCGGCATGGCGGCGAACATCGCGCGGAACGCGTTGTGATCGTAGTCGTGCCCTTTCGAAACGATCAGGACGGACGTGGGTTTGGGCATGAGGTTGAGGTGTCCGCAAGCGGCCGTGGCGATGTTCGTGATCTTAGCGTATCGAAGCAGCATGGGAGGACACCGCCATGTCAATCGGTGATCGGCGTGCCCAACAAGGAGATGGGTGAGGCACTGAAAGCGCTCATCATCCTGAAGCCGGCTGTCGCGGAACCGACCCCGAAGGAACTCGAGCAGTTCTGCCGCACGCAACTGGCAGGCTATAAGTGTCCCCGATCCTATGAGTTCGTGTCCGATATCGGACGCAACGCGATGGGCAAGATCAACAAACGCAAACTTCGCACGCCGTATCGGCCGACTGAGCGCAGCATCGGCTGAGAATTGGCTTGACTGAATTCACTCGCATCACCAACGAATCGATGAGGGGGCAATCATGACGGGAAGGCTCGAAGGCAAGGTCGCGGCGATTACCGGCGCGGCGAGCGGGTTCGGTGCGGCCGCCGCGCGGCGTTTTGTCGCAGAAGGCTGCCGCGTCGTGCTCGGCGACATCCAGCACGAACCGGCGGCCGCGCTCGCCAAGGAACTCGGCGCGACCGCGGTGTTCCAGCCATGCAACGTTGCGAGCGAACAAGACGTCGCAAGCCTCGTCGATCGCGCCGTCGCCACCTTCGGCGCGCTCGACATCATGTTCAACAACGCCGGCATCGTCGGCGCCGTCGGACCGATTGCAACGACGCCGGCGAACGAGTGGCAGGCGACGCTGGACGTGCTGCTGAACGGCGTCTTCTACGGCATGAAACACGCGGCGCGCGTGATGCAGCCGCGTTTGAAGGGTTCCATCATCAGTATGGCGAGCACCGCGGGCATTCTCGGCGGCCTCGGTCCGCACGCGTACTGCGCGGCGAAACATGCGGTGATCGGACTCACCAAAAACGTCGGCGCCGAGTTGTGCCGCTACGGCATCCGCGTGAACGCGATCGCGCCGGCGGGCATGGCGACCGCGATGGTCGCGAACGTGATGACCGGCAATCCGGCCGCGATCGAGGCGACGACGCGCGCACTGGCGCAAGGCTCGCCGCTGCTCAATCGCGCCGGCGTCGCCGACGACGTCGCGAACGCGGCGTTGTGGCTCGCGAGCGACGAGTCGGGTTATACGAACGGCCACACGCTGACGACCGATGCGGGCGCCACGACCGGTTCGCGCGCCGCCAATCCGCCATTCGATACCTATCGGCCGATGTTCCGCGAGGCCGGCAAAAGCGGTTTGTGATCTGCAGCGGACCAACGCGCCTTTGCGGGTCCGTTTGCAGACAACGGCCGGCGGTCGCCCAGGTGTTCGTCGCCGATGCGAGGTAAAAAAAGGAAGCCGGCATCAGCCGGCTTCCGATGGTTCACGAAGGTTTCGGTTCAGTACTTGTAGGAGACGGATGCCGTCCAGGTTCGCGGCGGTCCCCACCCCTGGAACAAACCGTTACCGAGGAACAGGCGTTCCTCGCGATACGTGGTATCGTTGAGATTCTTGCCGAGCACTTCAAACGTCAGCAGGTTTCTGTCGCCTAGCGGCATCTCGTACGCGACTCGCGCATCCCACAACGAATAACCCGGCTCCCAGAACGGGATCCCACCCTGCTGCACGGCGATGATCACGTCATCGGTGGTCTTGACGCTCGTGCTGGCAAAGAATTGACCGCGGCCGACCTCGTGCTGAAATGCAGCGGTCAACGCATAGTTCCACTTGGATGTGAAGCCGGTCTTGCCGCCCGGGTAAGTGATGGTCTGGGGCACACCGTTGACGAACAGATTGGGATTCAACACCGGATCACACCCTTTTCCGAGCGGTGGGACCGGAACGTCGAGACAGCTGAACGTGTTGTCTTTACCTTTGACATCCTGCCAGCCGTAAACCCCGCTCAACGTGATGTGATCCGTAACGGCGGCCACGAGCTCGAGCTCTGCGCCCTTACTATCGGTGCCTGCTCCATTCAAGATCAGGGTATTCGTACCCGGAGGCGCGTCCTGATTTAGGATCGAGCTGAACTGCTGGTTATCGAGCTTCATGTCGAACAGCGTGAGGTTGGCTTGCAAGCGGCCATCCCAAAACGTGTTCTTGGACCCGATCTCGTACGAATCGATCGTCTCCGGTCCGAACGACAATCGGGCAGGGTCGGTGCCGCGGTTGCTGAATCCGCCGCTGCGAAATCCCTGAGAGTACGAGGCGTACACCATATTCGACTGCGCGTATTGCCAAGTTGCGGAGGCTTCCCCGACGGTCTTGTTCCAATCGTTGTTCGCGCTGACCGGGAAACCGGGGAACACGGTAATGCCCGGCAGCGTCGGCGGATCGATCGGATCGCCGTAGTAGGGATCGCACGGGCAACCCGGTGCCGCCCGCGTGCCATACAGGATGCTGAAATCCGTCTTCTCGTAGAGGTAGCGCAAGCCGGCATGTAGCTCGATCTGATCGGTGATATTCCAAGTGAGGGCGCCGAATGCGGCCGACGACTCCACTTGTTCTCCGCTTTGCGCATTCGCGTAGCTGTTCGGTAGCTGACAGAGCGCGCTGCCGATCGCCGGATTCGGGTTGTCCTTCAGGCCGGCAAGAGCGCATGGCGCACCTCCCAGCGCCGGAATGGGGACCTGAACGATCAGGTTGGTACCCTGCGCGAAATTGAGCTTCGACTTGAAGTAATAACCACCGACCGTGTAGTGCAGACCATCGACCAAGCCGAGATCGCCGCTCAGCTTCAGTTCCTGGGTCCAGACCTCATACTTCTGCTCGCGCAGCGTGTGGAGCGTGTTGATCGGCACCGCGCCGGCGGTGCGGTCACCGCCGTCGAAGTCCTGCCCTACGTTGTCCTGCGCATCGTTATACGAGCTGATCGAGGTCAGCGTACCGAAACCGAAAGCGTAGGACATGTTCAGCGCATACTGATCGACGTCGTACTGCGCAAACTCGTTGTAGTTCGCCGCGTTCTGGAACGGATTGTCACCGTCCCACGTCGGGTCCTGCGGCGGAATGTCGCTGCGATCCTTGATCTTGTCGTAGGTGAACGTTCCGTCGAACGCATCCGTCGGGTGCCACCGCAACGCGATCGTCCCCGACTTGTAGTCGATGTCACCCGCGCAGTGGTTACACCCCTTCGTGATGTTGTCGTAGTAGCCATCTCGTTGCTTGGTGATGCCAGAAATCTTCAACGCGAGCTGGTCGTCGATCAGCGGAATGTTGACGCGCCCTTTCAACTCCTGATCCGCGTAATCGCCCCCCTGCGCAGACACCCAGACTCCGAGATCGTTGAATTCGGGTTGGTAGCGGGTCACGACGATTGAGCCACCGGTGGTGTTCTTACCCTGCAGCACCCCTTGCGGTCCCCGGTTGATCTCCATCTGCTTCACGTCGTACGCGTCGACCAATTGACCGGTGCTGGATCCTTGGAAGACCCCATCGACGATGACCCCGACCGCAGACGATTGGGTCTTTTCGATGTCGGCGTAACCGATGCCGCGAATGAAGATGGCACCGGCGCTCGGTCCGGCAGTGTTCATGCCGATCCGCACGTTTGGCGCCAGGCCGTCGAAGTCGCGCAGGGTGCGCGGCGCTATCTGCGCGACATCCGCTTCCGTGAATGCGGTAACCGCGACCGGAATGTCCTGAATGTTTTCCTCCACGCGTCGGGAGGTAACCGTGATTTCTTCAACCCGACCCGTAGCCGCGGTCGTTTCGGACTTTGCCTCCTCCTCGGCGCTCGCCGGCATGCCGAGGATCAATGCCATCGCGCACGACGCGACAGCTCCCAGGAGCTTCGATGCTTGCATAGTCAGTTGTCTCCCCTTCAAAGATCGCGCGACGTCTGTTCGACGAGCGGCCCCTCATTTCGGATGGACTTACCCCACCAGCCGAAAAAAACCAGCACGCCTGACTTTTTAGAGGATCGTCGCCCCGGAGTCAATGACCCGCAGTTCGGATCATCGCTTTTGTCGTACAGTCGTCGCGCTGCGGAACTTCAAGTGCAGTTCCAGCGTCCCGAGCATGATCCCGGGTTGATGCATGAACGTGTTACCCGGCGCGTATTCGATGTGCTCGATCCGATCGAGCAGCCGGTTCCAGACAATCGTCTGTTCGAGACGCGAGATGCCTGCGCCGGGGCACACGCGCGGGCCTTGCGAAAACGCGAGGTGCCGCGTCACCGCTCGGCGGTCGAGTTGCAGGTCGTACGGACATTCCCATTCGCGCGGATCGACGTTGCCCGCCGCCCAGCGCAGATGCAGCAGCGAACCCTTCGGCACCGGGACACTTTGGAAGACTTCATCCCGACTGGTGATCCGCGTCGACAGGCCCTGCGTCGGCGACCGCAGCCGCATTGCTTCCTCGGTGAACCCGCGCACCTTAGTACGGTCGTTGTGCAATTCTGCAAACACTGCGGGCGATTCGCACAACAGCTGCGCCTGTTCCTCGAGCGCGTATTGCGTGGTCTCCAGCCCTCCGATCAACATCGCGTAGACCACGCCGTTGACTTCGAGGTCCGTGAGCTTGCGGCCGAGCGCCTGATAAGTGACCTGCGTCAGGAAGCTGATCATGTCGTCCTGCGGATTGCGGCGCTTTTCCTGGACTTTTGCATGAACGTATTCCTTGAATCCGTCGAGCAACGCGAACTGTTCCTTCAGCTGCTGGGCCGTCAACTGGTTGCGGTGGCCCCTGCCGTGGACGAACGCCGCGACCTGCGCGGTGCCCCACTCGGCGAGGCGCGGTATGTCTTCGCGCGGCAGGCCGAGCACGTTCGCCATCACGCGCTGCGGCAGCGGGCGCGCGAACTGCGAGATGAATTCGACTTCACCGTCGTCGATCCACGCGTCGATCAGCTCATCGGCGCAGCGCGTGATCATGTCCGCATGGCGACTCGCTCCGGGGCCGACCCACGGGTCGGTCAATTCCTGACGGTGCGAGCGATAGAGCTCGTCGGTCGGGCGCAACGTCATCATCGACGCGATCATCGCGTTGACCTGCGGCAATTGTTCGACCGGGACTCCGGTCGCGCGCAACTGCTGCGTCGCCAACGACAGGGTCGGGGGGAAGCGCACCGGGTCGCGCACGACCATCGCGATATCGGCGTAGTTCGATAGACACGAATCCATCCGAGCCCGGCGCGGCGCCTTCTCCCGGGAGGCGAAGCACCGGTGCGTCGCGATGCAGAATCGGATAAGCCTCGTACCAATGTTCCTGCGCGCCGGCGCCAAAAAGATCCACATCGGCGAGCGTCACGGGACACTTCGCGGCGCTGCGTTCGTGGTTGGGGGTTTTTGGCGTCAAGGCCGAATTATCGTACGACGATCGATTCTTCGTCCCACGGCGTCAGCGCGCGCGAGTGATCCTGAAACGCGGCTGGCAACTCTTCCGTCATGTCGAGCGTCGCGGCAAGCCGTCCAAAACCGACGAAGAACCCGACGGTCATGCCGAGCTCGACGATTTCGGCCTCGCTGAAATGACGCCGCAGGCCGTCATACGCGGCGTCATCGATCGACAGGTGATCGGCCGCGAACCGATCGGCGAAGTCGACCGCGCTGCGTTCCGCCGCGGTGAGGTCGTTCGCCTCGTCCGGGGCCTCGAGCGCGCAGACCAGCGATTCGGTCAGGCCATCGGCAACGGCGTCTTGATAACGAATCGCCATACAGCTTCTGCATTGGTTGCGAAATGCGACGCGCAACCGCACGAGTTCGACGAGGCGATCCGGCAACGTCCGGTGAACCTTCAGCGCGCCGGCGAACTGGATCATGCCCTTGGCGAGTTCGGGACGATGCGCGAACATCCGCATCAATCCCTGTTCGAGCGGCGTCGCCGCATCGGCGCGCGTCATTTTGCGCAGTTCGGGATCCCAACACGACGGGTCGAGCTTCGTGATCCGGCTCATGTACTCTGCTCCACCTATTCACCTGCGCGGCGAAGATATCTCGCCAGATCGCTTGGCTACAACGGAGAACTCTATGCCGATGCTCAATCCGACCGATAGCTGGGTGCTTATCGATGCGCGTTATCGCGCCGAAGCAGACCCACTGACACACCGCTTGATCAAGGAGGTTCGTTATCACGTCCAACACGAGATCGAGGGCGACATCGAGGCCTTGATGGACACTCTGACGGCGGACCCGATCTATCATTTCTGGGGAACCGCGGCGCCGATGGTGCTGATGGGACGTGCGGCCGTCGAAGGCTTCTACCGTCAGATGATCGCCGCCGGCGGCAACCAGTTCGAAATCGTCGTGAAGCGCATCGTCGCCGATGCGCACAACGTGGTCACCGAAGGTCAGGTGAAGCAGATCCATACCGGCAAAGAGCTGATCGCGATGGGCCGCAACGACGTGCACGGCGCGCCGGTTGCCGTCGCGGATCTGTTTCTGACGACCTGCGCAATTGATCACGGTCTGGCCCGGCGATCCCGACGGCAAACTGGTCGGCGAAGATATCTACTTTGGCGAAGCGCCGCTGTCGCACATCGAAAAAATCACGCGCGCGGATCTACCCAGGGGCTATCGCTGGGAACACCGCGTCTGACGCCGCGAGGTGTCGGCGCCTTCGCTCACATACAATTCGCGACCGTTCGAACAGGAGCACGCAATGGCTGCATTGAAAGGAAAGATTGCGGTGGTGACCGGCGCGAGCCGCGGCATCGGCAAAGGCATCGCCCTCGCACTCGGCGAGCAGGGCTGCATCGTCTACGTGACCGGTCGCACGACCGGCAACGGCGAGCGCACGATCGACACCACTGCCCGGCTCGTGTCGCAAGCCGGCGGCGAAGGCCGCGCGATCGCGTGCGATCACGGCAACGACGCCGACATCGCCGCGCTGTTCGAGCGTATCCGCGGTGAGGTCGACCACGTCGATTTCCTGATCAACAACGTCTACAAGATTCCGGATCCGCCGGCGTGGGGCGGCGGCTTCTGGGACCATCCGATCCAGGTCTGGGACGACCAGGTCGGCATCGGCCTGCGCGCGCACTACGTCGCGAGCTGGCACGCCGCGCAGTTGTTGTTCGCGGCCGGTCCAGGCGCCGCGATTCTGAACGTATCGTCGCCGGGCGGTCAGAGTTATCACTACTCGTCGTCGTATGGCGCCGGCAAAGCGGGGCTCGATCGACTGACGGCCGACATGGCGATCGAGCTGAAGCCCAAAGGCGTTGCAGCGGTGGTGTTGTATCCGGGTTCCGTCTCGACGGAATTCATTCAGGACGCCGCGAAGGCGCGCGGCATGGATCTGTCGAAGTCGCAGACGCCGCTGTTCGTCGGTCGCGCCGCCGCCGCGCTGCTCGCCGCCGACGATCTGATGGCGCGCAGCGGCACGATTGCGTGGGTCGAGGACCTCGCCGAAGAATTCGACATTCTCGACGAGAACGGCCGGCGGCCGCCGGGATACCCGCGGCGCAGCGAGGTCGTCAGCTGACGTCGATCGGACGCGGATCACGCATCGGGGAGCAACGCCTCACAATCGAGATCATCGAGCGCCGCGCACGCGCGCTCCGTCAACGCGCGCGCGATCGCGGCGCCGCGTTCGTTCGCGAGGTCGAGCGTCGACGCGATGACGACGGCGTAGTCGAGCAGATACAACGTGGCGCGGCGGTAGTCGAGCAGCAGGTCGGCGGCGGTATAGCCGCGCACGCCGCCGGCGCGTAGACCTTCGAGATAACGCGCGAGCAGGTCGCGCTCGTGGCGGCGCCGCACGTCGAGTACAACGCTTTGGGTCAGGAAATACGCGAGGTCCTGCGCACCGGACGACTTCGTGATCGACTGCCAGTCGACAATCGCAAAATCCGGTTGCTCTTCTGTCGCGGCAAAAAACATGTTCTCCAGCCGGAAGTCGGCGTGGCAGATGGTCTGCGGTCCGCTGCAGAGCGCGTGCAGGATGGCGCGCGTGTTCGGCCCGACGCGATGACCCCAGCGCTTCACGCTCGGCGGGATCAGCGTCGAAAATTCCGACGCAAAGCGCGGCCAACCCTGTGCAAAACCGGCCGCCATGCCGTCGATCTGCAGATCGTTGGCGTGCGAGGTCACCCACGCGAAGCGCGCCTCGTCGGTGCGGTTCCAGTTTTCGGCATGAAATGTCGCCATTGCATCGACGACGATCTCGGCGTCGCTCAAGTTGCTGCCGAGGACCTGATCGCCGATACGGCGGTCGCCGAGGTCCTCGAGCAACAGCACGAAGTCGGTCGTCGACGGCGCGCTGACGGCAAAGTAGCAGCGCGGATGTCCGATCGACGTCGTCTCCGCCAGCGATTGATAAAACCGCACCTCGCGGCCGTACATGTTGAATGCGTCGGCAACGGCGCGGTTGCCGGCGACCGTAGATGGAAACTTGCAGATCATCCGTGTCGGCGCGTCCGTCGGCGCGCCGCCGTACGTCAGCTGCACGCGCGCCACCATGCCGATCAAGCCCGCGCCTGCGCCGAGCTGTTGGGCGTCGCACGCGGCAACGAACGAATCGCTCGACAACACGCCGCTGCTGCGCAGTGCCTGCGTCAGCCAGACCGGATCGAGGCTCGCGGCATCCGCCGGCAAGCGGCTCGGGTCGATGGCCATCAGTACGGCGCCTGGCCGCCGTCGACATTGAAGAAGCTGCCGGTGATGCCGCGACCGGCGTCGGACGCGAGCAGCACGGCGACCGCCGCGACCTGTTCGACGGTGTTCAATTCGCCGGTCAGCGTCTTGGACTTGAACACTTTCTCGACCATCTCGTCGTAGGTCATGCCCATCGCCGCCGCGGTACCGGGGCCGCCCTGCAGCACCGCGTCGGTGATGATCAATCCTGGGCATATCGCATTGACCGTGACGCCCGATCGCCCCGCTTCCGCGGCCGCGCTCTTGGTTAATCCGTGCACGCCGTGTTTGGCGGCGACGTAACCGGCCATGCCAGGCGCGCCGGTTTTGCCTTCGACCGACGAGATGTTGATCACCGCACCCGTGCCGCGCGGCAGCATGTGCGCGAACGCGTGTTTGATGCCGTAGAACACGCTGCTCAGATTCCACTGGATGTCGTTGGCCCACGCGTCGTCGTCGAGTTGCGCGACCGGCGCCGGCGCCGTGATACCGCCCGCGTTGTTGACCATCACGTCGAGGTGCCCCCAACGGGCGACGGCCGCCGCGGTCAGCGCTTTGACGTCCGCCGATGACCTGGCGTCGCCGGCGATGAACAACACGCGGTCGCCGGCGCCGAGTTCCGCCAATGCGCGCGCGCCCTTCGCGGCATCGCGTCCGTTGAAGGCGACGTACGCACCCTCGGCGAGAAACGCCTCCACAATGGCGCGCCCGATGCTGCGGCTGCCGCCCGTCACCGCCGCCACCTTGCCGGACATCTTCATTTGAGCTGCTCCCGTTTCGCCGAGTCTTCGCCGCTTACGATAGCCGCACGCGACCGGTTGCTCCACTGCGCAATGTCGTCAGACGAGTTAGGATCGATGCATGTGCGACTCCCACGACGTCATCAACAACACGCAGAGTGACGATCCGCGCAGCGGCTATCGGCTGGTCGAGCATTGGCCCGTTTATCCGCCCGGCATGCATTTCGAGATGGGATCGGGTGTCGCCGTGGACGCCGCTGGAATCGTCTATCTGTTCACGCGTGACATCGAGCATTGGGCGGCCCACCCGCTCGCGATGAAGGAGAAGATGGGCAAAAGCAGCATCTCGATGTTCAATCGCGACGGCGACTTTCTCGGCAAATGGGGCGCATCCGACCAACCCGGCTTCGCACTCGGCGCGCACACGCTTTACATCGAAAAAGACGGGACGTTCTGGACCACCGATCGAGACGGACACACAGTCAGGAAGTACGATCCGAGCGGCGAGATGCTGCTGAGCCTCGGCACGTTCGGCAAATGGGGCGACGATCAAAGTCATTTCAACGGTCCCACCGCAGTGGTCGTGCAGCGCAACGGCAACATCGTCGTCGCCGACGGCTACTGGAATTCACGCCTCGTATGGTTTTCGCCCGACGGCGAGTTCATCAAATCGGTTGGAACCTGGGGCCGCGGTCCCGGCGAATTCAACACGCCCCACGCGCTGGCGCAGGATTCGCAGGGACGTTTGCTCGTTGCAGACCTGTGCGGCGGCAACTTTCACGACTACATGACAGTGTCCGGGCAGATCGCCGCACACCGTACGCAACGGACCCCGGGTTGTCGTCCGCGCATCCAGCGCTTCGACCCGGACGGTCACTACATCGACGAGTGGACGCACATTTCGCCCCTCAGTGTTGCCGTCTACGGCAAACACATCTACGCGAGCGACAAAATGAGCAATCTCGCGATCCTCGACGAGGAAACGGGCGAGGTCGTGCAGCGCGTGGACAACATCGCGATCTACATTCATCAGCTTGCGATGGACGCGCACGGCGACCTGTACACCGCGTCCGTTTATCCCGAGCATGCAGGCGAAAAACGCGGCGTTGCAGGGCCATCGCATCACCGCTGGACGCGGGCCAGCACGCGTTGAATCAAACTACCGTCCGGAGAGACACATGATCATCGTCGTTGCGGCGCTTCGATTCGAAAATCAGCAGGACCGAGATCGCGCGGTGGCGCTGACCGCCGACGTGCAGCTGGCGACCCGCGTCGAGGAGCGCGGCTGCCGCGACTACTGCTTCGCGCCCGATCCCGCGGTACCCACGCGTATCCAGGTGTACGAGCTCTGGGACGACAGCGACAGCCTCGCCGCGCACTTCAAACACAAGAACTATCAGAGGATGGTCGAGCTGCTTTCCGCGGCGAACGTCAAAGAGAGCATCAACCAGGCGTATCTCGTCGAACGCGGCGAGCCGGTTTACGGACCGAACGGCGAGCGGAAAGCCGCCTTTTTTGCGGATTGATCGCGCACTGTACAGCAAGCGCGCGGAGCCGACATGACCAGCCGTGACCAGGTCCTGACCAATGCGAGGGTCTTCACCGCGATCGGCGACTCAGTGATTCCGTCAGGCGCCGTCTGGGTGTCGGGAAACACCATTCGCTATGCGGGCCCGAAGAACGAACTCCCGCCGACGCCGGCCGGAACCAACGTGGTCGACGTAGCCGGCAAGTTCGTCATGCCTGGCATGACAGAAACGCACGCGCATCTGTCGTTCGCCGACGCAAGCCCGTTTGCGATCGGCGCAACCCCCGTCGAAGAAGCGACGATCACCGCCGTCAAAAACGCCGCGTTGATGCTCGCGTCCGGATTCACTTCGGCGATCAGCTTTGGTTCGACGTACCGTATCGATGTCGCGCTGCGTGATGCGATCAATGCCGGACGCATCGTCGGCCCTCGCCTGCTGGCGGCCGGACGCGACCTCGGCGCAACGGGCAGCAACGTCGATGCGCCCGGCGGCCTCAGCCAGATCGACGACGGCCCGTGGGCGCTTCGCAAGGCGGTGCGCGAGCAACGCAAGCTGCGCGTCGACATCGTCAAGATCTTCATCGACGGCGAAGCCATCAATCCGGTCAACCCGCCCGGCGAACTTTCGTTCTGCGACGAGGAAGTCGCAGCGATCGTCGACGAGGCGCATCGGCGCAAGCTGCGCGTCGCGTGCCACGCACGATCCGCCGCCGCGGTGAAGCAGGCCGTGCGTGCCGGCGTCGATTTCGTCGGGCACGCGAACTACCTCGACGACGAAGCGGTACAGCTACTCGCGTCGCACCGCGATCGGATCTTCGTCGGTCCCGCGATTGCATGGGAGGTGCAGTATCTCGCGCAATGCGAAACTTTGGGTGTATCCAAGGCAACCGTGCGCAAGCAAGGCTACGAAGCGGAGATCGATGCGACGATCAGCGAGCGTCGCGAAGCTGCGCGCAGCCGGCGTGCGACTCGTCGTCGGCGGCGACTACGGCATCAGCATCGCGCCGCACGGCACCTACGCCAAAGACCTCGAGTACTTCGTCGATCTGTTCGGCATGTCGCCGGCGGATGCGTTGGTCTGCGCGACGCGCAACGGCGGACTCGCGTTCGACCCGCGCGGCAGAGTTGGCACCCTCGCGCCCGGATCGTTCGCCGATCTCGTCGTCGTCGACGGGGATCCGCTGTCCGACATCCGCATCCTGCAGGACCGCGCGAAGCTCGCGGTGATGAAGGACGGGTGCTGGTGTTGAACGGTTGCGCAGCGCCTTCAGACCACCGTATCGCCGTTGTCGACGACCATCTGCGCGCCGGTGATGTGTTTTGACTCGTCGGATATCAGATACAACACCATGTAGGCGACGTCGTTCGGTTCGCCGATGCCCATCTGCACCCGCGTCGCCTCCGGATCCGGCTGCTCCATCAGCTTGAGCCCGGACAGTGTTTCGAGCGCCGCGTGCACCATCGGCGTGCTGATGCTGCCGGGGTGCACGGAGTTGCAGCGAATCCGATACTTCTGCGCTCGACAATGAATCGCGATCGATTTCGTCATCGAGCGAATGCCGCCTTTGGCCGCCGAATACGCGAGGAAATCGGCGATGCCGACCAGCGCCGCTGTCGAGGACATGTTGACGATCGAACCACCGCCCGTGGTTTTCATCGCTTCGATTGCGTATTTGCAGCCGAAGAACGTCGCATCGAGATGGATCGCGAGCGTACGGCGCCACGTCTCGGTCGTCGTTGTTCTCGATATTCTGCGCGATCGCGATGCCCGCATTGTTGACGAGACCGTCGAGGCGTCCGTACCAGCGCACGACGTCCGGCAACGAGGCGCGCCCAACCCGCCTCGTCAGCGACGTCCTGGCGCACGAACGTCGCATCGATCTGCTTCGCGATTGCACTCCCCGCCGTTTCGTTGACGTCGGTCATCACGACCTTCGCGCCGTGTGCCGCAAGCAGCCGCGCGTCCGCCGCGCCCAGTCCGCTCGCCGCGCCCGTCACGATCACGACCTTGTTGTCGACGCGCCCCATGTTTTTTTCCTTTGCCTACGTTCGAAATTGTTCCGCATGATCCACGCGTGTTCCCCGGTTGAGCGCAGGATTCGACATCATCGTTTTCCGCGGGTGGGATAACCGTCGTTTCCGGGAGGCTGTGGCGCCGGCGAGCCATCCAGCGGATGAATCAGGCCGCGCTGCGCGGCGATCGCAACCGCCTGCGTGCGGTTGCGCGCGCCGAGTTTGCGAACCGCATTGTCGATGTGAAACCGTGCGGTGGCCGAGGAACGGTGGATCACGGCGCCGATGTCGGCATCGGTGCGCCCCAGCGCCGCCCACGTGAGGCATTCGAGCTCGCGTTCGCTCAAGTGTATTCGGTCGTCTTCCTCCGATTCGGTCTCGGCGCGGATCGCGTAGACCAGATCCATGAACCGGTGACCCGCCAGACGCAGCAGACCGCCGAACTCCTGCAGAACCGCGGGAAGGTCTAGGCGTGGATTGCGCGAATACCAGGAGACCGAGCCGGTGCGACCGCGCGGCATGTGTATCGGCACGGTGATTCCCCCGTAGAATCCCCGTGCGGGCGTGACCGGCCACTCGATCTGCGTGCGGCTGCCCGCCTCGAGGATCGCCGCCCTTTCGATGGCCGCGGCCTCCCACGCAAACGGCTTTGTCGCCAACCGACACACCGCGCCGATTGGGCTCACCAAATAGAGCTTGTGCTTCAACCATTTCTCGGAGAAATCCGGCTCCCAGCCCAACACGCTCGCGAGCGCGCGGCCGTCTTCGGTGGTCAGCAATCGGCTCGACGAATAATCGTCGATCACCGCCGGATGCGGCATGCCGATGCAATGCCCGACCACCTTGAGGCATTCGGCCGCCGTGACGAGATCGCTCGATTCACCGAGGCGATCACTGGCGTCTTGCAGAGCGAGCCTCTGCTCGGACATTTTCGGTCGCCCCCGCACAACCTCTGCGGCCACCATGACACCGGCGCCCCTCTGCGTCCAATTTCGTTCGCTCAAGGCCGGAGTGGTCTGTTTTCGATTCATGACGGTTCGTCGAACGCGGCCGACCATCAGGCCGCCGCCGATGCGTCCCTGAAATACGGCATGACTTCCTCTGCAAACAGCTTCATCGAGGCGCGAACCTTGCGATCCTCGAGGCCCCCGATGCGCATCCAGCAGAATACCTGTTGCTGGCCGATGTCGTTGCGCAGCTCGGTGAGCTTGTCGCGCATCATCTGCGGGGTACCGAGCATGATGATGCCGCCCTCGCGCAGCGACTGGATGTTGACGCCGCCGGCCTTTTCGAACTCGGCGGCGACGTTGGCCATGTACTCGTAGCCCTGCGCGTTCGGCCCCTTCGGTACGAGCTTCATGACCAGATTGAAATACCAGTCCAGCGCTTCCGACGGCCGCGACAGCGCCTCGGCTTCGGTTTCCGCGAGGTGCACCTGCCAGTTCATCGGAAAGTTCAGCGTCTTCGGATCGATGCCGCCGGCAATCAGATTTTTCTTCGCGCCGAGGACGAATCCCTTCAATTCATCGAGCGACATCAACGTCGGCGTGACCATCACGTTCAAACCGTACTTGCCGACGAGTTCGAACGTGCTCGGACTGATCGCGGCCACGGTGATCGGCGGACGCGGCTTCTGAATCGGCCGCGGCGTCAGCCGCACGTCTTCGAGCTGAAAGTGTTTGCCACGGTAAGAGAACGTTTCGTTCTCCCACAGGCCGATCAGGATATCGAGCGATTCCTCGAAGATTTCCCGGCTGTGCGCCATCTGATCGGCGAGCCCCAGGTGTTTGAACTCGCGCGGCTGATAGCCGCGGCCGACACCCATGTCGAGCCGACCGCCGCTGATCACATCGACCATCGCGTAGTCTTCGGCAATGCGCACCGGGTTGTTGAACGGCAGGATCGAAACAGCCATGCCGATGCGCATCCTGTCGGTGATCTTCGCAACCGCCGCTGCGGCGACCGCGCCGGACGGCATCGATCCGTACTGCGATCCGTGGTGTTCGGCGAGCCATACCGAGTCGAAGCCGAGTTCTTCGGCGTATTCGATCTGACCGAACATTTCCTTGTATGCGCGCGCGCAATCGTTATCCGGCGACTCGAGTACGTAAAACATCCCAAAACGCATTGGTCCCTCCTGACGAGATCGTTGAGGTTCTGGTTGACCTACGGTTTTACCAGCAACTTGCCGGTATGCCCGCCATTGAAGAGCGTGATCAGCGCCTGCGGGAAGCCGTCGATCCCCTTGATGACGTGTTCGGGCAGACGCAACTTTCCCTGCTTCGCCCAAAGCGCCAATTCAGCGCTCGCTGCCGCAAATGTTTGCGGATAGTGATCGACCGTGAAGCCGCCCATCGTCGCGTTGCGTTCGGCGAGGCGCAGATACAACTTCGGGCCGCGTACGTCGTCGAGGTGGTGATACTGCGAGATCGCGCCGCAGATGACGACGCGGGCTTCCGGCGCGATGCGTTCGAGCACCGTGTCGAGCAGTTCGCCACCGACGTTGTCGAAATAGACGTCGATTCCGTTCGGCGCCAGCGCATCGAGCTTCGCGGCGACGTCGTCGTTCTTGTAGTCGATTGCGCCGTCGAGGCCGATCTCGTCGAGCAGGTACGCCACTTTGCGCGCACCGCCGGCAATGCCGATCGCGCGTGCGCCGCGGGCTTTGGCGATTTGACTCGCGAGTATACCAACTGCGCCGGCGGCTCCGGAAACGACCACTGTATCGCCCGCGCGGACCTTGCCGATCTGGATCATTCCGACGTGCGCCGTCAGACCGGTCGTCAATCCGAGCACGCCAACGTACGCACTCGGGGGCGCCTGGCCGATGTCGACCTTCTGCATCATCGCGCCCGGCATCGACGCGTGGGTCTGTGCGAGTACCGGCCCGGTCACCCAGTCGCCCGCCGCCAGGCCCGCAAATCGACTCTCGAGCACTTCGCCGACACCAAGGGCCACAACGGTGCCGCCGATCGGTGCGGTGCCGTGAATGCCGCCGCCATCGAGCGTGGTTCTGATGAACGCATCGATCGAGATCACTGCGACTTTGACGAGCACTTGATCCGGACCGACCGCATCGACCGGCTGATCTTCGATCCCGAAATCCGCAGCCACCGGCATTCCGTTCGGGCGGCGCTTCAGGAAAACCCTGCGATTGACTGTCATTTCGTTGCAGCCGCGGCATTCGCGCGATTCGCGACTTCGCCGCCATCACGCGCTTCCACCAGTTCCAGAATGGTGCCGTCCGGATCCTTGAAACAGACAAAACGGCCGCCGGACTCGACGCCGTTGACGACCACCCGCGCCGGTGGTCCGACCAGTTCGACGCCCATTTCTGCGAGCGATGCCAGGTCGGAGTCCATGTCGCGAGTCGCCAGCGCCAGGCGCGCGAGGCCGAGGTGATAGAGATGCGGATACGGCGCAGTGTCATCGCGCGGCGACTGCCATTCGAGCAGGTCGATCACGAGCGGATGCTCCGCTCCGTCGAGCGCCATCAACGCGCCGTTGACGCGATACGGCGGCATACCAACCGCGGCCGCGACTTCTTTCGTGTTCGTCGCCGGCACCTGCCAGATCACTCGAAAACCAAGCGCCTCGTAAAAACGTCTCGACCGCTCGAAGTTCGAACAGTTGATGTTGACGTGGATCATTCCCGAAACGTTCATCGATTCGCTCCTTGCTTTTATCGCGAAGTCTGCGGTGTCGTCGACGCGGTGAATACCTCCCGTTTCGGATAGGTTCCAATTCAGTACCCCGCGCCTCATGCTCGGCTCAGGCCAAAACCGCATACACAGGAGCAAATGTCATGGCGAAGACCGACGACCACGAAATCGTTTCGATCTATCCGTTCTCGGATGCCGAGATCGAGCAGCTGATGAACAATTCCAACGAATGCGTACTGATGTGGGCAACGAAGGACGGCTGGCCGGTCGGCGTAGTCCACGCGTTCGTCTGGCGCGACGGGAAGATCTGGATCACATTTGCGTCCCATCGCCATCGCACTGCGGCGATCCGGCGCGACAATCGGGTTTCCGTGTGTGTCAGCAGCACCGGCTACCCGCCGCGGGTCGGCAGCGATCTAGCGCGCGGCGCGATCACGTTCAAGGGGCGTGCTGTGATCCTCGATGATGACGCGACCAAGCGTTGGTTCTATCCCGCGTTGTCGAAGAAGCTGAATCCGGACAACGCCGCCGGCGAAACGTTCTTCAACAGTTTGCTGGACTCACCGCTGCGCGTGGTTCTGGCCGTGACGCCCGAGAAGAAGATCATGTACAACGCCGCAATGGCGGGACGGCATATGGCGGGCACTGCCAGCGAAGAGGAACTCGGCGCCAGGCTCGAAAGCGATCGCGTTCGCATGAGCAAGGAACGCGCCGCGCGCGGATTGAAGCCGCGCTAGTGTCGGACGGCGGCAGCACTTGGCGCGTCCGTCTCGCGTTTGCGGTCGGCCAGATCTCCCGAAGGCGTGCAGAGCACCGCCTTCGGGTTTTTCCTGCTGTATTTCTACAATCAGGTGCTCGGGCTGTCGGGATTTCTCGCGAGCGCGGCGATCGTGGTGGCGCTTGTCGTAGACGCTGTGATCGATCCTGTCATTGGCTCGCTGTCGGACCGCACGCGTGGCCGCTGGGGTCGTCGTCATCCGTATATGTACGGCGCGGCCGCCCCGTTCGCGTTGTCTTTTTATCTGCTCTTCGCACCGCCGGCGGGCCTCGGCGAATTCGGCATGTTCTGGTGGTTGCTGACGTTCTCCATCGCAACGCGCGTGACCCAGTCCTTGTATTCGATCCCGCACACCTCGATGACGGCCGAACTGACGAGCGAATACGACGAGCGCACGCTGTTGTCCGCGCTGCGCGCGCTGATGGGGTCGATCGGTACGTTGCTGGTGTTTCTGCTGGGCTTGCAGGGGTACTTCAAAGGCACCGATCTGTATCCGAACGGGCAACTCAATCCCGCCGCCTATCCGGTGTTCGGGGCAACGTTTGCAATGATCATCTGCGCCGGTGTGTGGGTTTGCGCGCTGGGGACGCACGATCAGATCCCGAAGCTGCCGCAGGCCGCGGCGTCGACACCACGCTTCAGCCTGCTGCAGGTTCTAAAGGAGGCGAGTCAGGCGTTTGCGTCGCGATCGTTCAAGGTGATGGTTCTAACGTGTGTGTTATGGGGCATGACCATGGGGATGGTGACCGCCCTATCGCTGTACCTTGGTACGTTGTACTTCCAGTTCACGATCGTACAGATCAGCTGGAGTTTTCCCGCGTCGGTCGTCGGTGGCTTCATCGGCGCGGCACTGGCCACGCCGTTGACGCGTGTGTTCAGGGAAAAGAAAACGCTGCTGATGGGCGGACTCGCCTGGTACGCGATCTGGAACACCAGCCCGATCATTCTGCGATTGTTGGGTCTGTTCCCCGCGCCCGGCGACGTGCGCGGGTTCTACATCGTGATGCTGGCCAACGCGATCTGCAGCGTCGGCATCGGCGTGCTCGGCGTGATGATCGGTTCGATGGTGGCCGACATCACTGATCAACACGAGGAAGTCCATGGCACGCGAAACGAGGGTGTCTACTTTGCGGCGCTGTCGTTTGCAGCGAAGGCGGTCGGCGGATTCGGCATCATCATCTCTGGCCTCATCGTCGATCTGGCCGGAATCAGCCGCGGCGCGACGGCCACAACGGTGGATCCCAGTTCGTTGAATTTCCTCGGCATGGCCATGGGACCGGGCGTGCTCGTCATGATCGCCGCAACCGTGTACGTGGCGAGCTTCTATGACATCACGCGCGCGGAGCACCGCAGGATTGGCGATGCAATCAGCCTGGCTGCTTCACAAAGGCAGCTGTCCGCACCGTAGCTCGTCGGGACGAGGCACGCCCAGGAGAATCTGTCATGACAACGCTTGATTCATCGATGCTGGCCGATCGCGAAGCGATCCGTGATGTGCTGGCGCGCTACTGCCGTGCGATCGATCGTTGTGACGTTACCCTGCTGAGGAGTGTTTACTGGGAGGATGCGCTGGATGATCACGGCTCGTTCTCCGGCAACGCATGGGAATTCGCAGACTACGTGATCCCCGCGCTGAAACGGATGAAACAGACGATGCACCAGATCAGCAACGTGCTTATCGACCTGCACGGCAGCGAAGCGCGCGTCGAGACGTATTGCGTCGCGTACCACCTGGTACCCGGGGCGAGCGGCGACACGGAAATGACCGTCGGCGGGCGCTACCTCGATCGCTTCGAGCGGCGCGGCGGCGAGTGGCGTATCGCCGATCGCCTTTACGTGATGGACTGGAATCAGAACGCGCCAGCGAGCGCCCGTTGGGATGACGGCATGTACGCGGCGCTGAAAACCAGGGGGCTGAGGTATCCGGACGATCCGAGCTATCGTTCGTGGCGCCGAGACGCAGGAGCGGCCTCGACGTAGTCATCCAACGTCATCTGAAACCGGCGGATGCGCGCCTCCTGGTAATTGCCGAGGGTCTGACCCCGTTTGACGGCGGCCTTGATGCCCGCACGCTGGCGCCGGAAATTATCGGTGTCCTGATCGAGCACGTAGGCGAGTCCGGTCGCGACGAACGCAGGCACCGTCGTGTACGAATCATCGATGCCGAGCTTGATCACCGGCGCCGGAGGCGGTCGCGGGCCGTGCGCGGGGACCGGTTGCAGCAGCAGGATCTCGTGGATGCAGTGGTCGACATCGAGCGGCCTGAACCGATAGACCAGCGGGATGTTGATGCCCGGGAAGAAGCACGCGTTCGGAAACAGGTGGTACTCGATGGAGTCGAGCAGCTGACTCGTGCTGACGTCGCTGAGATCGACATCGAACCGGCGGCCGAGACTCTCCCGCATCAGCTCCGCGTGACGTTCGCGCGCGCCGACACCGTTCGGCAGATCGTCCGGGGCATGCCCGAGCGCCGCGAACAGTTCCGCCTCGGTGAGCGGTTTTTTCAAATGCGGGCTCGGATATCCAATCGTGTGCACGAAACGCGTGACGTTCTTGCCGAAGATGTCGTACTGCGCGTTCGCGTCGCCCGCGGTGCGCAACCCTTCCGGGTGCGTCGCAAGGACGTGGAAGGCTTCGAGAAAGCCCTCCAGCGCCATCTTCCAGTTGCCGGGCAGGATCTTCTCCATGTGCAAGCTGACGAACCGGTCCTCGAGCGGCCATTTCGCGAAATGTTCCGGCAACACTTCGAGAAACTCATCGAGCGGCTCGGCGGCGCGGTCGAAGTTGACGAACACGAAGCCGCCCCACGTGCGACTCGGTATTTCCGTCAGGCGGAACAGTTCGTCCTTGATGTGCGGAAAGTCCCAGCGGCACGGAATTTCACGCAACGATCCGTCCAGATTCCACGACATGCCATGGAACGGACACCGCACGAACTGTTTTCCCGAACCGCTCGACCCGGCCTCGCACAGCTGCATGCCCCGATGCGGACACGAGTTCACGAAGGCGCGCAGGACGCGCGGCTCGGTGCGAATGACGAACGCGGAATACGGCCCCACGTCGTAGACGACGTAGTCGCCGACGTTCGGTACGTGCTCTTCGCGGCACGCCCATTGCCACGTGCGCGACCACATTCGCTCGATCTCGAGGTCATAGAACGCCTGAGATGTATAACGCGCGAACGGGATGTCGGCGTCGCCGAGAAATGTATACGACTCGGTTGTCAGCGCCGCCGGCGCGCCGCCCGCGTCGCGCAGAATGATGTCTTTGGTGCTTGGACCGGGGCAACGCGCTTCCCCCGGAGCCAAAGTCAGGTCACCCGGTTGGGTCAGATCGTATGTCATGTTCGTCTCAGCCTCGCGATGCGCACCAGATGATCGTCGATATCCTACCGCTACGAATCTATCAACGATCCGATTGCGTCTGCTAACGTCCTGCCAATTCGAACTACCTAAAGGAGAACGAGCCATGAGCATCAAACGGATGTCGAACGCCGGTAAAACCACCGCCGTCAGCGATCCACATCTGCAGCGACTACTCGACAAGCAGGCGTGCGCCGAAGTGATGATGACCTATTGCCGCGCGATCGATCACCGCGACGAGGCGCTGCTGCGCAGCGTATTCCATCCGGACTCGTATCATCGACACGGCTTCGAAGGTCCGAGCAGCGATCCGTCGCGTGCTTCGTCGCCGGGCCGACCCGGAGATTTTGTTGCGTTTGCGCTCGGCGTGCTCGCGACCCATACGCATACGCATCACCAGCTCGGCAACATTTTCGTCGACGTCGAACCGGACGACGCGACGGCGTTCACGGAGGCGTATTTCACGGCCTACCACCGCATGCGCGCGCTCGGCGATCCGAAGGCGGCGGCCAATGCGTACGACACGCAGATGGATCTGTGGGTCGGTGGTCGCTACATGGATCGCATGGAAAAGCGCGCCGGCGCATGGCGCATCGTCTACCGCGTCGGTATGACCGACTGGACTCGCATCGAGCCACCTGCATCACAAGGTTACTTCAACACGCACCCTGACCTGCGCAGCCGCCAGAACCGCAAAGACATGCTGTATCGCAGGCGCGACGAATTCGTCAAGCCGGGTCCGCGTTAGTCGGGTCTGCGTATTGCTTGCCGAGGCCAGCAAGGTACACAGACCTGCGCTAGAGCACGTCGAGACAGTTACAGATCAACGCTGAACGTCAGAGTCCAGCTCAAACCCGGCGTAACGGTACCGGACGCGAACAGTGTCGCTATAGGGAACGGAACCTCGAAGGTTTCGTCGGTGAGGTTGTTCCCGGACAACGTCAGCGACATCTTCTCGTATGCGTAACCAATCGACGCACTCAAGTCTTTCCGTGCATCGACTTTGCCAATATCAAGATTCAGCAAGCTCGTTTCGATCTTGTCCACCCACGAGTACTTGGTGAAGACCTGGAAGTTGCCGGGTCCGATGGGATACGTGTATGTACCGCCGACTCCGTAGGTGTACTTCGGCGCATTGCGGGGCGTCAAAAAGCTGGCGTCTACGATTTGCGAACCGCCCGGCAGTGCGTCGTCGCTGGGGTTGATGTCCGTTCTGAAACTGTCATAGGTAGCGTCGAGCCAGCCGGCGGACAGGAACAGGTTCAGATTGTCGGAGGCAGCCCATTGGGCCTCGAGTTCGAGGCCTTGGTAGGTGGCGTCCGCGACGTTGCTGAACACCGTGGCGACGGTGTTGGTCGTCGAGTCGAACTGGACCGAACTCTCCTGCTTGTCTTTGTACTTGTTATAGAACCCCGCAACGTTCAACTGAAGCGAATTGTCGAACCACTGGCTCTTCATACCGGCTTCGTAGGACTGAATTTTCTCGGGTTTGTACTGGTCGCGGACGAAGTCTGCGATGTTCTGGTTGACGCCGAAGAATCCGCCCGAGTGGAAGCCTTCGGAGTACGACGTGTAGAACAGGATGTCGTGCGAAAACTTGTACGAAACACCAACCTTAGGCGTCCACTTCGTCCACTCGTTGTCGAGCACGGCATATCCCGGATAGTTGTCGACGTTCCTGCGTGCGATCGAGGCCAGATAGGCCTGCCCCGCGATGAAATCCTTTTTCTCATCCGTGTAGCGGATGCCGGCGGTCAGTGTCCAGTTCTCGATGAACTCCCAATCGGCCTGCGTGAAGTACGCGTACGACGTGGTCGTTTGGTGTTCGTAAAGTCTCTGGTCGAACGGATCCCCCAATCCGCTCAACGATGCTCCGGTGTCGCACTTGATGTTGCCGAACGCGCCAGCGAAGCAGGCTGCGAGCGGCGAAATCGGCGGCGGAGTTGGGCTAAGCCACGTGTTGTTTGTGAAATCGACACCAAACGTCGTGCCCAGGTATTTCCAGAATTCGCCACCGGTAATCCAGTTCTGCGTGAACTGGCTGTTCCAAAAGTGGAAGCCACCGACCACAGTGAGGTGGTCGTACGTCGCCTCGAGACGCGCTTCGAGACTCTTCTGATCGTAGTCGTCGTCGCGGGACAACGTGATGAAATTGTCGGAGGAGCCATCGAAATCGAGCAACCGCTGCTCCTTCATATCGCGATAGCCGCTGACGGTTACGACCTTGTAGTGATCGTTGATCTCGAATTGCGTGTTCAACGTGTAGGCGTCGGTGTCGAAGTTCGACGGGTTGCGGGTATCGACCGACGTCGACTTTGCCGTCGAAAGGCTCGTTCTGCACGGGACTGTCGAATCCCATTGCGGAATGATGTGGCTGGCGAATAGCGTGCACGAGAGGAAACCTCCCGAAAGATCTGTCTGAGGCGAGCCCGGTGGCGGTTTCGGCGCAACGCCCGGCGCGAGATTGAAGTTCGTCAGCGATCCGCCGCCTTGGCTCTTGTCTTCGAACTTTTCGATCGTAAACAGCGCCTCGAATCGATCGGTGGGTGTCGCGAGCAGTGTCAGGCCGTAGTTCTGATAGTCCTGTTCCGGCATGTGGTTGTTGTCGGGGATGTTGTTGCCGCCGATATCCGGGGTCGTATGCACGAGGTACCCGTCACCCTGAAGGTTCGTGTAGAAGACCTTGGCGGCGAGTTTGTCTTCGATGACTGGCGCGTTGAAGACGGCGCGGATTTCCGATTGATTCCATTTGCCCATGTCGTATTTCAAGCGGCCGCCCCATTCGCCGGTCGGGCGGCTGCGGATCACGTTGACGACACCGCCAGTCGTGTTCTTGCCGAACAGGGTGCCTTGCGGACCTCGCAGAATCTCGACCCGCTCGAGGTCGAAGTTCTCGATGATCTGCCCCGCGATCGTGCCCAGGTAGATGCCGTCGAGTTGCACCGCGATCGGTGCATCGAATGAGTTGTCGTCGGTGCGCGTCGGGCTGATGCCGCGAATCGTGATCGACGATCCGCCTGATCGCGACGGATCTCTGTCGATCCGGACGTTGGGCGCGTAGCCGTTCAGATCGACGAGCGTGCGAACCGTCGGCTGCTTCAGTTCATTTACGAGTGCAGTGACCGCAATCGGCACGTCCTGCACGTTTTCTTCGCGCTTCGTTGCCGTGACGACGATCTCTTCGACCTTCGCCTTGGCCTCTTCGACCTTCGCCTCGGCCTCTTCGGCAACGGCGAAACTCGGAGTCAGCAGAGGAACCAAACACGCAGCCGCGAACGCACAAAGGACGCTTGATCGATTCATCGAATGTCTCCCCTGTATCGATGTCTTCAGCCGTCTACCCATGTCGGCCGAATAGGCGCAGAGCGCCGAGCAATCAGTATCGGAGCGTCTTGCGCGCGCGGTAACTGTCGTTTACGGGAGGTTTTGTTCGCTCGTCGCGCGTGTTCAGGCCAACTCGCGAAAATCGTTCTTTACGAGATTCCCTGCGCGGCGCGTTCGAGTTGAGCGAGTCCGGCGTCGCGAATCTCATAGAGTTCGATGACGTTGCCGAACGGATCTCTGCCGTAGATCGCCGACGCGATACCGAAGTCGACCGGCGGACCGACGAACTCCATTCCCGCCGCTACCAGCCGATCGTACTCGGCCTGAATACCGTCGACCTGCAGGCAGAAATGCGCGTAGCCGTAGTCGCACGGCCGACCGCGCCGATCCAGCGGCGCCGGATGCGTGTATTGCCACAGCTCAATAAAACCGTTGGGAGCCTTCAGCATAGCCATCCGCGCGGCGACGGCCGGAAGACCGATGGCGCGATCGGCCAATGGCATATCCCGTTTGAAATCCGAGGTTTGCACGACCTCGAATCCGAGTGTGTCGCGGTAGAAGGCGAGACCTTTGTCGAAATCCGGGACGCCGACGGCAACGTGATGAATACCTAGGATCATTCCTGTTTCCTCCTAAGTTGGTGTTCGCCACAGTAGAGCAGAAAACCATCATCCTTGACGGTTATTTCGAAGTGCGGCAGGGTAGCCACCCGTTCGTGACTCACCCGAGTCATGTTTTTTTGGATCGATCGGCATGGCATACCTATCCGTCGACGCAAGCAGACGAATCTACTTCGAACATTTTGAGGGCCGCGGTACGCCGATCCTGCTCGTGCACGGCTGGGCCGTCGACGCCCGGTGTTGGGACGGGGTCCTGGCCGCGCTGCTCGACACGGGCCGCGCAGTGCTCACGCTCGATCATCGCTGCTGCGGTCGCTCGGATCGCGACTTCAGCGACGTGTCGGTCCACGCGATCGCCGGTGACGTCGTTCGGCTGGTGGATCACCTCGGTCTGCGGCACGTCGTGCTGAACGGTTGGTCGCTCGGCGGCGCCGTCGTGATAGACGCCGCCGTTGCGCTCGGCTCACGCCTCGCGGGTCTCGTGCTGACCGGCGCCGCGACGCCGCGCTACACGCGCACCGCGGATTTCCCGCACGGCAGCAGCGAAGCGGACGTGAGCGGGACGATTGCCGCGATCCGCGCCGACCGCCCTGGCACGTTCGAAGGGGTCGCGCGCGCGGTGTTCGCCGCGCAACCCAGCGCCGCGCAACACGCCTTCGTTGCACGTTTGTTCATGGACAGCGGCCCGCGCGCTTATGCGACGCTGCTCGATCTCGCGACGCTCGACCAGCGCAGCCTACTGCCAAGGATCACCGCACCCACGCTGATCGCGCACGGCGCGGACGACGCGTTCGTGTCGCTCGACATCGCGCGCGCCGCAGCGGCGCTGTTGGGGAATGCGCAGCTGTCGGTCTACCCGAGCTGCGGCCACGCGCCGTTCCTCGAGGCGCAAGAGCGCTATAACGACGAACTGAACGCGTTTCTCGGCCGGCTGTAGAGGACAGCGCAAATGGCACGGCACGTGAACTTCGGTCTGTGGTACGACTTCCGCAATCCGGCGCGCTGGCGCGTGCCGTTCGAGCGGCTCTATCGACAGACCCTCGAACAGATCGGCTGGGCTGAGACGATCGGCTTCGATTCGGTGTGGCTCACCGAACACCATTTCGCCGACGACGGTTACACGCCGTCACCGCTGGTGATCGCGGCCGCGATCGGCGCGCGCACGACGCGACTGCGTATCGGCACGAACCTGCTGCAGATTCCGCTGCACGATCCGATTCGCCTTGCCGAAGATACCGCCACGCTGTCGCTGCTGACCGGCGGTCGCTTCGACCTGGGTGTGGCGATCGGCTATCGCCAGTTCGAGTTCGATGCGTTTCACCGGCAGCTGCGGCATCGACCGAGCCTGCTCGAAGAAGCGGTGGAAATTCTACGGCGCGCGTGGCGCGGCGAAACGATCAACTTCGACGGCCGTCGTTTTCAGGTCGGTGACCTGCGCATCACGCCGCCGCCGGAACACCCGCCACGCATCCTGATCGGCGGCATGGTGCCGCAGGCGATCGAACGTGCGGCCCGGATTGGCGACGGCTTCCTGTCGACCGGCGGCATTGGCCATGACGTGTACATCGCCGCATTGAAAAAACACGGCAAACGGCCCGACGAAGGGGTGATCTGCGCCGGTGATTGGGCGATCGTGGCCGACGATCCGGAGCGCGAGGCCGCTTCGCTCGCCGAACACGTGCTCTATCAGACGAACGAATACATCGGCTGGGGCGCGTTCGGTCCGCCGGACGCCGTGCCGCGCTTCACCGAAGCGGCCGCTGCAATGCGCGACGGGCTGTACCAACTGAGCACGCCGGACGCAGCGGCGACCCGTCTCACCGAAATGCTGACCCAGTATCCGCAGATCGTCGACGTGCACTTCTGGGCGCAGTTCCCCGGCGAATCGATCGAGTCGGGGTCGAGGCGCATCGAGTGTCTCGCGACCCGGGTATTGCCAAAGGTCAGGGCCGCTGTCGCCCGCGCGGACAAGCAATGAACACGGCGCGGTTACGGGCAGTGAAAGCCACTGTTGACGTCTAACGAATGTGTTGGGGGGTGAATTGTGCAGACTGAGTATGGAGAGCAGTAATGTCTAGTGTCGATCGAGTCGAGCGTTCACTGCTGCAGCGGGTCGCCGAACTCGCGAACGTCATTCGCGACGGCGGCGATCGCGCACAATCGTTGCGAAGGTTGCCGGACGACACGGTCGCATCTCTCGTCGATGCCGGTTTCTTCCGCTTTACGCTGCCGCGCGAACTCGGCGGCGAAGATGCGAGCGTGCGCGAGACCGTCGAAGTACTGGAAGCGATGGCCGCGATCGACGGTTCGGTCGCGTGGAACGTGATGCTCGGCTCCGAGATCAACGCGATGGCCGCAGGTGGCATGCCACTCGACCTCGCGAAGGAGGTCTACCTCGACAATCCGCGCGTCATCATGTGCGGCGGCGGCGGACCCGGCTCGACGCCGTCACGCGCGGTGGCGCAAACCGATGGCAGCTATCTCGTGTCGGGGCAAACGACGTTCATCAGCGGCTGCCACAACGCCGAGTGGTGTTTCATGGTGGCGCCGATCTTCGACGGCGAGACGCTGCGCATGACTCGCGCAAGGTCAGCCCGTGGTGAAAACCTGGTTTCTGCACAAGAGCCAGTGGCAGATCCTCGATACGTGGGATGTCGCGGGACTGCGCGGTTCCGGCAGTCACGACGTCAAGGCCGAGAACGCCCGCGTCAGTTCCGATCACGCGCGCGTGGAGCTCATGTTGCTGCCGGCGCTCTACGACAATCCGGTGTTTCGTATACCGGTGCCGCTGCGTCTTGCGTACAACAAAGCCGCAGTGGCGCTCGGCGTTGCAAAAGGCGCGCTCGAATGTTTCGTGGAACTGGCCAACAAAAAAGTCCCGATGCTGTCGGTGGCGCCGTTGCGGGAGCGCCCGATCGCCCAGTATCGAATGGGGGAGGCACAGCGAAGTACCGTGGCGGCGCGCGCGTATCTGCTCGAAGCGATGGACGAGGTCGAAGAGGAGCTGCGCCGCGGCGCCGACGCGCCGTCGGCGCAACTGACCCAGAACGCGCGGCTGGCGTGCACCTACGCGGCGAACGCATCGATGGAAGTGGTCGATTCGATTCACAATGCGGCGGGCACGAGCGCGATGCGGATGACCAGCCCGCTCGAGCGCAAGCTGCGGGATGCGCATGGTTGCGCCACGCACCGGTGGGTGGCGCATTCGCTGTTCACGGACCTGGGCCGGATTCTGCTGGGTGGCGAGCCGAGCCGCGGAATTCGCCGGCACCGGCCAGCCGATGCCGAGCTGACCGCGTGACCGATCAAAAACCGAGTTGAGTCGTCATTGAACAGGAGGCATGCGCAATGATCAGCAGTGGAGCGATCGAGGACCGGCTGGCGATTCGCGAGCTGGTGGAATCGTACAACGACGCGGTGATGCGTTTTGACGGTGACGCGTGGGCGGCGAACTGGACGGACGACGCGACCTGGTCGCTGCCCGGTATGGGCGATGTCACGGGCAAGAAAACGTTCTTTCCGTTGTGGCAGAAGATGATGGCGGGTTTCTCATTCGTCGGGTTCTTCGCATCCGCCGGTCCGATCGTCGTCACGGGCGACACCGCGCACGCGACGTGGTACCAGCAGGAATTCCTGCATCAGAAGGATGGCGTCAAGCGCGCGATCACCGGCCAATACGAAGACGACTACGTGAAACGGGGTGGCCGCTGGTTGTTCCAGAAGCGCGTTTACAAGGTGTTGAATGCCCAGTCACAGGAATAATCGAAATGTCGAAAATGATCATCATCGCCGGAACGATCGATCTCGAAGATCCAACCAAGCGCGACGAAACTCTGGTGATCGCGCGCAAGCTCCAGCAGAAGACGCGCGACGAAGAACCCGGCTGCCTGGCATATGTTTTTTCCGCCGATCCGTGCGTCGCCGGTCGGCTCGCGGTTTATGAACTGTGGCGCGACGAAGCAAGCCTCGCTGCGCATTTCAAACACCAGAATTATCTGAACATGCGCGACGCGCTCGGCCGCGTCGGTCTGAAAGGTGCCGACAACAAGAAATATCGCGTCGATCTGTCTGAACCCGTCTACGACGCAACATCCACGCCGCGCGCCGATTTTTTCACCGAAGTGAAGTAGCGTCAGCCGCTCTTCTTGCGATCGTCGTCGTTGCGTTGGCGTGCCCATTCCCGCGCCGGCGCGCTCGAAACCCACGCGATCGCATTGCCGAGCAGCATCCGGAAGTGCGGATTGTCGTATGCCTTCGGATCGTCGCCGCACTGCAGGTAGACGATGGGACTGTTTCGATAGTGCTTCGCCCAGCCGATCAGATCGCTGCCGCGATCGTGCTGCCAGCCGTCGTTCGAGAACATCTTGCCTTCGCGCACCACCTTGGCCGCCGAATAAAAATTGTCGCGCACGAACGCATGCCCGCTGCGCAGTAACGGCACGACGCTGTCTTCGAAGACTTCATAGAGATAGAGCTCGTCGGTGATCGAGAACGTCTTTGGCAAGCCGTGCGTCACCGGATGGTCGGCGACGACGCGCACGTCGTGCGTGACCGCATGGCGATAGCCGGAATCCTGGCGCCGCGTGCCGCGCAATTCGCTCGGTAGATACAAGAAGCGCCCGCCGACGATTTCGGCGTATTGCGCCCAGGCGGGCCAGCCCGCGATCGCGTGGTGCAGAAACACGAGACCGATTCCCCGTTCCAACAGCGCTTCGATGTGGCGCCCGAGCGCCTCGGGAGGCTCGAGAAAATCTGGCGGCGCGTCATTGCGAAACCGGATGCCGGGCATGTCGTAGAGCACGAAGGCGTCGTAGGGTTTTGCGAGCTCGGGCGCGAAGAACACCTGGGCCGCGGGTTGCTCGACGTGCGTATATCGAACACCGTCCAACGCGTCGAAGAGCTTGAAGAACGCATCGCGCTCGAACGGATGCCCCTTCGTGATCAGCAGGATTTCGTTGTCACGCACACCATATCCCCTACAATCCCCCGGTACACCTCTGGAAGCCTACATGTCCCGCGCATCGCCAGCCTCGACCTCGAACAAAACGTGGCAGCAGACCAAAAGCAAAAACACCCGCAACACGATTCTCGACGCAGCGATCGAGTGCTTCTACAAATTCGGCTACAACAATACCACTACCGAGAAGATCGCTATCGAGGCCGGCGTGTCGCGCGGCGCGATGCTGCATCACTTCCCGTCGCGCGCAGATCTGATCAAGGCCGCGGTGCGGCATCTGAACGACAAACGCCTGGAATTGTTCAGGCGCGAGGAAAGCACGGTTCAGAGCGACGCGATACACACCCGCGTCGACGAAGGGATCGACACATACTGGGCTCAGCTGAACACGCCGTACTTCGTCGTCTTCCACGAACTCCAGATCGCCGCGCGTACCGATCCGGAACTCCATGCAGTGCTCATTCCGGCGATCGAGGAACTCGACCGGGCGTGGGCACTCACGGTGCGCGAGGTTTTTCCAGACCTTGCGCTGTCGCCCGAAATCATCCGCGCGAACTGGCTGACGCTGTTGCTGCTCGAAGGCATGGCGGCGAACCTGCACAGCCGTCGATTGACCAAAGTTTCAAAGGACCTGCTCGCCTGGCTGAAGACGGAGCTGCGGCGTTCGTTCAACGACGTGCTGACATCGCTCGATCGTGAGTCCGCCAAAAAGACCAAGCGCGGGGCGAAGGCAGACGCTCGCAACGCGTCCACGAAGGTCACCAAACGCAAGCGCCGACCGAAAACATGACAGCCTGATTGTTTTGTGCTGTACTCCCGCCTCGCCGATTTCCCGAGGCATCGATGATGTCCGCAGCCAGACAAATTCCGATCGCGGAAGGCCTTTTCACGTGGCCGTCGAACGATCCGCGCCTGCTCGGCAGCAAGTGCGGCAAATGCGGCGTCGTCACGTTTCCGACCCAGCGCAGCTGTCCCGCGTGCAGCGGCGAATCCGTCGAGCAGATCGAACTCGAAACGCGCGGCACGCTGTGGACGTGGACCATTCAGGGATTCATGCCGAATCGTCCGCCATACACCGGGCCGGAGACGCCGGAGACATTCAAACCGTTCGGCGTCGGTTACGTCGAGTTACCGGGGCAGGTGCGCGTCGAGGCGCGGCTCAAATGCAAAGACCCCGCGCAGCTCGAAATCGGCATGCCGATGGAACTCGTCGTCGAAAAATACGTCGTCGATGACGCCGGCCGCGAGGTCATGGCGTACTTCTTCCAACCCGTCGCAGATCGTTAGGAGAGTCTCGTGGTAGACGTCGCAATCATCGGCATCGGCATTCACCCCTTCGGCCGCACCGAAGGCGTTACCGGTCTCGAACAAGGTGTATACGCCGCACGACAGGCGTTGAAGGATGCCGGCCTCGAGTGGTCCGACATGAACTTTGCCTACGGCGGCAGCGCGGCCGCTGGCGCCGCGGACACGATGGTGTCGAAGCTCGGCCTGACTGGACTTCAATTCATCAACGTTGCAAACGGTTGCGCGACCGGCGGCAGCGCGTTGCAGTCGGCATTCATGGCGATCAAGTCCGGCATGTTCGACATCGGCATGGCGGTTGGCTTCGACAAACATCCGCGCGGCGCCTTCACCGTGAACACCGAAGGCGGCGGCCTCGGCAAGTGGTACGGCGACATCGGCATGGCGCTGACGCCGCAATTTTTCGGCATGAAGATCCAGCGCTACATGCACGACTACGGCGTCACCGAGGACACCCTGGTGCGGGTCGCGGTGAAGAACTACCAGAACGGCGCGAAGAATCCGAACGCATGGCGCAAGACACCGCTCAGCTATGAGGAAGTTGCAACCTCGCAGATGGTTTGCCATCCGCTGCGCAAATACATGTTCTGCTCACCCGCCGAGGGCGGCTGCGCGATGATCCTGTGCCGCGCCGACAAAGCCAAACAGCTCGTCAAAAAGCCCGTGTACGTGAAGGCGGTCAGCGTGAAGACGCGTCCGTTCGGCTCGTTCGAAGTGTTCAGTCAGTCGCAGGCGCTCGAGCGCACCACGACGCCGCCGACGGTTCTCGCATCACGCGCGGCATTCGAAATGGCCGGCATCGGCCCCAACGATATCGATGTGGCGCAACTGCAGGACACCGAATCCGGCGCCGAAATCATGCACATGGCCGAAAACGGTTTCTGCAAAGACGGCGAACAGGAACAATGGCTGCGCGACGGCGTCACCGAAATCACCGGGCGGCTGCCGGTGAACACCGACGGCGGTTGTCTCGCCAACGGCGAGCCGATCGGCGCATCCGGACTGCGTCAGGTCTACGAGATCTGCACACAATTGCGCGGTGAAGCGGGTGCGCGTCAGGTGCCGCGCGATTTGAAGACGGGCTATACGCACGTGTATGGCGCGCCGGGTTTGTCCGGCGTCACGATCCTCGCGCGCTGATCGACCCTTGACGAAACCCGCTAGGAAATAGCGCGATGCAGATTGGCGTCTCCACGTTCCCGACGAACTATTCGATGCACCCGACGGCGCTCGGGCGCGCGCTCGAAGCGCGCGGCTTCGATTCGCTGTGGGTCGTCGAACACACGCACATCCCCGCGTCACGCAAGACGCCGTACCCACCGGGCGGCGACCTGCCGAGCATCTATTGGGAGGCGTACGAGCCATTCACGTATCTCGCGCAGGTCGCGGCCGTCACCGAGCGGCTGCAGATCGGCACCGGAATTTGTCTGGTGCCCGAGCACCATCCGATCGCACTCGCGAAACGCATCGCATCGCTCGATAGCCTGTCGAATGGACGTTTCCTGTTCGGCGTAGGCGCCGGCTGGAATCGCGAAGAGCTCGAAAATCACGGCGTGCAGTTCGAGGACCGCTGGGCGGTGTTGCGCGAGCACGTGCTCGCGATGAAAGCGATGTGGACGCAGAAAGCGGCTGCGTATCACGGCGCGTTCGTCGATTTTGATCCGGTATGGGTCGAACCCAAACCCACGCGCAAGCCACACCCGCCGATATTCATCGGTGCTCAATCCAAATGGGCGATTCGCCGCGTCGTCGAATACGCAGACGGCTGGTATCCGATCGTGATGCCCGGCTTCGCCGAGCAGATGCTCGAGCTCACGCGCGAATGCGAACGCGCCGGGCGCGACCGCGCCGAAATCGATGTCTCAGCGGTGGCCGCACCCGCCGACGAGGCCGCACTGGCGCAGCTCGCGGGGCTCGGCGTCAATCGAGTGGTCGTGTCGCTGCCGACCCTCGGTGAAGCCGACACACAACGCTGGATCGACGACAACGCCAAAGTCGTCGGCTGGGCCAACCAGATCGATAGGCGCTCGCGCCCTATTTGCCGGCGAGTCGAGCGACGACCGGCGCGAAGGCGGCCATCACATTTTCGGGAATCGTGACGTACGAAATCCCGAATTGCTCGCGCCGCTGCAACAACACGTCGACGATCGTATCGACGCTGCCGAACAGCCCGTGCGGGTGCGTCAACATCTCCGCCTCGGAGAACCCGAAGTTTTTCGCGAACATCGCAACCATGGGTTTTGCATCGTCGGTGACGAACGTGAAGTACGCGCCGATCTCGATTTCGATGTCGGCGAACCGCTTGCCGGCGCCGTCTCGAATCCAGCCCACTTTCTTTTTTGTCTCCTCGGCGGACGACGAGCGCACGCCGTCGGGACCGATCACCCCCGCGCGATTGTTGAAGTTGAGGCTGACGATGTCGGCTTCGCGACCGGCGATTCGCAGGATCCGCGGGCTACCCCCGCCGATCATCAACGGCGGAAGCGGTCGCGACGCCGGCTTCGGCAGTCCTTCGAAATCGCGCCACTGAATGGTGTCGTTGGCGATGTTGACGACGCCATCGGCCGCAAACGCGCGCAGTCCGCCGATCACGTCTTCGAGGCGGCTGATGCGCACACGCGGCGGGTCGAATTCGATGCCGGTTGCGTGGTATTCCTCCTCGAGCCAGCCGGCGCCGAGACCCAGTTCGAGCCGGCCGTCCGACAACAGATCCAGCGTCATCGCCTCCTTGATGAGGACGATTGGAAGCCGATAGTCGATACAAAACACGCGGCAACCGATACGCAGCGTCGTCGTGACCGCCGCGGCGTGCGCCATCGCGGGAACGGCGGCAAGGTTCTGCACAGGATGATTGGTCTTCGCCAGTGCGGGACCTGGCCCGAGCAGATGATCCGCGAGGTGCAGCGTCGAATAGCCGAGCGCCTCGACCTTACGCGCGGTCTCGCTCCACGCCTTGCCCGACGCGGAATTGAACGACTGCACCCCAAACCGAAACGGCTTCGCCATGATCGTTCCCCCGCCGAACGCTCAAAAATGAAATTGCGGAACCTCAGGCAGCGCCGCGCGCGCAGTAGTCGATGCCGCGGCGCAGCAGTTCGTAAAACTGCGGCAACTGCCATGAACCGCGCTCGATCTTCGGATAACGGTCGATCAGCGGCTGCATGTCGTAGTGCCCGCGGCAGTGGCCGAGATTCAGGTAAAGCACTTCGCCGGCGCCGACCTTGTTGATGTAGTACACCGGCCGCGCGGCATCGTCCGTCCACTGCTCCTCGACAAAGCCCTTGGCCGCGCCGGTGTAACGCGTGTCGAGCAGCAGGTGAAGCTTGCCATGCACGCGGCTGAGGTAGAGTTCGTCGTCCGTTTCGAATTCGCCGATGCCTTTCACGAGTTCGTGCGCCGGGTCGGCAACGCGAACCTTGAACGGCTGGATCGGCGGATGCGCGATGAACTGCGTGCCGAGCGTCTGCATCAAAGTCGGCGCGACCTCGGGGCTGTCGACCCTGCCGTCGGCGAGAAATTTCAGGATCGAGTTGGTGCCGTGCAGCGCGAACCAGCGTTTGCCGCCCGCCACATAATCACGCAACGCCGCCTGCTCCGCCTCGGTCGGCACCACATTGCACGTATACGTGACCAGAAAGTCCGCACGCTTGATCGCGTCGACATCGTGGTAGTTCTGCGCGACGCTGACCCGGATCTTGTCGTTCTCCGCGAACAGCTTCAGCAGTTCGACGCGCGCGAAGTCGATGTCGTGATAGTCGCCGGCGGCGACCAGATAAACCTTCACCGTTCGGTTCGACATGGATGCGCTCAGTACTGAATGCGCTTCGTGATGCCGCCGTCGATGACGACGTTCGTGCCGGTCGTGAACGACGCGCGCGGGCTCGCCAGAAACACGACCTGCGCCGCCACTTCGTCGGCATTGCCCATGCGGCCGATCGGAATCTGCGCGAGCGTGCCTTCGTAAAACGGCGCCATGTGCTTTTTGACCATGTCCCACGCACCGCCTTCAACCATGATCGGGCCCGGGCTCACTGCATTCACGCGGATTCCCTTCGGCGCGAGGTCCTGCGACAGCGCACCGGAATAGTTCAGCAACGCTGCCTTCATCGCGTTGTACGCGCCCGCCGAAATGAATTTTTCGAGCGCCGCCGTCGTTGAAATCATCACGATGTTGCCGTTCTTCGACTTCTCGAGGTACGGCAGCGACGCTTCGACGCAGCGCACCGCGCCGAGCATGTCGTGCTCGAAATTGGAGCGCCAACCCGCTTCACCCGGTTGATTACCGCCGCTGACGTTGGAGACCAGGATGTCGATGCCGCCGAGTGCCTCGGCCGACTCCTTGATCCACGCTTTCAGCTGATCGCCCTTGCCGACGTCTACCGCTCTGCCAAATGCCTTGACGCCTTTTGCCTGCAGCGCGGCGACGGCGGCCTTCACTTCGTCTTCCTTGCGCGCGCAGATCGAAACGTTGCAGCCCTCAGTCGCAAACGATTCCGCGATGGCGCGGCCGATACCCTTGGTGCCGCCGGTGATCAGTGCAGTCTGTCCTTTCAGTTTCAAGTCCATCGTGTCTCCCCTTCGATATTGTCTATCCGGTTGTACGGTACAGCCCGCGCCGGGCGCCTTCAAGGATCATCCACATCAAAACAGTCGACCTTGACTGTTTATGCGTTACCATACGATAAAACGGTCACGAGCGTTCGGCATGGCAGCACTAAAACACCCCCTCTCGGGGGCCACCTACCGCGTCTGCGGCGAGGGTGTCGTCGAGGTCGACAACAACGGCATCAAGGGCATATTCGGCTACGATGGCCGCTGGGTGTCCGGTGACCTCAAGCACGCGGACCCGCACATGCTGCTGTGGCTCGCGGGTCCGCAGCTCCCGGAAGGCGCCGCGCCGCGCCGCCAGCGCGACTACCAGACGCCGAACTCACGCAAAGAATGACCAGCCCATTTCAATCGAGGAAATGAACAATGGCTAAAACTGCACGCAAAGAAGCCCGCTCCGCCGGCATCAGCTACCAGGAACTGCTCGACGGGGACATCGTGCCGCCCGAGGCGACGCTGCGTCTGGAAAACAAACTCGACGTTGGGCCAACCTCCGTCCCGGTGACGCGCTACACGACCCGGGAATTCCACGACCTCGAGATGAAAAAACTCTGGCCGAAGGTCTGGCAAATGGCGTGCCGCGAAGAAGAGATTCCAAACGTCGGCGACTACGTCGTCTACGAAGTCGGCGCGTTTTCGATACTCGTCGTACGCACGCAGAACGGGATCAGCGCGCAACACAACGTATGCCGCCATCGAGGCAGGAAACTCTGCACGCACGACGGCCACGCGGCGAGCTTCATCTGCCCGTTCCACGGTTTCAGCTGGAATCTCGACGGTTCCCTGCGCGGCGTCACCAGTGAATGGGATTTCCCGCACATCGACAAAGACAACTTCGACCTCACCGAGGTGTTGTGCGACACGTGGGGCGGCTGGGTCTTCATCAACATGGATGTGAAGGCCGAACCGCTCGCCAAGTTCCTCGGCGACCTGCCCGCGCACTTCGCGGTGTGGTCGCCGGAAGACCGTTACATCGAGGCACACGTCGCCAAGGTCATGAGCTGCAACTGGAAGCTGTGCCAGGAAGCGTTCATGGAAGCGTTCCACGTGATCACCACGCACCCACAGATTCTCGTCGGCATCGGCGATGAAAATTCGCAATACGATGCATGGGGTAATTTCTCGCGTGCCATCACGCCGAACGCGACGCCGAGCCCGCACCTGCGCTTCAAGCCGAGCGAGCAGGAACTGTTCGACTCGGTGACGATGAAATATCTCGACGCCGACGGCGCCATGGAGTTGCCGAGCGGCGCTCGCGCCCGCGCGCTGCTTGCGGAAGGCGCGCGGATGGCGCTGCGCCCGATCGTCGGCGAAAGGGCCGTGGTCTCGGACGCAGCCGTCTCCGACAGCATCTACTACACGGTATTTCCGAACTTCCATCCGTGGGGCGGCTACAACCGCATCGTCTACCGGTTCCGTCCGTACCAGAACCGCCACGACAAATCGATCATGGAGTGCTACTACCTGAGTCCGTTCGCGGGCGAACGTCCGCCGCCGGCGAAAATCCACTGGTTATCGGAAGAACAGCACTGGACCGAAGCACCCGAGCTGGGCCTGCTTGCGAAGGTGTTCACGCAGGACACGTTCAATCTGCCGCACGTGCAGACCGGCCTGGAAGCCGCGCAGTACAACGAGACCGTACTGGCGCGCTACCAGGAGACGAAGATCCGGCACTTCCATCACCTGCTGTCGCGGTGGGTGGCGTAACCGCTGCCACCCGACCGGCCGAGGTTCAGCGCGCGCCGATCCAGCTGCCGTGGAAGCCGGCCGGAATGCGCATCGGCACCTTGGCCTTCGCCAGCGGACCCGCCGCGACATCCTGAGCGTCGAGAATCATCAATTCGCTTTTCCCGGTGCCTTGATTGAACGCGAGCACGACCAGATAGCCATCGGCTTCGTTTGTGCTGCCCGGCCGCGGTGCAAACACAGCTTCGCCGAGCATGTAGTCATCTCCCGGCGTGTACGTCTGCCGTTTGCCGGTTTGCTTGTCGAAGTGGATCAGGTGATTGAAGTTCGTCAACGTCTTACCCGGCGTGCCGACGGCAAAACCATGGCGGTACGCCTTCGTCATCAACCGATCGTCGGTACGCGGAAATTCGCACGCGATGTCGTCGAGCAGTTCCTCTTTGATCGTGCCGGTGTTGTCGGCCAGATCGATGCTCCAACGACGAAACGTCGGCGCGATTCCGTCCGACACCTTCGCCACCCCGCCGTCGAGCTTCGGCGCGAACTGTGTCGCGTTCGCGCCGGTGACGTCGGCGTGCAGCTTCGTGCCGTCGGTCCACGCGTTCATCATGTGGAACATGAAACGCGCCTCCATCGTGTACCACTTCACGTCGGCGGCGGTGCCGTTGCGCGGGATGACGCCGAAATGCGTGCCCTTGTCCGGCTCCCACGCGAGCATCGGCCCGCCCGACATGACGCGTTCGATGCTCATCGTCAGCGGGAAGATCGGGAAGATCGCGTGCGTCTGCGTGACGAAGAAGTCGTGCACCATCGCCGGAAACGGCGCATCGAAGAATTCGTTGCGGATGACGCGTCCGTCGCGATCGGCGACGTTGTATCGCAGCGAACGTGATCCCGGCCCCTGCGCCGAATAGCCGAAAAAAACCATCTCGCCGGTATCGGCGTCGAACTTCGGGTGCGCGGTGACGGGACCCGCGATCGCGCCATCAAAACTGTGCGTGCCGAGCGTTTCGAGCGTGTGTTGTTTGATCTCTTGTGGCAGCGCGCCTTCCATCAACGCGAGCAACCGGCCCGCGTGTTCGACGATGTGTGTGTTGCCGGTGTTGTACTCGGCACCAACGACCGACGGATCCGACATCATCGGATTGCCGAAGACGCCGAACAGCCGCTTGCCGGCCGTCAGTTCGCGCTTGAACTTCTCGGACTTGACCCAGCGATTGCGCCAGCTGACCCGCCCGTCTTCGATGTTGAAGCACTGGATCATGCCGTCGCCGTCGAACCAATGATACGTGTCGCCGTCACGCGGCGGATGCAGCGGATCCGGACCGTTGCGGTAGTAGGTGCCGACGAGATCCTGCGGCAGCGCGCCTTCGATGACGAGATCCGGCGCGTCGCACTCGACGCCGCTCGGGGCAAAGTAGCCGGTCAAATACGGGTCATTCGGAAATGGCTTGGTCATGGGATTACCTCGAGTGATGAACGCTGTCTCGTCACGGGCTCTGCAACGCACCGCCGTCGACGAGCAGACCGTGGCCGGTGATGAACGCGGCTTCGTCGGAGGCTAGAAACGCAATTGCGTTTGCGATGTCTTCGGGCTGGCCGAGGCGCTTCACCGCCGCCTTCTCGGTCCAGAAATTTCGGAATGCCTCGTCCGCGGCGAAGGCACCGCGTGTGATACCGGTGACGATCGCGCCCGGCTGAATGTAGTTCGCGGTGATGCCGTCGACGCCGAGTTCGAGTGCAAGCGTCTTCGTCAGTCCCGCGATCGCGTGCTTCGATACGGTATAAGCGCCCATGCCGGGACTCGACCGCTGCGACATCACCGAACCGATATTGATGATCCGGCCGCGGCCGCTCGCTCGCAGCAGCGGTATCGCGCGCCGCGTGATACGAAACACCGCGTGCAGATTGAGGTCGAGAACACGCTGCCAGTCGGCGTCGGTATGCGTCTCGATCGTCGCGCGATGAGCGACTCCGGCGTTGTTGACGAGCACGTCGATGCCGCCGAGTTCGCGCGCCGCGACTGTGCAGATCCGTTCGGGAGCGTCGCTCGCGGTGACATCCGCGATCAGCGTCTTGATCCCGCTTTGTTTGGCTGCCGTTGCGTTCAGCCCTTCGCTGTTGATGTCGATCGCGAGTACCGCCGCGCCTTCGGCCGCAAACTTGATCGCGGTCGCGCGGCCGATGCCATCGGCTGCCCCGGTCACTATCGTGCGAACGCCGTCGAATCGGTTCACAGGCCCAGGACTACTTTTGCGACGATGTTCTTCTGCACCTCGCGCGCGCCGCCGAAGATCGATGCTGCGCGACCGTTCAGATAACGCGCGGTGATCGTTTCGGCGTAGCCGGGGGCCGGCCATTGCTCGGTGTGGCCGTTCAGCGAGATCAGATTCGCATGCGGCAAGCCGTAATAGTCGATCGCCTCGAGCAACAGCGTTTCGAGCGTCTGGCCGATATCGACCGACGTATTTTTCTGCAGCGACGATTCGGACCCCGGCGAGCCGCCACGCGCGAGTCGCGCGAGCGTCGTCATCTCGGCGAATTCGAGCGCCATCATCCGAATTTCGAGTTGACTCATGCTTGCCGCGAAATTCGGATCGTCCGTGAGCGACGCGCCATCGCCGTCGAGCCTCCGCTTCGCGATCGCGCGCAATTCCTCGAGCCCGATCTTCAGACGCGCCGACGCACCGCCGCCGCCGCGTTCGAACTCGAGCAGGTATTTCGCCACGGTCCAGCCTTCGTTCTCAGGGCCGACTCGATTCGACTGCGGCACCCGAACGTTGTCGAAGAACACCTGGTTCACTTCGTGGTCGCCGGCCAGCGTGATGATCGGCTTCACGGAGAGACCTCGTGTCTTCATCTCGATCAGCAGAAACGTGATGCCGGCTTGCGGTTTGACCCCGTCGTCGGTGCGCACGAGACAGAAGATGTGATCGGCGAACTGCGCGTGCGTCGTCCAGATCTTGGTGCCGTTGACGACGTAGTCGTCGCCGTCTTTGATCGCGCGCGTCTTCAGGCTCGACAAGTCCGACCCCGATCCGGGTTCCGAATAGCCCTGGCACCAGTAGTGTTCGCCGGACAGCATCCGCGGCAGGTAGTAGTCCTTCTGTTCCTGCGTGCCGTAGCGGAACAGCACCGGCGCGAGCATTCGAAGCCCCAACGGGATCAGCCCGGGCGTGCCGGCCTTCGCGCATTCTTCGCCGAAGATGTATTTCTGCGTCGGCGTCCAGTTCGTGCCGCCGTGCTCGAGCGGCCAGGACGGCACCGCCCAGCCCTGCCGCACCAGGATCGATTGCCAGCGCATCGCAACGTCCTTGTCCGCAAACACCGTCGTCGTGCGTCGCGCGGCCGCTCGTAAATCCGGCGTCAACTCGCGCGATAGAAATTCGCGTACTTCGCAGCGGAACGCTTCATCGGTGGGGCTGAAGGTAAAATCCAAATTGCGGCCGAATGGAAAAAAGGCACTGGAGGATAGGTAAGGCAAAACAGTCAGTCAAGACGGTTTTATACTGGCGACCGTCATTACCCAATTTGGATTCTAAAGGAGCAAGGACATGAGCACGATAAATCGCCAATTCCGGATTGCCGCGCGGCCGATCGGCATGGTCAAGGAAAGCGATTTCAAATACGCGGAAGGGACGATCCCGGAAATTCGCGACGGCGAGGCGCTAATCAAGACGACGTATATTTCGCTGGATCCGTCGATGCGAGGGCAAATGGAAAATCGCGCCGACTATGTCGCGCCGCTCGCGATCGGCGATGTGATGCGCGCCGGCGGCGTCGGCATCATCGATGCATCGAAGAACCCCGACCTGCCAAAAGGCGCACTGGTGGCCGGATCGTTGGGCATGCAGGAATACTCCGTGACGAACGGCAAGTCGTTGCCGGTGCGCGTGTATCCCGCCGGAACCGATGCGACCGTTGCGCTCGGCGTGCTCGGCGGCACCGGCATGACGGCCTATTTCGGACTGCTCGATCTGGGCGAGCCGAAGCCCGGGCAGACCGTCGTCGTCAGCGGCGCTGCGGGAGCAACCGGCAGCATCGCGGGTCAAATCGCGCGCATCAAGGGTTGCCGCGTCATCGGGCTCGCCGGCGGCGCCGCGAAATGTGCGTGGCTCACCGACGAACTCGGCTTTGACGCCGCCATCGACTACAAGTCGCAGGACGTCGGTGCATCGCTCGACGCTGCGTGCCCAGACGGCATCAATATCTACTTCGACAACGTCGGCGGCGAGATTCTGGATCTGTGTCTTGCGCGCATCGCGATGCATGCACGCGTCGTCATCTGCGGCGGTATCTCGCGTTACAACGCACTGGGACCGGTGCCGGGGCCGCGCAACTACTTCAATCTGGTATTTCGTCGCGCGCGGATGGAGGGCTTCATCGTCATCGACTACGCAAAACGTTTTCCGGAGGCGAGCATGCAGATGCAGCAGTGGATCGACAGTGGCCGACTCAAGCATCGAGCGACGGTCGTCGAAGGATTCCAGAACTTGCCGAAGGCGCTGATCCAACTGTTTCAGGGCGAGAATATCGGCAAGATGATGGTGAAGGTATAAACCGTCACGATTGACTGTTTTGCCGCCGATGCTACAGTCGGCGGTCTCGACACTCGGGACCATTCGATGAGCGCGATGCCGGACGTCACCACGAAGGCCCTCGATCAGTTCACGCCGCTCGACGCGGAGGTCCTGAAATGTCCGCATCAGTTCAACGCCCGCATGCGCCGTGAGGCGCCGATCTATCAATGCCCGCGCACCGGCATGTTCTTCGTCTTCGACTACGAGACGATACGGAAAATCGCCGGCGACCCCGAAACGTTTTCCAACAAATTCGGTAAGGCGATGCGCAGCGAGGGCGACGTCGATCCACGGCTGATTGCCGAGCAGAAGAAGGGCTATCCGCCAGTCGACACGATGTTGACCGAGGATCCGCCGGTGCATCGGCGCTATCGGGGCCTCGTCAACCAGGCATTCACTGCGCGTCGCGTCGCGACGCTCGAACCCGATATCACGAAGATCGCAAACGACCTCGTCGATGCATTCATCGATGACGGTCGCTGCGAACTGGTTGGCGCGTTCTGCGGCCCACTGCCGATGATGGTGATCGCCGACCAGCTCGGCGTGCCCCGCCACGACCTGCCGCTCTTCAACAAATGGTCCGATGCGTTCGTCGCACAGTTGTCTCGGATGGCTTCGCCGGACGAAGAACTCGAAGCGGTCAAGCTGATCGTCGAATATCAGCACTACTTCGCGAAAAAGCTCGACGAGCGCAAGCACGACAGAAGAGACGACATCATCTCGGACATCGTGCACGCCCGCCTCGACGGCGAACGCCCGCTCGATACCGCCGAATCGCTGTCGATCATCCAGCAGTTGCTGGTCGCGGGTAACGAAACGACGACGTCGGCGATCGCCGAAGGCATCCTGCTGCTGATCAAACACCGCGAGCAACTCGTGATGTTGCAGAACGATCCGGGTTTGATACCGAACCTCGTCGAAGAAGTGCTGCGCCTGTCGACGCCAACGGCAAACATGTGGCGCGTCTGCACGAAGGACACCGACGTCAACGGCACGAAGATCCCGGCGGGCAGCATGATCCAGATCCGCTATTCATCGGCCGACCGCGACGAGACTGTGTTCGACCATGCCGAAAGCTTCGACGTCACGCGCAAAAACGCCCGACACAATGTCGCGTTCGGCTACGGCGTGCACATGTGTATCGGCGCCAGCCTCGCCCGGAAGGAAATGGAAGTCGCATTCCGCGTTCTGCTCGCGCGACTCGATGATTATCGGCTCGACTGCGCCGAAGCCGATCTCACCTATCCGCCGAATGTGCTGCTGCGTGGGCTCGCGACGTTGCCGATCAGGTTCGCACCGCGCTGACGATCGGGTCATCGCCCGACCGGTAACGTTCATGCGCTCGGCGCCAGAGAGCGAATGCCCCGAGAATGTGTGGCGGATCACCGTGAATTTCGGTGAATCCGCCGTTGACGGATCGTGTGTCGAAATACGCCGCGTTGACGTTGTCAGCCCACAGCTCACATGCGTTCACGAAGCCCATGTCGAGAAGCCGTTGGCGTTCGACGTCCCAGTCGTGCACCAGGACGCCGACGTGGTGAAAGCCTTCCTCGCCCTTGGCATACATGTCGCGGTAGATGGACGGTGTGTCGTCGTGCTGCTGGATGAACTGAATCATCATATCGCCGAGATAGCCGAATGCATACGACACGTCGGCTTCCTGCGTGGTGCCGCGGTACATGAAACGGTCAGTCCGATGATGCGGCACCACCACAAAGGGGCCGGCGCCGAACAGGCGGTTCCATTTGTGGATCGAGGCCATCAGATCGTTGACCAGGTAAGCCTGCTGAAAGATCGGATACGTTCCGGGACCTATCTGCGTTCCCCTTAGTGAAACCGTGTTACACGAGGCGATCGAACGATCGCGTCAACTCCCGTCGCTCATCGAATGCTCCCGTAGATGGCAGCGACGCTCATGATCGAAACGAGCAGAAACGTGCCTTGTGCGCCGATCAGGCGCGGGTAGTTGGCGCCCGGATTGCGACTCATCCCCCACGCGTGCAGCACGCGGCACACGACCAGCGCGATGCCGAACCCGTGAACCACACCCGCTGCCGCATGCTGCAGTTCGAGCACCAACAGGAGCACGAGGGCGAGCGGCACGTTTTCGACGAAGTTCGCCTGCACGCGCAGCACGGTGTCGGGTTTCCAGTCCGGCAGCGTACGCGCGCGCATGCGCACGTAGAGCACCTGATTGGCGAGCCCGACCGCAAGCAGTCCCAACAGACCTGCGTACAACGCGGTGATCGGGACACCGCTCATTGCACGAGTCCCCACAACGCAAGCGCGACGCCCGCGAGCGCGAGCACGAGCCCGATCACGCTGTACTGATCGAGCCAGAAGAGCATGAACGCCTGCGGCGAACCGGGTAACGCGCGAGGCACTTCGCCGCGCCGAAAAACGCGCGGCAATCCGGCGATCAGGCAGATCTGCGCGCCGAGCCACACCGCGCCGAGACCCGCGATGCCGAGCCAGTGCGCGAAGCCGATGTCAGCCACGCAACCCTACAGCGACGCGCCGTTTCGCTTCGCGTACCGCTCGAGATGGCCTTGCAGTGCATCGTCGTCGACCTCGAGCAACTCGTCGAGGAAACGATGGAAGCGTTGCCCGCCGGCTTCGTTGCGCCCGAACATCACGTGCTGTTTGGCGCCGGTTGCGAGCGCGCGCTGTTGTTTGAGCCCCGTCGCGTAATCCTCGTCGCGCACGACGTGCTCGAGAAACGCAACCTGATCGTTCGCCGTTTTCACCTGATCGCCGGTCGGCATCTTTTCGACCAGATAGTTCTGGATCGTGAACGAACGCGACGGCGAATCGCCCGGAAAAAGTTGGCTCAGCATCACGCCGCGACCGCCAAAATCGAAGCCGGCGATCGAAACGTGCGGGAAGATCGTCCACACGCCCTGCATCAAGTCCGCGTCCGTCCACTGCGCCTCGGGCACGTTGGCGAGCGCCGGGCTCGGCGTGCTGACGCGCTGGTGCGGGCCCCACGCGTGGTACATCGCCTGCGAAAACATGTCGGCACCAAACGAATTGCGGTGCAGGATCGGCAAATGGTAGAAGTCCATGTACCCGTCGTACGCGATCTTCCAGTTCGGCCCCTCGACGATTCGGCTGCCGAAGTACTCCCACTTGTCGAAGCCGAAGTGCGCGAGGCAACGATCGTAACCGGCCAAAAAAGCATCGATATCGAGTTTCGACGTCGGATTCAGCGTTACCCAGATCAGCCCCGCACGTTCGGTGACGGGCAGCGCAGTCAGCCCATTGCACGCGCGATCGACGTCGCCGAACTCGCCTTCTTTGAACACGCCGATCAACGCGCCGTCGGTGCCGTACGTCCACGCGTGATAGGGGCAGCTGAAGCGCTTCGCATTGCCGGTTCCAGCCGCGGCGATCTGCGCTCCGCGGTGGCTGCACATGTTGACGAACGCACGCACGCGTTTGTCGGCGCCGCGCACGATCAACACCGGAACGCCGACGGCTTCCATCGCTTTATAGTCGCCGACGTTCTGCAACTCCGCAGTCATTGCGAGCATCAGCGGCACGCGCTTGAACACGCGCTCCATTTCGATTTTCCAACGCGCTTCGTCGCTGTAGTACGCGGCCGGTACGCGGTGGATTGCCGCGGTTTGCGGAATCGTCCCCGCCTGGCCGTGAGCGATGATCTCGCGCGTGATTGCGATCAGTTCCGCACGCGCCGAAGGCGCTTCAGTTGCAATGGCGTTTTGTTTCAAATTTGGCTCCCGCGATCGGCCTGGGCCGCCGCCAAAAAAAGGCACGTCTGACTGTTTTAAAAGAAGTGCGCCATAAGGTCAATCAATCCTTTGATCAAATTCGCGTGATTTGCGGACGGCGTCTGCGTAGCGTGATGGCGGTAATCTTCGATCAGAGGACTGACGATGCGCGTCGGATTGGTCACGGCAAAACGCCGGCTCGAACTGTGCGAAATGCCGAAGCCGGCGCCGGCGCCCGGCAAAGCCGTCGTCGACATCGTGTACTGCGGCATCTGCGGCACCGACCTGCACGCGTATCAATCCGGCGAACCCTATAACCCGGCGATCTGCGGCCACGAGTGGGTAGGACATGTGTCGGGAATCGGCAAGGACGTCGCGGGAATTCGTGAAGGCGACCGGGTTGCAATCGGGATCGCAACCGCGTGCGGTTCCTGCCCGACCTGCCGGCGCGGCGATGCCTCGCATTGCGAGACCGCATTTTTCGGCGCCATCGGCGTCGGCCCGCTGGCCGCGCCGCATGGCGGCTTTGCATCGTCGATCGCATTCGACGCCAGCCGTCTCTATCAAGTGGACCCGAAGATCGACGACGTCGCGGCGGCAATCCTGGAACCCGTGACCGTCGCGGTTCACGCGATCCGCCGCTCCAACATACGGCTCGGCGATTCGATCGTCGTGCTCGGCGCCGGTCCGATCGGACTCCTGGTATTGCAAGCTGCGCGCGCCGCCGGCGCCGGCACGCTGATACTCGTCGAGCCGCAGCGCAGTCGCCGCGAACTGGGTGCGACGCTCGGCGCCGACGCGCTGATCGACCCGACCACCGCCGATGTCGTCGAAGCCGTCAACGCCCACGTCGGCGCGCAGGGCGCCGACGTGGTGATCGAGTGCGCCGGTGTCGCGCGTACGATCGAACAATCGGTGTCGTTGGTAAGGCGCGGCGGAGTGATCTCGTTGGTGGGTGTGCCGAACCACCCGGCGCAGATCCACGCAACGCAGTGGCTCATCAAGGAGGTCCGGTTGACGGCGTCGCTTGCGTATCTGCGAGAAGAGTTCGAGATCGCCCAGGGACTGGTCGCCGATGGCCGGATCCGCTGCGCTCCTCTGCACACATCAACCGTGTCGCTGGACGAGCTCGCCGCCGCGTTCGAGCGGCTGACGGATGCCCCGCAGGAAGTGAAAGTGCTGGTGGATCCGCGACTCTAGCGAGGTACGGTCGCGCTACGGATCACGGTGGAAATGGCTGTGGTTGTCGAGCACGCGCGTGAATGAACCCGCCGATCACACGTCACCACCGCGATCGGCACGGGCGCCTCAATCGATTTCCCTGCTACCAATCACTTGCTGTCAACCGCGCCAAGGAATCGCCGTGTTGCGGTAAATACGGCGCGCGCACGATCGACCGGATCGGGGTAAGCATCGCGGTAGCGTTTCGAACGCACTTCGAGACTCAGCGGCAGTTCGTCCGGCAACGCCGCGAGCAACTCGCGCAGGGGCAGCTCCCCCTCGCCCGGTGCGACGCGACCATCGAGCGCATCGACGAGGTAAGTGGCGTAGTCGCGCGCGGGTAAGGTGGCGGGACCATCGCACAACTGCGCATACGGCAGCCGCGCCGGCGCGACGCGCGCAACATCGACCGGCGTAGCGCCGCAGCGCGCCAGATGCAGCGCATCGACCAGCACGCCGCCGGCGGGATGATCGACGTCGGTCACGATCTCGAGCGCCTGTGCCAGCGTCTTAACTTCGGCGATCATCAGAAACTCCAGCACCGCGCGCATCCCCGCGCGCGCCGCGCATTCGCACAGTGCCGCAAATTGGTGTTTTGTTTCATCGAGATTCGGATTGGCGCTGACGATCAATACGTTGCGCGCACCAAGCGCGCCGCCGATCTCGATCAAACGACGCGCAGCAGTCCGGGATTTCGCGCCCGGAGCGGATCCACACGACTTCGATGTCGAGTGCCTGTAGCGCCCCTTCGTGCAATTGGTGGGCAGACGGCACGGGTGGTCGCGTCGGTCCAGGTATCCGTGTCGCACCAGATGCCGGTAGCCGCAAAACCCGCGGCCGCCGCGGCGCGCACGATCTGGTCCGGTGCGAACTCGGGCAGCACGCCCGCGCGCCAGTGACAACACGCGAGGCATCGCGCTACTCGTTCAACAGCGCCACGCGCGGATCGTTCGGCCACAGCCACTCGGGGCCGATCACCTGGGCGACGCGCAACTCGGGCGGAATGTTGTCGACGCCGATCAGGCGATCGGCAAACTGATTCCAGTGGTAGATGCGCGCCTCCTGGTACGACAGCGGCACGCCGCGAAACCCATACGACTGCATCGATTTCTGAATCCAGGCGCCAAATTCGGTGTCTTCCAACAACACGTCGATCAGGCTTTCGCCGTTGTTGTGCGTCCACATGTCGGGCGCGGGTCCATTTCCCCAGTCCGGCGCGAACGTCCACGTTTCCAGCCGGCTTTTGTCGATGCCGTTTGGCCAGAACAACAATGGCGGCAGTGCCCACGGAGTCAGCGGCGACACCCAATTGGGGAATATTCCGTAAGACTGCGTGCACGTGCGCGCGATCTCGCCGACGGTATCGAACTCCGGGCGGGCGGCCGTCAAACCGGCGGCGCGGCGCGACATCGCAGGGATCGTTAGCTGTCGCCGCAAGCATCGCTGCCGGCACCGGCGCCACCATACGACCGTGACCATTGGGATACAACGTGTTCACGTTGCGCCGATCATCGAGGATCGGCGATACCGTCTTCGGATGGATGCTGCGTACGTGATACACCTCGGTGTTGGCCTCCATCGCAATCTTCCAATTGCAATTGAGATCGAAGGTGTGGCGCGCCGCCAGCCGGCATTTGTCGAACTGGAACTCCTCCCATTCCTGCGCGATTGGCCCGAGCCACTGCAGGAGGCTGGGCGCCGCGGCATCGAAGTTCACGAAGATCAAATTGCCGAAGCGCTCGCAACGAACCGCGCGCAAGCCGCGGCAGGAGAAATCCAAACCACGGAAATCCTCGGGGTCACGGATCGCGACGAGGTCGCCGTTCAAACGGTAACTCCAGCCGTGGTAACGACACGTCAGACGCGGACGGGTACCGGACGCTTCCGTCACAACGGGTGCGCCGCGGTGGCTGCACGTGTTGTAAAACGCGCGAACGGCGCCGTCGTCGCCATGCACGATCACCACCGGCTGCCCCGCCGTCTCCCACAAGCGGAACGCGCCGGGCACCGGCACTTCGTCGATGTGTCCGGCGAGCAACCAGGACTTGCGCCAGACGTATTGCTGCTCGAGCGCGAAAAAACGCGGATCGGTGTAACGACCGCCGGGAATGTCCGGCAGTTCCGGGAACCCCTCCGGCGGCGCCTTACGGTTCGCCTCGTATTCCATCAGACGCCGGAGCGTTTGAGTCTGCTGCTTATCCATCGACACACTCCAACATCGTTTCCGTTTTTGGCAGATTGAGTGGAATCAATCCGAGTTCAAACGCTATTTTGATTCTTCGCCAACCAACCCGTCGATCTCCACTGCCAACGCGACCGCGTCGTTCGTGAAGTAGTGCGTGTGCGCACCGGCGCCGAGGCAGAACTCCGTGCGATCGGCGTCGCGTGAAGCCCCCTTTACCTGGCCGTCGGCGGAGACGGTTGCGACACGAAACATCGTCTCTTGTGTCGGCGGTGTCCAGATCGAGCGCCCGACATAGTCGCCCGCTCGGTACGCGTTGATCCATCGCGTTGCCGCGAGATCCGAAGTGCGGGGGCTCGCACCCTCGAACGACTCGGGCGGTTCGCCCATCCACGGGTAGAGGAACGGGAAGCGTGTTGCATACAGATCGCGCAATGGCGAACCGACCGTGACCAGCGACAGCGGTATGCCACCTGTGTACTCGTGCAGCCGTTTTGTGGCGTGGAGGTATCGCAGCAGGTCGGCACTGATGACCGTACCCTGACTGTGCGACACGATCACCAGGCGCGTATAGCCGTGGCCGCGCACGTAGTCGAGCACCGCTGCGAAGCGAGAGAAGATCTGCGCGCGCGGCGGCAACCGGTTGATCGGGTCCTGAAAGTAGTTGTCGACATCGAGCATCGCGTCGAGCGCAACGCGCAGCTTGCCGAACGTCTCTGTAAATCGCGCCCCAAGCGCCGTGATCGTCAGCGCGCCGCCGGCGAGCCACTTGCCGATACTCAACCAATACGTCGCCATAGGCTTGGTCGAGCCATTCGAGCGCCCCCTCGATGCCGAACAGCTTCGACCCCACGAACGACAGGTACAGCACGCTGCCGATGATCCCGAGCAGCGGGACGATGACGCCAAAGAGATAACCGAGCGTGCGACGCGCGCGCGTCCACCAGCGGCCGAGTTTCAACGTCCATTCCACGGAACGCTCATCGTCGCTCGGCGCTATTTCTTCCCGCAGCGACGGCGCGAGGGCCGCGATCGTGATCACGCCGACCACACTCACGAGCGCGAGCAGCGGCGTGAATAACCTGCCGAGGTCCGCTATCTGTGCATCGAAGAAGATGGCGGCCGATCGGTATCCGAGACCAAACACGACCGGCGCGTACAGCAGATCGTTCACCGACTGTCCAACGACGTACGAAATCACGGACCACAGCACCAGGCTCAAGATCGCGAACAGCGACGTCGAGACGACCATGCCGATCCTCGCGGTGGCCAGCGACGCAGCGACTTCCCGCCCGCCGCTGCGTCCCACGGAGAAGCTGACGAGCAACGCAACGATCTCGGTCAGCACGAGCACCGCCATCACGCACAGCAACACCGCGAAAACGAACTCACCCGCGTTGAATGCCGCCGTGAGCTGCCATTCGCTGAGCGACGACATTTCTGAACGCGTTTGCGCCGCGCCCACGACCAGCATCGTGATGCCGTAGAAAAGTGCGACGAACCCGATCAGCCGCACGCCACGAACCGTCTTGCAGTAGCGTTGCAACAGCGCCAAACCCAACGCACTCGTCAGCAACACCGCGGCACCGAAGTAAATTGTGTCGAGATCGTCGAACAGCACGACCGAAGCGGCAATCGCCGAAGACACGAGCGCGGCCGAAGTCCACGGTATGGCCGCGCGAAGTCGAGCGATCGAACCGCTCGCGCGCTGTGCGGCAAGCAATGCAAGCCCAACGAGCGCCGCAGCTGCCACCGACCCGCCGATCCTCAGGATCGGTTCGTGCCATTCAGGCGCCACGAACGCGGTCGCGCCAAAGGCAACCAGCAGCAACAGCGTCAGCTGCAGCAGTGCAGCCGGACCCTTCACCAACCACGCTGACCATGCGTGCAGCCACTGCAGCACGCGCAACGCACCGGCGCGGCCGGTCGCGAGCGCGACGTGATCAACCACATCGCGCGACAGCGTATTGAGGTGGAACAACAGCTGGTACGCGGCCGATAGCGCACGAAATCCACCCGGTTTCAGCCGTGAGTAGTCGGCCCAGTAGAGTTCATACAGATCAACAGGCTCTCGCGGTCCGATTGGCGCCGAAGTGAGATTCGGGTCGACTCGTAGAGCGCGTCGGCTTTCGGTGGGTCGATAACGCCGCTGCAGGTAATCCGTCAGCGTGAGGCCGAGGTCTCCCAACTCGGGTGTTGCAGCTTCGATCGACGCATTGCGATGTTCGAGAAAGAACTCGCTGGGACGGCCGGGATTGAATCGGCGTTCGCCGCGCGCGGCAGAGAGTCTGGTTCGGAGCGCGACGGACGCAGTGCACCGACCGGCACGAGCACTTCCTGTATTTCGCCTTCGACGTACCGCGGTGGTCCACCGCCGCCATGGCACAGCAGGCGCGCGAGTTCGCCGACCGTCTGCCCCGGCTGCTGGTCGGCGACGCCGTGTACCGTGATGATCGCGACGCGCTCGGTTTGCTCCGTCACGCAAGCCCCTCCGCCTGGGTCGGCCGCCTCCTTCGAATGAAGAGATCGGAAATCCGTTTCGCTCAGGCTTCCTTTGATCAACAGCGCATCAACGATGGATCAACGGGGCAAGGCGCGCCAACTCGTCGACGTGTTGCCGGCCCGTCAACCCTCTGCGCATCGAGTCGTATGCAATGTGCGTCGCGTCGCCGGTACTGCGCCAATGGTCTGTCGCCTTTGCGCAGCCATCGATCCCTCCGCCGGCCATCACTTCTACGCCGATGGACTGCGGATCGCGTCCGGCGGCTTCCGCAGAACGACGCATCCGCCCAATGAACTCGTTGGCGTCGACACCCGGCCGGAATTGCGGGAACCAGCCATCGGCGCTTCTGCCGACACGATCGACGACGCGTGGATCCATACCGCCCAGCCAGATCGGGATGTTGCGCCGGATCGGCAAAGGATTCAGGCCAGCGTCCGTGACCGAGTGCCATTTGCCTCTGAAGGTGATCGTTTCATTCGCCCACAACGCGCGCAGCAGTTCGATTTGTTCTTCGCTGCGTTTGCCGCGGTTGTTGAAATTTTCGCCAAGACCTTCGTACTCCACCGGGTTCCATCCCGTCCCAACGCCCAGCCGCAGGCGCCCTCGCGACAGTACGTCGAGCGATGCCGATTGTTTGGCCACCAACGCCGTCTGGCGTTGCGGCAGGATGATGACCGCGGTGACCAGTTCGATCGTGGTCGTGATGGATGCCATGAACGAAAACAGCACGAATGGCTCATGAAATGGAGTGGCCGACGTGTAAGGACCGCGCCAATCCGGTCGGCTCGCCGTACTTGCGCCAAGCACGTGGTCGAATGCAATGACGTGGTCGAATCCAAGCGATTCGGCCGTGCGTATCCACTCCGCGATCACCGCGGGATCGTTGCCAATTTCGGTTTGCGGAAAGACCACGCCTACTTTTATTGCCACTGCATCCGCCCCCAATACTGTCCACCATGCGGAAGGATGTTCTGCTCGTCACAAATCTACAATGCTCGATCGCGAAATCGTCACCGCAGTTGCGTCGCCCGCTCGATGAGCCGATCGGCGAAGAGCTTTGGATCCTCATGTGGCTCCCATCGCCGGAAACGACTTGTAGCCGAACCGCTGCCCGGCAGCCGTGACCAGCTCTTTTACGCGCGCCGCTTGTACGTCCGATATCGCGCCCATGAGTCGCCTGGTCGACTCATCGACAAACCGAAGATGACGCGTCATGAGGACGGGCAAGACCGACTCGACCGCCGCTTCGCGGTCGATGCGCAACCACCATAGCCGCTGCCAGTTGGAATCGTAATGATCCAACAGCGCGCCGACGGATGCTTTCTGCGCGACATTGCGCAGACGTTGGAGCTCGCCGTCGCGTTTGGGTTTGCCGCGATCGACGAATAATGACGCCATCGACGCGGACGAAGACGATCGGTATCAAGTTGGGCTGCCGCCGCGCGCCAACGCTCGCGAGTCGAGCCACCGGCCACACCGCCAGTAGGTGCGAAAGCTGCTGCGGATTCAGTTGCACGGAAGCGCCTTTCGATGGCAGCGTAGTATACGACTGCAATTCACAGAGGCTCCCCAATGGCATTTGCAAAAGAACGTGCGCGCTTCGGCGTCACGATGTTCCCAACCGACTATGCGATTCAGCCGATCGAACTCGCGCGTGCCGTCGAACAACGCGGCCTGGACGCATTGTTCTTTCCCGAACACACGCACATCCCCGCGAGCCGCAAAACGCCGTTCCCGGGCGGCGGCGACCTGCCGAAACAGTACTGGCATACACACGATCCGTTCGTTGCGCTCGGCGCGTGTGCCGCGGTTACGAGCAAGATCCGCCTCGGCACCGGAATCTGCCTCGTGATCGAACGTGACCCGATCACGCTCGCGAAGGAGATCGCGACGCTCGACCGTTTGTCGAACGGGCGCTTCGTGCTGGGGATCGGCGCCGGCTGGAATCGCGAGGAGATGGAGAATCACGGTGCCGACTACGTCAACCGCTGGGCGGTGGTGCGCGAGAAAATTCTCGCGATGAAAGCGATCTGGACAGACGAAGCCGCCGAATTTCACGGCAAATACGTCAACTTCGATCCCATCTGGTCGTACCCCAAACCGGTGCAACCCGGTGGACCGCCTATCTGGATCGGCGCGAACACGAAGTGGACGTTCGACCGCGTTGCGGAGTACGCCGATGGCTGGATGCCGATCGGCGGCTTCGGCTCGGGCAACCTCGAACGCCTCAAAGTCGCTTGTGAGGCGCGCGGACGGTCGCTCAACGACGTGACGCTTGCGCTGTTCGGCGCGCCGACGAATCTCGAAGCGCTGCGCGGACGCATCGACCAGGGGTTCGATGAGTTGATCTTCAACCTGGCGTCGGAACCCGCGGATCAGGTGCTGCCGAAACTGGATCAGATCGCGGCGCTCGTTACAGCAGTGAAGAAGTCGTAGCGCGCACTTCGGTGTCGATCGTCATCGATTGCGACTCCCATGTACTGGAGCCCGCCGATCTATGGGAGACATATCTCGAGCCCGAGTTTCGCGATCGCGCGATCCGCATCGAACGGCGCGACGGCGTCGAGCACCTCATCATCGGCGGTCAGTCGGTACTGCAAGGCGTCCTCGCGGGACTCGGCGGCGCGCACCGCGACCGCGCCGAACTGTTCGCGCGGCGGCCTTTCGTACGCCGACGGCTGCGAACCCGCGAGTTACGATCCGCGCGCCCGTGCAACGTTGTTGGATAACTGGGGCGTCGATCGCGGCGTGTTGTTCCCGACCATCGGCATCCTGCCGTTTCCAACCGACGATCAGCCGCTCGCGAATGCGTACTGCCGCGCCTACAACCGCTGGCAGCGCGAATTTTTCGAGACCGTGCCGACGCGCGTCGTCCCGATCGCGCTGCTCAACTGGCACGACGTCGACGCCGCCGCGCTCGAACTGAAGCGCTGCATCGACGCCGGCTTCCGCGGCGTCTTCGTGCCGCCCGAAACCATCGATGGCAGGCGGCCGAGCGACGCGCATTTCGATCCGCTGTGGCGTCAGTGCGAGGCGGCGGGCATTCCCGGCTGTCTGCACGTAATCGTGCGCACACGCGGCGCCGCGACTCCGTTCCTGCATTGGCACGAGACGAAACCGGGCCCGATCTTCACGTTCGCGCTCGGCGCGACGGGACAACTGATACCGGCGCTCGCCGCGATGGTGGTGGATCTGCTCTTCGAACGGTTTGCGCAACTGAAAATCGTCAGCGTCGAGGCCGGTTGCGGCTACGCCGCGTACCTGATGGATCGCCTCGACGAGAAGCGCGACGTCTTCCGTGCGCTGACGGCGATGCCGCTCAAACCCAGCGATTACATTCGCCGCAATTGCTATTTCGTCGCCGAACCGGAGGAGCGCACCATCGGCGCGATGCTGTCGCTCGTCGGCGAAGACCGCATCCTATGGGGCAGCGACTATCCGCACGTGGACTCGACGCTGCACGCGCCCGACCTGATTCGACGCGGTGTCGCGTCGCTGACCGCGCAGCGGCAGGCGGCGGTGCTCGGGGAGAACGCGCGACGCGTGTTCGGTCTGTAATAAAAGCGCAACAGACCCGGCGCGATCAGTCGAGATCCGACTCTTCGTCGTCGATCCACTGCGGCGCCCATGCCTTGCAGAACGCGATGTACGCGGCGCCGTGCAGTTCGATGGGATTGCGCGGTCCAGTTTCCTCGACCATGTCTTTCGACCAGGAGCCCATTGGCGCCCTACCGTCGTTGTTAGCTTGATTTTTCGGCCATCCGTTGCCATGCAGCTCAGCCATGTCACATCCCTTTACATAGTCGGCGGAACGAATGTAGGGGACCGCCCCGCCTAAGAACGTTAACCTCGTCCCACTTCTTCCGACTTCTTCGATCAGTCGGTACAGCCGAACTCTCGGGCGCAATCTTAGCGACTCACGCTCGAACGGCAAACCCAAAATTCCGATCGCGACCGGCGACATTCGCCCGCCGTTGTGGCTGGCTTTGACCGCTCGTGCTGAGCGCAGTTGCGCTCATTTCGATTTGACCGTTTCGACTGGCGCGGCATCCGTGCGGTCCGTCGCCGGCAACACCACCGCCACGACCCGCCGATTGCGCGCACGCCCCTCTTTGGTTGCGTTAGTCGCAATCGGCTTCGTTTCACCGAATCCTAAAGACGTAACCCGACTGGCGTCGATGCCGAGGTCGTTGATCAACACCTTCGCTACCGCATCGGCGCGCTGCTTGGACATTCGCATGTTGTAGCGCGCTGGACCGCGGTCATCCGTATGACCCTCGATCGACACCGTCGCCTCGGGATACTGCGTGATCAGCGCGGCCACTTCAGCCAGCGCGGCGCGTGGGTCGCCGATGATCGTCGCCGAGTCGTTTTCGAACGTCAGCAGCAGCGTGTACTGCTGCGATACGGCCAATCGCGGTCGGCATCCCGTCGCGTCGACCGGTTCGCCGTACGGACTGTTCGGGCACAGATCCGCCTCGCCGACAACACCATCGGCATCAGCGTCGACCGGACAGCCAGACCCGTCGACCCGCACGCCGGCGGGCGTGTCGGGACATCGGTCGTCGGCATCGCTGACGCCGTCGGCATCGCTGTCCGGCGGCGGAGGTGGCGCCGACTGCGCTGCGGCCGCGACCGGTGCCGTTTGCGGCGCCGTCGACACCGTCGGCGCCGCCGTCTGCAGTATCGGTCATTGCGGGTTCGGACGCGGGTGGTCCCGCGGCGCCCGGCGGCGGATTTCCACAGGCCGCCAGCACACCAATCACCGCCGCGAAAACCAATGCACGCAGGCCGCGGGTCGCACCTTCGAAGGTTGCGCGCGTCACCAAGACTGCTTCATGCCGCGGTATCCTGAAATTGCAGTTCGTATAACGTCCGGTAGACCCCGGGACGCGACAACAGTTGCTCGTGCGTGCCGACTTCCTTGACCTCACCGTGCTGCAGCACCAGAACGCGATCCGCTTCCTGGATGGTCTGCAAGCGATGCGCAATGACAATCGACGTGCGTCCCTTCGTCAAGACGCGCAATGCATCCTGAATCAAGAGCTCGGTTTCGGTGTCGATGCTGGCAGTCGCCTCGTCGAGGACGAGAATTTCGGGATCGGCGGCGAGCACGCGCGCAAACGCGAGCAACTGACGCTGGCCTTGCGAGAGATTCTGACCGCGCTCGACCAGTGGTTCGTCGTAGCCGTTCGGCAATCGTCTGATGAAATCGTGTGCGTGCACGAGGCCGGCCGCGCGTTCGACTTGTTGCCGCGAGATCTCGGGGTTGCCGAGGCTGATGTTGTCGGCGACGCTGCCGGAGAAGACGTGAAAGTCCTGCAGCACGATGCCGATCCGGCGGCGTACCTGGGCCGATGGAATGTCCATCAGATCGATGCCATCGAGAAACATCTGTCCCGGTGAGAAATCGTAGAAGCGCGCCAACAGTCGCACGATGGTGCTCTTGCCGGATCCCGTCGCACCGACAATCGCGAGTTTTTCGCCCGGCTCGATGTGGAACGATACGTCTTTCAATACGTTTGGGCCGCCCGCATACGCAAACGTCAGGTGCCGCACGTCCACTGCACCCGCCAGTCGCGACGGCAACACCGCCGGCGCCGCGGGTTCGTGAATGTGCTCGCTCCAGTCCAGCGCCTGGAAGATCCGTTCGGCGCTCGCCATCGCGCGGAACAGCACGTTGTACTGTTCTCCGACCGCGACGATCGGCCGGAACAGCATGTCGACGAACTGCGTGAACAGCACCACGCTGCCGAGCGAGATCGTTTGCTGCAGGACGTGGCCGCCGCCGAACCAGATGATCATGCCCGCGGCCGCCGCGCCGAGGCTGTCGATGAACGCGCTGTAGAACACCTCGATCTTCACCGCTTGGTTCTCTTCGCGGCGATTTTCCTGGTTGATCTGCGTATACACCGCCAGGTTGCGATCTTCGCGGCGGTTCAGCTGCACGACCTGAATGCCGGTCAGATTCTCGTGCAGATTCTGGTTCAGCGCCGAAATGCTCTGCCGGATTGCGCGGTAGACGGTGCGCGTCCCGCGTCGGAACAAATAGGTCGCAAGCGCGACGACCGGCACCGCGAGCATCAGGATGCCGGTGAGCCCCGGGTCGAGCGCGATCATCAGTGAGAACGCGACCAGGAACGGCACGAACTCGCCAATCAGCACGCCGAACCCGGACAACAACTGGAACAACACTTCGATGTCGTTGGTCACGCGCGTCATCACGCGACCCACGGCAACATGATCGTAGAACGCCGCCGGCCGGGTCTCGAGATGCGAGAACAAGTCCAGGCGCAAATCGCGCAATGCGCCGAGCACGGCTTTGGCGAGCGAGACGCGGTGGTAGTGCGCCGCGATCGCCCAAGCGGTCGTGATCAGCACGTACAACGCGCAGCCGGCCGCGACGTGTGTCAAGCCGCTGTGCAGAGCGATCCAGTTGGTGGCCGCGTTCATGCCGAAGTCGGGCAACTCCATCGATCGCGCGGTCTGCAACAAGCCATCGATGACGACGCGCGCGATGATCACCGGCATCATGATCGCGAGCACCGACGCGATCAGCACGAGCACGCCGCTCAGCAGCGCCTGGCGCCAATGCGGGCGCACCCAGTCGAACAAGCGAGCGATCAGCTGCGCGTTGAACGAGCGGCCCGCGAGCTCCGCATCGAATACGCCGTAGTCACGGGCGACGCTCATTGCGCTTGCGCCTCGTGCAGTTGCGTCAGCAAGCGCCCGCGCCGCCGTTGCGTGCGCTCGAGCTCTGCATACCAGCCGCCGCGCTCGATCAGTTCGTCGTGCGTGCCCAGCTCGGCGATGACGCCATCGGCGAGCACGACGATACGATCGGCGTGCCGAGCGGTCGACACACGATGCGACACCAGAATCGTCGTCATGCCGCGGCGCACCGAGCGCAGCCGCCGCAGGATGTGTTCTTCGGTCTCGGTGTCGACGCTCGAGAAGCAGTCGTCGAGGATCAGGATCGGCGGCGTCCGGATCAGCCCGCGCGTCAACGTCGAGCGCTGCTTCTGCCCGCCGGACAACGTGACGCCGCGTTCGCCAACCGGCGTGTCGAGTGCGTTGGCGAACGCGACGATCGTATCGCGCAGGTCCGCATCGCCCGCCGCAGACCAGATCAGCGCATCGGCGCGCTCCGGATCGTCGTAGCTCAAGTTGTGACGCAGCAGTGCGGCGAACAGAAATGGGTCCTGCGGCACCAACACGACCTGATGGCGCAGCTGCGACAGCTGGAAGTCGCGTACATCGTACCCATCGATCAACAACGTGCCGGGTGGCGGGTCGAGCAGACGCACGAAACACCGCAACAGCGTGGTCTTGCCGGCGCCGACGCGGCCTAGCACCGCGAGCGTCTCGCCCTGCTCGACGGCGAGATCGATGCCACGCAGCACCGCATCGCGCGCGCCGGGGTAGCTGTAGCGCAAGTCGCGCAGAACGACACGCCCCAGAATCATCGGTGGCACGGCGGAGGCCGCGCGATCCGCGATCTCGGGCGCGTTGTCGAGCACTTCGAACAGTCGCTGTGTTCCCGATGCGCCTTGTTGCCACACCGTGACCATCTGCCCCGCCTGGCGAACGGGCCACAACACCATCGAGACGTAGCTGAAGAACGCGGTGAACGTACCGATCGACATCTCACCCGACGCGACCAGGCTGCCGCCGTAACCCAGGATGATCACCGTCGTCCACGCGCCGACCCACGGCATGACGCCCTGACCAAACGAGTTGGTTCGCGTCAGACGCATGAAGCGCTCGGCATATTCGAGATTCACCGCGTCGAAGCGGCTGATCTCGTGCGCCTCCTGAACGAGCGCCTGCACGGTGCGGATGCCGTTCAGATTTTCCTGTACCTGCTCGGACAGCGACGCAAATCCCGCCTGCACGCTCAACGATTCCCCGTAGACGCGGCGCGCGAGCCACCAACCGAGCAACAACAATACCGGCAGCGGCAACAACAGCAGCAGCGTCAATTGCGGCGCGAGCGCGAGCATGCATGCGAACCCGACCACCGCCGAAAAGGCGATGACGATGATCGTGCGCAAACCCATGCCGACGAGCTGGCGCACGAGATTGATGTCGTTGATCGCGCGCGCCATCAGGTCGCCAGTCGGGTGTCGCGCGAAGAACGCCGGACCCTGGTGTTGCAGATGGTCGTAGACGCGCTTGCGCAGGTCGTACGCGACGGCTACGCCGATGCGTCGGATCACGCGACGGCTGACGACGATGCAGGAGAACTCGCCCAGCACGCACGCGAGGATCGCGAGCGCGGGCCACGCGAGTGCCGCGCGGGCGGTGTCGAGATCAATCGCGCCGGCGGCGAGCGCGCGGCTGCCGCCCAGCATGTGGTCGATCCCGTCGCGCAAAAAGAGCGGAATCGCGGCTTCGAACAGCCGCGCAGCGAGCAGCCCACTCATGCCGCCCCAGAACGGCAATTTGTAGCGCTCGTGATACGGCAACAAACGCCGCAGCGGTGTCGCCATTGCGAATCCTCGTTGCGTTGCCGGGAGATGAAATGACAGCGCGCGGCGAGTGCCGCGCGCGGCGCCATAATAGAGGGAAAATCGATAGAGGGAAAACGCCGCGCTGCCAAAAGGCCAGCGTGACTCGATCAGACGCTGCGTTCGATGCGATTTCTGATTGAACGCGCCGTTGCGTCCAGATCGAAGGGCTGGCTGGTATCGATCTCGAGCACCATTGCGTCGTCCGCGCGCGGCGGTGCGTAGTTCGTCAGCTGCATGTCGAGTACGTCGAGCGTCGCCTCGGACGGATCGTCGCGCGTCGCATTTCGTTGTGCGATGCGCGACTCGAGGACCGCGCGCGGCGCGATGCAATGGACGATCACGCACGGTACGCCGAGGCGCTTCGCTTCATTGCGGAACGCGTCGCGTCGCGCCGCATCGAGGAACGTCGCATCGACGATCACCTTTTCACCACCGCTGATGAGCGCCACGCTCGAAAGAGCGAGATGTTGATAGAGCGCATCGCTGCGCTGCGGTGCGTAAAGCCCTTCGGCAACCGCCGATTCGCTGCGCTGCAGCGGCGCGAGCGCGGCCAGGCGCTTGCGCTCGACATCCGACCGGATCCGCACGGCCGGCAAGCGTTCGATCAGCCGCTCCGCGACCCAGGATTTTCCCGATCCCGACAGACCGCACATCAGAATCATCCCCGGATGCGACGCGAGCGCCCGTGCATGCGCGAACTCGACGTGCGCTTCGTACCGGCGGCGCGCTTCGGCATCCTGCGCGTTTTGCGCGTGCAGCGCTGCGACCTTCGCACGCACCATCGAACGGTACACGAGATAAAAGCCGAGCAGCGCACCGCCCGCGTAGTCACCGGTGCGCTCGAGATAGCCGTCGAGAAACGCATACGCGAGATCGGCGCGCCCGCGCACGCAGCAGTCCATCACGAGAAAGGCGACGTCGCTGATCAGATCGATCCGACGCAGCCCTTCGCTGAACTCGATGCAGTCGAAGGCGTGAATGCCGTCGTCGAGTCGCACGAGGTTCGACAGGTGTAGATCGCCGTGGCATTCGCGCACGAATCCTTGCGAGCGCCGCGCGTCGATCAGCGGCGACAGCCGAGCGTGCTGCGCTTCGCTCCACGATTCGAGTTCGGCCACGAGCTCGCGGCGTACGCCGGCCAGGTTCGACTGCGCGATCTGGTGAAAATTTTCGCGCACCGGACCGATGACCGCTTCCGGTGACCCAAACGGACCGACGGGATCACAGAGGGGCGCGTCGCTATGCACCGCCGCAAGCTCGGCCGCGAAGTCCGCGAGCTCCGCGCTGCGCAGGCGTCCGGACGCGAGCAGGCGATCGAGCTGCATCTCGCTCGGAAATGCGTGCATACGCACCGCATAGTCGACAACGCCACCGCTGCCGCCGATCCGCGCGCGACTCGAATCCTGCGTGATCGCTACGACGTCGATGTACAACGATGCCGCAAAGCGGCGATTCAATCGGACTTCCTCGTTGCAGAAAAATCGCCTGCGTTCGAGCGTCGAGAAATCGAGAAATCCGAAATCAACCGGCTTCTTGATCTTGTAGACGTACTCACCGGTCAACAGCACCCACGATATGTGCGTTTCGATCAGCTCGATCGGACCGCACGGATGCGAATACGCGGATGGATCCAGCAAGTCTCGCAGGAAATTCGGACGCGGATCTGTCGACGTCAGGCTGATTCGCGCTGGTCCGGATCGGCCGCGTTGACGAGCGCGTCGAGCACTTCGAATACGTGGATGCGCGCGAACCGAGGGTTGCTGCGGACCTCGGCATCGTAGAACTCGAGGTATGCGGCGTCATTGACCGCGCGCCCGGATTGCCATGCGCGCCACGCGCGGACGAGTGCGGTTTCGTCCTCCCGAACCATGTGCTCCTCCAACTTCTTCTTCTGCAGCGACCTTCCCCAGTCGCTGCGTCCCCAAGAGCCCCACTGCTGGGGTCGACGCAGCATATCAGTTCCCGACTTTCTCTGAAGACATCGTGGCCAATCAGCCGAACATTGACGTCTCGATGGCCACCCATGAAACAAAATCGCGCCGTCGAATTCGAGTGGGTGGGCGGAGGTTCGGTGCGCCGGACCGTCACGCGCCATGGATGGCGCGTGGCCGAGCGACCAGGGATGGCTCGAGCGAGTCCGGTGCGCCGAACCTCCGCCACGCGCCCCGCTTATTGCCGGTCAGTGTTCCGGTCGTTCGAACGACCCCGCGGCAGCGCAACCACCGTCGCCGCAACGTGTCCGCTGAGGTCCATCAACTGCTCGGCGAGGTCGGCGCCTTCGACCAGGCGCTCGATGAAAAGCTTGATCGCATCGTAGTCGAAGCTGTCACACGCCTGCTCGAGCGTATTCAGTGCGCCGCGCAACTCCGACCACGGCACGAATCGCTCCTCGGCGCGCATGATCTTGCGATGCTCGGTGCCCGCGGCCGCGTCGGCAATCAGCAACTCTTCGTGCAGTTTCTCGCCGGGCTGCAGGCCCGTGAATTGAATCTCGATGTCGCCATCCGGATGCGCTGCATCGCGGATCGTATGGCCGTTCAGTCGAATCATCCGCCGTGCCAGATCGACGATGCGCACCGGTTCGCCCATATCGAGCAGAAACACGTCGCCGCCGGTCGCGAGCGCGCCCGCTTGCAGCACCAGCTGGGCGGCTTCCGGAATCGTCATGAAAAAGCGGGTGACGTCGGGGTGCGTGACGGTGACGGGTCCGCCGCGTTCGATTTGTTCGAGGAACAACGGCACCACCGAGCCCGAAGATCCCAGCACGTTGCCGAAGCGCACCATCGAGAATCGCGTACCGGTCGTGTGCGCCTGCAGCGCCTGCAATATCAGCTCGGCGAGACGCTTTGACGCGCCCATCACGTTGGTCGTGCGCACCGCCTTGTCGGTCGAAATCAGAATGAAATTCGCAACCCCCGCCTCGAGCGCCGCTTCGGCGGCGTACAGCGTGCCGAACGTGTTGTTCTTCAGCCCCTGAATCACATTGCGTTCGACGAGACCGACGTGTTTATACGCAGCCGCGTGATAAACCGAGTCGATCTGATAGCTCGCGAACGTCCGCCGCAACAGCGCCGCGTCGGTCACCGACCCGAGCACCGCGACTGTCGGAACCTCGAGCGAGTGGTGCGAGATGATCTGGCGCAGTTCGCGCTGGATTTCGTACAGGCCGTATTCGTTCTGGTCCAGCAGCACGAGCAGTCGCGGCCTGCCGAGCACGATCTGGCGGCACAGCTCCGAACCGATCGATCCGCCGGCACCCGTAACAAGCACGGAGTGCGCGCGCAACGCACGAGTACAGCAGATGCGGCAGCGGCGCAACGGTGTCGCGGCCGAGCAGGTCTTCGATTGCGACGTCGCGCGTATTCGCGACTGTCTGACCCGCGACGAGGTCAGCGAGATCGGGAATCAGACGCACGTGAACCGCGAACGGTTCGAGAAATTCGATGATCCGCTTGCGTTCGGCGACCGCCGTCGAAGGCACTGCGACGAGCACCTCGCGGGCCTGCGTGTCGAGCAGCAGCGCCGACAACGACTGCGGCGGATAGACGTAGACGCCGTTGATCGTGCGCCGTTGCAGCAACGGATCGTCATCGACGAATGCTACCGGGACGTGATCGCCTTGCTGCAGCAGCGTCCGCGCAAGTTCGACTCCGCTCTGGCCTGCGCCGTAAATCACCACCGGCGCCTTCGCGCGAAACCGCTGTGTGAGCCAATTGAAGTAGCTGCGCACGGCGAACCGCGTACCGCCGACGTACGCGAACGATATCAGCCAGAAAATGATCGGCACGGAGCGCGGAAAGCCCGGCAGCGGCACCATGTAGGGCAACCGCGCTGATCGCGAACGCCGTGATCGTGACGCCTTTGAGCACAGCCAGCATCGCGTGATTGCCCATGTAGCGCACGACCTGGCGATACAGGCCCAGCTTGACGAATACCGGCACGCAGACGACCGCGCTCGCGACAAACGCCGGCCAGAACTGCCTGACCTCCGGCGCCAGTTCGCCCAATCGCAACGCGATCGCCGACCACAACGCAACCGGCAGCATGATCGAGTCGGTCACCAACGCGATCAGCTGTTTTTTGCGCCGCGACAGTTGCTCGACGAGTGTAATCAGCCGTTGCGGAACGCCGGGTCGTCATCGCGTGCCTGCCCCGTTATCGGGATATCCGGCGTGCAGTCGGACGCTTGCAATCGCCAGCGGCGCGATCGCGAGCACCAGCCACGCAATGCTGAACGTCGGCGCGCGCATCACCAGCCACGCGAGCGGCATCAACCAGACGACAGCGAATACCGTGAACATCGTCGTGGTCCGTCTATGACCGAGCAGTTGCGCGCACTTCTGATACAGGTGACTGCGGTGCGCCGACGTGAATTGCTGACCCGTCGCGATTCTGACACAGAGCGTATAAGTGGCGTCAAACCAGAATCCGGCGAGCAGTATCAGCGACGCGATCAACGGCATCTGTCGCCGCGCATCCAGCGTCAGACTGATGACACCGAGCAGAAACCCCAACAACGCGCTGCCGACGTCGCCCATGAAAATGCGCGCCGGCGGTCGGTTGAACCACAGAAATCCCGCGCCTGCGCCGAGGAGCAGCCACAACAACTCGTCGGCGAACGCTTCGGCGCGACCGAGCAGCAGCACGCCGCGCGCAATACGTGATGCACTGGCACGCGGCGATGCCGTCGATGCCGTCCATGAAGTTGTAGAGGTTCACCATCCACAGTATGAACAGGAATTCGAAAGCGACGATGAACCACTGCGCGTCGATCGAGAACGGTGCGAACACCAGCGGCATCGCAGACGGTAACGCCCACACGGCGAGCGCCACAGCGGCACATTGGATCGGCAGTCGTACGCGCGCCTTGCAGATCGCGCAAGTCATCGACAAGACCCAACACCGCCAACACGCCGCCGCCGCCGAGCGTCGCCCAGACCAATGGATCCTGGCCGATCTCGCTCCCAGTCCACGCGAGCACGGGCAGCGCAATCGCGATGCCCCCCAGTGTCGGCGTTGGGACGTCGTGCGAGCTGCGCGCATTCGGAATCGCCAGTATCGAGGAACGTCGCGTGAGCGCCATCACGAGTGCCAGTGAGGGCGGCGGTGATGGCGGCGGCGCCAACGGCAAGGATCAACGTTGCGCTTGCCACCAGCGGCTGACCTCCTCGATCGCGCAACCGCGCGACTGCGGCGGTGACCAGTCGAGCGCCTGGCGGGTCTCGTCGTCATCGACCACGAGCGGTTCGAACAGCCGCTCGTATAGCGCCCTGCGGCCGGTCATCGCGGCTGCGGCCCGCATCAGGACGCGCGGCACCGGGACCAATCGCGGGCCCTTGCCAAACGCGCGCGCGATCGTCGCCACGAGGTCGCGTACCGAGCCATCCCCGTCGTCGCGGGCGTGCAGGACGCGCCAATCTGCGGAGTCGCGAACGGCCGCGATCAGCAGATCCACCAGATTTGCGCGCGCGAGCAGACTGCGCGGCGCGTCGGCGCGGCCGAGGGGTAGCGGCCAGCCGCGTGCGACCGTCGCGAACAGACTCGCGAAGTTGCCCTTGACCCCGGGGCCGTAGACGAGCGGCGGACGCACGATCGTGACGCGGGTTCGACCCCGATGCCGCGCATCCTCGAGGCTGCGTTCCGCCTCGAGTTTGGTTTGCGCATAGACATCCTGCGGATCCGGATCGTCGTCTGGTCGCAGCGGCGCGGCAGCTGACGTCACCGAGCACCTTGATGCTGCTGACGAAGATGAATCGACCTACGGAATTGCGCTGCGCGGCTGCGAACAGCGATCGAGTCGTCGCGACGTTGTCGTGCCGGTAACGCTCGTAGCGTTCGAGTTCGGTCCCTTTGTCGTTGCGATGCGCGCGTCCCGCGAGGTGGAAGACGACGTCGACCCCGTCGAGCCAATCATCCAGATGCTCCGGCGGGATCGACCGCCAGGTCCTCGCAGAAAATCACGCTGCGATCAGCCGACGTCGGTTCGCCCCGACCGACGGCCCTGCACTTGCCAGCCGAGCCGCACGAGCTCGTCGCACAACGCGTGACCTATGAAGCCACCGGCGCCGGTTACCAGTGCCCGCGTCATCCCCGCAAGAGCTCGTCATAGATCAGAAACGTATCGTGTACGACATCTTCGATCGAATACAGCGCCACGGCACGCTCGCGCGCCGCCACGCCCATGCGCCGGCGCAGCTGCCGGATCGTCGCCGAGTCGCAACATTGCATCAGCCAGCGCGCGTGCGTCGCGTGGTTCGACCAGCAGACCCGTGATTCCGTCGCGCACGACTTCGCGACACCCGGGTACGTTCGACGCGATCATCGCGACGGCCGATCCCCGATGCTTCGAGCAGCGATTTCGGCAGACCTTCGCGATACGACGGCAGGCACACCACATGCGATTGACCGAGGACTTCGCGCACGTCGGTGCGGTGTCCCAGCCATTCGACGACGCCTTCGGCGTTCCACGCTTCGAGTTCGGCCTCGGTCAGCGAGGACGGGTTGCCGGGGTCGATCCCGCCGACGAGCACGAACCGCCAATCGGGCGCGCAACCGCCGAACGTCGCGCGCCGCCTCGACGAACTCACGCACACCCTTGTCGCTGAGCATCCGCGCGACCAATACGAACGACACCGGTGCGTCGGGTTCGGGTGAGAACGGGAATTCGTCCAGGTCGACACCGGAACCTCGGATCAGATAGGTCAGCTGCTCCGGTATCACCGTGTGTGAAACAAAGCTCTGCAAGTCTTCGCGATTCTGAAAAATGAACCGCATGTTGTCATGACTCAACGCGATCCGGTACAACAGATTCACGAGGCTGCGGATGACCCGCGCGGCGAAGCCCCGCTGAGTGAACACGAACCCCATTCCCGGAATCGCATTGACGACCGCCGGCACGCGCGCGAACCGCGACGCGAGCGTCCCGTAGATGACCGGCTTGATCGTCACATGGTGAACGATGTCAGGGGCTTCCTGACGATAGATGCGCAGCAACACGAAGCACGGTGTTCAGGTCGCGCAGCGGGTTCAAGCCGCTGCGGGAGAGATCGAATGATCGACACCGGATGCCAAAATCGCCGAGCGCTTCTTCGCCGGTCGACGCACCGCACACAACGACGGGCTCATAACCTCGACACAGCGCTTCCTGCGCGAGCCGCAGACGGTGGGACTTGAAGAATCCCGCGTCGTTGACGACGAACAGTATCTTGCGACGCTCGAGAGACACCGGATGATCCGCGGGGCTGCCGATATGCCTCAGTGTAGCCGGATGAATACACGTTCGGGGATGCCGGACACGCTGGCAACGAGATGACCGCGAGCGCAGACCAGCGTGGGGCGCAGTGCGCCCCACGCGTCGCATGCGGACTAGTCCGTCACTTTGAGGCGCGCGCGATTTTCCGCAACCACGCGCTCGCCAATTCCCTTCACCTGCGCAAGATCATCAACCGTGCGAAACGGGCCGTGCGCCTCGCGATATTCGACGATCGCTTTCGCGCGTTGTGCGCCCACGCCGTCGAGCGCGACCGCAAGCGTGTTCGCATTCGCGGTGTTGATGTTGACCGACATCGGCGCAATCGGCGCGGGTTTGTCGGCCGCAAATGCCGGCCCGCCGAGCATCAGCAGGGCCGCGATCACAAACGCATTGAGCAGATTCATCGTGCTATTCCTCCAGAGGGTGGGTTCGCCGCCGTAACACGGCGAGCAGTGACTCTAGAGTTGCGACGCGGCGACACTGCAGAGGCGGTTGCGCGAACACGCGTACGAATTTCGTCGCGATCGGCTGCCCGAATGTCCGGCGCGTAGCAGTCTGATCTGTCGGCGCCGCCGATGTGATCCAGGTCAGGGTTTTGCCGGATCGCCGCTCTTGCTTCGATGCGCGCGAGCTCCGCTTCGCGAAGGCTCAGATCACGCCGCAGGCGTCGGTGGCCGGCGCTGGCGCGCACCATCCGCACACCCGCACCGAGCCAGCCCACACACACGCCCAACACGAACGCAGCCACGAGCCACCAGTAGATGCTCAGTTCCGGTGTCGACCAGCCGAGGAATCGAAGCGCGACGAGGCCACGGTTGTCGATGACGGCGAGCACGCTGATCACCGCCACCACGATGAACGCGGTCGTCGAGATCCACCGGGAAAGCCTGCGCACTTTTGCGTTACACGTGCGTCAGACGGCGACGGCGTTAGTCATCCCCGTCAAGCGGGGTGAGCGCACATCGCGGGCAGGCTTGCGCGTGTTCTGCACGGCCGGCGTCGGAAATTCGATCAGGCTCTCGTTGACGCGATCGCGCAGTTCCTTGCCAGGCTTGAAGTGCGGCACGTATTTGCCGGACAGACCAACCGATTCGCCGGTCTTGGGATTGCGGCCGATACGCGGGGCCCGATAGTGGAGAGAGAAACTGCCGAACCCGCGGATCTCGATCCGGTGACCTTGCGCCAACGTCTGCGCCATGTGCTCGATCATCGTCTTGACCGCGAGTTCGACGTCTTTGGCCGACAACTGCGCCTGCCGCGTCGTGATCCGTTCGATGAGTTCCGATTTGGTCATCGCAAAAGCGTTCAATGCGGCCAGATTCGGCTTTGAACACTATCACAGCCATCGGCGCCGCTCAAGAAAAAAATCCTTAGATTTCATGTAGTTGAACCTAAGTGATTGACCGAAGGTGGACGAGCGTAGCGAGGGGGCCGACGGCGACCCCTCGCACGATTGCGTCAAACCTCAGCCCTGATTCTGATCCATCTGGGCCTTGATCAGGTCTCCCAACGTCGTCGGACCGGGGCGTTCGCTTTCTTTCTGTTTGTGTTCTTTGACCGCGCTGCGCTCCTCTTCGATGTCCTTGGCCTTGACGGACAAGCCGATCGTCCGATTCTTGCGATCGACCGAGATCACCTTGACCTCGATCGAATCGCCGACCTTCAGGACGTTGCGCGCATCCTCGACGCGATCGACGCTCAGCTCAGACGCCTTCAACACGCCGATGACGTCCGGCGCCAGCAGGATCTGCGCCTCTTTCGGTTCGACGCTCTGAATGACGCCGCTGACGATCGCGCCACGATCATTGGCAGCCGCGTAGTCGGTGAACGGATCCTGATCGAGTTGCTTGACGCCGAGCGAAATACGCTCGCGCTCGGGATCGATCGACAACACCAGCGTCTCGATCTCCTCACCCTTGGAATATCGTGCGCACCGCGGTCTCGCCCGGCTCGTTCCACGAGATGTCCGACAGATGCACCAGTCCGTCGATGCCGCCTTCGAGACCGATGAAGATGCCGAAGTCGGTGATCGACTTGATGTTGCCCTTGATGCGATCGCCCTTCGCGTATTTCTGCGCGAACTCGCCCCACGGATTCGGTCGACATTGCTTGATGCCGAGCGAAATGCGGCGTCGCTCTTCGTCGATGTCGAGCACCATCACTTCGACCTGATCGCCGACGGAGACGACTTTGGACGGGTGAATGTTCTTGTTGGTCCAGTCCATCTCGGAGACGTGCACGAGGCCTTCGACGCCTTCCTGGATCTCGGCGAAACAACCGTAGTCGGTCAGATTCGTGACCGTTGCCATCACGCGCGCACCTTCCGGATAACGCCGCATCAGGTCGACCCACGGATCGTCGCCCAGTTGCTTCATGCCGAGCGACACGCGATTTTTCTCGCGATCGAATTTCAGAATCTTGACGGCGACTTCATCGCCGACATTGACCATCTCGCTCGGATGCCGAATGCGGCGCCACGCCATGTCGGTGATGTGCAGCAGACCGTCGACGCCGCCGAGATCGACGAACGCGCCGTAGTCGGTGAGGTTCTTGACGACGCCCTTGACCTCCTGGCCTTCCTGCAGTGACGACAGCAGCGTCTCGCGCTCGGCGCTGTTCTCCTGTTCGAGGACCGCGCGGCGCGATACGACGACGTTGTTGCGGCGCTGATCGAGTTTGATGACTTTGAATTCGAGCGGCTTGCCTTCGAGGTGAGCGGTTTCGCGCAGTGGGCGGATGTCGATGAGAGAACCGGGAAGGAACGCGCGGATATCGTTGATATCGACAGTGAAGCCGCCCTTGACCTTGCCGTTGATGATGCCGGCGACGACCGCGTTTTTCTCGAACGCATCCTCGAGCATCATCCAGGATTCGGCGCGACGTGCTTTTTCACGCGACAGTCGCGTCTCACCGAAGCCGTCATCGACGACTTCCATCGCGACTTTGACCTGGTCGCCGATTTTGAGTTTGAAATCGCCGTTGTCGTCGACGAACTGGACGCGGGGTATGACACCTTCGGACTTGAGTCCGGCGTGGACAACGACCCAGTCGCTGTCGATGTCGATGACAGTACCCGTGACGATGGCGCCCGGCGCCATCTGAATGGTGTTCAGGCTTTCTTCGAAGAGATCCGCAAAACTTTCGCTCATGCCAAATGATTCATCGGTTGTCCTAAATTCACGCTCAAGCGTTTTGCCTGAACGCACCTTTGCTTAACTTAATAAGCAGCTCAAAGCAGCTCTCGCCCGTTGAGTCAGTGACTGACGCGCGTCAGTCCACGTTCAGCTGCGAGTTGCCACACCTTCTCGAACACGGCGTCGATGGAAAGCGTTGAACTATCGATCACCACCGCATCACCGGCTGGGACGAGCGGTGACACCGCTCGTGATCGATCTCGTTCGTCGCGTTCCCGGATGCTTTCGAGAAGGGCGCGGAGGCTAACACCCAAATCCTTATCTTTCAACTGCTTATAACGACGTCGAGCCCTCTCCTCCGCGCTCGCGTCGAGAAAGATTTTGAGCTTCGCGTCGGTGAACACGATGGTGCCCATGTCGCGACCGTCCGCGACGAGACCGGGCGTGCGCCGAAATTCATGCTGCGTACGCAGCAGCGCGGCGCGCACCGGCGGTAATGCCGCCACGCGCGAGGCCGCGACGCTGACCGCTTCGTCGCGAATCTGCAGGCTCACATCGACGGTGTCCACGCTGACGCGGACGTCGTCATCGCCGGCCACATCGAAGCGCACGCGCAAGCGCCGCGCGAGTTCGGCCAGCGCCGCACCCTCGTCGAGCGACGTCGCTCGCGTCAACGCCGACCACGCGACTACCCGATACAGCGCACCGCTGTCGAGCAGATGCCATTGAAGTGCGCGTGCGAGACGCGCGGCGAGTGTTCCCTTGCCGGAGCCGCTGGGACCATCCACCGCGATGACCGGTATCTCAATCACGCGACTGACTCAGTTTGGCGTGGGCGGCACGCGCGCGTGCAAAGAGCTGCTCCAGTTCATCGAAACGACCGTCGCGCAACAACTCGCCGGCCGCCGTCAGCAGTGCGATCCAGCCATCGTATTGCGCAACGACGGCCGCTTGGTTCTCGGCGATGATCTCGCGCCACATCGACGCATCGGCCGCGGCGATCCGCGTGAAATCCGCAAGGCCCGGACCGGCGAACTCGCGCACCGCACCGCTATGTGGTTGGCCCACCCAGGCCATGTACGTGTACGCGATCAGATGCGGCAGGTGACTCGTCAGCGCGACCATCTCATCGTGTATGTGCGGGTTCGTCTCGATGACGTCGGCGCCCGCCGCGTTCCACCAGCGACGTACGCGTGCGACCGCATCGCGGTCCGTGTTCGGCAGCGGCGTCACCAGGACTCGGCGGCCGCGAAAGAGATCCGCATCCGCGGCGTCCGGGCCTTGGCGTTCTGAACCGGCCATCGGGTGGCACGGCACGAACCTCGCCGGTATTTCGCCATCGCGACGCAGCGCGTCGAGCACGCTGCCTTTGACGCTTCCCGCGTCAAAGACCGTTACTGAGCGGCTTCCGGCACCGGCTGCGATTCGACGCACCAGCGGCGCGATCGCGCCGGTGGGCGCCGCGATCAACACCGCGTCCGCCGCGGCAATCGAAGCGGTCAGATCTCCGGCAACGGCGTCGATGAGTCCGAGCTGGAGCGCCTTGCGCGCCACGCTCGGGTCGGCGTCATAGCCCTCGATGTGCGAAAACGTCGCAGCGCCGCGCATCGCCAGCGCAAACGATCCGCCGATCAACCCGGTCCCGATGACGAGCAGGCGATCCATTAGTTGTGTTGCGAGATGACGTGCGCGAGCGCGTCGAGGAAACGCGCGTTCTCTTCGCGCAGTCCGACTGTGACACGCAAATGATTCGGCATACCGTAGCCGGCAATCGGCCTAACGATCACACCGAGCCGCAACAGCGCCTCGTAGATCGGCGCCGCGTCCCGACGCAAATCGATGCACAGAAAATTGCCGCCCGACGGAATGTGCGAGATTCCGAGCTGGTCGAGGCCGCGTCGCAGCTGCTCCATACCTTCGGTATTGATTTCGCGGCTCATGCGGACATATTCCCGGTCGCCGAGCGCCGCCTCCGCGCATTCGAGCGCGAGCGTCGACACGTTGAACGGCTGGCGCACGCGATTCAGCAGATCCGCGATGTCCGGGTGCGACACGCAATAGCCGACGCGCATGCCGGCGAGCCCATACACCTTGGAGAACGTGCGCGTGACGACCAGGTTCGGATACCGATCGAGCAACTCGACGCCGTTCGGGTACTCCGGGTCCAGCACATACTCGAAGTACGCCTCATCGAGGACCGTGATCACGTGCGCTGGAACGCGGTCTAGGAACTCGGTCAGTTCGCGTCGTCGCACCCACGTACCCGTCGGATTGTTGGGGTTCGCGATGAACACGATGCGCGTCGCCGCGGTGATCGCGCGCGCCATCGCGTCGAGATCATGCGTCCACTCGCGCGTCGGGACGGTGACGAGTTTGCCGCCGTGGGAAATCACCGCGAGCGGATAGACGACGAACGCGTGCGCAGACACGACCCCTTCGTTGCCCGGCGACAGTGCGATGCGCGCAACCAACTCGAGCACGTCATTCGAGCCGTTGCCGAGCGAAATCCGTTGCGCGCTCACGCCGAGATGGCGCGCGAGTGCCTGTTTGAGCCGATAGCCGCTGCCGTCGGGATAACGTGACAGCGTCGTCGCCGCGCGCGCGAGCGCGGCGTGAACGGCGGGGCCCGGCCCGCGGGGATTTTCGTTGCTCGCAAGTTTGATTACGTCGGTGACGCCGAGTTCGCGCGTCAACTCCTCGACCGGCTTGCCGACTTGATACGGCTGCAGAGTCAGCACGTCGCGATTCGCCCAACGGTCGACGAACTGCGTCATCTGCCGCGGCTCATACGACGTTCTGCGGATAAGAACCGAGCGACTTCACCTCCATCGCAACGCCGCGAACGTCGGCCAACACCGCTTCGATTTCCGGCGCTGACTCATGGCCGTCGAAGTCGATGAAGAACACGTACGTCCAACTGCCGGTGCGCGATGGACGCGTTTCGATGCGCGTCAGGCTGATGCCGTGACGGTGAAACGGTTCGAGCACTCGATACAGCGCGCCCGGTTCGTTGCGGGTCGACACGAGGATCGATGACTTGTCGCGGCCGCTCCGCCCGACTCTCTGCCGACCGATCACGAGAAAACGCGTTTTGTTGTCGGGATGGTCTTCGATGTTCATCGACAGCACGCGCAGTCCATACCGCTGCGCCGCCATGTCGCCGGCGATCGCTGCGCAATCACCGCGCGTCACCGCGATGCGCGCGGCTTCGGCGTTGCTGTTCACCGCGACGCGCTCGACGCCGGGGAAATGCGAATCCAGCCAGCGGCGACATTGGCCAAACGACTGCTGGTGCGAGTAGATCGTCGCAATCGCGCCGCGCTCGGTGGTCGGCGCCGCCATCAGGCAATGATGGATCGGCAATTCCACTTCGGCGCATATCCGCAGCGGCGACGTCATGAAGCAGTCGAGCGTGTGGTTGACCATGCCTTCAGTCGAATTCTCGACCGGCACCACGCCGTAGTGCGCTGCTTCCGCCTCGACCTCGCGGAACACTTCGTCGATCGTCGCGAGCGACCGCGTCGACGCGAAATGACCGAACTGTTTCACCGCCGCTGCTTCGGTATACGTTCCTGCGGGTCCCAGATACGCGATCGTCAGCGGCTGTTCGAGCGCGAGACAGCACGAAATGATTTCGCGAAACAGATGCGCCATGTCGTCGTCGGACAACGGCCCGGTGTTCTCGCGTTTGACGCGCGTCAGAATCTCCGCTTCCCGTTCCGGACGATAGAACACCGGGGGCTCGTCGCCGGAATCGGCTGTCTTGATCTCCGCCACGTGCTGGCAGCACGTGGCGCGGTCGTTGATCAGCCGTTGCAGCTCGCGGTCGATCGCATCGATGCGCGTGCGAATTTCGCGCAGTTGATCGACCTTACCGCCCGTCTCCTTTGGCATCAGCCGTGTTCCGATTCGAACGCCGCCATATATTGGATCAACGCGTCGACCGCCGCTTCCGGCACCGCGTTGTAAAGACTCGCGCGCATTCCGCCGACGCTGCGATGGCCTTTCAGATTCTGCATGCCGGCCGCTTCCGCGCCTTTCAAAAAGGCTTTGTCGAGCGCCTCATCCGCCAACGTGAACGTCACGTTCATCAACGAGCGATCCGTTTCGACGACCGGCGCATGATAGAAGTTGCTCGCGTCGATCGCACGATACAGCTTCTGCGCTTTCACGCGATTGCGCTGCTCCATCGCCGCGAGGCCGCCCTGCCGCTTGATCCACGCGAACACGAGCCCGGCGATGTACCACGAATACGTCGCCGGCGTGTTGTACATCGAGTCGTTGTCGGCGTTGAGGCCCCAGTCGAGCACGCTCGGCGTATCGGCGCGCGCGCGTCCGAGCAGATCGCGCCGCACGATGACGAGCACGAGGCCGGCGGGCCCGATGTTCTTTTGCGCGCCCGCGTAGATCGCGCCGAAGCGACTGACGTCGAGCGGACGCGACAGCAGCGTGCTCGACATGTCGGCCACGAGCGGCACGTCGCCGACATCGGGAATAGCGTGAAACTCGACGCCGCCGATCGTCTCGTTGCCGATGATGTGGACGTACGCCGCGCCAGGATCGAGTTGCCACTCCGAACGCGCCGGGATTCGATCGAAGTTGGTCGACTTCGAACTCGCGACGACGCGCGCCTGACAGTAGCGCTGCGCTTCGCTGATCGCTTTGCTGGCCCACGCGCCGGTATTCACGTGATCCGCCGCAACTTTGTTGCCGAGCAGATTGAGGGGCACCGCGGCGAACTGCGCCGTAGCGCCGCCTTGCAGAAACAGCACCGCGTAGTCGTCGGAGACGCCGAGCAGATCGCGCAGATCGCGCTCGGCACGCTGCGCGATGTCGATGAACTCCGCGCTGCGGTGGCTCATCTCCATCACCGACATACCGGTGCCGGCGTAGTCGTAGAGTTCCGCGGCGGCGTGCTCGAGGACTTCGAGCGGCAACGCGGCGGGACCTGCGGAGAAATTGAATGTTCGATGCATGGATTTACTCAATTGCAGGATCTTCCTCAGGACCATCGTCCACAGGACCATCGTCCACGGGACCATCGTCCGCGGGACCATCCGTATCGAGGCCGGTCTCGAGATCGGAGAGCGCCGGTTCGCCCGCGACGACCGCATCATCATCGCCGGCCACGATCGCTTCGACAATTCGTGCGACCTGCACGAGACGCTCGTCGTCGCGCACGGCAATCAGCCGCACACCCTGAGTGTTGCGACCGACGAGCGAGACCTCGTCTGCCGGCGTGCGGACCAGCGTTCCCTGGTCGCTGATCAACATCAGCTCGTCGCCGTCAAAAACCTGAACCGCGCCGACCATCGCGCCGTTGCGCTCGCTGATCTGCATCGCGATGACGCCCTGGGTACCACGACCCTTCAGCGGAAAATCCCCGACGGGGGTGCGCTTGCCGTAGCCGTTTTCGCTCGCGGCCAGGATGTAGCCGTTTGTTTGCGGAACGATCAGCGCGATCAAACGATGGCCGCCGGTCAAACGAATGCCGCGCACGCCGCGCGCGGTCCGACCCATCGCGCGAACGTCCGATTCTTTGAACCGCGCCGCTTTGCCGGCGCTCGATATCAACAGCACGTCGCAGTGGCCGTCGGTGAGCGCCGCGCTGACCAGCGTGTTCCCCGGTTCGAGATCGAGCGCGATCAAGCCGCTCGTGCGCGGTCGCGAGAATTGTTCCAGCGGCGTCTTCTTCACGGTGCCGTTCGCGGTCGCCATGAACACGAACGCATCCGCACCGAAATCGCGAATCGGCAGGATCGCGGTGATCCGCTCGTTGGCTTCGAGCGGCAGCATGTTCACGAGCGGCCGTCCTTTTGCACCGCGACTCGCCTGTGGAATCTGGTACACCTTGATCCAGTAGACCTTGCCGAAATCCGAAAAACTCAGCAGCGTGTCGTGGCTCGACGCCACCAGCAGGTGTTCGACGAAGTCTTCGTCTTTGACGGCTGTTGCCGCCCGTCCACGACCGCCGCGTCGTTGTGCCTGGTAGTCGCTGACCGGTTGGGTCTTCGCGTAGCCCTGGTGCGAGATCGTGACGACGACGTCTTCGACCGAGATCAAGTCCTCGACCGACAGATCGAGCTGGCTGCTGACGATTTCGGTGAGGCGATCGTCACCATACCGTTCACGTATTTCCTTCAATTCGCCGCGAATGACGTCGAGCAGCCGTTCGGTCGATCCGAGAATCGCGAGCAACTCGGTAATCTCGTCGAGGATGCCCTGATATTCCTCGATGAGTTTGGCCTGCTCGAGCGCGGTGAGCCGATGCAGGCGCAGATCGAGAATCGCTTGCGCCTGCTCTTCCGACAGGTGGTACAGGCCGTCGCGCACGCCGTACTGCGCGGGCAATCCGTCGGGCCGACACGCATCGCTGCCGGCGCGCGAAAGCAGTTCCATGACATTTGCCGAGGTCCAGCCCTGCGCCATCAATCGACTGCGCGCTTCGGCGGCGTCCGGCGACGACCTGATCAGCTCGACGACGCGATCGATGTTCGACAGCGCCACCGCCTGACCTTCGAGAATGTGGCCGCGCTGACGCGCGCGACGCAACAGGAACACGGTGCGCCGCGTCACGACTTCGCGGCGGTGTTTGACGAACGCTTCCAGCATCTGCTTGAGGTTGAGCACTTGCGGCTGGCCGTCGACGAGTGCGACGCAATTGATGCCGTACACGCCCTGCAGCTGGGTCTGGTTGTACAGATTGTTCAACACGACTTCGCCCGACTCGCCGCGGCGCAATTCGATGACGACGCGCATGCCGTCCTTGTCCGACTCATCGCGCAGCTCGGTGATTCCCTCGATCTTTTTCTCTTTGACGAGTTCGGCGATCCGTTCGATCAGTTTTGCCTTGTTCAGCTGATACGGAATTTCGGTGACGATGATCGTGTCTTTGCCGGTCTTCGCGTCCGTTTCGACTTCGGCGCGTGCGCGCACGAATATGCGACCACGACCCGGTCTTGTACGCTTCGACGATGCCGGCGCGGCCATTGATGATCGCCGCAGTCGGAAAATCCGGCCCCTTGATGAACTCCATCAAGCCGTCGATCGTGATGTCGGGTGAGTCGATCAGCGCGAGGCAGCCGTCGATCACCTCACGCAAGTTGTGCGGCGGAATATTGGTCGCCATGCCGACCGCAATGCCGGAGGATCCGTTCAACAACAGATTCGGCACGCGATTGGGCAACACCGCCGGCATCTGCAGCGTGTCGTCATAGTTCGCGACGAACGGCACGGTTTCCTTGTCGAGATCCTCGAGCAGTTCGCTGGCGAAGCGCGCCATGCGCACTTCGGTGTAGCGCATCGCGGCGGGCGGGTCGCCGTCGACCGATCCGAAATTGCCCTGGCCGTCGACGAGCAGATAACGCATCGCGAACGACTGCGCCATTCGCACGATCGTGTCGTATGCCGCGACGTCGCCGTGCGGGTGATACTTGCCGATCACGTCGCCGACGATACGAGCCGACTTCACGTACGGTCTGTTGTACGTGTTGTTGAGTTCGTTCATCGCAAACAAAACACGGCGGTGGACCGGCTTCAAACCGTCGCGGACATCGGGCAGCGCACGGCCGACGATGACGCTCATCGCGTATTCGAGATATGACTTTCTCAGCTCGTCTTCGATTGCGACGGGCAGGATTTCTTTGCCAAATTCAGCCATCGAGAGGGCAACAAACTCAGGTGGGCAAACAGCGGCGCAGTTTAACACGATCGGTCCCGAATCCGAGCCACTAGGGAAGCTCTGCCCCTATAATCGCGCGATGCTGCCGATCACCGCCGATCTGATCATCGAACCCACCTGGTTGCTGCCGATCGTGCCGGCTCGCACGGTGCTGACGGGGCATAGCGTCGCGATCCGCGGCGCGAACATCGTTGCGATCGGACCATCACAGACGATCCAACAGCAATTTCGCGCGACCGCGTCGCGTCGACTCGATGGACAGCTGTTGATGCCGGGTCTCGTCAACGCGCACGGGCACGCGGCGATGGTGCTGCTGCGCGGCCTCGCCGAAGATCTGCCGCTCGACGCATGGCTGCGCAACAAGATCTGGCCACTCGAGGCGCAGTGGGTTACACCGGAATTCGTCGCCGACGGCATCGCGCTCGCATTGCTCGAGATGCTCAAATCCGGCACGACGTGCTTCAGCGACATGTATTACTTTCCGGAAGTCGCGGCGCACGCCGCGCGCGATTGCGGAATGCGCGCGCAGATCACGTTCCCGTTGATCGACTTCGCCAACGCCTGGTCGAAGAACGCCGCCGAAGGATTCAACAAAGGCCTGGCGCTACACGATGAATATCGTGATGACGTTTTGATCCGGATCGGCTTCGGTCCGCACTCGCCGTATACGTTGAGCGAAAACGAACTGCTGAAAACGCTGACGCTCGCGGATGAAATCGACGCTCCGATCCACATGCACCTTCACGAAACCGCCGGCGAAGTCGCCGCCGCTCGGCGAGATCTCGGTTGCACGCACATCCAGCGCCTCGCGCAGATCGGCATGCTGGTGCCGCGCCTGCAAGCGGTGCATTTGACCCAACTCGATGACGCCGATCTCGACGCACTGGTCGAAGGCGGCGTCCGCGCGGTGCATTGTCCGCAATCGAATCTGAAACTCGGCAGCGGTGTCGCCGACATCTGCAGGATGCAACGGCGCGGACTGTTCGTCGGTCTCGGCACCGACGGCGCCGCCGCGAACAATTCGCTCGACATGTTCACCGAAGCGCGCACGGCTGCGTTGCTCGCAAAGACCGTCAGCGGCGATCCGACGGCGCTCGACGCACACGCCGCACTCGAGCTTGCGACGCTCGCCAGCGCGCGCGCGCTCGGTCTCGACGCGATCATCGGTTCGATCGAGCCCGGCAAAGCAGCCGATCTGATCTCGATCGACCTCACGCACGCCGGTGCGCTGCCGGTGCATCGTCCCGAGTCGACGTTGCTTTACACCGCGTCGGGCAGTCACGTCCAAAACGTCTGGGTCGACGGCCGGCAACTGTTGATCGATGGCAATCCGACGACGCTCGACGTCAGCGGCATTCACGCCCGTGCGGCGACGTGGACGCGTCGTCTCGCAACCTCGATCGACGGTCACTGAGGAATCACGCAGTGGTCACGAACGTCGATCATTCGGAAGTCGCGAAATTCGAATCGCTCGCGCATCGATGGTGGGACCCCGAAGGCGAGTTTCGGACGTTGCACGACATCAATCCGCTGCGCCTGGACTACATCGCGCGCCACTGTGATCTCGTCGGGAAGCGCGTCGTCGACATTGGCTGTGGCGGCGGAATTCTCGCCGAAGCGATGGCGGTCCGCGGCGCCGACGTTCTGGGGTGCGACCTGGCTGAAGGTCCATTGGCGGTCGCGCGCCAACACGCGGCCGAAACAGCGACGACGATCAGCTATCGGCGGATCAGCGCCGAGGAGCTTGCACAAGATGCGCCCGCGTCCTTCGATGTTGTGACGTGCCTGGAAATGATCGAGCACGTGCCCGATCCGGCCGCGATCGTTAGCGCGTGCGCGACACTCGCAAAACCCGGTGGCCACCTGTTCTTCTCGACGATCAATCGCAACCCGAAAGCGTGGGCACTCGCCGTCGTTGGCGCCGAATACCTGCTGAACCTGGTGCCGCGCGGCACGCACGACTACCGCAAATTCGTTCGACCCGCGGAACTCGCGCGCGCGATCCGCGCCGCGGGCCTGTCGACGCAGGAAATCATCGGCATGACGTACAACCCGTTGACGCGCACCGCACGCCTCGGCGCCGATGTCGACGTCAACTACCTGTTGCACGCGGTTAAACCCGATGCAATCTGAATTGGCCGCTGCGCGGTCGCAGTGGCGCTATCGGCCCGCGCAGAACTTGCTGGCCGGACGCACGGTTCTGGTGACGGGAGCCGGCGATGGCATCGGCGCTTGCGCTGCAAAAACCTTCGCGAGTTACGGCGCCAACGTCGTGCTGTTGGGGCGCGGTCAGGCCAAGCTCGAAGCGGTGTTCGACGCGATTGCGCAAGACACCGGCACGGATCCCACGATCGTGCCGTGCGATCTCGAGATCGCAACGATCGATGCCTACGCCGATCTCAACAGCCAGATCCTCGATCACTACGGTCGCCTCGACGGATTGCTGCACAACGCGAGTCTGCTCGGGCCGCGCGTTCCGCTCGAGTTCTATGACGCGGCAACCTGGCGGCGCGTCATGCACGTCAACGTCGAAGCGATGTTCCTGCTGACGCAGGCGCTGCTGCCGGCGCTGCGCCAGTCCGCCGACGCATCGGTCGTGATCACGTCGTCGAGCGTCGGGCGCGTGGGGCGCGCGTATTGGGGCGCTTATGCGGCATCCAAATTCGCGGCTGAAGGATTCGCGCAGGTCCTCGCGGATGAACTTGCGCACGAGGGACGCGTACGGGTCGCGACGCTGAATCCTGGCGCGACGCGTACGTCGATGCGCGTGGCCGCTTACCCCGCGGAGGACCCCGCGACGGTACCGCCGCCGGAATCCCACATGGACATTTACTTGTACCTGCTCGGCCCCGATTCGCGCGGCCGCAGCGAGTTGCAGTGGGACGCCCGCGATTGGACGCCGTGACCGATTTCGGCGGCGGACGCGATCAGGCCGTGACGCGACGCAGCGCTGGATACGGAATCAGCACCGACTCTGCGTCGCGTCGCGGGGCGTGCGACGAGAGTCGCGGCCGCGGCAGTCCCAGCACGCGATAGAGTTCGCCGACGTCGGCGGCGGACATTTCGTGCCAATGTCCGCGCCGCAAAGACGCCGGCAAGATCACGGGCCCGTATCTGACCCGTTTCAGTCGCGACACCTGAATTCCCTGCGATTCCAGCAGCCGGCGCACTTCTCGATTGCGGCCCTCCATCAGCGTGACGTGATACCAGTGGTTGTAGCCGGTACCGCTCTGACGGCTGATATCGGTGAAACGCGCGATTGAGCCATCGAGCTCGACACCTTCGCGCAACGTGTGCTCGATCTCCTCATCGATCAGACCAGCGACGCGAACGACGTATTCGCGATCCAGACCCGTCGACGGATGCATCAATGCGTGCGCCAGTGCACCGTCGTTGGTGATCAGCAACAGGCCGCTGGAATTGATGTCGAGACGGCCGACCGATACCCAACGCGCGCCGGTGAGACGCGGCAGCCCGTCAAAACAGGTCGGCCTGCCCTCGGGGTCGCGTCGCGTGCACACGACGCCGTCGGCTTTGTTCATGATCAGGATGCGCGCCGTGGTCTCCGCTCGATGATGCAGCGGCACGCCATCGACGGCGATCTGATCTTCGGCGCTGACGCGAGCACCCAACGAGACAACCGTGCCGCCGACGGTAACGCGTCCGGCGACGATCCAACGTTCCATCTCGCGGCGCGAGCCTAGACCGGCATCGGCCATCACCTTATGGAGTTTTTCGGTGCGGCGTTCTGCGGTGACGACGCTCGCGCGCGCCTTGGGGCCGGGCTTCTTCACCGCTCCCGTTCCGCGGCGGGCGCGGCACGCGATTCGGAGGCGGCGTCGAACTCGCCTTGCTCCTCGCCCTGCACAACCTCGTCGCCCGGAAATTCGACGCGCGGACCGGCAAGATACTCGGGCCCGGCACCGGCGAGTTCCGCCTCGATCGGCTCGATCAGCGCCTTGATTTCGGGCAGCGTCGGCAGTTCGTCGAGGCTTTTCAGATTGAAATAGTCGAGGAATGTCTTCGTGGTCCCGTACATTGCGGGCCGACCCGGAACTTCGCGATAGCCGACGACGCGTATCCAGTCGCGTTCGAGCAGTGTGCGCACCATGTTCGAATTGACCGTGACACCACGCACTTGTTCGATGTCGCCGCGGGTAACCGGCTGTTTGTACGCAATCAACGCGAGCGTCTCGAGCAACGCGCGCGAATATCGCGGCGGCCGATCCTCCCACATGCGGCTCATCCACGGCGCGAGTTCCTGGCGCACCTGGAATCGATAACCCGACGCGACGCGTTTCAACTCGATGCCGCGCTCCGCGGTCTCCTGCTCGAGCGCTTCGACCACCGATTTCAGCATCGCCCTGTCGCACTCGTCTTCTGCGAACAGGCGCTCGAGCAGTTCCAGCGTGAGTGGTTCGTCGGCGCACAGCAGCGCCGCTTCGACAATCTGTTTGATGCGCTCAATCTGCAACATGAAGTTGACTTCCGATCAGTTGACGGCGACGCGCACGTAGATGGGCGCGAATATTTCGTGCTGGACCAGGTCGATCAGTCCTTCGCGAATCAGCTCCATTACGGCCAGAAAGGTGACGATCACGCCGAGGCGTCCTTCGCGGACGTTGAAGAGGCTCACGAAGGCGACGAATTCCTCCGGCGCATCGTTGACGCGGGCCAGCACATCCGACATCCGTTCGCGTACCGACAACGGTTCGAGCTTCACCGCATGCCGTTGGAACATTTCCGCGCGGTGCAGCACACGCGACAGTGCGACGAGCACCTCTTTCAGATCGACCTCGGGCTCCACGTACTGGCGCGTCAGCTCGGGACGTTCGGCGTACGCGCGGAATATGTCGCGTTCCAGTCGCGGCAGCGTGTCGATGCGCTCCGCGGCGCCTTTGAAACGCTCGTAGTCCTGCAGTCGGCGAATCAGCTGGGCGCGCGGATCGTCTTCATCGTCGATGTCGAAGTTGGGTCGGGGCAGCAGCATCCGCGACTTGATCTCCGCGAGCAGCGCTGCCATCACGAGATACTCCGCGGCGAGTTCCCACTGCAGCGCCGTCATCAACTCGATGTACTGCATGTACTGCCGCGTGATTTCGGCGACTTTGATGTCGAGGATGTCGAGGTTCTGGCGCCGGATCAGATAGAGCAGCAGGTCCAGGGGGCCCTCGAACGTCTCGAGAAATACTTCGAGCGCGTCGGGCGGAATGTAGAGGTCCGTCGGCAGTTGCGTGACTGCTTCGCCGCTGACGACGGCGTAGAGTTCGTCGGCGCCGGCGCCGCGCTGTTCGCGCAGCGCGCGTAACCCCTCTCCCGGCGCGTCTGCGCCGGCGAGCACCGCGAGCGGTTCCGACACGGCGTCGTTCACCGGTGCGAAATGCCGATCGCAGCGCGCACGTCTTCGAGCGTCTCACGGGCGACGTCACGCGCCTTCTCGGAACCTTCGATCAGAATCGACTGCACCATGTCACGGTCTCCTTCGTATTGCAGCGCGCGTTCGCGGATCGGCGCCTGCTCGGCCTCGATCGCGTCGATCAACGGACCCTTGCACTCGAGACAGCCGATCCCGGCCGTACGGCAGCCCTGCGCCGCCCACTCGCGCGTCTCCTGACTCGAGTAGATCTCGTGCAGCGCGAACACCGGACACAGCTCGGGCGTACCCGGGTCGCTGCGTCGTACCCGCGCCGGGTCGGTCTTCATCGTCTTGATCTTCTGCTCGATCACGCCGGGCTCTTCGCGCATCCGGATCGTGTTCTCGTACGATTTCGACATCTTCTCGCCGTCGAGTCCCGGCACCCTGGACTCCTTCGTCAGCAACACGCGGGGCTCCGGAAGAATGATGCGGCCGCCTCCTTCGAGATAACCGAACAGACGCTCGCGGTCGCCAATTGAGAGATTCTGCTGGTCAGCGAGCAGCGCGCGCGCCTTCTGCAACGCGTCGACGTCACCCGACGTCAGATACGCTTTGCGCAGTTCACTGTACAAACGACCGCCTTTCTTGCCCATCTTCTTCACCGCCGCTTCGGCGTGCTGTTCGAATTGCGGCTCGCGACCATAGATGTGATTGAAGCGGCGCGCGATCTCCCGCGTCACCTCGACGTGCGCTACCTGGTCCGCACCCACCGGCACGTTGCCGGCGCGGTAGCTCAGGACGTCGGCCGACATCAGCACCGGATAACCGAGGAATCCGTAGGTCGATAGATCGCGGTCGTTGAGTTTTGCCTGCTGGTCCTTGTAGCTCGGCACGCGTTCGAGCCAGCTCACCGGCGTGATCATCGACAGCAGCAGATGCAGCTCTGCGTGTTCGGGCACTTTCGACTGGACGAACACCGTCGCTGAACCGGGACTCACGCCCGCCGCGAGCCAATCGACCACCGTATCGAACGTGTACTGCTCGATATCGTAGGGTGCTTCGTAGTGCGTCGTCAGCGCGTGCCAGTCGGCGACGAAGAAGAAACACTCGTACTCGTGCTGCAGTCGAATCCAGTTCTTCAGGACACCGTGGTAGTGACCGAGGTGCAGACGCCCGGTGGGACGCATACCTGACACGACCCGATGATCCGAGTCACTGCTACTCAATCCCCGTCCCCGAAATTCCAAGTGGCGGCAGTATACCCGAGCGCTCCGACCGCCGTTTCACTCGAAGACGCCGAGGCCCGGCCGCACCACGACCGGCGGCAATACGGTCAGATCGACGACGGTCGTCGCGGTCAGGCCGCAGGAACCGCCGTCGATGATCAGATCGACTTGAGACTCGAGCTGATGGCGGAACTCCTGCGGATCCGACAGCGCTTCGATGGCACCGGGCAGGATCAGACTCGTCGACATCATCGGTTCGCCGAGCGCATCGAGCAGCCCCTGCGCGATCGCGTGTTGCGGAACCCGAATCCCAATGGTGCGACGCTTCGGATGGACCAGCCGCCGCGGCACCTCGCGCGACGCCTTCAACAAAAACGTGAAAGGGCCTGGCGTGAAATGCTTGAGCGTTCGATAACTCGTGTTGTCGACCTGCGCATAGATCGACAATTCCGACAGATCGCGGCACACGAGCGTGAAGTGATGCAGCTTGTCGAGCCGCCGGATCGCCCTGATGCGGTCGAGCGCCGCTTTGTCGCCGATGTGGCAACCGAGCGCATACGTCGAATCGGTCGGATAGACGATCACGCCGCCGCCACGCACGATGTCCGCCGCCTGCACGAGCAGACGCCGCTGCGGATGCGTCAGATGCACAGCGAAGTACTGGCTCACCGGACTTCACGCACGCTTGAACTCCATCGACACAATCGATTCTTTAGCCTGGCCGATGAATCTTCTATGATCGCGCCACATTCACGCACGACACTTGCATGCAGCTGGTCGAATTCATTCCGATTCTAGTCTTTGTCGCTGTCTATTACGCATTCGGGATCTTCTACGCGACCGCGGCGTTGATGGTCGCGGTGACGCTGCAGGTCGGCGCATTGTGGCTCGCGAAGCGACGGATCTCCGGGCAGACGAAATTCACGTTCTGGATATCGCTCGTGTTCGGTGGCTTGACGTTGCTGCTGCACGACAAGACCTTCATTCAATGGAAACCCACGATCATCAACTGGGTCATGGCCGGCGCGTTGTTGGCAAGTCATTTCTTTGCGCGCCAAAACCTCGTCGAGCGGCTGCTCGCGGGTCAATTGACGCTGCCCGCGCGCGTCTGGGCACGACTTAACTTCGGTTGGGCCTTCGGGTTCTTGCTGGCGGGCGCGCTCAACCTGTATGTCGCGCGCAATTACTCGGAAGCGTTCTGGGTGAATTACAAACTGATCGGAGGATTTGCGATCACACTGTCGTACCTGCTGATTACGTTTGCGTATCTCGGGCTTGGCGGATACCTGAGCACGGCCGTGGCGGCGCGCGCCAACAATGCGGATCAGGCGCCATGACCCGTTTCGCCTTGCGCGCTGGGATATTGTGCCTCGGGATCCTGCTGTCGCCGCTGTTGCGCGCCGAAACCGCGTGGATCTCGGACGAGTTCACGGTGCCGCTGCGCAGCGGCCCATCGGACGGACACCGCATCGTGCATCGCGGGCTGCCGACCGGCACCCAGCTCGACGTGCTGCGAACCGACGAGAGTGCGGGCTATACGGAGGTTCGGACGCAGAGCGGCATCGAGGGTTGGATCAGCACGCAGTATCTGGCGAAGGAACCCATCGCTCGCAGTCAGCTCGTGGCCGCCAACAACCGCGTAGCGGCGCTGCAAGGTCAGCTCGCGCAACGCGGCGAGACGTTGACGGAGCTGCGCAGTACCAGTACCGAAGCGACGACGGTGCGCGATCAACTGACGGCGCAGGTCACGAAACTCGAGGGCGAACTCGCCGATCTGAAGCAAATATCGTCTGACGCGATCGGCGAACACACACGCAATCAGGAATTGATCGCGTTGAACACGCGGTTGCGGGCCGAAGTCGACGATTTGATCTCAGAGTCGCAGCGGCTCGAGAAAGGTACCGAGCAACGCTGGCTGCTGATCGGTGGCGGCCTGGTTCTCGGTGGTCTGATCGCGGGTGTCGCAATCAAAGCGCGTCCGCGCCGCAGCGGCTGGTCGTGATCGAACTATCGGTCAACCTGAACAAGATCGCGCTGCTTCGCAATTCACGCGGTGGCGACCAACCGAGCGTCGTCGAAGCAGCCGACGTCGCGGTCGGCGCCGGCGCGTACGGGATCACGGTGCATCCACGCCCCGATATGCGCCACGTTCGGCCGCACGACGTCACGGATCTCGCGCAGCTGTTGCGCGAACGCCACCCCGGCATCGAACTCAACATCGAAGGCAATCCGTTCGCGCCGGCGCTTCCGAACGGCTATCCCGGATTCGACGCGTTGATCGACGCAGCACGGCCCGACCAGTGCACGCTGGTGCCCGATAGCGATTCGCAGCTGACGTCGGATCACGGCTGGGATCTGACGGGCGACACCGCGCGCCTGGAGCACGCGATCGCGCGGTATCGAGAGCTCGGCACGCGCGTGAGTTTGTTCCTGGACCCCGAGGCTGCGCAGGTCGAGCGCGCCGCGCGTGTCGGCACGCAGCGCATCGAGTTGTACACCGGCCCCTTTGCGGAATCGGTCAGGGCTTACGGCGCCGGCAGCAGCGAGGCGCAGGCGAGCCTCCGCAAATATGCGGACGCGGCGCGTCAGGCGACCGAACTGGGCCTCGGCGTTAACGCCGGGCACGATCTCGACCTCGACAATTTGCCGTTGTTTCGCGGAATTGCCGAAGTGCTCGAAGTGTCGATCGGGCATGCGTTGATCGTGGACGCGCTGCGGATCGGGCTCGCTGCCGCGGTCGCCGCGTATCTGCGGGCGCTGCGTCAGACAGGTAAGAGATATCCATGACACGAGTCCTCGTCGCTGCGGCCAGCGCATTGTTTCTCGGAGCCGTCATCACCGAGATTCATACCCGACTGTTCTCGGGACAACCGTTTGCGATGCTGCTGCTGGCGGTCGCGGCGATCTTCGTCGGCAGCATCGTCACGCTGCGCGCAGCGGCGCCGGCGCGAGCCAACGCCGCTGCGCCGACGGAACCGGAATCCGACGAGGACGACGACCGCGAGACCGGCCGCGTCAAATGGTTCAACCGCACGAAAGGGTTCGGCTTCATCGTGCGCGACAGCGGCGGCGAGGTCTTTGTGCATCATCGAAACATCCGCGGCACCGGGCGCCGCAGCCTGAAGGACGGCGAATACGTGCGCTTCAAAGTGACGACGCACGACAAAGGCCCACAGGCAGAACAAGTCTCCGTCACACGCGAGCCATGACGCAAAACCTCAGAGCGCTACTCGACAGCCGCGTGCGCGCGGCCATGGCGGCCGCCGGCGTCGCCGATCCGACGGCTACGATTACGCCGGCGGCGCGTCCCGAATTCGGCGACTACCAGGCCAACGGCGTGATGCAGGCCGCCAAACAGTTGCGCCGGAATCCGCGCGAGCTGGCGGCCGCCGTCGTCGCAGAACTCGACCTCGCGGATATCGCGTCGAGCGTCGACATCGCGGGACCCGGGTTCGTCAACATCCGATTGAGCGATGCGTTGCTCGAAGCTGCAGCGGATCCGAATCAACCATTGCTGGCCGCGGTGGCGCAACCAAAGACGGTGGTCATCGACTACTCGTCACCGAACCTCGCCAAGGAGATGCACGTCGGCCATCTGCGCAGCACGATCATCGGCGATGCGATGGCGCGCGTGCTCACGGCGCGCGGCGAGCGCGTGATTCGGCAGAACCACGTCGGCGATTGGGGAACGCAGTTCGGCATGTTGCTCGCGTATCTCGAAGACACGGGCAGCGCGTCCGAGGAGTTGGCGGACTTGGAGCGGTTCTATCAGGCCGCGAAACAGCGTTTCGACGCGGATCCGGGCTTTGCGGAACGCGCGCGCGCGTGTGTCGTCGCGCTGCAGCGGGGAGAACCGCGCGCAAACGCGTTGTGGCGAGCGTTCATCGACATCTCGATGAGCCACTGCGAAGACGTATATCGGCGTCTCGGCATTGAGCTCGCGCGCGCCGACGTGCATGCCGAGAGCGCCTACAACGACGAGCTGCCCGATATCGTCGACGCGCTGGATCAAGCCGGTTTGTTGACCCAGTCGGACGGTGCGGGTTGTGTATTCCTCGATGAGTTCAACGCGAAAGACGGCACGCCGCAGCCCGTCATCGTGCAGAAGAGCGACGGCGCATACCTTTACGCGACCACCGACCTCGCCGCGTTGCGCTATCGCGCGCAGACGCTGCATGCCGATCGCATCCTGTATTTCGTCGACGCGCGCCAGTCACTGCACTTCCGGCAGGTTTTCGCGGTCGCGCGGCGCGCCGGATTCGTTGCGCCACAAACGTCGTTGGAGCACCACCCGTTCGGCGTGATGCTCGGCAAAGACGGCCGACCATTCCGTTCGCGCGACGGCGGTCTGGTGAAGCTCGTCGATCTGCTCGACGAGGCGCAGCAACGCGCGTACGACGTCGTCAGCGCGAAGAACCCGGCGTTGTCTGAGGAAGACCGCCGAGAGATCGCCCGCGTCGTCGGCATCGGCGCCGTGAAGTACGCAGATCTGTCGAAACATCGCGCCAGCGACTACGTCTTCGACTGGGACACGATGCTGGCGTTCGACGGCAACACCGCGCCGTACCTGCAGTATGCGTACACGCGCATCGTCAGCCTGTTCCGACGGGGCCAGGTGTGGGCCGAAGAACTCAAAGGCACGGTGTCACTCGAGGCGCCGGCCGAGCGCGCGCTCGCGCTGGTGCTCGCCCGGTTTCAAGAGACGGTCGACGATGTCGCCGATACGGCGTTACCGCACTACTTGTGCAGCTACCTCTACGAACTGGCCGCGCGTTACATGCAGTTCTACGAACAGTGTCCGGTGCTGAATGCAGATGCGGCCACGCGCGCGAGTCGGTTGCTGTTGTGCCGTCGCGTCGCCGACACGTTGAAGCAAGGCCTCGCGTTGCTCGGCATCGAGACCGTCGACCGGATGTAGTGGAGCGATGTAAAACGTTGGCGAAAAAAAGAGCCCGCATTTGCGGGCTCTTTGATCGGTCGTCAATGCCTCAGGCGCGCGCCAGTTTCGGCACCGTGTACGACTTCAGATCCTTCACGAAATCGCGCAGCGTCTGGATGCCGGTCGCCTCCGCGTCGATGCACCATTGCTTGAAGTCGTGCAGCAGAATCTCGGCGTCGCCGCCGCGCTTCGACCAGACGTTCTGCAGCTGTTGCTTGAGTTCGTAGATCGTCCGCAGCATCGGGCTGCCGTCGACGAGGCGCGAGATGTCTTCCCGTCCCGCGTCATCGACGAGCATGTCTTCGCGCGTCAGCAGCAATTTGCCGCGCTTGAGCAGCGCTCGCGTCGCGGTGTCGGCGCGCTGAACTTCCAGTTCCACCATCGGGGCGACGACGCGTTCCGCATAGTTCGCCATCACGCGAAAGCGATCGTTGAGAACGGCCCACACGGTGTCCTTGTCGATCAGGTCTTTGCCGGCGACTTTCTCGACGATCGGCCCCGTGCTCAGCGGGCGGGCGAGCCCCAGCATCCTGAACAGCGTGATCCACATCCAGCCGATGTCGAACTCCCACGGCTTCGCCGAGAGTTTCGCCGAGTTCGGGTAGGTATGGTGATTGTTGTGCAGCTCTTCGCCGCCGATCAGGATGCCCCACGGTACGAGATTGCGCGCCGCGTCCGGACACTCGAAGTTGCGATAGCCCCAATAGTGGCCGACGCCGTTGATGACGCCGGCGGCAAAAAACGGGATCCACAGCATCTGGATGGCCCAGATCGTCAGCCCGCCTACGCCGAACAACAGCAGGTCGATGACCATCATCGTGCCGACGCCGCTGATCTTGAATTTGCTGTAGAGGTTGCGCTCGATCCAATCGTCCGGCGTGCCTTTGCCGAACCGCTCGAGCACCTCGGGCTTGGCCGCGGTGACGCCGTAGAGCTCCGCGCCTTCGAACAGCACTTTGCCCAAGCCGAATATTTGCGGGCTGTGCGGGTCCTCTTCGGTCTCGCAATGGACGTGGTGCTTGCGGTGTACCGCGGTCCACTCTTTCGTCAGCATGCCGGTGGTCAACCACAGCCAGAAGCGAAAGAAATGCTTCAGCGCGCCGTTCAACTCGAGTGCGCGGTGCGCCGAGTAACGGTGCAGGTACACGGTCACAGCCACGATCGTGACGTGGGTCATGACCAGGGTGTACAGAGCCATGGTGCCGATCGAGGCGTTCCAGAGACCCTGATGCAGGAATGCAAAATCCACTCGCGTTAACTCCCTTGGAAGGACGGTCTACAAAGCTTGCAGCGGCGCGCATTGTGTCAACACGGACCCCAAAACGCCACCGCGGGCCCAAACCGAGTCGTTACCAACTCGTTACTATACGGATTCCCGCGGGCGGCGGCGGTGGACGATCCCCGCGTGAGACCTGGGTCATGCGCGACGTCGAAAGCGCCCGCAATCATGAAAAATCGTAATGTATGACACCGTCAGTCGAGCCGCAAGTTCTACTGAGCCATCTCGGCGCGCCGGATTGGTGTGCGCTCGATTGCCGCGCGTCTGCTGCGGATGCGCCGCACGGACAGCGGGCCTACCGCAGCCGCCCACATTCCATTCGCGGTCTTTGCCGACCTCGCGACCGACCTGTCCGGCCCGCTGATCGCCGGTGTCAGCGGGCGCCATCCGTTACCTGACCCCGCGGTGCTCGCGGCAACGTTCGGTCGCTGGGGTATCGGCAACGCCACGCAGGTCGTCGCGTACGACGCCGCCAACGGCGCGTTCGCGGCGCGCGCGTGGTGGCTGCTGCGCTGGCTCGGTCACGCGCGCGTGGCAGTCTTGAACGGCGGACTGAGCGCGTGGCAAGCCGCCGGCTACGAACTGAAGTCTGGCGTCGAGCATCGGTCGCCCACGCGCTTCGAGCCGCGCGCGACGTTGACACGCACGGTCAGCGCACAGGACATCCTCGATCGAGGCGAGACGATGGTGCTGCTCGATGCGCGCAGCGAGATCCGCTTCCGCGGCGAACTCGAACCGATCGATCCCGTCGCCGGTCACATTCCGGGCGCCCGATGCGTGCCGTTCGAAGGCAATCTCGACGCTGCCAATCGCTTCCTGGCGCCGACGGCGCTCAGAGATCGGTTCGACGTGGCCATGACGGCCGGCAGGTGAACTCGTCCCCGCAGTGGACCTCGTCTGCTATTGCGGTTCCGGCGTCACCGCGTGCCACAACATTCTCGCGATCCGGCACGCGGGGCTGCCAGAGCCCGCGTTGTATCCGGGATCGTTCAGCGAGTGGATCCAGGACCCGGCGCGCGCCGTCGCTCGATGAAGCTTGAACTCGTTCGGTGCGAACGCTGGCGCCGGCGCGAGTCGGCGCACGACCCGTTGATTCCGGCGCGCTTGCAATGGCACGGCGAGCAACCGCTGTCGCGACAGTTCGGCGACATTTATCACGCGCCCGACGGCGCCGCCGAAGTGGAGCGCGTGTTCATCGAGCCGCAGCGGCTGACGCAGCGCCTTGCCCAAAACGCTGGCGCATTCACCATCGGCGAACTCGGCTTCGGCACCGCGTTGAATTTCGCGGTGATCGCGCAGCGTCATCTGGCGCATGCACCGCCGTCGGCGCGTCTGCACTTCATCAGCGTCGAGAAGCACCCGGTCACTCATTCCGATTTCGCCGCGCTGGCTTCGCGGCGATGTCGCGCGCTGCCGATCTACGCAGAGCTCGCGCGACACTATCCTCCCCTCATTGCCGGCTGGCACCGGCGCCATCTCGTCGGCGGACGCGTCATGTTGTCGGTCTTCTTCGGCGATGCATCGGCCGGGCTCCACGACATCATCGACCGTCAACGACTTGCGGTGGATGCGTGGCTGCTCGACGGGTTCGCGCCGGATCGCAACCCGGATCTCTGGAGCACCGCGTTGTGGCGCGCCATTGCGGCACTGTCAGCGGACGGCACGACGATTGCGACGTTCAGCGCCGTCGGCGACGTGCGCCGCGGGCTCGGCGACGTCGGCTTCGTGATGCGCAAAATCGACCAGAGACCGCACAAGCGCCACACGCTCGCGGGCACGTTTGCGGCGACGCCCGCTCCGCGACGGCGAAACCCGGGCCGATCATCATCGTCGGCGGCGGACTCGCCGGCGCCTGCACCGCGCGCCAATTCGCGCAACGCGGCGTGCAGGTCACGCTGCTCGACGCGTCACCAGCGCCGCCGAATCGCATGGCGGCGACGTTGTTGCACTGCCGGCTGCTGGCCGACGGCGGTCTGCGCCGCCTCGGCTATCTGTACGCCCAGCACTGGTATCAGCAGCATGCGGACAAGGTCCAGCGGCAGGTCCAGCGGACACGACAGCCTGCGCCGAGCGGCGTACTCCAATTCCCCAGTAGTTCGATGAACGAGCAGCGCCTCGAACTGGCCGCGGCCACCTACGCGCACACCGGAGGATGGGTCATGCCGGTGGACGCGACCACCGCGTCGGCGCTCGCGGGCTTCCCGGTGCGCCGCAGCGGGTTGTACTTCCCGCACGGCCGCGCCCTCGATCTGCAGCGATGGTGTGATCTGCTGTTGCGCGATCCGCTGATCGAATATCGCGCGGGCGTCACTGCGAGTGCGGTCTCGACCAACTCGGCGCACGCGACCGTTCACACAAACACGGGGGCGCTCGCGTGCGATCAGATCGTGTTGTGCGCCGGCACCGGCACCAACAACTTCGATCAGGCGCGATATCTCGAACTCGTGCCCGTATGGGGGCAGACCGAACGGATCGCGCCCGACACGATTCCTTCGCTGCCGCTGGTCGGCGACGGCTTCATGGTTCCGCTTGCGTCGAACTGGGGCATTGGCGCGACCTACGAACACAAACCCTGGTCGGGCGACACCGCCGCCGATTTCAACCTGCGTCGGTTCGACCAATGGTGGCTCGGCCTCGCCGGCGCCGAACCGAGGCGTGACCATCTAGGAAGCGTCCGCGGTGCGCGCGCGGTGACGTCCGACAGAATTCCGATCGTCGGCGGCCTGTTCGATGCTCAAGGCGAGCGACTCGCTCGTCTGTTCGTGAACACGGGCCACGGATCTCAGGGAACAGTGAGCGCGCCATTTGCCGCCGAGTGCATCGCCGCGGAAGCGTGCGGCGAATTTTCGCCCTGCAATCGAGACGAACTGGCGCTCCTCAGTTCACTGCGATTCCGACACCGGCAAGCGCGGCGCGGCCCGCGGCACGGCGCGCGGGCCTGACGTATTGCAAAAGCGGCCCGCTAGTCCCCGATCCGGCGAACGTTCGTCACGCTACCGATTCGATTGATCTCCGCAACGAGTTCCGCCGGAATCGGCGCCGCGACGTCGATCAGATTGTAGGCGACGTCGCCGCGACTGCGGTTGATCATGTCGATCACGTTGATGTTGCGATTCGCGAGCACCGACAGGATCTGGCCCAGCATTTTCGGCACGTTGCGATTGGCTACGGCGAGACGGACGCCCTCCGTGCGCTCGAGCGTCACCGAGGGGAAATTCACCGAGTTGCGAATGTTGCCGTTGGAGAGGAAATCGATCAGTTGATCGGCCGCCATCACGGCGCAATTCTCCTCTGCCTCGGCGGTGCTGGCGCCCAGGTGCGGCGTAGCAACCACGTTGGGGAGACGCGCCAGCGTCGGTGAGGGGAAATCCGAGAAGTAGCGCGCCAGTCGACCCGCGCCGAGCGCGTGCGCCAGCGCAGTCTCGTCGACGATTTCCTGCCGCGCGAAATTGAGCAGGACCGTGGACGGTCGGAGCGCCTTCACCGATTCCGCGTTGATCATGTTGCGCGTGCTGTCGAGCAGCGGTACGTGCAGCGTCACGTAGTCCGAACGCGCCAGCAGCGTCGGCAGGTTCTCCATGCGCTGCACGTCGCTCGACAGGCGCCAGGCTGCCTCGACTGAGATCGCGGGATCGTAACCGAGCACTTTCATACCGAGCCCCAGACCTGCCTCGGCGACCAGGGCGCCGATCGCGCCGAGACCGACGACGCCCAGCGTTTTGCCGTGGATTTCTTCGCCTTGAAAGCGTTTCTTCTCCGACTCGACCCGTCGATTGAGTTCAGCGGAGTCCGCGATGCCCGCGACGGAGGCGACATAGTTCAAGCCGCCGAGCACGTCGCGCGCCGACAACAGCAACGCCGCAAGCACGAGTTCTTTGACCGAGTTGGCGTTCGCGCCGGGGGTGTTGAACACGACGACGCCGCGCTCGGTACACAGATCCACCGGGACGTTGTTGACGCCAGCGCCGGCCCGCGCGACCGCGCGCAGGTTCGGCGTGACGTGCTCTGCCGTGAGTACCTGACTGCGCAACAGAATCGCGTGCGGATCCGCGATTTCAGTTCCCACTTCGAATGCGGCTCTGGGAAATCGCTCGAGTCCTTTGAGCGCAATCTGATTGAACGTTCGCACCTTGTACATGGCGCGCTCAACCAACTTTCGCGAAGAGGGGCTTTTCCAACTCGCTCCAATCCGTTATGCCGTCGTGCGGCAGCGTCTCGAATTCGAGCAGACCCAGCGCTTCGAACTTCGGGCGAATCGCGTCGGTCAACAATCCGATGCGCTTCAAGTTCGGCACCACGCGGGCAAAAATCATGTTGCGAAAGCGTTGGCGATGTTCACCGCCCGTCGCAATCGCCGCGGCTTCCTCGACCGGCCAGCCGAATTCGCGGTAGACATCGGTCGGAATCAGCCGCGTACGCATCACCACGCAGGCTTCGTACGCGAACTGGGCGCGTTCCTCGAGTTCCTCCGCGCTCAACGTCTTCACGAATTCCTCGAGATAGTTGACGCCGAACGTCACGTGCCGCGCCTCGTCGCGAATGACGAGGTGCACGATGTCGCGCAACACCGGATCCTGCGTGCTCTGCTGGATCGTGTTGAACGCCGCCAGCGCGAGACCCTCGATGATGATCTGCATGCCGATGAATTTCAGATCCCAGCGCGCGTCGGTCAGTATTTTATCCAACAACAACTTCAAGCTGCGCGAGATCGGATACGTGAATCCGACTTTGTTTTGCAGATACCGGTTGAATACCTCGACATGGCGCGCCTCGTCGAATGTCTGCGACGCCGCATACAGCTTCGCGCCGAACGACGGTGCGCACGACACCAGCTGCGACGCGACCAGCAGCGCGCCCTGCTCACCGTGCAGGAACTGACTGATCGCCCAACTGTGTTGGTGCCGCATCCATCGAATGACCGCGTCGACGTCCATCGCTTCCCACGGCGCGAACCCCTTGAACAACGCGTTGGCGCGATTCTCCTGCACCTGTTTGCGTTGTTCGTCGGTCACCGCGGCGCGATCGGCGTAATCGGGCGTTTGCGTCCAGTCGATGTCGATACTCGCATCCCAGTTCAGCTGCTTGCCGAGCTCGTACAGTTTGTGGATGCGATCGTCCTGGAGCCGGTAATCCCAGTTGTAGGCGCCCGTCAGCGGCGTGTTGAACAGCTCGGCGATGTGTTGAACGTGGCCGGCATCGAGGCCCAGCGCGTTGTCGAAACCGTCGACCGTCGCGGTGGTCTGTGCGTCGAAGTGGGTCAGCGTGCGGGGGGTCTCCACCCAGTGAATCGACATGAAAATGACCTCTGAACGAAATGAGTTGAAGCGAGAGAGCGCGAGTTGGTCAGCCTAGCATTGATGTGCGGGCGATTGCGTATGCGGTTGTGATTGCTGCTTTTGTCCCTGGTTCTGGGACGATCATCCTGATCTGTATTGCTCAGTCTGGCTTCGCAAAACGTTCGAGGACAGCGGCCACCGCCCCCGTGCCGTCGCCGAGCTGCGCGCCTTCGAGCACCCGCGCGATGCGCAGGCGATCGGCGTAGATCGTACGGACCTCAGCATCGAGGCGCGCGGCGTCGAGATCCGCTTCCGCAACGACGCGACTCCAACCGTGCGATTGCGCGTAGGCGGCGTTACTGATCTGATCGCCGCGGCTGGCGCTGCGCGGCAATGGCACCAGCAGGTGCGGCTTGTGCAACGCGACGAGTTCATAGACCGAATTCGCGCCCGCGCGACTGACGACGACGTCGGCCGCCGCGAGCAGATCGCCCCACTCGGCGCCGACGTATTCGAACTGGTGGTAGCCCGCGCGTTGCCGCAACGCCGCGTCGGTTCTACCCGCGCCGCAGACGTGCACCACGACGCCAAAACCCAGCAGCGAATCCAATGCAGCGCGGACGACGCGGTTGAGCGCTTCGGCGCCGAGGCTGCCGCCGACGACGAGGACCAGCGGAGTTTCCGACGGCGCGTCCACAAGCGCGCGACCGCGTGCCGCGTCGCCGTGCAACAGGTCCGCGCGCAACGGTGTGCCTGTGTGAATGACGGGACGATCGCGAAGCTCAAACGTCGTTGAAGAGAAGTTCGTACACACCGCGTCGACAAACGGCAGTGAGAGCCGATTCGCGAGTCCGGGCGTCAGATCGGATTCGTGCGCGACGATCGGCACGCGCCAGAACCACGCGCCGACCACGACGGGAAAGGCCACATACCCGCCCTTTGAAAATACGATCGACGGCCGCAGGCGGCGGATCAGCGCAACCGCCTGGCAGATCCCGACGATGATCCACCACACGTCGGCGACGTTGCGCCAAGACCAGTAACGCCGCAGTTTTCCGGAGCGGATCGCAAAAAAGGCCACGCCCAGCGGCGCCACGAGCGCTGCCTCCGGTCCGTCCTTCGACCCGACATAGCTGATCGTCGACCCCAGCGCGGCAAAGTGTTCGATCAACGGCAGACTCGGTATGACGTGACCCGCCGACCCACCCCCGGTGAACAGCACGTGGCGTGGAGCGGTCACAAGCCCAGCACTTCCTTCGCCAGCGGTATCGTCAGCCGGCGTTGCTGCGCGAGCGCACCCCGATCCAGTGCATCGAACGTCGCGATCAGCTGATCCATCCGCCGCGGCGCGCGGCGCAGGATGAAATTGGCGACGTCGGGACCGAGTTCGAGTCCACGCTGCGCCGCGAGGCGTTCGATCGCCCGCGCACGATCGGCGTCATCGAGCGCGCGAATTCCGAAGACCTGAGCGGCGCGCAACCGAGAGGCGAGATCGGGCAGGCCAACGGCGAGGTCGAGGGGCGGCCGCGCGGACGCCAACAACAGGCTGCCGCCGTGCCTGTACAGTTCCTGATACAGACCCAGCAGCGCGTCTTCCCACGGCCGCTGCGACACCCAGCATTCGAGATCGTCGATCGCCACCACGCCAAACCGCTCGAGTCCGTCCAACGCGCTCGGGCCGCCGTCCATCACCTGCTTCGGCAGGTATGCCGCGGCGACACCCGCGGCAACCGCAGCGTGGCAAGCACCCTGCAACAAATGCGATTTCCCGCAACCCGCGTCACCGACGAGCCACCACGCGCTGAATCGACCGCGTGCGGCCGCATTGACCGAGTGCCGCGATCAACTCCGCGTTCTGGCCCAGCTCGAAGGTCGCGAGCGTGCAGCGGCGTTCCAGCGGAAACTTCAACGCGAGCTGGCGCGAGCGATCCGCGTTCACTGCGCTACCTTGTGTTGCGTCAACGCCCGGCGGCTCCAGGTGATCACATAGTCGGCGCCCGACGCGATGGCGAGCCCTGCGACAACCCAGAATCCGTAGGGATCAGTAATGGATCTCGCGATTTCGCTGACATACCGGAAATCGCACAGCCCGAGCAGCAGCAACAGCAATACGCTGAACTGCACCGCCGTGTTCGCTTTGCTCAACAGCGTCGGCGCGAATTCGATGTGTTTGAACACTGCGCGATAAGCCCCCGCGCCGCCGAGTATCACGAGGTCACGGCCGATCGCGATACCCGCGACCCACAGCGGCAGCGCGCCCTCGACCGTCAACACGATGAACAACACGCCGACCAGAATCTTGTCTGCCAGCGGATCGAGCGCAGTGCCGAATCGGCTGACCCAATTGAAGTGTCGCGCGAGCCAACCGTCGACCGCGTCCGACGCACCCGCAACCGCCATCAACGCGACGGCCTCTTCGTAACGCGCCACCACGAGGCACCACGCCGTTGGTATGACCAACAGGACGCGCCCCACAGTGATCAGGTTGGGAATCTGTCGCAACAGGGGGCTCGATTTGCGTGCGTCACCGCGCCACAGCAACACGCGCCGCTCCGAGTCGGCTTGATCCACGCTGGTCAGATGACCATCGAGCGACAGCAGGTCGCGTAATCGATCCCACGGCGAACGCGTCGCGAACGAGAGCAGCACCACGCCGGGATGAACCTCGTCGACCTGGACCGCATCGACGAATTCGAGACTACCCAGATACTTCAGCAGCGCACCGTAATCGGCGACCCCCGTGATGCCGTCGATGCGTACCTGCAACCGTGTTTGCGCACCGCTGTCGACGACGTACCGCGCGACCAATGAATCGATGAGACGGTCGGCAACCGCAGAACCCTCTGCGGCGGCGCTCGCGGATTCAATCGTGAAACGCTGCTTATCAGCGTGCGTCCACAGCTGCCATTCGCCGACCCAGGAATTGGCCGCCCCGTGACTGATTCGTCCGACCAGGATCTGCTCAGGTGAATAGCGCGCGGACGCGGTTTCGAGCACGCCGGACAAAGCGCCCCACACGACGGCGTCCGTCACTTCGACCTGCTCGTCCAGATCCATCAACGGCACCACGAGCGGTAGCCCACGCTCGCGCGAACGTGTTCGTAAAGCATCCAACAACGGATGCGTGTCGCTGGCCCCCAGCACCGTACGGTCGGCGCCTTCGGTGACGACGATCCAGGCGACCGTCGTGGGCCGGTTCGAACTCCACAGCGGCAGGTTCGCATCGACGATCAATCGCTGCATCGCCGGCTGCGCGAAGCGCAGCGACAGCAGCAACACTTTCGCGGCGGTCGGCGTCGGCCCCGCTTCTTCGCGGTAGCGGTACTCGACGTAGTAGCGCTGCGGCGATTCGAGCGCGAGCGTCACGGCGGCGTTCTGCGGGACGGTGCTGAGACCGCTGAGGCGCTTCAGTACAATCAGCAACGCTTGCTTCGATGCGGTTGCGCGCACGCCGACAGATTGATCGGCGACGGGGACATCGACGTCGTAGAGCCAATCGACATTGGCGGCGCGCGCCGACATCGACAACGACATCGGCAGCACGAGGATCCACCAGAAAAGAACTGCGAAGCGGCCCATGCCCCTATCCGATGCGGCCCGACTTAAGCCCAGTGACGCGCCAGTGTACTTCAATTCAAACGGCGCGAATTCAAACGGCACAGTTCAAACCGGCAGTTTCAAAACCGCAGTTTCAAAACCGCAGTTTCAAAACCGCAGTTTCAAAAGCGGGTGAGCGCGGCGGGCCTTTGATAGACTGCGCGTCCCGCGCACTGGGACCTACATCTTGAGTCGCCAACTGACTTATCGCGATGCCGGCGTCGACATCGACGCTGGCGACGAATTGATCCGTCGCATCAAACCCGCGGCGCTGCGTACGAAACGTCCGGAGATGCTGGCGGGAATCGGCGGCTTCGCCGCGCTTGCGGCATTGCCAACCCGTTATCGGGAGCCCGTGCTCGTCACCGGCACCGACGGCGTAGGCACCAAATTGAAGCTGGCAATCGACCACGATCGCCACGACGGGGTGGGCCAGGATCTCGTCGCGATGTGCGTCAACGACGTACTGGTCACCGGCGGCGAGCCGTTTTTGTTTCTCGACTACTACGCGACAGCGCGCCTCGACGTCGACGTCGCGGAGCGCGTGATCAACGGCATCGCGCGCGCGTGTGAACTCGCCGGCTGCGCGCTGGTGGGCGGCGAAACCGCGGAAATGCCCGGATTTTACGGCGCCGGCGACTACGATCTCGCGGGCTTTTGCGTCGGCGTCGTCGAACGCTCGCGAATCATCGACGGTCGCGGCATCGCGCTCGGCCATCAGCTCATTGGGCTCAAGTCGAGCGGCCCGCACTCGAACGGGTATTCACTGATCCGCCGCATTCTCGCCGATCAGGTTCAGGCGCCGGGCGGTGAGTTGCTCGAATCGCTGCTGGCGCCGACGCGAATTTACGTGCGCTCGATTCACGCCACGCTCGCGGCGGTGCCGATCGCGGGGATGGCCCACATCACCGGCGGCGGCATCATCGAAAATCTGCCGCGCATGTTCGCCGACGAATCGCTCGCGGCGCTGATCGATCTCGACAGCTGGCAGCGGCCGGCGGTGTTCGGCTGGCTCGCGCAGGCAGGCAATGTCGCCGAGACGGAAATGCTGCGGACCTTCAATTGCGGCGTCGGCTTCGTGCTCTGCGTCGCCGCCGCCGACGTGCCGGCGGCGTTGACGGCGTTGGAGCAGTCCGGCGAGGCGCCGGTCGTGATCGGCGAGATCGTGGCGGCCGGCGAGCGTCGCCTCACGTCGGCGCAATTGCTGCTGAACGCCGACTACACGTATCGAATGGGCTGACGACTGCGTACGGTCGCGCTGTTTTCAGGCGATCAGGTTTTCGGCAACGTCACGCCGCGCTGGCCCTGGTATTTTCCGCCGCGATCCTTGTACGTGACTTCGCACGGCTCATCACCCTGGAAAAACAGCATCTGCGCGACGCCTTCGTTCGCGTAGATTTTTGCCGGCAGGTTCGTCGTGTTCGAGAACTCGAGCGTCACGTGGCCTTCCCATTCAGGCTCCAGCGGCGTCACGTTGACGATGATGCCGCAGCGCGCGTACGTCGATTTGCCGACGCACAGCGTCAAGACGTCGGCCGGGATGCGGAAGTACTCGACGGTGCGCGCCAGCACGAATGAATTCGGCGGAATGATGCAGACGCCGCCGCGCACGTCGACGAAACTGCGCGGGTCGAATGCCTTCGGATCGATCGTGGCCGAGAAGACGTTCGTGAACACTTTGAATTCGTCGGCGCAGCGGACGTCGTAGCCATAACTCGACGTGCCGAACGAGATCACTTTTTCGCCAGCGACTTCCCGCACCTGACGCGATTCGAACGGCTCGATCATTCGATGTTCCGCTGCCATCCCCCGAATCCACCGATCCGATTTGATGCTCATTGCAAGGTTGTCCGTTTTCGAAAATTCAGTCGTCGGTCATCGAGATGCGCGGCGCGGCCGCGGCGCCGCGCGAGATCTGCCACAAACGCGCGGCCAGGTGACGCGCGCCGTCGCGGTACGCGCGGGCAAGCGCGCCGTCGGGATCGACGACCACGGTCGGTCGCCCCGAGTCCGCCTGTTCGCGTATTTCCATCGCGAGCGGCAGCGTCGCCAGCAACGCCGTGTCGTAGTCGCCCGCAATACGGGCACCGCCGCCGGCGCCGAAGATGTGACTCTCGTGGCCGCAGTTCGGACACACGTGCAAGCCCATGTTTTCGACGATGCCGAGCACCGGCACCGTCACCTTGCGGAACATTTCGATCCCTTTGGCGGCGTCTTGCAGCGCGATGTCTTGCGGCGTCGTGACGATCACTGCCCCCGCAACTGAAGCACGTTGCGACAACGTCAGCTGGATGTCGCCGGTACCCGGCGGCATGTCGACCAACAGATAGTCGAGCCGATCCCACAGCGTCTGGGTCAGCATCTGCGTCAATGCGCTCGACGCCATCGGCCCGCGCCAGACCATCGGCGTGTCTTTCGACACCAGATAGCTCATCGACATCGACTGCAATCCGTGCGCCTTGATCGGCAAGAAGAACTTCTCGTCCTTGACCTCCGGGCGCTGTCCGACCGGAACACCCAACATGATGCCGAGGCTCGGGCCGTAGATATCTGCATCCAGAATGCCGACCTTCGCGCCTTCCCGCGCCAACGCGAGCGCAAGATTGACCGCGGTCGTCGATTTGCCCACGCCGCCCTTGCCGGACGCGATCGCAACGATGTTTTTCACGCCGCGCAGATTCGGACTCGCGCTCAACGACGGCGCGTCGAATTTCAGCGTCAACGCGACCGGCGCGCCAACGGCCTCACTGAGTCGCCGCGCGAATTCATCTTTCAGTCCTTCCGCCGGATATCCGAGTACGACATCCACATGAACGACGCCGCCGCGCTGTTCGATCCGTTCGAGCGCACCCAGCGACTGCCAGCTCACCGCGAGGTATGGGTCGGCGAATCGCTCGACGGCACCGATGTTCGGCATGACGCGCTCACCGTTTTGAAAGTGCGCGCATTATAGGTTCGGTCAGCGAAAAACCAAGCGATGATGCAAAGGCACCTCCGGGCGCGTATAGTCGCGCCCTTCTCGTTTTCGCCGATGTCACCCATGTCCGGGCCTCGAAATATCCTGGTGACCAGCGCGCTACCCAACGCGAATGGATCGATCCATCTAGGACATCTGCTCGAACACATCCAGACCGACATCTGGGTGCGCTTCCAGCGTCTGCGGGGCCATCGATGCATCTACGTCTGCGCTGACGACACGCACGGAACAGCGACGATGCTGAAGGCCGAACAACTCGGCGTGCCGCCAGAACAGCTGATCGAGAGCATTCGCGCCGAGCACGAACAGGATTTCAAACGCTTCGCGATCGACCACGACAACTACTATTCGACGCACTCGGACGAGAATCGCAAGCGTTGCGAGGCGATCTATTCGCGCCTATTCGAGCGCGGCTACATCTTCACGCGCGACGTCGAGCAACTGTTCGATCCACAGCGGAAACTCTTCCTCGCGGATCGGTTCGTCAAAGGCGAGTGCCCGCGTTGCGGAACCGATGATCAATACGGCGACAACTGCGAGCAGTGCGGCGCGACGTATGACGCAACCGACCTCAAGAATCCGCGCTCGGTGATATCGGGCGCGACGCCGATTCTCAAGCAGTCCAAGCACTACTTTTTCGATCTGCCGCAGTTCACCGACATGCTGAAGGTCTGGACATTCGGCGGTTCATTGCAGACCGAGGTCGCCAACAAGCTCACCGAGTGGCTCGAGTCGGGACTCAAGGCGTGGGACATCAGCCGCGATGCGCCTTATTTCGGTTTCCTGATTCCCGGCACGACCGACAAGTACTTCTATGTCTGGATGGACGCGCCGATCGGCTACATGGCCAGCTTCGAGAACTACTGCAACGCCCACAATGACGTCGTATTCGGCGACTTCTGGCGCGCGGACGCGACGACGGAAGTACATCACTTCATCGGCAAGGACATCGTCAACTTTCACGCGCTGTTCTGGCCCGCGGTGCTCGAAGGCGCGGGCTATCGCAAACCGACGCGAATCCACACGCACGGATTCGTGACGGTCGACGGCACCAAGATGTCGAAATCGCGCGGCACGTTCGTCAATGCCGGCACGTATCTGAACCATTTGAATCCCGAGTATCTACGGTACTACTTCGCGACGAAGCTCAACGGCACCGTCGACGACATCGACATCACGTTCGACGACTTCGTCCAGCGCGTGAACTCGGATCTCGTCGGCAAGATCGTCAACATCGCGAGCCGCTGTGCGCCGTTCATCAGCCGCGCCAATGACGGGTGGCTATCGGCCACGATTCACGACGCCGCCTTGTGGCGGTCGTTCACCGATGCCGCACCGACGATCGCCGATTGGTATGAGAGCGGTGAGTACGCCAAAGCCGTGCGCGAGATCACCGCGCTCGCAGACAAAGCAAACCAGTTCATCGCGCAACAGGCGCCGTGGAATCTCGCGAAGGATCCGGCCCGCGGCGCGCAAGTGCAGGACGTGTGTTCGCTCGGGATCAACTTGTTCAAAGTGCTGATCGTCTATCTGGCGCCGATTCTGCCGGATACCGCGGCGCGCAGCTTGCGCTTCCTGAATCTCGATGCGTTGGCATGGGAAGACGCGCTTCGCTTCCTCGGCGCACACCGCATCAACGCATTCGAACCATTGCTGACGCGCATCGAAAACGAGGCCGTGAACAAGATGATCGAAGAGACCCGCGGATCAATCGATGCGCCGCCGGCATCGGTCGTCGCACAGAACCTGATCGACATCGATACGTTCGCGCGCGTCGACCTGCGGGTCGCGCGCGTCATTTCGGCCGAGCACGTCGACGGCGCCGACAAGCTGCTGAAACTGATCCTCGACCTCGGCGATTCGAAGCGTCAGGTCTTCGCCGGAATCAAATCCGCGTACACGCCCGAGGCGCTGGTGGGACGGCTGACGGTCGTCGTCGCAAATCTCGCGCCGCGCAAGATGCGCTTCGGCGAATCCCAGGGCATGGTGCTCGCGGCGGGCCCGGGCGGTAAAGAGATCTTTCTGCTTGCTCCGGACGCGGGCGCCGTGCCGGGCATGCAGATCCGCTGACGTCGCTCGTGGCCGGCACATCGCTGCTGTTGCTCGGGGCGATCCTCGCCAACAATTTCGTTTTGCCGCACACGCTGCAATTTTTTCCGTTCCGGGGCGGCGCCAGCCCGTTCGACAACCCATGGACGATGGGACTCATCACCGCGAGCGTGTTGATTCCGGCGTCCGCGGCGAGCCATCTGATCGATCGACTGTTGCTCGTGCGCTACGACGTCGAGTACCTATGGCTCGTCGTCACGATGGTCATCATCGCTGCGCTCGTGCAATTGGTCGGCATCGCTTACCGCGCCCGCGATCCGCGGGTTCAGCCGATGCTGCGCCTTTATCTGCCGCTGATCATCACAAACTGCACGATCCTCGCGATCGGCGTCGCAGCGCCCGACCGGCATCTCGATTTGCTCGAGACGCTGACGTATGCGTTGGCGGCGTCGGTCGGATTCACCGTCGCGATCCCGATGTTTGCCGCGCTGAACGCGCGTATTGAAGCGATGCCAGCTCCGCCGTGCTTTCGCGGCGCGCCGCTCGCGCTGATCAGCATCGGCCTGACGCTGCTCGCATTCATGGGACTGACGGGAGTTCCGTGACCTTGCTGGCCGCAATTACCGTGCTCGGTTCCCTGACGCTGCTGTTGGGGGGCGTGCTGGAAGGTGCGGTCCGACATTTCCGGCCAACCGGAGAACGGCTCGTTGACGCAATCGACGCGTTGTTGCCGCAAACGCAATGTGAACGCTGCGGATATCCCGGCTGCCGGCCTTATGCGGCCGCCATCCAGTCGGGAGTCGCAATCAATCGTTGCCCGCCAGGCGGCGCCGCCACCATCGAGGCGCTCGCGGAATTGCTCGGCCGCGACGTGATTGCGCTGGATCCGGCGCTGCAGCCGATGAATCCGGACGCGGTCGCGCTGATCGACGAGTCGCGCTGCATCGGCTGCGCGCTGTGTCTGCCGCCTTGTCCGGTAGACGCGATCGTCGGCGCCGCCGGCCACATGCACACGGTGATCGCCCGCCACTGCACCGGTTGCGAACTCTGCGTTCCGGCGTGCCCCGTCGATTGCATCTCGATCGTCGCGCCGGCCGCGCCGATTACCGCGCGCGCGCGGCGTCGATGCGCGCCGCGCCGCCGATTCGCGCCGCCGGTACGAAGCGCACACGCAACGCATTGCCGCGGACGCACGCGCCGCCGAGGAACGTCGCCGCCAGCGCCAGGATCGGCTGTCCGCGCGGCAGCTCTGGGATGACGCGTGACGGGATTGCGAACGCCGCCCGCGATCGTCGTGATGACAGCGCTGCTGCCGGGCGCGCTGATTCAGGGCTACCTGTTCGGCGTCGGCGTCTGGATCAACATCGCGGTCGCCGTCGCCAGCGCCGCGGGCTTTGACCTATTGCTCGCGCGTTCGACGCGGCTGTTGCGCGACGGCAGCGCGGTTCTCACCGCGACGTTGCTCGCCTTGGCATTGCCCCCCGACGCACCCGTTGGGCTCGTCGGTCTCGGCACACTATTCGGTCTTGGCATCGGCAAGTACGTCTTCGGCGAACGCGGAGCCAATCCGTTCAATCCGGCAATGGTCGGTTACGTCGCGTTGCTGGTGTCGTTTCCCGCAACGCTCGCGACCTGGCCAACGCCGGACGGTATCGGCGGCGTGGATGCACTCACGGGGGCGACGCCGCTCGATGTTTTCAAGCATCGCGGCGGCCTCACGGTAGCCGACGTGTGGTCCCACGCGCGCGGCTTCGGCGCGTTCGGTGGCGCGGGCTGGGAGTGGTTGAACGCGGGTTATCTGCTCGGAGGCATCGCGCTGCTGGTGCGCCGTATCATCGATTGGCGCATTCCCGCGACCGTGCTTGGCACGCTGACGGTTCTCGCCGCGCTGGGGTATGACGCCGGCAGCTCCTCGAGTCTGGGTTCCCCGCTGTATCACTGCTTCACCGGCGCGACGATGCTCGGTGCGTTTTTTGTCGCGACCGATCCGACGACGTGCCCCGGCACGCCGCCCGGGCGAATCGTCTTCGGCGTCTTACTCGGCAGCGCACTGTTTCTGATTCGCAGCGCGTCGAACTACCCCGACGGCGTTGCGTTCGCGGTGCTGCTCGCGAACGCGGCCACGCCGTTGATCGATCAGACGATCACAACCGTCAGATCGGGAAGACCGGCGTGAGCGGTGTCGCGAGCGCGTTGCGCCTGGGTATATTCGGGGTCGTGGTCGCCGCAGTTCTCGCTGGCGTGGACGCAGGAACGCACAAGCGCATCGAGGCCAATTCGCAGCGCGCGTTCGTAAAATCGCTGATCGACCTGACTGGCGACTCTCGCTTGGCAACGCTGACGGGGCACCTCGTTCTCCCGCTGCAGATCTGCACGTCGGCAGCGAAACCTCTCTACGAGGTGCGCACGGCATCCGACACGAGGATACGGCGGCTCAATCAGCCTGTTGGTCGCCATCGACGCGACCGATCGAGTGGCGGGCGTGCGCGTCGTCAGCCATCACGAGACACCGGGTATCGGCGACGTGATCGAGACAAACCGCTCCGGCTGGATACTCAACTTCGGCTCGCGTGCCGCGACGATCGATGGTGTGACCGGTGCGACGATCACGACGCGGGCGGTCATCGGCGCTGTAGACGCCGCAGCGATCGACCACCGCAATCAACTGCCTGCGAGGTGTACGCATGTCCTATCCGACTGATGCATCCGGCGAGCCGGGCGCGGAGATTTCGGCCAGCGTGCTGCTGCGGCTAAGTCCGTTGCTCGTGATGACGACGAACGTCGTCGACGCACTCGGTCTCGCGATCGTCGCATTTGCCGCGCTCGTCACCACCGGCGTCGTCATCGTTTCGATTCGCGACCGCATCTCCGAGGCCGCACGGTGGCCCGCATCGATGCTCGCGATCGGTCTCTGCACGTCGACGATCATGCTGTTGCTGCAGGCGTTTGCGTTTGATCTGTACCAACGCATTGCGTTCATGGTTCCGATCGTGATCGTGAATTGGTTCGTTCTCGCGCACTTGGATCGAACGCCGCATCGCGCTTCCTTCGCGATCAATAGCGTGACCGCTGCGTTTGGCTCCGCAGCCGCGTTGGTGATCGTCGGTGTCGCCTGCGAGGCAATCGGTCACGGCACGCTGCTGGCCGGCTTACCGGCCATCGACGCGCTGCCCGCGATCGGAGACCTGAAGCTCACAATCGCCGACTCAGGGTTCCTGTTGGCGGCGATGCCATCCGGCGCGTTCATCATCGCCGGACTGTTGCTCGCCGCGCGCAACGCCGCCCGTAACAAATGGTCGCAGCGCATATGAACGCGACCAAACGTTTGCAGATCTTCGAGCGCCTGCGCGACGTCACGCCGGCGCCGACGACCGAATTGCGCTATGAATCGGTGTTCGAGTTGCTGATTGCGGTAATCCTGTCGGCCCAGGCGACCGACGTCAGCGTCAACGTGGCGACGCGCAAGCTCTATCCCGTGGCCAACACACCCGAGGCGATACTTGCGCTCGGCGTCGAGGGACTCACGCCGTTCATTCGCCACATCGGGCTATACAACTCGAAAGCGCGCAACGTCATCGCGACGTGCGAGATATTGCTCGAGCGGTACGATGGTCAAGTGCCGAACGACCGCGCGGCACTCGAGTCACTGCCCGGCGTTGGTCGCAAAACCGCGAACGTCGTGCTCAACACCGCGTTCGGTGAACCGACGATCGCGGTCGACACGCACGTATTTCGCGTCGCGAACCGCACCCGGATCGCACGCGGGAAAACCGTGCGTGAGGTCGAAGACCGGTTGCTCAAAGTCGTGCCCGCGCAATTCAAGAACGACGCGCATCACCTGCTGATCCTTCACGGCCGCTATGTGTGCACCGCGCGTACCCCCCATTGCGGCGCCTGTGCGATCGAAGATCTCTGCGAATATCCGCACAAGGTCGAATAAGGCGTCGTCGGGGTTAGAGATCGACGAGTTCTACCGCGTCCGGCGTCAGCGCTTCGCCGAGAAAATAGCGCCCGACGCGCGCAAAGCGTTCACGGCCGTCGGAGGCCAGCAGGCGCCGCCGGTTGCCGTTCGTTGCAGCCGCATTTTGCGTGCTGGTCAATCCGGCGTCGGTCAACGCAATCGACACCGCCGCCGCAGTGGTCGCCGCCGAATCAACGAGCGTGAGACCGGCACCGCCAACGCGCTTGATGAGGGGCGCGAGAATCGGAAAGTGCGTGCACCCGAGCAGCAGGCAGTCCGGGTGGGCATCCTCGCGCAACCATGCGCCCAAATAGGCCTCGATCACGCGCTCCGGCACGTCACCCGAGATCCAACCTTCCTCTGCGAGCGTGACCAGCAACGGACACGGACGCGCGAGCACGCGCGCGTCGGCTCGACGCGACAGAATCGCGCGCTGATACGCACCGCCTCGCACGGTGCTCTCGGTCGCGATGACCGCGATACGGCCATAGCGCGACGCGCGGCACGCCGCTTCGGCGCCGGGCTCGACGACGCCGAACACCGGCAGCGGCCGATACGCGTCGCGTAACGCATCCAGCGCCACCGCAGAGGCCGTGTTACACGCAATCACCAAGCGCCTTGACGCCCCGCTCCACCAGCGCCCGTGCGGCCTGCACCGCGTATCGCTGCACGGTCCCTGCGCTCTTGGTGCCGTACGGCAGGCGCGCGGTATCACCGAGATAGATGAATCGTTCGTCGGGTAATTCTGACTCGAGCGCTTTGAGTACGGTCAGGCCGCCGACGCCGGAATCGAACACGCCAATCGGTGAATCATTGTGGGCGGCTTTGCGGGGACCGTCTAACGAGGGCATTACGGCGCGCACCGGGTGAATTGGCGCGTATCTTAGCAGCAGGTCGACCCGTTCAGTCCTTGCGGCCGAACCTCAGCACGCTGCGCCAGAAGCCACCGCCGAATGGATTCGATGCGGGCGGCGGCGGGCTGCGATGGACCGGCGGTCTTGGTCGTGGCGTCGCCGATCGAGTTGTCGGTACCGCCCGCTGGCTGACGACACGGCGTTTGATCGGCTCTATTCGCTCGGACGGGTCCTCGACGGGGGCGCTTGGCGCGACAGTCGCGCTTGGCGCGGGGCTCGCAGCGGCGACCGGCTTACCCTCTTTCAGCCCGCGGATCTTCTTCTCGATCAGTGCATCTTCTTTGCGCTGGTTCTTGCGGACTGTCGCGATGTCGACACCGCAACGCGCGCAGAACTCGACCTCCAGCTGCAGATGACCGCAACGGGGGCATTCGATATGCGCAGCCGTGATGTCCTTCAGCGTCTGGTCGACGCGCGCATCGATCTTGAACTTGGCCTTCTCGTCCGGCGTCGGATCCTTGATGCGGGCGATCGCACCCAACTGGGCGAGTTCTGCCTGCAATGCGTCCGCGGCCTCGCGCGTGAGGTCGCTGCGTATCACCACGGTTCGCCCGCTGAACAGCTGCGCGACTTTGCGCTCGTCGAGGCCCAGTCTGCGCATCAGATTCTGGCGCACAGTGGTTTCGTTGGCGCCTTCGGCCACCTCGCCGCTGAACAGCACTTGCAAACGGTTCATTCGACTTTCGAACTCCGACATCGGCCGGTCGAACAGCGCCCGACCGGAACAATTTCAGCTACATGCTTCTGATCATAGGCGCGGCGCGTTTCGCCAAACGTGATGACGTTCGCATCACCGCGCCGGTTGGTCGCCGGATAACGACCGCCCGCCTCCCGAGCGGCTGCCGCTAACGGACCGCGACGTTTCTCCCCTACTATTTGCCGTCATTCACGTTCTCGGAGTGGTACATGGCCGCGCGCATCCTGCAGCGCCTTCCCGTCGGCGAGCGCGTCGGAATCGCGTTTTCGGGAGGGCTCGATACGAGCGCCGCGGTGCATTGGATGCGGGCCAAAGGCGCGATTCCGCACACCTACACCGCCAATCTCGGGCAGCCGGACGAAACCGACTACGCCGAGATTCCGCGCAAGGCCCTCGCGTACGGCGCCGAGCGCGCGCGGCTGATCGAGTGCCGGCCGCAACTCGTTGCGGAGGGAATCGCGGCGATTCAGTGCGGCGCGTTTCACATCGCCACCGGCGGCGCCCAGTACTTCAACACGACGCCCCTCGGACGCGCCGTCACCGGCACGATGCTGGTCATCGCGATGCGGGAGGACGGCGTCAACATCTGGGGCGATGGCAGCACGTATAAGGGCAACGACATCGAGCGCTTCTACCGCTACGGGCTGCTCGCCAATCCGAGTCTGCGCATCTACAAACCCTGGCTCGATCAGCAGTTCATCGACGAACTCGGTGGCCGCAAGGAAATGTCGGCGTACATGACCGCGCACGGCTTCGAATACAAGATGAGCGCCGAGAAGGCCTACTCGACGGATTCCAACATTCTCGGCGCCACGCACGAGGCGAAGGATCTGGAGTTCCTCAACAACGGCATCGACATCGTCCAGCCGATCATGGGCGTCGCGTTCTGGCGCGAGGACGTCGTCGTCAAGCCCGAGGCGGTGACAGTGCGTTTCGACGAAGGGCAGCCGGTCTCGCTCAACGGCGAGACGTTTGCCGATGCGCTGGCTCTGTTCACGCGCGCCAACGAGATCGGTGGGCGGCACGGTCTCGGCATGTGCGACCAGATCGAGAATCGCATCATCGAAGCAAAGAGCCGCGGCATCTACGAGGCGCCGGGCATGGCGTTGCTGCACGTCGCGTACGAGCGGCTCGTCACCGGAATCCACAACGAGGACACGATCGAGCAGTATCGTACGAACGGTCGCCGTCTCGGCCGGCTGCTCTATCAGGGGCGCTGGTTCGATCCGCAATGCATGATGTTGCGCGAAACGGCTCAACGCTGGGTCGCGCGAGCCGTCACCGGTGAAGTCACGCTGCAACTGCGGCGCGGCAACGACTATTCGCTGCTCGATACGACGTCCCCGAACCTGACATACCACCCCGAGCGCCTGACGATGGAGAAAGGCGAAGGCGAATTCACGCCACAGGATCGCATTGGCCAGCTGACGATGCGCAACATGGACATCATCGACACGCGCGAAAAGCTCGCGATTTACTCGCGGGTCGGATTGCTCGGCGCGGACTCCGCCGGCGACGTGTCGCTGCTGCCCCCCACCGACGACTAGGTCTTCGGCCATCGCCGAGGATTCTTTCGCCCGCGTCGGCCAGTGTTGCCAACGGCCGTGTTAAGGTACCACCTCTGGTGGAGAATCGTGTGTCCGAGGGTACCCCGATCGCGGCTCGTTTCCGCGGTTATCTGCCGGTTGTCGTCGATCTGGAGACCGGCGGGTTCAATCCCAGCGGCGACGCCATTCTGGAACTCGCGGCGGTACTGGTCAGCTACGACGGTGCGCGGTTAACGCAGACTCAGGTGTTGCACTACCACGTCGCGCCGCTGCCCGGCACGAACATGGACCCTGCCTCGCTGCGGTTCACCGGTATCGATCCCTACCATCCGCTGCGCAAGGCCCGATCCGAGCCCGAGGTGTTCCACGAGTTTTTTCGGGAAGTCCGCAAAGCGCTGAAGCACAGCGGCTGCAATCGAGCGATCGTCGTAGCGCACAACGCCGCGTTCGACCATCAGTTCATCATGTCCGGCGCCAATCGCAACGGCATCAAGCGCAATCCGTTCCATCCGTTTTCATTCATCGACACCGCGTCGCTGGCCGCGGTCGCCTACGGGCAGACGGTGCTCAGTCTCGCGTGCGAGCGCGCCGGCATCCCGTTCGACAGCAATGAAGCCCACTCGGCGCTGTATGACGCAGAGGTCACCGCCGCACTCTTCTGCGGAATCGTCAACCGTTGGCAGGAAATGGGCGGCTGGCCGCCCGTTTGATCGCGTTACTTGGTGTCGGCGCTCGCGGCTGCGGTTTTGGCCCGAGCCGCAGCGCCGGTGATCAGCGTCTTCAACTCACCGGACTGGAACATTTCGGTGACGATGTCGCAGCCGCCGACCAGTTCGCCCTCGACCCACAGTTGCGGAAACGTCGGCCAGTTCGCGTAACCCGGCAGATTCGCGCGGACGTCCGGATTGCTCAACACATCGACGTAGGCGAAGCGTTCGCCGCACGCCATCAGGCATTGCACGGTCTGCGCGGAGAATCCGCATTGCGGCGCCTGCGGTGAGCCTTTCATATAGAGAATGATCGGATTGCTCTGGATCTGTTCCCGGATGCTGTCCAACACGTCCATTGGCGCTTTACCTCATGTGCACAAACGCGGACGATTGTACGCTACGCGAACCGCTCCGCTCCAATCACGCATACCATAAGCTCATGAGTGAATTCGATACCGTCGTCGAACGCCGTGGTACGGCCAGCACGAAGTGGGATAAGTATCAGGATCGCGACGTGTTGCCGTTCTGGGTGGCGGACATGGATTTTCGCGCGCCGGCGTTCATCACCGACGCGCTGCGCGCGCGCCTGGACCACGGCATCATCGGCTACACCGAAACGCCGACGGGCGCTGGTCGACGCGGTCATCGACTGGCTGGCGGTCGAGTTCGACTGGGCGGTTTCCCCCGACTGGCTCGTATGGCTGCCCGGCGTCGTCACCGGCCTCAACCTCGCGTGCCGCGCCGTCGGCGCGCCGGGCGATTCGGTGATGATGAGCGTGCCGGTGTACTATCCGTTTCTCAACGCGCCGGGCCACGGCGGCCGCGACCCGATCGAAGTGCCATTGACGCTGCAACAGGGACGCTGGGTGATGGACACCGACGCGATGACGGACGCGCTCGGACAATCGCACGCGACTGTTCATGTTCTGCAACCCGCAAAATCCGACGGGCCGGATCTACGAGCGCGACGAACTCGTCGCGATCGCGCAGTTCTGCGAACGGCACGACCTGCTGATCTGTTCCGACGAGATCCATTGCGCGCTTCGACTCGACGCGCAACGCCCTCACATTCCGATCGCGTCGCTGTCGCGCGACACCGCCGCGCGCACGATCACGTTGATGGCGCCGACGAAGACCTACAACATCCCGGGCCTCGGGTGCGCGTTCGCGATCATCCCCGATGCGCCGTTGCGGCGTCGCTTCAGCGACGCGCGCGTCGGGTCTCGTGCCGAGCGTCGGTCCGTTCGCGTATGTGGCCGCGACTGCGGCGTACCAGGACACGTCGGACTGGCTGCCTCGACTGCTCGACGTATCTGCGCGGCAACCGGGATGCGTTGGAAGCCTGCGTCGCGTCGCTGCCCGGCGTCTCGATGGCGCACGTCGAGGGCACTTATCTGGGATGGATCGACGTGCGGCAGCTCGGACTCGCGCATCCGCAACAGCACTTCGAATCTTTTGGTCTCGGTTTTTCGGATGGTGCGCAGTTCCACGGAGCCGGTTTTGTTCGCTTCAACTTCGGCTGTCCGCGCGCGACGCTCGACGCGGGCTTGGCGCGCTTCGTGCGTGCGGTGCGCGCGGCACAGTAGAACTGTCAGGCGGGTTGGCCCCAGCCGCCGCCACCGGGCGTCGTCACCGTCAGCACGTCACCCGGACCCGCATCGAAGGCCACCTTCGACGCGACCGGTGAGTCGTTGAGCACGGTTGGTGCCGATCGCCCCAGGCGCACCACCCGCCAGTCCCCACGGTGCATGACGCCGTCGTTCCGTCAGCAGCGTCACCGCCGTCGGCGACAGAAATTCGAACTCGCGGACGATCCCGTCGCCACCCGCGAAACGCCCCGCGCCACCGGAATCACGGCGCAATTCATAGCGCCGGACGCGCAGCGGATAGTGCGTCTCGAGACTCTCGATCGGCGTGTTCAACGTATTCGTCATATGCGAATGCACGCCGGAAACGCCCGCCCCGGCAGCGTGCGCGCCGGTGCCGCCGCCGATCGTCTCGTAATAATCCCAACGCTCGACATCGCCGTGACGCCCCATCGCAACGTTGTTCATCGTGCCCTGACTCGCCGCGGGGATTCGATCGCGGCAATGCGGCCGCCAACGCGCCGAGCAACACGTCGACGATTCGCATCGATGTCTCGACATTGCCGGCAGCGACCGCCGCCGGAGAACGGGCGTCGACGAGACTCCCGGGCTGCGTCACGATCTGCACGCAGCGAAACGCGCCGCTCGCCGCCGGCGTGTGGTCCGGCATCAAACATCGCAGCGCGTACAACACCGCCGCGGCCGTCACCGACAACGGGCAATTGATGTTGCCGCGCACCTGCGCGGCGGTTCCCGTGAAATCGGCAACGACCATTCCGCCGCCGACGCGCAATCGCACGCGTATAGGGACATCGGTCGAACCGGCGCCGTCGTCGTCCATACAATCTTCGAACGCATATTCGCCGGCGGGAATCGCCGCGATCGCGTCCTGCGCCAGACGCTGCGCGTAGTCGTTCAACGCTCGGACCGCATCGTCGTAGTGCGGTCGACCCATCTGTCGAACAAGCGATTCCAAGCGATGAGCACCGAGCCGGCACGCGCTCATCTGTGCAAAGAAGTCGCCGAGTCTGGCATCGCCGCGGAATTCCTCGTCCGATCCGTGCGTGCGCTGCGAGAGTCGATCGAACAGCATCTGCGCCTGAAGCGTCAGCAAACCGGCGCGTTGTGCGAGCATCGGCGAGATCACGATGCCTTCTTCGTGCAGCGACGTCGACACGGGCATCGAGCCGGGACGATCGGCGCCGATGTTCGCGTGATGCGCGCGACACGCAGCGTACGCCAGCAGTTCGGATCCTTCGAAGATCGGACAGACCGCGGTCACGTCCGGCAGATGCGTGCCGCCGAGGTACGGGTCATTGAGCAAGACCAGATCGTCCGCTTCCCACGCGAAGCGCTTGACGATGTCCGCCATCGCGTAAGCCATGCTGCCCAGATGTACCGGAATGTGCGCGGCCTGACCGAACAGCGCGCCGTGCGCGTCGAACAACGCGCAGCTGAAATCGAGGCGGTCCTTGATGTTCGGCGAGAACGCCGCGCGTTTGAGGATCACGCCCATCTCGTCGCAAATCGCTTGTATCCGGCCACCGAACAGCGCGAGCGTGACGCCATCGACGGTTGAACTGGACATATCAGTCGACTACCATTGCGCGCTTTCCGGGGCAGCAAATTGCTGCCTTTTGTCGTTTAGAGACGGTTGAAATCGCTCCCTTCTCTGGCAATCAATGATCGACGCGGGGTCACGCATGTCAGCACTGATGGATACCTACGCACGACTGCCCGTCGCATTCAGTCACGGCAGCGGCGCTTACCTGTACGACGAGCAGGGTACCAAATATCTGGACGCGCTGGCCGGTCTCGCGGTCACGGGTCTCGGTCACGCGCATCCGCGCGTTACCGCGGCGATCGCGACGCAAGCCGGCCGCCTGATGCACACGTCGAACCTGTATCAGGTACCGCTGCAAGAGAGTCTTGCGACTCGGCTGACCGCACTCACAGGAATGGACCGCGCGTTCTTTGGCAATTCGGGCGCCGAGGCAAACGAGGCGGCGATCAAGATCGCGCGCCTGTACGGTCACGGCCGCGACATCAACAAACCGCACGTGATCGCGATGGAGGGGTCGTTCCACGGACGAACGATGGCGACGCTGACGGCCACCGGCAATCGCAAGGTGCAAGCCGGCTTCGAGCCGTTGCTGGGTGGTTTTGTGCGTGCGCCATACAACGACGTCCGCGCCATCGAAACGATCGCCGAAAACAACGCCGACGTCGTCGCGATCCTCGTCGAACCGATCATCGGCGAGGGCGGTGTTCTGGTGCCTGACGACGATTATCTTCCGGCGCTGCGGCGCATCTGCGACGCCAAAGGCTGGTTGCTGATGCTGGACGAGGTGCAAACCGGCAATGGCCGCACCGGGCGCTATTTCGCGTATCAGCATCTCGGCATCCTGCCCGACGTCGTGACGACCGCGAAGGGGTTGGCCAACGGTCTGCCGATCGGCGTGTGCCTCGCTCGCGGCGTCGCTGCGCAAACGCTGAAGGCAGGCAACCACGGTTCGACGTTCGGCGGCAACCCGCTCGCGTGTGCCGCCGCGCACGCGGTCATCGATGGGCTCGTCGACGATGGCTTGATCGAACGCGCCGCGGCACTCGGCGAGCGCATGCTCGCTGGATTTCGTAAAGCGCTGGCGGGCGACAACCGAGTCGTCGACATCCGCGGCAAAGGGCTGATGCTTGGAATCGAACTCAATGCGCCTGCGCCGAATCTTGTCAAAGCCGCGTTGGCCGACGGGTTGTTGATCAACGTGACGCATGACACCGTCGTCCGTCTGCTGCCACCGCTGATTCTCACCGACAGTCAGGCCGACGAGATCGTCGCGCGCGTCAGTGCGCTGATCAAGGATCCGGCTTCGGGGCCGTCGTGACCCGACACTTTCTGACGCTGCTCGATTTCAGCCCCGAAGAACTCAACGGGCTGATCGAGCGCGGCACCGAACACAAGCGGATGCGCGCGGCGGGCATGCTCTACGAGCCGTTGCGCGGACGTACGCTGGCGATGCTGTTCGACCTCGCGTCCACGCGCACGCGAGTCGCCTTCGAGGCGGGGATGCACCAACTCGGTGGTCACGCGATCTTCTTGAGCCCCAACGATACTCAGCTGGGGCGCGGCGAACCGATCGAAGACACGGCGCGCGTGCTGTCCGAGATGGCGGACTTGATCATGTTGCGTACGCTGAATCACCGCGACGTCGAAACTTTCGCGCGCGCCGCAACGGTTCCGGTGATCAACGCGATGAGCGGCCGCGCGCATCCGTGTCAACTGCTCGCCGATGTGCAGACGTTCGTCGAATGCCGAGGCCCGATCCAAGGCAAGACGGTCGCGTTCGTCGGCGACGGTTACAACATGTGCAACTCGTACATCGATGCGTCGCGCCAATTCGATTTTCAACTGAGGATCGCCTGTCCGAAGGGTTTCGAGCCAGCGCCTGCGCTCCTCACCGCCACCAACGGCGTCACGCTCACCGCCACGCCGCAGGACGCGGTCGCCGGCGCCGACCTCGTGGTCACCGATGTCTGGTCCTCGATGGGTCACGAAGCAGAGCAGTCACAGCGGCGACAGCGGTTCGCCGACTATCAGGTAACCAAAGCGCTGCTGGACCTGGCGGCGCCCGACGCGTTGTTCATGCATTGCTTGCCGGCGCACCGGGGCGAGGAAGTCAGCGAAGACCTGCTCGACGACCATCGTTCAGTGGTCTGGGCCGAAGCCGGCAATCGATTGCATTCGCAGAAGGCATTGCTGGAATTCTTGAGTGCGGACGCCCGCCAAAAAGCGCGCGGCCCAAAGTTCAGTGGAGGCTCAGTGGAGTCTCAGATCGGCCAGTAGCCCCGGCTTCTCGATGCCGAAGCCCTGCGCGAAGTCGACACCGATCTCCCGCAACTGGCCGAGAATCGCATCGTTCTCGACGAACTCCGCGATCGTCTTTTTGCCGAGATAGTGGCCAATTTCGTTGATCGAGCGAACCACCGCGTAGTCACCCGGATTGGTGACGAGATCCTTCACGAAGACGCCGTCGATCTTGACGAAATCCACCGGCAGATTGCGCAGGTACGAATACGACGACAGGCCCGTGCCGAAGTCGTCGAGCGAGAATCGGCAGCCGATGATCTTCATGCGGTTCATGAAATCGCGCGCATTGTCGAGGTTCGCAATCGCGGCAGTTTCGGTGATCTCAAAACAGATTTTGCTCGTCGGTGCCTGCGTACGCGCGAACTGCTCGAGCACGAAATCGGCGAACGCTTCATCGTTCACCGAGTGACCCGACACATTGATCGCGAACCCGCCGAAGTTGTCGAGCGAACTGCGATGCTCTGCCATCCAGCTCAGCACGTTTTCGACGACCCATCGATCGACCATCGTGACCCGGTTGTAGGTTTCCGCGGCGAGAATGAATTCGCTGGGCGGCATCAGGTCACCCAACTCGTCGCGCATCGTCAACAAGATCTCATAGTGACACGCGGCGTGGTTCGCACCGAGGGCCACGGGTGCGATCCGCTGGCAATTCAGGATCAACCGACCGTCGTCGATCGCCTTGTCGAGTTGCGTCACCCACTCCATCACACCACGGCGACGCAGCATGCGCGCATCGCCGAGTTCGTATTCCTGCACGCGATTGCGGCCCGCATCCTTCGCGGCGTAACACGCTTCGTCGGCTGAGCGCATCGCCGCATCGGCGTTTTCGGTGCCTTCGTCGATGAAAACGACGCCGATGCTGGCGGATATCGAATAGTGGCGGTCGTCCGAATCGAATCGCTGCGCGCGCACGAGATTCAGCACACGTTCGGCGATCTCGCGCGCCGGCTGCGTTGCCACATCGGTGATCAGGATGCCGAACTCGTCGCCGCCCAGGCGCGCAACTTTCGCCGGTAGCTCTTTGAGACCTTCGACGAGGCGTTGCCCGACCAACTTCAACAACTCGTCGCCGGCGGTGTGACCGCTGCTGTTGTTGACGATCTTGAACTGGTCGAGGTCGAGATAGAACAGCGCGTGTTGCGCGCTCTTCGCCTTCGCAGATTCGATCGCGAGCGCCAGATTGCGCTCGAATTCTTTGCGATTGAGCAATTTCGTCAGGTCATCGTGCGCGGCCTGGTACGTCAGCTGGTTGTGCATGTTCTGCAACATGCGTTGTGACGCGCGCTCCATCAGCGGCAGATCGAAGTCGTCCAGCAATGTGACTCGGCCTTGATGCAGGCCGTCCGCCATTTCCTTCAACTGAATCTCTCGGGCTTTCACGCCCTTGCGATTGACGAGGACGAAGAAGCTGTAGTCGTCGCCGATGAACGCGACCGAGAGAATCAGTGGTCGGCCCTCTTCATCGGACATCGCGAGCCACTCCCCGACGCTGATGCGTCGAGCACGATCCAGCGCGTGGCTCCAGTTCTTTCGGATATCCGCATCGTCGGTCTCGATCGCCGGCGACGCGTCGGGCAGCAGCCCTTCGAGGCCGAGCACCTTTTCGGTCTCGTTCGCACCGATCGGCGTGAGCTTGACCCTGACCTTTGCCCCGGTGCTGTCGCCGACGAGCGCATCGGACAGTCCCATCACGAGCGGCGTGCGTTTGCCCGGTTCGAACGAGATGCTGTTGAGACCTGCGACGACACGCTTCAGCAACGACTCTGGTTGCACGTAGCCCGGGTGACTGGGCGTGGACTCGCCACGCAGCTGCGCCAGCACTTCTTCCGACGTCGTGGTCGCGTCGCGCCACTCGTTGCTGTCCGGTCCGTGGCGCAGGTAGGTGTGGACCAGCAAATTGCGCCAGCCCGGATTCATCAGCTTCAGGAACAGCTCGGGGACGTCTTTGCCCGCGAGCTTCGGTTCCATCTTGCGCGCGACAGCGCGGCGCGCCCGAGCGAGCTTCTGCTGACCTTCGCTGGCGCGCACCGTCCGCTCGACGTTGCCGCGGTATGCCTTCGCCTGCCGGTCGACCAACGGCCCCAATTCTTCGAGCACGTCGCCAAATATTTGCGGATTTCGGTCGTAGTCCTTCACGATGCGTTCCAGCAGTTCGTCGACCTGCCGTCCCACTTCGCGATCGATGCCGACCTTGACGTCTTGCGCGTTACCGAGGCGCGCCAACTGGTTCAACACTTCGACGGCCGAGTGAGGACGCTCCGCGTCGTGATCGAGGAACTCGGGATCTTTCGTTGCGAGTTTGTTCAGCGTCAGTTCCAACCGCTTGACCCAACCGCGAATGCCTTCGGTCAGCAACTGATCCTGCCCGATCGAATCGACCAGGTTCTCCATCACGTCCAACGTGTCGTAGAGCTCTTCGCCGAACGCCTTTCTGCCGCCGTGTTGCTGCTTCAATACCTCCATCAGTCGAGGCTTCAGACGTCTGTCGGTGACAGGCGCATTGCCGAGTTCGTTCTCGATCTGCGAAATCGCCTTCAGAATGTCGTTGGGCTCGTAGCGTTGGTCCGCCGATGAAGTGGACGGCGCGAAATCGATTTCGTCGGCAGTTCCCTGCGCCCGACGTGCGCGACGGCCGAGGTTCAGCAGCTCTCGAGCCGCCTTGTAGACCTCCGCGGTCCCACCTTCCCGATTCACGAACGGATTGTATGAGGCGCGCGGAGCCAGCGAGATACCGTCGGCCGCCATCGCGGCTTCGCGAACAGGCGCTTCGAGCTCCTGATAGTTTTGCGACGGCGCTGGACGTGGCTTCGGCGCGGCACGCCGCGCCGATCGCCTCATGCTGTCGCGCAATTCATCGAGCGACGGAAACAGGCGACTGTCTTCCAGCATCTTGCCGATCGCGGGATACAACGCGGCGAGTGTCGCGTTCAGCGAGAGCTCGAACTCCTTGTAGATGTCCCGACGCACCTGGCGCCGCACTTCCAAACCTGCAAACGCATCCGCAAATGCCCACGTCAGCGCGGCCGGTCCGACGGGTAGGACATCCTTGTGTCCCCACGGCTTCGCAATCATTCCGAGCCGGGCGCGGATCTCGAAGAGAGCGTCGGTGAAACGGTTCTCCGTCTTCGAGATCACTTCGGCGACCGCAAGCCACTCTTCGAACTCCGCGGTATCGACGAGCGAAAGCGTCGTGCTGCTGCCGGTCTCGCGGCGCCGGCGCTTCTCCAACACGGCTTCCAGCTCCGAGACCTGCTCGATCTGCATCGTCACTGCGCTCGAGAACCGCGCGATGATCCCTTCACGTTGTTTTTCGAGCTGGTCCAAACCCTCGAAATACATCATCTGCACGGCGTTGGTGCCAGCGTCACGTGCCTTCACCAGCAGATCGCGATCGCACTTGTCGAAAAACAACGTCGTCAAACGGTCGAGCGCCGGCATCACGACGCGACGCAGTTGATCCTTGACGGTCTTTGCGTCTCGATCGCGAATCCGCCGATCGCGCAGAAACGTTTCGGGAATGTCGCCGGCCGATTCCACCGGTTTTGCGGGCTCGTCCGGTGCGTTGCGCCCCTTCGCGAGGTCGGCTGCGCTGGTGGCAACCATGCCCGACGCAACCGCGAAATCCATGAGGACGCCGAACGCTTTCGGCTGCAACGGCGATGGAAAACGAATGCCCATCGCGTTGCCCGAATCCAGCACGCGCGAGATCTGCGCCTGCATTCGGAAATGCTGCTCGCCCTGCGGCGTTGGCACGGAAAAATGCAGAGCCAGCGGATCACCGGGACGCGGCTCCGCGCCCGTGGCCGCGAGCGATCGGGTACCGCCGGTTCCGGCGAGAAGCATGCCGTCCTGACAGAAATCGCGGATCGTGCACAACCACGATCGTCCCTTCTGAGGATGCACAAGGGCGCCGATCGAGATGGGTTGTCGCGCGTGGGATCGCCGGTCCACGTCCTTCTTCTCCGGCTTCGGCGCGCTGGATGCAGCGCCGTTGAGGGGCCGAGACAGACTAACTGATGGGGGAACGACGGTCACCTGCCGGCCGCAGGTGATATGGCGCGCGTCTCAGTTTCCGGGGCAACTACGACACGATTGCGACCCTGGGTCTTGGCCGCGTACATCGCCGCGTCGGCTCTACTCATCAGCTGTTCGACCGACTCGCGTGGACGATATGCGGCAATTCCGACCGACGCGGTGACCGCGAAGTCGGTCGCTTTCGGATCGATCATCATCAATTGGGTTTCGCGGCGAAGTCGATTCGACACCTGCACTGCGTCCGCCAGATTCGCATTCGCGAGCACAAGCACGAACTCCTCGCCGCCAATACGCGCGACGAAGTCCTCTTCCCGCACCACCTTGCGGGCGATGTCGGCGAACGCCTTGAGCACTTCGTCACCCTGCTGGTGGCCGAAGAGGTCGTTGACGCGTTTGAAGTGGTCCAGATCGACATAACACAGCGCAAACGCGAGTGTCCCTCGATCGGCGAGCGCCTTTTGGCGATACAGGTATTCCATCAGCTGGCGGCGATTGTAGAGGGCGGTCAAATCGTCACGCATCGCCATGTCTCGGACCTGCGCCAGCGCGCGTTCGAGTTCCCACGTGCGACCCGTCAACTCTTCGCGCAAACTCGCCACCTGATCGGCGACGAACAGCGCAATCACCAGCAGCACCGTGTAACACGACCAGATGATCAACTCCTCCGGCAGATTGTCCTGCATGTCCGTCCGCACATGAAGTGCGAATCCGAGACTGGCAACCGCCCACGTCAACACTGCGATGAGGCGCAAGCGAGCCCGCGTAAGGTGCAGCGCAGCGAAATTGAGACCGAGCAACGTGACCGCGAGCAACGCAAGGCGCAACACGCCTGTTCCGAAGGCAGCGCTCGCGACGCAGCCGACGCTGGCCCAGAGCATGATCGGTGTCCCCAACGAGGCCGTCATGTCGCGCAAGCGAATGTCGGCGACGATCGACAGCGCCAGCAGCCCCAACCCGATCGCGAGCACGATGATCGCGAGGCCCACGCGATCTCCGTGCTGGCGAGGCGACCCGACATTGAGCCCGCCCACCACAACGCGAGGAACGCAGCGACCGCAGCGCCGGTCAGCAGCGATCGTCGCAAACGCGTCAGCGTATGCAGTAGTTGTGGTACGGATGCGAACATGAACGGTCCGACGCGCGAAGTGTCGACCAGTCTACGGGACGCACCCGTCGCCGTTTGTATGGTCGCGCGGGAGTGCTTGTAACCGCTTTGTAATCGTGCGTGCGCTCGATCAACTCACTGCGTGACCCAGCGTTCGAGCGACCGCGCGCGACCATCCATTCAATAGTCCTTCCCGCTCCGACGCGCTCATCACAGGATCGAAGCCGCGATTCAAACGCCAGAGTCCGGCGGCCTCGTCCAACGATCCGACCAACCCACCACCGAGCGCCGCCAGCATGCCGGCGCCGAGTGCGGTCGTTTCGGTGATCACCGGTCGTTCGACGCGCACGTTCGCGACATCGGCGAGGAACTGACACAGCCAGTCGTTTGCGACCATACCTCCATCGACGCGCAGGCACGTGACCGCGACGTCGTCATGCGCCAACGCCGCCAACAGGTCGGCCGACTGATAAGCGACGCTCGCGAGCGTCGCCGTGATCAGATCGTCACGACTGGTGTCGAGCGACAGACCGCAGATCAACGCGCGTGCGTCGCTGCGCCAATGCGGCGCCCCGAGTCCGGTGAACGCGGGGACCAGATACACGCCGCCGGCGTTGCCGCTGCTGCGACGTGCTGCGGCTTCCGTCGCTGCCGCCGAGTCGACGATGCGCAACGAATCGCGCAGCCATTTCACCGCCGCGCCGGCGACGAAGATGCTGCCTTCGATTGCATACGTTGTTCGCCCACCAATGCGGTAACCGATCGTCGACAGTAACCCGTGCGTCGAGCGAATCAGTCGGTCGCCGGTATTGGCGACCATGAAACAACCCGTCCCGTACGTGCTCTTGGTCATCCCACTCGCGACACAGCCCTGTCCGATCAGTGCCGCCTGCTGATCGCCGGCGACGCCGAGGATAGGTACCGGGGCGCCAAACCAGCGCGCATCCGCAACACCGTAGTCGCCGGCGCAATCGCGAACCTCCGGCAACAGACTCGGCGGCACATCGAAGTAGCGCAGCAGCTCCGGGTCCCACCGCTGCTTCGTGATGTCGAACAGTTGCGTCCGCGACGCGTTGGTCGCGTCGGTCACGTGCTTCGCGCCCGACGTCAACCGCCAGACGAGAAAACTGTCGACCGTGCCGAAACGCAATCGTCCGTTCGCGGCTCGCGCCCGCAGGCCGGGCACATTCTCGAGCAACCAGGCAATCTTCGTGCTCGAGAAATACGGGTCGACCACGAGTCCGGTCGCTTCGGAGATCGCGACCGCCATGCCGTCGGCGCGAATGCGCTCGCAACGCGGCGCGGTGCGTCGATCCTGCCAGACGATCGCGTTGTACACGGGTTGCCCTGTATCAGCGTCCCAGATCAGCGTGGTTTCGCGCTGATTGGTGATGCCGATGCCGGTCAGCGATCGCGCGTCGAGACCCGCTTCGTTCAGCGCGCCGCGCGCGGCGAACAGCGTGGTCTCCCAAAGGGTCTCGGGATCGTGCTCGACCCAGCCGTCGCGCGGAAAGATCTGATCGAACTCGCGTTGCGCCGTGCCCAGCACGGCGCCACCCCGATCGAACACGATCGCGCGCGTGCTGGACGTGCCCTGATCAATGGCCAATACGCCGCTCATAAGCCCCCCTCGGCCCGATCCGTCAAACACAATATCTAGTGGTCGCGCCCACATCAATAGCGTTCAAAAATCAGCCTCTGCACACACGCTGAGTCATGCACAGGACGTGCACCGTGCAGGCACAGGATATCCACAGCTTTTTGCCTTGCATTGACCTAAGGCACCGCATATCTTGTATGTCCCGCTCTACCAAACCCAATATCTTGGGGTTTGCCATGGTCATCAGTTATCGTCAACCTATGCTCCGCTGTCGCGACCCGCGGCTGGTTTGGAGACGAGACGAGGCGGATTTATATCGCCGGGACGTCCGGGCTGGCAAACACAAGGGGTTGTGTTTGGGAGGGCGAGGGAAACAGGTCCGGAATCTGGCTTGAAGTAAGACTTGAAGTAAGACAAGTGGCCTCAACAGCCACAACAGCGCGATACCAAGAACAGTACATAGGGGAGAACCACAACCATGCAAACGGATCCGATCAAGCGCAGCAACGACATGCCCGAGGCGCACCCTGCCGCGGCCATTTCCGCATCCATTTCGGCGTCGGTTGCAGCGACAGCGCCGGGGCAACTGCGCGTGATCAAACGCAACGGCACCGTCGTTGCCTACGACGACAGCAAGATTGCCGTTGCGATGACCAAAGCATTTCTTGCGGTGGAAGGCGGCACGGCGGCCGCGTCGTCGCGGATTCGCGAAGTGGTCAGCGATCTCACGGATCAGATTACGGCCACGTTTCTGCGCCGTTATCCATCGGGCGGCACCCTGGACATCGAAGGCGTCCAGGATCAGGTCGAACTCGCGTTGATGCGCTCGGGTGAACACAAAGTTGCGCGCGACTACGTACTGTATCGCGACAGCCGCGCGCGGGCGCGCGCTGAGCGCCGTCCGACGATTGCACCGGCGCAGACATCGTTGTCGGTCACTCTCGCGGACGGCACACGCGCGCCGCTCAATGTCGAGCGCCTGCGTACGGTCGTTGGGGAAGCCTGCGCCGGTTTGAGCGACGTCGACGCGCAGCGGATCATCGCCGAGGCGCTGACGAACATGTACGACGGCATCGCAGAAAAGGATGTCGCGACATCGGTGTTGATTACCGCGCGCACGCTCGTCGAGGAAGAGCCGAACTACACGTTCGTCACGGCCCGCATCCTGCTCGATGATCTGCGCGCCGAGGCATTGAGTTTTCTCGGCGTGCAAGCGCGCGATGCAAAACCCGGCGACTTCCGTGCCACACAATCGCAGATGCGCGACGTCTATCCCGTGGCGCTGCGTGCGTTCATCGAGCGCGGCGTCGAACTCGAACTCGTCGCGCATGAGTTGCGCAAATTCGACCTTGATGCGCTCGGCGCGGCCCTCAAGCCCGAACGTGATCATCAGTTCACGTATCTCGGCCTGCAGACGCTGTACGACCGCTACTTCATTCACAGCAACGATGTGCGCTTCGAGCTGCCGCAAGTATTCTTCATGCGCGTCGCAATGGGACTCGCGCTCGAAGAGTCGAATCGCACTGCGCGGGCAATCGAGTTCTATGATCTCTTGTCGTCATTCGATTACATGAGCTCGACGCCGACGCTGTTCAACGCCGGTACGCTGCGTTCCCAGTTGTCGTCGTGTTATCTGACGACTGTTCCGGATGATCTCGACGGCATCTATCGCGCGATCCACGACAACGCGATGTTGTCGAAATGGGCGGGCGGTCTCGGCAACGACTGGACGCCGGTGCGCGCGCTCGGCGCCTACATCAAAGGCACCAACGGCAAGTCGCAGGGGGTGGTGCCGTTCCTGAAGGTCGTCAATGACACCGCGGTCGCTGTCAACCAAGGCGGCAAACGTAAGGGCGCGGTGTGTTCGTACCTCGAAACGTGGCACCTCGACATCGAAGAATTCATCGAGCTGCGGAAAAACACAGGCGACGACCGCCGGCGCACGCACGATATGAACACGGCGAATTGGGTTCCGGACCTGTTCATGAAGCGTGTGTTCGAGGACGGCACGTGGACGTTGTTCTCGCCGAACGACGTGCCCGATCTGCACGACCTGTACGGCGTGGCGTTCGAACACCGCTATGCCGCCTATGAACACATGACGCAAACCGGCGAACTGCCGCTGTTCAAGCGCGTTCGCGCGCAGGATCTGTGGCGCAAGATGTTGTCGATGCTGTTCGAGACGGGGCATCCGTGGATCACGTTCAAGGACGCCTGCAACGTCCGCTCGCCGCAGCAGCACGTCGGCGTCGTGCATTCGTCAAACCTGTGCACCGAGATCACGCTCAACACGTCGCGCGATGAAATCGCCGTGTGCAACCTGGGCTCGGTCAACCTCCTACAGCACGTCACCAAGGACGGACTCGATCTCGACAAGCTGCGCCGCACCGTCCGCACGGCGGTGCGCATGCTCGATAACGTCATCGACATCAACTACTACTCCGTTGCTCAGGCGCGTGCGTCCAACATGCGCCACCGCCCGATCGGACTCGGCATCATGGGCTTTCAGGATGCGTTGTATGAACTGCGCATCCCGTACAGTTCCGACGCCGCCGTGCAGTTCGCCGACCGCTCGATGGAAGCCGTGAGCTATTTCGCGATCGAAGCATCGAGCGAACTCGCGAAAGAGCGCGGTAGTTACGCGAGTTTCGAAGGCTCGCTGTGGAGCCGTGGGTCCTTGCCGCTCGATTCGTTGCGCGCGCTCGAACGCGAACGCGGCAAGCAATACCTCGAAGCAAACTACGACTCGACACTGAATTGGGACGGGTTGCGCACGAAGGTGAAGACCGACGGCATGCGCAACTCGAATGTCATGGCAATCGCTCCGACCGCGACGATTGCAAACATCGCCGGCGTGTCGCAATCGATCGAACCGACCTACCAGAACCTCTACGTCAAATCGAACCTGTCGGGCGAATTCACCGTCGTGAACCCGTACATGGTCCACGATCTGAAAGCGCTGGATCTGTGGGACAAGGTCATGGTCAACGACCTCAAGTACTACGACGGCAGCCTGCGCGCGATCGACCGGGTTCCCGACACGCTGAAGCAACTCTATGCAACCGCGTTCGAAGTAGAGCCACGCTGGCTCGTCGATGCAGGTGCGCGCCGGCAGAAATGGATCGATCAGGCGCAGTCGCTGAATCTGTACATCGCCGGCGCATCGGGCAAGAAACTCGACGTGACGTACAGGATGGCGTGGATCCGCGGCTTGAAGACGACGTATTACCTGCGCGCGCTCAGCGCCACGAGCACCGAGAAGTCGACGGTCGATCGTGGCCGGCTCAATGCGGTGTCCGCGTCCGGCGTCGGAAGCGTCAACGCGGCTGAAGCGACCGAAGCGGGGCCCGCGTGTTCGATAGCCAACCCCGACTGCGAAGCCTGTCAGTAGCCATCGAGGAGCAAGCCGCAATGCTGACTTGGGACGATTACGAAGAATCCGATTCGTTGGCGACGGTTGCGCAACTGGCGCGGACGGTCGAACGTGTTGTCACGCCCGATGCGCGCCCGATCGAGATTACGCCGCATCCGGTGACAGTGATGGAAGTCGAGCTGCCGCAGCGGACGGCGGTGGACGGCGTGCAGACGAATCTGGAGAAGGCGAAGGCGGCGCTCGCGGCGCTCGACGCAAAGGCGGAATTTCGCGCCCATGCGGACTCGTTAGAGCGGGTGACCGTCGACCAGAAGCGCATGATCAATTGCCGCGCGGACCTGAACCAGCTAGTCCCGTTCAAATACGACTGGGCCTGGCAGAAGTATCTGGATGGTTGCGCGAATCATTGGATGCCACAGGAAGTCAACATGACGGCGGACATCGCGTTGTGGAAAACCGAAGGCGCGCTGTCGGACGACGAGCGCTGGATCGTGAAGCGCAATCTGGGATTTTTCTCGACCGCCGACTCGCTGGTCGCCAACAACCTGGTACTCGCGATCTACCGCCTGATCACGAATCCGGAGTGTCGCCAATACCTGCTGCGACAAGCATTCGAAGAAGCGATCCACACGCACGCGTATCAGTACGTCATCGAGTCTCTCGGCATGGACGAAGGCGAGATCTTCAACATGTACCACGAGGTGCCGTCGGTCGCCCGCAAAGCGTCGTGGGCGTTGAAGTACACGCGCGACCTGTCGGATCCGACGTTCACGACCGGTACGCTCGAGACCGATAAGGATCTGCTGAAAAATCTGATCGCGTATTACTGTGTGCTCGAGGGCATTTTCTTCTACTGCGGGTTCACGCAGATCCTGTCGATGGGTCGGCGCAACAAGATGACCGGAACCTCGGAGCAGTTTCAGTACATTCTGCGGGACGAATCGATGCACGTGAATTTCGGGATCGACGTCATCAACCAGATCAAATTCGAGAACCCGCATCTGTGGGACGACGAGGTCCGCGATCGCGCAGCGCAGATGATTCTCGAAGGGACCCAGCTCGAGATCGAATACGCGCGTGACACGATGCCTCGCGGCGTCGTCGGCATGAACGCGAACATGATGGCCGAGTATCTGCAGTTCATCGCAAACCGGCGTCTTGCGCAGATCGGCCTTCCGGAACAATTTCCCGGCGTCAAGAACCCGTTCCCGTGGATGTCGGAGATCATGGATCTGAAGAAGGAAAAGAACTTCTTCGAAACGCGCGTCACCGAGTATCAAACAGGCGGTGCGTTGACCTGGGACTAGGTCAGAAGATCTATGACGACTCGCGACGGCCACGCACGGACCGAAGAGCCAACCGATTTCTTCTCGTCCGGGCGGCGTGAGATCGGCGTCGCGTTCCGGCATAGTAGCCGCGGCTGAATTGACACCACCCTGGGGGAGAAACAACGTGGCATCGAAGAAGCACGGATATCGTGCGTGGGTCATAACGTCGCTGGTCGGGGCGCTCCTCGTCGTCGCCGGCTGCACTCACACATCTTCTGCAACGAAACAAGCGCCGCCGCCGACGGTATCGAAAGCCATCGCAGCGGCGGTCGGCGATCCCGCCCGGCCGGCGGCGGACGTCGAGCGCGACGCGGATCGCAAGCCCGCGCAGACGCTCGCGTTCTTCGACGTGAAACCAGGTCAGATCGTATTCGAGTTCGTCGCGGGCGGCGGGTACTTCACCGAACTGCTGTCGCGCACGGTCGGGCCGACCGGGCACGTCACCGCGACGCGGGTCGCGAAGGAGCGCATCGCCGACGGCCGGTTGGCCAACGTCACAGCGGTCGAGGACAGCGCGTGGGGGCTCGCTCCGAATTCCGTCGACCTCGCATTCACCGCGCTGAACTATCACGACGTCGTGAACCTCAAGATCGACCGCACTCCATTGTTAGCGAACATCATGACGGCCCTGAAGCCCGGCGCCATCTTCGCCGTCATCGATCATTCGGCGCAGAGCGGTTCGGGCGCGCGCGACGTCGGTACGTTGCATCGCATCGACGAAGCTCAGGTCGTCGCGGAGGTGAAGGCAGCCGGATTCGAACTCGTCGGTACCAGCGACCTGCTGCGCAATCCGAATGACGCGCGCACGCTCGCGGTGTTCGATCCGGCGATCCGCGGCAAGACGGACCAGTTCATGTTGAAGTTCAGGAAGCCCGCCCACTAGAACTCGGGACGGACCGAAGATGCGCAAGTTCGTCATTGCCATCGCCGTACTGATCGTCGCGGGTCTCGCCTATGTGTTCTGGCCGAAGCACAAAGAACCGCCGCCCGTCGCGGATCAGTCGACGCTTCGCCAGACGCCCCTCGGTCCGGTCGTTGGGTTCGTCGGGGCGCACGGCGCGAATGTCTGGCTCGGAATTCCGTACGCGGCGCCGCCGGTCGGCGAGCTGCGCTGGAAAGCGCCGCGCCCTGCGCAATCGTGGACTGCGCCACGCAACGCGCTCGCGATCGGCAACATGTGCGTGCAGTTTCCGTCGTTGCTGTCGGGCGCCGGCCGCAATCCGTCGAAGGCACCGGTCGGCAACGAAGACTGTCTGTATCTGAACATCTGGGCGCCACCGTTCTCGCCGGCGGATGTACCCACCGGCGACAAAGCGCGTCCGGTGATGTTCTGGATCCACGGCGGCGGCAACAGCATCGGTCACGGCGGCAGCTACTCGGGCGCACGGCTCGCGACCGACCACAACCTCCTCGTCGTCACGTTCAACTATCGACTCGGTCCGTTCGGCTGGTTCTCGCATCCGGCGCTGCGCAGCGCCGATGCATCGGCCGCAGACAACTCCGGCAACTACGGTTTGCTCGACTCGATCGCCGCGCTGCATTGGGTGCGCGACAACATCGCCGCGTTCGGTGGCGATCCGAACAACGTCACGATCTTCGGCGAATCGGCCGGCGGCGGAGACGTGCTCGCGCTGATGGCATCGCCGCTCGCGAAGGGTCTGTTCCAGCGCGCCATCGTCGAAAGCGGCGGCTTGTTCGTCGCGCCGCGCAGCGTTGCCGAGAACTATCACGACGATGCGAACCCGGGGCATCCGTTCAGCGGCCGCGAGGTCGTCAATCGTCTGCTGGTCAACGACGGCAAAGCGGCTGACACCGCCGCGGCGAAGACCGCGCAGAACGCGATGACCAACGCACGAACTGCGAACGTTGCTGATCGGCACCAAAGCGGCCGACATCATGACGCTGTACGACGGCGGCGCGCTTCGGCATGATCAACGCGCCCGAAATGTTCGGCGACGGCGTCGTGCTGCCGCTCGAGTCGGACGCGGCGAAACTGTTCGCGGATCCGACCCAATACAACGCGGTTCCCGTCATCCTCGGCACGAACCGCGACGAGCTCGCGCTGTTCATGGTGCGCGACCCACGTTGGGTCGAAAACCGTCTGTGGATCTTTCCGCACTTGAAGGACGCAGGCCGAGCTACTCTGCGACAGGTTCGGTACGGCACCGATTCCTGGCGAATCGGTGGTGTCGACAGCATCGCGAGGCGCTGCTCGCAAATCGCAGCCGGGACAGGTGTTCGCGCTATCGTTTCGACTGGGACGAAGAGCCTTCGGTGATGGGCTACGACCTGTCGACCGCGCTCGGCGCCGCGCACGGGCTCGAAATCGCGTTCGTGTTCGGCGAGTTCGAAGGTGGCCTCGGGATCTCATATCTGTATCCGAAAACGCCGGCGCGCGATGCGCTGTCGAAAAGCATGATGTCGTACTGGGCCGAGTTCGCGCACTCCGGCAATCCCGGCAAGGGACGCGACGGCAAGGAAGTGCATGGTTGCCGTGGGGCACTGACGGACAGACCACGATCATCCTCGACACCGCGCCGCCGGGCATTCGGATGTCGTCGGACCTGATCACGATCGATGGTCTCAAGCAGCGCCTGATCGCCGACACGACCATCACCGATCAGCGCGAGCGCTGCGAGCTCTACGCGCAGACGTTCCGCGGCGACTGGTTCGACAAGGACCAGTACCTGCACCTCGGCAAAGAAGGGTGCGCCGCGTACGACCCGGAGTCGTTCCGCCGGTTCTAGAGGCACGCGACATGGCGTCCATCGGCCTGCGCGTCAAAACCGGTAAAGCGATGGCGATTGCGATCGGCGGTGAGCAAGGCGCGTCCGGTGGCCATCCTGCGCGAAGAAGTGGCGTTGGCCGATCGCTCGATCATGGATACGGTGCATCCGTACCATCTCGAGATCGACGGTCAGCCGGACGCCGTCGCTGGCGCAGTTCGCGCGGCAAAGCGCATCGGCGCCGCGTCGTTGAAGCGCCTCTTCGAAGCCGTTAGTCGCCAGGAGCGCATCGACTTCGTTACCGTCGTCGTCAACACCCATACGCCGCCCGAGCGGATCACGAGTCCGCACATGCGCGCGCACGGCAAAGAAGGCTGGTTGTTTCGCGAGATCTGCGAACACGCCGCCGAGACGGCCGACATCGAGCCGCTGACGCTATCGATCGACGAGATTTCGCTGGACGGCCACACGACAAAGCGGGCATTGAACACGCTGGGGGATGCGTTCGGTCGCCGTGGACCGCGGATTGGAAGCTCGCCGCCGCGGCCGCGTGGACCCGATTGCGCTGAACGGCGCACCGGCTACTGACTTCTTCTTGCTGAGCTCGTAGTTTTCGAACGCGCGCTCGACCATCGGTCGCCGCCGTCCCTCGGGAACCTTCAACGCATAGTCCGGATCCTTTTCGCCTTCCGACGACAGGATGTGCAACGCGTGCGCCGACGAGATGTGCGCGGCGAATCCCTGCTGATCCTGCATCTGGTTGACCGCGAGTTTGATCATCCGCAACTGAAACGGATCGTTGGCCGCAATACGGTGTGCGTAGTCGAGTGTTTCGTCCAGCAATCCGGCGCGCGGCAACGACACGGTTGACCAATCCGAGCTCGAGCGCTTCCTTCGCATCGATGAAACGGCTTTCGTACAGCAGTTCTTTCGCGCGGCGCGGATGCACGTCCCACGGAATCGAAAAGTACTGGAAATTCGCTGGCAGAAACATCGCATCGTCAGCGGCGAAGATGATGTCCATGGCCGACGCGACCATCCAGCCGGCGAAGATGCAGTAACCCTGAACCGCCGCAAGCGTCGGTTTCGGCAACTCGCGCCAACGCAGCGTCTTGTTCACGTAATGTTCGCGCGAATGCGCGTAACGGCCGCGCAACCCCGCGTCCAACGGTCGTTCCTTCCGGTCCGCGAGTTCGTCGGGCGATCCAAGATCGTGTCCGCCCGAGAAGTGATCGCCCGCGGCGTCAAGCACGATCACGCGTACGTTCGTGTCGTCGACCGCCCGTCCGAACGCCGCGTCCAGTTCCTCGAGCAGGCGCCGGCTCTGCGCGTTGCGGTATCGCGGCCGATTCGCGGTGACCCGCGCAACGTGTTCGTCGACGCGATACTCGATGTCGCGATACTTCATGCTCGTCTCCCATCAGTGCGTGCGGATGCCGGTGCCAACGATTTCGTCAGCTCGTCCAATTTGCGGCACGTCATCGACAACAACGAAAAATCCTGCACCGTCGCGCGTTGCGCGTTGTCGATCGTCGCGCGCCACGTTCGCGTGAACGCTTGCTGGCGCCGCAATCCAGCGGTCGATCGCCGCCCCGTCGACCGCCGTCTCACCGTTCGCAACAAGGTCGGCGTCGATCCGCGCCGCCAGCGCCGCCTGATCCATCATCAGATCGTCGAGCAGCAGATCGCGCTCCATCGCCTGCCACAGGCTCGACGGCGTCATGCGCGAGAGCTGATCGACGAGCCAATCGATCGCGAGCGTCGCATTCAGCGCTGCAAACACGTCCGCAACGCGCGGACACCTGCGCGTGTTGGCGTTCGGCCGCATCGATCACCGGCAGCGTCGTCACCAACGCGGCCGCGTTGCCGCAGACTCGGCGAGTCCCGACGGCACGCCCGCCTCGATCCAACGTTCGATTTGTTCGCTGCGCCGCGTGCGGCCGGAGACGCCCATCAGCGCGAGCCGCGATTCGCGCGAGTTCGCCGATGTTCGCGGCGAACTGTCGCGTCAGTTCGGCGACATCGAGCGCATTGCGCCGATGGCGCAGAAACCAGCGCGTCGAGCGTCGCGCAAGCTGCACGATCTGCATCAACATATCGAGCCGCGTTTCGCCATCGACGTCCGTCCAGCGCTTCGACGCGCCGAAACGCATCACGGATTCCGAAACACCGCGCCGCCGCGTAGTACGCACGCACGATCTCGTCGGGTTCCGCGCCAACGAAATCGGACAGGTGCACCACCGAAGAAATGCCGAGGTGATGCACGACGTCGTTGGCGACGATGGTCGCGACGAATCTCCCGATACAGTCGGTGTTTGCGCACCGCGTCCGCGATAGCGCTGCGCGAATCACCGGCGGAAACTCCTCGAAGACCGTCTGCGCGATCACCGGCATCGGCGTGAATCGTCGAGTCGATCAGATGTTCCTTGATGTGCGTCTTCGCATACGACAACAGCACCGCCAGTTCGGGCCGCGTCAACGACTCCGCCGTGCATCGCGCGATCGGCGAGCACGTCGTCGCTCGGCACTCCCTCGAGCGCGCGATCGAGCCGCTGGTCGGTCTCCATTCGCGCCATGAAGCGCTGATATTCGGCGAGCGCGGTCGCGCGCGTGACGTTGCGCGATCGACAGCGCCTGCGCCTGCCTGAAACTGTTGGTCAGCACGAGAGCCGCGACGTCGTCGGTCATGTCGACGAGCAGCTGATTGCGCTGCTTCAGCGTCAAGTCGCCGATCCGCGACGAGCTGATTGAACAGGATCTTCAGATTCACCTCGTGGTCGGAACAATCGACGCCGCCGGCGTTGTCGATGAAATCCGTGTTGACCCGCCCACCGGCGAGCGCGAACTCGATTCGCGCTGCTTGCGTCATTCCGAGATTGCCGCCTTCACCAAACACTTTGCGCGCAGCTCCTCGGCGTTCACCCTGACGCCGTCGTTGGCGCGATCGCCGACGTCCAGATGCGTTTCATGCGTCGCCTTGACGTACGTACCGATGCCGCCGTTCCAGATCAGATCGACCGGCGCTTTCAGCAGCAAATGAATCAACTCGTCGGGCGAGCACGTCGACAGTTCGAAGCCGAAGCGTTCGCGCATTTGCGGCGTGATCGCGATCGACTTCTGCGCGCGCGAAAATACGCCGCCGCCAGCCGAAATCAACGCGGCGTCGTAGTCGTTCCAGCCGGAGCGCGGCAGCGCAAACAAACGCGCGCGTTCGTCGAAACTCGCTTCGGATCGGGGTTCGGATCGATGAAGACGTGTTGATGGTTGAACGCAGCGACGAGGCGCACCGATCGCGATCGCAGCAGGCCGTTGCCGAACACGTCGCCGGACATGTCGCCGATGCCGAGCACCGTGATCGGATCCTTTTGCGCTGTCGATCCCGCATTTCATTGAAGTGCCGCTGCACGCGAGATCCACGCGCCGCGCGCGGTGATCGCCATCTTCTTGTGGTCGTAGCCGTTCGAGCCGCCCGACGCGAACGCATCGCCTAGCCAGAATCCGTATTCGGCCGCCACTTCGTTTGCGAAGTCGGAAAACGTCGCGGTCCCTTTGTCGGCCGCAACGACGAGATATGGATCGTCGCCGTCGTATCGACGCACGCGCGCCGGCGGCACCACCACGCCACCGACGATGTTGTCGGTGACGTCGAGCAGACCGCCGATGAACTGCTCGATAACACGCAATCGCTTCGGTCATCAACGCGTCACGCGTCGCGGGCGGACGCCGCACGAGAAAGCCGCCTTTTGCGCCCGTTGGCACGATGACCGCGTTCTTGACGGTTTGCGCTTTGACGAGGCCGAGCACCTCGGTGCGATAGTCTTCGGCACGATCCGACCACCGCAGCCCGCCGCGCGCGATCGGTCCCGCGCGCAGATGCACGCCTTCGACACGCGGCGAATAGCACGAGGATTTCGTGCAGCGGCACCGGCGGCGGAATGTTCGGCAGCAACCGCGGCGCGAGCTTGAGCACGATCTGCGGTTTCGGCGCGCCATCGGCACCGCGTTGGAAGTAGTTCGTGCGCTGGGTTGCTTCGATCGAATCGAGAACGCGCCGCAGGATGCGGTCCTCGTTCAACAGTTCCACTCGATCGAGCAACGCGATGATCTGCTCGTGCAGCGCCTTGCGTATCCGCTGCACCATCCGGTTCAAAACGTTCGACGAACAGTTTGACGAGTTGCTGCGTGATCTGCGGATGTTTGGCCAACGTATCGCTGATGAATTCCTGGCTGAACCCGAACTGCGTCTGCTTCATATACGCCGCGTACGCGCGCAACATCGCCACTTCGCGCCAATCGAGCTGAGCGAGCAACACCAGTCGATTGAACGAGTCGTCGTCGGCCGCACCGCTCCAGACACGCACGAACGTTTCTTCGAATCGCGCTCCAATCGCGGCAATGTCGATCGGACGTCCGAAGCAGAGTTCGAGATCGTGAATCGACACGGCGCGGATTGGATTGCCGATCCGGTACGGATTTTCGCCGATCGTGCGCACGCCCATGTGTTCGAGGACGGGAATGAGATCCGACAGCGGCAACGGCTCACCGAGGTGAAAAACGCGCAGGAAAAACATGTCTTCGGGATCGTTCGGGCCGCGGTAGAGTCGCATCGTCAGACTGCGCTGCGCGTTCAGCCGCTCCATGTCCTCGATGTCGGCCACGGCCGCGTCGGGCGAACGATTCTCCCGGTATCCGACCGGCAATCGCGTCGAGATACTCCTCGATCAGGCGCCGCCCTTCGGCCTCGCCATGTTCGTGCACCAGCGCCTGCCGAAGGTCCTGCGACCAATCGCGCGTCAGCGCGATGATCGATCGCTGCAGATCGTCGATGTCGACCGGTTCAGCATCCGTTTCGTTACCGATCGGCACGCGGATGACGAACTGCAGACGCACGAGGATCGATTCGGAAAAGTACGCGTCGAACGGCGCATCCTCGGCGCCGAGTGTCGCCTTCAGCAGTTCCTGGATACGCACGCGCAAGCGCGTGTTGTAGACGTCGCGCGGCATGAACACGAGGCACGTGTAGAACAGGCCGTAGCGATCGCGCCGCAGAAAAACCCGCGTGCGCCGCCGCTCGTGAATCTGCGTAATCGCCATCGCGTTGGTGAACAATTCGTCTTCCGAACACTGGAAGAGTTCGTCGCGCGGATAACTCGCGAGCACCTGCGCGAGAATTTTCCCGTCGAATCCGTTTGGATCGAGACCTGAACGGCGGCGAATGCTCGCGACTTTGCGCCGCACCAGCGGAATGTGGTCAGCGCGTTCGCTATACACCGGCAGACGTGTATAGGCCCAGAAATCCCTGTTCGCCGATTACGTTCGCCCGCGGCGTTGAAGCGTTTGACGGCGACGTAGTCGGGATACGCCGGGCGATGTACCTGCGAACGAGTTCCCGATTTCGAAAACGCAAGCAGCGTGGGCTCGAGAAGAAACGTCTGCGTGTCCTGTGGCTGATCCGAAAGTAGCCGCTCCGATGACGGCTCTCGATTGCGCAGGATACCCATCGCGCTGTCCGGCACCTGACGGATCGTGCCGCCGCCGAAGTCGAACTCCCGATATCCGAGAAACATGAAGTTGCCCTTGTCGAGCCACTCGAGGAATGCAATCGACTCTGCGACCTCTTCGGACGCCAACGGTGGCGGCGCGTTTCGCAACGACTCGACCAGTCGCGTGCAATCGCGTCTTCATCGCCGAGAAATCCGCCAACCGCCGCGCGCACGTCCTTCAGTATCGAAACGAGCTGAGCCTCGAGCGTCGTGAGCCGAGTCGCTTCGAGCCGATCGATTTCCGCGTAGATCAACACTTCACGGCGCGCATCCGGTGCGGCGGGATCGATCTCGAGCAACCGCCCCTGCGCGTCACGCACCGTCGCGAATACCATGTTCTGCAAGTGGTGCGTCACGAGACCGCGATGCGACAGCTCCATCAACACCGAGTCCGTGATGAACGGCATGTCCGGGTGCGCGATCTGCACGATCGTGCTATCCGACGCCCAGCCGTCGCGGTCGCGTTGCGGATTTTCGACGTCGATGTCGACGGCATTCCACGCGCGTCGTTCGAAGTGGCGTAGACACGCGATCGTCATCGCGGCCGCATCGTCGATGCTGCGATCGTCCAAGTCCTCGGCGGCGACGCGCGACCAGAACTGGCGCGTGAACGCCGTCGCAAGATCGTGCTCGTGCGCGTCCAACCGACCGCGGATGTGTTCCAACACGGCCACCAGAAACGACGCCTTCTCTTGCATGCGCTGCCCCCCGGTCGATCAGGCTATTCCCGCGGAAGTATAGGCGCAGTGGACCCGGCGCCGATGCGCACGTACGCTCTATGCCCGTTCACCAACTTGCCGCTACTTGCTCAGCTATCGCCACAGTTTTCACGCCGGCAATCTCGCAGACGTTCTGAAGCACTCGATCCTGCAGCGCCGTCCTTGACGCGGCTGTGACAAAGCCCGCGCCGCTGATTTACCTGGATACGCATGCCGGCGCCGGTATCTATCGCCTCGACGCCGGTGCGCAGTCGGAGCATCACGGCGGCGTCGGTGCACTACGTGCCGTGGCGCATCAAGTGGCACCGCCGCCGGTCGTCGAACGCTATCTGTCGCTCATCGATGCGTGCAACGACGCGACGTCGTCGACCGCATCGTCGACCCGCTTTTCGAACTGACGTATCCCGGGTCGGCGCTGATCGCGGCGCGACTGCTGCGCGAGACCGATCGCCTCGTGCTCGCGGAACGCCATCCGGCGGATTGTGACGAACTCACCGCGCTGCTGCGCGCCGATCCGCGCGTCCGGGTCGACTGCGGCGACGGGTATGCGCTACTGAAGTCTGCGCTGCCGCCGCGCGAACGACGCGGCGTCATCCTGATCGATCCGGCGTACGAACTCGCCGATGAACCCGACCAGCTCATTGAAGGTCTGCGTGGCGCACTGGCGCGATTCCGCCACGGCGTCTACCTCGTCTGGTATCCATTGCATGGAAAACACGATCACGCGCGGCTGAAGCGGCACTACTTGCGCCTCGACCCGCCAAAAACGTTGTGCATCGAACTCGATCCGCGTCAGCCGGCGCCACGAGGCGCGACCGGTTCCGGACTGCTGATCGTCAATCCGCCGTTCCAGGCGCTCGCCGATCTCGCGGCGCTGACAGAATACCTCGGGCGCACGCTGGCTACCGGGCGGCCGCGCGACGCACCAATGGTTGGTTCCCGAATAACCGCTACCGCAGGAAACTAGACCGCATCGTAGTCGACGCTGACGCGCGCAGACAGCGGATGCGCCTGACACGTCAGGATGTAGCCGGCCGCCAGCTCCGCGTCGCTGAGCGCGTGATTCAGATCCATGTCCACTTCGCCTTCGAGCAACTTCGCTTTGCACGTCGCACACACGCCGCCTTTGCAGGAGAACGGCGCGTCGAGTCCCGCATCGAGCGCGCCGTCGAGGATGTTCTCGCCGTCCATCGCCAACTCGAACCGCGATTCGCGTCCGCCGACACGCACCGTCACCTCCGACGTTGCGCCGGCGAAGCGTTCGGAACGCTGCTGATGTTTTTCGATCACCGCGCGCGCGTCGTCCGCGGAGGCGCGAAACAGTTCGTAGTGGATGTGCTGCGATTCGATGCCCTTCCAACCGAAGCCCGCGCGAGACTTCGGAGATCATCGCCTCGGGGCCGCAGAGAAAAAATTCGTCGTACGAGCGGATTCGCAGCAGCCGCCGATTCAGCGCCGCGCCTTTGCGGTTGTCGATGCGGCCGTTGAGGATGTCGGCGGCCTGCCGTTCGCGGCTCATCACGTTGATCCACTGAAAGCGGTCGAGATAGGCGTTTTTCAGAAAGCTCAGTTCCTCGCGGAACAGCATCGTATGCGTGCTCCGATTGCCGTACAGCAACGTGACGCGACTGAGCGGCTCGTGCGCGAGCACGCTGCCGATGATCGACATGTTCGGCGTGATGCCGCAACCGGCGGCGATGCACAGATAGCTGCGTGGCCGCGCCGGATCGAGCGGCGTGGTGAAGTCGCCGGCGGGCGGCGCCACGTCGACCGCCATACCCACTTCGAAGCGATCGTTGACGTAGTTCGAAAAACGGCCGCCTTCGATGCGCCTGACCGCGATCATCGGCGTCTGGTCGCCGACCACGGAGCAGATCGAGTACGAACGCGTGAGCACCTCGCCGTCGACAGCCGCGCGCAACGTCAGATACTGGCCGTGTTTGAATCGGTACGCATCTTTCAGTTCGTCCGGTACGCGAAACCGAATCGCGGTTGCGTCGTCGGTCAACGCGCGCGTTGCGACGATCGAAAGCTTCGAGAACGCAGCTACCATCGCAGGCCGGGATACGCGCGCTGCAGGAATTGCATTTCGGCAATCAAGTAGCCCAGATGTTCGGTGTGCACGCCATCGCGTCCGCCGCGTTGACTCCACGTCGTCTGCGGCACCGTCAACGTCGCCTCACTGAACGTTGATTCGACGGTGCGGACCCAATCGGCTTCCAACGCAGCGCGGTCCGGCGCCAGTCGCTGCGCCGACAAGCGCGCCTCGACCACGGACGGCTCGAACAGCTCGCGGGTATAGCCCCACAGCGCGTCGATTGCGCGCTGCGTACGCGCGTGGGCTTCCGGTGTGCCATCTCCCAACCGGAGCATCCAGTCGCGACTGCGGCGCAGGTGATACGTCGACTCCTTGACCGCCTTCTCGCCGATCTGCGCGAGCGCCGCATCGGCGGAGTCCGCCAATGCCGCCATGAACGGCACGTTGAACGCATCGAGCAGGAACTGCCGCACCATCGTGAACGCGAAATCACCGCGCGGCAGTTCGTTGATCAAGAGATTCGTGAATTCGCGGCAATCGCGGCCAAACGCAATGTTGTCTTCGCTGCGCCGCGAGCCAGCCGAGAGCGTCTTCGCGTTCGACCGCATAACCGTAGAACATGCGTGCCCGACCGATGTGATCGAGCGCAACGTTTCCGAGCGCGAGTTCTTCCTCGAGGCTCGGTGAGCGGCTGACCCATTCGCACAAACGTTGTCCCAGCACCAATGCATCGTCGCCTAGCGCGACGCTATAGGTGACGAGATCGTCCGCGCGCATCAGATGTTCTTCACATCGTCCGGTACGTTGTAGAACGTCGCGTGGCGATAGGGCTTGTCGTCTTGCGGATCGTAAAAGCTCGCGTTGTCGCTCTCCTGCGACGCGACGATGTCGCTGCTCTTGACCACCCAGAGGCTGACGCCTTCGCCGCGGCGCGCGTACACGTCACGCGCGTATTCGAGCGCCTGCGCATGATCCTCGGCGTGCAGGCTACCGACATGGCGATGATCGAGCCCGCGTTTCGAGCGGATGAACACTTCGAACAACGGCATCGTCCGCAATCGTCACCGCACCCTCCTCACGCAGTCTGTTCGTCGCGCCTCACGGGTGCTTTGCTCGGTACGCGGCAAGCGTCTCGCGCACCCAGGCGCCGTCGTCGTGCGCCTGCGCGTGATGGCGCAGGCGTTCGCGATTGCACGGACCATCACCGCTGACGACGCGTTGAAATTCGTCCCAGTCGATTGCGCCAAACTCGTAATGGCCGGTCGTCGCGTTCAGCCGCAGCTGCGAATCCGGAATGCGCAGCCCCAGATGCTCCGCCTGCGGCACCGTCTGATCGACGAACCGTTGCCGCAGTTCGTCATTCGACTGCCGTTTCAGTTTCCATTGCATCGATTGCGCGGAATGCGCCGATTCCGCGTCGTGCGGGCCGAACATCATCAACGTCGGCCACCACCAGCGGTTCAACGCGTCCTGCGCCATCGCACGCTGCGCTTCGCTGCCCTGGCACAGCGCCAGCATCACTTCGTAGCCCTGCCGGATATGGAAGCTCTCCTCTTTGCAGATGCGCACCATCGCGCGCGCGTACGGACCGTACGACGTGCGTTGCAGCGAGATCTGATTGACGATCGCGGCGCCGTCGACGAGCCAGCCAATCGCGCCGACGTCGGCCCACGTCAGCGTCGGGTAGTTGAAAATCGATGCGTATTTCGCGCGGCCCTGATGCAACGCGTCGAGCAACTCTTCACGCGTGACGCCAAGCGTCTCGACCGCGCTATACAGATACAGCCCGTGACCCGCTTCGTCCTGCACCTTCGCGAGCAGAATCGCTTTGCGCTGCAGCGTCGGGGCCCGCGTGATCCAGTTGCCCTCGGGCTGCATCCCGATGACCTCGGAGTGCGCGTGCTGCGACATCTGGCGAATCAGGTTGCGTCGATACGCCTCCGGCATCCAGTCCTTCGGCTCGACGCGCTCCTCTGACGCGATGCGCGCGTCGAACTGCGCCTGTGCGAGGATTCATCGTTCTGCACGTTCTGCAACGCCTGGCACCGTCCTCGAAAAGCCGCCTTCAAAGAAAAGGGGCGCTCGCGCGCCCCTCAAAACGATCGATATGCGATCGATCAGATCACTTCACTTCGCCGAAGTTGTAGGTGAGCGACACCCCGTAGACGCGCGGGTCCGTCAGGAAGTAGTTCCTGAAGAAACCGGACGTATCCGAGGTCAAGTACTTGCCGGTCACGTTGTCGGAGTCCTGGATGTTGCGAACGAACGCACGACCCTGCACTTTACCATCGAGGCTCGCCATCAGCAGCGACGCGTTCCACTGGTCCCACGATTCGATTTTGTCGCCCGGCGTGTTGAATTCGCGCGCGAACTGTTCGCTGCGCCAAGCGTAGTCGACACGCGGCGTCACTGTCGCAAAGGAGAACGTCATCGTGTAGGAGACGCCGATATGCACCGTATGCTTCGGCGAGTTCGGCAGATCGTTACCGTCGAGGTTCGTGTCGAAACCGTCGGACACCTGCACGCCCTGGCTCTGCAGGAACGACTTCGACATGTACGCCGGTATTGCGACGCCGTTCACCGTCGGATACATCGTCGCCGCATTCGCCGCAACAATTGGTACCGGAGTGGCGCCGACGGTTGGCGGCGTGCACAAGCCGCCGGGCGCGTTGTTCGCGGCACCGATCGCGCGGCAAGCCGCGTACGCGTTGTTGACGATCTGCTGCGTGATTTGCGTACGGTTCGCGACGAAGTTGACGCCCGTGTTGGAGCCGGAGTCGATGTTCTCGAGCGTGATGAAGTTGGGATCGCCACCGCTGCGATTCAGCGGGTCGATCGACTTCGAACCGTCCACCGTCGCGTTCAGATACGAGTACGCAACATCGACCTCGAGCCCTGAAACCTGCTCGGGATAGTAGAACGACTCGAGTTCGGCGCCGTAGATGATCGCATCCATGTTGTCGTTGATCGACGTGTTGTTCGCGATCCGCGTCGTCTGCAGGCCCGTATATTTGTAGTAGAAAATCGCGTCGTTCACCGTCAGCGAACCGTTCATGAACCCGTGCTTGCTGCCGATTTCGTACGCGTCGACCTTCTCCGGGTGCGAACGTGTACTTCACGTTCGTGCTCGCGACGAACGACGGGTTCAGCGGCGGGTTGAATCCGCCCGGCTTGTATCCGCGCGAATAGAACGCGTACATCATACCGCTGTCGCTGTACTGCCAATCGACACCGGCCCGGCCGGTCGTCTCTTGCCAGCTGGCCTTCGTCGGGCTACCCGTCAAGATGCGCTGTTCGTTGAAGCCGGGTACCGGCGGTACACCGTTGAGCGTATTGATCGCATCGAACGGAGCGAGCGGGCTACCGGAGGTAAGCGCGGCGAGGAACTTCGCGTTGACGCCGTAGTAGTTGGCCAGCTGGAAGGCATCCGATCCCGGCGCCGGCAACGGACCGAGCCCGAACGCAGCCAAGTCGTACGGTACCAGCGTAGAGCGCTGCCACTGGAAGTTGGATGCGCTTCCGTTACAGCCATCGACGAACTTGAGGAGTGATGGAGGGAGGGCAAACGTGGTGCACACGTTCAGCGAATTGAACAACGCGCTGGTGTCCTGCGTCTCCTTCTTGTCGTCGTTGTAACGCAGGCCGACGGTGAATTTGATGCGGTCCGTCGCCTGGAAGTACAACTCGCCGAACGCCGACTGGCTCGTCGAGTTGCCGCCATTGCCGCTCGGTGCGCCCGTCGCATCGAACATCGTCGGATACAACTGCGGAAAGCCCGAGTGCCGGCACGCCATAGTTGCCGACGAGGTCGAGCGTGTTCGCCATCACGTAGTAGTCGCCGCTGGCCTCGCCGTACGCGTAGTTGGCGCCGAGCAGGAAGTTGAACTTGCCGTCGTACGCGGAGTTCACTTTCGCCTCGACGGTCCAGTAATCACCTTTCGAATCGGCCTGGTCAAACGCGAATACGCGGGACGTATCGGCGTTCTGGACACAGCCGCCGTAGATGCCGGAGGTGCCCTGTTGGAAGTTGCAGGTCGGGTTCGTCCAGTCCTCCGCATATTTACCGGCCGGACGCGACGTAGGCCAATACGCGGCCGGATTCGCCGCCGTCGCCTGCAGGTTGAAGCCGACGTCCATCAGATAGTCCTGCTGCGACAAATATTTCGACTTCAGGTATCCGCCGATCACACTGGCCCGGTACTTGTCGAAATCGTATTTGACCTGGCCGGTGATCGTATCCTCGTCGTACTGGTAGATCGGGTCGAAGTCGGAATGCATTTCGCGGAAGCCGGTTTTGAGTACCGGGAACGCGGTCGGCGGCGTCGGATTGCCGAGCCCACCTGCTACCGCGCCAATCAGACCGCCGAAGATGCCGCCCGTCGTGGAACCGGCGTTCGGCTGGTCGAAACCGAAACCATCAGGTACGCAACCTTGGACCGGCAGCACGTTGCGTTGACAGACCTGGTTGTTGATACGGACTTTATCGTCGTTCTCACGAAATTTTCCGTAAATCAGCAATGCGCTCGCCTTATCGGTGATGTCCCATGCGGCGCTGATGCGGTAGGTGTAGAGGTCGCGGCCGTCGACGTGGGAATCGATGTTCGAGAGGATCTTGCTGCCTCCGTTATCAGGACCCGTGGCGACCTGGCCCGCGGCGTTGTTGTTGATGAAGCCGTCGCGCTCCAGTTTCATGCCCGCGACGCGAATCGCAAAGGTGTCGGAGAGCGGCAGGTTCAGCATGCCTTTTTCGCGCCGGCCATCGTAGTTGGTGTATTCACCATCGACGTTGCCGGACATCGCCCCCATCTGCGGCTTCGCGGTGATCATGTTGATCGCGCCGCCGGTTGCGCTCTTGCCGAACAGCGTGCCCTGCGGGCCGCGCAGCACTTCCACGCGCTCCATGTCGTAGAACTCGACTGCAGGCAGGTTTGTCGGCAGCGCGACGTCGTTCTCGTGAATCGACACGCCGTTTTCGCCGGACGCCGCAATGACGAGCCGGCCGATCCCGCGAATGCTGAAGTTCGAACCGCCGAAGTTGGTGTTGCTGTAGCTGACGTTCGGCGCGTTCATCTGCAGGTCGGACGGGGAGATGATCTGCCTGTCCTTCATCATCTCGCCGGTGAACGCACTCACCGCGATCGGAACGTCCTGGATGCTCTCTTCCGTACGCTGCGAGGTGACGACGATTTCCTCGTACTTGGTACCTCCCGCTTCCTCCTTCGCCATCTTTTCGGAGGCGCCCTGGGCGGCAAATACGCCGGGCGTGTATACGAACAACGACACTGCAGCCGCAGCCGCGGCAACAAAGCCTCGTCTAACCATCATTTGAACTCCCCAAGACTACCCCAATGAAAAAGACCGGGGGCGTGAGCCCGCCGCGGAATCTTATAGGGCGACGATCTGGCGATGTCAACCCTGCGACCGTGCGTCCGGCGTCGGACAACCCGGCGCATCTCACGTTCGCTGCACTGCACAAACGCGTTCCCGCTCGAGCCATTGCGCGAGCGCTGCGCGCCCTCTGCTCGAACCAGGAGTCCCGGTATTTTCATGGCGAATCCACATGCCAACAGACCTGTTAAGGGGCGAGTGGCCGGCCCTACGGTGCGACGCGCTTGACGAATCGCTCTGCGATCGTTAGACATCCGCGCGAAATTACTCGGGGGCGGTCGATTGAGCTTCAATCCGGTGATGGCGCTGTTGACACAGGCTGTTCTGCCCCACTGCGGTCATGCACCCGCGGTGCTCGAATTCGGCAACCAGACCTTCACGGTAGACGAAAGCACGCTGAATCATGTCATCGCGCGCGCATCGTCAGCGGGTCGCGACGTCGCGGCGCTGCGTGCAATCAACGCGCTCGACATGACGGCGAGGGGCGACCGGGTCGCTACCTACTATGCGGGGCTCGGAGCGCGCTCCTATACGGCGATCGACGTCAACGACACGTACGGCAGCCTCGTGATGGATCTCAACAAAGACCTCGACGCCGAATATCAATTTCGTGAACAGTTCGACCTCGTGACGAACAACGGCACCGGCGAGCACGTATTCGACCAGGCCGCGGTGTACCGCAACGCGCACAAACTCACGCGCACGGGCGGGTTGATGGTCCACGTGATGCCGTTCGTCAACTACGTCAACCACGGCTTTTATTCGTTTCACCCGAATCTTTATCACGCGCTCGCGGTCGCGAATCGCTACGACGTGCTCGGACTCGGCATCGCGACCCGCGACGGTCGCGGCGTGATAGCGATTCCCGACCACAGCGACGCACAGCTCGCCGATTTTCTGTTGCGGGGACAGCGCGTCGAAATGCATACGCTGTTGACCGAGCCCAAGGTGCCGCGGCGCAACGCGCCGCGCCGCTGGTTCGAACTGATCGCCGCGCGGCTGCCCGGCGCCACCCACAAGCAACGCTTCGGTTTATACATACATCAGCTGCTGCTGCACGGGCGTAAGATTCTCGTGTTCGCGATTCTGCGAAAATCCGACGACGCGAATTTCGTCGCGCCGATCCAGCTGCGTTACACCGATGCGGTGTCGCAAGCGGATCTCGCGAAGAGTCGCGCGCAGGGTGTCGCCGCCACAGGAGCAAACGCCACATGAGCAACGTCAGGCCGATTCAGCAGCCTCCGATGCTGCGCCCGAGCCGTCTCAACATTCTCGGGAGCGTCAAACCGGTGGACATCCGCCTCGATCCGTATCCCCACGTGTTGATCCACGACGCGCTACCGCAACCGATATACGATGCGCTCGCCGCTACGTTTCCGAGCCTGGAATACGTCGCGCGCGACGAAGCGACGCTGAACAACAAGGCCTGCCTGCGCGGCGCTGCCGACGTCGTCGGCGATCCGACGGTCAGCGCGATCTGGCAGGATTTTTTCGCGTATCACACGTCGCGCGATTTTTTCGATCAGTTCGTCAATCTGTGGGGCGACACTGTCGAGCGCACGCACCCGGGCGTCGAACTGAACTTCGGCAAGCCGTTGCGTTCGTTCGACGTCGGCACGCGGACGACGGGCAAAGGCGACGCCACCGCCAATCGCGAACCCGACGTGGTGCTCGACTGCGTGTTCGGCGTCAACACGCCGGTGCGCAAAGCGACCGCGGTGCGCGGACCGCACATCGACAGCCCGTTCAAGCTGTTCTCGTCGCTGCTGTATTTCCGCGAACCCGACGACGATTCGAAGGGGGGCGAGTACGAGCTCTACACAGTCAAGCGTCGGATGTATCCGAAGCGATTGCTGAAGAAGATACCGCCGCGCTTCGTCGAGCCGGTCACGCACGTGCCGTACCGCGCCAACACATTGATGTTCTGGTTGAACAGCGCAACGTCGATTCACGCAGTGTCGCCGCGGCTCGAGACCGCGATTCCGCGCCGCTACGCCGCCGTGATGGGCGAGTGCTATGGCGGGAAGAAGACCGACGGTTTCTTCGCGCAGCACCCGCAATGGAATTCGCCGGCCGGCCGGCTGCGCAGCTGGATCAATCGCTGATCTGCGCGCGGGTCAGGCCTTCTGCACGAGGCACTGGCCTGTCGGAATTGGAACCACGCACTCCGCGCGGCCCGCGAAAAAGTCGTCAAACGCTTTCGTGGCGCCGGGACAGCTCGCAAACCCGTAATCGTCGCAGATGATCAAGCCACCGGCGTTCATGCGCGGGTAGAAGCACTCGAGCGAATCCAGCGTCGGTTGATATAGATCGACGTCGATGTGCGCGAGCGCGAACGAGCGGTCTGCTATCTCGCCGAAGCGTTCCGGTATCCACCCTTTGTAGAAGTGGCAGTTCGGGAAAGCGGCGAGATTGTCGCGCGCCATCTGTTCTTCGACCGAGATGTCGCCCTGTGACCACGCCTTGAGACCCGCCACCGGCGTGTCATGCGCGCCCGTCTCCGACAGCCCGGCGAACGAGTCGAATATCCGATGCGCTCGCGCAGGATCGGCGAGCGCCTTCAGCAGAAAAAACGTGCTCTTGCCGAACCGCACGCCGCATTCGGCCGTGTCGCCCGGGATGGACTTCGTCGCGACGATGCGCCCCATCGCGTACAGGAAATAACAGCGGTCCGGTGGAATCCCCGGGATGTCGCCCCACTCCTCGTGCAGTGCCAGCAGCGGCTCGGACATCGTCCAGTTCAAATGCGCCTTGTAGAGGTGCAGGTTGTGACGCCGCAAGCGCCGCTCATAGAACTTGTTCTGCGCCTTGCGTCGCGTGACGGGGTCGGACGACAGGCGCTTGAGGAAATTCTTGAACGACGGCACTGCTAGCAACCCAACGACCTGCTAGAGGCGCGATTCACAGCCACCCGTCCCCGAGAAGAACCGGCTGCGCACGCCGCGTTTGAACAACTTCCTGCGCTGCTCGAACGCAAGCAGGCTCTTCTCCTGCGTACACAACGTCCACGCGACGCGCGGATACGCGCGCGCCACGAGCGCCATTTGCCCTGCCCACCACTGCGCGGGGCGAATCGTGCAATGCGCATTCGACCCGTCTGGCAGGATTTTCTTCGCGCGAAAACAGGCGGCGACCGCGTAGATGAACGAATTCGCGTGCGAAAACAGATGGTGCAGCACCCACGGGATGTCCTCGGCCGGAATGTGCTCGAGGACGTCGGTCGTAATCACACCGTCGTAGCGGGCTTCATACGGTCCGGAAAACGGCTCGTAGCCCGGGTCATAACAAGTCACCGCCGCGTTGCTCCAAGCCGGCATCACTTTGTAGCGTGAGTCGGGACCGTGTCCAGGCGCCGTCTGGTACAGCGTCGCCTTTCCCGAACCGTAGTCGAGAATCGTCTTTGCGCCGTGCCGTTGCACGATCCGCGCAATCGGCGCCACGTGTTCGGTCAACGAGATTCCCGAGAACGTTTTTTTTGCGCTGTGCCCGGTATCCGGCCTGCCCTCTTCGTGCATTTGCCCGTACAGATCGAGCAGCTCCGAATAGCGCTCGCTCGGCATCGATTCGTCGAACAGCGTGAACCGCGCGGCGTCGGCCTCGGCTTCGAGCGCATCCCAGACGCCCGTGAGTGGGTGCGGGCGATAACGCAGGATCGACGGGAACGGTTGCCACGGCTGCGTGTGCAGCGTCGTGAAATGCAGCAGTTTCGAACGCCCCTCGACGTATTCGTCATCACGCGCGTTCCATGCGGGATCCATCGTTCCCCACAGTCCCGCGTCGCGCACGCGCGCGCGAAACAGCTTATGTTTGCCGACAGCGCGAGAAAGATCGAGCGGCCACAGCGGCGCAAGCTTGGCGCAATCGAGCAACATCACCGACGTCTCTTTGTCGTTGATGCTCAATACCGCCGCGCCGCGCATATCGAGATCGAAGAGCTCGGCCGGATCTGCGAGATAGATCTGGTCGACGTCGTTGTAAATCGCGCGATCTTGGAATCCGGCGAGTCCCGGGACCGCATATCGATATTGTGTAAAACCCGTCTTCCACGTCGATCGATCGAAGCCCTCTAGATCACTCATCAGGTAAATTTCGTAAGCGCGCGCGGGATCGCGGTGTTTCTTGATCGACCACACGAACACACGCTCCGCGCGGAACTGCGCGGGTTCAGTGCCAGCGAAGATCCGCACCGGGGGTTTACTCGAAGGAGTTATGCCCGGTAGCGGTGCGAGGCGCACGAGCACGGGCTTGCGCCGATCACCCGGCTCGCGATCGGCGCCATCCGTAAAAACGGCGCCGAGCTTGCGATGGTGCAGCTTGGTCTTGAACGATTTGTTCGACGCGGTCGACGCTGACATGGTAGATCCTGATTCTAAATGCGATCCGGTGCGGCCGCCGTTCCCAGCCGATGGCGTCGCCAGCGCGCTTCGAGTACATCACCGACGACGATCACCTCACCATGGAACGCGGCCATCGTCTCGAGCACGAAGCGCGCCTCCACTTCCCGATCGTGCGCGACAGTGTATGCGTTCGGGGTGGCCGCGTCGCCGGGATAGGAACCCCGCGGATCGCTGAAGAGATCAATGCCGGCGACGATCAGCTGTTGCGTCGCGAGTGCTGCGGCAGTCGCGATCATCACGGCGCCATTGGTCGGTTTGTAGGGCGCAAAAAAATCAAAGTCCATACAGCCGAGCCGCTCAGCCGTGAAATACGTGAAGCGCCGCGCGAGCAGCAGCGAGCGCAGCACGATCCGGCTCGCCGCGTCCTCGGTCTGCAAGCCAAAGATCGTCGGACTGCGGTAAGCATCGAGCGTGTCGCGCTTGCCGGTGAAGATCACGTCGGGACGGGTGTGGTGCGCGCCATTGATCCACGAGTGATTCACGCGAAACAACACGTCGTATGCCAGCTCGCGCAGCGCCGGGTCTTCACTCGACGGGCCGTTGCCGAGACAGAGAATTCGCGCAGGTTCGGCGAGTCGTTCGCGCAACGCGGGGAGCGACTCGATTGCACGGAACTGGCGCGCAGCGATCCGACCGAGCAGCGGACCCCGCAGCGCGCCGATCAGTTGCGCCTCGAGCGCATTCGCGACTTTGCCCGGCGCGCGCTCACTGACCAGCATCGGTGCAACGCGTTCGAGCAGTTCGGCGCCGGTCGCGTCGACAACGATCGACGTGGCTGGGACGCCCGCCGCAATCGCGGCGCCCCGCTGCCCCGCGGTCACGCTGCACAGCGCGACGTATCGGTTCGATTCGCGTGGTGCCGGTGCGCCGAAACACACGAGTTTGATGCCAAATTCCCGCGCAACGGTCAAGAAAGGTTCAGGCGCGCCGGTTGCTTCATTGAGAACGATCGCCTGGATCTTCAACCGGCGCAGATAACGGCGCACGACGCTCGGCCACGCGAACGGCGCCGCGATCGCGAGAGTGGGCGCCGCGTCGCTCGCGCGCGCCGATCCCGGCGCGTTCCCGCGCGCCCCTTTTGTCGCGACGTCGAACAAGTTGACTCGCGGGTACGCGGCGTGGAGCTGCGCGATCAGTGCGCCGATCTGCGGGTGATTCCGGTCATCGACGATCAGGACGCCGCGTCCACGCGGCACGCGATGGATCGCCAGCCGCCAACTCAAGCGGCGTAACCCCGTCATCATGGTGACGTCGTCAGCCTCGCAGCGTGGCGAGCAATTGCGTAAGCGCGGCGACGAATCGCTCTGGCTGATCCAGGAACACATGATGCTGCGCATCCGGGACTGCGATCGCGTCGAAGTCCTGCGGGACGAGTTCGCGCATGTATTCCAGCGTGCGCGCGGAGAACAGCTCGCTGTTGGCGCCATAGATGACGCCGAGTTTACACTTGAGCCCCATGTAGTCGTCGGCGAGCCGCTCGCCACCCTTCAACGATTCGATCAGGTCGTCGTCGAACTTCCATGTCCAGCCACCGTCGGCCGCGAGCAGCGAGTGGCGCGCGATGTATTCGAGGATGTATTGGTTTTCACACGGCTGCGGCGGCTGCAACCGGAAGCGGGTCAGCGCCGTTTCGCGATCAGGGTAGAGTTTGGCGCGCCCGCCCATCGGCGGTCGATCGGGAATCGGCTCGTCGGGATGCCGTATCCCGGAATCGACCAGCACCAGAGCGGCGAAGCGATCCGGAAACAGATTTGCGGCTTTCACGGCCATATAGCCGCCGAAGCTGTGCGCCACGACGATGCTGTCGGGACCCAATCCCGCTGCATCCAGCACGCCGACGATTTCGCTCGCGTACGTCGCGGTGTCGTACTCGTAGCGGAAATCGGAATCGCCCATCCCGGTCAGATCCATCGCGGCGACCCGATACTGACGTGTGAACGCAGGGGCGATGAAATCCCACCAATGCGAGTGGGCATTCATGCCGTGAATGAACAACAGACCCGGCCCCGAATCTCCGTCCCACACTCGATACGCAACGTCACACTCTTCGATTTCGACGCGTTCCTGGCGCGCCTCGGTCTCGACCGCTTTCCAGAACCAATCCGGCACGTTGTTCGAACTTCCACGGTCCCAGCGGCTCATCAGTGTCGCTCCCTCACAAGGCGCCGAAGCGCTTCAGGTGATGGTCGACGTTGCCGAACATCGTGTCGATCATCGTGAGACGCTTGAAGTAGTGGCCGATCGCGAGCTCGTCCGTCATTCCCATGCCGCCGTGCAACTGCACGGCATTCTGGCCGACGAACCGTCCCGACTTGCCGACCTGAACCTTGAATGCGGACACAGCCTTCTGCGCCGCAGGACCATAACCCTCGGCGAGGCGCATCGCGGCCATGAACATCAGCGATTTGGATTGTTCGTACTCCATGAACATGTCGACCATCCGATGCTGCAACACCTGGAATTTGCCGATCGGCTGGCCGAACTGCTCACGCGTCTTGCAATATTCGACCGTCGCTTTGTACAGCACCTCCATACAGCCGACCGCCTCCGCCCCGATCGCGAGAGTCGCTTCGTCGATCGCTTGCTCGATGACGTCGATTGCCCGACCGACGCGGCCGAGCACCGCGTTCTTGTCCACGACGACATTATCGAACTGCACTTCGGAGGCGCGCAGCGCGTCGACCGTCGGGTAATCGCGGCGCGTGATGCCCGGCGTATTCGCATCGACGAGAAAGAGCGAGATGCCGCCGCGCCCGCGCTGTTGGCCCGACGTGCGCGCGGAAACCACCAACAGACCCGCAGAGGGGCCATTGATCACGACGGCTTTGTGGCCGTTGAGAACATAACCATCGCCTGACTTCACCGCCGCCGTCGTCAGATCCGCGAGATTGAAACGCCCTTGCGGCTCGGCGAATGCGAACGCTCCCTGCAGTTCGCCGGCGACGATTCGCGCGAGATATTTTTCTTTCTGCGCGGGCTTGCCCGCGAGGCGCAGCATGCCGCCGACGAGCACGACCGTCGGCACGAACGGCTCCACGACCAGGCCGCGGCCGAACTGTTCCATGATCAACATCGTTTCGATCGGGCCGCCGCCGAAGCCGCCGTCGGCTTCGGAGAACGGCACGCCCAACCACCCGAGTTCGGCATACGTCTGCCAGTTCTTCGGGCTGAACCCTTGCTCGGTCTTGACGAGTTTTTGCCGCGCCGCAAACGCGTAATCGTTCTGGATGAAGCGCTCGACGCTGTCCTTCAGCAAGGCTTGCTCGTCGGAGAAAGAAAAATCCATGGATCCACTACCCCTCAGCGTGAATGCCGCGCGTCGGGTCGTTACAGACCAAGCACGGCTTTTGAAATGATGTTCTTCTGAATCTCGTTGGAGCCGCCGAAGATACTCGACGCGCGCCCGAAGAGCATTTCCTTCAGCGCGACCAGCGCGAGTTCCGGCCCGATCGGCCCCTCGTTATCGATGAGCCGCTGCTGCGGATACGGCGCGCCGTAGTAGCCATAAGCCTCGATCGTCAGGTCCGAGATGCGCTGACCGATCTCGGTGCCGCGGATCTTCAGGATCGACGACTCCGGCCCCGGCGCGCCGCCGTGTTCGACGCTCGCCAGTGTGCGAAGTTCGGTCATTTCCAGTGCCAGCAGTTCGATCTCGACGGTGTCGATCTGGCGCTTGAATGACGGTTCGTCGAGCAACCGGGCGGCGTCGAGGGCGGTCTGTGCGGCGATCTCCTTCAAGCGCGCGAGCCGCATCTGCGATCGCGCCACACCCGCGATGCCGGTGCGTTCGTGCGTCAGCAGTCCCTTCGCGTAAGTCCAGCCTTCATTTTCGACGCCGATTCGATTGGCCAGCGGCACTCGGACGCCCTGCAGCGTGACCGAATTGACCGCGTGCTGTTCGCCGAGCGTCAGTATCGGGTGGACCTCGATACCAGGCGTCTTCATGTCGATCAGCAGAAAGCTGATGCCCTGTTGTTTCTTCGTCGTACGGGGATCGGTGCGCACGAGGCAGAACATCCAGTCCGCCCTATGCGCGCCGCTCGTCCACGTCTTGGCGCCATCGACGACGTAATGTTCTCCATCGCGAATCGCGCGCGTCCGCAGCGCCGCGAGATCCGAGCCCGCGCCGGGTTCGGAATAGCCCTGGCACCATTGCACGCGCGCATCGCGGATCGGCGGCAGGTGCCGGGCCTGCTGCTCCGGTGTACCCCAGGTATAAAGCACCGGCGCGAGCATGCGCGCACCAAACGGACTCAGCTGCGGGCACCCTGCGCGCGCGGTCTCGCGATCCCAGATGTAATGCTGCGTCGGCGTCCATGCGGTGCCGCCGAACTCCACAGGCCACGTCGGCACCGACCAGCCGCGCTTGATGAGCGCATCGAACCATTTGCGGACTGCGGGCCGCTGTTCGGCCGTCGTTTCAGAAAATTCGAGCGCTGCGTCGTCGGCGTCGCCGCGAACGCGCTGCGGCCAGTGCTCATCGATGAACGCCCGCGCCTCGCCTTGAAACGCAAGGTCTACGTCGCGCAGTCGCAGATCCATCCCAGTCGTCCTCGAGTCGCGCTCACGAAATCGGGAAATGGTATGCCGCCGTTCGCCGCGGTGACAAGGCAGCGCGCCAGCCGTTTCTCCCAACGTGGCAAAAGCCGGACAGTCCCACCAACGTGGCAAAAGCGAGACAGTCGAGGCAACATAGCGCGCCCACGTTTTGGGCGATCACCGGTCATACCATGAACTATCAGGAAATCCTGTACGCCGTCGACGATGGCGTCCTTACGATCACGATGAACCGCCCGGAGAAGCTGAACGCGTTCACCGGCACGATGATGAACGAGATGATCGACGCGTTCGACCGCTCCGATGCCGACGACTCCGTTCGCGCGGTCATCGTGACGGGCGCGGGGCGCGCGTTTTGCGCGGGTGCGGACCTCGGCGCCGGCGGCGCGACGTTCAACGCGGACGCGCGCGCCGATCGGCCCAGCGGACTCAATAGAGACGGCGGCGGACTGCTGACGCTGCGGATTTTCGACAGCAAGAAGCCGGTGATTGCGGCGGTGAACGGGCCTGCCGTCGGCATCGGCGTCACGATGACGCTCGCGATGGACATCCGTCTCGCCGCAGACGTTGCGCGTTTCGGCTTCGTGTTCGCGCGTCGCGGCATCGTCCCCGAGGCGTGCTCCACCTATTTCCTGCCGCGCATCGTCGGCATCAGCCAGGCGCTCGAGTGGGCCTATTCGGGCCGCGTCTTTGCGGCCGACGAGGCGCTCGCGGGCGGCCTGGTGCGCAGTCTGCATCCGAAGGAGCAACTGTTGTCGACGGCGCGCGGCATCGCGCGCGAGATTGCCGACAACACCTCCGCGATCTCGGTGACGCTGATTCGGCAAATGATGTGGAAGATGCTCGGCGCGGATCATCCGATGGAAGCGCACAAGCTCGACTCGCGCGGCGTGTACTACACCGGCCGCTCGCCGGATGCGCGCGAAGGCGTCGAGGCGTTTCTCGAAAAACGCCCGGCACATTTCCCTGGCAAGGTGTCCAAAGACTTGCCCGAGTTTTACCCGTGGTGGAAAGACCGCACCTTCGAATGAAGGTGTCGCAATAACGACTGACTGATTTCCGACAAGCGGAGCTCGAACATGGCAACTCCTAACATCGCGCAGAAAGCGCCGTATCCGGTCGATGTACAACTCGGCAAGAAATATTTCTGGTGCGCGTGCGGCAAAAGCGCGACGCAGCCGTTCTGCGATGGCTCGCACAAGGACACTTCATTTACACCGGTGATGTATCAGGCAGATCAGGATCGCACGTTGTATTTTTGCGGCTGTAAACACACGGGGGGCGCCCCTCTGTGCGACGGTAGCCACAAAAAATTGTGATCATTTCGAGCGGCAAGTTGTTACCGCTCTTCGCTTCAAGGCCGCAGCGTTATGTTGTCGAGACTATTCAAAAGTCGTGCGCGCTTCGATGATTCGGATCCGCAGATCAGACGCGCAGCAGTTCTCGCGATCGCCGACGAGGAAGCCGCAAGCTTCCAGGACGACTTCGCGGAACTCGTGCGTTCCGATACAGACCCCGGCGTGCGCCGCGCCGCGCTGTCGAAAATTCTCGACGGCAAAAAACTCGCGCCGTTCCTCACCGATCTCGACCCGGAAATCGTTCGCGCCGCCGCCGAAGCCATCGCGCGCGACGTCGATGCCGGTGCGTTGCTGCGCCATCCCGAAGTCCGTAGCGCGGCCATTCGCAATGCGCGCGATCCGGACAGCGTCGCGGGGCTGATTGGCGACGTCGAGTACGACCACGAACTGATTCGCCTCGCGGTCGAGAGTCGCAGCCCGAAAGTCCGCGTGATCGTGGCCGATAAGTTGATGAAGGAGACCTCGCTCATCGAACTCGAGCGCGTCTCGCGTGATAAGGACAAAAACGTCAATCGACTCGCGCGGGGACGGTTGGAAGAGATCAAACAAGCGCGCGCGGACATCGACAAGGCGCTGCGTCGCGCGGAAGAACTGACCCATACCGTCGAGACTCAACTGAAGGCCGAATCGGACCCGCTGTTCAGCGCCCGCCTCGGGGTGACGAAGCACGACTGGCAGACGGTCAGTGCGCGCCACACCGCGGCGGCACAGCGCCTCGCTACCCACGGCGTTGCGGTCGCTGCGTTGACGGAACTGGCGCGTCGGTTCGAAGCGGGTGTCGCCCACGCAGACGCAGCGGCCGCAATCCAAGCCGCACGCGCGGCGCCCCCTGCTGCCGCGGCCACGATCACCGTAGCTGCGACCACGCCCGCCGCGTCGTCGAGCGCCGACGATTCGGCGTTCACCGACGCCCTCGCGGGGCTCGAAAATCTGCTCGACTCGATCCGCGGCGGTGCCCCCGATCCGTACGCGGAGGTCGCGGCAATACACGAACAGGGTCGCGCCCTGCAGGATCGGTGGCTCGCCGCGGCGGACCATCGACCGCCGCCAGAGCAACTAGTCGCGCGTTTCCACAGCGTCACGCACAACTTGTCGCTGCTGTACGAGGCGGCCGCGCGCGTGGACGGCTATCGCGACGAACTGGCGCGCGCCGAAGCCGACGTCCCGCTCGAACCGAAGGTCGAAACACCGGAAGAATTCGAGGCGCTGTGGGCCCAACAGCGGCGCGCGCGGCAGAGCAGCGAACGGATCACGCGAACGATCGAGCGCATCGCATGGCCGACCGAACTGCACCGTCCGGCGCTGCTCGACTCGGCCGAGGCGCTGCGTGGCCGCCTGGCAGAGTTCGACGCGACGTGTCACGCGATCCACGAACAGTTGCTGCGCCGCCTGCACGACTGCATCGGCAAGCTCGAGGCGCAAATCGACGCGGGCCATCTGGCGAGCGCGGCCGGTCTCGAAGGCGAAGCGAAACGCTTGCTGCACAGCCTTCCCGCCGGCACCGCGAAGCATGTTCAGAGCGAGTACGTTGCGTTGTCGGCGCGCGTGCAGGAACTGAAGGATTGGCGCACGTTCGCGACGCACCCGAAGCGCGAACAGTTCGTCGGCGACATGGAGGCGCTCGCGGCGCAACCGCTGCAGCCGGCGCTGCAGGCGGAGCGCATCCGCGAACTGCGGCAGGCCTGGCAGGATCTCGGGCCGATCACCAATCACAGCGACCGGCGCCTGTTCGACCGCTTCAATCAGGCGGCCGAGAACGCCTTCAAACCCTGCCGCGAGTACTTCGACGCGCAAGCGGCCGCGCGTAAATTCAACCTCGAGCAGCGTCGCAAGATCTGCGCGGAACTGGCCGGCTATCTCGACGGCGTCGACTGGGATCGCGCCGACTGGCGCGCCGCCGAGCGGATTCTGTACGCAGCGCGCGACGAGTGGCGCAAATACCATCCGGTCGATCGCTCCGCGGGCCGCAAGCTCGACGCCCAATTCGACGCGTTGACAGCCCGCCTGCACGAAAAACTTAACGTTCAATGGGATCGCAACGCCGCCGCGAAACAGGCCATCGTCGCCGAAGCCGTCGCGATCGCATCCGCCGGCGGGGATCCGCGCGACGGCATCGACAAAGTCAAAGCTTTGCAGAGTCGTTGGCGCGCCATCGGCGTCGTACCGCGCCGCGTCGACCAACGTCTGTGGAAAGAGTTCCGCGCTGCATGCGATGCGGTATTCGAGCAGCGCGATTCTGCCCGGACCGAGCAGCGCCAGGCGATCGAGTCGCAGTTGTCGATCGCCGAGGGCCTCTGCGCGGAATTCCAACGAGCCCTCGAAGGGACATCGAGCGAGACCGCGGATGCGAGCGTCCTGAACGACTTCGAGAATCGGTTTCAGGCGTTACGCGAACTGCCGCGCGAATCGGCGCGTCGGATCGAGCAGCGTTTCCGCGAAATGGAGCGCAGCTATCGAATGTTGCTGCGACAGGCGCAGCACGACGCGGTGATGCACGGCGTCGACCGCCTCTACGACATCGACACTGCGTTGTCGCAACTCGAACGCAATTGCGCCAGCGGCGGCATGCGCCAGCCCGAGGTAATGCAACATATCGCTGCGATCGGCGGACTCGATTCCGCGCGCGCTGGTGCTTTCGCGCAGCGGTTGCAGATTCTCGAACGCGCGGATGCGCAGGCGCTTGATCACTGCCGCGACGCCGACTGCGGCCGCGCGCCGGAAACTCGCGATCGAAATGGAAGTGGCCGCGGGGCTCGATTCACCGTCGCAATTTCAGCAGGATCGGTTGGCGCTGCAGGTCGACCGGCTCAATCAAGGCATGAAGCATCGCCGTGTGATGGACGAAGCGCCGATGCAACTCGCCGAACGGTGGTGCCGCACCGGGCCGGTCGTCGAAGACGACAGCGAGGTCCGCGAGCGCTTTTTCCGCGCCTGTCGCATTGCGCTCGAATGATCTAGCGCGCTCGACCCTTCAGGCGATCTTGCCCACAGCGGCGGGCAGATCGAGGACGATGCGAGCGCCGCCGAGGCCGGACGCTTCGATCGCCAACGCCCCGCCATAACTTGCAGCCAGTTCGGCCGTCGCTGCGAGTCCAATCCCATGACCGTCGGCCGCCGTATCGCCACGGGCGCCCCGCGCGAGCACCTGGACGCGTTGATGTGCCGGCACGCCGGGGCCATCGTCATCGATCGTGATACGCACCATCGCGCCGTCTGCCGACGGTGCAGCGCCCACCTCGACGCGCGATGCACAGTACTTGAAGGCGTTTTCGAGTACATTGCCCAACATTTCCATCAAGTCGCGCTCATCGCACCGCGCGTGCAGATCGGGTGCGATGTGCTGTTCGACGGTGATCTGTTTCGTCGCATAGGCCTTGCGCAACGCCGCGATCAGGCGAAGCACGACATTCGCCGGGCCCGCGCGTCCGGCCAGCACGACTGGACGCGCCGCCATCGCACGAGACAATTGATGAGCCACCGTCGATTCCATGCGATCGAGCTGTTCGCGCGGCAACTCGAGATCGTCGAGCCGACCCGAAAACGCATTGCGCAGCACTGCGAGCGGCGTCTTCAGGCTGTGCGCGAGGTCGTCCATCGCACGGCGATATCGGTCGCGGCTCGCGACCTCGTGATCGATGAAACGATCGATGTTGCGCGCGAGGGGCGCGAGTTCGCGGGGATATTCCTCGCCCATCCGCTCGCGCTTGCCCGCAGCGACCGCCTCGACGCGCGACGCCATCACCGCGACCGGTTGCAGGCCCCAGCCGATGGCCAGCACCTGCGCGCCCATCAACGCAACCACGACGCCGGCGAGTCCGACCATCAGCTCGCGGCGAAAACTCGCGATCGCGAGACGAAACGGCGCTTGGTCCGCGATCACGCGGAACACGAATATCTGGTCGCCCTCTGCTTCCCAGATCACGCGGTAGAACATTTCGAAGCGACCGTCTCTATCGCGAAACTGGAACGTCCCCGGCTTCAGCGCTCGATCGGTTGGCGGCGCAGGTAATCGGTTGTGCGATACGGCCGCGAGCCGCAGCGATCGCGACCGCCAGATCACTTTCCCCGACGCATCGCTGACCGTCGCATACAGGCCCGAATCCGGCTGCTGTAGTCGCGGTTCGAGCGGAGCGGATGGAAATGTCAGCGATCCACCATTCTCTTCAGCCGCACCGAGCAGCGAATACGTCACCAATTTGAGCTGTTCCTGCGCACCGGCAACGACGCTCGCGGTGAACGACCGGTCGAGCACCCACCCGGTCAGCCCCAAGCCCAGCACCAGAACCAGCATGCTGGTCAGCAACAGCCGAGCGCGCAGGCCGATGTGCGACGCGCGCATCGTCTAGTGGCCTGTAACAGTCAAATCCGTAGCGTTTGAGCGCGTCTCGCGCGCCGGCGCTGCGTTGCTCGTCGTCGCAATAGCTACGGCTATTCCTCCTCCTCGCGCCTTGCTGCAACGCGCGATCCATCGCTCAAGCCACTACCGATTTGACTGTTGCAGGCCACCGTCTATCTCGCGACGTCGACTGAGAACCGATATCCCTGGCCGCGTACGGTGCGGATCGGGTTCAGCGCGCCGTCCGGATCGAGTTTGCGCCGCAGCCGGCCGATAAAGACCTCGATGACATTGCTGTCCCGGTCGAAATCCTGTTCGTAGACGTGATCGGTCAGTTCGGTCTTCGACACGACGCGCTCGCAGTTCAGCACGAGATACTCGAGCACGCGGTATTCGAACGCGGTGAGTTCGATCGGCGCATCGCCAACGCGCACCGCCTTGCGCGCGGTATCGAGCGCAAACGGTCCCACCGAGATCACCGGAGACGCATGCCCCGCCGCGCGCCGCATCAAGGCGTTCAAACGGGCGCGCAACTCTTCCATGTGAAACGGCTTGGTCAGGTAGTCGTCGGCGCCGGCCTCGAGGCCCGCGACTTTGTCCTGCCAATGCGAGCGCGCGGTGAGGATCAATATCGGCAGCGTGCGCCCCGCCTCTCGCAGCGCGGTGATCACCGCGATACCGTCACGCTTCGGCAGTCCGAGATCGACGACGGCTGCGTCGTAGTCGTACTCGCGCCCGAAGTAGATCCCCTCATCGCCGTCGGCAGCGGCGTCAACGGCGTACCCGACGCTCTTCAGATTCTCGATCAGCTGCGCGCGCAGTCCCGCGTCGTCTTCGATCACCAGCACGCGCATCTAACTTCGTGCTCCGTTAGCTTCGTGCCCCGTAAGTTTCAATTGGAGTCACTGAGGTTTCCGTGCGAATCGACCTGCACGGTTTTGACGCGACCCCCGTCGAGCAGCACCCTGACTTTGTAGACGTTGCCTTCGGGCTTCACCGACACGACACGACCGTCGTACGCGCGTCTGACGATCGCCGCGGCCTGTTCCGCCGACAGGCCACCTTCGCTGATCCCGGAATTCTGTCCGTCCCCGTGGCCCTCGCCATGCTCGCCGGCTACGACCGGCGCGGCAACGGCGAGCACCAACAAAGGGGCGAGCAGCAGCGATCGCAAACGATATTTCATCGGCGGATTGTACGCGCGAGATGCGCCGCGTTAGCGGCGCGCATTCTCAGAACGCCGGCGATACATCGACGCGCACCCGCACCGTGTCACCCGGCGGATTGTGCGTGACGGTCTGATACGTCTGTCCGAGGTATTGATAGCGAACCTGATAGCCGCTCACGCGTTCCTCTTCGTGCGTGTCCTGAACGACGGTGCAGACTTCCTGGGTGCCGTACGTCACGTAACGCGGTTGTGCGTTGCGGCGCGCGACGTCGTAACCGGCCGCACCGCCGAGCACCGCACCGATCACGGCTCCGGCCTCGTTGTTGTGGTGGCCATTCGCGATCGTCGAACCGAGCGCGCCGCCCGCCACAGCGGCGAGCAGCGGGATCGCCGGCGACACACCGCCACCGCTGCCGGTCTGCACGCGCTGCTCGCTGCATTGTTCGCGCGGCACCGTATAGCTGACGGTTTCGTACATCGGCTGCACGCTGACGACGCGCGCCTGATCGTACGTAGGGCCGGCGAACGCCGCCGACGGAATCAACACACCCACTGCGAGAACGTGACGCATGTTCATGACCTTCTCCTTCTACGAGCCCTACTTTGAAACGCGCCACGGTAGCGCGGCGGCGCTGAACCGAAGATGAACGGGCATTCGTGCAGCTGTCAGGAACCCGGTTTCGTGCGCGCCGTCACAATTCCGTGCGCCTCGTCGAGCACCACCGTCAGATCGGCGCGCGGCGGCAGATCGACGCACATCCAGCGCGTCAGTCGCTCGTAGTGGGCGACGAAGCGCGTAAGTTCCGCCGCGGTCATGCGGCGCCAGCGGTTCGATCTGGGTTTCCTGTTCCGCGCGCCAGCGCCGCACCGCGGCGAAATTCGGCACCTGCAGATAGACGAGCTTGTCGAAGCGCTCGAACAACACCTGGTAACGCAGGAGCGCGTCATTTACGAACCCACGGAAGCGCGCGTCACGGTCCTCGTTGCGCTCGAGGTCATTGATCGGCTCGACCAGGTCAGCGGCCGGTTGCGCGCGCGCGCCAAGACACCAGCCCTCGATGACGACGACGTCGGCGGGCCCTTCGACGGGCCAACGCGAAGGCTCGACACGATCGTCCATGCCTTTGTCGAACCGCGGCATCGGCGTCGGCGCGCGCGCGACGCTGTCGAGCACGCGCACGCACAAGTCGACGTCATGGGTGCCGGGGACGCCGCGCGTTCGCAACAGCGGATGCACGGTGCGCGACAACTCGAGCCGCTCTGCTCGAGGCAGGTAGAAGTCGTCTAACGAACATACGACGGCGCGAACGCCGCGATTCGATCAGTTCCTGCGTGAGGATCCGCGCGAGCGTCGTCTTGCCGCTTCCTTGCGCGCCGGCGATTGCGACACACCGCACCGCGCTGGTGCAATAGTCGGCCGCGAGCGCGCGCGCCAACGGTGACCAGGTCTTTTGCGCGGACGTCGACATCGGCTAAGGTTAGCGGCCCCACTATCGAGTCACCACCATGTCGGCGCGCACGCTGCAGATCACGCCCGCGCTGTACGAATACCTCATGCAGGTCGGCGTGCGCGAATCACCGACGGCGGCCGCGCTGCGAGTCGAAACCCGCAAGCTGCCGATGGCGATGATGCAGATCTCGCCCGAGCAAGCCGCCTTCATGCAGCTGATCGTGAAGCTGATGGGCGTGCGGCGCGCGCTCGAGGTCGGCACGTTCACCGGGTACTCGGCGCTCGCGGTCGCTGAAGCGATGGGCAGCGACGGCCGCCTGATCGCATGCGACGTGTCGCTCGAATGGACGTCGATCGGCAAACCCCACTGGGCCAAAGCCGGTGTCGCGCACAAGATCGATCTGCGGATCGGCCCGGCGGTGACGACGCTCGATGAGCTGATCGCGCAGGGCCAGAGCGACACGTTCGATTTTGCGTTCATCGACGCCGACAAGAGCAACTACGACAACTACTACGAACGGGCGCTGAAACTGGTGCGCGTCCGGCGGACTGATCGGCATCGACAACACGCTGTGGAACGGCGCCGTCGTCGATGCGTCGCGGCAGGACGCCGACACGCAGGCGATCCGCGCGCTGAACACGAAAGTGCACGACGACCCGCGGGTCGACGCGATGCTGCTGCCGATCGGCGACGGACTGACGCTCGCCCGCCGGCGCTGAACTGAAACCGGGTCAGGCTGCTTTTCTCGCCGGAATGGCACTCTGACCCGTTCTACGTCGTCTTACGCGGTGCGCCCACCGACGTTTGTTCCATTACAATCGCCGCGCTCGATCACCACCGGAGTCATCCTTGAACCGTCTTCTGCCGCTGCGCACGCAGCTGTCGGCCCTGCTGCGACTGACGCACTCGATCCTCGTCCTGATGCTGCTCGCGGCGTGCGCCACGCTGCCGGCCAGCGATACGTCGATCATCAAAAGTCCGAACGATCGCGCGCGCTTACCGTTCCGTCCAGCTCGACAACGGCCTCGTCGCGGTGCTCGTGTCGGACCCGAGCAGCGACAAAGCCGCTGCGGCGCTGACGGTGTATCGCGGCCAGCTACGACGACCCTGCGAATCGCGCCGGACTCGCGCACTTTCTCGAACACATGTTGTTCCTCGGAACGGCCAAATATCCCGACGTCGACGACTATCAGAACTACATCACGACGCACGGCGGCACGTTCAACGCGTACACGTCGTCCGATCACACGAACTTTTTCTTCGACGTACGACCCGATCATTTCGACGGCGCACTCGACCGGTTCGCACAGTTTTTCATCGCCCCGACGTTCGACGCCGCCTACGTCGAACGCGAGAAAAACGCCGTCAACTCCGAGTATCAGCTCTATTTCAAGGACGACGACTGGCGCGCGTACCACGTCGAGAAGCAGGTGATGAGCCCGACGCATCCCGGTCGCGCGTTTTTCCGTCGGCAGCCTCGACCACGCTCGCCGGCGACGTGCGCACCGACCTGATCGAGTTCTACCGCACGCACTATTCGGCGGATCAGATGGCGCTCGTCGTGCTCGGCAATCAGTCGCTCGACGAACTGAACGCGTGGGTCACCGAGAAGTTCTCTGCAATTCCGCGCCGGCCGATTGCACCGGCCGCGACACTCGGCCCGATATTCGCGCCCGGGTTCGCTGCCGCGGAAGCTGACGTATCAGACCGTGCGCGACGCGCGCGAGGTCGTCTACAACTTTCCGGTGCCCGAGCTCGACTCGCACTACCGCGAAAAGCCCGGCGTCTATCTGGCCGATCTGCTCGGACACGAAGGCGCGGGCAGTCTGCACGCGCAGCTCAAAGCGCGCGGCTGGATCGAGTCGCTCGGCGCGAGCGCCGCGCGTTACGACGCCGACAACGGGTTGATCACGGTCTCGATCGAACTGACCGAAGAAGGCGCCAAACACATCGACGACATCACGCGGGCGCTGTTCGAGTACATCGCGCTGATTCGCGCCGACGGCATCGAAAAGTGGCGCTACGCCGAGCAAGCCGAAGTCGCGGATCTCGGCGTTTCGTTTTCAGGAACACTCTGCGCCGCTGCGTTTCGTCATACAGCACCGCGCCGAACCTGCGCCTGTATCCGGTGCGCGAAGTGCTCGAAGCACCGTATCTGATGGAGCACTACGACGAGGCGCTGATCCGCCGTTACCTCGACGCGATGCGGCCCGACAATCTGCTGCTCGAAGTCAGCAGCCAGAAGGTCGACGCCGACAAGATCGAGCCGTGGTTCCAGGTGCCGTACAAGGACGAACCGCTGACGATCGACCTGAGCGGCAGCTCGCCGGCGGAATTCGGGCTCGCGCTGCCAGCGTCAACGAATTCCTGCCGAAGAACGTCGCGCTCGAAACGCACCCGCAGTCGCCGCCGACGCGGATCGAGTCGAGCCCGTCGGTTGCGCTGTGGTGGGCGCCCGACGCGAGCTTCGGCACGCCGCGCGCGACGACGTACGTGCAGGCTCGACGTCGCCGGCGGCTTCCTGTCACCGCCCGACTCAGCGTACGCAAACCTCTACGCACGCTGGTGCTCGATGCGCTCAATACATTCGCGTATCCGGCCGAGCAAGCGGGTCTGCAGCTACGACATCGACGTCACGCCGACCGGATTTCTGATCACCGTATCGGGCTACAACGACAAGCAACCGCTGCTGCTGAAACACATTCTCGATGTGTTCGCGCACGTCGATCCGTCGCCGGCGAAAGTCGCCGACTATCGCGAAGAGCTGCGACGCTCGTGGCAGAACTTCGTCGCCGAACGGCCGTACGAGCAGGCGATGGCGAGTCTGTCGCACGTGATGCTCGCCGGCGGCTGGCCGCCCGCGCAGCTCGCCGACGCGCTCGACGACGTGACACCCGTGAGCCTCGCACGCGTGGCGCGAATCGAAGCATCTGAGATCACTTCGACGCGCTCGTTCTGATGCACGGCAACGTCGAGCGCGCGGAGGCGACCAGCGTTGCGCACATCGTCGCAAGACGATGCCGCTGCATCTCGAGTCGGTCGACTTCGACCCGATACCGTCGCGCGGCTGCCGATCGGTGACTTCACGTACCCGCTGACGATCGACAACGACGACGCCGCGATGGTGCTGTACCTGCAGGGCGCCAACGAATCGTTCGCCGAGCGCGCGTTGTTCGGCCTGACGAGTCAGATTCTGCGCAGCCCGTACTACAACGACCTGCGGACCGATCAGCAGCTCGGCTATGCCGTGGTCGTGACACCGTCGGTGCTGCGCCGCGATCGCCGGGATCGTCGTTCGTCGTGCAGAGTCCCGTTGCCGTCACCGGCGGCGCTGCTCGCGGCTGACGCAGATCGTTCCTCACCCACTATCGCGGCGCGCTCGTTGCGCGATGCCGACCGACGAATTCAACGCATACAAACAGGGTCTGATCGGCCGCCTGCGCGAGAAGGACAAAAATCTCGCCGATCGCAGCGCAGCGCTACTGGAGCGACCTCGACGTCGGCTTCACGAAGTTCGATTCGCGCGAACAGATCGCCGCCGCAGATCGCGAAGATCGACCAGACGGGCTTTGCGCGGTTCTACGATCGACTGCTCGAACTCGCACAGCGGCAGCGTCTCGTGATCTACAACCACGGCAAGTTCACCGAGATCCCGCGGGCACCGCGATCACCGACGTCGGTGCGTTCCGGCAGACCGCCGGATACTTCGAGACCGCGGGCGGCTCAGCGACCGGCAAGTGACTAGGCATCTAATCGTAAATCCGGCTGAACGGCGGCAACGCATCGAGCAGCCGCTTGCCGTAACGCTGCGTCAGGATGCGGCGATCGAGCAGCGTGATCCGGCCGTGATCGCCTTCGTGGCGGATCAAACGGCCGCACGCCTGCACGAGTCGCATCGCGGCATCCGGCAGCGAGATTTCGAAGAACGGTTTGCGTCCCTGCGCTTCGAGCCACTCGGCCATCGCTTCGTCGAGCGGATCGTCCGGCACCGCAAACGGCAGCTTCACGATGATCACGTGGCGGCAGTAGTCGTCCGGCAGATCGACTCCCTTCGGCGAAACTCGCGACGCCAACGACATAACTGGACCGCCCCGCGTCGATCGCTTCGCGATGTGCAGACGAGCAACGCCTGTTTGCTGCCGTTGCCCTGTACCTTCAGCTGATCGACCAGCGTCGGGCGGCATTCGCCGAACGACTTCGTTCAGCTGCCGCCACGACGCAAAGAGCACCAGCGCGCTGCGATCGAGCGCGAGCAGATCCGGGCAGCAGTTCGCACGACCTCGTCGGTATGCGCGGCGCCGTCGCGTGGATCCGCCGACATCGTCGGCACGTTGAACGTCGCGATGTTGCGGGTAGTCGAACGGACTCGGAATCCGCTGCACGACGCACCTCGTCGTTCGAGTCCCGCGCGTTCGAGGAACCGATCGAAGCGGCCGAGCGCCGTCAACGTCGCCGACGTGCAGATCGACCGCATACGCCTGCGACCACAACGCCTCTTCGAGCAACGCGCCCGGCTGCATCGGCGCCGACACGAGTTCGAAGTCGTCGCCGTTGTCGAACACGCACGCGCGTGATCCACCGCGCGCGCGGTTCCCGGCTTCGGCGCCGCTCGCGATAGTCGGCGAGCAACGCCGCCGTTCCGAGCGCACGATTGACGTGCTGGCCGACGACGCCGAGCCAGTCTTCGGCCTCGTGGCCGTGCTCCCAGCTGCGCTGGCCGTCGACGACTTCCTGCAACAACTGGTGCACCGCATCGAGTTGTTCGCGAGCAGCTCCATGTCGTTCGCGGCGGCGCCGGCGAGTTCGCCGACGCGCGATGCCGGAATCCGCGCCGAGCGGAAACCGACACAGGTGCCGATCGTCATCGCGCGCGACGTAGTCAACGCCGGCAACGAGCTCGGCCAGTTCGCGCAGCGGCTGCGCGAGCGCGGCAGTCAGTGTCGCGATCGTCTGCACAGCACCAGCAGTTCCCCGCGGGCGGCCGACGCGCTGCGCCAGCGTGCCGACGCTCGCGTTGATCTGGTCGAGCCACTGCAGCGTCGCGCGCAGACGCAGCCGGAACGTGAAGTGTTGTTGCGTCTTGTCGGGCAGGTGATGCGCTTCGTCGAGCACGTAGATCGTGTCGGCGGGATCGGACAACACAGCGCCGCCGCCGAGCGCGAGATCGGCCAGCACGAGGTCGAGATTCGCAACGACGACGTCGGCTTTGTCGAGCTCGCGCGCGCGACTTGAAGAACGGACATTGCCGAAAAAATCCGCAACGATTGCTCGAGCAGCCTCGATGATCGGTCGTGACGCTGCGCCAGTGCGCCATCGTCGACGCCGTCGGCCCAGCCATCGACGTCGCCGTCCCACTCGCCGCGCGCAAACGCGCCGAGCAGATTCTGATACAGCACCCGCGCGTCGCCCGACACCGGTTCGAACATCGGCAGCGCGTCCTGCGAGTCGGTGCGCAGACGATCGTCGAGACGTTTCAGACAGACGTAACGCTGGCGACCCTTTGCGAGCGCGTAGCTGAACTGCAGGCCGGTGCGCTGCGCGAGATCCGGCAGATCGCGCAGCACGATCTGCTCCTGCAACGCGACGGTCGCGGTTGCGATGACGAGACGTTTGCTGAGCGCTTTGGCGATCGGAATCGCGGCGATGCAATACGCCGCGGTTTTGCCGGTGCCGGTGCCGGCTTCGATCGCCGCGACGCGCCGCTCGCCGTCGCCGCGCGTCAGCACGCGCGCGATCGTTGCGATCATTTCGCGCTGGCCGCGACGTGGCTTGAATTCGCGTGCGCCGAGCCACGTGCGGTACGCGAGCTGGATGCGCTCTTTCAGCGCGTCGTCGAGGGCGGCGTCGGTCATCGGCTGTAAGGCAGAACTTCGTAACGAGCGCGTGAGGCTACGCCAGCGGATGCGCCGCTGACCAGTGGGCAATGGCTGCACCGGGTTTGCGCGAGGTACTCAGCCGCGGCGCACGCTGGCGCCGCCATCGACGGGCAACGACACACCGGTGATGAAGTTCGCTTCGTCGCTGGCCAGGAACAGCGCCGCATTGGCGACATCCCACGCGGTGCCCATTTTCTGCGCAACGACACCTGCGCATCACGCTCTGCTTCGACGTCGGCGCGACTCTTGTTGAATTCGCGGGCGCGCGTGTCGACCGCCATCGGCGTGTTGATGAGACCGGGCAGAATCACGTTGGCGCGGATGCCGTAGCGCGCATTCTGGTGCGCGAGCTGCTCCGTGAACGCGATCAGCGCCGCTTTGGTGGCCTTGTAGGCGACGTACGGATAGCTCGCGATCGCGGCCATCGACGAAATGTTGACGATCGCGCCGCTACTCTGTGCGCGCATGATCGGAATCACGTGCTTGCACGCGAGGATCGTGCCCTTGAGGTTGATCGCGACGCAGCGATCGAACGCCGCTTCGGTGAGATCCAGCAGCTGCGCATCGCCGCCGGAGATGCTGACGCCGACGTTGTTGTGCAGCACGTCGATACGACCCCAGCGCGCGCGGGCGTCCTCGACCATCGCGGCGAGGGCCGCACTCGTGCGTGACGTCGGCTTCGAACGCGATCGCGGTGCCGCCGTTGCGGCTCGATCATCGCGACCGTCTCCTGCGCGCTCGCGAGATTGCGATCGACGCACAACACCTTCGCGCCTTCGCGCGCGAACGTGATGCGCCGTTGCTCGGCCGTTGCCGACGCCCTCGCCCGGGCTCTGGCCCGCGCCTACGACGATCGCGACACGATCACTCAGTCGCATGCACGCCCCTCCGCAAATTCAGTCCACGAGCTTCCTGATGTCCGCCGGATCCGGCGCGCCGGGAAGAAACATCACCACCGCATCGTCGAATCCGGCTTCGGCGAACAGGTCGAATTTGGCTTTGAGTTCCCCGAGGTCCGCCCCGGCGGCGATCTGAATCGTCGACACGATCGCGCGCCGGCCGCCGGCCTGCGCGATAACGTTCGAGCGCCGCAACCACTTCTACAGGGGTGCGATAGTTCGCGGACGCGATCCAGCCATCGAACGCCTTCGCCGCGCGCTCGACGCCGTTGCCCCACGATCCCAGAAACAGCGGCGGTCCACCGGCAACGGCGCGCCACGGCGACAGATCGACATCGCGCAGCCGACCTTCGGCGAACAGCGTCCGAAGTTCATCGACACTCGCTGTGAACTGCTTGAATCGATCCGGGTAGTTGCGACCGAAGGCGGTAAAGTCGCGCTCGGTCGAGCCGGCGCCGACGCCGAGAATCAATCGATCGCCGCAGATCTGTTGCAACGAAAACACCCGATGGGCGAGGTCGACCGCGTGGTAGAGAGGCACCTGAATCACCGCCGTCCCGATCTCGACCGACTCGGTGACGGACGCGGCCACTGACAGCGCCACGAAGGGGTCCGTGAACATGAACCCGCGACCGATCGCCTGCGCGCTCCACAGACTCTGCAAGCCCGAGCCTGCGTAACGACGCGCCTGCTCGGCCAGCGCGCCGGGCGCCCCCGCATCGGCGATGGGTCCCAGCAATGCGCCTAGTCTCATATCCGGTTCCGTTTTGGCGGGCAACGAAGCATCTCACGAAAGTTCATCGAGCCTTCGCATGAGCGTTTGCATCATCCATCACCGGAACGCCCGGCTCGCTCGGTCGCGCCCGGCCCGGCGACGCCTGCGTCGTCTTCACCGGCACCCGCATCACGTCGGCAGCAATCGCGAGCGCAGTGCGTACAGGCCCTCGAAAAAACGCGGCGACAGCGCATCGGGAAGCGAAACAGACCAGCCAAGCTGCAGCTCACGGCCAGCGATGCGCTGGATCTCGCAAATATCCCCTCCGTGGCCAGGCTTGGCGGCGCCGATCGCGTGCTCGCCGAGATCGACCAGGACGGCTTTGCGTTCGCGATCCCCGCCCAGGACGCGCCGCTCTTCAACCGCCGTGAGGTGCGTCAACCTCGGCAACGCACCAACTTCAGATCGCAGCGGGTCGCGATCGACCCAGGTCAACGAAGCCGAGATGGACCGGCGGGAGCTCGGCGTCGTCGACGCACTCCTCTCCGATGACCTGCGCGAACAAATCGCCGGCATGGCGCGCGACGTCGCCGAAGCCGGTGTCGCGCCGCTCGACATCAAGCCGGGGCACTTTCTGCGCGGCGCGACGACCGGGCGCCCGTACTGGATCGACTTCGAGATGTCGCGGCTCGCGTCGCAACCCGACTGGCACGCGAACCTCACGCTTTCGACGCAACTGATCAACGAGATGTTTGATCTGAAGCAAGCTCGGCGAGCCGCCCGATGAACGTTGCCTCGTCCATCACCGGAACGCCCAGCTCGCTCGCCTTGTCGAGCTTGCTGCCGGCGCCCGGTCCGGCGACAACCTGCGTCGTCTTCGCGGACACGGAACCCGCGACCTTCGCACCGAGTGCCTGCAGGCGCGCCTTCGCTTCATCGCGCGTCAGCTGCTCCAGCGTCCCGGTCAGCACCCACGTCTGACCGGCGAGCGGAGAGTGCACGGCGCGCTGCTCGATTTTCCAATGCACTCCGCATTTGATCAGACGCTCGATCACATCGAGGTTGTGGGGCTGCGCGAAAAACGTGTGAATGCGCTCGGCGACGACCGGGCCGACGTCGTCGACGAGCAATAGTTCATCGACTGTTGCGCGCTGCAGCGGCCCCAAATCGCCGAAATGACGCGCCAGATTCAACGCGGTCGCCTCGCCGACGTCGCGAATGCCGAGCGCGTAGATGAACCGCGCCAGCGTCGTCGCGCGGCTCGCAGAGATCGCCGTGTGCAGGTTTTCCGCGGACTTCGGCCCCATCCGATCCAGATCAGCGAGGGTTGCGGTATCGAGTCCGTAAATGTCGGCGACGTGCTCGATCAGTTTGCGTTCGACGAGTTGATCGACGAGCTTGTCGCCGAGGCCTTCGATGTCCATCGCCAGGCGTGAGGCGAAGTGGCGTATCGCCTCTTTACGTTGCGCCGGGCAATCGAGCCCGCCGGAACAGCGCGCCACTGCTTCGTCGTCGGCGCGAAAAATCTCGGAACCACACACCGGGCAGCGCGTCGGCACATCGATTTCGACGGCGTCGGCCGGTCGTCGGGCTTCGATCACCTTCATGACTTGCGGAATCACGTCGCCGGCGCGCCGCACCAACACGGTATCGCCGATCATGACGCCGAGGCGTCGCACCTCATCCATGTTGTGCAATGTGGCATTGCTGACCGTGACTCCGCCGACAAATACTGGTTCGAGTCGCGCCACCGGCGTGATGGCGCCGGTACGCCCGACCTGGAACTCGACGCCGAGCAGCCGCGTCGTCGCCTCTTCGGCCGGGAATTTATACGCGATGGCCCAGCGCGGCCGGCGCGTGATCGCGCCGAGCTTATCCTGCAGCGCAAGATCATTGACCTTGAACACCACACCGTCGATCTCATACGGCAATTCGGCGCGGCGGCTCAACACGCCCTCGGCATAATCAAAACATTCACGCGCGCCGCGCACTGTGTCGCGCAACGGATTGACGCGCAAACCCCAGTCTTTCAGCGCTGCATGGATGTCGGCCTGCATCGCGGGTCGCCAATTGTCGTCGAACGCGCCGACGCCGTAACAGTACAGACTCAAGGGGCGACTCGCGGTGATCCGCTGATCCAGTTGGCGCAGGCTGCCGGCGGCGCCGTTGCGCGGGTTCACGAGCGGCTTCTCACCGCGTTCGCGGGCGGCCGCGTTGAACGCGTGGAAGTCGGCAATCGGCAGGTAGATCTCGCCGCGCACCTCGAGCGTCGTCGGGTATCCCTTGCCGCGCAGGTGCAGCGGCACCGCCGAGACCGTGCGCACGTTGGCTGTGATGTCTTCACCTGTCGCGCCATCGCCGCGGGTGGCGGCCTGCACCAGTGCGCCGTGTTCGTAACGCAGATTGACCGCGACACCGTCGATCTTCGGCTCACACGAGTATTCGAGAACGTCCTGATCGCCGAGCCGCGCGCGACACCGTTCGTCCCACGCAGCGAGTTCATCGAGCGTCGTGCATTTGTCGAGCGACAGCATCGGCACGCGATGCGTCACGCTGCCGAACTCGGGCTGCGGCGTCGCGCCGACGCGCTGCGTCGGCGAATCCGGCGTAATCAAGTCGGGGTGTTCGGTCTCGAGTGCACGCAATCGATCGAACAACGCGTCGTACTCGACGTCGGCGACTTCCGGATCGTCGAGGACGTGATAGCGGTAGTTGTGATGATCGATCGCGCCGCGCAGCGCGGCGATTTCGTCGCGCACTGTGCGAGGAGTCCTCAAAACCGTGGGGCCGTTAGCCTGGATTATTCATGTGTTCGCGTAGCGAGGGCGTCGAGATGCCTGAAAAGACGGCGCGGCACGCAGTGGAGCGCGCGAGTGGGCGTCACACGCGCGTACTCGGCAGTACGTCGAGCACGCGGAACGAGTACGCGCCGTGTTTTCGGGTAGATCGGCGGCCGCAGTAGCGAACACGTGAATAATCCAGGCTTTAGGAAGCGCGCTGGGACATCCGCTTGCGCGAGAAGTCTTCGATCCGAGCGCGGCAGTGCGCGATCGTTTGGGTGGTCATGACCGACTGGTGCTCGTCCTTCAGATCCGCGCCCAATGACGCCGCGACGTCGCGCGTCACGGCGAGCATGTCCTCAAAGACGCCGAGCGGCTCGTCCGGACCCGGCATCTGCATGAAGAAGCTGACTCCGGGTGTGCGAAACGACTCCATCGCGGAGAGATCGAACGTGCCGGGCTCCACGGCGCTCGCAACGCTGAACTGCACTACCTTCGATGCCGGCTGGATCCGATGGAAGATGTTCATGTCGCCGAATTTGAGCCCGTTGCGCAAGAACGCTTCGAGCAGATCCGATCCGCCGAACTGCGCGCCGTTGCGCGCAAGCACGTTGATCACGATCACTTCGCCCGGTGTCGGATTTCTCGGCGGTACGGACTCCGCGTCGACGCGGGCACGCGCCTCCTGAATCCGTTCCGGCTCCGCGACGGGTCGGCTCCGCGCCGGCGTCTTCTTCGACGGGACGATCGGTTTCGTCGTCTTCGGTTGTCGCGGTAGCGTCGCCTTGCGATCCGGGATGATCGGCTTTCGCATCGGCGGCTCCCGCGGCACGGCATCCGCCGTACCGAGCTCGAGATCCCGCTGCTCGATGGGCTCGCGTTTGATCACGCGCACCGGCCCGAGCAATTCATTGTTCGGCGGATCGACGTCGTCACGCGGAATGTTTGGATCGATGTCCATTTTCAGCGTGTCGCGTTTGCTGCGCCACGCGAGCCAGAAGCCATGCCCGAAGATGGCGACGATCAGCAGACCTCCGCCAACCAGTATCCAGTCCTTAATATCCATCGTCGCCCCTCGTGCGCGACACTAAACAGCGGCCATCTGAGCCGCCTCCTCTACATCCACCGAGACCAGGCGCGACACGCCCGGTTCACTCATCGTCACGCCCATCAAGTGATCCGCCATTTCCATCGTGAGCTTGTTGTGCGTGATGACGATGAATTGTACGCCCTCAGACATCTCGCGAATGAGACTCGCGAAACGGACGACGTTCGAGTCGTCGAGTGGCGCATCCACTTCGTCGAGCAGGCACACCGGGCTCGGATTCAGCTGAAATATCGAGAAAATCAGCGCAATCGCGGTCAGCGCTTTTTCGCCGCCGGACAGCAGATGAATGCTCGAGTTGCGCTTTCCCGGTGGCCGAGCCATCAACGTCACGCCGGTATCGAGCAGATCCTCACCGGTCAGCTCCAGATACGCGTGACCGCCGCCAAACACCTTTGCGAACAACACACCGAGGCCTTCGTTGACGGCGTCGTACGTCTCTTTGAAGCGCGTTCGGGTTTCCCGATCGATGCGCCGGATCGCGTTCGCCGAGCGTCTCGAGCGCCTCGGTCAGATCGGCATGCTGTTGATCGAGGTACTGCTTGCGCTCCGACGCAGACTCGTACTCTTCGATGGCCGCGAGGTTGATCGGCCCCAGCCGCTGAATTCGATTGCCGATCCGCGTGAGTTCTTCGATCCATGCGGGCTCGTCGGCGTCCGGCGGCAGCGTCTCGCGCACCGCCTCGAGCGTCAGCCCGGTCGCTTCCAGTTGTTCGAGCGAGGCTGCCGCGTTTGACGTTGCAGGCCCTGTCGGTCGACACGGGCAGCCTCCAGCGTGCCGCGAATTTCATCGACCGCCTGCGCGTGTGTCGCCGCGCTTGGCCTCGAGCTCGCGCACCGGCGGCGTCCGCGGTTTCCAATGCGCGCCGCACCTGCGTCAGCAGATGATCCACCGCGAGTCGGTCGGCGAGCTTACCTTCCAGATCCGTGCGCAGATTCGGCAACGGGCCCTGGCTCGACTCGATCCCCTGGTTCAGTTCCGCGTGGCGCAGCGTGAGTTCTTCCTGCTGGCGCAGCAGCCGTTGGCGGGCGGTCTCGGTCGCCTCGAGCCGCGATTCGAGATTCTGTTTCGCGCCGTTGACGGCGTGATACGCATCGCGATCGGCGCGCGCCTGCTGGCGCGCCTGATCGACCGCACGGGTATTCGCGTCGCGCGCCTCGAGCGAGCGTCGCTCGGTCCGCGTCGTACGTTTCGCGCGCACGTTCGGCATCGTTCAAACGCGCGCGGGCGACGTCGAGTCGCTCCGATTCGTCCGCGACCTGCTGGGCGATGTCGGCGCTCTCGCGGCGCAACCGCTCGCGCCGCGCATCGGCCTCTTCGAGACGCACGCGGTGCACGCCATGGTCCGTGCGCAACTGCCCGACAGTCTGCGCCTGCAGATTGATCGTCCCCTGCAGTTCGTGCCGCTGGCGATCCAGTTCTTCGACCCGCGCGCGCCCGGCGGCGACGCGCCCCTGCAGTTCCGTCAGATTCAGTTCGGCGCCTTCGGTCCGCTCGCGCAGCGCGTCGAGCTGCTGGCCGCGCTCGATGACCCCGCGGCCGATGTCTTCGCCGCGATCGAGGCGCAACCAATCCGGACCCAGCCAGATCCCGTCGCGCGTAATGATGCTCTCGCCTTCTTCGAGTCTGGCGCGATGCTTCAGCGCGGTCGCCAGCGTCTGCGCGGCGTACACCCCATTCAGCAACGACCCCAACGCGACCGTCGAGCGCACGAACGTCGACAGCGACGGCAGGTCATGGGCGCGCTCGGCGACATGGCCGGCCTCAACCAGCGTGACGACGCCGCGTTCGAGGCTCGTCATTTGATGCGCGTACGCATCGACCGAGTCGACATGCACCGCCTGCAGGCGATCGCCCAGCACGGTCTCGACCGCGTGTTCCCAGCCGGGGACCGCGGACAACGCTTCGCCGATCCGCGGTGCGTCCGTCAGCCGCTGCGCGCGCAACCAGTCGTCGGCGGCACCTTCAGTGCGCCCGACCGCCGCGCGCTGAACGGCCTCGAGCGACGCGAGTTCGTGCCGCAGCCGCTGCACGTCGGTGCGGGCTTCCTCGAGCACCTGCTCGCGAATGATCAGGTCTTCACGCGACGCGCCCAATTCGGCCAGACAGTGCTCCATGTCGAGCTCGATCGCGCGCAATGAAGCGCTCGCCGCCTCGATGCTGACTGCCAGTTCGCCGATGTCCTCGGATACATCGCCGGCCACGAGATCACGGGCTTCGTCATCGAGTTGCGCGGCGCGCCCGCGCAACCGTTGCAGCACCTGCTCGAGGTGTTCGATCCGCGAGGCCTCGACATCGGACTCACGTGCATTCGCGCTCGCGCGTTCGTTGAACGACTCCCAGCTCGCTTGCCATTCGTTCACGCGCGCCTCGGCCGCTTCGAGCGCGGCGCTCGAACGTTGGTCTTCGGCGCGCGCGGCTTCGACACGCGGCGCGGCTTCCGCTAGAGCGGTCTTCAGCGTGCGGATCGCTTCTTCGTCCATCGCCAGTTGGGTCGCGGTCTCGTTGCGCCGTTGGCCGACCGAATCGAGATCGAGTTCGAGCTGTTTGAGCCGCTGCTGGTGGTAGCTGATCGCCTCTTCGATGCGGGCGATTTCGGCGCCCAGTTGGTAGAAGCGTCCTTGGACGCGATTGAACTCGTCGCTGTGTTCGCCGTGTTGCGCCCGACTCTGTTCGATCTCGCTCTCGACTGCGCGCTGGTCGGCAACGGCGCGTTCGAGCGCGACTTCGAGCGTACGGATCTCGGACTCGCGTGCGTGCAGCGAGACTTCCAGCGCCGCCAGTCGCAGCGCATGCAACTCGGCCGTGGCCTTGCGTTCCTCGATCTTGAGTTCGCGGTAGCGTTCCGCCGCGCGCGCCTGCCGCTGCAGGTGATCGAGCTGGCGGCCGAGTTCCTCGCGAATGTCGTTCAGCCGTTCCAGGTTCTCGTGCGTATGCCGGATCCGATTCTCGGTCTCGCGGCGGCGTTCCTTGTATTTGGAGATGCCGGCCGCTTCCTCGAGGTAGATGCGCAGGTCTTCCGGCTTCGCATCGACGAGCTGGCTGATCATGCCCTGCTCGATGATCGAATAACTGCGGGGCCCGAAGCCGGTGCCGAGAAAGATGTCCATGATGTCGCGGCGGCGACATTTGGTGCCGTTGAGGAAATAGCTCGATTGCGAATCGCGCGTGACCTGGCGGCGGATCGCGATTTCGCCGTAGTCCGCATATTCGCCGCCGATGCGGCCGTCGGAGTTGTCGAACGTCAACTCGATGCTGGCGAGCGCCGTCGGCTTACGCGTCGTCGAACCGCTGAAGATGACGTCGGTCAGCGCCTCACCGCGCAGTTGGCGCGCGGAACTCTCGCCCATGACCCAGCGCACCGCATCGATGATGTTCGATTTTCCGCACCCGTTGGGTCCGACGATGGCGCAGCGATTTCCGGGGAAACTGACCGTCGTCGGATCGACAAACGACTTGAAGCCGGCCAGCTTGATTTGCTTGAGTCGCATCGACTGCTTGCGCGATTTTCCGAAAGCGGCGGCGAAACCGCGGCTCCTGATGGTGACCACTGCGCGCGCGCCGTACTACGTTTTCGAAGCGGCGCGCTGCACATCCACGGCCCCGGCTCCCTGGGGCCGGGCGTAGTGTATAGAAATTATTTTGCGATCACTACGCGCGCAGGCGCGAATTTGCTGCTGCGCGTGCGACTGTCGTCGCCGGCGCGCAGCCGCAAACTCTTCAGAGAATGCGGTCAGAGAATGCGGTCAGTGAATGCGGTCAATGAATGATTGCGTCGAGTGCGAGCACCGATTCGCGCTTGAAATGCGCGCGCACGAGCTCCGCCTGGCGCGGCTCATCGTTCGCGATCACCGCATCGAGCAGCGCGCGCGCAAATCGAACAACGTCGCGCGCATCGAAATGGGCGTGCTCGGCCGCGCGCCGAGAGATGCGCTGCAGCGCTGGCGACAGATCGCACAACGTCGCGCCAAGATAAACGTTGTCCACGCACGCGACGCCGGCGCGGAAAAATGCGAGCTTCGCCGCAATCAACGCATCCACCGATTCGGCGGACTGGTTTGCCGCCATCTGCTCGAGCGCGCAGCGAAATCCCGCAAGCGACGGTGTGCGCGCATTGCCGGCGACACGCGCGGTAACCCGCGCCAGCAGCAACAGAATCAACTCGCCGTAAAATTCTGTCAGCGCGCGCGTTCGCGCAGGCTCGAGCCCGCTCACGACGGCGCCGCGCCGCGGCACGATATCGATCAGGTGGCGCCCCTCGACGATCAACAGCGCCTCGCGCACCGAGCCGCGCGAGACGCCGAGATCCTTCGCAACGCGCTGTTCCTGTATCCGCTCGAGCGGCGCGAGCCGCCCGCTGATGATTGCGTCGCTCAAATGATTAGCGATTTGTTGGGTCAGGCTCACTGCCGGCTTGAAATCCATCGTCACTCCGAACGCACCGCGCACTCGCGGCAGTGCTTACTTCGACAGCACGCGGAGAGATTCGTTTCGACTAGTGGCCCGTAACAGCCAAATCGGTAGCGGCTTGAGCGATGGATCGTGCGTTGGAGCAAGGCGCGAGGAGGAGGCATAGCCGTGCCTATGGCGACGACGAGCAACGCAGCGCCGGCGCGCGAGATGCGCTCAAACGCTATCGATTTGGCTGTTACGGGTCACTAGTGGCCTGTAGCAGTCGAATGTGTAGTGACTGCGTGATGCATCGGACCGCAGCGCAAGGCGCGCCGACGAGCACTGGGGGGCCCCACGCGAGGAGGCGCAACGCCGCGATGCGGTTCGAGGCGCGCGCAGACACTATGCATTTGGCTGTTACAGGCCACTTGTGGTTCAGCCGCCGATGATCAGCGCGACAGCGGCGCCGCCGTGGGGGTCGAGCAGCTGGGCCGGACTCTCGACGTCGCCGGGCTGCCGCACCGGATTACCGGAGCGCGACAAACGCGCCAACACTTCCACGCGGTCGAACATGCTCAAGGCGCGACTCGGCTGCATCGCATCGTGGTCCGTCAGCACCAGCTGCTGCGGCAGCGCGCGTGGATCCAGCGCGCGCACCGCAATCGGCTGCGGCGGCCCATCAGGCGCGCGCGCAATCACGAATACCCGCGCCGGCGGCGCAGCATCGACGCCCGGCGCAAATGCGACGCTGAGTCGAACAGAGACTGCTGCCGTCCCTCCCGGCGGTATTGCGCCCGGTGGCGCTGTTGGCCCCTGTGGTGCCGGCGTCGCGCCGGCGGCCTGCGCGATCGGCGCTTGGGTCCCCAGCAACGCGCGCGCGCGTTCCAGGCCTTGTCTCAGCGACTCGGCGCGTGCACCCGCGGCGCCGCCAGCAAGCGCGCTTTCGAGATGCCGTACCGCACTCGCGTAGTCGGCTCGACGAAATGCGTCGAGCGCCAGCATTTCCAGCACCACCGATTGGGTTGGATTGTCGGCGAGAATTCGATCGATCAGCGCCTGATTTTCGGCGGTCACTGTGCCGCCGGCAGCGACGAAGCGCGCCTGCGCTAGCGCGATCTGCACGCTCGGATCGTCACCTTCGAGCGCGAACAACCGTTCGAACGCGGTGACCGCACCCGCGGCATCGTCTTGCCGCAGCAATGCGTGTCCCAACAAATACCAGCTCTCGGCGTCGTCCGGCACGGCAACGACGCGCGCACGCAGGCGCATCACGAGATCCGCCAGTGCGGCAGGTGGTGCGTCCGCGAGCCGCAGAACTTTGGCGGATTCGGCGAGCTGAACCGCGTCATAGGCACCCAAATGCCGATACAGCATCACTGCGACGATGCTGACCGCCGCGACCAGCGCAACCGCCGCCGCGACCGAACGGCCACCGCGGACTGCGCGACGATCGCGCGCACTCGAATCGTCGAGCAGCGTCGTGGCCAGTTCCTGCAGCAGCGATTCGGCTTCCGCAGTGCCGACGACACCCGCGTCGCGCTCACGTTCGATTTCGGCAACGCGCGCTCGATAAAGACCCACGTTGATGCCGCCGCGATCGCTGTCGGGCACGTCGACACTGCGCCGCAACAGCGGCCACGCGACGAAAACCGCCGCGACGACGAGCAGCACGCCGGCCGCCAGCACGAACCCGGTCATCGGAGGTCCTTCGGCGCGGGCGCCGTGTCGCGCAGCAACTCAGTCAACCGTGCAGCTTCCGTGTCGTTCAGCGGCTCGGCAGCGCCGCGACGACGTCTGACCATCACCGCAACTGTGCCAAAACCCACCACGAGCAACAGCACCGGTGCGACCCACAACAGCAGCGTGTCGCGTCGCACGGGCGGGTTGTACAGCACGAAGTCGCCATAGCGCGCCTGCAGATAGTCGCGGATCGCCTGATCAGTCGCCCCTTCGAGAATCAGTCGGTGCACGGTTGCGCGAAGGTCCGCCGCTATCGGCGCGTCCGAGCCCGCGAGATTCGTATTCAGGCATTTCGGGCAGCGAAATTCTTCGATCAGCCCGCGATAGCGCGTCTGCTGCGAGTCATTGTCGAACGCAAACGCCTCAATCGCGCCTTCGGCACGGCATAGCGGCGTTATACACGTGAGCAGGAGCGCGCCTACAACGAGACGCAGACTGCTGCGAACGGCGTCAACCATTTGGCGCTTCCTGAGGCGCGACGCCCATCAGGGCGTCCAGCTGCGGTTTGATCTCGCGCTCCCAGACCGTCCGGTTCACTTCGCCAACGCGCTTATAGACGATGGTGCCGGACGCATCGACGAGAAAGCTCTCGGGGGCCCCGTACACGCCGAGCTCGACGCCCAGTTGTCCGTCGGCGTCGACGATGTTGTATTCATACGGGTTGCCGAGCGTGCGCAACCACTCTCGGGCTTTGTCGGAACTGTCCTTGTAGCTCACGCCGATGATCGGCAGTCCGGTCTCGGCATGAATCCGCAGCAGATCTGCGTGCTCTGCGCGGCACGTCGGGCACCACGTGGCCCAGACATTGACGAGCCGCGGACGCCCGCGCAGATCCGCCTGCGTGAATCGCTTGGGCGGTGTTGCGTCGTCACCGAGGGACGCGAGGTCGAACGCCGGAAACGGCTTGCCGATCAGCGCCGACGGCAACAGGTGCGGATCGTTGAGACTGAATCCGGCGTACAGCAACGCAACGATAATGACGAACGCCGTCAGCGGAATGAACAGGCTCGCGCGACTCATAGCGACTTGCTCGCGGTCCTCACACGCTCGACTCGACCGCCGCGGCGACACCGACATCACGCCGCACGCGCAAGCGCCGATAACGCACGTCGGTCACCGCGATCAGTCCGCCGAGCGCCATCAGCAGCGCGCCGACCCACACCCAGCGCACCAGCGGCTTGTAGTGCAGCCGAAGTGTCCAGCCGCCGTCGTCCTGCGGCTCGCCCATCGCAACGTAGACATCGCGCGTGACTCCGCCGTCGATCGCGGCTTCCGTCGTCACGTTGCCGCCTGCGAGATACCGTCGTTTCTCCGGGAACAGCGCATACGATGCGCCGTCACCGTCGACGCGTACCATGCCGCGATCGGCCAGATAGTTCGGGCCGCGCACGCGGTCCACCGCGACGAGCGTGAACGTCATCGCACCCAGGTTCGTCGAGTCGCCTTTGGCCAGCCGTACGTCGCGCTCGAGCGACAGATGACTCGTGACGACGATGCCGATCAACGTGACGGCAAAGCCGATATGAGCGAGCGTCATGCCGAGATATCCGGCGTGCAAGCGCTTGAGACCCGCGAGGCGTCCGCCCGCCTGCTCCCATACGTCCTCGATGTGCGTGCCGATGATCCACAGCGCGAGCACGCTGCCGGCAGCGACCTGCCACTTGAACACACCCGTTACGACCAGCGGCAACGCGACGCCGACGACGACGCTCGCGCCGAACACCGCGCCGAGTTTGCGCCACAAGAACGCAAGGCCGGTCCGCTTCCAACGCGCCGACGGACCGATGCCGAGCGCCAGCGCGACCACGACCATAAGAGGGACGAACACCGCGTTGAAGTACGGCGGTCCAACCGAGATCTTGCCGCCGTGCGTCAGCGCCTCGTAAGCGAGCGGGTACAGCGTGCCGAGCAACACGATGGACATCGCGACCACGAGGAGCACGTTGTTGACCAGCAGCAACACCTCGCGCGACATCCCCGAGAAATGCACGCGCGAGCGAATCAACGGCACGCGCACCGCGTACAGCGTCAGCGAGCCGCCGACCGCGATCACGAGGAACGCAAGAATGAACAGGCCGCGTTTGGGGTCCACGGCGAACGCGTGCACCGACGTCAACACACCCGAGCGCACGATGAACGCGCCGAGCAGCGACAACGAAAACGCGCCGATCGCGAGCAGTACGGTCCAGCTCTTGAACGCGCCGCGCTTCTCGGTAACCGCCAACGAATGCACCAGCGCGGTGCCCATCAGCCACGGCATGAACGACGCATTCTCGACCGGGTCCCAGAACCACCAGCCGCCCCAGCCGAGTTCGTAATACGCCCACCAGCTGCCGAGCGCGATGCCGGTGCTCAAGAACGCCCACGCGACGTTCGTCCACGGCCGTGACCAGCGCGCCCACGCCGCATCGAGCCGCCCGGTCATCAGTGCCGCGAGCGCGAATGAGAACGCGACCGAAAACCCGACGTAGCCGGTGTACAGCATCGGCGGATGAATCGTCAGCCCGAAGTCCTGCAGCAGCGGGTTCAGATCGGCGCCTTCGCTTGGCGGCAACGGCAGTGCGCGTTCGAACGGATTGCTCGTGAACAACGAAAACGCGGCGAACCCGGCGGTCAGCCAGCCCATGACGGCGAGCACGCGGCTGATCATCGGCAACGGCAGATGTCGGCTGAACGTCGCCACGGCGAGCGTCCACAACGTCATGATCAGGATCCACAGCAGGAACGATCCCTCGTGTGCGCCCCACACCGCGGCGACTTTGTAGTAAATCGGCAACAACGAGTTCGAGTTCGTCGCCGCATACCGCACCGAAAAATCGTCGTTGACGAACGCGTACTCGAGGCACCCGAAGGCGAGCGCCGCGAACACAGCGACGCCCGCCGCGAGCGAAAACGCCGAGCGCATCAGCGTCTGATTACCGCGCGCGGCGCCGATCAGCGGCACCGAGCCGAGCGCAACCGCAAGCGCAAACGCGAGGATCAACGCGAAGTGACCGAGTTCCGGGATCATGTTTTTTTCATCCCTTTGATTTCGGGTGGCATGTAGTTCTCGTCGTGTTTCGCGAGTACTTCGTCGGCCTTGAATACGCCGTCACCGCCGAGATGGCCGGTCGCCAGCACGCCCTTACCTTCGCGGAACAGGTCCGGCAGGATTCCCGCGTACGTCACGGTGAAGTCTGCGCCTTGATAGTCGGTCACGACGAATCGCACCTCGATGCCGTCGGCCGCGCGCTGCAGGCTGCCGTCCTTGACCATGCCGCCGGCGCGAATTCGCGGTCCCACCGGGGCTTTGCCGGATACCACTTCGGCCGGCGGGTAAAACAAATTGATGTTCTCGTTAAGCGCGCGCATCACCAGCATCACCGTCACGCCGACGCCGACGAGCAGGAACGCAACCGCGATCAGTCGCTTACGCCGAACGGGATGCATCATTCTGCTCCACACGCGCGGCTTCGCTGCGCCTCGTTGCAGCCGCGGCGCGCGCGTCGGCCGAAGCCTCGCGTCGCATGCGCTGGGCCTGCTCGCCGAAAAAACGCCGCCGCGCGAGCAGCGGCCGTGCCAGCGTCACGCCGATGCCGACCACGCCGACGCCATAGGCGCTCCACACATATAAATAGTGGCCACCCATGTACCAGAAGTCGTGCCAGCTCGCGAAGTTAGTCGCGAAGTTCACGATTGCCTGGACCCGATGAGTTCACCGACCCACTGCGTGCGGCGCTCGCGGATGAGCACTTCGTTGCCGATGCCGAACAGCAGCACGCCGATGAAGAACGCATAGAAGCCGAGCACGCTGACCAGCAACGGCAGATACATCTCGCTCGGCATCGACGGCGCCGCGGTCAGCTTGAACGTCGACGGCTGATGCAGCGTCAGCCACCAATCGACCGAATACTTGATGATCGGAATGTCGACCATGCCGACGACCGCGAGAATCGCGGCGGCGCGGCCGGCGGTTTCTTCGCGCGGCACCGCCTGCCGCAATGCCATGACGCCGAAGTACAGAAACAGCAGCACCAGCATCGACGTCGTGCGTGCATCCCACACCCACCAGGTGCCCCAGGTCGGGCGTCCCCATATCGAGCCCGTCAGCAACGCGACGACGCAGAACACGACGCCGATCGGCGCCGCCGCGGCCACGACCATGTCGGCGAGCTTCATCCGCCAGATCAGCAGCACGGCTCCCGCGAGGCCCATCAGGATGTAGCAGGACTCCGACAGGATCGCCGCCGGCACGTGCAGATACATGATTCGAAAACTGTTGCCTTGCAGGTAGTCCGGCGGCGCGATCGCGAGTCCCCACACGAGCCCGACGACGATCCCAGCCAGGCCCAGGATCATCGCGCCGACCGCCCACGGTCCGCTGATTTCGAAGAACCAGCGCGGCGAACCGAGCCGATGCCACAGCGTTTTCAGCCCACCCCCCTTCGTCTTCACTCCGCCGCCACCTTCCATGATCGTCTCACTCCACGCCCACCTTGAGCGCCAACGCCGACGCAAAGGGGGTCAGCGTCGACATCAGTGCCAGAATCGCGGCGAGCCACGCGATCTGCGCGGCGGGATCGACGCCATCGATCACCGCCGACACCGCACCCGCGCCGAGGATCAGCACCGGTACGTAGAGCGGCAGAATGATCAGTGTCAGCAGCAAGCCGCCGCGTTTGAGTCCGACCGTCAGCGCGGCGCCGACCGCCCCCAACAGACTCAGAATCGGGGTGCCGAGCAATAACGTCAGCATCAGCGTCGGAACCGCAGCCTGCGGCAGGAACAACATCAGCGCGGCGATCGGCGACAGCAATGTGAGCGGCAATCCGGTCACCAGCCAATGCGACAGAACCTTCGCGAGCACGCCGACGAACAACGGCTCGACGTTCAGCACCATCTGCTCCAGCGTGCCGTCGTCGAAGTCGCGGCGAAACAACGTATCGAGCGACAGCAGCGTCGACAACAGCGCGAGTACCCACAACACGCCTGGCGCGATTTCGGCAAGCCGATCCGGACCGGGACCGACACCCAGCGGGAACATCGAAATGCCCATCACGTAAAACATCAGCGGATTGATCAACTCGCCACGCGAACGGAACGCGATCGTCAGATCGCGCCGCACCTGGGCCACGAACGCGCGCCCTGCGGAGGGTGTGCGCACCATTGGCGCATGCGTCACGCAGCGTGTCCGAGCACATGGCGTCGCGTGCCGTCGAGTTGCAACGACTGGTGCGTGGCGCACAGCGCGCCGCCACCGGCCGCTCGATGCCGCGCGAGCAGGTCGCGGACAAGCCCGCACCCCGCATCGTCGAGCGCCGTGAGCGGTTCGTCGAGCAGCCACAGCGCGGCGCTGCGAAGGCCGAGGCGCGCAAGCGCGGCCCGGCGTTGCTGGCCCGCCGACAGCTGCTGACACGGTGTGAATTCATAGCCCGCGAGGCCCACACCATCCAGCAGCGACGTGAGTTCGTTCCTCGTTGCATCGATTCCTTCGATCGCCGCAGACCAAGAGAGGTTCTGCAGCGGCGTCAGTTGCAGATTCAATCCGCCGCGGTGACCGACGTAGCTCAGATGCGCAGCGTGCCTGACGCTGCCGTCGAAATCGCCGGTCAATCCGGCCAGCGCGCGCAGCAGCGTCGTCTTGCCGCTGCCGTTGGGACCCGTCAGCTCGATCACCTCGCCGCGGCGGATGTCGAGATCGAGCGCGTGGAACAGGACGCGGCCGTCCCGCTCGCACCCGAGCCCGCGCGCCGTCAGTAGTGATTCCTGCACCGTGGTCTGGCCATCCGTGAAGCCGCGCGCATTATAACGAGGTGAATACAGATTTCCCGGCAGCCGGGTCGTGGTTTCGAACGTGCGTCACGTTTTCGGCGTTGCTGCGACGCTTGTAGTGGCGTTTGTAGCGGCGTTTGTAGCGAAGAGTGCGGTGAGTTGTCGGTCGTGCGGACGCGCGAGCAACGCGACGCACAGCACGGCGCCGAACAGTGCCCACGCCATGTCGGATTGGGTATCCCAGACGTAGCCCTGCGTTCCGAGGAACGCATCCGCCGCGGTCTTGCTCAACAGCGCGACCCACCACTCGATCAACTCGTAGAACGCGCTGATCGCCAGACACACGCTGACGACGAGATAGTTCAGCCACCCGCCCCGCGTGAGCGGCGTCAAACGCAACAGCAATTCGCGCGCGACCAGCGCCGGCACGAACCCCTGCATGAAGTGGCCCAGCTTTGTCGTAGTTGTTGCGTTCCCAGCCGAACGGCTCGCGCAGCCAGTCGAACAACGGCACCTGCTGCGTACGTGTAGTGGCCGCCGATCATCAGCACGATCGCGTGTGCGAGGATCAACCAGTACGCAAGCGGCGTCAGCGCAAACCGTCGCAGCGTCGCCGCGAGAACCACCACTGCGATCAACGCCGGGGCGACCTCGAGCCACCACGTGTAGCGATCCTTTGCATCGATGTACGACCAGACGAGTACGAGCACGAACGATGCGCACCAGACGATGATCGAGTTTCGGCGTGGTGGCGTCGCGGCGCGCGGCATGTCGCGTCAACGTACCGTGAATACACCGTAGCCGCGCCCACCGATGCGCAGCTGCCAGCCATTCGGACCGTGCGTCGCGTGGCATCGGTGCGCCAACACCGCCGCCGCGTCGCCGAGCGGCGGCAATGCGAGCGTGTGGCTGTCGGGCCCCGGATTGATCGCGACGAGCAGCGACGCGCCGCGCCGATAGACGAGCGGATAGCCGGCCGACTCGGTCAGCACCGTCAGCGACGCATCGGCGGCGAGGTCCGCTTCGGTCACCCGCAGATAGATCAGCCGCTCCACGTGATGCCACAACGACTCCCGGTCGGCGCGCTGCGCGGCCACGGTCGGCCGATCGTTGCGCGGATCGACCGGCAGATACGGCGTCGCGGCGGGATTGACCGAAAAACCGGCGAGCGCGGAATTGTCCCACTGCATCGGCGTCCGCGATCCGGTGCGCTCGTAGCCCCCTTCCTTGCTCGTCAGGCCCTCGACGTAGCGCATGCCGATCTCATCGCCATAGTACAAAAACGGCAATTGCGGCCACGTGAGCAGGAACGTGTACAGCACCTTCAGATCGTCGAACATCGCGATGGTGGCGGGGCCGCACGAAGTCGTGGTTCGACGACGGCAGGCCGATCAGCCCGCGCTGCGCAACGTGGCCGTGCTGAAATTCGAATGACTTTCAGGAAACGTCGAAAATCGCCGGCGCCGCGGCTGTCGAAGTACGGCAACTCGCGCCGCTGCGGGAACGACTCCGGTCCGAGCATCAATGCGTCGTAACCCGGCACACCGACATGCTGCATGAAATCCGCATGAAAACCGGCGTCGATCGCGAGTTCCGGATTGCCCCACTCGCTGATCAACACCCGATCGCGATAGTTCGCGTCGAGCCACGCGCGCACCTCGCGCCACACGCGACGAACACCGATGCGCTGCGGATCGCGTTTGACGATGCTGCCGGCGAGGTCCACGCGAAATCCGTCGACGCCGAGATCGAGCCAGAATTTCATCGTCTGCATCAGCGCCGCGCGCGTTGCGGTGGGCCCGGCGCATCGATGTCCTGCTGATAACTGCGCGTCGGCGCGCCGAACCCATAATTCAACGCCGGCTGATGCGCGAAAAAATTCGATCGCGTAGGCGCCGGCGCGATCCGACGTCCCACTGATGAAGTTCAGTTCTTCGTCGCGCGTGACCCACGGATTGTTCGTCCAGACGTAACGGTCGGTGTACTCGTTGCGCTTGCGCGCGGCCGGATTCGACGAACCACGGATGCTGGTCCGACGTGTGGCCCGCGACGAGGTCGAGACAGACGCGAATGTCGCGCGCGTGCGCCGCCGCGAGCAGCGACTTGAAGACTCGTTGGTGCCGTAACGCGGCGCAATTCGGCAGTAGTCCGCGACGTCGTAGCCGGCGTCTTTGAACGGCGAGACAAAACACGGGTTGATCCACAACGCGTTGACGCCAAGATCGGCGAGGTAATCGAGCTTTGCCTCGATGCCGGCGAGATCGCCGACGCCGTCGCCGTTAGCGTCGTAAAAGCTCTGCGGGTAGATCTGGTAGAACACCGCCCGCGCGAGCCATGCGGGTAACGTCATCGAGATCCCGTACGAAGCGGTCATTCAGCCAGATCGACGCGCCGAAGTCGAACGAGTGGTCGAGTGCTCGCAGCGCAGTGTAAAACAGGACTCGTAGTGCGCGCCGGGTAATTTCATCCGCCCCTGCGCGACGAACTCGCCGAGCACCTTCTCCAACGCATTCATGATGTCGCGATCGCCGTGCAGCACGAACGGCCCGTGTTCCCGGATCATCCGAATGCCGTGGTCCTTGACGTTGCCGGTAACGATTGCCGAAAACGCACGGCGCAGGTTGAACGCGAGGTCGTGCGCCGGCATGTCGCGGCGCAACTGCAGCGCCGCGACGTTTTCGTGGTTCACGACGAACGGCTGCTGCGCACGCGAGCGGAATACCTTGCAGCAGCCAATTGAAATAGAACGCATCGCCCGAGTGCGCCGCTGGCCCTTGCACCTTGCGGATCTTGCGGCCAATCCATTGCGCCGCGCCCGGCGCATCATCGATCGACGATTCGATACAGACGGCGTACGTCGTCGCCGAACGTCAGCGTGATCAGCTGATCGAGGCTGTCGAAATAAGCGGCGCTCGATTCGCGGCCCGGTAAAAATCACCGGAAACTTCTGCTCCGCATTGGCCGGATCCATCAGCAGCCCGAGCAGATACAACACCTCTTCCGCCGTGCCGACGCCGCCGGGGAAAACGACGATGCCGTGGCCCATTCGAACGAACGCCTCGAGACGCTTTTCGATGTCGGGCAACACGACGAGATGATTGACCATCGGATTCGGCGGTTCCGCCGCGATGATGCCGGGTTCCGTCAGGCCGACATAACGCGGATTCGAATTGCGCTGTTTGACGTGACCGATCGCCGCACCCTTCATCGGTCCTTTCATCGCACCGGGTCCACACCCCGTGCAGATGTCGAGGCCGCGCAGGCCGAGGTGATAGCCGACCTCCTTCGTATATTCGTACTCGACGCGCGAGATCGAATGTCCGCCCCAGCACACGACGAGATTCGGCCGCACATCCGGCACGAGCACGCGCGCCTGCTTCAGAATGTGGAAGACCGCGTCGGTGATCCCCTCGCTCGTGTTCAGGTCGAAGCGCGGTTGGTCTCGATCTCGGTGCCGATGTAGACGAGGTCGCGCAACACCGCGAACAGGTGCTGACGAATGCCTTCGACCATACGACCGTCGACGAACGCACTCGCCGGCGCATTTTTGATCTTCAGCTTGAGTCCGCGGGTGCGCTGGACGATTTCGATGCTGAAGTCGTGATACTCGTCGAACAGCGCCACGCATCGTCCGATTCGTCGCCGGTGTTGAGCACCGCCAGCGCGCAGCGCCGGAACAATTCGAGAATGCGCGAGTCGTGCGTGTTGCGCAGCTGCTCGACTTCGCGCTGCGACAGCAGATCGAGCGTGCCGCTCGGCGTGACATCGGTGTCGACGGTCGGTGAGCGGCTTGGAAACTCCGATCTATTCATTGCACGTCCTGTGCTCGCCTCTCAATGCAGCGATCGCCTGTCCTATCGCGATGACACTACGCACCCGCGGCGCTGCGAAGCGTGCTCGGGTTTGCAGTTTCAACAGTAGTGCCGGCGGCCGTCGACCCGCCGCCGAGCGAGGCTTCGGTACGTCCGTCCGGCGTAATTCGATACACCGCATTCGCGTAGTCATCCGACACATAAATTTGTCCGTCGGAAGCCTCCGCCAGTTCCGCGGGTCGGCCAATCACATTCTCATCGACGAGAAAACCGGTGACGAAAGTCGCTCGCATGAATCGAACCATCCGCGTCCCAATGCAATGCGACAACCTTATATCCGTCCTTCTGGCTGCGATTCCACGAACCGTGCAGCGCGACGAGTGCGGCGCCGCGCAATTCTGCGCGCTGGTGTTCACTCTTCAGGAACACGATCCCAAGCGGAGCATTGTGCGCGCGAAATCCGAATACCGGCGGGATCGACGCCGCGATGACAGCGCCGCGTCCGGTCCCCAGATCCGGGTCCGGTACACGAGCGCCATTCGCAAACGGCCAACCGTAAAAGCCGCCCTGCTCGATCTGGTTCAGCTCACACGGCGGGAAATCGTCACCGAGCAGGTCGCGGCCGTTGTCCGTTGCGTACAACGCGCCGTCGCCACGCCAGTCGAAGCCGGCGCTGTCGCGCAGGCCGGTCGCGTAGATGTCGATGAATTTTCCGTCCGGCGTGTAGCGCAGCATCGCAGCGCGGCGTTCGTCGTCCTCCAGACACGCGTTGCACGACGAACCGATCGTCAGATACAGCAATCCGTCCGGGCGAGAACCGGATCGTCTTGTGCCAATGAGAGCCGCCGGACGGCAGATTCCGGATGACGACTTCGTACTGCCCCTCGATGCGACCGTTTGCGTCATCGAAGCGCACCCGCCCGACTTTGTCCCGCTCGGCGACATAGAGATACCCGTGCCACAGGTCGAGACCGTTTGGACCATCGAGCCCCTCCAACAGCACCCGTTGCTCGTCCGCCTGTCCGTCGCCGTCGGCGTCGTTGGAAAGCCAATACACGCGCCCGTTGGCGGCCGACGCGACCAGCACGTCGTCGTGTGCCGTCACGCGCAACATGCGCGCCTCGGGCAGGTCATGCGCAAACAACGTGATGCCGTAGCCGTCGGGGACCGTCAAGCGCGACACCGTTGCGGCATCGGCGCGCGGCATCGTGAAGTAATCCGGCAGACGACTCGCCAACTTGTCCGCCAGGGGGAGGTTGATCGTCGGCAGCCACAGCCACGCGGCGACTGACAGCGATTGCAACGAGCCCGACGGCGCCGATGGCAATTCGCTTCAGCAGTTTCACCGCGGACCGCCCAAGCTGACTTCGACGCCGGCATACACCTGACGCGGCGTGCCGGGAAAGTAGCGATAGCTGCCGAACGCGATATCCGCTCGATCGGCGTACCGGATGTCAGCGATGTTCATCACCCGCGTGAACAGCCGCCATTGCGGATTCACCTGCCATTCGACCGCGCCAGTTCCACAACGTGAAGCCGTCATAACGCGCCGTGCTCGCGGCGTCGAGGTAATAGCTGCCTTGATACACGGCCTCGACCTCGCTGACGACGTTCTGCGTCGGCGAATATCGCCAGTGGGCGCTGCCGAGCCACCGCGGCGCCGTATCGACGTCGTGACCGTCCATGATCAGCTCACCGCCCGTAACCTGACGGTCGAACGCATAGGTGTGCCGCGCGTAAGTGCCGATGAGTGAAAGACGGTTGCCCGCATACGGCGTCCAGCCGAAATCGAACTCGACGCCGTCGGAGTCGAGCTTGCCGTTGCTGACGTTGAAGCCGTTCGCGTCGCGCAGAATCACATGCGTGCTGCGCTCGCTGTACAACGCGATCGAATAATCGAACGACTCGAGCGACCCGCGCCCGCCGATCTCGAACGCGGTGACGTCCTCACTGTCGAGATCCGCGACGGTCTGGCCGCTCTGCAGACGATACAGTTCGGTCGCTTGCGGCGGCCGAAAGCCCTGGCTCGCGACCCCGTACAGCGTCAGGTTCGGCGCGACCGTCCATTCGATCCCCAATCGAGGCGCGACGTTCGTGAACGCATCGTCGCTGTCCGGCGGCCGCGTATACAGACAACCGCCGAAGCCACACGGCAAACCATTGTCCTGCGTGTTGCCGTCGAGACCGTGATTCGTGTAGTCGTACTTGAGCCACTCGAGCCGCGCGCTGTGCACCAGCGCAACGTCGTCAGAGAGCGCCCAACGAATGTCGTAATGCAGCGCGCCCATCAGACTCGTCACGGCGTAGTCGTAGTGCATACCGACCGGACGCGTCGCGACGACGAACGCCGAACCCTGCGCCGGTTGCTCCTGCCACTCGTACAAATCGCCATCCGCCCATTCGAGATCGACGCCGGCGCGCCAGTCGAGCGCGCCTCGAGATCCATCCAGCGACAACTGCGCGCCCGCGCTGTTCTGGCCGTTTTTCTCGCGCGGCTCACCCGGCAGAAAATGCTGCAGGAACTCCATTTTCGAGCTGCGCACATACGGCGTGATGTTCAGTTCGATACCGGAGTCGAGCGTCTCGGCCCCACTCGCTGACGAACCGCCACGCCCACGCGTCGCGATACGAGTCCGGATTCGGATTCGATTTGCGCAGCTGATCGTCCTTGTACGCGCCGTAGCCGACCACGAAACCGCCGGTTTGCTGATCCAGGTTCGTCCAGTCGAGTGTCGTGTGCACATCGAATCCGGCGACCGGCCCGAGCTGCGTCAGCGTCACCTTCTGCTCGTGGTGCCCGGTCGAATAGCGATAGCCATCGGTATTGATCGCCAGGCCATCGACGCGCAACAGCTGATCGTGCAGCGTCTCGCTCGCGCTCAGGTGCCCGGCGACGTAGTCGTCGGGGCCGCCTTCGACCAGCAGCCGGCCGGGTTCCGCGCTCGTCGGCGTCACGACATTGATCGCGCCGTGCAACGCGTTGCTGCCGAACAGCGCGCTGCCGGCGCCGCGCAGCACTTCGATCCGCGCGGCCTGTTCGGAATTGACCTCGAACAGGTTGTTGATGTTGCAGAAGCCGGCCGGACGAATCGGCACGCCGTTCTCGAGGTACAGGAATTCGCCGCACGCGCCGGTGCCGGTGAACACCGGCGAGCGGATCGCCGTCAGGTGCTCCTCGCCGGAACCGCGCGAGACCCACACGCCGGGAACCCGCACCATCGTTTCATAGATGTGCGTCTGGCCGACGAGGCGCAGCACGCTCGCGTCGATCGTCGTCGCGCTGCCGACGCCGTCGAGCTTTTCAACGACCGACGTATCGCCGACGACGACGATGGTCTCGAGCGCCTTCGCGCTGTCGGGCGATTCTGCCGCGGACGCCGTGCCGTGGCCGATCACCAGCAGCGCGACGGCGACAATGCGGGGTGACATGGATTCCAGTGACGAACGGAAGGCGGCCGACCATAAAACAATCGCTCCGTCTCATGCAAATCGGCTTCTGCAACATCGTGGACCCAGACGCTGCAACGATTGCGGACGCCTCATACACGGGCGTGCTCTCGCGCGACCGGACCAAGCTGTTGGCGCTCGTAGCTCTTTGACGCGACCTTGTAAAACTGCATTGCGGGCAGATCCGAACCCCGGCTAGGGTGCGAACAGTGATTCAGTACGCACGCGTTGGGGGAAGCATGCAGCATTCGATTGTCGCCCTGGTGCTTGCCGCGAGCCTCGCGAACCCCGTGTGGGCGGATCAGCGCCAGGCCGGCTTCCGTGTCGGCGCGACGGTTCCGGTGCGCGTGACGCTCGAAGTGGTCGAGCAGCCCACCCAACTGATGCTGACCGAGGACGACATCGCGCGCGGCTACAAGGACGTTTCGGCGCGCTACCGCGTCAGCTGCAACGACCGCGGCGGCTACGTGTTGCGGATCGCACCGCGGTCGGGTATCGCGCAATACGTCGAAATATATGGACTCGGTGCGAACGTCGTACTGCGCGACACCGCCATCGAGATCGCGCAGCCCCGCGCGGCGTTCGTGCAGAATTTCGCGCTCGAATTCCATTTGGTGCTGAATCCATCGACGGTGCCCGGCACCGTCGCGCTGCCCGTGCAGCTCGCCGCGGCGCCGATCTGACGACGCTACTCAGAACTGGAGCGTCACGATGATCGTGTCGGTGTACGCGCCGTCCAACACGTCTTGCAGCGCCGGGATGCGACCGTAAACCGGATGTACCACTTGCCGACTGCCGTTGCCCACGCCGGGGCCCACGGTGAATGAACCCGACGCCAGGCCGGTCCCGCCGAGCCCATCGCCCCAGATGACCGACCGTGCGGTGTCGGTGAACAGGTTGTAGTTCAGCGTGATGGCGCCAGCGTGCAACTTACGCGACGCGTAAGCCCACTGCTGCCGGTCGAGAGCTTCGCGGTGTACGCGATCTGACTAGCGCCGCCCGACAGGTACGTGCAAGTGACCGTGACGTTGCCGCTCGAGTCGTTGGGTACGGTCGCCAGCGGATCGTAAGTACCAAACGCAACGCCGGTCGCCGACACCGAACAGTCCGCGACGGCGGCCGCGTTGGAGCACCACGACACCGCGACGAGCGCCGCGGCAGCACGTCCGCACGCGACGGGTAGCCCTGTCACGGCGGCGAACCCCCGATGCTCGCCTCGCGCTCGCCAGACATGTGATGACGCCGAGATCCGGTTGCGGTCCCGCTGATTCGGGCCGCAAGAAGTGGAAGCTGCCGCGATGCCCCGACCATTCCGCGGTCGCGTCGTGCTCGCCCTCGGCTGAGGTGAGATAGACGAGGCCATCGTGCGCGACCGGCGCTCGTTCGCTGCGGGTCGTCACGATCGCGCCCGGAGGCACGGCCACTCCGTCCGACTGCAAGAGCCTGAACGTCGCGGCGCTCGCACGGATCACCGGAAAGCGCACGACTGGTCCGCTGCGGTACGCCGGCGTCACCGTCATCGTCGGCGCCGCGAGAGACGCATCGAGCGGCAGTTCCGCGGGGTCGATGCTGATCGCGTTCGTCTCATACGCTCGCATGGAATCGAGCAGCACACGTCCTCTCCCATCGGTCCGCCCGACCGGCTGATTGTCGACGTAGACCGTGAGTCCCGCGTAGTCCGCGAGCTCGACGACCGCAAAACTCTCGTCCAGCGTCCGCGCCGGCATGATGCCCGCGCTGGTAATCGCCAGGCCGCCCGTCGCATCGACTCGCCATCCGTCCTGCGCGTCGCGCCGCGCATAATGCGCGCCGACCAGACCGGCAGCGCCCTGGTAGTAGTAGTCCAGCTGGCCGTTCTCGTTCGAGGACACGGCGACGTGATAGCCGGCGCCCGTACCCGCGGGCAAGCTCTGTTGCACGGAAGCCACCGCTTCGACGGAATGATCACCGCTCGTTGCCGATGATTTCTGCAGCCCCAGCGACGCCGTGCGTCGCTCGCCGAGCGGCACCGTCAAGTTCATGAATACATCGGTCGACGATCCGTCGCCGGTCGAGCGGCTCGCGATGAATCCGAGGTATCCGAAATTGCCGAGCGTGACTGAGTGGCTGAGTCCGAACACGTCGGCACTCGTTCGGGTCCAGTACGACTGGCGCCCGTACGACAGCTGCAGGTTGCCGTATTCGCCGAGGTTGAATCCGAAACCGCCAAAGGTGCGCTGCCTGGGCCGATCGATTCGCGTCGCCGTTCCAAGCTGTTCGAATTCCTCGGACGTGTATCGGGTCTGAGCGAACACGCTGAGCCGCGGACCGGCGCGCTGGAATCCAATGCCGCCGAGCCAGCCGAGCTTGCCGTCGCCCCCCAATGCGCCCGTTAGCGTGGCGACCCCGAGGGTTCCCGCTTGCATTGCCGCATCGATGCCAACGGCGCCGGCGCCACCGGACTCGCCCTCGGCGTGGAGCTCGGTCGTCAAGTGATCGGTGATGCCGCGACGAAATGTACCCGACATCATGAAGTCGCCGTACGCATTGCTGCGCCGCGTGTAATCTTCACGGATCGCGCCGGCATCGAACGAATACTCGTTCAAGTCCGCGCGCAACAGCGCCGGGCCCGTGTAATACGGCTGCGACAGTATCTGCTGGCGCCCGAGCGCATCCGTCACGACCACCTGCATCTGACCGGCGCCGTTGATGGCCGGCACGCGGTCGATCGTGAACGGTCCGGGCTCGACGGTCTGGTTCGCGACGCGCTGCCCGTTGACGAACACGTCCACCGTGGACGGCAGGATCGCCTCACCCTGCGCGAGCAGCAGCGGTGTCGTCACCAGCGTCGGCTGCGTCGCGAAATTGGTGCCGAAATGCACCCCCCCAAAGCGCGCGGCCTGTCCCCAGGCGCCGGTCGCGTTGATCGAATCGCCGATGCTTAGCGTCTGCAGCTTCTCGGGCAGATCGAGCGTCCACGTCGAATCGAGACGCACCATCGAGGCGCGCGATTGCGCGTGCTGACCGAGCATCGAGTTCGTCATCTACCCCCGCCGATCCAAAAAGCCCGGCTTCCACGATCGCGCCAAAGCTCGACTGATCGTCGGTTTCTGCGCCGTACACGTCGTAGTTGACGAAGCCACCGAGCCGCGACGGCGTCACATCCGGCAGCGCCGATGCATGCGCTCCGGTGCGGGTCTCGACGAACGCCGACGCGGGCAACGTCAACCGTATGCTTTGGGTGGTTTCATCGATCACCGCGTTCGCCGCGGCGTCGAGACGGAAATAGCGCTGACCGTCGACGTCGACCCAGCCGGACGCAGGCGTCCTCAGTCTCAACTTTGCGAAATCGGACTCGGCCAGCAGCAGCCCGCCATCGGAGTCGCGAACGACCACAAGTGTCGGCACTTCGCTCTGGTCGTTGATGGAAATGGCGACGATCGAGGGGACGTAAGACCCGGCGGCGCCCGCCGCGACGTGGTAACCGGCGAGCGTCGTCAGTATTCCAACGGTGAGCAGCCGGGTGCGCACCGGTTCAGCCGTCTTCGGGACTGATCTCCAGCTCGAAGTCGCCGGCTTCGGTGACGCCCTTCACCCGCAGCAGACGCCAATCGGTGCCAGAGGTTCCGTCCTTCTGGTGGGTGTCGAGCATCCAGGTATGTGCCTGGCCCGGCAGAATGTACGCGGCCGTCTGCGCATCGACTGTCGGTTCGACCGTCTCTGCCGGCGCGACGCCGAAATGCAGCACCCGTGCGTGGGCGTTGCCTGCGTTACGGGCGGTCACGGCGAGACTCTCATCGGCGCCGCGTCTCGCCGTCCATTCGAGCGCAGCATCGGCGGCGGCGGTTGCTTCGACGAAGATCGGCAGGCTGATGCGAAGTGCGACGTTCAGGCCGGTGAAGCCCTGTTCGGCTTGCGGAGGTACCTCTGTGAGAATGAGCCGATAGCTCAGTTCGCGCGCCAGATCGGGCGCGCGCCGCCACGCGACTCGCACCAGTTGCGATCCGTTGGGCGGCAGCGTGAAAACCGCCGGGCTGACGAGCACATCACGAGGTTGAGCTGAGCCGGTCCTCGCCATCGGATTGCTCCCAGAGCATGACCTGCGCCTCGACCACAACCTCGGCATCCTGCTGGTTGCGGATCGTGACGGCGCCAGTCTGGGTCCTCGACGAAAAGTCGATTCGCAGCGGCGAAACCGAAAACGTCCCGGCGTGAACCGGCGCCGGCGACAGCACCAAGGCTACCGCCGACACCAGTGTGCCCAGAAGCAGACCGCGCACGATCGGCGTTTCGGATCAGTAAACGATCGTCGCGACGATGGTGTCGGTGTAGGTACCCGCGTCGACCGGCGCGGTGTTGTTGGCGGCCAACAGCCGTCCATACACGGTCAGCGTCTGGTTCGTCGCCATGCCGGCACCCGTGCCCGTTGCCGGTCTGCTCGAGCCGCCGGTGTTGTCACCCCAGACCGTCGTGTAGCCGTTGGTCGTGTAGAGGTTGTAGTTCAGCGTATCCGTGCCTTGAGTCAGCGTGCGGTTCGCATAGATGCCCGAGGATCCGGTGCTCAGGTTGACGTCATACGTCGTTCCGTTCGTGCACTTGACTGAAATCGTCGAGCTCGCGGTGAGGTCGTTCGTGCCGTCGAACGAACCCAGATTGAGATCCGGCGCGTTGATGACGCAGTTCTTCGCAACCGTTGGCCGACACCAGGAACGAGTCGGTCTTGGTGACCGCGTGAGCGGCACCGGCAAACGCCAGCAGCACGCCGGCGGCGATAGGGGTGATCACAGAATTACGCATTGCATACCTCGCGTTGAGTGGTCCTTCTCTTCGTAGCCCGCGCCGTTCCTGGCCTGATCGACCGCGTGTAAGCGTGGACGGATCCACCGCTTGGCACGGCATTCTTGTCGTTGACCGGTCAAGCGGAAGATCCTGCACCAGTGTCCCAGAGCCTTCGCCGCCTATCCGTGACCGCTTCCACGGATTCGCTGCCCCATAACGCGCGCGTCTGAAGACAGCCGGCCGCCAACGAGCGCATACAGTCGCACTTCCCTGACTCCGCGCACGCTATGTCGCTCCAGCGGGCCGCGCGTGACCGGCATCACAGCGTGTCGAACGCGCCTCGGCGGGCCCCGATCAATTCGGGAGAATCGACGTCGTGTGCGAAACCGAGTCGTAGGTGATCACCGCGCGACCGCTGCGCAACTGACGCCGCACCGCGTCGCGCTTTTGTTCGAGGTCGAAGTCGCGATGTCCGTAGTCGGTGCCTTCGCGCATGACGTAGTCGTCGATCACGCCATCGAGCGCGTCGGTCGACAGCGCCTCCATCGGAATCTTGATGATCGCCCCGTCGGTCACGTGACGGCCGCCGCAACTTCGGTACTTGCGCGTTGCATTTCAGTACCATACCGGCTTTGATCCCACCTAGCGACGCGACTCGGATCGCGCTGCGTCGTTCGAGTGGACCGCGCCATATCGGCATGCCAACAGGATAGGAATCATGGCCGAACAGGAACACATTCTCGTCGTCGAAGACGAACCCATCACCCGCGAACAGCTCGTTTCGTATTTCAACGAAGAGGGCTTCAAAGTCTCCTCGACCGGCAACGGCGACGAGGTCGTCGGACTCATCACCGACACGAACGTGATCCTCGTATTGCTCGACATCAAGCTGCCCGGCAAGGATGGCCTGACGCTGACGCGCGAGATCCGGGCGCACTCGGACATCGGCATCATCCTCGTGACCAGCAAGCAGGAGCAGATCGACCGCATCCTCGGCCTCGAGAGCGGCGCGGACGACTACGTGACGAAGCCCTTCGACCCGCGCGAACTGCTGAGCCGCGCGCGCAATCTGATCCGCCGCGTGCACATCCAGCAGCGGCAGCGTCGCAAGAACCACATCCGCAAGTTTGCCGGCTGGACGCTGGATCTGAACAAGCGCGAATTGACGTCGGCGGACGGCGAGTCGAATCAACTCTCGGCCGGGGAGTACCAGCTGCTGCTGTCGTTCATGGAAAAGGCCGGCGAAGCGATGAACCGCGACCAGATCATGAACCGCATCCGCAATCGTGAGTGGTTCCCCGATGACCGCTATATCGACGTGCTCGTCGGCCAGTTGCGCAAGAAGCTCGGCGAACGGGCCGCGACCGCGAAAATCATCACGACGATTCACGGCACCGGCTATCTGTTCACACCCGAGGTCGTGTAATTTAACGACGCCCCGCCGACTTCGCAGGCACCGATCGGCTTCCGCAACCGACTTGACCGGCGGAGCAAAGCACCGCCATGGCTGAAGTCGAACTTAGATATTCAGAAGCGCATCTACGAGAGCGCGAGCACGGTCGTGCATCGCGGGCGGCTGGGCGACCGGCGCGTCATCGTCAAGACGCTGAAACCCGCCGGCGCCGGCCCGAATGCGCTGGCGCGTTATCACCATGAATTCGCGATCAACCAATCGCTGACGAGCCCCTACGTCGTGCGCGCGATCGAGTTGACCGAACCCGACTGCAGCATTCTGTTCGAGGACGTCGAGGCGACGTCGCTGCGCGACTTGATCCGCCACGGGCACCTGACGTTCGAACAGAAGCTCGCGGTGTCGATCCAACTGTGTCAGGCGCTGCAATCGATCCACGATGAAGGCGTCATCCACCGCGACATCAATCCCGCCAATGTCGTCTGCAATCCCGAGGACGAACTCGTTCGACTGATCGATTTCGGCCTCGCGACACTGGCGCCGCGCGAATACCCCGACGCAACCGCGATGGCGCATCTCACCGGCACGCTGCCGTACATTTCCCCGGAGCAGACCGGGCGCGTGAATCGCGTCGTCGACTACCGGACGGACCTGTATTCGCTCGGCGCAACGCTCTACGAGCTCTTCACCGGATCGCCGCCGTTCACGAACAGCGACCCGCTCGAATTGATTCACTACCAGATCGCGCGCATCGCGACTCCGATCAAGGAAGTCAGTCCGGCGTTGCCGCAGTGGCTGTCGGATATCGTCGCGAAACTGCTGTCGAAACAGCCCGAAGATCGTTACCAGAGCGCGGCGGCCGCGCGCGCCGACCTCGAGGAAGGCTACGAGCTGTGGGCGAGCCACGCCGACACCGAGAGCTTCACGCTCGGGCGCACCGACGCGCGCGGTCAACTGTCGATTCCGAAGCGCCTGTACGGACGCGACGAACAGATCAAGACCCTCAACACGCTGCTCGATCGAACAGCGCGCGGCGAGGTTGCGATCGCGCGCGTGCTCGGCGGCCCCGGCCATCGGCAAGCGCGCGTTCATCGATCTTGCGCTCAGCAGCATTGCCGAGCGCCACGGACTCGCAGCGCGCATCCGCCCGAGCGCAGAAGAGTTCGGCGGCGGGCTCGAAGTGATGCGCGAGCTGGCCGCGTCGTTGGTGCGGCAACTGCTGTCGCGCTCGTCGACCGACGTCGATGCATTCGTCGCGCGCCTGGCGCGGCTGACCAACGACAATCCGGGGCCCTTGACCGCGCTCGTACCGGAACTCGGTTCGATCATCACCGCCGCCGACGTCGACGAATCACCGCTGTACGGGCGCGCCGAGGAACATCTGCTGCGCGCGCTGCTGCGCGCATTCAGTCCGATTCCGCTGGCGCTCGCGATGGAACAGGCCGATCGGATCGATCCGGACACCATCGCCGAACTGCTGTCGGTCGCGCTGCACGGACGCCATCTGCTCGTGTTGATGACCGCCGAGGACAGCGATCTCTCCGAATTCGCCGATGCGCGGATCGCGGGCCGCACCACCGACATCGCGTTGACGCTGCTCGACAAGGGCCACCTGCGCTCGCTGCTCGCCGATCTCTTGTCGCAATCGGAAGCGCGCGTCCGCGAACTCGCGTCGGAAATCCACACGAAAACCGACGGCATTCCGTCGCACGTGCTCGAGCTCTTGTTCGAACTGCACGATCAGAACGCGCTTTTCTACGATCCGCTGCACAACCAGTGGACGTGGGATCTGGAACAGGTCCGCGCGCACTTCTTTTCCGACAATACGCGCGAGCGCATCGAACGCCAGCTCGAAAAGCTCCCCGCCGAGACGCTCGACGCGATGAAGATCGGCGCGTGCATCGGCGACACGTTCGATGCCGGCCTGGTCGCGGCCGGGTCGGACGACACCGCGCACGCCGTGGCCAGTCACCTGCGCAAAGCCGTTGGCGAAGGTCTGATCGGCGGATTGCGCGATGACCAGGACCGCGGCATGCGCTACCAATTCGCGCATCAGCGCGTGCGCGCGTTGGTCTACCGGGGCATCGATGCCGACAAGAAGCGCGCGATCCACCTCGCCATCGCCGAAGCGCTCATTCATACCGACGCGGAGAACACGTCGGCGAAGCGCATCGCCGATCAATTCAATGCCGGCGGCGAACCGTTCCACGTCGAGCCGTCCAGGCGCAACGCGATCGCACACTACAATCTGCTCGCCGCGCGTGAAGCGCTGCTCGACCAACGAATTTCAACCGGCGTTCAAATATTGCCGCAGTGGACTCGCGCTGTTCCCGCTCAGATCGCCGCAGCCGCTCGCCGCCGATCACGCGCAACTGGTGCAGGCGCTGATCGAAGGCGCGGCTGAAGCGGCGTACCTGTGCGGCGATTTCGAACAACTGGGGCGAACGTTCGCGCAGGCCGACCGCCAACTGACGGGCCCGAGCAGTGCGCTGACCGAGTTGCGCATCCGTGCGGCGCTCGCGCAGAACCAGCTCGGTGACGCGATCGAACGCGCCGAGGAGAGCCTCGCGCGCATGCCGCATCAACCGCTGACGCCGCGCTGGAGCCTCCCTTTTCGCCGCGCGACGCGGCCGCTGCCGGCGGATCTGACAGAGCTCACCGACGGCCGCTTGAAAGAAGCGTTCCGCCTCGAAGCACAGCTCGTGCACGCCGGCTACCACGTCGGCTCGAACCAGTCGGCGCGGCTCGCGCAGGACATCATCATTCGCGCGAGTACCGCCGGCTACAGCGCCGAAGTCGCATTCGCATTTGCCGCCGAAGCCGTGAGGCACGTCGCGATCGGCAAGATCGAGAAGGCGCAAGTCGCTGGCGACGAGCGCGCGACAACTGGCGCATCGATTCGCCGACGACAAGTTTTCGACGCGCGCGCTGACGCTGCTGTCGGGACTCGTCGATCATTGGACCGGCTCGCTGGACCAGACGTTGTCGCCGCTGACCGAGAACACCCGCCGCAGCATCGCCGCGCACGACTATGAATTCGCGTTGGTCGCGATCGTTTTCTACGCGACCAACGCACTCGCCCGCGGCATGGAACTCGCGTCGTTGTCGCGCGAACTCGCGGCCCGTCTCGCGGACGTGACACCGCTCCGGCACATCACAGCGGTCAACATTGCACGGTTCATCCAGCAGATGCTCACAAGCCTGCTGGGCCAGGGCGAATCGCACGAAGGATCGGCCGATGCGCAGTTTGCGAATCCCGACGATCAGGTGGCGCTCGGTTGCATATACACATTGCGTGCCTACTTTGCGGTACTGTTCAACGATTATCGGGGCGCCGCCAACGTCATCATCGAGGCGCGTCACTACATCGGCAGTCTCACCGGTTCACCGCTGCTGCTCTGGTTCACATTTGCCAACGCGCTGACGATGCTGCGCAGCGGCACCAGCGACGCAATTCGCACGTGTCGCGAGCCGCTCGCGCAGTTGCGGCGCTGGGAGCGCGAGGGCTGCCAGTCGGCGGCGCCGAAGCTCGCGATCATCGAGGCCGAGATCGCCTGGGCGCGCGGTCAGACGACCGCGGCGCTCGAGCGCTACGAGTCGGCGGCGCATACCGCACGCCGGCTCGGACTCGCCAATGACGAGGCGGTCGCGTACGAACTGGCCGCGCGCTTGTGCCACAAATCGTCGCGCATCGACTTCGCGCGGCTATTCATGCGCAACGCGCATCAGGCGTATCTGCGTTGGGGCGCGTTGTCGAAAGCGAACCAGCTCGAACGCGAATTTCAAACATATATCGGCGAGCACCGCCAAGTGCGACCTGACTCGGGCGCCTGGAGTGTTGGTGATCTCGTAGACCTGACGGTGCGCGATTTCGCGAGCGTCAGCGGTACCAACGAGACGCACGAGATCGGTCAGCGATTGCTCGACACGACGACGGTACTGAAAGCAGCGCAGACGATTTCCGGTGAAATCGTGCTCGACCGCGTGCTGATCAAACTGCTGCGCCTCGCGCTCGAGCACGCCGGCGCACAGAAAGCCACGATGCTGCTGGCCCAGGACGACCGGCTCTACGTCGAGGCGGTCGCGGCCGTCGACGGCGGCTCGACGCGCCGCCTGACGCCGCCCATCGCGCTCGAAGACTGCGACGACGTGCCGCAGAGCATCGTCCAGTTCGTCGCGCGGACGCGGCAGGCGCTCGTGCTCGCCGACGCGACCAAGGAGGACGTGTTCACGCAGGATCCGTACGTGAAGGATTTCCTGCCGCTCTCCGTGATGGGGCTGCCGATCGTTGCACGCAACGAAGTGATCGGCGTGCTGTACGTCGAACATCGCTGGTTGACGGGCGTATTCACCGCGCAGCGCGTCGAAGTGTTGAGCCTGCTCGCGTCGCAAGCGGCGATCTCGATCGAAAACGCGCGGCTGTATTCGGACCTGCAGGCGACGCGCGACGAATATCGGGCGTTGTTCGACAGCGCCAACGAAGGCCTGTTCCGCATCAGCGGCGAGGGTGTCTTGATTCGTGCCAATCCGACACTGGCGCGCATTCTCGGTTTTGATTCGACCGACGCGCTGCTCGCCGACTATCGTGATCTGCTCGATCGCGTGTTCCTGAAGAAAGATCGCGCGCAGGAACTGATGACGCTGCTCGATGAGACCGGCGTCGCGATCGCGTTCGAAGCCGAAGGCCTGATTCGCGACGGCCGAACGTTCTGGATGTCGTTGAACGCGCGCGTCAGTCAGGACCCGAACCAGGGTGAGGTCATCGACGGCTCGGTGATCGACATCAGCGCGCGCGTCGAGCGCGGCGAAGCCGAAAAACGCCGACAGATTGCCGAGGCGGCGACTCAGGCGAAAAGCGAGTTCCTCGCGAACATGAGTCACGAGATCCGCACGCCGATGAACGCGATCGTCGGATTCTCGCGCCTGACGCTCGAAACCCAACTCGATCGCAAGCAGCGCGAATACCTCGCCTCGATCCGCAATTCCGCCGAATCGTTGCTGACGCTCGTCAACGACGTACTCGACTTTTCGAAGATCGAGGCCGGAAAACTCGTGCTCGAGCGCGCGCCGTTCAACTTCGCCGATACGTTGCGCGACGTCGAACGCCTGTTCCGAACCGAAGTGCGCAAGAAAAATCTCGACTTCACCGTGATCGATCGCACGCGGGAGAACCCGGATTTCCCCGACAGCGGCGTGATCGTCGGTGACGCGTTGCGGCTCAAACAGGTGCTGATCAATCTGATCGGCAACGCGATCAAATTCACCGAGGTCGGCAGCATCACCGTGACGGCGGCGCTATGGCGCGTCAACGGCGATGCGCTCGTGCTCGGAGTTCAGGTCACGGATACGGGAATCGGCATCAGCAAGGAGGCGCAGACCCGGTTGTTCGAGTCGTTCCAGCAAGCGGAGACCTCGACGACCCGACGCTACGGCGGCACGGGCCTGGGACTCGCGATCTGCAAAAGCCTCGTCCACGTGATGGGTGGCTCGATTTCGGTGCGCTCCGAGGTGGGCCACGGCAGCTGCTTCTCGTTCGACGCCCGTTTCGAGCGCCCGTCGCCCGCAGTCACGATGACCGCCGAAATCCGTACGCGGCCGCGCAGCGCCGACATCCTGCGCGGCCGGCGTGTTCTGTTGGCGGAGGACAATCCGATCAATCAACAGCTTGCGCTCGAATATCTGCAGCGCAGCGACGCCACGATCGCCCTGGCGGAAACCGGGCGGATCGCGATCGATCTTGCGTTGGCCGGATCCTACGACGTGATCCTGATGGACATTCACATGCCGGAGGTCGACGGACTCGCCGCGACAACCGCGATTCGTGCGGCCGGCCTGACGATGCCGATCATCGCGGTGTCTGCCGACGCGCTGGCCGAACGCCGCGCCGCCGCGATGGAGGCGGGCTGCAACGCGTACGTGACGAAACCGATCGACTTCGACGAACTGCTCGCGACGATGCAGAACCTGCTCGGTGCGCCGCTCCCCGAGGCAAATCCGATGCGTCGTCGCGCGAGCGACTCGGCCGCGGAGGCGGCGCAAATCGCCGATCTCGTCAATCAGCGCACGCCAGGCATCAACGTCGGCGACGCGATCAAGGGTCACAACGGCAACGTCAAGCTGATGCTGAAGCTGATGGGGGACTTTGGACGTTACTACGGTGATGCGGGCCAGCGGATGCGCGAAGCGGTCAGCGAAAACAACATGGACGCCGGCGAGCGCCTCGCACACAACCTGCACGGTGTCGCCGGCAGTTTCGGCGCGGCCAATCTCAGAGATGCGGCGAAAGCGCTGGAACTCGCGCTTGCCGCACGGCGACAAGAAGAATCTGCTGGGCCTGGTGCGGAGCTTCGAGATGGCGTTGACCGAGGTATTGGAGTCGGCCGAATCGCTCGCGAGCCGCGAAGTGAGCTTTCGGGCGACCGATTTGTAGGAGGCAACGAGGGGATGGCTGTTCATTGCGCCGGACACGCTCGAGCCATCCATGGGCGCTCCCCGTGCGCCATCCCTGGCGCACGACGGTCCGGCGCAATGAACAGCCATCCCCCTCTACGGCGGCGTGTCCGTCGCTGCGACTGGTTGGGGAGTTGGAGTCGTAGCGAGCGGTCTGCATAGATCGAGCACCAGCGCCCCTCGATCAGACGACCGACTCGCGCAGCGGAATCAACGCGGCGGCCGCCGCATCGCGGCGCAGTCCGGCGAAATCGAACAGCGTCGGGTCGGCCAACTGTGACGGACTGATGTTCGCGAGGCTGCGCGCGATGTTCTCGACGCGGCCGGGTTCGGCTCGATCCCACTGCGCGAGCATCTCTTTGATGACGCGTCGCTGCGCGTTCTGCTGCGATCCGCACAGGTTGCACGGAATGATCGGGAAATCGCGCGCGCGCGGCCCACCGCGTCGATATCGTTTTCGCGACAGTAATACAGCGGCCGGATCAGGATGTTGCGGCCGTCGTCGCTCTTCAGTTTCGGCGGCATCGCCTTGAGTCGCCCCCCGAAGAACATGTTCAGGAACAGCGTTTCGACGACGTCGTCCAGATGGTGACCGAGCGCGACCTTCGTCGCGCCGATTTCGGCGGCGAACCCGTACAGCGTCCCGCGCCGCAGCCGCGAACAGACCGGACAGATACGTCTGCGCCTTCCGGCGTGAGGCGGCGCACGATGCTGTACGTATCGCGCTCGAGAATGTGGTACTGACGCCGAGTGCATCGAGATAGCGCGGCAAGACGTCCGCGCGGAAAACCCGGTTGCTTTTGATCGAGATTCACCGCGATCAGTTCGAAGTCGATCGGCGCCGCGCGTTGCAAACTGAGCAGGACGTCGAGCAACGTATACGAATCCTTGCCGCCCGAGAGGCACACCATGACCCGGTCGCCGGGCTTCGATCAGGTCGTAGTCGGCAATCGCGCGGCCGACATCGCGGCGCAGCCGCTTGCCGAGCTTGTTCGTCTTCGTAACGTTGTTTGCGTCGTCCATCTCGACTCTCCCGACGGCACTGTCGAAAAGCCGCGATTCTGCGCAAAGGCGGCGGTAAGGGAACCGCGCGACTGCGTCAGCCGAGCTCGCGCAGCACCAGAACCGGCGGCGATGCGATCGAGCGCCGCGTTCCGAGCAGGCCGACGCCGGCAGACGATCGCCGCACCGAGCGCCGGACCCGCGATCCAGACCCATGGATGCAGATGCGCGCGGCAGATCGAATACCTGTTTGTCGAGCGCGATACACGGTCGCTTCGGCGCCGAACGCGGCGATGCAGCCGCCGAATGCGCCGAGCAGCGCGAATTCCGCGCCCAGCGCGCCGCGCACGAGCCGGCGCGACGCGCCGAGCGTGCGCAGCAATGCATGTTCGCGCGAGCCGGTCGTCGCTGCTCGCCTGAATGCTCGCGACGAGCACGAGACACCCGGCGACGAGCACCAGTCCGAGCACGAGTTGAACCGCCTGCGTGACGCGGCTCGATGATCGATTGGATCTGCGCGATCACGCGGTCCACTTCGATCACCGTGACCGTCGGAAACGCCGCGAGCAGTTCGTTCAGAAACGGCTTCTGCTCCGGCGGCAGATAGAAGCTCGTCATGTACGTCGCCGGCACGTCCCGCAATGCGCCGGGCGAGAACAGAATGAAGAAGTTCGGCGCCATGCTGTTCCACTCGACGCGGCGGATGCTGGCCACGCGCGCCTGCACGCGGTATTCCGCCGATGTCGAAGTCGAGCACGATCGCCGACCTTGACGCCGGCTGCGTGCGCGTACTGCTTCTTCGAGCGACACCTGCGGCTCGCCGCCTCGCCGGCGGCACTCCACCACTCGCCCGCCTCAATCCGGTTGTTGGCGGGCAACGTCGCCGTCCAGCTCAGATTGCGCTCCGAATCGAGACTCGGATCGGCGGCTCTGGCGCGCTGGTGGCTTTGCTCCCAGCGTTTGCGTCGCAATGCCGTTCACGGCCACGACGCGGCCGCGCGTCATCGGATACAGCTCGCCCATGCGATCGACGTGGCCGCGCACCATGCGCTGCAGCGGCTCTACCTGGTCCGGCGCGACGTTCATCAGAAAGTGATTCGGCGCGCCCTTCGGGCACACTGGGTACGCCATTCGTCGAGCAACGCGGTGCGCAGCAGAATCATGATCAGCAACAACATGATCGCGAGGCCGAAGATCAGGATCTGCGCCACGCTCTCGTCGCGCCGCCGCGCAAGACCCGCGAGCGCGAGGCGCCATGCCGTTGCCGGCCTGCATGCCGACGCGCCGACCCGCGCGCAACAGCACAAACGCGAGCGCGCCGAACACGATCGACACCCCGGCGATGCCGGCGAGCGCTCCACAACGTCAGCCGCGACGCTGTTCGTGTACCACAACAACAGTCGCGAGCGTGCCGAACGCGGCACAACCATACGTCAGCCAACGCGATACGCCGGCGCGCGCGAAGTCGCGTCGCATCACGCGCATCGGCGAAATCGACTTCAGCGCCAGCACCGGCGGCAATGCGAACGCGGCCAAGACAAACGACGCCGCTGACGGCGCCGACGAGCAGCGGCTTGATGCCGGGCAACGGCAGCTGCAGCGGCACGTACGCCGACAGCGCCGCGACGATCATCAGATGCAGCGCGACGCCGAGCAGCAGTCCCGCCGCCGCCGAAATCGCGCCGACGACGGCCAAGCAGCGCGAGGTAGCCCCATTGGATCTGCGGCGGCGTCGCGCCGAGCGTCTTCAGAATCGCGACGTGATCGTAGTGGCGTCGCGCATAGCGATGCGCGGCAAGCGCCACCGCAACGCCGGCGAGCAACACGGCGAGCAACCCGCCGAGCAGCAGGAACGCCTGCGCGCGGTCGAGCGCCGAGCCGATCGACGCGCTGCTGTCGCGAATCCCCATCCAACGATAGTCGGCGCCGAGCTTGCCGTCGAGTTCGTCGTGCAGCGCATCGATCGCTTCGGTTGATCCAGCGATCAGCAATCGATACGAAATCCGGCTGCCGGGGCGGACCACTTCGGTGCGCGCGACGTCGATCGTGCGCATCAACACGCGCGGCCCGAAATCGAAGAAGCCGCCGCTGCGATCCGGTTCGTCGCTCAAGCATCGCGAGCGACGCGCAGCTGTGCCACGCCGACGCTGATCGTGTCGCCGACCGTCGACGCCGAGCGCCGGAAACAGCCGCGAATCGAGCCACACTTCGCCCGGCGGCGGCAGTTCGTGGACAACCGCGCCGGGTCCGAACGGCGCCGCCGCGAGCCGCAAGACGCCGCGCAGCGGATAACCGTCGTCGACCGCTTTGACGGCGACGAGTTGACTGCGATCGCCGGCAAAAATCATCGACTGGAACGTCATCGTGCGCGCGGTCTCGAGTCCCAGGTGCGCAGCGGCTGTCTCGAACTGCTCTGGAATCGCGTGCGACGAGGCGATCACGCGGTCGGCGGCGAGATACGTCGATGACTCTGACTGCAGCGCAGCCGACAAACGATCGACGAACAAGCTGATGCCGGTGACCGTGCCGACCGCGAGCAGCACAGCGGCCACGAGCAATTGCAGCTCGCCGGCGCGCCAGTCACGCAGCAGGAACCGCAGCACGAACGCAAATTGCGACGGCGGCGGATCTGCGAGGGAGCCGCGCTTGCGAACGAGTCACGCGGCGCTGGCCCGCACCGCGACGACTTGGCCCGCGTCGAGTTCGATCACGCGCTCGCAGCGATCCGCGAGCTGTTTGTCGTGGGTCACCAGCACCAGCGTCGTCGCAAATGCCGCGTTCAGTTCGAACAGCAGATCGATGATCTTCGCCCCGGTCACGGAGTCGAGGTTGCCGGTCGGCTCATCCGCAAACAACACCTTCGGTCGCGACGCAAATGCACGCGCGATCGCCACGCGCTGCTGCTCCCCGCCCGACAGCTGGCGCGGGTAGTGACTCGTGCGCTCGCTCAAGCCGACGCGACGCAGCAGCGTCAAGCGCGTCGCCGCGCGGATCTGCATCGCCCCTCAACTCACCCGGCAGCATCACGTTCTCGAGCGCGGTCAAGCTGCCGAGCAATTGAAACGACTGAAACACGAACCCGACCAGTTCCCCGCGCAGACGCGCGCGTTGTTCCTCCGAGAGCTGCGTGAGCTCGTGGCCATCGAGCGCAACCGTACCGCTCGTCGGTGTGTCGAGACCTGCGAGGATTCCGAGCAGCGTGGTCTTGCCCGAGCCCGACGCGCCGACGATGGCGATGCTTTCACCTGCGTTGATTTCCAGATCGATGGCATCCAAGATCACGAGCTTTTCGGCTGTGCCCGCGTGGGTGGAAACGATCTTGGCGATGCGGTGCGCAACAAGAACGGGTGTAGGCATGCGGGGTGTGGCCTTATTACTACTTGAGGTACTGCTTGCGGTCTCATGGGCTGCAGCCGCGCAGACCCCGATCGAGGCTAGGACCATTCTGGTCGTGGGTGACAGTATCAGCGCGGCATATGGTATTCAACGCGACCAGGGTTGGGTTGCACTCCTCGAAGCGCGCCTCGCGACGCTAGCGGTGCCGCACCAGGTCGTCAACGCGAGCATCAGCGGCGACACCACGGGCGGAGCGCTGGCGCGACTGCCGCGCGCACTCGAGGTCCACAAGCCCGACCTCGTCATCATCGAAGTCGGCGGCAATGATGCGCTGCGGGGCTACCCGATCGACCGCATCGAACAGAATCTCGACGCGATGGTGACGCTTTCGAAAAACGCCGGCGCCGCGGTACTCGTGCTCGGCATGGAGATTCCGCCGAACTACGGCGCGCGTTATACGCAAGCCTTCCACGACATGTATTCGCAGGTAGCCGCGCGCGCGGGGACACCGCTCGTGCCGTTTCTGCTCGACGGCGTCGCGACCGACGCGGCGCTGATGCAGGCCGACGGCATTCATCCGACCGCCGCCGCCCAGCCGCGGCTGCTCGAAAATGTATGGCCGACGTTGAAGGCGCTATTGTGATTCCGGCGCGCGGATGTCGTTACAATGGCGCTCGATCGTGGGAGAAGCAACCCGTATGACCCTGGCCAACGCACGCGCCAAAACCGACACCAAGTACAACCTGATCCTGTCGGCGCTGGAGTTGTTTGCCGAGAACGGCGTCGACGCGGTATCGATGCGCACGATCAACAACGCGGCGGGCACCAAAAACGCGTCCGCGGTGCATTATCACTTCGGCAGCAAGGTCGGCATCATCGAGGCGATCATCGCGTTCATCCGGGCCGAGCTCGACACGTCGCGACTCGACGCGCTGACGGCGTTGGAAGAGCGCGTTCGCAACGGCGAACGACCGGGTAGCCGCGAAATCATGTGGGCCGCGTTCCATCCGTACTACAGGCTTTACAACACGCCCGACTACGGCATTCACGCGTTGCGTTTTCTCGCACGCCTGCAAATCGAAATGAGCCCCGAGATCCAGGACATTCTGAATCGTGACACGCACCAGATCGCGCACCGGTTCGACGCGCTGCTCGCGCGCGCACTGCCTGAGCTGCCCGATCAGATCCGACGCACGCGCTATCTGTATTTCTGGACGCTGACCGTGCAGATGTTCGCGGGTTCGGGGAACCTCGCATCGACGGTGTTCGGCGACCTTCGAACCTGCGTCGACACGGAGCGGCTGCAGCGCTGCTTCGACTACCTCGTCGGCGGCATGGAAGGCAGCATCACGCGAAGTAGGAGATGGCTATTCATTGCGGCGGACACGCCGTTCGAGACACGTCGCCTGGTAGGCTCGACCCGCGCCATCCATGGCGCGGACGGTCCGCCGCAATGAACAGCCATCTCTGGTCGGTTGGGTGGCTCCGCTCCAACGAAGCAGTTCCTGCTGAAGGAATGGTGCGTCGCACGCGTTCTGCTGCCGAACATCGATCGAAGGCGCCAACTTCTTAGTGGCGGATGATCGCTGCGCCGGACCATCCGCGCCATGGATGGCGCGGGTCGAGCCTACAGGGACGGATTCACGGCGTGTCCGGCGCAGCGATCATCCGCCACGGCCCCTTATAGAGAACTCACCGTGTGACCACCGTCGACCACGACGATCGAACCGGTCATGTAGCGCGACGCATCCGACGCCAGCAGCAACAGCGGGCCGTCGAGATCGCTGAACTCTCCGAGCCTGCGTTGCGGAATGCGCTTGACGAACTCGTCCGCTATGTCGCTGTCGAGCAACGCTTTGCTGACGTTGGTGTAGATGTATCCGGGCGCGAGCGCGTTGACGCGAATGTTGTGTTTCGCGCCTTCGAGCGCCATCACGCGCGTGGCCTGGTTGACGCCCGCTTTTGATACCGCATACGGGAAGATGCCTTTCGTCGTCCGCTCACTCGTGATCGAGCTGATGTTGATGACGACGGCGCCGGGATGCCGGTGTGCAACGACCCGGCGCGTCAGTTCGCGCGTCATCCACCACAGACCTTTCAGATTCGTGTCGAGTACCGTGTCCCAGCTGTCGTCCTCGAGCGTGACGTACGTATGCGCGCCCGCTTCGACGCCCGCGTTGTTGACGAGGATGTCGGGCGGCCCGAATTGTTCGTGTGCGGCGTCGAAAAATGCAGTCACGCTGCGCAAGTCGCAGACGTCGAGCGCGGCCGCCGCCGCTTCACCGCCGGCGGCGCGGATCTCGCTGACGCGGTCCTCGAGTTTGTCGACGCTGCGCGCGCCGAGCATCACGCGCGCACCCGCGCGCGCGAGCGTGCCTGCGAGATGCCGCCCGATCCCCGTCGAGGCGCCCGACAACAACGCGACTTTGCCTTGCAGCGAGAACATGTCCATCAGCATCGCCCTCGCCGTTCGTTTGCAATCTGCCGCGCGCATCTGGGCTCCAACGTGCCGCTCGCCGCGCGCAGCTGCGAGCCGCGACTGCCGCGCGCGTTCGGCAAACGCGGCGCGTTGTTGCTCGGTCTGCGCGGCAGTGCAATACGCGCAGCTGATGTCGAGAACGTAGTCGCTCGACGCCGTGTCGGCTTCGGTCAACGCATGGCGGCACGCATGGCACACCGCGTGAGTCGCCTTGATTCAGATCGTCATTGACCGACACGCGCTGATCGAACACAAAACACTCGCCGTCGAATCGATTGTCCGCACCGACGCGAGCGAGGTAATTCAGGATGCCGCCGTCGAGTTGATAAACCTCGGCGAAGCCACGCTCGAGCAGCAACGCGCTTGCTTTCTCGCAACGGATCCCGCCAGTACAAAACAACGCGACCCGTCGTTGGCGCGCCGGATCCAGCGTTTCGGCGAACGCGGGAAATTCGCGAAACGAGCGCGTGTCGGGGTCCACGGCGCCCGGGAACGTACCGAGCGCGATTTCGTAGCGGTTGCGTGCGTCGATGACGGTCACGTCCGGCGCGTCGAGCAATCGATTCCACGACGCGGCGTCGACGTGCGCGCCGGTGCGGCGCGCCGGATCGACGTCCCCGCGACGACGTCCACGCATCGCGATCAGTTCGTTGCGCACTTTGACCTTCAGCCGATAGAAGATCGGATTGTTCGGGTCGCCGCGTGAGAAACGCACTGTCAGATGCGCGAGACGTGGGTCGCGTTCGAGTTGTTCGACGAATAGCGCTACCGCGTCGCCGGTCAATGTTGCGTTGATGCCCTCGCGGGCCACCAGGATGGTCCCGCGCAACGCGTGTTGCGCTGCGAGATCGTGCGCCCGCGCGGCGACCGCGTGCGGATCATCGAGCGCGACGAATCGGTAAAACGTGGCGACGTTCATTGGCCGCGTTCGCGCGCACCGCCAAAACAAGGCGGCGACATCGGCGCGGCGCCGAATCGTTCGCGCCATTCCGACTCGGTGTACGTGTGCAGCGCGAGCGCGTGCACGGAACCGGCGAGTTCGTCGGCGAGTACGCCGTTGACGCGCCGATGACGCGCGAGCAGGCGCTGGCCTTCGAACTCGGCCGCGACCAGCACTACCTTGAAATGGCTCTCGGATCCCGGCGCAACGTTGTGATTGCCGCTCTCGTTGATCACTTCGAGGTGCAACGGCGACAGCGCCTGCGCCAGTTTCGATTCGATTGTGTTTTGCGTCGTCATCAAAAAGTGTGGGTTCTCAGTCCCGTTCATTGTAACGAGAATCCGGAAGCCACGAGCATGTCAGGGCGCGAGCACAATCACCGACACGTTGTCGAAACCGCCCGCGCTCAGCGCGGCTTCGATCAGCGCGTCCGCCAGCGCTGCCACATCGCCGTCGGCCTCGAGCGCGCACAAACGCGCGATCGATGCATCGTCGATCATGTCCGTCAAGCCGTCGCTGCACAGCAGAAACAGGTCGCCGGCGCGGGCATCGACTTCGGTCAGGTCACATTCGACATCGATCTCGATGCCGATCGCCCGCGTGACGATGTTCCGATTCGGCGCGAGCCGTGCCTCTGCCGACGACAAGATCCCTTGCGCGACCAGTTGTTGCACCAGGCTATGGTCCGCCGTCAATCGAGCCAACTCGCCGTGGCGAAATCGGTACGCGCGCGAATCACCGACATGCGCCGCAAAGAACGACCCCGCGTGGACCATGCCGGCGACGATCGTGGTGCCCATGCCGTCGTACTCGCGACGCGACTCCGCGAGCGCATGCACGCGTCGATTGGCGAGCATCAGCGCTTCGCGTAACGTCGCGGCCGCATCGCTGCGCAGGCGATCAGAATGCTCGACGACGTGCTGCATCACCGTCTCGATCGCGACCGCGCTCGCCACTTCGCCGGCGTTCGGGCCGCCCATGCCGTCGGCCAGCACCGCGATGCCGAGGCGCACGTCAAACGCGAGACAGTCTTCATTGTTGTCGCGGATCTTTCCGAGATCCGAGCGAGCGGCGATGCGCAGGATTGGCGCGGTCATGCTTCGCACGAGGTGTCGCGCTTAGCGACCGGCGTATCGGTCTTCACGACATCGCCCAGCTGTGCTTGTCTCAGCTTGATCGGTTTGGCACCGCCGCGCCGGACGCGCAGATTGAGCAACTCGACCCCGAACGAAAAAGCCATTGCGAAGTAGATGTAGCCTCTTGGCACGTGAAGGTCGAAACCCTCGGCAATCAATGTCACGCCGATCAGCATCAGGAACGACAGCGCGAGCATTTTGATCGTCGGATGATCCTCGACAAAACGCGAGATGCTGCCCGCGGCCGCCATCATGATCAGCACGGAGATCATGATCGCCGCGATCATGACCTCGACGTGAGCGACCAGTCCGACCGCGGTGATCACCGAATCCAGCGAGAATACGATGTCGACCAGACCGATCTGAACCAGCACGCTGCCGAAGCTCGCGACCTTCTTCGCGTGCTCGTCCTGCACCATACCCTCGAGTGAGTTGTGCACTTCCTGCGTGGATTTGGCGATGAGGAACACACCGCCCAGCAGCAGAATCAGATCCCGTCCCGAGATGGCTTCATTGAACAAGGTGAACAACGGGTCCGTCAGCTTCATCACCCACGTCAGCGACAGCAGCAACAGAATCCGCATCACCATCGCAAGCGCGAGTCCGAAAAAACGGCCGCGCGCGCGGTCGGACTCCGGCAGGCGACCCGTCAACACCGAAATGAAAATGATGTTGTCGATGCCGAGCACGATTTCCAGCGCCGTCAGCGTCAAAAACGCGAGCCAGATCTGCGGGTCTGCCAGAAACGCCATGCGGTCCACTCGACTCGAACGAAAGGTGGCGCATTCAATCACACCCTGCGTGGCCCCAAAACCTCCGCATCGGATAACATCACCGCTCTCCCATGAAGAACGGCAGGTATGGACGAGACCAAGCGCGAACACGTCGAGGCCGCGGTATTGCGTCGGCTGCTGGCACATCTGGACGAACGCAACGACGTGCAGAACATCGACCTGATGAATCTGGCCGGCTTCTGCCGCAACTGTCTGGCCAAGTGGTACTCGGCAGCCGCCGCAGAACTCGGCGAAGCGGTCGACTACGAAGCCAGCCGCGAACGCATCTACGGAATGCCCTACGAGGAATGGAAACGGCGGCACCAGAGTAGCGCGACGCCCGCTCAGCTCGCTGGTTTCGTCAAGCACGACAGCTGACATGGCGGATGTCGCTGTCGCGCTGCATGACGTGAGCAAACGATTCGCTCACGTCGCAGCAGTCGACCATCTCTCGCTCAGCGTCCGCCAAGGCGCCGTGTACGGCATCCTCGGTCCCAACGGCGCGGGCAAGACGACGACGATCCGCATGCTCGTCGGCATCCTGCGCCCGGATTCGGGTACGGTGCGCGTGCTCGACTCCGCCGATCCCGCGCAAATCAAGTCCCGCCTTGGCTATCTACCCGAGGAGAAAGGGCTCTACAAGAAAATGCGCGTGCTCGATCTGGTCGCGTACTTCGGGCGCCTGAAGGGTTTGACGCGCGCGGACGCGTATGCGCAAGGGCGCCGCCTGCTCGACGAGTTCGACTTGCGGCAATGGCACGATCAGAAATGCGAGAGCCTGTCGAAAGGCATGGGCCAGAAAGTGCAGATCGTCGCGACGCTCATTCACGACCCCGAACTGATCGTGCTCGATGAGCCGTTTTCGGGACTCGACCCGGTCAACGTCGAACTCGTCCGCAGCATCGTGCTCGCGCTGCGTAGCCGCAATCGCACCGTGCTGTTGTCGACCCACGTGATGGAGCAGGCCGAGCAGATCTGCGACGGCCTCATACTGATCAATCACGGTCGCAAGTTGCTCGACGGCGCGTTGACCGACGTTCGGCGCACCGCGCAACGCACGATTTCGATCGACTACGACGGCGATGGCGCGTGCTTGAAGGGTCTTCCCGGCGTCGCGCGCGTCAACGACGCAGGGCGCCACGCGGAACTGAGCTTGAAGGCGTCCGCCGATCCACAAGCGATTCTCGCGTGTCTCGTCAATCACCTGACGATCCACCGTTTCGACACGCGCGAAGCATCGCTGCACGAGATCTTCATTCGCGCGGTGGGAGACGACCCTGGCCGTTGACCCTACAAAAGCGTTTCTCGTCGCGACGCGTGAATACGTCGAGAACGTTCGCACGCGCGGCTTCTGGCTCAGCATATTGATGATGCCGATGATCCTCGGCGTCGTCGCCACCGCATCGACCTTTCTCAACCGAGCCGAATCCGCCGCGCGTTTCGCGGTCCTCGACCACTCCGGCTGGGTCGAGCGCGCTGTTGCCGCTCGCGTCATTCGCGACGACGTCACGATCCTGGTTGCGGCGCTGGCAAAGATGCCGGCCGACAACCGCCCACCGCCGCTTGCCGTTGTCGGTCGGCTCGATGAGCCACACGATCGTGCCGCGCTGATCGAGGACACCACGAACTTGCTCGTCAAAATGCGCGAGGGTTCGCTGCGCATTGACGCGCCGACGACGCCCGCGGAGCACATTGCGCGGTGGGTGAACGCGCGGCCGGGCCGCGTGGTGCAACTCGCGCCGGATGTGTCGTTGGCGAAGTATCGCTATGTCGCGACCCCGGGTCTGGACAAGGCGGCGTTGAACCAGCTACTGACGGACGACACCCTGCTCGGCTATTTCGTCATACCCGAAGATCCCGTCGCGGAGGGCCGCAACGCCGCCTACGTGACACGCAAACTGACCAATCAGGACGTGCGCCGCTGGTACGAATCGCTCGTGACCGACGCCGTGCGTGATCGCCGAATTCGCGATGCGAACGTTGCGCCCGAGACGGCCGCGTGGATTCAGACGCCAATCGAGTTCGCGTCGATCCGACTCGGAGAAGGCGGCGTCGAGACCGAGGCCGAACTCGCCGATACGCTGGGCCAGTGGGCGCCTGTCGCGTTCGTCTATCTGCTGTGGATCTCGGTCTTTTCGATCACACAGATGCTGTTGACGAACACGGTCGAGGAGAAGTCCAACAAGCTCGTTGAGGTGCTGCTGTCGTCGGTCGCGCCGGTGGACCTGATGGCCGGCAAGATTCTCGGCATCGCGGCAACGGGAATCACGATCGTGACCGCGTGGCTCGGTCTGGTCATGGCTGCGGCACTGTGGCTGCCGGGGCTGTTCGATCCAGCTGTCAGCATCGACCTGTCCGGCCTGATCAACAGCCCGGTATACCTGGCGTCTTTCATCGTCTATTTCGGGCTCGGATATCTGCTGTACGCAGCGTTGTTGTGCGGAATCGGGTCGCTCGCCAACAACCTGAAGGAGGCGCAGACGCTGATGATGCCGATCCAGTTGCTGCTGACGGTGCCGTTGCTCGTGATGGTTCCGATCGGGCGCGACCCCAACGGCATGCTTGCGCAAGTGATGTCCTGGCTACCGCCGTTCACGCCATTCGTCATGATGAATCGCGCGGCGTTTCCGCCTCCGCTCGCGACCTACGTCGGCACCACCGCGTTGTTGCTGCTATCGATCTACGTTGCGCTGCGCCTTGCCGCCCGCATATTCGAGACTGGCATTCTGATGACCGGCAAGCCGCCGCGGTTCCGCCAGCTGCTCGCGCTGTTGCGCCGCAGGCACGACGTCGCGTGATACGCTACAGAACCCCAAAACGATATTTGCCGTGACGAGTGTCGTGACTCATAGATTTCGATACATCCTGCGCGAATTGTCCGGGCGCGGGGCCCATTTATCCAAGAGAAGAAGGCGCCGATGCGCCGGCGTGGCACACCCCACGTCAAGCGTCGGCAACGCGGCACCGCGCCCGGAGAATCGCGCCCGAAGGGAGCGTGCGTGGACAGCTGCCGCGGCGTTGCAACTCGTCGCCGTATACCCGATACGACTCCTCGTCGACAGTCCAGGCGCGCTCAGGATGTATCGAAATCTATGAGTCACGACACTAGAACCGACGGCCTCCGTGAAAGTTTCGCACGCATCTGGCGCGAGTGGCGCGGGTTCATATTGTTCATCGTGGTCATGGTCGTGTTCCGCTCGGCGATCGCGGACTGGAACCAAGTGCCGTCGGGCAGCATGAAACCGTCGATCCTCGTCGGCGATCGCATCGTCGTCGACAAGCTCGCTTACGACCTGCGGGTTCCGTTCACGCTGACGCGCGTCGCGCGGTGGGCCGAACCGAAACGCGGCGACGTCGTGACGTTTCCGTCACCGCGTGACGAAACGCTCTACGTCAAGCGCGTGATCGGTCTGCCGGGTGACATCGTCGAACTGCGCAAAAATCATCTGTTCGTCAATGGCGAAGCTGCGCGCTATCGAGAACTCAGCGCCAAGGATATCGACGCGCTCGATGTCGAAAACAAGTCGCGCTATGCGTTCTACTACGAAGAATTCGGCGCGATGAGCCACATCGTGATGTTGCGACGCGACCGCGTGGGCTCGAGTTATCAATCGTTCCCGCCCACTGAAGTCCCGCAACACGGTTACCTGATGCTCGGCGACAACCGCGACGACAGCGGTGACTTTCGCGTCATCGGCTGGGTCGATCGCGAGCGCATCCTCGGACGCGCGCACGCGATCGCGTTCTCGCTCGACTACGAGCACCACTATGCGCCGCGCTTCGAGCGTTTTTTCGGGCGACTGACCTAGTATTCGATCGAGAAACGTCGGTCGCGTCAGCGACGGAACAGCCGCACGAGGCCGAACCCGGCGAGCGCGACGAGACCCGACGCCACCACGAGGCCGACGCTGGCGAGCAGGTAGCCGACCAACTCGTCGTTGTGCAAGCCGAGCTCGCGGCCGGCCAAATACGTCGCCGCCAGTGCGACGAGCAACGTCAGCAGCGTACGCAACGTACGTCGTTTGGTGTTCTGCTCGGGTTTGGACTGCGCGGCGCCTCGCCGCGGCCGAGAATGGTCGACCACTCCAGCGTGTCGACTTAGGCCTTGTCGATCGAGATCAACTCGATCTCGAAGATCAGCGCCTGATTGGGTCCGATGCGATTGCCGGCACCACGCTCTTTGTACGCGAGGTCCGGCGGAACGACGACGCGCCACTTCGAACCCACCGGCATCAATTGCAGCGCTTCGACCCAGCCCGGAATGACGCCATTGACGGGAAACGATGCCGGCGCGCCATTTTCGATCGAACTATCGAATACCGTGCCGTCGATCAACGTGCCGGTGTAATGGGTTGTGACGGTGTCGTTGAGACCGGGCTTCGGTCCGGTACCGGCGACGAGTATCTGATATTGCAAACCCGACGCCGTCGTTACGACGCCCGCCTGCTTGCCGTTCTGCTCGAGGTACGCCTTCGCAGCAGCCAGATTCGTCTCGGCGAGTTTGGTGCGCTCCTCGGCGCGCGCATCGTTCAGCGCATTGAGAGCCGCCAGCACGTCGTTTTCCGGCACCTTCGATTTGGTGCCCGCGAAGCCGTCCTCGATGCCGACCTGAAACGCCTTCGAGTCGAGTGCTTTGCCGTATTGGTTGCCGACATTTCCCGCGATGTTGTAACCCAGCCCGTAGCTCGCTTTCGCGACATCGGAGTCGAGCGCCGGTCCGGTCGGCTGCACGGGCGCCGCTTCCTTCTGACACGCGGCGCCGCCCAGCGCGAGCGCAACCACAAGCGCGATACGAGTTGGCGCACCGAGCGAACGTCGGGTCAATACTTGCGAGCACGGGCGAATCTTCATATCGTGGTTACCTCGTCCTGAATACATCTTCTTACTGCGGTTGCGCAGGCCTTCGATTAGGCTCCTCGAATCGTTGGGACCGCAGAACATTGGTGGGCACGCAGGGAAGCGAACGTAAATCTCACGGAACCCTGATGCGGCGCGGGCGTCAGAATACACGACTTGCAGTAAGCGGTGGTGCTCAATGTTCGATCGAAGTTTCAACGGCGGCAGCCGCGGTCGCGGCCTGATTCGCTGGTTCGGCGCACTCGTATTTGCAGCAGCGACGCACGTCGCGCTGTCGGCACCCGCCGACACTGCAGTAGTCACCAGCGAACCGCCGGTACCGAGTACCGATTCCGCGGCAACATCGTCCGCGTATACATTCCCGATCCCGGAGCCGCTCCACCCGCTCGACGTACATCCGCGGACGAGTCTGTCGATCGTCGAACAACTGCGCCACAACCACTATCTGCAGAAGCCGCTCGACGATGCGGCGTCGAGTGAGTTGTTCGACAAATATCTCGATCTGCTCGACACCGGTCACGCATACCTCCTCGCGTCGGACGTTCAGGCGCTCGAGAAGTATCGTTTCGCACTCGATGACGCGCTGAAGCGCGGCGATCTGGACCCCGCGTTCGACATTTTCAATCGCTATCAGGCGCGACTCGAGGAGCGACTCGAGTTCCTGATTACCGAATTGAACCATGGCATCAAGAACATGGACTTCACGACGAACGAAACGATCGAGATCGAACGCGAGCATGCGCCGTGGGCGTCCACCGCCGCCGAACTCGACGACCTGTGGCGCAAACGCCTGAAGGCCGCGGTGCTCGGCATGAAGCTGAACGGCAAGCAACTCGACGAAATCCAGGACGTACTGACGAAGCGGTACAAAAATCGCTTGAAGCAAGCGACGCAGACGAACAGCGAGGATGCATTTCAGGTTTACGTGAACGCGTACGCGAGCACCTATGACCCGCACACGCAGTATTTTTCGCCGCGCACGTCCGAGAACTTCAACATCAACATGTCGTTGTCGCTGGAAGGCATCGGGGCCGTGCTGCGCACCGAGGACGACTACACCGAAGTCGTCAAGCTCGTGGCAGCCGGACCGGCCGACAAGGCCGGCACGCTGAAACCGTCGGATCGGATCATCGGCGTCGGCCAGGGCGAGAGCGGCAAACTGATCGACGTCGTCGGCTGGCGCCTCGACGATGTCGTCGAACTGATTCGTGGGCCGAAGTTGTCCGTCGTGCGGCTCGAGATCATCCCGGCCTCCGTCGAGGACAGCAAGTCCAGGATCGTCAGCATCACGCGCAATACCGTGCAGCTCGAAGAGCAGTCCGCGCAGAAGAAGGTGCTGACGCTCCAGCAAGGGGGCACGGCGCATAAAATCGGGATCCTCGAAATACCGACGTTTTACGCGGATTTCAAGGCGATCCAGCAGGGCGATCCGGACTACAAGAGCACGACCCGCGACGTGCACGCGCTGATCGACCAGCTCAAAGCCGAAGGCGTCGAAGGCATCATCGTCGATCTGCGCAACAACGGCGGCGGTTCGTTGCAGGAAGCGGATTCGCTGACGGGACTCTTCATCAAGTCGGGTCCGACGGTGCAGGTCAAGACTGCGAACCGCCGCGCCAGCATTTATGCGGATACCGATGACAACATCGCATGGGACGGTCCGCTCGCGGTCATGGTCAACCGTCTGTCCGCTTCGGCTTCGGAGATATTCGCCGGCGCGATCCAGGACTATGGACGCGGCCTGATCATCGGCAGTCAGACGTTTGGCAAAGGTACGGTGCAGACGTTGATTCCGCTGAATCGCGGGCAGCTGAAGATGACGCAAGCGAAGTTCTATCGCGTCTCGGGACACAGCACGCAGCACGAGGGTGTGTTGCCGGACGTTGCGTTCCCAGAGATCTATGACACCGATAAGATCGGTGAGAGCTCACTCGAAGATGCGATGCCATGGGATGAGATCAAACCGGCGGTCTACCCGCACGCGACGCAGATCGCGACAGCGTTGCCGATGCTCATCGACAAACACAAAGAGCGCATCGTCGGCAATCCGGACTTCGAGTATCTGGCCGAGTTGATGGCGAAGAACCGCGAGAACAGCAAGAAAAAAGTCATCTCGTTGAACGAGGCCGTGCGCGTCAAGGAAAAGCAGGATGATGACGCATGGCGTCTTGCGACCGAGAACAAACTGCGCGCTGCCAAGTCGGAACCGCTGTTGAAGAACATCGACGAACTCGATGCCAAGATGGACGCCGAAGCCGCCGACGACGACGCCGGCGGCGACGGGAAGAAGTCGCTGGAGGACGACCCGATGATCCGCGAAGGCGCATTCGTGCTGATCGACTACGTCAATCAGACACACCAGGTCGCGAGCATCGTCCAGCCAAAGCCAAATACCGCTGTTCAATAGACTCGCCTGAAGCGGCGCCAGCGCGTTGCGGCGCGCCGGCGCACGTGGCCGCGGCGCACTTCGGCGCGGCGCTGGTGCGGCGCACTAGGTCAGACTTCGAACTCTAATGACCGCCCTGCGATCGCGCGCAGCAGCGATGCTTCGAACGCATCGATCGTCAACGTGTGCTGCTGTGCTTGCCCATAACGGCGCAGCGTTACGGTTCCGTCGGCTTGCTCGCGTTCACCAACGATCAGCAGAAGGGGAATCTTGCGCGTGGTTCCCTCACGAATTTTCTTCGGCACAGTCTCGCTCTGAGTGGCGAGCTCCGCGCGCACCAGACGATTGCGCAACCGATCGACGATCGCTTTGCCATACGTTTCGTAATGCTCTGACACGGTGATCACCTGCACCTGCACCGGGGCGAGCCACGTCGGAAACGCACCGCCAAAATGTTCGATCAGGAACGCGACCATCCGCTCGTGCGTGCTGAACGGCGCGCGGTGGATGCAATACGGCATGTGCTGCGCGCCGTCCGGGCCGATATAGGTCAGCCCCATCCGCTGTGGCTGCGCGAAATCCAGTTGCACGGTGCTGAGCGTTTCATCACGACCCGTGACAGTCGGGAACTGGATGTCGATTTTCGGCCCGTAGAACGCCGCTTCGCCCAGGCCGTCGACGTAGTTGATCCCGAGATCCTGCAACACGTCGGCGAGGATCTGCTCGGACTCCGCCCACGCCTGCGGATTGTCGACATACTTCTCCTTGCCCTTCGGATCATTGAAATCCGAGCGCGATAAACGCACGACATAGCTGTCGAGTCCGAGGATTCGGTACGCCTCCGCGTACATCGCCATCACGGATTTGAACTCGTCTTTCACCTGCTCGGCCGTGCAATAGATGTGCGCGTCATTCATGCACATGCCGCGAACGCGCACGAGTCCTCCTACCGCGCCGGAGTCTTCCCAGCGATACACCTGCCCGTATTCGGCGAGCCGCAGCGGCAGGTCCCGATAGCTGCGCGGGGACGACGCATACACTTTGTGATGATGGGGACAGTTCATCGGCCGCAGCACGTACGATTCGCGAACTTCGTGATCGCCGTCGCGCTCCTTGATCTCCATCACCGGATACATGTGGTCGGCGTAGTGCTGCAAATGACCGGTCCGGTTGTACAGATCGGCCTTCGCGAGATGCGGCGTCGAAACGCGTTGATACCCGCCGCGAAATTCGAGTTCCTTCGCGAGCTTCTCGATCTCGTCGCGAATAGCGGTGCCGGCGGGCAGCCACAGCGGCAGTCCCCTGCCCACGTCGTTGTCGAACGCATAGATGCCCAGTTCACGACCGAGCTTCTTGTGGTCGCGCGCGAGCGCGAGCTCGTAGCGCGCGACGTAATCATCGAGCTCTGCTTTGGTCGCAAACGCCCACGCATAGATGCGCGTCATCATCACGTTGTCGGAGTTGCCCCGCCAGTACGCGCCGGCAACGCTCTTCAGCTTGAACGCGTCGCGAGCGATTTCCTTCGTCGTGTGCACGTGCGGACCTTCGCACATGTCGAGGAACGGTCCATTGCGATAAAACGACAGCGTCTTCAGATTCCGTTTGTCGAACAGTTCCAGTGCGTATTCGCGCTTGTATGGCTCCTGCATTTCAGCCAGGCGCGCGAGCGCATCGCCCTTCGACAGTTCTTCACGGTCGAATCGTTGGCCCTTCTTCAAAATCTTGCGCATCCGCTGTTCGATTTCCGGGAAGTCTTCCTCGGTGATCGGCGCGCTCAGGATGAAGTCGTAGTAGAAGCCGTCCTTGATCGGCGGACCGAAGCCGAGCGTGCTGCCCGGGCGCACCTCCAGGACGGCCTGCGCCAACACATGCGCGAGGCTGTGACGAATTCGGTAAAGCGCATCGTTCGGACTCAGCTCGCCGCTATGCTCCAAACTGTCCATCTGCTCCTCCAGAAAAAGTGTGCCTCCAGAAAAAGAAAAACCCCGTCGGCGGTCGCCTTCCGGGGTTTCTGTTCGAAGGCGACCTGTGCTTCTCAGGTCGCCCTTTGCGCCGCGTACGACGTCAGGCAACCCGCCACGACGTAGTCGTGGCGGTCAGCGTGGTCGATTCGTTACGCGACGAGCGATTCATCACCAACTCCAGCAAACGGCGTAATGATAGTGGCGCAACCGCCGTTTGCAACCGCACCCGTCAGGATCCGCCGCGCGGCGCTGTAGGCGACTCACCAGGATTCGGTTGACCGGCACGCGCCGCATCGTGTGGAACCGCGGCGTGACTTTTGCTGTGCCGCGCCGCGCGTTTGGCGTGATCAACGCCTTTGCTCGAGGAACCACGATTGCGCTGCTCGCGGGCAATCAGGTGGGATTCTTTCCGGTCAATCATCGATGCAACGCCAAGTCTGGACGCAGCATCAGATCATCGCGCGATAGCCGAGTTCCGTTCCATTGACTGGCCCGCATTTCTCGCCGGTTGGCGATGCGACGGCGTGCGCGCTGGATCACACCTCAGCCGTTGATATGTTCGCGCAGCACGCGCGCGACCTCGTGCAAGTTTGCGAGGATCGGATGTCCGAATTCGCGCACGTCCGCGGAAGGCTGCACGAGATCGGGAACCTGGAACACCGACAACCCGGCGGCGCGCGCCGCGCGCACGCCATTGTCCGAGTCTTCGATCGCCCAGCATTCGCCGGGCGTGTATCCGAGCGCGCGTGTCGCAGCGAGGTAAGGTTCCGGATGGGGTTTTGCCCGTGTGACCGCATCGCCACCGATCACCGCGGCAAAAAACTCCGCAAGGCCGGCCAAACGCAGCTTCGTATTCGCCAGTTCGGTCTGCGTCGACGTCGCGAGCGCCAACGGCAACGCCAAGCTGCGCGCCAGCTGCAGTATCTCGACGGCGCCGTCTTTGAGGTCAGCGGCGCGTGTCGTCACGCGCGCGCGATACAACTGCGACCAGTCGCGACTGACCCGCTCGTAAAGATCACGCCCAAACGCGGCTTCCAAGATCTCGCGCGTGCCTGCGCTGCTCGTGCCGATGCAGCGATCGTAGAGAACACGATCGACAACGACGTCGTGTCGGCCGCACGCTCTTTCAAAGGTGGCGAGCGCGAGCCGTTCGGTGTCGAGCAGCAAGCCGTCCATGTCGAAGACGATCGCTCTCGGCGCGACGATCGCTCGATCTCCAGCAACTGGGCCGTCGGTCAAGCAGCGTTCCGGGCGAGGTTGTTCAGCACGTATTGCAGAATGCCGCCGCTCTTGAAGTACTCGATCTCGTTGTTCGTATTGAGCCGGCTGACGACCGTCACGTTCTGCGTCTTGCCGTTCGCGCGCCGAATCGTCAGCACCAGATCCTGACCCGGCGAAATCTCTTTGACTCCCGCCGGCAGCGCAATGTCGATCAACTTCGTCGCCGCTGAGCGACAGGCTCTTGCGCGAATCGCCCGGCTTGAACTGCATCGGCAAGACGCCCATGCCGATCAGGTTCGAGCGATGGATGCGCTCGAAGCTCTCGGCGATCACGCCTTTTACGCCCAGCAGGCGCGTTCCCTTCGCCGCCCAGTCGCGGCTCGACCCGGTGCCATATTCCTTGCCGGCAAACACGACGAGCGGAGTGCCTTCGCCTTGGTAGCGCATCGCCGCATCGTAAATCGACAGCTTGTCGCCGCTCGGCACGTGGCGCGTGTAGCCGCCTTCCGTACCCGGCACCATTTCGTTCTTGATACGGATGTTCGCGAACGTGCCGCGCATCATCACCTCGTGATTCCCGCGCCGCGAACCGTACGAGTTGAAGTCCGCGACGTTGACGCCGTGTTGCACCAGATAGTGACCGGCCGGACTGTCGGGCTGAATTTCGCCCGCCGGCGAGATGTGGTCGGTCGTCACCGAATCGCCGAGCAGTGCGAGGATCCGGGCGCCGCTGATTTCGATCGGCTGATCGAGGTCGTCGCCGACTTTGAAAAACGGCGGCTGTTTGATGTACGTCGAGTTTTCCCAACCGTACGTGCCTTTCGCGTCGACCTTGATCGCCTGCCATGCGGCGGGTCCGGTGAATACGTCGGCGTACTGCCGTTCGAACATGTCGGCCGATACCTGCGAGACGACATCCGCGACTTCCTTGTTGCTCGGCCAGATGTCCTTCAGGAACACGTCTTTGCCCTTCGTATCCTTGCCGATCGCATCCTTCGACAGATCGATCCGCATCGTGCCGGCGATCGCATACGCCACGACGAGCGGTGGCGATGCGAGCCAGTTCGTGCGCACTTCCTGGTGCACGCGCCCCTCGAAGTTTCGGTTACCCGACAACACGGACGACACGACCAGATCGCCTTGCGTGATCGCCGCTGAGATCGCTTCGGGCAACGGGCCGGAGTTGCCGATGCACGTCGTACAGCCGTAGCCGACGAGGTTGAAACCGAGTTTGTCGAGCGACGTCTGCAGGCCCGCCTTTGCCGAGATATTCGGTGACGACTTTCGAGCCCGGCGCGAGCGACGTCTTCACCCACGGCTTGACGGTCAGGCCGCGTGCGAGCGCTTTCTTCGCAACGAGCCCGGCCGCGAGCATCACCGCGGGATTCGACGTATTCGTGCACGACGTGATCGCGGCGATCACGACATCGCCATGGCCCAGGTCATAGGGCGCACCGGCGACCTTCGTTCGCGCGCCTTTCGTTGCACCGCGACCCTGCAGATCGAGTTCGTCATCGACGGCTTTGCGCAGTCCCGTCATCGCGACGCGATCCTGCGGCCGCTTCGGTCCCGCGAGGCTCGGCACGACAGTGCCGAGATCGAATTCGAGCGTATCGGTGTACACGGGGTCGATCGAACTCGCATCGCGCCACATGCCTTGCGCCTTCGCGTACGCCTCGACGAGCGCGACGGTATCGGCGGGGCGGCCCGATAGTTTCAGATAGTTGATCGTCTCGACGTCGATCGGGAAGAACCCGCACGTTGCGCCGTATTCGGGCGCCATGTTCGCGATCGTCGCGCGATCTGCGAGCGGCAGATGATCGAGACCGCTGCCGAAGAACTCGACGAATTTGTCGACGACGCCTTTCTTGCGCAGCATCTCGACGACGCGCAACACGAGGTCGGTCGCGGTAATTCCTTCGTTCAGCTTGCCGGTCAGTCGAAACCCGATCACGTCCGGGATCAACATCGAAATCGGTTGACCGAGCATCGCGGCCTCGGCCTCGATGCCGCCGACGCCCCAACCGAGCACGCCGAGGCCGTTGATCATCGTCGTATGGCTGTCCGTGCCGACCAGCGTGTCGGGATACGCGACCGTGCGGCCGTTTTCGGTCTTCGTCCAAACGACTTTCGCGAGGTACTCGAGGTTCACCTGATGGCAGATGCCGGTGCCGGGCGGCACCACGCGGAAGTTGTCGAACGCGCGTCTGTCCCCAACGCAGGAATCGATAGCGTTCCCGGTTGCGCTCCATCTCGATGTCGACGTTTTCATCGAATGCTTTGCTCGTGCCGAACTTGTCGACCATCACCGAGTGGTCGATGACGAGATCGACCGGCGACAGCGGATTGATGATGCTGGGGTCGAGGCCCGCCGCGACCACGGCGCTGCGCATCGCCGCCAGATCCGCGACGCCGGGGACGCCGGTGAAGTCCTGCATCAGTACACGCGCGGGCCGATACGCGATTTCTTCGGCGGGCGGCGGCGTGATCGCCCAGTTGCCCAACGCCTTGATGTCTTCCTTGCGCACGCTGTTGCCGTCTTCGAAACGCAACAGATTTTCGAGCAGGATCTTCAACGACATCGGCAAGCGGCTGACCGCGCCAACGCCGGCGCGTTCCGCGTCGGGGAGGCTGAAATAGTCGAACTGTTGTTTGCCAACCGTCAGTGTTTTACGCGTCTTGAAGCTGTCGTCACTCATGCGCATCGTTCTCGCAAATTGTCCCGGTGAGGCTCGGCATTCTAGTGCCGGGACAACGAAAGAAAAGCGAAACTGCGAGAACTAACACTTGCCCGAACGGAATGAAGGAACGGTGCCAGGCTTCGCGCCTGGCACCGTCTCGACTCACCGCGTTTTGACTCAGTGCACGTCATGTGCACTTGCTCAGTGCATTTGGACTCAGTGCACTTTGACTTCGATCGCGCGCGGTTTGACTTCTGCGCGCTTGCGCGACCTTCAGGTACAACACGCCATCCTTCGCGTTGGCTTCGATCCGGCCTTCGTCCGCATTTTCCGGCAATCGGAAACTGCGCACGAACCGACCGTACTGCCGCTCGACGCGATGCACCTTACCTTTCACTTCTTTCTCGTACTTGCGCTCGCCCGTGACCGTCAGCACACCGTCGTTGACCGTGACTTTGACATCGGCCGCCGCGATCGCCGGTACTTCGATGATCGATCTGAAAGTCGTCGTCGGTTTCACGAATGTCCACCGCCGGACTCCAGTCGCTGCTCGCCAGATTCTCATCCGACGCACTCGATCGCGTTCCGACGAATCGGTTGAAGAACTCATCAAGTTCCCGTGAGGGATTCCACCGTACAATGCTCATGCTCGTGACCTCCACCAGCTTTGGTTCGATTCGGGATCACCGTGATCCCGCTACGCACATGATTGTGGGGGCGGTCTCAACAGTTCCAAGGCATTGAAAAGTTCGAGCACGATCCCCACACAGCGTCGCTTTTTTCGCGCAGAGGCAACCAGAATGACCCGGGTGACCCAACAGGAAAAAGAACAGTTTCTCGCCGGCCTGCACGTCGGCGTGCTCGCGATACCCAATGGCGCTCGAGCGCCGCTGACAGTGCCTGTGTGGTACGACTACACGCCGGGTGGCGACCTGTGGTTTCTGACCGGGCCGACGTCGCGCAAAGGACGCTTGCTGAAACCGGGTGTGCGCGTCAGCCTCTGTGCGCAAACCGAAACGCCCCCTTATAAATACGTCAGCATCGACGGGCCCGTCGTGCATATCGCGCCGTCGGACAAGGAGAAGCACGGTCGGCCGATGGCGCGCCGCTATCTCGGCCAGAAGCTCGGCGATCAGTACACCGACTCAGGCTCGGACACCGAGTCGAGCGTGATCGTCCGTGTACGACCGGAGCGCTGGCTCGCCGTCGACTACGGGAAGCGCTAGCCTGCGCACGAAAGCGCCCACCAACGCAGCGATGCGCGGCGCCAGTGCGTCGGGAATGTTGTGGCCCATGCCGTCGATGATCTCCAGGCGCGCGCCGCGAATTGCCGCCGCCGTGTCGCGGCCGGCCGCGACCGGAATCAGCGGATCGTCGGCGCCATGGATCACGAGCGTCGGCACCGACAGCGCACGCAGTCGGTCCACCCGACTGCCATCGGCGATCGCGGCTTGCATCTGGCGCGCGACGCCGTCGGGCCGGTGACTGCGCTGATACGCGCTGCGCGCCGCCGCGAGCCGCTCGGACAACGTCTCTGGATACGCCGGACTGCCGAACACCGCACGGTTCTGCGCGTTGAGCGCGATCAACGCGTCGGGCGTCGCCGCACTCTCCACCAGACGTGCGCGCATTTCGGCTGACGGCATCGGCAGATCCGGATTGCCGGTAGTCGACATCACGCTGATCAACGACCGCACCCGGTCGCGATGTTCGAGCGCCACGTGCTGCGCGATCATGCCACCGAGCGAGATGCCGAAGATGTGCGCGCGCTCGATCCGCAGATGATCGAGCAGCCCAACGACATCGTTGGCCATGTCTTCGAGGCGATACGGTGGTTCGCCGGTCGCGGTAGCCATCTGCGGTCGACAGTCCCGCGTCGCGGTTGTCGAACACGACGACGTGCAATCCCTCGCGAACGAGGCCGTTCAATAGCGCCGGCGGCCATTCGATGAGCTGAGTGCCGAGCCCGCGAATCAGCACGATCGTTGGATTGCGCGTGTCGCCGTGGGTCTCGTAGCACAACGACACGTCACCCAAGTCGGCCATCGCCACGGTCGTCACTCCTTCACGATTCGATAAACGCTCTCGCCTGCTTGCCGGATACCGTTTGCTTCGAAGCTTGGCGGCACGCGGTCGGAGACGGTTGCCTCGAGCACGTCGATCGAACAGCGAGATCCAAACAATGTCTCTACCTCCGCCTCCGAGACCGAAAACGGCGGCCCCGCGACGCGCGCCTGGTCGTATTCGATCGTCAACAACAGGATTTCGGCTCGCCGCGGCAGAATCGACAACAGATGATCGGCGTAACGCGCACGCATCTCGGCCGGCATTGCCACCAGCGCGCCACGATCGAATACCGCATCGACGCCCGTGAGTTCCAGCGGCGTCAGTTCGAAAAAGTCGCCGCAATAGATGTCGATCCGCGCGCTCTCATACAACGTCAGCGCACCGTGCCTGCGCTGTGTGCTCGGCAGGTCGGCTTCCTGCGAAGAACGCATCGACCGCGGCCGCGGCCAGTTCGATCCCGAGCACCGGATGTCCTTGATTGGCGAGCCACAGCATGTCGCGGCTCTTGCCGCACAACGGAACGAATACGCGCGCACCGGGCGGCACCTCGAGCGAAGGCCAATGCTGCAGCAGGCGTGCGTTGAACTGCGCCTGGTGGAAACCAATCTGATTGAGGCGCCAGCGGTCGAGCCAGAATTCGCGGTTCACGTCAGTACCCAGCCGCGCCGCCGCGATTGCGCGGATCGCTCATGCCCAACAATTCGTCGCCGACGCGCATCACCGAGTTCGCGTCACCGAGTCCGCGGCCCCACGGCAGCGTCACCAACGTATGGCCGCGACTCTCGAGAATCTTCAGCGTATCGGGAGAAATGCCGTGCGGTTCGTAGACGACGCGGTCCGGCATCCATTGATGATGGAAGCGCGCCATGCCGACGGCGTCGGACACATCCATGCCGTGATCGAGCACGTTGATGACGACCTGCAGCACGGTCGTGATGATCGTGCTGCCACCCGGCGATCCCGTCGCCAGTATCGGTGCGTCCCGCCGCATCGACGACGAGCGTCGGCGTCATCGACGACAACATGCGCTTGCCCGGCTCGATCGAGTTTGCCTCGCGGCCGATCAAGCCGTACGAATTAGGCGTGTTCTCGCGCGACGAAAAATCGTCCATCTCGTTGTTCAGCAAAAAGCCCGCGCCTTCGACGACGATTTTCGAACCGAACGACAGATTCAGCGTCGTCGTGTACGCGACCGCATTGCCGGCCGCGTCCATCACCGACAGGTGCGTCGTCTGCGGACTTTCGTGCGTCAACACGCCGGGGCCGATGCTCGTCGACGGGCTCGCCCGCGTCGGATCAAAATCCGCAAAACGCGTTCGCGCGTACGGCTTCGCGGTGAGCTCGACTAGCGGAACGGGATAGAAGTCGGGATCCCCCAGATATTCGGCCCGATCGGCATAGGCGCGACGTTCGGCTTCGATCATCAGATGGATCGTCGCGGCAGAGCCGTATCCGAGCGCTTTGAGGTCATACGGCTCGAGCATGTTCAACATCTGCACGAGCAACACGCCGCCCGATGACGGCGGCGCCATCGAATAAATTCCGTAACCCCGATACGTACCGCTGATTGGCTCGCGCCACACCGAGCGATAGTCCGCCAGATCCTTCGCGCTGATGAGCCCGCCGCCGCGCTGCATTTCGGCAACGAGCAGATCCGCGGTCTTGCCCGCGTAAAATCCATCCTTGCCTTTCGCCGCGATCAGTTCGAGCGTCTTAGCCAGTTCCGGTTGCCGGAATCGCTCGCCTTGCTGATACGCGGAGCCGTCCGACTTGATGAATACGACGTGCGCTGCCCGGATGCTTGCGGAAATCCTCGATCGACCCTTGAAATTCCGCCGCGAGATCGTCGTTGAGATCGAAGCCGTCCTTCGCGAGGCGGATCGCCGGCGCGAGCATCTGTTTACGCGACAGCGTGCCGTATTTTTCCAGCACGTCGAGCAATCCCGCGACGCTGCCGGGCACGCCCGCCGCGAGATGCGTATGCGTCGACAGGCCCGGCACGATGTTGCCGCTCTGCATCGAGATACATGTCGCGGTCGCTGCCGCCGGCGCGCGCTCGCGATGGTCGTTCGTCACGACGCGGCCATCGCTCAGGCGGATCACCATCAGTCCGCCGCCGCCGAGGTTACCCGCCGCTGGATACGTCACCGCCAGCGCAAAACCGGTGGCGACCGCCGCGTCGATCGCGTTGCCGCCCGCGCGCATGATGTCCGCCGCACGCTTCGGATTTTTGTCTGCCGATCCTGTATCGCGATGCTTTCGTCGGCCGCGTCGATTGCAAAGCGCAGCGCGCCCAGCGGCGCCTCGACCTCGTGCATCTGCACATCGAGCGCGACATCGACGATCGGATCCCTTCATCGCCGCGTTCGCCCAGGCGGCGCGCGAATTCGCAACGTTCAACGACTGCGACGACGTCGTGCTGGTCAAGCCTCACCGCAACGCTGGAGCGCCGACGTGCGCAAAGCTCTGGCGCCTGGTGTTTAATTCGGGACTGCGAAAGGAACACTCGATGAACTACGTCCATCCCGAATATCTGACGTCCGCCGACGACGTCGAGGACGGCATCGAGCGGCGCGACAAGCGCCTGCGGATTTTCGACACCACGGTATTTCTGCGCCCGGATCCGCCGCGCTACCGCGTCGAGAGCGGGCGCGAGAACTATTTCGCGCGCACATTCCAACCGCGGGGTTCCTCGACCTGACGAGAGGACTCTCCGACGAGACGAGCCCGTTTGCGTTCACGCTGCCCGGCGTCGAACAGCTGCAAACGAATTTCCGCCGATACGGAATCGACGACGACAGTCTCGTCGTGCTCTACAGCACGAGCCACATCATGTGGGCGACGCGCGTGTGGTGGATGCTGCACTGGGCCGGCCACCAGAACGTGACGTTGCTCGACGGCGGTTACACGCGCTGGATCGCCGAGGGCGGCCCGTCAACAACAATCCGACGCCGTATCCGACGAGCAACATGACCGTGCGCCCGCAGCCCGGACTCTGGGCGAGTCGAGACGAAGTGTTGAGCGCCGTCGGCGACGACGCGGTCTGCACGATCAACGCGTTGTCGAGCGACGTCTACGCCGGCACCGCGCCGACGCACTACGGTCGCCCCGGTCATATTCCGGGCAGCCGCAACCTGTACTACGGCTCGGTCCTCGACGGTCAGTCGTTCCGCAGCGCCGACGCAATCGCAGCCGCCGTCGCGGACGTCGGCGCGCGCACCGCCGAACGCATCATCACGTATTGCGGCGGCGGCATATCGGCCACGGTCGATGCATTCGCGCTGAAGCTGATCGGCTACGACAACGTCGCGGTTTACGACGGTTCGATGTCGGAATGGGCGGCCGATCCCGCGTTGCCGCTCGTCACCGGCGCCGCCCCCTGACGCGGGTCCTGGTTCAGCGGCCCAGCGCATCGACGGTGCAGAGCCGCACGGTGAAGTCGGTGTCGACGGCGCTCGAGGCAGCCCAGAGCGTCGCGGTCACGTCACCGGCGAGCACGAGGTCGCGTTCGAGCGGCTCCGAGCTGTAGACGAGCACGGCCTTTCGAGCGCTCCGCTACAGCCTGGTCGGCCGGCCCCATCGGCGCGAGGTTCTCGAGGCAGCACGAGTGCCCGCCGAGGCTCGGGGTCGGCATCGCCGGGTCGTAGACGTAGACGTCGGCCGGCTCGGCGCCGGGTGCTGTCCGGCTGAGCGAGCCGTCGCCGTAGGAGCCGTTCGCACGGCCGCCGGAGTGCAGGAAGAACGCGGTGGGCTCCACGCCGCTCGGCGGCCAGGCGTCGAGCTCGCGCCAGCCCTCACCGAGCAGATACGCCGAGACCGGCGCGTCGAAGATGCCCGTGTCGCTGCCCTTCAGGACGTGGTCGAAGAAGCGCAGCTGCCAGTCGTCGACGACGTTCGGCCCGTGCCCTCGTCGGCGAGGCCGAGCGGCCACCACGGCATGTGGTGCCAGGGGCCGACGACGAGCTTCTGCCCGGCGCGGGCCGCCTCGCTCCCGGCCGAGCGCCGGAGCGACGCGAAGCTGCGCAGCGTGCCCTCGACGAAGACGTCGTACCAGCCCGCGACGTGCAGGGCCGGCACGTCGATCCGGTCGTAGCTCGCGAGGCTGCGCGCGTCCCAGAACGGGTCGGGCTCGGGATGCTCGAGCCAGTCGAAGTAGTACGGCGCGTCGCTCGCGGTTCAGCCCCGGGTGGGCCTCGAGCGGCAGCACCCAGTACAGCTGCTGCGCGTTGCCGAGCGCCGTCGCGTAGGCGACGTATGCCTCTTCGTCGCCGCGGCGGGCGGGCGCGTCCAGGGCGAGGAAGTTCGCCCACGAGGCGGCGAAGGCGAGCGAGAAGGCACCGCCCTTCCAGAACCAGCCGTCGTGTACCCGTGCCGCCGTGAACGCCGGCGAGCTGCGGCGAGGGCAGGCGGTCGCAGGTCCGCCGCGAGCAGCTGGTTCAGGCCCGCGTACGAGAAGCCGTAGGTGCGCGACGCGCCCGTCGGCGCCCGGCAGCCGCGCCGCCCACTCGATCGCGTCGTAGACGTCCTCGGCCTCGCGCACGAAGGGCTCGAACTGCCCGCCGGAGCGGTGGCGGCCGCGCGTGTCGACGCACACGACGAGGTAGCCGTGCGACGCGTACCACGAGGGGTGCGCGAAGCCGAAGTCGCTCTCGCTGCTCGTCTTGTCGTAGGGCGCCGAGATCAGCAGCACCGGGTGCGGTCCTCCCCCGTCGGGCCGGTAGACGTCGGCGTACGCGGTCACGCCGTCGCGCAGCGGGCAGGCGACGTCGCGCTCGAGCGAGACGCCCGGCACTCCGGGGAACGCGCTCAACGCGGGGCGTTCCCGGCCGACATGCCGAGTGTCGCCTCGACGTCGTCCATGACGAGACCGACCGCGCGGGCGATCTGCTCGTAGAACTGCTCGCCCAGCTCGGCCGTGGAGCCGCGGGGGTCGCCCCAGACACCCGTGTGGCAGGCCGCGGAAGCACGAGCCGGCGCTCGTCTCGAAGTAGGCGAAGATCGTCGGCATGGCGGGGCCGCGGAACTCCGGGAACGGCGGCCAGCCCTCGACGGCGCGGTCGAGCTTCACGAGCTCGGGCCGCACGGCCAGCACGGCCGAGGTCTCGCCGATGTTGGCGTGCAGCCCCGTCGTCGAGGCTGAGATACGCCTGCGCCTCGTCGGGCGGCAGGGCGTCCCAGTAGGAGAGCGACCAGGCCTTCGTCCCCTCCGGCAGCTTCGTCGAGGCGTTGAAGCAGGCGAGGTTGATCGCGGGGTAGTTCGTGTAGTGGCCGTTCACGAAGACGACGCGGCGGAAGCCCGACTCGACGAACGAGTGGATCAGGTCCTCGATGAGCGCCATGTACGTGGCGGGCGTGACGTAGCCGAGCCCGGCGAAGCCGCGGTGACCGGCGGCGAGGCCGTACGGGACAGGCGGCGCGACGAGCGCCGCACGGGCGAGCGCCACGCGCCGGCAGACCTCCCGCGGGATGATCACGTCCGTCCCGATCGGGCCGTGCGGGCCGTGCTGCTCGGTCGAGCCGGTCGGGATCAGCAACGTGTCCGTCCCTCCCGCGACGAGCTCGGCCACCTCCGGCTCGGTCAGCTCGTCGAGGAAGACGCTAGGCCTGTCCATCGGAACCCCCTGGCTCGGTCGGCGCGGGCACGGGGTTGAAGCAGGCGACGTCGTGCTCCGGCTCGAGACGCTCGAGCGGCGGCACCGTCGTCCAGCACTCGTCCACCGGTCTGAAGCACCGCGACGCGAAGCGGCACTGCGGAGGCGGATCGATCGGGCTCGGGATGTCTCCGCTCAGGATGATGCGCTCGCGCCGCTCGTCCGTGATCGACGGCATCGCCGACAGGAGCGCCCGCGTGTACGGATGGCGCGGCCGCTCGAAGATGTCGTCGGCCGGTGCAAGCTCGACGAGCTTGCCCAGGTACATCACCGCTATGCGGTCGGCCAGGTGCCGCACGACCGTGAGGTCGTGCGAGATGAAGAGGTAGGTGAGACCGAACTCCTGCTGCAGGTCACGCAGCAGGTTCAACACCTGCGACTGCACCGAGACGTCGAGCGCCGAGACCGGCTCGTCGAGCACGAGGAACTGCGGCTCGACCGCGAGCGCGCGGGCGATGCCGACACGCTGGCGCTGACCGCCGGAGAGCTGGTGCGGGTGACGGCGCGCGAACCCCGACGGCAGGCCGACGTGCGAGCAACAGCTCGCCGACTTTTCGCTCGCGCTCGGCGCGGCCCAAGCCCTGGAGACCTTCGGCCACGATCGCTCCGACCGACATGCGCGGGTCGAGCGACGAGTAGGATCCTGGAAGACGATCTGCACGAAGCGGCGGAGGTCACGCAGCGTGCGCCGGTCGGCCGAGTGGATGTCGGTGCCGCCGATCTTGATCGACCCGCTCGTGAGCGGCAGGAGCCGCAGCGCGAGGCGCGCCAGCGTGGTCTTGCCCGAGCCGGATTCGCCGACGAGGCCGAGCGTCTCGCCGCGCGCGATCGTGAGCGAGACGTCGTCGACGGCGGACAGGAGGTTGGTGACGTGCCCGAGGCCGCTGCGCGTCTTGATCGGGAACACCTTGGACAGGTGCTCGATCTCGACGAGCGGCTCCGTCGCGACCGCACTCATGGTCGCTCGAACTCCACGGGGTTCCAGCAGCGGAAGCGGTGCCCGGGCGCCTCGGCCGGGTCGAGCGTGGGATGCTCGGTCGTGCAGCGATCGGTCACCTGCGGGCAGCGCGGGGCGAAGGGGCATCCGGCCGGGGTCGTCGACAGGTCGGGCGGGCGGCCGGGAATCACGTGCAGGTGCGAGACGCGGCGCGCCGTCGGCACAGAGCGGATCAGACCCTGCGTGTAGGGATGCCGCGGCCGATCGAAGAGCTCCCGCGTCGGCGCGATCTCGACGATCTCGCCGGCGTACATGACGGCCACGCGATCGGCCACCTCGCGCACGACGCGCGAGGTTGTGCGTGATCAGCAGCACCCCCATGTGCAGCTCGGACTGCAGCTCGTCGATCAGCTCCAGGATCTGCGCCTGCACGGTCACGTCGAGCGCCGTCGTGGGCTCGTCGGCGAGCAGCAGCTCGGGCTCGCAGGCAGAGCGCCATCGCGATCATCGCCCGCTGGCGCATGCCGCCCGAGATCTCGTGCGGGTAGCTCGCGAAGCGCCGCCGCGGCGACGGGATCTGCACGCGCTCGAGCATCGCGACGGCGAGCTCGCGTCGCCTCGCCCTGCTGACGCTCCGGTGGCGCCCTGATCGCCTCGACGATCTGCGAGCCGACGGTGAACAGCGGGTCGAGCGAGGTCATCGGCTCCTGGAAGACCATCGAGATCCGGTCGCCGCGGATCTCGCGCATCCGGCCGTCGTCGTAGCGCGCGCAAGGTTCTCGCCGTCGAACACGATCTCGCCGCCGGCGATCTCCGCCAACGGCTGCGGCGAGCAGCCCCATGATCGCGAGCGACATCATCGTCTTGCCCGAGCCCGATCTCGCCCACGAGCCCGAGCGTCTCCTCCGCGCGCGAGGCTGACGCGACACGTCGTTGACGGGATGGACCGTCCGCTTGCGCATGCGCAGCTCGACGGAGAGGTTGCGGATGTCGATCAGCGGGACGCGTGCCGGCCGGCCGGGCTCCGCGCCCCGGCCGCGCGGTGGCCGGCTCGGTGCTCACTCGTCCTTCAGCCGTGGTTGAGATGTCGCGCAGCCCGTCACCGATCAGGTTCATGCCGATCACCAGCAGCGCGATCGTCACGCCCGGAATCGTCATCAGCCACGAATCGGTGAGCATGTAGTTGCGTCCCTCGCCGATCATCGCGCCGAGGCTCGGCTCGGGCGGCTGCACGCCGATCCCGATGAAGGAGAAGCCCGCCTCGAAGATGATCGCGAGCGCGATGTAGTACGAGCCGAGCACGAGGGCGGCGGGCACGGCGTGCGGGAGGATGTGCCGCGCACATGATCCTGAGGTTGCCGATGCCGAGCGCGCGGGCGGCCTCGACGAACTCGCGCTCGCGCAGCGACAGCACCTCGCCGCGCATCATGCGCGCGAAGCCGGCCCAGTTGATGATCGCCGACCGCCAGCATGAGCGCGGGCACCCCCGGCCCATCGCGCCGACGAGCAGGACGGCGACGAGGATCAAGGGGAATCCCCAGAAGACATCGATGACGGCGCTGAACACAGTGTCGATCCAGCCGCGGTAGTAGCCGGCGATCAAGACCGACGAGCCCGCCGAAGAACAGCGAGATCGCGGTGATGACGAAGCCGACGAAGATCGAGATGCGGATGCCGTAGAGCAGCCGGCTGAACGTGTCGCGTCCGAGCTGGTCGGTGCCGAGCAGATGCTCGCGCGTGAACGGCGGCGCGAACGAGTTCAGCAGGTCCTGCTGGGCGTAGTCGTGCGGTGCGATCAACGGCGCGAAGACGCCGAGCGTGACGAGCACGAGCGTGATCAGCATGCCGACGAGCGTCAGCGGGCTCGAAGCCAGCCGCCGCCAGATGCCGGCGGCGGTCTGGGCGCGAGACCGGCCGACCGGGAGGTCGGACTCGGCGACGACGACGTTGGGCGTGGTCATCCTCACCGCTTCCTGATCGCGGGTCGACCATCGCGTAGCCGATGTTGGCCAGGAGGTTCGCCCAGAGCACCGTCAGCGTGAGCAAGAGCGCGAGCCCCTGCGCGACGGGATAAAGCTCGCGCCGGATCACCGAGTCGACGAGCAGATATCCCAACCCGGCCATCGGGAAGACCGTCTCGACGATCACCGCGTACCCGATCAGCCAGCCGATGCGGAGACCCGTGAGCGAGATGATCGGGATCATCGCATTGCGCGCCGCGTGCAGCCAGACGATGCGCCGCGGCTTGAGGCCCTTCGCGCGGAGCGTGCGTACGTAGTCCTGCCCGAGCTGCTCGAGCATGGACGAGCGCATGAGCCGCATCGTCACCGCGAGGCTCTCGATCGCGAGCACGAACGCGGGCAGACCAGGTGCTGGACGTCCCCCGAGCCCTCGATCGGCAGCCAGTGCAGGGTGGCGCCGAAGAGGAGGATCAGGAGGAGGGCGAGCCAGAAGCTCGGGATCCCCATGCCGAGGTTGGCGATGAACATGGACGTCTGGTCCCAGATCGAGTTGTGCCGGACGGCGGAGAGGATGCCGAGCGGGATCGCGATCCCATAGGCGATCAGCAGCGCTGTGACAGCGAGCACGAGCGACCGCAGGCCGTAGCTCCCGATGAGCTCCGGGAGGGTCTTGCCCGTGAGCATCGACCGGCCGAAGTCACCGTGGAGCGTGTTCTTGACGAAGACGAAGTACTGCTGGTAGACCGGCAGGTCGAGGCCGAGCCGCGAGCGCAGCTCGTCGCGGGCCTGCTGCATGGCGGTCGGGTTGAGGATCGCGTTTACGGGGTCGCCCGGCGCGACGCGCAGCGAGTAGAAGATCGCGATCGATGCGATCACCATCACAACGAGGGTGTAGAGGAGCCGTCTGAGGATGAAGCCGGTCATGTGTGGTGGGGTGATGCTTCACGACAGTGCGGGTGCGGCTCCGGTTTGAAGCCGCACCCGCACCGGGTTGGAGCTTCCTCGAGCCTCTAGGCGTCGAGCCAGACGTCGTTGTAGTACGGGTCAGAATTCCACGGCAGCGGCAGGTAGCCGTGGACCTTCTTCGTGTTCACCCACACGTTCGACGGGGTGAAGATCGGCACGAACGGAAGCTGCTGTGCGCCGACCATCTGCCCCTTGCGACTCGCCGCGAGGAGCTGACCCGGTGTCCGCGCGGACTGGTACTGCGCGTGCGCCGCGTCGAGCGCTGGGAGCCTGGCGTTCGCCCAGTTCGGAATCGGGATCGCCGTCGAGGACGTCAGCACGATGTAGACGTCGTACGGGTTCGGCCAGAGGTACTTGAACGTGAACGAGTCGACTCCAGCGCCGAGCTTCGAGAAGTGCGTCGCCCGGTCGTAGGCGTTGACCTTCACGTCCATCCCGACGTCCTTCAACATTCCCTGGATCACTGCTGCGAGCTGGGTGCTGAACGACTCGTTCGTGACTGCCAGTTCGAAGGAGAACTTCTTGCCGTCCTTCTCGAGGATGCCGTCGCTTCCGGCCTTCCAGCCGGCCGCGCTCATCAGCGACTTCGACTTCTCCTTGTCGAACTGGTTGAACGCCTGGACGCCCTTGAAGTAGGTCGGGTCGGACGTGGGCAGCGGCCCGAAGGCCGTCGATCCCGTAGCCGAACACGAGCTTCTGCACGATCGTGTTGCGGTCGAGCGCGTGCGACACCGCCTGCCGGACGCGGACGTCGCCGAACTCCATGCGCGTGAAGTTCAGGCCCATGAACCAGACGGACTCCTCGCCGAGCTGGGTCACGGTGAGGTTGCCGTTCTTCTTCAGCCGGTCGATGTCCTGCGGCGCCGGGCCGTGCAGGGCGTCGAGCTCGCCGTTCTCGATCGCGAGCGCGCGGCTCGCGGCCTCCTGGATGTACTTCCAGTTGATCCCGTCGAGGTACGCCTTCCCCTTGTTCTTGAAGAACGGCGTGCTCGAGCCCGGGTAGCCGTCCCAGCGCTTGACCGTGACGTGGTCCCGGGGACCCACTCGACGAACTGGAACGGGCCGCTGCCGTCGATGACGTTCTTGCCGTAGTCGTTGCCGAGCTTCGCCCGCGTCGCCATGTTCACGATGCGCGAGTAGCCGGTCGCGATCACGTTCGGGAGGTTCGCGTACGGGTGCTTCAGGTAGATCTTGAGCGTCGTCGGGTCGACGGCCACCGACTTCTTCACGGGGGCCCACATCGCGAGCTGCGGGCTGCCGGACTTGGGGTTGATGATCGCGTTGAACACGGCGGCGATCGACGCCGCGGTCACGGGCGCCCCGGACTGGAACTTCGCGCCCTTCTTGATCTTCAACGTCCACACCTTGCCGTCGCTGCTCACGGACCATGCCGTCGCGATCTGGGGCACGAACTTCGCCTTCTGGTCGAGCGTGATGGCGGCTTCGTACAGCGCGAAGAACCCGGGGTCGTACCAGCTCGTGTTGATGGGGTCCATGCGCGAGAAGTCGAGGTCGTAGCCCTCGCGCAGGGTTCCCCCGGTGCGCGCGACGGCGGCAGCGGCCTGCGACCCTGCACCCGCTCGACGCGTTGCGGCGGAGCCGTTGGCGGCGAGGAGCCCGCCGATCACGGGCAGCGAGAGTCCAGGCCCGCTGCTCTCGTGACGAACTGGCGCCGCGA
>CAWHHK010000020.1:0-15502 GCA_963829065.1 uncultured Gammaproteobacteria bacterium | reverse complement strand
ATTGCTGATAGCCCCTTCATGTCCTTCATGTCCCGTCGCACCCCCTTCCCCCATTCGCACTACAATGGTCGCCCGCAAATTCCCAAGCAGATCGAATGGCGCAGTACGTCTACACCATGAATCGCGTGTCAAAGACGGTACCCGGCGGACGCAAGATTCTCGAAAACATCTCGTTGTCGTTTTTCCCGGGCGCGAAGATCGGCGTGCTCGGCCTGAACGGTTCCGGGAAGTCGACGCTGCTGCGGATCATGGCCGGCCTCGACACGGCGATCGACGGCGAAGCGCGTCCGCAAAAAGGCATCCACGTCGGTTTCCTGCCGCAGGAGCCGCAGCTGGATCCGACCAAAGACGTCCGCGGCAACGTCGAACAGGGTGTCGCCGAGCTGAAGGCGCTGCTGACCGAGTACGACGAAATCTCCAACAAATTCGCCGAGCCGATGTCGGACGACGAAATGAACACGCTGCTCGAACGCCAGGGCGATCTGCAGGCGAAGATCGACGCGGCGAACGGCTGGGACCTGGACCGGACGCTCGACATCGCGGCCGATGCGCTGCGCCTGCCCGCCGTGGGACGCCGACGTCAAAAATCTGTCCGGCGGCGAAAAACGCCGCGTCGCGCTGTGCACGCTGCTGCTGTCGCGTCCCGACATGCTGCTGCTCGACGAACCGACGAACCATCTGGATGCCGAAAGCGTTGCGTGGCTCGAGCGCTTCCTCGGCGAATATCCGGGCACCGTCGTCGCCGTCACGCACGATCGCTATTTTCTCGACAACGTCGCAGGCTGGATCCTCGAACTCGACCGCGGCCGCGGCATCCCGTTCGAAGGCAACTACAGCGGCTGGCTCGACGCAAAAGACAAACGCCTCAGCTCGGAAGCGAGCCAGGAACAGGCCCGCCAACGCTCGATCAAAGCGGAACTCGAGTGGGTGCGTTCGAACCCGAAGGGACGCCAGACCAAGAGCAAAGCTCGACTCGCCGCGTTTCGAAGAGTTGATGTCGAAGGAGGTGCAGACGCGCAACGAAACCGCGGAACTGTACATCCCGCCCGGACCGCGCCTCGGCGAAAAGGTCATCGAACTGACCGGCGTCAGCAAGGGCTACGGCGACCGGCTGCTGATCGACAACGTGTCCTTCGCCATCCCGCGCGGCGCGATCGTCGGCATCATCGGCCCCAACGGCGCCGGCAAAACGACGTTGTTCCGCATGATCACCGGCCGCGAAAAACCCGACTCCGGGACGCTCGAACTCGGCGAAACGGTACAGCTCGCGTACGTCGATCAGAGCCGCGACGACCTCGACAACTCGAAAAACGTCTGGGAAGAAGTGTCGAACGGCCAGGACATCATGCGGATCGGCAACCTACGAAATCCCGTCGCGCGCGTACGTCGGCCGCTTCAACTTCCGCGGCGCGGATCAGCAGAAAAAGGTCGGCGATCTGTCCGGCGGCGAACGCAACCGGCTGCATCTGGCGAAACTGTTGCGGCAGGGCGCCAACGTGCTGCTGCTCGACGAACCGACGAACGATCTCGACGTCGAAACGCTACGCGCGCTCGAAGACGCGCTGCTGAACTTCCCCGGCACCGTCCTGGTGATCTCCCACGATCGCTGGTTTCTCGACCGGATCGCGACGCACATGCTCGCGTTCGAAGGCGACAGCCACGTGGAATGGTTCGCCGGCAACTTCAGCGACTACGAAGAAGACCACAAAAAACGGATGGGCGCGGACGCGAACGAACCCAAACGCATCCGCTACAAGAAGCTGGCTTGAGAGAAGAAAGGGGTCAGAGTGCTGTTCGGCGGCCGAAACAGCACTCTGACCCCTTCACCCAAGCAGCTTGATCAGGCAGCCGACGATGAACGAAATGACGTCTTTGATTTCGAACCCGAACATGCTGCCTCCTACGGGTCAGACCCATGACCCACTACCTCGCAACGAGGGCCATTGTTCTCCCGTCAGAGGCTTTCCGGTGTGAGAGCTTGTCGCCCGGATGTGAAGATCTTCGGTGCGGAAAGGCGTCGATCACGCCCCTTCGTTGAGCACGTCGAGCGCTTCGTTCAGCGTCGAAATCGCGCGGACATCGATGTCGGGAAGCGCCGGTTTGGGCCGGTTTCCACGCGGAATGATCGCGCGTCGGAAGCCGTGTTTGATCGCTTCGCGCAACCGTTCCTGCCCGTTCGGAACGCCCCTCACCTCGCCGGTCAGGCCGATTTCGCCGAACACGATCAGGTCACGCGGCAACACCCTGTTGCGGTAGCTCGATAACACCGCAAGAATCAACGCAAGATCCGAACCCGTTTCGCCGATGCGCACCCCACCGACGACGTTGGCGAACACATCCTGATCTGCGAGTGAAATACCACAATGCCGGTGCAGCACGGCCAGGTGCATCGCCAGACGTTGTGCGTCGAGCCCTACCGCAACACGCTTCGGATAACCACCTTGAATCTCGTCGACCAACGCCTGCAATTCGACGAGCAGCGGCCGCGTGCCTTCCCACGTGACCGTCGCAACGCTGCCCGGCGACAACGCTTCGGGTCGCTGCAGAAAAATCGCCGATGGGTTCGTGACTTCCTTCATGCCGCGATCGGTCATCGCGAACACGCCGAGTTCGTTGACGGCGCCGAATCGGTTCTTCAGCCCACGCAACGTGCGGAAGCGCGAACCCTCGGGACTGTCGAGCATCACGAAACAATCGATCATGTGTTCGAGCACTTTTGGGCCGGCGAGGTTGCCTTCTTTCGGTCACGTGGCCGACCAGGATGACGACGGTCTGCGTCTGCTTCGCAAGCCGCGTAAAAAACGCCGCAGTTTCGCGCACCTGCGTGATGCTGCCGGGCACGCTTTCGACGCTGCCGAGTTCCATGACCTGGATCGAGTCGAGCACGACGACGAGCGGGACGGTGTTGTTCGATCAGCGTCGGCCACTTCTTCGGCGCGCGTTTCCGACGCCACGCGCAGCCGATCGAGCGGCAACTCCAACCGCCGCGCCCGCATCGCGAGTTGCTGCAGCGACTCTTCACCGGATACGTACAGCACTTCACCCATCGCTCGCGAGCGCTGTCGTCACCTGTAGCAGCAGACGTGCTTTTGCCCGCGCCGGGATCGCCGCCGATCAAGCACCACCGACCCGGGCACCAGACCACCGCCGAGCACGCGATCGAATTCCGCGAAACCGGTTGGAATGCGCGCGCTGTCGTGTCGAATCGACGTCGCCGAGAATCTGCACGGTCGGGGCCGTGCCCGCATAATCCGGCGGCAGCCGGTTTCGACGGCTTTGATGGGACCGAGCGTAATCCGCGTCAACGTATTCCACGCTTCGCACGCCGAGCACTGACCCTGCCACTTGCCGTGTTCGGCGCCGCAGTCGTTGCAGACGTATGCGATGCGCGCCTTAGCCATTTCGTTCAGCCAGCCGCGTCATCAACGCATGTATTCGGCGTAGTCGTTGCGCGCGAGGTTTTCGAACTTCGTGAGGTTGCCGATGAACGCGAGGCGGACTTTGCCGATCGGACCGTTGCGCTGTTTGCCGATGATGATTTCCGCAGTGCCCTTGTCCGGCGACTCGGGGTTGTACACCTCGTCGCGATAGATCATCAGGATCACGTCTGCATCCTGTTCGATCGCGCCGGACTTTCCCGCAGGTCCGACATCAACGGCCGTTTGTCGTTGCGACTTTCGAGGCCACGGTTGAGTTGCGAACCTGCGATCAGCGGAACACGCAATTCTTTGGCAATTGCTTTCAACGCACGCGAAATTTCCGAAATTTCGCCGGTGCGGTTGTCGGACTTTTCGTTGCCGCGCATCAGCTGCAGATAGTCGACGACGATCAACTTCAGTCCACCCGCCTCGCGCGCGATGCGCCGCGCGCGCGTGCGCACTTCGTTCGGCGTCAACGCCGGCGAATCGTCGATGAACAACGTTTTGTCCTTCAACTGACTGACGGCCGACGTGAACCGCGGCCAGTCGTCGTCGTGCATGTCGCCGGTACGCATCCGCGTCTGATCGATGCGGCCGAGCGACGATATCATCCGCATGATGATCTGATCCGACGGCATCTCCATCGTAAAGACGAGCACGGCGCCGGGTTGGTCGGTCATCAACGCGTGTTCGGCCATGTTCATCATCAGCGACGATTTGCCCATCGACGGCCGTCCCGGCGACGATGATCAAGTCTGACGATCTGCAGGCCTGCCGTCTTTTTGTCGAGATCGTCGAATCCGGTCGCGAGACCCGGTGATCGGATTGCGCGTTGCATACAACGATTTCGATGCGTTTGACCGCACGCGTCAGCAGCGGCACGATCGCTTCGGGACCCGCATCGTGCAAACGGCCTTCGTGAATGCGGAACACTTCCGACTCGGCCATGTCGAGCAGTTCGGTGCTCGGCCGACCCTGTGGCGCAAACGCCGACTCAGCGATTCTGTTGGCGGCCGAAATCAGCTGCCGCAACGTCGAACGTTCGCGCACGATCTGCGCATAGGCGAGTACGTTGCTTGCGCCGGGTGTCGATTCCGCGAGTTCGGCGAGAAACTGATGCCGCCCGCTTTGTCGAGCAGCCCGCGCGACTGAGCGCTTCCGACAACGTCACCGCATCGAGCGGATCGTTGACGTTGGCGAGACTCGCCATCACTTCGAAGATGATCTGATGCTGCGTGCGGTAGAAGTCGCGGCTCGTCAGCACGTCGGCGACGTTGATCCACGCATCGTTGTTGAGCATCAGACCACCGAGCACCGACTGCTCGGCTTCGATCGAATGCGGCGGCACTTTCAGTCTGCGCCGTCGCAGACAGATGCGCCGCGCCGGCGCGCGGTTTATCGGCGTCTGTCACGGCTGAATCCGACATGCGCGGGGGGCTTCGATCAGGGGCGAACAGCCTCAGAGATCAGCCTCTAACCCTGTCAAGGCGGAACGGCCCTATTCGGGGACGACGACGACCTTGATAGTGACGCTGACGTCGGTGTGCAGATGCACGTCGATCGTCGTACTCACCGACCATGCGAATGACACCTTGCGGCATACGGATTTCGCTCTTCGTGACTTCCGCGCCCTGTGCAGCCAATGCTTCGGCGATGTCGTGCGTGCCGACCGAACCGTACAGCTTGCCTTCATCGCCGGCCTTCGCCGAGATCGTCACCGACAGACCCGGCAGTTTTGCCGCACGCGCCCTGCGCCGCCAAGACGTTCCATGCGCAACGCGTTCGAGTTCGGCTCGACGCGCTTCGAAGACGTCGCGATTTTCCTTCGACGCCCGCACCGCCTTGCCCTTCGGGATCAGGAAGTTGCGCGCAAAACCGCTCTTGACGACCACTTCGTCACCGAGATCGCCGAGGTTCGTAATTCGTTCGAGCAGAATGATGTTCATGGCTAGCTACTCTCAGATCACTGATGGGCGTCGGTGTACGGCAACAGCGCGAGGTACCGCGCGCGTTTGACCGCGAGCGCGAGTTGGCGCTGATAACGCGCGCTCGTGCCGGTGATGCGGCTCGGCACGATCTTGCCGGTTTCAGTGATGTACTGTTTCAACAGTTCGAGATCCTTGTAGTCGATCTCTTTGATGCCTTCGGCCGTGAAGCGACAGAATTTCTTGCGGCGGAACTGACGTGGCATGCTCAATTTTCTTCCTCCATCTGCGCGGGCTCGGCATCGGTCTCGCGGCGCTCGCGTCGCGTTCGGCGCGGCGCGCGGCGAGTTCTTCTTCGCGGCGGCGATCGCGTTCACGTTCCTTTTCCTGATCGCGCAATTCTTCGGCGTAAATCTTCGACTGCTCGGTCACCGGCTCTTTGCGGCTCATGACGAGATTGCGCAGCACCGCGTCGTTGAAACGGAACGCGCTCGACGAGTTCTTCGAGCGTCGCGGCGGTCACTTCGATGTTCATCAGCACGTAGTGCGCTTTGTGAATCTTTTTGACCGGGAACGTCAGCTGCCGGCGGCCCCAGTCTTCGAGACGGTGGACTTTGCCGTTGCCGCGTTCGATCAGGGCTTTGTAGCGGTCGATCATTCCCGGGCACCTGATCGCTTTGATCCGGATGCACGAGAAAGACGACTTCGTAATGTCGCATTGAGGTCTCCTTATGGTGTTACTTCCGCGTCTCCGCTCGTAGGCGTGAAGCAAGGAGTGATTTGAGGAAGTTCCCACTCGGGGCCGCGCATTGTAGTGACGCGATCCGGCGGCAATTGTCACGGCCGAGATCAGCCCGCGGGCGCGCCGCGCTGGCGCACCGCCTCGAACAGCAGAATGCCGGTCGCAACCGACACGTTCAGGCTCGACACGCCTGCCCGCGCATCGGGATCGACACCAGTTGATCGCACGTTTTGCGGGTCAACTCGCGCAGCCCTTTGCCCTCGCCGCCGAGCACCAGCACGGTCGGCCGGCGACAGGTCGGCCGCGCTCCACGTGACATCGCGCATCGCCCGCGGCGCCGACCACCCACACGCCCTGCTCCTTCAACCATTCGAGGCGTCGCACCAGATTGCTGACCGTCACGATGAACAACGACTTCGGCCGCGCCGCTCGCCGCCTTGCGCGCGACCTCGCTGAGCGGCGCGCTGCGGCTTTTCGGCAACAGCACCGCGCCGACGCCGGCAGCGTCGGCGCTGCGCAGGCACGCGCCGAGATTGCGCGGATCCATGACGCCGTCGAGTGCGAGGAACAGATACGGTTGCGGCAGCGAGGCAAAGCGCAGTTCGAGTTCGGCTTCCGAACCCAGTTCCGCCTGCGTCGGTTTCCGCAACGACGCCTTGATGGACGGCCGTTGTGCGTCAGCCGGTCGAGTTGTCGGCGCGGGCAGACTTCGATTGGCGACCTTCGCGCGCTTCTGCGAGTTTGACGATCGTCCGGACGCGTTCGTCGCTCGCGTTCGGCTAGCACGAACAGCCGGTGAACGCGCTGCCGGATCATCGCGCAGCAGCGCCTCGACCGCGTGAATGCCGAAGACCTGCTCGGTCACGAACGGCCCCGCCGCTGGCGTTTGCCTCCCGTCGTGCCGGCAACGAGCAGATCGATCTTGCGCGACTCGACGTCGACGTCGGCGAGGATCACCTGCATCTTGTCGCCGAGTTTGATGCGTCGGCCCGACCGTTCGCCGACCAGCGACATCGCCGCCGGATAAAACTCGAAGTAGTCGTCGCCGAGGTTCGACACGTGCAGCAGACCCTGGATGAAGATCTTGTCGAGTTCGACGAACACGCCGAAATCCGTCACCGCAACGACCGTGCCGGCGAACGTTTCGCCGACGAACTGCGCGGCGAACTCGCACTTGAGCCAATCCGCGACGCCGCGGCTGACTTCGTCGGCGCGACGTTCGGTCAGCGACAGATGTTCACCGACTTCTTCGAGCCCGCCCTGCGGCGCGTAGCTCGCCTTTCAGCACGCCCGCAATCGCGCGATGCACGACGAGGTCCGCGTAGCGGCGGATCGGCGACGTGAAGTGCATGTAGCGCGCGCAGCGCGAGGCCGAAGTGGCCGAGGTTCTTCGGGCTGTAACGCGCCTGCATCATCGAACGCAGGATCATCGTTTCGAGCAAGCCCTTTGTCCGGCCGATCGCCGATCTGCGCCGCGACCGTCTGCAGCGTCTTCGTCGTCGGCGCTTCGTCGCTCAAACGAATGCCGGCGTACGCGAGCGTCTGCCGCAGCAGGTCGAACTTCTCCGGCGTCGGACCTTCGTGAACGCGATACAGCGCGAGCGCTTCGTGTTTTTCGAGGTAATCGCGCGGCGCAGACGTTGGCCGAAATCATCGCTTCTTCGATCAACCGGTGCGCGTCGTTGCGCACGACCGGTTCGATCCGTTCGAGCAGGCCGTTTTCGAGAATCAGCTTCTGTTCACGGCGCATCGAAGTCGAGCGCGCCGCGTTCTTCGCGCGCGGCGAGCAGCGCCTTGTAGGCCTGATGCAACGCCGTGAGCGATTCGGACACTTCGCCTTCGAAACCCTGATAACCCGCGTCGATGAACGCGGCGACCTGCGTGTACGTCAGCCGCGCGCGCGAAAACATCAGCGCCGCGTAGAAGCGATAGCTCGTAATTTTGCCGAGCGGCGACACCTGCATGTCGCACACCATGCACAGCCGATGTTCCTGCGGCCGCAGCGAACACAACCCGTTCGACAACGCTTCCGGCAACATCGGCACGACGCGATCCGGCAGATAGACGGAGTTGCCGCGATCGCGCGCTTCGATATCGAGCGCCGATCCGAGTTTCACGTAATGACCGACGTCGGCGATCGCGACCATCAGCCGCCAGCCGCCTTTCGGCCGCGGTTTGCAGTACACCGCGTCGTCGAAGTCGCGCGCGTCTTCGCCGTCGATCGTCACGAGCGGAATGTCGGTGACGTCTTCGCGATCGCCGTGCAGCTCTGCGATCGACACGATCGGGCAGACGTGCGCACCGCATCGTCGACCTCGATCGGCCATTCGACCGGCACGCCGTGCGCGCGCAGCAGCGTGATCGACGCCGCGTGCAGATCGTCACGCGGCGCGATCACCGACGACGACGCGACCCGTCAGCCCGAAGCTTTCTTCACCGGTCACTTCGGCCGCGACGGTGTCGCCGTCGGACGCGGTCCCGTGGCCGTTCGGCACGATGTAGACGCCGCCCGCGGAAATCGCCTTCGGCGACGACGTACCAGCCGCGCGGACCCGCGATCGCGCGACCGATCGACCGGTTCGGTCGAGCGCGTCGTTGACCGCCGAAATCACGGCCTGACCTTCGACGAGTCGCGCGTGCACCGTATCGCCGACGCGCAGCCGCGAATCGCGCGTCAGCCGCACCGGCCACGCATCGCCGCCGCGCTTCGGCAACAGCACGAGCCGGCCGCGATCGTTCTTGCGGATGACGCCGATCGACCGACGTTTCGGCCGCGGCAAGCTGATACGCACCGTGGCTGTCGATGTGCAGATCGCCGGCGTGACACAAGCCGCGCAGCACGCGCCGCAGCTGATCGACGTCGGCGCCGTGTCTGACGCCGGCCAGGTCGCGAATGTCCGGCCATTTCATCGGCTTTTTGTGCGCGCGAAAGAGCTCCAGGACGCTCGTCGGCGTCAACGAAGTGGCGCGTTCGGCGCCGCGTTTTTTGCCGCAGATCCAACGGATTTACTGCGGCGCTTGCGTTTTTCCGTCACGTTGACAACCCTAAAATCGGTGCGTAGAGTCGCCACCCGCTACTCGCCGGGGTGGTGAAATTGGTAGACGCGCTGGCTTCAGGTGCCAGTGGGGGAAACCCCGTGGAGGTTCAAGTCCTCTCCTCGGCACCAACCTCTGTAGCATCAATCGCTTAGATTCTCGGTCGGCCTCGCTGGTACACAAGTGGTACACGTACGAGGCGTTTCATGGCCCGGATCTATCGGGCGGCATCCTACCCACTTAAGCGCGGTGCGTCCTGGTATTTCACGTACATGCTACCCGCGGGAATCCGGTCGGCGCCGAACTGCGTCCAGCCGGCCTTTCTTACGCGGACCATTGTTCCTGTAACACGGCATCGTGCTTGGGTGGGCCACCATCGTCCCGGGCGCATCGCGTGCGCACGTCGATCACTCCCGCTTGATCGCGATCGTCCAATCGATCAAGGAGCCGCGATCTTCGCTGCCTGCTGTTCCACCGCCTTGTCCTCATTCGCGCGCTTGATCACGTAGAGGCGAATGTTCTCGATCTGCTCCGGCGTCATGTTTGCCGACCACGCGACCATGCCGCGTTCCTTCAAGACGCCGTCGTGCACGATCTGTTGCCACAGTTGTTTGCTGTTGATCGCTGCGGAACGCCGCAGGTCCGGAATCAGCACGCCGGCCACGGCCGCATCACCGTGGCACACGCTGCAGCTCGCAGCGTACGAATATGCGCCCGCGGCGATCTGTTCCGGCGTGCCGGACACCGCCGGCGGGTCGAGCACGAGCTGCGTGCGCGGCGTCTCCGGCGGCAGCGCAGCGTGACCGTCGAGCTTGAATACGAGCACTCGACTGATGTTCTGCACCGGGCCGGACTTGTTCGACAGGACGCCCGCCTGCAAGTCCCACACGCCGCCCCACCCGGCGACGGCGGCGACGTACTGCGTCCCGTCGACGGTGTAGGTCATCGGACCCGCGACGACACCGGTCTGCGCGGGGAAGCTCCACAAGAGCTTCCCGGTATCGGCCGTGTACGCGCGGAACTCGCCGAATGCCGTACCCTGAAAGACGAGATTGCCGGCTGTTGCCAACGTCCCACCGTTGATCGGACCCGGATAATCGACAGTCCAGCGGGCCTTCTGAACGACCGGATCCCACGCGACGAGCGCGCCGGTCGTCTTGCGGCGAAAGTCGTCCCGCACTTTTTCGTCCGCCGGCATCGCGCCGGCCGAAAGATCGAGGCCGAGCTGCATGCCGATCTCCGTCGGCTTCCAGTCCTTGCCCGCGGCCACGTAGGGGAACGTGGCTTCGTTTTTCGGAATGTAGACCAGACCGGTCTTCGGGCTATACGCCATCGGATGCCACGTGTGCGCGCCGGTCGCGCTCGGCAAACTCAAAAATGGTTTGCCGGTGATGTCGTATTTCGCTTCCGGGTTCACGTTCGGGCGACCGCTGACCGGATCGAGCCCCGAGGCCCAGTTCACGGCGGCGAATGCTGCGCCCGAGACGAATTTGCCGGTCTTCGCGTCGAGGATGTAGAAGAAACCGTTTTTCGGCGCGTGCATGACGACGCGCCGCGGCTTCCCCTTCACGTCGATCGTCGCCGCGATGATCTGCTGGTCCGAGTCGAAGTCCCACCGATCTTCCGGCGTCTCTTGGAAGTGCCACACGTATTCGCCCGTGTCGGGACGCACCGCGACGATCGACGCCGTGTACAGATTGTCGCCCTCGGTCGTGTTGCGGATCGCCGGGTTCCATGGCTCGGCGTTCGCGGTGCCGAAGTAGACGAGATTGGTTTCGGGATCGTATGTGATCGAATCCCATACCGTGCCGCCGCCGCCGCGCGTCCACCACTGACCGCTCCACGTCTTCGCCGCTTTCGCGAGATGTTTGCCTTCGAACGGTTTCGCCGGATCGCCGGGAACCGTATAGAAACGCCACACTTCTTTCCCGGTCTCGGTGTCGAATGCCGCCAGGTAGCCGCGTGAGAAATATTCCGAACCCGCCGCGCCAAGCAGCACCTTGCCTTTGACGATACGAGGCGCCCCGGTGATCGCCATGTGTGAGCCTTCGGGAATGCTGCGTACGTCCCAAACGACTTTGCCGGTGGCCGCGTCGAGCGCGACGACGTGGCCGGCGAGCGTGCCGACGAACACCTTCCCTTTGTAGACCGCGACGCCGCGATTGACGGCATCGCAGCAGACGTCGACGAGCTTTTCGCGCGGCACCTTCGGGTCGTACGCCCACAGCGGCTGACCGGTCGCGGCGTCGAAAGCCTTGACCATCGACCACGCCGTCGACACATACATCACGCCGTCGACAACGATCGGCGTCGCTTCCTGGCCGCGCGCGGTATCGAGGTCCGACGACCACGTGAGGCCGAGCTTGCCGACGTTATCGTCGTTGATCGCCGTCAGCGGCGAAAAACGCTGCTCGTCATAGGTGCGGCCGTATGTCAGCCAATTCGCGCCGTCATCGGCGGCGGCGAGCAATCGCTTGTCGTCGACGTTGGCGGCCTTGCCTGCGGCGGTCGGATCACGCGAGTCGGAATGCGCAGCGAGCGCGGCCAGGCACAACGACAGCAGCAGACTGCTGGTCAGCTTCGACAAATTCACGGTTTCTCCCCCCAAACGGTACGCCGACGTCGTTGATCAGTCGGCGGTGGGATGCTGCCGGTAAAGCGCCGCATTGTCGATGCTTCTTCCGGTCAAGGATCCCGCCGGGCAACCGGTCGGCAGCCCATGGTGCGCTGAAGCTGCGGACAATCTGTCTGGAACGCCAGCAACGCCGCCGATCAATTCATCTCATACCCACCCGCAACGCTCAAACTCACGCCGGTGATGTTCGGCGCCGATGCCAGGAACACCGCTGCCGCGCCCATGTCCTGAGCCGTTTGCGGACGACCCAGCGGAATCATGTCCTTCATCGCTTGCTCGAATTGCGCGTTCTTCTGCGCCTGATCGAGCGTGTTCATCGGCATCAGGTGTTCGAGCCACATCGCCGTGCCGACAACGCCCGGACAGATCGCGTTGACGCGGATGTTGTCGGGCGCGAGTTCCGCCGCAAGCGACTGCGTGATGCCGATCGCCGCGAATTTCGAGCCGCAATAGGCGGCCATGTTCCGGTAGCCCTGCTTGCCGGCGAATCGTGGACAGGCAACGTGTTCACTGCATTTAATTCGTAGAAAGAACTGCACTTAAATCGTAGACAGCCCCGGTCTTTCGGACGTGAACTCTCCTCGGCGAAGATCATTGGCAAGAAGCGGGTGCATCTGCGAAAATGCGGATTGCTGACGGCAATATCAGTCCGAAATCAACGGTGAAATCAGTCCACGAATTGAGTGCAGTAATCTACGATTTAAGTGCAGTTCGACACGTGGGGTCGACTTTCCGCGAAGCGAAAACTATCAGGCTCGCACCGGCCGTGGCGCGGAAGCCGAGGTCGGCGGCCATCATTACTTCGTCGGCAATCACCGTTTCACGCGCGAACTGGCGGTTTGCTCGGATGCAATCGAGAACCTGCTGGCGGGCATCGAAGAGCAGGGCCAATCGGTTGTGGTCGTCGGCCACAAGCCGCACGCCGATTGCGCCGGCGAGGTGCTTGGTATGATTGCGGTCGGCGATACGATGCGCCCCAACGCCCCTGACGCTATCCGTAGTCTACACGCCACAGGAGTTCAAAAAGTAGTCATGCTGAGCGGTGATAACCAGCGCACGGTCAACGCCATCGCGCGGCAGGCTGGCGTCGACGAAGCATACGGCGATCTACCTGATCAAAAAATCGAGCATGTCGGCGAACTGCTCGCTGTTTATGGCCACGTCGGGATGATCGGCGACGGCGTGAACGATGCACCAGCGATGGCCGCCGCGACAATCGGCATCGCCATGGGCGCAGCCGGAACCGACACCGCCATTGAGACTGCCGACATTGCGTTAATGAAAGACGACCTGAGTAAAGTTGCCGAAGCTGTTCATCTTGGTCGGCGCACCTTGCGCGTGATCCAGTTTAACATCGCCTTCTCTATCGCGGTGAAGCTGGTTTTTCTTGTGCTGGCCATCTTCGGCTACACCAGCCTCTGGCTCGCTATTGCCGCCGACACAGGTGCGACGCTCATCGTCACCGCGAATGCGCTCCGGTTACTTCGAGTCGATCCCGGCGACGCAAGCCTGCAGATAAGGAACCGACCGAGCGCAATCGACCCCGATAACCTGATTCGATCTTCCTACACACCTCTCCAGGCGCTCTTCATTCGTTCTGTTGACGGACTCGGCTTTGCGCACAACACTCGGTCCTGTGGGCGAATTCTCTACACCCTTTGATGAATTTGAACATCCAAGCCGGAGCGGACCCCCGGCTCGGCGAGGAATTCTAGCACTTTGGGTGCAGACCGCACTGCGTGGATTGAGTTGCGGCGCGCTTTGGGTCGCAATCCTGACCGCGAGCTTCCTCATGGTGCGCCATGCCCTGCCATTGATCATAGGATCGCAACCGCTGATTTCTTTAAAATCCGCCGTTCCTCTGATTGCGATTGGGATTTCTTACTTCATCCTCATCCTCACTCTGCGGCGGACGTTTGGTCAACGTCTCGTCGGGATTTTCATTGGATTGGCATTTGTGCTGTGGGGATTGGAACAGTTTCTAAGCGACCAGGCGGTGATTTCCTTTATTGACGACGTTGTTGTATTTCTCTTTGTGGTCGATCTGAGCATCGTCATCCGGCACAATCTGAGGATCTATGTCGGAGAGGGCCAAGTCCGAAAGGCGTGTTTCCCGGTCGTCAAGACAATCGAGAGCTTCAACTTTGCCGCCCAGCCTTCCATCAATGAGGGCCTTGTTCGGACGTTGCTCCAGGGCAACTACATTGAGCGTCGGGAGAACATTGTCATCGTTGGAAAATCTGGGACTGGCAAAACTCACCTTGCGGGCGCGCTCGGCTATGCGGCCTGCTTTCAGAGAAAGCGGGTACTGTTCACCACGGCCTCCGCACTAGTCTCCGAATTGATCGAGAGCCACGAAAGCCGGCGTCTTCGCCGTTTCTACCGCCGGCTTGATCGGCTGGACTTGCTGATTGTCGACGAAATGGGATACGGGCGTTTCTCTGAACTCGGAACGCAGTTACTTTTCGAGGTCCTCAGAGCAGGGTATGAACGGATGAGCTTAGTGATCACGACGACGATCCCCTTGGAGAAGTGGGGCGAGGCATTCCAGAGTGAATACGCCGCAAGGGCTGCCGCGGATCGCCTGACCTATTGCGGGCGTGTTCGTTAGGATAATCTCGCTGCAACCTTGGTCCAATCACTTCAAGAGCCATCGAAACGCCGTCCGAAAGACTTCCTTCCCATTGTTCTCGACGACAGCACCGTGTCCAAATGATCTGATCGAAGTCCCAATCAAGTATCCGTTCCAGCGCCGTGCGCATGCGTCGGCGATCTGTAAAGCGCACCATAAAGACGTGCGAATCTGCAACCGGGAAAGGGGCCGATAACCAGCGCACCCATTGTCCTAGTGATCCACGCATCCCTTCTCGCTCTCAGATTAAATAATAAGTCTGCGATAATAAGCGATCGGCTACGTCGATGATAGAATACGATCTCGTCTAGGAAGAGGCCGATCCCCCAATCCGACAGGGTAAAGGTGCCAAAGATCGCGATGTCATGCTCTCCCCGAAGCTCCTCGAAATCCTGCGCGAATGGTGGCGAGTGGACAAGCCCAAAGGGTGGCCCTTTCCGGGTGATCGAGTCGGCAGCCACATTGGCAGGCACACTGTAGAATCGGTGTGCCAAAACGCGCATCGACGTTGCTATATTCCCAAACCAATCACACCTCATTCCCTACGCCACGCATTCGCCGTCCATCTGTTGGAAGCCGGTACCGACGTGCGCACCATCCAAATCCTGTCCGGTCAAGGACTATCGTGAGCGCTATGAAGAGCTCACCGGCTCTTGGTTGTGGCAGTGCCCAGTCTGTCGCCAAGGCCAGATGCTGGTGACCCAGGTCTTGCCGGGACGTCCACCCAGGCAAGTGTCGATCAAGGATACCTCCTGATAAAGAGGGCTGTTATGAGATGCAGAGCAAATTACTCCGGGCAAGCTTCGCCTGGCCAAGCGACGGAGCGGTGTTGCCACGCGGTTCATTGCAAAGATTTTCCGGTACCGATCTCATCCCCCGACACCATGACAGCTCACTGGAGGCAGCGCGACCCATCCAGAGCGCCCGACACGCTCATCACCTCTGGCCGCTTCAGATCCCCTCCAAGATTGAGTCGGCAATCGATACCCATAGATATCACCACACCCCGACGGTTTAGCCCAACCCATTTTTAGACCACCGTCGCGGCGATCACCTCCTGAGTGCTCTCAAGCGCCTCCGCCGCGCCGCCGGTCTAAAAATGCTCTGCATTCC
>CAWHHK010000019.1:0-85228 GCA_963829065.1 uncultured Gammaproteobacteria bacterium | reverse complement strand
AGCGAGCTTGTAATCCAGATCGGGCGAAACGAGACGAAGAAGCAGTTGGCCTTTCTCGACGCGTTGTCCGTCCACGGCGGCGGCATCGACGAGCTGCGCGCCGAATTCGGGGACGAAGACCTGGATATGCTGCTCGCTCTTCAACAAGGCCGGCGCTTCGATCGCGGACCGCCAGGGCACGAGGAGAAGGACAATGGCCGTGACGAAGGCTCCGAGCGTCAAAACGATGCGGCTGTTCCACCGCAGGTCGGCGCGGCGGCGCCACCACGTGTGCAGTTCATTGACAATCGGACGCGCGATGAAATAGCCGACCTCGACCAACGCCATGGCGACGCCCAGGATCTTGATGACGAAGTGATAGACCAGCACGGCGATGCCGAGGAACAGCGTCAATCGATAGATCCACGTCCCGATCGCGAATGCGATCAACAGGTTGCGGCGGCGCGCCGGCAGATCCTCCGGGACCAGGTCGTCGAGGCCGAGCAGCGTCTTGCGGATCCACCATTGCGCCAGCGCGAACGCGCGCGTGTGCAGGTTCGGCATTTCCAGAAAATCCGACAGCACGTAGTAGCCGTCGTACCGCATGAACGGACTGCAGTTGATCAACACCGTCGTCACCCAGGTTGACGTCGCGATCATGAACATCGCGCTGCGGGCGGGACCGTTGGGCAACAGCGTCCACAGGAACAGCGCCGCGGCGGCGCACGAAAGCTCCGCCGCAACGCCGGCCATCCCGATCGCAAGCCGCTCGCGGCGGCCGTTGAGCTTCCACGATTCGTTCACGTCGGTGTAGAGCACCGGAATCATCACCAGCAGCGCGAAGCCCATGGTAGGAACGCGGCAGCCAAACCGCTTCGCCGTGTAGGCGTGGCCGAGCTCGTGAATCACCTTGAGGCCTGCGAGCGTGATGCCGAACCAGATCGCGCCTTCCACACTCAGCAAATCGACGAACGTGCCGAGGAACAGATCCCACTGACGCGCGACGCCGTAAAGCCCGAGCAGCCCCAGCGCGATAACCGCAATTGCGAAACCGCGGCTGTACGCCCAGCGCGTATAGGGCTCGGTCGCCGTCAGAACGGTGTCCGGCCGCAGCAACGGAATTCGCATGAACAAATAGTTGTGCAGCAGCCAGTGGCCGATGCTCGGTCGCTGCCGCGCCGCCTTGTCGAGCAGGTTCTTGGTCGATTGCGGGCTGGTGGAGTGCAGCAGATCGGACCCGAACAGGAAGCGCGCCATCTCGTCGACGTCTTCGGCCTCGATCCGCAGCGTGGTTTCTTCGCTCACGCGGTCGACGATGGAACTTGCAGTCGCTCCTTGCCACCGCGAGAGAATCTCGAATTCGCGCCAGCCGAGACGATAAAATCGATTCTTAGCCGGATCGTGCAGCGTCCAGGTCGGCGAACCGTCGAGCGCGACCGGTCCGGGGAAAATCCCGATATCCTCGCGCAACGGCAGGAGCGGCCGCGGCGGTTCGCCGGCATGCGCTGCGAGCGACATCACATTCCAATCATCTGGCGCGCCGCCGCAATGGGCCGGCGCATCAGATAATAAAACAGCGTGACGCGTTCGCCGTAGACTTTCGCCGTGCCGCGAAGGCCGATGCGCGGCGAGTTCTGGTGCTCGAGAAGCTCCGCCTTGAGCCGGTAGCCCAGCAATCCGGCCGGCGACATCGTCGCCTCATAGCTGGTCTGGCGGAGCTTGGCTCGCAACGGCGCATCCGGGGCAATATTGAGGAAAAATTCGACGGCCGCTCCCGGTTCCAGCGTGATGGCATCGGACACCGGCAGCCAGACTTCAAGCTCGGCCTGGTTGGGGTCGGCGATTTCGAGCAGCCGCTCGCCAATCGTGACAGGGCGGCCGATCCAATCGTTCGGATCATCAAAGATCGCGATCCCGCTCTTTGTTGCCGTCACGTGAATCCGGTCGAGCAGCGACTGCGCGTATACGGCGTCGGCGCGGCGCTGTTCGGCACGGCCGTTGAGCACCGCAAGTTGCGCGCGGCTTTTCTCGTCGAACAGCGCCTGCTGGGCGGCCTGGCGGTATTCCGCTTCCGCCACCGCGAGCGCCTTGTTGGCGACTTCGAGCTTGTTCTCGATGGCGCGCCGATCGAGCTCAAGAACGAGCTGCCCCTCCTTGACCTCCTCGTTGGGCTTGACCTCGAAATGATCCACCACCCCGTCCAGCGGCGCCCGAACGATGGTCGGGTTGAACGGCGTCACCTCGGCGGGCGCCAGCGCCGACAGGTGGATCGGGATCCACATCGCGGCGAAGATCGCCAGCGCGGCGGCCATCTTGAGGCCCGTTCGGCGGCGCCAGAGTGTGGCCAACACGTTTCGCGAACGCCCGCGCAACAATGCATTCCAGGCGTGGCCGTAGCCATCCGCCAGTTCCTGCGCCAGATGCTGATCGGCCTCGCCCCAGGGTTCGTTGCGCGCCAGAAACAACGCGCCCAAGCGGCGGTGCCCCGGTGCGGCGAGCGGCACCCACAGACCGTGCGCCGGCAACCATTCGGCCCAGTCCTCCTGCAAGTGCGGCGGCAGGGTTCGGCCGTCGACCGGCGCAACCTTCTGAGCGTCGGCGCTGCCGGAGACATGGGACAGCATGCGCGACAGCCACAGCGTCAGGGGCGCATTGCGCTCCACCACCGGCGTGCCGGACACCGCCGCAACGGAGCCCATGCCGGGGCGTTCTTCACGCCACAGCGCGGCCTGCCGATAGGGAAACAGCGAATGGGTCTCGTTGACGGCGATGAAACCGAGTTCCTGGACCGACGCGGCCTGGCGGGCCCGCTTGATCAATTGAACGAGCGTGCTCAAGTCGATCAGCTGAGCCTGCAGGTCGGGCGCTGGGACGTGCTTGGCCATCGCTGTGCCGGTCCAATCGTGCGTTGTCACCACCGCGAATCAGTGGGGCATCATCCCAGATATTTGCCAGATATTTGGCACCGTGGTTACGACCGTGCTGCGGACCAACCGATACCACGGCCGAGAAACGCCAGCCAGTTCACGTTTGCCACCGTTCACCGCATCATCTGCGCCTTGAGCCGGCCGACCCAGCCCTCGCCGCAGAGCCAAGGCTGAAGCGTCGCCAAGCTCGGCACGTGTCCGTCCAGCGCCTCGACCACCCGCCAAGCGAGGCACAGATTGCACGACATCACCGGCGCGCCGGACCATCCGATCGTTTCGGCGATCGGCGCCAAGGTCGGCATGCCGGTCCCCAGCATGACGATCGCGTCAAGCGGTTTGCCTTCAAGCGAACGCAGCGCCTTCGTCGCGGCCGATCCTTCCAGGCTGTAGATCGGATGAAACGCGCTTTCGGTGTTGAAGACGCTCGCGATCTCGACCGGATCGAATCCCTGGCTCCGCCAATAGGCGACGCTCGCCTCGTTCAGCCCGGCCGGATAGGGCGACACCAGACCAATCCGCTTGGCGTTCAACACCGTCAACGCAGCGACCACGGCGGTCGCCGCGGTGATGAAGGCAAAGCCGTGGCGCGCCTCAAGCTCGGCCACGAGGCTCGCCTCGCGTTCGCGCCCCGCCAGATACGACGCGCCGGTGCAGGCGGCTGCCGCGGCCTTCAACGGCGCATTGGCGAACTGCCGCAGCGCATTGCCGTAGTTGGCGAAATAGTCGACCAGCCGCGCGTCCATCGACGGCTTGTCGCTCATCAGCCGCGCGTTGATCATGGCGACGCGTGGCGGCCAGAGCAGGTTGAACTCCGGCTCCACCGTGGTGTTGGCTTGCGGCGTCAGCATGCCGACCAAGCCGCGCGAGGCGTATTCGAGCGACATGCTACTCCGTGGGTGTGGCGCCGGATTCCTTGACGACCTTGCCGAGGGCGACGACGTCGCGCGCGACGCGGGCGGCGAGATCCTCCGGCGTGCCGGGAATGATGATGGAGCCTTGCGGCTGCAACACCTTTTTCACGTCGTCGCTTTGCAGCGCCGCGACGAACTCGCGGTTGAGCCGTCGCACGATCGGGTCCGGCGTGCCGGCCGGCGCGAACAGGGCGAACCACTGCTCCATCTCGACGCCGGGGAATCCTGCCTCGGCCATGGTCGGCACCTCCGGAAACTCCGGATGCCGGTGCGCTCCGGCGATCGCCAGCATGCGGAGCTTGCCGCTTTTGACGTGCGGCGAAACCGAGAGATAGGCCGAGAACATCATGTCGACACGGCCGGCCACCATGTCGGTCACCGCCGGCGCCACGCCGCGGTACGGCACGTGAACCAGTTTGATGCCGGTCTGCTTGGCAAAGATGATGCCGAGCAGGTGTCCGCCGGTGCCGACGCCTTGCGAGGCGTAGGTCAGGCCATCGGGCTTCGATTTCGCGAACGCGACCAGCTCGGCCGCCGTCCTTGCCGGGCTCGCTTCGGGAACGTTCAGCAGGTTGTTGAACGAGATCAGCGCCGTGATCGGCTGGAAATCCTTGATCGGATCGAACTTCAGGTCGGGATAGAGCGTGGCGTTGATGGCGTGGGTTCCGGTGTGTCCCAGCATCAGCGTGTAGCCATCGGGCGGCGCATTCTTCAGCGCCAGCGCGGCGACATTGCCGCCGCCGCCGGGCCGATTCTCGATGAGGATGGTCTGCTTGATGCTGTCGGCAACCTTGGCGCTGACCAGCCGCATCACGACATCGGAACTGCCGCCGGCCGCGAACGGAACCAGCAGCGTGATCGGACGCGACGGATAATCCGACTGCGCCTGCGGCCAAAGCCGACATGGCGAGCAGCACGGAGGCGCCCAACACCGCCACCGGTTTCCGCAAGCGCTTGAAATCAAACATCGCCGCCATGACCCTTGTCCTCTATTCCGTTGCCGCGGCGCGACGCAGCCCGTCGATCATCGAGGATTTCATCAGATAGGCCTTCAGCTTCACCGGGTCGTCAATCGTTTGCTGCAAGTCCTTCAGCATGTCGCGCCGCCGCTCCGGGTCCCGCTCCTGCATCCGGGTCCGGTTGCGGTGTGCTTGCTGGATGATCTCTTCCTCGGCGATCGGGCGGCGCTGCCGCTCGTACCGATCGAGCACGCGCTCGTCCGCACCACCCTGCAAAACCGAGACCAACTTTTCGGTGAGATTGAAGGCGTCATGCAGGCCGCCGTTCATCCCCATGCCGCCGGACGGGCTGTTGAGATGCGCGGCGTCGCCGGCGAGGAACACGCGGCCCTTGCGATAGGTCGAGGCGAGCCGCTTGTGGATCCGATAGGGCCGGCTTTCCAGCACCTCGATCGGCCCGGTGTCCGGGATGATGTCGTGGAGGAGATCCTGCAACCCCTCGTCGGTCAGCGCCTGCTCGATGCTCTGACCCTCGCGGGCGTAAAGGCTGGCCCGCCAGACGCCGGGCAGGCGCAACAGGCTGAAGGTGCCGCTCGGCTTCCAGCAATAGGAGACGTTGGACAGGCCTTCGAGCCAGCTCGTGGAACGGAAACAACGTCGTCGCCAGGATCGTGGTCTCGGGATAGATGTCGCCGGACAGATCGACGTCGATGGCCTTCCGCACCGCGCTCCGCGCGCCGTCGGCGCCGATCAGATAGTCGGCGGTGAATTCCCGATCTTCGCCGTGTGACGAGGCCTGCACGGTCACCGTGTCGGCGGTCTGGCTGAGACCCGTCACCGCGGTTCCGAAATGGATCGTGACACTCGGCAACGCGCGAAGCGCATCCCGCACCAGATGACCGTATTTCGACTGCTCATACTGCAAGCGATAGGGATGATCGGTCTCGCCCTTGAGCACCGAAAGGTCGAACACGGCGCGATCGCCCGACGGATGCATGCGGATTTGCCAGCTCGGGCAGAGCAGGCCCGCCGCCAGCATGCGATCGGTGATGCCGTACGGCGCCAGCATGTCGAGCGTCGGCGGATGCCAGGTCGAGGCGCGCAGCGCATCGGAAATCGCGTCGTCGGCTTCCAGGACGGTGACGCGGATGTCCTTGCTGCCGAGCAGCAAGGCCGCGGTCAGTCCGATCGGGCCGGCGCCCGCGATGATGACGCTCGGCTGGTTCATGTTCTGCGTGTCCCAAACATGAGGGCTATCGTGCCTCAGGCCCTCCGCTTTTGCCAATGCGCGGTTGACGGCCTTTCCCGACGATGAACGCCTCTAACTCTCCGCCTCGACGGTCCGGATATCGATCTCGGATTTCAAAGTCCGGTGCACCGGACACTTGTCGGCAATTTCCATCAGCCGCGAGCGTTGCTCGGCGGTGAGATCGCCTTCGAGCGTAATGACGCGATCGATGCGATCGAGCATTCCTGTCTTCGTCTCGCATTCAGCGCAGTCTTCAGCATGGATACGCGAGTGACGCAGCCGGACTTGCGCGTCCTTCAACGGCCAATGCTTTTGCTCGGCGTACAACCGCAGCGTCATGGCCGTGCAGGCGCCGAGCGACGCCAGCAAAAGCTCGTAGGGCCCGAGTCCGCCGTCCAGCCCGCCGACATCCGTCGGCTCGTCGGCGATCAGGCGATGCGACCTCCAGGCGACCTCCTGTTGAAATCGACCGCGGCCCGTTCCATGGACCACGACGTCCTTGATCGTGTCGGCGGCATTGTTCGGTTCGGTCATCGGCGTTCTCCGTTCTTCCTCCATGCCTATGTAGTGATGTGCGGGAGCGTTGCCGCGCGGCGCATCCCGGCTGGCTTCCGTCCAAATTGTCGGTTTCGAACCCTTCGCAACCTCAATACAGAGGGTAGCGGAGCGCCGAAATTCGCAGGCGCGGATCGCCGCGCCCGTTGGCTAGCCTTACGGCTTAGCCCATCCCGCTGCGAACGGGATTGCCGGCCCATAACGCGTGCCGGCGCGCCTCTCGGCGCTCCACCGCGGCGTTTTCCTTAGACCTCGGGACCGCCTTCTGAAACGGACAGTGACCACCTCCGATCACAATCATCCCGCAGGGATTTCGCCCTGCGTTCATCCGTTTCACCAGCCCTTTCGGACGGACCCATGTAGTTGGGCCGGGCGGTGTCTCCCAAGGCCCCCGGAGGTTCGGTTGCGTAGGCCGAACCCGCAGGCGCCGCCCCTGCTCCGCCAACAAGCGCCACCGGTTGGCGCCCTCTGTCGAGCAAGGATTGAGACGAATATCGTCGCGGTGGGTGACGAAAATCAAGCGGAGAGAGTCGAAATCTGTGAATTCGGAAAGGGCATTACCGGAGGGGGATCGGCGTGGATAGCCGACTCATCGATCGCTCCTCGCTGTCCCCGCACACGGCGTCACGCTACTGACGATTCAGGCGCACCGATGGCGCCGCGGTTTGATCGGTCGATCGAAATGGATTGATGTCGATGCCCCCGCGCCGCAGGAAACGTCCATACACGGTCAGCTGCTCCGGCGCGCAGCGCTGCGTCAGATCGACGAATATCTGCTCGATCGTGGCCTCGTGGAATGCCGCGTGATTGCGAAACGCCACCAGGTAGCGCAGCAACGCGGTCGGCGGGATTCTGTGGCCGACATACTGCACCATCACGCTCGCCCAATCGGGCTGTCCCGTCACGGGACAGACGCAGCGAAACAGGTTCGTATGTATCGTCTCGCGCACCGTCACCGCACCGGCTTCCACTTCGAGCAGGTCCGGGCACCAGTGGTACACCTCACAATCGACATCGATGTTGTCCAGCGAACGGCCCGGCAATCGAGCGACGGGTGCCGGCGACTGATCGACGCTCAGCAGTTCGATGATCACCGGGGTCCTGAACGCCAACGCCAGATCCGAATTCAACGTCGTCAGCAACTCGGGCGGTGTGTCAAATACCGTCTGCGCGAATGAATTGAGGTACAGCTTCATCGATTTGCTTTCGACGATCGCCGCCGAGTTGCAAGGCACCTCGACCTTCACGATGCGCGTTTCGGGCCGGCCTTTCGCGTTCAGCCACGAAAACTCGAAACAATTCCATGTGTCCTGCCCGTAGAACGGAAGCCGTCCTTTGACGCCAAGCGCCGCACGCATCGTCGCGCGTTCGATCGAACGCAACAGTGACGGCGTGTACGTCGTCGGGTACCCAGAGGTTTTTCCGAGCGGGACGTCATCGGGAACCACGGAAGGCATCGCTGTCACGCCGCGTGAACGTTTGATCCACTACAGCCAACGCGCGCACGTGAGTCAACTGCAATCGATGAACCTCGATTCTCGGAACACGCGCTCCGTCACGGTTTACGCCGAGCGACTTCGGTCGTACATTCGAATGCGGCCGTTCGGCAAGGACAGTGATGATTCGCTTTACGACACAAGTCGAGGACCGGGAACTGGTGGCTGCGGTTCACGCGCTTGGGCGCGACCATGTGAAGCGCGTCGTGCGGCTCTTGTTGCTATTCAAGGATGACCAGCTGTTGCTCGAGGAGTGCGCCGACATGGTTCTGGCCGAGCTCGAGCGTCGCGCGTCGCCGAACAGGCAGATCTAGCCCCTCACGACGCCGCGCCCCGCCGCCGTTCAGTTGTTCTCCCCAACCCGGTAGATCAGGTCGACCGCGGGTATTTCGGACGCCGTTGCCTCGAGGCTGAGGCGGCGATTCAGCAACAGTTCGATCAGGATCGCGCTCACTCGAGTGAATGTCTGGTACGAATATCTGACGAATAGACGTTTGCTGAACCGCTTACCGGCGATCAACGTCAGATCCTCGGCGCCGCCGCCGGTCGCGGTGAGTTCCTCCAGACCAAATGCGTCGCGAACCTCCTTGATCAGGGGCGCTGCACCTTTGAGTCCCAGCGCGACCGCGGCGCCCATCACGTTGCTCCCCTCCTGTGCCGTCGCGGTATTCAGCGGTCGTCCGAGCACGAGGTACGCCAACGTATCCGCGTCCGACATCGACGGATCGGAGAACAGCGTCGTCTCGATCGCATTCAACGGACCCTGGATCTGCGCACCGACCGTTACGGTGCGACTCGACTCATGAATGGTCCGCGACGCGCGCGCGTCGACATAGGGGTTCGAAGGGGAGCCGCTGTACGTCAGCCGCCCGCTATCGATTGCGAGCGTCTGGTCGAACGCTTTGAACGTACCGTTGATCAGCGCGAGCGATCCGTTCAGTTGGACGATTCCGTCCGCCGATTGGCGCAGCTGAAGACTGCCCGCGAGTCCCGTCGACAGCCCGAACGCCGTGAAGCGCACATCGTCCTTCAACTCCAGCTCCAGATCGACTTGCACCCGCGTGCCACCGGGGTGGGTCTCGGCTCGATTGATCACAACGACGTCAGGGCTGACCGGTGCCGCGCCCGCCGGCAGCTCGCTGATCGTAATCGCGGCACGCGGCACTTCGACCCGACCCTTCACCGTCACCAGGCCCGCGCGCCAATCGACGTCGACACCGCCCGTCACGCGCGCGTCCAGATCCGGTATCCGCACCGCGAGGTTGGTCGCGTCTACCCGTGCTTGAAATCGGCGTTGATCGCTGAACGGCTCGAGCACGGCACCTTCGACCGTAAGAGTGCTCTCGGCGCTGCGCGCCGCGCCGTGGATGGCGATCTGGTTGCCGCCGCTCAGTTGCATCGTCAGATCCACAGACGTGAGTTCGACACCCGGCTCGATCAACACGACGCGCGCGCCCTGCACCACGAGCGCGCCATCGACGCTGGGTTCGGCGAGCGAACCACTGATGTCGAACGCTCCGTTCAGCGCACCTTGGATCTCGCCGATCCGTCGGCTGAAGGTCGCGATGAACCCGAGGTCGTCCACCGCGACGCTCGCATGGCCGGTTAGTCTCGCAGCGCCGTCGAAGCCCGCAATGTGCAGCTGCCCGTCCATGACCCGAGACTGTTCGTGCCACGCTTCCAACTCGAGGTCGATGCCTCCGTTCGAAATGCTGGCGGTGGCCACCAGCCGCGGAAAATCGAGCACGGGTTCGTCCGCCGCGGCAGGATCGACGAGCGCCAACTGATCTGTCTCGAGCGCGGCGGTGCCGCGCCAACCGCGCGCGTCCGAGACAAGGTCCCAGCGGCCGGACACGGTTCCGGCGATTCCTTCCAGCCCCTTGAACCGACTCGTCAGAACGGCCACGTGCAAACGGTCGAGCGTGCCGACCAAACTCGCGTTCTCGCCCCGCATTTGGGCGGTATCAACGCACAGTCGACCGATATCCCGGGTGTGTTGCCAGCAATGGGCCGACATGCTGTATGCGTCACCTTCGATCGTCACCGTCGCGCGCCTATCCAGCCGCCACAACTCGCCTGGCAGCGTCAGCAACGCGCCCTCGTCGATCGCAATGTTCCAGCGACTCGAATCGTGGCGCCCCGACAGCGCGATGGCACCTCGCTCGTCGCCGAAGTTCCAGCCGAGGGTTGCGTCGATCGCGTCAAGCGTGCCGCGAGCATCGACGTCGACCCGATCGATGCGCAAGTCGCCGCGCGCCGCACTCGCGATCCCGACGTGCGTCCGACCGGTTCGTGCATCGTTCGATGATGCGTCGACGCGCAGATCACGTAGTGACCACTCGCCATAGTCGAGCCTGCGCGACGCGATCGTGCCGACGAGGTTCGGTTTATCGCGCGTGCCCGCGAACGTGACGTTGCCCGCCAGATCACCGTGCAGTTCCGGTAGCAATGTCCCGAGTTCCGGCATGTCGAGCTCCGTGCCGCCACTCACCCGGTCGCCATCCCAGTCCAGCGTCAATGTGGCGTGGTTGGGGCCAGAGTGAATCTCCAAATCGCGCGCGGCCCAAACGCCGCCGACACGGCTGACCCGACCACTGCTGCGAAACGCGGCACCGTTGAGGTCACCGTCGAGAGACCCGATCACGACGTGCAGATCTTCGTTGCGCGCCTCCACCTCGATCTGGCCAGACAGCGCGCCGGACAATGGTTCGTAAAACAGATGCGGATCCAGGCGTTCGAGATCGACCTTCAGATCTGCCGCCAGTTGCGGTTCGCGTTCGATCCGTCCTCGCACAATCGCCCGACCGTCGTTCAATTCGAGCGTCGCCTGCGTGACATCGATCGCATCGATTGATCCGCCGAACTGCGCCGTGAGCCGCGCAGACGGCAATTCGGGGACCTGCAGCTTGGCGTCGCCGTGCGCGTCAAAATGTTGAAGGGTCCCCGCAACGTCGACACTGAGGTCGCGACACTTTGACCCGTGCGTTCGCCCATTCGGACATAGTCCATTCGGACACGCGGGTCGAGAAAGTGAAGTACGGGTCCACCTCCCCCAACAGACGGATTCGGCCGCGCGCATCTGCGCGAAGCGGTTCGTCGACGCGCGCCTCGAAGTCGAGTTCGCGCAGCGTGCGCGTCAACGCGACGTGACCCGACAGCGCCGGATCGAACAGACGCCACGTCAAATCGCCGCCAATCGGGACGTCCTTGCCCGGTACCAGCGTCAGATCGCCTGTGATCTGCAGGGCAGTCGCGCGCAGGTCGAGGTCGTGCAACGAAAACGCGGCGCCGTCGTACGCAACTCGCGCCGCGACCGCGGGCGCGTAGCGCTCGGGCAGACGGTCCGTTGCAAACCGGTCGATGCGCAGCGAACGCACGTCAAAGGAAATCGGCGGCACTGGAACGACCCATTCGAGGGGCGCGCGTTGGTTCGGTTCCGCAGTCGTCGTCACGCTGATCGATGCTGCCGCGAGGCGATCGAGTACAAGCGCGCGGCGTACGCCCGAAGCACCCCACGCCGGCTCGACCTCGAGTGCTTTGATGTCGATCGTCGCGTGCTCGAGCCGAATCCGCAGCGCGTCGATATGGACGCCTCGCAGCGCGCTGCCATCGATGCGCGAGACCTCGATCGGCACGCCGGCCGCGGCGATCCCGCGTTCGATCAACCAGCGCGTGCCAGCGCTGCTTCCGAGTATGCTCGCGACCATCGCCACGATCACGATCGCGGCGACCAGCAGCGCGAGCACTGACAGCCAGACTGCCCTCACAGATCGGGACCGACCGTGACGTACAGCCGCCACTGCGTGGTCGGATCGTCGAGCGGATGCGCGACGTCGACACGGATCGGTCCGATCGGCGAATACCAACGGATACCGCCGCCGACGCCGGTGAAGAACCGCGGCTGCTCGTTATACGCCGACCCCGAGTCGACGAACGCCGCGACGGACCAGCTCGGTCGAAACTGATAGTCGAATTCCATCGAGCCGGTCAGCAGTCGGCTGCCGCCGACGACATGGCCTTGCGCGTCCTCCGGGCCAACACCCTCGAACTCATAGCCACGGATACTGGTGTCGCCGCCCGCGAAGAAGCGAATCGACGGCGGCAGGGCATCGAAGTCGTCCTCCCACATCCAGCCGGCAGTCGTGCGCACGATCACGCGCACATTTTGCGCCAGCGCACGGATCACCTTCCCGGTGAGGAGCAACTGAACGACGTCGGTATCCGATCCCAGCGAGGTCGTCGCTCCACGAATCGTTCCATTGACGCGATATCCCGCGTTCGGCCGAGTCGGCTCGTCGCGCCAGAACCGCGCCAGCGTCGTTCCGAACAGCACGAGACGACTGTCCCCGAATTCATCGCCGATCTTGAAGTCCTCAAGCGTCAAGTCGACGGCGTCGGTCTCGATCCATGCCCCCTGTTCATAACTGTGCCGCGCGCCGACGCGTTGGATGTCGCTCGTCGACGTGTTCGACTCGAGATGCGCAATACCGGTGTCGAAGATGAACCAGTCGTCCAAGGGGTTCAGGTGCGGAATGCGGTACTGGAAATCCAGCGAGTTTCGCTCGGTAGACAACACCGTCTTTACAGCGATGCGGTGGCCGCGCTCATTGAACAAATTGTTGTCCGCGTCGGCGCGAATCCGCGCGCCGGTGTCGGTCGCATAGCCAAGCCCGAACGAATACATCCACTCGCGCGCGCGCGGGTAGAGTTCAATTCTCACCGGCACCGCTTGGTCGACCGCGGTGTCGCTGTCCGCCACAACGACCGTGCGGCCGAAATAGTCGCTATCAGCGAGGTTGCGGCGCAACCGGGCGACCAGCGACACGTCGTACGGGTCACCGGTATGGAACGGAATGTAAGCATCGATCAGGCGCCGCTCCAGAAAATCGCCGACGACTTCGATGTTACCGAAGACATAGCGCGGGCCACCGACAAGCTCGAGGTCCACCGATGCGCGATGTTCGACCGCATCGACTTGAACGGTACTTGTCTTGAACGCAGCCTCGAAGTATCCGAGTGCTTGCGCATCCTCGCGCAGGCCGCGCTTGACGTTCTCGTAGCTCAAGTGATTCAGCGGCTTGTCCTTCAGGTCGCGGGCTTCCTTCAATCGCGCCTCGATGACCGGCTCATGCACGAGTGGTTCGTCGACCCGGATGGAAACATCGCGCACGATCACCGGGTCGCCGGGCGTTATCTGAAAGTGCGCGCGCCAGCACCCGTCCGCTGGCATGCTGAGTTCATCGACGATTTGCGCGCCATAAAACCCGAGTGCCTCCAGCGCCGCTTTGATTTCAGCGTCGGCCCTGCGGAACTGCCACCGGACCAACCATGGCGGCGCGTTGCAGTCGAGGTCGGCGAGCCCGAGGAACGCATTGATGTTCAGCGTCTGCGCCTCGCTGACACCATCCAGCGCGACGTCGGCGAACACCGTGGACGACGACGCAAGGAGCATCAGCGACCAGGTCGCCGCGGTTACGACCGGCCTCAGGTGATTTCGCAAGTTCATTCCGGCGCATTATGCCCGCTGATCGCCGCGCTGCCCCGCGCAGCGTCGGACACGCGCACAGTCGGCTATAGTCTGCGAGCCCTTTGTTTGGCGGGAGGCTTCATGCGTCGCATACGGCTGGGCATCATGGGATTCGGGCTCATCGGCCGACAGCTTTATCAGATCGCTACCGAGGGCGATCGGTTCGAAGTTCCGGTGGTGTCCGACATCGGCGCGCCGGACATCCTGCACCACCTGCTGACGCGCGATGCGCGCGACCCGGAATGCCGCCTCATCGGCAATCACCTCGACAACGACGTGTTCACGACGCGCATGCTGCGCACCGACCAACCACGCGAAGTTCCGTGGGATGCGTTTGGCGTCGACGCCGTCGTCGACGCGACCGCGCGCTTTCGGGCCCGGGCCGACATGCAGGCACACCTCGACAATGGCGCGGGTCGCGTGCTGATCTCGGCGTTGCCGCTCGATCATATCGATCGTGTGGTCATTCCCGGCATCAACGAGGCCGATGCGAAGCGCGAAGATCGGATGATCTGCGCGGGCTCCGGGAGCACGACTGCGATGGCCCTCGTACTGAAGATACTGAGCAGCCATTTCGACATTGCGCTGGCGACGATGACGTCGGTGCACGCCTACACCAGCGACCAGAGCCTGCAGGACTACGCCGGCCCCGACTATCGCCGCAGCCGTTCGGGCGCCGAGAACATCATTCCCAATATCACCGACGCGCCGCGTTGGGTGGCGCACGTCTTGCCGACGTTCGCGGGCAAGCTGTCCGGGTACGCGCTCAACGTGCCGATACAGAAAGGTTCGCTGCTCGACCTGACGGTAGCCTTCGAAGACGCCGACGTGCACGTTGCTGACGTGAATGCCGTGATGGTCGACGCGGCCGCGCACGCGCCGGCTCTGATCGCGGTTGCGCACGATCCGATCGTGTCGTCCGACGTGATCGGCCGTTCTCAGTCGCTGTTGTTCGATCTGCCCGCCACACTCAAAGCGGGCCGCCGCCTGATCAAGATGCTCGCGTGGCACGAAAGCCGCGGACATGCCGCCCGGATTCTCGACGTGCTCGCGCACTACGCGGCGCTCGACGCACACGGCGCGGGAGCACGCGGATGAGGGTCGCCATCAACGGATTCGGGCGCATCGGTCGTTCGGTGTTTCGGATCGCCGAGCAGCGCACCGATATCGAGATCGTCGCGATCAACGATCTGTTCGATCCCGATGCGCTGCGCTATCTGCTCGAATACGACACAGTGATGGGGCGCTTTCCGGGCGCACTTTCGTTGCAGGGTCGAGATCTCGTCACCGACAAAACTCGGGCGCGGCTGCTCGCTGAGCGTGACCCGGCCAAACTGCCGTGGGGCGCACTCGGCATCGACGCAGTCGTCGAGTCGACTGGCGTTTTCCGCAGCCGCGCGGCTCTCTCCCAACACCTCGCTGCGGGCGCGCACCGCGTCGTCGTCACGGTCCCCGCCAAGGACGCCATCGACTTCACGGTGGTCATCGGCGTCAATGAGGACGGCCTGGATCCTGCGCATCGGATCATCTCGAACGCGAGCTGCACGACGAATTGCCTGGCGCCGCTCGCAAAAGTGCTCGACGACTCCTTCGGCATCGTCGAGGGCGTCATCAACACGGTGCACGCGTACACGAATGATCAGCGGCTGGCCGATGTCCCGCACGAAGACTGGCGCCGCAGCCGCGCCGCCGCGAAGAACATCATTCCGACGTCGACAGGCGCTGCGAAAGCGGTCGGCGAAGTGTTGCCGAACTTGAGAGGAAAGCTCGACGGCATTGCGGCGCGCGTACCCGTCCCGGACGGCTCTGTCGTCGACCTGTTTGTCGAACTCGCGCAGACGATCAGCGTCGAGGACGTGCATCGAGCGGTGCGCGCCGCCGCGGCGACGCCGCGACTGCGAAATATCCTGCAATTCGCGGATCGACCGCTCGTGTCGTCCGATATCATCGGCAATCATTACTCGTCCATCTTCGATTCGGCGTTCACTCGAGTCTCCAATGAACGCTATCTGAAATGTCTGTCGTGGTACGACAACGAGTGGGGATACTCGCATCGCGTGTGCGACTTACTGACCCTGTTGGAGCGCCTGGACCACCGCCAAAGCGCGCGCGTATCATCGTGAACGATCACACGGAACTCATGGAGAACAATGATGGCTGCAGCTGCTGTCTCGGATGACATCCGCTCGATGGTTTCCAGCGACGAATGGACCGTGCGGCAGGATCTTGCAGCCGCGTATCGGCTGGTCGCACATTACGGTTGGGATGACCTCGTCTTCACGCATCTGTCCGCACGCGTGCCCGGCAACGAACCGCACTTCTTGATCAACCCATTCGGCTTCATGTTCGACGAGATCACCGCGTCGAGCCTGGTCAAGATCGACGTCGATGGCAACGTCGTGCTCGACAACGGATATGGAGTCAATTCCGCCGGCTTTACGATTCACAGCGCTGTCCATATGGCGCGCGACGATGCCCACGCGGTGATGCATCTGCATACCGACGCCGGCGTCGCCGTGTCGTGCATGAAGGAAGGCCTGCTGCCGCTCAATCAGACGGCGCTCTTCATCTACAACGACGTCGCGCACCACGACTACGAAGGCGTGGCGCTGAACCTCGACGAACGGGATCGCCTGACAGCCGATCTCGGCCGCAAGAACGCGATGCTGCTGTGGAATCATGGAACGCTCGCTGTCGGTCACTCCGTTCCCGAGTGCTTCATGCGGCTTTACTATCTCGAACGTGCGTGCGCCATTCAGGTGAAGGCTCTCGCGAGTGGAGCGCTGCGGCATCCGTCACCGCAATCGATCGGTGCGACGACCGGCCTCGGCGCCATGGGGCCGATGGCTCACTTCGCGTGGCCGGCGCTGAGGCGCATGCTCGACCGGCACGATTGCAGCTATCAGAACTGAACGCGTGACGACATGGCCCACGATCGATTGATCACCGTTCTCGTCATCGCCGTCGCTGCGGCGGCGGCTGCGCACGCTCGAGCGGCAGAGCCCACGCCTTCCACCGAGGTGAAGATCGTCTCGATCCAGGCGCTCCCCAATGCACCCGGGCAAACGCTGACCGCGATGACCGTGGACGTGCCGCCCGGCGGCGTTTCACCGCCACACCATCACGCGGGCTTCGTGTTCGTCTACGTTCTGGCGGGTACGGTGGAATCGCAACTGAACCAGCAGCAACCGCGCCGCTTCGTCGCCGGCGACACGTGGGTCGAGCCGCCGGGTACCGTGCATACGCGCTTTGCGAATCCGAGCAAGACCGACGCTGCACGAATACTGGCCGTGTTCGTCGCACCCGAGGGCGCTGCGCTGACGGCGCCCAACGGGCCGACGAACGACGAGGACGACGACTGATGCGCATCGGAATCAACGGCACGGGTCTCGTGCAACGCGCATCGATCGACGCGATCGTAGCGCACGCGGCGCAGGCCGAAGCGGACGGGTTCACGAGCTATTGGCTCGCCGAACACCCGACCGGCGGACTAGACGCGCTCACCGTGTTGACGGTGGTCGGGACGCGCGTCGCGAACATCGAACTCGGCACCGCGATCGTGCCGACGCTGCCGCGCCATCCGATGGTGCTCGCGGGTCAGGCGCTGACGACGGACGCCGCGATCGGCGGCCGCCTGACGCTCGGCATCGGCTTATCGCACGCTCCGATGATGGCGCAGCTCGGAATTGGATTCGACAAGCCGATTCGACACCTGCGGGAATATCTGTCGGTGCTGATGCCGCTGCTCGACGACGGCAAAGTCGCGTTCAGCGGCGAGACGATCTGTTGTGATGCGCAGTTGTTCAAGCGCGCCGAGCGACGCTGCGGCGTGGTGGTTGCCGCGCTCGGACCGCAAGCGCTCGCGGTTGCCGGAGCGCGCACCGACGGCACGACGCTCGCGTGGGTCGGTCCACGAACGATTCGCGACCACATCGTCCCCACCATTTCGGCGGCCGCCCGACGGGCCGATCGCGCCGCGCCGAGAATCATCGCGACCCTGCCCGTGTGTGTCACCAACGACGCCGCAAAGGTGCGTGAGATGATCGACAAAACGCTGACATTGTACGGACAGCTGCCGTCGTATCGCGCTATGTTCGATCGCGAAGGCGTCTCCGGTCCCGGCGATCTCGCATTGGTCGGCGATGAAGATGCGGTAACCCGGATGATCGACGGTCTTGCGCAAGCGGGTGTGACCGACTTCGCTGCATCCGAATTCACCCCGTCGCCGGAGGATCGGATCCGCACGCGCGCGCTGCTGAAGTCGCTCGCCAACTAGCTGCGCGCTAGATCGGCGCTTCGCCGAGGCGTCCGCCGAGAATCCAGCCGATCATCGGCAGATGCTGCCGACCAAAGAAAATCTCGTTGTCGACGATGTAGCCGGGCACATCGAACAGCCCTGCTTCGCGCAAGCGCGCGGACGAAAGCTCCAGCGCCTGCCGACCGGGTCCATTCACGTACGCATCCCAGCCGACGACATCGGCGCCCACGCCGCCCAATAGCGCGCCAATGGCCGCTTGATCCTCGATGTTCAGCTGCTCCGCCCAATACCGCGCGAACACCGTATCGACATAGGCCCTTCGAATCGCCGGCGAGCGTTCGTTCACCCACAGCAAACCGATGCTCGCGATCGTCGTATCCGGGTTGCGGTACAGGTCTCCAAGATCGAGTCCCCGGATCCGTGCGTAGCGACGCAGGTCGGACTCGTAGTACTGCGCACGCATGCGTCGATGGCGAGACCCGCGATCCTCATCCGCGCGCTCCGGGTGCGGCCGACCCATCGCAGAAACGATCAGCGGCAGCCAGTCGAAAGCAATGCCGAGTTCGGCCTCGAGCGCATAGGTCGGCTGCGAGCGCGAGATACGCCTTGGGATTCTTGAAGTCGATGCAAATCGTCGGGCCGCCCGTCGCAAGTGCATTGATCGAACTTGGCGCTTGCTCGCTCAATCGACCGCCCGCGCACGAGGCGAATCCGGCGCTGGAGGAAAGTGCTTGTAGGCGATGTCGGGCGCCCGACCCCGCTTGCCGGTCAACAGCCAACGCACCATCGGCAGGTGTTCGCGGCCGAAGAAGAGTTCGCCGGCAACGACGTAGCTCGGTACCCCGAATATCCCGGCCGCGAAGATCTGCTGCTGCATCGCGTCGTGACTGCTACGACCTTCCCCCGTTCTGTAGGCGGCGAAGCCGTCAATGTCGGCGCCGGCTTCGATCAGCATCGCGTCGATGACGCGCGGATCCTCGATGTCGAGTTCCCGTTTCCAGAACCGTTCGTAGACGCGATCGATGTATTGCCGAAGCACCGCGTCCCCCTGTCGTTTCGCCCACGAGAGCCCTATCCCTGCGAGCGACGAGTCCCAGATCTTGGTGGTCCCGCGCAGCGTCAGCCCGCGCAGCGATGCATAACGTCTTGCATCGCGATATGCGTACTTGACGCCGCTCCATTGCTGCGGCGTGCGATTGTTCTCGATCACGCGACCATCGGCATCGAGCCGCGCCGATCCGAGATAACTCGGAATGTCGAGCGTCAACGCTCGCCAGTCGATCTCGATGCCGAGTTGATCGGCAATGGCGTAGGTCGGGTCCTTTGCGATGAACGCATATGGACTCTTGAAGTCGATGTACACGATCAGAGGTCGGTCGGAGCGAAATGGATCGAAACCGGTCGTCATCTGATCGTGCCCCCCGTACAACTGCCTCACGTCAACCGATCGCCGCCGAAGTTCTGCGCGGTTTTGTCATAACGACATGAATCCAACTCGTAGTGCCGTGCGGGTTACCCGTCAAATCCATCAGGAACGTCGATACGGGGCTGGTTCCCGGCTCACCGGTTCCAATGTACTCCACTGCTGTCCACTCGAGATCGGGAAACAGTCGTTCTCATCGAAACTATTCATGTGTCCCCACGGCGGATTCGGCTCCGACGACGCGAGCCGCTTCTTCCGCCGTCTGCTTGGAGGTTGTCGGGGACCCTCCTATTGGATTCGGAGTCCATCGTGGGCACCGCGAAGCATGGCCCGTTGTCGGGCTTCGCGAAAAAACAAGACCCTCCTTGTCCAGCGCTGATGGCAGGATTGGTCTGGCATAACGCGATTGCGATCGGTAGCTGCGTCGCACCGGTTTCGTCATCGACGGCGTGGATCCACACGAACTCCCACACGGTCGGCGTGGTCCATAACTGGAGTGGCCGGGTCTCGGCCTGGAACGACCTGTTAGTCGTGCGGATGGATCCGACCATGAAGCTCGTTCCCATAGCCATCTTGCTCAGTGTGCTCGGCGGTGCAGCAACGGCGGAATCCGCGCCGGCCTTTGACCTCCCGTCCTCGGTGGAGAGGAGCGCGTGGCCCTGACGGATCTCAAGGGCAAGGTCGTCTATCTGGACTTCTGGGCTTCCTGGTGCGGACCCTGCCGCAAGTCGCTGCCGTGGCTCGCCGAGTTGAGCGCAGAAATCGCGGGCCCAAAGTTTGCGATCGTCGCGATCAATCTCGATCGCAATCCGACTGATGGACTGCGCTTTCTCAAAACCTATCCGGTCCCGTATACCGTCCTCAGCGATCCCAGCGGCGGCGTTGCGAACGACTACGGGCTTCCCGGCATGCCCTGTTCGTTGCTGATCGGACCGGACGGCGCTATCGTCTGGCGCCACCAGGGGTTCAAGCCAAGCGACCGCGAAGACATCCGCACCCGAATCCTGCGCGAACTCTCCTCCCACGATGACTAATCCACGCGTCGGCCATCGCCCTCCTCCTCGCCGTCGCGGGCTGCCAGACGGTAGAACCCTGGGATCGCGGCACGCTCGCGCGCCGCGAGATGCTGCCCGATGCGGATCGACTCGAAACCAAGCTGCGCAATCAGATCTACGACAGCAAGGAAGCCGCCTCCGGTGGGACGCGCCCGGCGGGCGCCGGCTGCGGCTGCAAATAAGGCTCGACGCTAGATGTCCCGCGATCGGAACGCACCTAGATCCGTCTTGGCAATCCTCAACGCGGCCGCGCTGTCGCTGCCGGCAATTGCGCAGGCGGCTGCGGCGCCGACTGAAATCGAAATCGGCACCTTGACGTCAGGTTATCGGGAAGACGATGTCTCGAGCGCGGACGTCGCGGACGGATCGGACCATCGGTACGACGTCTAAGGCCCGTGAGCTCACGGTGCCCAAGCCGCCGCGACGATCCAGGAAACGCGCGACGAATTCGGGCTCGGGACAACGCGGTACTACGGTTGGGGACTACTGTCGGCGATGGTTATCCACTCGTCCGAGAACGACTACAAATCGACCGGCGTCGTGCTCGGCGCCCAGTACGAGTTCGACAACGCCCAGAGCGTGCTCGGACTGGGCGTCAGCTACGCAAAAGACCTCATCGAGCCGGTCGACGCGGAGAAGTTCGACAGGGTGAGGAAGGAGCGCAAGGAGAGCGGGTCGCTGGCGTTGACGATGACCCGTATCGTCAACGAGAAAACGGTCCTGCTGGGGGCGTCAGCGTGACGCGCCATTCGGGATATCTGGCAGACCCTTATGAACTGCGAGACGTCCGCCCCGACGAACGACTCGAATGGACGCTGAACGCGGGGCTGCGCCGTTTCGTCGACACTGCGAACGCGGCGTGGCATATCGACTATCGTTACTATTCCGACGACTTCGGCGTCCGCGCGCACACGCTCGACACTGCGTGGTTCCAGAATATCGGCACGCGATTCCAGGTCGTCCCACACGTGCGCTACTACGCGCAGCATCAAGCGGACTTCTTTTTGTTCGTAGACGACATCACACTGCCGCTCGATGTCGACCAGTCGAGCGATCATCGGCTCGCGTCATTCGGCAGCCTCAGCGGTGGCGTAAAACTGATTTACGAAGCGACGCGCTGGACGCTCGCGCTCGACGTCGAGCGGTATGTCAGTCGCGAAAACTACGGATTCGACAACGTCGAGTTCGATCATCCGGCCGCGCTCGACTACAACCGCGTCACGTTGTCGTGGGACATCCGCGTGTGACCGCGCCGCTCCACTCGCACCGGTTCCAGGCCATGGGCTGTCCATGTGCGTTTCACGTTCATGGCGAACGCGCGCAAGTCCAGCGATTCATCGAGTGCGCGCTCGCGGAAGTGCGCCGCTTCGACACGAAATTCAGCAGTTACCGCGACGACAGCGTGGTTTCCGAGCTCAACCGGAATGCAGGTCGTCCCCGCACCGTTGACAGCGAAACCGCCGCGCTTCTGAACTACGCGGCCGTCTGCTTCGAAGCGAACGGCGGACTGTTCGATATCACGACGGGCGTCTATCGGCACATCTGGCACCAGGGAATGCGCGCGCTCCCGAACGCGACTGAACTCGATCGTTATCGCGACCTCGTGGGCTGGCAACGCGTCGCGTGGGATGGCGAGACGCTGCGCTTGCGCTCGGGAATGGAGCTCGACCTGGGCGGCGTGGTCAAGGAATACGTCGCCGACGCCCTCATCACTCTGGCGATGGAAATGGATATCCAATCGGGACTCATCGATCTCGGTGGCGATCTGCGCGTGATCGGACCGCACCCCGACGGCCGCCCATGGTCCGTCGGCATCGCCAATCCCGACGCTCCCGCGACCCCCTATGCGACGACGTCTTTGCACACCGGTCGCGATTACGACCAGCGGCACCTACGAGCGATACGTGACTGTCGACGGCAAACGCTTCAGCCACCTGATCGACCCGCGCTCCGGCTGGCCGGTCGACGGACTGCGTTCCGTCACGGTGATCGCGGACCAAGCCGTCGTGGCCGGCAGCCTCTCGACGATCGCCAGCTTGATGAAGGGCGACGCAGGGTTGCAGTGGCTGCACGCGCAGGACGTGCCGTACTTTGCGATCGACCGCTGCGGCGCGCATCACTCGCACGCACAGGTATTTGAACGCTCCCAGTCAGACGCGATCCGTGAGCGCTGAGCAAACAACCCTTCCTGCGGCACGCGTCCGCAAGGCCGTTGTCGCGGCGGTAATCCCCTGCTATCGAGTGGGCCGCCGCGTGCTCGACGTAATCGCGGGAATTGGGCCCGAGGTGGATCTGATCTACGTGGTCGATGACGCTTGCCCCGAGCGCAGCCACGAGCTCGTCGCGACCGAATGCCGCGATCCACGCGTCAGGATCGTGCGCAATGCCGAGAATCAGGGCGTCGGCGGCGCGGTGCTGGCGGGCTACCGCGCCGCGATCGACGACGGTGCCGACGTCATGGTCAAGATCGACGGTGACGGGCAGATGGATCCCGCGCTCGTACCGGCCTTCATCGGCCCCGTGCTTGCCGGCGAGGCGGACTACACGAAGGGCAACCGCTTTTACGACCTCACGCATATCGGCGCAATGCCGCGGCTGCGCGTCTTTGGGAACGCGGCGATGTCGTTCATGGCGAAATTCTCTACCGGATATTGGGACGTCTTCGATCCGAGCAATGGATACACGGCCATCCATGCGGAAGTCGCGCGGGTGTTGCCGGCAGACAAGATCAGCCGGCGCTACTTCTTCGAGACCGACCTGTTGTTCAGATTGAACACGATCCGCGCTGTTGTGGTCGACGTGCCGATGGACGCTCGTTATGGCGACGAAATCAGCAACTTGCAGGTATCGAGCATTCTCGGCGAATTCATGGTCAAGCATGCACGCAACTTTGCTAAGCGCATCTTCTACAACTACTTTCTGCGCGACATGTCGATCGCGTCGCTGGAGCTCGTACTGGGTATCGCGCTCGCGATGTTCGGCGTGACCTTCGGTGGTTACCACTGGTGGCGCTCAGTCAGCGACGGAGTCCCGACACTCGCCGGCACGGTCATGCTGTCCGCAGTGCCGCTGATCCTCGGCTTACAGCTGATCCTGGCGTTTCTCGGCTACGACATCGCCTCTGTGCCGCGTCGCCCCGTCTGGCCATCCCGGGCAGCCATGCGGCGCTCGACTTGAGGCTCCACTCGAGGACTACCAGGTGCGGCGCCGCTATTGCTCGAGCCGACGAATATTGCAGATGTAGAACAGATTCAGATTGGGAGACGGGATCATCGAGCGGGTACCAACTCTCGTCAACGGATTCGAAGTAGTACCGGATCAACGTGACCAAATTGAAGATGGAGTTGATGTGTTCGCGCGCCATGAAGTAGTCGTACTCCAAACCCGCGCGCGTGGCGGTCCGACGTGGACCGAGATGGCGGCCGAATCTCCACATCATCCCCGGATCGCACGGCAAGACGATCGACAGGACCCCACCAGGGCGCACGACGCGGTACCACTCGCGAAGTACCTCCGCCGGATCGGGAAGGTGCTCGAGAACGTGGGTCGCGATGAGTCGATCGAAGCTCTGATCTGCGTAGCTCAGTGCTCGGGCATTCTGCACCGACAGCTCCACTGTGGCGCGCGTATGCTCAGGCAGCCGCGCTCGACCCATGCGCAGCATTTCCTCGTCTAGATCGGTCAGAATGTAACGATCGAAGCCATGTTGGACGTGCTGGATGTGTTGGCATGTCCCCGCGCCTACTTCGATGACGCTCGAAAAGTGTTCACCCTTGTGAAATCGGCGTTCCAGAATCCGGTGGCACCTTCGCATGAAGATCGACGCGAGCGACCTGTCGTAATTCGTGCTGTCGTACAGTTGCCGAAAGATCTCGGACGTTTGACCGGCATCGGGATCAGCTCTCATCGTCGCGTGCGCTACCCTAAGAAACGTGCTTGAACGTCACTGCCGGAAAGCTTCGCACATATGGTCCCGTCAGATGCATCGCCCGCATCGAACTGCCCCGCAAATGTGTTTGCATTGCTCGCCGGTGTACTCGGCGTGGGAATGGTTTTCCTGACGCCGCTTTTTCAGGTGCCGGACGAACCGACTCATGCCTTCCGGGCCTACCAGATTTCCGACGGCATTCTCGTTGCCGAAATTCGCGACGGAGTCGCGGGAGGCGAAGTGCCGGCCAGCCTGGCCGAAACAGCTCGTGAGTCCCGCGCGCCGGAGAACGATAGATCCGCGGCGTCGAGGTGGTCGAGCCTCCGGCGTCTTCAGGCCGAGCCACTCGATCCGTCTGTTAGCGTTTTCGTTCCATTTCCCGCCACGGCCGTCTATTCGCCGGTCGTGTACCTCCCCCACGCCGTCGGCTTCGCTGCAGCCCGCTCCCTGCAAGTCTCCGCCCCGAGCCTGTGTTACATCGGGCGTCTGAGCAACCTGCTCGCGTGGGCAGCCATGGTGTTTCTGGCCATTCGCCTCACGCCGATCTACAAGTGGTTGTTGGTGGTTCTGGCGCTGCTGCCGATGTCATTGTTCGAGGCGGCATCGTTGAGCGCGGACGCGACCACCAATGGCTTGGCATTTCTGACGATCGCGCTATTTCTCAACCTCGCGACTCGGCGCGCGGCAGGCAATCGGAATGCGCGACGTTGTTGCGATGCTGACGACCTGCTGCCTGGTTGCATTGGCCAAGCCCGGATACATCCCGATCGTCGCATTGTTTTTCCTCATCCCGCGCGACAGATTCCGTTCACGAACGCGACAGTTCGGACTGTTTGCTCTGCTGAGCGTGGCAACTGTCGGCGTGACCGTCATCTGGTCGAACGTCGGAGGAGTCGTCGAGCAGCTGCAGCCAATCGCGAACAAAGCATCAGCGTTCGAAGTGTTCCCCGATCCCGCCAGACAGTTGCAGTTCATCGCGTCTGACTGGGCCAATTTCATCGGAATCATGCTTCATAGTCTCGCAACCCAGTTCGAGGTTCTGCGCCAGCACTTCATCGGGGTTCTCGGATGGCTCGATGTTCCCCTCCCTCAGGCCAGCGTCGATTTTGGATGCGGGGTTCTGCTGTTCCTCGCGTTGCGTGACTCGCGCGCCGACGTCAACCTCAGCTTGCGGAGCAAGGCAATTCTCGCGATCTACGTCATCGCGACGGCAACGCTGATCATGACTTCGTTGTTTTTGACGTGGTCGCCCGTTGGGGGCGCACAGATCAGCGGCCTCCAAGGACGCTATTTCTTTCCCGTCGCACCTGCAGCGTTTGCGGTGCTCTACAATCGCCGGCTTGGTTGGTTGGGGCGCGATCAGGACCTGCGCTGGATCGCAGTTGCAAGCGTTCTGATCTTGTTCGCAACTGCGGTAGTCGCTCTGATTCATCGCTACTACGACGGATAGTACGTGACGGGTAACACATGGATTCGACTGATCGATCTAGCGAGCTCAAACGCCAGCCCATCGCGCAGTTGCGCGGCGTCGGTCGAACCTATCGCGTATTCAACAAGCCGATCGACCGGCTCAAACAGCAGATCTTTGGCGCACGCAGGCGTTACTACACCGAAGTGGATGCGTTGCGAGACATCTCGCTCGATCTGTACCCGGGCGAGATTTTCGCAATCGTCGGACAGAACGGATCCGGCAAAAGCACGCTGCTCAAGATTCTGGCCGGCGCGCTCAAACCCTCATCCGGCAGCGTTTCCTGCGGCGTTCGCGTTGCAGCGCTGCTCGAACTCGGCGCCGGCTTCAATCCGGAACTCACCGGCCGCGAAAACGCGCGCGTCACGGCTGCCGTCAACGGGCTGAACGCGCAAGCGACCGATGCGTGGCTGCCCGACATTGAGCGCTTCGCCGACATCGGCGCATTCTTCGACCTGCCCGTCAAAACCTATTCGAGCGGCATGTTCGCGCGGGTTGCTTTCGCGACCATGGTCGCGACCCGTCCGGACGTGCTGATCGTCGATGAAATCCTCGCCGTCGGCGATGAACCTTTTCAGCGCAAGTGTTTCGCCCGCATCGTCGCGATGGCCGAGGCCGGCAGCGCGATCGTGTTCGTCACTCACAACACGCCCCTCGTGGTTCAAGTCGCGCATCGCGCGATGTTGCTCGAACGGGGTCGCTGCACGCTCGAAGGTCCGCCGCGCGATGTCGCTCATTATTACTACCGAACGTTGAGTCTCGGCGAATCGTCGGCAGACGACGGGGCGCGAACCGCGGTCACCGACGTCGAACCAACGGATCCGCTGTTGTTCGATACGACGATCGTGTCGAGCAGCATCACCGAATACGCGCGCAACGGCGCGGTCATCTCTGCCGCACACCTGGTCGACGACGCCGGTCACCGCGTAAATCAATTGCACCGTGGTCGCGAGTACGAGTTCCGCTATCGAGTCACGCTGACAGCAGGCGTCGACCACCTCGAGTGTGGCTCGATGATCAAGAATGTCGCCGGCGTCGATCTCGGTGGGATGCTCGCGACGATCGCGCCATCGGATGGGCTGCTCGAAGCCGGCGCTGAATGTATCGCGCGCATTCGCTTCTGCTGTCGCCTGCTGCCCGGCACCTATTTCTTCAACGCCGGTGTGCGCGGCGGCCGCGGCCACGAACTTCGCTATCTGCATCGCGTGATGGACGTCATCGCGTTTCGCGTGTTGCCCGAAGCGGACCTGACCGTCACCGGAATGGTCGACTTCAGCACTGGAACGAGCGCGACCGTCGAGCGCGTGTGTCCTCGCGAGCAGTCACGATGAGCGTTCCTGGTCCTTTGCAATACCTCCATCTGCTCAAGACGCTCACCACACGCGAATTGACGTTGCGCTACCGTGGTTCCGTGCTCGGTTTCGCGTGGGCACTGATCACGCCGATCGCGACGGTCGTGCTGCTGACGTTCGTGTTCGGTCACGTGCTCGGCGTGCGCTGGCCGGGTGCACCGATTGATGCGTATCCCGTCTACCTGTTCAGCGGTCTCGTCGTGAACGGCTTCATCTCCGAGAGCATCGTGCGGGCACCGAGCCTCGTCGTGAGCCAACCCAATTATGTGCACAAGAACCCGTTCCCGCTGGCAATCCTGGCGTGGGTCATGACCTGTGAACTGCTGCTGCCGCTCCTGATCGGCGCGACGATTGTCCCCGTCCTCGCGATCGTTTTCGGACTGCAGCTGCACGCGACGTTGCTGCTCGCGCCGTTCGCGTTGCTGCCGCTGGTGTTCCTCGGCGTCGGTATTGGCTGGTTCCTCGCAGCCATCGGGGTTTACGTGCGCGATCTCGGTCACACGACAGGTCTGATCGCGACGGGATTACTGCTGTTCTCGCCTGTGTTGTATCCGCTCAGCTCCGCGCCCGCTGCGGTCCGCCCGTTCTACTACGCGAATCCGACGACATTGATCATCGAAAACTTCCGCGCCGTGGCGTTGCATGGGGAGGTCCCCACCGCGATTGCACTGACGCTACCGCTGATCGCCTCCGCGCTGTTCGCGTGGGTCGCCTACCGGGTATTTGAGCGCCTGCGGGATGGGTTCCCTGACGTACTCTAGTGAGGCACTAGCAGGTCACCGTCCCGCTATTTCTGTTCCGCTGCGCTTTGTTGCGTTGCCGCGTCCGCGCGGCGCAGGGCGTTCGCTAGGTCCGTCACTCCGGCATGGGCGCGTTGGGTCATCTCGCGCAGTTGGGCCTGCTGATCGGAACTGATCGTCGCCGCGCCGGTTGTCGGCTGTGCGGACGCGGGCTGGACGTTGGCGCGCGTCGCGAGCATCTCGGAAATACTCTGCGGATGACCGCTCGTGCTAACGACCGTCTTAGGGGGAACGGATTCGCGGGTACTCGACGCCACGGTCGCGCGCGCGACGCCAGCTGGCTTGGCGGACTCGCTTTGTGGCGGCGCACTCTGATCCTCTGTCGCGTCGACGCCGTCGTACGCTGGTTCCATCTCGATCTGCGCGACGCCGTCGTTGTCTGCCGGCGCGCTCTCGATCTGAGATGAGCCTGACCGGGTACCAATGATTTCCACCCGCGTAACGGTGGGCTGAACGCCCGCATCGGGACTCCAGTACTTCGCTACGTAGTTGGTGCCATCCAGCACATATTTGAGCAGCACGTCGAGCGTGCCGAGTCGCTCGAAGTCGCCACGGGTGCCTCCCCACGTCTGATCGGGAAACACGACTTCGAATCGGAAACGTTGCGCGAGCGCGTTGATCACCGCCCGCGGCGTCTCGTTCGGCGCCTGCAGTTCGAAGCGGCCATCGCGCTCGACGATTTGCACGCTGGCTGCAGCCGGCGTCGAGAGCGTGGCGATCAACACGAAGGTCGATATCGTCTTCAAAATACCAGCTTCCATTGGTTCACAACGCCTTTGACCCCGCTGGAGCGATACAGTCGCCACGCCGACCGATAGGACTCTGGTCGCATAATGTGACGGATGGTACCCCGCAGAAGTTCCGCCTTTGTACGGCGGATCGCATTCGCGGCCCACTCCACGGGGTCGCCTGCCGGGAACGCCGTATCGAGCAACAACTCCTGCCACGCCGCAGCGCTGCGATTGAGGGTGTGCTGTTCGAGACAGCGTCGGAGCGCCGCATCTGCAATCTGCTTACGTAGCACCGCGTTCGCAACCAGCGTGGCCGCGGCGTCGCTCCACGCCCGACGCAGGTCAGGACACAAAATACCATCGACGCCGCTCGCGATGACGTTCGCATACGGCGTTATCGCCGAACAAATCGTCGGCACGCCGGCAAGCGCGTAGTCGAAATATTTCACCGCGCTCTTACATCGGTTGAAAGCGTTATCGTCCAGCGGAATCAGCGCGATGGTGTTCGCCCGAGAGGCGACAAACGCCTTGAACTCTTCGTGCGGCATATTCGGCAATGCGGCCACGGGTATCCCGACGTCGCGTAGATACTGTGCCGGTGGACCAATGGCCACGATCTCCACCGGATGATCGTGGTCACTGATTAAGCCCCTCAGGACGTCGACCAGAAAGTCGACGCGAACGCTATCGGACGATGCGACGATGATCCGCACCACGCCACCCGTCGAGAGCGCGCGTTCGTCGTGCTCGATTGGCGCATGGCTGGTCCACGAATAGTTCGGCGATATGTACGTTCTTCGGTTCAATGGCAGCAACGCTTCGCGCAGTGGCGGCGTCGAGACGCTCACTGCATCCACCGCAGCGAGCAACTTCTCGAGCAGCGGTCGCATCGCGCGACAGTGTTGATGCACGCTGAGATATTCGGGCACGTCGAGCAAATAGTCATCGATGTCGAAAATCACCCGCTTGCCTGCGGCGCGCAGTTTCTGCACCAGCTCCAGAATGAACGGCGCCGCTTCGCGCTGCAGGATGACGGTGTCGCACCAGGCAACATCTGCCGTATCAGGTTGTACCAGATTACCCATGCGAACCTCGCCGCCGTAGAGTTGGACGACGCGCGCGAGCGGATCACCAAGGCGAATGCTGAATAGGCTCGAGTCGGGCGCCGGGGGCAAGCACAGAACGCGGTGGCCGGCGCGAAGCAGGAATTTGCGATTCGCCTGTTCCACCGCACCCTGTTCGTCGGGCGCGACCATTGCGACGAATTGGAACGCGTCGCGTTCCCGATCATTGACGAATCTTCCAAACGCGTCGCTCAATCGCGGGTTTACCGTGGTGCCAGCCTCGTCGCGATCCAGCGTGATAGCGCTCAGCCACTCGACGGTGTAGCCCGCCCGGGTGAAAAGGCCGACCAGGCCGTCGCGCGTATAAAAATGCAGGTGCGTGGCGTCCATGATGCCGACCTCTGCGTACTCCCATCGACCTTCGAGCAACATCAGTCGCACCGATGCGTGGGCCACGTTGGGCACCGATGCGATGATGTGTCCGCCCGCGCGCAAATGCTGGCGGGAAGCGCGCAGCACCTGGACCGGATCGACCAAGTGTTCGAGTACATCGCCGAACACGATGAAGGCAAATCCGCTCGATGCCGGGTCGAGATCATTCAGAAGCGCCTCGATCGTCCCTTCGTACACGCGATCGAGATGTCGCGCCGCGATCCTCGCGGCGTTCGGGTCGGCTTCAACACCCCAGACCTCGAACCCGAGTTCCTGCAGGGCGCGGCCAAAATAACCGCTGGCGCAGCCCACCTCGAGTACTCGACGCTTTTCCGCAGCAACTTCGGTCGCGGCGACTTCGCGCATGTACCGCGCCACGCGCGTGTGCGCATTGTTCTCCACGCCGAAATCGATCCGACCCTGATACTTGACGCGCTCGAGTTCCGTCTGATCGCCTCGCTCCGCCCGATCGAGGAGCCGTGCGTGTGGTTCGAGACGGTGGATGCGATCCTGCAACGACGCCACGCTGGCTATCGCGTTCGCGCACTCTGTCGACGGTTCGGGCCAGCTCGCCACCCTGCTCCGCAATCGTCGTCGTCAATCGTTGTATGTCCTCGTCACGCTTCGCGAGCGCAGCCATCGCGTTGCTCAAGTCCCGCGTCAAGGTCGTGATGGAGACTTCGTTTGCAGCGATCTGTTCACGCGCGCGATCGATTGCGACGGTCTGCGATTCTGCGGCCACTCTATGCACTTCAAGCTGTCGCATCGCCTCGACGAATCCTGCTTCCTGCTCGGCGACCGACTTCGCATACGACTGGACCGCTTCATCGTGCTTTGCCAATTGTCGGACCGCTTCTTCGAGCGCTTCTTCCCGAGTGCGGACGCGATCGTGCTGATCCTTGAGTGTCCTCTCAAAAATCGCCTCGGCCGCAGCGAATTCGGCGCGGACCGAATCCATCTCGGCCTCGTCGATGTTTGCGTTCAATGCACTCTGGATGCGTCTCGCGATGGGTGGGACCACAAGGCGTCCTTCCGCGGCGCGCTGATGCCATTGATCGGCACGACACTTTCAACCGCCGCGCACTCCCGCGCGGATGGCACGTCGATGTCGAGCCACGCGACGATCGCGCGCACCGTCGACGCCGGTCGCGACACCAGATCCGCGTAGTGCACGACGTGTCGCTCGACACCGCGCGACACCTGTTCGGCTGCAAGCGTGTAGTAGCACCACAGGTTGAACGCGAGTCCCGACGGCATGTCGTCGCGAATCCGCAGTGAAGCCGCCACTTCACCCGGGTCACGGACACACAGCAGCACTCGAGGTTGGTCTCCGTGCGTCGCGAGCGCGTCACGCCACAGAGGGAACAGCAGACTCAGACGCGGATCTTTCACCGCCCAGTTGCCCGTGGCGCGGTATCGATCGATCAGCGCGCGCAGCCTCGCCGTGTGTGCTTCGATGCGGGAATCGCGCGACCAGCCGCGCGGCAGCGCTAACGGGTGATCCCATTCGCGGTCGAGCGCCGCGAGAATCGCCGTGTTCAACTCGAGCGCGGCGCGATCCTCGAAGAAACCGAGTTCATTCACGCCCGGTACCGGCAGGATGACATCCGTGCCGAGTGAATAACCGAGGCGCGCGAGTACCCCAGCGACGGCCGACGTGCCGGATCGATGCATCCCGAGCACGAAAACCGGACGGCGTCCGTTCAAATCCTGCCCGCCTGGCGTGTCATCCAACGCCGCGTTGTCAGTTCCATGATGTCTTCGGGCGCACTACACGATCTTCTAAAGTAGCATTCCCCAGATGCGTTTTGTGTATCCCAGCTGTACGCGTCGTGACCTATGACGTCGCCTGACTTTCGAATAACGGCGATCTGCGTTGCATATCATCCCGAACTCGCGCGATTCAGCGACGTGCTGGCAGCGACCTCGGTGCAGGTCGCGCAAACGCTTGTCGTCGACAACGGTCAGCCCGAATCGGCCGACGTCCGCGCGACGTGCGATGCATACGGTGCGCGGTACCTTCACCTCGAATTCAACTCGGGCCTCGCCGCGGCGTTGAACGCAGGAATCGACGTCGCGCGCGAGTCCGCTGCAACCCACGTGCTGCTGCTCGACCAGGACAGCGTCCCCGCGCCGGGCATGGTAGTGGCTTTGGCCGGCGCGTGGCGCCGCCTGTCCACCGTCTGCGATGTCGGCGCCGTCGGGCCCGCATACCACGACGAGATCACCGGCCGCGACGCGATCGTTCTGAGGTTCGGAGCGTGGCGCAGATACCGTCAGAACACAGGGACGCTGGGCGACGACGTATGCGCGCCAACGGATATGCTCATTTCATCCGGTTCGCTGATCTCGCTTGCTAATCTGCAGCGCGTCGGCGCAATGGACGCATCGCTGTTCATCGATCACGTCGACACGGACTGGGCGTTTCGCGCAAAGCACACGGGACTGAAGAACTTCGTCGTGGCCGCCGCACGCATGTCGCACCGCCTCGGCGAACGCTGTGCGAAACCCTGGCTGTTCGGACGTCGCAGTGTGGTGCTGCACCGACCGTTCAGACTCTACTACATCGTCCGCAACAGCCTGTTGCTGTATCGCCGTCCGCACGCGTCTGCGCGCTGGATCCTGTTCGATTGCAAGCGCCTCGCGTTGCTGAGCCTCGTACACCTCATCTACGGACCAGACCGGCTGGACGTGCTTCGTTGTATTTCCAGGGGCTTCGCTCACGGGTGGCTCGCGCGGTCGGGACCGTTATCAGCCGCCCCTTAGGGCTACTGTCGGAGCGTCGAAATGAAGGGCGAAGTAAACCGCGAAGTGGAGCGGGAAACGAGACTCGAACTCGCGACCCCGACCTTGGCAAGGTCGTGCTCTACCAACTGAGCTATTCCCGCTTGAAACAGATGCAGCGCCGGCATGGTACCCGGGACCCACCGAGGCTCGCAAGATTACGTGGGTTTGGCGTCCCCTAGGGGAGTCGAACCCCTGTCGCCGGGATGAAAACCCGGTGTCCTAGGCCACTAGACGAAGGGGACGAAGACGAAGCGGCGCATTCTATGAACCGCCCTCCGGGACGTCAAGCCAGCAACCGCGCGGGCCATCAAGACTTGGTGGTGGATTCGAGCAACATGCGTCCGACCCAATCCCGAGCAAAATATTGCGCCGTGCGGCCGTTGCGCGCGCCGCGCGCGAGCGCCCACTGCAACGATTCGCGGCGGGCCGAATCCGTCAGCGCGATGGTCAACCCATGCCGCGCGCCGATTCGGACAAGCCAATGTTCGACAACCTCGAGGTATGCCGCCTGCTTGAAGGGCTGGAACGAAAGCCACAATCCGAATCGGTCCGACAGCGAGATCTTCTCTTCAACCACTTCGCTCTCGTGCAATTCGCCGCCCTCGTGTGTGGCGGCCAGGTTGTCTGCCATGTGCTCCGGCAGCAAATGCCGCCGATTGGATGTCGCGTAAATCAGAACGTTGTCGGATGAGCGAAACACGGACCCCTCCAGGACGCTCTTGAGTTCCTTGTACGACGCATCGTCCGCTGCGAACGACAGGTCGTCGCAGACGAGCACGAACCGGTACGGCGCGTCGCGCAGCAGCGCGACGATGCGGGGTAACTCACCGAGCGAGCGCTTGTCCATCTCGATCAGGCGCAGCCCGTGCTGCGCATAACGGTTCAGTAGAGCGTGAACCAGCGATGATTTGCCTGTGCCACGCGCGCCCCACAACAAGACGTTGTTGGCGGGAAACCCTCGCACGAACTGCGCGGTATTCGCCTCGATCCGTTCCTTTTGTCGGTCGATGAACAGCAGGTCGTCGAGCTCGATCGGATCCAGATCCGCGTGGGCGCGCAATTCGCCCCCCAGCGCCGACACGTGCCATACCGCCGCGTGGGTGCGCGACCAATCGGGCGTTGCAATCTGCGGCAGCACCGCGTCCAGCCGCCCCAGTACGCGTCCGGCCAGGTCGATCAGTTCGTCGAGGCGCTGGGCCATCGTCGTTGGGGCTCCGTCGATTTCAGTTCGAATTGTACGCACGCGTGGGGCCGAGTCGGGATGGTCCGCAGCTCAATTCAGGGTAAAATTCCCGCGGTCTTCAGTGGGTATTTTTGATGGGCGATTCGTTCGGCACTGAGCGCCGCAAAAACAGTCAGGACCGCCGCAAGAATCGCGAACACCGACGCAACGCGGAGCGCGATGCCGAAGATCCGGCACCGCGCCGCGACCCCGAGCGCGGAGATCGTCGCAAGCAGTGATCAATTTCCGACGGCGTCGTCAACGGTGCTGGCGCAGCGGCACGACGTTGCTGCGTTGCCGCACGTAGATGCGCCGTTCGCGACCCGGACCATCGATGCCAATCGAACCATTGTCGAATAGACGCAGCTCATAGCTGCGCGTGCCGCTCTCTGATTCCAGTTCGATCGAGCTGCCGTGAAGCTCCCAACGACCACGCTCAGTCGCGCGACCGGAACGCTCGATATATCGACCCGCGCTGGGGTCACCGACGAATTCCAGAATCCACGGACCGTTCGGTGCGTCGCACTGCCATACGCCGGGTAGCGCGAGTCGAGCGATCCACCGGTCGCGCGCGGTCCGCGTGCGTCTTACCCAGAGAAAGGTCGCACCCAGGATGATCATCAATAGCAGGAACGCCGCCATATCAGCATGCTGCCGCCAGCCGAACTTCGACGCAAGCCTTCGCGAAGCCTCGGCGGGCCTGATCCGATCAGATTTCCTCGCGAACGATGCCGGAAACCGTGGCGTCGACGCTTTCGAGGATCCGCTGCTCGATGTCGGCCAGGGTCTGTTCGACGAGCCGCGTGGTTCCAACCGCGACGAACGTCCATTCGGCGCGGTCATGGTCATCGTGAAAACCGGTTTCGCAGACCGCGACGTTGACCTGGCGACCGTAGCGTTCGCGCAGTCCGCCGAGGCGCTGGCGCTTCTCCTTGAGGGACCGGCAACCCGGCAGCATGAAGCCGATCCGCAGCACCTCGACCCGCACCTCTGCTGGTCCTGCGCGCTATTCGGATTCGAGAAATTCAGACCGGGTCATCGAGAAAATCACGGTATCGAGGCCGTGAAACTCCCGTCGGCAGTCGAAGGTCATGCCGAGCTTCTGCAACACGCGCACGGATTGCTGATTGGGCGTATCCGTCGCGGCGATCACCTGGTCGAAGTCGCATGCCTCGAATCCGAAACGCAGCACCTCGCGCGCCGCTTCCGCAACGAGGCCTTCACCCCAGTGCCGCGGATGGATGCCGTAAAGCAGTTCGATCTGACCCGAGGTCTCGGCCCGGCGGTGGCCACAGAAGCCGATCAGTTCGCCGGCTTGTTCACTCAGTTCCAACGCGAAATAGCCGTATCCGTCCGACTCGAAGCTCTCGAGACTTTTCGCAATCGATCTCTTCGACGGTTTCCCGTGGAATGATGCGGTCACCCCACAGATAGCGACGCACGTCGGGATCCGTCAACAGTGCATGCAGCGCGTCGACGTCATCGATCGCAATCGGTCGAAGGCGCATGCGGCCCGTGTTGAGCACTGCGCTCGTCCTGTTCTGCGTTCTGTCCACTTGCACCGCGCATCCATCTCGTGGACGACCACAGGCGCGGCTCTCGCCGCACCTCCCTCCCCCATTTGCGCCGGAGTTTGCCATAGCCGGATACATAAGCGAACATCCGATCCCATCCCCGCTGTTCGAGATTCACGATGCGCTTCAGCTTCTGGCCCAATCCTTCGCAATCATTCAACGACGTCATAGCGCTGGCGCGGCACGTCGAGCAGACCGGCTGGGACGGCGTGTGGTACGCCGATCACTTCATGCCGAATGCGCCCGATACGAGCGCACCGTGGCCCGAGGCCTGGATGACACTGGCAGCGATCGGCGCGCTGGTGCCGCGGATCCGTATCGGCACGCTCGTCGCGGGCAACACCTATCGACACCCCGCGGTGCTCGCGAAAATGGCGGCGACGCTCGACCACATCACGTCGCGGTCGCGTCGTGCTCGGACTCGGCTCCGGGTGGCAGGAGAACGAGCACCACCAATACGGCATCGGGTTCTACACCGTGGCCGAACGATTGGCTCGGCTCGACGAAGCCTGCCAGGTGATCAAGCGGCTCTACTCGGAGCAGAAGTCGAATTTCTCCGGGAAATACTACGAACTCACCGAAGCGTCGCTCGAACCGAAGCCGGTTCAGCGACCGCTGCCGTTGTTGATCGGCGGGGGCGGCGAAAAAGTCACGCTGCGCATCACCGCGCAACACGCCGATGAATGGAACGTCTGGGGCACCGTCGCAACTCTCAAATCGAAGATGGCGATCCTCGATTCGCACTGTGCCAAATTCGGCCGCGATCCGAAGACCATTCAGCGCAGCGCGGTCGCGCTGCTGTTCATGAGCGACGACCGGCAATACCTGCAGAAGATGCGCGACGCGAAAATGCAACAGCCGGCGATCATCGGCACCGTGGATGAAGTGCGCGAGACCGTCGCGCAGTATCGCGCGATCGGGGTCGACGAGTTGATCGTCCCGGATTTCACGCTGGGACCGATGCCGCAGAAGCTCGCGACCCTCGATCGCTTCATCCGCGAAGTCGCGCAGCGGTGACCGCGGCCGTCGCGCCGGCCGTTGCAGCGGCGACGATCCTGTTGCTGCGCGGCGATCATCGGCGCTCGAAGTGTTCATGGTCGTGCGTCACCACCAGATCGATTTTGCGTCTGGCGCGCTGGTGTTCCCCGGCGGAAAGGTGGATCCGCAGGACGAAGACCCGGACGTTGCTGAACATTGTGATGGCGCATCCAGCGGACGCGGCCAAGCGGGCGATCCAGATCGCTGCGATCCGCGAAGCGTACGAAGAGTGCGGCGTTCTGCTCGCGCGCGCGGCCGGCGAGACGCGGCTGATCGCCGGCGACCGCCTTGCGACGCTGGAACCGTTCCGGCTCACGATCCAAAGCGGCGAGTTCGGTTTTCGACAATTCCTGCGAGCAACAGGATCTGCGTCTCGCGTGCGATCAACTCGTGCCGTTCGCTCACTGGATCACCCCGGAGATGATGCCCAAGCGATTCGATACGCACTTCTTCGTCGCGGTGGCGCCATCGGATCAGGTCGCGCTGCACGATGGTCACGAATCCGTCGACTCGGTGTGGATTAGCCCGGGGGACGCGCTCGCGGGTGCGGCGTCGCGGCGCTATACGGTGATTTTTCCAACGCTGCGCCAAATCGAAAAGCTCGGCCACGCGACATCGCCCGCAGACGCTGTCGAGCGCGCGCGACGCGCGCGCATCGTGACGGTAACACCGTGGACGGAACAGCGCGCTGACGGCGCCTATCTGTGCATTCCGCTCGAAGCCGGTTATGACGTCTGCGAAGAGAAGATGCCTGCGCGCGCGCCCTAGAACTCTTCTTGCGCGCGTCCGCGCCTTCAAACTAGCGTTCAATCACAGTACCTAGAGAGGTTTCATCAATGGCCAGCCAACCCAACGACGCCGTCAAACCGGACGTCCTCTATGCAGTCGCCGACCACGTTGCGACGCTGACGATCGACCGACCCGAAGTGCAGAACACGATCTCGGGTCCGATGCTGGACGCATTGACGCGGCATCTCCTCGCGGCCAACGAGGACGCGCGACGTGCGCGCGATCGTCATCACCGCGACCGGAAGGTTCTTCTGCGCCGGTCTCGACCTGCGCGGCGGCGGCATCGCGGGCGGCCTGTCGAACAGTGCAGGACCCGCGAACCTGGACCTGCGCAACACGCCGCCAACGGTTTTGCACAGCGTCGACAAGCCGACGATCTGCGCGCTGAACGGATCCGCCGCCGGTTACGGCATGGACCTCGCGCTCGGTTGTGATATCCGGATCATGGCCGACACCGCGAAGTTGGCGGCCGCATTCACGGCGCGCGGCGTCTTGCCCGAATCCGGCGGCACCTGGATCTTGCCGCGTCTGCTCGGCTGGTCGAAGGCGGCGGAGCTGATCTTCACGGGACGGACGTTGAGCGCCGCCGAGTGTCTGGACATGGGTCTCGTTTCGCGCGTCGTACCCGCGGCCGACGTCGGCGCGACTGCAGCCGCGCTCGCGCGCGAAATCTCGAAAAACGCGCCGCTCGCGGTTCAAGCCGCGAAGCGCATGATGCGAATGGGCATGAACGAGACGTTCAACGACCACGTGCATCACGTCTTTCTGCAGCTGCTGCCGCTGATGCGTTCCGCGGATTTCAAAGAAGGCATGGCGGCGTTCATGGCGAAACGCGCGCCGGAGTTCACGGGAAAGTAAGGCGATCTAACGTTTTGCTGAAAAAACTCCGCTCGCGCGGAGTTTGGGGCTCAGCCGAAGCCGATCTCCGCGACGTCGCTCGGGATCAGCGGATAGCGGATGCCGGCCCACTTCTGGACGACGCGAACGACCTGACACGAGTACCCGTACTCGTTGTCGTACCAGACATAAACGACGATTCGATTGTCCGTCGCGATCGTCGCGACGCCATCGACGATGCACGCGTGTCGATTGCCGACGAAGTCGGACGAGACCACTTCGGGCGAGTTGACGAAGTCGATCTGGCGCTGCAGCGGCGAGTACAGCGACGCGTCGCGCAGATACGCGTTCACCGCGTCTTTCGACGTCGTGCGCGATATCGTCAGAGTTCAGAATCGCCAGCGACACGTTCGGCGTCGGTACGCGAATTGCGTTGCCCGTCAGCTTGCCTTCGAGGTTCGGCAGCAAATCGGTGATTGCCGACGACGCGCCGGTCTCGGTAATCACGAGGTTCAACGGTGCGCTGCGCCCGCGACGGCTTTTCTCGTGATAGTTGTCGTGCAGATTCTGGTCGGGCGTATACGCGTGCACCGTCTCGATGTGACCGTGCACGATCGTGTATTCGTCGTCGAGCGCCTTCAGGATCGGCACGATCGCGTTCGTCGTACACGACGCGGCGCCGATGATCCGATCGTCCTTCGTCAGCGTGCTCGAGTTGATGCCGGACACGATATTGCGGATCGCGCCTTTGCCCGGCGCGGTGACGATGACGCGAGATACGCCCTTCGACTTCAGGTGTTCCGACAGACCTTTCTCGTCGCGCCATGCACCGGTGTTGTCGATGACGATCGCGTCTGATGATCCCGTACTGCGTGTAGTCGACCGTCGCGGGCGAACTCGCATAGATCACCCGGATCACGTTGCCGTTCGCGATGATGCAGTTGTTCTCTTCGTCGATGCGCAGCGTGCCCTTGAACGAACCGTGCACCGAGTCGCGCCGCAACAGGCTCGCGCGTTTGCCGAGATCTTCCTTGCCGGCCTTGCGCACGACGATCGCGCGCAAGCGAAGTTGTTGGCCGCCGCCGGTTTTTTCGATCAGTAATCGCGCGAGTAAGCGACCGATGCGACCGAATCCGTACAACACGACGTCCTGCGGTCTTTCGAGCGGAGGTACGTGCCGGCCGATGACCTCGGCGCACGCCTCTTTCACGAAGTCCATCGGCGTGATGCCATTGTTCGCGCTCGCGGCCATGTACTGCAGCGCCAGTTTGCCGACATCGATGTGACATGGCCCGAGATCGAGTTCCGACAACGCTTTCATGATCGGATAGCTCTCGAACTCCGACAGCTCGTTGTTCGCGATCTGACGCACGTAGCGATGCGTCTTCATGATGTTGGTGACGCTCTCGCTGTAGAGGCCGCGACCGAAGCAATAGGTCACGACGTTCTTGCGATACAGATTGCCGATGATCGGAATCATCGCCTCGGCAAGCGCTTCGCGTTCCTTCCAGTCGGGGAAATAGTCGTCGAGACTTGGTAGTGCCATCAGCGAAAACTCGCGTTGATCGATTTGAGCGCCGCATCGCCCGGACATAGATCGGCCTCGGTCAGCGCGTTCAGCGGGACATCGACGGTCCCGAGAATCGCATGACAGTCAGCGGCGTCCGGATCGAGGTACAACAAACCGGTAACGACTTCGCCCTCGGCTTGTTTGCGCTGCACGTACGACAACGCAGCGACGCGGTCATGCGCGTCGTAGCCGTCGGCCAGCTTGCGCAGCCGCAACACCGAACCGTCGGGCATCGCGACGTCTTCCCGTGCGCCGGGCGCGTAGTCGACGAGGATCTCGTCATGCGGGGGCACGAAGTCGGCGCTCATCACCTCGCCGCGATGACTGCGCACGTAGTCGAAGCTCTTCGTCGAACCGCGGTGGTTGTTGAACGCGACACACGGCGATATGACGTCGATGAACGCAAATCCTTTGTGCAGCAGAGCCGCCCGGATCAACGGCACGAGCTGGCCTTTGTCGCCTGAGAAACTGCGCGCGACAAACGTCGCGCCGAGCTGGAGTGCGATGCTGACGAGATCGATCGGTTCATACAGGTTCGGCGCGCCTTTCTTGCTCGTCGATCCCTTGTCGTTCGTCGCCGAGAACTGCCCCTTCGTGAGTCCGTACGTGCCGTTGTTGTCGACGATGTAGCACATGTTGATGCGGCGGCGAACGATGTGCGCGAACTGACCCATCCCGATCGACGCGGTATCGCCGTCGCCGGAGATGCCGATGCAATACAACTCGTGATTCGCCAGATTCGCGCCGGTCGCGACCGACGGCATGCGGCCGTGCACCGAATTGAATCCATGCGACTTGCCGAGGAAATACGTCGGCGTCTTCGACGAACAACCGATTCCGGAAATCTTTGCGAACCGATGCGGCGGAATCGACAACTCTGCGCACGCCTGCACGATGGCCGCGCTGACCGAGTCATGGCCGCAACCGGCGCACAGCGTCGACACCGATCCTTCGTAGTCGCGTCGCGTCAGCCCGAGATCGTTGACCTTGCAGCTGCGGGTGGTGCACCCGGGGTTTTGCTACGAACGTCATCGCTTGACCTCCGATATGCGCGCGAGTTTGTTCATCGCGAAATATTCCGTTACGTGGCTGTCGAATGAACTCAGCGGCCAGCGACATCCCGCCGTAGTAACACACCGGCACGAGCTTCGCGGGATCGATCTGGCCTTCGTTGACGAGGATCATCCGCATTTGTGCATCGCGATTCTGTTCGACGATGAAGGTCAGGTCGTGATTCTCGATGAACTCGAAAACCGATTCCGCGAACGGAATCGCACGAATCCGCAGCGTATCCAGGTGAATGCCGTCGGCAGCGAGCAAGTCGAGCGACTCCTGCATCGGTGTCGCGCTGGTGCCGTAGTAGACGATGCCGTACGGGCGGCGCGGCGTCCCTTCGTGAATCTCCGGGCGCGGCACGAGGGTCTTCGCGGTTGCCCATTTCGTCAGCAGCCGTTCCATGTTCTGCGTATAGGCTTCCGGCGCCTCGGTGTAGCGCGCGTATTCGTCGCGCGACGTACCGCGCGTGAAGAAGCTGCCCTTCGACGGGTGCGTGCCCGGCAAGGTCCGATAGCCGATGCCGTCGCCGTCGGTATCGAGGTAACGGCCGAACTTTTCGATGCGGTCGAGCGCGTCGGCATCGTAGACCTTGCCACGGTCATAACGTCGCGCGTCATCCCACGACAGCGGCTCCGACAACATCTCGTTCATACCGAGTTCGAGGTCCGACATGATGATCACCGGCGTCTGCAGACGATCGGCAAGGTCCAACGCGTCGGCCGAAAAATCGAAACACTCCTTCGGGTTCGAAGGAATCAACACAACGTGGCGGGTGTCGCCGTGCGATGCGTACACCGCCGACAGCAGGTCGGCTTGCTGCGTACGGGTCGGCATGCCCGTCGACGGACCGGCCCGCTGCACATCGATCAGCACTGCGGGAATCTCGGCGAAATACGCGAGCCCGAGGAACTCGCTCATCAATGAGACTCCGGGACCGCTCGTGGCGGTGAACGCGCGCGCGCCGTTCCACGCGGCGCCGATCACCATGCCGATCGCAGCGAGCTCATCTTCGGCCTGCATGATCGCGAATTTTTTCTTGCCGGTGGCTTTGTCGACGCGCAGTCGGTCGGCGTAGCGCTCGAACGACTCCGCCACCGACGTCGACGGCGTGATCGGATACCACGCGCACACGGTCGCGCCGCCGTATAGGGCGCCGAGCGCCGACGCGGTATTGCCTTCGATCATGATTCTCGCGCCAACGGCGTTGCTACGCCGCAGTTGAATCGGCAGCGGCGTATCGAGGTAGTCGCGCGCATAGCTGCGGCCGATTTCCAGCGCATGGACGTTCGGCTTGATCAACGCATCCTTGCCTTTGTACTGCTCCGACACCATACCGGTGAGCACGTCGAAATCGATGCCGATCAACGCCGACAACGCACCCACGTACACGATGTTCTTGAACAGTTGCCGCTGTTTGGGATCCTGAAACTCCGACAACAGCAGCATCGAGATCGGGATCCCCACATCGACGACGTCGCTGCGCGACAGCTCCTGCGGCCGGGGGCGTGAACTGTCATAGACCAGATAGCCGCCCGGCACGAGGCTCGCGACGTCTTCGACGTACGTCTCCGCGTTCATCGCAACCATGATGTCGACGCCGTCGCGGCGCCCGAGATAACCGCGCTCGCTGACGCGCACTTCGAACCACGTCGGCAGACCCTGAATGTTCGACGGAAAAATGTTGCGCGTTCCGACCGGGACACCCATCCGGTACACCGCTTTGGCGAACATCGCGTTCGCGCTCGCGGAACCGGAGCCGTTGACGTTGGCAAACTTGATGACGAAATCGTTGTACCGGGTCATCGCGCGTAAGACCCCAGTTGCGGCAGATGAATCACCGATTTCTGCATGTCCCACGCGTTGGTGGGACAACGCTCGGCGCAAAGTCCGCAGTGCAGACAAAGGTCTTCGTCTTTGACCATCACGCGACCGGTCGCGAGCTCCCCGGAGATGTAGAGGTCCTGTTCCTTATTCAACGCCGGCGCCATGAGGTGCTTGCGCAGGTCGACCTCATCTTCATTCTGCGTGAACGTGATGCAGTCCATCGGACAGATGTCGACGCACGCGTCACATTCGATGCAAAGCTTGTCGGTGAACACCGTCTGCACGTCGCAGTTCAAGCAACGCTGCGCTTCGAGCATTCCGAGCCTGCGGTCGAAACCGAGTTCGACCTCCATCTTGATGTTCTTCAACGATTTGCGCGGGTCTGCGTGCGGCACCAGATGGCGTTTCGACGCGTCGTGTTCGCTGTCGTAGCTCCATTCGTGCATGCCCATCTTCTGACTGATCAGATTGACCCCTTCCGGCGGCCGCTCCGTCTTGAGATCGCGTCCCCGACAGAACAGATCAATCGAGATCGCTGCTTTGTGCGCGTGCGCAGAAGCCCAGATGATGTTCTCGGGACCAAACGCCGAGTCGCCGCCGAAGAATACCTTCGGGTGCGTCGACTGCAGCGTGTCGCGATCGAGCACGGGGCATTCCCAGCGGTCGAACTCGATGCCGATGTCGCGCTCGATCCACGGGCAATGATTTTCCTGGCCGATCGCCATCAGCACGTGATCGGCTTCCATGAAGATGTCGGGTTCGCCGGTCGGCACTGTTTTCTGACGGCCGGACTCGTCCGTTACCTGCTTGACGCGCTGGAACAACACGCCTTTCAGCTTTCCATTCTCGTGGACGAATTCGACGGGCGGACGGTTGTTGACGATCGGGATGCCTTCCGACATCGCGTCTTCTTTCTCCCACTCCGATGCCTTCATCACCTCGAAGCCGGAACGCACGACGACGGTGACCTGATCGGCCCCGAGTCGCCGCGCTGTGCGACAACAGTCCATCGCGGTGTTGCCGCCGCCCATCACGATGACTTTGCCTTTGATCGACGTCGTATGACCGAACGCGACGCTGCCGAGCCATTCGATACCGATCGAAATATGCGCGCTGCTCTCTTTGCGACCTTTGAGGTCCGGCAAGTCGCGCCCGCGCGGTGCACCGGTGCCGATGAAATACGCATCAAAATCGTTCTTGGTCATGAACGCTTTCATGCTCGTCACGTCATGGTTGTAGTGACACTGCACGCCCATGTTGACGATCAAGTCGACTTCTTCCTCGAGGACTTCGGCCGGCAAACGAAACGCGGGGATCTGCGTTCGCATCATGCCGCCGCCGGCCGGATCCTTCTCGAACATGTGCACTTCGTAACCGAGCGGCAGCAGGTCGCGCGCCACCGCGAGCGACGCCGGACCCGAACCGAGCAGCGCAATGCGCTTGCCGTTCTTTTGCGTGGGCACCCTCGGCAGGTACGGTGTTATGTCACCTTTGTTGTCGGCGGCGACGCGCTTCAACCGACAGATCGCGACGGGTTTCTCTTCGGTGCGGACGCGCCGGCACGCGGGCTCACACGGGCGATCGCACGTGCGACCGAGAATCCCGGGGAACACGTTCGAGTCCCAGTTCAGCATGTACGCTTCGGTGTACTTTTCCTGGGCGATCAAGCGGATGTATTCCGGGACCGGGGTATGGGCGGGACACGCCCACTGACAATCGACTACTTTGTGAAAATAGGCGGGCTCGAAGATGTTGGTGGGCTGCATAGCCGTTCGGAAACGTACTGCCTCGGTCGCGCGCAAAATTGCCGGCGCACTTTAACCCGTCTGAATTAGCGGATCTACAGTGTGTCTGTGCCGAAAGTCCGCGCATCCGCCCGCGCTGGACCATGCAGTAGAATGGCGCGCCCGTTGAAACGTGCCCGCAGAATGTCAGACATAGAAGCCCCACCTCTTCCCGCTCGTCCCGGCGAACGCATCGCTTGGGGCGGTCTGGTCGACGGCGCCGCGAGTTTGGCGATTGCGCGCGCGGCTCAGCAACACGACGGCCTCGTGCTCGCGGTCGCTGCAAATCCCGCGGCTGCGCAGCGGCTCGGACGCGAACTCGAGTTCTTTTCGAGCGGCACGCTCGACGTCGTGACGTTGCCCGATTGGGAGACGCTGGCCTACGACGCATTCTCACCACACCAGGACATCGTCTCGGACCGCCTGCGCACGTTGCATCGGCTGCCGAGACTACGACGGGGCGTCCTCGTCGTGCCGATCCGCACGCTGCTGCAACGCTTGCCGCCGCCAGCGTTTCTGGCGGCGCACAGTCTGATGCTGTCCGTCGGCGCCCGCTTCGACGCGCACGGCTACCGCGCGCAACTCGAACAAGCGGGCTATCGCTGCGTCGACACCGTCTCGGAGCGCGGCGAATTCGCGATCCGCGGCTCGCTCGTCGACGTATTTCCGATGGGGACGCCGACCCCGTACCGAATCGACCTGTTCGATGATGAGATCGCGAGCCTGCGTACCTTCGATCCCGACACGCAGCGGACGATCGATCAGATCGCATCAGTGGAAATCCTGCCCGCGAAAGAGTTCCCGTTGACGGCGGACGCGATCGCGCGCTTTCGAAATCGTTGGCACGAGTTGTTCGACGTCGACGTGCGTCGTTGTCCGATTTACCAGGACGTGAGTCAAGGCATGGCGCCGTCGGGCATCGAATATTACTTGCCGCTGTTTCATGCAACCCTCGCCACGGTGTTCGACTATTTACCCGCCGATTGCGTCGCGGTGATGCCTGCCGGGCTCGACGCCCAAATCCTCTCGTTTCAGACCGATCTGCGTGCGCGCTACGAGAGTCTGCGGCACGACATCGAGCGTCCGATCCTGGCTCCCGATGCGATTTATCTGCGCACTGACGAAATGTTCCGCGCGCTCGGCGCACTCAGGCAGGTCGTCCTCGACGGCACCCACCACCGCGTCGAATTCACCACGCGGGCGCTGCCTGACGTCTCGGTGAATCACCGCGCGCATCAACCCGCCGAGCGCCTCGCTGCGTTCGTTGGCGCATCGTCAGTGCCAGTCCTGTTTTGTGCCGAATCCGCCGGGCGCCGCGAGGTGTTCGATGAGTTCCTCGCACGCGCGGGGTTGCGGCCGGTTCACGTGGAAAACTTCGCCGCATTTCGTCAGGCCGGGACCGCGCTCGCGCTCAACGTCGCGCCCATCGAATGCAGCGTGATGACCGAGACGTTCACGCTGATCACCGAAACGCAGGTATTTGGCGCGCGCGCCGACGCGGACACACGGCGCGACGCGCGGTCGGTCGATCCTGACCAGATCATTCGCGACCTCACCGAGTTGCATATCGGCGCGCCGGTCGTCCACATCGATCACGGCGTCGGCCGCTACCTGGGACTGCGAACACTCGAGATCGACGGCGCCGTATCGGAATTCGCAACGATCGAGTACGCGGACGAAGCGAAGCTCTACGTTCCCGTCAGCGCACTGCACCTGATCTCGCGATACGGCGGCGCCGACGAAGAGCACGCGCCGTTGCATCGCCTCGGCTCCGACCAGTGGGATAAAGCAAAACGCCGCGCGGCCGAGAAAATTCACGACGTCGCCGCAGAGCTGTTGAACATCTACGCGCATCGCGAGGCGCGCGGCGGCACCGCGATGGCCGCACCGGACGCCGACTACCGGCGGTTCGTCGATCAGTTCCCATTCGACGTCACCGCGGATCAGCGACGCGCGATCGACGAAGTCATCGCCGACCTCACGAGCCCGAAATCCATGGATCGTCTGATCTGCGGCGACGTCGGCTTCGGCAAGACGGAAGTCGCAATGCGTGCGGCGTTCATCGCGGTACAGAATCGCAAACAAGTCGCGATCCTGGTGCCGACCACGCTGCTGGCGCAACAGCATCACGAGAGCTTCCGCGATCGCTTCGCCGACTGGCCCGTTCAGATCGAAGCGATATCGCGGCTGCGCACGGAGAGCGAACTCGAGGCAGTTCGCCAACGACTCAAATCGGGTGCGCTCGACATCATCATCGGGACCCACAAACTGCTCAACACCGCGTTCGCGTTCAGTTCGCTCGGTCTGGTGATCATCGACGAGGAGCACCGATTCGGCGTGCGGCAGAAGGAGCGCCTGCGTACGCTGCGCGCCGAGGTCGACGTGCTGACGCTGACCGCAACGCCGATACCGCGCACGCTGAACCTCGCGATGGGCGGCATCCGCGATCTGTCGATCATCGCGACGCCGCCGGCGCGGCGGTTGTCGGTGAAAACATTCGTCTCGCAGCGCCGCAAGCACCTGATTCGTGAAGCCATCACACGAGAGCTTTCGCGCGGCGGGCAGGTGTTCTATCTGCACAACGAGGTCCGCACGATCGAGCAGACCGCAACCGAGCTCGCTGAACTCGTTCCGGAAGCGCGGATCGTCGTCGGTCACGGGCAGATGCCGAAGCGGCGCCTCGAACTGGTGATGAGCGACTTCTATCATCGGCGCGTCAATGTGCTCGTCTGCACGACGATCATCGAAACCGGCATCGACATTCCCAATGCGAACACGATGATCATGGAGCGGGCCGACAAGTTCGGCCTCGCGCAACTGCATCAGTTGCGTGGCCGCGTTGGGCGATCGCATCGTCAGGCATACGCGTACCTGCTGATTCCACACCCGAAGGCGTTGACCGAGGACGCGCGCAAACGTCTCGAAGCCATCGAAGCCGCGGGCGAACTCGGTGTCGGCTTCACGCTCGCGACGCACGACCTCGAGATCCGCGGCGCCGGTGAACTGTTGGGGGACGAACAGTCGGGCCAGATCGAATCGATCGGCTTCTCGCTGTACATGGAGATGCTCGATCGCGCCGTCAAGGCGATTCGCGCCGGCAAAACGCCCGACCTCGACGCGCAGCTGACGCCGCACCAGGAGGTCAATTTGCGCGTGCCCGCACTGATTCCCGACGACTACCTGCCAGACGTCCACGCACGGCTGATCCTGTACAAACGCATCAGCGGTGCCGCCAGTCGCGACGCGCTGGATGAACTCAAAGCCGAGATCATCGATCGCTTCGGTGCCATGCCGAGTGCGACGAAGACGCTGTTCAGGATCACCGAGTTGCGGCTCGCCGCGGCGGACCTCGGCGTCGCGCGGATCGACTTCGGTCCGGCCGGCGGCCGTATCGAATTCAGCGCCGACACCCGCGTTGATCCGTTCGCCCTCGTGCGCCTCGTGCAGCGCGAGCCAAACAGTTACCGGCTCGAGGACGGTTCGCGCCTGCGCGTGACCGCGAAACTCGACGACGTCGATGCGCGTTTCGAGCGCGTGCGCAAACTGCTCGAGCAACTGGAGCCGCGGACCGAGCGGCCGCTGCGGACGGCCAGCGCATGAGTAATCGTCGACGCCACTGGATCGCGCTGATCACGGCGCTCAGCGCACTCTCGGGCGCGACGCCCCGAGCCGCTGAATTTCCGACGCTCGCAAACGACGCGTGGTATCGCGTCGAAGTCGTGATCTTCGAGCGGTTCGGCGACACCGCGTCCCCCCAGGAGATACTCGTGACACGCGCGCCCCGCACATTTCCGCGCGACGTGCTCGCGTTCGATGACGACGCGAGCCGCGCCGCGGCTTACGTGCTCGACGCGGAAACGCGCGAATTGACCTCACCGCCGGGGATCACACCTACGGTCACGGTCATCTCCCCGCGCATACCACCCGCGCAGTCACCAGTCCCGCTGACGGCCGCCGATCGTGCTGCGGCGGCGGTCGCCGACTACGAGGCGCAGCTCCAGCAGCGCAGCTACCGCTTCGAGCCACAATCGAGTCTTCTTTTGAGCGCGCAGGCGGGACGGCTGCAGCGCGCCAGTGGCTATCACGTCGTATTTCACCGCGCGTGGATCCAGCCTGTCCCGGACCGCGATCAACTGTTGCCGATGTTGATTCAAGCAGGCGATAGGGTCGGTACAGGCTGGCGCATCGAAGGCACGCTCGGCGTCACCCGCGGCCACTACCTGCACCTCGATACGCGCTTGTGGTACACCCCGGATCCGAGTCCCGCGCCCGCCGCGTCGGCACAACCGGTCGCGCAACGCACGAACGTCGGTGCGATCGATTCGCGCACGACTCACGCGAGTGCCGACTCCGGTCCGGAATACATGCAGCTCTATGAGCAGCGCCGCATGCGCAGCGGCGAGCTGCATTACCTGGATCACCCCAAATTCGGTGTGCTTGCGCGGGTCGATCCCGTGCTGCCGCCCGACGAGCTCGTCGCGGAGCTTGCCCGGTTGGGTGCAGCGCCACCACCCGCGGGCGGATCATCGGAGCGGTAACCCGCGTTCACAGGGACTCGACGAAACGCCCCACGAGCCGTTCGACCCGGTTCATCCCTTGCGCCGCAATCCGGCCGATAGTGGCTTCGGCGATCGGCCCATCGCCGCGCCCGGCGGCAAGATTCACGACGAGACATATTGCGGCATAAGGCAGGTCGAGTTCGCGTGCGAGTCCTGCCTCGGGCATGCCGGTCATGCCGACGATGTCGCACCCGTCGCGTCCCATGCGGTCGATCTCGGCAGCACTCTCGAGCCGAGGTCCTTGCGTGCAGCCATAGACGCCCGAATCGAACACCGCGCAGTCGAGTTCCAGCGCCGCGGCTGCCGATTGCAATCGATCCCGTAAGGTCGCGTCGTAAGGCGACGTGAAGTCGACGTGTCGCAATGGCCCGCTGTCCATATCGGTATCCATATAGGTATGTTGTCGGCCCCACGTGTAGTCGATGATCTGGTGCGGGACCACCAGATCGCCCGGCGCCATCGCTGCAGCGATCGAGCCGACCGCATTCGTCGCCAGCACCACCGTCGCGCCGAGTTCGCGCAACAGCCAAAGGTTCGCGCGAAAGTTGATCAGGTGCGGTGCGAGTCTATGCGGCTGCCCGTGGCGCGCGAGGAAGACGACGTCGTGCGCGCCGATGCGACCGATCTGCGGGAGCGCCGACGCGGGGCCAAACGGGGTGTCGAGGCTGGACGCCGGTCGCGTCGCGCCAGCGAGGCGATTCAGACCGGTACCGCCAATGACAGCGAGCATCGCCATAGTCAGCCCGCGGTCCAGCCGTCGGGCAATGCGTAAATGCCCGCGAGGTTGCGCCAATGCCCGCGGTAATCCATGCCGTGTCCAAACAAATATCGGTTCGGACATGTGAGCGCCGCTTCGTCGACGCGAACGGGCCGCGGTCGACCAATGTCTTTGTCGACGAGCACGGCTGTCACAACAGCCGCGGCATCCGACTCACGCAGCCGTTCGACGACCGCCGCCAGCGTATGTCCTTCATCGAGTACATCGTCGATGAGCAATACCGTGCGCCCGGCCACCGCGATGCTCGGCGACGCCTGCCATGCCAGCGCGGCGCCGCGCGTCGAGTCGCGATATCGCGTCGCATGCACGTAGCCAAGCTCCAACGGGAAGTGCAGTCGCAACAACAACTCCGCAGTGAGGATCAGGCCCCCGTTCATCACGCACATGACGATCGGATCACTGTCAGCGAGCCGCACCGCGAGCCGCACCGCCAACTGATCGATCGCGCGCTCGACGTGGGTCGCGTCCCACAAACACTCGGCAGCATCACGCGCGGCGAGGATGTCGAGAGGAACGCGGGAGGCAGGCCTGGCCATGGGCAGCGATACTAAACCGAGGCTAGCGTCGTGACGCATAGGTTTCAGCAACCTATGAGTCACGACACTAGGCAACCGGTCTGCGTGCTGTATATAATTCCAGCGACTGTATATCCCAACAGGTAATCCATGCAGGACTTGACCGCTCGCCAGACGCAAGTGCTCGACCTCATCCGTCGCCACATCCAGGACAGCGGCTATCCACCGACCCGCGCGGACATCGCCTTGGAGCTCGGCTTCAAATCCCCTAACGCGGCCGAAGAGCATCTGAAGGCGCTCGCGCGCAAAGGCGCGATCGAGATGATCCCGGGTACCTCGAGGGGGATCCGGCTGCCTGAGCCCACGGGGCTGCCGATCGTCGGACGCGTTGCCGCCGGCAGCCCGATCCTCGCCGCGGAGCACATCGAAGACGTCTGTCAGCTCCCCGGCAGTTTTTTTCGGCCGCATGCGGACTACCTGCTGCGCGTGAAGGGAGACAGCATGGTCAACGCGGGGATCTTCGACGGTGACCTGCTGGCCGTTCACAAAGCCGACGATGCGCGCGACGGTGAGATCGTCGTCGCGCGGATCGACGACGAAGTCACGGTCAAACGGTTGCGGCGTCCCCGCGGTCGCGGGCGCGTAACGTTGTTGGCGGAGAACGACGCTTATGCGCCGATCGAGGTCGACCTCGCGGTGCACAGTTTTGCGATCGAAGGCTTGAGCGTCGGCGTGATCCGCCGCCACTGACCTCCGCTTTTGTTAAAAGAGAGGCGCGTCAATGGACGACCTCGCGTGCGACCGCGTCGTTGGCTTTTACGATCGCCGACATCTTCGCTGCCGCCGCCTCGATCATCGTTTTGCCGACCTGCATCGCACCATCGCCGAGCAACGACCGCACGCGGCGCGAGAACTGGATCCGCAGTAACGGCTCCGCGCCATCATCGGGATCGCGCAGCACGATATCCCCGTTGGCGAGCTGCACGATCTGGAGCATCGAGAATGCATCGCACTGTTTTCCCATTGCGTCCCTCATGTCTCAACTCGGCGCCCGCTTACGCGGCGCACGTTTGGTCTTGGGTTGATTCTTTCTGCCGCGTTTGGCGGGCGCTCGCGCGCCGGTCGCTCGCCGCGCTGTAGACGCGCCCGCAGTTGCGGGCTCGCCATCCGCGGCCGACTCCTCGACCCAGCGGCCGTCGCGATACGTCGCACGCCAGCCGGTCGGTTTTCCGTCTGATTCACTCGCGACGAACTGCTCGCGCGTCTTGCGGCTGAACTTGACCGCCGCCGGGTTGCCGTGTGGATCGGTCTCCGGCGCGTCCAGCAGATAGTGGTACTTCGGATTGATCTCGTTGCCGTGCGGCTTGAGCTCCGCGACGGTCGGCGCGCGCGTTTCGCGATGTTTGGGAAACTGACTCGCCGCGAGGAAAATCCCCGCAGCGCCGTCGCGCAGCACGTAGTGATCGTCGACCTTCGCGCAGCGCAACTCCGGCATCGGGACCGGGTCCGACTTCGGCGGCGCCGCTTCACCGTTGCGCAACAACTTGCGCGTGTTCTTGCAGTCCGTGTTCGAACAGCCGAAGTATTTGCCGAAACGACCCGATTTCAGTTGCATGTCGGCGCCGCATTTGTCGCATTCGATCACAGGGCCATCGTAGCCCTTGATACGGAACTCGCCCTGCTCGACGAAAAATCCCGGACAGTCCGGGTTGTTTCCGCAGATATACAGTTTGCGACCTTCGTCGACCAGATAGCTGTCCATCGGGGTCGCGCAGCGCGGACAACGGTGTTTGCTGCGCAACAGCCGCGATTCGGCTTCCGAATCGGTGTCGGTGTCGATGGCTTCGTCGCCGTGAATGAGATTCAACGTGTGCGTACAACGCTCCTTCGGCGGTAGCGCGTAACCCGAGCAACCGAGGAATACGCCTGTGCTGCCGGTGCGGATCTGCATCACGCGGCCGCAGACACTGCACGGAATGTCCGTACTCGTCGGCAGGTTCGGTCGCATGCCGTCGTCTTCGGCTTGCGCGCGATTGAGCTTGCCGGAGAAATCACCATAAAAGGTGTCCAACACCTCGCGCCAATCCGCCGCGCCGCTGGCGATCTGATCGAGTTCCTGCTCGAGTTGCGCGGTGAATCCGAAATCGAGCAGGTTGTCGAAATTCTCCACCAGTCGATCGGTAACGAGCTCGCCGATCTTCTCCGCATGAAAGCGGCGCGCGTTCAGAGTGACGTAGCCGCGTTCCTGAATTGTCGAAATGATCGCCGCGTAGGTCGACGGTCGACCGATCCCGCGCTTCTCGAGTTCTCGCACGAGACTGGCCTCGCCATAACGCGGCGACGGCTTCGTGAAATGCTGCCGCGGCTCGATCGCTGCGACGTCGAGTATTTCGCCGGTCGCGAAATCGGGCAGCGAACGATCCTCGTCTTTACGCGGCGCCGCGGGCATCACCTTGGTGAAGCCGTCGAAACGCAGGATGCGGCCGCGGATGCGCGCCTCGAAGTCTCCAGCCTGAGCCGTCACCGTCGTGCTCGTGTATTGCGCCGGCGGCATCTGGCACGCGACGAACTGACGCCAGATGATGTCGTAGAGTCGTATCGCATCGCCGTCGACACCGCTCAGCGTGTTCGGCGCAGCATTCACATTCGACGGACGAATCGCTTCGTGTGCTTCCTGCGCAGCTGCTTTGCTCGCGTACAGGTTGGGTTGCTCGGGCAGATATGCCGCCCCGAACTGCTTTTCGATGTACGTGCGCGCCGCCGCGATCGCGTCGACCGACAGGTTCGTCGAGTCGGTGCGCATATAGGTGATGTGGCCGGCTTCGTAGAGTCGTTGGGCGAGCGTCATGGTTTTCTTGACGCTGAACGACAGCCGCGTGCTCGCTGCCTGCTGCAATGTCGATGTAATAAAAGGCGCGCCGGGCCGCGTCGTCGTCGGTCGATCATCGCGCGATTGCACCGCGAACGGCTTGCCGCGCAGCCGCGCCATGGCCTCGTCGGACTGGGCCGCGGAGACCGGCCGATAGTTTTCCCCGCGATCCTTCGTGACCTGAAATCGATACACGTCATCGTCGCCTTCGCGCTTCAGATCCGCGAACGCCTCCCAATACTCTTCGGGGATGAACGCGCGGATCTCGCGCTCACGCTCGACGATCAAGCGAACGGCGACCGACTGCACGCGTCCCGCCGAAAGTCCGCGCGCCACTTTGGCCCACAGCAGCGGCGACAACTCGAAACCGACGACGCGGTCCAGGAAACGACGTGCCTGCTGGGCGCTGACGCGACTGATGTCGATCGACGTCGGTTTCGCAAACGCGTCTTGAATCGCTTTGCGAGTGATTTCGTTGAACACCACACGTCGATACCGCTGCGGATCGCCGCCGATCGTCTCCTTCAGATGCCACGCGATCGCCTCACCTTCACGGTCGAGGTCCGTTGCGAGATAGATCTGATCGGATTTTTCAGCGAGCTTGCGCAGTTCGTCGACGACTTTCTCTTTGCCCGGGAGAATCTCGTACGTCGCCTTCCAACCGTGCGCGGGGTCGACGCCCATCCGCTTCACGAGTTGATCGCGCGAGCGCTTCTTGCGATAAGTCGCCTTCGCCTTCGGCGATCAGCTTGCGCGTCTTTGCAGCTTCCTTCGCGCGCGCCTGCGGGTCGCTCGCCTTGCCTCCGGTCGGCAAATCGCGGATATGCCCGACGCTGGATTTGACGATGTAATCCTTGCCGAGATACCGATTGATCGTGCGCGCCTTGGCCGGCGACTCGACGATGACCAGCGATCGGGCCATGTGCCTCCTTTAATGAAATTCCTCGCCCTTCAACGATAGGTAGGCCCGGAATGGACTGGCGCGCGGACCATCCTGGACGCTGCGAGTGCCTGCGCCGACAGCTCGCGACGACGCATCTGTCGGTGGGCGCCGGGGGTGACCCGGCGCGGAAAGGCGCCATGTATACGCGGTCTATTTCTGCACTGTCAACTCAACACGATGGTGACGTCTGCGTAGAGGGGACAGGTTTGGGATGTGCGTCAACGACGCCTCGCAGTCGTCTACACGTCCTCGTTTGCAGCGTCGTCGGCTGTCGCGCTCGCATCGGCGGCGCGTTGAATTTGTTCGAGCTTCTGAAGCGTTGCGTGCAGTGAATCGACCGTCGCAACAGCATTTTCCGCGCTTGCGCGCTCACGCCACCAACAAGCCACTTCGCTCGCATCCGCGGCGCACGCAAGCGCATCGTCGGGCAATTCGCGAACGACACCGGCGACTTCGTGCCAATACTGCGCATCGCCCGCGGGCGCGCTATCCCATTGCCATCCGTCGATCGGCGGGCCGACCGAAGTTGCGTTTCGCAGGATTCGGAAGCGGGGCGCAGCGCGCGCAATCTCTCGCGCGCCCAAACGGTACACGGTGCATTGCACCACCGGTGAGAGTTTCTGCGCACCGGCCGTGACTCGCGCCGCGGCCGGCGCATTCAGATCCGGCAGCTGGGTCACTTCGACCTGCAGTCCATCCACGCGCGCGCGCGTTCGCATGTTCGCGAGGCGTCGATCGGATTTCGACGGCAACAGCCACAGCACCGGCCCGAAGGCCGCCACGAGAATCAGCAGGATGATCAACCATTTCATGCGCGCGTCAGCCTCGATGCCGCGGTTGAGCGGCGCCACGATGTCTTGTATGGTCGCGCGAAGATCGGGTTGGGGACAACCATGGGCGCATACCGACGTATCCTGTTGGCGGTGGACCTGACCGAAGAATCGCACCGCGTTGCAGCTCGCGCGCTAGCGCTCGCCAAAAGCTTCGCGGCCGAGCTGCGCATCATTCACGTGATCGAGCCCCTGAGCCTCGCGTATGGCGGAGACATCCCGATGGATCTGTCGTCGGTGCAGGAGCAGATCCATGCCCAGGCGAAGTCACACCTCGCAGAATTCGCGACGTCGATTGGCGTCGCGAACGAACATCGCTATCTCGTCTTCGGCAGACCGGAAACCGAGATCCATCGGGTGGCGAAAGAACAAGCCGTGGATCTGGTTGTCGTCGGCAGTCACGGCCGCCACGGCATCGCGCTGCTGCTGGGTTCCACCGCAAACGGCGTTCTGCACGGGTCGGCGACGGATGTCCTGGCTGTTCGCGTGGGTAGCGACGCACCGCAAGACTGAATTCTCGATGAGTCATCAACGCCCCTCAGCGGGGCTGCGCGCGCGAGCGCTCGGCGCATTGCTGTGCCTTGTTGCAGGCCAAGCGATTGCGGCTTCGCCCGAGTCTCAGCGGGACTTGTATCGCAGCGCGCTCGACGCGCTGAGCGCTGGTCGCATCGACGCATTTCGAACCGCGACGGCGCAGCTGACCGACTATCCGCTGTACCCCTACCTCGACTATGCCGATCACGCACGGCGCCTGCGCGAACTCTCGGAATCCGAGGTCGCGGAGTTTCGCGCGCGCTGGAGCGATACACCGTTGGCGGCCCGGCTGTACGAAGTCTGGATGGACGACCTCGCAAGCCGCGGCGCCTGGGACGTGTATCTGCGCAACTATTCAGCGGACGCGCCTATGTTCGCGGACCCAGAGCGTCAATGTACGTATCTGCGCGCACTCGATCGCAGTGGCGAACACACGACCGCGATGGACGCCGTCGGTCCGCTGTGGCGCGTCGGCACGTCGCAACCGAAAGAGTGCGATGCGCTATTCGCGTTGTGGATCGCGCGTGGACGCGTCACCAACGGCATTGTCTGGGATCGCCTGACACTCGCGCTGCAAGCACGATCGTGGGAGCTCGCCAAGTATCTGGCGGCATTGTTGAGCCCGGAACTGAGGCGCCAAGGGGAACTCTTCTATCGCGTTGGCCGCGAGCCGGGGCTCGTCACGGACACCGCGCGTTTTACGACCAACGACGAGGCCACGCGCGCAATCGTCCTCTTTGGCATACGGCGCCTCGCGCAAGTGGACCCCGACGGCGCCGCCGGCGCCTGGTCGGTATATCGCGATCGGCTGACGTTCGACGCGTCCGACGCGCGCACGATCCGCCAGGATCTCACGATTGGGTTTGCCCACCGTGGCGTCATCGACCCCGATGCCGATCTGACGCCGAGCCCGGATGGTCGTCATCTGCTCGTGAACGAGGCGCTGATACTCGCGTCCATCAACAATCAGAACTGGCCAAGCGTGATCTCGTTCATCGAACGCCTCGATGAATCCGAGCGCGCGAAGCAGCGTTGGCAATACTGGTTGGGCCGCGCCCAACGGGCACTCAATGGCGCGGCGACCGACGCGCCGCAGATCCCGCCAGCGTGGCAAGCGCTCGCGAACGATCGGCAGTACTACGGGTTTCTTGCCGCCGAAGCGCTCGGCAAGAAGCTGGCGCTGAACGACCAATCGGCGCGACCCGACGAGGCCACCATGCGCGCGATGCAGGAACGCGCGGCGATGCAACGTATGACCGAGCTCTATGCGCTCGCGGATCGCACCAATGCGCGGCGCGAGTGGACGTTGCTGTCGAGCAGGCTCGACGCGTCGGAGCGCGCGACGGCCGCGTACGTGATCGCCGATATGGGCTGGATCGATCTGAGCATCATCGCCGCGAACGCCGCGGATCTGCGCAACGATCTGGCACTGCGTTTTCCGTCGCCGTTTTCCGCGTTGTTTGCAAACGAGGGCCGCGCCAGCCACGTGCCGATCAGCTTCTTGTACGGCATCGCGCGGCAGGAGAGCGCGTTCGGCGCGAGGGCTCGCTCGTCGGCGGGCGCACTCGGATTGATGCAGCTGATGCCGGCAACGGCGGCGGCGACCGTGCGCAACCTCGGTGAATCGGCGCCGCCGATCACCGCGCTGTTCGATCCGCAGACGAACATCCACATCGCGAGCCGCCATCTCGCGGAGTTGCTGGCTCGCTACGACGGCAACCGGGTGCTCGTCGCGGCCGCGTACAACGCCGGCGCACATCGGGTGGACCGCTGGCTCAGCGATCGCCCCGCCCGCCCCGCCGACATCTGGATCGAACTGATCCCATTCGCCGAGACGCGCGATTACGTCAAGAACGTCATCGCATTCACCTATATCTACGGTCAGCGGATCGGCCAGCCGACACAGTTCCTCGACGCGGACGAACGATGAGCGCAGCTCCATGGGCAAGGCCACGATGGGCAAGGCCACGATGGGCAAGGCCACGATGAGCGCAGCTCTATGATCGATATCGGTGCAAACCTCACGGATGCCGCGTTCGCGGACGATTTCGACACCGTGCTCGCGCGCGCTGTTGCGGCCGGCGTCGAGTCGATCATCGTGACCGGCACCAGCGTCGAATCGAGCGCCGCGGCGGTCGAACTCTGCGATCGACACCCGACGCGCCTTCGTTGCACCGTCGGCGTGCACCCGCACGTGGCCGGGCGCGTCGCGTCTGGATGGCTCGACGACCTCTCGCGACTGTGTGCGGCGCCGGCGGTCTGCGCGATCGGGGAGACGGGACTCGATTTCAACCGAAACCTCTCCGCGCCGCTCGCGCAGCACGCGGTGTTCGACGCGCAGCTGCAACTGGCGGCGCGGGTTGGGTTGCCCGTATTCGTACATGATCGTGACGGTGGTGACGCCGTCGGCGAACACCTGACGCGACACCGTGGCACGCTGCGCAACGTGGTCGTCCACTGTTTCACCGGTAACGCGGCGCAGTTGAGCAAATACCTCGAGCTCAACTGTCACATCGGAATCACCGGCTGGATCTGCGACGAGCGACGCGGCGCCGAGCTCAACGCATTGGCGGTTCGTATTCCCGACGATCGCCTGCTGATCGAAACAGACTCGCCCTATCTACAACCACGATCGATGACGCCGCGCGCGTCCACGCGACGCAACGAACCGGCGAATCTGATCTGGATTGCGCGCCGGCTCGCACAGCTACGCGGACAATCGATCGAGCATGTGAGGCGCATCACGACCGCGAACGCGCGCCGCGTATTCGATCTGAGTTGAACGCATCACGACAGCAGTCTCAGGATATCGTCCGCGTTGAACGGCCATCCGACTTCGGCGCCGGACGCAACCGTCAACACCGGTATCGAGGCACCGTATCGCGCAAGCAGCGAATCGTCGGTGGCGACGTCGACGACGTTGACGGTCACGGATCGCAGTTCTGGCATACTAGTGAGCAGCGCGTGCGCGCGTTCGCACAAGTGACACGCGCCAGTGGAATACAGGGTCAATGATTTGAACATGGCTTTACGCCGGCGTCGTATCCGATCAGAAACACGACACTAAAAGATCGAGAATGTTGGTGCAAACGCTGCGCTTCGCTTCCGCCACGGTCGCTACCCATTACCCGCTCGCTATCACGGGCGAAGCGACGTGGACGCGCGACGATGCTGGCTGGTCGACGACGATCACGCTGCCAGACCTGCCCAACGACTGCATTGTGGTGCCGAGCTTTGCGCAGCGCGACACGCCGGCGGTAGATTTCACCGCGACGCTGCGGCTGCAGGACGCGGCGTGGACGTTGCGTCCAACGGCGCGCACCGCCTGCAATCGTGTCGCCAGCGATCCGCGCGCCACCACCCACATCGACTACTTCCACTGTCGGGCGAATCTCGTCGCGCCGCAGCTCGACGTATCGGTTGCGACGCCGTCGGAACCGGACCAATACCTGTTGACGCTGGCGGTGCGCGAATTTCAACGGACGACCGAGCACGGCACCGCGACGACGCGGCGCCTCATCGTGCCGGCGATCAGTCAACGCACTGCCCCGCGCAGTATCCGGCACCGGATCTGCTCGCCCACGAGCCTCGTGATGGTCCTGCGCTACCACGGCGCCGCCGCATCGCTCGCCAGCGTGACGCGCGATTGTTTTCATCCGCCATCGCAGATGTACGGCGTGTGGCCGCTCGCGATCCGCACCGCCGCCGACGCAGGCCTGATCGGCGCCGTCGAGTGTTTCACTGACCTCGATGCTGCTGCTCCGATACTGGACGCGGGCCTTCCGATCGTAGCCAGCATCCGTTTCGCCGCCGGCGCGTTGTCCGGTTCGCCAATGGCCTCGACCGACGGACACCTGGTGGTGATCACCGGAATGGATTGCGACTGGGTGTATGTGAACGATCCAGCCGCCGCGGATGCGAGCTGTGTGCCGCGCCAATATCCGCGCGCGGAATTTGCCGCTGCATGGCTATCCGAGCGCGGCGTCGGCTATGTCGTCTCGCCCCCCTGATGACCCGTTGGCTGGTCGTATGCCGATAGATCCCGACGTCTTTGTTCGACCTGTCGCGCGCGACGATCGCGACGAATTTCTCGAATTGATGCATGCGAGCCGCTCGTTGCACGAGCCCTGGATCTCGCCGCCTTTGACGCCGCGGACATTCGACGCCTACCTCGCGCGGATGCAGCGCAACGATCACGAAGGCCTGTTGGTGTGTCGCCGCGGCGACGCCGCGATCGTCGGGGTCATCAACCTCAACAACATCATGCGCGGATCATTTCTGAGCGCTTCGCTCGGCTACTACGCGGGCTTGCCCTACGCGGGTCATGGTTATATGACCGGCGGCCTGAAGGCAACGATCCGGTTTGCGTTCGACGAACTCGGCCTGCACCGACTCGAAGCCAATATTCAGCCGAGCAACGCACCCTCACTCAACCTCGTGCGCCGCTGCGGCTTCCAGAACGAAGGGTTTTCACCGCGGCTGCTCTACATCGCCGGTCAATGGCGCGATCACGAGCGGTGGGCGATCTACCATCCACGCGACACACTCACTCGCTCGTTAGTGTCGTGACTCATAGGTTTCGATACATCCTGCGCGAGCGTCCGGGTGCGGGGCCCATTTATCCAAGAGAAGAAGGCGCCGACGCGCCGGCTTGGCTGGTCCCACGTCAAGCGTCGGCAACACGGCCCCGCGCCCGGACGCTCGCGCCCGAAGGGAGCGTGCCTGGACTGCTGGCGCTGCGTTGCAACTCGTCGCCGTATACGCGATACGACTCCTCGTCGCGCCTTGCGCCAGCAGCCCAGGCGCGCTCAGGATGTATCGAAACCTATGAGTCACGACACTAAGTCTTCTTGCATGATCAAAACCGCACCCTATGGCAGTTGGCCGTCGCCGATCACGGCCGAATTGATCACCGCCGGCGTCACCGGACTCGCCGCACTGTCCACCGACGGCGATGCGCTGTTCTGGCTCGAGTCGCGGCCCGACGAGAGTGGCCGCAACACACTGATCACATTGCGCGATGGACAGCGCAGCGAACTCACGCCGACGCCGTTCAATGTGCGCACGCGCGTGCACGAGTATGGCGGCGGTGCCTATATCGCGACCCCGAGCGTCGTCTTCTTCGTCAATTTCGCCGATCAGAACATTTATCGCGTCACGCGCAGCGACCCCTCCGCGGTCGCCGTGACCCGCACCGATGCGGACACCCGCTACGCCGATTTTGTTTACGACGACACCCGCAAGCGCCTGATTGCGGTGTGCGAAAGACCCGGAGAGCGGGAGCGCGAAAACTGCCTGATTGCAATCGATGTCGATTCAGGCGCCACGACCGATCTGCATCGCGGACACGACTTCTATGCTGCGCCGCGCATTGCGCCGGACGCGAAGCAGCTCTGTTTTCTGAGCTGGGATCATCCGAACATGCCGTGGGACGGGACCCAGTTGCATGTGGCTGCAGTTCCGCGAAGACGGCACGATCACTGATACGACAATCGTCGCCGGCGGCGCGACCGAGTCCATTGGTCAGCCCGAATGGCTGACGCCGGAGCGACTCCTGTTTGCATCGGATCAGAGCGGCTTCTGGAATCTGTACAGCTACGATCCGAGCGGAATCTATTGCGTGTATCCCGACGACGCGGAGTACTCCGGTCCAGCGTGGAGCTTCGGGAGCCGACATTATTGCGCCGCAGGCTCCCGCCACGTCGTTGCGCAACGAATTCACAATGGCGCGTCGGCCCTAGTGATCATCGACCTTGATCATTCGATCGCAACACCGCTCGAAAGCGCTTGGCAGGACGTCAGTTCGCTGACAATGCTCGACGACCGCCTCTACTTCATCGGCGGCCGCTCCGATCGGCTCGCCGCGATCGTATCGATTCCACTGAACGGCGCGGATCAGCAGATCATCGCCGAAGCGGGCACGCTCGACGTCGACCCGCAATGGTTCTCGAGTCCGGAGCCGATCGAATTCGCCACCCGCGACGGCGCGACCGCGCACGCGTACTTCTATCCGCCGCGCAATCCCGATGCGCGCGCGGCGCCCGGTGAATTGCCGCCGTTGCTCGTGATGAGTCACGGCGGTCCGACGTCCGCCGCGCATCCGTCGATCAACTTTCGAATCCAGTACTACACCAGCCGCGGCTGGGCTGTGGCGGACGTCAACTACGGTGGTTCGACCGGCTACGGGCGCGCCTACCGCGCGCGCCTCGACGGTCAATGGGGTGTCGTCGATGTGCACGACTGCGAAGACGTCGTGGCGCACCTGGCGCGGACCGGCCGCATCGATGCGAATCGCGCAGCGATCCGCGGCGGCAGCGCCGGCGGCTATACGACACTGGCGGCGTTGACGTTCGGCGAGACGTTTCGCGCCGGCGCGAGCCACTACGGAATCGGCGATCTCGAAACGCTCGCCCGTGACACGCACAAATTCGAGTCGCGTTATCTCGAGCGATTGATCGGACCGTATCCACAAGCGCGTGACCTGTACATCGCGCGATCGCCGATTCACCATGTCGACCGCCTGCAATGTCCTGTCATCTTCTTTCAAGGTCTCGAGGATCGAGTTGTGCCGCCGAATCAAGCCGAGTCCATGGTCGACGCGCTGCGCCGCAGACATCTGCCGGTCGCTTATGTCGCTTTTGCCGGTGAGCAACACGGTTTTCGCAAAGCAGCGAACATCGAGCGCGCGCTCGAGGGGGAGTATTTGTTCTTCGCGCGCATCTTCGGGTTCGAACCTGCCGACGCATTGCCGCCGCTCGAGATCGAGTTTCTCGAATCACTCACGCCGGGGCAGATTCGATGAACCCCGCCCGCGTCGCGATTCTTGCCGGCGGCCGCTCCAACGAGGCGGCCGTGTCGCGCTCGTCTGCGGCCGAGGTGACGAAGGCGCTGAAGACGGCATACGCGCACGTCGAGCAGTTCGAGCTCGACGATGACTTGACGCGCGCACTGCTCGCCTATCGTCCCGACGTCGTATTCCCGGTGCTGCACGGACCACCGGGCGAAGACGGCACCGTGCAGGGTTACCTCGAAATTCTCGGCTTGCCGTACGTCGGCAGCGGCGTTCACGCAAGCGCCGCCGCGATGGACAAGAGTCTCGCCAAGGCGGTGTTTCGGCGCGCTCAACTGCCGGTCTGTCAGGATTGCGTCTTTCCGGCAGGAACGGCGGTCGCCGACGCGTGCCGCGAGACGCTCGCTGTGCTCGGCGACCGCGTCGTCGTGAAACCGCTGCGGCAAGGGTCGGCAATCGGCGTGACGCCCGTGATGAACGGTGGCGACCTCACGCATCCGTTCGAGACGGCATTCGCCCTCGGCGACGGCGTGCTCGTCGAACCTTTCGTGCTCGGCATCGAAGTCACAGTCGGCGTGCTCGACCTGCACGGCCAATCCGCGCGCGCGTTTCCGACGATCGAGGTGCGTACGCCGCGCGGCACCTGGTACGACTACACGCACCGCTACACGGTCGGTCAGAGCGAGCACGTAATCCCGGCGGGCGTCAGCGCGCCATGCCAGAACCGTTTGCAGGAGATCGCAGTCTCCGCGCACCGAGCGTTGGGTTGCGTCGACCTGTCGCGCGCGGACTTCATCGTGACCGACACGGAAGAGATCGTATTGCTCGAGGTCAATTCGCTACCCGGGATGACGCCGACGAGTTTGTATCCCGACGGCGCGCGCGCGCAGGGCCTCGCGTTCGACGCGTTGATGGACGCGCTCGTGCGCAGCGGACTCGAGCGCGGTAAACGCGGCTAGCGCTGTCCGCCGCGCGGTCGACTCTGATGGGCACGTGGCGGAGGTTCGGTGCGCCGGACTCGCTCGAGCCGTCCTTGGTCGCTCGGCCACGCGCCATCCATGGCGCGTGACGGTCCGGCGCACCGAACCTCCGCCACTCACGAATTCAACCGCGTGGCTTTTGTTTCATGGGTGGCCATCGAGACGTCAACGCTCGGCTCATCGACAAGCGCGACCAGGGACGGCTCGAGCGCGTCCGGCACAACACGCCTCCACCGCCTCCACTCACAAGTTGTAGCCGCTCTCGTTGTGGAACACGACGTCGAGACCCTCGGCCTCTTCATCGGCTGTGACGCGCAGCGGCGTGATCGCGCCGACCAGCTTCAGCAGAACGAACGTCACCGCGATCGTATAGACGAACGTGCTGAACGCGCCGATCGCCTGCACGCCGACCTGATGACCGATCTCGATGTCGTGTTGGCCGCTGAAGAGTCCCAACGCGTTGCTCGCGAAGACGCCGATCAGCAACGTGCCGAGCACGCCGCCGACGCCGTGTACCGGAAACACGTCGAGCGAATCATCGACGTGCAGCGTGCGCTTCATGTAATTGGTCGCCGTGAAACACAGCAGGCCGGCGGTGACGCCGATCACCAACGCACCCGCCGGGCCGACATATCCCGACGCCGGCGTGATCGTGCCGAGTCCGGCGACCATGCCGGTCACGGCACCGAGCGCGCTCGGTTTGCCGAATCGCAACCACTCCGCGCACATCCACACCATTGCGCCGGCCGCCGCCGAGATGTGCGTAACCAGCATCGCCATGGCGGCATCACCATTCGCGGCGAGCGCACTGCCGCCGTTGAATCCGAACCAACCGACCCACAGCATGCCGGCCCCGGCAATCACCAGCGTCATGTTGTGCGGCGGCATCGGCACGGTCGGGAAACCGCGTCGCGCGCCGAGCACGAGTGCAGCCGTCAGCGCACCCGCGCCCGCCGTCGTGTGCACGACGATGCCACCGGCGAAATCTTTGACGCCCAGTTGCGCGAGCCAGCCGCCGCCCCACACCCAATGGCACACCGGCGCGTACACCGCGAGGAACCACAGCGCCGCAAACAGCAGACACGCGCCAAAGCGCATCCGTTCAGCGAACGCGCCGACGACCAACGCCGGTGTGATGATCGCAAACGTCAGCTGGAACAACGCAAAGGCCGTTTCGGGAATCGTGCCGTGCATCGAACCCTCGCGCGACGCCGCTGAACATCGCCTTGCTCAAGCCGCCGATGAACCCATTACCTTCGGCGAACGCGAGGCTGTACCCAACGAGCAGCCACAACACCGACACCATGCACGTGATTGCGAAACACTGGATGAAAACGCTGAGGACATTCTTGTTGCGCACCAGCCCGCCATAGAACATCGACAAGCCCGGAATCGTCATGAACAACACCAGCGCCGTCGACGTCAGCATCCAGGCGGTGTCGCCGGTGTTGGTCGGATCACCGTCCGCTCCCATCGCGACGCCGCACAGACCAAGCCCCGTCAACGCACCCATTACTCGCTTCATTTATTGTTTCCCCATAGCTTCAAGCCGACGTAAGATCGGTGTCTAACCTTTTTACTAATCAATTGGTTAGATCAGGTATCAAGAAAGAAGACTAGGATCCGATCCGGGTCCCCCACCCGTCGGAAAGCGTAACAGGTTGTCGAAAAACTCCACCGGCATATCGATCAGCTGCGTAACGCACGCGCGACGTTGCGCACAAGATGCGGACCCTCATAGATGAATCCGGTGTAGATCTGCACCAACGACGCGCCCGCATCGATCATGTGGCGCGCGCTCGCGACATCGTGAATGCCGCCGACTCCAATGATCGGGATGCGGCCATCGAGTGCGCGCGCCAGTTGCGAAACGCATGCGACAGCCAATTCGTGCAACGGTTCGCCGCTGAGTCCGCCGCTCTCGTCGCGATGACGCGCCGTCTCGCGCAGCGGTCGCGCGAGCGTGGTATTCGTCGCGATGCAGCCGTCGATGCCGACGTCGAGCAGCACCTGTGCAATCGCACGGATCTGCTCTGGCGTAAGATCTGGCGCGAGTTTCGCTGCTAACGGCACGTACCGGCCGCGCGCGGCACGAAGTTCCGACTGGCGCCGCTTCAGCGCCGTCAGCAACGCGCGCAGCGAATCGCTCTGTTGCAGGTCGCGCAATCCCACGGTATTCGGCGACGACACGTTGACGGTCACGTAGTCGGCAACATCGTAGACGGCGTCGAGGCACAGAAGATAATCCGCCGCCGCGTCCGCGAGATCGGTGTCCTTGTTCTTGCCGATATTGACGCCGATCAAGCCCGCCGTCGGACCCAGTCGTCGACGGACCCAACGGATTCGTTCAGTCGCCGCGGCCGCGCCATCGTTGTTGAACCCCATCCGGTTGATCAGCGCCCGTTCGGAAGGCAAGCGGAACAACCGTGGCTTGGGATTGCCGCGCTGCGGTCGCGGCGTCACGGTGCCGACCTCGATGAAACCGAATCCCAACGCCAGCAGACCTTCGATGCAACGCGCGTCCTTGTCCAATCCGGCCGCAAGTCCGACGCGATTGCGAAACTTCAGCCCCATCACCGTCGCCGGCTGATAAATGCCGTGCACGAATCGCTGCGAGAGGCCGATGCGTTGCGCGACGCGCAGCGCCGCCAGCGTCAGACCGTGTGCGGTTTCGGCCGGCAGGAGGAACAGCACTTGACGCAGGGTCTGATACAACGTGATCCGCGACAGACGAACGTGGCGCGCAAGTGTACCGACTTTGAATCGGACCTGCGGTCGCGCTCGAATGCCGTTTGCGAACTTTCCAAACGCAGCCCCATCTAACGTGCTGCGCGCGTATCGACGAGCGATTGCCGAGCCGATTGATCGCACGTCGCTAGACTCACTATCGACCACGGCTACAATGACGACCAGTTCACACAAGGCAGCCCATGCAAGCAGTCGCCGCACCACAACAAGACAAAATCCGCACCGTCATGGACTGGCTCGACAGTCGCATCATCGGGCAGCGGCCGCTGATCGAACGTTTGATGACAGCGCTGCTGTGCGGCGGGCATCTGCTCGTCGAAGGCGCGCCCGGCCTCGCAAAAACGCGCGCCATCAAGGAACTCGCCAGTGCGGTCCACGGTGAGTTCCATCGCATCCAGTTCACGCCGGATCTGCTGCCGAGCGACGTCACCGGCACCGAAGTCTATCGTCCCGAAGACGGTTCGTTTCGATTTCAGCGCGGTCCGATCTTCCACAACCTCGTGCTCGCCGACGAGATCAATCGGGCGCCCGCGAAGGTGCAATCGGCGCTGCTCGAAGCGATGGCCGAACACCAGGTCAGCATCGGGCGCGAAACGTATCCGCTGCCCGAACTCTTCCTCGTGATGGCAACGCAAAATCCGATCGAGCAGGAAGGCACCTATCCGCTGCCGGAAGCGCAACTGGATCGGTTTCTGATGCATGTCAAAGTCGACTATCCCGATGCCAAGGCCGAACACCAGATTCTGCAGCTGGTCCGCGCGGAGACAATCGGCAAGAGCAACGTAACACCGCCCGTTCGCCTCGATGCAAACGACATATTCGAGGCGCGTCGCCAGATCATCGAACAGTACATGGCGCCGGGCGTCGAGGAGTATCTGATCCAGCTCGTGCATCGCGACACGCCAGCCCGGGCGGTATCAGGCCGAACTCGTCGGGCTGGCTCGACTACGGCGCGAGTCCGCGCGGCACGATCGCGCTCGATCAATGCAGTCGCGCGGTCGCCTGGCTCGATGGCCGCAACTTCGTGACGCCCGGACGACGTGCGCGGCGTCGCGCACGACGCGCTGCGCCACCGCATCATCACGAGCTTCGAAGCCGAGGCGCGCGGCATCGACGCCGATCAGCTGATCGATCGGCTGCTCGACGCTGGTTCCGACCCCATGACGACGACGTTCGTCGCCACGCTACTGCGCGGTGCTCACGGTCGGCGTCGATGCGCTGATCGCGCTGCGCGGCGTCGAGTTGCCGCTGCGCACCGCTTCGCGACGCGCACCAGCGGCCCGCACGGCGGCAATCGCCTGTCGCGGCACCGTGGTCGCGGCGTCGACTTCGCCGAGGTGCGGTTGTATCAGCCGGGCGACGACGTGCGCTCGATCGACTGGCGCGTCACCGCGCGCAAAGCGAAGCCGCACACGAAGGTCTACCGCGAGGAACGCGAGCGCCCGACACTGATCGTCGTCGATCAAAGCCGCGCGATGTTCTTCGGCAGCCGCGTTCGAATGAAATCGGTGGCCGCGGCCGAGTGCGCGGCGCTGCTCGCGTGGCACGCGGTCGACGCCGGCGATCGCGTCGGCGGCCTGGTTTTCGACGACGACGCGCGAATATGCATTCAAACCGTTTCGCAGTGCGCGCGCCGTCGTCCGCCTGCTGAATCAGATCGCCGCGAGCAACGCCGCGCTGCGAACTGCGCCGCCGCGTCCCGCACGCGCCGCGCGCCTGCCGGTCGTGCTCGAACACCTCGTGCGGATCGCGCGCAACGGCCATCGCATCTACCTGATATCGGATTTCCACGGTTTCGACGCAGCGCACGAACTGCTGCTGAAGCGCATTGCGCGACACAACAGCGTCGTGCTGATCCACATCAGCGATCCGCTCGAACAGGAATTGCCGCCGCCCGATCGCTACACCGTCACCGACGGCGTCGAACGCAGCGTGTTGGTGACGTCGGTACGCGCGCGCGCGCAGCAGTATCACGACGGCTTTCGCGCGCATGTCGCGCTCGTTCGAAGACGTGTGCGCCGCGACGCGCAGTCAGTTCATCAGCTTGTCGACGCAACGAGGCCGTCGGCGCGCGACTCGGCGAACGCCTGATGCACTGACGCCGGCTTGTAGTGATGGACGACGCCCTCAAACAACTGCGCGACCTGCATCTGCCCGATCGCCCCCGGACTTCTGGCCGCCGGCGCCGGGATGGTGGGTGCTGGCGCTGTGCGTTGCGGCGACGGCGCTGCTGGCTCGCACTGCGATTGCTATCGCGTGCGCAGCGGCGCGCGCGCCGTTGCGCCTCGCCGAGCGCGCCCTCGACCCGCTGCTGGCAGCACGCGCGCGAACAGCGACTCGCGACGCGCGAATTTGCCGACGCCGTCAACGCACTGCTGAAACGCGCGTTGATCCACGGCGCGCACGAGCAGTCGAGCCGGCGCCGCTGACCGGCGCCGCTTGGCTCGAGTATCTCGACGCAGTCGGCGGCGCAACGCTTTCTCGAGCGGCGCCGGCGCAGTCCTCGGCGACGATCGCTTCAGCGGCCGCGACCTCACGGCGATGCCGATCGGCCTGCACGCGGCGGCGCGCAACGTACTGCGCGCGCATCGGCAAAGCAGGCGCCGTCATGATCGACTTCATCTGGCCGTGGGCGTTCGCGGCGTTGCCGTTGCCGTGGCTGATCCGCGCCTGCTGCGGCCGCGGCCGCAGCAGGACGCGGCGCTGCGTGTGCCCGACGTCGGCCGCTTCGACGCCGCCGCGATCGCCGGCGCGGCGGTCAGCAGCGGCGTGCAACGTCTGCGCTGTTGCTCGCATGGCTCGCATGGGCATGTCTGCTCGGCGCCGCGGCGCGGCCGCAATTCACCGGCGATCCCGTCAGCCTGCCGAGCACCGGACGCGATCTGATGCTGGCCGTCGACATCTCCGGCAGCATGAATACCGAAGACATGGAGATCGACGGCACGTCTGACCAATCGCTTGGCCGCCGTCAAGGAAGTCGTCAGCGACTTCATCGCGCACCGCGCCGGCGATCGCGTCGGCCTCATCCTGTTCGGCACCAACGCGTACCTGCAGGCGCCGCTGACGTTCGATCTCGCGACGGTCGAACAACTGCTGCAGGAAGCGCCGGTCGGCATCGCCGGCGGCAAGACCGCGATCGGCGACGCGATCGGTCTCGCGGTAAAACGCCTGCGCACGCGCCCGAGCCCAATCGCGCGTGCTGATCCTGCTGACCGACGGCGCCAACAACGTCGGTGAGGTGCCGCCCGAAAAAGCCGCCGAACTCGCGCACGCCGAAGGCATCAAGATCTATACCATCGGCGTCGGCGCCGACGCGCTCAAAATACCGGGCTTCTGGGGCGAACTCGGCGGCCGCATCGTCAATCCATCGGCCGATCTCGACGCGAAATCGTTGCAGCAGATCGCCGACACGACCGGCGGACAGTTCTTTCGGCGCGCGCGATACGGTCGAACTCGCGCAGATCTATCAGCTGCTCGACGCGATCGAACCTACCGCGCAGGACGCGCGCGATTTCCGCCCCATCAAAGCGTTGTTCCACTATCCGCTCGCCGCCAGCTGGGCGTTGTGGCTGTGCGTGCTGCTGATCGGCGCGCGCACGAGGTGCGTATGCCGGGATTTGATCCGACCGCGTTGCATTTCCTGCGACCGTGGTGGTTGCTCGCGCTGATCGTTGCGCTCGCGATGGCCGTGCTGAGCGCGCGTGCGCGGCTCAGCCGATCGCGTTGGGAAGCGATCATCGATGGCGGATCTGCGCGACGCACTGATCGAACGCAGGCTCACGAAGAGCGGTCCGCTGGTGCCGCTGCTGACCGGCCTCGCGCTGGCGATCGCAAGCATCGCGCTCGCCGGACCGTCGTGGCAGCGGCTGCCGCAGCCGATCGATCAGAAGACCGATGCGCTCGTCGTGGTGCTCGATCTGTCGTTGTCGATGTACGCGCGAGACGTCGCGCCGTCGCGGCTCGTCCGCGCCCGCCACGCGGTCACCGACATCCTGCGCGCGCGCACCGAGGGTTTTACCGGACTGGTGGCATATGCCGGCGACGCACACGCGGTCGCGCCGCTGACCGACGATGTGCGCACCATCGAAAATCTGTTGGCCGCGTTGGCGCCGGACATGATGCCGGTGCTCGGCAGCAATCCCGCGTGACGCGTTGGAGCTGGCCAGGTCGCTGATGCACAACGCCGGGATGTCGCAGGGCCGCCTGCTGCTGGTGACCGACGGCGTCGACCGCATCCTCGACGTATCGAAAGAAGCATCGCCGAATTTTCCGATCTCGATCCTCGGTGTTGGAACGGCCGCCGGCGGGCCAATTCCGCTCGATTTCGTCGATCGGCCGGGTCGATCGCTGACCGACCGTCAGGGCGACACGATCGTCGCCAAGCTCGACGACAATCGGCTGGCGGCGCTCGCGCAGATGTGTAACGGGCGCTACGCGACGGTCGGGGTTGGCGATGCTCAGCTGATGCAGCTACTCGATACGCCGCTGCCAAAGGCCGACGACGAGCGCCGCCTCGAGCGCAAATTCGATCTGTGGGCCGACTCGGGTTACTGGCTGGTGCTGCTGCTCGTGCCGTTGGCGCTGCTCAACTTCCGGCGCGGCGCCGTGGCATTGCTGCTGTGCGCGCTGCTGCCGCCGCCGGCGCACGCCAGCTGGTGGGCGGACCTGTGGCAAACGAGGGATCAGCAGGGCTTCAGCGCATTGCAGCGCGGCGACCCGGAGACGGCTGCGACGCTGTTCGAAAATCCGCAATGGCAAGGCGTCGCGAGTTATCGCAGCGGCGACTTCGGCGGCGCCGACAAGAATTTCTCGGCCGATGCGTCGGCGACCGGAAACTACAACCGCGGCAACGCGCTCGCCCATCAAGGCAAGCTCGAAGAAGCCATCGCCGCATACGACGACACGCTGCGCGCGTCACCCGATGACGCCGACGCCGCGTTCAACAAGGCACTGCTCGAGAAGCTGCTTGCAACAGCAGCAAGCAAAGAGCGGCGACAACAAGGAATCGCAACGCAATCGCGACCAAACCAAGGCGGATCAGTCGCGTGAGCAGAACTCGGCGGACAACCCGCGCAACGACGCGTCGACGCCGCAGGACGGCGATCAAGCGTCCAAGCCGCCCGAGACCGAACAGCAGAAGGCCGAGCGGCAACGAAAGCAGTCGAGTGATGAACAGCGCAATCAGACCGCGCAGCGTGACGAGAAAGGCGACGCCCTCGATGAACAGCGGGATGAAAAGCAGGATAAACAGCGGGATGAGCAGCGCGACGAGGAACGCGACGCGCTCGAGCAATGGTTGCGTCGCGTGCCGGACGATCCGGCCGGATTGCTGCGGCGCAAATTCGAATACGAGACCAATCAACGCTCGCGCAGCGGGACACCGGATCACCGCGATCAGGAGCGGATCTGGTGAACGCCAGGATCGTGTGCCTGCTCGGTCTGCTGCTGTTGAGCACGACTGCGCTCGCGCGGCTCGAATCGAGCGTCGACGAAACGACGATTTCGAAGGCCGACACGCTGCGCCTGACGCTGCGGGCCGATGGCGTCAATCTCACCAGCAGCCCCGACCTGGACCCGCTCGCCGAGAACTTCGACATCCTCAGCACCCAGAGCAGCAGTCAGTTCCGCAGCATCAACGGCCAGGTCGATTCGTCGACGACCTGGACCCTGCTGCTGAAGCCGAAGCACAGCGGCACGATCGAAATTCCCGCGCTCGCGCTCGGCAACGACAGGTCGCGGCCGATTCAGATCACCGTCAAAGACCTCGACCCGCAGCTCAAGCGCGCGATCGCCGAGACGGTGTTCTTCGAAACGACGTACGAGCCGTAGCAGGTCTACGTCCAGTCGCAGGTCGTCGTCACGCGCAAACTGTTCTATGTGAACGGCGCGCAACTCTACGGCGACATGCCGAACGTGCCCGAAGTGGCCGGCGCCATGGTGCGGCCGTTGGGCGAGACCGAGCATTCGATCCGCGGTGCGCGACGGTCGCCAGTACGGCGTCATCGAACAGCGCTTCGCGGTGTTCCCGGAGCACAGCGGCGAACTGGTGATTCCGAGCACGACGGTCACCGGCAGCATTCGCCTGCCGGCAGACTCGGGGATGGGCGGCCGTCGCGTCGGCGTCGACGTCAGTTCCGAGCGTGTCACTATCGCAGTGCTTCCGATCCCGCCCGAATACCCAAGCAACGCACCGTGGCTACCCGCGACGGACGTCGAACTGCTGGAAGATTGGCCCGGCGAACCCGACCGCGGCCTGATCGCCGGCCAGCCGAGTCAGCGGACGCTGATCGTTCGTGCCGAGGGCAACGCCGCGTCGGCCATTCCGCCGCTCGTCACCGCGTTGCCGGACGCTTTGAAGGCGTATCCGGATTCGCCGAAGCTCAACGAAGTACAAACCGCCAACGGAATCGTTGGAACGCGCACCGAATCGACGAGCCTCGTCGCAACGCAACCGGGAGCGCTGACGGTTCCGCCCGTGCAGCTCACGTGGTGGAACACGCAGCAGCGGAGAGTCGAAACAGCGACGCTGCCGATGCACACGCTGACGGTCACGGGCACCGCAATCAGCCCGCCCAACCCGGCGTTGCCGAAGCCGCCCCCGCGCCACCTCCGGCCAGCAAGCCACCCGATGTTGCAGCGGTGCCGCCGCCGGTGGAAACGCATGCGCCGATCAATTTGTGGCTCGCCGTCGGTTGTGCTGCCGCGTTGCTCGGCTGGGCGGCGACCGCGTGGCGCGCCCGCCGTCGCTCAAAAGGCGCACCGGCGCCACGCCAACCGACGACGAAGCGCGCCTCTATCGAACGTTCTGCCGCGAGTGCAACGGCGGGGACGCGCGCCTCGTCAGGTCTGCGCTCGATGCGTGGTTGAAGGTGCGCTACGCGGCGCCACTGGCGGACGCAACGCACCAATTCTGCCGCGACCCGAACGCGCACGCCGCGATCAATGCGTTGAACGCGAGTCTTTACCAGCGCTCGCATGCGGCGGGTTCGACGCTTCAGCGTTGCGCCGTTGCGTCGAGGACGCGCGCAAGACAACTCACCGATCCCGCTCGACGAATTGCCCGCGCTCTATCCGTCGACCTGAAGCGACTTCGTCACCACCTCGAAAACATCGGGGGAGATCGACGGCTTCGACTTCGATCGTGCGCAATGCTTCGCGCATCGCAGCGCGCCGCGCGGCATCGTAACGTCGCCAGCGTGTCAACGGCGCGAGCAGTCGCGCGGCCGATCTGCGGATTCGCGCGATCGATGCGCGCACGCGATCGGCGAGGAAGCGATAGCCGCGCGCCGTCGCGCGCATGGAAATTGAACGGATTCTGCCGCCGCAAACGCGCCGTACAGCGCGCGCAGTCGATTCGGATTGCGGCCGTCGAAATCGGAGTGCGCCTCCAACGCCTCGACGCGCGCCAGCGCACCGGCTCGCGGGCACGCCGCCTGCACCGAAAACCACTGATCGATGACGAGTTTCTGCGCCGACCATCGCGTGTGGAAATCGCGCGATCGCTCGCTCGCGCTCCGCAGCGTCGAGCCACGGCGCGTTGACGATCTCGCGCAGCGCAGCGAGCCGATCGGTCAGGTTGTCCGCCGACTCGATACTGCGTCAAGCAACAACGGCCGCACTACGACGTCGATGCGCGCTCGCCGGCGGCGCACAGAAAGCCGAGCGCCAGATTGCGCAGCGCGCGCCGCGCGATGCTGGTCGAGTCCGGCTGATAAGGTCCGGTCGACGCATTGTCGTGATACAGCGAGATCCACCCCTCGAACAATTCGTTGGCGAGCGCGCGCCGCACACTCGCCGCGCGCGTCGATGCAGACCATCGACATCGATCTCGAGCATCAACTCGCTCGAGATAACCTTCGGTCGGCACCGCGAGCATCGTGGCGAACATCGCCGATCGGTCGGCATCCGTCGCAGTCGCGATGCGCGTCGCCGAGCAGACTCGCCGTACAGCGCGCAGCAGCGCTGCGCAGGCTCGCGCACCGCCGGTGCGGATCCGCTCGATCTCTGCCGCGTGCAGCGACTGCATCGCGTCCCAGCGACCGAATCCGTCGCTGTCGTGGCGCGCGAGAAACACGCAGTTCCTCGCTCGGACGCGCGTACTCGACTTTGACCGGCGCGGAAAATCCACGCAGCAGACTCAGCACCGGACGCATCCGCGCAATCCCGTGACGCGGATCTCCGTCGTCGGCTCCGTCAGCGTGAACGATCAACGTGCCGTCGCCGCGCGGATTTTCGATGCGGGCGCTGCTGTCGCACGGTCGCAGTCGAGCCGTTCGGCGCGCCCGGCGTCGCCGAGCAACTCACGGCCCTGCCGCGATCGAGCAGCCCGATGCGCAAGCGGAATGTGGAATGGCGTCTTGTCCGGCTGTCCCGGCGTCGGCGGACAGCGCTGCGCGATCGACACGTGCAAGCTCGCCGTCGCGTATCGCTGCTGGTCACGGCGACGACCGGCGTGCCCGCCTGGCTGTACCAACGGCGGAACTGCGTCAGATCGAAGCCGTTCGCGTCTTCCATCGCGCGCACGAAGTCTTCGGTCGTGACCGCCGCGCCGTCGTGTCGCGCGAAATACAGATCGGTGCCGCGGCGGAAACGTTCCGGCCCGAGCAACGTATGGATCATGCCGACGACTTCGGCGCCTTTTTCGTAAATCGTCGTCGTGTAGAAGTTCGAAATCTCGATGTAGCTATCCGGCCGCACCGGATGCGCGAGCGGTCCCGCGTCTTCGGCGAACTGATAGCGTACGCAGCTGATTGACGTCCTCGATCCGTTTCACGGTGCGCGAGTTCATGTCCGACGAAAACTCGGCGTCGCGAAATACCGTGAAACCTTCCTTGAGGCTCAGCTGGAACCAGTCGCGACACGTCACGCGATTGCCGGACCAGTTGTGGAAGTACTCGTGCGCAACGACCGCCTCGACGTGCTGGTACGCGACGTCGGTCGCGGTGTCGGGGCTCGCGAGCACGCACGACGTGTTGAAGATGTTGAGACCCTTGTTCTCCATCGCGCCCATGTTGAAGTCTTCGACCGCGACGATCATGAAGATGTCGAGGTCGTACTCGCGGCCATACACCTCTTCGTCCCAGCGCATCGCGCGCTTCAGCGCGCCCATCGCGTAGTCGCATTGCGAGATGTTGTGCGGCTCCGAATAGATCCGCAGTTCGACGCGACGGCCCGACGCGGTGACGAATTCGTCGCGCAACAGCGCGAGATCACCGGCGACGAGCGCGAACAGATAACTCGGTTTCGGAAACGGATCCTGCCACGTGACGCTGCGACGTCCGTCGGCGCAGCACGTCGTTCGTCGATCAGATTGCCGTTCGACAGCAGCACCGGATAACGCGCGTCGGCGATGATCGTCGTCGTGAACCGCGCGAGCACGTCGGGACGATCGAGGTAGTACGTGATCTTGCGGAAACCTTCGGCTTCGCACTGCGTGCAGTACATGCCGCCCGAGCGGCCGCCCGATTTGTACAAACCTTCGAGCGCGACGTTCTGTTCGGGATGAATGCGCGTGACGATCGGTCAACTCGCAGCTTCGCGGCAAGATCGAACAACGTCAGCGAGTCGTCGTCGACTTGATATTCGTTGCTCGTCAGCGCGCCGGCCGTCGACCGCGACCGACACGAGTTCGAGTTCCTGACCATCGAGCCGCAAGCGTCGACTCGCTCCCGTTGCGCGTCACGTTCGAGGCGCGAGGTCACCTGCGTGACGCCGTCGCGCAAGATCGAACTCGAGGTCGCGTATCGGTGATCGATGTGACTCGGCGGTTGATACTCCGCGAGTCGAATCGCCTTGGGTTGTGCATCCTTCATCAGAACAGCTCCAGTTGACCGCGCGCGTCGGCGACACGAGCGTCGGTCCGCTACGCGCGACCTCGACATGATACGAGGTATGTCGGCGCACGTTGAACACGCCGGAGTCGAACATCAGGTACTGACCCTTGATGCCGAGCAGCGCGCCGCCGAGTTCGCCACGCCGCGTCGAGCGACAGCGCGCGCGCCGGGCTCGCATAACTCGTCACCGGATATTCGAAGCGCGACGGTGTCGGCGTCGTCGACCCACGCCAGCGCATCCGGAAATCGCGCGTCGAGCGCCGCGAGTTCCGCGCGCGCCGCCTCGGCGCAGCTGCGCCGTCAAGCGCGACGCAGATCGATCTCCGGCGCGTCACGACCGATCAGACGCGCGCCAGTCCGTGCGATCGCTGACGTGGCGCGCCAGCGCCGCTTCGACGCAACCGGCCTGATGACGGCTGTGCGTGCGCATGATCACGACCGCCTGCGTCGCGCCTTGATCGAGCCAGCGCCCCGGCAGGTTCTCCGGCTTCGTGATGCCGACCTTCGCGCCGGCCGAATTGGCGAGATAGACCACGTGCGGCTGCATGCAGAACGCTTCGCCCCACGCCGGTTCACGACACGTGCCCGCGGCGTAGTGGCAACGATCCGGGCTGACGACGCACAAATCGCAACGCGCAAGCGTCTTGAAGCACGGGTAACAATAACCGTCGCCGTAGCTCTTGCGCGTCGACGCGCCGCAGTGCGGCAAGTGATCCGGCCGTCGAAGCGGATGCGACAGACGTCGCCCCAACAATTCGTTCAAGGGGACGACCGACTCGTCGAGCTGCAGCGCGTAGTCGACCGGCGTCGCCGGACGCGATGCGCATGCCGCGCAGCGCACCGCTGCCCGAGTGACTCGACGATCGTCAGCTGCGCATTGACGTCGCGCGCGTGTCGGGTCGCCACAGCAGCCGCCGCGATCGCGCCGACGCGCGAGCCCGACCCAATGCACGGTATTGGCGATGTACAGACCGAACAGCTTCGGTGACGCCGGTGCTCATCAGCACGAGCATGACCACGACCGCGATGCTGAACGACGGATTGACGCGCCAGACCGGCGCCGCGATCGAACCGGCCGCGCACGACGACGTACGCGAACAAGCCATACGCGACGCCCGACAAGCCGCCGAACAACGCGGCGTGGCGTCGACGAGAAACTGCGCGACGTTGCTGGCGACGGCGATCAGCAGCGTCAGTCAGCAGCAACACCGGCGATCCGGCGCCGCGCTCGATGCGCCGGCCGAACTCGATGACGACCGCGGCGTTGAACAACAGGTGCGCGACGCCGAAATGGATGAAGATCGGCGTGACGAGCCGCCACACCTGCGCCGCTCGCGAGCATCTCCTGCAGCGACGACATCTGCATGTTCGCCGTCGCGGCCGACGACCGGCACGATCGTCAACCAGGGCAACAGCGGGCCGAGCGCACCGTTCGTCGAGCGGCCATGTCGCCGGAAAGCACACGCAGCGCCAACGCCGATCAACACGCGTCACGACCGGATAACGGCGCAACACCGGCCACCACGACGTCAGCGTCGCGGCGGTCGCGGCAACCACTGCAGCGCCAGGCGACCGTCGCGCCACGCGGCATAGTCGGCGCGCACGCGTTCGGCATCGGCGTTCGCTGGCCACTTCGAGCACCTGTTGGCCCTGCTCTTCGAACACGCGATGACCGACACGCTGCTGCGCGAGATAAGCGCAGAACAACTGCCAGATCGATGCTCGGCGGCAGCGTCAGCGCGCGCACCGTGTTCCTGGCCACCGACAACCCCGCAACGACTGGTGTAAACTCGCAACACCCTAAGTGCACCTCACACCGCCATGCAAGCTGCCGATCACGAAGTACTCAATCAAGCGCGGATCTGGCTCGAAGCCGGAGAAACGTGCTGGCTCGCAACCGTCGTAAAGACCTGGGGATCGTCGCCGCGACCGGTCGGTTCGTTGTTCACGTGCAACGCGCGCAGGTCAGATCGCCGGATCGTTGTCCGGCGGCTGTGTCGAAGACGACCTGCTCGAAAAACTGACCTCCGGCGCGCTCGCGCGCAGCGCCCCCCAATACTTCCGTTACGGCATCACGGCGGAAGAGACCGAACGCTTCGGACTTGCCGTGCGGCGGTCACCTCGACATCGTCGTCGAACCGCTGTCGCGCGACGCGCATCTCGAGCAACTGCGGCAGATCGACGATCGCTTGATCCATCGCGGCCGTGTGCGCCGCACCGTCGACGTCAAGCGCGGCACCAGCTCGATCGAAGACGTCGAGGCGCACGAAGATCCGACGTTCGACGAAGCCGCATCGGTGCTGCGCCAGACCTACGGCCCGCGCTTTCAGCTGTTCATCATCGGCGCGCGGCATGGTGTCGAAATACCTCGCCGAAATGGCGCAGATGCTCGACTACGCCGTCACCGTCTGCGACCCGCGCGAACAAGCTGCTCACCGATTTTGCGGTGCCCGGCGTACGCGCGCGTCACGGACATGCCCGACGACGCGGTCAAGGCTTATGCGAACGACGCGGCTTCGGCGATCGTTGCGTTGACGCACGATCCGCGCATCGACGACATGGGGCTGATGGAAGCGCTGAAGACGCCGGCGTTCTATGTCGGCGCGATGGGTTCGGTGAAGACGTCTGCCGGGCGCCGCAAGCGGCTGCAGGCAGCTCGACGTCACCGACGCGGAACTCGCCCGACTGCGTGCACCGATCGGTCTGCCGATCGGCAGCAAGACGCCGCCGGAAATCGCGGTCGCGATCCTCGCGGAGATCACCGCGGTGCGAAAACACCGTGAAAAAGCCGCCCTCGCGCACCTCGCCGGAATGACGTCCGCCGCGCTGACATCGCAGCATGACCCAGCGGCGCGCTGATCATCGCGGCCGGATTCTCGCGTCGTTTCGGCAGCGACAAACGACTGTTCCAGATTGAAGCACGATGAGCCGTTGCTGATCGCGTCGCTGCGTCCCTATCGCGCCGTATTCGCCAACGTCGCCGTCGTGGTGCGCAGCAGCGACAGCGAACTGACGCAGACTGATCGGCGCACGCTCGGCCGGCAACTGCCGATCATCGTGCCAACCGATCATGCGCACCTCGGTATGGCCGCGAGCATTGCCGACGGCGTGCGCGCGCTGCGTCGACTGGGACTACCTGTTTCTCGGGCTCGGCGACATGCCGTACATCCGCCGCGAAACGCTCGCGACTGCTGAAAGCGCACATGGACGCCGCGCGCGCCGACCGCGAGCCTGCATCGTCGTGCCGATGTTCCGAGGCTCAGCCGGTCACCCGGTCGGATTCTCGCGTGAGTTCTTCGCGGAATTGATCGCGCTGACCGGCGATCGCGGCGCCCGCTCCGTGATCGATGCGCACCCAGACGCCGTGCAACGCATGCGGTCGATGATCCGCGTGTGACCGATCGACCGATCGATCGCCGGCAGTGCGTCGACGCGACATCGATCATGCGCGACCGCATGTGCCACGGATGGCGCATGGTCGAGCGACCGATGCTCAGCGATCCGGCGCCTGAACCGGCCCTACCCGAGGCGCGATCGCCCAATCGAGTTTGCTGCGGCACGCCTCGTAGAAGCTGTGCTCGCGCGGGTACAGCAGCTTCAGTGCGTGGTCGTATTTCGGAATGTCGGATTTCGTCGCCGCGGTTCGACGCCGATGTCGACCTGCGAATCGCAGCTGATCTGCGGATTCGTCGATGTAGCTCGCGACCGATGACGATTTTGATCTGCGACGCGCTCGGCACGACCAGCGGACGCGACGTCAGCGTGTGCGGGAACATCGGCACGACGACGATTGCATCGAGGCTCGGATGCATGATCGGTCCGCCGGCGGACAGCGCGTAGGCGGTCGAACCGGTCGGCGTCGCGACGATCAAGCCGTCCGAACGCTGGTCGTAGACGAACTTGTCGTCGATGTGCAGCGCAAACTCCATCATCCGCGACATCGTACCGGCGTGCACGACGACGTCGTTCAGCGCGGACGAACCGCCGATGTGCTGGCCGTCGCGAAACACCTGCGCATCGAGCAGGAAGCGATGTTCGACGGTGTACTCGCCGTCGAGCACCGCGCCGATCTTCGCTTCGATCTGATCGGGCGAGATGTCGGCGAGAAACCCGAGCCCGCCGCGATTGACGCCGATCACCGGCACCTGCGACGCAGCCAGATCGCGCGCGACGCCGAGCAGGCTGCCGTCGCCGCCGACGACGATCAGCAGATCACACAAATCGACCGAGTGCCTTGCGCTCTTCGATCCGATGCGGGCACGACTTCGGCAGCATTGCGGCCGTCGCCGTTTCGAACGACGATCGAGACGTTGCGCGCGCGCAGGAACTGCTCGAGCGTCGCCACCGATTCCACGATGCTGCGATTGCCCCTGCGGGCGATCAGCCCGACGGTTTTGAAGGCGAGTTCATGCGGTGTCTGCGATGCGCGGCAGCGCTGAGTATACACGCGCGACCCGCGCCGCAATGTCGCAGCGCGCTACGCGATCACCAGACGGTCGCAGCTTGAATCGGACCTTGCTTGAATATGGCATGGCAAGCGCTCACGCTTGCGCCGCCAGTCGAACCGGAGAAGCGACATGGGCAGCGCACTGGAAGATCGTCACCACGAGGTGCTGACCACCGCGAATTCGCGGCTGCAACGCGCGCCGGATACGAGCCTGTGGGAAGCGATGAAGAACGAAGCGCGTGAAAAGGCGCAGCAGGAGCCGATCCTCGGCAGCTACTTCCACGCGACGATCCTGAATCACAAGAGCTTTCAATCCGCGCTGAGCTTTCGTATCGCGAGCCGGCTCGACACGCCGATGCTGCCGACGATGATGATCCGTGACGTCATCGAAGAAGCGCTCGAACGATTCACCGAGCGATTCTGACGGCCGCCGAAATCGACATCCTCGCAACGTACACGCGCGACCCGGCGTGCGACGACGTCTCCACGCCGTTCCTGTTCTTCAAAGGATTTCACGCGCTGCAGGCGCATCGCATCGCGAACTGGCTGTGGCATCGCGACCGCCAGGCGCTCGCGCGCTTTTTCCAGAATCAGATCAGCGTGACGCTCGGCGTCGACATCCACCCGGCCGCGCGCATCGGTTCCGGAATCATGCTCGATCACGCAACCGGCATCGTGGTCGGCGAAACGGCCGTCATCGAAGACGACGTCTCGATCCTGCATTCGGTCACGCTCGGCGGCTCCGGCAAGGAATCGGGCGACCGCCATCCGAAGATCCGCCGCGGCGTGCTGCTGTCGGCCGGCTGCAAAGTCATCGGCAACATCGAAGTCGGCGAAGGCGCGAAGGTCGGCGCCGGCAGCGTCGTGTTGCACGACGTACCGCCGCACGTCACCGTCGCCGGTGTTCCGGCGCAGATCGTCGGTCGCCCGGCTGTCCGTCACCGGCGCTCGATATGGATCAGAGCCTCGACACGCGCTGAACGGCATCGCAGCGCTCCTGCAGCGAATCTAGTGCGCGCTAGGGATCAGTGGCCGACTTCGCCGCGCAGCAGCTGCTGCAGACGCCGGTTGCGATTCTGTTCGTGGCGCAGCAGCGCTTTCAGCCGCTGAATTTCGTCGCGGCAGCCGCGGATCTGATCGAGATAGATCTGCTGCTGTTGCTCGAGGTCCAGCCGGTACTTGCGCGTCAGCGCGTCGACGTTGCTGTTATGTTGCTGGATCAGCTGCGTGAGACTGATGCGACCTTCTTCACCGAACGCCTGATCGATCTTGTCGTCGGCCTGGCACCGATCGCCGGCCGCTTCGCTGACGGTTTGCGGCCGCCGGATTTCGGCGCCGGCTTCGCGACTGGCGTCGCTTCGACCTTCGGATCATTCGGGTGCGCCGTCGGTCGTCCGGCGGACCCAGCAGCGGGATGGCGCCGTCGACGTCGCCGATCGATAGCTTCAGACCGAGTCGGTTGCGCCACGCGGCGCGCTGCACGACGCGCAACGGATGTTGCTCGCCCTCGCCTTCCGGTTCCCACAGATTCATCGCGTGCCACGACACCGAACACTGCGCGCGCGATGCGAGCCGGATCGCGCCGCAACCGATGTCGGGGCCGGGGCCGGCGTGACGTACGAGATGCCGCAACGGCACGGTGAAGTTCAGGATCTGCGTGGCCGTTCTCGTCGATTCGCAACAGAAAGCAGACCAGTCCGCGCACTGCGAGTCCGGTGCCCAACGACGACGTACGCGCCGCGCACGTGGCTCGCCGCGAAGTGCTCGAGCGTCGACGTCTGCGTTCAACAGCGCTTCGAACTCCGGGTAATGCATCTCGACAGAGATGTCGTCGCCTTCGAAAAAGAACACGCGCTTCGGCGAAGGCATCCTGCTGACTCATCCTGCGAATCCTCTACAGCGATGCAGCCACGGCGAAGTGAGCCGGGCCCTGCCGTATTACAAAGGATTCCTGCGCGCACTTCCGTGGGCGGGGTCACTGTGGGATTGCGACCGACCGCACTCGTCGACGGTGATGTCGGTCACATTTCGAACGCGTCGTCGAAGTCTTCAGCAGGCGGAGGGCACGCGTCGTCGGCAGCAAATAGTTCATCGAGTTCCATGGCACTCACGTTAGCGCGTCGATATGACGTGGTCGTGAACGCAGGTTGCGTCGCGAGTGCGGCGCGCCGATTGCACGATTCACCAGTAGTTGGTCCGTTTGACCAGCGGCCCCATCGGTCACGCATCTAAAATATAAATAGAATCAATGTGTTGAGCGATGGCACAGCAGTTGCTATCTACACAACAACGTGCAACTTGGACTGCTGCCAATGTATTCGATCGATCACCCCACCGCTGCGTCCATCGGTCGGCCCGCCCGGTATGCCGCCGGGGTGACTTGCCTGTGCCTCGGCGTGGTCGGACTGGCATTGCCGTTGATTCCGGGCATTCCGCTGCTGATCGTCGGGGGGCTGTTGATGCGCCGCTCGCGGCGCCAGGCCGCCGATCCACCCGCGCCAACCAAGTCCCGCGCCACGGGCGGCCTATCCGCGGCCGAACAGCTGCAGCTGCGATTCTGGTTGCTGGCGCGACGCATCACGACGCAGGCCGAGTCGCGGCGGCTTGCTCGACGCGCGCGCCAACGGGGTTATTGAGCGGACGTCAGTCCGGCGGGAAGTCTGCAAGGATCGCGGTCAGCGCATCCCGGACTGCATCGGCGTCCGCATCGGTCGACGCAAGTGCCTTCGTCGACCAACCGTGCCAGGCCGGTTGGTGGGTGCGCACATCGAATATGTCGACGACGAGGCGCCCCTCGACCTGTTGGCGCGCCGTGGCATCGTGCGCGCTGTGAACGCGCCACGTCCACTGACCCGCATATTCCGGATGCGCATCGATTCTCAACTTGTCCGAAGCACCCACGCCAAATCCCACGACGAAATCCGCCTGCGGCGCGGTCGCGACGAATCGAAACCCTTTTGCGGTGAGCAGATCGCGCGTGGATTGCTCGAGGCGTCCTTCGAGCGACGCGTTCATGCCTGACGCGAGCACCAGGGGGTGCTCCGATATCCACGAAAACGTCTTGTAGTGATCGAAGTCGACCGCCGGATCGAAATCGTGATGTACAACGATGGCCGCACAACCACCGTGAGCGGCCATCGCGATGACCACGACCACTCGTACCCACGTCTTCATCGGACCTCGCCACCGGACGATCGGGACGAGGGGCATTGTCGCATCAAAGCAGCGATCGCGAGCAACACCGGCGTTCGAACTCGGATAGTCTTGGCGCCTTTGCGGGCAACTGCCTGGGGTGTTGCATGAAGATCGTCGGCCGGGTGATCGGTGGGCTCCTCGCGGTCGTGATCGTGCTTTTGCTGACGCAGGCCATCGCGTCGGAGACCGGCGAAGTCGTCGTGTTGCATACGACGGATGCGACAGGGAACGACGCGACGACGCGCGTCTGGATCGTCGATTACGACGGTGCGCAGTGGCTGCGCGCCGGCCAACCGACGTCGGCCTGGTACGTCCGACTCGCGGCGCAGCCGGCGATTCGCCTGCAACGCGGCGACGTCGTCGCCGACTACGTCGCAGTGCCGATGCCCGAAGAGCGCGCGATCGTCAACGATGCGATGCGACACAAATACGGTTGGCGCGACGCGTTGATCGGCATGCTGATCGGCGGGCGCGACCGCGCCATACCGATTCGGTTAGAGTCCCGCAATTGAGCCAGCGAAAAACGCTGCCCTGGCCAATGACGCTCAACGTTCGGAGTTGAAAGTCAGCAGCAGATCCTTCGCATCGATCCGCTGACCGGGCTTGACGAGCACCTCGCGCGATGCGACCGTCGCGTTCCGCGCGCACCCCGGCCTCCATCTTCATCGCTTCGATCGACAACAGCATGTCGCCGCGCGTCGACCTCATCGCCCGGCTTGACCGCGACCGTCGCAACCATTCCCGGCATCGGCGCGCCGACGTGGTCCGGATTGCCCGGATCGGCTCGCACCGCCGGCGCGCGATCCGGTTGTAGCGCGCGGTCGGCAACGTTGACCGAACGCGGCTGGCCATTCAGTTCGAAGAACACGGTGCGTGTGCCGTCGGCGTGCGGTTCGCTGACGGCGACGAATCGCAGGATCAGCGTCTTGCCCGGACCGCTGTCGATCGTGACTTCCTCGCCGGGCGACATGCCGTAGAAAAATACCGGCGTCGGCAACACGCTGACGTCGCCGAATCTGCGCCCAGTACGCGTTCCAGTCGAGGAAGACCTTCGGATACATCAGATACGACGCGAACTGCTGATCGGTCAGCTTGCCGCTCGGATTTCTGCTCGGCTTCCGCTGCGCGCCGCTTCGAGATCGACCGGCGGCAGCAACGCGCCCGGACGACCCGACAATGGCGCGGCGCCGTTGAGAATCTTCTTCTGCAGCGCCTTCGGAAAGCCGCCGTACGGCTGCCCGAGTTCGCCGCGGAACATCGACACCACCGACTCGGGGAATGCGATTTCGCGCGCTGGATCGAGCACCGCCGCGCGATCGAGTCCGCTCGTCACCATCATCAGCGCCATGTCGCCGACGACCTTGGACGTGGGCGTCACCTTGACGATGTCGCCGAACATGTCGTTGACCGTCGGCGTACGTCTGCGCCACTTCGTTGCCAGCGATCGGCCAAGTCCGAGACCACGCGCCTGCTCGCGCAGGTTGGTGTACTGACCGCCCGGCATGCCGTGCACGTACACCTCCGACGCGCCGGAGCGGATATCGCTCTCGAACGCCGCATAACAACCGCGCACCGGTTCGAAATAACGCGAAATCACGCGGATGTGTTCCGG
>CAWHHK010000018.1:0-53266 GCA_963829065.1 uncultured Gammaproteobacteria bacterium | reverse complement strand
CTTGACCTCTTCGTCCAGTTGCCAATGGCGGCCGATTCGCGCAGCTGCTCGAGCGCGAGTGGCAGGGGTTCGTGGACCATCTGGCTACTGAGTTGCCCAGAGGCCCTCTCACGCGGCACGCCGAATCAATTCTCCGTCGCCGCGACAGAAGATGAACTCGCATCCATCTCTGACCACGTAGTAGCCCCCTTCATGTAGCAGCCGATGATGATGGCGGCAGAGCAAGACGAGGTTGTCGAGGTTGGTCTGTCCGCCGTCGGCCCAGTGCCTGATGTGATGGCCGTCGACGAATCGAGTGTTCACGCAGCCGGGAAAGCGACAGCCGTGGTCCCGGCGTCTCAAGGCGCGGCGTATTGCTGGCGGAATCGTCCGCGTTTTGCGCCCGACGCTCAGCGGTTCGCCGAGTTTTGTCGTAAGCATCGGCACCACAGCACAGTCGCAAGCGATCCGTCGCACCGTTTCAGTTGCCAGTACCGGTCCATCCTCGACCTGCGGCGGGTCATCCGGGTTGACCTCGCCATATTCCGGCAACGATTCCGCGGAAGCGTGGACCACGACTTGAAAACGGTCCGCCGTGTTGAGCCCTTCATCCGCTTCAGGAGACCGATCCAGAAACCGTTCGGCAAGCACCGCGAGCGCATCGGCCCGTCGCGCGGCAAGTGGTACATCAGCAATCCGTTCGCCACGCATAAGCCATTCAGTCCCACGATCGAGCGCCTGCACCAGCATCGCACCGACTTCGGCGGGTAGTCGGCCCGCAAATACCAACGAACCGTCGTCTTCGTAGTGGCAGGAGAACTCCCGGTGCCGGTACGAAGCAAACGCTGCTTTCGACTCTTGCAACCGTTCCGCTTGCCGATATCGCTTCACCATCTGTTCGACACGAGCAGCGGTCGTCGCCACGGCGACCTCGAGCAGCTCGGCCTCCGATTCCCAAGTCGCGACCCGAGTGATCGCCCGCACCTTCGAATAACTCAACCGCCCGTCCCGGAACGCGGCATCGATCAGCGGCAGCTTCGGTAGCGCATGGGCGACCCTAACCTTTTCTCTGGCGGTGACCAGATCGATCCCGCAGCGATGGTTCAGCCAGTGCGCGCAGGTCTGCATACCGAACTGCGCCCAGCCCCGATATTCATCCAGGCGACGGACCAGTTCGATCAGGCGATACTCGGCGACCTGTATGTTTCCGCAGACTTCTACGATCTCATCGATCAACGTCTCAACGGTGCCGGAGTCCTGTGTTTTCATTGGCGCCAACGTATACTGTTTATAAATACAGTATACGGATCGGCGATTGAAGCGGCAAGCACCAACGAACAACTAGAGGGGTGATTCAGCGGGTCGGCCTGGCACTCGGCGAACTCAACGCCAATCATCCGGTTCCGCAGGCGGTTGCTCGCCGGCCTGGAATTTCTCCGGAGTCCGCGTCCAGAAGAATCCAGTATGTGCGTTGTCGGTGTGTTGCAGCCGCACGCTCGCCGGATCGAGCGATGACATCATCCGTACGTTGACGCCGCGAATTCGCGGAGGGTCGCTGTCGAGCGCAGTGTGGTGTACCACGCAACCGCAATGCGTGCAGCGATTGAAGGCGATTACCTTGTCGCCCCATACATACGCATCCGTCGCGTCGGCACCGCTCACGACTTTCACCTCGCCCGCTTTGTAGTACGCCCACAGCACGCCGTAGCGGCGACAGATCGAACAATTGCAGTCGTATACCCAGCGCGGTGCGCGTGCGACTTCCAGTTTCACCGCCGTGCAATGGCAGGCTGCACGAATCATCATCCACCCCTCGCTATCTTGCTAACGGCTCCAATAGGGCGCGCACCCGCTCCCGGTCAACAACAGCTCGCCCAGGTATACGACGTGGCGTCTCCCCTGCGTAATGGCGATCACCTCGCCACTGTGCGTTTCCCGAAATTCCACGCGGGGCGCCGAGAGCTGCGAAAGCGGCACGAACGGTCGCCGGAAGGTCTCGAGTCCTTCCAATGCGGTCGTGGCGGCATACGCAACCGCATCGGGATAGCGCGCTTGCCACTCGGGCTGCCCTGCATCATGCCCGCTGTTGGGGGCAATCAACGCGGTCACACGCCCTTTCGCGTCAATTGCGGCAAAGTCCTCTTCAGACAGTCCGCAGGGAGGGCTGACGATCGCCAAGTCGTGCTCGTTCAGCAACACGGCCAGCGCGTTGGCCTGGTAGGTGTACCGGTGCTTGGCCTGATAAAAGTCGTACTCGTAGACCCATGCGTTGCTTCCAGGAAGCACTTCTTGCCACGCCACGATCTTCCTCGCCGTCGGTCCAGCTCGATCCAACTATTTCTCAAACCCGGGGAATGCTGCTGATGTCCATTGCCCAAGGCATCGCGGATCGACAAAAACCTTGCTTCCTTGGCGACAATTGAGAGCGTTGCTTGACCGCCCCAAGGCGCAGCATGAAGGAACGGGGGGATTCCGCCGCATTCGAATAGAGAGCTGAACCGCACTCCGCGCAAAACGCATGCACGACCTTGTTGCCGCTATCTGCCGTCTTTATGTAGGTCTTCGGCTCCCCGCGCAGATGAAAGTATTTGGGTTTTACCGGGACGTTGGCTCGATAGGGAGCCCCAGAAATAGTCTGACAATCGGTACAGTGGCAAATGACCACGTATTCAGGATTGACCTCTGCCTCATAGGTAATCTTGCCGCAATGACAGCTGCCGTCGATCTTCATGCGTTCCAAATTTCTCTCTCCTCCAACGCTTGCTCATAGCGTTGATCTCTCCTAGACGAGATCAACCTTGCCCGTGGCCAGGTTGTAGATCGCACCGACGACGCGCAGCTTTTTCTCGTCCACCGCTTTTCGCAGTATCGGCGTTGCGGTCGACAACGCGTGCACGTTGAGGACGACGTTCTCCTTGATGGCGTTGGCGAGCAGATCACCCGGCGCGTCGAGAACGGCCTTCACCGCCGGTGTGATCGCGCTGATCAGCGACGGCAGATGACCCGGAAACTGCGTGCCGTCCTTGACGGCCTTCACGGTCGCGTCGACCGCGCCGCACGAGCCGTGCCCGAGCACCATGATCAGCGGCACGTTCAACACGGCCACTCCGTATTCGAGGCTCGCGATCATGTCGTCGTTCGCGAAGTTGCCGGCGACGCGCACGACGAATAGATCGCCGCGGGCTGCATCGAACGCATATTCAGGTGCGATGCGCGAGTCCGCGCAACTCAAGATCGCCGCAAACGGATTCTGTCCGCCGGCGAGCGCCTCCCGCTCACCCTTGAAATCGTGCCGCATTGCGACGCCTTCGACGTAGCGCGCGTTGCCGCGCATCAGGCGTTCCAGCGCCGCGTCGGCGTCGATGACGTTTTCCGGTTTCGGCGGCGGCTTTCCCGGCTCTGCCGCGAACGCGACGCGCGACAGCGCGAGACCGATCGCGATGCCACCCGCCTTCTTCAGAAAGTCGCGCCGCGCGACGCCGTTGTCGGATTGACCACGCATGAAGTCGAACCTCCGTGACGATTGAACCTGCTCGGAAGGATAATCCGATTCGCCGACACTCAAAGCGATATCGCAAAAGCTGGATGGAACCCAACAGATTCGTTAGGCGGCGCGCGTGAAGAAAATGCACGCCGACGAGGTGGACACCGACGCGGACCTCGTGCGCGCGTTGCTGGCGTCCCAACATCCGCAGTGGGCGCGGCTGCCGATCGAGCGGGTCGCCTCGGCCGGCACCGACAACGCGATGTACCGCCTCGGCGACGACCTCGCAGTGCGCCTGCCCCGCATCCATTGGGCGGTCGACAACATCGCAAAGGAACGCAAGTGGCTGCCGATCCTGGCGCCCCACCTCCCGCTCGCCGTGCCGCTGCCGGTCGCGGTCGGCGAACCGGAAGCAGCGTTTCCGCATCCGTGGTCAGTGGTGCAATGGCTGCCGGGCGAGTTGGCCACGCTCGAGAGACTCGACGATCCCGTGCGCGCGGCGCTCGATCTCGCCGTGTTCGTTCGCGCCCTCCAATCCATCGATGCGACCGGCGGACCGAGGCACCGGCGCGGCGGTCCGCTGCGACACGCGGACGCCGCGGTGCGCCAGGCCATCGCCGAGCTGCGCGGCGAAGTCGACGCGCGCGCGGTCACCGAAGCGTGGGATCGAGCGCTCGCTGCGCCCGACTACGACGGCCCACCCGTCTGGTTTCACGGCGACCTGTCCTATCTCAACCTGCTCGCGCGAGACGGGAAGCTCACCGGCGTCATCGACTGGGGCACCTGCGGCGTCGGCGACCCGGCGATCGAGACGATCATCGCGTGGAGTCACTTCCCACCCGAGGCACGCCTGGCCTATCGCGACGCGCTCGGCATCGACGACGCGATGTGGGAGCGCGGCAAGGGCTGGGTGCTGACCGGCGTGATCGGCATCCCGTACTACCGCGACACGAACCCCACGCTCGTGGCCGACAAGATCCCCGCGATCGAGGCTGTGCTGGCCGACATGCATAGAGAGGCGCACGGATGACACGCGGCGATTGGACATCTTAAGTCACATCCATTAGCGTCGATCCGACATCAAACCGGGAGAGCGCAGTGCACGATCTGATCATTCGCGGCGGCACGGTCGTCGACGGCAGCGGCAACCCGCGCGTCGAGGCCGACATTGCAATCGACGGCGACCGCATCACCGCAGTGGGCCGCATCGACGCGAAGGCTGCGCGCACGATCGATGCGAAGAACTGTCTGGTCACGCCCGGTTGGGTCGACGTCCACACGCACTACGACGGCCAGGCGACGTGGGATCCGATCCTCGCGCCGTCGAGCTGGCATGGCGTCACCACCGTGGTCATGGGCAATTGCGGCGTCGGCTTCGCGCCGGTGCGGCCGGGCCAGGAGCAGTTCCTGATCGAATTGATGGAAGGCGTCGAGGACATTCCGGGAATCGCGCTCGCAGAGGGAATGGATTGGCGATGGGAGACCTTCGCGCAATATCTCGACGCGCTCGAAGAAATGCCGCGCGCGATCGACATCGCGGCACAGGTACCGCACGCCGCGGTCCGCGCCTACGTGATGGGCGAGCGATGCAACAGCAACGACGATCTGCCGACCGAGGACGAGATCGCGGCGATGGCCGCGATCGTGCGCGACGGCATCAAGGCCGGCGCCGTCGGCTTCTCGAGTTCACGCACGCTGTTGCACAAGGACAAGAACGGCGTCCACATGCCCGGCACGTTTGCCGGCAGCGACGAGATGCTCGCGCTGGGCTTGTCGATGAAAGGTCTCGATCACGGCGTCTTCGAACTGGTCTCCGATCACCTCGGCAGCGACGACGAATGGGCGTGGGTGAAACAGTTTCTGCACGAGACCGGCCGACCGGTCACGCTGGTTGCGACGTCCGCCGCCGCGTACGAAGGCAACAAGATGTTTCGTATCGCCGAAGAAGCGAAGCGCGACGGGCTCGACGTGCGCCCGCAGATGGCGGGACGGCCGACCGGCGTATTGCACGGTCTGCAATCGAACTTCCACGTGTTCATCCGGCATCCGTCGTTCGTCGCGGAACTGAAGGACCTGCCCCTCGACGCGATGGTTAGGCGGATGCAGGATCCCGCGATGAAAGCGAAGATCCTCGCGGAACACAGCACGCTGACGCGCACGATGTCGGCCGCGAGCCTCGACCAACTGCTGTGGCAGATTTTTCCGCTCGGCGAAAAACCGAACTACGAGCCGGACCGCGCCGACAGCGTTGCCGGCATCGCGCAACGCAGCGGCAAGGATCCGTTCGAACTGATGTACGACCTGCTCGTAGATCACGGCGGCAAGGAACTGTTCTATCAACCGCTCGGCGGCTACCAGAACTACAACTTCGATTTCTTCCGCGCGAACATGCAGCACCCGAACATCATGTTCGGACTGTCGGACGGCGGCGCGCACTGCGGCGTCATCGCCGACGCCGGCATGCCGACGTTCATTCTCACGCACTGGGCGCGCGATCGGACGAAGGGCGAGCAATTGCCCCTCGAGTATCTCGTCAGGAAGCTCTCGTTCGATACCGCCGCGGCGTATGGCATGCACGATCGAGGACTGCTGGCGCCCGGTAAACTGGCCGACGTCAACGTGATCGATTTCGAGCGCCTGTCGCTGCACCGGCCGAAAGCCGTGTTCGATCTGCCGGCCGGCGGCAAGCGGCTCGTGCAACAGGTCGACGGCTACCGACACATCATCAAGCGCGGCGTACCGATCTTCGCCGACGGCGCACACACCGGCGCGTTGCCGGGCAAGCTCGTGCGCGGCTAGGGTCTAACCCGACGGCCGCTTTGCGGGGGGATTGAAACTCGACGCGCCTCGCCTCGACTGTCAGGGTTTCCAATCCCCTGAACATCGGGGTGGGACCCCAATTCGGTCTGGCATCGGCAAATTTCAGTGATGAAAAGCGCTCGAACAATTTCGTGAATACGATCTTCGCTTCCAGGCGCGCGAGCGACATGCCCAGACACAAGTGAATTCCGTAGCCAAAACTCACGTGCACCACTTTTTCCCTTTCGACGTTGAATCTGTCCGGGTCAACGTTCACGGCGGGGTCGCGATTCGCGCCTGCGATCGAAAGCAACAATAGCTGTCCCGGCTCGAGGACCAGGCCGTGCATCGAGATGGGCTCTTTGACCGTACGCGCCGTGAACAGCACCGGCGGTTCAAAACGTAAGCTCTCTTCGATGGCATTCACGAGGTCCGCTTCGCTACGGCGGGCAATCGCCATCTGCTCCGGGTGCTGCATCAGCAGGTACAGGCAGTTGCCAATCAGGCGAGTGGTCGTTTCATGACCAGCCACGAGCAGCAGAATGCAGTTCGCAGTAGAGCTCGTCGACCGTGAGTTTGTGGCCGTCTTCTTCGGCAGCGATCAACTGCGAAATCAAATCCTGTCCGGGATCGAGGCGCTTTGCCGCAGTGAGCTGCGCAAGGTATTCCCGCATCTCCGAGCGTCGCCTCGGCGGATTTTCGGATCAGCGCGGGACTGAGAATGTCGGTCGCGCCCAGCAGCGCTGCGGACCAGCGTTCGAACAGATGCCTTTCCTCTCGAGGCACGCCCATCATCTCGGCGATGACGATGGCGGGGAGTGGTTTCGCGATTGCCCGCATGATCTCGATGCGATCCGCGTCAGGCGCAATGGCGTCGAGCAATTCGTCGACCAAGCGTTCGATGGTAGGCGCGAGAGACTGGATGTATTTGTGCAGGAACCCGTGCGCGACGAGCTTGCTCAAACGGGTATGGTCGGGGGCGTCCACACCGAGCATCGTCGGCTCATCGACATTCAGGACAGGAAGACCACCGGCTGCGAATCGCAGGACCCGGGCGAGAAACTTGTTGCCGCGTAAATCGTTGCTGACGCGCGCGTCGCGGAGTATTTCAGTGACGTCTTTATAGCCCGTGACGATCCAGCCGGCGTACGAGTACGAACGCAGGATCGGTCCGCGTTCTCGCAGCGTATTGAAGAAAGCGTAAGGATCGGCGGCGCTTTCTACGGGATGCAGGTTGACGACACTTTTGGTGAAGTAATAGTCCACCCGCCGCAACACCCAGAGCCCGAGCTGCATCGATGAACTCAAGATCCGCAAGACGATCGTTTTCATGTGACGAGATGCCTTTGCGCGATCTGGCAACCTTACTCGCTGACACGCCCGAAGAACAAAAGTAGCGCACGAATGGCTCATAAACCATGCGCTCTGCCGCTAACCGACGGCCGTCTGTAGAATCCCGAACTCGTGCGTTGCGCACGATTGTTCGGGGGGAACCATTCAACGTGCGCGTCGGCTTCGTGCTTGTCGCTCCCGTGTTGCTTGCTCTGGCGTTGCAGATCGCCACGCTGCCGGGGTGCGCGCCGATCCAGCCTGCCGCGACACCGAGCCCGGTCGACAAGGAAGCCATCGACGCACTGCGCGGCGACGTCGCGCGGCAAACCGATCAACTTGCGAATGTACAGACGACGCTGGACGCCATTCGCGGCATGCAGCACTCCGCCGCGGGCGAACTCGAGCACCAGAACCAGGTACTCGCACGCGTCGACGGCTCCGTGACGACGCTGCCCGAATCGTTGAAGGATTTGTGCGCGCCGCAAACGCCCGCCGAAGCGCAATGCAAAGAACCGCAAATCCAGCGCGTGATGGTCAGCGGCACCAAGATGGTCGTCGGCGATGTGGAACAGATCTGGCTCGAACCGCCGGGAATCGCGCTGGATGCGCGCATCGACACGACGGCGACGAACAACGCGCTACGCGCCGAGTCGATCGTCGAATTCGAGCGCGACAGCCAGTCGTGGGTCCGCTTCGCGCTGCGCGCGCCCGACGCAGCGTCCTCGGTCACCGTCGAGCGCCGCGTCTACCGTCACCTGCGCGCCGCGCAGTCCGGCGCGAATGAAGGCGTCAAGCGGCCGATGGTGCGCATGCAGGTCCGGCTCGGCGACGTGCAGGATTCGTTCACGTTCGTGTTGACGGATCGCGCTGACGCGGGGAACCAGGTCGTGCTCGGACGCAGTTTTCTGAAAGACATCGCGCTCGTCGACGTCGGCGCGCGCTACATCCAGACTCGCAGCGGAGCCGCGCCCGCCCCAGCGGCCGCGCCTGCCAGCGACGCACCCGCGCCATGACCCAACGCGGACCGTTCGTGTTCCTCGTCGTCATGCTCATCCTCGCGGGGGTGACCAGCGCGATGTTCCGTCACAAAGAATTCGGCTTGCCGTTTTTGCCCGGTGCGCAGGAGACCGTCTGGCAGATCGAGGCCAAGATCAATTTCTGGGGCGACGGAACGCCGGTCCAGGTGATCCTGAGCCTGCCGTCGAATCAAGCGGACTACCGGATCGTCAATGAAAACACGGTGTCATCCGGCTATGGATTCTCGATCGAAGAACGCGACGATCAGCGTCGTGCGCGTTGGGCGAAACGCGATGTGAAAGGCGAACAGACGCTGTACTACAAAGTCGAACTCGCCGCCGACACCAATCAGCGCGCGCGCGCGGAACCAACGCCGGCGGTCGCTTCAGTGCGGCTCGACGAACCGTATGCGACGGCGGCCTCAGCGATCGTGAACGCGGTACTGCCGCGTTCCGCCGATGCGCTGACGCTCGGCCAGCAATTGATCCGCGAGATGAGCATCGTGCCGCGCGATCAGAACGTCGCGTTGCTGCTCGACCGATTCGCATTGCCATCGCTGTTCGCCGATCTGATGGCGCTCGCGAATATACCCGCGCGCCGTGTCCAGGCGCTGCTCCTCGAGGAAGGGCGCCGCCGTCAGTCGCTCGTCGAGTACGTGCAGGTGTGGCAGGACGACCGGTGGCATCTGTTCGATCCGCAGACCGGCCTCATCGCCGACACATCGAACCTGCTGCTGTGGCAGACCGATACCCCGAGCGTGCTCGACGTGATCGGCGGCAAGCGCAGTCGGGTCAGCTTCGCGATCATCAGCCAGACGCGGCCGTCGTTGACGCTCGCGACCGCCGGCGCTCAAGGCATGGATGCACCGACCCTGTCGTTGTACAGCCTGCCGGTCGAAGAGCAGAACATGTTCAAGCTGATCATGCTGCTGCCGGTCGGCGCGCTCGTCGTCGTACTGTTGCGTACGCTCGTTGGTTTGAAGACCTCCGGCACGTTCATGCCGGTGCTGATTGCGCTTGCGTTCCTGCAGACTCAGCTGGTGCCCGGCGTCATCAGCTTCCTGATGGTGATCGCGATCGGGCTCTTCATCCGCTCATACCTCTCGACGCTGAATCTGCTGCTCGTCGCGCGCATTGCGACGCTCGTGATCATCGTCGTTGCGATCATGTCGATCGTCAGCGTGCTGAGTTATCGGCTCGGCCTCGAAGCAGGCCTGTCGATCACGTTCTTCCCGATGATCATCCTCGCGTGGACGATCGAGCGGATGTCGATTCTGTGGGAGGAAGACGGCCCGAAAGAGGTGTTGGTGCAAGGCTCCGGCAGCTTGTTCGTCGCCGTCACCGCGTTTCTCGTGATGGATCAGCCGTTGACGCGTCACCTCGCATTCAACTTTCCCGAGCTGCATCTGGTCGTCCTCGCAGTGATTCTGATGCTCGGGCGCTACACCGGTTATCGTCTGCTCGAACTGCGCCGCTTCGCGACGATGATGGACGAATGAACGATGTGGGCGAATCCGATCACGTTGTGGCGCAAAGGCATCCTCGGCATGAACTGCCGCAACGTCTCCTACATCGCACGCTATAACCCGCGAGAGCGTTATCCGCTCGTCGACGACAAACTGCAGACGAAGATGGTGGTGCGAAAAGCCGGCGTCACGGCGCCGGAGCTGCTGCTCGTGATTCGCTTGCAGCACGAAATCGAAGACATCGAGCACATCCTCGAGAACTTCACGCAGTTCGTCATCAAGCCCGCGCGCGGCAGCGGCGGCAAAGGAATTCTGGTGATCGTCGGCCGCGACAACGATCGCCTCGTGAAATCGAGCGGAGCGCAATTGTCGGCGGCCGACGTGAAGCGCCACTTGTCGAACATCATCAGCGGTCTGTATTCGCTCGGTGGCCGTACCGATGTCGCCTTCGTCGAAGCGCTGGTGACGACCGACGCGACGTTCGAACACATCAGCTACGAGGGCGTGCCCGACATCCGGCTGATCGTGTTCAAGGGTTACCCCGTGATGGGGATGCTGCGACTCGCGACGAAAGAGTCCGATGGCAAGGCCAACCTGCATCAGGGCGCGGTCGGTGTAGGTCTCGATATCGCGTGCGGCCGCAGCATCGCTGCCGTTCAGTTCAACCGTCCGATCGCGCGCCATCCCGACACCGACTACCCGTTGTCGCATATCGAGGTGCCGCACTGGCGGCAATTGTTGTCGCTCGCGGCGCGCTGCTACGAAGTCACGCGGCTGGGCTATCTCGGCGCCGACATGGTGCTCGACGTCAAACACGGACCTCTGCTGCTCGAACTCAACGCCCGGCCCGGGCTGACGATTCAGGTTGCCAATGATCGCGGGCTATTGCCGAGGCTGCGTCACGTCGAGGGGCTCGACGAGCTGCAGCATTTCACCGTCGAAGAGCGCGTCGATTACGCGATCGAGCATTTTGCACACGCGGCGGGCGCGCGGCAGCCGTCTTTGTGGGACACTTCGACCGAACCAGAAATCCCGCCGGTGCGGGAGGAACAAATCAACTGAGGGGCGCAGCATGATCGTACTGAACGTCAAAATCGAAACGAACCCGGGCGCCGTCGCGGCACTCAAGGATGCGATCGCGGCGATGGAGAAGGCGAGCCGCGCCGAACCTGGCTGTATCGAGTACGTCTTCGCGACCGAGATCAACAACCCGACGAACGTCCGGATCATCGAACATTGGGCGAGCCTGGATGCACTCAAGGTGCATTTCACGTTGCCGCACATGGCGGCGTTCCAGGCCGCCATGCAAAAGAACCCGCCGAAGAACATGGCCGTGAAGATGTTCGACACGACCGAGCTGCCGTTTCCACCGAAGTGAATTCTCTCTCAGTGAGGACAGGGCCATGGCCTATGTAGAAGGGCGCATCGTTCACGATGCCGACTCGCACATCATGGAGACCGCGGAGATGCTCGCGGACTTTGCGAGCGCGCGGGTCAAAAATCATCTGCTCGGATTCGACGGCGCCGCGTCGGTCGCGACCAGCGTCAACGACATCGCACGGACACTCGCGCATCACCGCGATCCGCAATATCGCGCCAAAGACGCCGACGAAATCATGTCGCGCAAAAACTGGGCGGCGACGGGGGCCTACTACAAAGAGGATCGTCCGGCGGCGCTCGACCTGCTCGGTTTCACGAGCCAGCTCGTCTTCAATACGTTCGTCAACGGCTACAGCGCGCGGCTCGAACGCACGAGCGACGACCTCGATCTGATCTACGGCACCGCGGATGCGCACAACCGCGCGATGCTCGACTTCTGCAGCGTCGATCGCCGCCTGCTGGCGACCGCGTACATTCCGCTCGCCGACTTCGAACGCACCCGCGCGATCGCGCAACGCGCCATCGCCGACGGCTTTCCGGCGCTGCTGATTCCATCGGCGTGCCCGCGGCGCCATTCGCCGAGCCACACCGGACTGTTTCCGCTGTGGGCGCTCGCCGAGGAGGCCGGTGTTCCGATCCTCTTCCACGTCGGCGGCGGCGGCGTATTGCTCGACCCGAACTATTTCGTCAATGGTCTCCCGGTACCGCCCGACTTCCACGGCGGCGCCGAGAACTTCCGTTCGGTCGACTACATGGCGATTCCAACACCGGTGATGCAGACGCTCGCGACGTTGATCATCGACGGCATATTCGAACGCCATCCGAAGTTGATGTTCGGCGTCATCGAACAAGGCGCCGGCTGGATTCCGAGCTGGATGCGTTATCTCGACAGCGCCTACGACGCGTTCGCGCGCCACGAAGAGCGTTTGCAGAAGCTGTCGATGCGACCGAGTGGATATGTCAGACGCCAGCTGCGCGCAACGCCGTACCCGACCGAAGACGTCGGTTGGATCATCCGCGAAGCAGGCCCCGAAGTGCCGCTGTTCTCATCGGACTATCCACACGTCGAAGGCGGTCGCAACCCGATCAAACGCTTCGAGACGTCGCTCGACGCTGCGCCCGAACCGGCAAGAACCGCTTTCTATCGCGGCAATTTCGCTGATCTGATCGGTCCGGGATTGCGCAGCCGTGGCATTACCGCGTAGCGATGGCGCGGCGATGGCCCAATTTCGCCGCAGCTGCATTCGGAACGTGCCTGATTGCGTTGTGCGTCGTCTGGGTGATCGCAACGCTCAGCTTCAACCCGCCTGCAGCGCGCGGACCCGACGCGCCATCAGAAGACTTTTCGGCGGCGCGCGCGCGCGCCGAACTCGCCGCGCTGCTGCCCGACGATACGCCACATCCGGTCGGTAGCGCCGCCAACAAACGCATCGAGGCGCGACTCGTAGAGCGGTTGACCGCGCTCGGCCTGCAACCCCAGATTCAAGCGACGACCGGTTGCAGCAGCCGGTGGCCAGCGTGTGCGCGGGTCGACAACGTGCTGGCGCGCATCGATGGCGCTACCGAGTCGAGCGTGCTGCTGATGGCCCACTATGATTCGGTGCCCACCGGCCCCGGCGCCGGCGACGATGGCGTCGGCGTCGCGACGCTGATCGAAATCGCGCGGGCCCTGCACGGCGCACCGCAAACGCGCAACAGCGTCGTGTTCGCGTTCACCGACGGCGAGGAGTCGGGTCTGTTCGGGGCCGAAGCGTTCTTCGCCGAGCATCCGTGGGCACAGCACGTCGAGGCGGTCATCAATCTCGAGGGCGCCGGCTCGTCCGGACCGTCGCTGCTGTTCCGCAGCGATCCGTGGAGCGGCGCGGTGATCGACACGTTTCGCCGAGTTGCGCCGCATGCGCTCGCGTTCTCGTTCATCGCGGAAGCGTTCAAGCACATGCCGAACGACACGGACTTTTCGGTGTCCATGGGTGCCGGTAAGCCCGGCCTCGACTTCGCGACCGCCGGCGAGCGCAACCACTATCACACCAACCGCGACACCGTCGCGAATCTGAATCCGGCGTCGTTGCAACATCACGGCGACAACGCACTTCCACTCGTGCGCGCACTCGCCGAACAGGATCTTTCCAAAGGCACGCCGACCTATGTCTATAGCACGCCGGTGCAGTCGATCTGGCTGAGTTACACCGAGACGTCGGGCGTCGCACTCGCGATCGGCGTCGTGATTGCAATGGGCTTCGCGACATGGCGACGCTGGCAGACCCTCGGCCATTTCACCGGCGCGCTTGGAATCGTTGCGCTGACGCTGATGCTCGTCGTCGCGCTCGAGTCGCTCGCACTCGCGTTCGCCGATCTGCTGTGTGGGACGCGCGTGCCGTGGCCCGCCAATCCATGGCCGTGGCGCATGCTCATCTACGCAACGCCGGTCATCGGACTCGCCGTGATGCGGCGGCTCGTCCACCGCATCGGCTTCTGGAACACGCTCCTCGCGGCTTGGTGGTTATGGACGCTGCTGGCGCTGCTGCTGACGGCGTGGCTGCCGCTGGCATCACATCTGCTGTTGCCGGCCGCGCTGTTGGCTGTCTGCGTCATCGTGCCGCTCGCCTACATCCCGCGCCTCGATCGACCGGATATCCGCTGCGCCGCTGCGGCCATGAATGCGTTGATCGCCGGTTATTTCATGCTGCCGCTCGTGTACCTCGGCGAGTTCCTGGGCGGGTTCACGTTGGCGCCAGCGATGTATGCCCCGCTCGTGTTGCTCGCCGTGACTATGTTGCCGCTGTTGGATCGCGGCCACGTGTTGAAGTCGCTGTGGCCGGCGCTATTGAGTGTCGTTGTCGGGCTGACGTGGATTCACTGGGTGCCGCTGTATTCGACGCAGTGGCCGCAGCAAGTGAACTTCACGTACGTGCTCGACGCCGATGCGAATCAGGCGCGTTTTGCGGCGTGGAGCCCGAATCCATTGCCGACGGCGGTCCGCGCAGCCGCCGAATTCAAAAAGGACAAAAAGGACTCGTCGGTGTTGCCGTGGCTGCACGGTCGGCGCCTCGCGGCGCCCGCGACCGCGCAATCGCGCGACGTCGTCACGTTCGAACGTCACAACGTCGACGGCGCCACGCACACGTTCCTGCTGCGCCCGGCGACGAATACCGACGTCGTGAGTCTTGCGATTCCCGCGGCCGCGCCGGTCACCGCGATCCGTCTCGATGGACATTCGCTGACGGTCGCTGCCGCGGCGGACGACTTCCGCCTGGTTCGCTTCGTCGCACCGCCGGCAGACGGCATCAACGTCGAAATAGAACTGGCTTCGCCGGCGCCGATCGATGCTTATCTGATCGACACGAGCTATCGACTGCCCGACGCCGCGCAACCGTTGATCGATGCGCGCGGACCATTGGCGACGCCGGCGCACGACGGGGATAGTTGGGTCGTCTTCAAACGCGTTCAGATCTAACGAGTTTGCGCAGTCGTAGGTAACTCTGAATTGTTCATCCACGCGAGCAACTCTCGATCGAACAGTTCTGGTTCCTCGAACTGAGGTACGTGGCCGCTCTTTTCGAAGACGCGGATGGTCAGATCCTTGAAGCGCCGGCTCACCGTGTCCCACAACGACGGCGGCCCGACCAGGAAGTCGTACCGACCGAGCGCCAGGAACACGGGTCGATCGAACTCTTCGAGGCCTGTCGTGATGTCGATAGTCGAAAAAATCTGCCCCCAGACATGCTCGATGATTGCGTTTCTTACGATACCTACCAGCAGCTCAGAGGGGTCGAAAAGGTAGTCGTACCACTTGAGTGGCGCGATCCGTTTATCGGCCTCGATAAAGCGCTCGTCGGCCGGAAGCGTGCAAGTTTGTCGTCCGGCATGCGACGGTAATTCTCGGCGAGCTGGGCCTTGCGCTCCGGTGAGGCCGACTCCTCCCAATGGCGTCTGGCCGTCTGGGTGGTCTGCGGACCAAGATCCGGTGCGACGCAGATCATGATGACGTGCGACACATGGGCCGGATACTTCTTCGCGTACTCGAGGGCCATATACGCATTTCCGGAATGACCGGCGATAGCGAACCGCGTCAGACCCAATGCCTGGCGTACCAACTCGATATCTTCGACGATCGTCGTCAGATCGACCGAGGCTGGATCGACACCGTCCGGCAATCTCGTAAAGCCCCGATGGTCGACGAAGATGAGTTGTAGATGCTCTCGCAGATTGCTCGAAAACGTGCGTGGGTGCTCTACCGTGCTGCCGACCACGATCGTCGGCGGTCCGCTGCCTTCGACTTGATAGCGTAGCTTGAATCCGTCGATGTCGATGCTACCGCCGTCGCTCCGCATGATCGTCGTCACCGCAAGAACCAGTCGAGAATTCGCGGATTTTCGTCGCGCGGATACGTATGCGACAGATCCTCGATTTCGCGAAACGTCACCGCCGCGCCAGCCGCCGTCAAGGCCCTGTTTGCGGTGCGCGCCATATCGATGGGGAACATCCAGTCGAGCGCGCCGTGCACGAGATAAATCGGCAGACCGCGAATGTCCGATGCGCCCTCGAGCAGCATCGGATGGAAGCTGCCGGAGATCGGCGCCAGGTGCGTGAACGGCGCGCGATCCAACAGTCCCGTCAGCAGCGAAAACGTGCCGCCGTCGGACATTCCCGTCAACAGAACATGCTCCTCATCGATCGACCAGCGATCCGCCACCTGGGACACGAGGGTGCGCAACGGCTCCCCGTCGACCGACGGATCCATCAGCGACCACGTGCCGCCGCGCGAGCGTCGGACTGATGACGATTGCGCCGCGCGTGCGCGCTTCGCGCAACCACGTCCACAGAAAATCCGCGCCGTGGCCGCTGCCGCCATGCAGCGCAACGATGACCGGCCAGCGCGTCGCCGCGTCGTAGTACTCGGGCACATACACCGAAAATCCGCCGCGTTCGTCGCGCGCGTTGTGCACATTGAGCATGCCGACGTCGTCGCGCAGCGCATCGGCGTCGGCGATGCGGCGCACGAGCGCGTCGTCCGAACGGCGGTCGCTCTCGAGAAAAAACCGGCTGACCGGCGGCAGCATGAACGTCAACGGATACAGCGCCTCGACCGCTTGCGTGCTGTGGCGCATCGCGCGATAGGCGCGCATCACGCCGTCGGGATCCGTCGCGCTCTGCGTCACGCCGTCGAGTGCGCGCAGCGCCGCATCGCTCGCCGTCACGAGCTGTGAACGAAAGAACTGCAGATCGTCCGGCCACGCTTGCGCGTCGAATCGGACGCGGCCGTCGCGCAGCGGTTGATCGAATCCGTGCAACGTCGACGCCAGTCGCGGCCAGGTGCGGCGGATGCAGGTGTCGACCCGCAAACGCAAGCGCTTCGAGCGCCGTCAACAGCGGCGGCACCAGCGCCGTGGTCGCGTCGAGCAACGCCTCATCGTCGTCGGTCATTCGTCACCCGTTCAGCGAAACGGTTTCGGGGCCATCGATTCTGGGGCGTTATGGCTCGACGCGACAAGTCTGCTTTAATGGGTTCGACTCGAGGCGGCTACAGGAGACGCGATCGTGAGCAAGAAATTCGACAGAAGCACCGAAGACGTCGGCAACATCCTGGCGCTGGAGCATCTGAACCTGACCGTGCCTGACCAGGGGATTGCGGCGCGGTTCTACGTCTCCGGCCTCGGCTTCACGCGCGATCCGTACATGGACTTCGGCGTGCTGAACTTCAACAACATGTGGATCAACGTCGGCGACCAGCAGTTTCATTTGCCCGAAGGTAAGCCGCAGCGGTTCCGCGGACGCATCGGTCTCACGGTGCCCGATCTTTCGCAGCTGCGCTGGCGCCTCGAACGCGTGGCCAAGGGGTTGGAAGGCACGCAGTTCGCGTGCGAGGCCCACGACGACCACATTGACGTCACGTGCCCCTGGGGCAATACGATACGTTGCCACGCACCCGATGAATCGATGGCGCTCGGCATCCGCTATCTCGATATGGAAGTTCCGCCGAAAACCACGCCGGGGATCGCGCGGTTTTATCGCGACGTGTTCGCGACGCCCGCGACCGACGCCAACGGCACCGCGCAGGTGCAACTGGGCACGAATCAAACGCTGCGATTCGTCGAGACCGATACGAGTATCGACGCCTACGACGGCCACCACATCGCAATCTATGTCGCAGACTTTTCTTCGGCGCACGACTGGCTCGACGAACGCAGCCTCGTCACCGAAGAGACCGATCAACATCAGTATCGTTTTCAGGCGATCGTCGATCCGGACAGCACCAATGCCGCACCGGTGGAACTCGAGCACGAGGTGCGCAGCCTGAAACACCCGATGTACGCCCGACACCTCGTGAACCGCAATTCGGGACAGACGTTTTTCACGTTCCGGCGCGGCCGCGAAGCGTTCGTGCCATGAGCCGGACCGCAAAGCAATTGGATGCCGCCCCTTACTACCTGCCGTTGGCGGATGAGCTCGACGTCTTCGAAGCTGCCTATGAAGCGCGGCTGCCGGTACTGTTGAAAGGCCCCACCGGGTGCGGCAAGACGCGCTTCGTCGAGTACATGACGTGGCGGCTGTATCGACAACAGGAATCCCCGCGCCAGCTGCTGGCGGAACCGCTCGTCACCGTCGCCTGTCACGAAGATCTCACCGCCACCGATCTGGTCGGCCGCTATCTACTGCGTGCCGACGAGGCCGTGTGGATGGACGGTCCGTTGACGCGGGCGGTGCGCACCGGCGCGATCTGTTATCTCGACGAGATCGTCGAAGCGCGCAAAGACACGACGGTGATCATCCACTCGCTGACCGATCATCGGCGCTTGCTGCCGATCGAGAAAACCGCGGAGCTCTTGAGCGCGCATCCGGATTTTCTGCTGGTGATTTCCTACAACCCCGGCTATCAGAGCGTGTTGAAGGATCTGAAGCCGAGCACGCGCCAGCGGTTTGTGGCGATCGCGTTTGGGTACCCGGACGCGGAACGCGAGGCGATGATCATCGCGCACGAGAGTGGCGTGGACGCCGGCACCGCCGAGCGGCTTGCGGTGATTGGCGCCAAGACCCGCCAGCTCGCCGATCAGGGATTCGACGAAGGCGTCAGCACCCGGTTGCTGACGTATACCGGGCAACTGATTCGCCGCGGCATCGATCCTCGGCGCGCCTGCGAAATCGCGATCGTGCATGCCGTCTCCGACGACGCCACCGTGCAGCAGGCGGTGGCGGACGTCGTCGACGTCGTCTTGCCGTGACGGGCGCGCTGACGCCAGTTCGACGGCGTCGCCCGCGATGAACCCGGCCGTGCAGGCGATCGATCTCCTCGACGTCGAACGCCGCCTCGCCCTCTTCGCCCAGGCGATCACCGGCTCGGCATACGAGGTCCGCGCGTCCGAGTCGTTCACCGGCACCGGCACGATCGCGCGCGACGACCCCGGCGCGGTCCCGCGCGCCGCTGTCGCGATGTTGAGTTCAAAAGCGCTGTACCTGCCGGCGCGCATCGCAACGCACGCCGACGCGCAGTTCAATCGACGCGGTTATCGCCTGCTGGCGCTGCATCAGCTCGGCTATCGCGAGTTCGGCACGTTCGATTTCCGCATCGCGACCGCAATCGAACGATCCCCGACACTCGGCGCTCGCAGCGCTTCCGGTGAACTCGTCCGCAATTCGGACTTCGACGCGTTCTATGCGCTCTTCACGCATCCACCGCTGGCTCATCTGCTGTTCCGTTTGCTCGAGGCGCATCGCATCGACTGCCGCATGCTCGCCGCGTATCCCGGGATCCAGCGCGACTATCGGCGCGAGACCGCGGCCGAGTTGATTCGTCGGCGACCGCTCGACTTCATTGCCGAACTGCGCGACGTGCTCGAAGCCGTGCTGCGCTTCACGCTCGGCGCGCCTCGCGGCGAGTTGATCGAACGCGACCTGACCGGCGCGATCGATGCGGTATTGACGTTGACGGCAGCGGTGCAGCACGCGACTGCGGACGTCTTTGCGACGGCGAACGCGGTCGTCGAGAGCTACGCGGTGCTCGAAGCTGCCGGACTGGTGCCCGCCGCGACGGGTGAGTTCGCGCACATCGACGCAAACGCGACTCGCTTCGAACTCGAGCGGCCGCCGATGCACGGCGCGCCACCCTTGGAATGGCTGCAACGCGACAACCGCCTCGAGGACTGGGACGAAGAACTCGCGGGACTCGATGCGTTGATCGCAACCAGCGCGAGCGACGCCGAAGGCGACGGCGGCGATGCCGGCGCCGAACGTCCGCCCGACATCGCAGTGCGTCGGCTGAACGACGCGCGCGACACGCTGGCGCGACGACTCGACATGGAACGCAACAACGTCCGCCACGCGCTCGGCGACGACGGCAAACCGGTCGGCATCAGCTTTTTGTATGACGAGTGGGATACGAACGCACAACGGTACCTGCGTGGCTGGTGCCGACTGTATGAGCGCCGCGCCGAAGCCGGCGATGCGGCCGCCGTTGCCGATCTGCTGCGGCGCATCGCGCCGCATGAGCAACGCGTGCGCCGGCAGTTCCAGCAGCTGCCGCTGCAGGCCTATCAGCGCACGCGGCGCGTGCTCGACGGCGAAGAACTCGACTGGGATCAGATTCTCGATCATCAGATCGATCGCCGCCGCGGCGCCGCACCCGACGAACGCGTCTATCAGCGCCGCGACCGAATCACGCGCGACGTCGCTGCCGTATTTCTGATCGATTTGTCCGCGTCGACCGATGATCCCGTGGTGGCGCCCGCATTACCGCAAGAGCCCGACAAGACCGCGCCAAACGCCGACGACGATGATCCATTGTGGCAACCGGCGGCGCGCGCTGATCGCAACGCGCCGCCGCCGCGTCGCATCATCGACGTGCTGCGCGACTCGATCGCGTTGATGGCGCGCGCGCTCGACACGCACGGTGATGCGTTCGCCGTCTACGGATTCTCCGGTTACGGTCGCGACTGCGTCGAGTTCTACGTTGCGAAGGAGTTCAGCGAGTCGTTTCGCGGCACGAGCCTCAGGGCGCTCGTTGGGATGCGCCCGCGGCGCAGCACGCGAATGGGCCCGGCAATCAGGCACAGCATCGCCAAACTCGGCCGCACCGGCAGTGCGCTGAAAGTGCTGATCATGCTTTCGGACGGTTTTCCGCAGGACTGCGACTATGGTCCGGATCGCAGCGACCACGAGTATGGCGTCGCCGACACCGCGCGGGCGCTGGCGGAGGCGTCCCGCGCCGGCGTGCAGACGTTCTGCGTGACCGTCGACCGGTCAGGCCACGACTATCTCAAGCGCATGTGCCCCGACGATCGCTACCTGCTGATCGAGGACATCGAGGCGCTGCCCGATGCGCTGTCGAAGGTGTATCAGAAGCTGACGGCGTAGCAGACCCCGGCTCATTCTCAGTCGCCGCCAAACCCGCCGAGCAGGTGCAGCAGGCTCGTGAACAGGTTATAGATCGACACGTACAAGCTCACCGTCGCGCGGATGTAGTTCGTCTCGCCGCCGTTGACGATCGATCCGGTCTCGAACAGGATCGCGGCGCACGCGAACAGTACGATACCGGCCGAGATCACGCAGCGACAGCCCCTGAATGTGCGCGAAATAGTTCAGCAGAATCGCGCCCATCAACACGAAGAATCCGGTGACCAGAAAGCCGCTCAAGAAAGTTGAAGTCCTTGCGCGTCGTCAGCGCGTACAGCGACAGACCGACGAATGCGCCGGACGTCAGCGCCAATGCCTGACCGACGAGTTGCGGTCCATTCGGCAGTCTTCAGATACATACCGACAGCAGCGGTCCCAGCGTGTAGCCGAGGAATCCGGTGAACGCGAAAACCGCGAGCAAGCCCCATGCGCTGTTGGCCAGGCGCTGCACGACGAACAGCAAACCGAAGAAATCCGATCAGCGTCGGGAAGAAGCCCAGGTATGGCGCCTGCGTCGCGACCGCGACGTACGTCACGACCGAACTGAACGCCAGCGTCAGCCCGAGCAGCAGGTACGTGTTGCGCAGCACACGGTTGACCTCGATCGCGCTGACGACCGAGCTGCCCGTTGTCTTCAATTCCGCCATCGCAAACTCCAAAATTTGGCATCGCGCCATTGTATAGGGCATGGCCCTTCGAGAATCAATGGACGGTCCGCCCCGACAACGATGACGTCGGGGGTATGATTCAAAACGGGTCGCATGCGGGAACCGTCGTGAATCAGGACCATATCAAGCGAATGCTGTTGGCGCGGAAAGACGAGCTGCTCGAGCGCCACGACCGCATATCCCGGAAAACGCGGCACCGGGACGAACCGCTGCCGCAAGACTTCGCCGAACAGGCGACGAACTCGAAAATCAGGAATTGCTCGAAGCGCTCGACGTCGAAGTCGCCGAAGAGCTGCGGCAGATCACGCGCGCGCTGCATGCGGATCGAGTCGGGTGAATACGCCTCGTGCACGACCTGCGGCGTCGACATTCCCGCGGCGCGCCTTCAAGGCGCTGCCGACGACCAGCCTGTGCGTCGACTGCGCCACCGAAGCCGAGCGCCACTGAGCTCTTACCGACGACGAGCAGGTGCGCAGACGAGCGTTCAGCTCACGTCCATCAACAATTCGTAGCAGCGGACGCGTTCGCGGAATTCGTGCGTGATGCTCACGACCACGAGCTCTTCGGCCTGACAGCGCGCGGCGAGCCGATTCGAGTTGCGCTCGGACGACGTGCTTGGTGCCGAGAATCTGATGCTCGCGGCGCGTCGCGATCCGTTCGCGCTCGGCAGGCGTCGTCTGGGTGCGCGAGCGCTTCCGCCGGCGACGGGAACGGTCCGAACTCGCCGCGTTCGACGCGCAATCTCCACAGATCCCGGCACTGCGCCATCACCTGCGCCGCTTCGTCGTCGTATCGGCACAGAGCACGAACACGCCGAGGTTCACGCGCGGCGCCGGACAGCTGGCGGTGGGTCGAAAAGTGTCTCGATAGACCTGACAACACGACTCGGCCGCGTGCGGCTGATGAAATGCGCAAACGACAGCGGCAAACCGAAGTGCGCGGCCAGGCGCGCGCCGTCCTCGCTCGACGCCAGCATCCAGATCTCGGGTGTCGTGGTCGGCGCCGGTGTCACCCGCACGGGATCGAGCGCTTCGGTATAGGGCGGCGTGCCGTCGACGAACGCCTTCAAGTCGGCGAGCTTGGCCGGGAAATACTCGATGCCGATCTTCGACCCGTACGCGAGCGCAAGCGCCGTGATGCCGTCGCTCCCCGGCGCACGGCCGATGCCCAGATCGATGCGCCCCGGGTACAACGTCTCGAGCAGGCGGAAGTTCTCGGCGACTTTCAACGGACTGTAATGCATCAGCATCACGCCGCCCGAGCCGACGCGGATGTGCGACGTATGCGCCGCGATCGCGCTGATCAACACCTCCGGCGACGAACCGGCGAAACTCGCCGACCCATGGTGTTCCGCGACCCAATAGCGGTAGTAGCCGAGTCGTTCCGTGATCTGCGCGAGTTCGATGGTTTCGCGCAGCGCGTCCGCCGCAGTACCGCCGCTGCGAATCGGACTCTGATCCAGCACCGACAGTCGCACGTTCACGGCGCTCCCGCCGGGTCCAAGAACCCGGTCGGAGTTTCGGTGGGTCGATCATCGAGCGCATTCAGACGGCGCCGATTGCTGTCGAGATCGAAGAAGCTCAGTGCCATGCCCGCGCCGATCACGAACACGGCCATCAACGCGAAGGCAACGGTGTAATCGACCCGAGCGGCAATGTATGAAAAGCCCAACGCGCCGATCGATCGACTCAAATTCGCCAACGACATATAGATGGCGAACTGGCTCGCCGCGACCCGCGGCCAGCAGAGGTTCATCGCGAGCGCGATGTAGCCGACGAAGAACAACTGGCCACACAGGCCGCTGACGATGGCAGTGGCGATCACGTACGTCAGGTTCGGCCACCAGGCCGGCGAGGCCGCGAACAGAATTGTGGTTACGGCGCTGATCCCGGCCGCAATCAGATACAGCCGTTTGACGCCGAATCGATCCATCAGCGGCCCGAGCAGCACACCGGCAGCCGCAATCGCGAAGCCGACGTAGCCTTGGAACGTCGAGTAGTCCGCGCTCGAAAAGCCCAATTTCTGTACCGCAAACACCGGTACCACGGCGAACGCGATTCCATCGCGCATCCGCATCAGAAATTCGCAGAGAAACAGCACCAGGCTCATCGGCAGGAACAGCACGCGGAAGAGGCCCGCGAAGATCCCTTTGAACGTCGACTCCGGCGCGTGGCTCGCGAACCGCGGCGGTGCCTTCGGTCCACGGCAGGATGCGTTCGCCGATGCGCTCTCGCACGACGTGGCGAGCAGCAACACGAGAGCAATCGCGGCCGTACCAGCCAATGCCGCGGCGGGAAGGCCGTGCGAGTTCAGCAGAACGCCCGACAAAGCAGCGAACGAAGAAGCCCCCGCCACCTGGCCGAAGGCCATCAACGCATTCGCGCGGGCGCGCTCGGATTCGGGCAACACATCGATCGCCATGCCGTCGACCGCAACGTCCTGCACCGCGGCAAATAGATTGATCGTGAAGACAACGGCGGTGAGAAGGGCGAAGTGGCTTGTCCATCCGGCATGAACATGAGCGCTGCCATCGACGCGTGAGCCCGAATTGCGCGCCGATCACCCATGGCCGTCGGCGTCCCATCGCAGGAAACGCAAATCGATCCATCAACGGACCCGCGACCAACTTGAAGCCCCACGGCAACGTCACGATGCCCTGGTACGACGCGATCTGCGTCAAGCTCGATCCATGCGCGGCAAGCCACGCCGGGAGCGCGATCGACAGCATTCCGATCGGAACGCCCTGCGCATAGTAAAACGCAGTGAACGACGCGAGGCGCAGCCAGCGTGTTTGCGTTAGGTACGCGAAGCTCAAAGGCAATGATCCGGGAGCGACCGCGCCATTAGATCACACGGGCCCAAAGCGCGGACTTCGACGACTGTGGTTTGGCGGTGGCATCACGCGTAAATTTGCTGGCTGTTCGAGGACTGCCTCGACCCGAATTTCCAACCGATTTGCTGGAGACTTCAATGCGCATCACCCGCTGGCTCGGGATCATCATCGGCGCCCTGGCCGTCCTCATCGGTATCGTGTTGATCGCCGCGCGCTTCCACGATGGTCCGCTCGGCATGGTTGCGGGCGGCCCGCTGGTCGCCGGCGAACTGGTCACCGGCAGCGAACCCGACTGGCAGTTCGTGCGCGACATTCCCACCGTCGAGCTGCAACTGCTGTCGCCGGCGCGCTCGCGAACGACGTGGATCCTCGAGCTCAATGGCAAGATCTACATACCCTGCGGCTCGATGAACACGACCGTGGGTCATCTGTGGAAGCAGTGGCCGATCGAAGCCATGCGCGATGGGCGCGCCATGTTGCGCGTCGACGGCAAGCTGTACCCGAGGCAACTGCAGCGAATCCAAGGTGGCGATCTGGTCGCGCCACTGATCGAGGAGATGGGTCGGAAATACAAGGTTCCGGTCACCGCGGTCGGCTTTCGATTCCGGCTACCTGTGGTTGTTCGAACTCGCGCCCCCACGGAATGCGGCCTAGGGGCTCGAAAAGACGCTCGAAAGTTACACATCGCTTACTGCGGCAACGGGAGGCGATTACAAAAATCCATGATGTCTCCATCGGTCTCCGGCTATTTCCTCAGCAATCAATCTATAGATTGGCACCCCAGCGGCTGCCTCTAGGATGAACCAGCGAAACCGTTCGACCCTAGAGATGTCCCCGGTCTCTGCGCCTAGAGGCAGTCGCACCACCCTCTCCCAACTCCCCAGCTGAACACCCGCGCGGCATTCGCGCATGCATCGCTATTCGATCGGCACGTGTGTGGTCGTCACCTCGGCGAGCAATCGGTCGCCATCGCCCCAGACCTGGGTCCGAACGACGGTAATCCTGCGCCCCACCCTGACGGGCGTCGCGACGCCTCGGATCGTGCCCCCTTGTTGATTCGCCAGCATCACCGCGTGTAGATCGACGCCCACCATGAAGCGCCGCTCACCGGTTTTTTTCTCGTAGGCCCGATTGGCCGCCCCGGTGGAAATGTTGTCGGCCAACGAGATGATCACGCCGCCGTTGATGTTCCCCGTCGGATTGCAGTGGTGCGGTTCGATGACGATCCGGGCGCTCGCCTCGCCCGGGCTCGTGCCATCGCCGTGCTGCATCCCGATGTACTGGTCGAACGTCATGTTGCGTCGTCCGCAGAATGTGATTCGAGAATCCGCTTCACTTCGATGAGCTCCTGTTCGAGCAGCGCGATGCGCGATTCGAGCATCGACGACGCGATCGCCGCGGCGCTCCGGCGCGGCCGAAGCCGCGGGCTCGACATCCGCCGGCACCGATTCGAGCGCGCCCGAAAAGAGATGCATGTACTGCGAATCGAGCCGCCCCGGCGTGCGCGCCAAGTCGCGCGACGACCGCGCCGCCGGCGTGATCGATGAGACCTTGCAGCGTCGCGGTGACCTCCGCGTTGTCTTCGAATTTGTGCAAGCGTCCGCTGCGCGCTCGCAACTCGCCCGGCGTCTGCGCTCCGCGCAACAACAACAGGCACATCACCGCAAACTCGGCCTCCGAGAACTGGAACTCGCCGAACGGAGTGTTGCACAGCCGCTGCGTGTACTTGACGACGCGGCCTTTGAAACTCTCGTCGCTGCTGAGCAGGTGTTTGTTTTCGAGTTGCCGCGCCGTGTGCTGCACCGTGCCCTGATCGAGCGACATCACCGGATCACGACTCGACTTCTGGTTGCACGCCAGCGTCAACGAATTCAGCGTCAGCGGATACTGATCCGGCGTCACGACGGATTTCTCCATCAGGCAACCGAGGATCCGCGCTTCGTTGGCTGTCAGTTCGATCTTCAACGCATTCACCTGTCCGCATTTCATGTATCGAAGGGACGAGGAGTTTAGGAAAACGGGCTGTGAAAGTCTGCGGTCGCGCTGCTAGCATCGAGGAATTCAAGGGGGATCCGGCAATGAATCAACTGACTCGTATCGCTCCGTGGGCGGAAGCGTCACACGCGATGAACCCCGAAACGATTGCGCTGCGGCGCGCGATCCATCGCGAACCCGAGTTGGGATTGAAGACGCCGAAAACGCTCGCAAAAGTCACCGCGGCGCTCGCCGGCCTCCCGCTCGAGTTCAAGTCCGGGCCTTCGACGACCGGCCTCATCGCGATCCTCGAAGGGGCGCGACCGGGTCGCACCGTGCTGCTGCGCGGCGACATGGATGCATTGCCGATGCCGGAGGACACCGACGTCGAATTTCGTTCGACGATCTCCGGCGCGATGCATGCGTGCGGCCACGACGCGCACACCGCGATGCTCGTGTCCGCCGCGAAGTTGATGTGCGCGCAACGCGATCGCCTCGCAGGGCGCGTGTTGTTCATGTTCCAACCCGGCGAAGAGGGTTGGCACGGCGCGCGTTACATGATCGACGACGGCTTGCTCGACGCTCCCGCGCCGGACGCCGCGTTCGCGATCCACATCGCGCCTAACGCGCCGGCCGGCATACTGTCGTCAAAAGCCGGGTCCGCTGCTCGCATCCGCGGACGTGATGGAGATCGAGGTGCGCGGCCGCGGCGGCCACGCGTCGATGCCGCATCAGGCGCTGGACCCGATCCCCGTCGCTTGCGAGATCGTGACCGCACTGCAAACGCTCGTGACGCGCCAGCACGATGTCTTCGATCCGGTCGTCGTCACCATTGCGAAAATCGAAGGCGGCTCGACGAACAACGTCATTCCGGAAACCGCGCGACTCGTCGGTACGATCCGCTCGGTCTCGGAAGAGTCGCGCGCGAAAGTGCACGCAGGCGTCATCCGCATCGCCGAGAACATCGCCCGCGCGCACGGCGCGCAGGCGCACGTCGAGATCACGACCGGATTCCCCGTCACCGTCAACGATCCACGCGCCGTGCTGTTGGCCGAACGCGCCGTGACGGGGCTGTTGGGCCCGCAAGTCGTGGCAGACCATGCAGAAACCGATCATGGGCGCAGAAGACTTCTCGTACGTTCTGCAGCGCATTCCCGGCGCGATGCTGATGCTCGGCGTCTGCCCGGACGGACAGGACTGGCACACCGCGTGCCCCTGCCACTCGAACCGCATGATGCTGAACGAGTCGGTGCTGGCGCGCGGCGTCGCTGCACACTGCGCGATCGCGGAGCAGTTTCTCGCCGAAGGGCTACCGCACGGTTGAACCCTTTGCCCGAGCCGGGCAAATCAGGTGGGACTTTGCAGCGGCAGTGCGGCGCGCGTGCGATCGAGCACCGTCATCGCGGACGCCACGACGCTGGCGACGTCCGCGAGATTCGTCGGGACGATCATCGTGTTGTTCGTCTTCGCGAGATTGCCCAACGCCGCGATGTACTCTTCCGCGATCTTCAAGTTCGCCGCCTGCAAGCCGCCTTCTCTTCCGATCGCCTGCGCAACCGCGGTTACCGCTGCGGCAGTCGCCTCTGCAACGAGCGTTAGCGCGGTCGCCTCGCCCTGAGCCTTGTTGATTGCGGACTGTTTGTCGCCCTCGGATTTGAGGATCGCCGCCTGCTTTTCGCCTTCCGCGAGATTGATCTCCTGTTGTTTTTCGCCCTCGGACTTCGCGATCAACGCACGCTTTTCGCGCTCTGCGGTGATCTGTTGCTGCATCGCGCGCAAGATCGCCTCGGGCGGCGTCAGATTCTTCACTTCGTAACGCAGCACTTTGACGCCCCACGAGCGTCCCGCTTCGTCGAGTACCGACACGACCTGCCGGTTGATCACGTCGCGACTCTGCAGCGACTGGTCCAGTTCCATCTTGCCGACCTCGCTGCGCAGCGTCGTTTGCGCGAGCTGGACGATGGCCGTGACGTAGTCCGACGTGCCGTACGAGGCGAGTCGCGGATCGGTGACCTGGTAGTAGATCAAACCATCGACGGCGAGCTGGGTATTGTCCTTCGTGATGCAGACCTGCTCGTCGACATCGAGCGGCACTTCCTTCAGCGAGTGCCGGTAAGCGACCCGATCGAAAAACGGAATGATGACGTTGAGGCCCGGTTCCAGTATCTGGTGGAACTTGCCGAGGCGCTCGATGACCCACGCGGATTGCTGCGGCACGACGCGTACGCCTTCGATGATGAACACCGCCGCCGTCGCGAGGATGAAAAACGGAACGGCGAAGGGGCGCAGCGACTCGACGCTCGCGATGAAGATGGTCGCAATGATCACGCCGATGATCTTCAAAGCCATGCTGCCTCCAGCGGAGATTGAAATGCCGTCTGCGTTCGGTCCGGACCTACGCGGGACGCGATTTGGAAACTGTGAGGGTGTTGCCATCGATTGCCGTGATATAGAGGATTTCGCCCGGATCACCGGACACGTCGCCCGTCACGCGGGCGTCCCACTGCGCGTCGCGATACTTCACGCGCGCGCGAGCGTTACTGCGATCAATCCAGGATTCGAATGAGGTGGGCGATCCGACGTCCAGCCCCTGCATCCGCGACGAAATGCTCGCGCGAGGACGCCGGCGCACCCAAACCACCCCGACGATCGCGATGACTGCCGCACCGACTGACTGCCATACAAAGGCGCCGCCCGCATAACCGATCGCGGAGGCGAGCAACGCGGCAATGCCCAACACCAGCAGGTAAAACGTCCCCGTCAGCAGTTCGACGATGATCAGCAGGAAACCGCCGATCAACCAAGCCAGTGGAATGTCCATGGGATCCATGATGGCACGACGTCCGCGCTGCGGCGCATGCTACTCCTGACGCATCGGAGCCGGATAGACTCCTCGATCATCCGCGCGCTTTGGAAAGGGGTTCTTCGACATGTTGAGAGCACTGCCTTCGTTCGTCCTGGTGCTCGTCTTCGCCGTCGCGCTTCCGGTCGCAACGTGCGCCGACGATCGGAACCGGTCGCGGGGACGACGCCGGACGTCGTAAAAATGAGCGACGCCGGCGCGCCAATCACCGAGTATCGCCTGCCGCCCGACAAACTCGCGAAATCCGAGGCGTTGTATCACACGCAGACGATCATGTTGGTCGTCGAAGCACTGTACGGTATCGGCGTCCTAACGATTCTGTTGATGTTCGGTATCAGCGCCCGTTTTCGCGACTGGGCGGAACGGGCGAGCCCTCGGCGCTTCGTGCAAGCAATCATTTTCGCGCCGTTGCTGTTGCTAACGATCGACGTGCTCAGCATGCCGCTGAACGTCTACGGTCACTATCTACAGGTCGACTATGGCCTGTCGGTGCAGGGTTGGCGGTCGTGGTTGTGGGATTGGACGAAGGGCGAGTTGATCGGGACCCTCATCGGGACGCTGCTCATCTGGGGCCTCTACGCATTCCTGCGGCACAGTCCAACGCGGTGGTGGTTCCATTTCTGGTTGGTTTCGATTCCGATCACGCTGTTGTTCGCGCTGGCGCAGCCGGTCGTCATCGATCCGCTCTTCAACAAATTCGAATCGTTGGAGACGAAACAACCGCAGCTCGTGCCGGAGCTCGAAAAAGTCATGCAGCGCGGCGGGCTGAGCATCGAACGCGTCGCGGATGTTCGAAATGCAGGCGAGCGACAAGGTGACGACCTATAACGCTTATGTGACCGGCATCGGCGCCAGCAAACGCGTCGTCGTTTGGGACAACACGTCGCGCGACTTGACGATTCCCGAAACGCTGTTCGTCTTCGGTCACGAGCAAGGCCACTACGTGCTCAACCACATCTGGATCGGGTTGTCGGCGAACCTCGTTGCGCTGCTGATCACGCTGTACGTTGCCTCTCGCTTGATCAAGGGCGTGCTCGCCAGGTGGGGCAAACGCTGGGGCATTCGCAGCGTCGACGACTTCGCATCGTTGCCCGTGTTGCTGCTGATGCTGTCCGTCTTTTCGCTGCTCACGCAGCCGGCAAGTTCTGCTGTGTCGCGCTACTTCGAACATCAAGCCGACATCTACGGCTTGGAGGCGATTCACGGCCTGGTCCCGGATTCCCCTCAAGTCGCAGCGCGCGCCTTCCAGAAGTTGGGGGAGAAAGCGCTTGCGTATCCGAACCCTAATCCGTTGTACGTGTTCTGGACGTTCAATCATCCGCCGATTGCAGATCGTGTCCGATTTGCGCTGGCGTATCAGCCGTGGAACGACGGTCAGCCGCGCTACGTCCGGTGATCCGACGCGTGACTGGACTCGCCGCCGTGTCGCAGACTGCGCGCTCGCAGCGGCAAGAGGCGTGAGTCGATGGGCGGCTGGATCGAACCTGCGGTCGAATACATTGCGAGTTGGATTTCGTTTCAGCGCGAACAGCTCGGTTTGCCAGGCATCAGCGTCGCCATCGGCAGCCGCGACGAAATGTTGTTGGACGTCGCGTACGGCGTCGCCAATCAACGCACCGGCGAACGCCTGACGCCGAAACACCGTTTCCGCGTGGCCTCGCATTCGAAAACGTTCACCGCCGCGGGCGTCATGAAGCTCGTCGAAGCCGGCAAGTTGCGCCTGGACGATCCGGCTGGAAGATACGTCGACGGACTCGCGCCGCAGATCGGCGCGGCGACGCTCGCACAGCTGCTCAGTCATACCGCCGGCGTCGAGCGCGATGGCGCGGACGCGGGTCAGTGGTCGGATCGGCGCAGCTTCTTGAGCGAAGCGCAGTTGCGTGCCGACCTCGCGCACGCGGCGGCGATTCCCGCTAACACGCGGCTGAAATACTCCAACCACGGGTATGGCGTGCTCGGGCTCGTGATCGCCGCGGTGACGGGCGAGCCTTACGTGCGATGGGTTGCGCGGGAAGTCGTCGCGGCGGCCGGCTTGCGTCAGACCTACCCGGACGCGCCGGTACCCGTGCGTGTTCCGTTCAGTAGCGGGCATAGCGGCCGCATGCTGCTTGGCGAACGGGTCGTAATTCCCGGCGCGAATCCGACGTATGCGCTGGCGTCGGCGACCGGGTTCGTCAGCACCGCAGGGGATCTGGTTCGGTTCTTCCGACAACTGGACCCGGCCGCGGCGCGAAGCCTGCTTACCGTCGCGAGCCGGCGCGAGCTGACGAGGCGACAATGGCGCGTCCCGGGCGTCGCAATGGAACAGCACTACGGGCTCGGAACCGCCCATCGCGGCAACGGGGCATGGGCGGCATTCGGTCATTCGGGCGGCTTCCAGGGCTTCATCACACACACCTCGGTGATCCCGGCGCACGGATTGACGATCTCGATCCTCACCAATGCGATCGATGGCGTGCCGGCCGTGTTGTTCGATGGATGCATACAGATCCTGCGCGCGTTCGCGAAACATGGGCCGCCATCAAAAGCGGTGAAGGACTGGCGCGGCCGATGGTGGAGCACGTGGGGCGCGACCGATCTGGTGCCGATGGGCAGTACCGTGCTCGTCGGCGTCCCGGCACTGTCGAATCCGTTCGCGGACGCAAGCGCATTGTCGATCAAGAGCAAAGACACGGCGGTCATCGCGAAAGCGAGCGGCTTTGGCAGCTACGGTGAAGGCGCGCGGCTGGTTCGCAACAAACGCGGCAAGGTCACCGAGGTATGGCTCGCGGCGACGCGTCTGCGCAACGAACGCGCGATGGCGCTCGAAATGCGCAAGCGCTATGGCACGACCCGAGCCGCCGGGACGAAGAACGACTCCTGACTGTTCGAACGTACCCGCGCGCACGACCAGACGATTCACGCGCGTCCCCAACGGCCTTACTCTGTCTCCTTCCACACAGGGGGCGATGCAATGAGCTGGGATGCGATTGGAGCGATCGGTCAGGCGGTCAGCGCGCTGGCGCTGGTTTTCGTGCTGGTGCAGGTACGACATGCGCATCAAGAGATGCGGCGTTCGATCAGCCAAGCCCGCGCCAATGGCGGCCGCGAGCTGTTCATGCTTCGGGCCAACAACCCGCAACTGAGCGACCTGCTGCTACGAATCGATGCGGCGCTGAGTGGACAGCAAACGCCTTTGATCGCGGAAATCGCGGCCAAGGCAAACATCACGCCCGAGGAAGCGATGTTGGCGTTCTCCCATCAGTGGGCTTGGTGGCTATACCAGTCTCAACTCGTACCGTTTGTGAAGGAGCTGCGGCCCGGCGAACGGGCACAATTCGACAACAGCCTACGGCGCTATTCAATTTCGCCGTTTGGTCGCGTCTGGTTTCAGGCCGTCCGGGGCATCCTCGATCCCGAAGCCGTCCGCTACGTAGACGATCTCTTGGCCGACGACGTCGCCAGATCGTAGTGCGCAGCGCATTGCCGCAACACGAGATCGCGATCCTCTTCAAGCACGAACCCCTCACCGATGAGATCGCTCAGCGCCGCGCCGACCCGTTCAAGGTAGTCGTCTCGATTCACATACCGCTGCGCGATGCTGACGCGACGATCGCCCGTGTCGCGGCGAATGCTTTCCGTTGGCGCGAAGAACGTCGGTGCTGCCGACGAAGATGGTCGCTTGATCAGGCGCGCCCGCGTCGGGATGGCGCGGATTCCAGCCGGTATGCGTGGCCAGAGGTACGGCCACCGCCGGCAAACGAATACCGGCAATTTCGTTGCCATCGTCGTCGACGGCAGAGACGAACGCCGGATAAGAAGCGCCCTCTTCGACCGGATAGCCAGTCACGCCGGCCTGCGGATCGAGTCGCAAGCACGCGGATGGCTGCGAGCAGGTCGGAAGCCAACGTCGGTAATCCGGGCATCGCAGCGAAACGCTCCAACACACGTCTCTCGAGTGACCGCAGTGCCGTCGGCGCGCCGCGGATGCGCAGATGCCGGTGGCGCAACGCCATCGCAAACCCAGGCGTTCAGATTCACGAGCGCTGCGCGCAGCAAGCTCGCGTGATCGACGATCGAGAAATTGTGTTGGGCATGCATCGGCAGCCACGGGAAAGGACTCTCGTTGGTCGGCGGAAACACGCCGCCGATGTGCTGCGTGCCGGCGAAGTGGTAAATGCGCACGTCACGTCCTGCGCGATGTCGCTGCCATCCGGGCCGATATGCGTCAACGATGCGTCGCCGCGCCAGTACTCCCACGCGGTATTCGTGATGAAGATCTTCGGCACCGAACGGTTCGCGCGCTCGCGCGCAAGCAGATCGCCGGTGCGGCCGCTCAGTGGGTCCTGCAACGGCGACGTGGCGAACGGAAAGAGCTGACCAAAACTCGGCGGCGCCCGCAGAGGACGGTTGCGCGAAACGATGATTGAAGTCGCCCCGCTGACCACCCGCGATGTTCACCAACAGGCCATCGAAGGCGCGACCACCGGCCACGGAGCCGTTCATCCCTTCATACAGAAACTGCCGCAGGAACCGTCCGGTCTGCGAGACACCGAGACCCAGCACGTTGCGATACGCACCCAGATGGCTGCGCCGCAACCACAGCGCGGCATCGCGGATCGCGAGCAGACCGCACCCCACGACCGGTGCGCCTTCGGCGACGAACACCAGCTGGTAGAGCTGACCTGCTTTGAATCCCTGCGGGAGATGAACGTGACTGCCGCTGGCGACGACCCCGGCGGCGCTGCGCCGTGCGAAAGACCATTGGCGCGCGTGGAACGAGCGCGTTATGGCGCGTCATCTCATTCGTGACGTACAGTCGCGCTGCTGGGTCGAGCAGATCCGCCGGCGCATACGGCGCCGCACCGAGTTGACCGATGTGCATCGTATCGGTGTCACTGTCGGGCCGCAGGTGACAGATGACCTCGCCGCGCAGCTCGCCGCCGGCCTCGAGCGCACGCGGCGCGCGCAGCCACGCACCGAGTGACGGATCCACGTCCCACTGCCATCCCACGGTTGCGAGCGCGAAGCCGCGCCGGAACAGAAAACCATCGCCCGGATTCAGCGGATCCGTCAGCGCCAGGTCGCGCCGCACCAGATTGAACGACGTCAGCGACAACCGCGCGCCGCGATTCGGCACGTCCAGCAGCAATGTCGCGTTGGCGCGCGTCGGCTCGGTCGGAAGCAACATCGAAACCGAACCTTGGAAACATACGCGACCATCGCCGTCGCGCGGCGCGAGCCCGAGATCGACGATGCGGGCGTTGTCCGGCGCTTGCGGATCCACCGCGTAATGCAACACGCCTTCGATGCGCTCGTAGGTGCCGACGTCGCCAAATTGCGCGCCATCGCGATACGGACTGCGCTTGGTAATCTCCAGCGATTGAACAGCCATGGAATACGCTCCTCAGCGGGCGGCGTGGTGTCAGAAGCGTGGCCCACGTTGTGGGGTAGCCGCGGGCTACTATATGACCGACGATGATGACGTCAACGCTCGTTTCATCGCAACGACGGAGGGACAGGACATGGCAGAAAACGAAGGCATCATCCGCGACTTCATCGCGGCATGGTCGCGGCTCGACGCCGACGAACTCGTCGGATATTTCACCGACGACGGCGTGTACCACAACATGCCGGCCCAGCCGGTGCAGGGGCGCGAGAACCTGCGCAAGTTCATCAAGGGGTTTCTGTCGAGCTGGAGCAAGACGGAGTGGGACGTGCTCAATGTCGTCGCGAACGGCGACGTCGTGTTTGCGGAGCGGCTCGACCGCACGGTCGCCCGTGGCAAGCCGGTGAACCTGCCGTGCTGCGGCGTGTTCGAGATGCGCAACGGCAAGATCGCAGTGTGGCGCGACTACTTCGACATGGCGACGTTCACCCGCGCGCTCGCGTAGTTGGACTACGAGGTGCGGCGTGCGGTCGCTCTTCGCTGCAGGGACTCACGCTGTCACCGTAAACTCGCTTGGACGGCACGTGGAGGTGGTGTGGGCGATGGCGGTTCGAGTCGTTCGGTTGGGAACGCGCAGGACAGCACGTGAAGGCACGCGGATCGGCACGGTACGCCGGCCGCCGCGCGGCGTGCCGAAGTCTGAATTCGCGTCGCAAGATTGGTACGACGTGTGGTTCCCGAACCTCGCGCCGAGCGCCGACGTCGTCAAGCTCGGCCAACGGGTGGACACGGCCGCGCGTTGGAACGCGTTCGAGCGCAAATACCGCGCTGAAATGGCGACGCCGGACAACAGGCATACCATCGCGTTGCTCGCTTCGCTGTCGCATCACGCCAACTTCTCGGTCGGCTGCTATTGCGAAGACGAGTCGCGTTGCCATCGCTCGATCCTGCGAGCGCTGCTCGCCGATGCGGGCGCGACATTCGTATGAGCGTGCGGTTCATCGTGCTGTTCGGTCCACCGGCGGTCGGCAAGATGGCCGTCGGGCGGGAGATCGAGAAGGCCATCGGGTTTCGGCTATTTCACAACCACATGGCGATCGAGCCCGTGTTGCCATTCTTTCGATTCGGCTCGCCGCCGTTCGGACGCCTCGTCGAGACGTTTAGGACGCGGTTGGTCGAAGAGGTCGCCGACAGCGATCTGCCCGGATTGATCTTCACATTCGTATGGAACCTCGACGATCCGAACGACGCGGATCACCTCGAACGCCTGTGCCGCCCATTCGTCCAACGGGGTGACGAAGTCGCGATGGTGGAGTTGAAAGCCGATCTCGCGCAACGATTGATCCGGAATCGCGGCGCCGATCGATTGTCCGAGAAAGCGTCGAAGCGCGACATCGCGGCGTCGGAACGCAACTTGCTCGATCTAGAGCGTTATCGCTTGAGCACCGATGGCACGATTCCTCTACCGTATCCGCTGCTGTGCGTCGACAGCACGCATTTGTCGGCGAGAGAGACCGCCGACGAAGTCATCTCATCGCTGGGGCTTGAACGGACCTGAAACAACGCGTGACAGCGTCACGCTTCACGTCGATAGAATTCGACGTAGAACCGCACCGCCCCAATCGGCTCGACATTGTGCAATACCTGCGGCACGACGATACCGATAGAGTCCCGCGACAGTTCAACGTCGCGTTGCAGCGCCTCGATGCAGTATCTCAGCCGACCTTCGAGGACGACGATCTTCGCCCAGACGCCGACTTTCGTTGAATGATCGCGACGCAGTCCCGTCGGAACCGTCGTTTCGTCGAACTCCGGCGTGCGTTTGTACGCAACGAACGAATCGGGCAGTTCGAACCGGTCGCAGCGCACACAGTTCAGGCTCGTGCCGAGCATGCGATCGCGCCCCTGTGGGGTCGTTACCCAATCGCGCACGATGAACGGCGGTCTGTGGCGAACATGCTGGCCATGTCCGCAGTTGAGCCGCGCGACCCAGTCGCCGCTCGCGTCGGTCTCGAATTTCAATATCGGGCGTTGCATACGACGAGGGCGAACGATCAGCTACGTGCCAATACGAGAGCCGCGATTGTACACACAGCGTCGTCGGGAGTTGCCCACCAATCGCGCTGGGGTGCGGTGTCGATCTGTTCAGCGCTAATATGACGAATGTCGGGAAACGTCGGGTACTAGTCATGCGGCAGACCGTGGGCGTCATTGGATCATGCATCGTTCTGTTGGTCACCGCCGCTTGTTCGAAGCCGCTGGTCGCTTCGGGCGACGAACTATTCGCCGCCAATTGCGCGAGCTGTCATGGCCGGTACGGAGAAGGCGACGGACCTGCCGCGGGCGATGCAGGGATGCAGGTTCCGGACCTGCGTCATCTCGCGGCGCGCAACAATGGTGAATTTCCGCGGGCGTGGGTTGCCGACGTCATCGACGGACGAAAGATCGTCAAGGCCCACGGCGATCGGCAGATGCCGGTCTGGGGTGACGCCTTCGCCACACTCGACGGAACCGGCGAATCTTCCCAACGCGCGGCAGCGAAGATCCAAGCGCTGGTCGACTACCTGGCCGGGCTGCAACAGAAACAGTGACAGAATCGCGCGCAGCACGAGACATCTGCGCCAACGCCCATTAGAGAAAAGCGCTTGAGCAGTCAGACGGTCACGCGGGTTGCGGCGGTCTCTTCAGCAGCATCGTCGCGAGCATTGCCACGACCAGCGCGGCGCCGAGCAGATAGAACGTATCGCTGAACGCCATGATGAACGCTTGTCGGCGGACCGTCGTCCCAATCGCAACGATCGCCTGGTGCGCCGCAGCACTCGGGTCGGCAACGCCATGCGACAGGAAATACTGCGTCAGTTCGCCGATGCGCTGACGCGTTGCTTCGCTCAGCGTCGACACCGAATGCATCAGCACGTTCGAGTGGAACTGCTCGCGCGTCGTCACGAACGTCTGCAGCGTCGCGATGCCGATCGCGCCGCCCAAGTTGCGCATCATGTTGAAGAGCGCCGATGAGGTGCCGACATTCGCGGGTTCGATGCCGGCGTTGGCGACCGCGACCAGCGGCGTAAACGCGAGCGCTTGGCCGATGGCACGCACGATGTTCGGCCACAGCAATTGCTCTCCGGCGTAATCCGGCGTCATCCCCGCGTTCATGAAATTGCTGGTCGCGAACAGTCCGAAGCCGATGCCGATCAGCCAGCGCGGATCGAACCGCTTCATCAACAGCGGAATGAACGGAATCAACAACAGTTGCGGTAGGCCGGTCCACGCGAGCACTTCGCCGATCTGCTGCGCGTTGTAGCCCTGTACGCGCGCGAGGTACACCGGAATCAGGTACACCGAGCCGTACAACGCGACGCCGAGCAGGAAGTTCGCGAGGAGTCCGAAGCCGAAGTTGCGGCGCGCGATCAGCCGCAAATTGAGCAGCGGCTTGTCGCGCGTCAGTTCGATCCACACGAAGAGCGAGAGCGCCGCTGCTGCGATCACAAACAACCGCACGATGAACGGCGAGCCGAGCCAGTCGTCCTTGTTGCCTTCCTCCAGCGCGGTCTGCAGCGCCGCGAGGCCGATCGCAATCGCCGCCATGCCGGACCAGTCGCCGCTCTTCAGCAACTCGAGCTTCATCGGCGCGCGGTCGAGCGAGAACCAGAGCATTGCGATCATCGCGATGCCGGGCACCAGGTTCACGTAGAAGATGTACTCCCAACCCCAGTTCTCGGTGAGATAGCCACCGATCGTCGGGCCGATCGCCGGCGCGAACGTGGCTCCCAATCCGAACAGCGCAAGTCCGATCGGTCGCTTCGCAGCCGGCAACACGGAGATCACGATCGTGAACGCGACCGGAATCAGCACGCCACCGGTGAAACCCTGTACCGCGCGCAGCGCGATCATCTGATTCAGGTTCTGCGCGAACGCGCACGCGATCGAGAACGCGACGAAGAGCGCCGCGTTCGCGATCAAGTAGCGCCGCACCGAAAACACCTGCACGAGCCAGGCGGTCAGCGGAATGACGACGATCTCGGCGACCAAGTACGACGTCGAAATCCACCCGCCGTCGTCGACGCCTGCGCCGATCGCGCCCTGGATGTCGGCGAGCGACGCATTGACGATCTGGATATTCAGCACCGCCATGAACGAGCCGAGCGTCGCCCCGACGACCGCCATCCACGTTTTCGGCGAGACGGCGTCGGCAGCGTTCAGCGTCGGCGTCCGGTGGAGACGGTGTCGACGGCGTTCATCGGAAGCCTGCCTTCGAGTTGAGTGGAAATCACGACCCGCGACTCAGGCGCCGCGGGTATCGATCGTCGGTTCGACCGACATGCCGGAGCGGAGCATGCCGGCGGCGCGCTGTGATCGAGCACGATCTTCACCGGAATGCGTTGCACGATCTTCGTGAAGTTGCCGGTCGCATTGTCGGGCGGCAACAGCGCGAATTCGAGACCGCTCGCCGGCGACACGCTGTCCACGTGGCCAGTTAGATGTACGCCGGGGAAGCCGTCGATCGTGACGTCGACGGAAGCGCCGTCGCGCACATGGGTCAATTGCGTTTCCTTGTAGTTCGCGACGATGTACGCGTCTTGCAGCGGCACGACCGCCATCAGTTGCGTGCCGGCGGCGACGAATTGGCCGACGCGAATCGAACGTGCGCCGACGGTGCCGTCGACCGCCGCAACGAGCGTCGTATACGACAGATTGATCTGCGCTTGATGGGCGATGGCGGCATCGCGGTCGCGCACCGCGACCTGACGATCGCGTTCGGTCGCGATGACGTCGAGTTGTTTTTGCGCGGTGACCAGTGCGGCGCGAGCCCGTTCGAGCTGTGCGCTCGTTTCTTGCAGCTTCGCTTCGGCCGCTTGCGTCTGTTGCACGGTGCCGAAGCCGCGATGCAACAGGTCGCGGTAACGCACATCGTCCTGCTGCGCGAACTTCTGTGTCGCGAGCGTCGCGTTGATGTCCGCTTGCTGCTGGTCGATCACCGAATGCTGCAGCGCGATTTGCGCGTCGAGATTGCGCAGCGTCGCGTCCGCCGCCGCGACGTCACCACGCGCCTGATCGAGCGCGGTGCGATAGTCGCGATCGTCGATCCGCGCGAGCGCTTGGCCGGCGACGACCTTCTCGTTGTCGGCGACGAGAACTTCCGAGACGTAGCCTGCCAGCTTCGGCGCAACCGTCGTGTAGTCCGCTTTGACGTACGCGTCGTCGGTCGATCTCGAGGAACCGGCCGACCGTGTAGTAGCGGTGACCGAGGATGCCGGCACCGACGACGAACCCGACGATGACGCCGGCCCCGAAAAACCGTTTCAGCGCGGCGCGCACCCGGTCCGGGTCGAAGCCGAAAACACCCGACGGATTGGCTGCAATGGTGGTCATGTGACTGCTCCTTTTCTGTTGGACGCAGCATGCAGCGGCCCTTCTCTGTTTGATAATCCGTCCATTTGTGGAATGATTATCCATCCGCACTGGATAATAGACGCGCCGATGGACCGAATGACCAGCCTGGCAGTGTTCACCCGGGTCGTTGACGCGGGTGGCTTTTCCGCGGCCGCCCGTCGGCTCGACATGTCGACGACGATGGTCAGCAACCACATCCAGTCGCTCGAAAACCGGCTCGGCGTGCGGCTGCTGCATCGGACCACCCGTCGGGTCAGCGTCACCGAGATCGGACGTACGTACTACGACCGCTGCGTCCAGATCCTCGCGCAAGTCGAAGAAGCGGACCGGCTTGCGAGCGAGATGCAGGCGACACCGCGCGGCAAGCTGCGCATATATACCAACGCATCGATGGTCGGATTCATCTCACCGGTCGTCGGCGATTTCATCGCCGCGTACCCATTGGTGTCGGTCGAACTGTCGTTCGGCGAGCGAATGGTCGATCTGATCGAAGAAGGCTACGACCTCGCGATCCGCACGACGCCGCCACCCGATTCGAGTTTGATCGTACGGCGTCTGACATCGTGGCGGAACGTGGTGTGCTGCGCGCCGAGCTATCTCGAGCAGCACGACGCGCCGCGCGTCGCCGACGACCTGAGGCATCACAACTGCCTGCGCTACGCACATTACCCATTCGGCGACAGATGGCATTTCACCGGCCCGCGTGGCGAGTCGATTGAGGTACCGATCTCCGGCAACTTCGTCACCAACAATGCGGAAGCATTGAAGCGGATGGGGCTCGACGGACACGGCGTGCTACTGGGTCCGAGCTTCCTGATCGCCGATGAATTGAATAGCGGCCGCCTCGTACGTCTGCTCGGGGACATCACGCCAATCGAATTCTCGATCAACGCGCTGTATCCGCATCGCCATCATCTCGCGACGACGGTGCGCCGCTTCATTGACCTGTTGGCGGAGCGACTGGCGGCTCACCGGAATTGGTTGGAGCCGAGTCCCGGGAACGACAGTATCCATTAAGTGATTCCGTTGGCGCGGCGCCGCAGGTAGCCTACTCGTTGCCATGGATCGCCTCGACGCTTCCGCTCGAACCGCCTACTGGAGCATCGCGCCCGCAGCGCTGCTCGCGCAGCTGGGCGCGTCTGCGGAGGGCCTGCAGGATGCAGAGGCCGAGCGGCGGCTGAAGCAATACGGTCGCAACGCGATCGACGCTCAGCGGCGTGACACCGCGCTCACGCTGTTCCTGAATCAGTTCCGCAGCCCGCTCGTCCTGATCCTCGTGTTTGCCGCGACGGTGTCGGTCTTCGTCGCCGAGTGGACCGACGCCGGCATCGTGTTGCTGGTCGTGCTCGGCAGCACGGTGCTCGGCTTCGTGCAGGAGTACCGCGCGAGCAACGCGGTGGAAGCAGCTTCGCGGGCGGATCACGATCAAATCCAACGTGCTGCGAAACGGACATGCGCTGATGTTGCCGTCGGAACAGCTGGTGCCCGGCGATATCGTGCTGCTGTCCGCGGGCAGCCTGGTTCCGGCCGACGGCATCGTGCTCGACGCACGCGACTGCTTCGTCAATCAGGCGGTGCTCACCGGCGAAACGTTCCCGGTGGAGAAGCAGGCGGCAGAAGTCGCCGCCACCGCGAGCCTCGCGCAGCGCACGAACTGCGTATTCCTGGGCACCAGCGTCGGCAGCGGCACCGCGCGGATGCTGATCGTGGAAACCGGTGCCGCGACGGTGTTCGGGCAGGTCGCGAAGCGGCTGAGTCTGCGCGCGCCCGAGACCGAATTCGAACGCGGCATCCATCGGTTCGGCAATCTGCTGACGCGCGTCATCTTCGTCATGGTCGTGATCGTGTTGGCGGTGAACGTTTTCTCGACAAGCCGCTGATCGAATCGCTGCTCTTCGCGCTCGCTCTGGCGGTGGGGCTCACGCCGGAACTGCTGCCGGCGATCCTGAGCATCACGCTGGCGCACGGCGCGCAGCGGATGGCGGCGCGCGGCGTGATCGTGCGCCGGCTGAACGCGATCGAGAACCTCGGCAGCATGGACGTGTTCTGCACGGACAAGACCGGCACGCTGACCGAAGGCGTGGTGCGCCTCGATGGAGCGGTCGATCCGAACGGCGCCGCTTCGCCGATGGTTCTGCACGACGCGTATCTGAACGCGCATTTTCAGACCGGGCTCGTCAATCCGCTCGACGCGGCGATCGTCGCGAACGCGGAGCAGGCGAGCTGCGCCCGTCGTCGTCGAGCGAAAGATCGACGAGATTCCGTACGACTTCGTGCGCAAGCGGCTGAGCGTCGTCGTTGCGGATGCAGACGGCGCGCAGACGCTGATCAGCAAGGGAGCGCTCGCGAACGTGCTCGCCATCTGCGATCGCGTTCGCGTTCCTGACGGTGAGCGGCCCGCTCGACGCGGCACGCAGATCGGCGATCGAGACAGCTGTTCAGCGACTGGAGCGAGCAGGGCTTTCGCGTACTCGGCGTTGCCACCAAGCCCGTAGAGGGGCGGGACGGGCCGTACTCGCGCGGCGACGAGACGGGGCTCGCATTCGCCGGCTTTCTGCTGTTCTTCGATCCGCCGAAGGCCGACGTGCCAGCAGGTCATCGTCGATCTGACGCGGCGCGGCGTGCAGCTGAAGATCATCACCGGCGACAACCTGAAGGTGGCGCGCCACGTCGCAGACGCGGTGAAGCTGCCGGTCGAGGGGTTGCTGACCGGCAGCGAGCTGGACGAGATGCGCGACGAGGCGCTGTGGCACCTGGCCGAGCGCACGACGATCTTCGCCGAGGTCGATCCGAACCAGAAAGAGCGCATCATCCTCGCGCTGCGCAAGACCGGCCACGTGGTCGGCTACATGGGCGACGGCATCAACGACGCGCCGGCGTTGCACGCCGCGGACGTCGAGCCTGTCGGTCGACAACGCAGTGGACGTCGCAAAGGACGCCGCCGACTTCGTGCTGCTGAAGACCGATCTCGGCATCCTGCGCGAAGGCATCGACGAAGGCCGCAGGACGTTCGCGAACACGCTGAAGTACATCCTGACCACGATCAGCGCGAACTTCGGCAACATGTTCAGCATGGCGGGCGCGTCGATGTTCCTGCCGTTCCTGCCGCTGCTGTCGTCGCAGATCCTGCTGAACAATTTCCTGTCCGACATTCCGGCGACGACGATCGCCAGCGACAACGTCGACCCGGAGTGGGTCGAGAAGCCGCGGCGCTGGAACGCGAAGTTCATCCGCGACTACATGGTGCTGTTCGGCCTGGTCAGTTCGATCTTCGACTTCCTGACGTTCGCGACGCTGCTGTTCGTGTTTCACGCCGCGCCGGAAGAGTTCCGCACCGGCTGGTTCGTCGAATCGCTGCTGACCGAACTGGTGATCGCGCTCGTGGTGCGCACGCGGCACGTGTTCTTCCGCAGCCGCCCTGGCCGGACTGCTGCTGATCAGTACGGGTGTGTTCGTCGTGTTGACGCTGGTGTTGCCGTATCTGCCTGTCCACGCGCTGTTCGGCTTCGTGCCGCTGCCTGCGCCGCTGATGGCGGCGATGCTCGGGCTGACCGCGTTGTACGTTGCGGCCACGGAACTCGCGAAGAAATATTTCTATGCGCGGATCGCGAACTCGTTCGCGTAGTGCGCCGATCGGTTCCACCGCGTGAATCGCAGTATTCGGAGAACCTATTTCGTTAGCTTGAAGTTCGCCGGCACCTCGAACTGGTCAGCACTCACTGGGCCCACCTGCGCGGACAGAAGCTCCGTGCTGACGGTCATCAGCGGTATGAGCCCATCGGCGATCGTCGGCGGCGCAGCCGGCGGAGCCGCGGTCGGATCAGGCTTCTTCTTACCGAACATGGCACCGATCGCGCCGCCGATGGCAGCGGTAGGGCTTTGCGGCGGCGGTGCCGAGGCCGGCGCGGTGGTGCATTGCGGACCACCGATGCCGAGGGAGAACACTCGACTTCACTGGATAGCCCTTCACGCCTTTGAGCTCGGTGGCAATCTTGCCCCAGATGTCTTTATAGCCGCCGAACATGGTTTCGGCGCGTTCGGCGAAATCCTGCGACGCGACCGAATTGAGGCCCATCTTCTCCGCGTAGGCCCGGTAGTAGGCGAGCGACTCGTCGGCGGCGGGGAAGCTGGGCGTGCGCCATTGGTCCAGCATGAGTCCAAACTCGCACACCTGCCCGGTCTTCTTATCGGTGCACGCCTGAGTGGCCGTGATGGTGATCCGCTCCGCTGGATAGGTCGCAATGACCGCCTTCTCTCCCTTCTTGCTGCTCGCTTTCGCCTCTGACCAGACGCATTGCGATTCGTCGACGCCGGAAGTGGATTGCCGTTGCGACTGTTGCGCCTGCTGCGTTTGCGCCATGGCCTGCTGCATGCGCGCGCGTTGCTCGGATAAAGACATCTGCGTGTAGTGTTTTTTCTTGAGGTCCAGGTGATAGAGGGTGTCCTGATCGAGCAGCACGATCTCGGCAGTGGGTCCACCTGTGAACATCCGCACCATGCCGGAATCAGCGTGCATGTCGGAATCGATGCGCGAGCGATTGCCGGCGATGCGCGTCGTCGTCTGCGTGGACATGTTGGCCATCGACATCAAGCCCGCGCCTTCGACTCGGACGGTCTCTTCTATCGTCACGTCGGCGTGAGCAGCCGTGACGCACAACAAAATACCGAGTAGAGGGGGAATGGTCCGCAGCATGAGCGCAATCCTGATTCGTAAAAATGTCGGTTCGAATCCTAGGCGAATGGGCGCGCCGGGTCATCTGGCGCATCGAACATCGATGACCCCTCAGTGGCGTTGTCACTTCGGTTGCTCGATGTTTGCCCGCGTCAGGCCATCGGGAACGGCGTTCGTCGGCGGGCCTTGGCATTTGTTCACGTGACTAGTGAATTTGACGCGGAACCACGCAAAGTGCAGCCTTTCCCTTCGACCTCACGTTTCATTTGAAATGCCCTAGGCAGGGAGAACAAACGTGGCGCATATGCCTGTTTGGCACAGAATGACTCTCGTTGGACGCGGGACGTTGGCCGCGACCATTGTTCTTCTGGCGGGATGCGCCAGCGACACGCTATTCGAATCCGATTTCACCACGTCCGCGGTTGGCACGGCCCCAACGGCGACTCAGAAAGTCGGGACGGCACAACTCGACGGCCCAGCCGGCAGTGTCGTCGTAGGAGTCGTACCTAACCTGCCGGGCAAGTGGGTGAGCATCACCAGAGCCGATCCAAACGGACCGGTGGTCGGTTTCCAAGGAAACTTCTCGGCATTCAAGGGCAATGGACAGTACAACTTCGTCGCGCACATGTTCATTCCAACAGGAGCCGGGGTAGCGACGATTCAGTTCGAACGATTTGGCCAACCGGTGAGCGGCCTCCAGAACTTTCTTCACATCGACTTCACGCAGGACAATCACGTTCGCATTGACGACGACTCGAGTACCACGTTTGGGACTGTCCCTCGCGATAAACCGTTCATCGTCCAAGTCACACTGAACATCGGGGACCCATCGACCGCGCACATCGTGCTTGCGGGTGACGGCGCGGACGGCATGGCTGATCGGACAATCGCTGCACCGTTCGCCAATCTCGCCAAGCAGTTCGGCGCAGTCCGCGTGTGGATGGGTTCCCCACACACCGGGACGTTCAACGCGACCAACATCGTAGTGACCAAGAGACGCGATTGAATTAGGCACAGGAGCAAGACCCATGAGGTACGTCACTAACACCCTTTTCAGGGTCATTGCCGCGTGTGGGCTGGTGGCTCTCTCCGCTTGCTCTACGCGCTTGTCCGAAAAATTCGATGCGGACGCGCTCGGCGCGCCGCCGCCGGTTACACCGAGTCCGAATCCACCTGCTGACCAGTTCCAGTGGAGCACGATTGAAATGACGACCAGCGTCGCCGCTCGTCCCGGCGGTGGACATTGGGCGGTGACACAGCCCACACCCCGTTACTTCGAACTGCGCCACATTGGAGCCAATGAAGCGGCAGGTGCCATGCTGGCGGCGACGGAGCCATTTTCAGGCAACAAGCGCACGGTCCACGGCACGGTCAGTCTGGCCGTGAAAGGCGCTGGCCGTGCAGTTCTGATTCTGCAGATTCGTCAGAGCACTGCTCCAGGATTTACAGGTCCCGGCGGATATATCGGGGCGATCAAGATGGAGTGCATGGGTATCGACAACAAGGAATACCTCAGTTGGGTGAATTCCGGTCAGGTGCCCGGTGAGAGCGCCTCTCCGTATTTCCCGTTCGGCACCGGCTTCGGCATCCCCCATACATGCGGTGATCCGGTCAAGGTCAACTGGTCCATCGATCAACAAGAGCAGAAAGGCAACGTCAACGAAGCGGATAGCAGAGATAGGTCTCTGGATATTTCCTACTCACCCGCTGACGGCGGCGTTGCCAATTTCCCGATTCAGGAGATCGTAGCAAGTCTCCTGGTGGCCCCGGGATGGAACGGCAATCCGCCCAACATGGATTTCCGCGTATTTGTGGACGACTTGATGATCGAGCAACAGACGAAATGAATGCAGGCGACGTCTGATCGCAACGTCGAGCCGGCGCCGTAGTAGCCATCCGGAGCTGCTCTGACTGCGGTAGAAGCCCAAGCGCTTGATAGAGCGCCAGCCGTAAGACAGCCGATCCTCAATAAAACAGTTGGGACAGCGGCGCGGTACGTTGTCGATGGATGGTAGCTACGGGTGGACTTGAACCACCGACCCCAGGATTATGAATCCTGTGCTCTAACCAGCTGAGCTACGTAGCCACGGAAGGGCTGGCGGATTTTCCGAATCGATGACCTCTCGATGTCAAGAAACGCGGCGTCACGCCGCGCGTGTCAAACGTTGAATCGGAAATGCATCAGGTCGCCGTCGGCAACGACGTAGTCCTTGCCTTCGAGGCGCCATTTGCCGGCATCCTTCGCGCCCTGTTCGCCGTTGCACGCGATGAAGTCGTCGTAGCCGATGACCTCGGCGCGGATGAAACCTTTTTCGAAGTCGGTGTGAATCACGCGGGCGGCCTGCGGCGCCTTCGTGCCGACCGGAATCGTCCACGCGCGCGCTTCCTTCGGACCGGCCGTGAAATACGTATGCAGTTGCAACAGCTCGTAGCCGGCGCGAATGACGCGATTCAGTCCCGGCTCTTCCATGCCGAGATCGGCCAGAAACTCGGCGCGCGCATCGTCGTCGAGTTCGCCGATTTCCGCTTCGAGTTTGTTGCAGATCGCCACGACCACCGCGCCTTGCTGCGACGCGATGCGCCGGACCTCGTCGAGCAGCGGATTGTCTTCGAAGCCGTGCTCATCGACGTTGGCGATGTACATCACCGGCTTCGCGGTGATCAGGTGCAGTTCGCGCAGCCGCGATGAGTCGTCGGCGCTGAGTCCGAGCGCGCGCACCGGTCGCGCTTCGTTCAGCGCAACCCGCACGCGTCCCAGCAGTGCGACGAGCGACCTTGGCGTCCTTGTCGCCCGCGTTTGCCGTGCGGCGACTCCGGTCGTAAACGCGCTCGACCGTCTCGAGGTCCGCCAGCGCCAGTTCCGTGTCGATCACTTCGATGTCGTCGCGCGGCGACACCCGATCGGATACGTGCACGATGTTGTCGTCGACGAAACAGCGCACGACGTGCGCGACCGCGTCGGTCTCGCGAATGTGCGCGAGAAACTGATTGCCCAAACCCTCGCCTTTCGACGCGCCCGCGACCAATCCGGCGATGTCGACGAATTCCATCGTCGTCGGGATCACCTTCTGCGGCTTCGACGATCGCGGCAATTCGGTCGAGCCGCGGATCGGGCACCGGCACGACGCCGGTGTTGGGTTCGATCGTGCAGAACGGGAAGTTCTCCGCCGCGATCCCGGCCTTCGTCAGCGCATTGAACAGCGTCGACTTACCGACATTCGGCAGCCCGACGATTCCGCAATTGAAACCCATCAATCGTCCCCGTCGTTTGTCGTGTGAAGCACGTTCATCGCCTTCGCAATTTCGCCGGCGCAGATCAGTTCCAGCAGCGCGTCCGGAAAATCCATCGCGCGCCGCACGGTCTCGTGGTCGTCCGAGCGCATCTTGCGACCCGGTGAGGTAAGCGCTTACTCGGTCTTTATCGCCCGGGATGGCCTACGCCGATGCGCAACCGCACGAATCCTGCATCGTTTCCCAACGAGTCAATGATGCTGCGCACACCATTGTGGCCGGCGTGGCCACCGCCACGCTTCAGCCGGATCACGCCGGACTCGAACGCCATCTCGTCGTGTACGACGAGAATCTCCGCCGGCGCGAATTTGTAAAACGTCGCGACAGCGCCGACCGACTCCCCGCTCAGGTTCATGAACGTGGTGGGGATCACCAACCGCATGTCGTGGCCGAGAATCGTTCCCCGGCCCACGTGGCCCTTGAACTTCGTGTCGTTCGCGAGCGCGATCCGAAAGCGCGCGGCCAGCGCCACGACGAATTCCGCGCCGACGTTGTGGGGTGTGCCGTCGTATCGCGGACCCGGATTTCCCAGGCCCGCGATGAGACGAATGGCGGCCATGGCTCAGCCTTTGTCGGAATCCGCGCCCTCTTCGCCTTCGGCCTTCGGTTCGGCGCCTGCGGCCGGTACCGCGGTCGCGGCCGCATCCGCGGCGGCCGCCGAATCTATGGCATCCATCTCCGCGGCGAGCGTCGATGCGTGGACACTGACCACGGCTACGTCTTGCTCCTCGCGTTCTTCGTCGGTGAGGCCCTCGAGATCCTCGAGCACCACGCCGTCCGGCAGTTTGAGGTCCGACAGGTGCAGGATGTCGCCGATCGACAGCGGTCCGACGTCGACCGCGATGAATTCAGGCAGGTCCTTCGGCAGGCACGTGACTTCGACTTCGATGATGTGGTGCGTGATCAGGCCCTTCTCGTCCCTGACGCCGATGCACTCCTCCTCGTTCAGGAAGTGCAGCGGAATCTTCACCGTGAGTTCCTGACCCGCGACGATCCGCTGAAAGTCGATATGCATCGGTTTGTTCGACGCGGGATGGCGTTGCAGGTCGCGCGCGAGCACCTGGTTGCGCGCATCGCCCATTTTCAACGCGAGGATCTGCGAGAAGAACGTATCCGACTGAATCGCCTTGGATAAGTCGTTCTCGATCAGCGAGACATTGAGCGGCGCTTCGCCGCCCCCGTAGACAATTCCCGGCACCATCGCGGCGTTGCGACGCAGGCGGCGGCTCGCACCTTTCCCGACGTCGGCACGCGCCTCCGCAATCAATTCAATCTGCTGTGACATGGCAATCTCCTAAACGTCACGATTTAACGGCACTGCGGGTCCGCGACCAGAACCCGCGCGCCACCTCTCAACTCTTTGAACTCTCTTCCGAGCGCTTATCGACGCTCTTATCTGGATTCTTATCGGAACATCGCGCTGACCGACTCTTCATTGCTGACGCGGCGAATCGCCTCGGCAAGCAGTCGGTCCAGACTCAACTGGTTGATGCGGCGGCACGCCTTCGCTTGTGGCGACAGCGGAATGGTGTCGGTCACGTAAATCGCATCGAGCGCGGATTCTTCGATCCGTTCGATCGCGGGCCCCGACAACACCGCGTGCGTGATGTAGGCGACGACGCCCGCGGCGCCACGTTCTTTCAATGCGCCGGCCGCCTGACACAGCGTACCGGCGGTGTCGACGATGTCGTCGACCATGATGCAGGTGCGCCCTTCGACATCACCGATCACGTTCATCACTTCCGACTCGTTCGCCTTTGGCCGGCGTTTGTCGATGATCGCCAGATCAGTGTCGTTGATCAGTTTTGCAATGGCGCGCGCGCGCACCACGCCGCCCACGTCGGGCGAGATCACCATCGGACTCGGATAGCGCTGCGCCAGCGCATGATCGACGAGCAGCGGTGACGCGTAAACGTTGTCGACCGGCACGTTGAAGAAACCCTGGATCTGATCCGCGTGCAGGTCGACGGTAAGGACACGATTCACGCCGGCGACGGCGAGCATGTCGGCCACGACTTTCGCAGTGATCGGCACCCGCGCCGAACGCGGCCGTCGATCCTGCCGCGCATACCCGAAATACGGCATCACCGCTGTGATTCGGCTCGCCGACGCGCGTTTGATCGCATCGGCCATCACCATCAGTTCCATCAGATTGTCGTTCGTCGGCGCGCAGGTCGATTGCAGCATGAACACGTCCGCGCCACGGACGTTGGCATGAATCTCCACGCGAACTTCGCCATCGCTGAAGCGATCGACGTCGGCCGCGCCGAGATTGATTCGCAACTCGTGCGCGATGCGACGCGCGAGTTCGGGATGCGAATTACCGGCAAAAACGATCAGGTTGCCCAAAAGTAGTCACTCTCATTGGCTGGGGCGCTAGGATGACTCGGGCCTGCGGCCTTCGCCCTTCGGGCCCGCGTCGCTGCGCGCCGCGGTTTCCTAGCGCCACCACACTCTTCGATTCGCTCATTCTCAATGGCTGGCGCGCTAGGATTACTCGGGCCTCGGGGCCCTCGCCCTTCGGGCCAGCGTCGCTGCGCGCCGCTGTTTCCTAGCGCCACCAAACTCTCGATCCGCTCACTCTCATTGGCTGGGGCGCTAGGATTCGAACCTAGGTATGGCGGGATCAAAACCCGCTGCCTTACCGCTTGGCGACGCCCCAAGTCGTGATCTCAACGATGATTTCTGGTTGCGGGAGCGTGGGCCCCGGATCGCGGAAGGGCGGTATTTTGATGATCGGTCTACGGGGTGTCAATTGAAGCCGACTGCGCGGCGAATGACCACTCGCTCGGCACCAGTGTCACTTTGATCGCGTCGCGCAGCGCAATGATTCGGCCGGGCAAGCTCTGACCGCCATTGTCGGCACGGTATCCGGAGAATTCCAGACGCCACGACAACTGCTCGAGCAGCGTCAGATTGCCGCCGTCATCGGTCGCGCGCGCGGCGACCGAGAGTCCGGGAACCTGCTCGCCGCGGATCCAGTGCGTCAGCGCGTCCACCGGTAGCGTAAAGCCCAGCCAACGTTGCATTGCGGCGTCGGCGTCCTGCTCGCGATACACCTCGCCTTTCGACGTATAGACGGTGACGCCCGCGCCATCGGCGATCCAGCGACTGTGACCCTGACCCCACGGGCCCCACAGGTCGATCTCGTCGTGCGAGGCAGAGTGTTGCCAGCTGAAATTCGCCGTGAAGCCGTCGTCGCCCTGCCGTACCGCCAGACGACCTTTGACCGCGAATCCGCCAACGTCGGGCACAGACAGCGTCGGCCCGTGTCGCAGATTCGCGCAGCCAGCGACTGTGACGAGTACCACGATGTATGCGCCAATGGTTCGACACCGAGAAAACACTTTGAGAAATAACGGGTTAGCGGAACGATGCATCTAAACTCCGGCGCGGCTTTGATATGATGTCGCGTCCGATTGGGAATGCCATTGATGGCGATTCTCGCGTATGGCCTGAACTTTCGCACTGCACCCATCGACCTGCGGGAGCGAATCGCGTTTCCGCTCGAGAGCCTCGTACAGGCGCATCGAGACTTGCGGCAGTCTGTGCCCGCGGTCGGTGAGGTCGCAATCCTGTCGACATGCAACCGCACAGAGTTGTATTGCTCCGCGGATCTGAACGATCACGAATTGCTCGTGGACTGGTTGTCGCGCTATCGCAACGTCGCACGCGCCGACATACGCGAAGCGGCATACGCACACTGGGACCGCGACGCCGCCCGACATCTGATGCGCGTCGCGGCGGGATTGGATTCGCAGGTCCTCGGCGAACCGCAGATCCTCGGGCAGGTGAAGGATGCATGCGATACCGCGCGCGAAGCGGGCACGCTCGGCCCTGAACTGAGCCTGTTGTCGCAGTTCACGCTGAACGTCGCGAAACAGGTGCGCACCGATACCGACATCGGCCGCAATCCGGTGTCGGTTGCCTATGCCGCGGTGACGCTCGCGCAGCAGATTTTCGCAGACCTGTCGCACAACTCCGCGTTGCTGCTCGGCGCCGGCGACATGATCGAATTGGTCGCGCAGCACCTGCGCGACGCGGGCATCCGTTCGATCACGATCGCGAACCGAACGCTCGCCAATGCGCGCGATCTCGCAGCGCGCGTCGGCGCGCGCGCAATCCAACTCACCGACGTACCGAGCGTGCTCGCCGAGCACGACATCGTCATCGCGTCGACCGGCAGCCCGTTTCCCGTATTGGGCAAAGGCGCGGTCGAAGCCGCGATTCGCACCCGCAGACATCGTCCTATGCTGATGGTCGATATCGCGGTACCGCGTGATATCGAGCCGGAAGTGGCCGAATTGCGTGACGTCTACCTGTATTCGATCGATGACCTCACGCAGATCATCGAGAGCAACGTCAGCCAACGCCGCCGCGCTGCGGACACGGCGGAAGACATGATCGTTGCGGGTACGGACCGCTACTTCCGCGAAAAGCGCATTCGTGATGCACAGGATCTGCTGACGAGTTTCCGTGGTCGCGCCGAAGTGCTGCAGCTGCAGGAACTCGAGCGCGCACGCCAACGACTCAGCAATGGTGAGGACGTCGACGAAGTGCTGAAAGTTTTCGCCAGGGCTTTAACCAACAAGTTGATCCACGAGCCGACGATCGCAATCCGCGAAGCCAGCGCCGAGGGCCGCCACGAAATCCTCGACTACGTGCGTGCTCTGTACGGCTTAGACAAGCCCGACTGAACCGTCGCCGATGTCGCTCTCGCCGTCCATCCTCGCAACGCTGGACGATCTCGTTGATCGTCATGAAGAGATCGCGGCGTTGCTCGGTGAAGCCGACGTCGTGTCGAACCGCGACAAATTCACCGCATTGTCGCGCGAGTATTCGGATCTCGAACCGATCGTCGGGCGCTACCGCACTCTCCGATTGCTGCAGGAGCAGATCGACGAGGCGAGCGCGATGCTCGACGACGATGACGCGGACATGCGCCAGCTCGCAACCGACGACCGCGATTCGTTGCGTGATCGCATGGCTTCGGTGGAGCTCGAAATCAAGGCGCTGCTGGTACCCAAGGATCCGCACGACGATGCGAACATCTTTCTCGAGATCCGCGCCGGCACCGGCGGCGACGAAGCGGCAATTTTCGCCGGCGACCTGTTCCGGATGTACGCCCGCTTTGCCGAAACGCGCGGCTGGCGCCTCGAGATACTGAACGAGCGCCCGGGCGAGCACGGTGGTTTCAAGGAGATCATCAGTCGCATCGAAGGCGAGCACGTGTACAGCCAACTCAAATTCGAGTCGGGGTGCATCGCGTGCAGCGCGTGCCGCAGACGGAATCGCAGGGGCGCATCCATACGTCCGCGTGCACGGTGGCGATATTGCCCGAGGCCGACGACATCGAAGAG
>CAWHHK010000017.1:0-168307 GCA_963829065.1 uncultured Gammaproteobacteria bacterium | reverse complement strand
GCCAAACAGGTGTGCGATCGATGGGGTCAGAGTGCGGCGCAGCGTTTGCGGCGCGTGTCCGACGCCGCGCTGTGCTGTCATACAACTGAAACACGGCCGGTCTCTAATTCCGGTGTTCGACTGAAGCCATCGGAGGACTCGAGTCATGCCAGGACGAATTTTGACGCTCATCAATCTTGCGGCGCTGAGCCTCGTCACGCTAACCGCACACGCTGCCGACATATCGGGTGCTGGCGCCACATTTCCGTATCCGATTTATGCGAAATGGGCCGAAGCCTACAAGGCGGCGACGGGGGTGGGACTGAACTATCAGTCGATCGGTTCCGGCGGCGGTATCAAGCAGATCAAGGCCGGCACGGTCACCTTTGGTGCCTCCGACAAGCCGCTCGAGCCGGCGGAACTGAAAGATTCCGGCTTGGTGCAGTTTCCAATGGTCATCGGCGGGGTTGTGCCCGTGGTAAATGTCACCGGCGTTCTACCGGGCGCGTTGACGCTCGATGGACCGACGCTCGCGAGCATCTACTTGGGTGAGATCAAAAATTGGAGCGATCCGAAGATCAAACAATTGAATCCGAAGCTCGCGCTGCCCAACCAGGCGATTGCCCCGATCTACCGTTCCGACGGCTCCGGCACCAACTTCCTATTCACCGATTACCTCTCGAAGGTCAGCGCCACGTTCAAATCGAAAGTCGGCTCGAATACGTCGGTGGAATGGCCACTCGGCATTGGCGCCAAGGGTAACGAAGGGGTCGCCAACATGACTGCGCAGACCGGCGGAGCGATCGGCTACGTCGAGTATGCATATGCAAAGCAGAACAAGATGAGCTATGTCTTGATGAAGAATCACGATGGCAAGATCGTCGCGCCCGAGATCAAGTCGTTTCAAGCCGCGGCGGCCAACGCAGACTGGTCGAAAGCGGAAGGCTACTACCTGATCCTTACGGACCAACCGGGAGAGGCCAGCTGGCCGATTACCGGTGCCAGCTTCATCCTCATGCACAGGGACAACGATGATGCCGCCGCGGCGCAAGTCGCTTTGAAGTTTTTCGCCTGGGCCTACGCCAAGGGTGGCGCGACCGCTGAACAGCTCGACTACGTACCTTTGCCTGAAAAGGTCGTCACGCTGGTGGAAGACACGTGGAAGGGCTCTATCAAATCGAAGGGCGCGCCGCTCTGGCCCGCGAAGCAGTAGCCGCGCGCGGCCGAACGTCCCGATGACCGAAAGGTGGCCGAGTCCGCGCTAGTGCTGCCACCCGCCGGCGATGTGATGCGCCGGCGGCTGCGACGGGAGGCTCATGCCGAACGGATTTTCCGGCGGCTGACCCGGTCGTGCGCTTGGTTGGTACTCGCATTACTGCTCGGCGTCACCATCGCGTTGATAGAGGGCAGCTTACCGGCGCTGAAGGTCTATGGTTTTTCGTTTTTGACAACCGAGGCCTGGAATCCGGTTACCGAAAAGTTCGGCGCGATGGCGCCCCTTTACGGCACCGTTGTGACTTCGTTCATCGCGATGTTACTAGCGGTGCCGGTCAGTTTCGGAGTCGCGATTTTCCTGACGGAGACTTGTCCGGCTTGGTTGCGTAGACCAGTCGGCACGGCGATCGAATTGCTCGCGGCGATTCCCAGTATCGTATTCGGAATCTGGGGACTGTTCGTGCTTGCGCCACTGCTGCAGCTTCATCTGCAACCCTGGTTGATTGACCATCTTGGGCCGTTGCCTTTAATTGGGATGCTGTTCCAAGGACCTCCTTACGGCATTGGCCTGCTCACCGCAGGTCTGGTGCTCGCCATCATGGTGTTGCCGTTCGTCTCGTCCGTCATGCGCGAAGTATTTTCGCTAACGCCGATGTCGTTGCGCGAGGCCGCATATGGTCTCGGTGCGACGCAGTGGGAAGTCGTGCGCGATGTAGTTTTGCCTTGGTCGAAAGTCGGTGTCATTGGCGGCATCATGCTGGGCCTGGGCCGTGCACTGGGTGAGACGATGGCAGTCACCTTCGTCATCGGCAACGCACACCGGATCAGCAGCTCGCTCATCGCACCCGGAACTACGATCTCCGCGTCGATCGCGAACGAGTTCACCGAGGCGGTCGGCGATTTGTACACGTCGGCATTGATCGCACTGGGTCTGGTTCTGTTCGTGTTGACGATCACCATCATCGCCGCAGCACGGCTACTGATATTGCGACTCGAAAGCGAGCCCAGAAGGAACCGCCGATGAGGTCCATCGCCCGTCGCCGCCGCGTAAGCTACATCGCGTTCATGCTGTCGGGGTTGGCCACGCTTGTCGGCCTCGGAGTACTCGCGGCGATTTTATGGACCCTGATCTCGCATGGCTTCGGCGCGTTTTCACTTGATTTGATCACGAAGACAACGCCAGCCCCGGGAAGCCAGGGGGGATTGCTCAATGCCGTCGCCGGCAGCTTCGCGATGACCGGGATCGCAATTCTAGTAGCGACGCCAATCGGCATCCTTGCTGGCATCTATCTCAACGAATACGGGTCAGGCAACCGACTCAGTCAGATCACGCGTTTCGTCAGCGACGTCTTGCTGAGCGCGCCGTCCATCATCGTTGGACTTTTTGTCTATACGATCGTCGTGGTTCCGATGGGCCATTTTTCGGCAATTGCAGGCGCGCTGTCGCTTGCGATCATCGCTATTCCGGTCATGGTGCGGACATCCGAGGACATGCTGCGGCTTGTCCCGATCAGCATGCGAGAGGCTTCGGCGGCGCTCGGTGCACAGACCTGGCGCACCGTCAGTCGTGTGGTACTTCCGGCCGCCGGGTAGCGGTGTGACCACCGGAATTCTGTTGGCGATGGCCCGGATCAGCGGCGAAACGGCGCCGTTGCTTTTTACCGCCCTCAACAATCAGTTCTGGAGCAGCGATCTGACTCGACCGATGGCTAATCTCCCGGTCGTGATCTTTCAGTTCGCGATGAGTCCGTACAAAGACTGGCAGTCGTTGGCATGGGCCGGAGCGGCTGCTGATCACCTTGTTCATTCTTGCTCTAAACATCGCAGCGCGAAGCCTCGTCAACTTGTTGGGGAGGCACCAAGGCCGGATTGAGTAGGCGCTTCTGCAATAGGACGGGAACCTGAATCCTTGCTGGCGCCGTCCCGGCGTACCGCCACGGCGACGGAAGCTGAGCAAGGTAAGGGTGCCAGAGCGACTCCGCCCCTCCCATCCCGCGTTATAGTGGGCGCCCCCGGAGGACACCATGCTCGACGTTGACGATCTCAAACGGCGCTTTCTCGATCTGGAATTCGACAGCAAGGACTTCGTCATCGACCCCGATGACGCGTTCACCGTCGCGCGTGCGTCAGGTGAGACGCGACCGGAGTTCACCGATCCGTCGCACCCCGACGTGCAGGCGACGCCGGCGATCATCGCGAGCCTCGCGTCGGGGCGGCGATTGCCGATCAACTTTCCGGAACTCGGCGGCATTCCGATGGATGGCGGCAAGGCCGTGACGTGTCTGCACCCGGTCAAACTCGGGACGAAGCTGAACGGCCGTACGCGTCTGCACGACATCTACGCGAAGAGCGGCCGGTCGGGGCGGATGATCTTCCTCGTGTCGCGCATGGAAATCCGCGACGAGACCGGCACTCATCTCGCGACCAGCGACTCGCGCATGGTCATCCGGGAAAAGCCCGACGCATGAGCATCAACACGATTCACGATGTGGACTTCGGCGCCGAGCTCGAGCCGTTCGAGCCGGATACGTCGCTCGCCGCGGTGCGCCCCTTCGCTGTCGCGGTGGGCTGGGGCGCCGGCGCGCGGTTCGACGATCACGAAAAGGCGCGCAAGGAAGGCCTGCCGGGCGCGCTCGTCCCCGGCATCATGGCGATGGGTTTTCTGACGACGATGATTCACCGCTGGTCGGCGGCGGCGAGAGTCGAGCAGATCGATACGGTATTCCGCGCGCCGTTGATCGCCGACGAGCCGTGCACGCTCACCGGGGTCGTCACCGATGTCGACACCGATGCGGGTCTCGTAGAACTGGACGTATCGGTCAAGAACAGCGCCGGCGAAACGCGCGTGTTCGGCACTGCGCGCGTTCGTTTGCCGGTTGCGTAGAATCGGCCGGGCCATCGCGGTCTGGAGCCGCTCCCACGTGGACCGATTGAGCGATCTCCAGATCCGATCTCTTTTTCAGCGTGCCCTTCGCTTTCGCGGTGTGGGTCGCGATCAGGTCCATCAGCGGCGGACTGAGGCTGTCGTACGGTTCGAGTTTCAGTTCCTTGAGTCGCGCGCGCACGCCGTCCATCTCATCGGGACGCGCGCCGCCCGTCTCGATCACCGATGACACGAACGCGGCGAACTCCGGCGCCGCCCACCCTTCGTCTTTCGACAGCTCGACGTGCACGAAGTCGAGGCCGTAGAACGGATGGTTCTTGTTTTCGATGCGGCCGTACAGGTGCACGCCGCAGCCGGAGCACGCGTAGCGTTGGATCGCCGCGGCCGAATCGACGACCTTGAGTTTGTTGCCGTTCGCGGTGACCGAGAGTTTGTCGCGCGGAACCACCGCGACGACCGAGAACATCGCGCCATCGGGTTTCCAACACTTGCTGCAGCCGCAGGCGTGATTGAACGCGACGTTGGCACCGAGCGTCACGGTCACCGGCGCGCTCGCGCATTTGCAGGTCAGCGTGCCGCCTTTGAAGTCCTTGGAGCCGGCTTTGACGCCGTTGTTGACCGACGGATGAATGTTGATCGCCATGACATGTCTCCCTTTGGTTTCAGACGTGATGACGGAAGAAATTGTAGGCCTCTAGTCCAGCACGTGGCTCAACAATCCGTCCGCGAGCTTCGGCTCGAACCACGTCGATTTCGGCGGCATCAGTCGTCCCGCATCGGCGACCGCCATCAACTGATCCATGCTGGTCGCGTGCAGCGAGAACGCGGCGGCGGCTTGACCCGACGTCGACGCGCCGCTCGAGTTCGGCCAAGCCCCGCACGCCGCCGACGAAATCGATCCGCGGGTCGGTGCGCGGGTCGCCGATGTGCAGGATCGGCGCGAGCAGATGGTCCTGCAGCAGGCTGACGTCGAGGCTCGCGACCGGATCCGCGCGCGGCACGAGCGCGGCGTGGACGCGCAGCCGATACCAGTCGCCTGCGAGGTACATGCCGAACGTCTCGGGCGTTGCCGGCGCTACCGGCGTGCGGCTCGGTTCGATGTCGAATGCACCGCGAATGCGCTCGAGCAGATCGTCCGCCGACAGGCCGTGCGTGTCGCGCACGACGCGGTTGTAATCGAGGATGCGCATCTCGTCGTGCGGGAACGCGACGACGAGAAACGATTCGTGGCTCGCGTCGGCCGCGCCATTGCCGCGTCGTTGGCGCGCGACGCGCGCCGCCGCGGCCGCGCGATGATGGCCGTCGGCGATGTACAAGCGCATCGAGCGCATTCAGCGCGGTGGAGAACTGCGCGACGCGCGCGGCGTCGTCGACGCACCAGACCGTGTGCAGCACGTCGTTCGGTCCGAGCGCCTGCAGTGTGGGCGCGCCGGCGGCGGCCTCGTGCAGCAGCGCGCGCAGCGCGTCGTTCGCGCGATACGCGCACAACACCGGTCCGGTCTGCGCGTTCGAGCGTTGCGATGTTGCGCACCCGATCGTTCTCTTTGTCGGGCCGCGTGAGTTCGTGTCTGCGGATGCGGTTGGCCTCGTACGCGGCGATGGACCCGACGCACGCAACGCCGGTCTGCTCGCGCCCGCCTGCGCTCATGCGATAGACGTAGTACGCGGGTCGCTCGTTCGCGCACCAGAACGGTCTCGCGCAGCGCTCGCGAAATTCTGCGCGCCGCGCGCGTAGGCCGCGTCGGAGTACGGCGACGTACCCGCGGGCAGGTCGATCTCGGGACGCGACACGTGCAGGAAACTGGCCGGACGGTCGTGCGCGAGTGCGCGCGCTTCGTCGGTGCTCACCACGTCGTAAGGGGGCGCGATCACGTCGACGGCGCGCTCGGCGCGCGGCCGGAGTGCTGCAAAAGGTCGAACGAGAAACGTCATTGCGGACACCACGGGTTGGAGCGTCCGGACCATAGCTCAGTCGGTGGTGCGTCTGCCACTGGCGCTGTCGGGCGGGCGCGGCAGCACAAAAGGGGCAGACGATCGCGTTTCGAAACGGTACCGTTGACGGTCCAAAAGGCTCGGGGTGAGCCGGACGATCCGGACGCAACACGACGAAGGGAGAGTGCAGAGCAATGAGTGATTTCAAAGACAAAGTGGTGGTCATCACCGGCGCGGGCAACGGCCTCGGCAAGGCGCACGCGCTCGAGTTCGCGAAGCGCGGCGCCAAGGTGGTGGTGAACGACCTGGGCGGCAGAGGCGACGGCACCGGTGCGGGCGACGCGGCCGATCAGGTCGTCAAGGAAATCAACGCGGCCGGCGGCACCGCGATTGCGAACAAGGCATCCGTGTCGTCCAAAGAAGGCGCGAAGTCGATCATCGACGACGCGGTGAAGGCGTTCGGTACCGTGCACATCCTCGTCAACAACGCCGGCATCCTGCGCGACAAGAGCTTCAAGAAGATGTCGCTCGACGATTGGGACATCGTGCTGAACGTGCACCTGAACGGCACCGCGTACGTCACGCACGCCGCGTGGCCGATCATGATCGACCAGAACTACGGCCGCGTCGTGCTGACGAGTTCGGTCTCCGGCATCTACGGCAACTTCGGCCAGGCGAACTATGGCGCGGCGAAGATGGGCATGCTCGGGCTGATGAACGTGCTGGAGAAAGAAGGCGCGCCGAAGAACGTGCGCGTCAACGTGCTCGCGCCGGCCGCCGAGACGCGCCTGATCGGCACGATTCCCGGCGTGAAGGTGGACCCCGACGATCCGGATCCGATGCGGCATCCGAAGCTCGTCACGCCGGCGGTGCTCCTGATGTGCGCGGAAGATGCGCCGAACGGCAAAGTGATTCACGCCGGCAACGGCCGCTTCTCGTGTTCGGCGATCTTCACGAACGACGACATCGAGTTCGGCGCCGACGTCACGTACGAAGATCTGCTCGAGAAGAAAGACCAGCTGCTCGACATGAGCCACGCGAAGGAAGGGGCGCTGCGGATGCGCCGCCGCGCGGGCGCGGGCGCAGCACCCAAGTCGTAAGGTAAGCGTCTGGACGCTCGCGCGTGCGCACTACAGTGCTGGGCACGATGCGTAGCGCGGCGCCGATCGCTCGTTGGAACCCGATCGTTGCGTACCGTGATCGCCATCGCCGTCGCGTGCGTGCTGCTGTTGGCGTGCGGCTCGATCCGAACCGCCATCGCCGAACCGCGGCGCCAGCGACCTATGAAATCGCCGTCGTGCCCAAAGGGCACGACGCACGAGTTCTGGAAATCCATCCACGCCGGCGCGGTGAAAGCCGAGCGGGAACTCTCGGCGAAAGGCATCGCGACTCACATCATCTGGCAGGGTCCGCTGAAGGAAGACGATCGGGACGCGCAGATTCAGGTCGTCGAAAATCTCGTCGACGCGGCGCGTATCCGGCATCGTGCTCGCGCCGCTCGATGCACGCGCGCTGGTGCGCCCGGTCGACTCGGCAATCGCCGCCGGCATTCCGCGTCGTCGTCATCGACTCGGGACTGGAACGCGCGACCGTGAGCTTCATCGCGACCGACAACTATGCGGGCGGCGAGATCGCGGCGCGCCACTTGAGCGAATTGTTGGGCGGCAAGGGCAAGGTGATCCTGCTGCGTTACGCCGTCGGCTCCGCGAGCACGGAGCAGCGCGAGAAGGGTTTCCTCGACGAGCTCGCGAGAGGACATCCCGGAATCGAGATCATCTCGAGCACGGAGTACGCGGGGGCCACGCGCGACACCGCCTACCGAACGGCGCAAGCGCTGCTGAACCGATTCGGTGATCAGGTCGACGGCATCTTCGCGGTCAACGAAAGCGCCACCATCGGCATGACGCTTGCGCTGCGCGAAATCGGCAAGGCGGGCGGCCGGGTGAAGATGGTCGGCTTCGACGCCGGCACGCAATCGATCGAGGATCTCGAGCACGGCGACGTGCAGGCGCTCGTCGTCCAGAATCCGATGCGCATGGGCTACGAAGGCGTGATGACGGTCGTCGCCGCCATCCGCGGCGAAAAGGTCGAGCCGCGCGTCGATACCGGCGTCGTGTTGGTGACGAAGGAGAACATGCAGCAGCGACTCGGTGCGGCCGCTGCTGCATCCGCCGCTCTCCGAGTATCTCGATTGAACTGCGTGTAGCCGCACGGGCCGACGCGACTCGCGATGACCGGTGTGCGTAAAGCGTTCGGTGAAACGTTGGCGCTGCGCGGCGTCACTTTTTCGGTCGCCGGCGGCGAAGCGCACGCACTGATCGGTGAAAACGGCGCCGGCAAGAGCACGTTGATGAATATCCTGAGCGGCGCGTGCGGCGCCGACGCCGGGACGATCGAACTCGACGGCGTTGCGTTTCGTCCGACCAGTCCGCTGCACGCGCGCGCAGGCCGGCATCGCGATGATCCATCAGGAGCTCATGCTCGCGCCGGATCTCACCGTGCAGGAGAACATCCTGCTCGGCAGCGAACCCGCGCGGTGGGGCTGGATCCAATCGCAGGCGGTGTCGCGACGTGGCGCGATCCGCACTGTCACACATCGGCCGCGACATTCCCCTCGATGCACTCGTTGGCAGACTCTCCATCGTCCGATCGGCAGATCGTCGAAATCGCGCGCGCGATGATCGGCGATCCCATCGTGATGGTGATGGACGAGGCGACGAGCAGCCTGGATCCGTTCGATGCGCAACGTCTGTTTCGAGTTGTGGCGCGAACTGAAGACGCTCGGTGTCGCCGTCGTCTATATCAGCCACTTCATCGAGGAATGCCAGCGAGTCTGCGATCGTTACACCGTGCTGCGCGACGGCGAGACCGTCGGCAGCGGCGTGATGAGCGAGGCGACCGTGCCAGAACTGATTCGTCAGATGGTCGGGCGTGAGGTCGAGACACTGTATGCGCGCTCGGCGCACGAACTGGGCGAGGTCGTATTGCGGGTCGACGATTTGCGGGGCACGCACGCGCCGAACGACGTGACGTTCGAAGTCCGCCGCGGCGAGGTCTTCGGTGTTGCCGGTCTCGTCGGTGCAGGGCGAACGGCGACGTTGCGTACGCTCTTTGGCCTCGACGCAATGAATGGCGGCACCATCGAAGTGTATGGGCAGCCGAGCAACCGGCTGTCGCCGCGACAGCGATTGCGGCAACGCGTCGGGTTCGCGAGCGAGAACCGCAAGGACGAGGGACTGCTGCTGAACCGAAGCATCGCCGACAACGTGACGATGGCGCGACTCGAAACCGTCGCTCCTTACGGGTTCATTTCTCGGCCTCGCCAGCGCGTGGCCGCAAAAAAACAGATCGATGCGCTGCGGATCAAGGCGGCGCACCCGTTTCAGGCAGTTCGCGAACTCTCCGGCGGCAACCAGCAGAAGATCGCGCTCGGACGCCTGCTGCATCTCGACGCCGACATCCTGCTGCTCGACGAGCCGACCCGCGGCATCGACGTCGGCAGCAAGGCCGAGATCTACACAATCGTCGACGAGCTTGCACGGCGCGGTAAGGCGATCGTCTTCGTGAGTTCGCATCTGCCCGAGCTGCTGGGCGTGTGCGACACGATCGGTGTGATGTGTCGCGGCAGGATGACGGCGATTCGACCGGCGACGGCGTGGACCGAGCACGCGATGATGGCGGCGGCGCTCGGACAGACGCGCGAGGACGCCGCGTGAGCGAGGCGCGCGCGCGAACCCTTGCGTGGCGCCAGGTCATCGCGGTCGGGGCGCCGCTGATCGGCCTCGTCGTTCGTGATCGTGCTGTTCGCGCTCGATGCCGACGTGCGTCCGTACTTCCTCACGTGGCGCAACGTCATCCTGATCTTCAGCCAAACGGCGGTGATCGCGGTCGGCGCGCTCGGGATGACGATGATCATCGTCAGTGGCGGCATCGACCTGAGCGTCGGTTCGGCCGTCGCGTTGTCGAGCGTCGTGTGCGCGACATTCCTGATGCACGGTGCGTCCTGAATTTGCCGCGGCGACGGCTGCTGTGTTCACCGGCGCATTGGTCGGACTCGGCAACGGTGCGGCGATCGGCTATCTGCGCATGGTCCCGTTCATCGTCACGCTCGGCATGATGGGCATCGCGCGCGGGTGCGCGAAATGGCTCGCCGGAAACCAGACGGTGAACCCGGCGGAGAACGCACTGGTCGCGCTCATGTCGACACTCGGCGGTACCGGCGGCGGGCTCGTCGTCCCCGTCGGCGTCTGGGTCGTGCTGCTGCTCGCTGTCGCGTTCGGAGTCGTGATGACGAAGTCCGTATTTGGCCGGCATGTCTATGCGATCGGCTCGAACGAGGACGCCGCGCGGTTGTGCGGGATTCGGGTTCCGCTCGTGAAGCTGTGGATCTACGCGCTCGCCGGCGCGCTGTTCGGGTTCGCCGGCGTGCTGCAGTTCGCGCGCCTGACACAAGGCGATCCGACCGTTGCGATCGGACTCGAACTCGACGTGATCGCCGCCGTCGTGCTCGGCGGCGCCAGCTTGAGCGGCGGCACCGGCAGCGTGCTCGGCGCGATGATCGGTGCGTTGATCATGGCGGTGCTGCGCAACGGCTCGAACCAGATGGGTTGGCCGAACTACGCGCAGGAGATCATCATCGGCGGCGTGATCATCGTTGCAGTCGGGTTGGACCGACTCAGGTTGCGGAAGGAGTAAATGACAAGAGGAGGAAGTGCGATGTCTCACGCCCGGACTTCATCGGCCATTGGACGCAATCTCGAAGACGCCGACGCGCATCGATATCGCGGCGACGACGAGCCGATGGGGTTCGACGCGTCCATCGGCGAAAAGCTCGGGCTGACGCGGATCGGGATTCACCACGTGCGCGTGCCGCCGGGCGCGGATCAGTTATCCGCACGCGGAGAGCGCGGAAGAGGAGTTCGTGTTCGTGATCGAAGGACGACCGGACGCGTGGATCGACGGTGTGTTGCATCCCGCTGCAGCCGGGCGACAGCGTTGCGTTCCCGGCCGGTACCGGCATTTGTCACACCTTTCTGAACAACACAGCCGACCCGGTGCGGCTGCTCGTCGTCGGTGAAAAACCGAAGCCGGAGAACCGCATCCGGTATCCGCTGAATCCCGAACACGAAGCGACAGCGGTCGGATCGTTGGATGAACCCGCCGGCGCGGGTGTTCGGTCCGCGCGCCGCGACGGTCTATGCCGACTCGTGGAGCGATCCGTCGCGATCTGATCTACGGAAACGATGGTCGCGCCCTCGATCGCGGTCTGAGACCGCTCCCACAGGTCGCATCAGGCGTCCCGCGAATACACCAGCGTGTTCGTGCGGTCCGGCGGCCAGTGCGCCTTCCGGCAGGTTGTCGAGAAACGCCTCCAGGTTGCGCACCTTCGCGTAGTTGTTGGCTTTGCCGACGCGCATGTCCTGCGGGTGGTACGCGACCACCATCGCTTCGCGCATCGTGTCCGACGTGTTCGGACGCGCGCCGTGCACGCACCAGCCGTGATGGAACGTCGCGTCGCCGGCGCGCATCGGCACGACGTCGATCACCTGCGCGTCGTGCTCCGCAATCCACTTGTCGTACGCCGCCTGCGATTCGTCGGAGATGTGATGCTCGCCGAGGTAGCCGTGTTTGTGGCTGCCTTTGACGAAGCGCATGTTGCCCATCTGTCGGCCGTGATGTCGATGCAACGGCATCCACATGCCGCACACGGTGCCTTCGTTGAACGGCCAGTAGTACAGGTCCTGGTGCCACGGCGTGATGTTGTTGGCAACGCCGCCGCCCGGTTCCTTGAACAGCGATTGGTCGTGATAGATGCGCACGCCGCGCACACCGAGCAGTTCGGCCGCGATTTTGCCGAAGCGGCGCGCGGTCACGAACGCCATCACCGCGGGGTCGTGGTAGCGGATCTGCATCGTCTGCAGCGCGAGCTTGCGGAACGCGTCGCGTTCGACGAGCGGACGCCGCTCGTCGTTGTGCGCGTACGTGACGCGCGCGATCGCTTCGCGAAAGTACGCCACTTCGGCGGGCGAGCAGACGTTCGGCAGGTACACGAAGCCGTTTTCGCGGAACGAATCGATCTGGTCCTGCGTCAGCGGATAGTCGCCGTCGAGCGTAGGCGGGGTGGTTGCAAGCTCGGCCATATCAACTCCGGGATGGTGTGTTCGATTTCTGTGCGTCAGCCCAACGCCGTGTGTTTTCGAGCTGCGTTCGCAGCCCGGCGGGTTGGTAGGTGTAGAGCAGCGCGCGGCGATCGCGGTCCGAATTGTTGACGCCGGACCTGTGGACCAACAGCGGACCGAAGAAGATCACGTCGCCCGCGCGCGCCGGTATCGTGTGCATCGCTCTCGTATCGAGTTGCGCCTCGTCGATTTCGAACGATTCGAACAGTTTGTCCGATTTTCGCGTTGGTACCGATTTCAATGTGTGGCTGCCGGTGAGTACTTCGAGCGCGCCGTTGTCGGCATCGGCGTCATCGAGTGCGACCCATGCGGTGACCAGAAGTTCCGGTTTCTCGGCGGGCTGTTCCCAATACGGAAAGTCGCGGTGAGCGGCGAACCCGCCGCCGCCATGCGCGCGTTTGAGATTGAGTTTCTCGGTGAACAGTCCCACTGAGTCGCAGCCGATCAGGTCGCGCATCGGCTCGACGAAACCGGGATGTCCGGCGATCTCGGTGAGATACGGATCGAGGTGCGCGAACGGTTCGAGGCCTTTCAGTCGGTTCGGGTCCGACGGTTCCCACTTGATCACTACGTTCGCGGCCCAGAACTGTTCGAAGACCGAGAAGCTGCTGACCCGGACCTTCTTTCCGTCGCGGTCCTTGCGGGCCACGAGTTCCCGACACACGTTCTCGATGGCGCAGCCCATTGCCGCGATTTCTGCCGTTGAAAAGACGCTCGCGCGGTGGATGAAGCCATCGCGGTCGTAGTGAGCGCGTTCGCTGGCGGTGAGCCGATGCGTCATGACCGTACCTTAAGACAACGACGCGTTGGGCAACAGCAGATTGGGCTGGCCTGATCGGAATTTGGCCGGGCGTGATGGGTATCGATCGGCGATGTTGCCTACGATGCGCGCCCGTACCGCGTCCAGCCGAAACCCACCGCCATGACCCTCGAAGCAACGACGATCTTCGCCGCAATCACGCTCCTGATGCTCGCGCGCGCCATTCTTTGCCCGCACGACCCAGACGACGAGTAGATCTGCCGCGGCCGCGCTCGATGAATCGAAGGGGGGGGGTCAGAGTGCCTTTCCAGAGCGGAGGCACTCTGACCCCATTTCTCAGCGATCGATGAACAGATCCTGCGGATTCACCGGCCCCTTGATCGACTTCAGCTGCGTCAGCTGATCGACCAGCGTCTGCCAGCGCGCCGGCGTCATCTCGCCGAGCTGTTTGATGTCGCGCGTCTCGAATCAGCGCGACCTGCGCTGCGCGCGCTGTCGCTGGAACGTCTGCGCGTCCATCGCCTTGTTGATCTGCGCCCATCGTCGCGTTGGTCGCGCGTCGGATCGGTCAGATACGCCTCCCAACCGGCGCGCACTGCCGCGACCATGCGCTTGCACCTCGTCGGGATGTCTGCTGCAGATGCTCGCGCGTCGTGACGAGCACCGTCGTGTACGGGTTGTAGCCGCTCTCGGCGACGAGGAACGTCGTGACCTTCAAGTCCCGCGCGCGCCGCCGTCAGCGGTTCGCTCGTGACGAAACACTGCTGCGACAGCAGCGGATCGTTCTGGAAGTTGCCGATGCCGCCGAGATACGGCGCCGTTCTTCACTTTGATCGGCGCGTACTTCTTCGTCGAGGTACTGCGCGTACGGCAGGCCCGCCTGCCACAACAGCATGCCGTCGGATTTGCAGCACGTCCTCGATGGAGTGAAAGCCGCGCTCCGCGTGCGCCATGATCGCCTGCGGATTCGTCTGAAACGTCGCGAACAGCGCGACGACGTTCTTCGCGCCGCGGTCGTGCGAGATCACCACTTCGTCGGCCGACACGACGGCATAGTCGACCTTGCCGGCGCCGAGCACCTGAATCGTCGGCGTGCCCGAACCGCCTTCGATGATCGTCACGTCGAGCCCGTTCTTCTGATACAAGCCCGTCGACCTGCGCCGCGTAGAAGCCGCCGAACTGCGGCTCGGCTTTCCAGTTCAGCGCGAGTTGAATCGGTGTCGGCGTTCGCCGCGCTGCGCAGCAGACAGACCAGCGCAAGCATCGCGAACAACAGCAACTCGCTCGTATCATCATGCACTCCTCGTATAAGGGCGGCCGGCGCAACAACAGCCGGCTGATCAGATCGATCGACAGAACCAGCAGCAGCGCGAGCATGCTCGACGCCATCACGCCGCTGAACACCAGATCGACGCGCTGCTGCGTGCGCGCCGAATCGATCAGGCTGCCGAGACCGCCGCCGGCGATGAACTCACCGACGATCGCGCCGATCGTCGCGAGTCCGACCGAGATGCGCAGCCCCGTCAGGATGTACGGTATCGCCGACGGAATCTGCAACTTCGCGATCATCTTCCACCGTCGGCGGTTTGTAGAGCTGAAACATTTCGCGCAGCTGCGGATCGGTTTCTTCGAGGCCGGTCAGCGTGTTCGCGAGAATCGGAAACAGCGACACGATGAACGCGGACGCTTTGACGGTCGTTGCGCCGAAGCCGAACCAGATCACGAGCAGCGGCGCGATCGCGATGATCGGCACGGTCTGGAAGAAGACGCAGAACGGCAGGATCGCCCGGCGCAGGATCGGCACCGCGAAGAACCCGATCGCGAGCGTCACGCCGATCGCGAAACTCGCGCCGAGCCCCCAGACGATCGAACCGAGGGTCGACAGCGTCGCGGTCCAGATCTCGGGCCACAACTCCACCGTCGTCTGCGTAGATGTCGCTCGGCGCCGGCAGCAGATACGCGGCGACCCAATCGAGACCGACGACCGTCTGCCAGATCGCGAGCAGCGCGAGCAGGAACATCCACGCCGGCAGGTTGTCGCGCAGCGTCGCCTTCATGCGCCGCGCTCCAGCGCCGTAAACCGCTCGGCAAACGCGCTGACCTGCGTCGTTGAACGCGGGCGTCAGCTTCAGTGTCTGCGTGCGCGTTGCGAACTCGATGCGCCGATCGATGTCGATCTGACCGAGCTTGTTCATCAGCAGCACGCGATCGCCGAGGTAGACCGCTTCGGAGATCGAATGCGTGACGAAGACGTACTGCAGATCCAGACGCGCGCGCAGTTCGAGCAGCAGATCCTGCAGGCGAAACCGCGTGCGTTCGTCGAGCGCCGCAAACGGTTCGTCGAGCAGCAGGACCTTCGGCTTCGTGATCAACGCGCGCGCGAGCGCGACGCGCATCTGCATGCCGCCGCTCAACTCGCGCGGAAAGTGGGCGAGGCGCTCGCCGAGTCCGAGTCGCGTCAGCAGCGCCGTCGCCTCGTCGCTCGCGCTCGCCGACGCGGCACCGGATAGCTCCAGCGGCAGCAGGACGTTCTCGAGGCTCGTGCGCCACGGCACGAGGCGCGGTTCCTGAAACACATAGGACAGCCGCCCGCTGACGGTCGGTGCGATGGTCAGCGTGCCGGACGTCGGTTGTTCGATGCCCATCAGCAGGCGCAGCAGCGTCGTCTTGCCGCACCCGGACGGGCCGAGCAGCGACACGCACTGCTGCGCCGGTACGGCGAACGTCAGCCGGTTGAGCACGTCGCGGGTCTGGTTCGGGAAACGTTTGACCAGGCCCTCGACTTCAATGACCTCCACGGTCTCCCCTTAGCCATTCAGTTGGAATGTGCCGCTAGGATACCTCAGGCCGACGTTCGAACCGTCGCCGTGTCTGCGCGGATGCGCCGGGGCCGGGTTCCATGCGCAGATCTTTGCGTGTCAATGCCACGCCGTCACCGTCGGCGACGCGCAGCCGCGGCACGCGTCGCCCGGTCTTGCGCTCGCGCACGATCAACGGCTCCTTGCCGCGGCCGAACACCCACTCGTCCGACCACTCGCGCATCGCCGTCAGCACCGTCAGCAACGCCTCACCTTTTTTCGTCAGCCGATACTCGAAGCGCTCGCCCGCGTTGCCGACGTCGATCCGATCGAAGATGCCGTGCTCGACCAGACGCTGCAGTCGATCCGTCAGAATGTTCTTGGCGATGCCCAGGCTGCGCTCGAACTCGCCGAAGCGGCACGCGCCGAAGAACGCATCGCGCACGATCAACAGCGTCCACCAATCGCCGATCGCTTCGAGCGCCTGCGCGACGCCGCAATTCATCTCGTCAAAACGTTTGCGTCCCACTCAGTGATTCCACCACGCGCGGTCCGAGAACGCGCGCAGGTCGAGTTCGAACGTCCACGTGGATCGATGCTGCTTTGCCAGATGCAGGTAAGTCTCCGCGACCTCCACCGGCAGCATGAGTCCGTCGTGTTCGTTGCCGCGCGTTTCCCGGAGCTGTTGGAACCGCTCGGGTCCGAGCATTTTCCCCAGCGTATCCGGCGCGTCCACCGCGCCGTCGATCACGATATGCGCGACATGGATTCCCTTCGCCGCGAACTCCGCATTCAGCGTCTGGCACAGCATTCGACGTCCGCCCATCGCGGCCGCGTGCGAATGTTGGCCGCCGTTGCCGCGCATCGCCGCCGTTGACGACGTCACGAGGATCGTTCCCTTGCCGCGCGCCGCCATCGCCGGGCACACCGCCTGAGCGAGGCGAAACAAGCCAAAGGTGCCGAGGCGCCAACCCGTCTCGAATGCCTTGAGCGACGTGTCCGCCAATGCCCGGTCGCCGATCTGCGCGCCCAGGTTGTAAACGACGACTTCGATCGGACCGACGTCGGCCTCGATCGCCGCGACGCGCTCTTCGATGCTTTCGGGTTCGATTGCGTTGAGCAGATATCCGGTCGCCGAACCGCCGTCGTTCTTGATGGCGTCGACCATTTTGTTCAGACCGTCGAGGTCGCTGCGTCGACACAAACACGCGTGATAGCCCTCGCGCGCAAAACGTCGGGCGACATTTCCGCCAATACCGGCGCCGGCGCCGATCACCAGGCAAACAGGTTTCATGTTGGGTCACTCCTCATCGAGCGCGCGTGCAGGTTGCAGATACAGGTGCGCAGCGTAAATCATTTTAGTTTCGTAACGCAACCATTTATCTCGAACCCGTGACGGACTAAAGTGCCGCCATCACAACTACCCGAGCGCGAACATGACTCAGTCAGACAAAGGCGATTCACAAGACGTTGCGCTCATCGCAGGCGGCGGTCCCGGCATCAGCGCGAGCTGCGCCAGGCTGTTTGCGAGTCGCGGCATGCGGGTCGCGGTCGCGGCGAGGAATCCTGACAAATCGGTGCTGACGACGCTCGCAGAAGCAGCACGGCGTTCGACTGTACGGTTGTGACGCGAGCGAAGCTGCGGACGTGGAACGCCTTTTCGACGACGTCGTTCGCGATCTCGGCACGCCGACGCTGGTCGTGCACAACATCGACGGCCGCGTCGCGGGCATCTTTCGTAAAGGAATTACCGAAGCAGACCCGCAGATGGCGCTCGACACACTGCGCAACTCCGCGTTCAGCGCATTTCTCGTGGGTCAACACGCGGCTCGACTCATGCGGTCGAACACACCCAACGCCAACGGCACGCGGGGCACGATCATCTTCACGAACGCGAGCGCCGCGCTCAAAGGTTTTCCATTGAGCGGCGCTTTTGCGATGGCGTGTCACGCGAAGTCGGGACTCGCGCAGAGTATGGCGCGCGAGCTGATGCCCGCAGGGATCCACATCGCCAACGTGCCGATCGATGCCGCGATCGGTTGGACTCAGGAAGACGGCACCCGCGCGCACCGTCTCGCCGGCACGACCGTCGACGACAACATGGCCGATCCGGATCGCATCGCCGATATGTACTTGCAGCTGCATCTGCAGCATCGATCGACGTGGGCGTTCGAAGTGGTGCTGCGACCGTGGGTCGAGAAATGGTGACGCGAGGCGCGACTTACCTACCACGGTAGGTGGCGATCACCGCTCCATGGCAGACCATCTGCGGCCGACGCTTGGCGCGTGCCAACCGTGCTGCGCATCGGACCGTATCGCTTTTTCTTCTACTCCAGTGATGGTGAGGAGCCGCGTCACATACACATTCAACGCGATGGGTGTACCGCAAAGTTCTGGCTGGATCCCGTTGGCGTCGAATACAGCGTCGGATTTCCGGCGCCAGAGATTCGACGGATCAGGCGTATCATCGCGGACCATCAGCGAGTTCTCTTGGAGCGCTGGGATGAGCACTTCGATCGATAGCAGACGTCGCGTGACGGCGGTTCGAGTCGACGTCACCGACGATACGTTAGTCGTCGAGTTGAGTGATGGTCGCGCGCTCTCGGTTCCGCTCGCGTGGTATCCCCGCCTCGAACATGCAACGCGCGACGAACGCACCGCGTGGACACTCATCGGCGACGGCGGGGGAATTCACTGGGAAGCCATCGACGAGGATGTCAGTCTCGAGTCCCTGATCGCGGGCCGTGCATCGAACGAATCGCAGGCGTCGTTGAAGCGATGGCTCGCGACGCGACCTGCTCGATCGCACATAGCACCAGATTGGTCGTGCTCGCGCGAGAGTGTCTAAGCCCAGACCGACCTGATGCGCACCGCCTCCGCGCGTCCTTGCTTGACGCCCGCTTCGAGCACCGCGGCTTGCCGCGAAGCGTCCATCAGGTTCGGCCCGAACACATCGAGCGACGCAGCATCCGGCGCGATGAACTCCACGTGCGAGCCGCTTCGGCGCAGCTGCGCCAGTTCCGGATCGATCCGCGCGGCCATGAACGTGGCGCCGCCCGGCGGAATCACCGCCACCGCGATCACGCGTTCGTAGCCTTCGGCGAGATCGAAGTTCGTCGCCGAGCGTATGCCGCCGTCGTAGTAGCGACGGCCGTTGATCGTGATCGGCGGAAACAGGCCCGGCACCGAGCAACTCGACGCGACCCCGCGCGCGAGCGACGTGCCGGTGCGCTGATCGAACACGACGAAGCGGCCGTCACTCGCGTCGATGGCCGTGCACGAATATTTCGCCGGCCACGGCGTGTCGGCGACGGACGCGAAGAAGCCGATGCACGCTTCTTCGGATCGTGCGCGGCTTCGAGCGCGTACGCGCCGATCTCGGCGCGCAGCTCGAGTGCCTCCGCTTCCGTCTTCGGTGTGCGCGTCATGAATTCCATCAGCTTCGTGAGGTCCGGCACCGGGAACGCGTTGGTCGTCGAACCCTGAGCGGCGCGCTCGCGCGCCGATTCCGTCAGCCGCGCGCGCAGCTCGGCCGGCGCGCGACCGGATGCCAACTCCGCACCGACGAACGATCCGGCCGACGTGCCGACGATCTTGTCGGCGAGCCGCAGATCGATCCCTTCGTCCGCCAGACCGGCGCGAGGCCGGTCTCCCACGCGATGCCGACGCTGCCGCCGCCGCCCAATACCAATGCCCGCTTTGCCATGTCGATTCGCTGTCAGTGAGAGAAGCCAGATAATACCCGGACTACGGCTTGTGACCGATCAGGCCTTGCTTCTGTAGTTCCTTCGCTGCATCGGTTGCGAGCGTCATGCACGAGTTTATCGACGTCGCGCGGATTGGTCGTTCGACTATCTGCGCCCCAGACGAGCTTGTTCTGCCTGAAGGAATAGATGAGTGTCTCGATCGTGACGATTGTGTTCGTGCGGATCTCGCCGCCGGTCGTCACAGCCATTCCCCACGGCGACCCCCAGCCATACCCGTAGTAGCCGCCCCAGTAGGTGCCGTACGGGCCGCCGGGCCGCCCGGGTACGCGCCCCCTGTCGAAACCACCTCTTTGTCCACGCTGACGGGACGCATCACGACGACGCCGGCCATGCCGGCGTGTTCGAGCGCCGTTCTGGCTTCCGGTTCGCTCGTCGGCCGCGCGTCCGGGAAGATCTGGTACATCGGCACGCCTTGTGCGCCGTGAGCGGTGATCTCGTTCGCCAGCGCCAATTCCGCGGCGCGGCGGCCGGCTTCGCTGCTCATCATCACCACCGCGGCTACCTTGGCGCCGGACAATTCGAACGGTTGGGCATCGGGCGCCTTCCACGTAGACACGAAAGCGGACGCGCAGCCGCAGAGCGCCAGCAGAGCTGCGGCGAGATGGATCGTGCGAATCGAAATCATCGAAAGGATCCTCGAGTTGATCTACGTCCAGCATGCCCCGATCAACGCATCCCAATGCGCGTCGCCGTTTGCCTCGAGCTGCGGCAAAAACCGCGGATGCTTCATGTCGCCGTCGATCGGAAACAGCAGACTCGTCGGCAACAGATACTGAAACACCAGCTGATCGCGCACCGGCTTGCCGGCCTTGCGCGGCCGTCCGCCAAAGTGCAGACACCGTGTCGTATCGACGAACCCGACGGTGCCGGCCGGCCCGGTGAGCTTCACCACCGAATCCCACCCGACGAGCGCCTCGATGCGCTCGTCAGTCAGGAACGTGATTCCGCTGTACCCCACCGCGTCCAGCACTTCGTGCGTGAGGTGCGCCGGCAGCGCGTGGAACGGGCCGCAGTCGTCGTCGACGTCGGTCAATTGCACGAACACCTTGAAGGAGATCGTGTCCTCCGGGTCCATGTGGAAGTGGTGCGCCGACTGTTCTTTGATCGCGTCTTGATATGCGCGCGTGACGAAGAAGTTGAACAGCACCGGCAACATGCCGCAGTAACGGATGATCGGCGCCAGCACCAGCGGCGACGTCGCGAGCCGAATCGCCGCGGAGTCCGCGGCGAAGTCGTGCGCCAGCGCCGGATAGTGCAGGCTGCCGCTGTCGTGCTGCGATGCGCGGTCCTTCGCGATCGCGATTGCTTCCTCTCGCGCGGCACGCGTTTCCTCGACGAGGCCCAGCGTCGCGACGGCGCGCTCGTACGGCACGTCGATGCGCCGGCGTCGGATGCGCGTCGAGGTAACGCCGCCCGAGTTCGACGCGGTGCGCGATCGTGTCGCGTTTGTGCGCCGCAATCGCGTCGTGCATCGCCTCGCGCTCGGGCCAGGTCGCATGCCGATACACGCGCATGCGCTCGTCCTTGTTCGGCGGTCGTGTGCCCCCCGTGGGGGGCGGCGTCAACTCGGCCGAAGCAGCGCACATATCTTGTTGCCGTCCGGATCGCGCAGGTACGCGAGATACATGCCATTTTCCCGCAGGCCCGGCGGGTCTTCGCACGTGGTGCCGCCGTTGGCGACACCCGCGGCGTGCCACGCGTTGCGCTTGTTCGGCCGACTTCATCGCGAATCCGACCGTGCCGCCGTTGGCGGACGTGGCCGGTTTGCCGTTGATCGGCTTCGTGATCGCGAACACGCCGCCCGGGCTCATGTAGAAATAGCGGTCCTTGTTCGCAACGCCAGGACCAATGCCGATCGTGCCGAGCACCGCGTCGTAGAACTTCTTCGACTTCTCGAGATTGTTGACTCCGACCATCACATGACTGAACACGACGTACTCCTTTGAGTTGACCAAGGGTTCGATTATGAACGCACTCGCCTGAACTGTGCGATCCGAATTGGAATGTTGAGGCAGAGCGTGCCGACAGATAGGCGGGAGCGATTGATCCGACGACAAATGACTCACTCGAGCCGATGGTGAGTCAGGTTGAATACGGGTGGCACAGTGGCTTCCTCGCCCGTTCCGGCGAGCAGGTTGCCCCGTTAGCAGCCAAGAACGACGCGGATCTAATATGGCTCCCAATCGGAACCGGCCGTAACGCGATGCCTGTCGACCTATCTGTAAAGCCTGTCAACCTATCTGTAAAGAATGTGCCGGATCACATGGCCGAGAAGCTACGCCTCCGAGCGAAGGCGAATAATCGTTCACTTCAGGGCGAGTTGATGGCTGTGCTGCAGAACGCGGTCTCGTCGCCGCACAGGTTGAGCGCCGCCGAGTTGCTGAAGGTGGTACGCGGGTCTGGGTTGCGCTCGCCGCGCGAGGCAACGGCCGTCGTGCGGGCCATCCGCGATTGCCGCCGTTGATCCGTCTTGCCGCGCCGCTGACACTCGGCACTCACTGCTCGCCACCCACCCAACACCCTCGTTGGTGGTCGTCGACTCGACCCGACGCCTGCATGAACGCATAGCAGATCGTCGTGCCGATGAACTTGAAGCCTTTTTTCTTGAGGTCCTTGCTCATCGCGTCGCTCTGCGGGGTGGACACCGGAAATTCAGCCAACGTGCGGAAGCGGTTGCGGATGACCTTGCCGTTCGTGAACTGCCAGAGATAGTCATCGAAGCTGCAGCCCGACTCGAGCACGTCGAGAAACGCGCGGGCGTTGCTGACGAACGCGTCGACCTTCAGGCGGTTGCGAACGATGCCGGGGTCGGCGAGCAAGCGCGCCTTTTTCGCGTCGTTGTAACGCACGATGCGCTTCGCGTCGAAGCCGTCGAATGCGCGCCGATAGTTCTCGCGTTTGTGCAGAATCGTCCGCCACGAGAGTCCCGCCTGCGCGCCTTCGAGACAGAGCAATTCGAAGAGCCGCCGATCGTCGTGTAACGGCCTTCCCCATTCCTCATCGTGGTACGCGACCATCAACGGATCGTCATCGCACCAGGCGCAGCGTCTGAGGCCATCGGCGTGCCGCTCCGCGGTGCGGGATTTGCGGGAGGCGTCGGTCATCTGGCCGCGAGGTCGGCGAGGAAATCGAGCATCAACGCATTCACTTGCGGCGCGCGTTCCTGCTGCGTCCAGTGCGCGCAGTTGCGGATGTTCTCCATCCGAATACCGGGAATCAGCGCCGGCATGTGCGCCGCCATTTCCGGCCGGAGGATGCGATCGTTTTCGGCGGTGATCATCATGCTGCGGATGTTCAGACCGGGGCCGGTCGGACCACCGACTTCATCGGCGTTGAGATCTGCGGCGCGGTACCAGTTGAAGCCGCCGGTGAAGCCGGTGCGCGAGAACTCTGCGACATAGACATCGAGCTCCGCGTCGGTCAGGAACGTGGCTCCCGGTGGCACGCGCGTCAGCGCGCCACTGCCATCGCCGCCGACCGTCGCGAATGTCCACAAGTCCTGCTGCGCGCGTGTAGGGCATGAAAATCTTTGCGAGATTGCCGCGCACGTCCGCGTCGAATTCGGCTTCCGCGACGCCCGGTTTCTGGAAATAGCGCATGTAGAAGGTCTGGTCCGTCAAACCGAATGCATCGCGCATCGCGATCGTTGGGCGGCCGCCCGGCACCGGCGGACTGTATGGCGTGTTGAGACCGATCAAGCGTTCGACGCGCTCCGGGTAGCGCAGTCCCATTTGCCACAGCACGGCGCCGCCCCAGTCGTGGCCGACAAACACGGCCTTGTCGATCTCGAGCGCATCCAACAGGCCCACCATGTCGCGGCACAGAATCTTCATCGTGTACTGCGCGGGATCCGCGGGCGCGTCGGTGCGTCCGTAGCCGCGCATGTCGGGCGCAATCGCGCGAAAGCCATTGTCGCCGAGCGCATGCAACTGATGGCGCCACGAATACCAGAGCTCCGGCCAGCCGTGGCACATCACGACCGGGAAGCCGGTGCCCGCCTCGGCGACGTGCATCGAGATGCCGTTGGTTCGAATCGTGTGGTGACGGATCTCTGCCATACCGTGAATCTCCTCGATTGTTTGGTCGTCCGCGCTATTCCCCGAGCGCCTGCGCGAAGTCCGCGACCAGGTCGTTTGCGCTCTCGATGCCGATCGATACTCGCACGAGATTGTCGGTGATGCCGAGCTGTTTGCGGCGCGCGGCGGGCACACTCAGATGCGTCATCGACGCCGGGTGCGAGGCGAGGCTCTCGGTGCCGCCGAGACTCACGGCGAGCTTCACGAGCCGCAGGTTGTCGAGCATCCGGAACGCTTCGGCCTCACCGCCCTTCACCAGCACCGAAAACGTCGATCCGGCGCCGGAGCAATGGCTCGCGAAGATGCGCCCCTGCGCGCTCGTTGGGTCGAGAAAGCCGAGATAGCCGACGCGCTCGATTTTCGGATGCGCGCGCAGGAACTCGCATACGGTTCGCGCATTCTGCTCGGCGCGCTCCATTCGCAGCGCTACCGTTTCGAGGGAACGCAACAGCATCCACGACGTGTGTGGATCGGTGATCGTGCCGATCGTGTTGCGCAGCGACATGATCGGCAGCAGCGCGGCTTTGCTGCCGACGACGCCGCCGGCGACGAGATCGCTGTGCCCCCCGACGTATTTGGTCAGCGAATAGATCGACACGTCGGCGCCGTTCTTGATCGGCTGTTGAAAAACCGGGCCGAGGAACGTGTTGTCGACCATGATCAACGGCTTGTTCTTGGGATCGCTCGCGTACAGTTCGTCGCGCAGCCGCACGATGCCTGCGATGTCGACGAGCTCGTTGGTCGGATTCGCCGGGCTCTCGAGATAGATAACGGCGATGCGGCTGCGCGCGCGCGACGTTTCGATCAGCGCGCGGATGTCTGCGAGCGGCGCGCCGGCGGCGAAATTGGCGAACTCGACGCCGAGTCGACCGAACACCGCGTCGATCAACTTCTCCGTCGCCGCGTACAACGGACCCGAATGCAGGATCATCTCGCCCGCGCGAACGTGCGCGAGCAACGTCGTCGTGATCGCCGACATACCGGTGGAAAACACGGCCGCTTCTTCGGCGCCTTCCCACAGCGCGAGGCGATCTTCGAGGATCTCCTGGTCCGGTCCGTTGAAGCGGCCGTAGACGAGGCCTTCGGCGCCGCCCGATCGTTTGCCGGTGATGCCCTCGAAGAAACGTTTGCCGTCGGCGCAACTGTCGAACACGAACGTCGAGGTCAGGAAGATCGGCGGCTTCAGCGAACCTTCGGAGAGCCGCGGGTTGTAGCCATAGCCCATCATCAGAGATTGCGGCGACAACGTGTGGTCGCCGAGCTTCGTCATATGCGGATCTCTCATTAGTGTCTCCTGACCATTTGTGTCTCCTGTCCGGGTGGGAGCGACGCTTCAGTGTACGGCAGCGACTTGCGCAGAAGCCGGTGTACAGGAATCGGGTGATCTCAAAGAAACTGCCCACAAATCATTTTCCAGATCCGCATCCATGCGACGGGCTGATGGGCCACCATCGATGGCGTTGCGGTCTGCAGTTGGAGGCCCGTGGTGGAGCACCGTTTCACCGATACGCAGGACGAAACCTGTGCCGGCGCGTGGTGGTTGCCGAATGCGACGTTTCCCGAATTGGCATGGATGTTCGATCCTCGGCGCAATGTGTTGACCGTGACGACCAAGACGGGCGTGCTGAGCGAGCATCGAATCGTCGGCAAGCGCCGGTTCGAGGACGATTCGCGCCGCACGTTCCTGCCTGGCCTTGCGCTGCACATCGGGCGACGCGTGACGCAATCGCGCAAGTGACCGCGCGCTGCGCGCGCGCTCTTCACCAATGACCGTCGGCGACGGTCGTCTGGCCGCGTGTGCAGCGATGCGGCACACTCGGTCGATGGCGGCGAAGCGCAAAACACCCAAAGCAAAGGTCTCGAAAGGGACGCGCCGCGACGCGCGGAAAACTCGCGCCGGCGCGCGAACGGCGCGGGCTCGACGCGACGGAAGTTGCGCTGGCGCTCGATCAACCCGACGTGGCGGAACTCGCCGCGCAGATCGTCGCCGCCGGTGGCGCCGCGCTCGGCGCGTATCGCGATCCGCTCGGCGGCCGGCCGCTGTTGCTCGCGTCGTTGCCGCTCGACGCGTTGCAGCCGACGCCGTTCCAGCGCGACCTATCGCCGACGCACACGAAGCGCCTCGCCGCGAAGATCGACGAAGCCGGCGCGTTCCTCGATCCGCTGATCGTCGTGCGCGGCGCGGACGGTGCGCTGTGGACGCCGAACGGCCGGCATCGGTCTGGCGGCCGCGAAGGTGCTCGGCCTGCGCCAGATCACCGCGCTCGTATCACCCGACGAAACGCTCGCGTACCGGATCCTCGCGCTCAACACCGAGAAAGCGCACAACCTGAAGGACAAGAGCCTCGAAGTGATCCGCATGGCGCGCAGTCTCGCGAAAGCCGATCGCGGCAAGCGCGAGTCGGACTACGCGGCGGAGTTCGAAGCGCCGGAGTTGCTGACGCTCGGCATCGTTTACGAACTCGACGCGCGGTTCGCCGGCGGCGCGTACAGCCCGTTTCTGAAAAAAGTCGATCGCTTCGGCGACAAACCGCTCGCGACGAGCCTGCGCGACCGCGATGCATGGGCGGCGCGCCTGCTCGAGATCGACTGCGAAGTGAAGCGCATCGTCGCGAAGCTGCAGGCGCAGGGTCTGCGTTCGCCGTATCTGCGCAACTACGTCGTCGCGCGCATCAACCCGGTGCGTTTCCACAAGAGCGAAGAAGGGCGACACGGCGCCGCCGATGACGGTGCCGCAAGCGTTGCTGCGGATGAGCGCCGCCGCGAAGAAATTCGACACGAAAAAAGTGTCGAGCGCCGACCTCGCGTGGGTGGCGGCGGGCGCCGGAGTCGGCGGAGTGAACGGGCTTGCGTTAGCCTAGCGAGCGACGAACAGCGGGAGGGGCGATGCGCGGTAGAACGGTCTTCATGGACAGCCTGCGCCTGCACGGCGTGCGCGCGATCTTCGGCAATCCGGGCACCACCGAGAGCCCGCTGCTCGACAGCCTCGCGGACTATCCGGACATCCGGTACGTCACCACGCTGCACGAGAGCATCGCGGTCAGTGCCGCGGTGCTGTACGCGCAGGCGAGTGGTGAATCCGTCGTCGCGAACGTGCACGTCGCGCCGGGGCTCGGCAACGCGCTCGGCTCGTTGTACGGCGCGCTCAAGTCGTCCGCGCCGCTGGTGCTGACTGCCGGCCAACAGGACACGCGGCTGCGGCTGCGCGATCCGGTGCTCGGCTACGACCTCGTCGCGATGGCGGCGCCGCTGGTGAAGTGGGCGACGCAGGTCACCAACGCGGACGAGATGGCCGCGGTGATGCAGCGCGCGTTCACGATCGCCAACGAGGCGCCGAAGGGGCCGGTGTTCGTCGCGCTGCCGATCAACGTGATGGAACAGGAGACCGGCAACGTCGCGTGGACGGCGGGCCGAGTTCACGCCGACCCGCGACCCGACGAAGCGGCCATCGCGGCGGCGGCGGCGATCCTCGCGAAAGCGCAGAAGCCGGTGATCGTCGCGTCGGACGACGTCGCGCGCGCGGGCGCGGCGCCGCTGCTCGTGGCGCTCGCCGAACGGCTCGGCGCGCCCGTTTACCAGGACACGCTGCGCCAGCACGCGGTGTTCCCGAACCGCCATGTCGCGTACGGCGGCACGCTGCCGCTCGACGCGGCGGCGCTCCGCGCGCTGCTCGGCGACGCCGACGCGCTGCTGATGCTCGGCGGGCCGTTCTTCGAGGAGGTGTGGTACGACGCGGTGCGCGCGGTGCCCGAAGGCGTGCAGATCGTGCAGCTCGCGCACGCGCCGGGTGTGATCGCGCGCAACTTCGCGCGTGGCGGTCGGCATCGTCTGCGGGCTGAAGCCCGGGATCGACGCGCTGGCGCGCGCGCTCGAACGCGCGGTGCCATCCGGCGATCGCGCAGGCGCGGCTCGCGGAACTCGCCGCGCGCGCCGAACAACGCCGCGAAGCCGCCGCGGCGAACCTCGCGAAGCTGGACGACGCGCGGCCGATGCCGCCGGTGCGCGCGCTCACCGAGATCGCGGCGGCGCTGCCCCCCAACGGGGTCGTTGTCGACGAGTCGATCACCGCCACCACCGACGTCGCGCGCGTGTTCGATTTCAAGGCGCCTGGCGACTACTTCGGCCAGCGCGGCGGCGGCATCGGCCAGGGCATCGCCGGCGCGCTCGGCGTCGCGGTCGCGCTGCCCGAGCGGCCGGTGGTCGCGATCTCGGGCGACGGTTCGGCGATGTACACGATCCAGTCGCTGTGGACCGCGGCGCTGCTCGAGCTGTCGATCGTGTTCGTGATCCTCGCGAACCGCGAGTACCGCGTGCTGAAGCACAACATGGACACCTACCGCGCGCGCTTCGACGCGGCGTCGAACCGGCCCTATCCGCACATGGACCTGTCGCCGACGCTCGACTTCACGGCGTTGGCGCGCGGCATGGGGATCACGGCGGAGCGCATCGAAGACCCGGCGGCATTGCGGCGCGCCGTGAGCGACGCGATCGCGAAGCGCGGACCACACCTGATCGAGGTGGTTGTCTCCGGCAAGCAATAGGCCGTTCCGGAGTAGCGTCGCACGGCGGCGGCGACGTGCGGGCGGTCACGCGAGCTTCGCTGCCCACTCCGTCAAGATCTTCACGAATAACGCGGGGTCCTGTCCGTGCAGCGAGTGCCCCATCGTCGGCAGCGAGACATATTCCGACAGTCTGTCCCGCCGCCTGTGATCAACTCTCGGACACGCTTTGCCTGCACGTCCGCCAGTGCGCCCCTCACTCCGCCCGTTTCCTCGTCGAGCATGCGGAAGTGATGCGTCAGCAACACCGGCACCTTCACGCTCGACAACATCCGCTCGTGGTCGCAGCTCGCGGCGACAGAGCCCGAGACGAACGCGCGTCCCCATTCCGGGTCGTATTCCTTCAGGTTCTGCGGCGGGCCGCCTTCACCGGCCATACCCGCCATCAGGAAACCAATCCACGCCGGTAGTTCGGTCTGCCTTGCGGCGCGCATGCCGTCCCAGTTGTTGACGGACCATTGATCGCCGAGATATTTGTTGAAGAACGCAAACAGCGGCCCGAGCCCTTGCCGGATCGAGCCGCCGACGGCCGGATGCACTTCGGATGAAAACAGCGGCGGATCTTCGTAGTGCGCGCCGCGCAGTTGCCCGGGCTTCGCGTACGCAGACAGCCACGCGGTGAGCACGCCGCCCGACGACAAGCCGCTGACGATCGTCGGCCGGCGAATCACGACATCGATGAAACGGACGAGGTCGTTGCCCATGTTGTCGAGCGTGTAGCGGCCCGGCGTCCAGGACGAGCGACCCTGCCCGCGCAGGTCCACCGCGAATGCCTCGAAGTGTTCGGCGAGCAGCGGCAATGCGCCTTCATAACCCCACCACGATTCCGTTTGCCCCGGCACCAGCAGCAGAGCCGGCTTGTTGGGGCTGCCGACGCGCACGTAGTTCATGCGCACCTCGCCGAGATCGACGAGGTGCTCTTCGAACTTGTGCGGAACGAACGTGCTCGCGCGGTCGCTCGCTTCGTAGTGTTGGGTCATGACTGCTTCGCTGGCCTATGTAGCTGCGTGAATTCGTTCTTTCGCGGTCCCGCGTTCGCCCCCCGCGCCCTCTCGCGGGTTCATCCGGTCGTCGCGACGACCAAACGCTCGAGGGTAGGTGCCCGCAGGCCATCGGTTCGACCCGCGAAGTAGACAGCGTCGGCCTCCGCTGGCGTGAGGTGTCGGATCGATTCGAACCCCGCTGCCGCAAGCTGGCGCGTCATCTCGAGCGGCGTGAAGAACGTGGCGAATTGCAAGCCCATCGGAGCGAGCTTCTCCTTGAGTGCGTCGGCCTCCGGACCCGGCACGATGAATGTCAACAGCAGCGAAGAACCGGGTGGAAGCGTACTTGCCCAACGCAGTGTGCGATCGATCGCGGGACGCGAGAGATACTGCGTCACCGCCAGCCACGACGCGAACGTCGGGAGTGGGCGGAATCCTGCCGCATCGAGCGCTGCGGCGATCTCGGTCGTCTCGAAGTCGCACGGCGCGAACCGCAGCTGCGGCGGTGCGACGATTCCGAGGTCTTTCAACCGATCACGCTTCCACGCCTGCATCGGTGGATCGTCCACCTCGAACACGCGCAGGTCGCCGAGACGCGCCGCGTGGCGCAATGCAAAGGAATCGAGTCCCGCACCCAGAACGACATATTGCGCGACGCGCGCACCGAGGCGCGCGAGTTCGTCCTCCGCGTATCGCGCTCGCAGCACCCACCCTGCTTCGCCGTCGGCGCCGTTGATGGCGACAAGTACCTGCGCCATGAAGCGCACCTGCGCATCGGTAAGACCGGCGAGCGTCATCGCGAACTCGTCGCGAAAGATCTTCGGCTCGGCGGCGTCGAGGAGGTGTGCCGCCCGCATCGCGGCCGCACCGATCGCGGAGCGATGGACGGCGGACAGGGGCGGAGCGCTCGGTACGTCACTCATCGGAAGAAGTCGTCGGCGTCGGGTGAACTATTGTGGTATCGATTCACGAAGACTGTCTACGCGCCCCGCCCACTACAGGTGCGCCGGCCCGTACAACTGCGTGAACTCGTTCTTCTTCGGTCCGGCGTAGCCGAACAGATACGCGCCGACTTTGCGCATCTGAATTTCTTCCGAACCTTCGGTGATGCGATAGCGGCGGTGATGCCGATAGATGTGCTCGAACGCTTTGTGCCGCGAATAGCCCATGCCGCCGTGCGTCTGCATCGCCTGGTCGGCCGCGTCGCAACACAACCGGTTGCCGATGTAGTTGCACATCGACACGCGGTCCGAGATCGTCCGTTCCACTTCTTTGTGCGGCATCGAGTCGATCGCGATCGCGGTTTCCCAGATCAGCAGCCGCAGCATCTGCGCTTGCGTGTACAGCTCGATCAGCGGCCACTGAATGGCCTGGTTGTTCGACAGCGGTTTGCCGAACGGTTTGCGTTGGCGCGAGTACGCGACGCTTTCGTTGATGCAGTACATCGCGGCGCCGAGCGACGACGCCGCCTGACGGATGCGGTTCTGGTGCACGAAGCTCTGGCCGATCGCGAGACCGCCGCCGATCTCACCCCAGTAGCTGTCTTCCGGAATCCACACGTTGGTGATCGACACGCGCGGGTGGTCGGTCGGCATGTTGAAGGTCCACAGATACTCTTCGATCTTCACGCCGGGCGAGTCCGCCGGAACGATGAAGCACGTGATGCCGCGCGCGTCGCCGTCCTTACCGCTGGTGCGCGCGAACGTCATGATGTAGTTCGCGTGGTGCATGCCGGTCGTCCACATCTTTTCGCCGTTGATCAACCAGCCGGGCTTGCCGTCTTTGGTTTGCGGCACGCCGCGCGTTTCCATGAACGTCGCGTCGGAGCCGTGATTCGGCTCGGTCAGGCCGAAGCCGGTGCGCAACCGGCCCTTGAGCAAGTCGTCGCTGTAGCGCTTGAACTGATCCGGCGTCGCGAACTCTTCGAACATCACGATGAACGGGTTGTTGCCGACGACCGAGTGTTCGGTCTGCAGATCGTTGAAGAGGCCAAGACCTTTTGCGGCGAGGTGTTCGCGGATCACCGCCATCCACAGGTTCGATCCGCCTTTGCCGCCGTGTTTTTTCGGCCACGCAAAACGCAGGTGACCGGCTTTGTCCGCAACGGCGCGCGCTTCGGCGAGCAGCGCTTCCCACTCCTTGCGCGGCAGGCCGTTGTTGTCCCAGTCGGTGCGCGCGTGTTCGCGCCGGTGATCGAAGAACCGGATGTTATCGTCGCGGTTCTGGATCGGCATGATCTCTTTCTCGATGAACTGATCGAGTTCGTCGAGATAGTTCTGAAGGTCTTGCGGAATCTTGAAGTCCATATTGTTTCTCCTGCGTTTTCATTGTTGAACTAGCGCGTGGATTCCTCGGCCCTCGCGGCGGACGAACGCCTGTCGCAGACGATCGAGTCGCGCCTTGGATATCCCGTAACGACTGATGATGAGGATTGCCCCCAAGTAACACACCGACGGCAGCAGCCCGATGGTGTATCGCAGCGCCGCGATCTGCTCCGGTCCATTCTCGACGCGCGGGTCGAAACCGAACAAGCCGAGCAACGGCAAACATACGCCGAGCGCGAGCGCCTGTGTCGCTTTCGAACCGAGTGACCAGACCGCCACGTAGGTGCCGGCAACGGTCTCGCGTTGCCGCCGCGTCGCGATCTCGATCACGTCGGCCTTCATCGACATCGATAGCGCGACATAGTTGCCGCCCGCAAAGCCGATCACCGCGGTGATCAGCACGAACGGCAACAGGTCCCCGGGGCCAGGAACAGATACAGCGGAGTCGCCAGCGCCATGATCAGCGTTCCTGTGATCCAGGCTTCGCGCTTGCCGATTCTGTGCGACAACCAGACCCAGAACGGTAAGCCGATCAGGTTCACTGCGAAGTAGGCGAGCAGGATCGGCTGAGCCTGACGTTCCAGCCCCATCGCAAATGTCGTGAACAGCATGAACAGCGTGCCGATCATCGTGGTGCCGAGCGACATCAGCATGAACCCGAAGAACAGGATCAGGAACGAACCGTTCGACAGCATATCGCGCGCGGCGCGAAGGATCGGCTGATGCGCCGGCGACGCGACGATGCGTTCGGGTAACTTCCAGACGGTCAATCCAATCAGCAGCGGCAACAGGATGAGCACCATGCCGGCGATGATCACGAGTGCTTCGCGCGCAACGCCGCCATAGCCGAACAATTTCGCGGCGGCGACCGGCACCAGCAGTACGCTGATGTTCCCGGCAAATCCCCACGCCTGGCGCCAGCCGGTGATCTGCGTGCGCTCGTCGAAGTCGGTCGACAGCTCTGCGCCCCACGCATAGTAGGGAATGTTGATCATCGTCCAGCCCAACCACAACAGCATCGACCAGCCGAGCAGATACATGTTGGTGACAGGACTCGTCGCGACGAACAGCGCATAGGCCGACGCCATCATCAGCGGCGCGCCGGCGACCATCCAGATCTTGCGTCGCCCCCACGCCAATTTCGTGCGATCGCTCAATGCGCCGATCAGCGGGTCGATGATCACGTCGCTGATGCGCGCAACCATCAGCACCAGGCCGACCGCGGTGATGCTCAGGCCAAGATCGCGCGAGTAGAAGAACGGTATGTAGAGCGAAATCGGAATGACCGCCAGATAGGTCGCAAACTCCGGTAGTCCAAAGAGCGCCATCTGCGTTTTTCGCAGCGGGCTATAGCCAGCGGAGCAGATCGTCACGGGCAATGCGGGCGCGATCTGGTTGATATGCCGATGCTCAGAAAGATTTCCAGGCTCGATAGCCGCGTCCGGTTGGCTTGTACGCGAGCAACGCCGGCAGATCGGGGTGAGATCTCGCCTTGACGCCGGCGGCTTTGTACGCGTCCTCGGATTGCCATTTCGTGTAGTGAACGATGCTGCTGCCGTCCACGCCTTTATGCAGAGTGCTCTCGACGAATCCGGGTTGTTTGCTCAAGAAAGAACCGACATACGCACCGATCTTTTCCAGCGCGGCGTCCTGTGCCGCGGGGTCGGTTTCGAACGTGACGAGCACGAAGTGATCGGTAGCGGCAGTCATGATGATCCTCGGGCAACGGTGGCTCGATGGCCGACCGGCGAACAGGTTGGTGAAGCGCTGGTCAATCTAATGAAGTCCACAGGGCGCGTAAACGCGAAACGTGCGGCAGCGAGTAGGCGCCCTGGCATCACCGATTGACATATTGATGCATCATCAATACGATTTGATGCCATGCGTACGACCATACGACTCGATGAAAAGCTGCTCAAGGAAGCGAAACGCCAGGCTGCGGAGTCAGGCATGACGCTGACCGCCATTATCGAAGAATCCTTACGTGAGCGGTTCGCGCGCAAACACGCCCGGACCAAGACGCGACAACAAGCGCGACTGCACGTCACAGGTAAGGGTGGAGTGCACGCCGGTGTCGATCTGGACGATTCGGCTTCGCTCATCGATCTGATGGAGAGCCGGCGCTGATTCTGCCGGACGTCAATGTGCTGGTGTACGCGCATCGCCTCGATGCAGCGAATCACGTCGCGTTCCGCGAATGGCTTGAAGCCACCATCAACTCCGATGCCGCGTTCGGACTCAGCGATCTTGTCCTGAGCGGGTTCTTGCGCGTGGTGACGCATCCGCGTGTGTTCGAAGCACCAAGCTCCTGGGCGGATGCATCCAAGTTCGTTGATCAACTTCGTGATCAGCCCAATCGCGTTACGATCGCGCCGGGTCCGCATCATTGGGAGATATTCGCGCGCTTGTGCAAGACGGCCGGCGCCAAGGGTAACTTGGTCGCGGACGCTTACCTTGCGGCCATGGCGATCGAAAATGGTTGCGAATGGATCACGACCGATCGCGACTTCAGCAGATTCGCGGGGCTGAAGTGGCGCCACCCGTTGCCGCCGTGAACCGACCGCGTGGTCGGTTGGTGGAGCCGAGGGGGATCGAACCCCTGACCTGTGCATTGCGAACGCACCGCTCTCCCAGCTGAGCTACGGCCCCGTTGGCGCTCGCCACTGTGCTCGCAACGTGGCGCCGTCGACAATATTACCCAACTGTAACGGGAGCCGCCGCGTGTTTGAACTCGATCTGATCCAGACGCTCGCGTTCGGCGGCGTGGTGCTGCTCGGCGGCTACGGGTTGCGCACCGCGATCCCCGTTCTCGCGCGCTACAACCTGCCGGCGCCGGTGATCGGTGGTCTGGTCGTTGCCATCGCGATGCTGATTGCGCGCAGCAACGGCGTGACGCTGGTCCATTTCGATACCACGCTGCAGAGCCCGCTGATGATCGCGTTCTTCACGACGATCGGCTTCGGTGCCAGCTTGCCGCTGCTGAAGCTCGGCGGCCCGCAGGTGGTGCGGTTCTTCGCGATCGCGACGATCTTTGCGATTGCGCAGAACCTGATCGGCATCGTCGTCGCCCTGTTGTTCGGATTGAACCCATTGTTCGGCGTGCTCGCGGGGTCGGTGACGCTGACCGGAGGTCCCGCGACGGGACTCGCCTTCGCGCCGCTGTTCGAGTCGGCCGGCGTCGTCGGCGCGGCGTCGATCGCAGTCGCTGCGGCGATGGGCGGCATCGTGTTCGGCGGCATCGTCGGCGGCCCGGTCAGCACGTTGCTGATCGAGCGCCACCAACTGCGCACGCCGCGCAGCGCGACACCCGCGCCTGTTGCGCCGGCCGCGCGGGCGGCCGACGCGGACAGCGTGATCACGCTCGAAGCCGAGGATGAAAGTCCGATCGAAATCATCAAGAACATCACGGCGATCCTCGTCGCGATGTGGATCGGTGAGTGGGTGAGTCACGGCTTTGCATCGCTCGGCATGACGCTGCCGGCGTATATCGGCGCGATGCTCGTCGCCGCGTTGATGCGCAACGTCGACAACGTCACCGGCTGGTTCGGTTTGTCGCACCGGTTCATCAACGAATTCGGCGCCGTTGCGCTGTCGTTGTTTTTGGCGGTTGCGTTGATGACGCTGAAGCTGTGGGAACTGTCGGGTCTCGCAGTTCCGCTGCTGACGATTCTGCTCGTGCAGGTGCTGCTCGTGTGCGCGGTGTGCCTATGGCCGCTATTCCAGCTGATGGGTCGTGACTACGAGAGCGCGGTGATGAGCGGCGGGTTCATCGGGTTCATGCTCGGCACCACCGCGAACGCGATGGCCGTGATGCGCACGCTGGTGGAGCGTTATGGGCCGGCGCCGCGCGCATTCCTGGTGGCGCCGATCGTCGGTGCGTTCTTCATCGACTTCACGAACGCGCTGATCATCACGGTGTTCGTGAACGTCGTTCGCTAGCTCGAGCGTCGCCCCGCGCTCACCAGGGTTCGATTCCCGCGAGCCTCGACCCGAGGTCGGTCAGCTGCGGCGGCGGTCCGGGTTCCGGGTCCAGTTGACCGCGAACCTTCTGCCGCACCGCCCACGCCGGTGGGTGTTTTTCGAGGCATTCGCGCGCATTGCGTAGCCTCGATTCTTCCGATCCCGCGGGCGTCATCGTGACGTACTGCACGAGACGCGGCCCAGTCGGAATTGTTGGCGAGACTCGTGTGCGGCATACGCCGATGCCAGAGCACGAGGCTGCCCTGGGCGCCGCCGACCGGCTCGAGTGCGATAGTCCGAAACATCCGGCCGGCGCGCTTCGTCATCGTTGCGACCGGTTGCGAGCCACTCATCGAGCGTGCGTACAGCTCCGGCACCATCGCGAACGCGCCTTTTTCGGGCGGCGTGTCGGTCAGGTAGACGAGTCCCTGCACCGCCAGGTCGTTCGGTCGCGCGCGGATCGCCGTCCCAATGCACCGCGTCCATGCGATAACCGGACTCGTGAAAGCTGCTCGGCACCTTGAATGATCCGCGATCGAACGTGACCCAGAGTTTCTCGGTCTCGTAGATGACGCTGAACATCCGATGCAGCTCGGCAGCTGCCGCACGTCCCACAGCGCCTGGTGGTGATGCAGCGGGATGATGCCGTGGCCGTGCGTCGACGTAGTTGCGCCACGTGTCCGGATCTTCGGGATCGACACCGATGAATTCGCACAGCGCCGCCGCCGAGCGTTCGCACAGCGCCTTCGGCACGACGTCCGGGATGACGAGCCAGCCGTGCTCGATCAGCTGGTCGCGTTCGCGGGCGGTGATTTCGATGCGTGGTCACTTAGGATTCGAAAAAATGCGCGAACGCGCTCGGCGATGATCGCCGCGCGCGGCGTCATCGAGTTCGCGCGGATCGATCAGCGCGACGCCGTCGTCGAGATGATGGTTGCGCGTGCGGATGCTCGGCGAACCCGCCGCGAGGTACGTCACGAGCTCGCGGATGTCGCCGCCGTCGCGACGTTGCAGCGCGACGCGTTCGATGCCGCGCCCGGCCTCGTCGGATTTACGGTAGGTCTTCAGCTCTTTCACCTCCGCGAGCATCCGCAGCAACGTGCCAACGATCCGATCGCGCCGCGCGGCGTCGATCGACGGATCGCGTCCCGCGTAGATGTCGAGCGCGGCCAGCAAGCCGACGATCTGTTCCTTGCCGACTTTCATCGCACGCGCGATGCCGCGCTGCTGCAGTTCGCACGCGGCAATCAGGTCGCGTTTGCCGGCGATGAATCCGGCGGTCGGGCCGCCGATGGCTTTGCCGCCGGAATAAATCACGAGATCGGCGCCGAGACCGATGTAGCGGCGCAGATCCTCCTCGGCGGCCGCGTCGACGATCACCGGCACCCGATGCCGCCGCGCGGCGGTGATGCAGTCCTCGAGCGGGATCATGTGTTCCTGAATGCTGTGGTGCGATTGCACGTACAGCAGCGCCGCGATGTCGTCGCGATTCGTCAGCGCGTCGTCGAGCAGCGCCGGCGGCACGCTGTTGACCCAGCCGATGATTTCGGGGGTGCCGCCGCCGAGCCGGATCATCTGCGTGACGGATGCGCCGAAGTTGATGTCGTGACCGGCCTGCAGCAGCACGCCGCGGCGCAGTCCTTCGGTGTCTGGAATGCGCAGCACATGCTCGAGGTGGGTGCCCGTAATACAAGCCGCAACGCCAATCGCGATTCCCGCCGCGGCGCCGGACGTGATCGATGCGGCTTCGGCGCCGGTGTGTCCGGCCACGCGTTCGCCGGCGCGCCGCCGCAACGCTTCGAGATCGACGTGCCGCTGAGCGGCGTCTGCCTGCGCGCGCGCAACCAATTCGGTTTGCGCGCTGCCGCCGAGCGCGGTCATCTTGCCGGCCGCGTTGATGACGCTGTCGAGTCCAAGGGTCTGAAAAACGCTTTCCTGCATCGCTACAACTCCGCGCTGCGCGCGTGGCAGCAACCGTCGACGAACACCGCGCGCGGCGCGATCCATTGAGTGACAGAACGCTTCTCGTGGTTGGCGTCCTCGAGTTCACGCACCTCGTCGTGGACATCGAAGAGCGTGACATGCGCCGGCGCGCCGACGGCGAGCGTGCCGAAGCCGCGTTCGTCGAGCCCGAGCATCTTCGCCGGCGTGACGGTGACGGCGCGCACGACATCGGCCAGAGTCAATCCAAGCGCCAACAGTTTACTCATGGTGCGCGCCAGCGAAAATGCGTATCGATTGACGTTGCCGGCGTGCAGGTCGCTCGAGATCGTGTGCACGGGCATGCCTTGCGCGAGCGCGCGTTCGCAGGTTTTGAAACTGAACGACTCCGCGCCGTGACCGATGTCGACCCACACGCCGCGTTCGACCGCGGCGCGGAATGCCGGCAGCACCTTGTCCTGGTACGTCAGCACGCCGCCGACCTTGCCGTGGTAGCTGTGCGTGATGATGTCGCCGGGGCGCAACATATCGAGCACGTCGTCGATCACGGGTGGCGCGTTGCCGATGTGCAGCATGAGCGGACGATTTACGAGTTCGGCCGCCTTGCGCGCGAGCTTCACGGCCTGTTCCCCGAACGCCTCGCTATGCGACGCCGACGCGAGCACTTTGACGCCGACGAGCCAGTCGCCGTGGCGATCGAACGCTTTGACGACGCCCGGCAGGTTGCACAGATCCGGTCGCGACGTGTGACCACCGCCGACATTGGGCAAGCCAGGCGAGCCGATGTTGATGAACGCGTATGCGCGCGTCTGCTGCGTCTTGTGGACGAACTCGGGAAACGCGTCGACCGTATCCGCGCCGAACGAACCCGCATCGACGCAACACGCGACGCCCTGCTGTACGCCGATCCGGTCGGCGTGCAGCCGCGAGGTTCGAAACAACGGGTGCGCAAAGATGTGCGTGTGGCTGTCGATGAAGCCGGGGCTCACATACGCGCCGCCGGCATCGACGATTGTCGCGTCGCGGGCCAGCGTCGGGTCGATGCGTCCGAGTGCAGCGATGCGCGCGCCGTCGATCAACACATCGCCGGCGTCGAAGCGGTGCTGCTGCGCGTCGTACAGCTGACCGCCGCGAATCAGAGTCGTTGGCATGAAGCGGGATCCAGAGTCATGTCGGGTCGAGCATAACCAATTGTCAGCGGGTGGTCGCGAGCGCGGCGGCGACGCGGGCGCGTTGGTCGATCTCTACCCACCCGTGCTCGGCGATCAGTCGCCGCGGCGCGATCCACGTGCCGGCGACCGCCGCGACGTGCGGTCTGCGCAGGAATTCGCGCGCATTGTCCGCGTCGACGCCGCCGGTCGGCAGCAGCACGACGTCGGGAAACGGACCGGCAAGCGCATCGACCAATGCGAGGGTCGCGGGGAACAGCTTCTGCACGCGGTGGCCGGCATTCATGAGCGCCATCACTTCGCTCGGCGTGCTCGCGCCCGGAATCCATTGCACGCCGCGGTGCTGGGCGGCCTCGATCAACTCGCGCGTGGCGCCGGGACTGATTGCGATCAGCGCGCCCGCGGCAGACGCCGCGTCCAGTTCGGCCGGTGTGCGAACCGTGCCGGCCGCCACTTCGATCGCGACCCCCGCGTCGCGGATCGCACGGATCGCCGCGATGCCGGCAGGGGTGCGCAGCGTGATTTCGACCAGCGTCAGTCCCGCCTGCGCGAGCACTCGCGCTAACGGCACGGCGTCGTCAACGTGGTCGAGCGCGATCACGGGGATCGTCGGTGGCGCGGCGGAGCACTTTTTCGAGCGGGTTTTCCAGCATGCTCGGTTCGTCGTGGAGTGCCGGTACGATACCGTACAGTCGTTGCTTTGTTTTAGACGGCAAACCATGACCGCGCGCCGATTTCTGGTCGGGACTTCGAAGGGTCTGTACCTGTGCGCACTCGATGCGTCCGGTCGCATCGACGTGCTCGATGTGTGCGCGGTCGATGATCCGTCGTTCGTCGTCGGGCATCCGCGGCTCCCGCTCGCGTACGTGGTCAATGAGACACGCGGGCAAAACGGAGGGGTGTCCGTCGTCGACATCACTGGCGATCGACTGATCGCGCGTCAGCGCGTCGATTCGCTCGGACAGCTGCCGTGTCATCTGGCACTGCTCCATGACGCCCGCGCCCTTGCGGTGGTTCACTATGGCTGCGGTACCGTCGCAACCTTCCAACTGGACCACGATGGCGCGCTGACGGGTGTCCACCGCGCCGTGCGGCACGCCGGCGCGTCCGTCGATAGTCGACGTCAGGCATCGGCGCATCCGCATTGTGTCGTCATTCGCGGAGCGTCCGCGTACGTGACCGACCTCGGACAGGACTGCATCATCCAATACCGCGCCGATTCGCTGTCCGAACGATCGCGCTGCGCGATTCACGCCGGCGCGGGTCCGCGGCACCTGTGTTTCGATGAATCGAGGATGGTCGGCTGGCTCAGCAACGAACTCGACAACACCGTCTCGCGCTTGTCGATCGCAGCCGACGGGTCGCTGCGCGAGATCGACTGGGTGAGTTCGCTGCCAGTCGCTCCGGCGCTTCGTAGTGCGAGCAGTGAAATTGCGCGGCATCCGAACGGCCGCTGGCTCTACGTCGGTAACCGCGGTCACGACTCGATCGCGTGGTATTCGATCGACCGCACCGGGGCGTTGGATCTGCGCGGCACCGTTGCGACGCAAGGACGACATCCGCGACATTTTGCGTTGACCGGCGATGGCAGCGCGCTGATGGTCGCGAATCGCGATTCCGACAATCTCGTCTGTTTTGCAATTGACTCCGCGACCGGCGAACCGAACGTGGCTGCAGAGCCATTCGGCGGTGTGCCGACGCCGACCTGCGTGCGTTGGCTGTAGAAAAGACATCGCCACGGTGACGGCGGCGCCCCTCATCGCGATCGTTGGCGCGGGCCCGGGCGGCCTGATGGCGGCGGAAGCGGCTTCACTGAGCGGCGCGCGCGTCGTCGTGTTCGATGCAATGCCGTCGGCCGGGCGCAAGTTCCTGCTCGCGGGTCGCGGCGGGTTGAATCTGACCCACAGCGAGCCGCGGGCGCAATTTCTGGAGCGCTACAGCGGCTTGCCGCTGCTGGCGGACGCTCTCGCGGAGTTCGACGCGGCGGCCGTACGCGGCTGGGCGCGCGGACTCGGCATCGACACGTTCGTCGGCACCTCGGGCCGTGTGTTTCCGACGCAGCTGAAGGCCGCGCCGCTGCTGCGCGCGTGGCTGCATCGGCTGCGCGATCACGGCGTCGAGCTGCGGGTGCGGCATCGCCTGACGGGGCTCAGCGCGGACAATGGTCGGTGGGCAGCTGCGGTTCGCGACCCCGGCGGCTGCGGTCGACATCAGTGCCGACGCCGTGGTGCTCGCGCTCGGCGGTGGCAGCTGGCCGCGACTCGGCTCGGATGGTTCGTGGGTGGATTGGCTCGGCGCTGCCGGTGTGCCGATCGCGCCATTGCGACCGTCGAACTGCGGGTTCGAGTGCGACTGGAGCGAACACTTGCGCACGACATTTTGCCGGCGCCGCGGTGAAGAACATCGCCGCGTGGGTCGACGACGGGGCAGCGCTGAATGCGACTGTGGCGCGCCGCGGCGAGTTCGTGCTGACGCGCTACGGCATCGAAGGCGGCGTCGTGTACGCGCTAACGGATGCGTTGCGCACCGCGCTCGATCGACACGGCACAGCGTGCCTGCGTGTGGACCTCGTGCCGGACGTCGCGCTCGAGCGGGTCACCGAGTTGCTGATGCGACCGCGCGCGGGGCGCACGCTCGCGAGCGTGCTGACGCGGGCGCTGAGATTCGACGGCGCGAAGCGCGCGCTCGCTGCACGAATGCGTGCCGGCCTCGGTCATCGAAAATCCCGCTGCACTGGCCCGCGCGATCAAAGCGCTTCCGCTTTCGCTGCGCGCAATGCGCCCGATCGCGGAAGCGATCAGCAGCGCGGGCGGTGTGTGCGCGGACGCGCTCGACGAGACGTTGATGCTGCGCAAGCTGCCCGGCGTGTTCTGCGCCGGCGAGATGCTGGATTGGGACGCACCGACCGGCGGCTATCTGCTGACCGCGGTGCTCGCCACCGGTCGCCGTGCCGGTGCCGCCGCGGCCGCGTATGCTGCGGCGCAAGTAACAAGCGGAGCGTGAGTGATGCGCGTCCTGGTCACCGGCGGCAATCGTTACATCGGCCTCGATCTCGTGTTCGAGCTGGCGCGGCGCGGCCACGATGTCACGTTGATCAATAGTCACGTCGCACCATTGCCGGACGGCGCGCGCCGCATCCATGCCGATCGGCGCATTCCCGGCGAATTCGAAAAAGCGCTCGCCGATCATCGCGACGCGTTCGACGTGATATTCGACAACACCGCGTTCGTGCTCGCAGACCTCGAGCCGATGCTCGAACTCTTCGCGGGTCGCGTCAGCCAGTACGTATTCACGAGTTCGCAGGCCGTGTATCGGCGCAGCTTCGTGCAGCCGCTCCACGAACACTTTGCGCGCCACGCCGCGGATGATGACGACCCGCGCAAGGCGTACGGGGTCGGCAAAGTACGCTGTGAGGATCTGTTGCTGGATCTGGCAAAGCGCACCGGTTTTCCGGCGACGTGTCTACGCGTCGGCCACACGCTCGGGCCGCGCAGCCCGCAACCGACGCGTGACCCGGCGTTCTTCGCGCGGCTCGAAGCGGGGCGGCCGGTCCTGATTCCGGGCGAGGGATTCGCGGCACTGCAACTCGTGCACATCAACGACGTCGCGCGCTTGATGGCCTCGCTGATCGGTAACGAGCGCGTGAAGGGGCAGGCGTACAACGTCTCGGGCGCGCAGATCACGAGCATTGTCGGCGTGGTCAACCTGATCGCCCGCGCGATGGGAGTGCAGCCGCGGATCGTCGAGGTACCGATGGAACTCGCGCGCAAGCAGCGACCACCGCTGGTGCATTGGGGAGAAGCGGTCACCGGCACCGCGCTGTTGTCGATCGACAAGGCGCTGCGCGATATCGACTGGACACCGCAGTTCGGCATCGAAGACGGCTTTCGCGACTCGTATGCGTGGTACGTCCGCGAAGGTCGTGGCCGCTACACGTTCGATTTTGCCGCAGACGACGCGTTGCTCGCGCAACTGCAGCGTTAGTCGCTTCGAGACTACAAAAGCGGGTTGCCTGCCGAGCGCCGATCGAGCGGCCGAGTTGCGTCCGAGACCTGCTGCCAGTCGCGATACAGCGTCTCGTATTGCGCGGCGACCGACGCATCGGGCAGATGCCGGTGTGTGATCGGCACCAGCGCGCGCGCCGCCGCGTCGTAATCCGGATAGAGGCCGAGCGCGACCGTAGCGAATATCGCGGCGCCACGCCCCTCGACCGCCGCGTCAGAGGATTCGAGCGGACGCCCGATCACATTGGCAAGGATTCCGCACCACAGCGCGCTGGTTGCGCCGCCGCCGGTGAGACGGATCACCGACGGGTCTCCGCACCACCCGAGGATCTGATCGAATACCGCGCGCACCGCGAATGCGCCGCCCTCGAGCACGCCGCGATAGAGCGTCGCGCGATCATGCGCAGCGCGCAGCCCGGTGAACACGGCGTTCGCGCCGGGACGGGACTCCGGCGCGATCTGACCCGACAAAAACGGCAGGAAGCGTACGCCGGCGGCGCCCGGCGGCACGGCGCCGGCCGCCGTGTCCATTGTTTTGAAGTGGCGCGCCCGGGTTCGGTCGTTGGCGCCGAAGACGATATCGAGAAACCAATCCGCGGCGCGGCCGCCCATCACGGCGTTGCCGCCGATGACGTGTCGATCCGGGCGGCAGGCCATAGAAGCGGAACGCGCCGTTCGGCACGTCGGTGCGGATCGTGCGCACCACCGCGTGCGTGCCGAGCGTGATCGCGTACGCGCCGGGATAGCCCGCGTCGGCCCCGACGTTCGCGCAGATGCCGTCGTGCGCACCGACGACGACCGGGGTACCGGGCGCGAGCCCGAGCGCCGTCGCGGCGGTCCGGTCCAGCGGTCCCGCGACATCCCACGGCAACGCCGGGCGTGGAACGACGTTTTCGCAGGCGGTGTGCGCCAGCGCGCGCGCATCCCAGGTGCTCGCGTCGGGTCCGCTCGTGTAGTCGGTGACGGCTTGTCCGGTGAGGCGATAGATCAGGAAATCCTTTGCGTACAGCACGTGCCGCAGCTGTCGCGCCCGCGTCGGTTCGTTGGCGACGAACCACTGTTTCTTTGCGAGCAACGCCGCGGCGTAGTTGGACAGATGCGCGCCGCTTGCCTTGCGCCACTCCATCAGCGCGGCGAGTTCTGCGGCATGGCGGCGATCCGACCACGGCTGGCCGATGACCGTACCGTCGCGGCCGATGAACACCGCCGCGCCAGCCGGCCACACACGGAGATCGCGATCACGCGGCGGGGTTTGGCCGTCAGCAGTGCGTGCGTCAGGCGTACGGCGTCGGACCACCACGCGTCGGCGTCCTGCCACGCGCGGTCCTCGTGCAGTTGCTCCAGATGTCGGCTCGCGCGTTGGGCGACCAGGCGACCGCGCAGGTCGAACAACGCGACCTTGATGCGCGTCGTGCCGAGATCGTAGGTGAGGATCGCGTCGGCGCTGGAGTTCATCGGTGTGTTTGGGCCCTCGACCGCATACGCGGCGGCCGAGATTGCGCCAGCCGCGCATTCCGGCGCAAGGTGGCCGCGCGGGCGGTTCCGCAAGTGAGGATGCGACATGAAAGGCAGAGTGGTGCTCGTGACCGGCGGTGCGCGCGGAATCGGCCGCGGCATATCGGAGGCGTTCCTGCGCGCCGGCGCGAAAGTGATGATCGGCGACCTCGGCGGCGGCGGGCTCGGACTGGACGTACGATCTGGTGGATGCGCGAGACGCTCAAACGCAGCGCGTCGGAACAAGCGGGCCTCGGTGAGGTGCGCGCGACGGAACTCGACGTGACGGACGCGAAGAGCTGCGCGCCGCTGTCGCCGCGACCGTGGCCGCGTTCGGCGGGCTCGATGTTCTCGTCAACAACGCCGGCGTCGTGCAGTCGGGGCCGATCGGCGACTTTGCCGAACGCGACTGGGATCGGATCTTCGCGGTCAACACCAAAGGCATCTTTCTGATGGTCCGCGCGGCGCTGCCGGCGCTGCGCCGATCGCGCGACGCGTCGATCGTCAACACGGCGTCGATCGCCGGCAAGCAGGGCTATCGCAACATGGTCGCGTACTGCGGATCGAAATTCGCCGCGATCGGCATCACGCAGGCGCTCGCGGCCGAACTCGCGCCGGACAACATCCGCGTCAACGCGATCTGCCCCGGCATGGTCGGCACCGCGATGTGGCTCGAACACCTGCTGCCGAGCAACAACCTCGATCCAGCGCAGAAGACCGCGCAGTTCGAGGAAGCGATGCGCACGATGATCCCGCTCGGACGCCCGCAGACGGTGCGAGGACATGGGTGCCGCCGCGGTGTTCCTTGCCGGGTCCGCGAACATCACCGGCGTCAGCCTCAGTGTCGCTGGTGGCTACGAGATGAACTGACGGTGCGTCGCGAGGAACGTACAGGCTAACGACCTGACGCAGGCGCGCGTTCGTCAGTCGTATCAACCCAGCGCAAAACCTTCGTACGCGGATTCAGCCACGGCCTGGCAGCGGTCGGAATAGGCTCCAAAGCCCCCAACGTACACGCCGAATTGGCGTGGCTTGCCGGGCACGTTGGAGCCGAAGTACCAGGAATTGGAGCGCGGATAGAGCGTTTGGCTTGCAACCGCCTCGACGTGTGCGGTCCATTCGTCTTGCGCCGATCCCGACGGCTCAATTGTCTCGAGCTGCTGCGTCCGCAGGTAACACAGACAGTCCGCGATCCAATTCACATGCTGTTCGATCGCCGTGGGCATGTTTGCCAGCACGGAAGGGCTGAGCGGCCCGGTGATCGTGAACAGATTGGGAAAGCCCGCGACGCCGAGCCCAAGATAGGTCCGCGCGCCGTTTGCCCACGCGTCCGCGAGACGCAGACCCGTTTCGGCCTCGGAGGTTCATTGCCAGCAACGCCCCGGTCAGCGCGTCGAACCCGGTGGCGAGGATCAGCACATCGAGATCGAATGAGGCGCTGCTGGTCTGGATCGCGCGATCGGTAAAGCCGGTGATCGGGATTTTTGCGGATATCGACGAGCGTCACGTTGCTCGCGATTGAAAGTTTCGTAGTACGTGTCGTCCATCGGAGGCCGCTTCGTGCCGATGGGATGGTCATTCGGTATCAAACGTTCCGCGGTCTCGGGATCGCGCACGGTGCGTCGGATGTAGTCGCGTACAAAACTGCAGACGAGTTCGTTGGCTTCGATTGCACTGAACGTGTCTGAAAATGCGCTGAAAAATCGAATACCGCCGAATGCCCAGAACTTCTCGAGAATCTGCTGTCGTACGCTCGGGTCGGCGGATAGTGCGGCGGCTTGCGGTGGCTCGAACGGCACGCCGCCAGCCGAAGAAGAACACCGGCGCCTGATATCCGCGTAGTTCGTTTCCACCCAGGCAGCAAACTCCGCGCCCATCGGTCCGTTCCACACCGGTATCACCCAGTTCGCGGTGCGCTGGAATACGAAGAGGTGTTCGACATCGGGCGCGATGCGGGAAATCACCTGAACGCCGGATGCGCCAGTGCCGATGATCCCGACGCGCTTGCCACGGAGGTCAACCGGCTCGTGCGGCCAGGCCGCGGAGTACAGAACGCGCCCCTTGAAGTTGTCGAGCCCGGGGATACCCGGCGGTTGAATCGCGGACAGACAGCCGGCGGCAGTGACGATGAAGCGCGCGACCACGGACTCGCCGTCGCCGAGTCGCACCATCCAGCGATTCGTCTGTTCGTCGAACGTGGCGCTGTCGACGCGTGTCGAGAAGCGGATGTGGCGGTGGAGATCGAACCGCTGCGCGACATATTCGAGGTAGTTCAGGATTTCCGGTTGCTCGGAGTAACGCAGGCTCCACTTCCAATCGCGTTGGAGCTCTTCCGAAAAGGAATAGCTGTAGTAGTAGCTCTCGCAATCGCAACGCGCGCCGGGATAGCGGTTCCAATACCAGACCCCGCCGACCCCGGCCGCCTTCTCGACACCCAGCACCGAGAAGCCGAGTGAGACCAGTTTGTGCACCGCATAGAGTCCGGCGAATCCGGCGCCGACTACAACGACATCCCAAACCATCGCGTTCGTTGTGGCGGGCTTCGAGGCTGACATTGCCGGTTAACCACTCTCGATCTGCGTACCCCGCGGCCTCTAGAAGCTGATGCCGATGCGCATCCCGACGGTGCGCGGCGGATAGTAGACAAAGTTGTCGGGCTCGAGCACCTGCTGCCCCAACGTGATCGATTGGAGTCCGTCGTTGGAAATGACGTCTTCGTCCTCGATGTTCCGGACGAACGCCTCCACCTTGTACCGGCCCTCCTTCTCCCCCATCGAAACCCAGGTCACGGTGAAGTTCGTCAGGTGATACTTGTCCTGCTCCGACGTGACGTAAGTTGTCGGGAAGGAACTGGACCTTGCCGGAGAAGAACGTATCCAGCCGCGGCGTGATCGTGCCGATGGAGGTCTGAAAGCTGTACTCGATGCCCGCGTAGACGGTGTACGGCGGCGTCTGGTTGAGGTCGTTGCCCTTGTAGTTGCAGAGGAAGAGGGTCGGATTCGGACTGCAACCGGGACCGGGACCGCCGAACCGCGCATCCTTGGTGATATAGGTACCGTACTGCGCATCGGTGAACGTCGCCGCGACGTTGATGCGCAGGTTGTCGATCGGGATGGCGTCGAATTCCAACTCCACGCCGTTGACGTCGGTCGTGCCGTTGACGTTGTCGAGTCCGGACTGAACGGAACTCTGGATGAAAACCTGCAGATGCGAGATCGCTTCGTGGTACGCCGAAATGTTCACCTGCAGCCGATCGTCCAGGAAGCGCGACTTCGCGCCGACCTCGTAGGACCACATCGTTTCCGGGTCGTAGATCGACCCAAGGCCGATGATGTTGCCGCCGGACAGATATCCGCGCGACGCCGACACCCAGAGCATCGAGTCGTCGCTGAGCTGGTAGTTCAAACCCGCTTTGCCGGTCCACTCGCTCCAGTCCTGCTCGAACGGACCTTGCGTAATCCCGCACGACCCACCGCAAGCGACCGGCAGCTGGTAGTCCAGCCAGTTGTAGCCGTCTTTCTTGTCGTCGGTGTACCGCAGCCCCAACGTGACGGTTAAGGGGATGTCCATCGAGGTCTTCGCCAGGTCGTAGTCCACCTGCCCGAAAGCCGCATACGACTCCGTCCTCTGGCTGCCGTGACTCAGGAAGTTGAACTGGTCGAAGCCGCCGGGTACCGGGAAGGTGTCGTTCAAGCCGGTATCCGAGTAGGCGAAGTTCTCGTAGTTGTCGGCCCAGAAATAGAACAGCCCGACCAACCACTTCGCCGCGGACGCGTCATCGTTCGACGCCAGCCGCACTTCCTCCGAGGCCTGCTCCTGCCGCATGAACCATTCCGAGCCGAGGGCCATCGGCAGATCGGACCCGTCGCCGTCGCTGGTCTGGCTGACATTGCTGGTCGAGTAGCCGGACACCGATGTCAATCGGGCCCACCCGAGGTCGTAGTTCAACGTGGCGGCGTAAAGATCGACGTCGTTGTGAGAGCGTATCGGGTAGTCCTGGCAGAACGTGTGGGCCTCGAACTTGGCGGCGGTGCTGAAATCGCATACTGAATTCGGCGCGGTCGAAATCGGATCCGCGCCGCTCGTATACCGAGTAGGCACCTCCCACCACGCGACATTGGCCGCGGCCGGCGCGTTGTCCCGCGCGCTGCTGCCCATCAACAGCAGGTTCAACTCCGGCGAGAACTCGAAATAGAGTTGGCCGCGCAGCATCTGGTAGTCCTGCGCGTCGAGGTTATCGGTATTCGCGCCGAGCGCCGTCGACCGATTATTCGCGTACGGGTTGTGCTCCGCCGAGACGCCGGTTATGCGTGCGTAGACTTTCATGTCGTCGCCGTTGACGAGCGGCGCATTGACCCAGCCTCTGAAAGTGCGCTGAGAAAAGTCGCCGAACAAGGCGTCGACACCGCCCCCTCCCGTTTCCGTTGGCGCTTTTGTGATGACGTTGACCGAACCGCCGACGGAGTTGCGCCCGTACAACGTTCCTTGCGGGCCGCGCAGTACTTCGATGCGGTCGATGTCGTAGAACTCGGGATCCACGGATGTCGAGCGCTGCAGCGGGACGCCGTCGACGCTGTACGCAACGGGCGAGTCGCCGCCGTTCGTCGTGTTCTGGCTGCCGAGGCCGCGCATCGTGATGACGTTTTCACCGCCCGTTACGCCGGCGCCGAAACGCATCGACGGTACGCGCGTGCCGAGTTGCTCGAAGCCGATGATGCCTTGGCTGTCGAGGTCAGAGCCGTCGATGGCGGTCAACGCGATCGGAACCTTCTGGCTCTCTTCGGAGCGCCTCTGCGCCGTCACTTCGATGGTTTCGATCGTATCTTTGCTCGTCACCACGACGGGCGGCGCTGCCGTCCCCGATGCGGCGGCGGCCACAGCAGATTGCGAGAACAAGAAGACAAACACGCTCGTAACGCCGAGCTTCAACATAGCCATCAAATTTGCGCGCATACCCCCGCCTCTCCCTAGGCTCGTCCGCAGATTCGGACATGGATATAACGTATGTTATCTTTGATTACAAGGAGTGACGGAACCACCAATGCCACGCCGATGTGGAGTCGTATGAGGCGCTTGGAAGGAAAGATCGCAATTGTCACGGGTGGGTCCAGCGGAATAGGGCGTGCGTGCGCGTGCGCGCTGGCGAGCGAAGGTGCGGCGGTCATCGTCGCAGACGTCGATGGGGTCGGTGGCAGCGAGACCTGCGACTTGATCAGCGCCGGCCGGCGGCGTCACGAAGGGGCACCTGCTGGACGTCACGCAGGAGAGCGACTGGACGAGCGTCATCGAACTGGCCCTCGTCACATTCGGAAGACTGGACGTCCTCGTCAACAACGCCGGCATTTGTATCTCCAAGCCGATCTCGCAGATGAGCTTCGAGATGTGGCGGCGTCAGTTGGCGATCAATCTCGACGGGGTATTCCTCGGCACAAAAGCGGCCCTGCCGTTGATGGCGCGCTCCGGCGGCGGTTCCATCATCAACATCTCGTCGGTGGCCGGGCTGAAGGGCATTGCCGGCATGGCGGGCTACTGCGCGAGTAAAGGTGGCGTGCGGCTCTTCACGAAGGCGATTGCGCTCGAATGCGCACAGGCCAGAAACAATATCCGCGTCAACTCCATCCATCCGGGCGCGATCGAAACACCCATCTGGCTGAAACTTGGCAATGACGGCAACCTTCCGGATCTTGACGTCGGCGAGAATGAAGACGTGATGGCCGACATTCGTGCTGCGAGTGTGCAGGCAACGCCGCTCGGGTACGCGGGTATGCCGTCAGATATCGCGTCCGGTGTCGTGTATCTGGCAAGCGACGAATCCCGTTTCATCACGGGAACGGAACTCATCATCGACGGCGGCGCGATGGCCGGCTAGCCCGACGGCCTCAGCCATTTCTCGATATAGGTGTCGATAATCTTTCGTTGCTGAGGCGCCGATGGCGGCTTGCCCGAGCGCATCACCTGAATCGCTATGCCGTCGATCACGGCGACGCACGCACGCGCTGCAACGCCGATGTCCACATCGTCGGACAACCGTCCGGCGCGCTTGATCGCGCGCAGCAGCTTGTTCACCCGCTTCAGCCATTCTTCGTAACGCAGATGGGTGACCTTTCGCACCGCTGCGTTGTGGACCGAGCGCTCCCAGAAGCCGAGGAAGAAGTTCCAGTTGCCACGCTTGTCGGGGTCGGTCGGGAGCGCCAGGTAGAGAACCGAACGCAACGCTTCGACCGGGTCGGCGAGCCCTTCCGCTTCGATCATCTTCGCGCGGACATCGCGCGCCGCATACTCCGATGAACTGACCAACAGTTCGTCCATCGATTTTACGTAATGAACCAGAGCCCCGGTCGTGAAGCCCGCCTCGGCGGCGACGGAACGCGCCGTAACGCCGGCGATTCCGTGTTTCTTGATCATGCGGTACGCGGCCGCGAAAAAACCTTCGCGGCGCGCGTTGCGATCTATGGGCATAGGTTACAGTTGCATCCGCATAACGGTTGTTATATGACATGTTCTGTCATTGGCGCGGAGCAGACAAGTGGCGACATGGGAACTGGAGCGACTTTATCACACCGTTGTGAACGTCAAGGACCTGGACGAGTCCATCGCGTTTTATCGACTGCTCGGATTCGAAGTGCTCAACGATCGACGTGACGTCGAGTGGCCCGACTACATGGCCAAATTCTTCGAAATGAAGCGTGCGAAGGGCAGCGGCGTATTGATGGTGTTGCCCACCGATCCGGACGGACCGATGCTCGACCTCATTTACTGGAAGGAGCCCAAAGCGACCTTTCCGCGTGTTCCACCGGCGGACGGTGACATCCCGCGAATCATTGCGTTCCGGGTGAAGAACGTTCACGCCGCATACGAGGAACTGAAGCGCAAAGGCGTGCGCTTCACGCGCGACCTGTTCGAGGACGCCAAACTCGGTGTCGTCGGCAGCACCTGTTGCTATGACCCGAATGGCAATCTGATCGAGTTGATCCAGTTGCTTCCGGGCCAACGGCACAGCAAAGCCAACGAAGCGCTGCTGAACAAGCGTTAAAAGGCGCGATCGGCGGTCATTGATTCAGGGCTCGACGGAGACGCCAGCGATGAAGTTCGACATCTTCTGCGAAATCCAGCAGGCCAAACCATGGCCGGCCGAGCACGAGGCGGCGTTGTTCCGAGACACCATGGAGCAAGCGCAGGCGGCAGACCGATCGGGATTCGATGTGTGGTGGCAAGTCGAGCACCACGGTGCGCCCCAGTTCAGCTACAGCGCCGCACCCGAGATCGTTCTCACCGCGATCGCAATGCGGACCCGACGATTGCGCGTTGGCCACGCAGGCGTGCTCGCGCCGTTTCGGATCAACGGACCGCTGCGGGTTGCCGAGCGCGCCGCCACGCTCGATCTACTGAGTGAGGGACGCTTCGAACTCGGGCTCGCGAAGACCGGTGGCAAGGAGTGGGAAACGTTTGGAGTCGATCCGAAAAAGGCGCGCGACGAGTTGCGGGAAGCGCTGACGATGATTCCCAAGATTTGGACTCAGCAAGCATTTGGCTGGGAAAGCGAGTTGTTCCAGATGCCGGAGCGCGAAGTTGTGCCGCGTCCGCTGCAGAAACCGCACCCGCGCTTGTGGCAGACGGCCAGCAGCCCGGAATCGTTCCGCATGGCCGGCGACTTGGGCGTAGGCGTGCTCGGCACTACGCTGCTCAGCCCCGTCGATTTCATGAAGACGCTGCTTGATGAATACGACGCGGGTTTGGCCGCGTGCGTGAATCCGGTTGGCGCCACGATGAATCGTCAGAAAGGTGTCTTCACATTCGTTCACGTCGCCGAGAGTCGTAAGGCGGCCATCGCAAGTGGCGCCGCATGGTCGGCGCTGTGGTACGTCCACTTTGCTCCGATCGCGTTCGCAGTGCCGCGCGCTGTCTGGTACGACCAGATTCGCGCGGGACTCAATCCGCACCTCGCGCGCAGCGCCGCCCATCACACCGAGGCGCTGACGGGCGCGGATCCGACGAGCCTCGACATTGCGCCCGATGAGCTTCCGGTGGTCGCCCTTCTCAAACACATGGCGCGTGGCGACGAGGTCTCGAATGAGGAGGCGCACGAGGTCCTCGAGACGCTCGACTCGGTCATCATCGGGGATCCGGACCATTGCCGGACCAAGATGGAGAAGTACCGTGACATCGGAACCGACCGACTGATGTGCCTCATGCAATTCGGCCGAATCCCTCACGCCGCGGTGATGCGCAGTATCGCGCTGACCGGAGAGAGTCTGATTCCGGCGTTTGCCTGAGGACTCTAGGGCACGCCGCCAAAAGGGCCGCCGCCTTTCGAGCCTTGGCCGAGCGCGTGGCTCGGCCGTTTTCACGTCGAACCCGACGACGACAATCAGCGAAGCCATTGCGCCCAATGATCTGCAACCTGAATCCGGCAACTCCGCGTCGCGCAGCCGTGGAGTTCAATTCCTGGTACAAACGCGTTCGAATCAACGCCGCACCCCGCTCGGGAGACGCTGAATACGATGAACGCCAAGAACGACGACCGCACGCAAACCCACGATGGCTGACCAAGCCGATATTCACGACCTGTACGAACGGGCGGTGCAAAACGTCGAGCACGAAGTGGAGTTTACGCAGACGACCTTTGAACGTATTCGCGGGCGCAAGGCGTATCGCCTTCGCGAGGATTTCTGCGGCACCGCCAGCGTCGCGTGCCAGTGGGTACGTCAAGGCGAGCGATTTCAGGCAATCGGTGTGGATATCGATCGGTCGGTGCTTCATTGGGGGCGCCGCAATCGCGTGAGTCAGTTGCCGGTAGCCGACCGGGCACGCGTGCAGCTACTCGAATGCGACGTCATGACAGTAGCCACACCGCCCGTCGATATCCTGGTCGCGTTCAATTTCAGCTACTTCATCTTCGACACGCGCGACACAGCTGCGCGACTACTTCACACGGGCTCATACCGCACTGGTCGATGACGGCGTGTTCTTCATCGATCTGTTTGGCGGCCCGCAGGCGCAGGAAGAGATGAAGGAGAAGACCAAACACAAAGGATTCACCTACATCTGGCATCAGGCCAAGTTTCATCCCGTGACCAATCACATCCGCTGCCACATTCATTTCAGTTTTCCTGACGGCTCGAAGATCAAGAAGGCGTTCACGTACGAATGGCGGCTGTGGTCGGCGCCGGAATTGCGGGAGATCCTGCTGGAGGCGGGATTCCGCAGCGCCACCGTCTACTGGGAAGGCGAGGACGAGGACGGTGAACCCAACGGTGAGTTCAAGCCGAATGAAAAGGGCGAAGCGGATCCTGCCTGGATAGCGTATATCGTTGCCGAAAGGTAGCTACTAACGATTCCTCCATGGCGCTCGTCAACCGAACAACGTGCATTGGGGAACCGTCTGAGCCAGTCTCGCCTGAGTCGAGGCCGCGCGAATAGATGTCCGCACGCAGACGTTTCTATGACGTTCGCGCAACGATGCGGTTGGTCGACTATTGTCGGACCCAAGCGTTATCGTGCAACTCCTCAAATTTCCGGAGATCCTTATGTCCATCACGATGCACTCCGCCAGCGTTCCCGTCTTCGTCCGCATGCTCAACAACATGCTTGGTTGGCTCGACAAAGCCGAGGCCCACGCGAAAGCGCGCAAGTTCGACCCGAACAACTACCTCTCGATGCGCCTCACGCCGGACATGCTGCCGTTCTCGGCTCAGATCCAGATCGCGACGGATCAGGTGAAAGGTTGCATCGCCCGCCTGGCCGCAATTGATCCGCCGAAGTGGGCGGACGACGAGAAGACGCTCGACGAACTGCGCGCCCGCATTCGCAAAGCGATCGAGTACGCGCAAGCGACCCCCGCGGCGAAGATCGACGGTTCCGAATCGCGCGAGATCGAGTTGCCGGTCGGCCCTGGCCGGACCATGAAATTCCCAGGCGAGACGTTCCTGAAAAGCTTCTCGCTGCCGAACTTCTTCTTTCACGTGACGATGGCGTACGCGCTGTTGCGGCAGGGCGGCGTCGAACTGGGGAAGATGGACTACCTCGGGGCGCCGTGAGCCGCGAAATACCAAGACGCGCCGCGCCTTAACTAGGTAGGATGCCGCCCGATAGATCCGGGCCATGAAATGCCTCGTACGTGTACCACTTGTGTACCCTTGTGCCAGCGAGGCCGACCGAGAATCTAAGCGCTTGATGCTTCAGGACTTGGTGCCGAGGAGAGGACTTGAACCTCCACGGGGTTTCCCCCACTGGCACCTGAAGCCAGCGCGTCTACCAATTTCACCACCCCGGCGGATAGCGGGTGGCGACTCTACGCACCGATTTGTGGGATGTCAACGTGACGGAAAAACGCAAGCGCGGCAATAAAACCATTGGCTCCGCGAAGGGTGGAGACGAAGACATTTTGCTGACGCCGAGCAGCGTCATCGAAGTGTTCCGCGCACATCGCAAACCGATGCGCTGGCCGGAAATTCGGGCGCTGGTCGGCGTGCATCAAGGCGCCGACGTCGATCAGTTGCGCCGCATTCTGCGCGGTCTGTGTCACGCCGGAGATCTGCACCTCGATGAGCGCGGTGCGTACCAATTGGCCGCGCTGCAGACGTCGGTCGACGGCGTCGTGAAGCGCGGAGATCGTGGCCGACTGGTCGTGATGACGGACGGCGGTGCGCTGCCGCTGCGGTTGACGCGCGACTCGCGATTGCGTGTCGGCGACTCGGTCAATGCGCGCGTCGTAGAAGGTCAGGCGGTGGTCTCCAACGTAACGGCGCGATCCACCGAGCCGGTCATCGGGCGGGCGATGGCTGGCGCGCGTGGCTGGTACGTCGTCGCCGAAGGCGATTTCCGCGGTCGTGTGTTTCTCGTGCCGAACGGCCACGGTGCCGCCGCCGACGGAGACACCGTTGCCGTCGAAGTGATCGGCGAAGAGAGCTTCGGACTCATCGGTCGCGTCGTCGATGTGATCGCGGCGCGCGACGACCTGCGGGTCGCGTCGACCACGCTATTGCGCGCGCATGGCGTGCCCGTTGAATGGCCGGTCGAGGTCGACGACGCGGTGCGCGATTTGCCGGATCGAGTTGACCCCGCACTGCACGGCGATCGCGAAGACGTCACCGACATTCCGCTCGTGACGATCGACGGCGAGGACGCGCGCGACTTCGATGACGCGGTGTTCTGCCGGCCGCGGCCGAAAGGCGGTTGGCGGCTCGTCGTCGCAATCGCCGATGTGGGCCACTACGTCGCGCTCGGTTCGGCGCTCGACATCGAAGCGCGCGAGCGGGGTAACTCCGTGTATCTGCCGGATCGCGTCGTGCCGATGCTGCCCGAAGCGTTGTCGAACGGGCTGTGTTCGCTGCGGCCGCAGGAACATCGTCTCTGTGTGGTGTGCGACATGCAGGTGTCGCCGGTCGGCAAGATCACCAGCTACCGCTTCTATCGCGCGTTGATGTTTTCGCGCGCGCGCCTCACGTACACGCAGGTGGCGGCGTTCATCGAAGCCGGTTACCAGGGATTCGACGCAGAAGTGGCCGAATCGCTGCGCGCGCTGCATCACGTCTACAAAGCGTTGCTCGCGGCGCGCGAAGAACGCGGCGCGCTCGACTTCGATGCGCCCGAGCAGAAACTCATTCTCGAGAACGGATTACTCGAGCGGATCGTACCGGTCGTGCGCAATGACGCGCACCGATTGATCGAAGAAGCGATGATCTCGGCGAACGTCTGTGCGGCGCGCTTCCTCGAAAAGCACGAGGCGCTTGCGCTGTATCGGATCCATGAAGGTCCGACGCCCGAAAAGTTCGAGCTGCTGCGTTCGCTGCTCGCGCACGCGGGCATCCGACTTTCTGATGAGCCGCCGACGCCTGCGTTGCTTGCGTCGGTTGCAGCGCAGCTGATCGATCGGCCCGATCGTGGACTGCTCGAGACGATGATCCTGCGCTCGATGATGCAGGCGCGTTACAGCCCTAAAAACATTGGCCATTTCGGTTTGGCGCTGCCGCGCTACATGCATTTCACGTCGCCGATCCGCCGTTACGCGGATCTCGTCGTGCATCGCGCGATCGGCGGCGTGCTCGCGCGGCGATGTGGTGGCGCAGCAGGGGCTGGACGAAATCGGCGAACACCTGTCGCTGACCGAGCGGCGCGCCGACGAAGTCAGTCGTGGAGTCGCGGACTGGTTGAAGTGCGAGTACGCGGCGCAGTTCGTCGGTGAGACATTCCAAGGCACTGTCGTTGCCGTCACCGATTTCGGCGTGTTCGTCGAACTCGACCGCATCTTCGTGCAAGGCCTGCTGCACATATCGAACCTCGGCGACGACTATTTCGAGTTCTTCCCCGCCGCGATGTCGCTCGTCGGTGAACGCTCCGGCAAGCGCATCAAACTGGGCGACCGCTTTGGCGTCGTCCTCGGCGACGTCGACGTCGAGGGGCGCAAGATCGATGTGCTGCTCGCCGGCAACACGGGGGGCAAACGGCGGCGGCGCAGCTCGTGAACAAACACGCGAGCGAGCGCGTGCACGGTATTCATGCGGTCGAAGCGCTGCTGCGCGCCGATGTCGAGCGAGTCGAGCGACTGCTGGTGCAGACCGATCGCAACGATGCGCGGGTCGAGACGATTCTCGAACTGGCGCGCGCCGCGAAGATCCCGATCGAAATCTGTCCGCGGCGGCAGCTCGATCGCTTGACGCATGACGCGCGCCATCAAGGCATCGTTGCCGAGACCCGTGCGGCCGAATTCGGGTCGGAGGCGGAACTGGAACTGCGGTTGCCGACGTTGCCGCGGCCGCTGCTGCTGCTCGCGCTCGACTCGGTCATGGATCCGCGCAATCTCGGCGCGTGCCTGCGCAGTGCCGACGCGGCCGGGGTCGGCGCCGTGTTGTTGCCGAAGCGCCGCAGTGCGCCCGTTAGCGAAGTCGCCCGCAAGGCGGCCAGCGGCGCGGCGGAGTCGCTGTTCATCGTGCACGTCAGCAATCTGGTCCGGCGTCTCGAATGGTTGAAGGCGCAAGGTCTGTGGGTGGTCGGCGCGGCGGGCGATGCGCCGGCGAGTTTCAGCGCGGCCGATCTGAGTCGGCCGACCGTGCTCGTGCTCGGCGGCGAGGGCAAGGGATTGCGCGAGCTGACGCGCAAAACCTGCGATCAACTGGTTTCGATCCCGATGCGCGGGAGCGTCGCGAGCCTCAACGTGTCGGTCGCCACCGGGATTCTGCTGTTCGAGGCGTTGCGACAGCGCGACTTAGCGTCGAATCGGCCGTGACAATCCCCCGTGACAATAAGAGGATCGCTCATTAGAATGCGCGGTCCTTGAAGTACGCCCGATCGCGACCATCGCGGAACGGCAACCCACATCACTCCTTGCTTCACGCACATGCGGAAGCGGTAACGCCATAGGGAGGCACCATGCGACATTACGAAGTCGTGTTCCTCGTGCATCCTGATCAGAGCGATCAGGTGCCGGGAATGATCGACCGCTACAAAGCGCTGATCGAGCGCGGCAACGGCAAAGTTCACCGCCTCGAAGACTGGGGTCGTCGGCAACTGCCATTCCCGGTCAAGAAGATCCACAAGGCGCACTACGTGCTGATGAACATCGAGGTCTCGGCTGAGACGCTCGAGGAACTCTCGAGCGCGTTCCGCTTCAACGACGCCGTGCTGCGCAATCTCGTGATCAAGCGCGATGAGGCGGTCACCGAGCAATCGAAGATCTACGTTGAAGAACTGCGCGATCAGGAGAAAGAGCGCGAACGCGACCGCCGGCGCGAGGAAGAGCTGGCTGCGCGACGCACCGATTCGGCGACGACCGAGACCACCGAGCCCGAAGCGCCAGCTGCCGCAGGAGATGCACGATGAGCATGCCACGCCAGTTCCGCCGCAAGAAATTCTGCCGCTTCACCGCGGAAGGCATCAAAGAGATCGACTACAAGGATCTCGAGCTCTTGAAGCAGTACATCACCGAGACCGGCAAGATCGTACCGAGCCGGATCACCGGGACCAGCGCGCGGTATCAGCGGCAGCTGGCGCTCGCGGTCAAGCGCGCTCGTTATCTGGCGCTGCTGCCGTACACCGACGCACACATCTGATCGCGGAGGCATCGTGAACGTCATTTTGTTGGAACGCGTCGTCAACCTCGGCGACCTCGGCGACGAAGTCGCGGTCAAGAGCGGCTTTGCCCGCAACTTTCTGATCCCGAAAGGCAAGGCCGTACGCGCATCGAAAGAAAATCGCGGCATTTTCGAAGCGCGCCGCGCAGAACTCGAACGCACCGCGCTCGAACGGCTTGGCGGCGCGCAGGCGCGCGCAGCGAAACTCAACGGCCTCTCCGTGACGATCGCGATGAAGGCCGGTGACGAAGGCAAGCTCTACGGATCGGTCGGCACGCACGACATCGCCGAAGCGCTGGAGGCGCAGGGCGCCGACGTCGCGAAGGCAGAAATTCGCATGCCCGCGGGCGCCGATCCGACTCGTCGGTGAATACGAAATCGGCGTGCACCTACATACCGACGTCAATGTTGCGATCAAGGTGATCGTCGTCCCCGAGTAGCGAGCGAGCCGCGCTCAGCGGCGCCCCCGGGTCCAGCAGGAGCAGCGCCATGGAACTGGGAATGATCGGCCTCGGACGCATGGGCGCGAACATGGCGCAGCGGCTCGTGCGCGGCTCACATCACGTGATCGGCTTCGACCCGCAGCCCGAAGCGCGCAGCCGCATCGAACAATTCGGCGCCGCGTCGGCGGATTCGGTTGCCGCACTCGTCAACAAGCTCGCGGTCCCCCGTGCGGTGTGGGTCATGGTGCCCGCCGGCGCGATCACCGACTCGACAGTGACGGCGCTGCTCGGATTGCTGACGCCCGGCGACACGATCATCGATGGCGGAAATTCCAACTACAAAGACACGCTGCGTCGCGCCGCGGCGTGTGCGAGCCAACAGATTCACTATGTCGACTCGGGCACCAGCGGCGGCATCTGGGGGCTCGACGGCGGCTACAGCCTGATGCTCGGCGGTGACGCAGCCGTCATCGCGCGTCTCAAGCCCATCTTCGAAACACTGGCGCCGGCGGCCGACCAGGGTTGGGGGCACGTCGGGCCGGTCGGCGCCGGGCATTTTACGAAGATGGTCCACAACGGCATCGAGTACGGCTTGATGCAGGCGTATGCCGAAGGTTTCTCGATACTCGAGCACAAGCGCGAATTCGCGCTCGATCTACATCAGGTCGCGCAGATCTGGCGCCACGGCAGCGTCGTGCGTTCGTGGCTGCTGGATCTGGCCGCCGCGGCACTCGCGAAGAATCCGGCGCTCGACGGCATTGCGCCGTATGTCGAGGATTCCGGCGAGGGGCGCTGGACGGTGAACGAGGCGATCGACCTCGACGTGCCCGCGCCGATCATCACGCAGTCGCTGATCGAGCGGTTGCGTTCGCGCGACGCGCAATCGTTCTCCGACAAACTGCTGGCGGCATTGCGCAACGAATTCGGCGGGCATCCGATCAAGAAGGAGTGAAGGTCGGCTATCGCGCATCATGCGCCGGCGAGCGCCGCATCGACGATCCGCTGTGCCTCCGCGAGAATGAGTTGCAGATGCGCGGCGTCGCGCGAACTCTCCGCGTAGATCTTGTAGATGTCCTCGGTGCCGGAAGGGCGCGCCGCAAACCAGCCGTGCTCGCGACCGACCTTGATGCCGCCGATCGGCGCGCCGTTGCCCGGCGCGGTATCGCGCACGCTGACGATCGGCTCGCCGGCGAGTTCGGTTTGCGTGATCCGCTCGCGGCGTGAGTTGCGCGAGCATCTGCTTCTGCGCCGGCGTCGCGCGCGCGTCGACGCGATCGGCGAAGACCTCGCCGAACTCGGCGCACAGATCGCGATATAGCAGACCCGGGTCGCGCCCGCCGCGCTGCGGTCATCTCCGCGGCCAGCAGCGCCGGCACGATGCCGTCCTTGTCGGTGGTCCACACGCCGCCGTCGCGCCGCAGGAACGTAGCGCCCGCGCTCTCTTCGCCGCCGAAACCCAGCGTGCCGTCGACGAGCCCGTCGACGAACCATTTGAAGCCGACCGGGCACTCGAACAGTTGCGCGACCGAGCCGCGCCGCGACGCGATCGATCATCGCGCTGCTGACCACCGTCTTGCCGACGGCCGCGGCCGCGCTCCACCGCGGGCGGTGCGAGAACAGATAGTCGACTGCGACGCTCAGGTAGTGATTCGGCGGCAGCAGCCCGGCGCTGCGCGTGACGATGCCGTGACGATCGTGGTCGGTGTCGCAGGCGAACGCGATGTCGTACCGATCCTTGAGCTGCGATGAGTCGTTGCATCGCGTAACGCGACGACGGATCGATGCGGATCTTGCCGTCCCAGTCCAGCGTCATGAACGCGAACTGCGGATCGACTTCGTCGCTGACGACGTCGAGATCGATCGCGTAGCGTTCAGCGATGCGCGCCCAGTAGTGCACGCCGGCGCCGCCCAGCGGGTCGACGCCCATGCGGATGCGGGAACCGCGGATCACGTCGAAGTCGATCACGCTGTCGAGATCGCCGACATAGGCGTCGAGATAGTCGTGCTCGCGAGTCGTGCCGCCGCGCGCGCTCGAACGGGATGCGCGGCACCGCCGTCACGCCGGCTGCGAGCAGCGCGTTGGCGCGGTCCTGGATCCACCGGGTGATGTCGGACTCCGCCGGACCGCCATTGGGCGGGTTGTATTTGATGCCGCCGCTGTCGGGCGGATTGTGCGACGGCGTGACGACGATGCCATCGGCGAGGCCACGCGTGCGGCCGCGGTTGTGGCGCAGAATTGCGTGCGAGATCGCCGGCGTCGGCGTGTATTCGCGTGCCGTGTGAAACGACCGTTTCGACGCCGTTGGCGGTCAGCACCTCGAGCGCGGTCTGCAATGCGGGCGTCGATAGCGCGTGGGTGTCGATGCCGATGAACAGCGGACCGTCGATGCCGCTGCTGAGCGCGATACGCGCAGATCGCCGCGCTGATCGCGATGATGTGGTCTTCGTTGAAGCTGCCGTCGAACGACGAGCCGCGATGACCGGAAGTCCCGAACGCGACGCGCTGCGCCGGATTCGTCGGATCGGGCTTCACGCCGATAGTACGCGTCGAGGAGCTTGCCGATGTCGACGAGCTGCGCTGACGTCGCGCGCGTGCCGGCGAGCGGGCTGATCCGTGCACTCATCAGTGCGCGGCGTCTTCCGCGAGGACCTGACTCTTCGCGGCGATGCGCTGCATCAGTGCCTGCCACGACTTCGCAAACGCCTGCACACCGTCGCGCTGCAGTTGCGCTGCGAGCGCGTCGCAATCGATGCCGGCGCGCGCGAACCGCGCCAGCATTGCCTCGGCGTCGCCGCCATCAGCGGGCCATCGCACCGCGCACGACGCCGTGCTCCGCAAACGCGCGCAGCGTCTTTTCCGGCAGCGTGTTGATCGTGTCGGGCGCCGCCAGCGCTTCGACGTAGAGAGTGTCGGAAGCGCTCGGATCCTTCGTGCCGGTGCTGGCCCACAACAGCCGCTGTGGATGCGCGCCCCGTTCCGCGAGTCCTCGACAGCGTGGCGACTCGAGCAACTCCCGGTAAGCGCGGTACGTGCGCTGAGCGATTGCGATGCCGAGCCGGTTGCGCAACTCGGCGGGCACCTTGTCGGCGACTGCCGTGTCCCAGCGACTGACGAACAGCGACGCGACCGACTCGACGCGCGGGTCGAGACCCGCTGCGATGCGGCGTTCGATGCCGCGCAAATACGCCTGCGCGGCGGCCAGATACTGCTCGCACGAGAACAGCAGCGTCACGTTGATCGGCACGCCAGCGAAGATCGCTTCCTCGATCGCCGGGAGACCCGCCGGGTGTGCCCGGAATCTTCACGAACAGATTCGGTCGATCGGCCTGCGCATAGATCCGTTTGGCGGCATTGGTGCTGCCGCCGGTGTCGGCCGCCAGCAGCGGTGAGACTTCCATCGACACCCAGCCGTCGACGCCGCCGGTCGTCTCGAACACGGGGCGCAGCAGGTCGGCCGCGCGACGCAGGTCTTCGAGCGCGAGTTCGGTAAACAGCGTTTCGCCGACTTTGCCGGCGCGGGCCTTGGCACGGATGTCCTCGTCGTACGCGACGGTGTTGCCGATCGCGTCGTCGAAAATCGTCGGATTCGACGTCAGCCCGGTGATCGCGTCGCGTTCGATGTAGTCGCGCAGCGTGCCGTTGTCGAGGATCTCGCGGCTGATGTTGTCGAGCCAAAGGCTCTGGCCAAGGTCCGTCAGTTGATGCGTCCGGTTCAACATGGTTGGCTCGCTTCGAGTTGCGGGTCGTGCCAGGTCTGCCCGCTCGCGACAATGTCTTTTGCCGCCGGCGGACCCCACGTGCCGGGTTCGTAGATCGCGATCGGCGTCGTGCGATCGTGATGCGCCCCGCCGCCGATTACTGGGTCGACGACGCGCCACGCGGCCTCGACGCAGTCGTCGCGGGTGAACAGCGTCGCGTCGCCACGCAAGGCATCGCCGAGCAGCCGGTCGTACGGCGATTTCTCGCGGCGCGGACGGCTGTTTGCAATCAGCTCGACGCGCTCGCCCTGCATGTCTTCGCCGAGTTTCTTGATCCGCGTGCCGGCGGAGATCACGACTTCGGGGCTCAACCGGAACCGAAAATAGTTGGCTTCCTGCACCGGTATGTCATCGAAGATGGCCAGCGGCGGGCGCTTCAGATTGACGAACACTTCGGTGGCAGTGATCGGCAGACGCTTGCCGGCGCGGATGTAGAAAGGCACCCCGGCCCAGCGCCACGTATCGATGTGCAGCCGCAGCGCCGCGAATGTCTCGATCTGCGAATCACGCGCAACGCCCGATTCGTCGCGATAGCCGCGAAACTGCCCGCGCACGACCTCGCTTGGGTCGAGCGGTCGCATCCCGTCGAACAATCGCAGCTTTTCGGCGTGCATCGCGTCGGGACCGCGTCCGACCGGCGCATCCATCGCCAACAACGCGATTGTTTGGAGGAGATGATTCTGCATCACGTCGCGGATCGCGCCGACCTCTTCGTAAAAGCTGCCGCGACCCTCGACGCCGAAATCTTCGGCCATCGTGATCTGCACGCTCTCGACGTAGTTGCGATTCCAGATGGGTTCGAGAAACGTGTTGGCGAAGCGAAAGTACAGCAGGTTCTGCACCGCCTCTTTGCCGAGGTAGTGGTCGATGCGAAATACCGCGGACTCCGGGAACACGGCGTGCAGCGTGCGGTTGAGCGCCTGCGCGGAGATCAGATCGCGGCCGAACGGCTTCTCGACTATGACGCGCGCGTTGCGGGAGCAACCTGCGGCCGCGAGCCCTTGAACGATCACGCCGTAGCTGCTTGGCGGAATGGCGAGGTAATGAATCGGTCGCGTCGCGCCGCTGAGCGCTTCCTTGAGACGCACGTAGGTCCGAGCATCCTCGTAGTTGCCGTCGACGAATCGCAGTTGGGCTGCGAGTTTGGCGAAGGCGGCGGCATCCAGGGGCCCGTATTGCTCGAGGCTCGCACGCGCGCGTTCACGCAACTTGTCCAACGACCAGCCACCGCGCGACACCCCGACGATCGGAACCGACAGTGCGCCGCGTTTGATCAGTGCCTGCAGCGCTGGGAATATTTTCTTGAAGGCCAGGTCGCCGGTGGCGCCGAAAAAAACGAAGGCATCGGAACTCACCGCAGGCGTCTCGAATCGCTCTTGCGGATGGTCTGACGATCGCCTGTCGAAAACGTTCATGCGTACTTTTCATCGACACAGTCGCGCCGGATGTTACGCGCTAACTCCGCTGTGTATGTAGGTGGCCGCCTCGCTCTTGACACCCTGAGGCCGATCTCTGAGGCTGACCGCCCGCACCGAGCCCGTGTTTCCATGTCGGATACCGCAACAGATTCGCAACAGCAGCCGCGCGCTGCGATGTCCAGCACCGTCCATCTGTCGGCGACGGCGCAGCTGAAGGTGCCGCCGCATTCCGTCGAAGCGGAGCAATCGGTGCTCGGCGGGCTGATGTTGAACAATGACGCCTGGCTCAACGTTGCGGACGTCCTGACGAGTCGCGACTTTTATCGCGCGCAGCACCAGATCATTTTCGACGCGATGACGGACCTCGCGAACGCGAACGAACCGCTCGACGCCGTCACGTTGTCGGAGGCGCTCAATTCGCGCGGCCTGCTCGACAAAGCCGGCGGTATCAGCTTTCTCGCCGAGATCGCCGAGGCGACGCCCGGGGCGAGCAACGTGCTCGCGTATGCGCAGATCGTGCGCGAGCGCTCGACGCTGCGGCAGTTGATCTCGGTTGCCAACAAAATCGCTGAGTCGGCGTTCCAGCCACAAGGTCGACCGAGCAGTGAGTTGCTCGACCAGGCCGAGTCCGAGGTGTTTCGCATCCACGAAGGCCGCCTGCGCGACGCAGGCCCGGAACCCGTCGTGCAGTTGCTGACGCGCGCGGTGGAACGCATCGAGGCGCTCTATACGCGCGCAATCCGATCACCGGATCTGCCGCAACGGGTTTCGAGGATCTCGACAAGAAGACTGCCGGTTTGCAGCCGTCCGACCTGATCATCGTCGCCGGCCGGCCGTCGATGGGCAAAACGTCGCTTGAGATGAACATCGCCGAGCACGCGCTGATGACGGACCACCCGGCGCCGTGCTCGCGTTCTACGATGGAGATGCCGTCGGATCAGATCATCATGCGGATGTTGTCGTCGCTTGGCCGCATCGATCAGACGCGCATGCGCACCGGCGACATGCACGACGACGATTGGCCGCGCTTCACCTCCGCCGTCAGCCAGCTGAAGGACAAAAATCTGTTCATCGACGATTCGCCGGCGCTTGACGCCGAACGAAGTGCGCGCGCGGGCGCGGCGTGTCGCCCGCGAAGCGGGCGGACTTGAAATTGATCGTCGTCGACTACCTGCAGTTGATGCGCAGCAACGAGAAGGCTCGACAACCGCACCGGCGAAATCTCGGAAATTTCGCGCTCGTTGAAGGCGATTGCGAAGGAAATGCGTTGCCCGTTGATTGCAGGATCACAGCTCAACCGCGGCGTCGAGAGCCGCACCGACAAACGGCCGCTGATGTCGGACCTGCGCGAATCGGGCGCGATCGAACAGGATGCAGACCTGATCCTGATGATCTACCGAGATGAGGTGTACAACCCCGAGTCGCCCGACAAAGGCACCGCGGAAATCAACATCGTCAAGCAGCGTAACGGCCCCATCGGCAAAGTGCGCCTCGCCTTCATCGGCAATCTGACGAAGTTCGAAAACCTCGCGCGCAACGACTACGCCGAATACATGCGCTGATGGCCCAACCAGATGGCTAAGGCGCGGGTCGCTTACGTCTGCAACGACTGCGGCGCCGAACACGGCAAGTGGCAGGGCCAATGTTCGGCGTGCGCGGCGTGGAACACGCTGTCCAGAATTTCACTCGGCGCGGCGCAGGCGACGCCAGCCGCGAGCGGCTTTGCCGGCGCGGTGCCGATGGTGCAGCTGCTCTGCGACGTCGACGCGGTCGACGGCGCGCGAATATCGACGGGGTTCACCGAGTTCGATCGCGTGCTCGGCGGCGGACTGGTGCCGGGGTCGGTCGTGCTGATCGGCGGCGAGCCTGGCGCGGGCAAAAGCACGCTGTTGCTGCAGGTCAGTACCGCGCTCGCGGCCGACCGCGAGGTGTTGTATGTCTCAGGCGAAGAATCGCTGCAGCAACTCGCGATGCGCGCGCGGCGCCTCGAACTGCCGCTCGATCGATTGCGCGTGGCGTCGGAAACCCGCGCCGAGGAAGTCGCCGCGCTGATCGAGCTGCATCGGCCGCTTGTCGTCGTACTCGATTCGATTCAGGTGATGGCGCTCGCCGGCGTCGAGAGCGTGCCGGGCAGCATCACGCAGGTGCGCGAAACCGCGGCGTTTTTCACGCGCCTGGCGAAACAGACACAGACGATATTCGTGCTCGTTGGGCACGTCACGAAAGAAGGCAGCCTCGCCGGTCCGAAGGTGCTCGAGCACATGATCGACTGTTTTGTGATGCTCGACAGTCCCGAAGGCTCGCGCTTTCGCACGCTGCGCGGCCTCAAAAATCGCTTCGGCGCCGTGAACGAGCTCGGCGTGTTCGCGATGACCGATCGCGGCATGAAGGAAGTCTCCAACCCGTCGGCGATTTTTCTGCAGCGTCCCGAAGCGTTGTCACCCGGCAGCGTCGCGACGGTGACGTGGGAAGGGACGCGCTCGCTGCTCGTCGAATTGCAGGCGCTGGTCGACGCGGTGCAGAGTGGCTATCCGCGGCGCGTTGCGGTGGGTCTCGACGCGCAGCGGCTCGCGATGCACTTGGCTGTATTGCATCGCCACTGTGGAATTTCGCTCGCCGATCAGGACGTGTTCGCCAACGTTGTCGGTGGGGTGCGGATCGCTGAGACCGGGTCCGACCTTGCGTTGATCCTCGCCGTGCTGTCGAGCTATCGAAACCGCGTGCTGCCGCGCGATTTGATCGTCTTCGGCGAGATCGGCCTGACGGGTGAGGTGAGGGGTGTGGCGAATGGCCAGGAGCGGTTGCGCGAGGCCGCCAAGCACGGCTTCAAACGCGCGATCATCCCGCGCGGCAATCGACCGAAGCCCGCGCTCGCCGACATGGACGTGCGCGCCGTTTCGACGCTGAACGAAGCGCTCGACGTGCTCAACGAAGGGGGCGTGCATACCGCCCCTCGCTCGCCGGTGCCCTCGAAGGCGATCGCGCCGGGCGAGATTCTCCTCACATCCGCGCCACAAGCTCTCACACGCCGCGAGGCGTAACCGGAGAACAATGAAAACGTTGTGAGTAGTGGGTCACAAGGGTGACTCGTAGGAGGCAACGTGTTCGGTTACGAGCTTCGCGACGTCGTCGCATTCATCATCGGCTGCCTGATCAAGCTGCTCGGGTGAAACTCCGTCAAGCGAAGCGTTTTTTGTAACGAATCCGCGTGGGTTCCGCTGCGTCGGCGCCCATTCGCTTCTTGTGGTCCTCTTCGTAGTCGCTGAAATTTCCGGCGAACCATTCGACGTGGCTGTCGCCTTCGAACGCCAGCATGTGCGTTGCGATGCGGTCGAGAAACCAGCGGTCGTGTGAAATCACGAGGATCGTGCCGGGGAAGTTCAACAGCGCGTCTTCGAGTGCGCGCAGCGTCTCCACGTCGAGATCGTTGGTCGGCTCGTCGAGCAGCAATACGTTCGCGCCTTGCCTGAGCAACTTCGCCAGGTGCAGCCGGTTGCGTTCGCCACCGGACAGGTCGCCGACTTTCTTCTGCTGATCGGCACCGCGGAAGTTGAAGCGGCCGACATACGCGCGCGATGGAATTTCGTATGTGCCGATACGCATGATGTCCTGGCCGTTGGAGACTTCCTCCCAGACGTTTTTCGCACCGTCGAGGTCGTCGCGGCTCTGATCCACATAAGCGAGTTGCACGGTTTCGCCGAGTTCGAGCGTGCCCGAGTCCGGTTTTTCACGGCCGGTGATCATGCGGAACAACGTGGTCTTGCCAGCGCCGTTCGCACCGATGATGCCGACGATCGCGCCGCGCGGAACGCTGCACGAGAGCGCGTCGATCAGCAGCCGATCGCCGTAACCTTTGCTGACGTTGGTGAGCTCGATGACTTTCTCGCCGAGGCGCGGACCGGGCGGTATGTAGAGTTCCGCGGTTTCATTGCGCTGTTGGACTTCCTTCGACATCAGTTCTTCGAAGCGGGCGAGCCGCGCCTTGCTCTTGACCTGACGACCTTTCGGGTTGGAGCGCACCCACTCGAGTTCGGTCTTGATTGCACGCTGGCGTGCCTGCTCCTGGCTCGCCTCGGAGCTGAGACGCTTGTCCTTCGCCTCGAGCCAGCCGCTGTAATTGCCTTCGAACGGGATACCACGACCGCGATCCAGCTCGAGAATCCAACCGGCGACGTTGTCGAGGAAGTAGCGATCGTGGGTCACGGCCACGACGGTCCCGGGATACTCACCCAGGAAACGTTCGAGCCACGCGACGCTCTCGGCGTCGAGATGGTTGGTCGGTTCGTCGAGCAGCAGCATGTCCGGTCGCGACAGCAATAGTGTGCACAATGCGACGCGGCGCTTTTCGCCACCGGACAGATTGGCGACGGCCGCGTCCCAGGGCGGCAGCCGCAGCGCGTCGGCGGCGATGTCGAGCGTGCGGTCCAGATCCCAACCGTTGGCGGCGTCGATTTTGGTCTGCAGATCGCCTTGGCGTTCGAGCAGCGTGTTCATCTCGTCGTCGGACATCGGCTCGGCGAATTTGCCGGAAATCTCGTCGAATTCCGTCAGCAGCGATTTGATTTCGGCGACGCCGGCTTCGACGTTGCCGCGCACGTCTTTGCTCGGATCGAGCTGGGGCTCCTGCGGCAGGAAGCCGACCTTGATGCCTTTCTGCGGTCGCGCCTCACCGTCGATCTGCGTGTCGATGCCGGCCATGATCCGCAGCAACGTCGACTTTCCGGAACCGTTCAGGCCGAGCACGCCGATCTTCGCCCCGGGGAAAAACGATAGCGAAATGTTCTCCAGAATCTTGCGCCCGCCGGGCACGACCTTGGAGACGCGATTCATCGTATAGACGTACTGCGCCATGTGATTCGCTCGAGATTTTTGAGCCGTGCATTGTAGTGTTTCCCGAGCGCGATTCATCTTCGCGATGACGGCCTTTCAAGTGTTTCGATTTCGGGCCGGGGCTACAATGCGCCGCTCCCACTGCTGCCCGGGTACCCCGATGTTCAACGCGAATATGAAGATTGCCGGCTACGACGACGAGGTGGCGCAAGCGATCGCCGGCGAACAGTGTCGCCAGGAGGAACACATCGAGCTGATCGCCTCCGAGAACTATGCGAGTCCGCGCGTGCTGGAAGCCCAGGGGACCGCGCTGACGAACAAGTACGCGGAAGGCTATGCCGGCAAGCGGTACTACGGCGGCTGCGAGGAGGTCGACAAGGTCGAGGTGCTCGCGATCGAGCGCGCGAAAGCGCTGTTCGGCGCCGCGTTTGCGAACGTACAACCCCATTCGGGCTCGCAGGCGAATGCCGCCGCGTATCTGGCGCTGTTGTCCGCCGGCGACGTCGTGCTCGGCATGAGCCTCGCCGATGGCGGGCACCTCACGCACGGCGCCCCGGTGAATTTTTCCGGCAAGATTTATCGCGCGGTGCAGTACGGCCTCGACCCCGCGACCGGCGAAGTCGACTACGAGCAGGTCGCGGCGCTCGCGAAGTTGCACCGACCGAAACTGCTGGTCGCGGGCTTCTCGGCGTACTCGCGCCGCATGGACTGGCAGCGCTTTCGCGACATAGCGGACTCGGTGGGGGCCTATTTTCTGGTCGACATGGCGCACGTCGCCGGCCTTGTCGCGACGGACCTGTATCCGAACCCGGTGCCGTTTGCCGACGTCGTGACGTCGACGACGCACAAGACGCTGCGTGGTCCGCGTGGCGGACTGATCCTGGCGCGCAGCAATTCCGAGATCGAGCAAAAACTGAACAAGGCATTGTTTCCCGGTACGCAGGGCGGTCCACTGATGCACGTGATCGCCGCGAAAGCCGTGTGCTTCAAGGAAGCAATGGAACCCGAGTTCAAGGTCTATCAGCGCCAGGTACTCGCCAACGCGCGTGTGATGGCGACCGAATTTCAGCAGCGCGGCTACAAAGTCGTCTCCGGCGGTACCGACAACCATCTGCTGCTGCTCGACTTGATCGACAAGCAGATCACCGGCAAGGCCGCCGACGCGGCATTGGGGCGCGCGCACATCACGGTGAACAAGAACGCGGTGCCCAACGACCCGCGTTCGCCGTTCGTCACCAGCGGGCTGCGGATCGGCACACCCGCGGTCACGACGCGCGGTTTCAAGGAGGCCGAGTGCAAGACGCTGACGCACTGGATGTGCGACGTGCTCGATGACCTCAAGAACGACAACATGATCGCGTCGGTGCGGCTGAAAGCGCTCGAGCTGTGTCGCCGCTTCCCCGTGTACGCGACCGCGGACTGAGGCCGCTTCGTGCACTGTCCGTTCTGCGGCGCCGATGACACGAAGGTCATCGATTCGCGCCTCGTCGCCGATGGCGACCAGGTGCGCCGCAGACGCGAATGCCAGACGTGCAGCGAGCGGTTCACGACGTTCGAGACCGCGGAACTCGTGATGCCGCGCATCGTCAAGCGCGATGGCATCCGCGAACCGTTCAACGAAGACAAGCTGCGCTCCGGGCTGTTGCGGGCGCTCGAGAAGCGTCCCGTCAGCACCGAGGAAATCGAGGCCGGGATCGCGCGCATCATGCATCGCCTGCGCTCGTCCGGTGAGCGCGAACTGCCGTCGCGCTTCGTCGGCGAAGAGGTGATGCGCGAGTTGCGCCAGATGGATGGCGTCGCTTACGTGCGCTTCGCATCGGTGTACCGCGATTTTCAAGACGTCAGCGAGTTCCAGGAAGAAATCCGCAAGCTGACTCATCGCCGTGACGAAGACGTCGCCCCGCGCGCGAAGACCAAGGATTCTTAGGCGCCGCCTGTGCAGGCGTCAGACCTCCTTTTTCTCGATGCCGCCATTGAACTGGCGGAGCGCGGCCTGTACTCGACGACGCCGAATCCGCGCGTCGGGTTGTCTGCTGGTGCGCGACGGTCGCGTCATCGGTCGTGGTTGGCACCGGCGCGCCGGCGGCCCGCACGCCGAAGCGGCTGCGCTCGCGAATGCGGCGCAGTCGAACCCGAGCCAATCCGTCGAAGGGGCGACGTGTTACGTCTCGATGGAACCCTGCACGCACTTCGGCCGCACGCCGCCGTGCGCAGACGCGCTGATCGCCGCGAGGGTCGGCCGCGTCGTCATTGCGTCGCTCGATCCCAATCCGCGCGGCGCCGGCGGGGTCGAGCGTTTGCGCAACGCCGGCATCGTTGTCGACGTCGTCGAGCGCAGCGCGGCACTCGCGCTGAACCAGGGATTTTTCAAGCGATTCACGTCGGAGCGACCGTGGGTGCGCGTCAAAGTGGCCGCGTCGCTCGACGGCCGCACCGCGACGGCATCGGGCGAGAGTCGCTGGATCACCGGCGATGCGGCGCGAGCCGACGTGCAATATTGGCGCGCGCGCAGCTGCGCGATCGTCACCGGTGTCGGCACTGTGCTCGCCGACGATCCGCAGCCTCAACGTGCGCACGAGCGAATTCGCGGTCGACGGGATCCTGCGGCAACCGCTGCGCGTCGTCGTCGATTCGCGGCTGCGCACGCCGGCCGGCGCCCGCGTGTTTGAGTCCCCCGGTGACGTCTTGCTCGCAACCGTCGCGCTGACCGACGCGCCAGCGCGAGGTGGCGCAGCGACGTTCGTCACGGCCGGGACCCGCGTCGATATCGATGCGCTGCTCGCAGAACTCGCGCAAGCGCGGCGCCAACGAAGTGTTGATCGAGGCGGGCGCGACGCTGACGGGCGAGGTATTGCGTCTGGGGCTCTGGGACGAGGCGATCGTCTACCTCGCGCCGAAACTGCTCGGACGCGACGCCCGCCCCCTTGCGGACCTGTCGGTCGGACGATTGAGCGACGCGATCCAGGGGACGATCACCGATGCGCGATTGATCGGAGGCGACCTGAGGTTGCAGATTTTGCGCGTGGAGCCGTAGCCCTTAGACTAGCGACGACTCACCGGAGATGATCGATGACCAGCGTGAAGACGATTGAAGGCAGTTTTAGCGGCACCGGACGCAAATTCGCGATTGTGGCGGGCCGATTCAACGGCTATGTCGTCGACAGCCTCGTGCAAGGCGCGATCGATACGCTGTTGCGCCACGGCGTCAACGCCAAGGACATCACGCTGATCAAAGTGCCGGGATGCTTCGAACTCCCCCTGGCGGTCAAGCGCGTCGCAGCGAGCAAGGTCGGTCACGACGCGATCATCGCGCTCGGCGCCGTGATTCGTGGGGCGACACCGCACTTCGACTACGTCGCCGGACAATGCGCGGCTGGACTCGCCCGCATGAGCCTCGAGTTGTCGCTGCCTGTCGCTTTCGGCGTGTTGACGACGGATTCGATCGATCAGGCAATCGAGCGCGCCGGCACCAAGGCGGGCAACAAAGGCGCCGATGCCGCGATGACCGCGCTCGAGATGGCCAGTTTGCTCGACGAGCTCGCGTGAACACCACGAGGGTGCCATGTGCGCGGGGGCGTGATGACTGAAGCGCGCTTCGATCCGTGGTCGCGCCGTCGGGCGCGGCGGTTGCTGCTGCAGGCGCTGTATCAGTGGCAGATGTCCGGCGCCGACGCGGCCGACATCGAGCGGCAGTTCGGTGAGGATCCGAATTTCGCCCGCGTCGATGGCGTTTTCTTCCATGAAGTGCTGCGCGGCGTGATAGACAACTCCGGCGCGCTGGATGATTGCCTCGCGCCGTTGCTGGATCGCAAGGTCATGGAGCTCGATCGCGTCGAGCTCGCGTTGCTGCGGATGGGTGTCTACGAACTCTGTTTCCGTCACGACGTGCCGTTCAAGGTCGCGATCGATGAAGCGGTCGGTCTCGCGCGCCTGTTCGGCGCCGAAGAGAGCCATCGTTACATCAACGGCGTGCTGGACAAGGTTGCACGCGCCCAACGGGCACGTGAAGTCGCGGCTGATGCATGAGTTCGAACTCATCGAGCGATTGATCGATATCCTCGGTGACACTACGCGCGGGCCGTCTGTCCTGCTGGGGCCCGGCGATGACGCGGCGCTGATCGAACCACCCGCGAATTCCTTGATGGTCAGTTCGATCGATGCGCTCGTTGCAGACGTTCACTTCCCGGCCGCGGCACCGGCCGACCTCGTGGGGTTTCGCGCGTTGGGCGTGAGTCTGTCGGATCTCGCGGCGATGGGCGCCGACCCCGATTTCGTGTTGATCGCATTGACGCTGCCGCTGGGTTCCGATCGATGGCTCGAACGATTCGCGCACGGCGTCGCCGCCGCTGCAACGCGGTTCGGCGTGAAGGTCGTCGGCGGCAATCTGACGCGCGGCCCCCTCAGCGTCACCGTCAGCGTGCATGGCCACGTCGCGCGCGGCGAGGCCTTGCTGCGCGCAGGCGCGCGACCGGGTGACCTTGTGTGCGTCAGCGGCCTGATCGGCGGTGCGGCGGTCGCGCTTGCGGGCGACGACCTGAGTCGACCGCCTCCGCTTCCGGTCCTGCTCAGCAGCGAACCAGCGAGTGAGACGTATCCGTTGCGCCGCTATTACCTGCCTGAGCCAAGAATTGCGCTCGGGCGCGCGTTGCGCGGACTCGCGAGCGCGGCGATCGATATCTCGGACGGACTCGTCGCGGATCTGGAGCATCTGTGTTTGGCGAGCGGCGTCGCGGGCGAGATCGAGCTCGAGTCGTTGCCGGTCGTCGCCGGCTGTGCCGCGGAACTGGCGGCGACCGGCGGCGATGACTACGAACTCTGTTTTACGGTGGCGCCGCAGCATCGCTCGAAGCTTCCCGCGTTGCCCGATTCCGTTTCGGTGATCGGCAGGATCAGCGAGGGACGCGGCGTTGTCGTTCGCGACGCGGGCCGGCCCGTGACGCTCGAGCACCGGGGATTCCGCCATTTCAGTTGAGCCCGCAGGTGCGCCCGCAAAGCTGAAGGGGCGCATTGACGCTGCGGATCTGAAAAATCCGTTCGTGCTGCTCGCGACCGGAATGGGCAGCGGCCTTGCGCCGGTTGCGCCGGGAACGGTCGGCAGTCTACTGGCGCTGCCGATCTGGTGGTGGTGCTTCGCGGATCTATCGCTCGGGCAGCAAGCGATGATCGTCGGTGCGATCGCGTTAATCTCGATCTGGGTGGTCGACCGCGCGTGCCGCGCCGCGCGCGTCGGCGATGCGTCGGCATTCGTGCTCGACGAATTCGTCGGCCAATGGGTCACGTTGCTCGCGGCGCCCAAATCACTGCTCGTGGTCGGTATCGGCTTCGCGTTGTTTCGTGCTTTCGACATCGGTAAACCATGGCCGGTGTCGTGGGCGGATCGCCGGCTCACAGGCGGTCTCGGCGTGATGGCCGATGATCTACTCGCGGGACTTCTCGCCGCGGTTGTGCTGCAGCTCTCAGTAAGGCTGATTCACTTACAGAGTTGACTCGACGCGGCCGTATGATTCGGGCAGGAATCGCGGCTGAGGCAATCGCAAAGATGAACGCATTACGTGCGGCGTGGTTGATGCCGCTGTTGAGCGTCGCGATGGCGGCTGCGGCGGCGCCGCCGGTCGAGGCCGTTGGCCTCTTCAAAGGGCGCGCCATGATTCGGGTGTTGGGGACCGAACGCTACCTGACGGTGAATCAGACCTCCCCCGAGGGTGCGACGCTGCTCGAGTCGGATGCGCAACACGCGATCGTTCGTTTCAAAGACGACACGTATAGCTTGACGCTGAGCGAGCAGCAGGGCGGCGTGTTCAAGACGCCGACGCAGACGACCCTGTCGATCGCGCCGGACGATCATGGCCAGTATCGCGCGCAGGGGTCGATCAACGGTCACTCGACCGCATTCCTCGTCGATACCGGCGCGTCGCTGGTCGCGATCAGTGAACGCGCCGCAAACGAGATGAATATCCGATTCGCAGATTCACCGGAGCGCGCATCGGTCGTAACGGCGCAGGGGCAGGTCGACGCGTACCTTGTGGATCTGGATACGCTGACGCTCGGCGGGATCCAGACCCACCACGTTCGCGCCGCGGTGATTCCGGGGGACTATCCGCTCGAAGCGCTGCTCGGCATGTCGTTCATGCGCAAAGTGAAGATGGAAGAGCAGGCGGGCGTGCTGGTGTTGAAGCAGCTCTACTGATCCCTGCGGTCATTCGAACGCCTCCCAGCGTCACGCCTTGGGACGGTGCCTGGCACTTTCCGCACGCTTTGCAACGCCTGGCACTTTCTGCACGTTCTGCAACGCCTGGCACTTTCTGCACTCTGCACGGGGGCTGGCACCCACCGCGCCGGCACCGTTTGAGCAGGGCGCCGTGCGTGCTAGCGGTTACGCTCGACGATGGTGTGCGCGATAGCGTACAGCGGGCCGGCCGAAATTCCGGCGCGGCGAAGCGCGGCGAGCGCCTCTTGATGTAGCTCGCCGGCGCGTGCTCGCGTCGCGTCGATTCCCAACAACTGAGGAAAGGTGTTCTTGCCCGCCGCGGCGTCCGCGCCGGCGCGTTTGCCGATGTCGAGCGTTGTCTGCGTCGCGTCGAGCAGATCGTCGACGACTTGAAACGCGAGGCCGATAGCGGCGCCGAATTCCTGCAGCGCCGCTCGCGTCGCGTCGTCCGCGTCGGCGGCCAACGCACCCAGCTCGACCGCGGTTGTAATCAACGCGCCCGTCTTGGCGCGATGCATTGCTTCGAGGCGCTCGAGCGGGATCTTGCGGCCGGTCGCGGCGATGTCGAATGCCTGTCCGCCAACCATACCGCGCCACCCGGCTGCGCGCGCCAATGCCTCGGTCATCGCCAGTCGCGCGGTCGTCGAGAGCGATTCAGCGCGCGCAATGGTCTCGAACGCGAGGGTCTGCAATGCATCGCCCGCGAGAATCGCGATCGCGTCGCCGTAGACGACGTGCACCGTAGGTCGACCGCGCCGCAGGTCGTCGTCGTCCATCGCCGGGAGATCGTCGTGGATCAGCGAATACGCGTGGATGAATTCGATCGCGCGCGGCGGGTTCGAGTGCGATGCGGGTATCGACGCCGAGGCTGATTGCGGTGGCGCACGTCAACAGTGGTCGAATTCGTTTGCCGCCACCGAGCACCGCATATCGCATCGCGTCGATCAACTTCGGCGACAACGCACTGTGCTGCGGAAGGCGCTCGTTCAGAACGGTCTCGATCAACGCGAGCAATGGCCGCAGTGGATCGGCCTCAGTCGTCATCGTCGAGATCGAACTCCTCGGCATCGACCTCTTCGAGCGTCAGCCCCGCGTCGGTTTCGGTCAGCGCCGCAACGCGCAGCTCGGCGTCCTTCAACGCTTTCTGACACTCTCGAGTCAACACGACTCCGCGTTCGAATGCCTGTAGCGACGCCTCGAGCGAAAGTTCGCCGGTCTCCATCTGTTCGACCAATTGCTCGAGTTCCTCGAGCGCAGCTTCGAAATTCAGCGGTGGGGTAGGGGTGCTCATGTGGCGACGTTAACCGCGCGCGTCCGTTCGGGTCAACGAGCGCCGCGAGCCGCCGAGTCGACGGCGGCTGACCCGATCAAACGACTCTACAGAGGGGCGAGGGCGGTGACGCCGTCCTGAGGACTCGCCTGTGCAGAGGCAAATCTACGCGGCGCGCGATGCGGCTTGCGTGGTTGGGGCAGCGCTTCGCGGTTGCGTCGATGCCGATTGGTTTCATCTTGGCTAATCAGGCGGCTTTCTGAACGATCAATCACTTCCGTGTAATACTTCATGTCCTGAGGAGGAGGGCACCTTATCTGATTGATCCAAATATATAAAGCGGCGCGGTTCATTTCACGAAGGCGGTTGCGTAAGCTGGCCGTCCAATTTCGAACAGGTCCACCACCGGAGGGGATGATGCGGATATTGATCGGATTTTTTGCGGCGGGGTTGGCGTTCGCGGCGGCAGCCGACGAGAACGCGGTGAAGTACCGTCAGCACACGATGGACGCGATCGGCGGTCATATGCAGGCGCTCGCTGAAATCGTGAAGGGCGAAGTTGATCACAAGGATCACCTGCCGGTGCACGTCGCGAGTCTGGCGGCGCTGTCCGGCCTTGCGCCGGATCTGTTCGGTGCGGATTCGCGCGAAGGCGCCGACACCAAGGCGCTGCCGAAGATCTGGGAAGATCCCGCTGCATTCAAAGAGCGGCTGACGGCATTTCGTACCGCCGCAACGGACCTCGACGCGGTCGTGAAGGCCGGCGACATGACGAAGTTCCCGCCCGCATTCGGCGCGCTGGGCAAGTCATGCAAGGCCTGCCACGACGATTTCAAGAAGAAGGACTGAACTCTCCAGTACTCGCCAGTAACGGCATGGAGGGGCGTCACAGCCAGCGATCGGCCAGCCACACTAATGCGACGGCGCCGATCGCGGTGGCTGCCGCGCGCAGCCATTGATGCCGCGTGATCGGCGCAACACCGACGCGAGTGCGGCCATGGACCATCGATAGCGCGATCGGATCGTGGTGCAACGCGTACCAGCCGAGCGCGGCGACGTGCGTGACGATGAGACCCAGCACGACCCAGTACATGCGTGTGTGAATGGCCGTCGCCAGATCGACGCCCGCATGGCTCAAGTAATGTACGAGCGGGCCGTCGGTGTAGATGTCGTCGCTCGCGAAGAGACCCGAACCGACCTGCACGAGCACGCAGACAAACATCGTCAGCGCCATCGCCGCGCCTGGCGCGGAGTGCGCGGTCGTCTGCGCGCCGCGGCCTCGCAAATGCCGCCAGACGGCGGCCGGCGATGTGCGGTACGCCGTTCACGCGCACATGGCGTCCACCCCACAGCGCCCAGCCGACGCGAAACAGCAGCAAACCGATGACCGTGATGCCCGTCGTGATGTGCAGATCCATCAGGTCGGGATTGCCGAAGAGTCCGGTGACGAGCGAGGTCAGGATTGCGCCGGCGAATCCCCAATGCCACAGCCGGTGCGGCCAGTCCCAGGTCAGCGCGGCGTCGGGCGTGGACATGTCGCGACGTGAATCGGTCGTCAGGCGGTATCCCGCAGCTGGGCGGCGCCGTCGCTGAGATGCCAGGCACCGGTCTGCGCGTCGTTGACGATTTCTCCGGCAGCTTCGAGATCGGACAGCGTGCCGCGCACTTCCCACGTGCCCATCGGCTCGCCGAGTTCCCGCAACCGTGCGTTGATGGCGCCCGGCGATACGCCGCCCGCGCCGGCGGCGATCAGTTCCTTGAAGACGCGCAGCACGATATCGCTGCGGCGGCGGTCGATACTCACTCGTTTGGCCCGGTTGAAGAAACGGGGCGTGTTGTACCAGAAAGGCGCGGTCAGGCCAAGGTTGCCGGTATGGCTACGCTGTGTGCACAGCGGCGCCTGCGCGCCGACTCGGTTCGTTTCGTCATGCCACGGCCCCAACGTGCCTCCGAAGGGGCGGACTTACGCTGGCGTCAGCGACCTATAGTGCCGCCTTAGCGGCCTATAGTGGCGCATCACCGCCCGATCGTCGAGTTTCCGTAACACGTTGCCGATCCGAAAGAAGTACACGCGCTCGCCGCCTTCGGCAAACGCAATCCCCCAGTAGAACGGACCCAACGGTGAACGATTTCCGAAATAGATGCTGCCGTTCATGATGCCGTCGTCGAACGGGTCTTGATGATGTTCGCCGGCATTGCCGTACTCCGCCGATACGCCGGCGTAGGCCGGGAACAGGCCGCCCTTGCCGCTCAAATCGTAGCGGTAGCTCGCGAGCACTACGCCGAAGTTCTGTCCGTTGACCTCGGTTGGGCTGCAATCCCGACAGGTTGAACAAGCCGCCGCCGCGAAACAGCGCGTAGATCGGTGCGTCGTCGTCGAGCGTGATGTCGTATTTGAATCCGCCGATCACCGTGTGGCGTCCGCGGCTCCACGCGCCGAACGCGCGCGCGATGATCTGCTCGTACGCGGCGTCCGCGTTGAGCGACGTGGACGACTTCACGTACGTCGAGGTTCGCGCGCGTTCCGCGCGTCGGAAAGTACGCATCATCCCAACTGTCGAGTGACGGCGTTGAACACATATTCACCGCCGTTGTAGCTGTAGTCGGGCGTTGCCGGGTCACCGATCTGCACCTGCGCATCGCCCGAGAACAGCCGCACGCCGGCGGAGATCGCCGCAGAGCGGCCGAACTCGCGCATGACATCCAGCTGGCCGCCGAACTGATCGACCTCATATTCGTTCAGCTGGTGTCCGTCATCGATCGAACGTCGCGATGTTCTGCTGCTCGGCGAACAGCGCTGGGTCTCAAATAGAGCTGCAACGCCGGATTCACCGCCTTGTACATCTCGGCGAGAAATCCCGGGGATTCGCCGAGTTGAACCATCACGCGCGCCTCCGAGCCCAGATCATCGATCGCCGTATCGAGCACCGCGAGGCGCAGATTGGCTGCGGTGCTGTCGTCACCGCTGAAGATGTCGATGCCCCACTCGAGGAACCGAGTGCCGCGCGAATCCTGCGTGACGTGAACGATGACGCCGCTTTCGCCGTCTTCGTCGACGACCTCGTAGCGCACGAGATCCAGAAAGCCGAGCGCGTAGATCTGCTCGATGCTCTTGTCGAGCGCCGCGGTGTCGAGCGGTTCGCCGAGCGGCACGTGCAGGCGCTCTTGAATGACGGCGTCGTCGAAGCGCGAACGGTTGTCGAGCTTGACGAACTGAATCGGCGTCAGCGCGCTGACGCACGACTCGATGAAGCGCCTCTGTTCGCGCGTACGTCGCTGTGCACTGATCGACAGGCGCTCGAGTTGCGCGCGTTTTTCGTTCGCGCCCTGATAGCCGATCGGAATCGCTTTATCGACGAGGTCGAAGCTCGCCGACGTGATGTCCGAGCCGAGCGCCGGAGTGATCAGCACGTCCCGACCGGTCAGCGTTGCGATCTGTGCCTGCGAGTTGCGCACGACGAGCAGGCCCGACAGTTGCGCCGTGATGTTGACGAGCGTCTTGAGGTTGTCGCGGGGTTCCAGCGGCGTGCCGACGTCGACCGCGATCACGATGTCCGCGCCCATCCGCCGCACGACGTCGATCGGCACGTTGTTGGCGAGCCCGCCGTCGACCAGCAGGTACTCGCCCACCGGAACCGGGTCGAATGCGCCGGGCACCGACATGCTCGATCGCATCGCGACGGCCAGGTTGCCCTTGTCGAGGACCACCTCGTCGCCGGTGACGATGTCCGTCGCGACCGCGCGGTACGGTATCGGCAGGTCGTCGAAATTCGTTTGCAGCGTGCGATCCGATGTGAGTCGCTCGAACAGGAACGAGATCTTCTGGCCATGCACCGCGCCCGACGGCAACAGCTGAGATTTGGGGCCGATCGCCGAGTTTCGGACCGAACAAGCCGAGGTTGTCGTCGAGCTTGCGCAGGTACGGCTCGTCCTGGCGCGCGGTCGAGTCCTTGAACAGCGTGTCGAAATCGATCGCGGTGACCGTCTGTTCGAGTTGCGTCGCGTTCATGCCGGTCGCGTAAAAGGCGCCAACCAGCGAGCCCATGCTGGTGCCGGCCACGTAATCGATCGGGCACGTGCAGCTCTTCGAGGAGCTTGATCACGCCGATGTGCGCGGCGCCGCGCGCGCCGCCGCCGCCGAGCACCAGGCCGATCTTCGGCCGATCGGTCGCTGGAGCGCGTGCACATTCGGCCGCCTGCGCCATCGCCGCCGGTAGCGTCACCAGGAGCAGCATTGCCGCGATGACGCAATGGAACGATCGGATCATGGCGCGGGCCCTCGCAACGGAGTCGTCGTTGCGCGGGAAGTGTAGGCGAGACGAGATCGCAGTGGCAGCGTCGCGCGCAAACGCGCGTCAGTTTTGCGGTGAAACGAGCGACTCGATGCGATAGCCGGCCGCGATCCACGCATCGAGTCCGCCGTGCAGCGGCCGCACGCGTCGATAGCCGCGGTCCATCAGCAACTTCGCCACTTGCGCCGCGGACGCTTCGTTCGGACACGTGCAATAGAGGACGATGTCGCGGTCACGCGGCAGGTTGCCGACGTGCTGGTCGAGCGCTTCGAGCGGCACGTGCAGCGAACCGGGAATCTGGCGCGGTTCGACCGTTCTTGCGGTCGTCGTGCGGACGTCGACGACGACCGGATCGAAGCCTTCGTCCATCAACCGATACAACTCGTCGACGTCGATGCGCGCCATGCGCAACGCCGCATAGAAGGCGCGCCGTTCCCACCACTTATAGCCGACGTAGATCGCCAGCAACGCAAGCACCAAGCCGAGCGCATAGGAGCCGGTGCTTTCGAACCAGACCAACACGCGTTCGATCTGCGCGTTGAACACGATGCCGACGCCGAGCCCGGCAGCGACCCACAACACGCCCCCGCCGTGGCGAACAGCAGAAAGCGCAACCAGCCGATACGCGTCGCCCCTGCCAACGGCGGCGCAATGATGGAGAGGCCCGGGACGAACTTCGCGATCAGCAATGCGTTGACGCCCCACCGTTCGAAGCGCGACTGCGTCTGACTCACACACGAATCCGGCGTAAGCGACACCCGGCACAGCGCCTTCATCACACTACTGCCGTAGACGCGGCCCGCGACGTACCAGAGCGAATCGGCGATCGCGCAAGCGATGAGCGCCGCCGCGAACAGCTCGACGGCCGCGAGTTTTCCGGCGACCGACAACGCGCCGGCCACGATGAGCGTCGGTATCGCCGGTATCGGTAGACCGATCTGCTCAACCAGCACACTGATGAAGACCACCAGCACGCCGTATTCGGTCATGAGTAGGACGAGTTCGTGGGTCATCAAATCGGCGACGGATCAGCGCTTCGTGAATCGCCGCCGAGTATCGCAGGTGGCGCGCGAGATGAGGCGATCCGACAGGCGAAAATGCCCCGATGCCGACAAGGTACGGGGCTGGGAGAGGTCGGCATCGGGGCGACCGCGCCGGGGGTGGGCGCCGGTCAAGGGCCGTCTCGCGACGGCGGCGCTACGTTAGATGCAGAATCCTACAAAACCGTGACAGTGCTGTGTGCGTTTGATGTGGCTGGCCACCTCGACTCCAACTGAACGCAGTCCCTGTGGCACCGATAAAAGATCGCGCGGACGTGCCCGATGATTTCGCCGCGTGATAGCGTGACGGACGCTATCGGGAGTTGGGTCGCGGCAGCGGACTCGCCGGCCGTACGCAAGCAAGCGCTTTGGAAGCATTTTTGATTTCGACCGGCGTCGTCGCTCTCGCTGAGATCGGCGACAAGACGCAGTTGCTCGCGCTGATACTCGCAGCGAAGTTTCGCAAGCCTGTGCCGATCATCCTCGGCATCCTGCTCGCGACGCTGCTGAATCATGGATTTGCCGGCGCCCTCGGTGCGTGGATCACATCGGTGGTTAGTCCCGACGTTTTACGTTGGGTGATCGGCGTTTCGTTCATCGCGATGGGCGCGTGGACGCTGATCCCCGACACCATCGATGAGGCTGCGGATGGACGGGCGCGATTCGGCGCATTCGGCACGACGCTCGTCGCGTTCTTCCTGGCGGAAATGGGCGATAAGACCCAGATCGCGACGGTCGCGCTCGCGGCGCAATTTCACGCGCTCATTGCCGTGGTCGCGGGCACGACGCTCGGCATGATGATCGCAGACGTCCCCGCCGTGCTGCTCGGCGATCGTGTCGCGCAGCGGCTGCCGGTTCGGCTGATACGCCTGATCGCCGCCGCGGTCTTCGCGATCCTGGGCGTGGTTACGCTCGCTGGCGCCGGCGCGCGACTAGGGTTTTGACGCGCGCGGTCAGCAGCGCCCCGGCCGCGGCAGCATCAGCTCGCGACCCTCTGCGTCGAATGGTCCGCGCACCATGAAGACAAAATCCGGCGTTCCCGGCTCGAGTGCGTCGACTCCGCCGCGCAGGTCGTGCGGTTCGGCCGCGAACACACCCCCGAGCCGATCCGGCGTCAGATAGCTGACGATTTCGGTGACCGGCGGGTCGAACGCCGCTGCGATCGTGTCGATCGCTGGGATGCTTGCGCCAACTACGTCGTAGAGCCGCAGTGTGCCGTTCGTGAGATCGGCGGACACGGCCGCGTCGACGCTGGGGATATAGCGGATCGTGCTGCGATATTCGTAGAACGCCCACGAGGCTTTTTCGGGACCGACGCCCAGTACGTCCGATACCGGCGCACGCTCGGCGAGCAGCCGGTGCATCAGTTCGCGATCATCAAATCGCCGCAGGTCGAGGGCGCGACTGGGTACGCTCGTCGGCCTGACGTCGAGGCCGATGACGAAAGATCGACTCCGGTACGACCCTGAACCCAAAAGGTTCGAAGTACTCACGGTGCAACGTCGTCAGCAGCAAGGTCTCCCATCGCGTGGACGCAAACGTCATTGCCCGCTCCAGCGCGTCACGAAAGAGACCGCCGTGCCGATGATCGGGGTGTGTGGCCACACCGTGAATGCCGCCGCAGACGACGTCGTGGCCCATCACCCGAAGCGGGATCGACAGCAATCCGACGTGTGCGATCACCCGTCCCGCCGCTTCGACGACGAACGGCGTCGAACTGTCTTCCCAGCGCGCGCCGAAACCCTCGCCATTGGCGCGTGCGTCTCGAATGCCGGGGAACGTGATGTCGAGGAGGTCGAAGACGCGATCGCCGAGCGTCGGATCAGCCTGGTATGAGTGCAAACGAGCCCCCGCGATTCAGATCAAACCACCTTCCGAGCACCGTTCAACGTAGAGCGGCCCCGCGCAGCGCGTCGAGAAATCCGGCGAAGTCGCCGGGATAATAGCGCCGCGCAATCTCCGCGAGTCGATTGAAGTAGTCGGGATCGGTGTGCACGGTCGCGACCGCGCGTTCCGCCAACGGCCGCCCAGCAACGCCGGTGAAAAGCCGTGGTGGGACCGGTTCTACACGAACGTCGCGAAGATCAAAGACCGGTAAACGTTTGCGTAAAGGTGCGGCGGCGCTCGCGTCAAACCCGGTTCTCCAGCTTCACTCCCATGCGCTGACAATCGCAGTGCAATTTAAGCTTCAGGGCCTCATGGTTTCTGAACACACCGCAATACTTCGGCCTGGTAGGTCTTGCCGCGCTCATTGACGAAGTCGAGCACATTGAGCGAGGTCGGCACATAACCAAAACCGATCTGATGCTGCGGATGCCATTGAAAGAGGGAACCCCCTAGTCCCATCCATCCATAGAATCCTTCTCGGCCTGTGTTCAAGCGGTGGTCGTTGGTGGTAAAGGATTCATCCGCGGCAGCAAATTGAGCCACCCCACCCTGCGTAAAGATCGTTGTGGCGAAAACCATGTCCTTTCTGTCCGGGCCATCGTGCACGGCCCTCCAGGCCGCATCGGTCAGAATTTCGGTTGTCCCGAACTTCCCTCCCGCTGACATCATCGCGGCTAATTTCGCGAGCCCCCTGGCAGAGCAGGTTGCGTTCGCCGACGGGGTTTCACCCATCCTCACGGACCGCTCATTGAAGAACGTTATTTTCTTCATGCCTTCGAGAGGCGGTGGGCTGCCGGCCGTCGTCCCTTTTCTCATCCTCGGTAGAAGTCGTATCAATCTGCCGGCTGTTTGCAGAATATTGTGTTCCATCCTTCTCTTCAGAAACTTCGGCTTCATACCTTCTAAGACCTGGAATCCCAGACCCAGCGGCGATACATCGACGATTCGCGTTAGTTCCTTAGCCTCTACTCCGATGTTGACATCGACACCGAGCGGACCACTGACCTCTTCCGCCAGGAACTCACCAATCGTTCGACCGGCGGGATCGATTCGACGGAAAACTTCATTGACGATCCAGCCCCTGGTTATCGCGTGGTACTCCCGCGTGCTTCCACGGCCGTCACGGAACTTTTGCGGATGCGCCTCGATGATTTGGCCGATCCGGTTCCGCTTGATGTTTTCCGCCAGCAAGTCTTCCGGTGCAATGGACGTATTGAGTGCCGCAAGCCCTGCTTCATGACGCATGAGTTCGGCGATGGTCAATGCCTGCTTGCCGTTGGCACCGAACTGCGGCCAATAGTCGACCACCTTCGCGTCATAGCTCAGTAACCCTTGCCCGAACAGCCATCCGATCGCGATGGCTTCGAGGCTCTTGCCGCTACTGAATACGTTGACGAGCGAATCCGGTGAGAACCCGTCGCCTTCCACGACAGACGCCCAGAGGTCCACGACCTTCTTACCCCGAACGTAGATGCACAGCTGCGTCTGCTTTTCCTCGAGGGTACGCATGTTGTGTTCGTACAAAGTTCTGATGGACTCGAACCCGGGCGCGACTTCGCCATGGATGTGAACTGGTCTGCGGGGCACCTGACTTTCGCTCCTTCGGTAGAACGGTTTCGGCCGAAAAAAATATGGATGGGGATAGGAAGTGTAAACCGCCAGCCCTGCCTTTCATGTCCGCACAGTGGATCTGGTCGAATGCCAGCGGCGGCGTGGCGTTGTCGACCACGAGTTGAACGTGCTTGCCGTGCTGGCGCGCCCGATTCGCTTCAGAGCGCACCCATTGCGACTCGATGGCCTCGTCAGACCAGATCACCACTACGCCCTTCGCGGCATATGGACGCTGGTCGACGCGACTTCTCTACGGTTCTATGTCGTAGCCCTCTCGCGAAGCCAACCAGGACCCGTCCTGCTGGCGCTCATAGACGGACATCCAACGGCTCTTCACCGTCTGCGGCGCTCCAGCGGCCTTGGGCGTCTCCACGCAGCTGTCGTGACCCCATACCACTGCCAGCTTTGCCACTTGATCAACGTGGTCGATCTTCCATGTGCACGTCGATCGGGTCTTTGCAAAGCCCGCTGCGTGATACTGGTCGATCTCCTTACGGCCGCGCACCGTCTGATCCGGCGCCAGCAGAACGGCATCCTCTGCATAGAGATGCCCCATCGCGTCGGCATCGCCTGCCTGGTTTGCGGCATACCATTTTTCATTGGTTTCCTGTGCCCATTTCGGAATGTCCTCGGCCGCGGCCAGCCGCGTGCCAAGCAATGCCGCGAACGCCAACACCGCGATCCCGAATGACTTACGCATTTCTTTTGAGTTCCTCTGGGTGAATTTTGAATTGTCCAGAGTCGGGTCTCTCGTTTGACTAGATGGTCGGTACAACCTGCAGATCCGCATAGGCTGCGCCCGCTGTGCAGCATTGGCAACGTTGTCGCTCGAACCTTTTGGTGTTCCGATCAGCACCCAAGGGGAGGGTCGAGATCATGCAGCAACTGAGCGCTCAGGACGCATCGTTCATTTATAGCGAGACGCCGAATGCGCACATGCATGTCGCGATGCTCTCGCTCTACGATCAATCGACCGCGCCGAATGGACGGGTGCGTTTTCGCGACATCCTGCGCAACATCGAACAGCCGCCTGCATCTCGCGAAGTGTTTTCGACGCCGACTCGTCGAGGTCCCGGGCGACACCGACCATCCGTACTGGATCGAGGACAAGAACTTCGATCTGGAATTTCACGTGCGGCACGTGGCATTGCCGCCGCCCGGAGACTGGACGCAGTTCTGCCGGCAGGCAGCGCGGCTGCATTCGTATCCGCTCGATCGCAGCAAACCGCTGTGGGAGTTGACGGTCATCAGTGGCCTGCGCGCGATCGACGGCGTGCCGGACGGTGCGTTCGGGTTGCTGCTGAAGATTCATCACGCCGCCATCGACGGGGCTTCGGGCGCGGCGCTGACGGAAGTGCTGCACGATCTGCAGGCGACGCCGGGTGAAATCCCGCCGCCGCAAACAGTGTGGTCGGGAGAACCGGAACCGGCGCCGTTCGACCTGATGTCGCGCAGTGCGCTGAACAATCTGCTGCAGCCGTTTCGCGCCGCCGAAGTCTGGTCCCGTACCGTGCCGGCGTTGCGCCGAGCGGCCGAGACATTTCGGGCCACTCCGGTCGATCCGGTGGGTCCGGTACCGCGCACGCGCTTCAACGGCCGCGTGACGCCGCACCGCGTGTTCGACGGCCGACGTTACGCGCTCGAGGATTGTCGCCGCATCAAACGAGCCGTCGAAGGGGCGACGATCAACGACGTGATCCTGACGGTCGTCGGCGGCGCGCTGCGACGATACCTCGACCGAGAAGGGCGAACTGCCGGACACGTCGTTGATTGCGATGGCGCCGATCAACGTGCGCACGACGGACGAGAAAAACACCGAGGGCAACAAAGTCGCGGCGATGCTCGCGTCGTTGGGTACGCATATCGGGCAGCCAGCCGAGCGGCTCGCGGCGGTGCGCGACAGCACACACAACTCGAAGTTGTTCGCGAGTGCGATCGGTGCGCGGTTGATGACCGACTACAGCCAGTTCATTCCCGCGCGACTCGCCGCGTTGGCAGCGCGGCTCTACACGAGCAGCCGGCATGGCGGAGCGCGGCACCCCGGCCTTCAACTGTGTCGTGACCAATGTGCCGGGTCCCGCAACGCCCCTCTACATGTCCGGCGCGCGGCTCGATCGGATGTTCGGCATGGGGCCGATCTCCGACGGCGTCGGACTCATCTTTCCGGTGTTCAGTTATTCCGGCGGCATCACCGTGTCGGTGTGCGGGTGTCGCGAAACGCTGCCCGACCCCGAACGCCTGGCCGCAAACCTCGATGATTCGTTCGACGAACTCAAACACGCGACGACATAACGGGGTCAATCATGCTGCGACAACTCAGCTCACAGGACGCGTCGTTCCTGTACCAGGATTCGCCGTCGACACCGATGCACGTCGGCTCCGTGGCGATCCTCGATCCGACGAAATCGCCGTATGGCGCGCTGACGCTCGAACGGATGCTGCAGTTTTATCGCGAGCGTCTGCATCTGATGCCGACCGCGCGCACGGCGTCTCGTCAACGTCCCGTTCGGGTTGGATCACCCGTACTGGATCGAGGATGAGAATTTCGATCTCGAGTATCACATCCGCGAAGTTGGACTCCCCGAGCCGCACGACTGGGCGCAGTTCTATACGCTCGCGGCGAGGATCCTGAGCCGCCCGCTCGACATGACGCGACCGCCGTGGGAGACGTACCTCATTCACGGGCTCGATCGACTCGACAACGTGCCGAGCGGCTGCGTCGGTCTGCTGACGAAAATGCACCACTGCGCGATCGATGGGCAATCCGGCATGGAGATGGCGATGGCGATGGCCGATCTGACGCCCGAAGTCGCGCCAGGTGAAGCCACCGAAGGAACCATGGCAACCCGACGCTGCGCCGTCGAATCTCGAATTGATGATGCGCACGTACAGCAACAATCTGCTGCGACCGATTCAAATCGCGGAACTAGCGACGCAATCGGCGCACGTGCAGAACCTAACCCAGAACCCTCCGCAGCAGATTCCGGCACAGCCACGCCCGATTCCAAAAACGCGCTTCAACGCAGCGGTGACGTCGCATCGTGTGATGGGATTCAAGCGTTTCGTGCTCGACGAAGTTCGGGCGATGAAGAACGGCGTCGCGGATGCGACGGTCAACGACGTCGTGCTCGCGATCTGCGGCGGCGCGCTGCGCGCTTATCTGCTTGCCAAACGCGAACTGCCGGCCGACCCGCTGGTGGCGATGGCGCCGATCAGTACGCGAAAGAACAAAGCCGACTATTCGATGGGCAATCAGGTCAGCGCGATGTTCGTCGCGATCGGCACGGACATTTCCGATCCCAAAGTCCGGCTACTGACGATTCGCGACTCTGACGCGCAGCGCAAAGGAAATGGCCAACTCGATCGGTGCCGGCCTGATGACGCGCTATGGCGAATTCATTCCGGCGGCCACCCAGAATCTGGCCGCGCGACTGACGGCCGAGTACGCCCGCGGCAGTCAAGCCACGGTGCCGTTCAACTGTTCGATCACCAATGTGCCCGGCCCGCAAGTGCCCCTCTACACGATGGGTTGCGAAACCGTGACCACCGTCGGCTATGGCCCGATCGTCCACAACATGGGGCTCATCATCCCGGTGTCGAGTTACTACGGTGAACTCAGCATCAGCTTCACGTCGTGCCGCGACATGATCCCGGACCCCGAATTTTTCATGCAGTGCATCCAGGACGGCTACGACGAGATGAAGGAAGCGCTCCTCGGTCGCGACGCCGACGCGAAGGTCGCTGCGGTCTCGAAGAACTATGAGCAGCTGGCCGAGAAGGCGCTGGATGAGGTGCGCGCCGCGCGGGCGCGCGCCGAAAGCAGCGCGTAGCGAAGGCCAGGTGCGGGCAACGCATGCAGACGATCGTCGTGCCGATGGATACGGGCTTTCCGCAATGGCGGCGCAGCCACGCCGCGGCCTAAGCTCGTACATCATTCATTCGTTCGGGATGGCGGACCGTGGCCGGCTACAAAGAAGTGCTCGTGGCGGTCGATCTGGCCGATGACCAGCTGAGCAGCGCGCTGCTACGCGCGGTCGAACGGGTCGGTGCGGGTGCAACGGTATCGATCGTGCACGTACTCGAGCCTGCCTACTATTACTACGGCATGGAGCCGGCGCTCGGTACGCTGCCGCTCGGCTTCGAGGAAGACCTGTTGCGCCGAGCCACGACGCAGCTGGCCGAAGTGGGACGCAGATATGGCGTCCCGCCTGCGCGGCAATACCTCGAGCGCGGCCACGCCCCAACGCAGATCCTGCGACTCGCGCAGGACAAGGACGTCGATCTGATCATCGTCGGCAGCCACGGGCGACACGGTTGGCGGCTGTTGCTCGGCTCCACGGCGAACGCGGTGTTGCATGGTGCGCGCTGCGATGTTCTGGCTGTCCGCGTGGCGATGTCCACCTTTCATTGATGTCAGGCGAGTTCGGAGACTTGTCGGCCCGTAGAGAGTGAATCGAGCACACCGGTGAGTGCCGTTGCTACGGCACAGCGGCGGATCTGATCGCGGCTGCCGTGGAAATCGTGGTGCGCAGTCTGCAGCACCTGAATATCGCCGGGACCACGCATCGCCCACGCGAACCAGACCGTCCCAATCGGATGCGTGATGTCGCCGCCCGTTGGACCGGCGATACCGGTGACGCTGACCGCGAGGCGCGCATCGCAATGCGCGCAACGCACCGATCGCCATTTCCCTTGCAGTCGGCTCGCTGACGGCGCTGAACCGTCTGCAGTGTCTGGTGCGCCACGTCGAGGACGCGGTGCTTTGCCTCAGGTCGGTACGTAACGAACGAACACTCGAACCAGTCCGAACTGCCCGAAATGGCGGTGCAGGTGGCGGCGATCAACCCGCCGGTACACGACTCGGCGCAGGCGAGTCGCGCGCCGGCACGTTGCAATGCAATCCCGCAGTTGCGCGCGAGACGACGCAGATCCGCGCTACGGGGGACGTCGGACGTCAATGCGCCATCTCGCGGTCGAGGTCGATCTTCATGCGCACGAGTTGCGCGAGCGATCGTGCGCCCATCTTCTTCATCACCTGCGAGCGGTGAATCTCGACGGTGCGCTCACTGATGCCGAGTTCAATCGCGACGACTTTGTTCGCCTGTCCTGCGGCGACCCGGTCGAATACCTCCTTCTCACGCGGCGACAGCGTTTCGAAGTGGTTCTGAATTTCGTCGAGCGCTTTGCGTTCGTCGCGCATGTCGGTTGCATGGCGCAACGCCTCGCCGACGCGCTGCAGCAGATCGTCCTCGCCGAAGGGTTTGCGCAGAAAATCGAGCGCGCCGCGGCGCATCGCCTCCACCGCCATCGGAATATCGCCGTGACCGGTGATGAAAATGATCGGCAGCCTGGAGTGGCGCTTGTTCAGCTCGTCCTGCAGTTCCAGTCCGGTCATGTTCGGCATGCGGACATCGAGCACGAGACAACCGCACATGGCGTCGTTGTAAGCGTTCAGGAAGTCGGTGGCGGAGGCATACACGACGTGCTCGATGTTATCGGTATCGAACAGCATGCTGATGGAGTCGCGCACCGCCTCGTCGTCGTCGATGACGTGGACGATGGGTTGGTCAGGTTTCATGTGACGTGTCCTATGGGAAGCTGAAAATAGAAGGTGGCGCCGTGGTCCGGGTTGTTGCGGTAGCTCGAGCTGGCCGCCGTGTGCATCGATGATCGATCGGCAGATCGACAGCCCCATTCCCATCCCGTTGGCCTTTGTCGTCGTGAACGGCGTGAACATCGCCTCTGCGAGATCGTCGGCAACGCCGGTGCCGCTGTCGACGACGGACACTTCGACGCGATAGCCGGATACCGCGCGCGACCGGATGGTCACGACGCTGCCGTAGCGGCAGTCGATGCTGCGCATCGCATCGATGCCGTTGCGGATCAGGTTCAGCAGCACCTGCTGGATCTGGATCGGGTCGGCATTGACCTCTGCGACATCGCGCGCGAGATCGAGCGCAATCTGCATGTCGTTGACGCGTGCGTCGCTCTCGGCCAGACGCAGGATGTCGCCGATGAGATCGTTGATGCGCACCGTTTCGAATTTGCTCTCCTGTTTTCGAACGAGACGCTGCACGCGGTCGATCACCGCGCCGGCGCGCAATGACTGGGCGGACAGTTTCTCGAGCGCCTCGCGCAACCGCTCGGGCTTCGGAATGCCGGCATCGAGCATGCGCACACCGGACTGGGCGTACATCGATATCGCCGTGAGCGGCTGGTTGATTTCGTGCGCGATGCCGGCGGTCATCTCGCCGAGCGTGCTGAGACGCGCGACGTGCGTGAGACGATCCTGATGCACGCGCTCCGCTTCCTTCGCCATCATTTCGGCGGTGAGGTCTTCTACCTGAGCGATGATCAGGTCCGGCACGCCGTGCTGGTCGTGCGTGATCGCGTTGTGCGTGACGACGTGCACCGGGCGTTCCCGATTTCCGCAGCAGGCGCAGCCGCAACGAAAACTGCTCGACCCGGCCTTCGTGCGCGTCGTCGGTCAGTCGCCTCAGTTCCGCTCGATCGTCGGGGTGCGTGAGGGTGACGAACTCCATCTCCGCGAGCTCGGCGTTCGAGTAGCCGATCATCGTTTCGAAGGCGCGGTTCGTGGACGCGAACGTTTCGCCGAATTGGTACGTCACGATGCCCATCGGCGCATTTCTGACGGTGACGCTGAGGCGCTCGTTCTGCCGTCGGATCTCTTCCTTGTCGGCGCGTTCGACGCGAGATGTCGCGCATCACTCCGGTGAACGTACGCTGGCCTTGGACGACGACTTCGCTCACCGAGAGATGGATCGGCACCGTCGTACCGTCTTTGCGTCGCGCGTCCAGTTCGCGGCCGATCCCGATGATGCGCGGCTCGGCGGTGGTGATGTAGCGATGCAGATATACGCGTCGTGCCGGGTACGGTGTGGTTCCGGCATCAGCATGCTGACGTTGCGGCCGATCACCTCGTGCGGTTCGTAGCCGAACATCCGATAAGCGGCGCGGTTGAACGACATGATGATGCCGTTCGCGTCGATGATCGCGATCGCATCGACCGCGTTGTCGATCACGGCGCGGGCGCGCGCGTCCGATTGGTTGAGTGCCTCTTCGGATGCCGCGCTCGATACCAACCATCGGTTGCGCCGACGTGAGGACAACGCCAAGAACAACGCTGCACTGAGTAGCGCGCCGGCGCAGATCCCGACGAAGAGAGCCAGCGTGCGAGGGGCCGAGCCCGTGTTCGGAATCATCGCGACGCCCGCAACCGCGGCGCCGACACCCGCGGCCAGTACCGAGGGTAGCGTGCGACCGCGATCAGTATCGCGAAGCTTGCCGCGCGTCGAGCCCGCGTCGGCGGTGGCGGTGTTCACGTTTGCGGTCTCGGTCATTTTGCGCAGGCGAACTTCGGGACGCTCGTTGATATCACGATTGCCCCGGGGGGTGTCACTGCGGGGCTGTTCTGATTGACACCGGTCAGCTGAATCTGCGGTGCAGTTTCGATCTGCCGCACGTCAATACGTGAAGACCGGCTCGGCGCCGAAGTCCCACAACAGCGCGGTGGCCGCCATCGTCGCGACGACGCCGACCAGCGCGACCGCGACGATCGCGCTCGCGAACAGAAAGCCACGCTCCGGCGCAACGTGCATCACGATCGGCACGCCGACGATAGAGCAGATAAACGCAGTAGCACGCGACCACGACGCCAGCCGCGATGTCGAACCACAGCGACGGGTGCAGCCCGAGAACGCCGGCAACGAAGAATGGCGTCGCCGTATACGTGACGATCGCGATGCCGTGCGCGAGCGCTCGATTGCGCGGCCGCGTAGGTCGCGGCCATCCAATGCACCAGGTAGCCGAGCGCGATCACGCCGAGCGACCATCGCGACATAGAACAGCATGCAGATCCGCGCGGCGCTCGGATTCGCGAGCCGCTGCATCGGTTCGTCGCCGAACCGCCAGCCGACCTGCGTGACGCCGTAGTACCAGCACAGCGCGGCGACCAATGCCCACGGCAGCGTGTGGCCGAGCAACAGTCGCAACGCCGAGTGTCCTTCGCGGGCGATGTCGATCCACGCTTTGACCGGGCGCGTCAGAATGTCGATCGAATGCAACGCCATCGTGGTCTCCTCAGCCTGACTTCGTTCGTTCGTCCTGCCGTTGCGCGGCAGGGGTCTGGTCGGCGACTTCCTCGAACAGCGTGATGCGTCCTTGCCGTTCGAGATCGTCGAACTGGCCGGTGTCGACGGCGCGCAAGTACATGACGATCGCGCCGATGACGATCAGCGCCGACAGCGGAATCAACAGCAACAGGATGTCCACTACGCACGCTCCCGCCGGTCGGGCCGCCGATCAGGAATGGCGAGACGCATCGCGTTCAGCGTCACGCCGAGCGAACTCGCCGACATGCCGACCGCCGCGAGCCACGGCGGAACGAGTCCGGCGCCGGCCAATGGAATCGCGATCAGGTTGTACGCCGCCGCCCACCACAGATTTTCGCGAATGATCGAGCGCGCGCGACGCGCAATGCGGATCGCGTGTGCGATCCCGCCGATCCCCGCGGCGAGCAGAATCGCGTCGCTGTGCGATTTCGCGAGATCCGTACCGTCGGCGGTGGTGATCGACACCGCGGCGGCGGCGAGGCCCGGCACGTCGTTGATGCCGTCGCCGACCATCGCGACATCGACGCCGCGCTCGCGCAACGCGAGGATGTGAGCGAGCTTGGCCTGCGGATTCGCGGCGCGCGGTGAACGGCAGATCGGCGAGTTCGCGCGCGAGCAGCCGCGCCGGTTCGACGGCGTCACCGGTCAGAATTTCTGCGCTGACGCCGAGTTCGGCGAGTGCAGCCAGCGTCGCCTTTGCGTCATCGCGCAGCGCCATGCGCACGCCGAACTCGGCGAGCGCGGTCGGTGTCGCGGTCGGCCCGGCTGTGCTCGCCAGATAGAACGTCGTCAGCTCCGGCCGCGACGCGCGCGCGTCGATCGCGCAGAACTCCGCATTGCCGAGGCGATACGCAACGCCATCGACGTGGCCTTCGATTCCTTTGCCCGGCTCGATGCGCACGTCGTGCGCGCGGTGCCGCGGCGCGGCGGTGGCATCGAACGCGGCGCCGAGCGGATGAATGCCGCCGGATTCGAGCGCGCGCGCGATTTCGATGCACGCATCGGCCGACGATGCGCCGAATGTCTTCACCGCGATCAGCTCGGCTCGCCCTCCCGTCAGCGTGCCGGTCTTGTCGAATACGACGTGTGAGACGCGCGCGAGCCGCTCGATGACGTGGGCGCGCGTCGCGACGAATCCGTGGCGGCGCAACGCCGTCGCGGCCGCGGTCAGCGCGGTCGGAATCGCCAACGACAGCGCGCAGGGGCACGAGACGACCAGAACGGCGATCGCGGCGGGCAACGCGCGTGGCGCGTCGATTACGTACCACGCGAGATATGTCACGCATGCGAGCAGCAGGATGCCGGCGACGAAGTGTCGCGCCACCCGATCGGCGAGCAGCGCGACCGGTGGTTTGTCGAGCGTCGCGCGCTGCGCGAGCCGATGGATTTCGGCGACGCGCGTCTGCGCGGGTCGTGTTTGCGCGACGACGTGGATCGGTTGCGCCACGTTCAGCGTGCCGGCAAACACGCGCTGCCCGGTCGATTTCGCGACGAGTCGCGACTCGCCCGTCAGCATCGATTCGTCGACCTGCGTCGCACCGTCGACGATCTCGCCGTCGATCGGAATGCGCGAACCGGAGGCGACCAGAATGCGATCGCCCGGGTCGAATCGCGCTGCAGCGGGATCGTCTCGACGCCGTCGTTCGCGACGCGACTCGCCGCTGCCGGCAGCAGCGACCAGCCAGTCGTCGAAACGCGCCAAGCGATGGCGCGTGCTGCTGTTCGAGATAACGCGCGCCGAGCAGCAGGAAGACGAACATCGTCACCGAGTCGAAGTACACGTCGCCGTGCCCGGCGACGGTCGCCAGCACGCTCGCGGCGTAAGCGACGGCGATGGCGAGCGCGACCGGCACGTCCATCGCGAGACCGTGTGCGTTGACGTTCGCAGCTGCGATGATCGCGTTGCGGAAGAACGGCCGCGCGGAGTAGAACACGACCGGTGTCGTGAAGATCAGCGCCGACCAGCGGAACAGCGCCTGATAGAACGCGCTCATGTGGTCGCTGTCCGCGACGTACAGCGGCAGCGAGAACATCATCACCTGCATCATCGCGATGCCCGCGACGGCGAGGCGCTTCAGCTGTGCGCGCCGTTCCGCGACGAGCGCGCGGGTCGTCTGACGGAGCGCGCGACGAACACCGGCGTGTAGCCGGCGGCCGAGATCGCATCGAGCAATGCGCCGAGGCCGATGCGACTCGGGTCGTAGCTCGAGCGCGACGAGCTGTCGCGCCGGATTGATGCGCACCGCGTCGACGCCGTCGAGCGCGCGTCAGCGCCGCTTCGATGCGTGTCGCGCAATTCGCACAGCGCATGTCCGGCACTTCGAGATCGAGTTCGTAGCGATCGGCGGCGAGGCGGTGTGTGACGAGATCGACGAACCCGGGTTCGTCGCGGAACGCCGAACTGCAGCGCGTGCCGGCTGCTGCGGCGGCGCTTCATCGCGGCGACTCCCCGTTCGTCTTGTCGAGCGGCGACGCGTGCGGCGCGCGCACTTCGACGTCGGCGAAGCGATACGCGTACGATCGCGCGTGATCCTCGACATCACGACGCCGGCGAGCGGAATCGCGATCAGCAGCCACGGCCAGAACTGCCGGTACCAGGGCTGCATGCGGGCGGTTCGGTTTGCGCGTTCACGATTTCGCCGGACCGAAGAAGTGGTTCGTTTGCGGCGTCGCAGTGCTGCTGCGCATCGCACACGTTCGAACCGCACGTCGCAATGACGGCGACGTCGAGTTGCAGCGGGATCGGCCGCGAGGCTGACCGGCACGTTCGCGACTTCGCCGGCGTCGACGTCGACCGTGCGCGGTCCTTCGAATGTCAGTCCGCGCGGCGTCGTCGGCGAGCGCGAGCGCATACGTTTGTGGGCGCTGCGTCTTGTTGACGATCTTCAGCGTGTAGTCGTTGCGGATGGCGTCGCGGTCCACATGGAACAGTTCGCCGCGATCGCGGATGACGTCGATGCCGAACAGACTGCGGTCGACAGCGCGACGACGAACAGCGCTGCCATCAACGACAACGCGACCGCGTAGCCGATCACGCGCGGCCGCAGCACACTGCGTCGGTCTGACCGCGCAGCGCGTTGTTCGGTCGTATAACGGATGAGCCCGGGTGCGTAGCCGACCTTCTGCATCACGTCGTCGCACGCGTCGACGCAGTGCGCGCAGCCGATGCACTGGTATTGCAGGCCGTTGCGGATGTCGATGCCCGTCGGACAGACCTGCACGCACAGTTGGCAGTCGATGCAGTCGCCGAGCGTCTGCCGGGTGTGTGCCGCGTTTGCGCGCGCCGCGCGGTTCGCCGCGGGCCGCGTCGTACGAGACGATCAGCGTGTCCTTGTCGAACATCGCCGACTGGAAGCGCGCGTACGGACACATGTAGATGCACACCTGCTCGCGCATCCAGCCGGCGTTGATGTACGTCGCGAGCGTGAAGAACACGATCCACGCGCGCCGGCCACGGCGCGACGTTCAGCGTGACCACGTCGGCCGCGAGTTCGCGAATCGGCGTGAAGTAGCCGACGAACGTGAAGCCGGTGAGCGAACGCCCAACCGAGCCACAGCGCGTGCTTCGCGCCGCGCCTGCGCGACCTTCTCGAAGCTCCACGGCGCCTGATCGAGACGGATGCGCGCGTGGCGCGGACCTTCGGTGACCTGCTCGACCCACATGAAGATCGCGGTCCAGACCGTCTGCGGGCACGTGTAGCCGCACCAGACGCGGCCGACCACCGACGTCACGTGAACAGCGCGAACGCGGCGATGATCAGCAGCCACGCGAGCAGCATGAAATCCTGCGGCCAGAACGTGAGGCCGAAGATGTAGAACTGCCGCGACGGCAGGTCGAACAGCACCGCCTGCCGCGCTGCCCCAGTCGAGCCACGGCAGCAGCAGATAACCGAGCAGCAGCGGCCAACCCGAATACAGCCGGATGCGCTGGAAGCGTCCTTCGATCGCGCGCGTGAAGATCTTCTCGCGGCGCTGATACAGATCGACCGGTGCGAAGCCGGCGACCGCGTCGTCGTCGGTCGTCGGGGCGGCGTCGGTCGCGATGATCGCACGTCGGCGTGCTCATTGCCGTCGCAGCCCGGACACGTAGGCGCGACGATGTCGATGCGCGCGTCGCCGAGCACTCGTCTCGAAGCGCGGCATCTGTCCGCCGCGGCCGTTGCGGATCGTGAACGCGATCGTGTCGGCATCGCCGCCGTACAGCCAGATATCGTTCGTCAGATCCGGCGCGCCGAACAACGGATTGCCTTTGCCTTCCGGTCCGTGACACGCCACGCACAGCGTCTGCGAACTGCGGTGCGCGCGCGCTGCGCCGCGGCCGCGTCGTGCTGCGCGCCCGACAAGACTCAGCACGTACTGCGCCATGTCGGCGGTGCCGGCGTCGCCGAGCACGGTGCCCCACGCCGGCATCGCGGCGGTGCGGCCGCCGCGGATCGTCGTCTTGATCGAGTCGAAGTCGCCGCCCCACTGCCACTCGTCGTCGGTCAGATTCGGAAAGCCGAAGCGCGCCGCGCGCGCTGCATGCCGTGGCAACTCGCGCAGTAGTTGAGGAACAGACGCCGGCCGATCTGTTGTGCCTGGTGGCTCTCGTGCAGTTGCGCTTCGCTCATCGCGCGCGAGACGCTCGCGTAGCAACGGCGCGAACGCGGGCTTCGTTCGCCGTCACGTCGTGCTTGCCATTGTGCGTGCGACGTCCAGCCGCCCAAGCCCGCGAAATTGCCGAGACCGGGGTAATAGAGGAGATAGCCGACGGCGAACACGATCGTCGCGACGAACAGACCGACCCACCACAGCGGCAGCGGATTGTCGTATTCCTCGAATGCCGTCGAAGTCGTGGCCGGTCGTTTCCGACGGTCGCCGGTCGCCTTCGAGCGATTCGACAGCAGCAGCCACAGCGTCCAGACGAGCGAGCCGAGCGTGCCGACGATGATGAAGAGGCTCCAGAAGGTACTCATCGTCGGCGGCTCCTTGTCGCATCGTCCGCCGGATCGTCGTCGGCAAGCGGAATCGCTCGCGTACGACTCGAATCGCGCCTTGTTCGCGGGATGCAGCACCCAGTACGAGCAGCCCGACGAATGCCAGCCGCGACCAACAGCGTTGCAAAGGCGCCGAAGGTCATCGCGCGTCTCCGGTGTAGCCGATCATGTCGACGCCGAGCGTCTGCAGATAGGCGATCAACGCCTCGCTCTCGGTGTGGCCGACGACGGCGTCGTGCGGCGCCGGCGATGTCGGCGTCGGTGTACGGCACGCCGAGCGTGCGCATCGCGGTGAGTTTGCGCGCGGTCAGTTCGCCGGTGAGTTTCGTGTCGAACAACCACGGATAACGCGGGCATGTTCGACTGCGGCACGACGCTGCGCGGATTGTTCAGATGCGCGCGATGCCAGTCGTCGCTGTAGCGGCCGCCGACGCGCGCGAGATCCGGTCCGGTGCGTTTGCTGCCCCACAGGAACGGATGCTCGTAGACGTCTTCGCCGGCGACCGAGTAGTGGCCGTAGCGTTCCGTCTCCGCGCGCAGCGGCCGCACCATCTGCGTGTGGCAGACGTGGCAGCCTTCGCGGATGTAGATGTCGCGTCCTTCGAACTCGAGCGCCGGCAGCGGCGTGCAGCGTCGCGATCGGCTGCGTCGCGCTCGCCTTTGAAGAATTGCGGAAAGATCTCGACCATGCCGCCGACGCAGACCGCGATCAGCGTCAACACGATCAGGAACGTCAGACTCGTTTCGGTGCGATCGTCGCTCACGTCGATGCCTCCACGCGCGACCAACGGCGTTGCGATGGCGCGTTCGCTGCGCGTCTGCGTCGTGGTCGTCGGTCTTCCAGACGTTGTAGGCCATCACGAGCATGCCGCTGAGGAAGATCGCGCCGCCGACGCGCGCGGACGTAGTAGCCGGGATAGCTCGCTTCGAACGATTCGACGAAGGAGTACGTCAACGTGCCGTCGACGTTCGTCGCGCGCCACATCAGACCCTGCATCGAGACCGTTCACCCACATCGACGCGATGTACAGCACCGTGCCGAGCGTCGCGAGCCAGAAGTGCAGGTTGATCAGGCTGCACCGAGTACATCTCGCCCTGCTTGCGGCCGTACAGAATCGGAATCAGGTGATACATCGCGCCGATCGACACCATCGCGACCCAGCCGAGCGCGCCGGAATGCACGTGGCCGATCGTCCAGTCCGTGTTGTGCGACAGCGCGTTCACCGTCTTGATCGACATCATCGGACCTTCGAAGGTCGACATGCCGTAGAACGACAGCGAGACGATCAGGAACTTGAGAATCGGATCGGTGCGCAATTTGTCCCACGCACCCGACAACGTCATGATGCCGTTGATCATTCCGCCCCACGACGGCGCGAGCAGCACCAACGACATCACCATGCCGAGGCTCTGCGCCCAGTCCGGCAGCGACGTGTAGTGCAGGTGGTGCGGTCCCGCCCACACGTAGATCGCGATCAGCGCCCAGAAGTGCACGATCGACAGCCGATACGAATAGACGGGCCGCTCGGCCTGCTTCGGCACGAAGTAGTACATGATCCCGAGGAAGCCCGGCGGTGAGGAAAAATCCGACCGCGTTGTGGCCGTACCACCACTGCACCATCGCATCCATCGATCCTGCGTAGATCGAATACGACTTCGTCAGTGACACCGGCAGTTCGAGGCTGTTGAAGATGTGCAGCACCGCGATGCCGATGATCAGCGCGCCGAAGAACCAGTTCGCGACGTAGATGTGGTTGATCGTGCGCTTCGCGATCGTGCCGAAGAACACGACGCCGAACGCGACCCACACGAGCGTGATCAGGATGTCGATCGGCCATTCGAGCTCGGCGTATTCCTTGGCGGTGGTCATGCCGAGCGGCAGCGTGATCGCCGCGGAGACGATCACCACTTGCCAGCCCCAGAACACGAACGACGCCAGGCCGTCGGAAATGAGTCGCACGCGACACGTGCGCTGCACGACGTAGAAGCGCGGACGCCATCAACGCGCAGCCGCCGAACGCGAAGATGACCGCGTTCGTGTGCAGCGGGCGCAAGCGCCCGTACGACAACCACGGGATATCGAAATTGAGTGCGGGCCATGCGAGTTGTCGCGGCGATCAGCACGCCGACGGCCATGCCGACGATACCCCACACGACCGTCATGATGGCGAAGCGCCGCACCACGGTGTAGTTGTAGACGGGGTCCGTAATTGCTAGCGACATAGATGTGAATTCCAGTTGCTCGGCGTCAATGGGAAGAGGCTGATGCGGGAACGCCCCTTGGGCGCAGATCCTATAGCGTCGTGAGCGCAACCGCGCGCCCGTCGTCGATCGAGTACGGTAGTCGCCACGGCGCGGCTCAGTTCGCTTGTTGAGGCGCCCTGACGGTGAGCAGGTCGGTCGCCAGATCGCCGATGACCTGTTCGGCGGTGTTGCCGATCAGCAGCTTCTTCAAACCCGAGCGGCCGGCGGTGCCCACGACCGTCAGGCCGGCGTCGAGCGCGACCGCGAGCGCGTGGATGACGTCGCGCGCGCGGCCCTGCTCGACGTGGACCGTCGCGCCGTGGACATGCAGCCGTTCGAGCAGGCGCGTCAGCGCGTCCTGCCAGGCCTCTCGCGACGTGGGGTCTGACGCGACCTCGAATTGCGCGACGTAGGGCGCAAGGTTGGGATACGCCGTGGCCACGTGCAACTCGCCGCCGAGAATCGATTTCAACACGTCGGCGCGGCGAATGATTTCGTCGTTCAGCGCGGCATGCGCCGCATCCATCACGTCGAGCGCGGCGAGCACGCGGATCGGCTTGCGCCACGGCGTCGAGCGAGTGAACAGCACGGGACACGGCGCCTCGCGCATCAGCTGCCAGTCGGCCGGTGCGTGCAGGAAGTCCGCGCGATGCGCTGTGCGACCGATCGGCTTCACGATCAGGTCGGCATTCGCGGAGCGCGCCGCAGCGCTGATCGCGTGCGCCAGTTCGCGTCCCAAGACCACGTCGGTATCGAGGTCCGCGATGCGTTCGCGCCACGGTGCAAGCGCCGCGTCGAGCGCGCGGCGCTCGTTGCCGACCAGCTGATCCAAGACACGCTGGACGGCGTCGTGACTGTAGCTGTTCCACCAAGATGTCGGCGACCGGATCGTGGATCACCAGCAAGGCAGTGACGGCCGCTCCCGTGTAGTGCTCGATGAGCGCGGTCTTCTCCACCGCAGCGACCAGTGATTCCCGCGTGTCGGCCGCGACGAGCACTCGCGCCAGGGTGATGTCGTGTCCAGTCGCCATGTCATCACCTGAGTCCACTTGTTCACGCGCATTGTGGCTTCGGGTGCAACGGCAGTTCACTAGGGGATTCCCGCAAGGCGAGGACGTCGGTCGCGAAAGCAGGGACTCAATAGGTCCATCTACGTAGCGGCAGGGCTGCGGTTCTCGGCTATCGTCTATCGAATATGTAGACAAGCGGACGCTGCGGTCATGATCGCGAGAATCGAAAAGCACCTCGATCCGGCGCAGCCCGCACCGGTGCTCGACAACTACGCTCGCGTCTGCCGGGAATTTCATTGGTCCGATGCGCGCGCATCGCTCGACGGATTGCCGGACGGCGGCGGGCTCAACATCGCGTACGAGGCGGTCGACCGGCACGTGACGCACGGTCGCGGTGACGCGGTTGCGCTGCGCTGGATCGCGAAGTCGGGTGCGGTGCGCGACGTGTCGTACCGCAGTCTCGCCGCGCAGACCAACGCGTTCGCGAACGTGCTCGAGCATCTCGGCGTGGCGGCCGGCGAACGCGTGTACGTGCTGGCCGATCGCATTCCGGAGCTGTACGTCGCGGCGCTCGGCGCGCTGAAGCACAAGAACGTCTTTTGTCCGATGTTCTCCGCGTTCGGCCCCGAACCGATTCATTCGCGGATGTCGATCGGCGATGCGCGCGTACTCGTCACGACGCAGCGTCTGTACCGCCGCAAAGTCGCCGAGTTGCGCGACCGCTTGCCGGGGCTCGCGCACGTGCTGATCGTTCCCGACGAGCGTGATGAGGGGCTGCCGGAGCGTTGCCTCGATCTGTCCGCGCTGCTCGCTGCGGCGAGCACCGACTTCACGATTCCGCCGACCGATCCCGAAGATCCGGCGCTGCTGCACTTCACGAGCGGCACGACCGGCAAGCCGAAGGGGGCGCTGCACGTGCACGGCGCCGTCGTCACGCACCACAGCACCGGGCGGTTCGCGCTCGATCTGCGTGAAGGCGACGTGTTCTGGTGCACGGCCGACCCCGGTTGGGTGACCGGAACGTCGTACGGCATCGTCGCGCCGCTGACGATCGGCGCGACGCTGCTGGTGGATCAGGAGGAGTTCGATGCCGAGCGCTGGTATCGCACGCTCGAACAGCAGAAGGTCGATGTCTGGTACACGGCGCCGACCGCGATCCGCATGCTGATGAAGTACGGCGACGACTTGCCGAAGCGGTTCGACCTGACGCGTGTACGTTTCATCGGCAGCGTCGGTGAGCCGTTGAATCCAGAAGCGGTGTCGTGGGGAGAGCGGGCGTTGGGGCAGCCGATTCACGACAACTGGTGGCAGACCGAAACCGGCGGAATCATGATCGCGAATTTCCGCTCGATGGACGTGAAACCCGGTTCGATGGGCAAGCCGGTCCCTGGCGTTGAAGCAGCGATCGTCGAACGCATCGACGGTGACGTGCGGGTCATCGAGGCAACGGGTCGCGAAGGCGAACTGGCGCTGCGGGCGGGCTGGCCATCGATGTTCCGCGCGTATCTCAACGAGGAAGCGCGCTACCGGAAGTGCTTCGTCGGCGAGTGGTATCTGACTGGGGATCTCGCGCGTCGCGACGCAGACGGCTACTACTGGTTCGTCGGCCGCGCCGATGACCTGATCAAGTCGTCTGGACATCTGATCGGGCCCTTCGAAGTCGAGAGCGCGCTGATGGAGCATCCCGCGGTGGCCGAAGCCGCGGTGATCGGCAAGCCGGACCCGGTCGCGGGTGAGATCGTGAAAGCGTTCGTTGCGTTGAAGACGGGATTTGCCGGCGACGAAGCGACGCGCAAAGCGCTGCTCGCGCACGCGCGCAAGCGGCTCGGTCCGGCGGTCGCGCCGAAGGAGATCGAATTCAAGGATTCTCTGCCGAAAACGAAGAGCGGCAAGATCATGCGGCGGCTGTTGAAGGCGCGCGAACTCGGCTTACCGGAAGGCGATACGTCGACGCTGGAGACCTCTGCGTGAGGCCGCTCGTGTCGCGACAGCACGCGCTCGATCTGCTGCGCGCGATGGTGCGCATCACGCGCTTCGAGGAGAAATGCGCGGAGTTGTACAGCGCGGCGGAGATCCGCGGCTTCCTGCACTTGTACATCGGTGAGGAAGCGGTCGCGGTCGGCGTGATGAACGCGCTGTCGAGCGACGATGCGATCGTTGCGACCTATCGCGAGCATGGTCATGCGCTCGCGCGCGGCATCGGGATGGGGCCGGTGATGGCGGAGATGCTCGGCCGCCAGGAAGGCGTCAGCCGCGGCCGCGGTGGCTCGATGCATCTATTCGACGCGCCGTCGCGCTTCTATGGCGGCAATGCGATCGTCGGCGGTGGATTGCCGCTCGCGGTCGGACTCGCGCTCGCGGACAAGATGTCGGCTCGCGACCGCGTCACCTGCTGCATCTTCGGCGAAGGCGCGGTCGCCGAAGGTGAGTTCCACGAGTCGATCAACCTCGCGGCGCTGTGGAAGCTGCCGGTATTGTTCGTCTGCGAGAACAACCTGTATGCGATGGGCACCGCGCTCGCGCGCTCCGAATCGGAGCCGGACATCCACGCGAAAGCGGCGGGATACGGCGTGCCGTCGGAAGCGGTCGACGGAATGGACGTGCTGGAGACAGAGGAGGCGGCGCGCCGCGCGGTCGCGCGGATCCACGCGGACGGAGGCCCTGTGTTCCTCGAGTTCCGCACGTACCGCTTCCGCGCGCATTCGATGTTCGACGCCGAACTGTATCGCGACAAAGCCGAGGTCGAACGCTGGAAGGAACGCGGCCCGGTAAAAACGTTGGTCGAACGCATGGAAGCGGCCGGTTTCGGTGGGCACGACGATCTCACTGCGATCGAGGCGGCTGTCGACGCTGAAATCGACGCGGCGGTTGCGTTCGCGCGCGCGGGCACGCTCGAGGCGGTGTCCGATCTGCCGCGGTTCGTCTATGCGGACGAAGCACAGAACGCGCGCCTCGCAATGATCGCGTTGCCCGACGGTGCGCAATGACGACCATTACGTACCGCGACGCGATGCGCGAAGCGATTCGCGGTGCGCTGCAGCGCGATCCGCGCGTGTTCCTGATGGGCGAAGACGTCGGGCGCTACGGCGGATCGTTCGCCGTCAGCAAAGGCCTGCTCGCCGAATTCGGCGAAGAGCGCATCCGCGACACGCCGTTGTCGGAATCGGCTTTCGTTGGCGCCGGGATCGGCGCGGCGCTCGGCGGCATGCGGCCGATCGTCGAAATCATGACGGTGAATTTCAGTCTGCTGGCGCTCGATCAGATCGTGAACAACGCGGCGACGCTGTGCCACATGTCGGGCGGGCAGTTCAATGTGCCGCTCGTGATCCGCATGGCGACCGGCGGCGGCCGTCAGCTCGCCGCGCAGCATTCGCACAGCCTCGAGGGCTGGTACGCGCACGTGCCGGGCTTGCGCGTCGTCGCACCCGCGACGATCGAGGACGCGTTCGGCATGCTGCCGACCGCGCTCGACAAACCCGATCCCGTGCTGATCTTCGAACACGCGATGCTGTACAACATGAAGGGCGAGTTGCCCGACGGCGCCGGACCGACCGATCTCGATCGCGCCGTCGTGCGTCGCCCAGGCATTCATCTGTCGCTGATCACGTACGGCGGCAGTCTGTTCAAGGCGCTTGAAGCAGCGAGCGCACTCGCCAACGAGGGAATCGAGGCAGAGGTGATCGATCTGCGCACGCTGCGTCCGCTCGACGACGCGACGATCATGGCGTCGGTCGCGAAGACACATCGCGTGCTGATCGTCGACGAGGGCTGGAAGAGCGGCAGCCTGGCCGCGGAGATCAGCGCGCGGATCACCGAACAGGCGTTCTACGAACTCGACGCGCCGGTCGCGCGGCTGTGCAGCGCAGAAGTGCCGATCCCGTATGCCGCGCATCTCGAGCGCGCGGCGATTCCGCAAGTCGAGAACATCGTTGCGTATGCGCGGCAATTGGTGCAACGCAATGTCTGAGTTCCGCATGCCGTCGCTCGGCGCCGACATGGAGTCCGGCACGTTGATCGAATGGCTCGTGAAGCCGGGCGACCGCGTGCATCGCGGCGACATCGTCGCGGTGGTCGAAACCGACAAGGGCGCGATCGAAATCGAGATCTTCGAGGATGCGGTGATCGGAGAACTGCTGGTGGTCCCGGATACCGAGGTCGCTGTCGGTACGCCGCTCGCGCGCCTCGATGGCGTTGGTGAGCGACCCGCGGCGCCCGCGGCGGCGCCCACGAAGCCGGCAGTGGCACCGCCCCCGCCGCGCGCCGTGAAAATCGAAGTGCCGGCCGCACCTCCTGTCGCACCGCTCCGGCCGCACCCGTGCACGCGCAACCGCCGACGCGACGGAAGATCTCTCCGGCGGCGCGGCAACGCGCGCGTGAGCTCGGCGTCGACCTCGACCGCGTCGTGGGGACCGGCGACGTAGTGACGATCGCCGATGTCGTGCGCGCAGGTATGCCGACGCCGCCACCGCGTGCTGCGCGCGTGGCGACCGTGCCCGAACCAGGCGCGATGCGTCGCGCGATCGCGGCTGCGATGAGCCGTTCGAAACGCGAGATCCCGCACTATTACCTCGCGCACACGATCGATGTCGAACCGGCGCTCGCGTGGCTGGAGCGCCTCAACGCGCAGCGGCCGATCGAGCGACGTGTTGTCTATGGCGCGCTGCTGCTGAAAGCCGTCGCGCGCGCGGTCGTCGAGACGCCCGCGCTGAACGGTTACTGGCGAGACGGTGTGTTCGACGCGCGGACGAGTGTCGACATCGGGGTCGTCATCGCATTGCGCGGCGGTGGCGTCGCCGCGCCGGTGCTGCGCGACGTTGCGGCCATGGACATCGACGCGTTGATGGCCGCGCTGAAGGACGCGACCGAGCGCGCCCGTCGGGGCCGGCTGAAGAGTTCGGAACTGACGGCGGCGACGATCACGGTGTCGAGCCTCGGCGACGCCGGCGTCGAGACGGTGTTCCCAGTCATTCATCCGCCGCAGGTGGCGATCGTCGGCCTCGGCACGCCGCTGGCGCGGCCTTGGATCGTCGACGGCGGTCTGTACGTCCGGCGCGTGATCAACGCGTCGCTCGCAGCCGATCATCGCGCGAGCGACGGCCATGAAGGCGCGCGTTTGCTCGCCGCACTCGCGCGCCATCTCGCGAACCCGGAGGCGCTATGAGCGAAACACAGTTGCGCGAGGCGGTGCTCGAGGCGCTGTACTCGATCGCGCCGGAAGCCGAAGGCGAGCCGCTCGATCCGACCGCGAACCTGCGCGATCAGCTCGACATCGACTCGATGGACTTCCTGGGTTTCCTCGTCGCGGTGAAGGATTCAATCGGCGTCGAAGTGCCCGAAGCCGACTACGCGCAGGTCGCGAGCCTCGATGATTGCGTCCGCTATCTCACGCAGCGGCTGCCGGCGTGAGTGCTCTCGAATTGAGCACCGCCGAAGCGTCCAACGACGTCATTGCGGCGCGCCTCGAGCGCGTCGGCAGAATTGCTCGAGGCGGTCGACGCCAATCCATTTCGCATCGCGAGCTATCGCAGAGCCGCGCGGCATCTGCGCGAGTGGGATCGTTCTGCCGGGGCGGAATACCGGGCTGGTGGCAGAGAGGCGCTACGGGCGATCGAAGGCGTCGGGGAAGGACTGGCGGCGACGATCGCCGAATTCATCGACACGGGCCGGCTCGCGCTGCTGGATCGCCTCGAGAGCGAAGTCGAGCCGGAGCGGCTTCTGCAGCGCCTGCCGGGGGTCGGCCCGAAGCTTGCGCATCGGCTGCACGATGCGCTCGGCGTCGTCACGCTCGAAGAACTCGAGCAAGCCGCTCACGACGGCCGCCTGGCGCGGTGGACGGGGTTGGCGCGAAGAAGTCCGCGACGATCCGCGCCGCACTCGCCGGCATGTTGGGCCGCCGTGCGGCGCGCGGCAGCATGCGGCCGTTGGCCGACCGACCGTCGGTCGCGACACTGCTCGCGGTCGATGCCGAATATCGCGCCAAGGCGCGCTGTGGCGAGCTCGAGAAGATCGCCCCGCGCCGCTTCAACCCGACCCGCGAGCGGTGGCTGCCGATCTATCATTGCGAACGCGACGGTTGGCAATTCACTGCGCTGTTCTCGAATACCAGGCGCGCGCACGATCTCGGCCGCACCAACGATTGGGTGGTGATCTACTACCATCGCAATCGCCACGAGGATCAATGCACCGTCGTCACGGCGGTATCCGGGGTGTTCGGCGGGCGGCGCGTCGTGCGTGGCCGCGAAGACGAATGCCGCGCCTGGTTCAGGCAATGCGGCAGGATGGACCCGCCGCGCGTTGCGGTAAGCTGAGCCGAAGCGATAGGACGCCGACGATGAGTAGTGCACGGATCAAGGAACTGCTGAAGCAATTGCGCGCTGAACTCGATGCGGCGAAGGTGGACCCGGAGACGCTGTTGTTGATGCGGGAGCTCGATGCGGACATCCACAGCGTGCTCGCGTCGAAGGAGACGGCCGTTGACGCGCTGATGGATCGCGCGAAGTCAGTCGAGGTGCGGTTTGCCGTGAATCACCGCGTGGCCGAAGGGATGTTGCGCGAGATCATCGAGTCGTTGGCGAAGATCGGCGTCTGAGCGCCGGATGAGACGCGTAGGCCGCGGGTGCGTGTAGAAGGGAGCGTGTGTGGGTCGGGTCTCGTTCGACGGTTTGCCAGCAATTCGGAGGATCACCATGCGTCAATTGTTCATCACGATATTGATCTTGCTCTCCGGCACGGCGGCAGCGCAGCCGGGTGTCAGCATCGGCGTCGGGAGTGGCGACTGCAGGGGCGTTGCGCAACAGATCGTTCATGACTGGTTCGAAGTGCACGAACTCATGTCCAGCGACAGCGGCGTCAGGCCCCCGTCGCCAAATGAGTTTCAGTGCGTTGCGCCGGCCGAACTCGAACGGGCAATGCCAAGGCATATGGGCGCTTCCCAGTTGCGCTGCTTCGTCGTCGGGCATGCCGGGGTGTGCTGCGATCCGCAGATGAGTTCCTGCGCTTCTCTATCGCAATAGCAATAGAGGCGCTACAGCTCTTCCAAACCAACCCACCTGCGTCGCGCGCCCGACTCGATCACGGCCGCCATGGCGAGTTGCGCGGCGGCGGCGTCTTCGAACGTCGCATCGAGGTCAGCGTCACCCCGACCCCGCAAACACGCATCGACGAAACTGCGCATCATCAGACCGAGGCAATGCGGCCTCTTGTCGTTTGCCTCTTCGGGTAACGGCAGTTCGATCCACTCCGGGGCCTGGGGTGTCGATGCTCGCAACGAATCGACAGTGCCGCGACTCAATCCCGCTTTGAGTGCGCCTTCGGGACCGACGATCTCAAGCCAGCCATTCTGTGTGAAAGACGGCGTGATTCGGCTTACCGAGATCTGACCGCGTGCTCCGTTTTCATGACGTACCCACGCGTCGAACAGATCGTCTGTTTCGACGACGAGCGGCTTGTCACTGCATTCGTCGGGCCGGATTCGATCCACGGTATGTGTGAATCCGATGGCCGAATCGATCGGACCTACAACGTGGCGGGCGAGATCGAACAGGTGAGAACCGAGATGGAAGAGCATCCCCGCCCCTGCAGAGTCTCGTTGGTCACGCCAACTTGCTTTCCACTCCGGTTTGAGGCCGTCCCAATTGTCGTATTGGACACGGCAGAGGAAGGGCCGACCGATGTCGCCGCGCAGGACGCGTCGCCGCAGCTCGCGAACGCCGTAGGTGTATCGGAACACGAACGCGACCTGGTGTACGCGGCCGCCCGCGACTGCGGCCGCCGTCATTTCGCGTGCCTCCGCTGGGTTGAGGCCAAGTGGTTTTTCACACAGGACATGCTTGCCGTTTCTGATTGCGGCGAGCGCGTGCGCCCGATGCTCTGAATTGCGCGTGACCACCGTGACTGCATCGATGTCCGTGCGTAAGCACATCTCCTCGACGTCGGTGTGCACGTCGGCGACGCCGAACTTGTCGGCCAGCCTACGCGCGCGATCGGCGCCGCCGCAGATCGCAACGACCTCCACATCGGGATGGGATTGCAGCCCCGGGATGTGGCACACCTCTGCAAATTTACCGGTCCCGACGACCGCACAGCGCAATTTCTTGTGCGTCATGGGATGCGTTGCCGACGTGGAGCGAGCAACGCGCCCGGTGTGTTGTCGGCGAACTGCGTATCGGCGCAAGCGCCGCCCATGTTTGACGCCACGTGAATTGACTCGCCACTGTTCGGCGTAATCATGGTGGCATCGCACCGCGGTGTCCAGTGTTGCTTTACATGCGTCCAAGGATGTTGGAAGCGTGCGGCGCGCTTTACGGGATTCAGCTAAATGTCGCGCCCGACAATCGCCGTGACTACGAGAAGCTCGGTAGGGGTCTCGGCGCGGTTCTCCCACGCGATCGTACGCGGGCCGCCTACGACCATACTGTCGCCGGCTTCGAACCGCAGTTCTTCGCTCTGTTCGCTCAACGTCGCGATGGCAGCGCCGGCCGTGCAGTATGCGAAAAGCCGGCTGCCCTTGGCACACGTCGTCCGACCCGTCTTGCCACTCGGTTCGAGGCGCACCAGGATGGCTTGCAGCTTGTTGTCCGCCGATGCCTGCACGAGTGGTTCGACGCTCGCGTTGCCCCACTCGCTCCAAGCCGCGTCGCGCACCGCTTTACGAACCACGATGCTGTTGTTTTCGTCGTCGTTGGCGAGCAACCGCGACACGGTGAGCCCGAGCGCGTCGGCGATACGTTGCAACGAGCCGAGCGAAGGCGACGCCTGGCCGAGCTCGACCTGCGAGTGGAAGCTCGCTGAAAACCCCGTGACTTCGCCGAGCGCGCGCAACGACAGACCGAGATTCTGTCGGGCATCGCGCAGGCGTTCACCGATCAGCTTGGCAGGGATCATGCGGATTCAATGTCTACCTAACAGGGGAACGAGCGTGCGCCACGGGAGCGTACCGCCTTAGCAAGCCCAGTACGAAACATTTATCGCGGGTTGGCGTTCGGTAGGTCTTTCTATGGGCGATTCCAACCGCAAGTTGATCTCCGCGAAGAGGGAGGGTAGTCCGTCGGCATCGAGCCGGCCCAGCAGGTCGGCGCTCGCTCGTGATGTGGTCGGCGGAGGTTGTGAAATCCCAGCGGGTGCGCGCGGAGGCCGACTTCGCGCGTAAGGCGGGCACGTGGTGCAGCTGAGGAGCTGTATGTGCTGAGCGTATCGGACCAACTCGGGCATCCCTGCAATGTATAGCTTGGCAGCCCAACTGGAATTCTTGCGTAATGCAATGCGCACATCTGACGAAGGTTGACGGCTCTGCTTTCAGGCGTCGATCACGACGAACTTGGGTTCAGACCTGTGCCCAACCGTTCGGTGTGCGACACGATGTGACCTTGGCTTCTTGCGACGTACCGTCGCCGAGTCGCACGGTCTGTGTCGTCGTGTAGCATTCGGCGGACATCACGACATTGACCTGCTCGACGTTCGCCGTGGTCGGGGCAGCTTGCGGACTCGGTGCCGCCGGCGGCGGTGCGAACAAATCGGCGCGTTGCAGCAGTGAACTGGAAACGTAGCCGATCGCGACATCTCCCCTGCCGACGAGGTACCAGTCGCTCCCCTTGACCTTTGCAATCGCCTTGATTCGCTCGTTGGGGGCGAGTGAGCCGACAACGTCAAACGTCGTACCGGGGCCACCGCGAACATTGATTGCCTTGCCGTTCTTTACCACAAAAGGCTCGCCCACGGCTTCAAGCTCGGTCGGCGCTACGACACCCGGCTGCGCCGATACCGTCGCCGGCGCGGGCGGCCGCGGTGCAGCCGGTTGACTCGTCACGGTGCCGCTCGCGCCGGATTGCGGGTTGTTCCACGTTTGGGTGTCCCCCGTAGTGATCGCTTCTTCGCGGGCATTGGCGGCCTGGCGAACGTCCTCCTGCGTCATCCGTTGGAGAAACTCTTCGCTGAATCCAGTCAACACCTGGGCGGTCATATTGTGGCAAATCCCCCAGGCGTCCGACCCGCAAACACCTTTCGTCGTCGATGCCACAGCGGGCGAGGTCATGATCGCCGACATGCCGTGGGACATCGTTTGCTGGGTGGCGCTGTTCGCAGCCTGTCCGAATACCTGCCCGACCTGGTCCGAAGTGCATGCCGAGCAAACCAGAAGCAAAGTAAGAGCCAGTCCCGATCGCAGCATGTGGAGCCCCCGTCAGAATGCGCAGGCTCGAATAGTAGCCCATTCGCAGCGATGTCGGTCTTGTCTCAGGTGACTGGGCTCGCGTTTTCGACTGAGCGCTCCCAGCCGTTCCGGGTGCAGTACGTGCGCATTTGCTTGTGCTCAACGCCGTTATGCCGGAGCACTTCCGTCAGATCGATGAGGTAGGGGCAATCGGCACGGTCGAGCTGTCGTGGATTCGTCACCGTGACGGTGCCGGTGAAGGTGCATGCTTGCTCCTGGCAGCCCGGCGGATCCTTCCAGTCAGCCTGTTGAGTCCCAAGCACGTTCTGCATCAGTTTCGCGAGGTCGGCACACCGCGTCTGCTGACACTCGTCGAAGTGTTTCTTGTTTTCGATGTACGCGAGCAGCGTGCCCGCGATGTGGCTACGTCGAAAATTGTGCACGTCGGCGGGAACATCGAAATCTTGCAGGATCAGGTCCTCCGGATCGACGGGCGCCGGACTGCCATCCCGCCCGTGCTCGACGTTCGCGTCGGTAGCGGCCGGCGTCGATTTCGACTCTGCAGGCTGCGCGATCGGCTGTGCCGACTGCCCCCCATTGGAACCGTTTGCGACCGGAGACGCCGACCGGTCGCTCCCAGTCTGTGTTTGCGCGGGTGTCGCGGTAGCAACCTTTGTGGGGAGATCGGAGTTCGCGCGGTCGACCAGGTACCAGGATCCTGCCGCCATCGCGACTACGACCCCGATCGCGGCCGCGAGCTTCAACAATGGGTTCGTCGATCGCTTCGCATCGGTGGTGCGTATGTTTCGTACGACGGTCGCGTTGTCTCCGCCGGGCGATCGTGTCGTATCGGATGTGTGCCCGGTGAGCAACGCGCGGAACTCGGGCACGCTTTGCGGACGATCCTTCGCGTCGAGCGCGAGCGCGCGGTCGATGGCAGCCAATACGGCGGGCGAGTATCGCCCCTTACCCACCTCGATTGCCGGGACCAGTGTTTGACCTTGCATCCGCGCGATCGCATCGGTGGGTGGCACTCCGGCGACGGCCCGATACATCGTGCCGGCCAACGCATACAAGTCAGTCCACGGACCTTGCTGTGTGTTCCCCGCTCCGTATTGTTCGAATGGAGAGTAGCCGGCCGAGACGATCGTCGTGACGTTGGTCGCGGCGCCCGCACCGTGGGCGCGGCTGGCGCCGAAGTCGATCAGCACCGGTGAGCCATCGTTGCGGATGAAGATGTTCGCCGGCTTGATGTCGCGATGAAGCAGCTGCTTCGCGTGCACCTTCTCGAGCCCATCGAGTATCGGCATGACAATGGGCTGAATGAGTTGTTCCTGCGTCACGTTCGATCGGCGCGCGAGCCAACGTTCGAGGTCTTCGCCTTCCTCGTACTCCATGACGAGATAGGCCGTACCGTTCGCTTCGAGGAACCGAAGCACCGACACGATATTCGGATGACGAAACAGGGCGAGCGCGCGGGCTTCGTCTACGAAACGCCGTAAACCCCAATCGAATACCTGGCGTTCCTCGGCGCCGCGCGGCAACACAGCGGACGCACTGCCGCGTTGCGCGTAGTCGCGCGGTAGATATTCCTTGATCGCAACGTTCCGCCCGAGACGTTCGTCAGTCGCCTTGTAAGTGATGCCGAAGCCGCCCTTCCCGAGAACTTCAGCAATCGTGAAATCATCGAGGCGATAGCCGACTGGCAGCGTATCCATCGGCGACTCAAAGTCCGCCATTGCTCGCCTTCAAAGACATATCGGCCTGAAATGCATTCTTGGTGATCTTCGCGGTCTGCCGACTCAATCCTGGACGCCTTCGATTTCAACTGACGAGGGAATCTACCATTAGATGCAGTGCGTGCGCGGATTCGCCGCCCGCGCGCGAGCCGGGATTGGTAGCCAACGTCTGAGGACGGGGAACATTGGTAGAGGCGGCATCAAATTGAATCGGCGCCTGGAAGCCGCGTAAACACTGGGTTTTGCCCCGTGCGGTAACAACGCGCTGATCCAACAAATCAGTCAGGCCGCGCGACAGTGGGATTCTTCATCGATCATGCGCCGCGTGTCGGTCCTGGCATGCCAGCGATTGTTCAACAGGCGACCTGATTTCACATCCGTTCGATGATATGGCTCACATCGACTGGTTGGCGGCTGCGCCGCCGTCATACCAATCCTTGCTCGCGTTGACGATCTTCACGACTGAAAGCATGACCGGCACTTCGATCAACACGCCGACGACGGTGGCGAGCGCCGCGCCGGATTGCAGGCCGAAGATGCTCACTGCGGCCGCGACAGCGAGTTCAAAGAAGTTGCTCGCGCCGATCAGTGCGGACGGTCCTGCCACGCAATGCGCGACACCGAGACGACGGTTCAGCAGGTACGCCAGCCCCGAATTGAAATAGACCTGTATCGTGATCGGCACCGCAAGCAGTGCGATCACGAGCGGCTGCGCGATGATCTGCGAACCTTGAAAACTGAACAACAGCACCAGCGTCGTCAGCAACGCGACGAGCGACAATGGTTGCAGAACGTTCAAGGTTCGCCTCAATAATTCCGCGCCGCCGCGCGCCAGCATGCGTCGCCGCCAGAGTTGCGCGACGATCACCGGAATCACGATGTAGAGCACTACGGACAGCAGCAGCGTCTGCCATGGTACGACGATCGACGACAACCCCAACAACAGGCCGACGATAGGGGCGAACGCGATCACCATGATCGAATCGTTCAGTGCGACCTGCGACAGCGTGAAGTGCGGTTCGCCGCGGCAGAGGTTGCTCCAAACGAACACCATTGCGGTGCATGGCGCCGCCGCAAGCAGAATAAGGCCCGCGACGTACGAGTCGATCTGATCGGCCGGTAACCAGCGAGCGAATATACCGCGAACGAAGATCCAGCCGAGCAGCGCCATCGAAAACGGTTTCACCGCCCAGTTTACGAACAAGGTCACGCCGATGCCGCGCCAGTGCTGGCCCACCTGCGCCAGTGCGCCGAAGTCGATTTTCAACAGCATCGGAATGATCATCAGCCAGATCAGTACGGCGATCGGCAGGTTGACCTTCGCGATTTCGAGTCCGCCCAGGTATTCGAACGGCGCCGGTAGCCAGTGGCCGAGCGCGATGCCAACGACGATGCAGATCAGCACCCACACCGTCAGATAACGCTCGAACGGTCCCATCGGATTGACGGTAGCTTCGTCCGGCGAGGCGTCGGCAACCGCGCTCACGCGTGTTGCCCCTTCGCTGCGTCGTTATTAGTGGATCCGATTTGATTGATCTGTCGACGCAGGCTCAGGCGATCGATCGATGCGTGCGGGAGATTGACGAAGATGCCGACGCGGTTTCTTAGCATTCGCAACGTGTCCGCGAAAGCCAGGTTCCGTTGTGCCTCGCTGCCGGCGACCGCAGCCGGGTCCGGGATGCCCCAGTGTGCGGTCATCGGGTGGCCCGGCCACACGGGACACACCTCTGCAGCGGTGTCGTCGCAGACCGTGATCACGAAATCCACTGTCGGCGCACCAGGCTGCGCGAACTCCTCCCAGCTCTTTGATCGTAATCCGGTCGTGTCGAACCCCTGGCGCTCGAGGAGCCGCAGCGCATAGGGATGCACCTCGCCCTTCGGATGGCTGCCCGCGCTATACGCCTTGAAGCGCCCGTCACCCACCTGATTGAGTATGCACTCGGCGATGATGCTGCGCGCCGAGTTGCCCTCGCACAGAAACAGAACGCTGTAGACCTTTTCGCTCACGAAATGCACCTCCCTGATCATCGATTCGATTCGGCCGCCTGCTCGGGGTCTTGACTAGAACTATAGTTCCAATAGTATGGAATCATCAAATCACCTGCAATGGACTCTAGAAATGAAACGTCTGCATGTCCACGTCGGCGTTGCCGACCTCGAGGAATCGGTTCGGTTCTATTCGACGTTATTCGGCGCGGAGCCGACCAAGCATGAGTCCGACTATGCGAAGTGGATGCTCGACGATCCGCGGGTGAACTTTGCGATCTCGACCCGCAGCGACGGCGCCGCGGGGCTGAGCCATCTCGGTATTCAGGCCGAGGATCAGCGCGAGCTCGATCAGATCGCGGTGCGTGCAAAAGACGCCAGCGACTCGATTCTGGTCGAAACGGGCGCGTCGTGTTGCTACGCGCGATCGAACAAAGCGTGGGTGGAAGATCCGACGGGAATCCGTTGGGAGACGTTCTACACCTACGGTGACATCACGACGTATGGCCAGTCCGCCGAGGAAAGTCACGTCGAGTCGAAGGTCGGGGCGGTGCCCATTGTCGCCGCCAGATGCTGCGGATGACGTGATGATGCTGGCGCCGAAGCCGTTGCTCGATCATCCCGCCGCGTGGATCGGGCGGGATATGCACCAGCGTATCGATTGGATCCATCATCTGAGGCCATCGGAACTCGCGGAACTCGATGAGGCCGTTGCAACGCTCGCCGCGTCCGGAAAGCCGGTTGCCGCAATCACGGCCGACGACTATCCGTTGCGCGAACTCGGCGCATCAATTCCGAAGTGGCGCAAGACGCTGGAGTCGGGTCGAGGATTCTTCCTCGTGCGCGGTTTTCCTGTGCGCAAATACACCAAGGCGCAGGCAGCGCTCGCGTTCTGGATCATGGGTCGCCATCTTGGCGAGCCGGTATCGCAGAACTCGGACGGCGACGTGCTCGGCCACGTGCGCGACATCGGCGTGAAACCGAACAGCCTCGAAACGCGGCTTTACAAGACGCGTGCCGCGCTGACGTTTCATACTGATGGCGCCGACATCATCGGTCTTTTCTGTCTCCGAACTGCGAGGAACGGCGGCGTGAGTCGCATCGCGAGCTCGGTCGCGGTGTTCAACGAGGTCGTCCGCCGTCGGCCCGATCTTGCAGCGCTGTTGTTCGCGAAGTTCCCGAACTACATGCCGGGACGTGAGGGCGCTAAGAAGGGTTCCGTCTTCAACTACCCCATCGTCACGACCGACGGCGACGTTTTCCGGATGCTGTTCCTCGGCTGGTACATCCGTGATTCGCAGTCGTTGCCTGAAACGCCGCGCCTGACCCCGCAGCAACTCGAACTCGTCGACCTGATCGAACAGATTCCCAACGAGGCCGGCATGGCGCTCGACATGCGCTTTGCCGAGGGCGACATGCAATTCCTGAAGAATTCGGTGGTGCTGCACGCGCGCACCGAATACGAAGACGCGACGGAGCCGGATGAAAAACGACATCTGTTGCGGCTGTGGCTGACGGCGACGTCGTTCCGCGACGGCGACGACGCACTGCGCAAAGGCGTCGCTGTTCAGACTGCGACCTCATAGATCCAAGCCCGAGAAGACAAGAACGTTTATGGAATCAAAAGCCTTGCTAGCGCGCCGTCTGAGTCGATCAGAGACAAGGGCTTCAACGCTCATCGTGTTGGCGTTGGGGGCTGTGTTGGGATCGGTTTCGCTCGCGGGATGCGGTGACAAGATGGCCACCGGACAGGCAGATGGGCTGACCGCCGGCGTAACGTTGCTCACCGGAGCCGGAGCGACCTTCCTGGCACCCCTGTATAAGCGCTGGATCGACGAATACGTAGGGGCGCATCCCGGCGAGAGCGTGACCTACGACGTGGTCGGCAGCGGCGCAGGCATCAAACGTTTCCTTGAGGGCTCGGTCGACTTCGGGGCCAGCGACGCAGCCCTGTCCGATGACTATCTCGCAAAGGTGGACCCCAACCGCGGTGCCGTCATGGTGCCGATGACGGCGGGCATGGTAGTGCTGGCCTATCACATCCCCGGGATCAGCAATGGCCTGGCTCTGGCACGCGATGTTTACGCGGATATCTTCGCGGGCAAGATCAACGCATGGAACGACCCGCGGATCGTCGCCACCAACCCCAACCTCAGTCTCCCCAACATCCCGATTGTGACGGTAGTCCGGCTCGACTCGAGCGGGACGACGTTTGCGATGACCAACCACCTCGCGGCCGCGAACGTGTGGTGGAAGAATCAGGGGCCCGGCGTCGGCAACGTGGTCGACTGGCCGGGTCGTTCTATGGCGGTGCGCGGGAATGAGGGCGTTGCGCAGCGGGTCAAGATCACCGACGGAGCGATCGGCTACATGGGATACGAGTTCGCCAAACGCATCGGATTGCCGATGGCTACCCTCTATAACAAAGCGGGTCAGCCGGTTGCTCCCACCCCCGAATCGGGTCGGGCGGGTCTGGCGGCAGGGGTGGAATTCCCCGCGGATCTGCGTGCCTTCGTCGCCGATCCGGAGGGCGGCAATGCCTATCCGATCGTCACCTACACCTGGGTGCTTCTGAGCGAGCACTATCAGGACTCGGCAAAAGCGGCCGCACTCAAGGATGTCTTCAGCTGGGGTCTGCGCGAAGGACAGATCATCGCGCCGGAGTTGGGATACATTCCTTTGCCGCAGAGCATGGTCACCAAGGCAACTGAGGCCCTCGACCGTGTCCGTTAGTGCTGTAGTCTCGAACACGCAAACAACGAGTGCATCCATGGAATCAAAAGAAGCTGTTGGCGTACTGTCCGCTCTGGCGCAGGACACGCGCCTCGCGATCTTCCGGCACCTCGTGACGGCCGGAGACGACGGCATTCCTGCGGGAAGTATCGCCACTTCACTCGAGGTGCCAGGACCGACGTTGTCGTTTCATCTGAAGGAGTTGGAGCGCGCTGGCATCGTGACATCGCGTCGCGAGAGCCGGCTGATTTATTACAGCGCCAACTACGCAGGTATGAGGGCGTTGATCGATTTCCTGACGGAGGACTGTTGCAACGGGCGTCCGGAGGTCTGCTTCCCGTCGAAGCGGCCGCGCATCGCCAGGGAACCAACGGACGACGCCCTCACCAAGTGTCGACCCGCCAGCAAAGGGCGCCGGTCGCGCTCATAGATTTCAATGCAGCGCCGCTGTGAGCATCAATCGGGCTCGAATCATTGCGCCTCTCCGACAGATCTGACGGCGCCACTGAGGGACCGCGGAAGCGCGTTGACACTGGCCGGCAGCGTCAGTGTGCTGATCCAGCAGATGATCAGCATTACGGCCGACCCGATCAGCGAGCACGTCAAGCCGCCCCACTGAGTCCCGTCCTCCGCGTTTCTCCGTTCTGCTTCGAGGTGGTACTCATGAAGTTTCGTTCCTTCGTTTAGGTTGCCTTCATGGCGATTTCGGGGCTTTGCGTTGATGCGATGTCGGCTGAGGCACCGAGCGCGCAAAGTGCGACGGATAGCGTTGTTGCGAAACTCAAGGCCGCGCGCCCAGACCTGCAAATCGAAGGGACGGCGATCGCGCCGATTCCCGGGATGATCCAGATCGAATTGGCCGGCGGCAATCTCCTGTATGCGACGAGTGATGGTCGATACCTGTTCGCGGCGACCTCTACGAAGTCGGCGACAAACTCGTCAATCTGGCTGAGAAGGCGCGCGATGAAAAACGCAAGGAATTGAGCGCGGCGGTCCCTACGAGCGACATGGCGATATTTCCGGCGCTCGGTCGCCGCAAGGCGTCGATTACCGTGTTCACGGATGTCGATTGCGGTTTTTGCCGCAAGCTGCATTTAGAGGTGCCGCAGATGAACAAGATGGGCGTTGAGGTGCGTTACCTCGGCTATCCTCGCGCGGGCGTTGGTTCGGAAGGCTATGACAAGTTGGTCACGGCGTGGTGTTCGAGCGATCGCCAGGACGCCATCACCCGGATGAAACGCGGTGAGGAACTACCGCCGAAAACCTGCGACAACCCCGTTGCGCGAGAGTACCAATTCGGGCATCTGGCCGGGTTGAAAGGAACACCCGGAATCGTGCTCGAGGACGGTCGTATGCTCCCCGGTTATGTCAGTGCCCAGGATCTCGGCAAGGAGCTTGGGATCTAGAACGTCTCGATCCGCGCGCGTGGTGGAAAAGGACCCTCAGTGGATCCGTTAGTGACGCGGCGTTAGGCCATCGACTGTGAACGATCACTGTGAAGAACGCGGCCGTGTTGCTCGCAAATATGCACGAACGCCTGCCTGTCATCGGCAGATCTGAATACATCTGTCGGATAAGCGCAGTACAGGATGACTCGGGGGCGTGAATCCATGAATGACGCCCAAATTTTTTCCAGCTCGACGGCGCCCGAGTGGTGCCCGTCGGCGCACAGCAGCGCGACAAGCTCCCCGAATACCCAGACGAGCGGAAATCGAGCCGCGGCCTGATCGATCTCGGCACCGACCACATCGACGAACCGAGCGACATCGGCAACGCCATTCGTTGCGACTCTCGTCAAGGTTGCCGGGGCGTCGAGACAAACGAACTGTTTCGTGTCGCGCGCTTCGGTGACGTCGATTCCGCGGATTATCAAGTAGCGCTCGAGCCGCCACCGATGCATGCCGGTTGCGACGCACACCACAGCCGCACCTTGATCCAATGCGACCCACATCGCGTGGCCGACTTGAGAGATCAACATGCCTTCGCTGTCGTAGAACTGAACTACGTGCGTGCGTTTCGTCACAACGGTGCGGGCCCTCCCAGACCCCGACGCATTTTTAGGCGATTTGAGCCCGCGATGCAAATTGGTTCTGCGGCAGATGTCTGGATCATCCCCGCGCGCGCCGGTACGTCGCGACCCGCGCTTCGTGGAGTTCGTCCGCGCAATCGGCCTGGTCGACTTCTGGCGCGCGAACGGCTGGCCAGATCTCTGCCAGCCGATTGACGATGCGGTCCAGTGCAACTGAGCCGGTCTGCTGCAACGGGCGCCATCAATGATAGGCGCAGGCGGCGTCAACCGGATCTTGACCTAGTGTTTAAGTAGCCATCCCTGGCGCGGCGTGGTGGAGTTGTTAGCCCCGGCCCGGCCATCCATGGCCGGGCGCGCTCGCCTGCCGAAGCAATGCTTCGGCTCGTCGCTGCGCGACGACCGGTGAGCGCCCCACGTCCGTTCCGGACGCGCGTTCGACTCCCGCAACCCCCCAAAATGAAACGGGCCCACAAGGGCCCGTTTCATTTTGGTGGAGGCGGCGGGAGTCGAACCCGCGTCCGTCGGCACGCGACCATCAGCTCTACATGCGTAGTTTCGTCTATTGATTTAGCTTCGGGTCGACCCGGCGAGCAGGGTGTCCCAAGCGATCCCGATTGGTTTTAACGACGCGGCCCCGGGCGAGGCGTTGTGCGCGATCCTGTGAAACGTGCCGCTGATTTCATGCCACAGGCAGCAATCGTCAGCGTAAGCCGGCTTAAGCGGCTAGTGCGTAGTTTTCGTCGTTGGCAACTATAAAAGTTGCAGTAATTGATTTACGAGAGTTACTACCCTCTCGGCATGCACCTTTGGCGTTGTCACCGCCGTCGAAGCCAGGTCGCCCCCAGTTCTTAAAATCGGTTTGGGAGTGTACCACCCGCGTCAATGGGGGTTAGGCGGAATGTTTCAAGACGCGACGTTGTTGGAGTTTCCAGTCGCGGTCGCGTTGGCTCGCGCGTTTGTCGTGCTCCTTCTTGCCCTTCGCGAGCGCTACCTCGCACTTCACTTTGTTCGCCTTCCAATACAGTGAGGTCGCGACGCACGTGTAGCCCTTCTGGCTCGTCTCGGCGAACAGGCGCGCAATCTCTTTTTTGTGCAGCAGCAGTTTGCGCTGGCGCGTTGGATTGGCGATCACGTGGGTCGATGCGCTCACCAACGGCGTGATGTTGGCGCCGATGCAGCCACGCCTCACCGTTGCGCATCACGACGTAGCTGTCGACGAGCTGGGCTTTGCCGCTGCGGATGCTCTTGAGTTCCCAACCCTCGAGCGCGATCCCGGCCTCGAATCGATCGGAGAGTTCATAGTCGTGTCGCGCGCGGCGATTCTGCGCGATCGGCGGCGGTCCTTTGGTTTTCGATTTGGCCATGCGCGCGAGTATAGGGGCGCTTGAGCGGCTTACCCAGAATTGTCGAGAATGCCGGATCGTTGAATGTGAGGGGCGCTGGTGAGCGACGTGCGCATCCGCGTTGAAATCGTTTATGCGCTGCCGACGCATCAGCGACAGGTGGAACTGATGCTGACGCACGGTGCCACCGTCGCCGACGCATTGTTGCGCGTTGCCGCTGCACCTGAATTTGCCGATCTCGACGTTCAGAGCATCGCTGTCGGCATTTACGGACGTGTGGTCACCGATCGGAACCAACGCCTCAACGAAGGGGATCGGATCGAGCTTTATCGACCATTGACCGTCGATCCGATGACCGCGCGTCGCCGGCGCGCGAGCCGGAGCACGGAGTAGACGATCGCGTCGATGCTACTGCACGAGTTCGGCCGCCCCTCTCTCCAGCAGCCGGCGCTCGGCCAGGATCGCGGCATTGCGCTCGTGGTCCTGTCGCGTGAGACGGTAGCGGGTGAAGAACGCGATCGATGCCAGGTTGAACAGGATGACGATGGTCACTTGAATCAGCGCCATCTCGTTCAGAATGCTCGGCGCGACGGTTCCCGGTACGGCGCGTGTCGGGAACGCAACGAGCGAGACGACCGCGCCTGCCACGAATGCGCCGCCGCCGTTGGCGACCTTGTCGAGTACCTGGTACGTCGAGAACATCAATCCCTCTGAACGCACGTTGGTCTTCACTGCAATGTCGTCGACGGTGTCGGCGATAGCCGAACCGAGGATGATGTGGCACGAAATCGCGAGCGTGAACGCGAACGTGATGTTGGTCATCAGAATCGGCAGCAGCAGCGGCGACCCGTTCGCGGGCATCACGCCGAGCAGCCGCAACGAGATGGGACCGATCGCGGTCAGCAACCACAACGCGTAGAGTCCGATGATCGCGCGCTTCTTGCCGAACTGCGCAGCCAGTCGTGGGCCCAGCCAGAGCGCGATCAGCGACGCGATCGGTGCGATCGCGACGAGGTAGGCGATCTGTTGCGGCAACAGGCCCCAGAAGTGCAGGTTGAAGTAACTGACGAGTCCGGCCGTGGTGCCCGCGCCGAATCCCATCATCAACCCGCCGAACATCAGCATCAGCAACGGTTTGTGCGTGAGGGCCGTTTTGAGTTGCGAAAGCTCAGAGCGCAGGTGATGCGTGTCCGCGGCGGCGTGTGTAGATATTTGATCCGGCTATGCGTCGCGGCGGTCGACGTGAGAATTGCGACGAGAATCACCACTGCACAAACGAGGCCGAATTCCTCGTAACGGGCGCGATTGAGCACGCCGAGCGGGTTCGCCGCGTCCTGACGCAGGAACACCTGATAGAGAACGAAGCTCGTGGCTGCGCCGCCGATCATCAGGAAGAACCAGCGGAATGCGATCAACCGCGTACGCAGCGTGTAGTCCGGTGCGAGTTCGGGCGCGAGCGCCAACGACGGAACCTCGTACAGCGAAATCGAAATGTTCACGAGCACGAGCATCGCGATCGTGAAGGCGAGCAGCATTCCCGGTGAGAGACCGCCGGGGGCGTGCCACATGAAGAAGAAGCCGAAGGCGGCCGGCAGAGCCGACGCATACATCAACGTATGACGCCGCCCCAGCGGGGAGCGCAGCCGATCCGAAAACCACCCGATGAGGGGATCCGTAAAAGCGTCGACGACGACGCTGACCATGATCGCCGTTCCAACCAGCACGGCTTCCATTCCGATCACTTGATTGAAATAGAGCATCAGCAGTGCGGACGACAGCGGCACGCCGCCGATACCGAACGCGATGGACCCAAAGCCGTAGCTCACCTGCTGGCCGGTCGTCAGCGGCGCAACGTCGTCCACCGCGTGCGCGGGCTGGTCCGGCGGTGTCGTTGAAATATTGATCGCGCGCACCCGTTGCAGTCGTCGGGGAGGAATCGTAGCGAGTCCATTTGAGACTGGCGCGCAGTATCTGCCTGTTACGCGGGGAGTCGTTCGCGTGTTGTACATTGGGGGAGCGATTTTGGGAGGATTTGCATTGAACGATCGTCAGGCCCTCTCCGGCGTTCGTGTGCTCGACATCGGCGGCACCATCGCGACGGGCTATTGCGGCAAGTTGTTTGCCGATCACGGTGCGGACGTCATCGACGTCGAACCGCTGCAGGGTGCGGCGACGCGACGCTTGACGCCGCTCATCCCGAACGCGACGTCGCCCGACAACAGCGCGTTGCATGCGTACCTCAGCACCAACAAGCGCAGCGTCGTGCTCGATGCGCAAAGCGCGGAAGGGCGACGGCTGTTGTTGGAACTCGCGCGCGGCGTGGACGTCGTGCTCGATGCCTCGGTCGGTGATTCCGGCGTGTCGCTCGCCGAACTTGAAACTGCCTCGCCCGGCGTGGTGCTATCGCGCATCACCTGGTTCGGACAAACCGGTCCATACATGGACTACGCGGGCACCGACGGCGTCTGCCACGCGTTGATCGGGATGCTGCGCGGCATTGGTGAACCGCTCGGTCCGCCGGTGATGCCGTCCGGCTACCAAGCGCAGATCATCGGTGGTTTGACCGCCTATATCGGCACCTTGGGTCAGGTCATCGCGGGCGAACTCGGCAATCGAACCGAGCCGTGTCTGCTCGATACGAGCATCCTCGAAGCGAACATGTGTTTCACCGAAGTCGGCGCGGTCGGTGCCTTCAATACCGGTGTCGTTGCACCGCGCATGGGCGTCAACCGCCTCCCCCCGACGTTCCCGTTGGGGATTTACCCGTGTCGTGATGGTTGGCTCGGCGTCACCGCGCTGACGCCGAGCCAATGGGCTTCGTTCTGCGCGCTGCTCGGCCTCGGTGAACTTGCCGATGTCCCGATCTATCAGACGACACTTGGCCGCCTGGCTGACGCGCCGCGGCTCGAGGCGATCATCATGCAGCGGGTCGCGGAGCAGTCGGCGCACGACCTGTTTCATCGCGGGCAAGCGATGCGCATTCCGCTCGCGCTCGTTCCCACGATGGAGCAACTCTTCAGCGTCGATCAATACGTCGCGCGCGGTGCCTTCGCGCCGATCGTGCACCCGACCCAGGGATCGATCACGGCGCCGACCGTGCCGTTCAAGTTGTACCGCACGCCGGCGGTGGCCGGTGGCGCGGCACCTCGGTTCGGCGCGCATTCGCGCGAGTGTTTGTCTGCGCTGGGTATGACGTCCGCGCGATTCGACGACCTGCGACGCGCAAACGTCGTGGTAGGGGGGTGAACATGGGCAAAGCGCCACTGCATGGCATACGCGTCATCGACCTGTCGATGGGTTGGGCGGGGCCACTCGCAGCGCGTCACCTGGCCGACATGGGTGCACAAGTCATCAAGGTCGAGTCGTGCGAACGCTTCGATTGGTGGCGCGGCTGGGAAGCCACTGAAGAATGGATCGCGCTGAACGCAGCCGAGCAATCCGCGGCATTCAACACCGTCAATCGCAACAAACTCGACGTGACGCTCGATCTGATGACGAGCGACGGCAAGGACCTGCTCAAACGCCTCGTCGCGATCGCCGACGTTGTAGTCGAAAACTATTCGGCCGGTGTGTTGCCGAAGCTCGGCCTCGGCTACGACGCGTTGAAACTGGTGAATCCGCAACTGGTGATGTTGTCGATGCCGGCGTTTGGGTCGGCGGGTCCGTGGTCGGGATACCGGGCATACGGTTCGACCGTCGAGCATGCGTCAGGCCTGCCGCATCTGAGCGGGGAAGCGCATTGGCCGCCAACGATGGTGCACGTCGCATACGGCGACGCCGTCGGCGGGTTGAACGGCGCCGCGGCATTGTTGACGGCGCTGCGCCATCGGCGGCGCACCGGAGAAGGTCAGTTTGTCGACCTATCGCAAGCGGAAGGACTGTTCCCGCTTGGCATTCACGGAATCCTCGCGCAATCCGTTACCGGGCGCGCGCCGGAACGGATGGGCAATCGATCGGCGGATCACGCGCCGCATGGCGTGTATCCAGCACTCGGCGATGATCAGTGGGTAGTAATTCAAGCGCTAACAGAGCCGCAATGGCGCGCGCTGGCCCAGGAAATTCCAGACTTGAACGGATTCGGCGACCTCAACGACAGAATGGCGCGACGAGACGAACTGGATGCTGTGATCGCCGAATGGACACGATCGCGTCGCGCTCGAGACATCATGCAAACGTTGCAGTCGATCGGCGTACCGGCGGGCGCCGCGCACACGATGCTCGATGTGCTGCATGATCCGCATCTCTCGGCGCGGCGATTCTGGCAGACGTTGGAACGCGCGTATGTCGGTGCGCAGCCGAACCCCGTCGCCCCTTATCGCGTCGGTCAGGCGCCGACAACGATCGAGACGCCGGCGCCGACTTTGGGTCAGCACAACGCGGCGGTGCTGACCGAACTGCTGGGGCTGAGCGAAACCGATCTGGCGCGGTTGACACACGCCGGAGTCATCGGCGACAGACCCGTCATGCCGCGAGAAAGTCGATAACCAATCGCAGCCTAGCCGGGGGGCGGTGTTGACGGGATTTCGGTCGGAGCCGTTGTGGCATCGGTTGGCGCGACATCGTCTTGCGGGCTCGGCAACAACGGGTCCTCCTGCGCCTTAGCCGCGGCGGCCTCGACCTCGGATGTTTGCGGCACATCGCCGGAGAAGCTGGTCAGCACGTCATCGTCGAAGAACAACGACATCTTGATCTGCTGATAGGTGACTGCACCGACCTGCAGCGAATAGACGTAATCCCATCGATCCGGATTGAACGGATCGCGCATCACCGGTTCGCCCATCACGAACGCCACCTGGCGTCGCGTCATTCCCACCTTCAAGCGGTCGACCATTTCCTGCGTGATGACGTTGCCCTGCTGAACGGCGACGTTGGAGACCCTGGGCCAGCTGAAGTGACACGCACTCAGCAGCAACAGAATCGCTATGGCGAATGGTCGCACGCACACTCCGGACATCGATTGGGCGGCCGATAGTAGCGGCCGCGACGGGGGGTGGAAAGACTTGGCGCTATCTAGTGTCGTGACTCATGGATGCGTCGAAATCCATGAGTCACGACACTAGCGCGCCTGCGGTGATCAGTTCTTCGGCGTATTCGATCGTCTTTGGCGTGATGTCCTGACCCCCGAGCATCCGCGCGAGTTCGGCGACTCGCCCCGCGCTGTCCAACGGTTCGACAATGGTGTCGTACTCGCTCGTCTTGCTGATCAATAGATGGTGTTCGCCACGCGCGGCAACCTGCGGCGCATGCGTCACACACAGAACCTGGGTACGCGCGGCGAGGCGACGCAACAATCGTCCGACGACGTCGGCGGTCGTGCCGCCGATGCCGACGTCCGCCTCATCGAGAATCAATCCCGGTAGCTTCGACTTCGCTGCGGCCACAACCTGGATCGCGAGACTGACCCTGGAGCGTTCGCCGCCCGAAGCAACGCGCGCCAGCGGCGCCGCCGGATACTTCGGATTCGTGATGATGTGATAGTCGACGGACTCGAGGCCGCCTTCGTGCTCGGTGTCGGTGAAGACGAGTTCGAGGCTGCCGCCGGGAATGCCGAGACTTTCCAGATGCGCGCTGACATCGCGCGCGAACTTGCGCGCGGCGCGGCGCCGTTTGCCCGACAGCTCCGTCCCGTTCGCGCGATAGCTGGCTTGCGCCGCGGCCATCCTCTCGCGAATCGAATCGATTTCGGTGCCGTCGCTGCGTAGCGCATCGAGCTCGGCGCGCAGTTCATTGTGGCGCTGCGCCAGCAGCTCCGGGCGCACCCGGTGTTTGCGCGCAAGCTCGGTCATCCGGTCGAGGCGCGTCTCGAGTGCGGCGAGTTCGTCCGGCGCCGACGTCAGGTCGTCGAAGTAACGCCGCAGTTCGCGCGTCGTCTCGTCGAGGTGCGTGAGCGCGGTGTCGAGTAGTCCGCGCGCGGTTTCGAGCGCGGTGTGCGCATCGTCGATCCCCGCGAGCGATGTCGCAACGCGGCCGATTTCATCGACGCTGGATTCGGTCTCGCCTGTGAGCACCGCGAGCGCTGCGGCAACGCGCGCCTGGATGTCCTGCCCCTTCGACAAGCGCCTGAATCGACTGTGCAGATCTTCGTATTCGCCGTCGGCGACGGCGAGGTCTGCGAGTTCGCCGAGCTGGTACTCCAACAACGTCCGCCGGTCGCGCGATTGCTCCGCGTGTACCTCGAGCGCATTGAGCTGGTCTGCCGCGCGCCGCCAGGTCCGGTGCGCATCGCGCACGCGAGCGGTCAGGCCTTCGACGCCCGCGTAGTGGTCGAGCAGATCCAATTGCACGTCGCGGCGCAGCAGCGATTGATGTTCGTTCTGGCCGTGAATGTCGATCAGCGTCGCGGCGAGTTCGCTGAGGTCGTTGAGCGTGACGGGCGCGCCGTTGATGAAAGCGCGCGAGCGTCCCTCCCGATTGATGATCCGGCGCAGCACGCAGCGAGTCGGCGCATCCGGATCGTCAAGACCGCGCGCGCCGAGGAATTCGATTGCGCGCGGATTGCCGTCGACATCGAATTCAGCGCTGACGTCGCTACGTTCCGCCGATGGACGAACCGCTGTGGCCGATGCGCGATCGCCGAGTGCGAGTCCCAGTGCGCCGAGCAGGATCGATTTGCCGGCGCCCGATTCACCCGTGAGAACGGTCAATCCCCGGTCGAATGTCACGTCCACCTCGCGCACCAGCGCAAAATCGCGGACGGACAATCGAGTTAGCATGACGCGGTTGAAATCCTGCGCGGGCCGGCTGAGTTGGTTTCGCTCAGCATTCGTGCCATTTTAGGTGTCGGCGTCAATCTGGGTAAATGCGTTTCTGCCAACGTGAAGCGACAGCAAAGGTCAGACGAGGGTATCGGCGAGCGTGCGCAGCGACTGCTGAAGATGCTCGTTGAGCATTACCTCGCGGAAGGCACACCGGTTGCGTCGAAGACGCTCGCGACACAGCCCGGCGTCGATGTCAGTCCCGCGACCGTGCGCAGCATCATGGCGGAGTTAGAAGCCCGCGGCCTCGTCGTCTCGCCACATACATCGGCCGGAAAGATCCCCACGAACCTCGGCTTACGGTTTTTCGTCGATAGCCTGTTGTCGGTACAACCGCTCGCGCGAGGCAGCATGCAGATGCTGCGCGATGGCCTCAATCCGGACCTGGCGCCTGCGCGACTCGTCGAACTCGCCTCCGGGCTGCTGGCTGAAATCAGCCGAATGGCCGGCGTTGTGACGTTGCCGCGAACGGAGCAGGTCTGCCTGCGGCAGGTGGAATTTCTTCCGCTGACGGCCAATCGGGTATTGGTGATCCTCGTGATCAACGAACGCGATGTGCAGAACCGCGTGATCCACACCGATCGGCAGTTCAGCGAAGCCGAACTCGTGCAGTCGGCCAACTACATCAACCGCGAATTCGCGGGCGAGTCGTTGCTGAACATTCGCGCGGCGCTGATCGCGGGCATGCATCGCGACAAGGCGTCGGTCGATCAGATGATGCAGTCGACGCTCGACATGGCGGCCAAAGTGTTCGATGTCGCGGCGGCCGACGCGTCGGCGTCGGAAGGGTATGTCGTGGCCGGCGAAACGAATCTGCTCGGCGCTCCCAATGATTCCGAGGCGATGCGCAGGCTGCTCGATGCGTTTTCACGCAAGCGGGACATTCTCCATCTGCTCGATCGGTGTCTGGATTCCGACGGTATCCAGCTGTTCATCGGCGATGAGTCGGGTTACGACGTGCTCGGCGACTACAGCGTGGTCACGGCTCCGTATCGCGTGAATGGACGGGTTGCGGGCGTATTGGGTGTAATCGGACCGACGCGGATGGCGTACCAGCGGGTCATTCCGATTGTCGACGTGACCGCGCGGGTACTGGGTGCCGCGCTCGATCACAGCTGAAGTCCTCACAAGAGCCTCGCGCTGGGATGTAGAGCCCCCTTTCCTGGAACTTGGAATATCGGATCACGTCCCCATTATCGAAAATCGCGTCAGCCGGAGATTCAAGTTCCATGTCCGCAGGCAACCCAACGGACCCCGAGGCGATGTCGCCTGATCTGACCGTCGAGAATGACGGGGCCGAATTGAGCGTGGAAGCGCTGACCGCGGCGCTCGAGGAATCGCGACGAGCGGCCGAGCAAGCGCGCGAACAGACGCTGCGCGCAGCCGCCGAAGCCGAAAATGTTCGCCGGCGCGCGCAGCGTGACGTCGAAAACGCGCACAAGTTCGCGCTCGAACGCTTCGCGAACAGTTTGCTTCCCGTCGTCGACAGCCTCGAACGCGCCGTCGAAGCTGCACGCGCCGTAGCGGCGGACGGGCCGGCAGCGGCGATTGCCGACGGCGTCGAACTGTCTCTGAAAATGTTCCTTGAAACGCTCGCGCGAGCGGACGTGGTGCAACTGGATCCGCTCGGTGAGCCGTTTGACCCGAAGCTGCACCAGGCGGTGACGATGCTCGAGAGCCCGAGCGCCGAACCCGGATCGATTCTGCAGGTATTGCAGAAGGGCTATACGTTGAATGGACGCTTGGTGCGGCCTGCCATGGTGATCGTCGCGAAGGCGGGTTGACAAATACGGGTTGAAGTTTCGCGGCGAGCGCCAATATAGCGGACATCGACCGCCCCGGAATGCGGGGCAATGAATGGAGCAGGGCACAGATGGGCAAGATAATCGGCATTGACCTGGGAACGACGAACTCCTGCGTCGCCGTCATGGAAGGCAAAGACGTCAAGGTCATCGAAAATTCTGAGGGCGACCGCACGACGCCTTCGATCATCGCCTATACGGACGAAGGCGAGATCCTGGTCGGCCAATCCGCGAAGCGCCAAGCCGTCACCAATCCGACCAATACGCTGTCGGCGGTGAAGCGCCTGATCGGACGCAAGTTCAAAGACAAAGTCGTCCAGAAAGACATCGACATGGTGCCGTACAAGATTAGCGAGGCCAAAAACGGCGACGCGTGGATCGACGTCAAGGGTCAGAAACTCGCGCCGCCGCAGATCTCGGCCGAAGTGCTGAAAAAGATGAAGAAGACCGCCGAGGATTACCTCGGTGAGACGGTCTCCGAAGCAGTGATCACCGTGCCCGCGTACTTCGACGACTCGCAGCGGCAGGCGACGAAAGATGCCGGGCGCATCGCGGGGCTCGACGTGAAGCGGATCATCAACGAGCCGACTGCGGCCGCGCTCGCCTATGGCATGGACAAACACCGCGGCGATTCGAAGATCGCGGTATACGACCTCGGCGGCGGCACGTTCGACATCTCGATCATTGAGATCGCCGACGTCGACGGCGAAAAACAGTTCGAAGTGCTGTCGACGAACGGCGACACGTTTCTCGGTGGCGAAGACTTCGACAAGACGCTGATCGACTATCTGGCTGACGAATTCAAAAAAGCCAACGGTATGGACCTGCGCGGCGATCCTCTGGCGATGCAGCGGCTGAAGGAAGCCGGCGAAAAAGCCAAGATCGAGTTGTCGTCGAGCCAGCAGACCGAAGTGAATCTGCCGTACATCACGGCCGACAAGTCAGGTCCGAAGCACCTGGTGCAGAAGTTGACGCGCGCCAAGCTCGAGTCGCTGGTCGAGTCGCTCGTCGAGCGTACGATTGCGCCGTGCCAGACGGCGTTGGATGACGCCGGCGTCAAGATCTCCGACATCGATGAGGTGATTCTCGTGGGCGGGCAGACGCGGATGCCGCTCGTGCAGGCCCGGGTCAAGGATCTCTTCGGTAAAGAGCCGCGTAAGGACGTCAACCCGGATGAAGCGGTTGCGATCGGCGCCGCGATTCAGGCGGCGGTGTTGTCGGGTGACGTCAAGGACGTGTTATTGCTCGACGTCACGCCGTTGTCGCTCGGCATCGAGACGCTCGGTGGCGTGCGCAGCGTGCTGATCGAGAAAAACACGACGATCCCGACGAAGAAACAGCAGGTGTTCTCGACCGCCGACGACAATCAGACGGCGGTGACGATTCATGTGCTGCAAGGCGAGCGCAAGCAAGCCTCGCAAAACAAGTCGTTGGGACGCTTCGACCTGGCCGACATCCCGCCGTCGCCGCGCGGCATGCCACAAATCGAAGTCAGCTTCGACATCGACGCGAACGGCATTCTGAACGTGTCGGCCAAAGACAAGGCGACCGGGAAGCAACAGTCGATCGTCATCAAGGCGTCGAGCGGCCTGTCCGAAGCTGAAATCGAAAAGATGGTTCGTGATGCCGAAGCGCACTCGGATGAAGACGCGCGATTCGAGGAAATGGTGACGCTGCGCAACCAGGCCGATGGCTTGATTCACGCCGCGCGCAAGGCCGTCAAGGACGCCGGCGAGAAGGCGACGGATGCGGAGAAGGAACGCGTCGAGTCTGCAGCGAAGGCGCTCGAAGAGGCGATGAAGACCGAAGACAAATCAACCATCGAGAAACAGATCGAGGCATTGAACGAGGCGTCGGCAACGCTGGCGCAGAAGCTCTACGCCGACGCGACGGATGGTGCGAGTGCGCAGACGGATGGCAAGCCGGCCGGAGATGGCGCCGTGGATGCGGAATTCGAAGAGGTCAAGGACGACGAGAAGAAGTAACATTCAGCACTGACGGATCCCTTCGGGCGCAAGCTTATCGAGCTTGCGCCTTTTGTTTATTGAGCGATTCCTCGCGTCAGATTTGTTTGTAGAGAGCGTGCATGGCGAAACGAGATTACTACGACGTGTTGGGTCTTGGTCGGGACGCTGACGAAGCCGACGTCAAAAAGGCTTACCGCCGACTCGCCATGAAATTCCACCCCGATCGCAATCCGGAGGATCCATCGGCCGAAGGCAAGTTCAAGGAAGCATCCGAAGCCTACGAGGTGCTGTCGGACCCTGCGAAAAAATCGGCGTATGACCAGTTCGGGCACGCCGGGGTCGACCCCAACGGAATGGGACGCGGCGGCGCGGGCGGTGGGAGTTTCTCGGACATCTTCAGCGACGTATTCGGCGACATCTTCGGCGGTGGCGGCGGGCGCAGTTCGGTCGCTCGAGGCTCCGACCTGCGCTACACGCTCGAACTCGAGTTGGAAAAAGCCGTGCGTGGCGAGACCGTCGAAATCCGCGTGCCGGTGCTCGCGGAGTGCGATGAGTGCGATGGCAGCGGCGCGAAAAAGGGGACCCAGCCGACGCCGTGCAAAGACTGCGGCGGAGCGGGCCAGATTCGCGTGTCGCAAGGATTTTTCTCGCTGCAGCAGACGTGCCCGCGCTGTCGCGGCGCGGGTTCGGTGATCAAGGATCCATGCCGATCCTGCGGCGGCAGCGGTCGCGTGGAGCGACGCAAAACGCTCTCGGTGAAGATTCCGCCCGGCGTCGACACCGGCGATCGGATCCGGCTCAGCGGTGAAGGCGAAGCGGGACACAACGGCGGGCCGCCGGGTGATCTGTACGTCCAGGTCGCGGTGCGCGAACACAAGATCTTCTCGCGTGACGGCAAGGACCTGTATTGCGAAGTACCGATCTCGATTGCCGACGCGGTGCTCGGCGGCGAACTCGAAGTGCCGACGCTCGGCGGTCGCGTCAAGCTGAAGATTCCGCCGGAGACGCAGACCGGGCGCATGTTCCGATTGCGCGGCAAAGGTGTCTCACCGGTGCGCGGTGGCGGACCCGGCGATCTGATGTGCCGCGTCGTCGTCGAGACGCCAGTCAAATTGAGCAACGAACAGAAAGCGATGTTCGAGCAGTTGCGCAGCGTGTTGCGCCAGGGCGGCGAACAGCACTCTCCGAAGGAAACGTCCTGGTTCAAGGGCGTCGTGGATTTCTTCGACGGGCTGAAGTCCTAGGGAAGCTCTGAACACCGATCCCGGCTAGAATCCACGCCCCCTGCCGCGGATTGCATGATGATCAGAATTGCCATCACAGGCGCCTCCGGTCGTATGGGGCGCACCCTTGTTCAGGCGTTAGATTCCATTGATGCGTTGACACTCGGCGCTGCGTTCGAGCGGCCGGGATTGTCGCTGCTCGGGACCGACGCGGGTGAGCTCGCCGGGGTCCGTCGGCTCGAGGTTCCAATCACGGCGTCGATGAAGGATGCGATTGCGCAGTTCGATACGCTGGTCGATTTCAGCGTGCCGGCAGCGACGCTCGATGCGCTGGCCGTGTGTCGGGCGGCCGGCAAATCGATGGTCATCGGTACCACTGGATTTGATGCGGTCGGGCGTGGCGCGATTGAAGCCGGCGCGCGCGACATTCCGATCGTCATGGCGCCGAACTACAGCATCGGTGTGAATCTGTGCTTCAAGTTGATCGAATTGGCCGCGCGGGTCATGGGTGATGACGTCGACGTCGAAGTGATCGAGGCGCATCACCGTGGCAAGGTCGACGCACCATCCGGCACGGCGTTGAAGATGGGTGAGATTCTGGCCACGGTGCTTGGTCGTGATCTCGCGGAGTCGGCGATTTATGGTCGGCACGGGATCACCGGTGCGCGCGAGCGCAAGACGATCGGCTTCGAGACGATTCGCGCCGGCGACATTGTCGGTGAACACACCGTGATGTTCGCAGGCGTTGGCGAACGCGTCGAAATCACGCATCGCGCGGCGAGTCGGATGAACTTCGCAACCGGCGCGATGCGCGCGGCGCAGTGGCTTGCGGGGCGCGGCAACGGTCTCTACGACATGCAGGACGTACTCGGGCTGCGGGTTTGAATCGAGCGTTGAGAAGGACAGCTGAACCGCGCTCGGAGTGACACGACGGAAGCCTTTCCCTAGAATACGCGCCCAGCCTGCGCGGGCCGCCCCAATCCGATAGACACGGAAAGCGTGGGCGTGACCTCGACCAACGAGAACAGCAAGCGGGTGGGAAGCGATTCCCCCCGCTTTTTTGCAACTACGGGTTCCTAAACGGGATCCCAAAGGACTGCGAATTTGACACCCGCTCTACTGGCGCTCGAAGACGGCAGTGTGTTTCGCGGCACCTCGATAGGCGTCGATGGCCAGGCCGTTGGGGAAGTGGTGTTCAACACCGCGATGACCGGCTATCAGGAAATTCTCACGGATCCTTCGTATGCGAGTCAGATCATCACGCTGACGTATCCGCATATCGGCAACACCGGCTGCAATGCCGAGGATGTCGAATCCGATCGTGTATGGGCGGCTGGACTCGTGATCCGCGATCTACCGGTGACCGCGAGCAGCTGGCGCATGGAGATGACGCTCGCGCAGTTTCTCACCGCCCAGCGCGTCGTCGCGATCGCCGACATCGACACGCGCCGACTGACGCGGCTGATCCGTACGAAGGGCGCCCTCGCCGGGTGCATCCTGACGGGGGATCGGCTCGACGCGAATGCCGCGCTGCAGGCGGCACGTCGGTTTCCGGGTCTCAAGGGCATGGATCTCGCGGCCGAGGTGACCTGTCGCGTCGCGAGTCCGTGGCAGGGCGGCAGCTGGCAACTGGGTGAGGGCTACGCGGCATCGTCGGGTGATGGGTATCGAGTCGTCGCGTACGACTTCGGCGTCAAGCGAAACATTCTGCGACTCCTCGCGGATCGTGGCTGCAGCGTGACAGTCGTTCCTGCGAAGACGACCGCCGCCGAGGTCCTGGAACTCGAGCCGGACGGTGTATTTCTGTCGAATGGACCAGGCGATCCCGAGCCGTGCGATTACGCGATCCGCGCCATAGCGGAATTGGTGGAGACGGGCGTGCCGACATTCGGCATTTGCCTTGGCCACCAACTGCTGTCGTTGGCGAGTGGGGCGGCGACGCTGAAGATGCCGCACGGTCACCACGGCGCTAACCATCCGGTCAAGGATCTGCGCAATGGGCGTGTGATCATCACGAGTCAGAATCACGGCTTCGCGGTGGATCAACAGAGTCTGCCGAACTGTCTCGAGGCGACCCATGTCTCGCTGTTCGACGGTTCGTTGCAAGGCGTCCACCGTACAGATCGCCCCGCGTTTGGATTCCAGGGACATCCGGAAGCGAGCCCCGGTCCGCGCGACTGCGAATATCTGTTCGACCACTTCATGGAACTGATGACCCAGGCGCGCGACGTCAATGCCTAAACGCACGGACATCAAATCAATCCTGATCATCGGCGCCGGACCGATCGTGATCGGCCAAGCGTGCGAATTCGACTACTCCGGCGCGCAGGCATGTAAAGCGTTGCGCGACGAGGGTTATCGCGTGGTGCTGGTCAACTCGAATCCAGCGACGATCATGACGGATCCCGCGATGGCCGACGCGACGTACATCGAACCCGTCGAGTGGCGCACGGTGGCGCAGATCATCGAGCGCGAACGCCCGGATGCGCTGTTGCCGACGATGGGCGGGCAGACCGCGCTCAACTGCGCGCTCGACCTCGCGCGCGAAGGCGTGCTGCAGAAGTGGGACGTCGAGTTGATCGGCGCAAGCCAGGACGCGATCGACAAAGCCGAAGATCGCGAGCGCTTTGGTCGCGCGATGCGGTCGATCGGACTCGATACGCCGCGTTCTGCGATAGCGCACAGCCTCGAAGAAGCGCTGCAGGTACAGAGCGCGCTCGGTTTTCCGTGCGTGATCCGGCCGTCGTTCACGCTCGGCGGCAGCGGCGGCGGCATTGCCTACAATCGCGAAGAGTTCGTCGAGATCTGCACGCGTGGACTGGATTTGTCGCCGACCAATGAGCTCTTGATCGACGAGTCGCTGCTCGGCTGGAAAGAGTTCGAGATGGAGGTCGTACGCGACAAGCTCGACAACTGCATCATCGTGTGTTCGATCGAAAATCTGGATCCGATGGGCATCCATACCGGCGACTCGATAACGGTCGCTCCGGCGCAGACGCTTACGGACAAGGAATATCAGATCCTGCGCAACGCATCGATTGCGGTGCTGCGGGAGATCGGCGTCGAGACGGGCGGTTCCAACGTGCAGTTCGCGATCGATCCGAAAACGGGTCGGATGGTCGTCATCGAGATGAACCCGCGCGTATCGCGTTCCTCTGCGCTGGCGTCGAAGGCGACGGGATTTCCGATCGCAAAAGTCGCGGCAAAACTCGCGGTCGGTTACACGCTCGATGAATTGACCAACGACGTCACAGGGGTGACGCCGGTCTCGTTCGAACCGACGATCGACTATGTCGTGACCAAGATTCCCCGTTTCACGTTCGAAAAATTTCCGAACGTGGATGCCCGCCTGACGACCCAGATGAAGTCCGTTGGCGAGGTAATGGCGATCGGGCGCACGTTCCAGGAATCGTTCCAGAAAGCGCTGCGCGGGTTGGAGATCGGCCGCACGGGTCTGAACGAGTTGACGATGCTCGACGATGAAGACGACAAGGCGCGGCTGATTCGCGAATTGAAGGTGGCGGGCGCCGATCGCGTCTGGTACGTCGCCGATGCGTTCCGCGCCGGCATGAGCGTGGCGGATCTCGTCGAATTCACGGCGATCGATCCGTGGTTTCTCGCGCAGATCGAGGAGCTCGTCTCGATTGAAAACGATCTGAAGGCGCGGCGCGGCGTGGTACTCGAGCACGATCAGCTCTACCGACTCAAGCGCAAGGGATTTTCCGATGCGCGCCTGGGCGAGTTGCTCGGAACGAGCGAAGCGGCAATCCGGGAGCGACGCAAAGGCGCTGGGCATCAAGCCGGTGTTCAAGCGTGTCGACACCTGCGCTGCCGAATTTCCATCGGCCACGGCGTACATGTATTCGACGTACGAAGAGGAATGCGAAGCCGCCCCGAGTGATCGTCGCAAGATCATGGTGCTGGGGGGCGGCCCCAACAGGATCGGACAGGGGATCGAATTCGACTACTGCTGTGTGCACGCGGCGCTCGCGATGCGCGAAGACGGTTACGAGACGATCATGGTCAACTGCAATCCGGAGACGGTCTCAACGGATTACGACACCTCGGACCGCCTCTATTTCGAGCCGGTTACGCTGGAGGATGTGCTCGCGATCGTCGAGGTCGAACGACCGGCTGGCGTCATCGTCCAGTTCGGCGGCCAGACGCCGCTGAAGCTCGCGGCGGCGCTGCACGCGGCAGGCGTGCCCATCATCGGCACGAGCGCAGATGCGATCGACCGCGCCGAAGACCGTCAACGCTTCCAGGAAGTCATCGAGAAAGCCGGGCTGCGGCAGCCGGAAAATCGCACCGTGACGACTGTCGAGGCCGGCGTCGACGCAGCCGACGTGATCGGCTTTCCCATGGTGGTGCGCCCGTCTTATGTGCTCGGCGGTCGCGCGATGGAGATCGTGCACAACAAAGCAGATCTTGCGCGCTATTTGCGCGACGCATTCGTCGTGTCGAATTCATCGCCGGTACTGCTCGATCATTTTCTCGATCAAGCGATCGAGATCGACGTCGATGCGGTATGTGATGGTGAGCAGGTCGTGATCGGCGCGATCATGCAGCACATCGAGCAGGCCGGCGTGCATTCGGGCGATTCGGCCTGTTCGCTGCCCCCGTATCGACTCGATCGGCACATCCAGGACGACATCCGCCGCCAGGTCCGGTTGATGGCGATGGAACTGGGGGTCGTCGGTTTGATGAACGTGCAGATGGCCGTTCAGCAAGACAACGTCTTTGTGCTCGAAGTGAATCCGCGGGCGTCGCGCACGGTGCCGTTCGTGTCGAAATGCATCGGAGTTTCGCTGGCCAAGATCGCCGCGCGGTGCATGGCGGGAACGCGGCTCGCCGCGCAGGGCTACACGACGGAGATCATTCCGCACTACGTCTGCGTCAAAGAATCCGTATTCCCGTTCAACAAGTTTCCCGGCGCGGATCCGATCCTCGGTCCCGAAATGAAATCAACCGGTGAAGTGATGGGTGTGGGCGATAGCTTCGCCGAGGCGTTCGCGAAGGCGACCCTGGCCGCCGGCGAGCGTCTGCCGCGCGGTGGCCGCGCGTTCCTCAGCGTCAAGAGCTCCGACAAGGTGGGCGTTGCGGCGGTCGCGCGTGATCTGGCCGATCTTGGATTCGAACTCGTCGCGACGCGTGGCACGGCGCGGGTGCTGATCGAAGCGGGGCTTGCGGTCGAAGCGGTGAACAAGGTGACTGAGGGGCGCCCCGATATCTCCGACCTGATGAAAAATGCAAAGATCGATTTGATCGTCAATACAACCGAGGGTAGACAGGCGATCGCGGACTCGGCCGTGATTCGCAGACTCGCGTTGCAGCGAAAAGTCTGTTACACGACTACTTTGGCCGGCGGCGAGGCCTATGGCATCGCGATCCGGTTCGGCCGCGGCGACAACGTCCGGCGCCTGCAGGACCTCCACGCAAGTATCGACCGATGATCCGAAGATGAAAGTACCGATGACATTCGAAGGCTCGGAGCGACTGCGCGAAGAACTGAACCATCTGAAATCCGTCGTGCGGCCGCAGATCATTCAGGCGATCGCGACGGCGCGGGAACATGGCGACCTGCGCGAGAACGCGGAATATCACGCGGCGAAGGAGCAGCAGGGATTCGCCGAAGGTCGCGTGAAGGAAATCGAGAACAAACTGGCCAACGCGCAGATCATCGATGTCACGAAGATCAAGTACACCGGGAAGGTGGTCTTCGGTTCGACGGTGACGCTGCTCGAGGCCTGGTGGTGCGCAGAAGCGCTACAAGATCGTCGGCGAAGACGAGTCGGATTTGAAGCTGAACAAGATCTCGGTGATGTCGCCGCTGGCTCGGGCGTTGATTGGAAAATCCGTCGGCGATTCCGTGACGGTCAAAGCGCCCAACGGCTCCGTCGAATACGAGATCGACAAAGTCGAACACGTATAGCCTGTAGCCGCGTGGGCACCGAGTGCGCTAAGAGAAGCGCGCGACGTTCGATAGCCGTGGATCGGCATCCGGATTGGCCCGGTATAGCACCCAAACGCGACCGATGACCTGGACGACTTCAGAGTCGCACTGCGCCGCGAGGCTCTCGCCGAGTTCGCGGCGTGCGCCACGATCCGCGACGCTGACTTTGGCCTTGATGATCTCGTGGTCATCGAGTGCTCGGCGCGCCTCCGCAACGAGGCCGGCGGTAATACCGCGCTCAGCGACGGTCACGACCGGTTGCAAATGGTGTGCGACCTGGCGCAACCGTCGTTTTTCCTTGGACGTCAGCATCCGCAAAGTATATTGATTCAAGTCATGGCCAAGCGATCGAAATCAAGCCAGCTCTGGATGGAGCGGCAGAAGCGCGACCCCTACGTGAAGAAGGCCGCGACTGCAGGTCTGGGTTCCCGCGCCCATTTCAAACTGGCACAACTCGATGCCCGCTTCGCGCTGTTGCGTGGGCGGTCTCTGGTGCTCGAACTCGGCGCTGCGCCAGGCGGTTGGACCCGCTACCTCGCGGACAAACTGCGCCATGGGCGCGTGATCGCAGTGGATTATCGGCCGATGCAGGTGCCGCAAGGGGTTACGTTCCTCTGCCTCGACATTCATTCTGACGAGTTCGATCAGGCTCTCGCGCAGCTGCTCGGCGCGCGCAAGGTGGGCCTTGTTTTGTCGGATATGTCCCCCAACATCAGCGGAGTGAAAGCGGCGGATCAAGCGGCGGCGATGGAACTGGCGGAGTTGGCGACCAGGACGGCGACACGGTGGTTGGAACCGGGTGGCGCGCTGGTGGTCAAGATGTTCCAGGGCAGTGGAGTCGACGAATGGACCAAGGACCTGCGGCGCGTATTCTCGAAGACCACACTCGCCAAGCCGGCGGCGTCGCGGTCCGAGTCGCGGGAAATGTTCGCAGTTGCGACTGGTTTCACGGGCACCGATCTCGACGCGGACGGCCGCGGTAGCTGCCCCTGATGATGTGTAGTAAGCTCCCCAGTCTTCATCTTCCGATCTCGTGAGGATAACCCATTGAACGATATGGGGAAAAATTTACTCCTGTGGTTGATCATCGCAGCGGTGCTGCTGACGGTATTCAACAACTTCAGCGTGCGGCCACAACCGCAGGAAGTCACCTATTCGAATTTTATCTCCGAGGTCCAGGGTGACCAGGTCCACGAAGTCGCGATCAACGGCCTCGTGATCATTGGCAAGCGCAAATCCGGCGAAGACTTCAAGGTCATCCGTCCGCCGATTGACGATCCGAAATTGATGGACGAGTTGATCAATCACAACGTCAACGTGATCGGTGAAGCGCCCGAGCAGCAAAGCATTTGGGCTCAGCTGCTGATCGCCAGCTTTCCGATCCTGATCATCATCGCGGTGTTCATGCTCTTCATGCGCCAGATGCAGGGCGGTGCCGGCGGTCGTGGTGGACCCATGGCGTTCGGTAAGAGCAAAGCGCGCCTGTTGTCTGAGGATCAGATCAAGACGACGTTTGCCGACGTTGCCGGCGTCGATGAGGCCAAAGAGGATGTTCAGGAGCTCGTGGATTTCCTCCGCGAGCCTGGCAAATTTCAGAAACTGGGCGGCCGGATTCCACGCGGAATCCTGATGGTCGGTCCACCGGGCACCGGCAAGACGCTGCTCGCGAAGGCGATCGCGGGGGAGGCGAAGGTACCGTTCTTCACGATCTCGGGTTCCGACTTCGTCGAGATGTTCGTGGGCGTTGGCGCGTCGCGCGTGCGTGACATGTTTGAGCAGGCGAAGAAACAGTCGCCGTGCATCATCTTCATCGATGAGATCGACGCGGTCGGTCGCCATCGTGGTGCCGGTCTTGGCGGTGGCCACGACGAACGCGAACAAACGCTGAACCAGCTGCTGGTCGAAATGGACGGCTTCGAGCCGAACGACGGGATCATCGTCATCGCGGCAACGAACCGGCCTGACGTTCTGGATCCGGCGTTGCTGCGCCCGGGTCGGTTCGATCGCCAGGTGGTTGTCGGCCTGCCCGACATTCGCGGCCGCGAGCAGATTCTGAAAGTGCACATGCGCAAGGTGCCGCTGGCCGAGAATGTCGACGCCAGCGTCATTGCGCGCGGGACGCCGGGATTTTCGGGCGCGGACCTCGCGAATCTCGTCAATGAAGCCGCGCTGTTTGCTGCGCGCTCGAGCAAGCGTCTCGTCGAGATGCGCGAGTTCGACCAGGCCAAGGACAAGATCATGATGGGCGCAGAGCGCAAATCGATGGTGATGTCCGAGAAGGAGAAACGCACGACCGCCTATCATGAAGCGGGACACGCGATCGTCGGTCGCACGGTGCCCGAACACGATCCGGTATACAAAGTCACGATCATGCCGCGTGGCCGGGCGCTGGGCGTCACGATGTTTCTTCCCGAGGAAGACCGCTACAGCCACAGTCGCACCGCGATCTTGTCGAGGATCAGCTCGTTCTTCGGTGGTCGCATCGCCGAGGAGATGGTGCTGGGGCCCGATGGAATCACCACCGGCGCGTCCAATGACATCGAACAAGCCACTCGGTTGGCGCGCAACATGGTCACCAAGTGGGGACTGTCCGAAAAGCTCGGTCCGCAGAAATACGACGAAGATGACGCGGAAGTATTCCTCGGGATGTCCGCGGGCACCAAAACCAAAGCGCTCTCGGCGGATACCGCACGTCTCATCGATGAAGAGGTGCGGCGCATCATCGACCAGTGCTACAAGCACGCAGAGAGCATCCTGAGCAGCAATGCAGACAAACTGCATTTGATGGCCGAGGCCTTGATCGAGCTCGAGACGCTCAACGCGGATCAGATCGACGACATCATGGCCGGCGCAAAACCCCGCGCGACGAGCGATGGCAGTGGCCCCGCGAATCGAGCGAAAGGGGAACGGCCATCGACGCCGCAGGCCGGCGGCGCGCAAAACATCGGCGGCCCCGCGCAAGAACACTGACCCCGGACGGCGCGGAGTCGATGGAGTCGTCTGCGCCTGTTCTGTTCTGCCGCACGCACCGACTGTCACTGGCGAAGCCGCAGGTAATGGGCGTGCTGAACGCCACCCCCGATTCGTTTTCCGATGGCGCTCGATTCTCTCGCGCTGGGCGATTGGATGTTGGCGCAGCCGCAGCCGCGGCAGCTGAAATGATCGATGCGGGCGCGGCAATCATCGACGTTGGCGGTGAGTCAACGCGACCGGGTGCGTCCCCGGTCGATACCGACGAAGAACTCCGGCGTGTGATCCCCATCGTGGAGCGCATCGCCCGGATGGCTACCATCATCTCGGTGGATACAAGCAAAGCGGCGGTCGCGCGAGCGGCGCTCGATTCGGGTGCACATCTGATCAACGACGTGCGCGCGCTGACAGATCCGGACCTGCTAGGTGTTGTCGCGGCCTCGGACGCGGCCGTATGTCTGATGCACATGCGTGGTGAGCCGAAGACGATGCAGGATGCTCCGAGCTACGACGACGTGGTCGCGCAAGTGCGCGACTTCCTCGCCGATCGTGCGCGATGCTGCGAAGGGGCGGGAATCAGTCGTGAGCGCATCTTGATCGATCCGGGGTTCGGTTTCGGCAAGACGCTGCAGCACAATCTGTCGCTGTTGCGTCGTCTCGCGGAGGTCGCGGCGCTGGGATTACCGGTCATGGTGGGACTGTCGCGCAAAGGCATGGTGGGTACGATCACGGGCCGCAAGGTCGATGCCCGTGTCGCGGGCAGCGTCGCAGCGGCGGTCGTCGCAGTGCAGAACGGCGCGCGCATCGTGCGCGCCCACGATGTCGGCGCGACCGTCGATGCGTTGAAGATGGTGTCGAGCATCATGGAGACTTGAGATGGCGAGGAAATACTTCGGCACCGATGGAATCCGAGGACGCGTGGGTGAGGCACCGATCACGCCGGACTTCTGCTTGCATCTGGGCTGGGCGGCAGGCCGGGTGTTCGCCCGCAATGGCCGTCATCGCGTACTGATCGGTAAGGACACACGGGTGTCCGGCTACATGCTCGAGTCGGTGCTCGAGGCGGGATTGGTGTCTGCGGGTGTGGACGTACGGCTGTTGGGACCGATGCCAACGCCGGCGGTTGCTTATCTGACGCGCACGTTGCGGGCCGACGCCGGTATCGTGATCAGCGCATCACACAACCCGTTCTACGACAACGGAATCAAATTTTTCGACTGCGACGGCAACAAGCTGGCGGATGAAAAGGAACTCGCAATCGAAGCGGAGCTCGAGTCCCCGATGCAGTGCGTCGCATCCGAATCCATTGGCAAAGCCGAGCGGGTCGAAGACGCACACGGACGCTACATCGAGTTCTGCAAGGCAACGGTCGATCGGGGTCTGCGGCTGCGGGGATACAAGATCGTGCTCGACTGCGCGCATGGCGCGACGTATGACGTCGCGCCCGGGGTTTTTGCAGAACTCGGTGCTGACACCGTCGTCATTGGCGCCGAGCCCGACGGCTTGAACATCAATGCGGGTTGCGGCTCAACGCATCCGGAGCGCCTGCGCACCGAAGTGCTGGCGCAAGGCGCGGACCTCGGTATCGCGTTCGATGGCGACGGTGATCGCGTCATCATGGTCGACGGCAATGGCGTCGTTCTCGACGGTGACGAGTTGCTGTTGATCATCGCTCGTCATCGTCAGACCGCCGGGCGATTGGTCGGGGGCGTCGTCGGAACCGTGATGTCGAACTTCGGCCTCGAACAGGCGCTCGCGCGTTTGCGCATTCCATTCGCGCGATCCAAGGTCGGTGATCGGTATGTGCTTGAGGAGCTCAAACGGCACAGCTGGGAATTGGGGGGAGAAGGATCGGGTCACATCCTGTGCCTCGATCTGAATACGACCGGCGACGGCATCGTGTCGGCGTTGCAGGTGCTTGCGGCGATGGAGTTCGCAGAGCAATCGTTGGCCGAGTTACGCGCTGGAATGGAAAAGCTGCCGCAGCGCCTCGTGAACGTCGGCGCCGCGCGGCCCGGCCGCGTCGTCGACGACGTCCGCGTGACGGAGGCCGTTGACGCGGCCCAACAGTCATTGTCCGGTGCGGGGCGGGTGCTGTTACGACCCTCAGGTACCGAGCCGCTGGTTCGCGTGATGGTTGAAGGGCAAGACGCGACCCAGGTTGAGCGAATAGCCGAAGAGATCGCTGCGGTCGTTCGCGCTGTCGCCGTGGGGTGATGTGACGGAAGCGTTGTGCCGGCAGGCAGTGTTGTTTACCATTGCCGACCTTTTTTGACCCGGTCGCCGGATCGTCACGAGGTCGTGCTCAGTGCGTCGTCCCGTCGTCGCCGGAAATTGGAAGATGCACGGTTCGTCGGCAACGATTGGCAAGCTGCTCGAAGAACTGTTGCCGCTGGACCTTGCAGGGACCGACGTGTTGCTGTTCCCGCCGTTTGCGTATTTGGCCGCTGTTGTGCAGCGCGTGCGCGACACTCGATTCGGCGTCGGCGCACAGAACATCCACGCGGATCCGGCGGGCGCTTATACAGGCGAGGTTGCCGCCGAGATGGTCAGCGATGTTGGCGCAACGCACGTGCTCGTCGGCCACTCTGAGCGACGGCAATGGTTCGGCGAGAGCGACGCGTTGGTTGCGCGCAAGTTCGGTGCTGCAATTCGCGCGGGTCTGGTGCCGATTCTTTGTATTGGCGAAACGTTGACGGAGCGTGAAGCGGGTCGCGCCGACGCGGTAGTGACGGCACAGTTGGATGCGGTGTTGGATGTCGTTAGCGTGAGCGCGTTCGAGCGAGCGATGATCGCGTATGAGCCGGTCTGGGCGATCGGCACAGGTCGCAGTGCGACACCGGTTGATGCGCAGGCGATGCATGCGGTGATTCGCGCGCGGATTCGCGCGATTGACCCGACGGTCGCCGAAGGGCTTCGTGTGCTGTATGGCGGCAGCGTCAACGCCGAAAACGCGGCGGCATTGTTCGCCTGCGCTGACGTTGATGGCGGTTTGGTCGGAGGCGCCTCGCTGAATGCGCGGCAATTCATGGATATTTGCAGGGCGGCATAGCGCATGAGCACGCTGGAAACGATTCTTATGATCTTGTTGGTGTTGAACGCGGTTGCGCTGGCCGCGTTGGTGCTGTTGCAGCAAGGAAAGGGCGCCGACATCGGTGCGGCATTCGGCAGCGGCGCAGCGAACGCAGTGTTCGGCGGCGCCGGTTCCGCGTCGTTCCTTGCCAAGCTGACCGCATGGCTCGCGATTGGATTTTTCCTGCTTTCGCTGGGACTCGCGTTCACCGCGAAGGAGCGCGCTGCGAGCCTGAGAGATGTCGGCATTCCGGTCGTATCGGTGCCTGTGGTTCCAACGAATACCGCGCCGAGTCCGGCGCCGCCGTCGAACACGAATGAACCACAGCCGCCCGCGGCGGGAAGTACCGGCGCCGCACCGGATGCGCATTTGACAGCCCCCAGTGAACCTGTAAATTCCGACATTCCCGACGCCTGAGCGGGACTCTCGTACTTCTAGCCGAAGTGGCGAAATTGGTAGACGCGCTACCTTGAGGGGGTAGTGAGCTAACGCTCGTGGAGGTTCGAGTCCTCTCTTCGGCACCAATACAGACAGCGGCACCAGTCGGCGGCAACGGCGCGAGCCGACTGGCCAACGCGCGGCCCGCTGAGGTTGACCCGCTATACCCGCCTCCCTATAATCCGCCGCCTGCTGATGCGGGGTGGAGCAGTCTGGTAGCTCGTCGGGCTCATAACCCGAAGGTCGTGGGTTCAAATCCTGCCCCCGCTACCAAGGAGATGAAAGCCCCTCTTTAGGGGCTTTTTCGTAGGTCAGGAAGGGCTCGGTCCTTCCCTCCAGATGGGCGTCAGCCCATTTTTTATTTGTGGGGTCGCACCAGTGCGGCACCGAACCCGGACATAGACGATTCGTGGATGACCAAGAAGGAACAGCAGCTCGAAGCGCTTTTGGCGGCGACAGTCGAGGCGATGGGCTTGTCTATCTGGGGTGTCGAGTACCTCGGACAAGGCAAGCATTCAGTCCTGCGCATCTACATCGATTCCGACGACGGCGTCACGATCGACGATTGCGAACGGGTATCCAAGCAAGTCAGCGATCTGATCGACGTAGAAGGTGTTCTGACGTCGAGCTACACGTTGGAAGTCTCGTCGCCGGGCATGGATCGATTGTTGTTCAAACCGGAACAGTACGCACAGAGTATCGGAGAGACGGTCGATGTGCGGCTCAACTATCCGTTCGAGGGGCGCCGTCGCGTGGTTGGTTCACTGGCGGGTCTGGCGGACGACGAAGTTGTCGTCCGGGTGGAAGACTCGGAATATTTGATTCCGCTCAGCAACGTACAACGGGCACGCATCGTGCCGCGATTCGAATAGGTCAGGACGATGAGTAAAGAGATCTTGATGGTGGTGGAGTCCGTCTCATTGGAGAAAGGCGTTCCAAAGGACGTGATCATCGACGCGCTCGAGCAAGCGCTCGCGATGGCAACCAAAAAACGCTACCAGGATCATGCCGAGTTTCGCGTGTCGATCGACCGTGAGACGGGTGTGCATTCGACGTTCCGGACTTGGAAGGTCGTGAATCCCGACGAACTCCCCGAAGAGGAGGAGCCGAACCCGGATGCGCAATTGACGCTCGAAGAGGCGCGCGCAAAGGACCCCAATCTCAACCTCGGCGACGTCTACGAGATCCCGGTCGAGTCGGTAGAGTTCGGCCGTATCGCGGCTCAAACCGCGAAACAGGTCATCGTGCAGAAAGTCAGAGAGGCGGAGCGTGCGCAGGTCGTGGAAGCATACCTTCCGCGCGTGTCGCAGTTGGTCAGCGGGATCGTCAAGAAGGTGACGCGCGAGTCGGTCATCGTCGATCTGGGCAACAACGCCGAGGCGCTGCTCGCGCGAGAGCAGCTGATACCGCGGGAGACTTTTCGGGTCGGCGACCGGTTGCGCGCGCTGCTCGTCGAAGTGCGACCCGATGTGCGCGGCCCTCAACTGATCCTCACGCGCACCTCACCAAAGATGTTGGTCGAGTTGTTCAAGATTGAAGTGCCGGAAATTGCCGAGTACATCATCGAAATCCGCGGTGCTGCGAGAGATCCGGGTTCGCGCGCGAAAATCGCGGTGAAGACGAACGACGGGCGCATCGATCCGGTGGGTGCGTGCGTCGGCATGCGTGGCTCGCGTGTGCAGGCCGTATCCGGAGAATTGGCCGGTGAACGAATCGATATCGTGCTGTGGGACGACAACCCCGCGCAACTCGCGATCAACGCGATGGCGCCAGCCGAAGTCGCGTCGATCGTGGTCGATGAGGACTCGCATTCGATGGACATCGCAGTCGCGCAGGACAATCTCGCTCAAGCAATAGGACGGGGTGGTCAGAACGTGCGACTTGCGAGCGAACTGACCGGTTGGACGCTCAACATCATGACGGTCGAAGACGCCGCGTCGAAGCAGCAGCTCGAGTCGTCCAAGTTCATGACCGAATTCATCGATGCGTTGCAGATCGACGAAAACGTCGCCGCAGTATTGGTGGAGGAAGGGTTCACGACACTGGAAGAGATCGCGTACGTGCCGTTGGACGAGATGCTCGCCATCGAAGGATTTGACGAGGAGATCGCCCACGAACTTCGCAACCGAGCGAAAGACGCATTGCTGACGAAAGCGATTGCGGCAGAAGAAAAGCTCGGTGACATGGAACCCGCGGCGGACCTGTTGGCGGTCGAGGGCATGGATCGCCGCCTCGCATATCTGTTAGCTAGCCACGGCATCGTTACGCGAGAGCACCTCGCGGAACAGTCGGTGGACGACCTGCTCGACATCGAGGATATCGGGCATGAACGTGCAGCCGCGTTGATCATGACGGCGCGCGCTTCGTGGTTTGAAGCGACCGAAGAGAACCTGGGATAGGCGCTCGGGCGCACGGGAGGACGACATGGCAGATGTCACAGTTAAAGAGCTAGCGGAGACGGTTGGCGCCCCCGTCGATCGTCTGCTCAAGCAGATGCGCGATGCGGGTCTCGCCCATACCGGCGACACAGATGCGGTTTCCGAAGATGAGAAACAGGAACTGCTCGCCTATCTGAAGCGAAGCCACGGCGAGGCTGAGGGTGGGCCACGCAAGATCACGTTGACGCGCAAATCCGTCAGCACGTTGAAGGCGGGCCAGGGCAAGGGTCGCACGGTTGCCGTCGAAGTACGAAAAACACGAACGTATGTTAAGCGCGGCGACGCGGCGGGCGAGCAGCCGAAAGGTCCGGTCGCCGAGATCGCGGGACAACACGCAAAGTCGGCGCTGAAATCTCATTCGGAGGCGGAAGCAGAGCGCATCCGTCGCGAAGACGCGGCACGCCGGGTCGCTGAAGAGGAAACGCGACGCCTCGAAGTAGAGAAGAAAGCCGAAGACGAACGACGTCGCGCGGAGATCGAGCGCAAGAAAGAGGAAGCGCTCGCTGCGAAGGCGGCGCCGAAGGTCGATGAAACGGACAAAGCGCGACTCGAGCGCGAAGCAGCCGAGGCGGTCGCTCAGGCACAGGCGGAGGAGCAGAAGGGTTCGTCTCCGAAGCGCACCGGCGTCAAGGACAAGGAGAAAGATCGCAGTCGGGAGAAGAATCGCAACCTCGACGACGACTTCGGCGATGGCCGCCGCCGCCGCCGCGAAATCACGCTCAAACCCGATCTGCGCAGGCCGAAGCGCAAGGTCGACAAGCAGGGCGGCGAATTCGAACGCCCGACGGAATTCGTCAAGCGCGAAGTGAGCGTTCCCGAGGCAATTACGGTGGGCGATCTCGCGCAACGCATGTCGGTCAAAGCGGGCGAAGTCATCAAGACGCTGATGGGCATGGGCGTGATGGCGACGATCAACCACGTACTCGATCAGGACAGCGCCATCGTCGTCATCGAGGAGATGGGACACGTCGCCAAGACGATCGCAGCGGATGCGCTCGAGCATGCGCACGAACAATCACTGAACATCGAAGGCGATGCGAAGACGCGTCCGCCGGTCGTCACGATCATGGGGCATGTCGACCACGGCAAGACGTCGCTGCTCGATTACATCCGCAAGACCCGAGTCGCCAGCGGCGAGGCGGGCGGCATTACGCAGCATATCGGTGCGTACAACGTGGAGATTCCGCAGGGTCGTATCACATTTCTGGATACGCCCGGCCACGCCGCGTTCAGCGCGATGCGCGCGCGCGGTGCACAGGCTACCGACATCGTGGTTCTCGTGGTCGCAGCTGACGACGGCGTCATGCCGCAGACCGAAGAAGCGATCCAGCATGCGCGGGCCGCCGGCACGCCGATCATCGTTGCGATGAACAAGATCGACAAAGAAGGCGCGGACTCCGAGCGCGTCAAGAACGAACTCGCGTCGAAGGGCGTCATCCCGGATGACTGGGGCGGCGACACCCAATTCGTCAATGTCTCGGCGCTGACCGGACAAGGCGTCGAAGACCTCCTGGGAGCGATCGTGCTGCAGGCGGAAGTGATGGAACTGACGGCGGTCGCCGATGGTCCGGGACGCGGCGTCGTCATCGAGTCGCGACTCGACCGTGGACGCGGACCGGTCGCGACGGTGCTTGTTCAGAACGGGACTTTGCGCCAGGGCAGCGTACTGATCGCCGGTGAATTCATTGGTCGCGTTCGCGCGATGGTCAACGATCGCGGCGAACAGGTGACGGAAGCGGGACCGTCAATGCCGGTGGAAGTGCTCGGTTTGTCGGGGACTCCGGATGCCGGCGATCCGTTCTCGGTTGCTTCGGGTGAGCGTAAGGCGCGCGAGTTGGCCGACTTCCGCCAGAACCGCAGCACCGAACAGCGCCATGCGCTGCATCAAGCAACCAAGATCGAGAACATGTTCGCGACGATGCAGGAAGGCGAGAAGTCCGTGCTGCGTCTAGTGCTCAAGACCGATGTGCGTGGCTCGCTGGAGGCGATTACGCACGCGATTCACGAGCTTGGAACCAGTGAGGTCAAGGCGCTGATCATCGGATCCGGCGTCGGTGGCATCAGTGAGTCCGATGCGATGCTGGCATTGACGTCGCGCGCGACGATTTTTGGATTCAACGTCAGAGCCGACTCTTCGGCGCAAGAAAATCATAGAGCGCGAGGGGCTCGACGTCCGTTATTACAGCGTGATCTACGAACTGCTCGATGACATCAAGCAGGTGCTCTCGGGGATGCTCGCGCCAGAGATCCGCCAGGAAATCCTGGGGCTCGCCGAGGTGCGCGACATATTTCGTTCGCCGCGCTTCGGTCAGGTTGCCGGCTGTATGGTTGTCGAAGGTACGATCTATAGGAACAAGAAGGTTCGGGTACTGCGCGACAACGTGGTCATCCATGAAGGCGAGCTCGATTCGCTGCGCCGTTTCAAGGATGACGTCAACGAGGTTCGCAACGGCCTCGAATGCGGCATCGGCGTGCGCAACTACGACGTCAAAGTCGGCGACAAGATCGAAGTATTCGAGACGAAGGAAATTGCGCGCACCCTTTGAGGTTCGCGAAGAGGTGCCTGAAGCGTCGCGATGAAAGAGCAAGGACGAGGACCTCGAGTTGCCGACCATTTGCGGGAACGATTGGCCGATATCATCCGCTGCCGAAATGCGCGATCCGCGCGTCGGCATGGTGAGCGTGAACGATGTGCGGGTGAGCCGCGACTTGTCGTATGCGGACGTGTTCGTGTCGTCGTTGGGCATCGATGATGTCTCGGCGCAACGCGAATTCGTGGCGGTGCTCGAACATGCGGCCGGATTCCTGCGTTCGGCTGTCGCGCGCGACAACACGAATGCGAACGACGCCGAAGCTGCGCTTTCACTACGATGAACTGATCGTCGAAGGCGCGCGAATCGAAACGCTGATTCGTCGAGCCGTTGCCGCAGACGAGGACTCGCAGAGGCGGCGCGGGGATGAGGACTGATGGCGCGCCGACAGCGCGGTCGTGATGTCAACGGCATGATCGTTGTCGACAAACCGAGCGGCGCCAGTTCCAACGACGCCGTGCAAAGAGCGAAACGGTTGTACCAGGCGCAGAAGGTCGGACATACCGGCAGTTTGGATCCGCTGGCGACGGGCGTGTTGCCACTGTGCTTTGGTGAGGCGACCAAGTTTTCTCAGTTCCTGCTCGACTCGGACAAGAAATATTGGGTTCGAATCAGGCTCGGTGTTCGTACCGACAGCGGCGACTCCGATGGGGCGGTGCTGCAGACGCGACCGGTCGTCGGCGTCGATGCAGCGGCGGTGGAGGCTGTGCTGGAAGATTTCCGCGGCGAGATCGAGCAGGTCCCGTCGATGTTCTCGGCAATCAAGCACCAGGGACAGCCGTTGTACAAGCTGGCACGACGCGGCATCGAAGTGGAGCGCAAGCCGCGGGCCGTGACGGTTTACAGCAACGAGCTTACGGCGTTCGACGGTGAGATGGTGGAGCTCGAGATTCATTGCAGTAAGGGCACGTACGTACGCACGATTGCCGAAGAGATTGGCGAGAAGCTCGGATGTGGCGCGCACGTGTGCGCCTTGCGCCGGCGTAAAGCCGGTCCCTATGATGAAACGGAGATGGTCAGTTTCGCCGAACTGGAGCGGCGTCACGATGCCGGCGGACTGGCGGCGCTAGACGAACTGTTGTTGCCCGTTGCGAGCGCAGTTCGGGACTGGCCTGTGGTTTCGCTCAGCGACGCGACCGCGTTCTACATCCGGCAGGGGCAGCCGGTGATTGTGCCGCACGCGCCCACGTCCGGTCGCGTGCAGCTGATGGAGCAGTCCACGGACGGCTCGAAGCAGATGTTTATTGGTGTGGGCGAGATACTCGACGACGGGCGCGTCGCGCCGCGGCGTCTGGTCATGGCCCACTGAATCCGGGACGACTGCAGATATGCGTGGTTGTCACCCGGGTTGGTTGCGGAGTTCGCTCCGCGTTTCTTAACGCAAGGCATATTCGGAGAATGAAATGGCACTCAGTGCAGAAGCAAAATCGAAAGTGGTGGAAGAGTATCAATTGTCAGCAAACGACACCGGATCCCCGGAGGTTCAGGTCGCGCTTCTGACGGCGAACATCAATTCGCTGCAGGAACATTTCCGTTCCAATCAGAAGGATCACCATTCGCGGCGCGGTTTGATCCGCATGGTGAATCAGCGACGCAAGTTGTTGGATTACGTGCGCGAGAAAGATTCCGCGCGTTATGCAACGTTGATCGAACGGCTGGGCTTGAGACGGTAAGGTGGAAGGTAATTAGGTGGAAGGTAAATAGGTGGAATGAGGAGGATAACGTTTTGAATCGAGTAACAAAGGAATTCCAGTACGGCGATCACCGAGTGATCCTGGAGACCGGGCGGCTTGCCCGCCAGGCCACCGGCGCCGTACTCGTAACGATGGGCGAGACCGTGGTGCTTTGCACGGTCGTCGGTTTGAAAACAACGCGGCCGGGGATCGACTTCTTCCCGTTGACCGTCAACTACCAGGAGAAGACCTACGCTGCGGGCAAGATTCCCGGCGGGTTCTTTCGTCGTGAGGGTCGGCCTTCGGAAAAAGAGACGCTGACGTGTCGATTGATCGACCGGCCCATTCGGCCGTTGTTTCCGAAAGGATTCAAGAACGAAGTCGAGATCATCTGCACCGTCATGTCGGCCGACAAGGACATGGATCCCGACATCGCGTCGTTGCTCGGTACGTCGGCGGCGCTGGCGGTATCGGGCCTTCCGTTCAATGGCCCGGTCGGCGCTGCGCGCGTCGGCTATCGCGACGGTCAATACCTGCTCAACCCGGGCTATGCGGCATTGAAGGACTCGCGCCTCAACATGGTTGTTGCAGGCACCGAGGCCGCCGTATTGATGGTCGAATCCGAAGCGCAAGAGCTGACGGAAGACCAGATGTTGGGCGGGGTGCTGTTCGGGCACGATTCCATGCAGGCTGCGATCTCCGCGATCAAGGCGTTGGCGGCGGAAGCCGGCAAGCCGAAGTGGGAAGTGGCGCCGGTGACGAAGAACGAGGCGCTGATCAGCGCGGTGCGCCGACCTCGTGAAGGCGGACCTCGGTGCGGCCTATCGCACGACGGACAAGCAGGAGCGTCAGACCAGAGTCAACGAGTTGCGCGCGCACGCCGTCGCCGAACTGTCGGGGGGATCAACGCCGCAGTATCGCAGGCGCCGAAGTCAGCGAAGTATTCGGCAAGCTGGAAAAACAGCTCGTTCGCCAACGCGTGCTGAACGGTGAGCCGCGTATCGACGGCCGCGATCTGAAGAAAGTGCGCCCGATCGCAATCGAAGTGGGCTTGCTGCCGAAGGCACACGGATCCGCATTGTTCACGCGCGGTGAAACGCAGGCGATCGTCGTTGCGACGCTCGGTACGTTGCGCGATGCCGCGATCATCGATGCACTCGAAGGCACCTACAAAGACGGCTTCATGCTGCACTACAACTTCCCGCCGTACTCGCACCGGTGAAGCCGGCATGAGAGGCGGTCCGAAGCGCCGCGACATCGGTCATGGCCGACTGGCTCGGCGCGGAATCTCGGCGGTATTGCCGCCGCAGGACTCGTTCCCGTACACGCTGCGCGTCGTATCGGAAATCACCGAGTCGAACGGTTCCAGTTCGATGGCCAGCGTTTGCGGCGCGTCGCTCGCACTGATGGACGCCGGCGTGCCCCTCAAGGCGCCTGTTGCGGGTGTTGCGATGGGTCTGGTGAAGGAAGGCAACCGTTACGCGGTGCTGACCGACATCCTCGGCGATGAAGATCACCTCGGCGACATGGACTTCAAAGTCGCGGGCACCAGCCGCGGTGTCACGGCGCTGCAGATGGACATCAAGATCGAAGGTGTCACCGAAGAGATCATGGAAGCTGCGCTCCAGCAGGCGTCCGAAGCGCGACTGCACATCCTCGGTCGAGATGAACAAGGTGCTGGCGGCGTCGCGTCCGACGATCTCCGACAACGCACCGGCGATGGTCGTGTTGAAGGTCAATCCGGAGAAGATCCGCGACATCATCGGCAAAGGCGGCAGCACGATTCGTGCGATCGTCGAACAGACCGGTGCGCAGATCGACATCGACGACGACGGCAGTGTGCGGATCTACGCGGCCGACGCCGCCGCGAAGGATGCCGCGGTCAAGCGCGTGATGGAGATCGCGGCCGATGCGGAGATCGGCAAGGTGTATCGGGGACGCGTCGAGCGGATCGTCGACTTTGGCGCATTCGTCAACATATCTGCCCGGCAAAGACGGGTTGGTGCACATCTCTCAGATCGCCGATGAGCGCGTCGAGAAAGTGACTGACTACTTGAAAGAGGGGCAGGAAGTCGACGTGATCGTGCTCGACGTGGACCAGCGAGGTCGCGTCAAGCTCAGCATGAAGGAAGTACCCAATGCTGCGAGCGCAGCCGGCTGACAGTCTCGCGTGACCGCCGCCGGGTTTAGCCCGGTGGCATCTCACGGCTTCTGCTCGATTCTTGATCAGATCCTCGACGACCGCTGGTTCGGCCAGCGTCGTCGTATCACCCAAGTTTTCGAGTTCATTCGCCGCGATCTTGCGCAAGATGCGGCGCATGATTTTCCCTGAGCGCGTCTTTGGGAGCCCCGGCGCCCATTGAATGACGTCAGGCTTCGCAATCGCACCGATCTCTTTGCGCACGAGGTCCAGCAACTCCTCTTTCAATTCTTCGCTTGGTTTCGCGTCACGCATCAGAGTGACATACGCGTAAATGCCCTCGCCCTTGATCGCATGCGGAAACCCGACGACCGCCGCCTCGGCAACGGCGGCGTGTAACACCAACGCGCTTTCCACTTCGGCCGTGCCCATGCGATGCCCGGAGACATTCATCACGTCATCGACGCGGCCGGTGATCCAGTAGTAGCCATCGGAATCGCGCCGCGCGCCATCGCCGGTGAAATACATCCCTTTGTATGTGGTGTAGTAAGTGTCGATGACCCGCTGATGATCGCCGTAAACGGTTCGGATCTGGCCCGGCCATGAATTAAGCAGCACGAGATTGCCGGTCGCTGCGATTGTCTCGATGACGCGACCGGTTTCGTCGACGATCGCGGGTTTCACACCGAAGAATGGCAATGTGGCGGATCCGGGCTTCAGCGCCGATTGCGCCTGGCAGCGGTGTGATCATGATGCCGCCGGTTTCGGTCTGCCACCACGTGTCGACGATCGGGCAGCGTCGTTCACCGACGACGTTGTAGTACCACTCCCATGCCTCCGGATTGATCGGCTCGCCGACGGAGCCCAACAGCTTCAGCGAGGCGCGAGAGGTACCGGTGACGAATTGATTCCCCTGTCCCATCAGAGATCGCAGTGCGGTCGGCGCCGTGTAAAACGTGTTGACCTTGTGTTTGTCGATGACCTGCCAGAAGCGCGACGCGTCGGGATAGGTCGGAATTCCTTCGAACATCAGCGTGATCGCGCCGTTCGCGAGCGGTCCGTAGACGATGTACGAGTGGCCGGTAACCCAGCCGACGTCCGCAGTGCACCAGAACACGTCGCCATCGTGATAGTCGAACACGTACTTGTGCGTGATCGATGCCTGCAACAGATAGCCGCCGGTCGAGTGCTGCACGCCCTTGGGCTTTCCCGTTGAACCGGACGTGTACAGGATGAACAGCGGATCCTCTGCGTCCATCACTTCGGGTTCGCACACATCCGACTGTGGCGTCACGAATTCGTGATACCAGATGTCGCGCCCGGCTTGCCATGGCACGTCGGCTCCGGTGCGTCGCACGGTGAGTACCGTGCGGACATTTGGACAGTGCGCCAACGCCTCGTCGGTGTTTTTCTTCAACGGAACGGGGCGTCCGCCACGAACACCTTCGTCGGCCGTGATGACCGTCTGGCAATCAGAATCGAGAATTCGGTCCTTGAGCGATGTGGGCGAAAACCCGCCGAACACGACCGAATGGACAGCACCGATGCGCGCGCAGGCCAGCATCGCATACGCGGCTTCCGGGATCATCGGCATGTAAATGCAGACGCGATCGCCTCTTTTGACACCACGACTCTTCAGCGCGTTGGCGAGTTGGCAAACGTGGTGATGGAGTTGCCGGTATGTGATGCTCGCGTCGTGCGCCGTATCGTCGCTCTCCCAGATGATCGCGACTTGATCGGCGCGCTCCGGCAGGTGCCGATCGATGCAGTTGTAGCTTGCGTTGAGCGTCGCACCTTTGAACCATGCAAAGCGGCCACGTGCGAAGTCTGCCTCGTAGACGCGGTCCCAACGGTCGTACCAGTCGATGAATGCGTCGGCCTGTTCTGCCCAGAACTTCTCCGGATTCTCGATCGAGCGTCGATACATCGCGTCGTATTTGGCACGATCGATATGCGCGCGGGCGCGGAAGTTGTCTGGAACCGGGTGTGTTTCGATCTCAATCATCGTTTACTTCCTGTGCTCCGGCGCGCGTCGTCATCGAATGAGATTGATCAGGCCCAGTGTCGACGGGTCATGTGAGCCGACTCGACCGGCCGATAGTTCGGCATGGATCGTTTCGCTCATCACCTTGCCCAACTCGACTCCCCACTGATCGAAAGGATTGATCTGCCAGATAATAGCCTGGCAAAACGTCTTGTGTTCGTACAGCGCGAGCAGCGCGCCGAGACTATGTGGCGTCAACGAATCGAGCAGGATCGTCGTCGAGGGACGATTGCCTGGCAATGAACGCTGCGCAGCCAGCGCAGCATCCTCGTGGTCGACCTTGCGCCCGCGCAATAGCGCTTCGCCTTGTGCGAGGAAGTTGGCCAGCAACCAGCGATGGTGGTCCGAATGCAGGTGCGCTGGAGTTCGACAGGCAATGAAGTCGGCGCTGAACGCGCGATTGCCTTGGTGTAGTTGCTGATGAAACGCGTGTTGGGCGTTGGTTTCCTCGCCACCCCACAGAACCGGCATCGTCTGAATATCGACGTTGCTGCCATCGACTCGAGTCGACTTGCCGTTGCTCTCCATCTCGAGTTGCTGGAGGTAGGAAGGCAGCAATCGCATCCGCCGATCGTACGTGAGCACCGCGTGACTCTGAGCGCCAAGCAGGTTGAAGTTCCAGATTCCGACGAGCGCGAGTAGTACGGGTAGATTCCGCTCGAGCCTGGTCGTGCGCGCGTGCATATCCATCGCGTGCGCGCCAGCGAGCAGTTCGCGAAACGCGGTCGCGCCGATCGCCAGCGCGATCGGAAATCCGACGGCTGACCACAATGAATAGCGCCCGCCGACCCAGTCCCACATCGTGAACAGATTTTCCGACGGGATGCCGAAGCCCTTCGCAGCGGCGGTATTCGCGGTGATCGCGACGAAGTGTCGTTGGATTGCATCGATGCGACCCGTGCGTTCGAGGAACCAGCTGCGGACCGACGCGGCGTTGACTCGACTCTCGGTTGTGCTGAAAGACTTCGACGCGACGATGAAGAGCGTCGTTTCCGGATTCATTCCGTCCAACGCCGAATCGATCGCGTCGCCATCGATGTTGGCGAGAAACCGAAAACTCAATGTACGCGTGCGGTAAGCGGAGAGCGCCTCGACAACGAGTTCCGGACCCAAGTGTGAGCCGCCGATGCCGATGTGCACGACGTCGCGAATCGCGCGTCCCGTGTGGCCGCGCCAGCGTCCATCGCGGACCCGCTCGACGCAGTCGAGCATGCGCACCAATTCGCTCTCGACGACGTCGCGTACCTCTACGGGACGTTCGGAATACGGCGATCGCAGCGCGGTATGCAGCGCCGATCGGTGCTCGGTTGAATTGACGATCGCACCATCCATCAGACGCGCAAACGCATCGGGCACGTCCAGCGCGCGAGCGAGTTCAACGAGAGATTTGATCACCTCCGCGTTCACGCGTTGCTTGGAGAAATCGATCAGCACCTCACCACATCTGAAGCTCAGCGTCTCGAACCGTCCTGTCTCGCCAACCATGTCGCTGAGGGGACGTTTGATCAACGCAGTCGCAAGATTGCCGAGCCGCTGCCATTGCGGAGAGTTCGTAGTCGGTTGAACGATCATCGACGTCTTCCGGGGCTAGATGAGCGTCGGATGTGGATTGAAATACTGCCGCATGCCCGACATGTGTGCGATGCGCGATACGAGCGCTAAGAAATGTTCGTCGTTGTGTGCAAAATCGATTTCGGCCGCATTGATGATGAGCAGCGGCGCTTCGTCATAGAAGTGAAAGAAGCGCGTATAGGCCGTACTGAGCGCTGTTAGATAGTCGCCGCTGATGTGCTGCTCCGCCGGGATCCCGCGTCGCCGGACGCGATCCATCAGCACGCCTGGCGGTGCTTGCAAATACACGACCAGGTCGGGCTTCGGTGCATTGACCGCGAGCTTGTTGTAGATCTGGTCATAGAGTTCGAGTTCGTTGGCGTCCAACGTGATCTCGGCGAACAGACGATCTTTTTGAATCAGAAAGTCAGCCACGAGGACCGGATGGAACAGACCGCCCTCACCGAGTTCCGCGAGTTGACGCACGCGATGCAGAAGAAAATACAACTGCGTTGGCAGCGCGTGCCGACCCCCTTCTCTATAGAAGCGCTCGAGGAATGGATTCTCAGCGGCGGGCTCGAGCAGGATGGGGTATCGAAACGTTTCGCTGAGGCGCCGCGCCAACGTTGTTTTGCCGACGCCGATCGGGCCTTCCACCGCGACGAAGCGCGGGAGCGCCGTGGAATCGACAGTGGGGATCGGCGTTGCCATCGAGAGAACTCAGCAGCGCCCGTGGACACGAGCGAAGCGCCATCATGGAGAACCCAAGCGTCCCGATCAAGCCGCGCCGCGGCGTCGGCGACGACGGCGACGTTTGCCCTGCGCGGGAGTGATTCCACTCGTCATGGTATTGCGCTGCTCATCATCGGCCGTCTGATAGTTCGTCCACCAGTCCGCCAGCTCCTGCTCAACCTCGCCGACGCTGGCTCGCAACAACATGAAGTCGTACGCCGCCCGAAAGCGGGGATGCGCGATGAGCTTGTCGACGCCCTTGCCGGGCGGCGTCTCGAGACGCGGCTGCAGCAGCCAGACCTCTCGGACAAACTGGGCGAAGCGCCGTGGGATCGCTGCAATTTCGTTCTGATCGCGCAGCACTTCCCCGCTTGCGGACTCACGCGCATCGACGAGCGGCATTGCGTCGCTATGCTGCGCGAGCCGTTCGCGGTACGAATCCCATAGCAACACCGCGATGAGAAATCCCGGCGTCACGGGCTTGTCTTCGCGAACGCGTTGATCCGTTCCATCCATCGCATTGCGGATGAGATCGAGGCTGCGCGTAGATGTGTTGTGGTCCGGAAAAAGCGCATCGGCGAGTTCGTAACGCTGCAACAGCTCCCACGCATCGGTTGCGTGGCCCTGTAGCAGCAGCTTGCACAGTTCATCGAACAAACGCGCCGGCGCAACCGCGCTAATCATATAGGCGGCGCTTGGAATTGCGGCGTCGGTCGTCTTCTCGATGTCGAAGCCGAGCTTCGTTGCGAACCGGATTGCGCGCAATATGCGTACTGGGTCTTCCCGAAATCGCACATTGGGATCGCCGATCAGTTTGAGTCGGCGCATCCGAAGATCGGCCAGGCCTCCGACGTAGTCGACGAGTGTTCGATCAATCGGATCGTAGTACAGCGCATTGATCGTGAAGTCGCGGCGAAATGCGTCTTCATGAATGTCGCCGTAAACGTTGTCGCGCAGAATCATGCCCTCAACGGAGCGAGCGGAATCCTTGTCGCGCAGGTCGCGCCGACTGTGATTGTGGACAACGTCGTCATCGTCAACGTCGATCTGGCGTCGGAAGGTAGATACCTCGATCGTCTCGCGACCGAACCGAACATGGGCAATCCGAAAGCGGCGACCGACCAGGCGCGAGCGTCGAAACACGTCCCGCACCTCCTCGGGTGTTGCGTTCGTGGCCACGTCGAAATCTTTTGGCGCAATCCCGAGCAGCATGTCTCTAACACAGCCACCAACGAGCAGCGCGTCGTATCCCGCGTCGCGCAGTCCCTGTACGACACTCATGGCTGCGGTGTCGACGAGACCGACAGAAATGCCGTGCTCGGATTCGTCCATTCGCAAAGGTTCAGCAAAGCGCGCGGTCTCGCGCGATGACGCGAGGCCGTCAGGTGACGTCATAGCTGTTTTGAATTCACGTGAGCGGAAGTCGAAATGGTATCAGATCGTTGAATCAAAAAGGGAAATCTACGGACGAAGCGATCACATGCCGCTATCGCGTCGAGGTGCGCGTGTGCGCGTGCGTTTGCGGGGAATATCCAGTCTCTGGCGGCGCTCCCAGAGACTCTTGCGACTGATGCCCAGCTTGTTCGCGAGCTCCGTCTCGGTGAGCGCGTCTTGATGTTCGAGCACGAATTTGACGAAGTACCCTTCGATCGTGGTTCCGCTGATATCTTCATCGTGGGTCGGTGGTGGGACGTGCCGTTGCGACAGAGTCGAGTCAATGGCGAGCAGCGGCGCGTCGATCGGATTGCCGTCAGAGAGAATTACCGCGCGCTCCAGCGCGTTCTCGAGTTCTCTAACGTTACCGGGCCAATCGTAGCGACCTATTGCAGTGAGCGCCGCATCGGATAGCGACAGCTCCGGTTTCGACAACTTGCGGCAGATGTCGCGCAGCAGCCAGTTGGCGATTTCCACGACATCGCTGCCACGCTCGCGAAGCGGCGGAACAGTGAGTGTTGTCGTGCTCAGGCAACGGTGGAGCTCTCCGAGAAAGCGTCCTTCCTCAACGAGAGGCCGCAAGTCGCGATGTGTCGACGCAATCAGGCGAACGTCGACCGCGCGAACGGTGTCCGCGCCAGTGCTTGGAACACTGCCGGATTGGACGAAATGCAACAGTCGGCCTTGGCTTTCGAGCGGTAGCGCGCTGACTTCGTCGAGAAACAAACTGCCCCTGTTGGCTGCCTCGATCAGCCCGTTGCGCTGGTCACCTGCTCCGTCTCGATCTCCGAACAGTTCGGACTCTATCAACGCGGGTGGAATGGTCGCGCAGTTCAGGCAGATCAACGGCTGGGTGTGTCGATCGCTGGCCGCGTGGAGAGTTCGTGCGACGAGTTCTTTGCCCGAACCCGATTCACCCTGAATCAGCACCGGGGTGTGTTGCGTTGCGGTTACCTCGATGCGTTCGAATAGCAACAGCATCGATGGACAGTGTCCGACCATGGGCGTTAAACCCGGCTGAAGATCGAAGCGAGACGCGCGTGATGGCGCGCTTTCGAGGCAGCGATTGATGGCGTCGATGAGTTCGGTCGACTCGAAAGGGCTCTCGAGATAGTCAGCGGCTCCAAGTTGCATCGCTCTGACAGCGTGTCGGACGCTGGCGTGTTCGGCGCACAGGATCATCGGCGTCCCGCCGAGTCGGCTGCGAAACATGATGGGATTTCCGGGGCCAAGCTCGGAGAAGCTGACGACGACATCGATTCGGTCGAGTCCCACTTTCACGAGGTCGTCCGTTTCGCTTATCGCGATCAGGCCCAGACCGGCGGAACTCAACGCTTTGCTCAGCCATTCGCGGCGGCTGGGGTTCGGATCGACTAGCAGGACTCGGGGCATACAATTCGAAGACGAGCGGTCGGCGTCGATGGTAGCAAAAGGCGACCGAACTGAGGGCGTCGTGGAGTGGGCGGGCGACCCTTCCTGAGGCTGTGCGCCCGCCGTCTGATTAACCGTGGAGCTGGCGCTCTTTGATTTCGTCCAACGTCTTGCAATCGACACATTGTGTCGCGGTGGGTCGGGCTTCGAGTCGTCGCAAGCCGATCTCGACACCGCAGGTATCACAGTAACCGTAGTCGTCCTGGTCGATACGTTCGATCGTCTGATCGATCTTCTTGATCAGCTTGCGTTCGCGGTCACGCGTTCGCAGCTCGATACTGAATTCTTCTTCTTGGGTCGCTCGATCGGCGGGATCCGGGAAATTCGCGGCCTCGTCCTGCATGTGGTGGACCGTTCGGTCTACCTCTTCCATGAGCTCCTGACGCCACTTCAAAAGAATGTCGCGGAAGTGATCGAGTTGCTTCGAGCCCATATAGGCTTCGCCGCGCTTCGGTTCGTATGGGATGAAGTTCTTGAACGGGGAGTCAACAATCCTCGTCTTAGCCTTCGGCTTCGCGGGCGTTTTGGTTTCCGCTTCAGGTTTCGATTTCACTATTGCCTTGACGTTTGCCTTTGCCTTTGGGGTGGCCTTGGGCTTGGGCTGGACCTTGGGCTTCGCCGCCGCTTTTGGCTTCGGCATCGCCTTGGGCTGGGCCTTGGGCTTGAGCTTCGCAGTACTCGACTTCGCCGCTCTCGGCTTTGCTACTGATTTCTTCCGTGTTTTCGCCGCCATTTCCGTAATTCGCTTGTCTCCGAACCGTTGGCCGCTGGTGGTGAGAGGACGGGGCCGGGCAACAAAGGGCGCGTACGCTACCAGAAGATTCTGATCATCGCCAGATAATTCGCCGTCGCAGAAACGCGCCGAAAGCAGGCTTCACATTGCAATGTTTTGGGTCGTGCGCGCGCCGTATCGTGCGTCGATAATTCATGGCGACTTTTGTCGAACACGCTCCTGGAATCACGTCCACAACGATTCGTTCGAGGGGCTCACTCGACGCCGACTGTGGCGCACACCTCGCACCGAGTACGTGACGCGAATTACGCGGGCAGCTTTCGAAAATCGTCGTGGACGCTTCGATAGTCGGCCAGCGAGGGCAGCCGCGCTCCGTAGCGAGTGATCAACCTCGCCGCGGCAAAATTCCCGAATCGAGCGGCGACTCTAGGCGGCATTCCCGCAGACCAACCCGCGAGACAGGCGCCCGCGTAGATGTCGCCCGCTCCATTTGTGTCGATGGGTTTGATCGGGAACCCGGGGACTTCCCAATGTTGCGCCCCGTCGATGACCACACTTCCTCGCGGGCCAACCGTAATGTTGACCGAGCGCGCGATGTCCTTGAGTTCGCTGATCGCGATATCGAGTCGATCAGTACCGGCCCAGTTGAGCGCTTCCTCTTCGTTGCAAAACAAATGATCGACGCCGTTGCCGAGCATCGACTCCATTGGCTCGCGAAAGAACCGGACCATGCTCGCGTCCGAAAGCGTCAATGCCGTCTTGACGCCATCGGATTCGGCCAACTCACGACACCGCACGGCCGCGTCGCGCCCTGTCGGCGACGAGCTCAGATAGCCCTCGATATACAAATAGGTTGATTCTCGCAGCGCTCGCTCGTCCACTTCGGACACGGCGAGTCGATCGGAGATTCCGAGGAAGGTGCTCATCGACCTTTCGGCGTCAGGTGTGATGAGCACGAGGCAACGACCGGACTTGGCGTCGTCTGAGGGGCGCTGCGCGTTCGTCTCGACGCCGATCGCGCGCAGATCCTGGAGAAAGAATGCACCGGTGTCGTCATCCGCGACCTTGCATGAGTAGAAGGTGCGAGAACCGAACGCCTGGGCTGCGATCAGAGTGTTCGCGGCTGAGCCACCGCTCGAACGTTTGGGTTCGAGCCCGCGCAGACTACCGAGCAGTTCATCGAGACGCGGTTCGTCGACCAGCGTCATGTTGCCTTTGTCGATTCGGTGACGCTGCAAGAAACTGTCATCAACGGTGAACTCCATGTCCACCAATGCATTGCCGAGTGCATAAACATCATAACGGCTCATGCTGCGGCCACTTCTGCGAATGCCATGTCGGCGGCTCTCAGGGTTGTCTGGATGTGTTCGGTGGTGTGCGCAGCGCTGACGAAGCCTGTTTCGAAGGCTGAGGGAGCCAGATAGATCCCGCGCGCGAGCATTGAGTGAAAGAAGCGATTGAAGCGCTCGACGTCTGAAACTACGACGTCGTCCAGATTGTGTACGTCAGGCTTCGATGTGAAGAACAGACTGAACATTCCGCACACCCAATTGACTCTGACGGCAACGTTGTGTCGCTGCGCTGCCGTGGCCAATCCCTCCGCGATCAATCGGGTCGCTTCGGCCAAGCGCGTGTAGAAGTCTTGATTGTCGATCTCGTTCAACATCGCGAGCCCCGCGGCCATTGCAAGCGGATTGCCTGACAGCGTACCCGCCTGGTAAACCGGTCCCGCTGGCGCGATGAGATTCATGATGTCCCGGCGCCCCCCAAATGCGCCTACTGGTAGGCCACCGCCGATCACTTTGCCAAGCGTCGTGAGATCAGGATCAATTCCGTACAACGACTGCGCTCCGCCGCGGTCGACTCTAAAGCCCGTCATCACCTCGTCGAAGATCAGCAAGGTGCCATGGCGATGTGTCACCTCGCGCAGCAACTGCAGAAAGCCAGGTTTCGGTGGGACGCAGCCCATGTTGCCTGCTACCGGCTCGACGATGACGCATGCGATTTGATTTCCATATTCCGCAAACGCGCGGACGATTGCGTCGAAGTCGTTGTACGGTAGGTTGAGGGTGTGTTTCGCGGTATCCGCAGGTACGCCGGGTGAATCTGGGATCCCCAGAGTCAAGAGACCAGAGCCGGCCTTGACCAAAAGTGGGTCTGCGTGGCCGTGATAACAGCCGGCAAATTTGATCACGATGTCGCGGCCGGTAAACCCCCGAGCCAGTCGAATAGCCGACATCGTGGCCTCGGTGCCGGAGTTCACCATTCGAACCGTATCGACGCTCGGAACCATCGCGGTGACTTTTTCTGCCATCGCGATTTCCATCTCGGTGGGTGCACCAAATGCGAGAGATCGCCCCGCTTGCGCCGCAATTGCCGCGAGTACTCTTGGGTGACAGTGGCCGAGGATCATCGGACCCCACGCACCGACAAAGTCGATATAGCGATTACCGTCGACGTCGATCATGTGCGCGCCGAGCGCGGACTCGAAGAAGATCGGTGTCCCGCCAACTCCCCGGAACGCCCTGACGGGCGAGTTCACCCCACCAGGTATCACGCGCTCCGCTCGACGAATTAGTTGTTCAGACTTCGCGTATCTAGGCATCGTGACGCTCGATTTCTAGAAGGGTTTGACAACTACCAGCAGCACAACGCCAGCCAAGATGAGAATGGGCGCTTCGTTGAGCCATCGATAGAAGTGATGAGACTTCCGGTTCTCGTCGCGCGCAAATGCGGCGACGATGCGACCGCAATAGATGTGATAGCCGATAAGTACCGCGACCAGTACCAACTTGGCGTGCATCCAGCCTGCGCGGATGTATAGGTCCCACGACGCAATGAGTAGCACAACGCCGACAGTCAACGCGACAACTGCAGATGGAGTCATGATGCCTCGATACAGTTTTCGCTCCATCACCTTGAATCGTTCGACGCTGATCGAATCTGTCGCCATGGCGTGGTAGACGAACAGACGCGGCAGGTAAAAGATGCCCGCAAACCAGAAGACCACGAACATGATGTGGATTGCTTTGAACCACAGCATGTTTAGCCGTGGTGAACGCAGGTTGGCTTGGTCTTTATTCCAATTGATCGGCGCAACGCGTTGAACCTGTTGGCAATCCTGAGACGACAATGATTCTAGTATATAGAGGCGGACGAAGAGCGCATTGCGATGAATCGAAACAACTCCCCGCCAAGGATGAAGGTCGTTATTCATCGCCCGGCGCGCAGTTTGCTGATCGGAACGACCGCGGTTGTCGTTGCGCTATTGATGGCACTGCTGGGCTATTGGTTGGGACGCGGTCAGACATCTCTTGCATTCAGCGCAAATGACGACCTCGAAACCCGATACAACGCAAAAGCACGGGAGGCGGTCGACCTCGAGCGAAAGCTCGCTGACGTACAGCTGAGCCAGGTTGTCGATCCAGATGCGAGTGAGAGCTTGCGACAGACGATTAAGTCGCTGCGCGACGAACTGTCTGCATCCAAGGAAGAGGTGTTGTTCTATCGCCAGCTCATGGCCCCATCCGAGGCGCAGCGAGGATTGCGAATCGAAAAACTGGAATTGACGGGAGGGAACAATCCCGCGGAGGTCAACTATCGACTTCTGCTCACCCAGGTTGCCGAACGAAATGACTGGGCGACGGGGAGCGTGACCGTTGACATCGTGGGCTCACTGGAGAACGAGCAAGTGGTGCTGCCGCTCACAGAAATGACTCACGTCGAATCCTATCCTCTGGGCTTCCGATTTCGCTATTTTCAGGACTTTACTGGGTCGCTTGTGGTTCCGCCGGGATTGAAGCCGGCGCAAGTCGTCGTTACGGCCGTATCGTCTGGAAAGGATGCGAAACGCGTACAGAAGACGTTCGAATGGGCGTTGGAGGAGTATTGAAATTGATGAATAAGAAGCCGGCGACAAAGGTGAACCGAGGCGCGACTTTGATCGCCGAAAATACTGCCGTCGTGGGAGATGTGCGCTTCGCCGATCAGCTATACGTGAATGGCCATATCGAAGGCAATGTGCTCGCCGAAGAAGGCAGCGAGGCGACGCTCATGATCAGCGAGGTCGGGTCGGTGAAAGGGCAGATCACGGTCCCGTTCGTCGTGGTCAACGGTAGGGTCGAAGGAGACGTGCACGCGGGCGTCCGGGTCGAACTGGCTGAGCACGCCAAGATCTCGGGCAACGTCTACTACAAACTGATAGAAATGCAGCTTGGCGCGATGGTCGATGGACAATTGGTGCATGTTCATGAAGACGTCAGCCTGAAGAGCAACGTGCATCCGCTGCAAATAGCGAGCGATGAGCGCCGCTGAGTTGTCGGAGCCTCGGTTGACTGGCCGCGTGACGCTTCCGATAATGCCTTATCGTTGAAATTCAAGATCTCTCGATTTGACGGAGCTGATTCCCGACATCCAATTCTCCGACCGAGCAGCGCGCAAGGTCCGCGATTTAATTGATGGAGAAGCCAACGACGCCCTAAAGCTGCGCGTCTTCGTTACCGGTGGCGGATGCTCCGGATTCTCCTACGGATTCACGTTCGACGAGGAAGTCGCCGACGATGACTCGGTGGTCGAGAACGGCGGAGTCACGATGGTAGTCGACTCAATGAGTTATCAGTATCTCGCCGGGGCGCAGGTCGACTATCGGGAGGATCTCCAGGGAGCACAGTTCGTGGTCAAGAACCCGAACGCTTCCTCCACGTGTGGCTGCGGCAATTCTTTCGCCATCTGATTGCTGAAGTGGCGTCGCTGTCGAATACGCCGACGCTTTGGTATCGTCACTGGCGTTTTCGCCAATCACCGATCGTATCGGCGCGCGCATGTCTGGTTCACCCATTGCAGAGTTGGAACGACGTCAGCTTGTTGCGCAAGTGTCAGATCGTGCCGATTTGGACAGCCACCTCGCAGGCGGCTCGCGCACGGTCTATTGCGGCTTCGATCCGACGGCGGATAGCCTGCACATAGGTAACCTCGTTCCGCTATTGGCCTTGCGGCGGTTTCAGCTTTTTGGCCACCGTCCAATTGCGTTGGTTGGCGGAGCGACCGGTTTGATCGGAGATCCATCGTTCAAGGGCGTCGAGCGCGCCTTGAACGATCGAGCTACGGTCGAGCGTTGGGTGACTTGCATTCGCGATCAAGTCTCAAGGTTTGTCGACTTTGGCGGAAACAATGGCGCCATCGTTGTTGACAACCTCGAGTGGACCCGGAGTCTGGACGTCATCACCTTCCTTCGCGACATCGGAAAGCATTTTTCGGTGAACGCGATGATGCAAAAGGACTCCGTAAAGTCCCGGCTGACGCAACGCGAATCTGGAATCTCATTTACTGAATTCAGCTACGCGCTTCTTCAGTCGATGGACTACAAGCAACTGGCCGAGCGCTACAACTGCACACTCCAGATCGGCGGCAGCGATCAATGGGGCAACATCACTGCGGGGATGGATCTTGTCAGGCGTACGCTTGCCAGGGAATGCCATGCTCTAACGCTTCCATTGGTGACGAAGGCGGACGGGACCAAATTCGGTAAGTCTGAGGCGGGATCGGTTTGGCTCGATTCAACCAAGACATCGCCCTACGCGTTCTATCAATTCTGGTTCAACACCGCCGACGCGGATGTATTGCGCTACCTTCAGGCGTTCACGTTTGTCGACGTCGAAGAGATCTCCGGCATGTCTCGAACGGTGACCGAGGATCCGGCTAAGCGCGAGGCCCAAATTCGGTTGGCGCGCGAGGTTACGCGTCTCGTTCATGGCGACGACGGCGTTCGTTCCGCCGAACGAATCTCGTCGGTATTGTTTGGTGGCGCCGTTCGCGACCTTACGGAAGCGGACCTGCGACAGCTCGAGTTGGACGGGCTTTCGACGAGCGTGGCCAATGAACCGGAGTGCGGAGTTGTCGCGATGCTTGCGGCGACGCCGCTGGCATCGTCGAGGGGTGCCGCGCGCAAGTTGATCCAATCTGGCGGTATCCAGATCAACGGGATGATGATCGAGGATTGTGACGCAACATTGTCCCGCCAGAACGCGTTGTTTGGTCGCTTTCATCTCGTGAGGCGAGGCAAAAGGACCTGGCACCTCGTGCTACACGGTCACGCCTAGAGCGGGCTTAGACAGCGAATTCGTTGCTCAAATCGTCCTTGAGCAGTAGATGGAGATCGCCCTCTTGGAAC
>CAWHHK010000016.1:0-50936 GCA_963829065.1 uncultured Gammaproteobacteria bacterium | reverse complement strand
TGCCGTCGCGAAATGCTCTGATCTGTTTGTCTAGATATTCGACGTGTTGCCGCCATCGCAGCAGTAGCGATCGATTTCGACGTTTACCGGATCCATACCGGCGCCCCCATTTCCCGCAGTCCAGCTAACGCGAGCAGGCTCACGGCCGCCATACGTGGAACCCGCAAGGCCTTTCGCTCGCGAGCGTGACCGGCATGGTGTTCCCTTTTGCAGTTGCGCGATACGCTGTTGAAGATCTGAGGCGGGAAGAAGAGACTGGCGCGGTGAATAGACGCCGCCCCTTCATTGCCTTCCTGCTGACGCTCGTGTTGCCGTATGCGGCGGCCGCGTCGATCGGCGAAGGCTTGCGCTGCCACCATGCCGGCATGGGTGCGCGGGTCGCCGCCGCGATGCCGATGCAGCACGATCACGCGGCGATGCAACACGATCACGGCGAGGCGGCGCATGTGCATCACGCTGCGGGGCAGGCCGGCCACGACGAGTGCGATTGTCCGGTCAAATGCGACTGCGCGCAGCACTGTGCAGGCACCGCCTGCGGCGCGGTGCTGCCGTTACAGGCGCTGGAGCTCGCAACCGCCGTAGCGCAGCACGGCCGATGGCCGCCTACGCGGCGCTGATTCGCGAGGCGTGGCACAGTCCCGCGTTCCGACCTCCGATCGCGGCGCTGCCAAGCGCCGCCTGAGCGTTCGGCCGTCGTTCGTACGGCTGCACGATTCCCTCCGGTGTGACTCCTGTCCGCGCGCCCTCGGGCGGCGGCGCCTGGCTTCGTCGAGGACGGCCGATTCGGTTCGACGGAGATTTCACAGTGCGTGTTCGGTACCCATGGGTTCTCATCGCCGTTGCGGCATTCGGCCTCGCCGGATGCGCGACCGTGCCCGCCGATCGAGGTTTCGGCGACGTTCGCCGACAGGTGAATGACCGCGACGTGCAGTGGACCGATGTGAACGACGCCGAGCGGTCGGCATTGATCGCTGCGCTTCTGGCGAAACCGCTCACGCCCGAGTCCGCGGTGCGAGTCGCGTTCGTCAACAATCCGCACCTGCAGACGGAGTACGCGCGGCTCGGACTCGGCGCTGCCGACGTCATTCAGGCAGGACGGCTCGAAAATCCGACGCTGTCTGCGACGTGGCAGACGTCCAGCCGCTCGAGCGACTCGAGTCGATACGACTTCGGCCTGACGCAGAATTTTACGCAACTGCTGTTGCTGAGCGCGCGCACGCGATTCTCCAAGGGCGAGTTCGAACGCGCCAAGCTCGATGCGACGCAGCGCCTGCTCGATCTCGCCGCGCGCGTTCAGACCGCGTACTTCGACGCCGTCGGCACGCGCCAGGTGGCGCAGATGCGTACCGCTGTTGCGGTCGCGGCGAGCGCCTCAGCGGAGTTGGCATCGCGGTTCAAGGACGCCGGCAACCTCAGCGCGTTGGAACTCGCGATCGAACAGGTTGCCGCGAGTCAGGCGCAGCTCGACCAGGAGCGTGCCGAAGCGGACGCGTCGGCCGCGGCGTCCGTGCTGAACGAATTGATGGGCTTGCGGCCCGGCACGCCGTGGCAGCTCACCGACGCGCTGCCTGCGATACCCGGCGGCGAAGATCCGCTCGATGCCTCGCTGCAGCTCGCGTTCATCCGGCGCGCCGACCTCGACTCCGACCGTCGCGCGGTCGTCCTGCTCGAAGATGCGCTCGGGCTGACGCGGAGCTACCGCTACTTCGGCGAAGTCGTCGTCGGCGCACAATACGAGCGCGATACCGATCGGAACCGGCTGATCGGGCCGTCGCTATCGCTGCAATTGCCGATATTCAATCAGGGCCAGGCGGCCGTGCTGCGGGCGGAATCGCTGCTCGACGCGGCGCGTGCGCAGGTTCGTACCCGGGAACTCGAGGTCGCCAACGGCGTACAAGCGGCACCGACCGCGTTGCGGCGGCGCGCGCGCGCATCGAGCGCCTCGCCAACGAGATGATTCCGTTGCGCGAGCAGATCGTCGCGCGCACCCAGGAGCACGCCAACTACATGCTCGTCGGCGCGTTCGACCTGCTGCGCGCGAAGCAGGACGAATACGCGGCGTATCAGCAGTTTCTCGAAGCCGAGCGCGACTATTGGCGCGCGCGCGTCGACCTGGCTCACGCGGTCGGCGGCGCACTGCCCGCCGATTCGCCGAGTGTTTCACCGACATCCGACGCGGCGTCGGCCGCCGCGTCGATCGCCTCGACACGCAGAACACGAACATCACCACAACGGAGACTAACGATGGTCGCAAGACGCTCAATACTCGCCGCGCTGTCGGCGCTGACAACGGCCTCGTTCGTCGGCGCCGCGCGCGCGACTGAGCCCAAGCAATCGATGTCTATGCCGATGTCGAATGATGATGCGCGCGAAGACACCGTGGCCCCGTCGCGCGCCGGCCGTCACGCGGCAGTGGTCACCCCCAACGGCCGCACGCTGGCGTGGCAGTGGATCGACGGCGCCAAGCAGTTCCATCTGATCGCCGAGGAAATCGAGCACGAGTTCGCGCCGGGCTGCGTAGCGAAGTGCTGGGGCTACAACGGCTCGACGCCGGGGCCGACGATCGAAGCAGTCGAAGGCGACCGCGTGCGCATCCTGGTCACCAACCGTCTGCAGGAACCGACATCCGTGCATTGGCACGGCTTGATCCTCCCGAACGGCATGGACGGCGTCAGCGGGCTCAATCAGCCGAGCATCAAACCCGGCGAGACCTACGCCTACGAGTTCACGCTGAAACAGGCTGGCACGCACATGTACCACCCGCACGCCGACGAGACTGGTGCAGATCGCGTTCGGCATGATGGGCTTCTTCATCATCCATCCGAAGGACGGCGACGCGGAACCCGTGGATCGCGACTTCGCGATCATGCTGCACAACTGGGCGTTGCATCCGGGTACGTACCGACCCGATCCCGCGGTGATGCAGAATTTCGATCTGTGGACGTTCAACAGCAAGGCCTATCCCGGCGACCGCACCGATCGTCGTGCGCCTCAACGAGCGCGTTAGGATCCGCGTCGGCAACCTGTCGATGTGGAATCACCCGATCCATTTCCACGGTCACAAATTCTGGGTGACGGGCGGCGACGGCGGTCGCTGGCCGAAGTCGGCGTGGCGCAGCGAAGTGACCGATGTGGTCGGCGTCGGCCAGATGCGCGACTTCGAGTTCGTCGCGGACAATCCCGGCGACTGGGCGTTTCACTGCCACATGGCGCATCACACGATGAACGCGATGGGGCACAGCGTGCCGAACCCGGTCGGCGTCGATCAGAGCGGCGCGGAACAGCAGATTCGCTCGATGCTGCCGGGGTACATGGCGATGGGCAAAGACGGCATGTCGCAGCACAGCGAGCACATCGCGATGGGTATGCCCGGACCGGCGAACACGCTGCCGATGATGACGGGGACCGGACCGTTCGGCGCAATCGAGATGGGCGGCATGTTCACGGTGCTGAAGGTCCGCGCCGGACTCGACGTCGACGACTACGGCGACCCCGGTTGGTATCGCCACCCGGCGGGCACCGTCGCGCGGAAGCTCGCATTCGACCCGACCCACCACGCCGTGAAGAAAAGTGGACACGACGCGAAGATGCCGGTTATGCCCGACACGGACATGAAGGGCATGGACATGTCGCACCTGACTCGCGGTGTTGAAGGAAATCGGCAATGAGAATTTTGATCACGATCCTACTCACCCTTCTTGCAGGCGCGGCGGCGGCGCTGACGTACGTTTATAGCGGAGGCTTCGATATTGCGGCAGATCAGCCGCACGACGCGTGGATAGATTGGGTTGCAGAGACCGCGCGCGAGCGCTCTATCGCAGTACGGGCGCAGCGCATCGACGTACCGAATCTCGACGATCCGAAGCTCATTGCAGAAGGCGCAAGCGAGTATTCGCAGATGTGTGCCGGTTGCCATCTCGCACCTGGCGTGCAGGACAACGAGTTGCGGCCAGGACTCTATCCGCCACCACCCGAACTCGCGAAGCAGGGAAATACCCGCGGTGATGCAACTGCCGCGGCGGCGCGACAATTCTGGATCATCAAGCACGGCATCAAGATGTCAGCGATGCCCGGCTTGGGGCCTGACTCACGACGACGCGACCCTCTGGAGCATCGTCGCTTTTCTGCGGACGTTGGACACACTGACGCCAGCACAGTACGCCGAGATGACAGAAAACGCGGAATCGGCACACCAGAAATCCGTCCACGGGCACGTCCACGCCATGGGAGACGCAGATTGACGGTCTGGATTGGTGCCGCGAGTTTCGACGGCGGTTGAAACGGAAGCATTAGGCGCTTCCGCGGCCTAGTGGCGTCGTTGGGACACCGCGATCCGCTCGTGGCGACTAAGTGCGCCAACGCACCGACGTCGCGTTGCTCGAACCGTATCGTTCACAACGTACCCATCCAGACCTCCCGCATTCTCGCGGGTCGCCGGATTCGCCAAGGAATCACAATGAACAAGCCAATCGTACCCAGCGTCGACGAGATCAAGGGCAAGTGGAAGCAGCAGGTCGGTGCCGCCAAGATCGTATGGGGCAAATTGACCGACGATGAATTACTCAAGCTCGAAGGCCAAACAGATCGACTGACGGGTCTGGTTCAGGAGCGCTATGCAATTACCCGCGACGAAGCGGACCGTCAGGTCAAATCCTTTTTCGAAGCGAACCCGTCATGATGTCGTCACGCAAGGCGGCGCTCGCGGCCGGCATCGCGATCGCAATCGCCGCAATGAGCAGTGTTGTGGCGGCGGACGTGTCTCAGGAGGTCACCGACGCGCGCCAGGAAACGCAGATCTGGACCACGTATGCGCTGAGTCCATACCTGCGCGCCAACGACCTCAAAGTGTCTGTGCACGACGGCAAGGCCACGCTGAGCGGCCAGGTCGAGGAAGGCGTCGACAAGGATCTGGCGAAGCAGATCGCGCTGGGCGTCGCCGGAGTCAAGGACGTCGATAACCAGATCGTGGTGCAGCCCGACTACAGCCCCCCTGCACTTTCGTCCGGCCGTTCCTACGGTGAAGCCATCGAGGACGCCACCATCACTGCGACCGTGAAGTCGAAGCTCGTGTGGAGCAACTACACCGACGGTTTCGCGACCGAAGTCGATACGAAGCGTGGCCACGTCACGCTGACAGGATCTGCGGATAGCGCGGCCGCGAAGGAACTGGCGGGCCGCCTGGCCATGAACACCCGCGGCGTCGTCGCACTCGACAATCGACTCGCCGTCAAGCCTTCCACGGCGGACGTCGCCAAGGTGTCCGCTCACGAACAGGGACACGTCGTATCCGACACTTGGATTTCGTCCAAGGTGAAATCCACGTTGCTGTATTCGAGCAACGTCGACGGCTCCGACATCGACGTCAGCACCAGCAAAGGCGTCGTGACGTTGACCGGTAAGGTCGACAGCGGCGCAGAGCGCGCACTGGCGATCGAGTTGGCGAAGAACGTGCGTGGTGTCGCAAGTGTCGAGTCGAAGGGCTTGACGATCTGAAGCAGTAACCGCATCGACGGCGCGGCGGCCGATTCATCAACCCAAGGAGAGATCATGAAGAGAAGCATTGCAATCAGTTGTCTGGTCGTCGGTGCGTTGTTCGGATCCGGCGTGGCGATGGCCACGGATTCGGATACGGACCGTTCGAACCCGGAGGCGTTCGTGAAGGATTCCGCCATCACGACGGAAGTGAAAGCCAAGTTGACTGCGGATCATATGAGCAGCCTGGCGCGCATCCACGTCGATACCGACAAGAGCGGCATCGTGTGGCTGAGCGGTACCGTCGAATCGCAAGGCGTGGCGGATAGGGCCGTTGCGATCACAAAGGCGACCGACGGCGTCCGCTCGGTGCACAACGACATCAAAGTCGTCAAGGAAGACTGACGTCTCGATTTGAGTCCGACTGTTGGATTCCCGACGCGCCGTGCGATTCGCACGGCGCGTTTTTCATTTCCGCGGCGAGCGATGGCGTGCGAGCGCCTCGCGCAACCATACGTCGCTGCTCATCGCAGCCGCGCCATCGCATCTGGCCTCGTAGGCGCTGTCCACTGAAGCTGCTCCGCGTGGCCACCTTGTCGATGAAGTCCTCGGCTGTGACAACCTCGCTGCGCGACGAGAGCATCGCGTACTTGTCTCGCAGATGTGCTTCCGCCCGCTTCGAGTCGTACCAGCTGCCGTTGCGGTAGAACTCGCAGCCCGAACTCCCGACGAACGTCAGCAGATAGTCGATCTCGGTCTGCGCGACCGTCTGCCGGCGCTTCGGCGGCGATCGGAAAAGCCGACAGACCAACGATCAGCGCGAGTGCGAACGACCATCCGGTCTTCATAGTTCCCTGCCGAGCGGCAGCAGCGACAGGAGTTTGAGCTTCAAGCGTTGCCAGCCGCTGCGCGCGGGTTCGCGCGTGTACTCGACGGGCTGTCCGTCTTCCTGTGTCTGCCAGACCAGTTGTGGTGCGCCGCCCGACTCGCTCGGGCGCAGCGCCAGCGACGTACGAGTTTGCCGGCTGAACCATCGCGTCGAAGCGCGCCGCCGTCTGCCGAGCCAGTTCCGGGCTGTCGATGATCAGGCCGACCTCGGTGTTCAGCCGCTTCGAGCGCTGGTCGAAGTTCATCGAGCCGATGAAGATCTTCTGGCGGTCGAAGACGAACAACTTCGCGTGCAACGCGTAGTTGCCGTAGCGCGACACGACGGCGGTCTGACCGCTGCCTCTGGCGTTACCGAGCAGCGAGCGGACTTCGTAGAGTTCCACGCCGTCCTCGAGCAGCGGCACGCGATAGTGCAGTAGCCGGACTGAGCGGACAGTTCGGTCGCCGACTCGAGCGAGTTCGTCAGGATGCGCACGCGCACGTCGCGTTGGCGCAGGTCCTTCAGGATCTGCAGCTCGTCGTCCGCGGGGATGAAGTACGGCGTGACCATCAGCAGTTCCGACTGCACGGCGCTGCGCCGTGCGCGCGACGCTGTCCGGTCATCAACCGTCCGCACAGCGCACCGCGTTCGACGTTCTTCTTGTCGGGGCTGTCGCAGATGACTTGCGCGTGCGTCCAGACGAGCGGCAAGCGGCCCGAGATCAATCCCGCGTACGGCTCGCCGGTTGCGACCAGCTTGACGTAGTCGACGCCGTCGGTCTGCAGCGTCTGCAGTTGTTGTCGCGGGGGTTCGCGCGCGCGCGCTCGCGATCGTCCACCGCCGCGGCGCTGTTCGGCGTGTCGCGGCGCGAACGCCTCGGCCGGAATCGCGAACGCGCTGTTCCAGTACTCGTCGAACGTCGCCGAGAGCTGTGCCGCGATCGGCCCGGCGACGAACACGTCGTCGTCGGCGAACTGCGACTCGGGGTCCATCTGAAAGTACTGATTGCCGATGTTGCGCCCGCCGATCAGCGCGACGGCGTTGTCGGCGACCAGCAGCTTGTTGTGCATTCGGTAGTCGAGCCGCGAGCGATTGAACACGAACTCGGTGTTGCGCAGCGCCGTCGCGTGGCCGCGATAACGGAAACGGATTGAAGATCCGCACCTCGATCGACGGATGCGCAGTCGAGCGCCGCGATCTGCTCGTCGCCCGCGATCGTGTCGCCATCGTCGACCAGCACGCGCACGCGCACGCCGCGATCGGCGGCGCGCAACAGCGCGCCGCTCAGCAGCCGGCCGGTTTCGTCGCCGCGGAAGATGTAGTACTGCAGATCGAGCGTCTTCTCGGCGGCATCGATCAGCTGCAACGCGAGTCAGGAATCCGTCGACCCCGACGGTGATGATGCGAAATGCCGGAATTTCCCTCGATGTGCGCGCGCGGCGGCGGCGAACTGCGCGCCGAGTTGGGTTGCCTGTGGATGCGCAAGCGCGACCGATGCGGTCTTTGGATAGTCCGAGCCCGGCGGCAGCGTCGCGCAGCCGGCGAACAGACAGGCCGCCGCAACGGTAAGCATGACTTCGACCGTGACTGCCAGCCGGACGCAGCGGCGGATCGGGGCCGTTACGTCGTCCATGTGTGTGTTGTGCCTTGAGTTGATCTAACCACCAGTATGTGCCGCTGCGGCACGCGCACCGTGCGGTGGCAGACATAGTGATTTCGAATTTGTCGACCGGACCCGGACGATCGCGAAATAGCCAGGCGCGTGTGCGGTGGCGTACAGAAGCTGAAAACCTGAGAGTCCATTGTGTGCGCTGACGGTTTGCCACACTGACTCTGGAGATTGAGAAAATGCTCGAAACACTTGCGGTCGTCCTGTTGATTCTGTGGGCGTTGGGACTCGTCTCCTCGTACACGTTGGGCGGATTCATTCACATCCTGCTGGTACTTGCGATCATCGTGATCGCGGTTCGGGTCATTCAAGGCCGGCGGGTCTGAACGCGAGACCAGAGGAGGGACAACGAATGGACATATTGAAGGTCGCTGCGATCGCACTGATCGTCGTCGGCGCGCTCGGGCTCGGGTACGGTGGATTCAGCTACACGTCCGAGACGCATACGGCGGACGTTGGGCCGATCCACATGGCCGTCGACGAGAAACAGCGCATCAACGTCCCGATCTGGGCCGGCATCGGTGCAATCGTCATCGGCGGGTATCTGCTGGTCGGGCGTCGCCGGAGTTCGTGACGCCGACGCCGGCTAACGATCGTACGCAGCGGCGGTGTTGATCGCGCTGCTCACGGACGCAGCGAAGCTCACGCTGATCGCGTGTCGGGTTCTATTACGCGCTCAGCGCGTACCTGAGTCACACGCGGCCGCTGCGGTCCAAGCCGCTCGCGAAACGGCGTTCCTGGCGGTTGCGTCGCTGATCGCGCTGGCGGTGCTGATTCTGGACGTCACCGAAGATACGCTCGGCGGCGATTCCGGGCCGATCGATCGAGCGATCCTGGTGTGGGTGCACGGGCACGTTCCGGCCGCGATGCACGACTTCGTCGCGGCAGTGACGTTGACCGGATCGGCCTCGGTGGTGATTCCATTGACGCTCATCGCCACTCTCGCGCTCGCATTGTCGAAGTTCCGCAACGAGGCGTTGCTGTTGTTCACGTCGGTGACGACCAGCGCGTGCATGATCTACGCCGCGAAGGCGATCGTCGCGCGTGATCGTCCGGCGCTGTGGGAAACAGACTCGTATTGGGGCTCGAGCTTCCCGAGCGGACACACGCTCATCGTTGCGAGTTTCGCGACAGCGGCGTCGCTGTGCGTCGATCGCATTCGGCGGGCATGGATCTGGCCCGCGGTGTCGATCGCAATCGTATGGACATTCCTCGTCGGGGTGTCGCGACTGATCATTGGCGCACATTGGCCGACCGACGTGCTGGCGGCGGCGTGCATCGGCGTCTTCATCCCGTTGGCGATCAGCCTCGCGTATGAGGTGAGGCACGACTGAATACGCGTGAACTTTTGCCGTTTCAGTCGCCCAACAGTTCCGCGATGGGATTGAGCTCTTCCACGTGTTGCGTCACGACTTTGACGATGACGATGATCGGCACGCTCAGCAGCATTCCCCAGACGCCCCACAGCCAGCCCCAGAACAACAGCGAAATGAACACCGCCGCCGAATTCATGTTCGCGATGCGTCCCGTCATCCATGTCGTGACGAATGTTCCGACGAGAGTCGCGATCGTCAGCGATGCACCGGCCACGAGCAGCGCGATGCCAAACGAATCGAACTGTGAGAACGCGACCATTCCGGTCGCAATCGCCGCTACGCCGGGACCCAGGTAAGGGACGATGTGCAGCAACCCGGATGCGACGGCCCATGCGCCGGCGTTGTCGAGCCCGATCCAGCTGAACGCAATCCAGCTCAGCAGTGCGACCAGCAGGTTCGTCGTCAGCAGCATCAACATGTATTTCTGGATCGAGCCATTGATGTCGTCGAGGATATGGACGGTGATCTTCCGCTTCGTCAGCGAGGATCCGGTCAGACGCACGAGCTTTCGCTTGAAGGTGTCACCGCCGATCAGCAGGAAAAACACGAGGAATACGATCATCGCGGTCTGACCCATCCCGGCCAGCGCACCGATCGAACTGCCCCAGAGAAACTGACCGAGCTTGAACGTCGGCGCGTCGACGATCACGTGCGTCGCCGCCTGCGGCGGGGATCCGGGCGTCGACCCCTCTGTTGCCTTCTCCAATTTCGTAGCCGCCTTCTGCATCAGCCGCATGTTGCCGAACTCGTTGGCCTGCATGCGCGATAAGCCGGTGGCGACATGTGTCGCGGCCTCTGGCAGACGTTCGATGATGGTCTGCATCTGCCCGCGCAACGAATAGGTCCCGAGCGCGAGTCCGCCGATCACGCCGGCCATGACCAGTACGGTGCCGATGGTGCGCGGAACTCTCATCGCTTCGAGCCCGCTGACGAGCGGGTTCAACGTGTAGGCGATCACGATGCCGATCAGCAACGGGACAAGGAAATCCTCGGCCCACGACAGCGCGAAGACGAGCGCCAGTCCCGCGATAATTCCGAGTGCCAGGCCGCGTGCATCGACGGACATGCGCTGGTCAGCGACCGGCGCGCGCGGTTCTGTCGCGGGACCGACTCGATCCACGCGTGGCACCACGTCATGCGTATCGGCCGAGTGCGTTCGTTCCATCGTGCGGAGTGCTATGAAGTCGCAGGTACCGTATTCGCTGAGCCGACTCGAGTCTGTACGCTAATGCACTGAGTGTCGCGGCATGCCGCGCTCGCGGCGACCTAGCGCGACGACAACAAGCGGCTCAACGCGACCGCGATGGTCGGCTGTGGTGGACACAGTTCAACGGTCGTTTGATCGCCGCGTGACTCCTGACGTTCGATTGGGCTAAGTTGCGGCGGCGAATTCGTTCACGCACCCAGAAGGCAATCACGCACATGTCCGCAAGTCCCGCTTCGTCGACGCCCGCGCCAACACCCTCGTCCGTCCGCGTCGCGATCCTCGGCGCCGGCATGTCGGGCATCTGCATGGGGATTCAGCTGCGCAAACACGGCATCGACGATTTCGTCATCCTCGAGAAAGCCGACAGTGTCGGCGGAACCTGGCGCGAGAACACTTATCCGGGCGTTGCGTGCGATGTTCCGTCACACGTTTATTCGTACTCGTTCGAACTCAATCCCGAGTGGAGCCATTCGTATTCGAGCGGCCGTGAGATCTGGGACTACTGCGAACGCTGCGTCGACAAATACGGCTTGCGCCCGCAGATCTCGTTCCGCACCACCGTCACGAACGTCGCGTTCGACGGCGCGCGCTGGCTCGTCGAAACCGCGGATGGCCGCCGCATCACCGCCGACGTCGTCGTCAGCGGGCTCGGCGGCCTGCATCTGCCGAACCGCGCCGCGATCGATGGCATCGAGACGTTCGCCGGCGTGCGCTTCCACACGGCGCAGTGGGATCACACGCAGAGCCTCGCGGGGAAACGCGTCGCGCTCATCGGCACGGGGGCGAGCGCGGCGCAGGTATTGCCCGAAATCGCGAAAGAAGCCGCCGACGTGACGGTGTTCCAGCGCTCGGCCGCGTGGGTATTTCCGCGTCTCGCGCACGACATTCCCGAGCAACGCCGCGCGCTGTTTCGCCGCATGCCATGGCTGATGCGCCTGTATCGCTGGGGACTGTGGTCGATGATGGACGTCGTCGGCGTGTTGTCGTTGCGCCGCAACAGCTGGTTCGCGGCGCGCCTCAAAGCAGGTCGGCCTCGACCATCTCGAGAAGTCGGTCGAAGATCCGCAGCTGCGCGCGCGGTTGACGCCCCATTACGAACCCGGCTGCAAACGCCGCTGCATTTCCGATGATTACCTGTCGACGTTCAATCGCGCCAACGTGCACCTGGTCAGCGATCGGATTGACCGCGTCGAACCGGACGGCATTCGCGACGCGACCGGCGCGCTTCATCGCGTCGACGCGATCATCGAAGCAACCGGATTTCGCCCGTTCGACATCACCGACTACGTCAACATCGCAGGCACCGGCGGCAAACGCTTGCGCGATGTCTGGTCGAACCACGTCGAGTCGTTTCGTACCGTGATGGTGCCGGGCTTTCCGAATTTCTTCATGCTGCTCGGACCCAACAGCGCGACGGGGCATACGTCGGCGCTGATCATGATCGAATCGCAAGCCCGGTTCGTCGTGCGCGCGCTGCAATTCATGCAACGCCGCGAACTCGCGTACATCGACCCGGACCCGGACGTCGTCGCGCGCTACAACGACCGGCTGCAGAAGGACATGCAGAAGATGGTGTTCAGCGGCGGTTGCAACGCGTGGTACACCGACGCGAGCGATCGCAACTTCACGCTGTGGCCGTACTCGGCGCTGCGCTTCATCGCCGAGCAGTGGAACCTCAAGCGCGACGAATTTCGGGTGCGGCACCTGACCGCCGACTGAGTCGAGCGAACCGGCCGTGAAAGACAAGGTCATCGCATTTCTCGAAAGCCGTCTCGCGGACCACGTCGCCGAAATGCTTCGCCGCCGCGGCGCAACGGCGATCAGCGCGCCCGCCTTGTCCGAAGTGCCGATCGTCGAGCCCGCCGCAATCGAGACGTTGATCGACGACTGGTCGGCGCGCCCGGCGAAACTCGCGATCTTCCAGACCGGTGTCGGCACGCGCGCGCTCTTCGCGGCGACCGACGCGCTGGGAATCACGCCGACGTTGCTTCAGTTGCTGACCAACACAATCGTCGTTGTGCGCGGCCCCAAGCCGACCGGCGTTCTGCGCAGCCGCCACGTGCGCATCGACTACAGCGCCAACGATCCGTTCACGACGACGCAGGTGCTCGAGGCGATCGCCGCGACCGATCTCGCCGGCGAAACTGTCGTCGTACAACGCTACGGCGACGTCAACGCGGTACTGAACGACTCGCTCTCGGCGCGCGGCGCGCGCGTCGTCGAAGTGCCGACGTATCGTTGGGCGCTGCCTGCCGACACGACGCCGCTCACGCGTCTGATCGATGCGCTCGAGCGCTCGACGGTCGATGCCGTCGTGTTCACGAGCGCTTCACAAGTACACAACCTCTTCGCCGTGGCCGAGCAGACCGCGCGCGCAGCGACGTTGCGCGTTGCATTGAACGCAACGCGCATCGCGTCGATCGGCCCCGTCTGCAGCGACGCGCTGCGAGGCCACGGCGTCACGATCGACATCGAAGCGAGCCCGCCGAAGCTCGGGCCGCTGCTCGATGCGCTCGACGCCGCGTTTGCTTAGCCGCTGCTGGGGCCGATGCCGATCAGCGCGAGGAAAATCATCACGCATCCCGCGATGCCGATGGCCCACGCCAACGGCCGTACCCACGGCACTCCGGTGAGGTAAAGCCCCGCGTGCACGACGCGCGAATAAAAGAACAACTGTGCCCCCAACACCGTCCACGCGTTGCTGACGTGAGCGAGCGCCGCTACCAGCACGAGCGGCGCGAAGATCAACAATCCTTCGCGGTGGTTGTCGACGACCCGTTTGGTGCGCGCCTGGAACGGTTTTGGCGCCGGTAAGTTGTCGCGCGCCCCTGCCATCGGGCCGAGACCCTGCGCGAGCACGCCCGCACTCGCCTGGATCAAGATCAACACCAGCAGCAGCGCCGCCGAATAGAGCAACATCGTCAGTTCAACAGTCATCGACTCATCCTCCCCCCGCAGTGACCTTTAAAGGTGACCGTGCAGCATACAGCGTTCGGCTGAATCGCATCTCAAGCGGGCACGCCGAGAAATCGCCGCGCAGCGCCATGAATCAGTGATTCGCTGCGAGCGCCGTCGTGTGGCTCGCTCTGCAGCAGAAATTCGCGCAGCTGCGTCTGCATGATCGCGTACGGATAGTCGGTGCCGGCGAAGCATCTGCCCCGGCGCGAATTGCGTCGTGAGATAGCGCAGATATTCGCGGATCGTAGACGAGGCTGTCGTAGTAAAAGCGTTGCGCGTAATGCAGCGGCGCGTGCGGCAGCGCGCCACCGAATCCATTGGTCAACCGCCAGCCCTGCTGCAGACGATGCGTCAACGCGACGATCGCGCCGCCGCCGTGGCTGAAGCCGATCCGAGATCCGGAAACCGTTCGAGTACGCCCGCGCGGATCATTGAGATCGCCGACAGCGCGGTATCGAGCGGAAACGCGGCAAACGGAACCAGATCCGGAAATGACGCGAGTCGGTCGGCGCCGATCGGATGCAGCGCGTGCACGAACAGCGCGAGATCGAGCCGCTGCGCTTCGGCGTAGAACTCGTCGAATCGCCTATCGCCGAGCACGACGCCATTGATGTTGCTGCCGAGTTCGACGCCGCGCAGTCCGTCGCGCTGCAGACGAGCGAGCTCTGTCGCGGCGAGCGCGGGATCCTGCAGCGGCACGATGCCGAGTCCGGCAAACCGCGCCGGCGCGGCCGCGACCATCGCCGCGATGCTGTGATTCATCCAGCGCGACATCTCGAGGCCGTCTGCGGGCGTAAACCAATACGACAGCAGCTCCGGCATCGGCGACAGCGCCTGCATCGTCACGCCGTCGCGATCCATGTCGGCGATCCGGCGCGCGATGTCCCACGAGCGTGAGTCGATCTCGCGAAACGGCTTGTCGCCGATCATCACCGTGGCGTCGGTCGGGCGCTGCGGCGTGCATACACGGCCAGCGCGAATTCGTGGCCGGCGACGGGTTGTCCGGGAAGCGCTCCGGCACGATGTGCGAATGAACGTCGATCAGGTCCATGGCCGCTACGCTTTCGGTACCCGGACGATCAGGCCGTCCAATTCGTCGCGGACCTTGATCTGGCAACCGAGACGGCTCAGCCCCGTCGGTTCGTCGGCAAATTCCAGCATGTCGAGTTCCGCCGGTTGCGGCGGTGCCAGGCGGTCGTACCACGCTTTGATCGACGTAGACGTGGCACGTCGCGCAACTCATGACGCCGCCGCATTCGCCGATGATGCCCGGAACGCCGCTGCTCAATGCGAGCTGCATCAGGCTGATGCCGTTCGCTGCGTCGACCCGCCGTTCGACGCCATCGGCAGTGATGTAGGTGATCGTACGGCATCGTCAGAGCATCGTGCTGCCGCCGTTGACGCTGATCACCTGGCCGGTGACGAACGACGCCTCGTCGCTCGCGAGGTAGGCCACCATCGACGCGACCTCCTCCATCTCGCCGGGTCGCCCCATCGGAATCACGTCGGTGAATTTCTGGATCAACGCGTTGCCGGTGCCCATCAGCTTCTTGACCGGCGGCGTCGCGACCATGCACGGCGCGACGGTGTTGACGGTGATGCCGCGCGTCGCGAACTCGCGGGCAAGTCCGGTCGTCAAGCCGTGCACGCCGCCTTTGGCCGCGTTGTATGCGGCGTGATCCCACAGGCCGTTGCGCACCGAATCGGCGCCGATGTTGACGATGCGCCCTCTGCCGCGTTCCAGCATCAACGGCAGTACCGCGTGGCAACACCACAACGTCGTCCACAGATTTCGATTCAACGTCTGGTGCAGCGTTTCCGCCGTGTGTTCGAGGAACGGTCGGATGACGCCGCCGCCGGCGTTGTTGACCAGCACGTCGATCGCGCCGAAGCGTTGCTTCGTTTTGCCGACCATGTCGCGCACGACCGCTTCGACGCGACAGATCGCCGACGTGGCCGATCGTGTCGCCGCCGAGTTCGCGCACCATCGCATCGACGTTGGCCTGCACGACGTCGGCCACCATCAGCTTCATGCCGTCGTGCGTGAAGTCGCCGCGCGATGACGCCGCCGATGCCGCTGCCGGCGCCGGTGACGATGCCGATCTTGCCGGTGAGCCCGCTCATGTCGTCAGCCGCTCGATGGCGCCTTTCGACGCGAAGCCCGGTTCCGGCACCGCGCCCCAGAAGTCGATCGACTTGCAGTCCCGGCGGCATCAGGCGCGGTGGCCGCGGGTTGTGCTCCGGGAACTCCTCCATGCCGAAGCTGTATTCGAGCGTCAGTCCGTCCGGGTCGAGGAAATACAGGAACACCGATTCCGACGGCGGATGCCGGCCCGGGCCGAACACGATCGGCACCTCGTTCTTCTTCATGCGCCACATCGCGCGGCCGATGTCGTCCATGTCGGTGACCATGAAGTTGACGTGGTTCAGCCGGTTCTCGCCGGCGTTGCCGAGCCCGAACGAATGGTGCAGCGGGTTCGGGAAACAGCGCATGAACGTCACGGCGCCGTCGATGCGATCCGACGCGCGGAAGTTCAGCTGCTCGAGAAAGAACTTCTCGGTGGCTTTGTGATCCTTCGCGAACAGCACCAGATGCCCGAGCCGTGCGATCTTCGCGACGCTCGGCACGAACGCCGCTGGCGCTTTGCGCAGCGAGTGGAAATACTCGAACGTGGCGCCGGTGTTCGGTTCGGTGATGCGAAACGCATCCGAGATCCCGAGCGCCTCGCATTCGGCCGGCGCGACCGGATGCGTTTCGATGTCCAACGACTGCAGATGGGCGCGAATGCTCGCGACGTCCTTCGCCGACTCCATCTCCCAGCCGACGCGCCGCAGGCCGATCGCGTCCGGCCTGATGCAGCACGATGTCGTGATGGCGTTCGCTGCAGCGGAACAGATGTTCGCCGTTCAACGCCTGCCCGGCCGGCGTCAGGCCGACGAAGTCGCGGTAGAAATTGCTCGAGCGCTCGACGTCGGTGACGTTCAGCGCGACATAACCCAAGCGTCGATAACGAAAATCCAGCGGCATTTCGCTCCCCCTACAGAATGATGCTCACTTTGCCTTGCGCGTTGATGTCGTCGGTATCGATGAACGACGTCTTCTTGCGGATCTTGATCGCGCCGGCGTCGACACACAATTCGTAGCGATGATGGCCCGAGATACGTCTCGGTGACGCCGCGTTTGCTGCGGTACGTGACGAAGTTCGACGTCGCCATGAACGAATCGTTGGCGCCGCCGAGGATACGCACGTTCGTACACCAGCCGGCGGCAGCGCGAATGCGGAAATTCGACGTGGGCGTTCTTCTTGCCGAGGCGTTTCACGCGTTCGGTCAGCCGGTGATAGTCGTCGGCGACGTAGAACAGCGTCGTCGCCGGGTCGACGTCGTCGTTCGAACCGGCCGGCGGCACGAGATAACGCGCACCCGGCACGAACAGCGCCAGCCATTCTTCCAGCCGCCACTCGTCGAGCAGCGCCGCTTCCTGATACAGGAAGTCCTCGAGTTCGGTGCGCGTGACGGTCAGCGTCTTCGCGCTTCGCGGCGGGCGCGCTCATGCACACGCGCTCCCGACATGCGCCGATTCCACTCGCGCCAGAACACGCGCATCTGCGCTTCGTCCTCGATGATCGGATTCGGCTTCGTTCATCCCCTTCGAGATGTCGTTCCAGCCCGCCATCGCGAGATTGTTGTAGCCGCGCTGGCACAGCGCGAGCGCTTCGCAATCGTCCGGCGTCGCAAAGCCGCCCGGGCCGAGAAATTCCAGATAGTTGTACAGGCGCCGCTCGCGCATCGCGGCGTTCTCGTCCTTCGGCGCCAGCGCCCACGCGCTGACGTTCTGTTGACCCGGCGCGACCGGGAAAAACGTCCGCACCGTGACGGCCATGATGTCGTTGATCACGAGGTTCGGGAAAATCAGCATGTTGCGATTCTGATACGCGATGCGCTCGGCACGCTCGCTTTGCCGAAACGCGCTTCGAGCCGCGCGCGGATCTGCGCGGTATCGGCGTCGCCTTGTCTCGCCCCACGCCTTGACCGGTTTCGCGACGGGTCTTCCCCACGGCGCGCCGTATTCGATGACCGCGTGACCGTTGCCGAGATCGTTCGGCTTGTTGACCGTCGTCTGGTTTTCGCCGAGTTGGCCGCCCGATGCCATCACGTAGTCGAAGTACGTCGCGTGCGTCGGCATGCCGTGGTAACCGTCGATGCTGTTTTCGCACAGCAGTTTCCAGTTTGCGGCAAAGCCGTATTCCTGCGTGCCGCCGACGATCTCCATGCCGACGTCGGACTGGTCCATCACGAGATCGAGGAACTCCGTTGCACCGGCGAGATAAGTGACGAGATCGACGGCGCTGCGGTCGTAGTTGACGAAATACAGACCGCGGTAGTGATCGAGCTGCGGCACCTGCACGAGGTTGTGCACGCCGTCGACGTTCGAGCCCTCGGCGTAACGCTCCGTGCCGGGACGATTGACGAGCTTGCCCTGCAGGTCGAACGCCCACGCGTGATAGAAGCAGCGGAACATCTTGTCGTTGCCGTGCTTCTCGCGGCACACCATCGCGCCGCGGTGCGGACACGTGTTGAAGAACGCGCGCACGCGATCGTCTTTGCCGCGCACGAAGATCAGTTCGCGTCCCCCCACCGTGCGCGTCAGGAAGTCGCCTTTCGCCACCACTTCCGATTCGTGGCCGACGTACAACCAGCACGTGTCGAAGATGTAGCGGCGTTCGCGTTCGAGAATCGCGGGGTCGACGAAGACGCGACGGTTGACGCGGAACAGACCGCGGCTCACGGTCTTCGGATATATACGGTTCGATGATCGTGTCGGCTCTGACGGCGCTCATCCCAATCCCCTTTACATACCGTGTAGACGCCTTGTAACATGCGACCCGATGAATGTAAAATTCGCGAACAGCAAATTTACACGTGAATATGCACATCTTGTTCAATACGAGCCGACTTTACCGTCTGACCACCCTGTTTCAAGGAAGCCCATGTCCGCGATACAGACCCGTATGACCCAGGACCAGCGCTCGGCGCTGACGAAGGACAAACTCGCGACGCGCCGCGTTCGAAGTGATTCGCGACGTCGGCTATGCCGGTTTCCGCACCGCGGCCGTCGCCAAGGCTGCCGGCGTGTCGCAAGGCGGGCAACTGCACCACTTTCCGACCAAGGACGATCTCGCGTTCGCCGCGATCCAATACGGCAACGCGATGGCGACACGCAAAAAACCGCCGAGAATCTCGCGCGCTTTTCGCCCGACGACGAACCGATCGAAGCGATCATCGAAGACAGCATGGACTACTACTTCTCCGGCGCGTTCGACGTCGCCATCGACGTCGTCAAAGCCGGCTCGCAGAACGCTCGAACTGCGGCGCGACATCGCCGATTCGAGTCACGCCAGTTCCGCGACTTCGCCGAACGCGGCTGGCTCGAAAAGCTCGTCGAACGCGGTTGGTCGGTGTCCGATGCGCACGACATCATCGATCTGTCGACGAGCCTCGTGCGCGGCTTTGCGATCCGCAAATGGATCCACCGCGATTCCGGTCAGTACAAACGGCTGCTGGAGCGTTGGGTCGACATCGTCTACGCGAGCTTTGCAACGCCGAGCCAGCGCCGCGCGCGCGGCCCAATAACGATCGATAGGCGGGTCACACCCCGGGAGGACCATGGATTTCGAAATGCCGAGCGAAAACGATCCGCGCCGCCGCGCCGTGCGCGCGTGGTGCGAAGCAAATCCGAATCCGACGGGGTTGCAGCTTGCGCAAGCCGGCTACGTCGTGCCGCACTGGCCGCAGCCATGGGGTCTGCAGGCCGAACCCGAACTGCAGCTGATCATCGACGACGAACTCAAACGCGCCGGCATCTCGCGGCCGAACAATCCGGTCGCGATCAACAACTGCGGCATTTCGCTCGTGCTGCACGGCACGAAGGAGCAACAGGACCGCTATCTGTGGCCGGCGCTGTCCGGCGAAGAAACGTGGTGTCAGCTGTTCAGCGAGCCGAGTTCCGGTTCCGATCTTGCGAGCCTGCGCACGCAAGCCGTGCTGGACGGCGATCACTACGTGATCAACGGCTCGAAGATCTGGACGTCGCTCGCGCACAAGGCGGCCATCGGCGTCATGGTCGCGCGCACGAATCCCGGCCGAACGCAAACACAAAGGCCTGTCGACGTTCATCATCGACATGCACGCGCCCGGCGTCGAAGTAAAACCGATCGACGACATGACCGGCTTTCCGAACGAATACAACCAATGCTTCTTCACGGACGTGCACGTGCCGATCGGCAATCGCGTCGGCGCCGAAGGCGACGGCTGGCGCATCAGCAACGCACAACTGCAAACCGAACGCGTTGCGCTCGCGAAGCCCGGTGCGATCTGGGGCACGCGGGCCGTCGGCGCGCGAACTCGTCGCGGGACTGCACGAAGCCGGCGCGCTAACGGATCCACTGGTGCGCCAACAAGCGGCCGAGCTCTACATCGAAGGCGAAATCCTGCGGCTGCTGAAGTACCGCAACCTGAGCGACCGCCTGCAGGGTCGGCCGCTCGGACCCGAGTCGGCCGTGCAGAAAGCGCTGTCGGCGCCGCACGGTCAACGCGTGATGGCGATGGCGCTCGAGTGGATGGGTCCGCGCGGCCTCGTACAACGCGCCGAGCCGTTCGCGAACCAATCGCACGAAGACGGCCTCAGCGACGAACTCGCGGGCTGGAGCTGGGGCATCTGGTTCAGCCCCGCCGTGACGCTCGGCATCGGCACCACCGAAATCATGAAAAACGTCATCGCCGAACGGATGCTCGACATGCCGCGCGAAGACGATCCCGACGTTCGCAAGCCGTGGAACGAAACGCAGCACGAAGAGGGCCGCATCATGAACTTCGCATTCAACGAAGATCAGGACCGGTTGCGCGACAGCGCGGTGCGATTCCTGCGCGATCGCATCGATCTCAGCCGCCTGACGGCGAAAGGCAATCGTCCCGACACGACGTACGACACGTGCGCTGTGGAACGAAATCGTCGCGCTCGGCTGGACCGGCTTGATTGTCCCGGAAGAGTACGGCGGCCTCGGTATGAGCCTGGTCGACTGGGTCGTCATCACCGAAGAACTGGGCCGCAGCCTTGCGCCCTGCCCTTATCTCGGCAACTACGCCGGCACGCTCGCGTTGATGCGCGCCGGTTCATCGCAGACAGAAGGAACTGTTGTTACCGCAGATCGTTTCCGGCGCCGCGCAGACTGGCGTTGGCGTGGAGCGAAAGCGAACAAGCCGAAGATCCCGGCGTCGTCGCGGCGACCGTGCGCAACGGCTGCGTTGCGCGGGCACGAAACGCTACGTCATCGACGCCGACACCGCGACGCACCTCGTCGTTTCCGCGCGCGACACGTGCGGGCTCGTTGGCGCTGTACCTCGTCGCGCGCGATCAAGCCGGCGTATCGATCGAGGTGCTGCCGTGGATGGACGTGACGCGCCGCGTCTGTACGGTGACGTTCACCGATGCAAAGGCCGAACCGCTGCCCGGCGATTTCGACGCCGCATGGAACTGGATCGTCGATCGGGTGCTGCTCGCGCTGTCGTCGGAAAACGCCGGCGGCGCCGACGCGATCCTGCGCCAAACGGTCGACTACGCGAATCAACGCATCCAGTTCGGCAAACCGATCGCGTCGTATCAGGCCATCAAACACAAATGCGCCGACATGTTGATGAAGGTCGAGTCGGCGAAAGCGCTGACGTACTACTGCGCGTGGGCGTTGTCGGAGGGCGTAAACGAGGGTCCGCTGGCTGCATCGATGGCGAAGAGCTTCACGTCGGATGCGTACCGGTTCTGCACCGCCGAAGCGATTCAGATCCACGGCGCGATCGGCTTCACGTGGGAAATGACGGTGCATCTGTACTTCAAACGCGCGCGCGCGAACGCCGTGATGTTCGGCAATCCGGCGGCGCACCGCGAACGCGTCATCGAACTGGTCACCGCCGCATGAAGGCATGCGCGAGCAGCGCGCCGGCCGTCTCGACGGGATTCCGCGTGCTCGACTTCACGTCGATGGTCTCGGGTCCGTACTGCACGCGCCTGCTCGCCGACATGGGCGCAACCGTCATCAAGGTCGAAGCCGCCGGCGGCGACCTGATCGCGGCACGCGGTGCCCCTCAGCGCAGCCGGCAGCCGCTACTTCGCCGCATTCAACGCCGGCAAGCAGAGCATCGTCATCGATCTGAAAGCCGACCGAAGGCGTCGCCATCGCGCGCGATCTCGCGGCCGAAGTGCGACGTCGTCGTCGAGAACTTCCGTCCCGGCGTGATGGAGAAGCTCGGCCTTGGCTACGAGGTGCTGGCGCGCAACAACCCCGCGCTCGTCTACTGCTCGATCTCCGGCTTCGGCCAGACCGGTCCGATGAAGGACTGGCCCGCATACGCGCCGATCGTGCACGCGCTCAGCGGCTTCGACCACGTCTTCACGACACTGTCAGGACGATCGCAGCGAGCCGCCGATCGCCGGCATTCAGGTCGCCGACGTACTGACCGGCGCGTTTGCGTTCGGCGCCGTGCAGTCGGCGTTGATCAAACGCTTCAGCACCGGTCGCGGCGACTACATCGACGCAACGCTGATCGAATCGGCGATGGCGCTGATCACCGGCGACCTGCAGATGCCGCAGATCGAAACCGACACAGCGCATCAAGACCTTCAAGGCAGTCCGCGCGCAGGACGGCTTCGTGATGCCGGTGATCCTGACCGAGAAAGCGTTCGAAACGCTGTGTCAGATCGTCGATCCACGGCTGCTCGACGATCCACGCTTCAACCATCGCGTCGCCGCGCGCGAAACACATGGCCGAGCTTCGCGACGCGATCGAGGCGTGGACGTCGCAGCGCAGCGCGCGAGCGTGCCAGGACACGTTGATGGCAGCCGGCGTACCGTGTGCGCGCTATGCGAGCCCTCGAAGACGTGCTCGACGACTCCGCATCTGAACGCTCGCGGCAGCTTCGCGAGGCTCGACGATAGTTCCGGATCGTTCGTTGTCAACAACGCGCCGTTTCAGTTTCGCGACAGCGATACCGCAATTCGTGGCGGCGCGCCGCAACTCGGCGAACACACGACTTCGATACTGACGGATCTGCTCGGTCTCGATCCGCAACGAGTGCAGACACTCGTGGCAGACGGCGTCGTATCGCGAAGTTCACAGGGGCACCGGACGGGGATTTGAATATGGCGGAGATACTGGCACTTGGCATATCGCACTACCCTCCCCTCACCGGACACGACGACCGCATGAGCTACATTCTGAAGCTCATGCTTCAGAATCCTTCGTTGCCCGACCCGTACCGCACGCCGACGGGGTGGCCCGAGCCAATGCGCAAAGAATGGAGCAACGACGGCGGCACTGCCGCTGCGACGCAACACCGCAAGCAGCTCGTTGCCTGGATGGACAAGACGCGGCGGGCACTCGACGAATTCGAACCTGACTTCGTGTTGATCTGGGGCGACGATCAATACGAGAACTTTCGCGAGGACATCATCCCGCCGTACTGCATCAGCGCCCACGGCGAGTTCAGCTTTTCGCCGCCGCCAAACAACGTTTGGGGTGAATCGACGGACAAGCGCTTCACGATTACCGGTGCGCCGAAGGCCGCAAAACAGCTCACCAAGGCGCTGATCGAGCAAGGTTTCGACACGGCGTATTCCTATAAGCCGCTACATCATCCGCTGGGCCACGCGTTCGCTAACGCCATCATGTATCTCGACTACGACCGCACCAAGGGATTTCGCTATCCGGTGGTCCCGTTCGCGATCAACTGCTACGGACGCAAGGTGATCGCGCAGCGCGGCGGATTCCCCTCCTTTGGCAAAGTGTTGACCGACGACGATCTGGATCCGCCGGCGCCGACACCTCGACGGTTGTTCGATCTCGGCGCGGCCACTGTGCGGGCGTTGACGCAGTCGCCTTATCGGGTCGCGTTGTTGGCGTCGTCCGGGTGGTCGCACGCCTTTCTCACGCAGAAAAACCACTACCTATACCCTGACACTCCGGCCGACCGGCTCATGTACGACGCGCTGCTCGCAGGCGACTGGCAAACCTGGCGCAACTACAGCGGCACGCAAGTGGAAGACAGCGGCCAGCAGGAAATTCTCAATTGGAGTTGTCTGGTCGGCGCGCTGAGTGAGCTGCAACGCATACCGATCGAGTCCGGCTTCGTCGACACTTGGATTTTCAATTCCACGAAGGCTTTCGTCATCGCGCCACCGCCGAAATAACGTCGCGCGAGTCTCGCTCAGCGCGGCACCAGCACGTGCAGATACGTCTCGCGTCGCTGGCGGAATCCGACGCGTTCATAGACCCGCGTCGCGCTCGCTTCCGACGGACTGCCGATCGCAACGTGCAGGAACGCGGCGTCGCCGCGCGCGAGGATCGCATTGGTCACGGCGACGACAAGTCCGTACGCGTAGCCGCGTCCGCGTCCATCGGGATGCGTGCAGACACCGCTGACCTCGGTCCAGCCGGGCACTTTCAATCGCTCGCCCGCCATCGCGAGCAACCGCCCGCCGTCGCGAATTCCGAAGTAGCCGCCGAACTCGATGGACCTGTTTGCGAACGGGCCGGGCTCCGTCAACTTCACGAGCGCGACCATGTCATCGACGTCGGCGTCGCCGAGCGGCGTCGCCGCGATCGCGACGGGCGCGCACGGCGTCTCGCAGCACATCTGGCGCAGGGCGGCGGTGCGTATCCGGCGAAATCGCGCGACGTCGGGCAACTGCGCCGCATCGGTGATCACGGCAACGGGTTCGCCTGCAGCGAGGTTTGCCAGCGCCTCGAGCGCAGCCAATGTCGGCTCTCGCACCGCGCCGATCGGCGATATGTCCGCGGCATACCGGGCCGCGAGTTCGTTGGCCACGCCAAACCCCGCCTGCCGGCCGGTCAGCGAATGCCACGCAACGTTGTCGAGCACGTGCTCCATGGTGTTATCTCAGATGCGCTTCTTCGATTTGTTCTTCGTGCCGGTGACGAGCTTCGTCCGCGTCTCGCGTTTGACGCGCGCGGCGAGCCGCGCGTCGTAGCGCCGCAGGAAATCCTCAACGGCTGCGCGGTCCCACGCGACGAGACTGCGCAGCGACCAGCTCATCGCTTTCACGACCATGTCTTCGCGGTCGTCGACGAGCACTCGGGCAACGCGCAGCGTGCGGCGCGTGTCGCCGCGGCCGCCGCGCGATTTCAGATTGAGCACGACGGTGGCGACCAGCGCCGCGCGGCGACGCCACAGATCCGAATCGTTGGCAAAGCGGTCGATGTCGGCATCGGCGACGCGTCCGAGCAGCCACGCCGCGCCGAGAATGTTGATGCCGTAACCGTCGACCTCGTCCCACGAACTGTTGCCGGCACCGAGCGCCTCGATCACGTCGACGTCGAGACTGTCGAGCGCGTTCGCGGTGTTCGTTGATCAGTTCCCAACCGACCCAACGCGCGCGCGCCGCCTTCATCGCCGGCGACTTCGCGATGCCGAGTCCGATCGCGACGACGTCGGCGGGATCCGCTGTCTTCAACGTTGCGCTCAAGCGTTTGCGCACGGTTCGCGCGTCCGGCACACCGATGCGGCGCGGCTGCGCGATTTCGGCGACGGTCCCCGCGACGATCGCGGCGATCTCGGATTTGCTCAGGCGTGCAGAAGGCACTCTGATCCCCCTTTCGTCAGCAGCAGCGCTGCAGACCATCCCACTTGCGCCGCTGCTGTTCGAGATAGAACGCGCGGCGATCGAGCACCGGCTCGTTGGCGTGACGCTCGGAATGATGCTCGCGGTAACGCTCGTACGCGTCATCGTCGGCCAGCTGGCGCGAAAATCTCCACAGCGATCTGAAGAACTCCGTCATGTTCGCACCAGTTCAGATTCTTCGGAGACGCGGGGCACGTAACGGGCCTCCGACGACGGCATCACGGGGAGCCCGCGCGCCGCGCGCCGACAGACGCGCAGCATGTCGACGATGATCACCCACAGAATCGCCGCAAAAAATACCGTCAGCACCGCGTCGAGGCGCTGATTGAAGATCAGCTGCGGCGCAACGGCCGCTTGTTTTGCGCTCAGCAGCGCCCGCCGCGAGCTTCTGCGCAAGATCGTTCGCGCCGGCGAGGAAGCCGATGCGCGGCTCGACGGCAAAAATTTTCTGCCACGCGGCCGTCGTCGTGACGATCGCGAGCCACGTCAGCGGCATTCCGGTCACCCACGCGAAGCGCAGCTTGCCCTGTTTGACGAGGACGCCGGTCGCAACCGACAGCGCAATCGCCGCGAGCATCTGATTCGCGATGCCGAACAGCGGCCACAAGATATTGACGCCGCCGTTCGGATCGATGACGCCGATGTACAGGAAGTAGCCCCAGCCGGCGACCACGACCGCGCTCGCGATGAGCACCGACGGATACGCACGACGTTTCGCCGAGCGGTCGCCACGCGTGGCCGAGCAGATCCTGCACCATGAAGCGGCCGACGCGCGTGCCGGCATCGAGCGTCGTCAGAATGAACACCGCCTCGAACATGATCGCGAAGTGATACCAGACGGCGAGCATCCGTTCACCGAACGCCGACGCCAAGATCCTCGCCATGCCGACCGCCAGCGACGGCGCGCCGCCGGTGCGCGCAAACAGCGTCGTCTCGCCCATCTCGGTCGCGAGCGCGTGCATCTGTTCCGCAGTCACCGGGAAATCCCCATGATGAAATCGTCTGCACCGCGGCGTCTGCGGTGGTGCCGACGATGCCGCCGGGGCTGTTGATCGCGAAGTAGACGCCGGGGTCGAGCAGCGTCGCGGCGATCAGCGCGATCACGGCGACGAACGACTCCAGCATCATGCTGCCGTAACCGATCGCGCGGACATCGATCTCGTTGCCGATCAGTTTCGGCGTCGTGCCGCTCGACACCAGCGCGTGAAATCCCGATATCGCGCCGCACGCGATCGTGATGAACACGAACGGGAACATCTTGCCGCCGAAGACCGGACCGGTGCCGTCGATGAACTGCGTGACAGCCGGCATCTTGATGATCGGGATGCATGAACACGACGGCGATCGCCAACAGAATCACCGTGCCGAGCTTCAGAAACGTCGACAGATAGTCGCGCGGCGCGAGCAGCAGCCACACCGGCAAGATCGCCGCGATGAATCCGTAACCCATCACGAACCACGCGAGCGTGCAGTGCGTCGAGATCGAACATCGACGCGAGCGCCGGCTGGTCCTTGATCCAGCCGCCGCCGACCACCGCGAGCAGCAACAGCGCAAACCGATGACCGACGCTTCGATGACGCGACCGGGGCGGATGTTGCGCAGATACAGGCCGATCAACATCGCAATCGGAATCGTCGCAAACACCGTCGCCGTCGCCCACGGGCTGTGCTTCATCGCGTTGACGACGATCAAGCCGAGCACGGCGATCAGAATGACCATGATCATCAGCGTGCCGATCAGCGCGGCGTAACCGCCGACGGGCCCGAGTTCGTCGCGCGCCATCTTGCCGAGGCTGCGGCCATCGCGGCGCGTCGACAGCAACAGGATCGTCATGTCCTGCACGCAACCGCCGAGCACGCTGCCGACCAGAATCCACAGCAGGCCCGGCAGATAACCGAACTGCGCCGCGAGCGTCGGACCGATCAGCGGTCCGGGACCCGCGATCGCCGCGAAGTGATGACCGAACACGATCCAGCGATTGGTCGGCACGAAGTCGCGGCCGTTGTTCAGTCGCTGCGCGGGCGTTGCGCGCGTGGCGTCGAGCGACAACACTTCGGCCGCGATCCACGCGCTGTAGAAACGATAGCCGAGCGCGTACACGCACACCGCGGCGACGATGATCCACAGCGCGTTGATCGTCTCGCCGCGGTGCAGCGCAATCCCGCCCAGCGCGTACGCGCCGAGCAGCGCAACCGCCGAACCAGAACAGTTTCTTCATGGCTCGTTTCGTTGCAGACGTTCGCTGCAGGCGGCGCGGCGCAGCCGGTCCCGTGCCGCCTGCGGGTTCGAGGCCCTTCGAATACAGCACCTTGCCGTCCGGCGTGACGAGGATCGCGTCGACGTCGTCGAGCGTCTCGTAGATTTTCATCGCTTCGTCGGCGCCGAGCACGAACGCGGTCTTCGACAGCCCGTCGGTGCGCGTCGCCGTCGACGCGAGGATCGTCGCGCTGCGCACCTTGCTCGCCGAGTGCCCCGTGCGCGGATCGATGATGTGGTGATAACGCACGCCGTCTTCGTCGAAGTAGCGTTCGTAGTCGCCCGACGTCGAAATCGCCGTGTCGACGAGCGGGATCTTCGCGATGACGCTGATTCTTGTCGTCGGGATGACGGATGCCGACGATCCACGGTTTGCCGAAGCGATCGCCGATGATGCGGCTGTCGCCGCCGGCCGTGACCAGCGCGTGCGTGACGCCGCGCGACTGCAGAATCGCGATGCCGCGATCGACCGCATAACCTTTGCCGATACCGCCGAGATCGATGCGCACGCCGGGCTGCGTGAAAAACACGGTACTCGTTTTCGGCGTCGAGCACGACGTGGTGATAGTTGACCGCCGGCAGCGCCGACTCGATCTGCTGCTTCGGTCGGCTTTTGTGTGCGCCTGGAAGTCGTACATGAAGCCGACGCTCGCATACGTGATGTCGAACGCGCCTTGCGTGATGCGCGAGAAATTCGAGCGCGGTCGTCAGCAGGTCGAACAATTCGCTGCTGATCACGACCGGCGCCTTCGCCGCGTCGCGATTCACGCGCGACACTTCGCTGTCCGGCTTGTACGTGCTCATGTTGCGATCGATGTTCACCATCTCGGCCATCACCGCGTCGATCGCCGCGTTGGCCGCCGTCGCATCGTCGGACCACAACTCCACGACGATGCGCGTCCCCATGATGCCGTCGTTGGTGCGATTGAACCACTCGGCATGTGCGCCGCTCGCCACTAGCGCAACGGCCACACCAATAATCATCGCCATCCGAGTCATTCGACTTACTTCCTTTAGCAAACTGCGGCTTGTAGCTAAATTCCGGCGTACCACGCGTAGCCGCGATCTTCCCAATAGCCGCCCTTGCCGCCGTGCAGATCGTCGAAGCGCTCGACGAGTTCGATGCGCATGATGTATTTCGCCATCTTGTAGCCGAGCTGGCGCTCGATGCGCACGCGAATCGGCGCGCCGTTGCCGATCGGCAGCGTCGGCGTCGTTGAGGCCGTACGCGAGCAGCGTCTGCGGGTGATACGCATCGACCATGTCGATGCTCTCGTAGTACGGCTGCGTGCCGTTGGCCTGCATCGGATCGGCGCAGTGGAACACGACGTACCGCGCGGACGGCATCGGGCGCACGCGCGCGAGCACCTCGCGCAGCGGCACGCCGGTCCATTTGCCGATCGCGCTCCACCCCTCGACGCAGTCGTGGCGGGTGATCTGCGTGCGGCTCGGCATCGCCTTCAGTTCGGCGAGCGAGAACTGCATCGGCTGCGCCGACCAGTCCGTCGACCTGCAGGCGCCAATCGACGAAGTCGTTTGCCGCCAGCGCGTCGTATTGGGCGCTGTGCGGACGCGACGTGCCGTTGCTGCGAAACGGTCGCGCGATATCGGCTTCGGTGAACTCCTGCGCGAGCGCGGCGTCGCCGAGCACGAGCCGCTGCGTCACGCGCGTCAGCGATTCACCGGTTGTAAGCAAATCGACCGAACCACGGCGTCGCGCCGAGCTTGTCGCAACCGGCGACGACCGCAGCCGACAGCGACGCCAACGCGACGCGCAGGAATCGTCGCCGCGATCCGCTCGACGGCGTGCCGTCGCGGCTACTCATCGGCGACCTCCGTATCGACGCGAAAACGCCCCGTGATCATCGAGCGCAGGTTGTTCCACAGTCCCGTCGTGATCACGAGGAACACGTGCAGCGCGGTGAACGCGACGAGCGCGAACGCCGCGACGAAATGCAGCGTGCGCACCGATTGGCGCCCGCCGAACAGATCCACCCATCCGGGCCACAGCGCATCGAGCGCCGGCGACATTCGCAAATCCCATCAGGATCACCAGCGGCAGCAGCACGAAGATCACGAGCAGGTACGTCAGCTTCTGCAGCACGTTGTACCGCTTCGCTGCCTCGCCGGTGTGATGCTTGAAGCGGACGTGATCCTTGATCGATTGCCAGATCGACCCGAGATCCGCGCGCGTCGGCGCGAGATCGCGCGCCAGGTGCCGGCTCACGATCGACCACAGCACGTACGTCAGACCATTGACGAGGAATACCCACATGAAAAAGAAGTGCCAGCGCCGCGCTAGCGCAAGCGAATAGCTGCTCGGAATCGTCAACCAATGCGGAAACGCCTGCCGGGACGCAATGCCTTGCGCGTTGCGTGCCAGGCCGAATACCCCGGTCGTGTCGAAGCTATGCCCGAACAGCGTCGTTGCGCCCCGCACCCCATCGGGTGTGTTGACGGCGTCGATGCGCAACACCTCCGGCGCCCCCCCGTAAGACTGTTCACCCCAATACAGCGTCGGGTGCGCGTTGAAGATCATCAGACCGCTCATCAACAGCACGACCAACGCGATCACGTTGATCCAATGCATGATCCGCACCGGCAACCGATGTCGAAAATACAGTTCGCGGTGAATCGCCATCAGAAATTGTCCGGACAGTGCGGCGCATGGCGTGTCGCGAAAATCCGTGACGCGCGGTCGAGCACCGCGTCATCGGCGTCGACGAGGCCCCACTGCGCAAGCTGGCGCGCAGACCGAAAACCGCTGTACAGACTCGCGAGCGCCTTGACCGACAACGTCATGTCCGCGCTCGCGCGTGTCGGCGTCACTGTCGCCCCCTCGGGAGCGCACTCGAGTTTGTAGCGACCGGCATTCCACGGCGACAGTTCGTCCGCCGACACTTCGACGGTGATCGAATCCGTCGCCTGATAGCCGCGTTGCGCGAGTGCTACGGGCGCGTCGACGATGCGTAACCACGTGCCGTCGCGCGACTGCGCGTTCAGCAGCCGCGGTTCGACGAACAATTCCGGCGCCGGATCGTCGATCGGCGCGCGTATCCAGACGATTCGACCAACGAGATCGTGTCGCGCGAGCCACGACCACAAGCTGCGGTACGCATCGCCATTGAGCCAGACGAAATCCTTGATCGTGAGCTCCTGGTTGCGCGTCGAATGACCGGTCTTGTCCGCCGCGCACGTGGTAGATCACGTAGCCGATCGCCGCGGTGCCGTCGTAGGCGACCGCGATGTGCGCCGGTCCCGTGGCCGGACCGCTCGACAACGCATTGTTCAACCACAACGCGCGCGCGCGATGCAGATAGCCCGTCCGGTCCTTTGACGAACTCGACGTAGAGCTTTTTCAAGACGTCGAAGCCCGAGTCCGCATCGATGCGTTGCACGCGGGCGGTTCCGCCATTGCCGTCGTAGAAGCCGACGTCGACGGTGTCGATGCGATAGGTGATCGGCGTCGACGCGAGCGCATACCCGTAGCGTTGGTAAATCGCCGCCTGTGATGCCCACAGCGCGGCGACCGCCTGGCCGCGGCTCGCGCATATCGGCGAGCGAGCGCGTCGTGATCGCGCGCAGGAGGCCCTGCCGCCGATATTCCGGCAACGTCCCCACCGCACTGATGCCGCCCAGCGCGACCGCATTGCCGTTCGCGCGCATCGTCATCGGCAGGCACGAATAACTCGTCGCCATGCGGCCGTCGACGAACGCGCACAGCGTCCACTCGGGCCGGTTGTTCTGCGCGACGACGTTGTCCGGGCTCATCGCCAAACGCGCCGCCGTATACGTACGCAGCGACCAGACCGAACTGGTCCATCTCGTCGGCGCGCGCCGCTCGCACCTCTATCGACATGTCAGCTTCCTAACAACGGGGGTTGATCTCGTCCGATTTTCCGCGCAACCGCATCGTACTGCACTTGCCATCACGTTCGCGACGTTGCAGGCCTGCTTGTGGGACGGGGAATCGGCGTTGATCTTCACCGGCACGTCATAGCCGCGCTGCACCGCAGCACGGTCCGCGATCGCGACGTACCAGCGCGTCAGATTCGGGTAGTCGGCGAGCGCGATGCGCTGCCACTCGAACCGCGATATCCACGGCCACATCGCGATATCGGCGATCGAGTAGCTGTCGCTGAGATATTCGTGCTCGCGCAGCCGCGCATCGAGCACGCCGTACAAACGCGCCGCCTCGACACTGAAGCGCTCCTCCGCGTAGGGCGCCTTGCCGGGATTGAAATGCACGAAGTGATGCACCTGCCCGAGCACGGGGCCGACGCTCGCCATCTGCAGCATCAGCCATTGCAGCGTCTGCCACCGGTCGTCGCCCAGCAGCTGTCCGTGGGTCTGCGCGAGGTAGAGCAGAATCGCGCCCGACTCCATCATCGAACGGCCAGTGTCCCGATCGACGATCGCCGGAATCTTGCTGTTCGGGCTGATCGCGACGAAGTCGGGCTTGAATTGATCGCCCTTGCCGATGTCGATCGGGTGCACCGCGTAGTCGACGCCGAGCTCTTCGAGCGCGATCGAAACTTTGCGCCCGTTCGGCGTCGCCCACGTGTACAGATCGATCACGGATACCTCGGTGCTGATCTTTGCACCGCGGGACTATACGATGATTCAGGCATGATTCACGCCAACACGAGCGCAAAGAGCGCGCGGGGAGAACACGGTGATCTACGACTTCGCGGTGGGACGCACGAATCCGGCGACGTTTCCGCTCGATGCATTCTCGCGCGCGGCGACGCGGGCCATCGAGCGCGACTACGCGCAGTACACGAACTATCCCGGCGAACTCGGCCACGAGGGACTGCGCACGCTGATGGCGCAGCGCGAGTCCGAGCGCGAGGGCATCCCGGTGACGGCCGATCGCATCGCGTTGACCAACGGCTCGATGCAGGCGGTCACGCTCGTCGCCGACGCATTGATCGAACGCCGCGATGACATCGTCATCACCGAAGAGTTCACATACCCCGGCACGATCTCGACGTATCGCGACTTCGGCATCCGGATGCTCGGCATGCCCGGTCGACGCCGACGGCATGCGGCCCGACGCGCTCGAACGCGCGCTCGCAGACCTCGCGCGCAAAGGCACACCGCCGCGCTTCATCTACACCGAAGCGACGTATCAGAATCCAACCGGCACGACGATCCCGCGCGCGCGACGGCTGCGAGATTCTGGCGCTCGCGAAGCGGTACGGCGTGATCCTCGTCGAGGACAACTGCTATGGCGACGTCCACTACGAGGGCGCCAAGCCACCGGCGTTCTACGCGCTCGACGACTACGATCAGCAGATCTACATCTGTTCGTTGTCGAAAATCCTCGCGCCTGGCGTACGGCTCGGTTACTTCACGGCGCCGCCGAAACTGTTCCGCCGCGTATTGAATCGGCGCCACGACGCCGGCAGCAATACGCTCGCGGCGTCGATCGTTGCCGAATACTCTCGAGCAGGCGAGGCATTGTGGGCGCATTGCGACGAACAGAACGCGACGTTCCGGCACAAGCGCGATCTGCTGTCGCGCACGCTCGATGCGAACGTCGCCGACACGTGCCGCTGGTCGGCGCCGGCCGGCGGTTTGTTCCTGTGGCTGCGGTTACCCGACGACGTCGACCGCGACCGGCTGCAGTCGTTGGCGGATCAACGCGGCTTCCGCTACGCGCGCGGTCGCTCGTTTCAGGTCGACAACGAGGACGTGCCGTATCTGCGCCTCGCGTTCGGCCACGTGCCCGACGCGATGATCGAAGACGGCATCCCGGTGCTCGCGCAGTGCATCCGCGAAGCGAGGACCTCGAACGAGCGCGGCAGGCCGGCGTCGCTGTTTCGTTGAGGTCGCATAGCGATTTACGCCGCGGCGCGCAGGTCGAAGATCGAGGCGCGCAGCAGCGGGACGATCGCGAGCAGTCCTCCGAGCATGCCGACCCAGATCGCAACCGTCACCGACGTTGCGCTGGCCAGCGCGCCCGCGACCAGCGCGCCGAGCGGCAGCAGGACGCCGCTCATCACTTTGAGCACGCCGTTCGTGCGCGCGATCACGTCGAGCGGCAACACCGACTGCCGATAACTGTTGGCGAGTATCAGGAACGCGACCATCGCAGCCGTCGCCGACCAACTGGCTCGCGGACAGCAACGCGACGCCGTAGGCCGGCAGCACGCCCGCCATCGCGACGAACATCCCGCGAGAGCTTGCCGAGCGCGAGCGTCGCGATCAGCGCGGGGCCGAGCCCGAGCCGCCGCGATAGCGGTCGCCGCAACGAACGCACCGGCGAGCGCGCCGACGCCACCGAGGCCGATGACGATGCCGATCGTCGCCACGTCGATCGCGAGCGTCTGCAACGCGTACAGCATGTAGAGCGCCATGAAAAAACCGCTGAACAGATCGTCGAGCGCAAACGCGACGAACGTCGGCCCGATCACCGGATGACCAAACCCCGCGCGGACGCCGACGCGAATGTCCTCGAGCAGCGACGGTTTGTCGTGCGCGACCGCCGCGGGCGGCTCCGCCGTGCGGATGCCGCCGAGCAGCACCGCGGAAAACACGTACGACGCCGCGTCGATCACCATCGTGGTCGGCGCCGACAACAACTGGATCAACACGCCCGCGAGCCCGGGCCCGCCGATCTCGGCGACCGAATCCGTCGCCGCGAGTTTGGCGTTGCCGTCGACGAGATGTTCGCGTCCGATCAATACCGGCAGATACGCGGAGTCGGCGAGTTGGAACAGCGCTGACAGCGCGCCGATGCACGCGGCGACGACGTAGAGCTGCGCGATGCCGAGGTGGCCGAACCACGCCGCGAGCGGAATGCTGAACACGAGCAACGCGCGCGCGACGTCGCAGATGATCAACAGCGGTCGCTTCGGGTTGCGATCGATGAAGCCGCCGGCGAACAGCCCGACGAAGATCTCCGGCACCACCGCGAGCGAACTCAGTATCGCGATCTGTACCGGATCGGCGGTGACGAGCAGGATCGCGATCACCGGCAACGCGGTGCGCGTGATGCGACTGCCGAACGCGCTGACGCTTTGGGCCGCCCACAAGCGCACGAAGTCGCGATGCCGCGCGAGCGGACCGAAGGACCATTGCGTAACAGCGTTCATCGTTGCGGCGCGGTGCCGTTGTCGGATCGCGCATGATCCATGACTGATCGCGAATAGGCAAACGACTCACCCCTCAATCGCGTCGTTGGCTATTGAATTTGCTTAGTCGATTCACCGATACTGTTCATCCATACAGTATCGATGAACAGCCATGTGCACCGAATCCCTCTGTGCCGAAATCGTCGCCCTCTGCGCCGACATCCACCGCGCCGAATACCGCCTTCTCTCCCTGATCGAAAAACTGGACGCGGCGAAATCGTGGCGCCACGAGGCGATGCCGAGCTGCGCGCATTGGTTGAACGCGCACTGCGGACTCGATCTCGTCACCGCACGAGAGAAGGTGAGGATCGCGCACGCGCTGCCGCGGCTGCCGCTGATCCGCGAATGTTTTCGCAGCGGTGAGCTCAGCTATTCGAAGGTGCGCGCGATCACGCGCGTCGCGGGATCGGACAACGAAGCGGAACTCGTGCAGATGGCGCGGACGAATACCGCGGCGCACGTCGCGCGCAACGTCGCGGCGATGCGCCAGGCGGAACGCTTGAGCGAATCGAAAGCGGCGTTCGATGCGTATCGGCATCGCACGTTCACGTGTCACACCGACGAAGACGGCACGCTGGTGTTCGAGGGTCGGTTGCCGGCCGACCAGGGCGCGCTGTTGATTCAGGCGCTCGACCGCGCGATGGAATGGCTCGGCAGCAATCTCGAAGAGACGCCACAAACCGTCCGGCGCGCCGATGCACTCGCGATTCTCGCCGAACGATTTCTATCCGAACCGCCGCACGCCGACGAAGGTCTCAACACCGCGGATCGATTTCAGATCACCGTGCACGCTCCCGCGGAAGCGTTGGTCGAACTCGGCGGCGTCGACGCCGACGATCCGCCGCAGATCGAAGACGGCCCGGTGCTCGCCACCGAAACACTGCGCCGACTCGCGTGCGACAGCGCGATCGTGCGCATTCTCGAGACCGGCGACGGCGAACCGCTCGATATCGGTCGCAAAACGCGCGTCATTCCGCCGTCGCTGCGCCGCGCACTGAAGCGCCGCGACCGCGGTTGTCGGTTTCCGAACTGCACGAACACGCGTTTCGTCGATGGCCACCACATCATGCATTGGGCCGACGGCGGTGCGACGCGCCTCGACAACCTCGTGCTGCTGTGTCGGCATCACCATCGGCTGCTGCACGAGGGGATGTACTACGTCGTGAAGGACGGCGCGCAGTTCATCTTCTGTCGCGGCGACGGCGAAGAGATTCCGGCGGGTCGACGAAACGCCGATCGCCGCATTGATCGAACGCGCGAGAAGTCGGTTGGTGATCGCGCCGGCGATGGTCGACTGACGCTTTGTCACATCTGGCGCCGTGCGATGCGTCCGTCCCACCGCAACCACTCGATGCGGCCTGCACCGTCGCGCAGAAACTCGACGCGCTCGCCTCGATGCGGGCCGGTCAACACGGCGGCGGCGTCGCGCACCGTGAACTGAAGCAGCGCAGGCTGCGGCGGCAATGGCCGCAGGTCGACGTTGGCGACGAACCTCGGTGGCGGCGTGCCGGTGAGGCGCAGCCGATTGCCGTCGACGCGCACGTCGAGGTGTTCCATCGTCGCGTGGTACGCCCCGACGTATTCAGACAAGTCGACGGCGAGTTCCGCGGCGTCGGGCGGCTCCGGTTTGCCAAACCCGAGGAAGAGCATTTGAGCGCGGTCCGCGATCGACCCGCGCGTCTCGCGTCCGGTGTCCGAGTTCGTCAATACCGTGACGGCGAATCCCTTCGACGGAATCATCTCGAACGACGACAGTCTGCCCGTTCGTCGCGCCGCCATGTTTGACGAGCCGCTGCCCGCCGCCGGCATCGTCGAGCATCCACGCGATGCCGATCGACTCGCACATGCTGCCGGCCGCGACGCTGCGCGCCGCTGCATCCGCGCGACCGGTTCCGCGGCCAAGCACGGACGGTACCTCGACCGCGCCGACGTGCAGCGCCGCGTAGCGCAGCTGATCGATGACGTTGGAGATGACGCCGCCGCCACCGGCGCCGCTGCGCCACATGTGCCAGCGCCGTGCGCAGCTGCGGTCCCGCGGCCGTGACGATGTGTCCGGACGCGACGCGGTAGGTCATGCAATCTTCCGGAAAATAGAACGACTCGTGCATGTCGAGCGGCGCGAAGATGCGTTCGCGAATCACGTGCTCGAACGGCTTCCCGTGCAACGTTTCGACGATGTGCGCGAGCACGTAGAACGCGGCGTTGCTGTACGAAAACGTCGGTCCCCGCGGGGACGAGCTGCGGTGAGTTGCGCCATCTTCGCGACGATTCGCGCGATCGCGTCGTCGCCGCGGCCCGTGTCGCGAAAATAGTCGCCAACGTATCCGGTATGGTGCGTGACCAGATCGCGAACCGTGAGCCGCGCGGCGTCTGCTTCCGACTGCAGACGGAAAGTCGGGCAGGTACGTCCGCACAGTCGCGTCGCAGATCGACGCGACCCTCGTCGACGAGCTGCATGAGCGCGGTCGCCGTGACGGTCTTCGACGTCGAACCGATCTGGAACAGCGTTCGCGGCGTCACCGGCAACGGATTCTCGACGTTCGTGATGCCGACGCCGCCTACGTACATCACGCCGTCGTGCAGCACGCCGATCGCGGCCCCCGGCACCTGGTGACGTGCGTTCTCGGCGCGCGCGAACGCGAGCAATTCGTCGGGCAACGCGCGGATTTCCATCGCGTCATTCGAACGCCGAACGTCGATACCGCAGCATCTTGCCGGCCCCGGCGCCGGTATGCAGGCCGCCGTCGTACGCGACGCGGCCGTTGACGACGACGAGCCGGATGCCGACGGGTTCGCGTTGGGGGTCGTCGTAGGTCGCCGTGTCGAGCACCGTCGCCGGATCGAACAGCACGAGATCCGCGAAGCCGCCTTCGCGGACGCGGCCGCGATCGACGAGCCCGAACGTATCGGCCGCGAGCGACGTCATGCGTCGCACCGCTTCGCTCAATCCCAACACGCCGCGCTCGCGCACGTAACGCCCCAACACGCGCGCAAAGGTGCCGAACAGGCGCGGGTGCGGACGGCCGCGCAAATCCGGGATCCCGTCGGAGCCGACCATCATGTCGCGATGACGCAGATTGGTCTCGACGTCGGCTTCGTCGATGATGAATTGAATGCAGATCGTGCGGTCGCCGAGCGGCGCCGTCAGGATCTCCTTGACGAGATCGGTCACGTCGATGCCGCGCTCGCGCGGCGACGTCGACGAGCATGCGACCTTCGAGTTCGCGAAACGCCGGACAACTCGCGATGCGGATCGACTTCGGCCAGCGCACGATCGATTTTGGCGAGATTGAAATATTCGATCATGCGACCGCTGCCGGCCGTATAAGGGTAAACGTCGAGCGTGACGCGCTGGCCGCCGTCGATCGCGCGATCGACGCGCGCGAGCGAGTCCTTGACCTTGCCCCAGTTCGGCCGCCCGGCGCTTTTGTGATGCGAGATGTGCACGTGCACGTCGCTCTCGAGGCCGATCTGCAACGTCTCTTCGACCGCCTCGAGCAACCGATCGCCCTCGTTGCGCATGTGGGTCGTATACAGTCCCGCGAACGGTTTGACCGCTCTCGCGAGTTCGATCACTTCCTCGGTGTTGCTCCAGCGTCCCGGTCGATAGATGAGGCCGGTCGAAAAACCGCACGCACCCTGCTCCATCGCGCGCTCGACGTGCCGCCGCATGACGCTGAGTTCCGCGCTCGATGGCGCGCGTTGCTCCATGCCGAGCGTCAGCGCGCGCACCGTGTTGTGACCGACGAGCATCATGTTGTTGATCGCGGGCCGGCGCTCGAGCACGGCAGCGAAGTAGCCGTCGAGATCGGTGAACTCACCGGTCACGCCGGCAAGGATCCCGCCGCTCGCGCCGAGTGCGTCGACGCTGGGGTCCGCCGGGATCGCGCTGAAACCGCAATTGCCGCTGACGACGGTCGTGACGCCTTGAGCGAGTTTGAATTCCATGCCGGGATAACGGAAAAACGCGCCGTCGTCGTGCGCGTGCGTGTCGATGAACCCGGGTGCAAGACACGCCCCCTGGCCATCGATTTCGCGCGTGCCGGGTCCAGCACGACCCACCGCCGTGATGCGGTCGCCGTCGATCTCGACGTCGGCGTCGCAGGCGGCGCCGCCGCTGCCGTCGAGCACGCGAACATTGCGGATGACGAGATCAGTCATCGGCGTGTCTCCGCAGCTGTTCGGCCAAGGACCTCGCTCCAGAAGCCGATCATGTCGGCCCGGAACAACGCAGCGTCATCGCCTTGACTGCCGATCTTCGCACCGCGCTTCCCGTATCCCGCTTGGAGCGCATAGACGAACGTGTCGTAGTCGACCCGCTTGGGATCGGCCTCCTCCGTCAGCGGATGCACCATCGCGCCATCGTCGGCGAGATAAGTGATCGGCGAATCCGGCGACACCGCCGCGTCCTCGAGCGTCTCGATCGCGATGCCGCGATCGAAACTGTGGCCCGCGCCACCGAATATCTTCAACGTCGCGCGGCCGCCGCGCAGACGGATCGCCTGGATGTATCCTTGCGCCTGCGCCGGCAGACACCAGTCGTCGCGATCGCCGATCACCGCGCGCACGATGGTGTTACCAACATCGGGATCGCGGAACTGGTGTCCACACCACGGGTACGCGGCATAGATCGCGCGCAATCGCACGGCATCCCCGAGCACGGGACGACAGAAGCGCCTCATCGCGGCCGTCAGCACGGCCGAGCCGCCGCGGCTATGGCCTTGCGCACCGATGCGGCTGGAGTCGATCTCCCGCATCGCACCCAGCGTGCGCACGGTCGCGAGCACGTCGTAGGCACTCGCGGCCATCGAATACTGCGCCTGGTTCGCGACGGTCGACGTGATTCCGCGTGTGCCGAACGGATCGATCACACAGGCGGCGAATCCGAGATTCGTGAATTGCTCGGCGTGCGCAACGTGCGACGGCGCGACGCCAAGACTGCCGGGCACGACGATGACGACGGGGACCGCGCGCGTCGCGCCGGGCGGCAGGAACAACTTTGCATCGATGACTTTGCGCGGCATGTTCCGCGCGTCGTTGATGACCTGATAGTAGTTCGTCGGATTCGCGCTCTCGACCTCGAGATTGGCCCCGCGGCTTCCGTTGGCGAAGACGAGCTCGCGATCGCGCAGACCTTCGAGCGTTTTGATCGACGTCATGTTGCCCTCCCTCCTCTGCCCACACCTCACAAGCCGTAACGCGCACTCGCTGTGCGCAGCCATTCCCCGACCATCTCACCGATCATGATGCACGTCAGATTCGTGTTCGCGCGCGGCACGAACGGCATGATCGAAGCGTCCGCAACGACGAGCTGGTCGACGAAGTGACAACAGCCGTACTCATCGACGACCGCGGATGGATCAGTGGCGGGCCCCATCTTCACGGTGCCGCACGGATGGAAGCCGCTGGCCGCGAAGCGCCGGCACAATGCGGCGATGTCCGCATCGTCGAGTTTGCGCGCAGGATCCGGAAACCGCACCGCCTCGATCTGATCCGCCAACGGGCCCACTCGGGTGAACGCAAGCGCATCGTTGAAGCAGCCGACCAGCCGCGCCGTATCGCGCGCATCTTCGCAAAACCGGTTGTCGACGATCGGCGGCGCATGCGGATCTGCAGAGCGCAACCGCAGTTCGCCGCGACCGTATTGATATTCGAGAACCGCCGCGATCGCGAACATCGCGGGGCCGCCATTGCGGCCGACGAAGCTGATCTGCTCGATCTGCAGGTCGTTGCGTTTGTCCGAACCGTGCGCGGTGTAGCGCAAAATCGTCTGAATCAGCGGCGCGTCGAAATTGATGAGCGACGGGTCTTTGACGCGGCACGTCACCGCCAGCGACGGATGATCGCAGAGGTTCGCGCCGACGCCGGCAACGTCGCGCTTCACGTCGATCGAATGATGCTCGAGCTGGGCGCGCGGCCCGATCCCGGAGCGCATCAGCAGCGCCGGCGACAGCAGCGCGCCGGCGCACACCACGACGAGGCGCGCGCCAATCCCCTCGATCGATCCGTCGGGCAGTTCGACTTCGACGCCGGTGCAGCGGTCCCCGTCGAGCATCAACCGGCGCACGAAGGTATTCGCGCGAATCGTCAGATTCGGCCGCGCGCGCGCCGGCGCCAGATAACCGATCGCGCACGACACGCGCAGCCGGCCGAGTTTGTTCATCGGTTGCGGGCCCGCGCCGGCCGCCCACGGATCGTTGCCGTCGGGACAATCGGGATAGCCGAGCGCGCGCGCCGATTCCAGAAACGCCGCGTGTTGCGGCAGCAACTCGGCCGGCGGATAGCGGCGGATCGAAATGGGGCCGGCGTCACCGTGATACGACGCGTCGCCGTAGTCGAGATCGCGCTCGAGGCGCTTGAATGCCGGCAGCACGCGGTCCCAAGCCCACGCGCGATTGCCGAGGCTCGCCCATTCGTCGTAGTCCTCCGGCACGCCGCGCAGCGCGATCGTCGTGTTGACCGCGCTCGATCCGCCGGTGACGCGCCCGCGCGGAAACGCGATCTCGCGGCCGCGCGTCGGTGCGTACGTCAGGCCCCAGTCGTGATCGCGATAGGAGTTGTTGTGGCTGTTGACGAGATCGAACGGCGTGCGCGACGGATCCGGATAGTCGGGTCCGGCCTCGATCAACGCGACGGTTCGATTCGGATCTTCGGATGCACGCGCGGCGATCGCCGACCCCGAACTGCCCGCGCCGATGATCAGGATGTCGTACGTAGTGCGCTTCGCCAAGTGCGCCTCGCTGTCTGGCTGATGGCCATGGGTATCTGGCGCTATGGCTGAGCGTGCGATGCGATCGGCTCGGTGCCGGTGAATGCGAGTTCGTCGGCTTTGCAGACGAAACGCATCGGCGGGAACACGATCGTCTCGACAGCGAGCGACGCGGAGACGACGACATACGGGTCGAGCAGCGCATTACCCCACGCCTGCGCGTCGAACGTCAGCAGTTGTGCGGTGAGGCGCTCGACGCGCGTCGCGGTGTGATCGGCCTCGACCTGCACCAGCCTGATTCCGTTGGGCGTCTGCGCCAGATTCAACGTGCCGGTGTACTGCACGTCGTGCACGTCCATCGGTTCCGGATCGAGCGCTGCAACGCGCAGGATTTCGACGCCGCCGAACGTCACCGACGCGTCGACCCCATCGTAGCCCTGCCGGAATACGACGTCGGCCGGTCGCGCCGGAAAACCGAAGTGGCCGCGCAACGCGTCGCACGCTTGCGCGCTCGACGCGAATGCCCCCAACGTGAAGCCCCGCGCGCGCACGCCGCTGCGGCACGCGGCGCGTACGAACGCGAGGCGAAACGCACCCCACGGACTACTGCCGACGTCCCAGATCTGCAGCGACAGCGCCGCCGGAATCGTCGGATGCAGGCTCGGCGGCAACACGGCCTCCCGCGCCCGGTTGCGCATTTCTGCCGTCATCTGGAAGCAGACGACGTTGTTGAGGAGCACCGGTTCAGTCGGGAATCGATCGATCGTCGCCGTCGGCTGCAATTGCATCAGCGTCGCAATGCTGGCGGTGCCGGCCAGCATCAGCCGACACTCGCGGTTTTGCGCGCCGTGGCCTCGGGCGACGGCGGGATCGTCGCCGGCGTGTACACCGGCGCGCGCAGGTCAGCGGCGCTGCGGAATCCCGGCATCACCTCGCGCGCGAACAGACGCAGGCTCTCGAGCACGCGTTCCTGCGACACCATTTCCATTGCGTTCAACAGGAAGTTGATGCCGGTGACACCGATCGACTCCCAGCGCTTGATCGTGCGCACGAGATGCTCGGGATCGCCAACGCCGACGCCTTCGGGCAATCCTTTCGCTGCGCTCGGATCGTCCGCGGGCGCCTGTTTGCCTTTCATCGCGGCGCCGACGTTGCCGAGCGTCTGGTACGCGCGCGTCGGATACGCCTCGCGGGTCCAGTACAGATGCGCATTCGCGATGTTGAACGCGGTGACCATCGGGACGCCGATCCGGCGTGCTTCCCGGTAGTCTTCGTGGCAGTACAAAAAGTTCATCGTGTGGACCTGATCGTTGACGATGCCGCCCGCCGGTTCGCACTGCGCGATGCGGCGGTGGTATTCCTTCGTGCGCCGCTCCTGCTCGTCGTAGCCGGCGGCCGACACGCCGAGGCAGCCGAGGCCCCGGTCTGCCGCGTCCAGTTCGGTGCCGGGCGTCGTCACGGTCACCCACATCGGCGGATGCGGTTGCTGGAACGGTTTCGGCAACACGTTGCGCGACGGCATCGAAAATCCTTTGCCGCGCCACTCGAATTCGTCCCGCGTCCACATCTGCGGCAGCACGCGGACGAACTCGTCCCAGGTTTTTTTCGTGTCGTCGGGATTCACGCCAAAACCGCCGAGTTCGGTCCACGTCGACGAGCGCGCGGTGCCGAACTCCAGCCGACCGTTCGAAATGATGTCGAGCGCCGCCGCGCGTTCGGCGACGCGGATCGGATGATTCATCTGCGGCACGCACACGACGGCGCCGTGGCCGACCCGAATGCGCTGCGTCTGCGCGGCGACCGCCGTCAGAAAAACTTCGGGCGCGGAACAGTGCGAATACTCTTCGAGAAAGTGGTGTTCGACGGCCCACACGTGATCGAACCCGAGTTCATCGGCGAGCCGGCATTGCGCGAGCGCATTGTGGTAGACGCTCCACTCGGCCGCCGTCGAAAACGGCCGCGGCGTCGACAGCTCGAAGAAGATTCCGAATTTCAACATGCGCTCCCGCGGGGACTACGGTTGAGGATTCTAGCCCGGAGTGACCCGCGCGTTCGCACCGCGTATAAACTCGCGCGCTTCTAACAAAAGAGCCGCAGGAGCCGCTGATGGCCTGGACACGCAATCGACCGATCGGATTGACCTATTGCGACGCACCGTACGTCTGCCCCGGATACACGATTTTCTCTTCGGTGCGCGGTCACCACGCGACGCTGGTCGATCAGCAGGGTCGCGTCGTGCACCAGTGGCAACATCCCGACGGCATTCAGCACCTGCGCTGGCTCGGCAATGGTCATCTATTGATTCAGACGCTGCCGCCGGCGGACGCCGGCGGCGCGGAGCGCATCGGCGGGTCTACCGGCGCACTGATCGAGCTCGACTGGGACAGCAACGTCGTCTGGCAGCACTTAGACCGAATGATGCACCACGACTACGCGCGCCTCGCCAACGGCAACCACCTGTATCTCGCGTGGGACAAATTGCCCGCCGAACTCAACGACGCCGTGCAGGGCGGCTACCGCGACGCGAAAGATCCCGAGGTCATGTGGGCCGACGTGATCAACGAAATCACGCCGGACGGTACCCGGATCAGACAATGGCGCTCGTGGGAGCATTTGAGCCTCGAGGACGATCGGATCTGTCCGCTCGAAAGCCACAAGGAATGGACGCACGCGAATTCGCTGTGCGCTGACGCGCAGCGGTGACTGGCTGATCAGCTTCCGGCTGACGAGCACCGTCGCGATCGTCGACGCAACGAGCGGTGCGTTCAAATGGAAATGGGGACCCGGCGAATTGTCCCATCAGCACACCGCGACCGAACTCGCCAACGGCAACATCCTGCTGTTCGACAACGGCTGTCACCGTCGCGGCGCCCCTTCGTTCTCCCGGGTGCTCGAGGTCAACCCCGCGTCGAACGAGATCGTCTGGAGCTACAACAATCCGACGCTGGTGGCGTTCTACAGCTTCATGGTCAGCGGCGCCGAGCGCCTGCCCAACGGCAACACGTTGATCACGGAAGGCGCGTCGGGCCGGTTGTTCGAAATCACGCCGGACAGCGAAGTCGTGTGGGAATTCGTGAGTCCGTGGACATTGCCGAGCCCGTTCGGGCCGACGCCGGCGGTGTTTCGCTCCTTCCGCATCGCGCTTGACGATCCCGGGCTGTCGGGGCGTACGCTCGACCCACGCCGCCATGCCAAACTCAATGCGGCAATCGCGGCGGCCGAGGTGCAACGGGAACCGGAGTATCCGTACGTCGCGCCGCCGAAACCGGCTTGATGAGACAAATACGTGGCACACCATTCCAGTCAAGAGCAGGCGGTGCGTTTCTTCACGGGTCGACCGCACGTCGGGATCCCGCGCGGACCGTTGACGATTTCAGCGGCGTGGCGCGGCGATTCGATCCGCGCGCGCGGCGACTATCGCTACCACCTGTCGGCACGCGAACTCGCCGAGATCGACGCGGGTCTGGCACACGCGACCGCGACCGGCAAACCGAATCTAGAACTGACCGCGCAAGACCTTCCATTGCCGACATTGAGCAGGCAGATCGAACGCTGGCGCGACGACCTGCGCGACGGCGTCGGTTTCGTCGTCGATCAGCGGCGTGCCCGTCGAACGGTGGTCGCAAGACGCCGCCGAGCGATTCTTCTGGGCATTCGGCGCGCACCTCGGCACGCCGGGCCTGCAGAATCCGCAAGGCGATCTGCTGGGTCACGTCACCGATACCGGCGACGCGGCGACCGATCCGCTGGTGCGGCTCTACCGCACCGCCAGCAACATCAACTACCACTGCGACGGTGCCGACGTCGTCGGCCTGCTGTGCCTGAAGAGCGCGCCAACGGGCGGACTCAGCCGCATCGCGAGTTCCGTGACGGTCTTCAACGAACTCTGGCGCCAGGATCCGGCGCTCGCGACGCGTCTGTTCGAGTCGTTCAAACTGGATCGGCGCAACGAGGAGAAGCCGGGACAACCGCCGTACGCATTGATTCAGCCGGCGTGTTTCGACGGCACCCGGCTGCGGACCTTTTATCACTCGGACTACTACCGTTCGGTGGTGCGACATGTCGGCGAACTGCCGGCGCAAGCAGCTCGAACTGCTCGACGCGTACGAGGCGATCGCCGAACGGCCCGACATCCGCCTCGACATGCAGTTCGCGCCGGGCGACATCCAACTGTTGTCGAATCACACGATCGTGCACGCGCGCACCGCGTACGCCGACGGCGCCGCCGGCAAGCGCCATCTGCTGCGTCTGTGGCTCACGCTGTAAGTGGGGGGCTGTTAGCGGATCCAGACGCCGGGGTCGTTGGTGCGGTAGCCCAAGGCCCGATACGTCGCATCGACGAGTGACTGGCCGCGCGGGTTCAGCAGAATGCCCGCCCCCATCCGGTTCATCGAATAGCCAAACGCCAACGCTTCGCTCGGGTCGGCGAACCCGATGCTGCCGCCCGCGCCTGCATGCCCGAAGGCTGCCGCGCCGAGCAGACAGGACTCCATGTGCCCTGTCGGCCGATGGCGATTGTCCATCGAGCGCATGAACCCGAGGCTGAAGCGCGTCGGCATCAGCAACGTCGCGTCGAGTTGCGTCGCGGCGGAAATTTCACGCATCCGCACGATGTGGTCGGCCGATACGAGACGCACGCCGGCGTGTTCGCCGCCATTCGCGAGCGGCGTATACATCCCGGCGAGCGCGCGTGCGTTCGCGATGCCGCCGCCGGCGCCGAACTCAGAGGCATACGCTTGCGGCGAGTCGGCTCGATGATTGCCACGATTGAGAAACGCAAGCGCCGGAATCGACTTCGGATCCGTCAGCAGCGACTGAGTGAACGGCGGCCTCGGCGCGCCGCGATCCGGCACCCATGGAATCATCGGTGCGACGCGCGGGAAATGCGCCGCCGGCAAGCCGATCCAGAAATCGAGGTCGAGCGGTTCGGCAATTTCCTCGCGAAAAAAGGCGCCGAGCGAGCGGCCCGATACGCGCCTCACGAGTTCGCCGACGGTCCAGCCGAACGTCGCCATGTGATAGCCGTTGCGCGCACCCGGCTCCCAGAACGGCGGCTCGGCGGCGACGCGCGCGGCCATGTAGTCCCAGTCATAGAAGCCGCCATCCTTCACCGGCTCCCGCAGTGCCGGAACACCCACCGAGTGATTGAGCAGCATCGCGACAGTGGCGGATTCTTTGCCGTTCGCGGCGAATTCCGGCCAATAGGTTGCGACCGGTGCGTGTAGGTCGATCTGGCCGCGATCGATGAGCACGTGCGCACACAGAGCCGTTGCGGCTTTCGTGCAGGAGTAGACGAGCGAAATCGTGTCGTCAGTCCACGGCGCTGCCGCATCGTCCAGTGCGACGCGGCCGCCCCAGAGATCGACGACGGTGTCGCCGGCGACGTTGATGCACACCGACGCGCCGACTTCGTCGCGCGCGACGAAGTTCTCGACGAACGCATCGACGACGTTCGAAAACTCCGGTGCGCAGCGCCCCAGGACTCGACCGTGCTCCAGCGCGACATCAACCAGCATTACGCGTCCCTCCAACGAAATGGTTGGGCGTTCGATCGTGACTTGCGGTTATACTGCGACGCTCGCGCCCACACCAAGCTGCAAATCCAATAGCGGTGTGTTCCAGGAGGGACCGTTGGCAAAGCCAAATTACAAGTTTCAGAAGCGTCAGAAGGACCTGGCCAAGCAGAAGAAAAAAGAGGAGAAGCGACTGAAGAAAGCGGCTCGGACTGGCGAACCACCGAGCGACGCCGACGCAGTCATCTTGGAAGAGTAGTTCGCGTATCTTGTAATACTGTTAGTTATCGAGAGGAATTATGGCAGGTCAACGCATCACCGGCACCGTCAAGTGGTTTGACGATGCAAAAGGATTTGGTTTCATCGAGCGCGAAGGCGGCCCGGACGTATTCGTCCATTTCCGCGCAATCAACGGGACCGGTCGCCGGTCGTTGTCGGAAGGCCAACGTGTCAGCTTCGAAGTGACTCAGGGCCAGAAAGGCCCGCAAGCGGAAAACGTAAACCCCGAGTGAACCGGTGCGCGCGGACGGCCATGCTCTGCCGTCATGGCTGTTCGCGTCACACCTCTCGACGGCGTTGCGCTCTCGCGTGAATCAAATCGGTCGTTACCTCGGGCTCGCGATCGTATTTGCGTGGTTCATGCTTGGCGGAATTTCGCACTTCAGCAACGTCAGCTTCTTCGTCGGGATCGTCCCGCCGTATGTGCCGTACCCGCTCGCAGCGGTTTATTTCAGCGGCATCTGTGAAATCGTCTTCGCGATTGGAATCGTCATTCCGCGCACGCGCCAGTGGGCCGGCAATCTGCTGATCCTGCTGACGCTCGCCGTGACACCGGCCAACGTCCACATGTGGCTGCACCCCGACCTCTTTCCAACCGTATCGCCGACACTGCTGGCGTGGCGGCTGGTGCTCCAGGTCGCGCTGCTGTGGTTGATCTGGTGGAGCACGCGGACGCCGTCGATGCGGCGCGAACCCGCCGGCGGCCTGACTGGCATCCGCATCTGAAGACTATTCTCTAACTGATTGATCCCAGTCACAGGTCCGTGGGCAACGGACGGGCTGAAACGTCCGTCTGCACGCGTCCCGTTCTACTCCACGTCCAGTTGCGGATTTCCGGCAAATCCTCGCCATGCTTGTCGATGTATTGCTTGTGCTCGAGCAGCTTGTCTTTCAACTGCTGTTTCAGATAAACGCCTTCATTGCCTGTCTGTGGCAAGCGATCGATGACATCCATCACGAGGTGGAAGCGGTCCAGATCGTTCAGCACGGTCATGTCGAACGGTGTGGTAATGGTCCCTTCTTCTTTGTAGCCCCGCACGTGGATGTTGTCGTGGTTGGTCCGTCGGTACGTCAACCGGTGGATCAGCCAGGGGTACGCGTGGAAGGCGAAGATCACCGGCTTGTCCTTGGTGAACAAGTCGTCGAAATCCATGTCGCTCAATCCGTGCGGATGTTCGCTGGGTGGCTGTAGCTTCATCAGGTCGACGACGTTGACCACACGGATTTTGAGCTGCGGCAGACGCTCACGCAGAATCGAGACGGCCGCGAGTGTTTCCAGCGTCGGTACATCTCCGCAGCAGGCCATGACGACGTCGGGTGGCGCGACCTGGTCGTTGCTGGCCCATTGCCAGATACCGATCCCCTGCGTGCAGTGTTTGACAGCGGCGTCCATCGTCAACCATTGCGGAGCGGGATGTTTGCCCGCGATCACGACGTTGACGTAGTGCCGGCTGCGCAAGCAGTGATCCATCACGGACAGAAGGCAGTTGGCGTCGGGCGGAAAGTAGACGCGCACGACATCGGCCGTCTTGTTCACGACATTGTCGATGAACCCGGGATCCTGATGAGTGAAGCCGTTGTGATCCTGGCGCCAGACATGCGAGGTGAGCAGATAGTTCAGCGAAGCAATCCGCCGCCGCCACGGCAGCTGCCGGGTGACTTTCAGCCACTTCGCATGCTGGGCGAACATCGAATCGATGATGTGGATGAACGCTTCGTAGCAGTTGAACACTCCATGCCGCCCGGTGAGCAGGTAGCCTTCGAGCCAGCCCTCACACTGGTGCTCACTGAGCATCGAGTCCAGTACGCGTCCTGCGGGCGCAAGAAATTCGTCGTTGGGTTCGATCGCGGCGTTCCATTGACGGTGAGTAGCTTCGAACAGCGACTCCGAGACCGTTCGACAGTGTCTCGTCCGGGCCAAAGACGCGGAAGTTGCGTTGGTCATCGTTCAGCGTCACCACGTCACGCAGAAATCGTCCGAGCACATGCGTGTCGCCGATGCCGCGCTCACCCGGCACTGCGACGATCTGCGCGTAGTCGCGGTAATCCGGCATCCGCAGGTCGTGCAGCAGCATGCCGCCGTTAGCGTGCGGATTCGCGCCCATGCGTCGGTTCCCCTCCGGCGCAAGCTGCGCCAATTCGGGGTTGAGGCGGCCTTGCGCATCGAACAATTCCCGCGGTCGGTAACTCTCGAGCCACGTTTGCAAGAGCGCGAGATGCTCGGGATGGGCAGCCGGGTCCGACAGCGGAACCTGGTGCGCACGGAACGTACCTTCGTTGCGCAGGCCGTCGACCTCTTTCGGACCTGTCCAACCTTTCGGCGAATTCAGCACGATCATCGGCCAGCGTGGACGCGCGAGATTGCGCGTCGACACGCGCCTCGCGCTGGACTTGCTTGATCTGCTCGACGACCGCATCGAGCGTCGCAGCCATGGCTTCGTGCATCACTTCCGGTTCGTGACCCTCGACAAAGTAAGGCGTCCAGCCATAGCCACGCAGTAGCTGTTCCAGTTCCTCGCGGGTGATGCGCGCCAGGACCGTCGGGTTGGAAATCTTGTAGCCGTTGAGATGCAGGATCGGCAGTACCGCGCCATCGGTGACCGGATTGAGGAACTTGTTGGAGTGCCACGCCGTCGCGAGCGGACCCGTCTCCGCCTCACCATCGCCCACGACGCACGCAACGATCAATTGCGGGTTGTCGAACACCGCGCCGAACGAGTGACTCAACGAATAACCCAGTTCGCCGCCTTCGTGAATCGAGCCCGGACATTCGGGCGATGCGTGGCTGGGGATACCACCGGGAAACGAATACTGGCGAAAGAGTTTCTGCAGACCTGCTTCGTCGCGGCTGATGTTCGGATAGATTTCGCTGTAGGTGCCTTCGAGATAGGTATTAGCGACAACTGCGCAACCACCATGGCCCGGGCCGGAAACGTAAATCATGTCGAGATCGTATTTCTTGATCACCCGGTTCAAGTGCACGTAGATGAAATTCTGACCAGGGGTCGTACCCCAGTGTCCGAGCAGCATGCGCTTCACGTCCGCGAGCGACAGCGGACGTTTTAGAAGCGGGTTGTCGCAGAGGTAAATCTGGCCCACCGACAGATAGTTCGCGGCCCGCCAGTATTGGTCGATCCGATGCAGCAGGTCCTGCGTTAGTGCGTTGCTTTTCACTGAGCGCCCAGGGCGCGCCCCGTGCGGCGCGCAATGACGGACTCTTCGTCCGTCGGAATATTCCACAACGTGACACGCCCACAACCACTATCGAACTGCGTCTCGCCCGCGACGTTGCGTGCGCTGTTGCAATCGATGCCGAGCCACGCGAGTGCGTCACAGACGCGCTGGCGAATGATCGGCTGGTGTGCGCCGCGCGCGTCGATCGCGACCGTGCTGACGTAGTCTGCGCCGCCATGCACGACCCGATGTCCCACAGCGGTGATTTCATATCTCTCTACGGCGTGATCGAGCGTCGCGAGCGCCAGTCGGACAGCATCGCCATGGCTGCCAGGTGACAGATCGACCTGAGCCCGAGACAGACGCTCGCCCGAAGCGCCGATGTTCGCGAACCGATATCGCCCAAATTTGAGCGTTGCGGATCCGGCGTTGAACACGAGGATCGTGTCGGTTGTCATTACCGCGAGTCCGGATGTGCGGCCATTCGATAACCGCGAATGAAACAGCGAATGAAATGGCGAACGAAAAGGCGCTCACGACGAGCGCCGGAATATCGTCCCGATCTATTCCTTGATCTTCGAGATCTTCGACCCTTCGAGCGACAGATCACCGATCAGACCTT
>CAWHHK010000015.1:0-259943 GCA_963829065.1 uncultured Gammaproteobacteria bacterium | reverse complement strand
ATGTCGCTGCTCCTGGCTTCGTAGCAGGCGTCTTGCTCGATGCACCGGCGGCGTGGCTGGCGATAGGCGCGTTTCGATCATGACGTTGCTGCGCAGCCTGCGCATGCGCGGCGTTGCCGATGACGTGCGCGCGATCCGCGCGGGAATGGCTGGGGAGTGCGGCAAGCTCGAGTTCGCGCGAGACCATTGAGCGCTCGCCGGACCGATCCGCGTACTGCACGTCGTCTCGCCGGTCCGGCACGGCGGCGGCGAATCGCTGATCGCGACGTTGGCGCGCAACCCGGAGATCGAGCCGTGCATTGCGCTCTTCTATCGCGCGGAGGCGTTCGAAGCGACGCTGACTCAGCTCGGTGTGCGGTGGATCGCTCTCACCGCATTGTCGCTCGGTGACGGTACAAGCCGATTCGGCAGCGCGCTGCGCGCCATACTCGGGTTGTCGGGCACACTCGCGCTCATCCGACTGATTCGACGCGAGCGCCCCGACCTGATCCACGTGCACAGTTTCCCTGGCACGTTCTGGATTGCCGCGTTCAAAGCGGCTGGGTTGATCGATGCTCCGACCGTATTGACGCGCCATTCGTTGCATGCGCGCCATGGTGTCGCCACGCGCATGCTGTTTCGTTGGATGCTCGCGCGCTACGACGTCGTCACGACAGTCTCGGGCGCGTCGCGGGCAAGGCTGATCGATGAGTTTCCAGCGCTCGATATCGAAGTCGTGCATAACTGTGTGGCGGACGCATTCTTCGCGGTTGCAGACCCCGATCCGCCCCTCGATCGAACCGTGTTTCTGCAGCTGGGGCGATTCGCACCGGCGAAGAACCATGCGCTGGTGGTCGACGCGCTCGCGGCGCTGACTGGTGCAGAACGCGCCGGGATCAGCGTGTGGTTTGCCGGGGCGGGGGAAACTGAGGCGTCGGTCAAGGCGCAGGCAGGGCGGCTCGGGTTGACCGCCAACGACGTGCGTTTCTTGGGCTTCGTTCCGCACGACGAACTGCCGGCCATCATGGCGCAGGCGCACTTCGGCGTGTTCGCGTCGTCGAGCGAGGGTTTCGGAATCGGCGCCGCCGAGTGTCTCGCCTCCGGCCGTCCGGTGCTCGCGCTGCAGACGGATGTGATGGAAGAGGTGGTCGGCCCCGGCGGCGTTTGCGTAGCGGCCGACGCACTCGCCAGCGGATTCAGAACGCTGTTGCGATCGAGTAACGCGTTGCGCGCGGAAGCGCGGCGATGGGCCCGACGATATTCCGCCGAGTACGTCGGCGCAGCATATCTGTCGCTGTACCGGCGCGCGCTGCAGGCGCGTCGATGAGAATCGCAGTGGCATTTATCGGCCGGCGCGGCGGCGGCGAGCGCTACACACTGGAGCTCGCGCGGGCGCTTGCTCAGACGTCGGGCATCGAGACCTGCCTGCTGCTCGCGCGGGACGTGAGCCTGCGTGGCGAGTTCGAACAGCTTGATCTGTCCGAACTTGCGCTGCGCACGTACCGCAATGCGGCCGGGTTCGTCGTTGCGTCGACGACGCGAGGCTGGCGCGAATACCGACGCGTCCGTGATTGGTTGTCGCGTGAACGCATCGACGTACTGATCATGGGCATGATCCATCCGTGGAGTCCGTGGATCGTCCGTGCGGCTCGCAGCGCCGGCGTGCCGGTGATCACCGTGGTGCACGAGCCGGGCCCGCACCCTGGCGATCCGGTGGCGCTCGCTACGCTGATGCGTTGGTGCATCGACGATTGCGTGAGCCAATCCAATGCGATTGTGGCGCTGACGCGCGCCACCGCGCAGCGCGTCGCCGCTCGCGCGGCGGTCACGCCGTGCGTGATCGCGCATGGCGTCTTCGCGTATCACGTGCAGCAGCAGCCGCGCGAGCTCGATGTGACACGCCGGGTGCATCTGCTGTTCTTCGGGCGCATTGCCCCGCACAAGGGTCTGGGGCAACTGCTGGCGGCATTCGAGCGGCTGCAGCGCGAACGCAGCGACATAGATCTCGAGATCTGCGGAGAAGGCGATCTTTCGGGCCATACGGCTGCGTTGTCGCGGCTCGCGAATGTCCACGTCGCGAACCGATGGGTGGCTGACCAAGAGATCGGTGCGATCTTCCGCCGCTGTGACGTCTGCGTACTGCCGTATTTGCAGGCGAGTCAATCCGGCGTGGTCGGCATCGCACAGGCCGCCGGCGTTCCGATCGTCGCTTTCCCCGAGCCGGGAATCGTCGAGCAGCTCGCCGCGGGCGGGGGATTGGTAACGCCGACCGCGACGGTCGATGCGCTCGTCGATGCACTGCGCCGCGTAACCGGCGACGCAGCGCTGTACCGTTCGTTGTCGGACGGCGCTATCGGAGCTGCGCGCGCCGCGAACTGGCCCGCGATTGCAGCCCGCTTCGTCGAAGTCGCCGCGACATTGGCGCGATCGTGTGCAGGGGCAGCGGGGCAGCGCCGGTGAAGTGTGTGCCTGTCGTAAGGCGGTCCACTGCGAGCACTCTATCCCTAATCGTCGCACACCCGTCTAAACCGACGGGGCGCCGAAGGCGTTCAGCGGTAGCTAAAGAAATCGCACGAAGGCTAGACAGCCGGAATCCTTTGCGCAGACTGATCGAAGGTTGAGACACACTACCCGGCGGAGAACCAGATGACGCTTTGGCAGGATTTCCTGATCAACGACGGAAAGATCATCCACAAATGGGCGCATTACTTCCCGATCTACGAAAAGCATTTCAGCTGGTATCGGAACAAGTCGGTGACGTTCCTGGAAATCGGCGTCTCCAAAGGCGGTTCGCTCGCGATGTGGCAACGCTACTTCGGTCCGCTCGCGAAGATCGTGGGCATCGACATCAACGAGAAGTGTCGGGAACACGAGCAGCCGGGCATTTTCATCCGCATCGGCGATCAAGGCGACGAGATGTTCCTGCAGAGCGTGCTCGACGAGTTCGGCATTCCGGACGTCGTGCTCGACGACGGCAGCCATCAGATGAAGCACATCGCGCAGTCGTTTGAGTTCCTTTATCCGAAGATGCCGAAGAACGGTGTCTACATGGTCGAGGACCTCCACACAGCCTATTGGGAAGAATATGGCGGCGGAGTCGGCAAACCGGACACGTTCATGAATTTCGCCAAGGACTGCGTCGACCGCATCAACGCGAATCACAGCAGAGGTGCAATCGCGCCTGACGTCGTCACGCGTGAGACTTTCGGGATCAGCTTCTATGACAGCATCGTCGCTTTCGAGAAGGGCGACGTGTGGCGCAAAGAAGCACCGCGAACGGGTGACGCCTCAGCGCTCATGTTCGACAACGTCCGCAGGACGATCCGCGACATCATCAAATAACGATGGCCGTTGCGCCCGGATCAAGCGTCAGGAGTCGCGGGCGCGTATCAGAAACTTGCGCCTCCGCCTGGATTCCCTACGCCAGCTCGCTCGGCTCGACGACCCACTCGGGCGCCTCGAACTCGCCGATCACGCGTATGTCGACAAACTCGGCCTGGCTCGCAATGATCTGGCGAATGCGGGCATCCGCGTTCGCTTCCATCGCATCGCGACTCGTCTTCGAATCCCACGTCGCTATCGCCAGCAGCGAGTCGGCGCTGCCGATCTTGCGATGCAGACGCGTACCGCGTGCACCGGGTGCGCGCTGAATCAGCTTGCTCGCTGCAACCCACGCGGCCGCGTATTGCTCCGGCGTATATCCCGGCCTTACGTGAACCTCGAAAATGAAATGCATCACTTGCTCCTTTGGGCGGAGTTTGCGCTCGCCGGGGGCGCTGATCCCGACCGGTCGACAATCAGGCGGGCACGTAATGCGATCGTCACACGGTCGACCTAAGGTGCGCGCTTCGTTTTAGACGTCGGGTGCTATCCGTGCGAGGGCCGATCGTTGTTCTAACTCTGCTGTTCGTCGCCACACTCTTCGTGGAGCCCGTCACGTACCGGGCCGAAGGCGAACCGCTGACGTTGGCGTGCGCCGGCATCTTGGCTGTCGGCATGCTTCGGCACCGCCGCGCAGATCGCGCTTAGCGCAAAGGCGTCTCGAAGCGCACGCCCCACGTGATTTCGCTCGAAGCATTGCTGTCGGAGTTCGCCGGGCTGCGGTAATTGACGAAGCCGGAGAGCGCTTTAGCAACCTGAGCCGACGCGCCCAGCGACCACACGAAATAGCCTGGATCCAATTGGCTGAGCGCCGCGTCGGTCGACGTGACCGCGCGATCGTCGGTACCCGTTCGCAGACGCGCGTCGGCCGGTTTCGCGCGGTCGTCGTCGTGAACATAGTCCGCATTGACGCTGGGGGTGACCACACCCAACGGTGTCCGCAGCGCGACCGACAGCCGGGCGCCGGCGCTCAGACGCAGTGATTGTGCGCGTTGATCGCCGACAGCGAGGTCGCGGTTTCCTGCGCCGTACTCGTCGATGGGATTCACACCGACCGAAAGCAGGTATGCGCCGAGCTTCGGCGCGAGACGCCACGGTCCGTTGCGCAGATCCAGCGCGCTCGTGAGCGCCGCCGACAACTGGTTGCCGTCCGTCGCTCCCTTCGCGACTGCCGGCAGCGCGCCGGTATCGACGCGGCGCGTCGAGTCGTAAGCGTTGCTGCCGTACGCGATCAAGCCATCGATGTGCATCAGATCCGGACGAAAGTATGTTCCGAACAGCGATACGCGTCTGGAGCGCACGTCGAGCAGCGTCGAGCGCCCGGCCGCGTCGATTCCGTAATTTGCGTAGCCGATGCTCGAACCCACGGCGAGATGATCGTGGAGGCGGTAGTCGACGCCGGTCGTCATGCCGATGCTGTTGTCGGCTGTGGCGCCGCCAATCGGCGAGGCACTGTTGCGGCGTACGTCACCGTTGGCGAACACGCCCCACCGTCCGAGGTCACCGCGATTCAGCATGCCGTCGAACACCGGACCGAGAAGTGGCTGGGATACCGCATTCAGCGAGTCGCCGCCGATGCGTCGTTCACCCGTCTGGACGTTGAGGCCAGTGAAGTCCAACCCGCGCGCACCGGAACGAAGCGCCGCGATGCGCCGCATCACGTTTCCACTGTGCATCGACTCGATATCGAGCGCGGTACCCGCAACGAGCAGCGAGCTGGCGTCGATCGGGTCAGTTGCATAAGTCGGAGGCACTGCCACAGCACCAGTGGTGTGCGCCGCTAGCAGTGCGACACCGGCAATCAGACTGCGCACCGACGAATTGCGAATGATTCTGCAGGAAAAGTGGAGCCAGCGTTGACGCACCCGGTGCCGTACCTCTCGTCGATTCGTTGCACGTCCCTTTCCGCGAACGTACGTCCGTACCCGCCCCTCTGTCAACTTGTTAGATATGTAAAAGTGAGAAAATGAGTCGGACATCTCACAACCGCTTCATCGGACGATGCGTCGAACAATCGAACGATGAGGTGGTGGCCACGATGGGACGATGTGTTCTGAGCCACGCGAGGGCGGCTTGGTCCGCATCGAATCGGTATACGAGGGTCTTCCATGGACACGGGTCCACGAACCGCCGGGGACAGGTCCATCGACGCCGGATGGGAGGCGCAGGCTGGGTACGCCGCCAGAGGACCTGCCGATGCCGGAGAGCGCAAAGACGCCCAAGATCTTGTAAGGTGAGACCCGACGAATGCATAGTTCGTCACCCCATTTTTCAACCACGCGGAGCAACCCCATGCGCATCCCAGTACTTCTCGCAGCCGTCATTTCTACTCTCGTGCTGATACAGCCGGCCATGGCGGCGGAGACCGGGAGCGCCGTCACGACGACGAGCGCGCCGGGTAAGGTGGAGATGGCGCAGGTCGTGGAGGGGAGCGCGGTGATCACCGCAATCGACAAAGCGAAGCGGACCTTTGATATCAAGCGGCAGAACGGCGACATCGTGACGATCGTTGCCAGCCCGGACCTCAAGAGCTTCGATCAGCTGAAGGTCGGCGATACCGTTAGCGTCTCTTACACCGAATCCCTCGCGCTCGAACTGAAGAAGGGCGGTGGCATGAAGGTCGAGAAGACCGAGGCGGCGGCGATGATTCCTGCCAAGCCCGGGGCAGCGCCGGCCGGCGCTGCGGGTCGCCAGGTTACCGTGGTCGGCGATGTCATCGAGGTGGACACCATGGCGCAGACGATCACCGTCAAGGGGCCACAGCGGACGGTTAATCTGAAAGTGCGCGATCCGGAGCAGTTCAAGCGCATTGCCGTCGGTGATCAAATCGAGGCGACGTATACGGAAGCCGTCGCACTGTCCGTAACCCCAGCCGCCAAGCCCGCACCTGCACCTAAAGGATAGACCTGTATCGCGGTAACGCGCCTCTGAGAAACCGTTGGACCGATTACAACAATCCTGGAGAGAATCACTGTGAGCAAAGATACGACGTACAAAGGGAGCTGCTTCTGCGGCGCTGTTCAGTTGACCGTTACCGGCGAACCCGCGGGCATGGGGTATTGCCATTGCGAGTCGTGCCGGCACTGGTCGGCTGGTCCCGTCAACGCATTCACGTTGTGGAACCCGGCGTCCGTGAAGGTGACGAAAGGCGCAGACAACATCGGCACGTACGCGAAGACGCCCGGCAGCGAACGCAAATGGTGCAAGAGCTGCGGCGGCCACATCATGACGAACCATCCCGGCATGGGACTCGTCGACGTGTATGCGGCCGTCATTCCGGATCTGCCGTACAAGCCCGGGCTGCACGTGCACTACGGCGAGACGAAGCTGCGCATCAAGGACGGCTTGCCGAAGATGAAGGACATGCCGAAGGAAATGGGCGGCTCCGGGTCGTGAACGCTGCCGGAGTGACGTCGCGCCGGATTGTGACGCGAGTCACGCGGCGTTGCCACTCCAACCCGAGCGCGCGCATTCGCCGCGACATACACTGACCCTCTCGGGGGACCTCAGGCATCGAAGCTCATGCAGTACTTCGAACGCCTTGCAACGCACCCGTCGCTCGACGGTATCCGATCACGCGCGGCGGCGTACGCAAGGCAATTCCGGCTCGATCGCGCGATTCGCACCGCGCGCGACGCGTCGTCCGGCGTGCTGCCCGACGCCGTCCTCGCGGAGATCTGCGAAACGTGGGGCGACGCGAGCCTCACCGCCGCTGACGGTTATCTGAAGGCGCTGCTGGTCGAGGCGCAGAAAGCGCACGGCTACATTCTGCAGTGCGGCGCCGATCTGACCACGCTGCTGCTCGCGATCCAGATCGAGCGCCGCGGCGTGCGGCTGTGGACGATCGAGAGCAGCCCACATGCGGCGAACGCGATGCGGTCGTGGCTGAATCAGTACGAACTCTCGTCAGCGCACATCATCACCGCGTCGGCCGATCTGACTGCGGCCGGCGTCGGCTACGCGATCGACGCCGCGCGCTTGCCGGGCCCGTTGAGCCTCGTGCTGTGCGAGGCGTCGAATGCGCATCCCGGCAGCGCGCGCCGGCTATTGCCGTGCATTGCCGACAAGCTGCACGACAGCGCGGTAGCGCTCGTGCGCAACGTACGCCGACGCAGCGACTTCGACTATCTCGCCGAATGGTCGCGCGACAATCAGGCGTCGTTCGTCGTGAAAGGCAAAGCCGATCCGTTCGCGAAGATCGCGATGCGCAACAAGGCATCGGCAGAGAGTCATCAGGCGGCGCGGATCAACACCGCGTTTGCGACGAAGAAGAACGGCGTGAAGTCGCAGCGGCTCGCAACGCCGGTCAGGTGACCACGCCCTTACGTTCGTCCCTTCGAGAGCGCTAAGCGCATCGCGCCGTAGGGCGACTACCCGCCCGTCGACCGATGAATTAGTATCCACCCCGTTGCCGCGCACAGGGCTGTCATCGGAAACGAGACAGACCGCGCGGTGACAGGACCTTCACTCGACGACGGACTTGATCCACGGGCTGCGGACAGGTACCTGGTGCGAAGCGACGCTCGCGTTTCTTCGCAGCTACGCAATGCGGGTACCCGACTGGACCCCTGGTCGGAGAAAACAATGCTGAACGTGCTCGACTTCGTCGCGCGAAAACGCGCGCGCATACCTGTTTCCATGGTCACCTGTTACGACTACACGCTTGCGCGCGTGCTCGACGCTACGCCGGTCGACTGCCTGCTGGTCGGCGATAGCGTCGCGATGGTGATGCACGGATTTCCGTCAACGGTACACGCGCACATCGACATGATGGCGCTGCACACCAGTGCGGTCGTGCGCGGCGCGCCGCAGAAGTTCGTCGTCGCCGACCTGCCGTTCCTGGCCGCGCGCAAAGGGCTGGCGCCGGCGCTCGACGCGGTCCAGCAGCTGATGCAGGCCGGCGCGCACGCGGTCAAGCTCGAGGGCGCCGCCGGGCAGCTCGAGCTGATCGCGCACATCGTCGAGTCAGGCGTGCCGGTGATGGGTCACCTCGGACTGACGCCGCAATCGGTGCATGCCCTCGGTGGTCATCGTGTGCAGGGACGCGACGAGGCCGATGCAACGCGGATTCGTGACGACGCGCGGGCGTTGCAGGACGCGGGCTGTTTCGCGCTGGTGCTCGAGTGCGTGCCGATGGCGTTGGCACGGCAGATCTCCGAGCGGCTGGAGATACCGACGATCGGCATCGGCGCCGGACCGCACACCGATGGCCAGGTGCTCGTGCTGCAGGACCTGCTTGGCCTGTCGATCGGGTTCAAGCCGAAGTTCGTGCGGCACTTTGCGGATGGCGCAGCGCTGGTAACCGACGCGGTCGCGCGATTCCACGACGAAGTGGTCGCGCGCCGGTATCCGCTCTGCCGTGAGGCGTACGCATGAAGATCGTCAACGATCTAGCGGAGTGGCGCGCGCTGCGACGCGGCATCGTCGAACCGTTGGGCTTCGTACCGACGATGGGCGCGCTGCACGACGGTCACGCCTCGCTGGTGCGCCGTGCGCGCTTGGATAACCCCCGGACGATCGTCAGCATCTACGTGAATCCGACACAGTTCGATCAGCCGAGCGACCTGGCCGCCTATCCGACGCCGATCGAGCGCGATCTCGAGCTGCTGCAATCGCTCGGCGTCGACTATGCGCTGGTGCCGACGTACGCGCAGATCTATGCGGATGGCTATCGGTATCGCGTCGATGAGAACGAATTGTCGCGCAAGCTGTGCGGCGCCCATCGCCCCGGGCACTTCACCGGCGTGCTGACGGTTGTGATGAAACTGTTGGGCGCCGTGCGGCCGACGCGGGCGTACTTTGGCGAGAAGGATTATCAGCAGTACCTGCTGGTTCGCGACATGGTCGCGGCATTCTTTCTGGACACCGAGATCGTGCCCTGTCCGATCGTGCGCGAAGCAGACGGCCTCGCGTTGAGCTCGCGCAACGTGCGGCTCGATCCCGCGGCTCGGGAGCGGGCGCCGCTGCTTCATCGCGCCTTGTCGATCGCGGCGAACGACGCCGCAGCGGTCACGATGCTGCGCGACGCTGACTTCGACGTGGACTACGTCATCACGCAGGATCGCCGCCGCTTCGGCGCCGCGCGATTGGCGACGCAAGGCGGCAGCGTGCGCCTGATCGATAACGTGGAGGTGGCAAAATGATGCTGTGCATCGACGTCGGCAACAGCCAGTTGTACGGCGGGGTGTTCGATGGCGACGAACTCGTCATCCAGTTTCGGCGCAACACGAACTCGCGCGGCTCGTCGGACGAACTCGGTTTGTTCCTGCGTTCGGTCCTGCGCGAGAACGATGTCGACCCGCACGACATCGACGAGATCGCGATCTGTTCGGTCGTGCCCGACTACGTGTATTCGCTGCGTGCGTGCTGCGAAAAGTATTTCCGCATCGAACCGTTGGTGCTGCGTCCGGGCACGCGCACCGGGCTGCGGATCCGCTACAAGGATCCGAAAGAGGTCGGTGCCGATCGCATCGCCGACGCCGTCGGCGCGCTGCATCTGTTCCCTGGCCGCAACCTGATCGTCGTCGACTTCGGCACGGCGACCACGCTCGCCGCCGTGTCGCGCGATCGCGACTTTCTCGGTGGCGCGATCCTGCCCGGTGTGCGCCTCGCCATGGAGGCGCTCGAAGAGAAGACGGCGCAACTGCCGAACGTCGAGATCGTGCCGGTCGAACACGCGCTCGGGCGCACGACGGTCGAAAGCATCCAGGCCGGACTCTACTTCAGCACCATCGGCATGATCCGCGAACTGACGCGTCGCCTGTCGGATGAGGCGTTTCCGGACGAGGCGCCGCTCGTGATCGCGACGGGCGGATTTTCACAGCTGTTCGCGCGTGCCGGGCTGTTCGACCATCTGGTGCGCGAATTGATCCTGACGGGACTGCGCGAGATCGCGAAGCTCAATCGTGTAGCGTCGAGTCCGATAGAAATGAAATGAATTGCGAGACCACTGCTCCAGTAGATGGGCTTCTAATAGACGGGCAGGGAGGAACGGCGCATGCAGAACCCATCGGTCATACAGTGGCTGCTTGATTCTGATCCGTCGATCCGCTGGCAGACGATGCGCGACCTGACCGGCGCACCGGTGGAAGCGGTTGCGTCCGAACGCGCACGCGTCGCGACCGAGGGCATGGGCGCTCGGCTGCTCTCGCTTCAGGGGGCCGACGGAACGTGGGCGGGCACCGCGTTCAACCACGGATGGGACTCCACGATGCACGTCCTGACGCTGCTGCGGGAACTGGGTCTGGATCCCGCGAGCGATGCGGCGCAGCGTGCGGTCGGTCTGGTGCGGGATCACGTGACGTGGCGCGGATGGGACTGGGACGGAACGTGGCGCGGCCTCGAATTTGCGGGCAATCCGTTCTTCGCAGGTGAGGTCGAGCCGTGCATCAACGGCCAGGCGGCGGCGAGCGGCGCGTACTTCGGTCAGGACCTTCCGCGGATCACTGACCGTCTGCTCGGCGAGCAGCTGACCGACGGCGGCTGGAACTGCGAGGCGGAAAGAGGCTCGACGCGGTCGTCGTTCAACACGACGATCTGCGTGCTCGAAGCGCTGCTCGAATGCGAGCTGGCCGGTCGGAGCAGCGCCGCGATGACGCAGGCCCGCCTACGTGGGGAGGAATATCTGCTCGAACGCCGTCTCTGTCGGCGGCTGACAACGGGTGCGATCGTCGACCCTGCTTGGATGCGCTTCTCGTTCCCGAACTGGTGGCACTACGACGTGCTGCGCGGGCTCGACTACCTGCGCAGAGCCGGGGCTAAGCCGGATGCGCGAGTCGCCGAGGCGATCGAGCTCGTCGAGTCGAAGCGCGATCGCGACGGCCGCTGGGGGCTCGAGAATCAGCACCCCGGCAGGATGGCAGTCGAAGTGGACGAAGGCGAGGGCAGACCGAGCCGGTGGAACACGCTGCGTGCCCTGAGAGTATTGGAGTGGTACTCGGCACGACACTGACGCAGCAGCTGCCCAACAGACCAACGAAGGCGCTCCGGCGACGCTCTCGAGGTAGTGCAAGGCCACCGAGGTCTGACGCCTCGTGACCTTCATGGTCCTATGATCGCTTTGTAAAAGATTCTCCGGCGTGAACCGACGTCTCGGCGCACCCGTGATGCGTTGCACGCTCCTCCGGCGCGCTGCATCGCGGAACCTCTGACGGCGCTCGGACTTCGCTGCCTGCGTCACAACTTCGCCTTCCGTGGATCACTAGCCTGCGCGACCGAACCGATAGCAAAGGATTCCTCGATGAATTTGTCCCAGATGAAGCGTGCTGGCGTGTTGGCCTCGACTGTCCTCGGCGGTGTATTGCTCGCCAATGCCGCGGCGGCATCGGAGCATGGACCGAACTATACGTTCATGGAAGCGGGCTACGAACACGTCGAATTCGACGACTTCGATGCCAATGGCGAAGCGCTTGCGCTGCAAGGCTCGTTCGCGTTGAACGACATGTTCAACCTGGTTGGCAACTATCAGGACGGCAGTATCGATTCCGATCTCGGCGGGAACGTGGACGTGTCGACGATCGAGCTCGGCGGCGGGATGCACTTGCCGCTCAGCCCGACGGTGGACTTCGTCACCCAATTGACGTGGGTCTCGACCAAGCTCGACGCGGGTTCGTTCGGTAACGTCGACAACGACGGTTACGGCGTAGGCGCGGGTGTACGCGCGATGGTGACGCCGCAACTCGAGCTCGGTGGTGGCATCAATTACACGGACCTTGGCAACTCGGACGATACGTCGTTCGGCGGCAAGATCGTGTACCACTTCACCGACATGTTCGCGATGACCGGCCTTGCTTCCGTCGGCGACAACACGAAGACCTACGGCCTGGGTCTGCGCGCGAACTTCCACGGCCTGTAAGACGTTTGACGAGCACCGGCCGCGGGGTCGTGCTCGCTTCCGTTCCTTTCTCTGCGCGAGAGCGATCATTTGTGGGAGGGATCTCCCCTCCCGATCGATCGTCAAATGCGAAAGCCCGGTGGCGCGACGAATCCACCGAATTCCTGTTCAAACAATTGCGCGAAAGCGATTGTGGTGCGGTCCTCGAGATGAGGACCGATCGCCTGCATGCCGATCGGCAGACCGGTTCTACCGCGACCCGCCGGGAGCGCCGTGGCGGGCAACCCCGCGAGCGACGCAACGCTCATCCACATCGGTTGCGATTTGTACGGCGCGCGGATGCCGTCGACCTCGATCGTGCGTTGGTTCATGCCGCTGTGGTCGTGGACAAATGCCGGCGTCGGCAGCACCGGGCACAACACCACGTCCCACTCGCGAAACAGCTGCCGCCATTGATGAACGATGGCGAGCCGCGTGCGATCCATGCCGATCCAATCTCGATGGCTCGATACCAGACCGCGCAGTTCGAGCGCCGCGGGATCGGCCGGCGGCATGTGCGTGGCCGCCGCTTTGATACCTTCATAGTCGTTGTCGGGCATATCGGCGCCGAAAAATGCCATCAACAGGTGCACGAAGGCGCGCGCGGTTATTGCCAGATCGGGGACTCGCGGGCTGCCGCGGGCCACGCGGCAGCCGGTGCGTTCCAGTTGATCCGCCACGTTGCCTAGCACGTCTCGCACTTCGCTCGATAGCGCGACCGTCGGGTGCTCATCGATGACCAGCACGCGAAAGTCGTGCAATTTCGCGTGCCGCGGAGGCGGCAACGAGAGCCGGTATGCAATCGCGTCCATTTCGTCCGGACCTGCGATGACGTCGAGCGCGAGCGCCAGATCCGTGGCGCTGCGTGCCATCGGCCCGAGCACGGCGAAGTCGACGTCTTTGTTCACCGACAACACCGGCGCGCCGGGCGGAGCGAAACCGCGCGTCGGCACGAGACCGAACGTCGGCTTGTGCGCGAACACGCCGCAGCAATGCGCCGGAATCCGCAGCGATCCGTTCAGATCCGAGCCGAGCTCCAACGACACGAAGCCGGCCGCGAGCGCGGCGGCACCGCCGCCGGACGAACCGCCCGGTGTGCGCGTGACGTCCCACGGATTGTTCGTGGTGCCGTACACCGGATTGAAGGTCTGCCAGTCGCCGAGCTGCGTCGGAACGTTCGTTTTTCCGGTGATCACCGCGCCGGCGCGTTCGAGCCGCTGCACCGCAACGGCGCTCTCGCTCACCTCGATCGATTGCGTCCCCTGAATTCCCCACGTGGTCGGCAAGCCGGCGACGTTGATCGCTTCCTTGACGGTCATCGGCACACCGAGCAGGGGTCGGCGCTCACCGCGCGCGAGTTCCGCATCTGCCCGCGCCGCGGCTGCCCGCGCGCGCTCGAAATCGCGCACGACCACAGCGTTGATCGCGCCGTCATGCCGCTCGATCTGCGCGATGCAGTGCGTCAGCAACTCCACCGCAGACACACGCCGCGATTGCAGCGCGGCCACCAGGTCAGTCGTCGTCGCGAATTCCATCTGCCGAACTCCTCGGCATTTCCGTCCGGGCATTGTCGCGGAGCGCTGGCGCAATGGAATGACCCGACTTGCGGTCGACCTGACCGCGATTGCGCAGCGTGTTTCCCCTTTACAGCGTTGTTGGTCGTGCGCGATCCAGAAAGCCGGGGCGCTCAGTCAACTGAGCCGCTCGATCAGTTCGCGGTGACCTTTTTCGCGAGCGAACTCGGCCGCGGTCTTGCCGTTCGGATGCTTACGAGACCTGTCGGCACCGGCGGCAAGCAGCACGTCGACCGCATCGGCATAGCCGTTTGCGGCCGCTTCCATCAGCGGCGTGTAACCATGTTTCGGCGTGATGTCCGGGTCACCGGTCGCAGCGACCAGCTGCGCGAGGGCGGATTTGCCGAGGCGGCAGCCGGCGCACGCGGCGTGGATGGCGAGATTCGTTTCAAACGCGCGCGCCCACTGTCGCGCATCGGCGCCGAGTTCGAGCAAGCGGATCACCGCGGCGTCACGTCCGAGATATCCGGCGAGGTGCAGCGCGGTCCAGCCGTCGGCCGACAGGGACTGCATCGTCCACGGGGCCTGCCCGAGCAGCACGTTGATCCGCTGCACGTCGCCCGCGGCGGCAGCCTCGTGCAGCGTGAGATCGCCGCGCGCCTGCAATACTTCGACGCACTTGGCTCTGCCGCGATAAAGGCAGTGCAGGAAGATCGTCTCGCCGCCTTCGTTGCGCACCGTGTATGGCGGCGTGTCGGCGAGCGCGCTCAATAGCGCCGATGCGTCGTCGCGCTCGGCGTGGGTGAAGAGGACCCTGCTGTCGCGCATGTGGGTGTCGCGCATGGTGCGGCTCCTTCGAGATGAGCCCCACGTTAGACCGGGGACGCGGCGCGCGCATCCGCCGAAATTGCGCAATTTCAGCGTCGCGCGCGAAGTCCGCCGGGTGGATCTGCGAAGCGCCGCTGGAACGCGCGGTCGAACGCGGTGCGGCTTTCGTAGCCGGCACGATGCGCGATCTCCTCGATGGGATCGTTAGTCAACAATACTGCGTCCCGGGCAACGTCGAGACGCTTGCCGCATGACCATGCCAGTGGCGTCTCGCCGTACACCGCGCGAAAGATGCGGATCAAATGAAATTGCGACAGCGCCGCTGCATCAGCGGCCCCCTGGAGCGTGGCTTGCGCATGCGCCTGGACGAGATACGTTTCGGCGCGCGCGAGGCGACGCAACAGTTCCTCCCGAGTCGCCTGTCGCACGCGCGGAACTCGTGTCAGCATCGCGCGGCGAGCGAACGTCAGGGCCGCAACGTCGCCCAACACGGCCAGCGCTAAGTCGCGCAGACGATCGCCAGACGGTTCCGCGCGTTGCGATTCGACGCGCAGTTGCGCCAGCGCCTCCCGCAACGGCGCGGGCGACAAGCCCGCGACCGACGGCACTTCGGGGAATCCTTCGTTGCGGCCGGTCAGCGACATCCAGGCCGCATCGGCAAGCGCGCGGTCGAAGAACACGACGAAGCTCTCCGACGGACAGCGCATGTCGAGCGTGTATGTCTGGCCGCGATTGAGCAGCAACTGCACGTCGGCGCGTAGCGTGAAGCTCTTCCCTTCAGTCCGGTAGTGCGCGGCGCCCTGTGGAATCCACTTCAGCGACAGGTCCGGTTCGTCGGCGCCGCCGTCGTATCGCGCGCCGCGCGCATTGAGGATGGCGATGCGCGGGCCGTGTGCGTCGCCGAATCGCAGACTTCGCGCGCGCGAGGCGTCGATCAGATCGGGTTGGTCGAGGCGCAGTTGCATGTGCCGCAGACTACCGAATCCGTGTGCTGGCGCGAAGTTCGCCGAGCTATTCGGAGATCGATTTCAGTGCGCCGATAACAACCTGATCGGCGTCTCGCAGCAGCACATCAATGAGCTCGAAGCCGGCTCGCTTCGAGCAAGCGGATCCAGCCCGCGACCGACATGTCGTCTCCGATGCGATTGGTCACGCGGGGGCCCCAGCAGCGTCGTGTGGTCGTAGCCGAGGAGCGCGTTGGCCCTCGACCAGAACCGCTCCCAATTCTCGCGCGTGTAGCGAGGAGGCTGCTTGGCCTTCCACTCTTCGAATCCAGCCGCGAAGGGTGTCTCCGGAGAGACGGGCTCTGCGAGCAGGAATAGCCCGCCGACTCCGCAGTGTCCCGTGAACGTCCTTGACGAGTTGCGCCGCGCGTCGCGTGTCGAACCAATGAAGCGCATTGACCGTCGCCACGACATCGTAGTTGCCCGGAAGCTCGTCGAGCCAGCCATCGTCCTTCAGGTCTCTCACGACGAGCCTTGCCCGGTATGCGATCCCGCTGATTTGACGGCTCTGCAGATCGACGTGAGGAACGGATCTCGATCGATGCAGTCGATCTGCGCCTTCGGGTAGACCTGCCGGATGGCTCTGCCCACATCGCCCGGGCCACAGCAGAGATCCAGCGCGCGAATGGCCTGGTCGCGCGGAAAAGGCATCGCCAACGCGATCAGCTCGAGGTCTTTGGGCTTCGAGGCGCCCTGCTCGGCCCACCACAACTCGAGCAGTTCGTCGATGTGGCCATTGATTCGCGCGTCGATCTCGGTCTGGCTGATGGGCGGGGACTGCATCTGGGCTCGCTCCTGGCGTCTGACAGGAGCCTTGTAGTCGACGTGAGCGCCGCACGTATTGTAATTTTTTGATTGCGCGGCCCGCTCAGTTCAGATCGGACATCTCGCGCAGGAACGCAGCGGGTGTGCTGCCGGCGAACTCCCGGAAATCCTTGATGAGATGCGCCTGATCGAAATAGCCGCAGTCGGTCGCGAGGTCGGCCCACTGAATCGCACCGACAGTCCGAGCTTCAGCGGGCTGAGCCTCGATGTACGGTTTGCTCGCAGGCTCGTTGCGTCGCGACCCGCTCAACCGATCGAGCGAGCGCACGGCGCGATTGAAGCGCAGCAGCCTCGCGATCGTTTTGGGTGGAAACCCCACGCACGTCCGGAATCTCGCGATCAGCGTGCGGTGACTGCAATCCATTTCGGCGGCGAGTGAACCGAGCGCGAGGCGACCGTCTGTGGCCACGAGCCTGCGCCAGGCAAAGTCCACGGAACCTGGTATCTCTGCGTCAGCTACGCGCTCGGCGATCAGCGATTCCATGGCGGCGAACCGATCGGTCCAACTGCGTGCGACGCCGACGCGACTCACGAGAGCGCGCGCAAGCGCTGGATCGATCAGCTCGAGATCGAGTGCCTCGTTTGCGATCACGTGCATCGGCAGTCCGAGGAAAAGATGCGCGCCGATTGGCGTGAAGCGCACGACCATGAAGTGCCGTTCACCCGCCGCCTGGGTGAGTTGATGTCTGTTGTGCAGGCCGACGACCCAGACACCGTCGCGCGCGGTCCATTCGCCAGAGCCCAGCGCCATCCAGGCGGCGATGCGGCGCGCCGAAATTCAACAGCAGAGGGACTTCGATCGACGGGAGGTGCCGCTCCTGAACCGGTATGCGCAGGTGGCTCGAACTCGCGAAATAGCCGTGGACATAGGCGCGAAGGCGGGGATCAGCGGCTCGTTGCGCTGTCTGCCATTGGCCCAGTTCGGATGTATGTTCGGCGGCGTCCACGTTACGTGTACCTCAGACGGATAACGTACCGCAGAAATCGGGCCTGCCCCAAGAAACGCTAGCTCGGCCGCGTCCAGTCCGTTACGTCCGGCGCGAGTCGCGCGAGAACGGCCGCAGTGATTCGGTCGCAGTGCGCACCGCCGAACTCGAATACGTCGCGCTCGGTAACGTCGAATGCTTCGGCCAGCGCTTCGCCGCACGCATGCTCTTCGCACGAAAGTGGCGACTGCGTACCGTTGCTTCTGGAATCTCGAGTACCTGCGCTGCTTCCTCGTCGCGAACGCCGCAGTCGCGCGAAGCATTCGTTCAGCACGAGCCGCGACAACCACGTCGCCAACGTCGCATCGCCACGGAACGTCGCCATCGATCGGTACGCGCGCAGATATGCTTCCTGCAACGCGTCCTGCGCGTCGACGTCGTTGTGCAGCGTCGCGCGCGCGAGGCGGTACATTAGGTAATCTTTCGTACGGTGGTTTGAAACTGCTTCGCGATCGCTCGTCTGGCCGACACGGCGCTCAACGCCCGCGCATACAGATCGATCGGCCAATGCGCAATCGGTGACAACCAGCGCGCTGGGACGCGCTTCGAGATCCTGCCCAACTCTCGCTGCGGGCGCCTGTCGACACCGTATTTCGCGCGCACCATATCCCACGCGGCTGTGCGCTGTGACTCCGACTGCAACCGATCGCACTCGCGAACGCCGCCTTTGGTTCGATCCGAAGGATTGATGCACGTGATCGAATCGACGATTGCGACTTTGCCTTCGATGTCTGTGCCGAGCGAATCCATGAACCACCAGTCGGTGCCGTCGCCCGTGAGCACCGGATCGAAAATTTCCATGAAGGCATCGAGCTTGTCCTTGCGAAAGAGCGGACAGGTCACCTCGACGAAGTCGGTGAACCGCAGGCTGCATGACCAGTGCGCGCGGGTGATGTCCCAGGAAATCTTACCGAGCGGGCTGAACGCAGGTTGCAACAGCCACAGATCCCATGCTTCGCGCAGGTCGAACAGGCGGCTCATCTGCGCGCCGGAAATGACAACGTCGTCGTCGGTGACGAGCACTGCCTGATAAGCGGCCAGCAGGTGTGGCCACGTGTCGTAGACGAACTTGAGATTGCCGAACTTCGAGTCGCGGCGCATGTGATAGAAGTCGGCAATATCGGAATATCGCTCCGGCTCGTCGCCGTAGTAGCTGATCCAAAGATCGAAATTCCGGCGACCTTTGAGCCATCGAGCGATGTTCGATCTGTCGCCGGCAGAAGTGAACACGAGGTTGCGGCGATGCGCGCCATCTTTGCGCCGGAGGTTCACGCAGACTGCAGCTTGAACAGCACGAGACGATCCTTTCTCGGGAAGACGAAGGACTTCCATTGGACTTCGTGGTCCACGACTTCGATGCCGTTGTCCGTCACTACCAACAAAGTTCCGTCCGGCGATATCTTCGCGCCATGCGGGAAGACGAGGCTGTCGCTGAGCACTTGCAGTGGCGCCTCGAATGCACTGTCCCTTCGCAGATCGTATAGTCGGACGCAGCCGGCGTCCGCGTCCACGACCGCGGCGCGATCTCCGCGGACGTGGATATTCTCCAGTCGGCAAAACTCGCGGAATGTCTTCTTCCACAGCGGACCGCGCGTGAAGTGTCCTTGCCGATCGATGCCGAACACGGCGATGCCGTTCCGGCTGGTCGCGCCGCGGAGCCCGAAGCTGACTGCGTTCTTGCCACGTTCGATCGCTCTGCGTTGCCACTTCATGTAGTCCGATGCGAACGTCACATAGACCTTCTCACCCGTGTCGTCGAAGCTGATCTCCTTTGACGTCGCCATACTGCCGGAACCAGCGTTCCTGTATGTCCGTCGGGCCGAGGATGCGCCCGCTCTCGTCATCGTAGTCGTAGCTGACGAGCGCGCCCTTTTTGCCGCGCCCCTCACAGTACGTGACGAGTAGCCGACGCCCGCTCAGCGCCATCGAATGGCCTTCGGCCAGGTGCGGGTACGGCGTCGCATACGTGTGCATGGGCGCGCCGGACTCCTCGTCGAGACTGAACGTCAGAAGCTGACTCGGGTGAACTCCCTTGTTGGCGACGATCACGTGTCTCGGCGTGAGCAATACGGCGTGGGGTTTGTTCAGCGTCGCGCCCGGATTGCGCAGCGCCCTGATGACGGACAGGGTTTGCGCGTCGTATATCCTCACCTCATTGTGCTGCTCGTACGTCGCGGCAAACGTCTTGCCGTTCGGATGAAAGCACACTTCGGTGATGAAGCTTGGCTGGCCTTCGGTGGGTATCAGATTCGATAGTGTGAAGAGCATTGGGTCGTTCCACCGACGATATCTGAGTCTCGGTTCTCTGTGAGGATCGTATCCGAGACGGATCGCGCGATTGTTTTCACCTTGTTCGCGGGTCCCGATCGGGTCCGCTGTGCTCAATCCTGCGGCGTGGCGCATTTGTTCGATGGCCCGAGTGCGCGACGGGTATCACCAACGCCTTGGTTAAGGCGCTCGGTAGATCGGCGGCGCGGCATGCGGGCGATCACCGCCACGTTACCGGCGAATCTCGAACGAAGTCGACGCGGGTGTTTCCTCGACCTCTTCGGTATGCAGCCGGTCGACGCGTGCAAGCGCCGGGCCGCGCTTTGCCCAAGCGAGCAGACGGTCGACGGCTGCAGCGTCACCGTGCGCGAGAAACGCGACGGACCCGTCGGGTAGGTTTTGCACCCAACCGGTCAGCCCAAGCACCTTGGCGCGTCGCGCGAGTGATACGCGATAGGAGACGCCTTGCACCCGCCCGGCAACCCAGCCGCGCACGGTTCTCGTCGTACCGATGGCCCCAGACACCGCTTGTCGAGTCGTCACAAGTATGTCGCCGACTCGCATCGGCGGTAAATCCGGCACCGAGCAGCGCGACAAACCCGCGAACAAGTGAAAGACTTGGCGACCTACTTGCCGCCGGGACGAACACGATGAGCGCAATCACCGATTCTTCGATCACCGTCATCAAGAACGGCTCAGTCGTCGACGGCACCGGTGCGCCGCGGCGGATCGCCGATGTCGCACTGCAGGGTGATCGCATCGTCGACATCGGACACGAATCTCAAAGGCGATCGCACCATCGACGCGAGCGGACGCATCGTGGCGCCGGGGTTCATCGACATTCACACGCACTACGACGCGCAGGTGTTTCTGGGATCCCGCGCTGACGCCGTCGTGCTATCACGGTGTGACGACGGTGGTCGCCGGCAATTGCGGCTTTTCGATCGCTCCGACGCATGCCGAAGCATCGCGAACTCATCGCGCGCACGATGGAAAAGGTCGAGGACATGAATCCCGCGACCCTCAATGCGGGGATCCCGTGGGAGTTCGAATCGTTCGGCGAGTACCTGAAGACCGTGCGCCAACACGGCAGCGGTGCTGAACTACACCGCCTACATCGGACACACGCCGTTGCGCCTGTTCGTGATGGGCGAGGAAGCGGTCGGGCGTGCTGCGACGCCCGACGAGATCGGGCGCATGGCGGGTATGGTCCGCGACGCAATGACCGCCGGGGCGGCGGGTTTCTCGACGAGCTTCGCGATTACCCACCGCGGTGCGGACGGCCAGCCGATTCCGAGTCGCTGGGCGAAGCGCGATGAAATCGACGCGCTGTGTCACGCGGTCGGCGACAGCGGTCGCGGCGTCGTCGGCGTGAACGGCGGCGAGAATCTGAGCTTCGCGGACCTGTACGACCTGCAGCCTCGCTGCGGCGTGCCGTTCACGTTCACGGCGTTGCTGACGACCCCACAAGGGTTTCATTTGCGGGGCATCGAGACGCACAAGGCGGGACGCGCGCGCGGCGCAGACGTCTGGCCGCAGGTGTCGTGCCGGCCGCTGTCGTTCTCGATGAACATGATCGAGCCCTTCACGCTCAACACGAATCCCGTGTTCGCCGAGTTGATGCCGAAGATCGTTCGAGGAACGCCGGCGCGCCTACGCGGATCCAGCGTTGGCGCCAGCGCGTCATCGATGCTTGGGCCGCCGGACAGGGCATCAATCCGCAGTGGGAGAGCGTCGAGATCACCGAGGCGCCGCACTCGCCGGCCGCGGTCGGACACCGCGTCAGCGAACTCGCGCAGAAAGGCAACCGTCATCCGTTCGAGATCTTGCTGACGCTGGCGCTTGGCGGAACCCGATCTGCAACTGCGCTTTCAGTCGATGCATCGCCAACGACGATGCGGAGGGAGTCGCTCTGCTGCTCAACACCGACGGCTGCACGTTGGGCTTATCCGACGCCGGTGCGCATGTGGGACAGATCTGCGACGCGGTGATGCCGACCGATCTGCTCGGGACCTGGGTTCGCGACAAGGGCGTGCTGACGCTCGAGCAAGCCATCCACAAGCTGACCCAAGTGCAAGCGGATCTCTTTCGGCTTCACCGATCGCGGCGTGCTACGACGCGGCGCGTACGCCGACGTGGTGGTATTCGACGAGAAGACGATCGCGCCGGGACCGACGCGTCGCATCCGTGACTTCCCGGCGAACGGCGAGCGACTGACCGCCGATCAGCCGAACGGGCATTCACCAAGTGATCGTCAACGGGCGAACCGTCGTCGCGGAAGGCAAGCTCGACGAGCAGGCGGTCGCGGCTCGTCCCGGCGTTTGGGTCGCGCCGTCGCCACGCTGACCTCAGAGACTTCCGTCGCCTCAAAACGCACACCGCTCGTCGCGGCGATTCTGGTCGGCAGCATCTCCGTGTTGCCGGGGAACGTGCTGCCCGGCGTTCTCGATCCTGCTGATCGCACTTCCACGGACTGAGCGAGAGCCAGTATGGCTACCTGGTCTCGGTGAACGTGCTCGCCGGCGTCGTCGCGTCGGCGACGGGGCCGATGTGGATCGCGCGCGTCGACCTGCGCCGCCTCGTCGCGGCGTGTCTGATCGGCGACGCGCTGGCGTTGATCGCACTCGGCTATGCGCCGTCGACTGTGGGCGCTGACGGTTGCGCAGCTCGTCGGCGGTGCCACGGCCAGTGCGATCGGCAGCGTGTCATTCGTGCTGCTGGGGCAGACAGACAATCCGGCGCGCGCGATCGGTCTGCGCATTACGTCTGACGTGGTGATGGGTGGCGTCTTCCTCGCGGTGCTGCCCGGCGACGCACTTGGACTGCGCGGCTATGTCGCGGTGCTTGGGCTCGTCACCGTACTCGGCATCGTCATTGCGGCGCGCCTGCCGCAGCGCACGCGGCCGCCGCTGCGCCTCGCCGAACGCGCGCGATCGACGTCGTCGCCGCGTGGCTGGCGTTGATTGCGGTCGTGATCTTCAACATCGGCGCGGTCGGCGACTGGATATTCATCGGCTTTTTCGCCGAACACGCCGGGCTGCCTGCGGGCCCGGTTGCCAACGTCATTGCGGCATCGTTGCTCGCCGGCGTCATCGGTTCGCTCAGCGCCGCCCACATGGCCGGGCGATCGGCAGCCCTGTGGGCGCAACTCGTCGCCGCCGGCGTCTTTCTGCTATCGATCCCGTGGCTCGCTGCAACGTCGAGCCTCACCGAATTCGGCGCCGCCGGATTCGCCTACAACGCGGCGTGGAATTTCATCGGGCCGTTTCTGGTCGCGCTCGTCGCGATCCGCGATCAGTCCGGACGACTCAGCTCACTCGTCCCCGCGGCCGTCGGTCTCGGCACGCTGATCAGTCCGACGCTGACCGGCACGCTGATCGAGCAGCGCGGTGTCGCGACGGCGACCCTCGTGTTGGCGGTGATCGTTGCGGTTTCGCTGGCGATGTACTTCGCGCTCGCGCTGCGCGCTCGAATCGAGGTCACCGCGAGCGCGTCCGGTGCCTAGCGGATTGGCTGAGGGGCGACTGATGCGGCGTGGCGCCAATGCCACGGCGGGATCGGGTTCGGCAGACTCCACAGACCCTGTTTGGCATCGCGCGCATGCGCTTCGTCGACCAGCAGCGAGCGGTCGTGCAGATACTGCCGGTATGCCCACGCGTCGCCTTCGCTCACGAGTTCGCGATTGATGTCGCGATCCCCTCGCCATACCGTGCCGACCAGCCGATCGTAACGGTCCCGATCGGTCACTTCGACGACGACGTTGCGCAGATAAACTTTGCCCGCGAGCGCCATCGTCGCGTGCGATCCCCACGGCTGGTCGCTCTCCGGCGTATCTATCTCGGCGAGACGAATTCGGTATTGCTTGCGGTCGACGTATAGCGTCAACGTGTCACCCCCGGCGACACCGACGACGCGTCCCGCCAACGTCAGCGTGCTCGCGTGCGCCGCACTCGCACCATCGAACAGGTTGCGAACGTCGAACCGCGCCTGCAGTTCGACGCCGAGCAGTGCGCCAACGACCAACGCCAGTACAACCCAGCCAGGTGAGCGCAGTCGCTCACGCGATCCTCCGGTGACTCCACGCGGCACGCGCCTGGCGATCACACGCATCAGATCGCTGACCGGGTCGCGCAGGCCCAGACGACCAGCGTGCGCCACGCGTCGGTTGCGCCGCAGCGCCGCGAGGGTTCTGCGCGTGTCGATCAACGCCACGGACCAACGAACTTGCTATGGGGAGCAGAGCCATGCGCTCGGCGTACTCAATGCGGCGGGCGAACCAGAGTTCGGGGCGCGCATCCTAGTCGAGGCCGGCCGACGCGACCGGTCAGCAACGGTCAACGTTCGATCAGCGAGGCGCACTATAGTTTTAGAACGGCCCGTTCGCCGAATGCATGTGGGATGACTTTCGTGCGACGACGTTCTTCGCCGAACAAGCGCTCCAACAGGTTCGTCGTCCGGATCGCCCGCCGATGCGCGATCGGCAAACGCAGATGCGCAATGCAGGCTTCGAAGTCGTCGAGGAAGCACCGCGTCGCCGACGGCAGTTCAGCCTCAAAGCGTTTGACGAACTCATCGCGCGTCAACCCGTGCCAACGCCGGCGACGAAGCCCGATATGCTGCATGCGCCTGGCCCTTCACCTCGGGCCAGAGCTCGGCGGGCACCTTCGCTTCGAGGTTACGAATGCGATGCGCCAGACACCGTTGCCGCAGACTCCGCGGGAACACTTCCTCGACCGCGCGTATCAGTCCCGGGGCACCGTCGGTGACGACGAGCACCGGATCGTGCAAGCCTCGCGACTTCAGATCGCGCAGGAACTCCTTGCACGACACCGTATCTTCCTTCGTCCCCGGCAACAGGCCGAGCAACACCTTGTTGCCTTGGCTCGTGATGCCCCAGGCCGCCAGCACCGCCTCGCGCGGTTGTCCCAGATGCAGTCGCTCGGCGATCCCATCGACGAACAGATACACCACGTCGTGCTCAGCCAGATCCCGACTCGCGAAGGTCTGGTAGTCCTGCCACAGTCGTTCGGTCACGATCGACACCGCGCTCTTCGACAGCACGCAGCGGCCGGCCTCGTCGACGAACGCGGCTTCGATGTCGCGCACCGACAAACCGCGCGCGTACATCTCGATCGCCAGACGCTCGAGTTCTTCACTGCGACCTGACAACGCCGAACGCACCGCGCTCTTCCAGCCGTCGAGGCCGCGCACTTGCGGTACCGCATAGTCGATCCGACCTTCCGCCGTATCGAGCTTGCCGGGTCGATAGCCGTTGCGATGGCCACACGACTCGCCGCGCGCGTAATACTCGCGGCCGAGCTGCTCCTGCACTTCGCCTTCGAGTGCTTCTTCGATGATCAACTGCGCCGCCAACTTCACCAGGTCACTGCGCTCCGCTTTACCCTCGACGCCTGAAATCAAATCCTCGATCCGCTTCCGCGTCGTCGTCGATGCCGGTACTCTCTTCTTCACGGGATGCTCCTTTTCGTTGATCGATTCGGCCGACGATGCAAGCGATGCACACGAGACCGGAACCCGGTACTTTTAGACCGATGTCGATTCGCAATCTCGAATTCGCACTGAAGCCACGCTCTATCGCGCTGATCGGCGCATCGGAGCGGCCGCACTCGGTCGGCCGCACGTTGTTAGAGAATCTGCTCGACGGTGGTTTCGACGGACCGGTCATGCCGGTGAATCCGAACGCCGCCGAGATGCTCGGCCGGGTCGCCTATCGCTCGATTGCCGATCTGCCGAGGCGCCCGAACTCGCGATCATCGCAACCCCCGCGCCGATGGTGCCCGCGTTGATCGAGGAACTCGGCCGTCGCGGCACGAAGGCGGCGAGTCGTGATCGGCCGGCTTCGCCGAGATGGGCGCGGAGGGCAAGGCGCGTTCAGCAGGCGATGCTGGAGGCGGCGAAGCCGCACCTGCTGCGCATCCTCGGACCGAACTGCGTGGGCGTGCTGTCGCCCCATATCGGTCTCAACGCCAGTTTCGCGCCTGACAGCCGTTCCCGGCGGTATCGCGTTTGTCTCCCAGTCCGGCGCGATCTCACGACCATTCTCGATTGGGCGCGCGCGCGGCATCGGCTTCTCGCATTTCGTGTCGCTCGGCGACATCCGCGGACGTCGATTTCGGCGACATGCTCGACTTACCTCGCCACGGACCGACACGCGCGATCCTGATGTACGTCGAAGCCATCAAGCACGCGCGCAAATTCATGTCGGCGGCGCGAGCCGCGGCGCGCAACAAACCCGTCATCGTCGTCAAGGCGGGCCGGCGCCGGAAGGCGCGAAAGCGGCGGCTCGCACACCGGTGCCCTGGCAGGATCGGACGACGTCTACGACGCCGCCTTCCGGCGTGCCGGGCATCTGCGGGTCGGCGCCCGAGCGACCTGTTTGGCGCGGTCGAGACGCTGGCGTGCGCGACGCCGCTGTCGGCGAGCGCATCGTGATCCTGACCAACGGCGGCGGCCCGGGCGTACTCGCCGCCGATGCGGTCTGCCCGGGTGGCGCGCAACTCGCCAGCCTGTCCGATGCGACCTGCCCGGCTCAACGACGTGTTGCCGGCGACCTGGTCGCGCGCCAATCCGGTGGACATCATCGGCGACGCCCCGACCGCGCTATGTGGATTGCCTCAGGATCCTCGCCGCGGACCCGCAAACCGATGCCTTCTTGTTCATCCGTCCGGTCGCGGTCGCCCATCGTCGACAGCACCGCATCGCGGTTGCGTGCGCGCCGTTGTTGCGAAATTGGCATGCCGGTATTTTCGTGCTGGCTCGGCGGCAACGCGTCGCGCGAGCGCGACAGGCTGTTCGTCGGTGCAGGCCTCCCGACTTACGAGACGCCGGAGCAGACGCGGTGCGTGCCTTCATGGTATGCACTATCGCCGCAACCAAGAGACGTTGTTCGAAACACCCCCTGGCGCGGTGGACGCGTAGTCCCGGACGAGCCACCGCGCCCGCGATAGTCGACAATGCGTTGCCGACGACAGGGCGGTTGGCTCGACGCCGGAGGCCACGGCGATCGCGGCTTACGGTATTCCGATCGTGAGACGCGCATCGCCCACGACGATCGACGCGGCGAAGAAGGCGGCCGTGGACTCGGCTATCCGGTGGTCGCTCAAGATACTTTCCCCGGACATTTCGCACAAATCCGATGTGGGCGGCGTCGCGCTCGACCTCGCCCGCCATGCTGTTCGATGCGGCGACGATGATGAAACGCGTGCACGCAGTGTTACCGCAGGCTCACGGATGCGGGTTCGCGGTCAAACCATGGTCAGGCGCCCGCGTGCGTTCGAGCTGATTGTCGGCGCGGCGACGACGCGGTATTCGGTCCCATCGTCCTGTTCGGTCAGGGTGGCACCGGTAGACAGATCGCGGACACGGTGCGCTGCCCCCGCTCAATCCCACCTGGCCCGCGACCTCATTGCCCGGACTCGTGTGCTCAAGCAGCTCGCCGGCTACCGGGGCGTCCGGCCGTCGACCTCAACGCCATCGCATCTGATGTGCTGCGCGTCTCCCAGCTGCTCACCGACATCGCGGAAGTGGCCGAGCTCGACATCAATCCACTGCTTGCCGATGAGCACGGCGCGTCGCCCTCGATGTGCGCATGCGCGTCGCCCGGCAACGGACCGGCGCACGACGCTTCGCCATCCTGCCTTACCCGAACGACCTGGAGGAACCGGATGCATCGCGACGGCCAGGCTGCTGATGCGGCCGATCCGCCCGGAAGATGAGCCAGCCTTCCGGGCCGCATTCGGCATGCCGACCCCGGAAGACATTCGCATGCGCTTCTTTCTCGCGATAATCCTGCCGCATCCGCTGCCGCGCGATTCACGCAGATCGACTACGACCGCGAGATGGCGCTGGCGGTGATGCCGCACGGTCAGGCTGGCGACATCTGGGGCGTCGTGCGAATTCACGCAGACCCCGATCTCGCGCGCGCGGAATTCGCGATCCTGGTGCGCCACGAATTCGCCCAACGCGGACTCGGCACGCTGTTGATGCGGCGGATCATCGCGTACGCGAAAGCGCGCGGCATCGGCGAGTTGTTCGGCCTGGTCCTGCGGGAGAATCGTCAGATGCTGCAGCTGGCGCGCGAACTCGGCTTCACCGCGCGCGTCGATCGGGACCCGACGTACGTCGCCGTCACGCTGGCTTTGCGCTGACTCGCGTTCGCGCTACGCGAGCACCGAAAACAACGTCTTCAGCAGCTCTTCGAGCGGCATCATCGTTAGCATCAGCGGCGCGAGGGGAGCCAGCGTCGCCACCACGAGGCCGAAGACGGCGTCTCTGGTAACCGGCACGAAGCGCATCGTCCGCACCACTTCGAAACTGTTGGCGAGATCCGCGAGCGACTGGATGTCGGCGCTCCCCAGGAACGGCTCCTCGGCTGGTGCACCACCGCGCAGCCATTTGGCGTCGAACTCGCGCGCATAGCGCTGAGCACAGCGCGCCGTATTCGCGCAAGCCGACGCGCTTCGCCTGAGCAAGCTGCGGCGAAAACATCAGCAGCGGGCCCAGCGATGCACAGTAGAAGCGCGACGACGACGGCCACCTGGGCCTTGAATTGCATCAGCGCTGCGTCGGCAAAGAAGACGCGGTTCGCGAGCGTGCCGGCGAGGAGTACGCCGTGGGCCACGGCGATTACCGCGAACGCATAAACGGTGTTCGACAGAAAGCCGAGCGCGCCGAGGCGATCCGGATGCACCGGATTCAAGCGCAGCGGGATGCGCGATACCTGCCACAGAAACCGCGACCAGATGAACAACCGGAAGCACCAGCGGCACAACAGGAACTGGAAGATCGGCAGGCTGATGTAGCCGTACCACCATCCGGCGGGTGTGAGCTCAATACCGTCGGGCGACGGCGTCGCGTACCAAGTGGCGGTGTCGAGCGCAATGTAGTGCCGCCAGACGACGACAACTCCGATCGTGTAGACGAATGCGATCAGCAGCACCTCGGCAAGCGCGGAGTTGCGCAGGCGGAACGCGGCGGCGACGGCCGATTCGAAGCGCGGTATTTCCGCAGCAGGAATCAGGTCGCGTTCGCCGAACTGGTGCAGCAATGGGCGCAGCCGGTTGTGCACGACGAGTTCTGCGACGATCAACAGCGGCATCGCAACGAGAAAGCGGATGTGCACTTCGATGTCGTACAGAAACGAAACGCCGGAATCGCCGCGCCAGAGGTGCCCTTCGAGACCGGACAGCACCAGCAGCGGCACCCAGGCAATGAGCGCGATGATGATGACGCGCTGGCGCACCATCATCAGCGCGTCGTCCGACAAATGCGCCTTCAAGAGCAGCTGATACAGCGGCCCACCGAGGACGAGGGAAAAATCCGGCGGATTGCGCAGAGTTCGCGATAGCGGAGGAAAGGGCACGCGCAATTTGCTCAGGACCGATGATCCCCAGAAGAAGTCGATCACCATCGGCGAAACCACCACGGTTGGTACGCGACGGCCAACATCGGCCGCGCCTCGTTGGTCGAGTTGGTCGTGCCGCGATGCCACAGCCGAAGATCGCGGAACAGCAGCGCGCCTTTCGGCATCGGCACTCGCACCGGCGGGCATTCGAGCCGCCTCGCATCGAGCCACGCTTCGGGCACGAGCAGCGAATTCGAATCCTGTTGGCTCGAGCGCACATCGAGATGCGTGCCGGGCCACACCTCGAGGGCGCCGTTGGCGAGCGTGACGTCGACCAAAGGAATGTTGACCACGAGCGAGGCGCACGGCGGCGCGTGTTCGAGCGCGGGCCACAATTGCGCCTCGTCCCAATGCACCGGTTGCTGTCGCGTCGTGTGCGGCAGCATCGTGTTGCCCGTGTACAACGCAAGCCGCACCCGTCCCATCAGTGCACGCGCAATCGAGACAGCGATCGGATTGGCGATGATGTCGGCGTGGATGTCGCGCGCACGGGGCGGCGGATTGTGCTGTAGATGGCCAGGCACATCGAGCGCGAACGGGTAGCGCGCTGCGGCCTCGAGATCTGCTGTCATGACCTCGCGCAGCCCATCGCAATGATCGAGATGCACCGCTCCGGTGACGATAGCCTGCGCCGTGGTGTTCGAACGCACTGAGCAACTTCTCCGACCGGCGATCGCTCGGAGAGCGCGCCACGTGAAGTTCGTCGGCGGAGCCGCCACCCGTCCCAAAAGGAAACTGGCTCATGACTATTCCCCGATGCGCCCCGAGGGACTTTATCATCGCTGAAGGGAGAGCCTTTCGAGGAACTTTGAGTGACGCAGTCCTTACGCATCTGGCACCACGGCCTGATGGCGCGCTGGTGGGCCGAGTTCAATCACGACGGCGACGACATTCAGTACTTCCGGTGCGCGATAGAGGCGAGCGGCGAGCCCGCGCTCGACGCCGGTTGCGGGACCGGGCGCTTGCTGTTGCCGCTGCGGCGAGTCGGGATCGACGTCGACGGCAGTGACGCGTCGGCCGACATGCTGCGTTGGTGCGAGCGAGCTGCCGATGCGGAGGGACTGCGCGTTTCGCTGCACCAACAGGCGATGCACGAGCTCGAACTGCCGCGCCGCTATCGCACCATCGTGGTGTGCGGTGCGTTCGGACTCGGCGGTACGCGCGCGGACGACCTCGAAGGGCTTCGCCGTATCCATTTGCACCTCTCTCCCGGCGGTACGTTCGTGATGGATCACTACCTGCCGAATCGCGAAATGGGCAAAACCTGGTCGTATTGGGCCAAGCGCCCGAATTGCCTCGACCTTGGTCGACGCGAGGTGACCGTCGGCGCGCGCGCGACGGCACTGAGCTCGAACTGCGCACGCGCCTCGTCGCGCTCGATCCGCTCGAGCAGACCACGACGCTCGAGATGCGCATCGCGCAGTTTCGGGACGACGCCGAGGTCGCGGCTGACACGAGCACGATCACGATCGGTCTCTACTTCAAGAGCGAGATCGAGCTGATGCTCGCGACAGCGGGATTTCGGGACATTCGTGTGACCGCGTTCCCCGACGACCATCCGCCGCGTCCGTGGGACGACACGCGGTTGGTGTTCCACGCGCGCGCTTGAGAAAGGAGGCACGGGTGCCGTTGAGCGAGATCCCCGACAGATTGACGAAGGCGCTGTCCGGCATCTACTCTGCGACGTTCACTCGGCGTGGCGGTGGTCGTCGGATCGATCCTCAACGTGCATCAATCAATGGGAAGCGTGGTTCGGCGGTGCGCCGATTGCGTGGACGAAGCTGCTGTTGACGTATTGCGTGCCGTTCTGCGTCGCGACGTATGCGACGTTCAAGACGCTCGGGCAGCGGGACTAAATGGAGACACGACACATGCTGGAAACGACCGAGATCCTCGGCAACCTCGGCAACTTCGTCGGCGCGATCGGCGTCGTCGGAAGCCTCGTCTACCTCGCGATCCAGGTGAGGCACAGTCGCGAGGCCACGAACGCCAATACGCGCGCGCTCGACGACGCGCGTCGTCTGGCGCTCGCACAGACGTACCAGGCGCGCTCGGCGGCGTTGCAGGAGAGTGCGTTGTTCGTGGCCGGTTCGGCCGACTTCTCGGAGATCTACACTCGATTCAACGATCCCAGTATGCCGCGAGCGGCGGCGGCCGCCGCGTTCGAGCAGCTGTCGGCAGCGGAGCGCTTCCGCTGCTACAACTATCTCAATGCGCACCGGGTCCGGCTCGACAATCTCGTCTTTCAGTATCAACAAGGCATGTTGACGGATGAGTACTACGCTACGGGTGTCAAGGGACCCCTGCGTTACTTTGCTCCGCTGTGGGAGATCACCGGCCTCCGCCACGACATAATGCGACCGAGTTTCGTCGAGGTTGTGCGCGAAGCACTCTCGGACGTCGCGGCCGAGTGAGATCGTTAGGCCGCGCGCCCTAAGTCCGCGGCGCGCGCACCGCGTGTTCGATCGGATGAACTTCGGGGCCTTCCTCCGGCCCGAGCGGCGGTGTGTAGAAGCCGAGTCCGTAGCCGCCGGAGGCGTATCCCATCAGCGCCTGCAGCTCCGGTTCAAGCGTGCGCGCGATCTCGGGCGGACACGAAAGATACTGGTTCTCTTCCTGGCGCAGCCAGTTCAGGCAATAGGTCAGATTCATGCCGATGCGCGGCGCGTCCGATTGGTTCGCGCCGCCGCCGTGGAACACCGAACCCGTGTAGACCAGCACCGAGCCGCGCTCCATTTCCGCATAAGCAATTTCGTCCGGCCGCGGCCGGCGGCTGTCCGGCCACGTCCACGACCCGGGCACGACCTGCGTCGCGCCGTTCTCGCGGGTGAAGTCGGTCAGCGCCCAGATGGTGTTGAGCTGCGGCTCGATCTCCTTCAGGTAAGCCCACGACCAGCGATCGCGGTGCATCACCTGCGCGACCTCGCCGGGCATGATGCGGATGATGTGAGTGACGTTGACTTGGTAGCGGTCGCAATTGGGCAGCAGCACCTGGTCGCAGATCGCACGGATGCGGTGATCGAGAATTGCCTGGCGAACGAGGGGCGAGCGCGCCGCCAGTGCGCCCGTGCGCGTCGTCTTGAACCCCGAGAAGGTTTCCCGACCCGGCTTGGTCGCCTCAGATACGGCATCAGCTCGTCGGTCAGCGCGGTCGTCTGCGCACCCGACATCATGCCGGTGAGGATGACCGCGCCATCGCGTCGCATGACTCGCATGACCTCATCGATCGCTGCTGCGTGCGGCAACTGCTCGAGCTTCGGCATCGCTTTCGACTCTCAGATCCCAACCTTTGAAAGGTATCGCGTCCGTAACGCCGGCGGAACAGGGCGTGCCGACTGCGCCGATGAACTGTAAGGCACGACTGTGCGGAGCTTCGAGGCGTTCGCTCGTTTGCCCGAAGGTGGCCGCCGCGTATACGCTGCGTCGAATCAACGAATGAGCGGCGTCCGATGAATGCGTTCGAGTATTCGTCGTCTCCCGAATCGATCCGCGCAGACCTTGTTGACGCGCACCGGGCGGCGTGGAAGCACATTGCCACCCCGGGGCGCGTGGCTAACGGGCGCCGAACGCATTGCCGTTGCGGAGGAAACGCGCCGCGCGCATGACTGTCGGATGTGTGCAACGCGTAAGGCAGCGTTGTCACCGTTCGCGGGCGACGAACAACACACCGGCACCTCAGCACTGTCCGCGCCGTTCGTCGATGCGATCCACCGCATTGCGACCGACGCTGCCCGGCTGACCCGCGCTTGGTACGAGGGGCTGGCCGCGCAGGGAATCTCAGACGAACGTTATGCAGAGGCGCTAGGCGTTGCGGTCCTTGCGATGAGCATCGATGCGTTCCACCGCGCGATGGGACTACCGGTCGAACCACTGCCGTTGCCCGGCTCGGGTGAACCGTCGCACGTGCGTCCACAGGGACTGACCCGCGGCGAAGCGTGGCTGCCGATGATCGACCCGCGGCAGGTCGGCCCCAACGAGCGCGATCTGTTCCACCGCGGGCCGCTCGGCGCCGCCTACGTGATGCGCGCATGACCATCGTGCCGAACGAAGTGCGCGCCTGGGGCACGCTGGCGGCGGCGCAATATCTCTCGTCGGGTCAGATGACGCGTCTGGAAACCGGCAAAGCGCTCGACCGCGCCCAAATGGAACTCATCGCGGGACGCGTCTCCGCGCTCAACGCCTGCTTCTACTGAACTACGTCGCATGCACTGATGCTCCGGGCGAGCGTCGAGGCGAAAAACGGTGAGGTGGATCTGCGCGTGATCACCGAGAACCCGCGACGCTTCGGCCGGCGTCTCACACGCTGCCGAACTCACCGCGTTTGCGGAGGCCGCGGTCGGCGGCGATCCCAACGCAATCGCAAAGGCGCGCGACGCGTTGCGGGCGGCGGCAGGTTCGGCCGCGCTGGTCGATGCGGCCGCCGTCATCGGGAACTTCGAACGGATGACGCGCATCGCGGACGCGACGGGAATTCCGCTCGATGCGCCGTCGTCGCTCGCATCGTCCGACTTCCGCGTTCGGCTCGGCATCGAGCGCTTCGCGTCGGCGCAACACGCCGCGCGCGAGTTTTGTGCGGCGGTTGATGGTGCCGTTCCTCGCGCCGGCGGCGAAAAAGATGTTGGCGCGGCTGTTGATGCGGCAATGACGAAAACCGACGACGGGAATGATCGCGACATTGCGGATGTCGCGCGGTCGCTCGTCCATCATTCCGGCAGATGAACGTCCTCGGGCTTCAGCGGTATCGCGCCGGGCAGTTGCGGTCGGCGCATCAGCCACACGAGCAACACCGCCGGAATCGACGTGTAGAACAGAAACAGGAAGTCGTTCGCGTACGCGATCTGCAACGCCGCGCGCGAAATCACGCCGTCGATCGACGCGAGGCCGAACGGCATGTGTGGATTCCACATCATCGACTGCGCGTTGACGCCGAGCGCGCGATTGAACGGGTCGATGTTCGCTGCGACCTGTGCGTGCACGATCTGCGTGCTGCTCGTCAGCACCGCGGTCGTCAGCGACACGCTGAATGCGCGCGCCGATGTTGCGCAGCAGATTCATGATCGCCGACGCGTCGGTGCGGATTTCGGCGGGATCGTCGAGAACGCGACGAGATTCATCGGCACGAAGATGAAGCCCATGCCGAAACCCTGGATGAAACCGACCCACCCCATCGTCGAGCCCCGTCACCGCCGGCGTCCAACGCGACATCTCGTAAGTCGTCAGCAGCAACACCGTGGCGCCGAGCGTGATGACCTTGCGCGCGTCGAAGCGCATCGCGATTCGGCCGACCATCGACATCGCGAGCATCGTGCCGATCCCGCGCGGGACCATCAGCAGACCCGCGTCGGTGACCGAGTAACCGCCCAGCGTCTGCAGATACGGTGCGAGCAACGCCGAACTCGACACCAACAGCCCGCCTGTCACGAACATCAGCATCGTCGCGGACGTGAAGTTACGATCCTTGAAGATCTCGAGCCGGATGAACGGTTTTTCGGCCGTCGCCATGTGCACGGTGAACAGATACAGACCGAGCAGCGCCACGACGCCCTCGATCACGATCTCGCTCGAGTTGAACCAATCGTTGTGCGGGCCGCGGTCGAGCATCAGCTGCAACGCACCGAGACCCGAGCGCGAGCAGACTGAAGCCGAGCCAATCGAAGATCAGCGACTTGTCGCGCCCGGGATCGCGATAGAACAAGATCAGGCCCGCAACGGCCGCGATGCCGACCGGCACGTTGATGTAGAACACCCAGCGCCAGCTGAACGCATCGGTCAGATAGCCGCCGAGCGTTGGTCCGAGGATCGGCCCGAGCATCACGCCCATACCCCAGATGCCCATGACCGAGCCGCGGCTCTGCGGCGGGAACATGTCCATCATGATCGTCTGCGACAACGGCCCCAACGCCGCACCGAAGGCGCCTTGAAGGAGACGGAACACGATGATCTGGTCGAGGTTCTGCGCCAGGCCGCATAGCGCCGACGTGATCGTGAACCCCGCGACCGCCACGAGAATGAAGCGCCGCTTGCCGAAGCGCGACGCAATCCACCCGACCGGTGCGGTCATGATCGCCGACGCGATGATGTACGACGTCAACACCCAGGTGATCTGATCGCGCGACGCGGAGAGGCTGCCCTGCATGTGCGGCAGCGCGACGTTTGCGATCGTCTGGTCGAGCGTCTGCATGAACATCGCCGCCATCGCGCACGCGACGGCGATGTTTCGCGCAGTGGTCGATCGAGTACAGAGGACTCGGCGCCGAGATGGTCGCGTCCATCGACGTGATCAGCCCTTGCCGAACTCTTGCCAGTGACTATGACCGGTATCGATCGATATGACGGCGCTCATCCCGGTGCTCAGCGGCACATCGCAGGAGCTGCCGTCGAGATTGATGTGCACCGGGACGCGCTGCACGACCTTGACCCAGTTGCCCGAAATGTTCTGCGACGGCAACGGTGAGAACGCGCCGCCGCTGGCGGGTGAAACGGAACCGACCGAGCCGTGCCAGCTTGCAATCCGGGTACGTATCGATCTTCGACGTCCACCTTCTGCCCCGCGTGCACGCGCGTGAGATCGGTTTCCTTCATGTTCGCCTCGATCCAGATGATCGGTGTCGGACACCAAGCCGACGGCGCTGGTCGTACTGAACGCCGACATTGCGGAGATGATCAACGTCCCGGGCTGCAGCGAACTGACGGCCGTGACGATGCCCTGCGAACGGTGCGCGAACGACGGTGTGGTCGAGCTGGCGTTGGGCTTCGGCCACGGTCGCGCGCGCCTTCATGACGTCCGGAAAATTCTCGACCGGCAGATCCGGATTACCGTTGAGGCGCGCGAGCGTCGCGGCGGCCGCCTGGTCGAGCGAATTCAACGTCGCCAATGCCGACAGATACGTCGCCTGTTGCTGGTCCCATTGCGTTTGCGCAATCGACCCCTGCTTCTCCAGCGACGCGTATCGATCGAGCGTGGTCTTGGCGACGTCGACCATCGCTTGTTGCGCGCCGGTCTGCTGGATCGCCTTTGCGATAGTCGGCCTTCAACGACCGGACCGTCATCTCGGCCTGCAGCTCGGTTGCTTTGGCGTTGGCCAACGCGATCTCGAACGGTTCGGGATCGAGCCGGAACAACACGTCACCCGCGGCCACGCGTTGACCCTCGTGCGCCTCGACCGACTTCACCATACCGGAGACGTCGGTCGTGACAGTCAGTTGCGCCGCTTTAACGTACGCATCGTCAGTGCCGACATAGCGACCGCCGTTCAGGTAGGCCACGGTGGTGCCGCCGAGCACGATCACGATGCCGCCGAGCATCAATGCGCGACGCAAGCCGCGTTTGTTGCGCGCCGGCGCCGGCGCCGCGATCGGTGCTGCGACAGCTTGACGCTCGGCCGACGGATGGATGGGTACCGGCGGTGTGGGTGTCGGATTCGCTTGTGCTGCTGACATGGCTCTAACTCCGTACTGCTTGCGGCGATCGTCTGCCAGCGCTAACGCGACCGCTGAGGGGATCCGGTATGGCGTTTACGCGCGCGCGAACCGCCAGCAATGCGTCGACCATCGCCTCGCGCGCCGCAGCGCCGATGTGCGCGTCGATATCGCGGATGAGCTCCTGGTGATACGCGCTGATCTCTTCGAGGATCGGTTGCGCCGGCGGCCGATTGTGCAAACGCCAGATGCGCCGGTCGCTCGGATCCGGCCGGCGTTCGAGCAGCCCGCGCTTCTCGAGGCGGTCGACCAGCCGGGCGACGGTGATCGGCTCCACGTCGAGGATCGCCGCCAACTCGCTTTGCGAAAGCCCCGGTCGCCTCTCGACGCGAACCAGAATCTGCCATTGCGCGCGGGTCATGCCGCTCGCGCGGGCGCGCTGGTCGAACTTCGTGCGCACGAGGCGCGCGACGTCATAGATGAGAACGACCGGGTCCCGGTCGAGTGATTCGGTCATGGCGGATCCGTAGTCTTGCCCGTGCTGATCATAAGCTACCTTATGATCAGCTTAAAGGGGCATGTTGATGTACTCGTCGATTGAGTGAATCAGCCCGATTTGCCCGAGTTATGCTCGCTGTCCTACAAATCGCTGTCCTACAAGGAGATGAACCCGATGAAAAGAATCGACTGGATCAAGCGGCACTGTGACCCAGCCCATCCGCGCAGCGACGATCGCGATCCTGTTTGCCAGCGCGCTGACGAGCCACGCCATTGCGCTCACGCCGAAGGAAGCGACCGACCTCGGCGTCGAGGCCTACATCTACGGTTACCCGCTCGTGACGATGGAGTACACGCGACGCGTGATCACCAACGTCGCGAAGGCGGAAGGCACGCGCGCGCCGATGGGCCAGATGGGGCGTCTGCGCGAATATCCGAACGCATCGTTCAAGGACGTCACTGCGCCGAACGCCGACACGCTATACACGTACGGATTCTTCGACGTCAGCAAGGAGCCGTACGTTCTCAGCCTGCCCGACGCGCACGATCGCTATTACCTTTTTCCGATGCTCGACGGATGGACCGACGTGTTCCAGGTGCCCGGCAAGCGGACGACGGGTACCGGCCCGCAGAAATACGCAATCACCGGTCCGGGTTGGAAAGGCACGCTGCCGGCGGGTGTCACGGAATACAAATCGCCCACCGCGATCGTGTGGATTCTCGGCCGGATCTATTGCACCGGCACGACGGAAGATTACGCGGCGGTGCATAAGCTGCAGGACGACGTCACGGCGGTACCGCTCAGCGCCTATGGCAAACCGTATTCGGCGCCAACGGGCAAGGTCGACCCGAGCATCGACATGAAAACGCCGGTGCGCGATCAGGTGAACGCGCTGAGCGCCGACGCATACTTTTCGCTGCTGGCGGCGTTGCTGAAAGACAATCCACCCGCGGCCGCGGATGCGCCGATGGTCGCGAAGCTGGCCCAACTCGGCATCGTGCCGGGCGCGCCGTTCGACTCCTCGAAGCTCGGCGCCGATGCCGCGAAGGCACTCGCGACGGTTCCGCAACTCGGCTTCGGCAAGATCATGGCGTGGGACAAGGACAGTGTGCCGGCAGGCGATGCGACTTTCCAAAACGGCTGGCTGTTCACGACGAAGACCGGCCTCTACGGCACGAACTACGTTCAGCGTGCGCTGGTCACCGCGATTGGACTCGGCGCGAATCGACCTCAGGACGCCGTCTATCCGACTTCGGTGGCGGACGCCGATGGCAAACCGTACAGCGGCGCCAACAAGTACGTGGTCCATTTCGACAAAGGGCAACTCCCTCCGGTGAAGGGCTTCTGGTCAATGACGATGTACAACGCGGCCTACTTCTTCGTGGCGAACCCGATCGATCGTTATTCGATCAGCGCGCGCGACAGCCTGAAGGCAAACGCGGACGGTTCGGTCGATCTCTACATCCAGAACGAGAGTCCGGGCAAAGACAAGGAGTCGAACTGGCTGCCCGCGCCGAAGGACAAATTCATCCTGATGTTCCGTCTCTACTGGCCGAGCGAGACACCGCCATCGATCATCGACGGCACGTGGAAAATCCCGGCGGTGACGATCGCGCACTGAACGTCGAGCGCGTTGTCGTGCGGTGCGACGGCACCCTCTCGGCTTAACCTACGGGAATCCACGCATTGGCACGCGTGCCGTTGATTGATGACACTACGGGTCACTCGATTTCAATTGACGAACGCGGCCGCGCACCGTCGGGCTGGCCATGATGACGAGGAGTTGACATGTCGACTGCAATTGCGAAAACGAAGGCGAGCCGCGCGACCCACGTGGACGTCCTGATCGTCGGAGCCGGTATCTCCGGTATCGGTTCCGCGTATCACCTGCAGCAGCAGTGCCCGGGTAAGAGCTATCTGATCCTCGAGATGAAGGACACCTTCGGGGGTACGTGGGACACGCACAAATATCCGGGTGTTCGGTCCGACTCCGATCTCTACACGTTCGGCTATCGATTCAAGCCGTGGGTCAGCGCGCCGGTCGCGAGCGCCGAGGAGATCCTGAAGTACATGGGAGAGGTGATCGAGGAGAGCGGCATCGCGCCGCACATTCGCTATGGCCACCGCATCACGCGCTGCACCTGGTCGAGTTCGGACAGCCAATGGACCGTTGAAGCGACGCGGCTCGCGAGCGGCGCCACGGTCACGTTCACCTGCAAGTTCCTGTGGATGTGCCAGGGCTACTACGATCACGAGAAACCTTACATTCCGGATTGGGCTGGCAGGGATAAATACCAAGGCGTGTTCGTGCACGCGCAGCTGTGGGATCCGAAGCTCGATTACACGGGCAAGCGCGTGCTCGTGATCGGATCGGGCGCGACGGCCGCCACGGTAATTCCCGCGCTTGCCGAAAAGGCCGCCCACGTGACGATGCTGCAACGCTCACCCACATACTTTTTCTGCAGCGAGAACAAGAACGAGCTCGCCGATCGCCTGCGGCAGATCGGCATCGACGAACCGACGATCCATCGTGTCGTGCGCGCGCAGATCATTCACGATCAGAACCAGCTGACGCAGCGCTGCCTCACCGAGCCGGATGCCGTGTTCGAAGAGCTGAAGGCGCTGATCCGTCAGTTCGCAGGCGCCGACTTTCAGTTCGAGCCGCACTTCGTCCCGAAGTACCGCGTGTGGCAGCAGCGCTTGGCTTTCTGTCCCGAAGGCGACATCTTCAAAGCGGCGGCTGCAGGCAAGGTCAGCGTCGTCACCGACTCGCTGCAGACGTTCACCGAAAAAGGTGTGCGAACAGGATCTGGCGAAGAGATCGAAGCCGACATCATCATTGCCGCCACGGGGTTCCACTTGTCGGTGATGGGAGAAATTCCGTTTGTCGTCGACGGCAAGACGATCGACTGGCGCGACACCGTGACGTACCGCGGCATGATGTTCACCGGCGTGCCGAATTTGGTGTGGGTGTTCGGCTATTTCCGCGCCAGCTGGACGTTGCGGGTGGATATGCTCGGCGATTTCGTCTGCAAGCTCCTCAATCACATGGACGAGGTTGGCGCGAAGCAGGTCGCAGTGGCGCTGCGCGATGAAGACGAAGAGATGGAAATCCTGCCTTGGATCGCACAGGAGAATTTCAATCCTGGCTATCTGATGCGAGATCTCGATCGCCTGCCGCGCGGCGGCGCCAAACCCGAATGGCGACACAACCAGGACTATTGGGCGGAGAGAGTCGAGATTCCGCTGATCGACCTCGACGGCGCCGAGTTCGTCTACGACGGCAAGCATCGTGCTACGGCCGGGAGGGCGCGAAAAGCCGAGGTCGCGTGAGAGTCGAGCCGATCGCTGACTGCGTCGGGGGCAGCGCGCGCGGATTACTCGTATCCCGGTGCCGGCTGCCACAAGCTGAACACGGTTCCATCCGGATCGGCACACACCGCATTCGGGCCTGATGGATACGTGTTTCGTTCGCGCACGGTGCCGCCGAGTTGCGAGACACGAGCCGCGGTGGCATCGATGTCGTCGACGCGGAAGTACGCGTTCGGCAACTCCGCCGGCCCAGTGGGGCTCAAGCCGAGCGGGAACTTCGTGTTGGCCACGTGGCCGCCATCCTCGATCTCCCATCCGAATAGTGCGCCGTAGAACCGTTTCGCCCGCGTCAGATCTTTCACCGGCAACGTGAAATAGCCCAATTCGTTCGGCATCGCCCGCTCCTGCAGCTGAATTCGGATCGAACGATGCCACGCGAGTGCGCGGTACGCTTGAAGAAATTTTCCCGCATGAGGGTAACCAGTTTCACTCGGGCGCGATTTTGGACGGCGGCGGGTCGTGGTGTACGCTCGCCGCGTTGCGCAATTTCGAGATCGACATGCGGCGGCTTCTGGTTGCAATCCTGTTATTGATCGTCTCGGTCGACACGCGCGCGGCCGTGGTGGCTGTGACCGCCTCCGGTCCCGTCAGCGGAGCGACCACCGACGACGTGCTGGTATTCAAAGGCATTCCGTATGCGGCCCCGCCGGTCGGCGCGTTGCGCTGGCGACCGCCGCAGAGCGTTGCGCCGTGGACGCAACCGCGCGCCGGCGACTGAGTTCGGCGCCGCGTGTCCGCAGCCGGCGCGGCGGGATCGCGCCGACGCAGTCGGATCGACCGATGAAGACTGCCTGTATCTGAACGTGTGGACCACGGCGCTCGACGGCAAACGTCCGGTCATGGTGTGGATTCACGGCGGCGCGTTTCGACTGGGTTCGGGCTCGATGCCGATCTACGACGGCACGCGGTTCGCGCGCGACGGTGTCGTGCTCGTGACGCTGAACTATCGGCTCGGCCGCTTCGGGTTCTTTGCGCACCCGGCGCTTGCGGCTGCGAATCCCGACGACGCGCGCGGCAACTACGGCTTGATGGATCAGGCTGCGGCGCTCGAATGGGTCAAAACGAATATCGCCGCGTTCGGCGGCGACCCGGCCAACGTCACGGTGTTCGGGGAATCGGCGGGCGGGTCTGCGGTGCTGCATCTGCTGACGTCGCCGCGAGCCGAGGGCCTGTTCCAGAAGGCGATCATCGAGAGCGGCGGCGGCCATCAGATCGATCGGCGTCTCGACAGTGCGCGCGGCCAGCGCGAGTCGCTGAGCGATCAAGGCGTCGCGTGGGCGAAGTCGGTGGGCGCCAGCGCGGACGCGGTTGCATTGCGTCAGACGACCACGCAACAGGTGCTGGGCGACGGGCAACTGTCGGAAGGTCTCGGCGGTGTCGGCCCCGTCATCGATGGCGTGTGGGTGCCGGATGATCCCGGCGTGCGTCTGCGCGACGGCGAATTCGCGAAAGTCCCGCTGCTGATCGGCGCGAACAGCTACGAGGCGAGTGTGCTGGCGGCGTTCGGCACCGACGCGAGTCGGCTGATCGCTGCGCTGGGGGTCGACGTGGCGGCGCTGCGCAAACTGTATGCGGGTGTGGCTGATGGCGATACCGCGGTCGCGGATCAGGCATTCGGCGACGCGACGTTCGTTGCCGGCGCGCGCCATGTCGCGCGTTCGGTCGCGCGCGTCGACGTACCGGTGTACTTGTATCACTTCGACTACGTGCTCGAGCGGCGCCGCGGCAAGGTGCCGGGCGCGGGTCACGGCGTCGAGATTCCGTACGTATTCGACTCGTTCGATAAACTGCCGTCGATGATGCGGATGCTGACGGCGCCGGGCGACGCCGCGATGGCGGCGACGATGCATCGCTACTGGGTCAACTTCGCGACGAACGGCGATCCGAATTTGGGCGGCGAACGTCTGCCGCGCTGGCCGCGGTACACGGCTGAGTCCGACGAACTATTGCTGCTGCGGCCGACGATCGACGTTGCGGCCCGCTTCCGGGCGCCGCAACTCGACTTCTTCCAACAGCGTTGGGAAGGCGCGGAGACGCGTTGACTCAACCGGCCTTCTTCTTCGCTTTCTCCGCTTCTTCGCGCTGATATTTTTCGATCGTCTTCGCGGCGGCGCCCATCGCGGCGCCCATGAACTCGCCGGAATTGTCCGCGGCCCACTGCAGCGATTCCGTGCGCGCGGTGTTGACGCGATTGAAGTGCGGCTTCACGTGCTGCGCGAACAGCGCGTACGAACGTTTGGTGTCCTCGAAGTTCGCCCAGTTGTGCGCGAGCATCAGATACGCGCCGAAATTCGGGATCTTCTGTTCGAGCCGCTCGATCTGCGCGATGGCGTCGTCCGGCGTGCCGATGATGCCGGCGCCGCGTTCGATCATCGCGTCGATCGGATCCTTGCCTTGCAGGTCTTCGGCGCCCATCCGGTTGATCGAATTGAAGTAGCCGCTCCACTCGTGGAAACCGAACTGCACCTGTTCGCGCGCTTCTTTGCGCGTCTCCGCGATGTGCATCGGGCCGACGAGGCGCAACTTGCGCCGGGTCCATCGTGCGGCCGTTCTCGGCGGCGGTTTTCTGCGCGACGTCCCAGTTGATGCCGAGCGCGTCGTAGCCGAGCGGATTCGTCGCGGCGACGCACAACATGCCGAATCCGTGGCGTCCCGGCGAGGCGGCCGCCGGACGGCGTGACCGAACTCGCGACCGCGATTTCCGGATACGGTTTCGTATACGGCAACAGCTGCATGCGCGCGTTCGTCAGCTTGAACCACTCGGTCTCGTGCGTGACGGTCTCGCCTTTGAACAGACGCAGGATCACTTCGATCGACTCGACCATGCGGTCGCGCTGCTTGTCGACGGGAATGCCCATCATCATCGCATCCGACGGCAACAGTCCCGGCCCGACGCCGAACAACACGCGGCCGCGCGTCTGATGGTCGAGCTGGATGATGCGGTTCGCCGCCGTCAGCGGGTTGTGATACGGCAGCGACACGACGCCGGTGCCGAGCTTGATGCGCTGCGTGCGCTCGGCCGCGGCCGCGATGAAGAGTTCGGGTGACGCGATGATCTCGAACCCGGCCGAGTGGTGCTCGCCGATCCACGCTTCTTCGTAGCCGAGTTCGTCGAGCCATTCGACGAGTTCGATGTCGCGGCGGATCGCGAGCGTCGGGTCTTCGTTCAGCGGATGAAACGGCGCGAGAAAGATCCCGCTGCGCAATGGTGCGCGTACGTTCATAGGAGGACTCATAGAAAACGGGGTTGATTAATGCAGGTGAATTGACGAGGTTACTGATCACGCGCGCGGTCGTCCAGCGCGCGCGCTTCCCTGAGGCGCCTCGCATCAACTGCGCTGAATCTCTGCGAGCGTCACATCGCGGTGCGTCCGTCGCGCTGCGATAACACGCATCGACGAGTTCGATGCGCCAGCAGCGCGTCGGCGAAGCTCGGGTGGGCTGGGCGTTTTGCGATCGCGGCTTCGATGAACGCGCGATCGCACGATGCCGCCGAGCTGCGCAGGTCGTGGTCGACGGGATCGAGCCCTTCGAGGCTCATGATAGCGCACCAGCACCTCATCCGCGCGACGCGTGATCGGCTCGCCGCTGCGGCCCTGATAGAGCGACCGAGCCGAAGTAGTCGTGTTCGGTCGCGATGTAGCCGCCTTCGAAAAAAATCTCGATGCGCCGTGTCGACGGCCGATCGTCCATCGAGTGCCAGATCGAACTGAGCTGCGTGCTGTGTCCGGCGGTGTGATCGAACGTGACGATCGCGACGTCCTCGACGCCGGGATGGCCGCTGATGTTGCGCGTGCGGCAGCGCACGCGCTCGATGTCGCCTGCGAGCCGCGCGATCAGATCGATGTCGTGGATCGAATGTTCGATCAGCGTGCCGCCGCCGGCGCGTTTCACGTCGCCGCGCCAGCTCGACGCCGTACTGACCGCGCACCGGAAAATACTGGTCGTCGCGCAATTGAATCGCGAGCAGCGCGCCGAGATCGTCTTGCCGCATCAGGTCCTCGATCGACGCGGAACACCGGTGAAAAGCGCAGCACGAGACCGACCTGGTGCGTGACGCCGGCCGCCGTCGACCGCGGCGAGCATGCGCCGCGCGTCCGCGAGATTCGTCGCGAGCGGCTTTTCGCAGAACACGTGTTTGCCGGCTTTGGCGGCCGCGATGACGAGTTCGACGTGCTCGACGGTCTCGGTGCAGATGTAGACCGCGTCGACCGCCGGTGAGTTGATGACCGCAGCGCATCGGTCGTCGCGACCTGCAGCCGGCGGCTGTCGCAAACGCTTCGGCGCGATCCGCATCTGCGATCGCAGACGGCGTGATAGTCGACGTCGAGCGGCGCGACATTGGCGCCGGCGCGCGCGACGTCGCGGATGTTGCGCGCGTGGAAACGGCCGATGAAGCCGCAGCCGATCAAACCAATGCCGAAGGTCATGCTGTTACTCTATTGCTGGCGTGGGCGCGGACACTATCCGTAGGCGTCGGTGGAGTTCAAATTCGGACGCGACGAATCGGAGGTGACTCATGAAGATCGGCATATTCGGCATCGGTTCGGGCATCTGCGCGGATCCGGCGGTCGCGCGGCAGGTGGCGCAGGCGGCGGAGCACGCGGGCCTCGAATCGGTGTGGACCGGCGAACACGTCGTGTTGCCCGATCCGCAGAGTAGCGCCGTCGCCGGCGCCGCCGCTGTTCCCGATGCTGCATCCGTCGACGGTGCTGGCGTATCTCGCGGCGGTCACCGAACGCGTCAAGCTCGGCACCGGCATCGTGTTGATCGCGCAGCGCAATCCCGTCGTGCTCGCGAAGGAGATGGCGAGCCTCGACGTGTTGTCGGGCGGGCGGCTGATCCTCGGCATCGGCGCGGGCTATCTCGAACCCGAATTTCGCGCGCTCGGTATTCCGTTTGCCGATCGCGGCGCGCGCACGGACGAGTTCATCAGCGCGATGCGCGTGTTGTGGCGCGACGACGAACCGGTATTCGACGGCCGCTTCGTTGGCTTCGCCGGCATTCAGTCGCGGCCGCGCCCGGTTCAGGCGGGCGGTCCGCCGATCGTCGTCGGCGGCGCGAGCGATGCGGCGATCGAACGCGCGGTGCGCGTCGGTCAGGGCTGGTACGGATTTGCGATGGACGTCGACGCGGCGCGAGGCTGTATCGAGCGGCTCGGCGCCGCGCAGTCGCGGTGGGGGCGCGATGAAGAACTCGGTGAACTGGAAATCAGCATCACGCCGCGCGGCCGCCTGACCGCGGATCTTGCTCAATCGATTTGCCGACATCGGCGTGCATCGCCTGATCCCGATGCTGCCGCAGGACATCGGAGGCGAAGGTGCTCGATACGGTCGCCGAACTGGGATCGCTCGCACATGACGACTGACGAATCGTTCGATGACGATGCATCATTTCGTGTTGACAGATTTGTTGAGGCGCGGCACCATGCGCGCCGTTTTTCGAGTTTTAGCAATCATGCATTCGTGTTTCGACTACAAATTCAACCCGTCTCGACCGCCACGCTGGCGCGCGCGATGGTGTCCGTCATTCATGGAGGCGGGCGCACGAGGTTGTGATGTTCTAGTTCGAAAGAACGATTCAACGAAACCCCGGAGCGCCACAAGCCTCCGGGGTTTTCGTTTTGGGGTATGATTTTTGCGTGGAGTAGGAGTGAGGTGATGAACGCGGTAACCGACGTTGCAGTTACGCAACAACATCAATCGGACGCTGGCCTTCGGCTTTTTCCAGGTCTTCCTGGTGATCATGCCGGTCGTCGTGCCGTTTTTCGAAAGCCGCGGGCTGTCGATGCAGCAGATCTTCCTGCTGCAGGCGGTGTTCGCGGTGGTCGTGCTCGTCATGGAAATTCCGTCGGGTTATGCGGCGGACCTTCTCGGACGTCGGGTCACGCTGCTCGTCGGCAGCGTGTTCATCGCGCTTGGCCACACGATGTTGTTGTTCGCGGACGGTTTCGCGCGGGCTCGCGGTGTTCGAAATGTGCCTCGGCATCGGCGTCAGCCTCGTTTCGGGTACCGACCTTGCGATTCTGTACGACTCGGAGCAGGCGCTCGGTCACGACGCGGGCCGTCGCCAGGAACTGGTCGGTCGGTTGTTTACGATGCAGACGGCGTCGGAGGCGTTCGCGGGCGTGCTGTGCAGCGTGCTGGTGATGTGGTCGCTGGAGACTGCGGTGTACGTGCAGGTAGTCGTCGGCTGGATTCCGCTGCTGATCGCGCTGAGTCTCGTCGAGCCGCCCGGTGAACGGCTGGACGCGACGAATCACGTCGCGAACATGCGGCTGATCTTCGAGCATCTGCTGAAGTCGGGTCCCGTGCTGCGGCTGACGTTTCTGGCGCTGTCGATCTGGAGCCTGACGACGTTCTACGCCGTGTGGCTGTTGCAGAAGTTGTGGCAGGAGCAGGGCGTCGAGCTGTCGCAGTTCGGCTACCTGTGGGCGATCTACATGCTCGTCTCGGCGGTCGCCGGACGTCTGGCGCTGAAGGCGGAAGACCGGTTCGGCGCGACGACGCTGCTCGCGTTCGTCGGATTGTTGCCGGCCGTCGGCTATGTCGGGCCTCGCGTGGTTCGGGCGCCGTCGGCGGGTTCGTCGCGGCGTTGACGTTCTTCGTCGCGCGTGGCCTGGGGCTGGTCGTGCTGCGGGATGCGTTCAACAAACGTTTGCCGGGACGTTTTCGCGCCACCGCGAACTCGTTGGCGAGTTTCGGCTTCCGCGCGGCATTTGCGGTAACCGGGCCGTTCGTCGGTTGGGCGCTCGATCTGTGGGGCATGGACGTGACGTTGGCGCTGCTGGCGGTCGTGTCGCTGGTGATCTTCGCGACGCTGTTGTTGCCGCTGACGCTCGCGGTGCGCACCGCGGCGACGGATGCTGTCGAGCCGGCAGCGTCGGTTAATGCAGGAACGCGAAGGCCGATCCCGTGGATCGGCCTTCTTTTGCGCGCTGTTCAGGCGCTCCCGCGCTCTGCGGCCTTCATTCTCTCCAGACTCGCCGCCGGCCACGTCGTGTCGCGGTCGTAATTTTCGTAGAACTGCGGAACATCCGCCGGCAACGTCAACCACGCGCTGTTTGCGGCGTACCCAGATGTGGGCTTGCGGCGCGACGGGATCATCGAGCGTGCCCGGCTTCAGCGTCAGCAGTGTTCGGGTACCGGGTCGACGCGACGTAAATCGTGGTTTGGCATTGCGCACACGCATACGCCGTGCTCCGAGCACTGCGCGGGGTTGCCGACGTGCGTCCGTGCGTGATGACCAGGTCATCGCGCAGCACGATCGTCGTCATCGCGAATGCCGTGCCGGTTTTTCGTTGGCAGTCGAGGCAGTGGCACGTGTGCGTGAAGAGCGGCGCGCCATTGAGCTGGTAGCGTAGATCTTCGCACACGCAACGACCGGTGCTGACCGTGGACGTTGCATCAACCATCGGTTGACCTTTCGGACGTCAGCCGAGCTTGACGATCGGTTCGGCGACGTTGCGAATCAGCGTTGCCCGGCCCTGTCGTTTGCGCAGCGGCGTGTTGACGATTTCGACGAGATCACCGGCGCCGAGACCCGCGGCGATGCGCTCGGGCGATGCGTCCAGCGTATGTCGTCGTGCGCTGGCGCGGCGTGCGCTGCGCGGCGGCGATCATCGCGTGCATTTCTTCGGGCGAGGTCTCCTGGCCGTGCGCCGCGCCGGCCGCGCGCGTGATGCTTTCGTTCATCAACGTGCCGCCGAGGTCGTTGCACCCGGCGTTCAGGCACGCGATGACGCCTTCGTGGCCCATCTTCACCCACGACGCCTGAATGTTCGGGATCACCGGATGCAGCGCGAGTCGCGCGACGGCGTGCATCAACACCGCTTCTCTGAACGTCGGTCCGCGGCGCGCGCGGCCTTTCAGATACATCGGCGCTTCCATGTGCACGAACGGCAGCGGCACGAACTCGGTGAAGCCGCCGGTCTTCTGCTGTTGCGCGCGAATACGCAGCAGATGACGCGCCCAGTTTTCGGGTCTGTCGACGTGGCCGTACATGATCGTCGCGGTCGTTTTGAAGCCGACGCGATGCGCGGTATCCATCACTTCGAACCACTGCGCCGTATTGATCTTGTCGGGGCAGATGATCGCGCGGACTTCGTCGTCGAGAATTTCCGCGGCGGTACCGGGCAACGTGCCGAGGCCGGCGTGCTTTCAGTCGCGTCAGGAAATCTTCGAGCGGAATGCCGAGCGTCGCCGCGCCTTGCCACACTTCGAGCGGCGAAAACGCATGCACGTGCATGTCCGGGACTGCGCGGCTTTGACCGCGTTCAGAATTTCGACGTAGGTGTCGCCGGTGTAATCCGGATGGATGCCGCCCTGCATACACACTTCGGTTGCGCCGCGATCCCAACCTTCGCGCGTGCGGCGCTGGATTTCGTCGAGCGACAGATCGTACGGGCGGCCGCGCAGGTTCTCGGACAGTTTGCCTTTCGAGAACGCGCAGAACTGACATTTGAAGTAACAGACGTTCGTGTAGTTGATGTTGCGATTGACGACGTAAGCTGACGACGTCGCCGTTGACGCGCTTGCGCGGATCGCATCGGCCGCGTGGACGACCGCGGCGAAATCGTCGCCGCGCGCGTTGAAGAGGCGTACGACGTCGTGTTCGCGACAGGTCCTCGCCGCGGTGCGCGCGTTCGAGAATCGCCGCGACTTCGGCGCGGACGCCGTGACGGCAGGACCGTCGAATCGCCGCGAGCACGTCGGCCGGCGGACTGCTCGTCTCGCCGGGCGACCAGCTGTCGGTGCGCGGCAGGCCCGATGCGTCGATCAGATTGAGCACCGCGTGGCGCAACGGCTCAGCGAGCCAGACGTCGGGGCGCTGTGCGTACTTCGGATAAATCGTCAGCCGTTCGTGCAGCAGTTTGCCGGCGCGTGCGGTTTCGCGTGCGAGTTCTTCGAGGTGCGGCCACGGCGCTTCGGGATTGACGAAGTCCGGCGTCAGCGGCGACACGCCGCCCCAATCGTTGATGCCGGCCGCGACGATCTGCGGCAGCACGCCGGGGCTCAGATTCGGCGGCGCCTGAATGCTCATGTCGCGCGCCGAACATGATGCGCGTCACCGCGATCGTCCACAGCAGTTCGTCGAGATCCGGCTCCGGCGCGCGGACCATCTTCGTGCCCGCCTTCGCGCGGAAATTCTGGACGATGATTTCCTGGATGTGACCGTGCTCGCGCGTGCACGGCGCGCAGCGCGAGCAACGATTCGATGCGCTCGAGTCGCGTTTCGCCGATGCCGATCAGAATGCCCGACGTAAACGGCACGCGTGCGGCGCCGGCGCGACGCAGCGTATCCAGTCGCACCTCAGGGATCTTGTCGGGCGAACCGTAGTGCGGCATGCCTTTTTCGCTGAGCCGCGGCGATGCCGACTCCAGCATGATGCCCATCGACGGCGAGACGCCACGCAGCTAGCGCGATCTCGGCGTCGGTCATCGTGCCGGGATTCGCGTGCGGCAGCAGACCCGTTTCGTCGAGCACCGCTTTGGCGGCCGCGTGCAGATAATCGAGCGTCGTCGCATATCCCATCTGCGCGAGCGCCTCGCGCGCGGCTTTGTAGCGCAGTTCCGGTTTTTCGCCGAGCGTGAACAACGCTTCCTTGCAGCCGAGCGCTTTGCCTTGCGCGCGCGATGTCGAGCACCTTCTCGATCGTCATGTACGGCGCGTCGATGCGTTTCGGGGTCTGCGCAAACGTGCAGTAGTGGCACACGTCGCGGCACAGATGCGTCAGCGGAATGAAGACCTTGCGCGAATACGTGACGAGATTCGCCGAAACCGCGATCGCGCAATTGAGCGGCAACGGCGGCGAGCTTTTGGGTATCGGTCTCGGTCGCGAGCGTCAGTGCGTCGCGATCGCTCGGTAGTTGGCCCTGCAGCGCTGCGTCCAACAGTGCGCCGGTGGATGTACTCATGAATGCTCCGTGTTACAGCCAGAGGTTCGCTATCGGCACCGCGCCATCGGCCGCAGGACATGACCATTTAAATCGCGGAAGAGCGATTATGCAGATGCGTCAAGCGACGTTGCTATACCGCTTGTTTCTAAGCAAGTTCGCGTGCGCGAGGGGCCGGCGCGCTCGAGAACACGCAGCAGATCGCGCGGTGTATCGACGTCGATTCCGAAGGCTTCGTTGCGCACGATGCGCGGCGTGATCCCGATGCCGTATGCGGCTTCGGCGTGCGGTTTGAAGCTGTGTCCGTCGAAGCGATAACGGATCAGATTCGGCGGCGACGAGACGATGCAGTTGGTGCCGTCGCCTTCGGAGTCCGGCACCAGCGTGAAGCGCTGATGCTGATCGAGAATCGCTGCGACGTCGGCGGGCGTGATCAGCGGCACGTCGCCCGGGACGATCAACGTGCCGCGGGCATCTGCGATTCGCGACCAGATAACCGCCGGCAGCCTGCACCGACTCCGACAAATCCGCGCCGGCGGCTTCGGCATAGAGCTCGCACCCATGTTGGTGCGCAAGTTCAGCCGCTTCGGGCGCGCGCGAGACGAGCAGGATGCCGGCGAGGCCCGGCGTCTGCGTCAATGCGTCCAGCACGTCGCTGACCATCGCGAGCATCAGTTCGCCGCGCTCGTGCGGCGTCAGCAGCGACGCGAGGCGTTGTTTCGCGTGGCGAATGTTTTTCAGCGGCACCACCGCCCACACGGCGCGTTCCCCTCACTTGATCCGTTTGATGAATCGCAGCACGTCGGCAGCGAGTTGCGCGCGATCGGCCAACGTTAGCATGACGGTTTGGGTCACGACAGTAGCGATGCCCGAGCGCGGCGACGGCGCCTTCGAGCGCGGCGTCCTGCGCGTCGAGCACGAAGCCGCGCAACAAGCCGCGGTAGTGCTGCGCGACGGCGACGGCGTCGTTGGGGATGTGCAATTCCCGCATCATCTTTGCGGTGGGTCCTTTGATCGCGGTGCCGGCGACGATCGGCGAAACGGCGACGATCGGTACGCGTCGCGCGCGCAAGACGTTCGCGCATGCCGGGAATCGCGAGCACCGGATCGACGCTGACGAACGGATTCGACGGACAGATGATGACGCCGGCGAGCCGCGGATCGTCGAGTCGCTCGCGTCGATTTCCGGCGACAACGTGGCGCTCGGCGGCGCCGTCGAATCGAAATCCGGTCACCGCCGGCGCGCAGCGATCGCGGACGAAGTAGTGCTGGAACGCGAGTTCGCCGTCCGCCGTGCCGATCATCGTGCGCACCGGCGCGTCGCTCATCGGCAGGATCTCGTATGCTGACGCCGAGCGCCGTCGCGAGTTCGTTCGTGTCACGTCGGTCAAGCTCGCGCCATCACGCAGTCGTTGGGTGCGCTCGATGTGCATCGCGAGATCGCAGGTCGCCGAGCTTGAACCACGTCTCGCCGCCGAGCTGCTCGAGCGCCTGCATGAACTGCCACGTCTCGCCGCGCGCGTCCCCAGCCGGTTTCGGTATTCGATTCGCCCGCGACAGCGTGTAGAGCGAGCGTGTCGATGTCCGGCGAAACGTGCAGTCCGAGATGTTCGAAGTCGTCGCCGGTGTTGACGATGAACGACATCTCGTCGGGACCGAGGTAGTTGCGTCAGACCGAGCGCGAGTTTTGCGCCGCCGACGCCGCCGGTGATGGCGACGAACCGCGCCTGCGGCCATGTCAGCGGAACATGTCTTCTTCGAGCGGGCGGATGATGTCGCGCGCCGTCTGCGCGCTGTCTTCCGCGGGAAATCCGCGCACCAGCGCAACCGGCGTTTTTTCGGTGGTTTCGCCCATGACGAGCGTCGCGGCGGTTGCGATCGAATCGGCGCGATTGACCAGCGTGACCTTCAGTTCGCGGCCGTAGATGTCGTGGCCGCCGCGGCGGTCGTCGAGCACCGCGATGCCGGCGCTGCCGATCGCGCCGCCGATCGAGCCGAGCCGCCACGGCCGATTCATGCTGTCGCTGACGATCACACCGGGGCGCACGCCGGTTTGCGCCGCGATCGAGTCGCGGATCCGGCGCGCCGATGCGTCGGGATCCTCCGGCAGCAGCAGCGCGTGGTCGTCGTCGTCGTGTTCGATGTTCGATTGGTCGATGCCGGCCTGGGCGCCGACGATCCCGAGTCGATGGCGCACGATCAACACACCGGGTTTCTTGCGCAGCACGGTAGTCGGATTCGCGCAGGATCAGTTCGACGAGGCGCGGATCTTTCTCGGTTTCCTTCGCGAGCGCGATCGCTTCTGCCGACGGCGTGATCGTACGCGAGCGGCAGCTGCCGTCCTTCGGATTTCGAGACGATCTTCTGCGCGACCACGAGGATGTCGCCGGCTGCGAGTCGCAGCTGCTGCGCCGTCGAGCGCCGCCAGAATCAGCGTCGGCAGATCGTCGCCGGCTGCGCACCATCGGCATTCCGGCGATCGGCGTGAACGTCAGCGCGAGCACGTCGTCAGTGGTCGCTTTGGCCGACGATCTTGATTCCCGAATGCGAGATCGAGTGACGTCGGTTGATCTGGATCAGGATCGACGTCAGCGCTTCGGCGGCCGCCGAATTTTCGATCGGGCCCGCGTGCCAGCCGGACATGCCGGCTTCTTCGACGAGTTCGACGACCTTGTCGCGCGCTTCCTTGCTGTTGCCCGCGACGAGCACGTCGCATTCGATTTTGACGTCCTGTTGCAGCAGATGCGCCGCGACGTTCTGAAACGCGGTGACGACCTTGACGCCGTCGCCGAGAAAATTCTGCGCGCGTTTGCCGGCAGAGCCTTCCGGCGGCAGTTGTACCGTGCCGACCTTCGGCGGAATCAGCGGCACCGTCACGTCGATCAGGATTTTGCCTTCGAGTCCGGCGCGCACCGACTCGAGCGTCGACAGCTGATGTTCGAACGGCACCGTCAACACGACGATGTCGCCGGCGGCGGCCGCGGCCGCGGATTCTCCATCGCGCGCGCCTTCGTCTGCGGGCTGATCTTCTTCAGCTCCGCGACCGCGGCGTCGGCTTTCTGCTGGGTGCGCGAGCCGATGACGATCTCGTGCCCGACCTTTGCCCAGCGAATGGCGAGTCCGGTGCCGAGATCGCCGGTGCCGCCGAGTATCGCGATGGTTTCTTTTGCCATGAACGTCCTCCGATTGGAGCGCGGATTCTAGCCGGATTGATCCGGACGTAGTCGCGGCGCGCGCGGACCGCGACCGCGCCGATCGGCTTGACCCATCGGCGGAATGCTGTTGCTATCCGCGACCCTCGCGAACATCACCCCACGAATCAGGAGCCACTCATGCGGATCGGAATGATCATCGGCGCGGACGGCGTCAATCGCACGGTCGGCGACCTCGTCAAGACAGGCGCAACGAATGGAAGAGCTGAAGTTCGACAGCATCTGGATGGCGCAGATGATGTCGTACGACGCGATCGGCGCGCTGTCGGTCATCGGGCATGCGACGAAGCGCATCGGGCTCGGTACCGCGGTCGTGCCGACGTATCCGCGACATCCGACGGCGCTTGCGTCGCAGGCGCTGACGGCGGCGTCGGCGAGCAACAACCGCTTTTCGCTCGGCATCGGCCTGTCGCACCAGATCGTCATCGAAAGCATGTTGGGCTTTTCGTACGCGAAACCGGCGCGCGCACATGCGCGAATACCTCGAAGTGCTCGGTCCGCTGCTGCGCGGCGAAACCGTGCAGCACGACGGCGACGAATATCACGTGCACGGCGTCGCGATCACCGTGCCCGGCGCGAAGCCGCGTGCCGTTGCTCGTCGCGGCGCTCGGTCCGGTCATGCTGAAGCTCACCGGCGAACTCGCCGACGGCACGATCACGTGGATGGTCGGACCGAAAACGATGGAAGAACACATCGTTCCGTCGCTGACGGCTGCGGCGAGGGGCGCAGGCAAACCCGCGCCGATCGTCGTCGGCGGATTTCCGGTCGTGCTGACCAACAAGCCGGATGAGGCGCGCGCACAGCATCGCACAACAGCTGACGATCTACGGTCAATTGCCGTCGTATCGCGCGATGCTCGATCGCGAAGGCGCCAAAGGTCCGGCGGACATCGCGCTCGCCGGCGACGAAAACTACCTGCGCGGCGCGATCGATCGGCTGCGCAACATCGGCGTGACGGATTTCAACGTGGCAATCGCGGCGGCGGACGCGGCAACTGCCGATCGCACGCTGCAATTCCTCGCGAGCCTGAAGGGCTGAAGCGTCGGGAATACGTGCACCTGAACGTATGGGATGATGCTGCGGAGCATGCGACGTACCGCGTAATATTCCGCAATCCCTTCGCTGCGCGTCAGCGAGGCTGCAAGGGCGCTTTCCTGGGGGGGAGCAAACGCGATGTCGGCGGAATCGTCGGATCAGGAACTGCGGCAACGGTTGCGGCAACTCGAAGCGAGTGAAGTGCGATTGCGCGTCGAACTCGCCGCGTCGGCCGACCGCGAGGCCGCGCTGGCAAGCATTTCACATCGCATCAACGAACAGCCGCTCGACGTCGACGGTACGCTGCTCGCGATCGCTGAGGCGGCGCGCGAAATGACCGGTGGCGACGGCGCGCGCGTGTGGCTGCGCGACGGCGATCGACTCATGCCGAAGATCGGCGCAATCGGCGATAGTCGCGCGGCATACGTCAGCGGGTTCGACGTCGACTCAGCGAATGAAGACACGCCGGCTGTACGCTGTGTGCGTGAGCGCGGCACAGTCGCGATCGCCGACATCCTGGAGCAAGCTCAGCCCGGTCCGGTCCGTGACTACATCGTCACCGCAGGCATTCGCTCAAACATGGCGGCGCCGCTCGGGCGCGGCGATTCGATCGCGGGCTCGCTCGCCGTCATGCGCACCGAAGTTCGGCCGTTCAATTCGACCGAGATCGCCACGCTCGAAGCCTTCGCGGCGCAGGCCGCGATCGCAATCGAAACGGCTCGCGCACAACAGACGCTGGCAGCGCACAACCGCGCGTTGGCGGAAGGGCTCGAACGTGAAACCGCTACTGCCGAGATCCTCGACGTCATCAGCCGCTCGCCAGCGAATCTGCAGGCCGCGCTCGATGTGGTGGTGCTGAAAGCGACACAGCTCCTCGAATCCGACGGCGCCGTCGTCATCCGCTTTGCGCCCGACGGATCGGCGGGGTGGGTCGCGGTCGCGAACGGCACCGAGATCTCACCGGACTCTCGGCTTGCGTCACCAACGCCGACACCGGCGGACGCCGGCTCGGGGGCGCTGGCGATTCTTGGCAGTGGACGCACGGTGATGCGCCACGGCGGCCCTGAGAGCCTGCTCCCCGATGCACCGCAACTCGCAGCCGCCTGGCGCGCGCGCGGCGTCAACTCGTCCATCGTGACGCCGCTAACGACCACGCGAGGGCGCTTCGGTGCGCTGGTGGTCACGCGCAGCTCGCCGGAGCCGTATACCGACGCGCAGATCGGCCTGCTCGAGACGTTCGCCGATCAGGCGGTGATCGCGATCGAGAATGCGCGTCTGTTCGACGAACTGCAGGACAGCAATGCGGATCTCGCCGCGTCGGTCGAACGCGAGGCTGCGCTCGCGCGCATCTCGCAGCGTATCAACGAGCAGCCGCTCGATGTCGATGGCGCGCTACTGGCGATAGCCGAGGCGGCACGAGCGCTGACCGACAGCGACGGTTCGCGGGTCTGCCTCGTCGACGGTGACGACGTAGTCGGCTACCAGATGAGCAGTCGGATTCCCGAACTCGCGGAGTACTACGCCGGCGGCTTCCTACGGCGCATGTCGCTGAACGACGCCCGGGCCATCCACGTGCGGGCCATACGCGACAGACGCAGCATCGCGGTGGACGACGGCTTGGCGATGGCACGGCAACATGGCATCGAACGCCAAGGCTATCAACACAACCTGCGCTCGATGATGGCGGCGCCCATCACGCGCGAAGGTGCCGTGCTCGGCTCGTTGTACACGGTGCGCACGGAAGTACGTCCTTACGTCGCCGGCGAAATTGCGTCTCTCGAAGCCTTCGCGAGCCAGGCCGCCACAGCTATCGAGACGGCGCGCGCGCAGCGGGAACTCGCGGAACGCAATCGCGAAGTGACGGAAGCGCTCGAGACGCAGACCGTAATGGCCGACGTGCTCGGGATCATCGCGGCGTCGCCGGCGGATCTCGACGCGGTGCTGCCGCAACTCGCCGGTGCAGCTGCGCGCCTCTGCGACGCCGACTCGGTGGTTGTTGCCCACGGGAAGCGCATCTGGGCGACCGGGGTCGGCCACACATCGATGCCCGCGATCCGGTCGCGGCCGCGGGGTGCCCGGTGTCCGAGCGGTCGCTACGCAACGCGCCGGTGCGGTTTGCCGGACCGATCGACTCGTGGGCGGATGACTATCCGGACATGGCTGCGATGGCGCGGGCCAACGGACAATCGGAGGCCGCGGCGCTTGCCGTTCCGATGCGCAGTGACGCGGGTCCGGTCGGAACCATCGTAGTGACGCGCCGCAACGCGATCCCGTTCACCGACCGCCACGTCGCGATCCTCGAGACGTTCGCGAGCCAGGCGCTCATCGCGATCGACAACGCGCGACTCTTCAACGAACTGCAGGCGCGCAATCAGGAGATAACGGAAGCGCTGAGGCGCGAGGAAGCCAGCGGCGACATCCTGCGGTTGATCAGCAATTCTCCGGAAGATCTGGCGACAACGTTGCAGGCGATCCCGACCGCCGCGCAGCGATTGACGGGTATGACCACCGGACTGCTGCGGATTGAGGAGGACCAAGCGATCGTCCGTGGCTTTGCCGTCACGCCGGGCACCAGCGACGTTTTGCATCGAGAAATCGGACAGCCATCGCTGATCAACGAGGCCAGTGGCTACGGCGAGCTTTTGCGGAGTCGTGCGCCGTTGGTACGGAACTGGAACGAACTACCCGATGATGGTCGCGAGCGATTGCAGGCGCTCGGGTCTCGCTCGTACGCGTTGGTGCCCATCTGGCGCGGCGACACGCTGCTCGGATTTCTCAACACCTGGTCGACCCGCGAATCGATCGCACCCGCAGCCATCAATCTGCTGCAATCCTTTGCCGACCAGGCCGCCATCGCGATCGAGAACGCTCGCCTGATCCGTGAGTTGCGCGACAGCAATCGCGAAGTGAACGAAGCGCTCGACGTGCAGAAGGCGATGGCCGACCTGCTGAACGTCATCGCGGGTTCTGCCACCGACGCACGCCCGGTGCTGGAATCGATCATGGAAACCGGTGCGCGGCTGTGTCTCGCCGACGGTGCCGGAGCGCTGCTGGTGGAGGACGGCAGGCTCGTCTGGACCGCGGTCTATGGACAAGTGGCGAACATCGTCCGAGATGCTGAGGGGAATCTGTCGAGACCCCCGCTCGACATCGACCCGACATCGATTTCCAGTCGCGCGGCACTGGAGCGACGAACGGTTTACACCGATGACATCCTGCGGGATGCGGACGAGTTCCCCAGCACTGCCGCGGTGGCCGGCCAGCGCGCGTTCCTCGCCGCGCCGCTGATGAAAGGCGATCGCGCCATCGGCGTGCTGACGTTCACGCGCACGCGCCCTGAGCCCTACACGCCGCAACAGATTGCCTTGATCGAGACCTTCGCGGACCAAGCCGTCATCGCGATCGAGAACGCACGCCTGTTCGACGAACTGCAGGCCACCACCGAGCAGCTGGGCGAGCTCAACGTCGAACTCGCCGCCGCCTCGAAACACAAGAGTGACTTCCTCGCCAACATGAGCCACGAGCTGCGCACGCCGCTGAACGCGATCATCGGCTACTCGGAGTTGCTGCAGGAGGAAGCCGAAGACATCGGCGAAGCCTCCTTCGTCGCCGACCTCGGCAAGATCGGATCGGCGGCCCGGCATCAACTGAGGCTCATCAACGACATCCTCGATCTGTCGAAGATCGAGGCGGGCAAGATGACGCTGAACATCGAAGCCTTCGACATCGCCGGCATGGTGCGCGACGTGCAAGCCGTGACCCAACCGCTGGTCGAGAAGAAAGGCAACGCGTTCGTCGTCGATTGCCCGGCCGACATCGGCGCGATGCGTGCCGATCCGGTGCGGGTGCACCAGTCGCTGCTGAATCTGTTGTCCAATGCGGCCAAGTTCACCGAAGCGCGGCACCGTGACGCTGCGCGTCGCACGGCACGAAGCGCCGACTCCGCACCTCACCTTCGCCGTCAGCGACACCGGCATCGGCATGACCGCGGAGCAGATCGGCAAGCTGTTCAAATCCTTCAGCCAGGCGGAGGCGACCACGCAACACAAGTACGGCGGCACCGGGCTTGGCCTCGCGATCTCGCGCGACTTCTGCCGGATGATGGGCGGCGACATCACGGTGACGAGTGAACCGGCTGCCGGCTCGACGTTCACGATCACGCTTCCCGTGGAGTGCGTACAGGTCGAGCGCGCGTCATGAAGCCGACATTGAAGCAGCTGCAGATGCAACTGGCGGGGGCTCAGGCGCTGCTCGCCTACACCCAACAGGAACGCGATGCCGCGCTGCAGGCGAACGCCGCGGCGCAGGAACGCGAAACCGCCACTGCGGACATTCTGCGCATCATCAACGAATCGCCCGCCGACCTCGCGCGGATCATGCCGGCGATCGGACGCGCGGCGGAGCGGCTCTGCGAGGCCGACCACGGCGTGATCGGCTTCGAGGTCAACGGCGTAGATGGACAACCCACCTTCCACAACTGGGACGGAATCCGGGGTCTGCGTGTTTTCGAGGAAGGCGTTTCGAGGTTCGCTCTGAGCGCGGCCGATGAGATCCGTGGCTACACCCATGTCGTCGGTCGGGTCGAGAACTGGCAAGCCGAATACCCTGGCCTTGTGTCGATTACGCGCGCCGATGGACTGGCTGAGCTGGCTCTGTTGTCCGTTCCACTGATGTCCGGGAAGACTCGGATCGGCTTCATGGTCGTCCGCCGCAGCACCGCACGTCCGTTCGATGCCCACCACATCACGCTGCTGCAACATCTCGCCGCGCAGGCGGTCGTCGCCGTCGAGAACGCGCGCGTATTCAACGAACTCGACGCGCGCAACCGCGAAGTCGCCGAGACGCTCGAACAGCAGACCGCGACGGCGGAAGTGCTCGAAGTCATCAGCCGCGCGCCGGCGAATCTGCAGGCCGCGTTGGACGCGGTCATCGTCAAGGCGTGCCGGCTGCTCGATTCCGAAAACGCGGTCGTCATCCGCAGCATGCCCGACGGTTCCACCGCTCGGGTGTCGGCCGCGGTCGACGGCGAGATCATCGAGCATTCCCGCCTCGATGCGCCCGACACCGGTCCCGTCCGACTCGAGCAGCGGAGTCACCACGACGGTCATGCGCCACGGCGGTCCGGACGCCATCCGTCTCGATGCGCCGGACCTGGCCAGGTTGTGGGAGGCCGCCGGCGTCAATTCGTCGATCGTCACGCCGTTGACGACGACAGCGGTACCGTTCGGCCGACTCGTCGTCAGCCGCCGCTCGCCCGCGCCTTACACCCCTCGTCAGGTCCGACTGTTCGAGACCTTCGCGGCGCAGGCCGTGATCGCGATCGAGAACGCCGGACTGTTCAACGAACTGCAGGCGCGCAATCGCGAAATCGTCGAAGCGCTGGAGCAACAGACCGCCACCGCTGAAGTCCTCGAAGTCATCAGCAAAGCGCCGTCGGATCTTCAAACTGCGCTCTACGAGGTCGCGCTCAAGGCGGCACGGATCTCGGCATCCGAGCGCGTCATCATCTCGCGCATCACCGATGAGGGCAGCGAAGGCATCGCGGCCGTGGTCGATGGCGCCGTGTGGCCGGAAGGCGGCACGCTGACAGCGCCGGCGTTCGCACCGCAACAGCGAGGATCGGAGTCGGTGCAGGCGGCGCTGCGCGAGCGACGCACCGTGATGCGACACGGCGGTCCGGCCACCGTCGAAAGCGTGTCACCCGAGCTCGCAGCGGTGTGGCGAGAACTCGGCGTGAACTCCGCCGTCGTGACGCCGCTCATCACGAGCTCCGGTCCGTTCGGCGTGCTGATCGTGAGCAGAAAGTCGGCGGAACCCTACACGCCGTCGCAGGTTGCCATGCTCGAGACATTCGCAGCACAGGCGGTCATTGCGATCGAGAACGCGCGGCTGTTCAACGAACTGCAGGACAGCAACGCGGAACTCGCAGTGGCGCTCGATCAGCAGACCGCGACAGCCGAAGTGCTGGAAGTCATCAGTCGCGCGCCGTCGGATCTTCAGGCCGCGCTCGACGAGGTGTGCACTCAAGGCGGCGCGGATCGCGCAATCTGAACGAGCGATCATCGCCCGCGCGACGGAAGAGCGTAGCGAACGCATTGCAGTCGTGATCGACGGCGTTGTGGTTGCGGATGGCACGCTTGCCGCGCCCGCACTCGCCCCTCAACAGAAGGGGCCCGACTCCATTCAGGCGGTGCTGCGCGAAGGTCGCACGGTCATGCGCCACGGCGGGCCCGCCGCAGTCGAGGCCCTGTCGTCCGAGCTCGCGGCTTCGTGGCGCGAACGCGGCGTGAACTCCGCCGTGGTCGTGCCGCTCATCACCAGCACCGGCCCGTTCGGAGTGCTGATCGTGCAAAGGCGTTCGGCCGAACCGTATACGCCGTCGCAGGTCGCGTTGCTCGAGACATTCGGCGCCCAAGCGGTGATCGCGATCGAGAACGCGCGGCTGTTCAACGAACTGCAGAACAGCAACGCCGATCTCGCCGCATCCGTCGAGCGCGAGGCGGCGCTCGCGCGCATCTCGCAGCGCATCAACGAGCACCCGCTCGATGTCGACGGCACGCTCGTCGCGATCGCAGAAGCGGCGCGCGAACTCACCGATGGCGACAGCGCGCGCGTCTGGTTTCTCGATGGCGAGCAGTTGATTGGAGGTCCGGGTGCAGTCGGGTTGCGTGGACGCGAGGCGTATGCGACTGGCGGTCAAGCGATCGACGTGGAGGGCCCAGCTCCGAACACGCGAGCGGTGCGCGAGCGCGTGGGCGTCGCGGTCGATGACCTGACGGAAACGATGAGCGCCTGGTTTCGTGATACTCCGCAACCCAGCGCTGCTGCAGACACATCCAATCGCGCCATGGTCATGGAACGCCTGGATGCGTCCGGCGTGCGGTCGATGATGGCGGCGCCACTCGGGCGCCTCAGTCCGTTGGGCGCAATTGCCGTGTCGCGCGTCGAGGTCCGTCCGTTCGACGCCGGCGAATTGGCGACGCTCGAAGCTTTCGCCGCGCAGGCGGTCGTCGCGATCGAGACCGCGCGCGCGCAGCAGCAGCTCGTCGAGCGCAACGACGCGCTCGCGAAAGGTCTCGAACGCGAAACCGCGACCGGCGACATTCTGCGCACCATCAGTCAGTCGCCGGGCGAGATCGAAGGCGTGTTGTCGGCGATCGCGGCGGCGGCGCGGCGACTGTGTGCTGCGGACCACGTGGCGATCGGCTTCATGGGACGCGACGATGCGGGCGAGTTGCGCTCCGTGTTCTGGGATCCCGTCCGCGGATTGCATGTTCACGACGCGTCTGAGCGCGACTTCCGACAGGATCGGGAGAACCTCGACACCGAAGTGATGCAGGCCACCGGCCCGATCGATTCATGGCCCCCCAACTTCGCCGTACACGCGCTTCGCGCACGCGAGGATCGGCTGACGGAAGCCGCGCTACTGCGCATCAACGTGTCGTCTGCCGCCGGCACGCACGGCATGGTCATCGTGCGCCGCAACGTCGCGCACGAGTTTTCATCGGAACACGTGACGCTGCTGCGACGCTTCGCCGATCAGGCGCTCATCGCGATCGATAACGCGCGCGTGTTCAACGAGCTGCAGGCGCGCAACAAGGAGATAACGGAAGCGCTCGAGGCGCGAGGAGGCGACCGGCGCGATCCTGCGCCACATCAGCAACACGCCGGAGGATCTCGACACGACGCTGACCGCGATCTCCACGGCCGCGCGCGAACTCTGCGATGCCGATGGCGCCAACGTCTGGCTCGTCGAGGGCGACGAAGCGGTCGGCGGTAGCTACAGCGCGCGAGTCGATTTTCCGCACGGTCCCCCCGGGCGTTCGGGGCTCGACGCGCCGTTTGCCCACACCCGCGCGATCCGCGAAGGCGGCACCATAGTCCTCGACGACGTGATCGCAATGTTGCGCGCGCAAGGGGTAACGGATCTCGACCCCGTGTTCCGTTCCCGAATTCGGACGATCATGGCCGCGCCGATCATCCGCGAGGGTTCAGTTCTCGGGTCGATCGGCTTAGTGCGCACCGAACTGCGCCCGTTCTCGCAGCAGGAAGTCGCGCTGCTGGAGTCTTTCGCCGACCAGGCCGCGATTGCCATCGACAACGCGCGCCTCATTCGCGAGTTGCGCGAGCGCAATCGCGAAGTCAGCGACGCGCTCGAACGGCAGACGGCGCTGGCGGACGTGCTGAACGTCATAGCGAGTTCGGCCACCGACGCGAAGCCCGTGCTCGAAGCGATCATCGAGACCGGATCGCGATTGTGTGCGGCTGATGGGGCCAGTGCGCACATCATCCACGGCGATCGACTACGGATGGAAGTCGCGCGAGGCTATATCGCGTCGATGGTCGACGACGCCCGATCGTCGTGGCCCGTCGACGATCGGAGCGCGACCGGACGCGCCGTCCAACAGCGATGCACGATTGTTGTCAACGGGCAACAGGAGCTCGATCAATTCTCGAATTCGGTGGCGCTTACGGTCGACTACGCCATCAATTCGTTGATGGCAGTACCGCTCTTGCGTGGCGACCGGGCGCTTGGCGCGCTTGCGTTCCTGAGCGCGCGGGAGGAGGCATTCAGCGCGCAACAAGTAGCACTGATCGAGACCTTCGCCGACCAGGCGGCCATCGCTATCGACAACGCGCGCCTGTTCAGCGAGCTGCAGGCGCGCAACAAGGAGATAACGGACGCGCTGCGGCGCGAGGAAGCGAGCAGTGAGATCCTGCGGCAGATCAGCGAGGCGCCCGAGGAACTCGACGCCACGCTGCAGGCGATTACCGACGCGGCACGACGACTGACCGGGACGTCTGTCGGGGATATCGCTGCTGGAAGGCGAGTTCAGGGTCTTGCGTGGCTTTTCCATGATGCCGGACTGGTCTGCCGGCAGCCCGCTTGGAAGGCAGCTGCCGCTGACCGAACGATTCCGCCGCGCCGCGCGACGTCGCCAGCTGGTCTTGTGGAATCGGTCAGATCTGTCGGAAGCCGATGCGGAGCAGAGGGCTGGCTCGATGCCGGCGTGCGCGCGGTCGCGATCATCCCGATTCCGCGCGGCGACGAAGTGCTCGGTTTGCTGGCACTGATGAGCACGATCGACGATGCGATCGCACCGCCAGCCATTGCGCTGCTGCAATCCTTCGCCGACCAGGCCGCGATCGCGATCGAGAATGCGCGCCTCATTCGCGAACTGCGCGAGAGCAACCAGATCGTCAGCGAGAACCTCGATCGTCAGCAGGTGCTCGGCAACGTGCTCTCGATCATCGCGAGTGCGCCGGCGGATCTCGATGCGACGTTGCCGCAGATCGCTGCGGCGGCACAGACGGCTCTGCGAAGCGGACATCGCGTCGGTCAATTTCGTCGACGACGAGACTATGCAGGGGTGGGACGACATCCGAGGCGCCTGGACGTATCCGGTCGAGCGCGATGGCTTCGTCGGACTGCGCGGCTCGTTCGTCGGCGCGGCCGTCAACGAGAATCGCGTGGTAGAAGTGGTGGGTCCCATCGAAGCGTGGGCCGAACGATATCCAGGTGTGGCCGAAGGCCATCGCGCCGCCGGCAGGACCGAACTCGCGGCGTTGGCCGTGCCCATGCCGAGCCGCGAGGGGGCGATCGGCGCGATCCTGGTCATCCGCAACGAAGCGAAGCCGTTCTCGTCGCGCCACAGGGCAATCCTCGAGGCGCTCGCCAACCAAGCGCGTCATCGCGATCGAGAACGCACGCTTGTTCAACCAACTGCAAACCAAGACGCAGGAACTCGAAGTCGCCTCGCGGCACAAGAGCGAGTTCCTCGCCAACATGTCGCATGAGCTGCGCACACCGCTGAACGCGATCATCGGTTACGCGGAACTCCTGCAGGAAGAATGCGAAGACCTCGGGCACGAAGACTTCCTGCCCGACCTCGGCAAGATCCACACCGCGGGCAAACATCTGCTCACACTGATCAGCGGCATCCTCGATCTGTCGAAGGTCGAAGCGGGGCGGATGACGATGTATCTGGAAGACTTCGACGTCGCGACGCTGGTCCGAGAAGCCGAGTCGATCGTGCGGCCGGTGGTCGAGAAGAACCGCAACGCATTCGTGATCGATTGCCCGGCCGACATCGGCGCGATGCACGCCGACCTCGTGAAGGTGCGGCAGGTGCTGTTCAACCTGTTGTCGAACGCGGCGAAGTTCACGGAGGACGGCATGATCACGTTGACGGTGCGACGCCACGAGCGAGACGTACACATTCGCGATCCGCGACACGGGGATCGGCATCACCGATGAACAACTCGCGCGTTTGTTCGAAGCGTTCTCGCAAGCCGAAGCGCACACGTCGCGCAAATACGGCGGCACGGGCCTCGGTCTCGCGCTAAGCCGCCAGTTCTGTCTGATGATGGGCGGCGACATCACGGTCGACTCGGTCCCCGGCGAAGGCTCGACGTTCACGGTGACGTTGCCTACAGTCGTCGTCGACGCCGAAGCCGCGCCGAACTCCGCACCGACAAGAATTCAAAGGAGCTGATTCCGATGGCCAAAGTCCTGCTCGTCGAAGACAACGAGGCGAATCGCGACATGCTCGCGCGGCGATTGCAGCGGCGCGGCTTCGAAGTGGTGTTCGCGGTCGACGGCGCCGAAGGTGTCGCGAAGTCGAAGACCGAGCACCCCGACATCGTGCTGATGGACATGAGCCTGCCCGTGATGAACGGCTGGGAGGCGACGCGCGCGATCAAAGCGGACGCGACGACGAAACAGATTCCGGTCATCGCATTGACCGCGCACTCGATGGCCGGCGATCGCGAGAAGGCGATGGAAGCCGGCTGCAACGACTACGACACGAAGCCGGTCGAGCTGCCGAGACTGCTGGAGAAGATGGCGGCGTTGGGGGTGACGGCGCCGTGAAAGGAGCGTTTTTGTTTCAATGAGGCCGCGCGCGGCCTGTGCGGCGTTTCAGCCAACGTTTTCGTAGAGGAACTCCGGTGCCAGATCCGCGCCGTTCGGCCACACCGCGGTGTTCATTTCCTGGTCCAGACGGAACTCGCGAAATCGCGTGAGATCCCTCAGCGGTTCGAATACCTCGCCCCAGAGCTTCGACTCCAGATCGATCTCGCCCGTGGTGTCATCGTCGAATCGCAAGCGAATTCGATACGCGCCGGCGTATTCGGCCGATATCAGGTTTGGTGTCATAGAGCTATTCCAATGGTTCGACACGGCTCAGTCGCTTTCTTGCCCGAGCGAGTTCCCAGTTGTCAAGCAACTCTGCGCGGTGCAACGCGACCCATTCGGCCACGAGCTGCTGCGCGCGCCGCGGCAGGTTGCCGGCGATCATCCGTGCCGTGTGAATTTCCATTCGCATTTCGTACTCCCGATACCGGGCATGCAAGTATGGCGGGTCGTGATCGTTGTAGTACATGTAGATCACCAACCCGAGAAAACGGCTGATTTCCGGCACTTCGCGAGTCCCAACGGGCAACCGTTGAACTGTGAAGGTCGTGTTCCGACGGCGCTGTGAGATCGTGTGATCGATTCTGAGAAGTCGACTCGGTGATGTTCTGTGCGTCAAAGCCGCAGCGCGTTGATTGACCGGGCATGTGCTGTCACAAGACAAACGTTGACGTTACGGACTTCCGAACCTCGGTTCGCGGGCAGATCGTTGACTCAGCCTTCGTGTCGCGCCAGGGTGCGCGTTGCGTTTGACCGCGAGGTGATGGATGGACCGCAGCACGCCGATGAATCCGGACCAGGCTCGCGAACTGCGCCACGAATTGCGCACGCCGGTGAATCACCTGATCGGCTACGCCGAACTGTTGCTCGAAGAAGACGGTCTGACGCCGGCGAGCATCGCGCAACTGGAAGGTGTTCGCGCGGTCGCGAGACAGGTGCTGGAGCTGTTGCCCGGCATCATCAACGCCGACGGCACACCCGGTGAATCCGCCGCGCGCCTGCGCGCGCACGTCAGCGAACTGGAAACGATCGACGTCTGCGCTTCGAGCAGCACCCGGTCAGTTGCCGCTCGCCGACCTCGATCGGCTCGCTGCCGCCGCGGTCAGGCTGGGCGAACTCGCTCATCGGCTGGCAACGGGCGCGATTGCGACAGCAGCGGACTCCGGCGCGGCCGAAGCGCCGCGCCCCGGTCGACTCGAAACGATCCTCGTCGTCGATGACGACGAAGGAAATCGCGACGTGCTGGGCCGCCGGCTGCAACGCCTGGGATACGGCGTGATCGATGCCCGCGACGGTGTGGAAGCGTTGGAGCGGATGGCGGCCGGCGGCGTGGATCTCGTGCTGCTCGACGTGATGATGCCGCGCCTCGACGGTTTCGCAGTGCTCGCCCGGCACCACGACGATCCGGCGATTCGCGACATCCCGGTCATCATGATCTCCGCACTGGACGACATGGCGAGCGTCGTGCGCTGTATCGAAGCGGGCGCCGAAGATTACCTGACCAAGCCGTTCGACCCGGTGCTGTTGAAGGCGCGCATCGGTGCTTGCATGGAGAAGAAACGTCTGCGCGACAACGAGCACGCGCTGTTGGCGCGCGTCGAAGCGCAGGCGGAGGAACTGCGTGCGTTCAACCGGCAACTCGAACAACGCGTCGCTGATCAGGTGCAGCAGGTGGAGCGGCTCAGTTTGATGCGACGGTTTCTGCCGCCGCAACTGGCGGACGTCATCACGTCGGGCGGCATCGATCTGTTGAAGAGTCACCGCCGCGAAGTCACGGTGCTGTTCTGCGATCTACGCGGTTTCACCCCCTTTGCGGAACGGTCAGAGCCGGAGGACGTGATGGCGGTTTTAGCGGAGTTGCACAACACCGTCGGGCCGCTCGTATTCACGCACGGCGGCACGCTCGCGCAATTCACGGGCGACGGCATGCTGGTGATTTTCAATGACCCGATTCCGTGCGACGAACCCGCGCGGCGCGCAGTGTCGCTCGCGATTGCGATGCGCGACAGCGCCGAAGCGTTGTCGGAGACGTGGCGCCGTCGCGGACACGATCTGCGCCTGGGCGTCGGTGTCGCCAACGGCTACGCCACCTGCGGCCAGGTTGGCTTCGATGGGCGCTACGAATACGCCGCCATCGGCACCGTCACGAATCTGGCGTCGCGCATACAAGCGGAGGCGAAGGGCGGCCAGGTGCTGATCTCCCAGCGTGTGTACACGATGCTCGACGGCGCGGTGCAGGCGGAACACCTCGGCGACATCGAATTCAAAGGGATCGCGCGGCCGGTACCGACCTACCTCGTAAAGCAACTCGCAGGTTGATCGACGATCACGATTCGCCGGGCACGCCGCGGTGCGCACCGCGATAGCTCGGATCGATCAGGCGCCGCGGGTGCACGCCATCGACGTAACCCATGAAGCCGGGTTCGACGACGCTATACCCGAGCATGCTCTGCACGCGTTCGCTGTATTGCGCGGCAACGTTCGGCGGGACCGCGAGCACCATGTTTTCGATCTGTCGCAGCCACGGCGCGCAGTACTGCGGCGTGATCGCCAGACGTACATCGTCTGACTGTGATTCGCGCCGCCGCGATGCAGCAGATTGCCGGCGAACAGCAGCACCGATCCGCGCGGCATTACGGCGACGAGCGCGTCGCGTTCAGTCGCAGCACGGTCTTCGCCCCACAAGTGGCTGCCGGGAACGACCTCGGTTGCGCCGTTGCGGTCGGTGAATTCGTCGAGCGCCCAGATCGCGCTGACGCCCTGCATCGGTCGCGGCCGGCGCAACGAAAATCCGCCGGCCGCATCGTCGATGTGGAAAGCCTGCGGCGTTTCGCCCGGGTGCACGTTGATCGCGAGCGCGGCCGACAGCAGATAGTGCGGCGGCAACAGCTCATCGACGAGCGCAAGCACGTCGGGATGTTCGATCAATCGCGCGATGCTCGGTGCCTTCGCGAGCAGCGCGTAGACGCGCTCGGAGCGAAACCCCTCGAAATCGTTGCGGCCGTAGTGTGCGCCGCGTAGCCACGGCGCGAGTTCGTGCTTGATCGTGTCGATCAGCGATCGAATCGATCAGGCGTTCGATGATCGTGAAGCCATCGGTCCTGATGCGCTGGAGGTGCTCGGCGTGTTGCATCGCCGAAGTCTAGCAGGCGGTGAGTCGCGAAGGGCGCCGGTCGGAGCCTGCTGTTGACGGACGTGCAACGTGTGAGTGTCAGGCGGCTTTGCGAACGGTCACCGCGTCGGGTTTCGCCGCCAGGCGCACGACGTTGTCGACCGGGCGGCAACGGCGCGGCGTCACGTCGGCGAGGCGCCGCAGGTTCATCGCGTCGGCGAGACCGGAGAACGTATAGAAGAGATCGGCAAGCGCGGGGCCGAAGAACGGGATCGGATCGATGATCGTATCGATGAATTCACGTTGGAGTTGGTGCATGGCTGCCTTCCTGGTCATGTTCGTGAAGCCTACCCGTCGTTTGTTAAACAAGAATTACGCCAACTTTTACCGTTGCGCGTTGGCGGGACCTTCTGATTTCGTTGAGCTTTTTTCGCAAACGTCTTCAATGTCGACGTTGGCGGCTCACTGAATCTCGAACCGTGCTTGTGCAGCGTCGTTCGAGTTGCGCAAGATTGGTGCGGGAACCAAATTGCGGGCGCGGAGTATAGAGATGCGAAAGTTGAACGACAAGGTCGCGTGGATCACCGGTGCGGGGACGGGAATTGGCGCCGCCGCGGCGCGTGCGCTGGTTCACGCGGGCATGCAGGTGGTGTTGTCGGGGCGGCGGCGCGAACCCCTCGATGCGCTCGCCGCCGGAACTCGGTCGCGCCGCGTTGTCGCGGCCGCTCGACGTCGCCGACAAAGACGCGGTCCTCGCGCTCGCTGCCGAGATCGTCGAACGCTTCGGTCGCATCGACGTGCTCGTCAACAGCGCGGGTCTGAACGCGCGCAATCGCAACTGGCACAACGTGACGCTCGATGACTGGGATCGCGTGATCCGCGTCGACCTCGACGGTTCGTTCTATTGCTCAAAAGCGGTATTGCCGACGATGGTCGCGCAACGCGATGGCTTGATCGTCAACGTGTCGTCGTGGGCCGGCAAATACACCGGCATCCTGACGGGACCGGCCTATTCCGCCGCGAAACACGCGATGAACTCGATGACCGAGAGCCTCAACATGGAGGCCGGTATTCACGGCGTTCGCGCGTGCGCGTTGTGTCCGGGCGAGGTCGCCACACCGATACTCGACAGCCGGCCGATTCCCGTCACGGCCGAGGAGAAGGCGCTGATGCTGCAGGCGGAGGATTGCGGCGAGATCATTGCATTCATCGCGCAGATGCCGCCGCACGTGTGCATCAACGAAGTGACGGTGAGTCCGACGTGGAACCGCGGCTTCGTCGCGCAAGCCAAGGCCTGACGCGTTAGCCTATGCCCGTCGTCCTGAAGTCAGCGTCGTGGGAGCGTCTCCCGATCGCGAGCGATCGCTCCACCGCGAACAGCTAACGACGATTCAGAGCCGCGATCGCGGCAGCACGTTCTCGATCAGCGAGCGCGTCTGGCTCAACATTTCGTCGGTGCCGAACGCGATTGGTCGCAGCACGAACTTGTGCACGCCGGCGCGTCGAAATTCATCGACCCGCGCCATGATCGTGTCGGCGTCGCCGATCGCGACATAGTCGTCGGCGGGTTTGCCGCCAGACGCGCGCTGAGGCCTTTCAGATACTTCTCGCTGATCGGATCGTCGCGTCGGCCGAAGCGATAACCGAAGCCGGCGCCGAAGTGGTCGACGTCGATCGGTCGTCCCAACTCGTCCGCGCGCTGCTTGATCGCGGCGATCACCGGCGCAATTTGGGCGGCGGTCTCGATGCCGGCCTGCCAGCCCGTGCCCCAGCGCGCGGTGCGCTCGATCGCTGCCTCCGCGGCGCCGCCGACCCACAACGGCAACGGCTTCTGCACCGGGCGCGGTGCGATGCTCGCGCGGTCCAGTTGGAAGTGGCGGCCGGCGAACGTGACCTGCTCCTCGGACCACAGCCGCGAAATGATCTCGAGACTCTCGTCCATCCGCTGGCCGCGGCCTTTGGTCGGCGTCCCGGTCGCGGTGTAGTCGCGCGACAGCGCGCTGCCGATGCCGAATGCAGGCAACAGGCGTCCTTCGCTCAACACATCGATCGTCGCGCACGCCTTCGCGGTCGAGCACCGGATGCCGCAAGCCCGAGACTCGCGACGTTCATGCCGAACTTCAGCCGCCGCGTCGCGCCGGACAACCACGCCATCATGCTCATGCACTCGAGGTTCGGATCGGCGCCGATCAGGCGATCGGATTGCCAGATCGAATCGACGCCGCCCGATTCGCACAGATCGACCCAGCGGCGAAAACCGCGCGCGTCCTCGAATGGAAAGTTGGCGATTCCAAGTCCTGCGCTGACGGTCATTGCGTCACTCGATCTTGAATTGCGCGGAGTCTAGCGGAATCCCGCGCTGACACGCCTGGAGTGCTCGGCGAAGATGGCAGCGGATGAACAAAAAAGTCGTCGTCTTCGGTGCGCTCGGCCTGGTCGGCCGCGGCGTGATCAATGCGCTCGAATCGCGCGAGGATTGGCAGATCGTCGGCGTGTCGCGGCGCGTCCCGGATTTCCCGAGTCGCGCGCGTTTTGTGTCGCTGGATCTCAGGGACGCGGACGCGTGTCGACGCACATTCAGCGAACCCGAATTCGCCGACGTCACGCACGTCGTTTACGCCGCGCTGTTCGAAAAGCAGGAGCTCGTCGCCGGCTGGCGCGATCCCGAACAGATTGCCGTCAACACCGCGATGCTGATCAACGCGCTCGAAGTGCTCGGTGACCAACCGGCGCTGCGCCACGTCACGCTGCTGCAGGGCACGAAGGCGTACGGCGCGCACCTCGCGCCGATGCGCATCCCAGGCCGCGAGAGGGAGCCGCGCCATCCCGGCGCGAACTTCTATTGGAATCAGGAAGACCACCTGGTCGCAACTGAGTGCGGCGAGACGTTGGACCTATACGATCATGCGGCCGCAGGTGGTCTGTGGTTTTGCGCTCGGTAGTCCGATGAACATGGTCAGCGCGCTCGGCGTGCTGGCGGCAGTGCAGCGCGAGCGCGGCGAACCGCTGCGGTTTCCGGGCGGCGCGCCGTGCATCACGCAGGCGACCGATGCGGATCTCCTCGCGCGCGCGATCTTGTGGGCCGCCGAGGAACCCGGCTGCGCGAACGAGACGTTCAATATCGCCAACGGCGACGGCATGGTGTGGCGCGAGCTGTTTCGTACCGTGGCGGAGGTGTTTCGCATGCCATTGGGCGAACCGGAACCGGTGCGGCTGGCAGCCGTGATGCCGATCCGCGAGGACGTGTGGCAGCGGGTCGTCGCACGCCATCGGCTCGTGCCGCATACGATGGATGGACTCATCGGCGCGTCGTGGCAATTCGCCGACGCCGTGTTCGGCTATGGCGGGTCGCCCCCCGACACGCTCGTCAGCACCGTCAAAGCGCGCCGCTACGGTTTTCACGAATGCGTCGATACCGAAGACATGCTCGTGCGTCAGCTCACCGAGTTGCAGGCCGCGCGGATACTGCCGCGATGAATCCTCCGGTGCTCGTCGGCGATATCGGCGGCACCCACGCGCGGCTCGCGCTCGCCGACGCAGCGTTTGCGCTGTCGGACGTTCGCGTCTATGCAAGCGCCGATTTCGTCAGCGGCGCACAGCTCGTCGAGCGCTATCGGCGCGAAGTCGGTGTCGCTGCGCTGCGCGGATGCTGCGTCGCGATCGCAGGACCCGTCAGTCGAGGGCCGCGGCAAATTGACGAACGGCAAGATCGTGTGCGACGCGCGCGAGATCGCGGCGTCGCTGCAGTGCCCGCGCGCGCTCGTGATCAACGATTTCACTGCGGTCGGCCACGCGTTGCCGTTGCTCCCCGCCGCCGCGCTCAAAACGATCGGCCCCGAACTCGAAGCGACCGGCACGATCGCCGTCATCGGCCCCGGCACCGGACTCGGCATGGGCTTCGTCGTGCCCGACGGCGAAGCGGTGGCGCGTGCTGCCATCGGAAGGCGGCCACGGCAACCTCGCCGCATCGGACCCGCTCGAACTCGAAGTCCTCGGGCTGCTGATGCGGCGTTTCGATTTTGTGTCGTGGGAGACCGTGCTGAGCGGACCGGGGCTCGTCAATCTGTATCAAGCCGTCTGCGAGGTCTGGGGCTGCGCCGCGGAAGTCGACGATCCCGCCGCGATCTCGGCGCGCGCGCTGACCGTCGCCGATCCGGTGTGCCATCAAACGCTGGAAATGTTCTGCAATCTGCTCGGCACCGCGGCCGGCACGCTCGCGGTGACGGTGTGCGCGACGGGCGGGGTCTATCTCGCCGGCGGCATTCTGCCGCGGCTCCACGAGTTTCTCGCTGCGAGTCAGTTTCGGCGTCGCTTCGATGCGCGCGGGCAGTCGACGCGCCTACGTCAAAGCGATTCCGACGCGGCTGGTCGTGGCTGCGGAGGCGGGACTGTTAGGCGCCGCCGCCGCATTCGCCGCCGAACGCTGAGGCCGCACGCTGGCCGAACGGGCACACACGGCGAACGCTGACGACCGCGTGCAGGGGACTCTGGGTCGCTGAGGCCGAGCGATCACGTACATCAACTAGACGGATAACCACACGAAGAGAAACAACGTGTTGTTGTCGCTCGCTGAGCGACCGAATCCGTCGTAGTCGTTGTCCCCACCGTTGAATCGATCGTAGAGCGTGTACTGCACGCCGATTCGGGCGTTGGCCCAATACTTCCCGACCGAATCGCTCTTGCCCCATGGTATGTACTCGAATTCGAGCAGGTAGCCGCGGCTATCGGGGCGCCCGGCAAGGCTGCCCTCGACCGGGTCGGGTGCATACAAAACGTCATCTCGGCTACCGTCGGTGTTGAACCAGCCGGCTGTCGCCGACCAGGTCTTGTCGAGCGTGTAGATCAGGTTGACCTTGATCGCGTTCAGCTGATTCGAAGGGCCGGCGACTTCTCCCGCGTTGAAGCTCTGCTTCAATTCCTGGTCTTCGCGGATATACGAGAGGTACGCATCGATTTCGTGTCTGTCGCCATCGCTATATTGGTACGTCGCGTCCCATCCGTAGTCGGTGTACTGGTTTGAGCCGCTGCCCGATCCTTCTGGTTGTAGATCCGCGCTCAGGCCGAACAGTCCGACAGACCCATAGTGGGCACCCAGCGTTTGCTGATAGGCCGCGCGCCAGTACGGAATTAGATTGTGCGGACGAGGGCTGTCCTGCGACGTCCCGGCAAGGCGATCGAGCCAGCTGTTCGGCACGCCGTGATACGCGCCGGCCTCGAGATAAACATGGTCGTCCAACATCGTATATGCGGTGGCGCCGAGAACCTGTTGTCCAAGACCGTCGGCGATGAGCGGGCTGCCGAGTGGGGCCGGCGCAAGGGCGGACCCGACGTTCGGATATCCCCAGACGGGTGTGGTGCTCCAAAGGTCCTGAACGGTCGGGCTGTTGTTGATCGACACGCCCACCACGGCATTGTGAGCGCCCATCGACAGCGTGGTTGCATATCGAAAATCGACGTTGTCCCAACTCGTGTCGCGGCTGATCCCGTCGTAAGTGACCTGGATGAACGCACCCATGTGATCGGAGATCTTCCCGGCGAGGAACACGCCGACTTCGTCGAGCGCGAAGTTGTTGTTGTCGTCGAAGTGGTCTGCCGCCTTATCCGGCAACCGTTGCGCCGTATTCGTGAACGAGCTGACCAGCATCGCCGAAACAGGCAGGGCCCGCGCGGTCCCCATCGTATAACCGTTCAACTTGAACGAGCGCCCGAAGGATGTCAGCGCCGGACCGAAGGCTTGGGTATGACACTGGCCGCATGGCATCCCCGTCTGGCGGGCGTAGCTCGGCACCGCGAGGGCGGTCGGCGCGATCGCGAACAGACTGAGCGCCGCGGTGAAGAGCACAGGAAGCCGTACGAAGGCCAGACTTTTTCGGTAACCCAACACAAACATACGAACTCTCAGAGTGCCGAGACGAGCGCGATACTCTGCGTCGGCGCACTTGTTCTGAATCGATTGGGGGAAATCGCGACTTGACAGGCGTCAACTCACCCAGCGTGTTGACGTCGCTGAATGAGGAATGACGACGGCGAGCGCCGTGTGCGGCGCGTACGCCTCGCCCCGCGCGAGCTGATGCGCGTTCTGTTGTCACGGCGATACGCGTTCGCCGTTGGGCTATATCCTTCCCATCAGGAGGAGAACGACCAGCACCACCACGACCAACCCAACAACCCCGCTCGGTGCGTAACCCCAACTCTTACTGTGCGGCCACGTCGGAACCACCCCGAGCAGAATCAGAATCAATACGACCAACAGAATCGTACCCACTTGGCACCTCTCCTCTCTGATGTGTCTGGCTCGCACTGCATGTTGGCAGTGACTGCGGTTGGCGCGTTCCCTCTAATTCAACGGGCAGCTCGAGCCGCCCGTTGACCACTACCGCACACGAATTAATCAGATGTGATTACGGGCCTTTCTTGATCTCGCTGTCGATCTCACTCTTGAGATCACCATAGTCCGCTTGAACTTTGCCGACGGCCTTCTCGACCTTGCCCTTCGTCTCTTGGGTCTTGTTGCCGACGACCTTGCCGGCGACTTCCTTCACCGTGCCTTTCGCTTCTTTGATTCGGCCCTTGACTTGATCCTTGTTCATGACGATCTCCTTTTGATTGCGACAGTGACACAACGCCTGCATGCAGGTTAGCCAGAGCGGTAACGTTGATCTGTGCGGGAGCGTACATACGGCGACCAGGCGGCGTGATCGACGGAGCGAGGCGCGATACAGCAGCTTGCTACTGCTGACGCAGTGAACTCTCCGCGTGCGGCGACGCGATCGCGTGCGCGTCGGCGCTGCGGTATAGATAGTCGCGGGTGGCGGGAAAAGGTGCGTCGCGACCGCCGAGCTGCAGTTGGAATACGACGAGGTCGCCGTATTCGAAGGCGGTCTGCGACGTCACGAGATAAAACTCCCACATTCGGCAGAAACGTTCGCCCTTGGTCGCTGCGAAGCGGTCGCGCTGCGACTGAAAGCGCCGATTCCATTCCTTGAGCGTCAATGCATAGTGCGGTCGCAGGATCTCGAGATCGCCGATCATCAAGCCGGATTTTTCGATCGCGGCGGAAATCGTCGACAACGACGGCAGATGGCCGCCCGGAAAGATATGGCGCCGGACCCACGCGTTCGCCGAGTTCGGCCGCCGAGTGGAGCCGATCGTGTGCAGCAACGCGATGCCCTGTGGCCGGAGCTGACGCCTGAGCTGGTCGAAATAGCCGCGGAAATTGCGCCGACCCACGTGTTCGAACATGCCGACGCTGACGATGCGGTCGTACTGGCCATGGTGCTTGCGGTAATCCTGCAGCCGGAATTCGACACGGTCGGACAGGCCGCGTCGAGCGGCCTCGGCGCGCGCGACGCGCAGCTGCTCTGAGCTCAGCGTCAACCCGACGACCGAGAGCCCAACGGTTTCGGCAAGGTGCAAGGCGAGTCTGCCCCAGCCGCAGCCGATATCGAGGATCTGCTGCCCAGGCGCCAGCAGAAGCTTGCGCGCGATGTGATTGCACTTCGCGAGTTGCGCTGATTCCAGCGACATGTCGGGGTCGCGGAAATACGCACAGGAGTAGTGCATGCCACGGTCGAGGAAGGCGCGGAACAATTCCTCGTCGAGGTCGTAATGGTGATGGACGTTCTTGAAGCTGGCTGTCAGCGCGTTCCACGTCTGCACCAGCGCGGCGAATTCGCTGAACACCGTGCGGCGCTGGGCGAGATCGCTCATGTTGTTGCGCAGGATCGTGATCAGGTCGGTGAGGCTGCCATCCGCGACGTCCCAACCTTCGTCCATGTAGGTCTCGCCGAGTTCAAATGCGGGGTTCGTCAGTATCCGACTCAACGTGTCGGCGCGCCGCATCACCCAGGTCGCTTTCGGCGTGCCCGAGCCGAAACGATGACGCGCGCCGGTGACATCGACCAGCGTGAGCTCGCCCGTTCTTGATGTAGCGCTCGAACAGTTCGAGGCGCATCGATGCTTCCTCTACCGACTTGCCGCCTGATTTATGGCACCACGGCGCGCCCGACTCAACCGAAAGTTGCGGTAGGAACGCGCCGACGCCACGTGGTCATCGGCGCGGCGATTCGCTAGCCTCAGCGTCTTTGTTCGGCACATCGAGGGTGAGGGCGTATGAAAGTCAGCATCGGCATCGGCGGCGCCGCGTCGGGCCGCAAACGGGACTTCGACGAACAGGTCGACTACGTCGTCGAAGCGGAGAAGCTCGGCGTCGATGCGGTGTGGACCGCCGAAGCCTGGGGCCAGGACGCGATTTCGCCGCTCGCGTACCTCGGCGCGAAGACGACGCGGATCAAGCTCGGCACCGGCATCATGCAGATCAGCGCGCGCGCACCGGCGATGACCGCGATGACGGCGCTGACGATGGCGGCGATCACCAACGATCGCTTCATTCTGGGTCTGGGCGCGAGCGGACCGCAGGTCGTCGAAGGGCTGCACGGCCGGCCGTTCAAAGGGCCGCTGACGCGGATGAAGGAAACCGTCGACATCATCAAGCTCGCGTTCGCCGGCGAGAAGATCGAATACCACGGCCAGTATCACGAGTTGCCGTTGCCGGGCGGGCAGGGCAAGGCGTTGCGGCTGTCGCAACCCGGCAATTCGAAGATTCCGATCTATCTCGCTACGCTCGGTCCGGCGTCGCTCGAATACACCGGTGCGGCGGCGGATGGCTGGCTCGGTACCTCGTTCACGCCGGAACACGCGGACGCCCATCTCGACTACCTGAGGCGCGGCGCGCAAAGCGCCGGACGCACGCTCGCCGACATCGACATCCAGGTCGGCGGCACCGTCGCGTTCGGCGACGACATCGACGCGCTCGTCGCGCCGTTGAAGCCGGGCATGGCATTCACGCTCGGTGCGATGGGCTCGGCGAAGACCAACTTCTACAACGACGCGTACAAGCGCGGTGGTTGGGAAGACACCGGCCGCGAGGTGCAGCGTCTGTGGATCAGCGGCAAGCGCGAAGAGGCGATCGCGATGGTGCCGGCGCAGATGGTGATCGAGGCGAACCTGCTCGGCGATGAGGCGACCGTGCGCGAGCGCATTCGCGCGTACCGCGACGCCGGCGTGACGACGTTGCGGGTTGCGCCGGAGGGTCGCGATCTCGCGGCGCGCCTCACGACCCTCGGCCGCGTGATGGATATCGTGCGGGGGCTGTAGATTGTAGCAATGGTTCAAAGCACCTCGGATTTCGAAACGCGGTCGTACTCTGCGAGTAACACGGCTGCACCGCCGCTTCCGAGTAGCGATGCGCAGCGCGACGGTCGTCATCGCCGGCAACGAATACCTCGCCAACTGCAGCACAATGGCGTGCCGGACGTTTGTACCGGAGCATGAGGGGACCTCGGTGATTCCGGGACGACGGTCAGTCGGCGAGTCCGGCGATGCGCCGGATCTGTTGCGCGGACAACGCGACGTTGTAGATCCGCACGTCGTCGAGTCGGCCGGTGATCTCATCGATGATCGCTCCCGAATCGTCGATGTACCCTGACATCGTGAACGGTACCTCCGGAACCTTGATGGCGCCCCATGTCCACTTGCGGCAGACCTCGACGCCGTCGGCGTACAACTTCGCAACCCATCCATCGTAGGTTGCCGCGAGGTGGATCCAGCGACCGAGCTCCGCGTTGTACTTTGGATCGGCATAGCAGGCGGTTAGGCGGCCGTTGGCGTGATCGATCTGCCACTTGAACTGAGCGCCGTGAAAGCCGAAGAACAACGTCGGATAGCCGTGACTGATCACTGCGACGTTGTGTTGGGCGTCGCGAAAGGTCCAGGCCATCACCGTGATTTCCCTGGCCGTCGATCGAAGACTGTCGGACAGCGGAACGGTCACGATGCCGTCGTTGGCGCCGTGCATCGACAACGCGCTCCCGATCCGACCCGTTCCCCAGGCGCCATTGACGATCGTCGCTGTGTTGCGGTGATCGGAGGCGTCTGCGGCCAGATTGCCAACCCCTTCATCGAACTTCCACCAACCGATCAGGTTCGCCGCCGGATCGGCCGGTTCGTCCGTGAAGGCTCCGCACCCGACGAGGAAGAAGCCGAGCGCGCCGAAGAACCAGATCCAGCGCCCCTTACGCATATCGTTGGTGCAGGTGATCGGCAAGTCGGAGCGCCAACGCGATGATCGTCAATGTCGGGGGAACGTAGCCCCCGGTCGGAAATACCGAACTCCCGGCGACGTAGAGGTTGTCGACCTGGTGGAGACGGCAGTCGGAGTTCACGACACCGGAGTCTTGATCGTGCGACATCCGGGTGGTGCCCATGTGATGACAGCCGGCCCAGAGCGGCTGCGGCCATGGGAGGCTGTCATCGACCAACCAGTCCTCCAGTTTGACGCGGCCCATCTTCATGCGGCCGAGTTCTTCCGCGAGCTTCCTTGTCGATAGCGCCATCGACCGCCGGTCCGCGGCGCAGAGCTGCCAATCGACCCGAACCCGCCGCAGCCCCAACGGATCTCTGGTGTCGCTGAGTCCGATGCGGCTGTCGGGGTTGGGCGTTTGCTCGCTATAAACCCCGAGCGTCAGATACGGTGGTGCGCGGCGGCGTGTAACGAGCACATCTTCCACCACGGAATCCAGATCCGAACTAACGGACACGACCTTCTCCGCGAAATCGTCCGGCCAATCGCCTGCGCTCAACTGCTGCCAGAGGTCGCGCAGCGCACGGTATCCGGACGAATATTGCTCGGGGTTCTCGAACGAGAAGCCGGTGTTGAGGAGGCCTTGCGATCGTTGCACCTCCGGTGCGGTGGTCAAGTGCGCCCTCACGGTGCTGCTGCTGTGCCGTCCAAACAGGTCGAGCAATCGCTGAGCGTCGGATGAATGAACCTGCGCGGCGGCCACTTCGATGTGCTGCGTGAAAAATCGACCCAGCGTCCCAGAGCGATTGCCGAGGCCGGCGCGTTCGACGTCGTCCGCCAGCAGCAACAGACGCGTGTTCTCCATGCCGCCGCAAGCGAGCACGTAGGCGTTGGCGGTTATGCTGCCGGATCTACCGTTCAGCGCAGCGACCTTGAGGTGGCGGACTTCCGTCGCATTCGCGTCTGTCTCGATCTTGACGACGTTGCAGTGCAGGAGAACGGACACGCGCGGGGCGTCCGCGAGCTGTCTGCGATACACGGATCCGAAGCGCGTCGGCGGGCTGTAGTGCCAGAAGCCTACCGTGACCGTTTCCGGGTCGAAGTTCGGCATCGCGTCGAGCGCCTGCGACTCGCCGTCCGGTTGCACCTCGCATAGCGCCCACGCGCGGGGGTAGTAGGGATCGAGATCACTTCTTCCGATCGGCCAGCCGCTGTGCGGTATCCACGGACGCTGCGCAAAGTCGGCCGGCGCCAGCGGCGCGCACCAACCTTGCCATCGATTCGTGGAACCGCCGAAATAGCGCGCCCTGCATCCGAGCGGACTCGCGTTCTCCATCCCGGCGCTTTCGCCGTCGTCCAGCGACTCAATGGCGTCGTCAGGCTCCAAGCCTCCACTTTCGAGAACGTACACGTCTAGGCCGGAGTCGGCGAGCGCGATCGCGAGTGTGATTCCGGCGGCGCCTGCGCCGACGATGCAGATGTCACATCGGATCGTGGTGGGCGCGTCGGGTTGACGAAAGTCGACGAACATCGCTACTTCCCGTTCAGCCACAACAGCGCGCACAACGAGACTTCGGTGCGCGCCAGTATCCAACCGTCGAGCACGACGGTGATCCCGTCACGGAAATCGCGTTCCTGCCACTGCGAAACGAGGTGTGCGAGCGAGGAACTCGGCCGTGCGTCGCGTGAACCGCTGGCCCGCAGCAGATCGTCGATCAGTACCCGGCGATCGAGCTTTTCCGGATGTGCTTGGAGATAACGCCGACCGACCTCGACGGCGTGGTGCCGCGATGAGAAGAGGCGCTGAAGCTCTAAGTCGAATGCCGAAGCGCGATCGACGTTGTCGAACCCGGCGTCCAACGCTAGCGGGAACGCCGCGAGCGCCGTGCATCGAGATCGAGAATTGCCTGCGGTTCACTGCGGTTCAACGGCCATCGCGGTGTGCAATCGCTTCATCATCAACACCGGTGGCTTGAGTTCGTGCATCTCGAGCAGTCCGGCTGCCTGCAGGTCATAGAGGCCCGCGAACAGCTGCGAAAAATGCGCGCTCATCGAGGCGTTGAAGACCGTCACGCGAAGCATGTGCGCCGCACTCGCCTGATAGGGTCTAGAGAGCCTAAGCGAGTTCAGATGCAGGCAATGGAGCGGATGTCGATCGGTTTGTAAGGGTTGTCGACCATCTTGCAAGCGCCTGTTCGAAACGACGGTTCGAGCAACGTCCGACTCGTACGGTGAGTTGCGCTAGGGCAGATATGAAATCTGCCGCTCGCCGAGCTGCGATTGCAGGACCTGCCGCGCGTCGCCAACGAATTCACACAGTAGCGGGCGAGTATCGCGCGGAACGACTATGGCCCATTCGGTCGCCTCCGCCGTTCGTTAACGATTCTGATCGCGTCCCCGCTCCTGAATCCCCTTGCGTCGTGCCGCCACTTTTTCGGGCGTCAGTTCGCGCTTCGCGTGCGCGCGATTGGCGTCGAGTTCGATCGCCATACCCTCGCCGAGTGTCGCGTGCCAACCTTGATCCATGATGCGGCGGATCTCGTTTCGCGTCGCGGGATCGGTCGTCAGGATGTCGCGCGCGAGCGCTTTGCACGTCGGCAGTAATTCGTCTGGCGCGACGACGCGGTTCACGAGACCCCATTCGTACGCGCGCTCCGCCGTCAGATAGTTGCCCGTCAGCGACAGCTCCTTCGCGCGATTGATGCCGATCAGCCGCGGCAGTTTCTGCGACAGACCCCAGCCGGGGACGACGCCGACGCGCGCATGCGTGTCCGCGAAGCGTGCCTGCGTCGATGCAATCAGGAAGTCGCACATCAGCGCGATCTCGAAGCCGCCGGTGATCGCGTAGCCGTTGATTGCGCCGATGATCGGCCGCCCCAGTTCGGCGAATACCCGGGCCAGATTTCGGTCGCTGACCGAACCCGGGTCAGGATCGCGTTCGCCGCCGAGTTCCTTCAGATCGATGCCGGCCGTGAACGCGCGCCCCGCGCCGGTCAGGATGACGACTTCGGTCGCGGCGTCGTCGCGCAAACGCTCGAAGGTCTCGACGATGGCGCCCCGCAACGCGCGCGACAACGCGTTCAGCGCCTCGGGTCGATTCAGCGTGACGACCGTGATGCCGTTGTCGGTTTCGGTCAGAACCAGCGATGCGGTCATGGGGATGAGGTCCTCGAGGAAAGAGGCGGTGTTATAGCGGATGCGCCGCAAGGCGGCTACCCTCGCACGGGGGTGAAGGATATTAGTGATGCGTTTCAGCGACTTCGTCGTTTATCACGCGCTGCAGGAGAACAATCGCTGCCTGCATCTGTTGTCTGCGCGTTCGGCGCCGATGTCGGACACGGCGGTCCATAGCCTGCGGATCGGGGTCAAGCGGCTGCGCGCCAGTTGGCGCCTGCTGGAGCGGGAGGTTCCCGCGGCGCTGTTTGTCGACGCCGACGCGCGCTTGCGCGCCACGCACCGCTTGTTGGCGCCGTCGCGCGATGCGCTGTCGCTGTTGACGATGACGCGCGCGCTCCTCGGCGCTGCGACAAAGACGAAAACCCGCGCCGCGCTGATGGTGGTCGAACGCATGGTGCGCGAGCGCGGTCGCGAAGCGGTGACACGCGCGACGCTCGACCGCGTATCGGATGGCTTTCAATACGAGTCGAGCGTCTGGCGCGAACTCGACGTCGCGCGAATCGACGATCGCGGGCTGATCGACGGCTATGTGAACGCGTATCGGCGCGGCCGCCGCCTCGGACCGCGCGCGCTCGAGCGCGATGACGCCGAGCTGATGCATCGCTGGCGGCGTTGGGCGAAGTACGGCTGCTACCAGCTCGACATGATCAAACCGGTGCTCAGCGAGGAGCTGCGCGCGCAGCGCTGGTATCTCGATAAGCTCGGCGACGCGCTGGGCCGCCACCACGACCTGTTGCTGCTGCGCGACCGCATCGGCGACGCGCCGCTCGGCCGCGACGATCGAGCGCGGGTCGAGACGGCATTGGACAGACAACTGGCGACTTACCGGAAACGGGCGCGAAAGCTGTATCCGATCATCTACGCGCAAAAGGATCGCATGTACGGCGACGCCGTCGCCGCAGACATCGCGCGGTTGTCATTCGACAACGTGATCGTGCTGCCGCGTTCGGCGTAGTCGGGCTCAACAATGACCACATTCGCACACGCACCCGCAACGATTCGCATCGCTGGCAAAGAAGTCAGCCGCGTCGGGTTCGGCGCGATGCAGTTGCCGGGACCCATGGTATGGGGCGAGCCGCGCGATCCTGCTGCCGCGCGCGCGGTGCTGCGACGCGTCGTCGAATGCGGCATCCGCCTCATCGATACGTCGTGGTACTACGGACCGCACGTCGCGAACCGGCTGATCGCCGAAACGCTGTATCCGTATCCGAAAGACCTCGTGCTGGCGACGAAGCTCGGTGGCGCGCGCACCCCGGACAAAGGTTGGGTCGCCGCGATTTCGCCCGAAGCGTTACGTCACGGTTGCGAGGAGGATCTGCGCGGGCTGCGCCTCGAACGCTGCGAATACGTTCACCTGCGCTACATCGAGACCGACGTGCCGTTCCTCGAATCGCTCGACGCGATGATCGCGCTGCGCGCGCAAGGAAAGATCGGCCACATCGCGCTCAGCAACGTCACGCTGCGCGCAACTCGAACAAGCGATGGCGCGCACGCCGATCGCCGGCGTGCAGAACCTGTACAACGTCGTGCTCGGCGAACGCGCGCTCGCGGGCATGCCGCACATGGTGGTGCAGGATCAGGAGACCATCGTCGATCTGTGCGCAGCTAAAGGAATGGCGTTCCTGCCGTTCTTTCCGCTCGCGTTTCCCGGCGCCGGACAACCGGCTTCGACTGCACTGAGCGACATCGCGGCGCGTCACGGCGCGACACAGGCGCAGGTGGCCATCGCGTGGCTGCTCGCGCGTTCACCGACGATGGTGCCGATTCCCGGTACCAGTTCGGTCGCTCACCTCGACGAGAACTGGGCCGCGCGCGAACTTGTGCTTTCCGCCGAGGAGATCGCGACGATTACGAAGGCGCGCGCGTAGCCCCGGCTCTGTTGCCAACTGCGCGCCGTGTCCTTACACAACGTTGTCAGCAGCAGCGTGTGAAGATCGGAGTTGGAAAATTGGAGGTGAGTCATGGGCAAACTCCACGACGGACTGACGCCGGAGCTGATCGCGTTCATCCAAGCGCAAAAGATGTTTTTCGTCGGTACGGCGCCGTTGTCGCAAAGCGGCCACGTCAACGTTTCTCCTAAGGGGATGGACTGCCTGCGCGTGCTCGGTCCGCGGCGACTCGCTTACCTCGATGTCACCGGCAGCGGCGTCGAAACGATATCGCACGTCAAGGAGAACGGCCGGTTGGTGATGATGTTCTGCGCGTTCGACGGCAAACCGTTCATCCTGCGGGTGCATGGCGAGGCCGAAGTTCTCGAAGCACAGCAGTGCCGAGTTTCAGCTGCTTCGCGGCAGGTTTCCGGAACTGCCTGGAATTCGGTCGATCATCCGTCTCAACGTGACGCGCGTCGCCGACTCGTGCGGGTGGACAGTTCCCCTATACGAATTCCGCGGCACGCGCGACTACTACGACAACTACGCAAAGAAACTCGGCGTGGATGGAATTCGTGCGGGGCAATTGGCGGCGAACATGGAGAGCATCGACGGTCTTGCCGGTCTGGAACAACCGTCGGTCTGACGCGATCTGCGGTAGTTAGAGATGACGTCGCCGCGGCGAGCGGGCGGCACGCCGCGAATCCTGCGGTAGAGTAGCGTCCATGGCCAGCCTTCTGACAGACGAACACCGCGCTTGGATCGGCCGTGAGGACGCGCCGATCCAGGTCGAGGTCAGCCGGCGCGACATCGTGAAGTACTCGATCGCGACAGAGCAGGTGCTCGACCGATACCTCTCTGGCGACGAAGCGCCACCGATGTTCATCTTCAATCTATTCGGGGCGTTGCGGCCGATCGCCGACTTGCGGCCGGACGGTTTGCAGCGGGGCCGCGGCGCGGGACCGAAGCTGCCGCTGCAACGCGTGATGGCCGGCGGTACCGAGTTGATCCAGCACCGGCCGATCCGGCCCGGTGATCGCCTGACCGGCACGCACCGCATCGTCGACATGTACGAAAAGCAGGGCAGTCAGGGGCCGTTGATCTTCACGGTGCGATCGCTGCGGGTGACGGACGCCGCCGGCGAACCCGTGCTCGAAGAAATCCAGACGAGCATCGCCCGATGACGCTCGCGATCGCGGATCTGACGGTCGGAGACGCGCTGCCCGAGCGTGCCCACACGCCGACGAACGTGACGTTGTTTCTGTACAACGCCGCGGTGTGGAATCCGCACCGCATTCACTACGACGCGCCGTACACGACGGACGTCGAACGCCATCCCGCGATCGTCATCGATGGACCGCTGCAAGGCGACTGGCTCGCGCAATGTGTGACGAATTGGCTCGGGAATGACGGCTCGCTCGAACGTTTCAACTACAGCAACCGCCGCGCGACGTATCTCGGTGAGACGCTGATGTCCGGTGGACGCATCGCCGCAATCGACATGCCCGCGCGCATCGTCACGCTCGAACTGTGGGTGAAGAACGCCGCGGGCGAAATCATGTCGCCGGGCGGCGCGACGGTGCGACTCGCTCATTGAGGCGCGCAAGTGCTGTCGCCCGACCAATGGAGCGAACGCTTCCGTCGGTTCGCCGACGCGGAGTGCCACGGTCTATCGCGACTTTATGAAGTTGTCAGTCTCGCCGTTGCCGCAGACGCTGAACTACTCGAATGGCTGTCGGGTGTCATCGGCGACCGCGCGCACCCAACCCTCTTGTTCGCGGCGGTCCACTTTCTATTGCTCGACCCTTTAGTCGAGAGGGATGCCGGCGGGCAACAGCTCGCGGCGTTCTATCCGAACCTCATCGAGTTACCGATGTCGCCGGAACGCGCGTATCCCGCGTTTCGCGCATTCGCATGGCACGCGCGCGAGCGGCTCGCTACTTTGCTCGCGACCCGCGTCACGCAGACCAACGAGGTCGCGCGTTGCTGCTATCTATTGCCGGCGTTCGTGCACGCGGCGAAACGTACGCCGAAGTCGCTCGCGATCGTCGACGTCGGTTCGTCCGCGGGTTTGACGCTGTTGTTCGATCGCTACGCGTACGACTACGGCAACGGGTCGTCCGTCGGCGACGTCTCTTCGTCGGTGCGATTGAAGACGACGCTGCGCGGCGGGCGCATCGAGACGACGCCGGCGCCGCGCGCCGTCGATCGGGTCGGCATCGACCTCGCGCCGATACGGCTCGACGACGCGGCTGCGGTGCGCTGGCTCGAAGCGTGCGTGTGGCCCGAGCACATCGAGCGGTTCACGACGCTGCGGGCGGCGCTTGCGCTCGCGCGACTCGATCCGCCGCGCGTGATCGAAGGCAACGCGGTCGACGTGCTGCCGGCGTTGGTCGCAGGCGTCGATTCGGACGCCGCCCTCGTGATCGTCAACACCAACGTCATGTTGTACTTCTCGCGCGACGAGCAAGCGCGTTACGCGCGCCTGCTCGCGGACATCGGCGCGACGCGCGAACTATTCTGGATCGCGAACGAACATCCGCGCCTTTTGCGCGCGGTCGGCTTCGACGCGCCGCTCGATCCGAATGCCGACCCCACCGGACTGCCGCTCGCGATGACGCATTTCCGCGCGGGTCGGCGCCGCGACGACGTGCTCGCGTGGGTCGGACCGCACGGGCGCTGGCTCGACTGGCGCGCGTAGCGTCGGGATTCCAATAGTTGCCTGTTTCGCCGCGTGGTCGCGCGATACTGGGTCTGATTCACACGACATTTTTTCAACATGTCGTATGGCACGCTCGTTCAACTAACGGAAATCTCTGCCGATGCGGATGCTCGTCATCGAAGACAACCAGGCTCTGGTATCGAATCTGTTCGAATACTTCGAAGCGCGCGGCTACACGATGGACGCGGCGCCCGATGGATTGTCTGGACTGCACCTGGCCGCCACGCGCCAGTACGACGCAATCATTCTGGATTGGATGCTGCCCGGGTCTTGACGGGCCTCGAGTGTGCGAACGCCTGCGACGCGATGCCAATGTCGCCACTCCGATCGTCATGCTCACGGCGAAGGGCGAACTCGACGACAAACTCGAAGGTTTCCGCGCGGGCGCCGACGACTACCTCGCTAAACCGTTCGCGTTGCGCGAACTCGAGGCGCGTATCCAGGCGCTCGTTCGGCGTGCACGGCGCGGCTTGGGCGGGGCGACGGTCATCGGTCATTGCCGACCTTACGTTACGACACGCAAACCCACGAGGTCCGGCGCGGCGACGCGCGCATTCAACTCGGGCGCATTGCCTGCAAGCTGCTCGAACTGCTGCTGCGCGAATCACCGGGCGATCGTGTCGCGCGAGCGGCTCGAGTACGAAATCTGGGGCGACGACGTTCCGGACGGCGATCAATTGCGCTCGCATATGTCGATGTTGCGCCGCGCGATCGATCGACCGTTCCCGGTGAAACTGATCCACACAGTGCATGGCACCGGCTATCGACTAGCGGAGACTCCGATCGATGCGTGAAATCAGTCTGCGGACGCGCGTATCGCGTTTGTTGATGGCCTTCGGCGCTGTCGATCACGCTGCTCGTTGGGCTCGTCAGCGTGTTCGTCAACGAACGGCTCGAGCGTTCGGTGTGGCATGCGCTGCTGAGTGCCGAGGCGAAACAATTACCGAACGCCGATGGCATTGCCGCGACGGAATCGGCGGATCATGGTCAATTGCGTGTGTATTCGGCGGCGGACGTGCCGGCCGAGCTGCGCGATCTGGCTCCGGGATTTCATGACGAAGTTCGTGTTCGACGACCGCGAGCACGCGGTACTCGTCACTGCGACCGGTGCGCAACGACGTTTTCTGACGTACGACACCAGCATCAATGAGGGGCTCGAGCAGTCGACGTGGAACCTGATGCTCCTTTGTGGTCTCGTGCTCGCCGCCGGCATCTGGGTGACAGCGCGTCTCGTGGCGACGCGCACCGCGCAGTCCGTGCTCGATCTGGCCGCGGCCGTGCGCGATCTGCCCGCGCAGGATCGTATTCCAAAACTGGACAAGGCCTACCCGGTGAAGGAGGTCTGCGGAAATCGCGCGCGTCGATCGACGGGCTTGCTCGACCGCATCCAGGGCTTCGTCGAACGCGAACGTGAATTCGTCAATGCCGCGTCGCACGAGCTGACGACGCCGATCGCCGTCATCGCTGGCGCGGCCGACGTGCTGATGACGACACCCAATGTGCCGGCGCAGTGCCAGTCCGCGTTGCGCCGCATCGACGCGACGGCGCGCGCGATGAACGACACGCTGAAAGCGCTGCTGTTTCTTGCGCGGGAGCCGCGGCACGCGCCGCGCAATCACGAGATATGTCGCATCGATCGGCTGCTGGCCGAACTGATCGAGGCGCAGTGCGTCGAACTTTCCCGAGCGCCGTGACGTGCTGCGGGTCGTTTCGACGCACGTCGTCGAAGTCGCGTGGCGCCGGGTCCCGCGACGATCGTGCTCGGAAATCTGATCCGCAATGCGTTGCAGCATTCGTTGGCCGACACGATCGAGGTCCGGCTCGAAGCGGACCAATTCAGCGTGCGGGACAACGGTCGCGGAATGAGCGCGGACGCCATCAGTCGGGCGTACTCCCAACGCATTCGCGCGGGCGCGACCGACGCCGGCGGTGGACTCGGACTGAGCATCGTGCAGCGCGTCTGCGACCACATCGGCTGGCGGCTCGGCATCGATAGCTTCGATGGCGGCGGCACCGTCATCACCGTCGACTTCGGTGCAACCCTCGCGCACCGCGAAGGCGTGGCGCCGGCAGCGGGCGCCTGAGTGTGGCGTCGATGCACGCGTTCATTGGTCGCGTCTGTGTCGTCGTGTGCGTCGGACCAGGCGGTTGCGCGGTCTATCACCCAGAGCCGTTGCCGAACGACGATGCGCTGCTGTCGGATGTGACGATGGTGCGCAGTGCAAGCGGCGCGACGCTGCCGTTCGATGTCAGCGACGGCATCGACCTCGATGAGGTCGCGGTCATCGCGGTGCTGAACAATCCAACGCTGCGCGCGGTACGCGCCGGCATGGGCGTCGCGCACGCGCAGGCGTTTGCCGCGGGTTTGTTGCCGGATCCGCAGGTCACCGTCGGCAGCGACAATCCGACCACCGACCAGGATACGCAGGTCAATGCCTACACGCTGAGCATCGGCTACGACATCGGCGCGCTGATCACGCGCGATGCCGGCCGCGCGGCGGCCGACGCTGCAGCCGAACAAGTGCGACTCGACGTGGCCTGGCAGGAATGGCAGGTCATCCAACAGGCGCGTATTGCCGCGACGCGTTACCAAGCTGAGTTGCGCAAGTTGACAATTCTGCGCGCAGCGCGCGATCGGTTCGGGGCGCGCTCGGCCGCATCGACGAAGGCGCTCGACAACGGCGACCTGACGGTCGACGTGGCGGGCACCGACCTCGGTGCATTGCTCGACAACGACAATCGCCTCTATCAGCTGGAAATTCAGCACAGCGACACCGCGCACGAGCTGAATGCGCTGCTCGGACTGTCGCCGCAGGTTGCGCTCGATTTGGTCGGCGCAGAAGCGCCGCCCGCATTGCCCGAAGGCCCTGTCGATGGCGCGGCGATCGCCGAGCAGAGGCCGGACCTGCTGGCGCTGCGCGCCGGCTATCAGAGCCAGGAAGCACGTTTGCGACAGGCCATCTGGCGGCAATTTCCCGCGCTCACAGTGACGTGGAATCGGTTGCGCGACACGAGTCACGTGTGGACGTCGGGCTTTGGCGCGTCGCTGAATCTGCCGATCTTCACCGGCGCGCGCGGCGATATCGCAATCGAACGGGCCACGCGCGAGAAGCTGCGCGTCGAATATCAGGATCGACTCGCCCAGACACACTCCGATATCGCGCGGCTGCAAGCGGACGGCGCCATCACGCAAGAACAACTCGACGGCCTGCGCGAGCGCATTCCGCAACTGGCGGTAATGGCCGAGCAGGCGCGGGCCGCCTATCACGCGGGTGACCTCGATGCCCTGGTCTCGAACAATCTGGACGCTGCGCTGATATCCAATCAAATCGCGTTGGTCGACCTGGAGCAGACCTTATGGGAGACGCGGATTGCGCTGGACACGTTGCTCGGACGCGAGTCGCCATGACCCACTCGACCCTGGGCCGAAGCGCGCTCGTGATGGCGATGGTCGTGCTGCCGGCGCTGAGTCTGGCAGAGACCGAAACCGAAGCTGAAGCGGCGCCCGAAGCGAAGGTCGGTGTCACGACTGTGCCGGTAAGCGACGCCCAGGTCGTGCGCGAAATCACGAGTTACGGCGTTGTCGAACCCGATCAGGACGCCACCGACGTCGTCGCGCTGCCGCGTGCCGGGGTCGTTCGCAAGTTGCTCGTGCGCCTCGGTGAACGCGTCAGCGCCGGACAGGCGCTCATCGAACTCGACACCGCGCCCGGTTCGACGATGCAGTACGAGCAGGCCCAAGCGGCCGTGAAATACGGCGAAGAACAACTCGCACGGCTCGAGCGGATGGCGGAGACGAGGCTCGCGACGCGCGAGCAGATTGCGCAAGCGCAGCGTGATCTTGCGGACGCCCGCGCCACCGAACGATCGCTGCGGATCGTCGGCGCCAACGCGGCGCAGCAGACGTTGCGGGCGCCGAAGGACGGCATCGTCACGCAGGTTCTGATCAACGCGGGCGAGCGCATTGCCGCCGATGCGCCCGCGCTCCAACTCGCGGCGGTCGACGGGCTGATCGTGCGTCTCGGCGTAGAACCGGAGGTGGGCCGGGAGATCGTCCCTGGCGCGAAGGTCGAGCTTGCATCGGTGTTCGACCCGGGTCGGGTCATCGATGCACAGGCCAAGCGGGTCCACGCGATGCTCAATCCGACGACGCGGTTAGTCGATGTCATCGTTCCGATTGCGGTGGACGACGCCGCCACGCTGACGCTCGGCAGCCAAATGCGCGGCAGCATCGCACTTGCGACGATCGACGCGCTCGTCGTGCCGCGGTCTGCGTTGCTCCGTGACGAGACGCGGCGACTACGTCTTTGCGGTTGTCTCCGAACAGGCGCATCGCGTCGATGTCGAGATCGTCCTCGATCGCGGGTCTGACGTTGCGATCCGCGGCGACATTCAACCCGGTGACGCGGTGGTCGTCAGCGGGGGTTACCAGCTCTCCGACGGCATCCGCGTAGTGAGTAAACGTGACGCCCGATAGTTCTCACTGGTCGGCGGCGCATCGACGCTCGATTCTGTTTTTGTTGGTCGTGTTCGCGATTGCCGGTGGCATCTCGACATTCAGTCTCCCGGTTGCGCTGTTCCCGCACGTCGACTTTCCGCGCATCGTGGTGGCGCTCGACGCCGGCGATAGACCCGCCGACCAAATGCTGATCGCGATCACGCAACCGGTCGAGCAGACGGTGCGCGCAGTGCGCGGCGTCGTCGCCGTGCGGTCCATGACAACCCGCGGCAGTGCGGAATTGTCGGTGAACTTTCGCTGGGGCGCCGACATGGCGGGTGCGTTGCAGTTGGTCGAGTCTGCCGTCAGCCATGCGCTCGCGCAGCTGCCCAAAGGCACGACGTTCACCGTGCGCCGCATGGATCCGGCGGTATTTCCCGTTGCGGGTTACAGCCTGACATCGACCTCGAACTCGCTGGTTGCGCTGCGCGATCTCGCGCAATACGAACTCGTGCCGCTGTTGTCGACGATCGATGGCGTCGGTTCGGTGGACGTACAAGGCGGCGCGAAAGCCGAATACCGCGTCGATGTCGATCCGAACCGGCTTGCGGCATACGGTCTCGACATGACGACGGTGGCGAATGCCTTGTCGGCGTCCAACGTGCTGGGTTCCGCCGGCCGAATCGAAGATCGCTACAAGCTCTATCTGATGTTGTCCGATACGCGCTTTCACAACATCGACGACATTGGCGGGACGGTCATCAAGCAGTTCGACCAACGGCGTCGTGCAGGTGCGCGACGTTGCACGCGTGTATCCGGCTACCGAACCACAGTGGGTAAAGGTGAACGCCGACGGCCGCGACGCGGTGCTGCTGCAGGTCTACCAACAGCCGGGCGGCAACACGGTCGACATCGTGCGCAACGTCAAGCGCGTGCTCGACGACTATCGGGCGCGGCTGCCGGCCGACGTCACGTTGAGCAAATGGTATGACCAGAGCGAATTGATCGTGGAATCCGGAACGAGCGTACGCGACGCGATCGTGATCGGCGTAGTCCTCGCATCGCTCGTCATCGTCGTGTTTCTGCGCAGTGCGCGCATGACCTTGATCGCGGTCGTGACCGTGCCCGCGACGCTCGCAATCACCGTGCTGCTGCTCTTTGGGCTCGGGATGAGCTTCAACGTGATGACGCTCGGCGGCATGGCGGCCGCCGTCGGCCTGATCGCGGACGACTCGATCGTGATGGTCGAACACATCGTGCGACGGTTGCGTGAACTCGGTTCGGGCGGCACGGCGGACCGCGATGCGACGCTGTGGCGATCGGCGAGCGGAATTCACGCGTCCGCTCGCGGGATCGTCGGCGGCGACGATCATCATCTTTGTGCCGCTGGCCTTCCTCGGCGGCGTAACGGGCGCGTTCTTTCAAGCGCTCGCGTTGACGATGGCGTCGGCATTGACCATTTCGTTCGTCATCGCCTGGTTGGCGGTGCCGCTGCTTGCGGATTACCTCGTTGCCGAACGCGATCTGCGATCGGATGCGGACGATTGGTTGTCGCGCACGATGCATCCGCGTTATCGGCGAGTCATGACACTGCTCGCAGTGCGTCCGCTGGTGTTGCTCGGCGTCATCGTCGCGATCGCGGTGATCGGCTACGTTGGCTACCGCAACGTCGGTACCGGCTTCATGCCGCACATGGACGAAGGCGGCTTCGTGCTCGACTACGTCGCGCCGCCAGGCACGTCGCTCGCCGAAACCGACCGCATGCTGCGCCAAACCGAAGCGATCCTGCGTGCGGATCCGGCGGTCGAAACGTATTCGCGCCGGACCGGCCTGCAGCTCGGCGGTGGGCTCACCGAAGCCAATCAAGGCGACTTCTTCGTCCGGTTGAAGCCATTGCCGCGCGCGCCGATCGAAACGGTGATGGATCGCGTCCGTGCGCGCATCGAAACAGAGATTCCACGCCTGCAGATCGACATGATGCTGTTGATGGAGGATCTGATTGGCGACCTGACGGCGGTACCGCAGCCGATCGAGATCAAACTGTTTGGCGACGATCTGCCGGCATTATTGGACACCGCGCCGGCCGTTGCGGCCAAAATCGGCGCGATCGATGGTGTCGTCGATGTGTTCGACGGCGTTGTGCTCGCGGGCGATGCGCTGACGATTCAGGTCGACCGCACGAAAGCCGCGTTCGAAGGTATTGATCCGGCCGCGGTGGCTGAGCAGGTGGCTTTGTGGTTTACCGGCGCCGTGACGACGGAGCTGCAGGAGAACGTCAAACGTGTAGGCATTCGCGTGTGGACGCCGCGGCAATTGCGCGACGGCGAGCGATCGCTCAGCGACGCGTGGGTTGCCGCGCCGGACGGTCATCGCGTCCCGTTGCTGCGCATCGCAACGGTCGCAGACGCAGATCGGCCAACCGCAGATCATGCGTGACAACTTGAAGACGATGGTGCCGGTGACGGCGCGGATATCGGGGCGAGATCTCGGCTCGACGATTGCCGATGTGCGCACCGCGCTCGCGACGAAAGGTCTACTGCCGGACGGCGTCTATTTCGAACTGGGTGGCCTCTACGCCGAACAGCAGCGGGCGTTTCGCGGGTTGTTGGTCGTATTCACGAGCGCGGTGATGCTGGTGTTCGTGATGCTGCTCTTTTTGTACGAGCGCTTCAGCGTGGCGCTATCGATTCTGCTGATGCCGCTGCTCGCGACGTCGGCCGTGTTCGTCGGACTGTGGTTGACCGGCACCGAACTCAACATCACGGCGATGATGGGCCTGACGATGATCGTCGGCATCGTCACCGAGGTATCGATCTTCTACTTTTCCGAGTATCACGAGCTGACCGCGCAGGGGATGCAGCAGGGCGCCGCGCTCGTGCAGGCTGGCGTCAATCGGATGCGGCCGATTCTGATGACGACGTTGACCGCGATTCTGGCGCTGTTGCCGCTGGCGCTCGGCATCGGCCGCGGCGCCGGCATGCAGCAGCCGCTGGCGATAGCGATCATCTCCGGACTCATCGTGCAGGCGCCGCTTGCGTTGATTGTCATGCCGGCATTGTTTGAACGATTCTCCACGATTCGAACCAGAGGAAACTCAGATGAGAACAACTGACATACTGCGCGGCCGTTTGCTCGGCTGCGCTCTGCTTCTGCTCGGGGTCACCACGACGAGCGCGGCGACGCATCGCCGAGAACTCGAAGGTCGTCGCGGAAATTCCGGGACCCGACGGCGGCTGGGACTACGCGAGCTTCGATACCGCAAAACGTCGCGTGCTCGTCAGCCGCACTTACGGCGTGATGGCGATCGACGCAGACAGCGGCAGCGTCTCGCAGCTCGCCGTTGGCGAACGCGTCCACGCGAGTTTTGTGCTGCCGAGCGGCCGGCTGCTGATTACCAACGGCAACGCGGATACGACAACGTTGGCCAACGGCGCAACTGGGGCGATCGAGGCAACGATTCCGGTCGGCCACAATCCGGACGCCGCAATATACGATCCGGTCAGCGATCGCGTGTTCGTGATGAATGCCAAGAGCGGCGATGTCTCGGTGATCGACACGACCGCCGGTAAGGAAGACGCGCGCATCACGATCGGCGGCGAACTCGAAGCCGCCGCTGTCGATGGCGCGGGGTTGTTGTTCGTCAACGTCGAGAGCAGCGCCGAGGTCGTGGTGGTCGACACGCGAACGCATGGCGTGCTGCGTCGCTTCAAGCTGAATGGTTGCGAAGGGCCGACGGCGCTTGCGTATATCGCGCCCGGCAAGGTGCTCGTGTCGACCTGTTCCAACGAGGTCGCGAAGGTGATCGACGCGGGCGACGGGCACGCAGTGACCGACATTCCGATTGGACCGCACCCGGACTCCGCGCTCGTCGACGCCGCGCGCGGCGCGCGTCTACATCGCAACAGCGGGTAGCGCGACCGCGAACGGCGAGATCACCGTGCTCGGCATCGGTGGACCGATGGGCGTAGCCGTCGTTGATCACATCGCCACTGTGCGCGGCGCGCGGACGATCGCCGAGGATCCGACGACGGGTCGCCTGTATCTGCCGACCGGCACCTACGTGATGGGCGATGACGGCAAACCGAAGACGGTCGCTGGGACGTTCAGAGTGCTCGTCGTCGCGCCGTGATCTTCACAACCGACGTCGTGATCAATTCAGATTCAACGCCCACGGCACGATGAAGTAACACATCGTTGCGACCAATAGCGCGCCGAAGATGTCGACGGCGATGCCGGCGCGCACCATCTGCGGCACGGTGATGTAGCCGCTCGAGTAGACGATCGCGTTGGGGGGCGTGCCGGCGGGCAGCATGAAGCCGAACGACGCCGTCAGCGTCGCCGCGAACATCAGCGGCGCCGGATGCAGGCCGAACCCTCCCGCGCCGGCCGCGACGATCGGCACCATGATGCTCGCGGTCGCCACGTTCGATGCCACTTCCGTCAACGCAAGACTCGCAAAACTCACCATCAGCGATCGCCGTGAACGGCCCTACATGGCCGATCCCCTGCAACTGCCCGCCGAGCCACGTCGACAAGCCGCTGCGCTGCATGCCGTACGCCATCGCGAGGCCGCCGCCGAGCAGCACCAGCAACCCCCACGGCACGCCGGCGGCACGACGTATGTCCAGCGCAAATCGCAGCGGACGCAGCGTGATCGGGATCAGCAGCAAAGCGGTCGCAACGCCCATCGCGACCGCGGCATCACCGAGGTCCTGTTGCATCAACTTCGCAAGCGCGCTCGGCAGTGAGTCGACCGGCACACTGAGGATGTCTTGCCAGCCGAAATGCACCAGCGACCACCAGCCCGGAATCGTGAACGCGCCGAGCTCGATGTCGTTGCGGAAGATCCACAGCAACGCCGCGGTCAGAAAGCCGGTGAACGCGACCCGCTCACCGGCGCTCATGCGCCCGAGCTCCGCGCGTTCGCGCGTGACGACGTCGGACGCGCCCGGAAAACCCGTCGCCGGAATCGGCGCGGAGACGTGCACGAGGAACAAGAACACCAGCGGCAGAGCGACGACGACGATCGGCAAGCCGATCATGAGCCACGTCGCGAAGTCGATGTCCCGACCGAACACCGTCGCCGCCTGCTTCACCATGATGATGTTCGGCGCGGTGCCGATCTTGGTGCCGATGCCGCCGATGCTCGCCGCATAAGCGATGCCGAGCATCAACGCGAGGCCGAAGCGCCGCAGCAACGGATCGTCTTTGTCCATCTGCTCGCCGAGTTTCAGCAACACCGCCATCCCGATCGGGAACATCATCACCGTCGTTGCGGTGTTGGAAATCCACAGGCTGACGAACGCAGTCGCGATCATGAAGCCGAGCACGATGCGGCGCGGGCTGACGCCGATCGCGGCGATGATGTTGAGCGCAATACGACGATGCAGTCCCCACTGCTGCATCGACCGCGGCGATCATCATGCCGCCGAGAAACAGGAAATTGACCGGGTCGAAATACTGCAGCACGACGTCGAACGGGCTTGCGACGCCGAGCATCGGGTATACGACCACCGGCAGGCACGCCGTCGCCCACAACGGGATCGGTTCGGTGATCCACCACGTCGCCATCAGCGCGACCAGGCGCGCCGACCCAACGTGCTTCGAAGGACAGACCATGGCCGTCGAGCAACAGCCCGACGATGATGAATAACAGTGGTCCAAGAATGAGCCCGGCGCGGCCGCGGGTATCGAATCGAGCGAGCACGGGGCTGGGTTCCCGATTTTTGGCAGCGCGCATGATCGCATAAGACGCGATGCAGCGATCGCACAAGACGCGATGCAGCGATCGCACAAGCCGGTTCGATTCAGGCGCTCGGCGGTGGGTTGACTCGCAGGAAAAAGTTGTTAGTGGGGCGGTCGCTTGCGAGGCTGGCGCATCAACGCGATGTTCGGATCGAAGAAGCGTTGGATCTCGCCGAACGGTAACGGCCGCGCAAAGAAATAACCCTGACCGTATTCGCACGCGTGTTCGTGCAGGAACTTCACCTGCTCGATCGTCTCCACCCCTTCGGCGACCACTGCGAGGTTGAGCCGGTGCGCCATCGAGATCACGGCGGCGGTGATCGCCTGGTCGTCGGCGTTGCCGGGGATATCCATGATGAACGAGCGATCGACCTTGATCGTGTCGATCGGAAAGCGCTTCAGTTTGTCGAGACTCGAATAGCCCGTGCCGAAGTCGTCGATCGCGATCTTGACGCCGAGTTCGTGCAGGCGTGCCAGCGTGAACGCCGCGGCTTCCTGATCATCCGTCAGCATCGTCTCGGTGATTTCGAGTTCGAGTTGCGCGGGATCGATGCCGGCCTCGCGGATGCAGCGTCGCACGGTATTGACGAGGTTGGGATCGCGGAACTGGCACGGTGAAATGTTCACCGCCACCTGGATCGGCGCGCCGGTCTGCGAGGCCAGATCGCGCGCAGCGATGCAGCCGCGTTCGATCACCCATGCGCCGATGCCGACGATGATGCCGGTGGCTTCGGCTACGTGAATGAATTTGTCGGGCGTCACCAACCCCTGCTCGGGGTGATGCCAGCGGATCAACGCTTCCACACCCGTGATGCGCTGATCGGCGAGGCGCACCTTCGGTTGATAGAAGAGTTCGAACTGATCGGCTTCGAGCGCTTCGCGCAGTTCGTTCTCCGTCCGCAGGCGGCTGTGTGCCTTCGCGGTCATCTCTTCGGCGAAGTACTGATAATTGTTGCCGTGGCGATCCTTCGCGCGATACATCGCGAGGTCGGCGTTTTTCATCAGGATGTTCGGCTGTTCCGAATCGTTCGGGATGATCGTGATGCCGATGCTGGTCGTGACGACGAGCTGCTGGCCGGCGATCGTCATCGGCGCGCCGAGTCGTGTCAGGATTTTTTCCGCGACGGTGCCGGCGTCGCCGGGCGCCGAGATGTCGTACAGCAGAATGGTGAACTCGTCGCCGCCGGGTCGCGCGACGGTGTCCTCCGCGCGCACACAATGCGTCAAACGGCGCGCGACTTCGCGCAGCAGTTGGTCGCCCGCTTCGTGCCCCAGCATGTCGTTGACGCGCTTGAAGTCATCCAGATCCAGATATAGCAGCGCGGCGCAGCCGTCGGTGCGCAGCGCGTGTGCGATGGCTTGCTCGAGTCGATCCGTGAACAGCCTGCGGTTGGCCAGATCCGTCAGCGTGTCGTGGAACGCCATGCGTTGCATGTGCTCCTCGTTGCGCTTCATTTCGGTGATGTCGGCCAGTTGCACGATGAAGTAAAGCGGCTTACCGGTCTCGGAGCGTTGCAGCACGACGTGGAAGTTGGTCCAGATCTCGATGCTGTCCTTGCACAGCATGCGTCGTTCCGAGCGCGACACGTTGCCGGAGCGATGCAGCAACCGATCGAAGCTCTCCTTGAGACTCTGCCGCTCGTTGGCCGGCACGAGGCGGCTGATGTGGCAGCCGATGATTTCGGACTCCGCGTAGGCGAGCGTCTCGAGCGCGAAGTTGTTGGCCTGGAACACGTAGCCGTCGTTATCTGCGAGCAGCATGCCGATCGGCGCGTTTTCGAACGCGCCGCGGAAGCGCTCTTCGCTCGCGCGCAGCTTGCCTTCGGCGTCGCGCTGGGCGCGGTTGTCTTTTGCGATGCAGACGATGCTGCGTTCGCCGTCGAGTTCGACGATCGTGGCTGATACCAGCGCCGGAATGGGCTCGCCGCTCTTCGTGCGAAACGTGAGATCGAAGTTCTGCAGACTGCCTTCCTGCGCAAGAATCGCGGTCGACCGCTTCAACTCCGCGATGTCGTCGAAGATCGGCAATTCGTTGACGCGATGGCCGATGAGCTCCTCGTAGTCGAATCCCGACGCGCCGACGAATGCGTCGTTGATGTCGATGATGCGATTGTCGACGAGGCTGATGATCACGATTCCGTCGGGGCTGCCGGCGAAGATCCGTGCGAATTTCTCTTCGCTCTCCTTCAACGCCTTCTCTGCGAGCCGGCGCTTCGTGATGTCGCGGCCTGTGCACAATACGCAGATCTCGCCGTCGATCTCGACGTAGCGCACCGAGATCTCGATCGGCAGCACCTCACCGTTCTTCGCAACGAGATCGGTCTCGAAATCCAGGCACTCCTGTTCGGCCTCGAGTTCGGCCGTGATCCGCTCGCGATCGAGTTCATTGCCCCAGATTTTCAGCGCGGGTTCCGGCAAGCCGATGCCTTCCTCGCGCGTATAGCCGAGCAGCCGCGTGAAACTGGTGTTGAAGTCGAGGATCGTGCTGTCGCTGTCGCGCATGATCAGAATCGCATCGGGGCTCGAATGAAAGATCGTCTGCAGCTTCGATTCCGACAGCCGCAATTGCTTTTCCGCCTGGACTTGATCGGTGGTGATGCGCGCGGCGACGACCGTGCCCGAGATGCCGGGTGCGTCGCCGAGTCCGGTGAACTGGACATCGAGGAAAACGTCCGCATCCTGCAAGCGGACGTTGGTCAGCCGAAATGTCTCGCGCGGCCGCGCGTTGGTGCGAGCGAGCGCGCGGCCGAACTCGTTGCGGGCGACCGCGTCGATGAATGGCAACGGCTTGGCGCCGATCAGCGACGTCGCGGCGGCGCCGAAGACGTCGTAGGCCTTCGGGTTCGCGTAGCTGATGCGGCCGTCCCCATCGATGATCAGCGTGACTTCGCCGGTATTTTCGATGATCCCGCGGAAGCGCGATTCGCTGATGACCAGCGCGTGCTGCGCGCGCCGCTGCTCGGTGAGGTCGAGCGCCTGCAAAACCGCGAAGCGCGCCGCGCCGGACGGATCGCGCAGCATGCGCGCATAAATCGATACCCAGAGTTTGCGTCCGTCGGGACGAATGAACTCACGCTCGAAACGGATATGCGAATCCGGTTGCGACAGCAGTTCGTCGCGCTTCGAGCGGATCTCTTCCCACAACGCATCGCCGAGCAGTTGGTCCAGGCTGCTGCCGATCAACTCCTCGTCAAGCGGTCCGACCAGTTTGATGAACGCACCGTTCGCATGGACGATCGCACCGCTCGTGTCGACGAGCGCCATCGCCGCCGGGGCGTGGGCGAATGCTTCGTGGACCTGTTTGATGCCGAGGCTGCGCTGGCGCGGAATCCAGATCAACAGCGCCGCTGCGATCCAGTACAGACTCGCCCAAACCAGCTGACTGGCGTTGACCTGCAGTGCCGTGGCGCGCATCGGCTCGAACCGCACGATCGCCGGCAGCAGATGTGCGACTGTCGCGAACAGCGCCGCGCCGATGATCAGACTGCGCCGATTCGATTGGCTCGCGACGAGCATCGCGATCAGGAACAGCGACGCCGAAACGTCTGAGCCGCGCGTCAGCACAGCGACCGCCGCGCCGACGCCCAGCGTGACGAATGTCACCCAGGTCGCCGGGGGCTGATCGAGGCGACGATGTGCTGCCAGCGCGTCCATTCTGCGTCTCGTGGGGAGTTCCAACGTCCTTGTGTGAGCGTCTCGCGGCCGTGCACGACCGCCGTCCGATGCGTTTGATCGGATGAATCCGTGGATTGGACGGTACCGGTTCACGGCCGGGCACTCTATGACGTCACGCACACATCGGACCTAACGACCGCATGGCGTCGCAGATTTTCCAGCAAAATAGAATGAGACTTGACGCTGCGCCGGTCATCAATGCGTGAACCATTGGGCCGGCGAGTCGTCGGACTTGCGATGTCTTGCACTTGCCGCATATGAAAGAATCGCCAAAAGCGGAGACTGGGCCAAGGACGGAGATTGGGACAACTGCGAATGGTTGAAGGCACGGGCCAGTGGTACCTGATCGGCCTCCATGGCGACATGGTGCTGCGCGTGCGGCAGGGCATGCCGCTGGGAGAGACCGCAGCCGGCGAGCTGAGCTTTGATCCGTCCTGTGCCCAGCTCGAACTCGGCATTGCCGACGATGGCGATCTGATGCTCAGTGCCGTCGACGACCATGAGCTGGAGTTCGGCGGAGGCACGCGCTGCCGACACGAGCGGCTCGCGCGCGATCGCCGCCCGGAAATCCGTCTGCCACACAATGTGCTGCGGCTCGTCACCGACTTCGTCGCTCCGGCGCAGGCGAACGAGACCGTGGAAATTCGTGCCGTGCGGCCGACCGAGGACATTGCGCAGCCGCAGCTCGAGCGATGGTCGGACGTGCCTTTGGCCGAATCCGTCGACGTTGTGACTCCGCTCCCGCCGCGGGCCCACTTGAATTTGGTTGGCAATGGCTCAGGCGATCTGCGCACCGAGCGGCGCGACGTTCGCCGTCGGCGAATCCTCAGCCCGTCGATGGCGGCGCTGCTCGTGCTGGGCGGTCTCGGGTTCGCGCTGTATTTGGTGTATCCGGCGCCTCGCGAGGGCAGCCTCCCGGAGCCGTCCGCGACGGCGAGCGGCCCAAGTGCAGCGCCGCAGGCCACACCGACGCAATTGGCGGCAGTCGCCAAGGACACTGGCGGTGGGCCGGGCGCCGATGCAGAGACGTCCGTCGTGTCTCGCGCATCAGAGCCACCGCCAAAGGTCCAGCCGGTGCTCCCGCCAAAGCAGCAGGTTCCTGCCGTGAACGCGCCGCCGGTAACCGAACCTGAGCGCCACGATGGGGTGGCAGAGCAGCCGGCCGTGCGATTAGCGGCGCCTGCGGTGCGGTTGGCGGAGCCCGAGCCGATGGCCGCACCGCCCACACCGATCGTGCAACCGCGCGTGAAGCGCCCTTCGATTCCCACTGTTGCGAAGACCGCTGGCGCCGACACCGCGGTGGCGATCCGCAGCCAGCCGGAGGCTGAGGCCGTGGCGCAGCCGGAGGAGCTCAGCGCGATGGCCCAGACGCCGACCGTGGACGTGACCGGCGCACCCGTTACGGCGGACCAGGCATTGGCGCAAGGTGGACTGACCACACCGGCCACAGGAGCCGACACCGCGGTGACGATCGGCAGCCACCCGGAGGCCGCCGTCGTTGATGAACGGGAGGAGCGCAGCGCGATGATCCAGCCGCCGACAGTGGACGTGACCCGTACTCTGTTTGCGGCGGATCAGGCATTGGCCCAGGGTCGACTGACCACACCGGCGGAGGCGAATGCGTACACGCTGTACAATCGGGTTCTTGCGGTGAATCCGGAATCCGTGGAAGCCAGAACCGGGTTGAAGTCGGTCCGCCAAGGCTTGATCAATCGTGCCCTGGCGCAGCTCGCCAGCGGTGCCTTGGAGGACGCGCGAATGTCTCTGCAGGCCGCGACGGAGGTTGGCGCCGACCCCTCTTTGGTCACCCATCTGCGCGATGAGGTGAACTACAGGCAGCAGGTAGTCAATGCGCGCGCGGAGCAACATGAGTAGCGCAGCTGCACCCTCCTATGTCTTGATCCGGCGCCTCGCCGACGGCACGGTCGAGTGGATTCCGCTAGAAGCCGGGCTGCAGCGTGTGCCGGTCGCCCCCAACGCCGCCTATACATTGGTCGACCGTGCGGACTACGAAGCGCCGCAGGCGCTGGTGGTACAACGGCTCGGCGAGGACCTGGTCGTGAAAGTGCAGGGCACTGAGGTATTGGTGCTCAATGGCTTCTTTGCCAACGTCGACGTGGCGTTCTACCCGACGACGAACGTCGCCGGTGGCGCTGGCCCCTTTACCGGATCGCCACTCACGCCGGAGTCGCCGGTTTTATCCGGTTCGGCGGCGGGCGAGCAGGTCGTGTGGTCCGCACGCAACGGTGATCTCCACGGCAACGAGACTGGCGCGACCGATGAGAAAACCGGCGCCGCCGCGGAGGTTGGCGGCGGCAGCTCTCCGTTGCTCTGGGTTGGGTTGGCCGCGGGTGGGCTGGGGCTTGCTGCCGCGGCGGGCGGCGGTGGGGGGGGTCCGAGCGGGGGTAGCTAGTGGCGGCCCCATCTCGGACACCACCCCACCCCAGATCACCTCTGGCGCGACCGCGCAAGCGATTGCCGAAAACAGCGGCGCGGGCCAGGTCGTCTATACGGCAACCGCCACCGATGCTGGGGCGATCACCTACAGCCTCAAGGCAGGCGGTGACGCAACCGCCTTCAGCATCAACGCCAACACCGGTGCCGTGACCCTCACTGGGAACCCCAATTTCGAGACGAAGCCGAGCTACAACTTCACCGTGGTAGCCACCGACGCCGCCAACAACAGCGCTGAGCGGGCCGTCAGCCTGGCAATCAACAACCTGGACGAGGTGGCGCCGACGATCACGTCCAGCGCGACCGCCACCGCGATCAACGAAAACAGCGGCGCCGGCCAGGTCGTCTACACGGTTACCAGCACGGACACCGGACGACATCGTCACCGGCAGCACCACCTACAGCCTCAAGGCCGGCGGCGATGCAGCCGCCTTCACCATCAACGCCAGCACCGGTGCCGTGACGCTCACCGCTAACCCCGACTACGAGGCGAAGTCCAGCTACAACTTCACCGTCGTGGCCACCGATGCGGCCAGCAACAGCACCGAGCGTGCCGTCAGCCTGGGCGATCAACAACCTGAACGATACCCCCGTCACCATCACGTCCGGTGCCACGGCCGCGGCCATCGCGGAGAACAGCGGTCCCCAGCACCTCGTCTACACCGTCACGGCGACGGCGACCGTCCCCGGTGCGGTGACCTACAGCCTCAAAGCCGGTGGCGACGCGGCCGCGTTCACCATCAACGCGAACACCGGCGCGGTCACCCTCACCGGCAATCCCGACTTCGAGACGAAGCCGAGCTACAACTTCACGGTGGTCGCCACCGATACGGCGACCAACAGCGCCGAGCAGGCGGTCAGCCTGGCGATCAACAACCTGGATGAAGTGGCGCCGACGATCACGTCCAGCGCCACTGCCACCGCGATCAACGAAAACAGCGGCGCCGGTCAGGTCGTCTACACCGTCACCAGCACCGACACGGGCGACATCAGCACCGGCAGTACCACCTACAGCCTCAAGGCCGGCGGCGATGCAGCCGCTTTCACCATCAACGCCAACACCGGTGAGGTCACGCTCACCGCCAATCCCGAATTTCGAGGCGAAGCCGAGCTACAGCTTCACCGTGGTGGCCACCGACGCGGCCGGCCACAGCAGCGAACGTGCCGTCACGCTGGCGATCAACAACCTGGATGAAGTGGCGCCGACGATCACCTCCGGCGCGACTGCCACTGCGATCAACGAAAACAGCGGCGCCGGTCAGGTCGTCTACACCGTCACCAGCACCGACACCGGCGACATCAGCCGGCAGCACCACCTACAGCCTCAAAGCCGGCGGCGACGCGGCCGCCTTCACCATCAACGCCAACACGGGTGCGGTCACGCTCACCGGCGAACCCGAACTTCGAGACGAAGCCGAGCTACAGCTTCACGGTCGTGGCCACCGACGCGGCGAGCAACAGCCGCCGAGCAGAGCGGTCGCCTCGGCATCAACAACCTGGACGAAGGTGACCCGACGATCACGTCCGGTGCGACGGCCACGGCGATCAACGAGAACAGCGGCGCGGGCCAGGTGGTCTACACCGTCACCGCACCGACACCGACGACATCAGCGGCGCATGACCTACAGCCTCAAAGCCGGTGGCGACGCGGCCGCGTTCACCATCAACGCGAACACCGGCGCGGTGACGCTGACCGGCAACCCGACTTCGAGACGAAGCCGAGCTACAGCTTCACGGTGGTGGCCACCGATCGCGGCCAGCAACATCGCCGAGCAGGCCGTCGGCGCTGGCGATCAACAACCTGGACGAAGTGGCGCCGACGATCACCTCGGGCGCGACCGCCACCGCGATCAACGAGAACAGCGGCGCGGGTCAGGTCGTCTACACCGTGACGAGCACCGACACCGGCGACATCAGCACCGGCAACACCACCTACAGCCTGAAGCCGGCGGCGATGCGCGGCCTTCAGCATCAACGCCAACACCGGCGCCGTCACGCTCACCGGCAACCCGAACTTCGAGGCGAAGTCGAGCTACAGCTTCACCGTCGTGGCCACCGACGCGGCCACTCCACAGCAGCGAACGTGCCGTCACCCTGGCCATCAACAACCTCGACGAAGTGGCGCCGACGATCACCTCCGGGGCGACCGCCACCGCGATCAATGAGAACAGCGGCGCGGATCAGGTCGTCTACACCGTGACCAGCACCGACACCGGCGACATCAGCACCGGCGTACAGCTACAGCCTCAAGCCGGTGGTGACGCGGCGGCTTTCACCATCAACGCCAACACCGGCGCGGTGACGCTCACGGCCGAACCCCAACTTCGAGGTGAAGTCGAGCTACGCTTCACCGTCGTGGCCACCGATGCCGCCGTCAACAGCAGCGAGCGTGCGGTCACGCTGGCGATCAACAACCGGGACGAGGTGGCGCCGACGATCACGTCCGGCGCGACCGCGACCGCGATCAACGAAAACAGTGGCGCGGGTCAGGTCGTCTACACCGTGACCAGCACCGACACCGGCGACATCAGCACCGGCAGTACCACCTACAGCCTCAAGGCCGGCGGCGACGCGGCGGCGTTCAGCATCAACGCCAACACCGGTGCCGTGACGCTGACGGCGAACCCCAACTTCGAGGCGAAGTCGAGCTACAGCTTCACCGTGGTGGCCACCGACGCGGCCGGCAACAGCAGCGAGCAAGCAGTGTCACTGGCGATCAACAACCTGGACGAGGTGGCGCCGACGATCACCTCCGGCGCGACCGCCACCGCGATCAATGAAAACAGCGGCGCGGGTCAGGTCAGTCTACACCGTGACCAGCACCGACACCGGCGACATCAGCACCGGCAGTACCACCTACAGCCTCAAGGCCGGCGGCGACGCGGCGGCGTTCAGCATCAACGCCAACACCGGCGCCGTGACGCTGACGGCGAACCCGAACTTCGAGGCGAAGTCGAGCTACACCTTCACCGTGGTGGCCACCGACGCGGCCAGCAACAGCAGCGAACGTGCTGTCTCGCTGGCGATCAACAACCTGGACGAGGTGGCGCCGACGATCACCTCCGGCGCGACTGCCACCGCGATCAATGAAAACAGCGGCGCGGGTCAGGTCGTCTACACCGTGACCAGCACCGACACGGCGATATCAGCACCGGCAGCACCACCTACAGCCTCAAAGCCGGTCGGTGACGCGGCGGCGTTCAGCATCAACGCCAACACCGGCGCCGTCACGCTCACGGGGAACCCGAACTTCGAGGCGAAGTCCAGCTACAGCTTCACGGTCGTGGCCACCGATGCGGCGGGCAACAGCAGCGAACGCAGGCGGTCACCCTGGCGATCAACAACCTCGACGAGGTGGCGCCGACGATCACCTCCGGCGCGCACGGCCACCGCGATCAACGAAAACAGCGGCGCGGGTCAGGTCGTCTACACCGTCACCAGCACCGACACCGACGACATCAGCCGGCAGCACCACCTACAGCCTCAAAGCCGGCGGTGACGCGGCGGCCTTCAGCATCAACGCCAACACCGGCGCCGTCACCCTGACCGGCGAACCCGAACTTCGAAGCGAAGTCGAGCTACAGCTTCACCGTGGTGGCGACCGACGCGGCGAGCAACAGCGCCGAGCAGGCGGTCAGCCTGGCGATCAACAACCGTGGACGAGGTGGCGCCGACGATCACCTCCGGCGCGACGGCCACCGCGATCAACGAAAACAGCGGCGCCGGCCAGGTCGTCTACACCGTCACCAGCACCGACACCGACGACATCAGCGCCGGCAGCACGACCTACAGCCTCAAAGCCGGCGGTGACTGCGGCGGCCTTCAGCATCAACGCCAGCACCGGCGCGGTCACGCTGACCGGGAACCCGAACTTCGAAGCGAAGCCGAGCTACAACTTCACGGTCGTGGCGACCGACGCGGCGAGCAACAGCGCCGAGCAGGCCGTCAGCCTGGCGATCAACAACCTCGACGAAGTGGCGCCGACGATCACCTCGGGCGCGACTGCCACCGCGATCAATGAAAACAGCGGCGCCGGTCAGGTCGTCTACACCGTCACCAGCACCGACACCGGTGACATCAGCACCGGCAGCACCACCTACAGCCTCAAGCCGGTCGGCGACGCGGCGGCGTTCACCATCAACGCCAACACCGGTGCCGTCACGCTGACCGGGAACCCCAACTTCGAGGCGAAGTCGAGCTACAACTTCACCGTGGTGGCCACCGACGCTGCCGGCAACAGCAGCGAACAGGCGGTCAGCTCTGGCGATCAACAACCTCGACGAGGTGGCGCCGACGATCACCTCCGGCGCCACCGCCACCGCGATCAATGAAAACAGCGGCGCCGGTCAGGTCGTCTACACCGTCACCAGCACCGACACCGGCGATATCGTCAGCGGCAGCACCACCTACAGCCTCAAAGCCGGTCGGCGACGCGGCGTCCTTCACCATCAACGCCAACACCGGCGCCGTCACGCTGACCGGCAACCCGAATTTCGAGGCGAAGCCGAGCTACAACTTCACCGTGGTGGCCACCGACGGTGGCGGCAACAGCGACGAGCAGGCCGTCACCCTGGCGATCAACAACCTCGATGAGGTGGCGCCGACGATCACCTCCGGCGCGACTGCCACCGCGATCACCGAAAACAGCGGCGCCGGTCAGGTCGTCTACACCGTCACCAGCACCGACACCGGCGACATCAGCACCGGCAGCACCACCTACAGCCTCAAAGCCGGTGGTGACGCGGCGGCCTTCAGCATCAACGCCAGCACCGGCGACGTGACGCTCACCGGGAACCCGGACTTCGAGACGAAGTCGAGCTACGCTTTCACCGTGGTCGCGACCGACGCGGCGAGCAACCACAGCGAACAAGCGGTTTCGCTGGCCATCAACAACATCGTCGACGAAACCCCGCCCGCGGTCGCCAACGTCGCGCTGACCGGCGCAGTCGGGGCGCAGAACGGCATTCTCAATGCCGGCGACACGGTGAGCGTCACGGTGACGATGACGGAGAACACGACTGGTCGATACGTCCGGCGGCACCCCGCGCATCGAGCTTTCCATCGGCGGCGACAGAGTCGAAGCGGGCTATGTCTCCGGCAGCGGCACCACCAGTCTGATTTTCGAATACACGATTCAGCCGGGTCAAACCGACAACAACGGCATCAGCATCCGGGCCAACACGCTGGAGCGTAACGGCGGCTCCATCGCGGACCCGACGGGTAATGTGGCGGACCTCAGCCACGGGTCCGTTCCCAACAACCCGTCCTTTCGTCGTCGACACGACCGCGCCGACCTTGTCCTCCAGCACGCCGGCGGACGATGCAAACAATGTCCCCCCGGGAGACGACATCGTGCTGTCTTTCAGCGAGAACATGCAGGCCGGCAGCGGCAACATCGTGATCAGTGGCGGGTTGGATATCCGCACGATCGACGTCACCGACCCGCAGGTCAGCATCAGCGGCAACCACGTCACGATCAATCCGACCTCGACCTGGCTCCCGGCACTACGTACAGCGTTCAGATCGACGCCGGTGCGCTGACCGACAAAGCGGGCAATGCCTATGCGGGCATCAGCGACAACACCACGCTCAATTTCGATACGAGCCCGCTCATCGTTCCGTTCGGTGTCGCGCCGAGCGCCGGCATCAGCCGCACCTTTCAGAGCCCCGCTGGCGACGGAATCGACATCCGAGTCGCGGTCGACCAGCCGACGCTGTCCGACACTTTCAGGGTGGCTCCGCCAATCTTGGTAGCGATGACCGCGTCACGCTCGTCGGCAATGACGCATCGGTGAATCAAACATCGATCATTGAGGCGGCGGTTGCTTCGGCAGGCTCCGGCCGGCGCCGATGGCGCGTTCCAGGTAACTTCCTCGGCCGTTCCGCCACTGATCGATGCGCCGGTGACGGGTGCTTTCGTCGACGGCGGTGAAGGCCAGACGCACGGCATGCCCTTCGCGAACATGCCCGCGATCATGCTCGACCTCGCAGGGTCTGGCGTGACCTGACACGATCATGGAGGCACTGACCCTACTTCGCCGCCTGGCGGAGCATCACGACTACTCGGCTCTGCGCGAAGCCTGTCTGGACGTCGATTCCCGCGACCCTGGCGTGCGGGTTCTTCTGGCCCTGGCCGATGTCCATCTCGGTGATACGTCCGCCGGACGGCGCGCGGTCGCGTCACTCGATCGCGGCGCACTCTCGCTCGATGCGCGCGTCGATCTGGCCGCGGTCTACATCGCGCTGGGTGAGCTGGACCCGGCCATCGACATCCTCGAGGCCGAACAGCGAGGAGAACGGCGACCACGCGCTGCTGCTGGCCCGTCTGGCCTGGTGTCGGCTGCAGCAGGGAAATCGCGATCAGGCCCTGGCGTTGTATCAGCGGAGCCTGACGCCTTCGGCCGTTCCTCGCGGTGTACCACAACCTGCTGCGAGCTCTATCGGGACAGCGGCCGTCTGACCGACATGGTCGCGTGTCTCGATGCGGCGTGGGAGTTCTGGGACGAAGAACAGGCGCAACTGGCCCGACGATCAGCGTCAGATCCACCGCCAGCAGCTGCGGGGTATGCAACTCGATCTATGGCTCGCGCAGGACGCGTTTCGAGGCGGCCGAAGCCTGGGTCGAGCAGCAACGCGGACAGCTGAACGAAGACGAATGGTGCGCACTGCTGTCCGATCTCGCTCAGCGCCTGGCCGCACGCGATCGCCACGCCCAGGCAGAGGAGTGGCTGCGCACCGGTCTGCGCCGCCATCCGCGAACAGCTGGCGCTCTACGAACAGCTCGCGGAGGTGACGCAACTGCAGGGCCGCACGCACCAGGCCATCGCGCTGCTTCGACGCGCCATCCATCTCGCGAACGCGCAGGACAAGCCCACTGAGGGGCTGTTGATCCGGCTGTCAGCCATCGCCTTGCAATCCGATCCCGTGCTGGCCAGAGAAGCAGCCGAGCGAGCTCGAGACCAGCTCGCCAAGCAGACCTCCGCAGCACCGACGAAATCACTGAGGGGCGTCTGCAGGTCGAGGTGGCGCTGGCCGGTGTCGAGGTCCAGGAAGAGAACTATCGCGCGGCCGAACAGCGCTATCGGCACGTGCTCGAGCAACGCCCGGACATGATCGCCGCCGCTAGAAGGGCTGGGTCAGCTCTGATGCAGCTCGGCCGCATCGACGAGGCGGTGGCGTTGTTCGAGCAGAGTCAAGGTCATCGACCCGACACGGGGTCACGGCGCGCTGATCAACGCACGTCGTTTTCCGGAGGACGCGGACACCCTGCAACGGCTGGAACAGCTCGCCCGCACACCTGGCATGGAAGGCTCGGTGCGTACCAGCCTGCTGTTTCAGCTCGCCGCCGCTCTGGGAAAAACGCGCGGACTACGACAAAGCGTTCGCGCTCGCAGACGAAGCCAACGCAGCCAGTCGCCGGCTGCTGCGCTACGACCCGAAGGCCCACCGCCAGTACTGCGCCCGCATCCGCCACGCCTTTCCCAAGGCGCTGTACGAGAACCGTCCGGGCAGCGGTCACGAAACCACCCTGCCGGTGTTCGTCGTGGGCATGCCTCGCTCTGGCACCACGCTCGTGGAGCAGATCATCGCCGGGCACAGCCGGATTCATGGAGCCGGCGAACTGGGCACGATTCCGCGCGTGATCGCCGGGCTCGAGCGTTGGGAACGCCACACCGGCTCCGGGCGCCGCTATCCCGATTGTGTGGATGACCTCGATCCGAAGGTGACCTCGGCGCATTGCCGAAAACGTCCTGAACGAACTGCGCGGAATATGCCCCCGACGCCGATCACGTGGTCGACAAGCTGCCCCACAACTTCGAGAACATCGGCCTGATCAAACTGCTCTTCCCGAGAGCGAAGATCATTTCGGTGCGCCGCGATCCCCGCGACGTCGCCGTCTCCAACTATTTCATCGACTACGCCAGCAAGCACGCGCGGCATGGGATTCGCGTACCACCTCGACTGGATCGGCGAGCAGCTCGCGGACCACAACCTGCTGATGCATCACTGGCAGCGAGTGTTCCCCGGAGAAATTCTCGAGATCCGATACGAAGACATCGTCGACGACCCGGCAACCAGCGCGCGGCGCATGCTGGATCACATCGGTGTCGACTGGGAACCGCAGGTGCTCGACTTCTACGACGCTGGAGCGCCCCGTCAAGACCGCCAGCGTCTGGCAGGTGCGCCAGCCGCTCTACGCCAGCTCGCAGGCGAGATGGCACCGCTATCAGCAACACCTGGGACCCTTGATCGCGGCGGCAAATCGGATGATTTCCGTCGGAGCCGATCGAGATGGTGACGCTGCCGGAGCCGGGCTGGTTGAATCGTCGGTGTCGACCGTTATCGACGAAGGCGACCTGGACGCGGCCGAGTATCGTTTCAAGCGGCTGCTGCACTACCTGCCGGAGCACGCCGCCGCGCGTTTCATGCTCGGCCTCGATTTACGTGCGCAAGGGTCACCGCGACGACGGCATCGCGTCTGATGGAGCGGGCCGTCGAACGCTGTCCCTGGAACCGCCACTGGCGCCGCGATCTCGCGCTGGCGTATCGCATGGACGCGCCGGGATCAGGACGCTGCGCACTGGGCCAGACCCGCAGATGACCAGGCTCCCTCTGGCCTCCGACGCCACGAACCGCCCATCCGCCTCGACTACCTGTTCCTGTCCGAGTGAATCCACATGCCCAAGTTCCGGGTCCCGGTTACTGGCGATCGCTACTGATCAACTGCCTGCTGTGCGGTACGGCCCTGCCGACGGCGACGGCCTGAGCGACGCGTTGCAGGCGACGCTGCACAATCATCCGGCCGTCGCCGGCCAGGAGGCGCAAGTGGACGCGAAACGACACGCGGCAGACGCAGTTCGCAGCCAGCGCTATCCCCGTCGCTCACGGCCAGGCGCAACAGTACGGTGACGGCGGTCGCTCGTCGCAGGGTCGTGAGGACCTCTCTCAGCCGTACATACTGCGTGCCCGGCAGCCGATCTGGGCGTTTGGCCGCATCGACAACAGCATTGCTGTCGCGAACGCCGAGGTGAGCACGGAGCGCGCCGACCTCTTGCGCGTGCGCCGGCAACTGCTCGAAGACACCGCCGTGGCCTATGCGGCCGTGCGCGGCAGCCAGCAGCACATCGACATTGCGCGGCAGAACGTGACCGAGCACGAGAAGCTGTCCGACCAGATCCAGCGTCGCGTAGCGGGACAGCTCGCCTCGAGCGCGGATGCGCGTCTCGCCGCCGCGCGGCTCGCGGAAGCGCGCGCGCTGCTCGAACGCGCCATCAGCGAATCGCCAGGCACGCGAGGACGACCTGATTGGATTCACCCAGGTGACAGTCAGCGCCGATGAACCGGTACCCGCCGGGACTGCTCGAGCTGCGCGAGTCCACGGACCTGATTCGAAGAGGCGATCGATCAAAGCGCCGAAATTGGCGTCAAGCAGCGCGCAGCTCGGGCAGGCGGAGGTCGGAAGTCGACCGGGCCAGGACAGCCTCCATGCCGACCATCTATCTGCAGGCGGACAGGTATCTACGACCAACCTGGGCTGCGACGACGACAGCCAGGCGAGCGTGGTGTTCGAAGCGTCGCTGGAGGGACTCGGTTTTGCGGCCCGCGGACGCACAGCAGAAGCCGTCTCCAGCCGCGTGGCGGCGACGCAGGACCTCGCGGTCGCCAAGGTCGAGCTGACGCGGCAAATCAAGACATCTGCAGCGCAAGCGCGAACTCCAGACTCGAACTGATCGGCTTGCAGACCGCAGTCGCTTGCCGACCTCGAATCGCTGCTGGCCTCCTATCAGCGGCAATACGAGAGCGGCACCAAGAGCTGGCTCGATCTGCTGAACGTCCAGCGCGAGCTGTTCGAGCAAAGGCACCAGCTGGTGCAGACGCAAACCGACTGGCAGATTTACTCCCTGCGACTGCTGGCCAGGATCGGCGACCTCGACAGCCTGGCAGGCCTTCAAGAGCGAAACGATGGCTGATGAGCAACGGAACTTGGGCGACCGCCCCCGATCTGGCGTTGGTACAGCGACTGCTGAATGCGCTCGATATCGCCTGCGACAGCGACGCGACTGCGCGAGGCGGAAGAGCGCGTCGGACTCGGCGCAGGCAGCTCGACCTACCCAATGGCTGCGCCAGGTGCTGATCGCCGCGCAACGTGAAAGACGTGGCTGCTCGTCCTGCTGCCCTGGCAGCGCTTCGACCCGCGCCGCCTGCCGGTGCTGATCCGCCACCGCGACGCGTGGTACTTCGCGAGCGATGCGCAGACCGACAGTGTCGCTTCTGACCGCGGCAGACGGCGAACAGTCCACGATTGACGATCGCGCGAACTCGACGGCGCCGCAGGTGCTTTGGATCAAGCAGCAGTCGTCGCGCTCGCAGGACGCATACCGCCGACGCTGTCGGGGAACCTGGCGACCCGACTGGTCTGGAAGGAACTGTTTCGGGATCGCGGGTGGCTGTGGAAGATCGTCGTGGCGACCTGCCTGGTCAACCTGATCGGCGTTGCCACTTCACTATTCGCGATGCAGGTCTACGATCGCGTCGTGCCGACGATGGCCTACGCCACGCTGACCGACTCTCGTCGCCGGCATGGCGATCGTGGTGGTGCTCGACTGGACGCTTCAAAACGATTCGCGCGCGAATCCTCGACAGCCTTTCCGTGCGCCGTCGATCAGCGGGTCTCGCAGCAGGTCTTCGAGCACCTGCTGCACGTTCAACTGGACGCGCAACCACGCATCCTTGGGGACACTGGCTGCGCAGGTCGGCAGCCTCGAAGCCGTGCGCCAGTTCTTTTCCGCCACCGTCGTGTTTGCCCTCGTGGATCTGCCGTTCGCGCTGATGTTTCTCGCCTTCATCGGCGTCATCGGCGGCGCTGTCGCGTGGGTCTACGCGCTGCTGCTGCCGGTGGCGCTGTTGTTGGGCTTCGTCACCCAGTGGCGGTTGCGCGGATTGTTGCGCAACCAGCTTTCGCGCAGCAACGAGCGCCAGGGACTGCTGGTCGACAGCATCCGCGGCGCCGAATCGATCCGCGCCAACAACGCCGGCTGGCGCTTCGCCGGGGAGTGGCAGGAGATCACCGCGAGCATCGATCGCTACGCGATACAGCAGCGGGCCATCAGCAGTTCCTTCCACGGTCACCACCAGCAGTCTCTCGACCATCGCGTACGTTCGCTGCGGTGGTGGTCGGTGTCTGGCAGATCGAGGCGGGCCTGCTGACCATGGGCGGCCTGATCGCCTGCAGCATTCTCGGCGGCCGGATCATTGCGCCGGTCGCGCAGAGCGTGCAGTACCTCGAGAAGTGGCAGCACGTCAGCCAGGCGCTGAAGATGGTGCACCAGGTCCTCGGGCTCGCATCCGAACGTCGCCCGACCAACAGTTGCTGCTTCCCGACGAGGACCCCACGGCGATCGCACTGGAAGGTGTCCGCTTCGCGTACGCGGGCTCGCCGATCCGACCAACTCATCGTCGACCAGTTGCGCCTCGAGTCCGGGCGATCGAGTCCTGCTCGTGGGTCCGGTGGGCTCGGGCAAATCGACGCTGCTGAAAGTCCTGGCGGGCCTGTATCGGCCCAGCGAGGGACGCGTGCGACTGGGACACGCGGATCTGTGGGAAACCGATCCGCTGCTGGTCAGCACTCAGATCGGCTACCTGCCGCAATCGGTGCACCTGTTCCGAGGAACGCTGCGCAGCAATCTCTGCCTCAGCGGCACGGCCGGCGACGACCGCCTGCTCGAGATCAGCCGGCAACTGGGGATCGACGCGATCGCCGCCGCAAACCCGCAGGGCATGGACCTGCCGATCAGCGAAGGCGGCGAAGGTCTGTTCGGGCGGCCAGCGCCAGCTCGTTGCGCTGGCGCGCGTGTTCATCAACCAGCCCCGCATATGGCTTCTGGACGAGCCCACGGCGTCGCTCGACAGAGAAGTCGAGGAGCGCGTGTGGCAGACGCTCGCAGACCTCTCTGCGTCCGAGCGACATTCTGGTGGTCAGCACCCATCGGCCGCTGATGGCGAGCAGGCTGGTCAATCGCGTATTGATCATGCAGCAGGGGCGCGTGGTCCGGGACGGCAGGCCGGAGGCGCTGTTGCCGCAGATGGTCGGACAGGCTTCACGACTGCCCGCCGCGCATCCTCGCCAAAGAGGGAAAGCCGATGTGGTTTGACGGCGTTGCGAACGAGGACAGCCCCTTCACGCGACGGCGGATCGAACGACTGCAGCAGGCGCATCGCGGCCGCTACGGCACGGTGCTGCTCGTGCTCGCGGTTGCCGTCGCTGCGTTCATCGTGTGGGCCAGCGTGTTCCAGATCGACGAAGTCGCTCGCGCCAAAGGCGAGGTCATCACCGGCATTCGCGTGCAGGTCATTCAGTCCGTGGATGGCGGCGTGCTGAACGAACTGCTGGTGCACGAAGGCGATCGCGTGCAGCGAGGCCAAGTCCTCGCGCGGCTGGATCAGACCCGCTTTGCCGCGACGGTGGGCGAAATCAATGCGCGCCTGTTCGCGCTGAAGGCCAAAGTCGCGCGCCTGCGCGCAGAAGTCGTCGGCCGCGAGCAACTGGCGTTTCCCGACGGATCTCGAGAAACAGGCGCCGGAGATCACGCAAGTCGAGAGAGCGCTCTTCGAGCAGCGCCGTACCGGCCTGTCCGAAGAGCTGAGCACGCTGCGTGTCGCGGTGGATCTCGCGACGCGGGAGCTGGCATTGGTGCAGAGCCTCTACAAGGACGGCGATGCCAGCGGCTCCGAGCTGCTGCGGGCCGAACGCGGCCTCAACGAAGCGCAGGCCGCATTGGTCAACCGGCGCAACCGTTTTCTCGAGGACGCCCGTACTGGAGCTGACGAAAGCCGAGGACGAGATCGCCCAGAACGAACAGTTGTTGATCCGCCGGCTCGAGGAGCAAGCGAACAGCGTCTTCATTGCGCTGGTTCCGGGAATCGTCAAGAACATCCGGGTCACCACGGTGGGCGGCGTACTCGGCCCCGGCGAAGAGCTCATGCAGATCGTCCCGGTCGAGGACGAGCTGTTGATCGAATGCCGCGTCAGCCCCGCCGACATCGCTCGCGTCGCGCCGGGTCTGGTATCCAACATCCGCTTCGATCCGTTCGACTACACGATCTACGGCACTACGCCCGGGAAAGTCGTCTACGTCAGTGCCGACACGTTGAAGGAGCAATCCGAGCAAGGGACGCAGGTGTACTACCGCGTGCACGTGAAGCCGGACAATGCGCCGGCTCGAACGACCACCGGCCGAACGCTCGAGATCGTCCCCGGTATGACCGCGCAGGTGAATATCCGAACGGGACAGCGGTCCTTGATGGACGTCCTGCTCAAACCGCTGCGCAAGACGCTCAATGAATCTTTCGGTGAGCGCTGAACCTATCTTTACGAAAACAAATGCGCCCAAAACAAACGCGTTTCAGGCCGCGTGCACCTTCACCGGCAGTTCGGTGTAGCCGTGGACGAACGCTGAGAACGTGCGCTGGGGTTCGCCAACGACTTCGATGAGGCGGAAGCGCTTCATGATCTCTTCCCACACGACGCGCAGCTGCATCTCGGCGAGTCGATTGCCCATGCAGCGGTGAATGCCGAAGCCGAACGCGAGGTGTTGCCGCGCTTTCGGCCGGTCGATCCGGAACTCGTCGGGTGCGTCGATCGCGGTGTCATCGCGGTTGCCGGAGATGTACCACATCAGCACTTTGTCGCCGGCCTTGATGCGTTTGCCGCCGAGTTCCGTGTCGACGAGCGCCGTGCGCCGCATATACGCGAGCGGTGTCTGCCAACGGATGATCTCCGACACCATGTTCGTGATCAGCGTGTGATCGTCGCGCAGCTTCTGATACTCGGCGGGATTCTGATTGAGCGCGAGCACGCCGCCGCTGATCGAGTTGCGGGTCGTGTCGTTGCCGCCGACGATCAACAGGATCAGGTTGCCGAGATACTCCATCGGCGCCATGTTCCGCGTCGACTCGCCGTGCGCCAGCATTGAGATCAGGTCGTGACCGGGCGGTGCGTTGACGCGCTCGTTCCACAAGCCGCGTGAAGTAACGCGAGGCACTCCATCAGTTCTTCGCGGCGTTGTTCGCGCGTCTCGACGACGCCGCCGCCGGGCGCCGCCGTCGCGACATCCGACCAACGCGTCAGCTTGTAGCGATCCTCGAACGGAAAATCGAACAACGTCGCGAGCATCTGCGTCGTGAGTTCGATCGAGACGCGTTCGACCCAGTTGAACGTCTGATTGCGAGGCAGCGCGTCGAGAATTTTGGCGGCGCGTTCGCGGATCGTACTTTCGAGCGTCGCGAGATTGCGCGGTGCGACGACCGGACTCACGGTCGCGCGCTGAACATCGTGTTTGGGCGGATCCATCGCGATGAACATCGGCATGCGCATCATCTGCGATTCCTGCATCGCCATCGGCGGCCCGAGCGTGATGCCGCCTTCGGAGGAGTACACCTGGTGATGCGTGTCGACCTCCATGATGTCTTTGAATTTCGTCACCGACCAATACGGCCCGAACAGACTGTGCGCGCAGTAATGCACCGGGTCTTCCGCGCGCAGTCGCTCGAAGTAGCGCCAGTGGAGGTTGCGTTGGAACAGCTCGGGTTGCGCGACGTCGATGTCGGCGAGCGCAATCGTGTACGGATCCGGAAAGTCGGAGTCTGACTGGACGTGGGTTTCGCTCATGATTCACCTACCTGATGCTGACGCCTACTTCAGTTGTTTGCGTTGCGCTTCGCTCCAGCGCTTGTGGCCGGCCGGATCGAGAATCATCGAGCAGAAATACAGCAGCATCTGCCGATGCGTTGCGGTCAGATGACACCGCTCCATCGCCTGCTCGCCGGCTTTGCTGTTGATGAAGCGAAAACACTCGGTCAGCGTCTGATCGCTGCCGAGCACGGGCTTGATGGCCGCGTTCAGATGATCGTGCAGCGGCTCGATGTCGTCGTCAGTGAGCCCGGCGTCGGCGGGATCGATGACCAGGTTCGCCCACAGCGTCGCGATGTTGACGCGATACAGATCCTTGTCGACGAAGGCGCCGGCAACGCTGCAACGACGCTCGATCTCAGCGAGCACCGGCGCAAAACGCGCAGCGAAGTTGCTCATTCCGTCATGGCTGCATCAATTCCGGGTCTGGCGCGTCGCCTTGAGCTCGCGAATCGTCCGCGCGATCCGCTCGAGGCGTTGCGAAAATTCATCGAGCGTCGCGGTGTCGATCGCGGTACCTCTGAGGCGATCATAGGCGACCTGCAGCCGGCGCCGCGAATCGTGCTCCTCGGCGATGAACCGGCCGAGCAACCTGCCGGTTACGGGGTCGATCGTTTTGTCGTCGAAAATCTCGGCGAGACCGCGTTCGACGGCCTTCGGAGATTCACGACCGAAGCCGAACACGTTTTCGAATTTGTCGATGTCTGAGCTTTCGGACTTCAGCGTCGCAAGGCGCGCCTCGTATTCCGCCGCCGGCTTGTCGCGGACTTCATAACCAAGTTCACAAAGGCGCTTCGTGAAAACCGCGGCGTGCTCGCACTCGCGGATCGCCACCGTCTTCAACGTGTGCGCGAGTTCGGGATCCTGCGTGGTCGCAGCCCAGGCGTCGTACAGCGCGTGGCCGCGCGCCTCGTTGACGGCGATCGCGTTCAGCAAGCCGAGATAACTGGGTTTGTCCGACATGGCACTGTCTCTGTGGCAGGGCAACTATGTTAGCGACGTCGGTCGTCGCCGCAAGCCAAAGCGCAGGTCAATTGCCTGACGCGTCATTCGGCGCATGGTTTGCACGGCGGTGGTTTGCAATAGCCGGAGCACGCCGCTAACGTGACGAACGACTTTCTGTGGGGCTCGCTGCGCGGTGGAAGGTCTTCGCTTCGATGATGTTGGTCTGCCGCCGGAAGCGGAGGCGTTGCGCGCCGACGTGCGCGAATTCCTTCGCGAGCATCAGCCGCGGCACGCGCTGCCCGACTCCGATTTCAACCACGGTCACGATGCGCAATTTTCGGCGGCGCTGGGCCGCCGCGGGTGGATCGGCATGACGTGGCCGCGCCGCTACGGTGGCGGCGAGCGCAGCTTTTTCGAGCGCTATGTCGTCACCGAGGAGTTGCTTGCGGCCGGCGCGCCGGTCAGCGCGCACTGGATCGCGGACCGCCAGAGCGGACCGTTGTTGCTGCGCTATGGCACCGACGCACAGCGCGAGCGGTTCCTGCCGCCGATCACGCGCGGTGAGAGCTATTTCTCGATCGGCATGAGCGAGCCGGACTCGGGTTCGGACCTGGCGTCGGTACGCACCAGCGCGCGCGCGTTGGGGGACGGCTACGTCGTCAACGGTACGAAAGTGTGGACGACGGATGCGCACCGCAATCATTTCATCATCGCGCTCGTGCGCACCGACGCACCGGGCGAGTCCCGCCACGAGGGACTGACGCAGTTGATCATCGACCTGCACGGCGACGGCGTGCAGGTGCGCCCGATCAAGAACATGGCGGGCGACGCCGATTTCAACGAGGTCGTGTTCACGGACTGTTTTGTGCCGACGGATCAGGTCGTCGGACGTCCCGGCAACGGCTGGGAGCAGGTGACGAGCGAGTTGTCGTACGAGCGCAGCGGTCCCGAGCGATTCCTGTCGGCGTTTCGCGTGCTCGTCGAGCTCGTTCGTCTCGCGGGGGCCGCGCCGAGTGACCACCTCGCAGCCGTCATTGGCCGGCTCGCGGGCAATCTGATGACGCTGCGGCAGATGTCGATTTCGGTCGCCGGCATGCTGCAAGCCGGCTCGAGTCCCGCGGTCGAAGCAGCGCTCGTCAAAGCCCTCGGCAACGACTTCGAGAAAGAATTGCCGGAGCTCGCGCGTCTGGCCGCGCCGCATGCGGCGGACGACCATCGGTTTCGCGCGACGCTCGCGCAGACGCTGTTGCACGCGCCGGCGTTCACGATTCGCGGCGGCACGCGCGAAATTCTGCGCGGCGTGATCGCGCGCGGGCTGGGGCTGCGCTAGTGGACACGACCCAACTCATCCTCGACACCGCGCAGAAAATGTTCCGCGATCACTGCGACAAAGCGCTGCTCGATCGCGCGGAGCAGGGTCACTATCCGACGCAGTTGTGGGAACTGATCGCGGCGAATGAACTGCCGCACCTGGCGACGGCGTCGGGGGGCGGCACGCTCAAGGACGCGCTGCGCCTGCTGCGCGTTGCGGGCCGTCACGCGGTGCCGTTGCCGCTCGCGGAAATGTTGATCGCGAATCATCTGCTCGACGCCGCCGGCTGCGCCGAGTGCGGCGGGCGCATCAGCCTCGGCATCGCGGACTCGTTGAGCGCCGAAGGCAGCGGAGGTCAACGTCGAGTTGCAAGCCGTGCCGTGGGCGCGGGCGATGGAACGCGTCTGCTATGTGATCGGCGATCCGCTCGAGATCGTCGTGCTCGACGTGGCGGAATGCGAGATCTTCGAGCACGCCAACATCGCCGGTGAGGCGCGCGATGGCGTGAAATTCTTCGGGATTCCGCCGTACTCGGGCGCGTCGACATCGATGGATGTCACGAGAGTATTCGAACTGATGGCGCTCGCGCGCGCAGCGCAGATGTCGGGCGCGCTCGAGCGCGTATTGGAATTGACGATCGACTATGCGAAGCAGCGCAAACAGTTTGGTCGGCCGATCGGGGGCTTTCAGGCGATCCAGCACAATCTGGCGATGCTCGCCGGTCAGGTTGCCGCAGCGCTGCGGGCGACCGATGCGGCGATCGCGGCGATCGACACGGCGCGCTTCGCGGTGCAAGTCGCGGTAGCGAAAGCGCGGGTCGGCGAGGCGGCCGGAATTGCGGCCGAGATCGCGCATCAGGTGCACGGCGCGATGGGCTTCACTTACGAACATCAGCTGCACCATTTCACGCGCCGACTGCTCGCGTGGCGCGACGAATACGGGCGCGAGACGTACTGGCAGACGCGGATCGGCCGCCAGATCGCCGCCGGCGGTGCGGACGCACTGTGGGACTTCGTCGTTGGCGCATGATCGTGCGGCGCTGCCACCGCGCCCGCCGCCTCCCCTGCCTGTCGCCGTTAGCGATTGTTTGACCGGCGCGGCGGTGCGGTACGACGGTGGGCACAAACGTGAGGCGCTGTGTCACTCCAAGTTGGCTGGTTTGTTCGAACTGCGCGGCGTCTGCCCCGAACTTGCGATCGGCATGGGCGTGCCGCGCGCACCGATTCGCCTCGTCGGTAATGTGTCGGCGCCGCGCGCTCGCGACGTCGGCGACCCCCGCATCGACGTGACCGATGCGCTGCGCGAGTTCGCGCAACGGACGGTTCCGGCGCTGGCCGACGTGTGCGGCTACATCTTCATGCACGACTCGCCGAGCTGCGGTCTGCACGGCGTCGACGTCTACAGCGACGCGAATTTGCCACCGAGTCGCAGCGGTCGCGGCATATTCGCCGCCGAGATCGTCAACGCGATGCCGGACCTCCCCGTGGAGGACAGCGGCCGACTCGACGATCCGATCATGCGCGAGAGTTTCGTCGCGCGCGTATTCGCGTTCGCGCACTGGCGCGCGCTCGTTGCTGATGGACTCACGCCGGCGCGCCTCATCGCGTTCGGCAGCGCGTACAAATATCTGCTGATGGCGCACAGCATCTCTCACTACCAGCAGGCCGGGCGTCTGCTCGCCGATTTGTCGGGCGAAGTGCGCGCGACGCGCCGAGCGCGTACCTCCAGCGTCTTGATGGGCGGTCTTGCGCAACCGGCGACGCGCGGCGGTCACGCAAACGTGCTGCAGCATCTCTCGGGGTACGTCACGGGCGAACTCGACGCCGCGCTCCGGCGCCAGTTGGTCGAAGTAATCGACGGTTACCGCCGTGGCGAAACGCCGTTGGCCGCTCCGTTGGCGCTGCTGCGACAACACCTGCAGCGTGGATCGCACGACTACGCACTCGCGCAGGTCTATCTCGATCCGACTCCGACCGACTCGGGGACGGCACGCGAATTGCTATCAGGGATGCGAGACGACTGATTGGAGGATGACGAACATGGCATCGCGTGGCTGGGTCACCGAATCTCGGGCTCTCGCGGCCAACGATCGGGTTCTCGAGCGCGCCGAAACGGTGCGCGGCATCGCGCCGCGGGCCAAGAACGTGCAGACGGACAAGCACCTGCAGACGGAACTGCACGGTGACGTCTACCTGTTCATCTATCGGATCCGCCACAGCTACGACGCCTACGCGTGGGTCGACAACATTCGTTACTGCACGGTGTTCGCGCTCGGCAAGCGTTTCGCCGACGCCGAGCGCATTGCGATCAACTGCGTGCACCAGCACGGCTGGCGCATCCTCAAAACCGATACCGCGACCGCATTTGCGGTCGACCGTTTCACCGATGGCGGCACGGACGCGGCCCACATCGCGAACCTGTGGGATTACGGAGTTTCGTTCAAGCTCAATCGTTGAAGCACGGTGCCAGGCGATGCATTCCTTGCAGATGGCGACGAAGATGGTGCCAGGCGATGCATTCGTTGCAGATGGCGGCTCAAGTTGCATCGTCTAACGACAGCTGCCTTGGCGCCATCCGCAACGAACGCAACGCCTGGCACCACCGCCATCCGCAACGAACGCAACGCCTGGCACCACCGCCATCCGCAACGCCTGGCATCTACACCAGCCGCGGCCGCAACTCGGTGATCGCGCGCGTCGATTCGCTGAGACTCTGCTGTCGGTACAAATCGAAGTAGCGACCGCGTAGCGCGACCAGCGCAGCATGCGAGCCATGTTCGACGATGCGGCCGTGCTCGATCACGACGATGCGCGTCGCATTGCGGATCGTCGACAGCCGATGCGCGATCACAAAACTGATGCGTCCCGCGAGCACGTTCGCCATGCCGCGCTGAATGCGCTGCTCGGTGTCGGTGTCGACCGATGACGTCGCCTCGTCCATCACGAGGATCTGCGGGTCGGCGAGAATCGCGCGCGCGAACGACACCAGCTGGCGCTGTCCGGCGGACAGCCGTCCGCCACCTTCGCCGACATCAGTCAGGTAGCCTTGCGCGAGTTCGGTGATGAACTCGTGCGCGCCGGCCAGACGCGCGGCGTCGTGCACTTGCGCGTCGGTCGCATCGAGGCGGCCATAGCGGATGTTCTCCAGAATCGAGCCGCTGAACACGTGTGCGTTCTGCAACACGATGCCGAGGTTCGATTGCAGCCAGTGCAGTGAGCGCTTGCGATAATCGATGCCGTCGATCAGCACCGCGCCGCGCGTCGGTTCGTAGAAACGGCAGACGACGTTGACGAGCGTGCTTTTGCCGCCGCCGGTGGCGCCGACGATGGCGATCGTCTCGCCGCGCGACGCGGTCAGGTTGACGTGGTCGAGCACGCGGCGGCCATTGCCGTAATCGAAGCAGACGTCTTTCAGCTCGATGCGTTCGATGCGCGCCGGTCCACCGTCGGCGCCGATCGATTGGCGCGCCGGCAGGTTGCGTTGCATCGCCGTCGCTGCAATCACGTCGTCCGAATCGCGGATTGCGGGCACTGCGTCGATCAGGCTGATGATCCGCTCGGCCGAGGCTTGCGCCATCTGCATCTCGGCGAACCACCGCCCGAGTTGCTCGATCGGGTCGAAGAAATTGCGCGCGTACGCCATGAAAGCGACCAACGTGCCGACGCTGATGACGCCGTGCAGGAGGTCGAAACCGCCGACCGCAAGCGTCAACCCAACGGAGAGACTCGCCAGCGTGACGATGATCGGCACGTACAGCGCGGCCTGGATCATGTTCTCGACCGACGCGTCGTACATCTTGCCGGTGAGCTTCTTGAAGTCGTTCAGGTTCTCGCTTTCGCGCACGAACGCTTTGCTGGTCAGCACGCCCATGATGCTTTCGTTGTACGTGCCAGTGATGCGCGAGTTGGTGCGGCGCACTTCGCGCGCGCTGCGCAGCATGCGTTTCTGGAAACGCGCGCTGACCCAGCCGAGGAAAGGAATGACCGCGAGCGCGAGCAGCGCGAGCTTCACGTTCATCACGAGCATCGCGACGGCGATGCCGAGCATCAGCGTGACGCCCCAGATGATGTCGAGGAACGCCCACGCGAGAATGTTCGCCAGCCGCTCGCTGTCGGACGTCATCCGCGCCATCAGCCAGCCGACCGGACGATGGTCGTAGAACGAGAACGACAACCGCTGCAGATTCTCGAAGCCGTCGCGGCGGATGTCGTGACTGATGTGCGTGCGGATCTTGCCGCCGGCCCAGATGAAACAGCCGACCGACAGCGCCAGCACCGTCGTGCACGCGATGTACGCGGCGGCATAGGGCCAGAGATTCACGGCCGCACCGTGCGCATCGACCGCGTCGATCACGCCGCGCGTGATCAGCGGAAACGTCACGTCCATCAGCGCGGTCAGCGTCGCGAAAGACCCGAGCATGACCAGCTCGCGCCGATACGGCTTCGTGTAGCCGAACAGCTTGCGCCATAGATGCAGCCGCATCCGCCGTGCGAGCGCTTCCTCGTCGAAGCCGTCGTCGTAGTTATCGTCGTCGTACATGATCTAACTTCCCGCTCTCGACACGTCGACGCGGATCTCCGCATCGAGCGATCCCTGGATCTGACACAGATGCCGATACGGTCCCTCGACCGTCGACAGTTCCTCATGGCTGCCGATCTGCACCGCGCGGCCCGCTTCGAGCACGACGATGCGGTCGGCATCGACTACCGACGACAACCGGTGCGCGATGATCAGCGTCGTGTGGCGGCCGCGCCGCGCGCGCAGCGCGTTCAGAATCAAACCTTCCGTGCCGGTGTCGACGGCCGACAACGAGTCGTCGAGCACCAGTACCGGAGGATCCTTCAGCAACGCGCGCGCGAGCGCGAGCCGCTGCCGCTGGCCGCCGGACAACGTGACGCCGCGCTCGCCCACCAGCGCCTCATACTGTTCGGGCAACTCCATGACCGATTCGTGGATCGCGGCGTCGACGCAGGCCTGTTCGAGGTGGGCATCGGGCGCATCCGGTCGGCCGACCCTCAGGTTCGCCGCGATGCTGCGCGAATACAGAAACGGATCCTGCAGCACCACACCGATCTGATGGCGCAACCAATGCCGGTTGACGTCGCTGACTTCCTGACCGTCCAACTTGATCGAGCCTTGCTGATACGGATACAGCCGCAACAGCAGGCGGATCAGCGTCGATTTGCCGGAGCCCGGCGCGCCGACGAACGCCACTGTTTCGCCGGGGCGCACGTGCAGCGAAAAATCCTTGATGACCGGACGCGCAGCGTCGTAACCGAACGTCAGGTGGTCGATGCGCACATCGCCCTCGGCGCGGCCCTTGCTTGGCGTGGGTTCCAGCGTCTCTTCGGCCTGGCTCAGGATTTCGTTCGTGCGGCCGAGCGATACGACGGCTTTGCCCGAATCGGTCAACACGCGACCGAGCTGCCGCACCGGCCAGATCACCATGCCTTCGTAGGTCAGAAACGCGAACAGCGTGCCGACCGAAATGCGGTGGTCGATGATCGCGAAAGCACCGGCCAGCAATACGAGTCCGATCTGCATCAGCGAGAAGAAATCGGCGGTGCCCCAGTAGCGGCCCATCAGCGTGATCAGCCGATTGTTGAGGTCGCGGTGGATGCGGTTCTTCTCGGCGAACTTCGCGATTTCGTACTCTTGCCGCGCGAACGCGCGCACGACGCGAATGCCGGTCAAGTTCTCCTGCAACACGCCCGTCATCGCGGCTTCCGCTTCGTCGGTGACCTGGAATACCTGCTGCACCTTGTGGAAGAAGATGTACGCAAAGAGCCCGATGAACGGGATCAGGCACAACGACACCCACGCGAGCCGCGTGTCGAGCCAGAACAAGATCGGCGTCACCGTCAGCACGAGCAGGATCGAACGGCCGATCTCGACGACGTCGCTCGACAGGAACACGCGCAGCGTTTCGACGTCGGAACTGCAGCGCTGTACCAGGTCGCCGGTGTCGGCGTCGTCGTAGTAACCCGCGCGCAGATCGTGCAGATGGCGATACAGCATTTCGCGCAGCCGGCGCACGATCGCTTCCGATGCGATTGCCGACCAGCGGCCCCGCACGTATTGGAAGATGCCGCCGAGCGCCGGTCACCGCCACGGCGAGCAATGCGGACAACAGCAGATACCACGCGAACGCGTTCTGCGACGCGAACGTGTGTTCGAGCCACTGCGCGGGCGCGACCAGCATCGGCGTACCGAGCGTCACGTCTTTCGCAACGACGACGTCGATCGCGTACTTCGCGATCAGCGGTGCGCCGAACATGCAGACGTTCGCGACCGCCATCGTGACGATGGCGCCGGAGTAACGCGCGCGTTGCCCCGTCGTAACCGCCCAGAGATTGTCGTGTTTACCGTGTGCCATGACTTAAGTCCTACTCAGTGACACGTCCGTGTGCCTGAGGGAATTCCGACAAAGTCGGCGCTTCCCTATCGTTTCTCGATTGGAGCGGGTTCGATGGATACGGAAAAAAACAAGCCCGCTCGCCAAACGGTGAGCGGGCTTTGCGTTGGTCCTGGAGGTTCTTGCGGAACTCGGATCAGCTCGAGCAGCTCACCTGCGCGTGTAATTACCGATGTCGATGAGCTGCATGTGTATGCCTCCGGTTCAAGACAAAACACCGCGGTTGCGGGTTCATGTCGGCGGTTGAGGCGCGAAGTCTACACCGCTGAACGACCAGTTCAAGGGGATGTTGCCGGGACCTTGACGAATCGAGCGATGAATTTGTCGGTATGGCCCCGAATCGCGGGATCAAACACGGTCTTCGTGTGGTCGTCGGCGGGGTTTCGCAGTACGTCGAGGCTGCCGGTGAATTTGAATCCGCGCGATTCGATGTCGGTGCGCGCGAACGATTCGTCGATGCGATGCAGTTTCTGCGCAGCGGTCGAACCACTGCCGGCCGCAGCAACGTGATCGACGATCGCGAGAATGCCGCCCGGCTTCAGCATCGCGTTGATGTCCGCAAACAACGCCTCCGGCGTGACGGCCCAGTCGTCCGACTTGAAGTACAGATCGTGATAGCTCATCACCATCAACACCATGTCGACCGAGGCGGCTTGATGCCGAGGTGACCGACTTCGGCGGTGAGCGGGACGACGTTGACGAGGCGCCCGCTGGCGATGCGCTCTTTCAACGTGTCGCCGCGAAACCCTAGATACGCCGCGTTGTTGTACAGGTAGACCTTGCCGGTGGCGCCGACGATGGGGCCGAGCAACTCGCTCCAGTACCCGGCGCTCGCGAACATATCGACGATCGTCATGCCGGGCGCGACGCCGAAAAAGCGCAACACCTCGACCGGATGATCGCGCGTATCGCGCTCGTGATCTGCGAGCGGTGCGACCGCTTGCCGCGACGGAGGTCTCGATCGGATCGATCGCCGCAGGCAACGGCCTGCTGCGGGGCCAACGTAACGAACAGCGTGGCGAGCAGCAGCGTGCGCGGGAGCACGACGGCGAACGGCGATCGCATGGTGATGGACTCCTTTTCAGGCGAGCGATCGAGCGTCGAGGCCATCGTAAGCTGGACTTCTCGATGGCGCATCCGCATCGTGATCCGCGCGAGCTGAGGCAAAACGGCCATGCAGAAGACGGAGCGCGACGGTGCAAGCGTAGGCGATGCCGCGGACCCCGGCAGCAGCGCTGCATCTGCTGCAGATACTGGAACTCGAGACGATCGAGCTGAACATGTTTCGCGGCGCCAACGAACATCGCGACGGACGCCTGTTCGGCGGCCAGGTGCTCGCGCAGGCGCTGCGCGCGGCGGCCAACACCGTCGATGCGCGGCTGCCGCACTCGCTGCACGGCTACTTCATGCACGCCGGCGAACCGACTCGGCCGGTGTTGTACGAGGTCGAACGTATCCGCGACGGCACGAGCTTCACGACGCGCCGTGTCGTCGCGGTACAGAACGGCGATGCGATCTTCAACATGGACGTGTCGTTCCAGATCGACGAGCCCGGGCTGTGCCACGAAATCGCGATGCCGAACGTGCCGCGGCCGGAGTCGCTCGAAGACGACGTGACGCGCGCGCGGCGCGAAGCGCACACGAATCCGCGCATCCATCCGTGGGCGCAGCGCCTGCGGCCGTTCGAAACGCGCTCGGTATTTCCGCTGGATCGGCCGCGCGCGCCGGGAGAGCGGTTCTGGAATCCGGTCTGGATCCGTTTTCGCGCGCCGCTCGCCGGCGCCGACGCGGCACTGCGGTTCTGTCTGCTCGCGTATGCGTCGGATATGGGCATGGTGTCGACCGCGGTGCTGCCGCACGCGAGCGCCGTGACGCGCGACGAAATCCAGATGGCGAGCCTCGATCACGCACTGTGGTTTCATCGCGATTTCTGCGATCGACGACTGGCTGCTCGTCGTCAAACGCACCAGCAGCGCGTCGCGGCGCGCGCGGCATGAATCACGCGGAGTTCTTCGATGTGAACGGCCGGCTGGTGGCGTCGGCGTCGCAGGAAGGGCTGATGCGGCAGGTGACGAAGCGCTAGCCGGGCGCTGAAATGCGCTCGCGTCGACCGCGGTCTCACCTCCCAATCCGCGTTACCGAGCACCAGCACGACATCGGCGAGCGCGGCGACGCTGTCGCGGTGCGTCGTGTACACGCACGTCACGCCGAGCGCTGCAATCGACGTCATGATCGCAAGCTCGCTCGCGAGATCGAGGTGGCTGGTGCCTTCGTCGAGAAACAGCAGCGCCGGTTCGTTGGCGGGATGCAGCACCCGGTACAACGCGCGCGCCAGCAGCAGACGCTGCTGTTGACCCGCCGACAACGCCGAACCCATGTCGCCGATGCGGCTGTCGAAGCCCATCGGCAAGCCTTTGATGTCGTCGTAGATCTGCGCGAGGCGCGTCGCGCGTTCGATCGTCTGCGCGTTCGGTGCCAGATCGAAGAAGCTGACGTTGTCGGCGATCGATCCCGACAGCAGCACGTCGTCCTGCAGCACCGCGGCGATCCCCGCGCGATACGACTTCAGGCCGAGCCGCTCGATCGGCACGCCGTCGATCGCGACGCGACCGGAGGTCGGTGCGAGCAAGCCCGAGCAGCAGCCGCAGCAGCGTCGATTTGCCGACGCCGGACGGACCGACGATCGCGACGTGCTGGCCCGGCTCGATGCACAAGTCGAGGTTCTCGAGCAGCGCGCCGGCGTCGCCTGGATACGCAAAACACAGGCGCTCGAGCGTCAGCGCGCCGCGCACCGGCGCAACGAACGTCGACGCGGCCGTTGCACGGTGCTCCGGTTCCGTCAACGCGATGTCGGCGATCCGCTCGAGATGCAGCCGCAGCATCAGGAATTGCACGATCTGAGTGATCAACGAATTCATTGCGCTTGCGAAATGCGTTCGATATGCGATGAAGGCGTACAACATGCCGATCGTCAGCGCGCCCGACAGCACCTCGTGCGCGCCGACGAAAACCAGCAGCACGTTTTCGATACCGAGCAGTGTGCCGTTCGCCGCCTCATAGCCGAGGTTCAGCCGCGCGACGCGCGTGCCCGCATTGACTGTCGCAACGAACAGATCCTGCCACGCCCGTTCGCGCTCGGCTTCCCTGCCGAATAGCTTGATTCCCTGCAGCGCGCGAATCGTTTCGAGAAAGTGCGAATCGAGCCGCGCGGCGGCGACGATGCCTTCGTGGCTGCGCCGTCGCAGCGGTTGAAATAGCAGTAAGCGCAGCGCTGCGTACACGGCGAATGCCGCCAGCGCGATGCCGGCGAGCAGCGGCGAGTACACGAACAGCACCACCAGGGTCGTCGCCGCCATGCCGCCGTCGATGACGGCTGCGACGACGCCTCCGCCGATGAACTCCTGAATCGGCTTCAGCGAGCCGAACCGCGACACGATGTCGCCGATGTGGCGCCGCTGGAAGTAGTCGAGCGGCAGGCGGATCAGATGCGAGAAGAGTCTGACGCCGATCGAATAGCTCAGTTGGTTCGCCAGATGCAGGCTCGCGAAGGCGCGCACGCGTTTTGGTCGCGACGTTGATCAGCGCGAGCATCAGAAAGCCGAGCGCGAGAATGGCGAGCACGTCGACGTCCTGTTTCACGAGCACGTCGTCGACGACGAGTTGCATGTACGACGGCGTCGCGAGTGCGAACAACTGGATCAGCGTCGACAGCACCAGCAACTGCACAATGGGGCGAGCGCCGATGCCGCGCCAGAACGTCATCAGGCTCAGACCCGCCGCGCGCGCCGAGCGTTCGAACGCGGGCGTTGGTGTCAGTTCCAGCGCGACGCCGGTGAAATGGCGCGAAAACTCGTGCAGCGGATAGCGGCGCTCGCCGACGGCTGGATTGTGGACCGTTGCATACCGCGCGCCGATGCGTTTCAGCACGACGAAGTGATCGAAATCCCAATGCAGGATCGCAGGGCACGCGAGGTGCTTGAGTTCGTCGAGGTCGACGCGCAGCGGCCGCGCGCTCAATCCGGTCGCTTCGCTTACCGCTATCAGCCGTTGCAGTGACCACCCGCGCACCGACGCGCCGTGTGTTGCGCGCAGCGAACGCACGTCACTGTGGCCGCCGTGATACCGCGCGACCATCGCGAGGCACACGAGGCCGCACTCGGAGGCCTCGGTCTGCAACAGCACCGGCAGGCGCCGCCGGAAGAGCGTGGATGACAACTGCGTCGTCACGCGCGTCCCCGCAGCGCGAGCAGCGGCTCGATCAGCCATTCGAGAATGGTGCGTTGTTCGAGCACGATGTCCGCGCTGAACAGCATGCCGGATTGCAGCGGAACGTCACGCTCGTCGGCAACCATCGATTGACCGCCCAACGCAATGGTCGCCGGATATGCGGGCCGTGTGACGCGCAGCGGGCCCAGTCCGTCGCCGCTGAACAAGACGCCGCGCGCGACTTCGCGGATCACACCGGGAAACACGCCGAAGTGTTGATACGGAAATGCGTCGAAGCGAATTCGCACCTCCTGGCCCGGCGTGATGAATCCGATTGCACTCGTCGGGATCAGCAGCCGGCCGATCAGCGTCGAATCAGCCGGAATGATCGTAAGCGCGACGTCGAGCGGTGATGCTCGGTCCCCGACCCTGCGCAGCACCGTAACGACGCGTCCGTTGACCGGTGCACGCACGTCGAAGTTGCGCCGCGCCCGCACCGCGACTTCGGACTGCGCCACGGCGGACGCGCGCGAATCGACGTCGGCGAGACGTTGTGCGTGTTCGAGTGGCGCCTCGCGCAGCCGCGCGGTGACCGATGCGAGTTCGCCGTCGAGGCGCTTGCGCATCTGCTGCGTGGTCGCGAGCTTCTCGCGCACCTGTAGATAGGCGCCGAGCCGCGCCAGCCATTCGAGCGTCGGCAATGCGCCGCGGTCGCGCAGCGTGCGCAGCGCGTCGAGCTGTTGGTCAGCGAGCGCGACTTGTTCGGACTGGACCACGCCGAGTTGTTCGAGTGCGACGACCTGTTGCTCGAGGGTGACCCGCTGCGCGTCGAGGGCCATGCGTTCGACGTCGAAGCGGCTCATTTCGCGTTCGCGCATCGCGACGAGCGCGCCACGATCGTTGTCGTAGCGGATCAACAACTCACGGTCCGCGTCCGACCCATCCGCCAGCGATTGCAGATCCGCGACCTCGAACAGGACGTCGTCGCGCGCAACACTTTGGCCGGGCGCGACGCGAACGTCGCTGATGACGCCACCGCGTTGCGGAAACACGCGGATCACGCCGCGGTCAGGCTCGAGAAAACCGTCGACGGTTTCCTTGCGCGCGTAATGACCGCACGCGATGAAGCCGCCGAAGGCGACGACGATGGCCGTCAGCAACAACGTCATGGCGGTGGTCGACAGGTTGTGCGTCATCCGCGGCGAGCCCAAACGGGCAGCGGAATGAAATGCAACCGCGGCGTCGCGAAACAACGTCACTTGCGAGCCTTTGCCATCCGTTGGCTTCATCGTCGAGGTAACTCCATGTCACGCGAGGAACGTTCGACCGCCAAGTACTTCTCCGCCGTCGCCGCGCTCAACTGTGTCGCGCCGCTCGATCCGGCGCTGCGCGGTCGGCTGCTGCTGGCGCGAGGGCTCGCGCGAATGCTGCTGCCGGCGAATACGGGTCGCTACGCTACGCCTTCGAAGAACTGTTGGGAGAGACGGCTGCCTCTGCAAGACGGCTGCTCTATGACTGGTTTTTCTATAGGCACTTGGAGAGTCGCAGTTGGACGCACGTCGGCGCCAACGGCGGACGTGGCTCGTTCGCGGACGCGGAGGATGTCGGCGCGTACCTGGCGGCGTGTCCGCGCGGAATCGTCGTCGCGACGATTCACCTGGGTGACTATCTCGAGGGGCTGCGGCAGCTGCGCGTTGTCGCGCGCGGCCGGTAAGCCCGTGTTCGTCGTGCGCCGCAATCAATGGAGCGATCGCGAGGAGCGCGCATTTGCGCGCATCGCGGCGGGTCTCGCGTTGACGGTATTGCGCACTGAAGATCGTGCCGCGGCCGTCGCGGTGCGAGAACTCAGACGCGGCGCGATCGTCGTCGTGCTCTACGACTTACCACCGCGGTTTGGACGTGCCGTTCCCGTCGAGTTGTTCGACGAGTGCGCGAACGTCGTCTGTGGACCGGCCGAACTCGCGGTGCTGGGCGGCGCCGACATCATGCCGATCTTTACGCACTACGACGCCTCGGGTGCGTCGTGCGTCGAGGCGATGCCGGTGGTGTCGGCGAGATCGACGCGGTGGGAGTCGGTCGACGCGCGCAGGGCGCGGGTCGTCGCGATCACGCAGCGGCTGTGGTCGTTGGCGGAGCAACAGATCCGGCGATACCCCGCCCAGTGGGCGCACTGGTTGTGGATCCACGAGTTGGTGATGAGATCACCGCGCCATCACGGTGATGTCAGTTTGATATCACGCGAGTAACAGAGTGTGAAAAGGCAATGAATTCGCTGGTGGGATGATGTCAAAGCACAACCCGATCGAGTAGCTTCGACATCGGGTTTCAGGACCCGAATGATTACGAATCATCAACAGTCATGAGGACTACGATATGCGGACACTATCTCAGGAAGAGATCGCTCAGGTCAGCGGCGGACTGGATGAGCTGAAGATCGGCCCGGTCACGATTACCGGAATCGAAGCGGGACTGGCGTTGCGGAACATCATGGGCGCGTCCGCCGTCGCGTTCGGGTTCGGGTATGCCCTTGGCACTGGGGTGAATAGCGGGTTGACCCTTGCCCTCGGCGATACGGTCGGCAACCGACTCTACCAATCCGGCCACGGAACAGTGGCGTTGCAATGACCGACGACGAGGTTCCGCCCGCCATTGCGAGCGTGGTTGGCCACGTGTGCGGTGTCATTGCCGTGGGCATGGCCGCCGTCAGCGTATGGGGTGTCTGGATGCTCGTGCACAGGTTCAACGGGCAGTTACTGGTGTTCGATTCCATCTGCTTGGGCCTGACGGTACTGCTGTTTCGCTGGGCGGGCGCACTGACGGGCTACTGGGATACGCGTGGTCGGCTTGCCGTGCCGAAGGTCGTCTACGCGAGTCTCGGCGCGGTCATCGCCGCGGCAGGTGTCGGCACGCTGTACGTCATGATTGCGAAGTCACCGATGTATCTCGACCAGGCATCAATTCTGCTCATCAGTATGGTGAGCTGCGGATTTCTGACTTACTTCTGCTACCTGACCTACAAGCGCTTCAAATAACTCGAGTCTCCGACTCGAACACGTAACCCTCTCCGTAAACAGCGCGGACCACGGCGCCGCCCGGCGCCGCGGTCAACTTTCGCCGCAGGTTCTTGATGTGCGCATCGACGGTTCGCTCGCAGACGACGCGATGATCGTCATAGATATGCCCGAGGATCGCGCCGCGCGAAAACGGCTGTCCCGGTTGTGACGCGAGGAGTTCGAGGACGCGCCGTTCGATCCGCGTGAGGTTCGGTCGCGGACACAGCGTTGGAGTCGGCGGCCGCGACAAGCTCAGCAAGGCTCGAATCTGTCGCGCGAGTGTCCCGTACGCGACCGGCGTACCGATCAGCGCATGCACGCCGCAGTCGAACCACTCGAACTGACGCGCGATGCTGAACTGCGTTGACGAGCGCGAGTACCGGCATCGATTCGCAGCGTTCCAGAAGGCTCCGCAGCGCCGGCGTCGGCGCTTCGCTGTGCGCTACGAGCACAACGAGTGCATACCCGTCGAGACCGCAGGTGTTCGCCGCACCGCACGCGACGGACAGTGCATGCGATTCGACGCCGAGCGAGCGCAGGGTCTTGCAATAGCGCGTCAGCGTGTCGAGCCGTTCGTGCAATTCGAGCACCAACGCCATGGCAGCTCCGTCGAAGACGATTCGCTGAACGACCCATGATGCGGCGACGAAAGTCGCCGCGATGTGCGCGATGGACCGCGTCGACCGAGCGATGCGGGACAAATGCGCGCGAGCAATCCGCTACAATGCTGCGCGTTTCACCGATGAGCCACGCCCGTTATGTCGGCCGATCCGTCCAAATCCGGCAAAGAGTCCAGCGAAAAGTCCAGCGAGCACAGCGACTTCATTCGCTCTCGCATCCGTCACGATATCGACGCCGGAATCGTCACGGGTCGCGTGATCACGCGCTTCCCGCCGGAGCCGAACGGCTATCTGCACATCGGCCACGCGAAAAGCATCTGTCTGAACTTCGGCGTCGCGGCGGAGTTCGGCGGCGTCTGCTATCTGCGCTTCGACGACACGAATCCGCTGAAGGAAGACGAGGAATACGTCGAGTCGATCCAGCACGACGTGCATTGGCTCGGATTCGACTGGGGCGACCGGCTGACGTATGCGAGCGACTATTTCGAACAGCTGTTACGACTTCGCGGTGCAACTCGTGCAGCGACGGCAAGGCGTTCGTCTGCAGCCTCAGTGCCGAAGAGATCCGCGCGACGCGCGGCACGTTGACCGAACCCGGCCGCGACAGTCCGTATCGCAATCGCAGCGTTGCGGAGAACCTCGATCTGTTCCGGCGGATGCGCGCCGGCGAATTTCCCGACGGCGCGCACGTGCTGCGCGCGCGCATCGACATGGCGTCGCCGAACGTGAACATGCGCGACCCGGTGCTGTACCGCATCCGCCACACCAGCCATCAGCGCACCGGCGACGCGTGGTGCATCTATCCGACGTACGACTACACGCATTGCATCTGCGACGCGCTCGAAGGCATCACGCACTCGTTGTGCACGCTCGAATTCGAAGATCACCGGCCGCTGTACGACTGGGTGCTCGACAACATCAACGTCAACTTTCATCCGCCGCAGATCGAATTCTCGCGGCTCGGGCTCGAATACACGGTGATGAGCAAGCGCCTGCTGCACCAGCTCGTCACCGAGGGGCACGTGGCCGGGTGGGACGATCCGCGCATGCCGACGATCGCGGGCCTGCGCCGGCGCGGCGTGACGCCGGCGGCGATCCGCGACTTCTGCGGCCGTATCGGCGTCACGAAGCAGGACAACGTCATCGAGCTGAGTCTGCTCGAGTTCTGCATTCGGCACGATCTCGAGGCGACCGCGCCGCGCGGCATGGCGGTGATCGACCCGCTGCAAGTGACGATCACGAACTATCCCGACGACGCAGACGAGATGCTGTCGGCGCCGTGGCATCCCCAACGGGCCGACATGGGCGTGCGGCAGTTGACGTTTGGGCGCGACGCTCTACATCGAGCGCGACGACTTTGCGAAAGTGCCGCCGCCGAAATACAAACGGTTGGTCCCCGGCGGGATGGTGCGGCTGCGCAACGGCTTCATCATCCGCTGCGACGAGGTCGTCGAGGATGCCGCCGGCGCGGTCGTCGAATTGCGCTGCAGCTACGTGCCGGAGTCGAAGAGCGGCGCCGATACCAGCGGCTTGAAGCCGAAGGGCGTCATTCACTGGGTGTCGCAGCGCAACGCGGTACCGGCCGAGTTCCGCTTGTACGAACAGCTGTTCGTCGATCCGAATCCGGCAAAGCTCGACTTCGCGACGGCGTTGAATCCCGGTTCGCTGACGGTGTGCCGGGGATTCGTCGAGCGCGCGATCGTCGAGTCGGACGCGCCGCGGTTCCAATTCGAGCGGCAGGGCTATTTCTGCAAAGACGATTCGCATCGACGCCGATCGGTGCGTGTTCAATCGCACGGTCGCGCTACGCGACGGTTTTGGAGGCTGAGACGATGGCGCTCGGCGCGGTCCGTCACCGTGATGGAAGTCAGCCCGCGCGACGGCCTGCAGAACGAGTCCGTCATGTTGTCGACGGAAGACAAGCTGACGCTGATTCATCGCGCGCTCGCGGCCGGCTTCCGCCGCATCGAAGTCACCAGTTTCGTGCATCCGACGCGCGTGCCGCAGATGGCCGACGCGGAAGCGGTGTGCGCGGGACTGCCGCAGCGCGGCGACGTCACGTACGCGGGCTTGATCCTGAATCGCCGCGGCTATGATCGGGCGCGCGCGACCGCAACGCTTGCAGGAAGTCGGCATGGTCGTGCCCGGCGAGCGACACGTTCGGCGCGCGCAACCAGGGTCAGAGCGTCGACGAGAGCGTGGCCGTCGGCTGCGAGATCCTGCGCGACGCCGCGCGCCGCGGACTGCGCGCGACCGCGACCATTGCGGTCGCGTTCGGTTGTCCGTTCGAAGGCGACGTCGACGTCGCCCGCGTGCTCGACATCGCGAAGCGCCTGGCCGACGCCGGTCCCGTCGAACTCGCGCTCGCCGATACGATCGGCGTCGGTGTGCCGGGGCAGGTGCTCGAGTTGTTCGGTGCGTTGCGAGCGCAGTTGGGATCGATGCCGCTGCGCGCGCACTTTCACAACACGCGCAACACCGGCATCGCGAACGCGTTCGCGGCGCTGCAGGTCGGCGTCGAGACGCTCGACTCGAGCATCGGCGGTATCGGCGGTTGTCCGTTCGCGCCGAAAGCCACCGGCAATATCGCGACCGAAGACCTGATCTACATGCTCGATCGGATGCGCATCGAACACGACGGCGAACTCGATTCGGTGATCGAGACGTCGCACTGGCTCGGCGAAGCGCTCGGCAAGGAACTCCCCGCGATGGTGAGTCGCGCTGGCGGCTTTCCGCCGCGTTCGTCGAATTGATCCTCGCGGAATCGCCTGGCAATGGGCAGTGAGTCGGGGCTGATCTGGTCGATGTTCTTCGGCGCGATCGGCGTCGGCTTCTTCATGTACGGGCGGCGCCAGAAGCGGCTCGTGCCGGCCATTTCGGGAATCGGGCTGATGGTGGTGCCGTATTTCATCGACGGCGTCGGCGTGATGGTCGCGGTGTGCGTCGCGCTGATGGCGCTGCCGTATTTCGTTCGACGCTGACGGTTCGCCCCTCAGTCGGGTCGGGCTTATCAGGCGCTCGCGCGCAGCATCTGGGTGCAGGATTTCGGCAAACCGCCGCCGGACATGGAGACGCCGGAGAAACGCCGGAAGGTATTCGATGCACAGATTACCAAGGCCGCGAACGCGATCGCGAAGCTGCGAGCGCGCAGCGTTCCCGTCGTGTTCGTGCGCGCTCCGAGCAACGGTGAATACTACGAGTACGAGCAGACGTACTTCCCGCGCGAGGAGACCTGGGATCCGCTGCTGCAGCGCACCGGTGCACCGGGGATCCACTTCGACGATCATCCGCAACTGCAAGGCTTCGAGCTGCCGGAGTGGTCGCATCTGACGTCGGCCGACGCCGATCGATTCACCGCCGCATTGGTGCCGCTGGTCATGGTCGAGTTTGCGCGTTAGAGGCGCGCTAGAGGAGGCAAGTCATGGAATCGTGGGCAATCATCGCGATCGTCGCGATCCTCGCGTCGTTCATCGGCAACATCTACACGCGGACGCTGACGAGCAGAAGCGAAGTCGGCAGTCGCGTCGACGGTGAGCTCGCCGACATTCGGGACCGGCTCGGCAAGATCGAGGAGATGCTCGAGAAGCGCGATGTCGTGCAGCGGCTGAATGCGCTCGAAGCGATCGTCACCGACAAACGCTTCGATCTGAATCGGCAGATCAACGGGCTCGGCAATGACTGACGCGGTCAACCAGGTTCCGCTGAGGACGTGGGTCCCGCTCGCGGACATCCGCGTGCTCGAACTCGGCCAGCTGATCGCGGGACCGTTCTGCGGCCAACTGCTCGGCGACATGGGCGCCGAGATCATCAAGCTCGAACCGCCCGGCGTCGGTGACGCGATGCGCGATTGGGGCCGGGGCTTGCCGGTGTGGTGGAGCGTCATCGCGCGCAACAAAAAAAGCGCGACGCTGAATCTGCGCGAGCCGCGCGGCCAGCAGCTGCTGCGCGATCTCGTCGCGCACGCCGACATCCTGATCGAGAACTTCCGGCCCGGCACGATGGAAAAATGGGGTCTCGGTTACGCCGCGCTCGCGGCGATCAATCCGCGCCTGATCATGGTGCGCGTGTCCGGCTTCGGTCAGACCGGACCGTATGCGCAGCGCGCCGGTTACGGTTCGGTCGGCGAAGCGATGGGCGGCATCCGCTACATCGCGGGCGATCCGGATCGGCCGCCGGTGCGCGCGGGTTATCGATCGGCGATTCGCTGGCCGCGACGTTTGCGTGTGTCGGCGCGCTCGCGGCGTTGCACCACCGCGCGAACACCGGCGTCGGCCAGGTCGTCGATTCGGCGATCTACGAAGCGGTGCTCGCGATGATGGAGTCGACGGTGCCGGAGTACACCGCAGGCGGCCTCGTTCGCGAGCGCAGCGGCGCAATCCTGCCGAAAACCGCGCCGTCGAACGTGTATCCGACGAAGAGCGGCGAGATGATCGTGATGGGCGCGAATCAGGATTCGGTATTCAGCCGCCTGTGCGACGCGATGGAACGCAGCCGAATTGGCGACACGACGCGCGTTTCGCGATCACGTCGCGCGCGGCGAACATCAGGCGGAACTCGACGTGCTGATCTCGGCGTGGACCGCGACGCTCGATGCGGACCCGCTGCTCGCGCGGCTCGAGAAATTCGGCGTGCCCGCCGGCCGGATCTATCGCGCGCCCGACATGTTGTCCGATCCACACTTCGAAGCGCGGCGTTCGATCGTCGACGTGCCGCATCCGGAGTTTCCGAATCTGAAGATGCAGGACGTATTTCCGCGGATGTCGGCCACCCAGGGCAGCGTGCGTTGGCCCGGTCCGCCGCTCGGCGCGCACAACGACGAGATGTACGGCACGCTGCTCGGGCTCGACGCCGCGACGCGCGCGCAACTCGCGCGCGACGGCGTCATCTGAGTGACCATGTTGACCCTCGACGATCTGCGCGCGGCGCACGAACGCATCCGGCCGCACATCCATCGCACACCGGTATTGACGAGCCGCGCCATCGACGAACTGGTTGGGGCGCAGCGTTGCGCTTCAAGTGCGAAAACTTCCAGCGCGGCGGCTCGTTCAAAATACGCGGCGCGTTGAACGCGGTGTTGTCGCTGACCGACGCGCGATGCGGCGCGCGGCGTCGCGACGCACTCGTCCGGCAATCACGGCGCCGCGCTCGCGATCGCCGCGGGCATCCGTGGCATACCTGCGTACATCGTCGTCCCGAACAACGCACCGCGCGTCAAGCGCGCGGCGATCGAGGGTTACGGCGGCATCGTCACCGAGTGCGCGGCGAACGTGCCGGCGCGCGTAGCCGCGCTGAACGAAGTGGTCGAACGAACCGGCGCGCACTTCGTACCGCCGTACGACGACGAACGCATCGTCGCGGGGCAAGGCGACGCGCCACGTTGGAATTGTTGGATCAGGCGCCAGGTCTCGAGCAGATCTGGGTTCCGGTCGGCGGCGGCGGACTGGCGGCCGGCGCCGCGGTCGCGGCGCGCTGCATGGCGGCGCCGGTATGCGATCGTCGCGGCGGAACCCTCGGGCGCGGACGACGCGTTCCGATCGCTCGCCAACGGCCGCATCGAGCCGATGAACAACCCGCAGACGATCGCCGACGGCCTGCGGACGCCGCTTGGGGAAAATCAACTTCGAGATTCTGTCGACGCACGGCGTGACGGTCGAGCTCGCGAGCGAGGCGGCGATCATCGCGCGACGCGATTACTGTTCGAGCGGATGAAGCTCGTCGTCGAACCGTCCGGCGCGGTGCCGCTCGCCGCGCTGCTCGAAGCGTCGGCGTCGCGCAGAGCCGAGCGCATCGGTGTGATCGTGTCCGGCGGCAACGTCGATCTCGACGCGTTGCTCGGAAAGCTGCGCTCCTACAACGCCTCTCGGGCTATAGCCCTTCACGGGTATTGACCCCGTCGAGCGGGTAAATCGGACGCCGTACGCGTCTTGAAGCTGAGTTCCGAATAGTCCGACGTGCAGACGCCGACGCCGGCGCATTCGACGATCGCGCGCGCGAGTCGGCGAAAACCGACTCGATAGTGGATGCGGCTCTTCAGCATCAGATACTTGCGCTTGGTCGGGATCGATGCCGAGCGACGTGAAGCAGCCCGGATCGAACGGTTCGATATGCCGCGAAATCACGACGATGTCGACGTCGCCGGTCGACAACACCGACGGTTGTCCCCATCTTCATCGTCAAACCGCGCGACATTGCGACCGTTGCCGGGAAGCGGCCGTCCGAGATCAGCTTGACGCGACCGGTGACGAGTCAGTGGCCGGCTCTGCCGCTGGAATCGACGGCATCGGTACCTTGCCCCCGAGTGAAACCGTTACCTCGTTGCCGACGCCGACCGTGACCATTTCCTGCACCGCAGCGGGATCGAAAATGCCGAACACCGCGACGTCGTCCAATCCCTGGCGCAGGATCTCGGCGAGCACTTCGGTCGTATCCATCGTGCCGCCGGACGCGGTGTTGTCGTAGTGATCGAGCAGGATGACGGGTCCGTACCGCCGGGTTCGGCGCCGATCGTTTTTGCTTTTGCCACCGACTCGGCCAGCGGCTCCGGTACATACACGAACGCAGCGCGGTCGTTCCACGCCTGATCGAGCAACTCGTCGCGCCAGAGCTCCGCCTGACGCCGATCGCCGTCCGTGACGACGACCACCGAAAGTCCCGCCTGCTCGATGTCGGCGTGCGGAAATCCGGTGAACAGACTGACCGCGAGCGCGCCGTCGCGTTCCATTTCCCTCGCGCGCGCCTGCAGTTGCGCGTTGGGGAAATCGTCGGTGCCTTGCCGCATGACGTGCGGCAGCATCGGTGCGTTGCCCCAGACCATCGTCGGGTGACACTTCCCTGCGAGCATTTGCAACAATGCGCGGCCGGCCCGCAGCGCCGTCTGGTCCATGTCGATGTGCGGATACGTCTGATAACCGGCGATCACGTCGACGCGCGCGACGGTCTCCGGATACAGATTCGCGTGCATGTCGAGCGCGAGCGCGATCGGCACGTCCGGCGCAACCGCGCGGATGCGCCGCAACAGTTCGCCTTCACCGTCGTCGTAGGTTCGTGTGACCATCGCGCCGTGCAGGTCGAGCAGCATTGCGTCGCAGCCGCGCGCGGCCGCAGCGACGATCCGCTGCGCGATGTATTCGAACGCGTCGTTTTCGACCGGACCGCTCGGTGCAGCGCCGGCGGCGATCGGCAGAACGATCTCGGCGCCCGCAGCCTCGCACAACGCGATGAATCCGCCGAGGCACGTCGCGGTGCCGCGATACGTCGCGATCGCTCGTTCGCCTTCGCCGTGCGAGAACCGCTTCAGGTCGGTGACCACCGGCGAGAACGTATTCGTTTCGTGGCTCATCTGGGCGACGACGATGCGCATGGCGTCTCCGTACCGACGTTTGCTGTGTCGCAATTCTATCCGGTTCCTGCGATCGCTTCGTCGCCAACGCGCCTTGGTGGAATCGGTGGCAAAGGAGTGCGCGAATGTCGAGATAGATCGGGCCGATCTGCTACGCTGCGTTCGATTGAATGATGCGGGCGGGGCATGAGCGAGGCGGTTGTCGTTGCAGATCCGAAGACCGTGCTTGGTCAGCCGCGCGGTCTGGTGGTGCTGTTCTTCGCAGAGATGTGGGAGCGGTTCAGCTTCTACGGCATGCGCGCGCTGCTGATCTTCTATCTCACTCAGCACCTGCTGTTCGGCGACGCCGCCGCCGCGGGAATTTACGCGAGCTACGGCGCGCTGGTGTACCTGATGCCGTTGCTCGGCGGCCTGATCGCGGATCGGTACCTGGGCTTCCGCAAGGCGGTCATATTCGGCGCTGTGCTGTTGTGCATCGGCCACTTCGGCATGGCGATCGAAGGCGAGGCGGCGCAGGTGACCGCGACCGGCGTCCATCGCGACCCGGTGGCGTTGCAGACGTTCTACGCGTCGCTTGCGTTCATCATCATCGGCGTCGGATTTCTGAAGCCGAGTATTTCCAGCATCGTCGGCCGGCTGTACGCGCAGGATGATCCGCGACGCGACGGCGGCTTCACGATCTTTTATATGGGCATCAACCTCGGTGCGATGCTCGCGTCGTTGATCGTCGGCTACCTGGGCCAGACGTTCGGCTGGTCGTATGGGTTTGGTCTAGCCGGACTCGGCATGGTCGCCGGACTGGTCACGTTCGTGCGCGGGCAACACCTGTTCGACGCGGCGGGAAAGCCAAGCGATCCGGGTCGCCTGACGGAGGTCGTCTTCGTCGGGCGCGACGCGCGAACGGATGATTTATGGCGCGGGTCTCGTTGGCGTCGTCGTCGCGTGGCAGCTGGTGCAATGGCACGAAGTGGTCGGTGGGCTGCTGCTGGTGGCCGCGGTCGTCACCGTCGTCGGCATCGTCGGTTTCGCGGTGCTGCGGCTGGAGCCGATCGAGCGCGACCGGACGCTGGTCGTGTTGTTTCTGACGATGGTCTCGATGGTGTTCTGGGCGTTCTTCGAACAGGCCGGCAGTTCGATGAACCTGTTCACCGAGCGCAATGTCGACAAACACTTGTTCGGCTTCACGATCCAGGCGTCACAATTTCAGGCGTTCAATCCCGCCTTCATCATCCTGTTGGCGCCCGTGTTCTCGTGGTTGTGGGTCGCGCTCGCGCGGCGTCGATTCGAACCGAGCACGCCAGCGAAATTCGGTCTCGGCGTGATGCAGGTCGGGCTCGGTTTCGCGGCGCTCGTCTATGGTGCGCAGCAGGCCGACGGCGGCGGCATCGTCGCGGCGGGCTGGCTCGCGCTCGCGTATCTGCTGCACACCACCGGGCGAGCTGTGTTTGTCGCCGGTCGGACTATCGATGGTCACGAAGCTGTCGGTGCAGCGCGTCGTCGGTTTGATGATGGGTGTGTGGTTTCTATCGAGCGCGTTCTCGCATTACGTCGCGGGCCTGATCGCGGCCGGGGCGAGCGTATCGGAGACGCCGGGCGCCGCGGTCGTCGGTGGCGTCGATTCGCTGGCGATCTACGTTGAGACGTTCCGCTTTCTCGCGTGGGTCGCAGTCGCGGTCGGCCTCGTCGTGCTCGCGTTGTCGCCGCTGGTGCGCCGCTTCATGCACGAATCGGCGCCGAGGTTATAAGCCTGGATTATTCATGAATTCACTACTGCGGCCGCCGATCTGCCCGAAAAGACGGCGCGTAGGCTACCCGCCCAGCTCTTGCGCGTGCTCGACGTAATGACGAGTACGCCTCCGCGCGCTCCATTCCGTGCCACGCCGCCTTTTCAGGCACCTCGGCGCCCTCGCTACGTGAACTCATGAATAATCCAGGCTAATTGTGTCGCGACCAGTCTGGGTTGAGTACAAAACCGCGCGATGCATCCTGTGGTCCGGAGACCGTTTTTTGCTGGTCGTACACCACAGTTACCTGCCGCTCAGCCGCGGTCGCTGGGGGCTGCCCGGGGGCCGAATCGAAGTCGGCGAGAGCGCGGAAGAGGCGGCGCGCCGCGAAGTCGCGGAAGAGTTGAACATCGAACTCGGGCGAGCTGGTCGATTGCGGGGACTACCGCTACAAAGGCGCGCGCCACAAGGTGTTCGGCACGCGTTACGACGGCGCGGTGAGCAGGTTTGATCACAATGAAATCGAACGGATCGGTTGGCACAGCCTCGACGAGGTCGCGCAGCTGGAGCGCGACGGTCGCCTGCACGCGGGCTACGAACGCGAAGCGATCGACGCGTTTCTGCCCCGCTTTATCGTGTAGGGCGGTGTGAGATGTTGGATTCGGCGATCGGTGCTTTTGCGCAAAAATAATTTCGGGCGCTAATATCCCGCAAACTTAGGAACCCGGACCGCCCCATGTACATCGACATCGTCTCGGATTTGATCTGCCCTTGGTGCTTCATCGGCAAACGGCGCCTCGACGAGGTGCTCGCATCGCCGGCCGGCGCCGGTGTCGTGCCGCGGTGGCGACCGTTTCAGCTCTATCCGAATCTGCCGGTGGAAGGCGTCGACCGTGCGACGTTCATGCGCGCGCGTTTTGGCCCGGACGCCGCAAAACGCGGCACGCCGCAGGCGATCCTCGATGAGGCGAGCGGCGCGGGGATCGAATTGCACTACGATCGCGTCCAACGCGTGCCGAATACGCTCAACGGTCATCGGCTCGTCGACTGGATCGGTCCAGGGCCGGCTCAGCACGAACTGATGGACGCGCTGTTTCGCTACTACTTCTGCGAAGGCCGCGATCTCGGTGACAACGCGGTCCTCGCCGACGCCGCCGCGTCGGTCGGCGCCGATCGCGACGCAGCGCTCGCGCATGTTGCAAGGCACTAACGGAATCGAAGAGGTGCGCGGACTCGTGCAGGAGGCCTACGACTCCGGCGTGACGGGTGTGCCGTGCTTCGTGCTGCCGAGCGGATACGCGATCCCCGGTGCGCAACCGACACAAGTGCTCGTTCGATTCATCGAGCGGGCACGTGAACTCGAGCAGGCGGCCGAACGGAACTGAGATGGCGAAAAGCTATCGGCTCTACGGAGCGAAAGGTGGCGGTTCGATGATCGTCGAGGCTGCGATCGTCCGCGCTTCATTCCCTGTCGAGTACGTCGATCTGCAATGGGACGACATTGGTTGGGGCAGCCGCACGCTCGCGCGCCTCAACCCGCTCGGTCAGGTGCCGACGCTCGAGCTGCCGGACGGCGCTGTCATGACGGAGAGCGCCGCGATGATTCTGCACTTTGCGGAACGCGACACCAAGCGCGGGTCTGGTGCCGCCGATCGATCATCCCGCGCATGTCGCGTTCCTGCGGTGGCTCGTATTTCTGGTCGCCGCGGTCTATCCGACGTTCACGTACGGCGACGATCCGAAACGCTGGCTCGACGGCGATGAGGAGGCCGCGAAAAAACTGCGCGCGTCGACCGACGAACATCGCAAGAAGCTTTGGCGCTACGTCGAGGGTCAGATCGACGGGCCGTGGTTCCTCGGGGACACGTGGTCGGCGCTCGATCTATACGTGTGGCAGATGTCGCTGTGGCGCCCCGGCCGCGAATGGTTCAAAGCCGAATGCCCCAAGCTGCACGCAATCGGCATCGCGATGCACGCCGATCCGATGTGCAAGGCCGTCGCTACCCGCAACGGTTACTGACACGTGCGTCGTGCTACCACTTGGATCCCGCTGCGATGAGATTCGCTAACGCGTCCGTCGAGGTGCGCGTTCTACAACGGCACCGAAACCGTCATGCCGAACTCGCGCGGATCGCCGATTATGTAGAAATGCTTTGCGCCGGGCAGCGGTTCATCGCCGCCGTGAAGCGTCAGGTATTCGTCGTCGAACAGGTTGCGGCCGTACAAGGACACCTCGAATTTCGGAAACGCCCAGCCGATGCGACCGTTGACGATCTGACGGCTCTCGTTGGTACGCCATGGAACGTTGTCGAGGTTTGCGCGCGTCTGCGGCCGGCATGACAAGTCGGTCTCGACGAACAGTCCGCGCGAATGCGCATAGATGAATCCGAGCGACACGGTCCAGGGCGGTGCGTCCGGGAACTCATTGCCGTTGAAGTTGACGTCGCCGACTTCGATGCGATCGAGTCGTGTTTCGAGCAGCCCGACCGACAACCACGCGCTCAGTCCGCCGTCGGCCCACGTCGACTCCAACTCGATGCCGTCGTTGTGCGAACGTTGCGCGTTCACGAGTTCTTGGTCGTTCGGCGTCTCCGACAACGAAACGTAGACCTGTTGATCCTGGATCCTCGTGTAGAACAGATTCGCGCGCAGCGTGAGCCGACCGTCGAGGCCAGACGCGCGCGCGAACACATCGTAGCTGTCGCTGAACTCGTCGTTGTAGTCGTTCGTGGTGCCGCGGGCGACGTTGAACCACACACCTGCTGGGCGCGCGGCGCGCTCGTATTTCGCCCCGACCGTCACTGCATCGGTCAGCGCGTAGTCGACGTCTGCGGTCGGCAGATAGTTGAAGTCAGTGACGTCGCCGGTGACCGCAGCCTGCGGGAAAAAATTCGCCACGATGAAATCGTAGGTCGCGTCGTACCCCGGGTCGCCGGTCGACCCCTCTCGCCAGGACGTGACGCCGCGATCGGCGTGGAACAACTGGCCCGACCTCAGCAGCGATGCGCCCACACTGAATCGGCCGGACGTGCGCCGCGCACCGACCTGCGTGCCGATGAACCACCAGTCGGGCGTGTCGTACGAGTACTGCAATCGAATCGGCGCCGCAGGCGCCGGCCCGGGGCCGTCGATGTCGAACCGAGTCGATACGTCGGTCCAGGCGTTTGTCAGGTCGGCACGAAACACGTATTGCCGGGCGTAACCGTGCCACGGGCCAGCGTCGAAGAATGCGCGAGCTTGAACGATGGCCAATTCGGCATCGCCGTGCTTGCCGACGAATTCGCCGGGTTGAGGGGTACCGTCTGCATCCACCTCACTGCGCAGACGCTGATCGATCCACCCGGCGTACCCGTCGACGCCCCAGTGGTCGTCGATGCGGCGATCGAACTCGGCGTACACCGAGCGTTGTTCGTCCGAATTGCGCGAGGGCGCATCCTCGAATGACGTGCGATCGAACGGGTCATGATTCGGGTCGTACGTCACCGTCGAGTTGTTGCCTTGGGGACGCGACACTTTGCGGTCCTCCACGCGAATGCGAACGGTGGTGTCGTCGTCGCCGGATGGCCGCCACAGCAGTTTCGCCCGAACGAGGTAATCCTCGGCCGAGTCCCAGTCGTGCTCGCCCCGTGTCACGTTCGTCATGAATCCGTCGCGCTCGCGCGCGTAACCGGCGACGCGATAGGCGACGGTGTCGGTCACCGGCCCGCCATAGGCGAGGCCCACGCTCCTGTCGTTGGAGTTGGGCGCCCAGTCGACGTCGGCGCGCCCTTGCGGCGCCTCGGTGGGGTCGTTGGTCAGCACGGCGTCGAGGCCGCCCATCGCACCGCCCGAGACGTAGTTCTCGGTTCCCCGCTGCACCTCGGCCTGGCGCGCGTCCCACAGACTCGGCTCGGACGGCGTGTAGTAGCCGTCGATATACGATCCGCTGGTGCCCAAGAAACCCGGCACGCCGGTGTTGATGCCGTCTTTTGCCATGCCGCGGATGATCGGCGTGCCGTCGAACGGATTGGTGGTGACGTTCGGCACGCGCTGGAACAGCGCGACCATGTCCTGTTCGGTGCCGCGTCGCAGTTGATCGTCGGTGAACACGACGACGCTGTGCGCGGTGTCTTTGAGTGTCGTGCTCTCGCGCTCGCCGGTGACGATGATTTCTTCGATCAGGCTTTTGTTGGGCTTGGCTTTGGTGGATGCCGTAACGGGCGTCGACCCGTTGGCGTTCGGCGCTGCAGCGTCATCAACGCGCGTGTCGTCCGCCGCGATGGCCTGTCCGCCGACCAGGCACAGCAGGATCCCCAGATGGCGCCGCATTCACGCTCTCCCCAGCACGGCCCCGTCAGCGTGCCGCGCCGATAGCGTCAATGCAAGACTACTTGCGGTTCCTCACGGCTCGCGCTACGCGGCGGCGCCGTCGTGTTGCGGCAGCGTGTCGGTGATGTCGTACCACGGCGCTTTCGAGCCGACGAAGATGTGATAGCCCGGCCGGATGCGTGGATCGGTGTCGAGACAACCGCCGGGGATGTTGACGCGGCCGATCTTCGGCGAGTGGCGCGGCACGTCGCTGCCGCAGATGTCGCAGAAGTTGGTGCCGAACCGCGCCGCGCCCGGCAGATCGTAGACCTTCACGTGCTGTTCGCCGCGCGTCCAACGGAATTGGTCGATCGCGACGAACAGGTTGCTCGCGTGCGCGGCGCTGCGACCGCGCCGGCAGCGCGAGCAATGGCAGTTCACCATCACGAGCGGGTCGCCGTCGGCCTCGAAGCGAATCGCGTCGCACAGGCAACTGCCGCCGACTGTCGCCGGGCGCGTGCTGGCGCACCTCGGCGGGCAGCTTCGGCTCCGGATAGCCATCGGGTCGGTCCGGCAAACTGGTGTACGCGAGTCGGTAATCTCGTGCCACGGCGCTTTCGACGCCGCAAAGATGTGCATTTCGGGTTTCACGCCGCAATCCTCGACGAGATTGCCGGCAGGAACGAACCGCACCTCACCGGTGTCGTCAGGCGACGGTGTCACCGAACCGCAGGTCGGGCAGAAGTAGCGAGGTCCGGTGCCCGGCGCGTTCGGTGTCCACGTGACGATGTCGTCTTTGCCGGCGAGCCACTCGAAGCCGCGCGCCGGTGCGCCGACGAACGTCGCGAACGCGCTGCCGTGATGCTTGCGGCAGCGCGAGCAGTGGCAGTGCATCATCATTTGAAACGGACCTTCGAGGCGAAACTGGATGTTGCCGCACAAACAGGTACCGGTGGTCATGTGATTTCTCCGGTTCGGGGGGCCGGAAATATAGCCACTGCTCGGACGCGGCGGCAAATGCCGCACAGATCACGCTTCGCGAAACCGTGTCCAATATCCGGAAGTGGTATCGTTTCGTTGGGGTAGCGATGAAAAGGGGAGCTATGGCGGCCGCGCGTCACGAGGTCACCGGGCTGTTGCGCCAGTGGCAGGCGGGCGATGCGACGGCGCTCGAAAAGTTGACGCCGCTGATCGCGCACGCGTTGCATCGGCTCGCCCACAGGTACATGGCGCGCGAACGTCCGGGGCACGTATTGCAAACGACTGCGCTGGTCAACGAAGCGTTCGTCCGCCTCGTCGGCAGTGCCGACGTCGATTGGGAGGACCGTGCGCACTTCTTCGGGGTCGCCGCGCAGGTGATGCGCCATACGCTCGTGGACTACGCCCGCCAGTACGCGTCGGCGAAGCGCGGCGGCGAATTGCAGCGCGTGACGCTCGACGACGCCGTGTTTGCGCCTGAGCGAGCGGCGGAAGTCGTAGCGCTCGACGAAAGTCTGCAGGCGCTGCAGAAACTGAACCCGCGCGCGAGTCGCGTCGTCGAGATGCGCTACTTCGGTGGCTTCAACAACGAAGAAGCGGCCGAAATCCTCAACGTATCGGCGGCAACGGTCGAACGTGATTGGCGCTTCGCCAAGGCATGGCTGTATCGAGAGCTGCAGGCGCAATGAGGCAACGACGATGACGCCGGAACGCCTGCGACGCATCGACGAGATCTTCCAGTCCGCGCTCGATCTCGCACCGGCGCAGAGGCGTCTATTCCTTGCAGAAATTCGCGTGAGCGATCCCGAGTTGCACGCCGAAGTCGACTCGCTGCTGTGTGCACACGACGGCGCGGGCGCGTTCATCGAAGCGCCGGCCGCAGACGCCGCGGCCGCATTGCTTGCGGCGACGCCGGTCGCGACGCGCGTCGGCTCGTACACGATCGAGGCTCCGCTTGGCGCCGGCGGCATGGGCGAGGTCTATCGCGCGGTAGACAGGATGGGGCGCCGCGTCGCGCTGAAGACCCTGGCTCCGCGCTACGTTCGCGATCCCGAGCACGTGTCGCGCTTTCTGCAGGAAGCGCGCGCGGTGCTCGCGTTGAATCATCCGAATGTCGTCACCGTCTATGACATCGGCGAGGCCGACGGCGTGTATTACATCGCGAGCGAGCTGATCGAAGGCGAGACGCTCCGCGAGGCGGTGAACAACCGCGCCTTCACGCTGGACGCGTTGTTGGACATCGCTACGCAGGCCGCGACAGGGATTGCCGCCGCGCACGAGAAAGGCATCGTGCATCGCGATGTGAAGCCGGAAAACGTGATGGTTCGTGCTGACGGCTACGTAAAGGTGCTCGACTTCGGCATCGCGAAGCTGACGGAAGCATTTCATGAGCCGAACGAAACGGCGGCACAGACGGCGCTCACGCGCGAAGGAATCGTCATCGGGACGGCGTCGTACATGTCGCCGGAGCAGGCCCGCGGCGCAAACGTCGATGCGCGCAGCGACGTCTGGAGTCTCGGTGTGATGCTGTACGAGATGGTGACCGGTGCGTTGCCGTTCCCCGGTGATGCGCCGGCCGACGTGATCGGCCGCATTCTCGAGCGCGAGCCGGCGCCACTCGCGCATTTCGTCGATTCACCGCCGGACGAGTTGCAGGCGATCGTCGCAAGAGCATTGACGAAGGATCCGCGCGGGCGATTCCAAACGATGGCAGAGGTCATCGCGGCGCTGAAGGCGCTGCGCCAGGATCTCGCGTTTGCGGCGAAGCTCGAACGGCTGAACGTCCCGAACCGGCCAGTCATTGGAGACCACCGGCCCGAAACCGTTCGTGTTCGTTTGCTACGCGCACGCCGACGTCGAGCGCGTGTATCCGCACATCGAACGCCTGCGCGCCGACGGCATCGAAGTCTGGTTCGATCGCGGTATTCGCGCCGGCACGGTTTGGCGCGAGGTCGTCACGGAGGCGCTCGACCGGTCGACGCACGTCGTATTTTTCGTCTCGCGCAATTCGCTCGAATCCGAGCACTGCGACCCCGAAGTGCAATACGCGCTCGACAAACGCAAGGTGGTGATTCCGATCTTCCTGGAAAGGACCGAACTCAGTCCGCCGCTGCGCGTGGTCCTGAGCCGCGTGCATTCGCTGTACTGCGATCAGATGTCGGCGGAAACGCTGCGCGACGCGCTACGCGATGCGATTCTGAATCAACACGGCGCGCTGACGACCACTGCCTCCGCCACGGGTTCCGGCGTTGGTGACACACGACGGCGGCGCCGTGCTTTGACTGGGATCGCGGCAGCCATCGTGGCGATCGCCATTGCGGGTCTGGTGTGGTTCGTTCGCACGCCGCATTCGCCACCGCTGCCGACGCGATCGATCGCGGTATTGCCGTTCGCAGCGATCAGCGACGATCCGCAGCTGCGACATCTATCGGACGCGCTGGTCGAACAGGTGCTGAACGATCTGACAGCGGAGCGACAGTTGCACGTCACGTCGCGCACGTCAGCCTCGAATAGGCCGGCAGACCAAAGCGTGGCGGCGTTTGCCGCCGCAGTCGGCGTGTCCTACGTCCTCGAGGGGAGCGTGCGGCCGACCGCGAACGGCATTCGTGTGACGGTGCAGCTGATTCGCGGCCGTGACGACGTGCATCTGTTGTCGCGCACGCTCGACACGGCGGCGGACGATGCGCACGTGAACGGCGCGGCGCGCGAAATCGCGGCGCAGGTATTTCGCTACCTCGACAACGACGCAGAGATCGCATGGGCGCGGACGCAGACGACGAACGACGAAGCGTTCGACGACTACGAGAAGGTGGCGCGGTTGCGACCCGAGCGGCGAAGAGGCAGAAACGCAGGCCGGTCAAGAGCAGTCATTCATCTATCTCGACAAAGCTATTGCGCTCGATCCGGGATTCGCGGAGCCCTATTTGCAACGCGCGCTGCGTGTCAGCTGGAAGGAAACCGGACCGCTCATTGACCGCTACTTGCAGCTGCAGCCCGACAGTTCCAAAGGATGGACGCTGCGCGGCATGGTGCAGCTCGACGAAAGCGACCTCGCGGCGGCAGAAAAATCGTTTCGGCATGCGCACGAACTCAATCCGGACGATCCGTGGCCGCTGACGCAGCTCGGCCTGCTGGCTGCGCGGCGCGGACATTTGGACGAAGCGGCGGACTATCTCAAGCAATCCACCGTCAACGACCACGCGAAGCCGTCGCATTACTACTACGGAATGGTGTTGTTGAATCTGAAGCGGTTCGACGAAGCGGAGCAGGAATTCGAGATCGCACTGCGCGTCATACCAACCGACGTCGAAGCGATGACCGCGCGCGTACTCGTTGCGCATTTGCGTGGAAACGACGCCGAGGCGAAGGCACGCTTCGATGCTGCGTGGGCGAAATATGGAGCGACGCAGCCGTATCAATTCATCGGCGTGATGCCGATCGTCGGCCATGAACAGGATCTGCGCGAGCTGATGAAGCGGTGGGACGACGCAACAGCCCGGGTATGCCGTGCTGCGATTCTCTGCGCACACGGCGCTGCACGAAGACGATGAGGCGATCGATTGGCTGATTCGGTCGATCGACGAAGGTCTGACGCAGGACATCTGGTTCATCCGTTCCGGTGCGTTGCTCGACACCTTGCGCGCGCACCCGCGTTTCGCCGAAGTGCTCGCGAAACTCGATGCGAGCGAGGTGACGCATTGAGAGGTCATCGAACGTAGAGTGCTCGGAGCGAGGAGACCTCGCTCCGAGCGTGCTTCGTGAGTGGCGCTAACGCGACACCTTGTTCACCGTTCCCTGGAGAACGTTGTTGGGGTTCGTCTGGATCATGTGGAACTCCAGGCCCAAGGGGCCGGCAAAGACGTCGAAACTCGGGCCGGGCGTGAATTGCAGCGTTCCCGTGCAATTCTCGGCGAGTGCGTAAGTACCGGTGCCACCGGGGGCCGAGCGCGTGACGGCCCCGTCGCCCGCCCGGTTTGCCACGGTCGCGGCCGGTACCGTCAGCGTGCCGTCGCCGTTGAACTGGATGAACTCGTTGATGGCCTTGGGCTGCCAGACGCCATTCACCAGCGAATGGCCGGAGCCCGAGAACACGTATAGACCATCCAATGTCTCCGGCGAGCATTCGTGCCAGCGCCCGTGTGATTCACCGGCAAAGACGGCAGCCGGTAGGCACAGCAGGGAAGAAATTCCGGCAACGATGCATCCGTTAAGGAAGCGTGTCATCTTGCGATCTCCTCAAATGGTGTATTGCTTGAACTGAGGGGCCGTCGTGCGGTGAACTCTCGACCCGCACAACATCGCGCGCCAAAGGGTTCATTTCGCATTCAGCTCCCTCTTCACTCTCTTAAGCGCAAGGCGGCGACGGATCTGGTCACGCTGGTCGAGGGCGAGCGATGAAGCGCGACGGGTTACCGCCCGTTGCGATAAGAGATGGCGCGCTGGTCTAGGCGCCGCCGGAACGAGACGCGTAGTAGACGTTGTCGTCGCGCAGGAACGTCTGCGTCATCATCATTCGCGGTCGATCGGCACAGTTTCTGGCGATGTTGTGCAGCATCCACGGATGCATGAAGCAGACGTCGCCGGCGTTGCCGGTTGCCTCGACGACGCGCACGCGAATGCCGTCTACTTCGTCGCCGTCGGTCATGAAGCGGTCGATACGGTCGCCGCCCGCCGTGGTAAGTGCCTTGAACCAGGCCGAGCGTCCGGCGAGACGCTCGACGTACGTCCGCGGACTGACCGGCGTCGTGTTTCGGCGATCGCTCCACCATCCGGCGGACGAGTTCGGGTGAGCCTTCGACCAACAGACGTCGCTCCGCCGCGCGGCCCGACGGTGGCGGCATAACCGAGCACTCGCACCGCGTGGAAGCCGTCCACCGCTCCTCTGGCCGGCACGTCGAAGTGCCAGGTCTTGCGCGGGAATTTCCCACGGTTCGCGCTTGCGGAAAGCTGATGAGCGCCTGGCCTTCCTGGCGCGGCTTCGTCCACGTGTTGGGGCCGAGCAGCTGATCGACGATCAGCAATACAGCTGCGTCGTTCGCGAACGGCGCGAACACACCGCGCTTGTCGCAAGCCTTGAACGCTTGCTCATCAGACCCGCCGGGAGGCCAGGTGGAGTGGTCCGTTCGATCGATGCCGCGCCGCGCGAGGAACGCCCAAACGCGATCTTCGATCGCTGCGGCTTGCTCAGCCGAAATCAGCGCGCGAATGTACGTCAGGCCGCGCGTTCCGCAGTTCGTCGAGCTGTCGCAGCCGTGAGCGTGGTCAGGGTCGATAACCAAATGTGACCGGGCCCGGCACGCAGCCGGTGGCGCGCGAGTTTCACCCACCGCGTCAACACCGCGCGCGTGTCGCGCGGATCGATGATTTCCTCGATTTCGAAATATTCTGCGGACCGAAACGGCGAGCGCAACAGATTGAGGCGCGCCTTGATCGCGGCGAGATGCGCGTCGCCGTCGGCGGCGGCCGCGAGTTCTGCTTTGTAGGCCACCTCGATGCCGCCCTCGATCGGCAGCGATCCCCAGTCGCCCGATGGCCACGCGACGCGGATGTGGTGGCTGCCGGGTTTGTGATTCGCCGCGCCCGCGACACCGAATGCTTTGCGGATGACGACGCTGATGAACGGCACCGGCGATTGCCCGAGCGCCGCCAACGTCTGCGACCCAAAGCGGATCGTGGCGTCCTCTTCGGATTGTTTGCCGATCAGAAAGCCGGGGCAGTCGACGAGGTGCACGAGCGGCAGGTGGAACGTCGCGGACAGGTCGATCAAGCGCGTCAGTTTGCGTGATGCATCCGCCGTCCACGCGCCGCCGTAGACGAACGGGTCTTCGGCGAACAGTGCGACGGGGACGCCGTCGAGTCGCGCGAGTCCGCAGATGATCGACTTGCCCCATGCGCGACCGATCTCGAAAAAGCTGTCGCGATCGACGACGGCTTCGACGATCGGTCGCATCTTGTAGACCTGGCGCGGATCGTTCGGCACGACGTTCGAGCAGGAATTCCTCGCGCCGCCGCGGATCGTCGGTCGGCGCCATCACCGGCGGCAGTTCGTCGACGTTCGACGGCAGATACGACAGGAACTTCGCGGCGCGCTCGAACGCTTCGGTTTCGCTCGCGGCCTCGTCATCGATCGCGCCGTTGCGCGTGTGGATCCGGCTCGCGCCGAGTTCTTCCTTCGACACGTCGCCTTGTTTCGCCCAGTCCACCAGCGCGGGACCGGCGATCATCATCTGCGCGGTATCGCGCACGATCACGCAGTAGTGCGACGTCGCGACGCGCGCGGCGCCGATGCCGGCGACCGATCCCAACGCGAGCGACACCGACGGCGCGACCGACAGGTGTGCGACGACGGTCTCCCAGCCGCGCACTTCCGGGATGTACGTGCGGCCCGCGGTCTCGATCGTCTTCACGGATCCGCCGCCACCCATGCCGTCGACGAGACGCACGTGCGGCAAGCGCAGTTCGAGCGCGAGTCCTTCGGCGCGTTGCCGCTTGCCGGCGATCGACGCGTCGGCCGAGCCACCGCGCACCGTGAAATCGTCACCGGAGAGAATGACCGGGCGAGCGCCGATTTCGGCGGTGCCGAACACGAAGTTCGACGCGGTGAACGCGCGCAACTCGCCATTGGCGTCGTAGTCGGCGACACCTGCCAACGTGCCGATCTCGTGAAAGCTGCCGGGATCGCTGATCGCGGCGATCCGCTCGCGAATCGTCAGCTTGCCGAATTCGTGCTGGCGCGCGACCTTGTCCGGGCCGCCCATCGCGTGCGCCAACGCCTCGCGGCGGCGCAGCTCTTCGATCTCGTCAGTCCAACTCATCGTCGCCTCTGTCACGGATAGGATCGCGGATGCTCTTCGTAAATTGGGGTCGCGGATCAGGCGGACGCTCGAACGATCCAGCACGCGGCGCCGAGCGCGACGCCGGCCGGGGTCAAATTGGCGCGCAGCGGTTCGCGCACGGCGGCGACGACGCGCGCGCGCGTGGCGGGGTCGACGCCCGCCAACGAGCGGCTCAAGGGGCCGACCTCGCAGACCATTTCCAGCGCGGAGTCGACGTCGCGGCCCAACACGAGTGTGGCCGTCAATGGATCGATGCGAACGTCGCTGAAGCCGGCGCTCGTCAGAATCTCGCGCACGTAGTCGGGGTCGGCGAACGCGAACGGACCCGGCGCGCGCGGATCGAGCGGCGGCTGCGGCGGCAACAGCGGCCGCGCGGCCGCAAACGGTGTTGCGATCCACGCGTTGAGCTGCGGCAGTTGCCAACAAACGAAACACAAGTCCGCCGCCCGACCGCACGCAACGCGCCGCGAATGTTCGTGAACGCCGCGCGCGGATCGGCGAAGAACATCACGCCGAAGCGCGAGAAGACGTGGTCAAAGGTGTGTCGAAACGAACGCTCCGCCGCGTCACCGAGCACGAACGTCGCCGACGCGCCGCGCGGCCGCGGCACGTTCGCGCGCGCGCTCGAGCATCGGCTGCGAGATATCGACGCCGGTCGCGTTCGCGCCGCGTGCCGCGAGACGCAGCGTCGTCTCGCCGCAGCCGCAGCCGACATCGAGCACGCGGTCGCCGGCTTTCGCCGTGCACGCTCGCAGGGCCGCGTCGCTGATCGGTTCGAGCAGCGCGTCCATCCGTTGCTGGCGTTTCGCCCACATCGCGCCGGCCTCGCCGTTCCAGTATTCGATCTGCTCTGCGTTGCTGTTCGTGTCCATGTGATTCCTTCGTCGGTGAAGTCAGGGTTCAGGGAATCAGGACGACGCGGCCGAATGCCGCGCGACTTTCGATGTAGGCGTGCGCTGCCGCGGCGTCGCGCAACGCAAACCGTTTGTCGATGACGACATTGAGCGTGCCGGACGCGAGATCCTGCAGGTGCGCTCTCGATCATGCGCCGCACGCGCGGCGTCGTGATCTCGGCGCCGAGGAACACGCCGGTGACCGGACTGGTTCTGTCCCGCGAGCGCGCGGATGTCGTAGTTGCGTTCACCGCGGCTGGCGTTGCCGACCGTCACGACGCGACCGCGATAGCCGATGCACCGCAAGCTTTGCGCGAGCACGTCGCCGCCGACCGGGTCGACGACGAGATTGACGCCGCGGTTGTCCGTTGCGCGCATCACCGCGGCGACGAGATCGTCGTGCGAATAGTTGATGCCTTCGTCCATGCCGAACTCGCGCAGGCGATCGAGTTTCGCGTCGGTCGACGCGGTCGCGAACACGCGCGCGCCGGCGCGTTTGGCGAGTTGAATCGCGGCGAGGCCGACACCGCCGGCGCCGCCCTGGATCAATACCGATTCGCCGCGCGCCAGTCGGCCGAATTCGAACAGACAGTCGTCGGCGGTGCCGAACGGAATCGGCACGCACGCCGCGAGCGCGATGTCGAGGCCATCCGGTACGCGCCACGCGGTCGCCGCGGCGACCGCTCGGCGCGCCGCGTGGCTGCCGAACGCGCTCACCGTCACCGCGTGATCGCCGACCTTGAACGTGGTCACGTCGCGCCGACCTCGCGCACGACGCCGGCGGCCTGATAGCCGACGACGTGCGGTTTGGCGACGAGCGCGCCGCCCGCGCGATTGAGCACGTCGCCGCCTTCGATGCTGACGGCGGCGACGTCGATGACGATGCCGTCGCTGCGCGCACTGCGGATCGGCGACGTCCTCGTAGCGGAACACCTGAGGTGTTCCGGTTTCATAGTAGACTGCGGCCTTCATTCGTTTTGCCTGATTGAGCGCGGGTAGTGACGTTAGCCGCTCCCGCCGGGACTGGCAAATTCTCGCGCAAGCCACACGGGAGAATCCTCATGATCCCTCCGCATACCGCCGCCATGCCGATCGCCGCCAACGCTGCCGACGGTTCATTCGAGGGGCGCGCCGTAGCGGGACCGAGCTGGGATCTCGTGAGCGAGTATCGCGGGCCGGATTCTGCCGAGTTGGTCGCGGATCTGCACGCATCTGAGCGACCTGCTCGATCAGATCGAGGCGCTCAATCCGACGTTGATCGACGCGCTGCCCGGCGCGGCGGGCCTCTCGCTCACGACGGCGGGTGCGAGTCTTGCGGTCGCGCAGCAGGTGGCCCGCCTCGCCGAACGCGCCGGCCCATTGCTCAGCAATCCGCTGACGTACGCGAACTGCCTGTTGTCCGTCGACGCGCAGGACGACGCGGCGCAGGCGCTGCAGGGACGCTTGCAGAAGTACCAGAAACGCTACAGCGAGTTGCTCGAGCCGTGGTCCGAGTATCTGGACCTGGTCTCCGACGAGATCGTCGATGCGTATCTGGCTGATCCCACCGTCGCGCACTCGGCATTCAAAGTCAGGCATGGGCGCGAACGGCGGCACGAGCGGCTCAGCCTCGCCGAAGAGAATCTCGTCGGAGGGCTTTCGCAGGACGGCATTCACGCGTGGGGCCGCATGTACAGCCAGCTGTCGTCGACGATGACGTGTCAGGTGCAGGTCGGCAACGAGCTGCGATCCATGGGTGTGGCGGAGGCGGGCGGGCTGCTGCAGAAGGCGGACGAACGCACGCGCAAAGACGCGTGGCTCGGCATCAACGCGGCGTGGCGGACGCACCAGGAATCGTGCGCCGCGGCGATCAATGCGATCGCCGGATGGCGTCTGGAGATGAATCGTAAGCGTTCGAAAACGCGACCGGTGCATTTCCTCGACGCGCCGGTGCACATGAATCGGCTCGAGCGCCGCACCTTGGATGCACTGTTGGACGCGACCGTCGACGCGCGCCCGCTGGCGCGCCGCGCCGCGAGAGCGATGGCGCGCGCGAGCGGTCGCGAGCAGATCGGGCCGTGGGACATGCGCGCGCCGGCGCCGCTGCTGTCGGGCGACGAGCGCCCGATACCGTTCGACACTGCGATCGAGCTGATCGCCGATGCGTACGGCGAGGTCGATGCGACGATGGCCGACTTCGTGCGGATGATGCGGGATAAATCCTGGATCGAGGGTACCGTCAGCTCGCGCAAACGTCCCGGCGCCTATTGCACCGGATTCGAGAAGTCGCGGACGCCGCGCGTCTACATGACGTATCAGGGCTCGCAGTCTGACGTCATTACGCTGGCGCACGAGCTGGGTCACGCATTCCACTCGTGGGTGATGCGGGACCTGCCGGATAGTCAGCGCAGCTATGGCATGTCGCTCGCGGAGACCGCGAGTACGTTCGGCGAAACCGCGGTGCGCGACGCGCTGCTGGCGCGCGCCGGCACGCCGCGCGAGAAATTCGAAATCATGTGGGAAGAAATCGCCGCGATACCGTCGTTCATGCTGAACATTCCGGCGCGTTTCAGCTTCGAGAAGTCGTTCTACGAGAAGCGCGACGAGCGCCCGCTCAGGCCGGCGGAACTCGAGGCGCTGATGTCGCAGGCATGGCAGGAATGGTATGGCGATGCGTGTTCCGAGCCGGACCCGATGTTCTGGGCGTCGAAGCTGCACTTCTTCATCTCGGGCCTGTCGTTCTACAACTTCCCGTATCTGTTCGGTTATCTGTTCAGCATGGGCGTGTACCTGCGCCGCGCAACCGGGGGACCGGACTTTTATCAGCGCTACGTCGCGTTGCTGCGCGACACCGGGCGCATGAACGCCGAACCGCTGGCGCGTCAGGCACCTCGATGCGGCGCTGGATGGTCCGGATTTCTGGCGTGACACGATCGATCGTCTCGAGCCGCGCGTGGCTGCGTTCGAAGCGGTCGTCGATTCCATCTAACGAGCACCGCCAGGACGCCGCGCAGTGAACTACGCCGACGTTCTCAAGGTCGCGGTGACGTTGTTCTTCGTCATGGATCCGCTCGGCAACATTCCGATCTTCAACGCAGTGTTGTCGCGGTTCGAGCCAAAGGCGCGTTCGAAGATCGTCGCGCGAGAACTGCTCATCGCGCTCGCGATCCTGTTGTTCTTCCTGTTCGCCGGCAATCCGGTGATGACGTTTCTCGGGTTGACGCAGTCGACGGTGACACTCTCCGGCGGCATTCTGCTCTTCATCATTGCGCTGAAAATGATCTTCCCGAGGCCGACGGGCGGCGAAGACGACGAGGTCGTCGACCCATTCATCGTTCCGCTGGCAATGCCCGGCGTGGCCGGCCCTTCGACGATTGCGATCCTGCTGCTGCAGTCGTCGGCGCATCCCGAGAAAATCTGGCAATGGTGTCTTGCGCTCGTGCTCGCGTGGACCGCGGCCACCGCGATCCTCGCGTGCTCGCCGTGGTTCATGAAAGCGCTCGGTGATCGCGGTTTGCGCGCGCTCGAGCGGCTGATGGGCATGCTGCTCGTGCTGCTCGCGATCCAGATGTTCCTCAACGGCGTCGCGCAGTTCTGGGTCGGGCTTGCGGCGTCGCGGACACCGACCTGATGGTTGGTTGCGCGCTTGGAGAGGAGTAGCCAGAATCCAAATCGGATACGGGTGCGTGGCCCGCGCTCGGATAATCAAGGACCCGTGGCGATCGAAAGGATTCGATGCTGCCGGATGGCTGAGTAGCAGCTCAATGCGGCCGACGCGCGCGCAAGTCGATCGCCGGTTCCATCTGTTCGTTGCGTCGCTATTCGCGTTGACGGGGCTGGCTTGCGGCGCTCTGGTAGCGACTGCCGTTGCTGCTCCACCGTCGGGCTTCAGCTACCAAGACGTTGCGAGCGGATGGGTCGACGCGGTGGGAGCCACCTTCACGTCGTCCGGCCGCATGTTTGTGTGGGAACGCGCGGGCCGCGTCTGGAGCGTCGACAACGGCGTCAAGAGCGCAACGCCGTTCATCGACCTCAGCAATGAGGTGGGATCGTGGGGCGACCATGGACTGCTCGGTTTCGCGCTGCATCCGAATTTCAAGTTCAACGGTTACGTCTATCTGCTGTACGTCGTCGACCGCGATCACCTGCTCAACTGTGACGCGTCGATTCATGATCCCAGTTGCAGTGCGACGACGACCGACTATTCCTCCGCGACGATCGGGCGCATCACGCGCTACAAGGCGAACCTGCCGGCCGGGGCGAGCGACTATCTGAACGCGACGTCGGTCGACCCGTTGTCCCGCCGCGTCATGCTCGGGGAAACGGCAGCTTCCGGATGTCCGATCCTGTTTCAATCCCATGGTGTCGGCAGCCTGCTGTTCGGCGATGACGAGACGCTATTTGCGACCTGTGGAGATGGTGCGAGCGACGTCGTCATCGACACGGGAAGTGCGAGCGACACTTACTGGAATCAGGCGCTCACCGGGACGTCGCCGCCGATCATCCGTGCCGCGGAGAACGTCGGCGCGTATCGCGCGCAGATGGTCAACTCCCTGAGCGGCAAAGTAATTCGCATCGACCCGATGACCGGCGATGGCGTGAGCACCAATCCGTGGTACGACCCACTCGCCCCGCGCGCAGCGCGGTCGCGCGTCTGGTCGCTGGGCCTGCGTGATCCGTTGCGAATTGCGCTGGTCCCCGGTAGCGGAAGCCACAACCCCAACGATGGTGCGCCCGGCGTGGTGCTGATCGGCGATACGGGTATGAACGGGTGGGAGGAGTTCAACGTCGCGCGGTTCGGCGGCGACAACTTCGGTGCGCCGCGTTTCGAGGGAATGGACCCGCATCCGGGCTATTCGTCCGCGATCACGGTCAACCGCGACACACCGAATCCACTGTTCGGCAGCGGTAGCTGCACGCAGCCGTATTTCTCGTTCCAGGATCTCATCGGCGCGTATGGATCGCTGCCGCTGAAGAACCCGTGCAATGGTGCCGTCGACATTCCATCGACCGTTCCTACGCACACGCATCAGAAACCCGAGATCGATTGGAGTTACGACACTGAGACGGCGCGCTGGTCGAACGCCACCGGTCAGCATTTCGACGTCGGGACGAATGGCGTGACCGGATCGATGTTCTCGGGTCGCGCGTCGACCGGCGGCGTGTGGTACTCGGGAACGGACTTCCCGGCGGAATACCGCAATACCTATTTCCACGCCGACTCGGCGACGGGTTGGATACGTCGATTCGTGCTGGATGCCAACAACCGGGTTCAGGCGGTGTTGCCGTTCGACGACGCGGCCGGTCCGGTCGTGCAGATGTCCACGAATCCGATCGACGGCGGACTCTATGTCGTGCTCGCCAACGGCGGCGTCAAACGTGTGCTGTATAACCCTGGCAAGCAGATGCAGTTTCCGCCTGGACGCGGCGGCACTCGCCTCGATGTGGCTAATGGCGCCGGCAACCTCGCTTCGGGCTTCGAAATCGTCCAAGTGAATCCCAATGTGCCACCGGTGGTGTTGTTTACGCGCAGTCCTTTGGTGGGGGCGGCGCCGTTGACGGTGGCGGTGAATGGGTCGGGGTCGAGTGATAGTGACGGGACGATTGTGGGATATGCGTGGACGTTTGGGGATGGTGGGACGGCGAGTGGGGTGACGGCATCACATGTGTACACGACGGTGGGGACGTACACGATCACGTTGACGGTGACGGACAACAGTGGTGCGACGGCGAGCACGACGGCGACGATGAACGTGCAGGGCAACTGGTGGAACGCGGCGTGGGGAGCGCGGCGGGATCTGACGTTCAATACCAGCGGGATCGCTGAGGCGCAGGTGAACTTTCCGGTGCTGGTGAAGCTGACGCCTTCGAACTTCGATTACACGCAGGTACAAGCCAACGGAGCGGATCTGCGCTTCATCGATGCCGATGGGGTGACGGTACTCTCGTACGAGATCGCGACGTTCAATGTGGGGGGTGAGTCGCTGATCTGGGTGAAGGTGCCGCGGATCGAGCCGAACAGTACGACGGACTCGATGACGATGTACTGGAACAACCCGACGGCGGCGGATGGGCAGAACCGCGCTGGGGTGTGGAGCAATGGTTATGCAGGGGTGTGGCACTTCGACGGCACGCTCAACGACTCCACGAGCAATGCCAATCACGGGGTGAACCAGGGGACGACCGCGGTGCCGGGGTACTTAGGCGGCGCGCGCAGCTTCAACGGCACGTCGAGCTACATCGGTGTGGTGAATGCGGCGAGCCTGGCGTTGGCTAATACGCTGACGCTCGAGGCGTGGGTAAAGCCGCTCGCCGACGTCATCGACGGCGCGCGGATCATCGACAAGAAGAACCTGTGGAACGATACGGCCGGCTACGAACTCGAGTACAAAGGTGCGGTCAATCGACTCACCAGTGTCGCGGGCGGTGGCAGCTATGGCCGCGGCATCGTCGAACTCGATGACGGTGCCTGGCATTACGTGGCGGCGACCTACAACGGTGTGGTCGCGCAGGTCTATGCCGACGGCACCAACGTCACCACCCTCTCCGCGATCACGCCGGTGGTGGCGGGCACAGTGCCACTTTCCATCGGCCGTCGCAGCGGTGGCGGTGACTACTTCAACGGCCTCATCGACGAGGTGCGCATCTCCAATGTGCGCCGCTCCGATGCCTGGATCACCACCCAACGCAGATCCATGGACGGCAGTCTGGTCACGTTCGGTGCTGGCGTCAGCAACGCACGACCGACGGTGTCGCTCAGCGCGCCGACGAATGGGGCCGCCTTCGCCTACACCGTGACGAGCATCGCGATTACGGCCAATGCAGCCGATAGCGACGGCAACGTGGTGCGGGTGGACTTCTATGCCGATGGTGGGCTGATCGGTAGCGCCGCCACGGCGCCGTACGGCATGACGTGGGTGGGTCCACCGGTCGGCGCCCACACAGTCACGGCGGTGGCCGTCGACAATGGCAACGCCAGCACCATCTCTACCCCGGTGAACATCACGATCAGTGCGGCGCCGACGGTGACGTTGACGGCTCCCCTACAAGGCGCGTCGATGTTCGGTCCGAACATCACCGCGAACTACACGCTCATCGGCAGTGGTTATGACCACGTGCGGCTGTTGCTGGATGGAGTTGGGGTCGCGATTGCGAACCCGCCGGGGAGTTACACGTTTACCAACGTGGCGCCGGGGGGGCACACCGTTGTGGCGCAACTCGAGGATGCGCAGAACGCTGTGCTGGCGGGTGCGACGACGCGACGGTTGGCTTTAATGTGCTCGCGCCGCCGATCAATCAGCCCCCCAGTGTGAACGTTGGGGTGGACCAGACGCTTGCTGTTGGGCAGACGTTGGACCTTCAAGCCGCGGTGGTTGATGACGGCTGGCCGAACCCGCCGGGTGCGGTGACGCTGCAATGGACTTCGCAGAGCGGACCGGCGACACCGACATGGCCGCTCAATGACGCCAACCAGGCGCACACCCACGTGGTATTCCCGACTGCCGGCACCTATGTGCTGCGGCTGACCGCCAACGACGGTCAGTACACGAGCTTCGGCGAACTCACCGTAACCGTCTTCACGCCGAACGCACGGCCGACGGTGTCGCTCGGCGCTCCAGTCGATGGTGCCGTGTTCGCCTACAACGTGACGAGCATTGCGCTCACGGCCAACGCAGCCGATAGCGACGGCAACGTGGTGCGGGTGGATTTCTACGCCGATGGGGGGTTGATCGGCAGCGTTGCGTCGGCGCCTTACGCAATGACGTGGGTTGGCGCATCGGTCGGCGTTCACACGCTCACGGCGGTGGCGGTCGACGACGGCAACGCCAGCACCGTCTCGACGCCGGTGAACGTCGCGATCAACGCGGCACCGACGGTGACGCTGACCACACCGGCACAAGACGGGTCGGTGTTCGGCCCGAGCATTTCCGTGAATTTCGCGATCGCGAATGGCGCCGTGGCCACTGAAGCGCCGTGGACGATGCTACCGGCGAACGACGCCAACGCACTTCGGCAGCAGGGCCGGTGGTTCGCGTACAACGGTGTTGCTCGCTATCTGGTCGGCGGCGACACGCAAGAGATCCATGCGGACTCGACGTGGTTCGACTACACGGCGTTGTTGGACAAATTCCAGGTGTACCGAATCAATAAAGTGCGGATCTTCATCGACCCGCTCGATCTGCGCAGCGTGCGGCGCCCGTACGCGTACAACAGCGGGACGCAGCAGTACGATCTCGACACTTGGGATTCGACGTATTGGTCCACGACGAGAGATTTTCTCGACAAGGCCCTGGCGCGCAACGTCATTGTCGAGATCAACATGTCCTCGCTCTATCCGGGGTGCACGTCGGTCTGGAACAACGCGGGACCTTCAGGGATCGATCGGCCGATTCAGTACAACAAGGCGAACAATTCGAATAACGCTTTCACGAGCAACACGAACTCGAATTTCTCGCCGCAGTGGTTCGATCCGACCTACGCCGAGACGTCATCGAGCGGGCGCACGGTATTCGACTATCAAAGGCGCTTGTACGACAAGGTCCTGGCTGAGCTCGGCACCTACCCGAATGTGTATTTCGAAGTCCATAACGAGGCTTACTCTTCATGTGCTCAGCCCGCTGCCTCAACGGTGACGGCATACCTGCGGTATTGGGCGGCGTACCTGCGCGCCAACACGGCTCGGCCGGTGAGCGTCGAGGTCGATACGGACGGCATCTCCGATCACTACTCCGACCTGTGGAATGACGCCAGCGCCAACGTTCTGAATTCGCATTTCCCGAGTGTCGATCCCGGCGCGATCTCCGCGGATATGCACGCTGCGCAACTGAAAGGCAAATTGTTCGAAACGAATGAGAGTGGCCTGTACGACTTCTACGTTCGCCCCTCGAATTGGTGGCTCACGCCGTCGGCGCAGTGGGCGCTCGACAGCGTCGGCTTGGACGAGACCACGAAGGAGATGTGGGGATTATTCCTGAGTGGCAGCACGCTCGGTTGGTACAACCTGCATCAATCCATCGCGAATTGGGATCAGGTCGGGACGCGCATCAAGGTGCTCCGCGACGTGGTCGACACGTTGGCGAATCTGGGCGCGATTGTCGCCGGTAGATACGAATGGTACCGAATACGACTCGCTCGTCAGCGCTGGCCCGAGCGGCGCGAATCATCAAGTGCTCGCCAACCCGGGGAACGAATATGTCGTCTACTTCTGGGGTACGCCCGTTGCGACCGACGTGAACCTCGTGCTATCGCCTGCGGGGACTTACAACTACAAGTTCTACGATCCGCGGAATGGTGCGCTCATTTCGACCGGAAACGTGACCTCGAGTGGCGGGGCCACGGTGATCCCGTCGCCTTCCACCGGTAGCTGGGGCGGCAATGTGGGGTTGGCGCTCGTTGTGAGGAACAACATCGGCAGTGGTTATGACCACGTGCGGTTGTTGTTCGATGGAGTTGGGGTCGTGATTGTGAACCCGACGGGGAGTTACACGTTCAACGATGTGGTGCCGGGGGGGCACACCGTTGTGGCGCAACTCGAGGATGCGCAGAACGCTGTGCTGGCGGGTGCGACGGCGACGGTTGGCTTCAATGTGCTCGCGCCGCCGATCAATCAGCCCCCCAGTGTGAACGTTGGGGTGGACCAGACGCTCGCTGTTGGGCAGACGTTGGACCTTCAAGCCGCGGTGGTTGATGACGGGTGGCCGAGCCCGCCGGGTGCGGTGACGCTGCAATGGACGTCGCAAAGCGGACCGGCGACACCGACGTGGCCGCTCAATGACGCCAACCAGGCGCACACCCACGTGGTGTTCCCGACCGCCGGTACCTATGTGCTGCGGCTGACCGCCAACGACGGCCAGTACACGAGCTTCGATGAACTCACAATCACCGTCACGGCAGCGAACGTAGCGCCGGTGGTGTTGTTTACGCGCAGTCCTTTGGTGGGGGCGGCGCCGTTGACGGTGGCGGTGAATGGGTCGGGGTCGAGTGATAGTGACGGGACGATTGTGGGATATGCGTGGACGTTTGGGGATGGTGGGACGGCGAGTGGGGTGACGGCATCACATGTGTACACGACGGTGGGGACGTACACGATCACGCTGACCGTGACGGACAACAGTGGTGCGACGGCGAGCACGACGGCGACGATGAACGTGCAGGGCAACTGGTGGAACGCGGCGTGGGGAGCGCGGCGGGATCTGACGTTCAATACCAGCGGGATCGCTGAGGCGCAGGTGGACTTTCCGGTGCTGGTGAAGCTGACGCCTTCGAACTTCGATTACACGCAGGTACAAGCCAACGGAGCGGATCTGCGCTTCATCGATGCCGATGGGGTGACGGTACTCTCGTACGAGATCGCGACGTTCAATGTGGGGGGTGAGTCGCTGATCTGGGTGAAGGTGCCGCGGATCGAGCCGAACAGTACGACGGACTCGATGACGATGTACTGGAACAACCCGACGGCGGCGGATGGGCAGAACCGCGCTGGGGTGTGGAGCAATGGTTATGCAGGGGTGTGGCACTTCGACGGCACGCTCAACGACTCCACGAGCAATGCCAATCACGGGGTGAACCAGGGGACGACCGCGGTGCCGGGGTACTTAGGCGGCGCGCGCAGCTTCAACGGCACGTCGAGCTACATCGGTGTGGTGAATGCGGCGAGCCTGGCGTTGGCTAATACGCTGACGCTCGAGGCGTGGGTAAAGCCGCTCGCCGACGTCATCGACGGCGCGCGGATCATCGACAAGAAGAACCTGTGGAACGATACGGCCGGCTACGAACTCGAGTACAAAGGTGCGGTCAATCGACTCACCAGTGTCGCGGGCGGTGGCAGCTATGGCCGCGGCATCGTCGAACTCGATGACGGTGCCTGGCATTACGTGGCGGCGACCTACAACGGTGTGGTCGCGCAGGTCTATGCCGACGGCACCAACGTCACCACCCTCTCCGCGATCACGCCGGTGGTGGCGGGCACAGTGCCACTTTCCATCGGCCGTCGCAGCGGTGGCGGTGACTACTTCAACGGCCTCATCGACGAGGTGCGCATCTCCAATGTGCGCCGCTCCGATGCCTGGATCACCACCCAACGCAGATCCATGGACGGCAGTCTGGTCACGTTTCATTAGATCTCGTAGACCAATGTGGACCGCGCGCGTCGGCAACGTCCCAACGTTCCGGTCGAGGGGCGGCTCAGCCGAACGGCTTCGCCGCCCTCTTTTCGCTGCGCTCGGGAGCGCCGCCGCGTATGGCGCGTTTTGCATCGCCGTGCAGATCCGGAATCGCAACCGCAATGACCTCTTCGAGACGTTCGACGAGCGTGATCGACAGTTCCTTGCGCACGCTCTCGGGCAGCTTGTCGAGGTCGGCTTCGTTGTCCTTCGGCAGGATCAGGTGCGTCATGCCGGCGCGGTGCGCCGCGAGCACTTTTTCCTTGATGCCGCCGACCGGCAACACGAGCCCGGACAGCGTGATCTCGCCGGTCATCGCCAGATGCGGGCGGATCGGTTGTTCGCTGTACGCGGAGACGAGCGCTGTCGCCATCGTGATACCCGCCGACGGGCCGTCCTTCGGCACCGCGCCGGCCGGCACGTGGATGTGCACGCCGCGCTTTTCGATGCGCTTGCGATCGATGCCGAGTTTTTCGGCGGCCGACCAGATGTAGCTGCGCGCGGCTTTCGCCGACTCCTGCATCACGTTGCCGAGCTGACCGGTGAGCATCACGCGCTCGTCGCGGTGCGTCAGGATCGCTTCGATATACAGCACGTCGCCGCCGGCTTCGGTCCACGCCAGCCCCGCCGCAACGCCGGCCGGCAACGTCTCGCGGCCCTTGTCGGATTGAAAGCGCATCGGTCCGACGAGCGTCGTCAATCGATCCGCGGCAATCGGCGCCAACGGTTCGCCGTTGTGGCGCTCGAGCACCTGCCGCGCGCGTTTGCGCGCGAGCCGACCGATGACGCGTTCGAGGTCGCGCACGCCCGCCTCGCGCGTGTAGCGACGGATGATCAGCGTCAGCACGTCGTCGGGAATGTCGAGCTGGTTCTCTTCGAGGCCGGTCTCGGCGCGCTGCCGCGGTATCAGATAGCGGCGCGCGATCTCGCGTTTTTCGCGGTCGCTGTAGCCGGTGAGTTCCATCACTTCCATCCGATCGAGCAACGGACGCGGAATGCCCTCGAGCGTGTTGGCGGTCGTGATGAAAAATACTTTCGACAGGTCGAACGGCAGATTCAGGTAGTTGTCGCGAAACTCTTTGTTCTGCGCCGGATCGAGGATCTCCATCAACGCCGCTGCGGGATCGCCGCGAAAATCGCGACCGAGCTTGTCGATTTCGTCGAGCATCAGCATCGGATTGCTGACGCCGGCGCGTCGGACAGCCTGAATGATGCGGCCCGGCATCGCGCCGATGTAGGTGCGACGATGACCGCGCAACTCGGCTTCGTCGTGCAGGCCGCCGAGCGACAGGCGTTCGAATTTTCGATCCATCGCGCGCGCAATCGATTGGCCGAGCGACGTCTTGCCGACGCCGGGCGGGCCGACGAGGCAGATGATCGGCGCTTTGGCTTCGGTGTTGAGCTGCATCACCGCGAGGCTCTCGAGGATCCGATCTTTGACGTCTTCGAGCCCGTAGTGATCGGCGTCGAGCACTTCCTGCGCGTGCTTGAGATCGAGCGCATCGACCGTGCGGTTATTCCACGGCAACTCCGCGATCAGCTCGAGGTAGCTGCGCGCAACTTGATAGTCGGCGGCGTTCTCGGACATGCGACCGAGCCGCTTCAGTTCGCGGTCGACTTCCTTCTGTACGCCCTCGGGTAGTCCTGCCTTGGCGAGCTGCTCGCGTAACTCGGTGGTTTCTTCGCTGCCGCCGCCTTCTTCGCCCAACGCTTGTTCGATGGCGCGCTTCTGTTGCCGCAACAGATGTTCGCGTTGCTGCTTGTCGATGTCGTGCTTCGCCGTCTCGGCGATTTCGCGGCGTACTTCGTTGACGTTCTTCTCGTGCAGCAGGATGTCGTGGATCTTCTCCATCAACGCAAGCGTCGTCGGCGCCGCCAGCACTTCCTGCTCTTTTTCGACGTCGAGGTTCGCGAGCGACGCGATGCGATACATCTGCACGATCGGATCGGTGATCGAACCGATCAATTGCTGAAAGACCTGCAGCCCGTTCTCGGCGTCGAACAACTGTGCGATGCCGCGCGCGAGATCGAGGTTTTCGCGCACCAGCGCATCGATGCGCGGAGCGTCCGGATCGTGTTCGTCGACCGTGAGGTTCGGCAGCGGGCGGAAGCCCACCAACAGGTGCGTGTCGTTGCTGCGTTCCTCCAACAGAACCACGCGCTGGATTCCCTGCACGATCACGTTGGCGCCGCCCTCGCGCCGTTCGACCCGCTTGATCGTCACGAGCGTGCCGAAGTCGTGTATTTCGGTGCGACTCGGTGCTTCCTGCTCCGCGTCGCGCTGCGCCACCGTCAGCAGTTGCTGACCGTGCTGCGCGGCGGCCTTCACTGCCGCGAGGGACTTCGGCCGTCCGACGGCGAGCGGCACGACCAGCTCAGGGAACACCACGGTGTTCTTCAGCGGCAGTACCGGGAGCGCGAGAACCGTTTCAGTCATCTTGTGGAGCCTGCAAAAATTTGGCGTTTGACCAATCTTGGGGGCATCCGCGAGGAATTCAATGTAATCCGGCGCGCGTCGAACCGCCGGAACCTCGCTCTTAAACGATCGGCTTTACTCGATCAGACCCTGCAACCGTGCGGCTTCCTCGCGCAACCGCTCGGGACTGCCGAGCAATTGTCGGTCGAGCCCGATTCGCTTGAACCAGTAGTGTAGGCCCAGCAGATCGGTGAAACCCATGCCGCCATGCACTTCGGTGGCCGTTTTTGCGACGAACTTCGCAACTTCGGCGACGTGCGCTTTTGCGTGGCACGCGGTCACGCGGGCCTCGTTGCCTTCGTCCGCATCGATCGCGTGTGCGGCGTACCACACGAGCGCCTGACACGGCTCGAGCTTTGCGGCCATCTCGGCGCACATGTGTTTGACGGCCTGGAACGAGCCGATCGGACGGCCGAACTGTTCGCGCGACAGTGAATAGTTCACCGCCTGCTGCAGCATGTTCTGCGCGGCGCCGAGGCTGTCGGCCGCGAGCAGCACGCGTCCGACGTCGAGCAGATCGGCGAGCACGGCGGGATCTTCGCTGCCGGGCAACAATTGTGCGGCAGCGCCGTCGAACAGCAGTTCGCCCGTGGGTCGGGTCGTGTCGATCGTCGTCAATGCGCGGCGCGTCATGCCGTGCGCGGTTGCGTCGATCAAGTACAGCCGATGCGATGCGTCGGCGACGACGTAGACGTCAGCCTCGTAGTCGAGCACGAACAACGTCTTGCCCGACAAACGACCGGTGCGCGCGGTGACCTTTGCACCTTCGCGTGCGCCGGCGCCGGCTTCGGATACAGCCGCGCCAGCGATGATGTCGCCGGACGCCAGCCGCGGCAGCCATTCGGATTGCTGGTCCAGCGTGCCGGCGCGCGCGATTGCGCGCGGAACGAGTACGGCGGTTGCAACGAACGGCGCCGGCGCGATGGCGCCGCCGAGCGCCTGTGCCGCCGTCGCGGCGTCGAGCGTCGTCAGGCCGACGCCGCCGTGAGTTTCGCCGATCGTCAATCCAGGGAGACCGAGTTCAACGAGCCCGGCCCACAGATCTTGCGCCCGTCGTTCACCGCCGTCGGCGAACCGACGTGCGCGCGGCAGCCCGGCGTGATCGGCGAGAAACTTCGTCAGCGTGTCGCGCAGGAATTCCTGTTCTTGTGAAAGTCCGAATTCCATCGTCAGGCGTCCTTGCTGCTGTTGAGCAGCTACTTTGGGTTCCTTCGGCATGCCGAGACCGCGCTCGCTGATGATGTTCTTCTGAATCTGCGACGTGCCGCCGCCGATGATGAGGCCCGAGGTAGAACATGTAGTTGTACTGCCACGCGCCCTTGTCGCGCAGGTACGGCGCGTCGCCGTACAAGGCGCCCAGTTCGCCGAGCACGTCGATCGCGAATCCTTCGAGTTCGTGCCGCAGTTCCGTGCCCTGCAGTTTGACAATCATGCCGGCGAGACTCGCGTCCTTGTTGTTCAGCCGCGCCGACAACAGTCGCAGATCGTTGAAGCGCATCGCCATCACCGCACCTTGCAGTTGCATCAAGCGATCACGCAACACCGGTGAATCGATCAGCCGCCGCCCGTCGACGGTTTCCGTGCGCATCATCTGAGTCAGCAGATTGAGGCGCCCCAACATCACGTTCGGATCGCTGAGCGAGCCGCGTTCGTGGCGCAGAATCGAGTTGGCGACGAGCCAGCCTTCACCGCGGCGGCCGACGATCTGGTCTTTCGGAACGCGCACGTCGGTGAAGAACACTTCGTTGAACGTCGCGTCGCCGGTCATGGTCTTCAGCGGCCGCACTTCGATGCCGGGCGTTTTCATCGAGAACAGCAGGAAGCTGATGCCCTGGTGCTTTGGCGCGTTCGGTTCGGTGCGCACGAGACAGAAAATCCAGTCGGCGAATTGTGCGGTGCTGGTCCAGATCTTCTGGCCGTTGACGACCCACTCGTCGCCGTCGAGCACGGCGCGCGTGCGCAGGCTCGCGAGGTCGCTGCCGGCGCCGGGCTCGGAATAACCCTGACACCAGATCATTTCGCCGCGCAGCGTCGGCGCGATGAACTCGCGCTTCTGCGCGTCGGTGCCCATCTCGAGCAACGTCGGCACGAGCATCGAGATGCCTTGTCCGCCGAGGCCCGCCGGGAGCTGCGCCTGCGCGAACTCTTCGGCGATGATCCGCGACTTCAGGATGTCCGCGTCGCCGCCGAAACCGCCGTACTCGCGCGGAATCGTGCGCGCGGTATAGCCGCGTTCGATCAGCAGCTTCTGCCACGCACGGGTTTTGTCGGAACGCATGCCCTGGCCGCCGCTCGGCGCCGCGTCGCGATGCGTCGCGAGAAATTCGCGCACCTCGCCGCGAAAACGCTCGTACTCGCTGCCGTATGTCAGATCCATCGATGTCGTCTCCTTGCGTCGGCTATGCCAATCGGGTGCCAGTTCGTCGTAGCGCACGCGGTGCTTCAGCGTCTGGCCGCGCGCGAAGCGTTCGACCTCGTCGATCATGTAATCGGTCAGCCGCTGCGTTTCGGTGCCGAGTGATCCGGCGATGTGCGGCGTCAGCAGCACGTTCGGCAAGCGATACAGCGGCGACGTCGGCGGCAACACTTCGGGCTCGGTCGTATCGAGCACGGCGTTCAGGCGGCCGCTGATCAATTCGACTCTCGAGCGCCTGCTGATCGATGACGGCGCCGCGCGCGGTGTTGATGAACGTCGCGCCGTCCTGCATCAGCGCGAACTCGCGCGCGCCGAGCATGTGGCGCGTTTCGTTCAAGAGCGGCGCATGCATCGAGACGACGTCCGAGTTCGACAGCAGCTCCGACAACCCGGCTTTGTGCGCGCCGAGTTCGCGGCCTTGCAGCGGCGTGATGTACGGATCGTACAGCAGCACCTTGATGTCGAACGGGCGCAACAGCTCGATCACTTTCCGGCCGACGTGAGACGCACCGATGATGCCGACCGTTTTCTGATAGTTGCCGACGTTCGGCGCTTCCTTCGCCCACGGCGCGCGATTTTCGTGATGTTTGCGGTAGAACTCCGCGAGGCGCAGCACCTGTTTGTTCGAGAACAGGATCGCCGCGAGCGTGTATTCGGCGACCGGCACTGCGTTGGCGGCGACGGCGTTGGTGATCTGAATGCCCATTCGCCAGACGCTGTCGTCGATGAAGCCCTTCACGCTGCCGGCCAGATGCGCGATCAATTTCAAACCCGGCATGCCGGCGACGACGGCGCGATCGATCGGCGGACAACCCCAGCTCGTGATCAACACCTGAACGCGGCCCGACTGTTCGCCGAGCGCGTCGAAATTGCGAAACGGTGTCCCATCGATCAGACGACACGAGCGTTCGAGACGTTGCAGGTGCGCCTCGCGCAGCAGTTCCTCCTTCACGACCGGGTGCATGATCATCGCTGTGATGGGGCCGCCGGCCACTGAGTCCCTCCGAGCGGATTGATTGGTTGTCTGGGCAAGAGAATCCAAGATAATGCACCACCGCAATCAGAGATACAGGGGAAGCACGTGGGAGTGAAACTGACAAAGGGCGCGATCGATCTCGGGATCGTCGTCAAGGACGGTCCAGCCGCACTGGCGTTCTACCGGGACGTGCTCGGCTTCAAACATGAAGGCGACATGCCGATGCCGGGCGGCGCCACGATGCACCGTCTGCTGTGCGGCGACAGCTTGATCAAGGTCGTCGTCCCCGCAAAAGCGCCGCCCGCAGTCTCGCCGCCGGGCGGTATCGGCGGTGCGACGGGATATCGCTACTGGACGATTTCCGTGTCGAACATTTCCGAACTCGTCGCCGCGTGTACAAAGGCGGGACGCACGATCGTCGTACCGGAGCGCGAGTTCCGCCCGGGTGTCCGCATCGCGATCGTCGAAGATCCCGACGGCAACTGGGTCGAGTTCCTGCAAGGCGCGTGAGTATGCAAATCGCCGAGCAACTCGCGGCGATGGCGGAACTGCAGGATTCGCTGAACCAGAACGTGCACGCGGCCTGGCGCACGCAAGGCCATCAGTACTACCGAGCGATCTGGGTCGAGTGCGCGGAGCTGCTCGATCATTTCGGCTGGAAGTGGTGGAAACATCAGCGCCCCGATCTCGATCAGGTCAAACTCGAGATCGTCGACATCTGGCATTTCGGGCTGTCGGAGTTGATCCGTGACGGATCGATCGACGCCGGCCGGGTCGACGCCGACGTGATCGCCGCGTTCGCGCAGCGGCGCGGATCGAAGCAACCGAGCGATTTCCGCGACGCGGTCGAGGCGCTCGCGCAGCAGACGCTGGCCCAACGAGGCTTCCCGGTCGCGGCATTCGTCGACGTGATGGCCGCGTTGCCGATCGATCTCGACGAGTTGTATCGGATCTATGTCGGCAAAAACGTACTGAACGTTTTCCGTCAAGCAAACGGCTATCAAACCGGCGCCTACGTCAAGGTATGGCAGGGGCGCGAAGACAACGAGCACCTCTTCGAACTCGTTGGGACGCTGGACGCCGGGTCGCGTTCGTTCTTCGACGATCTGTATCGGGCGCTCGAGGCGCGCTACGTCGACAGCTCGCGCTCGTAAGTCGCGCGCATCTCGGCGTCGAAGCAGACGAATCGCGCCAGTTCCAACGCCGTCGAATCAGCGTGGGCACGCACCGTGTCGAGCGCGACGCGGGCAGCGAGCGCAGAGCGGATAGCGGTAGAGGCCGGTGCTGATTGCCGGGAACGCAATCGACGTCACCGCGTGCTCGGCCGCGAGCAGCAGCGAATTGCGATAGCACGCGGCGAGCAACGCGGGCTCGCCGTCGACTCCGCCGCGCCAGATGGGACCGACCGTGTGAATCACGTAGCGCGCTGGGAGTCGGTAACCGCGCGTGAGGCGCGCCTGCCCAGTCGGACATCCGCCGAGTTCGCGACACTCCGCGAGTAGCTCTGGACCCGCTGCTCGATGGATCGCGCCATCGACGCCACCGCCGCCGAGCAACGAGGCGTTCGCGGCGTTGACGATTGCATCCACGCGCTGGTGCGTGATGTCGGCGACGACGATTTCGATCCGCATACGACAACCCCCGGTGCCCGACAACCCGGTGCCTGGCACTCAATGCACGTTTTGCAACGCCTGGCACCATCTGCACGTTTTGCAACGCCTGGCACCATCTGCACGTTTTGCAACGCCTGGCACCATCTGACACCTTATCCTCGGCGTCCGTCGTTCGGAAACCCCGATGCAGTTGCGATCCCTCGCGAGCAATGAGATCGATGCGTTCGTGGCGCTGCTCGAAGACGCGGCGCGATGGATGCACGCGCGTGGCATTGATCAATGGCGGCCGGGCGCGATGATCGCGCAACGCGGCGTATTCGCGACAGCCCAGGTCAATGGTGAGGTGTTCGTCACGGAGGAGTCGGGCGTCGCTCACCGGCGGCGCTGGTTCTCAGCGCGATGCCCGATCCGATCTGGGCCGATCGGCCGGAGTCTTCGGCGTTATATCTGAGCAAGCTCGTCATCGCGCGCGATCGCGCGGGCACGCAACTCGGTGAGCGGATCCTCGCCGACGTCGAGCGCATCGCGCGCGACCGCGGCGTGCGATGGCTGCGACTCGACTGCATCGCCTCGAATCAACTCGTTGGCGCGGTACTACCAGCGGCAGGGCTACTATCCGCGCGGCGTCGTCCGCGGGCTGCTGCGCCACGACAAACGCATCGCGCGGCGACGGCGTCGCGGTCGCATCACTCGATGGCATTCGCCTGGCGCGCCGATCGGTGCGCGACGTTGATGTTCATCGTCCGCGTCCGGCGAGATCCTGCTGATCCGCAAGAAGCGAGGTCATGGCGCCGGCAAGATCAATGCGCCGGGCGGCATGGTCGAGCCCGGCGAGACTCCGCTGCAGTGCGCGCTGCGGGAAATCGAAGAGGAGGTCGGCGTGCGCGCGCGCGACGTCACGCCGCTGGTCGAACTGCATTTTCAGGACACCGACGGCAGCAGCCTGTTGGGTTACGCGTTCATCGCGCGCGACTGCATCGGGGTGCCGCGTGAGACCGCGGAGGCAGCGCCGTTCTGGTGTGCAACGTCGCACATCCCATACGCGCAGATGTGGGAGGACGACCTGCTGTGGTTGCCGTATCTGCTCGACGGCACAGCGGTGATCGGCGAGTTCCTCATGCACGAAGAACGATTGCTCGCGCACCGGTTGCGCGGCGTCAGTGCGGCTGAGTTGGCGTCGCGATGCGGCGGTGCGTAGCATCGAATCCCGATCGGCCCACGTCCCAACCCAAACCCAAGGAGTTTCTCTCGTGAGCACACTTCGCACGCAACGCGTCGTCATCATCGGTGGCACGTCCGGCATCGGCTTCGCGGTAGCGCAAGGCGCGATCGCTGACGGCGCGCAGGTGGTCGTCGGCTCCAGCAACGCCGCCAACGTGACCGCGGCCGCCGAACGGTTGGGTTCGGGCACGTCGGGATGGACGGTCGACGTGCGCGACGAGGCGAGCGTCGCCGCGTTCTTCGAGCGCGTCGGGCCCTTCGACCATCTCGTGTTCACGGCCGGGGATTGGGGCGTAACCCGTGGCGGCGGCGCAGTGGCGCAGATGGATCTGACCGCGGCACACGCGACGTTCACCGTGCGGTTCTGGGGCGCGCTGGCCGCGATCAAACATGCGCAGGGGCGAATTTCGTCGCAGGGCTCCGTCACGATCACCGATGGCGTGGTCGCCCACCGACCCCGCAAAGGCGCGGTACTCAGCACCGCGATGGCGGGCGCGACCGAACACCTGACGCGCGCGCTCGCGGTCGACCTCGCACCGCTGCGCGTCAACATCGTGTGTCCCGGATTGATCCTGACCGAAGTGTGGAACAGCGTTCCGGCGGATCAGCGCGAAGAACAACACAAGCGCATGACGGAACGCCAGCCGCTGCCGCGGATCGGTCTGCCGGCGGAGGTCGCGCAGGCGTATCTGTATCTGATGCGGTGCGGTTACGCGACGGGACAAGTGCTGGTGGTCGACGGCGGCAGAACCCTGGTCTGACGTCACCGTCAGCAGGTCGCGCTACAACTGATGTTAGGGAAGCCGCGCAACTTGAGCCACGACGCCCGCGTCGTGCAGCGTTGCAAACGCGCGCCCAACGCCGGCAGCGCATGCGCGAACGGATCGAGGTCACCGTCGATCAGCCCCTGTTCATTGGGTCGGCTGATCGTCGCCGCGCACGTTCAGCGTCGGCCAAACGTGAACGCGTTACCGAGCAGATAGTCGCGGTTCGCAACCGCCGCGTCCAAACGCGCCAGCGTCGCGAGCCGTTGTTCGCGCGTGAGCGCAATCCGGCTCGCGTCGCCGCTGCGCAGCGCCTGGTGCCAATCCGCCGGTCGCATCTCGGTCTGCGAACCAGAGGGTCCATTGATAAATCAGACCACCCAATTCCTCGAGCGCGACGAGGCAGCGGCTCGCGCGCGATTTCGAGGTCCCGTAGAGCGTGATCATGTGCGCCTCCATCGACCATTGCGGCGACGTCTTGCGCGTTTACGCCGCGTGCTCGAAGCGAACGTAGTCGCTACGCGTCAGCCGAGTCTCGAGTCCTTCCAGATCGCCTTTCTCGCGCCATTTCGTGAGTCAGCGCGTTGAACGCGTTTGCGCCCGGTGTGTACGTCTCGCCGTTGAGTCCGGCGCCGCGCACGACGTTGGCCTTCGTTGTTGTAGTAACCCGGCGTGCACGACTCGAGGAACGCGCGCGTTGTTGACGGCGAGCCGGCGGATTTCGGCGACCCACGCTCGGCTTCCGCCTCGCGGTCGGCTGCGAATAACGCGCGCCGCGTTGCATCGACCTCGCGTGATGATGTACGCGATGTGCTGCGCCTGATCGTCGAGCATCGAGGTCAGATTCACCGACAGGCCGTTCTGCGAGAGCCCCATCAGAAAACAGTTGGGGAAACCGTGGCTCGAAAATCCGTGCAGCGTCTTCATGCCGTCGACGCCCAGTATTCGCTGAGGCGCACGCCGTCCTGGCCGATCGATGTCGTAGCCGGCGCGCCGCGTCCACGCGGTGCCGACCTCGAAGCCGGTCGCGAAGATGATGCAGTCGACCGGGTATTCGACGCCGTTCGCGATCACGCCAGTTGCGCGTGATCCGCTCGACGCCCTGCGCGCCGCTCGTATCGACCAGCGTCACGTTCGGGCGATTGAACGTCGGCAGATAGTCGTCGTTGAACGTCGGGCGTTTGCAGAACTGCCGGTACCACGGCTTCAGCGTCTCGGCGACGTCGTGGTTCTGACGCACGGTCTGTCGTCGACGCGCTCGCGGATGCCGTTCATCTTCTGGAAGTCGGCGAGTCTCGGTCAGCGCGCGCGGCTTCGCGCTGCGAGATCGGCACGTCGCTGTTGCGCGGGATCATGCGGGCCGAGTTGCGGAAGATCTCGGTCCAGCCGTCGTTGACGAGATCCTGCTTCGACCGGCTGCGCCGGTGACCATCGAATTGAAGTTCTCGCGCCGCTCGCGCTGCCAGCCCGGCTGCAGCGTCTTTGCCCAATCGGGATCGGTCGGTTTGTTGCCGCGCACGTCGACCGACGACGGCGTGCGCTGGAACACGTACAGCTGCTTCGCGTATTCACCGACGAACGGCACGCACTGAATCGCGGTCGCGCCGGTGCCGATGATCGCGACGCGTTTGTCGGCGAGCTTCGTCAGGCCGCCGCTGTGATCACCGCCCGTGTAGTCGTAATCCCAGCGGCTCGTGTGGAACGTGTGTCCGGCGAAATCTTCGATGCCGGGAATCGCCGGCAGCTTCGGCCGGTTCAGCGGTCCGGTCGCCATCACGACGAAGCGCGCCTTCATCGCGTCGTTGCGATCGGTCGTCGACGAGTCCAGCGCGCGGTCGTCTCGTCCCACTCGAGCTCCGTCACCTTGGTCTGGAAACACGCCGTATCGTACAGGTCGTAGTGCGTGCGCGATGCGCTGCGAATGCTCGTAGATCTCCGGCGCGAACGAATACTTCTCTTTCGGCATGTAGCCGAGTTCCTCGAGCAGCGGCAGATAGCAGTACGACTCGATGTCGCACTGCGCGCCGGGATAACGATTCCAGTACCACGTGCCGCCGAAATCGCCGCCGGCTTCGATGATGCGGATGTCGGTCAGTCCCGCCTCGCGGAAACGCGCGCCGGCGAGCAGTCCGCCGAACCCGCCGCCGATGACGACTACATCGACTCGTCAGTGAGCGGTTCGCGCTCGACGCGGCTCGACGTACGGATCGTCGACGAAGTGAGCGAACTTGCCGGTCACTTCGAGGTACTGGTCGTTGCCATCGGTACGTATGCGCTTGTCGCGCTCGCGGCGGTATTTGTCGCGCAGCGCGTCCGGATCGAAACCCAGATTCGAAAACTCTTTTTTGAGCAGTTCGCTCATTTCGTCGTCCTCTGCAAACCCCGATGCAGGAATGTTATGCGAAAACCTCGCGCGCGACTCCGCTCTTGCGCGCCATCGCCTCACACTGCAACGTAACGCCTACGTACCTTTCGGACCGCGCCATGCCAATGAATGTCGAGACCTATGTCGCGCTGCGGCTCGATCAGGCGCCGCCGGCACAGGTCAACGGGCGGTCCAACCTCGACATCGTGCCTTCGCTGGAACACGCGGGCGATGCGGTCTACCACCCGTGTCCCGAGGCGTTTCCCGATCCGGACGTCGCGGCGGGTTCCGTCACGAAACACGCCGCCTGGGATCATTCGCAGATCTACCCGAAATCGACGCGCAGCCTCTACGTCTATGCGCCCGCGAATCTGGACCGCACCCGGCCGGCGCAGCTGATCGTGTTCAACGACGGGTACGGCTACCTGTCGCGGCGCGGTCCCGTGCGGGCGGCGCAGGTCCTCGACACCCTGCACGCGCGTGGTGAGATCGAACCGACGGTTGCGGTATTCGTCAACCCGGGCGGCCCAACGACACCACACAGGCGCGGCCGGAGCCGCCCGATCTGGCGCTGAGTCAACGCAGCTTCGAATACGATTCGCTGACGCCCGATTACGGCCGCTTCCTGCTCGAGGAAGTGCTGCCATTCGTCGTGCGCGAGCACCGCTTTGTGATCAGCGAAGATCCCGACCGCCGCATGGTGTGCGGCATCAGCAGCGGCGGGATCTGTGCATTCACGGTGGCCTGGCAGTACCCGGATCGGTTTCGTCGGGTGTTGAGCCACTGCGGCTCGTTCACGAACATCCGCGGCGGCCACAACTATCCGTACCTGATCCGCACGACGCCGCGCAAACCGATCCGCGTATTTCTGCAGAGCGGCAGCAATGACGCTGAAACGCTGTATGGCGATTGGCCGCTCGCGAATCGGACGGTCGCGAACGCGCTGAAGTACGCGGGCTACGAATACCGCTTCGAATTCGGCAACGGGGGCCACAGCCTGCGCCACGGCGGCGCGCTGTTTGCCGACTCGTTGCGCTGGTTGTGGCCGCGTGTTGGAACTGCGGCGGGAACTGCAGGAGAGACGGCATGAGAGAGCGCTTTACGCGACAACACATCGAGGCATGGCGGCGTGACGGCGGTGTCGTCATCGAGCGTTTCTTCGACGCCGACGAAGTGGCAGCGGTGCGCGCCGACTTCGACCGATTGTTTGCCCGTGCATCCGGCGGGGATGCGCCGCTGGTCAAGACCAAGCCCGGCGAGACTCGGTCGCTTCAACGCAGCGCAGTTCACGGCGTTCGACGCGATTCCGTTCGATTGCTCGAAGGCTTTGAATCTGATCGGCGTGCATCCGGCGTTGATCGCGTTCGCCCGAGCGGCGCTGCAGACGACGCACGTGCACCTGTACCAGTGCCAGGCGTGGGCGAAGTTCACCGGCGATGCCGACTACGATCAGCCGTTCCACTGCGACTTCGTCAACCACACGCTGACCGCGCCGTCGGAAGACGACCGGCTGAACTGCGTGACGATCCTGTGCTACTTCAGCGACGTCACCGAAGCGCACGGTCCCGCGCACTATGTCGCGCGCACCGACAGCGCGAAAGTGGCGGGGCCCGAAGCGACGCTGCAGCGCAGATCCGGATCTGCAGCGCCGCCTGCGAGTCATACGAACGCTCGAGCGCGGCGCCGGCCGGCAGCATCTTTCCGTACGGCATCGACGTGTTTCATCGCGGCACCAACATGACCGCGCCGCGTGGTCATCGGTACGCCGTGATGGCGTGCTTCAAGGACGCGGCGAACGACACCATCGGCTACCACGCGTGGCCGTTTCACCATCTGAAACCCTGGCATCGGATATTCGATCACGCGACGCCGGAGCAACTCGCGTGTTTCGGCGTGCATCCGCCGGGGCACCCGTTCTGGACCCCGACGACGCTCGCGCGCGCACGCGCGCGCTACCCGAACTGGGACATGACGCCGTATGCAGAAAAACTGCGCCCCCTTTCTTCAACGGAAGGGCCCGCGCCCGCCAGACAGTAGGAGGGGACGTGCAGGATCGACCGACACAGGATGAATTGTTGGCGACGGTGGCCGAGTACCTCGAAGAGGAACTGATACCGGCGCTCGACGGACCGCTTGCGTACCGCAGCCGCGTCGCCGCGAACCTGGTTCGCATCCTGCAGCGCGAACAGGCGCTATCGGGCCGCGTCGCTCCGCCGCGAGTACGCGCTGCTGCGCGGTCTGCTCGACCTCGAACCCGACGGGAGGGCGCCCGATGCGCTCGCGGACGACGTGCTCGAACTGAATCGGCGAGTCGCCGCCGCGATCGACGCCGGCTCGATCGCGCACGCGCGCGCGTGGCCGGTGCTGATGGAGACTCGCACGCGCGAAACTCGCGATCATTCGGCCGGGCTACGACGCGTGGGACGCGGCGGGGGAACTGCCGTGACGGACGCGCGTGACGCGACGGGCTACGCGACGTTTCCTGTCGCAGCGATGGCAACGCAAGGTCGAGATCCCGTGGCTCAGCGTCACGAGCGCCGGCGCGCGGCGGCTCAACGTGCTGTTCGACGCCGACGACGGCGCAGACGCGGCACGAACTGGTCGTCACGGCGATTCCGAATGCGAACATCGAACTGACGCCGATCGTGCTCGAGGCGCAGACGATCCGCACCGCCGAAGCGGCGGGCGTGCCGGTCGCGCACGTCGTGCTTCGACAGCGACGATCCAGGCTTGCTCGGCGGCGGATTTTTCATCACGCGGCGCATCGGCGGCGAGACGGTGCCGCGGCGCGTGCTGCGGCTCGTCGCGCAAGTGCGGGCACGGCGACGCAATCGCGGCGCGTCTGGGCAGCTGCGCTCGCCGCGTTGCACGCGATCCCCAACGAGCGTATTCCGCCGCACCTCGCGCGTCCCGAGCACGGTGATCCCGGCCGCGACGTCGCTGATGCGGCTCACCGAGCAGATCGCCGCCCTGCTGCAACCGTCGCCGGTGATCAGTCTCGGCATGCGCTGGCTCGAGGCGCGGCGACCGTCACCCCCGCGGCGCTGCGTGCTGATCCACGGCGACGCGCGCAACGGCAACCTGATCGTCTCCGAGAACGGCCTCGAAGCGTTGCTCGACTGGGAAGGTTCGAGCGTCGGTGACCCGATGGCGGACCTCGCGTGGCCGTGCGTGCGCACGTGGCGCTTCGGCGAAGACGCCAACGAACTCGGCGGGTTCGCGCCGCGCGAGCCGATGATCGCCGCGTATGCGGCCGCGGGTGGCGGGTTCGATGCCGAGCGTTTTCATTGGTGGAAAGTGCTCGGCACGCTGCGCTGGGCGATCGGCCTCGCCGGTCAGGCGAAGGCGCACATCGACGGCTCGGTGCCGAACATCGTGATGGCGGCGAGCGGCCGCCGCGTCGGCGAGCTCGAATACGATCTGATGTGTCTGCTGCGGCCGCGTTGATTTGTTGGCGGCATCAATCGCGATCCAGCAGCTTCAATCCCCGCGTTCGACCGCGCGTTTGCGTTCGCTCGCCAATGGATGCATGACACCGGCACCACGCGGCCAGACGCCCGGCTCGCAGACGATCAGACGACAGATGCGCTGCGCGTGCGGCGATAGCTGTGTCCAGATCTCATGCGGCATGCACTGCGTGAATGCGTAGTTCTCGAGCCACGGCGCGGCGTATTCGATATTAGGCATCGCGCGAACGTCGCGTCCCAGATTCGGCGTCCCGCCGTGCCACGCGCGGATGTCGCGGAATACGCCGGCGCCGGCGGCAGCGCCAACGAGCGTAGACAGGCGCATCCATTCCGGTTCGTCGGCGGGCAGCGGCGGCGAACCTTGTGCGGCGTGCGAGCCGGGAATCTGGCGGATCGGTCCGTTCTCCCACGTCATCTCGTCCAACAGAAAATTGATGGTCACGAGCGGCGCGGTGCGCTCGACAACCAACCGCTGAGTCGCGAGGTCCAGTTCGTCGGAACCGGGCCGCATGCGCAGCTCGACGCCGGACGCGGCGGCTTGTCGCAGGCGACCCGGCGGCAGCGCGAGCGAGTCCTTCTGATCGGAATGCAGATGTTGATATTCGATTGCGCCCGGCAGGCATACATCGCCGCCGCCCCCACGAACGAGGTAATCGGCCGTTCCAAAAATCTCGGTGAGGATCGGCGTCGTCGTCGGCAGGTCGATCAGCTGCGTCCACGCCGGATCGTGCATCAGGTGGCGCGATGCCGACGACGTGCCGTAGCTGTAGCGGTGCGGCAGCCGTTGGGTCTCCGTCACATATCGGCGGCCACCGAATCCAGGTATCGCGAGGATATCGTCGAGTACGCGCGCGCAGCCGGCGCGGATTTGCTCGAGTTGCGGCGCATCGAGCAGGTCGCGCACCACCACAAAACCGTCGCGACGGAAGATCCGCGCGGCGCGTTCGGCGTCGGCGGGGTCGACGATCTCCAGTCCATGGATGCCGTTGTGGCGACGCAGGTGCTCGCGCAGCGCAACGACATCGGGGTCGTCGTATGCGCGGCGGCGCGGCGCGCGCGGATCCGGCACTCCGAAGCCGGGATTTACAGGCGCAGGATTGCCGTCCTCATCGACGGTTTCGTTGGGGGGCGTCAGTGCGTCCCAGCCGATGGCCATCGATATCACTCGAGTGTGACGAGTTGGATCGACGCGCAGCCGTTGTCTACGCTCAAAATTCCCAATGAGCGGTTCTTTGCCAGCGTCGGACTGCCCGGGTTGACGTAGACCGTGCCACCCGCGGCGACAATCGCAGGTGGGAAGGTCACGCCGACGCGAACGCCGCCCACGTCGAGCACGCGGCCGCCGTCGACGAGCCGGTCGTCATCGGCGGACGGATCGTCTTTCGCGCGGACCGCCCAGACGGGCGCGATCTCACCCAGCGTGTCGAGCGCGCGCAGCGTCGAGAGGTCACCGCAGTGGATGAAGCCGTCGACGTCGCCGGCGGCCCGCACGATCACGCCGAGGGCCGCGGGCCAATCGACGAGGTTGTCGTGCGTGTCAGCAAGCAACGCAAAACGTTTTCCGTCGATCGTGCGTCGGTACATCGGAATCTCCGTCAACCGCCGCTGCCGTTCGACGCTTTGCTCCTGATTACTTCCATGAAGTGGCGCGATTCCGCGCGTTCGCGCTCGAGCTGGTCCTGACCCCTGCAGGTCTTTTGTTTGATGTGCGAGCCCATCGGCTGCTCTGTCGTGCAGGACCTTTTGAGTTTGTTCTTCACCTGCGCGGGCGGCGCGATCTGTGCGCCGGGGTCGAGTGATACGTGTGCGCTGGGGTCGGGCGCCACGGCCGGACTGGCGGGTTCGGCGAGCGCGGTCTGGAACAGCCCGGTGCAGATAACGACGCACGCCAAACCCACCATCGTCCTTCGCATTTAGACCCCCTGCCCGACACCGAGGCAGCGGAAATGATCGCGCGCCCAGCGCGATCGGATCCAGCACTTTTTGGCGCCGGCTCTTTTGAGAGCGGATGTGACTAGAATCCGCAACGACTCCAAGGCGGACACTCGAGATGCCCTACGCACACGGACGCACCTTCTACGACGCCGACAGCCATGTGATGGAACTGCCGGACTTCCTGTCGCAATACGCCGACCCCGCGTACCGTGACCGTGTGCCGGCTATTCGCGCGGTGCCGAAGCCGCTCGCGGACACGCTCGACGAGTTGCTCGTGCGCAAAGCGCACGCGCCGGACAAGGTCCGCGCGATGGTCGCGCTCGGCGACGATCTGATCTCGGGTCCGAAAGGTTATTTCGCGCTCGGCGCGTTCAATCGCGACGAGCGTTCGGCGGCGCTCGACCAGCTCGGCTTCCACCGCCAGCTCGTGTTTTCGACGTTCGCGGCGGGCGCCGCGTTCGCGACGCAGCGTCCGGTCGACGAGCGTTATGCGATCGCGCGCGCTCACAATCGCGCGATGGCCGACTTCTGCGGCGACGACGAACGCCTGATGGGCGTCGCGGCGTTGCCGCTCGACGACACGGAACTCGCGGTCGCCGAAGTGGAACACCTGCGCCGCCTCGGCCTGCGCGCCGCCTGGGTGCCGCATCGGCCGTGCGGCGATCGATCGCCGGGCCACACCGACCTCGACGCCGTGTGGGCGCGCCTCGCCGAAGTCGGCATCCCGTTCGCGCTGCACGTCGGCGGCAATCCGCTGCAGATCGATCCCGCGTGGATGAACACCGGTCGCCCGGTGCCAACGGATTGGCTCGGGGGCGGCGAGAACGTGCGCGGCAAAGACATGACGTCGCTGCATCATCCGGTCGAAACCTTCCTCGGCGCGATGGTGCTCGACGGCGTGTTCGATCGTCACGAGAATCTCAACGGCGGCGCGATCGAACTCGGCGCGGGCTGGGTGCCGTCGATGATCCAGCGGCTCGACTGGGTGGCGGACATCTGGAAGAAGTCGGAACCGGACCTGCGCGCGTTGCGCCGCAAGCCGTCGGAAACCGTGATCGAGCACTTGCGTTTCACGCCGTATCGCGTACGAAGCGGTCGGCGATCTCATCGAAGCCTCCGACGATCGGCTGTATCTGTTCTCGAGCGACTATCCGCACACCGAGGGTGGCCGCCATCCGCTCGGGCGCTTCGGTGCGTCGCTCGCGGGCCGCGGCGAGGCGACGCTCGAACGCTTCTACGCGGGCAACTTCGCGTCGCTGTTCGGGCTCCCGGCGGCCGCATGAGTCAGCGCCGAGGCGTGTAGCGGCTCCCAACGGGTCCCGAACGGCTCTCAACGGGTTTCCCGGGAATCGTCCACGGGGTGTGATTACGCGGAGAGTGCGCTCAGATCGTCATGACAACCTTCGTCGAATATCCGGCCTCCACGAACTTGCGGCGTCTGTTGGCCGTTCGCTCGTTGCTGCTCGTCGCGTTGATCGCATTGGTCGTCATGGCCGTCCGCGTGGCGGGCTTTGCGTTGCCGCTCACGGCGATTTCGGCAATCGTCGCCGCTCAGGCCGCAGCAACGCTGTTCGGTTGGCTGCGATTGGTCGCATCCAGACGCCGCGTCCCAGACGTCGAGATTCTGTTTCAGCTCGGCATCGACATTGCCGCGTTGACTGCACTCGTATACCTCACCGGCGGTTGGACGAATCCGCTCGTGTCGCTGTATCTGGTGCCCGTCGCGGCGGCCGTAGCGATGCTGCCTGCGCGGCTTCGCCTGGGCGGTCGCGGTCGCGGCGGTGCTGTGCTACTCGTTCGTCGCGGTGTCTTATCAGCCGCTGGTGCAACAAGGCAGTTCGATGATGGGTGTTTTCACGATGCACGTCCTCGGCATGTGGTTGACGTTCGTGATCGCCGCCGGATTGATCGCGTATTTCGGCACCACGATGACCGCGATGCTGCGCGCGCGTGCGCGGGCGTTGGCTGCGGCGCGCGAAGCCAATCTGCGCAACGAACAGATCATCGCCGTTGCGACGCTCGCGGCGGGTACTGCTCACGAGCTCTCGACACCGCTCGGGAGCATTGCGGTCATCGCGGGCGAACTCAACGCCGACGCGTCCCCTCATCAACGCAGCGACATCGAGCTGATCGTCGCGCAGATCGATGTGTGTAAGGAGATCCTGCGGCGACTGCGCGACGCCGCGACGCCGACGCGCGCCCGGGCGATGCAACGCATCGACGAGTTCATCGACGACGTCCGTGAACGCTTTCAATTGCTGCGGCCGACGGTCAAAATCGAATTCCGTCTCGACGGCGATCCGCCGATCCCTTCCATCTCTGCGGACCCGACGCTGGACCAGGCGATTCTGAATCTGCTGAACAATGCCGCCGACGCGTCACCGCACGCGGTCGAGTGCGCGGCGCGCTGGACGGCGCAACAGATGGTCCTCGACATCCATGACCGCGGACCCGGCTTCGATACGGCAAGCCGGGCGCTCGATCGGTACGCCGCGCCGGCGGATGGATCCACCGAGACTGCTGAGGGGATGGGGATGGGACTGCTGCTCGCCAACGCGACGGTCGAACGACTCGGTGGCTCTGTTCATATCGCGGACCGCGATGGCGGCGGAACGTGGGTGCAGGTGGTTCTCCCATTGGCAGAAGCTGCGGCCGCGCCGTGAGCACATCGATGTCATACGATGGCCCCGTCGGCACAGTGCTCGTCGCGGACGACGACGACGTATTTCGCGGCGTGCTCGTGCGCGCACTGACCAGGCGCGGATACGCTCGTCGTTTCCGCGCCGGATGCCGCGGCGGCCTTCGCGCTCGCCGCCAACGATCCGCCCGACTTCGCGGTCGCGGACCTGAAGATGCCGGGTGCCTCGGGGCTCAAGCTCGTCGAGCAGCTGCATGCCTTGAGTCCGACGATGCGAATCGTCGTGTTGACCGGATACGCCAGCATTGCGACCGCCGTAGAAGCGGTGAAGCTCGGCGCGATCGGCTATCTCAGTAAGCCCGCCACGGCAGATGAGATCGCAGCCGCACTGAAGCGCGCCCGCGGCGACAGTTCGGTAGAGCCGAGGGCGGGCCCGCGACGATCGAACGGACCGAGTGGGAACACATCCAGCGAGTGCTGTTCGAACACGGCGGAAACGTCTCCGCGACCGCGCGCGCGTTGAAGATGCATCGCCGTACATTGCAGCGAAAACTTGCGAAACGTCCCGCCCGTTAGTCATTCGACTAGGTGCGACAAATTGACGCAGGCCGCGCACGATTCCGCGCGATAGACTCGCACCATGATTCGATTCAGCACGACTTGCAGCGGCGCGCTCGCGCTTCTAACTTCTCTCACGCCGGGCCTTGTCCTTGCGTGCAGTTGCGGCTGCGGCGTGTTCGATATCGGCACCGATTCGATGTTCCCCAATCACGCGGGGGCGATGGTGTACGCGGAATACGACTTCATGAACCAGAACGAGAACTGGCATGGAAATTCGGAGGCACCGGCGAGCGACAACGAAGACAAGCGCATCAGTACGAGCTTCATGAATGTCGGCGTTCAATACACATTCAATCGGGCCTGGGGTGCATCGCTCGACATCCCATACTGGCAGCGCTACTTCAGGACCACCGACGAAGACAGCGGCGACATCGAGAGCTTCACGCATAGCGCGCTCGGAGACATCCGCGTCAAGGGGGTGTACACGGGCTTCTCGCCGGACATGTCGACCGGCATTACCTTCGGACTTGCGCTTCCGACCGGCGACTCCGGCTATTCCCACTTCGACGCCGACACGGAAATCGGTTCCGGCAGCACCGGCACGCTGCTCGGCGCCTATCACCTGGGTCGCTTCGGCGCTGATGCGCGTTGGAACTGGTTCGTGAACGCGCAGTGGCAGCAAACGGTTGCGCACAAGAATGCATACCGGCCAGGCACGGAGGTCGATGCCGTGGCCGGTGTCCAGTACCGGGGTTGGTCGTTTGGAGGTGCGGGTTCGGTCGCGCTGCTCCTTCAGCTCAAAGGTGTATTTCGCGATCATGACGGCGGCCGCGACGGCGACTCGCAGAACAGTGGCTACACACGCTATATAGCCACACCAGGAGTGCAGATCGACCTGCACAAGGTCAGCATCTACATGGACGTCGGCGTTCCCGTGTACACGGACACGACTGGCAACCAACTGGTGGCGCCGCTGCTCTGGAAGCTCAACGCGGCCTACCACATGTAGGCCGCGACGGTCGCTATGCCGTTGCATATTCGCGGCCGACTCGTCGCGAGCGTCTGCTGCGCCGTTGGCCTCTGCTGGAATTGCATCGCGTCCGCGGCGCCCCAAGTCGGGCGTGCCGCTCCCGCGCTCGTCGTGCAGCAGTTGGATGGCCGGGAACTCGATCTGAACGCGCGGCACGGCACCGTCGTGGTGCTCAATGTCTGGGCGACCTGGTGCCCGCCGTGCCGCGCCGAAATGCCGGTGCTCGATGCGTTCTATCGACAGCATCGCGACGATGGGATCGACGTGATTGGCTTGAGCGCCGACGATCCGCACGATCGCAAGGACGTCGCAAAAGCGATGCAAGCGTTCTCCTATCCGGCGGCAATGGCGAGCGACGCGAAGACCAACGGTTTTGGCGCGCCGGCGGTGCTGCCCATCACCTACGTAATCGGCGCGGACGGCGTCATCGCGGCGATCATCACTCCCGGCAAATCCGAGATCACAAAAGAGACTCTTGGCCGCGTCGTACTGCCGTTGTTGCCGGCGCCAGTGTCAGCCGCTCAATAGCGGGCGAAGGGCTGCATTCCCGCGTTCGGCGTCGTGCTCGCCGTCTTCGCCGGAATCTTTCTATTCATCGGCGCCAGCGATCTGATGTCCCGAGAGTCAGCATGCGCGTGCGAAGTGCTGACGAGCGTGATGACGCTCTTCGGGGCCGGCGTGCTCTATTTGGCCGTCGTGCTCGCTTCTCGATAGCCGTCGGTCAGCGTCTCGAGGAAGGCGATCAGGTCCGCGATGTTCGCGTCATCGAGTACCGGGGTCGTCCCGGACGACGCACCGAACGGCGGATTCGCGTCGACGTTGACTCGGTATGGCACGGGCAGATCGTCGAACTTGTCCACCGCGCCGTCCCACCCGTGGGATACCAGCGTTGCGGCCGCGCGTCGCGTTCGGCATAGAAACGGACCGCTGCGGCGAGCGACTTGACGAAACCGTTGTGGAAGAACACCCGTCGCAACGCGACGTTGCGCAGCGTCGGTGTCTTGAACAGCCCGCAGTACTCCGGCCGTTGCTTCAGATCCATCCGCAGCGGACCGCACAAGCCGAGGTCGAAGAACGTCGGATCCGCGTTCGCCGGAATCTCGCGGTTGCGCGGCACCGCAAGTGCGACGAAACCGTAGTCGGTGAACGCCGGGAACGCGGCGCCTCTCATTGCACTCGGATGGCAGCGCGAACAGTTCCCCTTCGTCGGGTCGTTGAACAACGACAGTCCGCGGCGCTCCTGCGCGCTCAACGCGGCCTCTCCGCGCAGCCACGCATCGTACTTGCTGCTGTACGGATAGAAATCCGCCGGGCTCTGCTGAAACACTTCCAGTGCGAGCAGAATCGCCTTGAATGCCAACTCCGGATGATCGAAGACGTGCGCGCCGAACGTTGCCTCGAACTGGTCCGCGTACGGCGCCTGCCGGACTTTCGCAACGACGTCTGCATCAGTGACGTTGGCCATCTCGAACGGCGACAACAGCGGTCCGCGTGCCTGATCGTGCGCCGACTGCATCCGCCCGTCCCAGGTACGACCGCCGACCGGCCCCTGATCGACGCTGTCGTCGTCCTCGGCGTCGACGAAGTGCTCGGTGAACGGCGGTACGTTCTGGCCGTATCGCAGCGACGGCACGGCGCGCAGTCCCGGCAGCGCGCCGTCGACACCGCCGCGCTGCACGGCCAGACCGTTGGGCGGACCGTACGCCGCCGCCGGCTCGTGGCATGTCGCGCAAGCAATGCGACCGCTCGCCGACAACGCGGGATCCGCGAACAGCGTCCGTCCGATCGCCGTCACCGCAGCGACCTGCGGGATGCGCTCGAAATCGTTCGTATAGAACGAATCGGCGCGCGTCGATGCTGCGGCGCTGATCAAGACTGCAACTGACGACGCAAGGCCAAATCGCGCGACGCATTTCGATCGTGCCAGCATGGTGGCGTTCACTAACCTGGCAACACCATCAAACGGGTACGCGTAACATGGCACGTTCCTCGCCTGCCCACCGGAGACTATGCGTGAAACGTCATGTCCGATCATCGTTGTTCGCGCTGGCCGCTGCACTGGTCATTGCGTGCACCGCCCAAACCACACCTGGCCACGGCCACGCAGATGCAAGTGCGCGTCTCGATCAGGTGCAGAACATCGTCGTGATCTATGCGGAGAATCGGAGCTTCGATCAGATGTTCGGACACTTCGCCGGCGCGCACGGTCTGAATGAAGTCATCCGCGCCGACGGCACGCTTTTGCCCAGGTACGCTCGTCAGCGGGATCGTGATGGGAGCATCTTGCCGGTGCTGCCACCGACCTGGGGCGGCGTCACCGCGCCCGGCCAAACGCCGGTCGTGACGCAGGCGGACAGCGCGAACCTGCCCAATGCGCCGTTCTCGATTCAGACCGCATTTCGATCGACCTCCGGCGCCACGCTGTCCACCGCGACGGTGACCCGTGACCTCTATCACCGCTTTTTCGAAAATCAGATGCAGATCGGCAGCGGCAACAACGATGCGTTCGCCGCCTGGTCAGACGCCGGCGGACTGACGATGGGCTACTACGACTACAGCGGCTCGGCTTTGTATCGCCTCGCTGAGCAGTACACACTCGCCGACGAGTTCTTCGAGGGGGCGTTCGGCGGATCGTTCCTGAACCACCTCTACCTCGTTTGTGCGTGCGCGCCGGAGTATCCGCATGCGGATGCACCGGCAACCGGCGCGCGTCCGTCGATCGCCGTGCTCGACCAGGATGCGCATGGCCGTTACCTGCCGCGGCTGACGACGGCTCCGACCTCGCCTCGCTCTGCGCTCGACGGCCCGCCGACCTATGTTCAGAGCGGCAACATCGCGCCACCCGGCTACTTCGGTGACGGCAAGTTCTACGCGGTCAACACGATGCAGCCGCCGTATCAGCCGAGTGGCAACGCACCGCTCGACGCCAACGAACGCAATCTGCCGTACGCCGCACCCGCCAACAACACGACGTTGCCGCCATTGACCGAAACCAACATCGGCGATCTCTTGAGCGCGGCCGGTATCGGGTGGAAGTGGTACGCGGGCGCGTGGGACGCCGCGCTGGCGGACGGCCGCCAGGATCCCAGCGTACCGCGCGCGGTCATCTACGCGCCGCGCATCCCTCGCGGCAGTCCGAACTTCCAGCCACATCACATGCCGTTCAGCTACTTCGCAAACATGGATCCGGTCGAGCATGCTGCAAATCGTCACGAACACCTGAGGGACTACGCCGATCTGCTCGCCGATGCGTCCGCGGGAACGCTGCCGGATGTTGCGTTCTACAAACCGCAGGGCAACCTGAACCAGCACGAGGGCTACACCAATCTCGACGACGGCGATGCGCACATCGCCGGTCTCGTCGAGAAGTTGCAGGCGAGCCCACAGTGGGCGCACATGGTGATCGTGATCACGTACGACGAGAACGGCGGCGTGTGGGATCACGTGAGACCGCCGAAAGGTGATCTGCTCGGTCCGGGCACGCGCGTTCCGACCCTGATCATCTCGCCGTTCGCGAAAAGACACTTCGTCGATCACACGCCGTACGACACGACATCGATCCTTCGGTTCATCACGCTGCGCTATCGCTTGCCGCCGCTGCGCGGCCTCACCGCGCGCGACGCAGCGCTGTCCGCCAATCACGAGCGAGCGTTGGGCGATCTGACGAATGCGCTCGACCTGTAGGCTCGTCGGGCGTCGCTGCGAAATCGGAGGCAAGGAAACACGACGTCATCGATCGGCGGTCGCGAATCGCCAACCCCACCAGCCCGCCAACAAGCCGAGCGGTGCTTGCAGGATTCCGGTGAGTTCGAAAATCCAGTCGCCGGGAGGCTCGTACAGGCTCGATGGATACAACGCGCGCCATCGATCAGGCGCGATCCCTGACAGATAGAGCACGTCTTTCAGCACGTGGTTGTACGTTCCTTCGAACGCGCCGAGCCATAACGCCCCGACGGCACAACTCACGAACAGCAGTAAACCCATCCCGATTTTCCTCGACGACGGTGCCTGACGTTTGCGCAACAGGTATGCCGCAACCGTCATCAGGGCGGCGCAGGCTGCCGCGACGTGCGCCACCCAATTCGAGCAGCCAACTGCCGGCGGCGCCCGCGGGCCAGCCGCCGTGCAGCGCGCGAGTGACGCCCGGCAGCCAAGACCACGCGCCCAATCGTCCCAGTGTGCGCGCGGCGGCGGATACGAAGACGGGTTCGACGAGACCGTCGTCGCGCTGCAAGACCACAACGGTCGACCGCTCGAAGCCTTCGGGCATGCGAATCTCTGCGACCCGGGCACCATCGTGCCCCGCCAGCGCCGCGATCAACCTCGCGTCGAGCGGCGCAGGCGTGGACGCGGCGTCGGTCACGCGAAGTTCCGGATACCGCCAGTCGATCCATGCGTAGGACCACAGGTACAGCGAACCGCTCGCGCTCTGCCACAGCACGAACGGAATCACGAGTAGCGCGGCCAGAAAATGCCAGCGCCAGAACAGCCGGTACAACCGTCCTGCTGCCGCGGCGCTGTTGGCTTCGGTCACCGAAATACTCGCCACGGTCGATCCTATGGTGGGGTGGTTCCCTCGATCTTATGGCTTCGGCGCTCGCGCGTGTCGGTGGGAACGTGCGCGCGCGGTGCGGCAAATTGTCGCAGCGTGACGATCCGGCGACGCGAAGACGCATATGGCGGGCCAACCGACCGATTTCCATTGCGTCGTTGGCGCGGCTACTCTGTGCGTCCGCGCCCGTCAATCCAGTGCCGCCGCCATCGCGAGACATTCGCCCCGCGTGAGCCGTCGCGTCGTCATCGTCGATCAACGGCGGATCGCGAGTATTGCAGGAGAATTCATGCGGGTGATCATCCGGCGGCTTGCCGTCATCGCGTTCGGCGCGGCCGTCGGCGGCTGCAGCCACGGCGAGCAGAGTGGTCCAGCGGGCCAGGGCGGCCGGATACCCGACGTCGCGGTCGTCACGATCGTGCCGCAGCGGGCGGTGTTGACCGCGGAGTTGCCCGGCCGGACGTCGCCGTTCGCGGTATCCGACGTGCGCCCGCAAGTCACCGGCATTCTGAAGGCGCGCTTGTTCATCGAGGGCAGTCAGGTGCAGGCGGGCGCAGCCGCTGTATCAGATCGACGCGACGCTGCACCAGGCCGCGTACGACGCGGCGAAAGCGCAACTCGCGAACGCGAAGGCGGCGCTGACGACGGCGCGGCTGAAAGCAGAGCGTTTCACGGCGCTGCGCAAGGACAAGATGATCAGCGTGCAGGATGACGACGACGCGCAAGCCGCGCTCGAACAGGCGCAGGCGAATGTCGAGCGGCAGGAGGCCGACGTTCAGACCGCGCAGATCAATCTCGGCTACACCCGCATCACCGCGCCGATCAGCGGCAAGATCAGCCGTTCGTTTCTGACGCAGGGGGCGCTCGTAACCGCCAATCAGAGTCAGGCGCTCGCCACCATTCAGACGCTCGATCCGATCTATGTCGACATGAGCCAGTCGAGCAACGAAGTGCTCGCGCTGCGGCGCGACGTTACCGCGAGTCAGGCGTCGGGTCAGGTCGCTGATACCGCGATCGTCACGTTATCGCTGCAAGACGGCACGCGTTATCCGCTCGACGGCGTGCTGCAGTTCAGTGAAGTCGCGGTCGACCCGACGACCGGAAGCGTCACGCTGCGCGCGCAGTTTCCGAATCCGAACGGTGTCCTGCTGCCGGGCTTGTTCGTGCGCGCCACGATCGTCGAAGGGATCGAGCCGAACGCGTTGCTGGTGCCGCAGCGCGCGGTCAGTCGCGACGAGAAGGGCGAGGCGATGACGCTGATCGTCGATGCCGACGGCGTCGTCCAGCGTCGGCTCATCGACGTGACGCACACGGTCGGCACGAACTGGTTCGTGAAGAGCGGCATCGCCGCGGGCGATCGCGTGATCGTCGAAGGTCTGCAATACGCGCGCGCCGGACAGAAGGCCAATGCGGTTCCGTACGTCACGCCCGATGAATCGAAGGCGGGCGCGGCGCCGATGACGCCGGCCGGCAGCCCGTCGTGCAAGCCGCAAGGCCGTTCCGGCACAGACGGCCGTTCCGGCACAGACGGCCGTTCCGGCACAGACGGCCGTTCCGGCACAGGCCGCCGCCGGCCAGGCGTCCGGCTCGGCGGTCAAGTAGCGCGCATGCTGTCGCGTTACTTCATCGACCGGCCGATCTTCGCGTGGGTCATCGCGATTTTCATCGTGCTCGCCGGCGTGCTCGCGATCGTCCGGCTGCCGGTCGAGCAGTACCCGAGCATCGCGCCGCCCGCGATCGTCAGATCCAGACGACTTATCCCGGCGCGTCGGCGGACACCGTGCAGAACTCGGTCACGCAGGTGATCGAGCAGCAGCTCACCGGCATCGACAACCTGCTGTACTTCTCGTCGTACGAGCAGTTCGTCGGGACAGGTCCAGATCATCGCGACGTTCGCCGCCGGCACCAATCCCGACATCGCGCAGGTGCAGGTGCAGAACAAGGTGCAGCAGGCGAGCTCGCGGCTGCCGCAGGAGGTGCAGCAGCAGGGCGTCACCGTCGCAGAAGTCGCAGACGAGCTTTCAGCTGATCGTCGGCGCTCTACGACACGATGCGGCCGCTACAACAACGTCGACATCTCCGACTATCTCGCGAGCCGGCTGCAGGATCCGATCTCGCGCGTGCCGGGCGTCGGCGACGTGCAGGTGTTCGGCGCGCCCTACGCGATGCGCATCTGGCTCGATCCGTACAAGCTCGCATCGTTCAAGCTGACGCCGACCGACGTGCGCGACGCGGTGCGCGCGCAGAACACGCAGGTCTCCGCCGGCGAGATCGGCGCGCAGCCGGCGACGCCGGGACAGCAGCTGAACGCGACCGTGACCGCGCAGAGCCGGCTGCAAACGCCCGAACAGTTCCGCAACATCATCCTGAAGACCGTCGGAAGGCGGCGCCGTCGTGCACCTCGAGGACGTCGCGCGCGTCGAGATCGGCGCCGACAGCTACCATGGTCAAGAGCCGCCTGAACGGTCAGCCGGCCGCCGGCATGACGGTGCGCCTCGCGCCCGGCGCGAACACGCTGAAGACGATCGACGCCGTCAAGGTCAGCGCGCGACCGAACTCGCGGCGTCGCTGCCGGAGGGCATGGAGCTCGCGTTCCCGGTCGACAACACGCGCTTCATCCGCCTCTCGATCCGCCAGGTGATCTGGACGCTGATCGAGGCGATCGTGCTCGTGATCGTCGGTGATGTTCGTCTTCCTGCAGAACTGGCGCACGACGCTGATCCCGGCGCATCGCCGTGCCGGTGGTGCTGCTCGGCACCTTCGGCGTGCTGGCGGTGTTCGGCTACTCGATCAACACGCTGACGCTGTTCGCGCTGGTGCTGTCGATCGGCCTGCTCGTCGACGACGCGATCGTCGTGGTCGAAAACGTCGAGCGCGTGATGCGCGAAGAGCGGCTGTCGCCGCGCGACGCGACGCGCAAGTCGATGGAGCAGATCACCGGCGCGCTGATCGCGATCGCGCTCGTGCTGTCGGCGGTGTTCGTGCCGATGGCGTTTTTCGGCGGCTCGACCGGCGTGATCTACCGGCAGTTCTCGGTGACGATCGTCTCGGCGATGGTGCTGTCGATCTTCGTCGCGCTGGTGCTGACGCCGGCGCTGTGCGCGACGTTGCTGAAGCCGTGCCCGAAGGGCGCGCAGAACTGCACGGCTGGTTCTTCACGAGGTTCAATCGAGACGTTCGACGCCGGCCGCGAGCGCTATCACGCGCGGCGTGGACGCGACTGCTCGGATTGCGCAAGTCCACGATGCTCGTGTACGCGGTCATCGTCGCGCTGATGGCGTTGCTGCTGTGGCGCCTGCCGACCGGATTTCTGCCGGAGGAAGATCAGGGCGGCCTCTTCACGCCGATTACGCTGCCGACCGGCGCGATGCAGTCGCGCACGCTCGAAGTCGCCAAGCAGGTCGAGCACTTCTATCTCGTCGACGAAAAGGACAACATCAATTCGGTGTTCATCGTCGCGGGCTTCAGTTTTGCGGGGCAGGGGCAGAACACCGGCCAGGCGTTCGTCAACCTGACGGACTGGGACGAACGGCCCGGCAAGAAGAACAGCGCCGAAGCGATCGTCGGCCGCGCGATGAAGACGTTTTCGAAAATCCGCGACGCGCAGATCTTCGCGCTGGTGCCGGCGCCGGTGCGCGAACTCGGCAATTCCACCGGCTTCGACCTGCAGCTCGAGGACCGCGGCGATCTCGGCCACGACGCGTTGATGGCGGCGCGCAACCAGTTGCTCGATGCTGGCGCGCAAGAATCCGATGCTCGCGCAGGTGCGGCCGAACGGGCTCGACGACACGCCGCAGCTGCACCTCGACATCGATCAGGCGAAGGCCAATGCGCTCGGCATTGCGATCGCCGACATCAACGCGACGCTTGTCGGCCGCGTGGGGCGGCGTCTACATCAACGACTTCATCGATCGCGGCCGCGTCAAGCGCGTCTACATGCAGGGCGATGCGCCGTTCCGGATGGTGCCGGAGGATCTGGATCGCTGGTACGTGCGTTCAGTCGTCCGGCGACGATGGCGCCGTTCTCGGCGTTCACGACGCTGGCAACTGGCAACAGGGGCCGTCGAAGCTCGAACGCTACAACGGCCGCCCGTCGCTCGACATTCAGGGCCAGGGCGCGCCGGGCGTCAGCACCGGCGCCGCGATGGACGAGATGGAGAAGCTCGTCGCGCAGTTGCCGAAAGGCATCGGCCTCGAGTGGACCGGCGCGTCCTACCAGGAACGGTTGTCCGGCGCGCAGGCGCCGGCGCTCTACGCGATCTCGCTGCTGGTCGTGTTCCTGTGTCTCGCGGCGCTGTACGAAAGCTGGTCGGTGCCGGTCGCGGTGATGCTGGTCGTGCCGCTCGGCATCATCGGCGCGGTGCTCGCGGCGACGCTGCGCGGACTCTACAACGACATCTACTTCCAGGTCGGGCTGCTCACGACGATGGGCCTCGCGGCCAAGAACGCGATCCTGATCGTCGAGTTCGCCGAAGCGGAACTCGCGCCGCGGCGTCGATGCGTTCGAAGCGGCGCATGCACGCGGCGCGGCTGCGCCTGCGGCCGATCCTGATGACGTCGTTCGCGTTCATCGCCGGCGTGTTTCCGCTCGTCATCGCGACCGGCGCGGGCGCGGCGAGCCAGAACGACATCGGCACCGGCGTGGTCGGCGGCATGATGACCGGCGTCGTGCTCGCGATCTTCTTCGTGCCGGTGTTCTTCGTCATCGTGCGCAGGCGCGCGAAGATGCCGACTGCTTCGCTGGGGCCCGCGTAGCCTCCCTCAGCCGCCGCGACCGCCCGCGGCGGGGTACTCGAGCTCGAGCCGAACGATATGCGCTGCGTTCGAACCGTAACGCGCGTCGATGTCGGCGAGCGCGCGGTCGATCGCGCCGGCGGGTGCGTCAGTCGTCAGTGACGGCAGCATCGAGGCCGCAGGGACATCGCCGAAGACGCCATCGGGTAACAGACGCAGCCCTTGGCGCATGACGATCGGCGCCTTGTCAGCCGCGAGTGTTCGGACCTGTACGAGGGGCGTCGACGCGTATGCGTTGCTCGTCAGGGCTAGCGCGATTTCATCCACGCCGGCGCTGACGGGGATGCCGACGGTGCCGCGCCGCCAGAAGGTCAGAAAATTCGTCGCGTAGTCGAAGACGACGGTCGGGTTCAACCGGAATTCGCCGCTGTCGTGCGCGCGCTCCATGACCCGGCGCCGATGTCCGTCGCCAACGCATCTGCTGTGGCGCGTCCGCCGATCGCCGCCACGATTGCGAGCGCGACCGGCAATGATGCGGTCACTCCGGTCGTCGTCACGACGCCACGATCAGCGACGTACCGGCGATTCGCGGTGTAGTGGATGGTCGGATCGGCGTCGAGCATATCGCCGACCACAAACCAGAATGTGGTCGCGCGCTTGTCGTGCAGTAGGCCGGCGTTAGCCAGCACGAGGGCGCCTGCGCAGACGCCGACGATCGTTGCGCCACCGGCGGCCTGCGTGTTGATCCACGCAAGCACCGCTGCGTCGTTTGTCATGTGCATCGCCGGCACGATCACGTAATCCGCACCTTCGGGGAAACGTTGGTCGAATTCGGCCGCCGTGGCGTCGGGGAGAATGGTGAGCGTCGGGTGCAGAGTCACCGGTCCCGGCCTGATCCCGAGCGCAAACACGTCGGCGACGCCGGAGCGTTTGATCACACCGAACGGCACGAGGTAGTCGGTGGTTTCGCTGCCTTCGTTGAGTCCCAACACCGCAACGACGGGGCGCGCGCGTTTGGGTGGCTTGAGCGCCACGACCGTGGCCGTTTCTTCTTCGGCCGTGATCGCCGTCGGGTCCACTGCGTCTGGCGCGCCAGCGGCGCAGGCGAGAGCCGCTGCGAAGGACACCAGCACCGCCAAGGTGAGAGTCGAGTCAGTCAGCGACCGAACGGCCATGAATCTGCTCTAAAGGCTGGTACGTAAAGGGGCTGCACTCACGGGCGGCGCGACTCGAGATCTTCGTACGCGTGCTGCACGTAGCGCGGCGTACAGATCGCAAGAAACGTAAGTTCGGTCGCGCCGACGTTGCGGATGCGTTGCCGGCAATCCGCCGGAATGTACACGACGTCGCCCGCGGTGACGATTTCTGCCGGCGCATCGCCGACTTCGACCGAACCGCTGCCTTCGAGGATCATGTAACGCTCCGTGATCCCGAGCAGCCGGTGCCAGCGCGTCGTCACGCCCGCGGCGACTCGGGCGCGAGCGATCGAAACCGCCGCGTCGTCGGCGCTGTTGGAGAGCTCCAGGATGTGGCAGTTCTCGGCTGTGAAATATTCGCTTGCCGGATCCGGCCGCTGCACGTTGGTCATCGCGCGTCTCCTCGGTGAAACCGTTGGCGCAGCACGACGATGATCGCCGCCGCGACGAGATACGGCACTGTCAACGCCAGCAGGCCGGCCTGAAAGCTGCCCGTAAAGTCCTTCGCCAATCCCCACGCGAACGGGCCGACGAACGACCCCACCATGCCGATTGAGCCGATCGCCGCGATGCCGCCCGCGGCGGATCGGCCGCGCAGGAAATCGCTTGGGATCAGATAAAACACCGCCTGGATCGCGTTGCCGAAGATGATCGTCGCCGCGTACGCGAGCACGACGAGCCACGGCGTGACCGACAGTCCCATCGTTGCGAATGCGCCCGCCATGATGAGCAGATAGAGTCGTGAGGTGCAGGTGTCGCTCGCGGCGCCGATCCGAGTGCCAGCCGGCGGTGATCATGCTGACGGCGCCGAGCGCGGCGACGCCGGCGATCAGGAAGCCGACGTGGGTTGCATCGAGCTTGCGTGACGCCCTGCAGCAGCGCGGGCGCCGACAGGTTGAACGCGTAGGCCGCGCCGAGTATGCACATCGAGCTCAGACCCAAGAGCCACACGCGCGGTTCGACCAGCGCGCGCAATACGCCGGCGTCGGCCGCGACGCCCGGCCGCGCGTCGTCGGCCGCCAGCTGCGTCTTGATCCACGCGCGTTCGTCGCCGGTCAGCCAGCGCGCCTGCGCCGGACTGTCAGGCAGCGCGATCAGGATGACGATGCTGAGCGCGATCGCCGGCAGTCCCTCGACGAGGAACAGCCACTGCCAGCCGGCGAGTCCGAACTGACCGTCGAGGTTCAGCAGCGCGCCGGCGAGTGAGCCCATCACGACCGAACTGAGCGGCAGCGCGACATAGAACCGGCTGATCGCGCGGCCGCGTTCGTGCGCCGGAAACCAGTGCATCAGATAAAACACGACGCCGGGAAAAAACCCCGCTTCGGCGGCGCCGAGCAGGAAGCGCATGACGTAGAACTGCATCGGCGTTTTGATGAACATCATGCCGACCGCCAGCAGTCCCCACGTGAACATGATCCGCGCGATCCAGCGCCGCGCGCCGAACTTCATCAGCATCACGTTGGACGGCACTTCGAGCAGTGCGTAGCTGACGAAAAACAGGCCGCCGCCGAGGCCGTAGACGGTGGCGCTGAAGCTGCAGATCGTCGTTCATCTGCAGCGCGGCGAAGCTGATGTTGATGCGATCCATGTACGCGATGCCGTAGCCGAGCCCGATCAGCGGCAGCAACCGCCACGACGCTTTACGCAGCGCGCTGCGCCCCACTGTGTCGGCGGACTTGGGTTCGGTCAGCGTGTCGGCGTATTCAGTCATCGAACATTGTCCGCGGCAGAGGGGATCTGTTGGCGGTCCGAGAGACTTGCTTCGCGGCCAAAAAGACGCCAATAGAGAACCGCGACGGAGATCGTCAGGATTTCCGCGGCGAGCAACGCGTAACGCGGTCCGACGCGATCCGCGCACCAGCCCAGCGCGAACACGACCACCGCGTACAGCAGATTGCCTGCGAGCGAGACCAGTGAGCCCATCGTCGCGCGTTGGCGATCGGTAAATGCCTGCTGCATCAGACTGCCCTGTGCGACCACCTTCGGGCCGAACGAAAACGACGCGAGAGACGCAATTGCGGGACTTGCGATCGTCGGAATCGCGGTGCTGGTGACGCCGAACAGAATGCTCGCGACGTTCGCCCACAACAGCACGGGTAGTTCGCGCCAACGCCGGATGACGCGGCCCGCGGCGCGAAATCCGATCGCGGCGAAAACGTGCGTCAGGGTGCTCGCGATACCCAGCCCCGACGGCGACCACAGCGTCGCGAAATACGCCGGATAGAACATGTGTTTGGCTTCCCCCAGCGCAAATCCGAGACTCGACGCGACGCTGACGTCGCGCAGTTTTCGGTCACGCCGAAAGCCGACGACCGCTTCGCGCAGATGCGCGAGCACATTTGTCTGGATCTCGCGGCCGTGACGCGCTGGTTCGATCGTGAAGACCCCGATGACCAGACCGATCACCTGCGGGATCAGCGACAACCAGAACAGGGTTCGGAACGGCCACCACAGCAGCATCAGCGCAGCGGTGAGCGCCGACGTCGCGAGCGCAAACTGGAACATCGAACTGAGCCGTCCCTGGTATTCGGCAAACGCCTTTTCCGATCCCGCGTCGCGCAGCGTGTCGTAAAGGAACGCTTCCTGGTTGCCGCTGAACAGCGCAAACGACAAACCCTCCAGCGCTGCGCCGACGATCGAGAACCGTGAACGACGAACCCGCGGCATAGGTCGCGATGCAGCCGACGCTCGCGAGTTGACCGGTCAGCAGCGTGATCCGGCGGCCCGCTTTGTCGGAGAACACCCCTGTCGGTATTTCGAACAACGAGGAGGCGATCTTGGCGATGGCGAGGATCACGACGGCATCCGCATAGGAACCGGTGACTTGCGCGAAATAAACCACCATCACCGGACCGTAGATGCGGAAGTCGTTGCAGAAGTTGAACCAGGTGAGCAGGCGGACGTTGCGCAGGGTGGGACTCATGGGGATGCATCGTAAGCTACAAATCGCCCTCGACTCCCGTGCGACACTGGCGCGATGACCTTACCGGCCGTGTTCTTCGCAATCGACGTTGTCGCGATCTTCGTGGCGCTGCTGCTCGGCGCCGGACTGCTCGTCGCGTCGCCGCGCAGTGTCGCGGCGCGGTTCGCCGCCTTCATCGTGGCGGTGTCGGCAGGATTCGTCGTGTATAGCCGTGCGATGTTCGCCGGATGGATTCCGCCGGCGTACCAATTTCCGGTGAGCGCGGGCTTCATCTTCACGCTTCAAATATTGATGAACACGTCGCCGGGCGCGTTCGCGTTGCTGTGTTTTCGGCTCTTCGACGACTCATCGCGGCGCTTTCCACCGTGGTTACTCGGCCTTTTTGCGTTTCAAGTCGCGCTCGAGGATCTGATTCCAGACCTGCTCGGCGTGACGACGCATCCGAGTTTTTATCCCACCATGACGGACACGAACACAGGTCTTTACCTGGTGTTCGAAGCGTTGCCCGCCGCGCTGCAGACGCTGTTCATCGCAACGGCGCTCTTCCTGACGGTGAAAGATTGGCGCGCCGACCTCGTCGAGCGACGCCGGTTGCTGCGCATCGCGCTGGTCGTCGTGATCGGCGTCGACCTCGTCTCGTATACGCTGTTGACGCGGCTGGTGCTCGACCCGGGATCGATCGTGATGCTGTACGTCCACGAGGGGTACCAGTGCTTCAACATTCTGACCAACATCGTCGTCCTGATCTTCCTGGTGCGACCCGACGATGTCAGCACAGCCATTCGTCGCAACGACGCCGGAAGCGGTGGAGGGCGCCGATCCGGACGTGGAACTTGACTCGGCGGCGTTCGACGCGGCGATGCGCTCGCACGTCTATCGCGAGCCGGGGTTGACGATCGCGTCGCTCGCGTCGCTGCTGAAAATTCCGGAGTATCGGTTGCGCCGGCTGATCAACGCGAAGCTCGGTTACCGCAACTTCAATCAGATGCTGCACGCGTACCGCGTGGCCGACGCCGCCGCGGCGCTCGCCGATCCCGACAAGCGGCACCTGCCGATCCTGACGATCGCGTTGACCGCGGGCTATCAGTCGATCAATCCGTTCAATCGCGCGTTCAAGGAGACCAAGGGCGTCACGCCGTCGGTGTTCCGCGCACAGGCGCAGCGGGCGGGTTAAGCCTGCGGCTAGTGAAGAGCACCGAGCCAATTCAAGCGCCTGCGCCTAAGTAAAGCGCCTGCGGCTAAGTAGAGCGCCTGCGGCTAAATAGCACCAACAACTGCAATCCCTCACCGTTTTCAGCAATCGACCAGCGTTCGCAGTTTCCGGCGAGCCAGGCATGGCGTTGCGTTGCTAGCGTGCACACGAATCGCAGGTGCTGCGCAGCGGAGGAACCCGATGACGACCCTGGTGAACTGCAACGGCGTCGCCAAACGCTACATGAGAGGCAATCAGCCCGTCGATGTACTGACCGCGGTCGATCTGCAGATCGGGGAAGGCGATTTCATCGCGCTGATGGGTCCGTCCGGCTCCGGCAAGACGACGCTGCTGAACCTGCTGGGCGGGCTCGACCGGCCGACCCGCGGCGCGATCGACGTGTCCGGGCAGCGCTTAACACGATGACGAGTGCGGGGTTGGCGCAGTGGCGCGCCGCGAACGTCGGCTTCATCTTCCAGTTCTACAACCTGTTGCCGGTGTTGAGCGCGCAACACAACGTCGAACTGCCGCTGCTGCTGACGCACCTGACCCGCGCGCAACGGCAGAAAAACGCCGCGACCGCGTTGCAGATCGTCGGTCTTGCCGAACGCGCCAGGCACAAGCCGGGTGAGTTGTCCGGCGGCCAGCAGCAACGCGTCGCAATCGCGCGCGCGATCGTCGCGGACCCCAAGTTGTTGCTGTGCGACGAACCGACCGGCGACCTCGATCGCACGACGGCCGACGAGATCCTCGGCCTGCTGCAGACGCTGAACCACGAACACGGCAAGACGATCGTGATGGTCACGCACGACCCGAAAGCGGCCGAGCACGCGCGTACGGTGTTGCACATGGACAAAGGTCGGCTCGTCGACGCCGACGCGCTTGTCGGGAGTACCGCATCATGACGATGTCGGGCTTGTTGTTCGCCAACCTGTTCCGGCATCGGACGCGAACCACGCTCACGCTGCTGTCGCTGATGGTCGCGTTCCTGCTGTTCATGCTGTTGCGCGCCATCGCGGCGGCATTTTCGGGCGGGGTGACCGTGTCGGGCATGGATCGATTGATTGTCGATGCGAAATATTCGATGAGCGACAACCTGCCGCTGGCGTCGGTCGCGCAGATCCGCACCATCGACGGGGTCGGCGACGTCGCGCAGATGAACTGGTTCGGCGCCTACTATCAGGATCCGAAGAACGGCTTTGCGCAGTACGTCGTCGACCCGAGCGCGTTCTTCAACGTCTATCGCGAACTGATCGTCGCACCGGAGGTTCGGACGCAATTCAGCGCGACGCGCATCGGCGTGGTCGCGTCGACGTCGCTCGCGCAGAAGTACGGCTGGCAGGCCGGCGACGCGATTTCGCTGCACGGTCTGCTCTGGCCGAAACGGGACGGCTCGTGGGACTGGCAGTTCCAATTCATCGGCACGTTCGACTATCCGAAGGGCGCACCGAACCAACCGCTGCTGTTGTTGCACTACGACTACTTCAACGAAGCCGTTGCGCTCTGGGCGCAGAATCAGGTCGGCTGGCTCGCGGTACGCGTTACCGATCCGCAGCGCCTGGACGACGTGGCGAGCGCCATCGACGCGTTGTACAAGAATTCGTCCGATCCGACGCGCACCGTCTCGCAAGACGAGTACAGCCGCGCACAAGCGGCCGAGTTCGGCGACATGGGCTTCATCACCACGATGATCCTGTCCGCCGTCTTCTTCACGATCGTGCTGCTGACCGGCAACACCGCGCTGCAGTCGTTTCGCGAACGCGTTCCGGAACTCGCGGTGTTGAAAACGCTCGGTTTCACCGATACCGCGGTGGGTGCGCTGCTGTTGTGCGAAGCGCTGCTGTTGTGTACCGCTGGCGCGGGACTCGGCATCGCCTTAGCGCTGTTGTTAGAGCCGGGCCTGAACAGCCAATTGATCACGATCATCGGCCGTTTCGACATGACGTGGCAGAGCGTGCTGATCGCAGTGGCGCTTGCGTTGCTGATCGGACTCGGCATTGGCCTGCCGCCGGCATGGGCCGCGCGGCGGCTCACCATCGTCGATGCGTTGCGAGGGCACTGACATGCTGCGACAGATCCTGGCAATCACGTGGATGAACCTGCGCAACGTCAATGCGCGGCGCGGCGCGTCGTCGGTTATCGTCGTCGGCATCGCCGGCGTCGTCGCTGTGCTGGTCGGCCTGTTGTCGATGGCCGCGGGTTTCAGCGCCGCGCTTTCGGATTCGAGCAGACCCGACCGCGCGATCGTGCTGCGCGCCGGCAGCAACGACGAACTGGACAGTTGGCTCGCGAACGACGAGATGAACATCATCACGCAGCTCCCGGGGATTGCGCGGGCAAGCGGTGAACTTTACGTCGCGCTCGATCTTCCGAAACGCGCGACACACAAGACCGCGACCGTCGTCGGACGCGGCGTCGAAGCCGCAGCATTCGCGGTGCGACCGGAGCTGCACATCGTCGCCGGCCGCGCATTCGAGCCCGGCCACAACGAAATGCTCGTCGGTGCGGCTGCGGCGCGCGAGTACGTCGGCCTCGAGGTGGGCGATCGCGTCGAGCTGCGCGACCAACCGTGGACCGTCGTCGGCCACTTTGAAACCGGCGGCAGCGCCACCGAGTCGGAAGTCTGGATGGATCTTGCGACGGCGCAGTCGGTGTTCCGTCGCGGCGGCGCGGTGAACTCGATCCGCGTGCAGCTCGCAGAACCGGGGTCGGCGAACGCAGTCAATGCGCAGATCCAGAACGATCCGCGCGTGCGCGCCGCATTGCTCACGGAAAGCGAGTTCTACGGCGGCCAATCGAAAGCGCAAACGGCCTTGATCGAGCGCTTCGCGTACTTCGTCGCGGCGATCATGGCCGTCGGTGCGGTGATCGCGGCGCTCAATTCGATGTACGCCGCGGTGAGCGTTCGCACGGTCGAGATCGCCACGCTGCGCGCGCTCGGCTTTGGCAGCGCGCCGGTGGTTGCATCGGTGATGGTCGAAGCGGTCGCGCTCGCGTTGGTCGGCGGCATACTCGGCGGTGTGATCGTCTACGCGGCTTTCGACGGTTACAGCGCGTCGACGCTGAACAACACCGCGCACGCGCAGGTGGCGTTCGGTTTCCGCGTGACGGCGCAACTGCTGCAGCTCGGCATCGTATGGGCGGTGGCGCTCGGTTTCGTCGGTGGCCTGTTGCCTGCGCTACGCGCTGCGCGCATGCCGATCACCGCCGCTTTGCGTGGCGAGTGAGCGCGGCGAATGAGCGAGTCCGCGGCCACTGACGTCGCGGCAACACCAGGTGCGGACATAGTCCCCCGTGGGGACCTAGCCCCCGGGGGCAAACGAGATCTGCTGCGCGACCTGAAGATCGATCGCGACCTCGTCGCACCTTCCGCCGTGGCGGTTCCGCTGGATCGTTGGCGGAGTGGTCGAGCGCGCGCCGTGGCACTCATATACCCCTTCGGATCTCTGTCGGGTCGTTAAGCCCCGGCCCGATTCGCTGGCGCCGGCACCGTCTGCGCTTCGCTCAGCACCAGTTGGCCATCGCGCAGCGGAATGCGCGAGCCCGGATCGTGGTCCATCTGGACCCGGCCGGTCGCGTCGCCGATGCGGTAGTCGACGCGATATCCGACGGTACGCTCGCTGACGTCGAACACCGTCGTGCAGCGTTGTTCACTGGTCGTAACGGTGTTGTGCTCCTGCATCTCGCGCTGCGCCTCGTGACCAGCGATGCCGCCGGCCGCGGCGCCGGCGACCTTCGCACCGGTGTTGTTGCCGTGTCCGCCGATCACATCTCCGAGCACGCCGCCGGCGATCGCGCCGATGACGCTGCCGGTGACGCGGTGCGCGTCCTGTGTCGGCGCCTGTTTTGTGACGCTCTCAGCGTGACACTCTTCGCGCGGTGTCTTGACCTGTTCGGTCAACGGCGTCACCGCGGTTACGTCCGCGAATTCTCCCTTCGTCAGCATCCTGTAGCCGGCAAAACTGCCAACCGCGGTCGCCGCGACGGCGCCCAGAACGGTACCCATCATCATTGATTTGTTCACGTGCGTACTCCGCTAACAGTTTCAGTACGTCGTGAGGCTGCGGCGTATCGCATGGCCGGGTCGATCAGACAAGCTGGAGCTGCGTTGTCGGCGCTCGCCTACATCGCGGGTCAATCCGAGCTGGCGGACAGATCGACGCGCTGCAATCGCCCGTCACAGAGCGCGAGCACGGCGGTGTGTTCGTCGAGCACGTCGACCGCGGCCACGGGGTGCCGCGCGAGTTGCGGCGTGTGGACGAGACGATCGGCGGCGAGATCGTAAGCCCGGCAGACGCCCTGCTGACTAGCGGAGATCACATGTCGTCCGTTCGGCGTCACGCGCAGCGATCTGATCCAGTCTTCGTGCTGCGCGTGAAGGCGGCGCACGCGCCCGCTCGAAAGCTCGACGCGAAATACTTCGCCGTAAGCGGTGCCGACGATAGCGGTTTCACCGTTGCGCAACAGCTGGACTGCACAGCACAGATCCGTTTCGAGCGGAACCAACCGGATGGAGTCGTCGTCGAGGTTGAAGATCCGCAGCAGTCGCGTCCTCGCCGACGCAGACGATCTGCTTCGCATCGGGCGTGGTATCCGCCATCGTATGCGCGCCACCGCCGAAGTCGTCGCGCAACCAACACGACGCGCCCGACTCGAGGTCCCAGACCTGCAGGCGATCGTTGCCACCGCTGACGAGTTGCCGCGATCGCGGCGCGTACGCCAACGAAAATACTAAGCCGCCGTGATCCAGCACTTGGATGGGTGCGCCGTCGCCGAAGTTTCTGACGACGATCCGGCCATCGAATCCGCCTGACGCAAAACGTTCACGATCCAACGTCGTCATCGCGTACGTGAAACTCTCGCGGGTGTCGCAACGCCGCCACTGCCCACGGTCCTCGACCACCACACCCTTCGCGGTGCCAACCGCACACGTAGTGCCCGCCGGATCGACAGCGAGCGACAAGATGCTCCGCGCGCCGCCGTCGAGCATCTGCGCTGCGCGTGTCTGCATTTCGCGCGTCGCGAGGTCATAGACGACGACGTCGCTCGCGTCGTTGCCGAGTGCCGCGACGGCGCCTGACGCATCGAACGCAACGGCTCGGCTCGTCGCGTTCGAAATGAGTGTCGGGGTAGTCGTCATTGCCGGTTCGAAATGCCACAGCGTGGTGCTGCCGCCGGCGCCGACGATCGCATGTCGACCACGGTGATCGGTCGCCATTCCCCAGATCGGCGAGCGCCGCGGCACGTGACGAACGTCGAGCACGGCGCCGGTCGCACAATCCCACCGCCGTAGCGAGCCGTCTTCGGCCGCGGACAGAAGTTCGCGACCGTCGCGCAGCGCGGCCACGCGGGTCACCCACGCCTCGTGGCCGACGAGGACGCGCGACAATGACGCGTTCTGCCAGCGCCACAGGCGGATCGTTCGGTCGCGACTCGCGGATGCGACGATATCGTCGGCCATGAACTCGACGTCGGTCACGGCGTTGGTGTGGCCGGCGAGCGTTGCGACGCATTCCCCCGGACGCCGTGTCCCAGATCCGTAGCGTGCCGTCGAACGACGCCGATGCCAGTGTACCGTTGCGAATCGCGACGCTCAGAACACCGGCGCGATGCCCCGTCAGTTCGCCGAACAGCACTCCCGACAACGGATGCCACAAGCGGATGCGGCCATCGTGCCCGCTCGTGACGAGACGTTGACGGGCCACGTCGAAACACATATCCGTGACGGGACCGTCGTGGCAATGCCACCGCGCGACGACGGCGCCACGGGCGGCGTCGCGCAATACGACGTCGCCGTCGAGTGAGGCGCTGTAGACGCGGTCGCGCGTCGCGCCGAACGCGGTTGCGAGTACGGGTCCGACATGAATCACTGCGGTCGCCACCATACAGGAGCGCCGTCAGGCGCCGCCCTCCGTCATCGCGCGGGTCGCTCTTCGATGCGATCGACGAACTTCGTCAGGTTCGGAAATGTCTCACGACCGTTGAACGTCACGCAATCTGCGCGCGAACGGCGTCTCGCCGACACGCCAACTACGGTGTCCGAACGCCTGTATCCAACAGACCGCAGTCCTTGAGACGTTGCCAGAGCGAGGCCGGAATCGGCTCATCGAGTGCCGCGACGTTGTCCGCGACTTCACGGGCACTGATCGCGCCGGGAATCACGCTCACGACCAGCGGATGCGCAGCGATGAATTGCAGCGCAGCCGCACGCAGGCTGACGCCGCACGCAGCACATTCGCGCTCGAGCGCGGCAACGCGCTGCGCGATCGCCGGTGGCACCGACGAATAGTTGTACGTTCCCTTGCCGGCCAGCACGCCGGAGTTGTACGGGCCGCCGATCACGACGCGCGCACCGCGTTCCGCACACTTCGGGAAGAAGGCGTCGGCTGGCGGTTGCTCGAGTAGCGTGTAGCGGCCCGCAAGCAGGAACAGATCGGGGTCCGCGAGTTCGAGCAGCCGTACGCAGGGCTCCCATTCGTTGACCCCGGCCCCGATAGCGCTGACGACTCCATTCGAGCGCAGGCGGTCGAGCGCGCGCCAGCCGCCGTGGTCGAACAGTTCGCGCAGGCGCCGTTCAGACCGTTCGCGATCGCCATGAACCAACGCGTCGATGTCGTGCACGAAGAGGATGTCGACGCGGTCTAGTCCGAGCCGTCGCAGGCTCCCCTCGAACGAGCGCATCACGCCGTCGTACGAGTAGTCGAACTCGACGCGGTACGGCGGCGTGTTCACAAAAAGTTCCGGCGCCTGTTCACCTTCCGCGCACGGGACCAGTGCGCGACCGACCTTCGTCGAAATGACGAATCGATCGCGTGGCAGAGCGCGCAGCACGCGGCCGACGCGCGATTCCGCCAGGCTGAGTCCATAGAACGGCGCGGTGTCGAAGTACCTGATGCCGCAATCCCACGCGGCCTCGACCGTGCTGTCGCACGCGGTTTCGTCGAGCGGTTGCAGATAGTTGCCGAGCGGCGCCGAGCCGAATCCGAGCAAGGTGAAGTCGAGCGGGCGTCCGCTGCGGGTCACGAGCCGACGGATCTCGATTGCGCTCGACATTCAACACCTCATCGGTTTGGATCGGAGGTCTCGTCGGTGGCCTGTTGCCGGCGTTACGCGCCGCGACCACGGTGTTGCGCGGCGAGTGAGTGAGCGATCAGGCGCCGCCCTTCGTCATCGCGCGTTGGTACGCGGGCCGCGCTTCGATGCGATCGACGAACTTCGTCAGGTTCGGAAACGTCTCGCGACCGTTGAACGTCACCGCGATCTGCGCGACGAACGAGAGGTTCACGTCGGCGCCGGTCAGATCGTTGCCGACGAAATAGTCGCTTTTAGATAGTTCGTTGTTCAGGAAACCGAGATGGTTCTGCGTCTCGCTCTGAATGCGCGGCAGCAACGGAGCGCCGGCGTCGCCGAGGCGGCCGACGTACAGCCGCAGCATCAGCGGCAACATCGCGGAGCCTTCGGCGTAATGCAGGAACTGGATGTAGCGGTTGTAGTCCTTGGTGCCGACCGGCGGCGCAAATCGTCCATTGCCGTAACGGCGCACCAGATATTCGATGATGGCGCCGGATTCGAAAATGACCTCGCCGTTGTCGCGGATGACGGGCGCCTTGCCGAGCGGATGCATGGCCTTCAGTTCCGGCGGCGCCAGATTGGTCGTTGCGTCGCGCTTGTACATGATGAGTTGGTAGTCGACCCCCAATTCTTCGAGCATCCACGTGATGCGGCGAGAACGCGACGCGTTGAGGTGATGGACTTCGATCATGGCTGACTCCTGTTGGTGTTCGGACGGTTCAATGCAGTGGCAATTTGTAGAGGTTCGCGGCATTCGTGCGCAAGACCATCGTCGCGATCTGGTCGTGCGTGCGCTTGCGTGATTTCGCCGTCGGTGATCATTGCGGTGAGCGCGATCGCGAGCGCGCGACGTGCGGTGGACGTTGCGAGCCACGCCGAGAGTTCCCAGCCCGCGTCCGGTCCGTTCGCAAACGCGTCGGTGCCGAACAGCACCTTCTCGGGATACTGCGTGAGCCATGCGCGCAGGATGTCAGCCAGCATCTCGGCGCTGTAGACCTGCGACATCAGCGAGAAATCCGCGTAGACATTCGATCTGGCCAGCAGTGCATTCGTGTGCGCGGCGAACATGCCACCGCCGTGGATGATGACGAAGTTTGTCTGCAGCAGGGTCGGGTCCGCGAACGCGCTTTCCAGCAGCAGCGGGTCGCTTCCCGACGCCTTGTACGAACCGCCAAAACCTTCGAACGCGTGGAGATGCACGGCCATCCCGAGCCGGGCGGCCTCGCGCGCGATGTAACGGAACAGGAAATCCTCGAGATTTTTATATTCGGCGTGGCTCGGCTCGCCACCCGCGACGTACTTCGCATAGACGGTGCGCGCGGCAGCCTCGTCGGTGATGTCGAAGTCGAGCTTGCGCAAATAGGCGGCCTCGAATTTGACGGCGACGCAGCCCGCCTGCCGCTGACGTTCGAGGGTCTTGGTGATGACCCCGCTCGAGTATTCGTCGAGCGTCGGTGGCAGCGTCTTGATCTGCAGGTCCGCCAGGTAGCGATGCAGGAGTCGTTCCTCGAGCGGATACAGCACCGCGTAGTCGGCGTTGCCCGCGCGCTCGAATCGAGTCGACAACGGCAGCATCAGCGCGTCGACATACGAGACCCAACGGAACCGCGCAGGGGCGAGGCCAGGTCCCATCGCGAGCCGATTCGCGAGCATCACGTCGATGCCGAGCTTGTCGAGCACCCACTGCTGAAAATGGTCGCCTTGCTCCGAAGCGACGCGCTTCATCGTCGCGCGCAGTTCGTCGAAGTGGGCGGGGCTCAGATCGTCGTACGGATATCCGTAGAGCGCTTTGTAGCCGGCGATCCACTCGGGATTGTCGCTCCGCAGTCGCGCCGGCAGCGAAAACGGCGCCAACCCGTCCAGCGGCAGCGCGTCGTAGTCGGTGTCTCCGGACGCGGTGGTCATGACGTGGGCGTGGTTGTCCACCGCCTTGATCGTGTCGATGAACGCCGCCAGATTCGCGTCGATGGGCGGTTGCGCAATGACGGAGCCGGACAGCAGCGCGACGCTGGAGGCGATCACGCGCCATCGCCAACACGGCCGTCCCCAACGCCAGTGCACCATATCCGATCTCCCTCTCCCCCTATGAGCCCCACCGTACTTCGGCTGCAGGCACCGGAGCAAGGCGCGTCGGTACGGTCAATTTTCTTCAAGAGCGCGTGGCGTGCGGCGTACTAAGATCGGCGCAACGCTGATTGAAGGAGACAGATGATGGAACAATCGAGTCGCGCGCGCCGACCTCCATCTGCTCGATCTGGTGACCGCGAACATGGACGCGACGATCGCGTTCTACCGCGCGCTGGGTGTCGCCATTCCGGAGACCGCGATCTGGCGGACGCCGAGCGGGCCACATCACGTCGACATCGACCTGCCGGGCGGGATGACGATTCATTTCGATAGCGCGGCGCTCGCGAAGGCCTACAACCGCGGCTGGCGGGAGCCAACGGGCACGGGTTCGCGCGTGGTCATCGGGTTCAGGGTGGCGTCGCGCGAAGATGTCGATCGCACGCATGCCCACTTGACGAATCTCGGCCATCGCAGCTCACAGCCGCCATACGATGCGTTTTGGGGCGCCCGTTACGCGATCGTCGAGGACCCGGACGGCAATCACGTCGGCATCATGAGCCCGTCGGACCCGGCTCAGCGAAGCGCGCCGCCGGCGCTGTGACGGTCGCGGCTCTGTTCACTCGTTAGGGAGCGGTATTTGGCTTACGCGATCTCGATCCCCAGCGGCTCCTCGATCATCGGCGTGGGTCGCGTCTCCTTCATCAACGACATCGCGACGATGCCGACGCCGGCCGCCGCCATCATGTACCAGGCCGGCGCCATCGGGCTGCCGGTCGCCTTGATCAGCCACGTGACGTACGGCTGCGCGACGCCGCCGAACACCGCAACGCCGATCGCATAGACGATCGCGAGGCCGGTGCTGCGAACGTCTTTGCGCAGCGACTCGGTCAGGCAGACGAGCGCTACGCCGACGCTCGTGGAACTGAGCGCGCTGAGCAGACCCGTCGCGACGATCAGCGTCAGCGCGTCGTGATTGCTCACCATCAACTGAAGGCCGGAAAAATCGCCAGCAGAAACAGCACGCGCGCCGTGATCATCACGGGCTTGCGGCCGAACGCGATCCGACAACGCGCCGCCGAGCAGCGCGAACACGACGCCGCTGACGCCGTTGGCGACCGACGCGCCGAACGAGTCCGTCTGGCGTCATGTGCAGCGTCTCGGACGCGTATGTCGTCATGTACAGCAGCACGTACGTCGACGTCGTGAAGCTCATGATCATGCCGAGCCCGAGCAGGATCGGGCGCGCGTGACTGAACGCGCCGTATGCGGTCGGGTGAATGGCAGTCTGGGCCTCGCGACGATGCAGCGTTTCGGGGAGGTTGCGGCGCAGGAACAGACCGAACGGCAACACCACGGCGCCGAGCCCGAACGCGATCCGCCAGCCGAAATCCTCGAGTTGCTGCGGCGTCAGCAGATACGTCAGCGCGAGGCCGATCGTCGCGCCGGTCAATGACGCGATCGCCTGACTCGCCGCTCTGCCAGGCGCCGATCAACCCGCGTCGATGCAGCGGCGCCGCCTCGATCAGGAAAGCCGTCGTCGGGCCGACCTCGCCGCCGAGCGCAAATCCCTGTATGAGCCTGAAGACCAGCAACAACACCGGCGCCGCCGCGCCGATCATCGCGTATGACGGCGTCAACACGACGCCGATGATGCCGACGCCCATCAGCGTGAAGCTCAACACCATCGCCGGGCGGCGTCCGGCGCGATCGCCGAATGCGCCGATCACGATCGCGCCGACCGGACGCGCGACGAAACCGACCGCAAACGTCAGCAACGACAACATCAGATTTTCGAACGGCGTCTGCGACGGAAAAAACGTCCGGCCGATCTGCACGGCGAACAGCGCGTACGTCGTGAAGTCGTAGAACTCGAGCGCGTTGCCGATGACGGCCGCCGTGATCTGACGGCGCGTGATCGCGGCGTGCGTCTGCTCCGAGTTCGACTCTTCCATCGATCAACCGTCGGAAATTTCAGGATCGGGCAGTGTACGCCAGCTTCCGGCGCGATCGCTGGACCCTAGCCATTGACGGCAAACGATCATGCTGCGACCGTGCCGGTCGTGAGGGGCAATCGCGATGACCGAAGTCGTATCGCCGCGCGACGCGGCCGCCGGACTCACCGAACTCTGGTCGCCGCGTGTGATCGGCGAACTCGATGACGCCTACGTTAAAGTGGCGAAGGTTCACGGACCGTTCACCTGGCACAGCCACGACGACGAGGACGAACTCTTCTTCGTGCTGAAAGGCCGTTTGCGTATCGAGATGGAGCAACAATGCGTCGACATCGGTGAAGGCGAGATGTTCATCGTCCCGAAGGGCGTACGCCACTGTCCGTTCGCCGAGCACGAGTGCCTGGTCATGCTCGTCGAGCGCAAATCGACGCTGCATACCGGCAACGTCGTGACCGATCGAACGCGCACGATCGAACAGCAGCTGCCGGCTGACCTCAGGTCAATAGCCAACGGAACCACAGCAGCGCGAGCAGCAGGTCGCCGCACGCGAGCAACACCAACGTGCCCGGCGCGGCGCCGCTGATCCACAACAGCAGCACGATCAGGAACACGCCGCTTTTGCCGATCGCCGAAAAGGCGATCAGCGGGCGATGCAGTTCGGCTTGCGACGCGAGCCACGCATACGTGCAGCCGAACTGACCAATCAGAAACGCCAAGACGAGCGCATACAGTCGCGGCACGTCGGCGGGCAAACCGATGAGGCTGCCCAATGCCGATGCAGGGAAAGCGAGCGCGTATGCCGCGAGCAGATTGAACGGGACGCTCAACCACAACGCGGCGCGCACCGCCGCCGGCGTGGCTACGGTGCGCGCCATTGCATTGCTGTCGCGACGGATTGCTCAGGCTGCTTTTGGGTTCGGCCCGAAGCGGTTGTCGCCCGGTTGACTGTCGAGCAGATAGAACACCAGCAGCACGAGCGCGCCAATGATCGGAATCAGCGCGATCAGCAGCCACCAGCCGCTGCGACCCGTGTCGTGCAACCGCCTGACGCCGACCGAGATCGACGGAATCAGCATCGCCAACGCGAACAGGCCGCCGAGAATGCCGATGCCCGTGGCCGCATTGAGCAAACCGACCATCTTATCGACGATCGTCAGCACGATGTAGATGACCACATAGACCAGCAGAAAAAACCAATATTCTCTGCGTCGAGCGCGGCCGGAGAAATCAGCCCACTTTTGCAGTGCCGTCATAAACCATTGCATCGCTACCCCCTCCCTTTATTGTCATAGCCGTCGCAAACGTAGCAGTGCAGGCGAGCAGTGTCACCTGACGGGTTTCCAGAGGAGGTCATTTGATGCGAGTCATCCTGTTCGGCGCAACGGGAATGGTCGGCTCCGGTGTTCTGCTCGAATGTCTCGACGACCCGAGAGGTTGTCTCCGTCGTCTCGGTCGTGCGTCAGCCTGGAGGCGTAACGCATCGCCAAGCTGCGCGAATCGCGTCCATCACGATTTTCTCGACTTCACGCCGATCTGTGCCGATTTCGCCGACGTTGACGCGTGTTTCTATTGTCTGGGCGTCTCCTCGACCGGCATGGGTGAGGATGACTATCGGCGGATCACGCACGATTTCACGCTCGCCGCCGCAAAGGAAATCCTGGCACAGAGTCGGACGCTGACGTTCTGTTTCGTCTCCGGCGTCGGCACCGACGCGAGCGGTCACGGCCGCGTGATGTGGGCGCGCGTCAAAGGTCAGACCGAGCAGGCGCTGCGCGCGATGCCGTTCCCTGCCTCGTATATGTTCAGACCCGGCTATATCCAGCCGTTGAAAGGAGCGCGCTCGAAGACCGCGCTGTACCAGACGGTGTACAACATCGTCGGTCCGCTGTTCCCGTTGCTGCGCAGGGTTGCGCCGAACCACGTGACGACGACGGTCGATCTCGCTCACGCGATGATCGAAGCGGCGCGTTCGGGGTACGCGCGCAGCGTGATCGACATGCCCGACATCAACCAGCTCGCACGGCAGTACGAGGCAGGTCGATCCGGGACGGCGTTGCGGCTTTCGCGATGAAACTCTACGACGAGCTCGCGCGGTGGTGGCCGTTGTTTTCGCCGCCGTCCGACTACGAGGAGGAAGCGCTGTTCTTCGCACGACAGCTGCGTGCAGCCGGTGATCAACCGTGCGGGTCAGTGCTCGAACTCGGCAGTGGCGGCGGCAACAATGCATCGTGGATGCAGCCGCATTTCGAGATGGTCCTCGTCGATCCCTCACCGGGTATGCTCGCAGTCAGTCGTGCGTTGAATCCGGATTGCGAACACATCCAGGGCGACATGCGGTCGATTCGCCTGGGACGTCAGTTCGACCGCGTCTTCATTCACGATGCGATCTGCTACATGACGACGCAGGCGGATCTGCGCCGAGCAATCGAGACCGCCTACGTCCATTGCCGTCCCGGCGGGGCCGCGCTGTTTGCGCCCGATCATGTGCGTGAAAACTTTCGTGCGACGACGGACCACGGCGGATCCGACGACGGCGCGCGCGGCGTGCGCTACCTCGAGTGGTCGTGGGATCCGGATCCCGACGACACGACGTATGCAGTCGACTACGCGGTCATGCTGCGTGATTCCGACGGCAGCATCCAGGTTGAACACGACCGCCACGTCGAGGAACTGTTTCCACGCGCAACATGGTCGGCGATACTCACCGACGTGGGCTTTGAGGCGCGCGTGATGCCGCTTCGACCACTCGGAGCTCGAACCGAATTCCTATGAGGTTTTTATCGGAGAACGGTCTGCATGAACGCGTCGAGCCTGGTCTACCCGATGTTCGCGATGGTGCTGCTGACCGGCACCACGCTGGTCCTGCTGTTCCGCGGCCGGCTGCGGGCCGTGCGGGAGCGCCAAGTGACGCCGAAGTACTTTCAGGTCTACCAGGGCGAAACCGAGCCCGAGGCGACCGCACAAACGGCGCGCCACTTCGTCAATCTGTTCGAGGCCCCGACGCTCTTCTACGCCGCGTGCCTCGCGGCGATGGTCACCGGGCAGACCGGTACGACCACGCTGCTGCTCGCGTGGTGCTACGTGACGGCGCGACTCGTGCATTCGTATATCCATCTCGGCGGTAACGTGTTGCAGGCGCGCATCGGCGCCTATTTCACGAGCTGGGCTGTGCTGATCGCGCTCTGGTTATCGATCGTCGTCGGCGTCGCGACCGCGCACTGAATCGCGGCTACTTCGGAACTACTTCGGCGCCATTTTCCGAACGCCGGAATGCAGCCCGGGTCGCCTTCGTTCCAGAAAATCGACTGCGTGATCGAACAGATCTTCCACGCGGATCCGTGCAGTTCGAGCGCCGAATCGGTAGTACGCGTGCGACGTGAACTGCGCCCCGCTTTCTTTCGATGGATCCGTTCGATGAATCACGCAGCTCGCTTGCGCGTCGGCGGAGCCCGAGCGCGCCTCGATGTCGAAGTTGGCGATCAGGTGGTGCGTCTTGAGCGCCTGCAGCGCCGCGATGCGCGCCGACACGAATTCGTCCGCCGTGATCGCGCGCGGCGGCTCGCCGCGCAGCGCGGAATAGTCCACGCGCACGACATCCGCGAGCAGCTGCGCATCGTGTCCCAGTCCTTCAAGTCGAAGCTGTTCATGAAGCGACTGATCGTCCGCTGAATCTGCAACTGCGGCGGGCGCTTCGGCGGGTGTAGTCACTTGCGGTCTCCATGAGCCGTGAAAGCCGAGCGGCACGCGATGGTCGAGGTGCGCGCGGGCGATCGGTCCGGCTTCGATTCGCTGCGCATCGAAGACTGCGAGGTGACTCGCGTTGCGGTGCTCGTCGAAGATTGTCGCGAGCAGGTAGCCGTCTCCTTCCGCGCTCGCGCTCGACTTCGCGCACGAATACGCCCTCGGATACCGCCGCCGTCGGTGCCGGCGTGAAACACCGACATCGCTTGCGTCTCGTGGTCGAAGCGACCGAGCGCGCGCTGAAACGGATCGCCCGTACCGGGTCCGCCCTCGCACGCGACGTATCCGTATCGATACGAACGCCCCGTTCGACGCTCGTCGATGCGCGGATATTCGCAGACAGGTTCGCACAGGCGCGCCATCGTGAATTCGGACGCGTCGGGTCGATCGTCCATCGCGTCAGGTACTGACGCAGCGCAGCTTCGACCACCGGCGTGCCGTCCGGCGCGCGGAAACGCCGGCGCGTGCTGCTGACAGACGTCGATGCAGATGCGCTCGCCGTCGTTGAACGCATTCATCGAATGCCACGCCATGCACGGGTGCGCCGGTGTACCAGCGCAGTCGATCGACGGAAGCCTTGTCGCGGCAGCACGCCGACGTGCGTGCCGCAGCTTGCGGCTCCCACGCGATCGGCGGGCGCGCCGGCGCGCGCGCGTTCGAGCGACAACGTCAGCGGGCAGACGACAAAGATCACGAAGTCCTGCGTGATCGCAAAATCGTGCACCAGCGCCGGAAACGGGCCCTGAATCGTCTCGCGTCGGGTCAGTCGTCCGTGTGCGTTGGCGACGTAGAACTCGATCGCGCCGTCGAACCGCCGCGTCGGGAAGTTCGCGAAGAACAGCATCTCGCCGCTGACGCGGATCGATCTTCGGATGCGCCGTCATGTTGCCGGGCAACGCGCCGTCGAAGTTCCATAGCGCCGAGCGTTTCGAGCGATGTCCGGCATCGATCGCGATCGGCGCGTGGCCTTCTTCGAGCGCGAGCAATTTCCCCGCGTGCGGGACGATGTGGGTATTCGCGACGCCGTCCGAGCGCACGCCGGCGACCTGCGGATCGGCGTCGCGCGGATCGCCGGATGTCGCGAACAGCGCGCGACCCGCGGCGCGCTCGAGCGTGAATTGGCGCGTCCGCACCCAACGGTTCCGATAGGCGACGCGGCCGGCATCGATCGCGAATGCATGGATCATCCCGTCGCCTTGCAGCGGGTTGTAGCGCCCGCGCGGCGCGAACTGCGGATTCGGGCCGATGCGGTAGAGCGTCCCGCGCAGGTCCGCGGGAATCTCGCCGTCGACGCACAGATCGGCGTAGTCGCATTCCATGCGCAGCGGTTCGAAGCCGCCGCGCAGATACGGGTCGTCGGCGGGATAGGGTGTGGCCATGCTGTGTCCTCGCGGTTGCGACGGCGCGATCCTACGAGCGACGGCGAGCAAAATGCAGTCTTGATTCCATTTTCGATGCACCACGTAGTCCACGCTATGCTCGGTATCGAAAATCTCGAGACGAGGGTGGAACGGTGTTGTACCGCCAGTTTCAGGCGCGACGAAAATCCTCGGGTTGATCGCGGACCCCGTCGTTCAGGCGCGCAGTCCGGCGCGCGATCAATACGCTGCTCGCGCAGCGCGGTCGTCTGGGCGAGTTCGTCCTCGTGCCGCTGCATGTCGCGTGCCGCCGGTCTGCGCGACTGCATCGCGGCGCTGCGCCACGTGCGCAATTTCGCCGGCGCGATCGTCTCGATGCCGCACAAGACCGCGATGACCGCGCTGGTCGACGAACTGACGGACGACGCCCGGCTCGTCGGCGCAGTCAACGTGATTGCCCGCCGCGCTGACGGACGCCTCACCGGTGCGCTGCTCGACGGCGTTGGTTTCGTCGACGGACTTATTGGGCGCGGGACATCGCGTGTCCGGCGCGACGTGTGTGCTGGCCGGCGCCGGCGGCGCCGCGTCGGCAGTCGCATTCGCGCTGGCCGATGCGGGTGCGCTTCGATCTGCTATCAACAACCGCACCCAACGAAGGCGCAGTCGCGTTGGCGGCGCGGGTCGAGCGCGCGTTTCCCGCGGTCGTCGTGACCACGCGACGTGCAATGCCGGCGATCGCTTCGACATCGCGATCAACGGCACGTCGCTCGGCATGAACGCGGACGACGAACTGCCGCTGCCGTTGTCGGTGATCGAGCGCAGTGCGCTCGTCGCCGAGTGCGTGATTGCGACCGAGATGACGCGGCTGCTCGCTGTTGCGCGACAATTCGGCTGCGCGATTCACACCGGCGTGCCGATGCTGACCGCGCAGCTGCCGCGGATGCTGGCGTTCATGCTCGAGCAGAAGGCGGTCGAATGACCAGACAATCGAAAACTGATCGTGCGACCGCTGACGGCGGCGCGGTGGCGCGACCTCGAGACGATTTTCAACGCGACGGGCTGTACGGTCGCTCGCGCCTGCTGGTGCATGTACTTTCGCCGCAGCGGCGAGCAGGAACGGCGCGCCGGCATGACGCGCTCCCAGGCCAACCGAGCCGATCTGTTGGCGTTGGTCGAGGCCGGTGAGACGCCCGGACTGATCGGCTATCGCGGCAAGACGCCGGTTGGTTGGGTATCGCTGGGTCCGCGCGAAGACTATGCGAAGCTCGCACGTTCGCCGGTGATGAAACCGGTCGACGCCCAACCCGTCTGGTCGGTCGTCTGTTTTGTCGTGCCGGAGCAATTTCGCGGCGAAGGCGTCGCCCGTGCGCTGCTCGACGGCGCGATCGCGTATGCGAAAAAGCGCGGCGCGACGTTGCTCGAAGCGTATCCGGTCGACAAACGCGAGCCGATCGAGCGACGACGCGATGTGGTTCGGCGCGAAGTCGATGTACGACGCCGCCGGATTCGACGAGGTCGCACGGCGCAAACCGCATCGACCGATCGTGCGGATTCGAACGCGCTGATCGAGGGGCGACCAGCGTCGCGTCGTTGACGGCGTAGCCACCGAAAGGCATCCCGGGCAGACCGTCGCGCGTCTCGTGGCGCGAACGATCTCGAACGACGAGCATCGGCCGCTGGTCGGCGCTACGCAGGTACGCCGCACAAACGCGGGCTGGCACGCTACGGGAGCGACGGGCGCGCCGCTGCAGACGCAGTGATTGCGGCCGCAAGAGCGGATGCGTACGGTACGCGTGAACCAGCGATGCGGACGTACGCGAGGCGATGAATCGAACGACGGCGGTGAGTCCTGGTGGCGCTCTCGAACACGGCGGCGGGCGCGGTCGATCTCGGTGGCTCCGGCACCGCGCCGTCCGGCAACCGAACACCGGATTTTCACGGCTACAGCCTGTTCACCACAGGAGCGCTGTGGCAGGAACTCGGCCGTGACATCAGCGCAGACCCCGTCGACCCCGGCTCGGATCACCTGATCAGCCTGCTCGGGCCCGGCTCGTTGCACGTGGATTTCGCCTCGAGCACTGCGCACGGCGGCAACAGCATGTATGGGATCCCGATCAACGTCGTGTCGGGGACACAGACGTTCGTGCCGGTCGTGACCGGTGCATACGCCAAGGAGAGCGACCGTGGCCCTGCGCCGATTCCGCACAATCCGTCAATCGAAGGCTATTACAGTGACACCGAACCGCCATCCGGGTATGCAGACGACGGTGACCACCACCTGCTGATCGCGGTCAGGGACGAGGCGACCGGAGGCATCTCGACGCTGTGGGAGTTCTACCAAGCCTACTTTGATGGAACGCGCTGGCACGCCGCGTCGACGTCGCGCTTCGATCTCGAATCCGGCGCGCCTCGAGCGAACGGTTGGACGTCCGGCGACGCCGCAGGTTTGCCGATGCTGCCGTTGCTGACCCGGTACGACGAGTATGCCAACCAATCGATGAACCACGCGCTACGTGTCACGCTGAACGTCGGTGCGATTCGCAACAACTACGTCTGGCCGGCGCGCCACGCGGCGCTCGCGGGGAACTCGGATGACGGCATTCCGTTTGGCGGCCGGCTGCGTCTGAACGCCGCCTGGTACGCGGCCAACAAGGATTCGTACACGGGGGAGGCGAGAGCCGTAGTCGACACGATGTTCCGCTATGGCCTGATCAATGCGGACGTCGGCGGTATGATGTTCTTGAGCGGCGTTTCGGACGAGCGTTGGGATCAAGCAACGCTGATGACGCTGCAGAAAGTTCCGAACTCGGCGTTCGAAGTGGTGAAGATCCGGCCCGGTTATACGTTTGCGGGACCCGCGTGCGTCGTGCTTGGCAAGAGCGCCACTTATACGGTGAGCCACTATCCGCTCGACGACGGCGCATTTGCCAACAATCATTACCCGCAGGAAGACGGCGCTGGATTGCAGAACATCGATCGTTGGGTCCACTTGAGCACGGGCGCACCGACCGGGACGTTCGTTTATTCACCGAAAGTCGCCGGCAGCCACACGCTGTCAGTGGATCAGGGCGGCGAGTACATGATGCCGCCACCGCCGATGCACGTGATCGTCCAGCCGAGTTGCAACACGAGCGCGGGGTCACCACATTGAAGATCGGCATCTCGGTTACGAGCGCGTTCGACATCGCCGACGTGCGGGTCGGCGCGCAGTACATGATCGAACAGGCGCGAGCGGCACGCGACGCCGGCCTCGCGTCGTTGTTCGTCGGCGATCATCACGTGACGCCGCGGCCGTACTACCAGAACTCGCCGATGCTCGGCCGCCTGCTTGCCGAGTGGGGCGCACGCCCGGCCGGTGCGTTGTATCTGTTGCCGCTGTGGAATCCGGTGCTGGTCGCGGAACAGACCGCGACGCTTGCGTGCATCAACCGCGGTCCGTTCATCATGCAATGCGGCATTGGCGCCGACGAGCGGCAGAGCAGCGGCATGGGTGTGGACATTCGGTTGCGACCGTCGATGTTCGAAGAAGCGCTGACGACGATTCGCGCGCTGTGGCGTGGTGAAAGCGTCACCGTCGATGGCCGCTGGCGTCTGCACAAGAGCCGCATCGCGCCATTGCCGCCGGAGCCGATCGAGGTATGGATCGGCGCGTCGGCCAAGGTCGCGATCGAACGCGCCGCGCGCCTTGGTGATGCGTGGCTCGCGGATCCGGGAATGGACTTCGAGACCGCGCGTCGGCGGATCGACGACTATCGCGAAGCGTGTCAGCGTCTGGGTCGCACGCCGTCGACGATCGCGATCCGCCGCGATACCCACGTCGGCGCGTCGGCCGATGCGGCGCGCAAAACGATGGCGCGTTATCTGCGCAGCGGTTATCGGGGCTTTTCGGAAGACGCGCTGCTGATCGGCGACGTGGATCAAGTCGCGCAACGCATCGCCGAATTGGGCGCGATGGGATATACCGACGTGATCATCCGCAACATCAGCTCCGAGCAGAGCGAAGCGCTGGCGACGATCGAGCGACTCGCGATCGTCCAGCAGCACGTCCAGGACGAGAGCGGCGTTCGCTGATGTCGTCCGCCAATCACTGGCTCGATCGGGCGCGCCGACTGCGCGCGATTGCGCAGATCGGTCAGACGTACACGCGCGACCGCTACGATCGCGAACGGTTCGACGAATTGGCGGCAATCGCGCAGGCGATGCTCGCGGATCTCACGGGCGCGCCCCTCGAGGCAATCGTTGGAATATACCTTCCTGAGCGCGGCTACGCGACGCCGAAGGTCGACGTCAGGGCCGGCGTTTTTCACGATGATGGCCGCGTCTTGCTGGTGCAGGAAGCCAGCGACGGACGTTGGGCATTGCCGGGCGGGTGGGCAGACGAGCAGGAGAGCCCAAGCCTCGCGTGCGAGCGGGAGGTGCTCGAGGAATCCGGCTTTCACGTGCGCGCGAGCAAGCTCGCTGCGATCAAAGATCGGTCGCTGCATCCCTACACGCCGCGCGACTCGAGCATATCTACAAGCTCTTCTTCGTTTGCGACCTGCTCGGCGGCGCCGAGGCCGTGAGCATCGAGACGACCGCGGCAGCGTTTTTTCCGATCGATGCGCTGCCGCCTTTGTCGCTGGGCCGCACGCTCGCCGACGACGTGCGGCTATTGTGGACACACCGTAGCGACGCGGCGCGCCCCTGCTTTTTCGATTGAGAGCTTCGATTGAGGCTTCGATTGATTGGCGCTCGCGTCAGGCCAGAGCGCCCAGCATGACGTGGTCACTCGAGCACGTCGTCGAGGCTCTCGGACAGTACGCGGACCATCAATTCGATTTCGGCATCGCCGATGATGAACGGCGGGCCCATACAGAGGATGTCGCGCACATCGCCGGTGCCGCCGCCGTAAAAGAACACACCGCGTTTCAATGCGGCGCCGACCAGCCGGTTCGTGATGTTCGCAGACGATTCGAACGGTTCGAGCGTTGCGCGATCTTTGACGATTTCCACCGCTTGCAACAAACCGCGCCCGCGCACTTCGGCCACGTTCGGGTGATTGCCGAGCACTTCGTTCAGCCGTTTCTGCAGTGTCGCACCGGTGGTGGCGACGCGTTCGCAGCAGCCGCTCGTCGGTCAACAGGCGCAGCACTTCGTTCGCAGCCGCGCACGCAGCCGGGTGCGCGCCGAACGTATGGAACATCACGTTCATGCCCGCGGCCGCGATCGGATCGGCGACCGCCGCCGTTGCGAACACGCCGGTGATCGGCGCGTAACCGCCGGCGAGACCTTTGCCGGATACGAAAATGTCCGGCTCGATGCCCCAATGTTGAAATCCGAACGGTTTGCCGGTGCGTCCGAAGCCTGTCATCACTTCATCGAGGATCAGCAGAATTCCGTGCGAATCGCACAACGCGCGTACGCCTTGCCAGTAGTCTTCCGGCGGCACGATCGCGCCACCGCTCGAGCCGTTGATCGGTTCGGCGAGCAACGCCGCGATCGACCCGGCGCCTTCGGCTTCGATGAGCCGCGCCAGCGCGTCGACGTAGTAGCGTCCCGCGTCGCGGATGATGCGGCCCCAACGGGCAGCGCAGCGGATACGGCGTTGGCACGCTGGGATATGCGTCGAGCACATGCGCGAGGCCTTTTTTGCGAGCGGTATGGCCGCCGACCGCGGTCGTCGCGAGCGTCGTGCCGTGATACGAAACCGAACGGCCGATGATCTTGTTCCGCTGCGGCGCGCCGTTGGCGGCGTGATGTTGGATCGCGATCTTCATCGCCGTCTCGACGCCTTCGGAGCCGCCACACGTCAGGTGGATGTGGTCGAACCGCGGCGGCAACCAGTCGGCGCGCAGCCGCTCGATCAGTGCTCGGCGTTGCGGCGTCAGCCACGGCGGCACGACGTACGTCGTCGACTTCGTGGCGTCGTACACCGCGCGCGCCACGCTCTCGCGGCCGTGACCGATGTTCGTGACGATCGCGCCGCCGGCGGCATCCAGAATCCGCCGCCCGTCGGCGTCGATCAGATAAGCACCGTCGGCGCTGACGATTTCGAGGTTGCGTGCGACAGGCGTGAAGGGCCACACGACACTTGCTCTGGCTTCGGACTTTTGTCCTTTGGACATCTGTGGTTTCCGTTACGGTTCGCGATACGGCTCGGCGTTCTCGAACAGTGTCAGCCGCTGTTCGAACGCCTGCAATGATTCTGTGGCGCCGTTCGCCTTGTCGAGCGCGATCGCTGCGCGTTCAGTGCGTGCGGCCGCAGGATAGTCGCCGGCCTCGGCTTGCGCCGCCGCGAGCGTGTCGAGGTAGCCTGAATTCGGGTACGTCGCCGCCAGTGGTTGCACGAGGGTCACCGCACGCCGGCCGTCGCGCACATCGGCGCGCGGGCTCGTCGCGAGTAGCCACGCGAGATTGTTGCGCGCGTTCGGATCGCCTTGATCCAGGGCGGCTTCGTAGCAACGGCGCGCCTGCGCGTGATCCTTTTCGACGAAGCTGCCTTGCTGATACAACAGACCGAGCCGGTTGTTTGCCGCGCCGTTGCCTTGCGCTCCCGCAGACGTCAGCAGTTCGAGGACGCGCTCGCTCATCCCGGCTTGCTCGAACATGAGCTGGGCAAGACCATACTGCGCTTGCGCGAGTCCGCCGGCCGCGGCGTCGGAGAGCCACCGATTTGCTTGCGTCGGATCGGGCGCGGGTTGCTGGAAATTCCGATACGCGTCGCCGAGCAGTAACGCAGCGGTGGGATCGCCGTCGATCGGCCACGCGCTCGAGCCACGCGAGGAAGCGTGCATCGACCGACTTGGCCGTCGGGTCATAGAGATTGCCTTCATAGGTCGCGCCGCCGCGCAGCTTGATCATGCCGTTGGTCGCAACGTCGCCGACCCAATTTCCGGTGATTTCGACGCCCGCGTCCGACATGCACGTGCCCGGTCCGGTTGCGACGTCGTGCTCCCAACGTCCCTCGCAGAGGGACCCGTGCGGTCCGTGCAGAATCCCTTGTCCGGAGCGTTCGTCGGCGCGCCATTCGCCGACGTATTCACCCGCTTCGCCGCGGCGTTCGCGCCCATAGCCCTGACGCGCGTTGGCGACCCACGTACCCTCATACGCGAAACCATCGCCGATGTTTGCCGCGCCATAACCGGATCGTTGGCCCGCTCGCCAACCGCCGTCGTAGCTGGCGGCGTCGACGCCGGCGAGGTGTCCGAAGCCGTCGGGGACGTCGTCCTGCCAGTCGCCGTCATAGCGCGAACCGTCGGGGCGCACATAAACACCGAAGCCGCTGCGCCGACCGGCGAGCCAGGTCCCTTCGTAGGTCGCGCCGTCGCTGTAGTCGAAACGGCCTTCGCCGTCGGGCGCATCGTCGGCCCAGTTGCCTTGATAACGACCGATCGCGCTCTGGAACAATCCTTGCCCACTGCGCACGCCGTGCTCGAACGCGCCGTCGTAACGACTGCCGTCGGGGTAGACCGCCGTGCCCGAGCCGTTGCGGGCGCCGTCGACCCAGTCGCCGTCGTACGTGCTGCCGTCGGGCAGCTGCTCGATGCCGTGCCCTTGCGGTTTGCCGGCGACGAAATCCCCGGCGTAGCTGCGACCGTCGCTCCAGACGAAGCGGGCGACGCCGGTGTAATCGAGCGATTCGAACGGAAGGCGCGACTGCTCGCCATTCGGCAGCGTCAACTCACCCGCGTCGTTGGTTTCCGCGGCGGCGTTCGCGATCATCGCGGCGCAGCAGATGACAGCGATGACGAGGCGCGACGCAGGTCGATGAATCCGCATCAGTCACCAAAATCGGGCGTCGCGGTGAACGGCCAGTAGTCGGACGTCCGCACGCGGCGATACGGGATGTCGCGCGGATCGGCGATCAACGCGCCGCGATCGCCCGTGTAGATGACGCGCGCCGAGATCGGTGCGAAGCCTGCGTGAAAGTGCTGCGTCGATTTGACGACGAGGAACCGCTTCGCGTGCGGATCGATGCCGACTCCGGTGAAGAGTTCGGGTGATCCGGCCTGCACACGACGCGTCGTCAGCATGACCTCGATGCCGGTGCGGCTGCGTCGCCGTCGATGTGAATGCGCACGCCGGCGCACGCGCCGAGGCTCGAAGGTCCGCCATTCAGCGTCTGCACGACGCGATTCGACAAGCCGATGACCGTGCAATCGACGTCGAGCGGAGCGCCCGACTCGGGCGCCGAGTTTGCCGCCGATCCGCAGGCGCAGCCGCGCGCCGACTCCGCCGTCCTGGCAGATGCCGACCGCAATCGGATCGTACAGCGGGCCCAGCGCGGCGCCACCGATGCGCCGTCGGATCAACGCATCGAGAAAAAACGTCGAATCCCCCGGCGCGCCGCCGCCGGTATTGTCCGCGGTGTCGGCGATCGTGATCGGCGCGCGGCCGTCCTCGAGCGCGAGGTCGAGCGCCGCGTCGATGCTCAGCTGTCGCGGTGACGACCGCATCGCGCATCGCGAAGAACTCGTCGCGCAACGTTCGCGCCAGATCGCGCGCCCGAGCGGGGTCGTTATCAGTTGCGACGACGACGTGCGCGCCGATGCTCGGTACGTCGCCGTACGGGAAGCCGTGCGCGAGCCAGACGTTGAGCACGCCGGGTTCGCGCTCGAGCGCGTACATCCGGTCGACGAATCCCGACATCGGCTCGCGCGTCGTGTGATACATGCCGATCATCTTGCAGGCGGCGCTCGCCATCGTCGGCCGGACCTTGCCGTCGGCGGTATCGGCGACGATCTCGAACAGATCGAGCAGGCGATCGTACGTAGTCGGTGTGCGGATAGTGTTTGTAGCCGACCAGCACGTCGGCGGTGTCGAGCATCGTCGGTCGTGACGTGGCAGTGCAGATCGAGCTCGGCGCCGATCGGAATGTCGTTCGCCGACCTTCGCGCGAACGCGCGCAGGATGTCGCCTTCGCAGTCGTCGTAGCCGTCGGCGACCATCGCGCCGTGCAGGAACAGCATCACCGCGTCGAACGGCATCGCCGCGTCGAGGTCGTCGAGCAATTCGTCGCGCAGCGATTCGTAGACCGCGCGCGGCGTCGGTCCCGGCGGGAACCGCAAACGCCTGCAGTCCGGGCGCGAGTGTCCAACCGCGGGCGTCGAGCCGCGCGAACAACGGCGCGTACACCGTCTGGCGGCGCGAAATGGTCGGGTCGTGTTCGGTGCGACGGCGCAGCACCGTGTCGCGCCAGATGTTCCAGCCGGTCGGCAGCGGCGAAAACGTATTTGTCTCGGTGGCGAGCATCGCGAGGAACAGCTTCTTCATTGAGCTGCTCGTCAACCGGCCGCGAACAGCGCCAGCATCTCGTCGCGCATCGGCCGCAGCTTCGTTTCTTCGTCTTTGTGCTTTTCGTAACTCGCGAGAATCTTGCCGAGCAGATCCTGACGCGCGAACAGCGCGTCCGGCAGATCGAGCAGATTCGTGTGGCGGAACAACGCGCGCAGGACGTCCAGATGCTCGCGCGCCGCGGCGCCAATGCCTTTGCGGAAAATCGCGAGGCGTTGTTTGTCTTCGTCGATCGAGCCGTCGGCGTTGACGAACGAGTACGGGTCTTCGCCGCGCTGCAGCGCTTTGTTGATGTCGATCGATTGTTTGTCCTGACCGACCTGCAGCCGATACCACGGCAGCAGAACGCGCATCGACGCGCGCTTCGAACGCGACCGCGCGTTTGACGGGATCGCCGTGGTTGCGAGCACGTCGGCGAGTTCGAACGCGGACACCCAGCCGAGCGCGCAACCGCGTCCGGAAATCGGATTCGTGTGCACGTGCGCATCGCCGATCGCGAAGTAGTTCAGCGCCACCGGTGACGCCGTCGCGCACGAAGCGTTTGTGCACGTTGCTCAGATTGCCGTAGAGATAGACCTTGCTGATCGGCGTCGCGACGTCGTCGGATCGACCCACGCGTTGTCGCTTCGATGTGCTCGACCGCGATGTCGAACTCGCGTTCGTGCGCGACAGCGCGCATCGGTTTGTCTTCCGGATCGGCCGCCAACGTGATCGAGAAGGTGCGATTGTCGGCGCGAAACAACCCGACCTTTGAGATAGCCGAGATCGCGCCCTGAACGCCGCCCGGCGTCGACTTGCGACCGTCGAGTTGCGGATAGTCGGCGCCGTCGTTGAGCCGATAGAAGCGCGACGTGTAGAAAATCCCGCACGGCGACGATTCCTGTTCCGCGGGATTGGCGCCGATCGCGGTGAGCCACGCATCGCTCGCGCCGTGGCGGCCGCTGGCATCGACGACGATGTCGGCGTCGATCGTCGCGTGACGCCGGATGCACTGCTCGACGCGCACACCGGTCACGCGCGGCGGAGTCCGGGGTGTCGGCGAGCAACCCGGTGACGGTGGCGCCTTCGAGAATCGACACGTCGTGACGTTCGGCGATGTAGCGGCGCAACAGAAACTCGAACACGACGCGGCGACACGCGAGGAAGCAGATGTCCTCGTCGCCGGGTTCGAGCGTCACGGTATCGAAGCTCGCACGCGCGAGCTCGGCGAAGCCGAGTTCCTCGGCGCCGGCAGCGAGCAATCTGCGCGTAGAAGTCGGGCGCGTGCGTTTTGATCAGTTTGACGAGCGGCGCGAGCAACACGTGACTGTGGCGCGTCTGCGCCGCGCCGCGCCGATCCCACTTTGCAAACGCATCGAGATGATCGCGCGGCATCGGCGTCGCGTCGCGTTCGATGCACGTGATCGTATAGCCGCGCAGCCCAAGCGCAAGCGCGGCTGCGAGTCCGGATACCGACGTGCCGATGATTGCTGCGTGGGGAGTGCGTGTTGGCATGAGTGAACCGCTTCGGACAAAAGCCGTTATTATACGCAGCTCGTTCGAAAAACCGGGGTGGGAGGGCGAGATGGTGGAAGGTATCGACGACGACAGGCGTGACCCGCATGGCTCGCGGCGCACGTGCCCGCGCTCGAGATCCCCGGTCGACGTATTCGTTGATCACGGGCGGCCACTCGAACCTCACGTATCGCTGCGAAGACGCCGCCGGCAACGCGTACGTGTTGCGGCGTCCGCCGCTCGGGCACGTGCTCGAAAGCGCGCACGACATGGGGCGCGAACACAAAATCATCGCGGCGCTGGCCAAGACGTCGGTGCCGGTCGCGCCGACGTATCGGGCTGTGCAGTGACGTCGCGGTGAACGGCGCGCCGTTCTACGTGATGAGGTTCGTCGACGGACTGGTATCTGAACGACTCGACCGTCACGCGGGCGCTGTCGATGCCGGATCGCCGCGCGCTCGGATTCCACGTCATCGACGTGCTCTGCGACGCTGCACGGACTGGATCCCGATGCGGTCGGTCTTGGCGATCTCGGGCGCAAAGAGGCGTATCTGTCGCGCCAGTTGAGCCGCTGGACGAAGCAGTGGGAAGCGTCGAAGACGCACGAAGTGCCGGCGATGGAAGAAACGCGTCGCCTGCTGCGAAGAGCGGATGCCGGCGCAGATCGGCAGCGGCATCGTTCACGGCGACTATCGGCTGGGCAACATGATCGTCAAAGGGTCCGCGCATCCTCGCGGTGCTCGATTGGGAGCTGTGCACCTTGGGTGATCCGTTGGCGGACGTCGGCTATCTGATGAACGCGTGGGTCGTCGCCGGAAGAAGTGGAAGTCGACGGACAGGGCGATCGGGGCGCCGACCGCGGTCGGTGGATTTCCGACCCGCGCCGAAATGAGCGAGCGGTACGAAGCGGCGACGGGTCGTGACCTGTCCGGCATCAACTACTACCGTGCGTTCTCGCACTGGCGGCTCGCGGCGATCGGGCAGGGCGTCTACAAGCGCTATCTGGTCGGCGCGATGGGCAGCGAATCGCGACAGTGAATCTCGACGGCCAGAAGCTGGGCGTGCAGCGGCGGGCGGAAGCGGCGCTGGCGCTGATCGCGGATAGCCCGCTTTTTTCAACGACCGCTTTTTCAGCGCTGTCGAGAGCTCGACTTCGCCAGATCGACCTCGCCGAGCACGGCAGCGTTCTCGTCGAGCACCCGCACGTGCGACACCGCCGGGTCGGCGACGCCAACGACCAGACACGGGTGCGTGATCATCTGCGCGAGCATTGCGTCCTGGCGGGGCGCTCGACTTTGACCTTCAACGTCATCGCGCCGCCGATCAATTCGGGCGCCGCCTGCAGCGCGACCGCTGTAACCCGGCGTTGGATATTCGCCCGGCACGATCGCGATGAGATGTAGCGGGTTCTTGGTGGCCTCGGGCGGACTCGGTCATGCCGATCAGATGCGTCGCCGCGGAAGGTAGCGAGCGTCGCGTAATCGATCAGGCGTACGCCGCTCTCGTTCGGTCTGGCAGTTGCCGTTGCGTCAACACCGGGATGACGTCGATGTGATCGGCGTCGGCGCAGCCCATCGGTCAGGAGCGCAGCGCGACGCGGCAAGCGCGAATCGATCGGTGCATTGCGATCAGTGGGCTGCCTGCGCAGTGGATTGCAATGGCTCACGGTTGGATCGGCACGGGTCGGGACAGCGTCGGCGACGCTCAAGTTGAACAAATTGACCGGGAATCCGCTGATGAAATCGAGGTCGGTGCGATCGCCGTTGATCGTCAGAACTTCCGGTGCGTCGAGTGTCCGGAACGCGCCGCACGCTTCGCCCGCATCGCAGATCAGGTTGTCGTTGTCCGAATCGGTGCCGGCGTAGATCCAGATATTGGCCGGCGCCGACGCCGGTGAAGCTGTAGTCGTATTCACCGTTGTTCGCGCTGACGGACGACGGATTTCACGGCGAGGTTGGTGACGTTGTCGATCAGCAGCACGTAGTGCAGTCCCGCGTTTGCGCTTGGACTGACGCTGAATCTTCTGCATCACGACGCTGATGTCGATCGAGTTTGCGGTCGACGTCACTGTGACGACGCCGGTGTAGGTGCCGTCGGCGCTGACCTGGCTGCGATCGACGCTCAAGCGATACGTGCCGAGACCATCGGCGTCGACGTTCAACGGCGCCGCCTGCAGCCACGGTTGATTCGGCGTGACCGACACGATGGTGAGATTGCCGCCGCCGGCATTGCGCAAGTCGACGTCGAACGTCGTATCGAAGGCGCCGAAGTTGACCGCGGACGGCGAGGCGGCGAGCACCGGATCGACCGGCGTGCCGGCGCCGCTCGCGAGTGCGACTGCTGCGTTGACGGCTTTCTGCGCATTGATCAGGCCATAGCCGAACTGTATCGTCGCGGCCGGGCGCGCCGAGATCGTCGGTGAGGTCGCCCGCGGCGAGCGCGGCGTCGAACTGCGCCGGCGTGAGGCCCGGGAACACCGACTTTCATCAACGCCGCGACTCCTGCCACGTGCGGTGACGCCATCGAGGTTCCGGTGAGCGAGGCGTAGCCGAACGTCACGCCAACGCCGCTGTCGTCGCCGATCGTGCTGACGACGCCATCGCCGATACCGTCGCCGTTGATGTCGGTCGCGGAATTGCCGCCGGGTGCGGCGACGTCGATCGTCGGTCCGAAGTTCGAATAACTGGCGTGCGCCTTAGTGATTGTGGTGGCGGCGACCGACACGACGCCGCCGTAGGCGGCGGGAAATGACGGGCTGCTCGAGGCCTCGTTGCCCGCTGCGGCGACGACGATCACGCCGGCGGCGCGCGCCTCATTGAACGTATCCTGCTCCGATTGCGACGAAAAACTGGATCCGAGGCTGAGGTTGATGATGTCCGCGCGCTGCGGTGGGACGGTGTTGGAATCGTTCGAGAGCCCTGCTGCGAAGCGCACGCATTGAATCACGTCGTAGCTGGTCCCGCCGTCCACGCCAAGGGCGCGCAGCGGCATGATGCGCGAATTCCACGCGATACCGGCGACGCCGTCGCCGTTGTCGCTGTGCGCGGCGATCGTGCCGGCGACGTGGGTTCCGTGAAACGAACTCGATCCGCCGAATCCACGATCGCCGACATCGTTGGGATCGGGGTCGATACCATCGCCGTCGCGCGCCCGCGCCGGATCCCGAATGAAATCGTAGCCCGCGACGAGTTGGCCGCGCAGATCGGGATGGTTGAGCAGCACGCCGGTGTCGATGACCGCGACGATGACTTGACTTGATCCCTGCGTGAGGTCCCACGCGAGCGGCAGGTTGATGCTCGGGTAGTGCCATTGGTAAACGTAGAACGGGTCGTTGGGAACGCGACTCGCGTGGCGAATGTAGTTGGGCTCGGCGCGGACGAGGGCGTGCTTGCGCATCACGCGCGCGATGGTGTCGAGCGTCTCGTATTTTCGCGCCAGCTTCGCTTCCGCGCGCGCGCCAGAACGCATCGCGTCGAGTTTGTCGATCGCCGGCGCTTTGCTCGAATCCGCGTCGATCGCAAACAGCGCAGTGCCGCCGCTGCCCGTTACGCGGTGAACGCCAGGCTCGTGCGGATCACCGCCACGCACGATCAATTCGTTGGGTACAAATTCGTCGGACGCGCGCGCGGGCAATGCGCGGCTGGTGATCGCTACATCCTGGCCGATGTTCAACACATAGATGGTGGCGCCGTTGAGCAGGTCGAGTTCGACGAAATAGTCCCCCGCGGCGGGTACCGACAGCGAGCCCGAACCGCCGTTGACGACCGTGGCGTCGATGACGTTCTGATTCGCATCGAGCAAGAGCATCGAGATGTCGACGTTCGGATCGCTCACCGTCAACAGAATGTTCTCACCGCCGGCAAAACTGACGTGGAACTTGTCGGTCACATCACCGATATCGTGCAACTTGCCGGGACTGCCTTGACCGACGAGGTTCATGTAGCCACCGAGACTCACCGGATTCGGCAGCGGTTGCGCCTGCGCAAATGTGTTGTTGCGAGCGAACGCGGCGTTCGGATCGTTGACGTCGGAGTCGATCGCGCTGGATGGCAAGACCTGGATGCGGCCGGACAAACTGAAGTTGCCGCTGGACGGTGTTACGTCGATGGGTGCCGAGCGTGATGCACTCGCGCCTGCGTTGTCGGTGACGGTCAAGCGCGCCGTGAAATTGCCGGGGCTCGTATAGATGTGGGTTGCGTGACTGCCGACGGCGTCAGCCGAGTTGTCGCCGAAGCTCCACGTGAACGTGACGATGGTGCCGTCCGAGTCGTTCGAACTGCTGCCGTCGAAGGTCACCGTCAACGGCGCGGCCCCGCTCGTCGGTGTGACGGTGAATGCCGGCTGCGGTGGGGAGTTTGTGACCGCGGGCGCCATCGTCGCGCCGCCACCCGAACCACCGCCGCCGCAACCGGCCAGAAGCACCGCGATCAATGCGAGTCGGGTAGGGATAAGGCAGGCGCGCATGGCGGGAAAGTCTCGCACATGAATGCCGAAATTAATGTGGAGCGATGCGCGACGCGGCGACGATTGCGGGAACTTCGATCCAAGAAGGCGCGGGTGCTGCCGGGCTGTGCCCAACCCGCATCATCGACCAGTAGAGCCGACTAGCCTCCTCGGCAGGAACGAGAGCGAAACGCGCGAATAAAAGGGCGTGTCGCCGGCGGCAGCCGGCGAAGACAACTTCTCTTCTGGGGGAAGGACACTTGAAAGGGAGGACTGCATCACGAAGTTGTACACACGCCGGAAACTCAAGTTGATCGCATTATGTACAGTACATGTGGATTGTCAACACATTTGTACAGTCTCTGTACAGATTGTTCAGGTCGGACTCAGGCTGGCGTTTTTCGCGTCTCTATCGTCGCTGCGAGAGCGCGTTCGAGTTGCGCGCGCGCGTATGAGACATCCTCGCGCAACCGGTCGTACACCGCGGCGTCGTGCGCCTCTGCGAGGCATTGCGTCGCATAGTCGCTGAACGCATTCAGATGAGTGATCAGATCGACGAGATGGCGCGGCGCGTCGGCGCCGCTCTGGCGAGCACGGCTGACGATCTCGACGAGTTCGTGATCAGCGTACCGGCGCGGCGCCGTGCGACCCGCGCGCGCCGAATCTCCGGCCGGAGTTGCGCACGCACGCATCAGATCGGCCCACGTCAGCGGCCACGCAAGCGCAGTTGCACCGTGCGGCTCTTCAACCAGACGCAGCGCATCGCGATTCGCGAATTGATAAATCACCAACAGACGACAGTCAGGAGCGGCGGCGCGCACCCGCTGCAGGTCATCAGCATTTAGACTGGGAATCTGTACTGCGACGACGTCCAGCTGAGCGCGTTCGGCGGCGCGGCTGCCGACGAAATCATCGATGCCGACCCAGCGACAACTGACCTCGGCAAGATCCGAGTCCGGCGCCTCCTGTTCCAGAATCAGCAGATTGGGTCCGACGAGGCCGACCTGCGGCAAGCGGTGCGGTCGTACCACGCGGGGCTGCGTGACGCCGATGCGCGCGTCGAGTTGTTCCGACGACAATTCCACGAGCGACGAAATCGGATGTCCGGCTTCGGTCAACGTTTTGATGGTTTGCAGGCGTTGGAGCTGACTGCGGCTGTAGTACCGCGTGCGGCCGTCGCGCTCGGCGGGTTCGAACCCATGTCGTCGCTCCCACGCGCGCAGACATTCGACGCTGATGCCGGTGAGCTTGGCGACCGTACCGATGCGGTACAGTTCAGTCTCGGTCAAAGGCGCCTCGAAAACGGAACAGGGGGAAATCAGTGTACAGAACGACGCCGTGCTGTCCAGTACGGAGTTTGCAGAATGCGTCGGTGAAAAAAGGGTGGCGTGGGACAGTACGGAGTACTGTCATCGCGGTGCTGGGAGGGGGAGAGAGTCACCGCACCACGCCATTTGTTTATTCGGGATGGGGAGACCCCGAAAAACGCGAGAATTCTACGAGTTTTGACGCGGAGCAGCAAAGGGGATTTTGGGAATTTTTGTAACACATCTGTTTCGGTCCCGCGCCGCCGAAACGGCAGTTCAAAGATCGCGGTGAATTCACCAGAATGTTGACCACGTGCGACCGATACGCGCGGGTGCCAGAGGGGGCTGTCGTGCAGAACAACGTCGGTGCGTTTTTGACGAAACGCGCGTATCTGAGCCCGGATCGAGAAGCCTACGTCGATGGCAGCCTCGGCATACGCCTGACCTTCAGAGCGCTCAACGCGCGCAGCAACCAGCTCGCGCAACGCGTTCGTCGCGGCGGGCGTCACGCCTGGCGAACGGATCGGTTTGTTGTTGATGAACAGCATCGAGTTCATCGAGGGTTACTTTGCGCTGGCGAAAGTCGGCGCGGTCGTCGTGCCGCTGAACTGGCGACTCGTGCCGGACGAACTGGAATTCATACTGAAAGACAGTGGCACGACGCGGCTGATCTACGGCGAGGAATTTCTAGAGACGGTCGCAGAACTGCACGCGCGCGGCGCTCGGACCGACGTCACCCAGTGGCTGCAGGTCGAAGATCGCGAACCGGTCGCTGCGTTCGCGCGCAGCTATCGGCGATTTCGTGATGCGGCGCCCGCGACCGAACCCGAACTCGGCGCGCGCGACGACGACATGCTGTACATCATGTACACGTCAGGCACGACCGGTTTGCCCAAAGGCGTCGTCCACACGCACACGACATCGATGTGGGGCGTGCTGACGATCGCCGCGACGACGCATTACCGCGAGCACGAGCGTTACCTCGCGTGCTTGCCGATGTTTCATGTCGGTGCGCTGACGCCGCTGACGGTCAACGTGTACCGCGGCGCGACGAGCATCGTGATGCGCACATTCGATCCGGTGCGCGCGTGGGAGTTGATCGAGTCCGAAAAGATCACCTGCGGGCTGGGCGTGCCGGCGATGCTGAACTTCATGCTGCAGGTCGGCGATCTCGGCCGCTTCGACTATTCATCGCTGCGCTGGTGCTGGTGTGGCGCGGCGCCGGTGCCCGAGCCGCTGATTCAGGCGTACGCAAAGCTCGGCATCGAGATCCACCAGATCTACGGGCTCACCGAGAGCTGCGGCCCGGCGTGTCTGATCGACGCCGAGCATGCGTTGAAAAAAATCGGCTCGACCGGCAAAGCGTTTTTCCACACCGACGTCAGAGTGGTCGACGCGACCGGCGCGGACTGTGCGGTCGGGCGAGCCGGGCGAAGTGCTGGTGCGCGGTCCGCACGTAATGCTGGGCTATTGGAATCGGCCCGAGGCGACCGCAGAGACGATCGTCGACGGCTGGCTGCGTACCGGCGACATCGCGACCGCCGATGCCGATGGCTACATCTACATCCAAGACCGCATCAAGGACATGATCATCTCCGGCGGCGAGAACGTATATCCGGCCGAGATCGAAAATGTGCTGATGGGGTGCGACCGCATCGCCGAAGCCGCTGTGATCGGACAGCCGAGCGCACGGTGGGGCGAGTCGCCGTTTGCGATCGTCGTGCGCAAGGACGCGACGCTGCGCGAGCAGGACGTGATCGAGTTCTGCCGCGGGCGGCTTGCCGGCTTCAAGCAGCCGCGCGGCGTCGCGTTCGTCAATGAGATTCCGCGCAATCCGAGCGGCAAAGTCCTCAAGCGCATCCTGCGCGATCGATTTCCCGGGCCGGCTGCGGTATAGATCGTCGGGGTAACGGAGAAACATCGATGGAACTCGACGAGTTGGGCAATCGTTTGGGCCCGTTCTGCCAGACGCAATATGCGGATCCGAATGCGCGCGTTTTCGACGTCCACAAGATGCCGGGCCACGCCGGATTTGCGTACGGCTTCAGCGTCGCCGCGCACGGCAACGTCGAGAGCTGGTTCATCCGCCTGCCGCCGCCGAACGTGCAGTGGAAGGGCACGGCGGATGTGCTGCGCCAGGTCGCGGTGCTGAACGCGTTGGACGGCACGTCGGTTCCGCACTGCAGCGTGCGCTGGTCCGGCGATGATACGAAGTGGTTCGGGTGTCCTTACTTCATCGTCCCGAAACTCGACGGCGACGTGCTGCGCATCGGCGCGGGCGAATGGGGCGCCTCACTCGCGCCGAGAGTGCTCGAGGAACTGGGGAATCAGGCGATGTCCGCGCTCGCGCAGATCCATCGTCTCGATTGGCGGCGCCAGACGCCGTATCTCGGCGCGCCGATCCCCTTCGAAGACGATGTCACACGATGGGATCGATTTTACGAACGCGCCGCCGATCCGGAACGTCTCGCGCTGGTGCCGCGCGTCCGCGAGCGGCTGCTCGGGCGCTTACCGTCGGACGCGCCGGTCGGCGTGTTTCACGGTGACTTTCAGACGGCCAACCTGTTCTGCTCACGGGCAGGTCGCCTGCTCGCCGTGATCGATTGGGAATTGACCGGCGTCGGCGCAACGCTCAACGACGTCGGCTGGATCGCGACGTTCAGCGATCCCGCGGCCTGGCACGTGGGGCCGGATCGCCGCCCGAGCTTTCTCGACCCCGACACGTTGATCTCGATGTACAGCGACGCCTGGGGAAAACCGCTGCCCGACATCAATTGGTTCCGCGCGCTGGCGGCGTACAAGTTCGCGATCATCACCGGCTTCAACCTCAGCCTGCATCGACGCGGCAAACGCGACGATCCGCTATGGGAGATCACCAAGCTGTCGATGGAACCGCTCGTGACGCGCGCGCTCGACCTGCTCCGTTGATCCGCTTTTCTAAAGTCAGATCAGTGCTGATGGTCGCTGTCGGGGCACGGTCCTTGTTCGACTTGAATCGTCGAGTGCTGAATGCCGAAGTCGTTCATCAGGACGGCCTTGATGCGCTCGACGGCGGTGTGCGCGTCGGTGCCTTCGGTGATCGTGGCGTGGAGCGTCAGTAGCGGTCGCTCGGTCGTCAGTGCCCACGCGTGCACGTGGTGGATCTCGATGACGTTGCTAACGTTCTGGGTGAGGCGCAATTTGATCTGGTCGAGATCCAGATGCTGCGGCACGCCTTCGAGCAGAATGTGGCCCGCGTCGATGACGACACGCACCGCGCCTCGCAGCAGAATCGCAACGACGACGAATGCCAGGATCGGGTCTGCGTAGTTCCATCCGCGTCAACAATGTCGTCGCTGCGGCCGCGATTGCCGCGACCGACCCCGCCAGGTCGCCGATCACGTGCAGCACCGCCGCGCGCATGTTGATCGAGTCCGTGGCGGCCGCCTGCAGCAACCGAAACGCGATGAGATTGACGACCAAGCCGAGTCCGGCGATTGCCAGCGCCGGCGACGCCAGCATGGGTTCCGGCGAGCCTATTCGGCTCGACCGCGCGCACGATGATCCACGCGCACAAAGCCAACAGACTCAAGCCGTTGACGAACGCCGCGAGCACCTGAAATCGGTGGTATCCGTACGACAGATTCGAATCGGTCTCGCGTAGCGACAGCCGCACCGCCGCCCACGCGAGGCCCAGCGAGGACGCGTCGAGAAACATGTGTCCGGCGTCCGCAAGCAGCGTCAACGAATTGGCCATCCAACCGCCGATCGCTTCGACGACCATATAGATCGCGACCAGCACGAACGCAGCCTTCAGCGGGCGTTCTTCTGCGTGCTGGTGATCGTGGTGATGGTCGTGGTGCGCGCTCATGGGGGCGATGCTAACCGAGCCCCGTATGGGGTGCCATGCCGCACCGCAGACGCGTTATGTGAGCAGCCGCTTGATCTCGGCAACAGCCGCGATGCCCGTGTCCGCGTCAGCTGCGATCGGCATCAGATTGAATAGGCGGCAGCCCGCGTCCCGGTAACGCGACAGCGACTCTGCGACGCGCTGCGGCGTCCCGTAGGGGGCGTATTTCTCGAATCGCTCGAACGGGATCCGATAAAACTGCTGCATAGCCTTTCGCGAGACGCGCGCGGGCGCGCGCCGGGTCGTCGTCGATGCCGATCCACAGCTGAATGCCATTGTGGGCGGGCGGCGCTCGACCCGCCGCGCTCGCCAGCGCCGCGATCTCCGCGAGTGCCGCAGCGTAGCGTTCGGGTGAACACCAGATGCCGAGCCAGCCGTCGCCGTACAACGCGGTACGACGCATCGCCGCTGGCGCGCGGCCGCCGATCAGAATCGGGATCGGTGGATTTGGCGCCGGTTGGATCCACGCGCGATCGAAACTGAAGAATTCGCCGGCGTGGCTGAGCGGCTCGCCGTCGAGCAATTGGCGCAACACGTGGAGCGACTCGTCCGTTCGCCGCCCGCGCGTGCGCGGATCGACGCCGCACATCGCAATCTCGTTGCGATCCTCTCCGCCGACACCGACGCCGAGTATCAGTTGACCGGGCGCCGACTCGGCCAGCGTCGCAAGTTGCCGGGCGACCGCGACGGGGTGACGTAGCGCGAGCAGATACACCCCAACGACGACCTTGAGGGTCGGATCCAATGCGCTGAGTGTCGCGGCGTTGATCAATCCGTCCATGCCGGTGCCGACGAAAAAACTGATGTGATCCGCAACGAACACGTGGTCGAGGCCGCTGGCCTTGATCGATTCGATGAACCGCACTCGCTCCCGATGCGGTGCGCGCAGGATTTCCGGGGCCGCGAGCGTCCCGACGCTCAGCGGAACCTGAATCACGATTTGCGCAGATTGCGCGCCATGCGGAACGCGGATTCCTGTCCGCTGTAGTAGCCGGCAAGGTAGTCGCGCTCGTGGTAGCCGCGTTCGCGGTAGAACGAGCGCGCGGCGACGTTGCCGGCGCGCACCTCGAGTTCGATGCGGCTGACACCGGCGGTGATCGCGGTTTCTTCGAGCCAGTCGAGCAGCTTCGATGCGATGTTGCGGCGGCGCGCGCGTGGCAGCACCGCAAGCAACATCAGGTGCGCCCGCTCGAGGCCGTACGTCATGATGCCGAAACCGAGCACGTCACCGCCCTTGTAGTGCATGGCGGGCACCGGATCGCGCCGCCGCAGTGGTTGTGTCCGCGCGCACAGCGCGACGGATTCGGGGTCCTGAATCAGCCGGCGGATCTGTCCCGCCTGCCAGCGCCAGTTCAGCCCTTGCTCGATGTAGTCGCGCGAGATGCGCGCGAGCAGCGGGGCTTCGGCGACTTTCGCGAGTCCGAGTTCGATGGCGATGGTTTCGGGCATGGGTCGCATTATCGCCATAGCCTCGAAAGCGGTCTACGACTTGACTGTGCTGGGATTGCGGAAAGCCACATGCAGCGTGCGAGTCTTGAAACGCCAGCCGGCGGGGGTCTTCACGAAGGCGTCTTCGTAATGTCCAACCGCCGTTGGCAGTATTGAGTTGACTGGTGCTTTCCTCGCGCTCTCGGCGCCGATGTGCCGATACAACGTCAGGTAGGAGATTCCGCGCGCGTGCAACGAGTCCTGCACCTCGATGAAGATGTTGGTGAGCACGTGGCGCGTGCGGATCTCGTCGGATCGTTTCTGCATCGATACGCGGATCGCCGCTTTGCCTTCGAGCCGCATCCCGAGGTCAAGCACCGCGTCTTCGACGAAGAGTTCGACGAACGCGTCGTAGTCACGAAAATCCACGGCGCGCGCATATTCGATCGACAACTGCTCGCACGCGCGCTCGATGATCAGACGCTTCAGTGGTGCAAGATCGGACTCAGGCATCGGGTGTTTCCGGGTCGGCGAGCTGTCCGGCGCGGTGCATGCGTTCGAGCCAGCCTAACGCAGTCGCGTGCAACGGGTCGCGTTGGTCTTTGTATCCGTAATAGGCGCTGCCGATCGCGTACGCAACACCCCACATGCGCAGGCGCGCCCAATCCGCGCGCGACAAAGTGTGTTCGCGGCCCGACAGTGCGGCGTTGACCGCGGCATCGCCGCCCCAGGCCCACAGACCGACCAGATCGGCCACCGAGTTGCCCCAACCGCCGTCGCCCCAGTCGATGATCGCGGTAATCCGACTGCGGCTGCGATCGACGAGGATGTGTTCAGCGCCCAGATCGCCGTGCTGGAACCGCGGCGGTCCCGGGTCAGGGTTCGGCGCTTGGGCGAGCAAGCGTTCGCACGCCACCGCGATTGACGGCGGCAACGCTGTTTTCGCCTCCGCCAGTTCGCGCCGAAACTCGATGAGATCGGACGGAAACGTGTCGTGATAGATCCGCGGTGCGCGGGTCGGCGCCGCGGTCTGCAGGCGTTGCAGGAAATCGCCCAGTTGGCGACCGATCTCGAATGCGTCGATGCTGTCGCGGGGACAATCGATGAGCGCATCGCCGCGCAGGAACGGATACCCGACGTACGGGAGTGCGAAGTCAATTGATTCGCGCACGAAGTAGCGATTGCGCGGAATCGCGATCGATTGGGATGCGAGCGGACCCGCGAGCCCTTCGAGCAGTTTGTGCTCGCGTTCGAGCGGCCGCGCACATTGGCGGCGCTTGGGGAAGCGGAATACCCACGCATCGTCGACGCGAAACGTCGAGAAATCCCAACCTTCGCCGAGCACGGCAACGTCGGTCACCACTAATTCCGGCAAATCCCGCGCGAGAATTTCGCGGACGCGCTCTGGATCCAGCGGATAGTCGTTGTGCCAGGGGTTTCGCTGCATCGGCTTGGAGCCTATCGTAGCGACAAGCGTCGCGCACGACGCAATCAACACTTCATCACAATCCGCGTAAGCGGAGTTTTTCAACAAACTGTTAGGGGAAGTCATGGCTTACGAACGGGTTTCGCTGGAATTCGACGGCAACGTCGCGGTCTTGAAGTTCAATCATCCGGAAGTGCTCAACGCCGTCGGCGGTCAGATGTTAGCCGAGTTGACGCAGGCGGTGCGCGAAGTGGCCAACCCCGCTAGTGGCGCGCGCTGCCTGCTGTTGACCGGGGAGGGGCGCGCCTTCTCGTCGGGTGCGAACCTCGCAGACAGCAACAGCGCCGCGATGCAGGGCGCCGGCGACGGCTTGAGATCCGGCTACCACCCATTGCTGCTGTCGATTCGCGATCTGCAGATGCCGGTCGTCACCGCCGTGAACGGCGCGGCCGCCGGCGTCGGCATGAGTTTCGCGATGATGGGCGACATCGTGTGTGCGTCGAAGAACGCGTTTTTTCTGCAGGCGTTCGCGCGGATCGGATTGATTCCCGACGGCGGCTCCACGTTTATGCTGCCGCGGATGATCGGTTGGGGTCGTGCGATCGAACTGTCGCTGCTGGCTGAGCGCTTGCCGGCGCAGAAGGCCTACGAATGGGGCTTGGTGAATCGCTTGTACGACGACAACGCCGCGTTGATGGACGGCGCGATGGGCATCGCGCGCCAGCTCGCCAACGGGCCCCGCTCGCTCGCGCTGATTCGGCGCGCGTATTGGGATACGTGGCAGAACGCGTATGAGCAGCAACTCGACCTCGAGGCGCGGCTGCAGAACGAAGCGGGTCGCTCCGCCGACTTCCGCGAAGGCGTCTCGGCGTTTCTCGAAAAGCGCGACGCGCAGTTCAAGGGCCAGTAATTTTTCTCAACCTGCGGAGGCTTGACGATGTCGTTAGCAGGGCGCGTCGCGCTGGTTACCGGCGCCGGTCGCGGGGTCGGTCGTGGGATTGCGGTGGCGCTCGCGCAAGACGGCGCCGATGTCGCGATCAACTATCGGCGTGATGCCGACGCCGCCAACGAAGTCGTGGCGGCGGTGCGGGGGCTGGGCCGACGCGCGCACGCATACCAGGCATCGGTGGACGATTTCGACCAAGACCGCGAGATGGTCGCGCAAATCGAAACCGATCTCGGGCCGATCGGTATTCTCATCAACAACGCCGGTATTGCGAGCCGCGGTCGCGGCGTCGCCGACACGGATCCGGCGGAGATGCAACGTGTCGTGGCGTGTCACGCGTTCGCGCCGCACTACCTGTCGAAACTCGTCATTCCGAAGATGCGGCAGCTCGGCCGCGGCGACATCGTGATGATCTCGAGCGTCGCGACGCGCAGCCTCGGCGCGTTCGGCGCGCCGTACAACATGGGCAAATGCGCGATGGAAGCGCTCGCATTCACGCTGGCGAAGGAAGAGCGACCGCACGGTATCCGCGTCAACATCGTGGCGCCCGGGTTAGTCGAGACCGAGATGGGCCGCCGCCTGATGAAAGCATCAGCGGGAGTCGACGACTTGCGTGATCTCGACAAAGTGATGCCGTTTGGACGCGTGTGCCAACCGGAGGATGTTGCCAACGTCGTGCGGTTCTTCGTGTCGCAAAGCAACTCCTACTTGACGGGTGAGCGCGTGTATTGCGACGGCGGCGGCCAGCAGGCGCTGCGCGCCTAGCGCTTTTCTAATAAAAGGCGGCGCTACGTTCCGGCGAGTAGCGCCTCGATATGAGTCGCTGCCGAGCGCGCTAAGGCGCCGAGTGAGTAACCGCCTTCGAGCACCGAGACGATGCGGCCCTTCGCATAGGTGTTGGCTTCGGCGACGATCAAATCGGTGACCCAACGGTAATCGTCTTCGACGAGTTCGAGGTCTCCGAGTGGATCTTCGATGTGCGCGTCGAAACCGGCCGACACGAGTATCACATCGGGTCGATGGCGCGCCAACGCCGGCAACCAGTCGCGCTCGACAGCATTGCGGAATCCGCGCCCATTCGTTCCGGCGGCCAACGGCGTGTTGACGATGTTCGAGCGCTGCAGATCGAAGAGCCGATGCGGATAGTGCGGGTGCTGAAAGCTCGAACAGACCAGCACTTCGGGGCGCTCACGAAAGATGTCGACAGTGCCGTTGCCGTGGTGGACGTCGAAATCCAGGATGGCGACGCGCGCGATCCCCGGATGCGCGAGCGCGGCCATCGCACCGAGTGCTACGTTGTTGAAGAAGCAAAAACCCATCGCCTGATCTTCTTCGGCGTGATGGCCGGGCGGACGCACTGCGCAGAAAGCCCGCCGCGTGGTGCCGCCGAGCACGAGACTCACTGCGTCGTTGACCGCTCCGGCAGCCAGTTCGGCGGCGTGGATGCTCATCGGCGAAAGACTGGTATCCGCATCGACGTCGACGATGCCGTGGCTCGGAATTTCCGCGTACAGACCATGCACGAATCCGGGGTCGTGGATGCGTTCGAGGTCCGCAATACCCACCGGCGTCGCGGCTTGATAGCTGAGCTCCGATTCGAGGCCGGTCTCGATCAACCGATTCAGAATTGCGACCAGGCGCGCCGGACGCTCGGGATGGCCCGGAATTTCGTGCAGCAGACAATCAGGGTGTGTGATCAGCGCGCAACGCATCATGTTCGCGCGCGATTGCGCTCGCTGTGCGCCGCGAGCAATGCGGCGAAGTCGGCCGGCGGCAACGGTTCGGCGAACAGGTATCCCTGCAGCGCGTTGCAGCCGAGCGACTCGAGCGCGGCACGCTGATCCTCGCGTTCGACACCGACCGCAACCGTGAGAATGCCTTGCGCGCGCGCCGCTTCCGAGAGTGCCGCAATCAATGCCGACGTCGCTTGATCGGCCGGCACCCGCGCGATCAACTCCCGGTGGAACTTCCACGTCGTCGCCGGCAACCACGTCAACAACCCTGGATCGAGCACGTCGGCGCCGAGACCGTCGAGCGCAAAACCAACGCCGAGATCGTACAGGTCCGCGATGACGCCGCCGTATCGATCGGCGATACGCGGCAGCGCCGAAAACGCGATTTCCAGTTCGATCGATGCGGGGTCGAGGCGGTTGTCGTCGAGCGCCGCTGCGAGCACCCCGGTAAAGTCGTCAGCGGCGAGCTGCAGCGGCGAAATGTTGATCGACAAACGCATCGGAAGCGGCCAGAACGCCCGCCACTCCGCCGCGTGGCGGCACGCGCGCGCGATGATCCAGTCGCCGAGTCGGCGCATATCGCCGCGATGTTCGGCCGCGGCGACGAGGGCCTCGGGCGCCAGCGTCGGCACCGGCATTCCGTTCCAGCGCAGCAGCGTCTCGACTCCGGTCAGCGCGCTGCCGTCGATGCTCCAACGGCCTTGAAAATGCAGCGCGAAATCGTCGAGGTCGGGTAATGGTTCGCGCGACGGTGCGAGCTCGGTCTGGCGTGCGGTATGCAGCGCGTCGCGGATCACGCGCGCGTGACCCAGATTGACCGCAGTCACGAGCGTCGTCGCAAGATGGCCGCCATCGAGGGGGTCCGCGACTGCGACGATCTCTTCGTGGCTGGCAGCGGCCGGGTCGAGCCAGACGCGCGGCAGGTCGTCGAGCTGCGTCGCGAGCGCAGGATCCCACCGCTCGATCACGACTACATCGGGCAGCGCCGTGCTCTGCGCGAGGTGCGCGCGCAAGCTGCGCGACGAACCGGAGCGGCAGTGTTGGACGAGCGGTTCGAGCAACGCGCCCAGACGATCGGTCGTCGACCGTGGATCGCGCACGTACCATACGCTGATGGGAATTCGGGTCATCGGATCATTCGTTGCCGGATCAGTGGACCTTAGCAGAGTTGACTCGTCGCGTGCGAGACGTAGGGCGGTCCTTGTGCATTTGGAATTTCGCGGTGGCATCCTGACAAGCTGCAAGCCCCGCGGCGAAACACGGAGGTGATCACGTGAACGAGCTGAACTTTTACGCGAATATCGCAGAAATACTCGGGACCCTGACGATCCTGGGAGGCGGCGCGTTCGCGGTGGTTCAGCTGATCGAGTTCCGCGGCCAACGGCGCGACATGGTCGCGGTCGAATTGATGCGCCAGTTCTACAATGCCGAGTTCGCTCGCGCCGTCACGATGATCAAAAATCTGCCCGACGGCATCAGCGCCGACGACCTGCAATCCAGGGGGCCCGACTACGAGCAGGCGTCGTTCATCATCAGCATGACGTATGAAACGATGGGCCTGCTCGTCTATCGGGAGATTGCAACGTTTCAGTTGGCGTACGAGCTGACCGGCGGGCTCATCGAAGTGATGTGGCGCAAGCTCCACGTCTTCGTCGAGACCGTGCGCGAAGAACAATCGCATCCGCGCTTCGCCGAATGGTTCGAATGGTTGACGATCCAGTTCGCAAAACCGGCCAACCGTCAGATCCCCGCGTACATCGCGTATCGCGACTGGAACCCGCCTCGATGAAACCTCATTAGCCGATTCGCGCGGCGGGTAGCAATAGATCGACGCCCTTGTGGTCGCGCGCGACGTCGAATACGTCGGCGAGCCGTGCGACGTACGGGCTCGCCCCCGGCGTGCCGCCATCGATGCTCTCGATCGAGAGTTTGCGGCGCACGCTCAGCAAGTGAGACAAGCAGTGCCGTCGCGGCGGCGAACTCGACGTCGTCGAGCGTCCCGTTGAAACTGAGCCGGCGCCCGTAGCTCTCGGCGACGAGCACGACACGGCCGCGACAAAACGCGAGGTAGTTGCTCGCGCGCCGGTGCGGCAGTGGCGACGGCCCTAGTGCCCTGGCCCTAGTGCCCTTGGCCACTCGACGCCGAGGCCGGTCGGCGCGACGGGATCGGTTGCGTTGACCCAGAACGATTCGGGACCGCCGCCGCGTTCGAGCTGACGGATTGCCGATGGCGCGGCGAATTGCGGACCCGACAAGCCATGGAAGAACAAACCTGCGACGATCTCGCCCGACAGTTCCATGATGCGCAAGCTCGCGGAACAGCGCGGCCCAGCGGAACTCACCGCCCTCGCGGTTTGCGATCTCCCGGCTGACGATGCCGTACCGGTCGAGCAGAATGCGGACTCTGTCCTTCGCGGTCTCGAGCGCCGTGAGCGGATCTTCGTCGACGGCGTCGGTCGCCGCGGGCAGCAAAAACCAATGTCCCGGCCAGCCATGACTGGCGCCACGCGCATTGCGACGCAGCGTGCCTGTAAGCGGCGAGCGCGCAGCACCCGGGTGTCGTTGGGCAGAGCGCGGTTGTAACGGCGCCGGCGCTTTCAGCGTCGCAGTCGTTCATAGTTGCGCAAGCTTCCCATGCGCAGAACGCTCAACGAATCGGCGCTGACGCGGCCTTGCCATACCGCACGCCACAGCGCATCGCTGAAGACGTCCGTCGGTTGCCCCGACGCATCGACGAGTTGAAAAAAACTGTAACGTGCGGCCCGATCGCGAAATGCGCTCACGACGATACTGGTGTCCGCTTCGCTCGCGCCAGATTCGTCGGGCGCAGCGCCCGCGAAGAGTGCTACATCGTCGATCGGCATCACAGTGACGGCCGCGGTACCGTGACCCACCCACGCGAATCCGTTCGTGTCGAGCACGCTGTCGATCCGATGTGAATCGATGCTGCCGTGGCGCGCCTCGATGAGGTCGTTTAGCCAGACGTCGACATCAGCCGTGTAGCCGCGCAGGCGCTCGATCGTCTGCGCGAGGGCATCGTCGGACACATTGCGGCCGAAATGGTGCCATGCTGCGAAAAACCCCGGCAAATCGGTCACCGCTCTCGGCTCGAGCCGATGCCGCGACGAAGCGCGCTGCAGCCTCAACAGGATTTCGAGATTGTCAGCATCGCAATAACGAATGGCGTCGTCACCGGCGACCAGCGGCCCCGCGACCAGCGCGCCGTCGTCGACGAGTTCGTCCAGCGCGCCGTCGAGTTGCATGTCGGGCAGCGGCACCAGCGCGGCGATGTCGTCGCGTGTGAGCGGGCCGTAGAACGACAGAATTTCGCGCAGCAGTTGGCACTGGTCGCGCGGATCGCCGATGTCGACGAGATCGTCGTCGACGGCACCCGTCAGGCGTTGCGTCACGCTGCGCGCGACTTCCGGATGCACCGCCCAGCGGCGCTCGTCGCGAACCAGCCAATGCACCGGCACGCTGGCCGCATCGGCGCCGTCTGGCAACGTCAACTCGCGCCACTGCGCTTCAGGAATCAACACACGTTCCTTCAGCCACTCGCCGAGTTCGGCTGCGTCCGTCGGGCCGTATCCCGGCGCGGTGCGTTGGCGTTTCGCGATGAACGCGTCGATCACGGTGGGGTCGACGCGCGGCCGCAGTGCGGCGTCGAATACCGCAGCGCGAATCAGATCGCCGGACAACGCGCTCGCCGCGTTCGATTCCGGCGAATCGTCGGCGTACATGTACGGCGCGATCTGTCCCCACGCGATGTCGGCCGCAAACGGACTCGGTTCGGCGGTCGTGACGCAGGTCACCGCGATCTCGCCGCTCTCGAGTTCGGCGAGCACGCGATACAGCGCCGGCAGGTCGAATTCGTCGACGAGACAGGTTCGAAACGTCTCGAGCAACACCGGAAAATCCGCGTATTGCTTCACCGTGGTCAGCAGCTGCTTCGCGTGCAGGCGACTCATCCACAACGGCAGGCGCTGATTGAAACGCTGCCGTGTCACCAGCAGCGCGCGTCCGGCGCATTCGCGAAAGCGCGCGCCGAAAAAGCCGGAGCGTTCGAGCGCGTGGTGCAGCACCCCATCGAGTCCGTTGGCGCGAACGAGATCGATCACGCGCGCCGGATCGATGTCGCCTTTGATCTGAATCACGATCGCGTCGTCGTCGGCGTGAACCTCGGGGACCTGCCCGTGCGTCGCCTTCCCACGCGGCGGACAGCAGCAGCGCGTACGGTCGGTTGACGCGGCCGCCCCACAGCGTGTGCAGCACGATCTGCCGTTCCTGATCCGGGCCGTGATAGCCGCCTGGGCCGGATTGGATGTACTCGACGAGCACGTGGTGCCGGTGCGGCAGCGCGGCGCCCGTGTGCGCGCGCTGGCGGTGAAGATAGTCGACGAGTTCGCGCGCCGCCGCGGCGTCGAAACCGTGTGATGTCGTCAGCGCAGTCAAAAATCCGGCCTCGTCGTCGTCGTCGAGTCGAGTTTGCGTGCGTTCGAGAAAATCGCCGATGCGGGACGAGTAGTGGAAGCTGCGGTTATACGGCTCTGCCTTCCAGAACGGTATCGCGACAGAGCCGACTTTTGCGGGCGACGCCAACACGTCGTTGTGCGTGATGCGCTTGATCTGCCAGTCCTGCGTGCCGAACGCGAACGTCTGACCCACTTGCGCCTCGAACACGAACTCTTCGTCGAGATCGCCGATCAGCGCGCCGCTGTCGGCGTGTCGCAAGTGATAGTAGCCGCGGTCGGGTATCGTGCCGCCGGATGTATAGAGCGCGTATACGGCGCCTTTCGATGCTCGCAGCGTTTGTTCGATTCGATCGTAAACAACGCGCGGCTTGAGATCGCGCACGCGGGAGCCGGCGTACCGTCCGGCCAGCATTTCGACGACCAGTTCGAACTGCTCTCGCGGCAGCGTCCGATACGAATAGCTTTGTCGCAACAGCGCGTAGATGTCGTCGAGCGTCCACGTTTCGCTGGCCGTCATCGAGACGATGATCTGCGCGAGCACGTCGAGCGGATTCTCGATGACCGCGAGCGGTTCGAGTTCGCGCGCCTCGATGCATTCGGCCAGCGCGGCGCCTTCGAGGAAGTCCCGCGCGTGCGTCGGAAACAACGTGCCGCGGCTGACGTCGCCGACCCGGTGGCCGGCCCGGCCGATGCGTTGCAGCGCGGAGGCGATCGACGCCGGCGATTGGATCAGCACGACCTCGTCGAGGCTGCCGATGTCGATGCCCATCTCGAGCGAGTTCGTCGCGACGATCGCGCGCAGCGCGCCGGATTTCAGCCGCTGTTCGACCTCGGTGCGGATTTCGCGCGCGAGCGATCCGTGGTGCGCGTATGCGAGCGGGGTCGCTTCCGTCGAGTTGATCGTCAGCGTGATCTTTTCGGCCAGGCGGCGGCTGTTGGTAAAAAACAACGTGGCGGCGTTCGCGGCGATGATCTCTCTGAAGGTTTGCGTCAGCGGCTCCCAGATTTTTGCGCCGGCGTCTAGCGCCGCGCGCACGTGATCGGGGAAGCGCACGCGGAACTCGATCTGTTTGTCGTCGCGGCCCTCGACGATGTCGATCGGCCTCGGTGCGTGGTCGTGATCACGACCCGCGACGAACGCGGCGATCTCTTCGAGCGGATGCACGGTGGCCGACAGCGCGATGCGCTGAAAATCGCCCGCGCAACGCGCGAGACGTTCGAGCGCCGTCATCAACACCGTGCCGCGCCGGTTGTCGGCGACGGCGTGAATCTCATCGAGAATCACCGTCTCCACTGTGGCCAACGCGTGCGCGGCCGCGCGGTGTCGTCAGCAGCAACGCAAGACTCTCCGGCGTCGTGATCAGGATTTCCGGCGGCCGCCGCAGCATCCGCTGCCGTTCGCTCGGGTCGGTATCGCCCGAGCGCACCTGCACCCGGATTTCCGGAAACGTTTCGTCAGCCGCTTCGAAGCGCGCGCGCAATCCGCCGAGCGGCTCCAGCAGGTTGCGCTGGATGTCGTTGTTGAGCGCCTTCAATGGCGAGATGTAGAGCACGCGCGTCGCACCGGACGCATACCGCAACGCGCGCAAACGCATCCAGCGCCCACAGGAACGCCGTGAGTGTCTTGCCGCTGCCGGTCGGTGCCGTGATCAATGCATGTCCGCCCGCGGAAATCACGGGCCAACTGCGTGCCTGCACATCGGTCGGCGCCGGAAAATTCGCGTCGAACCACGCACGCGTGTGCGGATGAAAGGGAGCGAGTGCGCTGTTCATCCGCCTCTCACATGCGTCCGTGCTCGATGTTGTGCGGCGCTATTGAGAAGTAACGCCGGTGTCCTTCAGCGCTTCGAGTCCAGCGAGGTTGACCTCGTTCAGCGCGGCTTTCAGCTGGTCGAACTGCTTCGCGTCGCCAGAGACTTTGACGGTGAAACGATCGCCCACGACGACCGAATATTCGCCGGTGCCTCCGTTGTCCCACTCTTCGTGCACGATGCGGCCGTCGTCCTTGTAGGTTTTGCTGAAGCCGCTGCTGGTTTCCTTGTCCTCTTCCAACGACGCAAATCCCGCGAGCGCCACGAGGCCTTTGGCGGAACCGGTGTCGGTGATCTCGAGCTGCAGCGTGCGTGCGCCGCCCGAATCGCGGTACGTCCCGTGCGCTTCGGAGGTCTGCATGCCCATCGCGCCGTTGCGTTCTACCGAAATGTCGGTCCGCGGCAGATCGGACAGCGTGTTGGGAATGAACGGCTTCAGCTGATCCGGCGCCAACGCCTCGACCTTGTCGCCGCCGCTGATGGCGGTTCCGATCATCGCGCCGATCGCCTGGCTTTGCGCCGCGGTGTCACCCGATTGGCCGGCCGCTTCGACTTGTTTGGTCGCCTGCTCCATTTTTTTGGAAAATCCCTCGAGCTTGCCGAGAGTACTGTCCTTGTCGTACTGGATATCGGAACTGCCGATCCGGCCCGGTGCGCTGATGCCGGTGATCGATCCGACCACCGCCGCAATCACGAAGCTGAGCACGATCGAGATGACGACCGTGACGACGGTGTAGCCGACGGATTTGTCGGGTGGGCACTGCATCGTCGACGGTAGCCCGAGATTCAGCAGGTAGATGCTGTAGATGGCGCCGGCCAGCGCGAGCAGCGCGCCGATCCACGGCACGATCTGCAGGGCGCTGGCGACCCACGCGGCCGTGAAAGAGTACGCCGCGAGCTTCAGCGCCTGCAGCTGGTTTTTCTGCGCGCTGAACGTCGGCGCGAGCGCGTCGATGATCAGCGCAATCACGTAAACCTGCGCGAGGCTCAACCCATACCTGAGCAGCATCCCGCTGATGCCGGCGCCGACGCCGACCCGCATCGTGCCGAGCAACGGCACATCGACGCCGATTAGACTGCCCTTGATGAAACCGAAAACCGCCGGGATCGCGGCGAGGACGACGATGTAATTCAGATAAAGGTCGGCGACTGTCGTCGACTCCGTTGCGATGACAGGCCATTCCGTCCTCGGCGTCAGCAGAATCGCCCTGACGCGCTCGATCACCTTGTTGATATTCATTGTTTGATCCTCTCCGACGACGATTGATCGACGCAGTCTCAGCGGGCTGCCGCAACTCTAGCGCAAAGCGGCGGTGCCATGGATACTGCTTTTTCTCATCGACAACGGACGTTGCGCGCAGCATGACGGGCAATTGGATAGACGCGTCCGCGGTGCCGTCGCTGTTGCGCGGGCAGATGCGGGTTTACGTCGGCGGCTCGTCGAACGAGCCTACCGGACTGCTCGACGCGATTGCGGCGGAGCCGCAGTCGGCGGCGGGCGTCACTTTCGTACAGTTCCCGCTCGCCGGATTGAACAATCGCGATCTCACCGCGCTGCATCCGGAGACGCGCCTCGAGTGCTTCTTCATGTCGCCGACGCTCTCCAACGGGCACGCAGAGGGGCGTGTGGCTTTTCTGCCGATGCAGATGCGAGCGGTGTATGCATACATCGCCGGACAGAGCTTCGACGTCGTGATGCTGCAAGCCGCGTACGACCGCGACGGGCGACTGCGGCTCGGTCCCAATGTCGATTTTGCGGCGGCGGCGATGGCGAACGCGCGCTATCTGATCGCGGAGGTCAACGAGGGCTTTGTCGCGAGCGCCGGATGCCCGCTGGTGCCGGAGGCTCGTTTCGACGCGCTGGTGCGCACGCTCCGTCCGCTCCCGCAGTTTCCCGCTACGCCGCCCGACGCGGTAGCGCAGCAGATCGGGCGGCGCGTCGCCGAACTCGTCGCCGACGGGGACTGCATTCAGACCGGCATCGGCGCGATTCCCGCGGCGATCCTCGCAGCGCTCGCCAACAAGAACGATCTGGGGCTGCATTCGGGGCTGATCGACGACGGCGGTCGGGCGTTGATCGAGAGTGGCGTGATGACGGGACGGAGGAAGAAAATCGATCGTGGTCTGCACGTGACCGGAATGGCATTGGGTTCCTCCGCGCTGATCGATTGGTTGGCGCAGCGGCCCGACGTGGTGTTCCGCGGCGCGGATCATACGCATGAGGTGCGCGTGATCGGCGAAATTGCGGGCTTTGTATCGATCAACTCGGCCGTCGAAGTGGATCTGTTCGGCCAGGTCAACGCCGAGCGCGTCGGCGGCCGCCAAATATCCGGTACCGGTGGTTCGGTCGACTTCATGCGCGCGGCGAAAGCGTCGCCCGGCGGGCGTTCGATCGTTGCGATGACCGCGACTGCGCGCGGCGGCAGCGTTTCGCGCATTGTCCCGCGCGTCGAACTGGTGACCGCGCTGCGCACCGACGTCGACCTGGTCGTCACCGAGTACGGCGTCGCGAGCCTCAAACACGCATCGGAAGCCGCGCGAGTCGATGCGTTGATCGCCATCGCCGCGCCCGAATTTCGTGACGCACTTCACGCCGCGTGGAGATCCTCGCAGATCGCTCGCGCATAACGTCAGCCCCACGTCGACGCCTCGATTGCCACCAAACGCAAAGTGGTGCAGGTTCGGTGCGCCGGACCGTCACGCGCCATGGATGGCGCGTGGCCGAGCGCCCAGGGACGGCCCGAGCGAGTCCGGCGCTCCGAACCTGCACCACCACCACCACCTGGCATGCCTTTCGCACCTCTTCCAGGAATCGCGGGATTGTGTGGAGTTTGGGCTCCTCAGGTTGACACACCGCGTCGCAATTGGACGAAGGAGGCGCGCAATGGACTACGTAGGTTTGGATCCCACCGTGGGACTCGAATGTGGCGGCTGCAAGCACGTCGTGCGGTTGCCGTACAGCGAATTGCTGACCAAGGTCATCGAAGCCGTGCCGATGGACTGCGACGGCTGTGGCCATCCGGTCGAGCACGACTGGACCACGATCAACATCGTTCAGAACATCATCCGCCGGCGCCTGCGCGAATCGCAGAAACCGGATGTTCAGCGGTCGGTGCCCCGACTGGTGCGTTAGCACCAGTTCGCGGGCCGGCTGGTGCGTTGAGCACCGTCAGCACGAACGCGTATTCTTCGGCGACCTCACGCAGCGAATCGTAGCGACCGGAGCGGCCCTGGTGGCCCGCTCCCATGTTGGTCTTGAGCAACAGCAGATTGTCATCGGTCTTCAACGCTCGAAGCTTCGCGACGTATTTTGCGGCTTCCCAATACGTAACTCTCGGATCGTTCAAACCCGCGGTGACCAGCATCGGCGGATAAGCCTGGTGCTTCACCTGATCGTACGGCGAGTACGAGCGGATGAATTTGAATGCTTTCTTGTCCGTGATCGGATTACCCCATTCCGTCCACTCGATCTCCGTCAGCGGCAGCGTCTCGTCGAGAATCGTGTTCAACACGTCGACAAACGGCACGTGCGAGATCACGGCGCCCCACAACTGCGGCGCCTCGTTGGCAACCGCTCCGGTCAGCGTTCCGCCCGCGCTGCCGCCTGATGCGACGATCCGCCCCGCGCCCGTGTAGTGCTGTTGGCGCAGGAACTCGGCCGCGTCGATGAAGTCGTGAAACGTGTTGGTGCGGCGATTGAGCTTGCCCGCTTCGTACCAGCCGTAGCCCAGTTCGTCACCGCCGCGAACGTGCGCGATCGCGTACGCAAAACCGCGATCCAGCAGCGACAACCGAGCACTCGAGAAATCCGGCGACATCGCGACGCCGTACGCGCCGTAACCGTATAGATAAAGCGGCGCAGCGCCGTCGCGCTTGAAGTCTTTTCGATACACGATCGATATCGGTATGCGCGCGCCGTCGCGCGCCGGCGCCATCAGGCGCTCGGTTGCGTACTGACTCGCGTCGTATCCCGACGGCACCTGGCGCACTTTGCGCGTGATCAGCGTGCGCGTCGCGAGATCGTAGTCGTAGACCGTCTGCGGCGTGACCATCGACTCGTAACCGAGCCGCAGCACGTTCGTCGCATATTCGGCGTTGGTGCTTAAGCCCGCGTCGTAAGACGCCTCCGGAAACGCGACCGTATGCTCGTTGCCTGCGTAATCGCGAATGCGAATCTGGTCGAGTCCGTCGATGCGCTCTTCGAGCACGAAGAAATCCGCGAAACAATCGAGGCCCGTCAGGTAGTCCCGATCGCTGCCGTCGATCACGGTCTCCCAATTCGCCTCGGACGGATCGCTGATCGGCGCCCGAACGAGGCGGAAGTTCTTGTGCGTATCGTTGGTGCGTATATAGAAAAACTCGCCGTGGTGCTCGACGTCGTATTCGTGTTTCGCGCGGCGAGGGGCGATCAAGCGCGGCGGCGTATCGGGTGCATCGGCCGGGACGAACCGCACTTCGTTCGTCACGTGGTCGCCGGTACTGACCAGCAGATACGCCTCGGACTGCGTCTTCTCGACGCTGACGAAAAACGTGCCACCGGATTCTTCGTAGATGTGCCGATCTTCGGCGACGTCCTGTCCCAGCCGATGCGACTTCACGAGATAAGGTCGCCAGTTTTCCGTCAGCTCGACATAGAACAGCGTCGCGTTGTCGTTTGCCCAGACGATGCCGCCGCTGGTGCCCGTCAGCGTGTCGGGAAGCAGCTCGCCGGTGCGCAGATCCTTGATGCGCACCGTGAATCGCTCGGAGCCGTCGGTATCGGTGGCGTACGCGAGATAACGCCCGTCGGGGCTGACGTCGAGACCGCCGAGCGAGAAATAGTCGTGTCCGTCGGCGAGCGCCGGTTCATCGAGAATCGTCTGGACCTGGTCTGGGTTGCCGACAGGCCAGCGCTGCCAGATTCGATACTGCGCATCGTTGGCGTAACGCCACTGGTACTCGTAGTTGCCGTCCTTCCACGGCACCGCCGCTTCGTCGGGTTGTTGGCGCGCCTTGAGTTCGGCGAACAACTCATCGACCAGCGCCGCGTGCGGGGCCATCGCGGCTTCGAAGTAACGATTCTCGGCGTTGAGGTAGTCGAGGATCTCCGGACTCGTAACCTGCGGGTAGTTTGGATCCCTCAGCCAATGGTAGGGATCCTCGACGGTAATCCCGTGACGCCTGTAGTGATACGGTTTGGGCGGCGCGACTGGCGGCGCCGATAGGTCGGTCATGGCCGGTCCTTGGGTTGAGGCGACAGACGGGACATCGAGAGCACGCGCACAAGACGCCGCGCACGCGAACAGCGCGATCAGAATCAGAGCTCGCGTCAATCCGGCAGTCCGAGCACCCGCTTCGCGATGATGTTGCGCTGGATCTCGTTCGATCCGGAATAGATCGATGCCGCGCGTTCACCGAGAAAACTGCGCAGACCTTCGACCTCGTCGGGCGTGAAGGTGTCGCCGCTCCAGCCGATGCCTTTGAAGCCGCGCAGCTTGACGAGCAGCGCCGAGCGTTCCTGCTGCAGCTCGGTGCCATACATCTTGAAGATCGAGGTCGCGGGGCCGGGCGTTCGCCCGTCACTGGATTCTTCGACCGTGCGCCGTTGCGTGAGCCGGAACACGCGCGAATTCATCGTGTGACGGATGACTTCCGTGCGCAGCGCGGCGTCGGCGAGCTTGCCGTCGCGTTGCGCCACATAGCTCTTCGCAACTTCCGACAAGCTCGGGCCAGTGTCGCGCGGTCCGCCGCCGACGAGCGCAGACATGCCCGAGCGCTCGTGCTGCAGCAGGCGTTTACCGACGCTCCAGCCTTGGTTGACCTGGCCGACCACGTCTTCTTTCTTTGCGATCGCGTTGTCGAAAAACGTCTCGCAAAACGGCGACGTGCCGCTGATCAAGCGGATCGGTTTGACCGTGACGCCGGGCTGGTCCATGCGCAGCAGCACGAAAGTGATGCCCTCGTGTTTCGGCGCGTCGGGGTTCGTGCGCACGAGGCCGAACATCCAGTCCGCCCATTGCGCGCCCGAGGTCCAGATCTTCTGGCCATTGATCAAGAAGTGATCGCCGCGGTCTTCGGCACGCGTGCGCAGACTCGCGAGGTCGGAGCCGGCGCTCGGTTCGCTGTAGCCCTGACACCAACCGAGTTCGCCGCGCACGATCGGCGGAATGTGGCGCCGCTTCTGATCTTCGGTGCCGAGTTCGAGCAACGTCGGGCCGATCATCGACGTGCCCATGCCCATCAGCGGCGTCCGCGCCTCGCAGCGGCGCATTTCTTCGATCAGCACGATGTATTGCTCTTTCGGTCAGGCCGCCGCCGCCGTACGCCTTCGGCCACATTGGTGCGGTCCAGCCTTTCTCGGCCATGCGCGTCAGCCACAACCGCGTGTCCGGATCTTCGATCTTGATCTTCGTGCTGCCGGTGGGAATCTGACCGGGGCCGCGCGCGCCTGGCGGGCAATTCTGCGCGAGCCACTCGCGCGTTTCGGCACGAAAATCGTCGATCGCCGCCATCGTCTGCTCTCCCGGTGAAGCATCCAAGGATCGGGGAACGGATCATGAAACTCAAGGCCAAGGTATGATCGGGACGCCCCCGCGACCAAGCGATCCGCGACATGTTCGAAGACACACCACGAGATTCGTCGCTGGCCGATCCGCTGCCGCACGATCCGTTCGTCGTGCTGCTGCGTTGGATCATCGAAGGACAGGCCAGCGGCCTCGCGAATCCCGACGCGATGATCGTCGGCACGCTCGACGAGCGCGGTCATCCGCGCGCGCGAACGGTGCTGTGCCGCGGCGTCGACGCGACGCGTGGTGCGTTGCTGTTCTACACCAACCGCGACAGCGCGAAGGGGCGGCAGATCGCGGTGCGCCCGAATGCGAGCGCCGTGATGTATTGGGATCCGCTCGGTCGCCAGATGTGCGCCGCCGGCTGGGTCGAATCGACGACCGAGGCCGAGTCGGACGAGTACTGGGCGACGCGGCCGCGGCTGTCGCAGCTTGCGGCTCGAGGAAGTCGTCAGAGCGAGCCGATCGAATCGCGCGCCGCGCTGCTTGCGCAGATCGACGCCGAAGCGGAGCGGTTCGGCGGTATCCACGGCGCGCAGCCGGTACCGAGGCCGGCGCATTGGGGCGGCTATCGCATCGTGTTCGAACGCGTCGAGTTGTGGGTCGGCTCGTCGGGCAGGGCTCACGACCGCGTGCTGTGGCAACGCGAGGGCGAAGGTTCCGCCTGGCGGTCGATGCGCCTGCAACCTTGAGGTTCACCGTGCGCCAAGATGAATGCCCGACGGGCGTAGACTCGGTATCGTTCATCCGGGGGTAACGGATGGCCGACATCTTCTTATCGTATGCATCCGAAGACCGCGAGCGCGTGGCGGCGCTCGTCGAGGCGTTCGAACGCCAGGGCTGGAGCGTCTGGTGGGATCGGCACATCGATGCGGGGCAGCACTTCGATGAGGTCATCGAGCAGGAACTCGAAGCGGCGCGCTGCGTCGTGGTCGTGTGGACGCAGAGTTCGGTCGACTCGGATTGGGTTCGCAGACGAAGCGCTCGACGCGAAGGAGCGAAACATCCTCGTACCGGTTCGCCTCGACGACGTTCGCCTGCCGATCGCGTTTCGCCGCGTTCAGACGGCCGATCTCAGCGGTTGGCCCGAGCAGCACGACGCGGCGCAGTACAATCGGCTGATCGCCAGCGTTGCGACGTACATCAGCGGGACGCTGCAGGCGGATCCCGCGCGCGTCCTCGACCGACCCTCGCTCGCGGTACTGCCGTTCACCAACATGTCGTCGGATCCGGAAGCCGAGTTCATCGCCGACGGCATGACCGAAGATCTCATCACGTCGCTGTCGAAGACGTTCGACATGTTCGTCATCGCGCGCAATTCGAGCTTCAGCTACAAGGGCCGTTCCGTCGACGTGCGCCAGGTCGGACGCGAACTCGGCGTCTCGTACGTTCTGGAAGGCAGCATCCGGCGATTCAAGGAAGGGACGCTGCGGATCACGGCGCAGCTGATCGAGACCGAGTCGGGTACGCATGTGTGGGCGGAGCGATACGACCGTCCAGCGGACCAATTGTTCGAGATCCAGGACGAACTGATCGCGCAGGTTGGCTCGGCGACCCACGCGAAGATTCTGGAGCGCGAGATCACGCGACCCACCGCGTCGGATCGATCCGACATCGCGCGCTGGCGAATGAACAGACGGTTCGAAACCAGTTGGACACGAGGTTATGAAACTTTCACCGCGGAGAACTTTCGCAAATCGATGGCCAAGGTCGACGCCGCCATCGAGTCCGCGCCGGAGAACGTGTGGTTGGTCGCTTCGAAGGCAGAAGCCATCGCATCGC
>CAWHHK010000014.1:0-603493 GCA_963829065.1 uncultured Gammaproteobacteria bacterium | reverse complement strand
AAGGGCCAGTCTGGCCCGTATGTCGGCATGATGGCATCCTGCTGCGACGCGATCGAGGAGAGACGAATGGCTGCAGCGAACTTACCCGCGACCGGGCCCGGACTCGTCGACCGGGTCCGTGCGCTGCTGCCGCTGGTCGCGTCGGAAAGCCGAGCACGCGGAGCGTATCCGCCAGCCGGTCGACGCCGTGATGGCCGCGCTCGAGGCAACGGGCGTGTTCCAAGCGTACGTACCGAAGCGCTTCGGCGGCTACGAGATCGCGATCGATGAGTTCATCGACATCGGCACCGCGCTCGGCGGCGCGTGCACGTCCACCGGCTGGGTGACGACGTTCTGCATGGAGCACAACTGGCTGCTCGCACACTTCGGCCCCGCGGGGCAGGAAGCGATCTTCGGCAAACAGCCATACGTGCTCGCGCCGGGCTCGATCAGCCCCAACGGCCGCGCTAAGGCGGTCGACGGCGGCCACGTGCTCAGCGGCCGCTGGTCGTGGGGCACCGGCGTCATGCACGCCGACTGGGTGATCCTGAACGGCATCATCATGCACGCGGACCGGCGCCCGGAGGCGCGACTGTTCGCACTGCCGCGCGCCGACATCGACGTCGACGACACGTGGTACGCCGCCGGCATGTGCGGTACCGGCAGCAACGACATCGTCGCGCACGATGTGTTCGTGCCGCAGCACCTCAGCCAGGACGTGTCGCCCATGCGCAACGGCCAGAGTCCCGGCGCACGCTGGCACGGGTCGCCGACGTTCCGCTATCCGATGGTGCCGTTCCTCGCGCTCACCGCCACGTCGCCGCTGGTCGGCGCCGCGGGCGCCGCGGTCGACCTGTTCGAACGGCGGCTGTCGGAGCGGACGTTGTATGGCAGCTCGCACAAGCAGGGCGAGGGCGCGGCCGCGCAGATCCGGCTCGGCAGCCTGCGGCTGCGGCACGAGGCGAACGAGGCCGAACTCAGGCGCATCGGCCACGCGATCGAAGCGTGGGGACAGGACAGCGAGCCGTGCCCCGCGCGCGAGCGCGCCCGTTTGCGGCTCGCGCTCGCGCTCGTCGTGGAGACGGCGCGCGACATCGTCACGCGCGTGGCGCAAGGCAGCGGCGCGTCGGCGCAGCTCGTGAAGAGTCCGCTGCAGCGCATTCAGCGCGACCTGAACACCGCCTCGACGCACGCGATCTTCGATCTCGACGTCGCGGCCGAGTTGTACGGCGCGTTCCTGCTCGGCGGCGAACCGAGTGGATTGTTGTGAAGATACGCACCACACAGACCGGCAGCCTGCCGCGGCCCGATCACTTGATTGAACTCAATCGCGCGCGCCGATCGCCCGGTGCCGTCGACGAACGGGTCTATCAAGACGAGCTATCGCGAGCTGTGGCCGACGTGGTCCGACGTCAGCAGCAAATTGGACTCGATGTGCCGGGCGACGGGGAGTACGGCAAAGCGATGGGCCAACGCGTCGACTATGGCGCCTGGTGGAGCTATTCGTTCCAGCGCCTCGGCGGTCTCGAACTCGGCAGCTTCGATCTCTTTCGCGACAGCGCGGCCGCACCGCGCAGTTCCGCGCGGATCCGTTTGGCGAGCTTCGGCGAGCGCCGCGATTGGCAGCGTTTCGCCGAAGCGTATGCGGATCCCGAGGCAGGTGCCGCGCCGGGCCGAGCAGTTCGGCGCGATGCGCCGCGCCACCCGATGTTCCCGACCTGCACCGGACCACTGAGTTATACCGGGCACGCAGCGATCCGCGCCGACATCGAACACTTCAAGGCAGCCTTGCAATCCACCGGTCTCGACGAAGGCTTCATGACGTCGGTTGCGCCGGGAAGCTGCGCCCGAATCGGCAACGCTTACTACGCCTCCGACGACGAGTTTCTGTTTGCCTGCGCAGACGCGATGCGGGAGGAATATCGGGCGATCGTCGACGCCGGGCTGATCCTCCAGCTCGACGATCCGAGCATCGCCGAAAACTGGGACATGATCGTGCCGGAGCCTTCGCTCGAGGATTACCGGCATTTCACGCAGTTGCGCATCGATGCACTCAACCACGCAATACGCGGCCTGCCGCAGGACCGCATCCGATTCCACCTGTGCTGGGGATCCTGGCATGGACCGCACACCACCGACATTCCGCTGCGCAGCATCGTCGACCTGATGCTGGCCGTGAACGCTGGCGCTTATCTATTCGAGGCGGGCAACGCGCGCCACGAACACGAGTGGCGGATCTGGGAAGAGACGAAGTTGCCTGACGGCAAAGTGCTCGTTCCCGGCGTGGTCTCGCATGCAACGAACGTCGTCGAACACCCGGAGCTCGTTGCGGACCGCATCGAACGATTTGCAAAGCTCGTCGGCCCGCAGAACGTGATGGCCGGCACTGACTGCGGGCTTGGGGGGCGGGTGCATCCGCAGATCGCATGGGCCAAACTCGAAGCACTCGTCGCCGGCGCGGCGCTCGCAACCAAGCGATTGTCGCTCTGAAGGTCGTGATGGCTCTTCGGCGTTCGGCGGCGTATGTTCTGAACCCCCAAAACGAGGAGCGCGATACCCCATGAAGATCAAGGCGCTGGGTCATGTCGTGTTGCGCGTGACGGACCGCGATCGCGCGGAACGTTTCTACAACGGGCTGCTGGGTTTGCCGCTCTGCGCGCGTTTCGACCAGGACGGCATGAAGATGGCATTTTTCACGCTCGGCAATCACCACGACTTTGCGGTGATGGAGGTCAGCGGCGACGGCGCGGCCCATCCGCAAACCGGTGCGGGGCTGCACCACGTCGCGTTCAACATCGGCCGCAGCCTCGACGATCTGCGCGAGGCGAAAGCGATGCTCGAAGCCGCTGGCATCACACCGAACCCGGTCGACCACGAGGTGACGAAGTCACTGTATTTCGAGGACCCCGACGGCAACGGCATCGAGTTGTATGTCGATGCGTCCGACGTCTGGCGCCGCGAACCGCAGCGCGTCGCACAGCTGATGCCGTTGGAACTCTGATACCCCACTGTCGAAGTGTTGGTGAGCACGGATGCCGCACCTGATCGAGGCCGCGACGACGGGCCGTTCGAAGTGTCGAGGCTGTGGCGCCACGATCGCGCAAGGGACGCTGCGCTTCGGCGAGCGCATCGCCAATCCGTTCGGCGGCGGCGAAGCGACGTTGTGGTTCCACCTGCAATGCGCCGCCTATCGGCGTCCGGAAGCGCTGCTCGCGACCCTCGACGGCGCCAACATGCCGCAAGCCGATGCCACGAAGCTGCGTGCGGACGCGCAACTCGGTGTCGCGCTGCATCGCTTGCCGCGCATCGACGGCGTCGGCCTATCGACCGGCGCGCGGGCGCGCTGCCGCGACTGTCACGAGCTGATCGTCAAAGGCGAATGGCGCATCCCGATCGTCTTCTTTCGCCGAAGGTGCGTTTCATCGCCGCGGCTTCGTTCACGTCGGCTGCGCCGCCCACTACTTCGAAACGCCCGACCTCATCGAGCGGCTGCACCACTTCCAGGCCGATCTCGATCCGGGCCAAGTCGACGCCATCCGGCGCGCGCTCGAACCGTGAACGCGACACGCTGCGCTCGTTCGGACGGCGATATAGTATTGGGACAACTCGCGCATACGAAACGGGAAACGACATGACTGCCCGAGCGATGTGGAAAGGGGTGCTGCGGATCGGCGACGCAAGCGTGCCGGTCAAGCTGTATTCGGCGATCGAAGACAAGCGACATCCACTTTCGTCTGCTGCACGCGACGGATCTCGTGCCGGTCACGCAGGCGATGGTGAATCCCCGACACCGACGAGATCGTGCCCCACGACCAGACGCAACGCGGCTACGCGGCGCCGGAGGGCGGGCTCGTGATCGTGCAGCCGGACGAACTCGCCGCGCTCACGCCGCAAGAGTCGCGCGACATCGAATTCACCCGTTTCGTGCCGATCGGCGCGATCGATCCGCAATGGTACGACCGGCCGTACTACCTCGGTCCGGATGACGACAACGGCGCGTACAGCGCGCTGACGACCGCACTCGGGCGCAGCAACGTCGAAGGCGTGGCGCACTGGGTGATGCGCAAGAAGGCGTACGTCGGAGCGCTGCGCGTGTACGCCGGCGTGCTGGTTCTCGTGTCGTTGCGGCACGAAGGCGAGGTCGTCGCAGTCGATTCGCTCGAGACGACGTCCGGGCCCGCGCTCGATCAGAAAGAACTCGCGATGGCGCAACAACTGATGGGCATGCTCGAGGAGGATTTCGATCCCACCGCCTATCGCGACGAATACCGCGAACGCGTGCTCGCGCTGGTCGATTCGAAAGCGCGCGGCAAGAAGACCGAAGCTCGGGCTCGTCAAATCGAAGCCGCGTACCGACGACCTGAAGGCCGCGCTGGCCGCGAGCCTCGGAGCACGCGGCAAACCGAGGGAGAAAGTCAGTGCCTCGGCGTAAGTCTCGGCGGCACCGTCGACGACGAGCCGCAGCAACCAACCTGCGCTAATGGCGCGAGCTTCGTGCGCGGATTCTGGTCCGGCAATTTGTCGTTCGGTCTCGTCAGCATTCCCGTCAGTCTGATTACCGCGCAACGATCGAATCGCGTGTCACTGCGGATGCTCGCGCCGGACGGCACGCAGCTGCGACGGCGCTTCTTCTGTCCCAACGACAACGTCGCGCTCGACAACGGCGACATCGTGCGCGGCTACGAAGTCGAGAAAGATCGCTTCGTCGTCGTCACCGACGAAGAACTCGAAGCGCTCGTGCCGAAGCTGTCGCAGGAGATCGACCTGACCCGGTTCGTGCCGCTCGCCGACATCGACCCGATGCGCTTCGAACACGGTTATTTCCTGGTGCCGAGCAAACGCGCCGGCAAGGCATACCGGCTGCTCGCCGAGGTCATGGAAGATCGCGCCCGCGCCGGCATCGCGACGTTCGTGATGCGCGGCAAACAATATCTCGTTGCGATCATCGCGCGCGGCGGGCTGTTGCGCGCGTACACGCTGCGCTTCGCCGACGAGTTGCGCAGCATTGCAGACGCACAGGTCGATGCGACTTCAGACCGTCGACGAACACGCCGTGACGACGTTCCAACGTCACATCGAGGCACTGCGCGGCGACGCGCTCGAAGCGAGCGACCTCGAAGATTCACACTCGCACGAGTTGCTCGCGCTGATCGAGAAAAAGCGCAAGGGTCGGCAAGGACGTCATCGCGGCGCAGGTCAATCAGGAAGACGAATGCCGTCGGCGCGCAGATCGTCGACCTGATGGAGTATCTGAAGAAAAGCATCGGCGCAGACGCGGCCGAACCGACCGAGAAGCCGAAGCGACCGCGTTCCGCCAAGCGCAAGGCGGAGACCGCGCAACCGAAGAAGCCACGCCGAACCCGCCCTACCTGATCGCGTTCTTGCCCTCGTCTGCGCGGCGACGCGTCGCGACCCGACGCGCGCGCGCTTCTGCGTCGCGATGTCGCTGCGTCAACCAATCGACGAGCGAGCGCTCGAACCGGGCAAATTCGGCCTCTTGCATCGCGACGTACGAGGGCGACAGCGGGTTCGCGCGCCAATGCCGCACGACCGTTGCATCGACGCCGGCCATCTCCGCTGCTTGCTGCAACGTGAGGTCGAAGGAAATGCAAAGAAGGCGAAATCGATAACTGAACTCGCGCAGGCGCGTGTACTCGGCCGCGCCGTCCGTCGCTCGATCAACCGCGAGCGCTTTCAATTCACCCAGCTCTCGATCCGAGAAAGGCCCGTCTACGACATAGCCGGCCGTGTCGATGAAGTCGTCCCCCGCCTGCGATTCGACGAAACGGATGTACTTCTTGAGCAGCTCCCGGTAGCCCATTTCGGATCGACATGCACGACGGTGCGGTCAACGCTACGGCGCGGCCGTTACAGTTGCATGACGACGCTTTCCGGAGGGATGACGCTGTCCGACAGCATGACGATCATGTGCGCTCTTCGGTTCGCGCGCGCGATCGCGCGTCGAGATTGCAGGAGGCGCCTCGAGGTACGTGATTGCGCAGTCGCCGACGACGTCCGGTCGAGCCCAATCGATCAGCTGCAGATGAGCAGCCATCCGCTGCGCGATCACGTCCCAACCATGGCTCAACGCAAATTTCCGACAGCGCTTTCGATCGATCATCAACGCGCTTCTGATCGCGCTGCCGAGATCGACATCCAGCGCGCCGTTGACGCCATCGACGACGACATCGATCGGTCCGGTGACCGGATACGCGGCGACCGGCGTGCCACAGGCCATCGCCTCGAGCATCACCAGACCGAAGGTGTCGGTACGCGACGGAAACACGAACACGTCCGCGTCGGCGTAGTAGTCGGCGAGTTCGCTGCCGTAACGGTAGCCGGCCCACTCGACGTCGGGGTAACGCGCCTGCAACGCCGCTCGCGCGGGACCGTCACCGACGACGACTTTCGTCGCCTTGTAAGGCAACTCGAGAAACGCCTCGAGATTCTTCTCGATTGCGACCCGACCGACATAAAGCAAGCGCGGCCACGTCCGCGGCTGGCGATGCCGCGGAGCGAACTGCTCGGTATCGACGCCGCGACCCCACACGACGAGGTGCTCGAGGCCCCAGCCCTCGAGTTCGCGCCTGTGTGACGTCGTTGTAACGAGCGTCGCGCTGGCGGGTTTGTGGAACCAGCGCAGGAACGCGTAGCCGATTTTGGGCGACACGTTGGCTCGCGCGGCGAGGTACTCGGGAAACTTCGTATGCAACGAGGTCGAAAACGGAATCGACCGACGCGCCAGGAACAATCGCGCGGCGAGGCCCAACGGCCCTTCCGTTGCAACGTGAATCGTGTCCGGGCGTTCCGCGAGAATCATGCGGCCGACGTGCCATGGATTGATCGCGACGCGAATTTCCGGGTAGCCGTGCAGCGGCAGCGTTTTGAAGAGGCCGGGATGCACAACGGTGACATCGAGTCCACGCCGCATCAGTTGTGCGTTGACGTGCTTCAACGTCGTGACAACGCCGTTGGTCTGCGGCTCCCACGCGTCGGAGACCACGAGCAACTTCAATGCGCTTCAAGCGCGCAACCTCTGCAGCGCCGCAATGGGCGCCGCGACTTGCGCAGCCTCATTCATCTCGTCGGCCCAATGAATCACGCGGAAAACACCCGCGTCGTCTTCGACCAGAGCGGTGCACGACTCGACCCAGTCACCGCAGTTCATGTAGCGCACGTCGTCGTAGTCGGTGATCTCGGCATGGTGGATGTGGCCGCAGATCACGCCATCGTAACCGCGTTGGCGGCAGTGCTGACTGACGGCTTCCTCGAACCCGCTGACGAAACTCACCGCGCGCTTCACGCGATACTTGACCCAGGCCGACAACGACCAGTAGCCAAACCCGAATGTCGCGCGCAGCCGGTTCAGATGACCATTCAGCGCCAGCAGGGCTGAGTAGCCGAGCGAACCCGCGTACGCCAACCAGCGTGTGATACCGGGTGATGATGTCGTATGCGTCGCCGTGCACGACCAGGAGACGCCGTCCATCCGCGGTTTTGTGTACCGCTTCGTCGACCACTCTGACGTTGCCGATCTCCATGTCCGAGTACTTGCGCAGGAACTCGTCGTGGTTGCCGGTGACATAGGTGACCTGCGTACCGCGTTTGGACAGCGTCAGGAAACGCCGCATGACGTTGGTGTGCGCCTGTGGCCAGTAGAAGCTGCTCTGCAGACGCCAGCCATCGATGATGTCGCCGACCAGGTACAGCTCGTCACACGTGTGCTGCTTCAGAAATTCGAGCAGCAAGTCTGCGCGACAGCCTCTTGTTCCAAGATGGATGTCGGACAGAAAGATCGTGCGGTAGCGGGTCTTGTGAGGCTCTTGAATTGCAATTGGTGTGCTTGCATTCATGTTGCGAGATTAGTTCGCCTCGGTTTCAGCCTTGTGACAACGGCGTGAACCTTTGATGACAAGCGGTGATTGTTGGCGCGATGTGAACTCGGTCACACGACAATTCGGGTCGGCGAGCGCCATTGTAAGTCCGTTGGCGATTGGCGACGCGTTGGAATCCGAATCAACCGGGCGCGTACACGAAACCTTAACCAAACCGTTATTGGTTTGAAATTTTTCGATGATTCACTCGGCGTCGATTCCCTCGGACGAGGGACACCTCCCAGTCGACAATTCATAGGAGAGACGCCGTGGAAAGGAGAACACCCCCGAAAGCATTCGCATTGCTCGGCTTTGCCGTCGCGATGGGGATCATGGCCAGCGCCGAAGCCGCGCCAACCGTATCCCGCTTGACGCCGCCCAGCGAGCTGTTCGCGAGCGGCAACGCCAATCCGATCATTTCGCGATTCGTACCCGGGCAACGCTTCGATCTTCAAGCGACGGTGCAACCCGACAGCGGTCAGACCATCACGGCGGTCCAGTTCCGCGTCGACGGCGCACCGGTGCCGGGTTCCGTCGGGTTGGTCACCAGCGGACTCGTCGGTGGGCTGCCGGCGGGCACGGCGGTCGCGTCGCTGCGGGCATATTCCAACGGTTCACCTGGGGTGCACACGCTGTCGGTCGTGGCGAAACAATCTGACAACCAGACGGTGACGCGCAGCGGCGACTTCGAGGTGGTCGGACTCGACAAGTCGGGCCACAAAGCGAAGAACATCATCATCATGCTCGGCGACGGCATGGGTTCCGGCCACCGAACCGCCGCGCGCATCATGTTGAACGGCGTAGCCCAAGGCAAGGTCAAGGGACGGTTATCGATGGATACCTTCCCGGTCACGGCCAGCATCATGACCGCGTCGCTGAATTCGATCGTCACCGACTCCGCCCCCGGTATGCAGAATTACGTCACCGGAAACAAGGCCGCCAACAATCAGGAAGGCGTGTGGCCGGACGATACCTCCGCCAACTTCGACAACCCGCGCGTCGAGTACGTGTCCGAATTTCTCGCGCGTACCCAAGGTAAAAAGCTCGGCGTCGTGACGACGGCCGATGTCTTTGATGCGACCCCGGCATCGATGGCGATCCATACGCAAGCGCGCGGCGCGGGCACCGGCATCGTCGACCAGTTCTTCGATGATCGTGGCTTGACCGGACTGACGGTTCTGATGGGCGGCGGTCGCAAATGGTTCTTGCCCAATCCGACGAACTGCACGGGTTCGACGGCAGCCTGCGACGACGCCGGCGGCACCGCGAATTTCAATGGTTCCGCCCGCGCCAACAGCAGCGACTACGTGCTGCCGAGCGACATCGTCAGCGGTTGGGGCGCTAAGGTCGGTGTACTCGACCAAGGTCGCGATCTGATCGCTGATTTTACGGGCGCCGGGTGGAGCTACGCTTCCGACGCTAGCACGCTCGCGGCCGCGCCGCTGAACCAACCGCTCCTCGGTCTGTTTTCGCTGTCCAACATGAACGTCACGCTCGACAAGATCGGCAAACGCCGCGGGGCCTCGACTGTAGTGGATGACTACGGGTTTCCCGATCAGCCGATGCTCGATGAGATGACCAAGAAAGCACTCGACGTTCTCGACGCGAACGCTCCGAAAGGGTTCGTGTTGATGGTGGAAGGGGCATCTATCGACAAGCAAGCCCACAACATGGACACCGAGCGCTTCATTCTGGATACGATCGAGTTCGACAAGGCGATCGCCGTCGCGAAACAGTTTGCGAAAACGCACGGCGACACGCTGGTGCTGGTGACGGCCGATCATGAATGTGCCGGTGTCGCGGTGATCGGGGCTTCATTGGTCACCGACGCGGACCTGCAGACGCGCACGTGTCGGCGGGCTTGGCCGCCGCTGACCCTGCTGCCGTTGCGAACCTCGAACTCTCCGAGTTGTTCGTGCATCCGGTTGGACCGCGTGGACTCGAGCCGACCTCCACGGCGCTACAGCTCAACCGCCAACGCGTCAGCATCGCCGGTTACATGGTTCGGGAAGAGGAGCCCGTGCCCGGTCGCTTCATGGTGGCGCCGGTGCCGACGAGTCTCGCCGAGGCGGCCGACGGTCCAGCGGATTACCTGCCCGGTGCCACGGTATTCGTCGAATTGCCGATTAGCGACGCAACGCAGAACATCACATTTCGTCCGGGCGTATGGCGGCTGGTGGGCACCCTCACGTTGGGTGCCCACGAGGAGCCGGATGGTCGCGTCGCATACGTCCGCTTGCTGCTGGACGATGTTGGATCGATCGTTGCGCCCGACGCGGTGGAGCCTGTTCAGTTCACGAACAACGCCACGAGCCACTCGACCGACAACGATCGTTCGGCTGGCAGCTAGACCTTTCGCAATCGTCGATCGCCGCGCCATTCGACGTGAGGTGTCAAGCATTTTTGTCACCAAGATGTAGTGGACCAACCCGGTTCATCGGGTTTAGTTTTCGAGGCTTCCTGGGGACTGCAAAACAAAAAACGTGGTATCGGGTCGTCGCACTTTGCTAGCTACCGATCCTGTGGTGTGGTGGCGCAACTCCTTCCAACGCGATTTCGATGCGTTCGAGCGCGCGCACGGGCGTCAACCCGACACGCTGCTCGAGTTATCGAAATGGCTGACCCCGATACCGATCCGCGCCGAACCGCGCCCAACCTCACCGCCCCGCGGCGGGGATTGAACGCGAGCACGATCGCGACCAACGGGCGCGTCTGCGAAGGGGTGGTAGCCGACGCGAATCAATGCCTCGACTCGAGAGCGCGCCTGCGCCATTGGCTCTGCGCGCTGGCGCTGATCTGCGCCGTTGCAAACGCGCACGCTGCCGCGACACCCGCGCTGCCTCCGAGGTTTCACCGAGAAGATCGCCGACGTCGACGGCGTGAAGATCAACTACAAGATCGGCGGCACGGGTCCCGTGATCGTGCTGCTGCACGGCTACGCGCAGACGAGCCACATGTGGATGCCGCTCGCCCCGCTACTGGCAACGAATCACACCGTGATCGCGCCCGACCTGCGCGGCGCCGGCGACTCGGAACGCCCGCGGGGTGGTTACGACAAGAAGACGCTGGCGCAAGACATCCATGCGTTGGTGCATCAGCTCGGCTTCGATCAAGCCATCGTGGTCGGCCACGACATCGGCCTCATGGTCGCCTACGCATACGCCGCTCAATACCCGACTGACGTGCCCAAGATCGTGCTGATGGACGCGTTCCTGCCCGGCGTTGGTGATTGGACGAGCGTGTGGTTGTTGCGCGACCTGTGGCACTTCCACTTCTACGGCGAAACTCCGCTGAAGCTCGTGCAAGGTCGCGAACGGATTTACTTCGAGCACTTCTGGAACGACTTTGCGGCGGATCCGAAGAAATCCGTCTCGGAAGCGGATCGGCAGCTCTACGCCGCCGCGTACGCGAAGAACGAGGGAATGCGCGCGGGCTTCGAGTACTTCCGCGCGTTCGAGCAGGACGCAAAGGACTTCGCGAGCTTCTCGAAAACGAAACTGACTATGCCGATGCTGGTGCTGACGGGCGAAAAAGCGTCAGGGAATTTCCTGATCGAACAAGCGCGGCTCGTGGACACGAACGTCCAAAGGCGTCGTGATCGAGGGCTCCGGCCACTGGCTCATCGATGAAGCGCCGCAAAAAGTCATGCCGCTGATCGTGGCGTTCGTCAACGACACGAGCGTGCAGCACTCTAGCTGATCATCTGTGCCGCGGCGCGCTCACGACTCCCGATCGGCGAGCCAATGCGACGAGTGCGTCGTTTCGCCATCGATCATGAATCGTTGCGCGCGCTGCCGAATTTCCCGGTCGGCGATGCTGGCGCGTTCGTGCTGGCGCAGATGTTCGATCCACGATTCGTCCATGAAGCACTCGACGTAGCGCGCCGGATCTTCCGAGTCGTGGAAGAGTTGCCAGAAGTACGCGCCATTGCGCCGTCGCATCTCGCGCACGTCCTGCATCGCGGCGACGAACTCGGCACGTTTGTCGAGCTGCACCCGATACGTGATCGTCACCATGACCGAGACGTCGGCTTGCGGCGTCTCTGCGAGCACCGGCATCGGCCAATCCATCGTCGGTGTGAAATCGAGCACCGCGTGCGCGCCGAGTTTGCAGCGCCACGTCGCCCCGATCGCGAGCACCATGCCGATCGCTGCGGCCGTCAATGCATCGGGTATGCCGATCCGCGTCGCGACCTGTCCCCACACGATGCTGCCGAGCGCCATGCCACCCATGAACACGACGACGAACGCGGCGAGTCCGCGCGCGCGCACCCACGCAGGCAACGTCAGCTGCGCGGATACCTGCAGCGCGGAGAGAATCGAGATCCACGCAACGCCGGTCGCGAGCATCGCGACGGCGAGCAACGGCAGGTTCTGAACGTGGCCCAGCATCAACGCGGCCGCGGCGTATAGCGCGCTCGCGCATGCGACCAGCGCGTCGCGCGACAGCAGCGCGCGCAGCCGCGGTAACACCATCGCGCCGCCGACCGCGCCGACGCCGATGCACGCCAGCAACAAACCGTAAACCTCCGGACCGCGTTGCAGTTCGCGGCGAACGATCAGCGGAAACAACGACCACGTGGCGCTCGCAAACAAGAAGAAGCCGACGCCGCGAACGAGCACGTACTGCAAGGGCCGGGTATGCATGACGAACCGCATACCGACGCGAGTCGCACCGAGCAATCGCTCCGCGGGCAGCGAACTCTTGTGGTGCTCGTGCTTCCAGAAACCCAATACCGCGATGATGCCGATGTAAGACGCCGCGTTGAGTACGAAGACGAGCCACGGACCCACAGCCGCGACGAGCAGACCGGCGATCGCAGGTCCGATCGCGCGCGAGATGTTGACGCCGACGCCATTGAGCGCGATGGCGGACTGCAACTCGCCGGGGCCGACGAGGTCGGGGACGATTGCAGACCACGCGGGCATCATCAACGCGGCGCCGACGCCCAACAGAAACGTAAAGGCGAGCAATACCCACGGGGTCGTCAAGCTGAACAGTGTGACCACGCCCAACGTGCCGGCAACGACCATCAGGTAGGCCTGCACGCCGATCAGCAGGCGCCGGCGGTCGATGATGTCGGCGAGCGCTCCGGCGGGCATCGCGAGCAGCATGACCGGAATGCTGTCGGCGGCTTCGACGAGCGCCACCAGCGACGGCGACGACGTCAGCGACGTCATCAACCAGCCCGCGCCGACATCCTGCATCCACGTGCCGATGTTCGACGCAATGGTGGCGATCCACATGCCGCGGAACACGCTGTTCTTCAGCGGGCTCCACGCCGAGACGGCTGTGGCGACGTTATCGGTCATCGATCAGAACGCAAGGCAGAGTTGTCGGATGAGGCGCCATTATGCCCGCCGTTGCCGGCGCGTTCCCACGGGCGCATATTCGAACGGGCATCTTGTCGGCGGGCAACGATGAAATCCGTCAGCTTCATCAAATACGCCTTCAGCGCACTCGGCATCGTATTGCTGACGGTGGCTCTGTATCTGGTCCACAGCACGCAGACATTCCTCGAGGAAGCGAGCACGGCCAATGGCACGGTGATCGAACTGGTGCGGAAAAAATCGAGCGATTCGAACACCTACGCGCCGGTGGTGCGCTTCGTGACGGACACGGGCGAAAGCATCGAGTTCACGTCAGATACCAGCAGCAACCCGCCGAGCTACTCGGAGGGAGAAAGCGTCCGGGTCCTGTATCGACCTGCAGCGCCGCACGCTGCCAGGATCGATGGTTTCTTCTCGTTGTGGCTCGGCCCGATCATTGCCGGTGGGCTCGGCGCGATCTTCGTGCTGATCGGCGGTGCTTTGTTGCTGAGCCCGATGTTTGCGGCACGCAAGCAAGCGGACCTCAGACAGCGCGGCACCCGCATTGTCACGACGTTCCAGAGCGTCGAGCAGAACACGAGTCTGACGGTGAATGGCCGACACCCGTTCCGTGTCGTCACGCAATGGACCAATCCCGCCACGTCGCAGATACACGTCTTTGAAAGCGAGAATCTGTGGTTCGATCCCACCGCGCACATCAACGCGCGCGACATCGGCGTCTACATCGAGCGCGGCAATCCGAAACGTTACTTCGTCGACCTGTCGTTCCTGCCTCAGCTCGCGCAATGACCGCGCGGCGGCGGCGCATCGAAATCGTTTTACGCAGTTAGCTTGCGACGTTTGCGACGTTGACCGCCGCGCAACGCGCGATGTTGCGCACGTGGACGTCGCGCATTTCGGTCAGATCCTCGCGCAGCGATGCATCCGCAATACGCGGCATCGCCGCGTCGATCATGCTGACAACGGCCGACTGACCCCGATCGAGCAGCTTCAGCTGCGCGGCCAGCCCTTCGCGCGCCATCAGCTTTTCGTAGAAGACACCGGTCGCAGTCGTCGCGGTTCCGCCGATGCGCTGGATATGCGCGCGCAGCATCACACAGTAACGACCCTCGTCGCGCGCAACGTCGAGCAGCAGCTGCTCGAGGTTCGCGTCACGCGTCGTCTTCGCCATGTCGACGAGCCCCTGCGCACCGGCGCGCTCACCTTCGAGCAGACCGTTGAGGAACGTGATCACCTCTGCCGTCGGCAACGGATTCAACTCGAATTCATGCGCATAACACACGGGCGATGCGTAGGGGCGAATCTCGTCGTCGTGTTCGTCGTCGCAGATTGTCATGTGCCGCCTCTTGCGCAAATACGATGCCGTTCATGGTAACCCGACCGCCCCGGCGCCGTGGTTAAATGCGGCATGCTCGAGATCGACCAGATCAAGACTCGCTACGCCAAGAGCGCTGGGCTGAATATCGCGTTTCAGGTGTTTGGCGCAGGCGATGCAAGGCTGGTGCTGATCCCGGGGTGGACGTCGAATGTCGAGAGCATCTGGTTGCTGGCGGTGTTCGCGAGCTTTGCATCCAAGCTCGCCGAGTTCGCGCAGGTGATCCTGCTCGACCGGCGCGGCACCGGCTTGTCGGAAGATGCATTGCTCGCAGAGGTGCGCGAATTTTTGACCGGGGAGCGCGCTGCACCCGAGCACGATCGCGTGCTGACGACCATCCTCTTCTGCGACATTGTCGACTCGACGCGCCGCGCGTCCGACCTCGGCGACAAGCCAGTGGAAACAACTGCTCGCTGGCTTCTATGCGCTGGCAGACGGCAAACTGCACCATTTCCGCGGACGCATGCTCGACACTGCGGGCGACGGTCTGTTCGCGGCGTTCGACGGTCCTGCGCGTGCGGTGCGGTGCGGCGCCGCGCTCGCCGAATCGGTGCAAGCACTCGGCGTGCTGTTGCGCGTCGGCGTGCACAGCGGCGAATGCGAGGTGCTCGGTGATAAGTACAGCGGCATCGCGGTCCACGTCGGCGCGCGTGTCGCGGCAGCGGCAACCCCGGGTCAGGTGCTCGTCTCGTCGACCGTCAAAGACCTCGTCGTCGGTTCGGGCATCCAGTTCGAGGATCTGGGCCCGCATGCGTTGAAGGGCGTTCCGGACGCGTGGCGGCTGTTCGCCGTCATGCACACGTAGCCGCGCGACTTTGCCACACCCATGAGTACCTCGAAGTTCGGCTGGCAGACATTGACCGATGGCTTCCCGTGGTTTGAAGGCTCAGGGCGCTTTCCGATTCCGGCGTACTCCGAGTTCATGCCACCGCCGCGCCTCGGACTGCCACCGTATGGTGAACTCGATACGACGCTGTTGGACCCGAACGATCCGCACGGTTGGCGCGTATCCGAATTCGACGAGGCATACCAGATCCGACTCGGGTTCGAGAACGTCGCAAACCAGACGATGGGGCATCTGATCAGGTTCGCCAACGACCTCACGTCGGTATACGTCGCCGGCCCCAACGGCCGTAATCTGAAAAACAACCCGTACTGGTCCGCTGAACTCGCATCCCACGCGGCCGGACTGACTCGTCAGCGCCACGTGCTGTTGTTGCCGCTGTCGCTGTCGAAGACGCAGAACGATCGGGGGCGCCGACAATGGACGTTGTTCGGCGCGAGCGAGCAAGGCCCGGAACGCGCGTTCTGGAACAGCTTCTACACCGCACCGGGCGAGGAATTGTCGGCGCGAGCGTGCCGGGCAGTGATCAGCGACCTGTTGTCGAGCGCGTTCGGTGTGACGACGCGGGATGCGGACGAACTGTACGGGGCGGGTTTCCGCGTGCTGCCGTCGCAACACGATCCGCGGTTTCCGCATTGGCATTTCGATCCGCTTCCGAAGTGGACGAAACGGTACCTCGTCGTCTGACGATTCACCGCCTCACCGCACGCGCTATCTACTCACGTTTCGTCCGTTCAGCACGCTTCCACCCGCGATTCGCCAGGGCTATCTCGATGGCACCATCGCACTGTTGCCGAGCCCGTTGAGCATGGTGTTCTGGGGCATGCCGATCTATCGCGACGCGAGTCGTCAGCATGCGCTCGCGCCGCAGTTTTCGGTGCTGCGTCTCGTCGGCCGTCACGAGGGTCTCGGCCTGCGCGTGCCGCAATTCGGCTGGCTGCGCCACCGCGCTTCCGAGCGCGCCGACGCGGAGCCCGACGGCGAGATTCTGCTCAACGAGTATGCGCGCACGCATCGTTGGGAGAAGCTGCTGCGCGACGAGGACGCCGGCTGCGAAGCGCCTGCACGTGAGCAGCGTCGCGACGACGTTGTTCAGCACTGCGCTGACCGACCTCGACCTGTACCACAAACCGATGGCGCGCAATTGTCCAGATCTGGTCTCGCGACGGCGACCTGATCCTCGACGGTCCCAGCGGCGAACCGCGCCGATACTCGAACGCGCGGCCAAGCTGATCCTGGCCGGCGGCATGTTCATGTATTGCTTTCGGTTTCCCGCGATGCGCGTCGGTCGGCACGAGGTGTACTGGCAGCGGCCGCTGGTCGCCTGCTGGGAGCCTGAGAGCGAACTCAACGAAACTGTTGGACGTGCGCTTGCCGGGATATCTGACCGGCTACGATTGTGAACAGCCGGACTATCAGCACCCCGATCGAGTTGTATCCGCGGCTGCTGTCGCGCGAACCGCTATCTGGACGCGCTGCACCGTATCGACGAGACACACGACCACTATCGGCTACCAGACCGCGCTGAACATCCTGAACGTGTTCGACATGGCCGAGCGCTGGCCGGAGCGCGCGCCTGCCGCGCACGTTCGCCGAACAAATGCTGCGCGTGGCGCAGGACAAACAGCAATTCGACGCATGGCTGCGAGATCGTCGCGACGCGCTGTACGGAACCGACAGCGGCGACACGCCTGGTGCGCGCGCTGACGCGCCGCGTCGCCCCGAACGCCGTCGTTCGCTGCCGAAGCCGATTACGTATGCATGCGACCGCTACGCGCGACTACGAAGAGGCGTACTGGAACGACCTCGTGACGCTGTCGCATGGCCACTTCGTCAACAAGGTCAACGCGGATGTGGTGCAGGACGCGCCGACGATGGATCGCGTCGCACATCCGCAGCGCGACCTGTTTGCGCTCGGCGAATATCTGATCGGTCGCTACCGCGACGTGATCGCGGACGCCGGCATGAACGGCATCGCGTACGTCGGCGAATTGCCGTTTCGATGGGAGACCGATTTCGAATATCGCGGCTTCGGCGGCTGGGTAGCCAATCAGGACGGCAACGAATACGAGCGCAACATCCTGATGGTGATTCCCGGGAAGAACCGCGGCGAAGCGGTCGTGATGGGCGACCACTACGACACCGCCTACATGGAAGACGTGTACGAAACTGCGCGCGGCGGCAACGGCGCGCGGATCTCGCGCGCAAGGCGCGGATGACAACGCGTCCGCCACGGCGACGCTGCTGCTCGCCGCGCCGATCTTTCTGCAGCTGGCGAAAGAAGGACGGCTCGAACGCGACGTGTGGCTGCTGCATCTGACCGGCGAGGAATTTCCGTCCGACTGCATGGGCGCGCGCGCGTTCTGTCAGTCGCTGATCGAGAGGACGCTGAAGGCACGCGTCGACGGCAGGAGCGCTGGATCGATCTGTCCGAAACGAAAGTCGTCGGCGCGCTGGTGATGGACATGATCGCCCACAATCGCGACAGCGCGCGCAACATCTTCCAGATATCGCCGGGACGAGCGCAGGCGTCGCTGGCGCTCGCGTATCAGGCGCACCTGGCGAACTGAAGTCTGGAATGCGCAAGACGGTCGAATGGAATGCGCATCCCGATCGGCGCGGTCGCGGCGCCAGCGTGCGCAGCGCTGACGGAATCACGATGCCGCAAATCGCGCGCCACCGGCAGCTCGACGGCGAAGTGCGCACGTCCGACAACCCGCAGAGTTCGGTGTTCAACACCGACGTGCAGATCTTCTCGCGACATCGGCGCGCCGTGCATCCTGATGATGGAAGACTACGACATCAACCGCACCGGCTATCACGACACGCACGACACGCTCGAGAACATCGATCTGGACTATGGCGCGGCGCTGTCGGCGATCTGCATCGAGACGATCGCGCGGATCGCGACGTTGCCGCGAGACCAGTGGGCCGACGCGTAGCACGAGCGATTACATTGGTGATTCCAGAGATTTCAAAGGAGCAACATGACTGACGATCCGATCGACATGCGCGTCGGCATCATGAAGTCCGGCAAGGACGCCTTCATCGCGCGACTGCACGCAGAGGCGCCGCTGTGCAGGGATACCGCGGGCTTCTGGGTCGCGACCCGGTTCGACGACGTGCGCGCGATCCTGCTCGACCACGCGGGCTTCTCGTCATCCGTGATGGGCGGCGGCGCCGGCATCGGGTTCCCGTTGCTCAGCGACGATCCGCCGCGGCATTCGGTGCTGCGCGGTCTGCTCGCAAAAGCGTTTACACCCGCGGCGATCGACGCGATGCGGCCCGACATCGAGCGCCTCGCGAACGATCTGGCGGCCAAGATTCCGAAGGGGCGCGAGGTCGACATCGTCGAACGCATGACGACGCCGCTGCCGGTCGCCGTCATCGCCGGCATGATGGGCGTGCCGAATGATCGCGCCGCCGACTTCAAGCGCTGGTCCAACGCGGTCGTCGGCATCCAGGACAGCCCATTCGACGCCGATCGCATCAAGCTGCTGCTGGAACTGCGCGCGTATTTCGCCGAAGTCGCCGCCGAGCGTCGCCGCGCCCCGGGCTCCGATCTGATCAGCGCGCTGACCGCGGTGCGCGACTCGACGGAAACGTTATCCGACGAGCAGGTGGTCGGGTTCTGCGCCCTGCTGATGATCGCCGGCAACGAAACGACGACGAACCTGCTCGGCAACCTGCTCGATCGCCTGGCGGACGCGCCGTAGCAATGGGCGGAACTGCGCCGGGATCCGAGCCTGCTCGACGGCGCAATCGAAGAAGCGCTGCGGATCGATTCACCGGCGCAGATGGTGATGCGACGCGCGACGACCGACGTCGTCATCGGCGCCCAAACGATCAAGGCCGGCGAGATGGTGCATGGTGTACCTCGCCTCGGCCAATCGTGATCCCGCGAAATGGTCGGATCCGGCGAACTTCGAGCTGGCGCGCGAACGTCAGCGGCACGTCGCGTTCGGCCACGGTGTCCACACGTGCATCGGCGCGCCGCTCGCGCGGATGGAAGCCCGGGCCGCGATGGGTGCGTTGGTCAGCCGATTCGAGTCGATCGCGCGCGGTGCCGAGCGCGGCCGGCGCCTGCCGGGCGGTTTGCTCTACGGATTCCGGAGCTTGCCGATCGTGTTCGGCTGATCGGCTCGCTGTGTTGCGTCATGCGTCCATTCGGATGTCGGGTGGAGTGGCGAAATTGCCAGTAGGCTGATCGTCTCGAGCGTCAGTCCATCCTGAACAGCTCGAGCGCCGTCTTGCCGACGATCTTCTGCGCGTTTTCGACGCTCGTCGCATCGAACACCGCCTGGATCGAACTGCGCGTGTAGCCGAACGTGCTCTCCTGTGCGGATAGTCCGACGACCACATGCACGTCTCCGGTCCGATGCGATCGAGCAACGACAACCCGACCGGATCGGTCATGAAAGTCGCATAGCAGTGGTGCTGCCAGTACCAGCTCGGCGGATGCGCGAGCTGCGGATTCAGCGCGGTCTCTGAAAGTGCGTCGCCGCCATGTCGGCGTCGTGCAGCATGCTCGCGATCCAGCGAGACCGCCCTCGACGAACACCGCCTTCAGCGTCGGGAAGCGGTCGAAGACGCCGCCGAACGTCAGCTGCGACCACTGCAGACGAAAGCCCTGCATCTGCGTCACGACGCCGATGCCGGCGGCACCCGGCATCGCCGTCGGAATCGCTTCGCCGATGTGGAAGATCAGCGGAATGCCGCTCTCTGCGATCGCTTCGTACAACGGATCCATCCTACCGTGGTTGTAGTGGATCGTTTTTCCGTCGACGTCCTTGCCCGGTTTCAGCGGCACCATCAGGCCGCGCGCGCCGAGCGCTGTGCAGCGTTCGACCGATTCCTTCGCCTTCGTCATGTCCCAGTAGTTCGGCACCATCACCGGATACAGCCGGCCGGGCGCTTCGGCGCAGCGGCGCGCGATCGCTTCGTTGTAGAGGCCGAACACCTCGTTCGCGGTTCTGCATCTCGCCGAACATGAACAGACCGAACAGCCGCTGCGGAAAGATCAGTTCCTTCTCGACGCCTTCGATGTCGAGATCCTTCAGCCGCGCCTGGATGTCGTTCAGTCCCGGCGTGCACTCCATCGAGCGGCACAGAAACCGCGCGATCTCCGGCGGCGTCATCGATTTCTCGCCGATGCTGAAATCGAAGCCGCCGTCCTTGAACACCATGCGCGGCGCCTGATCCTTCTTGTGCGTCGGGAAACCCGTCGTGCCAGTAATCCTGTTCGATCAGATGGCTGTCGGCGGAGACGATGACAGTGCCGGCCGGCCACGGTGCTCCGAGCGGCCTGGGGGGTGCGCTTCGTCGATGCTTCTATCGTGATCTGTTCGGGAATCTCGAGAACGTAGGTATCTGACATGACGGTTCTGGTCGCTTTCGGTTGCCCGATCTTATAACGCATTCAAATTTTCCGGCAATGCGGCGTTTTGGCGAGTTGGTACTCGTTCAATCGTGACCCCGGCAAAATGGTCGGTTTCCGCTACTCGAGCACGTATGCGTAGTGCTTGTCGGGTAAAGTGGCGAACGTGCGTCACCGAGCGTGTACGGAAGTGATCATCAGATGAAGTCGCTAGGCAAAAGACCGGAGGGCGCGCGGCTCGAACGGATCAAGGCATCGCCGCTGTGGGCGGGCGATCGGTTCCGCAACGTCCATCCGGTCTTGCCGGGGCTGCGCGACCCGAACGCGTCGATGCCGACGCTCACCGAGTTTCTGTACGGCGGCGAGCGCCGCGTGCCGCGCGGACCGCTGCCGTCGATGAATCCGCTCGAGGCGTGGGCGCAGGCCGCCGGAGAGCGGTCTGCGCGCGACGTGGCTCGGACACTCGACGGTGCTGATCGAAATCGACGGCTATGCGCGTGCTGACCGATCCGGTCTGGGGACCGCGCGCGTCGCCGTCGCGACTGGCCGGCCCAAAGCGTTTTCAGCCGGTGCCGGTGCCGCTGCGCGCGCTGCCGCCGATCGACCTCGTGATCGTGTCGCACGACCACTACGACCACCTCGACTATCCGACGATCCGCGAACTGGCGAAGCGCGACGTGCCGTTCGTGACGTCGCTCGGCGTCGGCGCGCATCTCGAGGCGTGGGGCGTGCGGCCGCGAGCGCATCGTCGAACTCGACTGGTGGGAATCGCACGATCGTGCCGAACACCGGACTCACGGTGACCGCCGCGCCGTCGCAGCATTTCTCCGGGCGCGGACTGAAGAGCGGCAACGCGACGCTGTGGTCGTCGCTCGTCATCCGCTACGCAGCGGCACGCGCGTTTTCTTCAGCGGCGACACCGGCCTCACGACCGAATATCAAACGATCCGCGAGCGACTCGGTCCGTTCGATCTCGTGATGCTCGAGGTCGGCGCGTTCCACCCCGCGTGGGGCGACATTCACCTCGGCCCGAAGAACGCGCTCGACCGCTGCTGGCGATGCTCGGCGGCGGCGCGCTGCTGCCGGTGCACTGGGGAACGTTCTGCCTCGCGATGCACGCGTGGGATCAGCCGGCCGAGGAGTTGCTCGCGCTCGGCCCCGAAGGCGGGCGCGCAGCTGTTGATGCCGCGACTCGGCGAGCCGGTCGAGCCGGCGCACGCGGACGCGGTTGATCCGTGGTGGCGCGGCGTCGACACGGTCGTACGTGGTCCAGCGCCCGCTACGCCCGAACCGATTACGCTCGCGAAGCCGATGCTGTGGCCGATCGACTGAACTTCGAGCAGAGGCCCCCTCGATGAAAACAAAAATAGTTGATGCGCTCGTGTTGTGTTTCGGCCTGTTCGCGATGGCGATAGCCCCTGCGTACGCCGATCCGACCGACGCCGATCAATCAGGGCAGGACCAATCGACCCAACAAGCTGACCAAATTCGCAAGGACGTCAACACGCAGGCAGCGATCGTAGAGGCGGTCGACAAAATGAAAGCGCAAGACGAGGCTCAGGCGGCCGCGCAAAAGCGCTACAAGGAGACCGTCGACGCCGCGAAGGCGGAACACGAAGTCGCGATCGGCAAATGCGAGGCGCTGGCCGGGGACGCAAAGTCCACGTGCAAAGAGCAAGCCGACGGTGCATTCAAGCTCGCCAAGTCGGAAGCGGAGAAGACGCTGGAAGCACACACGTCCGCGCAACCCTGAGCCGCGTTTGCCCGTCTGACATCGGCCGGCGCTGCGCATGCAACGCTCATGAACTTGTGATAAAAGAACGTCCCCCCGCCTTTCGGAAACGCAAAATGAACACTCTGCAAAAGCGTTACGCGCGAAACGGCTTCACCCTGATCGAACTGCTCGTGGTGATCGCGATCATTGCGGTCCTGATCAGCCTGCTGCTTCCGGCCGTTCAAAAGGTGCGCGCCGCGGCTGCACGACTCGACGCGAACGACCAGCTCGGCTCACTCGCTGCGGATCTGGTGGGTTTCGCCGACGGCAGCGTCCGGATCCAGCGCGCCGCCGCAGACGCCGCAGACGAGGCAGGGAATGCATTGCCCGCGGTCCAGTCAGCTGATGATGTCAACCCGTCCGTTCTTGATCCCATATGTGCCAGTCTGCTCGACAGCGACCGTCAAGCGGGGGCACTGCTGGACCGCATCAGTAGTCTGCTTCAGCTACCCCAGCCGGTCGTGTCACTCAGACGCGGCAAACAGGATGACGACGACGATGCCTCGCGTGGTTGGCATCACCGCCGTGCAGCGTTGCTCGACGCACAAAGTGCGCTGATCGAATCGCGCGCTTTGCTGCAGCGGATGGAAGCGCCGCTGTCGAAGCTGTTGCCCTCGCCCTGCGCGCTCAGCGGTAGCGGAACGACGGGCTAACGGCGGCCGCACGTACGCGGCGCTGACGACTTTGTCAGCCCGCGTACCAGAACACCGCGAAGTAGTGGCACGCGGTGCCGATCATCACGAACAGATGCCACACGAAGTGTCCGTAACGCAGCCGTGAATCGGTTGCAAAAAACGCGACGCCGATCGTGTATGCCAACCCGCCGGCAATCAACCAGTACAGGCCGGCCGTCGGCACGCGCGCCAGCAACGGATCAACCGCCAGCACGACGAGCCAACCCATCAAGAGATAAAGACCGGTGGAGAGAATCGGATGCGACGTGCGCGCGACCGCCTTCAGCACGACGCCCGCAACCGCAAGGCTCCAGACGAGCCCGAACAACGTCCAACCCCACGCGCCTGCCAACACGCCCAGCGTGAACGGCGTATACGTGCCCGCGATCAGCAGGAAGATCGCGGAATGCTCGATGATCCGAAAGACCCGCTTCGACTTGCCCGCCGGCAGCGCGTGATACAGCGTGGAGGCGAGATACAGCAGTGCTGCGGTCGCGCAGAAGACGCAGGTTCCGACGATCAGTCCCGCGGATCCCTGTCCCACTGCGTTCAGCCTGACCGCGTGCACGATGAGCACCGGGGTGCCGATGAGTATCGCGACCAACGCGACGCCGTGGCTGACGCTGTTCGCGATCTCTTCGCCCAGCGATTGCCCGCGCGCGGTGTCGAGATTGACCGAGAACACTGCGTCGCGCCTGAACGTCGGCGTCAGCGCGCGTCGCTACGCTCGTCAGTAAAAGCGAAGTTCTCCTGCATCCGCGCGCGCACCTCACCCTGGTGTTGGAAGTACTGTTTGAAGCCGCCGTTGTAGTTGCCGTCCTGACGGCGCTGCGATTCGCCCTCGAAGTTGTAGTAGCCCGGCGTGCATTCCTGATTGCGCGACGTTTTGCCGCGATGCGCGATCACTTCGTTCACCCACCATTCTTCGCGCCGCAACCGTCGGGTCGAGCGTTCGATGACCGTGCGTGCGGACGTAGTCGATGCACGCGGCGATGTGGTCGCCTTGCGTCTGCAGCATGTCGGTCAGATTGAATTGGAACGACGCCTGGTAGCCGCCCATGATGAAGAGGTTCGGAAAGCCCTGCGTGTGGATGCCGAGCAGCGTGCGGATGCCATCGGCGTACTTGTCGGCCAGATCGAGCCCGGCACTGACCGACGATCCGGTTGTAGATGCCGGTCTTCTGCACCTCGAAACCGGTCGCATAAATCAATACATCGAGCTCGTACTGCTTGCCGTCGACGACCGGGCCGAGCGCGTTGATCTGCGTGACGCCTTTGCCATGCGTGTCCACCAGATGCACTGAGGGGAGATTGAACGTCGGCAGGTAGTCGTTGTGGAAACACGGCCGTTTGCACATGAACATGTACCACGGCTTCAATGATTCGGCCGTTGCTTTGTCGTGGACGGTCGCTTCGATGCGCTCGTGAATCCGCATCATGTAGTCGATGTTCGCCCGCTCCTGCCGCTGGATCTTCTGCTCGACTGTCTCCGCCGCATAGCGCGCCCTCTGTTCATCCGTCAGCGGCGGGTCCGCCAATGCGCGCGCGCGGCGCTTCGCCTGCCAGCCCGGCTTGAGTTTCGCGGCCCACTCCTGGTCGGTCGGCCAGTCGTCGCGCACGTCGATCGACGACGGCGTGCGCTGGAACACGTACAACGCTTTGGCGTTCGCGCCGAGATCCGGCACCGCCTGCACCGCGGTCGCGCCGGTGCCGATGATGCCGACGACCTTGTCTTTGAGATTCGACAAGTCCGCGCCGGTGTAGTCGTAGTCCCAACGCGACGTGTGGAACGAATGCCCCGCGAACGTTTCCATGCCGGCGATGCGTGACAGCTTCGGTTTCGACAACGTGCCGTTGGCGCAGATCACGAATTGCGCGCGCATGTGATCGCCGCGATCGGTGTCGACGTGCCACAGCTGTTCGGTTTCATTCCAAACCGTGGACGTGACGGTCGTCTGGAACACGGCGAGCTTGTACAGGTCGTAGCGCCGCGCGATCGCCTGGCAGTGCGCGAAGATCTCCGGACCGCGCGAATAGTGATGCTTCGGGACGTAACCCATCTCGTCGAGCAACGGCAGATAGTCGTACGACACGACGTCGCACGCCGCGCCGGGATAACGATTCCAGTACCACGTGCCGCCGACGTCGCCACCGCGTTCGACGATGCGGATACTCGCAACGCCTTTCTCGCGCAGTCGCGCCGACGTCAGCAGCGCCGAAAAACCGCCGCCGATGAACAGCACCTCGACGGTGTCGGAAATCGGATCGCGCGGTGCGATCGGACCGCCGTAGGGGTCGCTCGCATACCGGGCCAGTTCGCCGGCAAACTCCGACGTGAACTGTTGGGTGCCTTCCGGCCGATACGCGAGCCGCAGGTCACGCTCTTGCGCAAACTTTTGCTTGATCGCGTCGTAGTAGTCATCCGAGTGCTGCGTTCTGGGCATGCTCAATTCCGTGCCGGCAGATGGCCGGTCATGATCAATTCGTTCCGAAAGATACGGCCAAATCGTCGACGTGACTATCCCTTGCGCGGGAACGGGATCGAGCTGCGCGTCTCATCGCAGGCGGCAGGATCTTGAGTTCGCGCCTCGTGGGGCGCCAGAAGGCCTCGATCGAACGGCGAAGCCGGTGCTGTAAGCGTGCGAAGCAATCGAGCGCACTTACGAAAATCGCCCCCCAATCACCTCGTTAGCTATTGAATCTACAAGCTGATTCGACGATACTGTTCATCCATACAGTGTCTAATTCAAGCCATGTGCACCCAATCCCTTTGCGCCGAAATCGTTGCGCTGTGCGCCGACATCCACCGCGCCGAATACCGTCTCCTCTCGCTGATCGAAAAACTGGACGCCGCGAAGTCGTGGCGCCACGAAGCGACGCCGAGCTGCGCACATTGGCTGAACGCGCACTGCGGACTCGATCTCGTCACCGCACGAGAAAAGGTGAGGATCGCGCATGCGTTACCGCGGCTGCCGCTGATCCGCGAATGTTTCCGCACCGGCGAACTCAGTTATTCGAAAGTGCGCGCGATCACGCGGGTCGCTGGATCGGACAACGAAGCAGAACTCGTACAGATGGCGCGGACGCATACCGCGGCGCATGTCGCGCGTAATGTCGCGGCGATGCGCCAGGTCGAACGCTTGAGCGAATCGAAAGCGGCGTTCGATGCGTATCGGCATCGCACGTTCACGTGTCACACCGACGAAGACGGGACGCTGGTGTTCGAGGGTCGTTTGCCGGCCGACCTGGGCGCGATGTTGATTCAGGGGCTCGACCGCGCGATGGAATGGCTCGGCAACCGTTTCGAAGAGACACCGCAAACCGTCCGACGCGCCGACGCACTGGCGGTTCTCGCGGAACGATTTCTGTCCGAACCGCCGCACGCTGATGATGGTCTCAACACCGCGGATCGATTTCAGATCACGGTGCACGCTCCCGCGGAAGCGTTGTTGGAACATGGCATCAGCGCCGACGATCCACCGCAGATCGAAGACGGACCGGTACTCGCTACTGAGACGTTGCGCCGAATCGCCTGCGACAGCGCGATCGTGCGCATTCTCGAGACTGGCGATGGCGAAGCGCTCGATATCGGTCGCAAAACGCGCGTCATTCCGCCGGCGCTGCGCCGCGCACTGAAGCGGCGCGACCGCGGTTGTCGCTTTCCGAACTGCACGAGCACCCGTTTTGTGGACGGCCACCACATCGTGCATTGGGCCGATGGCGGCGCAACGCGCCTCGACAACCTCGTGCTGCTGTGCCGGCATCACCATCGGCTACTGCACGAAGGGATGTACTACGTCGTGAAGGACGGCGCGCAGTTCATCTTCTGTCGCGGTGACGGCGAAGAGATTCCTGCGGGTCGTGAAACGCCGATTGCCGCATTGATCGAGCGCGCGCGAAGTCGGTTGGTGATCGCGCCGGCCCTTATCACCTGACGTCACGGGATCGAGTAGCATCGCTGTGAACACTCCTTCCCGCAGCGCGTGAAACATATGGCCCGTTCCTCGATCCGCATCGGCAGCGCGTTGTCGGTTCACACCCGCGCCGGCGCGCTGGGCAACAAGCGCTGGATGGACCTGCTCGCGAGCGTCGGCGAAACGAACTCGATCTCGGCCGCCGCGAAGGTGGTCGGCCTGACCTACAAGGCCGCGTGGGACGCGATCGATGCGATGAACAACCTGTCGGATCAACCGCTGGTGCAGCGCTCCGTCGGCGGCAAGGGCGGCGGCGGCACGCGGCTGACGGCGAACGGCAAACAACTCGTCAAAACATTTCGCATGGTCGAAGACGAAAACGCGCGGTTTCTCGACGCGTTGAATACGCGCGTGCAACAACGTCGACCGCGATCTCGGAATTCTCGGGAGGCTGACGATGCTGACGAGCGCGCGCAATCACTTCGCGGGCAAGGTCTCGCGCATCAAGACCGGTAGCGTCAACGACGAGATTCAGATCAAGCTGACCGGCGGCGAACGACTCGTTTCGATCATCACGCACGAGAGCGTCGAGAACCTCGGCCTCAAGGTCGGCAGAGCGGTCGTTGCGCTCGTCAAGGCGTCGTCGGTGATCGTTGCGATCGACGACGGACGCGCCGCTGCAAGCTGTCCGCGCGCAATCATCTCGCGGGTACGATCAGCCGACTGGTCAAAGGCGCGGTCAACACCGAAGTCGTGATCGACCTGAAGGGCGGCAATTCGGTGGCCGCGGTCATCACGAACGGCGCCGCAAAAACGCTGAAGCTGCGCAAAGGCAAATCCGCGAGCGCGATCTTCAAGGCGTCGAGCGTGATCGTCGGCGTGACGTCGTAACGCGGAAGCCTCAGACGCCCGAGTCGCCTGTCCATCGACAGCACCCGATCGGCCAGATAGTCGACCTCGGCCCGCGAATGGCTGACGTACAGCATCGGAATCCGTGTCTCGTCCTTCACGCGTTTCAGGAACGGCAGGATCTGTTCCTTCAAGCGATCGTCGAGCGACGACAGCGGTTCGTCGAGCAGCAGCAGCCGCGGCGAATACAACAACGCGCGTCCGAGCGCGACGCGTTGACGCTCGCCGCCCGACAGATGCGCGGGCCGGCGCTCCAGCAGGTGGCCGATCTCCAACAGTTTCACGACGGCGTCGAGATCGAAACGCCGTCCCGATCGCTCGAGATGTCGAAAGCCATAGAGCAGGTTCGAGCGCACCGACAGATGCGGGAACAGCTGACCGTCCTGGAACACCATGCCGAAATGCCGCTGCCACGGCGGCACGAACACGCCGGACCGCGCGTCCGCCAATACTTCGTCGTCGAATCGCAGCGTTCCGTGCCGCGGCTTCAGCAATCCTGCAATCAACGCAAGCAACGTGCTCTTGCCGGAACCCGACGGACCGCAGATACCGGTGACGCCGCGTTGCAGTTGCGCGCGCGCGACGAGTTCGAACGCGCCGCGCGAGAACCTGACGTCAATGTCGAGCACGCGCGTCTCCGGGTTGCGAGTATCCGAGCAGCCGTTCGGCGCGCCGGGAAATCGCGTGACTGATCACGAGCGCGCTCAGCGCCAGCACAATCGACAGCAACGCGAGCCGCATCGCCGCGGCTTCGCCGTTCGGCACATTCGCAAAGCTGTAGATCGCAAGCGGCAACGTCCGCGTCTCGCCGGGAATGTTGCCGACGAATGCCATCGTCGCGCCGAACTCGCCGAGGCTGCGCGAAAAACACAGCATGCTGCCGGCGACGATCCCGGGAAATGCCAACGGCAACGTGATCGTGAAGAACGCGCGCCACGGCGTCGCGCCGAGCGTCGTCGCCGCCTGTTCGAGACGAACGTCGATCATCCGGAACGCGAGTCGCACCGGCTGCACCATCAGCGGAAACGCCATCACGGCCGATGCGAGCACCGCGCCTTTCCACGTGAACGCGATGACGATGCCGAACGTCGACAACAACCAGCTGCCGATCGGACCCTTGCGTGCCGAGCATCAGCAGCAGGAAGTAACCGGGCACCACCGGCGGCAACACCATCGGCAGCTGAATCAACGCATCGGCGATCCACTTTCCCGGAAACTCGCGGCGCGCCATCACCCAACTGACAGCAATACCGAGCGGCAGGCACAGCGCGGTCGCGCACAGCGCGACGCGGGCCGACAGAAAGAGGGCCTGCGACTCCTCTGCGCGTCAGACCCATCGCGCGCTCATCGGGTCAGCAGCGTGAATCCGTAGTGCTCGTAGATCGCTGCCGCTTCCGGCGACGTCGTCAGGTATTCGAGGAACGCTTTCGCGTCTCGCGCGTCCGCCCTTTGACGAGCGCGAACGGATAGACGATCGGCGTGTGCGTCGACTCCGGAAAACTGGCCAACACTTCCACCTTGTCGCTGATCGCCGCATCGGTCGCATAAACGATGCCGAGCGGGCACTCGCCGCGCTCGACGAACGCAAGCGCGGTGCGAACGTCGTCCGTGCCGACGATGCGACCCTGCAGCGATTGCCACCAACCGAGGTTCTCCAGACTTTGTTTGGCGTAAATGCCCACCGGAACCACGCCGGGCTCCCCGGTGCAGAGTTTGCCCGAAAATGCGCCGGCGAGGTCGAATCCGGGTTTCATCTCGACCGCGACCGGATCGACCCTTCGGCGCGATCAGCACCAGCTCGTTGCCGAGCAGATTGACGCGCGAACCCGTGGCGATGCGGCCGTGTTCGTCGAGAAAATCCATCCACGTCAGATCCGCCGACGCGAAGATGTCCGCCGGCGCGCCCGAGTCGATCTGTTTGGCAAGCGCCGACGATGAGGCGAACGCGAGGCTCGGCGCCGGATGTCCCGCTTTGCTTCCACTGCGCCGCCGACGTCGTTCAACGCGTTGGTCGAGCTCGCTGCGGCGAACACGCGCGTCTGCTCCTCGGCGTGCACGCCGAACGAAAGCGCCAACAGGCCGATCACGGTGACGAAGCGAAGTTGATTCAGCATGGATGGCGCGCTCCGTGGACATTGAGTTCGATATATAGTCTCATATATAGCGAATTTCGAGAGTCAATCTTCCAACTGATGTCCTATGGGGAGCTTCAATGCAGATCCGATCTGCCTTCAATGCCGTTGTCGCCATCGTCGTGCTGTCGACTATCGCGGCTGCGTCGCCGCATATCGCCAAAGACGATCTGCTGGAGACGCTGGCGCAAAAAGGCGTCATCACGATGGCCGAATACGAAAAGCTGAAAGCACAGCGCAAAACCGAAGTGACGATGACGACCGACGACGGCTTCAAGTTCACGTCCGGCGACAACAGCACGTCGATTCAGATCGGCACGCTGCAGCAGTTCGACCTGGCCGACTACGACGAAGAGCAACGCGAAGCTGTCCAACGGCACCGATCTGCGGCGTTCGCGCATTTCGATCGACGGCAACTTCCTGACGGATTGGCAATACCGCGTCGAATACGAGTTCGTCGGCACGTCGGGAATCACCGACGCTACGTTGCCTACACGAAGTACAAGCCGTTCACGATCTGACGGCCGGCCAGTTCAAACAGCCGTTCGGCATGGAAGCGCTCGCCGCCGACAAAGGCGTCACGTTCATGGAGCGCGGTCTGCCGTTCGCGTTCATCACGACGCGTGCGCCGGGATTGATGATGAGTTCGTCCGGCACGCATTGGACCGCCGCGGGCGGCGTATTCGGCGAACCGGTCGGCAACGCGAATACCGCGCCGGCCGGCGACGAAGGCTATGGCGTCGTCGGGCGCGTCACGTATGCGCCGTTTTCGCAGGACAACCACGTGGTGCACTTCGGCCTCGGCTACGTGTATCGCGAACCGACGCAAGACAACAGTACCAACGTCACCGGCGCCGAAATTCCGCACCGTGCGTTTCCGCAACAAGCCCGAGTCGAACGTGCTCGCGCAGCGCTTCGTCGACACCGGCGAACTCGTCAACGTCGACAGCTACACGATCGGCGGCCTCGAACTTGGCATGCAGTGGGACGCACTCTCGTGGCAGAGCGAATATCAGTGGACGGACGTCGATCGCGAATCGACAACAGCCTGACGTTCGACGGCTGGTATTCGCAGATCGCCTATACGCTGACCGGCGAACCGCGTCCGTACAAAACCGATCGCGGCATCTTCGACGGCATCCGCCCGAATCGGAACTTCGGCGCCGACGGCTGGGGCGCATTCGAAATCGCCGTTCGCCTCAGCGACATCGACCTCAGCGACGAAAACATCAACGGCGGCGAGGAACGACAACGTCGACCTACGCGCTGAACTGGTATCTGAACCAGTTCCTGCGTATCAGCTTCAACATCGTCGACGTGCTCGAGGTGGACGGTGGGCCATTCCCCGGCGAAGACCCGATGATCTACCAGATGCGATTTCAGCTGGCGCTTTGACTTGCGCCGAGGCGGACGATCATGCGCGTGAAGCTCTGCACCCTCCTCCTCGCGCTGACGTCCGTGCTCGGCGCACCGACCCGGGCAGCCGACGCAGGCGACTGCAGCACATTCACGTGGGACATGACCCACGAGCTCAAACTGTTTGCGCAGCCCGGCACGCCACTGGTCGCCGGCACCAACGCGAGCGGCGCCCCGCGCGTCGACGTCGACACGTTGTACGCGCTCGATCTGCATCCCCTCAGTGAAGTCGTGCTGGCCCACGCACCCGGCAAAACGTTCGCCGGGCGACGGTGCCGGCGGTCTGTTGACCGTGCGCGTACCCATCGCCGGTCGTTATCGCATCACGCTAGACGCGCCGATGTGGCTCGACGTCATCAACGCAGGCCAACCGATCGAATCGACCGCGTTTCAGGGACAGAAGCCCTGCACGCTGATTCACAAGACCGTGGAATGGGCGCTGCCGGCGAACGTCGATCTGATCATTCAGGTCACAGGTGGCGCGCGCGAGCACGCCAAACTCGCGGTCACGCCCGTTCCCTTGTCCTCAGCACCGCCCACCTAAGATAACGACAGGAGACCACCTCCATGAAGCTCAGCGCGCGCAATCAACTGAACGGGAAGATCGTCGACGTCAAGAAAGGCGCGACCACCGCGCACGTGCGCGTCGAAATCACCAGGGGCGTCATCGTCACGTCGTCGATTACGAACGAAGCCGTCGACGAACTCAGTCTCAAGGTCGGTGACAACGTCACCGCCGTCATCAAGGCGTCGGATGTGATGATCGGAAAATAGTCGTCGTTCGATAGGACTGCGGGCTCAAAGGGCGAGCGACAGAGTCATGCCGACTTCGCGCGGGTCGCCGGGCGAATACACCTGACGGTCAACCGGGTTCGAGTCCCGAAAATCCAGATAATGCTCATCGAACAGGTTACGTGCATACACCGACGCGTCGAGCTGATGGAACGTCCAGCCGACACGCGCGTTGACGATGCGGCGTGCCTCATTGACGACCCATGGATCGTTCTCGAGGTTGGCGCGGGTTTCGGGACGCATCGTCACATCCGTCTCGACGAATAGACCGCTCGGGCGCGTGTACGTGCAGCCGAACGACACGGTCCAGTCCGGCGCATTCGGGAAATCATTGCCGCTCAGGTCGCCGTCGAACGGGAAAACGATGTAGTCGAACCGGGCTTGCAACAGGCCCACCGACAGCCACAAGTTCAAGCCGCCGTCGGTCCATGTGGACTCGATTTCCACACCGTCGTTATGGGAGCGTTGGGCGTTGATGATTTCGACGTCGTCCGGGTTTTCCGAGATTTGCGCGGCCGCCTGTTGGTCGGCGAACCGCGTGTAGAAGACGTTCGTTCGCAACGTCAGTCGACCGTCGAACGCCGATCGGCGAATGAACGTTTCGTAGCCATCGCTGAACTCATCGCCATATGGGTACACCCCACGCACGACATTGAGCCCGATACCCCCAAGACGTGCGGACCGTTCGTATTTGGCGCCAATCGTCCAATCGTCGGCGAGCGAATAGTCAAACGTCACCGTCGGTAGATAGTTGAAATCGTGCAGATCGGTCTCGAGATCCAGCGCCGTAACACCGTCGACACCGCCTCCGATATGCCCGTGCAGCACCTGACCCGAGCGCAATAGCGATACCGCCACGGTCGATCGACCGAATGTCCGGCTCGCACCGAGCTGCGTGCCGACGAACCACCAGTCCGGGATCGGATAGAAAACGTGCAGTAGATGGTCAGGATAGCGCGTATCGGTGCGCGTGTTGGTCACCTGCGCATAGAGGACATACTGGCGAAAGAAGGCGTGCCATACATCGTCGTCATAGAACGCGCGGATTTGAAACCCCGCGTAATCGAGATCCCGCCAGGGATCGACGATGCTGCCCCCGGGGTCAGGATCGTGACCAAGGTCGCGTTCTCCTCGCAGATGTTCCTCGATCAATCCGGCCTGCACGTTCACACTCCACCGGTCATCGAAGCGATGTTCGACCTCTGCGTTAAGCGAACGCGTCTCGTCCTGGTAGTGCACGGGTTCATCCACGAAATCCTCGCGCACGAACGGGTCAAGTCCGCGATCGCTCGTCCAGGTACTGTTGCTGCCGTCGGTCGAGTTCTTGTGATGCTCCGCGCGTACACGTACGACGGTGTCGGAGTCGCCATACGGCTCCCACACGAATTTGATTCGCGCCAGCGTTTCGTCGCTGGAATTCCAGTCGTTGTCGCCGCGTGTCGGGTTCGTCCAGAGACCGTCGGTCGCGCGCGCATAAGCCGAGAATCGATAGCCCAGGTCATCAGTCAGCGGTCCGCCATAGGCAATGCCGAGCGATCGATCATCCGGATCCGGCGCCCACGACGCGACCAAGCGCCCCTCCGTCGCCTCACCCGGATCGTTGGTCATGGTTGCAAGCAGGCCGCCCATCACGCCCCCGCCAACGAAGTTCTCGGCCCCGCGCTGCACTTCGATCTGCCGGGTATCCCACAACGACGGCTCTCCCGGTGCGAAGAAGCCATCGACATAGGTGAGGTTGTTCGGAAGGGTTCCATTCTGGAGGTGCGAATCGATCCCGTTCTGCGCGATGCCGCGAATGACTGGCTGACGATCACCGGCAAGACCACTTTTCGTCGACACGTTCGGAACGCGCTGCAAAACGTCGTTGATCTGTCGATCCGTACCGAGCCGCAGCTGCTCCTCGGTAAAGACGACGACGCTGTGCGCCGTGTCCTTCAGCGTGGTGTCGTCGCGTATTCCGGTGACGATGATCTCTTCGATCAGACTCGACTTGCGGACTTCACCTGCATTCGAGTCCGCCGTGCTCTGATCCGCTGCCGCGTCCGCAGAATCAATGGACGGCGCGTCGTTTCCGCTCGCAGCTGCGGCTGCGAGCATAGAGACCAGCAGAAGCCATTGCCCCCCCAATTGGCTACCCCTCCCCAACGCCCCAACTAAGCCTGCTCCGGCGGGCCGCACGATGCAACGTTTCGGCAGGTGATACGCTAGCCACGGACCATTCAGCGCTCGGAGCCAGTCGCGTTGGCCGACGTATTCGTTTCTCATGACAGCGCGGATCGCGCGATCGCCGAGCAATTCGTGCGCGAACTGGTGAATTCGGGCCTCTCAGTCTGGTGGGACCGGCATATCCGCGGCGGCGCAAACTTCGGTGCCGAGATCGAGCGCGAGCTGACAACGGCCCGCGTTGTGTTGGTGTTGTGGTCTTCGTCGTCGCTGATATCCGATTGGGTTCGCGATGAGGCGGCCTACGCGCGCGACGAAAAAAAGCTGGTGCCCGTTCGGATCGACGCCGTTCAGCCCCCTTTTGGTTTCCGTCAGCTACAAGCGCTCGACTTCGTCGGTTGGAACGGGGACCCGACCGCACAATCGTTTGCGGATCTTCTGCATTCGTTGCGGCACGTCCTCGCCGACGGTACAGCGGGTGCACCGATTGCAACACCGGATCGTCCTTCATCGACACTCACGCGCGCTGCTCCGAGGCGAAACAAACGGTGGATGGTCGCCGGCGTTGTGGCTGCGTCGGTGTGCGTGGCGGCGTTGGTCATCCTGCGACCGCGCCTCGCAGATCTCACAGCAGACGCCAACAACGACAAGGTCGAGATCACCGGATTCGACACGTTGACGCGGACCGACGAACTCGAGCGCTTTGCCAAAGGTCTCGGCGACACGATGGTTCGCGTGTTCGCGACGAATGGGATCAGGACGGTTGCCGGCGTGCGGTCGGATGACGATCACGGCGCGCGTGCGGAATTCGCGTTGCGAGGAACCGTCGATCGCGACGGTGACAAGTTCGTCATCGGCGCGGATTTGTTGCACCGACACGAAGATGTTGTTCTGTGGTCGATGACAAAGCTGGGGGACCTGGCGGAACCCCGCATCCTGCAGCAAAACTTTGCGGTCTCCGTCGCGGGCGTACTCCAGTGCACGTCGAGATTTCGTAGGGGGTGGAAGTCCGAACCGTCGAACGATCAGCTCGGCAAGCTCGCGGAGATCTGCGGTGTGATGGTAAACGGACCGGGCGAGCAACTACCGCAGCTGACGAGGCGGCTCGTCGAGGCCGCACCACGCAGCGGCCTCGCTTACGCATTGGAAGCCTCTGTCAACGCAATGATGACGAATACGCGGTTCTCCGACAGAAAACCGCGCGCGGAAGCCGCCCGCCTGCGCAAGATCGTCTACGACGACGTCCGCATCGCCAACGAACTCGATCCGAGTATCGATACCTATTGGCCACGCGCGCTGGTCGACGACCCGGCAGTGGGCCTCGCGGAGCGCGAACAACTGCTGCAGCAGAGCTTGGCCATCAATCCCGCCAATTGGAACTACAGCTACTATTGTTACTGGCTGACGACGGTCGGGCGGATTCGCGATGCGCTCCTCAACCTTCGACGCGCACTCGCCGACGATCCGCTCGATCAAAACTTCATTTACGAAGTGGCCTTCCTGACAGCGTGGCTCGGGGACGTCGACGACGCCCGCCGGCGATTCGCCGACATGCGGGGAACGCAGCTCACCGCGCGCGACGCCGACGACGAACGTTACTTCATGGAAGATCTATTCGGCGACCCGAAGCTCGCGCTGGAGCTGACGCCCGCCTCGAAAAAGGAATCGCCTCACTTTGGCTGCGTGAAAGCTTTCGCCGAGGCCCGGATAAACCACGTGCGCATTCGGGAAGACGAAATCGCCGCTTGCGGCGAGAGCGGCGAACGCGCCTACACGTACTTCGGCTATCTGGACGCGGCGTTTCGGGAACTCGAAAGGCACTTCGACGGGGTTGTCGATCCCATTCGCTACGATAACCGGTGGCTCTTTTTACCGGAAAAGCGTGCTCTACGCGCCGATCCCCGCTTCATGCCATTTGCCGCACGCCTCGGGCTCGTCGACTATTGGCTCGATTCCGACCAGTGGCCGGATTTCTGCTCCGAGGAAAAACTGCCCTACGACTGCAAGGAGGCGGCACTCGCCGCGCGCGCCAACGCCGCAACTAAAGCGCGCGCGTCGAATTGATCGGTCGCTATCCGAGGAATCAACCAAAGAACCACAGATCGAAGCGCAACGTCTCTTTGCGCTGCGCGATGCTGCGAGTCGTCGCGGGAAACCATGCCAGCTCACGCCCCGCCCCATCACGAGATTGGGCCGAGCGTGCTCTCACGCCGCGCAATCCTACCGCCTTCGCTGCCGCGCCAATCGGTTGGCAGCGCGCACGCGGTACGACCGAGCCACTTCGATCGAACGGGTAGGTCTCCGGCAACCCGGCGCCGCGAACGCCGTCACGCGTATGCACATCACAAACAACCTGTTGTCGCGGCAACGTCACACCGACGAGCACCGGCGCGGTGTCGTCACGCAGGTCCTCCGGTTCGTAAGGCCATGCAAGGATGAACGCACGCAGATTCAGCCGCGCAGTGACTCTGTCTTCGTTGAGATACAGCGTTGGGAAACTGTCCGGAGGGTTCCAACGTCCGCCGAGACGTCCGGCGAATTGCGGATCGAGTGGATCAGCCCAGGCAGGGTCGGCGATCCGCCACCAAGTGAACTCGTCGGGGAGCGATTCGCTTAGCAGCGCCACGTTCAGATGTGCGCATTGTCGAACGCGAACATCGCGCGACACGCAGCCAGCAACTCCCGAGTCTTGCCTTGTGCCAGCAATTCCAACAACGACTTTCCGACCGGCGCCGCGATCGGGCGCCGCACAACCGCCGGGATTCGGTCGCGCTTCAAGTACCGAATCAGTAAATCAGTGGCAGCCGCCAGATCGGCGATGGCTTCGGCGCGATCGACGGGCACGCCCTGTTCCAACCATTTGCCTACTGCCTGGCGGCTGACGCGAAAGAGCCGCGCGCTGTCGGCCTGGCTCAACCCCCACACTTCATGCACCCGCGCCAGTGCCGACCCAGCGCGTTTGCGATCGAGATATTCAGCAAAAGAATCCAGCCAGGCGCTTTCGTCTTTATGTGCAGCAAAAAGTGCTTCGGCGGCGCGTTTCGGATCGAGCCGGGCTTCGGCGCTCACGTCGGATCTCCTGCAGATCAGGTGGCAACCGTATGTCAACCGCAACCCGATGTCAACCAACTACAGTGGCAATGATCACCGAACGCGGAGGCGTGACTCTTAGCCTGTTGCAGGAGACCTAAGACAGTGTGATGAACTTGCAGGTTGGGCCGGTGGCGCGAGCAAGTCGTTTGTCCAGCGTTGCGAAAGGGCAGCCAAGGGCTTCGGTTACGCGACGTACCACGCGTCATAGCTTGTCAATTTGTCGCGCAGAACCCACACCCGTTCGGCGAACGGACCGAACGGAAACAGTTCGAGATCGAGGCGCATCAAATCGCGGTAGGCGCTGTTCGCTTCGAACGAAGATATGACCCGGGTACGCTCCAGCCGACGAAGAACGTTCGACGTCTCAACAAGCACCAGCTCTGGAGCAACCGCGTAGCCATCAGCAATTGTCGACTCTGCCCAACCGCCGTCTTTACCCGAGTCGACCAGCGCGGCAACGACGACCGACGCATCGATCACAACCGCCACTTGCGATCGGCATCTCGGGCGCGAAGGATCGTGCTCCTTGGAACCCGCGTTCCCGCCGACTGTTTGCGGTCGCGTACGGCTCTCAACCAGGCGTCAAGCGAAGGACGCGACGCTATCCGCTCCAGTTCGTTCCGCAGAAACTCCTGCATCGACTTGCCTTGCAATGCGGCGCGCGAAGCAAGCTCGTCACGCACCGCTTCGGGAACATCTCTAATGGTGAGTTGGACCGCCATGCATGCATACTGACATCGGTGACAGCATTTTGCAGGCAATCGCCCAGCTCAATGTGCCACCATTCATCGTCGCGACGACAGGTTAGCAGCTCGCGTATTCGCTGACCGGCGAATCCCGTCCGTACAAAACCGATCGCGGCATCTTCGACGGCGTCCGGCCGAATCGGAACAGGGGCACAGGCGGTTGGGGCGCATTCGAAATCGCCGTTCGCCTCTGCAACATCGACCTCGGCGACGGCAACATCAACGGCGGCGAGAAAGACAACCTGATACCGCGCAACCCTCGCGCCTTCGCCGCCGCGTTCATACCTGACTCCGCTCGACATCGCCTGGGTCGCCCGCGACGAGCCGCCCATGCTCCACCCAACGAGCGAGGTCAGGCGCAAAGTGCGCCTTCACTTGCGCGTCGTAGCGCTTCAGATCGTTCGCCTTGAAGACGTTCTGCCAGCGACCATTCGTGCCTTCGTTCAGAAACCGCGACGCACCGCGATCGAACAGGGTGCGCGCATTCGGCATGAGCGTATCGCCTTGCGTCTTCATCGCTTCGAAGCTCGCTGCCGCAACGATCTCCGGCCATAGCGCTTCGGCGATGTCGACTTCGAGGAAGTTCGCAATTCTGCGCATTTCGCCCGCGCGATCGGCCTTGAGGTCGTTGTAATGCACCAACAGGACGTCCGGGTTTCCGCGTGCGGCCCAATACGAGTTTTCCATGCAGTAGAACGATGCGCCGTCGTCCCCGTGCCCGCCACCGTCTAGGACCCACTCGGAAAAAAACGCCGCTGCGTCCTCGGACACACGCGGATAGTCGTCGGCGAACTTCGGATCACTACGACTGATCGCGTCGGCTGTCGCAAGTATTTCATCAGTGAAATGCGTGAGGTGGTTGTGAAACGACATCGCCGCATCGCGTCCGTCGCGAGCGACGTGAATGAACTTGACGCCCGCGTAGAGGGGTAGGGCTTCCAGAGGAAGGTGTGTCTTGAAAAATCGTCGATGCGTCTGCGCTTCGGCCTTCGCGAGCTCATCTTCGATAGGCCCGAAGAAACGCATATCGGGCCACGGCGAAGATTCCCAGATCGGCCGCAATGCGGACGATTGGAATACCAGCATGCCGACGATGCGCTGCATCCAGGTGGTGCCGCACTTTGCGTACGTCGCAATGACGATGTCGTTGCTGCGCGGGCGGTAGCCGTCCCATCGCTTGCTATCGTAGACGCGCGAGCGAACGGTTCGTGTCGGTGCTCTGAGTAAGGCGGGCACTGGGTCTCCATGAAAATGAATCGGAGGGGCCGTAAGAATGCACCGGCGCCCCTAGACGTGCACGGTTCTTTCACTGCCATCCGCGTGCTCAGCCGCGCCCCGTCCCGAGCTTCGAGTTCCACATGCCGTACAGGAAATACACGCCGAAGCCGAGCAGCGAGGTAGATCAGGAAAAAGTTGCGCGTCGGCACGTGCGCCATCAGCGACATCAACAGGAACACGCACATCAACGCGCCGAGCGTCGCGACCGTGATGATCACCGGCCGCGGCATCTTGAACGGGCGCTTCATGTCCGGCCGCGCGATAGCGCAGGTAGATCACCGTGATGCAGATGATCGCAAACGCCGCCAGCGTGCCGACGTTGGTGAGATTCGCGAGCGCATCGAGGCTCATGAAGCCCGCAAAGCCCGCCGCGAGCAGTCCGACGAGGATCGTGTTGATCCACGGCGTCTTGAATTTCGGGTGCACGTGCGCGAACACCGACGGCATCAGGCCGTCGCGCGCCATCGTGTAGAAGATGCGCGTCTGGCCGTAGAGCAGCACCAGCATCACCGACGACAGTCCCGCGATGGCGCCGATCTTCACGAGCATCGCGAACTGCGGGAGCCCGATGTGGTTGACCGCCATCGCGATCGGCGCGGGATTGTTCAGTTCCGTGTAGGGCACGATGCCGACCAGCACCGCGGACGTGAGGATGTAGAGGATCGTGCAGATGATCAGCGAGCCGAGGATGCCGATCGGCATGTCGCGCGTCGGGTTCTTCGATTCGGCGCCCGCGGTCGAGACCGCTTCAAAGCCGATATAGGCGAAGAAGATCGTCGCCGCGCCGGCGATCACGCCGCCGACGCCGTAGTGGCCGGTGTTCTGCGCCGTCATCACGTTCCATAGCGCGGTCGCTGATCTGTCCCCACAGGCTCATGTCGGAGCCGGGCGGCGGCGCCGGCACTTGCTGCGGGAATCAGCGGCGACCAGTTCGCGGTATCACGTAAAGCGAGCCGATCACGATGAACGCGATCACCACCGTCACCTTGATGGCGACGACGATGTTGTTGACCGTCGCCGATTCCGAAATGCCGAGCACGAGCAGCATCGTCACCGCCGCGATGGCGAGCATCGCCGGCAGGTTCATCGTCGCCACGACCGACGCGCCGGTGACGGCGTCCTTCACGACGAGATCCCGGCGCGGCCGTCAGCGCGGCCGGCACGTTGATATTCCAATCGTGCAGGAAGCTGACCACGTAGCCCGACCAGCCGACCGCGACGGTCGACGCCGCGAGGCCGTATTCGAGCACCAGCAGCAGGCCCATGATCCAGGCGACGATCTCGCCCATCGACGCGTAGGAGTAGGAATACGCCGAGCCCGACACCGGAATCGCGGCCGCGAGTTCCGCGTAGCGAGCGCCACCAGCGCGCAGAGCGTGCCGGTGATGACGAACGAGATCATGATGCCCGGGCCGGCGAATTCGGCGGCGGCGCGGCCGGTCAGCACGAAGATGCCGGTGCCGATGATGCAGCCGATGCCGAGCGAAATCAGGTTGAATGGGCCGAGCGATTTCTTCAGTTCGCCTGCCGCATGCTCGGCGTGCATCTGCTCGACGGACTTGCGCATGAACAGCCGCCCGAGCCCGCGCGGTCTCGCGACCGCGTTCGCCCCTGCTACTCCTTTAGCCACACTCTCCCCCTTCTCCAACTGTTAGGTGCGCGCCGGTCAGCCGCCTTGAATGCGAGGCAACAAAAAAACCTCGGCCCCGCTCGGAATCTCTTCGTTCCTGTCGTCCCGGAATATTTCGCCGTTGATCGATACCGCGATCCCTGCGTCGACGCGGCTCTTCATCCGCGGATACCGCTCGACGAGCTTGCGCAGCAGTTCCCGCACCGTGCGCGCTTCGATCGATACCGTCGCCGCCCCATCGGCGTATTCGCGCAGCGATCCCGACAGCTGGACCTCGAACACGTGCCGTCACGGCCGTCGTGCCGGTAACGGCCATCAACCCTCGCCGTGTCCGTTCTTCATCGCCTTGAGAATGCGCGGAGGCGACATCGGAATGTGCGTCATGCGTACGCCGACCGCGTTCGACACCGCGTTCGCGATCGCCGCGAGCGGCGGCACGATCGACGTCTCGCCGACGCCGCGCACACCGTACGGATGTCCCGGGTTCGGAATCTCGAGGATCTGCGTGTCGATGAACGGCAGATCGGAGCAGACCGGGATTCGATAGTCGAGGAATCCGGGATTCTGCAACCGACCGTCGGCGCCGTAGATGTATTCCTCGTTCAACGCCCAACCGATCCCTTGAGCTGCGGCGCCCTGGAACTGACCCTCGACGTAATCCGGATGAATCGCCTTGCCGGCGTCCTGGATCACCGTATAACGCACGACTTTCGTCTTCGCGGTCTCCGGATCCACCTCGATGTCGCAGATATGCGTTGCAAACGAAACACCGGCGCCGTCGGCAACGACTTCGTTGTGGCCGGCGATCGGTCCGCCGGTTTGCGGTGACTTGGCGGCGATCTGCTCGAGCGTCAACGAATCGAGATTGCCATGTTCGGCGCGCAGCGCAACCGCGCGGCCGTCTTTCCACGCGACATCCGCCACGTCGATGTCCCACATCTTCGCGGCGCGTTCGCGCAGTATCCCGATCGCCTGGCGCGCAGCGAATATCGTCGCCATGCCCGACGAGAACGTACCGCGGCTCCCCTCTGTGGTGTCGTTGTGGCCGAGCGATGCGGTGTCGGCGACCGTGCATTTGACGCGGTCGTACGGAATGCCGAGTTCTTCCGCCGCGATCAGCGACAGCGATGCGCGCGACCCGCCGACGTCGACGGTGCCGACCGCCAGCGAAACCGTGCCGTCCACGCCGATGTTCAGATCAGTGCAGGTCTGGCCGCCGAAGTTGAACCAGAACCCGCACGCCATGCCGCGGCCCTGGTTTTTCCCGAGCGGCGCTTTCATGTGCGGATGATTTTTCGCGGCCTGCAGCGTCGGGCCGATGCCGATCGGTCCGTACGTCGGTCCATACGAAGCCCGCGTGCCTTCTTTGGCCGCGTTTTTGATGCGGAAGTCGATCGGATCCATGCCGATCTTCGCCGGCCACCTGATCGATCGTGCTCTCGACCGCAAACGCCGCCATCGGCGCCGACGGCGCGCGGTACGCCGCGACCTTCGGCCGATTCACGAGCACGTCGTAGCCGATCGATTTGACGTTGTCGAGGTCGTAACACGCAAACGACGTCATCGCGCCGAGCATGCCCCAGATCGACGGAAACGCGCCGTCCTGATAACGCAGTACCGCTTTCGCCGCGGTGATCGTGCCGTCCTTGCGCGCGCCGATCTTGACGTCGATCGACGTCGAGCACGTCGGCCCCGTCGCGCGGAACACTTCGTCGCGCGTCATCACGAGCTTGACCGGACGGTTCGCTTTGCGCGACAGCGCAAGCGCCACCGGTTCCATCCACACGTGGGTCTTGCCGCCGAAGCCGCCGCCGATTTCCGACGACGTGACTTTGAGTTTTGCGATGTCCATGCCGAGCAGCGTCGCGCAGTGGTTGCGAAACGTGAAGTGGCCTTGCGTCGTCACCCACAGTTCGCCTTGGCCGTCCGGACCGACGCTCGCGAGACACGCGTGCGGTTCGATGTAGCCCTGGTGCGTCTGCTCGGTTTTGTAGCTGCGTTCGACGATGACGTCGGCTTGCGCAAATCCCGCTTCGACGTCGCCGTGTCCGAACTCCGATCATCTGCGAGACGTTCGACGCCTTCGTCGGCTTTGGCGTCGACGCCGATCGTGCGGATGTGCGGCTGCACGATCGGCGCGCCCGGTTTCATCGCCTCGTCGACATCGGTGACGTGCGGCAGCATTTCGTAATCGACCTTGATCAGCTTCAGCGCTTGCCGCGCGGTTTCGGCATCGATTGCGGCAACCGCCGCAACCGCGTGTCCGTCGTACAGCGCGCGGCCGCGGGCCATACAGTTTTCGAGCGTGTCGAACATGCCGCGGTCGCCGTTGGTCAGATCCGGCAGATCCGCGCTCGTGATGACCGCTTTGACGCCTTTGAGTTTTTCGGCTTTCGACGTGTCGATTTTTTTGATCTTCGCGTGCGCGTGCGGCGAGCGCAGCACGAGACCGACGAGTTGACCCGGCGCAAACGCATCGGCGCCGTACCGCGCGCGACCCGTCACCTTATCGACGCCGTCAGGGCGCGGCGGCCGCGTGCCGACGACTTTGAATTCCTGATTCGTGAAGCTCTTGTCGAGTGCCACTTCTCTACCTCCACCGTCCTAAGCTTGATTCAGTTCCTTCGCCGCCGCGCTACCGCGCGCACGATCTTGTCGTAACCGGTGCAGCGGCACAGATTGCCCGCGAGCGCGTACCGGATCTCTTCCTCGGTCGGGTCGGGCTTGCGGTCGAGCAATGCCTTCGCGGCGATCAGGAAGCCCGGCGTGCACACGCCGCACTGCAGCGCCGCGTGCTCGATGAATTTGCGCTGCAACGGATGCAGCGCGCCGCCGACCGACATGCCCTCGACCGTCGTCACCGTGCGACCTTCCGCTTCGGCGCCGAGCACGAGGCACGCGCAGACGAGGCGCCCGTCGACGGTGACGCTGCACGCGCCGCAGTCACCGGTGCCGCACCCTTCTTTCGAACCGGTGAGCCCAAGGCGGTTGCGCAACACGTCGAGCAGCGTCTCGCCGGGAGAGCAAACGAACTCGACCGCGTCACCGTTGATCGTGGTCGCTACGTGGATACCTGCGGACATCACTTTCCCCCTGCGCGCTGATAGGCGATTCGAGCGGCCCGCCGCGCGAGCACGCCGGCCACCTCGGTTCTGAATTCGATCGTGCCGCGTTTGTCGTCGATCGGTTTGCACGCGGCTGAACACGCGGCCGCGAGTTTCTCGAGCGCCGCATCGTCGAGCTTCGTGCCGATGATCGCCTTTGCCGCCGCGGGTACGAGCACGACGGTGGCCGCGACGGCACCGAGCGCCACGCGCGCCTTTTTGACGACGCCCTTGGGTCCGAGCGTCAAACTGACGCCGGCGCTGACGACCGCGATGTCCATCTCGGTGCGCGGGATGAAGCGCAAGTACGCATCGCCCGTTTTCGGCGCCGGTTTCGGCAACGTGATCGCCTCGATGACCTCGCCTTTTTTCAACGAAGTCTTACCCGGACCGGTCACGACGTCCTCGACCGCGACCGTGCGCTTGCCTTTGGGTCCGACGACGATCGCCTTCGCACCGGCCGCGATCATCGCCGGCACGCTGTCCGCGGCGGGCGATGCGTTGCACAAGTTGCCGACGATCGTGCAGCGACTCTGGATTTGATCCGAGCCGATCAGATTGGCGGCCTCGACGACGCCGGGCCACGCTTTTTTCAGCGCCGCGTTTTCGCCGAGCGCCGCGGCCGGGACGCCAGCGCCGATGCGGAACCCCGCGGCGGTCTTTGTCACCGACTGCATCGACGCAATGCGCTTGATGTCGACCACGAGGCTCGGTTCGATCAGGCCGCTCTTCAGCCGCACCAGCAGGTCCGTACCGCCGGCGAGCACGTACGCGCTGCCTTTGGCTTTGGCCATCAATCCTGCTGCTTCCTTGATGGTCGTCGGTGCTGCGTATCTCATCGTGCGGTCGTCTCCTTACGTTGAAGTCCCCAGCCCTCGGACGGAATACAACGTTCCCCCGAGGCAGTTGATCGGCAATGCTGCATACATTGACCGCACCGGGCAAGATGACACGGATGATCTTTCGAGACATGTAGATGAAACAGCCTATCGACGCGTATGCCGCCGTATCGCCAAAAGGCCAGCGAATACGTTGGCGTGACTTACCAGAGCAAGCGGCGGCGACGCGATCCGGTCGACGCAACGTCGATCCGTACGCGATTCCGCTTTCGCAGCTGAACGTCGCGAATCCCGCACTGTTCAAAGAAGACCTGATCTGGCCGTATTTCAAACGGCTGCGCGAAGAAGCGCCCGTGCATTTCTGTCCCGAGAGTCAGTACGGCGCGTATTGGTCGATCAGTCGATTCGACGACATCCTCGCCATCGACGCCGATCACAAGCGCTTTTCGTCGGACTTCAGCACCGGCGGCGTGACGATCACCGGCACGCCGCAGGTCGGCGAGTTCATGCCGATGTTCATCCAGATGGATCCGCCGCGGCACGATCAGCAGCGCGCGTCGGTCGCGCCGCGCTTCGCGCCGACCCAGCTCGCGAAACTCGAAGTGACGATCCGCGAGCGCGCCGGCGCGATTCTCGATGGGCTGCCGCGCGGCGAGACGTTCGACTGGGTCGAGCGCGTGTCGAAGAATCTGACCGGCCAGATGCTCGCGACGCTGCTCGGCATTCCCGTCGAAGAGCGCAGCAAACTGATCGCGTGGTCGGACATTCTGGCAAACCCCGACAACCCGGAGCTGGTGCAATCGCCGGCGATTTTCTACAACACGCTGGCGGACGTCGGTGACTACTTCATCGAGTTGTGGAACCAACGGGTCGACGAACCGGACTTCGACCTGATCTCGATGCTGGCGCAACGGCGAAGGCACCCGCGACATGGGGCCGCGCGAGTTCGTCGGCAATCTCGTGCTGCTGATCACCGGCGGCAACGACACGACGCGCAACTCGATCAGCGGCGGCCTGCTGGCGCTGAACGAACACCCCAACGAGTACGCAAAGCTGCGCGCAAAACCGGAGCTCGTCACGAACATGGTGTCCGAGATCATTCGCTGGCAGACACCGCTGTCGCACATGGCCCGCACCGCGAACGAGGACGTCGAGGTCCGCGGGCAGCACATCAAGGCGGGCGACCGGGTGATCCTGTGGTACATCTCCGGCAATCGTGATCCCGACGCGATCCCCGATCCGGATACATTCAAGGTCGACCGCGCCAATGCGCGGCATCATTTGTCGTTCGGTTTCGGGATTCATCGCTGCCTCGGCAATCGCCTCGCCGAGATGCAACTGCGCGTCGTGTGGGAAGAGATCCTGAAACGGTATCCGTTCATCGAGGTGGTCGGGCGACCCGAGCGCGTCAGCTCCTGCATATTCCACGGTTTCACGACGATGCCGGTGCGCATCCCCGCCTGATCGTGCAACGAACGGTCGGTGCGCTGAGCCACGCGACGAAGCGAGTGCGACGGACGACGAAGCGAGCCGAAGACCGCAACGGCGTCGGGTCCGTGACTTAGACTGGCGGGATGGCAGCGACGACATTACCTCTGACGGACGCGCACCGCGTGGCTCGAAGCCCCCGCAGTGCAATTCTGGCTGCTGCAGCTCGCCGGCTGGAGCGGCTGGGCGGTGGCCGGGTCGATCGGCTGGATCTACTGGCAACCCGAAACGCCGTATGTGCAGGTCTACACGCTGTGCGCGACCATCGGGGTCGCGATCTCGACGCTGCTGCGGCAACTGTATCGCCGCATCTGGGCGTGGCCGATCGAGCGTCGCGCCGTTGCCGCGCTGCTCGCGTCGTATGTCTCCGGCGCGATCTGGCAGCTCGCAAAGAATCTCATCGTCCACGCCTATCTGCCCGACAACGACTTCGCGAAGATGGGTTGGCTCGGCTACTTCGAGGGCGTCACCGGGTCGTTCTACATCATGGTGACGTGGAGCGGCCTCTACTTCGGCATCAAGTGGTATCAGATGCTGCAAGCCGAGTCGGCCAAGGTGCTGCGGATCACCGCGATGGCGCACCAGGCGCAGCTGAAGATGTTGCGCTACCAGCTCAATCCGCACTTCCTGTTCAACACGCTGAACGCGATCTCGACATTGACGCTCGATCACGACACGCAGCGCGCGAACGACATGATCACCAAGTTGTCGCGATTTCTGCGCTACTCGCTCGACAGCGATCCGATGCAGAAAGTCACCGTGGAACAGGAGCTGCAGGCGCTGTCGCTATATCTCGACATCGAGCGGGTCCGCTTCGGCGAGCGGCTGAAACTCGAGTTGGACGTCAGCGAGCGCGCCAAGCACGGCTACATTCCGAGCCTGCTGCTGCAGCCGCTCGTGGAAAACGCGGTCAAGTATGCCGTCGCGCGCAGCGAACGCGGCGGCGTCATCCGCATTCGTGCCGACGTGAGAGGCCCGACGCTGACGATCGAGGTCGCAGATGACGGACCCGGTATGCACTCGCCCAAAACGTCCGACGCGCCGGACCGCCTCGGCGTGGGGCTTTCGAATACGCGCGATCGGCTCGCGGAACTCTATGGCGATCGCCACGAACTAACGACGATCAACGTCGCGCCGCACGGATTGATGGTCGCGATCCAGCTGCCGTACGAAACCAATCCATGAACATGCCCTCGAGCCTGCCCGTGAGACTTCCTGTGAAAAAAATCCGCAGCCTCATCGTCGACGACGAATCACTCGCCCGCCGCGGCCTCGCGTTGCGCCTCGCCGCGATCGACGATATCGAGATTGCCGGTGAGTGCTGCAACGGCCGCGAGGCAATCGTCGCCATCGAAAATCTGCGGCCGGACCTGGTCTTCCTCGACATCCAGATGCCCGGGCTCGACGGTTTCGACGTCGTGCGCCGGCTGCAGGGCGATGCGATGCCGATCATCGTGTTCGTGACGGCTTTCGATCGCTACGCGGTGACCGCGTTCGAGATGCACGCGCTCGACTATCTGTTGAAGCCGGTCGAAGAGCCGCGTCTTGCCGCGACGATCGCGCGCGCGCGCCGGCGCTTGGACGAACGCGACGCAACGATCGAGAAGTCGCAACTGCTCGCGTTCATCCTGCAGATGACGGGCTCGACAGCAACGGACAACGATTCTGTCACGCGTGAGCGACTCAGCATCCGCGACGGCAACGAGGTGACGCTGATTCCGATGGCCGACATCGAATGGGTCGAAGCGGCCGGCGACTACATGTGCGTGCATGCGCTCGGCGCGACCCACATCATGCGCAGCACGATGAAACAACTCGAAGCGCAACTCGATCCGGCGCGCTTCTCGCGCGTTCATCGCAGCACGATCGTCAACGTCGAGCGCGTCGTCAAACTCACTGCCCACGACAACGGCGAATACTTTCTGACGCTCGCCGGTGGCGCGCGGCTGAAGCTGAGTCGCACTTACCGCGACAAACTCGCGCGGTTTCTGTAGCGAAGCATCAGCGTCAAACGTCGGCGCCGCCTGTCGTGCACGGTCGCGCCGATGTACTGCGCCGCGGGTTGCCGCACATGCGCCGGCCGCAGCACTTTGAGCGCGCCGTTGGGCGTCATCAGAAAGAAATCGCGCCGCGTCGTCAGCACCACGCGCGCGTCATCGGGCGAAAATCTGTCGCGTGCAATGCCGGGTCCCCCGTGCGTATGCCAGAACGCCACCAACTCGCTGCCTTTGATCGCGGGAACCGTGAACTTCACGGTGTTGTGACCGCGGCAGCCGACACCCTCGGTGACGCTGTAGCGTCCATCCGGACCGCGCAGCACACCGCCAACCCACTCCCGATCGAACGTAACCGGAATCATCGAGCCGCGCCGTCGCGTTGGCGCGCACCGCGGCCTCGATGCTGACAAACGACGCTGGCGTCGGGCGGGTATGAACGACGCCGCAATCCTGCGCGCCGGGCGCCGTCCCAGCCGCAAACACCCCGAGCAACACCGCGCTCGCCACAACACCCATTCCGACCTCCTTGCGTTGCCCGCTCAGCCACAGCGGGACGGATTGGGCACGCAAGAACGAGTGCTTTCGGTAGCAATCAGCCGAGTCGAGCACCCCGCGCGGTGACGCGAGTCGCTGCTGCGATCTGCAGTGACCAACGCGTTGCCGATTGACCCACCGTCGTCGACTGGGGCAACCTCTCGGCACGGTCACGGGAGCGCACAGCCATGCCGATGATGACCGGAGACGCGTACAAAGAATCGCTGAAGGACGGCCGCCTGACGTATATCGACGGCGATCAGGTGACCGATCCCGCCAATCACCCGCTGCTGAAGACAGCCGTCGATGTCGCGGCGCGCGTCTACGACAGCTTCCACTCGCGCGGACCCCGGCGCGTTCAACCCGGCGTACATCATTCCGAAGTCGCTCGACGAGTTTCGCGAGCGCGCCAGACAAACTGTCGAAGGGCGTCACCGACATGACGCTCGGCACCACCGGCGTCACGCTGCTCGCGTTGACGTCGGCCGCGGCGAAGCTCGGCGAGGTCAATCCGGCGTACCAGGAGCGGATCTACGCGTACGTCGACTACTGCCGCGAAACACGATCTGCGCTGCGCCGAAGTGATCACCGACTCGAAAGGTCACCGCAAGAAGCGCCCGAACAAACAATCCGATCCCGATTTCTACGTGCACGTCGTCGACCGCAACGCCAACGGCATCTTCATCACCGGCGCGAAGATGCACATCAGCGCATCGTCGATCGAGCACGAACTCGTGATCATGCCGACGAAGGCGATGTATCCGGGCGAAGAGGACTACGCGATCGCGTGCGCGGTGCCCGTCAACGCGCACGGCGTGTCGATCATCGACATGACGTACGCGCCGCGTTCCGAAGACGTGCGCCACTATCCGGTCAGCGGCAAGGTCAACTGTCCCGGAAGGGTTCGTGATCTTCGACAACGTGTTCGTGCCGAACGAACGCGTCTTCCTCGACGGCGAAACCGCGCACGCGGCGACCCTCGCGCACTCGCTGGGGCTCTGGGAGCGCGCCGCGGGTCTCGGCGATGCCGGCGAATCACGCCGATCGCGAAGTCGGCATGGCGGCGCTGCTCGCAGACGCGAACGGCATGGCCGAAGACCCGCGCATCAAGGATCAGCTCGCGACGCTCGTCGTGTACGCGACGATGTGCCGCGCCGCCGGCGAAGCGGCGATGGTCAACGCGACGAAGACCGCCGACGGCAACATGATGCCGTCGCCGCTGTTCGTCAGCGCGCTGAAGTACTTCAAGTCCGAGTTCCGCGCGCGGCTGCTCGACATTCAGCACGACATCGCCGGCGATCAGCTCGTGAACGCACCGACCGTCGCGGACTTCGAACATCCGGACCTGCACGAAGGCCTCGCGGCGATGTTCGCCGCGCCCGGCTTCACGCCGGAAGATCGGCTGCGCCTCTTCCACTACGTGCGCGACACGACGGCCGATGCGTATGGCGGTTGGGCGTTCGTCACCGGGCAACTCGCCGGCGGCGGGCAACACGCGCAGCGCATCGTGACGATGCGCCAGTACAACATGGAACACGCGAAGGACATCGCGCGCCGCGCGGTCGGCATCGGCAAGTACGCGAAAAAGGGCGAGGACAACTGGACGCCCCTATCGCGCTCTGAACGCGGAAGTCGCTCTGTGATTCGCTCAGACCAGCGATCGACGGACTCGCGTAACGACATGCCAATGCTCACCGGCGATCAGTATCGCGCGTCGCTGCGCGACGGCCGCGCAGCCTACATCGATGGCAAGCGCGTCGACGACGTCACGCTGAATCCCTTGCTGAAGGTCTCCGTCGACTGGGTCGCGAAGACCTACGACACGCACCACTCGACCGCACGCCGGCGCGCGCAATCCGATGTTCGCGCTGCCGGCGACGGCGGCGGCAACTGCGCGAAGCAGATGGACTTTCTCGCGCAGAGCGACTTCACGGCGGCAACCACCGCCGGATGCATGTCGCTGCGCGAAATCCTGCCGCAACTCGGCAAGATCCAGCGCGCGTATCAAGCAGCGCCTCGAGCGGTTTCTCGATCGCTGCCAGCGCGACGATCTGCGCGTCGCATCCGCCGTCGAAGACGGCGGCATCGTCGATGCCGGCAAACTGCAGGATCGTGCAGCGGCGCGCCGACGGCATCGTGCTGCGCGGCGCGAAGCGCCACGTGCTCGGCGCATCGGTCGTGCACGAGCTGCTGCGTCGTTCCGGCCGGCGCAGTTGACGGCGGAGCACGCGGACGCCGCGATCGCGTGCGCGGTCGCACCGAACACGCCGGGCGTGAAGATCGTCAACATCACGTCGGCGCCGCGCGCCGAAGACGATCGCCACTATCCGGTCAGCCGCGAATTCAGCGTGCCCGACTGCTACGTGATGTTCGAAGACGTGTTCGTGCCGATCGAACGCGTCTTCCTGTGCGGCGAAACCGAGTTCGCCGGCGCCATCGTCGACACGCTCGGCATCTGGGAACGCGCGCGCTCCGCGTCCGACATGGCCGATCGCGCCGAACTCGTGCTCGGCCTCGCGCAGACGATCGCCGAGATGAACGGCGTCGAGAAGATCGAGCACATCCGCAACAAGCTCTCGATGATCGCGGTGTGGGCGTCGATGTGCCGCGCCGGCTGGGATCGCGCGCTCGCGAACGCGAAGACGACGTCCGCCGGCACCGTGCGTCCCGACGACTCGGCCGTGTACGCGACGAAGGCCTACGGCGGCGAGCGCTACAACGACATGTTGAGTTATCTGCACGACATCTCCGGCGCGCTCGTGCTCACGGTGCCGGCGACCGCCGACTACGACAATCAGGCGACGCACAAATACATGGAGAAGTATCTGCGCACGATGGACGGCGTCACCGGCGAAGATCGGATGAAGATCTTCCACCTGATCCGCGACATCTCGGCCGATCAGTACGGCGGCTGGAAGAAAGTCACCGAGCAGATGATCGGCGGCGGTCTGATCGCGCAGCGCATGAACGCGCTCGATCACTATCCGCTCGACCACGTGAAGGCGAAGGCGCGCGCGGCCGCAAAAATTCTGCCGCGCGAGCGTTCAGCGGACGTGCATCAACCGTCGCATCGCGAACCGCCGGTGGGGTGACGGCACGCCGCTAAACGCTCAATAACTGCGGCGCTGCGCCGACGCAGCGGTGCTCGTGTACGAGCCGCCTTGCGGACTCGCGCCGCCTTGACCGCTCTGATCCGCGCGTTGCGCGTCGGCCGCGGCCGCGGCCTCCAACGTGGTCGTGCTCTTGCGCCGAGAGGCCGTCGCTGCTGATCGGCGACAAGCCGCCCGACGAATCGACAACGTCGACTTTCTCCGTGGTCGATCCACACGGTCGTGTCGCTGAACACGGCGTGTCCGTCGGCGTCCGCGCAGCGGAAGATCTGCGCGTGAGCGCTGGTACCCGCGAACGCCCACAAACCCGCCGCAACAATGAGCGCGCCACGGCGCAGGGCCGCTCGCACGCGTGTCTGCGCCGGTCTGATCATGGCTCACTCCTCGCTAGCATCGGCGAAATTGTCCGCCGAACGCCGCGTCGTTGATGTGAACTGGACCGCGTCGTCCTCGCGCCGCGATTTCCCGCGAATCCCTTCCCGTCCTACTTGACCGCCGGCGGCGGCGTTGGGTTAGGCTGCCCGATCCACGCAACCGGAGAACGAACATGGCCAAAACCTTTGGCGCGGACTCGACGACCGATGAAGTGCTCGCGGGCATCGACCTGCGCGGCAAGTCGATTCTGGTGACCGGCGTATCTGCGGGGCTCGGCGTCGAAACCGCGCGCGCGCTCGCGGCGCATGGCGCGAACGTCGTCGGCACGGCGCGCGATCTCGACAAAGGACAACGCGCGACCGACGGCGTGCGCGCGGCGGCGGCCAACGGCGGCAGCTTGAAACTGGTCGGCCTCGACCTCGCATCGCTCGCCAGCTGTCGCGCCAGTGCGGACGCGTTGGCGGCCTCCGGAGCGCGGTTCGACGTCGTCATCGCCAACGCCGGCGTGATGGCGTGCCCCAAAGGAAAAACGTCAGATGGCTTCGAGACGCAATTCGGCACGAACCATCTTGGCCACTTCGTGTTCGTCAATCGCATCGTGCCGCTGCTCAAGCCCGGTGCGCGCATCGTCAACCTGTCGTCGGCGGGTCATCGTTTTGCCGACGTCGATCTCGACGATCCGAATTTCGAACGCACCGAATATCAGCCGTTCGTCGCGTACGGCCGTTCGAAAACCGCGAACGTGTTGTATGCGGCGGCGCTCGACCGGCGCCTGAAAGGGTCGCGGCATACGCGCGACGGCGGTGCATCCCGGCGGCATCCAGACGGAGCTCGGCCGCCACCTCACGCCGGAACTGATCGCGCAGATCATGCCCGCGGGTCGCGAGGCGTTTAAGTTCAAGACGATTCCGCAAGGCGCTGCGACATCGGTCTGGAGTGCGGTCGTTGCGCCCGCCGATGCCGTGGGCGGTCGCTATTGCGAAGATTGCCACGTCGCCGACATCACCAACGACCCGACTTCGCGCCAAGGCGTGCGCGGCTACGCGCTCGATGCCGCGCGCGCCGACGCGTTGTGGGCCAAGAGCGAAAAAATGGTCGGCGAGAACTTCCGCTTCTCGTGATGTCTGCTCGTGATGTGATGAACCGCGCCGTCGCGTCGTTCGCCTGCGCGTTCGTCGTGCTGCTCGGCTCGGCGTTCGCGGCCGAGGAACACGAACACATGCACGGCGCTACCACGGCACGCAGCGTCGTTGGGAACCGTCAATTTCCCGTCTGCGTGCAACGGCGTCGACGCCGAATTCACGCGCGCCGTCGCGCTGCTGCATTCGTTCGGCTACGAGGAATCGCGGCGCGCGTTCGAGGCGGTCGCCGCGAAGGATCCCGCGTGCGCGATGGCGTACTGGGGAATCGCGATGACGTGGTATCACCCGATCTGGGCGCCGCCGAACGCGCAGGAGCTGGCGGCGGGCACGGCCGCCGCGCAAAAGGCGGCGCAGCTCGCGCCGCACGCCACAGACTCCTCGACGCGCGAGCGCGGCTACATCGCCGCGATCGGCGCGTTCTATCGCGACGCCGATCGGCTCGACCACGCGTGCCCGCGCGCGGGCCTACAGCGATGCGATGGGCAGCCTCGCAAGCGAGTTTCCCGACGATCACGAAGCGCAGATCTTCTACGCGCTGTCGCTGCTCGGCACGCGCGCCGCCGGACGACGCGACGTTCGCGAACCAGAAAAAGGCGGCCGCGATCCTGAACGCGCTGCTGCCGCTCGAGCCGCAGCATCCCGGGATCGCGCACTACATGATCCACTCGTTCGACTATCCGCAGCTCGCCGCCGACGCGCTGCCCGCGGCGCGCGCCTATTCGCAGATCGCGCCGGACTCGCCGCACGCGCTGCACATGCCGTCGCACATCTTCACGCGGCTCGGGCTCTGGCAGGACTCGATCGCCTCGAACCTCGCGTCGGCCGACGCCGGCCGCGCGCTCGTCGCCGCAGCGACATCCCGGCGCGACGTCGATGGACACGCTGCACGCGCTCGACTACCTCGAGTACGCGTATCTGCAGATCGGCGACGAGGCCGCGGCGCGGCAAGTCCTCGCCGAGGCGGCCGCCGCGACGACGTTCGACGATGCGACGTTTCAGGCGGGCTACGCGCTTGCCGCGATCCCCGCGCGCTTTGCGTTGGAGCGGCACGACTGGAAGGCCGCCGCGCAACTCGAGCCGCCGACCGTCGCGCTGCCGTGGGCGACGCTTTCCGTACGCGCACGCGACGACGTACTTCGCGCAGGCGATCGGCGCTGCGCGATCGGGTCAACTCGATCGCGCCCGAGCGGCGGTGCGGCAGCTCGAGACGATCCACGCCGGAGTTGCAGAAGGCGCCGATTCCCGGGCCCTACGACTGGACCGAGCAGGTGGAGTCGGCGCGGCTTGGCCGCGGCAGCGTGGCTCGCGTTACGCCGAGGGACGCAAGGACGACGCGCTGAAGCCAGGCGCGAGCGGCGGCGGATCTCGAGCGAGAAGACCGGCAAGCATCCCGTCACGCCCGGTGCGCCACTGCCCGCTCGCGAGCTGCTCGGCGACATGCTGCTCGAGATGGGCCGGCCCGCCGAAGCACTCGCCGCGTACGAGGCATCGCTGCGCCGAGGCGCCGAACCGCTTCAACAGCCTCTACGGCGCCGGCCGCGCGGCGGAGCTTTCGAAGAACACCGCGCGCGCCGGCGAGTTCTACGCCGATGCTGCTCGCGCAGTGCGTCCCTTCGTCGCCGCGACCGGAACTGGCGCAGGCGCAAGGACTCGTTCCAAAGTAGTCTAACGAGTTCGTAAGGGGGATGGGCCACCTGTCGGTCTACACCGCATCACCGGCATCGGGGTCCCGCCGCCTTATGGCCACCGACACCGGAACGCGATTGCAATGACCGATCCCGCCTTCAACTCACGGTCGCGCGCCGGAGCCTTCACACCACGCGTCGCGCTTCTGCGACGCCGGCGCTCGATCCGTTGAGGTGCTCGATCATCCGAGCGTACGCATCGCGCGACTCCGGCAACTCCGGATCGAACATCTGCCAGACATGCATCAGTCCGCTCCAGAGCTGCAGGGTTACTGTCGAACCCGCGGCCCGCGCCCGGTTCGCGTAACGGATCGCGTCGTCCTCGAGCACTTCAGTCGTGCTCGCCTGAATGAGCAGCGGCGGCAGGCCGGCGAGATTGCCGCGCAACGGCGACACGCGCGGATCATCTGGCCGCACCCGGTTCGTGAACCACGTAAACCACAGCAGCAGCGTGCGCGGCACCTTGAGGATTGATCCCACGGCCGGCCCCAGCATGCGGTCGCTCCCGACATTTGCGCGTATCGAAGGGCTTGCGAACGTCGAGTCGGTCGCCGGCGACAAGGCGATCGCGGCGTCCGGTGCGCGCACGCCGTTGTCGCGCGCCCACGCGATCAGTTCCAGTGTGAGATTGCCACCCGCCGAGTCGCCCGCTACATAGCCCTGACGAATGGCGCCGGCGCCGTCGGGGCTGTGCTCGAGCATGTAGTTCCACGCAGCGTGGCAATCCTCGAGCATCTCCAGTCGGCGATGCTCCGGGGCCATCCGATAGTCGATCGCCAGCACCGCAAAGCCGGCGCGCGCAAATCGCGTCGTGATCGCGCGATGGCTCTTTGGACTGCCGAGCATGAACGCGCCGCCGTGAATGTAGAGCAGTCGGCGTTGCGGATCGCTACGCGCGCAGAGCACCCACTCGGCGGGCATCGCCTGAATGCGGATCGGCCGGACCTCGATATCCGACAGGTCCACCGTCTCGCCGATCGCATCGAATGATTTCGCGGATTTCGGCGATCCGGCGTCGACCGCCGGTGCTCGTGACGCTTCCCATCGTCGCGAGCAAGCGCGCTTCGCTCGCGGCGTACGCCGGCGCTCGCTTCGCGCGTCAGCGGCTCCGGTCTGGGTTGGTCAAAGCGAGACAGGTCCTCGCCCGCCAGCACCAGCTTCGCGACCGCCCACAGCAACAGATAGCAGGACGAGCAACCCGACGATCCAGCCCATCGGCGTGCGCCTTCGTACGTGAATAAGTCTGCGAGTCTCGAAGAACCTCGGTCGATTGTCGACCACCTCAGTCGCGCGCCTGCATTGGCTGCGGCGTCGACATGCCTCAAGATGTCGAGCACCCAATTCGAAGACATAAACGAAGGAGAGGTCACGATGGCGATCGATTTCGAAATTCCGGCAGAAGCGAAGGCGATCCGCGAACGCGTGCGGCAAGTGGGTGCACGACGAGTGCATGCCGGCGGAGAAGCGGCTGCTCGACGGCGGCGACTACAAGACGGTGCTCGCCGAACTGCGCACGAAGGCGCGCGCGCAGGGTCTGTGGTGTCCGTTCATCCCGAAGGAATACGGCGGCATGGGGCTCGGCCCGCTGGCCAACGCGCTCGTGCAGATGGAGCTCGGCGAGAGCTATCTCGGCGCGCTGTCGATGAACACGCAGGGCCCCGACGACGCGACGATGCTGACGCTGCTCGAGCACGGCACGCCGCATCCAGAAGGAGAAGTTCCTCAAGCCGCTGCTCAACGGCGAGAAGCGCATCTGCTACTCGATGACCGAGAAGGCGGCCGGCGCCGACGCGACCGGCATGCAGACGCGGGCCGAGCGCAACGGCAACGACGCGTACGTGCTCAACGGCGAGAAGTGGTTCTCGTCAGCGGCGAGCGTCGCCGACATCGCGCTCGTGATGGCGAAGACCGATCCCGACGCGCCGCGCCACCAGCAGTTCTCGACGTTCCTCGTCGAGCTGCCGAACCCCGGCTACCAGATCAAGCGCGACATCAAGACGATGGCGGCTCGAAGGGCCGCTGTCGCACATCCTCGGCGGCGGTCACGCCGAGATCGAGATCAAGAACCTCGAAGTGCCGGCCGAGAACCTCCTCGGCGGCGAAGGCAACGGGCTTCAACATGGGCCAGCATCGCCTCGCGTACGGCCGGCTGCGCCACGGCATGCACAACGTCGCGATGGCGCAGCGCGCGCTCGACATGGCGACCGCGCACGTCACGAGCGCTCGACCTTCGGCAAGAAGCTCGGACGAGCGCCAGGCGGTGCAGTTCATGCTCGCCGACTGCGCGAGCGAGCTCTACATCGCGCGTCTGATGCTGATGCACATCGCCTACAAGGCCGAGAAGGGCATGGACCTGCGCCAGGAGAACGGCATCGCGAAGGTGTTCCTCGCGCACATGGTGCACAAGGTCGTCGACACCGCGATCCAGCTGCACGGCGCGCTCGGCTATCGCGCGGACACGCCGCTCGCGGCGTGGTACACGCACATCCGCTCGCAGCGTCTCGTCGACGGCCCGGACGAAGTGCATCGCTGGACCACCGGCCGCAACGTGATCAAGGCGTTCAAGGCGACCGGCACGACGGCCGGCGCGTGCGGCGGCGATCTGCTGTAGCTCGGGCTCACATTAGCGCGCCCTCCCGCTGACCAGTAGCCCACCACGCCGGCGGTTCTCGTGACCGCCGGCGTCTTCCTGCGCCTCTAGCCGGCCGTTGGCGCGCGCTCGAGCGAGCATTCCAGACGTACGGCGAAGCACCGTTCCACCGAAGCGAGCACGCCGTCACAGTTCGTACCCAACGCGGCCGACGGGCGCGGCGGATTTGTTCGCGTATTGTCGCAGCGTCAACGGATTGCCGATCCATCCGTTGATTGACGCAGGTGTGAACGTCGACTCGAAGGAGACATTCATGCGTATCCATAGGATAAAAATCCGAATCATTTCCGGCACGTTCGTTCTGGGCCTGGCCATCGCCGTGGGTGCGAGCGTGGCGGTCCCGGCATTCGCAGCCGGTGCGAGCGGCCGGGCGCATCCCGCGCACGGTTACACCCGCATCACTCAGTCGCAGCGCACGGCCAACGGTCATACGAGCCATAGCACGCGGACCGACGCGCAGGGAAATACGGCGACGCGCGACGCGACAGTCGTCAACGACAAGGCAACCGGTACGCGCACGAAGGACGTGACGTACACCGGCAACGACGGCGCGACACGCACCGTGGATTCAACGACGCAACGCACCGACTCCGGTTATACGCGCGACACGACCTACACCGATAAAAACGGCAATACCGCGACGCGCGACGCCGACGTCACTGTCGATCACGACGCGGGGACGCGCTCGCGAGACGTGACCTATACGGGTCGCGATGGCTCGGTCCGCACTGTGGATGACAGCGTGACGCGTACCGCCGATGGCTATGACCGTTCGACGATCGTCACCGGTCCGAACGGCGGCTCGACCACGCGCGAAGCCGAGGTTGTGCACAATGCGGATTTCTATCCTATGGATACGCATTCGACGATCAAGACGGTGACGGTGGAGCACACTCCGCCACCGCCGGCACCCTAGGGGGCGATCAGATCTCGAGATCGCCTTTCAGCAGGCGTTGGGCGATCGTCCTGTTGAGGATCTCGTTGGTGCCGTCGGCGACGTTGACGATGCGCAGCGAATGCCACGCGTGCGTCAGACCCAGCTCGTTCGTGAACCCCATCGCGCCGTGCGTCTGGATCGCTCGATCGAGCGCGCGAAAGCCGACCTGCACCGAGTAGACCTTGCACATGCTGAGTTCCTTCACCGCGGCCGCGCCTTGATCGATCAACGTCGCAGCGTTGAGACCCATCAGGTGCGCGGCGTGCAGTTCGGTCGCGGACTCGGCCAGCGGAAACGTGACGCCCTGATAGTTCGCGATCGAACTGCCGAACGCTTCGCGCGTCTTCGCGTACTCGAGCGCCGCTTCGATTCCCCAACGACCGTATCCGACCGCGCGCGCGGAGTTGTAAATTCGACCGAGCGACACGCCGTACAACGCCGCCGCGAATCCTTCGCCGAGTTCGCCGACCACCTGCCACGGCTCGACGCGCAGATCTTCGAGCGCGAGTTCCGCTTCGTCGCCGCCGATGTGGCCGAACAGACGGATCACGCGCTGCACCGTGAAATCCTTGCGCGGTGGTCGGCACGATGAACGCGCGTGATGCCGCCGCGTTTGCCCGCCGCGCGCTGCCGAATCCGTCGACCGCGAACAGCACGCAGTAGTCGGCCACCGGCGCGTTGCTCGTCCAGATCTTGCGGCCGGAGATCCGCCAGCCATCGCCGTCCTTGACGGCGCGCGTCGCGATCATGCTGGCGTCCGAGCCCGCGTTCGGTTCCGACAGTCCGAAGCACATCGACTTGCGTGCCGTCCATCAATCCCGGCAGAATCCGCCGCTGCGCCTCGGGCGACATCTGCGTCAGCAGCCGGCTCGGACCGAACGCCCAGTGCGCAAGCGCGTACAGCATCAGCCAGTTGTTCGGCCCGCACAGGTGAAACAGCGCTTCCCACGCAACGTAGTACGCAAGATGGCCAAGCCCGCCGCCGCCGAGCGCCTCGGGCACGCACATCTGGTAGTAGCCGGCCGCCGCGGATGCGGTTCTGACTTCACGAATCAGACCGAGCAACGCGTCCGAGAAGCGACCGTCCTCGCGATACAGCTCGCGCGGATTGTCGAACAGCGCGCGGTGCTTGGCGTGGCGCGGCAGAATTTCCTGGCGTGCAAATGCCAGCAGCCCGTCGCGCGCGTCGGCTACGTCCTGCGGCAGCGGTGTTGCAATCGCGCTCACGGCCGGAACTGCAGATCCCGTGGTTTCAGTCGCGCCGGCTGCGACGCCACCTTGAACGCGGTCTCGACCCACTCGCAGACGAGGCGTGCGCGTATCGCGCGGATCGATCATCTCTTCCATCTGAAAGCGCGACAGCGGACCGACCGGGCCGCGCACGCTTTCGATGCGCGCCATCAATTCGTCGCGCAGCGCGCGCGGATCGGAACTCTCGGCGAGCTGACGTTTGTACGCCGCTTCGATGCCGCCTTCCGGTGGAATGCCGCCGACATCGGCCGACGGCCACACCACTCGCACTGAGGGGCGCGACGCGCGGCGTCGCATAGTTGTTACCCGCCACGCCGAAGCTGCGCCGCATGATCACCGTGAAGATCGGCATCGACACTTGCGCGAATGCGATCATCCATTCGCCGCCTTTGCGGATCGTCGCGCTGATTTCGTGCTCGATGCCGACCGCGAACCCGGGATTGTCGACGAGATTCAACAGCGGCAGATGGAATACGTCGCACAAGTCGAGGTGGCGTCTGAGTTTGTCGCAGCCGTCCGCCGTCAGCGCGCCGCCGTTGACGTGACGGCTGTCGGATGCGATCACGCCCATCGGATGGCCATTGAAACGCACGAACCCGGTCACCTGATCGGTGCCCCACAACTTGCCGATTTCGAAGAACGAATCGGCGTCGGCCATCAGCCGGATCGCCTCGCGAACATCGAACGTGCTCGTGCGTTTGCGCGGAACCAGCGTGAACAGATCTTCATCGCGTCGATCCGGCTGGATCGCGCGGGTTCGGCGGCCGCACGGGCGGCGCTTCGTAGACGCTCGGACGGCAGATACGACAGGAACCGGCGCGTCATCGCCATCGCTTCGGCCTTCGGTCTGCGCGAGGTTGTCGACGGCACCGTTGCGGCAATGGATGCGCCAGTCGCCGAGAGCTTCCTTCGTGACGTCGTAACCCATCGCGTGCTGCACCACCGGCGGTCCGGCGACAAACAGTTGCGCAATGTCGCGCACCATCACGGAAAAGTGCCCGAGCACGGCCTTTGCGGCGCCAATGCCGACGACGCTGCCGAGCAGCACGTTGACGACCGGCACCTCGCACAGCTGCGCGGCGTAGTCGCTGGAGCCGAGGTGCCCGGGCAGGAACGAACCGCCGCCACCGGCGACGCGCGGACGACCCGCGGTGATCGCGCCGGAACTCTCGCGCGCGTTCGACTCCCCTTCCTTCTTCTGTTGGGGCACCATCGCCGCGACGCTGCCGCCGCCCGACGAGCCGTCGAGCAGCCGCACCGACGGCACGCGCAGCTCCATCGACAGCCGATCGAGGTACAGGCTTTTCGCGCCGATCGCGCCGTCGGCGTGGCCGCCGCGAGACGTGAAATCGTCGGCGCAGACGATCGCCGTGCGGCCGTCGACTCGGCCCCAGCCGCCAACGTGGTTGGACGGCGTGAACGCTTCGATGCGCCCATGTTCGTCATACGACGAAAATCCGGTGACGCTGCCGACTTCGCGAAACGAGCCCTCGTCGAGCAGCAGCGCGATGCGCTCGCCGACAATTCAGTTTGCCGCGGTCGCGCTGGCGTACGACGCCCGGTTCCATCGAGTCGTCGCGCAAACGCGCATGCGCCAGACGCTGTAGCGTATGCACTTCGTCGAGCACCGGCGCCCACGTCGTCGCTGCGCGGCGCGGCAGCCGCGGCCTCGTCAACGCGCCGGCCGACGCGGCGATCGTCACGACGATCTGGCCTTCGACGACCGCGTCTCCCGCCGCGAGATTCCCAACGCGCGCGACGACGCCGGCGCACGGCGCCTGGATCTCGGTCTCCATCTTCATCGCGGTGATCACGACCAGCACGTCGCCGCGTGCGACCGTCTGTCCGGCGTGCGCGCGAACCTCGATCACCGAACCCGCCATCGGACATCGCAACACCAACCTCGCCGGGGTCAACCGGAAGGCTGACGCGCTGCCGACACGCTGGCCGGTGCGCCGACGTTCCACCGGACTGCTGTTCGAACAGCGCCACTGCACGGCCGTTGGCGAACGCGAGCGAGTCGGCGCTTTCTTCAACGTGGCGGCGTCCTCCACCAGCAGCGTCGTACGTGCGTCGCCGGCCCGCACTGCCGCGTGCGCCAAAATCGCGCGCAATAAATCGACATTGGTCTCGCAGCCCAACGATGTGGAACTCATCCAGCGCGCGCTGCGCGCGTTCGAGCGCCGACGTCAGCGAACCGGTCGAGTTCGACTCAGCCGATCACCTTGGCGAGCAGCGGATCGAACTGCGGCGGCGGCGTGTAACCGACATAGCCGCTCGCGTCGACGCGGACGCCGACACCGGACGGCTCGCGATAGCCGACGAGCGTGCCCGTCGCCGGTTGCGACGACACGCGCCTGCACCGCGAAGCCGCGCGGCGCTCCGACCGCGCGCTGATCGCCAATTCCCAAGTCCGCGAGCGTCGCGCCCGCGGCGATTCGAAACTGCGCCTCGATCAGATCGATGCCGGTCACCTGTTCGGTGATCGTGTGTTCGACCTGTATGCGCGGGTTGCACTCGATGAACCAGTAATCGCCTGCTCCGGGGCAACCAGAAATTCCACGGTGCCGGCGCTCACGTAGTCGGCGGCTTTCAACAGTCGGATCGAGTCGGCGCAGATGCGCTCGCGCATCGCAGCGTCGAGATTCGGCGCCGGCGCAATCTCGACGACTTTCTGATTGCGCAACTGCACCGAGCAATCGCGTTCGTGCAGATGCACCAGGTGACCTTGCGCGTCGGCGAGCACCTGCACTTCGACATGGCGCGGCCGTTCGATCAGCTTCTCGATGAACAACGTTCCATCGCCGAATGCGGCTTGCGCTTCACTGCGGCACCGCGCATAGGCCTGAGTCATCTCGTCCGGCGTTCGCCACTGCCCGCATGCCGCGCCCGCCACCGCCGGCGGCCGCCTTCACCATCACCGGAAAGCCGATCTCGCGCGCGGCGCGCACGGCGCCCTCCGCCGAATCGAGCGCAACGGAACCCGGTACAACCGGTATTCCCAACGAGCGCGCGATGGCGCGCGCGCGGACCTTGTCGCCGAACAGCGCGAGCGCCGCGGGCGACGGACCGATGAACGTCAGACCCTCCGCGGCGCAGCGCGCGGCGAAATGGCTGTTTTCGGACAGGAAGCCGTACCCCGGATGCACGCAGTCGCACCCGGTTGCGCGCGCGATCGCGAGCAGACTCTCGATATCGAGATACGCCCGCACCGGATCCGGCGTCGCGGGAAGTTCGCGCGAGTGCGTCGTGAACCGCGTGTGCAGCGACCACGTGTCGACCGGCGCAAACACGCCGATCGATTCGATGCCGAGCGCCGCGGCGGCTCTTGCGATGCGAATCGCGATTTCGCCGCGGTTCGCGATCAACACCCGTTCGAATTTACGCACTGGTCTACTCACACCGAAACGCAGAAGTTAACACGCTCTGGTTCGCGTCAAGCAATGCCGCTTGCCGTCAGTTGCAGCACGACGACCGCCGTCATCGCCGCAAAACAGTACACGTGATCCCGGTAGATCAAACGCGCCAGGTCCGAGCGGATCGCGGACGAGTCTTCGCCGCGGCCGAGCCGCACCGCATTGCGGACAGTGCGCGCCGCTGCCAATCCAACCGCGCTCGCCGCCGCGCCGAGCGAGACCCAGGCGAGTCCACCGCGGCGGCGCGCCGGTCACGACTTCGGCAACGAGCGCGGCCAATGTTGCGCTCATCACGAACGAGACGAGCCGGCTCATCGGCGCCGCGTCCGTCGTCACGCGACGGTAGTACGCCGAGATCGACGCCAGTACCTCATCCGGCAGCACCGATGATGCATGGCGTCGCGTCTGCACATCGAACATCAGATCGAACCACAACACCGCGGTCAGAAAACCCGCACCCGCCGCAGCAAAAGCGTGCATCATCATCGTCACCCCAAGGACACCGTACATGTCGAACACACCGGGTCGGCACGATAGCGCATCTGTGGCGTTTCCCCGTCAAGTCGATGCAGGGCGAGCGACTCGACGAGGCGACCGTGACGGAGGGCGGGATCCTCGGCGATCGTGCTTATGCGTTGGTCGAAGCGGACAGCGGCAAGGTGGTGAGTGCAAAGAGCGTCAACGCATACCCGAATCTACTGGCGTGCCGAGCCGAGTTCGTCGAGCCGCCGCGCAACGGTGAGTTGCCGCCTGCACGAATCGTGCTGCCGAATGGCGTTTCGGTGACAACCGACGCCCCGAACGTAGCGACAGTTCTGTCAAAGTTCTTCGGCCACGCCGTCACGCTCGAGCAGACCGCGCCGGTCGATTTCACGATCGACAATCAACAGGTCGACCTCGCGACAGACGCTGTCGGTCCCGCAACGCCGGCGCAACTCGGCTCGGCGTTGTTCGCAAAACTCGGCGTCAGGTCGCCGGTTCCGGCGGGCGCATTCTTCGACGCATTTCCACTCTCGATACTGACCCTGTCGACGCTCGAGCGACTGAACGCACTGCGTCCGCAGAGTCGCTTCGACGAACGCCGCTTCCGTATGAACCTGATCATTGCTGCGCCCGAAACCGGCTTCGTCGAGAACGCCTGGGTCAAGCGCACGCTGCAAATCGGCGAGTCCGTCCGCGTGCGCATCACGATGCCCGACTCGCGCTGCGTCATGACGACACTCGCGCAGGGCGAGCTGCCGCGCGACGTCGACGTGCTGCGTACACTGGTCGCACACAACAGGCTTCCGGCGGAGGGACCTGACCCGAAACCGTGCGCAGGCGTCTATGCGCGCGTCACGTCCGCAGGCGTGGTGCGCTCCGGCGATCCGATCGTTCTGGTCTGACGATCGTTCTTTTTTGGCCAGTGGCGCGCGCCACGTGTTTTGATCGAAACTGCGCCTGAACTACAACCACAACCACAACTATCCACGGGATCTTGACCATGGCCATTCCACTTTATGACGTCAGCGTCGCGTCGTTTCAGCAGGTGCTCGGCGGTGTCGCGGGCTTCCTCGACAAAGGTCTCGCGCACTGCAAAGCGAACAACATCGATCTGAACGAGCTCGTCGAGACCCGCCTCTATCCCGACATGCTGCCGTTTCGTTTTCAGGTCATCGCGGTCGCGCACCACTCGCTCGGCGCGATCCAGGGCGTGCAGGCGGGCGTCTTCAAGCCGCCAGCCGGGCCGATGGATCAGGACTACGCGGGCTTGCAGAAGCTCATCGCCGACGCGCGCGCGGCGCTTTCGAAGCTCACGCGCGAATCGGTCGACGCGCTGCAAGGCAAGGACGTCGTGTCTTCGAGCTCGGCGAACGCAAACTGCCGTTCACGGCCGAGGATTTCCTGATGTCGTTCTCGATGCCGAACCTGCATTTCCACGCGACCACCGCGTACGACATGCTGCGCATGAAAGGCGTGCCGATCGGCAAACGCGACTACATGGGTACGCCGCGGATGAAGACCTGAGCGCACGCACACACGCACAACACGATGCTGAACAAACTCGACGACTATCCCGTCCACCAGACGCCGGAGCCGCTGGCGCATCCGGCGACGAGCGATCGCAACGTCTACGATCGCACGTGGTTCAACGGCTATGCGCCCGATGGTTCGTACTACTTCGGCATCGGCATGGCGGTCTATCCGCACCGCGGCGTACTCGACTGCGCATTCAGCGTCGTACAACCCGGGCAGCGGCAGCACTGCTTCTATGGTTCGCGGCGCGCGCCGATCGAACGCACCGAGATGCAGGTCGGGCCGTTCCGCATCGAGGTGATCGAGCCGCTGCTGCGCACACGCGTGACGCTCGAAGACAACTCGAGCGGCATCAGCTGCGACCTGATCGTTCTCGGCGCGCACCGGCGCAATTCAGGAAGCGCGGCAGACGCTGTGGAACGGCACGCGCCGCGCGATGGACGCGACACGTTTCGATCAATTCGGCCGCTGGTCCGGCTGGGTGAAACATCCGGAAGGCACGATCAAGGTCGACGAATCCGTGTGCCACGGCACGAAGGATCGTTCGTGGGGCGTGCGCGGCGTCGGCGAACCGGAAAGCGGCGGCGCGCCGATCACGGCAGATGCCGAGCGCGTTCTTTCTGTGGGCGCCGCTGTTCTGGGAAGACCACATTTCGCACGCGATCTTCTTCGACGGTCCGCGCGGCGAAGCGCTGATCCGCGAAGGCATCGTTGCGCCGCTCTATCGCGACGAAAAGTCGGTGCCGTCGGTTGCGGAGACGACCGACGAACGCATGGCGACCGCGCGGCATCGCATCAAATACCACCCGCGGCACGCGTCTGGCGCAGTCCGCGCAGATCGACCTCGTGCCGCTCGAAGGCGACATGCGCACGATTTCGCTCGAACCGATCCTGAAATTCCAGATGAAGGGCCTGGGTTACGGTCATCCCGAGTGGGGCCAGGGGATGTGGAAGGGCGAGTCGGTCGTCGGCGGCGAGTCGTTCGACCCGCGCCAGCTCGACATGCTCGCGCGCGAGAACATTCACGTGCAGCAGGTCGTGAAGGCGACCGACGGCAAACGCTCCGGCGTCGGCGTGCTCGAACAGATCTGCGTCGGTCCGCACGCGCCGTCCGGTTTCAAACAGTTTCTCGACGGGGCGACGTAGACCAAATTCGCCAACCACTGCATCAGCTCGCCGTTCGGCATCTCCCTTTCAGACGTAGCGCGGCGGCTCGCGCGTTGGGTGGTGCCGTGCGCGACCGCAAGCTCAGCGCAGTGGTCAACGATGCGCTGCCGCGGCTCGTTCTTCGCGAAACCATTCAACGCGTGATGTTTCTCGGTCCGGGCGCGCCGCGTCGAGAACATCATCTGCGAATTCAACTCGGGATGGCTCGAACGCAATTCCACGACGTCTGGACAGCTACTCGAACGATTTTTCGACCTCGGCTATCAGATCCGTTTCCAGACCGATCTGCAGCGCGACCTGAAAGGTCACCAGGGCGAGCGCTACAGCCTGCAGGACATCTGGCTTCATCTGCGGTGAGGCTGTTCTGCCTGCGTCGCGGTCGGGCGTACCATCGTGTTCCGATGGACGATTCGTGAGGCACCGAACATGAAGAAGTTCCTGTATCTCTACTACGGCGGCAATCCACCGGCCACGCCCGAGGCCGGCAAGGCCGTGATGGATTCCTGGATGGCTTACTTCGCTAAGATGGGGGACAAAATCGTCGACGGCGGCGCGCCGCTGGGACCTCACCGCGCAGTCGGCGGCAGCGCGCAGGCGAAGCCATCGGGCTATTCGATCGTCAACGCCACCAGCCTCGATGAAGCCGTCAAGCTGACCCAGGGGCATCCGCACCTGAAGGTCGGCGGCAGCATCGAAGTGTGCGAGTCGCAGCCGATCCCCATGTAACGGACGCCGAGCGCACCTCCGTCGGGTCGTTAGCGAGGCATCCATACGGTCTCCTTGACAAAGCGCGCCTCTCGCGGTTGAACTGCGCGCAAGTTCCGAAGCATCACGGGGGCAGAATGACCGCACCGCTCGATGGGGTACGCGTGTTGGAAGTCGCGAGCTGGCTCGCGGCGCCGAGTTGCGCCGCGCTGATGGCCGACATGGGCGCGAGCGTGATCAAGGTCGAACCGCCGGGCGGCGACACGTATCGGCGTACGCTGCAGGGGATAATCGGCGCGGACTTCATCCACCCGAGCTTCCAGTTCGACAACCGCGGCAAACGCGGTGTGTGCGTGAACCTCGAATCCGCCGAGGGCCTCGAACTCGTGCACCGTCTTGCACGCGATGCCGACGTGTTCATCACGAACCTGACGGCGGCGCGGCTCGCCAAATACCGCCTCACCGACGCCGACGTGCACGCGCTGTCGCCGTCAGCGATCTATGCCGTGTTGTCGGGCTACGGCGTCGACGGCCCCGATGCGCACCGGCAGGCGTTCGATCAGACCGCGTTCTGGGCGCGCTCGGGTGCGATGAGCGTCTTCGGCGATCGCGACGACGGCCTGCTGATTTCGCGCGGCGGTTACGGCGATCGCACGACGTGCCTCAACCTGCTCGCCGCGATCCTCGCCGCGATGCGCGTGCGCGACCGCACCGGTGAAGGTCAATACGTCGAGGTCACGCTGCAGCGCACCGGCATCTGGGCGCTCGCGAGCGACGTCACGACCGCGCTGTTTCAGAGAGTGCAACCCGAGCGCACGAGCAAGAAAGCGCCGCCGAATCCGATCTGGAATTTCTATCAGACGTCCGACGGCCGCCACGTCGCGTTGGTGATGCCGGCGGTGCTGCCGTATTGGCCGAAGTTCTGCGCGATGGTGGGCAGACCCGAGTGGAGCAGCGATCCGCGCTTCCAGACGCTGCTCGGATTCGTCGAACACTCGCGCCGTCGCTGATTCCCGAAATCACCGCGATGTTCGCGTCGCACGACCTCGAGTACTGGCGCGAGAAGCTCGACGCCGCCGGGCTCATCTGGGAACCGGTCGCGCTGCTGACCGAGGTCATCGAGGATCCGGCGCTGCGCGAAGCCGGCGCGTTCTCGACGATCGTGCACGCGACCGGCGGCGCGATGGAGATCATCTCGGCGCCGTTCCACATCCGCGATGCCGGCATCGAAGTCCGCGGTCCCGCGCCCGATGTCGGACAGCACACGCGCGAGGTGTTCGCCGAAGCCGGCGTGCCGGCGGCGACGATCGACGCGCTGTTCGCCAAAGGCGTGCTCTCCTAACGCCGTGATCCGGACGATCTCGCTCACGCTCAACGGCGCGCCGGTCACGATCGAGGCCGAAGAGACCGCGATCGCTGCTCGATGTGCTGCGCAATCAACTCGGGCTTGACGAGCCCGCGCTTCGGTTGCGGCGCCGGTGAATGCGGTACGTGCGCGGTGATCATCGACGGCGAAGATCGCGCGTCGTGCAGCGTCGAGATCGGCAACGTCGCGGGTCGCGCAATCACGACCGTCGAGGGAATCGGCACCGCGCAGGCGCCGCATCCGCTGCAGACCGCGTTCATCGAAAAACAAGCGGGTCAGTGCGGCTATTGTCTGTCGGGGCTCATCGTCGGCGCCAAAGTGCTGCTCGACCGCAACCCGTCACCGACCCGCGCCGATGTCGCGGCCGCGCTCGCGTGGCACCTGTGCCGCTGCGGCGTCGCACAACCGCGTCATCGACGCGGTGCTGCTCGCGTCCCAACGGATGCAGGAGGGGGCACGGTGATCCCGCCGACGCTCGAAGCGAATCCGATTCTATCGCGCTGGGTGCGCGTCGAGCCCGACGGCCACGTGCGCGTCGCGTTCGGCAAGGTCGAATACGGCCAAGGCGCTGTGACCGCGCTCGCGCAGATCGCCGCGGAGGAACTCGACGTGACGGCTTTCGCGTCTGCGGATCACGAACGCGGCGACCGACGCCGTGCCCGACGAAGGACTGACGGTCGGCAGCATGTCGATCGAGACGTCGGGCGCATCGGTGCGCGCGGCGTGCGCGGAAGTGCGAATGCTGTTCGTCGCCGAAGCTGCGCGCCGGCTTGGGTGTGATGCCGCAGTGCTCGACATCGTCGACGGCGATTTCTTGCGCGGCGGCGAACCGACCGGCGAGTCCTATTGGACGCTGGCCGGTGCGATCGACTTGAATCGACCGCCGACCGGCACGGCGCGCTGGAAAACGCAGGCTCAGCACCGACTCGTCGGCACGAGCGTCGCCCGCCTCGACTTGCCGGCGAAAGTATTCGGCGGCGGCTTCATCCAGGACTTGAAGCTGCCCGACGTGATCCACGCGCGCGTGCTGCGGCAGCCGGACCCGAAAGCGCGTTTGCTCGGGTTCGACGAAGGGGCCGCGCGACGCGCGGCCGGTAACGTCGATCTCGATGTACTGATCGACGGCGCGTATGTCGCCTTCATTTCGAGCAGCGAGTCGGCCGCGATCGCCGCGCACGCTTCGGCGCTCGTCACGGCGCGATGGGAGAACCTGCGTACGCTCGGCCCGGATCAAGGCGAAGCGATCGCGTTGAAGGCGCTGCCCGACATCGTCTACGACATCGGCGCGCCTGCCGCGCCATCGAATCGTCGTCAGTTCACTGCGACCTTTTCGCGCCCGTATATTTCGCACGCGTCGCTGTCACCGTCGTGCGGCATCGCGCGCTTCGCCGGCGGGCGGTTGCACGTCTGGACGCACGCGCAGGGCGTGTATCCGCTGCGCGCGAACTTGCAACGCATCACCGGTCTTGCGGGCGACGCAATCGACGTCGAACACGTGCAAGGCGCCGGGACCTACGGCAACAACGGTGCCGACGACGCCGCGTATGACGCGGCCGTGATCGCGGTGCGTCGCGCCTGACAAGACCATCAAGGTGCAGTGGCGGCGCGAGGACGAGTTTGGTCACGCGCCGCTCGGCAGCGCGATGCACATCGAACTCACGGCAGAACTCGACGACTCGGGTAAGCTCGTCGATTGGACCAGCGAACTGTGGAGCGGCCCGCATCCCAATCGCGGCCGCGCGCTCGCGGAGTTCGCGCTGCCGCACGCCGAAGGCGCGGAATCGGCTGCCGACGCGCCGCCGCCGGATCCCGCGTTGATGCTGCGCTTCAGTGGCGGCCGGCTCAACGCGATACCCGCGTACGACATCGCGGCCACGCGCGTGCGCGAACATTTCGTTCGCCGGACCCCGGTCAAGGTGTCGTCGCTGCGCGGACTCGGCGGGCCGCCGAACATATTCGCGGCCGAGTGCTTCATCGACGAACTCGCCGAAATCGCGCAGCGCGATCCGCTCGCGTACCGACTCGGCATGCAATCCGACCCGCGCGCCCGCGCAGTGCTCGAACGCGTCGCGCAGCTCGCGGGATGGTCCCGCCGCAACGCGCTCGGAGCCCGGTCGGGGTCTCGGCCTCGCGTACGACCGCCATCGCGACCGTGGCGCCTATTGTGCGGTCGTCAGCGAACTTCACGTCGACACCGACGTGCGCCTCGACCGGATCTGGTGCGTCACCGATTGCGGCCTGGTCATCAATCCCGACGGCGCGAAAAATCAGCTCGAGGGCGGCATCGTGATGGCGGCGAGTTGGGCGCTGAAGGAGCAGGTGCAGCTCGGCGAACACGGCGTCACGTCGGTGACGTGGCGCGACTACCCGATCCTGCGCTTCGACGAGGTTCCGCCGATCGACGTCGAACTGATCTCGCCGCCGGATACGCCGGCGTTCGGCGCCGGCGAAATTTCGCTCGGCGCAACGATGGCCGCGATCGGCAACGCCGTTGCGCAGGCGCTCGGCGCGCGCATCCGCTCGATGCCGTTCACGCGCGAGCGGATCGCAGCCGCGTTGCTCGAGTAGAATTCAGAACCGACACGGAGTCATCGCGATGACCGAGTACTGGATGCTGACGTGGCCGACCGCGGGACGAACGGTGCAAGTCGCGAAGCTGTGCGAAGCGACCGGCTGGGATGGTCTGCTCGTCACGGATACCCAATGCCTCGCGGCCGAGGCGATCGTGCAACTGAGTCTCTGCGTCGCCGCGACGCAGCGCATCCGGTTGGGCACCGGCGTCACGAACCCGATCACGCGAGATCCCGTCCGTGCTCGCATCGGCATTCGCGACGCTGCAGCAGGAATCGGGCGGACGCATGTCGCTCGGCATCGGCCGCGGCGATTCGTCGCTCGCGCACATCGGCCGAACCCCTGCGTCGGTGTCGGCGCTCGAGGGTTACGTCATTCGCCTGCAGAAATATCTGCGCGGCGAGTCGGTCGACCGCGACGGGTTTGCGAGTCGCCTGCACGCGCTCGACGCACAACCCGTTGCCGCAGTTCAATCCGCAGTTCTACCAAAGGTTCCGCTCGACATCGCCGGCACCGGCAAGCGCGTCATCGCGTTGGCCGCGCAGCATGCCGACGGACTGACGCTCGGCGTCGGCGCGAACGCAGAGCGCATCGGCGCAAAGGTGCGCGAAGCGGAACTCGGCATTGGCCGCCGCCGGCCGGTCGCGTCGCGAATTCACGATCAGCGCGTACGTCAACGTCGCAGTCAACGATCGCATCGAGGTCGCCCGAGACACGGTGCGCGGCAGCGTGGCGGTGACAGCGCGCTTCAGCGGCATGCATGGCGGCGCCGCCAGCGACGGACTCGATCCGGAAGGACGGCGCGCGGTGTTGGCACTCGCTGACGGCTACGATATGGCGCACCACGGCTCCAGCGCCGCCGCGCACGCACGCGCGCTGCCGGACGATTTCATCGACGGCTTTGCCGCGATCGGCGACGCGACGCGCGTGACGCAGCGGCTGCGCGCGATTGCGGCGAGCGGTGTCGATCGCATCGTGCTGATCGCCGGTTCCCTCGCAGTGGCGCCGGAACTCATCGCGCAGTCGATCGGCGCGATCTCGACGCAGGTATTGCCCGCGCTGCGCGCTTGACGACGGTGGCGCCGTTCGTTCGAGAATCAGATAAGCAGGCGCATCAACTGCGTGGCATCGATCGGCTTGACGAGATGCTGGTCGAAGCCGGCGTCGATCGCCCGGCGTCGATCCTCGGGCTGACCGTATCCGGTGATCGCGATCAGCCTTGGCGAATTCTTCGTGGCGCGCAGTCGGCGCGCCACTTGATAGCCGTCCATCTCCGGCAGACCGATGTCGAGCAGAACGATTTCGGGCTTGACTCGCTCGACGGCCTCTAGCCCGTCGGTACCGTTTGCCGCTTCGTACACATCGTGTCCGGCCTGGAGCAGTTGAATGCGCAATGCCTCGCGGTGATCGGCATCGTCTTCGATGATCAATATACGTCGCGAGGCGATCTTGTCGGCGACGGTCTCTGGCGCGGCAACGCCGCTGGTGCCCACGGCATCCGCGACCGGCAGTCGGACGGTGAAGACGCTACCGCGATCGGGACCGGCGCTGGCAGCGGCGATACGGCCTCCGTGCGCAAGCGTGAGCCGATGCGCCAGTGTGAGCCCGATACCCAATCCGCCCTGCGCGCGATCCAGGGTCCGCGGACCCTGAACGAACAAATCGAAAATGCGCGGCAGCAGTTCCGACGCAATACCGACGCCGTTGTCCTCTACGCACAGCACCGCTTCGTCTCCTTCGCGCAGCGTACCCACCTTGATGCGTCCGCCTGCTGGCGTGTAGCGCAGCGCGTTCAGCAGCAGATTGTCGACGACCTGCATCAGTCGCGCCGGGTCGGCGTCGACCCAGGCCGACTGCAGATCGACATCGAGCGTCGTGCTCATCGAGACGACCTCCGCTGCGCAGCAATGCGACGCTTCCCTGGACGATTTCGGCGAGATTGATTCTTTCGCGGGAGAGCGTGATCTTGCCGCTGCTGACGCGCGCCACGTCGAGCAGATCGTCGATCAGACGCGCGAGATGTCGCGTCTGCCGGTTGATGATATCGATCGCGCGGCCGGCGACGGCCGATTGCGGCGCCGTCTTGAGCACGTGCCCGGCACTCGAGAGTGCGGCGAGCGGGTTGCGCAGCTCGTGGCTGAGCATCGCCAGGAATTCGTCTTTGGCCCGGTTGGCGTCCTCGGCCTCGGCGCGCGCCGCGCGCTCGCGCTCGAGCAGGCGGGTGCGATCCAGCTCGATTGCCTTGCGCTCCCACACGAGCGCCGCAACAGGCATCGTCAGCGCGGCAATCGTTGCCATGAAGGCCTGCAACAGCAGCAGCGACTCGTTGTCGTTCGGCATCACGAAAGGTCCGGTACCGCGCACGGTCGACCAGGTGGCGATCAGTGACATCAGCGCGACCAGTGTCGCGACCTCGCGCTGTCCGAAACGGAAGGCCGCCCACATGAGCGGCGGAATGCAGAAGAAGGGCAGTGGATAACGGCTCAGCGCCGGGTGCGCGAACACCAGTGCCGCGGTAAGCACCGCCACCAGCAGCAACGCAACAGCCTCGAACGGCCTGTCGCGCAGGATGCCCTCGCGCAGCGCATTTCCCCAGAGCACGAGCAACGGTGTAACGATCATGGCGCCGGCGGCGTCGCCGAGCCACCAGGTAAGCCAGATGGCGCTGAACGCGCTCCACGAGGCGTCACCGGCGAGCCCCAGCGAAACCACTCCGATCGTCGCGCTGATCGTCGTGCAGAGGAGCCCCGCCATCAGCGCGAAGCGCAGGTAGTTGCGCGCGCGCTCGAAGGCCTGTGCGCCTTCGGCATAACGCTCGACCAACAAAGCCCCAACGACGGCTTCCATCGTGTTGCCGACTGCGATTCCGAGCGAACTGGCGAGCGAGCCGGTGGTGACGTTGACGAGAAAAGCGCCGATCAGGATCGCCGGCCATGTCTGTCGGCCGAAAAGCAGGAGTGCCCCCAGTGCAATACCGGTCGGCGGCCAGACCGGCGTTGCACTGGCGTGCACGAATGCAAAGTGCAGCCCGAGCTTGCCGGCAAGGAAATAGATGAAGACAAGCGCGGCAAGCAGCAGATAGTGCCGCCATCCTCGGGCGGCTGATGCCGTGGCCCAGTGAGCTGACCTCGCTTCCTGCACGCGATTGGCTCCCACCATCCCCGCAGCCGCCCGACTGTAGACGGCTGGTGCGCGACCGGCAATGCTCGAATTCCGCGCGGGTGTGAGCCAACAAGTGGCTGGTCGCAGCCGCGGACTCGCTGAGCGTCGAAAAGACATCGTCGCAGACACGCACTTTCCGCAGGCGGCTTCGGTCGGCCTACCGTTCTTGATCGCCGAGGTGAAAGACCGCGCTACCCTCGCGCGTGCGCGCGCCAACGTCGCGTGGATGGAGGCGCCCACTGCGCGAGGTGCGTTGGCTGACATTTATCTTTACGCCCGCAGCGACGACGAGTTCGACCTTCGCGCGCGCATGTTCGCACCCGCTCGACGGGGTGCCGGAGGATCCTGCGACCGGCAGCGCGAGCTGCGCGTTGGCGGGACTGCTGTGCGCGTACAGCGCGGACGCCAACAGCAGTGCTCGGTGGCGCACCGCCCAGGGCGTCGAGATGGGCCGCCCGAGTGTGCTGGTCGCACGCGCCGAGAATGTCAACGGCGCGGTCGTCGCAACGTGGGTGGCTGGCATCAGCATGCTGGTTGCCGACGGCTGGATCGACGTCGGCTGATCAGCGACTAACGGTGCCGCTGGGGTGCCCGCCTCGATCTCGACAGAGAGTGCGCGCGCGTGACAGACTTCGGCGGCCGCGGCGATGGGCAGCTAACGACGCGGGGGACCGGCGTTAGCGTGGGACACATCTTCGTCTCTTACCACCGACCTGACGCCGCCAAAGCGAAGCGCGTCGTGGCTGGACTCACGGCCGCCGGCTACGAAGTCTGGTGGGACGCGCAGCTGCCGGTCCATCGACCCTTCCGGGAAGTGATCGACGAGCGACTGCGTGAGTCGCAGGCCGTCGTCGTGTTGTGGTCGAAGACGGCAGCAAAGGCACACTGGGTGCTCGCAGAAGCGGATGTCGCGCGCGAACTCGGCAAACTCGTTCAGGTCAGCACCGACGCCGAATTGCCGCCGATGCCGTTCAATCAAGTTCAATGTGCGCAGCTGAAGGACTGGAACGGAACCGCAGACCATCCGGATTGGATGAAAGTGCTCGACAGCGTCGGCGCCGTCGCGGCGGACCGGACAACGAGCCGACGCGCGCGATGCCGCCCCACGACGCTGGCTCACGCCGATGACCGCTCTCGCATTCGTACTGATCCTGATCGCGGCGGCCTTGGCTTACTGGACCAGGGCCCGGGACCCCTCAGTCGGTCGGTCAACATGGCCGCGGGAGCAGAGCGCGTCGCCGTGCTCGAATTCACGACCGCGGCGGAACCGTCACTCGAAGCTTTCGCGCGCGGCTTCGCCGATCAGATCGTCGATGTCATGAGCATGAACGACCTGCAGGCCATCCCGAATGCGGGCAGCAACGACTTTCGCGGCACCGGTCTCAGCGCTGCCGCCGACCGCCTCGGCGTGTCGTTCGTTCTCGACGGTGCGGTGCGCCAGGACGCGGAGGCGCTGCGGGTCAACACGCGCATCACCGACGCCAAAACGAACGTAACCCTGTGGTCGAACGAGTTTCGCCGCGCCAGCGCGGAAAGCGCCGTGATGCAAGAGCAGGTGGCTGCGCACGTCGTCGACGTGCTGCGTTGCGCGCTCGTTTCCCGGCGTCCTAGCGCGGGCGCAATCGATCCGCAGACGTTGTCCGATCTTCATGCGTGCATGCGACGTTGCGGAACGCTTCGATGGCAAACCCGGAGGAGATCTACGAGTCCGCGCGTCAGGTCACCGTGCGTGCCCCGGAGTTTTCGCGCGGTTGGGGCTTGCTCGCGATGGCGAGCGCCTACGCCAGCTGGAATGTCTCGCCGGAGCGCCGAGAGAGCCTGCTCGTACAGGTCGCGTGCTGCCGCGGAAAAGGCGCGTGCGCTCGATCCCGCGAACGCCGAAAGCGATCTGGCCCTCTCGCTGATTCTGCCGCACGCGCGATTGGCGTGGACGTCAGGCGCTGGTGCACGGGCGATAGAAAACGATCCCAACTCCGCCGAAGTCCACCTCGTTCAAGGAACGCTTCTCGCTGAAGTCGGCCGGATGTCGGACGCGCTCGCCTTCTTTCGCCGCGCGGTCGCGCTCGATCCGCTGTCACCGACCAACTGGTCGGCGATGCTCACCGGGCTCTCCGCTACCGGCAGTATGGTCGAGGCGCGGGCGGCGCTCGAACGCATGCAGCAGCTATGGCCGGGTTCACGGTCCATCTCGTACAACCGCTTCAATCGTACGGTGATGTTGGGCCCAGCCCGATGCGGCGTTGGCGATGCTCGACGCAGTGGATTCGGCGCCGACTACCATGGAGCAACCCACGCGCGACGCCTGGCGAAAATACGTGCTCGCGCGACGCGACGGAAAGCGCAACGCGCTCCACGCTGCGGCGGAGGACATCGCTGCCCTGGCGCGTCACGGGCAATTCGGTACGTTGCCGGCGCTTTCCGCGGCGTCTCGAGTCGGCGAAGTCGACATCGCCTACGCGTTGGCGGACGAGTATTTCGAACCTACGGTGGACCCCGTCGTCGCCGAACCCATCGGCGGTGCCGCTCGCTACTCCCTCTTCATGCCGCCCGGCGACGCGCTGCGCCGCGATGTCCGCTTCATGAATCTGATGAAGCGCCGGGGACTCGTTGCCTACTGGACGGAAACCGGGAAATGGCCGGACTTCTGCGCGGATCCGGACCTCCCCTACGACTGCAAAGCCGAACCATCGAAGGCGCCTTGAGATTTAGGAACAGACACGCGAGCGCGAAGCGGCTCACTAAGATCGCGTTCATCGGCGGAACGATCTTGCGCCTCGCGATACCCGCGCCCGCGCACTCAGCCAACGCCGACTCGCCTCAAACGAAGGGCATCGAGGAGATTGTCGTCACCGCGCAGCGACGCGAAGAGGGCGCCCAGCACGCCGCAATCGCGCTGACCGCGTTGTCGGGAGAAGAGTTGCGCGACGCGGGTGTCACGCGACCGCAGGAACTTACGCATCTGGACCCCTCGCTGCAGGTCGCGAACATCAGTTCCCCCACTGCGCTTTTCTATCTGCGAGGCGTGGGCAATCTGACCGGCACCTCGCTTGCCGACCCCGCGGTGGCATTCAATTTCAATGACGTATACATCGCGCGCCCCTCGTCGACAGGTGCCTTCTTTTACGATCTGGACCGAGTGGAGATCCTGAAGGGACCGCAGGGCACCTTGTATGGCCGTAACGCGACGGGCGGCGCCATCAACGTACTCCCACGGCGTCCGGTGATTGGCGACTCGAGCGGCGAATTGTTTGTCGACTACGGCAACTACGATTCAATGCGCGTGGATGGTGCCGTGAACATTCCGTTCGGGGATCAAGCGGCTTTGCGCCTCGCCGGTATCCGCGTGCGCCATGACGCCTACATGAACGATACGACGGATGACCAGGATGACTCCGGCGGCCGACTGTCGTTCCTCGTGAACCCCTCCTCCGGGTTGTCGATCCGCATCGTTGCCGACTACTTCAACCAGGACGGGGGCGGCGCAGGGTCAACGCCGATTGCGGTCGGCCCGGATCATCGTTTCGGTCTTTCTTCCGCACAAGGCGGTGCCTTCTATCAAACGCAACGCGTCTCGATCGCGGGACGTAACTTCAATCCCATTCCCGGCAATCAAAGCGTCGACAATCAGTTCTGGGGCGTGAGTTCGACGGTCGATTGGCAGACAGATCTCGGTACGGTGACCATCGTGCCCGCATACCGGGAAGGCCATCTCGATACCATCACGTCGGGCTCCGGTAGCACTCTGACTTTCGTCGAAGACGACCAGCAGGCGAGCCTCGAGGCGCGTCTCGCCTCGGATAGCGACCGACGCCTCAGCTACATCGTTGGAGCCTACTATCTCGACGAAACCGACGACGTCGATCATTTCGTGCCGAACCCGCAATACAACATGTCCATCCAGATCCCGAAGTCCGGCGTGGACAGCGGTGCGGTGTTTGGCAGCTTGACGGTTGCCGTCACGACGGACGTTCGCGCCACGGCCGGCGTGCGTTATACGGAAGACGACAAGTTCTTCAACGGCACGTTCGAGGGGTTCGAACCGGGCGTGCCCGCCCGTGCCTACGGCACTGTGTCCCAACGCAGTGCGGTTTCCGGTGGATCAACTGACGCCACCGCTGACGTTCCCGTCCGCCGTAGCAACCGTTGCCATTCCGGCATTCGATCCGACGACCGGAACAATTACGACCGGGTTCCGCATCCGCTCGAGCGAGCATGAGTCCTTCTCCCGCACGACATGGCGCGGCGCGGTCGATTGGGACCTCAGCGACCACAACTTCCTTTTCGCAAGCGTCGAGACGGGGTTCAAGTCCGGGGGTTTCTTCTTCTCCAACGATTCGCAGACGTTCGAGCCGGAGGAGCTGACGGCCTACACCATCGGTGCGAAGAATCGTTTCCTCGACGATCGCCTCCAGCTCAACATCGAGCTGTTCGACTGGCTCTACGACGACCAGCAGATCTCCAGCATCAGTCTCGACTCGCAAGGTGCCCAGAACCTGCGGACGCAGAACGTCGGCAAGGCAACCATTCAGGGCACCGAAGTCGACGCCCAATGGCTGGTACGGCCGAATACGTTGTTGAGCATCGATGCGCAATATCTCGACGCGACGTACGACAAGTTCCGGTTCGACAGGCCCGTGGGTGCCGGACCACCGGTTTCCGGATGCAACGTAGCGTCGCTGGGTGCCGCGGGTTTCACTGTGGATTGTTCCGGAAGGCGTGCGCCGTACGCGCCCGAGTGGACGCTCAATCTGGCGGCGGAGCAAACGTTCGTATTTGAGCCCGGCTCCCTCGTAGCCAGCGTGCGCGCGCATTACCAGACCCAGATGTTGACCGGTCTCGATTTCACGCCGCTCGAATATCAGGACGACTATTGGTCCATCGACGTGTTGGCAACATTCACCACCGACGATGGGAAATACTCCGCTGGCTTGTTTGGCCTCAACGTCACCGACGAAACCGTCGTCGCGAACACCTTCCAGCCGCCGCTCGGTTCCTTCGTCATCGGGACCCTGCGCCCGCCGCGACTCTATGGCGTTCGGCTAGCGGCACATTTCTGACCGGACCTATCGCGACTCGCCTACGATCAGCGGAAACCTCGGCGACTGAAGCGCCTGTCCCGGCGTCAGGATGTCGTCGAGCAGCAGATTGAACGAGCCCGGCGCCGGCGCGTACACCGCGTCATCGCCGAGCCAGCGCGTCGCGTGCGCGCGCCGCCGTCGCGTCGTCGACGGATTGCCCGACGAACCATGAATGGCGAGAGAGTGGTGCACGAGGCAATCGCCCGGTTCGACGTCCCAGCTGAGAAATTCGTATTTGTCGCGCGCGGCATCGATGTCGGGAATCGCTTCCTCCTGCGAGTCCAGCAGCCCGACCTGACGCCATCGCTCTGCGCCATTCCCCCAAACTTCGGGCCGGTAGCGGCTCGGCCATCGATGCGAACCTTTGACGTATTCGAGCCCACTCGTGTCTCGCGTCACTGTGTCGAGCGCCAACCAGACCGAGCAGATCTGTTCGCCGCGCACCGGCCAATACGGCTGATCGTGATGCCACGGCGTCACTTCCTGCGTGCCCGGTTCCTTGACGAACATGTGATCGTACAACAGCCGGCTCGTGCGTGAACGCATGACCTGACGAGCGATCTCGGCCGCGGGCGATTCGAATGCAAACGCGCGAAAATCGGGATCGAAGCGCCACATGAGGCTGCCGTTGTTGAAGCGGCCCGTTCCGCCTGGCGGCGTTAGATCGCCGCGTTTGCCGCGCTCGCTGTCGAGCACGCGATCGATCGCATCGCGCAGGCGCTCCACCCACTCAACTTCGAACAACCCTCTCAGGCAAATCGCGCCGTCGCGTTCGTATTGCGCGATCTCGTTTTGCGTGATGTCTCGAATCATCGCTCGACGTCCCCTTCAGCGATCCGTTAGAACTGTCCCAGCGCGACGCGACGCACGCCTTCGGTGTCGGTGGGTTGGTGACCCACATCCTCGTTCGGCGACGGCACTTCCTGCACGGTATTCGACAGCCGACCGAGACCGCTGACCTCCACCTCGACGACGTCGCCGGGTTGCATCGGCCGCGAATTCGCCGGCGTGCCGGTCAGCACGATGTCGCCGGGCAGAAACGTGATGTGCCGCGACAGGTCCGCCATGATGTAGTCGATCGGAAAATTCATCTCGCTGACCGGGCCCTGCTGCACGCGCTTGCCGTTGATGTACGTGCGCACTGTCTGCGCGCGGATGTCGATGCCGCGCACGATGCCCGGACCGATCGGGCAAAAACCGTCCTGGCCTTTCACGCGCAACATCGAGCCCGCGTCGGTGTCGCGGAAATCCTGCGCGCCGACGTCGTTCGCCGGCGCGAATCCGGCGAGACACTTCCAGACGTCTTCGCGCGCGACATTGCGCATCGGTTTGCCGACGATGGCCGCGATCTCGCCTTCGTAGTTCAGGTACTTGCAGTCCGCCGGTCGGTTCAGGAAGCCGCGGTGCGAGTTCAACGCCGTCAACGGCTTCTGGAAGTAGGTCGGCGTCACCAGCCTCGGCGCCTTGAACTCGACGCGACGCGATTCGTAGTTCAAATGAATGCAGATGATCTTCGTCGGATCGCACGGCGGCAGATATACCGCATCGGCCTCGCGCACGGTGCGTCCATCAGCCAGACGCAGCTGATCCCCTTCGAGGCGCACCCACGTCGGAGTCCCCTGGTGCAGGATGCGCCGCAACTCTTCGCGCGGGCCGGTCAATACGGACATGCTCTCCCCCTCATGTTTGGATAGAGTCGATCAGGGCGTCACGGATTCGTCGAGGAAACGATCCACCAACCGATTCGCGCGGTCGCGGTTGCCGGCGCGATGCGCGCCTTCGCGATTGCGCGCGCCCGACGCGAGGTAGAAGCGTTCGTACTGCTCGCCGCGACTCGCCAGCGCGCTGCCGGAGAAATCCCACGCGAGACGAAAGATGCGCGCGCGCTGCTCCGCCGTGACATCGCCCGCGCCGCGCATGTACTGATCGATCAACGGGCGCAATTCGGGATCGGCGAGCTGCGCGGCGGTCGGCGCCGCGAGCAGGTTGTGCGAACCCAGCAATCGGATGATCTCGTTCACGCGTGGAAACCAGAACGGCAACGTCGCGCGCAGCGCGGTCAGCGGTGCGCCGTTCGGAAACCAGACGCCGTTGCCGAACTCGAACGCTTCGCGTTCTGCCGACTCCACGCAGGCGCGCGCGAACTCGCTGTACGTCCACAACTCGCCGAGCATTTGAAACGTGATCGGCGTTTTGTCGTTGATCGCCTCGGTCATTCGCGTCGCGAGGCCCCACGCGAACTCGAGTTTCGTCTGCGCGCGAATCATCGTTTGCTGCATCACGTTCGGGAACCAGCCGGTCGCCATCACCTGGTTGTACACGGCCACGTTGCAATTGATGTGGACGCGATCCCACGGCACCTCGACGTCGTCGAAGATCACGAACGCGTCCTGCTCGTCGAACCGCGCCGACAGCGGATGATCGAACAGATTGCGCGATCCGGCGGTAGCTGTCGCGGCAGATGAACTTCAGCCCCGGCGTCGCCATCGGAATACAGAACGCGAGCGCGTAGGCCTCCGTGTCCGGCGGCAACGGATGGCCCGGGTACACCGCGAGTTCGTCGGCGAACGGCGCGAGCGTCGCGAGGATGCGCGCGCCGCGCACGATCATGCCGTGCTGCGTCTCACCGACCTTGTGCAGCGCGACGTCGTTGCCCGGCTTCGGCACGTCGCCCTGCGCCTTGTCGATCGTCGGCTGCACGATCGTATGCGTCAGCGAGATGTCGCTGCGGCGCAGGAATTTCTGATATCGCACGAGGTTTTCCGCGCCCGCCTCGTTGCCGTTCGCGGCCCACTCGTCGGAGCGCCCGGCAAAGCCGGCGTACGTCACGTTCATGTAGTCCGGCGTGCGCCCCATCACGCCGACCGTGTACTCGGCGGTCCGCGCGAGACCCTTGTGGCGGCGCGCAATGTCCTCGCGCGAGCGCGGGATCATGTGACTGACGTTGATCCGCTCGCCGGTCTCGGGGTCCGCCATCAGACAGTCGTCGGCGTATTCGTACTGCAGATCGAACGTGGCGGCCAAACCCTGCGCGGCACCCGCGAACGACGGATGATCAGCGACGTCGGAGACCTTGTCGCTGCCCACCCAGATCGAGCGGTCGTCTTTCAATCCCGCGAGGAATTCGGCGCCCGTACGAGCCGGCATGAGCAGTCTCCCGCGATCCGATACGAATCAGTTTGCGTCGAGACTGATTGTATTCACGCGGACGGTTCGTAAGACAGCACCACGTTGCCGTTGGCGAAGCTGCGGGTGCTCGTGCGAGTGAGCTTCAACGGCTTCGTGATGCCGTCGAACTGGGTCCGGCCGCCGCCCAGCGCGATCGGCACGACGACGAGCTGGAATTCGTCGATCAAGCCGGCTTGCGCCAGCTGCGCGATGACCATGCCGCTGCCGAGGATGACCATCCCGTCCCCGGGCTCTGCCTTCAAGCGCCGCACCGCCGCGACCATGTCGTCGTTCACGAGCGTCGTATTGCGCCACGTCGCCTCGCGCAGCGTGCGCGAGAACACGACCTTCGGCAGCGCGTTCATCCGCTCCGCGACGATCGGATCGGCCTCGATCGCCATGCGGCGATGGCCAGTAGCTCGCCATCATCTGATACGTCACGCGTCCGAACAGCATCGTGCCGCCGCCGCTCGCATTGCCGGCGACGTAGTCGTTCCATTCCGGGTCGGCGCTGTGATGCGCCCAGCGCATGTCGCCGTGCGCATCGACGAAATACCCATCCAGACTCACGCTGTTGAACGCGATCAGCCTGCGCATATTCGTATCTCCCGACGCTGGCCTCACTGCCAGAGCGGTCGCACCTCGACGACGCCGTGATTGGCGCCCGGACACTTCGCCGCCCACGCGAGCGCAGCCTCGCGGTCGGCGACGTCGATGAGGTAGTAGCCACCGAGTTGTTCTTTCGAATCCGCGAACGGTCCGTCGAGCACGTGCGATTTTCCGTTTTTCACGCGCACCGTGGACGCCGGCCACACTGTCCTGCAGCCGGTTGGAGTCCTTCAGGACACCGGCCTTCGACAGCGCCTGCGTATACGCGGTATAGGCCGCGACGCCATCGCGCTGCTGCGCGGGGGTCATCGAGTTCCATTGCGTCTCGCTCGAATAAAGCATCAGCAGATATTGCATGTGAGTTCTCCGTAGCGTCGGCCGCGGGTGCGCGCCGTCTGAACGAAGACGCTCGGATCCGGCCGATTTCGACAAATCGGAGTGTTCACCCCGACCGGGACAATTGTACTAATTCCGCCTGGCGCGCAACGGATTCGATAGACTTCGGGAGCAGCAGACGGAGGGGGGCAATGATGGCGTTCACGCGGCGCGAGGCGCGGGACATGCGGCACCTCGGCGAACCCGAATCTGAACTCGCGCTCGCGAGCTGATTCGGCACCACGATCTCATGCAGTACCGAAAATTCGGCCGCACCGGCCTCTCGATCAGCCCGATCGGTCTCGGCACCGTGAACTTTTCGTGGCTCACGAACGAGGCGGACAGCTTTGCGATCCTCGACCGAGCATTCGAGCTCGGCGTGAACTTCATCGATACGTCGAATAACTACAACGCGGGGCAAACGGAGGCGCTGCTCGGGCGCTGGTTTTCGCAGGGCGGCCGCCGCGACAAGACCGTACTCGCGACGAAAGTGTTTTCGCCGCCGACGGAGTGGGGCTCGCAAGGACCTCGCCAAGCGCACGGGAAGCTGGGTGGGCCCCAACGAGCGAGGCCTGTCGGCGAAGAACATCCGCTACGCGTGCGAGGCGAGCCTGAAACGACTGCAGACCGATCACATCGACGTCTACCAGATGCACCACGTCGACCGCAACACGCCGTGGGAAGAAATCTGGCAGGCGTTCGAACTGCTCGTGCAACAGGGCAAGGTGCTGTACGTCGGCAGCTCGAACTTTGCCGGCGTGGCATATCGCACAAGCGCAGGAACTCGCGCGCCAACGCCCCTTCATGGGGTTGGTTTCGGAACAGAGCCTCTACAACCTGTTGCGCCGCACCGTCGAGTTGGAAGTGATACCGGCCTGCACCGCGTATGGCTTGGCGTTCCTGCCGTATAGCCCGCTCGGCGGCGGCGCGCTCGGCGGCACGCCGGGGGACAACGAAAAAGGACGCCGAAACGCGTTCAAGCAGTCCGAGACGATCGCCGCGTATCAGCAGTTCTGCGCGTCGATCGGCGCAGCACCCGCGGACGTTGCGTTGGCCTGGCTCGCGCGGCAACCCGGCGTCACCGCGCCGATCATCGGCCCGCGGACGATGGCGCAGTTCGACGCGAGCTGCGCTGCACTGGAAATTCCGCTCGACGACGCAGCGATGGCGCGGCTCAATGAGCTGTTCCCGGGACCTGGCGGCGCGGCGCCCGAGGCCTATGCCTGGTAAGGCGCTCGCTACCCACTGAACGTAAGGCGTAGGCGCATGCACACATTCCATGACCCGTTGCGGCGCGCCTTGCAGATCGGCCCGGAGCGGATTGCGCTGATCGACGGCGACACGCAGTTCAGTTTTGCGGAATTCGCGCAGCGCTGCAGCGCGCTCGTCGGCGGTCTGCGCGGCGCTCGGGCTCCAGTCCGGCGATCGCGTCGCGATCCTCGCGGCCAACTCGCATCGCTACATCGAAGCGTATGTCGCGATTCCGGCCGGCGGACTCGTGATCGTGCCGCTCAACACGCGACACGCGGACCCCGAAGTGCGCTACGCACTGCAGGACTCCGGCGCGAACGTGTCTGCTGACCGACCGCGATCCGGCGCCGTTCGCCGACCTCGTTGCGCACGTCGTCTCGCTGCCCGACGGTTACGAAGCGCTGCTCGCTTCAGCGCGCGCGTGGCCGCTCGGCGACGGCGTCCGCGAAGACGACCTCGCGGGCCTTTTCTACACCGGCGGCACGACGGGCGCGTCGAAAGGCGTGATGCTGAGCCATCGCAACCTGATCGCCAACACGTACCACTGGCTGCTCACCGTGCCGCAGAGCGACGCCGATCGGGCGCTGGTGATGGCGCCGCTGTTTCACGCCGCCGGTTCGAACGGCGTGCTCGCGAGCATCTGGACCGGCGGTACGCAGATCCCGCTCGACACGTTCAACCCGGTGCGCGCGCTGGAACTGATCGAGCGCCACGGCGTCACCGTCACGATGGCGGTGCCGACGATGCTCGCCGCGATCGCGGAGGAACAACTCGCGCGCCCGCGTGAGATCGGCAGCATGCGCGTCATCGCCCACGGCGGCTCGCCGATCGCGACCGAAGTGCTGCGGCGCACCCACGCGGCGTTCCCGGACGCCGAGATGATCGAGCTCTACGGCGCCACCGAACTGTCACCGCTCGCGACCGCGCAGACTTCGGAACAGACGTTCATCGATCACGCGCGCGCGCGTTCGTGTGGCCGCGCGTTGCCGGGATGCGACGTTCGCGTGCGCGACGCCAACGACTGTGAAGTGGCGCGCGGGGAAGTCGGTGAAGTCGTCGTGCGCGGTCCGAACGTGATGCTCGGCTACTGGAACAAGCCCGAAGCGACCGCGGCGGTGCTGAAGAACGGCGCGTACTGGACCGGCGACCTCGGTTACATGGACGACGCCGGCTATCTGTTCCTGGTGGATCGCAGCAAAGACATGATCGTCAGCGGCGGCGAGAACGTGTACTGCACCGAAGTGGAGGAAGTGCTGTATCGCCATCCCGCGGTGCTCGAAGCGGCCGTCTTCGGCGTACCCGACGACAAATGGGGCGAAGTCGTGCACGCGGTCGTCGTGCCGCGCGACGGCGCGAGCGACGTCGATACGAACGAGATCATCCGTTTCTGTCGCACGCACATCGCCGGCTACAAGGTGCCGAAAGCGATCGACCTGCGCGCCGACCCGCTGCCGAAATCCGGCCCCGGCAAAGTGCTGAAGCGCGAACTGCGCGCGCCGTTCTGGGCGGGCCGCGACCGCGGCGTGGGTTGACCGCCAGCGGGCCTCAGCGTCGCCATGCCAGGGCCGTCCATTCGCTGGAGCCCGTGGAACCGGCAGCGACACGACATCCACGGCGACGCGGCAACTCGACCTGTTCGCAACGCGCGGGCACCGGTGCTCAAGGCCGCCGCACTGTTCGTGCTGCCCATGCCGCTACGATCGCGGGCTGTTGGCGCTCATTCGAATGCCCCAGCTATCACCACCAGCGGCGCATTGGCGTCGCTATGGTCCGCCGGCACGTTGTCGTGGCGCGCGCTCGCCGCCGAAGCGCGCTACTTCCTCGGCGAGCGCATCGACCCGCCGAAATTGCCGCTGAAGGGGATCAGCGCGGCACTGACCGCCCTCGGAGCGGCGTTGGCGGCGACTGCGGGCGGACACGGCATTGTGAGCGCTGGTGTATTCGGCGCCATCTCCGCCGCCGGTTACGTCTGCTTTTATGGTCGCGACCTGAAGCCGCACCAGGTCGAAGTGGCCAATGTCGACGGCGTCGACAGCGCCGCGGTGACCGCCGCGCTGAAACAGGCTTACGGTCGCCTGCGCGGCATCGAAGCGGCGGCGCGCGACATCGCCGTGCCCGAGTTCGGCGAACGCCTGGCGCGCATCATCGACATCGGCCGCGGCATTCTCACGGAAATCGAACGCGATCCACGCGATGCCTCGCGCGCGCGCAAATTCCTGAACATCTATCTCGACAGCGCGGAGCGCGTCACCAATACGCGCACCATCGGAAACTGCGCATCCGCCGCTCGAGCAGAACTTCCACCGCCGTCGACATGGAGCACGTTGCCGACGAACTACGAATTGACGTCGCTCGAGTTCGAGTTCCGCGCGCGATGAAACGCGAAGGCGTCAGTTAGACCCGAGCCATCTCCCGAAAACCGCACGACACAAACTGCGCGACTCGTGCAGGCGTTGCGCGTCCAGCGCCGACACCGCGGAATCACCGTTGCGCAGTCGACGGCGATACGCCTCGACCTGCGCCGCACTCGATTCGAGCGCGAAGCGAAGTCACGTCGGTCTCCGATGCATGCTCGCGTCGCAACAAAGACACCGGCACTGCGCGGCTTCGCACTCGACGATCTCGACCCGAACAAGAAGCCGGGATTCTTCTCCCGCCTGCTCGGCAAGGCAAAACCCATTGCTAAAGTGCTGCAGCAATACGAACAGGTGCGCGGCCAGATCGACTCGATCAGCAATCGCCTCGACGGCCACACCAGCACGCTGATGAAGGACATCGGCATGCTCGACCGCCTCTACGACAAGACGCTCGCGTACTTCCACAGTCTCGCGACGTACATCGCGGCCGGCGAAGAGTGGCTGCGCCGCCTCGACTTGGAACAGTTGCCGGCCCTCCAGAAAGAAGCAGAAGCCAGTGCCGACGTGTTGAAAGCGCAGGCGGTGCGCGATTTGCGCGCGAAGCGCGACGACCTCGAGCGGCGGGTGCACGATCTGAAGCTAACGCGTCAGGTGACGATGCAGAGCCTGCCGTCGATCCGTCTCGTGCAGGAAAACGACAAGGCGCTGGTCGGCAAGATCGGCTCGACCATGGCAAACACGATTCCGCTGTGGCGCCAGCAGCTGGCGATGGCCGTGACGATCGCGCGCTCGGCGGAAGCCGGTGACACGCTGAAGCAGGCGACCGATCTGACGAACGAACTACTCACCGCGAACGCGGACACGCTGCGCACGTCGACGCAGGCGATACGCACGCAGATCGAGCGCGGTGTCGTCGACATTGCGGCGGTGAAACAGGCGAACGATGCACTGATCGCGACGATCGACGACGCGTTGCGCATCGCCGATGACGGCAAACGTCAGCGCGTCGAAGCGGAGAAGACGCTGCTCGCATGCGAAGCCGAGTTGAAGCAGGCACTCAGCTCGGCGAAGTCTCGGACGCCCCAACCCACTCGCTGAAGCGGCGAAACTACAGACGGCGCCGTCGCGCTCAGCCGCCGACGGCCTGGCGGGCGCGCGCGATGCCGCCTTTATAGATGCCCTCGACGGCTTTGATCGCATCCGCCTCGGGTGCGCCTTTTGGCGTGAAGACCGCGGACCAGTTCACGTTGCAGGTGCCGTCGCCTTTGTCGGTGATCTTCACCGTCGACTGGTAGCCGCTGACCGGCAACGGACTGTCTTCGTTGGTGATCGCATACGCGTACGTCATCGCGCGCGCATCGTGCTTGTCGAGCCGCTCGACGACCTTGCCGCCGCCCATGCCGATCGTGCGCACCATGCCGACGCCGTTACCCTTGACTTCGAACGACGTGATCGGTCCGCCAACCTTGATGCCGCCAAAATCGCTCATGATCTTCCAGACGTCCGCGGCTTTGCCCTTGATGTCTTCAGATACCGTCACCTTCGTCATGCAGAATCTCCCGTGAATTTGAACGCGGAGTGTTGTACAGATCGCGTGCGCGGTGCAAACATTTCCCGCCTACAAGATCGAGGGCGCGGCCATGGACGATCTGGAAATCCTCAAATGGCGCGAGTCGAAGCTGCTCGCGATCGAAGACCACGCGCTCGCCGAGGAATTCGCGACGCGCGCAACCGAAGTGCGTTCGCAGGTCTGCTTTTTGTTGAGCGGCGGGTTGACGGAAGGCGCGGAAGAAGCGCTTGCAGCGATGGCCGAAGAAGACATGGTCGACTTCTGCATCATGGTCGATCTCGCCGGCGGCGTGGCGATCGGCGGCCTCGATCCGCTCGACGCGCAGACGCGGCTGCATCTGACCGAATTTCTCGACGAGGAGCCATGGCGCTCGTTGTCTGTCGACAACGACATCATCATTGCGCTCGCGATGATCGAGGAAATTCTCGCGCAAGCCGAGGTGCCGTGGTATCGCGCGTCGCCGCAGTTGCCAGTGACATTGGCGAATCTGATGGACCGCGTCGATCGCGAACAGTACGTGCGCTTCGCGGCCGAGTTCGAAGCGCGGCTCAAACGCCACCCGGATCACGCGTGGGATGCCGTCGTGCTCGTGCGCGAAATCGTGCGGGCCGGCGCGCGCCGGCTCGGCGTCCACGCGAGCTGAGCACCGATTCGCTCGCAGTCCGCGCAAGCGGGTGAAATCACGTACGATCGCGCACCACCTTCATCGCAATCACATGAGGACAATAGTTCGATGAGCAGTATTGAGCAGCAGGAACGCGACGACGGGCGCGCGTTCGACGTCATCGTCGTCGGCGCGGGGTTTGCGGGTATGTACCTGCTGCACCGAGCGCGCGCGATGGGCCTCGACCGCGCGGGTCTACGAGGCGGGCACCGGTGTCGGCGGCACGTGGTACTGGAATCGTTACCCGGGCGCGCGCTGTGACGCCGAGAGCCTCGCCTATTCGTACTCCTTTTCGGAAGAACTCGAGAACGAGTGGAACTGGTCGGAACGTTACGCAACGCAACCGGAGATCCTGCGCTACGCCGAATACGTCGCGGACAAGTTCGACTTGAAACGCGACATCCGCTTCGAACGCCGCGTCACCGGCGCGCGGTTTGACGACGCACGCGGCGTGTGGACGGTCACGACCGATCGCGGCGACCGTGCGATTGCGCCGTTTTGCGTGATGGCGACCGGCTGTCTGTCAGTGCCGCAGGATCTGACGATCCCCGGCCTCGACACATTCGCGCGCAACCTCTACTACGCGAGCAAGTGGCCGCATCAGAGCGTGGATTTCCGCGGACAACGCGTCGGCGTGATCGGCACCGGGTCGTCCGCAATTCAGGCCATTCCGGTGATCGCGCAGCAGGCGCGCACGCTCGCGGTATTTCAGCGCACGCCCAATTTCAGTGTGCCCGCGGCGAACGCCCCGCTGGACCCCAATTTCGTCGACGCGTTCAAAGCGAACTACCCGAGGCACCGTCTGAACCATCGTCTGGGGCTCGGCTCCGGCTTTGGAGATCTGCAGGTCGAGCCGCATCCCGGCACACCGCCGTTCGAAACGTCGGTCGGCCAATCTGTCGACGAGATTCGTGCGCAGCTGGAAAAATACTGGCAGATCGGCGGCGCGCGCTTCATCGGCGTGGTCGCCGATACGATCATGAACAAAGACACCAACCGAATCGTCGCCGATTTCGTGCGCGACAAGATCCGCGCGATCGTCAAAGATCCTGCAACGGCGGCTGCGTTGTGCCCAACGTCGCACCCGATCGGCACGAAGCGAATCTGCGTCGATACGGGATATTACGAGACGTACAATCGCCCCAACGTAAAACTGTTGGACATCACCAAAAATCCGATCGAGCGCATCACGAGCAACGGCATACGACTGGCCGACGGCAGTCACCACGAACTCGATTCCCTCGTGCTCGCGACGGGATTCGACGCAATGACAGGCGCATTGCTGCGGATCGACATCCGCGGCGTTGCCGGCGTCTCGCTGGCGCAGCAATGGGCGTCCGGGCCGCGCAGCTACCTCGGCATCGGCATCGTCGGATTTCCGAACCTGTTCACGATCACCGGACCGGGCAGTCCGTCCGTGCTCAGCAACATGCTCGTGTCGATCGAACAGCACGTCGACTGGACGCTCGACTGCATCGCCTACATGCGCAAGCACGGACATCGACGCATCGAACCCGTGCCCGCCGCGCAGGACCAGTGGGTCGCCCACGTCAACGAGGTCGCCAACGCGACGCTGTTTCCCGAAGGTGGCTCGTGGTATCTCGGCGCCAACATTCCCGGTAAGCCGCGCGTATTCATGCCGTATTGCGCGGGTGTGGGCGCGTATCGGGAGATCTGCGATCGTGTGGTCGCGAACGGTTACGAGGGATTCGACCTTCGCCGCCTGAGCAGGGACCGCCCTGCCATCAGCGCGGCTGATCGGCTCGGGCGCCGGGTGCGTGCGCAGATCGGTCACGTAGCTCAAGAACGCTCCGCCGCGCTTTACCTCGACCAACATCTCACCCTTGATTTCCCACGCGCATTCGGCGCCGCGAATACCGACGGCGTAGTCGGCCTGCGACGGCACGTCGGTGTAATCCATGTGGCTGGCGGCGTCGAAGAAATAGGACGCCGACTCCTCGTCGCCGCAGACGAAGACGTTGAGCGTCCGCGCCTCGGCGCTGCCGTTGGCCTTTGCGCGCGCGCGCTCGTTCGCAACGATGCGTTCGAGGTCGCGCGTCGCCTCGGCGAGCGACAAACCCCAATAGTCGAGGTCATACCGGCCGGCCGCGCCGGCTACACCGCCGGCAAACGCGTTGTAGTAGATGTACTCGTACGGATGCAGTTCGACCATGATCGCGATTTGAGCCGCGGCCGCGACCGCGAGCAGTGCGGTATAGCCTCGCCACAGCCATTTGCCGCGGGCGCGCAAGAACGCGTACGTTCGTTCGAGTCCGATGCCGGCCAGCACGATCAACGGCGGCACCATGAAAAGATAATGGCGGATACCGTTGTAGACGATCGGCCGCGTGACGATGAAATGCACCAACGGCACCAGCGTCGCGGCGATCACGACCGAATAACAGAGGCTGCGTCGATCCGTCAGCAACCGCCAGCCGCGTTCGAGTGCCGCGGGCACCGCGAACACCGCGGCGGCGAGCAAACCGAACAGCGCGACTTCGGGCAGCTGCAGCGCGATCAGTTGCGGCAGATACACCGCCGGCAATTGGTCCGACGGATACAGCTGTCCGTCGAACAACACCTGACCCTGCCACGGAAAATGCGCGAACAAGCGCAGCGCGGTCGCCAGGTTGCCGGGCCTTTGCACGACCCATGGCCAGAATAGCGCCGTGAGCACGAGCACGATCGGCACCGCCGGCAGCAACGCGCCGAAGAAACTGCGTTGCTCGTTCAGCACCGCGCGCACGCTGCGCGACTCGCGATAGCGACCGATGGTGTAGGCGGCGAACGCCGGCACGCAGTACAACAGCGCGATCACCGCGACGACCCGAGTCCCGAGTGCAAGTCCGAGCGCAACGCCGAGCCCGATCGCGGTGGCGCGCTTCGGGCGCGGTAGCTCGACGATCGCGCGGCAGCTGTAGTAGATCGACCACATCACCGCACACGCGAACGGCGCGTCCTTCGGATTGATGAAACTGTGGCCGTAGAGCAGCGGCGTCAGCACCATCAACGCCACGACGAAGAAACCGGCGCGTTCGCCGGCCAGCAACCGCGCGAGGCGCCACGCGCCGATCGCGCCGACGAATCCGACCACGCCGCCGAGCAGGTGCCGCGTCTCGTATTCGCCGAACGGGGAGATGGTGTTGAGCGCGGCCGCGATCAGATCGAACGCGCCACCGTAGTAGCGCAGGTTGATGTAGTGAAACGCCGACTGATCCTGAAATGCGCTGAGGTAGTACGACAACAGGTCCAGCCCGTAGGTGTTCTGTACCCCCTCGTCCCACGACACGCCGTAGTCGGCGAACGTGGCGACGATCAGCAATGCCAGCACTGCGAGCAGCAGTTGCGACGATCGTCGCGCATCGATGGTCGGGAATCGGCGTCGCGGATCCGGCAATTCGCGGCTCAGTTCGGTTGCACCGCGCTCGGTGATGTCAGCAATCATCGACATGGAACTATCGACATGAAGCGTGGCGTCTCGTGAGGCGGTGGAACGTCACCCTTCGACAACGGGGCGCGGGAACGTTTCCACGCGGGATCCAGGTCCCGGCCGCGCAACCGGCACCGGCATCCGCACATCGGGGAGGCGCTCGTCAGACTCGACGATTGCGACCGGACGGCCCTTGACCTCGATCAGGACCTTCCCGAGGTATTCACCGATGATGCCGAGGAAGATCAATTGTGCGGCGCCGATGAACGCGATCGTCGTGATCAGCGTTGGATACCCCGGTACCGCGATGCCGAAGAAGTACTTCTCGAAGATCGTCCAGATGCCATAACCGCCCGAGATCAGCGCCAGCGCGAGGCCGAACCACGTCGCGAGCCGCAGCGGCAGGATCGAGAACGACGTGATCCCATCGAGCGCGAGCAGCGCGAGCTTCACCGCGGTGAACTTCGTCTTGCCGGCGGCGCGTCCGGCCGGCCGGAACGGCAAGCCCTTCTGCGTGAAGCCGATCCAGCTATAGAGCCCTTTCATCAGCCGTTGCCGCTCCGGCAGCACCCGCAACGCTTCGTACGCGCGGCGCGTCAACAACCGGAAGTCGCCGGCGTTCGGCGGAATCTCGGCGTCGGTGTGCAGGTTGATCGCGCGGTAGTACCAACGGCGCGCGAGTCGCCGCAGTCCAACTCTCGTCGTCGACGTCCTTGTAGCCGTAGACGACGTCGAAGCCTTCGTTCAGCCAGCCGTCGAGGAAACCGTCGACCAGTTCGAGCGGGTGCTGCAGATCGGCGTCCATCAACACCACCGCGTCTGCATTCGCGGCGTTCAGGCCGATCGTCAGCGCAGCCTCCTTGCCGAAGTTGCGGCTCAACCGGATCACGCGCACGTTGAAGCGTGGTTCCTGAGCCCGCACCGCCGCGCGCAAAACGTCGCAGCTGCCGTCACGGCTGCCATCGTCGACGAAGATCACGTCGGCGCGAACCGATCGCTTGCGTTCGACATCGACGATGAATGTGTTCAGCGCCTTCAGCAGCGTCGGCAGACACATCGCCTCGTCGCAGAACGGGACGATGAACGAGATTGTTTGACGTTGTTGGCGCACGGTTCCTTTGAGTCGGGCGGACGAATTTCGTTCGGCAAATTCGCACGCGGCGGCAAAAATGTCCATTTGTCGGTAGCGCGGGTCAGCTGCTCTCACGCTACCTTCATTAAATGCGGATGTCCGCGAACGAGACGAGACGGACGTCGCGTTTACGCAGTTCGCGGCGAATGTCCGGGTCGCACAATGCGTCGCATTCCGCGCGGCGATCGTAATCGGCCGCGAAGTGTCCGCAGTCGAGCGCGTTGGCGCCGGGATGACACATCAACTCGCACGTGCCGGCGCGCGGCAGTGCGTCGATCAGCGTCGCCAGATTCGCCCGATTGAGCCGCCCGCCGAAGTAGAAACCGACGAAATGATCGGTCGATTGCACTCGCCAGCGCGGTGGCGCCGCGCACAGCAGACCGAGCGCGGCGGTGGCTGCCGCACGAGCGAGTCTGCGCGGGTCGCGCAACATGAAAAGTTGCAGACGTTCGCGCGGTCGGCGCACGAAACCGATGGCGTGCCGCTGCGCGAGTTCGGCGACAACGCCGCGGATGCGCGGCAACGCGTGCAGATGCTGATGACCGTCGAGATGGCTGATCGGCAACTTCGCATCGAGTACCCGGCCGAGTTGCGCCTGCAGCTCACGCTCGACGTCACCGATCGCAATTTTCCCGCGGACGAACCGTTTCAGGAATTCGGCCGGGGTCGGCGGCAGCGATGTGCCGTCGTACAGCAGGCTCGGCACCGAGGCCGGCGGCGCGGCGGGCCGCTCGCCGGTCAACGTCAGATGGACGCCGAGATCGAGGGTCGGGTGCGTGCGCGCGAGCGCGACCGCGTGATCGAACGCGCCGCCCGCGGCGACCAGCGATGCCGACGTCAGAATGCCTTCGGTATGCGCGCGGACGATCCCGTCATTGATCGATTCCGAGAACCCGAAGTCGTCGCCATGAACGATGAGGCGCAGCTGCTGCATCGGCAGCTCTCATCGAGCTCCGTTTTCGAGCCACCGCGCGCTGTCCGGCGGCAGCGTGCGCTGCATCGCCTGCGCATAGAGATCGAGATCCGCGTCCGTCAGCACGTCGCGCCAGCGCCCGTTGGTGCCCTTGAAGAAAAACGTCTGCGAGCCGCCGTTCCAGATCAGGCTCATCTGCTCACGGCTTTGACGCGCGTCTGCTTTCATCGTTTCGAAGCTGCAGCCGCGCACCAGGTGGGGCCAGCGCGCCTCGGGAACGGTGATCGCAAGGTACGTCGCGATGTCGCGCATCTGGCCCTCCAGATCGGCGAGCAGGTCGGCGTAGTGCACGAGTTTGATGTTGGGCAGGTGACGGAATTCCCACCACGTCTTGCAATGATGCAGATGCGACCAATACGGATAGCCGTCGCTCTCCCATTCGAACCAGCCGCGCGTGATCCAGTCGCGCCAGCGTTTCGAAATGTCGTTTTCGAACGCCGGGAACGGCTCGCCGACGCGGCCCGGCACGCCATTCAGCATCTGGTAGAACAACGGCGTGTGGTTGCCCCAGTGATTGAGCAGCGACATGAACACGTCGCGCGGATCGCGCGCGACGACGACGTACTTCGCTTCGGCGTTGTATGGCAGCCCGTCCAGCGGCAGGTGCGTCTTGATGAACCGACGCGATTTCTGCGCGGCCAGCTCGTTCAGCACGAGTTCGAGCGGCGTCCAGCGAGCGTCGATCCACGGCGACAACTCCGTCAACGTCAACGGTGCGTCGACGTCGGGGTTCAGCAATGCGCCGACGATCGTCTGCATCCACGTCGTCCCTGCCTTGTATGACGTCGAGATGATGATGTCGTCCGCCCGGTGCTCGAAGTAATTCCAGCGCGTCGAATCCAGGTGGTGGTTCTGATACACGTGCCGCCGTTCGGGCTTCGCCTGCTTGTCGGTCATGGGGTTGCTCATGGGACTCCAACGGTTGGTCCAACAACTTCGATGAGGGGCGCGCGCGGACCGGCCCAATGCGTGCGACGCTCGCCGCGCGCGATCAGCTGTTTTGGTATCGCGCGACGGTAATGGAACTTGACGGCGATCGGAAACCAAATCGCTTCCCCGATCATGAGCAGCTTTTCGCGCAGGGTGAATGGGCGTACCGGATGGCGCAGCTGCTGCAGCACGTCGGAGAGACTGAAACGACCGGCCCACTGCGTGTACCCGGCCACCGCGGCGTCGAGCTCGGGCTCGCTCAGCCGATACAGCGCGTCGCGTGCGGCCAACCGGTCCTCATCGAGCAATCGAACCCGCAGGTTCACGTTGCCGAAACCTTCGTAGGTCTCTTGATGCAGCTCGAACGTCCCGGGCAAGTGCGCGCCCATCGCCGCGTAAGCCGCTTCGCTCAGCAGCAGATAGTTGTTGCTCGGCACGCCGTTTTTCAGCAATCGGTGCGCCAGTATTACATCGGCGCCCGACACCTGCGGCCGGCCCGCAATCGTATGAAAAACAGCCGCACCCGCATGCACGATGATCTTCAGCCCGAGTTGATCGGAGTTGGAGCAGATCGCGCACGGGCACGGGGTTGACTCGATCACGACCGCGGTCTGCGCGATGAACGCATCGAAGAATTTTCCGAGCTTCGCACTGACCTGTTCGATGACCGCGTGCCATGCTGCATCTGATCCAGGGTGAGCGGCATACAGGAATACCGCGTCGCCCTCGATCTCCTGCAGCGTCAACGGAATATCGACTTCTCTCAAAATCGATTCGATGAGTCCCGTAATCACCGCTTGCCCGTGCAGCGCCGCGGTCTGATTCTCCAGCATGAAACGCGTGTAGCCGCTGATATCCGCGAGAATGATGAGGAGCTGTCTCTGATCCATCCGATTCGCCTGCGGGCACGGCGCGGTTTCCGATCTTACCGAGTTCGCGGCGGCAGCGTCGACGCGCCCGCGCATATGATTGTCGAGTACGCTTAGCGGGAGGGATTGATTGGAGCAGACGGGAGTCGAGCGCGACGCAGGCGAGAGTGAGGCCCGGGATCGACCGCGATTGACAGCGCTCGCTGCCTATTGGATCGATCCCCTCGCGACGCGCGTCAGCCGTCTGTCGACGTTTTTTCTGCTGTACGTCTCAGAAGGCATTCCGCTCGGTTTCACCGCGACGGTAATCGCGACGCACATGCGGCGCGATGGCGTCGACCCCGCCGCGATCGGCGCCTACGTCGGCTCGTTGTATCTACCGTGGGCGTTCAAATGGGCATTCGGTCCGATCGTCGACACGATCACGTCGGTGCGCTTCGGTCGGCGGCGGACCTGGATCGTTGGCGCGCAGCTCGGAATGATGATCACGTTGCTCGCCGCGCTGCCGATCGACTTTTCACATGCGATCGGCCTATTCACAGCCGTCATGGCGATCCACAACGTGTGCTCCGCGACGCAGGACGTTGCGATCGACGCACTGGCCGTGCAAGTGCTGCCGAGCAGCGAACGCGGCGCCGCGAACGGGTTCATGTTCGCCGGCCAATCCGTGGGTCAGGCGATCGGCGGCTCGGGCATCCTGTTGGTAGCCGCATCGCTGCCGTTCAAGAGCACGTTCGTGCTGGTGATCGCGATGCTCGGGCTGATTCTCGTCGCCGTGTCGTGGCGGCTGCGCGAGTCGGCCGAAGGCGCGCCGCCGTGGAGCGTCGCCGAACGAGCGCTCGCGCCGTGGGCGCGCGTCACGCGTCAGCTTGCCGCGTTCGCGCGCGTCGCCGGACGCGCATTCGTCAGCACGCGCGCGGCGGCGCTCGGTGTCGTCTTCGCCCTGCTGCCGCTCGGCGCCTATGCGCTGGTGCTGTCGCTGCAATCGAACATCGCGGTCGAGTTGGGTCTCAGCGATCGCCAGATCGGCACGCTCGGATTTTACTCATCGCTGATGTCGGCGGCGGGCTGCGTCGCGGGAGGCTGGCTATCGGACCGCTACGGTCGCCGCCGGATGCTGGCGCTGTTCATCGCACTGACCGCGATACCGGGTGTCTGGCTCGCGGCGACGATGCAGCAAGCGGGATTCATCGCGCCGGGACACGCGGGCGCCGTTCAAGACGCCGCCGTGATGACGACGTTCTGGACGCTCTGCATCGTGTTCAACTTCGTCCAGGGTTTGACATACGGATCTTCGTCCGCGTTGTACATGGACATCACGACCCCGGCCGTTGCAGCGACCCAATTCACCGCATACATGGCGCTCGCCAATCTGGTGACGTCCTACACCTCGCTGTGGCAGGGATTCGCAATCGTGCATTACGGCTACCCGATCACGCTCGTGCTCGATGCGGGTTTCGGAATGATTTCGATGGTGCTGTTGCCGTGGCTCGGCGTGAAGCCCGCGCGCGACTGAGCCCCGCTTGTCACGGACGCGCTACTCGTCAGGGACCAAAGTACAGCCGCACACCGGCGCCGATGGTCGTCTCATTGTCACCGAACGATGCATTTGCAGTGAGCGCGAACATCTCGGTGAAGCTGTACACCGCGCCGAGTTCGAGCGCCGTGTCGTTGGTGTCGCCAAAATCCACGTAACTGATTCCGCCGTTCAACTCGAGTTGCGGCGTGACCATCGCGCGCGCGCCGCCGTCCAATGCGTACCCGGTGTCGTCGAAGTCGGAGTTGTTGAGCTCCGCTTTCGAGTAGACGTAGCTGATGCGGCCGACGAGGTCGATCGTCGGACTGACCGCGAAGTTGAGCCCGAGCCCCGCCTGCGCCGCCGTCGTGTCGATCGTCGGAAAATTGCCCGCATCCACTTCGCCTTGGGCATAGCTGGCAAACATATGCAGCATGTCGGTCACCGCGAGGGAGCCGCCGAGGCCGACCTGGTCGCCATCCGCCGAGTTGAAGCTGTCGAGTTCGACGTGCGCGTAACCCACTTCCGCATACGTATATTTCGGACCTTCGTCTGCGAGAGACACACCGCTGAGAAGACTGGTGAGCGCGACGATGGGAACCGAGGAGAACGTCCTGTTCATTGCAACATCCCTGTGTTGGTTGCCGGAGTTGCTTATTCTAACCCACAGATCCACCATCGGTGCGCAGGGCAACGTCGCCAACAATCGCCATGAGGGGTTTCAATGAGTCTGTTCGCCGCCAAATGCGTCCGCTGTGGTGAGCGCACGCGTCAGACGTACCAGAACAAACCCACTTGCGATCGTTGCCGCGACGAACTCGAAGTGGCGCTCGCGGAGATCCGCGAAGTCGCGCGCGCGTGCCCGGCAGACAGCGCAACATTGAAGAAGGAAATCGTGCACGGCGTCATCATCGACCGTTGCCCCACCTGCGGTGGCGTCTGGCTCGATCCGGGCGAACTCGACAGCATGAATCAGGAAGTCTCCGAGGAGGTTCTGAAGGCGATGGCGTACGGTCGGCCCTTAGGTTAATGAAGCGGGCTGATCGCGGCTAGCCAGGTTCGGCTACAAAACGTCGCCCAAACGCGCGAGCGCCAGCGCGAACCTGTCGGGATCGTACGCGATGCAGAGCCGCAGGTAACGTTCGTTCTCGGTGTCGTCACGCGGACCAAACGCCATCCCCGGCGCCACGCCGACATTGGCGGTGGCGAGCAATTTTTCGGCAAATCCGAGGCTGTCGGTCATGCCGTCGATCGCGACGAACCCATAGAAGCCGCCCGGCGGCTCGGCCCAGCTCAGTCGCTGGTGCCGACCAACGAATTCACTCAGCTGCGCGCGGTTGCGCTCGGCAGCGCTCGAGCAGTGTATCCACAAACGCATCGCCTCGTTCGATTGCCGCTATTGCGCCGGCCTGCACAAAACTCGCCGCACCCGTATTGCTGACGACCGCGACGGTGCCGATCGCCTCCGCGAGCCGCAGCGGGTGGATCATCCAGCCGATGCGCCACCCGGTCATCGCCCATGCTTTCGAAAAGCTGTGCACGATGAACACCGCATCGTCCGGTTCTGCGAGGCTCGCAAACGTCGGTGCGTGTCGACCCTCGTACACCATCGGGCCGTAGACCTCGTCGGCGATGATGCCGATGCCGCGTCTCCTGCATTCGTCGAGCAATTCGCGCTGCTGCGCCGGCGACATGATCCAGCCCGTCGGATTCGACGGTGACGCGAAGAACACCGCCTTCGTGCGCGAGTTCATCGCGTCGACGAGTTCGTTCATGTCGAGTCGCCACGGGCCATCCGCGTCGCGCTTCAAGCGGACGAAACGCGGCACGCCGCCGGCGACTTCGATCGCCTGGAAAATGTTCGGCCACATCGGCGACACGACGATCACCTCATCGCCGGCGCGCACGAGACACTGCACGGAGATCATGATCGCGAGCATCGCCGAACCCGGCACCGTGATGCGCTCGACATCGACGTGCGCGTTCGCGCGGCGCAACATCCAATCGCGAATGCCCGCGCGCAGTCGCAGCAAGCCGCGCGATGCGCTGTAGAACGTCTGACCGTCGTCGAGCGCCTGCTTCGCCGCATCGCGAATGAACTGCGGCGTCACCAGATCGCTCTCGCCGAACCACAGCGGAATCAAACCCTCGCGGTTGTTGCCTTGACGACTGATCAGGCCGATCCCGCTCGGCAGCAGGTCGACGATCGCGGGACGGATCGGGTCGATCAGACCTGCCATGAAATCAGCGCAACTTGTCCTGCGCAAACGCGAGCACACCGTCCGCGTTGACCCGCGTCTTGTAGCCTTCGATGAAGAGCTTGCCGACGATCTGCCGCTCTCGATTCACGACGAACACGCCCGGGTGCGCAACGCCGATCGCCGAATCGTCCTCCTCGTAATCGGTGTCGAGCACGCCGAGGTTCGTCACGGACGCTGCGCCAATGTCCGACAGCAGCGGATAGCCGATCGCATATTTGTCGGTGAATTTTTTCTGCAACGCCGGCGTGTCGTACGTCAGTGCGACGACACCAATACCCGCTTGTTGAAAACCCTCGAGCCGACTTTGCAACTGCACGAGTTGCTTGATGCAGTATGGTCACCAATCGACGCTGCGATTGACGAAAATCACGAGTCCTTTCGCGCCCATGAACTCGCCGACGTCGGTCACCTCCCGGCCAGCGAGCAGCGCGTGAATGGCCGGCATCGGTTGCCCGACCGCGACTCCCGGATCGTAGGCATCGGTGTCCGCCGGCACGTACATGTTCGCGGTCATCCGGTCGACGGCGGCGGCCGTCAACGGCTCGCGAAACGCGTAGATAGCCACCGCAGCCGCGGCGACAATTCCCAATGCAATGTAGCGTTTCTTCATCGTCATCCAACCCCCCCGGACGGATCCCGCGCCGCTAGGATAACTGCGCCGTGCCGGATTTCTAAAGCCACACGACGAACTGCGCTGCAAACAGATGTTGGCCATCGATCGTACGGCCCGCTTGATCGGACCAACTGTACTGGGCTTTCACCTCGAGATGCGCCGTGTGGCGATAGCCGAGTGCAAGGTCGAGCCGGCGCATGTCACGGTTCCACGTCGCGCCTTGCACGGTGTCGAACCACGACTGATTCCAGCGCGCACCGAGCCAGACCTGGGGCACGACTTTGTAACGGGCCTCGACGTAGCCCGACAGCCCGTTCACGTCGCCGATATTCGGCTCGTCGAAGCGCACCTGCACGAGTTCGCTCCAGATCTGCAGTCGGCGATGCTCGTAGGCAGCATCCAGTCCCCACGTGGTCTGGTCATAGTCGTCGATACCGTCGCCGGGCGGCAGCAGCGCCTTCGCGCTCGACTGCAGATACGGCCCACGGCTGAACGAACTGCCGATCGACAACTCTTCGACCGGGTGCCAACGCACCCGAGCTGTGACGTTGGGGTCGGTGTTGCGTCCGCTCGACACGATGTCCCACGTCGCGGGACGCGACGAGATCGACGCGTTCTTGACTTCGACCACGGCGTCGAGCGTGCCTGCGCTCGCGCTGAGCGAGGCACCAGTCGTGTATCCGGCGCCCCACACGATTGGCAGCCAGTCGAACTGTTTGTCGCGGACATCGCGCCGCAGCGCAAACGCCGCGGGGCTCACAGGCACCGTTTGATCAGTGACCGGCAACACGTCCGCATAGATCAGCGGGGCGGTGATCATCGGGTCGTCCCACGCGAGGTGGCGCGATATCCAGCTGCCGAACACCGTCGCGAATTTGCCGACGCGCAACGTCAGCCGCCCGCGCTCGGGTTCGGTCAGCCGCGCTTCGACGAAATACTCATCGAACCGCAAGTCCCGGTTGTCCTGGGTGGGATCGGATCCGGTGTCCGCGTCGAGCTGCACGTGCACCAGCACGCGCTCGCCGATGCCGCTGTCGAGAAACAGCGCAACGCGCGGCGCGACCAACACGTCGTTGTCGGTGAACAACAAACCTTGCGCGGGGGCGTCCTGCGCGTACAGCGCCGCATCGGCCATCAGCGACAAATGCGTCACGATGCGCCCGTCGTCCGCGACAAACGTCAGCTTGCGACCGAGATCTTCAAAAACGTCGCCGCACGCGGCGCGCGCACAGACGACGCCGAGCAGCGCGACGAGGGAGCTCCCGCGCGTCACGCGGGCGTCCCTTCCTGCAGAATCGCGTAGGCGACGATCGGCTCCGCAAAACCCTTGAGTTCGAGCGGCGGCAACGCGGTAGATGCATAAGCGGCGCCGATGCGCCGGTGAGTTTCAGCATCGATCAACACCTGTCCCGGCGCGGCCGCCGCGGCGATGCGCGCGCCGAGATTCACGCGTTCACCGACCACCGTGTAATCGCTGCGGCTCTCTGCGCCGATGCAACCGGCTACCATCGCGCCCGATGCAATGCCGATGCCGATGCGCACCTTGTCGACCGCCGCGATGTTCAACCGCGCGCGCTCCAAGATCATCGCGCACGCGCATTTCACGGAGCGCTGCGCGTCGTCGCCGTAACTGCGCGGGGCGCCAAACAGCGCCATGATCGCGTCGCCCGCAAACTGATTGATCACACCCTGGTGCGACTGAACGATGCGCGTCATCGCGCCCATGTGATGGTTGAGGATCTGAATCACCTCCTCCGGCGCGCGGCCAACCGTCAGCGGCGTGAATCCGCGAATGTCGCAGAACATCACCGTCACATCGCGCAACTCACCACCGAGCTTGATGCGCCCGGCGACGAGTTCGTCGGCAACCGAAGGGTCGGTCACCTGATGCAGCACCGAATGATAGCGATCCTTGAGCTTGAGTCCCGCCGCCATTTCATTGAACGAACTGGCCAGCGTATCCATTTCACGCGTCGACGACGCCGGCAGCTCGAGGTCGTAGTTGCCCTGACGGATTTCTCGCGTCGCATCGACCAGGTTGGCAATGGGCCTTGCGAGCTGTCGTGACAACGCAAGACCGATCAACGTCGCGACCACCAGCGCAATCGCGCCCGTCGACGCGATTCGAATCGTAAGCGAGCGCTGTTGCGCCTCGAATCCGTCCATCGGAAACGCGGAGACGAGATCGACGGGAGGATATGCCGAGTCCGCATTCAACCGGAAGCGGTCATAGCGGTAGTTCGTCGACGCGGCGCGCAGTTCGGGATGGTTGGTGTGGGGCGCGTCTGTCGATTGCAGCGCTGCCGCCAACGGCGCCTGCAGCGCTTCGGGCAGGTCGCCGCCGACCAGGCGGCCGTCGATCCACAGCGCCGAATGCAACCCCGCACTGTTCGAATCGGCGCGGGTATCGAGTTGCCGAACACGCTGGCCGAGGATCAACGTGCCTACCGTCGTGTCGAAATTGGCGACCGGCGCCGACATGATTTGATACGCGATCGACGGCTTGTCCTGACGCGTCAGCTCGACAAATCCCAGTTGCACCTTTGCACTACCGTTGGCGGCCCCATTGATAGCGACGCCCGCGGGCATCAGCGAACCATGCACGCGCGCAATGTCGAACGCGCCGGCGCCGCTGTCCGGTGGCGGCTCGATGATGGCGCCTTGCGCGTCGAGCAACCGGAAAAACGCAAACTCGCCTAGTCGCAACTCGTCGCGGGCAATCTTGTATACCTCCGGATCGCCCTCCTCTAGCGCTGCAAAAAGGCGCACCGACATCGCGAGCCGTCGCGCTTCGGCAGTAGCGAGTTCAAGCCGCGTCTCATACTCGCGCTCGAACGCATCCGACTGATTGCGGAACAGTTCATCGACCAGAGAGCCATACGACTCGCTGCTCTGTCGCTGCGCGACGAACAGGCTCGCCGCGGTCGTGGCGACGACGACCGAGAGAATTCCTTGCAGCAATTTCCCATAGAAAGTCATGGCTTGTGGCCCGTCAGCTCGGCGTGGACGGTCTCGCCGCCGACGACGGTGACGCGGCCATCGAGCAGGTCTTCCGACGGTAGGAATGCACGCAGCCGATAATCCCCCGGCGGGACGTCCGTCAGCCTGAAGTTGCCGTCTGTGTCGGTCTCTGTGAACCACGGCGTGTCGAGCACGACCAGCAGGCTGCGCATGTGCTTGTGGATTTCGCAGTAGATCTTCACGACACCCGGCTGATCGAACGTGATCAACGGGCTTTGTTCGTCTTTGCGGAAGCGCCCGAGGTCGAATCGTTTTGCGCGCGAGTATGAGAACACGCTGTGAAATTCATCGTCATGGTTCGGAAATGCGACCTGCGTTCCGGTGCGCACCGCGCTCACCCCTGGACGAAATTGATAACCCTGCTGGCCGATCGCACTGGGGGGCGGCGTAGTCGCAAGCGGGGGATACACGCCGTCGTCACGTTCCAGATACACGACCGCGCGCGGCGGGTCGGCCGGCGCGATCGGCTGCTTCGTCGCGCTCTTGTATCCCGGCGCGATCGGCATCGCCTTCATCGGCGTCAGGGCGACGGTGCCGACGACGGTGCCCGGCGCGTCGGCCATCGCGATGCGCGCCGTCAGCGCGATCAGGACAACGCTGCAACAATACAGTGGGGTTCCGCGCCGCATCGCTTTGTTCCCGTTCCGCGGCATCGCGCGGCACACGCTCAACCTAAGATTGCGCCTCTCCAGCCGAGCTTCAGTCGAGCTTCAATTGGGCTTCGATCCGGCTTCATCCGGCTTCATTCCCTCGACTTGAATGCGCAGCAGAAGCCGGCCGGCATCGCCCTCGCCGTACTTGCTCATCTTCATGCCGAACTGCGACCAGTTGAGTTCGCCTTGCGCATCGGCGCCGCAGACTTCCTTCTTATAGAACGGATGCTCAATGCACTTGGAGCTGTTGATCGTCAACTCCAGCGGTTTCGTGACGCCGAGCAACGTGATCTCGCCTTTGATCGACTTCGGCGTATCGCCGTCGAACTGCAGCGTGCCGCGATAGGTTGCCGTTGGATACTTCGCCACGTCGAAGAAGTCGTCCGACCGCGCCTTGTCGTCCATCGCTGCCAGACCGAAGTTGATGCTGGCCGTATTCACGACGATCTCGACACTGCCGGTGCGGGCCGCCCGGTCGATGACGATGGTGCCGCTCGTCTCGTCGAACTTGCCGCGCCACACCGAGATCCCCATGTGTGGGAACTCGAAGCTGGGGTATGAATGCATCGGATCGATCCGGTAGGTTTCGCTGGCCGCGAACGCCTGGCCGGCGAGCAGCGCCAAAGCCACGGCCACGATGAGTCTGTGCGTCATAAAAGATGCTCCGGGGGAAGGTCGCAGATAAAGGCGGGATTCTACGGTCCTTTGTGTCTCGCCAGATAGATCACCGACGTCATGTTGCGCTCGACCGCGCCGCCGAATTGGGTTTGCGCAACCGCCATCAGTCGTTCGAGCATCTGCGCGCGTTGCGCCTCGGGCAGCCGTTGAATATGCGAAAAGCTACCGTACAGTCGCCCGACCTGCGGCGTGTTCAACTTCAGCGTCCAGCGTGTTTCGGCGTATTCGAGCGCGTCGAATTTTCCACTCTCCGCGAACTGCGCTTCGCGCGCAGCGCGATCGAGCGGGAATGGAATCGCGTCCGGGGCACCTGACGGGCTGATGGCGAGGTCGGCAAGTAACGTTGTCGTTGCATCGTGGAACGGATCTTCCCGATCGATATCCCCGAACACGTTCCACCACAAGGCAGCGTAACCGCCAGGCTTCAGCACGCGCGCGATCTTGGTGATCGCGACGTCCGGATCGAGCCAGTGAAACGACGTCGCGGCAGCAACGAGATCGAACTCCCGCGGCGACAGCTCGGCATCCTCGAAGGCGCTTTGCACGAGGCGCACCTCCGCTCGCGCGCTGGCCGCCAACGACCGCAGCTGAGGCGCGAAACGCTCGTCTGGTTCGACGACGGTGACAGGGTCCGCGCCACACGCGATCAATCGCCGCGTCGCGAGCCCGCTGCCGGCGCCGATTTCGAGCGTCGCTGACTTGGCGGCCAGCGCCCCGCGCTCGATCATGAATTGATAGATCGTGTCGGGGTACGGCGGTCGCACATCGTCGTAACCCTCCGGGTCGAGCCCGAACAAATGCCGGCCCTCGGCTCTGCTGATCAACTCCGGCATTTGACGGACGGCCTAGTGTCGTGTCCCATCAGTTTCTGTCATTTCTGCGCGCCTCCTCCGGCTGCGGGGCAAGGCGCCGGAGCGCCGGCGTGCTCGGCTGCACGTCAAGCGACGGCAACGCGGCACCGCAACCGGAGGGACGCGCCCTTCGGGAGGTTGCCTGGCGCGCGCTCGCATTGTTGTGGCTCGTCGCCATATGCCCGATATGCCTCCTCGCCACGTCGCGCGAGCGCGCGCCAGGCGACCTCAGAAATGATAGAAACTGATGGGACACGACACTAGATGAATGGGATACCCTCGATAGCCTGAACGAACGTGAATGTCGTCGCCAGTGCGTACACGACCGCTGCGGCGACGACGAGCGCAACGCCGCCTCGGCGCGACAACCAACGCGATGCCGACGCGCCGACGACCGGCAACACCTGCATCGCGTGCATGCCGAAGAAGTGCGCGACGCGCAGATCGCCGCCGTCGCGCGACCAATGCACCAACCACAAACCATTGGCATCGCTCTGCGTGCCGCCGACCCAATGACCCATCTGACTCGAAAGGTAACCGCCAAAACCGCCACCGAACACGAACGTCGCAATCAAGCCCAACCCAACCGCCAACGCGTAAGGATCGCGCGTGCCGCGACTGCGCAGGATGATGACACCCATACTCAAGCAGACGGCGACCAGGCTCAACGCGCCGGCGCCCATCAGCGAATACATCGCCGTGTAGAACGGCGTCGTCAGGTTGAAGTGCGATGCCTGGCCACGGCTCGCCTGGACGACGATGTAGGTCATCTCGAACGCCGCACACGCGACGGGAATCCACGTGAGCAGCTTTCCGCTACGCCCCTCGAGGTAGCCGTTTGGCAGCAACGGCGCGAACCAGGCGAGCGTCGCGAAGTAGACGGCCAGAGACAGCGAGAATTTGAACGGCTTCGACCAGACCGACACACCATTCAACGTCCGAACGTCGACGAACGACGCGACGACGCAGACTGCCAGCAGCACGAGGCACGCGAGCGCCGCGCGCGACCACACCGGGTGACGTCCGGCGTAGCCGCTGAACCCAAACCCGGACCGCGTCGAAACGCGCGCAAGCGCCCATTCGCCGTTCATGCCATTTGCTCCTTCGCCTGCGGACGCAGCGCCCGACCGACGTATTTGACGATGAAGTACAGCGCCAACCCCGCCGGACCCGCCATGAACGTCACGAGCAGGCACGGCACGACGAACAGGTGATGCACGCCGTTCGCGCGTGCGTCACTGACTTCCCAGCTGCCGACGAAGAGGTCGAACGCGAGATAGTGGATCCAGCCGGCGAGGAGTAGCGCCGGCACGCTGAACAATGCAGCGACGCCGGTGAGCGAACCGAAGCCGGCGTTACCCGGCGCCGATGCGTAATTCGTCGCCATGAGGAACACATAGACGCACGCAATGGCGAGCGGAATGATCACGCGCGCGACCACTTCGACGAACCAGCGCTGCCCCGGCAGCAGAATCAACCCGACCCAGCCGACCATCGCCAGCGCCCCCGTGGCAGAGAAAATCGTATCGAGCATGAGCGATTCCCGCTAAGTTGACATTGACAAGATTGGAGATTGCCCACTGATGTTTCCATTGTCAAGATCGTGCCATACAATATGTCGATGAAAACACCATCTACAAAAGCAAAAGCCGCCTATCACCACGGCGACCTCAAGGAGGCGCTGTTGACGGCCGGAGAATCGGTCTTACGCGACCGGGGCCTGCAGGGCTTCACGCTGCGCGAATGCGCGCGCCGCGCCGGCGTGTCACACGCAGCGCCGAAGCATCATTTCGGCGACGTGCGCGGCCTGCTCTCGCAGATTGCCGCGCGCGGCTTCACGCAGCTGACGCGGCGGCTGCGCGCGAAGTTGCGCAGCGCGGGAGACGATCTCGATGCGCAGTTCCTTGCGACCGCGGATGCCTATGTCGGCTTTGCCGAGGCGCATCCGGAACATTTTCGAATCATGTTCCGCTGCGACCTCGTCGATCCCGAGTCACTCGAACTGCTGGTCGCAGCGCTCGAAACTTTTACCGAACTCACAAACGTCATCCGGCGTCAGCGTGGCGAGCCTGACATCGCGGTGCCGATGCTCGACGCCGCGATGACGTCGACGCGCCTCGGCACCGTCAACGGCGCCACGTTGATCGATGACATCCTCATCGGTTGGTGTCATATCCACGGTTACGCGCACCTGAGGCTCGAAGGTCAGCTCCCGATGGTCTCGAAGGCGATGCAGAAGGAACTGCTGCGCACCGCGAGCCAGCGGCTCGCGCGCTTGATCCGGTCCGGCGCGTGAAAAGGAGGTGGCGAGTTGAGCCAACCTATTCGGCGAGCGCGAGAATCTCGGCCGGCGTCTTGAACGTATAGTGCGGCTGCTCGCGCGTGAGTTCCGCTGCGGACCCATAACCCCACAACACGGCGGCCGCGTGCAAACCGTTGTGGCGCGCTGCCTGTAAATCGACCGCACGGTCACCGACCATGACAGTGGCGCCGCTTACGTGGCCCTCGGCAACGAGGGCCTCGAGCTGGCGCCACTTCGGGATGCCGACATCGCCGCCGCTGACGAATGAGAAATGGCGCTGCAAGTCGAACATCTCGAGGATCCGCTGCGCAAAGTCGCGCCGCTTCGACGTACACACCGCAAGCGGGACATCTCGTTCGCGTAGTTGCTCGAGCGCCTGCGCGATGCCCGGATACAACACGTTCTCCGCATAGCCGATCTGCCCATAGCGCTCGCGGAATTTCGCGACGAGTGCGCGGATGTCGGTATCTGTCGTTGCGCCAGTGAGGTGTTTGAATGTCTCATCCAGCGGCGGACCGACATACGCGCCGAGTTCACGCAGTTCGAGTTCCGCGTGGCCAAAGCTCGCGAGCGCGTAGTTGATCGAGCGACCGATGCCGACGAGCGGGTCGCTCAGCGTGCCGTCGAGGTCGAACAGGACGAGATCGTAGCGCCGCGCGGTCACGATGCGCGCTGCGCACCCGCTTCCATCGGATATCCCGCGTCGCGCCACGCCTTCACGCCGCCGTCGAGCGCAACGGCACGATGAAAACCCATCTCGCGCAGCGTCGCGGTTGCGAGCGTCGAGATCCGCCCGAACTCGCAGCAGACGAGCACGCGCCGTGTCGGGTCGGGCAGTTCTTCGTTGACGCGCAATTCGAGCTGGCCACGCGGCAGCAGGCGCGCGCCGACGATGTGGCCTTGCTCGAATGCGTCGCGCTCGCGCACGTCGAGAATGATGTAGTCATTTTTACCGGACTCGATGCGCGCCTTCAGTTCCTCGAGCGCCAGGAACGGCACGGTCGCAGCCGCATCGAACAACATCTGTGCGACGGTCTTGCCGCCGCTCATATTCGTCCGCAGCGCTTCGGTCACGTGCGTCGGCATGCTCAGGTTGAGATTGTGCATCAGCGTCGCGAACTCCGTCGGCGTGCGCGGCTGCAGCCGCGGATTCGTCGCAATTTCCTCTCCGATCGTCGAATGGCCACGACCTTTGTAGTCGTGCGCGGGATACACGAGCAGCGCCGGATCGAGCCGCAGCACCCGGTTGAACAGGCTGTTGTACAACTCATCCGCATCGCCACTCGGCAGATCGGTGCGTCCGGTGCCGCCGATCAGCAACGTATCGCCGGTGAAGACCCTGTCGTCGGCGATCAGGCACATCGAATCGCGCGTGTGTCCCGGCGTGTGCAATATCTTCAGACGCAACCGCCCGACCGCGAGCATTTCGCCGTCGTCGAGGCGCATGTCGACGAACGGCGCCGGACTCGTGCGGTACATCGCGACCGGCACACCGAGCTGGCGCGCCAGCTGCCGCGTCGCCGAAAAATGATCGGCGTGCGTGTGCGTGTCGACGAGGTACCGGATGCGCAAGCCATCGCGCGCCGCGAGCGCGAGGTAACGATCGATGTGGCTGATCTCGGGATCGATCAACGCGCCGACCGAGGTTTCCTCGCAGCCGAGCAGATACGACTGACAGCCCTCCCGTAGGAATTTGTTCGAAGATCATCGGATGCCTCGGCGAAGACCACGCACACGATGAACAGTATAAGGCGCAGCGTGCGCCCGCTAGACTGATCCGCCCCACTCACGTTGCTTGGGAGAATTCATGCGCTTGGGAACCATGCTCTCGATGCCTGGCGATCCATCCGGCACCCGCGCGATCGTCGAACGCGCGGTTGCGGCGGAACAAGCGGGTTTCGCGTCGTGCTGGCTGCCGCAAGTCGGCACTGTCGATGCGTTGATGGTGCTGGCGCTCGCCGGTGCCGATACGCGCAGCATCGAACTCGGCACCGCAGTGGTGCCGACGTATCCGCGCCATCCCACCGCGCTCGCGATGCAGGCGTTGACCGTGCAGGACGCGACTGGCAACCGGCTCGCGCTCGGCATCGGCCTCAGCCACCGCTTCATGATCGAGGACAGTCTCGGGCTCGACTACTCGAAGCCGATCCAGCACATGCGCGACTACCTGACGATTCTAACCGGTCTGCTGAGGGGCGAGCAGGTCAAATACGCGGGTCAGGCATATCGGGTCACGGCCCAAGTCGGGGTTGCAGGCGCCAAGCCGCCGCCGATTCTGGTGGCCGCGCTCGGCCCCGACATGCTGCGTCTGTGCGGACGCCTGGCCGATGGCACCATCACGTGGATGGGCGGAATCAACTATCTGCGCGACGTCGCGATTCCGACGATGAGCGCTGCCGCGCGCGAAGCCGGACGCCCGGCTCCACGCTTCGTCGCGATGGTGCCGGTCGTGCACTCGCCAACGGCCGCGGCCGGCCGCGATACCATCAATGCGGCATTCCGGATCTATGGTCAGATTCCGTCATACCGCGCGACGCTCGATCGCGGCGGCGCAGCCATGCCGGGCGACGTCGCGATCGTCGGCTCCGCTGCCGAAATCGAAGCAGGTGCACACGCGTATGCGGACATCGGCGTCACCGACCTTGTCGCCGCGGTGCCAACAGGCGATCCCGCTGTCACGAAAGCAACGATGGAAATACTCAGCGCGCTGGCGAAACAGGGCCGCCGGGCGTAGGCGACGCGAAGCGCGCGCGTGTCGCGACGGCCGCCGGGCGCGCGTAGCACAGTGTCAGCCACCGGCCGACATGCGGAAACGGCTGCAGGTCGAGACGCGTCGCGCGCGATGGCGACAACACCGCAGCGACGTTCAAGTCGGCAATCGTGAAATGCTCGGCGATCAGCCACGCGCGGGTCGCCAATACGGAATCCAGCATCGCGAGTGCAGCGTCGACGGCGCGGCGCGCCTGCGGCGCGATCGCTACCCGCAGCGCCGCGAGCGCGCCGTCCTGTTGCACCCACGGCTCGACGTGACCCTGCACCCACAAGGTCCAGCGCAACGCTTGCGCCTCACCTGCGTCTGTCGCCGGATACAGCGCTTCGCTGCCGCCGCGGCCGTACTTCTTCGCGAGATACAGATTGATCGCAAGCGATTCCGAGAGCGCGAAGCCGTCGTCGACGATCGTGGGAATTGCGCCGGCGGGATTGATCCGAAGGAATTCGGGCTGCTTGAGCCTGGGATCGTCGAACTCGTATGCAACGTGCGTGTATTCGAGACCGAGCTCGGCCGCTGTCCACAACACGCGCATCGTGCGCGAACGCGCAGAGCCGTAGATCGTCAGCGCCATCGCGGTACTACACAGTGAATCACGGTATGCCGATCATCTCCGTGCCCGCGGTCAGGCCCAGCACATCCACCATCGCCTCCATGCCATCGCTTTGCGCGACCTCGATGTAACGGGACCAGCCCGAGGCATCGGGGAAATACAACTCGGCCATCCCCGCGTACGGTTCGCTATCCGGGTCGATGCTGTGGCTGACGACGTACCGGAATCCGCCAACGCGCTGCATCACGCCCGCTGCGTTGGGCACGTGCACGCGCAACCAATGATCGAACAGGTCGGCGAAGGGGACATTCGGTTTCGCCTTCACGAGAAACGTCATCTTGAAGAAACCCGAGCGCGTGCACGGGAACGGCGCGTTGAGCGTCAACGGTTCGACAGGAATCCGCTCCGAGCCGTCGAGCACGACGTATTCCGTCGTCGCCCACCCTATATAGGGCTCCGCTCTCTGCTGGAACGAATCTCTCGGCGTCGTGCCGGTCGCGACTTTGGGTCGCCCCAACGGTTTGTCCCACCATAGCTGCGCAACCCCATCCCAAGGATGCTTGCCCTTTGCATCTGCGTCGAACAGCGTCGCGATGTAGCGGCGCGCGTGCGGGCGTCCGGCGGCCGCGGAGTCGTGCTGGGACTTGATGACGAGCGGCATGTGATTGGCGAACCAGTGCGCGATGAGTTCCTCGCGCGACGTCGACGGGCGGCGCTTGATCAGATACATCATCTTCGCGCCGGCCGTTGGTTGGAGCGTCTTGGTCTTCACGGCGTCGGTGTCGGCATCGCGGCAGGCGTCTGCGGATCGAGGCGAAGAAATTCCCGCGGCGGGAATCCCGTCAGAAACAAGAACACGATCCCGTGGCGGTTCTCGCTGTTGACGCGTTCGTGTTCTTCCGCGGTCACCGGGACCGCGAGATACGGCACGTCGACGCCGTCGGTGGTCACGAGCACGTGCGGATCCTTCAGGGCCTGGTGATACCAGGCCCTGGGCCAGTGGTTTGCCGCGACGTACAGCGCGCCATTGCTGACCAGTCGTGCCACGATTCGCTTGTGCGGCTGGCCGGCGTCGTCCTTCGTCGTGATCTGCAGCGTAGTTGCGTATTGCGGCTGGAAATGCCCGAGCAACGACTCGAACACGACGACGATTCCGACATACACGACCGCTGCGATCGCAATGATCTTCAGTGCTCTCATGTCACGTCTCCCAGCTTTTGCCCACAGCCACTAACAGCACGACGAGGCCGCGCTCACTTTTTCGGCGGCGCCGGGCCATGCAAAACAGGCCGCGACTGCGAACAACATTGCTTTTCTCATGGTGATTTCCTTCTTCGTTGAACGAATCAGGAGATCAACCGAACCCCCTCGCTGGCGTGCGCTGAGCCGAGGTTGGGCAGGTAAGGCGGTGCGCCCCAACAGTGGCGTTACCACTGGCGCGCACCCCTTTCATCCAGTCTCCCCCCGCCGCGGAGTTTCCGCCTACGAATCCCTCATTAGCAACCCCGATTGCCCTACGGGCTCAGACGGGTTCGGCCAGGAACACTGGAATTCGCCGCGTCGTTTTCGCCTGATAGTCGTTGTACGGCGGATACGCCGCGGCGCTCGCCGCCCACAGGCGCTCGCGCTCCGGACCCTCCGGAACTTCACGCACACGCATCTTCGTGACCTTCACGCCGTCGCGTATCTCGACATCCGGATCGGCCCTCAAGTTGTAGACCCACACCGGATTCTTCGGCTGCCCACCCATCGATCCCACCAGCACATAACCGTTGGCTACCTTCACGCGCATCAACGGAATTTTGCGCACCGCGCCGGTCTTGTTGCCCTTGTGCGTGACGATGATGCACGGCAGGCCGGTATCGAGCAGAGTGGCGCCTTTGGTGCCGCCGCTGCTCTCGTATAACTCGACTTGCTTGCGTACCCAGTCGAGCTTGGGTGGGATGTATTGGGCCATCGCGGTTCTCATGATTTGACCTGGGTCACGAAGCATACCGGTCGGCGAGTCGCCGCGCCCCCACAGATCGATCTTCGAATATCATGATCCAACCGGGGGAACCATGACGATGATCGACAAAGACGCGCTACGCGCGCAAGTACCTGCGAGGAGCGCGACAAACGTCTGCGCGCCGACGGCAACGATCAGTATCTGCGCATCGCGGGTCAACTCGCGCACTACCTCGAAGATCCGTACACGCCGTTCGTCGACCGCGCGAACCGAAGACCGATCACGTCACGTTCGCGTTCATCGGCGGCGGTTTCGCGGGACTCGTCACCGGCGCGCGATTGGTCGAAGCCGGCATCACCGACGTGCGCATCATCGAAAAAGGCGGCGACTTCGGCGGCACCTGGTACTGGAACCGTTATCCCGGCGCGCAATGCGATACCGCGTCGATGGTCTATCTGCCGCTGCTCGAAGAGACCGGCCACAGGCCGACCGAGAAGTACGCGCACGCGCCGGAGATCCTCGCGCAGTGCCAGCGCATCGGCGAGCAGTTCGGCCTCTACGACAACGCGCTGTTCCACACCGAAGTGACGGACCTCGCGTGGGACGCCGAGCACTCGCGCTGGCGCATCCGCACGAATCGCGGCGACGAATTCACGGCGCAGTTCCTCGGCATGGGCACGGGTCCGCTGCACGTGCCGAAGCTGCCGGGCATTCCCGGCATCGAGTCGTTCAAGGGGCATTCGTTCCACACCAGCCGCTGGGACTACGACTACACCGGCGGCGATCCGGCCGGCGCGCCGATGGACAAGCTCGCGCGACAAACGCGTGGCGATCATCGGCACCGGCGCTACCGCGGTGCAGTGCGTGCCGCATCTCGCGCGCGCCTGCGGCGAGCTGTTGGTGTTTCAGCGCACGCCGTCGTCGGTCGACGTGCGCGCCAACGTGCCGATCGATCCGGAATGGTTCGCGCGAAATCGCGACGCCGGGCTGGCAGCAGCGCTGGCTCGAGAATTTCACCGCCAACCAGGCCGGTTTCGGCATGGCCGAGGAAGATCTGGTGCAGGACGGCTGGACCGATCTGTCGCGGCGCATCCGCAGCAAGATCATGCAACTGCCGCGCGACAAAATGACGCCGCAGAACATGCTGGCGGCGTACGAGGACTCCGACTACGAAAAGATGGAGGAGATCCGCGCGCGCGTGAACGCAATCGTTAGCGAGCGCGGAGACGGCCGAACGCCTGAAGGCGTGGTATCGCCAGCTCTGCAAACGCCCGTGCTTTCACGATGCGTACCTCGACGCGTTCAACGCGCCGAACACACGGCTGGTCGACACCGACGGCAAGGGCGTCGAGCGGATCACGCGAACCGGCGTCGTGGTCGCGGGCGTCGAATATCCTGTCGACTGCATCATCTATGCGTCGGGATTCGAAGTGGGCACGCGCGTTCACGCGACGCGCGGGCTTCGACCTCACGGGCCGCGACGGCGTGAAACTGTCGCAGTACTGGGCCGATGGCATGCGCACGAAGCACGGTATCCACGTCCACGGTTTTCCGAACGCGTTCATCGTGCAGCCGACGCAAGGCGCGAATCTGATTTCCAACGTGCCGCACAACCTCACCGAAGCGGGCAAGACGATCGCGATGGTGATCCGCCACGCGCTCGACATCGGCGCTAAAGAAGTGGAGGTGACGCAAGGAAGCGGAGAACGCGTGGATCGAACTGCTGCTGACCGGCGCCGGACGCATGATCGGTTCACCCGATTGCACGCCGGGCTATTACAACAACGAAGGACAGGCGCCGGGCCCGGCGGCGCGCCTCGCCGTCGGTCATCCCGGCGGCGCGATGGCGTACTTCAAGTACATCGACGAATGGCGCAACTCGGGCGAGTTCGAAGGGCTCGAATTTCGCACGTGACCCGCGCCTGACCACCAAGCTCATAACCACCAAGCTCAGAAAGAGAACGATCATGGCGGACGAAGTCGATTTTGCGGTGGTTGGCGGCGGTTCCGCCGGCTGCGTCGTCGCGAGCCGGCTGAGCGAAGATCCGGGCATCGCGGTTGCGTTGCTCGAAGCCGGCGGCAAAGCCGACAGCTGGGTCGTCAACGCGCCGCTCGGCATGGGCCTGATGATCGGCCGCAAGACCTACAACTGGGCGTTCGACACCGTGCCGCAGCCGGGCCTCAACGGTCGCATCGGTTATCAACCGCGCGGCAAAGGTCTCGGCGGCTCATCGGCGATCAACGGCATGGTCTACATCCGCGGCAATCGGTGGGACTACGACCTTTGGGCATCGCTCGGGAACGAGGGCTGGTCGTACGCCGACGTATTGCCGTACTTCAAGCGCGCCGAGAACAACACCGAACTCGACAACGAATACCACGGCAAAGGCGGTCCGCTGAACGTCACGAATCTGCGCTCCGACAATCCGGTACCGGAGATGTTTCTCGAAGCCGCGCGCGAACTGCAGCTGCCGATTCGCGACGACTTCAACGGTGCGGAACAGGAAGGCGCCGGCATCTATCAGGTGACCCAGCGCGAGGGTGAACGCTGGAGCGCCGCACGCGGCTACATCCATCCGTTCATGGGCAACCGCAGCAATCTCATCGTCGAAACACAAGCGTACGCCGACGCGCATCCTGTTCGACGGCAAGCGAGCGGTCGGCGTCGAATACCGCAAAGGCAACGAATCGAAGCAGATCCGCGTGCGACGCGAGGTCATCGTCTCCTCTGGCGCGTTTCAATCGCCGCAACTGCTGCTGTTGTCCGGCGTCGGCGACGCAACGGCGTTGCAACGACACGGCATCGCCTCCGTCCATCACCTCCCGGGCGTCGGCGCGAATCTGCAGGACCATCCGGACTTCGCGTTCGGCTTCACGTCGGACGCGCCGTACTTTCTGGGCATGTCGTTCGCGGGCATCGGACGACTGTTGCGCGCGATTGCGCAGTACCGCCGCGAACGCCGAGGTCCGGTCACGTCGAACGTCGCTGAATGCGGTGCGTTCCTGAAGACGCGGCCGGGCCTCGCGGTACCCGACGTCCAGGTTCATCTGATGATGGGCCTCGTCGAAGATCACGGCCGTAAAGCCCGATGGGGCACCGGCTTCTCGTGCCACGTCTGCGTGCTGCGCCCGAAGAGCCGCGGCAGCGTTTCGTTACGCAGCGCCGATCCGTCGCAGCCGCCGGTGATCGATCCGAATTTCCTCGGCGACCCGGAGGATCTCGAGACATTGGTTGCCGGCTTCAAGGCGACGCGCCGTCTGCTCGAGGCGCCGGCATTGCGGTCCTTGCCCTCCGCCGACATCTTCACCAGCGACGTGCACACCGACGACGACATACGCCGAGTGCTGCGCGAACGCGTCGACACCGTCTATCACCCGGTCGGTACGTGCAAGATGGGCACCGACGCGCTCGCGGTGGTCGACCCGACGCTCAAAGTCCATGGCGTTTCGGGTCTGCGCGTCGTCGATGCGTCGATCATGCCGACGCTGGTCGGCGGCAACACGAACGCACCGACCATCATGATCGCCGAGAAAGCAGCCGCGATGATCCAAGCGGACCGGAGCTGAAAGGGGGCCAGAGCCTTTCCTTCCAGCAAGGCACTCTCACCCCTTTCAGCGACTTGCGCGCGGGCCAGCGATCAGGGAAGACCCGCGTGCGGTACGTCGACCGTCGCGATCAGCAACTTCCCTTTGGGCTCCGCCGCGGCTTCGTGCGCGATCGATGATTGCGCCGTCAGCATGAACAACGTGCGGCCGTCGTCGCCGCCGAGCATGCACGCATAACACGGCTGCTCGGTGTCGATCACGTCGAGCACCCTGCCGCCCGGCGCAATCAACGCGCATTCCGGCGCAATCGGGTTGGCGATCCAGATGTTGCCGTTCGCATCGAGCGCGATGCCGTCGGGGACGCGGTGGCCGGTCGGCGCCCACTCGCGCCGATTCGCCAGCGACCCGTCGGCGCTGAATGTCGAACGCGGTCAGCGTCGCGCCGAGCGTTTCGCCGACGATCAACGTCTTGCCGTCCGGCGTGATCACCGAGCCGTTCGGAAAATGCATGTCGCTCGCGGCGATGCGGATCGAGCCGTCAGCCAGCACGCACGCGAGCTTCGCGGTGCCGTGATCGGCAATAACGGCAGTCAGACGCCGCGCGCAGTCATCTCCGCATCGAGGTCAAAACCGAAATTGCCGACGTAAGCGCGGCCCTTCGAGTCGACGACCATGTCGTTGCAATGGAATGTCGCGATGCCCGACAGATCCGCGTGCGTCGAGATCTTGCCGGCGACGGTGCGGCGCAACACGTGGCGCTTCGTCATCGAAACGACGAGCAATGAACCATCCGGCATCCAGCCGAGGCCGGACGGGCGATCGTCGATCGTGAACTCGATGTGCACGTCGCCGGCGAGCGACACCGACTTCACGGCGTATTCGTAAAAGTCGCTGAACCAGAGTCGGCCGTCGTGCCACCGCGGCCCCTCTCCAAAATAGATGCCTTCTGCAAGAACGCGTGCCGGGCTGCCCATGGTGTGCCTTCGAATGTGTCCCGCGGAGCATACCGCGAACGCCTGTAAGGAATCGTCAGCGATTGGTGCGGACGGTGCCAGGCATTGCATTTGTTGCAGAAAGTGCCAGGCGTTGCAGAAAGTGCAGAAAGTGCCAGGCGTTGCAGAAAGTGCCAGGCGTTGCAAAACGTGCAGAAAGTGCCTGGCGTTGCATTGAAAGTGCCTGGCGTTGCATTAGCGATGCGATACGTTTCCGATGAAGAGGCGGTCGCACGATTGGGCGATCGGCGAATGTGCACTATGATTTCGCGTCCCGCCAACCGGTGAGTTCGCGTGCACAGACCCTTCCCCGCCTATCAGGGCGACGCGCCATATGTCTTCGTCAGCTATGACCACGACGACGCCGAGATCGTCTACGCCGAACTGCAATGGCTGCGGTCGCAGGGGTTCAACATCTGGTACGACGAAGGCATCAGCCCGGGGTCGAGCTGGCGCGACGACGTGGCGTTGGCGCTCACGCAGTCGGCGCTGTTCCTGTACTACCTGAGTCCCCGCTCGATCCGGTCGGACAACTGCCAGCAAGAGCTGAACTTCGCGCTGTCGCGGGAGCGCCGCGTGCTCACCGTTCACCTCGAACCCACGCAGCTGACCATGGGCGTCGAACTCGGCCTCAGCAACAAGCAGGCGATCCTCAAGGCCGATCACACCGAAGCCGCGTATCGGCAAAAGCTGACGGACGCGTTGCGATCTTTGTTGCCCAAAGAACGGCCGGACAATTCTACGACCGGCGCGAGCGGCGGCGCCGCACAGTTGGCGGAGAAGCCCAACGACAAGTCCATCGCGATCCTGCCGTTCACGAACCGCAGCAGCGACGAGGAGAATCAGTATCTGTGCGACGGCCTCGCCGAGGAACTGATCGGTGGCTTCGCGAAAATGCAGGATCTGCGCGTCGCCTCCCAGGTATCGACGTTCGCGCTGAAGAACCAGAACTTCGACATCGAGACGATCGGGGCGAAGCTCAGGGTCAACCATGTCCTCAGCGGCAGCGTGCAGAAGAGCGGCAATCGAGTGCGCGTGAGCGTCTCGCTGACGGATGTACGCAGCGGCGATGCCGTCTGGTCGGACCGTTATGACGGCACGCTCGACGACGTGTTCGGATTGCAGGAGGCGGTCGCGCGCAAGGTCGTCGACGCGCTTCAAGTCAGACTCGGCGCCGCGGAAGCGGCGGCGCCGCTGATCGACGCAGGTACGCGCAATCCCCATGCATACAACGAGTTCCTGCTCGGCATGCATGCGTTTCGAAAATCGACGTCAGCGCGACATCCTCGAGGCGATGGATCGGTTTCAGCAGGCGGGCACGCTGGACCCGGAATTTGGCCGCGCGCATTGGTTCGATTTCGTCTGCCATCTGATCCTGGTCAACGACTTTGGCGCGCCCCCGGAGAGCTTGCAGCAGGGCCGGAAAGCCGCCATCGATGCGATGCGGCGAACGACGTTCCAGGCGCCTGCCCCGCGAGTTCAAGTCGACAGATGGCGCAACCGTATCAGCACCCCGGAAAATGAACTGGCGCGCGAAGCGATCGACAAGATCACGCATCCGGATCCGGAGTGGGCCAGCTACCAATACTGGCAGCTCGCAATGTCGCTCGGCGCCGCGGGTTTAATCGGCGGCTGTCTCGATTACATGAAGCTCTACGTCGGACTGAATCCCCGGCACGCGGAGAACAGCAACGCGTTTGTCTTTTATGTCACTGCGCTCGAGTTGCTCGGCCGCTACGACGAAGCCATCGATCACTACACCGAACTGCTTGCGGTCAACCCCGACGCACCGCTGAACGTAGGCTCCAGAGGCATGCTGTATAGCCGCACCGGCCAGTATGAAAAAGCCGAGCAGGACCTGGCCGCGGTCGCGAAGGTTTTTCCGCGGAATTTCGGGCAGTTCTACCATCTCTACTGGACGCGGCAGGTCGATGCCGCGCGCGAGTATTACACGTGGATGAATGGCCAGCCCCGGCTCAACTGGGTTTTCAAATGCTGGGCCGCGTTGCTGATGGGGGACCTCGACAGGGGACTCGACTATCTCGAAACGCAGGTAGAACGCACCGGCTCAAATCCGTGGGCTGTAAAGTGCGTTGCCGTGCGCCCCCTGCCGCATTCGACCGTCAGCGAGGTATGGGCGCATCCCCGTCACAAGGCGATGATGGAGCGCGACGGCGTCACCGACGCATGGCGCGACGAACTGCTCATTCAGGTCACCGAACTGACGCCGATCACCGGCGTCATCGTGCGGCCGGACGAGGTCGTCTGATCCCCATTTGTTGGATACCCATTTGTTTGATATCAGGGCCGCCGATGTTTCCGCTATCCTCACGCATCCACACCGCAAGCCGAGCCACACCATGACGTCGAAACATCTCGTCGATCCCGACCTGCTGCCGATGATCGAACAAATGCCCGGATTCCAATTCAGCCGCGACACGCTCGCGGCGACGCGCGCGATGATGAATGCGATGCGCCCGGCCGCGCAGCCTCCCGCCGACGTCAACGTGAGCGAACGTCGCATTCCCGGTCCCGCAGGTGCGCCCGACGTGCGCGTCATCGTCACACGGCCAAAGGCATCCGGGACCGGACGGCCTGGCATCCTGCACATTCACGGCGGCGGCTACGTCATGGGTACCGCCGACATGACCGTGCCGACCGATGCCGCGTATGCCACGCAGTTCGGCGCGACGGTGGTCTCGGTCGACTATCGGCTTGCGCCGGAGACGCCGCATCCGGGCCCGGTCGAAGACTGTTACGCAGCGCTCGCGTGGCTGCATGCGCAGGCGGCCGAACTCGGCGTCGATCGCGGACGCATCGCCGTTACGGGTGAGAGCGCCGGCGGCGGTCTCGCGGCGGCGACCGTGCTGCTCGCGCGCGATCGCGCGCAGTACGCGGTCGCGTTCCAGCATCTGGTCTTTCCGATGCTCGACGACCGCACGGTGACCCAGTCGGACGCATCGCCGCACCTCGGTGAATTCGTCTGGACGCAGGACTCGAACCGGTTCGGCTGGACGGCGTTGCTCGGGCGCGCGCCCGGGCGGCCCCGACGTCTCGCCGTACGCCGCTCCGGCGCGCATGAGCGGACCTGTCGCGCCTGCCGCCGACATTTCGTCGCGTGCGGCGCGCTCGATCTGTTTCTCGAGGAAAACCTCGACTACGCGCGCCGTCTGATTCGCGCCGGCGTCGCGACCGAGATGCACATTTATCCCGGCGCGCCGCACGGCTTCATGATGCTCGAGGCGGCGCGGGTGTCGAAAGCGTTCGCGCGCGACTCGATGACGGCGCTGAAGCTCGGCCTCAGGGTCGCATAGTCGGCGGTGCACGCGGCCGCTCGCTGCTGCTTGAACGCGATGATTTCCTGACGCAGCATCGACGCATGTTGTATCGCACGTATCGGCCACCTGCGCCGCTCGATCGATTCATCGACAACTTCTGGTATTGGGAAGGCGATCCGCTGCCGCACCGGAAGGAATTGATCATGGCGTCCCACACGATGGGTTTGCTGGTGAACCTCGCCGACGACGAATTGCGGCACTACGACGGCGATCGATTCGACGACGTGCATCGATCGCGCGGCATCGCGCTCAGCGGCCCGTACACCGGGCACTTCGCGATCGACGCGCATCAACCGAAGATCATGGGCGTGCAATTCGCGTCGGGCGGCGCATACCCCTTCTTTGCGCCGTCAGCGCGGGCGTTTCACAACGAACACGTGGCGCTCGAGGACATCTGGGGTGCCGCGGCGGGGCGTCTGCACCACCGAATCGTGGAAGCGCCGACGGTCGAAGCGAAATTCCGCGTCTTGGCAGAAGCGCTGTGTTCGCGCATCGCGCGGCCGCTGACGCGCCATCCCGCGGTCGCGTTGGCGCTTGCGCGATTTCGTTGCGCAACGCCTCCGCGCGTCGGTGCGGTCGCCGCCGAATCGGGCTTGAGCCGGCGCCGCTTCATCGAAGTATTCGTCGAAGAGGTCGGCGTCACGCCGAAGCTGTATCTGCGGCTGGCTCGGTTCAATCGCGTGCTCGGTTGCGTGTTCGGCACGGCGAACGTCGATTGGGCCGAAATCGCGTATCTGCACGGCTACGCCGACCAGTCGCATTTCAACCGTGAATTCCGCGAGTTTTCCGGCCTGACGCCGTCGCAGTATCTCGCGCATCCCGGCCAGGGTGCCGGTCACGCCGAGCTGACCGAGGTTCACTGACGCCGCGGAAAATTTGTTCAAGCGTGCGCGGCCCAACGTGCTGCACTCTGCATCGACGGAGAATCGGAGGGAGGCAATACCATGGCAGTGTTTGATCCGCTCGCGACGTTCGTGGTGCTGCCGGATGGTCCCGACGCCACGCTGCTCGACGTCACACCGGACTTCTGGCAAACGCTGGCAACCCGCGCCGACCTGCAGGGCGGACGTCTGATCAGCGCCTATCGCTTCACCGAAAACTGGACGAGTTGGGAGCGCCACCCGGCCGGTGACGAACTGGTGATCCAGCTGTGCGGCGCGATGGAACTGATTCTCGATGAGGAAGATGGCGAACGGACCGTATCGCTGAAGGGACGCGCGGCAGTCGTCGTGCCACGCGGCGTCTGGCACACCGCGCGCGTGTTCGAGCCGACCGAAGCGATCTTCATCACGCGCGGCGCGGGCACGGAGCACCGTGCCGTGCACCACAAATAGTCCGTCAGGGCGAGCGCAGGTCGACGTCGCGACGATCCTCGATGAACAGCCCGCCGACCACGGCGGTGATTGCCGCGACGACGATCGGATACCACAACCCGTAGTAGATGTTGCCCGACTTCACGACGAGCGCCGCCGCGATGAACGGCAGGAAGCCGCCGAACCAGCCGTTGCCGATGTGATACGGCAGGCTCATCGACGAATAGCGGATCCGCGTCGGAAACAGCTCGACGAGGAACGCCGCGATGGGTCCGTACACCATCGTGACGTACACCATCAGAACCACGAGCAGCAGCACCGTCATCGGCGCGTTCACGCGCGCGGGATCTGCAGCTGGCTGGATAGCCGCTGCGTTCGAGCGCCGCGCGGTACGCTTTCTCGTCGAATCCGACGAGCGACTCGCCGGCGATCGTCGTGACGACATCGTCCGTGCCGTTGAACGCCGCGACTCGTAGCTGAAGCCCGCTTTCGTCAGGAAATCGCGCGCGCGATCGCACGGCGTCGTCGGCTTCGCAAAGATGTTGAAGTGGCAATCGCGCGCGGCGACGGTGATCGCGGCGCGCTGCTCGAATTCCGCGAGCGCCGGATTCGCGAAGTGCGTCAGTCCTCTGAAGATCGGGAACAGCGTCAGCATCGCGAGCACGCAACCGGCGACGATGATGCGTTTGCGGCCGATGCGATCCGACAGGCGGCCGAACACGACGAAGAACGGCGTGCCGATCAACAACGCAATTCCGAGCAGGATGTACGACTGGCTGAAATCGACCTTCAACGTGTTCTGCAGGAAAAACAGCGCGTAAAACTGGCCCGTGTACCACACCACACCCTGCCCGCACGTTGCGCCGAACAGCGCGAGCAGCACGATCTTCAAATTTCGCCATTGGCCGAAACTCTCCGTCAGCGGCGCGCGCGACTGCGTGCCTTCCGCCTTCATTTCGACGAACAGCGGCGACTCGGCGAGTTTCAAGCGGATGTACACCGAAATCGCGAGCAGGATGACCGAGACGAGAAACGGCACGCGCCAGCCCCACGAGCGGAACGCCTCTTCGCCGAATCCCGACGCGACAGCCGAGGATCACCGCCAGCGACAAGAAAGAACCCGAGCGTCGCGGTCGTTTGAATCCAGCTCGTGTAATAGCCGCGCTGCGTCGGCGGCGCGTGTTCGGCCACGTATGTCGCGGCGCCGCCGTATTCGCCGCCGAGCGCGAGTCCTTGCGCGAGGCGCAGCGTGACCAGCAGCACCGGCGCCCAGATACCAACCTGCGCATACGTCGGCAATACGCCGACGAGCGCGGTGGCCAGACCCATGACGACGATCGTGATCAGGAACGTGTATTTGCGGCCGATCAGATCGCCCAGACGACCGAACACGAGCGCGCCGAGCGGACGCACCGCGAAACCCGCGCCGAACGTCGCAAGGCTCGCGAGAAACGCGGCCGTATCGTTGCCGGGCGGAAAAAACAACGTTCCGAAAAACACCGCCAAGCGTGCCGTACAGATAGAAGTCGAACCACTCGAAAACGGTCCCGAGCGACGACGCGAAGATCACGCGACCATGGGCGCGATCGACGCTCATCGGTCGACTCTCATTGCGTCGCGCTCATTCGGACTCGTTGCGTAAAGCGCTGTATGCGCGGTGAACACAGGATGGCCTTTCGCACACGCTCGAACAAGATCCTCATCCCCCGTCACGACTGCGTGGCGAGCCGCGCGAAGATACGTTCCATCGTGTCGACGCGCCCGATGTAGAGCGCTGACGTCGTGGTCGCCGCACCTCTGCCGGGCCGTCAGGCGGAAACCGCGCCGCGCGTAGGCGTCACCGGCCGCGGCTCCGCACAGATGGATGACCGCGGCGAGGTTGCGCTTCTGGATACTGCGTTGCCGCGGCGATGCGATGCCGCGCGAGCGTGTCTGCGACGCGTCGATCGAGATAAGCAGACGCGAGTTCGACCGCGTGACTCGGCACGACACGCATGTACAAGCTGTTGAACCAGCAGGTTCGCCACGCATACCACGGACCCGTCTCGACGACGACGTGGTCGTGGACGCAATAACGCTTCGCGTCGGCGAACGTCGCATCGGTGATCTGATACATGCCCACGGCGCTCGACGCCGGGCGAAATACATCGAACGGATTCGTCGTCAGCGACCAACGCCAGTACGTCCGCACGATCGGGTTGCCGGACCCCTCGACCTGCGCGAGCGCGGCGAGCAACTCGGGCGGGATCGTGCGTGTCGCGTGTTCGCGAAATATCGGCGCGTACAGCTGCCAGGTTTCGTTCGGCAATTTGTACAGCGTGCCGCTGACCGGGAAGAACAACTCGGACGGTTTGCGGATGACCTGATAGGTCCAGTTGAGCGCCAGCCACAACACGACGAACGCCACGGTGCCGAGCCCGACCTGCAGCATCCACGGCGCGCGACCGAATGCGCGCACGAGCCGCCGGCCGACCCGAGCCGCGGCCCACGCGCGCGATCGCTGACGGGGTCGCGGCCGGCGGGGACGCGTCAGTCGACCTTGGACCAGCTCGCGTCCGGATTGAACTGCGACGATCTTCGCCGCAGCCTCCGCGGTCTTCGCACCCAGGTCCTTCTGATACAGCACGACCGTCGTTGCTGATCATGAACGACTGCACACCGCTGACCTCGTACTCGACGGGGTACGCGAGCAGTGCGTACCCGCCGCTGAGCAGACCGTCCTTCAGGTAACTCTTAGCGCCACCCGGCGCGTCCGGACCTTGCGCCGTCAACAGGCGATAGACGTAGCCGTGATACGGCTGTGGCTTTTCGCCAGAGCCCTTCTTGTAACCCTCGGCCGAAGCGCTCGCGATGAACGGGCCGACCGGGCTCGCTCGCTCGCCCGGTTGCGCCGGCCAGTAGAGGCCGTTGTGCTTGCCTTTGTCGCTGACGAGCTTCTGCGCGTAGGTACCCGCGGCTACCCCGTCGCGGCTCTCGGACGCGTACTCGGTCTGCGCATCGACAACGCCCCTGCACGCTTGGATCGCACCGAGTTCGTTACGACCGATTCGGCGATACACGATCTCGTCGATCCCGGCGTCGATGTCGAACGTCCACTGATCGCCGACCTTGACGATCGGGATCGGGAACGGCCAGAAATCGTCGCCAACCTCGAGCGTGAACTTGTCGTCGCCGTCGGCGACGAGGTCGTGGTCGGTGTCGTATTGCTCCAGGAATTGCGCCAGCGCGGTCGCGTCGGCGACATCGTCGCCCGACGAAACGAGCGGCCCTGCTTCGTCGCCGAGCATCACGAGCAACGCAGCCTGCGGATCGTCTTCGGTGCGCGCGGCAGCGATGAACGCATCAGCTGCGGCCTCCGCGCTCGGATACATCCGCGGTCCTGCCGCGCACAGCGTTCGCACTGGCGAGTTCGCGCGACCAGCGCAACGACGCGACGAACGCGCATTGGGTTACCGAGTGGGTTGTTGTGCTTGTTCATCCCCGGCCTCCTCGTCCGCCGCCGCCGCCACCGCCGCCGCCCCTGCCGCCACCGCCGCCGCCACCACCGGCCCGCTGACCACCACCTCCACCGGAGCGCGGCTGGCTCGAGGGTCTCGGCGCAGATTGCATGCTGTCGCGGCCGCGTTGGCTCGCCGCGCGGTCGGCTCCGCCCTGGTTGGCGCCGGCGCCGCTGAACGAATCGCCACCACGATTCGATTTCGCCACCGCGGCGTCGGACCGGTTGCCGGACGCTTGCGGATAGCCTCGATCCGCCCCTCCGGTCGGTCGTTGGGCCGTTTGCGCCTCGCGCCGAGCACTGGATGACCCTTGCCGATTCTGCGCCGCGCCTTTGTACGCACTGCTGCTGCCACTGCCGCCTTTGTATGCGCCGCTCGTACCCGCCTGCCCGGCCCGGTCGCTGGTTCCCGCCGTCGCACCGGTATTGCGCGGCCTGTCGGCGCCCTTGTAACCGCTGCCGCTCGCCTGTCGGTCTCCGGCCACCGGCGTCTTCGGCTGATAGTTCGACATACGGTTCTGATTCTTGTCGAAGCGGTTGTAGTAGTTGTTGTTCTGGTTGACGTTGACGTTCGTGTTGCGAACGTTGTTGTAGTTGTTGCGGTAGCCCGCCGGCGGCCGGTAACCGTTAGCCGGTCGATAGCCGTTATATCGAGGTGCGTAGACGAACGTGTTGCCCGGATAGTACGGGCGTCCGCCGTAGTACACGCCGCCGTACCCGTAGTTCGGATAACCATAGCCGTAATGGTCGTCGTTATCGTCGAACAGATTCGCAACGAGAATGCCGGCGCCGAACGCGAGCAGACCGCCCATCACTGCTTCGTTCTTCGTCAGTCCGGAGCTGTTGGAGTCCGTCGTCGTCGTGGTCGTCGTGGTCGCCGCCGGTGCTGTCGTATAGACCGTTTCCGGGTTGTATTGCGGCACATAGATGACCTGCGGATCGGCCGGCTTGACCTCGATGACGGTCTTGCCTTGCTGCTGCGTCGTGTCGACCGTCATCTGCGGCGACGATTTCAGGTTGCCGGCTGCGGCCGCCTGTGCGCGCAAACGCTGCACCGACGCGAGCACCGCGGACTGATCGGCCGAAAACGCATCGCCGAGCTGCTTCGTCCAGTCGAGTTCACGACACATCATGTCGACGACCGTCGGAAATTGGACCAGTGCCTGCACGGCGGGCGAGAAACCTTTCTCCGAAGCGGCTTTCGTCAACGCATCGCCTTTCAACGAGTCGTTGTCGATGAGCCAGTTGCCGGCGTCGAGGACCTCCTGCGAATTGGTGGAGGCGGTGAGCACCTGCGCCAGAACCGGCTCCGGATACAACGCGATCGGAGCAAGCAATTCGTCCAGCGCGGCCGGCGTCCAGGCCGAAGCTTCTGCGGTGGGCGGCGGCGGCGGCGCGGTCGGCGCTCGCTCCGGCGCGGTGATCGGCGTTCCGACCGGTCCTGCGGCGGGTGCAGGCGTCGTGGGTGCAGCGGTCGTTGCGCTCGGAGCTGCCGCGACATTTTCGTCCGCCTTGGAACACCCGCACAGAGAAATCGCGCCGGCGGTCAGCGCGACCACGAAAGCGGTCCGCTGCGTCAACGCGCTCTTGATCAAGTTCATCCGTCACCTCCTGAAGTTCTTCTCACGCGCCCGCGCGACTCGCGGCAGGAGCGCTCGGCGAAATCAACCGGACGCGCATCGTTTCACGCTTGCTCCGGGCTGGCAAATCGTGCCGCCGCGACCGCATTACTTCAACGGGATCGGCGTCGCGTGATCGACCGCCACCGCAGTCACACTGTTTTGCGGCGAACCCTCGACGACTCTGTCCGAGTAAGTCAGGTACACGAGCGCGTTGTGTTTCGCATCGACTATCCGCACGACACGCAGCTTCTTGAATATGAGCGAGATCCGCTCATTGAACATCTCTTCCTGAGCGGGCAATGGTTTTTCGAATGAAATCGGCCCGACCTGCCTGCACGCGATCGACGCCTCGGACAGATCCTCGGCAACACCCACCGCACCTTTCACGCCGCCGGTCTTCGCGCGCGATAGATAGCACATCACGCCATGGACCTTTGGATCGTCATAGGCCTCGACGAGGATCTTGTGATCCGGACCCAGCCATTGGAAAGCCGTGTCGACTTCGCCGATGACTTCGGCGTGCGCGGCGCCCGCCATGCTTGCGAAAAGGGTCGCAAAAACGCTCGCAAACCCCGTTGCAACGACCGCCGCCAGCAGTTTGCTCATGCATACCTCCGCGATTGTGCGTCCGACGCGCGCGCCGGGCGTCGACAACCTTACGCTTTCGACCACAGCCTGCGCCAACCCTCCGCACCCAGTTGCTCGAGCGTCGCAATGTTCGCCCGGTAGATCGATGCGGTATCCGGCATCGCCGCGATCGCGCGATCGATGCTGGTCTGCCGCAACAGATGCAGCATCGGATACGGCGATCGATTCGTGCAGTTCTCGACGTCGTCCGCTCGCGTGTCCGCGAACTGATAGAGCGGATGAAAACTCGCGATCTGAATGTGCTCGGTCAGCTCGAGCGCTTCGAGCGTCGCCTCCGCAATGTCGAGGAAGTCGTTGTAGTCGCCGAAATCCGCGAGTACGTAGGGATGAATCAGCAGCGTTGTCTCGATGCTTTTCGGGTCCGCTGCGCGCAGCTGCCTCAGTTCAACGTCGAGGTCCGCGACGAGCGCGTCTTCGGTGCGTGCGCCGCTGACGCGATAACAGATGCGTTCCTCGACGAACGGATTGCGCGCGAACGGGCACAGGTTGAGGCCGATGACGGCCCGCTCCAACCAGCACCGCGTGTCGGCAATGACCTGGTCCGCATCGGATCGCGCAGTCATCCGCTAACGGCTCCACTGAGTCTCACAAATCCGGCGAGCACGATGATCGTCGCGCCGTGACGCAAGGTTCGTCAAGCAGCCAGCAACACGCGGATCGGCGTTTTGCCGTGATTGATACGCGTTCTGCATTCACATACGCTCTCGATGAATCACTCGGAGGATGCAGAATGACCACCAAGGAATTGAGCTACGAGAAAGACGGCGGCGTCGGCATCATCACGTTGCGACGCCCGGAAGCCATGAATTCGCTGTCGTACACGCTGTACATGGAAATCGAAGACGCCGTGCGCAACTCCGATGCGGCCGCGCTGATCATCACCGGCGAAGGTCGCGCCTTCTGCGCGGGCGACGACGTCAAACAGATCCTCGGTGGCACCGCCGGACCGCCGCCGGAAGCGATCGAGCGCGGCAAGAAGACCGGCGGGCTGACTCCCGCCGCGGATGCGTTGCTGCACACCGATATTCCGATCATCGCCGCGGTGAACGGTCCCGCCGTGGGTTGGGGGATGGAACTGGCGATCATGGCCGACATACGGGTTGCATCCGAACGCGCGAAATTCGCCGAACTTTTCGTCGTCCGCGGTTTATGTTGCGACGCGCCGGGGCTCGGCCGTCTGGCGCAACTCGTCGGCCGCGAGTGGGCCGCGGAACTGCTGTTCACCGGCGAAGTGATCGACGCGCAGAAGGCGCTCGCGATCGGGCTCGTGTCGCGCGTCGTTCCACACGAGGAACTATTGCCCACCGCGTTGACGATCGCGCGCAAGATCGCCGCAAATCCGCCGCTCGCCGTGAAAGCGATCAAGGCGGGACTGCGGCGCACGCTCGATCCCGACTGGCGTGACGTCGGCAAATGGGCCATCGCGCAAATCAGCGAATTGCGCAAGACCGAGGACTCGAAAGAGAGCGTGCGTTCGTTCCTCGAAAAACGCGAACCCAAGTTCGTCGGTCGCTGACGCGACACTATGGTCGCTGATCGCGACACTATGGTCGCTGATAGCGACACTATGGTCGCTGATAGCGACACCGCGGTCGCTGACCGCGACGCTGCGTACCTGTTAGGCCAGCGACGGCGCCGGATCCTGCATTGCCCACGACGATGACGTGGCTTCAGCGTGTCGTATTGCAAAGTGCCCGCGTGACGCTCACGCCGCTCGAGCACGCGCATCACGATGCCCTCGTCGAGGCGGTGCGCGACGGCGAATTGTGGAAGTTGTGGTACACGTGGGTGCCGACGCCGGAATCGATGGCTGCCGAAATCGAACGCCGGCTCAAGCAATACGCGGACGGCGCGATGCTGCCGTTCACCGTGATCGACAACATGAGCGGTAAGCCCATCGGCATGACGACGTTCATGAACGTCGACGCCGCGAATCGACGTGTCGAGATCGGTGCGACCTGGTACCGCAAGAGCGTGCAGCGCAGCGAAGTCAATACGCAGAGCAAGTTGTTATTGCTGACGCACGCGTTCGAAACGCTCGATTGCATCGCTGTCGAGTTCCGCACGCACTTCTTCAACCAGCAGAGCCGCCGCGCGATCGAACGCCTCGGCGCGAAGCTCGACGGCATTCTGCGCAATCATCAGCGCACGACCAACGGCGCGCTGCGCGATACCTGTGTCTACAGCATCATCGCGTCGGAGTGGCCGACTGTGAAAGCCCATCTGGAGTGGCAGTTGAGCCGTCCGCGTCAGTGATTGCGACGCTCGCGCAAGCGCATCGACGGAACCGGTCCGATCGCAACCAGACTCAGCAGGCACGTCCTGACGAAATCGTTGACGAATTCGTTGGTTCGAATCGCATTGAGCCGACGCCGCCACGCGCGTGATCCCGTCGCGTCGCTGGCGCCACCCATCGACGCACGCTCGACCGGTTTCAAATCGAATTCACTTTGCAGTTCGCTCATCGGCTTATCCTTCCGCCCGTGGGGATACGAATACGCCGGCGGAGTCGGATGCCGAAGGCCACATCGATGAAGTTCACGTGAGTCGAAATCCAATCGACCTGTCAGTGGACGCCCACACGCAGCGGGAATTGATTTGCGCGACCGCCCGCTGCATCGTGCGCCCACCCCTATAGCTCAACGACGAGGCGATTGCGGATGGCGAACTTACGACTCGAGGGCCGCGTTGCGGTCATCACGGGCGGTGCGAGCGGGCTCGGCCGCGCGACCGCGCGCCGCTTCGCCGAAGAAGGCGCCGACGTGGTGCTCGCCGATCTGAATCCGGAGCGCGGCGCCGAAGCCAAGCGCGAAATCGAGGCGAGCTTCAATCGCCGCGCGGTCTTCGTGCAATGCGACGTCGGCCGCGAAGAAGACATCGACGCGCTGGTGCGTCGAGCCGTCGATGAATTCGGTCACATCGACTGTTTGCTCGCCGCGGCCGGCGTGTCGAACGCGCAATACGTCAGCGGTGAAGTGCGCAACGCCCTTGGCCGATCCAACGGCGAATCACCTCGTCAACAAATCGGTCGCCGATTGGGAGCGCGTGCTGAAGATCAACCTGACCGGCGTGATGCTGACCGACCGCGCCGTGGCGCGGCACATGATCGCGAAAGGCATCAAGGGCAGCATCATCAATATCGCGTCGATCGCCGCGCGCGTGGCGCTACCCGGCGCCGCCGACTACAACGTCTCGAAAGCCGGCGTCGAGATGCTGACCCAGGTGCTCGCAATGGAATTGGTCGAGCATGGCATCCGCGTCAACGCGATTGGTCCCGGCTTCATCGAAACGCCGATGACGCAAGGTTTTCGCGACGACCCGCTCGGCCGGCAGCGCATCATGGAACTGACACCGATGGGGCGCCTCGGCCAACCGATCGAAATCGCCAACACGGCGTTGTTCCTCGCGAGTGACGAGTCGTCGTACTTCACCGGCCAGACGTTGTTCCCCGGCGGCGGGATGCGCGTCTGACCGCAGCGCGGGCACGCGATCCACCCATGGCTCGCACCGTTGCGACCGCGAGCAATATTCCCGTCAGCGTATTCGACACACCCGTCGCGGCCGGCGCGTTTGCGGCTGAACAGGCGTTCGCGCGCCTCGAACGCGCGCGACGCGCGCGCGGGGTGACGACGCTCGGTTGTCCGGGCGGACGGTCGTTGCGCACGACGTACGCGGCACTCGCCGATATCGCCGGCCAAGCGCACGCGGACCTGCGTCGCCTGCATCTCGTGATGATGGATGAATACGCCGAACCGCGCGGGGCAACGTGGGCGCCGTGCCCGGCCGACGCGCATTACAGCTGTCGGCGCTTTGGGGAAGCCGAGATACGGGGTGTTCTCAACGCCGCGGTCGCGCAACGTTCCCGCATTCCCGCCGAGAACCTGCACGTCCCCGATCCCGCCGCACCGCACGCGTACGAATCGTTGATCGAGCAACTCGGTGGGATCGACGTCTTCCTGCTCGCGTCGGGTTCCACCGACGGCCACGTTGCGTTCAATCCACGCGGGTCGTCGGCGCACGAGCGCACGCGCGTCATCGAACTGACGCAGCAGACGCGCCGCGACAATCTGGCGACCTTCCCGCAGTTCCGGGATCTCGCCGACGTGCCGCGCTACGGCGTCAGTGTCGGTACCGGAACGATCGCGCGGCACTCCGCCGCTGCGATCCTGGTGCTGCTCGGCGCGGCGAAAGCTCCGGCGCTGCGCAGGATCGCGGCGGTCACGGACTATGATCCCGACTGGCCGGCCAGCATCGTGCTCACCTGTGCCGATGCGCAGATCGTCACCGACATCGCCGCCGCCGGCGCGATGTAGCTCACCGGCGCCTTTACATCTTCTCTTAAGCCAACCTCTAGCAGTCTGTTAGGCTCTGATCCTTGCGGGTGCACAAGACACCCCTTGGGAACAATCGGGGAGGACACCATGATGATTCGACGGCTCGCGCGCGGGTGCGCCGCGCTGTGCCTCGCCGGGACTGCCACCGGGGCGGCGGCCGATGTCGCGGCATCGAGCGCATCCGGCAATGACTGGAACTCGTTGACGGTGCTCGTGCTCGCGACCTTCGTCGGGTTGGGGGTCATTGGACGCGTGTCGCGGCTGCTGCACACGCCCTTGATGTCGCTGACGAACGCGATCTCCGCGATTTCGGTCGTCGGTTCCATCCTGATCACCGGCTCCGACTTTCCGACCGAGATCCGCATCCTCGGTGCGGTCGCGCTGTTCGCATCGATGACCAACATCGTCAGCGGGTTCCTGATCACCGAACGGATGATCCGCATGTTCAAAGAGCGTGGCGAAGTCAAAGGCGGCGAAGTCAAAAAATGATGCACATCCTCGTCGAGTCCGCTTACCTCGCCGCGATCGTACTGTTCATTCTCGCGCTGTACTGGATGAACGCGCCGAAGTCCGCGCGCCGCAGCGTGTCCGCAGGTGTTGCCGCCATGGCGCTCGCGATCGCCGCGACGTGGAGCCGGCCCGAGGTCGTGCACCACTACTGGGTGATCGCAGCGCTCCTCGGCGGAATCATCGTCGGCGTTCCGCTTTCGCGCGTCGCGCTGACCGCCGTGCCGCAGCGGACCGCGCTGTCGCACGCGTTCGGCGGGCTCGCCGCCGGACTCGTCGGTACCGCGAAGTATTACTTGTGGTTCGGCGAAAGCGCGGCGGAACTGACCGGATTCCGGATGACGGCGATCGTCATCGAAACGCTGCTCGGATTTCTCACGCTGACCGGCAGTCTGATGGCTGCCGGCAAACTACACGGCGTGTCGTGGATTCCGCAGCGGCCGGTCATCTACCCGCTGCAGAATTTCACGAACCTCGCTTTGTTGCTGGTCGCCCTCGGCATCGGCGTGCTGCTGATCATCGATCCGACAGGGCCTTATTCGATGATCGCGTTTCCAGCGCTGATCGTGCTGTCGTTGATGTTCGGTGTGTTGCTGATCATCCCGATCGGCGGCGCGGACATGCCAACGGTGATCTCGATTCTGAACGCGTATGCGGGCTTGTCGGCGGTCGCGATGGGCTTCGTGCTGGACAGCCGGCTGCTCGTCGTCGCCGGCGCGCTCGACGGCGCGAGCGGCCTGATCCTGTCGATCGTCATGTGCCGCGCGATGAACCGCTCGTTCACCAACGTGCTGTTCGGCGGCTTCGGTCAGGTGCAGGAGACGGCCGCGGGCGCGACCGAGGATCGTCTCTACAAGGAAGAGACCATCGAAGGCGCGGCCCAAGCGCTGTCGATGGCGCGGTTGGTCGTCATCGTTCCCGGATACGGCATGGCGGTCGCGCACGCGCAACACCGGATCGCCGAGTTGTACGATTTTCTGACCGCGCGCGGGACCACCGTCAAGTTCGTCATTCATCCTGTCGCGGGCCGAATGCCGGGCCACATGAACGTACTGTTGGCCGAAGCGGAAATTCCATACGACGACATCGTCGAGATGGACGACATGAACCCGGACATGCCGCAGGTCGACGTCGCGCTGATCGTCGGCGCCAACGACGTCGTCAACCCGGCGGCGAAAGAAAAGCAGGGCTGTCCCATCTACGGCATGCCGATCATCGAAGCGCATCGGGCCAAGACCGTCTTCGCGATCAAACGCGGCAAGAGCACGGGATTCGCCGGCATCGAAAACGATCTGTATTTCAGAGACGAGACGTTCATGTTGTTCGGTGACGCCAAACACGTCGTCGGTGAATTGACCAAACAGCTCGCCGTCGACGCAGCGGCGTAGTGGCGGAGGTTCGGTGCACCGGACTCGCTCAGCCGTCCATGGTCGCTCGACCATGGATGGCTAGAGCGAGTCCGGCGTAACACGCCTCCATCGCTTCTACCAGCTGTTGCGCAGCTCCCGCAGCTTGAGGAAAACCTCTTTCTGAGACGGGTTGTCCGGCAAGCCCGGAAACGCCTCGCGAAGCCGGCTGATCACGCTCTTGCTGGTCAACCGGAAGAACGTGTTGACCTGCTTCTCGAGTCCCAACGACGTCACCAGGGGGCGCTCGGGATCGTGATCCCGTTTGACGTCGTCGAGCAGCGCTGCTGCTTTGGCGTTGTCCGGCTCACGGTCCATCGTGAAGCCGAGGTTGTTGGCGATGTAGTCGTGACCCGGATAGATCAGCGTTGCGTCCGGGCAGCTTCGCGAGCTGTTCCGCAAATGTCGTATACAGCTCCGCCGGATGGCCGCCGTTGTGGCAGTTGCCGGCGCCGGCATTGAACAACGTATCGCCGCAGATCAGCGCGGGCGTATCGGTTTTCGACACGCAGACAGACGTGGCTCATCGTATGCCCGGGCGTGTCGAGCGCGAGCAGTTCGACGCGCTTGCCGACCTTCACGACGTCACCCGCCGCCAGCCCTCGATCGACGCCGTCGATGCGCGATCCGGCATTTTTGTGCGCGAGCAGCTTCGCGCCGGTGGCTGCGATCACGGGCCCGTTGCCGCCGGTGTGATCGCCGTGTTCGTGCGTGTTGAGGACCTGCGTGATCGTGCCAGCCCTTGGCCTTCGCCCGCGCGAGGCATTTCTGATGATCGAGCGGATCGATCGCGAGCGCTTCGCCGCTGTCCGGACAGACGATCAGATAGTTGAAATTCCGGTATGCGTTCCCGGTCCAGATCTGTTCGACGATCATTGCCGGCTCCTCATTCGAATGGACCGTATGGATTCGCGACCATACCATGCCCCGCATGGACGCAGTCGACGATCCCGGCCGTCGAACCTGCATCCGTCGTGATCGCGATCGGCATGCACTCGAACGCGCGAGCCTCGTGCTGACCGCGATCGCCATCGACAACGACATCGAGCCCGCCTTCCAACCAGAAGCAGCGCAGTGGTGTCTCTGGGTCCCGACTGCGCTCGCGCAGCGCGCGGTCGCCGAACTCGAGGCCTATTCAGACGAAAATCGGCCGCGCCATGCGCCGCGGCCGCAGGTCATCACGATCGACAACGGCTGGATCGGCGTCATCTGCTATCTGCTGATCATCTGGATGCTGCCGTCGCTCGAAGCGGCTGCGACATTCGGCTGGCACTGGCGCGCGATCGGCGCCATGGACGCCGGTCGCGTCATGGATGGCGAGTGGTGGCGCACGATCACCGCGTTGACGCTGCACGCCGACCTCGGTCACCTGATGGCAAATTCGCTGTTCGGCGCACTGTTCGGCTTGTTCGTCGGACGCCATCTGGGCTCGGGCCTCGGCTGGCTGCTCGTCCTCGTCTGCGGCGCGCTCGGCAATGCGCTCGACGCATCGCTGCAGGCGGCGGACTTTCATTCAATCGGCGCATCGACCGCAACGTTCGGATCCATCGGGCTCGTCGGCGCGTTCGTGTGGCGACGCGGCTACTACCGCGCGCTCGACTGGCGCCGCAGCGTCGCGCCGCTGTTCGCGGCCGTCGCGCTGCTCGCATTTCTCGGCATCGAAGGCGAGAACATCGACGTCGTTGCGCACCTGGCGGGATTCGCGGCGGGTGTCGTTTGCGGCGTTGCGGCGGCGGCGTTCGACATCAGACGCCTCGGCACCGCAGGGCAGATCCTGTGCGGCCTCGGCGCCATCGCCATCGTCGCCTCTGCTTGGCTGTTAGCGGGCAGCATTCCTTACTCGCCGCAGGCGCTTTGAGGAACTGGCGCTCGCTACGCCCGTCGCGGTTTTCGCGGAGCTTTCGCGGCGGCGCTGGTCGCGCCATCGTACGCGTCGAGCAGTCGCTTCGGCGCGACCATCCGCCACGCGCGTTCGACGAGATCCGGAAGCGCGTCGCGGCGTACGTGATCGAGTCGAATCAGGACCATCGGATAGTCGAGGTAGTGGTCGGTCAGGAAAAACGCCTCGGGCGCTGCCTGCAACAACATCTGCCGCTCGATGAAATCGCAGCGTATCGCGAGTCCCCCTTCGGCCTCGCTGCGCAATCGAGCCATGATCTTGCCTTTCACCTTGATCGCTGGCGTGCCATAAGACGTGCTCAGTTCGACGCCCGGTAGCGCGAGCGCCAACGCACAGACATGCTGATACATCGCCGACGTATCGGGAGACAATTGCGGCGATCGCGTTTTCGCGGTGGTCTTGCGCCTGCGCGACTTGGATGTTGCTCGCTTGGCCATGCCGAATTAAACCGTAATCAACACGCGCGCGCGATTGGCGCGCTCAATCGATAGGGAGACCTGCAATGAATACACGCGACATCGAATATCGAATCGACGGCAAGCGATTCGTTGGCTATCTCGCCGATGGATCCATTGGCCGCAAAACCGCCGGCGTGCTTGTCGCGCACGAAGGCGGCGGCATGACGGAGCATCCAAAGGAGCGCGCGCGCATGCTGGCTGAGTTGGGTTACGTCGCCTTCGCGATGGACACGTTCGGCGAGACCATCACGGATCGCGCGCAAGCGATGGCAATCATCGGCGCATTGACGAACGACCTGACGACGCTGCGACGGCGCGCGCGCGTCGCGCTCGATGTGCTGAAGGCGCAAGCCTCGGTGGATTCGTCGCGCACCGCGGCGATCGGCTTTTGTTTTGGCGGCACGACCGTGCTCGAACTCGCGCGCAGCGGCGCCGACGTCGGTTGCGTCGTCGGCTTCCATTCCGGCCTCGCGACAACCGCGCCGCAGGACGCGAAGAACATCACATGCAAAGTGATGGTCTGCCTCGGCGCGGAGGATCCCATCATTCCCGCGCAGCAACGTGCTGCGTTCATCGATGAGATGCGCGCGGGCGGCGTCGACTTTCAGATGCTGTTGTACGGCAATGCCGGCCACAGCTTCACGAATCGTGAGGTCGACGCGATGAACATCCCCGGGTTCGCGTATCACGCGCCGACCGATCAGCGCTCGTGGCAAGCGATGCGGAATTTCTTCGACGAGGTGATTGGGCCAATCTGAGTTTCGCGGCGTCCTTCCGCGCAAAACCGGCCACTGTCATTCAACTGTCACACCCGACGGAGACACTGCGTCGGGATTTGCCACGGTCAACAAAACAGAAGGGGAAATCGTGCGTAATGCATTTTTCGGATTATGGGGTGGACTGATGGTTGTGGGGGCGGTTCCGGCGGCGGTCGCCGCGACGCCGGCGACGCCGGAGAACCCTGATCAGCATGAGCCGGTCGAAGTCGTCGCGACGAGCGTGGTGGCCACCACCAACGTGCGCCCGAGCGTCGATTCCAAACTGCTCGCGATGCTGAGGGCCAACGGCTCGATCACTGGCGACCAGTATGCGGAGCTGAGCGCGGATCTCGCGAGAGAACAACGGCGGGAGGCGCGCGAGCAGGTCGACAAGACCGAGTTCACCGAACTGCAGCAAAAACTTGGATGGGCGCAGAATACCGTCGTCAGCGGCGACATGCGCGTGCGTGAGGATCGCATCGAAGTCGGAGGCAGGCATCCAAACGACACCGCCGACCGGCAACGGATCCGGGCGCGGATCCAGCAGTGTCGCAGGTCGGACCCACCGTCGAAACCGGTATCCGGCTCGCGAGCGGCAACGACAACAACCTGCGTACCACGAACCAGGACCTGGACAACTACTTCACGAAGAAGGACATCTGGCTCGATCGGGCCTACCTCAACTGGCACCCGGCGAACGCGCCGGGTTTGAAGATGTACGGCGGCAAGATGGCGCAGCCGTGGTTCAACGTCGCGGACGACATATGGGACCAGGACATCAACCCTGAAGGTATCGCCGCGCAATACAATCGTAAGTTCGGCGACACCAACATATTCGGCTCGACAGGCGCCTACACACTGAAAGACAACGTCAACGGCCGCGGGCACGAATTCACGCGCGACCTGCGCATGGAGACCGCACAAGTCGGGGCGAACTTGTATCCGGGCGACAGCTTCAAGTTGACGGTCGGTGGCAGCGTCTACCATTTCACCAACGACAGATTCAACGCCGGCGGTCTCACGGCCAACGGCAACACCTCGACGCAATTCCAGCTCTATGAAGGCTTCGGTCAACTCGACATTCTCGGTCTGCCGATCCCGCTGACGTTGATCGGCAATTACGTCAAGAACGAAAACGCAAACGGACTGCAGCGCGGCGCCGACCAGGCGTGGCTCGCCGGCTTCAATACGCGGATCTGGGAATTGGCCTTCAGCTACAACTACCGCGACGTGGACCGCAACGGCGTGGTGGGCGCGTTCACGGACTCCGACTTTGCGTCCGGCTTCACCGCGTCGAAGGGTTCGACGTACAAGGTCGCGTACACCATCGCGCCCAATTTCGTCTTCACGACGACGTACATGGATGCGCAATCCAACGGCGCTACTCCGGGCAAGACGAACGCGAACGTGGACACGCTGATGATTGACCTCCAAGCGTCGTTCTAAATCATGAAAATCTCAGTCAACCAATTCAAACGCCAATTCAATCGAAGGAGCAGCGCAATGAACTTCAATTCGTTGAGCCTCGGGGCTGCGATGGCCCTGACGCTCGTCACCAGCACGGCGGCATTGGGCGCCGGCACCGTTCTCGTCGACGGTTCGAGCACGGTGTATCCGATCACCGAGGCCGTCGCCGAGGAATTCGGAAGCGTCGGCGGCGGCACGCGCGTCACCGTCGGTATTTCCGGTACCGGCGGCGGCTTCAAGCGCTTTTGTCGCGGCGAGACCGATATCTCGGACGCGTCACGGCCGATCCTGAAAGACGAGATGGTGACGTGCGCACAAGGGGGCGTGAAGTACACCGAACTGCCGATTGGGATGGATGCGTTGACGGTCGTCGTCGGCAAGGACAACACCTGGGTCGACTACCTCACCGTCGCCGAGATGAAAAAGATGTGGGAGCCGGCGGCTCAGGGGACCGTCAAGAACTGGAACCAGATCCGCGCCGGATTTCCCGACGTACCGTTGTCGCTCTCAGGCCCGGGTGCCGACTCGGGTACGTTCGACTATTTCACCGAAGCCGTCGTCGGCAAGGCGAAGTCGTCGCGCGGCGACTACCAGGCGAGCGAGGACGACAACGTCATCGTGCAATTCGTGTCGCGCAACAAAGGCGCGCTCGGCTACTTCGGTCTCGCGTACTACGAAGAAAACAAAGACAAGCTGAAGGCGGTCCCGATCAAGGCGACCGACGCATCTCCCGCGGTCCTTCCTTCCGTCGCGACCGTCAATGACGGCACCTACCAGCCGCTCGCGCGACCGTTGTTCATCTATATCAGCGCGAAGGCCGCGACGCGCCCCGAGGTCAAAAAATTTGTCGAGTTCTATCTCGATAAGGGCGGCGCATTGGCGAAGGAGGTCGGCTACATCGACTTGCCCGAGGAAGAGTACGCCCAAGCCAAACAGAACTTCGCATCCGGCAAGCTCGGCACGGGGTTTGGCGGCGTTCCAGAGGTCGGCGTGCGCGTCGCCGATCTGCTGAAGCGCGAGGGCAAGCTCTGAGTTGTACCGCGTTTCGTCCCGATCGGCGACGCACGCCGATCGGGACGAACGATTGCCCTGGCGGGCGGTCCCGCACAAACTCGACAGCCCATGAGTAGCCCCTCTTTAGATCGCTCGACGCGTTCGCGCACGGTCCTGCCGCCACCACGGCTACGGCGGCGCCGGCTCTTCGCGGAATCGGTGATCGAGGCGCTGTTGTTGTTCAGCGCGATGAGCGCGGTATTCATCACCGTCGCGATCATCTACGTGCTGATCTCGGAATCGGCGGCATTCTTCGCGCACGTCTCGATCATCGACTTCGTCACCGACACGCAGTGGACGATCATGTTCGAGGACAAGCACTACGGGATCGCACCGTTGCTCGCCGGAACGCTGGTGACGTCGACCGTCGGGCTGCTCGTCGCAGTGCCGCTGGGCACGATCATCGCGATCTACTTGAGCGAGTTTGCGCCGTACCGGGTGCGCGAATTCATCAAACCTCTGCTCGAACTGCTGGTTGGCGTGCCGACGGTCGTGTTCGGTTATTTCGCGCTGCTGTTCGTCACGCCGATGCTGCAGAAGGTCCTGCCGAATCTGCCGGGCTTCAACATGCTCGGGCCCGGGCATCGTCATCGGCATCATGATCACGCCGTACATCAGTTCGGTGGCCGAGGACGCCATGCGCGCGGTGCCGATGCACTTGCGCGAAGGCGCGTACGCGATGGGCGCCACGCGATTTCGCACCTCGCTGACCGTCGTCGTGCCGGCCGCGTTGTCTGGCATCGTCGCCGCATACGTGCTCGGCGTGTCGCGCGCGGTCGGCGAGACGATGGTCGTCGCGGTCGCTGCCGGCCAGCAGCCGAACTTCACGCTGAACCCGATGGAACCCGCCGCGACGATCACGTCGTTCATCGTGCAGGTCGCGCTCGGTGATCTGCCGCACGGCAGCATCGAGTATCAGAGCATTTTTGCGGCGGGTCTCGTGTTGATGCTGATGACGCTGATTTTCAACATCGTCGGCCATCTGTTGCGCCGGCGTTTTCGCGAGGTGTACTGAGTGCCCGCCGAAGCTCGCTTCTTCGACCCGCATGGAGCCGACCGCGCTGCGCGAGTTGATTGCGCGCAACAAACAGGCCGACAAGATCTTCGCCGTTGTCGGCCTGTTGGCGATGCTGGTCGGCGTGTTCACCCTTGCGGCGCTGTTGACGAAACTCGCGCTCGACGGCGGTAGCCGGATCAGCTGGCAGTTCATGACGTCGTTTCCGTCACGTCACGCGGACAAAGGCCGGCATTCTGTCGGCATGGGTAGGCAGTTCGCTCGTCATGCTGGTGACGGTCTTCTCTGCGGTCCCGATCGGCATCGCGGCCGGCGTGTATCTCGAGGAATACGCGCGGCGCAGCTGGATCACCGACCTGATCGAGATCAACGTGACCAATCTCGCCGGCGTGCCGTCGATCGTCTACGGTCTGCTGGCGCTCGGCCTGTTCGTTTACGGCCTGGGTTTCGGGCAGAGCGTGTTGTCGGCCGGATTGACGCTCGGTCTGCTGATTCTCCCGGTCGTAATCGTCTCGACCCGCGAGGCGATTCGTTCAGTGCCGGTGGCGATGCGTGAAGCCGCGTACGCGCTCGGCGCGACGCGCTGGCAGACCGTGCACGACCACGTACTACCCTACTCGACCGGTGGCATTCTGACCGGCGTGATCCTGGGGCTATCGCGCGCGATCGGCGAAACCGCACCGATCATCACGATCGGCGCGCTGACGTTCATCGCGTTCCTGCCGCCGGCGCCGGTGACCGACACGCCACCCTACATATCGTTCGACTGGCTGCTGGCCCCGTTCACCGTCATGCCGATTCAGATGTTCAACTGGCTGTCGCGGCCGCAAGCGGCATTCCTGGAGAATGCCGCGGCCGCCGGTCTGATCCTGGTCCTGATGACCGTTGGCATGAACGGCGTGGCCATCTGGTTGCGCTACCGCTTCCGCAAGAAGATCAAATGGTGACCCTATGGATCGGCCGATCGTGAACGCGCCCCTGCGCCCGGACGTTGGGACATCGATCCAGACGGACGATGCCGAGACGTACAAGGCCGAGACGCGCGCGTTGGACTTTTATTACGGCTCGGGCGTGCAGGCGCTGAAGCAGGTCAACCTGAACATCGCCGAGAACAAAGTGACCGCGCTGATCGGCCCGTCCGGTTGCGGCAAAGTCAACGCTGCTGCGCTGCTTCAACCGCATGCACGATCTGTATCCCGGAAATCGTTACGAAGGCGAGATCATCATTCATCCGGACGGCGTCAACGTGCTCGGCAAAGACGTCGATCCGATCGAGATGCGGATGCGGATGTCGATGGTGTTTCAGAAACCCAATCCGTTTCCGAAGTCGATCTACGAAAACGTTGCATACGGATTGCGCGTTCGCGGCGTCAAACGCACCGGCGTCATCGATGAACAGGTCGAGCGGGCATTGACCGACGCGGCGTTGTGGGGCGAAGTCAAAGACCGCCTGCAGGATCAGGCGTACAACCTCTCGGGCGGCCAGCAACAGCGGCTGTGCATCGCGCGCGCGCTCGCGGTCGAGCCGGAGATTCTGCTGTTCGATGAGCCGACCTCAGCGCTCGACCCGATCGCGACCGCGAGCATCGAGGAGCTGATCGCCGAGTTGCGCAGCCGCGTCACGATCCTGATCGTCACGCACAACATGCAGCAGGCGGCGCGCGTGTCCGACTACACCGCGTTCATGTATCTGGGTGAGCTCGTCGAGTTTGGCAGCGCCGACGAGTTCTTCACGAACCCCAAGCAGAAACGCACCGAGGACTACATCACCGGACGCTACGGCTAGTAACGTCGAGGAAACATCATGCCCGGACCAGGCGACGAATTCAGACAGCACTTCTCGAGCGCGTTCAATCAGGACCTGACGAACCTGCGCAGTCGCGTGATTGCGATGGGCGCGGTTGTCGAGCAGCACATTGCCGATGCGGTGATGGCGCTGCAAAGCCGCAACGAGAACATGGCGCGCTCCGTGATCGGCGGCGATCTGCACGTGAACGCACTGGAGATCTATCTCGACGACGAGTGCCGCCGAATTCTGGCGCGGCGACATCCGGCCGCCGGCGACCTGCGGCTCGTGTTTGCCGTGATCAAGACCGTGACCGACATCGAGCGCATCGGCGACCAGGCGAAGAGCATCGCGCGCCAGGCGATCAAGATGGCGCAGGTCACGCCGGAGCAGCCCGTCCCGCAAGTGCAACACCTCGGCTCGTTGGTCGGCGAAATGGTCCACAACGCGCTCGGCGCGTTCGCCGGTATGGACGCCAATCAGGCGCTCACGGTCGAACGCGCTGACATCACCGCCGATGCGGAATACCAATCGGTCATGCGGGAACTCACGACGCGCATGACGAGGGACGCGCGTGCCATTCCGTGGGCGCTGCAACCTCGTCCTCGCCGCGCGCGCGCTGGAGCGCGCCGGCGATCACGCAAAGAACATTGCCGAGTACGTGATCTACATGGTGCACGGCAAAGATGTCCGGCACGTCAGCGTCGAGGATCGCGAACGCCAGGTGCAGGATCTCGCGGCGCGCACTGCTGCCTCGGCGTCACCGGTTCCGAACACGATGAACGCTGCCGACGAAGGCTCCCGCAAGACCTGACGCGGTTCGCGTTACCTGTGAGGTAATGGATCTCCATCGTCGGGTCGCCTAAGGTTCGGCCCATGGCGACCTCCTCCGCATTCAGAGCACCCCCGACCATCGGTCATCATCTGCGCGACTGGCGCCAGCGGCGCCGTTTGAGCCAACTCGATCTCGCCGGCGAAGCCAACATCTCGGCGCGTCACTTGAGCTTCGTCGAAACGGGGCGTTCGCTGCCGAGTCGGGAAATGATCCTTCACCTCGCCGAACAACTGCAGATTCCGATGCGGGAGCGCAACGTGCTGCTCGTCGCCGCTGGATTCGCGCCGATGTTCGTCGAACGCTCGCTCGACGATCCGGCGCTCGCGGTGATGCGCGACGCGATCGACCTCGTGCTCGAGGGACACAAACCGTATCCCGCGTTCGCGATCGATCGGCATTGGCAGATCGTTGCGTCGAACCTCGCGCTGCCGCAACTCTACGAAGGCGTCGCCGAACATCTGCTCGTCCCTCCGATCAACGGCTTGCGGATCAGCCTGCACCCGGATGGTCTCGCGCCGCGCATTCTGAATCTCCCGGAATGGCGCGCACACCTGCTCGCCCGCCTGCGCCAACAGATCGACTTGACCGCGGATCCGGACCTGATCGAGCTGTTGCGGGAACTCTCTTCGTACCCCCTGGGGGGTGGCACCAAATCGTCCACACGACCCATCGCGGAACCGAATGCGAGTGTCGTCATACCGTTTCGCATCAGGATCGCGGACGGCGAGCTCGCGTTTTTCAGTACGACGATGATCTTCGGCACGCCCGTCGACATCACGCTCGCGGAACTCGCGGTCGAGTCGTTCTTTCCCGCCGACGCCGCGACGATCGACATCGTGCGCCGCTTGAGCACGCGGACCTGATCACTATCTGAAGGGATTCGCCATGCGCACCGCCGCCGAAACTGCAGCACTCTTCAAGCCGCTGTTGCCGGGACTGCTCGGCATCGAATTCACCGAAGTGTCGAAGGAGCGCGTTTGCGCGACGATGAAGGTCCGTGCCGACTTGTGCACGACGAACGCAATCCTGCACGGCGGTTCGATCATGGCATTCGCCGATACGCTCGGCGCTGTCGGAACGTCGATGAACCTGACACCTGGATCCGGGACGACGACGGTCGAGTCGAGCACCAAGTTCCTCGCCGCGGCGCTCGAGGGCACGACGGTCACCGGGGAATGCACGCCGTTTCACCGCGGCCGCACGACGATGGTGTGGCAGACACTGGTGAAATCCGAGGCCGGTAAATTGTGTGCGGTCGTAACGCAAACACAGCTGGTGCTGAACCGCTAACGACTGTCGTGGGGCGGCCGCCTGGCGCCCAACAGCTGCGTGAAGCGCAGTCGGTTGCCGAACGGATCGGAGACCTGCAACGTCCGGCCCCACGGCACGTCCTCGATGCCGGGTCTGTTGTAGGTGTAATTTTTTGCCGTCAGCTCGGCATGCAAGGCGTCGATGTTCGCAACCGTCGCATAGACCGTCGAACCCGGACTTGCATCGCCGTGATGCTCCGTCAGATGCAGCACCAGCGGGCCGCGCGAGATCTGGGTATACAGCGGATGCGGCCCCGGCTGCCATTGTGCGGCATCGATCCAGTCGAATTTGAAACCCAGAAAATCGACATAGAACTCACGCGCTTTGTTCGCGTCGAAGACCCGCATCAACGGAACCGCCTCGCCGAAGGCAATTGCGTCGCTGCCGATCTTTGCCGCCAGAACGTTCCAGTCGTCGAAGCCGAACGCTCTCGCCACGAGTTCGAGGGATTCGCTGTGAGTCAGGGAAATGTGTTTCGCGGCGAGGTGCTCGCGCACGCTCTTCGCAATTGCCTTGCTATCTCGAAATGTACGCATGATCGATCCTCGCGTTGCGGCGAACATTTACGTCAGTGCTTGCGTTGCCGACCCGTTCGCCGTTCACGAAGGATCAATGGTCGTTCGAGAAGATGCATTCACCGTACCCGATGGGTGCAAGCAGCAGGCTGCATCGGCCTTACCGGCAATCGTAGACGCGCGAATCGCTGCCACGCAATGCCGTTTTGCAACGCGCAACGATCGCTCTGGCGAGCGGTCGGCAGATGCGCCAGAATCCATGCCCCGCACGCGGCAAATTTATCGGCTATCTGGGGTCGACGCCCGCGTCACTTACCGCCCACGCAGATGGGCCCGAACAGGGAGTCAGCATGAAGAACGAGCGTAACTTTTATATCGACGGCAAGTGGGTCACCCCGCACAGCACGAAGACCCTCGACGTCTTGAATCCCGCGAACGAAGAAGTGATCGGCACGATCACGTTGGGCGATCAGGAAGACGTCAATCGCGCGGTCGCCGCTGCGAAGAAAGCATTCCAGACGTTCTCGAAAACCACCGTTGCCGAACGCGCGGCACTGCTCGAGAAAATCATCGCCGCATACCAGAAGCGCATGCCCGAAATCGGCGCCACCGTCTCGAAGGAAATGGGCGCGCCGATCGGCCTCGCCAACATGGCGCAGGCGCCGGCGGGTCTTGGGCACCTCGCGTACACACTCAACGCGATGAAGACATTCAAGTGGGAAGAGGACAAGGGAAAAAACCGGATCGTGCACGAGCCGATCGGTGTTTGCGCCTTGATCACGCCGTGGAACTGGCCGCTGAATCAGATCGCGGCGAAAGTCGCGCCGGCGCTCGCGGCGGGTTGCACGATGATCCTCAAGCCCACCGAGATCGCACCGCTGAACGCGATCATCTTCACCGAAGTGATGGATGAGGCCGGCGTGCCGCCGGGCGTGTTCAACCTCGTCAACGGCGACGGCCCTGGCGTCGGCGTCGCATTGTCGTCACACCCGGACGTCGACATGGTGTCGTTCACCGGATCCACCCGTGCCGGCATTTCGGTTGCGCAGAACGCAGCACCGACAGTCAAGCGCGTGACGCAGGAACTGGGCGGCAAGTCGGCCAACATCCTGCTCGACGACGCAGACTTCCCGAAGGCGGTTGCGCAAGGCATGGGCACGTGCGTGATGAACAGCGGCCAGTCGTGCAACGCACCGACGCGGATGCTGGTGCCGATGAAGCGGATGGACGAAGCCGCCGCGCTCGCCAAAGCCGTGGCGATGTCCGCCAAGGTCGGCGATCCGTCCAAGACGGAAACCACCGCGGGCCCGGTCGTATCGAAAGTTCAATGGAACAAGATCCAGGGCCTGATCAAAAAAGGTATCGAGGAAGGCGCCAAGCTCGAGTGCGGCGGCGAGGGCCTGCCGGAGGGCCTGAATCACGGCTATTACGTCAAGCCGACGGTGTTCTCGCACGTCACCAACGACATGACCATTGCGCGCGAGGAGATCTTCGGACCGGTGCTGTCGATCATCGGCTACAAGGACGACGCCGATGCGATCCGCATTGCCAACGACACGTTGTATGGTCTGTCGGGCTACGTGCAGTCGAAGGACCTCGATCGCGCCCGCAACGTTGCGCGGCAGATTCGCGCGGGCAACATCCACGTGAACGGCGCCGGCGTCGACCCGGCGGCACCATTCGGTGGCTACAAGCAATCCGGCAACGGACGCGAGTTTTCCGAGTGGGGTCTCGAAGAGTTCCTCGAGACGAAAGCGATCCTCGGATACAACGCGGCTTGATCGAGTTGTTGGGGCCGGTCCGCTAGACGCGGTGGCCCTTGATCGGAAAAAGGCGCGTCCTGGGACGCGCCTTTTTTTCGTCGGCATCAGATTTCACGCAGGAGGTTCGATGGAACTCTATGAAGCCATGAGCACGCTGCGCGCGGTTCGACGGCTGCGGCCCGATCCGATCCCGGACGCTGTGCTGCAGCGTGTCTTCACCGCGGCGACCTGGGCTCCGACCGGCGCCAATCGACAACCTTGGCGGATCGTCGCAGTAAAAGATCCCGCTAAAAAACAGGTGCTCGAAGATCTCTATCGTCCGCACTGGGATCGCTACCTCGAGACGTATCGCAACAACACGTCGTCGCTGCCGGAGTTCGAACAGCGCAAGTCGGTGCGCGCGATGAGCGCCGGCGATCACCTCGCGCGGCACATGCACGAAGTACCGGTGATCGCGGTGTTCTGCTTCAACCCCGCAATGATGACGATCACGGACTCGAATCTCGGCAGAGCGTCGGTCGTCGGCGGCGGATCGGTCTATCCGGCGGTGCAGAATCTGTTGCTCGCGTGCCGCAACGAAGGACTCGGCTGCGTGCTGACGACGTTGCTGTGTCTCGACGAAGCGAGAGTCAGAACATTGATCGAGCTGCCGCAGGGATGGTTCACCTGCGCGCACGTGCCGATCGGCTATCCCGTCGCCGGCGGCCACGGCCCCATCGCGCGCAAGCCGCTCGGCAAGATGGTCTTCACCGACAAGTTCGGAGCCGGCTGACGGCGCCTCAGTTCGGCGCCAGCAACGACGCGAACGCGACGTTGTAGCGCTCTTGCAATGCACCGCCTGCAGTCGCGCGTGACCATGAAGACCGCGAGTCCACGTGCATTCGCCCACGCCATGCCGCGCTCCGGGCCGAGCACCATCAGCGTCGTCGCATAGCCGTCGGCCGCCAACGCCGTTGGCGCGATCACGGTGACCGACGTGAGATCGTGTTCGACCGGACGCCCGGTCGACGGATCGATGATGTGCGAATAGCGTCGCCCCGCAACTTCGAAGTAGTCGCGATAGTCGCCCGACGTCGACACGCCGACATTGGTGACGGCAATCGTCTGTTCGACGTCGCCGCGCGCCATCACCGGGCGCTCGACGCCGACGCGCCATGCGCCGCCGTCGGGTTTATGCCCGTCGGCGCGCAGCTCACCGCCGATGTCGACGAGATGATCCGGCAGACCGCGTGCCGTCAGCCACGCCGCAATCACATCAGCGGCATACCCCGGCGCGATCGCGTCGACATCGAGCGTGACGTCGGCGAGCCGTCGCATGTGTTCACCGTCCGCCGACATTTCCACGCGATCGTTGCCGAGGCGCGAACGCGCGAGCGCGATCTCGCGCTCACTCGGCAGTTCCAGGCGCGGTTCCGCCGCGCCGTATCCCCACAGGTTCACGAGCGGCTTGATGGTCACATCGAACGCCCCGCCCGAATCGTCGTGCAACTGCCGACCAAACGTGATCACGGCGCGCAAATGCGCCGGCAGCGCGCGCCACTCACCGACCGGCGTGCGATTGAATTGCGAGAGCTCCGCGGCGTCGCGATAGCCGGAGAGCTGGCGATCGAGCTCGCCGAGTTCGGATTCGATGCCGGCGCGCAGCGCCATCGCGTCGAGCCGCCGTGGCCCGACGACGCGCACGCTCCACGTCGATCCCATCGTGAAACCATCGAAGTGGTGGATCTGCGTCGCGTGCTGCGCCCGCCACGCAAACGCGGCCCAGCCGAGCAGTACCAGCGCCAGCGCGGCTGCGATCCACGCGGTGGTTCGACCCATCACGCGCTCCATCGTGTATGTGTGCAGTTTATGGAATCATCCGCGGATGCCAAACCCAGTGATGCGGGTTCTGTCCCGAGAGCGCGGTCTCTTTGTGCTCGCGGGAATTGTTGCGATCGCGGCCGCCACACTCGGTGCACCGATCGAGTTCGCGCTGTTCGCGATGACGCTGGCCGGCGTCGCGCTGTTTCACCACCAGACGCTCCGCGTCGCGTTGACGGGCCTCGTCGTCGTCGCGCTGTACAAGCTCGTCTTCACCGGATTCAAAACCGGCCCCGGCATCGCGGGCCTTTCGCGGCACTTGCAGCACGAATGGGTGATCCTGGCGAATCTGTTCGGTTTATTGATGGGATTCGCGCTGCTGTCCAAACACTTCGAAGAATCGCGCATCCCCGCAGAGCTACCGAAATTCCTCCCTGACGACTGGACAGGGGGGTTCGCGCTGCTCGTCATCGTGTTCGTGTTGTCGGCGTTCCTCGACAACATCGCGGCCGCCTTGATCGGCGGCACGATGGCGCGCGTGGTCTTTCGCGGCAAAGTCCACATCGGCTATCTGGCCGCCATCGTCGCCGCTTCGAATGCCGGCGGCGCGGGCAGCGTCGTCGGCGACACGACGACGACGATGATGTGGGTCGGCGGCGTGAGTCCGTTCGACGTGCTTCACGCGTACGTCGCCGCCGGCGTGGCGCTCGTCGTCTGCGGCATTCCGGCGGCGCTGCAGCAGCAGCGCTATTCGCCGATCGTGAAGGAGGCGTCCGCAGGGCTTCGCGTAGACTGGACGCGCGTCGCGATCGTCGTATTCATCCTCGCCACCGCAATCGCCGTCAACGTCGCCGCAAACGTGTTCTTCCCGGCGGTGCTCGGCGCGTTCCCGGTGCTCGGCATCGCGGTCTGGGCGGCGTTGCTGCTGACGGCACCGCTGCGCAAACCCGACTGGTCGTTGTTGCCCGAGAGCGTTCAAAGGCACGATCTTCCTGTTGTCGCTGGTGACGATCGCGTCGCTGATGCCGGTGGAAGCGCTGCCGCGCGCATCGTGGCACAGCGCGTTGGGTCTCGGCTTCATCTCGGCGGTATTCGACAACATCCCGCTGACCGCGCTCGCGCTGAAGCAGGGCGGCTATGACTGGGGCATGCTCGCCTACGCGGTTGGTTTCGGCGGCTCGATGATCTGGTTCGGTTCGAGCGCCGGCGTCGCCGTGTCGAACATGTTTCCCGAAGCGAAATCGGTCGGTCGCTGGGTCACCGCCGGCTGGCACGTCGCGCTTGCCTACGTGATCGGATTTTTCGTGCTGCTCGCGTTGCTGGGCTGGCAGCCCGGTGCGAAGAGCGACGGGCTTTACGCGTCGCCGCACGAGACGGCGCCGCGTGCTACGGCGCTGGAATGCTCACTCCCCTCGAGTTGCCGATCCGCCAGACGAGTCAGGCCGGAACGGATCCTTCGACCTGCAGCCGATGGATGATGCGTGGCGCATCGGCGTGGTCGTGCACCGCATAGTGCTGCAGGCAGCGGTTGTCCCACATCACGAGATCGCCGGCGTGCCACACGTGCCGCGCCTGGAATTCCGGCCTCACCGCGTGCTGATAGAGATACTCGAGCAGCGGCGCGCTCTCCTGGCGTGACCAGCCGACGAAGCGATCGGTGAACGCGCGACAGACGTACAGCGACTTGCGGCCCGTTTCGTCGTGTACGCGCACGACCGGATGTTCGGCGCGCGGCGCGGCTTGCGGCGACTCGCCATAGAGCGTCGCGAGACCCTCCGCCGAATGAACGGCCGAGAGCGTATCGACGACCGACCGCAGACCTTCGGACAGCGCGTCGTACGCGAGTTCCTGATTCGCGAATGCCGTGTCGCCGCCGATGTCCGGCGCCGCGAGCGCATACAGCATCGTCAGCTTCGGCGGTGCCGGCGTTGTACGTCATGTCCGAATGCCAGTGCTGATTGACGTCTTTCGCCTTGCCGCGATTACGCAACTCGATGAGGTCCGGGTACTGCGCCATCCCGGCGTACGGATGTCGGATCAGCGGGCCCCAGCGACTGGCAAACGCCATCTGGTCTTCAGGTGTCAGCTGCTGTGCCGGAAACGCCAGCACGTGGTGTTCGCAGAAAAGCGCGTTCAGCGCCTGCCACGTGGCGTCATCGATATGGCGAACGTCGACCCCTTCGACGATCGCTCCGAGTGGAGCTGCCAAACGCCGTACGCGCATGATGCTCCTCGAAAGAAAATGGCGCCTCGAAAGAAAACGGGACTGACCGCGCAGGGTGCACCCCTGCACGGTCGTTGGTCAGGCGACGATCAGATGCCCGCCGTGCTGCGAGACTGTTTCTTAGCCCGCTTCTCGGCGCGCTTTTCGGTCAAGGCTCTTGGTGGCCTTCTTCTTGTCTTGCTTCTTGCTTCGGTGTTCTTTCACGTCCCTGCTCCTCATCCGGTGACCGGATTCGGGTGTCGCTACACCCGCGCGTCAATCATAACTGCACGCGGTTGCGCGTATGAAGCATCGAGATCACGCAATTGGCGCGTCGTCGACCGACATCCGTCAACCGCCGGAAAGCGCCTGCAAGATCACGACCTCGTCGGTCGCCGCCAGCGACAAGCGCAAGATCGACGATGGACTCACGATTGACGAACACGCGCATGTGCGGCCGCAACGCGTCGGCCTCATTGACCATCCGAAAACGAATTCCCGGATAACGCGCATCGAGATCGAGCAGCAGCTCCGCGATCGTGCCGCCGTTTGCTTCGACGCTGCGTGCGCCGCGCCGTGTATGACGCGAGCACCGATGGAATGCCGACTTTCATCTCTACTCGGCGTCGAAGTTGCCGACCTCGATCGAGTAGATATGCGGCAGATGCGACGCGAGGCAACGCCAGCTATCGCCTTCGTCGATGCTCCCCCACACCTCGCCGTTCGTCGTGCCGAGATAGACGCCGATGCGTTCCTCTTCATCCACCGCCATCGACTGACGCAGCACCGTGTACCACGCGCGCGCGGGGAACCCGTGGTCGAGCCGCGACCAGCTCTCACCGCCGTCGCGGGTGCGATACACCGCGGGTTTCCCATCGGGGCACGTGCGCGGCCACACGTCGGTGCCGTCCATCGGAAACACCCACGCGGTGTTCGGATCACGCGGATGCAGTGATATCGCAAAACCGATGTCGCCGACATCGCGCGGCATGTTGTCGCCGATGCGCTCCCAGCGCGCGTCGGGTCGATGCATGCGATAAATGCCGCAGTGGTTCTGCTGATACAGCAGATCCGGCGCGAGCGGGTGCAGCGTCATGCAGTGCGGGTCGTAGCCGTGTTCCGGATGTGGGTCGGGGCCGGGCGCCAGCATCCCGGTATTGAGCAGATTCCACGTCTTTCCGCGATCGCGCGTCTCCAACACGCCCGCCGAGCCGGTGCCGAAGTACATGTGATTCGCATCGCGCGGGTCGATCACGATCGAATGGATCGGCGAGCCATCGGGATTTCGCTCCTTCATGTCGCCGGTCCACTCGATCCATTTTGGATGGTCGTTCCAGCCCGATACGCTCTGCCACGTATTCCCGCCGTCCTCCGACCTGAAGAGCCCCTCCGGCGACGTACCCGCGTACCAGACGCCCGGTTCGTCGCGGTGGCCTGGCGTCAGCCAGAAGACCTGCTCGACAACGGTCGCACGGCGCGCGTCCTTCGGTTTTGTGAACGCCGGCGGCTTCGACGATTCCTGCCACGTGGCGCCGTAGTCGGTCGAGCGGAACACGGTCGGCCCGAGGTGTCCTGTGCGCAGCGCCAGCAGAATCGTGCGACGGTCGCGCGGGTCGACGATCGCGTGATGCACGATGTGGCCCAGAAACACCGGGCCGCTCAACGCGAAGCGATCGCGCCTTGGCTCTGCCGTCAGGAAGAACGCGCCCTTCTTGGTTCCGACGAGCACCGTGAGTCCGCGCAGCGCCACGGCGCCGCGGCGGTCCGATTGACTCAACGGCTCAAAAGCGCGGCCGCCGGGTGCTACGGATTCGGGTGCGATGGATTGTTCGCTCACGGCCAACGACCTCCCTTATCAGGAGAGAGAGGGCAAGATCGAATCCGTAGCATTTGCCCCGCCGGAATGGGAGTCAAGCGGCCGAGTTCGACGCCCTGCTTGCGTCGCGACGCGCGACGCCGACGATGCCGGCGCCGAGCACCACCAATCCGGCGGCGCACGCGAGCATCGTGATGCGCGGATTCGTCAGCGCGACCATCCACGCAGCACCCGTGACCGATACCAGCAACGTCAAACGCATCAGGAAATCGCGCACGCTGAAGACGCGTGCGCGATGCGCAAGCTCGGTGCCTTCCTGCAACACGGTCTCGGTCAGCACGAGCGCCGGCGCGGCAAACAGGCCCAACAACACCGCAGAGGCGACGAACACGGCGAACAGGCGACTCAGCGCGAACGCTGCAAGCGTGACACCGGCCAAGGCCAGGCCCGCACCCAGTACCTGCGCCCGCGGCAGCCGTTTGCCCCGCGTGTTGATCCACCACGCACCGATGCCGCTGCCGACGCCGATCGCAAACAACAACGCGCCGAGTCGCGTCATCCCCGGTTGGCTCGCCATCGCTTGAATGTGCTGATTGCCGGCGACGTGCATGATTCCGCCGGCGAACCACACCGCCGCGAGCCCAAGAAGCCCGATCGACAACAGTTTTATTGTGGCGCACCAGCGCCCACCCTGTACCCACCTCGTGGAGATAGCCGCTCACCGTGACGGGTTGCAGGCTGGCGTGATGCTCACTCGCGCGATACGTCACGAGACTCAATCCAATCACCGAGATCAGATAACTCGCTCCGTCGAGGCGCATCGCCAGTGCCCATCCCCAACGATCGATGATGTAGCCGCCCGCCAGCGCACCGATCGCGGTTGCGAGGATGCCCGCGCCCGCGAGCAGCGAATTCGCCAACAGCAACTGGTCCCTGCGCACGATCTCGGGAACCATCGCACTCTTAGCCGGCAAGAACACGACATTCACCGTGAACAGCAGAAATATCAGCGCAAATACGATGTCGGTCGAACGCGTCAGCGCAAACAGCACCGGTAGGCACAACACGATCAATGCGCGCAGCGCATCGCTGACGACGAGCAGATGTTTCAGATTTCGCCGATCGACCCAGGCGCCGGTGAACGGCGAGAACAGCAGAACCGGCGCGACGACGACGTTAGCGAAGACCGCCAGCAACGCGGCATAACTCACGCTCGGATCTTGCGAGCTGTGCTCGTAGAACAATCCTGCGAGCGCAAGATACGTGAAGCGATCCCCGGTGATCGAGAAGAGCTGGCCCCACCACAACCACGCAAAGCTGCGCTGCCGGAACAAGCTTACAGAACGACTGGACGAGCCGCCCCTCGATCGGCTCGTCGTCAACGGGGCGCTCACGCCGCCGAGCGGGTGGCCGCGCGGTCCACGGCCTGAGCGGCCGGCGGCCTTTCGAGCAGCGACTGATACACGGCTTCGATCTCGTCGGTCACGCGCGGCCATGCGAATTCGAGCGCGCGCCTGCGGCCATTGATGCTCAGCGCCGTGCGCCGGTCGTCATCGTCGACGAGGCGACACAACGCATCCGTCAGCGCGCCGACGTCTCCCGGCGCGTGCAGAACGCCGTTGTAGTCGGGAACCACCGCAGAGCGATAACCGGGAATGTCGGAACACACGACCGGCCGTCCGGAGGCCATCGCCTCGAGCAGTACGATCCCGAAGCTCTCGTTGCCTGTCGCGGGGGACACGAAAATGTCGGCCGTTGCGTACCAGCGCGGCAGGTCCGCAACCGGAACCGCGCCGACGAACGTCACGTGCTCGCGCATGTCGGGACGGACGGCCGCTTGCAAGCTGCGGCGCAGATACGAATCACCGACGATCAAGAAGCGAGCGCGGCCCCGCGTTCGTTCGACGACACCGGGTACCGACGCGATCAGGTCGGTCAGACGCCTTTGCGGGGATCGAGCCGCCCGACGAAGACGATGTTGATCTTGTCCGCCGCTCGCCACTCCTCGAACGGTTCGTTGTCAGGATGAAAGCGGTCGACATCGACGCCATTCGGGATCACCCGATAGGTGCCGCCGAAATAATGCTGCGCACACTCGAGCGCCGTCGCCGACACCGCGATGCGCGCGTCGAGCCGACTGATCCGGCGTTGCAGGGTCCCGCGGAACCACTCTTGCAGTCGGTTGCGCCCCGTCATGTGAAACGTGCCGACCTGCGGACATTCGGCCGCAGCGACCGCGAGCAGCGGCAAGCTCGGTGCAGCGGGGCAATGCGTGTGGATCAGATCGAAATCGTGGCGCTGAAACAGCGTTTTCAACTGCCGTTCGAGCTTCCAGCCGACGGTGAAGTCGACGTACGCGCGATTGTACGGAATCAGCACGTTGCGACCGATGCGCTCCACCGGCAGATCGTCGGCGCGCCCGCCGCCATCTTCGAGGCGGAAGCGGCTGGTGATGACCCTGACGTCGTGACCCCGCCGCGTCAGTTCGATCGCCGTCGCGTGCACGTGCTCCGTCACGCCGCCGAAGCGCGGATAGTACGATTGCGTGACGATGCCGATCTTCATGCCGCGATCTCGCGCTCTTGCGCGGCCGCAACACCGGCAGACTCGGCGCCGTCGGACCAGAACGGGCGGAAGATGCACCACTGATCGAGATTCTCGCGGATCTGCCGTTGCGTCGTCGCGGCAATCGCGGCATTGAGTGCATCCGCGCTATCAAAACGTTCTGGGTCCAGCATCGGTTCGAGCACGACCCGAAAGCGCCGCCCCGCGAGGCGCTTGCAGTAGCCGCTGACGACCGGCGCTCCGGTACGCGTCGACAACACGCCGGGGCCGGCCGGCCACCGTACTTCACGGTCGAAGAACGGCAGCGCAACCCCTTGGCCGAAGATGTCGCCGTCGACCATCAATGCGAGCAGGTCGTTACGCGACAGCGCTCGCCACAGTTTGCGGTAGCCGTCCTCCGGCCTGATCGTGTGCACGGCCAGCTCGCTTTTCGCATCGCGCACCGCGCTCGCGAGCCAGCGTCCCAGTTGCACACCCGCAACCGCATGCATCGTGTGACCCAGGTGCGCGAGCACGACCGCGCCCAGCTCCCAGTTGCCGATGTGGCACGACGTGATGATCACGCCCTTGCCGCGCGCGAGCGCTTCGAGGACGTGCTCGTGCCCCTCGACGTCGACGGCGCGCAACAGATCGTCGCGTTCGAGCCGCGGCAGTCGGAAGAATTCGAACAGCATGCAGTTGTAGCTCGCCATCATCTTCAGCACGACGCGTAGCCGTTCGCGCCGCGAACTACCCGGCAAAATCGTCGCGAGATTGACCAACGCCGCATGCCGGCGGGCCGGAAAGAACCACAGGTGCACACGAGCGAGCCCGTTGGCCAGCGCATAACCCACTCGAAGCGGCACGGCGGCGGCAACGGAAGAAAACCAGGCTAACAGCAGTCGAGACACTGAATTCCTTCTTTTTTTTCGACGCGCAAACGCGGCGATTGTCGCTTATGTTCCGGGTGGAATGCGAGTCAACCGCCGCGTGCGAAAAACGCGAACTTAGGCGCGCCCGTTGGCGCTCAGGCCGCGCGGCGCGAGCGATGGCGGACCTGCATCGTTTTGATGCTGTTCAGAAAGTTCGTCCGCATCTTGGTGATACCGCCGGTCACTTCGATGTCGGGGTAGCGCGCGAGCATCTCCTCGAGCAGTACCGTCAACTGAATTTCGGCGAGCCGCCAGCCGATGCACAGGTGCTGGCCATAGCCGAACGACAGATGGCGCGTTCCGCCGCGCGTGACGTTGAACTTGAACGGATCGGCCCACTTCTCTTCGTCGCGGTTGCCGGACATGTACCACAGCGCGACTTTGTCGCCTTTCTTGATCGTCACGCCGCGCAGCGTGTGATCGGCCAGCGCCGTGCGCCGCATGTAGATGACCGGATGCACCCAGCGGATGATCTCGTCGACCGCGCCGCCGATCAGCGACGGATCGTCGAGCAGCTTCTTGCTTCTCGGCCGGGAACTGCGACAACGCAAGCGTGCCGCCGGAGATCGAGTTGCGCGTCGTCTCGTTGCCGGCAACGACGAGCAGGATGAACGCCGACAGGTAGTCCGGCAATGCTCATCGACTCGCCGTTGACCTGCGTGTTCACGAGCATCGTGATCAGGTCATCGCCCGGATTTTCCTTGCGCGCCGCGTACAGCCCCATCGCGTACACCGCGAGATCCATGAACGCCTGGTCGACGTGTTCGCGCGACATCGAGATGTCCGGGATCGTCGCCGCCGATGATGATGTTCGACCACTGGAACAGCTTGTGGCGATCTTCCTGCGGCACGCCGAAGAGTTCGGCGAGCATCTGCACCGGCAATTCCGCCGCGACGCTCGAGATGAACTCGCACTCGTTGCGATCGCCGATCGCATCGAGGATCGACGCGGGCGCGTTCGCGAATGCGGGGAATCAGCGCATCGAGGCGTTGCGGCGTGAAGCCCGGCGCCACCATGCGCCGGTGCTGCACGTGCTCCGGCGGATCCATCATGATCATGCTGCGGCCGCCCTCGAACTGTGAGAAACTCGACTGTCGCGCTCCATCAGCTGCTCGAGCGTCATGCCCTGTCGATTCGCGATCATCTTCGATGCTGGGCAGCGTGATGCCGCCGAGGCGTGCATCCGAACTGAAGACCTGCGGCAGTTTCGAGATCGCATGAATGTCGTCGTATTTCGTGATCGACCAGAATCCCGGACCGCCCCACGGTTCCGGACACCAGGCGACCGGTTCCTCGCGACGCAACTGCGTGAAGATCGCGTGCGGCTTCGCAATGTCCTGGAACGTCTCGGCGTGCGAAAGTGAAACTCGATCTGCGTTGCTGACGGTCATGATGCATTCTCCATAAGAGCTGCCACAAGAGCTGCCATACGAGCCGCGTTGAGGCGTGATGCAGTCACTTCTAACTGTCGGGCGGTGATTGGTCAAGACGACTGCGCGCAATGTGCAGCGAGTTCTCACTGCGATAAAACACAAATCGCCCTACACAAATCCGCGCGAAGCGATTCGTACTCACACGTGGCGTTCGATTCGAGATCGCGATTGGAAATCGCTCTAGGCTTGCCACATCGAGCGCGTAGAGGTTAAGGTGCCCGCACCGCTCAGGGGGGAGATATGGACGAAGTGATTGTCCATGTCGCCGCGAACAGTTCCGCGACGCTGTGGCCGTTCCTCGTCTACTCGCTCTCAGTCGTTGGGCTTCTCGCGGTGACGCTGACGTTGTCATGGGTGCTCGGCTTCCGCACACGCCGTGGACCCGCGACTGACATGCCCTTCGAATCCGGCGTCGTACCTGTCGGCCAGGCCGAGAACGTTCGGGTCTCCATCGAGTTCTACCTCATCGCGATGTTCTTCGTGATCTTCGATCTCGAGACCATCTTCATCTTCGGCTGGGCGATTGCGTTCTACGAACTCGGCTGGCGCGGCTATGTCGGGGCCGGCGTGTTCATCGCGTTCCTGCTCGTGGCGCTCGTCTACGAGTGGCGCACCGGCGCGCTCGAGTGGGGCGTCAAGCACCGACACGCGCAACGCGACCGTTATTCCGTGACGACCGCAACGAGGTGACGCACCGATGAAATGGAACCTGGTCAAGGTAGCGGCGGACGAACCCCTCGCGGGGGCAGACGCGGCGCACGACCAGGCGTTGGGCCAAAGCGTGCTGGTCGCAAAACTCGAGGAACTGATCTCGTGGGGTCGGTCGAACTCGATCTGGCCGTTCAATTTCGGGCTTTCGTGCTGTTACGTCGAGATGGCGACGTCGTTCACGCCGCGCCACGACCTGGCCCGGTTCGGCGCAGAGGTGATCCGCGGCACGCCGCGCCAGGCCGATCTGATCGTCATTTCCGGCACCGTGTTCCGCAAGATGGGACCGGTCGTGCAGCATCTATACGAACAATTGCTGGAGCCGCGCTGGGTGATCTCGATGGGCTCGTGCGCCAATTCCGGCGGCATGTACGACGTCTACAGCGTGGTGCAGGGCGCCGACAAGTTCCTGCCGGTCGACGTGTACGTGCCCGGATGCCCGCCGCGTCCAGAGGCGTTCATGCAGGGGCTCACGCTGCTGCAGAACGCCGTGGCCCACGAACGTCGCCCGCTGAGCTGGATCGTCGGCGATCACGGCATCGAACGAATGGAATCGCGGAGCCTGCGCGACGAGCGCACGCCTGTTCGCATGCGGACGCAAGGTCTCGCAAGTCCCAACGGCGTTGGTGAGGCGCCGATATCCGCAGATCGACTCACCGGCGAGGCGCGGCGGACCGAGTGAGCTGAGCGGGATCCAATCATGGTGGCAGTGACGAACGGGCGCGTAAGCGCTCACGCGGTCGTGATCGATGAGCTCGAAGCTCGTTTCGCCGGCGCATGCCACGCTCAGACCTGCGCCGACGGCATCCCAACGGTTTGGGTCGAGCGCGACCAGCTCGTTGCGCTGATGCAGTATCTGCGACGGGGCATCGCGAAGCCCTATCCGATGCTGTTCGACCTGTCCGCGATCGACGAGCGCTTGCGACGCAAACGCGAGGGTCAGCCCGCGTCCGACTTCACCGTCTTTTATCATTTGATGTCGCTCGAGCGGAACGAGGACCTGCGCGTCAAGGTCGCGCTTGCACAAAGCGACTGTTCGTTGCCGTCGGTCGTCGGCGTGTATCCCGTCGCGAACTGGTACGAACGCGAAGCATTCGACATGTTCGGCATCCATTTCGCCGGCCACCCGAACCTGCGCCGGATCCTGACGCCGCCGCACTGGGAGGGACATCCGCTGCGCAAGGAACATCCGGCGCGCGCGACCGAGATGGATCCGTTCAAGATGACCAACGAATTTCAGGTAGCGCAGCAGGAAGGCTTGCGATTCGTGCCCGAGGAGTGGGGCATGTCGCGCAGCGCGAAACACACCGATTTCATGTTCCTGAACCTCGGACCGAACCATCCGAGCGTCCACGGTGTGTTCCGCATCGTGCTGCAACTCGACGGCGAGGTGATCGTCGATGCGGTGCCGGAGATCGGTTACCACCACCGCGCCGCCGAAAAGATGGGCGAGCGGCAGTCGTGGCATACGTACATTCCGTACACCGACCGCATCGACTACCTCGGCGGCGTGATGAACAACCTGCCGTACGTGATGGCGGTCGAGCACCTCGCCGGCATCACCGTGCCGGATCGCGCGAAGGTGATCCGGATCATGCTGGCCGAATTCTTCCGGATCTCGAGCCACCTCGTGTTTTACGGGACGTTCGCGCAGGACGTCGGGCAGATGTCGCCGGTGTTCTTCATGTTCGCCGACCGCGAGCGGCTGCTGTCGATCATCGAGGCGATCACCGGCGGCCGCATGCACCCGAGCTGGTTCCGGATCGGCGGCGTCGCGCAGGATCTGCCCGCGGGCTGGGAGCGGATGGTGCGCGACTTCGTCGACTACCTCGGGCCCGCGCCTGCGATCACTACGACAAGATGGTGATGCAGAACAGCATCCTGAAGCAGCGCACGGTCGGCATCGGCACATACGACACGAGCGAAGCGATCGAGTGGGGCGTCACCGGACCGGGTCTGCGCGCGACCGGACTGGACTGGGATCTGCGCAAGCAGCGCCCGTACGGCGGCTACGATCAGTTCGAATTCGAGGTGCCGACGGCGACGAACGGCGACTGCTACGACCGCTGCGTCGTGCGCGTCGAAGAGATGCGCCAGAGCCTGCAAGATCATTCGACAGTGCCTCGACAACATGCCTGCCGGTCCTTACAAAGCGACGCATCCGCTGACGACGCCGCCGCTGAAAGAACGCACGATGCACGACATCGAGACGCTCATTCAGCACTTCCTCAACGTGAGCTGGGGGCCGGTCATACCGGCCGGCGAATGCTCGATGATGATCGAGGCAACCAAGGGCTGGAACTCCTACTTACCTCGTGTCCGACGGCAGCACGATGTCGTACCGCACCCGCATTCGCACGCCGTCGTTCCCGCATCTGCAGATGATTCCGCTGATCAGCCGCGGACTGATGGTGGCCGATCTGATCGCCATCCTGGCGAGCATCGACTTCGTGATGGCCGACGTGGACCGCTGAAATGACGACACCGGACACACAGGATCTGGTCTTCGCGCTCTCTGCGAAAGAGACGGCAGAGATCGCCGCAGAGATCGCGCACGTCGCCGCAGCCCGCCGTCCGCGATGATCGAAGCGCTGCGGATCGTGCAGCGGCACCGCGGCTGGGTATCCGATCAGAGCGTCGCCGCGATCGCGCGGCTGCTCGGCACATCGACGCGCGGCCGGTCGATTCCGTCGCGACGTTCTACAACCTGATCTATCGCAAACCGGTCGGCCGCCACGTCGTGATGTATCTGCGACAGCGTGTCCTGCTACGTGATGGGCTACGACGAACTGCGCGTCGCGCTCGAGCAGAAGCTCGGCGTCGCGCCCGGTGAAACGACGGCCGACGGACGCTTCACGCTGCTGCCGATCGTCTGCCTCGGCGCCTGCGATCACGCGCCGGCGATGATGATCGACGCAAGACCTGATCCCCGACGTCGACGCCGCAGAACGCTCGACGCGATCTTCGGGAGGTATGCGTGACGACGCAGCCGCTGACCGAGCGTATCACGGCCGCCGCGCGGCGGCGTCGTCGACCTGCGCCGCCTACGAACGCGCCGGCGGCTACACGGCCGCGCGCCAGGCGCTGACGACGATGACGCCGAAAGAGGTTCAGGACCTCGTCAAGAAAGCGAATCTGCGCGGCCGCGGCGGCGCCGGCTTTCCGACCGGGCAGAAGTGGAGCTTCGTGCCGCTCGGCGACGCAGCCGGTCCCGGCCACAAATACCTGATCTGCAATGCGGACGAGATGGAGCCGGGCACGTTCAAAGACCGCTATCTGATGGAGTTCGATCCGCATCCGCTCATCGAGGGGATGCTCATCGCCGCGTATGCGATCGGCGCAGACAAGGCCTTCATCTTCCTGCGCGGCGAATACCACGGCTGTGAACGCGCGCTGAAGCGCGCCATCGCGGAAGCGTCAGCGCGGGGTTATCTCGGCGCGAACGTGTTCGGCTCCGGCTTTTCCGTCGAACTCGCGATCGCACATGTCGCGGCGGGCGCTACATCTGCGGCGAAGAAACGGCGCTGCTGAACGCGCTCGAAAGCCGGCGCGCGCAGCCGCGCTCCAAGCCGCCGTTCCCGCCGGTCAGCGGCGCGTGGGGCCGGCCGTCGGTCGTCAACAACGTCGAGACGCTGTGCAACGTGGCCCCGATCGTGCGCCACGGCGCCGACTGGTTCATCGGGCTCGGGCGCGGCGCGGACGCCGGCACGAAGCTGTTCGGGGCGTCGGGCCGAGTCAAGCGCCCGGGTCTGTGGGAACTGCCGATGGGCACGCCGATCCGCGAAATCCTCGACGACACGCGGGCGGCATGCAGGACGGCTACCAGTTCAAAGCGCTGCTGCCGGGCGGCGCATCGACGGATTTCCTCGTTGCGCAGCATCTCGACCTGGCGATGGATTACGGCACGATCCAGGCCGCCGGCAGCCGCATGGGCACCGGCACGATGACGGTGGTCGACGATTCGATCTGCATCGTGGATCTCTCGCGCAACCTGCAGCATTTCTTCGCGCAGGAGTCGTGCGGCTTCTGCACGCCGTGTCGCGAAGGCCTGCCGTGGCTCGAACAGCTCCTCACCGACCTCGAAGAGGGGCGCGGCGAACCCGGCGACCTCGACGTCATTACGCAGAACGCGCAGCTGATCGGCACGCCGGGCAACACGTTCTGCCTGCACGCGACCGGCGCGATCGAGCCGCTGTCGAGCGCGATCAAATATTTCCGCGACGAGTTCGAGGCACACATCAAGAACCGGGGCTGTCCGCACCGTACCTCCACGGCCGCGGCTGCGAGAGGAAGGTAGCACTCATGGGCATCATCGACGTCGACGGCAAGAAGTACGAGGTGGACGACAAGGAAAACATGCTGCACGCGTGTTTGTCCGTCGGTCTCGACCTGCCGTACTTTTGCTGGCATCCGGCGCTCGGCTCGATCGGCGCGTGCCGGCAATGCGCCGTCGTTGCGTACCGCGACGACAAAGACACGACCGGGCGCGTCGTCATGGCGTGCATGACGCCGGCCGCGAACAACGCGCGCATCTCGATCGCGGCGCCGCCGGCGGTCAAGTTCCGCGAATCGGTCGTCGAGTGGCTGATGCTGAACCATCCGCACGATTGCCCGGTGTGCGAAGAAGGCGGCGACTGTCACTTGCAGGACATGACGGTGATGGCCGGACATACCGCGCGCCGTTACCGCGGGCGCAAGCGCACGTTCGAGAATCAGTATCTCGGTCCGTTCCTCAATCACGAGATGAACCGCTGCATCACGTGCTATCGCTGCGTGCGGTTTTACCGCGACTACGCCGGCGGCGACGATCTCGCCGCATTCGGCTCGCGCGATCGCATGTATTTCGGGCGCGCGGCCGATGGGGTGCTCGAGAATCCGTTCGCCGGCAACCTCGTCGAGGTATGCCCCACCGGCGTATTCACCGACAAACCGGCGAGCAAAAGTTACACGCGCAAATGGGACCTGCAGTCGGCGCCGTCGATCTGCCCCGGCTGCGCGGTCGGCTGCAATACGTTCCCGGCCGAGCGCTACGGCACGTTGCGGCGGATTCACAATCGTTATCACCACGATCTGAACGGCTATTTTCTGTGCGACCGCGGCCGCTTCGGCGGCGGCTTCGTCAACAGCGACGCACGGCTGAAGCGCGCGGGATCGCGCTGCGCGGACGGCAGCTTCGACGTCATCGAGCCCGACGCCGCAACGAAGCGTTTTGCCGAGTTGCTGCGGCAGGGTCCGGTCGTTGGCATCGGTTCGCCGCGCGCGTCGGTGGAAGCGAACTTCGCGCTGCGCACGCTGGTCGGCGTCGACAACTTCTGTGCGGGGTTTCGCTCCGACGAAGAGTCGCTTGTTGGTGACGTGCTCGCGCTGGTGCGCGCGGCGCCCGACGCCAGCCCGACGATTGCGGAGGTCGAACGCGCCGACGCGGTGCTGATACTCGGCGAAGACGTGCTCAATACCGCGCCGCGCGTTGCGCTGGCGTTGCGCCAGGCGGTCCGCAATCACACCTTCGTGATGGCGGCGGGCGCCCAGATTCCGTTGTGGCAGGACGCCGGTGTGCGCAGCCACGCGCAGCAGGCAAAAAGCCCCTGTTATTCAGCGACACCGCTGCCGACGCAAAGCGACGACTTCGCGACCGCGACGGTCCATGCGGCGCCCGCGGACATCGCTGCGATCGGCGACGCAATCGCGAATGCGCTCGAGGGCATGCCGATCGGCGACATTGATGCCGCGCGCGCGCAGTTCGTCACGGCAGCGGCGCAGGCACTCACGAGCGCGCAGCGGCCGCTGATCGTCTCCGGCACCGGCGCGATGAGTCGTGCAGTGCTGACTGCCGCTGGCCGCATCACGCGCGCGCTGCGCGCAAAACCCCCGGCACCAAGCTGCTGCTGGCGGTACCGGAGTGCAACAGTGTCGGCGCCGCGATGCTGGGCGGCGGTCTCACGCTCGAAGATGCGTTGGCGAAAGCCGACAGCGGCGCCGCGAAAACGCTCGTCGTGCTCGAAAACGATTTGTATCGGCGCGCGCTTCCCGAGCGCGTTGCGCGCGCCCTGGGCGCGGTCAATCTCGTCGTGCTCGACTGCGTCGAGACGCGCACGACCGAGGCCGCAACGCTCGCGTTGCCGGCCGCGACGTACGTCGAGAGCGAAGGCACGCTGATCAACTACGAAGGTCGCGCACAACGTTACTTCGAAGTATTCGAACCGGTGAGTCCGATCCGTCCAGCGTGGCGCTGGATTTCCGCGGCGGCCATCGCGCTCGGTCGCAACGAACTCGGCTGGCGCCACATCGACGACGTCGTCGCGGCCTGCGACGCACAGACCCCGCTCGCCGGCATCGCCGCGGCGGCGCCTTCGGCGAACTACCGCGGTCCCGCGCAGACTCGCGTGCCGCGCCAGACCCACCGTTATAGCGGCCGCACCGCGATGTATGCCGATCACACGATGCACGAGCCAAAAGCACAGGTGGATGCAGGAATCGCCGCTCGCGTTCTCGATGGAAGGCGCGAACACCGGCGACGTCGGCGCCTTGATTCCGTATGTGTGGGCGCCGGGCTGGAACTCGAACCAGGCGATCACGCGCTTTCAGCTGGAAGTCGGCGGACGCCTGCGCGGCGGCGATCCGGGCGTGCGCCTGACGGCTGATCAGCGCCCCAACAACTGGCCCGAGGCGCGCGCCGACGCGCCCGCACCCACCGCCCCGCGGGAATTTCGACTGCTGCCGTCGTACGAGATCTTCGGCAGCGACGAACTCTCGGCACTGTCGCCGCCGATTCAGCAGCGGATGCCGGCGCCGTATGTCGTGCTGAATCCGCGCGATGCTGCGCGACTCGGCGTCGCGGCCGGCGCAGGCGTGCGCGGCGCAGGCTTCGAGAAGGCGTTCGAAGTGCGGATCGACGCCGCGCTGCCCGAGGGGACCGCGGCGTTGCCGCGGGGACTCGCCGGCACGCTCAAACGCATCGGTCGCGTTCGAACGCGACCCCGGCTTCGCTCCACCCGTGCGGATCATCACGAGGCAGTAACGATGACGCTTCAATTCATCATGATCGTACCGGTGCTGCTCGGCGCGATGGCGGCCGCGGGACTGCTCGTGTGGTGGGAGCGACGACTGCTCGGCTTCTGGCAGGACCGTTTGGGTCCGAACCGCGTGGGACCGTTCGGCGTGCTGCAGATCGTCGCCGATGTGCTGAAGCTCTTCACGAAACACGATTGGGTGCCGCCGTTCTCCGACCGCGTGATCTTCACGCTCGCCCCGACCGCGGCCGCCGCCGGCATGTTGATGGGTTTTGCCGTGGTGCCGTTCGGACCCGGGCTCTTCATCATCGATCTCAACATCGGGCTGCTGTTTTTCGTCGCGATGACGTCGCTCGCGGTTTACAGCGTGCTGCTCGGCGGTCTCGCGTCGAACAGCAAATATTCGTTGCTCGGCGGACTGCGCAGCGCCGCGCAGATGGTCACGTACGAAGTGTTCATGGCGCTGTCGCTGATGGGCGTCGTGATGATGACGGGATCTTTCAATCTCTCCGCGATCGTCAACGCGCAGAAGGACCTGTGGTTCTGCGTGCCGCAGGCGCTCGGACTCGTGATCTTCATCATCGCGGGCGTCGCCGAGACGCATCGTCTGCCGTTCGACCTGCCCGAGGCGGAGCACGAACTCGCCGCGGGATTCCATACCGAATATTCGGGCATGAAGTTCGGCCTGATCATGGTCGGCGAATATCTGTCGCTGATTCTGACGTCGGCGATGATCGTGACGCTCTTCTTCGGCGGCTGGATCGGCTGGGCGTTTCTGCCGCCGATCGTCTGGTTCACGATCAAGACGACGATCGTGATCAACTTTTTCGTCCTGCTGCGCGCGAGCATCCCGCGACCACGCTACGACCAGTTGATGTCGCTCGGTTGGAAGATCCTGCTGCCGCTCACCTTGCTGAATCTGTTGGTGACCGGCGCTGTGCTGCTGCTGCGGGGTGGTCCCCATGTTTAGCCAGCTGCGCACGCTCTGGACCATTCTGTCGCATACGTTCTCGCGCAAAGAGACCGTCGAGTATCCGGAAGAAATGCCGTACATGGCGCCGCGCTACCGCGGGCGCATCGTGCTGACGCGCGATCCGGACGGCGAGGAGCGCTGCGTCGCGTGCAACCTGTGCGCGGCAGCGTGCCCCGTCGATTGCATCGCGCTGCAGAAGACCGAGACCGACGGCGGTCGCTGGTATCCGGAGTTTTTCCGCATCAACTTTTCCCGCTGCATCATGTGCGGCATGTGCGAAGAAGCCTGCCCGACGTATGCCATTCAGCTGACGCCCGACTTCGAGATCTGCGAATACGACCGCAAGAACCTCGTCTACGAGAAGGAACATCTGCTGATCGACGGCGTCGGCAAATATCCCGGCTACAGCTTCTGGCAGGTCGCCGGCAAAGCGATTCACGGCAAAGCCAAGGGCGCCGCCGAGAACGAAAAACCGCCGGTCGACGTGCGGAGTCTGCTGCCGTGACCGTTCGCGCGTCGTCGCCGACGAAGGAGAACGCATGGAGATAGTGCTGTTTTATGCGGCCGCGTCCGTATCGCTCGTCGCAACGACGCTGGTCGTCACGCGCCTCGATGCCTCGCACGCGCTGATCTATCTGATCGTCTCGCTGCTCGCGATCGCCGTGATCTTCTTTCTGCTCGGCGCGCCGTTCGCGGCGGCGCTCGAGGTCGTGATCTACGCCGGCGCCATCATGGTGCTGTTCGTGTTCGTCGTGATGATGCTCAATCAAGGCCGGCGCGGCGTGGATCAGGAGCGCGTGTTTCTGAGCCCGCGCATGTGGATCGGTCCCGCGGCGCTGACGAGTCGTGCTGTTTCTCGAAGTGATGTACACGCTCGCGGCCAACTCGACGCAGTCCTCCGGTGTCGTCGTCGAACCGAAAGCCATCGGCATCGCGCTGTTCGGTCCGTACGTGCTCGCGGTCGAACTCGCGTCGATCATGCTGCTGGCCGCGCTCGTCGGCGCGTTTCATTTTGGTCGGCGTTACATGCGCGCACGCCGCGAGGAGGTCGAGTGACATGACCGCGATCAGCATTCCAATCGAGCATGTGCTGGTGCTGGCGGGCGTGCTGTTCGCGCTCGGTCTGACCGGCGTGCTGGTGCGCCGCAACGTGATTTTCCAGCTGATGTCGCTCGAAATCATGATGAACTCGACCGGACTCGCGTTCGTCGCCGCCGGCGCGCACTGGGCCGCGGTCGACGGCCAGATCATGTACATGCTCGTGCTGTCGCTCGCGGCGGCGGAAGTCGCCGTCGGCCTCGGACTCGTGCTGCAGCTCGAACGCCGCTTCGGCCACCTCGACATCGACGCTGCGAGCGAACTGAAGGGATGACCATGAACCCGCTCTGGCTGATCCCGGCGCTGCCGCTCCTCGGATTCCTGTTGCTGCTCGTCACCGAAGGCAAGCTCTCGAAAGTGCCGGTCGCGATCATCGGCGCGGGATCGATCGGTGGCGCGGCAATCGTCACGCTGCTGGTGACGCTCGACTTCCTCCACGGCGGCCAGGTACCGATCTCGCAGACGTTGTGGACCTGGATTCAGGTCGGCGACTTCGCGCCGCGCATCACGCTGGTCGTCGACGGGCTGTCGCGTCGTCATGCTCGGCGTGATCACCGGCGTCGGCTTCCTGATTCATCTGTACGCGACCGGCTACATGGCCGGCGAACAGGGCTACAGCCGATTCTTTGCGTACATGAACCTGTTCGTGTTCGCGATGCTGATGCTGGTGCTCGGCGACAACCTGCTCGTCGTGTACTTCGGTTGGGAAGGTGTCGGGTTGTGCAGCTATCTGCTGATCGGTTTCTTTCACGACGATCCCGGCGAACGGCTACGCCGCGCGCAAAGCGTTCGTCGTGACGCGCGTCGGCGACGTTGCGTTCGCGCTCGGCCTGTTCCTGCTCTTCCGCGAATTCGGCACGCTCGAAATTGCGCAAGTACTGCACGGTGCGCGCGCCGCATGGCCCGACGGATCGTCGACGTGCACGTTGATCGCGTTGCTGCTGCTCGGCGGCGCGGTCGGCAAGTCGGCGCAGCTGCCGCTGCAGACCTGGCTGCCCGACGCGATGGCCGGCCCGACGCCGGTGTCCGCGTTGATCCACGCCGCAACGATGGTGACGGCCGGCGTCTACCTGATCGCGCGGATGCACGATCTATACGAACTCTCGCACGCCGCGCAGTTCGCGGTCGCCGTCGTCGGTTGCGCGACGCTCTTCATCGCGGCGGCGAGCGCGCTCGCGCAGAACGACATCAAACGCATCCTCGCGTATTCGACGATGAGCCAGATCGGCTACATGTTCATGGCGCTCGGCGTCGGCGCGTGGTCGGCCGGCATTTTTCATCTGATGACGCACGCGTTCTTCAAGGCGCTGCTGTTCCTCTCGGCGGGTTCGGTGATCCTCGCGCTGCACCACGAGCAGGACATCTTCAAGATGGGCGGGCTGTGGCGGCGGCTGCCGATTCCGTTCGCGTGCATGGTGATCGGCTCGGCCGCATTGGCCGCGCTGCCGCTGACGTCGGGTTACTTCTCGAAAGATGCGATTCTGCTGACGAGCTTCGGCTATGCGTCCGGCGGGATGTGGTTCTGGGGCATTGGTGCGTTTGCATCGTTTCTGACCGCGCTCTACACCGTGAGGATGATCGTCGTCGCGTTCTTCGGCACGGCGAAGACCGAGGCGCACGACCACTCCGGCATCAACATGTCCGGACCGTTGCTGGTGCTGGCGCTGCTATCGCTCGTCGGCGGTTTCATCGGCCTCGCGCCGCTCGCGATGGTGCTGCCCGACGGCGGCGTCGAGCGGCATCACGAAGGCGCGATCGTGTGGGTCACGGCGGCGGTGCCGATCGTCGGGCTGATGGTCGGTTGGCTGTTGTTCGTGCGCCTGGATTTCTGGCGCTCGCTGGTCGACACCGCACCGGGACGCGCGCTGCGCGCGTTCCTCTTGCGCGGCTGGGCGTTTGACGTCCTCTACGACGCGGTGATCGTCAAACCGTTCGTGACGCTCTCGCGAATCAACAAGAACGACGTCGTCGACCTCGTCTTCACCGGCACCGCGGCGCTGTCTCGCGCGCTGCATCGCGCGCTCGCGCTGACGCAGAGCGGACGTATTCGCTGGTACGCAGCCAACATGGCCGCCGGGGTCGTCGTGGTGCTGCTGTTCGTCCTGGGGGTACTGTGATTCTGCTCGAGTTGATACTGCTGCTGCTCGGCGCGGGACTCCTCGCGTGGGCGAGCGAGCGGCTGCAATCCGGGGCTGCCGCGGTATGTCTCGATCGCCGCGCTCGCTCGTCGCGTGCGTGTTGCTGTACCCGGTCGCGACCGGCGCCCCGACCGTCATGCACGACGCCAGCTGGTATGCCGAACTGCGTCTCGCGTGGATTCCGCGTTTCGGCATCCAGGTGATTCTCGCGATGGACGGGTTGTCGCTGATGATGGTCGCGCTGACGCTCGTGCTCGGCATCGTCGCGGTGGTGTCGTCGTGGACCGAGATTCGCGCGCGCACCGGATTTTTCCAGTTCAACCTGATGTGGACGCTCGCCGGCGTCGTCGGCGTGTTCACGGCGCTCGATCTCTTCCTGTTCTTCTTCTTCTGGGAAGTGATGCTGGTGCCGATGTACTTCCTGATCGCGGTGTGGGGGCACGAAGGCCGCGCCTATGCGGCGATGAAGTTCTTCCTGTTCACGCAAGTCAGCGGGCTCGCTGATGTTGTTCGCGATTCTTGGCCTCGTCTTCGCGAACTACAAGGCGAGCGGCGTCATCACCTTCGACTACTTCCAATTGCTCGGTGCCGCGCTCGATCCGCGCTACGGTTTCTGGCTGATGCTCGGGTTCTTCATCGCGTTCCTCGTGAAGCTGCCCGGCGTGCCGTTCCACACGTGGCTGCCCGACGCGCACACGCAGGCGCCGACCGCCGGCAGCGTGATCCTGGCGGGAATACTGCTGAAGACCGGTGCGTACGGCTTCCTGCGTTTCGTCGTGCCGTTGTTCCCGGAAGCCGCGTACGAGTTCCGCTACTGGGCGATGGCGCTCGGCGCGGTGTCGGTCGTTTACGGCGGCTACGTCGCGTTCGCGCAGACCGATTTCAAACGGCTCGTCGCCTATTCGAGCGTCGCGCACATGGGATTCGTGCTGCTCGGCGTGTTCGCGTGGAATGCGCTCGCGATCCAGGGCGCGGTGATGCAGATGGTCGCGCACGGATTTTCGACGGCGGCGCTGTTCATGATGGCAGGCGCCTTGCAGCAACGCTTGCACACGCGCGAGATGGGGCAGATGGGCGGCCTGTGGGCAGCGCTTCCGCGCATGGGCGCGCTGACGATGTTCTTCGTCATCGCGTCGCTCGGCATGCCGGGCCTCGGCAACTTCATCGGCGAGATCCTCGTGCTGCTCGGCACGTTCCAAGTTCGGCCGTGGCTCGCGTTCGCCGCGGCGCTCGGCATGGTCATCGCCGCGGTCTACGCGTTGTACCTGATGCAGCGATCGTTTCAGGGTAGAGCCGCCGCCGCGCACGGCACGATGACCGACTTCGGCGCGCGCGAACTCGCGGTTCAGATTCCGCTCGCGGTGGGTCTCGTCTGGCTTGGGCTGTTTCCACAAACCGTGCTGGATCTCTCGGCCGATACCGCCGCCCGCCTGACCGCGTTGCTTGGAGCATTGCAATGATCGCAGAGGATTGGCTCGCGCTGCTGCCGTTGATCGTGCTGTCCGTCGGCGTCGCGGTATTGCTGCTCGTCGTGTCGTTCTGGCGCCACCACGCGCTCGCGGCCGGGCTCACTGTCGTCGCGTTTGGCGCGACGCTCTTCGCGATCTCGGTGGCATTGCCGGTGTTGCCGCGCCAGGTGACGCCGCTCTTCTTGTTCGATCGCTACAGCGCGTTCTTCTATGCGTTGTTCGCGACGGCAGGTCTCGTGACGGCGTTGCTGTCATACCGATATCTAAAGCCACGCAAAGGCGATCTCGAGGAGTACTACATCCTGCTCGCGACGGCGACGATCGGCGCGATGGCAATGGCATCGGCGGCGCACTTTGCGAGCTTCCTGCTCGGACTCGAGATCCTGTCGATCTCGCTGTACGTGCTCGTTGGCTATCCGGAAGAACGCCACGCGCCGCTCGAAGCCGCGCTGAAATATCTGCTGCTGTCTGGCGTCGGTTCGACGACGCTGCTGTTCGGCATGGCGCTGATCTATCTCGACACCGGCACGCTCGAGTTCGCCGCACTTGCGAATGTGCTGCACAGTGGCGGCGGCGCGACCCTCTATCTGGTCGTTGGCAACGCGTTCCTACTCGCGGGCATCGCGTTCAAGTTGTCGCTGGTGCCGTTCCATATGTGGACGCCCGACGTATACGAGGGCGCGCCGGCGCCGGTGACCGGATACCTCGCGACCGTCAGCAAGGGCGCCGTGTTCGCGCTGGCGCTGCGCTACGTCGCGGAATCGGGCGTGCTCGACAGCGCGCCGCTGTTCATTGCGGTGTCGAGCGTTGCAGTGCTGTCGATGGTCATCGGCAATCTGCTCGCGCTGCTGCAGCAGAATGTGAAGCGCATTCTCGCGTACTCGTCGATCGCACATCTGGGGTACCTATTGATCGCGTTGCTCGTCGTCAGCTCCACCGCGGGCCGCGCGCTCGGCGTCGAAACAGCGCTCGTCTATCTGGCGGGGTATTTTGCGATGACGCTCGCCGCATTTGCCGTAGTCACGGTGGTGTCGGTTGCCGACACCGGTCGCGATGCCGATGCGATCACCGACTTCGAGGGACTGTTCTGGCGCCGGCCATGGCTCGCCGCGAGCTTCGCCGCGGTACTGCTGTCGCTCGCCGGCATTCCGATGACGCTCGGATTCATCGCGAAGTTCTATCTGTTCGCGGCCGGCGTCGACGGCGCACTGTGGACATTGTTGTGGGCGCTGATCGTCGGCAGCGGGATTGGTCTCTTCTATTACCTTCGCATCATCTTCGCGATGACCCGGCACCACGACGAGTCGGTCGCCGACGTCGCCCTAGCGGGCTCGTTGGCCGATCGCAGCGCGATCGTCGCGTTGACGCTGGTGCTGATCGTGTTTGGCATTTACCCGATGCCGCTGATCGATGCCGCCCGCGAAGCGGTGGCGACATTCGGCACGGCGGCGCGCGCATTGGTCGGGGGTCCGTGACCCCGGACGGCACCGGAACGCGAATCGGATTGGAGCGACTGTTCGAGCGCTACTGCAGCGCGAGAGACGCGCCGCGGACAACTTCCATCGAGCCATCCCAGATCATCGCGCCGGCGACGTACAGGATCGTGATCAGGCCGATGTAGGCGATCCAGTGATACCGCTGCAGCCAGCGGGCCAGCAGCGTCGCGCAGAAGCCCATGAACGCGATCGACAAAGTCAGACCGAACACGAGCACCCACGTGTGGTCCCGGGCAATGCCGGCAACCGCAAGCACGTTGTCGAGCGACATCGAAATGTCGGCGATGACAATCTGGGTGATCGCAGTTCCGATTGTCCGACTCGGCGGGACCGCGGCTCCGCCGTAGACTCCCGCAGGGCTCAACTCCATCGAGCGAACCGACTCGATCTCGCGCCAGAGTTTCCAGCACACCCACAACAGCAGCAGGCCGCCGGCGAGCATCAGTCCGACAATCTGCATCAGGTGCACGGTTGCGACCGCGAAGACGATCCGCACCAGTGTTGCGGCGCCAATGCCCATCATCAGCAGTTGCGCGCGTTGGCGGGCCGGGAAGTTCGCGACGACCATCGCGATGACGATCGCGTTGTCGCCGGCAAGTACCAAGTCAACCAGGATGACCTGGAAGAAAGCCGACAGTTCGGCGACCCAAGTCACCAGCGACCTCGCTCGACAAGGCAATCGCGACCAGTTGTACGGCGCTGGTAACGCATAAACTCCGACCCCGGACGTGCCCGATCGAATATCCATATTCCATCTCGTTGGGTCAATAGGTAACACCGCCTAGGGTTGCCGGAGAATGACTTTTGGCCGCGTAAGGCTGATTGCTGCGGCACGTGAATTGCCGTGCGCTTGCTAAGAGCCGGTTAGGTACCGGTCAACGGCTGCACGATTTCGTTGGCAAAGCGCTCGATCTGGGCGGGATCCTGGCCCTGAATCACGATGTAGCTGATGCCGGTTTCTGTGCGGCGTTCCTGCAGCGTGTCGCGGATCTCAGTACCCGAGCCAATCAGGAACAACGGACTTTGTGCGACTTGTGTCGCATCCATACCGGAATTGGCAGCGACCATCTCGCGCATCGGCTGCGGCGCATCGGTGATCGCAACGACGAAGACAAGTGCGTTGAGTTCGAGCGCAGCGGGATCGCGCCCCGCGGCGGCGGCGGCCGCATGCACCCAATCGATCTTCTGACGTACGCGGCTCGGCGTCATATCGAGTGACGTCTTCGCCGTGATGCGGCCTTCGGGGAGCGCCGGATTGATGCCGACGATGTCCGCGTGACGCCCCGCGACCGACAACAGTTTTTCACCGCCGCCGCCGATCAGAATGCGCGGATGCGCAGCGCCCGGCGACTCGATCTTCAGCGGCGCCTCATCGATGGTGTAGTGCTTACCGGCAAACGTCGTGCGTTTGTTCGTCCACATCGACTTGATGATCGTCAGCGCTTCTTCGAGCCGCTCGATGCGCACACTCGGGGGGTCGTAGCGCAGCCCCGCCCATCGATAGTCTTCCGCCATCCAACCCGCACCGATGCCGAACTCGTGGCGGCCACCCGACATCGCCTGCAGCGTCGCTGCCTGGCGCGCATAAACCACCGGGTGTCGATAGTCGACTCCATAGACGAGCGTGCCGACGCGCAATGTCCGCGTGACCGCCGCGACGCCCCCGAGCATCGTCGTCGGGTCCCACAGCGACGCCGAGAAATGGTCGGGCACAAACAGCGTCGAGTAACCAAGCGATTCGATGTGACGCGCGCGGTCGGCCCAATCCGCCACCGGCAGGCTCGACAGTTGCACGCCGAAACGAAACGGATGCGCGCCCGACATGACGGAACTTCAGACGCTCGGCCCGGCCGCGCCGTCAGGGATCCAGCTGCCGTGAAATCCGTAGGGCACGCGCGCCGGCAGAAACACACGCGCAATCGGTGCGGCCGACAGATCTTGCGCGTCGATGATGACGAGCTCGCTCTTCGCGTTGCCCGCGTCGTACACGAACGTGATCAGGTAACCGTCGTCTTCGGCCTGCGCGCCATCGCGCGGAACGAAATACGGCTCGGCGCCATGACGCCCAGCGCCGAATTCGAACGTCGAACTCGCGCCCGATTTGAGGTCGTGCTTCAAGATGCGCGGAAAACCGTTCGTATCCACGCCGACGCAGTAACCGAACCGATACGGCTGCGTCGACAGGCGCGGATGACAACGCGGGAACTCCTGCGCGCGATCATCGATGCGTTCTTCGTGTACGCGGCGGGTCTTCGGATCGATGGTCCAGCGGTCGAGCGTCGCGACGCTATCGCCGAACGGACCGTTGCGATCGCGCACGAACATCCTCTCGTAGCGGCACATGTCGACGACGACGCGACCCTCTGAGTCCTCGTATGCGTTCATCGGATGAAAGACGTAACACGGCTCGACGTCGGCCCAGATGATCTCGTCCGCAGTTCCATGCCGCGGCAACAAACCGACTCGCGCGTGGTAGTCGTCATTCCACGCAAACGGAAAGTTCGAGCCATTCATCGCCATCTCGAAATTCACCGTCACCGGCAGGTCGTAGACGACGACGTAATTTTTGGTGAGTCCCATGTCGTGGACCATCGGCATGCCGGGCACCGGAATATTCACCGTGCGCACGACGCGGCCGTTCACGCCGACGTGGACGTACTGCAGATGATCGCCCCACGCGGGCCAGCTGTAGCACAGCGCATGCAGATCGCCGGTCGCCGGATCGATTTTCGGATGTGCGCTGAAGCCGCGGTCAGTGAGCGTACCGAAGAACGCGTTGACACCGAGCGTGTCGAGTTCGTCGGTCAACTCCACCGGCGGCGACCCCGCTTCGACGAGCGCCCACGTGCGTCCGGCGTGACCGATCACGTGGGTGTTGTTGCCGGATACGAGTTCGCGTCCGGCAGGATCCTCGCCGAGCGCCTCGATGATCTGCGGGCTGCGCACCCAACGATTGCGATACCACTGCGCGCGACCGCCAGCCAGCCGCACGCCGTGCACCATCCCGCTGCCCGTGAACCAATGATGTTTCGCCGCATCGATCGGGCCCAGCGGATTGGGTCCGTTACGCAGGTAGCGACCGTTGAGTTCCTTCGGGATCGCGCCCGTGACGCGCAGATGCGTCGTCGTGATTTCTTCGGCGACCGGCGCGTAGTTGTCGGTCAGATAGCGATTCGTATTCATCGGCGTCGTCCGATCATTTCAAGCGATTGCCGGATTGTGGACCATCTGCGCCACTCTTTGAAAGACGAGATGTGGAGACGATCGTTATCTGAGCGTCGCGCCAGAATAGGAATGCAGATTCCTGCGCGAACGCGCCTGAGTTGCGTCGTCAGCGATTCGCGACGAGCTGCTGGTTGCCCGACCCCGCGTCCCGATCGGTGTGTTGCAGCAACGGCTCCAGGGCCGGCAACAACAGCCCGAGCACGCGCACCGGCAGGCTGCTGGTGAACTGATAGTGGGCTGCCTCGGCGCCAGGGACGAAGGCCGTCACCGTGCCGAAAAAGCGTCCATCGATCATGAAGACGAACGTGGCGGCGCGATTGACGACGCGCGACTCGATGAGTCGCCCCGGGCCCGCAAATATCTTGATGCGATGATCGCCGGTGCCGGTCTTGCCGCCCACGACGTGGTTGAACCCCTTGCCGGACAGTTTCGATTTCAACGCGATCGCGGTGCCGTTATCGACGACCTTGACGATCGCTGTACGCACGACACGCGCAATTTCCGGCGCCAGCACGCGTTCGCCATTCGCCGGAACGCGCGTCAACCGCGTCTCATACGGCGTGGCGCTCGCGAAGCGCAGATCGTCGATCAACACGGTCGGATCACGCACGCCATCGTTGGCGATGATGCCCATCAGCTCGGCGAGTGCGCCGGGTCGATCGCCCGAGCTGCCGAGCGCGGTCGCAAGCGACGGCGTCAACGACGCGAACGGGTAGCCGAGGCGTTGCCAGTGATCGTGGATTTCGAGGAACGCGTCGATCTCGAACAGCTGCGCGATGCGCCGATCCTGACCGCGATGCTGATGGCTCTTGAGCAACCAGCCGTAGACTTCCTGGCGCGCGTCCGCGCTCGCCGCCAGCACCTGCGTCAGCGTCGCCTGCGGATGCGTATCGAGATACGCCAACACCCACAGCTCGAGCGGATGCACCGACGCGAGATAGCCGCGGTCGCTGAGCGAGAAACGCTCGATCGAATACTTGTCGTAGAGCTCCGACACTTCGTTAGCGCGTGAGCGGTTGCGTCGTGCGCGCGTGTTCTGCAAGGAACGCAGCCAGCACGCGCGGCGGCGCATCGGGGCGCACGGAGCGCACGACGCTCGCTACTTGCCGCGGCGACATGCGCGCGCCGTCGAACGCCAACTCGAGCGCCGCATCGCCGCCGTGTCCCGCATACTTGCGATAGAACCGCGCGACGAACTGGCGTCCTTCACTGTCGGCAAAGCGCTGCAGGTAGGCGGCGCGCTCGGGGTGGCTCGGATCCTGCAACAACGCCGCGGCAACCGACGGCGTGCGATACGTCAGGTGATCGGTGATCTCGCGCATCAGACGCACGAACACCAGGTTCACCGAATTCTGCAGCGCGTGCTCGATCGTCATGACACGATCGTTGTCCGCCTTATCGAAGTTCGAAAAGGTCTGCGTGCCGCTACCCGTGAGGAACCGCTGGTACGGGCTCGCCGAATACTTGCGCTGCATCGCGGCCTGCAGCGTCGTCGTCAGATCCGCGCCGGGGTTATCCAGCAGATATTCGACGACCCACGCGGACAGCCGATCCTGCTCCGGAATCTGCAGCGCGCGCAGTGCCTTTGGACTCTCACCGACATAGCGCGCGTGCGCGTCGGCGATCAATTCGAGATACGTGATCAGCGTGCGCAATTTCGCGGTCGAGCCGAGGTCGATCCGCGCGCCGGTGTTGATGTCGAACGGCTGATCGAGACTGTCCGTATTGATCCGCAACAGATTGCCGCGCGCGCTGCGCTCGTACAGCGTGAAGCTGTAGATCACCTTGCCCGGGATCCGCCGAGCCGAGCAGGCGTTCGCCGATCAAACCGAATTTTTTCAGCGTCTCCGGGTCTTTCAGACTCGCGAGCGTCGCGCTCACCGAACTCTGAATCGGCGCGTCGATCGTCGTGCGCGCATCCAGATCGATCCGATCGAGCGCGTACAGGCCGTTCACGCCGAGCAGATTCGCGAGGCGCCCGCGCGCCAGGTTGATGTCTTTCTGTTCGGCGAAGCGGCTCGCGGCGCACCGGACGATCAGCGTGCACGCTGAGCTCGGACAGCGGTTGTTCGAGCGCCGCCTCGCGCAGCGCGGGCGAAATGACGCCGGCGTTGCCCATCACGCGTATGTAGCTATCCGTCAGCGCCTCGAGATCGCTCGGGTTCTGTCCGAGGTAATACGTCGGCCGGCGCGCCGCGATGATCAGACTCAGCGCATGCTTGAACGCAAAAGCGCCCCTCTCCGGATCCGTCTCCGCGGCGACGAGATCGCGGTTGATCGCGTCGAAATCCTCGCCGTACCACGCTTGCAGGCCGTCACCGAGACCGATGACTTCGCCCTGATCGGCGCGCCCGGCCAGCGGCAACGAGTTGATGTAGTCGGTCACGACTTCTTTGCGCGCTTGTTCGTTGTCGACGCCGTTGCGATAGATCCGCACGCTCGCCGACGCCATCTGGCGCAGCTTCTCGCCGACGGTCTCGGTGCGACCGCCCGGCGAATGGCGGAATTTCTCGAGCTGCGTCGCCAGTGTGCTGCCGCCGATCACCGCATCGTCGACGCCGACGTAACTGAACAGACGCAGCCCGGCCGCTTTCGACAGCCGCTCCCAGTCCATCACCGGATTGCGGTTCCAGCGTCCGTCGAGAAATTCGCGGTCTTCGACGAACAGCAGGCTCGAAACCACCAGCGGCGGAATCGCCTCGAATTTGTCGTAGAGGAAGTGCGGGTATCGCGCGCTGTAGAGCGTCCGCCCGGTCCGATCGAGCAGCGTCAGTCCCGCCTGCGCTTTCTCCGGATAGATCGCGTCCAGACCGCGTTGCGTTGAGCGCGTACATCTGCGCCGACGGCCGCGCCTGATTCGCGATCTCGAAATCCATTTTCGTAAGACGCGCAATGCGCTGCGGCAGCACCGCATATCCCAGACGTTGATCGTACGGACCCGCGTCGGGCGTGAACGGAACCGGATTTGCGCCGGGCGCGAGGTCGAAGTGCAACGGCCGCGCGACCTGCGCCCACCACACGGCCTGGCCGGTCGAATACCGCAACTCGTGAGACGAGCATCACGAGCAGCGCGACCGCGGCGAAAAAAACCGTCAGCTGACGATCGCTGAAGCGCGGACCGATGCGCGGAACGTTGGCGCGGATGGAGGTTGGCGCGGGGTCTTCAAACCCGCGCCGAATCGGCTCCGGTATGTCCGCTCGAACCAGCGTCGGCGCGAGCATGAGCGCCGTGCGGGCGCGACTGTCCGGCGTCGGCTCGGGCGGCAGCGGTGGGAGTCGGTCGATCTCTCGTGCAACAGCGCTCATCCGAGGCATTCTCCCCGGTTGGGCCACAATGGTTGTGGCCATTGTGTAGCCAGGTTTTCCGCTGGATGGGTTGCACGCGTAAGCAGGGGTAACCGAGTGATCGCGATGAGCGAACTATAGCGCGTGGTCGATGACGAGCGTGATGGGCTGCGAGATCGCCGCGACCTGCAACGCACCGGACGTGCCCTCATAGTCACCCGGTCCCGCCCTGACGTCGCCCGAGACCGACGCGCGCGCAACGACCTCGACGACCTCTGCCTCGCGCAACGAACTACCTGCGGTCATCGCGTCGGCGTCCGACAGCGATACATCCGCCGGAAGATCGGCCACCGTCATCCGCTTGACGGCCAGCGGCATCGCTCCCCCGCCCGGCGTCCGCACGATCAGAAACACGGTCGTCGTCGCAGGGAGTTCGACGCCGGGCCCCAGTGCCAGGTGCACGGGGATCTCGACTGCCCGAACGGCGCCGGACACCGCGCCGTTCGGGGCTTCGCGGGCTGCGGGCATCGCTGACTCGGCCGGTGCAACTGCCGTGGCGGGCGCTTGCGGCGGCGGGCCGAACGACACCCTGATCACCGCCGCGACAACCGCCGCGGCTGCGATGCATGCCAGCGCAATGTTGCGCCGACGGTACCTATTCGGTTCGGACGGCTCAGCCACGCAGTTGCGCCTGCGCAAATTCTCGGATGTGTTTGTAGTCGGCCTTGCCGTTCGGCGCCCGCGCCAGATCGGCTTTCGCGAGGATCCGTTTCGGCACCTTGTAAGCGGCGATGCGCGTGCGCACGAAATTCCTTCAGCTCGAGTTCGTCGAGCGCCGTTCCGTGCGTGAGTTGCACGACCGCGGTGATCGCCTGTCCCCATTTCGGGTCGGCGATGCCGACCACCAGCGCGTCGCTGACACCGGCATGCGCCTTCAACGCTTCTTCGACTTCCTCCGGATAGACCTTCTCGCCTGCCGTGTTGATGCAGTTGCTGCCGCGGCCGAGCAGCGTCAGCGTGCCGTCCGCTTCGACGCGCACCCAGTCGCCGGGAATCGAATAGCGCACGCCGTCGATCACCGGAAACGTCTTGTGCGGATTTCTCCGGCGTCCTTGTAATAGCCGACCGGCAGCGGACCGCTGACCGCCACCATGCCCGCGTCGCCCGAACCGGCGGCGACCTCGCGGTGATCTTCGGTGAACACCTTGCACGTCGGACCCAGCGAAAACCGCGCGACATCGATCGGCGTGGTCGCGCGTCATCACCGAACTGCCGAGTCCAAGCGCCTCGGACGACGCAAAGCCGTCGACCAGCGTCAGCTCCGGATTGTGCCGCAGCAGTCCCGCCTTGATCTCGCGCGTCCACATCACGCCGGACGAACTGATGAAACGCAGCGACGAGATGTCACGTTTCCCCGGGTTGCCGATCCAACGCCTCGACGATGGGGCGCGCGAACGCGTCGCCGACGATCGTCGCCGCAGTCACGCGGTGACGTTCGATCGCGGCCAGCGCTTCGTCCGGATCGAAACTGCGCGCCGGCAACGTCACACACGTGCCGCCGTGCGTCATCGCGGCGACCGACGACAACAACCCGGTGCCGTGCATCATCGGCGGCAACGGCAGATTGACCGGCGGCGGCTCGCGCTGCAGGCGCTCGACGTAGGCCGCCAGATCCGGCGACGGCGGCACGCCGATGCGCGGATTGCCGCCGGCGCCGGTGCCTCGCCACAGATCGTCGTGGCGCCACATCACGCCCTTCGGCATGCCGGTCGTGCCGCCGGTATAGAGGAACAGCATGTCGTCGCCGGAGCGTTCGATGCCGAGCGCGCGTGCCGTCGCCCGTCGCCGCCAGCATCTCGTAGTCGAAGTGACGTCGCGCGGCGCCGGGATGACCGTCGGCGACTTCGATCCACTGCGTCACCTTCGGCAGCTGCGCGCGGATCGCCGCGACGCGTGGCGCAAACTCGGCGGCATACATCACGACCGTCGCGTCGGAGTTGTCGAGCAGATAGACGAGCTCGTGATCGACGTACCGATAGTTGACGTTGACGTGCGTCAGGCGCGCCTTGAACGCCGCCGCGATGCCTTCGCTGTACTGCGCGCAATTGCGCATATAGAACGCGATCTTGTCGCCCGGCCGCGCGCCGTTGCGAGCATCGCGCGCGCGAGATTGTTCGTGCGGCGCGAAAAATCGCGCCACGTGCACGACGTGGTCGGCGTGGATCAACGCGATGCGTTCCGGCGGCACGATCGTATCGACCGCATCCAGGATGTCGCCGTAATTCCAAGCCGTCATGAATGGTTCCAGGCCGTCATCGACTCCCCCTCGAATTCGTTGGCTACGCTGTCCGCGACCCGCTCGAGCCAGGACGGCGCGACGATAGCACAGCGCGTCGCCCGGATCAGACTTACCGATCCGACGGGGTCGCTGGTAGGCTGTCGCCGCATGAGTCGATGCCCCGAGCATACGACCTTCGCCGATTTCGGTCTGACTCCGCGAGGTGCTGGCGGCCGTCAGACGACGTCGGCTACGAAACGCCGACGCCGATTCAGATCCCCACCATTCCGCACCTGTTGGCGGGGCGCGACGTCGTCGGCCAGGCGCAGACCGGTACCGGCAAGACCGCCGCATTCGCGCTGCCGCTGCTGTCGCGCCTCGACCTGCAAGCGCACCGATCCGCAGATCCTCGTGCTGACGCCGACGCGCGAACTCGCCATTCAGGTGGCCGAGGCATTCCAGTCGTACGCGAGCCATCTGCGCGGATTTCACGTCCTGCCGGTGTACGGCGGTCAGGACTACGCGGTGCAGCTGCGGCAATTGAAACGCGGCGTACACGTGATCGTCGGCACGCCCGGGTCGCCTGATGGACCACATGCGCCGCGGCACGTTGAAGCTCGGCTGGCTTGAGCACGGTCGTGCTCGACGAAGCCGACGAAATGCTGCGCATGGGCTTCATCGAAGACGTCGAGTGGATTCTCAGCCAGACGCCGCCGACGCGTCAGGTCGCGCTGTTTTCGGCGACGATGCCGAGCGGCGATCCGGCGCATCGCGAAGCAGTATCTGCGCGATCCGGCGGAAATCACGATCAAGTTGCGCACGACCACCGCCGAGACGATCCGTCAGCGCTACTGGATCGTCACCGGCGTCCACAAACTCGATGCGCTGACGCGGCTGCTCGAAACCGAACCGTTCGACGCGGATGCTCGTATTCGTGCGCACGCGCATCGCCGCGGTCGAACTCGCCGAACGTCTGCAGGCGCGCGGCTACGCGACGTCGGCGTTGAACGGCGACATGCCGCAGAAACAACGCGAACAAACGATCGCGCGGCTCAAGGCCGGCAAGCTCGACATCCTCGTCGCAACCGACGTCGCGGCGCGCGGTCTCGACGTCGAACGCATCAGCCACGTCATCAACTTCGACATTCCCAACGACACCGAAGCCTACGTGCACCGGATCGGCCGCACCGGACGCGCCGGACGCAGCGGCGAGGCGATCCTGTTCGTCGCGCCGCGCGAGCGTCATCTGCTGCGCGCGATCGAACGCGCGACGCGCCAGAAGATCGAGCCGATGGAGCTGCCGTCGGCGGAAACGGTCAACGACAAACGCATCGCCAAATTCACGCAGCGGATCACCGACACGCTCGGCAACGCGCGATCTGGCGTTTTTTCGCGACATCATCGTGCGCTATCAGCAACAGCACGACGCCGATCCGATCGACATCGCGGCGGCGCTCGCGCAGACTCGCGCAAGGCGACAAGCCGCTGCTGATCAAGGACGTGATCACGCTCGACAAGCGGCCGCCGACGCGACGAAGTCGCGGTCCTCGCGAGCGCCGCACAAGCGTCCCGACGCAAGACGCCCGAAAGACGCCGCGCGCCGCGAGCACCGTCGGTGAATTCGCGCGCAGGCGTCGGCAAGGAGCTGTTATCGCGTCGAAGTCGGCCGCAGCCATGGCGTGCAGCCGGGCAATCTCGTTGGCGCGATCGCAAACGAAGCAGGTGTTGCGAGCTCGCAACATCGGCCGCATCGAAATCTACGACGCATACAGCACGATCGAGCTGCCCGAGGGCATGCCGAAAGAGATCTTCAGGCTGCTGAAGAAGGTCTGGGTGTCCGGCCGCCAGCTGGATATCAGCAGAGCCGGTGCGCGCCGGCCGCGAAACCGGCGCGAAAACCCGGATACGTGTCGAAGAAGCCGAAGAAGAAGTCCAACGCCGATACCAAGCGCGAGCGCGCTCGGTAACCGCGCGTTGACACATCGCCCTTGCGCCGCTGCAGCAAGCCGCGCAAGATTGCGCATCGATACAGCATTCGAACCCGGATCGATCCGATCGAAGGAGGAGTTTCATGAGTGATATCGTTGCGAAGTTGGTCCATCGCGGGATGGGTCGGTAACGAAGGCTGGCGTCGCGTTCTCTTCGAAGCTCCCCTGCTCGTTCCCTCCCATTCCGCTCGGTGATCCACCGGGCTCTCCGATTTCTCGGAAGCTCATACACAATAGCCGCGATCAGAGATCGCGGCGCCTGACGATAGCAATCGTCAGGTTTGATGAAGGGTCTTCGAATGACAAGTCAATACACATTGGCCAGCCTCGGCTGGCGAGCATTTTTTCAGCAGCAGCTGTCGCTCGACGAAGTCGAGCGCGGTCGCCCCGCGCGCGTGCTGACGGTTCAGCGCAGCGGCATTACCGTCGGCGATACGGTCGGCGAACGGCACATGCCGCTCGGCAACCGCTGGTTTCGAGCTACCCGCCGAGCAACGCCCCGCCGTCGGCGACTGGGTATTGCTCAGCGAACAAGGCGACTCGGTCGAAGCGCGTGCTCGACCGCACCAGCGTGTTCACGCGCGTCAGCGCCGGCGTCAAAGCCGACCTGCAAGTGATCGCGGCCAACGTCGACACGCTGTTCGTCGTGACGTCGTGCAACGATGAGTTCAATGCGTCGCGCCTCGAGCGGTATCTGGCGATCGCGATGGAAGCGCAGCGTCGAACCGGTCGTGATCCTGACGAAGGCGGATCTGTGCGACGCGCCCGACGAGTTCGTCGCCGCCGTGCGCGGCGTTCACAAGAGCGTCGCGCTCGAATGCATCAACGCGCTCGATCGCGACGCGATCGACGGCATCCGCGCGTGGTGCACGCCCGGGCCACACGATCGCGCTCGTCGGTTCGTCAGGCGTCGGCAAGTCGACGCTGCTCAACAGCCTCGCCGGCGAACGAACGGCAGGCCACCGGCGGCATTCGCGAGTCGGACGCCAGCGGGCGTCACACGACGTCGCATCGATCGCTGCACCTGCTGCCGAACGGCGCGCTGCTGCTCGACTCACCCGGCATGCGCGAACTGAAGATCATCGACGCGGAACAGGGCGTCACCGAAATATTCGACGACGTCGGCGAACTCGCGCATGCAGTGTCGCTTCAACGATTGCGCTGCACGAGGACGAGCCGGGTTGCGCGGTGCAAGCCGCGATTGAATCCGGCGCGCTCGACGAACGACGCCTGACGAACTATCGCAAGCTGCTGCGTGAACAGGCGCGGCACACCGACACGATCGCGGTGCAGCGCCACCGCAACCGCCAGTTCGCCAAGCACGTCAAACGCGTGATCGCGGTGAAGGACAAACGGCCGCTGACGCGTCAGCCTGCCTGTCAGCGGCTGCCGCCAGCGCCGCGATGCGTTGCGCGGCGCGTTCCATGTCGGTCAGCGAGATGCCGGCTTTGCTCAGGTTGTAGCCGGTGATGTTGACGCCGCGCACGAGATAACGCTCGACCCGACCCGCGTCCATGTCGACGTCGATGATGTTGATGCAGCACGCGTCCTGCTCGATGCTGACCGCGCCTTGCCACGGCAGATTCATCACGTGGTTCAGGATCAGTCGATTGACGCCGCCGTGCGCGACGATCAGCAGCGTGCGCCAGCTCGGATCCGCGACGAGTTCGTCGAACGCGGGCAACACGCGGTGCTCGAAATCGACGAAACGTTCGCCGCCGAGGAAACGCGAATCCGGTTCGGCCGCATCCGCCCATGGATTGGCGACGTGGCTGATCCAACGCTCCATGTCGGCGATCTGCTGGGGTCGATCGCCACCGCGGATTTCCTCGAGCGCGGGAACGATTTCGAGTGTCGGTTTGCGAACGTCCCGCCGAGCATGAAGCCGGCGGTCGCGCGCGTGCGCGGCAAACCCGAACAAACCGCGCGATCGAACTCGACGTCGGCGAGCACGTCGCTCTGGCGTCGCGCCTGCTCTTCACCGTTAGCAGTCAGACCCGGCGACGCGTGTATCGGCGACCGGCGTGCCGTCCGGCTTCAGATACGCCGCTTCGGCGTGGCGCAGCAGATAGATCCGACGACGATCGGGTTCCTTGAACAACATCGACTCCTAGTGATCGAACGCCGATCAGTGCGCATGACGATCACTTCGTAACGGCCGCGCGGACCGATGAACGATGACGCGATCCACGACGTGATGCTGACGACCAACGCACCGAACAGCGCAGCGCAGAAACCGCTGAGATGGAAGCCGTCGAGAAAGGCCGCGACGAGCCCGAACATCGCCGCGTTGACGACGAGGATGAACAAACCGAGCGTGATCAGCGTGAACGGGAACGTCAGCACCAGCACGATCGGCCGCACCAGCGCGTTGACGATGCCGAGCAGCAACGCTGCAATGACGAGCGTCCAGCCGCCGTTGATGTCGACGCCCGGCACCAGCTGCCGACGCGAGCCACAGTCCCAGCGCCGATATCGCGAGTCTCAACACGAAGCCATTCATGAAGAGCTCCCAAGGTAATTAAGCACCACCAACCGCTCCGCGGTTCGCATCGATGTATTCCTGCACCGCGCGATCGAGCAGATCGAGCGGCACGTTGCCGGTGCCGAGGACAACGTTGTGGAAATCCTTCAGCGAAAAGCGTTCGCCGAGCTCGCGTTTGGCGCGATCGCGCAATTCCAGGATCTTCAGCTGTCCGATCATGTACGAGCACGCCTGCCCGGGTTGGACGACGTAACGATCGACCTCGCTCGGTTCGATCCCGTAGTCGATCGCCTGCTGTCGCGTCCAATGCATCGCGTGCAAGCCGGTGTCGACGACGAGACGACGCGCACGGAAAAGTTCCTGATTCAGCTGGCCCAGCAATCCGTTCGGATCTCCGTCATACCAACCCGACTCGGCCGCGAGGCGCTCCGCATAAAGCGCCCAACCCTCCGCATACGCAGAGCTCGATCCGAACGCGCCCAGTTGCCGGAAGCGCGGCAGCGCCGTGTCTTCCCGCATCAGGCCGACCTGGAAGAAGTGCCCGGGCACCGCCTCGTGGTACGTGAGGGTCTTCAAACGAAACCGCGTCATCCACTCGACGCGGCGCGGGAACATGAACACGCCCGGCCGCGATCCGTCGGCCGTCGGCGCCATCGAGCGCGCCGCTTGATCGGCCTCTTCGAAACGCGAATACGGCATCGCGATCACCTTTGCTTTCGGTCGCTTGTCGAAGAGCGCCACCGCGCGCACCTGCGCGTCCGCCAGGATCGTGTCGATGTCGCGCATGATCGCGGTGCGGCTCGCCTCCGACGTTGGGTCGGGATACGCGAGCTCGGCCTTCAACACACCGATCCGTTCTTCGATCGACCCCTGGTCGCGTCCAATTTGCTTGAGAACCGTGTCCATCTGTTGTTCGATCGCGGCGACGCGCTCGAGGCCCAGCGCGTGAATCTCTTCCGGCGTTTTCGTCGTCGTGGTGTAGAGGCGCAGAAAATACCGATAGGCGTCAGCACCTCCCGGCAGGCGCCACAAGCCCGCATCGTCGGTGGCTTTCGGCAGCTGCGACTGCAGCAGTGCGATTGCGCGCCGCCACGCCGGTTCGACCTGGGCAGCCACCAGCGCCTGCGCGGCGTCGTGAAACTGTTGGCGCTCCGATGCCGACAACGCATCGATCAGCGCCATCTTCTGATCGAGGACCGTCACGAACGCATTGCTCGAAGCTCCGCCGTCGATGAACTTCGTCAGCTGTGCGATCGTCGCATCGAGAATGAACCGCGGCGGAAGGATGCCGCGTTCACCGAGGGCGCGCGCGTCCTGCGTGGCTTCATCCAGACGCGCCGGCGCCTGCGCGAGCGCGGCGAGATAATTTTCGACATCGCGCGGCGTGTTCAGCGGATGGAACGCAATCAGCGCCCACACGATGCTCACATTGGCGCCTTCGAACTGATCGATCGCGAAGGTGTAGTCGAGATACGGTTCGCGATCGACGCTCGTCTGCAGTTGCCAGCGCAACAGATCCGCCGACAGACGCTGCGCCGGGTTCAACGTCGCGGGGTCGAACGTCGCGAGCGTGGCGAGACCACGACGGGCGAGCTCGATGCGCGCGCGTTTCGCGGCGATGGACTGCGACGAGAGTTCCCGGTCGAGCCGATCCTGTTCGGCTCCTGTGAAGTACCGGTTGCTTGTGGCGAGGCTCGGATTCGCGCGCATCCACTCGTCGGTGAACGTCGTAAAGAAATCGTCGATCGACCCATATTGCGCGGAAGGAACCGCGCTGGGTTGCGCGGAAACGCACGCGCTGAAGAGGAGCAGCGCCGCAAGACTCAGGCGCCGCAGGACGATCATCTGAGTCCCGTAAGCCGCGGAATCAACGTTGCCGAACGAGTCGCTCGTTGGTCATCGGCGTCGGCACAATTGGCCGCTCGGTGCCGCCGACGAGACTCGTGCGCAGGTTGCTGATCAGATGCTCTTCGGCATATTCCTGCGTATCCAACGCGAGGCGCTCCTGCGCGAGCTGCAGCTCGTGGATCACGTACATCACGAGAATCGACAGCGTCAGCGCCGTGAACGTCGAATTGAACGACACGCCCAAGCCGCCCGTCAGCGCGCCGGGGTTGTTGCTCGACAACGCAAACTGCGCGCTCTGCAACGCCTCGCCCAACCCGCGCACCGTTCCGACGAATCCGATCGCCGGAATCGACCACGCGCCGAAGCGCACCATCGCGAGTTCCGAATCCATCCGCGCCGCTTCGATTTCACACACCTGGTGCACCGTCGTCGCCGCATCCTGCACGTTCTGCGTCGCGCCGAACCGTTTCAGCGCCGAGCGCAGCACGCGCGGCACGACCGACTCGGTCAGCGACGGCGGAATCTGATCCAGCTGCCGCAAGTGGTCGCGGACATCGTCGGGCAGCACGCACGAACCGGGCGGCATCCGCATCAGATCCTGATCCAGCAACTTGCGGAAGCGCGAGACGCGCACGCCCTGCCGGCCCGCGAGCAACAGCGACCACAGACACATGATGATCGCCGCTTCCGGCTCCGGTTCCCGGATGATGACGAGGATCGACCGCTGCGGCTTGTAGTTGGGATCGTTGTTGACCATCTGCTGCTGTGTCGCGCTCCACTGATCCGCCGGTGGGTCGCACGTAGATCGCGTACACGGCCTGCACGAACAGCGTGATGATCAGCAGCATCCCGACATTGAAAATCCGGTCGAACGTCTTGTTCGTTTCGAGGTTGGAGAAGAAGTTCGATACAGCGCTCAGAACGGCCATCGTGACACTCCAGAAAATGCGGCCAGAGAATGCGGCCAGTGCGTGCGGGCCATTGATCTGCCGGGATTTTCCGTCGTTCGCCAAAGCGTGTCCACCGCCCGGCGCAAATGACCTGCCTGCGTTTAGAACACGGTCCCGGGGTTCGGTTCATCGCGGGCCCACAGTCCGCGTCGATTCCGAACGAAGCGACCGGAACAAAGCGCTTCTCGCCGCCGCGCGCCCCGGTATAGAGTCCGACCATGGCCAAGATATCCAATGTGCTGCCGGACGACTGGCTCGCAAACTACGTGCGCAACCAGGCTCTCGACAAACTCGCGCCGTCCGAGCGGATGCAGTTTCGAATGGCGTGCGGCCGCGGATCCGAGGCGCTCCAGGAGTGGGCCAACGCGACGTTGCCGAGATACACCGCAGTATGGCGGCGCTTGAAGGGTGCCGAGCGACAGCGTCGCTACCGTTCGGTCCCGAGCACCGAGAAATGGATGACCGACTGGCGCGCCGCCGAACGCACGCTCGGCAAAGGCCTGACGACGATACTGCGCCGCAATCGCGCGACCCTTGGTCAGTCGCCGACGGCGACACCGGCCGAAGTGCTCGCAGCCGCACTGAATTCCCTGGACGAACGGCTGACGGTACAACCTGCGCGTGTCGCTAGCGTAAGGATCGACGACGCCGCGCACGGTCCGCGGGGCGCCGACAGCACGCGTGCGACTCCCGCCGAACTGCGGCCGCGCACGCGCTAAGTGGCGGAGGTTCGGTGTTTCGGCTGATCGACTTCAAAGCACAACGCTGAACGCGTTTGTTCACTGGCGCGCGCCAGCGCCGCGGTGACGGTGGGGACGCGACACCATCCAGCGGTGGAGGTGTGTTGTGCCGGACCGTCACGCGCCATGGATGGCGCGTGGTCGAGCGACCAGGGACGGCTCGAGCGAGTCCGGCGCGACACGCCTCCACGGCGACTACCGCGAGACCGCGAAGTCGAGACGGCGCTTCGTCTTGCCGGCGCCAGCAAGGTAGCGTTCGAGGAACATCGCGGAAAAATCCAGCTCTTCGACGGGAACCTCGGGGTGCAGACCGGGGTTCGCGTGCAGTCGCTTGTCGTCCGACGCGAGTTGATCGAACAATTCGAGATACTGCAGCCGCGTGAACAACTCATCCTGCAACTGCATCAGAAACAATACGGGACAGGCGATCGCATCGGCCGCCGCGCGTATCCGCTGACGGTAGTACTCGGTGGGGCCGACCAACCCCATCAAACCCAGCACCGCCACGCGAATGCGCGACTCCGCGGCGACCAACGGCGCGCCGAAGATGGTGCCCATCGACAGTCCCCAGTAGCCGACCGGGCCCGCGCCGATATCTGGCAGCGACTGCATCGCATCGAGCGCTGCCCGCCAATCGCCGAGCATATCGTCGACGCAGGCGTCGCGACGCCACTCGACCGCGAACGCGCCGCGGGCGCCGTCGCCGACCTTGCGACGTCCGTGTACGGGACCATCGATCGCGAGCGCCGAGAACCCCGACTCGGTCACGAGTTTGCGGGCAACGTACGGAATCGGCGTCTGATGGCGATCGCCCGACGCGCCATGACCGAACAGCACCAGCGGTTTACCGGGCGTGGCGGCGGCCGGCGTCCACAGCACCCCGGGCACGGAGCGCGCGCCCCGCTGCAGCATGAATTCGCGCTGCACGTAGCCCTGACCGACGTTGTGTTCCAACCATTGCATCTCACTCATCGCGCCTCTCACTCACAGGATCGGCAGATAAACGTCCGTGATCATGTCGTGCTCCGCGATCCCCGGTCCGACATTCACGTAGTGGAAAATCGTCGGGAAGTCGCGCAGCGACTCGCCGCTGCCAGGCAGCCAGATTTCGTGCAGGTAGCGCGCGGCGCGCACATCGTCGCGCGATCCGAGGTGTCGAGCGACAGCGCAGCGCCCCGCGGGAATGACCTTGTTGATCACGCCGTCGGGATTCGGCGCCACCGGCTCAGCAACCGACACGCAGACATCCATCCGGTACTGCGGGGGCGGCGTGCTGCGTGGATCGTTGTAGTGCAGGCCGTAACTACGATGCCGATCCGGCGATAACCGATTCGCAATCCGCCACGCCACGAAGCGGCTTACCGTCTCGTGTTCTCGATCGGGCGGACCGCGGTGCTCGAGCGCGGCGACGCGGGTCTCGGAGAAGTCGATGATCCGGACATCCATAAGAGGTGCGAGCCCTGAAGCGAAGTTAAGACGCGCCGGCGTTTTCGCCGAAATCCTCCGCGAACATCTCCCAGCCGGCAACACACAGCGCGGCGAGAATCGGTCCGACAATGAAACCCGACAGACCAAACGCCGTGATTCCGCCGAGCGTCGACAGCAGGATCACATAGTCGGGCATCTGGGTCTCACGGCCCACCAGGATCGGCCGCAATACGTTGTCGACGAACCCGATCGCCACGCCCATCACGACGAGAGCAATGCCTTTGACGACGGTACCGCTCGCGAACAACCAGATCGCCGCGGGAATCCAGATGATCGATGCGCCGACCGCTGGAAGCACCGACAGGATGGTCATCACGACGCCCCACAAAACCGCACCTTCGAACCCGACCAGCGCCAGCGACAAACCACCGAGCGCACCTTGGACGACGCCGACCACGACCGTGCCCTTCAGCGTTGCGCGCGATACATCGGCGAACCGGCGGAACAATCGGCGCTCGCGTCGATCGCCGAGCGGCAACGCGCGCACGAGCCGCTCGATCAACACGGTACCGTCGCGCAGAAAGAAAAATACGAGATACATCATCACGAGGAACTGAACCGCGAAGCTCAGCGTGTTCTGGCCGATGCTGAGCGCACGTGCCGCGACGAACCGGCTGACTGTGACCGCGGCGGTCGAGAGCCACTCGTTGACTTTGTCGGCGTCGAATCCCGCACGGCCGAGCCAGTCACTGGCGATCGGCAGCAGGTTGCCCATCCATTGCAGCGGCGCGCGCAGGTCCACTTCGCCGCTGGTGATGCGCTGATACAGCGCCAACGCTTCGCGCGTCACTGCGATGCCAACGAAAAACAACGGCAGGATCACGATCAGCAGAATCAGCAACAGCACTAGCAGTGCGCTGAGCGAGGGCCGATTGCCGAGCCGCCGCGACAGACGTGCCTGGACTGCGTTGAACAGACTCGCCAGCAGTACGGCCCAGAACACGGGTTGCAGAAAATCCTGCACCATCCAGACGAACGCGATGGATCCTGCGAGCAGCAACAGCAGGAAGAAACCGTTCTCTAACGACAGCTCCCGCAACATCGGTCCCGGACCTCAGTGAAACAGCGCGCGCGCCTGCGGCGCGTACGCATCGACCAGCGCGACGCAGAGCCCGATTCGCTCAAGCGTCTGATCGAGGGCGCGGCGGCCGCCATCGATCCGCGCAAGCCTTGGTGAGAACAATGCAGCAACAGCGTCAGCGCGTTGCGACGTACAGTACGCCGACATCGCGTGGATCAGACCGCTGCGTTCGAACGTTGGCGCCTTGTCGAGCAGCTTGTCGACGTTCGCCGCAAACCACGCCCAGTTGCGCTCCGCCCGCTCCGTCGAGAACATCCACTCGAGCAGATTCAGGAAGTCGTCACCGCGAATCGAGTCGTCGAGAACGAGCTGCTGCGACACGGTGGCGTCGTTGGCGTCGCCAATTGCGCTGAGCATCGCGTAGCGCAGCACCGGATCGTCGGTATCTTTCAAATGGCGGGTGAGTTCGACGACGAAATTCGCATCGTCCTCGGCCGCCACGCGTAGTGCCGTGTTGACGATGTTGACGTCGAGCTTGTCGCGATGCAGCTGCCCGTCCGCGCCAAAATATTCCGTTGCGCCGTGCGTCAGCTCCTGCCGGATTTCGGGATCGTGAGCGTCGAGCGCAAGCAGATTGATCAGCGCTGCCTGCGTGAGCCGGTTCTCATCGCTCTCGATGCCGCTCTGGCGCAACCGCGCAAGCACCGGCCCATACAGATCGCGCATCCGCGCGCGCGACGCGACGCGACCATCTTCTTCCAGCGCGTGCAGCTGCAACACGCGCCACAACGGAATCGGAGTCAGGAACACGTAGCGCTCATCGCCGCTCAACAGCTGCGGCACCCGATCGAAGTACGCAGCGAGATTCGCGCCGCCTGTGGCGACGCTGGCGGCGAGCGCATCGGCCAGCGACAACCGCTCACCCGGATCGAGCGCGGTCTGCATGACAGCGGTCAGCCGATCGAGTCGCGACTCATCGAGCCGCCAGCGGTAGTAGCCGCGTCCGCCGCGATTCGGCATCAGCCACGTCGGGCAACCTTCGACCGAGTCGAGCGCAACCTCCATCGACGGTTGTGTCAACACCACACACTGCTCGCGCGCACCGTCGACCATGCCGTAACGCATGCAGACCGGCACATCCCACAGCTGACCCGTTGCGGCCTTCGACCCCACCGGCAAGAATCGCTGTTGCGACAACGTCACCGTGGGTGCCTGCGCGCCGCAGTTGATTTTCACGTCGATCAGCGGCGTTCCGGCCTGTTCGGTAAACGTCTTCAGGATACCGGCGAGTTCGGCCCGACTCGACGCGCGCCCCAACGACACAACCAAGTCGCTCATATCCGCCGATCCGCCGGCGTGCGTGTGCAAGTACTCGCGGATGCCGTCGCGAAACCTCGATTCGCCGACGAAACCCTCCAGCATGCCGAGCACACCGGCGCCTTTTGAGTACGTGATGCCGTCGAAGGCGCTCGTGATGTCGTTGTAGGTCTCGATCGGTTCGCGAATGCGCCGCGCGCTCGCAAGTGCATCCGCGTCCATCGAATGCAGCAACGATTGCACCTGCGCCTCGGTTTCGCGATAACTCGGCCGGAAGCGCTCGACGATCTTGTAGCTCATGAACGTCGCGAACGCCTCGTTCAACCACAAGTCGTCCCACCACCGCATCGTCACCGAATCGCCGAACCACTGATGCGCGAGCTCGTGCGCGGCCACGCTCGCGAATGCCCGCTGCTGATTCAGCGGCGGTTTGTCGCCGAACAGCATGGCGTATTCGCCGTACGTGATCAGCCCCGCGTTTTCCATCGCGGCCTGCTGCGTCGGCACCGCGGCGAAGTCGAGCTTCGCAAACGGATACGGCTGCGCGAAGTAGTCCTCCAACAGTGCGACTAACGCGGGCGTATTCGTCAGCGCATATGTGAATTGCCGGCCGCGACCGCGCGCCGCAAGTCCACGCAACGGCGCCGACCTTGCATCTGTGCCCAAACGACCGCCGTCGACCACGTCGAGGGGTCCCACCGCGAACGCGATCAGGTACGTCGGCAGCGGCGGGGTTGGTTCGAACTGCACGCGCCGGGTGCCGTCGGGCAACGAAACGATTTCGGCGATCGGGGTATTGGCGGCAACGGTGTCGCCCTTCGGCGCGACGATGCGGAGCTCAAACGGCGTCTTGAAGCGCGGCTCATCGAATCCCGGGAAAACTGCGCGCGCGTCGATCGGTTCGAACTGCGTGAACGCGTACCAGTCGTGCCCGACCGGAACGCGGAACAATCCTTCCAGCAAATCGCTGAACCGGGCGCGATAGCTGATGTCGAGCTGCGCGCTCTGCGGTTGGATCGCTCGGTCGAGTGTGATCCGAGCGACACCCTCGGGCGTGACCTGCTTATAGGTCGCATCGATGCGTTCACCGGCAGCAGTCAAATGCACCGAATCGACGTCGAGGCCGCGGCCGTGAATCCAGAAGCTGTCCGTGACAGCATCGAAGCGGATGTCGATACGCACTCGACCGGCGAAACTCTCTCGTTCGGGCAACACGGTCAAGTCGAGTTGATAGCGCAACGGCGTGACGGACGTCGGCAACTGCAGGCGCGGTGGCGCGGGTTCGGCGACCGACTCGGCGAGCGGCGCCGCCGTGGACGGGGCCGTTGGCGGGGCCGGCGCCGGCGTTTGCGGTGACGGAGCCGCAGGTTCCGACGCGGGGTGGCAGGCGCTCAGCAGCGCGCAGATCAGCAACGTCAGTGCAGGGCGCGCGGCCACGCTCAGTCCTCGGCGGTGATCCGCCGAACCGTATAGCCGCCCGAACGTTCGTCGGCTTCGAGCTCGAGCAGGCCGCGGCTCTGCGCTTCTTCGAGCAGATCGTTGAACGACGCGAAGCCGTAATAGCGCTCGTTGAATCCGGGACGCCGCCGTCGCAGCGCCTGCTTGATCATCGAGCCCCACAACTTGTCGGAATGACCGCGCTCCGCGTTGAGCGCGTCGGCGGTCTCGACGACGAGATCGAATGCTTCCTGCTGCGGTGGGGCTTCTTCTTTCTTCGAAGCGACTTTCTCGGTGTCGGCGTCGCCGCTCTTCTTCGGCGCGCGACGGCGACGCTTGCGACTCGTCGACTCCTCCTGCCGCACGAGGTCGTCGTAGTAAATGAACTCATCGCAGTTGCTGATCAACAGATCGGACGACGAGTTCTTCACGCCGACGCCGATGACCGTCTTGTTGTTTTCGCGCAATTTGCTCACGAGCGGCGAGAAGTCCGAGTCGCCGCTGACGATCACGAACGTGTCGACGTGCGCTTTCGTATAGCAGAGGTCGAGCGCGTCGACGACCATCCGGATGTCCGCCGAATTCTTCCCTGATTGACGCACATGCGGGATCTCGATCAGTTCGAATGCGGCTTCGTGCATCACCGCCTTGAATTCTTTGTAACGCTCCCAGTCGCAATACGCTTTCTTCACAACGATGCTGCCTTTCAGCAACAGCCGCTCGAGCACGTGACCGATATCGAACTTGGGGTACTTGGCGTCACGCACGCCGAGCGCGACGTTTTCGAAATCCGCAAACACCGCAAGATTGCGGTCATCGACATCAATGGCCATCAGCGTTCCGGAAGAGGTGAGGGAGAGGCGCGCTGAGTATACTCCACGTCCTCGTCATCGAAGAGCAAGCGTCGTGGTCAACCCGATGCTCGTGATCGGCAACAAGAACTATTCGTCGTGGTCATTGCGCCCGTGGCTGCTGATGAAGGTCAACGCGATCGCGTTCGACGAAATCAGGGTACCGCTGTACCAACAGCACAGCACGGCCGCGATTCAAGCCCATGCCCCCGCTGGCAATACGCCGTATGCGAAGGTGCCAATGCTGCGCGACGGCGATATCGCGGTGTGGGATTCGTTGGCGATCTGCGAGTATGTCGCCGAGCGTTGGCCGCAGACGCACGGTTGGCCGAGCGACCGTCGCAGCCGAGCGATTGCCCGTGCAATGAGCGCCGAGATGCATGCCGGATTCAGCGTGTTGCGCAATGCGTTGCCGATGAATTGCCGACGCGCGAGGTCCGCCGCGCCGCTGACGTCGGATGTGCAGTTGCAAGTGCGCCACGATATCGATCGAATCATCGAAATCTGGCGCAGCGGTCGCGAAGCCGGCGCCGCCAATGGTCCGTTCCTGTTCGGCGAATTCGGCATCGTCGATGCGATGTACGCGCCCGTCGTGCTGCGCTTTTCGATCTACCAGGTCGGGCTTCCCGCATCGGCACAAGACTACGTTGACAAGGTGCTGAACCTACCGGCACTGCGCGAGTGGATCGCTGCGGCGCGCACCGAGACGGAAGTGCTGACTCAGTTCGAACGGTAGTTGCGACACTCAGGAGATCAACGTGACGGATTCCACATCAATCGAGACGCACGGCGTGTCGTCGGTCGTCGATCCGCCAATGATTTCGGAGATCGGCGGCGACGCAAAGCTGAGCCGAGGTGGGATCGCGTGGGCAATCTTCGAAGGCGGCCGCGATCCTTACGTCATCCTGATGACGATCTACATCTTCATTCCGTATGTATCCGCCGTGATGGTGGGCGATCCGGTGCGAGGCCAGGAGGTGATTTCCAGCTGGCAGCAATACGCGGGCTGGATCGTCATGGCCACCGCGCCGTTTCTCGGCGCCTCCATCGACAAGCTCGGGCCACGCAAGCTTTGGCTCGGCCTCGTCATCGCCGCGATGACGCCGATGATCGCCGTCGCTCTGGTGGGCGCGCCCGGACTCCTCGGCGCTCACGGTGACCACCACCATGTTCATCGCGATGATGGTCAACGTGCTGTTTGCCTACTCCGAAGTGCTGCACAACTCGCTGCTGGTGCGAGCCGCCGGTTTGGACGGCGCGCACAAGGCGTCGGGACTGGCGCTGTCGCTCGGCAACTTCGCCTCAGTGTGGGCGTTGGGATTTACCGCATGGGCATTCGCGTTGCCGGGCAAAGTCGACTGGAGTTGGGTGCCGGCGACGCCGCTCTTCGGTCTCGACGCCGCGGCTCACGAGCCCGAGCGCGTGGTGGCTTTTCTTTCGGCCGGTATTCTGGTGCTCGGTGCGATCCCGCTCTTTCTCTTCACTCCGGACGCGCCGAAGACCGGCGTTCCAGCGCTGCGCGCTTTCCGCGATGGAGCCGCCGACCTCTGGGCAATGATCAAAACCGTCCGGCGCTATCGCGATGCGGTGATTTACCTGGTCTCGCGGATGTTCTTCGTCGACGGCATGAACGGCGTGCTGTTCTTCTTTGGTGTGTTTGCGGCCGGCGTGATGAAGTGGAAATCGCTGGATCTTCTCGTCACCGGAATCATTCTCTCGGTGCTCGCGGTGTTGGGCGGCTTCGTTGGCCGCTGGCTCGACGACCGGTTGGGACCCAAGACTGCGCTGCGGATCGAGATCTTCATGTCGATACTGGGACTTGGCGCCTTGCTGGGCATGGCGCCCGACAAGATCGTCTTCTTCTGGTCCTACGATCCCGCGACGCATGCGCCGCTGTGGGACGGTCCCTTCTATCGGACCGTGCCGGATCTCGTGTTCCTGCTGATCGGTTTCTCCAACGCCATCTTCATCACGGCCCAATACGCGTCGAGTCGTACGACGTTGACGCGATTGACCCCGCCGGAGCAGACCGGCGCGTTCTTCGGCGTCTATGCGCTTTCCGGTGTCGCGACGGCCTGGCTCGCACCGTCGCTGGTCAACATCGGCACGCGCCTCACCCACAGTCAGCAGGGCGGCTTTGCGACGATCGTCCTGCTGCTGGTGGTAGGTCTGGTGGGGCTCTTCTTTGTGCGCGGCGGGGGACGCAGATTGACGTGATGAATTCTCGCCGCTTAGTCAGATCGTCAGCGTCGGTGATTCGATCCGACGCAACTGGTTGGGCACTGCTTCATCGTTCTGAGTCAGACCGGCTCGAGAGCGCAGACTCGTTGCGATCCTGTGCGCAGACTCGTCGGCGGCCAACGGGCTCATAGATCTGCAGCTTGTCCTGGCGATCGTCCCAGTGCGATCCTGCCGACTGCGACGTACGCACGAACGTAGGGGAGGTGACATGGCTGCCTTGACCGGTCTTCGCATTCTCGACATGACCCAGTACGAGGCCGGCACCGCGGCGACACAGGCGCTCGCGTGGCTCGGTGCTGACGTGGTGAAGGTGGAACGGCCGCAGTCGGGTGACCCGGGTCGCGGCCCGGACGGTGGCGATTCCGAGTACTTCGTCGTATGGAACTCGAACAAACGCAGCATCGCGCTCGATCTCGGCCGTCCGGAAGGACGCGACGTGCTGCTCAAGATGGTGCCGCAGTACGACGTCTTCATCGAGAACTACGGGCCGGGCGTAATCGAGAAGCTCAATCTCGGCTACGACGTGATGAAGGCGCTGAATCCCGGGATCATCTATGCCCGCATCAAAGGCTTCGGTCTCGACGGACCCTGGTCCGATTACAAGTGCTACGACATGGTCGCGCAGGCAGCGGCGGGGGCGTTCTCGATCACCGGCGAGCCCGACGGACCGCCGATGCGCCCGGGTCCAACCACCGGCGATGCCGGCACCGGCGTACAGATGGCGCTCGCGATCGCCGCCGCGTACGCACAGAAGCTCAGAACGGGCGAGGGCCAGCAGATCGAGCTGTCGATGCAGGAGGCGATGACGTACTACCTGCGCACCGCGACGTCGCATACCGCAATGGGGTGAGCGAGCGTCGCTGCGCTCGGGCAACGGCCTATCGCCGACGATGGCGCTCTATCCGTGCAAGGGCGGTGGCTCGAACGACTACGTCTTCGTCATGGCGGTGACGCCGCGAATGTGGGAAGACCTGTGTCGCACGATCGAGCGCGTCGACTTGCTCGCGGACGCGCGATTCACCAGCAATCGCGCTCGCACGGAGAATCGCGAAGCGCTGATGACCGAAATCCGCAAATGGACGATCGAACGCGACAAGTACGAGGCCATGCGCGTGCTCGCCGAGGGAGACGTGCCGGCGAGCGCGGTGCTCGACACGCGCGATCTCTTCTACAACGAGCATCTGCGCAGCCGCGACTTCGTGAAGACGATCCGCCACAGCGTGCACGGCGACATCCGCGTGCTCGGCTGGCCTGCGCGCATGTCGGCGAGCTCGGTGCCGATCAGAGCCGCGCCGCGGCTCGGCGAGCACAGCGCCGAGGTGGTCGCCGCGGATCTCGGACTGGACCCGAGCGCCGTCGCGAAGCTGTTGGAGTCGGGGATCATCGCGTCGCCGGGGCCGGTGCAGCGGAAATAGAGGCAAGGGTCTCTTCACGACGTACGCCGCGCGTCAGATCAACCCGGCGCTACGCGCCCAACGATATTTCGCACCGAGCACCGCCACGGGTTTCTCCGCCGTATACGGGTACGCGAGGATGCCGCGCGCCAGCAGGTAGCGGCATGCCTCCTCTACCTGGACATCGCCGACCAGCGATGCGACCACCGGCTTCTCGATGCCACGGGCGCGCGCCGCCTCGACCTCTTCTGCCAGCAGCCGCGCGAACACCATCGGCGGCGTGATGATCGTGTGCCAGTAGCCGAGGATCAGCGCATGGATGCGCGGCTCGGCGAGTGCGAGCGCGATCGTTGCGCGGTACGTGGTCGGCGGCTCGCCACCCGTGATGTCGACCGGGTTGCCGGCAGCGCCGAACGGCGGAATGAACTTGCGAAACGCGGCGTCGAGATCGTTGGGCATCGGCATCAGCTTGAGACCGTTGTCGACACACGCATCCGACAGCAGCACGCCCGAGCCGCCCGCGCCGGTCAGGATCAATACGTTTTCGCCCGCCGGCGTCGGCAACGTTGCAAGCCCGCGCGCGAACTCCAACAGGTCGTTGAGACTCATCGCGCGAATCACGCCGCATTGGCGGAACACCGCGTCGTAGACCCGGTCGTCCCCGGCGAGCGCGCCCGTGTGCGAATTCGCCGCGCGTGCCCCAGCAAGCGTGCGGCCGGCCTTCAGCACAACCACCGGCTTTTTCTTCGCGACGCGCGTGGCCACTTCGGCGAACGCGCGGCCATCCTTCAAATCCTCGACGTGCATCGCGATTACTTCAGTATTCGGATCCTGCTCGAAGAACGTGAGCAGGTCGTCCTCGTCGATGTCCGCTTTGTTGCCAAGCCCGACGATCGCGGACACACCCATCCCAGCCGAGCGCGAGAAGCCGATGATCGCCATGCCGACGCCACCGCTTTGGGATGACAGCGCGACTTTGCCCTTCTGGTCGTACGGCGTGCAGAACGTCGCGCACAGGTTCTCGTGCGTGTAGTAGAAGCCGTAGATGTTCGGCCCCATCAGCCGAACGCCATGGGTGCGCGCCGCAGCCACGACTTCGGCCTGCAACTGATGCTCGCCCACCTCGGCAAATCCCGACGGAATCAGAATCGCGCCGGCGATGCCCTTGGTCCCGCACTCGGCGACCACGGTCGCAACCAGCCGCGCGGGAATGCAGAAGATCGCGATATCGATTGCACCAGGCACTGCTGAGACGGACGGGTAGCACCTGCGTCCGAGAATCTCCGTCTGCGCGCGGGTGGATCGGGTGGATAGCGCCCCGATAACCTCCGTCGATCAGGTTCTTCATCACCGAGTTGCCGATCTTGCCGTCCTCCGCAGAAGCGCCGATGACGGCGACGGCGGCTGGACGCATGATGCGCTGCATCGAACGCAGGATCTCTTCGTGCGACGGGCGATGGCGCGCCGGCGGCTTGGGCGCGATGTCGAGCGACATGCGCACGTCCACGGCGACCGCGCCGTCGCTGCTCGCGAGTACCGGATTGAGGTCGAGCTCGGCGATCTCCGGGAAGTCGCTGACGAGCGAGCCAACATTTTCGATGAGGCGCGCGACAGCGGAACGGTCGATCGCGGCACTGCCCCGCACACCGTCGAGAAGTTTCGCGCCGCGAATTTCGCGCAGCATCGCAGCCGCGTCGTCCGCGCTGGTCGGTGCCAACCGAAACGTGACGTCGCCCATCACTTCGACGAGCACGCCGCCGAGGCCGAACGCCGTGAGCTTGCCGAACACCGGATCCGTGACGGCACCGACGATCAGCTCGGTACCACCGGACAGCATCTTCTGTACCACGACGCCGTGAATGTGGCCGTTCGGCGCGTGGCGACGCGCGGCACCGATGATGCGGTCGAATGCACGCCGCGCGTCGGCATCGTCGCCGACGGAGAGCACCACCCCACCGATGTCCGTCTTGTGCACGACATCCGGCGACTCGATCTTCATCGCCACCGGATAGCCGATGCGGCGCGCGATCGCGACCGCCGTCTCCGCGGTGGTGGCGAGATCCAGCGGTGCGAGCGGGAAATCGTAGGCCGCGCAGATGTCGCGCGCCTCGAGCGTGGAGACCCGGCTGCGACCCGCTGCCGCCGCCGCATCGAGGATCCTCCGTACGTGTGCCCGATCGTGACTCATGCGTCCCCTCCGTTTCGTCGATTGCCGGCCAGCGAAGGTTAAGCTATCGGGGTCGAAGCGACGCGTCCGACGCGAATCTCCGTCGCGCTCCTTGAGTCCGGTAGGGAACGCGCGGTAGGTTGCAGCCGTACGAGTGGGCAAAGGCACAGGGGGAGCGATGGGCAAACTGAGCGGCGCGACGCTGATCGCGCAGAATCTGAAGAAGCAGGGCGTCGATTACATGTTCGGCATCGTCGGCTTTCCGGTGGTGGGTGTCGCCGCCGCCGCGCAGCGCGCCGGCATCACCTATATCGGCATGCGCAACGAACAGTCGGCTTCGTATGCGGCGCAAGCGGCGGGTTATCTGACCGGACGGCCGCAGGCGTGCCTCACCGTCTCCGGTCCCGGCGTGATCCACGCGCTCGCCGGTCTCGCGAACGCGGAGAAGAACTGCTGGCCGATGATCCTGCTCGGCGGCGCTTCACCGACCTACCAGGACGGCATGGGTGCGTTCCAGGAGGAGCGGCAGGTGGAACTCGCGAAGCCGTACTGCAAATACGCGCAAGGCATCGAGCAGGTCGCTCGCATTCCATACTACATCGAGCAAGCGGTGCGCACGTCGTTCTACGGCCGCCCCGGTCCGGTTTATCTCGACATTCCTGACGACATCATCCGGGGGCAGATCGAAGAGGAAGCGGCGCCGCAGGTGCACCGCGTTCCGGACCCGCCGCGTTCGTTCGCGGACCCTGCTTCCGTCGAGGCCGCGCTCGCGGCTGCTCGAGTCTGCGGAGCGCCCGCTCGTCATCGCCGGCAAGGGCATGGCGTGGTCGCGCGCGGAACAGGAAGTGCGCGAATTCATCGAGCGCACGCAGCTGCCGTTCCTCGCATCGCCGATGGGCAAGGGCATACTTCCCGACGATCACACGCTGTCGGTGGGCGCCGCGCGCAGCACCGCGCTCAAGGACGCCGACGTGATTTTCCTGATGGGCGCGCGGCTCAACTGGATCATGCACTTCGGCCTGCAACCGCGGTTCGCGAAAGACGTTCGCGTCATTCAACTCGACATTTCGCCCGAGGAGATCGGCACCAATGTGGCGACCGAAGTGGCGCTCGTCGGCGACGGCAAAGCGATCGTCGGACAGTTGAATCGTGCGCTCGATAACCGGCAGTGGTTCTATCCGGCGGACACCGCATGGCGCAGCACGCTGCGCGCGAAAGCCGAAGAGAACCAGAAGGCGGTGCAGCCGATGATCGACGACGAGTCGGCGCCAACGAACTACTACCGCGCGTATCGCGACATCGTCGAATGGTTGCCGAAGAACGCGATCATCGTCGGCGAAGGCGCCAACACGATGGACATCGGACGCACGCAGATGCCGAACCACGCGCCGCGCGAGCGCCTCGACGCCGGCACTTACGGCACGATGGGCATCGGCCTCGGGTTCGCGATCGCGGCGGCGGTCGTGCATCCGGACCGGCCGGTCGTCGCCGTGCAAGGCGACTCCGCGTTCGGCTTCTCCGGCATGGAGATCGAGACGGCGCTGCGATATCGCCTCCCGATCAAGATCGTCGTGCTGAACAACGGCGGCATCGGCGGCGGCATCGGCGAACTGCCGAAGGACAAACCCGTACCGCCGAGCATCCTCACCTACGGTGCTCGCTACGACCGTATGATGGAAGGCCTCGGAGGCCGCGGTTTCTTCGTCAAAGATCCGAAGGATCTGCGCGGCGCTCTCGACGAGGCGATGGGATTCGATGGCCCCGCGCTCGTCAACGTGCTGCTCAATCCGCAAGCCGGGCGCAAACCGCAGGAGTTCGGCTGGCTGACGACATGACATAGGCGCGACCGCGTTCCGTGTGGGAGCGATCTGCCGAGGCGCTCACGACCGTCAATCGCCAACGATTCGGTTGAGGGGAACCCGTCGGCGACGGTAGAAGAGCTAATGGATATTTCCCGTCCGTCGTGGTGAACTTCCGATGCCGACAGTGCCGGCATGGCGAACAACGCCTGCCTGCTATCAAATGCTCGCGCTGTGGGTGGCGAGCGCGAGGAGCATGTCGAGAACGTCAGGCGACGCGGCCGTAGCGCTTGCGCTGCAGATGCGGCGTGCTCTTCGTTCCGGGCGCCGTGTCGTAACCAAACAACGCGACGAGGCGTTCGGTCGGACCCGAGATCCGGCTGACGCGATGCAGCGAATGCCGCCCGGCAAAAATCAACAACGTGCCCGGCGTCATCGGTAGCCGAGTCACAGAATCCATCGCGCCGCCGAGAACGCGCGCGACGCCGGCATAATTCTCGTCGGCTTCGGAACGCAACTTCGGCGCCACATCGAAATCGCCGCCGACGTCGGCATCGCGCAGCGCCAGCGACACGACGAAATCCGTTTGATCGTAGTGCCACTGCAGCTCATCGCCGTCGCCCATCACCGCGAGATTCAGCGCGCCGAGCGGATCCGCGTAGCGGAACAACGGCGCTCGCTCGAGCACTGAGCTGACGAACGCCATCACCGGCGCCCATTCATACAGACACCGCACGGCGGACTCAGCCGGAAATTGATCGTACGCGACGACACCGACGCTGTAGCGTTGCCGAATGGCGCGCGGATGATCCTTGGGCCAGCTCGCGGCGGGCTCCTCGAGGTACGCCGTGCCCTCGCCAACGCTTTTGTACTGCCGCGACGACAACGCCTGCGCGTCTGCGATACAACGGGCGAGCCCGTCAGGCGACAGAAACGACGGCGCTTCGGCGGCTCCCGTCTCGCGCAGCGCCGCGCGCAGCCTCTCGACTTGCGAAAGCCACGTCGGCGACGACGGTTGCAGCAGCGGGTATCGCGCCAAATTGATCAACGCAGCCATATCGGTCATCGCTCAGCACCTCCGTCTTTCGCGCTGCCCGCTTAGAGATCGGTCAGCAGCCGCGCGGGTTCGTCCAGATGATCCTGCCACAGGTACGCCGCGAGCAACGGTTCATCGGTCGTGCGCATCGCATGTGGTTCCATCGACGCATGGCGAATCGTGTCCGCCGGCGCTCGAGTGCGCCATACGCGATCGCCCTGCTGCCACTGCGCGCGTCCCGCGATGACCGTGTAGATTTCAGCGGCCGGGTGCGCGTGTGCGGGATACGTGACATGCGGGCCGAGCAACAGCAGACCCAGCGCAAGCCCCCTATTTCGCCGATGGCCGCTCGGCCCGACGAGTTCGCAGTACGCATAGCCGTCGAGAAAATCAGCGTCTGCGTAGCTCGAGTTCCGACGCCATTGCAATGAGGGATTCAACTGATTGATCAGCGCACAGATCGGTGCAGTGGTCGTGTCACCGAGGCCGAGTGCGCTTGGCAGATACCGCAACACCGGCTGCGATCGCGGCTCAACGTCGCCGTCCGGTCGCACTTCATCTCGCCAACTAACTGCCGGCATTTTCATCAGCGCAGCGAGTCGATCGAAGCAGATCACGCCACGCGCTTTCCTGGTTCATTTGCGGAGCCAAATTTCACCCCTTAACATGGCCGCTCGTTGTGATACTCTTGTCGCCCCGTCAATTGCCACATTCGTTTAAGGACGACGTCCCATGAAAACAAAACTGTTGATTCTCGGCGTCCTGGTTGCCCTTGCCGGTTGCCAGAGCGATAAGTCAAAGAAAGAAATTGCCGCACTGCAGTCCCGGGTCACGGCGAATGAAAAAGCTGCCGCTGACGCAATGGCTGCTGCCCGCGCCGCACAAGGCGGGAATATGCAGGCCACCGCGAACGCACAGGCTACTGCCGACAAGGCATTGGCCGCAGCGCAAGAAGCGAGCGAGCGTGCGAAGCGCGTCAGCGAGACCTGCTGCACCCGCAAGTAAGACGTTACTGCTTTCGAGCTGCCTCTTTAGTTGACTCTTTAGTAGAGATTGGCCCGGGCATCCCAGTGGATGTCCGGGCTATTTCTTCTGCGCGCGTCCAATCGATCGACCACGTTCTGCCCGTCGATTGCTTTGTTGACCAGCTGAGTCATCTTCGCCATATCGGGGTCGCCCTCGAGCGGCGGATGGGATTCCAACCACAGCGTCCCCTCCTGCCACGACACTTTGATCGGCGCGTCGATGATGCGCACTTCCATTCCGATCGGCACCGCATCGGCGAACGATTGAATGTCGTCCGGGTACAGTCGCACGCATCCATGGCTGACGCGTTGGCCGACGCCGAACGGTTTGTTCGTGCCGTGCAGGAAGTAGCCGGGCAACGTCAGTTGGATCGCGAGATGACCGAGCGGATTGTCGGGCCCAGGCGGCACTGCCGACGGTAGCTCGTCGCCCAACTCGGCGTGCTCCTCGCGGTGCGCCTTCGTCGGATACCAGGTCGGGTTGACGATCTTCGCGACGATCTTCGTCGTCGCTGCCGGCGTTTGAAATCCCGTCCGACCAATGCCGATCGGAAACGTCATCACCGTGCCGGAGCCTTTCGGGAAGTAGTAGAGCCGATACTCGGGCAAGATTGATGACGACACCCTGCCGCGGGCCGGGCGGCAACATGAATTGCGTTGGCAACACGACGCGGGCGCCTTCACCGGGAATCCATGGATCGACGTCGGGGTTTGCATGCCGCAACTCCTCGAAGCCGAGGTCGTATTTCATCGCGAGGGTTGCGAACTGATCCGCGTACGTCACCGTCAGCGCGACCGGCTCGCCCACGAGGCCATCGTGATCGTTCGGAAGAATGAACGTCGAACCCCAGGCGCCACTGGTCGCGAAGCCCAGCAGAACTGTCAGACGTCGCAGTCGGACTCCCCGCGTCCGGGCGGTGGTTCGTGCGTCGCGGCGTCTCTCACTGTTCATGAACATCCAGTTCACCTTGTCGTTCCTTCCTCGCGACAACGATCGCGTGTGGCCAACTCGCCTCAAAACCGCGACCCTCGAGCTGCAAAATCGCACCCGGTGCGCGGCCGCGCATACTACCGATCTTGGACGGAGAACGCAGCACGCAGTCCCGCTGCCGGACGCTCGTCAAAAGTGTCGGTATATATAGAGCTATATAGAAGGTACAGCTTTTTTGCGCGGCGTCCGATCTGTCCCGTCACGCCCACCACTGCGGCAGGTCCCGCCTCAGGCGCGGCATGAACAACCATGCGGCGGCCGCGCACAACCCCGATAGCAGCACGACGCTGTCGAAAGCCGCTGCACCCGCGCCAAGTTGCTCGTACAACCAGCCGCCGAGCCCCTCCGACGCCGACGCGGCCAGGTTCGTCAGCGCCATGATCAACGCGAATAACGTCGCAGCGACTTCCACCGGCACCAGGCGCGCCGCGACGTCGAACTGAATCAGCATGCCGGTCATGAACGCGGCCCCGGCCAGAAACGACACCGCGTACGCGCCGGCGAGCGTCGTCATGTGCCAGTAGACCACGTTCGCGAAAATGCCGGCGACGATCGAAACGTGCAGCAGATGGCCGAGCTTGATCCGCCGACAGTAGACGCCGTAGAGCGCACTGGCGACGACGCTGCCGGCGCAGAACACCGAATAGGTATTGCCGTAGGTCTGTTCGTCGAAGTGCAGTGCGGTGGTCATGTGCAGGTACAGCACCGTGACCCACAGCGGATTGAAGCTCCACACGAACAGCACGCCGCAGACCGCCGCGAGGCCGGGACGCGCGAGCGCTTCGCGCAGCGCGACGAACGTTTCGCGACGGCCGATCGGCGCCGACGGCGAGTCGTTCGCGTACTGGTACGCGAGCACGAAGCTCACGGCCCAGAGGATCGCGCACAACAGCAACGCGACATCCTGGCGTTGCACGCCGCTCAGATATCCGCCAACGACGCCGGTGAGGAGCAGTGCGACGTTCACCGCGGTCCACTGCACCGACTGCAGTCGACCGGTGAGTCCGAGCGGCTGACCGATCTCCACCATCAGCGCATCGACCAGCACGTCGCCGAACGCGATACCGATTGTCGGCAGCAGCAGCCACGTGAAGAGCATCCAATGCGCGCCCGCCGGCACCGGAAACAGATACAGGAAGAAAAGACCCAAAGACGCGGAAACACTGGAAATCAACAGGTAATTCCTGCGTCGTGATCCGAACAGCGGGACCAGATCGGACAACAATCCGAACAGAACTTTCAGCGACCAGGGCAGCGCGAGCAGCCCCATGAAGGTCGCAATCGTCGTCGGTGAGTCGCCCCAATTCTTCAGCAACGACCGCACCGGCTGTGCGATCAATCCCGATGTCGGATCACCGACGCCTTGAATGAAGTACATCGTCGCAAAAAACGCGCTGATCCCGGTGACAAATCCGGATGAAGCGTTGTCTAATACGCCGCCATCGCGCTGGACCGAGGACACTAGACTGCATCCCGACGCGAATGGCGGAATCGAGAATCGTCTTGGCTACCTGTTCGAGGAGTGCGATAGAGTGAAATCACGGGCTTCCGAGTCCAAACAACAAAAAGAGATTGTCGTCAGCGATGACGACAAACCTCCCACGCGATCCGCGTTAACGCAATCTCTCAAAATCTCAGTTAGAAACATCACGGCCCACCGCGCGCCGTATATCCACCGCGATATCGATCCCCGCTTCGACCGCACCAAGATCCGTTCACGACCCCCGCGCGAAAGCCGTCGCGTCCGCGTCTTCCGACGCGCGCACTACCCGACGGTGTCCGATGCGGAGTGGACCGACTGGCGCTGGCAGTCGCGCAACCGGATCAAGAATCTCGCGCAGCTCGAAAATCTGCTCGAACTGTCGAGCGACGAACGTCGCGCACTGATCGATGGCGGCTCGATGCTGCCGCTCGGCATCACGCCGTACTACGTGAGCCTGCTCGATCCGACGAACCCGAACAACGCGCTGCGCCGCACCGTCGTGCCGGTGACCGGGGAATTCCTGCGTGGACCCCACGAGGCCGATGACCCGCTCGGCGAGGACGGCCACAGCCCCGTGCCGGGTCTGGTGCACCGCTATCCCGATCGCGTGCTGTTTCTCGCGCTCGACTTCTGCACGACGTATTGCCGCTACTGCACGCGCTCGCGCGTTGTCGGCCACGGTGAACTCGCCCCGTCCGACGCGCGCCTCGAAGCGATGTTCGACTACATCCGGGCGACGCCGGCGATTCGCGACGTGCTGATTTCCGGCGGCGATCCGCTTGCGCTCGCCGACGACAAACTCGACTACATCCTGGGCCGCCTGCGCGAGATTCCGCACGTCGAGTTCATCCGGATCGGCACGAAGATGCCGGCGGTGTTGCCGCAGCGAATCACGCCGAGTCTGGTGCGGGTGCTGCGCAAGCATCATCCGATCTGGATGAGCGTGCACTATCTGCACCCCGACGAATGCACCGTCGAAGCTTTCAATGCGTGCTCACGCCTGGCGGATGCCGGCATTCCGATCGGGTCGCAGACGGTGCTGCTCAAAGGCGTCAACGACGACGTCGAGACGATGAAGGAGTTGATGCAACGGTTGTTGCTGATGCGCGTGCGGCCGTACTACCTGTATCAGTGCGACCCGATCTCGGGCTCGAGCCATTTCCGCACGTCGATCCAGACCGGTCTCGACATCATGGAAGGGTTGCGCGGCCACACGACCGGCTACGGCGTGCCGACGTATGTCATCGACGCACCTGGCGGCGGCGGCAAGATCCCGTTGCAACCGCAATACCTCGTCGGCCGCGACGGCGACGACGTGATCCTGCGCAACTACGAAGGCCGCGAGTACCGCTACCCGGATCCGCAGGGGGCGCAACCCGCAATCGAACTGCAGCAGGCCTGATGCGTATCGGACTCACCTACGATCTGCGCGCCGAGTACCTCGCGCTCGGTTACGGCGAGGAGGAAACGGCCGAGTTCGATCAACCCGGCACGATCGACGCGCTCGCTGACGCGATCGAGTCGCTCGGCCATTCGGTCGATCGCATCGGCTCGGCGCGCGCGCTCGTGAACCGCCTCGCCAAAGGCGATCGCTGGGAGCTGGTGTTCAACATCGCCGAGGGGCTCGCCGGTTATGGTCGCGAAGCCCAGGTGCCGGCGATCCTCGACGTGTACGGCATCGCCTACACCTTCGCCGATCCGTTGGCGGCGTCGGTGTGCCTGCACAAAGGCTGGTCGAAGCTGATCGTCCGCGCGGCCGGCGTTCCGACCGCCGATTTCGCCGTCATCGAAACGCCCGCGGACATCGCGCGCGTCGATCTTCAGTTCCCGTTGCTCGGCAAACCGATTGCCGAGGGCACCGGCAAGGGTGTCACGCCGCGCTCGGTCGTCCGCAGTCCAGTTGGAACTCGCGACATTGGCGCACGAGCTGCTCGATCACTATCGGCAACCGGTGCTCGTCGAGACGTTTTTGCCGGGCCGCGAGTTCACCGTCGGCATCGTCGGCACCGGCGGCGCGGCGCGCGCGGTCGGCTCGATCGAAATCGTGCTGCTGCGCGACGCCGAGCCCGACGTGTATTCGTACACGAACAAGGAAGAGTGCGAATCCCTCGTCGAGTATCGGCACGTGACGCGCGACGACCCGCTCGTCGCACAAGCCGAACGAATTGCGCTCGACGCCTGGGTCGCACTCGAGCTGCCGCGACGGCGGCCGCGTCGACATCCGCTGCGATGAGCGCGGCGTGCCGATGTTCCTCGAGGTCAATCCGCTGGCAGGACTGCACCCGACCCACTCCGATCTCCCGATGATCGCAACCGCCGTCGGCATGCCGTACGCCGAGTTGATTCGCGCGATCATCGACTCCGCCGCGGTACGGATCCCAGAGCGCATTTCACAAACGGGGACAGAATGCCTTTCGTTACGAAAGGCGCTCTGACCCCTCTCTGATTTTCCAATGCACCTTCTGCTGCTACACAACGCCGTGTCGGCATCCGCGCCACCCGAGGCCCAGGACACGTTGGTGCAGGCAGACGCGGTTCGCGCGGCGCTGATCGAACTCGGCCACACGACCGACGTGCGCGCGATCGACGACGACCTCGGCGCTCTCGCGCGCATGTTGCGCGATACCCGCGCTGATCTGACTTCAATCTCGTCGAGTCGCTCGCGGGATCAGATGCCGCCGCGGTCGCGCTGCCGGCGCTGCTCGATGGACTCGGCGTGCGTTACACCGGATCGCGCGCAGCGGCCATGGCGCTGTCGAACGACAAGTGCGCCGCGAAGGAACTTCTCGTGCAGCTCGCGCTGCCAACACCGGAGTGGGTTAGCGCCGAATCGACATCGCGGGCGTTTCGCAGCGATCACTACATCGTCAAGTCGCGCTTCGAGCATGCGTCGTTGGGACTCGAAGACGACGCGATCATCCATTGCGAATCACTCGCCGCCGCGCGACGCGCCGTCCAGGCGCGATCCGATGCAATGGGCAGGCCGTGTTTCGCCGAGCGTTTCATCCGCGGCCGCGAGTTCAATCTCTCGCTGCTCGCAGGACCCGCGGGACTCGCCGAGCCCGAGGTGCTCGCACCGGCTGAGATCGATTTCTCGGCGTTCCCGCCGGGTGCGGCCCGCATGGTCGGTTATCGCGCGAAGTGGGTCGAAACGTCGTTCGAATATGCGAACACGCCGCGCCGGTTCGAATTTCCGTCGAGCGACGCGCAACTGCTCGCACAACTCGAACGCCTCGCGCGCACAACCTTTGTGAACCTGGGCTTGTCCGGTTACGCCCGCGTCGACTTCCGCGTCGACGCCGACGGACCGTGGATTCTCGAGGTGAATGCGAATCCATGCATCGCGCCGGACGCCGGCTTCACCGCAGCACTTGCGCACAGCGGCATTCGCTATAAAGATGCGATCGCACGTATCATCCGCGCCGCCATGGGAGACAGCTGATGTTGCGACCACACGCATCGCGAGACTCCACATGCACGCGCTGACGCTGCGCACCGAAGTGCGACCGCAGCGACCGCGAGCGCGTTGCCGAAATCACCACCGCAACCGAACATGTTCCATCCGCCGGAAGTCGCGGTCGCAGTCGAACTGGTCGACGACCGGCTGACGAAAGGCAAGGCCTCCGACTATCAGTTCCTGTTCGTCGACGAAGGCGACGCGACGCTCGGCTATGCGATTTACGGCTTCAACTCGATGACGCAGTCGAGCTGGGATCTGTACTGGATCGCGGTGCATCCGGAATGCCACGGCACCGGCGTCGGTCGCCTGCTGCTCGCGCGAGGTCGAGTCGCGTGCGCGCGCCGGCGGTTGCACCCATCTGTGGGTCGAGACCGCGGGACGCGACAACTACAAGCCGACCCGCGCGTTTTATCTGGCGATGGGTTACAAGATCGCCGGCGAGCTGCACGACTTTTACGCGCCGGGCGATTCGATGATCGTCTTCGTCAAGGCACTCTGAGCAGGCTTTCGAACTGCAATGACGATCGAGACATTCCGCCAAGACGTACGCAGCTGGCTCGAAGCCAACTGCCCGCCGAGCATGCGCACGCCGATGCCGCAGGACGAAATGCCCGGCGGCGGCCGCCGCGCGACGTACAAGAATCCGGACACGAAAATCTGGCTCGATCGATGGCCGAGAAAGGCTGGACCGTGCCGACGTGGCCGACGCAATACGGCGGCGCCGGGCTCGACAAAGACAGCAACGCGGTGCTGCAGGACGAACTGCGCCGCATCAACGCGCGCCCGCCGCTGTTCGGCATGGGCATCAGCATGATCGGACCGGCGCTGCTCGAGTTCGGCACGCCGGAACAGAAGGCCGAACATCTGCCGAAGATCGCGCGCGGCGCAGATCTGGTGGTGTCAGGGCTATAGCGAACCGAACGCCGGCTCCGACCTCGCGAGCCTGAAGACGAGCGCGGTCGAAAACGGCGACGAATACATCATCAACGGCTCGAAGATCTGGACCTCCGGCGCCGACCACGCCGACTGGATCTTCTGTCTCGTGCGCACCGACCCGAACGCGCCCAAACACGACGGCATCACGTTCATCCTGTTCGACATCGATCAGCCGGGCGTCACCGTCAAACCGATTCTGCTGATCAGCGGCATGTCGCCGTTCTGCGAAACGTTCTTCGACAACGCGCGAGCGCTGAAGAAAAACGTCGTCGGCGAAGTGAACAAAGGCTGGACCGTCGCGAAGCGCTTGCTGCAATACGAACGCACGTCGATCGGCGGCATCGGCGGCGGCACGCAGGCAGTCGACGAAGATCGAAGACATCGCGAAGACGTACGTCGGCGACGACGACGGTCGCATCGCCGACGACGCGATCGCGGCAACGCGTGATCGCGCATCGAATGAACGATCGCAGCTTCGCATTGACGATGCGGCGCACGATGGAAGAGTCGCAGTCCGGTCGCGCGCCGGGCGCGGCGTCGTCGATGTTCAAGTACTACGGCACCGAACAGAACATCCGCAAATACGAGTTGCTGCTGTCGATCATGGGCACGCAGGCGCTCGGTTGGGACGGAGACGACTTCACGCCCGACGAACTGACGACGACGCGCGCGTGGCTACGTTCGAAGGCGAACTCGATCGAAGGCGGCACGTCGGAAGTGCAGCTCAACATTCTCGCGAAGCGCGTACTCGGCCTGCCCGACTAGTTCACCGGCCCCAGGTATTTGTCGAACCAGTCGTTCACTTCCTTGCGCGAGTTGGCTGTGCGGGAACGTGAAGTGGCCGATGTCGAACAAGCACCAGGCGTTTGTCCGCGGCCGGCGTGCCAAGCAGATTCGAACAACCGAAGCTGCGACAATTCGTGCGGCAGCACGCTGTCGTAGCGGCCGTTGATCATCAGGACCGGGATACGAATGCGCGGCGCGTAGTTGACGATGTCCATCGTCGGCGCCGCGACCGGAAACGGCCATATCCAAACTCCCGCCGACAGCAACACGCCGCCGCGAATGCGATCCCTCGAACGCGAGCAGCGGCGGCGCGATGACGATGCTCCCGGTGCTGATGCCGATGAAGCCGATCCGCTGCGCATCCATGTCGCTGCGCGTCGCCAGATAGTCGATCGTCCTGACGCCGTCCTGGAAGTACTGCATGCGGTCGCTTACGAAAACGATCCGCGAATACGTCGAGATCCGCCGTCGCCGGCTGCGCGCGCTGGTACTGGTCGACCCAGATCGGAATCACCAGCGCGCGGCCGCCGTTGACGACGACGTCGGCGGTGCGCAACTGCTCGAGCACGTTCCGGTTCGGCGCCGGGACGCCGCCGCCGGGCGGCCCGAAGAGGATCGGCTGCAACGGTTTTGCGCGATGCGCCCGCGGCAGCACGACGTAGACAGAGAGCACGTCGTCCTTGGCATACGTCAACAGCACTTCCTCGGCGGTCCACGTATCGGACTCGGCGAAGCGCGCGATCTGCACGTCGCTCGGCGTGCGCGCACCGACCGTGAACTGAAACCGCATCGCCGCGAACGCGTCGTCCGACGTCGGCTCCCGCGTCGACGACCGCGTCGTCGAGCGGCGGCGGGATCGGCGCCAGCAGCTCGTCCGGAACCGGCTCGAAGCTCTTCATCAGGCGCAGACCGAGCTCCGGTGACCGCGCCATCGGTCGCTCCGTCTCGAGGTCTTGTACGGATTCGCGGTCGTGATCGCTCCACGCACCCGCCCAGCACCGCAGCCTGTGCGCCGACGAAATTCCATACCCACTCGCACGCATTGCCTGCCGTGTTCCAGGTTCCCCATGGGCCGAGCCCCATCTCGCTGCGCGCCTCGACGGGCCCGTCAGCGAGGAAACGACTCGCCGCAGCGATCGCCGGCGCGGTCTCGAACACCCCCTCGAACGGCCCGAACGCCGCGCGCGTCCAGTGGTGGATCGTCGGCAACGACAGATGGCGGAACCGCGCATACGCAACCGCTTCGTACCAGCTGATGCCGCCGACCGGCATTCGGCCTCGCCCGACGGATACGACACTCAGCTCCCACCCCGCCGGCCCGGGTCGGCCCGTGCGGTCGACGAACCGCGCGCGCGCCTCGGCCCAGTCGAGCGTCTTGCCGTCGTCGCGAAACTCGAGGCCGTCCCAGTACGTCGGATTGTCGTAGCCGCCCGCATCGACGAACTCCTTGTACTCGCGGTTCGTCACTTCGTATTTCGAAATCGCGAACTCGGGCAGCGCCCGCGGTCGTAGCCCGTCGTAGGGTCGGGCAGCCCCGTCCAGATACATCGGCTCGTCAGTCGCCGGCACCAGCACCATGTCGTTCGGGGAGCTTGCCGTCCGGCGCCAGCGACGAGCGGCAAGTCCGGAGACCGAAACCCGGACTTCAGGAAGTCGTTCTCGAGCGACTGCACCGACTTCACGCTCGGCCCCGGATTCGCAACGACGAATTCGCCGGTCTGAAATCCCGGCTTCTGCAGTCGAATGCGCACCACGCCTTTCGGCAGGTCGAGCAGCTGCCTCGATCGGCGTTGACGCCGGCGCTGATCCAGTCGCATCATCCGCGTCGTCGTACGCCGCGTACGACAGCGTCGCGCCCGCCTCGGCCACGATCGGCGTGCCCGGCAGACGATCTGCTTCCACAGCGCCTGCAAGCGCGCGTCGTCGACGCCCGGAGTCCTCTTCGATCAGCGGGTGCGCCAGCGTGAACGCCGCGCCATACTGATCCTGTTGTACGAGCTGCTCGATCTTCGTGACGTTGCTCGTCGAGCGCGAGCGGGTCAGCCTCGGCGTGGCGCCAGTAATTCGTCGCCGACGTATCCGATCGCGACCGCGAGCAGCTGCAGCGCGTCGCCGAATCAGCCAGCGGCGCGTCCGCTTCGCCGCCGGCACTCGCGCCGGCGTCGCGGCTGGCCGGCATCGTTTCTGCGATCGCTGCCCAACGTGTTCGCGAATCGCCGCAATCAGCCGCTCCCGATAGCGCGGCTTCGTCGAAACGCGGAACGCACGATCGCCTGGCGATTGCCGATCGACAAGCTCGAGCCCGGTGGCAGCTCGACGTCCTGCAGATGCACCGCGATCACCGGCTTGCCGTGATCGATCGCGAACGCGATTCTCACGCCGGCAGTTCGGCGACGTACGGCGAATGCTGGCGTCACGAAGAACACGAACACCGCGCAGCGCTCGATGCGCATCCGCGAGTTCGTCGTCCCAGGTGTGTCCCGGGTGGATACCCTCGTCGTAGTAGAAGCGAAGGCCTTCCGCCGCGAGCGCCTCCAATTCGGCGAACACAAGCGCCGAGTCTTCGTGCGAATAGCTGACGAACGCAAAGGGCTCGCCGCCGCGATACGCGGGGATCCGATACCGATGGTCGGCTTGTGCCAAGGACCCCTCCCCCAATCCGCCTCGAAGCGCCGCTGAGCGTACAAAGGGGACCAGCGAGCCTTTCGGTTCCCGCTAGAATGCCGTTCCGCTTGCCGATCCGACACGGATTGACTGACGCAGACACACCCGATCCGTCGAACGCCCGCCGCCCATTACGGCGCTGTCGCCATTCCGGTATCCGATCTTCCGCCGCGTGTGGTCGGCCAGCATCGTGTCGAATCTCGGCGGACTGATTCAGTCGGTCGGCGCTCGTGGATGATGATCTCGCTCGCGCAATCGGCGGACATGGTCGCGTTGGTGCAAGCGTCGGTCACGCTGCCGATCATGCTGCTGTCGCTCGTCGCTGGCGCGGTGGCCGACAGCCTCGACCGCCGCAAAGTGATGATTGCCGCGCAGAGCTTCATGCTCGTCGCATCCGCGACGCTCTCGATCTGCGCGTGGACCGGCGTGCTCACGCCGTGGCTGTTGCTGACGTTCACGTTCTTGATCGGCTGCGGCGGCGCCTTCAATCAACCGGCCTGGCACGCGACCGTCGGCGACATGGTGCCGCGCGCCGAGTTGCCGGGCGCCGTCGCGCTGAACAGCATGGGCTTCAACCTCGCCCGCAGCGTCGGGCCCGCGATTGGCGGCGCCATCGTTGCCGCGTCAGGCGCCGCGACGGCATTCGCGGTGAACTCGGTCAGCTACATCGCGCTGATCACGTGCTCTCGCGCTGGCGTCCGCCGGTCAATCCGCAGCCGATGCCGCGCGAATCGCTCGGCATGGCGGTCACCGTCGGCATTCGCTACATGGCGATGTCGCCGGCGATCGCGCGGGTGCTGCTGCGCGGCGCCGTGTTCGGGATCGGCGCCAGCGCGGTGATGTCGCTGATGCCGGTGATCGCAAAAGAGCTGATCGCCGGCGGCCTGTCGACGCTCGGCGCGCTGCTCGGCGCGTTCGGGGCGGCGCGGTTGGCGGCGCCGTCAGCACGGCGCGGCGGCCAAGGTGTGGTCGACCGAAGTCCATCGTCGCGCTCGGCCACGTCGGTTTCGGCATTGCCGCCGCGGTCGCGGCGCCAGCACATCTGGTGTCGACGATGGCCGCGCTGAGCCTGGCCGGTGCCGGCTGGGTGCTCGCGTTGTCGACGTTCAACGTCGCGGTGCAGATGTCGGTGCCGCGCTGGGGTCCCGCGCGCGCGACGTCGATTGACCAGATGTCCGCATCGGCGGACTCGCGGCCGGGGAGTCGGACGCGGGTGAGGTCGCGACGCACGCGGGCTGCGAGACGGCGCTGTTGCTGGCGGTGGCAGTCATCCTGTTCGGCGCGCCATCGGGAAGCTGGTTCGGCTCGCCGACGGAGGCGCTCAATCCGATCCGCGGCGACTGTGGTGGGAGCCGGCGACCGCTGTGCCGGTGCAGCCGACCACCGGGTCCGTTCGTCACCGTCGAATACATGATCGACGTGGTGACGTGCTCGAGTGTCCTCGGTGCGATGGCGGAGCTGCGCCGCACCGCGCCGCGACGGCGCGACCGACTGGCGGCTGCTGCCGATCTCGCCGATCCGCATATCTGGATCGAGCGCTTCGAGACACCGACGTGGAGCGACTACATCCGGCCTCACAATCGACCGACACAGGACGATGCGCTGATCCGCGAGTCGTGCCTCGCTGCATCGTGGTGCGGAGCTGCCGTGCGTGCGACGGATGATCGAGCGACAGACGTCGCTGCCGGTGCCCGGCGCGCGGTTCGCCGGGCGACCGAAACTTAGGGAAGCTCTGCACAAGCTTCGCGATCGTGTTGCCGCTCGAATCGCGCTGACCGCGAAGCAAGTCCGTCGGCAATACTCTTCCGCATCCGCCAAGGCGCGCGACAAACAAGCAGCGCAATCGGCGACAACCCTGCGGGCCGAGGTACAGAATCGTGCCCGGGTGCGTTGCCATCACTCGCCGCACCTAAAGGTACTGTAGTACGCAGTAGGGTGCTGTCTCGCGACGGTGCCTTCGCAGTCGCGATCCTGCGCCTTGGTGCGACCGTGAAACTTGTGCAGAGCTTCTCCGAACGCCCCGCCTACAATTCCACCATCGTCGTCGCCTTGCAGAGGGGGCATCATGTCCATCCGCGAAACCAATCTCGCCGTCTCACAGCAACCGCTTCAACGCCTATACGGAGTTGCGCCTGCAGCGCAACCGCAGCACGCAGATCTCGCTGTCGAACGGCGACGTCGTCGCCAACACACAAACCTCCGACGGCGGCGTGTCGGCGCGCGTGTTCAAAGACGGCGTGTGGGGATTCGCATCGCGACCGCAGATCGATAACGACGCCGTGATCGCGACGGTCGATGAAGCGACGCGCAACGCGGTGCTGCTCGCACGCCACGCCGCGCGGCCCGAGATCCAGTTGCCGCGAACAAAAGCGTTCAACGTCAGCGATTTCAGCACGCAGCGCCCGCGCCTGACGCAGGAGCAATCGATCGATTTCCTGCAAGCACTCGACAAGCACATCGCACAGACCTATCCCGACTTGAAGTCGCGCAGCGTCACGCGGCTCGATCTCGACATGGAGAAGCACCTCTACAACGCGGATGCGTCGCAGGGTTACTCGAACACGACGCGCACGCTGATCCAGGTGCGGATGACCACGACCAACGACGCCGGACAGCCGGTCGAATACAGCAAGACGTTCGGCGGTCGCGGTCAGTTCGAGGACGTGTTCGCGGCGCCGGACGCATTATTCGCCGACATCGCGCAGGTGCATCGACATCTGATGAACAAACGTCACGCGGTTGCGCCTCGCGCCGGTGCGCACGACGTCGTGCTCGACTCCGATCTCGCCGGCATCCTCGCGCACGAAGCGATCGGCCACACAACCGAAGCCGACCTGGTCCAGGAAGGCTCGGTCGCGGGCGACTATCTCGGCCAGCTCGTCGCGAGTCCGCTGATCACGCTCGTCGATTTTGCGAACACGTATCGCGGCGAGACGCTACCGGTGCCGGTGTATGTGGATGACGAAGGTGTGGAGAGCAAGGACGCGATCCTGATCGAAGACGGCGGCTGAAGAACTTCATGCACAACAAGGAGAGTTCGGTCGTCTTCGGCGTCGCACCCACCGGCAACGCGCGCGCGTTCCAGTTCTCCGATGAACCGCTGATCCGGATGCGCAACACCGCAATCCTGCCCCGCACGGATCGCCTCGCCGACATGATCGCAAGCATCGAAGACGGCTATTACCTGCTGCGCCCATCCAACGGTCAGGCTGACGCGACGTCCGAATTCATGTTCGGCGTGACGCTCGGCTACGAGATCAAGAACGGCAAGCTCGGCAGCGCGATCACCGATACGACGATCTCACGGCGTCGCGTTCGACTTACTGAAGTCGGTGACGATGGTATCCGACGAGATGTCGTGGACCTGCGCCGGCATGTGCGGCAAGAAGACACCGATACCGGTCGGCATGGGTGGCCCATCGATCAAGTGCCGCGTGCATCTCGGAGGCGTCTGACATGATCGATCGCGCTTTTGCACAGCGCAGTCTCGATGCGTTGTTGCGCCGCGGATTTCAGAAAGCGCGCGTACGCCTCGTCGCGAGCGATCAACACGAGGTGCAGGCCGAACTCGGTCACACGAATCTGCTGCGCACGACGCACAACACCGAGCTGGGACTGCTCGGCATCGTCGACGACAAACAAGGCAGCGTGATGCTGAACAATGTCGGCGATGACGGTCTCACGGACGCTGTCGAAAACCTGTGGGCGGTGGCGAGCGGTTCGCGCGCCGATTCCGCGAACGACATCGCTGCGTCGCAGCCGAAAAACGTGTTCAGCACCGGCCCCGCCGCGCCCGACCTCGATCGCATGTACGAACGCGTCGCGGAGACGCTCGACTACGCGAAGTCCCGCTATCCAACGCTGAAAATGGGGACCACCGCGCTTTTGTTCGCGTCGCGCCGCTCGTTGTTCCTGAATTCGAACGGCGTCGATTTCGACACGACGCGCGGAGCCTATCACGCGAGCATGATGTTCACCGCGCGCGACGGCACCGACGTCTCTTCGTTCAACGGCACCGGCATGACGCTCGCCGATCTCGACCAACCGCTGGCGTCGCTCGCGACCACCGATACGTTGATGCGTCAGACCACGGAACAGGTGCGCACCCGCAAGGTGCCTAAAAAATTCACCGGCGACCTGATCATCACGCCCGACTGCAGCGGCGATTTCCTCGGCTTCCTCGTCGGCAGCATCGGCAATCACGCGCTGATCTCCGGCACGTCGGTGTACAAGAATGGCCTCGGCAAGCGGGTCGCGAGCGACGCGTTGACGCTGCACTCGCGCCCAAGGGATCTCGTTGGCGGCTACTGCGTCACCGCCGACGGGTACGAAGCGCAGAATGCGACGATCGTCGATCGGGGCGTGTTGAAGAGTTTCCTGCTCGACCAGTACGGCTCGCGCAAGACCGGCCTCGCACGCGCGGTGACCGGTGGCGGCGCGTGGGTCGTCGACGCCGGCACAACACCGCTCGATGCAATGATCGGCGACGTGAAAGCGGGCGTGCTCATCGCGCGGTATTCGGGTGGCCGTCCCAACGACAAAGGCGACTTCTCCGGCATCGCCAAGAACAGCTACTACATCGAGGACGGCGCAATTGCGTACCCGATTTCGGAGACGATGGTCAGCGGCAACCTCGCGAGCCTGCTGACGAACATCGTCGCGATATCCTCCGAGCGCGCGGACTTCGGTTCGGGTATCTTCCCGTGGATTCGCGTCGGCGGGATGGGCATCTCGTGACGATCGGAATACGAAGAACAATCCATCTGGGAGTCTTGCATGACGAACCGTCTTTCCCGCCTGGCCCTCATTGCCGTCGTCTGCAGCGGCGTTGCTGTTGCAGCGACACCGCAGAAAACCGCACCGGCCGAGATTACCGCCGATAGCTTCAAGTGCATCCGCGACATGACGCCGGTGCGCGGGTTCTATGTCGCGAATCTCAACGGCAATCTCAAAGGCACGCTCGCAGCCGCGAATACGACTACGGGCGCGGTGTATCCGCCGGGATCGGTCGTGCAGCCGGTGCCGACCGAGGTGATGGTGAAACGCGAACCCGGTTTCAACGCGGCAACGAAGATTGGGAGTTCTTCGAACTCGACGTCACGAACGGCAAGTCGACGATTCGCACGCGCGGTTTCGTCGACGTCGTCAACCGGTTCAACGGCAACTGTTTCGCCTGTCACATCAAAGCGCGTCCCGAGTTCGATCTGATCTGCGAGACCGGCCACGGCTGCGACCCGATCCCGCTGACGCCCGTGATGATCAAGGCGATTCAGAAAACGGATCCGCGTTGTGGCGCACCGGAAGAGCTGACAGCCGAAGAAGCCGCAGTCCTGAAAGCGCTGCAGGCGGCATTCGCGCCGAAGCCCGCGGCGACATAAGGGGACGCGGCGCGCGGCGTTAGCGCGGTTCGTCGGGGAGCGTGAACGTCGGCAGCCGCAGGCCGCGCCGAATCGCGAACACGCGCAGCGCGACGACTGTAGTCATGCCGAGCCCGGATGCCCACGGCCGCGACACTCCCGATGCTTCCAACACCAGATAGAGCGACGCGCCCGCGATACAGGCGGTCGCATAAATGTCGCGGCGCAGGATCAGCGGAATTTCGGCGCATAGCACGTCGCGCAATACCCCACCCGCAACGCCGGTGATCGTCGCCATCAGCACGACGATGATCGGCGTCAGCGCGGCGCCTTGCGCGATCTGCGCACCTGCGATCGTGAAGAGGGCGAGTCCCAACGCGTCGGCGAACGCGAGCGCGTTGCCGGGCGCGGGCCGCGCGCGCACGTAGATCAACGTCAGCACTGCAGCAATGCCGATCACGATGAGGTACGTCGGCTGCACGATCCAGAAGATCGGGTGGCGGTCCAGCAACAGGTCCCTCACGGTGCCGCCGCCGATCGCCGTCAGCGTCGCGATCACCAGAACGCCGAGCCAGTCCAAGCCTTTACGTCCCGCTGCGAGCACGCCGCTTACTGCGAAGACGGCGACGCCGGCCAGATCGAGCAAGTAATACGCGAGGGGACTCACATCAGCAGCACCGCATCACAGCGCGGGAATGTCATCGATCCGCCACAAGCCGAGGTGTTTGTCGCGAAACCGCTGCACCGGATGTGCTTCGTCGATCAATTCGATCGGCGCCGGAAGCGCGAACGGTGCACGTTGCAGATTGAGCGGACGCCACTTGCCGGTGACGATGTCGCTGTTTCGATCGCGGTCCACGAACGTCGTCGTCAGCAGATAGCGGCATCCCGATCGTTTGATGTTCTCGAGCGCGAGCACGATGTCGCGATTCGAGAAATGCACGAGGCAATCGCGGCATAGAACCAGATCCGATGCCGGCAGTTCGTCCCGCTGCAGGTCCAGCCGCAAAAACCGCCGACGTGCGCCTTGAAACTGCCGTTGGTTGCGCTCGATCAACTCCGCGACGATGTCCCCGCCGACGTAGTCGATATCCAGGGCCAGCGTATTCATCCAATAGAAGTCGCCGCACGGCAGATCGAGCAGCGATGAACAGTTGAACTCCCGCAGCAACTCCGGCAGGCGCCGCCGCACCGCCGCGGTTTGGGCGAGGTCTGAACCCGGCCCGGACAGCGAGTCCATGTGGCGCGCCTGATGCCGATGAAATTTTTTCGTGAACGTCGCCTCGACCGAGTTCTCGCCCGATGTGGGCTGCGGCCAACCAATCCGAAACAGACGCGGAAAATGCGTCTTGAGGTAACGCTTGATTGGCTTGGCCATGTCTCTCTTGGTCCGTGGCTCCAATGACCGCGAGCCTAGCAGGCTTGCCGGGATCGGATCGATCGCTACGTTTCAGTCACGCCTATACACACCGATTCTGTCGTCCGCCATCGTACCGATGAACAGATAGTGACCTACTTCCAGTGCGGTGGTCGCCGAGCCGATGACTTTACCTCCTTCGGAAAAGACCTCGGATGCCGCGCGTGTGGCCGGGTTCACTTCCCAGACCGCCCACCCGAAGCGGCACTCGCGGCCCCCGACAGCGCACAAGAGGGGCACGTCGCCACTGAACGTGACCACGGTCGCGAGCACCGTTCCCACCGACGTCACCGTCAGGTTGTTAGGCGCGCCGCCGACGCGTACGCGAGCGCGTTCTACGTTACCCTCTCTGTGCGGAACGATCGCCACTCGCCAGCCGCCTGCATCGGCGAAATAGAATGCCGACTCGTCGCGCGCCCCAACGATGCCGTTGGGCATCGCGCCGTTGGTATTGGGCACGTGCGTCCAACCGCCCTCTTGTGACCAGGCGAGCACATCGCCGGTATCGAACCCGAAGCCGCCTCGCAGTCGGTAGCCGGCGCCCTCCGCGCCGCCCACCGGCGTGTAATTCGTTGCGACGAGCGATCCGTCCGTGAAGAGCGCGACGTCGTTTCCGGTCGTTAGTTCGGGATAGAAGATGCAGCCGCGCCACGTGAGTCGCGCAGGCCCGTCTGCGTTCATATCGAAAAATTGGATGGTTTCTCTGCCGGTATGCGCGACGACCGCAATGCGCGCCGCACCTGTGGTTTTGCTGAGGTCGGCCACCGATATTCCGTGAGGGTAGAACGTTGATGCATCGGGCGGACCCGCACAATTTGGGTCGCCGACATGCCCCGCATCGCCTTTCCCCGAACCCGTATCGTCATCGCGCGGCCACAAGGCGAACGGGCCGGTCTCGAGGTGGTCGAGCTCGAGCCCCATCAGCCGTCCGCCGCTGCGCTCTTCCGACGCGATCAGGATGTTGCGCGATGGCACAACGTCGAGGTCTTCCGGGTTCTGATACCCACAGATCGAACCCAGTTCGCCCACCTGGACCGGCAAGGCGCAAGCGGGACGTTGCGGCGTTGCCCGATGGCTGTACAGCCAAATCGAAGTCCACAACGCGCTGACTATGATCGCCTGACCCGCGACGAAAGCTCGCCACGAGCCCCAGCGAACCAGCGCCCAGCCGAGCGCTATCCATACCGCGACTACGAGCAGAACTCGAATCAACAGCAGTGTGCCACCCGACATCGGCGCGGCGTCAATCAGCGGTCAGTCGATCGCGCAATGTCCCGCAGCATATCCGTCAGCTCGTCAGGCCGGTCGAGCATCACGTCATGGCCGCACGCGATCGTGCGTGTTTTCCAGCCGCGCTGCTTGGCCCCTTCGTAGAACTGGCGAAACTGCGGGCCAGCGTAGTCGGTCGCGAGGACATAGGTGACATCGGCCACCGTGTCGATTTCCCCGGTCAGGCGAATCGGCTGCTGGAACGTCGCGATCGGCTGCGGGGTACATTGACGATTCACCCATTCGCGATCGTTGCTGTTGACGTTGAACACTTCCGCGGGAATCGGCGGCACTCTCCAGTCGTCCCCGCCGGGAGCAGGGCCGCCGCGACCCGCGCCATCGCGCTGCACGGTGTCGAACAGACATTGCCCATCGGCCAACACGAACGCATCGAGGTAAACCAGCGCACCGATGCGCTCCGCTATACGATCCGCCGCGCCGCTGATGACACAGCCGCCGTAGGAGTGTCCGCACAACACGACGTCCGTCAGCTCTTCCCATTTGATCAGACCAACGACGTCGTCGATGTGCGTGTCGAGGTTCACGTTCGGCGCCAGCAGGTGCGATCGCTCCGCGAGACCAGTCAACGTCGGCGTGAACACGTCGTGACCCACGCGCCTGCAGTGCCTTGCGGACGCGCTTCCAGCACCAGCTGCCGTGCCACGCACCGTGGACCAGAACGAATGTCGCCATGTCAGCTCCCCCCAACGCCGTTGTCGGAAACGCCTTGCGTCGTCGCATCGCCTTCTCGTACGACAAGGTAACCGCGCGTCGCGCCCGACGTCGAGTCGATCGTATTCATCGCGTTCCACAGATCGCCGGTACGCACCCACGTCGGCGGATACTTGTGGGCGGCGACGTCGAGCACGAGCAAACGATCGCTGCCCGGATCGTACGCACCCACCGGCGAGATGTGCCCTGCGCCCTCCTGGTGGAGCGCGACGCGATCGTAGTTGGCAATCAGGAATTGCGCGGGTTCCGCAAGCACGGCGCGGGCCGCGCTGCGAAAAGCCGCGAGATCCGACTGCGCCGCGTGCACGACGACAACGGCGAGCCCTTGCGCCTTGAGGAGGTCTGCCAGCTGATCGAGCGTCAAGCCGCCGAAGGTGACGCGCATTGCGCTGCGCACGGCCGAGACCTGCGGCGAGAAAAATGTTGTCTGCGTCAGCGGGATCGGCGGATGCCGCAGTGCGTTGAGAACCGCAGCCCCGGTCGCAACGCCGCAATACGCGCGCCTGCTCTGGCCGACGAAATACGGCGAGAGTTGGTCGTAGTCGATTCGCACCGGAGTCGCGAGCAGCGCGCGACCTTCGGCGGAAGTTGCGTCAACGAGATCGGCGGCGAGCGTCGCGTGATTGACGGGTGGCGCGCCGACAGCAATCCAGCCGATCCCGGACACACCGATGATCAGCACGATCAAGAGCGCAAGCGCGGCCCGTTTCAATCGCGAACCTCGTGCCGTTTGCACAATGGCGCCGAGCATACGCGTTCGTCATGACGCTGACGTATAGTCCGACGCCAAGACCCGGTCAACGCACGAACAGACCGTGCCCAACGAAGTGACCTTGCTCGACGTCGTCGAGATCACCGAGCAGCAGGATCTGCGCGGCTGGCGGTTTTGCGTCCTGGCTGCGACCAGATGCGGGCCGCACTGACGGGCCGTGCCGGCTCCGACGTTCCCTGCGGCACCTGCAATGCGTGTTGCCGCGCGGGCTATTTCATCCACGTCGAGGCCGACGAGGCCGACACGCTGGCGCGCATCCCGAAGCAGCTGCTGTTCCCCGCGCCCGGTCAGCCCAAAGGCAACATGCTGATGGGCCACGACGAACACGGTCGCTGCCCGATGCTGATCGACGACGCGTGCTCGATCTATGCGCAGCGTCCGCGCGCCTGTCGCACGTACGACTGTCGCGTATACAGCGCGAGCGGCGTGGTTCCAGAAGACGCGGCCGCCGCGGCGGTTCGGCAGCGTTCGCTGCGCTGGCGTTTCGACTATGACGATGAGCGCGATCGTATCCGGCATGCGGCATTGCGCGCCGCCGCGCAGTTTCTGCGCAGACATCCCGAGTGCGTCGGCGGCAGCACGGGCAACGCGACCCAACTGGCGCTCTCCGCGCTGAAGGTGCACGACGTCTTCGTGAAATTCCACGCCGAGCACGCGGCGACCGGTCGCGCGCCCAGCGAGGCTGACATCGTAGCGGCGATCAACGTCGCAAACGCGCGCGACCGATCGACTACTTGATTCGCGCGGGATACTCGCGCTCGTAGCGTTCGACGCGCGGCCAGAATGGCGCCGGGTTCTTCCCACTCAAGCGTTCCGTCAGCACGTCGAGGTGCGAGTGCCAACCGCCGGCGACGTTGATCATCGCATCGCGCGACGCCAGCGCGCGGTGGGTCAGCGTGAGCAGCACCTGTTTGCCGCGCTGCTCGAGATCGAACGACACTTCGGAGCCGTCATCCCACGTGTATCCCAGATGGTGCGGCGGATCCCACCGCGTGACGCGGCTTTCCATCGTGATGCCTTGCTCCATCGCCTTGAACTTTTCCGGAATCACCTCGTCGTGATCGGTGAGATTCTGGTGCCGAAAGTGCAACGTCAGCGAACCGCCGACGCGGGGCTCCATCGGTCCCGCCGCGAACCAGGTACCGCGCAATTCCGAATCCGTCAGGTGCTTCCAAACGCGCTCGATGGGGCCGGGCAGCAGTCGTTCGAAACGCACCGTGTCCGCCCCGATCACTTCGCCGTATTCACTCATTTCCGTCTCCTGTTCGGTTTTTTCCGAGTCGGAGCGTCCGGCTGACGCAACTTGCGTTCCAACGCATCGAGCCGCCCACTCCAGAATTTGCGGACGTCCTGCAACCACGCGTCGATGTCCTCGAGACCGCCCGGATCGAGTGCGTAGATGCGGCGTTGCGCATCCACCCGCACCTGCACGAGCCCGGCGTCGCGCAATGCCTTCAGGTGTTGCGAGATCGCCGGCGCGCTGACGTCGAACTCGTCGACGATTTCACCCGCCGAGCGCTCGCCCGTGCTCAGCAGTTCGACGATGCGTCGGCGGGTTGGATCGGCAAGAGCTGCAAATGCACGCATGGCCGCATACTGCAGCAGATCATTAAATAAGTAAATACTTAATTACGGATTAGAGCTTGTCGGCCAGCTCGTCAGAAATGAGCCGCGCGGCCTCCGCAGAAGTGCGTACTTCGATCACCTCGAAGTGCGCGAGATCGTTCCACTCCTGGATCCAGCGATCGATCAGCGCCCGGTCGTCGGTGCGCATCAATTGAAAGCAACGGAAGTAATCGAGATCGACCCAGCTGTCGACGTACTCGAGACCAATCGGCAGACGGCGCCCGCCGCGCGCGCGTCGATAGATGTCCGGGGCCGCACCCGCGTTGAAGTACTCGATGATCATGTACAGCATGTCGGCATCACAGTTGCAGGCCCATGTAGAAGAGATCGTGGTATTCGCCCCGCACGCAGATCTCGCGCGAGCAGCGTTCCTTCGGTGACGAATCCCAGACGCCGGTAGAGTGCAATCCCGCGCACATTGTCGGTGCGAACGCGCAACGCGACCTTCCTGACGGTTCCGCTCGCGCGCGCCCAGTCCAGCAGCACATCGAGCATCAGCGCGCCGATGCCCAAGTTCCAGCACGCAGCGCGCACCGCGAGCGCGAACTCGCCGACGTGCCGTGTCCGCTGCCGCCGACCCGGTCGAGAACGTCAGACTCGCAACGATCTCCCGATCGATCGTGCCGATCACGTAGAGCTGATCGGAGGCCGCGTTGACGCCGCGCAGATGTTCGGCTTCCTGTGCCTCGGTCAATTCGAACTCGCCGGGACCAAACGTCAAGAAGTCGGACTCGCCGCTGATTGCTTCGAGGTAGGCGAGTATCGCCGACGCATCGTCCGGCACCGCGTCGCGGATCAACAGCGTGCGGCCATCTCTCAGTGCAATCGTCCGCGAAGTCATGCTGCTCACCAGGTCGTCAGACGGGTCTAAGGCGCCAACGAGCGCGCCAGATCGTAACGCGTGTCGCTCCAGTCATCACGCGGCTCTGCGACGAGACGCGCGAACGTCCACAGCCGAACGCGTTCGTGCTCGACGCCGAGCAGGTCGGCAAAACGCCTGATCAGATCGAGCGTCAGCCGCGGCAGTCCATTGAACAAATGCTGGGTGGCGTCGTATGCCCGATCGCCGACGAACGGTTTGGGATCGATGACGAGCCACGGCGCGCGCTGCGCCGCGAGCACGTTGCCGGCGTGCAGATCGGTCGCGAGCAGCACATCGTCCGGCGAACTGACGGACAGTTCGGCAAAGAGGCGCAGGCCTTCCCGCGCGAGCCCCGGATCGGGCCAGCGCGCGGCATCCACTCGAGCCGCGTCGCCCCAATGCGCAGTCATCACCGACAACGGCAAGAAGGGGTGCGGCGCTGCCGGTCGGCGCCACAACCGGCGCAACAGGTCGGCGATCACGACGTCCTGTTCGGATTCGGGTCGCGTCCGCAGCGGCGTACCCGGCGCGCAAGCTTCGAGCAGCATCGCGTTGTGCTCGACGTCGTCATCGATCAATACGACGGTCGGTTCGCCGTCCCAGAATCGCAGCCCGTCGATTTCGTGCTCGGCTTCCATGTGCGGCATGCCGAGTTTCAACACGACGCGCGTTCCATCGGCGCGCGTCGCCGGCGCGACCCACGCGCAGCTCGCTTCGGCGCCGAACGGCGCGCCAACGTCGAGCGACCAGCGCCGCTGCAGCGCCCGCACCGTCGTCGGCAGACGCGCGAGCCAGGCCGCGCGTTCGGGCGAACCATCGCACGTCGCCCGCAGGCGTGCAGGTATCTCGATCGGCGCGCTCATCGGTCACACCGCGCGGCGCGCACCGATGCTGAACGCGCCATAGAGCGCGCCCGCGAGTTCCAGCAATGCCAGCACCCCGCGAACTCGCGATGAATCCAGCCTGCGCCTGCGCCGGACCGTCAGGCAGATGCGCGATATTGTCCGGCGACACGAGCACGTAGTGGTGATAGACGCCAAATACGAGCGCGCCGACCATCGACAGCGCGAACAACCACAGCGCCAGCGTGACATAGCGCGTCCACACCAACACACCGGCAACGACCGGAGCGAGCAGGATCACGACGATGACGAATGCCAGCTTGATCGGCGGCAGCCCAATCGCGAGTTCAGTGTGCCCGCCCGAGTGCCAGAAGTTGACGACGAGGTGCGCGGCGACGAGCGCAGAGATCACGAGCTTGTCACGCATGCGTGTCACCGGCGCTGCGCGAACAGCCAGCTGACGATGGCTTCCGAGTCATACGCGGGCGTCCACGAGTCGTGATTCGTGCCGGGCAGCTCGGTGTAGTGAACCGCGGCGCCGACTGCGCGCAACGCATCATTCATCAACCGCGATTCGGCGACGGGAACCGCCTGATCCGCTTCACCGTGCACGATCCAGATCGGCATGTCGCGCAGGCGCGCCGCGACGCGCTCATACGGCGTGCCTTCGCCTGACGGCACCACAGAGGCTCGGTTGGGTCGATCGCCGACGAAGCCGCAGATCACGAGCATCGCCGCAAATCGCGCGGCGTGGTGATAACCCAGCATCCAACTGCCGTGGCCGCCCATCGACAGTCCGGTCAGATAGATCCGCGCGTGATCCACCGAGAATTCCTCGCACACGCGATCGAGCGCGAGCAGCGCCGCATCGCCGGGTGGCCCCGCCCAGAAACTGTCGCGCGGCGCCTGCGGCATCACGACGATCGCAGGATATCGATCCGGATTGCGGCGGATCGCGTGGGCGATGCCGACCGTCGTCTGCAACAGACCGTCGGTGCCCCGCTCGCCCGCGCCATGCAGGAACAGCACGACCGGCCACGCGCGCGCGGCGTCGTAGTTCGACGGCACATACACCTGACACGGATAACGCACGCCGGCGTGAACGATCGCGCGATCGAGAAATCCGGTCTGCACGGACGCCCGTTCAGTCATCGCATCGCTCCTGGCATACCGCCGTCGATCACGATCGTCTGCCCGGTAATCGACGTCGAGCAGACGAACGCGAGCACCTGCGCCGCGATATCGTCGGGCCGGCCGACGTGTCCGAGCACCGCCTGCGCCCGCGCGCCGCGCGCGACCGCCTCGGGCAATCGTTTGGCCATCCGCGTGTTTTCGACGAGCCCCGGCGCGACGCAATTCACCGCGACCTCCGGCGCCATCGCAACCGCGAGACAGCGCGTCAGATGATTGAGCCCCGCTTTGCTCGCCGAGTACGCGATGCTCGAGCTGCCGGGGCTGATGCCGCCGGCCGACGAGATGTTGACGATATGACCGCCGCCATCGGCTTTCAGCAACCGGGCCGCCGCGCGCGCGAGCAGGAATGGCGCGCGCAGGTTGGTTTCGAGCACGCGATCCCAGATCTCCGGCGTCAGCGCGTCCAGATCCGGAAACGGAATCCCGATGTTCCAGGCCGCGTTGTTGACGAGGATGTCGAGCCGCCCGTGGGTCTGCGCGATCGAAGCGATGCAGGCATCGATTGCCGCGGGCGAACGCTGATCGAGCTGCTGCACGCTCGCATGCCCGCCGGCGGCTTCGATGTCGCGCACGGTTGCCGCTGCCAACTCCGCCGCGCCGACATAGGAGACGATCACGTGCGCACCCGCCGCGCCTAACCGCCGCGCGATGGCGCCGCCGATGTCGCCAGAGCCACCGGTGACCAGTGCGACTTTATCGGTCAGCTGCATCGAGTGACTCCTGTTCGTTGCGTCGCAAGCGCCAGCGAAAATCGCAGTGATCGGCGCCTTGCATCAGCGTATGCGTGCGGCGGAACTCCCAGTCCGGCCGCTGCAGCGCCTCGTTCGCGAAATCGACGCCGCACGTCAGCAACGCGCCGATTTCGGGTTCGCCGATCTCACGGAAGTACCGCGCGAACTGACAGGTCGTCATGTTGACGCCGAACGTGGTTTGCGTGTCTTCGACCACCTGACTCTCGACCGGAAACACGTTGTTGGTACCACTCTCGCGCGGATGCAGGTTGCGCACGGCAATGCGCCGCGACTGCCGGTTCGCATAGTCCTGCGCGATCGCGCCGCCGACGAGCGCAAACGCGCGCTCCTTGCCGAGTTCGCGCTCCAGCGCCTTGACGATCGGAATGACCGCCCGCGCCTGAATTTTCACCGCGTCGAGGATCGTCGTCTTACTCATCGTTGAAACTCCCCGACGGTGCCAGGCGTTGCAAAACGTGCAAAACGTGCCAGTCGTTGCAAAGCGTGCAAGTGCCAGGCATTGCAAAACGTGCAGATCGTGCCAGGCACCGCAGAACGGCGAAGATGGTCGTCTTGGTCATCGTGGGGTCTCTCTTTCAGCGTCGCGCCGGGGGGATCGACGCGATCGACGCGGCAAATGCCGCGTGCGCGGCCGGGTCGACCGGGCGGTGTTTCACTTTGGTCGTCGCCGGGTATTTCCCGAGGAAATTGTCGCCCTTGAGATTCCGTGCCGGCCTGATCGGGCGTGGCGAAAATCCACCGCCGCAATTCGGGCAGACGTCGTGCAGCACCTCCGCGACACACCTCGCGCAGAACGTGCATTCGAACGAGCAGATCCGAGCGTCGACCGAACTCGGCGGCAACGCGCAATTGCAGTGTTCACACGTGGACCGCAGTTCGAGCATGTCTGCCCCCTCGAGATGATTTCCCGCCGCGTGCGCAACGCCCACCGCGGAGCATGATGCCCCCATTGTTTCAGACGAACAACGCGGCCGCCGCGCACCCTTTACAGCGACGCGAGCACTCGGCAGTGTTAGCGTGGAGTCAACGCTATACGTCGCTCGACCGCGTCTACCGCGGCACCGATGAGGTCCCAATCCCGGTGTGAAGGAACGGTACTGCAACTCGCTAGTTCACCTAGGGTTCCGCCGTAAACGAACGCATCAGCGGCAGCGCGCGTTCGACCGCTGGAAATTCCTGTTCGTGATTCACGCCGTCGACGATCTCGACGCGCACGAGCGAACTCGTCAGCGCCGAGCGATGCTCGGCGACGCTCGCCATCGCGAACGGATTGTTCGAACCGACGAGCCACAACGTCGGGCACGCGAGGTCGCCGGGCGCGTTCGCCGGCCAATCGAGCATGCCGATCAGCCACGCGACGGCCGGCGACGGGTGTTCGGCAATGCGTTCGATCATCCCGCGGAAATCACCGAACGCGCCCGGCCCGAACGGAATGCCGATCATCACGAATCGGCGCGCGTCAACCGGGCACGCGCTCGAACGCGGGCACACCCGCCGGCACGTGGTGGAATGCCTGCTTGTCGATCGTGAAGATCACCATCTGCGGACCGCCGAACAGCGACGGATCATCGAACGTCCCGACCTTGATCAACGCGGTACCCGGCAGATTCGGCGAACGCGTCGTCAGGTGCGTACCGCATTCGGGACAGAATTCGCGTGTCGCCGGATTCGGAATGTCCTTGCGTGTGAAACCCTTCGGCTTGCCCTTGGTGTATCTGAAGCCCGACTCCGGCATCGCCATGATCACGTTCGGATGACCGCCGGTCATGTACTGACATTCGCGACAGTGGCACTGGCCTTTGAACATCGGTTCGCCTTCGGCCTGATAACGAACCGCTTTGCAATAACAGCCGCCTTCGAATTTCATGTCGCTCTCCTCTCTTGATGAGTGCCGATGCTTGCCCCCTCCGCACGGATGATCGCACACTCATCCTATGCGAGTAGCTACCTGGAACATCAACGGCCTGCGCGCCCGACTCGACTACCTGCGCCTGTGGCTCGCCGCCCGCAAACCCGACGTCGTGGGTCTGCAGGAGATCAAGATCACCGATGACGAGTTCCCTGTCGGGTTCTTCAACGATCTCGGCTACCACGTCGCGACGTACGGACAGAAAGCGTGGAACGGCGTCGCGGTGCTGAGCCGAAATCCCGCGGAGGTTCTCGAGCGCGGATTACCGGGTGAGGACGCGTATGGTGCGCGACTGTTGCGCGTGAAGGTCGACGACCTGTCTTTCACGACAGTCTATTGTCCGAACGGCAAAGACCTCGGGCACGACGACTTCCCGAGCAAACTCGCGTGGTTCGATTCGCTGTTGCGCTATTGGGCTGCGCAGGATCGCGCTGCGCCCGCCGTGCTGTGCGGTGACTTCAACGTCGTACCCACGGATCTCGACAGCTGGATCGAGGGCAACACCAGCGAGCTGATTTTTCACACGAAAGCGGAACGTGATCGGTACGCGGCGCTGCTCCAACTCGGTTTCGTCGATCTGTTCCGGAAGCTCTATCCCGACAAGAAGTCGTTCTCGTGGTGGGACTTCCGCGGTGGCGCGTTCCACAAGGGGCAAGGCCTGCGCATCGACATGTTGCTGGCGACCGCGCCGGCGGCGCAGCGCCTCAAAGACGTCGTCATCGACCGCGACTATCGCAAAAAACAGGAGGGGTTCATTGCATCGGATCACGCGCCGGTGTTCGCCGACCTGGAGTGAGCTGCCGTATCTAATGACCGCGCGATCAGCGCGCGCCCCCGACGGGATCGTGATACTTGCCTTTGCCTGTGACTTTGTCGGCATGCGATGTTTTCGTCAGCGCCGCAATCGGGTCGGCATCCTTCGGCAGGCCTTTCACGCTCGAACGCACCTCGATGTGGTTGTTGGCGACCGATAGCGCCTGCGCCGACAGGTAGCCGCCGGACCCGACCGAGCGGATGACGACCACCAACTCGTCGCGACCGTTGCCATCGAGATCCGCCAGTCGCACGGCTTCGATCGTGCCGTCGCGTTCGAGGATCACACCGGCCGCGTATAACGTCGTGTCGTCGCCGGGCTGGGCGCCGCCGGCCTTGTACAGCCGCACGCTATAGCTGCCGAGCGACCGCGCCTCGCAATCGCCCTCGGCGATCACTACCGTTTGACCCGACGGCAGGACGATTTTCTGGACGTAACGCGCGCCGCTGTCGCACGCCGGCGCGGCTGCTAGCGACGCGACCGAAAACATCGCAAGCCACACGAACGCCGTTACACAGCGCATCATGTTGTTTCTCCGATGTCGCCGATGTTCTCCAGCAGTTCATCATCGGTTGGGCGCTCGAACCACGTCGACCATAACTTCAGATTCTGCGCATCGATGTAAAACGCACCCGACGGCAGATTCGCATTGCGCGCCTCCAGACGCCGCACCAACTCCTCGATCGGTGCGTCGACAAAACATAGAACGACGCGCGCGCCGATCGCGGCGGCACGCGCGCGATAGTCATCGCGCTCCGCGCGACTCCAGACGCCCCAGTCGATTACGACGTCGATGCCGAGCGCGAGTGCGCGCGCGGCGACGTCCCACTGCAGCGCTTCGACAGTGTTGCGCTGCGGACTCGGGGTGCCCTTGGTTTCCGGCAGCTCCGGCTCGGGGCCGAACAATGCGAATAGCCATTCATCGCCCGTGAGCCGCAACGCGTTGCGGGACTGCTCGATCTGTTTCGCGAGCGTCGTTTTGCCCGACCCCGGCAGCCCGCACGTCATATACAGCGTTGGCATCTATGACTTCGTCGCGCGCTCGCGCTTGCGGCGGTCGCGCGCGGTTTGCAGCGACGCCAGCACCTCGCCGGGATCGATCGCCTGCGCCGCCGCGGATATCTGCGCCGCGAGCATGCCGGCATTGAGTCGGTACGCGGTGCCGGCGGGATTGCGCAGCAGGAGCCGGTGGTCGACCGCGAGACGGCGCAGCGAGACATGATCGAACGCGCCAGGGACGATGAACTTATCGAGCCACGCGGCTAGCTGCGCGTTCACCTCGTCCTCTCGATACATGCGCCGGGGACGGAAGACCGCGGCCGCGAGCGCGACCAACACTTCGATGTCGCCGCGCCGTTTCGGTAGATGATCGAGCGGCCCCGCGTTCAGCATTCGCGTCAGCGCCTCGATGACGTCACTGCTATCCAGCGCGGAATCAGGTGGCGGTGTCATCGCGGGGCCCGATCCAACCAAAGGGGTTGTGCGCGACCTCCCACAGATGGCCGTCCGGATCTTTGAAGTAACCCGAAAAGCCTCCCCAAAATACTTTCTGCGGTGTTTTCACGAGCGTCGCACCGGCGGCGACCGCCTGATCGATCACTTGCTGCACCTCAGCTTCCGACGACACGTTGTGCGCGAGCGCGAATCCTTCGAATCCGCTTCCGGCGGCAGGCACCATCGCGTCCTCGGCCAGCGCGTCGCGCCCGTACAGACTCAACCACGTGCCGTTGAGCGTGAAGAACGCGATTTCCGGCGGCGACTCTTTCCGCGGGAATCCTAGACCGTGTTCGTAGAAAGTCACCGCGCGTGCAAGGTCGCGAACCGCAAGTGTGATCATGCTGATACGTGGCTGCATTCGCGTCAGTCTCACCCGATCCCGCCGTCATCGAAGAATTCGACGACGCCGGTCGTCAGCGAGTACTCGGCGCCGACGATGCGCAGACCCTCGTTGCGGATCAGTTCCTCCAGCACTTCGGAACCGTGGCGCAGATGATCCACTGACAGCGCGACATTGGCGCGAACGGCGTGTTGCACCAATTTATCCAGGTCGTGTCTCAGTTCGGTTTTCAGCAACACTTCGACCGACGGCCGGACTCGATCAACGATCGAGCGCAGATTGCGCGACTGATTTTCGGCCGGGCGCTGCAGTTCTTCGAGCGTCGCTTCGATCGCGCCGCACTGCGAGTGGCCCAACACGACGACGAGCCGTGTGTTGAACCGCGACGCCGCGAACTCGACGCTGCCGACCTGTGATGGCGCGACGATGTTGCCGGCCACGCGGATCACGAACAGATCACCGAGGCCTTGATCGAACACGATCTCGGCCGGCACGCGCGCGTCCGAGCAGCCGAGCACGATCGCGAACGGCAACTGGTCTTGCGGTAACGCGGCGCGCCGTTGTTGGCGCAAATCGGCCTCTGCGTTCCCGATATGCGCCGTGAAGCGGCGATTGCCTTCGCGCAGTCGTTGCAGTGCTTCGTGTGCGGGGATCATTTCAGCGACAGCATACAGGCGATCGTCGTGTGGGAGCTGACGACCTCCAACTCGTAAGCGTTACAGCAGCGTGATCTCGAACGTCGGCAGGTATCTCCCCGGCACGCTGGCCGATTCACTCTCACCGGTTTGCCGGCCGCCGGCCGCCTGATAAAAGCGCGCGGCGAACGGATCGCTTTGAATCACGAGCCGCCGCGCCCCGAGCGCGGCGGCGGTGCGTTTCGCGTGTTCGATCAGCACGCGACCGAAGCCTTCGCCGATATCTGCGGGTTCGACGAACAGCGCGTCGAGTTCGATCTCGGTCGGCGTGAGCCGGCTCAGCGCATAGAAACCGATCAAGCGGCTCTCGTGCTCCAGCACGAAGTAGCGCATCTGCGTCGAGCGCAGGTTTTCCGGCGAGATCGTCAGCTCGTCGCGGCACGCCTCGATGAACTCGGGCGAATAACCCCAGTGCGCTTTCGAGCGCAGCGCAAGCGCACTGAGCACCTGCGCTTCGTCGACGCGCGCCGGACGCACGTGGTTCAGCGCGTCAGTCGCGTCGCGATCTGCCAGGTGTTGCCCCACGCGTCCTCCACCATGCAGCGGCGATCGCCATACGGCAGATCGGTCGGCGTCTCGAGCGAGCGGGCGCCCGCCGCGATGGCGCGCCGGTATGTCGCATCGGTGTCGCTGACATATACATAAAGGAACGCCGCGAGCGCCGGCCGCACGCCCGGCTCACCGATCAGGATCACCGAGTCGCCGATCCAGATCTCCGACGGACGCTGCGTCTGATGCTCACCTGTCGCGCCAAAGACCTCGTGGAGAAAATGCACGAGCCCTTTCGTATCGCGCACGACGATGCGCGGCGCGACGTTGGGCCAACCTGCGGGTTTGAAATCAGCCTGACTCACAACCGCACCTTTTCACAAGCGCACTATTCACAACCGCATCTTTTTCACAAGCGAACAACGGGCTGCATGTACACGATCGTGTCGCCGTCGTTCAGCGCAATCGCTTCGACCTTCTTGTAGCCGTGCGCGTCGCGGTATCGCGCAAGTGCCGGGTCGACCTTCATGTATCCGACCATGAACGACAACCGATTGCGCCACGGGAACTGCGCCACCAGGTAACGTTGCGCGCCGATCACCTTGACGCTCGCGGCGTCCACGAGCGCGCCGAGTTGATCGCCCGACACTCCCTCGACCGAAAAACCGATCTGGCCGCGACCGTCGGGGAAAAATACGTCGAGCGGCTTACGGGCGCTGATTCCACGAGACTCGAGCATCGTATCCAGGGCTGTCGTGATCGCGCCGACGTCACCCGTCGCACCCGGCGCCATGTCCCGATACACGAGCGTATAAGGGCCGCGATCTTCCTCGGTGATTGCAACGCGTTGAAACGCGCCCATGTAGAACGCCACGATCACGCCGACCGCGGCGATGCCGCCAACGACCAGAACGAACTTCTTCATCAAATCACCACCTCGAGTCGCCCAACGGTAGAGCGCGACCGCGCACCGCGGTCACCGCGTGATGATCGCGCCGCCGACGATGCAGACCGGGACGATCAGCGCCAGGAACGTCAAATGGTACCAAACGGGCATCAGCGTCCCGATGTGGTACTGAACGACAACACCCGTCACGAGCAACAGTGAAGACATCACGAGCACGGCCGGGCGATGGCGTTTTTTGGCGATCACGGCAGCACAACATCCGGCGGCGAGCGAGCACACGATGCTGAGCGCAATCAACCCGGCCAGCGGCCCGGCATCGGAGAACGTTTTCCCGGCACTCATCATCTTCGCGGCCGCGTCGAACAACACCGCGTTGCCGCCGAGCCAGAGCGCGGTCCAGATGAGATAGCCAACGATCACAGCGACTGCGGCACGCATGACTTACTCCAGTGCGCGCTCGGCTTTGGCCGCGCCGCTTCGTTCAGGCTTGGCGAACAGGAAATAGGCTTCCGAGTTCAGGAATGCACCGAGCGCGGGAAACGGACTGAACCATTTCCGCCGCAACTGCAGGCGCCGCTTCAGAAATCGCTCCAGCACACGATAGTCGAAGCCGAGGTGAAAAAAGTGATACGGCAGCCCGGGCGAGATCTCACCGACAGGTCGCTGGTGCGGCGGACGTCCGAGCGTGGCCAACATCACATTGCGCGGGCGGGCATCGTACTCACCGTAGCGGCGCGACGCGCGAAAGAGACCTTTCACCAATGCGGGCATGAACAGTTCTAGCGGCACGCCGATCACTGCGTGGCCGCCGGGCTTCAACAATCGATCGATGTGCGCGATGGTTTCCACGGTTTCCTTCTGCGGCAGATGCTCGAACACCTCGAGACAGAACACGTAGTCGAATGACCCCGACGTCAGCGAGGCGAGGGTATCCGCGAATTCGACGCCATCCAACCCCGCCAGTTTTTCTCTCGCCTGCGCCATCAGCGACGGGGTCGGTTCGTAGATCACCGGTTCGACCGATGCGACGCGGACCATCTGCAGAACGAGTTCGCCGTCGCCGGCACCAATATCGAGCACACGCAGCGGCGTGTGGCGCGGGCCCCTGATCGTGATCAGCGCATCCGTCAGGCGGCGGCGCTGCATCCAGCGCTTCAGCGGGTTGGGGTCATCTACTGTGATGTCCTCGTATTTCACGAACGATCGACCACAGGGGCGCGATTCATCACGGCCGCGCGCGCCGTCGAAGCGCGATGAGCTGGGCTTTTGTCAGCTGCGGCAGCGCATCGGTGATGGTGTACCAGGGGCTTTTGCGGTCGACGAAGATGTGTTTGTCCGGCGCCAGCCCCGGATCATCGTCGAGCAATCCCGCCGGAATTTCGAACCAGTCCGCGCCTTGCGGCGGATCCGGCACCGGCGAGCCGCAACGACCGCAGAACGAGACGCGATAGGCCGGTGGCGCTTCGACGATCGGGGCTTCGTAACTGCGGATCAATTCCCGGCCACAGACGAAGCGGAAATCTTCAGCGCGAACGCCGAGGCCGGCCATGAACGCGGAGCCCGAGACCTTGCGACAGCGCGAGCAGTGACACAGTTCGAATGGCCCCTTGGCGCGCTCGATTTCGAACTGCACGCCGCCGCATAGACACTGCCCGCGGATCACGACGCGGGCCGCCACTGCGGCTGCGCATCGAACGTGGGGACCGACGCATCCATCGTGTCCCACGGTTTACGGTTGCGCGCAAATACGACCACACCCGGTTCGAATCCCGACGAATCCTGCAGTGTCCCGAGCGATACGGTGACGAATCCCGGCATGCCGGTGTTGCGGCCGAGAATCGGGCTGCCGCACGCCGGGCAGAATTCGCGCGTGACTTCGTTGCCGGCATCGGAGGTCAGCTTGTACTCGCGAACCGTTCCCGTCAGCCGGAACCGCTCGACCGCAAACATCGCACCCGTCGAATGCCCCGCACCTGTCAGTCGTTGGCAATCTTCGCAGTGGCAATGCGCGACGATCACGGGCGCGCCCTCGACTTCGTATTGAACGGACCCGCACAAACACGCGCCCTTATGGATCTGATCGGCGCTAACCGCCATGACTCTCGCTCCAGTTCGAAACCACCCGGACTCCCGCCGCTTGTCGGCAAGGCGTCCCTATAATGCACGACTCAGATCGCGTGGAGGCAGCCCGGTTGGAGATTCGAACGGACGATCCCAGACGGGAACCGGTGACGCGCCTGCTGCGTGAGCACCTCGCCGACATGGCGTTGCATTCTCCGCCGGAGAGCGTCCACGCGCTCGACGTCGATGCGTTGTGCGTCCCGTCGATCACGTTCTGGACCGCGACAGAAGGGCGCGAATTGCTGGGATGCGGCGCGCTGTCGCAGATCGACCCGCGGCACGGCGAAATCAAATCGATGCGCACCGCCAGCGGGCACCGCCGCAAAGGAGTCGCAGCGGCGCTGCTCGAGCACATCGTCGCCGAGGCGCGGCGACGCGCGTATGCCCGCTTGAGCCTCGAGACCGGCTCGATGGACGCGTTCGCGCCGGCCCGCGCGCTCTATTCGCGCTTCGGTTTTGTGTACTGTGGGCCGTTCGCGAGTTACGTGCTCGATCCCAACAGCGTGTTCATGTCTCGCGAACTGTAACGACCGATCCATTTAGCAACATCCAATTCCACAACAGGGGGAGCACGCCGAATGACGCCTCGTTTCGACAATCTGTTTTCGATCAAAGGGAAAGTGGCGCTCGTGACTGGCGGTTCGCGCGGCATCGGCGAAATGATCGCGGCCGGATTTCTCGCCGCCGGGGCGAAGGTCTACATCAGCGCGCGCAAGGCCGATGCGTGCAATGCAACCGCCGCGGGTCTGAGCGATGCGTATCACGGCGAGTGCATTTCGGTACCGGCGAATTTGTCGACGATGGACGGCATCAACACGGTGGCAACCGAGATCGCACGCCACGAACGACAGCTCGACATTCTCGTGAACAACGCCGGCGTGTCGTGGGGAGCACCGCTCGATGAATTTCCCGAGTCCGGTTGGGACAAAGTGATGGATACCAACGTCAAAGCGGTATTTTTCATGACGCAAAAGATGCTGCCGCTCTTGCGCAAAGCCGGCACTGCGGAGGATCCCGCGCGTGTCATCAACATCGGCTCGGTCGACGGGATCAAAACGCCGGTGTTCGAGAACTTCTCATACGGACCGTCGAAAGCGGCGGTCCATCATTTGACGCGCGTCATGGCGGCTCACTTGGTCAAGGAGAACATCATCGTGAACGCGATTGCGCCGGGTCCATTCCCGACCTATATGCTCAGTACCGGCGTCGGCGGTCGCGGCGACGTCGATGCGACCGACTGGTCGGCGGTCGGCAAAGGCAATCCGCGCAGGCGCGTCGGAACGCCCGAAGACATCGCCGGGCTCGCGATCTTCCTCAGCTCCCGCGCCAGTGCATTCACGGTCGGCGAAGTCATCACGTGTGACGGTGGCTCGGTCGTCCGATAGAAGGCTGCCTTCACCCCGACAGGCGAAATCGGACGATCTTCTTGATCAGCGGCAGCGGCAGCGGCGCGTCGAACGGGAACTGAATCGCGCCTTTGGACGTGCGATATCCCGCGAGCTCGTCTTGAAATTCGACGATCGCCGCGGGTCCCGGGTACAGACCGATGTGGTTGTTGAACGCCGCGAAGTAGATCCGATTGCCGTCCAGAACGAACGCCGGCATCCGATAGCTGATCGTAGGCGTCGCTTCAGGGGCCACGGCGACGACGGCGCGCCGAACTTGCTGCAGGCGCTTCTGCACCGCCGCGGGAAACGCGGCGATGTACGCATCGATCGTCGCAGGCGTGGCAACGCCGGCTTTCACGGCGCGTCACCGTCGAGCCGTTTGCTGACGAAATACCTCACGTGCCCCTTCGGAAAATCGTTCAACGTACCGTACACCGCGTAGCCGAGGCGTTCGTAGAAGCCGAGCGCCTGGAAGTCGAACGTATCGAGGAACGCGTGGTGACAGCGCCGCGCAACCGCTTCGTCCTCAGCCAGTGCCATCAGCTTTGCACCCCAACGCTGACCGCGGCACTGATCGGCGACCCAGAGTTCCTTCACGTGCAACCAACCCCACACAGTCGCGGCGATCAAACCGCCGGTGACGACGCCCGCATCGTCGCGCAGCACGATGGCCAGCGAGCGGTAGTTGCGCGGCTCGATCCCTTGCGCGGTCGCATGCGCGATGAGTCCGCGCTCGACCGCCAGCGCATCGGCTGGCGATGCCTCGTCTTCAATCGAGATTTTCATTCGTCGTGTCGCCTTTCCTTGGCTGCAGGGCTATTTCGAATACCTGTACAAGTTCGTCTCGCGCAGCGCGAACCCCAGCCGTCGATACAGGCGATTGGCCGCTTCGCGCGATGGCCGCGACGTCAGATCGACGGTCCGAGCGCCCGCGGCCGTTGCGCGCGTCAGCGCGGCCACGCTCAGCGCTTCGCCGACACCGCGGCCGCGCACCGCCGCGTCGACGACGACGTCTTCGATCCACGCGCGTACGCCCGTCGGGATTCTGAACACGACCAGCGTCAACATGCCGACGATGCGCCCGCCGGCGCGGGTGTCGCGTGCGATCAGCACGGTGCTCGACGGCGCGTCGACGATCTCGCGAATCAGCTCCGGTGTCGGAATTTCCGCGTTCTCCGACAGCTGCGGCAGCAAGCGACCGAACGCGTCCGCCAACTCGGCGTCGACGTGATCCACTGCCGCGACGTCGATTCCATTGGTCGATGCGGCCATCATTCGCGCTCCGATGGGCTCAGCGGCGAGGCTATCACGCTCAAACGCGTTCGAGTTCCCGATGTGGCCGCGGCGGCAGTTCAACGGTGATGTCGTCGTTCGGGGTGACTACACCGCCGGTTACGACGATGCTCATCACACCAGCCTTGCGGATCGTCTTTCCATCGAGCGTGCGCTCCACGCAAGCGGACATGAGTCCGCTCTGGAGTCCGTTGAGCTGCCCGCACGGGTTGCGCAGTCCCGTCAGCTGTACGACCGCCGAAGCGCCGACACGCAGCAACGTGCCGACCGGCAATGCAAGCAGTTGGATTCCGCGTGTCGTGATGTTCTCTCCCATTTCTCCCGGTCGCAGGTCAAAGCCGTGCGCCGCGAGTTCGTCGAACAACTCGTCGTGGATCAGATGCACCTGCCGCAGATTCGGCTGGTTCGGATCCTGCGCGACGCGCGAACGATGCTTCACCGTCACGCCGCAGTGCGCGTCTCCCTCGACGCCCAAGCCCGCGAGCAGGTTGATCCGACGTAGCGTCGCTTTGGAGAATGTGTGCGTCGCGCTCGCGCCGACCGCGATGACGCGGCCGCGCAAGTCGCCAGCGACCGGACTCAGGCGCGTTGCGTCAGATGCCACAGTTCGCCTGCAGGCCCCAAAGATAGATCACGCGACCCCGATTCGTTAGTTGCCAACGCGCAATTCCTCCGTCGGGTTCGGGGCCTTCAAAAGAAATGAGGCTACAGTTTTACGCCGCCAATCGAGGCTCGCAGCGGAAAGTCTACGACGATCGCGCGACCGTCGGTCAGCGCCTTGACGGAGTGCGGCGTGTTCGGCGGCACGATCGCGACGCAGCCGGGACCCGCGACCTGCGTCTGCCCCGCGATCGTGACCTCGAGTTGTCCGTCGACGATGTGCCAGACTTCCTCGTTCTCGTGAAAGTGTTCGTGAATCTGCGCGCCGGCGCGCACGTCGTAGTGACCGAACGTCATGCTCTGCGAATTGAAGAAGCGGCCCTTCCAGCCGGGCAGCGGCTCCTTGACGGTGATCTCGCGTGTATCGATGAAGGCCATCTCTTAGGTCCTCATTTCGGAAATTCGTCGAACTGGGGCAGGTCGTCGGTGATCGTGAACCACGGTGCTTTGGAACCGACAAAGATATGCGCGCGCGGACGGATCGACGGTGCGTCCACGAGCGTGCCCATCGCAACGTGAACGAACGCGCCGTCGCGCACCACCGAGTACAGCAGCGACCCACAACCCTTGCAGTGGGCGTCATGACCCTTCTCGTCGCCATAAATCAGCAGGTTCGTTGCGCCGTCGGTGATCGTCAGTTGGCCGCGTTCGATGCCGGCGAAAGGTTTGAACGCCGCGCCCGTGGTGCGCCGGCAGTTCGAGCAGTGGCAGTTCAACGCGTACTGAAACGCATCCGGCACGCAATAGCGCACCGCCCGACAGAAGCAGCTGCCGGTGAGCACGCGGTGCTGCGCATCATCCGAAGTCGCGGTCATTGCGGCACCTCACCTCCCTGCACGCCATAAAAGATCCGCCACAACGCGAGATCCGCGCTGAAATCCTCGTAGTAGTGCTCGCAGCCGGCGGCCACGAACAGCAAGTCACCCGCTTCGAACGGACTTCGCTCGCCATTGTGTATGAGAACGCCGCGCCCGCGAATGACGACATAGAGCTCGTCCTGCGCATGCGGCATCTGCTGATTCGGCAGGACCGGCAGCGAAAGCTTCACGTCGAGCGTCCCCCGGTGCAGCACGAGGACCGCGTGCTCACCATCGGAAGACGCGACGCGCGCTTGCGCCTGCGAAAAACTGATGACCCCGCTACGATCGGACGCGTTCATGCCTTCTTGCCCTGACGGCCTTGCCCTTACGGCGGTTCCGCTCAGCGCGGATCCAGCCGCAGGAACGATCGTGGCGGAAATCCGGTCAACAGACGAACGGCCCACGGCAAGTGGTAGCCGGCAATCGCGCGAGCACGTTCGTCGCCATCGACCGCCACGGCGCGATACGCCATCTTCGTGCCCGCGCGAGTGATCTCGACGTCCGGCCGCTCGAGCGCGCGGTGATACCAGCCGCGCGGCCAGTGATTCGCCGAGACATACAGCGCCCCCGCGACTTCGACGCCGGCAATGACAGTGTCGATGTTGTGTCCGTCGGCACCGGTCGTCGTGATCACCAACCAGTGTTCATCTGGGTTCACGCCGTGGTCCGCCTGCCGTTTGCCCATCGTCGTAACCAGGACCTCGAAGGCGACGACGATCGCTACGTAAACCCCCAGCACGATCAGCAGAACCTTCATTACCTTCATTGGCGCGACGTTCCAGGAAAACGCGGGCTACTTTACTCCGGTGGCGCCGTCGCGGCCGACGTTATGAGGCATCGCGGGTCGCCAATGCGAAGCCGCTGAACGCCGCGTCGCCGGTGATTTCCCGCGTGACGAAATGGGGCGGACGAAACCGTTGGGCTGCTGCTTCGTCGTCGAATTCGAGTTCGAAGATCATCAATCCGGAATGAGGCCGTTGGTACACGTCGAGGGAGCCGCCGGCAATGGCATAGCGGCGCTTCGACGCAGAGATCCCGGCCAAGGACGCCAGCTGCCGGTACTCGCCCTCGGTCAAATAAAGGTTCGTGATCGGCTCCGATAGCGGTGAGTGTTTCCCGTATTTCTTGCCGAACTTGAAAAGCGCATTGCCACTGGGTTGTGTGATCTTGCGCAGACGCAACCGCGATTCACCGACGTACAGATCTTCGATCAATCGATACGGGACGTTCGCGAGTTCGCCCATCGCCGTCGCGTCGACCAGCCAGCGGCGCTCGATCTCGAGTCGCGCATACTTCGGTAAATCATTCACAGGCGCTGCCTTCGTTTGCGATGATGTCGCGCATGAACGTATGAAGTTGCGGCGCGTGACGCAACCGTACCGGATATTAAACGGGGGGTTTCATGGCCAGGGGATCATGTCTGTGTGGCGCCATTGCGTTCGAGATCGACGACGCGGGCATCGTTCTATCGGTCGGCTGTTTCTGCACCAACTGTCGCAAGGTCTCGGGCAGCCAGTTCGGCGTGTACCTGCAGGTCAAGCCAGGGAGTTTTCGTTGGCTCTCCGGTGAGGACCACGCGGTGGCCTACGAATCATCACCCGGCAACAAGCGCGCGTTCTGTCGAACCTGCGGCGCGGTAGCGCCGATCCGGACGTCGTACGGCGCGGTCCGCGTGCCGGGCGGGGCGCTCGATGACGACCCGCAACACACGCCCGACGTCATTCTGTTCGAGAAGAGCAAAGCCGGCTGGTGTACATCGGATGGTGCGCAACAGACGTTCGCGGACGCCGGACCGCAGGAGTTCTGGGGCGGCGTGATCAGGCGCCTGTACGGCGTCGCCTGAACGCGAAGCGCCGCTATCGCAATTTCTTGGTGAAGAACAGCACCAAGTCGTCGTCGTTGATCACGCGCGCCATCGGCGGCAGCACCTCGCCACGGTGGGTCAATCCGCGACCGTCGGGCACATAGCCGCGCAGAACGTACAGTCTTTGCGCATGCCCGTAATCGGCGTACATGCCAACGCCGATGCCAACGGTATCGCAACGGCGCGCGACGCGTTCTTCCGCCTGATCCATCAGCCGCGTCCCGATGCCTCGCCTGCGAAACTCCGGCAGCACATTGAAGTCCTGAATCTCCGGTATCCCCGTCGCGGCAAACGGCGCATAGGTCGAATGCCAGCGAATCGTCACATAGCCGCTGAACCGGCCGTCCAACGTGGCGACCAAGACGTCACGGTCGCCCGATACCTGTTCCACCCAGTACGCATCGTATTGCGATACCGGCTTGTGCCAGCCGATCGCCGAGAATGCCGCCGAGATGACGGCGGCGTCGTCGCTGCGAAGATTTCTTATCTCGAAGTGGCGAAGGTCGGCCATCGGCATCTCAGACGCCACCAACATCCTCGTTGGGGGGACGATTGCCGACGACGCGCCCGGAAGCATCGGTCTCGAGTAGACCTAACGATGCATCGAGCACGACCAACGGGTTGTTCCATGGATCGAGCAGCACGGCGCATTGGCCAATGCGGATCTGGAACGGACCGGCGACGAGCGTGCCGCCCGCCTTCGTGAATCGCTCGATCGTCTCCGGCACCGACTTGACCTTCAGATCCGTTTCGATGGGTCGGTTGTCCGTGTGCAATACGAGCTCGGCGTCGGAATCGGGCAAGCGCAGTCCCGCTGCCGCCGCATCGCGCCAGATCACCTCGTGGCCGAGCGCGCCATAGAACGCAATCGCGGCGTCGAGGTCTTGCACCGGGAGGCTGTGGCAATCGATTGTTCGAAAGAGCGGCTCCACCAGAGTTCCGTGGCGAACGCGCCTACCCCTTAACCGCCATCTCGAACCCGCCCTTGAACGGCAATGTGGTCGTGTGAAACCGATGCGCCGGATCGTCGATGACCTCGAAGAACGGCGCGTAGGCGTCGCGGGTGCGGCCGGGCGCGGTGTTGTCCGCGCAGATGACACTGCCCCGGCGCAGATGCGGCAGCAGCAGGTCGAGCGCGGGTCGCACGACCTGAATCCAGATATCGAACAGCACGAAGTCGATCGGTGAGTCGACCGTCTTGATCGCGTCGAGCACATCGCCTTCATGCAGATCCACGTATGCCGACAAACCGGCGGCCTCGATGTTTGCGCGAGCGGCCTTGAGCTTCTGCGGTTCGTGCTCGGCGCCGATCACGACGCCACCGCCGTTGTCGCGCACTGCGGCCGCGAGGTAGATCGTCGAAACGCCGAAAGACGTGCCGAGCTCGACGATACGGCGCGCGCCCGATGCGCGGCACAGCGCGTAGCAGAACTCGGCCTTGTCACGGTCGAGCGCGACGAGCTTGTCCGCGTAATGCGCGTGGTCGCGCGGCTCCATGCCGCGCCAGGGACCGGTTCGTGTCTTGAAGAAGTATTCCTCGATCTCCTGCGTTTGCGCCTCGCTGCGCGCGTGGAGGTCGTCGAGCAGTGGTTTGAGCATCGGATCAATTTGCATGTCGGCGATACCCGTGGAGCGCGCAGAGAGCGCGCAGTGTATTCGATGCGTAGCGCGGCTTCACGGCGCTGTTCATGAGACGGGCATCTTGACGACGCACAACGGACCGCGGCAAGGCGCGGCTCATCCTCGCTGGCTCACTCGGGAATCAACTCCCCCGACCCGCCGAACTCAGCGGGAAAGTCGCGGAATTTCGGCAGTCCGTCGCGGATCGGCAGTACGGACTCGGAATAGTTGACGTGAACGCTCGGGACGAACTTCAGCGTGGGTAGCGTGGCGGCCAACACATCGAACATCCCGAAATCGGGGTGACTGATCATCAGGTGGCCACCGCATTTCGCGCACGACTGGCGATGGCTGATGCTCTTCGGAGTCTTCTGAAATGTCCGAACGTGCTCCGCCCCCGCGACGACCTTCACCGCATCGGCGCTCCACATCGTCGATGCGTGGACCGGACTTCCCGACCACGAGCGACATGAATTGCAATGGCAATACGCCATCGACTGCGGCTCACCCGACACTTCGATTTTGACGGCCCCGCAGAAACACTCGCCCTTGTATCGCTTCGTCATCGTTGATCCTCCAACAATTCAGTACGGTCGCGCCTGGCGCTCGCTCCTACTCTAAGGATGCGTTTCATGTTGCGGCAGATCGTCATGCAACGATATCCACGGCACCTTCGATCGCGTCCACAGGTGCATCGTCGGCTGCGGCACGCCGGGGTCGTCGATTGCGCCGAGTGGAATTCCGCGAAACTGCGGCAGTTCCGCCGGCTCGTACCACAGCGGCGAACCGCATGCCGTACAGAAGACTCGCAAGCCCCCGCCGGAATTGAATTTGGTCACACGCGCGGCCGATCCCGCAACGAACTGATCCGTCCGCACCAGACCCCACGCCGCGTACGCGGTGCCGGAGAATTTCCGGCAGTTCGCGCAATGGCAATAGCGAGCGAAACCGATGGGTCCGGTGATCTCGTATGAGACGCCTCCACAGAGGCAGCTTCCCTTCATGATGGTGACCCCCCAGGCGGCAACGGCGGTGATCGTACCGAAATCGAACTGGCCGCGCTGATGCAAGCCGTCACGCCGCGATAGCTTCGGGTGACCATCGCCGGCGCGATCACCAACCGACTCCTCGCACGTTCGATCAATGCGGCAAGCGGCGTGTCGCGACCGGCGGGAATCTCTTCGCCGTCGCTGCGACAGAAGATGAACTGCGCGCCGTCCTTGACGACGTAGTACATGCCTTCGTGCAGCAGCCGATGGTGGTGCCGACACAGCAGCACGAGGTTGTCGAGGCGCGTCGCCCCGCCATCGGCCCAATGCATGATGTGGTGGCCATCCACGAAGCGCGTGTTCGTGCAGTTCGGAAACCGACAACCGCGGTCGCGGCGCTTCAATGCGCGTCGCAGTGCGGGCGAACTGACGCGCGTTTTGCGACCGATATCGAGCGGTTCGCCATCGCCGCTCTCGAGGATGCGCACGATTGCGCTGTCACAGGCGATTCGGCGCAACGTTTCCGACGCGAGCACCGGGCCGTCTTCGATCTGCGGCGGATCGTCGGCGGAGATCGCCGTGTTCGAGCAACGCTTCCGCGGGAGCGTGCACAGTGATCTGAAATCGATCCGCGGTGTTGAGGCCTTCATCCGCTTGCGGTGGTTCGGATAGAAATCGTTCTGCAAGAACCGCGAGTGCATCGGCGCGGCGGACCGTCTGCGGTGTCTCTTCGAGATTGCTGCCGAGCCACTCCATCGCGCGGTCGAGCGCCTGAATGCAACAACGCGCCCTGGTCGGCTGGCAGCCGACCTTCGAACACCAGCGTGCCGTCTTCGTCGGTGTGACACGTGAACGTGCGATGCCGATACGCATCGAACGCCGCTTTCGATTCGCTCAAGCCGTTCCGCCTGGCGCATCGCCGCGACATTGCGCGCGACATGCGCTGCGGTATTCGTCCGCGCCATCTGCACGAGTTCCGCTTCGTTGTCCGATCCCGCGACGCGCGTGATCGCGCGCACCTTCGAATAACTGAGTTCGCCGCTGCGGAAACATTCGCGGATCAGCGGCAGCCGCGGCAGCGCGTGCGCGATCCGCACTTTCTCTCGCGCGGTGACGAGATCGAGTCCGCAGTGCGCGTTCAACCAATGCGCGCAGCTCGGCATCGCTTCGTGACGCCACGATTTTGCCGCGTCCAGTTTTTCGATCAGCGAGAGGAGACGGTATTCAGCGCGGTGGATGTCGGCACAGAGGGCGACGATTTCGGCACAGAGCGACTGCGTGCACATGGCTCGTACCTGGATACTGTATGGATAAACAGTATCCCAAGATCGGCGGTAAATTTCAATACCTAACTACTGTGAAGAGGGGCGATTACAGGAGCGCCACCTACGTTGAAACAATGATGCGCCTATCCCTAAGTCGACGAACCGCCACCCAACAACTCGTCGATCGTCGCCGACAACTCGACGATGGCGCGCCGGCCATCGCCGCGAAACGATGAGCCGTGCATCGTCGCGAGCGTTCGCGGTGCGAGCGCGGCGAGGCGGGCGAACGTGCTCGCCGTGTATGGGGTGTAGGGCATGTCCCTCGCCATGGGACCGCCGAGCCCTGCGCGAATCGCCTCGCGCGCGCTCGCCACGATATCGGTCGTCGAAAGTGGGTCCGGGTCACCGGGTTGGAAGAACAGATCCGAGCAGAAGAGCGTGGCCTCGGTCTCGTCGAAGAAAAGCCCGGCATCCCAGCCGTGCGGTACCTGGGGTGTCGCGAGGAATCGGAGCCGATGACGGCCCGTGACGAGCACCTCGCCGTCGTCGAGCGCGCGCGGCGGGCGATCGGCGAAGTCGTTGACGCTGACGAGCGCGCCCACTCTGCCGCATACCGGCCCACTCTTCGGTGCAACGGCGAGCCACGCGTTGAGTGCACCACACTCGTCGGATTCGAAGTGGCTAAAGCCGATCCAGCGCAGGCGCGCGGGATCCATCACCGAACGCACGCCCGCCAGTGTCGAGTCGAACGAACCCCTGAAGCCCGTGTGCATCAGGAAGGGCTCGTCGTCGACGACGAGGAACTGATTGAACTGGATCCCGAAGTCGGGATGGAAGGCCGACACCCGGTAGGTGTCCTTTGCGATCTCGCTGACGCGGGTCTGCATGTCGATGTCCCCTTTTGACCGTGAGGTTTCCGTTATCGCTTCAGCATCCACAGCTTGGCGCTGCGATAGCCGCTGCGTTCAAGTGCTGCGATCTTTGATTGCCACGTCGCCGGACACACGGCAAGTGCGGCGGCGAAGCCACGCCGCGCGAAGGCGCCTTCAGCCGCCGATAAAAGCTTCCGGGCGGTCGCACTGTCGTGCGAATCGACCGAGACGTCCGCGAAGTCCGCATCATAGAAGTCGTCGACGACTCCAACCGTTTCAATGGAATGCGCCGCCGGCAAGAGCAGGGCCGCAATGGGTTGCGCGATGATATAGCCGCGCACCTCACCGTCCGCGGCGACGAACATGTCGCGATCGGCAAGCGTCAAGCTGTATCGCATCCACCCCTCAAAGCGAACGTTGGCGTCAGGATGCGTCGGCCAAAAGCGCGGATTCAGTTCGCTGAGCGTCTGTCGATGGGCGGCACTCGCATCGACGATGCCCGTCACGTCTTCCGCGCGAGCGGGTCGGACCCCGGCTGGAACTGCGCGCGCGTCGAATCCGGATTTCGCCATGTACAGCGTGACCGGCTCGTACCCGTGGCGCGCGTACACACCGCGCCATGGTCCAGCCATTGGGCACGACGCTATCAACCCCGAGGCGCCAGCCGCGCGCAGCGCCGCTTCGGTCGTAACTAGCAGCGCCTCCGCGGTGCCTGGCGGCGCGTCCGCCGCGGTAAAACAGTCATCGAGGAAGAGCCCCGGCGGCTCCGGGACGGCATAAATCGGCGGCGGCTGCACCACCATCGCGTGCGTTGCACCGACGATCCTTCCCGCGCCTTCGGCGACGTGCCACAGCTCGCGCGAGCGAGCATTGGACTCATCGAGCACCGCGGCGACCGCGGCCTCGATCCGTGCTCGCGCATCGTCGGCGACCCGCCACAGCGCTGGCTCGAGTGCGCTGCGTTGCTGTGCGTCGCGCAGCAGCAAGTCGACCAGCTCGGGAAGGTCCGTGCGTGTCGCGCGTCGAATCGAAGCGACCATCGATGTGCCCTTAATGCTCCTTCGTGCCAACGGTGAAACCGAATCGCTGCTGCGAGACGAACCGATCGCCGGGCTCATAGTCGAGCAACGCCGCACGCAAATCCGCTTCGAAGTTGCCGGCCTTATCTCCCAGAACCCGCCGCGACGCGATGGACGTAGAGAACATGAGGCCAATGATCGAGTCGCACGTCCATATCCGCTCGACGACCCATTCGCGATCGGTGACCGAGAAGCCCGCCGCGCGCAGCGCATCGACGGGTCCGCCCCAACCCACTGCGTTTGGGTCGCGCAAGGATTGCCCTGTCCATTCGTTGACGACCGCGAAGAGGACTTGCTTCCACCGCTCGTCGCCCCGCCATACCGGTTCTCCGCCGAGAGTAGCCAGCGACCCGCCCCGTTGGAGCCATCGCATCGCATTCATCAGGGTGCGCTGCTGATCTAATCGATGGAACGCTTCACCGATCGTGATGAGCTCGACCGAGCTCTCCGGCAGCACCAGATCTTCCGCCCGTTCCACACGCCAAGCGATGTTCGTCACGCCGCGCTTGGCCGCTTCCTCTTTGCCGACGCCAATCATCTCGGCTTCGACATCGACCGCGAGCACGCCGTCGAAATACGGCGCCAACGGGATCGCTGCGCGGCCCGGTCCACAGGCGAGATCGAGCAATGAACCCTGCCCGGTCGTCCCGGCCACAGATCGCAGGTCGGCCAGGAACGCTTCAGGATACGCTGGACGATAGCGCGCGTAGTAGCTCGCGGTGCCGACAAACGCGTCAGGCGCCATCGAGTCGCGTGTCATAGGCGACGAGCTCCACATCGGGAAAGCGGACGTTGAACGCAGATAGTGATGCGTTGGATGCACTGAATATCTGCGCGCCACCATGCAGGTCAATGCCTCGAGCCATGCGATACAAGAAGTCGATCGTCCCTCCGTGCGTGATCGCCAGCACCCGCTGGCGCGCGGCCGCTTCCTGCAACCACTCGAGCACCCGCGTCAGATTCTGCGCGCGACTCTCGCCGCGCGGTATTTGGTACTGCGCGTCGAATCGCTGGAACGCAGCAAACTCGGAAGGGAAGCGCCGCTCGCACTCTGCACGCGACAGGCCCTCGAAGATTCCGAAATTGCGCTCAATGATTCGTGTATCGATCGACCAGCGCGGGACGCGCAATGCGCGAGCTGTTTCAACGCAGCGACCCAGCGGACTGCAATAAACCGCGTCATAAGACGACGCGTCGAAATGCATCCTTTCGAGTTCTGCGCGCTGCGTGACCGTCAGCGTTCCATCGGACGACCCGTGATAGATGCCCTGTGTGTTCTCGATCGTCAGACCGTGCCGAAGGCAATGCAGCAACATGACGATGGCCGCTTCGAAGAGTCGTGAACGATAACGCCGTCGAACGGCGACAATGCGACGATCTTCACGTTCATCATGCCGCTCATCACAACATCATGTGATGCGCATCACGATGCGTCGGTGACGCAGTTCAAAAGATCGTTCGCCAACACATCCTACCCGGTCCGCGACAGCGCCGTGATTCTCCATCGCGAGCGGAACTCTCGCGCAGCTTCAGGCGGTTCGACCGGGAACCGGCACAACTGAGTCCTCGATCACACCGACGCACGACCGATTCGTAAACAATTTGTATAGGTGGTGCCGGTTAGGCAGTAAGCGCGCCATCACTCAACGATCAAGGCGAGGTCAAGCCACGATGCGGACGCTTATAGCGATCACTTTCGCCGTGCTGACGGCGTGGGGCTGGCCGATGGCCGGTTGGGCCGACCGCCCTTCACAACAAGATTCGCAGCAGGAGATGAAGAGCCTCGACGAGCAAGTCCAGGAGATCAAGACCGATGTCTTGAGCATCGGCAGCGATCTGGGCCAGCTGGAAGAACGGCTGCTGTTTCCGTCGAATACCCAGGTCGCGGTGTTCGTTTCGCTATCGCAGCACGATCCGTTTCGTCTCGACGCCGTGCAGATTCGGATCGACGGTGAGCTTGCGACCCACCACATCTATAGCTTCAAGGAACTCGATGCGCTGAAGAGCGGCGGCGTGCAGAAGATCTTCACGGGAAACTTGGGCACCGGTGAGCATCAACTCGAAGTTTCCGTCATCGGCAAGCTCGAAAGCGGCAAGGACTATACGCAGACCCAACAGTTCACGTTCAGCAAGGGCGTGGATCCCCGCTTGCTAGGCATCGCGCTGGCCGACCCCGGAAGCAGCGACGGGCCGATCCAACTGCAAGACTGGTAATGATGTTGCGCACTTGGCAGGCCGCGCTGCTGGTCCTCGTCGCGTCGTCGGCGCCCGCCGCCTTTGGCGACCCGAAGCCGCGCGATCTGTATTTTTCGGAGGCGCTGTACTACGCACACCAGGGCCTCTACTTCGAGGCATTGGCGCGGCTCGATGCGGAACTCGCGCAACACAACGGGCTCGATGAGCCGCAACTCGACTCGCTCTATCCGCTCGTCCCTTCGGCCGAGTTTTCTGTCGGAGACTTCGAACTCAACTATCGGATGCACCTGCGCGCCGGTCACGCGATCACTGCCGTCCTGGAAGGCAACGTCGACGAACCGATTCGCAACGACGCCGCGTACCGACTCGCGCGCATTCAGTTTCAAAACGGTCAACTGAATGAGGCGCTGTACAGCCTCGATCGCATTCACGGGCGCATCCCCGAGAAGATCCGCAACGACGTCGAGTTTCTGCGCGCGAACGTCTATGTCTCCATTGGACGCGCGAACGACGCGGCGCCGATCCTCCAGAAGCTCGAAGGCGCGAAGACTTTGCGCGGCTTCGCCGATTACAACCTCGCGATCGCTTATCTGCTGGCGGACCACCGCGATGCCGGACTCGCGCAGCTCGACAAAGCGGGCGAGGTCGACGCCGCTGACGAGGCGACAATGGCGATCCGCGACAAGTCGAACCTGGTCCGCGGAACGCTGCTGATGCAATCGGGTCAGTTCGTCGAAGCGAAGGGGTCCCTTTCGCGCGTGCGACTGACGGGTCCGTTCTCCAACGAGGCGTTGCTGAGTTCCGGCTGGGCCGACGTGTCTGCCAAGCGCTACGAGAGCGCACTGGTGCCCTGGAACATCCTCGCGCAGCGCGAGCACACCGATTCGGCCGTGCAGGAAGCGCTGCTGGCATTGCCCTACGCCTATAGCCAGCTCGCCGTCTACGGCCGCGCCGCGGTCCTGTACAGCCAGGCGTTGCAATCGTATGGAGTTGAACTCGAGAAGTTGCACGCGTCGATCGACAGCATTCGCGCTGGCAACTTCCTGAAGGCGCTGGTGCGCGAAGAAATTCACCAGGACAAGGACTGGGTGATCCGGCTGCGGTCGTTGCCGGAGTCGCCCGAGACGTACTATCTGATGGAGTTGCTCGCGTCGCACGACTTTCAGTCCGCGCTGCAGAACTACCTCGACCTCGAAGACCTCCGGCAACGCCTCGGCACGTGGCAACGCAGCTTCGCCGCGTACGAAGATCTCATCGAGCATCGGCGCGCCTACTACGAACCGCTGCTGCCGGGGCTCGATCAACAATTCAGAGAACTCGATTCACGGCGCCGGATACGCGTCGAACAACACAAGATCCTCACCGATCGGCTGCAAGACATGCTGACGGCTCCGCGGCCGGAGCTGCTCGCAACAAACGATGAACGTCTGCTGATTGCCAACCTCGACGGAATCGAGGCGCGCATCAGGGCCGCCGACGGCGGACCGGACGCGAAAGCGCTGATGCGCGTAGCGCGATTGCGGGGACTCGTGACCTGGAGCCTCAAAACCCAATACGACGATCGGCTGACGCAGTTCTACGGGCATCTGCATGAATCGCAGCAGGCGGTCGACAAGCTGACCGCGCAGTACAACGAATTCGTTCGGGTGCGGCAGGCAGCCACCCACAGCTACGTCGGCTACGACGTCCCGATCAAGCGTCTGCGCACGCGCGTCGACAACGCGATCAAGCAGACCAACCTGCTGATGGCCCGGCAGGGCAACGTACTGGAACAGGTCGCGATCGCCGAACTGGACCTTCGCTCGCGCCGGCTCGAGGAATACGAAGTGCGAGCGCGCTATGCGATGGCGGACAGCTACGACCGTGCGACCGCCACGCAGCAGCAAGCGAAGGCCGAATGAAACGCGTCGCAGTCATGCTGACGGCGGGGCTCGTCGTGCTCGGTTGCCAAACCGCCCGCGACGACGGCGGCACGATTTCGCAGCTCAAGAACGTCGAACCCGATCTCAACGAATATCCGGTGGACGACAGCCTCGTCAGCGCGATGGCGGGCTACCGGGAATTTCTGAACACGACGCCGAATCACGTGTTGGCGCCCGAAGCGATGCGCCGGCTCGCCGACCTCGAGATCGAGAAAGAGTACGGCGTGATGGGCAAGAACGCGGACATCGTTGCGCTGCCGCTGCCCGCGAGCGAAATGCGCGGCGACGGTCCGGTCGTAATCTCGGCGCACAAAGGGGCAGGTACGGTGCCCGCGCGCGAGTCTGACGCCGCATTCGAGAATCGCGCCACCGCGCAGATGGCGTTGCCCGCCGACGAATCCGACGCAGCACAGCTGCCTGAAGGGGCGCAGGACGTGGATCTGTCGGGTCCGCGTCAAGCCATCGAGACGTACCAGAAGATCCTGCACGACTTCCCGTGGTACGAGCGCAACGACCAGGTGCTGTATCAGATGGCGCGCGCCTACGACGAACTCGGTGAATCGGACGAGGCGATGCGCGTGATCGATCGTCTGGTCGCGCAATACCCGCGCTCGAAATATCTCGACGAAGTGTATTTCCGACGCGGCGAGTATTACTTCGTCCGCCGGAAATACCACGATGCCGAGGTTGCCTATCAAGCAGTCGCGACGATGGGCCAAGCGTCCTCGTTCTACGAACTGTCGCTCTACAAGCTGGGCTGGTCGCTTTACAAGCAGGAGTTCTACGAGGAAGCGCTGCATCAATACTTCGCGCTGCTCGACTACAAAGTCGCGAGCGGTTACGACTTCGATGCGCACCACGAAGAGGAAGAGGCGCGCCGGATCGAGGATACGTTGCAGGTCGTCAGCCTGAGCCTGTCCAACCTGGGCGGTCCGGAGGTGATCGGCGAGTACTTCGCCACCAATGGGAATCGCGGCTACGAAGATCGCGTCTACCGCTATTTTGCCGAGTTCTACCTGACGAAGCGCCGCTACAACGACGCCGCTACGGTTTACAGATCCTTCGTCGCGCTCTACCCGCATCACGCGGTCGCGCCGCACTTCGGCATGCGCGTGATCGAGATTTACGACCAGGGCGGCTTTTCGAAGCTGGTGCTCGATTCGAAGAAAGACTTCGCCACTCGCTACGGATTGCACGCGGAGTACTGGCAGTACTTCGACGTCAACCAATCGCCCGAGGTCCTCCGCTACGTCAAGAGCAACTTCAAGGATCTCGCGAATCACTATCACGCGCAGTACCAGGACCCGAGCAAAGCCGACGAGAAGGCAACCAACTTTGCTGAGGCGACGCACTGGTATCGCGAATTGCTCGACTCGTTCCACGACGACCCGGAAGCACCGCCCATCAACTATCAGCTCGCGGATCTCTTGCGCGAGCAGCAGGACTTCGCGGGTGCTGCGCAAGAGTACGAGCGCACCGCATACGACTATCTGCCGCACGAGAAGGCAGCGGCGGCCGGCTATGCCGCCATCTATGCCCACCGCGAGTACCTCAAGGTGGTGAGCGAGGACGCGAAACTCGCGGCAAAGCGCGACACCGTCACGAGTTCGCTTCGGTTCGCCGACACGTTCCCGCAGCACGAGCATGCCGCAGTCGTACTCGGAGCAGCTGCAGAAGATCTGTACGAGATGGAAGACTTCCCGCTCGCGAGAAACTCGGCGATGCAGTTGATCGAGCGTTTCCCGAACGCGGATCCCGCCGTCGTTCGCAGGGCCTGGCTCGTCACCGCGCACTCTTCCTTCGCGCTCGCCGAGTACAGCCAAGCGGAACAGGCGTATGCGCGTGTGCTTGCCGCGACGCCCGAGCAGGACGAGTCGCATCCCGCGCTCGTCGAAAACCTCGCGGCGTCGATCTACAAGCAAGGTGAGCACGCGAACGAAGTCGGCGACTATCGCGCGGCGGCGGACAATTTCCTGCGCATCAAGCAGGTCGCACCGACGTCGAAGATCCGAGCGGGCGCGGAATACGACGCCGGCGCCGCGCTGATTCACCTGCAGGACTGGAACGCCGCAGCGAAGGTGCTCGATGACTTCCGCCTCGCGAATCCCGGACACGAGCTCGAAAAGGAAGCGACGAAACAGATCGCCTTCGTCCAGCGCGAGGCGGGCGAGTTGTCGCAATCAGCCGCCGAGTACGAGCGCGTGGCGACGGAATCGGACGATCCCGCGCTGCGCGCAGAAGCGCTGCTGCTCGCCGGTAATTTGTACGAACAATCACACAGCACCGATCGCGCGCTGGCCGTCTATTCCCGCTATGTGGAGCAATTCCCGAAGCCCGTCGAGGCGGCCGTCGATACGCGCGCAAAAATCGCAGAGATCTTCAAAGCCGCCGGCGACACCGCGCGCTACCACGAGCAGCTCGAACAAATCGTTCGCCTCGACGCGAGTGCCGGCGGCGAACGTACCGATGTAACCCGCAATGTCGCAGCGCGTTCGGCGCTGACATTGGCCGGACCGTTGTACGAGCGCTTTGCCGCGATCCGCTTGCAACAGCCATTCGACAAGAGCTTGCGCGACAAACGCCACGAGATGGATGCCGCGATCACCGCCTTCAGCGATCTCGTCTCGTACGAAGTCGGCGAAGTCACGGCGGCAGCGACCTTCTATCTGGCCGAGATCTATTCGAATTTCAGCCGCTCGCTGATCGAGTCCGAACGCCCCAGCGGCCTCGCCGCGGGCAAATTGCAGGACTACGAGGACGCGCTCCAAGAGGAAGCATTCCCGTTCGAAGAGCGCGCGATAGCCGTGCACGAGAAGAACCTCGAGCTGATGCGAGGCGGCATCTACAACGCGTGGACGCAGAAGAGCCTCGCGCGTCTCGCGGAGTTGATGCCCGGGCGGTACGCGAAGGCCGAGATCAGCAGTGGTTACCTCGACCTGATCGACCAGTACAGCTACCACGCACCGGAACAGCCGGTGCCCGAGCGCGCCCCGACGGAAACGTTGGAGCAACCGACCGCCGACGCGGACCTGCCGGCGGACAACACGACCGAGCAACAAACGAAAACGTATCCCGGAGTCGCCAATGCAATCACGCAATGAGGCAATGCGGGTGGTATCCCGGGCAGTGGCTACCTCGACCATTGCTCTCCTCATCGGGTGCGCAACGACTGCGCCCGAGCGACCCCAGACGAAACCAGCGTCGATGCTCGAGACCGCGACCGGTTTCACGATCGCGGAGGACGTACGAGTCGACGAGGACACGCGTAAGCAATACGTCGCCGCGTTGCGACTGCTCGAACAGAAGGACTACAGCGCGGGCATCGCGTTGCTGCTCGAAGTCACACAGCGCGCACCGCAGGTTTCCGCACCCTACATCGACCTCGGCATCGCGTACGGCAGATCCGGTGACCTCGACAAGGGTATCGCGAGTCTCGAACGCGCTGTCGAGCTGAATCCGCGCCACCCGGTCGCGTACAACGAGCTCGGCATGCTCTATCGCAAGACAGGCGACTTCGCGAAGGCGCGAGCCAGCTACGAGAAGGCGCTGCAACTGTCGCCGCAATTTCACTACGCGCGACTGAATCTCGCGATCCTGTGCGACCTGTATCTCGCGGACGTCAGCTGTGCATTGGACAACTACGTCGCATATCAGCAGGCGATGCCGAACGACAAGAACGCGACGATGTGGATCGCCGATCTGCGCGCCCGCGCGAACAAGTAGGAGGAAACATGCATCGAACATTCATTTGCTTTGTGCCGCTGCTCCTCGCTGCGAGTGCCGTCATTGCTGACGACGGCGCCCATGACGCAAAGGCAGCTGCGACCGCTAACGGTCCGGCGGCGCCGCAAGGAGACGTGAAGATGTCAGGGATGTCGATCCTGGGGAACGACGAGGCGCCGAAGTCGCTCGTGCTCGTTCCGTGGAAGAGCTCGCAGCTCGGCGACATGCCGGCGCTGTCGAGACTACCGGACGACGCGATCAAGCCCGTCGACAAGGACGTTTTCGCGCGTGAGCTCTCGTACTACCAGATTCGATCGAATTCGAAGTGACCCGTTACCAAGAGGACGAACCATGGACATCTTTTACTCAATCGTAGGATTCTTTTCGCGCGGCGGCGTCTTCATGCTGCCGATCCTGTTCGCGGCGGCGCTCGGCGTCGCGATCGCGATCGAGCGATTCATCACGCTCACGCGCATGAGCGTCAAGAATCGCGGCATGTGGGCAAAGCTCGACCCGGTGCTCGCGAACGGCGACTTCGACAAAGCGCGTGAGATGGCCGCGAAAGACGACACCGCGATTGCGCGCCTGATCGCCGTCGGACTCTCGTTGCAAGGCGCCGTGCGGCGGCGTGACGACGTCAAGACCGCCATGCAGGAATGCATGACCGACATCATGCCGCAGCTCGAGAAGCGCACGCACTACCTGGCGACGCTCGCGAACATCGCGACGCTGCTCGGCCTGCTCGGCACCGTCAGCGGTCTGATCCACGCGTTCTCCGCGGTCGCGACGGTGAACCCGGCCGAGAAGGCAAACCTGCTGTCGGCGAGCATCTCGGAAGCGATGAACTGCACCGCGTTCGGCCTGATGATCGCAGTGCCGTTCCTCGTCGTGTCATTCGCTGCTGCAGACGAAAACGATCGAGCTGATCGACCAGTCTCGAAGCTGCGTCGATCAAATTCCTGAACGGTGCTCACGCATCGCCAGCCGACCCGGCAGCCATCTCGAGCTCGCGCGCGCAGCAAACGGCGTAGACGACGTCATGCGACGAGCAGTCACGCGCGCCGCGCGCTCAAACCGTCCGGGCTGCTGCTCGTGCCGATGATCGACATCTTCACGGTGCTGGTCACGTTTCTGCTGATGACCGCGGTGTTCGCGCGCATCACGATTCTCGATCTCGATCTACCGAGCGCGGACAGCGGCAAGGCTGCGGATCCGGAGTTCAGGCTCGAGGTGATCGTGCGCAAGGAAGGTCTCGAGCTCACCAACGGCACGACGCGCATCGCGACGATCCCGAACGTCGACGGCGCGTACGACCTGAAGACGCTGTCCGAACTCGCCGTGTCGCTGAAGCGCGACTATCCGAAGACGGACAGCGCGTCGGTGCTGCTCGAGCCGGAGGTCGAGTACGACAACCTCGTCCAGGTCATGGATGCGATTCGCACGGTGGATGCCGCGTCGGTGCCCGGCGCGGAAGAGCTCGCCCAGAGCGAGTCGCGGCGCTCGCCGCCGATGCCAAGCCCATACGAGTGGCCCTGTTCACGAAGATCGCCGTCGGAGATGCGCCATGAGCGTCCTGGTCCCTTCGCGCAGCAAGATGAAGAACAGCCTCCACCACCGCGTCGACGCGGAGCTCAATCTGATTCCGTTGATCGACATCTTGTCGGTCATGGTCGCGTTCCTGCTCGTCTATTCGACAAACGTCGAAGTCGTGCAGAACGCCAAAGGCGTCGCGATTCCGCAATCGACCGCGGAGTTGCAGCCGAAGCAATCGGTCGTGGTGATGGTCACCAAGGACCAGCTGTTCGTGCAGGGCGAGCTGGTCGCCAACGTGCAGGAGATTCGCGACTCAACGGAGTCGTTTGTCGAGCCGCTGCGCGCGGTGCTCGAGCGACCGATGCTCGTCAACGCTGACGAGGCGGCGCGAGATGCATGGCTCGCGTCGCGCGAAATCACCGTGCTTGCCGACAAATCGCTGCCCTACGCCGTGCGTGAAGAAGGTCATGTCGACCTGCACGGCGGCTGCCTACGGCAAGATCTCATTGGCCGTCATCGAGAAGGAGCAACCGGCTCACAGCGCCGCACCGGCGACTGTGTAGCGGCGACTCGCCCGTATGAGCCAGTCATTGGAAGTCTCAGGGGATGTGATGGAACTCACTACAGCCCAGGAATTGGAACAGCTTCTAGCTGCGGCCCGCGAGAAGCTCGACGTGCTCGTTGCCAACCTGCGGGCGATCGACGGCGAGCTCGACGGCCTCGCGACGCAGCGCAAACAGCATCGCTTGCTGCAGGACGTCTGCGGCGCGTTCGATCAGCTCGACGAAAGCGGCGGCGCCGAGCTCTTCTGGGGCAAGGCGCCGCGACGCACGACGTCGATGGTCGCCTGCGCGCCGCGCGCGAACGACTGCAGCTGTTCAATGATCGCGTTGCCGAAATCGAAGCGCGACGCCGCGCGCAGATCGACGAAATAAACGCAGGAGCAGGAGCACGCGCAGTTTCTCGAAGACGACGTGTTCGAGGCGTTGGAAGAAGAGGAGCGCCTCAAGCACGAATGGATCGTCGAGCGCGAGATCGACTCGCTTCGTGAATTCGCGGCGATGCCCTCCTGGGCGGGCGATCCGGAAGACGACCGACGCTTTCGCAAGTCGCTCACCGGCGCGCTGCTCGCGAGCCTCCTGCTCGCATTGATCGTCCCTTTCATCACGCTACCACTGCCTCAGGCCGACAAGCCGGCCGATGTTCCAGAGCGCGTGATTACGATGATGATGCAGGACATACCGCGGCCGAAACCGGTGCAGGCGCCGGTCCGCCGCCGCCGCAGATCGCGCAACAAAAGCCGATCGAAAAACCGGAGCCGCAGAAGGCCGTTCAACCGACGCCGCAAGAACCGAAACCAGAAGACGTCCCCGCGCCGGCGCAGGGCATTCTCGCGTTTCGGGAGAAGCTCGACTCGTTCAAGGATGCGCCGATCGTTGCGCAGCTCGGATCACAGGCGCACATCAACAACTCGAACTCGCTATCGCGGCCTGAGCGATCGATGTTGACGACCAACGCGCCAGGGTCGAGTGGAGGCATCAAGCTCGCAGCGCTCAGCCGCGATCTGGGCGGTAGCGGCGGCGATGAGCGCGGCGCCATTCAGGGTGCTGCGTTGACGCGCGCGACGAGCAAGATCAGCGCGAGTGGCGGCGGCGATCGCCCGTTGAGCGACGGCGCGATCCTCGGGCGCACGGACGAGGAAATCCAGATCGTGTTCGATCGCTACAAGGCGTCGTTGTATCGCCTCTACAACCGCGAGCTGCGCAACGATCCGACGTTGCAGGGCAAGATGATCCTGCGCTTGACGATCGAACCCGACGGCAGCGTCTCTGCGTGCGCGTTGCAGGCCACGGACATGAAAGCGCCGGAGCTCGTGACGCAGGTCGTCGAGCGCGTGCGCGCGTTCGACTTCGGCGCGAAGGAAGTGCCGGCGATCACGATCGTCTATCCGATCGATTTCCTGCCGGCCTCATGAAGCGCGCTCTCTGCGATGAGCCTCTGCGGTCCCGTCAGCTGACGAGACGATCGCACTGCGATCGAGTTCGAGCGCCCGAAATCGCGAGCCTCGCGTCGCGAATCGAAACCGGCAATCCGTCGAGCCTGTGACCGCGGTCACCACAGTGGGCTTACATCTCAAGCGATAGTGGTTACATAGGACTGACAAGGGCGCGGCCGCTCGACGTCAGCGGCGAGCGCCTGGAATTGAGACTGACATGGCGGAAGGCTGTCGAACCATGGTTTTTTCCGGCGTCGAGCGCGTCGGTTCTGGTCCGAGATAACAGCGGACGGGCAATGCGCATCCGAATTCTGAACGTCGATCGGCGCTGCGTACGGGCAGCGCTCGGCGACGCATTACGTCGTCGGCCGCGGTGGCAATTGCCCCGGAAACCGTCTGCAGCAGCCTGATGCGTTTGGTTGCTGCGCTGGTCGCTATGGTTCTAACCGGGAGCGCATCGGCTGCAACCATCTCTTACGTATCGATTAGCGGATTCTGGCATGACCCGACGGACAACGTACCGGGAGTTCAGCCGGGTGACCCCGTCATCACGAACGGGACACCGACCTCGAGTATCAATTGGGGCGTCACCTCCGGTTCCGCAAAGCGGCTATGACTTTACCGGGACGATCCCGCCCCCGCTGACGTTGCCTGGGCCCACCTTATTTCCTCTCGGGACATTCACGCATCGGAACTTCGAGGTCTCCCCTCCGTCGTTGACGTCGGTTCAGCTCGACGTCGTCCTCGTGCTCAATGTGGATGGCGTCCAAAGGCCTCCATTGACCTTCACCTTTACGTTCAACCACGAGGAAACCCCGAACAACCCGATGCCTCCGGCTACCTGTCCCTATCCGACACCGCCCGGAGAAGGGTGTACGGACCGTGTGACGTTTGTCTCGGCGCCCCAGCCCACGACGTTCAACGTCGATGGCGTGGACTACACGTTGTCGATGAGTTTTCTCGACAGCAGCGGCAATCCGGTGTCCGAGTTCATCACCCGAGAAGGCGGCGTTACGAACACCGCGGGCCTGTCGGGGCAATTCGTATTGCCACCGCGCGCCGCCTGCGATGACCAAGGCGACGACGCAGGCGACCGCGACGATCGGCGAAGCGTTCAAGTACCACATCACCGTCCCGTCGACGCCGCAATCTGCGCCGCTCTACGACGTGCGAATCCTCGACGATCTCGACGCGTCGGCGGCCGACATGGAATACGTCGCTGTGACGAAGGTATCCGGTTCCGGCGCGTGGTCGCCGACCAACACCGGCACGAACACGAAGCTGGTCCTTGAAGACAACGGCGGTGGCATCGACATCCCGGCCGGCGAGCAGGTCGAACTCGAAGTCACCGTGCGACTGCAGGACACGGCCGCGAACGTTGCGGGGCTCGCGTTCACGAACACGGCGTCCTACACCTACAACCAACAGGACAACGATGTCGCGTCGCGGCGCAACGGCGCCGCCGCAACCAGCGGTCCGATGACGATCGTCGAGCCGACACTGACGTTGCAGAAATCCGGTCCAGCGCAGATGCGCCCGGCCGAGCCGGGCACGTTCCATCTGAACGTGCACAACGCAGGCCTTGCGCGCGCATTCCAGGCGGCGATCATCGACCACTTGCCGAGTACCGCGACTGGTGGCATGTGCAGCGCGGCGCCGACGCAAGTGACAGCGCGGATGTTCCAGGCCGATGGCGTGACGCCCGCGGCGCCGGCGCTCACGGCAGGCACCGACTACACCGTCGCGTTCGCCGCCGCGCCCACCTGCACGCTGACGCTCAACATGCTGACGCCGGCGGCGGCGGTCGGACCGAACCAACGCCTGATCGTCGCGTACACGACGCTGCTCGACGCGAACAGCCAACAAAACGTCGCCCTGACGAACATCGCCGGCGTGACCGACTGGTACAGCTTCGATCCGTCGACGCCGGGCAATCAGGGTCGTCACTACACGCGCGCGGTGACCGATGGCACGCCGGGCGTGCTCGATCATCAAGACGCTTTCACGAGCACCGTCTTCTACGACAAGTTGATGTTCGAGAAGACCGTCGTCGATCTCACGAGTGGTGCCAATCCGGCAACGGTCGCAGCGCCGGGCGACCGGCTGCGCTACACGCTGCACATCGAGAACACCAGCGTCGGCGACATCAACGGCTTCAGCATCGTCGACGAGCTCGATCGGCTGAATGCGGTCGCGTCGTTCTATGGGGGCACCCTGACGATCGTGTCGGTCCCAACGGGCGCAGACGTCAGCGCAACGAATGCGACCGGCGGCGCGAAAGGTACGGGCGTGCTCGACGTGCGCGGCCTCAACCTGCCGGCCGGCGCGAACATCACGATCGAGTTCGAGGTCAAGCTCGCCCCGACGCTCGCGGACGCAACCTACGTCGCGAACCAGTCGCAGATCATGCGCGGCGGTGCCGTGTTCCTGGATAGCGACGACCCCAACGTGAACGGGCGGGCGGATCCACTCGTCGCCGGCGACGAGAACCCAACGCGCGTGAAGATCCAGTCCGGACCGCGTTTTGCCGTCAAAAAAGTGTCTGCCGACCTCGACGGCGATCCGGCCGTGTTGCTCGCCGGAGACCGGCTGCGGTACACGATCACGGTCAAGAACGTCGGCACCGACAATGCGACCGACGCGCGGTTGCGCGACGCGCTGCCGATGTACACGAAGTACATCGCCGACAGCACGCGACTCAACGGAACTGTTGTACCCGATGGCGCAGGCGGCGTTCTGCCGCTGGAGGTCGGCATCGACCTGTACGCGCCTGAGAATACGACGCCAGGGGTGCTGCGCGCCGATTCGTCGGCGACGCCGGACAACGTTGCGACGATCACGTTCGACGTGCGCACCGATCCAACCGTCGCAAACGGCACCGTCATCTCGAACCAGGGCTTTGTCAGCGCAATCAAGGGCGGCGTCGAGGATCAACCATCGGACGACCCGCGCACGGCGGTGTTGAACGACCCCACGCGAGACGTGGTCGGCAACTATCCGCTGCTGTATGCGGAGAAGGCCGCGATGCTTTCGGTCGACAACGGTTCGATCGGCATCGTCGATCCGGGCGATTACCTGCGCTACACGATCAAGGTGCACAACGACGGCAACGTCGCCGCGACGCTGACGCGCCTCATCGACGCCGTTCCCAACGACGTCACGTACATGGCCGATACGATGACGCTGAACGGTCAGCCGGTGGGACGACCGGACAACGGCGTGTTCCCGATGGCCGCGGGCATCGGCATCAGCTCGTCGGATCTGACGCCGCCGGTACCGGATGTCACCGGCGGCACGCTGTCGCCGCACCAATACGCGACGGTTCAGTTCGACGTGCGTGTCAACGACGCGACGCCGCGCGGCACGTTGATCACCAATCAAGCGACCGTGACGTCGGCCGGCGTCAGTTCGCTGTTGACCGATGGCGACGGCAATCCCTCCACGGGACCCGAACCGACCATCGTGGTGGTCGGCGACGCGCAAGCCCTGACGATTACGAAAGCGGTGTCGGTCGTCGGCGGCGGCCCCGCCATCGCAGGCGCGACGCTCGAGTACCTGGTGACCGTGCGCAACGTCGCAACGGTTCCGGCGCGCGACGTCTACGTGACCGACGATCTCGACGAGACTCTCCCGGGTCAACTGTTGTACGTGGACCAGTCGGCCAAGCTGGGCGGCACCGCGATGGGCGTCAGCGTCGCAGGGACGGTGATCACCGCGAACTATTCCACGGTGCACGGTCCCCTCAACCCGGGGCAACGTTCCAGCTGCGTTTCCGTGCGCAGCTATATCAGAACCTCGCGATCGGGACATCGGTGAAGAACGTCGCGCACGTGACGTGGAACACCGATCAGACGGCGTACGCGAGCGCGGCGATCGACGTCGGCGGCATGGTGGGGTCCGGAATCCTGAACGGTGCTGTCTGGCACGACGCCGACTTCGACAACGTGCTCGACGCCAACGAGCGGGTGCTGGAAGGCTGGACCGTCGAGCTGCGGCGCAACGACCAGGTCATCGTCACGACCACGACCGATGCCAACGGTGCGTACCGGATCGAAGGACTCGCGCCGAACTATCTGACTCAGAACCGCTATGACCTGACGTTCCGTGCGCCTGGCGCCGGCGCCAATACGGCGTTGTTGGGACTGGCGTATTCGCCCTTCAGAAATGATCTGCAGCGCATCTACGACATTCAAGTGCAGAGCGGCAGCAACCTGCAGAACTTGAGCCTGCCGATCGATCCCGATGGGGTCGTCTACAACTCACTGACGCGCGAGCCACTGGCGGGCGTGACCCTTCGGCTCGTCGATGGGAATACCCACAACGCGTTGCCGACGAGTTGCTTCGTCGATCCGAATCAACAGGGACAAGTGACTCGATCCGACGGTTACTACAAGTTCGACATCAACTTCTCCGATCCGAGTTGTCCGAGCGGCGGCAGCTATACGATCGACATGAGTCCGCCGACGTTCGGCTACGAAACCGGCATCTCGCGCGTCATTTCGCCGCCGGATCCCAACGCGCCGCCGTTCAACGTGCCGACCTGCCCGGCGGGTCCGACTGATGCGATCCCGACGACGAGCGACTTCTGCGAACAGCAGAGTTCCGAATTTGCGCCGGCGCCCAGCGTGCCGGCGCGCAGCAGCGGCACGGTGTACCAGCTGCGCCTCGTTCTCAGCAGCAGTCGGTTGCCCGGTTCGAGTCAGCTGTTCAACAACCATCTGCCCGTCGATCCGATGCTGACGGGCGTGGTGACGATCAGCAAGACCACGCCGATGGTGAACGTGACGCGCGGCCAGATGGTGCCGTACACGATCACGTTCAAGAACACGTGGGACTTCCCGCTGACCGACGTCAACGTCGTCGACCGCTATCCGGTCGGCTTCAAGTACGTCGAAGGATCGGCGCGCCTCGACGATCAGCCGCTCGAACCGACGTCAGCCAACGGACAATTGACCTGGGCGAATCTGACGCTGGCCGCCAAAAGCGAGCACACGATCAAGCTGTTGCTCGCACCCGGTGCCGGCGTCACCGAAGGCAAGTTCACCAACTTCGCGCACGTGCAGCACAACCTGACGGGCCAGGCATTGTCGGGTCAGGCGAGCGCAACGATACGCATCGTGCCGGATCCGACGTTCGACTGTACCGACGTCACCGGCAAGGTATTCGACGATCGCAACCGCAACGGCATCCAGGACGATGGCGAGGCGGGAATCGCCGGCGCGCGCCTCGTCTCGCCGACCGGCCTCGCCGCGCTAACGGATGCGTACGGTCGCTTCCACATCACGTGCGCGATCGTCCCGCACGAAGGTCGCGGCAGCAACTTCATGTTGAAGCTCGACAACCGGTCGTTGCCGACGGGCTATCGCGGTTCGACCGACGCGTTCCAGATCGAGCGCGCAACACGCGGCAAAGCGCTGCATTTCAGCTTCGGCGCATCGATCCACAAAGTGATCGGGCTAGACATCGCGGACGCAGTGTTCGTGCGGGACTCAACCGAGATGCGGCCGCAGTGGAGACCCCGCGTGAACCTGCTGCTCGAAGAGCTGCAGAAGGGACCGGCCGTGCTGCGGCTGTCGTATCTCGCCGATGTGGAGGATCCCAAGCTCGTCGAGCAACGCGTCGAGGCGATGACGCAACTCGTCTCGAGCGCGTGGGGCGATCTGCATCCCGCATACAAACTGATCGTCGAACACGAAGTGTTCTGGCGCACCGGTAAACCGCCCAGCGAGGACTCGCGACTGTCGGCGCTGCGCGAGGCGCACCCATGAAGCACCTCAACCGAATCGCGTTGCTGCTTGCGGTGCCGCTTGCGTGTTCGGTCGCGTGGCTGCTGCCGCTCTCTTTATGCGCGGAGGCATGGGCGGACATTGCCGAAGCGCCCCTCGGTGAAGGCGTCGAGCGGCAATTGCCGGGCGACGAGAAGTTCATGCAGTGGACGCGCGACTCGGACCGTCTCGCAACGCAGGCGGGCGACGAATTGGTGACCCGCGAAGTCGTCGTCGCCGCGCCGGAGACGGTGAAGTTGCACGACGTCGTGCCGCCGATCCACTTCGAATCGGGCGTCGCCGCAGTCCCCGACAGCACGCTCGCGGACCTGCGTCAGGCGCTCGATCGCGTGCGCGACAAGAAGAACGTGCGGTTGCATCTGGTCGGTCACGCAGACACGCAACCGCTGTCGCCCGCCCTCGCCCAGCGTTACGGCGACAACGAAGGCCTGTCGCGCGAACGCGCCGGCGAAGTCGCAGAGTTGCTGCAATCGGCGCTCGCGCTCCCGGCAGATGCGATCTCTTACGAGTGGGCAGGCGCGAGTCAACCCGTCGCGGATAACGCGACCGCCAGCGGTCGCGCGGCAAACCGGCGCGTCGACGTGGAGATCTGGTACGACGAGTTCAAGGACGCGACCGGCACCGAGGAATTCGTCGTCAAGAACGACTTCCAACAGATCAAGGTCTGCCGCGTCCAGACCGTCTGCAAACTGCGCTACATCGAAGGTCACGAACGGCGGGCACGCGTACAGAATCTGGTGGCCCCACTGCACTACGACGACGCGTCGCTGCAAGTGAGCCCTACGTTCGTCGCGCAGATCCAGCGCACGCTCGAGAACCTGCGCGACAAGCAGCACGTCGTCGTCAAGTTCATCGGCTACACCGACAATGCACCGCTGGCCGAGCGCGAGGCGCGCATCTACGCCGATCACGAGACGCTGTCGAAGGCGCGCGCGCGGCGCGTCGCCGTTGCGATTCAAGATGAGCTGGGGCTGCCCGCCGAAGCGGTCGACACCGATGGACACGGTACGGACCGCGCGATGGCGTCTAACGAAACACCGCAGGGGCGCGCGCTGAACCGTCGCGTCGAGGTCGAGTTCTGGTACGACGATTCGCTGCAGGAATTGCCGAACGAACCCCAGCTGTGCCCGGCCGACGCGGGATCGGAGACCGTCACGCGCGTGTACAACCCGCCGTGGGGAGATCTGCCGTCGCTGCAGTTGGCGCAGGGTGCGCCTGTGCTGCCCCCGGGTTACCTCGACAAGTTGCGCCGCGCACTGGCGGACGTGTCCGATAAGACCCACCCGCGGTTGCGCTTCATCGGCTACACGAAAAACGAAGGTCTCGATCGCCGCACCGCTGTGATTTACGGCGACGACATCGGTCTGTCGGCGGCGCGCGCGCGCCGCACGATGGAAGCGGTCGCCGGCGAACTTGCGCTGCCGAGCGAGCAGGCCGAATTCGAAGGCCGCGGCTATCTCTACTCCGACGACGTGGTGAACGGCGGATTCATCCAGGGCGATACGTCGTACGTCAAGGTTCAGGTGGTGTACGACGAACTCGCGGAGCTCGACGACAACGAGGGCATCTCCATTGCGCCGTTGACCCGCGAACTGACGCCCGCGAATCCATTCGCGCTCAACCTGATGCGCATCACGGTGGACGGTCAGCCGATCGACGATCCACAGCGAAGCTCCGAAGACGTGCAGCGCTGCACCGACGTCGCGATGCAGGAGGCGGACATCCGTCTCGGCTTCGACGACCTCTCGGCGACGCGACGGCTGAGCGTCGCGGCCGACACCGAGACCGTGCAGCTCTACACGATCAATCCGGCCGTCGTCGTAGCGCCGACGGTGCGGTTCCGGATGTACTCGAACTACGATCATTACATCGAACGCGCAGAAGTCCGCATCTTCGATTCGTCCGCGTCGACCGAGGCAGAACCGCTCGAGATCCTGAACGTCGGCCCCGACAGTTATGCAGAGTGGCGACCGGATACCAAACCGTTCAACGGACCGGTTCGCGAACTGAAATACACGCTGCGCGCGTATGGCGCCAACGGTACCTTCGATGAAACCGTCCCGCGCCCGCTGTGGATTCATGCCGATGCCACCGCGGCAGATGCTTACGCACGCGTGAGCGCGCCGACTCGCACGCTGGCCGCGGCTCAAGCCGAATCGGTACCGAGCACGTTGGCCGCGGGGGGGGCTTCATTCGGGTCGACCGTGCTGGGCGCGTCGCAAGGGGCGCTGGGCACGTCGCAAGGTCTGTCGATGTCGCAGACGTTGGCCAGCTACGGCGACAACGCGCTCGCCCGCCAGAACATCCCGGTGCACAGCGGTACCGTGCGCGTGAACGGCGGCGGCCTTGCGCCGAACCAGAGCGTCTGGGTCGCCGGGTCGCCGGCGCCTGTCGATTCGCACGGTAATTTCGTCTCCGAAGCGATCCTTCCCGAAGGCATGCACACGGTCGAGGTCGCAGTGCTCAACGACAAAGGCGCCGGCGACCTCTACCTGCGCGATCTGAAGATCGAGAAAAACGACTGGTTCTATGCCGGTATGGCGGACCTGACGTGGTCGCAGAACAACAGCAGCGACAAGGCGGATCTGTTCGTCGGCGACAACGCGCCGTACGACTTTGGCTCATCGCTGGACGGACGCCTGGCGCTGTACGCAACCGGCAAGTTCGGAAACGAGTGGGGCTTGACGACGAGCATCGACACGCGCGAGGGCGAACTGAGCAATCTGTTCAGCAACTTCCTCAGCAAACAACCCGACGAGTTGTTCCGCCGCATCGATCCGGATTACCACTTTCCGACGTTCGGCGACGATGGCACCGTCGAGCAGCTCGCGCCGACCGAAGGCAAGGTGTACCTGAAGCTGAACCACGGTCCGAGCTACGGACTGTGGGGCAACTTCGACGTCGGCTATATGGACAACGAGCTGGCGCAAGTCGATCGGGGGCTTTACGGCGGCCAGGGCCACTACCAGTCGAGCGCAGTCACCAGTTTCGGCGAACAAAAACTGGCGCTGGATCTATTCGGCGCCGAGCCCGGCACGATTCCGAGCCGCCAGGATTTCCGCGGCACCGGCGGTTCGCTGTATTTCCTGCGTCACCAGGACATTCTGACGGGGTCCGAAAACGTCCGCATCGAAGTGCGCGACAAGGTCACCGGCATCGTCACAGGCGTCGTGAATCTGAGCCCGTCGGTGGACTATGACATCGACTATCTGCAAGGCAGAGTGCTGCTGTCAGAACCACTCGCCGGTACCGCTAACGACAAACTGCTGGTGCGCACCGGCGCCAGCGGCGGCGATGAGGCGTACCTCGTCGTCCGCTACGAATACACGCCCGGATTCGATGAGATCGGCGCGCTCAGCGTCGGCGGACAGGCGCACTACTGGCTCAACGACTACATCAAGGTCGGCGTGACGGCCAACGACAACAGCAACGCCGACGACAATCAAAGCAGCCTGCAGGCCGAAGACGTGACGCTGCGGATGTCTGCCGCGTCGTGGCTGAAATTGCAAAGAGGCCAGAGTCAGGGTCTGCTGAGCCAGTCGTTCTCCTCCAACGACGGCGGCTTCGAGTTCCAAGGTGTCGGCGCCCCGTTGCTCGCCAACAAAGATGCGAACGCGTATCGCGCCGATGTCAGCGTAGGACTGCGGGACGTCTTCGAAGGTATGAAGGGGAATATGACGCTGTACGGGCAAAACCTCGAAGCGGGTTATTCCGTGCCCGGGTTGGAAACGCTCACCGATACGAACGCGTATGGCGGTGCATTCGACATTCCGGTCACCGACTCGACGAAGATTCGCGGCAAATCCGACAACATCGCGCAGCAGGATCGCATCCACGCCTCCGCGCAGGAACTGAATCTCGCGCATCAGCTCAACTACCACTGGAACGTCTCCGGCGGTGTCCGCTACGACAATCGCGAAGACGATTCGCCGCTGATATTGCCGACCCAGGAAATCGGCAATCGCACCGACGCGGTGCTGCAGCTTGGCTACGATCCGCACAATGCCCCGTGGAGCGCGTACGGATTCGCGCAGGACACGATCGCGAAGAGCGACACGCGCGACGACAACAATCGATACGGCATCGGCGGTTCGTATCTGGTTTCGGAGCGCTTGAAGGTGGACGGAGAAGTCTCCGACGGCGACATGGGTGGCTTCGGAGGCAAACTCGGCACCAGCTACCTGCAGTCGGAGCGAACCAACATCTATCTGAACTACGTGCTCGAGGATGAACGCATCGAGAGTGCGTTGGCATCGACGAGTGGCAGCGAAGGCAGTCTGGTGTCCGGCGTGAAGACCCGCGTCTCGGACAGCAGCAGCGTCTACGCGGAGGAACGCTATCGGCACGGCAATTCATTGACCGGATTGACGCACGCCGCCGGTGTCAACCTGGCGCCGGCTCAGAACTTCACCGTGTCGGCGACCACCGACGTCGGTACCTTGAAGAACCTGCAGACCGACGCCACGACCGATCGGGTCGCCGGCAGTTTCCGCGTCGGCTTCGGCTTCGAGTCGCTGCAGCTGTCGAGCGGAATCGAGTACCGAGACGACAAGCAGCAGCAGATCGACACGTCGGAAACGACGCTGAAGACGTGGCTGTATCGAAACAGCTTCCGCTGGCAGATGAATCCGTCGTCGCGGCTGCTTGGCAAGTTGAACTTCTCCACCAGCCAAAGTTCGTTGGGCGACCTCTACAACGGTGAATACACCGAAGCCGTGCTGGGCTTCGCCTATCGGCCGGTCACCAACGATCGACTCAACACGATGGTGAAGTACACGTACTTCTACAACGTGCCGACGATGGGGCAAGTGACGCTGTCGAATCTCGCCGCCGAATACGTTCAGAAGAGTCACGTCGCGGCCATCGACGCGACCTATGACTTGAGTCCCGCCTGGCGCGTCGGCGGCAAGTACGCGTATCGCCTCGGCGAAATCAGCCTGTATCGAGACAATACGCTGTACTTCGACAACTCCGCAGCGCTCTACATCGTGCGCACCGACTGGCGCTTCCGCGACAAGTGGGAACTCCTGGTCGAGGGGCGGTTACTGGCGATGGCCGATCTGCAGGAGCAGCGCAGCGGCGCGTTGCTCGCTGTGTCGCGCTACCTGGGTGAACACTTCAAGATGGGTGTCGGCTACAACTTCACCGACTTCTCGGACGACCTCACTGATCTGAGCTATGACAGCAAGGGCTTTTTCCTGAACCTGACCGGGGCGCTCTAGACACGCTCGCGCGCTACGATACGCAATTCGTATTCGAAGCAGGTTGCAGAGCATGCGCGCCCAAGCCTGGTACTCCCATTTCGCCAAAACCGCGTCGCACTTCTGTGGTCGGCCAAGTACATTCGCTCTCGCCATCGCGGTCATCGTCGTCTGGGTCGTCACCGGACCGATGTTTCGGTTCAGCGACACCTGGCAGCTGGTCATCAACACCGGCACGACCATCGTTACGTTCCTGATGGTGTTCCTGATCCAGAACACACAGAACCGGGATACCCAGGCGATTCAAGTCAAACTCGACGAACTCATCCGAGCGACGAGCGGTGCGCACAACGCGCTGCTCGATCTCGAAGAACTCGAAGAGCACGAACTCGACGGATTCAGGACGAAGTACGAGCAGCTTGCCGCCGCTGCGCGCTCTGACCTCACGCGCGGAATGCAGGACACCGGAACGCCCGAAACGTGAAAATCGAAAGTGGATCACGGCGGCCACACGACTGTGCCTAGCAGACGTTGGGGTTCGATCAGCACAACGGCCTTTTTCGCTAACAGCCTCGCCGACTCGGTCGTGCCACCCGTCAGATATCGCCGAAGACTGCCGACCGGATCGATGGGATCGGCATCCGCGATCGACCTTCCGATCAAGTCGACGCGTCGCCCGACGAAGCCAGGCATGTCGGGCGCTGCGCCAAACTTCGGGTCGCCGAAATCGACCTTCGCGCGGCGCCTCGGCGGGAATCTGCGGCGTGGATCCTGCGTGTAGAAACTCCACACGTCGAGATCCTTCACACCGTTTCGTCGATCGAGATAGTGCAACGCGCCGCCTTGACACAGCGCGACCGCGAACAGCCGTGCGGCGTACAGCATTGCCGTATCGATCTTCCGTGCGAACAGATCCGCGCGATCGGCTGCCGCAATGACGCCGAGCCGCTGCAAGTCTTCCAACGTGATCGGGACGCGGGAGCGCGTCGTTTCGACGGGCGGCGTTCGAGTTTGTTGCCCCTCGAACGAATGGTTGGGCACATGCGCGATCAAGTGCCGTAGCGCTCATGAAAGACGTCGATTTCCGCTCGCGCCGTCATCGCGGGCAGCGGAAATACCTTCCACACCTCCGCCGGATCCAGATGCCGGAGGTTCTCTGAAAATGTCGTAACTCGGTCTGCAACGACATTCTCGCGATGGTCCACGAACTGTCCCCACCACGAGCCGCCGGCCAACCCGCTCGGTGTGGTATTTATCCGTAACGACGCGATGTACGCCGAAGGGAAGAGTCTCTTGTATGCCTCGAGGTTGTACAGCCACGAACCGCCCGCCACGAACTTCGCCTCTGCGCCATGTTCGCGGCGAATGAAAGCGAACATGTCCGCGAGTTCGGCGACGCGCCTCGAATACTTTGGATGCGCAAGCGGACCGACACCGTCTCGCGTGTCATTGGGCGAGAAATGGATTCGGATCACGCCTTCGTTCGGAGGCTCAAAACCAAAGCAGCCGAACTGTCGTTCCCCGGTTCCCGACCAATTCACCAATCGCTCTCGCGCGAACGCCTTGGCGCATTCGATCTGCTCAAGCATTTGCATGGCGGCCAATTGCCGCACGAAGTCATTCCACTCAGATGACCGACGCTCCTTCGGCGGGCGACCAAACCCGAATCGTCGATGCAGGTTGGTGTAGAACGTCACGGCGGTGTCGAGCGGTAGTCCCGTCCGCGCCACCAACACCTCTACGAAACCGAGTTGCAGAACGAACCAGTCATGCAGTCGCTCGACGCGTGCACTCGGCAAACCGTCGTTCATCGCAACACACCAGTGGCCCAAACCAAGGGCCGGTCCCCAAGTGTAGCTACGCGATGGGGAGGTAGAGATCCGTCTCGAGGCTGTCGGGACGGGAATGGTCGGCGACGCGATAAACCTCGTACGCGATGCGGTCATCGACTCGGTAGCCGCTATCGGGCAACCACTGTCCCATCAGCCTGTCCCATGAGTCGCTGAGACCGGCGTAGTGACCGCGATGGATGGCTCTAGCGTATTTGCCGGCCGGAATGCGCAGCTCCGACAGTTCAGCAGGGATCACGCATGCAGCCTCCACTATCACGGCCGCGCTCGAGCGAAGCTCAGCCGCTGGCGTCGTCTCTGCATCGTCATCGAACACGGCGGCCATCGCGGCGCCGGGGCGAGACAGCAAACCGGCGGGGCCGGCTATCGCGGCGAGGCGCCCGAACGCCTCGCCGATCATTTTGCGCGGTCCGATGTACGTGATCGCAGCGAGTCTCACTTCGTGCATCTCTACGACGGCTGTGTCCATGTCCGATCCTCCTGACGTCATGACGATGTCGCCGACCCCGCTCGGTTGACCGAAATGAATGCCGCTTCGCGCGGGCAACTCAAACGGAAACCGCTCGGGAAAGTTCATGCGTTCCCGGTGCAGGTTCATGCGCTTGCGAAACTGGGAAGGCGCGAATGAATAAGCGGATTGGAACGCGCGCGTAAACGACTCGTGCGTCTCGAACCCCGCATCGAACGCGATCGTGACAACCGCCGTGGCTGATGTCGCGAGTTGATGCGCCGCGCGTTCCAGCCTCAGCCGACGGTGAAGTTCCAACGGCGTCTCGCCGAGCATCCCGCGAAAAACGCGATGGAAATGCAGCGGCGAAAGGCGCGCGAGGGCGGCGAGCTCAGTGAGGTCGAGCGCCTGGTCGAGGTCGTGCGCGATTCGCTCGACCGCTGCTCGAACAGCCTCCGCGTAGAAATTTCTGGTCTTGTCCTTCATGCGACAAACCTACCAGCCACCGTGCACGCCGACTTGACGCCGTTTGATATTTTTGGCGTCTCATGCCCTGTCTTCTATGAGGTGTATTTCTACGTGGTGTAAAGGGTGATGACGAAGATCACGAACCGATACCCCAAGACGATCACCGGCACCGCCAACGAGAGTGCCGCGGTCTGCAAGACCCGCTTCGCGCCCGCCGCTCCATAGACCCGACCAATCGCGAGATAGAGATACAGCGCGCACGCTGCAAAGTTGGCGAGGCTCAGTACGTTGTCGACGCTGCGGTCTCTCCAATCCGCCGAGTCCGATCTGTGCGCTGGCCGCTGCAAGCAGCAACGCGGCGCAAAACAGCAGCAACAGGAATGCGTAAAGGTGAAACGAAAAAGCCACGTGCGTCATAAAGGGGCGGCGCTCGCGGATGAATACCAGCGGCGGAAGCACGGCGAACGCCAAGGCCATCAGCACGACGAGCGACTGGGCGTTCAGCACCACTGCGCGATCGAACACGGGCGCGTATTGCTCCAGCGAAATGTGGGTTGCTGCCAGATGCTGCGCGAGCAGCGAACGCGCCAGTTCGCTCCAGTCTTGATGCTGAAGATGAGACTGCAAAGGTGAACTCAACACGGCGTCACCCGTCAGCGATTGGAGCGCAAAGAAGAAGACGTTGGCGATCAGGAACAACTGGAACGGCCCGACATAGGGTTTGCGTAATCCACTCGTCCAGGCCAGCGTCAAGCCGCCGGATGCGCGCAACAGAACCGTCGCCGAGCGCGCGGCGCGCGCATCGATGCTGGTGAATGCGTGCAGGAGCTTTTCGCCCAGCCCCGCCAACGTGAGATCACGCGGGTCGAGCCGTTGTTCTCCGCATGCGGCGCAAAACGGCGTAGTGACCCTCAGCTTGCACGTCAGGCAGGTCCACCCGACGCCGTCTTGCAATGTCGGCTCGGCTGCTACAACCCGATCCGCTTCGCGACGCCGCCGTAGAACGTCTCGCGCACCGCCGGCGCACACCCCGCCAACTGCCGCTCGCAAATCGCAACGGCGGACGCGGTGCCCTCCACGTGCGGATAGTCGCTGGAGAAACACAGCATCTCCGCCGGCACCGATCGAGCACCGGCCGCAGCGGCTCGTTCACGACGAGCGGCGTCACGGTGACCTGACGACGCAGATATTCCGACGGCGCCAACGGCAACTTGTACGCGGGCCCGCGAAGTCCGGGCGGAACTCGCCGTCAGCCAGCTGTTCGCGTTCGTCGCGTCCAACCGCGTGGTCGATCACGCTCACCAGATGCGGCAGCCACGAGATGCCCACTTCCTCCACCACGATCGTCAGCTTGCGGATGGCGCTCGAGCACGCCGTCGAAGACGAGCGCGCCCAGCAGCAACTGCGGTCCGAGCTGCGGTGCGATCACCATGCTCAGCAGGCTGTACGTCGTCAGATCGTTCGAGCCGTTGTTGGCCCAGCCGAACTGGATGCGCTCACGCGAAAATCCGACGTGCGCGATGGCCGCCATGCCCAGATCCTCGGCGGCGGACCAGATCGGCTCGAAGTCCGGGTGCGTGATCGAGCGCGCGAGGGCGCTGCGGCCGTCCGACCCGAACCGACCGATGCCGACCGGCGATTCGCTGATCGCGAAGCTGCGGCTGCCGAGCGCGCGCATGCGCGTCATCTCGGCGATCGATCCCGGCACGTCGTTGAAGTCGATCTGCGTCACCGGCATCAAGCGATCGGTGTGCCCATGCACCATGTCCATCGCCCAGCGATTCCACGTCTGGCGGATGCGCGGGATCAGGTCGGCCCGCGCGCGCGCGCACGGCCTGCACGATCGGATTCACGAGGAACGACGGATTCAGGAACTGGATGTCGATGCCTTCGGCGTCGCACACCTTCAGGCGCGCCGCGGGATCGCAGGTGGGATCGCCGGCAATGTCGGCCTGATGCGCGGTTGGCGCGTGTCGGTCATCTCGAAGATGACGCACGAAGCCGGGCAACACCGTGTCCCAGGCGGCGTGCGGCTGCTGCTGCGCGGGCAACTGCGACAGCGCGGGGTTGTTGATGCCGAACACCGCATCCGCGACGTCGATGAAGCGCAGCGGCGGTCCCAGCTGCGCGGCGAGCGCCGGGTCCGTGCGCTGGATCCAGTCCACCGGTTCGTGAAAGTGAGCGTCGACGTCGATGATGCGCATGAACAGTTCCTCGTATGGGTCGCGCCGCATCGGAGCGATGCGAAGCAGGTAGATGTGTCGGTCGGAGCGTCGGCCGGTTCGAGTCGGACGTCAAGTCACCGCGCAAAACGCGAGGTTACGAACCGATTTTGCGGGTGAGGTACGCCTCGGCATCGATCGCCTCGACAACGAACGAGAGCGCTTCACCGTGATAGCTTCCTGCGACGCGCCAGCATCCGGCGTGTGGCAGATCGATGCCCGTCAGCATCGCCCACCCACCGAGCGACTTCGCCTTCGCGTTGGTCGCATCGACGGTCTTCGGATGCTCGGCCGGCTTCTCGAGATCGGTCACCTGCACATGCAGCGCGTTCTCCATACCGGGCTCAAAGCCCTTGCTCCACCAGAACAACTTCACCGCGATGAGCGCGCCCGATTTTGTCGTCGGCCAAATTCCGTCTGCTGGGAGCATGACGGCCAATGAATCGTTGCCGTACCACCGCGTCCCGGGCGCGGCATCGACGGGTCCGCGATATTCGTCACTCGCCTGCGTGGCGGGACACGTATTTGCTTCTACGGCATGACCCATGATCGGGGCCAGAACCAGTATCAACATGAGAATCGATCGACGTGGCTTCATGTTGACTCCTGGAACGTGTCGGTACTCATGGAAACGCCTTCGAATCTCATCGGTCAAAGACGCAAAGCTGATTTCCTTGACGTGATGATCCTCTACTGGCCAGTCGGATGATCCCGAGTTCTCTCAGCGCCGTCCTCGCTCGGGCTCGCGTATAGGATATTGGCATTGTCCGTCGCCGTGATTTGATGCCACTTGCCCTTCGGCACGACGAACAACGAGCCTTCATCGATCCTGATTCGATTCGAGGATCCGTCGACTTCGAGCACTTCGATATCGACATAGCCATCTGTCACCAGAAGCAGTTCATCGCCGTTCGTGTGCCGCTCCCACGGAGAACAGCCCGCGACGTATCGGCCGATCCCCAGCGTGCTGTCGTTGTAGGATCCCAACGATTCATTCGCCCGCTTGGATAGCCCAACAAATCCATTTCGGATTGCGGTGACATCGTAGGTTTTCATCGTCGTTCCTCAAGGCGCTTCACTATCGGCTCTTGGCCTTGGATTTGTTCAAGGTCACGGCCGCGCGAATGAGCGTTTTCAACGCCGCTTCCTTGATCTTCTCGCCTTCGCGGAAGTCGATCGCGCGCCGCGTGTTCCCATCGAGGCTCGAGTTGAAAAGGCGCGCTGGATCCTTCAGCGACGCGCCTTTGGCAAAGGTCATCTTCACGACGCTCTTGTAAGTCTCGCCGGTACAGATGATCCCGTCGTGCGACCACACCGGAACCCCGCGCCACTTCCACTCCTCCACGACGTCGCGATCGGCTTCCTTGATCAACGCGCGCAGCCGGTCGAGCATCTTGCCGCGCCAGTCGTCCAGCTCGTTGATTCTCTCGTCGATCAGTTGAGAAGGACATTTGGTTTCCTGCACCGAGATTTTCTTCACGTCGGCCTCATTCGTTGACCGTGGATTCCATGAACGTACGCGTGACCGGCTCTACGTTTCCGGCGAATCGACCGGCGGCCACGTGCGGCGTCGCTCATCCAGAGGACTCATCAAGCCGACATCGTTGCCGTCCGGATCAGCGACGATCGCATAACGCGCGCCCCAGAACGTATCGAACGGCTTCTGCTTGCCTCGATATCCCGCAGCGGTCAGTTCCGCGTACAGGCGATCAACGTCTTCGCGAGTCGTCATCGAAAATCCGATGACCGTGCGCGCGCTACCTTGGGGATGTCGCCAGGCTGCGTTGTACGTTTTCGCGAGTTCATGATTGTCGAACTCAAGCGTGAGTCCGTTTTCCAGTTTCAGTTCTGCATGTCGGATACCCGGGTCTGGCGCGCGATCAGGTATCTCGAGACCGAGGCGCCGATAGAACGCGATAGAAGCGTCAAAATCGCTGGCAACAATGTTGATCTGATTTAGGACAGGTGCTGTTTTGCTCATGAATGACCTCGCGCTCCGCGGTTAACAGGCCGTCCCTCACGCGATGTGTTTGACGAGTACCAGCGCCGCATTCTCTGGTCCCCACAAGGCAAGTGACTCGAAGAGTGGCGCGTATCCCTGCGCAAGGTAAAAGCGCCGCGTTCGATCGTATCCCGGATCTGGCGTTGATGGCCCACGAGTCTTGACGTGGAGCCACGGAATCCTTCGCTCGCGGCACCAGTTCTCCGCCCAATCGATGAGCGCAGATCCGATGCCCCGACGATGCCGATCTTCGGGCACAGCCATCACGTTGATCTCGTACGAGTCGTCGGTGTGCCGCACCAACGCGACGAAGCCGACGATGTCGTCGCCTTCTGTGGCGACCGCGCCCGGAGATGTGCGGAGACTGTCGATGTAGGCGCGATTGGATTCCTCCATGCCGAACCAATCGGGGAGCGAATGGAGAATGCGGCTGCAATCCGCGATGTCTTCTGGCTGAAGCGTTCGCACATTGACCAAACGATTCACCATGCACAGATCACCAACAGTTTGATTGAGTCGCAACTAACGTTTTAGTTCAGCCGCGCAAGAGCTGGGCCTTGATGTCCCGATAGGCAGCGCCGATCAGAGCGTCTACGGCCGATGAGTTCGCGTCGGAGAATGGCTTGAGTTTCACGTGCCGCATACGTTTTCCGCTTCCCTCCAACAGGCCGACGGGATCTTTCAGCGCCGCGCCGTTGAAGAACCCAACGTTGACGTGAGCCTTGAAGATATTGACCGAACAGAACGGCGCATCTTCGACACACGCGACCGGACAGCCATCGTGGATGAGTTCTCTGACATCCTTGCCGCACGCGCGTATGCGCGCGAACCATCTCTGCGCAATCGCGTGTAGTTCATCCTGCGGTTCATTCAGCCATCGGTCGATGGCGGGATCGTGTTCGATTCCGCCCGAGACGCGAAAGAGACCATTAGGCGGCATCCGATTACTCCGCACGCTTACCCGGGAATGTCCGGCTCGACGAGTTGCGCGAGTTGGACCAACGACTCCTGCCAACCCAGATAGCATTGGTCTGGCGGGATGGCTTCTGGAATTCCTTCCTGGACGACGTTTATCTCAGTGCCGGCAGAAACCCGCTTCAAGGATACGGTGACCTGGATTTCGCCCGGCAAGTTCGGATCGTCGAACTTGTCGGTGTACCGGATGAGTTCGTCTGGGACGAGCTGCTTGTACTCACCGCCGAAGGAGTGACTGTTTCCGGTCGAGAAGTTGTGGAACGACATCTTGTACTTTCCGCCGACCTTGGCATCCATCTGGTGCACCTTGCACGTGAATCCGAACGGCGGAAGCCACTTGGACATTGCGTCCGGCTGCAGGAATGCCCTGTAGACCTTTTCTGGTTCCGTTTTGAACACGCGATGGAGACGGACTGTGCTTGTGCCCATGATCAATTCTCCTGTGCCTCTTTCACCTCGTAACGCAGTTCCACCATGCCGTTCTTGTACGCTTTGACCTCCGCCAGATGGAGCGCGACGTCTCCGTCGAGCTTCTCGAAAAATGGGATGCCGTCGCCAATCACGATCGGCAGGATCGAATAGACGACTTCGTCGGCGAGTCCGCGACGAAGACATTCGCCGGCGACTGCACCGCCCCCGGCAACCCAGATGCTACGGAACGTGGAGCGCAGGCGCTCATTCACGAACTGGGCGAGATCACCCGAGTAGAACTCGACGGTATCGCGGGTCCGCGGCAACTCGCGACGCGTGAGGACGAAAGTCGGTTTGTCGCCGTACGCCCACCCAAACCCTTGGGTTTCAAAACGAAGCGCCGTCTCATACGTGCGCGATCCCATGACGTAGCAGTCGATCGTCTCGAGAAACGCCTCGACGAATCCCGGGTCCATGGACTGACCGTCCGCGAATTTGTCAGACGTCTCCATCCAGTCGACGCTGCCGTCCTTTCGAGCGATGAAGCCGTCGAGGCTCGCCGCCATATGGATCGTCACATGAGAATCAGGGTTTGCCATCGTTTGCTCGCAGCCGCCTCCGCTCGAGTTTACCTCCGGAGTGTTTAGGCGTCGCCGCGCGCCAGCGCCTGAAGCACATACGCACACCTCTCTGCGACTGAGACCTTCGGTATCTCGATCAGCTGATAGCGGCCGAGTCGACGGTACCAGTCCCGGGTGATGTCGTAGACCCACTCGGCGTGCTCGAATGTGTGATCGCGTTCGGCATCGTTCGCGTAGATCTCTTTCCAAGGGGGCAACACAAAGACTTTGGAACAGTATTCGTACTTCGAGAGCCACGCACTCAGCTCGCTCTCGTTCAGCGGTGCGACGCCATCGAGCCCGCAAAGGGCATCCAGCACGCTTCGTTCGAAGAAGACGTAGCCTGGTGTCGCCGCGTAGCGATCAAAGTTCTCGATGTCCATCCGCAGCGTTTCGCGCACAAACTCATCCTGGCTCGGTCGCGGACTCAGCCCGCGCTTGCGCCGGTCCTGGATGATGATGCGCGCGCTATCACCGACGATGGCGTAGCCACGCGCCTGCAGCGCCAGCAGCAGTGTGGTCTTCCCGGCGCCTGGGCCGCCTGTGACCACGATTCGCGACATGCTGAAAGTGTTAGGCCGCCGCCACGCGGAACTGGACGACATTGCCTTCCGGATCGAAACCGTCGAGGTGCAGCAGCCCTCGCCAACTCCACGCAGATTCGCGCGGTCCAAGACCACCCCCGGTTGCAATGGCTGCCGCGCGCACGGCGTCGAGGTCGGGTACCAGGAACGAGCACTTCACGGGCGTATCTTCACGCGGCACGGGAGGACTCCCGATGGCGATCGTCTCGCCGATCTCCCGCGGAACGCGAACGATGCTGAGTTCGATACCGACGCGCGCCAGCAGGACGAAGCCAGACGTCTCCTCGACTGAGACCGCGTTGAGCGTCCGACGATAGAACTCCGCGACCTTGGTTATGTCCTTCGCGTACACGACAACGCAGGTACCGGCAGTCGATTCTATGGTCATGTGTTCTCTCGCCTGCTCCGCGCGCCCTGCGCTCGAGGATTACCTATTGGAACGTTTGTCCATTGCGCTTCAGCCAGCCGGCCTGGTGTTGTCCGCTCGGATCGCGATGCGTCCAGTGAACGACACCTCCCTTGGCGTTCCATTCGTATACGCCGCTGAACGCAACGGCATCGCCCGATTCCAGCGACGAGATTCTGGGGGCCAGATCGATATTGTGCGCGACAAGCAACGTCTGTCCGGACGCAAGTCGAAGTATGAAGCGCTGATGGCGACTGCCATCCACGTCATCCGACAGGACCCTATCCACCACGCCTTCGCCAGATACCTGGACACCGCTGCTTTGGTCCCTGAACGCGGCAGCAACCAGGCCATTGTTTTCAGCAGAGCGCCCGACAACGTCGTGTATGCCATTGAAATGGCCCCAACCAACGTACAGTGCCGCGACGATGAGCAGAGGAGTCAGATACTTGTTCATGTCAGCCCCGGAGACCCGGCGGCAGCATTATGGCGCAACGTCATTGCCCGACTGCAGTCCCGCCACCAATGCGGCGTGCATGTCTTGCGGGAGCGAGCCCACCCCCTTGATGACACCGTGACCACCGTGCTGCCAATGAATGGTGAACTCTCTCGGCTGCACGGAACTCGGCGGCGAGAATTCGGCGACCTGCAGGACAACCTCCGTTCCGCCGTCCACTAACGCCAGCGACGACAGCAGCTTGACCACGGGACCGAGTTCGCGCACGGCGATGACAACGACCTTTTCGAACTGGCCGTTGGCGGACGCAATCTCCGTCATCGGCAGCGGCGCGACGCTCGAAAGCCGTCGCAATTCCGAATGTGCGAAACAACCGGAGCTCGAAAAAAACGTCTGCAATCCCGTTGCCGCGGCTGCTTCCCGGTCGGGGACGTCCTTCTGGTCGGCGCGCCACTGCGGTGCCCACAGAACGAGCGCTGTGGCGTTGTCGCTGCAGACCGCGGCCTGCGGATCTGGGCTGAAGGTGACCGTCGTGCTCGCACATCCCGCGATGCACGCGAAGCAGACGGCGCCGAATAGGCGAGTTCGTGGTGTCTTCATACGGTCTCCGCAGGCTGACTAGATGTGGACGCCCACCTTCGGCAGGAGCCAAACCAAAACCGCATAAGCGAACGCCGTTGCAATCGATGCCACCGCCAAGCTCGGCCAGAAATTCCAGCCTGCACGGACAAGGAGCGGTAGAACCAGGAACAAGACAAGCGATGGAATAACGAGCCAGAAGATCCCGTGTGACAACACCGCGATTTTCGTGGCGTCGCCTGTCTCGACATAGAGCCAGATAAACGCAAGCAGCGACGTAATCGGCAGCGACGCCAATACCGCAGCCATGAAAGAGCTTCGCTTTGCGATCTCGGAAACGGCGACGATCAGCACCGCTGAGATTGCGACCTTGGCTACGTACTGCCACATCGTGTTGATGACCTAACAGTCGAATTGAGGGGTATCGGCGGTGGCTATCGGTGTGACTCGGCATCACTTCAGTCCGTCCTCGATCATGCGCAGCAGAGGCTCGTGGCTCGTGGGCGCGTGCGCCATGCTGAAGCGAACCGCCGCAACGACCGGCCTCCACGCCTCCATCTCGTCACGGCCTCCCGGCGACAGCTCGAAGTAGCGGCTCTCGTACGATTCGATGCATCGAGCCACCGCTCGCCCGGCGCGTTCGGGTAACGCTTGGTACAGCAACTCCGACACGACGACACAGGTCTGCGCCACATCGGCCAGCGGATTGCCTCGGTGCGCTACCGCGCAGTCGATCACGACGGGCCCACCGTCGGTCATGATGATGTTCTCGGCGTGGAAGTCGCCGTGACAGATGCGGTCGCCATCGGGGAGCGCCTCCATCGCGCGCAGAACACGCTCCTTCAGCTCAGCCGACAACGAGCCTCGCTCGATGAACCATCGAAATTGCACGCGCATGGTCTGCAGGCTCGGCGCAGTGCGCGTGTGCATCGCCGCGTGGACCTCCGCTGCGATTTGCCCCACCCGGGCCGCGGATTCCGAATGCCACAGCTGCCAACCGAGCGTCGGACCGAGTAGCTTTTCCATCGGCAGGCCGAGTCTGCCGTTCACTTCGACCAACTCTCCGACGACCGGGACTCTGACGCCCGCGGCGTAAAGCGCACGCGTGATGCGTGCCTCTCGCGGACCAACGGATCTCGGTATCTCTGCGTGGTAGAGCTTCAGCACCTGTCCGTCGCGCCAATCGTGAATGTCCGCCGTGGCGCCAATCGCAATTGGCGGCCCGAGTTCTAGTGTGACTGACTCCATCACGCCTCAATTCGCCACGGGTGCATCGAGCTGCTGCTGCAGCTGGTCCCATGCCGGATTACCGGGGTCCAGCTCGCGCAACTGCGCCAGATATCGGCGCGCGGCCGCGCCATCGCCGGCCTGTTGGGAGAAGTAGACGAGGCCCGTCAGTACGTCGACGTCGTGCGGGTTTGTCTTGAGTGCGGTCTTCAACACGCTCACCGCATCATTCAGTTGACCGGAATCGTGCAACGCCACGGCATATACATATGCGAATCGGCCGTCGCCAGGCGCCAGCTGGACCGCAGTTTTGAATTCCAGCAGCGCGACGTCGTGCGCTTTCTGCCGCGTCAGCGCCAGACCGAGCGCGTGATGCAGTGCCGCGGAGCTCGGGTCTGCCTTGATTCCTTGTCGCAGGATCACCTGCACGTCGACTTCCTTGCCGGTCGCGCGATAGAGGTCGGCGAGATTCGCGTACGCGGCGACGAACAGCGGATCGATCGCGAGGGCCTGTCGATACTGCGCAATCGCGGTCTCGGCATCGCCGCGCGCCGCCGCGAGATTGGCGACGTTCATGTGGCCTTCGGGTCGGTCGAAGTTGTACGTCTGGGCGGCGAGGTATTCGTCCAGCACGACGCCGAAGCGCGCGCGCTGGTCCGGCGTCAGCGATCGCTCGGGCGCGCCGGCGAGTGAGCGCGCCGCTTCGATGCGCACTGAGAGCATTGGATCGTCGAGCAATGGCGGCAACACGCGACGACGCAGCTCGGGATCGCTGCTCGCGAGCGCCTCGACCGCCGCCTGACGCACCGACGCATCAGCGTCCTTCAGCGCCTGCACGACGACGTCGGTGGTTTGGGAGTTGAGCAGATTGGCGAGGCGATCGATGGCGCTCGCGCGCGCGATGGCCGGCTGTGACGAATCGCTGATCAACGCGACCAGCGCATCGCGCGCGCCGGGCGCCGCGGTCGAGCCTGCATGCAGTGCGTCTGCGAACCGCTGAAAGCTCGCCGGCGGTTTGCCGGTCCATTTCGCGATCGCATCGGCCGCCCATTGCGCCGGCTTCTTCGCGTGGCAATTCGTGCACGCGTTCGGCGTGCCGAGCTGCGCCGACAGATCCGGTCGGGGGATGCGCATCGAGTGATCGTGCCGCGGATCGACGACCATGTACGTCGTCGTCGGCATGTGACACGCGGCGCATGCGGCACCGGGCGTACCCATCGCGTGGTGCGTGTGCGACGGTGCGTCGTACTTCACCCTCTGGTGGCACTGCGCGCACACGGCGTTGCCGTCGGCCCTCAACTTCAGCGAATGCGGATCGTGGCAGTCGGAACAGGTGACACCCTGCGCATACATCTTGCTCTGCACGAACGAACCCCAGTTGTACACCTCGCCGCGCATTTGGCCGTCGTTCCAATAAAGGTCGTCGTCGAGTCGCACGAGCCGATGCGTGTCGAGCGGCGACTTGCCATGCACGTAGTTGTCGGTGAGGCGGCTGCCGCGCGCGTGGCAACGCGCGCACGTGTCGATCTCCCGACTGGTCGACGCGCGGTGCGCTGCGTTGCGAATTGCCTGACTCGGCTATCGGCGTCCAGCTGATGCCTTTGCGTTCATCGAGCGCAACGGCCAGTCCTTTATCGGCATCGAACTGCTTCCAGTCGCCTTCTTTGTGCGCCCACGCGATGTGGTTCGAGCCAGGACCGTGGCACGCCTCGCACGCGACGTTGATCTCGGCCCACGTCGTCTTGTACGTGTCCGACGCCGGGTCGTAGTTCTTCCTCAGATCGGTGGAATGACACTCGGCGCACGTGAAGTTCCAGTTCTGGCTGTAGTTCGTCCAGTGCAGCCAGTCGCCCGCCTTCACGTGGTCGTTGGGGTAGAGATGGAACCAACGCTGACCACCTTGCTCCTTCGGTCGCGAATCCCACGCGATCGACAACGCCTGTTTTCGGCCCTGGTTGCGGTCACTGGGGAAGTCGACCAGATACTGCTGCAGCGGATGCACGCCGAACGTGTAGCCGATCTCGTAGTCGTGCAGCTGGCCGTCGGGTCCGTCCGTGTTGATGACGAACTTGCCGTCGCGCCGGAAGAACGTCGACGTCGTCCCGGCGTACGTGAATTTCGCGTCCTTGAAGTCGCCGAGCACCGAGGTGTCGCTCGCCACCTGCATTGCGAGGTCGTGATCGGAGCCGTGCCACAACGAATGTTCGGCCTGATGGCAACTGCCGCAGGCTTCGTTGCCGGCGTAGTGCGGCACGGCAACGGAGATTGGAGTAGACGGTCCTGGCGGCACCGGCGGCGACGGAGGCGGTCGCTCGTGCTGTACGAACAGTAGCGCCGCGGCAGAAATCAGAGCCAGCAACCCCGCGCCAACCACCCAACGAAGGCGCGGCCGACTCTGCCCCGATGGGGCGTTGCTTGAACTCGATACTGCCGTCGGCGCGGACGGAGCGCGCTTCTTCGCGCGAGTGGTTTTCTTCTTCCGGCTCACGTCGCCGGTGTCGGCGCGGCGGCGCCGGCCATTTCGATCTTCGCGGTTGCCTTCAGCGCTTCCACTTGTTTCTTTACGTTCTGCTGCTGCAGTTGCTGGCGGACCTGGGTCTGCACGTCAGCGAACGCCGGAGCTTCGATCGGCTTGGAATCTTCCAGCAGAATGACGTGGTAACCGAACTGCGTCTTCACCGGCTCTTCGGTGAATTTGCCTTTTTCCAGTTTGCTCACGGCAGCGCTGAACTCCGGCACCATCCGGCTCGGATCAAACCAACCCAGATCTCCGCCTTGCGCCTTGGAACCCGCATCCTGCGATCGCTCGGTCGCCAGTTTCGCGAACGCGCTCGGGTCCTTCTTCAATTTGGCGATGATTTCTTTCGCTTCGGATTCTTTGGCCACGAGTATGTGGCGCGCCTTGAATTGCGTGCCGGTAACCGTCGCTTTGATGCGCTCGTATTCCGCCTTGACCATGTCATCCGTCACGGGATTGTTCTTGATGAAGTCCTCGACATAGGCGTTCGCCAGAACGGACTGCTTCAGCGCTTCCATCTGTTCGGCATACTCCAGGCTCTTGTCCAACCCTTTCTTGACGGCTTCGTCGGCGAGCACGACCTGCAACACCAATTGGTCGACGATCGTCGCGCGCGCTTCCGGCGTGTCCGGACGGCCCGCACTGACACCGCGTTTCGCGATCAAGTCGACCATCGTCTGGGTGATCGTGGTTCCGTTCACCGTCGCGGCGGCGGGGCCTTTCGGAACTGCGTCTGCGGGTTTCGCCTCTTTTGCCGGATTGCACGCGGCGACCGCGAGCAACACTATTGCGCCCGCAAAACTCTGACTCACTCTCATGATTGGCCCTTTTTAATAGATGAAGCGGGCGGCCCTTTCGGGTCGCCCGCACGGTGAGTCTAACAATTTGGCGGCGGCGTAGTCGGCGTCGCGTGTCGGTATGCGACACCTCGCCGACTCGCTTCTACGTCATTCGGCCATCGCCGTTCGCCCCCTCAAGCCGGACGACAAACGGAGCCGCTAGCTGCCAGGACCTTTGCTCGCCGCTTCCGCCGCCGCCATCTTCTTGGCCATCTCCGCCTTCACGGCATCCAGATTGAAGCTTGCGCCGCGCTGCATTGGTGGATAGTCGAGGAAGGTCTGAATCTCCTTCCCCATCAACTGCTGAACAAACACGAAACGCCAGAATTCGTACTTGAACCAATCGAAGTACTGCTGCGCGCCCTCCTTCGTTCCGTCCTGTGGCCAGCCCGTCCGCTCGAAGGGATCGAGGCGAAGGTTGATCAAGTACGGCACGTCGACTTGGGTCTTCGCGCCGAGCCAGCCGTGGGGTTGGTCGATGAAGCGGTACTTGTAGTCGTCGATGCGCACCGCGCCGATCGTGCTTTCGCCGAGATAGAAGATCTCGTGGCGTGCCGAGGGTCCTTTGCCGGTGATCGCGGCCATCTGGTTGTAACCATCCAGATGGTTCTTGTACGTGCGATCGCCGATCTTCGCGCCTTTCAGCAACTCGTCGGTGATGTTCGGATTGCCCGCCGCCGCGACGAACGTCGGCAACCAGTCGAGGCCGGAGAAGATGCCGTTCTGCACCGAGTCCGCCGGCACGTGGCCCGGCCAGCGCAATAGCGCCGGTACGCGGAAACCGCCTTCCAGAACCGTGCCTTTGCTCTGCGCGAACGGCGTCTGACCGCCGTCGGGCCACGTGAAGACCTCGGTGCCGTTGTCGGTCGTGAACACGACGATCGTATTGTCGTCGACGCCGAGCGCCTTCAGTTTTGCCATCACCAGGCCGATGTCGTCATCCAGCTGCGCCATGCCGGCTTCTTCCTCGCTCCAACCGTTCTCGGAATTGCGCATCTTTTCGTACTTCGGCGACAAGTGGGTGACGATGTGCATACGCGTCGGATTCAGCCAGAGAAAGAACGGCTTGCCGTCCGCTTTGGCCTTGTCGATGAACTTCAGCGCGTTATCTCGGATCTCGTCGTCCACGGTCTCCATCCGCGTCGGACACAACTGGCCGGCGTCTTCGATCTTCTGCATGCCGACCTTGCCCCAGCGCTTGTCGACGGTGGCGTCGTCGGTGGTGGTCGCCCACGTGTGCAACATGTTGCGCGGACCGACGACGTTCAGCAGATTCTGCGGATAGTTCGGATGGCACGGGTCTTCCATCGCGTCGAGGTGATACAGATACCCGTAAAACTCATCGAAACCGTGCACCGTCGGCAGGAACTCGTTGCGATCGCCCAGGTGATTCTTGCCGAACTGGCCGGTCGCGTAACCCATCGACTTCAGGATCGTGGCAATCGTCACAGCCTCCGCGGGCAGACCGGTCGGCGCACCGGCCTGACCGACCGTCGTCATGCCGGTGCGAATCGGCAGCTCACCGGTGATGAAGTTCGCCCGACCCGCGGTGCAGCTGGCCTCGGCGTAGTAGTCCGTGAACAACATCCCTTCCTTGGCGAGCTTGTCGAGATTCGGCGTCCGTCCCGCCATCATGCCGCGGTGGTATGCACCGATGTTCCACATCCCGATGTCGTCGCCCATGATGACGACGATGTTCGGTTTTCCTGCATCGGCCGCCGACACCGGCATCGATAGCGTCAACAGCGTACTCACTACGGCAAGCGCCGCGATCACAACTCTATGCTTCATGTGCTCTCCACTTCTTGGTTATCAAAATCTGAGGGGCGGCACGGCCGCCCCTCGGTTCAAACGTTGGCGATCACTGGCTCGGGTGGCTGGAGTTCTGCATCTCCTTCAGGATGCCGTCCAGGTTGTAGGTCTCCGGCGCCTGCATCGGCGGGAATTGCTTGTACGACATCAACTCCTTCATCCACAGCAGCTGGCCGATCGGCAGAATGTTCCAGTCGTAGAGGTAAGCGGTACTCGGCGACCCGATCGAACCACCGTAACCAATCAACGAAACACCTGTACTGCCTGCCGTCGTTTCGAACGGATCGCGCCGGATATTCGTGATCTGGGTCCAATGGTAGGTGCTGGCGCCGAACAGACCGCCCGTCGCGTCCGCGGGCACCATCGTGTAGTAGAACTTCCAGTTGTTGTAGCGCACGGCCGATGGTTGCGAGCCCGTGTAATAGAAGAACACGTTGCGCGCAGATTTCGGCGACGCCCCTGTGAGATACGCAGTCTGGTCCACTCCATCGAGTGTCGTCTTGACGATGCCGGAGTAGCTGCCCCCTTCGATCTGCTTCTTCAGCTCATCGCCTTTCGGGCCTCCTGCGATGTCGACGAGCGTCGGCAGCCAGTCGAGTGATGAAAAGATGTCGTTCATCACCGTGTTCGGCTTGATATGACCCGGCCAGCGCACGACCAACGGCGCGCGCATGCCGCCTTCCCACGTCGTCAACTTCCCGCCTTTGAACGGAGTTACACCGCCATCGGGGAAAGTGATCACCTCGGCGCCGTTGTCGGTGGTGAACGCGACGATCGTGTTATCGAGTTCGCCCATGTCCTCGAGCTTCTTCAGCACGTAGCCGATGTTGTCGTCCATCTGCTTCATGCCGGCCTCATTGAGGCCCCAATCTTTGCCGCCCGGCGCACCGATCATGGCCTCGTATTTCGGCGACAACACCGTCGTGATGTGCATCCGCGCGGGGTTGTACCAGACGAAGAACGGCTTGTTGGTCTTCTTGGGGTCGTTGCGGTCGAGGAAATCGATCACCTTGGCGGAGATTTCCTCGTCCACTCCTTTCGACCGTTCGAGCGTCAAAGGACCCTCGTCCTTACAGGTCGTGTTCTTCTGTGAGCCGTCGGAGGACTTGCACCAGATGACCGGGCGCGGCGGCGTCAAACACGTCGTGGTTCGCGGATCGACCGCACCGGGAACCTCGGGCAAACCCGTGATCGGCGTGTTTTTGCACGGCGGTGCCACGCCTTGTTCCGTCGGCGACTTATTGATATCAGGGAAACTCACGCCTTGCATCGCGTCGAGGTGGTACAGATAGCCCCAGAACTCCTGAAAACCGTGCGACGTCGGCAGTGCCTCGAAATGATCACCGAGGTGGTTCTTGCCGAACTCGCCCGTGTTGTATCCGAGGTCGAGCAGAAACTTCGCGAGTGCAGGCGTGCCCGGGCGCAGCCACGACGGACTGCCCGGCAGCTGCGGCGGAATCATGCCCGTGCGCAACGGATGCATGCCGGTGAAGAACGCGTTGCGGCCCGCGGTGCAGCTCTGCTCCGCGTAATAGTCGGTGAACATCGCACCCTCGTGGCCGATGCGGTCGATGTTCGGCGTCTCGCCGACCATCAGGCCTCGGTGATAGATGCTCGGCTGCATCCAGCCGATGTCGTCACCCATGATGAACAGGATGTTCGGTTTCTTGCCCGATTCCGCGGCAAGAGCCGGCGGTGCGGCCATTGCGAGCATTGCGCCCGCCATCGCCGCCGTCGCGAGTAGCGTCTTCAGATTCATTCTTTGACTCCCATGCGTGAGTTTTCGGGAATACGGCCCGCCAACACGCCATTTGTAGCGCTGATGTGTTTTTCGAGTAACTAGCCTTTGGTTCAGTGTCGGATCTCGTCGCGGGGCGGTCCACCGCCCCTTTACGAATTTTTGGTCAGTCGAACGAGAAAATCCTCTTCCAATCGCTTTTCATGCTGATCACCGTCCAGCCCTTCTGCTTCGCTTCGTCATACAGTGCTTGCGTCAGCGTCCCGATCTTCGTGTCGGGCAGCCCCGTCGCGGGGCCATACGCATACTCGCGCTTGGCATCGTCGTGCAGCACGAGCACGGAGAGCCGCGCGCCATCGCCCGCACCCGCGTACTCCAACATCTGTTGATCGCCGGTCGAGTTACCGAACGCCGCGTGCGGCCGTCGGCCGATCATCAGGTGGATGCCCTCGGGTTTGCCGGCGTTGTTGTCGTTGAGCATCAACTTCGGCATCTTGGTCAGCTGCGGCGTGCCGTCCTTCGCGTAGCCATACTCCGTCGCCAGTGCCGACCCAACGACCTGTTCGGGGGGAATGCCATAGACCTTCTCGGAATACACGCGCACGAAGTCCTGCCCGAAGCCTGTGACGATGTAGGTCTTGTATCCATGCTCACGCAGGAAGCTCAGCAACTCGACCATTGGCAGGTACGTGAGCTCTGTATAAGGCTTGTTCCAGCGCGGATCCCTAGCAGTGCCGAGCCATTTCGTCACCTCGGCGTTGAACTCGTCGGTGGTCATGCCCGTCAGCGTCGCGACGAGGATCTTCTCGAGGTCGGCCATCGGCAGTTTCGCTATTGCTTCGCGATCGCCCGACAAAACCGTTTTGAATGGCTCGACGTTCTTCAATTCAGGCTTCTGCGCCGCGAGCGCCGGCACGCGATCGAGGCAGTACATCAGTTGGCCGTAAACGGGGTGCTCGACCCAAAGCGTGCCGTCCTGATCGAATGTGGCGATGCGCTCTTCGGGCGGGACGAACTTGGGACTCGACTTTTCCGTGGTTGCCTTCACGAACTCGAGGATCGCCTTCTTCGCCGGCCCGTCGTTCCATGCCGCCAACGATTCGGCAGAGGCGCCCGCGTGAAGAAACATCAGGGCTAGCGCGGTCAGAGCCGCCATCAGTTTCAGTTTATTCATGCTTCTTCCGTTCTTTTGTTTCATACAGTGGGATACGGCATTGGCCCGAAGAAGATCCGCGTAACCTTTTCCTTGCCAATCACGCGGACGAGTTCATGCATCGTGCAGTACATGAGAATCAGCGCGAACAGCAGAATCTGGACCGCCCAGAAACGCGGCCAGACCATGTTCGCCAATAGCTCCTCATTCCCCGCGATCAGTCCGCCGGCCTTGCGCGCGGCTTCGATGAGCCGTTCGGCGTAATGGATGACGGCCGACGCAATGAGGTAGATCAGCGTCTTCCATGCGACGTTGAATCCGAGCGGGCGATCGGGATAGCGATTGATCATCGGGAGCATGTCGGCGAGCAGTACGGCCTTGCCGAGGATGAGGGCCGCAACGCCGATTGAGACCGTCGACGAAATCGGAATGCCCTCGCCTCTGCTCATCAATGATCGAATCAGCGCGACGATGTGCAGCGCGACGAAGAAGAACACAGTCGGCGGAAGAATCAGCAAGAACTCTTCCTTGGCCTTCTCGGTAAATTTGCTCATGGTCCGGATCCTTCTTGCGCGATCGACGCTTAGCCCTGCAGCGCGGCTTCGACCGCGGCCAGCAGCAGGTCGTTGGAAAACGGCTTGCGCAGCAACCGCGCACCGCTCTGCGACGCGGTCTGATCGATGTCACGCGCATCGCTCGCCGTGATGAAGATGACCGGAATGTCGATGTGCGCGGCGCGCATGCGCTTGATGACGTCGAACCCGGTGAGCCCCGGCATGTGTACGTCGAGCAATACACAAGCCGGGTGACTGGTCGCGAGCGACGCGAGAAATTCTTCGCCGCAGGCGAATGCGGCTACCTCGTAGTCGGCAAGGCGCAGCAAGCGTCCGAGCGCGATGCGCACCGGCGCTTCATCGTCTACGACAGCGACAGACACGGTTTTCACCGCACCACGCTACCGTTGCGGTTCGAGTCCGGGTACTAACCTTTGGTCAAGGGCGCACGGTTTTCTGGGTCGTCACAGCTCCTGCGCGCGCGCCACGATGTGCATCAACTCGGCCACCGATTTGGCCTGCATGCGTTCCATGATGTGGGCACGGTGATACTTCACCGTCTGCTCCACGATGCCGAGGTCGAACGCAATCTCCTTGTTGAGCTTGCCGGCGACGACGGCAGCCAGCACCTCGCGCTCGCGCGCCGTCAGCGCGTCCAGCCGCCGGCGGATCGCGTTGCTGTCGCCGCCCCGTTTCCGCTGCGCCATGTGCTGCTCGATCGCGGCGCGGATCGCGCCGTTGAGCGCGTCTGCCGCGACCGGTTTCGTGAGGAAATCCGCCGCGCCCGCCTTGATCGCGCGTACCGACATCGGAATGTCGCCGTAACCGGTGAGGAACACGATCGGCAACGTCTCGCCCGCGTCGCGCATCTGTTGTTGCAGCGCGAGACCATCGAGACCGGGCAGATTCACGTCGAGCACGAGACAACCGGATGCCTCGGCGTCGCGCGCGGCCAGAAACGCCTCGGCCGAGCCGAACGTCTTTACGCGCCAACCGTCCGCTCGCAACAGGCGCGCGATCGCCCGCGTCACCGCCGCATCGTCGTCGACGACGAAGATCGTGTGAGCCGAACTGTCGACGGTCATGCAGCCATGCTCATGCGGCCTGCACCGGCAGCGTCACGCTGAACGTGGCACCGCCATCGGCGTTGTTCTTCACCGTCAATGTGCCCCCGTGCGCATTCGTGATCGACCGACAGATCGCGAGCCCCATGCCCATGCCGGCGGGCTTCGTAGTCCAGAACATGTCGAAGAGCCGCTCGAGTTCGTCCGGCTTGACGCCGGGACCGCGATCGTCGACGTCGATCCGTACGCCATCGCCGGTCGGCGCTGTGCGAACCAACAGCACTCGCGCGTCTTCTGGCGAGCCGTGCATCGCGTCGGATGCGTTGGCGATCAGATTCATCATGACCTGCTGCAGCTGCACGCGTTCCCCTTCGATCACCGGCAGCGCTGGTGCCAGTTCGGTGGTGATGGAGACCTGCCGTGTGACGAGGTCGGTGCGCATCAGACCGAGCGTTTCGCGGACCAGTTCGTTGACATCCACCGGGCGCAACTCCCGTTCACCGCGCTTGTATAACGCGCCGAGCCGCCGAATGACCTGCGCTGCGCGATTGTCTTCAGTGACGATGTCGTCGCAGATCGCGCGCAGTTCCACGAGATCGACGTCATCAACACGCAGCATTTTCCGCGCTGCTTCGGCGTTGCTCAGGATCGACGCGAGCGGCTGATTCAGTTGGTGAGCGATCGACGCAGACAGCTGCCCGAGCAGCGAGACGCGCGTGATGTGGAGCAGCGCGGCGCGATCCTGCTCGGCTTCCAGCTCGGCGACTTTGCGCTGCGTGACGTCGATCGCAACGCCGCGCAGACGTACGCCGTCCTGCTCGACGCGACCGCGAGCCCTGAACCAGCGCACCTGGTTCGGTTGTACCACGCGATACTCGACGTTCAACTCCTCGTCGTTTTCCACCGCATTGCGCACTGCGAGCTGGAGTGCTTCGCGGTCGCCCGGATGAGTGATTGCGAGCACCTGGTCGAAATCGACGGCGGCCGGTTCCTTCGATAGCGGCGCGTGCGGAATGCTCGCGGCTGCAATCGCCGTACCATTCACCTTGCTTTCCGGCGCGACATTCCACACCCAGTTGCTGAGGCGTGCCGTGCGCGCGGCCAACACCAGCCGCCGTTCGCTGGCTTCGAGCGCCGCCGCTGTGCGACGCTGCAAGCGCCTCTCGTACAGCAGCGCGGCGATCAACGTGGTCTGCAGCAGCATCACCGCGAGCGCAATCAGCGCCGCATGGCCATAGGCCTCCCAGAGCGTCGCCTCTTTGAAATGAATGATCGCGTCGCCGGGCAGCTGTTCTTCCTTGATGCCCCACCGACGGGCCTGTCGCCAATCGATCTCCAGCGATGACGCCGTGCGCGCTGGTACTTCGATCGCGTTCGCCGGCACGCCGTCGAGCAAACGATTGACCAATGTCGCGGCGTCCTTACCCATCGCGGCATAAGCTCGGCATCAGGCCGCCGACGATGCCCGTCCCGATGAACGTATTGAAGGGTCCATAGACCGGAGCGTTCGATGCCTGCGCAACGATCTGCGTCGATTCGCGCGGGCTGAACTGGCGACCGGCGCCATCGGTGAAGAAGCCCGGCGCAAAGACGACATCCGTCGGTCCGAGCGAGCCGACGCGCTTGACGATCGCGTCGATCGGAAGACCTGACCACGACTCGACGCTAACGCGGCCATTGAGGCGCGCCGGGACACCGGCCAATCGGGCCTCGTCGAGGCGGTCGAACCGATTTGCGCCCGTGATCAGGACCAGTCGCGTAGCGTTGGGGTGGAAGCGCAAGGCCTGTTCGATCGTGCCGACATAATCGAACGTCGACCGGCACTCCGATGACGTCGCTCGGCAGCGGCGCAAGCGCCGAAATTTCGGCCGGGCGACAAGCCGATGAAAACGATCGGAACGTGCGGGAACAGAACCGCGCGGTTCTGCAACAGGAAACGCAACGCATACTCGCCGCCGGCGACCGACAACGTCGGGAACATTGGCCGAGTACTTTTGCGCGAGGAACGTCGATGTAGTCGACTCGTAGGCATCACCGGCGAATCGCGAACGATCGAGAAACTCACTGAATAGCTCGACTGGTCGCCCTGTAGCAGCCACGAGCGCGTCGCGCAGAGCGCCGTCGACCTCCACGTTGGCGGGCAACAGCCGGTTGTCCGAGTAGATCACCAGAACATTGCGGACCGGCTCCGCCGCCGCCGACAACGACAGGCACGCCGATATCAACAGCAGCAGAACCGACTTCAAGTCGACCAATTCGCGACGGCGCCGACGCTGCGCGATGCTCGGATTTATCGAGTGGATCAGCGCGTCCATTTGCTCGCGGGAGAACGTGGGTCAGGGCGCGGAATACTACCACGCGCGTCGTATTCGGCCGGCGGATCGACAAACCCTAACGAGCGGGGGCGTTCGCCCCTGCGAGGACCTCGCGGCGTTCGCGTTCGTACTCATAGTAGGACTTGCGGAAATCCGCTTCGCAGCGCGCCGATTGCTCGGCATCCTGCATCGCCTCGCACGCCGCATGCGCGCGACCACTCGTCTGCAACGTCGAGTAGGCCTGTCGCGCGCTGCAGCCGGCGAGCGCGATCGACAGCGTGACGGCAACAGCGGCGACGGCCCTCATTCGCGTTTCATCGAGAAGGGCTTCGCCCCGTCGTAGCCATCGACCGTGTCCAGATCGATGAGGATCGCCGTGCCTTTCCGCTCGGCGTCGAATTTCTGCTCGATCGCGTGCATTTCCGTGAACACGCGTTCGCGCGTTGCGGCATCGGCCGCGACCCGGGCGCGACCATTGAACCGGTAATAGGTGCGCGACGAGATGTCGGCGTAGACGAGCGACACCCACGGGCGGTTCGTGATCGCGCGCGGCATGCCGCCCTTCGGATCGCGCACCCAGAGCGCGAGCTGGTCATTCGAATGCACGTGGATGCTGCCGAAAAAAGTCGCGTGCGGCTTGCCCTCATCGTCGATGTAGGCCGCCGTCAGCACCCGGCCCTTGTCGATGGCGCCGTTGACGTTGCTGCGCAGCGAGTCGGTGAGCTCGATCACGCGTCGTTCCTCGTGGTTGTGGCGTGCGATTTAACCCTGTGCGCGTGTCCGCTGCAAAGGTGCGTCCTGGTTTTGTGATCCGGCGCGTGGTCGGCTGGCCCGATAGAAGCGGATGGGGCCGAACAACGTTTGCCGCGTAGCAACTAGAGCCACGGAATCAAACCCGACATCTTCGAGCAGAGCGGTGACGCGCCCCTTAGCGTTGTCGTGCAGACGAGCGTCACGATGCAGCATTCGCGCGAAGAAACCACGTTGACCTTCGCCCGGCGCGGCGAAATCGACGACGTGCATCGAACCGCCGGATAGCAACACGCGGAACGCGTCGGCGAGCGTCGCGCGTTGTTCATCGTGCGTCAGGTGGTGCAGCATGAACGACGACAGCACCCGATCGAACGACGAATCCGGATAGGGGATTGCGTCGCCGAAACCCTGTACCCACCGGATCGAACAATGGGTCCGTTCGGCCTTCTGCCTGGCTATGTCCAGCGCGTGTGCATCCGGATCCAAGGCGACGATGTCGATCTGCGGGTGGCTCTGCTTGAGCATCACCGTGAGATTGCCAGTGCCGCAGCCGATCTCGAGCACCTGCTGGCCTGGTTGAAGATCCGCCTGCTCGATCAGCGCGCGCAACGAAGCCGGTGCGCCGAGCAGTTTCGTCAGCGGGTCATAAAACCGGAGCCAACGATCATGACCCGCCGCGGGAACGTACGCGCGTAGAGTGGTCACCACGTGCTGCGTGTTGGTCACCTCAGCCTCCCTTGTGGGCGATCGATTTCGTCGTGAACAGGTAATCCTTGAGTTCTTTGTCGAGCGTCGGATCGCGGCGTCGGATCCACTCGAGCACCATCGCGGCGTGTTCCTTCTCTTCGTCGCGGTTGTGTTCGAGGATCGCCTTCAGTTCGGGGTCGGTGCAGGCGTTCGCGCGCTGGTTGTACCAATCGACCGCTTCGAACTCCTCCATCAGCGACGTGATCGCGCGATGCATGTCGCGCGTTGCGTCCGAAATCTCGTCGATCGGCTCGTGATAGCCTTCGTTTGCCACTGCCCAAACCTCCGTGAAATCGCCGCTGCATACGCGGCGCGTTGCCGTTGAAGAACGTGCCCGTACACTAGCGTGGTTTGGATCGATAGCAACCACGCCGCATGTCATCACCCCGCATGTCATCAACCGCATGTCATCAGAAAGAACCGAAGCGCTGATCATCGGCGCCGGCATCGCCGGCCTGACCTGCGCGTTGGCGCTGCACCGTGCGGGCATGCGAGCGCGCGTCTTCGAAGCGGTCGACGTCATCCAACCGCTCGGCGTCGGCATCAATCTGCTGCCGCATTCCGTCAAGGCACTGTGGGCGCTCGGCCTGAAGGAGGCGCTCGAAGAGACCGCGATCCTGACGAGCACGCTGCGCTTTCATTCGAAGCACGGGCGCGAGATCTGGAGCGAACCGCGCGGACTCGACGCCGGTTATGCATGGCCGCAGTACTCGATTCATCGTGGAGCTCTGCAGATGTTGTTGCTCGCCGCCGTGCGAGAACGCCTCGGTGCAGATGCGGTGATATCGGGGCACGCTCTATCAGCATTTGAGCAGGATAGAGCCGGAGTAATGGCTCACTTCATCCAGCGTCGGACGGGCCAGAAACAGGCGTCTGCACAGGGCGATTGCTTGATCGGCGCGGACGGATTGATGTCGTCGGTGCGTGCCGCCTTCTATCCGGACGAGGGGAACCCGGTGTATTCGGGTCAGATGCTGTGGCGCGGAGTCGTCGAATGGGAGCCGATGTTCGATGGCCGAACCTGCGTGATGGTCGGGCACAACGACCTGAAGGCGGTGGTCTATCCAATCTCGGAGCCGGCGCGCAAGCGCGGCCGCGCAATGCTGAACTGGGTCGCGGAACGGCGCCTTCCCGGATCACTGCCGCCGAATCCAGCCGACTGGAATCGCCGCGGTGATCACGCCGATTTCTCTGGCGCGTTCGCCGACTGGCGCTTCGATTGGCTCGACACGCCAGGGATGTTCGCGGCCACGGAGCAGGTGTTCGAGTTTCCGATGGTCGATCGCACGCCGGTGCCACAGTGGAGCTTCGGTCGCGTCACGCTGCTCGGGGACGCCGCGCACGCGATGCGCCCGAACGGCTCCAACGGCGCGTCGCAGGCGATTCTCGACGGCATCGCACTCGCCGACGCGCTGCGGACGAATCCGTCGATCGAGCAGGCGCTGCGCAGTTACGAGACCGAGCGCCTCGAACCGACCGCGAAGCTGACGCTCGACAATCGCGAGACCGGCCCCGAGCGCGTGTTGCAGATGGTCGAAGAGCGCTGTCCGAACGGGTTCGAAAACATTCACGACCACTTCAGCCATGCGCAGTTGCAGGAAGTGGCTGACCGCTACAAAAAGCTCGCCGGTTTCAATCGCGACGCCTTGACGCAATCGGCCCACCAGTCGCGGAGGGCACGCGTGAGCATCTGGTTCGCACCGCCCGACCTCGAACACCTCAATCGCATCCATGCCGCGACCGCCGTGTCCGCGTTGGGCATCCGGATTACCGCGGTGGGTGACGACTCACTTGAGCGGCACGATGCCGGTGGATCAGCCGCACGTTGCAACCGTATGGCCTGCTGCACGGCGGCGCGTCGGTGGTGCTGGCGGAGACGCTCGGCAGCGCCGCGTCGATGTGCTGCGTCGATCTCGAAAAGGTTTATTGCGTGGGCCTCGAGATCAACGCGAACCACGTTCGCGGCGTGCGCGACGGGATCGTCACCGGCGTCGCGCGACCGATCCACCTGGGTCGCTCATCGCACGTCTGGGGCATCGAGATCCGGGACAGCGACAATCGGTTGGTGTGCATTGCGCGACTGACCGCTGCCGTGATGCCAATCGCGAAGCCGTAGTTACGCAGAATCAACGCGAACGCGCGAAACACATCAGACGGCAGTCGACCTGAGTCGAGAAACGCGTCAACGCTTCAACCTGGGTGCGGCGATCGCGCGGCGCGCGCCAGTAGTACGGCGTCATCTTCAACAGCGACTTGATCGTGTCGTTGTCGGGCAAATCGATGCGGAACTGCACGCGTTGCGTGTCGCGCAGCTCGAACGCGCCGGCCATCGTCGCGAGCCATTTGTCGGGTTCGTGGCGGCCGCACGCTCGGATACAGCGCGGCGCGCAGTTCCTGTAGATGATTCGTGTCCGGCGCGAGCACGACGAGCGTGCCGCCGGGCTTCACCACACGCGCAACCTCTCCGACCGTGAGCGGACTGAAGATCGCCGTGACGACATCGACGCTTGCGTCGAGCAACGGCACGTCGGCGCTGCTGGCGACGAGCCAGTTGATCGCGCGGTCGCGTTTCGCTGCGCGTTTGATCGCACTTCTGCTGATGTCGATTGCGGTGGTCTCCTGCGCGGCTCGGCTCATCGCGACGGTGTACCAGCCTTCGCCGCAGCCGCAGTCGAGCAGGTGCTCGGGCCGCAAGCGCAGCAGCTCATCGACCAAGGCCGCGCGCAGCGGTTCGTAATGGCCGGCCTCGAGAAAGTCCGCGCGCGCGACGACCATCGCCGAGTCGTCACCGGGATCGAGGCTGTTCTTTCGCTGAACGGGCAGCAGATTGAGGTAGCCGTCGCGCGCGCGATCGAACGCGTGGCCCTGCGCGCACGACGCCGTTCGTGCGTCGGCGTAGCATTCGCGAGTGACAGAGCGGACAGCGCAGCAATAAAGGCACGTAGGTTCTCGGATTCATCTAAAGGACAGGCGCGCCGCGGCGCCGCCGTTGCCTTCGGCGCGACCTGTGACGCAAGATCGAGCCGACGATTGAACACGAAGCCATGAGTAACTGCACATGACCGATCTGATCCGCTACACCACCGACGGCGCCGTCGGCATCGTCACGATCAACCGTCCCGACAAACGCAACGCGATGACGTACGCGATGCTCGGCGAATTCCTCGAACGCATCGCTGATGCGGCCGCTGACGATTCCACTCGGGTGCTGATCATCACCGGTGTGCCGGGCGCCTTCTGCGCGGGCACCGATCTCGCGGACCTCGCGACGGTCCCGGGCGCACAACGGGGCCTGCGCGGCGGCGCGGAAGAGCGCGGTCGTTGGTGGCCGATCGTCGAGTGTCCGAAGCCGGTCATCGGTGTGATCGACGGTCCCGCGGTCGGCATGGGCGCCGAGTTCAGTTCGCAATGCGACATCCGAATCGCGAGCCCGAATGCGCGTTTTGCGTGGAATTTCGTTCACCGCGGACTCGTGCCGGATACCGGCGCCGGCAGTTGGCTGCTGCCGCGCCTGATCGGCGTGCAGCGCGCGTTGCGCCTGCTGTACACGGGGGAATTTCTCGAGCGCCGAGGAGGCGCTCTCGATCGGCTACATCAATCAGCTGGTGCCGAGCGCAGACCTGCTCGGCACCGCGCTCGCGTCTCGCGCGCGCAGATCGCCGAGGGGTCACCATTCTCGCAGACTCGCATCAAAGCGATGGTCTACGAGGGGCTCGGCGCGGAGGTCGCGCAGCACATGCAGCGGCACACGAAGGCGCTCGCGGAGTGTTTCAAATCTAACGATCACAAAGAGGGGGTCGCCGCGTTTCTCGAACGACGCCCGGCACGGTTCACAGGCACTTGAGGAGGTAACGATGACCACGATCATTTCCGCCGCGATACGGTTCATCGAGGTAACGGAGCGTCCCGAGGGCGCCGATCTATGGCTCACGCCCGCGCACTTCGAAGCCGTCACGGGATTCGCGCTGAAACCGGAGGGGTTCTGCCGCGACGCGCTGTGCGTTCCGATGCCGCCGGCGCGCGCGACGCAGTTGCGACGCGGCAGCGCATCAAACAGCGCGATCAATATCGCCGCGTTTGCGGCGTCTGACGGAACGGCCATGGGTCGGCAGCGACGCGGGCGACTGCTGGGTGCTCGAAGAACCGGCCGCAGCGCGCAACGACGCGTTGCAGTCACTCGCAGCGCCGGATTTCGAACTGCCGGATCTGCGACGGAGTCACCGCATCGACTGTCCGATTACCGCGGCCTGAAGGTGCTGCTCGCGAGTTGGGCCTCCTGGTGAGGCTGCCGCTTAGACCTGCCCGTGTGGCAGGCACTGTACGAAGAACTCGCGCCGAAGGGATTTCGTCGTGATCGCCGTTGCGCTCGAGAGCCGCGGCGCCGACGCAGCGCGACCGTAGATCGAATCCGCGAAGCCGACTTATCCGTGTCTGATCGACGTCGATCACGAGGTGGCGCGGCTGTACAACATGATCAACGTGCCGCAGGCGGTGTGGATCGACGAGCGCGGCCAGATCGTGCGTCCGACCGAAACCGCCGGCGTCACCGACGGCTTTCGCAAGATGGATACGACGACGTACGCGATCCCGAAGCCGGAACTCGACGAAATGACGACTGCGCGGCGCCGCTATCTCGATTCGATTCGTGATTGGGTGATGCACGGCGCCGCGAGCAAATACGTGCTCGGCGCCGGCGCAGCGCGCCGACGCACGCCGAAATTCACGCCCGCGGTTGCGCGCGCGCACGCGACGTTCCGACTCGGCCGCTATCTCGTGGAGACAGGGACGGCGTGACGAGGGCCTGCGCGTGCTCGACGACGCCGCGCAACTGAATCCCGACGCGTGGACGATGTGGCGCCAGATGTCCGACCTCGACGCGGTCGGCAAGGCGGGCGGACCCGAATTCTGGGCGCGCGTCGCAGCGCTCGGCGAAAAGCACTACTACGCACCGGTCGACGCACCGCCCCTGTAACGATCGTAGAAAATGAGCGATCGGCACAGTCGCGATTCGGCTCGCCAACGACTTCGGTCGGGGGCGAGCCGTTCAGCCGATGCCGACGCCGAACAGATAGCCGAGCCCGTACGTCAGCCCCGCCGCGGCGGCGCCGATGGCGAGCATGCGGATGCCGCTGCGCACCGCGCGCCGGCCCGTGAACAAACTGATCGTCGCGCCAAGACCGAACAACGCGACGCCGTGAGCACGCCGGACGCAGCGAGTCCGCCGACGCCGAACAGAAACGGCAACAGCGGCACCAACGCGCCCGCCGCGAAGCAACGCAAACGAAAATCCCGCGGCGCCCCACGCCGAGCCGAGATCATCCGGATTGAGCCCGAGTTCTTCGCGCGCGAGCACGTCGAGCGCATGTTTGGGATCGGCGAGCATCTTGTGCGACACCAGCCGCGCTTCGTCGAGGTCCATTCCGCGCGCGGCATAAATCAGCGCGAGTTCTTCGGCTTCCTCCTCCGGATATTCCTCGAGCTCCTCCTGTTCGAGCAATATCTGGTGCTCGTACAGTTCACGCTGCGAACGTACCGAGACGAACTCACCGGACGCCATCGACAGCGCTCCGGCGAGAACGCCGGCGACCCCAGTGAGCAGGATCATGCGGGTGTCCGACGTCGCGCCCGCGATGCCCATGATCAGACTCGCGTTCGAGATCAGCCCGTCATTCGCGCCGAACACGGCCGCGCGCAGATTGCCGCCGACGCCACGATGCGACTTGCCGACCTCTTCGAGCGTCGCCGGCATCACATGGCCGCCGGGATGTGCACTCGAATACGCGGACATCCCGCGCACCTTCATGCGCGCCGAGCACCTGACGAATCGGTCTGACGCCGAAGCGTCGCGCGAGCGCCGCGACGACTCGCGCGCGCGGCGCCGGCGAGAATTCCGGCAATGCACCGCCATTCGCAATCACCTTCGCCTCCCACAACTTCGCTTGCGACGTCGGCTTCATTGGCGAGCGTATCGAAGAGGTTCGAAAGCGTCGGTCGCGGCTCGACCTCGGCGAGCACGCGATACAACCACGCGGATTGTTTTTCTTCGTACCAGCTCGATGCAGCTGCACGATCGATCTGTCCAACCATTCGATTCAGCCGCTCTTGTGAACGTGGTGCGGCGGCATGTTAGCAGGCACGTCCGCCGGCCACCTCCCGTTGCTCGACCCGGGTGCACGGGTTAGGCTCGCGCGCGCTGTCGCCATCAGACCTCGAAAAACCACGTCCGGAGACGTTGGCATGCTCCATCGCCTCGGTCATTCGCCGCGATTCCTGACGACACTTCGTTGCATGCTGGTCGGCACGCTCGTTGAGCGTCGCGTGCGCGGATCCGGTGCATGCATCCGACCAATGCAAACCGACGCCGACGGATCGCAAGAAGATCGGGCTCGTACTCGGCGGCGGCGGCGCGCGCGGCATCGCACACATCGGCGTCATCCGCGTGCTCGAGGAGATGCGCGTGCCGATCGACTACGTCGCGGGCACGAGCATGGGCTCGATCATTGGCGGCCTGTACGCGACTGGCATGAGTGCCGATCAACTCGAAGCGACGATCCGAGCGCTGAACTGGTCCGACATCTTCGCCGACAACACGATCCGCGCCGAACGCCCGTTCAGGCGCAAGCGCGATGACGATCTCGCGCTGTTCGGACCCAAATTCGGTGTCGGCGCCGAAATCTTCGTTGCTGCCGCGCGGCGCGATCAGCGGTCAGAAGATCCAGTTCTTCCTTCAGACCGTGACGAGCGAGCGCGTGCAGACGAAGAACTTCGACGCGCTGCCGATTCCGTTCCGCGCAATCGCCGCCGACATCGTCACCGGCAAGTCGGTCGTCATCTCGCAGGGCGACCTCGCGACCGCGATGCGCGCGAGCATGTCGATCCCGGGCCTGTTCTCGCCGATCGACTTCGAGGGCCACCTGCTCGTCGACGGCGGCATCGTCAACAATCTGCCGGTCAACGTCGTGCAGGGCATGGGCGCCGACACCGTGATCGCAGTCGACGTCGGTACGCCGTTGTCGACGCGCAACGAACTGACCGACTTCGTTTCGATTACCAGTCAGTTGAGCGGCATCATGGTCGTCAACAACACCGAGATTCAGAAATCGTTGTTGACGCCGGAGGACGTGTTGATCGTGCCCGATCTCGGCAGCACGATCACGTCCGCCGACTTCATCAAATTCGATCAATCGATACCACGCGGCTACGAGGCCGCGAATGCGCTGCGCGACAGATTGGCGCCGTTAGCGCTCACGAGCGCCGCGTACGCCGACTATCGGGCGCAACTTGGCGCGATGCGCGGCGGGCCGACCCATCATTCAGTTCGTGCATTTGAACAACAAATCGCGATTCTCCGACGCCGTCATCTCCGATCGGCTGCACGTCGAATTGGGTCAGCCGCTCGACGAGAACCGTCTGGAAAAGGACATCCAGCAGATCTACGCGTTGGGATTTCTCGATCGCGCAACGTATGAAGTCGTCGAAGACAACGGACAGTTTGGACTCCTCGTGACCGTCAAGCAGGACGAGCGCGGCACCGACTTCATCGAAACCGGCGTCGACTTCACGGGCGTCAGCGATTCATCGACGATCGATCTGCGGCTTGCGTATCTGAAGACGAACGTCGACGAGCTCGGCAGCGAATTCCGCGGGATGGTTCAGCTCGGACAGAACCAGGGACTGCTCGCGGAACTCTACAAACCGGTCGACAAGGGACTGAAGTGGATCGTCGTGCCGAAGCTGTTCGCGATACGGCGCAGCCTGACCGAATTCAATGATCAAGGCGACAAGCTCGGACAGACCGACATCGAGCAATACGGCGGATCATTTTCGGCGGGTCGCGAATTCTGGCGTCATGCGGCACTGTTCGGCGGAATACGCCGCTACGCCGGCAACACGCAGGTGCGCGTCGGCGACCCCACGATACCGAAGGAACATTTCGAAGGGGGCGAATGGTTCGTCAACGGGACGTGGGATCGCATCGACAACCGGTATTTTCCATCGCGCGGTACGTTCGCCAACTTCGAGTATCTGTGGTCGCGGCCGTCGATTGGCGCCGACGAGGAGTTCGAGCAGGTATTCGGCTCGGCGTTCACCGCCAAGACGATCGGGCTGCATACATTCCTGCTCGGCACGCGGTTCGGCTTCACGCGCGACGGCGAGGCGCCGGTACAGAACCTCTTTCGCGCGGGCGGCATATTCCGTCTCTCCGGGTATGAACCCGACGAATTGAGCGGGCAGGATTTCGGCATGGCGTTGCTCGGGTATCGCTACAAGTTATTCGCGACGGGCTGGTTGCCGCCGTATGTCGGCATGACGCTCGAGTACGGCGCCACCGCACCCAACCGGGACGACATTCTCGACGACGCCCTCGTCAACGGCAGCGTCTACATGGGATTCAATTCGCCGCTCGGCCCGCTGTACATCGGCTACGGGTTCGCCGAAGGCGGCCATCGCGCCTATTTCTTGCGCATCGGCAACATCCTCGGCAGCTCGTCCGTCGGTGACTAGCGCGCAGCGTATCGTCAGCTATGGTTATTGCGTCGAATCCGCGCCGGCCAGCGGCACCTTTGCCATCAGATCATGCATTGCGTCGGCATCGAACTTGCCATCGATGATGAACACGCGCGTCACCTTCGTTTGCGGCAATACCTTGAGGAATTTCTTCAGGTAATCCCGTTTCACTTTGACGAGGGACTCGTCGGCCTGCAGCAGATCCTCGAGCATCCCTTTCGCGTCATCCCCGGTCATCGTTCGAAAGCTCTCCGCGTACGCGTTGATCGCGCGCACGCGTTTATCGTTGAGTCCATCGACGTCGCGACGGTAGTCGCGATACAGCGGCCAGAATCCGGACGCTTCGTCCTTACCGAAGACGACGTTCGCCGCGAGGATCGACTTACGGTCGGTGCCAGCGGGCGTCACCGCAGCAGGCGCTGCGGCAACCGGCGTCGGCGCCGACGCCTGCACGGCGTCCTCCGCTCGCGTCGAGTCTGCAGCCCATGCGACCCCGACCAGCCACATCAGTCCGCACAGGATCGTAAGCGTCGCGCGCATCGGTCATTCCCACGAGGTTAGGTGCCGCATCATAGACAAGAAGCCAGACCCCAACCAAACGACCACGCGCTAGAATCGCCGCAACCGATCAACGAAGAAGGGGGGACACACCAATGCGGACTATTTTGTGCGCCGCTGCCATTGGCGCGGCAATGTTGCTTGCGAGTTGCAGCACCAGTCGAACGAGCGCGCCCGAGCTCGAATCGAATCTGACGTACGACGGCCTCGCGAAGGTCAAGGACGCCAAGGTCTCCAGCGCGTGGATGCGTCCCGATTTCAGCCTCGCCGGCTACACGAAGATCATGCTGCAAGGCGCGGGCATCGAGTACCGTCCGGTCAAGCCGGTCAACCGCATCGCGCAGTCGAGCGCGACCCAATTCCCTGTCACTCCTGAACAGCAAGCGCGCCTGCGTACGATCGTTAGCGACGCATTTCGCAACGAACTCGCGCAATCAAAGAGATTTCAGCTCGTCGAGGAGCCCGGTCCCGACGTGCTGACGATCTGGGGCGGGCTGGTCGACGTCGTGTCTTTTGTTCCGCCTGAACCAATGGGGCGCGGCAACATTTATCTGAGCTCCGTCGGTCAAGCGACGCTCGTCATCGAGATTCGCGATTCGGAGAGCAACGCGGTACTCGCGCGAATCGTGGATCGACGCGCGGCGGACGTGAACCAGACGGGCGGCGCGATGCAGCAGTCGAACTCGGTGACGAACTGGTCGGAGGTGCAACAGCTGGCACGCTCGTGGGCGACTCGGTTGCGGAATGGGCTCGACGACGCCGCGTCGTGGCCGTCATAAACAGCGCCGCGCGCGGACATCGAGTCTCGCGCGCTCCATTGCGTCCGCGTAGCATTGACCCGTTTCGACCGACATCCATCGGAGGTCCGGCATGATTTACGACACCATTCTCGACACGATCGGCAACACGCCGATCGTCCGCCTGCATCGCACGGGGCCCGACCACGTCACCCTGTACGTGAAGGTCGAGTCATTCAATCCGATGGCGTCGGTCAAAGATCGTCTGGCGTACGCGATCATCAAAGACGCCCGCGACTCGGGCGCACTGAAACCCGGCCAGACCGTCGTCGAAGCGACCTCGGGCAACACCGGCATTGCGCTTGCGATGGTGTGCGCAGTGTTCGGGCACCCGTTCGTCGCGACGATGGTCGAGACGTTTTCGATCGAGCGTCGCAAGTTGATGCGCGCATTCGGCGCCAAGGTGATCCTGACGCCGGCCGCCGAGCGCGGCAGCGGCATGGTGAAACGGGCCGAGACGCTGGCGAAGAAACATGGCTGGTTCCTCGCGCGGCAATTCGAGAACCCGGCGAATCCCGCCTTTCACCGTAATACGACGGGACCTGAGATCCTGCGTGACTTCGCCGGCAAGCGTCTGGACTACTGGGTCACCGGCTGGGGCACCGGCGGCACGCTGACCGGCGTCGGCGAGATGCTGCGCGTCGCGCGACCGGATACGAAGATCGTCGCGGTCGAACCGGCCGGCGCCGCGATGCTCGCGGGCAAAGAGTGGAAGCCGCACAAGATTCAGGGCTGGACGCCGGACTTCATTCCCGCGGTGTTGAACCGGGAAGTCTGCGATGAACTCATCGCGGTCGAGGACACGGTCGGTCGTGACACAGCGCTGCACCTGGCACAGAAGGAAGGCATCTTCGTCGGCATTTCAGCCGGCGCCACACTCGCGGGCGCACTCGACGTCGCCAAGCGAGCGCCGAAAGGCAGCGTGATACTCGCGATGCTGCCCGACACGGGCGAACGTTATCTGTCGACGATCCTGTTCGAGGGGATCCCCGAGGGATCCGACGACGAGTGGCTTGCAAGCCTCGGTTGAGGCGGCGAACTACGTCTGCGACACCTGCGCGGCGATCAGCGCGCGCACATCGGCGACGGTCAAGCTGCCGGGCGGTGACTTGCGGCGCGCCAGTTCGTTGCCGAGCCGCTGCATGACTCGATTGACCGGCGTCGGGACAGCGTGGCGGCGGCCCAGCAACACGATCTCGCCATTGAGATAGTCGGTTTCGACATCGCCGGTGCCGCGAGCGAGGCTCTGCCACGTCGAACCGCCGTGGCGCGAATGACCTTCGATGTTCACGTAACGAACACCGTCGGCGCGGCGCGCCTTGACTTCGTCCGCGCTCGCCGCGGCGATTCCGGCGGCGGCGTAGCAGGCGAGCGCCTTCGTCGCGCAACGCGCGTGCGATGTCGGCCGACCCCTCAGCCATGTCGGTGGCGGCCTGCAGCGCATTGTTGAGATTCATCAATAGCTTTGCGTACTTCTGCCGCATCACCGCAGGATCCGGACGGGCGCTGAATCCGGCGCGCGTCAGCGCGGTCGCGACCTGCTCGCACAGTGCATCGACGCCGCTCGGGTAACGCCCCAGATCCAGCACGCCGCCCGGTGCGTGCGCGTGGGTGATCACGACACCCGGCGCCAGATGCGCCGCCGGAAGATTCACGACCATCGCATAAACCCGCTCGAACAACCGCAGCGCCATCGACTCATTGGCGACGCCGTTCTGCGCGCAGATGACCGGCACCGCATCGCCGGCGGCGTCGCGCAGATCGGCGAGTGCGGCGCGCGTTTGCTGCGACTTCACGCACAGCAGCACGACGTCGCCTTCGCGCCAGTCGAGTTCCGCGGCGTGGCCGTACGTTGCAATGGCGAGCGTGTGTTCACCGTCGGGCGCGACCAACCTCAGACCGTGCTCACGCAATGCGGCGAGATGGGCACCGCGGGCGATCAACGCCACTGCTTCGCCCTGTTGGAACAATCGCGCGCCGATCGTGCCGCCGATGCCGCCGGCGCCGTAGATGACGAATCGCATCGAGCCCATTGCGTGCCAAACCTCCGCCTGATCAAACGCGAGCCCAAGTTACAATGCCGCGCCGCCAAACGACAGAACGTCGACCTAGATGCTCGAACGTGCGATTCGAACCGCGTTGAACGGCACGTTGCCGGCAACGCTGTTGGTCATCGCGCTGACAGCAGGCGCGTTTGCGCTGATCAATACGCCGCGTGAGGAAGAACCGCAGATCGTCGTGCCGCTCGCCGACGTGCTGATCGAGGCGCCGACGCTCGACGCAGCAGCAAGTCGAACGTCTGGTCGCCACGCCGCTCGAGAAATTGCTTGCGCAGATCGACGGCGTCGAACACGTCTACTCGGTGTCAGACGATGGTCACGCAATGGTTACCGTGCGGTTCTTCGTCGGTGAGGATCGCGAAGACTCGCTCGTCAAACTCTACAACAAGCTGCTGTCGAACCAGGACCTGGTGCCGCCGGGCCTGACCTCATGGGTCGTAAAGCCCGTCGAAATCGACGACGTTCCAATCGTCATCGCGACGCTGTGGAGCGATCGCGCGGGCGTCGATGACTACGACCTGCGGCGGCTCGCGCAGGAAATCGCACTCGACCTGCAGACAGTTCCCGACACGAATCGCATCGAAGTGATCGGTGGGCGCCCGCGTGAACTGCGCGTCGACATCGACCCGACCGCCATGGCGGCGCGCAACACCGCCATCAACGACGTGTTGTTCGCGTTGACTGCGTCCAACGTTCGTATGCCGAGCGGTCAACTGCAGCGCGCGGATACACAATTGCTCGTCGAGACCGACGCGCGCATCGCTGACGCGGCGTCGCTGCGCAACTTGACGGTCAACGTGGTCGACGGCGTGCCGGTGCGCATCAGCGACATCGCCAAGCGTATACGACGGTCCGGCGGAACCCGCCGCGTACAACTGGATCACGTTCGGTCCAGCGCATCGCATCGACGGCATGGGAGGCCCGTTTGCAGCGGTCGACATCGCGATCGCGAAGAAGAAGGGCGCCAACGCCGTCGTCGTGGCGCGCAACGTACTGCATCGACTCGACGCGGTGTCTTCGCAACTCTTTCCTGCCGGTGTGCACTACGAGATCACGCGCGACTACGGCGAGACGGCAGATGCAGAAGATCACCGATCTGATCGAGAGTCTCGCGATCGCGGTCATTGAGCGTCGTTGTGCTGATCGGCCTATTTCTCGGCTGGCGCGCGGCGCTCGTCGTCGCGCTCGCAGTGCCGATCTGCTATGGCTTCACGCTGTTGCTCGACTACGCGGCCGGTTACACGATCAATCGCGTCACGCTGTTTGCGCTGATCCTCGCGCTCGGTCTGCTGGTCGACGATCCGATCGCGGGCGTCGACAACATCGAACGGCACCTGGCCAGCGGTCGCTCGAACGTCGACGACATCACGCGCGCGATCCTGGAAATTCGGATGCCGCTCGTGATGTCGACGATCGCCATCGTCATTGCGTTCGCACCGATGCGATTCATCACCGGCATGATGGGACCGTATATGTCGCCGATGGCGTTCAACGTGCCGGTCGCCGTCGTGTTCAGCACTGTCGTTGCGTTTTTGGTCACGCCATGGCTCTGCAAGCGGCTGCTGCGCGCACGACCGGACGAACGAGGTTGCGCGGCTTCGGATGTATACGCGCGGTTCGTCGCGCCGCTGCTCGCGAGCCGCCGGCGTTCCTGGCTGATTCCTCGGCGCACTCGCCGCCGCGTTTGTCGTCGCGCTTGCGTTGCCGTTCTTGCGCGTCGTGCCGCTGAAGCTGTTGCCGTATGACAACAAGAACGAATTCCAGGTCGTCATCGATGCACCCGAGGCAACGACGCTCGAGCATACCGACGGCGCTGCGCAGCGTATTGCGACCTATCTGGCGACCGTGCCCGAGGTACGCGCCATCGTCGCGTATTCCGGCAACCACTCGCCGATGGATTTCAACGGCATGGTACGACACTACTACCAGCGTGGCGGCAGCAACGTCGCGGAGTTGCGGGTCACGCTCGCTGACAAGTTCTCCCGGCCGCAACAATCGCACGCACTCGTGCTGCGTCTGCGCGGCGAAATCGCGCGAATCGCGGGTGAGACCGGCGTCATCGCAAAACTCGTCGAAGTACCTCCGGGACCGCCGGTGATCGCGAGCATCGTCGCCGAACTGTATGGCAACGCGACCACGAGCTACTCGACGTTGATTGCCGGCGCTCGCGCGACCGCCGTGCGATTGACGCGCGAACCCGGCGTCGTCGACGTGGATGTCAGCGCAATCAGTCCGCGCCGCGCGACAGGTCTTTGTACCGGATCAGGAAAAGGCCGCGCTATCCGGCGTGAGTGCTGAGGCGATCGCAACCGCACTCGAGGTCGTCATCAATGGCCACGTCGCAACGTATGTGCACGCGCCGGCCGAAGCGGCGCCGCTGCCGATCAGGCTTCAGGTGCCGTACGCACAACGCACCGACATAGGCAATCTGCACATCAAGGGATTGCCGGGCATCGCGAAGATCCGTGGCGCCGGCGGCGTCACCGATGCGCCGACTCCGTTGGTGTCGCTCGCTGAGCTCGGGCATTTCAGCGAAACCACGCGCGACCAGCCGATTTATCACAAGGATCTCAGGCGCGTCGCGTACGCGTTCGCCGAAGTTGCCGGCCGCACGCCGGCGGAAGCGATCTTCGATGTCGACGCAGATCGCGACACTCATGCGGGGGCGCGAGGCGTTGCGGCGCGCACATTCTTTGCGTCGGGCGGCGGCGATGCGTGGACGTTGCCGCCGGGTGTGAATGTCAGCTGGTCGGGCGAGGGCGAGTGGGACATCACGTTGCGCGTGTTTCGCGATCTCGGGATCGGTTTTGGCGTGGCGATCCTCGGAATGTTCCTCGTCATCTGGTGGCAAACCCGCCGAGCGGCGTTGACCGCGATCATCCTGCTCGCGATTCCGTTGACGGCGATCGGCATCATGCCGGGATTCGTCTTGTTGAACCTCGTCGCGTCGCATCGGATCGGCGCTTACGCGGATCCGGTGCTGTTCACAGCCACCGCGATGATCGGCATGATTGCGTTGGCCGGCATCGTCGTCCGCAATTCGCTGATCTTGATCGAGTTCATCGAACATGAGCGCGAGCGCGGAACGTCCATCGACACTGCGCTGCTGCGCGCCGGCGCAATGCGCGCGCGTCCCGTGCTGTTGACCGCAGGCACAAGCGTGCTCGGCAATCTCGTGATCACGCTCGATCCGATCTTCAGCGGTCTCGCATGGGCGATCATCTTCGGCGTGATCGCGTCCACCGCATTCACACTCCTCGTGGTGCCCGTGGTGTACCGACTCGTTTATGGAGGCGCGAATGAAATTCGCCATGACTTACGGTGAATAGACTCATTGTGAATAGCAGCGTGACCCGTCGCGGATTGCTGGTGTTGATCGCAATGCTGGCGCTTGCACTGACGCTCGCGTACTTCGCGGGTGCGTTTCACCCAAAAGTTGCAGGTACGCTGGAAACCAATGCGCAACGCCAAGCGGGCGACGCCGTGGTCGTACGCAGCAGCATGGAGGGTGTGGTCGAGTCGGTGCCCGGGACGGTGCAGGCGACCGATGCAACGCTGATTGGCTCGCGCATCATCGCGAGCGTCGTCCGCGTGAACGTACGCGCGGGCGCGCGCGTCACGCAAGGCGATCTGCTCGTCGAACTGGATGATCAGGCGTTTCAGGCCGTGCTCGCGCAGCGCCGTCAGGACGTCACCGGTGCCACCGCCGCGTTTGAAGAGGCGCGGCTCGCGCGCGACCGAGCGAATTCGTTGGTTGGAAAAGGCAGCATCTCGCAGTCGGCGGTGGACAAGGCGATCGCCGACTTTCGCGTCGCGCAGGCGAACCTCGAGCGCGCGGATCGAGCCGTTGCCGAGGCGGACGCGGCACTCGGGTACACGAAGATCCACGCACCGATGACCGGCACGATCGTCGAGCGATTCATCGAGCCCGGCGACACGGCCACACCCGGCCGCACGTTGCTGCGACTCTATAACCCGGGTCGCCTGCGCGTCGAAGCGACGTTGCGCGAGTCGCTCGTGCGCCAGGTTGGAACCGGTGACAAGGTCAACGCCCAGATCGACGCGCTCGGCGTCTCCGTGATCGCGACTGTCGAGGAGATCGTGCCCGCCGCCGATCCCGGCTCCCGCACATTTACGTTGAAGGCGTTGCTGCCGCAGGTCGAAGGATTGTTTCCGGGCATGTTTGCGCGATTGATGATTCCGCTCGGCACCGAGGAGCGGCTGCGCATCCCGTTTGCGGCCGTCCAACAAGCGGGTCAGCTCGACTTCGTCTACGTGCGTACGCCGTCCGCCGACGAGCGTCGATTCGTGCGCATCGGAAAACCCGAGTCCGATGGAACCGTCATCGTTCGCAGCGGCGTTGTCAGCAACGAGAACGTGGTGGTGCCCAAACTGTGATCTGAGCACGGTTGTTTGCGGCCGCGCGGATCTAATGTCATGCAGTTCAAGTCACGCGACAGGCCCCGGAATGGCTACTCACTCCCGGTCTCTGCTTGCACCTGTTCTGGCGTTGGAACTCCTGCTTGCCGGTTGCGCCGCGCAAGCGCCTTCGACGACGCACACGATCGCGGAGGGTAGCGACTCGGCCGAAGACATCGAGCAGTTGTGTACCGAACAAAACGGCTTCCAACAAGGATATCAAGGGGCCGCATTCGTAGGCAGCTGCCCGGACTCGCTCGCGACGGCGTACCTGGACGGCTATCAGTCGGGTTATACGATCTATCTCACACAGCTCGAAGTGGACACGATGGAACGCGCGATCGAGGCGAAGTCCGCTGAGCTCGCGCGCGTAACCGCGACGCTGAACGCGGCTCCGGCCGGCCTCGCGCAGCGCGATGCGTTGCAAGCGCTGATCTCGCAGCAACACGCGATCGGCAACCAGCTCGACGAGCTCGAATCCGAAGTCTCTGCTCGAAAAGCGCAGCTCACGTTGCTGTTGCACGCGATTGCGGACAGCGACTGAACGAATCCGCTGACCTACACGATCGGATCTGTACGTGGCGCACATTACCCATGCGGGCTCTCATCTACCATCGCCTCAGGAGTTCAAGCACACGGACATCGCGTGGCAGCCCAATATCACATCAATCGCGAAGATGAATTTGTCGCGCTGCGTTTCGACGGTGAGGTCGATCTCTTCGAGGTGCGCGAACTCTGTCAGACGCTATTGACCGATCCGGATTTCAATCCAAATTGGCCTCAGCTCGCGGACATGCGCGGCATCGAACTCAAATTGACGCACGGTGCAATGCGGCAATTTCTGGATTACGCGACAGCAACATACCGGCCCCGCATCGCTGCGCCGATCGCGTTCGTGTTGGATGGTTCGAAGGATGATGCGTTTTGCGCGGGCGTATTTCGTTTCGTCTGCGGACTGTCAGATGCCGAAGTCTTCGACGATTACGGACTCGCGATCAAGTGGTTACTCAAGAACGGCTGGCCGAATCAAACTGGGGACGCTCTACCGCAGCCACAGGATTCCGGCCGACAACCACGCCGACACACACCCAAAACAAATACGGGCTTGAGTAGGCAACGAAACGGGCGAACAGCTCGTTGTGGGTATTCATGGACATCTCCCTCATGAGGACCGGCCTTGTTTTGTAACCTGTGCGCCGGTTCACAACAAAGGTGAGAACTGCCTTTCCTGTCCGCCGAATGTAATGGTGCTTTGCTGCCGCGCGATGTGCGCTCGGCATGCTCGAATTGCTCGCGATCGAACGATTCGCGAACCGACGCACCAGCCAAAAGTGAAAAGAGTATGGAACCGAACGCGTTAACGCGTTGATGTTGAGACCCTTTTCTCGGCGCCTCAGCGATCGCTAAAGAATCGCTCTTTTATTCGCAGGATCATGCCGCTATTCTTAACAGCCTCACCAGCCGATGCTGTATGTTTATACAGTGTTATCTCCTCGGCAGGGCGAACGCACGACCTACAGCGCGGCTGGTGAGGCTCCACTCATTCCCTTCCCATTCGGCGAAAACACGCGCTTCTTGCACGCGGCAATTCATTTCACGGACCGATGTTGCTCATCACGACGCAGCCACTCGCGCCGAACATTCCGCCAACACCCAGACACACTGAGATCTCTGCGCCAGCGACCTGAGCGGGTGCGGTGCCGCGCAACTGGCGGACACTCTCCTGCAGCGCGTACATGCCATACATCCCCGAGTGCATGTACGACAAGCCGCCACCATTCGTGTTGAGGGGCAGCGTGCCGCCGGGTCGCGTGTTGCCCTCCGCGATGAAACTCGCCGCCTCACCACGTTTGCAGAATCCAAGATCTTCCAAACCGTAGATCGGCAGGTGCGCGAAGGCGTCGTAGATCATCAAGTGATCCACGTCGTCGCGACCGATGCCCGCCGACTTCATCGCGTCGGCGCCGGCTACTCGAAACGCGCGCGAGCTGGTGAGGTCTTCCATCTGACTGACCATTGGCGTCTCGACGCTTTCGCCGGTGCCGATGACGAACACCGGCTTTTGCGGAAAGTCGGCCGCGCGTTCACCCGACACCAGAATGAGCGCCCCACCGCCGTCGGTGACGAGACAGCACTCGAGCAGATGGAACGGGTAAGCGATCATGCGCGACTTCAACACATCGTCGACTGTGATGAGTTCGCGATAGCTGGCGCGCGGATTCCTCGACGCCCACTCGCGCTGTACCACCGCGACCATCGCAAGCTGTTCGTGCGACATGCCGTACTGCTTCATGTACCGCAGCACCGGCAGCGTGAACATCGTCGGCGGGCCGACCACGCCATAGGGCGACTCGAACTGACCCTGCAAACTCGCACCGCCACCACCACCGCGGAAGCGACCGCCGCCAATGCCGGACCGACCGCTCTCGCCATGCGTAATCAGCACCGTTTCGCAGAAGCCTTGCTGAATTGCGGCGACTGCATGGCGCACGTGGATCATGAACGAGCAGCCACCAACCTGTGTGCCATCGACCCACTTCGGCGTAATGCCGAGATAGTGCGCGATCGCGGTTGGGGACTCACCGGCGGTCGCGACACCGTCGATGTCCGCAGCGGTTAGTCCCGCATCGGCCAGCGTATTGAGCGCCGCATCGGCATGCAGCTGCAGTTGACTCATGTGCGGGATCACGCCGAGTTCGGTGGTCTCCGCCGCACCGACAATCGCCACGGAACTCATGTCGCACTCCCCGTCGCGCTGACCTTTGCACTGAAGAGCGGCAACGCGATCTCGTCGGAGAGTTGCTCGAACGTGACGGTGAGCGGCATATCGAGCTGTAACGCCTCCGGCGTCTGCTCACAACCGACGATGTTGCTCATCATCCGCGGTCCTTCGTCGAGCTCGACGATCGCAATGGCGTACGGACCCTGCCACGCCGGATGGGGACGGTAGTTGATGACGTAGCTCAACAAGCGACCGCGGCCACTGGCTTTGAAGACTTCCACGGCGCGCGAACTGCACGTCGGGCAGAACGGCCGCGGCGGAAAATAGACATGGCTGCAATCCTTACAGCGCTGCAGCCGCAATTCACCGACTTTGGTGCCATCCCAGAAATGCTGAGTCTCCGGTGTGGGTTGCGGCAACGGTCGGCTTGCCTTCGTCATAGTCGCCTCCTCGAATGGCGCGCGAGTATCTCAAAGCGTTTCGAACGAGCGCAAGGCGACTGACGGATTCACGCCGGCGCGATCGGCGGCAAGTTGCCCCACCAATCGAATCGCGCATCGCCGACCGCGAGAAACTCCGGATTAAGCAAAGACTCCTTCGTGTTGTAACGCAGCGGCGCGCGATCGAACGTCCATACTGCGCCACCGGCCGCCTCGAGCACTGCGTGGGCCGCGGCGATGTCCCACTCGGACGTCGGCCCAAGGCGCGGATAAAAGTCGGCGCGACCTTCCGCGAGAATGCACAACTTCAACGAGCTGCCGACCGGCGTGCGAGTGACTGAAGGGAATCGGTGCGCCAGCGCATCGATGTATGCCTCGAGTCGCTCACCGCCATGACTGCGACTCGCAACGACGACGAGGTCACGCATGGGATCCATGCGCCGCGCTTCGAGCGCTCGCGCGCCGTTGCGATCGCGGCGCTGCGCACTGCGCGCGTCGACGTCACCGCTATAGATGACGTCCTGCGCCGGCACGCCGACGACGCCCAGCACGGCGCGATGATCCTCGATCAACGCGATATTGACGGTGAACTCGCCGTTTCGATTGATGAACTCCTTCGTGCCGTCGAGTGGATCGACGAGCCAGTACCGGGACCATGACTGCCGCGTTGCGAAATCCGGCGCGACCGACTCTTCGGAAAGCACCGGAATCTCCGGTGTCAGCGCGCGCAGCGCATTGCAGATCAACGTATGCGCGGCGAGATCTGCTTGCGTCAGCGGCGACGCGTCGTCCTTGTCGACGACGTCGAACTTCGTTTCATAGACTTCGAGGATCGCACGCCCGGCGGCGGCGACGATCGGCACGATCGATTCGATGAGGTGTCGATGATCAGTCGGGCGAGGCATACAACTCCCGCGCGTTGAAGGTGGGTCTGAGCTGCTGCGCTAGTATAGGGATTTTTCGGCACCGACTCTGACAATGCACAGACAATGCACAGCGCATCCGGCATGGCGCTGATCGAATGGGACGACATCGATACCGTGCTGCTCGACATGGACGGCACGTTGCTCGACCTCAACTACGACAATGTCTTGTGGAACGAACGACTGCCCGAGCGCTACGCGACGTTGCATGGAGTGACGATACCGGCGGCGCGCGAGAAGCTCGAACGCCACATCGCCGAGACGCGACATACGATTGAACACTACTGCCTCGACTATTGGGCGCGCTTCACGCAGCTGAACATGCTGGCGTTGCATCGTGAGTTGATGCAACTGATCCGCTATCGACCTCACGCCGAAACATTTCTCGCGCGACTGCGAGCGAGTGGTCGTCGCGCGGTGTTGGTCACCAACGCGCATCGCGGTGGGCTCGACATCAAGAATGAACGGACAGGACTCACGCACCGCGTCGATCGCACGTTCTCGTCACACGACTTTCGGGCGCCGAAGGAGGCGGCGGAATTCTGGCAGCGGCTCGATGCCGCATTGCCGTTCGATCCCAAGCGAACGTTGTTCATCGACGACAACGCCGCGGTCCTCGACGCCGCGCAACGCCACGGCATCGCGCAATTGCTCACGGTGACTCAGCCGGACTCCGAACGACCGCCGCGATCGGGCCTCGTCCACGCGGCGTTCAATGACTTTGACGAGATCATGCCGTCGTGAGCGACGCCGACGGCGTGCGCCTCGATCGCTGGTTGTGGGCAGCGCGTTTCTACAAGACGCGATCTGCGGCCAAGCACGCGATCGAAGGCGGCAAGATCCGCTGCGCAGGTCAACGCGCAAAACCATCCAAGGAAGTCAGCGTCGGCATCGAACTCGCGATCAGCCGCGGCGACGTCGAACAAATCGTGATCGTGACGGGGCTCGCGCAGCGTCGCGGCAGCGCAGCGCAGGCCGAGCCGTTGTATCGCGAGACGACCGAGAGCGTCGCGCGCCGCACCGCCGCCGCAGCGCAGCGGCGTCTCATCGGCGCATCGCTCACGGCGCCGCAAACGCGTCCCGACCGCCGCGGGCGTCGCGAATTGATGCGGCTGAAACAATCGGGTCATGAAGACGAAGAATACTAAGCGCTGATCGGGCGAGGCGTCGGCGCATGCACCAACAACCGCTTACAACCGTCGATCGCAAACCACTAGGGCTTTGGCATAATGGCCTCCCGCGAGTAATTCCTCCTTCCACGTAAGAGCGACCACACCCCATGGCACTCGATATCGATACCACTCGTCGAAAAAACACCTATACCGAACTCTGCGCAGCCGAGTTGGCCGAACTCGCCGTGCTGCGCGGTGAAGGGCAGTTCGCCGCCAACGGCGCGCTCGTCGTCAGGACCGGGAAACGAACCGGCCGATCGCCCAAGGATCGCTTCATCGTTGCCGAACGCGGCACCGAGGATGCGATCGACTGGGGCAGCGTCAATCAACCCGTCGCGCCGGCGATTTTCGACGCGCTGTGGGATCGGGTGCAGGACTACCTGTCCGGCATCGAGACCTTTGTGTCGCATCTGCACGTCGGTGCCGATCCGGAACACTATCTGCCGATCGAGGTGACGACCGAGACGGCGTGGCACGCACTGTTCGGTCGTGCACTGTTCATCCGCCCGGAGCGATTCAATCCGAGTTCCAAACCGCTGTGGCAGGTCGCCAACGCGCCGGGCTTCGTCTGTGTCCCCAAACGCGACGGCACCGCGAGCGACGCAACCGTGATGCTCGACTTTGCGAAGCGCCGCGTATTACTCGCCGGGATGCGCTACGCCGGCGAAATGAAGAAGAGCATGTTCGCCGTGCAGAATTTTCTGCTGCCGGCGAAGGACGTACTGCCGATGCACTGCTCGGCGAACGTCGGTGCGGACAACAGCGTCACGCTGTTCTTCGGCCTTTCCGGCACCGGCAAGACGACATTGTCGGCCGATCCGGGACGTTTCCTGATCGGCGATGACGAACACGGCTGGGGCAGAGGCACAGTGTTCAATCTCGAAGGCGGCTGTTACGCGAAGTGCATCAATCTGACGCGCGAGCACGAGCCGGTGATTTACGATGCGATCCGTTTCGGCGCGATCGTCGAGAACGTCGTCATGGACCCGACGACGCGCGAACCCAATTACGCCGACGCGAGCCTCACGGAGAACAGCCGCGCGTGTTACCCGCTCGAAAACATCGCGGCGCGGGTCGCGGCCAACCGGGGCGGCGAGCCGAACGCGATCATTTTCCTGACCTGCGACGTCAGCGGCGTGTTGCCGCCAGTGTCGGTCTTGTCGACGGAAGCGGCCGCCTACCACTTTCTCTCCGGGTATACGGCGCAGGTCGGTTCCACCGAGGTCGGTTCGACAGAAGCCTACAAGGCCACGTTCTCCACATGCTTCGGCGCGCCGTTCTTTCCGCGCCCTGCCGGTGTGTATGCGGACCTGCTGATCAAGCGCATCAACGAATTCGGCTCGCGGGTGTACCTCATCAATACCGGCTGGACCGGCGGTGGCTATGGCGTCGGTAAACGTTTCGCGATTCCGACCACGCGCGCGCTCATTCATGCTGTTCAAGCAGGCCTGCTGACGCACGTCACGACCCGTCACTTGCCCGGACTCAACCTGGAAATTCCAACGACGGTCCCTGGAGTCGACTCGAAGATCCTCGACCCCCGCGCGAGCTGGAGCGACCCGGCGGCGTATGACGCCGCGGCGCGGCAACTGATCGGAAAGTTCGTCGAGAACTTCAAGCGCTTCACCGTAGATGCAAAGATCGTGGCGGCGGGACCGACCACTCACTTCTAGGCAACCTCTTCTAGGCAAAATGGGCCGGTTGGCGCTAACCTCACCCCCCCGCTCGGTGAACAGAAAAAGGGGGAGCCATGTCGGCACGGCTCGGACACAGTCTCGACGCGCTCGCCGCCAGCCCCGCCAAGCAACTGCTGGGTCAACTCGCCAGAGGGATCGAAAAGGAGAGTCTGCGCGTGCGCCCCGACGGCAACTTGTCGCAGGCGTCGCATCCCGTCGCACTCGGATCGGCGCTGACTCATCCGCTCATCACCACCGACTTCTGCGAGTCGCAGCCGGAGTTGATTACCGGCGTGCACCAAGACGTGCAGGGCTGTCTCGACGAACTGAGCGACATTCACCGCTTTGTCTATCGCGTTCTCGACGACGAGTTGCTGTGGTCATCGAGCATGCCGTGCATGCTCGGGCAGGACTCGCAAGTACCCGTCGCGCATTTCGGCACGTCGAATATCGGCCGTACGAAGCACATCTATCGCCTCGGGCTCAGCGCGCGCTACGGGCGGCTGATGCAAACCATCTCCGGCATCCACTACAACTTCTCCATCCCCGACGCATTGTGGAGCGTCATCGCGCGCATTCAGGGCGCGCAGGACAGTCGCGCATTTCGCGATGCGGCCTACTTCGGCCTGATCCGGAATTTCCGCCGACATTCGTGGCTGCTGATCTACTTGTTCGGCGCATCGCCCGCTGTGTGCAAGTCCTTCGTCAAAGGCAAGGTGCACAGCCTCGAGAGCTTTGACGAAGGATCGCTGGCGCTGCCGTACGCGACTTCGCTGCGGATGGGGCGCCTCGGTTATCAGAGCGACGCACAGTCGAACCTGCACATCTCGTACAACTCGCTGCCCGAATACGCGCATTCAATGCTCGATGCGTTGACTCGCCCGTATCCGCCGTACCAGCGCATCGGCGTCAAAGTCGATGGCGAGTATCGTCAGCTCGGCACGACAGTGCTGCAGATCGAGAACGAATTCTACGGAACGATCCGCGCCAAGCGGACGATCCACAAGGGTGAGCGCCCACTGGCAGCGCTCGCCTCGTCTGGCGTCGAATACGTCGAAGTGCGGTGCCTCGACCTGAACCCGTATCTGCCGGTCGGCATCGACGCCGAGCAGATCCGGTTCCTCGACGCTTTCTTGTTGCACTGTCTATTGAGCGACAGCCCCAACGACAGCGGCGCCGAGTCGCGCGAACTGGTCGCCAACCAACAGCGCGTCGTCGAGGCGGGGCGTAAGCCGGGCGTGACGCTCGCGCGTGCCGGTGGAGAAGTCGCGCTGCAAGACTGGGCGAAGACGCTGATGGAGGAGACTCGCGCGGTCGCGGATCTGCTCGATGACGTCGCCGGAGACACGAGGTACATCGCGTCCTGGCGCGAACAGATGTCGCGGCTCGAAGATGCGGATCGCACACCGTCGGCGCGCATACTCGCGGACATGCGCAAGGCGCGCGTACCGTTCTTTCGCTTCGCGATGAACCAATCGATCCTGCACAAAGGTTACTTCGTCGCAAACCCGCTGCACGCGGACAAGCTGCGCTACTTCGAAACGCTTGCGGAGCAGTCCCTCGCCGATCAGCGCGCACTCGAGGCGGCTGACACGCAGAGCCTCGATGAGTTCCTGGCGAACTATCTGGTGCCACCGTCGATCGGAGACATGTGAATTTTCTCGCCCACTGCGCGCTTGGTAGCGGACAGATCAGCGGACATCCGCACTACCTCGTCGGCGGCTTCCTCGGTGATTTCGTCAAAGGCGCGGTACCGACCGAACTGCCGGCGCTGATCCAAGTCGGTGTCCGGCTGCACCGCCGCATCGACGCGTTCAGTGCGGTGCAACCCGACATCAAGGCGAGCGTGGTGCGACTTCCCGCGCCGGTGCGCCGCGTCGCACCGGTCTTCATCGATCTGGTCGCAGATCATTTCCTCGCGCGCCATTTCGAAGTCGTCCACGGCGAACCGCTCGCGGCGTTCGCGCAGCACAGCTACGCAACGCTCGCAAAACACGTCGCGTACTTTCCGCCAGCGGCGCGCCGGTTTCTGGATTTCATGCGCAGCCACGACATGTTCGGACGCTACGTCGGCCTCGACGCGGTCGAGCGCGCGTTCGGCCGGATCAGCGAACGACTGCAGACGCTCGGATATCGTCACCTCATCGATGGCGTCGCTGCGAGCGGACTACGACCAGTACGAGGCGGATTTTCTGCGCTACTACCCGGCGCTGCGCGAGCACGCCGACCGGTGGCTGGCCGACGTGGGCGCAACGCGTCCTTTCGATGCGAAGCCGCAAGACTAGTTGACGTCGCCGACGCGGTCGGTAACCTCAGCGGCCTTTGACGCTTCATCCGCCACTCGCGAATGTTCCGAGGTCCCAATGAAAGCCGTCCTTTGCCGCGCCTTCGGCCCACCCGAATCGTTGTCGTTCGAAGAGGTCGATGCGCCTGTCGTTGGTCCAGGCGACGTGCTGGTCGACGTCCGCGCCGCGGCACTCAATTTCCCAGATGTGTTGATGATCGAGGGCAAAGTACCAGAGCCAGCCGCCGTTTCCATTCGTGCCCGGCGGCGAGTTTGCCGGCGTGGTCGCGGAGGTGGGCTCGGCCGTGACGGACCTGACGCCCGGACAACGGGTGTTCGGCGGCTCGGGGCATGGCGCCTTCGTCGAGCGAATCGCAATGCCGGCGAACCGATTGCGGTGCATCCCGGCAAACATGACATTCGAGCAGGCGGCGGGGATCAGTACGACTTACGGCACGTCCTATCACGCGCTGAAACAGCGCGCATCGCTACAGCCGGGTGAGTCCTTACTCGTGTTGGGCGCGGCGGGCGGCGTTGGACTCGCCGCGGTGGAACTGGGCAAGGCGATGGGCGCGCGGGTCATCGCGGCAGCGAGCACCGACGAAAAACTCGCGGTCGCCCGCGCGGCCGGAGCCGACGAATTGATCAACTACTCCGACGGCGAACTGAAGGACAAAGTGAAGGCGTTGACGAACGGGCGCGGGGTCGACGTCATCTATGATCCGGTCGGCGGGGCGTTGTTCGACCAGTGCATGCGCAGCATTGCGTGGAAAGGCCGCGTACTCGTCATCGGATTTACCGGCGGGCCGATACCGAAAGTCCCGATCAACCTGATCCTGCTCAAAGGTTGCCAGGTGGTCGGTGTCTTCTATGGTTCCTTTGCCGCGCGCGAAGTCGCGCTCAACGAGCAGAACTTCCGCGACATTCTGGGACTGTTCGAGCGCGGCAAGATCAATCCGCTCGTCGGACGCACGTTTGCCATGCGCGACTACGCCGCTGCGTTGCGTTGCCTTTCCGGCCGGACCGCGATCGGCAAGGTCGTGCTGCGGATCGGCGCGTGATCCAACCGCTGCATGCCGCGCTGCTGGCGCTCGCGATAGCCGGCGCGATGGTTGGCGGCGCCCAATTCATGGAGCACATCCTGAAGCTCGACCCATGTCCGCTGTGCCTGATGCAGCGGCTGTGGGCAATGCTCGCCGGTCTGGTTCGTGCTCGCGGGTGTCGCGCATGACCCTCGCAAGCGCGCCTACCCGACCGTCGCCCTGCTGTGCGGCATCGTCGGCGGCGGTTTTTCGATCCGCCAGCTGTGGCTGCAGAGTCTGCCCGCCGACGCGGTACCCGCGTGCGGACCCGACATGGCCTACATGATCGACGCATTTCCGATGAGCGACATCCTCAAAGCGATGACGCTCGGCACCGGGAATTGTGCCGAGGTGAGTTGGACCATGCTGGGTATCAGCATCGCGGGCTGGTCGCTCGTCGGATTCGTCGTGCTTAGCGGCCGCGATTGGCCGCTGGCTCGCTGGTGTGCGGCAAGGCGAGGCCGCTCGACCTTAACCTCACGGGGATTCCACAAACGACCTGCAACCCTCTCTCGCAGCAGAAAAAAAACTAGATTCCACGCCCCAGGCAGGTCTATAGTCCGGCCGCTACCCACAACGAGAAAGTCACGCGACGATGGCTGAGCCCGATGCTCTTCGCATCCTGGTCGTAAACGGAAAGGGAGGCTGCGGAAAGACCACGATCGCGACCAATCTGGCCGCTGCTTACGCGCGTCTCGGGTACTCGGTCGCGCTCACCGATCACGATGCACAAGCCTCGAGCACGCATTGGCTCGAGCAACGCGCCGCACCGCTGCCATCGATCCATTTGGTTGCAGCGCATCAACGCACGTCGATGTATGCGACGCGCGCATTCCAACAACGACATGCCCATCGACATCGAACGCATCATCGTCGATACACCGTCTGCAGTCGGCGATCGAGAACTCGACACACTGCTGCGCGGCATCGATGTAATCCTGGTGCCGTTGCTGCCGTCGTCGATCGACATTCGCGCCGGCGCGCGATTCATCACGCAACTGCTCGCGCATCGTTCGTACCGACTGCGCCCTGTGCCGGTCGGCGTCATCGCGAATCGAGTTCGCCGCAACACCACGAACCACGTCAAGTTGACGCACTTTCTCGACGGTCTCGATGTACCGACGGTGGCGACTTTCAGAGATAGCGCGTTGTACACGCGCATGGCCGAGCACGGCACCGGCATCTTCGACGATGTTGCGGATTCGAGTGCGCAACGCGAAGCAAACGAATGGAACAATTTGCTGCACTGGATCGACGACGCAATCGCGCAAAGCACCGGCCACGCGACAGCTCGGTCCGCAATGCGCGCCAACCCATCAACGCGATGTCGAGTCTGCGAAAGCCTGATTGATCGCAGCTGCGTGATTTGGCAATGAATCGCACCGACCGTCGCAGATCCCAGCGCCTCACCCCGAGTTTGTAGCCCGTGATCGTCATCACTGACGTCACGCTGAAGCGGGGCGGGGCAGCGCTGTTCGAACACCTCGACCTGACACTGCATGCGGGACATCGCATCGGCATCGTCGGCCGCAATGGCGTCGGCAAGTCGAGCCTGTTCGCATTGCTGCGCGGGCGTCTGCTGCCGGAACACGGTGATGTGCAGATGCCACCCCGCTGGCGGATCGCGCACCTGGCGCAGGAGACCGAGGCGGTCGAAACCGCGGCGCTCGACTGGGCGCTCGACGGCGACGTCGCGCTTACGCCGCGTCGAGCGAGCGATCGCCGACGCGGAGCGGCGCGGCGACGATGCTGCGCTTGCCGATCTGCACACACAGCTCGACGATCTGGGTGGCTACTCCGCATCGGCGCGCGCTGCGGCGATCCTCCACGGCCTCGGGTTTGCAGCGAGCGACTTCGCCCGACCGTATCGCGAATTCTCCGGCGGCTGGCGGATCCGGCTGAATCTCGCGCAGACGCTGATGAGCCGATCGGATCTGTTGCTGCTCGACGAACCGACGAACCACCTGGACCTCGACGCGATGGTGTGGCTCGAGAATCATCTGAGCCGGTATGCCGGAACGTTGCTGATCATTGCTCACGACCGCGTCTTTCTCGACGCGGTCACCGACCACACCGTTCACCTCGAGTCGGGACGAGCCACGCTATATCGCGGCAACTACAGCGCTTTCGAGCTGCAGCGCGGCGACGCTTTGGCCCGCGAAGCAGCGCTTTCGCGCGCGCAACGCGCGCAAGGCCGAAGAAATCATGCGCTTCGTCGACCGTTTCCGCGCCAAGGCGACGAAGGCGCGGCAGGTGCAGAGCCGGCTCATCGCGCTGCAAAAGCTTCAGATCGCGGCGCCAGCGCACGCTGACTCGCCGTATCAGTTCAGCTTTCCGAATCCGCAGCGGATGTCGCCAACGCTGATTCAGGTCGACGACGCCGCGCTCGGCTACGACGGCAACGCCGTTCTCGAGACCGGACCGATTCGAGTCGCGCCGGGTGCCCGAATCGGCGTGCTCGGTGCCAATGGCGCGGGTAAGACGACGTTGATGCGCACGCTCGCTGGTGACCTTGCACCGCTACGAGGCGAGGTCGTTCGTGGGCAACACAGCGCCATCGGCTACTTCGCGCAGCACCAGTTGGATCTGCTGCGCGACGACGCGAGCGCGCTCGCACACATCCGACTGCGTGCGCCGAAGGCGACCGAACAGATCCATCGTGACTATCTGGGCGGCTGGGGATTCGCCGGCGACATGGCATTGCGTCCGAGCGGTTCACTATCGGGCGGTGAGAAGGCTCGACTCGTTCTCGCGCTGATCGCGTGGGGACAACCGGCCGTCCTGCTGCTCGATGAGCCGACCAACCACCTCGACATCGAGATGCGCCACGCGTTGACCGTTGCACTGCAGGACTACGAGGGCGCGATGGTGATCGTGTCGCACGATCGAGACCTGCTCGGGCGTTGCGTCGACGAGTTCTGGTTGGTGTCCGGCGGTCGCGTCGAGCCGTACGACGATGACCTCGAACACTATTCCGAGCGCATCCGGATGCGCATCGCGCCGGCCACGACAAACGCACCACCCAACCGGCGTGAGCGCCGCCAGGTCGCCGCAGAGCATCGGCGTCAGACACAGGAACTGCGCAACGTCATCAAACGTCTCGAGGCGAACATCGAGTCGACCGCCAACTCGGTGAAGGTGCTCGACGCGACACTCGCCGATCCGGTCACGTACGAAACGATGTCGACCCAGAATCTGCAGAACCTGATCGCGCAGCGCACGGCATTGGTGCGCGAGCTCAATGTCGCCGAAGGCGACTGGCTGCACAAGCACCAGGAACTGGATGCTGCGATCGCGGCTTCGCAGCGCGACGCCGAACTCGATCCCGACGACGTCGCGTGACCGTTCAGCCCGCCGCAGGTTTCGCGTAGATCGACTGTCGCTGGTTCTGTGCTTCTTCGGTAATACGACGACCGAGTGCAGGGAACACCGGAATGTCGGTGTCCAGCAAGGGCTTCATCTTCACCTTGCGCGCCATCGCCGCCTCGATGAATGGGGCGAGTTCCTCTTGCTTGCGGCGTTCCCGCTCGGCGGTCCGTGCTTTGAATTCAGGCATGACGTCGGAGGCAAACAATTCGAGCGCCTCACAGATGTGCTCGTGCTTGTTCATTCCTGCCTGCTGAATGAACGTCACCTGATCGACGCCGGCCGCTTCGAATTTGCGCAAGTGGGCACGCAGGTCATCCGGCGTACCGATACCGCCGCGGCCACCCGACAACGCCTGACCGATCTCCGGTGACATCGACTGCTTGCGCTGGTCGAACACCGTCTCGAACTCCTTCCACAGGTTCGTCCGACCCGGCCTGTGTGCGCCAAAGCCATACAGGCTGCCGAGCGCATAGCCGAAGAACTCGAATCCTTTGAGGCCGCGTTCGATCGCGACGTCACGATTCGCGTGACACGAGAAGCTCGACACCATGCAGATGTTTGCGTTGACGCTGTGGCCGATCGGCACGCACGCGTCGCTTTTGATGATGCTGTAGTACTCCTCGACCCAGGAACTGGCTTCCAATGGGTCGACGAACGCAAACGTCAACGCGCCGATTCCCAGTCGCGCCGCCATCCGAATCGTTTCGCGCTGTGAGCACGCGACCCACACCGGCGGATGCGGCTTCTGCGTCGGCTTCGGAACCAGATTCCGGCACGGCATGCTGAAGTACTTGCCGACGTAGCCCGGGTAGGGATCCATCGCGAGAATGTTGCAGATCTGCTCTGTCGCCTCGAGATAGATCTTCCGCTTTTCTTCGACGGTGATTCCGAAGCCGCCCAACTCGAGCACCGCGGAAGACTCCCCGGTGCCGAAGTCGACGCGACCGTTCGAGACGAGATCGAGCGTCGCGATCACCTCGGCCGTGCGCGCGGGATGATTGTATTGCGGGATCACCTGTCGGATGCCGTGGCCAAGGCGGATGTTCTTGGTGCGCGCCGCGCACGCCGCGAGAAAGACCTCCGGCGCAGACGAATGCGAATACTCCTCGAGAAAGTGGTGTTCGACTTCCCACGCGTAGTCGATGCCCAGCCGATCAGCCACCTCGACCTGTGCGAGGGCGTCGTTGAACAACTTCTGCTCCGCTCCTTCCACCCAGGGCCGTGGCAGTTGGTGTTCGTAAAAGATCCCGAATTTCATCTGGCTCTCCGCTCTTGTCGATAGGTCGTGATAAATGTGCACCTGTTGTTCATCATCATCGCGAAATCCGAGCGCACCGCGCAACACACCTCGGCGCGCTCTTCACGCACGGGCCCCGAACGCTCGTTCTGGTATGCTGCCGACGCATGAGCTGACTCGACAACGAAACTCGAGTTGATCTCGATACTCGATGACGTGTTTCGGCGGCGCGGTTACGAAGGCGCGACGCTCGCAGAATTGTCTGCAGCGTGTCGCCTCGGCAAGGCCAGCCTCTATCATCACTTCCCCGGCGGGAAAGATGAGATGGCGCGCGTGCTGCTACAGCGCGCGGTCGCGGAACTGAACACGCTCGCGTATCGCCATCTGGATCGCCCCGCACCCTGGAACCAGCGCCTCGCAGGTTTCGTCGAGGGATTTGCAACGTATTGCGCGGACGGAACCCGCAATTGCCTCGTGGCGGAATTCACCGCCACAGCCGCCCGCGTCAAGTTCGAAAAGGAGATCGAACAGCAAGCCACTGAATGGCTGCGCAAGCTGACCGCCGCCTTCAGCGAAACGGGCGTGGGGGCGAAACGCGCGCGTCGTCGCGCGCGCGAATTACTGAGCACGCTGTACGGCGCGTTGGTGCTCGCGCGCTTGCTCAACGACCCGAAACCGTTCCGGCAGATGATCCGGCGCTTGAGCGAAGGCTTCGCGCTGGAACACCAGCCGCCCTGATTTCCTACGAAGCTCCGTCAACAGTTCATCAACGCCAGAGTGCGTGATACCGCTGCGCGAAGCGCAATAGAGCCACCGGCGCGTGATTCCGCCGCCACGCGTTGGCGACCGATTTGTTGATCTCGGCGTGCGTCGGATAGATGTGGATCGTGCTGATCAACTTCTTGAGGCCCAGTCCATGCGTCATGCCGAGCACATACTCCATGATCAACTCGCCCGCTTGGGGAGCAACGATCGTGGCGCCGAGCACTCGATCAGAGCCGGGTCGCGTCAAGCACCTTGATGAACCCACGCGTCTCGCCGTCGGCGATCGCACGATCGACGTGAGCAAGCGCGTGACGCGACACTTCGACTTCGATTCCGGCGACTCTCGCTTCGTCCTCCGAGAGCCCCACTCGAGCCACCTCAGGATCGGTATAAGTCGCCCACGGCACGACTGCATAGTTCACCTTGAACTTGCGGATGCGCCCGAACAACGCGTTGACGGCTGCGTACCAGGCCTGATGCGACGCCATGTGCGTGAATTGGTAGGGCCCCGCGGCGTCACCGCACGCGAAGATATTCGGCACGCTGCTGCGCATGTATTCATCGACGAGCACGGTGCCATCGCGGTTGAGCGCAACCCCGATTTCTTCGAGTCCCAACGTCTGTGTATGGGCGCGACGTCCAACCGCGACGAGCACCTGGTCGAAGTCGATCGCGACGGTGCGTCCTTGATGAACCGCGATCAACCGCCTCTGCGCGCCGGCCTCGAAACGTTCTGCTTTGTGTCCCGTGAGTACCTCGATGCCTTCGCTGCGCAGAACATCGGCAATCAGTTCGGAGGCATCGGCGTCCTCCTTCGGCAGCACTCGATCGGCCATGTCGATCAACGTGACCTGGCTCCCCAGCCGCTGAAAACATTGCGCGAGTTCGCAACCGATGGGGCCAGCGCCCATCACGAGAAGCCGTCGCGGCAATGTCTGCAACGTCCAGACATCGTCGGACGTCAACGCGCCGACGTCCGCGATGCCGGGAATCGGCGGGATAAAGGCAGTTGCACCCGTCGCTATCACGATGTTTCGCGCGGTCATCCGGCGCCCATCGACCTCGACGGTGAATGGATCGACGATCCTTGCCGCACCGATGACACAGTCGACGCCGAGCGACGTGTACCGCTCGATGGAGTCGTTCGGTGCAATCGTTGCGATGGCATCGCGCACACGCTGCATCACCGCGCCGAAATCGACTTCCCCCGTCACGTTGCGCAGCCCGTATCGCTGCGCGTCCTTCATGTAGTGCGCAATCTTGGCGGAACGGATGAGCGTCTTGCTCGGCACGCAACCGGTGTTCAGACAATCGCCACCCATGCGCGCCTGTTCGACGAGCGTGACTTTGGCGCGCACGGTCGCCGCGATCAGCGAGGCGATCAGTCCCGCCGACCCCGCACCAATGACGATGAGGTTCGCGTCGAATCGAGCGGGCTTTTTCGCAGGCTTCATGCGTCAACTCCGGCGCGCCGCTGTGCGATCACACGAATCAGCCGCTTCGCGACGAGCGGAAACACGCCGAGCAAGGTCAGTGCGATCATCAACCCCGGACTCAGCACGTCGGCGAGCTTGTGGATCTCCGCCAGTTGCGTGCCCGCGAAAACAAAAACGACGGTTCCCGCGAGCATGCCGATCTGACTGACCACGTAAAACTGCGCTACACCGATGCGCGTCAGACCCATCAACAGATTGACGACGAAAAACGGAAAGACCGGCACCATCCGCAGGCTGAATAGATAGAAGCTGCCTTCGCTGTCGAAGCCCCGATTGATCGGCTCGAGATACTGCCCGAATCGTCGCGTCACCCATGCGCCGAGCAGCGAACGCGCAATGAGAAACGCGAGCGTCGCGCCGAGGGAACTGGCGAACGACACCAGCAACACTCCCCACACCAAGCCGAAAATCGCACCGGCGGCCAACGTCATGACGGCGGCGCCCGGCAGCGACAGACCCGTGACGAGCACATACACCGCGAAGAACGCGACCGATGTGATGACCGGCGCCTGATGCGCCTGAACGATTGCGCGCTCGCGACTCGCCTGCAGGTATTCGAGTGATAAATAGTGTCCGAGTCCCATTGCGAAGAACGCGCCGACGGCGAGCACGACGACGGCGAGGATGATGATTCGTTGCATGTGGCGCGAAATCCGATGACTGTGATGACTGTATTGAGGAGCGGTCGATTACCGCTGGAAGCCCCGTACAGTACCATTTCGCTTCTGACGGCATTTATCTCGAGGAGTCGATCGTGCCACGCCAGTTCCCAACGACACGGCTGCGCCGAAATCGACGCAACGAGTTTTCCCGCAGGCTGGTTCGCGAAACACACCTCAGCACCGACGACCTGATCTATCCGATGTTCGTCATCGACGGCAAGTCGATGCGGCAGAGCGTCGCCTCGATGCCGGGCATCGAGCGCTATTCGATCGACGAACTCGTTCCCGAATGCGAACGCATCAAGAACCTCGGCATTCCCGCGATCGCGTTGTTCCCGAAAATCGAACCGAACTTAAAGACGCTCGACGGCGCCGAGGCCTGGAACCCGGACGGGTTGATCGCGCGCGCGATCCGCGCGGTGAAGGCCGCGGTTCCCGAGCTGGGCGTCATCACGGATGCGGCGCTCGATCCGTACACGACGCACGGGCAAGACGGGATCATCGACGCGGCCGGCTACGTCATCAACGACGAAACGGTTGCGGCGCTACGACGGCAAGCGCAGATCTGCGCGGCCGCCGGGTCCGATGTCATCGCACCGTCGGACATGATGGACGGTCGCGTCGGCGCGATACGCGCCGAACTCGACATGCACGGATTCATCCACACGCAGATCATGGCGTACTCGGCGAAGTACGCGTCCGGCTACTACGGGCCGTTTCGCGACGCAGTTGGTTCGGCGCCGAACCTCGGCAAAGGCAACAAATTCACCTACCAGATGGATCCGGCGAACAGCGACGAAGCCTTGCACGAAATATCGCTCGACCTCGACGAGGGGGCCGACATGGTCATGGTCAAGCCCGGCATGCCATACCTCGACATCGTGCAGCGCGTGAAAGCGAAGTTCGGTGTACCGACATTTGTCTACCAGGTGAGCGGCGAATACGCGATGCACATGGCGGCGATCGAACGCGGCTGGCTCAGCGACGCGGTGATCTTCGAATCGGTGTTGTGCATCAAGCGCGCGGGCGCGGACGGCATCCTGACCTACTTCGCCAAACGTATCGCGCAGGACCTCACCGGCCGCTGACGGTAGCCTGCTAGCGACTGGAATCGATCGTCAGCACCAGACCTGCGGTCGCGAGACGCTCGCGCTCCCATTCGAGTTCGGCCCGAGACAATGCATGGTCGGCGAGCCATTCGGCGGCGAGCGCCACGTCGACCGCGTCGTCGCGCACCGCGATCGTCACTGCGGGTGAGTCCGCGTCGGTCCGGGTTCGTTCGCAGATCACCGCCAGTCGCAGCAGCACCGCCAATCGTTTCAGGCGTATGGCCACTGGCTCGGAAAATGCGGCAAACGCGAAGTTCGGGAATCCACCGCGGTGACCGCGGATCAGCAACGCGACGGCGCGACGTTGTTCGGGAGTGAAGCCCGGGAAATCGCCATTCTCGACGAGGTAGGCGCCGTGGCGATTGGGTTGCCGCGACGAAACCATCAGCCCGATCTCGTGCAGATCGGCGGCCCATCCCAGCAGGCGCCGACAATCGGTGTCGCCGAGCTCCCACCGCACCTCGACGGCCGCGTGTAGCGCGAGCGCGAGGCGGCGTACGCGACGGGCTTGGTCACGATCGACATTGAAGCGCCGTCGCCAGCCTTCGACGGTGCGCTCCTGAACGTTCTCCTCGGCGCGCCGCGCTGCAAGGTCGTAGAGCAGCCCGTGCTGCAGCGATGCATCGACGAACTCGACACGCGAAATGTCCAATGCCTCCAGCACAGCAGACAGCGCCGCCAGGCCCGCCGGAAAAATGTCGACGCGTTCCGGCGCCAGTCCAGGCACGCCGAGGTCGGTCAGCCAGCGCCGCTCGATGATCGCGTGTTCCAACTCGGCAACGCCTTCGCGAGTAATCGGTCCCGAATCGAAACCGTTGGCAATCAGGACGCTCTGCACGGATTCGATCGTGCCGGACGTCCCGATCACTCGCGCGCCCTGGGCCGCTCCCCGCCAGGATTCCGCGAGCGGAGCCGCCAGTAAACTCGCGTCGCGGCGCGCGTCGACGTAGCTCTTCGCGAGTGACGCGACGTCGCCAAACCAACGATTCGTCAGAGTGACGCAACCCAGATTGATGCTCGCACTGCGGCGCGGCGCGAAGCTGCCGCCGATGCAGAATTCGGTGCTGCCGCCGCCGATGTCGATGACGAGTCGATCGCCCGCGCTCGCGGCCATCGCCTGCGACACCCCGAGAAAGATCAGTTCGGCCTCTTCGTCGCCGCTGAGGATTCGAATGCGGCTCCGCAGTATCCGCTGCGCCGGTTCGAGAAATGCGTCACGATTTTGCGCATCGCGCAGCGCGGCGGTGCCGACCACGACGACCCGATCGAGCGGCACCGACCGCAACGCTTGCGCGAAGCGCGCGACACATTCGAGTCCGCGCTGAATTGCCGCCGCGCTCAGAACGCCGTCGGTCGAGCCGCGTGCGAGTTGGACTTTTTCTTTCAAACGTTCGATCGCGACGAGTTCGTTATGATCGAGCCCCGCGATGATCATATGAAACGAGTTTGATCCGAGATCAACTGCGGCTGCGACACCACGCACGTTCGACTAATCCCAACCCGTCTCGTAAGCGCGACCCGAGCATAGCAGACTGGGAGGCGTCGCTTACTCGGCACAGCGTGTCAGTGCTACACTCCGCCATCGATTCAGACGTGCGTAAGCGCACAAAAATAAGGAGTTCAGCGATGGGCGCAAAGATCGTTCACATCAGTGATTCAAGCTTCGAGAAAGACGTTCTGAGCGCCGACAAACCGGTGCTGGTGGACTATTGGGCCGAGTGGTGCGGCCCGTGCAAGATGATCGCGCCGATTCTCGAGGAAATTGCGAACGAGTACGGCGACCGCATCAAAGTGTGCAAGATGGACATCGACGCGAACCAGCAGACGCCGCCGAAGTACAACATCCGTGGCATTCCGACCTTGATGCTGTTCAAGAATGGTGAAGTCGAAGCGATCAAGATCGGCGCAGTCTCGAAGTCACAGCTGGCCGCGTTTCTCGAGAGCAACATTTGATTCGACTTTTGATTCGAGGCGGGATGAGGACCAAACGGTCCTCATCCGGCAGAACTCGAATTTGACTCTGGACGCACCGTATCGACGGATGGTAGATTCCGTTCGCCAGCGCTAGTTCTAGCCGCCTCCCTTCCGGATTTCCTCGAACCACTCTCAAGCGACTGCTCTCGGGCGACTTGAAGAACCGGCCGGCGTCATCGCAATCCCCGTCTCAATACCCGCACTACGTGGCCCTAGTAATCATATGAATTTGACAGACCTGAAACGCAAACCCGTTGGTGACCTCGTGGACATGGCTCGCGACATGGGGTTGGAAAACCTCGCCCGCTCGCGCAAGCAGGAGGTCATCGCAGCGATCCTGCGCAAGCAATCGAAGAACGGCGAAGACATCTACGGCGACGGTACGCTGGAGATTCTCCAGGATGGATTTGGGTTCTTGCGTTCGGCGGACTCGTCGTATCTAGCCGGACCCGACGATATCTACGTTTCGCCGAGCCAGGTACGGCGCTTCAACCTGCGAACAGGGGATTGCATCGCCGGCAAAATCCGGCCGCCGAAGGACAGCGAACGCTACTTCGCGCTGTTGAAAGTCGACGAGATCAACTTCAGCGAGCCCAACACCAAGAAACACAAGATCCTCTTCGAAAACCTCACGCCGCTATTCCCGAACCGGCGCCTGACGCTCGAACGCGGCAACGGCAGCACCGAGGACCTGTCGATGCGGATCGTCGACCTGATCGCGCCGATCGGTCGCGGCCAGCGCGGCTTGATCGTGTCGCCGCCGAAGGCGGGTAAGACAATCCTGCTGCAGAGCATGGCGAAGGCCATCGTCGCCAACGACCCTGAAGTGGTGCTGATCGTCCTGTTGATCGACGAACGACCCGAGGAAGTGACCGAGATGCAGCGGTCTGTGCGCGGCGAAGTCGTCGCCAGCACGTTCGACGAACCGCCGTCGCGGCACGTCCAGGTTGCCGAGATGGTGATCGAAAAAGCAAAACGCCTCGTCGAGCACCAGAAGGACGTCGTGATTCTGCTCGATTCGGTCACGCGCCTCGCACGCGCCTACAACACCATCGTGCCGTCGTCAGGCAAAGTGCTGACCGGCGGTGTCGACGCCCACGCGCTGGAGCGCCCGAAGCGATTCTTCGGCGCTGCGCGCAACATCGAGGAGGGCGGCAGCCTCACGATCATCGCAACCGCGCTCGTCGAAACCGGTTCGAAGATGGACGAAGTCATCTACGAAGAGTTCAAGGGTACCGGCAACATGGAGTTGCACCTCGAGCGGAAAATCGCCGAAAAGCGTGTCTACCCCGCGATCAACATCCGCCGCTCCGGCACGCGTCGCGAAGACCTGCTGATGTCGGAGGAAGAACTCAATCGGGCGTGGATCCTGCGCAAATTGCTGCACGAAATGGACGACACCGCCGCGGTCGAGTTCATGCTCGATCGGCTGCGCACGACCAAGACCAACGCCGAGTTCTTCGCGTCGATGAAAGGCGGAAGCCGCTCATAGTTCGAGCGCGCATCTCAAAGGTCGCGCGCCATGAGTCGGGCATCAGGCTGATCGCGCTGACGCTGCGCGACGAGTTTCGATTCCGCGCCGGTCAGTATCTCAACGTCGTTCATGCGAGCGGTGCACGCATTCCGATGTCGATCGCGAGCGCGCCCGAACGCCTGCCACACCTGGAACTCCACTTCCGCGCGTTGCCCGGCGTGAGCGAGGCGGCGTTGATGGAAGAAATCCTGGCCGGCGTAGCCGACGGTTCACGCGACATTACGATCGAAGGACCGTTCGGCAGCGTCTGCGTCGACGGGCCCATCGAGCACGATCTGCTGCTGATCGCCGGCGGATCGGGTATCGCCCAATGTCTCGCGATCACGGCGCATCTGAGGTACGTGCGCCAAACGCACGAGGTGCGCCTGGTGTGGAGTGCCGCTAGAGCGGACCAGTTCTACGCCGACGAAGAGCTGCGCGGATGTGCGCCGTGGTTGCGCTACACACCGCTGGTCGATGCACCGAACTCCGAAAATGCCGCCGTCGTGTGGCTACGTCGTCAGCCGACGTTGCGCTACGACAGGGTCATCATCAGCGGCGGACCCGGCTTTGTGTATGCGGTCGCCGACGCGCTGACTGAAATCGGCGCGCACGTCGCGTCAGTCGAATCGGACGTATTCAGCTACGCGCCACGATAGCGTGTGCCAGCGCGGCTGAGCGCAGCGGTGACTCGTCGACCTCGCCACCGAGTGTCAACGCCTGCGCCAACAATTCGCTCGCGCGCGCCCGTTCGTCCGTTGCCAGATACAGGCGTCCCAACTCGGCGCTGACCTCGGCCGTGGGTTGCGCTTTGAGGCTCGCCTCGAAGTACTCACGCGCCTTTGCGCTATCCCGGTTCGCCGACGCAATCCGTCCAAGCGCGAGCAGCAGAGTCGCGTCGTTGGGGTGCTGCTTGAGCCAGCCCTGCGCGGTCGCCAATTGGCGGTCGCCCGGGTCCATCCGGAGCCGACCATAGAGCGCGACGAGACCTTCGTTCCAGTCCTGCTTCAGCACCTTGCTCAACGTCGATTCGGCTTCGTCGACGGCGCCTGCGTTCGCCAACGCGTGGACGTATGCGGCGATCAATTCGGGGTCGCTTTGCAGGTCTTTGTCGACGTTGCTCCATTGCGCGAGCAACTCGCGCGAGGCATCGCGCCCGACTACCACCGGGCGATCGAAGCAACCGATCCACCAGCGTCGCAGCGACGCGCGCAGCGCGTCGCCGTCGTACACGGCACGTTTGCGCAACTCCGGCGCGAGCTTGATGAGCGCCGGCCAGTCGCCCAGTTGTTCATAAGTGTCGGCCAGCAGACGCAACAGGCGCGGGTGGTCGGGCGCGTTCAGCTTCGCTTGTTCCAATGTTGCGCGCGCGCTCGTGTACTGCTGCGTCGCGAACTGCATCTCTGCCCGCGTCAACGCGATGGCGAGTGCGGCTTCCGGCGTCGATTCAGCGGCCTTGTCCAGCCACCGGTCACGCTCGCCGATGTCGCCGACCCGGTTCGCGGCGTGCGCGGCGCCGACGTAGTTGATCAGCGGCGTCGCCGCATCCTGCGCCGCGCCGAGCAGCGCCTTGCGGCCACCGGCCCAGTCGCCTTCTCCCACCAGCACGAATCCGCGCACGGTGTTCGTCTGGGCCGTGCGCGCGCGCCGATCCTGGCGCCAGTTTGCGACCCCGGCGCCACTTCGCAGCAGCCGCGTCCAGACGGCGATGCCGAGGCGCAGCAGGAAGTAGATGACGATCAATGCCAGCAGTGCGAACCACAAACTCGTTTCGAAACTCATGTCCGCAAACGTGATGAGGACATAGCCCGGGTCGCGCGACATCAACGTGCCCATCGCGCCGCCGATCACGACAGCGAGAACGACGAATGTCAGCAGCCGCCTCATTGCGTTGCGCCGGCGGCAGCGCGAGCACTATCGGCCCCAGCACTCGAGTCCACGGCCGCGCCTTCGACTGCGGCGGCGCTCGGCACCGTGGACTTTAGTGCCGGTACGGCCTTCAGTGCCGGTACGGCCGCCGGCGGCGACGCCTGATTGCCTTGCACATCGAGCAGCGGACGCAGCGCGTTCAGGGATCCGGAGATATCCGGCAGCGCGCGGTCGAGTCGCAGCGCGAGCAGCTGATCTACTTCAGCGCGCGCGGTCGTGACCGACATTGCGGCGGGGTCCAGATAATCGTCGAGCCAGCGCCGGACTGCGCCGAGACTCTGCTGATAAGCGGGCGCGTCATTGCGCAGCAGCGCGAGTTCCGCAATCTGCAGCTGCGCTACGAGGTTCATGCGCAAGTACGCCGCCTCGTCCGGTCCGAGCGGCGGTCGTGGCGCGCCGCGCTCACGTCGAAACTCGAACAACGAACGAAACTTCTGCCACGCCGACCGCAGCGCCGACTCCAACGTCGATTCCGACGACGGTGCCACTGTCGAATCGTGTCGGGCTGAATTTGGCGCCGCGCGCCGGCAGATCGGGCACTGTGCGCGCCAGCATCTGCAGCCGCGCAGACACCGCGGCCAGATCGAACCCTGCGTCGTTGCGCAGCGCCTCGACTTCCTTGGCGAGCTCGTCGTGGACTGTCGAAAGCGCAGGGACGTCGACTTGACTCACCAGCGACTGCGCTGCCAGCAGCAGCGTCAGCGCTCCCGTGACGTCGCGCTGCACCAGCAATCGATCGTTGGCGTTGCGCAGCAGATATCCGGTCTGTGCGAGCTTCAACGCGCGTTGCGACTCGGGCGTCAGTACTGACGGTGCCGACGTCGCATCTCGCGCCGATGCTGCGTTGGATTCATCGATGCGCTGCTGCTGGCGCCGCAATTGCGCTTCGAGCTCCGCGCTGTTGCCGACCACGCGCTGCAATTCGTCGGCTTGACGTTGCTGCGCCGCGCGCAATGCATCGAAGTCATCGATCGCTGCGGGGGCTGTCAGTTGCCGGTAGTACGGATATGCCGCGAGACCCAACGCCAACAACGCCAGCAGAAGCGCGAATGCCGCGAGGCCGCGACCGCTGCGACGCGCTGACGGCGGCGCGCTGCTCGTGCCGCCGCCGGGCCGATCTGCGCGCGAATCCAACGCGTCACTGCTCATCGTGATTCCTCATCCCTCGTGGTGCTCCTCATCAGCATTGCTCCCAAGCGAGGCGATGGCGGCGACGACCGCGCGCGCGCCCGGTCCCTCGGCGACAACGACGCGCTGAAACGCAAGCTCAGTCAGTGCGCCTGCCACGCGTTGCGACGGCGCGATCAGCGCCACTGCCTCGTCGCCACCAACGCCGCGCCACACGGTTGCAAACGCGCGCGCGCCATCGACACTCGATATGACGACGGCGCCCACCGCGCCGGCGGGCATCGCCGCCGACGCAATGTCGATCGATACCGGTTCGCGTACATACAGCTCGCACCGCTCGACGGCTGCGCCCCGACGCGTCAGCGCGTCAGCGAGCAACGACCGACCGCCGCGCCCGGCGCAAATCAGCACGCGGCGCCCATTCACATCGCGAAGCTGCGGCAGCGCGAGTATACCCTCCGACGTTTCGATCTCGGGCGTGAGCGCCGCGATTCCATGCTCACCAAGCGCACTTGCGGTGGTTCGACCTACCGCGATCCACAAGAGCTGCGGACGTTCACGCCAGCGCGCATCGATCATCGGCATAGCCAAGCGAACGGCATGACCCGACACGAATATCACCACGTCGTATCGACCGAGCCTGACGACGACTGCGCCGATGCGCGGCGAATCGAGCGGTCTGATCTTAAGCACCGGAAATCGCAACGCGGCGTAGCCGGCTTTGCGCAATGCGTCGATCAGCGCGGACGCGCCCGGCTCCGATCGCGTGACGAGAATCGGCGCGGCGTGATCAGTGATCGGCACCGCGCGGGCCTCGGCGCATGTCCCGGTGCAACTGCGCCAGAATCGCATCGGCACCGAGCTCGCGCAGCCGGGCGGCGGCCGCGGCGCCGAGCGCATCCGGATCATCACCGGTCACCGCACACCGCAACACCCTTGTCCCCTTAGCGTCGGCAATCAGCGCCGCGAGATGCAGCCCTTCGCCGCGTACCTGCGCGTAGGCGGCAATCGGCAGTGAACAATCAGCGCCCAGTGCGCGAGTCACCGCACGTTCGGCCGCAACGCAGCGCGCCACGGCGGGATCGTTCAGCGGCGCGAGCACGGCGATCACATCGACACGACTCGCGAGACACTCGACGCCGAGTGCGCCTTGGCCGGCAGCCGGCAAGCTGTCGTCGAGGCTCATAAATTCGCGGACGCGCGCACCCAGGCCCAGTCGCTGCAGACCCGCGCCCGCCAGCAACAGCGCGTCGAATTGCCCAGCGTCCAGCTTATCGAGGCGCGTGTTCACGTTGCCGCGCACCGGCAGCACGTTGAGATCCGGACGGCGCGCGAGCAGCTGCGCCTGGCGCCGCAAGCTCGACGAGCCGACGCGCGCCCCGGCCGGCAAATGCGCGACGCTTCCCGCACCGGGGCTGACGAGCACGTCGCGCACTTCGTCGCGAAAGCCGATCACCGGCAGCGCGAAGCCGGGCGGCAACTCGGCGGGCACGTCTTTCATCGAATGCACCGCGACATCGGCGCGGCCTTCGCTGATCGCCGTTTCGAGCTCCTTGATGAACAGGCCCTTACCGCCGACCTCGCTGAGGGGCGTAGACAACAAGCGATCACCGCTCGTCGTCATTCCGACGATCTCGACGAGAAGGCCTGGATTGGCGCGTTTCAGACACGCCTCGATGAACTCGGCCTGCCACAGCGCCAGCCGGCTCTTACGCGTCGCTATTCTCAGGCGAGTGATGCTCACAGGGTCTGAATATACTTGCGAATCGATGACACGTGCCGGCGGCTGATGTCGATCCGGTCGGGAACGTCGCGCAGGCGAATCTGATACTGACCTTCCTCGTTGCGTTCGAGCCCCTCGATGTATTTGGTCGCAACCAACGCGTTGCGGTGTACCCGGACAAAACGGACGCCGAATTCGAGCTCGAGCTCAGCGAGCGTCTCGTCGATCAGCAACTCGCCCCCCGCATGACGCATCGTGACGTACTTCTGATCCGCCTGGAAAAATCGCACCGCATCGATCGGCACGAGCTCAATGCCTTTGCGCGTCCGCGCCGAAATGTGGCTGCGGCTTGATCCCTCGTCCTGCGCAAGCGCCGCGAGTTGGGCACGATTCGTCCGTGTCGCAGTACCAAGCACCTCGATCAAATCGTCGCGGCGCACGGGCTTCAGCAGATAGCCCACCGCCTGAACCTTGAATGCCTCGATCGCATGCTCTTCATACGCCGTGCAGAAAACCACTGCCGGCGGCTGCTCCATCCCCGCCATGTGCCGCGCCGCTTCCAATCCATCCATGCCGGGCATCCGGATGTCGAGCAACACGACATCCGGCTGGGTTGATTCACAACCCTGCACCGCCTGCATCCCGTTCGCCGCCTGCCCAACCACGTCGTACCCGGGCAGATCGCCCAACATGCGCGCGAGACGATCGCGCGCCAACTGTTCATCGTCGACTATGAGCACCTTCACCGGTGTGCTGCCTCCTTCATTGAATCGTCCGACCCCTCCGAGACGCGACACGGGTAGCGCAACATCGTGACGTAGAGGTCTCCTTCGGCGTCGGCAGTCAGTTCGGCCGCCTGGTCGTACAACACGTTGAGTCGACTCCTGATGTTGTTCACCGCCATCTTGTTGCCCTGCGTATGCGTTCGATACTCCGGCGCCGGCAATGGATTCGTGATGCGCACGCTGACCATGTCGTGATCGTGGCGCAGCGTCAGCGAAATTGTGCCGCCGTCGGGCAGTGGCTGAATTCCATGATAGATCGCGTTCTCGAGCAGCGGCTGCAGCGTCAACAACGGGATCTTCAGTCCGTCCGGATACTCTCCGATGTCCCAAACGAGGTGGAGGCGGTCACCGAGGCGCAGTTGTTCGATCCGCACGTAGCGCTCGCACAGTTCGAGCTCTTCGGAGACGAGCACCTGATTGCCTGCCTCGTTGAGACTGGCGCGGAACAACTCCGACAGATCTTCGACGACCGACTCGGCGGTTTCCGGATCGACGGAAATGAGACTCGCGATGATGTTCATGCTGTTGAAGAGGAAGTGCGGGCGGATGCGCGACTGCAGCGCCTGAATGCGCGATCGCAGTTCGGACTGCTCCTGCTCGCGCAGCTGTTGCTGGATATAGAAGTAGCGCAACACCATGCCGGCGATGATGCAGGAGATCCCGAGCTGCTTCGCAATCGCAACCCAATTCACGTCGACCGACCGATAACTCATCGTTCCGGCGACAACGCGATCGGCCGCGAGACTCACCGCAAGCGTCAGCACTGTGATCATCACGAACGCCAGCAGCGCACCGCGCGCGAGACCCATCTGGGCCAACCAGCGGCGTGTTCCGCACAACGCGCCGGCGCTCATCAGCACCACCCACTGAACGTACAGCGACTTCAGCGCGAGGCCTTCCCACGTGAGTGGCCCACCCGCGAACAACAGCACCAGCACGAGGAGTTCGGCGACCAGCACGACGATGCTCAACGCCGGTGCGTTGCAGAGATCCGGGATGACGAACCGAGTCGGTCGCGCCTGATCGATCGGTGCCGCCGCCACTAGTGTCGTGACTCGTGGATTTCGATACATCCTGCGCGAGTGTCCGGGTGCGGGGCCCATTTATCCAAGAGAAGAAGGCGCCGACGCGCCGGCGTGGCGCACCCCACGTCAAGCGTTGGCAACGCGGCACCGCGCCCGGACACTCGCGCCCGAAGGGAGCGTGCCTGGACTGTCGGCGCTGCGTTGCGACTCGTCGCCGTATACCCGATACGACTCCTCGTCGCGCCTTGCGCCGACAGTCCAGGCGCGCTCAGGATGCATCGAAATCCACGAGTCACGACACTAGTCCCCTTTGAAGCTGTGCAACGCCAAGTTGCTATAATCGCCCGTCTTGCCGCAATGATCGAAGCCTCGATGAGCCACACAACCGACGTCCCCGGAAAGCTCTGGGGCGGACGATTCAGTGAACCCACCGATCAGTTCGTCGAACGCTTCACGGCATCGATCGGATTCGATGCGCGGTTATACCACCACGACATTCAAGGCTCCATCGCTCACGCCAGGATGCTCGCCCACGTCGGCGTGCTGTCCGGCAACGAATGCGGCGCCATCGTCAACGGTTTGCAGCAAATTCACTCGGAAATCGACACTGGCTCGCTGCAGTGGTCGGTGGCGCTGGAGGACGTTCACATGAACGTCGAATCTCGCCTCATCGAGATCGTTGGAGAGGTCGGCAAAAGACTCCACACCGGTCGCTCGCGCAACGATCAGGTCGCTACCGACATCCGCCTGTATTTGCGCGACGAGATCGACGCGCTACGCGCGTTGATGACGCAGCTGCTGACGGCTTTGCTCGACTTGGCTGCCACCCACGCGGACACGATCATGCCCGGCTTTACACACTTGCAGATCGCGCAACCGGTGACGTTCGGCCATCACATTCTCGCCTGGTTCGAGATGCTGCTGCGCGACCGCGATCGGATCAACGATCTGCGCAAGCGCGTCAACGTGATGCCACTCGGCAGCGCCGCGCTCGCGGGAACCACATTTCCGATCGATCGTGCTTTTACCGCGCGCGAACTCGGCTTCGATACCGTCAGCGAGAACTCGCTCGATGCCGTCAGCGATCGCGACTTCGCGATCGAGTTCTGCGCGGCCGCGAGTCTGACGATGATGCATCTGTCGCGCTGGTCCGAAGAACTCGTGCTGTGGTCGTCGCAACAGTTCGGCTTCGTCGACCTGCCGGATCGCTTCTGCACCGGCTCGTCGATCATGCCGCAGAAAAAAAATCCCGACGTACCCGAACTCGTGCGCGGCAAGACGGGACGCGTCTTCGGACATCTGATGGGGCTGCTGACGTTGATGAAAGGTCAGCCGCTCGCGTACAACAAGGACAATCAGGAAGACAAGGAGCCGCTGTTCGACGCGGTCGACACGCTGAAGGATTGCCTCACCGCGATGTTCGGCATGCTGCCGCATCTCGAGGTGCGCGCGGATCGCATGTATGCGGCCGCCGCGCAGGGTTTTGCGACCGCGACAGACCTCGCCGACTATCTGGTGCGCAAGGACGTACCGTTCCGCGACGCGCACGAGATCGTCGGACGCTGCGTCGCGCACGCGATCGCACGCGGTGTTATCGCTGCCTGAGCTGAGCTCTGCGATGAACTGAAAGGCTTCAGCGCCGTCATCGATGCATCGGTGTTCGACGTGCTGACGCTCGAAGGCTCGGTCAACGCGCGCAACCACCAGGGTGGCACCGCACCGGTGCAGGTCCGCGCCGCGATCGCGCGCGGCGCGAGCGCGGCTGTAGCAGGCCGAGTCGCAGCGTGTATACTTTCGCGTTTCGTCGCCGGTAGGACTTCAATCCAGTGCGGTTGCTGATCGTCTCGCTATTGCTGCTGATGGTAACGACGTGCGGCCAGAGAGGACCGCTGCGTTTGCCGACGAGACGGCCCCGAAGCCGGCGAGCATGCCGTGAGCGACGTACTGTCGTTTCGCGCTGGCGTCGCCCACGTCGAAGACGTTCCGCTGCCGGAGATCGCCGAACGCTGCGGCACACCGACCTACGTTTATTCGAGCGCGCATTTCACCGCGCAATATGCAGCGCTCGATGCGGCGCTTGAGTCCGCTGCCGCACAAGATCTGCTACGCGGTGAAAGCCAACAGCAACCTCGCTGTGCTGAAGCTGTTCGGCTCGCTCGGCGCCGGCTTCGACATCGTTTCCGGCGGCGAACTCGAGCGCGTCGTTCGCGCCGGCGGCAACGCGCGCGACGTCATTTTTTCCGGCGTCGGCAAATCCGGCGCCGAAATCGACTTCGCGCTGAAGCTGGACATCGGCTGCTTCAACGTCGAAAGCACGTCGGAACTCGAGCGCATCGAAACCCACGCGCAGGCGCCTCGCACGCCGCGCGCGCATTTCGGTGCGCGTCAATCCCGACATCGATGCCGGGACGCATCCGTATATCTCGACCGGACTCAAAACCAACAAGTTCGGCGTGCCGCACGACGAGGCACTGGCGATGTACCGGCACGCGTCGAACTCGCAGTGGCTCGACGTCGTCGGCATCGATTGTCACATCGGTTCGCAGATCGCGACGCCCGGTCCGCTGCTCGAGGCACTTCGGAGCCTGCTGCGCCTGGTCGATCAACTCGAAGCCGAAGGGATCCGAATCGAACATCTCGACCTCGGCGGCGGATTCGGCGTCGTGTATCGCGACGAACCCGAGTTCGATGTCGTGCGGGTACGCAACGCAAGTGAAGCGCCTGCTGCACGGGCGCGCCTTGACGCTGCTCGTGGAACCCGGCCGCTTCCTCGTCGCGAACGGTGGCGTGCTGCTGACGCGGGTCGAATATCTCAAGCCCGCCGCCACGAGCGACCGGCGCAATTTCGCGATCCTCGACGCGGCGATGAACGATTTGATTCGCCCGACGCTGTATCAGGCGTGGCATCGGATACGCGCGGTCGAAGCGCCGACACCCGCTGCGCTGCACGCCCGTTGGGATCTCGTGGGTCCCGTCTGCGAATCGGGCGACTTCCTCGCCCACGACCGCGACCTGACGCTCTCCGAGAATGCATTGCTCGCAATCCAGAGCGCCGGTGCCTACGGGTTCGTCCAGAGTTCGAACTACAACACGCGCAATCGCCCTGCCGAAGTGCTGGTCGACGGCGATGCGTTCGCGGTCGTGCGCCGGCGCGAAACGACCGCCGACCAACTGCGCGACGAAATGTCATCGACGGACGGCGAATCTGCCGTGTCCGAAGTGGCGCCTTTGCAATACCCGCCTTTGCAAGACAAGCCTGACGGTTACGCTTTCGTATGCAAATCCAGTTCAGCAAGATGCACGGACTCGGCAATGACTTCATGGTCATCGACCAGGTCACTCAGGACGTGCCGCTGTCGAGCGAGTTGATCCAGCGCTTGTCGGATCGTCACACCGGCGTCGGCTTCGATCAGTTGCTCTGCGTGCAACCGCCGACCAATCCGGAGAGCGACTTTCGCTTCCGAATCTACAACGCCGATGGCAGCGAAGCCGAACAGTGCGGCAATGGCGCGCGCTGTTTCGCCAAGTTCGTCGTCGACAAGCATCTGTCGGTGAAATCGGAGCTGCAGTTACAGACGAGCAACGGCAGCATCGTCACACGCCTGCGCGACGACGGTATGGTCGAAGTGGACATGGGCGTGCCGACGACGGCGCCGCAACTCATCCCGTTCGTCGCCGATGGTGAGTCGACGACCTATCAGGTCGCCGTCGGCGCTGACACGCTGGACGTCGTGCCGGTCTCGGTCGGCAATCCGCACGCCGTGTTATTCGTCAATTCGGTCAACGACGCACCCGTTGCGACGGTTGGGTCGGCGTTGTCGCGCCACGAACGCTTCCCGCGCGGCGCAAATGTCGGGTTTTGCCAGGTGATCGACTCGGGTTTTGTACGGCTGCGCGTTTACGAACGCGGCGTCGGCGAGACCCGCGCGTGTGGCACGGGTGCTTGTGCGGCAGCGGTGGCCGGCATCCTCACCGGGCGCCTCGGCGAGCGCATCAAAGTTTCGCTGCCCGGCGGCAAAGTCAAAATCAAATGGGCGGGCAGCGGCCATTCGCTGCATATGCTCGGACCCGCCTGTCTCGTCTACGAAGGACACATCGAGGTATGAACGCCGAAGCCAGCGCTCGTGGACCCGCGCGACGAAGACTCCGTGATGCGCTATCTGCGCGAGAATCCGGATTTCTTCGGCCGTCACCCGACGCTGCTGACCGATCTGAGCCTGCCGCACGACTCGGGTGAGGCGATTTCGCTGGTCGAGCGCCAGGTCGCCATTCTGCGCGAGCGCAACATCGACATGCGCCGGCGCCTCACTCATCTCGTTGGCGCTGCAAACAACAACGACACGTTGTTCGAAAAGACGCGTCGCTTCACGCTGCAGGCCCTCGACTGCGAAACGCTCGACGCGATCGACGGGGTCCTGGCCGACACGCTCATCGACGACTTTGCGGCGGACTATGCGCGCTGCTTCGTCTCGCATCCGCGCGCGTTCGCGTCGCGGACATCACCTGATCTACGTCGCCTCGGCCGCCGAACTGCCGCTGCTCCACCTCACCCAGACGACGTCACTGTCGTGTGGCATGCTGCGCGCCGACGAGTTGCAGCAACTGTTTGGCGAGCTCGTCAGCGGCGATGGGTCGGCGGGGCTGGTTCGGTCTGAAGCACGGCGATTTGATCGGCGTGCTCGCGATCGGAAGCCGCGATCCGACGCGTTTCAGTCCCGATATGGGCACGCTGTTCATCCGCTACATCGGCGACGTTCTGTCGCGCGTCCTGGCGCGATTGGTGGCGCGCGATGGCGGCCGCTGAGAGTCCGCTGCACGCCGATATCGATCGCTATCATCGCTCATCTGGAGCACGAGAAACAATACTCCCCGCACACGCTCGCCGCGTACCGGCGCGATCTCGAGCAATTTGCGGTCGGGCTCGACATCGCGCAATGGCACGCGGTGCGCACGGATCATGTGCGCAGCCACTTGAATGCGCTGCATCGCCGCGGTCGCGCGACCCGCAGCATTCAGCGCGCGTTGTCGTGCGTCCGCTCGTTCTTGCGATACCTCGATCGCAACGGCGTTGTACAGGGCAACTCCGCGACCGTCGTGCGCGCGCCCAAATCGCGGCGCAAGCTGCCGCGCCTGCTCGACACCGACCTCACGTCACAGCTGCTGAACTTCACGCCCGCGAATGCGCTCGATTCGCGCGACGCGGCGATGCTGGAGCTTTTCTACGGCAGCGGCTTGCGCCTGGCCGAACTCGTTGCGCTCGACGTGAAGGATCTCGAGCTCGGCGAAGGGTACGTCACGGTCACCGGCAAAGGTCGAAAGGTGCGGCAGGTGCCGCTGGGGTCTTTCTGCATCAACGCGCTGCGAGCCCACCTGGCGCACCGCGTCCGGGTCGATCCGTCAGCGCCGGTATTCGTCGGGCGGCGCGACGCGCGAATCAGTGCGCGCGCGGTCCAAGCACGCTTGAAGCAACTGGGTAAACGCCAGCTCGGATCCGACGCGCTGCACCCGCACATGTTGCGACACAGCTTCGCGAGCCATCTGCTCGAATCGAGCGGCGATCTGCGCGCGGTACAGGAGTTGCTCGGCCACGCCGACATCTCGACGACACAGATCTATACCCACCTCGATTTTCAACACCTCGCGAAGGTGTACGACGCGAGCCACCCGCGCGCGAAGCAGCGAAGCTAGACGATGGCACGAATCGAAGTCGTCACGTTCGATCTCGACAATACGTTGTGGGATGTCGATGCGGTCATACGCAATGCCGAGCGCATGACGCGCGCGTGGTTCGACAGCCACGTGCCGGAGTTGCACGCGACGCTGAAGTCGCGAGGACTGGCTCGCGATCCGCAAGCGCATCGTCGAAGAACGGCCCGAACTGACGCACAACCTGTCTTATCTGCGCGAAGAAACGTTTGCGCGCGCGATCGTCGCGGTTGGACGCGCCGACGCCGAAGCGCGGCGCCTGGCGGCGGAAGCGTTTCAGCTGTTTCTCGCCGAACGTCACAAGGTGAGCTATTTCGACGACGCGCTCGACATGCTCGAACGGCTGGCGATGCAGACACCGGCTCGGTGCGTTGACGAACGGCAACGCGGACATCGTCAGGCTCGGGCTCGATCGTTTCTTTCGCTTCGCATTCTGTGCGGCCGATGTCGGCGCCGCGAAGCCCGCGCCGCAGATGTTCCATGCCGCGCTCGCGCACACGAGGATTCGCGCGCAGCAGATGATCCACGTCGGCGACAACCCGATCGACGATATTCAAGGCGCGCATGATGTCGGCATCGCAACGATCTGGGTGCAGCTGACGAACGCGCTGTCCGGCGACGCGACGCCGGCGACCCGGGTCGTCAATCGTCTGAAGGATATTCCCGACGCCATCGCGCAGATCGAAGGCTGAGCGCGCGAGACTCCTGCGCAATTACCTCGCGTGGGCTGCGATGAAATCCTTTACTGCGGCGACATTCGCCGGCAACACCGTACGTCGAGTGGGCGCACCTTTCAGCGCGTCGAGGCTGGGATGACGCGCAACGGGCTTGCCGATGATCGCGTCGACCGATTCCGGAAACTTCGCCGGATGCGCAGTTGCGAGGCACACCACCGGTGATCGGAGGCTGACGCGCGCATGCGGCCGCGATGCCTACCGCGGTATGCGGATCGATCACATAGCCGCTGCGCTGGTAGACATCTTTGATCGTCGCGAGCGTTTCGTCCTTGTTCACGGCCGTTGCAACGATGTGCCGCATCCAGCGGCATGCCTTCCGTCAAACTGGCTTCACCGGTGCGACTGAACAAGTCCATGAAGGCGCGCAGTCGCGCACTGTCGCGGTCCATCCGCAGGAACAGGAAGCGCTCGAAGTTGCTGGCGACCTGGATGTCCATCGACGGGCTGATCGTGTGGTGCACGCGTCCGCGTCGATACACGCCGGTATTGAAAAACACCGCGAGGATGTCGTTTTCGTTCGTCGCGCAGATCAGTCGATCGATCGGCAGTCCCATCTGCAACGCGAGATAGCCCGCGAAAATGTCCCCGAAATTTCCGGTCGGCACGCTGAACGACACGCGCCTGCGACCACCGTCATCGAGCGCGAGCGTCGCGTAGACGTAGTAGACGATCTGCGCCAGCAGGCGCGCCCAATTGACCGAGTTGATCGCGCCGAGACGATGTCGCGCTTTGAACGGCAGATCGTTGAACGTTTCTTTCATGATGGCCTGGCAGTCGTCGAAGCTGCCTTGAAGCGCCAGGCAATGGACGTTCGCGTCGGTCACGGTCGTCATCTGCAGTTCCTGCAGCGCGCTGGTGCGGCCATCGGGATACATGATGAAGATGCTGATTGCCGGCTTGCCGCGCACGCCGGCAATCGCCGCGCTGCCGGTATCGCCGCTGGTGGAGCCGAGAATGTTCAGCGAGCCGCCGCGCTGCTCGAGGATGTAGCTGAAAACGTTGCCGAGAAACTGCAGCGCGATGTCTTTGAACGCAAGGGTCGGACCATGGAAGAGTTCGAGCACATGCACCCCGTCGATCTCGCGCAGCGGAATCACGTCCGGCGTGTCGAAACTCGCGTAGCTGCGTTGCAATAGATCGCGCAGCACCGCGTGCGGGATGTCGTCGATGAAGTGCGCCATCACATGGGCGGCGAGTTCGGTGAACGAAAGTCCGCGCCAGCGATCGAGCTCGGCGCGCACATCCGGAATTCGTTCCGGCACGAACAAGCCGCCGTCATCGGCAAGGCCGGCGATGACGACATCCTGGAAACGCGAGCGGCGCGGCGCGCCCTCGGGTGCTCACATAACGCATCGGTGAATCAATTTGTCAGATAGCGGCGTCATTCTAACGCAACAACTCAGGCGCGCTGGATCGTGCAGGCGTGAATCAGGCGGAACCGCGTCCGTAATTGTTTTCGGACTTTTTCGGTGGGTCGGTGCGATCGTCATCCGTGATCTGCTTGATCGATCCGCCGCGCTTCAGGAACGCCTCGACGTCCGCCGCGATCGAATCGCGCTGCGCCGCACGCGCGGCCGCGGAATGCACTTCGACCTGTTCGACCTTGCGCGCACGACCAACAGGCACCGCAACGGGCGGCTCGTCTTCATCGACTACGTCTTCTGTTTCGGCAACCGCCTCCGTCGCGTCGACCGCATCCTCTTCGAGTTCTTCCTCTTCTTCGTCATCGACGAATTCGTCACCTTCATCACTCATTCCGCGCCTCGTTCACGTTCGCCGATCAGCCGGCCATGGGACGGAGTATTTATAGACAAGATTCGCTCGAGCGCAAGAACGAAAAAAGGGCGCCGACAGGCGCCCTCGATGGTTTCAACGCGGTTGAATCACGTGTCTGCGGACCAAGACGGCTTCCGCGACGACGGCTTCCAGTCAGACGGCTTCCGGTCCTGTTTCGCCGGTGCGAATGCGGACGACTTCGTCGAGCGTGGTGACGAATATTTTTCCATCGCCCACTTTACCGGTGTTCGCTGCCTTCGTGATCGCTTCGAGGCATTGCTCGAGCAGGCTGTCATCGATGGCGACTTCGACCTTCACTTTCGGCAGGAAATCGACGACGTACTCCGCGCCTCGGTAGAGCTCCGTATGGCCCTTCTGCCGGCCGAAGCCTTTGACCTCGGTCACCGTCATGCCGTGCACGCCGATATCCGAGAGCGTTTCGCGCACATCGTCCAGCTTGAACGGCTTGATGATCGCAGTAACGAGTTTCATTGCTCAAATCTCCTTAGTGATCGCACGTACGTTACGCGTCGAATGCTCGCTGGCGAAATGCACGTGGGATTCTCCCCCGAATTAAAGGCTCTTCGAAATCCCGAACACCGCCGTTGCTTCACAGAGCTGCTTGTTGCCGTAACAGTCACGGTTATTGTCGAGATTGGTGTCGACGTACGTCAGTGACCAGTTCACGCCGACCCACTTCGTCGTAATGCCCGCTCTCCAGTCCTGGTAGTTATCATCGAAGGCGAGACCGGGCTGCTTCTTATCGAACGAGTTGTAGCCATAGTGCAGGCTCAGCGAGAGGTTCTCCATCAGATCAACTCCGTATTCGACGTACGGATACGTGAACTTACCGCTGCCGGCGAAATAGTTGTCCGAATAGTTCACGCCGAATTTGAAGCCTTTCCAGGCCAGACTCCCGTACACCTCGGTATAGGCGAGGTGGTCGGAACCGTCCTGCGGATAACCGTAGTACAACACACCGACGTCATAGGCGAGATCTTCGCTGAACTTGCCCTTGAATCCGCCGTAGACATCGGTCTCGATAGCGCCTTCCGAGAAATCGACGTTCGACGCCCACGTACCGACATAGAGACCCACGTCCGTTGCCAGATCGAAGCCCCCTTGGATCGCAGGAGAAAACCCGCCGTTGTTCTGCGAGATACCGCGAAACCGATAGTCGGTCACGAGCGCCACGTTGCCGGCAATGTCGGCGGCGCTCACCACCAGCGCGCTACTCATCAGAGCGGCGCCAAAAACGATGCTGATCAATCTTTTCATCTGTTACCCCTAGTCTTGAATCTGTTGAGTCGTCCACCACGCCGCCTCACACGACCGTGGCTCGAACGCCAGCTGAAGAGCAGGTTTCGTGCCACCGTTCCAACCGCCTGTTTTCGATCGATAAACTGCGGTGCCCGACGACGACGCGCCCCACCGAAGGGCGTCGCGGGGATCGAACGTGCGTTGTACGCACCGAATTGGAGCGCCGCGAGGCGCGTGACTCGCACGCGCGCGCGACATCGGCCATTGGGCGCCGCCGCGTCGCCTCGTTACCATGCGTCTCAACGCACTTCTCAATGCAAACTTCTCAATGCAAAGAAACTTCCTCACTGCAAAGAAGGGACGAACCATGCCGGCGGACCGACCCATCTCCGACGCGATCGAATCGTTGACTGCGCGATTGTCGGAGGCGCTCGCCGCGGTGCTGCCCGACGGCGCGGACTGGCGCGCTCGGTTGACGCCGATCATCGAAGCGACCATGGAGCGACTCGAGCTGGTGCCGCGGCAGGATTTCGAACGCGAGCTACGCAACGTCGAACGCTTGCAGCGAGACATCGCGCAGCTCGAGGCGCGCATCAGTGCGCTCGAGCCGAGCGAGCCTCGCTGATCGCAACACACAGGACCCGGACGCGATGATGTCGAACGCGCAGCACGTCGCCGTGATATCGCGCGCCGAACGCGGCATCGACGCGCCGGAAGTCGTCATCGAGACGCAGTTGTCCGGCGGGTTGCCGGGCTTTGCGATGGTCGGTTTGCCCGAAGCAGCGGTGCGCGAAGCGCGCGAGCGCGTCAAAGGCGCGATCCAGGCGAGTCGATTCGCGTTTCCCAAAGGCAAGATCACCGTGAACCTCGCGCCGGCCGACTTACCGAAGGAAGGCGGGCGCTTCGACCTCGGGATCGCGCTGGGAATTCTCGCGCGTACCGGCGCTTTGCCGGCGCAGCGCCTGAATCAGTTCGAGGTGATCGGGGAACTGGGTTTGTACGGCGAGCTGCGTCCGGTGCGCGGCGCGCTGTCGGCGGCAATCGCGGCCGGCAAGGCGGGGCGCGGCATCGTCGTGCCCTTACAAAACCGTCAGGAGGTCGCGCTCGCGCACGGGGTCGATGCGCGCGCGGTCGCGCATCTCGATGAAGCGTGCGCGCTGCTGAATTCGCCCGACAGCGACATTGGTCGGGCAATACAGAGTGGGGCGCACGCGCCGCCCGTTGCACTCGATCTCGCCGATGTCAAAGGCCAGCCGGCGGCGAAGCGCGCACTGGAGATCGCCGCGGCGGGCGGCCATCACCTGCTGCTGACGGGTCCACCCGGCACCGGCAAGACGATGCTCGCGGAGCGCCTCGCCAGTCTGTTGCCGCCGTTAGCGGAGAGCGATGCGCTCGAGGTCGTGCGCATCCACTCGGCGCACGGCAGCTTCGATCCCGCGGTTCTTGTATGGCGCGCGTCCGCTGCGCGCGCCGCACCACACCGCGTCGGCGGCCGCGCTGGTCGGCGGCGGCGGGCGGGTTCCGCGACCGGGCGAGATCTCGCTCGCGCATCACGGCGTGTTGTTTCTCGATGAACTACCGGAGTTCGATCGCCGCGTACTCGAGTCGTTGCGGCAGCCGCTGGAATCGGGCTCGATCGAACTGTCGCGCGCGGCCGGAAAGGTCTGCTATCCCGCGCGCTTCCAATTGATTGCCGCGATGAATCCGTGTCCGGCGGGGCGCACCTGCACGGCGTCGGATTGCATCTGTACGGTCGATCAGCAGCGGCGCTATCAAAGTCGCGTGTCGGGACCGCTGCTCGACCGAATCGACTTGCGCGTGTTAGTGCCACCGGTCGGCAGCGACGTGCTGCTCGCGCCGTCGGCGGCCGCCGCGGATCCTGCCGAGATCCGAGCACGCGTTGCCGCCGCGCTCCATGCGCAACTCGCGCGTGCGGGCAAACTCAATTCGTCGCTGAGCGCGCCTGAAGTCGATGCGTATTGCGTGCTCGATCGCGCGGGGCGTCTGCTCGTTGGACGCGCGATGGAACGGCTCGGCTTATCCGCGCGCGGTACGCATCGAGTTCTGAAAGTCGCGCGGACACTGGCCGATCTCGTTGGCGCCGCGCAGATCACGACGCCGCATCTGACGGAAGCGCTCGCATTTCGGGAAGTCGCCGTCGGGTATTGAGGCTGCTGACGGCTTCGACGGTTACGGTTTCGACATGTAGCCGAGCGCGGCGTGCAGCTCGTCGTCGCTGCAATTCATACACGTGCCTTTCGGCGGCATCGCGTTCAGACCACTCGTGATGCTCTTCCACAGCGCGTCGTTGCCCTTCGCGAGGTGCGGTGCCCAATCGGCGACATTTTTCAGCTTCGGCGCGCCGCTGACGCCCGCGGCGTGACACACGAAACAAAACTGGTTGTATACCTGTTCACCCGTCCGCGCGGCGCCGCCCGACGCGACCGCAGCACTGGCGCCACACGGATCGCCCGCTTTGCACAGCTGACCGACCGGCTTCAAGCGCGCGCTGATCTCGTCATTCGTGCCCGGTGGAACACGATCCGCGAAGACCGAACCGGCAACGAACAGAGTGATGACGGCAAGAACCTGCTTCACGATCGACTTCCTGGTGAGTGTGGTGTGACGAAACCGGAGCGCGCGCAGTATAGCCGGTCACGTCGTGGCACTGAACAGCTCCCGGCCGATCAGCATCCGGCGGATCTCGCTGGTGCCGGCGCCGATCTCGTAGAGCTTCGCATCGCGCAGCAACCGCCCCGTCGGGAAATCGTTGGTGTAGCCGTTGCCGCCGAGGGCTTGTACCGCTTCGAGCGCCATCCACGTCGCCTTCTCGGCCGCATAGAGGATGCAGCCGGCGGCATCGAAACGACTGGTGCGTCCCTCATCGCAGGCGCGTGCAACCGAATACACGTACGCCCGACACGCGTTCATCGTCGTGTACATGTCGGCGAGCTTGCCCTGCATCAACTGAAACGTTCCGATCGGCTGCCCGAACTGCTGTCGGTCATGCACGTACGGCAGCACGACATCGAGGCATGCGCGCATGATGCCCAGCGGTCCGCCGGCGAGCACGACGCGCTCGTAGTCGAGGCCGCTCATCAGGATCGAAACACCTTGACCGACGCTGCCGAGCAGCTGCGACTTGGGCACCTGGCAATCGCGAAATATCAGCTCGCACGTGTCGGACCCGCGCATCCCGAGCTTGTCGAGTTTCGGCGCCGTCGAAAATCCGGCAAACCCTTTTTCGATGACGAATGCGGTAATGCCTTTCGGCCCGAGCGCCGGGTCCACGGTTGCGTAGACGACGAGCACGTCGGCGCCGGGCCCGTTCGTGATCCACATCTTGCTGCCGTTGAGCACGTAACAGTCGCCGCGATCGGTCGCGCGCAATTTCATGCCGACGACGTCGGAGCCCGCGTTTGGTTCGCTCATCGCGAGTGCGCCGAGGTGTTCGCCCGACACCAGCGCCGGCAAGTACTGCTGTTTTTGTTGCGCACTGCCGAAGCGCCGCAGCTGGTTCACACAGAGGTTCGAATGCGCACCATACGACAGACCCACCGACGCGGATGCCCGGCTGATTTCCTCCATGGCCACGCAGTGCGCGAGGTAACCCATCCCGGCGCCGCCGTACTCGGGTTCGACAGTGATGCCCAACAAGCCAACCTGACCGAGCTTCGGCCACAGCGCACGCGGAAAGGTATTGGTGCGATCCACGTCAGTCGCGAGCGGCGCGATCTCGGCGCGCGCGAAGGCGGCAGTCGCGTCGCGCAGCATCTCGATCGTCTCGCCGAGACCAAAGTCGAATTCGGGAAGCGGTTGCGTCATGACGGGCAGATGATACCGCCGCGAGTTCGCGCGCGCTTAACCCTGCAGATTCACACCGACGCTGAACAGTTCCGTCCCCTCGACGACGCGATCACCGACCTTGAGCGTGAGTCGTTCGAGCGTTCCGTCGATCGACGCGACGATCGTGTGCTCCATCTTCATCGCCTCGAGCACGAGGATCGGCTGGTCGCGTCGAACCGCATCGCCGACTTTCGCGAACAGCGCGATGATCTGGCCTGGCATCGGTGCGACGCTGCGGCCATCGCGCAGCGCGTCGGCCGCAAAACTCGCGGCATCGAATTTCGGTGCGCTGTATTTTTCGGTCGCCCCATCGCGCATGACGTAGAGATCGGCGCCATCGCGCACGAAGCTGCACGTGAAGCGTTCGTCGTCGAAAGATGCGTCCAATTTGGATGCACCGACCTCAATACTGCGCGCTGTGATCACTTGATCGTCGATCCGCAAACGCACACCGGCATCTGTCTGCTCGACGCCAACGGCCAGTTGCGCGGCCCCGCGGCGCAATTGCAGCATCTGCCGCGACGGCGCGTTCAGGCGGAACGCGTCGCCGCGCTGCCACGGCGAATCGGAACCCTGCGCCGCAATCTGAATCAACGCTGCCGCCGCCGTCATCCGCGGGTCGTCTGTGCGGAATCAGCGCGTGCCCGCGCGACTCGATCAGACCCGTGTCGTACTCCCCGCCGCGGAAAACCGCGTCGCCCAGTATGTTGCGCAAAAACGCGACGTTGTGTTCGACGCCGGCGATCTCGCAGTCGGCCAACGCGCGGTCCAAGCGATCGATCGCGGCATCGCGCGTGTCCGCGTGCGCAATGATCTTCGCGATCATCGGGTCGTAGTGCATCGTCACTTCGGCGCCGCTCTCGACTCCGGTGTCGACCCTGACCTCATCCGGGAAGCCGACGTGCACGAGGCGGCCGGTCGACGGCAAAAATTTCCTGCGCGGATTCTCCGCATAGACGCGCGCCTCGACCGCATGACCGCGAATCGCGAGATCTCCCTGTGCGAACGGCAGGCGTTCGCCCGCGGCGATGCGCAACTGCCACTCGACGAGGTCGAGGCCGAGTATCGCCTCCGTGATCGGATGCTCGACCTGCAGGCGCGTATTCATCTCCATGAAATAGTAGGCGTCACCTTCGGTAATGAACTCGATCGTGCCTGCGCCTTCGTAGCCGATCGCCGCGGCGGCTTTGACCGCGGCCTCCCCCATACTGATTCGTTGGCCGGGCGTGATCGTCGGCGCCGGCGCCTCCTCGATGACCTTCTGGTGCCGGCGCTGCACCGAGCAGTCGCGCTCGAACAGGTACAACGTACGGCCATACGAGTCGGCCAGAATCTGCACCTCGATGTGTTTTGGCGCCGCCAGATAGCGTTCGAGCAACACCGCGTCGTCGCCGAACGCCGCTTTCGACTCCCTGCGCGCCCCGCTCAGCGCATTGGCAAACTCCTGCGGCGAGCGGACCACGCGCATCCCTTTGCCGCCGCCACCGGCGGAGGCTTTGATCAGCAACGGATAGCCGATCCGCGAGCCGCTTCTGCGAGCCTCAGCAGGATCCTGATCCAGCTGATAGCCCGGGACCACGGGCGCGCCTGCTGCCGCGACGATACGTTTCGCCTCGATCTTGGACCCCATTGCGCGGATCGCATCCGCCGACGGTCCAACAAAGGTGCACACGTCGCTGCACGCGGCCGCGAAGTCGGCATTCTCCGCGAGAAACCCATAACCTGGATGAACCGCATCGGCGCCGCTCTTCGTCACGGCAGCGACGAGCGCGTCGATTCGCAGATAGCTGTCGCGCGCCGGTGCTTCGCCGATGCGCACGCTGTGATCCGCTTGGCGTACGTGCAGCGCGTCGCGGTCGGCATCCGAGTAGACGGCGACCGTCTCGATGCCCAGCCGCCGCGCGGTACGCATGATCCGGCACGCGATCTCGCCGCGATTGGCAATCAGCAAACGTTTGAACATAGGCGCAGTCACATCCTGAATATGCCGAATCGCGCATCGGTCGCGCCGTCCGGTTCGCGGCACGCGACCGTCAACGCGAGTGCGAGCACCCGCCGCGTATCGACCGGATCGATCACGCCGTCGTCCCACAACCGCGCGCTCGCATAGAACGGATGTCCTTGCGTGTCGTAGGTCGATCTGATGCCATCCATGAATTCGCGTTGTTGCGCTTCGCTCCAGTCGTCGCCGCGAGCTGAAGCGCTGTCGCGGCGCACCGTCGCCAGCACATGCGCGGCCTGCTCTCCGCCCATGACGGAGATGCGCGCATTCGGCCACGTCCACAACAGACGTGCGCCATATGCGCGCCCGCACATCGCGTAGTTGCCGGCGCCGAACGATCCACCGATGACGACGGTGAACTTCGGCACCCGCGCGCACGCAACCGCGGTCACCATCTTGGCGCCATCTTTCGCGATGCCCTGGTTTTCGTATTTGCGGCCCACCATGAAGCCGGTGATGTTCTGCAGGAACAGCAGCGGCACGCCGCGGCGATCGGCGAGCTGCACGAAGTGCGCGCCTTTCAACGCAGACTCGGAAAACAGAATGCCGTTGTTGGCGACGATCGCGACCGGCAGTCCGTCGATGTGTGCAAAACCGGTCACCAGCGTTTCGCCGTACACCGCTTTGAATTCGTGAAATTCCGATCCATCGACGAGCCGCGCGATGACCTCGCGGACGTCGTATGGCGTGCGCGTGTCGCGCGGCAACACACCGTAGATCTGCTCCGGTGGATACTTCGGTTCCGCGCTCGGTTGCCGCGTTACAGTCGCGCGATACGCAACACCACTCGCGGCGATGATCTCGCGCGCGAGCGTGATCGCATGTTCATCGTTCGCCGCGAGATAGTCGGCGACGCCCGAGATGCGCGCGTGCACGTCGCCGCCGCCGAGACTCTCCGCATCGACATCCTCGCCCGTCGCTGCTTTGACCAGCGGCGGACCGCCGAGAAAAATCGTGCCCTGGTTGCGCACGATGATCGCCTGATCGCACATCGCCGGCACGTACGCGCCGCCCGCGGTGCACGAACCCATCACGACCGCGAGCTGCGGAATCCCGCGCGCCGACATGTTCGCCTGGTTGAAGAAGATGCGACCGAAGTGATCTTTGTCGGGAAAGACTTGATCCTGCATCGGCAGGAACGCCCCACCCGAATCGACGAGATAGATGCATGGCAGGTGGTTCTCGGACGCGATTTCCTGCGCCCGCAGATGTTTCTTCACCGTGATCGGATAGTACGTGCCGCCCTTGACCGTCGCGTCGTTGGCGACGATCACGCACTCGCGCCCGGAGACGCGTCCAACACCGGTGATGATGCCGCCGGCCGGCACGACGTCGTCATACAGTTCGTGTCCCGCGAGCTGTGCGATCTCGAGAAACGCCGAGCCTGGGTCGAGCAGCCGATCGACGCGTTCGCGCGGCAAGAACTTGCCGCGTTCGACGTGACGCGCGCGCGAGCGCTCGTCGCCGCCAAGCGCAACGCGGGCAGCAAGCTCTCGCAGTTCGGCGGTGAGTTTGCGGTGGTGGACGTCGTTCGCCTGGAACGCGCTCGTGCTCGGATCGATTTTGCTTTGGATGGTCGCCATCACTACTCCACAAAAAAGCGCGCTACCAAGCGGCCTGCGCATTCGGATACGCGCGCGCGATCTGCGCCGTGAGCGCGTGGCGCAGCGCGTCGATATCGTCCGGCCGCGTGCGGCGATACTGCGCCACTTCGTCGACGGCAAACGGTTCGAATTGCGACGGTCGCGACGCGCCGGCGAATTCGTCGACGATCCAGTTCAACACCGCGGTGAGTTGCCGATCATCGAGCAACGAATTCGCGGCGCCTGGCACTTGCGCCAGATAGGCGCGCCCCTGTGGGATCGTCAGATAGTAACCGACGCGGTCCTTGAGTCTCGGAATCGCCGGCGGCGCCCCGGCGCCATCCACGAGGTGACAGCCCATACAGTTCAGGATGTAGTCCTGCCGCGGCTCGGCCGACACAGCGGAGCTCGAGCCGATCAGGCCGGCGACGATGAGCACGTGAATTCGCACGTCAATCCGCGACAGCGAGTCCGAGCACCACGGACGTCGAACAGTGGTACAGGTTCGTCGTCGTGCCATGACACCAGTTGATGTCGTTGCTCTTCGCTGGTTGATACACCGGCCGATCGCCTTCCTCGCGTTGGCAGTTGCAATGCCCGCACGCGCTTTTTCCGCAGCAGTCGTTGTACGAAATGATGTAATCCCTGCCGTCCACGGGGTTGCGGCACGTGCCGATCCACGTGACCGGCGAGGCTTCCGTGCCGGGGGGGCAACTGTTGGCGGATCCGCCGCAACAGCCGCACAGGTAGCCATCGATCGCACAGTAGCGCCAGTATTCACAACTGCGTGGATCCCCGGTCTCGCTTGGTTGCGGCGCTCGCGCCGGGTCGTCCGCGTGCGCGCGCGCGACGGGGAGCAGAGGAATCGCTGCGCCACCCACGAGCGCGACGCCGAAACGCGACAGGAAATCCCGTCGGGACGTATTGCGGGCGACGCGCCGCGAACTGCGAGTGATCCAGTTGTCGAGCCAGTTCATGCGTTCACCTTCAGCGCGCGTTTCGGCGCTCATGAATTCGTTGATACTCGCAACACCCAATCGCTTCGCTTCGAGCAGACTCTCGATGTGCTCGCGGGAATTCACCAATCCCTTCGCAACCAGCACGCCGGCCTCATCGAGCAACGCCGCGTATGGCAACTTGCCGACCTGGAACGCAACGCCCAGTTCCTGCGACACGACATAAGGTATTCCCTGCAGGCGCCGCTGCGCGACGTAGGCCTCGTGTTCCGCCCGCGTGCTCCCATCGCTGACGAGAACCAGATCCAGCCAGCCGCGTTCTTCGTTGGCGATCCGGATCAGAACCGGGAGCAACGCTTTGCACAGCGGGCACGTCGGCGACACGAAGAACAACAGCACCCCGCGGCCGACCGCCGCAAAAGATCCAAGCTCCAGATGTTGGCCGTCGAGCGTCGTCAGCGTCACCGGTGGCGCCAACTCACCCGCCTTGATGCCACCGGCCAACGTCAACGCCCCGGCGGGCGCGAGCCGCTCGTGCAACACGCCGATCTGTCGCGTCAGCGCCAGCACCACCAGCGCGAGTGCGCCCAGCAGGATCCACAGCAGAATATTCGACACGACCAACGCCGACATCACACCCACTCCTCGAGCCGCGCGCGCGCCGCGAGCAGTTGATTCGTCGCCGCATACAGTAGTCCGAGCACTAGAGTTGCGGCGACCACGCTGACGAAATCGAACCAATGCAGCGAACGCGCGACGCTCGGCAACAATGCGATCGCGGCGCCCAGCGCGAGCATCGCGTTGCGCGCAACCAATCCGAGCGACAACGGCTGCGCCGCGCTGCCGCAGCCGCAGTCGATGTCGCGTCGCCCCCGCGCGAGGTTGAGTGCCATTGCGCCGGCGTAGGCGAGCAATAGCACCACCGCCGCGACATGCGCCTCCACGCGTTGCAGCAACGCGCCGATTCCGACTGCGATTTCGACGCCGACGATGCCCCAGGCCGCGACACCAACGAGCGCCTCGGGCAATACGCGATACGTGGCAAGCACCACTCGGAAGTCGCCGATATCGTTGAGCTTGTGCACCGCCGCTGAGAGAAAGAGCCAGCCCAAGCCGAGGCGCGCGATCAGCGGGATGACGGGGTCGATGCTCATGGGCTCTGGATGAAGCTGGGCGAGGACGGCGGTCCGGCGATCGTGCGCAGCGCCGCGCCACTGCGTGCGTCGTAAACGTCGACGGCGGGCCTCGCTTCCGAATCGGAGATCAGCAGCGGCGCCGCGTCCTTCGTGACGCCGATATTCGTCGCCGAGTCGTGCAACTTGAATTGCGCGACGCCTTTGTGGGTCGCGAGGTCGTATACCCACACGTCCTTGCCCGGATCCTTGTGGCCGAAAGGTCCGCCTTGATGAACGATCACGTAGAGGCGCGCGAGGCCCGCGTGCACCGCATTGAACTGGCTGCCCCCGAGCTTCCATTTATCGGCGCGTTCCTTGTCGTTGAACAGCGACCACGGCTTGCCGATCTCGACCTTGCTCCCGGCGAACTTCACCGGATGCACGATGCCGTCGAACGAGAAGAACAACCACGTATCGCCGACGCGCGAGGCTTTTTCCGTGAGCGGATCCGTGTTCGGATCGAAGAACTTTTCGGTGTGCGATTTCGTCGCGAGGTTGCCTTGCTCGTCGAGTCGAATGAGCTGCAGCGTGCCGTCGCCGCACAACGATGCAAACGATCGCGCGCCGGTCGGATAGACCAGGTTGCAACCGGCGATCTCGATCTCGGTGACGAAACGCCGCGCGACGACGTCGACGACGCTGACCGATGTCGCAGGGGTCATGTTGGCGACGAACATGAATCGACCGTCGTCGCTGAGGCCCTGAAATGCGCGCTGCGGAATTCCGCTCGCGCGTTTCGGCGGAATGATCACTTCGGCGACGGGGCGCAGTTCCTTCGCGTCGTAGATCGCGACGATGTCGGTCCGCTCGCCGCGCGTGCCGCGGCTGTGATACATCTCGGGTACGTAGATCGCCGAAAAGTCCGGCGCGAACTCCACCGCGTTGCCCCACGTACCCGTCGACAACATGCCGAGCATCGAGCCGCTATCACCGTCGAACAGATAGACCTTGCTGTCGAGGTAACCGATGTAGTTCACGTCGTTGGCGAAAAACCAGTGCGGCGATGGCGCGCCGAGTTTTTCGGAAAAGCTCTGCTCCGCGACCAAGGGCGCTATTTTTGCGGCGTCTGTTTCATTGGCGGCAAAACCCGGCACTGCGATCGTTGCCGTCATTGCGAGCGCAACGCAGAACGCGCCGACAACCCACGGTCTGTTTCATCTTCGCTCCCCCACCGCGACGCTCACCACGAACCGCAATTAGACCCGTCGAATCAGGGTCAGTCCATCACTCCCGGCGGGTCCATTCGAGCGTGTCGTCGAGCGCGCGACCGAACTTGTCGAAAAGTTCGTGCACCTGGTTTTCGTTGATCACGAGCGGCGGACAGACCGCTATCGTCTCGCCGATGTTGCGCACGATCAGCCCGTGCGCCTCGGCGCGTGCGGAACAGTACGCGGCGACGCCCCGCTTCGATTCGAACGGCGCCTTCGTCGATTTGTTGGCGACCAGTTCGGTGGCGCCGATCATGCCGACGCCACGCGCTTCACCCACCAGCGGGTGATCGCCGAGCGCGCGCAACCTCGCCTGGAACGGCTTCGACATCCTTGATGCGTGGTTGAAGAGATCGCGCTCCTCCATCAGTTCGAGATTGCGCAGCGCAACCGCAGCGCACACAGGATGACCCGAGTACGTAAAACCGTGACCGAACGTACCGACCTGTCCCGACGCCTCGACAAATGGTTCGTACAGGAACTCCGGAATCATGACCGCCGACAACGGCAGATACGCACTCGATACCGCCTTCGCCACGCTCATCGTGGTCGGACGGATCCCGAATGTCTGCGCGCCGAAGGGTTTCCCCGTGCGACCGAACCCGCAGATCACTTCGTCGTCGATGAAGAAGATGCCGTACCGGTCGAGCACGGCCTGCACCTTCTCGAAATAACCCGCCGGCGGCACGACGACACCGCCAGCGCCCATGACCGGTTCCGCGATGAACGCGGCAATGGTGTCCGGACCCTCCGCTTGGATCAGCGCTTCGAGATTGCCGACGATGCGATCGACAAATGCCGCCTCGCTCTCACCGGGTTTGCCTTCGCGATAGTAATGCGGCGCATCCGTGTGCAGGATTCCGGCGATCGGCAGATCGAAGTGTTTGTGGAACGCCGGCAGTCCCGTGAGGCTGCCGCTCGCGACCGTGACACCGTGATAACCGCGCCTTCGCGAAATGATCTTCTTGCGCTCGGGCTTACCGATCACGTTGTGGTAGTACCACATCAGCTTGATCTGCGTGTCGTTCGCATCCGATCCCGACAAGCCGAAGAACACGCGTCCCGCATCGAACGGCATCATCGCCTTGAGTTTCTCGGCCAGCAGCACGCTGGGTTCGTTGCTCTTACCGCCGAACAGATGGGTGTAGCTCAGCTTCCTGATCTGTTCCGCGGCGACGCGCGCCAGTTCTTCTTCGCCGTAACCGATCGCCGTGCACCACAGTCCCGCCATCCCCTCGAGGTACTGTTTGCCTTTGTTGTCCCAGATGTAGACGCCCTCGGCGCGCATCATCACGGTCGGACCTTTTTGATGATGCACTTTCAGATTCGTCGCCGGATGCAGCAGATGCGCGAGGTCTTTCGCTTCGAGCGATCCCGGTGGCGCTTCGTTGTGCAGATACTGAGTCATGTTTACTCTCCCGCGGTCACGCCTGCTCGTCGAGCGCGTCCGCGACGACGTTGAATATCCGATCGAGATCGGTTCGCTCGATCACGAACGGCGGGCCGAACTGCAGCGTGTCGCCGCCGTAGCGAACGTACACACCGCGTTCCCAGCATCGCATCGCGACTTCGTAAGGTCGTCGGGCCGGCTCGCCGGGAAGCGCCGCGAGCGTCAACGCGCCGGCGAGCCCATAGTTGCGGATGTCGATGACGTGCTTGCGCCCTTTGAGGCCGTGAATCGACGCTTCGAAATACGGCGCGAGTCCGCGCACACGCTCGATCAGTTTGTCGTTGACCAGCAAATCGAGCGCCGCGATGCCGGCCGCGCACGCAACCGGATGGCCGGAGTAGGTGTAGCCGTGCGGGAACTCGAGCAGATAGTCCGGCACCGCCGGTCGCCATGAACGTCTGATAGATGTCGCTCTTGACGACGACCGCGCCCATCGGCACCGCGCCATTGGTCAGTTGTTTGGCGAAATTCATGATGTCCGGCGTCACGCCGAATGCCTCGGCGCCGCTGCGCGCGCCGGCGCGGCCGAAGCCGGTGATCACTTCGTCGAATATCAACAGGATCTGGTGTTTGTCGCAGATCGCGCGCAAGCGCTCGAGATAGCCCTGCGGCGGCGGCAACACGCCGGCGGATCCGGCAAACGGCTCGACGATCACCGCCGCGATATTCGATGCATCGTGCAATGCGACGAGTTCTTCGAGGTCGTTCGGCGAGCTCCGCGCCGTGCGCCGGCATGCCGCGACTGAATAGATTCTCCGGCAGCAGCGTGTGGCGCAGGTGATCGGCAGCGACGCCCTCACCGAACAGTTTGCGATTGCCGCCGATGCCGCCGACCGAGACGCCGCCGAAGTTGACTCCGTGATAACCCTTCGCGCGGCCGATCAGCCGCGTCTTCGACGGCAGCCCTTTCTGGCGCCAGTACGCGCGCGCAATCTTCAGCGACGTATCCGCCGCCTCGGAACCCGAGTTCGTATAAAAGACGTAGTCGAGTCCGGCCGGCGTCAGTGCCTTGATCTTGTTCGCGAGTTCGAACGCGAGCGGATGACCGAACTGGAACGCGGGTGCGTAGTCGAGCGTGCGTAGCTGGCGCGCGACCGCATCGGCAATTTCGGGGCGATTGTGGCCGGCGCCGCAACACCACAAGCCGGACAACCCGTCGATCACTCGACGTCCGTCCGTCGTGATGTAGTGGCAACCCTCGGCCCGCTCGATCAACCGCGGATTGGCTTTGAACTGCCGATTCGCCGTGAACGGCATCCAATAGGCTTCGAGCGCGGCTCGGTCCGGCTGGACCCGCGGCGCGATCACCTCTTGTTCTTTGGCGGCCATGAGACTCCCGTGCGAGGCAACGAACGAAGTAGGCTAGAGCATTCGACGACGGTCAAGCAAACGCCCGCGGGATAAAAAAACGAACGCCCCGAAGGGGCGTTCGGTCTATTCAGACAAATCGCGAGTCTTCCGGTCGCCCCTATGCGGCGGCAGACAATTCAGTCAGCGGATAGCCGAGTGCCTCCGCGACGGCCGCGTGCGCGATCGCGCCGCGATGCACGTTCAATCCGGCCGCGAGGTGCGGATCGTCGGCGAGCGCCGTTAGACCGCCGTCGGCCAACGCCTTGACGAAGGGGAGCGTCGCGTTGTTCAGCGCGAGTGCCGACGTATGCGCAACCGCGCCGGGCATGTTCGTCACGCAATAATGGACAACGCCCTCATCGACATAGGTCGGTGCGTCGTGGGTCGTCGGCCGGCTCGTCTCGAAGCAGCCGCCTTGGTCGATCGAGATATCGACCAGCACGGAGCCGTCGCGCATTTCCCGAACCATCTCGCGGCTCACGAGTTTTGGCGACGCTGCACCCGGCACGAGCACGGCGCCGATCACGAGATCCGCGTTGACGACGTACTCGTGCACGGTCTCCGGGTTCGCCATCACGACGCGAAGTCCCGACCCGAAACGATCCGCGAGCCACCGCAGACGATTCACCGACTTGTCGAGGATCGTGACGTCCGCCTGCATGCCCATCGCAATCAGCGCCGCATTCGCGCCAGCGGTGCCGCCGCCGAGGATGACGACCCGGGCCGGCGCCACGCCCGGCACACCGCCGAGCAATTTGCCGATGCCGCCGGCTTCTTTCTCGAGGCATTTCGCACCGACCTGCACGGCCATGCGCCCTGCGACTTCGCTCATCGGCGCCAATAACGGCAACCCGCCGCCGGGCGCCGTGACCGTCTCATACGCAATCGCCGTCGCGCCCGAGCGCATCAACGCGTCGGCCTGCGGTCGGTCAGCGGCGAGATGCAGATAGGTGAACAGGATCTGTCCGGCGCGCAGCATCGCGCACTCGGCCGGTTGCGGTTCTTTGACCTTGACGATCAGTTCGCTGCCGCGAAACACCGTCGCCGCGTCCGGCGCGATCGTCGCGCCGGCACGCTGGTAGTCACGATCGAGGAAACCGATGCCGGCACCCGCGCGTGTCTGCACCAGAACCTGATGTCCGGCCGCGGTCAATTCGGCGACCGACCCGGGCGTCAATCCGACCCGATATTCGTGGACCTTGATCTCCGTGGGAACTCCGATACGCATGTTCGCGACCCTCGATGAAAGCGGGATAAAAAGCGGGATGAAAACTGCCGCGTAGCGTATGACCTTTACAGCCGCATTTCCTTGCGATAGACGCGACTCGAAGGCCAAGATACGCAATATGTCACTATGAATAATATCAATGGCGCAAGTATCTGCCGACATTGATCGAACTGACCGCTCAATCCTCCATGAGTTGCAGCTGGACGGCCGGTTGACCAATGCGGCGCTCGCGCAGCACGTCAATCTGTCCGAGTCGGCTTGCCTGCGCCGCGTTCGACGGCTCGAGGAGGTCGGCCTGATTCGCGGCTATGTCGGGCTGGTCGATCAGTCGTCGGCCGGGTATCCCGACAACGTGTTCGTCCGCATCACGCTGACGAGTCAGCAGCAGGACGACTTGAAGAATTTCGAAGCTGCGGTCCGCAAGATCCCCGAGGTGATGGAGTGTTACCTGATGTCCGGCGACGCCGACTATCTACTGCGCGTGATCGTCGCCGATTCGCGCGACTACGAACGCGTGCACAGTCAGCACCTGACGCGCTTGCCCGGTGTGGATCGGGTGCATTCGAGTTTTGCGCTGCGTACCGTGATCAAAAAGACGGAGATTCCGGTACGTTGAGACGCACAGCCGTGCCGATGATCGCGCTCGCCCTGTGGGCGTGCTTGCTGCTGTCGGGTTGCGTTCCCATCCGTGGCGCATCCGACTCGCCGGTGACCGACGCGTTCGTCGCAGCCGAATGCGTCGAGATTCTCGGCTACGACGGTGACGCGATGGAACCGTTCATCGAACCCACCCACGGCGATCTGTTGTTCAACAACCGCAACTCGCCGCCCGAGAAGACCGATCTGCATTGGGCGCGCAGAATCGACGACGGACGATTCCAGTATGTCGGCCCGATCACTAGCGCAAATTCGACCGCGCTCGATGGCGTGCCCAGCATCGATGGTTCCGGCGCAATCTACTGGGTGTCGACGCGCTCGTACGAACAGACGCTCTCGACGCTGTACAGCGGACGCTGGGCCGACGGCGTCGTGACGCAGCTCGCCCTCGTGCGCGGCGTATCGAGTCAGCGTCCCGGATTCGTCAACTTCGACGCTGAAATCAGCCGCGACGGAGACTCGCTGTACTACGTCGAGGGGCATTTCAGCGGTGGCGCGGTCCCCGATTCAGCCGATATCGAAATTGCGCATCGCAGCGGCGACGGTTTCGTGCGTGACGCAGCCAGCGACGCGATGCTCGCATCGGTCAATACAGCGGCGCTCGAATATGCGCCCGCAATCTCAGCCGACCGTCGCGAGTTGTTCTTCACCAGACTGGATCTGCATGCGCACACGATCGCGATCTATCGCGTGACGCGTAGCGGGGCAGGCCAGCCGTTCGGCACGGCCGAACGCGTCGCCGCCGCTAACGGTTTCGTCGAGGCGCCGGCATTGAGTCCGGACGGCCGCGTGCTGTATTTCCATCGCCTGGACTCGGGCCGATATCACATCTGCCGTGCGGCGCGACGGCCGCAGAGTTAGGCTCGCGTCGTCCTAGATCAGATCCGCCGGCTGCAGCGAGAATTCCTTCATCACGGCGTCGGCGTAGTCGATGCGCCCGGTGATCTGTTTGGAGTCCCCATGGCACAGCCGCAGGCACGCTTCCGCCATATGCTCGACCGGCGTGACGCGCTCTTTATTGCTCTCGTTGATCAACTTGTGGTGCATGACGCCGGGCGTCGCGACCAAGCCGGGCGAGATCACGTTGACGCCGATCCCGTGGTCGTACACCTCCTGCGCGAGTCCGGTCGTGAAGCGTTCGAGCGCCGCCTTGCACATCCCATAGACTGTGCCGCCGCGGCCCGGCATTTCTTTGGCCGGATGAATCGCCGCGTGCGATGAAATGTTGAGAATCCAGCCGTGTCCGCGCTCCTTCATGCCCGGCAGCACGCGCTGCGACAGGTCGAACGGCGCCCACACCTGCACGTCCATCATCAACCGGAAGCGTTTCTCCGGAAAATCCTCGACCGGGATGAAATAGGTGATCGCGGCGTTGTTGACGAGGATGTCGACCGCGCCGTACGCCTTCATCGCCGCGTCGATCAGGCCCGCTCGATCGATGGCGCTCGCCAGATCTGCGCGCACCGCGATCGCGTCACCCCCCGCTGCGTTGATCCGATTCACGGTGTCGGTGATCGTGCCGGGCAGATAGTGGTCTTCGGCCTCGACGGTGCGCGCGCTGACGACCACCTTGGCCCCCTCCATCGCAAATCGGCGCGCGATGGCCTCGCCGATCCCGCGACTTGCGCCGGTGACAACGGCGACCTGGCCCGCCAGCACGCCCTTGCGATTGACCTTCGACATGACGTTCCCCCGGCTTTTTCTCGAATCGAGCGATGATACAACGCCACTTCCGGCACGGCGCGTTATGATTCGGCCCGTCATGGTCACGGAGATCGCGCCATGCGACCCTCCCTTTTAGTCCTCGCTCTGCTCACCGCAATACAGACCCAAGCCGCCGAGACCGTGTTCGGTCCCACCGATGCACTGAACTGTTACCGCTCTGCCAGCGTTCAACCGACCTCGGCCGACATCGACGCCTGCACCGCAGCGATCGAGGCCGGGCAACTCACGCAGAGTGAATTGGCGGCAACTTATTCGAATCGCGGAATCCTGCTCGCACGAAGCGGCCAGTTGGAGAAAGCGATCGAGGATCAGAACACGGCGATCCAACTCGATCCGCAATCGGCCAGCGCGCACATCAATCGAGCCAACGTCTACTACCGCGCCGCGCGCCACGCGGAAGCGCTAGCGGACTACGACCAGGCGATTGCGCTATCGGCGGGTTCGTTTGCGCCGGCTTTCTACAACCGCGCGCTGGTGCACAAAGCGCTGGGCGAAAACGACGCCGCGCGCCAGGATCTCCAGCAGGCGGCCAAGCTCGCGCCAGGGACTTACAAGGTCCTGGCCAAACGGGCGCATTGAATATCGAGTGCTGACGAGTCCGTTGTGGCGCGCGCGCAACGTCCGGCTGCGCCACCGGGTCAGTCGACGTAGCGGCGTTCGCTTCTGCCGCCGAGGCCGGTCAGTATCTCGTACGTATTGGTGCCGGCATGTTCGGCGACATCTTCGATAGGTACCTGGGCGCCGAAGATTTCCGCCCACTCGCCGACGCGCACCGCGTCCGCGAGGGCGGTGACGTCGATCGTCATCAGATCCATCGATACGCGGCCGACGATCGGCACACCGGCTCCGAGTACCGCGACGTAACCGCGTCCAGACATGCTGCGCGGCACGCCATCCGCGTAGCCCGCGCCGATCGTCGCGATCAATCGATCCGTATCCGCGCTCCCGCTCGCGCCGTAGCCGACACCTTCGTGCGCGGCAACTCTGCGTATCTGCAGAATTCGCGCCTCCAACGTCGCGACGGTTGTCAGCAGACCCAACGGTTCGACAAAGGGGCTCGCGCCGTACAGCGCAACACCCGGGCGGCAGACGTCACCGCGATACTGCGGCCCGAGCAGGATACCCGCCGAGTTCGCAATGCTCGTCGCGATGCCATCGAATCGAGCCGCGACTTCGCCGAAGCGTTCGATCTGCAGCGCGTTGCGCGGGTGATCCGGCTCGTCGGCGCACGCAAGATGTGTCATCAGCAGAGTCAGTTCGAAATCGTCGAACCGCGCCGGCTGCGCGTCGGCTGTCGAAAAACCGAGTCGGTTCATGCCGGTGTCGACGTGCACCGCGATCGGTCGGGAACGATATGGTCGCCATGCGTCCAGTTGCGCGTCAGAGTTGATGACCGGCACCAGCGCATACTCGGCCGCGCGCGGAGCCTCCTGTTCCGTGACGCCGCCGAATACGTAGACCTCGGGCACGTCGATCACGTCGCGCAGCGCTATGCCTTCGGCGACCGTGGCGACGAAGAACGTCGAACACCCTTCAGCCGCCAGACGCAGCGCGATTGGCGCGGCGCCAAGCCCATAGCCATTCGCCTTGACGACGGCGCCGCACTCCGACGGCGCGGCGGCCGCGCACAACGCTCGATAGTTGCGCGCGACGGCGCCGAGATCGACGGTCAGCCGACTCGGCACACGCAGGCACTCTTCACTTGAGGGAACTGATATAGGCGACCACGTTGTTGATCGCCTGGTCGTTCGCGAGCATCGCCGCCATCGGTTTCATCTGCATGCCGTACGCGTCCTTCGGATTGCTGCCGCGCAATCCCGACTTGTAGTTCTGCAGTTGGCGGACGAGGTACCAATCGTCCTGATCGGCGAGCCGTGGTGCGTTCAGCGCCAGGTTGCCTTCGGCCTTTGGTCCATGGCATGCAGCGCAGGTCGCGTACAACTGTTTGCCGGCCGCCACATCGCCTTTAACAGTGACGGGTGGAACCGGCGCCGTCAGCGTCGCAATGTACGCAACGACGTTGTCGATCGCGGCTTCGTTCGTCAGCGTCATCGCCATCGGTCGCATCTGTGCCCCGTACACGTCCCCCGGCGCAGTACCGCGAACGCCATCCTTGAACGCCTGGAGCTGCCGTTTCAGATACCAACCGAACTGGCCTGCGTTCCTCGGCGCGTTCAACGCTTGATTGCCGCCCGCATCCGCACCGTGGCACGCGACGCACGGCGTAAACAGTGTTTTGCCGGCCGCGACGTCGGCGGCGTTCGCCACGCTTGTCATCAGAGCCAGCAACATCAACAGCATCGAGAAGCGCATCGAGACTCCTTCGTTGGGACAGATCAGGGCACGCCGACTATAGCGTCCCATCGATCAAATGTGCATCGCCGCTGGCTTCGCGAGCGCTTGGCCGTGGACCCGCAGCGCTTGGCCGTGGGCACCCGCACGCACGGCCGGCGGGCCTCGCGTGCTTGCGCACAGCATCAGAACTCGGCATCGTCGCGGGCCTCAACACGATCCAGCAGGCCAACATGAAAGTCGCAGTCATCACCGGAACCAGCAGTGGAATTGGGCTCGCCACCAGTCTGCATCTCGCCGCAAACGGCTACCGCGTGTTCGCCGGGATGCGCAATCTCGACAAGGCGGCGCCGCTGCGCGATGCGGCGAAGAAGGACGGGCTACCGGTCGAGGTCATCGAGCTGGACGTCACGTCGCAACCGTCGTGCGACGCTGCATTTGCGCGCGTGATGAGCGCGGGGCCGGTCGACGTGCTGATCAACAATGCCGGCATCGGCGGCGCGACTCCGCTCGAGCTGACCCCCGAGGCCGAGCATCGAGCGATGTTCGAGACGAATTATTTCGGCGCGGTGCGCTGCATCCAGGCCGTGTTGCCGAGCATGCGCGAGCGACGCGCCGGCGCGATCGTCAACATCACGTCGATCGCCGGGCTCATCGCGACGCCGAACCAGGTCGCGTACTCCGCGTCGAAATGGGCGCTGGAGTGTCTCGGCGAGGCGCTGGCGCACGAGGTCTATCGATTCGGCGTGCGCGTCGTCAACGTCGAACCCGGCGTGATCATGACGAGCATCTTCGAGAACTCGCAGGGCGCGACGCGCTACGACAAGACGTCGCCGTACCAGCCGATCATGCGCCGCAACGGCAAGCTCTTCGCAGCGGGTTTCCGCGACGCGGTGCAACCCGATACGGTGGCCAAGGCAATCCTCGAAGCGATCACGACACCCGACTATCGACTGCGGTGGCCCGTCGGCAAGGACGCAGAAGGTCTCGCGAAGGGACGCCCGCAGATCGCCGACGAAGACTGGGTGCGCATGGGCGGCGATCTGACCGATCAGGAATACAACGACTGGTACTTCGAACACTTCGGCGTCAAGCTCTAGCGCAATTCGCGCGGGGGAGGCGCAACAGCATGGCCGTAGTCATCAGTGGCGTGGGCGAGTGGACTCCGCCGCACGCGATCAGCAACGAAGAGCTGGTCGCCAGCTACAACGCCTACGCCGATCGCTATAACGCGTTGCACGACGCCGAAATTGCGCGCGGCGCGTTGGAAGCCAAGCCGTATTCGAGCGTCGAGTTCATCGAAAAAGCCTCGGGCATCAAGAGCCGCTTTGCGTACATCAAGGACGGCATCCTCGACGTCGAATGCATGCGGCCGCGCATTCCGCGCCGCGCCGAAGACGAGCTCTCGCACCAGGCGGAGATGGCGCTGAACGCCGCCCGTCGCGCGCTGACCGCCGCCAACAAAACGCCCGCCGACATCGACATGGTGATCGTGTCGTGCGCGTACACCGAACGCGCGTATCCGGCAATCGCGATCGAGGTGCAGCACGCGCTCGGCATCGATGGCTTCGGCTTCGACATGCTCGTTGCGTGCTCCGCCGCGACCTTCGCGCTGCAACGCGCGCACGACGCGCTCGTCGCCGGCACCGCGCGCGGCGTGCTCGTGATCAATCCGGAACTCACGTCACCGCAGGTCAACTACTGCGACCGAGACAGCCACTTCATTTTCGGCGACGTCAGCACCGCGGTGGTGCTCGAACTCGAATCATCTGCGACCGCACCGCACGTTTATCGCGTGCTCGGCACCAAGGCCGTCACGCATTACTCGAACAACATCCGCTCGAACTTCGGTTATCTCGCGCGCGCCGAAGGCGGCGATCCGTACGACGACGCCCGGTTGTTCCACCAGAACGGTCGCAAGGTGTTCAAGGAAGTCTGCCCGATGGCGGCGGCGCACCTCGAGGCACAAGTCGCCGCGGTCGGTCTGAAAGTCTCCGACATCCGCCGCTGGTGGCTGCACCAGGCGAACCTGAACATGAATCAGCTGATCGCGCGCAAGCTGCTCGGTGAAGACCCGCCCAACGACGTCGCACCGATGGTGCTCGACCGCTATGCCAACACCGCATCAGCGGGATCGATCATCGCGTTCGCGCAACATCACGAAGACCTGCGCGCGGGCGATCACGGCGTGATCTGTTCGTTCGGCGCGGGTTACTCGATCGGCAGCCTCGTTCTGAGGAAGTGCTGACGCCTCGATCCTGCGTAGCTGGAGCCCGTCAGGGCGGGGAGGCGATGTGGATTTCGGTATCTTCGATCACATGGAGCAGCGCGGCACCCGCCTCGGCGAGCTTTACGAAGAACGTCTGCAGATGCTCGAGTACGCCGACGCAAACGGTTTCGTGCGCTACCACAAGGCCGAACACCACTTCACACCGCTCGATGCCGCGCCATCGTCGAGCGTCTTCCTCGCCGCCGCATCGCAGCGGACGCGCCGTTTACGGCTGGGTTCACTCGTCACCTTGTTGCCGTTTTACCATCCCGTCCGCCTGATCGAAGAAGTCTGCGCGCTGGACCATCTCACCGGCGGCCGCCTGGATGTCGGCATCGGCAAGGGCATCTCGCCGATCGAGCACCGGTTGTGGGGCCACGCTGCGGAAGAAGCTCAAGCGCGCACGGCCGAGGCAATCGACATCCTTCGCAAAGGGCTGACCAGCGACGTGTTGACGCACAAAGGTCCGTTCCACAACTTCGATCGACTGCCGATGCTGCTTTCGCCCGCACAGCGACCGCATCCGCCACTGTGGTATCCCGGCAATGTGGAATTCGCCGGTGCCCACCGGTTGCACACGGTGGTCGGTGGCCCGATCGCCGCGGTGAAGGCGCAAGCCGTTCGTTATCGCCAGTTGGTAAAGGATGCCGCGATCGACTGGAATCCCGCGGTAGAGACGCCGGTGATCGGCGCGGTGCGGCACGTCTATCTGGCCCCAACGCGAGAAGCCGCTCATTCGAGGGCTCGTGGAGCTTGGCGACGCTACGACGAGAATTTGTCCAGCCTCTGGCGGGCCCATGGAACCGAGCCAACAGGTTCACCCAGTCTGAAGGGCGACTTCGACCGCGCGATTGGCGCGAGTGTTCTGTTGGCCGGTACACCTGAAGATGCGTTGGCGCACATTGCGTCGTTGCGCGCGGACGCACGCATCGACTATTTCGTCGGAGCCTTCGCCTGGGGCGATCTGACGCATGCCGAGGTCATGTCCTCGCTGCGCCTGTTCGTCGACGAGGTCATGAAGCCGTTCGGCAACGACGCACGGCCTAACTAAGACCCTGCTAACGCAAGCAGAAGGGGGCGGCCCGAAGACCGCCCCGTGTTCTCAGGTCGATTTCACAGCACGAACGCTCCCGAGCGCAGCAGGTACGCAAATTCGCGCCGCTGTTCTTCGCTGAGAAGCTCGAAGATCCGCTTTACGGCGCCCAGCAACTCCTGATTGAGCACTTCGGTCGCGCGCGTGCGCGTCGCAAGTGCGGAACTGACGCGGTCGCTGTTGAACTCGGTCGCGGAGAAGACCGCGGCGACTTCCGACGTCGAGCGATCCTGATCGAGGCGCGCCTGGTTGTACGCCGTCTTCAAGCGATCGAGCACATCGACGACGTCGCGCACCTGCGTCTCGTTCAGATTCAGCTTCCACGCCAGATGACGCAGCGGTCGCCGAACGCCAAACGTCGGCCCGGACGACCAGCTGAACATCGAGTGGTGCTGCTGATTGGACGCGGGAGGACTGGAAGCTTCGGAACACGCCTGTTGCCAGCAGGCAGCGGCGTAGGCGTGTCGCCACGCACGATGGGACATGAACATTTTCGAATCTCCTTCACCAGGGCATTCGCACCCGGTGGGTTGAATGTGCGGGCAACATGCCGCGCACGGCTCGATCATAGGTCAGCCTGGATGATTGCGTCGAGAGCGGCGCGGCGAACTATTCGTTGGCGTTCTGCGACGCGTCGGTTGCATTGGTCGCAGCGGGTTGCCGAAGCCTGTTGGCCCGATCGGCGCAGCGCTTCTGCGCGCGCTTGCCAGATTCGCGCAAACTGATTGTTGAGCGCCGGATGCTCCTGCATCGCGCGCGCGACGACTTCGCCGGGAATTCGTATCGCCGCGACGTCGGTCACGGCAACCACCTGCGTGTCGCTCGCCTGCGCGCGCGCGAGCGACGTCACGCCGAGCACTTCGGTCGCGCCGAAGCGGATCGAGCCGGTCGCGCCGCTGTCCGGCGGATACGTCGCGAGCGCCTCGCCGGCGGTGATCACGTAGACGTTGTGCGGCACCTCGCCGGCGGCGATCAGACGCTCGCCGGCGCCGAACAACACGCGATCGGCCGCACCCGCCAACGGCGCGATTGCGTCTGCGGGCAGCACCCGGATTCCTTCTGCGCGCTGCAGCACCGCCTGGATCTGGCGGCGCGCGTCGAGTTCGTCGATCGCCGCGGCACTGGCCCGCACTTCGACGGCGCTCGGCAATGGCAACGGCAATCCGGCCCGGCGCGCGGCATACCAGACGGCCGACGTGAAACCATCGATGACCTGCGGCAGATACCGCCCATGCTCGATGCTGACGCGCGCCTCGTAGCGAATCCGGTCATCGAGCACTTCGCACGCCACCGCGCGCGGCGCCGGGTTTTGCATGATCAGCGGAATTTCGCGCGCGACCTCGACCAGCATCGCCTTGACTCGATTCGGCGGTGCATCGAGACCAAAGCCAAACGACAGCCGCAGCATTTGCTGCGTCGGTCGGCTGCGAATAGTTCGTGATCGTGTCGCGCCCCAGCGCCGAGTTGGGTAACACGAGCAGGTTGCGTTCCGCGGTACGCAGATGCACCGAGCGCCAGGTGATCTGCACCACTTGGCCGCTCTTGCCGCCCACCGAGATCCAGTCGCCGGCCGAAAACGGCCGTTCGAAGAACAGCGCGATGCCCGACATCAGGTTGCCGAGCGTCTCCTGCAGCGCGAGCCCGAGCACGATCGAGCCCGACTCCCAACGCGGCGATCAGGCCGCCGAGATCCTGCCGCCACACGACCGACAACACGATCGCCGCGCCGATCACCACGAGCAGCAGGCGAATGAGATCCTGAAACAGTTTCGGCGCCCGGCTGCGCCAACTCGCTTCGGCCGCGTTTTCGAACACCAGCACGTTGACGACCAGCAGCACCGCATAGACGACGCTCGTCCACAGCGCCGTTTCGACCAGACGCACGGGCACCGACTCGCGCTCGACCTCCAGCAAGCGGGTCAAGAACACGAACAACACCGCCAACGGCAGCACAATGTTGCGCAGCGCGCGGAAGATGCCGCCGATCGGCAGCGTGCGGCGATCGGCGCGGTAGATCGCCTCGCCGAGCAGAATCACGAGCAGCTGAAAGACCAGGATGAGGCCGACGCCCCAGACGAACCAATCGCTGGCGAGCAGCTCAGTCACGGTCCACGAGCGTCCACAACGGGACGCCCGACGTCGACGTCTCCAGCGGCTTGAAGGTGTATTGATCCGCGAGGCCGTCGCGCACAGCTGCGGGTCACGACGATGTCGTCGATACCGCCGCAATCCATCGCGTGGTCCGCCGCGATCACCGCTGCGCCCCACAGCTGGAACTGCGAATTGCCCCTGACCCATCACGTCGGCGACCACCGGGCCGGAACCGATGCCAACGGTCAAGCCGAGGTGCGCGGCTTTCTCGCGATTGAAATCCGCGACGATCTGCGCGCGGCGATCGCGAATTCGACGGTGCGGCGCATGTGATCGAGCAGCGGCTGCGACAATCCCGTCACGGCGAGATACGTATCGCCGATCGTCTTGATGCGCTCGACGCCGTGGCGCAGCGCGACCTCGTCGAACGCAGTGATCAAGCGCTTCAGCGCCGTCGACCGACTCGTTGTCGGACGTCGCCTGCGTGTATTGCGCGAGACCCTTGCAACTCCGCGAACACGACGCGTGACGTCTTCGATGCGTTCGGTGATCTCGCCCTGCCCGATGCGCACCCGTTGCGGCCATGCCCTTCGGCATCACGTTTTCGAGCAGCGCTGATTCTCGCGTGGTCGCCTGCGTCGAGCAACCGCGTCTGCTTCTGCACGCTGTCGATCAGTTCGCGGAACGAACGCGCGAGGTCGCCGATTTCGTCGGTCGACTCTGCGGCGAACGTCATATCGGTCTTGCCGGTACGCGCGAGTTGCACGCGCGCGATCAGGTCGTTCACCGGCCGCACGAACGACGTCGCGAGGAACATCACGACGATCGTGATCACGAGCAGAATCACCAGCGTCTGAATCAGCGTGTCGCGCGCGATGTGGCGCATCGGCTCGAAGGCCTCGTCGCGGTCGATCTTCGCGACGATGCCCCAGTCGAGGCCCGGCAATCTTCAACGGCGCCCACGAATCGAGCACCTCGACGCCGCGATAGTCCGGCGAGCACGCCGGTGCCCTCGTTGCCCTGCAGCGCATACTGCGGCTGCGTCGCTGCGCACCTTCTGGTACAGGATCGACGACTGTTCGCGCAGGATCGCGGCGACCTCACCCGGCGGCGTACCGTTCTTCGTCAGCTGCTCCGCGTATTGCTGCGGCGATTCGATCAGGAAGCGCGAATCCGAACGCATCCGGAAGTCGGGACCGACCAGATACACCTCACCGGTCTTGCCGAGACCATCGCGTTCCCATTGTTTGCCGGACGTCATGACGCGGTTGATGCGCATCCGGAGACAACCGCAGCACGAGCACCGCGATGGGGCGTGCCGCCGTCGAACACCGGCGCACCGATGAACGCGCGCGGCGCATCGAACGACGGCAGATAGTGCTGGAAATCCTCGACCTCGACGGTGTTGCGATCGGGGGCTCGCTGTACGCGCCGGAACAGATCCCCGAGATTCGTGTGTGCGTAATGACCGTCGGAGAGACGCGTCGCGAAATCCGGCGCGCTTGCCTTCCGTATAGACGATCGCACCGGTCTCGATGTCGATGAGGTAGATACCGGCGAAACCGAAGGTCTGGATCAGCCGCCGCAACATCGGGATGAAACGTCTCGTGCACGCGGCTGTAGTCGGACGCGTCGTCGGCGCGCAGCATGCCGCCCTTCTCCGCGATCGGAAACGGATTCTTCGCGGTGTAGTAGTACTGCAGATAGCGTCCGGCCGGCGTCTCCGGGAGCAGCGAATCGATCTCGACCGTCCGCCCGGCGTCCTTTTCGAGCTGCCGGCAAGAATGTCTGCTGATAGAACTGGCGCAGCGCCGCGTCCATTTCGGGCTCGACCCGCGCGTTCTCGAGCTTGCGGTACGCGTCGATGAACTGCCGCGACGCATCGATCGCCGCGTTGCTCGAAGCAAGCACGATGGTTTCGACGCGCAGCCGCGCGAAATTCTGTTCGATCTGATCGGCGCGCGATGCGCGCACGCTCGTCAGATGCGAGAAGATCGCGGTCTTCAGCGTCTCATAGCACGTGTAGTAGTTCAGCGACGCGACGACGGCGATCGAAAACAGGCTCACTGCCAACAGCATCGCCAGCAGTTTCGACTTGATGCTCAGATTGGCCATCGCGCGGCTCAATCAGCCGGGATACGGATAGAGCACCTTATAGCGCGCAACGTTCGGCGGATAGACCAGACTGATGTGGTCTTCCTGGCACTGCACGAGGTACGTCGACTTCGCGCTCTGCAACCCGGTCTTATCGACGCGGAAGTTGCCGAGGATCGAGCGAAACTTCAGCACGGATAGCTCATCGCGGACCGCGGCGTGATCCACGGTACCCGCCAAGCGGACGGCCGCCTCGATCACCTGCCCGGCCGCATAGCCGCCGGCGGCATCGTAGGACGGGTAGCTGCCATACAGTCGCTCGTAGCGGAACGCCAGATCGAAGCCACCCGGCATGCGCACGTCGCGGCTCCACTGCACCGTCGACAGCACGCCCTGCACATTCGCAACACCGCCGGCGAGTTGCACGAATTCCGGCACCGCCGGCGCGCCGCTGAACGCCATGATCTTCGGCTTCACGCCGGCGGCGCGCGCCGCCTTGAGGAATGCGACCGCGTCGTCCATATACGAGCCGACGATGACGACGTCGGCGTTCGCCGCGGCGACGCGCGAGGCGAGCGCCGGCATCGCCTTCAGATCGTTCGAATACATCTGATCGAGAGCCAGATTGAGTCCACTGGCCGCGGCCTTCGTGCGCACGCCCGTCGGCCACGTCGCGCGGAAAATCGGAGTCGAGATAGACGAGCGCAACCGACTTCAGCTTGTGTTCCTTCGCGAGTTCGAGCACGGGATCCATGTTTGCATTGGCCGGCGTATACAGGCCGAACACGTTCTTGTAGCCCTTCGTCCAGATGTTGGCAGCGGAGGCGACCGAAACCATCGGCACGCCGTGACGCTCGGCGACGGGCGCGGCCGCGAGCGTCAGCCCCGACGAATACGGACTGATCAGAAAATCGACCTTGTCCTGCGTGATCAATTTTTCGTACAGCGCCGCAACCTTCGACTCGTCCGAACCGTCGTCATACATGACGAGCTGTATCGGACGACCGAGCAACGCGCCGCGACCATTGACGTCGTCCGCCCACATCTGAATACCGTTGCGTTCGAGCGCACCGAAGTTCGCGAGCGATCCGGTCATCGATATCGTGACCCCGATCTTGATCGGTTCGACCGCGGCCTTGGTCGGCGCGGCCGCGAGCGCAGACGGAACGACGAGGCACCAGGCAAGAAATATCGCGACGCATTGAGCCATGTATTTTGGGTAATGCATGTTATTGCTTCTGGATATCCAACTTGCGCTTCGTGGCCCACACCAATCGGACCAGCTCATATTCGAACGGTGAACCCGTCTGGTAGTACTGGAACGACGTCGTACTGCGCGTGTTCAACACGAGGAACGTCCAATACGCGTAGGTCTAGCCTTCGTTGACGTTGTCGAGTTGCAACGGATCGATCGCGCTGAACATCACCGCGTCCACGCCTCTGCCGACCGCGTCGCGCGCGAACGACGGGCCGAACAGCGGCAACACGACGTACGGTCCGGGACCCATGCCCCAGCGTCCGAGCGTTTGCCCGAAGTCTTCGTAGTGCTGCGGGAGGCCTATCGGCGTCGCCGGATCGAACAACCCCGCAACACCGATTGTGGAATTGACGAGGAATCGACCGGTGGTCTGCAGCGCCGGGACCGGGTGCGCCTGCAGGATCTGGTTGATGACGGTCTGGATGTTGTCGAGGTTCGTGAAGAAGTTGCTGATGCTCTTGCGTACGACGCCAGGGAAGATGAACTCGTACGCACTGACGGCCGGATTCAATACCCAACGATCGGCGTACGAATTGAAGCGGTAGATCGAGCGGTTCATCCCTTCCCACGGGTCGTTGATCGCGAGCGGCGCCTCGGCGTCTTCCAGCATGATGCGGCTGCGCTCGTAGTACGCCTCGTCCGGTGGCGAGCCCGATTCTTTCGACGGCGCCGTACTGCAACCGGCACTGCACAACACCGTGAGCACCAGGAAACCGACAGCGGTGGTTTGGCGTTTCATTGTTTGAAGTAGTCCACGATGTAGGCGGTCACGTCGCGTTCCATGAGATTTCCGAGGTGTCCGCCTGACCGGAAAGAGCTTGGCCCGCGTATCGAACGTATTGGTCAGGAACTCGATCTCTCCGGGCACCAGAATGATGTCGTCGCGGTTGTCGAGCACGCCGATCTTACGAGCGCTGATCAAGTAGTCCTGAATCGACGTCAGACTCTGCAGCTCGCGCAAACTCGGCGCGCGTCTTCGCCGTCGTCGTCTTCTGGAAGTAAGGCCACGCGTATTCGTGAAAATAGTCGGTGAACCCGACGCGCAGACTCGTCTGCACGTAGTCATCGAGTTTCGTATTGCGTGTCAGGATCACGTTGGCCGGCTTGATGAATCCATAGTTCGTCATCACGTCCGACGTGAACACCAGCGCGGAAGACGACATCCGGAACGAAACACCAATCAGGGCCGCAAGCTCTTCATTGCTCGGCGGATTCGCCTTGAAGGCTTCGAACACGAGATCCGGCGAGAACGAAACGGTGGTGGATTTGTCGTAGACGGCGCCGATCTGTTTGACGATGCGATTGAACATCTTGTTGAAATTGTCGACGCCGCCGGGAACGTTCTCGAGGAAGCGATCGAGCTTCGAGATCGAGTTGTAGAGGTTGTACCGACGGATTCAGCAGCAGCACCTTCTTGAAGTTGAAGACCTTGCGATCCTCGTCGAGCTTCGCAACAAACGCCGCGTTGGTGCCTCCCAAGCTGTAGCCCGTCAGATTGAACGACGTGACCTTCATCTTGGGCCCGATTTCCGCCCAGATCTTCTGCATCACCTTGTAGATGTCTTCGGCATCGCCCCGCTGCTCGCCGGGCACCATCGACGTCGACTCGGCGATGACAAATGTCGGGTACGTCGGCGATGTGATGCCGACCACATGGTTTCCGGCTGCGTACAGCGCGCGCATCAGGAACTGGTTCTTTTCGCTGTTGTGCGCAGCACCCGTTCCCGCGATCACGAAGACCAGCGGCGCCGGACCTTTCTGTTTTGCGTACGAATAGTCGAGTTGGGCCCCGTACCACAGCGCGTCGGGGATTTTGCGTCCCGGCTTCGCGCGGCAGCTTGCGGGTCTTCAGCGGAATGGTGTCCGGCACGTCGGCTTTGATGTCGATGGGCGTGCCGAGCACCGTCGCCAGATACGGATCGGTATAGGGGTAGTTATAGCTGTCGGCCGCGTGCGCGCTCGTAGCCATACCCGCAACCAATAGGAGGACGGTGGCGAATCGAATCATCGAGGATGACCCCAGCGTGCGGAACCGCACATTATCAGTTGGGCCGCAACAGAAGCAACCGCGACGGCCCGCACACGCCGGCGTCGGCGTTGCCCCTCTGGCCTCGCGTTAGCTGTATAGTGCCGCACCGTTGCGCTAGCGTCGCCGCGAGTGCGTTTGATAGAGACCCCACGTCAGTGACCCTCAAAATCGTGGTACTGAACCCGAAGGGCGGGTCCGGTAAGACCACGATCGCGACGAATCTCGCCGCCTACTACGCGGCGCGCGGGCAGCCCTCTGCGTTGCAGGACCTCGACGTGCAGGCATCGAGCACCCGCTGGCTTGCCAAACGCAAAGACGACGTAGCCTCGATCCACGGCGTCTCCCCGTTCAACGTTCCCGCCAACGTGACGCGCACCTTCGCGATGCGGATTCCGCCGGAAGTGCAGCGCATCGTCGTCGACACGCCAGCGGCCATCAACAAGCACCAGTTCATCGAATTTACCCGCGGCGCCGATCGCGTCCTGATTCCGGTGCTGCCGTCCGACATCGATATTCAGGCCGTCACGCGTTGCATCGCCGACCTGCTGCTGCACGCGAAGATCCAGCGCAGCGAGAACCGCATTGCCGTCGTCGCCAATCGCGTCAAACGCAACACCGTGATGTTTCGCTCGCTGATGCGCTTTCTCGATTCACTGAAAATCCCGGTCGTCGCTGTATTACCCGATTCGCAGCACTACATCCGCGCCGCGTCGACCGGCATCGGTCTGCACGAGCTGAGCGGTGCGCGCTACCGCGGCGACCAGGCGCACTGGACGTCGCTGATCGAGTGGATCGAGCACGGCACGGTCCCGTCGGGCGACACCGCGTGGGCGGGCGTCACGCGACGCAACGGCGCGATCAGCGAAGCGGCAAACGATCCAGGCGACGAAGCCGCCGCGTCGACCGGCGAGCCGGCGGTCGAGCTCGAAGACGAGCGCGGCGACGACGAGCCGAGCCAAGCGCCGGCCAATCCTCCATTGCGTCTATTCGGGGTTTCCGCTTTCATCAAACGCCATTCCTGACGAAGAGACTTGCGTGGCGCGCGCGTTCGACGGGCTTCGAGTCATCGATTTCACGCAGGTTCTTGCGGGACCGTTCGCGGCCGCCCAACTCGCGCTGCTCGGCGCCGATGTGATCAAGATCGAACAGCCGCTGATCGGCGATCAGACACGCGGACTGATGGCCGGGTCGAGCGACGCCGGCATGTCGCCTTCGTTTCTAACGTGCAATCTCGGCAAGCGCAGTCTGACGCTGAACCTGAAGGCGCCGGAGGCGCGCGCCATCGTGCACGCGTTGGTGCGCGGCGCCGACGTCGTCGTCGAGAACTTCACACCGGGCGTCATGCAGCGGCTCGGCTTCGATTACGCGAGTCTTGCGCAGATCAAACCGGATCTCGTCTACTGCTCGATCTCGGGCTACGGCCAAACGGGCCCGAAGTCCGCACTCGCGGCCTATGACGGCGCCATTCAAGCCGCCAGTGGCATGATGGCGATCACCGGACACCCGGATACCGGACCGCTGCGCACCGGCTACATGCCCGTTGACATGGCGACCGCGCTGAACGCCGCGTTCGCGATCAGCGCCGCGCTGTATCGACGGCGCGTCACCGGCGCGGGTCAGCATCTCGACGTTGCGATGATGGACACCGCGATCGTCATGCAGGCGCCGCAAGTCAGCGCTTTCCTCGTCCACGGCGTGCAGCCCGAACTGTTCGGCAATCGTTCGCCGACGCGGCAGCCGACCGCCAACGTATTCGCAACGGCGGACGGACACATCCAGGTCGTCGCGCTGAAAGAGCCGCAGGTGCAGAAACTGTTCGCGGTGCTCGGCTGCGCGGATCAATACGCCGACGCGCGATTTGCGACCGCCGACGCGCGCGTCGCGAACACCGACGCGGTCAACGCGCTGCTGACGAGTCGATTCGGGCGCGACACGACGGTTGCGTGGCTCGAGCGGCTGATGCAGGCCGGCGTACCGGTCGCGGAGATTCGGGAATTCGCGGCCGTCGTTGCCGATCCGCAATTTGCAGATCGCAATGCCATCGTCGAATTCGCTTCACCGACCGATCCGGCCAAGCACCTGCGCGTCGTTGGTGCCGGCTATGTCACCGCGACCGATGGACCGCTGCCGCAGCGGCGGCCGCCAAAACTGGGCGAACACACCGACGAACTGCTGACCGAGCTCGGCTACTCGCGCACCCAGATCGAGGACCTGCGCCGGCGCGAGGTCGTCTAGTCGTGCGAGCCGGTGGCGCGCACGATCGTCGCGGCGATGCCGGACGCAGACGCGCCGAATCCCGGCAACCCGATCCACTCGAGCGACAGCGCGCGCGACTATGGATTTCGCGCGGCCCTCGTTGGCGGCGCGACGATCTATGGCTGGTGTGTGCCGGCGATCATCGACGCGGCCGGCATGGAATGGCTCGACCACGGCTGGGTCGATGTCGCGTTCCGCCGGCCGGTATTTCCAGACGACCGCCTGATCGTTCGTATCGATGCTGACGGCGCGTTCGAGGTGCGCGGCGACGATGCGCGCGTGCGCATCGACGGCCGCGTGGGTCTGGGCGATGCGCCGTGGTTGCCGCGACATCACGACGCCTACGCGCAAGCCGCCGGAGCCGGCCGCCGATCCGCTGCCTGTGCTGACGCCGCAGAACGTGCCTGTCGGTCGCGACCTGCGCGCGCGCCGCGTTGCCGCTGTCGCGGCTCGACGCCGAGACGTTCTGCCGCGACAAACTGTTCTACCAGGAAAAGCAGGGCGAACGGCTCGCGTGCTTCTACGGCGACGAGGCACGCATTCACCCGGCATGGCTCGCGAATCAACCGATCTACGCGCTGCATCATTCGTTCAGCTACGGTCCGGCCATCCACACGAGCAGCCGCATTCAACATCGACGCGGCGGGCGCGTCGGACAGGATCTCGTCGTACGCGGTCGCTGCGTCGACGCATTCGAGCGCAATGGACACGATTACATCGTCAACGACGTCGACATCGCGGATGCGACCGGTGTGTCGCTCGCGGCGATCCGGCACACGGCGATTTATCGAGTCGCCAAGGCAAGATCCTGATGGGCAGCCCGACACAAGCGGCGGAGGTACGCGTCGGCCGTCACTTCATCGAATCCCCACAACGCGTGTTCGACGCATGGCTCGATCCGCGCGCGCTCGCAGTTGGCTGTTCGCGACGCCGACCGGCGCGATGGTGCGCGCCGAGATCGACGCACGCGTCGGCGGCCGCTTCTGTTTCGTCGACCGCCGCGACGGCCACGACGTCGAGCACGTCGGTGAGTACGTCGAAATCGACCGACCGCGACGTCTCGTGTTTTCATTCGCCGTGCCGCAATTCTCGGCGGAGTTCACGCGCGTGACCATCGACATCGCGGCCGAGGCGACCGGTTGCGATCTGACGTTGACGCACGAAAACGTGATTCCCGAATACGCGCAGCGCACCGCGCAGGGTTGGACGGGGATTCTCGCAGGCCTGGCGGCGACGCTAGACGGATCACTCAGCCGCGCGCCATAGATACCAGCTCGCGACCGTCCGATACGGCGCCCACTTCGCGCCGCGCGCGAGCACGTCTTTCGGCGTCGGCATCGCGCGCTTGTTGAGCGCCATCGCAAAGCCTTTGCGGATGCCGAAATCATCGGCCGGCAACACATCCGGGCGGCCGAGCCGGGAAATCAGCAGCATCTCGACGGTCCAGCGACCGATGCCGCGCACGTGCGTGAGGCGTTCGATCAATTCGTCATCGGTCAAACGATTCGCTTCGGTCAGCGTCGGGATCTCACCGCTGACCGCGCGCTTCGCGAGATCCTGCAGCGACAGCATCTTCGCTTGCGAGAGGCCTGCGCCGCGCAGTTTTTCGTCGGGCGCGCGCAGGATCTGTTCCGGCGTCGGCCCGTGTGCGCGTTGCGGAACAACGCGCGCACGCGCGCGAAAATCGTCGCCGCGGCTTTGCCGTTCAGCTGCTGGTAGACGATCGCCTCGGCGAGCGCGACGAAGATGCTCGGCGTGCTCCTGAGCTCCAGATTGGAATGCGCCGATGCGATCGATCGTGCGACCGAGCACCGGATCGCGCTTGCTTCAGATGCGCGATCGCCGCATCGCGGATCGAAGCCGTACTTGCCGTCGCCATCGAACAGATTGCGCTGCGGATCGGCGTGCGCGCCTTCGATCGTCAGCAGCCGCAGCTTCGTCGTGATGCCGCCGCTCGCCGAAAAACCGCCGACCTTGCCGCCGGCCGCGAGCACGCGATGACACGGCACGACGATCGCAAACGGATTGCGGCCGAGCGCCTGCCCCACCGCGCGCGCCGCGCCGCGATCGCCGAGCCGCGCGGCGATTTCGCCGTACGTCAGCGTCGCGCCGGGCGGAATCGTGCGCGCGACCTCGTACACCCGTTGGTGAAACGGCGGCACGCCGCTCCATGTCGAGCGCGATGCCCGACAGATCGCGCGCTTGCCGCGCAACAGCGCGACGATCGCGTCGATCGCGCGCTGCATGTCCGCGCGACGGCGCGCTCTCGACCGCGTCCGGAAAGCGGCGCGCGAACCGCGCGCGGGTTTCGCTCTCACGCCCTTCGGGCAGCTGCATGCGCAGCAGTCCGCGCGCGCCCCAGACGACGCCGCAGCGGCCGATCGGCCGTATCGAACAGCGTGAAATTCCGCGAGGTCATGATTCGCGGAATCCTAGCACCGGCGTCCGCCACTGATATGCTCCGGCGATACTCGACACGACCAACGACAGAGAGGAGCATCCGATGGCCATCGACTTCACGTTTCCCGACGAGATCGAAGACGCGCGACTGCTCGTGCGCCAGTTCATGCGCGACGCGGTGCGGCCGAAGATGGCCGAACTGCAGGCGCGCAAAGCCAAGCGCGAAGAATGGGGCAGCGCGATCAGAGGTTTGCGCGACGCGGCGAGGAGCAGGGCTTGTGGTGTCCGCACATGCCGGAAGAATTCGGCGGCATGGGGCTCGGCCACACCGCGGTCGCGGCGATGTCGGCCGAAGCCGTGAAGACGCCGATGGGGCCCGTACATCATCAACTGCCAGGCGCCCGACGAAGGCAACATGCACACGCTGCTGCACTTCGGCACCGACGGAGCAGAAGGAGAAATGGCTGCGGCCGCTGTGCGACGGCACGATGCGTTCGTGCTTCTCGATGACCGAACCCGAGGTCGCCGGCTCCGACCCGACGCAGATTCAAACCACGGCCGTCGAAGACGGCGACGACTGGGTGATCAACGGCCACAAGTGGTTCACGTCCGGCGCGCACGGCGCCGACTTCGCGATCGTCATCGCGCGCAGCGATCCCGACGCCGACATCGCGCAGGCGCGCAACAGCGCGTTCATCGTGCCGCTGACTCACCGGGTTTCGAAATCGTCCGCGACGTGCAGACGATGGGCGGCGGCGGTGGCCACCCCGAGGTGCGCTACACGAACGTGCGCATTCCGAAGGAGAACATGCTCGGTGAGCGCGGCGCCGGCCACAAACTCGGCCAGGTGCGGCTCGGTCCCGCGCGGCTCGCGCACTGCATGCGCTGGCTCGGCCAGATCGAGCAGGCGCTCGAGATGCTCGTCGACCGCGCGCAGAAGCGCTTTTCGCACGGCTCGCTGCTGTCCGAGAAACAGGGCATCCAGTGGATGATGGCCGAAAGCGCGCTCGAGCTGTATTCGTCGAAACTGATGGTGCTGCACGCGGCGTACAAGATCGAAAACGGCATGGACTTCCGCGCCGAAGTGTCGATGGCGAAGCACCACGTCGCGAACACGCTGTGGAAAGTCGTCGATCGCGCGCTGCAGGTGCACGGCGCGCTCGGCTATTCCAACGACACGCCGCTCGCGCAGATGTTGATCAGCGCGCGCTGGGCGCGCATCGCCGACGGTTCCGATGAGGTGCATCTGATGCGGATCGCCGAAATGGTGATGCGCTCGTACAACGAGACCGGCTCGGTGAATCACGCTGTCGGCGACTTGCCGGTGTAAATAATTACGTCTGGCGCCGTTTGCCGCGAAACACCAGCAGCTTGCTCAGCGTGAAGTTCACGCTGAGGCCGGCGATGGAGCCTGCCGCGACGCCGAGCACGGGGTTCGCGCGCACGAGTGGGAACGCGCTGACGAGCCAGGCATACATCGAATAGTTGACAAGTCCGCCGGTGAGATTCGCCATCAGGTACCGCAGCCACTCCGCGGCGATCGCGTGCGCGCCGTGTGCGCGCGTCGACGCAAACGTGATGCGTCGGTTGCCGTTCCACGTGAACGTCAGCGCAACCAGAAACGAGATCGCGCGTCCCCCATAGTGCCCCAGGCCGATCCACAGCATGACGTAGAGCACGATGGTATCGATGACGAACGCGACGGTCCCAATGGCCGCGAAGCGCAAAAACTCCGACTGCCACAAACGTTGAATGGTGCCAACCGACTCGCTCATCGAGCAACCGCCTCTCGCGTCAATGCGCACCACAGCAGTGGCTCGCCGATATTCGAACGGATTGTGGCGCAATCGCGTTGCGCAATCATTAATCCATCGGCGGCGAACGCGGCGACGGCGCGCTCGCGTTCGTCTTCGATGAAGACTCCGAATATCGCACCGTCGTGCGCGTCGATGCGCGCACGCATACGATCGCCGAATACGGAATGCGAGGATGGCGAGTCGAGCCAACCGTCGATGCGCAGGAACGCAATCTGTGGCGGAAATGCCGGCACGATGTAGCCCATTGGCTCGATCCCGGCCATCACGGCCAGCGTGTGTGCGGGATCCGCGATCGGCGGCACCGTGACGTCGACATATACATCGCGACGCACACCGCCCGACGCACCGATCGCACTCCAGCCGGTGCCGAGCAACGCGACCATCCAGATCGCGCCGAGCGCGCCCAATCGACGTCGTTCGGACAACGGCCACAACGACAGCGCCAGCGCAATCAACAGCGGCGCAAGCATCTCGAGCGTCAGCACGTAGCGGTAGATGGCGAAGATCGACAGCCACACGGCGTAGCTGACCGCGCACACCGTGAACAGCAAACGCATCGGTTGCGTCAACTCTCGTCGCGCGAAGCGCGCCCACAGCAACGTCAGCGGCACGATCGCGTACGCGAGCGCGATTTTGACGTCGCGGAACGGTATGTCGTCGGCTGGCGCGCCGTCCCACACAAATCGTAGTGGATAGAAAAGTGCTTCGAGAACGCCTCGCGGCCAAAAGCGCGGATCACGATAGAGCCTCAGCCAGAATCAGCGGGGAACCGATGACGTCGTTGAAATACGGAAAGAACGGATTGCCCGTCTCGCGCCACAGCGTGAACGCCCACATCCCGCCGAAGATCGCTGCGCCAGTCGCGCCGCCAACAGCGAGCGCACCGAATCGACGCCAACGGTTTCGCGCAGGCGCGCGCAGCGTCACTACGCCAATCGCCAGTCCGATCGCCCATGGCGCCATCGTCAACTTCAGACCAACTGCGACGCCGCCGGAGAACCCCGCCGCGGCGTAACGCCATAGCTCGTCGCGCGTCGACTGCGCGGCGCGCACCGTCAGCAGCAACGCGAGCAACACGAACAGACTCACCGTCACGTCGTTGCTCGCGTTGCCGATCTGCATCAACATCATGCCGCCGGTCGTGCCGGCGACCGCCAGCGCGAGCGCAAGCCAATCGTCGCGCGTGCCGAGAGGCCGGACGGCGCCGCGTTGCGCGCGGGCAGCGCCGCGCGCGCGATGCGATACACGCAGCAGCAGGTTGAGGCCGTGCATGCAGCCGACCAGGAACACGACGCACCACGCAGGCAGGACCTGCGCCGCAACGTAGACAGGCACGTCCGCCAACGGGTTGTAGTACGTCGCGTGATGCGCCACCGCAACGTCGAAGCCACGACGATCCGTTCAGCCACGCGTACGCGTTGTACCAGTGATAGTTGCGGAAATCCCAATCCGGCGTCTCGGCCGCGGGCGACGACCAGCAGCCCAAACAACGGCACGAAGGCGCACGCGAGCGCGAAGGCGCATGATCGCGAATCGTCCTCACGGGCGTCGTATCACCGGAACCCTGCCTTCAACGGTTGCAGGATAGTGCGTTTTGGACGTCGGCTCGGCCCGCCATACTAAAACTCGCATTGCGTAACTGATTTGTTACGCGTAGGATCGACCTCCGGCAATGCGCAAGACGGAGGGATCATGGGAATCGAAATCGGCCTGCTGAACGTGCGCCGGAGCATTCTGATCCAGGCGTCGCCCGAGCGCGTGTGGCGCGAATTTCAATCGTTCGACAGCATCGGCGCGTGGTTCGGTCGCGGCCATCAACTGCACACGTTCGAGCCGCGCCTCAACGGCCGCGTCGAGATGAGCGTCGAACTCGACGGCGTGCGGCAGCGTTTCGGCGGATCGGTGGTCGTGTTCGAGCCGGCGCGTGAGATCACGTTCGAGAGCAACTGGAACGACGCGCCGCTGACGTGGCCGGTGCCGACGTTCATGACGATCCGTCTGACGCCGCTGTACGACGCAACGCACGTCGAGATCTTCCACCACGGCTTCGAGCGGCTCGGCGTCGACGCGGCCGATAATCTGCAAGGCTACGAAGAGGGTTGGGACGTCAAACACCTGAAAGCGCTGAGGGCGATCGTTGAAGGCTAGAGACGCGTTCACCGGCATCGCCGACCCGACCCGACGCGACATCCTCGATCTGCTATTGGCGCACGAGATCCTCGCCGCGGGCGACATCGCCAGTCATTTCTCGAGCGCGTCGCGTCCCGGTATCTCGCGCCACCTGCGCGTGCTGCGCGAGTGCGGCCTCGTCAACGTCGAGCGCAACGGCAAAACGCAGAACTACACGTTGAACGCGCAGCCGCTGAAGGAAATCAGGGATGGTTGGCTCGCAGGATTCGCGACGATGCAGACGCGGAGTTTGGCAGCATTGCGACGCAAAGTCGAACAGGGCAAGTCGGGCGCACCGCGACGGAAATAATGCAGGGTCACCGTGCGTAGGAATCGACAACCCGATCTTGGAGTTGACCGCTTACAGCAGCCCGATCGGCGCAGTGAGATCCTGCAGTCTCAGACATTGAGACATTTGACGGTAGTACGGTGTAACAGCCAAACCAAGAGTTAGATGTCTCAGTGTCTGAACCACATCTGCAATCACTCAGCTAAGTCGAGTCCCCGCTCAGTCAGAGATCGCGAGAAGCGCTCGAGATAAGCGACGTGACGCTCGTCCAACGCCATGATCGCGAAAGCGATGTGGCCACCACCGTTTTGCGACAGCGTCAGTGTCTTCGTGGCGCTCCCATGACTCATCGACCCGTGCAGTGACTTGATCGGCCATGTTGTCCCACCAGGCTTTCCGTGCTGCATGCGCACCAGCTGATCTGCGACCACAAACCAGACCGACATCGGCTGTTCTTTTGCAGAGATTTTTGCAGAGGAAAGTACCTGTGTGTACCCGGCAACGGGTTCGCCGAACGTCGACGCGCATTCCTGCGTGATGTCGGCGATTTCCTGCGACCAATCGCCGTCGAAATCGTTTCTGCCGAAGATGCTCTCAACGGAAGTCATGGCATGAACGACTCGTAGATTTGGCGCGCCCGGCGCGATTCGAACGCGCGACCCTTGGCTTCGGAGGCCAATACTCTATCCAGCTGAGCTACGGGCGCTGGGAGGGCGGCCATGATACGTAAGCGCGCCGACAGGCGTCCACCCGGCGACCATCTACTCCACGCGGACTCGCGATCAGTCGGTTGTCGGACGCCGAAGCGTGACCCGCATCACAGATCGCTGCGCTCGCCGCGCATTCGCGTCGAACCGCGACGCATCTAACTGTTTTTGCAGGCTGCACCCTCGATATTGGGCGCGCCGGGGCTCTGAGGTCCCGCTCCTTATGAAGTCAGCGAGACATACAAAGGGATTTTGCATCTCGTGACGTTCTCCTTAATCACCATCGCTTTCGTAGCCACTGTTGCGGGCGTGTGTTTCGCGTTCGGCTGGACCGCACGCCGCCTCGCTTCGACCAAAGCTGAAGTCGAACTCAAGCGCACCGTCTACGAAGCCAAAGGCGCGATCCCGCAGCTCGAATCGAGCGTGCGCAATCGCGAGCAGCGCATCAACACGCTGCAAGCCGAGGCCCAAACGCTGCGCGACCGGCTCACCCAGGTGGAATCCGCGTCGGCCGCCAAAGACACCGAGATCGTCAAACGCGATCGGGAGATCCGCCTCGCGCGTTCCGAACTGCAGATCGTCAAAGAGGGCTCGGTCGGGCTCGAGATCAATCCGGAACTGATTGATGGCGAGCAAGGCGACGCACCAGCGGCCCCGGCCGGAAGCGATCCGAAGCTCGCGGCCGAGTTCAAGAAGCTCGAGTCGCGCTACGACGCGCTGAAGCGCGGCTTGATCCAGCGCGAAGACAAGATCGCCGAACTCGAAGCCCAACTGCAGGGTGGCGAAGGCAAACCGGCGTCGCGCATCCTCGAACAGGAATTGGCGGAGCAGCAGGCCACGGCGGAACTCGCGCAAGCGACACTTGCGGCGCGCGATGCAACGATCCGCGAGTTGCAGGCGCGCATCGAAAAGGACATCGAACAGCGCGAACAGCTCGAATCACTCACCAAGCGGCGCGGCGATACCAATCGCACGCTGAAAGACAACTTCGCGAAGCTCGAGTCCGAGCTGCCCAAGCTGCAGGAACAACTGAAGGCGCGCGCCGATGTGATCGCCGATCGCGACGCCAAGATCGCGTCGCTCGACAGTGAACTCACGCACGTCATCGCTGAACGTGCACAACGCGACACGACGATCATCGGTCTCGAGACGAAGCTCGCCGCGAGCGAGAATCAGATCGCGCAACAGACCAGCAACATGCTGACCCAACGCCAGCAACTGCGCGATGTCGAGCAGAAGGTCGATATGCTGACCCGCGAAGTCGCGGAGACGACGAAGGCGCTGCAGACCTCGCAGGTTGCGTTGCGCGAACGCGACGCGGCGCTCGTCATGCGCGATTCGCGCCTGCAGTCGACCGACGACAAAGTGCGCGAACACGGCAACACAGTCGCGACGCTTTCGAACGCGGTGAAGGACCGTGACTTCAAGATCGAAGGCCTCGTCGCCGACAAAGCAGCCATCGAAGCGAAGCTTGCGGCCGCGCTCGCCGCCAATGCGAGCGGCGAGGCGAGCAATGTGCCGGCGAAAGCAACATCGACCGAGCCTGACGCCCCCGTCGAGGCGCGCCCGCGTGACGCAACGATCGCGGCGCTGCGCAAAACGCTCGCAGCCCGCGACACCGAAATCACTGAACTGAACGCCGATACGGCGGCGCTGCGGACGGAACTCGCTGCCGCGAACGCGCGGGTCCAGGCCGGCGATGTCGATGCCGCTGCCGTGCCCACGCTGGTTCCTCCCGCCGCAGATGGCGACCCGGAGCAGCAGACGGCCGAAGCGCAGCTGGCCGTCATGACCCAACGCGCCGCCCGGGGACAACGGGAACTGAATGCCGCCGCGCGCGAATTGAAGACGCTGAAGGCCCACGTCGCCGAACTCGAAACGCGCTGCAACTCCCTCGACGGACTCGTGCGCGGCAAGGATGCAACGCTCGCGGAGCGCGCACGGCGCATCGAGGATCTGCAGGATCAGATGCTGCGCATCGAAGCGCGCGTCGACGAGCGCAACCAGCAGATCGAAAACTTGAAGCGCATGCACGAGGATCAGCCGCCGCCGGGCTACGTGCCGCCGCGCTCCAACAACAACCCCATCCAGTACACGACGACTCCGAAACCACAGTGATGGCGTCGCGCCGCTGACCGCGGCTAGACTGCTGCTCGACTGGATCGGCTCGTTGGGGAAATCGTGTGCCTACACGGAACATCAACACAGGTCTGTTCTGCGTCGCGCTGCTCGTCGCGATACTGACTGGCTGCGGCAACAGCGACCCGCAATCCACCGCGTCACCGTCACCGCTCGCCGACGCCCGCATGTCGGATCAGGGCCAGCAACGCTGGGCCCGCACGTGCGCGCTGTGCCACGTTCGCGGCGAGGGCGGCGCACCCAAAGTCGGCGACAGTGACGCGTGGACGCCGCGACTCGCGCAAGGCGAAGCGGTGCTGCTCGAACACACCGTGAACGGATTCGGCAACATGCCGCCGCTCGGCTATTGCATGGACTGCGAGCGCGAAGACCTGCGCGGCGCAATCGCGTTCATGGCCAACGCGAGCCGACGATGAAGCGATATTCGCGCCGACGACTTCTTAACGGGGGCGCTGCTCGGATCCATCGGCAGCGGCTTGTTCACCGCGGTGGCGCCGCGCGTCGGTCGTGGCGAGGCAGCCCCTGCATCGTTGCCATGGCACAACTGGTCCGGCGGCCAGGGCGGTCAACCCGCAGGACGCTTCGCTCCGGAAACCGAACAGCAGCTGATCGACTTCCTCGGCCACGTCTCGGGGCCGTTGCGGCCGGTCGGTGCGGGCCATTCGTTCTCTCCGCTGGTGCCGACCGACGGACATCTCATCGTGCTCGATCGCCTCACCGGCGTGCGTTCGCACGATCCGGCGACGTTCGAGGCGACGCTCGGCGCCGGCATGCGGCTCGCGGAGACCGGACCCGCGCTCGAAGCGATTGGTCAGGCAATGCTGAATCTGCCCGACATCGACCGCCAGACACTAGCCGGTGCGATCTCCACCGGAACGCATGGCACAGGGCTGCAACTGCATTCACTGTCGGGCAACGTGACGGCGCTGCGGTTGATCACGCCGGCCGGCAATGTGCTCGAACTCGACGCGGTGCGCGAACCGTCACTGTTCGCGGCCGCGCAGGTATCGCTCGGCGCGCTCGGCTTCGTGACCGAAGTGCGGATCCACAATACCGCCGCGTATCGTTTGAAGAAAAGCAGTCGCATTCAGCGCACCGAGGAGGCGCTCGCGGACTTCGCGGAGCACGCGGCATCCCATCGGCATTTCGAGATGTTCCCGTTGACGCATTCCGAGTACGCGAGCGTCCAGACCATCGACGTCACGGAAGAGCCGATTCGTAATCCGCCGGTGCCGCCGGATCAAGCGGATGCGTACGACACGGTGATGCGCGCGCTGACGCAGGTGCCGCCAGCGGCGCGCGGGACCCTCATCAAAGCGGCCGTCGCGGCAACACCCCCGGCGGAGCCGGTCGTCGACGTGTCGTACAAGATCCTCGCGAACGTCCGTAACTACCGCTTCAACGAGATGGAATATTCGGTGCCACTCGATGCCGGCGCGCCGTGCGTACTCGAAATATTGCGCACGATCGAAGAGAAGAACATCGACGTCGTGTTTCCGCTCGAGTATCGCTACGTCGCCGGCGACGATCTCTGGCTCAGCATGTTTACCGGCGGTCCGCGCGCATCGATCTCGGTGCATCGCGATGCGCGCTTCGATTACCGGCCGTATTTCGACATCGTCGAGCCGATTTTCTGGAAATATGGCGGCCGGCCGCACTGGGGCAAAGTGCATTCGTTGCAGCGCGCCCAACTCACCGCGCTGTATCCGAAGTTCAAGGATTATCTCGAGATACGCGAAACGCTCGATCCGACGGGGCGCCTGTTGAACCCGCATCTGCGCGGGCTGTTCGGAATCGCGGGCTAGGCATCCCTCAAGTTACGAGCTAAATCACGATCGCTTTGCCGATCACCTGACGATCGATGATCAGCTTCAGCGCATCGGCGGTGCGCTCGAGCGGTACGCGGTGCGAGATGTACGGATTGATCCGGCCGCTCGCGAGCCAGCCCAGCAAAATCTCGTTGTTGCGCTTCGCCCACGCGGGATCGGCGCGTTGCAGTCCGCCGACGGTGAAACCGATCACCGATGCGTCTTTGATCAGCAGATGGTTGGTCTTCGCAACCGCGGCACGACCGCTGGTGAACCCGACGATCAGGATCCGCCCGAACGGCGCGATGCAGCGCATCGATTCGTCGAACACGTCGCCGCCAACCGGATCGTAGATCACGTCGGCGCCGCGGCCGCCGGTCAGCTCTTTCACCGCGTCACGAAAGCCCCGCGTGTAGTTGATCACGTGATCGGCGCCGAGCTGGCGCACGATCTCGAGCTTCGCATCGGTTCCCGCGGTCCCAATTACCGTCGCGCCATACAGCTTGCCGATGTCGACCGCCGCGAGACCGACACCGCCGGCCGCGCCGTGCACCAGCAGCGTCTCGCCCGCCTGCAGATGTGCACGCTGCATCGCGTAGTACGCGGTCGCGTAGTTCGAACGAAACGACGCCGCGGCTTCGAGATTCACACCGGCCGGCAGTCGCGTCACCCGCGCAGCCGCAACGTTGACCTGCTCGACACAACCCGCCGACGTCAACACGGCGTCGCCGACGCGCAGGTCAGTAACGCCCGCACCCACCTCGATTACGCGTCCCGCGCCTTCGCCACCGACGATGAACGGCAGTGGCGGTTTGACCTGATACTCGCCCGCGATCATCAGCGTGTCGGCAAACGCGACGCCGCGCGCCTCGATCGCCACCTTCACCTGACCCTCGGCCGGAGCGGCGGGTTCCGGAATGTCGCGGACAACCAGATCGTCGGGTGTGCCGAGCTTCACGCAATACACCGCTTTCATTTCAGGCTCCGCTCAAGTGACCGCAGGCTGAGCAGCAGCAGCGCTGCGCCGCGCGAGCTTGTCGAGATTCTGCGCGTGGGTGGTCCGGTTGATGCGGTAGAACGCCATCAGCACGATCGCGATCAGATAAAACCCCCACAGCGCCGGGATGTACACCGACGCCAGATCGAACAGCGTCTGCTGTCGGAACTTGCCCGAGCGCGGCCTGCGTCGGGAAGTGCACGTAGGCGAGCAATTGTCCCGCGACGATCACGCCGAGTCCGTTGACTGCCTTCTGGGCCAGACTGTTCGCGGCGAAGAAGAACCCCTCGGAGCGGCGCCCGGTGGTGACTTCGCTGTCTTCGACGACGTCGGCGATCATCGCGCCGACGAGCGTGCCCGACGCGATGATGAACATCACTTCGATCGAGTTGAACACGATCAGCGTCGGGTACAACGCTGCGCTGTGCCGTTTTCCGGAAACCAGCCGAGCATGCGCAGGATGAACGGCATCGGCGACATCAGCACCGACAACGTCGTGACCATGATGGCCGCGCGTTTCTTGCCGATGCGGCGCGACACGAGCGGCGCGAGAACCAGCGCGATGCCGGCGGATGCGAAGTACGGCAATTGCATGTAACCGATCTGCGTGCTGGTCAGTTCCCAGAAATGCCGCGTGAAATAAATGCTGAGGCTCGTCGACGATGCCCGATGCCACGGCGCCGAACAGCGCCGAGATGAACAGCACCAGAAACGAGCGGTTCGCCAGCGTCTCCTGAAGCTCCGCTGCACATCGCCATGAACCCGGTGCGCGCGCGCACGGCGGCTGTTTCAAATACGGAATGTGTTTGTGCGTACCGATGCTCGACACGAAGATCGACGCGAAAATGATCAGCGACGCGGCGAGACCGTAATGTCCCCAACCCGCGCGGTACTCGAGTCCGCCGAGCCGCTCCGGCAGGAAGAACAGATAGACGAGCACCGCCATCGTCAGCCCGCCCCACCAGCCGAAGAAAAACCGGAAGCTCATGAACTGCGTGCGCTGGTCGTAGTCCTGCGTCAACTCGGCGACGAGCGCCGTCGACGGAATCTCGTAGAACGAAATCAGGATGCGGATCAGGATCGCCAGCGACACGAAGTAGACGAACATCGCCTGTGGAGGCAGTTCCGGCGGCGACCACAGGAAGTAGTAGATCAACGCGACCGGAATGCCGGCTGCATACATCAACGGATGCCGGCGGCCCCAGCGCGAGTGCAGATGGTCGGAGACGTAGCCGATCCAGGGATCGACGACGGCGTCGACGAGCAGCGCGATGAAAATCCCCAACGACACCCACTGAGGGGGTAGGCCGATAACCTGGCTGTAAAAGAACAGCAACAGATAGTTGAAGCCATTGCTCTTCGCGCCATTGGCAACCGCGCCGAAACCGTAGTACAGCTTGGTCGAGAGGTCCGCCGTGTTGTGCGCCACCGCCGGCGTTCGCATTTGCGTCATCGGCCGAGCCTAGCGCATTCGCCCGTGAGTGGTCACCTTGGTACGCTGTGGTACGACGTGAGGTAGCGGAGAGACGACGTGGACACGATTCACCTTTATTCGGGCCCGACGCCGAACGGCCGCAAGGTCGCGATCATGCTCGAAGAGTGTGGCCTGCCGTTTGCCGCGACGTTCATCGACATCCTCAACGGTGACCAGTTGCGCCCCGAATTTCTCGCGCTCAATCCGAACAACAAACATCCGGTGATCGTCGACCCCGACGGACCCGCGGGACGCCCGGTGACGGTATGGGAATCCGGCGCGATTCTGATCTACCTCGCCGAGAAGTGCGGCACGCTGATTCCGCGCGACCCGGAGCGGCGCATCGAAATGCTCGAAGTGGCTGTTCTTCCAGGTCGCGAGTCAGGGACCGAACGCGGGCCAGTACGCGCACTTTGCCTTTTACGCGCGTGAAGAATATCGGTTCCCGTATGCGATCGAGCGCTATCGCAACGAACTCGATCGGCAGGCGGGGATTCTCGACGCGCACTTCGCGGCGCACGAATACGTCGCCGACGAATACTCGATCGCCGATATCGCGCTGTTGCCGTACTCCGCCTCGATGTTCGCCGCCGGCAACTGGCCGAACCTCGGTCGCTGGAAAAGAACGCTGCTCGCGCGCGACGCCGTGCGGCGCGGTATGGCGTTCATGGAAGCACAGACACAGAAAGCCACTATCGCCGGTGGCATGCAGGGATTCACCGACGAAATGCGCTCCGTGCTGTTCGGCGAGCGTCAGTACAAGACGCGACGCTGACGTCGCGAAGGTCAAAACACAACGGAGGGAGCATTCATGCCGACGATCAAGCCCATCGACACACCATGGCTCGACCAGGTCAAAGAATCTGCGCTGGAACCGAAGCGCCGAATCGTCGATCCGCATCATCATCTGTGGGTTCGCGCCGATATCGGCAACTACGCGCTCGACGAACTCTGGGCCGACACCGGATCGGGTCACAACGTCGAGAAGACCGTGTTCGTCGAATGCGGTTCGAGCTACCGCACTGTCGGGCCCGAACACCTGCGCTGCGTCGGTGAAACCGACTTCGTCGCGCAGATCGCCGCAGCGAGCGCGAAGGACGGTCGCGATCCACACGGCGTCGGGCGGTCATCTCCGGTATCGTCGCGCACGCGGATCTCACGCGTGGCGACGTGCTCGAAGACGTACTGCGCGCACACGACGACGCGGGCCGCGGCTTGTTTCGCGGCATTCGCCACGCCGGCGCGCGCGATCCGTATCCGGAAGATCTGATGATTGCCGGCCGCGCGGTCGAAGGCCTGTATGAGCGCGAGGACTTTCGCGACGGTGTGAAAACGTTGGGGCGGCTCGGCTACTCGTACGACACGTGGCACTACCATCACCAGAATCCGGCGTTCGCCGCGCTCGCGCGCGCGGTGCCGGGAACGACGATGGTGCTCGATCACTTCGGCACGCCGCTCGGCGTCGGACGCTATCGCGATCAGCGCGAGGCCATCTTCGCGCAGTGGAAACTCGACATCGCGGCGATCGCAAAATGCCCGAACGTCGTCGCGAAGCTCGGCGGTCTCGCGATGCCCGACAACGGCTTCGGTTGGCACGAGCGCGCGAAGCCGCCGACGTCTGACGAATTCGTTGCAGCGCAGAAACGCTATTACCAGCACGCAATCGAATGCTTCGGTCCCGACCGCTGCATGTTCGAGAGCAATTTCCCGGTCGACAAATGGTCGATCTCGTATCCGGTGTACTGGAACGGCGTCAAAAAAATCGTCGCGGACTTTTCCGAGAGCGAAAAGGACGCGATGTTTTACGGCACGGCCGCGCGTGTCTATCGCTTGTAGCAGGCGCTCGTGACGGTCAGAACAAACCGATCTGGCGGTCGTCGCCGATGACCTGGTCGAAATCCAGCCCGAGTGCACCGAGCACCGGTTCTGCGACCGGCCTGATCTGCTTTGTGACGTAGTGCATTCGGTCGGGCGGGTGCGTCAGATTGTCGAGTCGGCTCGGGACCCGCGGTCGTCATCACGTACGCGACCAGGCGCCCGGGGTCCGCCGACGACTTGCGCGCCGCGGCGACGTGCGGCGGCGTGCTCGCGGTGTATTCGCGAACGTCTTTGCGCAGGCCTTTGCGGTACACGAGCGCGTGATCGAGTTCGCCGCGGCGCACCTTGACCGACAATGTCAGCGAGATACTGATCGACAGGCTGCCCGGTGAACAGTCGCAGATACAATTCGCGTTGCACCTGTTTGGCGAGTTCGGTCCAGTCGCGCCGTACCACTTCCATGCCGACGAACTCGATGCCCGACAGGTCCGCGCCGTGAACGATGCCGGCATAGCGTTTGCGCGCGCCCGCCGAGCCGTGCCGCAGCGACGGCAGGAATAGTTTGACGTAGAGCTTCTCGAACTCGAGTTCGAGCCGACTCTCGACGCGCCAGCGCTCGACGATGTACTGCGACACATCGCGGTTCAAACGTACCGCGAGCGCTTCGCCGTCGCGCTGCCGCCTCGATCGGGTCGTGGTGACTTCGATTGCACGAACAGACTGTCGGTGTCGCCGTACAACACGGTGAAGCCTGCGTTCTCGAACCACTGTTTCGACCACAACAGGAAATGCCGGCCCTGGCCGGTGATCGCGTTCGCGAGCGCCGGATTGTAGAAGCGGCAAGCCGGCGTCCCGAGCACGCCGTAAAACGAATTCATCAGAATCTTGATCGCTTGCGATGCCACCGAATCGCCGGCGCGCTTCGCCGCTTCGCGCCGCGGAAACAACTCGTCGAGCAAGCGCGGCAGGATCGCCGGTTCGCGCACGAAGCGCGCGCCGGATTCGACGCGGATCAGATCCGCGTCGTCCGTGACTTGCGCGACATACGCGAGCGGGTCGATGTTGAACGTGCGGATCAGGCTCGGGTACAGGCTCTTGAAGTCGAATACCCAAACCGTTCGTGCACGCCGGTGATCGGTTCGAGGACATGGCCTCCCGCTTGTGCGGCGTAGACGCGCGAATCCTCACTGCGCACGCTCGGTGCGACGATGCGTCGTTTGTTGAGCTCCGCCAGATACAGGAAATCGAACGACGCGATGCTCGCCGCGACGCGATCCGGCGACATGCCGGTGAGCTTGCTGCGCGCGATCGACAACGCAAACAGATTCAGTTTCTCGCCGATCTCGAGCGCGAGACGGGCGTCGGTGCGCGCGTACATCGCGAAGCCCGGTAGATCGTCCTGATAACGCTGAAAGATCTCGCCGGCGCGATCGTGCACGTCGCCGTCGAGCGCCTTGCCCTCGCCGAGCACTTCGCGCGCAACCGCGTCGAGCGAGTAATCGTCCATCCGCACGAAAGCGCCGCGCAGCAGATCGATGCCGTCGAGCACGACGCGCCCGGGAATGCTCGCGCTGCCGCTGCCGAAATATCCGCGCGCGGGGCGCATGCGCAGTGCGCCCGAGTCACGGCCGAGCTCGAACGGATGCCGCACCCGTTGCGCGATGCGCGCGAGCACGGTGAGATCGAAGTCGACGACGTTCCAGCCGGTCAGGACATCGGGGTCGAGTTCCGCCACGCGGCTGCAGAAAGCATCGATCACCGCGCGTTCGTCCAGAAATCCGCGCGCCTTTTCCGGCATCGATCGTCCCGCGGGATCGACGATCAGTACTTCATCGGCGCCGCACCCGTAGAGCGCGATCGCCAGTAAGCGCGTTGCTTTCGCGTCGGTCTCGATGTCAAACGACAGGACTGAGGGGCGAACGTCGACGTCGGCGGGCAGCACGATCGGATCGTCGAAGGTCCAATCGATGCCGCTTACGCCGGGCACGGTCGCGTCGCCGTCGATCTCGCAACCGCCCTTGATGTCGCGGTCGATCAACAGGCGCGTCGCAAAGCGCACGTCCGCTTCATAAGTGTCGATGCCGGCCGCGTGCAGCCGATCGCGAATTGAAGGAACGTCCCCCGGAACCACGGTGTCGATGCGGCTCACCGGCGCACCCGCAAAGTTGCGTTGATCCGTTGGTATCGGTTCGACGCCGGCGATCGTGTGTGCGCGCTCGGAGTCCGCAGCGCCGATATAGAAGTGCGGTCGCTGCCGATGATCGCGCACCAGAAACGTCGCGCCGGATTCGAGTCGGCCATAGAGATGCACGACCGGGACACCGCCGTGGATCCGGTAACTCGCCTGGAGAATGAGGCCGCGTGCGCGCATCGCTCAATTGTGCGCCAGCGTGCGCTGCCGCTCTAGGACACCGTCACTCGAGCAGCGGCTTTTGCGACGGCGGCAGCGCGGCGTTGCGTTGCGGTTTCAACAACAGCAGCAGCGGAATCGCGATCAGCGAGATGAACACCATCGCGCGAAAGTCGTCTGCGTATCCGAGCAGCATTGCTTCGCGCACGACGGTGCCGTCGAGCAGCGACAGGCCGCCCGGCGTGTCCGGGTTCATGTAGTTCGCAACCGACGGATCCTGCATCGCGTCGCTGAACGGCGTGATGTGTTCGACGAGCCACGCGCGATTCAACTGCACGTAGCGCGCGAGCATACCCGTCAGAATCGACACGCCGATGCTGCTGCCGAGGTTGCGTGACAACGCGAAGATGCCGGAACCCTCGGTGCGGTATTGCGGCGGCAGCGTCGAGAACGCGAGCACGCTGACCGGCGTGAACAGAAAGCCCAAGCCGACGCCCTGCAATATGCCGGTCCAGATCAACATGCTCATGCTGACGTCGGCGTTGAACAGCGACATCTGCCACAACGAGAACGCGGAGATCGATAGACCCGTCAACAACAGCAGGCGCGCGTCGACCGCGTTCACCAGCCTGCCGACGATGAACATCGACACCATCGTGCCGAGTCCGCGCGGCGCGAGCACGTAGCCCGTCGTCAGCACCGGATAGCCGAGCAACCGTTGCAGAAACGGCGGCATCAACGCCATCGTTGCGAGCATGTTGGCGCCGGCGACGAACATGAAAATCATGCCCGCGCTGAAATTGCGGTCCTTGAACATCTTCGGTTCGATCAACGGCCGGTCCTTCGTCAGCACGTGCACGATGAACATGTAAAAACAGATCAGCGCAACGAGCCCTTCGATGACGATTTCGCTCGACTGAAACCACAACTGCGAGTTGCCGCGATCGAGCATCAGCTGCATTGCGCCGATCGATATGCTCAAGAGCGCAAAGCCGCTGAGGTCGAACGGTCGATCGCGCTCGCGAGTCACCGGATCCCTGATCGCCGCCTGAATGCCGAACAGCGCAATCGCGCCGAGCGGCACGTTGATGAAGAACACCCAGCGCCAGTTGTAATACTCGGTCAGATACGCGCCGAGGCTCGGCCCGAGTATCGGCCCCAGCATCACGCCCATGCCGAACATCGCCATCGCACTGCCCGTCTGGCTCGGCGGAAAGATGTCGAGCATCGTTGCCTGCGCGAGCGGCACCAGCGGCGCGCCGAAACAGCCTTGCAGGAAACGGAACAACACCATCTGTTCGATCGACGTCGCGAGGCCGCACATCATCGACGTGATGACGAACCCGGCAACCGAGATCAGATACAGGTTTTTCCGTCCGATGCGATCGCCGAGGTAGCCCGCCATCGGCGTCATGATCGCGGACGCGACGATATACGACGTCAGCACCCACGCGACCTGGTCCTGCGTCGCTGAGAACGTGCCCTGCATATCCGGCAGCGCAACGGCGGCAATCGTCGAATCGAGCGCCTGCAGAATGGTCGCGAGCATGATCGTCGCGGACACGACCGCACGCATGGCAGGGGAATCAGTTGGACTCATTGCTCGCTCGACGAATACGCGGCCGTGCGGCCCGCGACATTAGCCCGGCAGCAGGTCGCGCAGCGTTCGCCGGTGGCCGGTATCGACCGTGACGTTGGCGCTCATACCCGAGCGCAGCGGCGGGTCGTCACCTGCCTGGTTCAGCGTGATGCGCACCGCAACGCGTTGCACCACCTTGACCCAGTTGCCGGTGGCGTTCTGCGCCGGCAGCAGCGCGAATTCGGAACCGGTCGCCTCGCTGACGCTCTGCACCGTGCCGCGCCATTCGCGGCCGGGATAGGTATCGATACGCACCTCGACGTCCTGGTTGGCGCGCAGATACGTCAGATCCGTTTCCTTGAAGTTCGCCTCGATCCAGACGTCGCCGTCGGAGACCAGGCTCATCACCGGGTTGCCGCGCTGAACGTATGCGCCGATTTCGGGTTTGCGGCTCGCGATGCCGGCAAACGGCGCCGTGACGCGCGTGCGCTGCAGATCGAGCGCGGCCTGGTCGCGATCGGACTTCGCCTGCTGATAGCGCGGATGCGCCTCGACGGCGATGTCGGCGTTGCCATTCAAGTCGACGAGGATTTTCGCCGCGCGCTGCGTCGCCAGTTCCTGCTGCTTCAGCGCGGTATCGAGATCGTGGCGTGCATTGTCGAGATCCGCGATCGAGCCGATCTTGCGGTCGACGAGGCCGGTCTGGCGGTTGAACGTCACGCGCGAATACGCGACGTTGTTCTGCGCCAGTTCGATCTCGGCCCGGGCTTGGCCATACTGCAATTTCATTGCTGCAATATCCTGCGCAGTCTGCGCAAGCGCCGCCTCGGCGCGCTCGAGTGTCAGCTTGTACGGCGTATCGTCGAGACGAAACAGCAGCTGGCCGGGCTCGACGCGATCGTTTTCTTTGACGGCGACTTCAATGATCTTGCCGGTAACTTCCGCAGCGATGATTGCCTTGTCCGCTTTGATGTACGCGTTATTGGTATCGACGTAGCGCCCGGCGTGCAGGTACGCGTAGCACGCGCCGATCACGAGCAGCAGCGGAACGCCAAACAGCAGCAACGGCCGGGTGAGCTTGGCGCGGCGTTTGACCGCATCGGCCGGCTCCCGAGCGTCGGTCCGCGCGGGTGCGGCACTCGCCACCGGTGCGACCGGCAACTGCGGAACACCGGTGACGGGCGCGTGATGCTTCTCGGCGGTGATTTTGCGAATTTCAGACATCGACGAATACAACCGTTAGTGATTCGCGCCTCAGCGGCGCGGTTTGGAGCGAGCGCGCGGCGTGGCGTCGGCACCCGGCGCCGCGATCATCTGCGCCAGATTTGCCTTGATGCGCGTCAGCGATGCGATCAGTTGTGCGCGTTCGGCTTTGGTGAGTCCGGCCATGACAGTGTCCTGCGCTTCGTTCGCGATGGCCGAGATCCGTTGCAACAACGGCTGCGAACGTGGCGTCAGGAACAATTGTTGGGCGCGCCGATCGCTCGGATGCGCGCGGCGTTCGAGCAGGCCGGCTTTTTCCAGACGATCGATCTGCCGCAACAGCGTGATCGGTTGGATCTCGAGGATCGCCGACAGCGCAACCTGACTGATGCCTTCGTTGCGCGACAGGTGCATGAGCACGCGCCCCTGCGCCAGCGTCAAACCGAGCTCGGGCGCGGTCGCGCGAAAATTCTCGCGCTGCATTCGCGCCAGGTCGTGGATCAGAAATCCGAAGCTCAAGGCGTTGCTATCCGACACGTCGCGTCACCGAAACTGGGTATGCGTATAATAAGCATTGCTTACTATTAGTCAAGATTATCGATCGTGCGCTGCCCACGCGCGCACACTGCCTGACTTGCGGTACGCTGGCGTGCGTCGACCTCATGCAAGCCACCCCCCTCCAAAAAAATGAATCTACCCGCCCCGAACGAATCGCGCGTCGGCAAATTTGTCGACCCCGACGTCACCGCCGACGGCAAAACCCGCGCGTCGGTGCCGCTGCATGCGTTGCGCACGTTGTGGTTCAACACCGGCACGTTGTGCAACCTGACCTGCACGAATTGCTACATCGAGTCGAGTCCGAGCAACGATCGACTCGTCTATCTGACGCGCTGCCGACGTGACGTCGTACCTCGATCAGATCGCGCAGCTCGCCTTACCGACGCAAGAGATCGGGTTCACCGGCGGCGAGCCGTTCATGAACCCGGCGATCCTCGACCTGCTCGAGGCGAGCCTCGAGCGCGGCTATCGCACGCTGGTGCTGACGAACGCGATGCGGCCGATGACGAAACACGCCGCAGCGCTGCTTGCAGTTGCGCGAGCGCTACGGATCGAAGCTGATCCTGCGCGTATCGATCGATCACCACCGGCGCGAACTGCACGAAGAACTGCGCGGCCACCATACGTGGGCGCCGACGCTGCGCGGGCTGAAATGGTTATCCGACAACGGCTTTGCGATCAACGTCGCCGGACGGCTGCGCTGGGGCGACACCGAAGCCGCGATGCGCGACGGTTTCGCGGGCCTGTTCGAGCGCGAAGGCATCGCGGTGAACGCCGAGGATCCGGTCGAGCTGGTCTTGTTTCCAGAGATGGATGAAACCGCGAGCGTTCCCGAAATCACGACGGAGTGCTGGGGCATCCTGCACAAGCGCCCGCAGGACGTGATGTGCGCGTCGTCGCGGATGGTCGTGCGGCACAGAGACGCGCCGGAGCACCGACCGTCGTGTCGTGCACATTGTTGCCGTACGACCCGCGCTTCGATCTCGGTCCGCACCTCGAAGGCGCGTTGCAGAGTGTCAAGTTGAACCATCCGCACTGCGCGAAGTTCTGCGTGCTGGGCGGCGGTCGCTGCAGCGCGTGACGGCGCCGGTCTTCTACGTCGCTCGGTCGCTGACTACGCGGCGACCGCGGGTCGCCGATCGAACCACGGTTGTGCGCGCTCGAGCTGCGACGCGAGTTGCAGCAGCAGCAGCTCGTCGCCGAAACGGCCGACGAACTGAACACCGATCGGCAGATTTTCCGCATTCCAGAAGAGCGGCAGCGATATCGCCGGTTGTCCGGTCGCGTTCTGCAGATTCGTGAATCCCCAGAAACTCGAGAACCGAGTACCGAACGCCGCTCGATCCGTGCTCATCGAATCGAGCCAGCCCAGCGCCACCGGTGGCGTCACCAAGGTCGGGGTCAGCATCAGATCGTAGGTTTGGTGAAAACGCGCCACGGCCCGGCCGGTTTGATGAATCGTCTGCATGGCCGCGGCGTAGCGTGACGCCGCGATGCTGCGCCCGTATTCGACGGTCGCGCGCGTGTTCTCTTCGATATCGTCGGCGCGCAGCGCTCGCCCGAGCGCCGCCAGACGCGAATCGACCAGATTGGCGATCGATGCAGAGACGACGACACCGGTCGCCATTCGAAACGCCAGGCGGTCGAACTGCGGCGATGCGGCCTCGACGCTGTGACCCAGCGACTCGCACAACTTCGCTGCATGCGCCGCCGCCGCAATGCAGTCGGCATGCGTCGGTGCATCCGTCAACGAATTCGTATCGAGCGCAATCCGCAGCCGCCGCGGCGCATCGCCGCAGCGCGCGAGAAACGATCCGTCGAATGCCGGCGCGCAATACGGATCGCCCGCGGCTGGTCCATGGGTGGCATCGAGGAACGCCGCGCTGTCACGGACGCTGCGCGAGACGACGTGCGCGGTCGACATACCGCCCCAGCCCTCGCCGACATCCGGGCCCGGCTGGGTTGCGCGCGCGCGTCGGCTTCAGGCCGACGAGACCGCAGCACGACGCCGGGATGCGGATCGACCCACCGCCGTCGGTCGCGTGGGCCGCCGGAATGACCCGAGCGGCGACTGCGGCAGCCGGCGCCGCCGCTCGACCCGCCGGTCGTCCTGTCGAGATTCCACGGATTGCGGCGTTGCGCCGAACAGCGCCGGTTCGGTCGTCACGTTGAGGCCAAATTCGGGCGTGTTGGTCTTGCCGAAAATCAGCAGCCCCGCGGCGCGATAACGCGCAACGATCTCGGAATCGTGGTCCGGCACAAAATCGGCAAACAGGCGGCTGCCCGACGTACTCGGCAGCCCCTGCAGATAGGTCATGTCCTTGATCAGGAACGGCACGCCGGCGAGCGGCGCATCGGGCAGCGGCAATGCCGCCTGCGCGACGCGCGCGCCGCATAGCACTTCGCCACGACGGCGTTGATGCGCGGGATTGACGGCGTCCGCGCGCGCGATCGCTTCGTCAAGCACCTCGACGGCGCTCACTTCACGGTCGCGGATCAACTGCGCCAGACCCAGGGCGTCGCGGCGTTCGTAGTCCTTGATTCCCGTCATGACGCGCCGCGGGCTGGTCCGCCGTGCTAGCCTCTTGGCTTTCGAACTCGGCCCGAGCACCAGTTGTTTGCGGTTGCCCAAGCCATCCTGACCGCTGACGCCGGACGGAATCCGCTGAATTTTCTTGCCCGACTTCAGGAACGCCGCGACGTCCTTTTCGATCTGTTTGCGTGCTTCCGGGGACGACGGGGTCTTCGGCTTGATCGCCATGGGAGGTCTCATCGATAGATTGGCAGGCAGTATATCTGCGTTCGGGGCCAAATTGCCCGCTTTCCGTGCAGGCGGGCCTACGGCGCCAGGCTACGTCGCGTACAACGTCACCGGCGTCCAGGTGCTGTCGAATTCCTGCGTGTCGCGCCAGACGCGCCGGTCCGCGTCGTCGCGCAGCAAGCGCTCCGCGACGCGATGCAGCGAGCCTTCGCGCCGAACTCGAATGCCGTCGCGGTGCCGCAATCGAAGTCCAGAATCGACACGCCCGGACGATGCTCGCCTTTCAACGTGCCGGCGTTGAGCACCGTGAGCCGGTCGAAGTTCACGATCACGCGGTAATGCAGGTGACCGTTGATGACCCAACGCGTGTCGTCGCCCGCGATCAACGCGTCGAGTTCCGGACTGCGCTCGATCGGCATCCGCGACGAACCCGGCCACACTTTGCGCAAATCGTTTTCGCCAACGCCATGACACAGCAGCGCGGTACCGGATGGCGTTTCGATGCGCCGCATCGACGGCAACGCTTCGAGATAGTCGCGACTCGAAGCGTCGAGTTGGGCACGGTCATGCGCGTGCGGCACGGCGCGCATCCGATCCGCGAGCAGCCAGCGGTCGTGATTGCCAGCCACGATCAGCACGTTGGCGGACGCAAGCAGAGCACAGCACGTGTCGACGCAGCCCGGCCCATCGGCCACGTCTCCGGTACAGCAGATCGCATCGACGCCGGCGGAGCTTAAGAAATTCAGCGCAGCGTCGAGGCGACGATGTTCTGCGTGCACGTCGCCAATCACACCGAGTCGTCGAGTCTCCATCAGATTCAGTCTACGCGCTGTCTATCGTATTGGCTGCGTCGGCTCGGTCCCGGCGTCAGTTGATGCTCGGCGACAACGAAGCAGCATCGCCACGAGCGCGCAACGACCATTCCGCGTGCTCCGACGACGCCAGCAATGCGGCCGCCTGTCCGGGCCAGTCGTCGCGTTCGACGCGACCGTGGAACGTCGGCAGATACGCCTCGATCCACGCGATCTCCTGCGTCGACAGGCCGGCGAGCTGGCTGAACTGATAAATGCCGAGCTTGTTCAGGCCGCGTTCAAAACCCGGGCCGATGCCGTGGATCTGCTGCAATTCGTCGGTCCGTTCCGGTGGCGCGCCGAACAATCCCTGCGGTTTCGACATCGCCGGCTTGGCGGCCGCGGGTGCGGTCTCGGCAACGTTCTGGGCCGCCGATTTCAATTCGCGCAGCTGCGAGGCGAGGCGCTCTTCAGTGGCGCGCGCATCGTCGAGCTGTTGCTTGAGCACCAACAGTGACTTTGCGTTCAGGTCGTTGTTCTTCGCGGCGAGCGCGAGGTCACGCTCGCGTTCGTCGACCAGCGTCGACAACTCGTGATTCTTCTCGACCTGCTCGGCGAGCAGACGCTCGAGTTCATCGTCACGCGGATCCGCTGCGACCGGCACGGGAGCCGGCGGTTGGTCCGAGAACTTCCGTTCCAACTCACTGATGCGTTCCCCGCGCTGGCGCAACGCCGACTGCAACGCGTCGATTTGCTCCGTCAGCGATTGACTCTGGTTCGTCAACTGCTCGATCCGTTTCGCGCGCTCGGACAACGTCGCATCGCGTTGCTTCAGCAACGATTCGAGCGGCGCGATGCGCGTGTGCAGGCTGCGCACTTCCGCGCGCATCGTTGACGACTCTTTCGACAACTCGGCGGTCCGCCGCTCGGTCTCTGTCGCGACCTGCGCCCTGCCCGCGCGCTCGACATCGAGCGCCTGTCGCAGCGTTTCGGCGGCCACTTTCGCATCAGCATGTTCGCGCTGCAGCGTGGTCAGCTGCTGCTCGGACGCCAGCCGCAACGAGTCCGCCTTGGCGAGGCGCGCTTCGAGCGCCGCGTGTTCGGTCTGCAACGCGGCATTGCGCTGCTCGATCGCCGTCCGCTCTTCGTTGATCGCGTTGACGCGCGTGTCGGCGTCCGCGACGCGTCGCGCGAGCGCGGCACGTTCACCGTCGAGTGCCGTACCGTGCGTCTGCGCCGCGGCGAGCTGGGCGGCAATCGCCGTCAGCCGTTGCTCGAATGCACCGCGCTCGTCCGTCACGCGACGCAGCTCGGCGCGCTGCCGATCGGCTTCTTCGCGCCCCCGTTGCGTCACGGTGTCCAACTTCGCCGCGTGATCTTTTAATTCATCGGTGAGCGTCGCGTTGCGTTGCGTGAGAGCCGCAATCGCGCGCGTGCGCTCATCGAGCGCGGCCGCGACTGCGTCGTGCTGGATCGACATCGCACCCAATTGCGACGACAGATTCGCTATCTCGGCCATGCGCAGGGTCAACGCGGTGTTCAACCCCGCGTTCGTCGCGCGCTGCTGCTCGAGCTCGCCGCGCAGTGCGGCGGCGTTGTTGGATTCCTGGGTCAACGCGGCGTCGCTGGCGGCGAGCGCGGTGTCCCGCGCGGCAATGCGCGCGGCGCCTTCGGCGATCGTCGCATCACGCGCGGCGATCGTAGAGACGTGTTCGGCGAGCACCGCGTCGCGCGCGGCGAGCATCGCATCGCGTTCGGCCAGCAGCGCAGCGTGCGCCGCGAGCGTCGCGTCGTGCGCCTTGATCGTTGCGACGAGTTTCGGCACGCGCAACCGCCACTTGTTGGCTTCCGCCTTCGCCCGCTCGAGTTCCGAGTCGCGACTTGCCATCGCGGCGTCCTGGCCGCGGCGCAGTTCTATCTCCGCGTCGAGCCGACTCTGCAGTTGCGCGATGCCGCGATCCCGCGCGGCGATCTCCGTCTCGAACGCCTGGATCGCCGGTGCAGCGGTGCCGTCAGCGGACGTGTCGGACCACGCCTGCGCGCCGCCGTTTGCCAACCGCAAATCGCGTTCGGCGACGGCGGCGGCGAGCGAGGCGCTGCGTTCCTCGGCCGCGCGCACCGCGTCGCGCAGCGACTCGAGTTCGGCTGTCGAGCGATCCGGAACCGCCGCTGCTTTCAGCGCATCGACCTGCGCGCGCGCCGTGTTCAACTCGCGTTCCTTCGCGAGTACCTCGACGTCTTTGCGTTTGATCGCGGCTTCCAAGGCCGGCACCTTGGCTTTCCAGTCGGTCACCTCGCCGATCAACGTCGCGACGCGCTGGTCGCGGTTTCGAACGTGCGTTTCGAGCGGTCCGATCGCACCTTTGACCTCGACCAGCTGATGCTGCAGCTCGGCTTCGCGGGTTTTGGATTGAATGCGGCGCAGCATCCAGCCGGCCAAGAAACTGGACGTGCCAAAAATCAATACCGCGACGACCTGGACGATCGAGAACGTCACCGCCGCTCTCCGAAAAGAGTTCCGGCGCGAGCCAATGTAACGAGCCCGTTGAAACGGGGTAGCCGCATCGCAATCCCTGTGCGTCGATGTCGCAGACCGCAAGCATACGCCGCGGACGCGCAATCGGGCGGTTGGCGACCCGGTCCGCGCGGTCCGGCGATGCGAAAACGTTAGCCACGTCTCATCGCCCGCCTTATTGCATAGCGCCGACGTCGCGTGATCGCGACCAACATTCGTGCGCATAATCATGCGGATCTCAAGTGGGAGACCGCGATGCTGAAACCGCGCTACCCGTACTACCTCGCGAACGAGCCAATCTTCGCCAACGAGAGTCTCGAGGTATCGGACAAATTCAGCGGCGAGACGGCGACGCGCGTCGCGTTGGCGGACGCGAGCGCCATCGATGCCGGCATCGCGGCAGCAGCCGCGGCGGAGCCCGCGATGGCGGCCATGCCGCCGTTTGCGCGGCAGGAGGTGCTGAACCACTGCGTCGCGCGTTTCCGCGAACGTTTCGATGAACTCGCGTTGGCGCTGTGCATCGAGGCCGGTAAGCCAATCAACGATGCCCGCGGCGAAGTGACGCGGCTGATCGATACGTTTCGTGTCGCCGCCGAAGAATCGGTGCGTATCGGCGGCGAAGTTCTGAACCTCGAGATTTCCGCACGCGCGAAAGGTTACCGCGGCCTGTACAAGCGCGTGCCGATCGGCGCGTGCTCGTTCATCAGTCCGTTCAACTTCCCGCTGAACCTCGCGGCACACAAAGTCGCACCGGCGATCGCCGCCGGTTGTCCGTGGGTGTTGAAACCCGCGAGTCGCACGCCGATCGGCGCATTGATCATCGGCGAAGTGCTCGCGCAGACCGCGTTGCCCAAAGGCGCGTTCTCGATCCTGCCTGCGCACAGGGACGGCGCGGACCTGTTTACGCAAGACGATCGACTGAAGCTGCTGTCGTTCACCGGTTCGCCGGAGGTCGGTTGGAAACTCAAAGCAACGGCGGGGCGCAAAAAAGTCGTGCTCGAACTCGGCGGCAACGCAGCGTGCATCGTCGACGCCGACCAAGCCGATCGACTCGACGCAGTCGTCGAACGACTCGTGTTCGGAGCCTTTTATCAATCCGGCCAGAGTTGCATCAGCGTGCAGCGGATCATCGCGCACGCGTCGATTTACGATGCGCTGCGCGACAAGCTGGTGCGCGCGGTAAAGCTGCTCAAGATGGGCGATCCACGCGCCGAAGACACGTTCATCGGACCGATGATCTCCGCTGCCGAAGCGACGCGCCTCAAACAATGGATCGACGCGGCGGTGCAACGCGGCGCCAGCTGTCTCTGCGGTGGCGAACTCAACGGCGTGATGCTTACTCCCGCCGTGCTCGAAGCCGTGCCGCTCGATACCGCCATCAACTGCGAGGAGGCGTTCGGGCCGGCCGTGGCGTTGTATCGATACGACGACTTCGAAGATGCGCTGCGCCAGGTCAACGCGAGCAAGTTCGGCCTGCAAGCCGGGGTTTTCACCACCGATATCCGAAAGGCGATGCGCGCATGGGACGTGCTCGACGTCGGCGGCGTCATCATCAACGACGTGCCATCGTGGCGCGTCGACAACATGCCCTACGGCGGCGTGAAGGATTCGGGCCTCGGCCGCGAGGGCGTCCGTTTCGCGATCGAGGACATGACGGAAATCCGGCTGCTGGTGATCCGCGACTGAGGTCCACAGGCGGCCGCTCGGGCCGCTCCACCGGTGCTAGAGTCACGACACCTGATCAACCGCGCAAGGAGACACGACGTGAAGCGAACAAGCGGCCTCATTCTCATAGCCTGCGCCGTATTGCTCGCCGGCTGCGGTGAACCGATCAAAGGCATCGACGCCGATGCCAAAGCCGCGAAGGCGCAGGCGCACGACGCGGTGAAGGCCGCCGAGGACGCGGCGCGGCGCGTCGATGAACTCAGTCGCGCGCCGGAGCAACCACCCGCGGATCCGAAGTAATCGGGCGCGCTGACGTGACGGTGGAGGGGTGATGCAGTTACGCGTAGCGGTGATGGGCGGCGGGTCCTGGGGCACGACGGTTGCATCGATGGTGTCGCGCAACACGCGAACCGTGCTGTGGGCGCGCGACGCCACGACCGTCGCCGAGATCAACGAACAGCGCACCAACAAACGCTATCTCGGCGACGCCCGGTTGTCGCCGCGGCTGTCGGCGAGCGCCGACCTCGGCGAGACGGTTCGCGACGCCGACGTCATCGTCATGGGCGTGCCGTCGCAGATGTTCCGCGCGACGCTGACCGAAGTGGCTCGCCACATCCGTCCGTGGGTGCCGGTGATCAGCCTCACGAAGGGGCTCGAGGCGGGCACGCAGGCGCGGATGACCGAGATCATCACCGAGGTGTTGCCGGGACATCCGCCCGGCGTATTGACCGGACCCAATCTCGCTCGCGAAATCATGGGTGGCGACGCCGCGGCGAGCGTGCTCGCAATGGACGACGACACGATCGTGCGACGGCTGAAGGAGTTGTTCCGCTCCGGATTGTTCCGCGTCTATACGAATACCGACGTCATCGGTTGCGAACTCGGCGGCGTTTTGAAGAACGTCGTCGCGATCGCGGCGGGCATGGGCGACGGTCTTGGCGCCGGCGACAATACGCGCGCCGCGGTCATCACGCGCGGGCTCGCCGAAATTACGCGGCTCGGAATAGCGCTCGGCGGCAGACCGGAAACGTTCGCGGGTCTTGCCGGCATGGGCGATCTCGTAGCCACGTGCACCAGCGTTCACAGCCGCAACCGCTTCGTCGGCGAACAGCTCGGCAAGGGACTGCGCCTCGACGAAATCGTCAGAGAGATGCACATGGTCGCGGAGGGCGTCAAGAGCGTGCCGGCGGTCATTGCGCTGGCCGACGCGCACAGTGTCGAGATGCCGATCGCGCGGGAGGTCTATCGCGTCGTCCACGAGGGCGGCACGCCGCTGCAGGCGTTCAGAGGTCTGATCCGGCGGCAGTCGGGAGACGAGTCGGAACCGGGCTGATCACGCCCGCAACTGGACCAGCGCGTCGTCGAGTGTGTGCCTCGCCTTGTCGACGAGTTCGTCGATCTGTTCGCGGGTGATGATCAGCGGCGGCGCGATGATCATCGATTCGTTGACGTGTCGCATCACGACGCCGTTTTTCACGGCGAGGTCGCGGCACAGTTCGCCCGCGCGCCCGCTCGGCTGGAAACGCGATCGGGTCTCTTTGTCGGCGACCAGTTCGATCGCGCCGAGCAGTCCCAGCGTCCGCGCTTCGCCGACGAGCGGATGATCCGCAAGCTCGCTCCATCGTTGCTCGAGATGAGGCGCGGCGACGTCGTGCACGTATTCGACGATCCGCTCGTCGCGCAGCAATTCGATGTTGCGAACGGCGACTGCGGCGCACGTCGGATGGCCCGAGTACGTGAAGCCATGGTTGAAGTCGCCGCCCGCCGCGAGCACGGCGGCGACGCGGTCCCCGACCATCACGCCGCCGATCGGCAGATAGCCGGACGACATGCCCTTCGCCATCACGAGCAGATCCGGTTCGAGATCGTAGTATTGCGATGCGAACCAGTGACCGGTGCGGCCGAACCCGGTGATCACTTCGTCGACGACGAGCAGAATTCCGTACTTCGCGCAGATGCGGCGAATCTCCGGCCAATAGCTCGCCGGCGGCATGATGACGCCGCCCGCGCCCTGGATCGGTTCGCCGATGAACGCCGCGACGTTGTCGGCGCCAACGGCTTCGATCCGCCGCTCGAGATCGCGCGCGCGCTCGATGCCGAACTCTTCCGCGGAGAGATTGCCCCGATAGTCGAAGTAGTACGGTTGCGCGATGTGTTCGATGCCGGGAATCGGCAAGCCGCCTTGCTTGTGCATGTACGCCATGCCGCCGAGGCTCGCGCCGCCCATCGTGCTGCCGTGGTACGCGTTTTCGCGGCTGATGATGACGGTACGGTTCGGTTGCCCGAGAACGCTCCAGTAATGGCGCACCATGCGGATCACGGTGTCGTTGGCTTCGGAGCCCGAACCGGTGAAGAAGACATGATTCAGATTCGACGGCGTCACTTGCGCGAGCAGTTCGGCGAGGCGAATCGCGGGCGGATGCGCGCACTGAAAAAAACTGTTGTAGAACGGCAGCTGCGCCATCTGCTCGGTCGCCGCGTCGATCAGCTCGCTGCGGCCGTAGCCGAGGTTGACGCACCACAGGCCCGACATGCCGTCGAGCATCTTGTGGCCGGTCGCGTCGTAGATGTAGATGCCGTCGCCGCGCGTGATGACGCGCGTGCCCTTTGCCGCGAGCGCGCGGCTGTCGGTGAACGGATGCAGGTAATGCGCGGCGTCGACCTGCTGCCAGTCCGCGAGCGATCGTTGCGGCATCGGCTTGGCTCGCGCACTTCCGTCGCTCAGACATTCAGGAGCAGGTGTTCCCGCTCCCACGGACTGATGACCTGGAAATAGGTCTCGTGCTCGACGCGTTTGATCGCGCAGTACAGCTCGACGAAATCGTGACCCAGGATGTCGTGCAGCGGCGCACACGCCTCCATCAGGTCCAGCGCCGCGAACAGGTCTCGCGCGAAGCCCTGTTCGGAATGATACGCACTGCCGGTCGTCGGCTCCGTCGGGGTCAGGCCCTCGACCATGCCCATGTAGCCACACGCCAACGACGTCGCTATGGCGAGGTACGGATTCACGTCCGCACCCGGAATCCGGTTCTCGACGCGTCGGTTCTCCGGATCCGCGCTCGGCACGCGCAAGCCGACCGTGCGGTTGTCGTAACCCCACTGCACGTTGATCGGCGCCGCCAGATAGCGCGTGAAGCGACGATACGAATTCACGTACGGCCCGAAGATGATCAACGCGTCGGGCACGTAACGCTGCAGGCCGCCGATGAACGAGCGGAACATCGGGCTGTCGGCACCGTCCGGCATTGCGAACAGATTCTGTCCGGTATTCGGGTCGACGATGCTCTGATGCAGATGCAACGCGCTGCCGGGTTCGCCATCCATCGGCTTCGCCATGAACGTCGCGTAGATCCCGTGCTTCAACGCCGCTTCGCGCGCGATCCGCTTGAACAGAAATACCTGGTCGGCGAGTTCGAGCGGATCGCCGTGCAGGAAGTTGACCTCGAGTTGGCCGGCGCCGTCTTCGTGCGACAACGAGTCCGCATCGACTTCCATCGCTTCGCAGTAGTCGTAGATGTCTTCGATGATCGGATCGAACTCGTTCACCGCATCGATGCTGTACGAACGACCCGCGCCTTCTTTGCGACCTGCGCGCCCGATCGGCGCCTCGAGCGGATAGTCCGGATCCTTGTTCTGCTGCACGAGATAGAACTCGACCTCCGGCGCGATGATCGGCTTCCAGCCTTTGTCCGCGTACATTTTCAGGATGCGCTTGAGCACCTGGCGCGGCGCGTGTTCGAGCGGCACCATGCCGTGCCGATAGCAATCGACGATGACACTCGCGGTCCGCTCGGTGGCCCACGGTACCGATCGCATCGTGTTGAAGTCCGGCACCAGCAGCAGATCACGATCGATGTCGAAGCGATCGTCGTCGACCTCGCCGTAGTCGCCCGTCATGCCCTGGATGAAGATCGACTCCGGGATGCGCAGCTTGTGCTTCAGGAACTTGCTGGCCGGAAAGAACTTGCCGCGCGCGACGCCGGCGATGTCGGGAACGATCGCCTCGACTTCGTCGATGTGGTGTTCAATCAGCCACTTTTCGGTATCACTCGACATAGGTCACGGCGGGTTCAATGCACCCGTGCCAGTCTACAGCGGAACGCGCATTGACCCCAACGTAACGCCGTACACTTCGCCGTGCCAAGAGTCGCGAGACTGGTCGATGTATCCGACTTCGTACTACGCCGCGACCGCGCACACGTTGCCGCGTACAACCCCGCTCGACGCGAATCGCGTCCGAGCCGACGTATGCATCGTCGGCGCCGGATTCACCGGATTGTCGGCGGCGCTGCATCTCGCCCAGGCCGGCAAGAGCGTCGTCGTGCTCGAGGCCCAACGTATCGGTTGGGGCGCTTCCGGGCGCAACGGCGGACAGCTCTTCGGCGGCCAGCGCAGAGACGTCGATTGGCTCGAAGCGCACTCTGGGCCCGACGGAGGCGCGTCGTCTGTGGGAACTCGGCGAAGCCGCGAAAGGATCTCGTCAAACGGCTGATCGCGGAACTCGCGATCGACTGCGAACTGACGCCCGGCGTCGCGATCGTCGCGCACAAGCGGCGCTACGTTGCGCGAATATCACGCGCTCGCCGACAAACTCGCGACTCGGTACGGTCGTCAGTCGCTCGCAGAAGCTCGACGCGCGCGAAGCACGTGAGCTGCTCGGCACCGATGCGTACTACGGCGGCTACGTCGACTGGGATGCGGCGCATCTGCATCCGCTGAATCTCGCGCTCGGCGTCGCCAAACGCTGCCTCGAGCTCGGCGTGCGGATTTACGAAGCACACTAGCGCGATCGACTTCGACGACAGCGGGACCGTCACGGTGCGAACGCACGACAACGGCAGCGTCACCGCGGACTCAGCTGATCCTCGCGGCGAACGGCATACCTCGGCAACCTTGCGCCGAAGCTCGCCGGACGCATCATGCCGATCAACAACTTCATCATCGCGACGCAGCCGCTCGATGCAGCCCTCGCGCACGAGATCAATCCGCGTCGCGTCGCCGTCGCCGACTCACGTTTCGTCATCAACTATTTCCGGATGTCGCAGGACCGGCCGGCTGCTGTTCGGCGGCGGCGAAAATTATCGTCGCGGCTTTCCGCACGACATCGCCGCGTTTCGTGCAGGCCCTACTGCTGAAGATCTATCCGCAGCTCGCAGACACGCCGATCGACTACGCGTGGGGCGGCACGCTTGCGATCACGTCGCAACCGCATGCCGCATTTCGGCCGCTTGAGTCCACACGTGTACTTTGCGCACGGCTATTCCGGGCACGGGCGTCGGGACTCGCGCACCTCGCCGGTCAATTGCTCGCACGAAGCGATCTGCGGCGACAGCGCAGCCTTCGACGTGTTTGCGCGATCTGCCGACGCGGCCGTTCCCGGGTGGCCGCTGGCTGCGCTGGCCGGGCGCGGTGCTCGGCATGCTGTATTTCGCGATGCGCGATCGAATGTGACGAGCTACCGCGTCAGCGGTGGGTGGTGCCAGTCCTCGGCGCGCGATCACCACCGAACCGACGATGCCGATGCCGATGACGCCGATGAACAACGTCGCGAGCGCGTTGATCTCCGGCGACAGACCTTTGCGCACCATCGAAAACACGACCATCGGCAACGTGCTCGACCCGGGTCCGGAGACGAAGCTCGAAATCACCAGATCGTCCAACGACATCGTAAAGGCGAGCAACCAGCCGCTGATCGAGCGCTGGCGCGATCAGCGGCAGCGTGATCACGAAGTAGACCTTCCACGGCGGCGCACCGAGATCGAGCGCCGCTTCTTCGAGCGAACGGTCGAACGTCGACAGTCGCGCTTGAACGAGCACCGCGACGAATGCGAGCGAAAACGTGATGTGCGCGATCGTGATCGTCGTGATGCCGCGCTCCTTCGGCCAACCGAACCACGACTCCGACGCGACGAACAACAGCAGCAGCGACAAACCGGTGATGACTTCCGGCATCACGAGCGGCGCCGCAACGAGACCCGTGAACATCGTGCGACCGCGGAAACTTCGTGTGGCGCACCAGCGTGAACGCGGCGAGCGTACCGAGGATCACCGAAAACGTCGCGTTCATCGTCGCCACTTTCAAGACTCAGCAACGCCGCGTCGATGATCTCTCGGTTGTCGAACAGCGTTGCGTACCAGTGCGTCGAAAAACCCTGCCACACCGTCACGCGCGGGCTCGCGTTGAACGAGTAGATGACGAGCGCAAAGATCGGCAGATACAAAAACGCAAACGCGAAACCGACACGAACGTGTAGAGGCGAACGTTCATCGACCTTCCGCGCGCGCTTCGTAGCGCTGGAACAACATGATCGGCACGACCAGAAACAGCAGCATCGCGACCGCGACCGCGCTTGCGATCGGCCAGTCGCGATTCGCGAAGAACTCGTTCCACAGCACGCGGCCGATCATCGCGGCGTTGGGTCCGCCGAGCATTTCCGGAATCACGAATTCGCCGACCGCCGGAATGAACACGAGCCCACAGCCGGCGACGATGCCGGGCAACGACAACGGCAGCGTGATCGACAGCGAATACGCGCCACGGCGGCGCGCCGAGATCGGCCGCCGCTTCGTTCAACGTCAGATCCAGTCGTTCGATGCGCCGCGTACAACGGCAGCACCATGAACGGCAGGTACGAATAGACGATGCCGAGATAGATCGCGAAGTCGGTGTACAGAATCTGCACCGGCTCATCGACGACGCCGAGCCACATCAACATCGCATTCAATGGACCGTTGCCCTGCAGGATCACTTTCCACGCATAGACGCGAATCAAAAACGACGTCCAGAACGGCAGCACCACCAGCATCAGCAGTGTGTTGCGCCACGGCTGTTTCGCGCGCGCGATGCCGTACGCCATCGGATAGCCGATCAACAGCGCAATCAACGTCGAAAAAAACGCCGTTTTGACCGCTTTGAGAGTACGCGTCTTTGTAGAACGAGTCTTCGACGAGATACGAAAAGTTGTCGGCGCTCGCCTTGACCTCGACGTGGCCGCTCGGGTCCGTCTCCCACAGCGGTCCATACGGCGGTTGCGCCAGGATCGACTCGGACAACGAGATCTTCAGCACCAGAATGAACGGCACGAGAAAAAACAATCCGAGCCACAGGTACGGCGTGCCGATGACGAAGAGCCGTCCCCAGTCGAATCGCGCTCGCTCAGCCAACGATCAGCACTCCGCTTTCGGGTGACCACGACACCCACACCGGTTCGTCCCACTGATACGCGAGCGACAGGTCGCGCGCCTGATTGGGTTGCATCACCTGAACGATGCGGCCGGCATCGGTGCGGACCCGGAAGATGCAGGACGCGCCGAGATAACCGATCTCGGCGACCACACCGTGGACCTTGTTTGCCGCGTCGGCGGTCGGCTCGTCGTGCGTGATGTGCAGCTTCTCCGGCCGCAGCGCAACGCGCATATCCGAGCCCGGCGCGAGCGCCGCCTCGTGCGCACCTTGATGCCGCCCGGCACGCCGGCAACGTCGAGCGCGACGATGCCGTTGGTTTGCGACGTCACGCGGCCTTCGAACAAGTTCACCGAGCCGACGAAGTCGGCGACGAAGCGGTTCGCCGGTGATTCGTAGATTTCGCGCGGCGTTCCCGTCTGGACGATCTTGCCCGCGTTCATCACGCCGATGCGGGTCGCCAGCGTCATCGCTTCTTCCTGATCGTGCGTCACGACGATGAACGTGATGCCGACTTCGTCCTGGATCCGCATCAACTCGAACTGCGTCTGTTCGCGCAGACGTTTGTCGAGCGCTGCGAGCGGCTCGTCCAACAGAAGTACTTTGGGGCGTTTGACCAGCGCGCGCGCGAGCGCGACGCGTTGACGTTGGCCGCCGGACAGTTGATCCGGGCGGCGCTTGATCAACGCTTCCATTTCGACGAGTTTCAACGCCGCGACGACGCGATCGCGAATCTCGTCCTTCGGCAAGCCTTCCTGGCGCAGCCCGAAGCCGACGTTGCGTTCGACGTTCATGTGCGGGAACAGCGCGTAGGACTGGAACATCATGTTGATCGGCCGACGATGCGGCGGGACGTCGGTGATGTCTTCGCCGCCGATCGAACATTCGGCCCGACGGTGGGCCGCTCGAATCCGGCGAGCAGGCGCAGCAGCGTCGTTTTGCCGCTGCCGGAGCCGCCGAGCAGCGCAAAGCACTCGCCTTCGGCGATGTCGAGCGATACGTCATCGACGGCCACGACATCGCCGAAGCGTTTCGTGACACCGACGAATCGGACGAGTGGCGCGGTTAACCGCCCGCTTTGGCTTGCGTCCATGCCCGGTTGCGCAGCTTCACGAATCGCTGAGATTTGGGACCGACCACGATCGAGCCGCGCCATCACGTCTTCCGGCGGATAGACGATCGGGTTGTCGCGGATCGACGGATCGAGCAGCGCCTTGGACGGCTTGTTGGGGTTGGCGTACCAGACGGCATTCGAAATTCCGGCGACGACGGTCGGATCGAGGATGTGATCGATCCATTTCGCGGCGGCGTCGGGGTGCGGCGCATCTTTCGGAATCGCCATCACGTCGATCCACAGCTCCGCGCCTTCCTTCGGCAGGAAGTAGTCGATCTTGACGCCCTTGCGCGCGCTGCGCGTCGCCTGCAGCACGTCGCCCGAATAACCGAGCGCGAGACAGATTTCGCCGTTCGCAAGATCGTCGACGTAACTCGTCGAGTGGAAGTAGCGCACATACGGCTGGATCTTCGTGATGACGTCGATCGCGGCCTTCAGATCGTCCGGGTTTTCCGTGTCCGGATTGCGCCCGAGATAGATCAGCGCGGACTCGACGACCGTGTCACCCGCGTCGAGCATGCGCAACACCGCAGTCCTTGAAGTGTTTGACGACCTCCGGATCGAACAGCAGTTTCCAGCTGTCGGTCGGCGCATTCGGCATCCGCTCCTTGATCTTGTCGACGTTGAACGCGATGCCGTTGGTGCCCCACATATACGGCACACCGTAGACGTTGCCCGGATCGAAGCGCTCGAGTCGCTTCATCAGCAGCGGGTCCAGGTTCCCGTAGTTCTTGAGCTTCGCTTTCGGAATCGGCTGGTACAGACCGCCTTCGACCTGTTTGCCGAAGAAGTTCATCGACGGGATGACGACGTCGTAGCCCGACTTGCCGGCGAGCAGCTTCGCCTCGAGCACGTCGTTGGAATCCATCAGGTCGTAGTTGACCTTGATGCCGGTTTTCTCCTCGAACGACGGGATCGCCTTCGCGTCGATGTAGTTCGTCCAGCTGAAGACGTTGACGACGTTGTCGTCCGCCGCGAGGAGCGGAATGCCGACGAGGGCAACCGCGGCCAACAACATGAGTTTGCGTCCGTAACGGGCGCGCCTCGAACGATTCGCGTCTATGGCCGTGCTCCTTCGCAAGGGATTGTCCAGCGTGTCAATACCGGTGATCAGCGTGGGCGAGGCCATCGACGATCACGCACTATCTGTGGCTCCGCGGGAATCTTAGCGTCTTTTTGCAGGCCAGCAACATACGACCCGACCCAGCGACTCTCCGCCCCCGTTAGCAGCAGAACTCACCGGAACCCGATCACAATCGCATCGAATGCCGTCATTTACAGTACAGACGGCTTTGTGCTACTTGTGACAAACGTATTACGAGGTATGCCATGGCGTTACAGGTCGACACGACAACGGTGAACCCGCCGTCAACCTTGCTGGCGTTATCCGAAGGATGGCGCGCGTTGCTCGAGGCATCGACGCTGTTGCCCAGTTTGCCGTTCCTGCGAAGCATGCCGCAGGGCGACGGCCATCCCGTGTATCTCTTACCCGGCTTCATGGCGGATAGCCAGTCGACGGCAATGTTGCGGCGGTGGCTGGAACGTCAAGGCTATGACGCGATCCCGTGGGGATTTGGTCGCAATCTGGGTCCCCGCGGCATGTTGATGGAACGCCTCATCGATACTGTTGGCGACGTCGCTGTCAAACATGGACGACCCGTATCGTTGGTCGGCCAAAGCCTGGGCGGCGTGTTTGCGCGCGAAATTGCCAAAGCGATTCCCGATCAGATCCGTCAAATCATCACCCTCGGCGCCCCGTTCCGGCAGACCGATACGAGCGGCACCGCGCCGGCGGTGGCGCGCCTGTTCGAGATGGCGACCGGTGAAAGCGGCGACAGCATCAAACGCCGGATGGGTGACATTTCACGACCCGCTCCGGTGCCTTCGACCGCGATCTACAGCCGTACCGATGGCATCGCAAACTGGCGGACCTGCATCGAAGAAGAGACGCCGCTACACGGATAACGTCGAGGTGTACGCAAGCCATTGCGGCATGGGCTTCAATCCGGCGATCTACTATGTGATCGGCGACCGTCTCGCGCAGTCCGCCAGCAAATGGCGGAAGTTCGAGCGCAGTGGGATGCGGTGCTTCTTGTACCCCGACGCAATTTACGCAGCGAGGCGAACCCACCTCGCCAGCGCTTGAGCTCGATCTAGCTCGGGTTTTCTTCCCGCTTCGTATCGCCGGGTTTGGACACCGTCAGGATGCCCGAGAGCAACTTCTGGTAGGCCTCCCACGACTGCACCCCGCCTGTGATGATCGACCGCGTGATGCCGGCAATCAGATTGCTGTCCAGGCCCTTCTCGACCTGACGCGTGATCCGTTCGACGACAAGCGTCTGGATCGGCGTCAGATCCGGTAGCCCGAACAAGCGTCGCAGCTCCTCTGGCGTCAGGTCCAGATCAACCGATACTTTCATCCGTTGTCTCCTTGATTTCGGAATGATCTCGGAACCGGAGATCGCCCACCGCGTCTGGCGTCCAATGCTGCACCGTCCAACACTGCAATAGGGGCCTCAGATTTCCGCACTGCGGCAAACCGTATACCATGCGTACGCATTGGCCACGATAGTAATTGACAGGAGAATGCTGCGGTGCGGATTCTGAAAAAATATCCCAATCGGCGACTGTATGACACCCAGCAGAGCGAGTACGTCACGCTCGACAACGTTCGCAAGATGATTCTCGGCAAAGACCCCGTCAAGGTTCTCGATTCGAAGACCGGGAAAGATCTCACGCGTTCGGTGCTGCTGCAGATCATTGGCGAACAGGAAGCTGAGGGGCACGAGCCGCTGCTGACGAATCGCGTGCTCGAGCAGATCGTGCGCTTCTACGGTGACAGCATGCAGAGCGTGCTGAGCCGCTATCTCGAGCAGAGCATCATGACTTTTCTGGAGCAGCAGGAACTCTATCAGCGCCGCATGCGCGAAGTGCTGAACGCAAATCCGCTGAAGCTGATGCAACGCCTCGCAGACCAGAACATCAATTTCCTGCGCTCATTGTTGCCGGGCAGCGCAGGTACCGCGTCGGACGCCGACGCACGCAAGGAAATATCAGCCTCGCAATTGACAACCCAGGCTGACGAAGAGGATTCGTCCAAATCCAGTCACGGCTGAGTTCGGCGCGGCTTCGTTACACTCGCGCTGACGGCACGTTCGCCGCTTATGCCGCAGACTCCGGCAAGCTCGTGTGGGAAACGCCGGTGCACACCGGAATCATTGCCACCGATTTCCTATCTCGCGGATGGAGAGCAGTACATCGCAGTTGCCGCGGGTTGGGCGGCGCGTTCGGGCTGCATCCGGCGCGCCCAATACACCGCGACAACGTCCTCACAGAGGGGCGAATTCTGGTCTTCAAGTTGGGCGGTGGAGACCGCTTGCGTCGAACGAGTGGCGCACTGAACGAATGTTGTGCGCGGCGGGCGATGGTCCCGCCGCGGCCCGAGCGCTACTGCAGGTGGCGTTTCGGGTCATCGACCGAAATGCGTACGGCCACGGGTCGGTGGTCCGACACGTTGCATTCGAGGACGTCGCAGCTGCGGATCGTCAACCCGGGCGTCACGAGAATGTGATCGAGCGCCAACGCCGGCCGCCAGCTCGGATACGTGGGCTTGGCGTCTTGCGCCGTTACCAGTGATGTGTACGCGAGCGGCGAATCGAACAACAGGCCACCCAGATGACTGTTCATGTCACCCATCACGACGACGTTGGCCTCGCCCTCGATCAATGAGCGCACATACGACAATTGCAGGTGTCTGGAGCGCTCACCCAATGACAGATGCAGCAACACGACCAGCAGGTCGGCGCCGCCGAAACGAAATCGCATCACGATCGCGCCGCGACCGGCGAACGTGCCGGGCAGTTTGTGATCTTCGAGCGCGCTCGGCTCCAACCGCGACAACAACCCATTGCCATGTTGTGCGATGGGTCCGAGGTCGCGATTCAGTTGGGCGTACCAATACGGAAAGTTCGCACGGTGCGCGAGGTATTCGACCTGATTGACGAAGCCGCTGCGCAGACTGCCCGCATCGACTTCCTGCAGCGCCACCACATCGTAGTCCGCCACGAGATCGCCGATCAGCCGCAGGTTCTCGTCGCGCGCCTCATGCGGTAGCACGTGCTTCCAGCCGTTTGTCAGGTAGTGGCGATAGCGCCCCGTGCTGATTCCAGTCTGGATGTTGAAACTCAGTAGCCGCAGTTCGTCGCCGCGAGCATCCATCGCCGGCACTCCACGCGGATTCACCAGTGCCTGTACCGCGGCGCACTGCGGTTCGAATCGCCGGTTGAACCGGAACGGAGAGAGAGCACCCGCGCTGCGCATACCCGTCGCGATCCCCCGCGCCAAGTTGGATCGCGGGAGTCTAACAACCGGTCGCGGGCTGGACTGATGAGTGGTCTGCATTTTCGACGTTCGACTAATCAAGCGGTTATGGGCCATGTGATCCTTGGACTGAGCTGCGGGCGTCGCGTTCCTTCGCGACGAGATAGTCAACGACCGCCAGGCGATCGGAGTTGTTCTGACCACTGACGATGTATTTCCCGGCGACTACCAGCGTCGGGACGCCGGGGAGGCGGTACATACGACCCTGCGCGTCTGCCTGTTGCACCTTGCTGCGTACGCCGAACGAGTTCAGCACTTTGAGGAACTCTTCGCCATCCACGCCCGCGGCCTCTTTGAAGACCCCGGCCAACACGGTCGGATCGTGCGCGGGATTGAGTCCCTTGAGGTGAATCGCCTCGAAGATCGGGCGGTTGACCTTGTCCGTCACGCCGAGCGCTTCGGCAGCATAGAACGCCTGCGCCAGGATGACCCACTCGCTGCGGAACACCGCAGGTAAGCGACGAAACTGCACGTCGGGAGGTTGGCGCGCACGCCACGCTTCGACGGCCGGCTCGAACTCGAAGCAGTGCGGGCACCCATATGAAAACACCTCGACGACCTCGATACGCTTAGGATCCAGGGTTTCGACCGGTATCGGCAGCAGATCGTAGTGAACGCCCACTTCGGGCGTTACCGCCAGTGCGAGCGAGGTGACGAGTGAGGTGAATAGTGCCAGGGCGGCCGCGCACAATGCGGGGATCATCTTCATTGTCAGTTCCTCAGGACGGGGGGCCGAGACGCCTTGGACTAAGCGCCGGCGGCTCAGTGCAGACCCTGAACGTAACTCGCGACGGCCTTGATCTCGTTGTCGGTCAATCCGCCGGCCACCTGCCGCATCGCGCCGCCATATGCGTCATCGGTGACGCGAGTCGCTTCGCGGTACGCGGTCAACTGCACGACGACATAGTCGGAGCGTTGGCCCCCGATGTGCGGAAACCCGGCCAGAGCGTTGCCAGATCCACTCGGCGAATGACACGCGGTGCACGCTGGGACAGCCTTGTGCGCAATCCCGCCGCGATAGATCTTTTCACCGTCGGCAATGTGGTCGCCGCTCGCTTGCCCAACCGGCGCGGGCATCGCTGCAAAGTACGCGGCGAGATTCGCGAGATCCGCTTCCGACATTTTGTCCAGTTGGCCGGTCATCAACACCACAGGGCGGGTACCCGCCTTGATCAACTGCAATTGTGATTCGAGGTAGCGTTCGTTTTGCCCGGCAAGATTCGGCGCGCCGGGTACTATCGCGACACCGTCCTGTCCATGACAGGCTCCGCACGCCGCAGCGATCGCCTTGCCTGCCTCTTTGTCTGAAGCCGCGAATGAAAGTGTCGGGAGCAGCGCCAGCAAACCAATGAAGAACCGCTTCGCGCGCATAGCTTTGTTAGACTTTATCACTGACAAAAAACGCGCGGATTATATACCAACGTGGTCGAGTTGGGTCGCCCGGACCGGATCGTCGCGCACTTTATGCTGAGCGCGCCAACACTCAACGAGTGTCCTCCCGAGGGCGTTCCCGAGGTCGCCGTTGCGGGTCGCTCGAATTCCGGAAAGTCGAGCGTATTGAATCAATTGACTCGCAATCGACAACTGGCGCGAACGAGCAAGACGCCCGGACGCACGCAACTGCTGAACTTCTTCGCAACGACTCTCGGCGGGCGTCTAGTCGACCTGCCGGGGTACGGGTACGCGCGTGTCGCCAAGAGTCAGAAGCACCTTTGGGAAGACAATGTCGAAGAGTATCTCGCGCACCGATCCAATCTCGTCGCCCTCGTTCTCGTGATGGACGTCCGCAGGCCCTTCGAACCGTTCGATCTGATGATGATCAAATGGGCGCAGCACACGGCGTTGCCGATGCATGTCCTTCTGAACAAGGCCGACAAGCTCAAGCACGGCGCCCAAACATTGGCATTGCGCGGCGCAAAACAACGTCTCGCGTCGCCGCTCTTCTCACTGCAGCTCTTTTCGGCGCAGACCGGACTCGGACGCGACGAGGCGATCGACAAACTGAGTGGCTGGCTCACACTGGCGACCGGTGGGATCGCCGCGGCGGAAGCCCTCGCTGAACCCGGAGCGGGCTAGCCACCGCCGCGCGTCAATGCGCCTCGTCCCAGTTGCGACCGCGGCCGACATCGACGACCAGCGGTACATTGAGATCGGCAGCAGCCCCCATGTGCTTCACGACGCCGTCAACCAGCGCGTCCACATCGGCATCGTCGACTTCGAAGACCAGTTCGTCATGGACCTGCATGATCATCGACGCGCCGATTCCTGAGTCCGCAAGCCAGCGATCCACCGCAATCATCGCGCGTTTGATGATGTCGGCCGCGGTTCCTTGCATCGGCGCGTTGATGGCGGTGCGCTCCGCCGCCTGGCGGCGCATGGCGTTACTCGCGTTGATCTCCGGTAGGTAAAGGCGTCGTCCGAATACGGTCTCGACGAATCCCTGTTCCGCGGCCCGCGCACGCACCGCATCCATGAAGGCGCGCACGCCCGGATAGCGGGCGAAGTAGCGCTCGATGTATTCCTGCGCGACCGCGCGGCTCACGCCGAGTTGCCGGCCCAATCCAAAGGCCGACATGCCGTACATCAAGCCGAAGTTGATCGCCTTCGCGCTGCGCCGCTGATCTGCAGTGACGGAATCCAACGGCAGTCCGAAGACTTCCGCCGCGGTGGCACGGTGCACATCGAGCTCCTGCGAGAACGCATGTTGCAATCCGGCATCCGCGGAAAGATGCGCCATGATGCGCAATTCGATCTGCGAATAGTCGGCCGCAACTAGCGTTCTTCCGACCGGCGCGATGAAGGCCTGCCGGATGCGCCGCCCTTCCGCCGTTCGCACCGGAATGTTCTGCAGATTCGGATCAACCGATGACAACCGACCCGTCGCCGCCACGGCCTGATGATATGACGTGTGAATGCGACCGGTCCGCGGATTGATCTGCAGCGGCAGCTTGTCGGTATAGGTCGACTTGAGCTTCGTCAGACTGCGGTAATCCATGATCACGCGCGGCAGCGGGTAGTCCAGCGCGAGCTCTGCGAGCACCGGCTCTGCAGTGGATGGTTGACCACCGGGCGTCTTTTTGAGCACGGGCAGTCCGAGCTTGTCGTACAAAATCGCTTGCAGCTGCTTCGTCGAATCCAGATTGAACGCCTCACCCGCGAGCGAGAACGCCTCGCCCGCGAGGTCCGCGATGCGACGCGCCAATTCGCCGCTCTGCGTGCGCAGCAGCGCGCCATCGACGAGAGCACCGGTGCGCTCCATGCGCGACAGCACGCGGACCAGTGGCATCTCGATGTCCTCGAACACCGATCGCAGTCGCGGGACCGCGCTGAGCTTCGGCCACAAGACTTCGTGCAAGCGCAACGTGATGTCGGCGTCTTCAGCGGCGTATTCGGTCGCGCGATCCACCGGCACGGCATTGAAGGTCAGCTGTTTCGCGCCTTTACCTGCGACGTCCGCGAACTGGATCGTCTTCAACTGTAAATAGCGCTCGGCGAGGTCGTCCATGTCATGTCGCGTCGCGACGCTGTCGAGCACATAACTCTCGAGCATCGTGTCGAACGCGACCCCGTTGAGTGAAACGCCGTAGTTTTCGAGCACGTTCATGTCGTACTTCGGGTTCTGCGCGATCTTGATCAGCGCAGGATCCTCGAGCAGCGGCTTGAGTCGAGCGATGACGGCGTCGCGCGGCAACTGCGCCGGCGCATCCGGATAGTCATGGCCAACAGGAACGTACGCTGCGTGCCCGACCTCCATCGCAAGCGCGACTCCGACCAACTCTGCTTGCATGTAGTCGGAACTCGTCGTCTCGAGATCAAACGCGAATTGTCCGCGCGACAGGATGCGTTCGACCCAACCGTCGAAGTCCGGCCACCCCGTGATCGTTTCATATCGTTTGACCGCGACGTCGCCATCAGCGGCAGCAGGCGTCATCTCGGTCAATTCGTCGCGCCATGGACGAAACTCGTATCTTTCGAATAGCTCCCGCAATCGCGTGGTATCGATCGGCACCGGCGTCAGTGCATCGATACCAACTGCAAGAGGCACATCGCATTTGATCGTCGTGAGTTGTTTCGACAACGGCAGAATCGACAGGCTCGCCCTCAGACTCTCGCCGACTTTGCCAGGCACGTTCTGCGCTTGCGCCATCACGCCTTCGAGGCTGCCGTATTCGAGCAGCCACTTGGCGGCAGTCTTCGGGCCGACCTTCGGCACCCCCGGAATGTTGTCGGACGTATCACCCATCAGTGCCAGATAGTCGATGATCAGTTCGGGCGGCACTCCGAACTTTGCGATCACGCCGTCCCGGTCGAGGCGCGTGTCGGTCATCGTGTCGACGAGCGTGACGTGTTGGCTCACGAGTTGAGCGAGGTCCTTGTCGGACGCCGATATCACGACCTCACGCTTCTTTTGAGTTGCTTCGCGCGCCAAAGTACCGATCACATCGTCGGCTTCAACGCCTTCGATAATCAGCAACGGCAATCCCATCGCTTGAACGATGTCGTGGATCGGCGCGATCTGAGCGCGCAAGTCATCGGGCATCGACGGTCGATTTCCCTTGTACTGCGGATACAACTCGTTTCGAAACGTCGTTCCCTTCGCATCGAAAACGACGGCGATCGGACTGGACGCGTAATCTTTTGCAAGACGTCTCAGCATCGCGATGACGCCTCGAATGGCACCCGTGGGGTATCCATCCGTGGTCGTCAGCGATGGCAACGCGTGGAACGCGCGAAACAGATACGACGAACCGTCGACGAGCACCAAGGGTTTGTCGTTAGTCATGAATTCGGTCAAGATCGGATTTTCACGGACTCTATCACAGCACTAATTTCACGTGGCTCGAAACCAGAACACGCACCGATCGATCGCCGCGGCACTGCTCGTCAGTGCAGCATCGTCAGCGTTTGCCGCGGAGTCGGACAAAGAGATTTCCGGCCCCGATGTGACGATCGTCGTGGGTGAAGAGCGTACGGTGTACGAGTACCGACAGGGCGGTGAACTCAGGATGATCAAGATCGTCCCGAAGCACGGCAAACCTTACTATCTCGTACCGCGCGATGACACGCGCGGCTTCGGCGACCTCGAACAAGCCGATATGTTGATCCCGCGTTGGACCATCATCGAGTTTTAGGTAGACACCGTGGCCGCGATAACCCAACTCAGCGAGCGCGATCTCGAAGAGTTCCTTGTGAAATATGGTCTCGACGGGTTGGAGCGCTATTGGCCGGCGTCCAACGGAGTCGAGAACAGCAACTACTTCGTGCGTCTGGTGAGTCCGCGTGGCGCGCACGAGGTTGTCGTGACGATGCTCGAGCAGCCACCCAGCGCGGGCGCCCTGTTCGTCCCTCTTCTCGATGCGTGCGCGTCCGCAGGATTGCCGGTTGCGCCGATCATCCGCAATCGCAGTGGCCTGGCGAGCGATCAGATCAACGGCAAGCCCACGATGATTTCACCGCGTCTCAGTGGACGTCATGTCGTCAATCCGACCGTGCGGCAGTGTGAATCCGTTGGACGTTTCGTTGCGCGATTCCACAAGGCGACCATCACGCTGGTGTCGCAAGCTCCGGAGCATCCGCGCAATGCGGCGTGGCTCGCGCAACATGTGGCATTGATCAGCGGACTGATTCCACATGCGCATCGCCAGCTCGCGTGTGATGCCGTCGATAGCATCACATCGATGCTGCGGCGGGAGGACGTCATGCATCTGCCACGCGGAATCATCCATGGCGACATGTTTCGCGACAACGTGCTGTTCTCCGAACGCGGGTTGACCGGAGTCATCGATTTTCATCACGCTGCCGCCGGTTACTGGCTCTACGATCTGGCGGTCATCGCCAACGACTGGTGTAACGACGACAGCGGTACACTGGACAGCGATCGGTTGCTTGCGCTGATGCGAGCCTACCACTCGATCCGACCGTTGACCCTCGCCGAGACCTGGTATTTTCCGATGTTCGCGCTCTACGCCGCGACGGCCTTTTGGTTGTCTCGCCTGACGGCCGCGTTAAGGCGCCCTGCAGGCGGTCAGGCGCGCTTCAACAATCCCGAAGAATACCGACGAATCGTCGAACGGCATCTTGCGCACTTCTTCTATCTCGACGCACGCTTGCTCGACTGAGCGGTCAATCCCCGTGGCAGCATCAGGAGCTGCGCACGATCGATCGATACGCCATGACGATTTTGTCGACGTCGTGCGGTAGTTTGATGAACGCGACGTAGCGTCCTTGCGGATCGATGACGACGATGTTGCCAGTGTGGTCCACGGTGTATCCGCCGCTAGCGTCCGGAACCTTCATGAACGCTGCGTTGAGCTGCCCAGCTAATTCTGCCAGCGCCTCCTGTGAACCGGTAACGCCCGTGAAGCGCGGTGAAAAGGCACCGACGAACTTGCCAAGCGTCGCTGCGTCATCACGCTCGGGATCGACCGAGATGAAGTAAACCTTCAGCTGTTCGAGCAAATCCGTCTGCCCCGAATCGGCCAGCTTTTTCTCGACCTGCGCGAGCACCGAGAGCGTGACCGGACAGATATCGGGGCAAGCCGTGAATCCAAAATAGAGCAACGACCAATGTCCGGTCAGGCTCGAGTTGTCGAACTCGAGATTGTTGTGATCGGTTAAGCGGAACGGTTTCAGCTCGCGCGCTGCGGGCAACACGAACGTCCCGCGTTCCCGCAGCGCGTCCACATCGAGCACCGGCTCCCGCAGCACGCTATGCAGTAGAGCGCCCAGGACAATGGCGATGAACGCCACACACATCAGGACCGTGTTGCGGACTCCAGGACTCACCCGGCAATGTCCGCTCTTCCACCGATCATTTCGAAGTTGATGCCCGATTGCGGTGTGGGCAATCCGAGCGGTATGTAGTGGTCGAGCAGCAACGCTGCAAAGAGCAGCATCAAATAGAGGATCGAGTAACGAAACGTTTCGATCGGCGCGCTCGGATTGTTCCCGCGCAACAGCGTGACTGCCCAGTAGAGGAAGCCGATGCCAAGCGCCGCTGCCGATGCGAGATAGATGAGCCCGCTCATCGCAATCAGATACGGCAGCAGGCTGACCGCAAACAGAATCAGCGTATAGAACAGTATGTGCCAGCGCGTGTACACGTCACCGTGCGTCACCGGCAGCATCGGGACATTCGCCTTCGCGTACTCCGCTTTCCGGTCGAGCGCGAGCGCCCAGAAATGTGGCGGGGTCCACGCGAAAATGATCAGCACCAACAGCAGCGCACCCGGCTCGACGCTGTTCGTGACCGCCGCCCAACCGAACAGCGGAGGCGCGGCCCCAAACAGTCCACCGATGACGATGTTCTGCGGCGTCGCTCGCTTCAGAAACAGCGTGTAGATGATGCCGTAGCCGATCCAGGAGCCGAGGTTGAGCCAAGCCGTCAGCGGATTCACAAACTGATGCAGCACCCACATCCCCGCGATACCCAGCAGCGCCGAGAAAATCAGACCATGCGTGCTGCTGACACGCCCAGTCGCGATCGGACGATCATGAGTTCGTGCCATGCGCGCATCGATTTCTGCGTCCGCGATGTGATTGACGACCGCGGCGGATGCCGCCACCAGCGCGACACCCAGCGTGCCGAATACCAATGTGGCGATCGGCACCATGCCGGGTGTTGCGAGAAACATTCCGACGACCGCGCACAGCAGCATCAAGAGAACGACTCGCGGCTTGCACATCTCCAGATAATCGCGCCAAACGGCGCGACCGATCGGCGCGGCGAAGTCGCTCATCTGGGAACCTCGGAATGAAAGGTGCGGTAGTTTACTGTAATGACTCCGAGCAACAAGAGCGCCGCTGTGGCGTTGTGGCACACGGCGACCGCCAGCGGCAACGTCAACACCACGTTCGCAATGCCGAGCGAGATCTGCGTAACGAGGAGAAGCAGCACCGCGATCGAGAGGCCGCGTCCCGCGCGATCACGCCACACGCGAATCACCAACGTCCCCACGGCAAGCAACGCAACGACCGCGCCGACGCGATGACCCATATGAATTGCCACTCGGGCGCTGTTGTCCATCAGGCCGCCCAGATAGTTGGGTCCAACGCGTTGCAGCAGATCGAAGCCGGCCGCGCCATCCATGGACGGCCACCAGCGACCCTGGCACATGGGAAAGTCCGGGCAGGCGAGGGCGGCATAGTTGGATGCGGTCCAGCCGCCCAGCGCGATCTGCGCAATGACGGCAACCAGCGCGAACAACGCGTGCGAGTCGCAGCTGCGTCGAGAGTTCGTGTCATCGGTTGCAGCCTCAGATGCAACAGCCACAGCAATCCGAGCGTCGCAAATCCACCGAGCAGGTGTGTCGTGACGACCTGCGGCCACAGCTTCAGCGTAACCGTCCACATACCAAAGGCCGCCTGCAACGCGACCAACCCCACCAGCAATAGCGCCAGTCTGCGCACGTCTGCGCGGCTGCGTATCGCAAGGACTGCCAGAATGACAATCAGCGTCCCGAGCGTCCCGGCGAAGTATCGATGGACCATTTCCGGCCACGCTTTGTGAGCTTCGAATGGAGCGTGCGGAAAGCGCGCGGACGCCGTTTCGACGTTGGCTGCAACGCCTGGCACGGACAGATAGCCGTAGCATCCCGGCCAATCGGGACAGCCGAGACCCGCATCGGAAAGGCGCGTGTACGCACCGAGCACAACGACGGCGAATGCCAGCGCCACCGCAACGCTGACACCGCGGCGCAACCATGCCGAAGATGATTCGCGCATCGTGCTGTCAGCCAATGTGGGACACCTTCAACAGCTGCTTGAGATCGGCGAGGACCGATTTGCCCGCGTCGTCGAATTCGTAATGCAACACGAGGTTTCCCAACGGATCGACAATGTAGACGCCGGCACGCAGCGTTTCCGACGTGCCACTGAACAGAACCAGCTCGGGATACGCCTTCGCAAGCGATGCCTCCGGTGGTTCACCGCCTAGAGCAACGAAACTGCGCTTCACGCGTGTGGCATCGCGCGCGAGCAGGATATGCAGCTGACGCAACTGATGTACTGCGGCTTGGCATGCGGCGTCGCAACCATTGCGCGCCACAGCGACCAACCACCAGTGGCCGCTGTCGACCATCGACTCACCGCCATCGACGGCGCGCAAATTCAGATCGCTGATCGAAACGATCGGATTGAGCAATTCGCCGTGGTTCGTCGTCGCCCATGGTTGTGCTGAGCGCGAGGATTCGTACAACCAGTACGCGCCGACCAAGGGGACGATCGCGATCGCAAATATTCCGACCAGCAACATTCGGTTGCGTCGTATCGAACGAATTTCAGCGATCACTCGTCACGTCCTCGCCTCAATCCCAGAACGATGAATGCGACCATCAACGCAACGGCCATCGCGAACCACTGCACCGCATACCCCATATGCCGCGACGCCGACATTTCCTCACCGACGATGATCGGTGCGAGACTCCCCGGCTCGCCTTCTTCGAGTCGGAGCTCCATGGGCACCGCGCCGCCGGCGACATGACTCATCCTCTCGCCGTCGAAGTGTTCCACGCGCTTCGGCCATCCGGAGTCCCACGCGCTGGTGTCCGTCGTAGCTTTACTCGGATTCCACAGCATTGCGGTAATCCGCACGGGCTCCTCCGGCGCCGGGACTTCCGGCAGTTGCGCGCGGGACACTGGAGCAGCCACCCAGCCGCGGTTCACGAGCAACCGCTGACCGCCGATCGTTTCGAATACCGTGACCACCGCATATCCAGGCACACCTTCCCGGGTGTTGTTGTCTACGAAAAACTGATGGGCGCCGTCGTAGCGCCCTTCGATCCGCGCTCTGGCGAACGCGCCTGCGCTACGCAGTTGGCGTTCGTCGATCGGAAGCGCGCCGTAACTTGCGAGCCGCGCCTCTTCTATCACGCGCTTCTGTGCCGCACGATCGATCTGCCAGAATCCCAAGCCCACTGTCAGCGCAATTGATAGCGCGACCAGTATCGTCATCCGTAGGCCCGGACGAAAACGTGCCATCAGGCCCATCCTTCAACGCTGACGAGCGTTCTGCGTTAGAGTTGCCGCACTCCGGCTTTCCGAGTTACTCCGTGTTCCTCAAAGCGCTGATCGTATTTCTGCTCGTCGGAGTGCTCGCGAGTCTGTTCACCAGCCTCAGCTTCCTCTTCAAGGACAGCAATCGTCCCGGCTCGAAGCGCGCGCTCTATGCACTCGGGGTCCGCATCGCCTTTGCCGCCGCGCTGCTCGCGACGGTGGCCTACGGACTGGCGACCGGCGCGCTCGAGTTGCACGCGCCTTGGTACGGGCGTTAGCGGTGCGCCGCGGCTAGAGCACGTAGACGAAGATGAACAAGCACACCCAAACAACGTCGACGAAGTGCCAATACCACGAGGCCGCCTCCAGACCGAACTGATCATCCGGCTTGAAGTGGCCGCGCAGTGCGCGGAAGAACTGCATCAATAGAATGAACGCACCGAGAGTCACGTGGAAACCGTGGAATCCGGTGAGAATGAAGAATGTCGAGCCGTAAATTCCCGACCCGAGAGTCAAGCCGAGTTCGGTGTAGGCATGGTGGTATTCGATGCCCTGCAACGTCAGAAACAGCACGCCCATCAACACCGTCACGAGCAGCCAGAACTGCAACGCACCGCGTTTCCCCGCTTTGACCGCGGTGTGTGCGAAGTGGACCGTGAAACTCGACGAAAGCAGTATGACTGTGTTCCAGAAAGGCAAATACTGAGCCAACCTCGAATACTCGGCGCAGCCATCGATTCAGCGGGATTTGCGAACCGCGCAGGATCCGGATTGTGGATCGACGGGCCACGTCGGCGAAAAATTCGGCCACAAGTACTGGCCGGTGATCCCCTTGGCGCCTTCGCCGCCCAGCCACGGCACCGAGAAGTTGCGCGCATACAACAGCGCACCGAAGAACGCGGCGAAGAACATCACCTCGGAAAAGATGAACCAACTCATCCCCCAAACGAACGAGCGCTTCACCTGTGCGTTGGGAATTCCCGCGTGATTCTCCTGAATCACCTTGTTGAACCAGAAGAACAGCACCATGCCGAGGACGACCACGCCGAGATAGAGGATCAGATGGCTTGGTGGCTGACCCGTCTTGACCATGTTGAGCCACTGGCCAACACCAAAGAGGGATAGGAAGATTCCCAATGCCACGAAGACGGGGTACCAACCGTTCAGGGGCACGTAGTAAACGGAATTGTCCTTAGCGTGATCGTGTGTCGCCATGACGCGGTTGCTCCAGTAATACCTTCGAGCTCAAGCTCCGACCGCGATCTGTCCGTCGGCTGCAAGCTCAGTGACATCGAACAAAGTATAAGAAAGAGATATGGAATCCAGACCGCGCGGCAACTCCGGCGCGACGAAGAATCGCACCGGCATTTCGAGTTCCTGTCCGGGTCGAAGTACCTGCCGAGAAAAACAGAAGCACTCGGTCTTGTGAAAGTACTGGGCGGCAGTGCCCGGGGCGAGCGACGGCACAGCCTGCGCGACCATCACGTGATCAGTCGTGTTGCGAACGAAGAACTTCGCTTCGTAGAGTTCGCCTGGATGAACATGCATTCCGCCCTGCTCCGCCCGAAACACCCAGGTCATGCCGTCATTGTTGTTGGTCAGAAAATTGACCCTAATGTCGCGCGTGTCATCCACCTTCACGGATGCCGGGTCGTAGACGTATAACCCACCCGTGCGACCACCGAGTCCTGTCAACTTACAGAGCACCCCGTACAGTGGCACGAGCGCGAACCCGAAACCGAACATCCCAATGACGAGGAGCATCAGCTTCCACGATGTCGCGCGAATCGACCCCATCGCTTACGAGTGCGCCTCCGCTTCCGTCACTTGCGGCGGGTGCGTGAAGGTGTGATACGGCGCCGGAGACGGCACGGTCCATTCGAGTCCGTGAGCGCCGTCCCAGACACGGCCCGTCGCGGGCTTCCCGCTCCTGATGGTCTTGATGACGAGGAACAAGAAAAACACCTGCGAAAATCCGAACAGGTATGCGCCGATGCTCGAGATCATATTGAAGTCGGCGAACTGCAGCGCGTAGTCCGGGATTCGGCGCGGCATCCCCGCAAGCCCCAGGAAATGCTGCGGAAAGAACGTCACGTTGACGCCGATGAACGAAAGCCAGAAATGCAGCTTGCCGAGTGATTCGTCGTACATGCGACCGCACCACTTCGGCAACCAGTAGTAAACGGCCGCGATGATTCCGAACAAGGATCCGGGCACCAGCACATAGTGGAAGTGCGCGACGACGAAGTAGGTATCCTGATACTGGAAGTCGACCGGCGTCATCGCAAGCATCAAGCCGGAAAAACCGCCGATCGTGAACAGAATGACGAACGCAATCGAGAACAGCATTGGTGTCTCGAACGTCATCGACCCACGCCACATCGTCGCGATCCAGTTGAATACTTTTACCCCCGTCGGAACCGCGATCAGCATCGTCGAATACATGAAGAACAGTTGCCCAGCGAGCGGCATCCCGACCGTGAACATGTGGTGCGCCCAGACGATGAACGACAGGAACGCAATCGAAGCAACTGCGTAGACCATCGAGTCGTAGCCAAACAAGGGCTTGCGCGCGAACGTCGGTATGATCTGCGAGACCACGCCGAAGGCCGGCAGAATCATGATGTAGACCTCGGGGTGCCCGAAGAACCAGAAGATGTGCTGGAACATCACCGGGTCGCCGCCGCCTGCGGCATTGAAGAAACTGGTATGGAAGTGCACGTCGAACAACATCATCGTGACGACACCGGCGAGCACCGGCATTACCGCAATCAACAGAAATGCGGTGATTAGCCAGGTCCAGACGAACAGCGGCATCTTCATCAGCGTCATGCCCGGCGCGCGCATGTTCAGGATCGTCGCGATGATGTTGATCGAACCCATGATCGAGGACGCCCCCATCATGTGCACACCAAATATGAAGAACGTGACGGTGTTGGGTGCATAGGTCGTCGACAGCGGCGCATAGAACGTCCAGCCGAAGTTCGGGCCGCCGCCTTCCATGAACAGCGTCGAGAGCAAAAGGCCGAACGCGAACGGCAGGATCCAGAACGACAAGTTGTTGAGTCTGGGCAGCGCCATGTCTGGCGCACCGATCATCATCGGCACGAGCCAGTTCGCAAGACCGACCATCGCCGGCATGATTGCGCCGAACACCATGATCAGCCCGTGCATGGTGGTCATCTGATTGAAGAACGCCGGTTCGACGAACTGTAGCCCCGGTTGGAACAGTTCGGCGCGGATCACGAGCGCGAACGATCCGCCGATCAGAAACATCAGAAAGCTGAACCACAGATACAGCGTGCCGATGTCTTTGTGGTTCGTCGTGAACAGCCAGCGCGTGATCCCCTTAGCGGGGCCGTGGGCGTGATCGTCGTGGTCGTGGCCTGCCTCAATGACTGCGCTCATGATTTAACCCCTACTGCGCCGAAACCAGATTCAAGACATCGATCGGTTGCGTGACGTCGTCGGATGCGTTGCCCCACGAGTGACGCTCGTAATGCACGACCGCCGCGATTTCCGCCGCGTTCAACTGGGTGCCGAAAGCCTGCATTGCGGTACCTGCTTTCCCTCCATAGACGCGTTTGATGTGCGCGGCGCGTTCGCCCGTCACAATCGTGCTGCCTGCAAGCGCGGGGAACGCCGGCGGGAGTCCCTTGCCCGTCGCCTGGTGGCAGGCCACACAGTTCTTCGTATAGACCTGCTCGCCCAACGTCATGAGTTCTTCCGCAGTAAACGTCTGGCTGGCCATTTTTTCGCGCTCGGCGTACGCGGTGCGTTGCGCCTCATACCACGTATCGAATTCGTCCTGCGGCACCGCGCGCACGACGATCGGCATGAACCCATGATCCTTGCCGCACAGTTCGCTGCATTGACCGCGGAAGATGCCAGGCTCATCGACGAATGCCCACACGTCGTTGAGGATCCCGGGCACGGCGTCACGCTTGATGCCAAAGTCCGGTACCCAAAACGAATGGATCACGTCGTTTCCCGTGATCAGAAAGCGCACCTTCTTCTTCGTAGGTATCACGAGGGGCTTGTCGACTTCGAGCAGATAGAACTCGCCCTTCGCGGACTTGTTGTGGATCTCGTCCTGCGGCGTTGCCAACGTGCTGAAAAACGACAGCGTGTTCTTGCGGCCTTCGTCGAGGTACTTGTACTGCCACTTCCACTGATAGCCGCGCACTTCGATCGCGAGGTCCTCGCCGCCGGTGTCGTACATCTTGATCAGTGTTGCGGTGGCCGGAATCGCCATCCCGACGAGAATCGCGAGCGGGATGATGGTCCAGAGAATTTCGAGCTTCGTATTGTCGTGAAACTGGGCTGGAACCGCGCCGGTCGACTTTCGATGCATATACATCGAATACAGCATCGCCGAAAAGACGACGACGCCGATTGCGCAGCAGATGTACAAGACGAACATGTGCAATCCATAGACGTCGCGACTGATCGCGGTCGCGCCCTGCCTCATATTCCACTTATCCGCCCACGCCGCATCGGCGCACGCAGCGATGGAGACCCCCAGCAGAACGCGCATCAGAAGCTTCATGTTCACCTTGGTCCCTTGCTCTTAGATTGCAAACAATCGACGGCCCATGTCTCGCTCGAGCATTCCTCGGCTATGGCGGTGAGCGTCACGGGCCATCGACGTGGCCAGGCCCGGTATTTGCTCAAGGGAATGGCGAACCTCCAATTGGCCTGGGGTTCTTCGTGATGACCCCTCCAGCCCATCGCGGCCTCATTCGAACAACACGATCGGAAAAAAGGCGCCGCGAAAAGCGCGACGATTATAGCAACGCGATTCGAAACCTCAACCGAATCGGCGCGGCGATACTCGATATTTCCCCTCAATTCAACGCGTTGTCGAGCCGCGCGATTCACGCCTAACGATCGAGGCGATCATTACCCTGAAGCGAGATCGTCGCGACTCCCGTCGTCGAAGGATTCATTGAGTCACTGTCGGCATCTCGCGTTCGAACTGGTTTGGATTGATCCGCCATCAATTCACGATGATCACAGCTCACGCAACGCAGCAGGCGACCATCGATTGAGTCTTCGACGACAACGCGATCAATCGCTCCACATGCGCGACATGCAGCACCCGCGATGAATCGTGCCGTCTTCATTGACCGGTTTCGCGCAGTCGTCGCAGCACTGCTGCGCTGTCAGGACGGACACCGTGCCAAAGCAGAAACGCTTCGGCCGCCTGTTCAACCAACATACCCAGACCATCGACAGCCTTGGCCGCGCCGTGCTCGAGCGCCCAATCACAGAACGGCCGCGCATTCAGTCCATAGACCATGTCGTAAACCAGGCTGCCGGCGATTGCGTCCGGGGCAACCTTCGGTAAGGCGCCGACGAGCCCCGCCGATGTGCCGTTGATGACGATGTCGAACGATTCAGCGAGCGTTCCGGGGTCGGCAATTCGCAAGCGCGGATCTTCGAACCGATCGATCAAGGGGCGGGCACGAGCCGCGGTTCGATTTGCCACAACCAGGCACTGCGGACCCGCACCGAGCAGCGGACCGAGAATCCCACGCACGGCGCCTCCAGCCCCGAGGATCAGCAAGCGCTTGTCCGTCAGCGTGCAGTTCAGATTGATCGTCAGATCGCGCACGAGACCGATGCCGTCGGTGTTGCAGCCAAGGTATCCGCCATTGGCGACAACGATAGTATTGACGGCACCCGCCGTGCCCGCATATTCGTCGTACTCGGTCACCCAGTCATAGGCGGCCTCTTTGAATGGCAGAGTCACGTTGACTCCGCTGCCGCCGCCGCCAAAAAAATCCTGCAGCATCCTAACGAAGCCATCGAGGGGCGCGAGCAGAGCTTCGTATTCGAGCGTGCGATTCATCTGATCGGCAAACAACCGATGAATGAGGGGCGACAGACTGTGTCCGACGGGATTGCCGATCACGACGTAGCGTTCGGTCATCGCACGCGCGCTCCCGAAGTTGCATCACGAATTCGACTTGGCGCGGTCATTGCTCCAACTTCGCCCGCCAGCAAATAATCGATTCCACCACCGACGTACCGTCTGACCGCCAAGCCATCGCGCGCCGCCGGCCGACCAGCGGGATTGGCCGACGTCGAAACCAGCGGACCACCGAAGCGTTCGCATAGTTGGCGCGCCTGGTGATGGGCCGGCACGCGCACGGCAACCGTCGGGTGAGCACCGGTAATCCACGAAGGAAAGCGTCGATTCGGAACGAGCCAGGTCTCGGGGCCCGGCCATGTCCGGCGGACCCGGGCCGCATCGAGTTCGCCAAGCATCGATAGTTCGATCGCGAAGTCCGCTTCCGTCGAGGCGATGACGATCAGGCCTTTCGCAAGCGCGCGGCCCTTCAGATCGATCAGACGTGACACCGCGTCGGCGTCGAAGGGGTCGCACGCGAGCCCCCAAACGGCCTCAGTCGCATGCGCAACAATGCCGCCGCCGCGCAGCACGCTCGCCGCCACCGAAAGATGAAATACCTCGTTCGCCCCGAGGGCACTGTCAGCGCTTTTCGCCACGCTGCGCCGCTAGATTTGCGTTTTGCTGCACTACGCGCATGGCGCTCGCTTCGCGATCTGCGCGAAGCCGCGTCGCCAACTTTGCGTCAGTCAGCGCCAGAATTTGTGCAGCAAGGTAGGCTGCGTTCTTGGCGCCGGCCTTGCCGACTGCGACGGTCGCTACCGGAATACCTGACGGCATCTGCACGGTAGAGAGCAGCGCATCGACGCCCGCCAATGGCCCCGAGTCGATTGGTACTCCGATGACTGGTCGGATCGTTTGAGCTGCGACTGCGCCAGCCAGATGCGCCGCCATTCCCGCGCCACAAATGAAGGCAAGGCAGCCTCGCGCTTCGGCATCGGTGACGTAGTCGGCGGTCGCGCGTGGCGTTCGGTGCGCCGATGTCACGCGCACCTCACAACGTATCCCCAAAGCATCGAGCGTCTCCGCCGCACCCTGCATGACGGGCCAATCGGAGTCGGACCCCATCAGGATGGCCACCCAGGTCATCAGCGATCCCTTGTCGAGCGTAGCCGCGGAATATAACCGCCACGCGTGGTCTCGACAAATCCATCGAGCTCGAGCTCGACCAGCGCGCTCATCACGTCCTGCACAGGCATTGCCAATCGCTCGACAATCTCGTTCAACATCGTCACGTCGTCGCGCAACGCGCCGAGAACGCGCGCGAGCAGCGGCGTCGTGGGACTCGCAGGAGCTGACATCGCACTCGGCTCGAGCCCAAGCGCTTGCAGAACGTCGGTCGAGTTTTCGACGAGTGCTGCCCCTTGTCTGATCAACCGATGGCACCCCGCGTGATTCCCAGCGGCCACTGGGCCCGGCACGGCCATGACTTCACGACCCTGTTCCAGCGCCATCCGCGCGGTAATGAGGCTCCCGCTCTTGATGCTCGCCTCGACAACCACGACGCCGGCGGCCAGTCCACTGATGATGCGATTGCGTTCAGGGAAATTACCCGGGGCCGGGCTTGACGATGGCGGGTACTCGGTTACGACTGAGCCGCCGGTCGCAACGATCTCGTTCGCGAGACCCCGATGGCTCGCGGGATAAATGCTGCGATGTCCGCCCCCGACAACCGCGACCGTCGTCGCGCCGACTTCAACTGCCCCACGGTGCGCGGCGCCATCGATGCCGACAGCCAAGCCGCTGACGACGACCAGACCCGCGCGCCCGAGATCTGAGCCGAGCGCGCGGGCGAATTGACGGCCGGTCACGGATGCGCGTCGACTTCCAACGATTGCGACGTTGAGCGGTCTCACTAGCGAGGCGGCGGAACCGCTAACGAATAGCGCGACTGGGGGGTCGGGAATGGCGTCGAGTATCGAAGGATAGTCCGCGTCGCCTTTGCAGACGACGCTCAGTCCGAGTCGACGCACCTCGCCGATTTGCGCGTCGACGTCGTTCCGGCTTCCGATTGCGGCACCGAACTCGTGCTGCAGACGCGATGCCGCTTCAGCGGTCCCGCCGCCATCGCGCCATACGTCTGCGACGACGCGGCGAACCACCCGTCGACCAACACCTTTACATAGTAGAAGCCCCAGCAGGGCGCTCAGGTCATCCGACACCTGGGCTCACAGCTTTTCTTTGCCGGACAGTACGTTGGACCTGCCCGGTACTACAAGTCTGTAGGCTTAGGCGGATCCGAACGTGCGCGGACCGACGCCCGCGTGGTCTTCAGGGATTCTTGACCTCGTCCAACACCGCGAGCGGGCGTTCCGTTGCAAGGACCAACGCATACGACAGCTTCTCGAACACGCGGAAGACCATCAGCAATCCCGCACGCTCCGATGGCAGACGGATTGCCTCGTTCGCGATGCGATCCTCCGCAAGCGCCCCCCGCTTGTAGATCGCGAGAACGTTGCCGGTCGCGAGCCCCTCGCGCTCACCTCGATTAAGCACGACCACGTCGAACTGACCGATCTGCGTGACGCCACCAAACACGTCTATCACCTGGCCATCAACCTCCGACGCGGGCGCGCTTGGAAAGAACGTCGAGTCGACCTTGCGTTCCTCGGTCGGCAGTACGCGATCACCGACCTGTACCTGCTCGCGCGAGTCGCTAACGAAGAGTGTCGTAATATCACCTTCCCTCGCCACGACCCGACCGAGTCCGATGTACGTTGCCTCGAGCCCCAATATCTCATTGGTATTCGGATCCCGATAAAGCTCGCCCTTGCGAACGAAGCTATATGACTCGCTGTCGGGTAAGGCGCCGCGCGCATAGAGTCGATCGCCGGCTCCGAGAACTAAGCGCTCGCTTTCGCCCTGTACCACGTACGGCGCGTCATCAAGCGTCGACGAGGCGACGATCCTGTTCTGGACGAGGAACCCCTGGACGGCATCGAGGTTGATTGCAGGAATTGCCGTCTCGAGGGGCGTCGCGCGAATCTTCGGCGACAGCTTGGTGTCGGTGGATGGCGATGCTTTGTAGGTTCGAGACGCCTCGCCGCGCTCAAGCACAAGCGCTGGTTGGCCTTCGACGTATACCAAGCGGATGATGTCGCTTGGGTAGATCAAATGCGGGTTCTCGATCTGCGGGTTGGCGCGCCAGAGTTCCGGCCATTGCCACGGCTTTTGCAGAAATCGACTGCTGATGTCCCAAAGAGTGTCGCCTTTCTGAACGACATAGGAATCTGGATGATCTGCCCGCAAATACTGTTCAAGGTTTCCGGTGGATTGTGCCCAAGCTGCCATCGCGAGCAAGGTCGCGGCGAGCAAGATAGGGACCGATTTCCACATGTTTTAAATCCTTTTATGATAGGCGGGCGGCGCGAAATGGACGGCCGATCCACAGCGAAAAATCATTAGCGTTCTGAATCTTAGCAGCACAATTTGCGCCAATACTAGAGATAGATCACACCCTCATGGCACTGCTTTCGATCCTCGAGTATCCCGATCCAAGACTGCGCACTCGCGCCAAGTTGGTTGCCCGCGTCGACGACAAAATTCGACGCCTCATCGACGACATGATCGAGACAATGTATGCCGCGCCGGGAGTTGGATTGGCCGCCAGTCAGGTGAACGTGCACAAGCGAGTGGTCGTCGTCGATATTTCGGAGGAGCGCAATACGCCCTACGTCTTCATCAATCCAACGCTCGAGCTCCTCGGCGGCGAGGTGGAAACGCAGGAGGGATGTCTTTCTGTCCCGGGGTTCTACGAACCCGTCAAGCGCGCAGAGCGCATTATCGCCCGCGCGCTCGGTCGCAACGGTGACCCCTTCGAACTCGCGGCCGACGGCATGTTGGCAGTGTGCGTGCAGCACGAGTGCGATCATCTGGAAGGGAAGCTGTTCGTGGATTACCTGTCGGGTCTAAAACGGCAGCGCATTCGAGCAAAACTTCAGAAGCAGCACCGCGTCGGCGTCTAACGTGACCCATTCCGCACCCGCTCGACTCCGGCTCGGTTTCGCCGGCACGCCCGCCTTTGCCGCAACCTTCCTGACCTCCCTTGTCCGCCGGCACGAAGTTGTCGCGGTCTACAGTCAACCACCCCGCCACACGGGCCGTGGACGAAAGTTGGTGCCGTCAGCCGTGCACGACCTTGCGATCAAGCACGACATCCCGGTGCATACGCCAACGTCACTTCGCGATGCAGCGGCGACACTTGCTACTCACCAGCTCGACGCATTGGTCGTCGTTGCCTATGGACTGATATTGCCAAGAGCAGTCCTGGATACGCCACGCAAGGGGTGCATCAACGTTCACGCTTCGCTGTTGCCGCGATGGCGCGGAGCTGCGCCGATCGAACGCGCAATATTGGCGGGTGACAGCGTCACCGGCGTCTCGATCATGTGCATGGACGATAGGCCTCGATACGGGAGCGCTGCTAAAGCAGGTCGAATGTCCAATTCGAAACACGGATACCGGCGACTCCCTGCGCGAACGCCTGGCGGACATCGGCGGCGCGGCGTTGCTCGATTGCCTCGACCAGTTGGACACGATCGTTGCGCAACCGCAGACCCAGCAGGGTGTGTCATACGCGCACAAGCTCGCACCGGAAGAGTCACGCATCGATTGGAGTGGCGCTGCCGACAATGTTGCGCGCACGATCCGTGGATTGAATTCGCGTCAGCCGGCATTCTGCATGTTGGCGCAGCAGCGGCTGCGTTTGCTGTTTGGCGAAACCGTGGCGGGGCCCGTCGAAGCCCGACCAGGAACCGTATCAGCAATCGATCGTCACGGCATGACCGTCGCATGCGGTCGCGACCTCGTCCGGATCACGCAAGTCGCGCTTTCGCGGGGCAGCGGCAAACCGATGGATATCGCGTCGCTGATCAATGGATATCCGAAGCTGATCACACGCGGACAGCTACTTGAGTAACCGCCCAAACGCTCGTGCACAGGCGGCCGAACTGCTTCACCGAGTCGCGTATGTTGGTCGATCGCTGGATCGCGTCTTCGCCGAAGCATCATTGCCAGACCGCGACGGACCACTAATCCACGAGTTGACCATCGGAAGCGTCCGCCATTTTTTTTCGCTCTCGGATGAGATCTGCGCCCGATTGAACTCGCCGCTGAAGCCGCGCGACGCAATCGTCCTGTGTCTGCTACTCATCGGCGCGTACCAGATTCGTCACACACGAATACCGCGTTATGCGGCCGTCAACGAGACCGTCAATGCGGCTGGCCAAATTGGTCGTCCGTGGGCGCGGGGGTTGATCAACCATGTCTTGCGTCGCATTGCTTCAGAACCACCGCCCCCGCCGTCGACAGATGAAGCGCAATTCGACCACCCCGCGTGGATGATCGACCTGATCCGCGCCGAGTATCCCGATGCATGGCAGGCAATCCTCTCGGCGAGTTTGACGCGCGCGCCGCTCTCGCTACGTGTGAATCTACGAATGACTAGTCGAAAAGAGTTCCAGGATTCACTGGCTCAACGAGGAGTGATCGCCCACTTCGAAGCATCCGAGGAAGGGCTGATCCTGGACTCCCCGACGGCGGTCGCCGAGCTGCCTGGTTTCTCCACCGGGGCGTTCTCGGTGCAAGACTCGGGCGCGATGTGGGCCGCAACGCTGCTCGGCGCAACCGGTACCGACAGAGTTCTTGACGCGTGCGCAGCCCCGGGTGGCAAGGCTACGCACCTGCTTCAGCGAGCACCGGGCATTGCGTTGACTGCGCTGGAAATCGACACCACGCGATGCGAGACGCTGCGATCGGAATTTCGTCGCATGGGCTACGACACCGCGCCAGTTCAGCAAGGGGATGGCACATCTCTCGAATGGTGGGATGGCCAGCCGTATCAGTGTGTGCTCCTCGATGCGCCTTGCAGTGGAACGGGCACACTCCGGCGCCACCCGGACATCAAACTTCTCAAGCACGAGTCAGACCTTCGTCCTTATCAAGATCTGCAAGGTCGACTCCTCGAGAATCTCTGGCGCGTCCTCGCGCCGGGCGGGCGTCTGCTGTACTGCACGTGTTCAGTGCTCTCGCTCGAGAATGATCGCGTCATCGACAAGTTCGTGTCGACGGCGCGAGATGCGTGCCCGGTGCCGATCATCGCGGATTGGGGCATCGCGACCCAACGCGGCCGTCAGCTCCTACCTTCAGTCAACGGGTCTGACGGCTTCTACTACGCAATGCTCGAAAAGCGATAGTGCCGTCACCGCTTATCATGCGCATCTGGCGCTTTTGACCATGGTCGGAATTTACCCCAAGATTCTCGTTGATCTAGCCACAAGTATTGCACGTCGCTCGCGCGCTCGATCGGGCGGCTGACCACATCATGATCGCGAATTTGCGCGCGCTCGCCTTCTACCTTGGGTACATCGTACTGACGATTGTCTGGGGTTCGTTGTCCGTGTTGGTCGCGTGGGTTTTTCCCTATCGGTTTCGCTTTCTATTTGTGATCGGCGTGTGGACCCGAATGGTGCTGCTTTGGTTGCGGCTGTGTTGCGGCATCCGCGTCGAAGTCGAAGGGCGCGAAAACATCCCGCAGCGAGCGTGCATCGTATTCGTGAAACACGAAAGCACATGGGAGACGCTGTTTGTCCAAACGCTCTTCGCGCCTCAAGCGACGATCGTGAAGAAGGAGCTCTTAAACATCCCATTCTTCGGTTGGGCGTTCCGCCTATTGCGACCGATCGCCATCGATCGCGCCGATCCACGCGGCGCGTTGCGCACGTTGAACAGCGAAGGCACGGCCCGACTCGAGAACGATATCTGGGTCGTGCTGTTTCCCGAAGGCACTCGCGTGCCCATCGGCGAATCGCGAAGCTTTCAGATCGGCGGCGCGGCCTTGGCCGAATCGAGCGGCCGATCGGTTCTCGTGATAGCACACAACGCGGGCGAGTTTTGGCCGGCCCATCGTCTCGGCGAAGCGACCCGGTACCATCCGCGTGATTGTCGGCAAGCCGATCTCGGTCGATGGCATTAAACGCAAAGAAATCAATGCCCTAGCAGAGCAACAGATGGCGTCCGGAATGGCCTTATTGCGGGAATAGCTAGATATCTAAATTGGCCACCGACAGCGCATTTGAGACGATGAAATCGCGTCTGGGCTCCACCTGGTCACCCATCAGCGTAGTGAACATCTGATCCGCGGCAATCGCGTCATCGACAGTCACTCTGAGCATGCGACGCACGCTCGGGTCCATCGTCGTTTGCCACAACTGTTCCGGGTTCATCTCTCCCGAGACCTTTATAGCGTTGGATGTCGACGCCTCGCCGAGCTTGATCCATCAACCAATCCAGCGCGTCACCGAAGCGAGCGACGTTCATCTGTTTGTCGCCGCGTCTAACGTAGCTACCGTCGCCAACAAGTCCGTAAAGGCGCTCGCACATGCCGGCAATGCCGCGGTAGTCTGCCGATAAGAAAAAATCTTGGCCAAAGGTCACCCGTTGCTCCACACCGCGAGAGTTGATCGCGACCATCGGCAGGTACACCTGATGCTCTGGGTCAAACACGACGCTCGCGCTGACGCTATGGCCGTCGCTCGCGACAAACCTCCTTTCAAGCGCACTCACCCAGTTCGCAACTGTTTCGGCATCGCGCAGCTGATCGGGCAGTAGGGGTGGACCGTCCAACAAGAGTCGAGTGAGAAATAGCGGATAGATTCGAGTCAGCGCTTCAAGCCGCACGATGACCGCACGAAAGCCTCGCGCCAACGATTCGAGCGGCTCCCCTTTGATTGGCGGAGAGTCGGGCTTGATGAAGAGTTCCGCATCCTCGAGCGCCAGTTGGAGAAAGTGCTCACTCAACTCGTCGTCGTCTTTCACATAGCGTTCTTGCTTACCCTTCTTCACTTTGTATAGCGGGGGTTGCGCGATGTAGATGTGGCCTCGTTCGATCAGTTCTGGCATTTGGCGAAAAAAGAATGTCAGCAGAAGAGTGCGAATGTGCGACCCATCGACATCGGCGTCCGTCATGATGATGACTCGGTGGTAGCGCAGCTTCCCGGGGTCGAACTCGGTGCGACCGATTCCGCAGCCCAACGCGACCACAAGCGTACCTACCGCCTCAGACGAAAGCATTCTGTCAAAGCGCGCCTTCTCGACATTCAAGATCTTCCCGCGCAACGGCAATATGGCCTGCGTGCGACGATCGCGGCCCTGCTTGGCCGACCCACCGGCAGAATCACCTTCGACCAGATAGAGTTCGGAAAGCGCAGGGTCTTTTTCCTGACAATCCGCGAGCTTCCCGGGAAGGCCTGCGATATCGAGCGCGCCCTTGCGGCGCGTCATCTCGCGCGCCTTGCGCGCCGCTTCTCGGGCGCGCGCCGCATCGATCATCTTCGTGACAACGTTACGAGCGTCCTGAGGGTGTTCATCGAGGTATTCCGTGAAGAACCTCGCCAACTCTTGTTCGACCGCCGGTTTCACTTCGCTCGACACCAACTTGTCCTTCGTCTGCGATGAGAACTTCGGGTCGTGCACCTTCACCGACACGACAGCCGTCAGGCCTTCGCGCGCATCGTCGCCGGTAGTCGACACATTGAGCTTCTTGGCGAGTCCCTCGCGCTCAATGTAGTTGTTCAACGTACGCGTCAACCCCGATCTGAAACCCGCGAGATGGCTGCCGCCATCGCCCTGCGGGATGTTGTTCGTGTACGCGAACACCTGTTCCTGAAAACCGTCGTTCCACTGCATCGCGATCTCGACGCCAATTCGGTCATCGCGCTCTTGCGAAAAGTAGAACACCTCATTCAGCGGATTCTTGTTCATATTCAAATACTTAACGAACTCTCGCAAGCCGCCTTCGTAAACGAAGAGATCCTCCTTGCCGGTCCTCTCGTCAGTCAATCGGATCTTTACGCCAGAATTGAGGAACGCGAGTTCGCGAAGACGCTTCGCGAGAATGTCGTAGTGAAACTCAATGTTGCGAAACGTCGCGGCCGATGGTTTGAAATAGCATTCGGTTCCTCGCCGCTCGGTCTCGCCAACGACCTTCAGAGGCTCTTCGGGAACGCCGTGTTGATACGTCTGCTGATAGACCTTCTGCTCGCGGCGCACGGTCAGGCGAAAGGTCTCCGACAGCGCGTTGACGACCGAAACACCGACGCCGTGTAGTCCGCCGGAGACCTTGTAGCTGTTTTCGTCGAACTTCCCGCCGGAGTGCAGCGTCGTCAGGATTACTTCCGCAGCCGAAACCCCTTCTTCCTTGTGGATGTCGACAGGGATTCCCCGGCCGTTGTCCTTTACGGTTACCGACTCGCCCGGATGAACGACGACGTGAATCTCGTCGCAGTAGCCCGCCAGCGCTTCGTCGATCGAGTTGTCGACCAACTCCTGAACCATATGGTGCAACCCGTGCCGTCTTCCGTGTCGCCGATGTACATTCCCGGGCGCTTCCGAACCGCGTCCAGCCCTTGCAGTACCTTGATGCTCGCTGAATCGTACGTCCCTTCGGACATCATCGCTCCTTGGTGTCGATTTGGTGACACAATCCTTGTTCCACGTGAAACAATCGCCGTCGCCCACCGGCGAACGCCCCGCCGAGCGCGATGTCTGAAGTGGTAGTCGCAAAGACCTGGCAATCCATCGCCTCAAGCGCTCCAAAGAAGCGCTGCGTTGTGCGAGGCATCCATTTCAGCCCCGACATCGTCGATCAAAAAAAGACTCTTCCGTCCGCCGAGCTGGTTCGTGAGTTCCGCTTGAGCCAGTCGAAGCGCGCTAGCGACAACCTTGGCCTGGCCCCGCGACAACATCGCCGCGGCAGGTTGCCCGCCAACAGACAGGCGCAAGTCGGCTCGATGCGGGCCGCAATGCGTAAGACCGAATCTTACATCGCGCGCGCTGCCTTCGCGTAGACAATCTTCCAACGTTGCCCCGTCCCGCCATCCCGACTGATAAGAAACCGTCAAGTCCAACTCCGACGCGAGGGTGCTGAGTCTTGATGACGTCACGGGCAGCAGCATGGCGAGGTATTCTTGCCGCGCGGCATCGACCTCGCGCCCCAACGCGACTTAGCTGGTCAGTCCATGCCTGCAACTCCCGCGTCGACCCAGATGCTCTATCGGCCGCCCGAAGCAACACATTGCGTTGTTGCAGCGTCCGCTGGTAATCGCGCAGCTGATCGAGATAGGAGGGTTTCACGTGAAACGTGCCCCAGTCGAGAAATCGGCGGCGCTCCTGTGGCGCGCCAAACACCAGACTCGAAGCATCGGGAAGCAACAGCTGCAGGGGCATGAGGCGCGCAATCTCTGAGACTCGCCGCTCGATCCGACCGTTCAGGTGAAGCTCGCTCCGGTCGTTGCGATGCTTCACTACCCCAGCTCGGATCTCGCCTCGATGTTCATCATCGAGTCGCACACGCACCGTCAACGATCGTGCGCCGTGTGTGATCACAGCACCGATCGACGTCGATCGAAACGATCTTCCGCGGGCGATGAGATGAACTGCTTCGATTATTGCGGTCTTGCCCGCGCCATTTGGGCCGGCAAATACGTTGAGGCCAGGGGCACAATCAATCGAAATGGCGGACAGATTTCTGACTCCCTCCGCTTCCAAGGTAGTGAGCCGCATTCTTTGTTCGGTGGCACCGGTCGGCGCTACAAACGCATCGGCATCACGACATAGACCGAGTCTGCCGCGCCCGCACTTTCAATCAGCGCACTACTGTTCGCGTCAGAGACCGACAGGCGAACCGACTCAGTCGACAACGCTCCGAGGACGTCTTGCAGATAGCTGACGTTAAACCCTATCTCGAGACGTTGTCCTGAGTACTCTACGGCGACGATTTCCTCGGCTTCCTCCTGCTCTGGATTATTCGCCTGAATCGTCAACTGATCGGGCTCGAGAATCATCCGAACACCCCGGTATTTCTCGTTCGACAAGATCGATGCCCGGACAAACGACTGTCGAAGGGCCTCACGATCCGCCGTAACTAGGTTCGGGCTCTCCTTCGGGATCACTTTCTCATAGTCCGGAAAACGCCCATCGACGAGCTTCGTTGTCAGCGTGTATCCGTTGCATGCTTGCGCGCAGATGATTTTTTGCGATCGTCAAACTGACTTCGTCACCACCATCCGCCAGAAGGCGACCGAGCTCGAGCACGCCCTTGCGAGGCACAATTGCGTGCAATCGATCGGCACCGGCCACTCCTCTCCCGAGGGTACACATCGCCAGACGATGTCCATCCGTCGCTACCGTCCGGACGTGGCGTCCCGTGACTTCGAATAGCATCCCGTTGAGGAAGTAGCGGACGTCCTGTTGCGCCATCGAAAACGCAGTCTGTCCCAGGAGCCGGTGCATTTCCTGGTGCGTCAACGAAAACGCAATGTCACCCGCGGCGGTGTCTACTCGCGGGAAATCTGCGGTCGGTAGACGTCGCCAATGCGAACCGGCTTCTTCCCGACCGAACGATCGCTCGGTCGCCTTCCGCCTCAACCGAGACCGACGCGCCCTCAGGCAGCGCGCGCCAAATGTCCGCCAACTTTCTCGCCGGGATCGTCGCTTGCCCTGGCTGCAAGACCTCAATTGACGTCGTGACGCGCGCGATCAGCTCGACCTCGAGGTCGGTTCCGGTCAATGAAACGGTACCGTCAGCCACGTTGACGAAGAGGTTGGACAGAATTGGCAGGGTCTGGCGCCGCTCCACTACTCCGGTAACCAGCTGAACCGGGCGCAGTAAGGCCTCTCGAGTTGTGGTGAATTTCATCTGGCGCCGGCCTCTTCCGTGCTAGCTCGTCAATAGCCGCGTGAGATTGCGATGGTCCTCTGACACATCAGAGCTGGACTCCTTCAGTTCCGCAATTTTTCGACAGGCATGTAGTACCGTCGTGTGGTCACGTCCGCCGAAGGCGTCCCCGATCTCAGGTAGCGAGTGATTCGTATTCGCCTTCGCGAAAAACATTGCCATCTGACGTGGGCCGCGCGATGGTTCTGCTGCGGCGTTTCGAGAGCAGATCCGATATCTTGATTTTGTAGTATTCGGCGACAGTCTTTTGGATGTTCTCGATGCTCACTTGCCTGTCTTGAATGGCGAGCAAGTCACGAAGCGACCGCTGCACCTGGTCAATGCAGATTCGGCGTCCGGTGAATCGCGAATTTGCCATGACGCGTTTCAATGCTCCTTCGAGTTCCCTGACGTTCGAGCGAACCCGTTCGGCAATGAAAAACGCAACGTCTGGCGGCAAGTCCACTCCCTCGATAGCGGCCTTTTTCATCAAGATCGCCACGCGGGTTTCGAGCTCCGGCGGTTCTACCTCCACCGTCAGTCCCCACACAAAGCGTGATTTCAGCCGCTCCTCGAGTCCGCCGATTTCGCTGGGATACCGATCACACGTCAACACCATCTGGTGGTCGCGCTCCAGCAACGCATTGAACACGTGAAAAAACTCTTCCTGCGACCGCAGCTTGTTGGCGAAGAACTGAATGTCGTCGATCAACAATGCGTCGACCGATCGGTAATGTTGCATGAAGTCTTGCATGGTTCCGAGCTGCAGAGCCTTGACCATATCCTGAACGAATCGCTGCGAATGCAAATAGACTACCCTTGCATCCGGATCCTTCTTCAAGATCTGATTGCCGACGGCGTGCATCAGGTGAGTCTTTCCCAACCCGACACCACCATAGAGCAGTAGTGGGTTGTAGGAGCGGCCCGCATTTTCCGCAACCTGCTGCGCTGCCGCCTTAGCAATCTCGTTAGATTTGCCTTCGACAAACGTCTCGAATGTGAAGGCCCGGTTGAGGTCGACCGCACCGCGCCGCTGTGCTTCTGCGCGCAATGGAACGGGGTCCGTCCCAACGCTGCCTATATCCAGCGTCACGTCTAGTGGGCTCGTCGGGTCGCCCAGTTGATTCATCAATTCATTGATCCGCACCCAAAACAATGTCTCAACCTGATCACGTACGTATCGATTGGGCGCAAAGAGAACAACTTGCTCTTCGTGTTGGCGCGCTTGTAGCGGCCGGATCCAGGTATTGAATTGATCGGAAGGTATCTCTTCTTCGAGTCGCAACAGACACTGCTGCCAAACCGAATTTGCCACAGGAATCAGTCCCCCGTAAAAGTCGTTCTTTTTAGTCTGCGTTTTCCCACGCATTCTACTGACTTGCGCAATACCCAGCCATGAAGAGTTTTGTTGCCTATCGAACACGCGTGGTCGAACCACATTGATATTCAACCGCTTAGCGCGTGCACAACTCTCGAAGTTGTCGCTGCTCGCAAAGTTGCCACTGTGCGAAAGCTGTGAATGAATCGTTGCATAGCTTGTGGATAACTCGTCTAGGCACAATGACGCACGACTTTCCATGGCTAAACAGTGACTTCGCGTAAGCCTATCCACAGGTTTGAGGTCGGCTGATCGCGCCTCGCACTGTGCTCTTTCAGTGGTTGTCAACAACAAGACGACTCCCCAACAAGCAACAACAACTCCTACTCGTACGAATCAAAGAAAATGATCAATAAATTGACACTCTTTGGCACTGCTCCTTAAAATCCGGTCCCTTTTTTCGCTTGAGTGCCGCGGAACCATGAAGCGTACATTTCAACCCAGCGTGCTGAAACGAAAGCGAACGCACGGCTTTCGCGCTCGAATGTCGACGCGCAATGGTCAGAAGGTCCTCAGCGCGCGCAGGGCCAAGGGCCGCAAGCGCCTCGCTGTGTGATGCGATAGCGACGGACCTCCTCTTCTCTCGTGAATACCGCCTCACGTGCAAACGGCAATTCGATCGCGTCTTGACGGCTTGCACTGTGCAAGTGCGCCAGGGTTGTTTCCGCGTGTATTCGGCCCCGAACCACGAGGCCAGTGCACGTCTCGGATTGATCGTAGGGAAGAGGCAACTCAGCCGCGCGGTTGATCGCAATCGCGTAAAGCGAGTGTTGCGTGAGACGTTTCGTCTCCGTCGGGTCACTATTCCAGCAGTAGATATCGTGGTTCAGCTCATCGCTCCACCACCTGTCGGACACTTCCCGGAACGAGCAAACGCAATGTGGTCGTTGCTCGTCTCGACAATTGGAAAAGAGAATGATCAACGCGCTCTTGAGTAGGACCATGATCTTCGCGATCAAGGTCTATCGTTATTTCATCGGCCCAGCCCTCGGCCAACACTGTCGCTTTCATCCAAGTTGTTCTGCGTACGCGATCGAGGCAATAGAACAGCATGGCGCGGTTCGCGGCGGATGGCTGGCGGTTCATCGCCTCCTGCGCTGCCAGCCGCTCAGTGAAGGTGGCGTCGATCCTGTACCTCCGCGCAAGGCGTCGCTATCTCAGCGATCTGGAGTATCTCCTAGCGTGAATTCGGAAGCGTCGCTCGCACGAGACCCACGATGATCACAGCAGAGATGCAACGCGTCCTGCTGCTCGTCGCGCTGGCGGCTACTGGCTATCTTCTGGTCCTCGCGTGGAACGACGACTACATCAAGGTCGTCCCAGGGCCGACGACCACAACGGCGCCAATGACGACGCCAGCGACGGACGCACCCGAAACTTTTGCCGAGGCACGTCCCGGAGCAACGGACGTACCCGCTGCGACAGCAGCGAACGGCGCCAATGCGACGAACACTTCCGTAACGCCGACGGTCGATGCAACGGGACGTCTCGTCCGTGTATCAACGGGCGCGATGGAGGTCTGGATCGATCGTTTAGGCGGAGACATCGTGCGCGTACGTCTGCCGCGCTACCCGGTAAGCATCGATGAGCAGAACGAACCGTTTCTGCTGTTGGATACCCGTGCTGATCATGTCTATGTCGCACAGAGCGGTCTGATCGGGCGCGACGGTCCCGATGGTCGCGCACAACGTCCGCTGTACGAAGCGTCCGCTACGGAACTCAGTCTACCCACGGGCGGCGAATTGCGGCTGACGACGCTGCAGAACTCTATCGAGATCCACAAGGTTTTCGTCTTCACGGCGGATGACTACCTCGTGAGCATCAAATATGAAGTCGTCAACCACTCGGACAAACCGTTTGAGGCTGTCCAGTTTGCTCAGCTGAAGCGGGACAGCAGAGACCTCAAGAGCGGCAGCTCGTACACACTCGGACCTCGACCGTATCTCGGGGCCGCGCTGACGACCGCTGATGAGCGATACCACAAGCTCAAATTCTCGTCGCTCGACGAAGCGCCATTCGATGCAACCGTCGCGGGCGGCTGGATTGCGATTGTGCAGCATTATTTCATCGGGGCGTGGGTCGCGAACGCGGGCGAGGAGAACAAGTACTACGGTCAGAAGCGCGAAGACGGGAACTACATCGTTGGATTCAAAGGGCCAGTGGTGCAAGTGGCGCCCGGAGCGACCGGGTCCTTCAGTGCCGGCTTTTACGCGGGACCGAAGGACCAGGGGCGTCTGGAAGCCATCGCGCCGAACCTCAACCTGACGGTCGACTACGGTTTCCTATGGTGGATTGCAGTACCGTTGTTTCATCTGCTCGAGTGGCTACACGGGGTGGTCTCGAATTGGGGTGTGGCAATCATTCTGTTGACGCTCCTCGTGAAGCTCGCCCTATACCCTCTGTCCGCCGCCAGTTATAAGTCGATGGCGAACATGCGCCGAGTGGCGCCGCAAATGAAGCGCTTGCAGGAGCGTTATGCGGACGATCGCCAAAAACTCTCTCAGGAGATGATGGGATTCTACAAAAAGGAAAAGATCAATCCGCTTGGCGGCTGCCTGCCGATGCTTCTCCAGATGCCGGTTTTCATTTCGCTGTATTGGGTTTTGTTCGAAAGTGTGGAACTACGTCAGGCGCCGTTTTTCCTGTGGATACGAGATCTCGCGGTGATGGACCCTTATTTTGTGCTGCCGATCTTGATGGGCGGCTCGATGTTCTTGACTCAAGCGCTCAACCCACCGGTGCCCGATCCGGTTCAAGCGCGTGTGATGAAGTTCATGCCGATTATGTTCACCGTGATGTTCCTGTTCTTCCCAGCAGGGCTCGTCCTCTACTGGCTGGTCAACAATCTGCTTTCGTTGGCGCAGCAATGGTTCATTACACGCCAAATTGAAGGTGCCGCGAACACCAGTAAGTCCTGAAAGAGAGACCAATCTCGATCGGGACACCATCGCGGCCGTGGCAACACCACCAGGTCACGGTGGCATCGGCATTGTCCGCATCTCCGGGCCGCGCGCCCAGCGAAATTGCGATCGCAATTTGCGGCCGCGACATCCATGCGCGCATGCCCACCGTTGTGCGATTCAACGACACGCATGGCGAACCGATCGATCAAGGATTAGCAATTCTCTTCTCTGCGCCTCGGTCCTTCACCGGCGAGGACGTGGCGGAGCTCCATGGCCACGGCGGTCCGGTAGTCATCGATATGTTGCTGAAGGCGGCCCTTGGACGCGGCGCGAGAATGGCGCGGCCTGGTGAGTTTACGCAACGGGCCTTCTTGAACGGGAAACTGGACCTTGCCCAGGCGGAGGCGGTCGCGGATCTGATCAGCAGCAGATCGGAGGCCGCTGCGCGAAGCGCGCTGCGTTCGCTATCAGGCAGCTTTTCGACGCGCGTCCACGAGTTGGCCGACGCGATGCTCGATTTGCGCATCTATGTCGAAGGCGCCATCGACTTTCCAGAAGATGAGATCGACTTCGTCGCTGAAGGACGAGTCGCGGAGCGCCTCGAGCGACTGCTCGAGGCGTTACTGTCGCTGCTCGACACCGCGAATCAAGGAGCGATGTTGAACGACGGAATTACGCTCGTGCTCGCCGGGCGCCCCAATGTCGGCAAATCGAGTCTGCTGAATCGTCTGGTGGGATTTGATCGCGCGATCGTGACTGAGACACCGGGAACCACTCGAGACGTGTTGACCGAATCGATCGATTTCGATGGGGTGCCGGTGCGGATCGTGGACACCGCGGGACTCCGACTGTCCGGCGACGCGATCGAGCGCGAAGGCATCCGACGCGCGCGGGTCCAGATTGGTGAGGCCGATCGAATCCTACTAGTGCGTGACGACTCCTCAGCGGAGCCGGTCGACAGTTTGATTTTTGAACAAGCGACTTCCGATCGACCGATTAACCGTCGTGACCAACAAGATTGACCTGACTGGGACTCAGCCCGGCGAACGAGTGGGCCAGGAACTTCCAGAGGTTCACGTCTCCGCAATGACTGGCGCAGGGATCGACGCGCTGAAGCGGCACCTCTTGCGCGCGGTCGGCCATCGGTCGGAAGCCGGCGTATTCTCGGCGCGACGCCGGCATTTGGAAGCGTTGGGTCGGGCGCGCGAGTATCTCGAAAGCGGCGCTAACGCGCTCCGCAACGGTGGCGCCGGGGAACTGCTCGCCGACGACCTGCGTCGTGCGCACGACCAGCTTGGGGAAATCGTCGGCATTGTTTCCAGCGATGCGTTGCTGGGCGAAATATTCGCGCGTTTCTGCATCGGAAAGTGACCCGCGTTGGCCTAACGATCACGTTTTATCGCGAGCTGAGAGACGAAAGGTCAAAGGACGACGCGGACCAAGCACACCGAATGCGACGAGATCGAGAGGTTGGCGCCCTACCAGAACTGTGATCGGCGTGCTCAAGGCATCCCGCTGATTGGGTGTAACATCGGGAACTCGCAACCGTCGTCTGTGGTCGCGTTGCGAATCCACGTAAATGGCCTGACTTGATGCATACAACGCCTTACAGGAGTTCGGAAGTCGGGCCGGTAGAATTGGCGGCCTTGTTGCGCAGGAATTTCCATGAGCACGATTGAACGGGCTGCAGCGCGACTGGGAGCGGTCGGACAGGCTAGGTCGGAGCCGATCGTCAGCGAGACCGGGCGAATCGATTCTGCGCCGGCAAACTTCGCGGATGCGTCCGCGCACCCGAGTCTAAGGCCTGCAGTCGTTCAGCCTCCCATAGGGGGCGGATTTTGCGAGGTCGATGTGACCGGGCTGACGGCGCGCGGATTCGCGACCCAGGCCAACGTCAACACCCCAATCTCATCAGATCTACGTCGAATCAAACGACCGCTGTTGCTGGCCGTCAACAAGGCGGCTGCGAAAGGGGCTCAGGGCCTGCCATCGAATCTCATTGTGATTACGAGTGCGCTGCCGGGCGAAGGCAAGACGTTCGTGTCGATCAATCTTGCGCTCAGCATTGCAGCCGAGCTCGATCGCACCGTTCTGCTTGTCGATGCCGATGTTGCAAAAAACGGCGTGGCGCAGGTGTTGGGCATCAAGTATGACGTCGGCCTGACGAACATACTCGAACGCGCGAGCGTTCATGTCGAAGACACGGTGATGCAGACCAACATCGAGTCGCTGTCGTTGTTGCCGAGCGGACGTATGGTGCCGAACATCGACGCGCTAATCGCCAGCGACAAGATGGCTCGCGTGATGCGCGATCTCGCCGCATACGACCCCAATCGAATCGTGATTGTCGACGCGCCGCCCGTACACGCGGGTACCGAAGCAAGCGTCCTCGCTCGAATGGCGGGACAAGTGGTCGTGGTGATCGAGGAAGACAAGACGCCGCAGGCAGCGGTGATCAATTCACTGCATCAGCTCAAGGGCTGCGAGTCGGTCAGTCTCATCTTGAACAAGGCTCGCCGCGGATTGTCCGACCACGCGATGTACGGATACGGTTACGTAAGTCACGGGAACTAGGGCCGATGTACCAGGACTTCTTTGGACTGACCGGCAAACCGTTTCAACTGTCACCCGACGCGCGATTCTTCTTTCCCAGCAAGGAACACAAGCGCGCGCTGTCATTCCTGAAATATGGTCTCGGTCAGGGCGATGGATTCATCGTCATCACCGGTGACATCGGCACCGGCAAGACCACGATCGTGCAGACGCTGTTGGCGGACCTCGATCCGAAGGACGCGGTCGTCGCGAACCTTGTGACGACGCAGTTGCGAGAAGACGATCTGTTGACGTTGGTCGCGTTCCAGTTCGGGCTTCGCCCGAGCGGCCCCAGCAAGGCGATGTTGCTGCGCGACCTCGAGCAGTTCTTCGTCCACCGCGCCCGTGAGCACAAGCGCGTGCTGCTGATCGTCGATGAAGCGCAGAATTTGCCGCCGGCTTCGGTCGAAGAGTTGCGGATGCTCTCGAATTTCCAGTACCAGGGGCGACCGCTGGTACAGGTATTCCTGCTCGGTCAGGCGGAATTTCGTGCAACTCTGTTATCCGAAGGGTTCGAACAGTTGCGGCAGCGGATTATCGCGACCTACCACCTGAACCCGCTCGGCGCGGCGGAGACGCGTGCGTACGTTGAGCATCGGCTGAATCTCGTCGGTTGGCGCGGGGATCCGAGCCTTACGGACGACGCGTTCGAGCGCATCTACAGTTTTGCGCAGGGCGTCCCGCGACGCGTCAATAATCTGTGCGACCGCACCTTCCTGTACGCGTTTCTCGAAGAGTTGCATCACATCGACGGGGAAGTCGTCAGACTTGTCGGCGACGAGATCGGCAATGAATTCGCCGGTGCCGATCTCGACAAGCCGAAAGGTGGCTCGATCGCGTCGGAACCGATGAATCAGCCGCTGGAGAGCATGGCGCGGATGATGTTCGACAAAGCCAATGTCCAGCAGCGTCTCGCAGCGCTCGAACGTGCAGTCGACACGCTCGGACACGGGCTCAAGGAAGAACGTGGCGAGATTCGCTCGCTGCTGATCGAGCTCATCAGAGAAGTCAAAGCACAGCGCGGCAAAGTCGGGGACGTCTCGAAGCGCAAGCGCGCCTATTGATCAGCTTGGGTTGGCGACGAGAAAGCGATCGCGGGCGAGCGCGGCTTTTGTTGGATCGGCCAACGCTTATACTGCGCACCGTCAATAGGTAGATCTAGGCAGATCTCGAAATGGATTTTTCGGAGCGCTTCGACGTCATCGTCGTCGGCGGGGGGCATGCGGGAACCGAAGCTGCATTGGCGGCGGCCAGAATTGGCGCGCGGACGCTGCTGCTCACTCAGAGCATCGAAACCATCGGCCAGATGTCCTGCAACCCCGCGATCGGCGGTATTGGCAAGAGCCATCTGGTGCGGGAGATCGACGCGCTTGATGGTGCCATGGCGCGCGCGACGGACCGCGCCGGCATCCAGTTTCGCGTACTCAATGGTTCGAAGGGCGCGGCCGTTCGAGCAACGCGCGCACAAGCCGATCGCGTTCTCTACCGTCAAGCAGTTCGCCAGATCGTCGAATCGACAGGACAACCTTCGGATATTCCAACAGTCTGTCGTCGACCTGATCGTCGATGGCGACCGCGTCCTCGGCGTCGTCACTCAGTCGGGGCTTCGTTTCTTGGCTGGCGCAGTCGTCCTGACGACAGGGACGTTTCTGGGCGGCCGGATTCACGTGGGGTTGGAGAATCATCCCGGAGGTCGCGCCGGCGACGCGCCGTCGAATGCGTTGGCAGAGCGCCTGCGCGCGTTGCCGTTTCGCGTCGATCGACTGAAGACGGGCACCCCGCCGCGGATTGATGGACGCACGGTCGATTTTTCCGTGATGCAAGTGCAGCCCGGTGACGAGCCGGTACCGGTCATGTCTCTGCTCGGCGACGCGGCCGAACACCCTCGTCAGGTGCCTTGCCACATCACGCACACGAATGCGACAACCCACGAGATCATTCGTGCGGGGCTTGATCGATCGCCGCTGTTCACGGGCGTCATCGAAGGCATCGGCCCGCGCTATTGCCCGTCGATCGAAGACAAGGTCGTACGCTTCTCGCAGAAGTCGAGCCACCAGATCTTCGTGGAACCGGAAGGGCTCACCACTGTCGAGCTGTATCCCAACGGCATATCGACGAGCTTGCCGTTCGACGTCCAACTGCGGCTGGTCCGCAGCATCAAAGGCTTCGAACACGCGCACATCACGCGCCCGGGCTACGCGATCGAGTACGATTTCTTCGATCCGAGAGACTTGAGTTATTCGCTCGAGACGAAAGCCGTCGACGGATTGTTCTTCGCCGGCCAGATCAACGGCACGACCGGATACGAAGAAGCGGCGGCGCAGGGACTGCTGGCGGGAGCGAATGCCGCGCTGAAAGTAGCCGGAAAGGCGCCGTGGTGCCCGCGGCGCGACGAAGGATATCTCGGTGTGTTGGTCGACGATCTCGTCACCAACGGAACCAACGAACCGTATCGGATGTTCACCAGCCGCGCCGAGTATCGGCTCGTCTTGCGCGAAGACAACGCCGACCTTCGGCTGACGCGAACAAGGTCGCGAGCTGGGTATGGTCGGCGACGAGCGCTGGCACGCGTTTTGCGCGAAGCGCAAACGCATCGAGGCGTTGCGCGAGGCGCTTGCGCGCCACACGGTCAGTCCGGGAGATAGCCTCGCGCTCGAGATTCAGCAGCGCAGCAACGAACAGATCAACGAGCGCACCGATCTGCTGACGCTGCTGCGCCGTCCGGGAATCACGCTCGATGCCTTCGTCGGATTGTTGCCGGAGCTGGTGACCAGCGGAGACGTTGCAGCAAGCCAGGTCGAAACCAGCGCGAAATACGCAGGCTACATCGCGCGCGCCGAGGCCGAGATCGAGCGGTTGAAACGCCACGAGGCGGTGAAATTACCGAGCGACTTCGACTACGCGTCGATGTCTGGATTGTCCACGGAGCTCAAGCAGAAGCTCACTGCGGCGCGACCCGAGAATCTCGCTCGTGCTGCACGCGTTCCAGGGATCACGCCAGCAGCGTTGTCGATTTTGCTCGTGCACGTCCGGAAGCTTCGTGCAACAGCGTGACCGACGCGCAGGACCTCGAAGCGGCAGCTGCTGAGCTCGGCGTTCTTCTGCCGCTAGCGCAATCGGAACGTCTGCTGCAGTTCGCCACTCTGTTGCGCCGTTGGAATGCGGCCTTCAACCTGGTATCGAGACGAGACCTGCCGCGGCTCGTGGCGCGGCATCTGCTCGACTCTTTGTCGCTGCTGCCACTGCTTCACGGCACCCGCGTGCTGGACCTGGGTACCGGCGCGGGTCTGCCGGGTGTGCCGCTCGCGATCGCGCGTCCCGACGTCGGCTTCACATTGCTTGATCGTAGTGAGCGTCGAATTCGATTCGTCCGTCAGGCCGCAATCGAGTTGGGGCTGCAAAACGTCGATGCGGTTGAAGCTGACTATGTCGAGTTCCGGGCGGACGGTGAGTTTGATACCGTGGTGTCTCGCGCGGTCGCCAAGCCGGCTGCGCTGTGGCGCGTCGCGGCGGCGGCTCTCGATTCCGAAGGTCAGGCTCTATTTCAGACTGGCGCCAACGAACGTGATGTCGCGAGCGTTGATGCAGATGTGGAGCGCTTGGTGGTTCGCGTCCCGGGACTCGCGCGCCTGCACCATGTTCTACGCGTACAAAAGCGAAGTCTCGCGCCCGAGGACGTCGGTCGATGACGCGGATCATTGCGGTAGCAAATCAGAAAGGCGGCGTCGGAAAGACGACGACGAGCGTGAACCTTGCAGCGTCGCTGGCGCTTTCGGGTAGCCGTGTCCTGCTCGTGGATCTCGACCCGCAAGGCAACGCGACGATGGGTTGCGGCGTCGACAAAGCCGCGCTCACGGTGAGCGTGTACGACTGGTTAATGCAAGGCGCATTGCTCACCGAGGTGGTCAAGCGCTGCCCGACCGGGTTCGAGTTGGTGCCGTCGAATATCGACTTGACCGCGGCCGAAGTCGAATTGCTGCAGACCGACCATCGCGAGCAACGCCTGAAGGCCGCGTTGAGGGAAGTCGACTCGCGTTTCGACTACGTCATTATCGACTGTCCGCCGTCGCTCAACATGCTGACGCTGAATGCGCTCGTCGCGAGTCAGAGTGTGCTGATTCCGATGCAGTGCGAATACTACGCACTGGAAGGTCTGTCGGCGCTGCTCGACACGATCGAAGGCGTCAAGCAGCGGGCCAATCCGGCGTCTGCGCATAGAGGGTATTTTGCGCACCATGTATGATCCCCGCAGCAGCTTGACTCGTGACGTCTCGCGCCAGCTCCTGAAGTTCTTCGGAGAAAGCGTGTTCCGTACAGTGATACCGCGCAACATCCGACTCGCGGAAGCGCCGAGTCATGGATTGCCCGTCGTACTCTATGATCGACAATCGCGCGGAGCGGTTGCGTATATGGCGCTCGCAGGAGAGCTGAAACGGCATAGCACGAGCAGGGAGGGCAGCGCGTGAACAGGAAGCGAGGTTTGGGCCGCGGTCTCGACGCACTGCTCGGTTCGGTCGACGTCGCGCCGGGCGACAGTGCGGCGCCGTCAGATTCCAATCTCGCAGAGATCGCGATTGAGGCGATCCAGCCCGGTCCGTATCAGCCGCGACGCAACATTCGCGATGACGGCATCGCGGAACTGGCGGCGTCAATCAAAGCACAGGGCGTCATGCAGCCGATCGTGCTACGACGTCGTGCGATCGGAGGGTACGAGATCATCGCGGGCGAGCGCCGCTGGCGCGCGGCGCAGTTGGCCGGTCTCGACCACATTCCCGCGATCATCAAAGACGTCAGCGACGAACGCGCCGTTGCGATGGCGCTGATCGAGAACATTCAGCGTGAAGATCTGAACCCTCTCGAGGAAGCGCTCGCGCTGCAGCGGCTCTCCGAGGAATTCCATTTGACGCAGCAACAGGCCGCTGATGCGGTAGGCAAGTCGCGGGTTGCGGTGACGAATCTGTTGCGACTGCTCAACCTCACGCCGGCGGTGCGCGAAATGCTGGCGGAACGCGAACTGGAGATGGGTCACGCGCGCGCGTTGTTGTCGCTGGCGCCGCTCGAACAGGAGCAAGCAGCGCGTCACGTCGTCGCGCGTGGACTTTCTGTGCGGCAGACCGAGGCGCTCGTGCGACAGCGGATGCGCCCGCCGGCATTGACCCCGTTGCCGGTTGCGCGCGGGAAAGATCCCGACACCGTGCGACTCGAGGTCGAGCTATCTGCGCGAATCGGCGCGCCTGTCACGATCACGTTCGATGGAAAGAGCGCAGGCACGTTGGTGGTTCGTTACAACAGCGTCGATGAACTCGAAGGTATCCTCGCGCATATACGTTGATGTACTTACCAGGCGATTCATTGCACGGCAACATGACCGTCCCTATACTGCGCGCCTTGCGCCGGGGCTAAGGCGCCAGGAATAAGTGACTCGGAATTCGGGACGCGCAGAACGTGCGCAACAGTAGTGTTCCATTGGCTTTCCGGATCGTTGCCGTGCAAGGCGTCCTGGCCGTACTGCTCGCGACGTTGTTCCTGTCGTTGGGCCGTGCACAGGCGATATCCGGATTGTTGGCCGGTGTCGTCGTGATTGCACCGAGTGTGGGATTTGCGTGGCGTGTGGCGGCGACGAATGTGCCGGCAGGTCAGGAGTTGGACGCGGCGCGGCGACTGCTCGGCAGCGGCATCGCAAAGCTGATCCTGACATTCGGGTTGCTGGTCGTGGCGTTTGCCTGGTTTCGTCCCGAGCCGGTGGCGTTCTTCGCCACGATGATCGCGTTGCAGGCCGTGTATTGGTTGGCGCCGGTTTTGGCGGGTCGCTGAACTGCAGCAGCGCTTAGAAGTGGATGCAGCGAAGGAAGTTCAATGGCGAGCGAAGGGCTGACGACCAACGAGTACATCCAGCACCACCTGACCAACCTGACCTATGGTCAGCTTGCCGGACGGCACCTGGGCTTTTGCACATTCGATGGACCAGGCGCGCTCGATGGGCTTCTGGTCGATCAACGTCGACTCGATGATTTGGGCGATCGGCCTCGGCGTGGTGTTCATGTTGCTGTTCGGGCGCGCCGCTTCGCGAGCGACAGCCGGTGTGCCGGGCGCGTTGCAGAACGGCGTCGAGATGATCGTCGAGTTCATCGACGACCTCGTCGGCACCATTTTCTTTCACAAGAACGACCTGATCGCGCCGATGGCGCTGACGATCTTCGTCTGGGTCTTCTTTATGAATCTGTTGGACCTGGTGCCGGTCGATTGGTTGCCGATGGCGGCCGGCGCGGTCGGGGTCAGTCACATGAAGGTCGTCGCGACGACCGATCCGAACATAACCCTCGGAATGGCGCTGGCGGTGTTCATCCTGGTTCTCTATTACAGCGTCCGTCGCAAGGGCGTCGGCGGATTCGTCGGCGAGTTGGTCTTCCATCCGCTGCCGAAGGTATTCGCACCCTTCAACCTGTTTCTCGAAGGGGTGACGTTGCTGGCGAAACCGCTTGTCACTCGGCCTGCGTCTGTTCGGCAACATGTATGCCGGTGAGATGATCTTCATTCTGATAGCGCTGCTGTTTGGAGCCGGCCTCGGTTGGGCCATCCTCGGCGGAGTCCTGCAATGGGCATGGGCTTGGTTTCACGTGCTGATCATCACGTTGCAGGCATTCATTTTCTCGGTCCTAACGGTCGTGTACATGGCGCAGGCCCACGACGTCCAAGAAGACCATTAACTAAGTAGAGACTTAAGGAGCGATCATGGAAATGGCAGTTCTTCTGTACGTGGCGGGCGGTCTGATGATGGGACTCGGCGCCATCGGTGCCGCTGTCGGCGTGGGTGTGCTGGGCGGAAAATTCCTCGAAGGGGTTGCCCGCCAACCTGAACTGCTGCCGATGCTGCGCACGCAACTGTTCATCGTGCTCGCTCTGGTCGACGCGGTGCCGATGATCTCGGTAGGTATCGCCCTTTACGTGATCTTCGCGGTGGTTCCGACCGCTATCGGCGGCTGATCGCGTCGAGGCGGCACTGCACCTAACGGAGAGGCACTAACGTGAACATTACACTGACACTCTTCGGGCAGACGTTGACGTTCGTCGTCTTCGTATGGACCGTTCACAGGTGGATCTGGCCGCCGCTCATTGCTGCGATGCGCGAGCGTCAAAAGACGATCGGAGAGGGCCTGGCCGCCGCGGAGCGTGCAACGAAGGATCTGGCGCTGGCGCAGGAACGCGCGGCCGACAACCTCCGGCAAGCAAAAGAGGAAGCTCGGCAGATCATCGAGCAAGCCCGAGCGCGCACCGTCGTCATGATCGAAGAGGCGAAGAACGATGCGCGAGCCGAAGGCGAGCGCCAGAAGGAAGCGGCACTCGCCGAGATCGATCAGGACGTGAATCGGGCGAAGGAGAAGCTGCGCGCCCAAGTGGCGGCGTTAGCGGTAGCCGGTGCAGAGAAGATCTTGCAGACGTCGATCGATCGGCCGCGGCACGCGGAAATGCTCGCGAAACTGTCCGCCGAGCTTTGACGAAACGCCATGGCTGAACTCGCCACGATCGCACGTCCCTACGCCAACGCGGTATTCGACGTCGCCAAGCGCCACAACGCAATCGATGCGTGGTCCCGCCAGTTGGCGGTAGTTGCTGCGGTGGCAAGGGACGCGTCCATCAGCGACGTCATCGAATCGCCAGCCATCACGAGCGTACAGAAGGCGAACACGATCGCTCGCGTATGCGGTGACGATCTGAGCAGCGAAGGAAAGCAGCTCCTGCAAGTGCTCGCGCGCAACAAACGCCTACACCTGCTGGAAGAAATCAGTGCGCAGTTCGAGGCATTGCGTGCAGAGGAGGCGGCGTCGCTCGAAGTCGAGGTCATCAGCGCGTATTCGCTGGAGCAGGCCGAGCAGCAACGCCTCGAAGAAGCATTGAGTCGACGCTTCAAGAAGGAAATTCAGCTGACGAGTCGGGTCGATGAATCGCTGCTGGGTGGCGCAATCATTCGCGCGGGAGATACCGTCATCGATGGCTCGGTGAGGGGCAAACTGAACAGGTTGGCGGAAACGATCCTGCGGACGTGACGCTGCCGGAGCGCATCGATGCTCCGCAATCGAATTGAGGGTGAGGACACGACATGCAACAACTGAATCCATCTGAGATCAGCGACATCATCCGTTCGCGCATCGAGAGTCTCGATGTTCGCTCGGAAGCGCAGAACGAAGGCACGATCGTCAGCGTCTCGGACGGCATCATCAAGATCCACGGTCTTGCGGAAGCGCAGTACGGCGAGATGATCGAGTTTTCGGGCGGCGTCTATGGGATGACGTTGAACCTCGAGCGCGACTCTGTTGGCGTCGTCGTGCTGGGCGACTATCTGAATCTCTCCGAAGGCATGACGGCGCGCTGCACCGGCCGCATTCTGGAGGTACCGGTCGGGCGCGAACTGCTCGGTCGCGTGGTCGATGCGCTCGGCAATCCGATCGACGGCAAGGGCCCGTTGAAGACGACGCAAACCGCGCCAGTCGAAAAGGTCGCGCCGGGTGTAATCGCGCGTCAGTCGGTGACGCAACCTGTGCAGATCGGACTCAAGTCGATCGACGCGATGGTGCCGATTGGACGCGGGCAGCGCGAACTCATCATCGGCGACAGACAGATCGGCAAGACCGCGATCGCGGTCGACGCGATCATCAACCAGCGCGACTCGGGCATCAAATGCATCTACGTCGCGATCGGTCAGAAGATGTCGACGATCGCGAACATCGTCAGAACGCTGGAAGAACACGGCGCGATGAGCAACACCATCGTCGTCGCTGCGAGCGCGTCCGATCCGGCGCCGATGCAGTACATCGCCCCTTATTCGGGCTGTTCGATGGGCGAGTTCTTCCGCGACCGCGGCGAAGACGCGCTGATCATCTACGACGACCTGACGAAGCAGGCATGGGCATACCGCCAGATTTCGCTGCTGCTGCGTCGTCCGCCCGGACGTGAAGCGTACCCGGGCGACGTGTTCTATCTACACTCGCGACTGCTGGAGCGCGCGTCTCGCGTCAACGCCGAGTACGTCGAGAAGATCACCAACGGAGAGGTGAAGGGGAAGACAGGGTCACTCACCGCGCTGCCAATCATCGAAACGCAGGCGGGCGATGTGTCGGCATTCGTGCCGACGAACGTGATTTCGATCACCGACGGGCAGATCTTCCTCGAGAGTGATCTGTTCAAGTCGGGCAACCGGCCCGCGATGAGCCCTGGAATTTCGGTATCCCGCGTCGGCGGCTCCGCGCAGGTGCCGTTCATGCGCAAGATCGCAGGCGGCATCAAGCTCGCGCTCGCGCAATATCGCGAACTCGCGGCGTTCTCGCAGTTCGCATCCGACCTGGATGAAGCGACGCGGCGACAGCTCGAACACGGCCAGCGCGTCACGGAGCTGATGAAGCAGAAACAATATTCGCCGATGACCGTCGCCGAAATGGGCGTCGTGCTGTTCGCCGCCAACGAGGGTTTTCTGCGCGATGTCGAGGTCGGCAAAGTGCTTGCGTTCGAAGCTGCACTGTTGTCGTACATGAAATCCGAACACGCCGACTTCATGAGTGAGATCACGAAGACGGGCGCGTTCAACGACGATGTCGTCGCGACGATGCGTGGCGCGATAGAGAAGTTCAAAGCGACCCAGACGTTCTAGAGAGGATCGGGCGATGGCCGCCGGCAAAGAAGTCCGCCAGAAGATCAGAAGCGTGAAGAGCACGCAGAAGATCACGAAGGCCATGCAAATGGTCGCAGCGAGCAAGATGCGCCGCACGCAGGAGCGCATGCGGCAGAGCCGGCCGTACGCCGACAAAATCCGTCAGATCATCGGGCATCTGGCGAACTCGAATCCGGAGTATCGGCACACCTTCATGACCGACCGCGAGATCAAGCGCGTCGGTTACATTGTGGTTTCAACCGACAAAGGTCTGTGCGGTGGCCTGAACATCAACCTGTTCCGCGGACTCGTCAAAGACATGCAGCAGTGGAACGAGCGCCACATCGGAATCGAGTTTGCGCTGATCGGCAATAAAGCCGCGTCGTTCTTCCGGTCGTATGGCGGCGACGTCAAGGCAATGCTGAACAATCTGGGCGACAGGCCGGCGGTCGATGCATTGATCGGCGGCATCCGCGTGATGCTCGAAGCCTATGCGGAAGGTCAGATCGATCGCCTGTTCATCGCGAGCAACGAGTTCATCAACACGATGTCGCAGCGCCCGGTGATTCGGCAGTTGCTGCCGCTCGAGCCGTCCGACGCGCAGGAACTCAAGCATCGATGGGACTATCTGTACGAGCCCGACGCGCGTGAACTGATCAATGGCCTCGCGACCCGATTCATCGAAGCGCAGGTGTACCACGCGGTGATCGAGAATCACGCGTGCGAACAGGCAGCGAAGATGCTGGCGATGAAGAACGCGACCGAAAACGCGGAGCAGGTGATCGACAAGCTGACGCTGCTGTACAACAACGTGCGGCAAGCGGCGATCACGCGGGAGATCTCGGAAATCGTCGGCGGCGCAGCCGCGGTTTAGCGAACTGGACTCTCCGTACCAAAATGGGAATGAAGATTCGTCAGATGAGGCAAAGATATGAGTAGTGGACACATCGTTCAGGTGATCGGCGCGGTCGTGGACGTGGAATTCCCGCGCGACGAGGTGCCGAATGTGTATGACGCGCTGACGGTGACCGGCAAGGGGCTGACGCTCGAAGTTCAGCAGCAGCTCGGCGACGGCGTTGTCCGCGCGATCGCGATGGGACCGTCCGACGGACTGTCGCGCGGCCTCGAAGTCGCGAACACCGAAAATCCGATCATGGTGCCGGTCGGCGAAGAAACGCTCGGCCGCATCATGGACGTGCTCGGCAATCCGATCGACGAGCTCGGCCCCGTCAATGCGAAGGAACGCATGTCGATCCATCGCAAGGCGCCGAAATACGAGGATCAGAAAGGCGGCAACGAAATTCTCGAGACGGGGATCAAGGTTATCGACCTGATCTGTCCGTTTGCGCGCGGCGGCAAGGTCGGCCTGTTCGGCGGCGCCGGTGTAGGCAAGACGGTGACGATGCTCGAGCTGATCCGCAACATCGCGACGGAACACTCGGGGTTGTCGGTGTTCGCGGGCGTCGGCGAGCGCACGCGCGAGGGCAACGACTTCTATCACGAGATGCAGGACTCGAAGGTTCTCGACAAGATCTCGCTGGTGTTCGGCCAGATGAACGAGCCGCCCGGCAACCGGCTGCGGGTTGCGTTGACGGGCCTGACGCTGGCCGAGAAGTTCCGTGACGATGGCCGCGACGTGCTGCTGTTCATCGACAACATCTACCGCTACACGCTGGCCGGCACCGAGGTATCGGCGCTGCTCGGGCGGATGCCATCGGCGGTGGGATATCAGCCGAACCTGGCCGAAGAGATGGGCACACTGCAGGAACGCATCACGACGACGAAGACCGGCTCGATCACGTCCGTGCAGGCGGTGTACGTTCCAGCGGACGACCTGACGGACCCATCCCCCGCGACAACGTTCGCGCACCTCAACGCGACCGTAACGCTGTCGCGCGCCATCACCGACCTCGGGATCTATCCTGCGGTCGATCCCCTCGACTCGTCGAGTCTTCAGCTCGACCCGCTGATCGTGGGCGAGGAGCACTATCGCGTTGCGCGTGCCGTGCAGCAGGTCCTGCAGCGCTACAAGGAACTCAAGGACATCATCGCGATCCTCGGGTATGGATGAACTGTCCGAAGACGACAAGAAGCTCGTCTATCGGGCGCGCAAGATCCAGCAGTTCTTCTCGCAGCCGATGTTCGTCGCGGAGGCGTTCACCGGACAGAGCGGCGTGTACTGTCGCGCGGGAGGACACTGTGCGCAGCTTCAAGGCGATCCTGGAGGGCGAATACGATCACCTGCCGGAGCAGGCGTTCTACATGGTCGGCACGATCGAAGGCGCCGTCGAGAAGGCGAAGAAGCTGGAGGCGAAACAATAGTCATGGCGATGACCATGCACTGCGACATCGTCAGCGCCGAGAAGGCGATCTTCTCCGGCCGCGTGACGATGGTTATCGCGACGGGCAGTATCGGCGCGCTCGGCATCATGCCGGGTCACGCGCCACTGCTGACCGGGATCAAGCCGGGCCCGGTGCGCTTGCTGTTCGACAACGGCGAAGAGCAGGTCTTTTTTGCATCCGGTGGATTCCTCGAGGTGCAACCGAGCGTCGTGACCGTGCTCGCCGATACCGCGCTGCGCGCCGACGATCTCGACGAGGTGGCTGCCCAACAGGCCAAGGAGAGAGCGGAAAAGACGTTGCAGGATCAGGCGGCCGATTTCGATTTTTCTATCGCCGCCGCCCAGTTAGCGGAGGCGGCCGCACGTTTGCGCACTCTGGAAGAGCTGAAGAAACGTCGCCGCTGACAGTGCGGCTGAGGTGTGACAGAACCACCGTGGGATTTCGCGAATTACAAAAACGGGATGAAGGGGGTGACCGCGGTCACCCCTTTTCGTAGGTGCGTCTCTATAATTCGCGGGACAGCGGATCGGACTCCTATGCCATGAACCTCGAGGTCATCGTGCTTGCCGCGGGTCAGGGCACGCGGATGCGTTCGAAGTTACCCAAAGTGCTGCACGACCTCGCGGGGCTTCCGCTGCTTGCTCACGTCCTGCGAGCGGTTCGCCTTCTTGCGCCACAACGCACTCACGTCGTCATCGGCCATGCCGGCGATCGCGTGCGTGCAGCATTCGCCGACGCACGAGACCTCACCTGGGTCACGCAGGCGCGAACAGCTCGGCACCGGTCACGCGGTCGCGCAGGCATTGCCCGGCGTTGCCGCAGACGCGACGGTTCTGATCGTGTTCGCCGATGTTCCGTTAATCGGTGCCGATACGTTGTCGGCGTGTCTCGCAGCGGCGGGAACGCACAGTGTCGCTGTCGTCACGGCGGACATGCCAAATCCGACGGGCCTGGGCCGCATCTTGCGGGACAACCACGGCCGGATGACGGCGATCGTCGAGGAACGCGACGCAACGCCTGCGCAGCGCGCGATCACCGAGATCAATTCGGGAATCATGGCAGCGCCAGCGGCATTGCTGCGCGAACTGCTCGGAGGTCTTCGGCGCAACAATGCGCAAGGCGAGCTGTATCTGACGGACGTGGTGAGTCTCGCGGTGAGTCATGGCGTCGATGTCGTGCCGTGTCGAACGGCGCGCGCCGACGAAGTGTCCGGCGTCAACGATCGTGCGGAACTCGCCCGCCTCGAGCGTGTGTTTCAGCGGCGCGCAGCCGAGCGACTCATGGCCAGTGGCGTGACGCTGCGTGATCCGGCCCGGCTCGACGTGCGGGGTGAACTCGAAACCGGCATCGACTGCGTCATCGACATCGACGTCGTCTTCGAAGGACGCGTGACGCTCGGTGAGGGCGTCCGCATCGGACCGGGCTGCGTGATCCGCGACGCGAGCCTCGGTGACGGTGCCGTGGTCCACGCCCATACGGTGATCGATGGCGCCGTAATCGACGCCGGATGCGAGCTGGGTCCGTTTGCCCGATTGCGCCCGGGTACGCACCTGGGCGAGCGCGTCAAGATCGGCAACTTCGTCGAGACGAAGAAGACGCGACTGGGAGCCGACACGAAGTCGAATCATTTCGCGTACCTCGGCGATACGACGACCGGCTCGAACTGCAACATCGGCGCTGGCACGATCATGTGCAACTTCGATGGCGTCGCCAAACACGAGACCCACCTCGGCCGAGACGTCTTCATCGGATCCAACTCGACGCTCGTTGCGCCGATCGAGGTCGGCGACGGCGGCTATGTCGCCGCGGGATCGACCGTGACGATGCGGGTCGATGCTGGCCAACTCGCTGTCGGTCGCGCACGGCAACGCAATATCGGCGGGTGGGTTCCCCCCGCCAAGCGCGACAAAAGAACTTAGCAACTGCCTGAACAACCGGAAACACTTAAACCATGTGCGGCATTGTTGGCGCTATCGCGCGGCGGGACGTTCCGGGAATCCTGCTCGAGGGGCTCAAGCGGCTCGAGTATCGCGGGTATGACTCGGCGGGGCTCGCGGTGATCCCACATGGTTCGGTCCGGATCGAACGTCGCCGCCGGGTCGGCAAGGTCAAAGAGCTCATCGATAGCCTGCGCGCCGACCCGTTGTTCGGTCATGTCGGTATCGCGCACACGCGATGGGCGACGCACGGTGCGCCGCTCGAGCGCAACGCGCACCCGCACATGTCACGGGATCGGATCTGCGTAGTGCACAACGGCATCATCGAGAATTTCGAACAGATCCGGCTGAAACTGAAACAGGACGGCTACCAATTCGACTCCGAGACCGACTCGGAGGTGATCGCCCATCTGATCGAATCGCTGCAGGTCGATGGACGCAATCTCGTCGACGCCGTGCGCCTTGCGATCAAACACCTCGAAGGCGCCTATGCGATCGGCGTCATGTCGCGCGACGAACCCGATCGGCTGGTCGGCGCGCGTGTTGGCAGTCCACTGGTTGTCGGAATCGGCATCGGCGAGAACTTTCTGGCGTCGGACGTCCTCGCGCTGCGGCCGGTGACCGATCGGTTCGTCTTTCTCGAGGAAGGTGACTTGGTCGAGATCACCGCCGATGGACTCACCGTGTGGAACATCGATGCGTGTAACGTCGTGCGCGCGACCGTTCACGTGCAGCTCGGCAGTGACGATGTCGACAAAGGTAACTATCGGCACCACATGCTGAAGGAGATCCACGAGCAGCCGAAGGTCATTCGCGACACACTCGAAGGACGCCTGACGAAGACGCGGGTCCTCGAGCCCGCGTTCGGCGTGAAAGCCGGGGCGATCTTCGATCGCGTGAAGTCGGTGACGATTGTCGCGTGCGGTTCGAGCTTCTATACCGCCTCGATCGCGCGGTATTGGATCGAGAGTGTCGCGGAGCTTCCGTGTCAGGTCGAGATTGCCAGCGAATACCGCTATCGCGGCGTAGCGGTGCCGCCCGACTCGCTGTTCGTGACGATCTCGCAGTCGGGCGAGACGGCAGATACGCTCGCTGCGCTGCGGATGGCCAAAACAGCGGGCTACGCGGCGACATTGACGTTCTGCAATGTCGCGACCAGCTCGATTGTCAGGGAATCCGACCTGGCTTTGATGCTCGAAGCCGGACCTGAGATCGGGGTTGCATCGACCAAGGCGTTCACTGCGCAACTCGTCGACCTTGCATTGCTGACGATCCTGTTGGCGCGCCGGCGCGGGCTGACCCGCGACCGTGAGGCACAGCTCGTTGCGGCATTGCACGGACTCCCGGGTGTCGTCGAGGAGGCATTGCGACTCGACCCATTCATTGCCAAGCTCGCCGAGCGCTTCATGGATCGGCGTCACGCGTTGTTTCTCGGCCGCGGCCCGCTGTATCCGGTTGCACTGGAAGGCGCGCTCAAGCTGAAGGAAATCTCGTACATCCATGCCGAGGGGTATCCGGCAGGCGAGCTGAAACACGGACCGCTCGCGTTGGTCGATGAGGACATGCCCGTCGTCGCAGTCGCGCCAAACGACGATCTGCTGAGCAAGCTGCAGTCGAACCTGCAGGTCGTTCGTGCGCGCGGCGGAGAACTGTTCGTGTTCGCCGATCGCAGTGCCGGTTTCGTCGATGAGCCGGGCGTGACCGTGATCCCCGTGCCGTCGGTTCATGAGATGCTCGCGCCGATCGTCTACACGATCCCGCTGCAGTTGCTCGCCTATCACGCCGCGGTACTGAAGGGCACGGACGTCGACCAGCCGCGCAATCTCGCGAAGTCGGTCACCGTCGAATAGCGCCGCGTTCGCGGTTGCGCGGACGTTTGTCCCTTGTGGATATTTCCGCGCACGGTTGAGGTATAAAGCCGACCCGCGCACCCGAATGCCTCGGGGCAAGTCAGCTTGGTTCAGTCTGGTAACGCGCCCGTGGACGTCAGCTTCATTCTCGATGGCCTCAACGATCGCCAGCGCGAGGCGGTCACCGCGCCGCTGCGTAATCTGTTGATCATCGCCGGTGCAGGCAGCGGCAAGACGCGCGTTCTCGTGCATCGGATCGCGTGGCTCGTCGAGGCCGAACGGGTGTCACCGCACGGCGTGCTCGCGGTGACGTTCACGAACAAAGCCGCGAGTGAAATGCGCAATCGCACCGAAGCGCTGCTGCGCATACCGGGGCGCACGTTGTGGGTCGGGACATTCCACGGCATCGCGCATCGGCTGCTGCGCACGCACTGGAACGACGCGAAGCTGCCGCAGAATTTTCAGATTCTCGATTCCGACGATCAGCTGCGCCTGATCAAGCGGGTGATGCGCTCGCTCAACATCGACGAGCAGCGCTGGGCGCCGCGCCAAACGCAATGGTTCGTCAACGCCCAGAAAGACGAGGGTCGACGCGCGCGTGACGTCGTGGCTGGCGATGATCTGTTCATGGTGACGCAGCAACGCATCTATCAGGCCTACGAGGAGCTCTGCTTCAACGCGGGCCTCGTCGACTTCGCGGAGCTGCTGCTGCGCAGTCATCAGCTATGGCTGGAGGCGCCGGATCTCCTTGCGCACTACCAGCGCCGTTTCCAGCACATCCTCGTCGACGAATTCCAGGATACCAACGCGATCCAATACGCCTGGTTGCGCGTGTTGGCAGGAGCGGGCGGACGCGTCGTCGCGGTGGGTGACGACGATCAGTCGATCTACGGCTGGCGCGGCGCGCGCATCGAGAACATTCATCGCTTTCGGCAGGATTTCAGCGATGTCGCGATCATCCGGCTCGAACAGAACTATCGCTCGACGGGGACCATCCTGAGCGCGGCGAACGCGTTGATCGATCACAACTCCGATCGGCTCGGCAAGGAACTGTGGACAAACGGCGCGCAGGGCGATCCGATCGCGTTGTATGCCGCGTACAACGAGCTCGATGAGGCGCGCTTCATCGCAGATCGTGTCGCGGAATGGATCACTCAGGGCGGCGACGCGCGCGACGTTGCGTTGCTGTATCGATCGAACGCGCAGAGCCGAGTACTGGAAGAAGCGCTGTTGCGCACGCGGATACCGTATCGGATCTATGGCGGCGTCCGTTTTTTCGAGCGACTCGAAGTCAAAGACGCGTTGGGCTATATGCGGCTGACCACGCAACCACACGCGGATCAGGCATTCGAGCGCGTCGTGAACACACCTACGCGCGGAATCGGCGACAAAGCGCTGCAGGCGATTCGCACCCGCGCGCGCGAAACCGGCGTGTCGTTGTGGCAGGCGGCGAAAGAAGGGATTGCCGAAGGAACGTACGGTCGCGCCTCCAATGCGATCGTCGCGTTCATCGGGCTGATCGAACAGATCTCGACCGCGGTCGAGGGGTTGCCGCTGCACGAACTCGCACAGCACTGCATCGAGGTGAGTGGACTGCTCGAATTTCATACGCGCGAACGCGGGGAGCGCGGCATCGCGCGTAAGGAAAACCTCGAAGAGTTGATTGCCGCGTGTCGTGAGTTCAGCGGTGAAGTCGTGTTGCCCCTCGACGAAACCGGCGCGGTGCGCGAAGGACACACGTCGGTGCTCGACGAATTCCTCGACCAGGCGGCGCTCGAAAGCGGCGATCATCAGGGCGAAAGCGACGGCAATTGTGTGCAGTTGATGACATTGCATTCGGCGAAGGGGCTCGAGTTTCCGATCGTGTTCATGACCGGCATGGAAGAAGGCCTGTTTCCGAATCGCATGTCCGCGGAAGAGCCGGGCCGCATGGAGGAGGAACGGCGGCTGTGTTACGTGGGCATCACGCGCGCGATGCGCCAACTCACGTTCACGTTCGCCGAGACACGGCGTCTGCATGGCAACGACTCGTACAATCGCCCGTCACGATTCATCGCTGAAGTTCCCCCGGCACTGCTTTCGGAAGTGCGCATGCGCGGTGCGGTCGCGCGTCCGTACGAGTCGCGCGCGAACAGCTTGCCAAGCTCCGGCAGAATTCCGGCGGACGACGGCGAGTTGCGGATTGGCCAGCGTGTGCTGCACGGCAAGTTCGGCGAGGGTGTCGTGCTGCAAGCGGAAGGTCACGGTGATCGCGCCCGCGTGCAGGTGAATTTCGCGCGCGAAGGCGCGAAATGGTTGATGCTCGGCTACGCGAAACTGGCGCCGCTGGATTGAGTGTGGTTGGGACTGACGATCGCCGTGCAATAGAGGGTCCGCTGATGGAACACAAAGCCACGCGATATTCGGTCGATGAACAGATCGCGACGATCACGTTGCACCGACCCGACCGAATGAACGCGTGGACCGGCCGCATGCACGCGGAATATCGATACTGTCTCGACGTCGCCGAGCACGACAGTGCGGTACGCGCGATCGTGGTGACCGGAGCTGGTAGAGGTTTCTGTGTCGGTGGTGACGCCGCCGCATTGCAGGGTCACGCGGAAAAGGGCGCGTACGACCCGGGCACTCCGATGGCACTCGCCGAGCCGGGCTACGGCACTGCACCGGAATTCGCCGCGAGCTTCGCGTATCACTTTGGTCTGTCGAAGCCCGTGATCGCGGCGATCAACGGCCCCGCTGCCGGCGTCGGACTGGCACTGGCCTGTTTCGCGGATCTGCGCTTCGCGGCGCCCGGAATCAAGCTGACGACCGCGCACGGCAAGCTCAACCTGCCCGCGGAATACGGTCTGTCGTGGCTGTTGCCGCGGATGATCGGATTGACGCGCGCAAACGAGTTGCTGCTGACCAGCCGCGTATTTCATTCCGAGGAAGCACTCGCCTGGGGCCTCGTCAACGCGCTCTTTCCGGTCGCTGAACTCATGAACGAAACCTACGCGTTCACCCGCAACATGATCGCGACGGTTTCACCCAACTCGCTGAGGCAAACGCGTTGGCAGGTCTATCGCGATCTGCATCGCGATGTCGCCAGTTCGGTGCGCGACTCCGAGGCGTTGCTCGACTCGATGGTGCGAGAGTCAAATTACGCGGAAGGGGTTGCGGCGTTCGTCGAGAAGCGGGCGCCGCGTTGGAAGCACGATGTTGACGACTAGATGCTTGTCTCGTTCGGCCTGAAGCTGTCTGCGCTCGCCTGACGCCACCAGTTCTGCCACCCGCCGTTGCCGTGATCCTGCAGCAACTGTCCCGGTGCGAGCCATTCGTACGCGCGATCGAGCGTCGCAGTGACGTCGGTAGAAATCCGCCGATTGATGTGCCGCGGTCGCAACTCCGACGGGTGATCGAGGCCGGATGCGGCGACCAGTTCCATCAACGCATCCACAGTGTGACGGTGGAAATTCGCGACGCGCACGGCCTTGTCGTCGACAACGAGCGCGCGCTGGCGCAAGTGATCCTGCGTGGCGATGCCGACCGGGCATCGATTCGTGTGGCACTGCTGCGACTGCAGGCAGCCGAGCGCGAACATGAACCCCCGCGCGGAGTTGCACCAGTCCGCGCCCATCGCCATCGCGACCGCAATGTCGAATCCTGAAATGATCTTGCCGCTGACACCGACCTTCAGGTGCTCACGCAACCCGCAACCGATCAATGCGTTTTGTGCGAACCAGAGCGCGTCGCGGCGGGGCATGCCGACGTGATCGGCGAACTCGACGGGCGCAGCGCCGGTGCCGCCTTCCTTGCCGTCAATGACGATGAAGTCGGGATAGATGCCCGACGCGAGCATCGCTTTGCAGACGCCGAGGAATTCCCATTTGTGGCCGATGCAGAGCTTGAATCCGACGGGTCTGCCGCCGCTGAGGTCACGCAGCTGCGCAACGAATTCGAGTAGCCCGCGCGGCGAATCGAACTCCTTGTGATAGGGCGGTGACACGCAATCCACCGCTTCGGGAACGCCGCGCACCCGAGCGATTTCGGCAGTGACTTTTGCGCCCGGCAACAGGCCGCCGTGACCGGGCTTCGCGCCTTGCGACAGCTTGATCTCGACCATCTTGACGACGTTTGTCGCGACGCGGTCTTTGAAGCGCTGCGCGTCAAAACGGCCGGCATCGGTACGACAACCGAAATAACCGGTGCCGATTTCCCAGATGATGTCGCCGCCGGCCTCCAGGTGATAGTCGCTGAGGCCGCCTTCGCCGGTGTCGTGCGCGAAGTTGTCGATCTTGGCGCCGCGATTCAGCGCGCGAATTGCCGCGGCGCTCAACGCGCCAAAGCTCATTGCCGAAATGTTGAGCACCGACGACGAGTACGGTTGGCCGCACTGGGCATTTCCGATCTGCGTGCGAAATGGCTCTGCAGCCTTTGGACGCGGCGCAATCGAATGATCGATCCACTCGTAGCCGGTGGCGGTGACGCGGCGTTTGGTGCCGAACGGAATCGTGTCGACCGCATTCTTCGCGCGCTGATACACCAATGAGCGCTGCTCGCGATCGAATGGTATGCCGTCGGTGTCGCTCTCGACGAAGTATTGGCGGATCTGCGTACGCACACTTTCCGCCATGCCGCGGAAGTGGCCGGTGATCGGATAGTTTCGAAAAATGCTGTGTTTTCGCTGGACCAAGTCCCAGATGCCGAGCAGCACGAGGCCCAACAACACAACTGAGGGCCACGCCGGCATGCCCGCCATGACCGCCGATGTCGTCGACACCCACAGCACGATGACGATCAAGAACAGTAGATGACGGCGCATCACGTGGCCCCATTTGATGACGAGAGTGCGACAGGCAGCGAAAGCTCGATGACGGTACCCGCAAAGAGCGCAAATCCGACCCACACGTTGCTTCGAAAGGCTGCGAAACAACGCGCCGGATCGCGCCCGCGGATCAGTCGCTGCTGATGCACGAACAACCCGGCCGCGATCGCGATACCCAGAAAATACGCAACACCGTAATGGAGCCGCAGCCCCAGCAGCGCGAGCGAAATCACCGTCGCCGCCTGCAGAATGGCGACGATCGCGACGTCGGCGTCGCCGAAGAGGATCGCGGTCGACTTGATCCCGACTCGCAGATCGTCGTCGCGGTCGACCATCGCATAAATGGTGTCGTACGCGACGATCCAGAACACGCTCGCGATGAACATCAGCCACGCGGCGTCCGTCAGACGGGCTCCCGTTGCGCTGAATGCCATGATGATTCCCCAGCTGAACGCGGCGCCAAGCACGATCTGCGGCAGATGCGTCCAGCGTTTCATGAACGGGTACAGCGTCGCGATGGCGGCGCCGGCGCACGCGAGCCATTGCGCCCTGCGATTCAGGAACAACACGAGCACGAGGGCCGTCGCGAGCAGTACCGCGAACAGGATCAGCGCATCGACCTCGGCGATCTGCTTTTGCGCCAAGGGTCGTTGACGGGTTCGCTCGACGTGCGCGTCGAGATCTCGATCCGCATAGTCGTTGATGACGCATCCCGCCGCGCGCATCACGATCGTGCCCAGCGTGAAAATCACGATCAACGACAACGACGGTCGACCGTTCGACGCGATCCACAGTGCAGCCAGCGTTGGCCACAACAGCAGCAAAGTTCCAACGGGGCGATCGAAGCGCATCAGTCGCAGGTATAGCGGCAATCGTTGGGACAAGCTGGTCACAGCATCACTCGATTTTTTTTACGCAGCGTTACGCGCGCGCAATTGTAGGGCACAAGTTGGCGCGATCGCATCGCCAACTCGCCACGCGCCCGATCATTTGCATTTTCTGGCTCGCGCAAGTAGCGTACTTCGCCTTGTGATTGGACAGGTGTGAGCGCACATAGATGCGGAAATGGCAGTGTATCGTTTGCGGCTGGATCTACGACGAAGCCGAGGGATACCAGGATGAAGGCATCGCCGCGGGCACCGCGTGGGAGAACGTACCCAACGATTTCGTCTGTCCCGAATGTGGGGTCAGCAAAGAAGACTTCGAGATGATCGAAGTCGGCTGAGCGGCGGACGAACCTCGACTTAGATCGCGACCGCGCCAACAATTTGCCGATGGCGCGCAGATCGTATCCCGGCTTGAAGATCAGACGTTCGTGTAGTCGCCACTGCCCGGCGACCAGGTCGCGATCATCGCTTCGGCAATGCGGGGCTGCGACTGCGCGATGCGTTCGGCGATATCTGCTGCGCGGGCGACGAGGTGAGCGTCGACGGTGAGATCCGCGACGCGAAACTGTTGCTCACCCGTCTGCCGTGTGCCGAGCACGTCGCCCGGACCGCGCAGTCGCAGATCTTCCTCGGCAATGCGAAATCCATCGTTGCTCTCGCGCAGCACTTTGAGCCGTGCCTGGCTCTGTGCCCCGAGGGGCGCCTTGTAGAGCAGGATGCAACGGCTGAGCTGCGGTCCGCGGCCAACGCGACCGCGCAGCTGGTGTAGCTGAGCCAACCCCAAGCGTTCGGGATTGTCGATGACGATCAATGTCGCGTTCGGTACGTCAACGCCGACTTCGACGACGGTCGTTGCGACGAGAAGCTCGATGCCGCCGGCCTTGAACTGCTCCATCACGGACGCCTTTTCTCGACTCGACAATCGTCCGTGCAGCAGGCCGATGGACAAACCCGGCAACGCCGACTTGAGTTCCGCGGCGGTGGTTTCTGCGGCGCGAAAGTCGAGCGCATCGGATTCTTCGATCAGCGTGCAGACCCAGTAAGCCTGACGCCCCTGCGAGCACGCCTGCGCGATCCGCGCGATCACTTCAGCGCGGCGCGCATCGCTGACGACGTGCGTCTCGACCGGGTGGCGCCCTGGCGGCAACTCGTCGATGACTGAAACGTCCATGTCCGCGTACAGCGCCATCGTCAACGTCCGCGGGATCGGGGTCGCAGTCATCACGAGCTGATGCGGCAGCGCTCCCTTGGAGCGCAGCGCCATGCGCTGATGTACGCCGAAGCGATGCTGCTCGTCGATGATGACGAGTCCGAGGCGCGCAAATTCCACGCTTTTCTGAAACAGTGCGTGAGTGCCGACGACCACCAGCGCATCACCGCCACGGATTTCGGCGTCGCCGCGTGCGCGATCGGGCGCGGCCATGCGCCCGGTCAAAGAACGAACCGGAATGCCGAGCGGCTCGAGCCACGACGAAAAGTTGAGGAAGTGCTGCTCCGCAAGGATTTCCGTTGGCGCCATGATCGCGGTCTGACAACCGTGCTCGGCCGCGCGAATGGCCGCGAAAGCTGCGACGATCGTCTTGCCGGATCCGACATCGCCCTGGATGAGCCGCAACATCGGCGTCGTCCGTTCGAGACCGAGCAGCACTTCCCGTGTGACGCGCCGCTGCGCGAGCGTCAGCTCGAATCCAAGTCGCTTCAGCAGCACGCGACCGAGCTGCTGGGCCCGCGGTAGTGCGATCGTTTGCTCGCTCGCTCGCTCGCGTTGGCGACGTTTCAACACGATGATGCTGCTGATGAGTTCGTCGAGTGCGACCCGTGCGCGCGCCTCGGCCAACCCTTCGGCTGTCGCGCCGATCGGCGGACTGTGCAGAAAGCGCAGCGCGTCACGCAGATCGAGCTCAGGGTGCTCGGGCAGCCACGGCGCGAGATCCGGGGGCTGCCAATCGTCCAGCGAACCGAGCGCCTGGCCGACGAGATCCGCGATACGCTTTTGGGCCAGGCCTTCGGTTGTCGGATAAATCGGAGTCAGCCTGGGCTCCGGCGGCTCGGGCTTCGCCTCGTATGCCTTGTACTCCGGATGCACCATCTCGTAGCCGTTGGGGCCCGGCCGCGCCTCGCCGAAGCAGCGCAAAAACATGCCGGGCCGTATGGTCGCGCGTTGTCGTTCGTTGAAGTGGAAGAAGCGCAGGGTCACAAAGCCGGTGTCGTCTTGCAGCGTGACGAGCCAGCTGCGCCGCCGACCGAAGGCGACTCGCGTCGCGAAAACCTCACCAATGATCAACGCTTCCGTATTGGCGCGCAGCGCAATGAAAGGCACGACACGCGTGCGATCCTCGTAACGATGCGGAAGATGCAACAGCAGATCGAGCAGCGTACGAATTCGAAGCTTGACGAATCGATCGCGTAACGCCGGGCCAACCCCGCGTAGCGTTTCGATCGACGCAGTCAGCGGATGCGCTTGGCTCACCGGGCGTCGGGTAGCACCAGGATGGCGTCGATTTCGATCTGCGCGCCTCGCGGCAACTCCGCCACACCGACGGCCGCTCGCGCCGGATATGGCGTCTTGAAGTACTCAGCCATGATCGCGTTGACACGCGCGAAGTGGGTCAGCGACGTCAAATACACGGTCAGCTTCGCCATGTGCTCGAATGTGCCCCCGGCCGCGGTCGCGACCGCGCCGAGGTTCTTGAACACCTGATGGATCTGCGCATCGATATCAGTACTGACGAGTTGCATCGTGGCCGGGTCCAACGGGATCTGACCCGACAGATAGACGGTTGAACCGACGCGGACCGCCTGTGAATACGTGCCGATCGCCGACGGCGCGTCGGGGGAGGTGATCACGGCGCGGGAGTTCGAATCGCTCATTCGATGATCCTCGTAATGCCGTGAATGTTCGTCAGCACGCGCAGTCTGCGCATGACGCGGGCGAGGTGCGTGCGGTTGCGCACCGACAATTCCACGACGACGGTCGACAGCTCGGCGTCGCGCTCATCGACCTTGATGTTCTCGATGCCGGCATCCGCTTCTGTGATCGTCGCAGCGATTTCTGCGATGACGCCCTTCTGCCGATCGACCTGGATGCGAAGCGCAGTGACGTATTCACCGTCGACGTCTGCAGACCAGCGCGCCGGAATGATCTCGTTGGCGCTGCGGCGACGAATTTCCGCCATGTTCTTGCACGTCTCGATGTGCACGACGAATCCCTTGCCGGACGACATATGACCGGCGATCGGATCGCCGGGCACCGGATAACAGCAGCGCCCATAGCTGATCACGAGACCTTCCGTGCCGCGAATCGCAACCGGTCCGCCGGTCTGGATCGAGATCGCATTCGCGGCTGGATTGTCCGGCGCCAGCAATCGCTGTGCGACGATGTACGCCATGTAATTGCCAAGCCCAATGGCCTCGAGGAGATCGTTCAGCCGTCGAACACCGAACTCCTTCAGCACCTTGCGCAGCCGTCGAAAGTCCAGGTCGTTGATCGATGTGTCGGCGTTGGCCAACGATCGATTCAATAAACGCCGGCCGAGCGCGATCGATTGTGACCGCTTCTGGTCCTTCAGGGCCTGGCGGATCGCCGTGCGCGCCTTGCCCGACACCGCGAACGTCAACCAGTCGGGGTTGGGACGCGCATCTTTCGCGGTGATGATCTCGACCGTTTGGCCGCTCTGCAGTTTTGAACTGAGCGGCGCGAGGTCACGATCGACGCGGCACGCGACGCAGCTATTGCCGATGTCGGTGTGCACGCCATATGCAAAATCCACCGGACACGCACCGCGCGGCAATTCGAAGATTTCGCCTTTCGGTGAGAACACGTAAACCTCATCGGGAAACAGGTCGATCTTCAGGCTCTCGATGAATTCGAGTGAGCTTCCGGCGCGTTGTTGCAGATCGAGCAAGTCCTTCAACCATTGGCGCGCGCGCGCCTGGCTGCCGGCAAACGACGCATCGTCCGCTTTGTAGAGCCAGTGACCCGAAATGCCGTTGTTTGCGACGGATTCCATCTGGCGGGTGCGGATCTGCACCTCGATCGGCACGCCATGCATGCCGAACAGCGTCGTGTGCAGCGATTGATAGCCATTGGCTTTTGGGATCGCGATGTAGTCCTTGAAGCGTCCGGCCACCGGCTTGTACAAGTTGTGCACGACCCCGAGCACGCGATAGCAAGTATCGACGCGGTCGACGACGATGCGGAAGCCGAACACATCCATGATCTCGTTGAAGGGTTTGTGTTGCGTCTTCATCTTCTGGTAGATCGAATAGATGTGCTTTTCGCGCCCGGTGACGGCTGCATCGATGCCCTCGCGCCGTAGCGCAGTCGCCAGCGATCGATCGATCTGTTCCATCAGCGCCTTGCGGTTGCCGCGCGACGCCGCGACGGCGCGGCGGATACGATCGGCGCGCATCGGATAGAGCGCGTTGAATGCGAGGTCCTCGATCTCGATCTTCAGCGTATGAATGCCGAGACGGTTTGCGATCGGCGCGTAAAAATCCAAGGTTTCGCGCGCAATCCGGCGCCGCTTGTCCGGCCCCAGCACGCCAACGGTGCGCATGTTGTGGAGACGGTCGGCGAGCTTCACCAGGATCACGCGCAGATCCTTCGCCATCGCGATCGCCATCTTCTGAAAATTCTCGGCCTGGGCTTCGGCCCGGGAGCGGAACATCGTCGACAGCTTGCTGACGCCATCGACAATCTGCGCAACCTCGCGGCCGAATTTTTTGCCGAGCGCGCGTTTGGCAATACCGGTGTCTTCGATGACGTCGTGCAGCAGCGCCGCCATCACGGTCGGATAGTCCATGCGCATCTCGGCGAGGATCGCAGCGACCGCCAGCGGGTGCGTGATGTAGGGATGCCCGGTTCGCCGGAACTGACCTTCGTGGGCTTCGCAGGCGTACTCGTAGGCAGCGCGTACTTGCGCTACTTGGTCTTCGGTCAGATAGGTCGAGAGTGTCTTGGCGAGGGATTCGAAGGTCGTGGGTGCTGCGACGTCGTCGGCAGCGGCCTGTGCGGCAAGCCGAGACCCGAAATACGAGTCATAGGTCGCTGCTTCCTTCATGAGTGAATGTGAACGGTATTTCGAGCCGTTCATCCTCGGATCTGGCATCTTGGGCGTCAAGCATTTCGTCGTTGATCAGCCCGTCGGCAATTTCACGCAGCGCGATGACGGTGGGCTTGTCGTTCTCGTCGGGGATCAGCGAATCGGCGCCGCGCGCGAGCTGACGGGCGCGGCGGGTCGCGACCATCACCAGCGAGAACCGATTTTCGACGTGATCAAGGCAATCTTCGACGGTAATTCGAGCCATCTTTTTGGGATCCGTGATCGCGAGGGCGGCGGAGTTTACTGGATCGGTTTGGGCCGTGACAAGAGATCATCCAGCAACTGCCGATGGCGTCGCGCTTGTCGAGCCGTGCGCAATCGCTCCGCGCGAACGATCGCCAGCAGATCGGCGAGGGCGTCGTCGAAGCGATCGTTGACGATCAGGTAGTCGTATTCCTGGTGGTGTGACATTTCGGCGACCGCTTCCGCTGTGCGCTTGCGGATCTGCGCATCGTCGTCGACGCCGCGTCCCTGCAGGCGCGCGCTCAGCGCTGTCCGGGATGGCGGGACGATGAACAGAGAAACCGCCGCCGGGAATGAACGTCTGATCTGTTGAGCGCCTTGCCAATCGATCTCGAGCAATACGTCGTGGCCGGCGGCGAGTTCACGTTCGACAGCATCGCGCGACGTCCCGTAACTGTTGCCGAAAACCTGCGCATGCTCGAGGAAAGCACCCGCGCCGCGCATCGCCGCGAACGTGGTCTCGTCAACGAAGAAATATTCGCCGCCGTCCTGCTCCGCCCCGCGGCGCGCGCGCGTGGTGTGCGACACCGACACTTTGATGTTGCCGTCTGCCTTTACCAATGCGTTGACGAGCGTGGTTTTCCCCGCGCCCGAAGGTGCCGAGACAACCAGCAGCAAACCGGATTGCGTCACTTGCTCGGTCATTCGATGTTCTGTGCCTGCTCGCGTATCTGCTCGATCGCGACTTTGAGGTCGACCGCGCGCTGTGTCGTCTGCGCGAGGATCGACTTGGCCGCGAGCGTGTTGGCTTCGCGGTTGAGTTCCTGCAGCAGAAAGTCGAGATGGCGACCGTGCGGTCCTTCACCAGCCAGGTTTTTGCGCGCCTCCGCGACGTGAATGGCGAGGCGATCCAGCTCTTCGGTCACGTCGGAGCGTTGGACGAGCAACACCACTTCCTGCTCGAGGCGCTCGGGGTCCACGGCGACGCCCAGTTCATCGATGCGCGCGCGCAACCGCGCACGTTGGCTACCCGGGACGCCGGCGACGATCGTGCGCAGTTCGGCAACTATCTGGGAGATTTCGGTCAATTTGGTACCGATCAATTCGGCGAGCATGGACCCTTCGCGCGATCGGTGGGCTTCGAGCTGCGCGAGTGCGCGCTCGAAGCCTGCGATGACTTGGGCATTTGCCGCCTGCATATCCTGCTGCGATTCGGCGAGCACGCCCGGCCAACGCAATAGCTCGAGCGGATCGGGGTGCGCGGCTTCCGGCATGTCGCGGCGCATTTGCTCGATTGTTGCGAGCAGATGCAGCAGCGCAGGGCGATTAATCTCCAGATGTGCCGATGGCGCCGCCGCAACGAAGCGCAGCGTACTGTCGACTTTGCCTCGCTTCAGCTTCGATCGGATCAGATCGCGCAGCGGGAACTCGAGTTCGCGAAATGCGTCGGGAAGCCTGAACTGGGGCTCGAGGTGGCGATGATTCACCGAGCGGATTTCCCACTGCAGCGAGCCGGAATCCAGCGGGACATCGACACGCGCGAACGCGGTCATGCTGCGAACCATCGATGAACCTCTAACGGATTGCGTCGAGCATTCTACCGCTCCGCGACGGTTATAATCCGCGCCCGCGCTCGACATGACGGTCGCGCTCGACAAAATCGCGTCTGGTCGTTTGTTGCCGGTATCAGTCGCACCACTCGCATGAAAAGCAGGGAGACACGCATGACAAGCCCCAAGCGACCCAGTGGTCGAGTCCCCGACGAGCTGCGCAAGGTGCGGTTCACGCGCCGGTTCACGAAGCACGCCGCAGGCTCGGTGCTGGTCGAGTTCGGCGATACGCAGGTGATCTGCACCGCGTGTGTCGAAGATCGGGTTCCCCCGTTCATGCGTGGCGCCGGACGCGGCTGGGTGACGGCCGAATACGGCATGCTGCCGGGGGCAACCCACTCGCGTTCCGATCGGGAAGCAGCGCGGGGTAAACAGAACGGCCGCACAGTCGAGATTCAGCGCCTGATCGGGCGCGCGTTGCGCAGCGCGGTGGACACCAAAGCCATCGGAGAGCGCACCGTACGCATCGACTGCGACGTCATTCAGGCTGACGGGGGAACGCGGACGGCATCGATCACCGGCGGCTGCGTAGCGCTCGTGGATGCGGTGCGGGCAATGCCGGGAGTGGACGCGACCAGGGCGATCAAACATCTGGTGGCATCGGTATCCGTCGGCGTCTGGTCGGGCGTCGCGGTGCTGGATCTCGATTACGCAGAAGACTCGACGGCGGAGACCGACATGAATGTCGTCATGCTCGACTCGGGCGGATACGTTGAAATTCAGGGAACGGCGGAGCGCGAAGCGTTTGCGGAATCCGAGTTGGCGGCGATGCTCGACCTCGCGCGCAGCGGAACGCGACGGTTGTTCGAGCACCAGCGTGCCGTGTTGGAGGCTGCGCCGTGATTCGCAGCGCCTTCGTCGGCGAGATGATCGAGCGCGGCGTGCTGCGGTTCGGTGACTTCACGCTTAAGTCCGGGCGCAAGAGCCCGTACTTTTTCAATCTAGGCTCGATCGATGACGGTGCCGGGCTCGCGATGCTCGGCAGTGCCTACTCCGATGCGCTGATAGCGTCGGGGCAGCCGTTGCCGGACGTGATATTCGGACCCGCCTACAAAGGCATCCCGATTGCGGTCGCGACCGCGGTTGCATTGCAGCGCGACCACGACCAGTCGGTCGGCGTCGCTTTCAATCGCAAAGAGGCCAAGACCCACGGCGAAGGTGGCAGTCTCGTCGGACATCCACTGCAAGGGCGCATCCTGATCGTCGATGACGTGATGACGGCCGGCACGGCGGTCACCGAAGCCGCGGCACTGGTCCGTCGAAGCCAACGGCGATCTGGCGGGCGTGCTCGTGGCGCTGGATCGGCAGGAAATCGTCGCGCCAGGACGCACGGCCGTCCAGCAAATGGCGGCGCAGCTCGCGGCCCCGGTTGCTGCGATAGCAACTCTTGCGGATGTGATCTCGTACCTTGACAGCCATGGGGGCTATGCGGATTCTCTCGTCCACATTCGGGCCCATCAACGGGAATACTGCGTCGCGTGAAGAGCTTGCTGACACTCCTGCTGGCGGGGCTCGGCCTTGGCGCTGCGCAAGCGCAGGCCGCCGTCGAGTTGTACCGCTTCATCAACGAACAAGGTGTCGTCGTACTGTCGAACTCGATACCTCCGGAACTCGTTTCGCACGGCTACGACGTCGTGCGCGGGGACGGTACCCTCGTGCGTGTCGGTACCGCGGGAACTGACTCCGGCTGAGATCGCCGAGCGCGACCGTCAGCAAGCGCAGGAAAAGGCCGCCGCGGAAGCCGGCATGGTTCGGGCGAGTCGCGACGAAGATCTGATGAAGCTCTATGCCTCACCCCTCGACGTCGAAGAGGCGCGGGATCGAAAAATTCTCTCGATTGAAACCGTGGTCGCGACGACCAAAGCGAATCTCGAGCGATTGAAGCTGCAGAAGCGGCGCCTCGAGGAACAGGCGGCGACCCAGGAACGCGAAGGGGCGACGCCGTCACCCGAATTGCTGCAGAACCTCTCCATTCTGGAAACACAGATCGGCGAAAAAGAGCGCGAGGTTGCGGCGCGCAAGCTCGAGGAACAACGCACCAGCGATCAGTTCGCGCTCGACCTCGAGCGGATCAGACTGCTCTACGGCATGGCGCCGGCGAGCACCGCTACGACGGCCTCCGGCACAACGGCCTCCGGCACAACGGCCGCCGCCGGCACAGTCAGCGCCCCCGCTCCCTGATCAAGCTGCCTGGGGGAACAACGCGCCGGCGAGGATCGACCAGTGGTTGGTCCACTCCAGCGTCGGTTTTGCCTTGAACTCGCTGCGTACGAATTGATTGATCCGCCCTTCGGCGACCGCGAGCATGAGATTCGCCGCTGCGTGCGGCGCGCGAGCGTTCGACGAAGTCGCCTCGGGCCCGCCCTCGCGCAGGACCTGACGCAACTGGGTCTCGACGCGATCGAAGAACTGCCGCATGCGAATCCGCAGTCGATCGGTTTCGCCTTGCAGCGCGTCGCCCGCGAGCAATCGCGCAAACCCGGGGTTGCGTTCGGCAAACGACAGCAGCAGCCACAACAGGTTGCGGCAGCGCCTCTCGGCGCGATGATTCCTCTTCGAGAATGCGGCTGATGCGCGTGAAGACGCTCGTCTCCATGAACTCGATCAGCCCCTCGATCATCTTCGCTTTGCTCGGAAAGTGGCGGTACAGCGCGGCCTCGGACACGCCGACATGGCGGGCGAGCGCCGCCGTCGTGATGCGGGAGCCGGGGCTCTCTTCGAGCATCATCGCAAAGGCCTCGAGGATCTCCTGGCGTCGATTCGCGCGCGTCATGACATTCCCGTCAGGTTTGTCGCACTGTCACGTCTTGTCGCACTGGTCACCTTTGTCGCGCCCTCACGTCTTATCGCGACGGATCAGCGTGCCCACGCCGGTGTCGGTGAAGACTTCGAGCAACACGGCATGGCGAATGCGGCCATCGATGATATGGGCGCTGCGCACGCCGCCGGCGACGGCGTCGAGCGCGCAACGAACCTTCGGCAGCATCCCGCCGTGGATCGTGCCGTCGACGATCAGCGCCTCGACGTCTTCCGGTGCGAGTCCCGTCAACGTGTTGCCGGCCTTGTCGAGAATGCCCGGCGTGTTCGTCAGCAGCATCAGTTTCTCCGCGCCGAGGTGCGCGGCAAGTTTGCCCGCGACCGTATCGGCGTTGATGTTGTACGACTCGCCTTTCGGGCCGACGCCGATCGGCGCGATCACGGGAATGAAGCCGCTGCCGATCAGCGTGTCGACGACAGCGCGATTGATCGTCTCGATTTCGCCGACGTGTCCGATGTCGATGATCTCGGGCGCCTTCAGTTCCGGCGAGTCGCGCTGAATGCGCAACTGGCGCGCTTGGATCAACTGACCATCCTTCCCGGTGATACCGACTGCGCGCCCCCCAACGGCGTTGATCAGCGAGACGATGTCCTGATTGACGAGTCCGCCGAGCACCATCTCGACGACGTCCATCGTCGCCGAGTCGGTGACGCGCATACCGTCGACGAACCGCGTCGGAATGCCGAGCTTTTCCAGCAGTTCGCCGATCTGCGGTCCGCCGCCGTGGACGACGATCGGATTCATGCCGACGAGCTTCATCAGCACGATGTCGCGCGCGAACGTCTGCGTCAGCTCGTCGGTGATCATCGCGTTGCCGCCGTATTTCACGACGATCGTCGAGCCGTGGAACTTGCGGATGTAAGGAAGTGATTCGGTGAGAACGCTCGCGACGCTCGCCGCTTCGGTCGATGAAATAGGCATCGGCTCCCCTTGATCCTAGAAGGCGAGTTTCGGATCGATCTTTTTGAGCTGCTCGCGGAACACGCGTTGGATTCGATCGAGCGCTGCCTGGCCATCCGCTTCGAAACGCAGCGTCAATACCGGACTCGTATTCGACGGTCGCACCAGCCCCCAGCCGTCAGCGATAGTCGACGCGTATTCCATCGATCGTCGTGACCGTGCCGTCACCGAAGTCGCCTTCCTTGGCCGAGCTTCTCCATCACCGTGAACTTCGCCGCTCTCAGTGGTCTTCACTTTGATTTCGGGTGTAGTGAACGTGACCGGAAATTCCTCGAACAGCTTGCTGACGCGACTTCGATTCTCCGCCAACGATTTCGAGCAGTCGCGCGGCGCTATAGAGCGCGTCGTCGAATCCGTACCAGCGTTCGCCGAAGCAGATGTGGCCGCTGAACTCGCCGGCGAGCAACGCGCCGGTCTCCTTCAGCTTCGCTTTCATGTGCGAATGCCCCGTCTTCCACATGATCGGTCGGCCGCCGTATTCGCTGATCAGCGAATTGAGGTGTCGGCTGCATTTGACGTCGAAGATGATGTCCGCGCCGGGATTGCGACCGACGATGTCGCGGGCGAACAGCATCAGCAACTTGTCCGGCCAGATGATGTCGCCGCGCTCGGTGACGAGTCCGAGCCGATCGCCATCACCGTCGAACGCGAGGCCCAGATCGGCCTTCTCCGCTTTGACGACAGTAATCAGATCCTGGAGGTTCGCCGGATCCGCTGGATCGGGATGGTGGTTCGGGAAATTGCCGTCGACTTCGCAGTACAGCGGCACGACTTCGCAGCCCAATTCGGAGATGAGGCGCGGCACCACCGCTCCAGCGACGCCGTTACCGCAGTCGACGACGACCTTCAGCGGTTGCGCCACCGCGACGTCGTTGAGAACCCGATCGAGGTAATGATCGACGATCTGCATCTCGTCGAACCCACCTTCCCCTTCGCTGAGTTTGTTTCCTTCGATGCGCTCCTCGAAGGCGCGCGATGCGTTCGCCGGCGAGCGTTTCGCCCGCGAGCATCATCTTCAGCCCGTTGTATTCCGGCGGGTTGTGCGATCCGGTGACCATGATTCCGGTGCCGGTATCGAGCGCGTGCGTCGCGTAATACAGCAGCGGGGTGGGCACTACGCCGATGTCCGTCACGTCGATGCCGCCTTCAGTGAGTCCGCGCGCGAGGGATTTCTTGAGTCCGGGGCTCGACAGGCGACCGTCGCACGCGACGACGGCGCGAGGCTGTTTGTATTGTTTGGCCTCCGCGGCGAATGCGCGACCGATCCAATACACGACGTTCTCGGTGAGATTGGTCGTGACGATTCCGCGAATGTCGTAGGAGCGAAAAATCTGCGGATCGAGCTTCAGCCCCAACTCGACCGGCGACACATCCTCGGAGACTTCGATACCAAAGTTGTCATCGGCTGGAGCGTTTTGCCGAACGTCCAGAAAGTCGTCGTCTTGCGTGTCTTCGTCAGCGGGCTCCGGAGCCGCCGCAGCGTCGGGTATCACAATCGGTTTCTTCCCGGGAACGGGTTTCGCGGGAGCCGCTTTCTTTGCAACGGGTCGCGGCCGGTCGCTCTCGGGCGCGACACGCCGCGCATAACGATTCGCCGCAACTGCGATCTGCTGGAACATCGACAGGCGATAGCGCTCGACGTTGCCGCCGCGACCTCTGACGATGCGCGTGACGTAGTCGATCAACATGGCGCTGTCGTGCTCGAGAGCGCCGAAGAGACGCGAGTAGCTCAAGTAGATGCCTGCGAGGATCAGCGCGACGGCGACCGCGAAAGGGGTCCACAACCACGTGCCGCCGACGACATCTGAAGCGGCGTTGGCGCCCGGCTTGAAGACGAGCGTCCAGCTCGGCGTGTTGAGCTGGATTCGTACCGGGGTCAGCGCTTCGTCGGGCTCGCTGCCCGCCTGCAGGACGACGCGCGGCGGCGTATTTTCGAACTGCTGTTCGATCGCGACCTGTCCGATCGTATCGGGGAGAAACTTCAACGGTTGAGCGAAGTAGTCCATCGAGACAACCGCAAACAGCACGCCGCCGACAGTGGCTCCATCGGTGATGGACTTCGCGGCGTAGAACACCGGTCGTTGATTGACCTGTGATGCCTCGGGGCCGACGAACTCCTGGATTTCAGCGCGCTTGATTACATCGAGCGCAGCAAACGAAATCGGCGTCCTGGCTTTCAGATCGACCTCGGCGCGCCCTTTGGGAATGATGTCGACCCGGTCGGCGTTCGATATGAGTTGCGTCAGACGCTGATTCTGGGCGCCGATCGTCGCGGGATCGAGCGTCGCGAGCGCTGCGATCGTGTCCTTTGCCGCCGCAGCGTCGTTCATCTGCCGTTGCAGCGTCGCGATACGAACGTTGAAAAATTGCGCGTAACTTTGGGCCTGCAGCGTGTGCAGCTGCTCGCGATGTGTAGCGTTCGCGGGGCGAACGACCACTGCCCACACCAGCAACGCGGCGACGATCACGCCGGCAAGCGCGACACCGATGGCAACCAGCGGATACGACCACAGGCCGGCGGTCAAACCCTTGGCTGGCAGTGCTCGATCGGGAGTATTCAGCGCCTCGGCTGCGTCGTCGGGATTCTCGTTCGCCACGTTATCGCGTTCTTTTTTGTTCGCTGCGATGGTAGTGCCCTCGGCGCAGGCTGGCTAGCTGGCCGCGGTATCAGACTCGGCAGAACGCTTCGCGTGCTTAGCGCGTTGTTGCGTCGATGCTCGATTGAACGCAGTTGCGATGCGCGCGATCAGCGCGCGCGCGATTTCTGCTTTGGAACCGATGTCGATTCGCTCTTCGATGTCTGCGGTGATCACCGTGACGGCGTTGTCGTTGCTGTCGAAGCCGATGCGTCGATCGGAGACGTCGTTCAGCACGATCATGTCGAGCCCTTTGCGCGAGAGTTTTGCGCGCGCGTTGGCAATCGTGTCGTGTGTTTCGGCGGCGAAGCCGACAACGAATGGCCGCCTGTTGCGCTTCGCGACTGCGGCGATGATGTCGGGGTTCTGTACGAGTTCGAGGGACAGTCCCGCGCCTGCGCGCTTCTTGATCTTCTGTGCATGCGCTTGTGAAGGTCGATAGTCGGCGACGGCGGCGACGCCGACGAAGATATCCCCAGCGTCGGGCAGCGCCTGGATTGCGTCGAACATCTGCTGCGCGGTCGTGACGTCGATGCGCGTCACACCCGCCGGTGTCGTCAGCGCGACGGGTCCCGTGATGAGCGTTACGTGTGCACCTGCGTCGCGCGCCGCCCGGGCGAGCGCAAAGCCCTGTTTGCCGGAACTGTTGTTGCTGATGTATCGCACGGGGTCGATGGGCTCGCGCGTGGGCCCGGCCGTCAGCACGACGTGCTTTCCAACGAGCGTTTGTGGCGCGAAAACGGCGTCGAGCGCTGCGCACAGCGCGTCGGGTTCGATCATGCGCCCGGGTCCGAATTCGCCGCACGCCTGAGGTCCGTCGTCAGGGCCCCAGATCAGAACCCCGTCGCTCTCGAGCTGGGTCAGATTGCGTTGCGTCGCTGGGCTGCGCCACATCTGGTGGTTCATCGCGGGGGCGACCGCGAGCGGGCACGTCGCGGCGAGGCACAGTGTCGTCAACAGATCGTCCGCGAGACCGTTCGCGAGGCGCGCGAGACAATGCGCGGTTGCCGGTGCGACGACGATGCAGTCGGCCCAGCGAGCGAGCTCGATGTGTCCCATCGCGGCCTCGGCTTCCGGTGACCACAGATCGTCCCGCACCGGTCGGCCCGAGACCGCTTGCAACGTCGTCGCGGTCACGAATTGTCCTGCGCCTCGAGTCATCACGACCTGCACGGCTGCGCCGAGCGCGCTGAGTTGTCGCACAAGCTCCGGGGTTTTGTACGCGGCGATGCCGCCGGTGATCCCCAATAGGATGTGTTTGCCTTCGAGTGCCATCAGCGGTACCCGTCGAATGGAGTCCCTAAGATAGCATTTGGAGGCGAGCACCAACTAACCGGGGCGTGCAGCGTTCACGCGAATTCAGGCATGACGATCACAGATTGGCCGCGCAGCGAGCGGCCGCGCGAACGACTGCTCGCGCGCGGCGCGGACGGCCTCTCGGATGCCGAGTTGCTCGCGTTGCTGTTGCGCACCGGCAGCGGCGCGCGCGACGCCGTGCAGCTCGCGCGTGACCTGCTCGCGAGCTACAGCTCGCTGCGCGCGTTGCTCGATGCGCCGATAGCGGAGCTGATCGCGCGACCTGGCATCGGGCCGGCGAAGGCGGCGACGCTCAACGCGTCGGTGGCGCTGGCCGAGCGCTATCTCGCGTGCGCGGTGGTGCGCGAGGAGGTCTTCACCGCATCGGTCGATGTCCGACGCTACCTGCGCCATCGTCTCGGCAGCAGACCGCGCGAGGTATTCGGGGCGTTGTTCCTCGATGCGCAGCATCGGCTGATCGCGTTTCGCGAGATCTTCCTCGGCACGCTCGACTGCGCCACCGTCCACCCGCGCGAGGTGTTGCGGGAAACGCTGGCGCTCAACGCCGCGGCCGTGATCCTCGTGCACAACCATCCATCGGGCGTTGCGGAGCCGAGTGTCAGCGACGTCAAGATCACCGAACGACTGCGCCAGGTCCTGCAACTGATCGACGTTCGTGTGCTCGATCACGTCGTGGTCACGACGAGCGATGCGATATCGATGGCGGAGCGCGGCTTGCTGTAGCAGGGTCGCTCTGGTATAAACGCGCCTCATTTTTTTCGGCCTGGGCAGATTCGCCATGACTCAAGTGTGCCAAGTGACGGGAAAACGGCCGATGAGCGGCAACAACGTCTCGCACGCGAACAACAAAACGCGGCGGCGATTCAATCCGAATCTGCACTACCATCGCTTCTGGGTCGAAGGGGAGAAGCGCTACGTTCGCTTGCGCGTCTCCGCAGCCGGCATGCGCGTCATCGACAAGCAAGGCATCGATGTCGTGATTGCCAATCTACGCAAACGCGGCGAAAAGGTCTGACACGATGCGCGACAAAATCAAAATGGTCTCGAGCGCCGGTACCGGTCATTACTACACGACCGACAAGAACAAGCGGACGATGACCGACAAGCTCGAACTGAAGAAGTACGATCCGGTCGTGCGCAAACACGTGATCTACAAAGAAGCCAAGATCAAGTAACGCCACCGCTGCGCGTGACGGGTCGAGCACCCGCCCCAACGATGCGCAGATGTCCCCAGGTATCCACCGTCGCTCGCCATCCCGCGTCGATGAACGTGGTTGCCATCGTCTCGACGATCAGCGCCGGACCCTCGATCTGCTGACCGGCGCAGAGCTCCGCACGCTCGAACAGCACCACGTCCGCGTCACGCGCGGTTTGCACTAGCTCGCGCGGTTGTGCCGGTCGGCGTTGCGGCAACGGCGGCAGCGTCACACGCGGACGCGGGCAACTCAGATCGCAGCGGACGTTGACCAGCTCGATCGGAAGCCCCAACGCGTGGCCATAGCGTGTTTCGTGCATCTCGTGGAACGCGCGAATGGATGCGTCGGGCGTGGTCCAATCGACCGTCAACGTGAAACTCTGACCGCGATACCGCAGATCCACGCTGCGCCGCTCCACAATGTCGCCCGTAGCGGCGTCGTCACGCCTCAACTCCTGGCGCCCGAGGTCGGCCAAAGCGTCGAACTGCGCGGCGATCTGCGCTCCAGTCATTTCGTCGATGCCGCGATTCACCGTCTTGATCAGCGCTCGCGACGCGTCGGCCACCAGCATCCCGAGCGCCGAGAACACACCGGCGTGCGCCGGCACGATGATCTGCGGGATCTCGAGGGCGTCTGCGAGCGCGCAGACGTGTAAGCCCCCGGCGCCGCCGAAGCACGCGAGCGCAAATCGACGCGGATCGTGACCCCGTTCCAGCGAAATCACGCGCAGAGCCTGCGCCATGTGCGCATTCGCGATTGCGACAACGCCCTCGGCGGCTTCCTCCGGCGACATGCGTAGCGGCGCCGCGATTTTCTCGAGTGCGGCTCGCGCGCGTTCCGGGTGCAGAACCAGTGATCCAGCCAGACGCAACGTCGCGGGGATACGTCCGAGCACGACGTTTGCGTCCGTCACCGTTGGTTCGATACCGCCGAGGCCATAGCAGGCCGGTCCGGGATGCGCACCGGCCGAACGGGGTCCCACGTGCAGCGCACCGGCCGCGTCGATGAACGCGATAGAGCCCCCACCTGCGCCGATCGTGTGGATGTCCGCCATCGGTACCGCAACCGGGAAGGAGCCGATCGAGGCTTCGTCGGTCAGCTTTGGTTGCGCACCGATCAACGCGACGTCGGTGGACGTTCCGCCCATGTCGAACGTCAGCAAGTCGGGGTGGCCGATCTCGGCGCCGACGTAGCGCGCTGCGGCAAGACCGCCGGCGGGTCCCGATAGCAGCAGATTCACCGCGCGACGACTCGCCGCCGCGGCGCTGATGGTGCCGCCGGAAGACTGCATCACCACGACGCTCGACGGCGCGACGACACTGGCGAGTCGTGTCAGGTAGCGCGCGACGACGGGACCCAACCACGCGTTGAGCCAGGTTGCGATGCCGCGTTCGTACTCCTTGTACCGCGGCAGCACGACTGACGAGCGGCACACGAATGCGAGGTCCTCGATCGCGGCTTCGATCAATCGCTCGTTGCGATCATCGACGTAGCTGTAAAGCAGGTTGATCGCGACCGCCTCGGGCCGCAGCGCGATGATCTGGCGCCGCAACAGGTCGAGATCGGTCTGCGTCAGCGGTTCGATGACACTGCCGTCGTGCGCGATGCGGCCGCCGGTGCCGATCAGCAATTCCGGCGGAACCGGGTCGACAGGGCCAGCGGGCGTCAGACTGTATAACCCGGTGCGCGCTTGGCGGCCGATGCGAAGAATGTCGGTGAAGCCGCGATTGGTGACGTAGGCCGTTCGCGCGCCTTTGTGCTCGAGCACTGCATTGGTCGCGATCGTGCTGCCGTGCACGATCGTCACATGCCCCGCGGCGACGTCGCCGGTCAGACCGAGGTCGGCGATTCCGCGAGCGATTGCGAGCGACGGGTCGTCGGGTGTCGACAGCACCTTGTGAACGCGCAGCGCATCGCCGTCGAACAACACGAAGTCGGTGAATGTGCCTCCTGTGTCGACGCCGAGTAACATCCGCAGGCTTCGCGCTCCGATGACGCGGGACGGATTGTAAGCAGATGCCGGAACTGCCAGAAGTCGAGACCACGCGGCGCGGCATCGAGCCGTGGATCGCCGGCCGGGTGATCACCGGCTGGCAGCTGCGCCAACCACGCCTGCGCTGGCCGGTCGTGTTGCCGGACTCGCTGCGTGGGGAGCGCATCGCGCGTGTTGTGCGGCGGTCCAAATATCTCGTGTTCGAAACGGGCAGCGGCGCCGTGATCGTGCACCTTGGCATGTCCGGCAGCCTGCGGTTGGTGCAGCCGGGCAACGTTGCGGGCCGCCACGATCATGTGGACCTGGAGTTCGATCGGGGTCACGTGCTGCGGCTGACGGATCCGCGGCGCTTCGGCAGCATTCACTACCACGCCGGCGATTGGCGCACGCATTGGCTGATCCGCGACCTCGGCGTCGAGCCATTGGGCACGGAATTCACCGGAGACTTCCTGCATGCGGCAGCGCAGGGGCCGGCGCACGGCGATCAAGCACTTGTTGATGGATGCCCACGTTGTCGTCGGCGTTGGCAACATTTATGCGAACGAGTCGTTGTTTCTGGCCGGCATCAGGCCGCGCCTCGCCGCGAGCCGACTCAGCCGTGCCCGCTGCGACGCGCTCGTCGCTGCGGTGCGTGACGTGCTCGGTCGTGCGATTCAGGTCGGGGGCACGACGTTGCGCGATTTTGTGAGCAGCACCGGCGCCGCGGGTCATTTCGCGGTGTCGCTGAATGTTTACGGGCGCGCGGGAGAGCCTTGTTATCAATGCGGCGCACTGCTGAAAGGCGTTCGCGTCGGTCAGCGGGCCACTGTCTACTGCGCGAACTGCCAACGTTGACGCGAAATGGAGCCTCGCGGGATGGTAGAGTTCTTGCGGTCGAATGAATTGAGACACTTCGCCATGAAGAAATTCATCAAGCGCCGCGTGCTGGCCAGCCTGATGCTGGCAGCGATGAGCGTGCCCGCGTTTGCTGCAGGAGTTGAAGATAACCCGGGCGACTATGCGATGGCCGGCGACATCCTGGTCGCGCGCCCGATAGGCGTGGTCTTGACCGCAGCCGGGAGCGTTCTGTTCGTCGTCAGCCTGCCATTCACCGCGATTGCGGGAGGGGTCACACGAGGCCGCAGATGTGCTGGTCGTCGGTCCCGCGAGGGAAACGTTCGTGCGCTGCCTGGGATGTCCGACTGCCGGCCGATACCAAGACCCGAACGACGTCAGCCGCTAGGCTTGCGTCAACTCTTCGCGGCCGTTGTTGGCCCGATCGACGCGTAACGCGTCCGCAACGATCGGGTCGACGAACTTCGACACGTTGCCGCCGAGTGACGCGATCTCGCGAACCAGCGTCGACGAAATGAACGAGCAACTCTTCGACGGCAGCAGAAAGACGTACTCGATCGACGGTTCGAGTTCGGTGTTCATCTCCGCCATCTGAAATTCGTACTCGAAGTCCGCCATCGTTCGCAGGCCGCGCAGGATGAAGCGGGTGCCGGTCATGTTCGCGTAGTCCACCAGCAACCCTGTGAAGCGCTCGACGGTGACACGCGATCCGAACGGTGCCAGCACCTGCTCGCAAAGTCGGATACGATCGAGCAACTGATCGGAGCCGCTCTTCTGCGCCGACGTTCCGATCGCGAGAATCACGTGATCGAACAGGTTCAGCGCGCGATTGACCAGGTCCGTATGACCATTGGTGATCGGATTGAAGGTGCCCGGATAGATCACTGTCTTCATGATCTCGCCCCCACGACGAAGGGCGCGATGGTAGCGGGTCGGATCTGCGATCTCAAACGCTGCCGTGTAACCAGCATCGACCGCACGGCGCCGGTGCGACTCAGCTTGATTGTCTGCCAGTCGGTCAGGTCGGGCGGGTCGTGAATACTGGATTCGAGATACACGATGGAGTCCTGGTGCAGCAGTGACCCTGCCGCCAGTTCGACCAGCGACTGCGCGAGCAAGGCCGTTGCGAACGGCGGATCCAGGAACACGATATCCCAGGTGTCGCGCGAGCGTCGCAGGTAGGGGAGTGCTGCGGATTTGACGATCGTGCAGCCGGTCGCGTCGAGCTTTTGCGCGTTTTCGCGCAGTGCCTGAACGACCAATGGATCATCGTCGATCAATGTCGCACTCGCGGCGCCGCGCGACAGCGCTTCGAATCCCAATGCGCCGGACCCCGCGAACAGATCCAGACAACGAGCGCCTTCGACGTGCGCCGCGAGCCAGTTGAACAACGTCTCCCTCGCGCGATCGGGTGTTGGGCGCAGCGTCGGTCGGTTCGGGAACGCGAGCTTTCGTCGCCTCCACTTACCACTGATAATGCGCACCTCGTTCACAGCTGGCCTCGTGGGTCGAGCACGTGCAACAGGATCAACGAGAACGATTGTGGGCCAAAACGACGCGAACACCGAGCGAGGGTTCTTCCGCCGCCTGCGTGGCGGGCTCGCGAAGACCCGTAGCCAATTGGCGGCCGGGATCGGCAATCTGCTGCTCGGCAAGAAGGCAATCGACGATGACGGTGCTCGACGAACTCGAGGGAAGTTTGCTGCGCGCCGATGTCGGTGTGACGGCGACGCGCGCGCATCATGGACGCGCTGGCTCAGAGGGTCGCGCGCAAACAACTCAACGATACGGTCGCGCTATACGATGCGCTGCGTAGCGAACTCATCGAGACTGTTGCAGCCGATTGCGCAGCCGTTCGTCGTCGACCCAGAACACCGCCCCTTCGTGGTATTGGTGGTCGGCGTCAATGGCGCCGGCAAGACGACGACGATCGGAAAGCTCGCGCAACGATTGAAGAGTGAAGGCAAGACCGTGCTGCTCGCGGCGGGAGACACGTTTCGCGCGGCGGCGGTCGAACAGCTGTCGAACTGGGGAACCCGCAACGACATTCCTGTGATCGCACAGCAACAGGGCGCCGACAGCGCGTCGGTGATCTACGACGCGGTGCGATCGGGCCAGGCGCGCGGAATCGATGTGGTGCTCGCCGATACCGCGGGCCGACTTCAGGCGAAGACGAACCTGATGGAGGAACTCGCCAAGATCAAGCGCGTGATGGCGAAGCTCGACGCAAGCGCGCCGCACTGCGGTACTGCTCGTGCTCGACGGCGGCGTGGGTCAGAACGCGCTGTCTCAGGTCAAGGAGTTCGACGCAGCGGTCGGTCTTGACCGGGCTGATCGTCACGAAGCTCGACGGGACCGGCAAAGCCGGCGTGCTGTTTGCGATTGCACAGACCGGGGCAGTCTCCGGTGTATTTCGTCGGCGTCGGCGAGCAGGCGGATGACCTGCGCCCGTTCGTGCCGGAGATCTTCGTCGATGCGCTGCTTGCGCGTGACGGGACCTGACGACGGCGCATGAGCCAGATCGAGTTTCACGACGTGACCAAACGGTTCGACAATGGCGCGGAGGCGCTGCGGTCGGTCTCGGTCAGCTTCGAAGAAGGCTCGATGACGTTTCTGACCGGACATTCCGGTGCCGGTAAAAGCACGTTCTTGCGACTGCTGCTGCGGCTTGGACCTGCCGACGCGCGGACAGATCCTCGTCAACGGCGTCAACATCGTGCAGCTGCGCGCAGGACCGGATACCGGCGTATCGGCAGCACATGGGCGCGGTGTTTCAGGATCATCATCTTGCTCGCGCATCGCACCGTGTACGACAACGTCGCGGTGCCGCTGCGCGTGATGGGGATGCCCGAGCGCGATGTGGCGCGCCGCGCTCGAGCGGCGCTATCGCGTGTCGGCCTTCTCGAGAAGGAACGCCTGCTGCCGCGACACCTGTCGACCGGCGAGCAGCAGCGCGTCGGCATCGCGCGCGCCGTCGTCAATCGCCCACGCGTGCTGCTCGCGGACGAGCCGACCGGAAATCTCGATCCGGAACTGTCGCGCGACATCATGCGGCTGTTCGAACAATTTCAAGAAGTCGGCACGACGGTGATCATCGCGAGTCACGAACGCGCACTGATCGCGGCGATGGACAAACCCATCGTCGAACTGTCGCATGGAAGCCTGGTGCACGGAGCGGACAACGACGATGGCGAGGCTGCGCGAGCGAGCAACTGATCCGTGGGCAGTGCGGTCGGATCGCGCGGAGCGGCGGCGCGCGTCGGGCGCTGGACGCGCGATCATCGCCGTGTCGCGCGCGACAGCCTGATCCACCTCAGCCAGCGCTTCGGGACGAGCCTGCTCGTGTGGCTGCTTGATCGGCATTGCGCTGGCGCTGCCGGCCGCGTTGTACCTGCTGCAGACGAATCTCGCGCTGATCAGCGATCAGTGGGAAGGCCGGCCGGGTATTTCGGTCTATCTGCGAGTTGACGCCGACGCCGCACTCGGCGCGTCGTTGCGCGACGAACTCGCGGGTGATCCGAAGGTCGAACGCGTCACGCTGGTCACCGCCGATGCCGCGCTAGCGGAGTTCCAGCAGTTCTCCGGCGTCAGCGACGCGCTGGCCCACCTGGATCGTAATCCGTTGCCGGCGTCGCTGCGCGTCATTTTGAAGGACGGCATCGAGCCGGCGGAGTTCGACTCGATGGCGACGCGTTTGCGGGCGATGGCGGGCGTCGATGAAGTCAGCATCGAGAAGACCTGGCTCGAGCGAGTGCAGGCGATGACCGGCGTGGTGCGGCGATTGGGTTGGATGTTGGCGGCGACATTCGCGCTCGGCGCGGTGCTGGTGACGGCGACGTCGGTGCGCCTGGCGATCGAATCGAGGCTCGATGAGCTGCGGGTGATGAAGCTCGTCGGCGCGACGGACGGATATATCCGGCGCCCGTTTCTCTATTTCGGTCTGTTCTACGGGCTTGGCGGCGGGATCGTCGGGGCGATGTTGATCAGCACGGCGCTCGCGCTCGTCGAGGCGCCGCTGTCGACGCTGCTCGGTAGCTACGGCAAAGACGCTCGAGCCGGCGGGACTCGATCCTGTTTTCTTCGTCGGCTTGCTGGCGCTTGGCGCGGCGCTCGGCGTACTCGGGTCGCTGCTCGCGGCCCGGCAGCGACTTGCCGATCTACAGGTCGTCTGAGCGCGGCACTGCATCACGCGGAACCGGCCCGCGCATTGGCACTCTAAGACCGAGACTGCTAGAATTCGCGAGCGACTGTTACCGGAGGTAGCAGCGATGAAGACGAATCTGCTTGCGTTCAACAGCCTTTCGCCGGGCGGGGATTTGAATGCCTACGTGCAGACGGTAAGCGGCTTTCCGATCCTGACTGCCGACGAAGAAAAGGCGCTCGCCGAGCGCTTCTACTACGAGAACGACCTCGACGCGGCGCGCAAACTGGTGCTCTGCCATCTGCGGTTCGTCGTGCACCTGGCGCGCAGTTACGCGGGCTATGGCCTGTCGCACGGCGACCTGATCCAGGAAGGCAACGTCGGCTTGATGAAGGCGGTCAAGCGCTACAACCCCGAAGTTGGGGTGCGGCTCGTGTCGTTTGCCGTGCATTGGATCAAGGCCGAGATGCACGAATTCATTCTGCGCAACTGGCGCATCGTCAAAGTGGCGACGACGAAGGCGCAGCGGAAGCTGTTCTTCAACCTGCGCAGCAACAAGAACCGAGCTCGGCTGGCTGAATCAAGCCGAGACCGAGGCCGTTGCGCGAGACCTCGGTGTCGCGCCGGCGGTCGTCACGCAGATGGAAGGCCGGCTGTCGGCGCACGACATGGCGTTCGATGGCGAGTCGGACGACGAAGACGAAGCGTGGACGGCACCGTCGCAATATCTCGAAGCCGCATGGTGCCGACCCGGCCGACGTCGTCGCCGATCGCGAACATTCGTCCGTCGTCGAGCGATAGCCTCGGCCGAAGCGCTGCGGGGCCTCGATGCGCGCAGCCGCGACATTCTCGAAAGTCGCTGGCTGACGGACCAGAAATCGACGCTGCACGAACTGGCCGCGCGCTACGACGTGTCCGCCGAGCGCATCCGTCAGCTCGAACAGAACGCGCTGAAGAAGCTGAAGAACGCGATGCAGGACGGCGTCGTCGCCGCCTGATCGCCAGTCCGATCGAGCGATTCTGTTAAGGTGGCCCAAACGCTGCCATCGGAGTGGCGCGTGCAATTCGCCTCGTCTTTATCTTGCGCTCGGCGCCGTCAGCGGCGGCATCTGCGGTCGTCCTCGGTGCGTTTGCCGCGCACGGGCTGAAGAGCGCGGCTCGACGCCGCCGCGCTCGGCGCATTCCAAACCGGCGTGACGTATCAGTTCCTGCACAGCATTGCGCTGTGTCGTGCTTGCGCTGTGGTTGCCGCAAGCTCGATCGTGTCGTCGACGATCGGCTGATCCCGCGGCGATTGCGGGCATCGCATTCATCGTCGGGATCGTCTGTTTCTCGGGCAGCCTGTATGGACTTGCGCTCGGCGCGCCGCGCTGGCTCGGACCCGTCACGCCGCTCGGCGGATTGGCCTTCATCGTCGGCTGGACCGCGTTCGCGTGGAGCGCATGGCGCAATTGACCCAGAGCCGGATCTACATTCGGCGCCAGGGTCGGATGACGCGCGCGCAGGCGCGTGCGCTGCAGACGTTGCTCGATCGCTATCGGATTTCGATCGCGCGACGGGTCGTCGTGGGCGACCCGTTTCGGTCGTGAAGCGCCGTTGGCTGCTCGAAATCGGTTTCGGAATGGGTCACGCGTTGATGGCGACGGCGCAGCGTCATCCCGATTGGAACTGCGTCGGCATCGAGGTGTATCGGCCGGGTATCGGCGCGTTGCTCAACGCAATCGACGCCGCGCAGACTCACGAACGTCCGGATCATCGAAGGTGATGCGCGCGACGTGCTCGCCAACCTGTTCGAGCGCGAACGCGTTGCACCGTGTGATGGTGTTCTTTCCGGATCCGTGGCCGAAATCGAAACACCACAAGCGCCGACTCATCAACGCGGAATTCGCCGCGCTGGTTGCGGACCGTCTGGCGCCGGACGGTCAACTGCAGCTCGCGACGGATTGGGAACACTACGCGTTGGCGATGCGAACGGTGCTCGATGCCGAGCCTGGTCTCGAGAACCTGTCGGGGACCGGAAATTTCGCGGTGCGCAGCGAAGAGCGTCCGACGACGCGATTCGAAGCCCGCGGCGTGCGGCTCGGTCATCTCGTCTGGGACCTCGCGTATCGGCGGCGCGTCACAGGAATTCGCTGACGACCGAATCGAGGTAACGCAATCCCAGCGGCGTCACCGCGAGACGGTCGTCGCGCATCAGTCCGAGTGCCTGCTGGCGTTTCCACTGAGCGGCGATCGTCGCGGTTGGCAAGTCCCGTGCGCGAGTGGAAGAGCGACTCAGCGACGCCATCGGACAACCGCAATGCGTTCAGCAGAAACTCGCCCGGCAGCGCGTCGCTGGCAACGACGGCCTCGGTGCGCAACTCGGCCGCAGGCGTTGTCGAGGTACCGCGCCGGCGCCAGCGGCTTGCTCGGTGCGGATCACCTCATTGCGCGCTGGAAAGCTCAGCTTCCCGTGTGCGCCGGCGCCGATGCCGATGTAGTCGCCAAACGTCCAGTAGTTGAGATTGTGGCGCGCTTCCTGGCGCGGGCGACAGAACGCCGAAACCTCGTAGCGTGAAAATCCCGCGGCGTCGAGCAGGGCAAGGCCCGACGCTTCGATTTCGCCAAGCGTGTCCTCGTCAGGCAATGCCGGCGGATGCAGCGCGAACTCGGTGCGCGGCTCGATCGTCAGCTGATACCACGAGATATGCGAGACGCCGAGCGCGATTGCCCGCTGTCAGATCCGACGTCGCTGCCGCGGCGGTCTGGCCGGGCAGGCCGTGCATCAGGTCGAGATTGATGCGCTCGAATCCGGCGTTCGATCGCGGCTGAGACCGCTCGTTCGGTGTCATCCGCGTCGTGGATCCGTCCGAGCGATCTTCAGATGGACCGGGTCGAACGACTGCGCGCCGATCGACAGGCGATTGATGCCGGCATTGCGATAGTCGATGAAATTCGTCGCATCGACGGCGCCCGGATTCGCTTCGAGCGTCACCTCCGCATCCGCCGCGACGTCGATGCGCGCGCGAATGCCGGCGAGCAGCGCGGTCGATGGTGCGGTCCGGAGATCAGGCTCGGCGTACCGCCACCGATGAAGATGGACTCGATGCGTCGATCGCCGACGAGTTCGACGTCGTGCGCGAGATCGCGCAGCAGTTGTTCGAGATACGCGGCTTCGGGCAGCGGCGCCTTTTGCCGGGATGCGAATTGAAATCGCAGTACGGGCACTTGCGCACGCACCACGGAAAGTGGACATACAGCGACAGCGGCGGCGTCTCCATCATCGTCGGCCGCTCGCAGCGGCGATGCGTGCAGCAGCGCGCCGCGTATCGATTCGACGAGCGCGGCGGCGGCTTTGCCGCGATGGCTGTGCTGATTCTTCAGCGCAGCGGGTAGTTCTGCGGCGGTGCGGTCGAACCCGTCGACAAGGAAATGCGGGTCGTAACCAAATCCGCCGATGCCGCGCGGCGGAGTCGACGATCCGACCATGCCACGTCGCGGTCGCGATCAGCGGCGCGGGATCGCTGGCGCCGCGCATGAAGACGAGCGCGCAATAAAAGTAGGCACGGCGATCCTCCGCGCCGGCGAGCGCCTCGATCAACTTGCGATTGTTGGCGGCAGCGTTCGCATCGGTGTCCGGCGTAGCGCGCCGAAAACACGCCGGGTGCGCCGCCGAGCGCGCGGACCACGAGACCCGAGTCATCGGCGATCGCGCCCCATCCCGTTGCGACGGCGGCGTGACGCGCCTTGATCAGCGCGTTCTCGACGAACGTCGTGGCCGTTTCGTCGGCGTCGCGACACGCCGAGTTCTCGCTGCGAGGAAAGCGTCACGCCCAACGGCGACAACAGTACCGTCAGCTCAGCGAGTTTGCCCGGGTTGCTGCTCGCGAGCACGACGTTCATCGGGGCGATTCGACATACATCGGTTGCTGGAATTCGAGTTTCATCGGCGCTCGATCGGGCACGCTCACGGTCAAGTCGAAGCGCAGAACGTCGCGATCGGTGTAGCGGATCGGCGCGATGTAATAGATCGCGTCGCCTTCTCGAATCGTCGCAAACTCGAGCGGCGCGCGCTGGCTCAGCAGATTGATCGTCTGCGCCGGTGACGTCACCCAACAGCGCGACACCGTCGTGATCGAGCACTGACAGATTGACGATGGCGCGATCGCTGCTTCGAACGACGCCGTAACGCGCAGCGACGTCGGGTTGCAGGAACAATGTGTTGACGACGACGTAGTGAACCTCGACGTCACCGAAGGCTTTGAACTGTTCCGCGGCAACGGGAATGCCGAACACGCAGCATCGCGAGTGCCGCCATCCGGCGAATCATCGTGGCCGCCCGAGGTGGTAAAACGCGGTGGTGCCGAACAGATTCGGAAATCAGATCCACGAGCGGATGATTCGTATATTTGCTCGTGAAGACGACGCGCTCGATGACGTTCAATCGCTTTTGCCGCACAAAGCGCCTCGAAGTCGGCGAACGTACACAGATGGATGTTCGGCGTGTCGTACCAATGGTGCGGCAAGTGTTTCGAGATCGGCATCTGGCCACGTGCGGCCACCTGCAGCCGGCAGCGCCAATGCGCGAAGTTCGGAAACGTAACGACGCATTCGCGCCCGATGCGCAACATTTCATCGATCATGACTGTCCGGGCGTTTGACGCTCTGCAGCGTGTCTGACATCACCACCAGATCAAAACTGTCCGACGGAAAGTTGGTCAGGCCCTGATCGAGGTCTTGTTCGATGACGTTGACGCCGGCGGTGATGCAACACGTGATCATGTCCTTGTCGATCTCGAGGCCGTAGCCGTTGACGCCCTTGACGCGCTTCAGATGCGCGAGCAGTTCGCCGTCGCCACAACCGAGGTCGAGCACGCGCGAGTCCGGCGTGACGAGGTCGGCGATGATCGCAGATCGCCGGTCTCACGCGCGGATCCCGAGGCGCGCCGCGACGTGCAACATGTACGCGCGACACACTTCGAAGTACCGCGGCACCGGGAGCAGAAACGCGTCGTGGCCGTGCGGCGTATCGATGACTGCGCTGACGACGTTGCGCCGTGCGGCGATCAGCGCGTCGACGATCTCCTTCGAGCGGGCCGGTGCGAAGCGCCAGTCGGACGTGAACGCGACCACCAGAAAGTCGCTCGTCGCGCGCCGCAGCGCCGCGACCAGATCGTCGTCGAAGTCGCGCGCCGGATCGAACTGATCGAGTGCGCGCGTCATCAGCAGATAAGTGTTCGCATCGAAGCGTTGCGAGAACGATCGTCCTTGGTGATGCAGATAACTCTCGACCTGGAAGTGGACGTCGCGAGCGGCGGCGATATCGCCGGACTTCACGTCGCGGCCGAATTTGTCGCGCAGACCATCGTCGGACTGATACGTCACGTGGCCGAGCATCCGCGCGAGCATCAAGCCGCGTTCCGGATTGCTGGCGTGGTCGAGGTATCTGCCGCCGTCGAAATCCGGGTCGGCGATGATCGCCTGGCGAGCGATTTCGTTGAACGCGATATTCTGCGCGGACAGACGCGACGCGCACGCGATCAGCAACGCGTGCGCGACGCGATCGGGAAGATCGATCGTCCATTGCATCGCCTGCATGCCGCCGAGGCTGCCGCCGATCACCGCGGCCCAACGATCGATGCCGAGCACGTCCGCGAGCATCGCCTGCGTCGCGACCCAGTCACGCACGGTGACCACTGGAAAATCCGGACCATAGACGCGACCGGTCTCGGGATTGAGCGAACGCGGTCCCGTGCTGCCGTGGCAGCCACCGATATTGTTGAGGCTCACGACGAAGAAGAGGTTCGTGTCGATCGGTTTGCCGGGGCCGATGCACGAATCCCACCAGCCGGGGCGATCGTCGTCGAGGCTGTGAAGTCCCGCCGCGTGGTGATGGCCCGACAACGCGTGACAGATCAGAACCGCATTCGAGCGTGCGGCGTTCAGCGTCGCCGTAGGTTTCGTAGACGAGTTCCATGCGTGGCAACACGCGTCCGCACAGCAGTGTCACCGGGCGTGTCGAATGCGTGTTGGCGTGGGGTTACCAGGCCGACGGAATCAACGGGGATACGTGGCAGCGCGGTCACGTCAGCAGGCTGGTGAAGATGGCAGGCAGCAGATAGTCGCGCACCAGAATCAGAATCATGAACACCAGAATCGGGGAAAAATCCAAGCCGCCCAACGGCGGAATCAGTCTGCGCGCGGGCGCCAGCACTGGCTCGGTCACTTGAGCCAGCAATTCGGCAGCGGGGTGGTAGGTTCCGGGCGCGACGAAGCTCAATACGATGATCACGATCAACGCGAACCAGTAGACGGTCAGCAGCAGCCGCAACATGTCGAACAAGCCGATGCCGATCAGATAAGCGGGCCCAGGCATGTACTGCGACGTGATACCGATCGACAGTGCGTGCGCGAGGATCTTGATCAACCACGCGGCAAGGAGTGCCGAAAAATCGAAGTTTCGGTAACTCGGCACCACCATTCGCAGCGGCCGCAACACCGGGTCGGTCGCCTTGACGATGCCCTGCGAGATCGGGTTGTTGTAGTTGGCGCGACTCGCTTGCAGGATGAAACGCGCAAGGAACAGAAAGCAGACGACGTCGAATATCGTGTCGACGATGAAGACCAGCGGATTGTTCATGGAATGCCGTCCTAACGGGAATTTTCAGTGGTGCCGCCACGCTCGCGCTGAACCGAACGTCACTCGGCGCCGAACTCTAGCGCGAGTTCGACCGACCGGCGTTCGGCCTGCGCAGCGCTGCCGATGATCAGCATGCGACAGCCGCCATCCTCGAGAACCGATATCGCCGCCTCGGTCGTACCGCCGGGCGATGTGACGTTGCGGCGCAACTGCGCCGGCGCCACGTCGCTCTCGTTGGCCATCAACGCAGCGCCATAGGCGGTCTTGAGCGTCAGCGTGCGAGCGGTTTCAGCATCGAGCCCGAGTTCGACTCCGGCGGCGATCATCGCTTCCATCAGATAGAAGAAGTACGCCGGTCCGCTGCCGGATAGCGCCGTCACCGCGTCCAGCGCCGCCTCGTCGTTGACCCAGATCACGTGGCCAACCGCCGCGAGGATCGACTCCGCGGCGTCCGCCTGGTGCGGCGTGACATGTCCGTTGGCAAAGAGCGCGGTCACGCCCGCGCCATACAAGGCCGGTGTATTCGGCATGCAGCGCACGATGCCCACGTCGCGCGACATCCAGCGCGAGATCGCGCCGCTTGGTACGCCGGCGGCGATCGAGATCAGCAATTGACCCTCATCCAGCGCGGTCGCCAGATTTTGCACGACGCCTCGCAGCGCCTGCGGCTTGACCGCAAACACGACGACCGCGGCGCCCTGAGCGGCGCGCGCTGTTTGAATCGGTCGTCGCGATACCGAGCGCGGCCATACTCGATCGTTGGTTGGCGTCGCGGATCGGCCGCGATCAGCGATGTCGCATCGGACCCGTGACGCAGCAGTCCGCCGACCAGGCTCCTGGCCATGTTTCCGGCGCCGATGAACGCGATCTTGTCAGCCATCTGTGCGTCGACACTCTCGCGCGGGCCCGAACAACGCGGTGCCGATTCTGATCATGGTTGCGCCTTCTGCAATTGCCACCTCGAAATCCGCAGTCATGCCCATCGATAGCGTGTCCCAATGACTGGCGCCGGCGGGCCGGGCCGCTTCGAACAGATTGCGCATGCGCCGGAACGCGCTGCGCTGTCGATCCGGCGCTGTTTCGGCTCGCGGGATCGCCATCAATCCGCGCAAGCGCAGCCGCGGCATCGCGAGAATGCGCGCCGCGAATTCTGCCAGAGCCTCCGGCGCGATGCCTGCCTTCTGCGGTTCGGAGTCGATATTGATCTGGATCAATACGTCGAGCGGTTCGAAACCGTCGGGTCGCTGTGCCGAGAGTCGCTGCGCAACTTTTGTGCGATCCAACGTCTGTACCCACTGGAAATTGCACGCGATGTCGCGCGTCTTGTTCGATTGCACCGCACCGATGAAATGCCAGCACAACTGCGGATCGTGCAGCGCCGCGATTTTCGGTAGCGCCTCACCGACGTAGTTCTCGCCGAACTCGACGATGCCGGTGGCGCGCTGCGGCGCGAATTTCTTCGATGCCGCGGGTCTTCGACACAGCGACGAGACGCACGGAATCGCGCTGACGACCGGCGTTGTGCGCGGCATGCGCAATGCGGCTGTCGAACGTCGGCGATGTGGTTGCTGATCGAGTGCATGGTGCTTGTGCAAACGGCGTCGCAGTTTAGCGATGGAACACATAGGCGTCATCCATCGACCATGGGCAACCACGGGGGGAGGTAATACTATACGGGCTCTCCCTACAGACTCTTCTCACGGATAGGGCGAGCAGAAAGGGATTGCTATGGATATCACCGAACTCCTCGCTTTCAGCGCCAAACAAGGCGCCTCCGACCTGCACCTGTCGGCTGGGCTGCCGCCGATGATTCGAGTCGACGGCGACGTACGCCGCATCAACTTGCCGCCGCTCGAACATCGCGAAGTTCACGCGCTCGTCTACGAGATCATGAACGACAAGCAGCGTAAGGATTTCGAGGAATTCCTCGAGACCGACTTCTCGTTCGAAGTTCCGGGTGTCGCGCGTTTCCGAGTCAACGCGTTCAATCAGAATCGTGGTGCCGGCGCGGTGTTCCGGACGATTCCGTCCAAAGTACTGACGATGGAAGATCTGAGCATGGGCCAGGTCTTCAAAGACATCTCGATGGCGCCGCGTGGTCTCGTGCTCGTGACCGGACCGACCGGATCGGGCAAAAGCACGACGATGGCCGCGATGGTCGACTTCATCAATGACAATCGATACCAGCACATTCTGACGATCGAAGACCCGATCGAATTCGTCCACGAGAGCAAGAAGTGTCTCGTCAACCAACGCGAAGTGCATCGCGATACGCACGGCTTCTCCGAAGCGCTGCGCGTTGCGCTGCGCGAAGACCCTGACGTCATTCTGGTCGGTGAGATGCGCGACCTGATCACGACACGGCTCGCGTTGACCGCCGCCGAGACGGGTCACCTCGTGTTCGCGACGCTGCACACGACGTCGGCGTCGAAAACGATCGACCGGATCATCGACCAGTTTCCGGCCGAAGAGAAAGAAATGGTTCGATCGATGTTGTCGGAGTCGTTGCAGGCGGTGATCTCGCAGACGCTGTTGAAGCGTGTCAACGGAGGTCGGGTCGCCGCGCACGAGATCATGATCGCGACGCCAGCGATTCGTAACCTGATTCGCGAAGGCAAGGTCGCGCAGATGTACTCGGCGATTCAGACCAGTGCGGCTTCGGGCATGGAGACGCTCGACCAATGTCTGCACGGATCTGGTGCAGCGGCGCGTGATCAGCCGCGAAACCGCGCGCGAGATCGCGAAGATTCCCGACAGCTTCTGAGGTTCTTCAATGGAGTTCGACAAATTACTCAAGCTGGTAGTTGAGAAGGGCGCATCGGACCTTTTCATCACGGCCGGACGTCCGCCGACGATCAAGATCAACGGTAAGTTGTTTGCCGCAACGAAGGATGCGCTGTCGCCGGAGCAGTCGCGCGAGACCGTGCTTGCGGTGATGAACAAGGATCAGCAGGAAGCATTCAAGCGCGATCACGAATGCAATTTCGCGATCAACACGCGCGGCCTCGGCCGGTTTCGCGTCAGCGCGTTTTATCAGCGCAATCTGATCGGCATGGTGTTGCGCCGCATCGAGGTCAACATTCCGAAGGTCGCCGAGTTGGGACTGCCGCCGATCATCGAACAACTCGCGATGACGAAGCGCGGGCTGATCATTTTCGTCGGCGCAACGGGAACCGGTAAGTCGACGTCGCTGGCGGCGATGATCGGGCACCGCAATGAGAACTCCAGCGGCCACATCATCAGCATCGAAGACCCGATCGAATACATCCATCAGCACCGCGGCTGCATCATCACGCAGCGCGAAGTCGGGATGGACACGGACAGCTTCGACGTCGCGCTGAAGAATACGCTGCGCCAGGCGCCCGACGTGATCATGATCGGCGAGGTGCGTTCGCGCGAGACGATGGAGTCGGCGGTGACGTTCGCCGAGACCGGGCACCTGTGTCTGTGCACGCTGCACGCGAACAACGCGAACCAGGCGCTCGATCGAATCATTCACTTCTTCCCGAGCGATCGGCACGACCAGATCTGGATGGACCTCTCGCTGAACCTGAAAGCGATCATCGCGCAGCAGCTGATACCGACCGTCGACGGCCAAGGTCGCCGCGCAGCGGTCGAGGTGCTGATCAACACGCCGTTGATGTCGGACCACATCCGCAAGGGCGACGTGCATCTGCTCAAAGAGCTGATGACGAAGTCCGCGGAACTCGGCATGCAGACGTTCGATCAGGGACTGTATCGGCTCTACAGCACCGGCGAGATTTCGTACGACGCGGCGCTCGCGCACGCGGATTCGGCGAACGACCTGCGCCTGATGATCAAGCTCGGCGCCGATGCGGCGTCAGGATCCGATGAATGCCGGCGGCAATCTGACGCTCGAGGATACGGAGTCCGCGTTCAGCTACCAGCGCTGATCGGGTACTCCCAAACCGCGCAGAAAACTCTCGGCAATCAATCGTGCAGCGATCGCGTGCTGCGCGTTCAGATCGTTCGACTAGCCGCGTGCCTCGAAGCTCGTCAAGCGTTCGTCGACCAGCTCGACCGCGATGCTCGTAGCGTGCGCCGCAGCCGCTTTGCGAACCGCGTCGCGCGTTTGGCCATCTCGCTCATCGATGAATCCATGTTCAGCGGCAGACCAACGAGCAGCATGTCCGGTTGCCATTCGCGTATCAGCGCATCGATCGCATTGCCAATCGGGCACGCCGTCGCGGGCGCGCAGCGTTGCCACTTCACTCGCAGTGCGGGTGATTGCCTGACCGGTGGCGACGCCGATGCTGCGCAGTCCGAAGTCGAACGCGAGAACCGTCGCGGTTTGGTCGCCGATCACGCGTGCCCGGCGTGCTTCGACATCAGACGGAAGTCGATTCCGAGCGTCGCCGCGGCTTTGTTGACTCGTTGGTCGAACGGCACGTCGAACAGGATATCGACATCCGCCGGGCAGCTGAGCCAGGCGTTCTGCGCGAGCTCGTTTTCGAGCTGACCGCTCCCCCAGCCCGCGTAGCCGAGTGCGACGAGATAGCGCTTGGGTCCCTCGCCCGCGCCGATTGCCTCCAGCGTCTGGCGCGCGGTGCTGAGCATGAGCCCGTTCCCGAGCGCCAGGCTCGCGTCGTATTCCACTTCGTCGGTATGCAGGATGAAGCCCCGTTCGGTCTTCACCGGGCCCCCTTCGAGAACCGGCTCTCCCGATGTCAGCGTCGACGTGATCCCGAGCTGATCGAGCAGTGCGGCAAGCGTGAGCTGCATCGGCCGATTGACCATGAAGCCCATCGCGCCTTCTTCGTTGTGCTCGCAGACGTAGGTGATCGTGTTGGCGAAATATTCACTCGCGAGCGACGGCATCGCGAGCAGGAAGTGGTGCTTCAGACAGGTGTCGAGTGCCATGCCCAGGATCATAGCAGGTGCGTCAGCGCAACTAAGTGAGACCCTTATGAGGGGCTCTCATGGGCAGCGCTCATGAAGAAGAGGTGTAGTGGTTCCTGCGAAATTGCCACGTGCGGATGATCTCGAGCACGTCCGTCGTTTGCCGCATCTCGTCGGGAAACGGCGCAAACGGCGCGGCGAGTCGAACGATTCGAACAGCCGCGTCGTCGAGCACTTTGTGACCCGACGAATCCAGCACGCGTACGTCCTTCAGCGAGCCGTCCGGGGTGATCGACACCAACAGGCGCAGGCTGCCGTAGAGCTGCTCCTGGCGAGCCGCTTCCGGGTAATTCAGATTCCCGACCGTCTCGACCTTGCGCCGCCACGACTGCAGGTAGTACGCGTCGACCGTCTGCCGTGCCGAGACGCTGGTCAGTCGACGCACGCGTGGCCCCCGCGCATCGGTATTGGTTTCGTCATCGACGCGCGCATCGAGACTCGCGATCTCCTGGCTCAGATCGAGCAGGCGGCGCTGATCCGAGCGGAGTCAGTCGCGGCTCGGCGCCGTCCTGCGGCGACTCGATCGGCGCGTGGCGCTCACTCGCGGCGGACGTCGTCAGCGTGGCTTGCGTCTGCGCTTCGCGCGGCTGCGCAATCAGCGGGTCCGAGACGGTCTGATTGACCGTGTTCGCGTGGAAATCGGCGGTCTCGGTCGTCGTCGTCTCGCGGACCTCGTTCGCATCGCCGCTGCCGAGCTGATTCGATTGTGCGAGAAAGTCCGCCTTGTCCGGCGCCACCCGATCGTCGTGCTGCGCGAGCGTGACCTCGATTGTCGGCGTCCGCGCCTGCTCGACGTGCCACGCAAAGCCGACGCCCAGGATGATTGCGGCGTGTAGTGATGCCGCGAGAAAGACGGTGAATGACAACCGGTCCCGCGGTGTGATGACAGCGTCCATGATCCTCGAAGCGACCTCAGCGCCGGATTCGGCGTCCCTGCTCGGTCAGTTTAGCGTCGATGCAGTCGATGAGTTTAGCGCCGATGTCGAGTCCGAACTGTGCATCCAGTTCGCGAATGCACGTCGGACACGTGACGTTGACTTCGGTCAGGTAGTCGCCGATGACGTCGATTCCGACGAAGAACAGCCCACGGCGCACGAGTTCCGGACCCACCTGCTCGGCGATCCAACGATCACGCTGCGTCAGGGGTCGGCCTTCGCCGGTACCCCCGGCCGCGAGATTGCCGCGGGCTTCACCGGCCTTGGGTATCCGCGCCAGTGCATACGGAACCGCTTCGCCGTTGACGATCAGAATCCGTTTGTCGCCGTCGCTGATCTCCGGCAGAAATTTCTGCGCCATGATCTGCTCCTGACCATGCTTGGTCAGCGTCTCGATCACGACGGACAGATTGGGGTCCCCTTCCATCATCCTGAATACGAACGCCCCGCCCATGCCGTCGAGGCGTTTGAGCACGGTGTTCTTGTACTTCGCCTGGAATGCGCGAATCACGTCGGCTCGGCGGGAGACGACCAGCGGCGGGCCGCACTGCGGAAACGCAGTCGCGAAGAACTTCTCGTTGCAGTCGCGCAGGCTCGCCGGGTCGATTGACGACGAGCACGCCGGCTGCGCTCTGCGCGCTCGAGCAGATACGTGCTGTAGATGTACTCCATGTCGAACGGCGGATCCTTGCGCATCAGGATCACGTCGCATTGATCGAGCGGCACAGCCGCTTCGTCGCCGAGTCGGTACCAGTCGTTCCCCGCAGTGGCCGGATCGAGACGCTGCGCGAAGGCGTCGCTGAGCGCGAGCGTCCGCATGAAGCCCCAGGGCTGTTCATCGCGATAGAACAGATCCCGCTGCTGCAGATAACGCACGTCCCACCCGCGCGTCTGCGCCGCGCGAATCATCGCGAGCGTGCTGTCTTTCTTCAGGTTGAGTTCGTCGATCGGATCCATGACGAACGCAGCGATGCGCATGCGAGATTGACCTTCGCGTGATGCGCGTCAAAAGTACCCACATGGGTAATGGCGAGCAAGCAGAATGAGACAGAATTCCCTTTACAGTCGGCGACTTATGGATCACCCCCAGAAATCGTGTTACAACGCGGACGTGCTGTCTGCCGAGCATTCCGGCGCAGTATTTCAGACACCTTTAATGGGCCCGTACAGGGCTGCAACAAGGACCGTACCATGGAAGAGGGACTTCGGGGCGTCAAGGTGCTGGTCATTGACGACAGCAAGACCATCCGACGCAGCGCGGAAAACCTCCTGTCGAAGGCCGGATGCGACGTCATCACCGCGACCGATGGTTTCGACGCGTTGGCCAAGATCGCCGACTCTCATCCCGAGATCATTTTCGTCGACATCATGATGCCCCGCCTCGACGGCTATCAGACCTGCGCGTTGATCAAGAACAACAGCGAGTTCAAGTCGACGCCGGTGGTCATGTTGTCGAGCAAGGACGGCCTGTTCGACAAAGCGAAAGGCCGCATCGTCGGTTCGGATCGGTACATCACGAAGCCGTTCAGCAAGGAAGAGCTCCTCGGCACCATCCGCACGTTGGTGAGCTAGCAACGGATTCAGGCAAACGCAATGGCCCGCATTCTCGTAGTCGACGACTCCCCCACCGAGACGCATCAGTTCGTCAACGTGCTGGCGAAGCACGGCCACCAGGTGCTCACCGCCGCGTCCGGCACCGACGGCATCGATCTCGCCAACGAGGAGTTGCCGGACGTGATCCTGATGGACGTGGTCATGCCCGGTCTCAACGGCTTCCAGGCGACGCGCCAGCTGACCCGCGACACGCAGACACGGCACATTCCGGTAATCATCATTTCGTCGAAGAATCAGGACACCGATCGCGTCTGGGGCGCGCGCCAGGGAGCGGCGGGCTATTTGACGAAGCCGGTGGACGAAAAGACGTTGATCTCTGCGGTCAACGGCGTACTGGACGACTAGGTCACTGGCTATGGCAGCGAGCCAGGTATTGCAGATCCTGCGTGACATCGAGGCGGATACGTTGCGCAACGCCGTGCAGCTGCCGCACAAACGCGATGCGCGACCGCAGTGGCAAGGCATCGGGTTTCAGCTCGGCGGCGTGCGCCTCGTTTCTGCGCTCGGCGAAGTCGGCGAAATTCTGACGCTGCCGCGCGTCACTGCGCTGCCGCGGGTGCGGGACTGGGTCGCCGGGCATCGCCAATGTGAGAGGACGGCTGATACCGGTGGTCGACCTGCATCGTTATCTTGGCGTCACGGCAACCGTGCAGCGATTGCAGTGGCGTCTGCTGATCGTGCATGCCGACGAGATCAGCGTCGGGACTGATCGTGGAGCAGTCGCTGGGGATCCAGCACTTTCAGCAGGACAGCTTCGAAGACGGTCAGCCGGATGGGCTCGATGCGATCAACCCATTCATCAAAGGGGCGTATCGACACGGCGGCCGGGTGTTCTACGTGGTTGATCTGATGTCACTCGTTCGGGACGAACGGTTCTTAAACGTAGCGGAATAACGGATAGGCGATATGACGACGAACAAGGTTTCAGCGAGTCCACTGTTGAGCGCATTGAGCGTGCTGCTGACCGTGACTCTGGGCGCGATGATCTTCGTGATCGTCATGGACGAGCGATCCGTGACCGGGAACTATCCGTTGATGCTCGCCGTCGGCGGAATGGTGCTGGTCGCGGTCATCGCGGTACTGCTGCTGCGCGATGCGCGTAATCGACTCTGCCGAACAGGCCGCGCAGAACGAACGCAATCAGGCGGCGATCCTGCAGCTGCTCGACGAACTCGCGGACCTTGCTGAAGGTGATCTGACCGTGCACGCGTCGGTCACCGAGAACTTCACCGGCGCAATTGCCGACTCGATCAACTTTGCGATCGACCAGATGCGCGGGCTCGTGTCGAACATCAACCGCGTTTCAGTGCGCGTCGCGCGCGCTGCCGAAGAAACGCAGACGACTGCGCGCGGACTCGCGAACGCGTCGGAGAACCAGGCGCGCGAAATCACCGCGGCGTCGACCGCAATCAACGAGATGGCGGTGTCGATCGATCAAGTGTCCTCGAATGCGGCCGAATCGGCCGCCGTTGCCGAACGCGCGGTGGCGATCGCGAACAAGGGCGCCGACGTCGTGCAAGCAACGATCGGCGGCATGGATACGATTCGCGGGCAGATCCAGGAAACGTCGAAGCGGATCAAACGACTCGGCGAGTCGAGCCAGGAGATCGGCGACATCGTTTCGCTGATCAACGACATCGCAGATCAAACCAACATCCTGTCGCTCAATGCGGCGATCCAGGCATCGATGGCGGGTGACGCGGGGCGCGGATTCGCCGTCGTCGCCGACGAAGTGCAGCGCCTCGCCGAACGATCATCCGCCGCGACCAAACAGATCGCCGCGCTCGTGAAGACGATTCAGACCGATACCAACGAGGCGGTCATCTCGATGGAGCAGACGACCACCGAGGTCGTCAGCGGCGCGAAGCGAGCGCAGGACGCCGGCGTTGCGCTCGAAGAGATCGAGAGCGTATCGACGTCGCTTGCGGAGCTGATCCAGAACATCAGCAACGCGGCCCGACAACAAGCAGCGTCGGCGGGACACGTTTCGAATACGATGACCGTCATTCAGGAGATCACTTCGCAGACCGCCGACGGTACCGAGGCGACCGCAAAATCAGTCGGTGCGTTGGCTGAGATGGCGAATGAGATGCGCGTTTCAGTTGAGTTCTTCAAGCTGCCGGGCGATTCGAAGGCGCGTTGATCACCACGATCGGCAGGCGTCGATGCGCCTGCGCCGCCGGGGTTGATTGGAAGGGGCAATGACCGAAAGCCGAGAACATTTCGCGCTCGATTGGATCAAGCGCGAGCTCGACGAAACGCTGAACACGGCGCGCCAGGCGCTCGAGGCGTACGCGTCGTCTGATCACGACGAAACCAAGATGCGCGCGTGCCTGACGTACCTGCACCAGGTGCACGGCACGTTGCTGATGCTGGAACTCACCGGCGTCACGGTTCTGTCGGATGAGATGGAGCAACTGGCGCAGTCGATGCTCACCCGATCCGTCGCGAAGGTCGACGTCGCGCAACAACTGCTGATGCAGAGCATTCTGCAGTTGCCCGCCTATCTCGAGGAAATTCAGAAAGGCTCCCCCGATTCGCGCCGCGCCGTGCTGCCGCTCGCCAACGAGTTGCGTGGGGCGCGCGGCGTGGAGCCGATTGCAGACGCGGGTTCACGTGCGGGCGCCGAACTGCGCGGCGCGGCGACCGATGAGACATTGCGGCGCTTCGACCAGATCGACGGCACGGAGAAAGTGCGCAGAATTCGCGCCGTCTATCAACAGGTGCTGCTGTCGGTACTCAAGCGCGAAGACCCGCAAGCGGCGCTCGCTACGCTTTCGAAGATCGCGACGGGGCTCGAACGCATCTGCGAACAGACGCCCTATACGTCGTTGTGGCGGGCGTTCTCGGCGTTCGTCGCCGCGTTGTCCGAGAGCGAAGCCGAATTGACCGGAGACATCGTCAAGCTGCTGCGCCGCGTCGATGCCGAGATCAAGGCACTCGCGCAGCACGGTTCCGCCGCGCTGACTCGCCCGTTGTCGCTCGATCTCGTGAAGCAGCTCGTCGACACCGCACGCACGCACGGCAACAGCAGTTCGGACATCAAGAAACTCGGCGAAGCGATCGCGGAGGAGCCGGCGGAAGATCGCGTCACGATCTCCAAGCGCGAAGCGATTCACACCGCGGCCGCGGCGTTGCGTGAAGAGCTCGCGACAGTCAAAGACGCGCTGGACCTGTTCGTCCGCGGCGAAGACCGCTCGACAGAGCCGCTGCGCGAGCTGGCCGCGCCCCTCAAGCAGATTGGCAGCACGTTGTCGATCCTCGGGTTCGAAAGCTCGCGCGCGATCATCGCCGATCAGGTCGAGGCGATTCACGCTGCAGCAAAAGACGGCAGTGTGCGACGACATACTGCTGTTGGGTGTGGCGTCGGCGCTGCTGCAGGTCGATGAGAACCTCGCCGGGATCGCGCAACAACGCGCCGGTTCGAGCAGTTCTGCCGAAGCTGCCGGCGTCATCAACGACGCGCAAGCCGCGGTGCTCGGCGAGGCGCGCTCAGGACTGGAGCAGGTCAAGCAGGCGGTGGTCGACTACGTGTCGGCGCAATGGGACGCGAACTGTCTGGCCGACGTCCCAGCATTGCTGGCGGCGATCAAAGGCGCGCTTGCGATGGTGCCGCTGACGCGTCCGGCGGAACAGCTGGGGCGCTGCGCGCGCTATGTCGCTGACGAACTCATCGAGGGGTACGCGCCGGATTGGGCGACGCTCGACGCGTTCGCCGATGCCATCAGCGGCATCGACTACTACCTCGAGCGGTTATGCGACGACACGACGCCGCCGGGCGACGAAGTCCTCAATCTGGTCGAACGCAGTCTGACCGAGCTCGGCTACGGTAAAGGCGGCGAGAAGTTGCTGCGCAGCGAGGCGAGACCGGCGCCCGCAGAAGATCGTGACGAGACGCCGATGCGCGTTCGCGCTGTAGACACCCGCGAAACGCGGCCGGATCGCAACGTCGTGGCGGTATCGGACCTGTCCGAGGCCGCGGTTGAAGAAGTCGAGCTGGCGGATGTCGACCCGGACGAGGTCGAGGCGGAAGCCGAGCCCGCGCTCGTCGAGGAAGAAGTTGAACTGGTCGATGTCGAGGAAGAAGTCGAGCTGGTCGACGTCGAGAGCGACGAACTCGAGGATGCGGAACTCGAGCCGGAAGCGCTCGACGGTGATGCACTCGAGACCGACGCGCTAGATGCGGACGAGTCTGAGCAAGCCGAGACCGCGCCAGTCGCCGCGAGAGCAGGCGAACCGCAACGTGTCGAGCCGAAGCGAACGGAGCCCGAACCGGTCGCGGCGCGCCCCGCCGAACTTCGCGCTACACCGGTTCCCGAAGCGCCGGTCGAACCGTCCCGCGCGCGCGAACCGGCTCGCACGCCGAATAGGCCACCGCCGAGCGTCGAGTTCGATCTCGTCATCGAAGACCCGGACGAGGTCTCGACCGGCGCCGTCAGCGTCGATGAGCTCGATGACGAAGCGTTCGATCTCGACACCTCGTTGTTCGACGAGACGCCGGTATCCAAGGTCGGAGAGAGCGGCGCGCCTCCGCCGCGCGTCGAGGCCGACATCAGTGACGACGACATGGCGAAAATCGCTGCGAACGAGCCCGCCACCCGGGCGCCTGTGCCGCCCCCACCGGCGCCTGTGCCGCCCCCACCGGCGGCTGCGCCCGCTCCCGTCGCGAGTGCGCCAACGCGTTTCACGCCTGTTCCCACCGACGTCGATTCCGAAATCCTGCAGATCTTCGACGAAGAAGTGGCGGAGGTCATGGACAGCGTCGATCAGTGGCTGCCGCAGTGGGCCGCGGAACTCGGCAACGAGGAAGCGCTCGGCGAAATCCGCCGCGCGTTCCACACGCTCAAAGGCAGCGGACGCATCGTCGGCGCCGACGTGATCGGCGAACTGGCGTGGTCGATCGAGAACATGCTCAACCGCGTGATCGACGGCACGGTCGAGGCGAACCGGCAGATGCCGGCGCTGACGCGCGAAGCGCGCATCGCGGTGCCGGATCTGTACAAAGCATTCGAGAAAGGCCGACCCGTATTCGACAACCTCGTCTCGAGCATCATCGAAAAGGCCGACATTCTTGCGTCCGGTGGATTGCTCGAGGAACTCGCGAGCGACGCGCGCGACGAACCCGACGCGGTGCCGGTCCGGGCGACCGCCGCGGACGCCGCGGTCGTCGACGCATTGGGACGGCCCGATGCCGAGATGCTCGCGCTGTTCGAGCAGGAGGCGGCAACCCACCTCGACGTGCTGGTCGCGCGCTTCTCGAATGCCGACAAGATCGGCGCCGATGCATTGAACGACGACGCGGTACGCGCGCTGCACACATTGCTCGGCAGTGCCTCAATGGCCGGCGTCGATAGCGTCTCGCGTATCGCAGGGCCCCTCTATCACGTCGTCCGGGAGGCACGCGATCGCGGATCACGCATCGGATCCGATATCGTCGACTTCATCCAACAAGGCGTTTTCGCGCTGCAGCGCACCCTGCGTGCGCTCTTGGAAGGTAGACACACGCACGAGGACTATGCGTCGTTCGAGACCGAGTCCGTCCGCATCGTCGCCGCGCTCGGCGATGTGCGCGCCGCCGCGAGTCTGTTGAGCCTCGACGGCGCACCGGTATTGCTCAACGCGCGTGAATTTTTGTCCGGCTGGCGCGGCGGCGCGATGGATCTGGGCGCGCTTTCGGACACGGTCGAGGCGTTGCACGAGCTGCGCAACGCGGCCGAGAGTCAGGGACAAAGACCGATCACGAACCTGTGCGATGCGCTGATCGCCGCGTACGAACGGCTCGAAGATCATCAGCTCGACGAGGCCGGACACACCGCGTTGGGGCAGGGGCACGAGCGGTTGCTCGAGATGTTCGACGCGATCGCCGCCGACCAGCGACTGCCCGATCCGAGCAAGGAGACGCAGGCGCTCGCCGCCGTGCAGATTCCGCAACCGCACGAAGCCGAACTCGATCTCTCGGAAGCTCCGGATCGTCCGCCAGCAGCCGCGAACGTCGTCGAGTTTCCAACGTTTGTCCGACCCGCGCCTGCCTCCTCCAGAGCCGGCTGCACGCAACGACGCGGGGTGCGCGCGAAGTAGCGCAAGCGAGCCCGCCGCCGCCGGAGACAAATGTCGAGGCGCAGCCCGAGCAACGCATCGTACCGCCCACCGAAGCGCCGAAGCCCGCAAGCGCGCCCGCACCAGCGACGGTCACGCTGCCACCGGATGCCGACACCGAAATTCTCGAAATCTTCTTCGAGGAAGCGGAGGAACTGCTCGAGGCGATCGATCAGAGCGTGCACGAATGGCGCGCGGCGCCCGACAATCAAGTTCACCTCGAAATTCTGCTGCGCAGCCTGCATACGCTGAAAGGCGGTGCCCGACTCGCAGGTCTGACCGGACTCGGCGACGACGCGCACGCATTCGAATCGATGCTCGTTGGCGTGCAGAGCGACGCGCTGGTCGCGGGGTTCTTCGACGCGCTGCAGACGCGCCACGATGACATGCTCGTGTCAGTCCTCGCGTTCCGAGCGGCGGCCTCGGGGACCGCGCAGAGCGTTCCGGTCCCTGCTAGCAGCGCCGCCCGTTGCGCCGACGCCCGTTCAGGAGATCGTTGCGCGGCCGAGTATTGCGCCGGCAACGCCGACGCCCCTCAGACCGGTCGTCAAGGCGGTCGAGCCGGCACCGAGCCATGACGATAGCCATGATGAAGCGGACGAGCCGGCCAAGCCCGCGCGCGGGCGCGCGGCGCCGGAGCCCCGCGAGCAGGTGCGCGTATCAGCCGGGTTGCTCGAGCAGCTCGTCAACCTCGCCGGCGAGAGCAGCATCATTCGTTCGCGCGTCGAACAGGGCATGAACGATTTCAGTACGTCGCTCGAAGAAATGGAAACGACGATCGAGCGCGTGCGCGAACAACTGCGGCGACTCGAGATCGAGACCGAAACGCAGGTGCTGTTCCGCCAGGAAGTCACTCAAGGCACGGACTACGAAGAATTCGACCCGCTCGAGATGGATCGGTACTCGCAGTTGCAGCAGCTCTCGCGCGCGTTGTCCGAAAGCGCGTCGGACATGCTGGAGCTCAAAGACTCGCTGACGTTCAAGGCGCGCGAATCCGAAACGCTGCTGCTGCAGCAGGCGCGTGTCAACACGGAGCTGCAGGAAGGCCTGATGCGTACGCGCATGGTGCCGTTCAGCCGGCTGTTGCCGCGTTTGCGCCGCGCCGTCCGCCAGGTGTCGGCCGACCTCGGCAAAGAGATCGAATTCAATGTGCACAACGCCGAGGGCGAACTCGATCGCAACATGCTCGATCGGATGGTGCCGCCGCTCGAACACATGCTGCGCAATGCGGTCGATCACGGCATCGAGCGCGCCGAGGTGCGACGCGGCTACAACAAACCCGAAGCCGGTCGCATCGATCTGAGAGTCTCGCGCGAAGCCGGCGATGTCGTCATCGAGATCGCCGACGACGGCGGCGGAATCGACGTCGAATCCGTCCGCGCAAAAGCGATCGAGAACGGCTTGATGATGCCGGATGCGCGGCTGCGCGATGACGAGATCCTGCAGTTCGTGCTCGCAGCGGGATTCAGCACCGCGAAGTCCGTCACGCAGATCTCCGGCCGTGGTGTCGGCATGGATGTCGTGCACAGCGCGGTCAAACAGCTCGGCGGCAGCATCACGATCGTGTCGGTGCCGGGTAAGGGAACGCGATTTATCGTGCGCCTGCCGTTCACAGTGTCGGTGAACCGCGCGCTGATGGTCTCGGTCGGCGAGGATCAATATGCGATTCCGCTGAACACGATCGAAGGCATCGTGCGCGTTTCGGGGGTCGAACTCGAAAAGCTCTATCGGCCCGACGGCGGCGGTTTCGAATACGCAGGCATGCAGTATCGCGTGCGTTACCTCGGCAGCTTCATCGGGCGCGACCACGTCGCGCTGTCAGACCGCGGCTCGGTTCCCGTCGTGCTCGTACGTGCGGGCGACCGCGCGGTCGCGGTGCACGTCGATGGCGTGCAGGGCAGTCGCGAAATCGTCGTCAAAAGTCTGGGACCGCAATTTGCCGGCGTCGGCGGAATCTCCGGCGCGACGATTCTCGGCGACGGCAGCGTCGTCGTGATTCTGGATCTGATTGCGCTGATCCGCGCGCAGACGACGCCGAGTCTCGCCAACGGCACGCCGACCGGTGTCGTGGATCGCCCGATCTGCGTGATGGTCGTGGATGACTCGGTCACGGTGCGCAAAGTCACCTCGAGGCTGCTCGAGCGTCAGGGAATGGACGTGATCCTCGCAAAGGACGGCGTCGAAGCCGTCGCGATGCTGCAGGAACGTCGACCCGACATCATGCTGCTCGACATCGAGATGCCGCGCATGGACGGATTCGAAGTGGCGCGGCAGATTCGCCACGACGAGCGTTTGGCGAATCTGCCGATCGTGATCATCAGCTCGCGCACCGGCAGCAAACACCAGGAACGCGCGGCGGAACTGGGCGTCAATCGATTTCTCGGCAAGCCGTTCCACGAGAACGAACTGCTTGCGACGATCGAAGAGCTCGTACACTAGGAACTAGGACTATGGCGGCGCTTCTGGCAGTGGACGCAAAGGAACTCGCGTGTGTGATGATTCCGCTCGCGAACACGCACCTGCTGCTGCCGAACGTGACGGTCGCCGAGATCTTGCCGTGGCGGCGCATCACGCCGCTGGAGGACGGGCCGAAATGGTGTCTCGGTATGCTCGGTTGGCGCGGTGAGACGCTGCCGGTCGTCCACTTCGAAGCGCTGAACGGCGGCCGTGAATTGCTCGGTGGCGGCCGCGGCCGATGTCTGTTGATCATGAATCGCGCGCGCCACGCCCACGGACGCGGCTTCTATGTGCTCGCGTCTGCCGGGCTGCCGCGCATCGTGCATCTGAACGACGATGATCTGCAGATTCACACGGTTCATCTGGGGCCCGCCGAAGTCGCCGCGCTGCAAGTCGGAACCGAATTCGCCGTTGTCCCGGACCTCGCGTACATCGAACAGCAGCTCGCAACGCTCGATGCCTGACCGCGCGTGCTGCGCGCTGTTGCCTGACTAAGGCGCGCTCCAGCGCCACGCTTGACGCAATATCGAGATCGCGGCCACCGGCGCCGTATCGGCGCGCAGAATCAAGTTCCCCATGCCCATCGATCGCGCGCCCAGTGCGTGCGCCGATGCGTGCTCTGCATCGCTGAAGCCGCCTTCCGGCCCGACCAGCAGCAGCGTGTCGACGACGTCCGGCGGTGTATCGATCGGTGGGGCGCCCGGCTCGAGCAGCAACACCTGACGTGCGGGCGCCTGCGCGAGCAGCGCGTGCAGCGAAATCGGCGGGTGAAGCGCCGGCAACGTGAGCCGACGGGATTGTTCGGCCGCGCCTTGCACGATGCGCTGCCAATGGGTCTCGCGGCGGGCGACGCGCGAACCTTCGTAGCGCACCTCGGTGCGCTCGGTTTCGAGCAGCCAGATGTCGGTGACACCGAGTTCGGTCGCCTTCTGCAGTACGAAGTCGAGCCGCTCGCCCTTGATCATCGCCTGGCCCAGATGCAGCTTCACGCGCGGCGGCGCTTCGGTCTCGGCGATTTCGAGAATCGAGACTCGACACGCGCGTGGATCGGGATCGTCGATGCGCGCGTCGTAGCCGACGCCGTCGCCGCAGAAGAGCCGCACGTGATCCCCGCGATGCTTTCGCAGCACGCGACACAAATAATGGGAACGTTCGGCATCGAGGGTCAGCGGGGTGGCCGGCGCGAGCGCTGCCTCGACATACAACCGATGGCGCGCGTCACTCAGGGAAGTTGGATCCGATCGAGTATGGCCTGCGTCGGCGCGGCCTGGTTCAGCGTATAAAAGTGCAGGCCCGGTACACCGCCGTCGAGCAGCCGCTGACACAGCGCCGCGACGACATCGGTGCCAAACGATTTGAGCGACGCCTCGTCGTTCTCGTAGGCCGCGAGACGGCTGCGTATCCAACGCGGAATCTCGGCGCCGCAGCCGTCGGAGAAACGCACCAGGTTTGCGTAGTTCGAGATCGGCATGATGCCCGGCACGATCGGCACCGCGACGTTCGCGCGCGCGACGAAATCGAAATAAGCGTCGGCGTTGTAGAAGTACTGTGTGATCGCGCCAGTGGCGCCGGCGGCGACTTTGCGGCGGAAGTGTTCGATGTCGCGTTCCGGCGACTCGGCGTCCGGATGCACCTCGGGATACGCGGCGACTTCGATCTCGAAGCGCTCGTCGACGTGCGTGCGCAGCAGCGATACGAGATTGACCGCGTAGCTGACGCGACGACTGCCGAAGCCCGACGGAATGTCGCCGCGCAGCGCGACCATCCGACCGATGCCGAGCGCGCGGTAGCGATCGATCAAGCGCTTTGAGGTCGCTCTCGTTGTCGGCGCCCATCGATAGATGCGGCGCGACGTCGTGGCCCGCGCCGGTCAGCGCCGCGACGGCTTCGAACGTGCGATCGCGCGTCGAGCCGCCGGCGCCATAGGTCACGGAGAAAAACTGCGGACGTGCGCGCGCAAGGTGTGCCGCGGTCCCCAGCAGCGCGACCTGGCCCTTGTCGGTCTTCGGTGGAAAGAACTCGAAGCTGAGCCGGAAGCGCGTCGCCATCGTCAGGCGGCGCGCAGTGCCTCGGCCAGCGCCGCGGCCTTATCGGTGCGCTCCCATGTGAACTGCGACTCGCTGCGACCGAAGTGACCGTACGCCGCGGTCGCGCGATAGATCGGTCGCTTCAGGTCGAGCATCTTGATCAAGCCGCGCGGGCGCAGGTCGAAGTGTTCGCGAATGAGTCCGATGATCGCCGCGTCGGAGAGTTTACCGGTGCCGAACGTGTTGACGCTGATCGACGTCGGCTCGGCGACGCCGATCGCATAGCTGACCTGAATCTCGCAACGATCGGCGATGCCCGCCGCAACGATGTTCTTCGCGACATAACGCGTCGCGTACGCGGCCGAGCGATCGACTTTCGAAGGGTCTTTGCCGGAGAACGCACCCCCGCCGTGACGCGCCATGCCGCCATAGGTGTCGACGATGATCTTGCGGCCCGTCAGACCGCAGTCGCCGACCGGACCGCCGATGACGAATTTGCCGGTCGGATTGATGTAGACCTTCGTGTTTTTCGTGACCCAGTTGCCCGGCAGCGTCGGCTTGATGATTTCTTCGAGGACCGCTTCGTGCAGGTCCTTCTGAGAAATGTCGGGATCGTGCTGCGTCGACAATACGACGGCGTCGATGCCGAGCGGTTTGCCGTCCGAGCCATAGCGAAACGTCAGCTGGCTCTTCGCATCGGGCCGCAGGAACTTGCATTTGCCGTTGCGCCGAACTTCGGCCTGCTTCTGCACCAGACGATGCGCGTACGTGATCGGCGCCGGCATGAATACGTCGGTCTCGTTCGTCGCGTAGCCGAACATCAGCCCCTGGTCGCCGGCGCCTTGTTCGTGATCCCCGGTCTCGTCGACGCCCATCGCGATGTCGGTGGACTGTTGGCCCAGCGCGTTCACCACTGTGCAGTCGTCAGGATTGAAGCCGCAGGCGATGTCGTCGTAGCCGATGTCCTTGATGACCTGACGGACGAGCCGATCGAGATTCACCTCGGCGCCCGACCGGATCTCGCCGGCGATGACGACGATTCCCGTCTTGATCAGCGTCTCGCAGGCGACGCGCGATTCCGGATCCTGCGCGAGCATCGCATCGAGCACCGCGTCGGAAATCTGGTCCGCCATTTTGTCGGGATGGCCTTCGCCGACCGACTCGGAGGTGAACACGCTGTAGTCAGTCATGGATCGTCCTGTAGCCCAAAGGCAGGGATTCTAAGCTGCTTGTCGTTGTTCTTGGTGTAAAAAATTGCGTTGCCAAAGTGAAGCAACGACAATACGCGCCCGCTTGCTTCAACAGCGCTTCAACGACTCGCTATGCCCTCCCGAACGGAACGAGCCAATGCGATCCGCGCGTTGGCCATGGACGCAGTCCAACTGGCCAACTCCGGTCATCCGGGCGCCCCGATGGGACTCGCCGACGTCGGCGAGGTGTTGTGGCGCGAGGTGCTCAAGCACAACCCCAACAATCCCCATTGGTTCAACCGCGACCGCTTCGTACTGTCGAACGGTCACGCGTCGATGCTGCAGTACGCGATGCTGCACCTGTCCGGCTATGCGGTGACGATCGACGACATCAAACACTTTCGGCAACTGCATTCGAAAACCGCGGGACATCCCGAGTATGGCGAATGTCCCGGCGTCGAGACGACGACGGGCCCCCTCGGCCAGGGCATCGCGAACGGGGTCGGTTTCGCCATTGCCGAACGTGAACTGGCGCGCGCGTTCAATCGGCCCGGATTCGACGTGGTCGATCATCGTACGTGGGTCATTTGTGGTGACGGGTGCCTGATGGAAGGCATTTCGCACGAAGCGGCGTCGCTTGCGGGCACGTTGGGTTTGGGCAAATTGAAGCTGATCTACGACGACAACGGCATCTCGATCGATGGCGAGACGAAGGGCTGGTTCACCGAAGATGTTCCCGCGCGCTTCGAGGCTTATGGTTGGCACGTCATTCGCGGCGTCGACGGCCACGACCCGGCGGCGATCATCGCGGCGCTCGCGGACGCGGCGGAGGTCAACGACAAACCGACGCTGATCTGCTGCCGTACCGTGATCGGTTTTGGCGCACCGAACCGACAGGGCACCGCCGAGGCACACGGCCAGGCGCTCGGCGCTGACGAGGTCAGTCTGGCGCGGCGCACGTTGAACTGGAGTTACGCCCCGTTCGAGGTACCCGAAGCGATCTATCGCGAATGGGATTGTCGTCCAGTTGGGCGCGAGCGCGAGTCGAAGTGGAATGCGCTGTTCGATGCGTATCGCGCGGCGTTCCCGGATCTCGCGGCCGAACTCGACCGGCGCATACGGGGTGAGTTACCCACCCATTGGAGTGAGGCGCTCGAACAAGTGGCGGCCGCGGCTCAGACAAAGCCGGAAGACCTCGAAACGCGCAAGGCATCGCAGCGCTGTTTGAATGCGTTGGGTCCGGTGTTGCCGGAACTGATCGGCGGTTCTGCCGACCTGACGGGGTCGAACAACACGAATTGGAAGAATTCCAAAGCGGTCTCGCGCGAGGACGCCGGCAACTATGTGAACTTCGGCGTGCGCGAGTTCGCGATGACGGCCATCACCAACGGCATCGCGTTGCATGGCGGGTTCATTCCGTATTCCGGCACGTTCCTGATCTTCATGGAATACGCGCGCAACGCCGTCCGCCTCGCGGCGCTGATGGGTGCGCACAACGTCTTCGTATACACGCATGATTCCGTTGGACTCGGCGAAGACGGTCCGACGCACGAGCCCATCGAACAGCTTGCGAATCTGCGCACCACGCCGAATTTGTCGGTGTGGCGGCCCTGCGACACGGTCGAGACCGCAGTCGCGTGGCACGCCGCGATCGCGCGCCGGGACTGCCCCACCGCGCTCGTGTTGACCCGTCAGAAGACCAAAGCGCAGGTTCGCAGCAACGCGGCGTTCGAATCCGTCGCGCCGCGGCGGATACGTGTTGGTCGAAGAGAGAACCGCGCTGCGCGCGATCATCATCGCGACGGGCTCCGAAGTTGCGCTGGCGGTCGCCGCGGCCGCGCGGCTGGCCGACGACGGTATTGGGGTGCGCGTCGTGTCGATGCCGAGCACCGACGTATTTCTCGCGCAGGACGCGGCTTATCGCGAAGCGGTGATCCCGAGCGCCATCCGCGCGCGTGTCGCGGTCGAAGCCGCGCATCCGAACTACTGGTACCGCTTCGTCGGCCTCGACGGCGCGGTCGTCGGCATCGACCGCTACGGCCTGTCGGGTCCCGGCCCGCAGGTGATGGAGGCGCTCGGAATGACCGTCGATTCAGTCGTCGCGGCGGTGCGTCGTTGTATCGCTGCTGTATAGCCGCTCTTATGGGAGGATCCGCACGATGACTGTTCTCGCGATGGCCGATCTGCCGCTCAGCCGGCAAACGGGTGCTGATTCGCGAGGACCTCAACGTGCCGGTGAAGAATGGCGTCGTCACGAGCGACGCCCGCATCGTCGCGGCATTGCCGACGCTCGAACGCGCACTGCAAGCGGGTGCCGCGGTGATGGTCGTATCACACCTGGGTCGCCCGACCGAAGGCGAGAGTGCTGCGACCGAGCCGCAGCACAGTCTGGCGCCGGTGGCCAAGCGACTCGCGCAACTGTTGCATCGCGACGTCCCGCTCGTCGACGACTGGATCGACGGCGTCGCGATCGCGCCGGGTGAAATCAAGCTGCTGGAAAACGTTCGCTGGATTGCCGGCGAAGGCGCTGACGACGATGCGCTGGCGCGCCGGATGGCGAAGTTGTGCGACGTGTTCGTGATGGATGCGTTTGGCACAGCGCATCGCGCGCAGGTGTCGACGCACGGCATCGCGAAATACGCGCCGGTCGCGTGCGCCGGACCGCTGCTCGCCGCGGAACTCGATGCGCTCGGCCGCGCGTTGGCAAAGCCCGCGCGACCGATGATCGCGGTGGTCGGCGGATCGAAGGTCTCGACCAAACTCGAAGTGCTGGATCGACTCGCGGAAATCGCCGACACGATCATCGTCGGCGGCGGCATCGCCAACACGTTCATTGCGGCGCAAGGGCACAGCGTCGGCAAGTCGCTGTACGAAGCCGATCTCGTCGACGCCGCGCGCAGAATCGCCAAAAAAGTCGACGTGCCGCTGCCAGTCGACGTCGTGACGGCGCCGAGTCTCGACGCGGCGGCGAAGGCAACGCTGCGGCGCGTCGATGACGTGCGTCCCGACGAGATGATTCTCGACATCGGCCCGGAGACCGCGCGCGCGCTTCGCGAAGCGCATCGCTGGCGCCGGAACGATTCTGTGGAACGGCCCGGTCGGCGTGTTCGAGTTCGATCAGTTCGGCGAGGGCACTCGCGTGATCGCTCACGCAATTGCCACAAGTCCCGGCTTTTCGATTGCCGGCGGCGGCGATACGCTTGCGGCGATCGACAAGTACGGCGTCGGCGATCGAATTTCGTACATCTCGACCGGCGGCGGCGCGTTCCTGGAGTTCGTGGAAGGAAAACAATTGCCCGCGGTCGAAGTACTAGAGTCCCGCGCGAAGCGCTGAGCGAAGAGCGATAGCGATATAGAGGTAACCATCATGCCGCTGATCAGCATGCGACAACTGCTCGACCACGCCGCCGAACACGACTACGGCGTTCCTGCATTCAACGTCAACAACCTCGAACAGATGCGCGCGATCATGGAAGGCGCCGCCGCAACCGATAGCCCGGTGATCGTGCAGGCGTCGGCCGGCGCGCGCAAATACGCGGGCCCGACGTTTCTGCGGCATCTGATCCTCGCGGCGATCGAGGAGTTTCCGAACATTCCGGTCGTGATGCACCAGGATCACGGCGCATCGCCGTCGGTATGCCAGCGCTCGATTCAACTCGGCTTTTCGTCCGTGATGATGGATGGCTCGCTCGGCGAAGATCAGAAAACGCCGATGGAGTACGAGTACAACGTCGACGTGACGCGACGCGTCGTCGACATGGCGCACGCGTGCGGTGTGTCGGTCGAAGGCGAACTCGGTTGCCTCGGCAGTCTCGAAACCGGCATGGGCGGCGAAGAGGACGGCGGCGGCCACGAAGGATCGCTGTCGAAAGAGATGCTGCTGACCGATCCCGAACAAGCGGCGGACTTCGTCAAAAAGACGCACGTCGACGCGCTCGCGATCGCGATCGGCACGTCGCACGGCGCGTACAAATTCACGCGGCCGCCGACCGGCGACGTGCTCGCGATCGATCGCATCAAAGAGATCAACGCGCGGATTCCGAACACGCACCTCGTCATGCACGGCTCGTCGTCGGTGCCGCAGGATCTGCTGAAGCTGATCAATCAATACGGCGGCGAGATCAAAGAGACGTACGGCGTGCCGCTGTCGGAAATTCAAGAAGGCATCCGCCACGGCGTGCGCAAAATCAACATCGACACCGACCTGCGCCTCGCGTCGACGGCGGCGCTGCGCATGTTCCTCGCGAAGAACAAGAGCGAGTTCGATCCGCGCAAATATCTCGACCGAAACGACGAAGGCGATGAAGAAGATCGTCGTCGAGCGCTACGAAGCGTTCGGCACCGCGGGGCAAGCCTCGAAGATCAAGGCGCTGCAGCTCGAGGACATGTTCAAGCTGTACGAGAAAGGTACGCTCGCTCCGGTCGTCAATTGACGTCGTGCCGGCGCCGTTCGATCCGCCGTTCGATCCAAAGCTAGTCCGCGCCTCATTGAAGCCGTTGGCGCCAGGCGCGCCGACGGTGCTGACGCCCGCCGAAGATGCTTACCTGCGTCACTACGGTATTCATTTCGCGGAGTCGATCGAAGGCCTCGCGCACCAGCTCGGCCGCATCGAAACCGCGACGCACACGATTGCCGCGCACCTGTGGACGCCGCGCGATGCAACGGGCAGCGCGGTCGTCATCCACGGCTACTACGATCACGTCGGGCTGTACGGCCACCTGATCCGTTTTCTGCTCGACCGCCGCCTCGCCGTGCTCACGTTCGATCTGCCGGGTCACGGCCTGTCGACCGGTGAACCGGCGACGATCGAGACGTTCGACCACTACGTTGCGGCGTTCGATGCGTGCTTCCGCGCGTTCGAAGCGCACCTGCCGACGCCGCGTCACTTGTTCGGTCAGAGCACGGGCGGCGCGATCGCGATGGAGTGGCTGCTCGGCAACGCACTGACGCGCGCGACGGCGCCGTTCGACAAGATCGTGCTGCTCGCGCCGCTCGTGCGACCGTACAACTGGCCGCTCAATCGCGTCGTCTACGAAATTGCGCGCCGGACCATCAAAGCAACGAAGCGGACGTTCGCGTTCAACACGCAGAATCGGGAATTCGTCGAATTCCTGCGCGACCGCGATCCGCTGCAGGCGCGCACGCTGCCGGTGCAGTGGGTGACGGCGATGCAGGCGTGGCGCAAGCGTTTCGAACGGTACGAGCCGACCGATCTCGCGCCGCTCGTCGTGCAGGGTCATGCGGATCGCACGGTCGACCGGCACTACAACGTGCGCGTCATCGAACGGCTGTTCCGGCCGAAGGTGTTCTATATCCCCGAAGCGCAGCACCATCTCGTCAACGAGTCGCCGCAGATCCGCGCGCGAGATCTTTGCGGCGATCGCGGCGGAGCTGGACAGGGGGCGCGCTAGAACAACACCCGCGTCCTGATCGTCCCCTCCACTTCCCGCAACTTCTCGAGCGCCGCCTGACTGTGCTCCGCCTCGACGTCGATCACGACGTACCCGATCTCCGCATTCGTCTGCAGATACTGCGCGGCGATGTTGACGCCGATCGCGCCGAACACCGCGTTGATGCGCGACAGCACGCCCGGGATGTTCTGATGAATGTGCAACAAGCGGTGACTCGCCGGATGCGCCGGCAATGAAACCTCGGGAAAGTTGACCGCCGACAGCGTCGAACCGTTATCCGAATAGCGCACGAGTTTTTCGGCGACTTCGAACCCGATGTTCTCCTGCGCTTCGAGCGTGCTGCCGCCGATGTGCGGCGTCAGCAGCACGTTGTCGCAGCCGAGCAGCGGCGAGACGAACGGTTCGTTGTTCGATGTCGGCTCTTCGGGAAACACGTCGATCGCGGCGCCGAGCAAGCGCTTCTCCTTCAACGCCGCCGCGAGCGCGTCGATGTCGACGACGTCGCCGCGCGATGCGTTGATCAGCACCGCGGTTTTCTTCATCTGCGCGATCGCGCGCGCGTCGATCATGTTGTGCGTGGCCGGCGTCGCCGGCACGTGCAGCGTCACGACGTCGCTCGCGGCGAACAATTCATCGAGCGAGTCGACCTGGCGCGCGTTGCCGAGATTCAACTTCTTGACGACGTCGTAGAACAGCACGTGCATGCCGAGCCCCTCGGCGAGCACGCCGAGTTGACTGCCGATGTTGCCGTAGCCGACGACGCCGAGCGTTTTGCCGCGGATTTCGAAACTGGTCGCCGCGCTCTTCTGCCAGATCCCTTGTTTCAGCAGTCCATGTTTTTCCGGCACGCCGCGCAGCAGCAGCACGGCTTCGGCGAGCACGAGCTCGGCGACGCTGCGCGTATTCGAGAACGGCGCGTTGAAGACCGGCACGCCGCCGCGCATCGCGGCCGTCAGGTCGACCTGGTTCGTGCCGATGCAGAAACAACCAACAGCGAGCAAGCGGCGCGCCGCGGCGAGTGCTTCTGCCGTCAGTTGCGTGCGGCTCCTGATGCCGAGCATGTGAACGTCCGCAAGCGCGGACGCGAGTGTGCGCCCCTGCAGCGCGCCGGTGGCGAGTTCGAGATTCGTATAACCCGCGGCCTTGAACGTCGCGACCGCCGACGCATGCACACCTTCGAGCAGCAGGATTTTGATCTTGGCTTTGTCGAACGACGTCTGGCTCATGCGTGCACGCTCGGGCTGGGGACTGTAAAAAAGGCGCCTATACTAGCCGGCCGCGAAGTTTCTGGTCCGGATCATGATCGATGCACTGCATGAGATCTTCTCATCGAATCGGGTGAAGACGGACGCCGATAGCCTCTCGCATTGGGGGCGCGACTGGACGCGCAGCTTCGCTGTCGCGCCGCGCGCGGTCGTGTTTCCCGAGTCGATCGACGAGGTCGTCGCGCTCGTGCGACTCGCGCGCGCGAAGGGCTATGGGCTCGTGCCGTCCGGCGGCCGAACGGGCTTGTCGGGGGGCGCCGTCGCCGGCAACGGCGAAATCGTCGTGTCGTTCGATCGGATGAACAAAATCCTCGCGTTCGACCCGGCCGATCGCATCGTGCGTTGTCAGGCCGGCGTCGTGACGCAGGCGCTGCAGCAGTTCGCGGCCGAACGCGGCCTCTTCTATCCGGTCGACTTCGCATCGAGCGGCTCGAGTCAGATCGGCGGCAACGTGTCGACCAACGCGGGCGGCATCAAAGTGATCCGCTACGGACTCACGCGCGACTGGGTCGCGGGCCTCACGGTCGTGACCGGCACCGGCGAAGTGCTCGAGCTGAACCGCGGGCTCGTCAAGAACGCAACGGGTTACGACTTGCGTCATCTATTCATCGGTGCCGAAGGCACGCTCGGCTTCGTCGTCGAAGTCGAGATCAAACTCGCGGCCGCGCCGGAGCCGCAAACCGTGATGGTGCTCGGCGTGCCGCGTTTTCAGGACGTGCTCGCCGTGCTCGCGCGCTTTCAACAGGACATCGAATTGTCCGCATTCGAATTCTTCTCCGAGCTGGCGCTGACCAAAGTGACGGCGCATCGAAAGCTGCGCCGGCCGCTCGCAACGCCCGCCGCTTTCTACGCGCTGGTCGAATTCGATGCATCGATGAACGCAGCCGCCGCGACGGTCTTCGAAGCGTGCGTCGAAGCGGGTTGGGTGACGGATGCCGTGCAGTCGCAAAGCGAAACGCAGGCGAAGGATCTGTGGCAATTGCGCGAAGGCATCTCCGAAAGCATCGCGCCGTACACGCCGTACAAAAACGACGTGTCGGTGCGCATCTCCGCGGTGCCCGGATTTCTCGAAGAGGTCGATCGCGTCGTCACCGCCGCGTACCCCGACTTCGAAGTGTGCTGGTACGGCCACATCGGCGACGGCAACCTGCATCTCAATATCCTGAAACCCGCGGCGCTCGACGGTGCCGCGTTCTTCGAACGTTGCCACCACATCAGCCCGCGCATCTTCGAAATCGTGCAGCGTCATGGCGGCAGCATCTCGGCAGAACACGGCGTGGGGCTGCTGAAGCGGGATTTCCTCGGCTACACGCGCAGCGACGCGGAAATCGCCGCGATGCGCGCGATGAAGTCGATCTTCGATCCGAACGGCGTGATGAATCCGGGCAAGCTGTTCCCGCTGAACTAACGGATCGTTCGAATTCCCTCTGGCCCGGCGATGATCACCACATCTGCCGCCTGCGCGGCAAAGATCCCGTTGCACACCACGCCAACGATGTTGTTGATGTGCTTCTGGTTGCACACTGGTGACTGGCGTGCGGCTGGGGTGTGCCTGGAACTGCGGGAGCGATCTCCAGATCGCGATTGCTTCGATCGATGGTGCCGATCGCGATCTGGAGATCGCTCCTACAATCCTCCAGTCCAACCAATCCACCAATCCAGCCAATCCATAGCCGATCCGACCGAAGCCGACCAATCCAACCAATCCAACGAATCCAGTCAAGGGATCGTTCGAATCCCCTCGGGGCCCGCGATGATCACGACATCCGCCGCCTGCGCCGCAAAGATCCCGTTGCACACCACGCCAACGATGTTGTTGATGCGCTGCTCCATCGCGAGCGGATCGGTCAGGTCGAGCCCGCGCACGTCGAGGATGATGTTGCCGTTGTCGGTGACGACGCCGTCGCGGTAAATCGGCGTGCCGCCGAGTCCTACCAACGCGCGCGCCGCGAGGCCACGCGCGCTGGGTATGACCTCGACCGACACCGGATACGCGCCGAGCAGGTCGACGAACTTGCTGTCGTCGACGATGCAGATGAATTCATTCGCCGATGCGGCGACGATTTTCTCGCGCGTCAACGCGCCGCCGGCGCCTTTAATGAGTTGTCGGGCCGCATTCACTTCGTCGGCGCCGTCGACGTACACCAGCACTTCGTTCGCGGCGTTCAGATCGATCGACCGCGATGCCGTGCTTGCGCAATCGTTGCGCCGTCGCCTCGGAACTCGCGACCGCCGCATCGAAATGACCACGCAATGACGCGAGCGCATCGATGAAGTGATTCGCCGTCGAACCGGTGCCCACGCCAACGATGCTGTCGTTGCGCAGGCGCGGCTTGATCATGGCGATCGCGGCGTCTGCCGCAGCCCGTTTGAATTCGTCAGCGCGCGCGTGCCGGCGTTCGTGTGGACGGCATTGGGCTCCCCCTTTAGTATGGCGCGGCCTTCGCGATCGACAATCCGATGTTCGAACACTACGTCAAGAAGATCCTGGCTTCGCGCGTCTATGACGTGGCGCTCGAAACGCCGTTGCACGAAGCGCGTGCGCTGTCGAGCCGCGTCGGCAATCGTGTGTTCCTGAAGCGCGAGGACCTGCAGCCGGTGTTCTCGTTCAAGCTGCGCGGAGCATACAACAAGATGGCGCAGCTCTCGGCAGAGGATCGCGCGCGCGGCGTGATGTGCGCGTCGGCCGGCAATCATGCGCAAGGTGTTGCGCTGGCCGCGAATCGCCTCGGCATTCGCGCGCACATCGTGATGGGCCGCAACACGCCGGAGATCAAGGTCGAGGCGGTGCGCAATCTACGGCGCACACGTGATTCTGCACGGCGATAACTTCGACGACGCGCGCGATCACGCGACCGAGTTGCTGAGCAAGCACGGCTACGTGTTCGTGCATCCGTTCGATGATCCGGACGTGATCGCGGGACAAGGCACCGTCGGCATGGAGATCCTGAACCAGCACAGCGGGCCGCTGCACGCGATCTTCGTGCCGGTCGGCGGCGGCGGCCTCATCTCCGGCATCGGCGCGTACGTCAAATATCTGCGGCCGGACGTGAAGATCATCGGCGTCGAGGCGGACGGGTCGGCCTGCATGGCGGCGGCGCTGGCCGCCAACAGGCGCGTCGAGCTGCGCAAGGAAACGCTCGACCTGTTCGCTGACGGCACTTCGGTGGCGCAGGTCGGCAAGGAGACGTTCAAGATCGCGCGCCGCTGCGTCGACTCCGTCATCGTCGTGACCAACGACGAAATCTGCGGCGCGATCAAAGACATCTTCAACGACACGCGCTCGATCGCCGAACCCTCCGGCGCGCTCGCGGTTGCCGGCATGAAGAAGTACGTCGCCGCGACGAAGATCACGGGCCACGATCTCGTTGCGATCGACAGCGGCGCGAACGTCAACTTCGATCGCTTGCGACACATCTCGGAGCGCGCCGAACTCGGCGAAAAACGCGAGGCCATTCTCGGCGTGACGATTCCGGAGCGCCCCGGGAGCTTTCGCAAATTCTGCCGCACGCTCGGCAAACGCGGCGTCACCGAATTCAACTACCGCTACGCCGATCCGACGCAGGCGCGCGTGTACGTCGGCGTGCAGATCGTCGCGAACGGCGATCGCGGCGAATTGATCACGAGCCTGATGCAAGCGGGTTACCCGGTCGAGGACATGACCGATAACGAACTCGCGAAGCTGCACGTGCGCCACATGGTCGGCGGTCGCGTCACGAGTCTCAAAGCGGAAATTCTGTACCGCGTCGAATTCCCCGAACGTCCGGGCGCGCTGATGCAGTTTCTGCTCGGCCTCGGCGAGAAATGGAACATCACGATGTTCCACTATCGCAATCATGGTGCGGACTGGGGTCGTGTGCTGATCGGCTTCGAGGCCGAACCCGGCTCGCGGCGCGAACTCGGCCGATTTCTCGACGGCATCGGCTATCGCTATTCCGAGGAGACCGAGAACTCGGCCTACCAGATGTTCCTGCGCTGATGCGCCGACTGCCGCTCGACATCGAACTCGATGTGTCGATGCACCGGCAACCGAACGAGACGACGTGCGGTCCCGACCTGCCTGCACGCGGTGTACGACTACTACGAAGATCCGGTTCCGCTCGATCGCGTGATCGCTGAAACCCGAATGATCGACAACGGCGGAACCTACGCGCCGTATCTGGGCTGTCACGCATTGCAACGCGGTTACACGGTAACGCTCTACACATGGGACCTGATGGTCTTCGATCCGACCTGGTTCGCCGCGGGGTCGCCGTCGTTGGTCGATCGGCTGACGCGCCAGGCGGAACTGAAGTCGGACCCGCGCGTGCGGCAGGTCTCGCTCGCGTGCCGCGAATTCATCGAACTCGGCGGCTCGATCCGTTTTCGGGATCTGACCGCGCCGTTCCTGCGCGGCGTGTTGCGCCGCGGCGTGCCGATGCTTGCGGGACTCAGTTCGACATATCTGTATCGGATGCGCCGCGAATTCGGTCCCGACGACAAGCAGGACGATCTGCGCGGCGAGCCCGCCGGACACTTTGTCGTGTTGTCCGGCTATCACCGGCAGGATCGGCTCGTGCGCGTGTCGGATCCGTATCGCGCCAATCCGGTGTCGACCGAAGTCCACTACTGGGTGAACATCAATCGATTGATCTCGTCGGTGCTGCTGGGCAATCTGACATCCGACGCGAATATCCTGTTGATCACGCAGGGCAATGGAGCGCTCGACACTTGAACCTGCTGTTCGTCGTCAACAACCCGAAAGATTGGGAACTGTCCATCCCCGGCGTGACGGTCGTGCCCGCGCGCGCGTATCTGACCGATGCGCAGTACTTCGAGGATCGCTCGGCGCGTGTGTTCAACCTGTGCCGGTCCTATAAATATCAGAGCGCAGGCTACTACGTGTCGCTGCTCGCGGCGGCGCGCGGCCATCATCCGCTGCCGAACTTGTCGACGATCCAGGATCTGCGTTCGCCCGGCGTTGCGCGGCTGTTGTCGGAAGATCTCGAAGAGCTGCTGCAACGCACGTTGAAGCCGATCGACGCCGATCAGTTCTCGATGAACATCTTTTTCGGCCGCAGCGGCGATCCGAGTTACGACACGCTCGCGTGGAACCTGTTCGGCATCTTCGAAACGCCGTTGTTGCGCGCGGAGTTCGTGCGTCGCGAGGACGAGTGGCAGTTGAAGTCGATTCGCGCGATCGGCGCGAGCGACGTGCAGACCGGCGGATCATGGTTCGCTGCTCGCCGCCGCGAGCGACTACTTTTCCGGCAAGCGTCGCCGCGTGCGGCGCCGTCCGCAGTCGCGCTACGACCTTGCGATCCTGCACGATCCGACCGAGGCCGAGCCGCCGTCGGACAAGAAAGCGCTCGAGCGGTTCGAAGACGCCGCCGAAGGGCTCGGCTTCGACGTCGAGTTCATCACGAAGGACGACGTCGGCCGCGTCGCCGAATTCGATGGCCTCTTCATTCGCGAAACGACGGCGGTCAATCACCACACGTTTCGAATCGCGCGACGCGCCGAAGCCGAGGGCCTCGTCGTCATCGACGACTCGAACTCGATCCTGAAATGCACGAACAAGGTCTATCTCGCGGAGTTGCTGACGCGGCACAAGATTGCGTGCCCGAAAACGTTGGTCGTGCACGCCGAGAACATCGACGAGATCGTGCCTGCATTGGGATTGCCGGTCGTGCTGAAACAACCGGACAGTGCGTTCTCGAAAGGCGTGACGAAAGTCGAAACCGAAGAAGTCATGCGCAGCACCGTCAAGGAAATGCTCGCGCAGTCGGAACTGATCGTCGCGCAAGCGTTTCTGCCAACGGATTTCGACTGGCGCGTCGGCATCCTCGACGGTCGGCCGATCTACGTGTGCAAATACTATATGGCGCGGCGTCACTGGCAGATCATTCAGCGCGGTGAAGCGGGCGAAACGACGGTCGAAGGCAATTGCGACACGCTCGCGGTCGGCGAAGCGCCGAAGGAAGTGATCCAGATTGCGCTGAAGGTCGCCAATCTGATCGGCGACGGGCTGTACGGTGTCGACTTGAAAGAGGTCGACCATCAGCCGTACATCATCGAGGTCAACGACAACCCGAGCATCGACACCGGCTACGAAGACGCCGTGCTGAAGTCGGCGTTGTACCGCGAAATCATGAGCGTGTTCCTGCAGCGTATCGAGGCGAAGAAGCGCGGACGATCGCCGACGTGAGCGCGCCATTTTTTTCCGCATTCTCGGTGTTCGGGATCGAGATCGAATACATGATCGTCGATCGCACGACGCTCGATGTCGCCCCCGTGTCGGATCGTCTGCTGACCGCGGTGGCGGGCGAACTGACGAACGAGACCGAGCAGGGCGCGATCGCGTGGAGCAACGAGCTCGCGCTGCACGTCATCGAGGTCAAAACCAACGGACCGATACCGCGACTCAATGGGGTTGTCGGCGATTTCCAGGCAGCAATCACGCGTATCAACGCACTGCTGCAGGAATGGAACGCCTGCCTGATGCCGACCGGCGCCCATCCCTGGATGAACCCGGACACCGACACGCATCTGTGGCCGCACGACGACGACGCGATCTACGCCGCGTACGACCGGATCTTCGGCTGTCGCGGGCACGGTTGGTCGAACCTGCAGAGCATGCACATCAATCTGCCGTTCGCCGACGATGCGGAATTCGGCCGGCTGCATGCGGCGATTCGGGTCGTGTTGCCGCTGCTGCCGGCGCTCGCGGCGAGCACGCCGTATCTCGATGGTCGCGCGACGGGCCTTGCGGACGCGCGCATCGATGCGTATGCGCGCAATCAGGTGCGCGTGCCGCCGATCACCGGGCGCATCATTCCTGACCCCGTGCGGTCGGCCGCGCAGTATCAGGAGCGGATCCTCGCGCCGATGTATCGCGGCATTGCGCCGCACGACCCGGACGGCATCCTGCAATTCGAGTGGTTGAATTCGCACGGCGCGATCGCGCGCTTCGATCGGCAGACGATCGAGATCCGCTTGCTCGACACGCAAGAACACCCCGGGGCGGATCTCGCGATCGCCGCGCTGGTCGTTGCGGTCGTGCAGCGACTGTACGCGGGGCGCGTGGCGACGCTCGATGCGGCCGATGCGCTGATCGACCGAAACGCTCGCGGGCATCCTGCGCGAATGCGTCGCGCACGGCGAACACGCGCGCATCGACAACGCCGAATATCTGCGCGTGCTCGGTGTGCCCGATGCGGGGCGCGACGCGGGCTCCATCTGGCGCGCACTCGCGCAGCGCGCGGCGCCGCAACTGGAGCCGCACCGCGCCGCGCTCGACGTGATTCTCAACGAAGGTACGCTCGCGAACCGTTTGCTGCGCTCGGTCGGTCCGAGCGTCGATCGCGCCACGCTTTCGCGCACCTATCGGCAGCTGTGCGCATGCCTCGCGGAAGGACGTATGTTCCGTGCCGCCTCGTGAATTGCGTTTCATCGTCACGTGCGAACACGGCGGCAACCGGATCCCGTCGCGTTACGCGATTCTGTTCGCCGCGCATCGCGCCGCGCTGAACTCGCACCGCGGCTGGGATCCGGGCGCGCTGCCATTGGCGCGCGCGCTTGCGAAGTCCCTTGATGCAAGCTTGTTCGTGAGCCAGACGTCACGCTTGCTCGTCGATCTCAATCGATCTGAAGACCATCGGGATTTGTTTTCGACGATGACGCGTGGACTGCCGAGTGATGCGCGCAATCGCATCCTCGATGATCACTATCGGCCGTACCGAGCCGCGGTCGAAGCCGCGGGTCGACGCGGCGATCGATGATGGCGCGCGCATCATCCACGTCTCGGCGCATTCGTTCACACCGGTGCTCGACGGACAGACGCGCCGCGCGGACATTGGATTGCTCTACGATCCGCGCCGCGTCCGTGAGGCGGCGTTGTGCAACCGTTGGGTCGCGTCGCTGACGCGTGCGCTGCCGGACCTCGAAATTCGTCGCAACTATCCGTATCGCGGCGACGCCGACGGCCTGACGACCGCGCTGCGGCGCAGATATCTCGCCGCCGATTATCGGGGGATCGAAGTCGAGACTCAATCAGCGCCTGGTCGACGCAGCCGCGCGTGTTTCGTCAGGTATGCAGGACGATCTGTCAGACCATCGCGGACGTGTCGTCGTCCGGGGACAGGTAACGCAGATACTCCTCTTCGAACATCGAGCTTCGTCGGGTCGGTCATTCGATCGACATACAGCACGCCGTCGAGATGATCGAACTCGTGCTGAAACACCGTCGCGAGAAAGCCCTTGAGTTCGAGCACGTGCTTGGTGCCGCGCAGATCCTGATACGTGACGCGCACATATTGCGGGCGCTCGACGTACCCGCGCAGTCCCGGTACTGACAGGCAACCCTCCCAATAGCCGGCCGCTGCGGGGTCGACCACTTCGATGCGCGGATTCGCGAACACCGTCAACGGCATCGACGGAATGTCACCGTAGCGGCTCGGTCCGCCGGCGAATTTCGATGATCGCCAGACGCACCGGCTCGTCGACCTGCGGCGCCGCGAGGCCGATGCCGCCGGAATCGTTCAGCGTGTCGATCATGTCGTTGATCAGGCGACCCGTCTCCGGACTCGCCAGTTCGCGCGCGGTGAGTTCGCGCGCCACCTTGCGCAGCGTCGGGTGGCCCATGCGAATGATTTTGCGTACTGCCATCAGCGCCTCTTACTGCTCCATCACAAAGCGGCCGTCATGAAGCGACGACCGCGTATCGTAAACCCTCTCGCGGCGTGCTCGGTAATGACGGCGTCGAGCGGCACGTCCCAGTGCCGATGCGGCACGTCAGCGCTGTGCTGCACTTCGTGCGCGAGCCCGATCAACAACGCCCGCCGGCCGCGCTTATGAAAACGTGGCGTCGTAGAACCCGCCGCCCATGCCGAGCCGATAGCCGGCGTCGTCGAACGCAACCAGCGGCAGCAGCACGACGTCGAGGATCGCGGTAGGCACGTGCGTTGCGGCGCGTGTGTCGGGCTCGGTGATCCCGTAGCGATTGCGCACCAGCGGGGTATCGCTGCGATAACGGTAAAAGCTCAAGCGCTGCGGCGGTGCGTCAGCGGCTGCGCTGCGGTGTTCGACGACCGGCAACGCAACGACCTTGTTCGCTGCGAGCAGATGTTCCGCGATCGGGCTCGGGTCGAGTTCACCGTCGCTCGGCGCGTACACGGCAAATCGCTTGAAACACAACAGCAATTTCGACGCCGCGAGATGGCGCGCGACCGCGCGCGCGTGCAGCTGCTGCTCGAATGGGGTCAAAGCGCGGCGGGCCGAGCGCTTCGTTCGGCGCAGCGCAAGAGCAGACGGTGGATTCATGCAAAGAATCTCCCGGTGGTGCCGCTGTTGGTTTGCCCTGAACCGTATTGGTCCAAGGCGGAGATCCAAGCTTCGTCATAGGCTACCCGCCGAGGCGGACGTGCACACAGACGAAGACGTCGAATCTCCTTAGTTACTATAACGGCTCAAGGACTTCACCGACTGGCGAGCACCCCAGGAGACGACGCGAGTATAGCCCATTGAACGATGCGCAAATCTCGTTGCGCCGGAAGCGTGACGGAGTTAAAGGTGACAGTTTCGCGCTGAGCGTGTGGGAGCGATCTTCAGCTACGGACTCGGCTGCTTCGCCTCGACGATCGCTGCTGTGACGCGCTCGTGCAATTCGCCAATCTTTTTTTCGATCGTCGTCACGGCCGACGTGCGTTCGTTGCGCACACCAAGCAAATCGTTGGTGATATTCAGCGCCGCCATCACCGCCATGCGGTCGAGGCCGAGCACCTTGCCGGAGTCGCGAATGCCGCGCATCTGTGCGTCGAGATAGCGCGCCGACGCGGTCAATTGATCGATTTCGTCCTGCGGGACAGTTGACCTGATATTCCTTTTCGAGAATCCGCACGCTGACGGTTGTGGTCGGGCGCGGCATCAGTCCTGCTCCAACGACTTCAGCCGGCTGATCATCGATTCGACTTTGCCTTTCGCCAGCTCATTCTTTTCGATCAACTTCGCGCGTTCGGTGCTCCACGTGTTCTGGCGGCTGCGTCAGCGCGCGATTTTCGCGCGACAGAACCTGACACACCTCGATGAGTTCATTCACTTTGCGCTCGAGCGCATCCAGTTCGGTTAGCTGCATGAGGACAGATTTGAGTCGCGAAAGATGCTCGTGACTATAGTGACTGCGTTTATGCCGGTCAACGCGACGGCCCGGGAAAGCCCGTCAATTCAAACGTTTGGTGATAGCATACCGAGCTCCACAAGCCTGCGTTGAGCTCGTGAGTGCCTTCTCCGAACAGCTCTGGAATCTGCCTGCAGATCTGAACGCGTCGCTGCTTCACGGCAGCGTGTGCGGGTTGCTGTGTGCGGCTCCTGCCGAGTCGTCGGAATCCTATCGGCGCGCCCTGACCGACCTGTTGGATGCGGTCGAAAGGATGGACGATCGAGGAGCTCGACCGCTTCGTCTGGTATGCGGCCGACGATCTCGCATCGCCCGACCTCAGCTTCGAGCCCGTGTTGCCCGACGATGAGTACGCCTTGGAGGATCGCGTCGAGGCGCTGGCGCAGTGGAGCGAGGGCTTTCTGACGGCGTTTGAATCCGCCGCGGGCGAAGTCGAGGGCGATGCCGCGGATGCCCTCGAAGACATCGGGCGCATCGCCGACGTCGGCGGCGATCTCGAGGATGACGACGACAACGAGTTCGACTTTTTCAGCGTCGTGGAGCACCTCAAGGTCGCCGTGCTGTTGATCCACGATGCGACCCACGCCTCTGATGAGGAAGAGGGGGAGGAGTCGGACGACGATGAGTTTGAGTGAGTACCAGCGCCGCCGGCAGCGGTTGATGAAACTGATGACGCCCGGTTCGATCGCGGTGCTGCCGGCGTCGCGCGTCCAGATCCGCAACCGCGACACCGAGCACCTGTTTCGCCAGAACAGCGACTTCTACTACCTCTCGGGCTTCGATGAGCCGGAGGCCGTGCTCGGTGCTCGCACCCGGGCGCGAACACGGCGAAGTGATTCTGTTCTGCCAGGACCGCGAGCCGGGCCTCGAGCAGTGGACCGGCGAGCGGATGGGTCCCGAGCGCGCGCAGCAGATGCTCGGCGTCGACGACGCTTTCCCGATCACCGACCTGCCGGACATCCTGCCGGGCCTGCTCGAAGGCCGCGAACGCGTCTACGCCAATCTCGGTGAACATCCGGATTTCGATCGCGACCTGCTCGGCTGGGTGAAGACCATTCGCGGCAAGACCGTGCACGGCGCGATGCCGCCCGGGCGAATTCATCGTGCTGTCGCATCTGCTGCACGATCTGCGGCTGTACAAATCCGCGCATGAGCTGAAGTTGATGCGCCAGGCGGCCGCGATCACGACGGGCGCGCACATCCGCGCGATGCGCAGCGCGCGACCCGGCGGCACCGAAGCGGCGCTCGAAGCCGAAATCATCCACGAGTTCATGCGCAACGGTGCGCGCTTTCCGGCGTATCCGTGCATCGTCGGCGCCGGCCGCAACGCGTGCGTGATGCACTACGTGCGCAACGACGGCCCGCTGAAAGACGGCGACCTCGTGCTGGTCGATGCCGGCGCCGAGTACCGCTACTACGCGGCCGACGTCACGCGCACGTTTCCGGTGAACGGACGCTACAGCGCTGCTGCAGCGCGCGGTGTACGACATCGTGCTGCGCGCCGAACTCGCGGCGATCGCCGCGGTACGCCCGGGCAACGCGTTCAACCAACCGCACGAAGTGGCGGTGAAGACGATGGTCGAAGGCCTCGTCGATCTCAAGCTGCTCGACGGCGACGTCGACGACATCATCGCGCGCGAGACCTACAAGAAGTTCTGCGTGCACAAGAGTTCGCACTGGCTCGGCCTCGACGTCCACGACGTCGGCGACTATCGCGTCGACGACGCGTGGCGCACGCTCGAACCCGGCATGGTGATGACGGTCGAGCCGGGGATCTATCTGCCCGACGACGACTCGGTGCCGGCCGCGTTCCGCGGCATGGGCATCCGCATCGAAGACGACGTGCTCGTCACGCGCGACGGTTCCGAAGTGCTGACGGCGGCCGCGCCGAAACGCATCGACGACGTCGAAGCGGTGATGCGCGACCCGCTGCCAGCGTGACGACAAGCCCGCTGAAGTGCGCGGTGCTGGTCGCCGGCGGCGGACTGGTCGGTGCAACCGCGGCATTGGCGCTCGCGCGGCGCGGACTCTCGGTGGTGCTCGCGGATCGCGGCGAACCGCCGTTGACGCGCGGTCGGTTGGGATTCGATGTGCGCACTGTCGCGCTGAACCCGGCGTCGGTCGAACTGTTGACTGAACTCGACGTCTGGCGCGCGTTCGCGCCGTGCCCGTTCGAGCGCGTCCACGTCTGCGAAGAGCGCGGCACCCGGTACATCGAATTTCTTGCGTCCGAAATTGACCGCACCGAACTCGGCTGGATCGTCGAAGTGAGTCCGTCCGTCGCCGCGATTGTGGACGGCGCTGAAGCGTCAGAGCGATCTGACGATCGTCACCGGCGCCATCGACGCGGTCAGTGCGCAACCCGACGCCGTGCGCGCGCGCGTCGGCGACGTCGACGTGACGGCCGAGCTGTTGATTGCCGCGGATGGCGCGAACTCGTCGATTCGCGCGCAGCTCGGTGTCGACGCGGGCCGGTTCGAAACGCATCAAGCGGCGATCGCGACCGTCGTGGAGACCGAGCGCGATCACGCGGGATGCGCGTGGCAGTGTTTCATGCGCGACGGACCGCTCGCGCTGTTGCCGTTGCCCGCGCGCGACGGTCGCCATTTCGCGTCGGTCGTCTGGTCGCAGAGCGAAACGGCCGCCGCAGCAATTGATGGCGCTCGATGACGCGGCGTTTCGCGACGCGCCTCGAACAAGCGAGCGACTGGCGCCTCGGTGCGATTCGCGCCGTCGATCAGCGTTTCAGCTTCCCGCTCGAACAACTCGTTGCGAGCAGTTTTCAGCCTGCGCCGCGCGTGTTGCTCGTCGGTGATGCAGCGCGCGTGCTGCACCCACTCGCCGGCCAAGGTGTGAACCTCGGTTTCGAAGACATCCGCGAAGTGGTGCGCGTCGCGGGCCGCGTTGCGCCTGCGGCGCTGGGCGATGCGAGTTGTGGCACGGCTTCGCGCGGCGGCGTCGCCTGCGCGCCGAACTGATGGTGCGCGCAATGGACGCGTTCGCGTTCGCATATCGGCTCGCGGATCCCACCGTGAACTGGTTGCGCAATGTCGCCGTCGATCTGTTGAACAACGCGCCTCCACTGAAGCGCCAGTTGCTGCGCGAAGCGCTCGGCTTCGGCATCCTCGCACCACCGAAATAGCGCCACCGCGTTAGAATCCGCCCACTCACTTTCGCGCAGTGATCCTTATGAGTCTCGAACGCACGCCGCTCTATGCCACACACGTCGCGGCTGGCGCGCGGATGGTCGATTTCGGCGGTTGGGAAATGCCGCTGCACTACGGGTCGCAGATCGAAGAGCACAACGCGGTGCGCAGCGCTGCCGGCATGTTCGACGTGTCGCACATGACGATCATCGATCTCGAAGGTCCTGGAGCGAACGCTTTCCTGCGCCATCTGACCGCCAACGACGTGAACCGGCTGACCGAACCCGGTCGTGCGCAATACGGCGTGCTGCTGAACGACGCGGGCTGCGTCGTCGACGATCTGATCGTGTATCGGCGCGCGCAGGACTATCGCGCCGTCGTCAACGCATCGACGCGCGCGAAAGTGCTGCGCTGGTTTGCCGATCACGCCGGCCCATTCGACGTGAAGATCAATCCGCGCCCGGATCTCGCGATGATCGCGATCCAGGGTCCGCAAGCGATCGAGATTTTCGAGCGCGTCTCCGGACATCCGCGGCGCCGCCGACATGAAGCCGTTCAACGAACTCGAACACGGTGCGTGGATGGTCGCGCGCACCGGCTACACCGGCGAAGAGGGCGTCGAGGTGATGCTGCCCGCGGCCGAAGGTGTTGCGCTGTGGGCGCAGCTCGCGGCCGCCGGCGTCGCCACGCGGGACTCGCGGCGCGCGACACGCTGCGCCTCGAGGCGGGCCTCAATCTATACGGTCAGGACATGGACGAGACGAACGATCCCGCTCGAATCCAATCTGGCGTGGACCGTCGCGTGGGATCCGCCAGAGCGCGACTTCGTCGGCCGCACCGCGCTCGAAGCGCGCAAAGCGGCGGGCATTGCGCGCAAGCTCACCGGCGTCGTGCTCGAAGCCAAGGGCGTCATCCGCCACGGCCAGCGCATCATTACAAACTCGGGTGAAGGCGAGGTGACCAGCGGCATTTTCTCGCCGACGTTGGGGTACAGTATCGCGCTGGCGCGGTTGCCCCGCGCGGCCGCAGGGGCCGCCCAAGTGGACATCCGCGGCAAGTTACTACCGTGTCGGATCGTGCGTCCTCCGTTCGTTCGCAACGGTCGCAGGGTCTTCGAATGAGGAGCGATCGATGAGCGAGTTTCCGACCGAGCTGCGTTACGCCAAATCCCACGAGTGGGCACGGCTCGAGGACGACGGCACCGTCACCGTCGGCATCAGCGATCACGCGCAGGGCGCGCTCGGCGACGTCGTCTATGTCGAACTGCCTGAACTGGACGTTGTGGTCGAAGGCGGCGACGAAGCGGGCGTCGTCGAATCGGTGAAAGCGGCGTCCGACATCTACGCGCCGATCGGCGGCACCGTCATCGCGATCAACGCGGTGCTCGAAGATGCGCCCGAGACCGTGAATCAGGACCCGTACGGCGACGGCTGGTTTTTCCGGATCACAGCCGAACGACGTCGCCGATCTCGATCGAGCTGCTCGACGCCGAAGCGTACGCCGAGGTGTGCGAAAACGACGAGCATTGAGTGCGCGTGAGATCGCAGGCCGGGTCGCAATGCGGCCCGTTTTCTTTCCGCTTTTTCGTATCGTTTTCTGAGGAGTAGTACGGATGCCGTTCATCCCGCATACGGCCCCTGACGTGCGCGACATGCTCGCCGCGATCGGCGTTGCGAACATCGATGCGTTGTTCGACGAGATCCCGCCGGAACTGCGCGCAGGCTCGCTGACCAAAGTGCCGGTGGGTCGCAACGAGATGGACATGCTGGCGCTGCTGTCGGAGCGCGCGGAGCGCGACCGCGTCGACGTCTGTTTCCTCGGCGCCGGCAGCTACGACCACCACATCCCTGCCGCGGTCTGGGACGTTGCGCAGCGCGGCGAATTCCTCACCGCGTACACGCCGTACCAGGCCGAGGCGAGCCAGGGCACGCTGCAGCTGATCTACGAATTCCAGTCGATGATGACCGCGCTGACCGGCATGGACGTGTCGAACGCGTCGGTCTACGACGGCGGCTCCGGCCTCGCCGAAGCGGTGTTGATGGCGGTGCGCGCGAACAAGAAGAACAAGTCGCGGCAGCGTGCTGGTGCCGGACACCGTCAATCCGCGCTACCGCGACGCGACGCGCAGCATCGTGCGCAACCAGCAGATCGAACTGATCGGGCTGCCGATGACGGCGACCGGGATCATCGACGTTGCCGCGCTCGACAAGCTGACCGAGGTGCCGGTCGCGTTGGTCGTGCAACAGCCGAACTACTTCGGCCGGCTCGAAGATGTCGATGCATTGGCCGACTGGGCGGCGCAACACAACGTCGCGTTGATCGCGTCGGTGAACCCGCTGTCGCTCGCGGTGTTGAAGCCGCCGTCGGACGTGGGGCAAGCAAGGCGCCGACATCGTCTGCGGCGACGGCCAGCCGTTCGGCATTCCGATGGCGTCTGGCGGTCCGTCGTTCGGCTTCATGTGCTGCAAGATGGATTGGGTGCGGCAGATGCCTGGCCGCATCATCGGCCGCACCGTCGACCTCGAAGGCCGCACCGGTTTTGCGCTGACGTTGCAGGCGCGCGAACAACACATCCGGCGCGCGAAAGCGACGTCGAACATCTGCACCAACCAGGGTCTGCTGGTCACCGCCGGCACCATCTACATGGCGATCCTCGGCGCCGAAGGGCTGCGCCGCGTCGCGACGCGCTGCCACGCGAACACGCAGGCGTTGACCGATGCGCTGATGAAAATTCCCGGCGTGACGCTCGCGTTCGACGGCCCGTTCTTCCACGAACGCGTCGTGCGGCTGCCGGTCGACGCGACCAAAATCGTCGAACACCTGGCCGCCGAACGGATCCTGATCGGTCACCCGCTCGGCGGCGAATACCCGCAACTCGCGAATAACCTGCTCGTGTGCGCGACCGAGAAGTACGGTGCTCGCGCGGTCGAGCGCGCGGTCCGCGGCCTGACGATTGCGCTCGGGGGTGCCCGATGAAGCGCGATCAACCGACGATTTTCGACATCGGCCACGCCGGCAGATCGGCGCCGGCGCAGATGCCGGGTGATGGCTCACTCTCAGGAATTCCCGCGTCGTTGTTGCGCACTGAGGCGCCGGTGTTGCCGGAAGTGTCCGAACTGCAAGCGGTGCGACACTACACGAATCTGTCGCGCCGCAACTTCTCGATCGAGACGCAGTTCTACCCGCTCGGCTCGTGCACGATGAAGTACAACCCGCGCGGCACCCACCGCGCGGCGAACCTGCCGGGCTTCCTCGGCCGCCATCCGCTCGCGCCCGAGTCGCTCAGTCAGGGGTTCTTGAGTTGCCTCCACGAGCTGCAGGAAATCCTGAAGGACGTCACCGGCATGAAGGCGGTATCGCTGACGCCGATGGCCGGCGCGCAAGGTGAGTTCGCCGGTGTCGCGATGATCCGCGCGTACCACGAGAGCCGTAACGACGACGCGCGCACCGAGATCCTGATCCCGAACGCCGCGCACGGGACGAATCCGGCGACCGCGACGATGTGCGGTTACGCGGTGCGCGAAGTGCCGGTGAAGGCGGACGGCGATGTCGACATCGAGGCATTGCGCGCGGCGGTGGGTCCGCACACTGCGGGCTTGATGATGACGAACCCGTCGACGTGCGGCGTGTTCGACCGCCGCATCGTCGAGATCGCGAAGATCGTCCACGCGGCCGGTGGGCTGTTGTACTACGACGGCGCGAACCTCAACGCGATTCTCGGCAAGGTGAAACCCGGTGACATGGGTTTTGACGTGTTGCACATGAATTTGCACAAGACGTTTGCGACGCCGCATGGTGGTGGTGGGCCGGGGGCGGGTCCGGTTGGTGTCGCCGAACGGTTGGTTCCGTTCCTGCCGATCCCGATGGTGGGGAAGGAAGGGGAGAACTATCGCTGGCTCACCGAAGCGGATCGGCCGCAGACGATCGGCCGGTTGTCCACGTTCATGGGGAATGCGGGGATTCTGGTGAGGGCGCTCGCGTATGCGTTGATGCTTGGGCGGGAAGGGATGCACCGGGTTGGCGAGTACGCAACGTTGAACGCGAACTACATGGCCGCGCGGCTGGCGAAGGAAGGGTTTCAGCTCGCCTATCCGCAGCGACGGGCGGGGCATGAGTTCATCGTGACGTTCAGCAAGCAGGCGAAGACGATTGGCGTGACGGCGATGGATATTGCGAAGCGGTTGCTGGATTACGGGTATCACTCGCCGACGACGTATTTTCCGTTGCTGGTGCCGGAGTGTTTTCTGATCGAGCCGACGGAGACGGAGCCGAAGGAGGAGTTGGACGGGTTCGTTGAGGCGCTGGTGAAGATATTGAAGGAGGCGGAGGCGGATCCGGAGTTGGTGAAGGGGGCGCCGCATACGATGCCGGTTAGAAGGCTGGATGATGTTAAGGCGGCGAGGGATTTGGATTTGAGGTGGAGGTTGGGTTCAAACGCATGACACTTCGACTTGCTCCCAGCTCGGCTAGATGATCGCCCACCATGGGCAGGCAATTGTGTCCTCCATCAACATCGAAATCTCAGGGTCGCAACTCACGACTACTCCTCTCGGCGAGTTCGTGTACCGCTCGCGAAAGGCTCGAATGTGGCGTGCGTCGTTTCGTCGAACGGACTCTGTGGCCTTCACTTCAATGGGTATGAGTTCGCCGCGCTCCTCTATTACGAAGTCCGCCTCCTGCCCAGAAGAGAGCCGCCAGTGATACAGGTCACGCGACTGATCGGCATCCCGCCAGACTAGGAGGTCAGTCGCCAAGAGCGTCTCCAAATGAAAGCCGGTCGGCTCGGCTTCTCGGGCTGCCGCGAGAGCGAGAGCGGAATCGACGAGATAGAGCTTCGGCGCCTTGATAACACGTTGACTGGCGTTTCTAGAGTACGGGAGCAGTGACTCAACCAAGTAGCTGCGGCCTAGGGCCACGAACCAACGCCGCACTGTATTGACCGAGACGCCAAGGTCATTCGCGACGCTGCTAGTGTTCAACTCTTGCGCCGTCCTTGCTGCGATAAGGCGGACGAAGGATTCGAATCGCGGTATTGAATCGACTTCAATCAGCTCGCGAATGTCACGAGTGGAAAACACGCTGACGTAATTGTCCAACAGGCGCACGCGGTGCTCGTCCGGGGCAGCAACAGCGCGCGGAAATCCGCCTGTTCGTACCACCGCGCGCCAGTCAAGATCCCCGCTTGAGTCGGCTCGTCGCTGTAGCTCTGAGAGAACCGCGTCTTCATCTTCATTGAATAGAAAGCTCCAACCAGGATGTTGGTCACTCAGGCGCAATTCGCTAAGCGTGAGAGGGCGAAGCGTCCGATACGAAGCCCTGCCCAGGAGCGAATCTGCCACGGCACTAGCAACTCTGGGTTGATTGGAGCCGCTCAACAGATAACGTCCGGGACGTTGTTCCCTGTCCACGAGCGACTTAATTGCCAAGAGGAGGTCGGGTACGCGCTGAACCTCATCAATGAAGGCGCCGGAGTCTCCTAGTTCAGCAAGGAAACCATCCGGATCGGCAAGCGCGTGTTCTCTTACGTCGCGGTCGTCGAGGGTCCGTTGGGCGAGGCCGAACTGTGTAGCCAGGTTTCGGCAAAGGGTGCTCTTCCCGACCTGACGAGCACCCATCACCGCGACTACGGGATACAGGGCCATATCGACCGTCAGGACCCGCTGAAGAGATCGCGGATAGTGTGCGTTTGCGTTTTCCATGGGACCGGTATATCTTGCGTTAAGAGAAGATATAACGTTTGGTATATAAATGGCAAATTCGTTTTCAATGGAAGATCTACTTGATTTTTTGAACCATGCGGGAGATCGGGGATTAATACCCGCAGCGACCGCTCGAGCACTGGCAATAGCTAGCAGAAACGTCTTTGGGGTTTTGAGCGACGAGGAGCGAGGCGATTTGAGCTCTCAGGACCTTGCCGCCGTGGTCAAGCGCTTCAACAACAAGCGGGCGAGAGATTTCAATCCGTCGTCCCTGAAGGAATACGGTCGTCGCGTGAATAGAGCCGTCGAACTGTTCCTTAGTTGGCGTGAAGATCCCGCCAATTTCTCAGTAAAGACCAGAGCAACCGGGAACGCTCGCAGGAAAGAGAAGCCCTCGCCGGAAATTTCCGTGACGCGTGATCCACCTGACGCCGCTCAGGAGTTCGAGGGGTCGCAAAGTGTGGACAGCTATCAGACTCGGCTGCCTGTGCGACCGGGCGTGATCATTACGCTATCAAACGTTCCTCATGATTTGTCGAAGGCGGAGGCTCAACGGCTTGCCGAATTTGTCAAAATGCTGGCCTTTGATTCATCTCCGAGATTGGTTGGGCGAGGTACAGGGAAGTAGTGTGCAGGCTCCTTACGCTTTAGTCCGTCGAACCTCGACGTTCCTCCAACCACTTCTTCAAGAACGGCTCCAACCGCCTTCGGCTTCCTGAACGGCCGCGCTGTCGTCCTGACGCTCGAGAGGCGCAATGGGATCTGCATCAGCCCGAGGTATCGGGCCGCCCGCCTTGGCCAGCGCATCGATCGCCCGGTTCACGTTGGCGAAGTAGGGCTGCGCGGGAATTTCCTCGGTCGATCCCCACGCGGGCAGCATGGTTGCGCCCGATGCAATGCCGAACCACTTGATCAAGTTGACGGCGCGACAGCAGGAGTCGCTGCACGGTATGCATGGCTCATCTCCCCCCGAACCCCAATTGCGGCGCCGTACAGACTACCCTCAACGCGGTTGTTGGGGCATCCCATGCGACATTCCGAAGCTGTTACCACGTCTCTGCAAACGGCCGCACCTCCGCATAGAACGACCACGACGACCGATCCTGACCGACGAGATGAAACACCTCGTTTGCGATCGCGTCGGGCTTAGCGAAGAAATCATCCGGTTTGTCAGGCAGTCGCTCACGCGCCCACGGCACATCGATCGTTGCATCGATGACGAGATAGGCGACATGGACACCCTTGGGACCGAGCTCGCGCGCCATGCTCTCGGCCAAAATACGTTGCGCGGCCTTCGTGGGCGCGAATCCGGCGAACCGCGCTCGGCCGCGCAGCGCCGACGTGTTTCCCGTGACGATCAACGAACCGTGTCCTGCCTGCACCATCGACGGGGTCGTCAGGCGCGCCAGGTGCAACAGCGCCATGACGTTGACCTGAAAATTTGCCGCGAGCACGGCTGGATCGATTTCGAGGAACGATCCCCACGCACCGCCGACCGCATTGTGCACGACGACCTCGGCGTGACCGGCCTCACGCACGGCGGCGGCGAGCGCGTTCGGGTCGGTGACATCGCACGGCAACGCCATCGCATCCGGCAACTCGCGCGCAAGCGCATCGAGTCGGTCCGCGTCGCGCGCGATGAGCGCGGTGCGATAGCCCGCGGCAGCGAAACGCCGCGCAATAGAAGACCCGGTTCCGGGGCCGACGCCCGTAATGAGTGCAAGTGGTTTCATGGTTGCGTCCCTCCATCAACGGGTTTGCGGAACTTCAGCGTCAAGCGATCGCTTTCGCCGATCGCTTTGTGTTTTTCCTCGCTCGATCGCGAGAACGGAGCGAGCGACCAGACGCCGTGTGGGTGATCCGTCGTGTCGCGCGGATTCGCGTTGATCTCGCTCGAGGCTTCGAACACGAAGCCGGCGCGCTGCGCAATTTCCTTCACGTAGGCTTCGGTGACATAACCGGTCTTGTGCATGCTCTCGATGCTCGCGTTCGGCTTGGCACGGTGATCGACGACGCCGAGCACACCGCCCGGCTTGAGCGCGCGGAAGAACGCGGCGAAATATTCGTGTTCCTGATCGGCCATGATCCAGTTGTGCACGTTGCGGAACGTCAACGCGAGATCGATCGTCCCCGCCGGTGCGATGCTGACTTCCTTTGGCGGATTGATGTGACGCACGATGACGCGGCCGAACAACTCGGGCTCGCGCGCAATGCGCTCCTCGAACATCTCGAGCACCTTTGGCATGTACGGCAAGAGTCCATCGGGTGAGAAGTGCGCAACGTACAGGCGTCCGCGCTCGGCGAGATAAGGCGCAAGAATCTCCGTATACCAGCCGAGCGCAGGCAAAATCTCGAGCACGTTCATGTCGGGTTCAAGGCCGAAGAACTGCAGCGTCTCGACAGGGTGTCGCGCGCCGTTGCGCGCGATGTTTTCCTTGCTTCGTTGCTTTCCTGAAACGAGCGCGTCAAGCGTGGGCTGTGGCATCGATCAATCTCCTCGTCGCGATGTAGTAGGCGTGCGTTTCCGTTGCGGAGCCGAGCGCCGAACGCGTTGTTTCGGCGCCGTCGATGCACCGGGTCCGGGAATGGCGTGCAGATCGCCGAATTTGAGCGTCCGTCCTTCGCCGTCGGTCACGCGCAGCGGCGCTATGCGGCGTCCTGTTCGTCGATCTTTGAGAATCAGTGGTTCGTTGCCGCGTCCGAACACCCATTCGTCGGACCACTCGCGGAGCGCCGTCAGCACGGTGAGCAGCGCTTCGCCTTTCGGCGTCAGGTGATACTCGAAGCGCTCGCCCGACGTACCGGCGTCGATCCTCTCGAAGATGCCGTGCTCCACGAGATGTTGCAGTCGCGCGGACAAGATGTTCTTCGCGATGCCGAGGCTGCGTTCGAACTCGCCGAAACGGTGCGCGCCGAAGAACGCGTCGCGAACGATTAAGAGCGTCCACCAATCCCCCAGCGCCTCGAGCGCTTGGGCCACGCCGCAGTTCATGTCGTCGAAACGTTTCCGCGTCATCCGAACTCTCTCAGCAGGTACGTCCACAAATGTGGTTGCATAAGACCACTGTTTGGTTTTCTATTGCAACTTAATTTTGAGAGGCGTTTGCGTGGTCAGCTAGCCGTAAGGGTGAAATCTCGCGGTGGTCAGCCGATACACCGCGTGTTCTTGTCGGACACTTCCCGCGGAAGATGAAATGAACTCTTCCTGACACTCCCGATCTTCCGCGGAAGACGGCGTGACCTCGACGGGTCGACCATCCGGGCGCACGAAATACCACCGGCCATCGCGGTGGCGCCGAATCGAGAAGCCGCCTTCATGCACCAGCGTGTGATGCGCGGTGCACAGCACGAGCAGGTTTTCGAGCGTCGTCTCGCCGCCGTCGGCCCAGTGATGCACGTGATGCGCATCGAGGTAGCGCGTGTGATGACACCCCGGGAACGTGCACGCGCGATCGCGCGCAAACACCGCTTTCTTCAGCGCGCCCGACACGACGCGATGCTTGCGCCCGACGTCGAGTGGGCGGCCGGCCTCGTCGTGCGTCATCGTCGTCACCGCGCCGTCGCAGCACAGCCGCTTGACGGTCGGCAGCGGCAGATCGCTCTCGCCGCCGTTTCCGGAGAGCGCGTCCACATCGACGTGCACCACCACCTGGTAGTTCTCGCCGGCGGCGCCGTCGTCAGTGCGTCCCGCGAGCGCATCGCGCGCCATCTGCAACAACGCATCGGCGCCCTTGGCGAACAGCGACCGCGTCGGATCTTCCGGCAAACCTCGGCCGACGAATTCGAGCGCGTTGAGCACGAGCTCGAGTTCCGCGCGCGGCAACTCGACGTGCAGCGTGCCGCTGCCGTCGTCGCGAAACGTCCGCGTCAGCGCGCGCGCTTCGTGTAGCCGGCGCGCGTCGTCACGCGAGACGGCCGCGTCGCCATTGCGTAGTCGTTGGCAATACGCTTCGACCTGCGACGCGGTCGACGCGAGCGCGAAATCCAGCAAGTCCGCTTCACTGCGTTCGGTCGCGACGCGCGTTACTGCGCGTACCTTCGAATACGACAGATCGCCGCGCTCGAACGCAGCGTCGACCATCGGCAGCGTCCACAGCGCTTTCGCGACGCGCACTTTCTCCTGCGCCGTCACGCGCGAGATCCCGCACTTCCAGTTGAGCCACTCAGCGCAGTCGACGTTGCCGTACGCGCGCCAACCCTGGCGCAGGTCGAACTCGCGCAGCAGCGCGAGAAATCGATGGGTCACCTTGGACACTTCGCGCCAACTGTCGAGTAGAGTCGCTTCGAGTTCGTCGATCGGTCGGAACGAGAGGACGTTTGATGCAGCAGCCGACATGGCATTCCTCCTTACTGTATGGGCGTACAGTATAGGTGAATGTGTGACAAAAACCCAGCAAATTCATTGACGAAACGACTACGGATATCCATGTTCGCCCTCGTAACGATCACGCTCGGAGCCATCGGTCTCGCGACGATTTCGCGAGCGCTCGAACTGAAGCCGGTCGGCGTCGCCGTTGCGCCGCGTGCCGACGAGCATCCCGACGCCGTCGTGCAGGTCTACGGCGCCGACGTGTGGGGAGTGCGCGGGCGCTTCGCGATTCACACATGGATCGTCACCAAAGGTGCGAATTCCGACCGCTACACGCGATACCAGGTGATCGGTTGGCGGCTGGGCCGTGGGTTGCCGGTCGTGAGCATCAGCAACGACCGACCGGACGGCGATTGGTTCGGGTCCGCGCCGGTGCTGTTGTTCGATCGCCGTGGCGCCGAAGCCGAGCGCCTCGTCGAACGGATACACGCCGCCGCGCTCAGCTATCCATTTGCGAACGAGTACGTGATGTGGCCCGGACCCAACAGCAATTCGTTCACCGCGTGGATCGCGCTGGAAGTGCCCGAGCTCGCCCTCGAGTTGCCCGCCAAAGCACTCGGGAAATCCTGGATGATCGAAAAATACCCGTCGCTGCGGCGAGGCTGACGAAGGTGGTCTGCAGACCCTCGATTGCTAAGCGTCACGAATCGAGTCGCCAGGCGTGCGGCCTTATGGAGCCGTTAGCCAAACACCGCGACGCGGCTAGCGCTTCAATATGACGCGTTCGCCCGTCAGGCGGTTGATCTCCGACAGTAGATACCCGTCGAGCACGAAGATCCGACCGGTCGGATCCGTGGCGATCCATTCGCCTGCCACGGGAAAGGGAAAGCCCGTTTGCGCGCCGGTCTGAGCATCCAGCGCGACACCTATCCCGCCAACCAGAATGCGTCGTCCGACCTCGTCGACTTCGATGTCGCGAACTACCGACCCGACGAACGTCGCAAAGATTGAACGATGACCCGTTGTCAGGTCGACCGCGACGATCCGATCACCATCTGCAACGAGTAGACGGTTGCGGGTCGGGTCAAGTGCGATGTTGGTCGGACCGACGAACGGGTTCTCAGCGTCTGGTGTCGTAGGGCTGGAAAACAGGCTGCCTTCGCCGGTGGTCAGATCGACCTCAATGATTGAGTGCGCTCCGAAAAACTGAGGCATTCCGTCCAGCGTCTCAGACCGCATCTGGTTCGAGATGAGCACGCGATTTCGTGCGCTGTCGAGGACGATATCCTGCAGCGAAGAGTTGGTATTGGATCCAACGAAGTGCGCGAAAATAGTGCGCTCGCCCGTAACGAGATCCACTGCCAGCACGTCGCCGATACCCGCGTGTATCACAAATGCGCGACCCTGTTCGCTCTGCACTGCAACGCCGCCGTCAGTGGGCAGAAATAGGATCGGTGGTGGGAAGGTGCCAGGGGGTGGCGGAGGAGGTTGCGTGTTGACGGACACCAATGTGCTTTGTCGTGTCGTGAGGTCGATCGCGATCAGGCCAGGTATCTGTTGTATAGGTCGCTGGGCGAGGTTCTTATCCACGAAGAATCCCATCGCCAAGATACGATTCCCATCTGGATCTACGGTTGGATGACCGCTGATGGCGAGCTCGGGTCGTTCCTCGGGAAGGTGCCATTGCATCAGCGTGGAGGTCCGGGGCTCGTTGAGGTCGATGTTTGTGATAACGGTGCCTTCTTCCTCGACCGCAAACAGCCGGTTGCCGCGTGAATCCACCGCAAGGCTAGTGACCTTATGCGGGACGTCGAGAATGGTTCTTCGATTTAGACCCACGAGGTCGAGCTCGCTCAAACCGCCGAAGAATGGCTCACCACCGAAGAACGCCGTCGAGTGCGCCTCGTCCACCGCAATGGGTGGCGTAAGGTCCGTTGATCCGAATGAGAAAGCACCTGACCGTTCGCCAGTTGTCAGATCGATGGCGTCGACGTACGAGTAACTACTGTCGACTACGAGCGCTCGATTGCGTGGCGCGTCGACCGCGATATCGACCGGAGTGCTGAAGGGGAAATGAGCAACGGTTGAGACCTGTCCCGTAGTCAGGTCGACACCCGCGACCGCGACTCGCTCCAAGTCATCGGGATCGCGAACCCCAACCACCAAGGCACGATTGTTCGCACTGTCAACGGCCAGGCGCGCAACAGGAGAAAGATCCAGTAGCGGCGGTAAGTGAGTTCGCTCGCCGGTTGCGAGGTCGACCATCGTGATTCGTGCGAACGAATCTGGATTTGGCGGCTCAATGGTTGGGAACGCAACGACGTTGAGAACCACTGCGCGGTCTCTGGTGGGATCGATGTCGGCATCAATCGGAGCTACGAGCGGATCCTTCGCGTCCGGCACCGTCGAGTTGGAGAATGCGCTGCGCGCGCCCGTTGTGGGATCAATGGCAACGATGGCGCCGGACGTGAAGACCAGGACGCGATTGCGATCGGGATCGAACGTTACCGCTCCCGCCAGCACCAGGTTTGCGTCGCTATCAACGAAGACACTGTCCAGGAACGTGCCGTCCCTTGTACTCAGGGTCACCTCGTTTCGTCCTGTTACCAATGGCACGCGCGCACTCCAATTCTTGAAGCCATCGCTACTCAGCGCGTTGACGCCATTGACCTTCAATGGCGTATTTGCTGCATCTACCACTCCCGTACCCAACAACGTAAGGGAATCGCTCTCAGTGAAGGATTGTGTGGAGGGAAAGACAATCTCGCCCACAGGTGCGGAAGGGGGCGCGGGCGGTGGGCTAGGGGTCAGCGTGATTACAGGAGGGTCGAGTCGCTGCCGCCTCCGCCGCCGCAACTCGATGAACTCAGTGCGACCGCCACGGCCAACGCGAGGCCGCATCCGATGCGAGCAACGATGCGCCGCAACACGGCCTCCTTCCAGACGTGTGCAGATCCATCACTATCGGTGTCGCCAGTGCGAGGCGCAATCCCACCGACTGTGCCCCGGCGGGTCGTACAACGCCGATTGCAAGACGGCGCAACGATTCGCTGACGCGCCTTCGTGCGATAGCGTCACGCGGCCAGAGCTGTGATCTCTGGCTTCTATGATTTGTGCCGCATAGTGCCGCGGCGCCTCGATCCCTAACACCTGCCGCGCCGTATCCAGCGGCAACGCGAGCAGCGCTCGCCAGTCCTGCGCAGGCAGCCACGCGGCGCGACGGCCGTGACGGAAACCTTCCAGCGTTGCGCGCCACGCGCGGCGCAACCGAGTTCGCGAGCGATCTCGCGCGTTCCGAAGAACGCGATGAAGGCGATCCCGCGATTGCGCGTCTGCGCGTACGAGAACGCGAGGAGACACGCTTCGCCGAAGCTGTCGCGGCCGTAGCCAGTCACGACGTGCCACAGGTCATGCATGTCGCGCAGGCGAGCGTTGTACCAGCGTTGCTGCGGATCAGGTCTCCTCGACGGCGCGTGCTTGGCTCGCATCGACGAGACCCTCGGCGGCGAGATTTTCGCGCTCCATGAACGCGAGGTAAGCCCGCCCGAGCGAACCGCTGGGCATTGCGCGCAACGCGGCGCGATCTTCAGCGCGTCGATCAGCTCGTCCTGCTCGCGCAACAGACGCTGCCCGATCTCGGTCCGACTGAATCGTTCGAGTCCGATACTGTTGAATCGCCGGACAACGCGTCGAGCACTTCGAATACCTGATCGGTGCGCTCGGGGTCCGCGATCAGGTTGCGGATGGCGCGAAGCGCGCGACGAGGTTGTATCTTGCGGGGCGTTGCATTCATCATGAGCCTCTATCGACACAGATGTAGATAAGTGGCCGCGATGATATCGATATCTACAATCATGTCAATAACGAGCTTCGTAAATGTCTAAGGTCCCGGCCAAACGGGTGCGCCGAAGCCCGGAAGCCGCCCGCCTGGCGGTGCTCGACGTCGCCGAGCGGCGTTTGCGCGAGCACGGTCTCGATGGACTCGCGATCGTGGATGTCGCGGCCGAGGTCGGTATGAGCCACGCGACGCTGCTGCATCACTTCGGCAGCAGCGACGATATGCGCGCTGCGTTGATCGAGCGGATGGCAACCAATCTGCTCAACGAAGTGTCCGCGCTGCTCGCGCGCCAGGACGTTGAGGAACAACACAGCGGCGACTTTTTCGTCCACCTGTTCGAGGCGCTCGCCGGCGGTGGCCACGCGAAGTTGATCGGCTGGCAGAACCTCGTCGCCAACAGCGACGGTAAGGCGCGCATGAGTTCGCAAACGCGCACGCTGTTCGATCAGGTGCTCGACGGTTTGCGGATCAGGCTCGTCGAGAACGGCCGCGATGCAGCTACCGCCGACCGCGACGCGCGGTTCATCGTGCTGCTGGTCGTGTCGTCCGCACTTCGTCGGCATCGGTCGCGGCACGCTGCTCGACGATGTCGGGCTGACCGAGCAAAGCGAAATCGACTTCGCGCTATGGATGGGCCAACTCGTCGGCGGTCTGATGCGCTGACACGACGGGGAGGAACGACGATGTTCAAGATCGGCAAGCTCTTTCACCTCACGCAAGTCGTCGACGATCTCGAGCGCGTGGATCGCTGGTACGACGACGTGTTCTCCGTCGAACGTTTCTACAACGGTTACGAGGAACTCGCGGGACGTGACGCGTCCTTGATCGCAATCGGCGACGTCATCATGGAGCCGATGACGCCGGCAAAGGTCGAGCCGTTGAAGAATCCGTCGGTCAAACGGTTTCACGAGCGCTTCGGCCAACATTTGCACTCGGTCGCGTGGTACGTCGACGACCTCCAACGCGATTTCGGCGCGGCTCGACGAGGCGGGTTTTCGCCTCTTCAACATTGTTGGCCGGCAGGTCAAGCCGCCGCACAAAGCGGCGGCCGTGTGGACGCATCCGCGCGAGACGCCGGGTCAGCTCGAATTCGCCGTCTATGGCGACTACACCGCGGATCCGCGGATGAAGCCGGGCTGGTCGGCCGCGCGCTGGCGCGAGCATCCGCTCGGCATCGAAGGCGCGTCGTCGATCGGCATCGTCGTCGGCGACATGGCCAAGGCGAAGCGCCTCTACTGCGACGTACTGAATGGTGAGTTGCTGCACGAAGAATCGATCGCGGGTCGCAAACGCAGCGCGTTCGTCGCGATCGGCGATGACAGCGTGGTCGAACTGGCCGAGCCGCTCGCTGCCGACAGCGTCGAGGGGCAGGAGCTTGCGAGAATGGCGAAGGCATCTACTCGCTGATCTTGAAGACGAATGCGTTGGAACGCGCGCGCGCGTTTCTTCACAGCAAAGGCCATCGTCCGCAAGCCGAAAGCGCCGATACGATTGTGCTTGGCGCCGATCAGGCGTTCGGCATGCGGCTCGGCTTCACGCAGCGCACATTGCCGAACGACCCGCGCGACAATCGACGTTTGCCGGGAGATCTTGCGTGACACCTATTTCGTACTGGCATGACTCGCTCGAACCGGGCGACACGCTCACGCCGCGCGCCGCGTTGCCGGGCGACCGGCAAGTGGACATCGCGGTCGTGGGCGCTGGTTTCGCGGGCCTGTGGACCGCGTACTACCTTCTCAAAGCGAACCCTTCGTTTCGCGTCGTCATCATCGACGCGCAAACGGCAGGATTCGGCGCGTCGGGGCGCAACGGCGGCTGGTGTGTTCCCGAAGCCGGCTCCCCGCTCGATGTGCTCGACCAGGAGGGAGGCGCCGGAACCGGGGCCGCGATGCTCCGTGCGATGCATCGCATCAATCCTGCGGTGCTGCCGAACGGCGTGCCTACGGGGCCCGGCGCCAATGCGATCACCTATGGCGGCAACAACCGCACTCATCTGCTGCGCATTCCAGCCGCGGGACGGTTCGAGGTTCGGATAAGCGACGGCGCGGCAAACCCCTATCTGCTCCAAGCCGCGCTCTCTCGCAGCCGGTCTCGACGGCCCGCGCGACAATCGACGTTTGCCGCGAGATCTTCTGTGACGCCTATTTCGTACTGGCACGACTCGCTGGAGCCGGGCGACACGCTCACGCCGCGCGCCGCGTTGCCGGGCGACCGGCAAGTGGACATCGCGGTCGTCGGCGCTGGTTTCGCAGGCCTGTGGACCGCGTACTACCTTCTTAAGGCGAACCCTTCGTTTCGCGTCGTCGTCATCGACGCGCAAACGGCGGGATTCGGTGGTCGGGGCGCAACGGCGGCTGGTGTGTTCCCGAAGCCGGGTCCCCGCTCGATGTACTCGACCAAGAGGGAGGCGCCGGAACCGGGGCCGCGATGTTGCGCGCGATGCATCGTGCCGTCGACGAAGTGGGCGATGTCGCGCGGCGCGAACAGATCGACTGCGGCTTTGCAAAAGGCGGCGCGTTGTGGCTCGCCTCCGATGCGACACAACTGCATCGTCTGCACAATCGCTTCGCGCTATTCGCGCGTCACGGGCTCGATGACGCGTATCAGTTGCTCGACCCGATGAGAGACGATCGCACGGGTCAATGCGCAACCGGAATGCACGGCAGTATCTACACGCCGCATGCGGCCGCCGTGCACCCCGCGCGACTTGCGCGTGGCCTTGCGCGTGCGGTCGAACGACTCGGCGCCACGGTGCACGAGATGACGCCGGCGCTATGCGAATCGATGGACAGTCGCCGTCGTACACGCCCGCACGGCACCATCGTCGCCGACGTGGTCGTCCGCACGACGGAGGCCTACACCGCGAGCATCGAAGGGCTCGAGCGGATGATCGTGCCACTCGGGCAACTACGTGATCGCGACCGACCCGATCCCGGACGACGGTGTGGGCGCAGATCGGACTCACTAACCGCGAGCTCTTCGAAGATACGCCGGTGATGCTGGCCTACCGGCAGCGCACCGCCGACGGACGCATCGTGTGGGGTGGCATGGGCGCCCGTACTGGTCGGTTCGAAGCCACCGCCGTCCCCGATGCAGGCACCGAAGGTCGCGCAGAAGCTGAAGGCGCGTCTCATCGAACGCTTCCCGATGCTGCGAGACGTCCAGGTCACGCACCATTGGGGCGGCGTGATGGGCATGACGCGCGACATGCGCTCGACGGTCGGCTTCGACCGGACGACAGGCGAAGCGTGGGCCGGTGGTTTCGGCGGCGCCGGAGTCGCGCCGTCGAACGCAGCAGGCCGTACGCTGGCCGGATTGATCACAGGAGTCGACTCCGAGCTGACGCGCTTTCCATGGGTCAACCATCGCTCTCCACCGTGGGAACCCGAGCCGCTGCGATGGCTCGGCGTCAACGCGATGATGACCAGGCTGCGTGTCTCCGAAACGATCAAACAGCTGACCGAGTGAACCCAGACGATCGACCTCGAACTCGCCGCGAAAGATCGGCATCGCGACAAAAGCCGATCCGGGCAAGCGCCTCGACATCCATATGTTCGAGGAGGGTAGCAAGCTCACCGACGTGCGCAGATTGCCCGCGAACTTACTCGACGCGTTGCGTCACCTGGACAAGTCGGCTGTTCTCCGCGCGAAGCTCGGCACGGGTTTCGTCGACGCCTACGTGAAGCTCAAGACGATGGACTGGAATACCCATTGCGCGCATTTGTCGGAATGGGAACGCACCGCGACACTCGATTGCTGACAAGCGTATGACGGTTTTTCGAAGGGGCAAGCATGAACCCGCGGACTATTTGTGGAACGATATTTCCACTCGTCTGTTCTTCTGCCGTCCCACCGGATCGTCCGTTCCGTCGGGCTTCGTGTTCGGCGCTACGGGGTGATCCTCGCCGAATCCTTCGATTGCGAAGGTCACGTTCTGTAAGCCTTCCTTGCCGACGAACCAATCTTTTACTGCGTTGGCTCGACGCTCGGACAGTTTCTGGTTGTAGGCGGCATCGCCCTTCGAGTCGGTGTATCCGCTGATGCGTACCGTGCCCTTCGCTTTCTCGCGAATGACTGCAGCGGCTTGCTTCAGCGTGTCGCGAGCTTTTGGCAACAGCTCGGCCTTGTCGAAATCGAAGAGCACGTCCGCGGCGAGTTCGATACGCACTTCCGTATCGGTTTCCTTGACCTGAAGGTCGATGACCTTCCCGCCGAGATCTACGACCGTGTAGACCAGGTTTAGAACGCCTGGCTTCAGATTCGTGCCGGGCGCGGGTGCAGCGCAGCAGATGCCGCAACCAAAGAGCCCGAGTGCCAACAACGCGGAACGAAGCAACCCTCTCACGTGCATCTCCCGCGACCTACTGGCTGATCGGTACGTCGTCCATCGGAACGAAGTGCGGAATCACGACGCCGATTTTCTGCACGTCGGCGGGTGGCGCCGGAAATTTCGCCCACAGCACGACGCGAGATTTGGCCTCGACCTTCGGAATTTCGTTGCTGCAGACGCAGTTTTCGTCCGAGTCACGCACGACGAGATATTTTTCTTGCCGGCCGTATCGATCAGGTTGATCGCCCCGACGTTATTGATGTCCTGATTCTGGTGACCCGTGTAGTCGCCGAAATACCAACCTTTGTGGTCGAAGGTCGCGTCGGAGTCGTTGATCAGATTGAAGCGCAACGTCACTGTGTCGGCGCTGCTGCGCTTCAACTCGACAACCTCGATGCGTAGGCCCTCGATTTCGCCGTCGGTCTTGGCCACAGGTTCGGCCGCGCGCGCGGGCGACAGCAGGAACAGGAAACCCAGTAGAACAACAGAACGTGCAGTCATTCGTGCCATGAGCATCGCCTCATCTGATCTGTTAGGGATCCGCGGCCATGCCAATCAGGCTCACCCGGTCGGCTATGCACGGAGGAGGAGGAAGGGCTCTGCACTATCACCTTTTCCCTCAAGCGGCGCAATTCGGCCTAGAGTGGTGGGGCTGATCTGCAACGGGAGGCCCGAATCGTGCGTTCGACAAGATTTCCGCTTGCGAGGATGGCGCTCTGCGTCGTCACGTTTTTTCCAATCTATGGGCTCGCCGAACAGGGCACGGACTGTCGGCGGGTCGAAGATCCGGCCCAAGCGCGGGATCTTGATTTGACCGGTGATTGGACAGACAACAGCGTCAATCTCAAAGTGGAGATCACGCAGACCGGGAACAGTCCGTTGCATCAACTCCCGTAGTAGTCCGGGCAAAGTACGATGTTCCTTACAAGTGTGCGTACCCGGATCACGACGGGCATGGGGCCGTCGTGCTGGAGAATGACTTCGTCGGACAACTTACAAAAGACAACCTGGAGGCACACTCGCTGATCACGGGCCAGGTATCCATCTGCCAGAGTAAGACAGAAGAGCGCGGCACTGTCTTGGAGCCAAACACGCTCACCTACAGCGAACGCGTCTACGGCAACCTGAACTTGGCCGTCGACCCAGATGGCAATTCCATGAGCGGTATTTTTGATGACCCGGAGAAAGGCACTCAAAACATCAGTCTTACCCGACTCTCAACGCCGGACACGAACAAGTACTACCCCTACGGGATCTTCACGACAACCGCCCCCGCGAAGATTTATGCCGACCATTCGACCGATTCGGAAGTCTGGTTCACCGTGCCCGCCGGTACAAAACTGCTCTTCATCGACACGATATTGGATGACGATGGCCATCCCGCCTGGTATGTGGTCGCAGGCGGTCCCGAAGGAGACATTTCAAAAAACATTGGCGCAATTCAGGCAACCAACATCACCTGTGACGAGGCGGACCCGCATCCCCACGGGTTGTAGAATCGCAGATCTCGGCCGACCCTAACGGAACATTGAAGATGCTCGCTGTTGAACGCAGAAGCTACCGCGACGTGACGACTTGCGGCGCGGTCGGGTCGGTTGGTGGGCGATCCTTTTCCTTCGCGATCGCGGCGTCGAATTTCTGGCGCTGCAGATCAACCCACGTGCGGTAGCCGTCGGGATCGACCCACGCGTTGCACGCCTTCGGTCGCGGCGCGCGCGCGTTTCGCGTCGAACGCGAACGGTTCGGTGTGCGGCGTCAGCCAGATGTCCGGCGTCGAGCGCGGCGAGTGTTTCGAACGTGCGCCGATAGTCGTCGGCGATGCCGTGATACGAGGGATTTTTCACGAGGCGATAACCGGGGTTCACGCTGGTGCCGTCGGGAAATACGACCGTGTACGTGCGACCGCCGTCGGTGACGCTCGTCACCCACGTCGTCGATCCGCGCGTGTGTCCGGCCGTCTTGTGCGCCGTCAACGTGACGTCGCCCAACGTGACCTTCTCGCCATCGCGAATCACGCGGTCGACCGTCACCGGCTCGAACTGAAACTCGGCGATCGCGCCGTAGTTGAAGTCGGTCTTGCCGCCGGACTGCAGCAGCTCGACCTCGGTGTCCATCGCGACCACTTGCGCGCCGGTGATGCGTTTGAGGTACGCGAGACCGCCGACGTGATCGACGTGCGCGTGACACGTGAGCAGCAACTTGACGTCTTTCGGGTCGAACCCGAGCTGCTTGATCGACGCTTCGATCATCGGTCCCGACGGCGGCATGCCGGTGTTCAGCAGGAGGTGTCCGTCGGTCGTCGTGATCAGCCACGCGCTGAGGCCTTGCGTGCCGACGAAATGGATCGGGCCGACCACCGTCATCGGCTCGGCCGGTTCGTTCCAGCCGAGTTGCTGCGCAGTGGCGTCGAGAGAGAGCGCATCCTCAGCAACAGGGCTCGCCTGCACCAATTGCCAAGACCGTCAAAGCAATGAGAGCTTTACGCATTCAGTACTTTTCGCCGCTTACGAGCCGTAGTTTACAGGACGCGAGCCCACGGAGACGCGCATGTTCGATCACCTCGGCTTCTACACGGCGGGCGATCTGCGTGAGCGCGGCGCGTTCTACGGCGCCGTACTCGGCCCGTTGGGCTATCGCTTGCTCGAGGAGCACGGTTTCCCGACGGCACCGGCTGGCTCGTGTTCGGCACCGGTCTTCCGCAATCGGCGTTCTTCGTCGATCGCGAAAGGGCGGCCCGATCGTTGGAACGCGCTGCAGCAACCGGGCCTCAGTCCCATTCACATCGCATTTCGCGCGCCGTCGAAGGAAGCGGTCGATCAATTCCACGCGATCGGACTGCGCGCAGGCGCGACGAACAACGGCGATCCCGGCGTGCGCCGCGTGCCGTACTACTGCTGCTTTCTGCTCGACGCTGACGGCAACAACATCGAGGCCGGCGTGTATCTCGAAAGCTGAACGCAGTCGTCGCAATTGCGTCGAAAGCGCTGCAGCATACAATCCATCGCAAGCTATCGATTCTCCGGGAGACGACATGAGCACCGAAACGTTTCAGTACCAGGGCGTCAATCACGTGGCGCTCGTCTGCAAGGACATGAAGGAAACGGTCGATTTCTACACGAACGTGCTCGAGATGCCGCTCGTGAAGACGATCGAATTGCGCAACCGCGGTCAACACTTCTTCTTCGACGCCGGCAACGGCACGACGGTCGCATTCTTCTGGTTTCCGGACGCGCCGGAGGCGGCGCCCGGTATCGCGTCGCAGGATCAGCGGCCCGGCTCCAAATTCACCAGCGCGCATGCGTCGATGAATCACCTCGCGATCTCGATTCCGCTCGAAAAATTCGATGCGTACGTCGAGCGCCTGAAGCAGAAGGGACTGCGCGTGCACGTGATCAATCACGCTGACAACGCCGAGGGCTACACGAAGGGCGTCACCGACGAGACGTGGATTCGTTCGATGTACTTCCAGGACCCGAGCGGCATCGCGCTCGAACTCGCGGCGTACACGCGCGCGTTCCGCGCTGACGACGTCGCGCACGCGCCGGCGACGTATGCCGATCGCGAGCGCTATCTCGCCGCGGGAAAATCCGCCAACGGTCACTAGCACTCAGGGTGTCCGCACCTGTTTCGATGCGCGATGCGGCCACGCTGCTGCTCGTCCGCGACACGCCCTCGGGCCTCGAAGTGTTCATGGTCGAGCGACCCGGCGCGGCCGATTTCGGCGGCATGCACGTTTTTCCGGGCGGTAAAGTCGATGCCGCGGATTCGACTGTCGAGTCTCTCTGCGTCGCCTTAACGGATTCGTTGGCGAGTGAGCGTCTCGGTATCCCGCGCAACGGTCTCGCGTTCTGGACCGCGGCGATTCGCGAAGCGTTCGAAGAAGCGGGCGTGCTGCTCGGCTATCGCGACGATCGCCTCGTCGATCTCTCCGATCCCGCAACGCGCGATCGTTTTGCCGACCATCGTGGCGCAATCCACAAAGGCGAACTCTCGATCATCGACCTGTGCGCGCGCGAAGGGCTGCGGCTCGCGACCGACCGCGTGCATTACTTCAGTCACTGGATCACGCCGGTCGGGCCGCCGCGCCGCTACGACACGCGCTTTTTCCTCGCGCACATGCCGGAGAACCAGGAACCCGCCCATCACGAGGGCGAACTCGAAGACGGCTTGTGGGTGCGTCCGGCCGATGCGCTTGCGCATCAGGAAGCCGGCCGCTGGACGATGATCTTCCCGACGTTGACGACGCTGCGTACGCTCGTGCGTTATCGTGATGTTGCGTCGCTCGAGGCGGACGTGCTCGCGCGGCGGCATCTGCCGGAGGTCACGGCAGAGCGGAACCGTCAGGGGATGCAGTATCCAGGGAGCGGCGGCTAGAACCCATCTGAAGGAGTCCGAAATGAACATCGAGACGCTGCCGAACGTCGGCGCCGAAGTGACCGGCGTCGACGTGCGCACGATGAGCAACGCGGAATTCGACCAGATTCGCGCCGCGTTCAACGACCGCGGACTGTTGTTCTTCCGCGATCAGCGCCTGTCCGAAGAGGACCACATCGCACTTGCGGAGCGTTTCGGAACCATCAACGTCAATCGCTTCTTCGCGGCGCACCCGGACTACCGGCAGATCGCGCTGGTCACCAAGGAACCGGAACAGACGACCAACATCGGCGGCGGCTGGCACACCGATCATTCGTACGACCACGAACCCGCGCTGGGTTCGATCCTGGTCGCCAGAGAGTTGCCCCCGGTGGGCGGAGATACGGCGTTCGTCAGCATGTATACCGCGTACGACGCGCTCTCCAGCGGCTTGAAGAAAACGTTGGAGGGTCTGTGCGCCGTGCATTCGGCCAAGCACATCTTCGGTGGCGCCGGTTATCACGCGCGCGCCAAGTCGATTGAGGGGCGCATCGGCAACCCGGACGCCGCGGAAGCTGAGCGATCCGGTGCACCCCGTCGTCATTCGCCATCCGCTGTCGGGCAAGAAAGCGCTCTACGTGAACCCCGGCTTCACGATTCGCTTCGATGGCTGGACCGCCGACGAGTCCAAACCGTTGCTCGACTACCTGTATTCAGTCGCCTCAGCCGAGGCGCATGTGCAGCGATTCAAGTGGCGGCCCGGCTCGATCGCATTCTGGGACAACCGCGCGACCTGGCACTTCGCGCAGAACGACTACCACGGCCACCGCCGTCTGATGCACCGGATCACCATCGAAGGCTGCCCGCTCGCCGCTGCCGATTGAAGCGACGCGCCTCGGGCGCGGTCCGCCGTTGAACACGCGCGATCGCAGGCTTGGTAAGCTCGCGATGGCTCGGCAGCCTGCCGAGATCCAATGACAACAACGAACAGTCCGGAGGACAAATGAACATCGACGCGCTCCAGGTATTTCTCAGCACAACGGCGTTGGACGTGGTGCTCAAGATCGCGGCGGCGATCGCGTTCTGGGTCGTCGGTCGCTGGTTGATCGGACGGGTGATCGCGCTGATCCAGCGCGGAATGACCGATCAATCACATCGATCCGACGCTGACCAAGTACCTCGGGTCGATCGTCGCGGTGACGCTGAACATCGTGTTGGTGCTCGGCATCCTCGGCTATTTCGGGATCGAGACCACGTCGTTCGCCGCGTTGCTCGCCGGCGCGGGACTGGCGATCGGTGCAGCGTGGAGCGGGTTGCTCGGCAATTTCGCCGCGGGCGCATTCATGCTGATCTTGCGGCCAGTGAAGGTCGGTGACTTCGTCACCATTGGCGGTGTCACTGGCACCGTGCACGAACTGGGTCTCTTCGGCACGACGATCGTCACGCCCGACAACGTGATGACGACGATCGGCAACGGCAAGATATTCGCCGACACCATCCAGAACTTTTCGGTGCTGCCGGCGCGCCGCGTCGAGCGCGTGGCGCAGCTTGCCGTCGGCGTCGATCCGTTGGAGGCGATCGAGCGCTTCAAGGCCGCGGTTGCGAAGATCCCGAACGTCAGCACGGAACACCCGCCGGAAGTGAACCTGCTCGACATGAACCTGAACGGCACCGTGATTGCGGTGCGCCCGTACACGAACAACGCGCACTACTGGCAGGTCTACTTCGACACCAACGAAGCAATCGTGCGCACCTGCAAAGAAGCGGGCTGGCCCGCCCCGACGCCGACGCAGATCACCCGCGTCGTGCAGGGCTGACCGCTGCAACCGGCGTCATATCATCGCGCTGACAGCGGACTGGTCATGCCGAGGCCCGCCATCGCAGCGAGCACTTTCTCCTTCGCCTGCTGAGCGCTGGCCACGGCATCGTCCCACTTGCCGGCCGATTGCGCGCCGGTCGCTTGTGCCCACAACGACTTGGCATCGGCGAGGCCCGCCTGCGCGGCCGCCAACGCATCCTTGGTTACGTTCGCAGGAAGCTTCTTCGATTTCGTCAGCATCGTGACGTGGCTGTCGACGGCCGCAATTGCGTCAGGTACGGCGGCAGCCAGCGTAGCCCAGCTCGCCTTCAACGCTTCTTCAGCAGCCTGTTGCGCCGCAGCCGCTTTTGCGGCGACCTCCTTGACCGCCGTTTCCTTCGCCGCAACGAGGCCTTGCGCTTGGGTCAGCAGTGCTGGCGCAGCAGCGAGCACGCCGGCGTAGTCCTGCTTGTCGAACTTCGCTTTCAGGTCGGCCAACTGATCGGTGACCGCTTTGAGCGCGTCGGGGATGAGTTGCTGCGCATCGGCGCCGACCGCCGCAACTGCGGCTTCGATGCCGGCGATCGCTTTCTGTGCGGGCTCCTTCTGGTTGGCGCAACCGGCGAGAGCGATGCACAGCGTCAAGAGCAGATAGGTGGTGCCGCGAAATGTTGAATGGGCGTATGACATGACAGTGTCCTTCTAGAGATTGAATCGCTTGTTGAGCATGCGGGGTCGCACATAGTGGAATCGAGACGGCGCAATGTCCACGCCGTCACCCCCGCGTCAGGATGAATCCGACGCGCGGCACGTGCAGATGCAACCGACCGAGCGCCGGATCGGTGCGCGCGATGATGATGCGTTCCGTGGTCGCCGCGACGAGCTTGCCGGCGAGCGGTCGGTTGCATCTGCACGTGCCGCGCGTCGGATTCATCCTGACGCGGGGGTGACGGCTGGGACATTTGCGCCGTCTCGATTCCACTATGTGCGACCCCGCATGCTCAACAAGCGATTCAATCTCTAGAAGGACACTGTCATGTCATACGCCCATTCAACATTTCGCGGCACCACCTATCTGCTCTTTGACGCTGTGCATCGCTCTCGCCGGTTGCGCCAACCAGAAGGAGCCCGCACAGAAAGCGATCGCCAGCATCGAAGCCGCGGCGGCGGTCGGCGCCGAATGCGCGGCTCCCCCGACGCGCTCGACGGTGGCCGAAGTAGTTGGCCGACCTGAAAGCGAGGTTCGAGCAGCAGACTACGCCGGCGTGCTCGCTGCTGCGCCACACTGCTGACCCAACGCAGACGTTGCACCGCCAGCCGGGGGTGGAGGAAGCCGCAAAAGCGGCTGCGGCGCGACGGGCTCCTGAAGAAGCGTTGAAGGCGACTAGGCTACGCTGGCTGCCGCCCGTACCTAACGCAATTGCGGCCAAATAGAGCCACGTCACGATGCTGACGAAATCGAAGAAGCTATTGCGAACGTAACCAAGGGATCCGTTGGCCGCGGCCTCGCCGATGCCAAGTCGTTGTGGGCGCGAGCAACCGGCGCGCGATCGGCCGCAGTGGGACGATGCCGTGGCCAGCGCTCAGCAGGCGAAGGAGAAAGTGCTCGCTGCGATGGCGGGCCTCGGCATGACCAGTCCGCTGTCAGCGCGATGATATGACGCCGGTTGCAGCGGTCAGCCCTGCACGACGCGCGTGATCTGCGTCGGTGTCGGGGCGGGCCAACCCGCTTCTTTGCAGGTGCGCACGATCGCTTCGTTGGTGTCGAAGTACACCTGCCAGTAGTGCGCGTTGTTCGTGTACGGCCGCACCGCGATCACGGTGCCGTTCAGGTTCATGTCGAGCAGATTGACTTCAGGCGGGTGCTCCGTGCTGACGTTCGGAATCTTCGCGACCGCGGCCTTGAAGCGCTCGATCGCCTCCAACGGATCGACACCGACGGCAAGCTGCGCGATGCGTTCGACGCGGCGCGCCGGCAGCACCGAAAAGTTCTGGATGGTGTCCGCGAAAATCTTGCCGTTGCCGATCGTCGTCATCACGTTGTCCGGCGTGACGATCGTCGTACCGAACAGACCCAGTTCGTGCACCGTGCCCAGTGACACCGCCGATCGTGACGAAGTCACCGACCTTCACTGGCCGCAAGATCAACATGAATGCGCCCGCGGCGAAATTGCCGAGCAAACCGCTCCACGCCGCACCGATCGCGAGGCCCGCGCCGGCGAGCAAGCGCGGCGAACGACGTAGTCTCGATCCCGAAATAGCCGAGGATGCCGAGCACCAACACGATGTTCAGCGTCACCGCGACAATCGACCCGAGATACTTCGTCAGCGTCGGATCGATGTGATTGATCGTCATGCCGCGCTGGATCAGCGCGATCACGCGTCCGATCATCCAGCGACCGACGACGCAGAACGCGATCGCTGCCGCGATCTTGAGCACCACATCCAACGCCGTCGTGCTGAGAAATTCCTGGACCGCGTCGATATTCATTTGTCCTCCGGACTGTTCGTTGTTGTCATTGGGTCTCGGCAGGTTGCCGAGCCATCGCGAGCTTACCAAGCCTGCGATCGCCCGTGTTCAACTGCGGACTGCGCCCGAGGCGCACCGTTCAATCGGCAGCGGCGAGGGGGCAACCTTCGATGGTGATCCGATGCATCGACGGCGGTGGCCGTGGTAATCGTTCTGCGCGAAGTGCCAGGTCGCGCGGTTGTCCCAGAATGCGATCGAGCCGAGCCGCCACTCGAATCGCGCACGTGCGCGCTCGGCTGAGGCGACTGAATACAGGTAGTCGAGCAAGTGGTTTGGACTCGTCACCGGTCCAGCCGTCGAAGCGAATCGTGAAGCCGGGATTCACGTAGAGCGCTTTCTTGCCCGACAGCGGATGGCGAATGACGACGGGATGCACCGGATCGCTCAGCTCATCGGCCGCATCCGGGTTGCCGATGCGCCCCTCAATCGACTTGGCGCGCGCCTGAAACCGGCGCCACCGAAGACGTGCTTGGCCGAATGCACCGCGTTCAGACCTCTCCAACGTTTTCTTCAAGCCGCTGGAGAGCGCGTCGTATGCGGTATACATGCTGACGAACGCCGTATCTCCGCCCACCGGGGGCAACTCTCTGGCCACCAGGATCGAACCCAGCGCAGGTTCGTGGTCGTACGAATGATCGGTGTGCCAGCCGCCGCCGATGTTCGTCGTCTGTTCCGGTTCCTTGGTGACCAGCGCGATCTGCCGGTAGTCGGGATGCGCGGCGAAGAAGCGATTGACGTTGATCGTTCCGAAACGCTCCGCGAGTGCGATGTGGTCCTCTTCGGAAAGGTGCTGATCGCGAAAGAACAGCAGTCCGCGGTCGTTGAACGCGGCGCGAATCTTGTCGAATTCCGCGTCGCTCATCGTGCGCACGTCGACGCCGGTCACTTCGGCGCCGACGTTCGGCAGCGTTTCGACGTTCATATCGGACTCCTTCAAATGGGCCTAGCCGCCGCTCCTGTGGTACTGCATCCCCTGACGATTCCGCTCTGCCGTGACCTCCGGCAGATGCCGCCGCGCGAGCACGTCCGCCTCGAGCGACGCAACATCACGATAACGCACGAGCGTACGCAGCGTCGTCAACGTCGGGAAGATCATCGTCCAGCGGCCGGCTTCCTGATGCGCAAGCGCATCGGCCGGACGCACCCACAGGCCGTCTTCGAGTTCGCCCTCGTGATGCGCGGGTTCCTGATTCTCCGGCATGTGCGCGAGGAAAAAGCGCGTGTCGTAGCGGCGCGGCGGCCCGACCGGCGTGATCCAGTGGCTGAAGTAATGCACGCGATCGGTCGCGAGCCGTAGACCTTCGCGTGCGCACAGGTCGACGATCGAGAGTTCGCCTTTGTGGATTGCGCCGCGATGATCGGCGAAACGATCGCGTGTTGCGGGATCGGAGAGATCGACGAGGCGATCATCGCGATAGCCGAGCAGCACGCCCGCTTCTTCGAACGCTTCGCGAATCGCGGCGGTCCAGAATGCGAGGCCGTTGCGCGGCGATCCCGAGACGCTCGCTCGCCAGCGAATCCGTTAAGGCGACGCAGAGGGACTCGACAGTCGAATCCGCGGCATCGACTTTACCGCCCGGAAAAACGTGCATGCCGCCGAAATCGGCCGCGCCGGGGCGCTCGACCATGAACACTTCGAGGCCCGCAGGCGTGTCGCGGACGAGCAGCAGCGTAGCCGCATCGCGCATCGAAACAGGTGCGGACACCCTGGGCGCTAGTGACCGTTGGCGGATTTGCCCGCGGCGAGATAGCGCTCGCGATCGGCATACGTCGCCGGTGCGTGCGCGACGTCATCGGCGCGGAACGCGCGCGTGTACGCCGCGAGTTCGAGCGCAATGCCGCTCGGGTCCTGGAAGTACATCGAACGAATCCACGTCTCGTCGGTGACGCCTTTCGTGTAGCCCTCGGCGTTGTCAGCGTGATTGATCACGTGCACGCGCAGTCCCTTCTGCTTCAGGCGCTCGACGTACGCATCGAATTTTTCGAGCGGAATCGAGATCGCGAGGTGATTCATCGACGCGTGCGCGCTGGTGAATTTGGAACCGGGCCGCTGATCCTGCGACGCGATGCCCGGCGCCGCCTCGGGCGCGTCGGGAAACCAGAAGAACGCGACCGTCGTGCCGTTGCCGGCGTCGAAGAAGAAATGCTGACCGTGGTTGCGCAACTCGATCGTTTTCACGAGCGGCATCTCGAGCACGTTCGTGTAGAAATCGACCGTTTCCTTCATGTCCTTGCAGACGAGCGCCACGTGATTGACGCCCTGGTACTGAAACGCTTCGGTGCTCATGTCGTCTCCCGGAGAATCGATAGCTTGCGATGGATTGTATGCTGCAGCGCTTTTGGTGCAATTGCGACGACTGCGTTCAGCTTTCGAGATACACGCCCGCCTCGATGTTGTTGCCGTCGGCGTCGAGCAGAAAGCAGCAGTAATACGGCACGCGGCGCACGCCGGGATCGCCGTTGTTCGTCGCGCCTGCGCGAAGTCCGATCGCGTGGAATTGATCGACTGCTTCCTTCGACGGCGCGCGAAATGCGATGTGAATGGGACTGAGGCCCGGTTGCTGCAGAGCGCTCCAGCGATCGGGACGCCCTTTCGCAACGACGAAGAACGCCGACTGCGAAAGACCGGTGCCGAAGACGAGCCAGCCCGTACCGTCCGGGAAACCGTGCTCCTCGAGCAACCGATAGCCCAACGGGCCGAGTACGGCGCTGTAGAACGCGCCGCGCTCACGCAGATCGCCCGCCGTATAGAAGCCGAGGTGATCGAACATCGCGTCTCCGTGGACTCGCGTCCCGTAAACTACGCTCGCGAGCAGCGGAAAGTATTGAATGCGTAAAGCTCTCATTGCTTTGATGGTTTTGGCAATTGGTGCAGGCGAGCCTCTCGTTGCTGAGGATGCGCTGACTCTCGACGCAACCGCGAAGCAGCGCGGCTGGAACGAACCGGCAGAGCCGATGACAGTGGTCGGCCCGATTCATTTCGTCGGTACCAAGGGCCTCACCGCGTGGCTGATCACGACGAGTGAAGGACACCTGCTGCTGAACACCGGCATGCCACCGTCGGGGCCGCTGATCGAAGCATCGATCAAGCAGCTCGGGTTCAAGCCGGAGGACGTCAAGTGGTTGCTCACGTGTCACGCGCACATCGATCACGTCGGCGGTCTGGCGTACCTGAAACGCATTACGGGCGCGCAAGTGGTCGCGATGGACACCGAGGTCGAGCTGCTGCAGTCCGGCGGGAAGACCGACTTCAACTACGGCGCGATCGCTGAGATGCAGTTCGAGCCGGTGACGGTCGATCGCGTGATTCGCGATGGCGAAAAAGTCGCGTTGGGCGACGTCACGTTGACGGCGCGCAAGACGGCCGGACATACGCGCGGATCGACGACATGGGTGACGAGCGTCACTGAGGGCGGTCGCGCGTACACCGTCGTATTCGCAGACGGCACCAGCGTGAACCCGGGTTATCGCCTCGTGAAGGAACCTTCGTATCGCGGCATCGCCGACGATTATCGGCGCACGTTCGATACACTCGGCGCGCTCAAGCCGGACATCTGGCTGACGCCGCACACCGAACCGTTCGCGTTCGACGCAAAACGCGCGCGCGCCGCGACCGAAGGCGTCAGCGCATGGGTCGATCCCGACGGATACCGGACGTGGGTTGATCTGCAGCGCAAGAAATTCGACGACGCGATCGCGAAGGAAAAGGATCGCAAACCAACCGAGCCCCACGCGCGGCAGGCTGTGACGTTGCGATAGCCTACAAGCCGTGGGGATGCGGATTCGCCTTGTCACAGGTGATGTTGGTTGCCTGAATTGCGCCAATGTTTTTTGAAATGTCTCCTTCGGGACCGCCTGCGACCAGATACCAGGCGGGATGGCCATCGTTATCCAATATCGTTTGAACGAAGAGCAGTCGCGTACCGGCCGGCACGGTGAACCAGACTTCCGAGTCGGTCGATGTGTTGGCATAGATCTTCGCGGGGGCGGTTGTCGTGAAAATCCCGTCCGGGTAGTACTTGTTCGTGTCCGGCGTTGAGAGTCGGGTAAGACTGATGTTTTGAGTGCCCTTCTCTGGGTCATCAAAAATACCGCTCATGGAATTGCCAGCTGGATCGACGGCCAAGTTCAGGTTGCCGTAGACGCGTTCGCTGTAGGTGAGTGTATTTGGGTTCAAGACAGTGCCGAGCTCTTCTGTCTTGCTCTGGCAGATGGATACCTGGCCCGTGATCAGCGAGTGCGCCTCCAGGTTGTCTTTTGTAAGTTGTCCGACGAAGTCATTCTCCAGCATGACGGCCTGCTGCCCGCCGTGATCCGGGTACGCACATTTGTAAGGAACGTCGTACTTTGCTCGGACTACTACAGGCGCTCCATGCAACGGATTGTTCCCGGTCTGGGTGATCTCCACTTTGAGGTTGACGCTGTTGTCCGTCCAGTCACCCGTCAAATCAAGATCCCGCGCTTGGGCCGGATGTTCGACCCGCCGACAGTCCGTGCCCTGTTCCGCGAGCCCATAGATTGGAAAAAGCGAGATAACGCAGAGCGCCATCCTCGCAAGCGAAAACCTTCTCGAGCGCACGATTCAAGCCCCCCGTTGCAGATCAGCACCACCACTCTAAGCCTAATTGCGCCGCTTCAGCGAAAGGGTGATAGTGCGGAGCCCTTCCTCCTCCGTGTATAGCCGACCCGGTGAGCGTGATTGGCATAGGCACGGATCCCTAACAGATCAGATGAGGCGATGCTCATGGCACGAATGACTGCACATTCTGTTGTTCTACTGAGTTTCCTGTTCCTGCTGTCGCCCGCGCGCGCGGCCGAACCTGTGGCCAAGACCGATGGCGAAATCGAAGGCCTGCGCATCGAGGTTGTCGAGTTGAAGCGCAGCAGCGCCGACACGGTGACGTTACGCTTCAATCTGATCAACGACTCCGACGCAACCTTCGACCACAAAGGTTGGTATTTCGGCGACTACACGGGCCACCAGAATCAGGACATCAACAACGTTGGTGCGATCAACCTGATCGATACGGCCGGCAAGAAGAAATATCTCGTTGTGCGTGACTCGGACGAAAACTGCGTCTGCAGCAACGAAATTCCGAAGGTCGAGGCCAAATCTCGCGTCGTGCTGTGGGCGAAGTTTCCAGCACCTCCGGCCGACGTGCAGAAAATCGGCGTCGTGATTCCGCACTTCGTTCCAATGGACGACGTTCCGATCAGCCAGTAGGTCGCGGGAGATGCAGGTGAGAGGGTTGCTTCGTTCCGCGTTGTTGGCTTTCGGGCTCTTTGGTTGCGGCATCATTTGCGCGCAACCCACGCCCGGCACGAATCTAAAGCCAGGCGTTCTGGACCTGGTTTTCACTGTCGTAGATCTCGGCGGGAAGGTCATCGACCTTCAGGTCAAGGAAACCGATACGGAAGTGCATATCGAACTCGCTGCCGACGTACTCTTCGATTTCGACAAGGCCGAGCTGTTGCCAAAAGCACGCGACACGCTCAAGCAAGCCGCTGCAGTCATTCGCGAGAAAGCAAAGGGCACCGTACGCATCAGCGGGTACACCGACTCGAAAGGCGATGCCGCCTACAACCAGAAACTTTCCGAGCGTCGAGCCAATGCCGTAAAAGACTGGTTCGTCGGCAAGGAAGGCTTACAGAACGTGACCTTCGCAATCGAGGGGTTCGGCGAGGATCACCCCGCAGCGCCGAACACGAAGCCCGACGGATCGGACGATCCGGTGGGACGGCAGAAGAACCGACGCGTGGAAATATCGTTTCATAAGTAGTCCGCGGCGCGATCTTTCGCGGCGAGTTCGAGGTCGATCGTCATTTTTTTTCTCGGTCGGCTTCACTCGGTCAGCTGTTTGATCTTTTCGGAGACACGCAGCCGCGTCAGCATCCCGGTGACGCCGAGCCATCGCAGCGGCTCCGGTTCCCACGGCGGAGAGCGATGGTTGACCCATGGAAAACGCGTCAGCTCGGAGTCGACGCCCGTGATCAATCCGGCCAGCGTCCGGCCTGCTGCGTTCGACGGCGCGACGCCGGCGCCGCCGAAACCACCGGCCCACGCTTCGCCTGTGGTCCGGTCGAAGCCGACCGTCGAGCGCATGTCGCGCGTCATCCCCATCACGCCGCCCCAATGGTGCGTGACCTCGATGTCCCGCAGCATCGGGAAGCGTTCGATGAGCCGCGCCTTCAGTTTCTGCGCGACCTTCGGTGCCTGCATCGGGGACGGCGGCGGCTTCGAACCGAACCAGTACGGTGCGCCCATGCCGCCCCACACGATGCGTCCGTCGGCGGTGCGCTGCCCGTAGGCCAGCATCACCGGCGTATCTTCGAACAGCTCGCGGTTCGTGAGTCCGATCTGCGTCCAAACGGCGTCCGGGATCGGGTCCGTCGCGATCACGTAATTCCCCAGCGGCACGATCATCCGCTCGAGCCCTTCGATGCTCGCCGTGTAGGCCTCCGTCGCGCGCACGACGACGTCGGCGACAATCGTGCCGTGCGGCGTGACGACGCGACGTCCATCGATTCGCAGCGCGGGCGTCATCTCGTGCACCGTTGCGCCGAGCCGCTCGACCGCGCGCGCAAGACCACGCGCAAGCCGCGCGGGGTGCACGGCGGCCGCATGCGGCGTGTAGATACTGCCGTGCATTCCGGTCGCATTGACCCGCGCGATCGTCTTCATCGGGTCGAGCAACTGATACGCGTCATCGAGCCCGTGACGCGCGAATAGCGCGAAGCGACTGCGCAGACGATGCAGTTGAGCCGCATCGGAGGCGAGCCACAACGCGCCGCCCTTCGCAAAGCCGCAGTCGATCTGTTCGCGACGCGCGACATCGCCCACTTCGTCGACGGCGCGATGCATCGCACGCAGCATCGCGGCGCCGGTTCCGGCGCCTCCCTCCTGGTCGAGCACATCGAGCGGGGACCCGGCTTCGGGAACACACCAGCCGCCATTGCGCCCCGACGCACCGTATCCCGCCGTTTGCGCGTCGATGATGACGATGCGAAACGCAGGGTTCGCTTTGAGCAGGTAGTAGGCGGTCCACAGGCCTGCGAAACCGGCGCCCACGACGGCGATGTCCACTTGCCGGTCACCCGGCAACGCGGCGCGAGGCGCGAGCGTGTCGCCCGGCTCCAGTGAGTCGTGCCAGTACGAAATAGGTGTCACGGCAATGTGCGCTGCGTGAAGCCCAGCCGCATGCCGAACGCCTGATCGGCGCCAAGCACAATCGTATCGGCGCTTTCGGTTTGCGGACGATGGCCTTTGCTTTGAAGAAACGCGCGCGCGCGTTCCAACGCATTCGTCTTCAGGATCAGCGAGTAGATGCCTTCGCCATTTCTCGCAAGCTCGCGCCCCTCGACACTGTCGGCAGCGAGCGGCTCGGCCAGTTCGACGACGCTGTCATCGCCGATCGCGACGAACGCGCTGCGTTTGCGACCCGCGATCGATTCTTCGTGCAGCAACTCACCATTCAGTACGTCGCAGTAGAGGCGCTTCGCCTTGGCCATGTCGCCGACGACGATGCCGATCGACGACGCGCCTTCGATGCCGAGCGGATGCTCGCGCCAGCGCGCGGCCGACCAGCCCGGCTTCATCCGCGGATCTGCGAGATAGTCGCCATAGAGGGCGAATTCGAGCTGACCCGGCGTCTCGCGCGGATGCGTCCACACGGCTGCCGCTTTGTGCGGCGGCTTGACCTGTCGGCCAACGATGTTGAAGAGGCGAAAACCCGCCTCGTCGAGCCTCGTCGAAATTGACTGGAGGTCGTCGACATACCACGCGACCGAGTGCAAATGTTGGCCGAAGCGCTCGTGAAAGCGTTTGACCGACGCATTCTTCAACGGCTCGACCTTTGCCGGCGTCATCGGCTCCATGATGACGTCACCGATCGCGATCAGCGATGCGTCGCGTCCCGCGAGCTCCTCGTAACCGTGGTAGAAACGTTCGACGGCGAACACGTCGTCGTACCAGCGATCCACGCGCTCGAGGTCGTCGACGACTTGCGTGAGATGAAAGAGCTTGCCGATCTTGAACATCGTCGTTTCCTCCCAGTCGAGCTCCAGCGTGTCAGCGCATCAGGCCGTTGACGAGTTGTCCCATCCATAGCGCGAAGTCGATTTCGCTCTGCTCGGTCAGCCCGACATCGTCGAGCAGCGTGCCGCGGCCGATGCCGAAGCCAAGTGCGGACGACACGACCAGCAACACGATGAACCGCGCGTCGCGGTCGGCGGTAGACGCATCGCGGCCGGCCTCGATGAGCCTGATCCGCAAACCGTCGAGGACCTGATCGAACAGCATGCGCGTTTGCGAACTCATGCGCGCCTGACCGTCGCTGTTGGCGACGAGGTTCTGCCAGCCGATCAACTTCGCGTGGCCACCGCCGGCGAGCGCCTCGAACAGGTGGACGAAAAAGTCGCCGCTGCGATGTTCCTCAACATCTTCGTGCGCGAGCAACGCGGACACTTCGTTGAGCAGGTTGGTTGCCATCCGCTCGATCAACGCAGCGCGCATATCGTCGCTGCTGCCGAAGTGATGCAGCAGCGTCGCGTGGCTCATGCCCACCTCGGCCGCGACATCCACGATCGCGAGTCCATCGAGACCGTGCTCGCGCAGACGCCGCTCAGCGACGTCGAGCACCGCCAGGCGGGCGGCTTCCGGACTTCGGCGCACCCGTTTGGCCGGGACCTTAGCCATTTACGAAATTCGTTATTGACATGAATGTCGATATAGATATCATCGCGGCCGCTTATCTACATCTGTGTCGATAGAGGTTCATGATGAATGCAACGCCCCGCAAGATACAACCTCGCCGCGCGCTTCGCGCCATCCGCAACCTGATCGCGGACCCCGAGCGTACCGAGCAGGTATTCGAGGTACTCGACGCGTTGTCCGGCGATTCGCAGTATCGCGGACTCGAACGGTTCAGCCGAACCGAGATCGGACGGCGTCTGTTGCGCGAGCAAGACGATCTGATCGACGCGCTGAAAGATCGCGACGCGTTGCGCGCGATGCCCAGCGGATCGCTCGGGCGGGCCTACCTCGCCTTCATGGAGCGCGAAAATCTCGACGCCGAGGGTCTCGTCGATGCAAGCCAGGCACGCGCCGACGAAGAGACCGACCCGCAGCAACGCTGGTACAACGCGCGCCTGCGCGACATGCATGACCTGTGGCATGTCGTGACCGGCTACGGCCGCGACGGCTTCGGCGAAGTGTGTCTCCTCGCATTCTCGTACGCGCAGACGCGCAATCGCGGGATCGCCTTCATCGCGTTCTTCGGAACGCGTGAGATCGCACGTGAACTCGGACTGCGCCGCGCTTGGCGCGCAACGCTGGAAGGCTTCCGTCACGGCCGTCACGCCGCGTGGCTGCCTGCGCAGGACTGGCGAGCGTTGCTTGCATTGCCGCTGGATACGGCGCGACAGGTGTTGGGGATCGAGGCGCCGCGACACTATGCGGCACAAATCAGCAAGCCAGAGATCACAGCCTCTGGCAGCGTGACGCTATCGCACGAAGGCGCGTCAGCGAATCGTTGCGCCGTCTTGCAATCGGCGTTGTACGACCCGCCGGGGCACAGTCGGTGGGATTGCGCCTCGCACTGGCGACACCGATAGTGATGGATCTGCACACGTCTGGAAGGAGGCCGTGTTGCGGCGCATCGTTGCTCGCATCGGATGCGGCCTCGCGTTGGCCGTGGCGGTCGCACTGAGTTCATCGAGTTGCGGCGGCGGAGGCGGCAGCGACTCAACCCCTTCTGTATCAGCGACCCCTAACCCACCGCCCGCGCCCCCTTCCGCACCTGTGGGCGAGATTGTCTTTCCCTCCACACAATCCTTCACTGAGAGCGATTCCCTTACGTTGTTGGGTACGGGAGTGGTAGATGCAGCAAATACCCCATTGAAGGTCAATGGTGTCAACGCGCTGAGTAGCGATGGCTTCAAGAATTGGAGTGCGCGCGTGCCATTGGTAACAGGACGGAACGAGGTGACCCTGAGTACAAGGGACGGCACGTTCCTGGACAGTGTCTTCGTTGATAGCGACGCAAACCTGGTGCTGGCGGGAGCGGTAACGTTCGATCCCGATCGCAATCGCGTCCTGGTCTTCACGTCCGGCGCCATCGTTGCCATTGATCCCACAACGGGCGCGCGCAGCGCATTCTCCAACTCGACGGTGCCGGACGCGAAGGATCCGCTCGTAGCTCCGATTGATGCCGACATCGATCCCACCAGAGACCGCGCAGTGGTTCTCAACATCGTTGCGTTCCCAACCATTGAGCCGCCAAATCCGGATTCGTTCGCACGAATCACGATGGTCGACCTCGCAACCGGCGAGCGAACTCACTTACCGCCGCTACTGGATCTTTCTCCTGTTGCGCGCCTGGCCGTTGACAGTGCGAACAATCGTGCCTTGGTGGTTGGGGTTCGCGATCCCGATGACTTGGAGCGAGTCGCGGTCGCGGGTGTCGACCTGACTACGGGACAGGTCTCAACCGTTGCTCATTTCCCCTTCAGCACTCCGGTCGATATCGCGGTCGACGCGCCACGCAATCGAGCGCTCGTAGTCGACAGTAGTTACTCGTACGTCGACGCCATCGATCTGACAACTGGCGAACGGTCAGGTGCTTTCTCATTCGGATCAACGGACCTTACGCCACCCATTGCGGTGGACGAGGCGCACTCGACGGCGTTCTTCGGTGGTGAGCCATTCTTCGGCGGTTTGAGCGAGCTCGACCTCGTGGGTCTAAATCGAAGAACCATTCTCGACGTCCCGCATAAGGTCACTAGCCTTGCGGTGGATTCACGCGGCAACCGGCTGTTTGCGGTCGAGGAAGAAGGCACCGTTATCACAAACATCGACCTCAACGAGCCCCGGACCTCCACGCTGATGCAATGGCACCTTCCCGAGGAACGACCCGAGCTCGCCATCACCGGTCATCCAACCGTAGATCCAGATGGGAATCGTATCTTGGCGATGGGATTCTTCGTGGATAAGAACCTCGCCCAGCGACCTATACAACAGATACCTGGCCTGATCGCGATCGACCTCACGACACGACAAAGCACATTGGTGTCCGTGAACACGCAACCTCCTCCGCCACCCCCTGGCACCTTCCCACCACCGATCCTATTTCTGCCCACTGACGGCGGCGTTGCAGTGCAGAGCGAACAGGGTCGCGCATTTGTGATACACGCGGGTATCGGCGACGTGCTGGCAGTGGATCTCGTTACGGGCGCGCGCACTATTTTCGCGCACTTCGTTGGATCCAATACCAACTCTTCGCTGCAGGATATCGTCCTCGACAGCGCACGAAATCGCGTGCTCATCTCGAACCAGATGCGGTCTGAGACGCTGGACGGAATGCCTCAGTTTTTCGGAGCGCACTCGATCATTGAGGTCGATCTGACCACCGGCGAAGGCCGCCTGTTTTCCAGCCCTACGACACCAGACGCTGAGAACCCGTTCGTCGGTCCGACCAACATCGCACTTGACCCGACCCGCAACCGTCTACTCGTTGCAGATGGTGATCGGATCGTCGCGGTCGACCTGACAACGGGTCATCGTTCAATCTTTGCGACGTTCGTCGGGTCGGTAGTTCGCGACATCGAAGTCGACGAGGTCGGACGACGCATTCTGGTTGGCGGGATAGGTGTCGCGCTGGATGCTCAGACCGGCGCGCAAACGGGCTTTCCCTTTCCCGTGGCAGGCGAATGGATCGCCACGGATCCGACCGGTCGGATCTTCGTGCTCGACGGGTATCTACTGTCGGAGATCAACCGCCTGACGGGCGAACGCGTCATATTGAAGCGCTAGCCGCGTCGCGGTGTTTGGCTAACGGCTCCATAAGGCCGCACGCCTGGCGACTCGATTCGTGACGTTTAGCAATCGAGGGTCTGCAAACCACCTTCGTCAGCCTCGCCGCAGTGACGGGTATTTTTCGATCATCCAGGATTTCCCGAGTGCTTTGGCGGGCAACTCGAGGGCGAGCTCGGGCACTTCCAGCGCGATCCACGCGGTGAACGAATTGCTGTTGGGTCCGGGCCACATCACGTACTCGTTCGCGAATGGATAGCTGAGCGCGGCGGCGTGTATCCGTTCGACGAGGCGCTCGGCTTCGGCGCCACGGCGATCGAACAACAGCACCGGCGCGGACCCGAACCAATCGCCGTCCGGTCGGTCGTTGCTGATGCTCACGACCGGCAACCCACGGCCCAGCCGCCAACCGATCACCTGGTATCGCGTGTAGCGGTCGGAATTCGCACCTTTGGTGACGATCCATGTGTGAATCGCGAAGCGCCCGCGCACTCCCCACACATCGGCGCCGTAGACCTGCACGACGGCGTCGGGATGCTCGTCGGCACGCGGCGCAACGGCGACGCCGACCGGCTTCAGCTCGAGCGCTCGCGAAATCGTCGCGAGACCGATGGCTCCGAGCGTGATCGTTACGAGGGCGAACATGGATATCCGTAGTCGTTTGGTCAATGAATTTACTGGGTTTTTGTCACGCATTCACCTATACTGTACGCCCATACAGTAAGGAGAAATGCCATGTCGGCTGGTGCAGCAAACGTTCTCTCGTTCCGACCGATCGACGAACTGGAAGCGACTCTACTCGACAGTTGGCGCGAAGTGTCCAAGGTGACCCATCGATTTCTCGTGCTGCTCCGCGAGTTCGACCTGCGCCAGGGTTGGCTGCAGCATCAAACGTCGTCTCGTTCCGCCCGATCGACGAACTCGAAGCGACTCTACTCGACAGTTGGCGCGAAGTGTCCAAGGTGACCCATCGATTTCTCGCGCTGCTGCGCGAGTTCGACCTGCGCCAGGGTTGGCGCGCCTACGGCAACGCCGACTGCGCTGAGTGGCTCAACTGGAAGTGCGGCATCTCGCGCGTGACGGCGCAGGAGAAAGTGCGCGTCGCGAAAGCGCTGTGGACGCTGCCGAAGATCGACGCTGCGTTCGAGCGCGGCGATCTGTCGTATTCGAAGGTGCGCGCAGTAACGCGCGTCGCGACCGAACGCAGTGAAGCGGACTTGCTGGATTTGGCGCTCGCGTCGACCGCGTCGCAGGTCGAAGCGTATTGCCAACGACTACGCAATGGCGACGCGGCCGTCTCGAGTGACGACGCGCGCCGGCTACACGAAGCGCGCGCGCTGACGCGGACGTTTCGCGACGACGGCAGCGGCACGCTGCACGTCGAGTTGCCGCGCGTGGAACTCGAGCTCGTGCTCAGCGCGCTCGAGTTCGTCGGCCGAGGTTTGCCGGAAGATCCGACGCGGTCGCTGTTCGCCAAGGGCGCCGATGCGTTGTTGCAGATGGCGCGCGATGCGCTCGCGGGACGCGCTGGTGACGGCGCCGCCGGCGAGAACTACCAGGTGATGGTGCACGTCGATGCGGACGCGCTCTACCGGAAACGGCGGCGAGAGCGATCTGCCGCTGCCGACCGTCAAGCGGCTGTGTTGCGACGGCGCGGTGACGACGATGACGCACGACGAGGCCGGCCGCCCACTCGACGTCGGGCGCAAGCATCGAGTCGTGTCGGGCGCGCTGAAGAAAGCGGTGTTCGCGCGCGATCGCGCGTGCACGTTCCCGGGGTGTCATCACACGCGCTACCTCGATGCGCATCACGTGCATCACTGGGCCGACGGCGGCGAGACGACGCTCGAGAACCTGCTCGTGCTGTGCACCGCGCATCACACGATGGTGCATGAAGGCGGCTTCTCGATTCGGCGCCACCGCGACGGCCGGTGGTATTTCGTGCGTCCGGATGGTCGACCCGTCGAGGTCACGCCGTCTTCCGCGGAAGATCTGGCGCGAAGCGAAGGCGCGTCATCTTCCGCGGGAAGTGTCCGACAAGATCACGCGGTGTATCGGCTGACCACGCAAACGCCTCTCAAAATTAGGTTGCAATAGACAACCAAACGGTGGTCTTATGCAACCATATTTGTTGACGTACCTGCTGAGAGAGTTCGGATGACGCGGAAACGTTTCGACGACATGAACTGCGGCGTGGCCCAAGCGCTCGAGGCGCTGGGGGATTGGTGGACGCTCTTGATCGTTCGCGACGCGTTCTTCGGCGCGCACCGTTTCGGCGAGTTCGAACGCAGCCTCGGCATCGCGAAGAACATCTTGTCCGCGCGACTGCAACATCTCGTGGAGCACGGCATCTTCGAGAGGATCGACGCCGGTACGTCGGGCGAGCGCTTCGAGTATCACCTGACGCCGAAAGGCGAAGCGCTGCTCACCGTGCTGACCGCGTTGCGCGAGTGGTCCGACGAATGGGTGTTCGGACGCGGCAACGAACCACTGATTCTCAAAGACCGCCGGACAGGACGCCGCATAGCGCCGCTGCGCGTGACCGACGGCGAAGGACGGACGCTCAAATTCGGCGATCTGCACGCCATTCCCGGACCCGGTGCATCGACGGCGCCGAAACAACGCGTTCGGCGCTCGGCTCCGCCACGGAAACGCACGCCTACTACATCGCGACGAGGAGATTGACCGATGCCACAGCCCACGCTTGACGCGCTCGTTTCAGGAAAGCAACGAAGCAAGGAGAACATCGCGCGCAACGGCGCGCGGCACCCTGTCGAGACGCTGCAGTTCTTCGGCCTTGAACCCGACATGACCGTGCTCGAGATTTTGCCTGCGCTCGGCTGGTATACGGAGATTCTTGCGCCCTATCTCGCCGAGCGCGGACGCCTGTACGTTGCGCACTTCTCACCCGATGGACTCTTGCCGTACATGCCGAAGGTGCTCGAGATGTTCGAGGAGCGCATTGCGCGCGAGCCCGAGCTGTTCGGCCGCGTCATCGTGCGGCACATCAATCCGCCAAAGGAGGTCAGCATCGCACCCGCAGCGACGATCGATCTCGCGCTGACGTTCCGCAACGTCCACAACTGGATCATGGCCGATCAGGAACACGAGTATTTCGCCGCGTTCTTCCGCGCGCTCAAGCCGGGCGGTGTGCTCGGCGTCGTCGATCACCGTGCCAAGCCGAACGCCGACATCGAGAGCATGCACAAGACCGGTTATGTCACCGAAGCCTACGTGAAGGAAATTGCGCAACGCGCCGGCTTCGTGTTCGAAGCCTCGAGCGAGATCAACGCGAATCCGCAGCGACACGACGGATCACCCACACGGCGTCTGGTCGCTCGCTCCGTTCTCGCGATCGAGCGAGGAAAAACACAAAGCGATCGGCGAAAGCGATCGGATGACGCTGAAGTTCCGCAAACCCATTGATGGAGGGACGCAATCATGAAACCACTTGCACTCATTACGGGCGTCGGCCCCGGAACCGGGTCTTCTGTCGCGCGGCGTTTCGCGCGCCGCGGGCTATCGCACCGCGCTCATCGCGCGCGACGCGAAACGACTCGATGCGCTTGCGCGCGAGCTGCCGGATGCGATGGCGTTGCCGTGCGATGTCACCGACCCGAACGCGCTCGCCGCCGCCGTGCGTGAGGCCGGTCACGCCGAGGTCGTCGTGCACAATGCGGTCGGCGGTGCGTGGGGATCGTTCCTCGAAATCGATCCAGCCGTGCTCGAGGCGAATTTTCAGGTCAACGTCATGGCGCTGTTGCATCTGGCGCGCCTGACGACCCCGTCGATGGTGCAGGCAGGACACGGTTCGTTGATCGTCACCGGAAACACGTCGGCGCTGCGCGGCCGAGCGCGGTTCGCCGGATTCGCGCCGACGAAGGCCGCGCAACGTATTTTGGCCGAGAGCATGGCGCGCGACCTCGGCCCCAAGGGTGTCCATGTCGCCTATCTCGTCATCGATGCGGCGATCGACGTGCCGTGGGCGCGCGAGCGAATGCCGGACAAACCGGATGATTTCTTCGCCAAGCCCGACGCGATCGCAAACGAGGTGTTTCATCTCGTCGGTCAGGATCGGTCGTCGTGGTCCTTCTATGCGGAGGTGCGGCCGTTTGCAGAGACGTGGTAACCAAGGTCGTCGTCGATGGGTAACGTTGGTGCTCTCGCGATAACGCTTCGCGTCTCCGCGTACGCCTTTCTTGATCGACGGAGGCAAATCAAATGATGCAGATCGGCGTCCACACACCTCACCTGGGTCGTGGGTTCGACCACAACGCTGCGCTCGTTCGCCGATGATGCGGAGAACGGCACGCGGCGTGCACTCGCTGTGGGCCGTCAGCGATCACGTCTGCTGGCAGGCGGATATCGCATCGAAATACCCGTACACGCACAACAGTTCCGTTTCCGGCTGCGCGACATGGGATGGCTCGATCCGCTCGGCACACTGACGTTATTCGCCGGCTGCACGTCGCGCATTCGCTGGGCACGACGGTACTGATCCTGCCGTACCGACCGCCGGTCGCAACCGCGAAACGAGCGCGACGCTGGACGTGTTGTCGAACGGCCGCCTGATCCTCGGCGTCGTCGACTGGATGGCCAAAAGCGGTTCTCGGCATGCCGTGGGACCACCCGCGGCAAACGCAGCGACGAGCAGCTCGAGAATCTTCACGCGGCTGTTCAACGATGCGTCACCGCGCTTCGACGGTGAGTTCTATTCGTTCGAGCCGGTCGGCTTCGAACCGAAACCGGTGCAGCGACCGATCCCGGTATGGGTCGGCAGATGCAGCGCCGGCGGCGTTCCGAGCGCGTGGCGCGTTTCGGTCACGGCTTTCACGCTGCCTTTCAGCCGCTCGACGTGGTCGCACGCGAGTGGCAAGCAGTACGCTTGCGTCGCTGGTCGGCGATCCAGACGAACTGGCTTTGTGTACGCGCCTCTACCTGGACCCGGCCGGCCAGATGGAGCCGGAGAAATCGATCACGGGCACACCGGCGCAGATGCGCGAGCGCCTGGCGGAGCTCGCCGCAGTCGGCGTCAGTCACGTGGTGCTGGATCCGGTCGCGCGCGGCGGCGTGCAGGGGCGTCTCGACGCCGTGCGCGCGTTAGTGCGCGACGTCGCCCGGTGACGGCGTGCCGGCCGCGGTCGGTCTGGTGCGGGAAGATCCAGTTAACAGGCGTTCAGCGAGCCGAGCACATCGATGTTCGATCTCGGCCTGCAACGGTGCGACGACGGCCTGTACCTGCGCGACGGTGGTCAGCCCGTGATGTGCTGCGGGCAGTTCCAATCTGCAGGCTTCGACGGTGATCACCACGGCGCGCTCGACCGTCGCGCTGTAGCCTTGCGTCGAGTGACGCGATCAGATCAAGCGCGGATCGTCGGCTGCTTTCGACGATTCGCGCGCGGCCGAGGATTTTCAGTCGGGGCTTGTTCGCGTAGTCCATCAGGATCAGCGAGACGCGATCGTCGCGAGGGACAGATTGCCGACGCTGATGTACTGCACGTTTCCACGGAAATCGGCGTACGCGATCGCGCGATCGTCGATCACCCGAAGGAAGCCCTCCGGGCCGCCGCGATGCTGCACGTACGGCCAGCCGGTTTCGCCGACGGTGGCTTGGAAGAAATGATCCGGCATCACGATGAAGTCGATCTCGCGTGGCGTGAGTCGATCGCGTCGATCGACCGCGCGATCGAACGCCTCGTACTTGGACCGGCTGCCCATGCGCGTTTGCACGCCGCGTACCGCGGGCGTGAAAGCGATATCGGAAAAGGCACGTGACATGTTGATCCAATCGTGGGTGGCGAGTATTTGGTTCTAACAGTGGCGTTAATACGGCATATAAGGTAAGACTTAATTTCATTTTCAGGGATCATATGGACCGCCTTTCCGCCATGACCGCGTTCGTCGCGGTGGTCGACGAGGCAGGATTTGCAGCGGCTGCGCGCAAGCTCGGTCAATCACCCCCGGCGGTGACGCGCGCTGTCGCCGAACTCGAATCGCGTATGGGTGTCCGGTTGCTCACGCGCACTACCCGTTCGGTTCGCCTGACCGAGGCCGGCGCACGATACGCGGCGGATTGCGCGACGCATTCTCGCCGATGTCGCCGAGTCGGAAGCGTCGACCGTCGGCGTGCACTCGCAGCCGCGCGGACATCTCGTCATCACGGCGCCCGTACCGTTCGGCGCATGCATGTGATGCCCCGATCGTCGCGGAGTACCTCGATCGTTACCCGGAGACCGACGTCTCGTGCTGGTACGTCGACAGGGTGGTGAACCTCATCGAGGAAGGCATCGATGTCGCCGTAGAATCGGGGAACTGTCCGACTCGCAGCCTGAAGCGGTTGGCGTCGGCCGAGTCGATCGAGTGCTGTGCGCGTCACGCCGTTATTTGAAGCGCCACGGCCTACCGCGCGAACCGCGTGATCTCGTTGAACATCGGATCATATCCGCGGGCGGCGTGACGCCCACGCAGGAATGGTCGTTCATGGCCGAGGGTCGACCACTCCGGTGCGTATTCGCCCGCGTTTGTCGACGACCAGCAACGACTCGGCCATCGCCGCTGCGCTCGATGGATTCGGTATCACCCGAGTGTCGTCGTACCAGATTGCCGAGCATGTAAAGAGCGGCAAGCTCGAACAGATACTCGAACGCTACGAGCCGCCGCCGTGGCCGATCCACGTCGTGCACCGCGAGGGACGTCACGTCGCCCAAAAGGCGCGCGCATTCGTGGATCTTGCAGTCGAGCGTTTGCGAGGGGACGCTTCCCTGCGCTGAGTTTCGATCATCGTTCGCGCATGCGCACCACCCTCATGTTCCTGTTTGGAGTTCTCGTGATGAGCACCGCAAGCGCCGCCGATGCGCCCTCAGCAACCAAGAGCCCCGATGCCTCGATGCTCGACCTCGCCCAGCGCGTGGCACGCTTCATCGAGATTCTCGACGACGCCGACATCGCAGGCGTCTTCGCCGACCGCGATGTCGTGATCATCGAGAACTTCGCGCCGTATCGCTTCGAAGGCCCGAAGGCAGTGATGAGTTGGGCGGCGGGGATGCGCGCGCATCGGGTCGACACCGCGGACCTCGTCCACGCCTTCGGCACACCGCAGGATTTCGCGCGCGCCGGCGATCGGCGTTCTTCTCGCGCTGCCAACCACATGGGAAAGGCACCGTATCGCGGCACGGCATTCACCGAGACCGGCGGTTGGGCGTTCGTGTTGGTCAACACCGCCGATGCACCCGGCACGCCGAGTTGGCGCGTACAGAGTTACGGGTGGGCCGTCACTGGCATCTCGACACCGTAGTTCGGCCGTCGCGAGCCCGAGTGCGCGTCGCGGGTGTATGGTCAGCCCATGGGCATGACGATGGCCGAGAAGATCCTCGCGTCCGAGCGGCAAGTCCGTCGTGCGACCGGGTGAGTACGTTTCGGCGAAGGTCGACGGCACCGGCGTGTTCGAGCCGATGCCGCTGCTGACAAGCTCGGCATCGACAACGTGTTCGACCGCGAGCGGGTCTACGCCGTCAACGACCATTTCGCGCCGTCGCCGACCGTCGAGCGCGCGAAGGCACAAGGCGCGAAGGATTTCGCGACGAAGCACCAGTTGCCGAACTACTTCGAGCACGGCCGCCACGGCATCCTGCATCAGGTATTCCCCGAGAACGGCTACGTGTCGCCGGGCGATCTGATCGTCAGCGTCGATTCGCACTCGACGAGCTACGGCTGCTTCAACGCGCTCGGCACGCCGATCATGGAAGAACTCGCGTTCGTCGTGACCACCGGCATGCTGTGGCTGCGCGTGCCGGAAACGATCCGCTTCATGCTGACCGGCAAGCTGCCGAGCTGGTGCGTCGGCAAAGACGTGATGCTGAAGATCTGCGGCGACTACGGCACCGACTGCGCGGTGTACAAGTCGGTCGAGTTCCTGGGCCCGTCGTCAATCAGCCTGTCGCTCGGCTCGCGCTTCACGATGGCGAACATGGGTGTCGAGATCGGCGCGAAGTGCGCGATCTTCGAAGCGGACGACGTCACGTACGACTTCCTGAACGGCCGCATGAAGCGACCGCCGGCGCCGGTGTCGCCCGACGCGGACGCGGTGTACGAAGCGACGCACGTCGTCGACGTCACCGGTCTCGAGCCGATGGTCGCGCTGCCGCACGATCCGTCGAACGTGAAACGCGTCAGCGAAGTCGCCGCGATGTCTCGCGGTCGATCAAGCCTTCCTCGGTTCGTGCACGAACGCGCGCGTCGAAGACATCGCCGTGGCCGCGAAGATGTTGCGCGGCCGCAAGGTCCACCAGAACGTGCGGATGATCGTGACGCCGGCGTCGTCCGAAGTGTGGCGCGACTGCGCGAAGCTCGGTTACTGGGAAACGCTCGCCGAAGCCGGCGCGATGATCACGAACGCCGGCTGCGGCGCCTGTCCCGGCGGACACCTCGGCTTGCTCGGCGACAGCGAACGCTGCATCTCGTCGAGCAACCGCAACTTCCACGGCCGCATGGGCAGCGCGAACGCCGAGATCTGCCTCGCGTCGCCCGCGACCGTCGCCGCGGCCGCGATCGAAGGCAAGATCGCCGACCCGCGCAAATACCTGGAGGGCTGAGCATGAGCGACGCCGCAACGCAGAGCCTCACGCGCACCGGCCGCGTGTGGAACTTCGGCGACAACGTCAGCACCGACCTGATCATGCCCGGCGCGATCCTGTGGCGCCACGTGACGACGCCCGACGCGATCAAGGCCGCGATCATGCCCCAACGACCGGGCTGGGCCGCAAGGAAGTGCGGCATGGTGATTTGATTCTGGCGGGGAAGAATTTTGGGTGCGGGTCGTCACGGCCGGCGCCGCGGATTTTGTCGCGCGAGTTGGGGTGTCGTGTGTTGTGGCGGAGTCGTTCTCGCGGTTGTTTCAGCGGAACGCGGTGAATATTGGGTTTCCGGTGTTGATGTGTCCGGGGATTTCGAGGTTTGCGGAGGAAGGGGATCTGGTGGAGGTGGATTTCGATACGGGACGGGTGAGGAATTTGACGAGACAGAGGGAGATTGTTGGGGAGCCGTATCCGCCGGATAGTCCGCCGGGGCAGTTGTTGAGGTTGGGTGGGTTGGAGCCGTTTTTGAGGAAGTGGTTGGAGGAGCAGGTAGCGGTTCGCAGACTCGAATCTCTCCCCGACTCGCGACACGACTCTTCTTGTCGTCGGGGGTTCATCACGGTGTACATTCCTGGGACCTTACCGATCAAGGCAAGCCGGACATGACAGATTCGCATGTCATCGCTTCCGAACTGCTATTCAAATTCGACGGCCTTGCGCTCGCCTCAGCGAACGAGGCTGAGACTCGAATCAAGCTCATTGATCGAGTCCTCTATGAAGTTCTGGGCTCGGACTCGTGGCGGCGTCTCGATCAAGAAGATCGTGTCGGAGGACCAGACCGAGGACTCCACGAAGCAATCGCGGATCTTCGCGGACTGCATCGCGCTGGCAACCAAGTTGAAGCTCCATTTGGTGATTTCTATGCGCAGACGACCTCCGTGGGTCATCGCCATTCCGCGACCTTTGACGCGTTGATTCAGACGCAATCCAAATCGAACCGCCTCAGATTGCACCGGACCTTTCGAAGCGATTCATGATCGCCAGGAACCTTCTAGAGGGTGGCCCCGGCCAATTCCGATCCCAGAACGGCGCCCTGTTCAAGGCCAACGACCACTCCCAATTTGTCGACGTTGTTCAGAGTTCGGTCTTAAACACCAACGTGGGTAGTCGCATCGAGATTCTCGCTGACGGCGATGTTCGACTCGCACTACGAATGACGCGAGAGTTCCTCAAGAGCGGTTACGCCAACCAGCAAAGCCCTAGCAATCCACAAGGGTAGAGCTATGTGCTCCCCAAACATGAAGCGCTTCGTTCCATCATGCGAAATGCCAACGTCTACTCCGAGCAATATTCAGTCATCGGGAACCCGTTTGACTCACGACTTTGGAGCACCAAGCGCCCAACTGCTTCGTCTCTTTGTGTGATGCCCTGGTCAACCTCAGCAGCAACAAGAAGACAATTCGCAGCTCCGGACGGCCCAGCTATTCGAGAAGCCTGCGCCAAGATCGGCTATTCAGACGAATATGTGCTGAACGCTGTCCGACCTTTCCCGAATTGAACTTCGCACATACAACCTCCCATGGTCACGCTAGTTTTGATAGTGGCTTCCTTCCCCCACCAAGTTTGGAGGTCACGTTGTGCGTGATCTCATCTGTGACCTAACGTTCGTTGAAAACGCTAATGATGGATACTTTGACTAGCGACGCTGATCTGGAACCAGCTTTTGCTCGTTCTTTAACGACGACGTTCGTGCCGCTCGCGATGCGGTCATTCGTCTAGATTTTCGGATCAAGCGCGTAGGTCTTTTTTGATCACATGATCTCTATGTACGCCCAGTTTAGACGAAGCACAGAGAAGAGCGCTTCCATCCGAGTGGTGGCTCGTCGCCATTGAGCGAAGCTCGACCTCGACTCTGGGAAGACTACAAGAAGGCCAAGCAATCTGCCGCCAGGCCGCACACCACTGTAACGGATCGTGGGTTAATCGCTCCTAGTTCGACCGACTCC
>CAWHHK010000013.1:0-5006 GCA_963829065.1 uncultured Gammaproteobacteria bacterium | reverse complement strand
CGAAGAATGGTTCGAGCCGCAGCGCCGACAGCAGAGTCCATGTTGTCGAAGCTGCGGCCGCGAGCTCCGGCTGCGTCGCTGCACTGCGCCGATGCAGCGCCGCCAGCAGTTCTCCCATCTCCGGTGCCGACCGCCGGGCGCACGAGGCCCTTGCAGCAGCTGCGTCTTCCAGTTGGTCCAGCGCGCCGGGTCGAACCAGCTCGAGCACCGACGATGCCCCGCAGTCGGGATCCTCGGCCATCACCGCGTGGCACTTGCCGCGGCGCGACGTCGGCCGACGAAGCGCAGCCACCGCGCTTCCTCGGCGTTGCGCCGCACCGGCGCGAGCCATTCGCTCGGCGACCTTCAGGCGCGGCAGCGCGCGCTTCACGCAGGATGCCTGCGTCGCCGACGTCGACGCGCCACAGCTCCGACGACACGCCGGCCGGCCACTCGGCGTGAAACGTCGCGTCCGACAGCGCCGAGCAAGTCGCTGCGACGCGTGTGCGCGAACTCGGCCTCGACCGTGGCCTGCGGACGACTCAGCCGGCGAAAGGCATTGCGCAGTGCCGCCGACCGCTGTGTCCATAGCCGGGTTTGACCGCAGCGACAGCTGGCCGCTCATTCGCGAGGAAGTCGTCGATCAGCCCGTCGAAGCGCGACGCAGTCGACCGGCACGCCCGCGGCCTCGGAGCTTCTTCGCGTACAGCCTCGCCTTCGTCGCGCAGCGGATCGAAGCCCCGTGACCACATGGGCCGGCGCAAGGCCACGCAGGTTTTCCGCCAGCAGCGGAGACGCGCGCGGGTCGAGGGCCGCGGCTTCGTCGGGGGAGATAGTGGCCGCGATACCAGTCCATCCTGCCTCCTCCCGTGAGGAAGAAGCCCTCGCCAAACAGGCGATAAGCTCTCGTGCTTCCGCGAGAGATCCGATCACCGGGTGCAAGAAGGAGCTGGAACGCCGGACTCGCCCTGCCCCTCGCGCACCGTCACCTCTGAGACGACCGCGGAGAGGTTGCCGCCTGCGCTGTCGCCACCGACCGCTACGCGCCCGCAGGATCGCTGCCGAGCTCCGCAGCGTGCTCGACCGCCCAGCGGAATGCCGCAACGCAGTCGTCTACCGCCGCAGGAAAAGCGATGCTCCGGCGCGAGCCGGTAGTCGATCGAGAGCACGATGCAGCCGACGCGATTACAGATCTCGCGCGACATCGCGTCGGCGGTATCGAGATCGCCGATCACCCAACCGCCCCCGTGGAAGTTGACGAGGATCGGAAATGGCCCGCGTCCGCTCGGCGTGTAGATGTATCGGAATTGCGCCGGCCGGGCCGGGGATCGTTCGATCCCGCACCGCGGCGACAGCGAGTTCCGGTGTCGCGGGGCGCATTGCCCGATAGTTTGCCCGGCTGTCGGCGACGGGAATTTCCGCGCCCGCCGGCGGCGCCGCTGCGGCCACGATTTGCAGGAAGGCGACGTATTCGGGATGGACCGGCATGCGAATGTCCTTCGAGTGATTTGGTGCAAAGCTTAACCCGCGAGTTGTACGGGAGCGATCTAATGTGGGAGGGACTCCCCTCCCGAGCGCGACTTTTCGAGTACCATGCCGACATTCACAGTCCCAAGGAGCAGGCGATCATGTTTTCGTCCCGACACGTCATGAACGGCGAAGAAGCCGCCGAAGTAGCGAAGCAATTCAATTTTCTCGAAAACACGCTGTTGAAGCATCGCACGTTGACGATCTTCGGCGAGATCAAACAGGACGTCGCGCAGCGCACCGTGGAGAAGCTGTTGGCGCTGTCGTACGACAGTGATGCGCCGATCACGATCTTCATCGGCTCGCCCGGCGGCCACGTCGAATCCGGCGACACTATTTTCGACATGATCCGGTTCATCAAGCCCGTTGTGCGCACCGTCGGAACCGGCTGGGTCGGATCGATCGCCACGCACATCTATCTCGCGCCGGCGAAAGAGAACCGCTACGCGCTGCCGAATACGCGCTTTCTGATTCACCAACCGTCGGGCGGTTTTGGCGGCGACGCATCCGACATCGCGATTCAGGCGCGCGAGATCATCAAGACGCGCGAACGCATCAACGTGACGATCGCCGAACAGACCGGCCAGCCGCTCGAGCGTGTCGCGATCGACACGGATCGCGATTATTGGATGAGTCCGGAAGAGTCGGTCGCGTACGGTCTGGTCGGAAAAATCATCCGCTCCGCGGCGGAATTGCCGGGGTAACGCCATGGCTAACGTCAACGAGATCGACACGCTTGCCGCGCTGACGCGGTTTCACGCCCGCGAACGACCGAACCAAGTCGCGTTCCACTACGGCGATCGCCGAACGACGTATCGCCAGTTCGACGAACTGACGAATCGTGTCGCGAACGGACTGCTCGCCGAGGGTTTGAAGTCCCGGCAGCCGTGTCGGCTTCCTCGACAAGAACTCTGACCTGTTCTATCAGCTCGTGTTCGGCGCGGCGAAAGCGGGCGCGGTATCGGTCGGCATCAACTGGCGGCTCGCGCCGCCGGAAGTGGCCTACATCCTCAACGACAGCCGCGCCGAAGTGCTGTGCGTCGGACCGGATTTCTTCGGCCTCGTCGCGCAGATCAACGATCAACTGACGCACGTCAAAAACATCATCGCGATGTCCGGGGTGCATCCGAAGTGGAAGGACTTCTCGCGCTGGCGCGATGGACATCGCGCCGCGGATCCCGGCGTCGACGTTGCGCCCGACGACGTCGCGATTCAGATGTACACGAGCGGCACGACCGGGCATCCGAAAGGCGTGCAGTTGCAGCACCGTTGCTTCTTCGATCTGCAGAAGCTGCCGCCGAACGACGACATGCAGTGGAACGACTGGACCGATCGCGACGTCAGTCTCGTCGCGATGCCGAGTTTTCACATCGGCGGCGTCGGCTACGGCGTGTGGGGACTGCGCGCGGGCGCGACCAACATCGTCGTGTCCGAATTCGATCCGGGCGCGACGCTCGAGTTGATCGAGACGCAGGGCATCTCGAAGATCTTCCTCGTGCCGTCGGCGATCCGCATGGTCGTGCAGCACCCGCAGCGCGCAGCAGACCGACTTCAGCAACATCAACTACATCATGTACGGCGCCTCACCGATTCCGCTAGATCTGCTGCGCCAGGCGATCGCCGTGTTCAAGTGCGGCTTCGTGCAGCTGTACGGCATGACCGAAACGACCGGCGCTGCGACGTATCTGCCGCCGGGCGATCACGAAGTTGGCGGCAACGAGCGGATGCGCTCGGCCGGCCGGCCGTATCCGGGCGTCGAACTGAAGGTCGTCGACGAAAACGGCAACCGGTGCCGACGCGAACGGTCGGTGAGATCTGCATCAGGTCGCCGGCGAACATGCTCGGCTACTGGAATCTGCCGGACGCGACGCAAGAAGACGCTGATCGACGGTTGGGTCCATACGGGCGACGCGGGCTATCTCGACGAGGACGGCTACGTCTACGTGCACGACCGGGTGAAAGACATGATCGTGTCGGGCGGCGAGAACATTTATCCGGCGGAAGTCGAAAACGCGTTGTTCGGTCACCCCGCGGTCGCCGACGTCGCCGTGATCGGCGTGCCGGACGAACGCTGGGGCGAAGCGGTGAAGGCGGTCGTCGTGCTGAAACCCGGCCAGAAAGTCGACCGCGCGACGAGCTGATCGGCGTTCGCGCGCACGCGCATCGCCGGCTTCAAAGTGCCGAAGACGATCGACTTCATCGCCGAGCTGCCGCGCAACCCGTCCGGCAAGGTGCTGAAACGCGAACTGCGCAAACCCTACTGGGAAGGGCGCGAACGTCAGGTGAACTGACGCCCGTCGACCGATGGCGAACACGCTGACGACGACCGAAGGGCGATTCCGGTGACCGGCGACGTCTCGGAGGTGTCGTGGCTGCTGCTCGAAGCCCGCCGACCCGAACGCGCTGCTCGTGCTCGGCCACGGCGCCGGTGCCGACATGCGTCACGCGAGCATGGCGTCGATTGCGACTGAGCTGGCTCGTCGGGACGTCGCGGTGCTGCGATTCAACTTCCCGTTCATGGAGTCGGGTAAAGGTCCAGTCGGTTCGCGCGCGGTTGCCACCGCGACGATTGCTGCTGCCGTCGCGCAGGCGCGGGCGCTTTCGAACAATCTGCCGTTGTTCTCGGCGGCCACTCGTATGGCGGCCGCATGGCATCGCACGCGATCCTCGAACACGATCTCGGCGACGTGCGCGGCTTGATCTTCTGTTCGTTTCCGCTGCATCCGGCGGGCGCGCCGGCCACGACGCGCGCGACGCATCTGCGCGATCGAGCTACCGATGCTGTTTCTGTCGGGCACGCGCGATGCGTTGGCCGATCGCGATCTGCTGCGCGGTGTCGTCGACCGGAATCGGCCCGCGCGCCGAACTCGTGTGGCTCGACACCGCTGATCACGGCTACAAGGTGCTCAAACGCAGCCGTGCGCGCAGCGACACCGTATTCGAAGAACTCGCCGACGCGGCGGCCGCCTTCGTCAGGCGCGTTTGCTGAACCCTTTCAGCCTCTACCACTCGATGGCTGCGCTCTTCTTGCCGTGGCATCGGCCCGAGTCGACGTGCGCGACCGAGTTGGATTGTTGGTGGAGATTGACGCGGCGCGGGGCCGGAGTGCGTCATCAACTGTGCCGGGGTCGATCGCGCCGAGCGTGAGCCGGAGCTTGCGTTCGCGATCAATGCGGACGGCGCTGGCAACGTCGCGCGGGCCTGCCGTCGCGCGGCGCGGTTGTTCGGCGACTCGTCGTCCAGCTTCGTCTCGAAGATCCTCGATCGCGTCGTCGACGATCAGATCGGTTGCCCGCGGCCAGCGTTGGGGAGGTGCTGCTGCGGATGATCGCCGCACCCACGCGTCCGGTAGGAATTCGCCCTGCTGCGGTGGGTCGGAAACGACGTGAACGGCTTCGCGACTGAAATCGTCCGTCAGACGCGCGAGTGCGGCGTGTTGGCTCGACACTGCCAGGATCGAAGCCGAGCGTGGGATCAACCCGATCATTGGGAGTTGAGGT
>CAWHHK010000012.1:0-225660 GCA_963829065.1 uncultured Gammaproteobacteria bacterium | reverse complement strand
GCAGGCCATTCGGCCACAAAGGCCGTGATGCATCGCGCTGAGCCCGGCGGTGTTGCGGAGTTGCTGCAGAAACATCCAGGCGCAGTACTCACGGGCGCGGTCGCGCTGGTCATATTTGCGGTAGTTGTCGTGCTGTGGACCGTTTGGCCCGACGCGCCCGAGCGATCGATTCCTGAGCGTCGGACTGTTGGGCCTTCGGAATCCGCGCCGGCTGCGGTGGTTCCCGCGTCCAGCGGCCCTGCGCCGACGGACCCGGCCGCGGTCACCGCTGCGCCGGCATCGGCGCCGACGACGACCGACGCCGAGCATGCGCCACCCCAGGCGGAAGTACGCGCCGCGGAATCGAATGGCGCGCGAAGGATTTCGACCACCGGTGAAGACCGCCTGTCGTTCGTCTTCGCCGACAATTGCTGGGTCGAGATCAAGGACGGGCAGGGCACTCGACTCTATGGCGAGCTCGGCAGGGCGGGCACGAGCCTCGAACTCGTTGGTCAGGCGCCGTTTCGTATTCTGCTCGGCAATGCGCCGGGCGTGACGTTGCAGTTCAACGGCGAGCGCGTCGCGCTGTCGCCGCACACCCGCAACAACGTCGGCACGTTGGTGCTCGGACAGTAGATGATCCAATCCATCCGCGGCATGCGCGACGTTGCGCCGCTCGAAGCACGCCGCTGGCAACACATCGAGCGCCTTGCCGTTCGCGCGCTCGAATCGTTCGGTTACGAAGAAATCCGGCTCCCCCTGCTCGAGCCAACAGAACTGTTCAGTCGCGGGCTCGGGGAAGCGACCGACGCCGTCGAAAAAGAGATGTACAACCTGCTCGATCGCGACGGCGAGCAACTTTCGTTGCGACCGGAAGGCACGGCGGGCTGCGTCAGGGCGTGTCTGCAGCAAGGACTCATCTTCAATCAGACACAGCGTCTGTGGTATCGCGGGCCGATGTTCCGATACGAACGCCCCCAAAAAGGTCGCTATCGGCAATTCGAGCAGATCGGCGCCGAAGCGTTCGGCATGGCGGGACCCGACGTCGACGCCGAGTTGATTCAGTTGTCGGCGTCGCTGTTTCGTGCGCTTGGCGTGTCAAATGAACTCGAACTGGAATTGAACACACTCGGTTCGGCGGCGTCGCGCGAGTCATACAGAAACGCGCTCGTCACGTATCTGACACCGCGTCGGGCAGAGCTCGACGCGGATAGTCAGCGGCGTCTGGAGCGCAATCCACTGCGCATCCTGGACAGCAAATCGCCGGCGACGCGGGCGCTGCTCGTTGACGCGCCGGTGCTGACGGACCATCTCGACGCGTCGTCGTTGGCGCATTTCGACGGATTGCGCCGACTGCTCGATTCGCTACAGATCGGCTATGTCGTCAATCCGCGGCTGGTGCGCGGACTCGACTACTACACGCACACCGTATTCGAATGGATCACGGGTGCGCTCGGCTCTCAAGGTACCGTATGCGCCGGCGGTCGCTACGATGGTTTGGTCGAACAGCTCGGCGGTCGCGCGACGCCGGCGGCGGGCTTCGCGATCGGCGTCGATCGGCTGGTACTGCTGCACGAAGCCTTGCAGCGCAACTATCGGGTTGAACCGATCGACGGATACTGCGTCGTATTGGATGCGGCGCACACGAGTTGGGCGATGGATGTTTGCCAGCGACTGCGTGAGGCGTTGCCCAAGGTGCGTTTGCGCGTGAACGCCGGCGGCGGACAGCTCAAGAATCAGCTGAAGCGGGCCGATGCGAGTGGTGCCGACTGGGCCCTGATCATCGGCGAAGACGAGGTCGCGGATAACGAAATCACGCTGAAATGGTTGCGCACCGCCGCGCCGCAGGAGCGGTTGACACTTGCCGCGCTGATTGCGCGATTGGATATATCGAAGAACGGAGGGAACTGACTGGTGGCCGAATATCTGAATGACGACGATCGCGTGCTCGCGCTTCGCAAGTGGTGGGAGACCAATGGCACGATGCTCGTAGTGGGTCTGGTGCTGATGATCGCAGCCGTGATCGGCTGGCGCTGGTACAACGACCACACTCAGGCGCGCGAAGAAGCGGCGTCGGCGACATACCAGCAATATGTGGAAGCGCGTCAGCGCGGTGCAAAGGCTGCGGAGCTCGACGCGCCGCTCGCGACGCTCGACAGCGAATTCAAACGCACCGGCTATCGGATCTTCACGCTGTTCTACCGCGCATTCGACGCAGCAAGTGCAGATGACTACGCAAAGGCGACGCAGTATCTCGAGACCGCGGTGAAAGACGCCGACGACGATCGCCTGCGTGACATCGCGCGCCTGCGCCTCGCGCGGCTGCAAGTGCAATCGGGCAATGCCGACGCGGCGCTGGCGACCCTGACCACCGTTGGCGGCGCCGGGTTTCGGTCGTACGTCGCGGAGTTGAAAGGCGACATCCTGATGGGCCAGCACAAACCGGACGAAGCACGCGAAGCATACCTCGCCGCGAAGGCGGCTGCAGATCCCGACGATACACAGCCGATACTCGAAATGAAGATCGTGGACCTCGCCAAACCCGAGAATCTCGCCACACCAGTCGATCTGCCGAAATCGGCCGATCTGGCGAAGCCCGATGCACCTGCGCCGTAACGTTAGTCGACTCGTTTGTCTGGCTCTGCTGTGTAGCGGCTGCAGCTGGTTTTCGTGGCTGCCGTGGGTCGACAAGAAAGAGGATCCCGATGCACCGGCCGAGCTCACCAACTACAAGAGCGAGGTCAAGATCGATCGCTTGTGGAGCGCGTCGATTGGCAAAGGGCTCGGCAAACAGTTCATGCGCATGGTGCCCGGTGTGCTTTCCGATCGCGTCTATGCAGCGGATGGCTATGGCTACGTCGAAGCCCGTGAGCGATTCAAGGGCAAGAAACTGTGGGGCGTGCAGATCGGCAACGACGGCAAGGGCATGTTCTCGGCGCTCAATATCATGGACAAGAGCGATACGAGTTTCGTCACCGGCGGCGTCGGTACCGGCGAGGGGCTGGTTCTGCTGGGTACGACGCATGCCGAAGTGATCGCGTTGTCGGCGGTGGACGGATCGCAGCGCTGGCGGGTCGGCGTGTCGAGCGAGGTGCTGTCGGCGCCGGTCACCGGTGATGGTCTCGTGTATCTGCAAACGTCGGACGGGCGACTCGTCGCGCTCGACGCGAAGGACGGCGCGCGACGTTGGACGTTCGATACTCAGGTCCCTGCGCTGACATTGCGCGGAACCGGATCGCCGGCCTTCGATTCCGGCATGGTGGTGGCGGGATTTGCGAACGGCAAGGTCGGTGCGTTTCGCGCGGCCAGCGGCGAACCGCTGTGGGAGCAGCGCGTAATGCTGCCGCAGGGACGCTCCGAGCTTGATCGAATCGTCGACGTCGATGGCAGCCCGTTGATTACCGCGAACGCGGTATACGCCGCGAGCTTTCAGGGGCGTCTGTCGGCGATTCGTCCGGCCGACGGCACGGTGCTGTGGGAACGCGATACGTCCAGCTTCGTCGATCTGGCGCAAGGCTACGGCAACATCTATGTCGTCGACGCCGACAGCGTCATCACCGCGATCGACCAGCGAACCTCGAGCGTGTCGTGGGAGCAGCGTGCGCTGTTTCGGCGCGGCCTTTCCGCCGCTGCGGTCGTCGGGGGTTATCTGGTCGTCGGCGATTCCGAAGGATATCTGCACGTGCTCGACGCAAGGTGACGGCCGTCTCGTCGGCCGCCAGAAGATCGACGGCGACGGCATCCGCTCGCGCGCGGTCGTCGCCGACAACACCGTCTATTGCATGGGTAACGGCGGCAAGCTGGTCGCCCTCACCCTCAAACCGATCAACAAATAACGAGCGGCGGTCCGATGTCGCGTGTGATCGCCCTCGTCGGTCGGCCCAACGTAGGCAAGTCGACGCTATTCAATCGCCTCACGCGGCGACGCGATGCGTTGGTCGCCGATGCGCCGGGGCTGACGCGCGATCGCCGCTATGGGGTCGCCGAGTTCGGTGCCGCGCGCTGCACGCTGATCGATACGGGCGGACTGTTCGACGAAACCGCCGTCGGAAATCTGATGGCGCAGCAAGCCGCGATTGCGATCGACGAAGCCGACCTCGTGTTGTTCGTCGTCGACGGCCGCGCCGGCCTGACGCCGACGGACCTCGACATCGCACAGCAGTTGCGGCGCAGTGGCCGCAGCATCGTACTCGTCGATCAACAAAATCGACGGCGCGACGCCCGAGGTCGCCGACGCCGAGTTCCTGCGTCTCGGCTTCGCGCCGCAACTACAGGTATCCGCGGCGCATGGCCGCGGCATGGCCGCATTGGAGGCGGCGGTGCTCGCGCAACTGCCGCCGGAAGTCGAACCCACCGCGGCAACTGAAGAACAACATGTAGAACAGCGGATGCGCGTCGCCGTGATCGGCCGGCCCAACGTCGGCAAGTCGACGTTGATCAACCGTTGGCTCGGTGAAGAGCGTCAGGTGGTGTTTGACGCGCCGGGCACGACGCGCGACGCGATCGAAATACCGTTCGATCACGACGTCGGCCGCTTCGTGCTGATCGATACCGCGGGCGTCAGACGCAAAGGCAAGGTCGAGGACGTCGTCGAGAAATTTTCAGTCGTCAAAGCGCTGGCTGCGATCGATTCCGCCGACGTCGCGGTCGTCGTGATCGATGCATCCGAGGGACTCGTCGAGCAGGATCTGCATCTGCTCGGCTACGCAATTGATCGCGGCGCCGGGTTGGTGATCGCCGTCAACAAATGGGATGGGCTGCACATCGACCAGCGCGAACGCGTGAAGACGGAACTCGATCGGCGTCTCGAGTTTGCGCCGTGGGCGCCGATTCATCGGATCTCCGCATTGCACGGTACCGGCGTGCGCGGGCTGCTCGAGGACGTCAAACGCGTATACGAGGCGGGTCGTTTCGACGTATCGACGGCCTTCCTTGCGCGCGTGCTGACCGAGGCCGTCGAACAGCATCCGCCGCCGACGCGTGAACGGGCGCCGCATCAAGCTGCGATTCGCGCACAAGGCCAGCGGTCACCCGCCGACGATCGTCGTGCACGGCAATCAGACCCACGCCGTGCCGGAGAGCTATACGCGCTACCTCGAGAACCGGTTCCGCGTCGCGTTGAACCTCGTCGGCATGCCGGTGCGAATCCGCTACAAATCCGGCGTCAACCCGTATGCGGGAAAACGCAACGAACTCACGCCGCGCCAACAGGAGCGCCGCAAGCGCCTGATGCGCCACGTCAAGAAATAGTCGCGGCGGGACTGCGTCGTTAGTGGCCCGTGCCACCGGTGTGGACTGGCGGCTGGAACAACGCCAGCACCGCCACCGGATTGACCCGGTCGCCGTTCATGCTGACGGACCAATGCAGGTGCGGACCGGTTGCGCGTCCGGTGGCGCCGACGCGTCCGATCCGCTGGCCCTGGCTGACGACGTCACCCTGGTGCACATCGATCGCCGATAGATGGCACATCATGCTGATCAGGCCGGCGCCGTGATCGATGAACACCGTATTGCCGTTGAAATAGAACGATCCGGTCAGGGAGATCGTGCCGGCGGCGGGGGCCGTCACGGGAGCTCCTGCCCCGGCGGCGATGTCGAGTCCGGCGTGGGGACTGCGCGGTTGTCCGTTCAAAATTCGGCGCAGACCGAAGTTCGAACTGACCGCGCCCGCGGCCGGCAACTGCATCGGAAACGGCGATGCGGACAGCGGCGTGTATTGGGCGTATTGGGCCGTCATCAAGTCCATTTCGCGTTGGATCCGCGCGGCGACTTCGGGCGGCGGGTTCACCATCTTGTCGTCCGCGATTTTCAGCTTCTGCACCGGGTAGGTCTTGGCGGTGACGTTGAACGGTATTTCGAGCGGACCCCTGCTGGCCGAGTCGACGTTCAGCACGTGCCTGCCGACGGTGGCGTCCAGCGCGATGCCGACGATCGCGATGACGTCGGGTTCTTTCAACATCAGTACCGGACGCTTTTCGTAAGTAGCGAATTGCGCGTCCGACGGCAGCGCGACGATCTCGATCCCGCCCGGGTAGCCTGCAAACGCAGCCGATGTTGACGCACGCGAGCAGCAGCGTCGCACAAATCATCGTGTAGGAGCGCTCAGCCCGCATCCGCTTCGACATCCTCTACAGAGTTTTCAACTGTGTTTTCCACGGTACCTTCCACGGTGCAGCGAAGCGAGCCGTCGACGAGATGCGCGACCACCGTCGCGCCAGCGCGCGTCTGCGTGATCGACGTGATCGGCGTTCCCCAACGGACTGCGGCAGGGGCGGGCGTCGTCACGATCGCATAGCCGCGTCCCAGTGTCTCGAGCGGACTCACCGCGTGCAACGCACGACTGAGCGATGCGGCCGAAGCAGCGGCACTCGCGAGACGGGCGCGCACGCCGCGCGCCAGTGCGCCTTCGACGCGTCGCAGGCCGTGGCGCGCGCGTTCGAGTTCACGCTGGGGATGGAACTGGCGCAGACGAATGTCCAGCAGCGCGGCGGCGTGCCGCGCGCGGTTCAGGTTTGCGCTGACTGCCAGCAACAGCTGACGTTCGACGTCGTCGAGCTGCTGCATGCGTTGTTGCAGCGCGCGACCTGGATGAGTCAGGCGTCGAGCGATCAGATGAAGACCCTGGCGCCGGTGCGCCACCGTCTGCCGCCAATGCGCCTGCAGCGAGTTCGTCAGTCGGGTGGCGCGCCGTTGCCAATCGAGGATATCGGGCGCAATCAGCTCGGCACCGGCCGACGGCGTCGCGGCGCGGACGTCCGCGGCGAAATCGCAGATCGTGAAATCCGTTTCGTGACCGATCGCGGATACGATCGGGATCGGACACGCCGCGACCGCTCGCGCAACGCTCTCCAGATTGAAACTCCACAGGTCTTCGAGCGAACCGCCGCCGCGCGCAATGCATGGCGACGTCGGGCCGCGCGCCGAGCCCGACGGGCCAGTTCGACAGCCGCGACAACGCGCGCAAGATCTGTTTTTCGGCATCCTGGCCCTGCACCGCGACGTCGAGCAATGTGACGCGCAACGTCGGGCAGCGCCGTCGCAGCACAGAGACGATGTCGCGCAGCGCCGCGCCGGTGCGCGAGCTGATCACCGCGACGTGAGTCGGAAACTGCGGCAGCGCGCGCTTGCGGTCGTCGTCGAACAAACCTGCATCGGCGAGTTTTTGTTTCAGCGCGTCGTACGCGGCGCGCAGCGCGCCTTCGCCGGACGCTTCGAGGTGATCGGCGAGCAACTGAAAATCGCCGCGTGCTTCATAGAAGCTGACGCGGCCGCGCAGGATGACCTGCATGCCGTCGCGGGGTTTGAAACGCACCGTGCGATTGCGATTGGCGAACATCGCGCAGCGCAACTGCGCCTGTGCGTCCTTCAGCGTGAAGTACCAATGGCCGCTGCCGGGCGCGCGCAGATTCGACAGTTCGCCTTCGACCCAGACGAGCGGAAAGCGCTCCTCGAGCGTGAAGCGGGCGGCGCCCGCCAGCTGGCTGACGGTGAGGATGAGTTTGGGGACGTCGCGCACGGGCATCGGCAAAGTCTACAGGCGGCCGACAGATCGGTCGCGATCGTTGGCAACGACTCGGCAAGCTGTGCAGCACCGTCGGCAAGCACGAAGAAGTCGTTTACAGGCGGACAATCGGCGAGTACCCTCGCGCGTTTATTTCGCACAGGAGGCTCCGCCCGTGTTGCGGATAACAAGCGACGCACTCACCTTCGACGACGTTCTGCTGCTGCCCGCCCTGTCCCACGTCCTGCCCTCCGAAGTCGACCTCAAGACCCGCCTGACCCGAACGATCAATCTGAACATTCCGCTGATGTCCGCCGCGATGGATACGGTGACCGAGTGGCGGCTGGCCGTTGCAATGGCGCAGGAAGGCGGGATCGGGATCGTGCATAAGAACATGACGATCGACGAGCAGGCGCGCGAAGTGCGCGCCGTGAAAAAATTCGAGAGCGGCATCATTCGCGATCCGATCACGATCACGCCGGACCGCACGGTCGGTGAGCTGCTCAAGCTGACCAGCGAGCACAACATCTCCGGCGTCCCCGTCGTGTCCGGGCGCGAACTCGTCGGCATCGTCACGAGTCGTGACGTTCGCTTCGAACCGCGGATGGACGTCAAGGTCTCGGAGGTCATGACGCGCAAGGACAAACTGGTGACAGCGCGTGAGGGCGCCGATACCGAAGAAATCCGCGAACTGCTGCACCGCTATCGGATCGAGAAAGTATTGCTGATCAACGATCGCTTCGAGTTGTGCGGACTGATCACCGTGAAGGATATCGACAAGGCGCGCATGTATCCGAATGCGTGCAAAGACACGCTCGGGCGCTTGCGCGTCGGCGCGAGCGTCGGCACGAGCGCCGAAACCGACGATCGCGTTGCGGCGCTCGTCGAAGCGGGCGTCGACGTGCTGGTCGTTGACACCTCACACGGTCATTCGAAGCGCGTGCTCGACCGCGTCAGCTGGATCAAACAGAAGTATCCGAACGTGTCGTTGATGGGCGGCAATGTCGCGACTCGCGCCGGCGCTCGAGCGTTGGCGGACGCGGGTGTCGATTCGGTCAAGGTGGGCATCGGCCCCGGCAGCATCTGCACGACGCGAATCGTCACCGGCATCGGTGTGCCCCAGGTCACCGCGGTGTCCGACGTCGCCGACGAACTCGCGAGTGATGGAATCCCGGTCGTTGCGGACGGCGGCATCCGTTATTCGGGCGACATTGCGAAAGCGTTAGTCGCCGGTGCCAGCGTCGTCATGATCGGCAGTTTGCTCGCGGGTACCGACGAATCGCCGGGCGAGATCGAGTTGTATCAAGGACGCACGTACAAATCGTATCGGGGCATGGGGTCGCTCGCCGCGATGGGACAATCGAACGGCTCTAGTGACCGCTATTTCCAGGAGCACGCAAACGACGGCGGCCGCAAACTCGTGCCCGAGGGCATCGAAGGACGTGTGCCGTATCGCGGCGCGATGGGCCCGATCGTGCATCAGTTGATGGGCGGCTTGCGCGCAGCGATGGGCTATACGGGCTCGCCGGACATCGAGACGATGCGCTCGCGACCCGAATTTGTTCGCGTGACGCACGCGAGCATGATCGAGAGTCACGTGCACGACGTGAGCATCACGAAAGAAGCACCGAACTACCCGGTCAGTTGACGCGGTGGCTAACGACCTCCACGTCGAGCGCCTGCTGGTCATCGACTTCGGCGCGCAATACACGCAGCTGATCGCACGGCGAATTCGCGAGGCGGGCGTCTACTGCGAGATTCATCCGTTCGATGCGCCGGCCGACTTCATCCGAAACTTCGGCGCACGCGGCGTCGTTCTCTCGGGCGGACCCGAGTCCGTCACTGAAGCTGCGACGCCTCGAATACCCGAAGCGGTGCTCGAACTCGGCGTGCCGATTCTCGGCATCTGCTATGGCATGCAGGCGCTGGCGCATCAGCTCGGCGGGCGCGTGCAGAGTTCGCAACAACGCGAATTTGGTCATGCGCGCATTCGTCTCGAGGCGCCGTCGCGTCTGCTGTCGGATCTGCCGACGCTCGTCGATGGCGAACTCGATGTCTGGATGAGTCATGGCGACAAGGTGGTCGAACTGCCGCCGGGATTTGTGCGGATCGCCGCGACCGCGAGCGCGCCGATTGCCGCGATGGCGTGTGAAGCGCGGTCGATCTACGCCGTGCAGTTCCATCCCGAAGTCACGCATACGACGGACGGAGCGGAGATCATTCGACGCTTCGCGCGCGAGATTTGCGGCTGCACGGGTCTGTGGACGCCGCAGAACATCATCGCTGACGCAATCACGATGGCGCGCAAACAGATCGGCGACGAAAAGGTCGTGCTCGGGTTGTCGGGCGGCGTCGATTCGAGCGTCGTTGCCGCATTGTTGTCGCGCGCGATCGGCGATCAGCTGACGTGTGTTTTTGTCGACAACGGATTATTGCGGCTGCACGAGCGCGACGAAGTCGAGGCGACCTTCGGTCCGTCAAACGCGCTCAACCTGAACCTCGTCTGCGTGGATGCGCGAGCGGAATTCCTGGGGAACCTGGAGGGCGCAGAGGATCCGGAAGCAAAACGCAAGATCATCGGCCGTACGTTCATCGATGTGTTCGATCGTGAAGCACGCAGGATCTCCGGTGTTGCCTGGCTGGCGCAGGGCACGATCTATCCCGACGTGATCGAGTCGGCGGCGACAAAATTCGGCAAGGCGCACGTCATCAAGTCGCACCACAACGTCGGTGGCTTACCGGAGCGAATGCATCTGAAGCTGATTGAGCCGCTGCGCGAGTTGTTCAAGGACGAAGTGCGCCAGGTCGGCCTCGCGTTGGGCCTGCCCGAAGCGATGGTGATGCGGCATCCGTTTCCCGGCCCTGGCCTCGGCGTGCGGATTCTCGGTGAGATTCGTCCCGAATATGCCGACACGCTGCGACGCGCCGACGCGATCTTCATCGAAGAACTGCGCCGCTGCGGGTTACTACGACAAAGTCAGTCAGGCGTTCGCGGTGTTTTTGCCGGTGCGTTCTGTCGGAGTCGTCGGTGACGCGCGGCGGTATGCGCACGTGATCGCGCTGCGCGCGGTCGAGACCACCGACTTCATGACGGCGCGCTGGGCGCAGGTTGCCCCATGAATTGATCGGCCATGTGTCGAATCGAATCATCAATGAAATCGAAGGCGTTTCGCGTGTCGTCTACGACGTATCTTCCAAGCCGCCCGCGACTATCGAATGGGAATGACCAGATCCGCGTCGCGAATAGGAGCGCTCTTCGTCAATTAGTTGTGGCTGGGTCCGCGGTGCAGCGCGAGAGCGAGCGGACTATCCTTCGCGAGGATTCGAAGTTGGTCTGCGATCTCTTTCTGAACCGATTTGACGACGGCCGGCCTCGAAAGTATTTCCACCGGAAACGCGACGCACAAACACACCGGATGGGTGTCTGCGAGTGACGTCCAAAGGTTCTCGAGTTCCATAGCACCGCTCTCGTCGCCGGCGATCCACAGCTGTGCCGCGAGTTCGCCGTACATCCAAACACCTTTGTATTCGCTCGACAGCCGGTCGATCAGATCTCCAACCAGTGCCGAGAATCTGATCCTGTCCGGCGCGCCTTTGATGAGAATCTTCGGGAGCGTCTCGGCTGCATCCAAACACACGTACTGGCCCCGGTTTCGTACGGCAGCCACGTCGATCCCGCGATCGGTCAATTGGTTTTCCAACGCATCACGCGCTGTGTCGGTCACGAAGCAAACCGCTGCGTATCCCTGATCGAGCGCCACGCACATCGTGCGGCCCAACTCGATGACGAGAGGAGCAAGCGCGTCGAAGAACTGAAGTGAATTGCGGCCATCAGACGCCGTTGGAGCCGATAGCTCAGGCCCAGACATGCACATCCTCCCCTCGTGTTCCCCAACAGCGGCGCCAACACTGATCGGTCAATGAAGTTCGGGAAGTCGGATACCCGGCAGTTCCACTGTCAGCGGCGTCCTACGCCCGGCAATTGTTTAGTCCGACCGCGACATCGGGCCGACACCGCTTCGCGACCGACTGCCGCCGCCGTCAAATGCAAACCTGCCGCGATGTCGCAGAAAACGAAAGAATCTCGAGGAATGGTCATGTTGAAGAGAATTATCGTTACCGGAATCGTGTCCAGTCTGTTCGCAACGGCGCTGAACACGTGGATGCGACGCGTCGCCGCGCGAAAGCATGAGCAGGAGATTGACGTTCAGCGCTGGGAGGACGAAGGCGGGCATAGCGGCGCGGTGGAACCACTCGAGCGCGCGCTTGGCCGTCGAGCGCCGCCGCCATCGGCTCTTAACAAAGCGACGTGATCTCGCCAGATCGTTCTCGAACAGTTCAAATTTGTCGGCTCGCGAGCGATTCGCTGAAGGCGTTGAGATCGGCTTCATCGATGCTGTAGGCGTCGCCTGACAGAATTCAGTGGGGTTGGCCGATGCCAGTCGGTTGGCTGAACGAGTGAGTATGGCAACGCGGAACGAGGATGGTTGGTCAATGAGCACCGCCCCGTCCCTCACTTGGCCTGAGGCCATCGAGGCATCTCCACCCCCCCACATCCCAATGGAGATGCCTCGATTTTCTCTTCTCGTCGGGAAACTTTGACCAGACAGCGTAGCGTCGAGACGTTGGGTCCCAGTCCAAGACGCAGTATAACGAGCGACGTTCAATGCGTGCCGTGGACCCCCGAAGGAGAGCAGATGACGCGAGTGCTGATAGCAGATGATCACGCCGTCGTTCGCGTCGGCATACGTCAATTTCTCGAGGAAGACCGATCCATCAAAGAGATTGGCGACGCCGCGACCGGCAGTGAAACGCTCGATCAGCTCCGAGCAAAGCCGTGGGATATCGTCATTCTCGACATCCACATGCCCGATCGAAGCGGTATCGACATTCTCAAGCAGGTGCGGGCGAGTTATCCGAACGTCAAAATTCTCATCATGAGCGGGCTACCCGAGCGCCAGTACGCGCTGAGCGTGCTGAAGGCGGGCGCGTCCGGTTATCTCGCGAAGGACAGCGCACCCGAGGAACTGTTGAAGGCCATACGCGCGGTTCTGCGGGGCGGACGCTATGTCAGCGCGACGCTGGGCGAATTGCTGATTTCGGATCTGAATCAGGACCACGATCAGCCGCTGCACGCGAGGCTGTCGGAGCGCGAATTTCAAATCCTGTGCAAACTCGCCGCGGGCAGTTCGGTTTCCGAAATCGCCGCCGAACTTTATCTTTCGGTGAAGACCGTCAGTACCTACCGCAGCCGCGTGTTGGAAAAAATGAGTTTCGCCTCCAACGCGGATCTGACGATGTACGCGATGCGCAACGGGATCATTCAGTAGCGCCACTTTGTAGGCGTTAGCTGATATACCGATTCCGAACATGACACCCATAATCGCGTCGCTATGCTCAGTACTGCGACCGAACGAAGTTTGTCAGTGCTCCTGGTCGAAGACTCGGCGGTACTTGCTGAGCGTTTGAGCGAACTCGTCGTCGCAACCCAGGGCGTCGAACTCGCCGGAGTTGCCGACAGTGAGACGTCGGCGCTGATTGCGCTTGGCCAGCGTGCCGTCGATGTCATTCTGTTGGATCTGCACCTGCGACAAGGAACCGGCTTCGGGGTGCTGCGCCAACTCAATAAGCAGCAGAAGCGGCCTGTAGCGATCGTCCTGACGAACTACGATCTCGCCGAGTATCGCCGCGCGGCCAGCGCGATGGGCGCAGAGTACTTCCTCGACAAGGCCCGTGACATGGATCAGTTGCCGGCAATTTTCGAGCAAATTCGCGTCGGACTCGCCTGAAGCCGCTTTGCGTTCGTCGCGCAATGTCCGACTGACGGGGCGGCTTAGGCGCTCGCTTGCGTAGACCTTAGAACTCTCGAGAGCGGCAGCGACGCCTGCAGGCGAGTGCCACCGCCCGTCGGTGCAACGATTCGCCATTCACCGCCGAGACTCTGGACGCGATGCCGCATGCCCGCCAGTCCCTGACTCCCACGCGGCGATTTCCTCGCTCCAATCCCAACGCCATTGTCGCGAATTTCGATGTCGAGGTTGTCACCGTTTATCTGGATCGCCAATTCGACGTCGGTTGCTTTCGAGTGTTTGACGATGTTGGTCAGCGATTCCTGGATCACGCGAAATACCGCGATCGCGGCTTCGTCGTTGAGATGAAGTTCTTCATCGGCCGGAAATCGCTCCGAACACTTCAGACCCGCGCGGCCGCAGGTCTCCCGATAGATCCATCTCACCGCCGGCAGCAATCCCATATTGTCGAGCAAGGTCGGGCGCAGCGTCTCGACCACGCGCCGCTTCAAATTCAATCCATCGTCGAGGACCTTCAACAAGCGCTTCAAACGCATTGCGACGTCTGGCTCAGCACCCGGGAGCCGCTTTTCGAGCCAAGCCACGTCGAGCTTCGCGGCCACCATGAGCCCGCCGAGTTCATCATGGAGTTCGCGCGCGATCGCCGCCTTTTCGCGTTCCGAGACCTCCTGCAGGTGACTCGAAAGCGCTGACAGATCCTCGGTGCGGCGCCGGACCTTGAGTTCGAGTTCCTGCGTTTGTGCTTCGAGAGCCAGCTTATCCGCCTCACGGCGCTGTAGGTCGCGATTCATCAGATACGCAACCACCAGCAGCAGCGCAAAGTTCAGCAGCGTGCCCGCGGCGAGCAGTACCCTCGCAGTGAGTACACCCGACTGCCACTCTTCGAGGGCAGAAGCGATCTGCCGGTCCTCCATCATCGCGAGATCTTCGGCGACCCTTCGCAGTTCCTCCATCACGTGCTCACCCAGATCGGTGCGCACCATTGCAATCGCGGCCTCCGAATTGTGGCTCTGCATCAACTGGAGAGAGCCCGCCAGTTCATCCATCTTCGTCGCGCTCAGTTCGCGCAGAATGCGCATATCCTCGCGAACCTTGTCGTCCGGCCGCGGAGAAACTTCACCGAGATAACTGCTGGTCAGCCGATCGAGTACGACGCTCGCCTGCTGTCGACTTCTCTCGTACGGCTCCAAATAGCTCGGATCTTGCGTGAGGAGATATCCGCGCTGTCCCGTCTCAGCATCGACCAGGAGCCGAACGTAGAGGGCCAGATCGGCCTTGCGAGTTTGTGCGTCCGTCAGATGGGCAACGTTTCTGACGCGCTGCTCGGTATTGATCTCCAACGTTACGCCGGCGATCGCCAGCACGGTCAACATCGCGGCGACACCGAAAAGATAGAGGCGATTATCTCGGAACATAGGATTTTTCCCTGTCGGAGAGATCCTACTGCGGCGGCTACTACGCACCGACGGCATCAGTAAGGCGCGTGTGCAACTCTAACATCATCGTCGAGATCGTAAGAAGAGCTGATTCGTGTCGACCGGTTTGCATGAGCAGGAGAGACCCATGAAAGCCGCAGGTGATGTCCGAGAATTCGCAGGCGCGACCGAGAGAGGTTCGCGGAGAGCCGCTGCCGGCAAGACCGAGAAGGTCGAAGTTGCGCGGGTTCGGTCGAAGGTGGAAGTGGCGTTCGAGGCCTTCGTCATCGAGGCCCGCGCACATACTGCGAACGGGCACGTCCGGGGAGGCGCTGACGCTGCCGATGACGTCGTTCAGCGCAGTCGGTGGGCTCGATCGGTATTGCGGTCGCATTGGGCCGGTTATTGGGCGTCGCTGCGGCCCAATGATCGACGACACTAGAACGCGAAGGCCCCCCCATCTGCTCGCGTCAGCGGCACCGGCCCAACTGTCCAATAAAGGGGCGTCCGTCGACGTCGCTGGCAACGCACGATCGGCATTGATGACGGCTGCCGTTGACTGCTCGAACACGCGGGGTGTGGTGGCGCGGCCGGCGTCGTAGTGTCCAGCACAGGTGCTCATCCATCAAGCTATCGAAGACGCGTCAAGGCACCGGGAGTGCCGTTCAGTTTGTCTTTTTTGATGCAGCTCGACGGCCTCGAACACCCCCCTTATCGTCACGAGAACGTCAGCGTTCCGTGGCGCGCCGATCGACAAGAAGGGGTAAGCTACGATCGACTGCGCCGCGCATCAGTCGCTACGGCCCTCACCGCACCGCTTACCGTCATGAAGGAGAACGTCGTGTTCAATCGCTCAGGAGTGTTCGCAATCGCGGCCATGCTGATGGCCGTCAGCGTTTCCGGATCTCAGTATCCAATGCTCGACATGATCGCGCAGAAGGTGGTTCAGAAATACGAACAGGCGACATGCGAACAGCTGTGGCAACAACGCGGCGAACCCAAGACAGCGGAACAACAGAGCATGATCCAGATGCTGCAAGGTGATCCGCAGATGCGAGCGGTCTTCATCGATGAAGTTGCGGCGCCGATCGCGAACAAGATGTTCACCTGCGGACTGATTCCATGAGCGTGCAACGCATACATTCATGCACCTTGGCGCTCGTTGGGCGTAATCGTGGCAATGAGTGCGTTCGCGCAGGCTGCAGCGCCAGCCGAAATGGCGGCCGCGACGACCCAGCTCGAACCCAAGGCGATCGAGTTATTGAAGGCCGCGAGCGCACGTCTCGCAGCGGCGCGAACGATGACATTCACCGCGGTCGTCAGCTACGAAAGTCCGAGCGTCTTCGGACCTGCGCTCGTGTACACGACGCGCTCCGACGTCACGCTGCAACGGCCCGACAAACTGCGCGTGATCACGCCCGGCGACGGTCCGGCGACCGAGTTCTACTACGACGGCAAAACGATGACGGCGTTTGCCCCGGCGGAGAATCTGGTTGCCACCGCGGTTGCACCGGCAACGATCGACGCAACGCTCGCGGCCGCATTCGAATCCGCGGCGATCTACTTTCCGTTCACCGATCTGGTGGTTGCCGATCCGTACAAAGACCTCGCGGAGGGGCTGGAGGTCGCGTTCTACATCGGCCAATCGAAGGTGGTCGACGGCACGACGACCGACATGGTCGCGTTCGCGAACGACGGTGTGTTCGCGCAGATCTGGATCGGCGCCGACGACAAGCTGCCGCGCAAACTGCGCGCGGTGTACCTGAACGATCCGCCACTGCTGCGTCACGACATGGATCTGTCGAACTGGAAACTCGATCCGAAGATCGCGGCGGACGCGTTCGCCGCGCCAAAGGCCGCATCGGCGATGCACATCGCGTTTGCGCGGCCGGACGTCAAGCCGCCGAATGGGCAGACACCACCGCCGCTCGGGCCGCCCACCGCACCGAAAGCCACGACGACACCATAAGCACGACGCCATGAGGAGACACAGCATGATCAAGCAAATCTTCATCGCCCTTGCCGGACTCGCGATTGCCTTCCAGCTGCGTCCGTCGCTCGGATGGGCCCACGCGACGCCTATGGCGGTGGCGCGACCTACCACGCGCCCGGCTCGGGTACGACGAGCGAACCAATGCCTACGGCGGCAGCGCGACGCACTACGCCGGAGAGGGCACGACCGCCACCAGCGCCTATGGCGGCACCGCAGTGCACGCTGAAGGGTCGGGCCAAACGGAGATGTACGGAGCAGACGGCGGCACTGCAACGCACTACGCGGGATATGGCACCGTCGGGACCACCGCGTACGGCACCACCGCCTTTCACAGCCCTTACTACGGAACCACGGCGGTGTACGGCTACCACCCGCCGACGACGGTGAACTACTACAGCTCCAGCTGTGGCAACTGCGGCGGCTGGTCGACTGCCGGCGCGGTCGCGGCGGGTGTCGTCGTCGGCGCGGCGGTTGCAACAGCGGCCAACTCGGCGTCGACGACGAACGCGTACAACGCTGGCGTTGCTGCCGGGACGACGAACGCGTACTCGGCCGGATATGTGGCCGGTGCGACGAACGCGTACGCGATGGGCGGCATCTATCCGACGCTGCCGCCCGGCTGCATGACGCCGACGGTCAGCGGCGTCGCGTACTACCTGTGCGGCAACAACTGGTTCCTGCCGTCGTACGGTGCCAACGGCGTTTACTATCGCGTCGTCGCCGGTCCCTGAGATTTCAACGCGTGCCTGTCACGGATGCTGCTGCGCCTGAACCGCCTGATAGCTCCTGACGATTTCAGCAAGGGGCTCGATGTCGCGCGCGAGATTTCGCACGACGTGGGCCAGTGGCAAGCGTTGCACGACCTCGCCGAAGTCCTTCCGGTCGCGGACCTCGTATTCGGCGGCGGCATATTGATCATAGTGGTGCTGATACACGCGGCCGGTTTGCGTGCGGTGGGCGATCACGTCTCACGCCGCGTTGACGCGATCCGGGCGCACCCAACGTTGTGGCACGCCGATCTCTTGATGAGCAGCATCGTCTTCTTGCTGCTCGCGCTGCATTTGTCCGAGATCTTCGTTTGGTCGGCGGCGCTGGTTTTCTCGGGCCTCGTACCCAACTGGCATAACGCGGGCTTTTTCGCAGGCAATACGTATACGACGATCGGGTACGGCACATTCCTGTTGCCGCCCGGGTGGGAGATGGTCGCGCCGATCATGGCGATCTCCGGATTGTTCACATTCGGCTGGACGGGCAGTGTACTCGGTCGACTACGTACGGCGCATCCACGAGATCAGGGACGCGGCCCATGGGTTGAGGGACGCTCGAAGGTCGAATCCGCCGCTAGTGGAAAAAAACACCACGGCAAATTGATTCCTGCACCCGCCCGCGTGTGGTGAAAGCGGCGGAGTCCTACGCGGGGGCACGAACCGCTCCGACAGGTTGCGCGACGGTCGCGAGCTAACGTCGGTGTCGGCCATAAAAACCAATCCGATCAAATACCTGTGGAGGGTCGATCATGTCTGCATTTTTTCGTCAGTCGCGAATCGCCATTGCACTAGCCTCATTGGTCGCATTCGGCAGCGCCGCGTCCGCGTCTGAAGTCGATGTGAAGCTCAGCGGTGCGCAAGAGGTCCCGGCGGTAACGACGATTGCTTCGGGCACCGGAATGTTCACCGTCAACGACGACATGTCGATCAGCGGCACCGTGAAGACGACCGGCATCAAAGCGATCGCCGCACATATTCACGAAGGGGCGCCGGGGGTCAATGGCGGTGTAGCGATACCGCTGACGATGAAAGGCGAGAACGAGTGGATCGTGCCCGCGGGCGCCAAGTTGACCGCGGCGCAAATGCAGGCTCTGAAAGAAGGAAACCTCTATGTCAACGTGCACAGCGATGCCCATAAGGACGGCGAAATCCGCGGGCAGTTGAAGAAGTAGCACAGACCACTCGTCCAAGCGTCTCGATGGGCTCGAGGAGAATTGAATGATGCTGCAATACGCTATCGTCTTTTTCGTGATCGCAATCACCGCGGCTTTGCTCGGATTCAGCGGAATTGCCGCTGGAGCCGCCGGTATCGCGAAAGTTCTCTTTTTCGTTTTCCTCGTCGCCGCCGTCGTGACGCTCATCATGGGATTCGCACGCAGATATCGACTTACGCGCAGAGTCGACTCGATTCCGCGTGTCAGGGAACGAATTAATTGAGGGGTTTCCCCTCTATTCGTCCGTTGGATCAACCGGTGGGCGAAACCTACGTCAAATCGGATCGGCAGCAATGGCGGTTCGCGAGGCTCCGGTGAACGATATTCCACCGGGCAAAGAAACAGCCCAAAAGAGGAGACTTCGATGAAAACATCAATCGCGATCAGTTGCCTGTTGATGGGCGCATCATTCGCGTCTCTCACGCCATCGATCACCTATGCCGCGGACGACGCAGACGTCGACCGTTCGCACCCCACTTCGTTTGTCAAGGACTCCGCGATCACGACAGAGATCAAGGCGAAACTAGCTGCCGAACACTTTTCGACCTTGGCGCACATTCAAGTCGATACGGATACGAATGGAATTGTGTGGCTCAGTGGGAGCGCGGAATCACAGCCTGAAATTGACAAGGCAGTTGCGATCGCCCAAAGGACCGAAGGCGTCGTTACTGTGAAAAGCGACCTGAAAATCCGCGAGGACGCGTAAGTCATCGTTCTCCATTTCGTACGTTCACAAAGCCACGGCCAAACGCCACCGACATCCTTTGCGAATTGCGGTCGGCGCATCGGCCGCGCACCATGGTTGCGCGGGTAAGAAAAGGGGTTGATCGATGTTCAAACGCAAACGCCCAGTCGGGACGACGGCGATCCGACGACTGTTTCACGGCGTCTCGATCGAGCCTATGGGTGGGGACGTGTGTCCTGCGGCGTTGGCGCTCGCCGGAGTGCGATTCCTGGCGCACGAAGCGCCGATGTTCCCGCTGGAGGGTTGCGATCGCCCGATGCGCTGTCGCTGCCGCTATCTGCATTTCGAAGATAGGCGCAACGATATCCGGCGCGAATCGGACCACGGCTTGCCCGTGCGAACCCATCATCGCGAGATGCGACACGGCAGCGGCCGACGCGTAACGGATCGCTAACGTTGCAAGATGGGGCGTAGGACCGCGCCGACGCAAACGCTCGTGGTGTCCGACTCCAACATTCGCGAACTGCCTCTGCTCGAGGATTGCCCCAACGGCTACAAATGGTCTGTCCTTTGATAGCTCCATGGGAGGTAGAGATGAATCTGAACTCAACACGCGTCTTGCTGACGCTCAGTGTGCTGGCCTTGATCTCAGCATGCGATCGACCAAAGCCACAGTCTGAAGTCGATCGCAATGTGGCGCAGAAGAGCGCCGAAGTGGCCCAGGACATGGCCGAGGCAAAGAAGGACGCGATCAAGGATATGACGGCAGCGCGCAATGACGCGGTCCAGGAAATTCAGGATGCGGATCGCGACACGGCACACGCGCAGAACGACCTGCAACGGGCCACCGCGGAAGCCAACTATAAGCTCGCGCTCGAGCAGGCCGCCGGTGAACGCGAGATCGCGCAGAAAAAGTGCGAGAGCATGACAGGCGAACTTCAGAAATCCTGCAAGGATCGCGCGAGTGCGGACTATGCCGCGGCGAAGACGCGGGCCGAGGAAAACCGGACAGCGAACTCGCCGGCACAGTCGTAACTCGCTGGATCAACAACTCCACAGGAGTTAACAACATGCAGAAAATGTATTTGATACTGATGACGCTAGGGCTGCTCGGGCTCGCTGCTTGTGCGTCGACGCCAACGCACCAGGCACCGGGCGAATACTTCGACGACGCCACGATCACGACGAAGGTCAAGAGTGCGCTGATCGCGAATCCGGTTGCCGAAGCGCACGAAATCGAAGTGGAAACGTTTCGTGGCGTGGTTCAGCTGAGCGGTTTCGTCGACACGACGAACGAACGGGACACCGCGCAAAAGGTCGCGCAGCGAGTGGCCGGCGTGAAGTCCGTACACAACAACATTGAAGTGCGATCAGACGGGCACAGCTGTGGGTACTGCATTGGACGATACCGTCGTCACGACCCGAGTGAAGTCCGCGTTGGTCGCCAATCCAGTGACGAAGGCGCGCCAGATCAACGTGGCGACCGCGAACGGTGTCGTGCTGCTGTCGGGCTTCGTCGATTCGACGAATGAAAAGACGACGGCGTCCGAGGTCGCGCGCCGCGTCGAGGGCGTGCGCGATGTTCGCAACGAACTCGAAACGAAACCGGCGTCCTGAGGCGGTGAAAGGAAAAGGGTGTGCGCGGGCACACGCGCACACCCTGGAATCAGTTAATGGTGCGGCTCGAGTTCTCGAGTCCGGCCAAACGGGAGGGAACGGAAATGCTCTACACACTTGCTGTTGTTCTTGTGGTCCTTTGGCTTTTGGGACTCGTCACGTCGTACACGATGGGCGGCTTCATTCACATCTTGCTCGTGATTGCCGTCGTCGTCGTGCTGCTGCGGGTGATCAGCGGCCGGAAGGCCCTCTGAGGGAAGCGCGTCGGATCAGCCTGTTATGCCTGGTGCGTCACGTCGCGAGCGAAGCGCTCGATCGTCGTCGAGGAGCGTGGCGTGCGGCAGCACGCCGTTGTACATCCACGCGAAGATCCAGTCGATCGGCAAACGCGAGCGCATCGAATCGAGCTGGCGGCGCACCGTGTCGACGGTCCCGACCAGCACCAGCCCGAGATCCATCATCTGCTCGACGTTGAGCATTTCGCCGGTGTCGGGGTCGGTGAGTCCTCGATTGAAGCCGAACGGCGCAAACCACGCGCCGCCGACGAAGCCGGCGGATTGACCCCACAGCGCCCGCGCCTCAGCGTCGCTGTCTGCGATGATCAAATCCCGCAGATAACCGATGCCGTCGCCGAGTCGACGCCCCGATTCCTTCGCATAGAGTTCGAAGAGTGCGCGTTCGCGCTTCGGATGCAGCGGCGGCAGGATCGCTGTCACGCCTTCGCGCGCGCACCAGCGGATGCTGTTTTCCGATGACGCAAATGGCTGGAAGATCGGCGGATGCGGTTTCTGAAGCGGCTTTGGAACGACGCCCACCGCGGTCAGCTCGCCGGTCTCGGACCCCTTGCCGTAGAGGCGCGAGGCTTCGAGATCCCACGGCGTCCCCGGGACGCGGAATCTGCCAGTACTTGCCGTGAAATTGCATCAGTCCGTCGGTCCACGCCGCTTTCACGATGCGGAAATTCTCTTCGAAGGCTTCTCGATTCGTTGCGTCGATTTCGTCGTGTTGATCCGGCATTGCACCGCTGATGCCATGCGTCTGCTGCGCATACACATCGACCCAGCGCCGCTGATACCCGCGCGCAAAGCCGGCGTTGGCGCGACCCGCCGGTCATGTGGTCGAGCATCGCGATGTCCTCGGCGACGCGCAGCGGATTGTTCGCCGGCAGGACGATGCCGAGTTGGCCGACGCGCAGTCGTTTCGTCTGCATCCCGATATAGAGATCGAGCAGCACCGGATTGTTCGATAACTCGAAGCCTTCGATGTGCAGATGATGCTCCGTGAACGAGATCGAGTCGTAACCGAGTCCGTCGGCAAGGCGCGCCTGCGCGGAAACGTCGTGCAGCATCTGCTGGTAGAGATCGCTGCGTGTCCCGGCCATCCCGGCCGTGATGTCGGCGCGCGTTCCGACGATCGGCAGATAGAACAGCGACACTTTCATGGGGCGCCTCGTGCGTGTGTTGGGCCGAGCTTACCTGAGCCGCGCGCGGTGCGTATCATGCGCGGCGTCCGGTGATTGCAAATGGCGACCGATCAGTGAACGTGATGCACGAAACCTTCATGCGACGCGCGCTGCAATGGGCGCAACGCGCTGCCGTCGCGGGTGAAGTTCCGGTCGGCGCCGTGCTCGTGCGTGATGGCGAGGTGTTGGGTGAGGGCGCCAACGCGCCGATCGAGCGACGCGATCCGACCGCGCACGCGGAGATTGTCGCGTTGCGCGCCGCGGCGCTGCGGGTCGGCAACTATCGATTGCCGGGAACGACGCTATACGTGACGATCGAACCGTGCACGATGTGCGCGGGGGCGTTGATCCATGCGCGCGTCGACACGCTCGTATTTGGCGCCCGTGAGCCGCGCGCCGGTGCGATCGTAAGTCACGCCGCGGTCATCGACAACGCCGGTCTCAATCATCGCGTCGCGTTCGTCGAGGGCATTCTCGTCGATGAATGCCAGCAGTTGCTGAAGACGTTCTTTCGCGCGAGACGGGATGCCGGGGCGGGCAGCTGACCGTATAATCGCGCCTCCTCGATCGTCTGTACTACGTACACGGGATTTCCGATGACGGACACACTTCTGGTGCTGCCCGGGCCGCCGGCGTTCTCTGCGTTTCGTCTTGCGAAGGTCCTCGCCCAAGTGCGCAGTCGGAACCCGGACGTCACCGGAGTCTACGCCGAGTATGTGCATCTGATTTCGCTGCGACGCGCACCTGACGACATCAGAGAGGGGCATTGCCGAGGCGCTGTTGGAGTACGGGCCGCGCCACGGAGCTGCCTTCGAAGGTCGGTGATCCGCGGCTGACGGTGTTGCCACGCCCCGGCACGATCTCGCCGTGGTCGAGCAAGGCGACGGACATTTTTCGCATTTGTGGTCTGGACGCCGTTCGCCGTGTCGAACGCGGCATTCGCTGGTCTCGTCGCCGGACCCGCAGCGATCGAGACGCTGGCGCCGCTGCTGCATGATCGAATGACGCAGAGCGTCGACGTCGACGACGAGTTCTCGGCGCTATTCGCCGAGCGCGACGCCGCGCGCGCTGCGGACGATCGGTCTCACCGCGGTCAGGGTCGAAGCGCGCTGGACCGTGCGAATGTCGAGTTGGGTCTCGCGCTCAGCGACGACGAGATCGATTACTTGGCGAATGCGTATCGGGAACTCGGTCGCGATCCGACCGACGTCGAACTGATGATGTTTGCGCAGGCGAATTCGGAGCACTGCAGACACAAGATCTTCAATGCCAGCTGGACGATCGACGGGGAGGCGGCGCCGCACTCTCTCTTCGACATGATCCGCAACACCCACCGACACATCAACGGCGCGGGCATCCTGTCTGCCTATTCGGACAACGCCGCGGTGATCGAGGGTTATCGCACCGAACGCTGGAGCGCGGACCCGAATACTCACGGTACCGATACACGACGGAGCCGGTGCATCTGCTGATGAAGGTCGAGACGCACAATCATCCAACGGCGATTGCACCGTATCCGGGCGCGGCGACCGGTTCGGGCGGCGAGATCCGCGACGAGGGCGCCGTGGGACGCGGATCGAAACCGAAAGCCGGCCTCGTCGGATTCACCACCTCGCATCTGAACATCCCAGGCGATCCGCAGCCGTGGGAACTCACGACCGGCAAACCGGAACGGATCGTCTCGGCGCTCGACATCATGCTCGAGGCTCCGATTGGCGCCGCCGCGTTCAACAATGAATTCGGCCGGCCGGCGTTGACCGGGTACTTCCGCACGTTCGAGTACGCGCCCAATCCCAACGACCTCTCGCGTGGTGCGCGGTTATCACAAGCCCGTGATGATCGCGGGCGGGATCGGCAACGTCCGTCCCGAACACGTGTTGGCCGTTGCCGTTCGCCGATTCCACGCGGCTGATCGTGCTCGGCGGGCCTGCGATGCTGATCGGACTCGGCGGCGGTGCGGCGTCGTCGATGGCGTCGGGTGAGAGCAGCTCGGACCTCGACTTCGCGTCGGTGCAGCGGGACAACGCGGAGATGCAGCGGCGCTGCCAGGAAGTGATCGACGCGTGTGCGGCGCTCGGCGACGCCAATCCCATTCTGCTGATTCACGACGTCGGCGCCGGCGGCCTGTCGAACGCATTGCCGGAGTTAGTCAAGGACGCCGGCCGCGGCGGCCGCTTTCAGCTGCGCCGCATACCCAACGCCGACCCGGGTCTCGCGCCGCTCGAGATCTGGTGCAACGAAGCCCAGGAGCGTTATGTGATCGCAGTCGCCGACGCGCGATCTGGCGACGTTCGAACGCATCTGCCAGCGCGAACGCTGCCCTTACGCGGTGGTCGGCGAGGCGACGCTCGACCCGCGCCTCGTCGTCGAAGACGCGGCATTCGACGATCGTCCGATAGACCTGCCGATGGGCGTGCTGTTCGGCAACACACCGAAATTGCGGCGTTCGATTGCGCGCTCCGCGATCAAGACGGCACCGCTCGATCTGGTGCAGCTTCCACTCGCGCAGGCGCTCGATCGAGTGCTGCGTTTTCCGGCCGTCGGCTCGAAACAGTTTCTGGTCACGATCGGGGATCGCAGCATCAGCGGCTTCGTCGCCCGCGATCAGATGGTGGGCCCGTGGCAAGTGCCGGTCGCGGATGCAGCGGTGACGACGCTCGGGTTCAAGACATTGAGCGGTGAGGCCATGTCGATGGGAGAGCGATCGCCGCTGGCATTGATCGATCCGGCCGCGTCAGCGCGGATGGCGGTGGCCGAAGCACTGACGAATCTCGCCAGCGTTGTCGTCGAGGACCTCGGCCGCGTCGTGTTGTCGGCGAACTGGATGGCCGCCGCGGGCCGCGGCAGCGAGGATCAGTCGCTGTTCGACGCGGTTGCCGCCGTCGGCTTGGAGTTGTGCCCCGCGCTTGGCATTGCGATTCCGGTCGGCAAAGACAGCCTGTCGATGCATACGCAATGGCGCGGCGCTGACGGCGAGCGTGCGGTGACGGCGCCGGTCACGCTGATCGTATCTGCGTTCGCGCCGGTGCCCGACGTGCGCCACGCGGTGACGCCGATGCTGCAACTCGACCGCGGCGCCACGCGCTTGCTGCTCGTCGACCTCGGTGCCGGCGCGAACCGGCTCGGTGGTAGTGCGCTCGCGCAGACGCAACGCCAACTCGGGGACGCGTGCCCCGACGTCGACGACGCGGGACGGTTGGGCGCATTTTTTCGTGCGGTACAGGACTTGGTGCGCGACGGCAAAATCCTCGCGTATCACGATCGTTCCGATGGCGGCGTCGTGGTGTGCTGCGCTCGAGATGGCATTCGCGGGGCGCTGCGGTTTGGCGATCGATATCGCCGCGCTGGGTGTGAGCGACGACGCCGGCGCGTTCGCGGCGCTCTTCAATGAGGAGCTCGGCGCGATACTGCAGGTCGCGGCCGACGATATGGACGCGGTGCGTCGGCGTTTCGAAGCCGCAGATCTGTCTGCTTTCGTACGTGACATCGGGATCCCGCAAGCGGAACGGCGCATCGTCGTCCGATCCGGTTCGCGGCTTTTGCTCGAAACCGATGCTGCGGCACTGCAGCGTCGTTGGGCCGAGACGAGCCACCGCATGCAACGGTTGCGTGACGATCCCGACTGCGCGGACGAGGAGTTCGCGACGATAGCTGCGGACGATCCCGGGATGCAGCCGACGCTGACGTTCGCACCGGACGACGACATTGCCGCGCCGTTGATCAACACAGGCGCGCGACCGCGCGTCGCCGTGTTGCGGGAGCAAGGAGTCAACAGTCATCTCGAGATGGCGGCGGTGTTCGAGCGCGCCGGTTTCGATCCGATCGACGTGCACATGTCGGACCTGCTCGAGCATCGACGGACGCTGGACGAATTCCACGTGCTCGTCGCGTGCGGCGGCTTTTCCTACGGCGACGTACTCGGCGGCGGCGGGGGCTGGGCGAAGTCGATTCTGTATCACCCTGAGGTTCGGGACGCGTTCAGCGCTTTTTTTGCCGCGGACACGCTGAGCCTCGGTGTGTGCAACGGCTGCCAGATGTTTGCGCAGCTGAAGGATCTGATTCCGGGCGCTGCGGACTGGCCGCGATTCGTTCGCAACCGCTCGGAACAGTTCGAGGGACGCACGAGTCTCGTTCGAATCAACGCAGTCGCGTCACCGTGGCTCGACCGGATGGCCGGTTCCGTGCTGCCGATCGCGGTCGCCCACGGTGAAGGGCGCGCCGAATTCGAATCCGCAGCAAGTCTTGCCTCGTTGATCGCCGCGAACGGGGTTGCGCTGCAGTTCGTCGACAATCACCTGCGCGTCGCCAGCGCGTATCCGGCCAATCCGAATGGGTCGGTCGATGGCATCGCCGGCGTCGTCAGCGCGGACGGCCGCGTGTTCGCGTTGATGCCGCACCCCGAGCGGGTATTTCGCACGGTCAACAATTCGTGGCACCCGGACGGCTGGGGCGAGGACGGGCCGTGGGTTCGCTTGTTCAGAAACGCGCGCGTCGCGCTCGGGTAGGTCGCGTCAGCGCTTGGTCCGATAAATGATGTCGCCGACGTGCACCGGGAAGTGGCCGCTGCTGCGGTCACGGAAATAGTGCTGCAAGGTATCGCGCACGACCGGGAATGCGAGTTCTTCCCACGGAATTTCCCGCTCGTCGAACAACCGCACGTCAGTCGACTCCCAGCCGGGCTTGAAGTCGAGATCGAGCAACTCGGCGCGGAAGAACATGTAGACCTGCGAGATATGCGGCAGGTTGAAGACCGTGTAGAGCCCCTCGATCGCGACGTTGGCGCAGGCTTCCTCGCGCGTTTCGCGGAGCGCGCCTTCGGTGCTGGTTTCGCCGTTCTCGAGGAACCCAGCGGGCAACGTCCATAGACCGGAGCGCGGTTGGATCGCACGCTTGCACAACAGAACCTGCCCCCGATACAGCGGCAAACACCCGGTGACGACTTTGGGATTCTGGTAGTGGATCGTGCCGCACGCGTTGCAGACGAAGCGTTCACGGTTGTCGCCGCTCGGCACCCGGGATTCGACGGGGTTTCCGCAGCTGCTGCAATATTTCACGATGACTCGGCGCTTTTGGATCAGCGCGATTATAGGGGTTCGCGCAACGTGCGCGGGAAGCCGAGCACCGTCGCGTCCATCTCGGGCGGTGAGCGCCGGTAGCCGTTGGGCTCGTTGAGCACCTCGTGCAGTTCGTGCAGGGACTGATGCATCATCCGCGAGATTCGGACGCACGCAGACAACGCGTCGGGTGAGCGGCGCTGCTCCATTTCGATGCGGAATTTGAGTCCTTCCAGGCGGCGGCGCGATGCTGCGTCCGGCGCGTTTCTGATCACATCGTCGGTCAACAATCGTCCCAACGCGCGCAGCGCATCGGGATCGCGGCGACCCAGTTCCGCGAGCACCTCGAAGGCGGGCAACTTTCGGCGAATCCGTGGTTCGTTCATGACTTCGCGCCTGTGTGAATCGCACTATGCACGAGGTGATCCGGCGACCGCCAGAGCCATTTGTATGGGAATCCTCATGTGCCGGCAGCGCTTGGTGAGTCCGGCAGCGGATGCGACAATCGCCGAAAGGTCAGCCGGTGGGAACACGATGATCTACGAACTCGGTGAGCGACAGGTGCGTGCGGAAGGAGAATATTTCGTTGCCGAGTCGGCCATGGTGATCGGCGCCGTGTTGCTCAAGAACAACGCGAGCATCTGGTTCAACGCGGTCGTCCGCGGCGACAACGAATTGATCACGATCGGCGAAAACTCGAACGTTCAGGATGGCGCCGTATTGCACACGGACCACCTCGGCGATCCACTCGTCATCGGCAGCGACGTCACGATCGGCCACAATGCGATGCTGCACGGCTGCAGCATCGGCGACAACAGCCTCATCGGCATCAATGCAGTTGTTCTCAACGGTGCGCGGATCGGCCGCAACTGTCTGATCGGCGCCAATGCGCTGATCACCGAAGGTAAAGAAATTCCGGACGGCAGCATGGTGCTGGGATCGCCCGGCAAAGTGGTCCGCGCATTGACGCAGCAGCAGATCGACGGACTCACGAATGTCGGCGTTGCACTATGTCGAAAACGGGCGCCGCTTCAGGCGCGAACTGAAACCGCAGCTGCGCGTCGCTCCTTGAGGAGGTCTCGATGACGACGATTGGTACGCCGCTCAGCTCGGGCGCCACGCGCGTGATGTTGTTGGGGGCCGGGGAACTCGGCAAAGAGGTGACGATCGAGCTGCAGCGCTTCGGCGTCGAGGTGATCGCGGTCGATCGTTATGCGAACGCACCGGCGATGCAGGTCGCTCATCGGGCCCACGTCATCAACATGCTCGACGGCGACGCGCTGCGCGCATTGATCCTTGCGGAAAAGCCGGATCTCGTCGTACCCGAGATCGAGGCGATTGCGACGCAAGTGCTCGTCGACATGGAGCGGGACGGTCTGCGCGTGATACCGACCGCGCGCGCAGCGCGCTTGACGATGGACCGCGAAGGCATTCGTCGGCTCGCCGCGGAAACGCTCGGCGTGCCGACGTCGCCGTACCAATTTGCCGACAGTCTCGATGCCTTCGAGCGCGCGGTCGAATCGATCGGGATGCCGTGTGTCGTCAAACCGGTCATGAGCAGTTCCGGTAAGGGGCAGTCCGTCGTTCGCAACAAAGCGGGAATCGAGAAGTCGTGGCGGTACGCGCAATCCGGAGGGCGCGCCAATTCCGGCAAGGTCATCGTCGAGGGTTTCGTCGACTTCGACTACGAGATCACGCTGCTGACGCTGCGGACTCTGCAAGGCACGTCGTTCTGCGCCCCCATAGGACATCGTCAGGTCGATGGCGACTATCACGAATCGTGGCAACCGCAGCCGATGCGCAATGCGGCGCTCGCGGAGTGCGAGCGCATCGCGTTGCTGGTGACGAACGAGCTCGGCGGCTGCGGCATATTCGGCGTCGAGTTCTTCATTCGCGGCGATCGCGTCTGGTTCAGCGAGGTTTCGCCGCGCCCGCACGACACCGGCATGGTGACGATGATCAGCCAGGATCTGTCCCAATTCGCGCTGCACGCGCGCGCGATTCTCGGCCTGCCGGTGCCGACGATCGAACAGCGTGGCCCGTCTGCGTCGGCGGCGATTCTCGTCGAAGGTGAATCCGATCGCGTCGCGTTCGAGAATGTCGACGCGGTGCTGGCGGTGCCCGGCGTGCAGTTGCGGTTGTTCGGTAAGCCGGAGGTGCGCGGCAAACGCAGGATGGGCGTGGCGCTGGCGACGGGACACGACATCGCCGACGCGCGAGCGAAGGCGCGCACCGCGGCGGCGGGAATCAAGCCGCGCCTCGAATAGCGCTCAAAGCCGCGCTTTTGCTTGCCAATCCATTGTCCGAACGTTATCGTTCGCCCGTCTGACGAAAGTGAATTGAACTGAACGTGGTGTGTTTCGACGCCCGAATCGTCTCCCTTCTCGCGCTGCTGCGACTGCCGGCGTAGCCGGCTATTACCCCTCGATCAGGGCTCACGCCCACCCTGTCTCCTCTCACCCCGTCGCAACGAACGAGGATTCGCCATGAGCGAACAGCAGACATCGAGTAGACCCGGCAGCGCCAGGCAATGCGCCCGGCCGCATGCCCTTTCAGAAATATCGTCCGTTTGCACCGATCGATTTGAAGGATCGGCAATGGCCGAACCGCGTGATCACGCGCGCGCCGCGCTGGTGCAGCGTCGACCTGCGCGATGGCAACCAAGCGCTCGTCGATCCGATGGACGTCGACGAAAAACTGAAGATGTGGGATCTGCTGCTCGAGGTTGGCTTTGCCGAAATCGAAGTGGGCTTTCCCGCGGCTTCGCAACCCGACTTCGATTTCATTCGCCGCATCATCGAAGACGATCGCATTCCGCCGCACGTGACGATTCAAGTGTTGTGTCAGGCGCGCAAAGAACTGATCGATCGCACCGTCGAAGCGCTCGCCGGCGCGCGTCAGGCAATTTTTCATCTCTACAACTCGACGTCGACGCTGCAGCGGCGCGTGGTGTTCGGCATGGATCGTGGCGGCATTGTCGAGCTGGCGGTGCAAGGTACACGGCTCGTCAAAGATGCATTGCGCGGGCTGCGCGACACGAACGTCACGTTCGAGTATTCGCCCGAGAGCTTCACCGGCACCGAGATCGATTTCGCCGTCGACATCTGCGCTGCGGTCGCGACCGAGTGGGGCGCAACGCGCGAGAAGCCGATCATCATCAATCTGCCGTCGACCGTGGAGATGGCGACGCCGAACATCTACGCGGATCAGATCGAGTGGTTCATCCGCAATTTCCCGGCGCGCGACAGCATCGTCGTCAGTCTGCACACGCACAACGACCGTGGCACCGGCATTGCCGCGACCGAACTCGCGTTGATGGCGGGCGCCGAGCGCGTCGAAGGCACGTTGTTCGGCAATGGCGAACGCACCGGCAACTGCGACCTCGTCACGATGGCGATGAACATGTTTTCGCAAGGGGTCGATCCCGAACTCGACTTCCGCGAGATGCGTCGCATCAAAGAAACCGTGGAGTTGATCAACAAACTCCCGGTTCACGAGCGGCATCCGTATGCGGGTGAGCTGGTATTCACCGCGTTTTCCGGATCGCACCAGGATGCGATCAGGAAAGGGATGGCGCAGGTCGGAGTCGATCATTGGGAAGTGCCTTATCTGCCAATCGATCCCGCCGATGTCGGTTCTTCGTACAAGGAGACCGTTCGCGTCAACAGCCAGTCGGGCAAGGGCGGCGTCGGCTTCATCCTCGAGGAGTTTTTCGGCGTCAGTCTGCCGCGCGAAATGCTCGTGGAGTTCAGCAAGGCGGTGCAAGCGCTGACGGAACGACTGGACCGCGAGGTCAAGCCGGACGAAATCTACACAGCGTTGCTCTCGATGTATGCCGTCGACTCCGGACCGTACCGGCTGCTCGACTATGACCTGTCGCACGGCACCGCCGGTGCGCAGCGCTGTACGGCGCGCGTCGAGGCGTCCGCGCAGATCGTCGTGATCTCGGGTGAAGGATCCGGTCCGATCGAAGCGTTCGTCAACGGGATCGTGGAAGTGCTGAACGAACCGCTGAACATCATCGATTATCACGAGCATGCGATGTCGACCGGCAAAGATGCGCAAGCGATCTGCCTGCTCGCGATCGACGATGGCGCGCTGGGACGAATCTATGGAATCGGTGTGTCGGCGAACACGATTACCGCATCGCTGACGGCGATCATCTCCGCGATGAACCGGCGCTGGGCCGATCGTTGATGGTCATTTGGGCGACGCGCGTCAGTCGCCCAGCACCTGGATCTTGACGTTGATGATCATGTTGTCCTTGATCTGCAGCGTCTCGAACAGGTAATCGCCGATGCGAAAGCACAGGTTCGTCTCCGGAATGAACTCGAGATGTTCGAGTATCAGGCCGTTCAACGTTCGGGGTCCGTCGGTCGACAGGTGCCAGCCGTTCGCGCGATTCACATCGCGGATCAGCGCTGCCCCATCGATGTAAAACGAGCCGTCCTCTTGTGGATGGATTTCCGGCACGTTCGCTGCAAAATCGGTCGTGAACTCGCCAACGATTTCTTCGAGGATGTCTTCGAGCGTGACGATGCCCTCGATGTCGCCGTACTCGTCGACGACGAGCCCGAACCGGCGCTTCTGCTTCTGAAAGTTGAACAGCTGAGTGTGTAGCGGTGTCCCCTGAGGGACGAAGTACGGTTCCCGCGTCAGCTGCAACAAGTCGGTCTTGGTGAACGTATTTTGCTGGATGAACCGCACCGTCCGCCGCAGATGCAGGATGCCGATCACGTTGTTGATGTTCTCCTTGAACACCGGCAGTCGAGTGTGCTGGCTCGACGCGATCTGCGCGATGATTTCCGTCATCGGAGAGTCGATGTCGATGCCAACGATTTCGTTACGGTGCACCATGATGTCGTCGACGGACACGGTTTCCAGGTCGACGATTCGCAGCAGCATGTCCTGCGGCCGTTTGGGAATGCGCGCACCTTCGAGGAGCATCGTACGCAATTCGTCCATGCTGAGGTGATCGTGTCCGGGTAGGTCGGTCGCCCTCAAGAACGGTCTCAGGATGAAGTTGCTCATGCCGTTGACGAGCACGACGAACGGATAGAGCAGTTTCAGCAGCGGCGACAGGATGTATGCAGCGGGGAACGCGATCCGTTCCGGGCTGTGTGCGGCGACGGTCTTCGGCGCGACCTCCGAGAAGATCAGGAACACCAGCGTGATGACGAACGGCGCAGCCGCGAGTCCGGTGTCGCCGAAGAGTTGGAATCCAACGAGGGCTGCCGCGGTGGCGCCGAGGTTGTTGACGAGGATGTTGCCGATCAACACGACGCCGAGCAGGCGGTCGGGGCGTTTGAGGAGTCGATACGCTTTGCGCGCGCCGGCGTCGCCTTCCTTGACGAGGTGCTGCAGGCGATAGCGGTTCAACGCCATCATTGCGGTTTCGGCGCCCGAGAAGAATGCAGACAGCAAAACGAGTATCCCGATCGCCATGAGCAGCGTGGATAACTCGAACACCGGTTCGTCCATCAGTGTTTCCCGAGGAGGATCTCGATGACGAATTTGGTGCCGAAGTAAGCGAGAACGAGCAACGCGAATCCCACGAGCGTGGCGCGCGTCGCCAGTGTGCTGCGCCAGCCGAATGCATAGCGCCCCGCGAGCAGCACCGCGAAGATCACCCACGAAGCGCTAGCCAAGATCGTGTGCGGGACCACCGACTGCGCGAACATGTCAGTGAGAAACAAAAAGCCGCTGCCGATCGCCAGCGTCAGCGTGACGAGTCCGACCCATAGCAATTGAAACAGCAGGGTCTCCATCGTTTGCAGCGGCGGCAGCAGCTTCACGAAACCGATCGAACTCTTCTGTCGCAGCGCTCGCTCCTGCAACGCGAGAATGATCGATTGTCCGGCGGCCATCGCGAGCGCCGTGTAAGCGAGCAGCGAGATCAGCACGTGCGCGAGTAAGCCGTCACCGAAATCGGCGCGCTGGATGATGGGTCCGGTCGACGTGATCGATCCGGCAACGCTCAACGCCCCGAGCGGCAGCACCATCACGAACAGATTCTCGAGCGGTTGCCACAACGAGCCGACGTAGACGAACAACACGAGCGTCAATCCGATCAGCGACGCAACCGATAGCATTCCGATGTTGATTCCGCCCGGCTGGCGCAATACGAGAAATGCGGTCAGCGCGTGCAACACGACCGCCGGCGTCGTCAGCCACAGCAATCGGCGCCGCGGTACCGGTGTCGTGCGCGCGAGAGATTTGATCTGAGTGAATGCGCCGATGAGGTAGAACGCCGCCGCGGCAAGACCCGGATACGCTGGGTTCATGAATGTCGGATTCTCCGGAGTTGGGCGAGTTTGACAGATGCGCCTGCGAATTCAAATTTCGCACCGGAACCAGCAATTCGTAGGCGTCGATAGCGGCTCCGCTATAATCCGCAACGAATCAATTCTGGATCGCAGCATGTTCGAGAATTTGTCGGAGCGATTGACCCGAACGTTGCGCAGCGTTGCCGGTAAATCCCGGCTGAGCGACGAGAACATCAGCGAGGCATTGCGCGACGTGCGCACAGCGCTGCTGGAAGCGGATGTCGCGCTGTCAGTCGTGAAGGATTTCATCGAGCACATCCGCGTCGGCGCCCTGGGTGCTGCGGTCGCGCAAAGTCTGACGCCGGGTCAGGCGCTCGTGAAGCTCGTCCACGACGAGCTGGTCAAATTGATGGGCGCAGCCAACGACCGACTCGATCTGACCGCGGCGCCGCCGGCGATAGTGCTGATGGCCGGCTTGCAGGGTTCGGGTAAGACGACGACCGTGGCCAAGCTCGCCCGGTTGCTCATCGAGCGGCAGAAGAAAAAAGTGGCCGTTGTCAGCGCCGACGTATATCGCCCGGCCGCGATCGAACAACTCGAAACGCTGGCAAAGGAAGTGGGTGCGCTGTTCATTGCGAGCCGCGTCGACGAAGCGCCGGTCGCGATCGCCACGCGCGCACTTACGCAGGCGCGCACTGCGTTCGCCGACGTGCTGATCGTCGATACCGCAGGCCGGCTCGCGATCGACGACGGACATGATGGCCGAGATCCGCGCGCTGCACGCCGCGCTCGATCCGATCGAGACGCTCTTCGTCGTCGATGCAATGACCGGACAGGATGCGGCCAACACCGCCAAGGCGTTCAACGATGCGTTGCCGCTGACGGGGGTGGTGCTCGCGAAAGCCGACGGCGACGCGCGCGGCGGCGCGGCGTTGTCGGTGCGCGCAATCACCGGCAAGCCGATCAAGTTCCTCGGCATGGGCGAAAAGACCGACGCGCTCGAACCATTTCATCCCGATCGAATCGCGTCGCGAATTCTCGGAATGGGCGACGTACTGAGCCTCATCGAAGAGGCCGAACGCGTCGTCGATCGCGACAAAGCGGAACGGCTCGCGAAAAAAATTCGGAAGGGCGAGCGATTCGATCTCGAGGATTTTCGCGAGCAGTTGAAACAGATGGCCAACATGGGTGGCGTTTCGAGCATGCTCGAAAAAATGCCCGGCATGGGTCAGTTGCCGCAGGCCGCGCAGGCACAGCTCGGCGACGGGATGTTCAAGCAGATGGGGGTGATCATCGACTCGATGACGCGGCATGAGCGGCGGTTTCCCGACGTGATCAACGGTTCGCGCAAACGCCGCATCGCAAGTGGCAGCGGCACCCAGATCCACGACATCAACCGACTGTTGAAGCAGCACAAGCAGATGCAGAAGATGATGAAGAAGGTCACGAAGAAGGGAGGCATGCAGCGGATCATGCGCCAGGTGTCGAACCTCAAGGGCCAGGCAAACAGGGGGCCGCGGGGATAGTCTCGCCGGCTTTGCACTCTTGGGGTGTTCCAGTAGAATACCGCGCCTTTCGCACAGAGCATTTGCATGGTAATCATTCGGTTGGCCCGCCACGGGTCGAGAAACGCGCCTTTCTATCACCTCACGGTCGCGGATCGGGCCAACAAGCGTGACGGTCGCCATATCGAACGCGTTGGCTTCTTCAACCCGATCGCGCGTGGCAAAGCCGAACGGCTGCGCGTCGACCTCGAACGCGTCGACTATTGGTTGTCCGTCGGCGCGAAGCCGTCGGAGCGGGTCAACCACCTGATCAAGGACGCCCGCGCGCTGGCGACTGCGGCTGCGGGAACTCCGACTACCGCCTGAGCGGTGCGAAATGGTTGTCGTCGGCCGGTTTGGTCCGCCGTTTGGCGTGAAGGGCTGGCTGAACGTGATCTCGTACACCGATCCGTCGACCAATCTAAGGGAGTACCGTCCTTGGTTCGCCGAGCGCAACGGTCAATGGACGCAACTGACGATCCTCGAGCTGAAGCCGCATCGAAGCGGATTTGTCGCGCAGCTCGAAGGCATAACCGATCGCGACGTCGCGCAGAGCTTTGCCGGTAGATCGATCGGAATACCGGAAAGCGCATTGCCGGAGGCAGGCCAAGACGAGTTTTACTGGAAAGACCTGATCGGACTCAGCGTCGAAGATCAGGCAGGGACGCGGCTCGGCGATGTCGCGGGACTGATCGAGACCGGCGCCAACGATGTGATCGTGGTGCGTACGGCGAGCGGCGAGGTCTTGATACCGTTCGTGCGTCACGTGGTAACGCAGGTAGATCTGCAAGCGCGGCGCATCGTCGTCGATTGGCAGATTGGCGAGTAGCGACTATGTGGGTGGGCGTCGTCAGCATCTTCCCGGCCATGTTCCGGATGCTTACCGACGAGGGTGTGGTGGCGCGCGCAGTCGCGCAAGGCACGCTGAACCTCGTCGTCGAAAACCCGCGCGACCACGCGGATGATCGTCACAACACCGTCGACGACCGTCCTTATGGTGGTGGGCCCGGGATGGTGATGAAGGTGGAGCCGATCGTGCGCGCCGTCGAATCATTGAAGGCGCGCGCCGGTGGCCCGACGCGGACGCTGTACCTGTCGCCGCAGGGCGAGCGCCTGGCGCAGGGCAAGGTCGAGGCGCTGGCGCGGGAGGAGCGGCTCGTTTTCATTGCCGGGCGCTACGAAGGCATCGACGAACGCGCGATCGAAAGTGTCGTCGACGAGCAGATCTCGTTGGGCGACTTCGTGCTGACGGGGGGTGAGTTGCCGATCATGGTGGTGCTCGACGCGATCGCCCGTTATCTTCCGGGCACGCTCGGCAACGCCGAATCGAGCGAGAGCGAGTCGTACCGTGCGGGCGCGTTCGACTGGGCACACTACACTCGCCCCGAGCACGTGCTGGGCAGGTCGGTACCGCCGGTGCTGTTGAGCGGAGATCACGCCGCGATCAGTCGTTGGCGTCGGCGCGATGCGCTCGGTCGAACCTACGAGCGTCGCCCGGACTTGTTGTCGCGGCGGAGTTTGTCGGACGGAAGAGCGGAGTTTGTTGAAGGATTATTTGGAACAGTCCGGTCGAGTCGTTTGACCGGGCATTTGTGTCAACGGAGCGAGACATCATGCGTAGAAACAAGATCATCGAAGCCATCGAGAACGAGCAGATGAAAACCGACATCCCGGAGTTTTTTCCGGGTGACACGGTGATCGTCCAGGTGCGCGTAGCAGAAGGTGGACGCGATCGAAATCAGGCATTCGAAGGCGTCGTGATCGGCAAGCGCAAGCGCGGACTGAACTCGTCGTTCACTGTTCGCAAGATCTCGCATGGCGTTGGCGTGGAGCGTTCGTTTCAAACGCATAGCCCGGCCATTGCGGGCATCGAAGTGAAGCGCCGCGGCGATGTGCGGCAAGCGAAGCTGTACTACCTGCGAAGTCTGTCAGGTCGCGCCGCGCGGATCCGCGAGAAGGTTTGAAAAATCCCAGCCCGTCAGGCGGCCCCGGGGGGAGGGTTCGCCTGACGAGCTGGTTGCTTCCAGAAACTCTCTGGAACCAGTCGCTCGAGCGCCAGGGGAGAGTAACTGGCGCTCTCGCAAGCGTCAGCGGCTGAGAGGGGAGGTCTCGTAGTGCCGCCGACGTCGAGGACAATGGTGCACGGAGCATGCCAGCCGTAAACGTGTTAGTGAAAATATATAATTTTCATAGCGTTACTGATATAAACTCGATCCAGACTTGTTTTCGACGCGGTGCGCGCAGTGCGTAATATTGGTACAAGCTCCGTCACCAACCGACGCAAATTGACTGCGAACGAGAACGCGTTGATCGATCGGCATCTGGACGACCTCTGGCTCAGCCGCGCGCTCGCCGCGAATACGCTGGCCGCGTACCGACAGGACCTGACCGCCTTCGCGCGATGGTTGGAGCCGCGTCGACTCGAAGATGCGCGCGCTTCGGATGTGTTCGGCTATCTCGGACATCGCCACGAATCGGGTTTCCACGCGCGTTCAACCGCCCGCCTGGTGTCGTGTTTGCGGGGCTTTTATCTGGCGCTCGTCGAACGAGGTGTGTTGCAGACCGATCCGACGGCACAACTCGAACATCCCAAGCTCGGTCGTCCGCTACCCAAAGGCATGACCGAAGTCGAAGTCGAAGCGCTGCTGCGGGCCCCGGATGTCGAACAGCCGGTGGGTCTGCGCGATCGCGCCATGTTGGAACTGTTGTATGCAACCGGACTGCGGATTTCCGAACTCGTCGCGTTGCGCGTAGGAATGGTCAACACGCGTCAGGGTGTAGTCAGGGTAGTGGGCAAAGGGGGACGCGAGCGCCTGGTGCCGATCGGAGAAGAGGCGTTGGTGTGGGTCGGCAGATACGTGAGCGAGGCGCGTCAACAGCTGACGCGCGGCGCGCCCACAGACGTCTTATTCCCGAGTCTGCGGGGTCGCGAAATGGCCCGCCAGACGTTCTGGCACGCGATCAAGAAGTACGTAGCGCTCGCTGGCATCGTGCGCAACGTCTCACCGCACACGTTAAGACACGCATTTGCGACCCATTTGATCAATCATGGTGCGGACCTGCGTGCCGTACAGATGATGCTGGGCCACGCCGACCTGAGTACGACGCAGATCTATACGCACGTGGCCCAGAGTCGCTTGAAAGCGGTGCATTCGGCGCATCATCCTCGCGGGTGAATTCCAACGGTGGCATTGGGTCTAATATCCTCGGCAGGTTTTCTTAAAGGAATGAAGATGCTGCGTCGTTCGTCAATTGCGATCCTCGTCGTTGCCGCGTCAATACTGATCGGTGCGGATGCCCGGTCCGCGGCGGCGCCCGTCACACAGAACACGATCGATGCCGTTGTCGCAAAGCTGAAGGCCGCGCGTCCCGATCTGCAGATCGAAGGCGCGACCGCGGCGCAGATCCCGGGAATGATCACAATCGAGCTCCCCGGCGGCTCGTTGCTCTATGCGACGGCCGACGGTCGCTATCTGATCGCCGGTGATCTGTACGAAGTTGGCGATTCGCTCGTCAATCTCGCCGAGAAAGATCGAGACGCCAAGCGCAAGGAACTGATCGCAGGCGTATCGATCAAGGACATGGCCGTGTTTCCGGCGCAAGGCGAACGCAGAGCGGTGATCACGGTGTTTACCGACGTCGATTGCACGTTCTGCCGCAAGCTGCATCTCGAAGTGCCGCGGATGAACCAGATGGGAGTCGAGGTGCGCTACCTCGCCTATCCGCGATCCGGGCTCGACTCTCCCGGTTACGCCAAGATGGTGACGGCGTGGTGTTCCAGCGACCGCGGCGACGCGATCACCCGGATGAAGCGTGGTGAGCAGCTTCCGCCAAAGACCTGCGATAACCCGGTCGCCAAGGAGTATGAACTCGGCCATCTGGCCGGACTGACGGGTACGCCGGCGGTCATCCTGGAAGACGGTCGGATGCTCGCGGGATACGTCAGCGCCGACGAGCTGCGCGAAGTGCTCGGCATCTGACGGGGCAAGCGAGGGGACCTGCGAGCGGAGAGCGCGTTGACTTCGCCGGAGTGAATCGCTAGCTTCCCCGGTCCCTCATTTCGTCTCGGTACAAACGGTGCAGCCGCTTCGAATCGGCCTATGTGGCCTGGGCACTGTCGGCCAAGGCGTGTTGTCGCTGTTGCATGCCAATGGCCCCGCGATCGCACGGCAGGCCGGCCGGCCGATCGAAATCGTGCGAATCGCGAGTCGGACTCCGAAACCGTCGATCGTCCCGCCTTCGGTGGCATTCTCCACTGTGATCGGTGACGTCGTTGCGGATCCGCGCGTCGATGTGGTCGTCGAAGTGATCGGCGGCGTCGACGCGGCGGACGCGCTGTTCCAGCGGTGCATCGACGCACGCAAGCACTTCGTCACTGCGAACAAAGCGCTGATCGCGATGCGGGGCGCGCGGCTGCTGCCGTTGGCGCGAGCAGCGAAAATCTGCGTCGGTTTCGAAGGTGCCGTGGCTGGCGGAATTCCAATCATCAAATCGTTACGAGAAGGACTTGCCGGCAATTCGATCAACTGGGTTGCCGGAATCATCAACGGTACGTCGAACTACATCCTCACGCAGATGGCCTCCGGGAACGACTTTGCGAAGGCGCTCGGCGCAGCGCAGGCGCTCGGGTACGCCGAAGCGGATCCGACGTTCGACGTCGAAGGTATCGACGCCGCTCATAAGCTGGCCATTCTGGCAGCGCTCGCGTTTGGGATCCGGCTCGATCCGGATGCCGTTTACACCGAAGGCATCAGCCGCATCGGTGTCGAGGATCTGGAATATGCCGCCGCGCTTGGCTACCGAATCAAGCATCTGGGCATCACGCGGCGCACGCCAGCGGGAATCGAAATGCGCGTTCATCCGACGCTGATTCCGGAACGGCGCCTGCTCGCGAAAGTCGATGGTGTGATGAATGCAGTTGTCATCAACAGCGATGCAGTCGGCTCGTCGATGTACTACGGGCCCGGCGCTGGGGCGCTGCCAACAGCGTCGGCGGTGCTCGCCGATCTGATCGACATCGCGCGCGGCAATGCGGTGGACGTGCCGGCGGATACCGGCGTCAATGCGCTATCGATGTCCGAAGTGACGACAGCCTACTATTTGCGTATTCCCGCGGTCGATCAGCCCGGCGTGCTCGCAAAAGTCGCGCAGATCCTCTCGGTGCACGGGATCAGCATCGAGGCGGTGATTCAACGCGAGCAGGCGATCCGCTCGACCGGCGACGTGCCGTGGGTGCCCGTCATCATCCTGACGCATCGGGTCGTGGAGCGCGCGATGGATGTCGCTGTCGCGGCCATTCAAGCGCTCGGCGAGGTGGTCCACCCGATCATGCGCATCCGCGTCGAAACGCTCGACGAGCATGCCTGACGAGGATCGGGTCGCGACGGTGAACATAAGGCGCATTGTCGAACGTCCGCACGGCGACGCCGAGGCGCAACTCGCGAAGACGTTGTCGCCGCGAATGGCGCGAATCTACGGCTCGCGCGGCGTCGCGTCGATCGACGAACTCGATCTGTCGCTATCGGCGCTGCTGCAGCCGAACGCGCTCGATGGCGCTGCGGCCGCTGCGCAAGTGCTGGTTGACGCGGTCACCGAAGGGCGCCATATCAAATTTGTTGGGGATTTCGATGCCGACGGTGCGACGTCCAGCGTGCTCGGTGTGGCGGCGTTGCGCGCAATGGGTTGCCGGCAGGTCAGCTACATCGTGCCGAATCGGTTCGAGTTCGGGTATGGGTTGACGCCCGAGATCGTCGCGATCGCGATGATCGATCATCCGGATGTTCTGGTCACCGTCGATAATGGCATTTCGAGTGTCGAGGGCGTGCGCGCGGCCCGCGCCGCAGGCGCGACCGTCGTTATCACCGACCATCATCTGCCCGGGCGCGAACTGCCTGACGCACATGCAATCGTCAATCCGAATCTGCCCGGCTCCAAATTCGACAGCCCAAATCTCGCAGGTGTCGGGGTCATCTTTTATGTATTGAGCCAGGTGCGCGCGCTGCTGCGCGAGCGCGGCTGGTTTGTGAGCATCGGCATCGACGCACCGAACATGGCCGATTTTCTCGACCTCGTCGCGCTCGGTACCGTCGCCGACGTCGTGCCGTTGGATCGCAACAACCGAATTCTGATTCAGCAGGGCCTGCGCCGCATACGTTCCGGCAAGGCACGCCCCGGAATCGCGGCGCTGTGCGAGATGGCGCGGCGGTCGATGAGCGGACTCTCCGCCGAGGACCTCGGCTTCTCGCTCGGACCCCGGCTCAACGCGGCCGGTCGACTCGACGACATGAGCATAGGAATCCGTTGTCTGCTCGCCGACAATATCACTGAGGCGCGGTCGCTGGCGCGTGCGCTCGAGGAACTGAACGAAACGCGGCGCGCCATCCAACAGCAGATGACACAGGAAGCGGAACTCGCGGTTGCAAGCGTCAATTTGGCGGATGAATCGTCGTTGGGGCTGTGCGTCTATCGGGACGGCTGGCATCAGGGAGTCGTCGGGATCGTTGCCGGGCGTTTGAAGGAACGCTTCCACCGTCCGGCGATTGCATTCGCCGACGCCGGCGCTGTTGCACCGGACGAACTCAGAGGATCCGCGCGCTCGATTCCAGGGGTTCACATCCGCGACGCACTCGATGCGATCGCGACACGCTATCCGGGCCTGATTCAACGCTTCGGCGGCCACGCGATGGCGGCGGGCCTGTCGATTCGGCGTACGCATCTCGCGCGATTTGCCGACGCGTTCGCGACCGAGATCGGGCGCTGGGTCAGCGCGCGGGAGATCGGCGGCGTCGTGTTCAGCGATGGCGAGCTGCAATCGAGCGAACTCGAATTGTCGTTGGCCGACGAGATTGCGCGCGGCGGCCCGTGGGGGCAGGGTTTCCCGGAACCGCTGTTCCACGGCGACTTCGACATTGTTCATCAACGGGTCGTCGGCGAACGGCATCTGAAACTGTCGTTGCGCGTCGACGGTCGCGTCGTCGACGCGATTGCGTTCAATCACGAGCCGCTACCAGGCGCGACCCACGCGCAGGTCGTGTATCGGCTCGCGCGCAACGACTACCGCGATCGCGCGACGCTGCAACTCGTGGTTTTGCATATCGAGGAAACGCCGGTCGCCGACACAGCGGACGTGTGAATTGATTCGACCTTCCTTATACTCGCCGCGTTTTTGGCGCACTAGCCTCGAACTCATGCAACCGGGTAACAGATGGCGGAACTGACATCCCTGCGGGAACAGCTGAAGGATCTCAGGGCGCGCAACGACGCGCTCAGGGGGTATCTTTGACTTCGCGGACCGCAAGAATCGCCTCGAAGAGATAGAACTGGAACTCGCGCAGTCCGATGTATGGGACGATCCAGACCGCGCGCAAGTGCTTGGTAAAGAACGCGCGACCCTCGATCGAATCGTCAGCAATCTCGAGCGTGTCGGTACCGGGCTCGGCGACATGGGCGAACTGCTGGAGCTCGCCGCAGCCGAGGACGATGCGGCGACGCTCGACGAGGTGGCACACGAGCTCGAAACCGTTGAATCGCAGCTCGCGGACCTCGAATTCCGTCGGATGTTCAACGGCGAACTCGACCCGAACAATGCGTATCTGGAAATTCAAGCCGGTTCCGGTGGCACCGAAGCGCAGGACTGGGCCGAGATGTTGCTGCGCATGTATTTGCGCTGGGCCGAGCAGCGCGACTTCGAAACCGAGATCACCGAACTGTCGCCTGGCGAGGTCGCGGGTATCAAAGGCGCAACCGTCGCCATTGTCGGCGAGTATGCGTTCGGTTGGCTGCGCACCGAGACCGGCGTACATCGGCTGGTGCGCAAATCCCCGTTCGATGCGGGCAATCGTCGGCACACGTCGTTCGCATCGGTGTTCGTATCGCCGGAAATCGACGAGGAGATCGAGATCGAGATCAATCCCGCGGACGTCCGCATCGATACGTACCGGGCGAGCGGCGCCGGCGGCCAGCACGTCAACAAGACAGACTCGGCGATTCGGATGACGCATCTGCCGACGAATACCGTCGTGCAGTGTCAGAGCGAGCGCTCTCAGCATCAGAACCGGGACAAAGCGTGGAAGCAATTGCGCGCAAAACTCTATGAACTGGAAATGCTGAAGCGGCGCGCTGCGCAACAGACGGTGGAAGACAACAAAGCGGATATCGGTTGGGGAAGTCAGATACGTTCCTATGTCCTCGATCAATCGCGAATCAAGGATCTGCGCACCGGTGTCGAACGGAGCGATCCAAACGAGGTGCTCGACGGTGACCTCGACGAGTTCATCGAAGCGAGTTTGAAGGCGGGTCTGTAATGACCGAAGACAACGAGATCGTCCGGCACCGGCGCGAGAAACTCGCGGCGTTGCGCGCGCAAGGGGATTCGTTTCCGAACGATTTCCGTCGCAGCGCGGTTGCCGCCGATTTGCAGGCGCGCTACGGCGATGTGGAAAGGGAAGAGCTCGCGTCGCTCGCCGTCGAGGTCGCGGTCGCCGGTCGCGTCATGTTGCGTCGCGTGATGGGGAAAGCGAGCTTTTTTACACTGCAGGACGTCTCGGGCCGGATTCAATGTTACGTGCGCCGTGAACAGATCGGCGACGCGGCGTATCAAGCGTTCGAGGCGTTGTGGGATATCGGCGACGTCGTCGGCGTGACCGGCACGCTGTTCCGCACGAACAAGGGTGAGCTGACGGTCGAGGGTCACGGCGTGCGCATGCTGGCCAAGTCGGTGCGACCGTTGCCCGAGAAATTTCATGGCCTGCATGATCAGGAAACGCGCTCGCGCCAGCGCTACCTCGACCTGATGATGAACGAAGAGACGCGCGCCCTGTTCCAAACGCGCACCGCAGTCATTCAGGCGATCCGCACGTTTTTCGTCGCGCGTGGATACCTGGAAGTCGAGACGCCGATGATGCACCCGATCCCGGGGGGCGCGGCTGCAAAACCGTTCGTTACGCATCACAACGCGCTCGGCATGGATCTGTTCTTGCGGATCGCGCCGGAGCTGTATCTGAAGCGGCTCGTCGTGGGCGGGTTCGAAAGAGTGTTCGAGGTGAATCGGAATTTTCGCAACGAAGGATTGTCGCCACGCCACAATCCCGAGTTCACGATGCTCGAGTTCTATCAGGCGTACAGCGACTACCGCGACCTGATGGATCTGACCGAAGTGTTGCTGCGCGAGGTTGCGCAGGGCGTGCTCGGCACGACGCGCGTCAATTTCCAGGGTCAACACCTCGACTTCGGCGCGCCGATCGAACGTCTGACGATGGCAGACGCGATCGCGCGGCACACGGGTTTCAGCCGCGACACGGTGGGCAACGTCGACGCGTTGCGGCGCGCGCTCGTCGCGATGAACGAAAATCCCGATCCGAACTGGACGCTGGGCCGTCTGCAAGCCGAGGTGTTCGAGGCGCGCGTCGAGGAACGCTTGATCGACCCCGTGTTCGTGACGGCGTATCCGGCCGAGATCTCTCCGCTGGCGCGCCGCAACGACGCCGATCCGACCGTCACCGACCGCTTCGAGCTGTTCATTGCCGGACGCGAGATCGCGAACGGGTTCTCCGAGTTGAATGATCCAGACGACCAGGCAGATCGATTTCGCGCGCAGGTCGAGTTGAAGCGTTCGGGCGATGACGACGCGATGGAGTTCGATCAGGACTACATCACTGCGCTCGAGTACGGGTTGCCGCCGACGGCGGGCGAGGGCATCGGCATCGACCGGCTCGTGATGTTGTTGACCAACTCGACGTCGATCCGCGACGTGCTGCTGTTTCCGCACATGCGGCCGCGAGACGAATAGGCATGCCTGAGGGCGCCGCGACCGGCGATCGGGTGGTGTTGCACGAGGCCTGGAAGCGCGTGCTGCGCGATGAGTTCGACAAGAGCTACATGCGCAATCTGCGTGCTTTTCTCGTCAAGGAACGCGAAGCGCGCAAGACGATATATCCGCGCGGGTCGGAGATTTTTGCGGCGCTCGATCTGACGCCGATCGACGATGTTCGCGTCGTGATCATCGGACAGGATCCGTATCACGGCCCGGATCAGGCGCACGGCCTGTGTTTTTCGGTGCAGCGTGGCGTCGCCGAGCCACCGTCGCTGTTGAACATCTTCCAAGAAATCAATACGGACATGGTCGACCCGAGCGTTCCAGGCGGACGCGCGGACGGACGCCTGCGACCGGGCCATGGTTGTCTGACGCCGTGGGCGCGTCAGGGCGTGCTGTTGTTGAATGCAGTGCTGACGGTCGAACGCGGTCGCGCGGGCTCACACCAGGGACGTGGTTGGGAGACGTTCACCGATCGCATCGTCGAAGTCCTCAACGCACAATGCGAGGGGCTCGTGTTCATGTTGTGGGGCACGTATGCGCAAAAGAAAGGCGCGATCGTCGATACTCACCGACACTGCGTGCTGTCGGGTCCGCATCCGTCGCCGCTGTCCGCGCACCGCGGTTTTTTCGGCTGCCGCCACTTCTCAAAAGCGAATCGCTACCTCGTTGCGCACGGCAAGCCGCCGATCGACTGGTTCGCCGTCGAATGACTTTGTGGGAGCGATCATTTGTGGGAGGGATCTCCCCTCCCGATATCCCTCAGCCGATCTAGAACTCGGCGACCTCGCGCTCCAACACGTCGGCATATTTCGCGAGTGCCGCGTCACGTCGCTTGATGAGATGGTAGTCCGGGAACATCTCGTTCGTGCCTTGATAACCGCCGAGCACCTGCCGCGCCACCGTCACCTTGTGCACCTCGGTCGGGCCGTCGGCGAGGCCCATGTGGTAGGAGTCGAGCACGCCAGCCGCGAATGGCATTTCGGTCGAGAGTCCGAGTGAACCGTGGATCTGCAGCGCGCGCGAAAAGACATCGTGGTAGACGCGCGGCATTGCGGCCTTCACTGCCGAAATGTCCGCTCGTACTTTCCGGTAATCCTTATAGCGATCGATCTTCCACGCCGTGCGCAGCACGAGCAGTCGAAACTGTTCGATGTCGGTCCACGAGTCCGCGATCATTGCCTGCACCATTTGTTTCTGCGCCAGCACCTCGCCTTGGGTCGTACGCGACAGAGCACGCTCGCACGTCATGTCGAACGCTCGCTTGATCTTCGCGACGGTTCGCATCGCGTGATGGATGCGGCCGCCGCCGAGGCGCGTCTGTGCGACGATGAAGCCCTGGCCCGGTTCGCCGAGCATGTGGTCACGCGGGATTTTTACGTTGTTGTACCGCATGTACGCATGCGCGCCTTCGCGTTCATAGCCGACCGCGACGTTGCGGATGATTTCGACTCCCGGCGTTTCCGACGGGACGATGAACATCGACATACGTTGATACGCGGGTGCGTCGGGGTCCGTTACGGCCATCACGATCAAAAACGACGCGTAGCGTGCGTTCGACGAAAACCATTTTTCGCCGTTGATGACCCAGTTATCCCCCTGCGCTTCGGCGAGGCAGGTAAAGACCTTGGGATCGGCGCCACCCTGCGGCTCGGTCATCGAATAACACGAACAGATTTCGCTGTTCAAAAGCGGCGCGAGGTACTTCGCCTTCTGGGCGGGCGTACCGTAGTGGGCGAGGATTTCGGCGTTACCGGAATCGGGCGCCTGACAACCGAAAACGGTCGGCGCACATTTGGCGCGACCGAGAATCTCGGTCATCAATGCGAGTTTGACCTGACCATAACCCTGTCCGCCGAGCTCAGGCCCGAGGTGGCACGCCCACAGGCCCCGCTTTTTCACTTCGGCCTGCAACGGCGGGATCAACTTGCGGCGGTTCGGATCGCTGAAATCGTTCGGATGACCGATGATGAAATCGAGCGGCTCGATCTCTTCGGTGACGAATGCGTCGACCCAATCGAGCTCACGCTGAAACTCGGGTTCTGTTTCGAATGACCAGCTCATCGTCTGTGCCTCGTTCTAACTGAGCGGGAAGAGTAAACCGGTTCCGCAGCGGGAAGCGAACCCGCCTTAATTCATCGCTGTTTCAGGTGTGCGATCCCCGTTTCAGTTGTGCGATCACCGTTTCGCACGAGTGGGCACCGCTCCGCGGTGCCCCGAGTTATGCGATCACCGTTTCGCACGAGTGGGCACCGCTCCGCGGTGCCCCGAGTTATGCGATGATCCGCGCAATTTCACTGTATTGGAGTACGCCATGGCGCAGAAGCTGCCCTTGTTCATCGGCGGCGAGTTCGTCGCCAGCGAAACCAACGAGTGGCTCCCGGTCACTGATCCGGCGACACAGGAAGTGCTCGGCGACGTGCCGTTCGCGACACAGCACGAAGTTGATCGCGCGGTGGCGAGCGCGAAGGAAGCCTTTCAGACCTGGCGGGACGTGCCGACGCCGGAACGCGCGCGCGTGATGCTGAAATATCAGGAACTGCTGAAGAAGCACCATGACGACGTCGCGCGAATTTTGTCGCGCGAGACGGGGAAAACGTTTGCGGATGCACAAGGTGACGTCTGGCGCGGCATCGAAGTGGTCGAGCACGCATGCAACGTGTCGACCTTGATGATGGGTGAAACCGTCGAGAACGTCGCGCGCACGATCGACTCCTACAGCTACATCCAGCCGCTCGGCGTGTGCGTCGGCATCACGCCCTTCAATTTCCCCGCGATGATCCCCCTGTGGATGTTTCCGATGGCGATCGCGTGCGGCAACACGTTCGTATTGAAACCGTCTGAACAGGATCCGATGACGCCGAGCCGGCTGGTCGAGTTATTCGTCGAAGCCGGCGCGCCGAAAGGCGTCATGCAGCTGATCCACGGCGGCCGGCAACAGGTCGATGCGTTGCTGAACCATCGCGACGTCAAAGCGATTTCGTTCGTCGGTTCGGTTCCGGTTGCACAACACGTGTATCGGACCGGAACGCAGAACCTCAAACGCGTGCAGGCGATGGCCGGCGCCAAGAATCACATGGTGATCATGCCGGATGCGAACAAGGCGCAGGTCATCAGCAATCTCGTCGGTGCGTCGTGCGGCGCCGCGGGCCAGCGCTGTATGGCGATCAGCGTCGCTGTGTTCGTCGGCGCCGCGAAGCAGTGGATCCCCGATTTGCAAGCCGCGATGGCAAGGGTCCAACCGGGCCCGTGGGATTCACCGGCCTCCGCGTATGGTCCGCAGATCAACCCGAAGGCGAAAGAGCGCGTGCTCGGGTTCATTCGCAAGGGCAAAGAAGAAGGTGCTAAGTGTTTGCTCGACGGTTCCGACTGCAAAGTCACCGGATTTCCGGACGGCAACTGGCTGGGGCCGACGTTGTTCACCGATGTCGATCCCGAGATGACGATCTACAAGGAAGAGATATTCGGGCCGGTGCTGCTGGCCGCGCAGGTCGGCGACCTCGACAGCGCAATCGGCATGATCAACGCCAACCCGTACGGCAATGGCACGTCGATCTTCACGTCGAGCGGCGGCGCGGCGCGCAAATTTCAACACGAGATCGAGGTCGGTCAGGTCGGTATCAATGTGCCGATTCCCGTGCCGCTGCCGTTTTTCTCGTTCACGGGCTGGAAGCAATCGTTCTTCGGCGATCAACACGCGTACGGCAAACAGGCGGTTCGCTTCTACACCGAAACGAAGACGGTGACCGCACGCTGGTTCGACGACTCATCGACCGTTGGCTCCAACATGACGATCAAGCTGCAGTAGTCGTCGTGAACTTCGATCTCAGCGAGGAGCAGCAGGCCTATCGCGACGCGGCGCGGCAGTTCGCTGTCGGCGAACTCGCCCCTCATGCGAGCCGCTGGGACGCAGAACAACATTTCCCAAAGGACGTCATCCGGCGCGCCGGGGCGCTCGGATTCTGCGCGCTGTATACGCCCGTTGCCGACGGCGGACTGGGTCTGTCGCGGCTCGATGCGAGCCTGATCCTCGAAGAACTCGCCGCGGGCTGCACGTCGACGACGGCGTACATGACGATTCACAACATGGCGCTTTGGATGATCGCGACGTTTGGCAGCGAGGCGTTGAAGGCGCAGTGGTGTCCGGCGATGGTCAGCGGTGAAAAGCTCGCGTCGTATTGCCTGACCGAGCCGACTGCAGGCTCCGACGCTGCATCGCTGAAAACGGTTGCGAAGCGACGCGGCGGCGAATACGTCATTACCGGCAGCAAGGCGTTCATCTCCGGCGCCGGCGATACCGACGTGCTCGTCGTGATGGCGCGACTCGAGGACGAGAAAGGTCTACATCCCGGTGCCGGCGGCGTTTGCAGCTTTCTCGTTCCCGGCGATGCGCCGGGGATCAGCTACGGACGCAAAGAACAGAAGATGGGTTGGAACAGCCAGCCCACTCGGCAGATCAATTTTGATGGCGTCGTTGTGCCCATCGGCAATCGGCTCGGCGCCGAAGGCGAGGGTTTCAAGATCGCGATGCGCGGTCTGGATGGCGGGCGGATCAACATTGCCACGTGTTCGATCGGCACTGCGCAGGCGGCGCTCGATCAGGCGGCTCGCTACATGTCGCAGCGCAAACAGTTCGGTCAGGCGCTGGCGCAGTTCCAAGCCCTGCAATTCAAGCTCGCCGATATGGCGACCGACCTGGTCGCCGCGCGCGCGATGGTGCGACTGGCAGCGTGGAAGCTGGACTCGAAGGATCCGGACGCAACGACGTTCTGCGCGATGGCGAAACGTTTCGCGACCGACGTTGGATTCGACGTCTGCAATGCGGCGTTGCAGCTGCACGGCGGTTACGGCTACATCAAGGAGCTGCCCCTCGAGCGTCACGTCAGGGACAGCCGTGTCCACCAGATTCTCGAAGGGACGAACGAAATCATGCGCGTCATCATCGCGCGGCGTGTATTGATGGAAGGCGCAACCGAGGTGATCCGATGATTACAAGTCAGACTCCGAAACTCGGCGTCGAAGTGCGCGGCCACACGGCGCTCGTGACGATCGACAATCCGCCGGCCAATACATGGGACGAAGAGAGCCTGCAGGGACTCGAGGCGCTGGTCGATGCGTGCACAGCCGACAAGTCGATCTACGCGATCGTCGTCACCGGCCGCGGCGAGAAGTTCTTCTCGGCCGGCGCCGACCTGAAGCTGTTCGCCGATGGCGACAAAGGCGTGGCCGCGACGATGTCGGTCGCGTTCGGCGGTGCGTTCGAGCGACTTGCAAACTTCCGCGGTGTGACGATCGCGGCGATCAATGGGTTTGCGATGGGCGGTGGACTCGAATGCGCGATGGCGTGTGATATCCGGATCGCGGAGCAGCAAGCGATGATGGCGCTGCCGGAAGCGACGGTCGGCTTGTTGCCGTGCGGCGGCGGCACGCAGAACCTTGCGTGGCTCGTCGGCGAGGGGTGGGCGAAACGCATGATCCTGTGCGGCGAACGCATCGACGCGCAGACGGCCGCGCGTATCGGACTCGTCGAAGAAGTGGTCGAGAAAGGCGCTGCGTTGGCTCAGGCACTGACGTTGGCCGAATCGGCGGGGCGGCAGAGTCCGCCGGCGGTCGCCGCGTGCAAAGCGTTGATCCAACGCGCACGCGAAGGAGACATCAGTTCGGCGTATGCGTCCGAGCGCGAATCGTTCGTGAAGTTGTTCGATACGCAGGATCAGACCGAAGGCGTCAAGGCGTTCCTCGAGAAGCGCAAACCCGTTTGGAAGAATGCATGACGGCGAGCGCGCTGCTGAATGCCCCGTCCGACGTCGTCGTGCTCGAGGAGCGTCGGACGGCGTCGGGACACACGCTGGCGTTCGCGACGTTGAACGTCGAAAAGACCCTCAACTCGCTGTCATTGCCGATGATCGAGATTCTCGCGCCCGCGCTCGCGGCGTGGAACGAGCGCGGCGACGTCGTCGCGATACTGTTGCGCGGTGCGGGCGAGCGCGCGTTCTGTGCGGGCGGCGACATTCAGGCCCTGTATCGCTGCATGACGCGTAATCACGCGGCCCACGCCCAGGTCGATGACTATGCGGAGCGCTTCTTCGAAGCCGAGTATCGGCTCGACTACGCGATCCACTGCGCGCGCAAACCCGTCGTGTGTTTTGGGCACGGTGTCGTGATGGGCGGCGGACTCGGCTTGTTCTCGGCGTCGAAGTATCGGCTCGTGACCGAGCGCTCGCGCATCGCGATGCCCGAACTCACGATCGGATTGTTTCCAGACGCCGGCGCTTCGTGGATTCTGAAGGGACTATCGAGTGCCAACGCCGTCTGGCTCGGCATGACCGGCACGCACATGCTGGCCGCGGATGCGCGGTTCATCGGGCTCGCCACTCACGCGATTCCCGCGGCGGCGTGGTCCACGCTGGTCGAAGGTTTGGCGAACGCCCGCTGGAGCGCGTCCTCTGCCGATGCGGCGATCATCGAGGCGTGCATCGCTGCCTGCGGTAGCGCGCCGCTCGAGGACGGCGCGCTGGCGCAGCATCAAGGACCCCTCGAAGCCGCGATCCCAGCGCTGCCGACCACGGTGCAGGAAACGGCGGACCGGCTGATGCGCCTGGGCGGTCACGACGCGTGGCTCGACAAAGGACTCGCCGCGATGGCTTCCGGTTGTCCGACTTCGATCGGCATCGTCCACGAACAGCTGCGCAGAGTCGCGACGATGACGCTCGAAGACGTCTTTAGAATGGAACTGTCCGTCGCAAATGCGTGCGCCGTCCGACCCGACTTTGTCGAAGGTATACGTGCACTGATCATCGACAAGGACAACAAACCGGCGTGGCGTTATCGCGCCGTATTGGAACTGCCGCACGAGTATGTCGCTCCAACACTTCGAAGGCCCCTCCGCGAAGTTGTTGGCTGATTTGGGAGAACATTGATGGCGAAGATCGGATTCGTGGGTCTCGGCAACATGGGCGGCCCGATGCTGCTCAACCTGATCAAGTCCGGCCATCAAGTGACGGCGTTCGACCTCGTCGAGTCGGCGCTGGCGCGCGCAAGAGAGGGTGGTGCGGCGGTGTCGAAGTCGGCGGCGGCAGCGGCGGATGGCGTCGAGTTCTTCATCAGCATGTTGCCGGCGAGCCGCCACGTCGAGGGCCTGTACCTGACCCCGGACGCGGATGGCCGCACGTTGCTGGATCGAATTGCGCGTTCGACCGTCGTGATCGATTGCAGCACGATCTCGCCGCAGTCCGCGCGTAAAGTCGCCGACGCCGCGCGTGCGCGCGGAATCGAGATGCTCGACGCGCCGGTTTCCGGCGGTACCGCGGGCGCCGAGAAAGGCACGTTGACGTTCATCGTCGGCGGCGACGCGGCGGTGCTCGAGCGCGCGCGAGGAATTCTCGAACGCATGGGCAGCAACATATTTCATGCGGGGGCACACGGTGCCGGGCCAGGTCGCGAAGGTCTGCAACAACATGCTGCTGGCGATTCACATGACCGGCACCGCCGAAGCGCTCGCATTGGGCGTTGCGAATGGACTGGACCCGACGGTGTTGTCGGAAATCATGAAGCGTTCGTCGGGCGGCAACTGGTCGCTCAACGTGTACAACCCCTATCCCGGCGTGATGGAAGGGGTGCCGGCGTCGCGCGGCTATTCCGGTGGCTTCCTAGTCGACCTGATGATCAAGGACCTTGGACTCGCGATGGATGCCGCTGACGGCACCGATATGGCGATTCCGATGGGCGCGCTCGCGCGCAATCTGTACCGGCTTCTGAAGCAGCAACACGGCGCCGGCGGTCTCGATTTCTCGAGCATTCAGCGGCTCTATCTTTCGAACAGCGCGCCGAACGGCTGACAGCCGAACTCAGGTCATTGCGGAACGAACGAAACTCCGTCGGCGTGCAGCGTCGCAGGGGTGCCCTCGTTCAGAACTGCGAGCGCTTCGCCGCGATCCGGCGCGACGCTCGCGATCGCGACCAACGTTCCGGCGCGGTGGTTCTCGGCATCGTCCAACGCCGCACCGACCCGCGGCGGATTTGCGCCACTCCAGTTGAGTCGTTGGAGATGGCGTTTCGCGCGCCCGAGGTGTTGCGTGCGGGCAACGATCTCCTGACCGAGGTAACAGCCCTTCGTGAAACTGACCGCACCCGACTTGTCGTAGTCGAGCATCTGCGGCAGGAAGTCACCCGATGTCGCCGCCTCGACGTGTGCAATGCCTGCACGAATGTCGAGCAGGTCCCAAACGCTCGCATCCGCGACAGCCGATTGCGCCGCATATTCGAGCCAGACTGTCTTTGCCTGCGCGACAGGCAACAACAGCACCGCGCGCGGTGTCGATCCCGGCATCGCGATCGCATGACCGCCGCGCCACTGAGCGACCGCCAACGCCTCCGTCGGCAATCCGGCCGACGGCGGCGGATTCACGATGCCGAGCATCACGGGAGCCGTCTCGGGATCGACGAATCGCGAGCGCGAGAAAGCGAGATACTTGCGCAGGCTCGTGACCACTTCGTCTCGCAACGACCCGTGCATCAGCAATGTCGGTTGTGCGTTGGTGAGCAGCACGGTCACGTCCGCGACGACGCGACCTTTGATGTTGCAGTAGGCGCCTTGCAGCGCGCGCGACTCGGTCAGCGCGGCCATTTCACAGGTTAGATAGCCCTCGAGAAACGAACTCGCGTCGGGGCCAACCAATGACAGCGCGACGAAGTGATTGAGGTCGACGCAGCGCGTTGCCGCCGGGTCGGCGGCGCTTCCGCGAGCGTGCGCGCGTGCCCGTTTGATCTCGAAGCCCTGCTGCTCCAGGAAGTGCTGCCAATCGTCATGCACGTCGACGCTCACATGATGTAGCTGCGGGGACTCATGATTTTCACCGTCTGAGCAGTTAGTGTCGAGTCCGCAGATCGGTGTCCTGATGCCATGCACGTCGCCAAGGTCGAGTTGAATCGCTGTTACTGGCGCAGCCGTCGCGGGCTGCTCGAGCTGGATCTGTTGCTGCCGCCGTTCGTCCTTGCGCACTTCGAGAGCCTGTCGGCAATGCAACGCGCGGCGCTGCAGCGGCTGCTCGACTGCGAAGATCAGGACATCTGGAATTGGTTTCAGCAGCGCAGCGCGCCGGAGGACCCGGTTGTCGGCGAACTCATCGCGTTGATCCGTGCCTTCAATGAACGCGATTCGCAATGAACGTGACTCGGTGGATCGACTGGCGCGTTGGGCAGCGGCGCATGATGTTGCCGGCAGCGGTGCATTCGCTCGCAATGCTTGCGGCGGTCGAGCTTGCGCGTGAGCGATCATGGATGTGGGCGTTCGCCGGGATCGTAGGGCTGAGCGCGATAGCCGAAGTCGCGCGTCAGCTGCGCGAGCGGGGCGTGCTGCACGAACTCGGACTGTGTCCCGGCGGCATCACGCTCGACGCGCTCGAGTATCGCGCTCAGCGCGCATGGCTCGGTCCCGGTTGCACGGCGGTCTGGCTGACGGGCGCCCGCCGGCGGCGCAGGTTGGTGTATGTGTGGCGCGGTGAAGTAACGGACGCGGATTACGCCGCGCTGCGGCGTCACATGAAAGCGTTGGATTTCGCTGCGTGAGAGTCGTTCACAGAGCGACCGGCCGCAGCACGTCCAACGGATCCGCGAAGCTCGGGTACAACATCGTATCGCTCGCGTTGGCGCGCAGCTCACGGTGATCGAGCGTGTAGTGCAATCCGCGGCTTTCGCGCCGAGCGCGCGCGGACCGGACGATCAGTTCGGCGACGTGAATCAGATTGCGCAATTCGATCAGGTCGCTGCCGACGCGATAGTTGCTGTAGTACTCGTGAATTTCGCGCTTCAGCAACTCGATGCGGTGCAACGCGCGCTCGAGCCGCTTGTCGGTCCGCACGATGCCGACGTAGTCCCACATGAATTGCCGCAGTTCGTGCCAGTTGTGCGAAAGGACGACGTCCTCGTCCGAATCGGTGACGCGACTCTCGTCCCAACCCGGAATCGCGGGAATGGGTACCGCGGAAGGTAAGCGGGCACGAATGTGATCGGCGGCCGACTTGCCGTACACGAGACACTCGAGCAATGAATTGCTCGCCAGTCGATTCGCACCATGCAGTCCTGTGAAGCTCGTCTCGCCGATGGCATAAAGGCAATCGATGTCGGTGGCGCCGTGCAGATCGACGACGACGCCGCCGCACGTGTAGTGCGCGGCGGGTACGACCGGAATGGGTTCGCGCGTGATATCGATGCCCAGTGATGCGCAGGTTCCATAGATGTTGGGGAAATGTTTCTTGATCAACGCGTCGGGTTTGTGACTGATATCGAGGTAGACGCAGTCGGCCCCTAGCCGCTTCATCTCGTGATCAATCGCGCGCGCGACGACGTCGCGCGGCGCGAGCTCCGCGCGGGCATCGAACTTCGGCATGAACCGCTCGCCGTCGGGTAACAGCAGCAGGCCGCCTTCACCGCGCACGGCTTCGGAAATCAAAAATGATTTGGCGTGCGGGTGAAACAAGCAGGTCGGGTGGAACTGATTGAACTCCATGTTGGCGACGCGACAGCCCGCGCGCCACGCCATCGCAATGCCGTCGCCGGTCGAGCCGTCCGGATTGCTCGTGTACAGGTAGACCTTGCTCGCGCCGCCCGTAGCGAGAATGACGCACGACGCCTCGAACACCTCGACGTGATCGGTGCTCTGGTTATAGACGTAGGCGCCCACGCATCGGTTCGTGCTCTCACCGAGTTTTGCGGTCGTGATCAGATCGATTGCCACATGATGGGTGAACAACTCGACGTTGGGCGTGTGACTCGCTTCGCGAATCAGATTCGATGAGATCGCGTGCCCGGTCGTATCGGCGACGTGCAGGATCCGTCGGAACGAATGGCCGCCTTCCTGCGTCAGATGGAAATTGTTGCCATCGCGGTCGAACGCAACGCCCCAGCGAATGAGCTGATCCACGACTTCGCGCGCGTGGCAGACGACGTGCCACACGGTGTTCTCGCGACACAGGCCCGCGCCCGCCGCCAGAGTGTCCTGCACGTGTTCATATTCGCTGTCGGCGGAATCGATGACGGCGGCGAGGCCGCCCTGCGCCCAATCGGTCGAGCCCGAATCGAGCTCATGTTTGGAGAGCACCGCCACGCGCGCGTGCGGAGCCAGATGCAACGCCGCGGCGAGGCCGGCCGCGCCGCTGCCAATGATCAAAACGTCGTGTCGATTGCGTTCAACCACCGCGCGGTGCTCAGGCCTGGCAGATCGCCAACGCGCTAGTATAAAGGACGCCCAGACGGCAGAATATGCGGCCCTCGAACCAACTCAATCCCCATCGTTGCGTGGTCAGACGCAGCGTCGCGCGGACAATCGGAAGGAATGCTTCGTAACGTGAGGAACCGTTAGGCCGTGGCCAGGGATGCGGACCAGGAACTGGTGCGGCGGGTGCAGAAAGGGGATCGTCGCGCCTTCGATCTATTGTTCAGTCGCTATCAGCACAAAATTCACGGTCTGGTCAGTCGGTACGTGCGCGCCCACGACGAGATCGATGACGTCGTGCAGGAAGCCTTCATCAAGGCATACCGCGCTTTGCCGCGCTTCCGCGGCGAGAGTGCCTTCTATACATGGCTGTATCGGATCGCGATCAATACTGCGAAGAACTATCTCGTCGCGCGCGGCCGCCGCCCGCCCGACGTCGACGTCGATGCCGCCGATGCGGAACATTTTGATGGCGGCGACGCCCTGCGGGATCTGGAAAATCCAGAAAATGCGTTGGCGCGTGACGAACTCGAGCGCACCATCAATGCGGCAATCGCCGCGCTTCCAGATGATTTGCGCAGCGCTGTAACACTTCGCGAATTCGATGGTCTAAGCTACGAACAGATTGCTGAGGTCATGGATTGTCCGGTCGGCACGGTGCGTTCTCGGATATTCCGCGCCCGTGAGGCTATAGACAGTCGGATCCGTCCGCTGATCGATACGCGCTAGCGGGAATTGAGCTACAAGGTAGGTAACAGCATGTCGGAGCAACTCAAGGAATCACTATCGGCAGTGATCGATGGCGAGGCGGATGAGTTCGAAATCCGCCGGGTTCTGAACGAGGCTGCCAACGATCCGGAGTTGCGGGGCGTGTGGGAGCGATTCCATCTCGTGCGCAGCGTGATGCGCGGCGAAGGACGCAAATTGGCGGTTGCAAATCTCAGTGCCCGATTCTGGACGCAGATCGACGCGGCGGAGGCGACCGCGTCCGACACGTCGGTCGAGCCCGTCGATGTCCCCGAACGGGCGCCACGCGGAGTGTGGGCTACGTGGGGACGTGGCGTGGCTGGCGTTGCAGTGGCCGCCGGCGTCGCCGCTGCGGTCGTGCTCGGGTTTGGCAGCAACGAGACACCAGATGTCACCGCGCCTCAGGTCGTATCGGTACAACCGAGCGCAACCATGGAACCGGCCGCTTCGATTGCATTGTTCGACAATGAGCCGGGAGCGCAGCCGCCGGATCCGACGGCGCCGGATCTGCAACGCGCGCACGCTTACATGTTGCACCACGCGCATCATGTCGCGTTGACCAATCGGAGTGTTGTGCCGTTCGTCAAGGTGGCCGCGTTCCAATCACGATGAATTCAGCGAACCTCCCGGTTCTGGCATGGTCGCTGCTCGGATGCGTGTTGCTTGCGGCGCCCGCGATTGCCGACCCCGAGCGCACACCTGCGCAGTGGCTCGAAATGATGAATCGCGGATTCATGGAATCGAGCTACGACGGCATCTTCAGCTATTTCGGCGGCGACGACCTGTCGACGATGCGCGTCATTCACACGGTAACGAACGGTGTCCAGCGCGAACGTCTCGTGCATCTGAATGGCACGCCACGCGAGATCATCCGCACCGGCGATGAGGTCGAGTGCATCCTGCAGCCGGGCGACGAGATTCTCGAGCTCGAGAGCAGTATTCCGGCCGGTCCATTCGCGCGCGCTTTCTCGCGGGCCTTCGAGGATGTATCGAGCCACTACACGTTGTCGCTGCACGGGACGGATCGAGTCGCGAACCGTCCCGCGATTCGATTGGCGGTGATGCAACGTGACGCGAACCGATACGGTTTTCGTTTATGGCTCGATCAGGCGACTGGACTGTTGTTGCGTTCGGAGTTGGTCGACGCAAAGGGCAACAAACTGGAGATATTCCAGTTTGCAACGCTGAAAGTCGGCGGTCCGATCAGTGAGGATGACCTGGCGCCGGAGACGGGCGCCGGTTCGCTGAAGAGTCACTTAGAACTGGAGCCCTCGGCGCCGGCCGCCGAGGAACGCAAAGTCAACTGGCAGGCCGAATGGGTACCTGACGGCTTCACGATGGCGTCATGGAACTTGCGGCGAACGCCAGATGCGGCCAAGTCGGTCGATACGCTGATGTATTCCGACGGCCTTGCGGCGTTCTCGGTTTTCATCGAGAGCATGCCCGAATCCGGCGCGAATGCGCTGGTATCCCGCAGCGGAGCGACAGTGGCTGTATCCGAGGTTATCAACGGTGGCGCCGACGGGGGTCGTCACCTCGTCACCGTCGTTGGCGAAATCCCCACCGCGACCGCGCAGCGGATCGCGCACTCGATTCGATACGTCAAGCAATGATCCCTGCCCGTAAAACGCGAAAACCCGCGCTCCGGGCACCCCTAGCCGCATTGAACAAAGTCCACCGGGAATGGTCCGATGGGCGCCCACTTCATTTCACTACAGGAAATTCGAGAATCACATGAGTACCGTTTCGACGATGCGCCTGCGCAGTGCGCTGCTGGGCGTCGCCGCATTGGGGTGGACATTGACTGCTAGCGCCGCGGCGCTCGCGCGCGAACTGCCGGATTTTACGACGCTGGTCGAGAAGAACTCGCCCGCGGTCGTCAACGTCAGCACGACGCAAAAGGCCGAACGCCAGGGGGCGGCGACAGGCGGCAATCCGGATATGGACGAATTCTTCCGCCGTTTCTTTGGACCTGACGGTCGTCCGCAGGCGCCGGACGGTGGCGGCGCGCCGTTCGGGCAGCGACGCTCACTCGGCTCGGGATTCATCATTTCCTCCGACGGATACATTCTGACGAACAATCACGTCGTCGAAGACGCGGCCGAGATCATCGTGCGGATGAACGACCGCCGTGAACTCGTTGCAACGGTCGTGGGGCTCGATCCGCGTTCGGATCTGGCGTTGCTGAAGGTGAATGCCGACAACCTGCCGACCGTCAAACTCGGGCAGTCGCACAATCTCAAGCCGGGCGAATGGGTGCTCGCGATCGGATCACCATTCGGATTCGACTATTCCGTGACGGCGGGCATCGTCAGCGCGGTCGGTCGCAGCTTGCCGACCGAGAACAACGAAAACTACGTGCCGTTCATCCAGACAGACGTCGCGATCAACCCGGGCAACTCCGGCGGACCGTTGTTCAACCTCGATGGCGAAGTGGTCGGCATCAACTCGCAGATCTACACGCGCTCCGGCGGCTTCATGGGCGTTTCGTTTGCGATTCCGGTCGACGTCGCGCTCGACGTCGTTGATCAAATCAAGGCGCACGGCAAGGTGGCGCGCGGCTGGCTCGGCGTCGTCATTCAGGAAGTCAATCGTGATCTCGCCGAGAGCTTCGGCCTCGATAGGCCGTCGGGCGCGCTCGTCGCGCGCGTGATCGAGGGTGGTCCAGCCGCGAAGGCGGGTCTGCGCGAAGGCGACATCATCCTGCAGTTCAACGACGAACACGTCGACCTCTCCGCAGATCTGCCGCACTTCGTTGGCCATGCTCGGCCGGGCAGCGAAGCGCAGCTGTTGATCGTGCGCAACGGCAAACGCGAGACACTCAAGGTCGTCGTTGGCGAACTGCCCGACGCCGACACGGGCCAGGTCGCGAGCGCCGCGCCCGATGGCGCGCCGGTGCCGTCGCGTATCGGCGTCGTCGTCGAAGCGCTGGCGGATGCGCTGCAACAACGCGCGGGTGTCGATCATGGCGTGCGCGTCGTCGAAGCCAGTGGCCCGGCCGCGGAGGCAGGGATCCGCGAAGGCGACATCGTCACACGGTTGAACAACCAGGAAATCGATTCACCGGCGACGTTTGCGAAGGTCGTCGATGCATTGACGCCGGGTCGATCTGTACCGGTATTGATCGTGCGCGGCCAGGCGCCAACGTTTCTCGCGCTGCGAGTCCCAGCGGAATAGCTTCACATCAGTGCCGTGACGCCGCGCCATGCGCGGCTCTGCACATTGCGCCCGAGGCCGCGGCGCATGGCACCGTGTCGCGCAAATGAGCTACACTGCGCCGCCGCCGCTAGTACCCCGCAGACCTACGTGTCGTCGATCGAACACATTCGAAACTTCTCCATCATCGCGCATATCGACCACGGCAAATCGACCCTCGCGGATCGATTGATCCAGTTGTGCGGCGGTTTGTCCGAACGTGAGATGGGCGACCAGGTACTCGACTCGATGGATATCGAGCGCGAGCGCGGCATCACGATCAAGGCGCAGAGCGTCACGCTCTATTACGACGCGCGCGACGGACGGCGTTATCAACTGAACTTCATCGACACGCCGGGTCACGTCGACTTCAGTTACGAAGTGTCGCGTTCGCTGGCGGCGTGCGAAGGGGCGCTGCTGGTCGTCGACGCGGCACAAGGCGTCGAAGCACAGTCAGTCGCCAACTGCTATACGGCGATCAACCAGGGACTCGAAGTGATTCCGGTCCTGAACAAGATGGACCTGCCGCAAGCAGAGCCGGACAAGGTCGCGATGGAGATCGAAGAGATCATCGGACTCGACGCGAGCCAGGCACTGCGCGTGAGTGCGAAGACGGGAATGGGTATTCCGGATCTGCTGGAGCAGCTCGTCGCGAAGGTGCCCCCACCGCAAGGCGACCCCGACAAACCGTTGCAGGCGCTGATCATCGACTCGTGGTTCGACAACTATCTCGGCGTCGTATCGCTGGTGCGCGTCGTGCACGGTCGGATTGCGAAAGGCGATCGCATCATCGTGAAATCGGTCGGCCGCACGCAACTCGTCGACGGCGTCGGCTGCTTCAGTCCGAAACGCACGGATCGCGAGTCGCTCGGCGCCGGCGAAGTCGGCTATGTGATGGCCGGCATCAAAGAGATCCGTGGCGCGCCGGTCGGTGACACGATCGTGCTGGCGTCGCATCCCGACACCGGCCAGTTACCCGGTTTCGCAAAGGCCAAGCCGCAGGTTTACGCGGGATTGTTTCCTGTCAGTTCGGAGGACTTCGAGGATTTTCGCGATGCGCTGAGCAAGCTGACGCTCAACGATGCGTCGTTGTTCTATGAGCCGGAGAGTTCCGACGCGCTCGGTTTCGGTTTTCGCTGCGGCTTCTTAGGCATGCTGCACATGGAGATCGTGCAGGAACGCCTCGAGCGGGAGTATGGCCTCGATCTGATCAGCTCGGCGCCGACGGTCGTCTATGAAGTGCTGACGCGAACGAACGAGGTGATCAGAGTCGACAACCCATCGCGGCTGCCGGATCTTGGACGCATCGCGGAGATGCGCGAACCGATCGTCTCGGCGAACATCCTGGTGCCCCAGGAACACCTCGGCAACGTCATCGGACTATGCACCGAACGGCGCGGCGTGCAGAAGTCGTTGCAGTTTTCGGCGGGACAGGTGTCGGTGCATTACGAAATGCCGATGAGCGAGGTCGTGATGGATTTCTTCGATCGTCTGAAATCCGTGAGTCGGGGATTTGCGTCGCTCGACTACAACTTCGAACGCTTCGAGGCGGCGGATCTGGTGCGGCTGGATATTCTGATCAACGGTGACAGGATCGACGCGCTCGCGATGATCGTGCACCGCGCGCACGCGCAAGTACGGGGTCGTCAGCTGACCGAGAAGATGAAGGAGCTGATCCCGCGGCAGATGTACGACGTCGCGGTGCAAGCTGCGATCGGCACACAGATCATTTCCCGTCAGACCATCAAGGCCTTGCGCAAGAATGTGACGGCCAAGTGCTACGGCGGCGACGTCACGCGCAAGAAGAAGCTGCTCGAAAAACAGAAGGCCGGCAAAAAGCGCATGAAGCAGCTCGGCCGCGTCGAAATTCCTCAGGATGCGTTTCTAGCCGCGCTGCGGGTCGATCGCTGATGGACCTCGATTTTCCGCTGATACTGAGTTGGGCGGTGATCATCAGCGGTTCGATCTGGCTCGCCGATGCGCTGCTTCTGAAACCGCGCCGCGTCAAGGCAGCGCGCGCGTATACGGAAGGCGCGGGGCGCAACCAGAACGACGAAGCGGTCGCGGGGATCCTGAAAGAGCCCGTGCTGATCGAGTACGCACGATCGTTTTTTCCGGTGCTGTTGCTCGTCCTGCTGCTGCGCAGTTTCCTCGTCGAGCCGTACCAGATTCCGTCCGAATCGATGGTGCCGACGTTGACGGTGGGCGACTTCATCCTCGTCAACAAATATGCCTATGGGATCAGGCTGCCGGTGCTCGGCACGAAACTCTTCGACGTCGGTGAGCCGCAGCGCGGTGACGTGATGGTATTCATCCCGCCGCACGAGCCACGCTACTTTATTAAACGCGTGGTTGGCGTGCCCGGTGACCGGGTGCGCTATCAGGACAAAATGCTGACGATCAACGGCGAACGCATTCCGCTTTCGTTCGTCGATCAGGTAGCGGATGACGGGCGGGGGGGATATCAGATTTACGATGAGCAGCTCGGCACTCATTCGCACCGCATCTACAGGTATCCTGCGCGGGTCGAGCGCCCGCAGGAATGGACGGTTCCCGAGGGTCACTACTTCATGATGGGAGACAACCGTGATCGCAGCGACGACAGCCGTCGCTGGGGGTTCGCAGCCGAGAGCAACATCGTCGGCAAAGCTGTTGCCGTATGGGTGCACAAAGATCCCGGGTTGCATTGGCCCACTTTCGCTCGCAACGGCTGGATCAATTGACTTAAGGGGATTGGCATGAGATCGAAGCAGCGGGGCGCATCATTCTTGAGTTGGATCGCCATTGCCGCGATGGTGAGCGTGATCGGCCTCGTGGCGTTTCGGGTCGTGCCTGCCTACGTCGATTACTACACGATCATCAAGCTGATCGAGGCGCTGCCGAGCGACAAAGTGCATACGATGGGCACCGGCGAGATCAAGGACTCGCTGCGCAAACGTTTCCTGATCAACAATATCCGGGATCTGGATGTCGACAAGATCATCCTGATCGATCGCAAACGCATCGGCACGACGTTGGTGCTGAAGTATGAAGTCCGTCAGCCGCTGGTATACAACATCTCGGTCGTGGTCGCGTTCGACAAGAACTTCGACTACACATGAGTGCATGAATTGGCAGCCACGAGTGACCGTCCGATGACCGACGGGTCGCTCGAACAGCTCGAGCGACGCCTCGGGTATCGGTTCGCCGATCGCACGCTGCTCGAACTCGCGCTGACCCATCGCAGCGCCGGCGGAATCAATAACGAACGCCTCGAGTTTCTGGGTGATGCGGCGCTTGGTTTCATCATCGCGGATTGGTTGTGTCACGTGTTTCCGAAAGCGCAGGAGCATTCGTTGACGCTGATGCGGGCGAGTCTCGTTAAGCGTGCGTCGCTCGCGCGCGTGGCACGTGAAATCGACCTTGGCGACCACCTGCGCTTAGGGTTGGGGGAACGTCGCAGCGGCGGACACCAACGCGAATCCATTCTCGCTGACACCCTCGAGGCGATTCTTGGCGCGGTGCTGACGGACGGAGGTTACGAGGCGGTGAGCGGGGTCGTGCGCGTGCTGTTCGCTCGCCACGTCGACGGCGTCGACGCGCAGATGTCGCGCGACAACAAAACGCAGTTGCAGGAACAGGTTCAGCGACGCCGGCTGCCGCCGCCCGACTACCAGGTGATCTCGCGCTCGGGTGACGAGCACCTGCCGGAATTTCTCGTCGAGTGTCGAATTGCCGGGCTCGGTATCATCACACAAGGTCAGGGTCGCAGCCGGCGCGAAGCCGAACAGAATGCCGCGCGCGCGGCGCTCGATCTGATCGGAGTCGCCGATGTCGGCTGAAGCGCAGCGCTGCGGCTACGTCGCGTTGGTGGGCCGGCCCAACGTCGGCAAGTCGACGCTGTTGAACCAGATCGTCGGGCGCAAGCTGAGCATCACGTCGCGCAAGCCGCAGACCACGCGCCACACTCTGTTGGGCGTTGACACTGTCGGCAGCACGCAAGCGATCTATGTCGATACGCCCGGCATACACGACGGCGGCGGACGCGCGACGAATCGATACATGGTGCGCGCCGCAACATCGGCGCTGCACGACGTCGATATCGTGGTGCTGATCGTCGAGCGCCTGCGGTTTTCCGACGACGATCAGCACATCGTCGATCTCGTGGCGCGCGCCCCCGGCCGCAAGCTGTGCGTGATCAACAAGATCGACCAGCTCGAGGCGCGCGATCAGCTATTGCCGCACATCGCCAAGCTCGATGCGCTCGGCGTCTTCGAAGCGATCATCCCGATCTGCGCACTGCACGGAGATGGCGTCGAGCAACTGAAAGCCGAAGTGCTCGCGCGCCTGCCCGAGAGCCCGCACCTGTTTCCGCCGGATCAGGTCACCGACCGTTCCCTGCGGTTCATCGCCGGCGAGATCGTGCGCGAAAAGTTGATGCGCCGACTCGGCGACGAGCTCCCGCATCGCATCACCGTCGTCATCGAGCGCTATGTCGCGAGCAAACGGCTCGTCGAGATCGACGCGACGATCTTCGTCGAACGTGACGGTCAGAAGGCGATCATCATCGGGCGCAACGGTGACCTGCTCAAATCCATCGGAACACAAGCGCGAATCGACATCGAGGCGATGGTCGAGTGCAAGGTGATGCTGCGGCTGTGGGTCAAGGTCAAGGCGGGCTGGACCAACAACGAAGCCGGCCTCAAGCGTCTCGGATTTGACTAGTGGCCTGTAACAGCCAAATCGGTAGTGGGCTGAGCGATGGATCGCGCGTTGGAGCAAGGCGCGAGGAGGAGGCATAGCAGGTGCCTATGGCGACGACGAGCAACGCAGCGCCAGCGCGCGAGACGCGCTCAAACACTATTGATTTGGCTGTTACAGGCCACTCGCCATGAGTCACGACACGCGACGCATCATCGGCGAACCCGCGTACGTGCTGCACGCTCGGCCGTATCGAGAAACGAGCGCTCTGATCGATCTGCTGACGTTGCAGCACGGCCGCGTCAGCGTCGTGGCGCGCGGTGCGCGCGGTTCGCGGCGCGGTTCTCGCTCAACCACAACCGTTCGGCCGGCTGTTGATCGGCTGCAGCGGGCGCGGTTCGCTGCTGACACTGACGGGGTGCGATGCGCTGTCGCATCGATGGCTGACTGGCGATGCGCTCTATGCAGGGTTGTATCTGAACGAATTGCTGTTGCGCCTGCTGCGCGACGCTGACCCGCATCCGCGACTGTTCGAAGGGTACGAAACCACGCTCGATGGCCTGATGAGCGCCGCCGATCCGGAACCGGATCTGCGCAAGTTCGAACGGCTCGTGCTGAAAGAGAGCGGCTACGAGGTGACGTTCGATACCGACGCCGATTCGGGCGAGGCCGTCGTTGCGGCGCGAGGTTATGCGTTTGTGGCCGACTTGGGTTTTCATGCCGTGACGCAACAGGCCGACGAACGCCAGGTGTTTGCCGGGTCGACGCTGCTTGCGATTGCGGTCGACGACTATCGTGACGAACACGTGCGTCGCGCCGCCAAGCAGATCATGCGTCGCGCGCTTGCGCCGCATCTCGGCGACAAGCCGATCCGCAGTCGCGCGCTCTACCGGCGTGACCCCGCGTGAGCCGCCGTGGCTAAGCGCAAGGGCCTCGCGTCGTCGATCTCGAGATCGACAGCCTCGGCGCCGATGGTTTTGGCGTCGCGCAGTTCGAGCGACATCCTGTTCACGTCAAGGGCGCATTGCCGGGTGAGGTCGTCGCGTCGCGGATCGTGCGCCGCCGCCACGGCAGCTGGTATGCGCTGCCCGAACAGTGGCTCGTGACAGTCGGTGCGCACGCGAAGCCTGCGTGCGAAGCGTTCATGCGTTGTGGGGGCTGCAGCATGCAACACCTCACAACTGCCGATCAGCTCACGCTGAAGCAGCAGTGGCTGATGCAGGAACTCGCGAAGGTCGGTGTCAGCGCACAGAGCGTGCACGCCGGCGGTGAGCGGACCCGCGTACTTCTATCGAAGGCGCGCGCGCCTGGCGGTGCGGTCGGTCCGCGACACGTCGGAATTGCTGGTCGGATTTCGCGAGAGCTTTGGCAATCGCATCGCGCGACTGAATTCGTGCTGTGTGCTTGCGCAACCGTTTGCAAACGAACTGCGGCCGCTCGCGCAGCCTGATCGCGGGTCTGGCTGCGCGCGAGGCGATTCCGCAGATCGAAGTCGCGGTCGGTGATGACGCCGCCGCGTTGATTCTGCGTCATGTCGATGTGCTCAGCGCGGCCGATCACGCGGCGCTCGTGGCATTTCAGAGTCGCACCACGATCCAGGTGCTGCTGCAGAGCGCCGGCTACGACACGATCGTCGATCTGACCGGTGCGCCCGCTCGCTTGTTGAGTTATCGGCTCGACGCATACGGTGTGACGCTGTGGTTCCATCCTGCCGACTTCATCCAGGTCAACGCGTCGATCAATGCCGCGCTGGTCGCAACCGCGATCGCGTGGCTCGACGTCACACGCGGTGACACGCGTGGTGGATCTGTTTTGCGGCATTGGCAACTTCACGCTACCGGTCGCGCGACGCGGTGCCAGTGTGCTGGGCCTCGAAGCGGCGCCCGAGCTCGTCGAGCGCGGTACCGCGAACGCGGCACGCAACGGACTCGCGCATCGCGTGCGTTTCGAGCGGGCCGATCTGTATGCGCAGCCGCTCGGTGCAGTGGCGTCCGCACTCGACGGAGTCGACAAGGTGATACTGGATCCGCCGCGAACCGGTGCGGGTGCGGTGCTGCCGGTGTTGATTGCGTCGCAGGTGCAACGCATCGCCTATGTGTCGTGTCATCCAGTCAGTTTCGCGCGCGATGCCGCGATGCTCGAAAAGGCCGGCTTCACGCTTGCGCGCGTGAAGCTGTTCGATATGTTCCCGCATACGACGCACGTTGAGACGCTCGGCGTATTCGAACGGGCGAAGCGGCGCTGACCGCGACACGACAGGGCGCCCGCGAAAACGCGCCGCGCGATTGTTGCTACCATCCGAAGGACGATAGGAGTTTTTCATGCGACTGATTTTGTTGGGACCACCCGGCGCCGGCAAAGGCACGCAAGCGCAATTCATCTGCGATGCGTACGGAATTCCGCAAATATCGACGGGCGACATGCTGCGCGCGGCGGTCAAAGCGGGCACGCCGCTCGGGCGTCAGGTCAAGAAAGTGATGGATAGCGGTGCGCTGGTCTCTGACGAAAGCATCATCGCGCTGGTCAAGGATCGTATTGCGCAAGCCGACTGCGCCAACGGATTTTTGTTCGATGGATTCCCGCGAACGATCCCTCAGGCGCAGGCGTTGATCGATGCAGGCGTGCACCTCGACGGTGTACTCGAGATCGTCGTACCCGAGGAACAGATCGTGAAACGCCTCAGCGGCAGGCGCGTGCACGAAAAATCCGGTCGCGTGTATCACGTGATCTACAACCCACCGAAAGTCGACAACCGCGACGACGACACGGGCGATCCGCTGGTACAACGCAAGGACGATGCGGAAGCGACCGTTCGTCAGCGGTTGGCGGTGTATCACGACCAGACATTTCCGTTAGTCGATTTCTACAGCAAATTGGCTGGCGAAAATCGCCTTCGCTACGCGAAGGTTCAAGGAATCGGCAGCGTCGAAGAGATCAAGAACGCAGTGCTGTCGACGTTGGAGGATTTCGAATCGTGACCAACAACTCGTCACGCTCGCTCTGCTGATCGCATTCGCGCTGATTGACGTCTCGCAAAAGCTCGCACGAAGGGGTGGAATTTAGTTTCATTTCACCTATTATCACCACCGCGCACGTTTCAGATGTCGTTGTCGTTCACGCGCATTTGAGTTCAACAATGCCGAGGAGATGAGAATGGCGATGGCAAAACGTAAACCGGCTAAGAAAAAAGCCGCAAAGAAAAAAGCAGCGCCCAAGAAGAAGGCTGCGAAGAAACCCGCAAAACGTAAAGCAGCGAAGAAGAAGGTAGCCACGCGTCGCATGGCGACGGCTCGCAAGAAGCCTGCAAAGAAGGCCGCTGCGAAGAAGAAAGCTCCCAAGAAAAAAGCCGCAAAGAAAAAAACCGCCAAGCGGAAAGTGGCTAAGAAGAAGTAACCGATGCAGTAGTCAGCAAGAACGCAAGTTCGAACCGATTGAGAGACCTGGGGCGAAGTTGCGGAATCAAACCTGCACTTCGCCCCGATTCATTCAGGGCCTGCGAAGTTTCGCGCGTGGTCATCCCAACAAGCCCGTCAACGGAAGAATTGCGACGCGATCACCGCGCGCGAGGTTCCCGCTCTCGCGTGGAATCTCGATCAGACAGTTGGCGCCGCGAAAGCTCTCGAGTCGGTTCGAACTCTGATCGGACGTCGGACGCACGACTGATTTCGACCGCGTTGTTCGTGCTGACGCCGCGCTGGTATTCGACGCGCCCGCGTTCGTGTGCGACATCGACGGCCAGTTCGGCTGGCACCATCAGCGTCGGCTCCGCATGCGCGCCGGCGAGGCGCGCGAGCATCGGTTTGACCAGCATCAGAAACGTGACGATCGTGGACACGGGATTGCCGGGCAGTCCGAAGAAGTGGCAGCTGCCGATGCGGCCATAGGCGAGCGGCTTGCCGGGCTTGATCGCGATCTTCCAGAACTCGATGTGACCGAGGCGCGCGACGATGTCGCGCACGTAGTCCGCATCGCCGACCGATACGCCGCCGGATGTCACGACGACGTCGTGCTGGCTCGCCGCGGTGCGCAGCGTCGCTTCGATTGTTGCCGGGTCGTCCGGCACGATGCCGAGGTCGTCGACGCTGACCGGCATCCCGCGCAACAACTGAGTCAGTACGAATCGATTCGCATCGTAGATCTGCCCGGCGCGCAACTGCCTGAACCGGCGTCGCGCAGTTCGTCGCCGGTAGAAAAGAGTGCGAGACGAATTCGCGGATACACCGCGACGCGTTGCAGCCCGCACGCGCTGAACCACGCGAGATCGAACGGTCCCAGCCGCGCGCCGCGTTGCGCGATCACCGCGCCCGCGCGCGACGTCGTGTCCCGGCGGTCGAACGCAGGCGCCGGCGGCGGGACGCGCCTGCATGACGACACCCGCGTCGCTGCGCGTGACGTCCTCCTGAATCACGACGGCGTCGCAGCGCGTCGGGATCACCGCGCCGGTGAATATCCGCACTGCATGATTTGGACGCGTCGGCCGCGGCGAACGGCGTCCCGGCTCTGCTCTCGCCTTGCACCGGTAGAACAAACGGCGCCGCCCCGCTGAATATCGGATCAGTGCTGCAAACCGCATAACCATCCATCGCGGACGCGGCGAACGGCGGTACGTTCATCGGCGCGATGATCGTGTCCGCGACGATGCGGTTGGCGCGCGTCGTTCAGTGCGATGGTCTCAGGCGGCGCGTTGATGCTGTCGACGATCGAGCGCAGCAGCGTCAGCGCTTCGTCGAGTCCGAGAAACTGCCGGGTGTTCACGCTAGTGTCGTGTCCCTAGAATGCGGCCGATGAAAGTCAGATCCGATCATGGTCGCGAACCCCACGATTCCACGCAAGCAGCCGTGCGAGCGCCGTCAGTGCTGGCGCTCGAGACGTCGGCGGCGGCGTGTTCGGTCGCGTTGTCGGTGCGCGGCACGATCTTCGAAGATCATCGAATCGTTCCGCGCGAACACAATCGGCTGATTCTGCCGATGGTCGATGCGTTGTTGCGCGTGGCGGGAATCGAACGCGATGAGCTCGACGCCGTCGCATTCGGGCATGGTCCCGGATCATTTACCGGTGTGCGCATCGCCGCTGCGGTCGCGCAGGGCGTCAGTCTCGGCCTCGGCATTCCCGTGGTGTCGATCTCGTCGTTGGCCGCGCTCGCGCAGGCGGCGATCGCAGTGCATCCGAATGCGCGATACGTCCTCGCAACACTGAGATCGCGCGTCGATGAGGTTTATGTCGGCGGCTACGAATGCGTCGCGGGCCGTTGTCGATCGTGTCTGCCGGACGCCATCACGACCGAACACGACTTGCCGACCGCAGTCGATTCGAGTTGGTGGGTGGTCGGCGATGCCGTCGCGCACTTCGAAGCGTCGATCGCAACGCGCGGTTGCCGTGTCGATGCGGAACTGCTGCCGACTGCGCGCGCGGTGCTCGTGCTCGCCAACGCCGCGATTGCGAACGGCGAAACCACCACCGCGAGCGCGGATGCGTTGCCGGTGTATCTGCAGGGAACGCGACCGTGGCGCAAGATCGGCGACTAGACGCGCTCGACGATCCTGTGTTGCTGCGCGTCGATGGCCGCTTGCAGTTATGCGAACGTGATACCCCATACGGTGCCTGTCTGAATATCGACGACGTGCGGCGGCGCATCCGTCAGGGTCGAAAGCTCTCGCTCGCAAAGGCGTGCGGCGCGCGCCCGGCACTCCACGTATTGGATGCGATGGCGGGTTTTGGGCTCGACGGCATCACGCTTGCGGCGTTGGGTTGCAACGTCGTGATGGTCGAGCGTGATCCGCGACTGTTCGCGCTGCTCGAAGACGCGCTCGCGCGCGCGCGTGTGGAACTCGCGCTTCCGGGCGACGTGGAATGCCGCGAAGGCGACGTCAACGACGTGCTCGACCACGGGTGCACGTTCGACACCGTTTATCTGGATCCGATGTTTCCGCCGCGCGACAAACGCGCACTGCCGCGGCGGTCGGCGCAACTGCTGACGCAGCTCGTGGGTCCGCCCGATGACCTGCCGCGACTGATTGCGCACGCACAAGCAGCCGCGCGATTGCGCGTCGTCCTCAAACGCCGCCGACACGATGCGACGCTGGCCGCGCCGGATTGGCGGATTCTTGGTCGCAGCGTCCGCTTCGACGTTTATCGCGGTTCTGCGTCGGCCGAGCGGTCGCTTGAGCACCGCGCGTCGGTGTGCGTGCGCGCAGCACCGCCGAGCGGAACTCCGCCGTCAGTACGACGCTCGATGCGCGCGTCACCGCGCCGATGAACTGGGCCGTAACCCAGACGTGCCGTCGTCGCCGACGGTGATCGACATCGCGCGCGATCAGCGTGTCGACGAAGTTGTGGAACAGCCGGGCGTCGAAAAACTCCGGCGCATTCAAGCCGTAGAGGCGCGAGATGCGCCGTGCCATGTCGATGCAGTCGCGTTCCAGCGTAGCGCCGGTCGATGCGCCGTTGACCGGCCTGCTGCAGCAGGCCCACCGCGATGAAAAATCGTTCCAGCATCGGCATGACGATCTGCGCCAGCAGCGCGAATCGATAGCTCGCCTCCGATTCCGGAGGCGGGGGACCGATCTCGTCGTCTGATCGACGCACCAAACCCTGTGCGTGAAGGTGATCGAGCCAGTGGCCGACGTCGATGTCGAGAGTGTCGCTATCGCGCAGGTATAGCTCGCTCTTCAGGTACGGATAGACCGTTGCGATCATCTCGAGCAACTGGGTGCGATCGATCCGACGGCGCCGGTTCGTGAGTAGACAAGCGATCAGCGACGGCAGCGCGAACGCGTGGCACGCATTGTTGCGGTACCACGTCATCAACACGGCATTGTCCGCGTCATGACCGAGGACGTCGCCGAGCGGAAACGACTCGCGGACGATCATGCCGAGCTTTTCGGCATGATCGATCATTTGCGCGCCAATCATCCCCGTTACGGTGATGTCGGAGAACGGCGTGTTCGCGCGCAGGAGGCCTGCGAGACAATCGAGTTGCTCGAGCAACCGCGCCTCGTCGATCGATTGCTTCGGCGTCGCGAGCGTCACGAGCGCGATCAGGTTGATCGGATTGACGTGTGCGCACGCGTTGATTCGGTCGAGCAGTTCGATGCCGAGTTCACGCGCGCTCGCGGGCTTCGGTCGGCGCGCCTCGCAGGAATTCATCGAGTGACAATGCGGTTCCGAAGCTGACGTGGACGCGGCCGAAGGCCTGTTTCAGCAGCCGCACACTTTTCACGACATCGAGGACCGATTCGCGCCGCTTGCGCGCGCCGCGCAGTTCGTCGAGATAGCTCGATGCTTCGATCAGTCTTTCGTAGCCGATGTTGACCGGGACGAACACGATCGGTCGTGGGACGCCGCGCGCGTGTGTCGCAATCGTCATGTTCAAGAGGCCAGTGCGCGGCGGCAACAATCGGCCGGTGCGCGAGCGGCCGCCCTCGATGAAATACTCCGACGGCGAACCCCGTCGCATCAGTTGGTAGAGATACTCCGAGAAGACGGCCGCGTAGAGGCGATCGTCGCGGAAGCTGCGCCGCATGAAGAATGCGCCGCCGCGTCGCAACAACGCGCCGATCGCGGGCATGTCGAGGTTATCGCCGGCCGCGACGTGGGGGATCATCAATCCCTGCTCATACAGCAGGTAAGACAACACGAGGTAGTCGACGTGGCTGCGATGACACGGCACGTAGACGAGCGTCGCGGTCTCGGCGAGCTGTTTGATGCGTTCGATGCCGCTTACATCGAGGCCGTCGTAGATGCGGTTCCAAAACCAGGTCAACAGGCGCTGCAGGATCCGGATCGTGATGTAGGACATGTTCGATGCGATCGCGCGCGCGTTGCGGCGCGCGCGCCGCGTGACCCGCACCACGGAAGATCGCGTGCGTGCGGCTTCGCTGATGATCGTCGCGCGGACATTGCGGCTCGCGAGGATCTGTTCGATCAACGTGCGACGGTGCGATAAATCCGGCCCGAGCAACGCCGACCGTTGCCTTTTGAATTGCTCGCGCATTCGGCGCGCGATGCGACGCACCAGTCGCGCATCGCTGATCTGCGGTTCCGCAATTTCGCGCAGCGCGATCGGCGCGCCGAAATGCACGGTGATGTCGCGGCGGTTGAACAGGATCGTGACGAGGCGTCGAAACCGCGACGTCACGGTCCAGTCCTCCGACAACAGCACGCGGACCAAGGACCGCTCCCGGTTGGGCGCGCGACTCCAGAAGATCGAAACCGGCACCAGACTGATGTCTGCCTTGCGCGTATCCCTGAAGTAACGCTGCAGTCGCAGCAGACGCTTCGAATACGTGCGCATCAGATTGCGGCGCAGCAGATAGCCGGTGGGGCGGTTCAGAAAAAAGAATCGCTGTTGCTCTTCAATACCGTGCTCGGTCAGCGGCGCACGCGGTCCCGGCAGGTCGTGCGTGCGGGTGACGATGTCGAGCATCACCAAGTCCGTCAACGAACGCGTGTTCAGCACGTAGACGATGCGCGTGTGCGACGGCAGCGTCTCGATACCGAGAGTGTTAGGCGCCGTCATCCAGTTCAGCGCCCACCGTACGACGGTGAACGACAGGCCTTTCAGGCGATCGAGCATTGCGGGAATTGTGGGACGGGTGCGGCGCTCAGTGCGGACGGCCGTCGTAGATCGACTCGAGCGGCGGCAACGGCGTCGATTCGTTCGAGTCGCCGTTGATCTTCACTTCCCAGACCTTCTCGTACTTCCGGTTCGTTGCTACGTCGACCTCTTCGGCCGTGTGCAATATCGTTGGCCGCAAGAACACGAGCAGATTGCGTTTCGTGTGTTTTTTCTCGGTGTTGCGAAACAGTTTGCCGAGCCATGGGATGTCGCCGAGCAGCGGCACGCGTTTCTCGGTGTCTTGGATATCGTCCTCGATCAGGCCGCCGAGCACGATCGTCTGGCGATCATCGACGAGCACCGTCGTCTGAATCGTTCGTTTGTTCGTCACGACGTCCGACAACGCATCTGTCGCGGTGGCCGCGAGTGACGACAGCACCAGGTTCGACACTTCCTGCGCGACTTCGAGTCGCACGACCTTGCCGTCATGAATGTGCGGCGTCACCGTCAACGTGATGCCGACGTCTTTGCGTTGAATGGTCGTGAATGGGTTGTCGGTCCCGGTTCCGCTCGTCGTGTAGGTTCCCGTTCGAAACGGCACTTCCTGGCCGACGAGGATTTTCGCTTCCTCGTTGTCGAGCGTCAGGATGCTTGGAGTCGACAGCAGGTTCGCGGCGCTGCTCGTCGCGATCGCCTGCAGCACGGCTGCGAACGACAAACCGCCGATATCGAGTTTGCCCACCGCAACGCCGGGTGAACCGAGCGCGCTGATCGCGGCGACCGGCGCGATCGGGTTGCCGCTGGCGTCGACCGATCCCTGCAACGCTTTGACGATCGCCGCAATCGCGGGACTCAGCGCGGTGGAGATGATGGGCACCGAGCCGCTGCCTTGATCGATCGCGGCGAAATCGAAGCCGAAGTCCATACTGCTGTCGAGTGAAATCTCGACGATCGCCGCTTCGATCAGCACCTGAATGCGGCGCACGTCGAGCTTATCGATCAGTTCCATGATCTCGCTCATATCCGACGGATCGGCGCGCACGACGAGTGCGTTCAATGACTCGTCCGCCTGGATGTTGAGTTTCGTTGGAGACGAGATCACGGGGCCGCCACCGCCGCCGCCACCACCACCGCCACCACCCGCGCCGCCGCCACCGGCAACACCGCCGGTCACCAGCGCCCGGAGGATCTCGGCGACGTTCTTCGCTTCGGCGTGCGCCAGTCGCACGACTTGTGTCGCACCGGTCGCCGTTGCCGGCTGATCGAGTTCGACGATCAGCTTCTTGATCTCGGCGATCGGTCGTGTCTTGCCGCGCAATACCAGGCTGTTGTTGCGTTCGTTCGCGATGATCTGAATGCTCTGCGGGCCTTTGGCCGTGCCGCCCAGTTGTTCCGGCGCCAACTTCTGCAGCAGTTCGACGATGTTGCCGACCCACGCATCCTTCAGAGCAACGACAACGACTTCTTCGTCGCCGGGTACGTCGATGCGCTCGATCAGACGCATCAGGCGTACAACGTTCTCGGCATGGTCGCTGATGATGACGACGTTCGGATTCGTGATCGCGGCGATGTTGCCGTATTGCGGGATCATCGGCCGCAACGTTTTGACGAGTTCGTTCGAATCGACATATTGCGCAGAGATCACGCGTGTCACGAGTTCTTCACCGGCTATGTCGCGGGCGTTGTCGAGCGGGTTGCCGCTTTGTTTGGCGAGCGTCTGTTGCTGGATGCGGACAACGCCGGATGTCTCAATCGCGGCGAACCCATGCACGCGCAGCACCGCGAGGAACAGCTCGTAGACGTCGTGCTCATTGAGGCTCGCGTTGGAGATCACGGTGACCTTTCCCTTCACGCGCGGGTCCACGACGAAGGTCTTGCCGGTGATCGCGGCGATCTGCGACACGAACTCACCGATGTCGGCGTTTTTCAAATTGATTTTCCATGTCTGTTCTTGCGCGCCGCCAGCGCTCGACGCAATCAAACAAACGCAAGCGAGCAACACGCGCAGAAGTCCGCATGTTCGATTCAACGTGGCTGTCAGCATCGTGGGTTTTCGCTACTTCAATGAAGCGGTGACGAAGAATCGACGCGTCCCGCGTTGTACTTCCAGGCGCGCCGAGCCTTGAGCCACGATGTTATCGATCTGAAGTTGATCCTGTTGCACGTCGCCGACGGGTCGCCCGTTGACCGACAGTACCACGTCACCCGCCTGCAGACCGGTTTGTGCGAGATACGGAGAACCCGCGAGATTGTCGAGTCGATAGCCTTGCGCAGCCGACGTCGACACCGGCGCTACGCCTAACGAGCTCAGTGTGCCGGCGGGATCCTGCTGCAATCGTTCGCGATAGTTCTGCACCACACTCGACAACGCCGCGGTGTTGGAGTTGGAGTTGGAAATGGAGCTGGAACTGTTGTTGCTGCTTTCCGTCGTCACCTCGGGCGCTGCCTCGACGGCCGGTTCGGTATACGTCTCCGGCGCCGGGTTGTCGCCTGGCTCGTACACTTCCTGCGGTTGCATGTCGTTGCGATTGGCGGCGGTCAATGCCGTGGACTCATCGGGGAATTTCAACGTTTCGAATGCGGTACCGCGACGCAGAACAATTCGATCGGGGTGCACTTCAGTCAACACCGCGTTGCCGGGCAGCCGACCGCCAACGACATAGAGCTCACCCGGTCGGCCCTGCTCTGCGACGATCGCTGCAGACTCCTCGGGGACCTCCGCCTGAAACACACCTTCGAGGCTCAGCCGCAAGTGCGTCTCCGGCGCGTCGAACGCGTCCGGTCGCTTTGGGCGCTGCGGAGGCCTGACCAAACAGGTTGCGCGCCGCGATCTCGGCGACGGTGAGAGCGGGCTTTCCGGAGTTGTGTTGCGTCGGCTGTGCATCCGTCAGTGGCGCAGGCGTAGGCCCGGAGACCAGATACCAGCCGGCCATCGCGAGCGTATAGGCGATGCCGACGATGATGAGGTACTTAGCGGGTTCGACGAGTCTGGTGGCGAGGCTGAGCAAGACGGAACAACTCGCGGGTGGCGCGGATTCTAGAATAGTTTCTCACCTACCTCCAGAACGACGGCGTGATCCGGCTCACCGCCCGGCCACGGCTCGCCGAGCAATATTGTGAACTGCTTAGTGATTCCGATCGTTGCCATCCCATCCTGCGCAATGCGCGCGAGCATAAGGGGGGTTTTGTCGTCGACCTGGTACACGGTCATCGAGGGCTCGCCCGCTGACGAGTCGATCAAGCCGACGAGTTTTGGCAGCGCGACGCGATGATCTCGGCCCGACAATCGATATGCGACGTTGCCGCCCGACCATGTCAGGTCTCCGCTGACGTTGGGGAGTCGCGACGCATACGCCGACGTAATGTCCAATTGTTCGATCGTAAGGCCACCGGGAATGTGCAGGTCGTAGCGCTGCAGCACACCCGCGAGCAATTCAGTATCGAGAGTCCCCGCAACATCTGCATGCGCCGTGGTGATCGACGTCGTTGCACGTCCGTGCAGCTGCGCGCGCGCGCCGTTGAGAACGAGATCGAAGCCGAGCTGTGCGCGCAATAGCGTCGCCGGCGCGAACGACCACGAGAGGCGGCCGAGTTGCGTGCCGGCGAGTCCGAGGTCCCCGGACCCTTGCCACAGCGTTCCAGCGGGACTCGTCAACGTCAGTGGACCGGCGTCGCGCAACAGCACGCGTACGAGCGAGGCCGGCGCAAATACGACGAGACACAATATAAAGGTGCTCGCGCCGATCAGGCTCACGCGGCCCAGCGACATCGCTCAGTGTCCTACGAGCCGGCTCAGCACGCCGTAGTAGATGTCGGTGAGGGTTGTGATGTCGGCGACCGCGACGCATTCGTCGACGGCGTGAATCGTCGCATTGATCACGCCGACTTCGACGACCTCGGCGCCGGTCGGCGCGATGAATCGCCCGTCTGAAGTACCGCCACCGGTGGACAGCTCCGGCGCCGCTCCGGTGATCTGTTTGATGGAGCTTACGACCGCGTCGACGAGCCGGCCGCGCTGCGTGAGAAACGGCAGTCCCGACAACGACCACGTGATGTCGACGTCCAGCGCATGGCGCGCGAATACGTCGGCGACGGCGGCTTTCAGACGTTCGGGCGTTTGTTCAGTGTTGAAACGGAAGTTGAACATCAGATCGAGATCGCCCGGCACGACGTTCGTCGCGCCGGTGCCGGCGTGCACATTCGAGATCTGAAACCCGGTCGCCGGAAAGTAGTCATTGCCGGCATCCCATTGGCGCGTCGTCAACTCGACGATGGCGGGTGCGGCGTGGTGAATCGGGTTACGCGTCTGCTGCGGATACGCCACGTGGCCTTGCACGCCGCGAATGTGCGCGCGCCCGTTCAGCGATCCACGGCGGCCGACGCGGACACGGTCGCCGATGCGGCGTTCCGACGATGGTTCGCCGACGATGCAGTAGTCGATGCGGACACCGTTGCGCTCCAGATATTCGACAACTTTGGCAGTACCGTCGATGGCGTCGCCTTCTTCGTCGCTCGTGATCAAGAGCCCAATGGATCCGTTGGGGTCAGGCGTCGACGCGAGCAGGCGTTCGATCGCTGCCAGCATCGCAGCGAGCGCCGTCTTCATGTCGGCGGCGCCACGTCCGAACAGATGCGCGCCGCGCACGGCTGGCTCGAACGGCGGCGACGTCCATTGCTCGAGCGGTCCCGGTGGAACGACGTCGGTATGACCGGCAAAGACGACCAGCGGCGCCGCGGTGCCGCGACGCGCCCAGAAGTTCGTCACGCCACCGAACGGCAATCGTGTGATCGCAAATCCGAGGCGCTCGAATCGTTCGATCAGCAGATCCTGACAACCTGCGTCGGCCGGGGTCAGCGAGGCGCGGCGGATCAATTCACGACTGAGAGTCAACGCGTCCATTGGCGCACAGGCCACTAATTGTGCGCGTGCAATTGTTCGTTGAGCTTGATCGCCGCTCGATTGGTGCGGCATTCGACTTTGCTCGTGCGACTGTTGCGGATGAACAACATATCCGACGAGCCCGACAGTTCGCGCGCCTTCGCGGTGCGCACGCGCTCGCCGTGTTCGTCGACGACCTCGACGACCGTGCCCGCCGTAATGTAGAGCCCGGCCTCGATCGTGCAGCGGTCGCCCAACGAGATACCCGTGCCGGCGTTGGCGCCGATCAGACACTCGCGACCGATGCTGACGAGGACCTTGCCGCCACCCGACAGCGTGCCCATCGTGCTCGAGCTGCCGCCGAGGTCGGTGTGCTCGGCGACGATGACGCCTTGAGAGATTCGGCCTTCGATCATGTTGGGGCCGAGCGCGCCCGCGTTGAAGTTGACCAAGCCTTCGTGCATCACGGTCGTGCCTTCGCCGAGATAGGCGCCGAGGCGGATGCGCGATGCATCGGCAATGCGTACGCCGCTCGGAATCACGTAGTCGGTCATGCGCGGAAACTTGTCGACGGCGTGGACCGTCAGGTGGCGATTCGAGCGGCGCGCGTTCATCAGCGCGGCGTCGATTTCGCCGACCGCCATCGCGCCTTCGCTCGTCCAGACGACATTCGGCAACTGCGCGAAGATGCCGTCCAGATTCAGCGTGTTGGGTCGCGCGAGACGGTGCGACAGCAGTTGCAATTTGAGGTACGCCTCGGCGGTCGAGCGGATCGCTTCGTCGCGTTCCAGCAGCACCGCCGTCAGCGGCTTGTCGATTTCGGCGAGTGCGAGCGCGACGCGTGCGTGCGCAGCTGCGCCGGCGTCGGTCAACGCGCCGGCGATGGCGCGCGCCTGACTCGGCGTGATCGCGCTGACGCCGTCACTCAGCTGCGCGTTCAACGCGCGCGCGACCTCAGCGGAGGGCTGCTTGCCCGGCGCCGGAAAGTAGACTTCCAGCATGTCTCGCGCGCGACTGAGCGTCGCGTGGCCGATCCCGAATGCGAACAGTTCAGTCATCGAAGAGTCCACCGATCAACGCGAACGTAAACTAACACATCGGTCACAACGAACGCGCGAAGCGCACGATGCGCTCGGCCGCATCGATGCACTCGTCGAGTTCCGCGACCATCGCCATCCGGATCCGATTCACGCCCGGGTCGTTGCCGTTGCGCGCACGCGACAGGTAGCGCCCGGGCAACACGGTGACGTTCTCTTCGACGAACAAGCGCTGCGTGAACAGTTCGTCGTCGATCGGCGTCGTGGGCCAGTAATAGAAGCCGGCTTGCGGATCGGTGACGCCGAGCGCCGCGGCGAGCAGTGGCGTCACGGTCGCAAATTTCTCGCGGTAACGCGCGCGGTTGTCGGCAACGTGGACTTCGTCGGACCACGCGAGCTCGCTGACGTGCTGGACGTGGGTGGGCATCGCGCAGCCGTGGTATGTCCGATACAGGAAGTAGCGCTCGAGAATCGCGGCGTCGCCGGCGACGAAGCCGGAGCGTAGCCCTGGCAGGTTGGAGCGTTTCGACAGACTGTGGAACACCACGCAGCGCGCGTAATCGTCGCGCCCGATCGCCGCGCAGGCCTGCAGCAAGCCGACGGGTGGGTGGTTGTCGTCGGGATAAATCTCGGAATAGCACTCGTCGGCCGCGATGACGAAGTCGTATCGATCGGCGAGTTCTATCAGACCGGTCAATTGCGCGAGCGGCATTACCGCGCCTGTCGGATTTCCGGGCGAACAGATGAACAGCAGTTCACACGCGTCCCAGACTTCGGGCGGCACCGAATCGAAGTCGGGCAAGTAGCCAGTGGCGGGGGGGCAGTCGACGTAGTAAGGGGCGGTGCCGCGCAGCAGAATCGCCCCTTCGTAGATCTGGTAAAACGGATTCGGCAGCACCGCACACGCGCCGCCGCGTCCCGACAAAACGCTCTGCGCGAACGAGAACAGCGCTTCGCGCGTGCCGTTGACCGGCAACACGTGACGTTCGGCCGTCAACGTGCCGCGGCGCAGGTCGAATCGAGACGCCGCCCAGGCGCTGATTGCGACGCGCAAACTATCGCTGCCGCGCGTCGCGGGATACGTCGCGAGGCCGCCTTTCACGATCGCGGGATCCGTCGCCGCGTCGATCAGAAACGGCGCTGTTGCGTGCTTCGGCTCGCCGATCGACAGCGCGATGTGCGGCGCGTTCGAGCGTCCGCGCAGTCCCGCCTTCAGTGCGTTCATCCGCTCGAACGGGTACGGCTGCAGCGCGTCCAAATACGGATTCATGTGCGCTCAGCTCGAAAGGGTCGCTTCGTTGACATGCTGGTCGAGCCGCTCGCAGATCGTGCGCGTGACGCTTTGCATTCGCGCCGCGTCGCGGATCGGCGCGCCATCGCGACCGGTGATGTAGAACAGGTCTTCGACGCGTTCGCCCAACGTCGTAATCTTCGCGTTGTGCACGTTGATGCCGAGGTCGACGAAAATGATGCCGAGGCGGGCGAGCAGGCCAGGGCGATCCGATGCGACGACGCGCAGCACCGACCACGGCAACTCTGCGTCGTTGGACAACTCCGCCTGCGTCGGCCGCGCGAACTGTTTCAAACGTCGGGGTATGCGGCGTTTGGCGAGTTCAGGGTACTGGTTGAGATCACTGAGCTGCGCTGTCAACGTGCGCTCGATGTGACGACAGCGGCTCTTATCAGCGCTGATCGAATGGCCGGACTCATCGAGCACGATGTAGCTGTTGAAACACAAACTGCCGGCCGACGTGTGGATCCGCGCGTCCTGAATCGACAGCCCCAGCTGGTCGATCGCGATCACGCTCGCGGCGAATAACCGCGGCTGGTCCTTCGTATACAGAAATATCTCGGTCGCGCCTTCGTCGCTGACACGGCCGATCACGTCCCGCACGAGCACGAGCGGGCCAACGGACAGGTCGTGGCGCGCGATCGCTTCGGTCAACGAGACGATCTGGCCGACCGAGTGCTGCAGGAAGAACTCCGGATCGGGGTTGTCCCACAACGCGAGCGCGCGTTCGCGCGGAATGCCGCGCTCGACGAGCCTCGCGAGCGCCTCGCTTTTGTGCTGCTCGATGTACGCCGCGCGATCGACCGGCAGGTTCAGTCCGCGCCGGAGTGCCTTGCGGGTTTCCATATAGAGCTGACGCATCAGCGTCGCGCGCCAGCCGTTCCACAGCGTCGGATTGGTCGCGTTGATGTCGGCGACGGTGAGGGTGTAGAGATAGTCGAGCCGCCGCTCGGTGCGCACTTCGCTCGCGAATTCGTGGATGACGACCGGATCATTCGTGTCCTTGCTCTGCGCCGTCGCCGACATCAGCAGATGCACGCGCACGAGCCACGCGACGAGTTCGGTGTCTTCATCGTCGAGTTCGTGGCGGCGACAGAACGCGACGACGTCGTGCGCGCCGAGCGTCGAATGATCGCCGCCGCGCCCCTTTGCGATGTCGTGGAAAAGCCCCGCAATGTAGAGCAGTTCGATCTTCGGCAGATTTTTCACGCAGTGGTACGCGACCGGGAATTTTTCCTGACTCGATCGGTAGTGCAATCGCCGCATGTTGCGGATCACCATCATCGTGTGCGCGTCTACCGTGTAGATGTGAAACAGATCGTGCTGCAGCTGGCCGATCACGCGACCGAATTCGGGAATGTACCGGCCGAGCACGCCGTAGCGGCGCATGCGCGTCAGCTGCGAGACCAGCGTGTACGGCGCGCGCAATAGATCGATGAACTGGCGCGTGACGTTGGGGTCGTTGCGAAACGTTTCGTCGATCAGATCGAGGTGATCGCGCACCTGGCGAATGGTCGCCGCGCGGACACCCGAAATGTCGCGCCGATTCGCCATGATGACGAACAACTCCATCAACGCCGGCGGACACGCGCGGAAAACGCCAACGTCGCGCGTCTCGATATAGTTGTCGCGGATCTGGAAGCGCTCGTTGATCGGCTCGATCTCGGGCTCGTAGTGAGCGCGCAGAATCGCTTCGTCGAAATGCTGCAGCAGGATGTCGTTGACCTCGCGCAGGCTGAGCACGTGGCGGTAGTAGTCGTGCATGAACTGCTCGACGCCGAGCTGCGCCTCGGTGTCCTGATATCCGAACCGGTCGGCGAGCGTGCGCTGATAGTCGAACAACAGCCGGTCCTCGGCGCGTCCGGCGAGGAGGTGCAGCCCGTAACGAACCCGCCATGAAAAACGTCGCCCGTCGGTCAACCATTGCCGTTCCTGCGCCGTCAGGAATCCGCGTCCGGTGAGGTCGTCGTGCGACGTGCTGCCGAAGTGCCGCTTGATGATCCAGCCGATCGTCTGAATGTCGCGCAGACCGCCGGGCGCGACCTTGATGTTGGGTTCGAGGTTGTAGTCGACATCCTGGTAGCGATCGTGGCGCTTGCGCTGCTCGTCCACCTTTGCGCTGAAGAAACGCGCGCTGGGCCAGATCTCATCTGTCGCGAAGAGACGGCCGACCTGACGGTCGAGCGCCAGTGTGCCGGCCAACAGACGGCGCTCCAGAATCGACGTCGCGGTGGCGATGTCGTCCTTTGCTTCCTGGTGACATTGATCGACTGTTCTGACGCTGTGGCCGATGTTCAGCTTGAGATCCCAGAGGTTCTGCACGAACGTTTCGATGCCGGCGCTGTATTCGGCCGGATCGCCATCGACGAGAATGAGGAGGTCGATGTCGGAATGCGGGTGTAACTCTCCGCGTCCGTAGCCGCCGACCGCAAACAGCGCTAGTTTCTGGTTTGTCCCTTCGGGCCAGTTGATGCGGCTCCATAAACCCTTGATCAGACCGTCGAAGAATTCCGCACGACTGTGGACGATCCGATCGATGTCTTCCCCTGCCCAGAATCGTTGGGCGAGTGACGCGTCGGCGAAAACGATGCTGCTGCGGGCCGCGCTCAGCTGAGACGTCGAGTTCACGTAAAGTTTTCTTCGGCGCGTAGCGTCAGCACTTCGGCTCCGTCGGCAGTGACGAGGATCGTGTGCTCCCATTGCGCCGAGAGCTTGTGATCCTTCGTCACGACCGTCCATTGGTCCGGCAGCATCTTCACCTGCCGTTGACCGGCATTGATCATGGGTTCGATCGTAAACGTCATGCCGGCCCGGATTTCGATGCCGCTACCGGGGCGGCCGTAGTGCAGCACCTGTGGTTCGTCGTGAAATACGTCGCCGATGCCGTGGCCGCAGAATTCGCGTACGACCGACAGATTGCACGCTTCCGCGTGAGACTGAATCGCGTGGCCGATATCGCCGAGGTGCGCGCCGGGACGCACGACACGGATGCCGCGATACAAACATTCCTGGGTGACTTCGACCAACCGCCGCGCCATCACGCTCGGCTCGCCGACAAAGAACATCTTGCTCGTGTCGCCGTGATAGCGATCCTTGATGACGGTCACGTCGATGTTCACCACGTCGCCGCGCTTCAAGCGTTTGTTCGGCGACGGGATGCCGTGGCACACGACGTGATTGACCGACGTGCAGATGGACTTCGGGAACGGCGGCTGGCCCGGCGCGTTGCTGTAGTTGAGCGGCGCGGGAATCGCGTCGAGTTCGTCGACGATGTAGCGGTGGCAGATGCGATCGAGTTCGTCGGTGCTGACGCCCGGTTCGACGTAACGACCGATCATTTCCAGTACGCTGGCCGCCAGGCGCCCGGCCACGCGCATGCGCGCGACTTCATCTTCGCTGCGGAGTTTGATCGGCATCAGTGGTCGTTCCGCCTATGTTTCGACAAAAAACGGATTATGGTATAAAGCGCGCCGCCCTGAGGCAAACCGGACATGACGCGCATGTGGCGCGCGTGTTCAACATCACTCACACGCATCGACACAACCCCGTGGGTGCCATCGAAAGGTGGTTCGGGTTTGGGATGCGTGGAGGCTTAACCCTAACAAGACGAGGAAACATGACAAATATCAGCATGCGCGACATGTTGGCCGCCGGCGTGCACTTCGGCCATCAAACGCGATTCTGGAACCCCAAGATGGCCCCGTTCATTTTCGGGGCCCGCAACAAGATTCACATCATCAACCTCGAGCACACGGTGCCTGCGTTCAACGAAGCGCTCGGGTACGTCAAAGCGCTCGCGGCACGACGCCACAAGGTGTTATTCGTCGGCACGAAGCGCGCGGCCGCGAAGGTGATCCGCGAACAGGCGATGCGGGTCGACATGCCGTTCGTCGATCAGCGCTGGCTCGGCGGAATGCTGACCAACTACAAGACGATCCGTCAGTCGATCCGGCGATTGCAGGAACTGGAAGTGCAGGCCGAAGACGGTACCTTCGAACGCCTGACCAAGAAAGAAGCGCTGACGAAGCGGCGCCTGATGGAGAAACTCGAGCGCAGTCTCGGCGGCATCAAGAATATGGGCGGATTGCCCGATGCGCTGTTCGTCGTCGACGTGCAGCACGAGCACATCTCTGTGTCCGAGGCGAACAAGCTCGGGATCCCCGTGATCGGCATCGTCGACACGAACAGCGATCCGATCGGAGTCGACTACGTCATTCCGGGTAACGACGATGCGATCCGCGCGGTGCGTTTGTATGTCACAGCCATCGCCGATGCGATCGCCGAAGGCCACGCGCTCGCCGGCGGCGAAGTCCGGATCGATGAATTCGTCGAGGTCGATGCGGCGGCAACCGAAACAGTCGACCTCGACATGGACGAGAGCCTCTGAGATGGCAGCAGTCACTGCGGCCATGGTCAAGGATCTGCGCGAGCAAACCGGGCTCGGCATGATGGACTGCAAGAAAGCGCTGATGGAGGCGGACGGCGACATGGCGGCCGCGATCGATGCGTTGCGGCACAGCAGCGCGCTGAAAGCCGCAAAGAAAGCCGATCGCACGGCTTCGGAAGGACTGCTTGCGTTGCGCGTCGCGAACGATGCGAGTTATGCGGTGCTCGTCGAGGTCAACATCGAGACCGACTTCGCCGCGCGCAACGAGAAGTTCCTCGCCTTCGTCGCGCGCGTGCGCGACCGGGCATTCGAGCAACGCAGCGCCGATGTCGCGACGTTGCTCGCCGGTGGACTCGAGGCGGAACGCGAAACCCTCGTGCAGGAGATCGGTGAGAACGTCGCAGTGCGGCGGATCGCGCGGCTCAACGCACCGGGCGGTGCAATCGCGTCATATATGCACGCGGACAATCGCAAGGCCGCGCTCGTCGCGTTGACCGGTGGCGACGCCGAACTCGGGCGCGATCTCGCGATGCACGTCACCGCGATCAAACCGCTCGTGGTCTCGGGTGCGGACGTCGCGCCGGACGTCGTTGCGAAGGAGCGCGAGATTTTCACCGCGCAGGCGCAGGACAGCGGCAAGCCAGCCGACATCATCGCGAAGATGGTCGATGGTCGCGTTCGGAAATTCCTGGCCGAGATCAGTCTGCTCGATCAACCCTTCGTCAAAGACGACAAAACGCGTGTGAGCCAGCTCCTCGCGCAAAAGCACGCTCGCTGCACCGGCTTTGTCCGCTTCGAAGTCGGAGAGGGCATCGACAAAGTCGAAAAGGATTTTGCCGCGGAGGTCGCGGCCCAAGTCAGAGGTCATTAGCCGCCTCATGGCAATTCCGGCCGCCCGCTATCTGCTCAAGCTCAGCGGTGAAGCATTGGCCGGGGAAGCCGAGTTTGGGATCGATCCCGAAGTGGTCCGCCGTATCGGTCGAGAGATCGTTGCAACGCAGGCAGGCCGGTGCCGAGCTCGGGCTCGTGCTCGGCGGGGGCAATCTGTTTCGTGGCCGCGCGCTCGCGCGCGCCGGGCTCGACCGAGTTACCGGCGATCACATGGGGATGCTCGCGACCGTGATGAACGCGCTCGCGTTTCGCGACGTCCTCGGTTCGCTCGGCGCACGCGCGAGCGTGTTGTCGGCGATTCCGATGGCCGGCATGGTCGAAGGCTATTCGCAGCCGCGCGCATTGGAACTGATCCAGTCGGGCCACATCGTGATTTTTGCCGCCGGTACCGGCAACCCGTTCTTCACGACGGACTCCGCCGCGTGCCTGCGCGGCATCGAGATCGGCGCCCAAATGGTGTTGAAGGCGACAAAGGTCGACGGTGTATACACAGCGGATCCGCACGTGGACGCGCACGCGCAACGCTTCGATCGACTGGGCTACGATGAAGTCATCAGCCGCAATCTGAAGGTCATGGACATGACCGCAATCTGTCTGTGCCGCGATCACGACATGCCGATCGTCGTGTTCGATATCAATTCTGCCGGCGCGCTGCAACGGATCGCGGCGGGTGAGCGCATCGGGACGTTGATCGACGGCGGCACGGCCTGACGCAGATCTGAACCGTTGATGAAAGCAGCAGACGTGGTAACACCGAGGTAGCACTGTGATCGATGAGATCAAACAGGAAATGAATCAGCGGATGGGCAAGTCACTCGAGGCGCTGACGCACGCGTTCGGCCGCATTCGTACCGGCCGCGCGAACCCTGCAATCCTCGACGGCATTCACGTCATTTACTATGGCGCCGAGACGCCCCTCAATCAGGTCGCTTCCATCAGCGTCGAAGACGCACGTACGCTGTTGATCTCACCGTGGGATAAGAAGCTGTTGCCGGAGATCGAGAAAGCGATCCTCAAAAGTGACCTCGGCATCAACCCGAAAGGGGGATCCGACGTGATCCGGTTACCGCTGCCGGCGTTGTCGGAAGAGAACCGCCGCGATCTGGCGCGACACGCAAAGCAGGAAGCGGAATCCGCGCGCGTCGCCATCCGCAACATCCGCCGCGATGCGATCGGCGAGGTGCGTGACCTGATCAAGGAGAAGGAGATTTCGGAAGACGACGCCCGCCGCGCGGAAGAGGACATCCAGAAGCTGACCGATAAGCGAATAGCGGACATTGATCACGCTTTGGCGGATAAAGAAGCCGATTTATTAAAGATTTAACGCTAGAATCTCGACGCTGACAGCGGATTTCACAAGCGCCATGTCCGAGCTTCAAACCAGCCCCGCCCCGATCGACAACGACCCCGTGCCGAGCCATGTCGCCATCATCATGGATGGCAACCACCGGTGGGCAAAAGCGCGGCATCTGCCGGGCGCCGCCGGCCATCGCGCCGGAGCGCGCAACATCCGTCCGATTGCAGAGCGTTGCGCCGATCTCGGCGTGCGCTACCTGACGATCTTTGCGTTGTCGACCGAGAATCTCGACCGACCGAAGCGCGAGGTCGATCTGCTGCTTTCGTTGATGCGGCGGTTTCTCGAAGACAACGTCGATGAGCTGCGTGATCGCGGCGTGCGCCTGCGTGTCATCGGTGACCGCAGCCGCTTCGCTGCCGAGCTGCAGATGTTGATGAAGCGCGCAGAGCAGATCACGCGCGACAACGATCAACTGCATCTGACGATCGCGGCGAACTACGGCGGACGATGGGACATCACACAGGCGATGCAGGCATTGGCGCGCGCCGTCGGCGCGGGTCACGTGGATCCCGACAAGGTCGACGAGCATACCGTCGGCGCGATGTTGTCGATGGGCAGTTTGCCGCCACCGGATCTGTGCATTCGCACCGGCGGCGACCAGCGCATCAGCAACTTTCTGTTGTGGGATCTCGCGTATAGCGAACTGTATTTCACCGACGCGTACTGGCCGGAGTTCGACGAAGTCTGCCTGGCCGATGCGTTCGAAGCGTTTCGCGCGCGCCAGCGCCGCTTTGGGCGGCGGCCGTGAGATCGTGTCGCGCGCGCTGTGATCGACAGGACGCATGCTGCGTTTGAGGGTGATCACGGCGCTGATAGCGGCGCCGGCCGTGATCGCCGCGATCTTCCTGCTCCCGCCGATTCCATTTGCGATCGTCTTTCTGGTGCTCTCCGGCGTTGGTCTTTTCGAGTGGGCGAATCTCGCCGCGCGTGTCGGGCGCGGCTGCGAAGACGTTGTATCTCGCTGGATTCGCGGTGCTCGGCTGGGTGCTGCTCGAGTTCCGCGGAATATGGCACGAACGTCTTCGCGTTGGTCGTTGCATTCTGGGTGGTCGCCGCGGTCGATCGTGCTGACGTATCCGTCGAGTGGTCGTCTGCTGAAACCCGCGGTGCTGGTACCAACCGGCTACGTCGTGGTCGTCGGTGCGTGGCTCGCGCTCGTTGCGCTGGTCGGCCGCGACGGCGGAGCGTGGATCGATCTCTGTGGGTGTTCATCGTCGTCTGGAGCACCGACATCGGCGCGTATTTTTGCGGGCGCCGATTCGGGCGGCGCAAGCTCGCCCTGCAAGTCAGTCCTGGCAAGACGTGGGAGGGTGCGATTCGGCGGAGTGGCGCTCGCGACCGCGATTGGCACGGCGCTGGGACTGCAGGTGCCGGCGCTCGCGCAACGTTCGCCGAGCGCGATGTATTGGGTGGGCGGTGCGTTGCTCGTTGCGATCGTATCGGTGTTCGGCGATCTGTTCGAAAGCGCGCTGAAGCGCGCGCGCGGCGTGAAGGACTCGGGCGGCACTGTTTCCCGGCCACGGCGGCATGCTCGATCGAATCGATTCGCTGATTGCGGCGCTGCCGTGTGTCGCGTTGGTCGTAGGGCACGGGTCGCACCGCTGATGCCAAGCTGTTATCATCGCGCGCCGTTCGCGAGCGCCCGCGTCTGGACGGGGGACGCTTGGCCGAAGCAACTTGCCGGCGCGGCTCCGGTCAAACATGTCAAACCTTCGGATTGCGGTGACGCATGCAAATCGTGCAGTACGTGTTCGCTCTCATCGCCACGCTCGGCGTGCTGGTCACCGTACACGAACTCGGCCACTTCCTCGTCGCGCGCTGGTCGGGTGCGAAGGTCATTCGATTTTCGATCGGTTTTGGGCCCGTCGCTGTTCTCGCGCTTCGATCGCCGCGGCACCGAATTTGCGCTGGCCGCGATGCCGCTCGGCGGCTACGTCAAGATCCTCGACGAGCGCGAAGGTGAAGTCGCGCCCGAGGAGGCCACCAGACATTCAATCGACTGTCGCCGACGTGGCGGATCGCGTTTGCGCTCGGTGGTCCGGTCGCGAACTTTCTGCTCGCGATCGTCGCTGTATTGGGGACTGTTCGTCGCCGGCAGCACCGACCTGATCCCGATCATCGCCGAGCCTGCGGCGGACACGCCGGCATTTGCGGCGGGCCTGCGCGGCGGCGAAGAGATCGTCGCGGTCGATGGTGCGCCGACGCAGTCGTGGGCCGAAGTCAGCATGGCGCTGGCGGCGCGGCTCGGCGATTCGCGGTTCGATCACGCTCGAGAGTCGTCAGCCGGGCACGACCGCCGCCGAATCGCACCGGCTCGCGATCGCACGACTGGCAGCGCGGCGTCGACGAACCGGAACTGTTCCGTTCGCTCGGCATGGTGCCGACGCTTGCCGCCGATTCTCGGCACGATCCTCGACGACGGTCCGGCGAAAGCGGCGGGATTGCGCTCGTGGGATCGCGTCGTCGCCGTGGACGGCGAGCCGATCGCGCAATGGGCCGATTGGGTCGACGTGCTGCGCGCGGCGCCGGGCAAATACGCTAACGATCGAGATTCGAGCGCGACGGATCGCGCGAGCAGGTTCGTGCTGACGCCGGCCGAACGCACGCGCGGCGACGACGGCAGCCGCTATGGCTACGTCGGTGTCTCGCCGTTGATGCGCGAAGTGAAATACGGCGTGTTCGCGGCGATTGCCGATGAGTCTGCACGAAACGGCGTCGAAGACGATGATGACGCTGGATCTGATGAAGAAGATGGTGACCGGGCTCGTTTCGACGCGAAACCTGTCGGGTCCGATCACGATCGCGAAGGTGGCGGGCGACTCGGCGCGCTCGGGTTGGGAGAGTTTCCTTCGTGTGTTGGCGTTGCTCAGCATCAGCCTCGGTGTGCTGAACCTGTTGCCGATTCCGATCCTCGATGGTGGACACGTGATGTTCTGTCTCGCCGAGATCGTGATTCGGCGACCGGTGCCGGATCGAGTACAGGCATGGGGAATGCAGATCGGCCTCGCCATCGTCGGCGGCATGATGCTGCTCGCGTTCTATAACGACATCACACGACTATTCTGACCTGAGGGGACCCATGTTTGGGGGATCGATGAAGCGATGGCTCGCCATCGCGCTGTTGTGGCCGAGGCTCGCGCTCGCCGATACGTTCACGGTCACGGACATCCGCATTCAGGGGCTGCAGCGCGTCTCCGCCGGAACCGTGTTCAATCTGCTGCCGGTCAACGTCGGCGATCAGGTCGACGAAGCGACGATCCGCCAGCTGATCCGGCTGCTGTTTCAATCGGGCTATTTTCGCGACGTCCGAACTGCAGCGCGACGGCGACGCGCTGATCGTCACCGTCGTCGAGCGCCCGGCGATCGACTCGATCGAGATCAAGGGCAACAAGTCGATCAAGACCGACGCGTTGATGGAGGGTCTCGGCAAGCAAGGTCTCAAAGAAGGCGAGATCTTCAAACAATCGACGCTCGAGCGCGTCGACCTCGAACTCGAACGCCAATACGTCGCGCAGGGTCGCTATGGCGCCAGCATCGACACCAACGTCGAAGAACTGCCGCGCAACCGTGTCGCGATCCACATCGAGATCAAGGAAGGCAAGACGTCGACGATTCAGCACATCAACGTCGTCGGCAACCACGCGTTTCAGCGAGACAGGATCTGCTCGACGTGTTCGAGCTGAAGACGCCGAGCTTCTTTTCGTTCATCAAGAACGACGACAAATATTCGAAGGAAAAGCTGAAGGGCGACCTCGAGAAGCTCGAGTCGTACTACAAGGACCGCGGCTACGTGCACCTTCAACGTCGACTCGACCCAGGTCAGCATCACGCCCGACAAACGCCACGTCTATCTGACGGTCAACGTCACTGAAGGCGGCGTCTACAAGATCGACAAGGTGGAACTCGTCGGCGAACTGCACGACGTCTCGCCCGATGCGTTGCGTTCGCTGCTGCTCGTGCAGCCCGGCCAGACGTTCTCGGGTGCATTGGTGACCGCGAGCGAAGAGCGGCTGACGCAGGCGCTGGGCAATTCCGGATACACGTTCGCGAGCGCGTCGGGCGTGCCGCAGGTGCACGACAACGGCACGGTCGACGTGCGCTTCATGGTCGAAGCCGGCAAACGCGCGTATGTGCGCCGCATCGAATTCAAGGGCAACTCCGTCACGCAGGACGAAGTGCTGCGCCGCGAAATGCGCCAGATGGAAGGCGGTTGGGCATCGACCGCGTTGATCGAACTGTCGAAGACGCGCCTCGAACGACTTGGGTTTCTTCAAAGAGGTCAACGTCGAGACGCCGGAAGTGGCCGGCACCGACGATCAGGTCGACGTCAAGTTCAGCGTCGAAGAACAACCCTCGGGCAGCATTTCCGCGACGCTCGGATATGCGCAGAGTTCCGGTGTGATCGTCGGCGCCGGATACCAGGAATCGAACGTGCTCGGCACCGGCAACAGCATGTCGCTGAACATCAGCTGGAGCGAATACCAGCGCGCGGTCGCGTTCAACTACTTCAATCCGTACTTCACGCTCGACGGCATCAGCCGCGGCTACAACGTGTTCTTTCGGTCAGACCGACTTCGAGCAGCAGAACCTCGCGACGTATTCGACCGACGCGTATGGCGCCGGCGTGAATTTCGGCTTCCCGATCGGCGAAACACAGCGCATCGGCTTCGGCCTGACGGTCGAACACACGAAGTTGGACGCCGGGTTACTACGCGGCGCAGGAGATCACGGAGTTCATGATCGAGAAGGCGACACGTTCCTGAACTACAAAGCGAACCTGAGCTGGACGAGTTCGACGCTGAACCGTGGCTTGTTTCCGACGCGCGGTCGTTCGCAGACGGTGGCGCTCGAAGTGTCCGCTGCCGATCAGCGATCTGACGTTCTACAAGCTCGACTACAAGGATCAGATCTTCTTCCCGCTGACCGAAAACGTTGACGATGCGGCTGCACGGTGAACTCGGTTACGGCGACAGCTACGGCGGCGGCGACGGGCTTGCCGTTCTACGAGAACTTCTTCGCCGGCGGCTTCGGCTCGGTGCGCGGCTTCAAGCAGAACACGTTGGGCCCGCGGTCGACGCCGTCGCAGTTCGATCCGTACACCCAGGAAGGCCAACCCTTCGGCGGCAACACGCTGATCGAGGGCGGCGCCGAGATCATCTTCCCGATGCCGTTCGTCAAAGACGGCCGCTCGATGCGGCCGGTGTTGTTCGTCGACGCCGGCAACGTGTTCAACAGCAAGTGTCCCCAGCGTCAGCACGATCTGCGACGCAGTCGACCTGAATCTGCTGCGCTACTCGGTCGGCTTCAGCCTCACGTGGATCACCGGCATGGGTCCGATGACGTTCGGTATCGCGAAAGCGTTCAACTACAGCGACATCGACGCAGCCGGAGTTCTTCCAGTTTGAGCTAGGCCGAACGTTCTGATGTAACATGCGCCGCTTGCCGAATTAGCCCCGTTTCGAACAACTGTTTAGGAGACCTCCGGTGCTGAAGATTTGTCGATTGATGCTACTTCCCGTGCTGCTGCTGACCGCCGGGAGTGCGTTCGCCGAAGAGCTGAAGATCGCAGTGGTCAACGTGCAGCGCGCCATCGGCGAATGCGACGAAGCGAAAGCGTTGATCGCGAAGCTCGAGAGTCGATCTCGCTGCCGACAAGACCGCCGTCAAGAATCTCGAATTCCGCAGATCACTCAGCTGCAGGAGAAATTCGTCAAGGACGGCGACGTGATGAGCGATCCCGAGAAGCGCAAGCTGCAAAAAGAGATCGAAGACAAGCAGATCGACTATCAGTTTCAAGTCAATAAACTGCAGAAAGTCGTCAACGAACGGCAGCAAGACATCCTGCAGCAGATGGCGCCGAAGCTCGACGCGGTGCTGAAGGACATCATCGCGAAGGATCAATACGACCTCGTCATTCACCGCCAGAACGTGCTGTATGTCGATCCGAAGTACGACATCACCGCGCAGGTCACGGAGACGCTGAATCAGAAGAAATAGGATCAGAACAACTAGCGGGGGCTCCGCCGACGCCATCGGTCGGGACTTACGCACATGATGGGCATCAGAGAAATCTCCGAGTATCTGCCGCATCGATATCCATTTCTGCTGGTCGATCGGGTGGTGTCAGTCGAGCCCGGCGAGTTGATCAAGGGCTACAAGAATGTGTCGGTCAACGAGCTGTTCTTCAACGGCCATTTTCCCGGCCATCCGATCATGCCCGGCGTATTGATCGTCGAGGCGATGGCGCAACTCTCGGGGATACTGGCTTTCAAGACGAAGCAGCGTACGCCAGCCGATGGCTCCATCTATTACCTCGGCGGAACGGATCACGTTCGATTCAAGCGTCCGGTCGGTCCTGGTGATCGACTCGACATGGAGTCGAAGATCCTCGCCGACAAACGCCACGTGATGAAATTCGGTTGCAGCGCCTACGTCGACGGCGAACTCGCGTGTTCGGCCGAGATCATCTGTGTCGAAAAGAAGCTCTAGCGCACCGCGCCCACCTGGACGGGCCCCCCGACGATGATCGATCCGCGCGCGATCGTCGATCCGCGCGCGAGCATCGGCACAGCCATCGGCGGCAACAAGGAGTTGCTGACTCACGTACCTATCGCGCGCGATCGCGCGCTGGGACATCATGAGATCCTGGCGAACAACGCAGCGTCATGTGCATGCGGCACAGTGGGTGATGGGGTCAACGTCGGCAGTCATGCTTTGGTGACACAGTTGCGACGCATCGGCGCGCACGCGCGCGTCCACCAACACAACCTGAATATCACGGACGCGCTAGCGCAGACCGATGCGCTAGCTTGTCTGTATTCCGAAGTACGGCTGTTCATATCGAGCACTGCCGAATCACATTAGGGAAGCACGACTAGATGGATCTATTCGAAGACCACCCGATGCCGATACCTGATCGTCGCCGGAGTCGACGAGGTGGGACGCGGACCGTTGGCTGGGCCAGTGATTGCGGCGGCGGTGATTCTCGATGCCACACGGCCCATCAGCGGGCTGCGCGACTCGAAGAAACTCAGTGCGGCGCGGCGCGCGGAACTCGCGGAGATCATCGAGTCGCAAGCGCTCGCGGTCGGCGTCGGACGCGCCGAAGTCGCCGAGATCGATCTGCTCAACATCCTGCGCGCGAGTCTGCTTGCGATGGAACGCGCGGTCGCGAATCTCGCGCGTGCGCCCGACGTCATTTACGTCGACGGGACCTTTACGCCGAATGCTGGCGATGCCCGCCGTCGCTGTCGTTGGCGGCGACGATCGCGTTGCGGCGATCAGCGCGGCGTCGATCGTCGCCAAGGTCATCCGCGATCGCGAGATGGACCGCGCCGCAGCGCATCATCCGAACTATGGCTTCGAGCGCCACAAAGGCTATGCAACGGCCGCGCATCTGGAGGCGATCGAGCGATTTGGGCCGACGTCCGTTGCATCGACGCAGCTTCGCGCCGATCCGCGATCGCGCTCGGCGAATCATCCGCAGTCGTGATGTTCGAGAACGAATATTGAAAATGACCGACAGCTTCGTACATCTGAAGGTCCACACCGAATACTCGATCGCTGACGGGTTGCTCAAGGTGCAGGAACTCGTCGACCGCGCAGTCGCGCTGAAGCATGCCCGCGGTCGCGCTGACGGATCGGTCGAATCTGTTTGGCTCTGATCAAATTCTACGACGCGTGTATGGACGCGGGCGTCAAGCCGATCATCGGCGCCGACCTGACGTATCGCGACGCGGACGCCGACGCCGACCCGGACGCGCGGCATCGATGCGTCGTGCTCGCCGCCGATGAGACGGGTTATCGCAACATCATCACGCTGGTTTCGAAGTCGTACCTCGACGGTGCGCGGCGGGGATGCGTCGATCGCGCGTGGCTCGAGACGCACAGCGACGGCGTGATTCTGTTGTCGGGCGGTGCGCGCGGCGACGTCGGACATTCGCTGCTGCGCGGCGACGTCGCTCGGTGCGCGCCAACGCGCGGCGCGCTGGAGCAGCGTTTACGGCGATCGTTACTACCTCGAACTCGAACGCACCCGCCGCGACGGCGACGAGGCGCACTGTGGCGGCGGCGGTCGCGCTCGCGTGTGAACTCGATCTGGCGGTCGTTGCGACGAACGACGTCTGTTTTCTGTCGCGCGACGATTTCGAAGCGCACGAAACGCGCGTCTGCATTCAGGAAGGACGCACGCTGAACGATCCGCGCCGCGTGCGGCGATACAGCGAAGAGCAACACTTCAAGAGTGCGGCCGAGATGGCGGCGCTGTTCGCCGATGTTCCCGAGGCGCTGGCGAACGCCGTCGAGATCGCCAAGCGCTGCAGCGTGAGCATTCAGCTCGGCACGCTACTTCCTACCGAAGTATCCGGTTCCCGACGGGTGCATCCACTCGACGCGTATCTTGCGCCGATCGCGCGCGAGGGACTCGAGCGGCGGCTATCGCTGATGCGTAGCGCGGCAGCGATGTGCTCGTCAGAGCGGCAACGCGCGTACGCGAGCGCGGCTCGACGCTGAAGTCGCGCATCATCAATCAGATGGGATTTGCCGGCTATTTCCTCATCGTGATGGAGTTCGTCAACTGGGCGAAGATCGCAGCAAATTCCGGTAGGTCCCGGTCGCGGCTCCGGGCGCCGGATCGCTCGTCGCGTATGCGCTCGGCATCACCGATCTCGATCCGCTCGCATACGACCTGCTGTTCGAACGATTGCTGAATCCCGAGCGTGTGTCGATGCCGGACTTCGACATCGACTTCTGCATGATCGGCCGCGATGCGGTCATCGCCCACGTGGCCGAACGTTACGGCCATGACTCGGTGAGCCAGATCGCGACGTTCGGCACGATGGCGGCGAAGGCGGTGGTGCGCGACGTGGCGCGCGTTCAGGGCAAGCCGTATGGCCTCGCCGACAAACTGTCGAAACTGATTCCGTTCGAAGTGGGCATGACGCTCGAGCGCGCCGTTGCAGAAGCGTCGGAGCTGCGCGACTTCATCGCCGACAACGACGAGGTCGGCGAGATCATGGACATGGCGTACAAGCTCGAAGGCATCGTGCGCAACGTCGGCAGACATGCCGGCGGCGTCGTCATTGCGCCGTCGAAGCTGACGGACTTCGTGCCGCTGTACGTCGACGATGCGAGCGCCGGCGTCGTGTCGCAGTTCGACAAGGACGACGTCGAACGCGCGGGGCTCGTGAAGTTCGACTTCCTCGGCCTGAAGACGCTGACGATCATCGATTGGACAGTTGCGGCGATCAACGAAGCGCGCGCGAACGGCGCCGCCGCGCTCGACATCACGCAGATTCCGCTCGACGACTCGCGCGTATTCGATCTTGCTCAAGCAGGCCGAAACGACTGCCGTGTTCCAGTTCGAATCGCGCGGCATGCGCGAGCTTGCTGAAGCAGGCGAAACCCGACCGGTTCGAAGACATCATTGCGCTGGGCGCGTTGTTCCGGCCGGGTCCGATGGAGCTCATTCCGGATTTCATCAAGCGTAAGCACGGCCAGGAACGCGTCGAATATCTCGATCCGCGCGTCGAACCGATTCTGTCGCCGACGTACGGAATCATGGTGTATCAGGAACAGGTCATGCAGATCGCGCAGGTGATCGGCGGCTACAGCCTGGGCGCGGCGGATCTGTTGCGTCGCGCGATGGGCAAGAAGAAGCCCGAAGAAATGGCGCGCCAGCGCGACATCTTCAAAGCGGGCGCGCTGAAGAACGGCGTATCCGAATCGAAAGCGGCGCAACTGTTCGACCTGATGGAGAAGTTCGCCGGATACGGCTTCAACAAATCGCACTCGGCGGCGCTATGCGCTGCGTCAGCTATCAGACGGCGTGGCTGAAAGCGCATCATCCCGATCAGTTCATGGCGGCGGTGTTGTCGGCCGACATGCAGCACACCGACAAGATCGTCACGCTGGTCGACGAAGTGCGCCAGGCCGAATTGTCGCTCGATCCGCCGGACATCAACCTGAGCCGCTTCCGATTCTCGGTGCGCGACGGACGCATCCTGTACGGTCTCGGCGCGATTCGCGGCATCGGCGAGGGCGCCGTCATCGCGATCTGCGACAGCCGCGAACAACAAGGAGCGTTTCGTCGACCTGTACGACTTCTGCCGACGGATCGATGTCGAAGAAGGCGAATCGGCGCGCGTCGAGGCGTTGATCCGCGCCGGCGCGATGGATGGATTTGCGCGCACCGACGAAGACCTCGATGCGGTGCGTGGCCGGCTGCTCGAGGAACTCGACAGGCGCTGCAAGGCGCCGAACAAGTGGCGCGCAACGCAGCGAGCGGCATCGACGATCTGTTCGGTGGTCCGTTTCGTCGAGCCCTCCGCAGACGCCTCCGCAGCGTCGCATCCGGCGCGACCCGTCGTGCGCGCGCGGGCGTTTACGCGTCGCGAACGGCTCGACGCCGAAAAGGAAGCGCTCGGCCTGTATCTCACGGGACATCCGCTGGACGACTATCTCGCCGAAATCCGCGAGTTCTGTCCGAGTCGCATCGCCGATCTGAAGGTCGAGCGCGGCGTGCAGGTGCGTGGCGGGTCTCGTGGTTCGACAGCCGGACGATGCGCAGCGACGCGGCGAAACGCTGGCGTTCACGATGCTCGACGATCGCAGCGGCCGGATCGAATTGTCGGTGTTCGCCGATGTCTACGAACAGCACAAGCCGAAGATCTTCAAAGACGCGGTCCTCGTCGTCGAGGGCGAAGTGCAACCGGACGAATACACGCGGCGCATTGAAGATGCGCGTGGCGCAGATCCACACGATGGACGAAGCGCGCCGCCGATTTGCCGACTGTCTGCAGATCGAAGTGTGCGGCGACGGCTGCGTCGCGAGACTTTGCGCGGCGACTGAAGACGCTGCTCGAACCGCATCGTCACGACGGCTGTCCGGTTGCGATCGCGTACCGCTCGCAGCGCGGCCGAGGGTCGCCTCGTGCTCGGCGCCGACTGGCGCGTTGCGCCGTGCGATGAGTTGCTGCAATCGCTGCGCAACGAGTTCGGCGCGGGACAGGTTGGCCTGCACTACCGTCGCTCGGCGGCGTGACCGCGGCGCAGGCGGTCGAAGCGGCGGTGCGCGGCCGCGCTGACTGCCTCGTTGTCGCGGGACGCCCGACGTATCGTCGTCGGCTACAGCGGCGGTCATCGATTCGACGCGTTCTGCTGCACGCGGTTGCCGCATCGTCGACGATCGAAACCGCCTGCTCGCGCTGCACGTCAACCACGGCCTGAATCCGAGCGCCGACGCGTGGCAGCGCCATTGTGAAACCGTCAGCGCGCAGATCGGGATCGCCTTCGTGGTGCGGCGCGTCGTCAGTTGCCGGCGCGCGGCACCGAGGCGGCCGCGCGTCGCGCGCGATACGCCGCGTTTCGCGAGCTCCTCGACGACAGGCGACGTGTTGTGGCTCGGCCACCATCTCGACGATCAGGCCGAGACGATGTTGTGGCGCCTGATGCGCGGTGGCGGTGCGGCCGCGCTCGCCGGCATGCCGCGCGTCGCGTCGGCTTGGACGCGGCCACCTGCTGCGGCCGTTGCTCGAAGTTCCGCGCGCCGATCTCGCGGCCTGGGCGGCTGCGCACGGCATCGAGCTGGATCGACGACGACAGCAACGCGGACCTGCGGTTCGAGCGCAACTATCTGCGCCACGAAGTGCTGCCGGTGCTGCAGCGCCGCTGGCCGGACGTGAACGCGCGATTGCAGCACGCGGCGCGACGTTTCGGCGACGAAGCGCGAGTCATACGCAGCGCGCTCGACCGCCGGCTCGATGACGTCGGCGCGCAACGCAACGCGTTGCCGCTGCTGGCGCTCGAGGATCCGGCGCCGCGACCCGCTGCTGCGGCGGTGGCTCGAGCGAGCGGGTATCGACGGTGTGCGCGAACGCGTGCTGACGGAAATCGTGCGCCAGGCGCACGGCGCTGCGGATCGGGTTCCGGTCGTGCGCGTCAGTGGCGGATACACCGTGCGGCGCCATGGTCGCGCAGCTGTATCTCGTTGCCGATTTGGCGCGGCGACTTCGAAACGCAGACCTGGACGCCTCGGCCGAGACATTGCCGCTACCTGGCGGACGACTCGTCGCGCGGCGCGGCGCCGGTGTCGGATTGCGCGCGTCAATCGCAGTTGTCGAGGTGCGCGCGCGGCGCGGCGGCGAACGGTTGTCGCCCGCCGGTCGCGCGGCTCACGCACCGTCAAACAGCTGCTGCACGACGCGCAGCCTGCCGCCGTGGTCGCGACACGGCTATCCGCTGATCTATCGTCGATGGTCGCCTCGCGGCGCGTGCCCGGCATCGCAGTCGATGCGGCGTTCGCCGGACACTCGACGGACGCGTGGCACGTGGCGTTCGACGTCTGCGACGCTTGATCGGACTCGTACTGGGGCCGTAGTGACGCTCGCAAACGAACGCGCCGAGCGCTTTTCGTTTGTGCTGCCTAAACCCTTTTGTTACTCTGACCTCCCATCTTGCGCGCCTCATTCATGACCCACACTGCGCGCGCTCACAGCAAGATGGCGCAATCATGACTCGCTATATTTTCGTGACCGGTGGTGTGGTTTCGTCCCTCGGCAAGGGAATCCTCACCGCCTCCCTCGCGGCTGTGCTCGAAGCGCGCGATCTCAAGATCAACATCGTCAAGATGGATCCGTACATCAACGTCGATCCAGGCACGATGAGCCCGTTCCAGCACGGCGAGGTCTACGTCACCGCCGACGGCGCGGAGACCGATCTCGACCTCGGCCACTACGAGCGATTTCTGCGCGCGCGCATGTCGCGCAAGAACAACTTCACGACCGGCAGCATCTACGCCGAGGTGATCCGCAAAGAACGCCGCGGCGACTATCTCGGCGGCACGGTGCAGGTGATTCCGCACATCACCGACGAGATCAAACGCCGCATCCGCGATGCCGGCGAAGGTTTCGACATCGTCATCGTCGAAGTCGGCGGCACGGTCGGCGACATCGAGTCACAACCGTTTCTCGAAGCCATCCGGCAGTTGCGCCTCGAAGTCGGCGCGTCGCGGACGCTGTTCATTCATCTGACGCTGGTGCCGTACATCGCGACTGCCGGCGAGATCAAAACGAAGCCGACGCAGCACTCGGTGAAGGAACTGCGCTCGATCGGTCTGCAGCCCGACGTGCTCGTGTGCCGCTCGGACCGGCTGATTCCGAAGTCGTCGCGCAGCAAGATCGCGCTCTTCACCAACGTCGAAGAGCGCGCCGTCATCCTGCTTGCCGGACGCGCCGACGATCTATCAGGTGCCGGCGATGCTGCACGAACAGAAGCTCGACGACATCGTCGTCGAGAAGTTCGGACTCGACAGCGCCCGAAGCGGATCTGTCCGAGTGGCATCGCGTCGTCGACGCGCAGTTGCACCCCGAGCGACGCGTGCGGATCGCGATCGTCGGCAAATACCTCGATCTGCTCGATGCGTACAAGTCGCTTGAGCGAAGCGATCGTGCACGCCGGCATTCAGACGCGCACGAAGGTCGACATCCGTTACGTCGACGCCGAAGACATCGAGACCAACGGCACCGCAACGCTCGACGACGTCGAGGCGATCCTGGTGCCGGGCGGGTTCGGTCAGCGCGGTTTCGAAGGCAAGATCAAGGCGGCGCAATATGCGCGCGAGAACGGCGTGCCTTATCTCGGCATCTGCTACGGACTGCACGCGGCGATGATCGACTTCGCGCGCAACGTGGCCGGGCTCGACGACGCGCATTCGACCGAGATCAATCCGAACTCGCCGTATCCCGTCATCGCGATGATCACCGAGTGGGTCGATCGCGATGGTCAACAAGACGCACCGCAGCGCCGGCGACGATCTCGGCGGCACGATGCGGCTCGGTGAGCAGGCGTGCAACCTGATATCGGGTACGCTCGCGCGCGCGATCTACGGCGAAGATGTCGTCTACGAACGCCATCGCCATCGCTATGAGGTCAACGAACGCTATCTTCGAGCTGCTCGCAGAGTTACGGGCTGAAGATTGCGGGCCGCTCCGACGACGGACTCGTCGAGATGATCGAACTCGCCGAATCATCCGTGGTTCGTCGCATGCCAGTTCCACCCGGAATTCACGTCGTCGCCGCGTGACGGGCATCCGCTGTTTCGCGGCTTCATCGAGGCCGCGCTCGCCTATGACGCGGTCGATGCATCGCTTGCGAGACCGCGACGGCGATCGCGACCACCTGACGCACGGACACGCCATGCAGTTACTGGATTTCGAAGTCGGACTCGATCGTCCGCTGTTCCTGATTGCGGGACCGTGCGTCATCGAAACCGAGAAGCTGATTCTCGATACGGCGCACGCGCTGCGCAAAATCACCGACGACGCTCGGCATCCCGTTCATCTTCAAAAGTTCGTTCGACAAGGCGAATCGATCGTCGCACGAGAGCTATCGTGGACCCGGCATCGACGAGGGCTTGCGCATCCTCGAGAAGGTCAAAGCCGAGGTCGGCGTGCCGGTGCTGACCGACGTGCACGAGGACACGCCGCTCGATGCGGTCGCCGACGTCGTGTCGGTGCTGCAGACGCCGGCGTTCCTGTGTCGCCAGACGAACTTCATTCGCAACGTGTGCGCGCAGGGGCTGCCGGTCAACATCAAGAAAGGTCAGTTCCTCGCGCCGCTCGACATGGTCAACGTCGTGAACAAGGCGCGAGCGACCGGCAATCAGCAGATCATGGTCTGCGAGCGCGGCGCGAGCTTCGGCTACAACAATCTCGTGTCCGATATGCGCTCGCTGGCGATCATGCGCAGCACCGGATGTCCGGTCGTCTACGATGCGACGCATTCGGTGCAGATGCCGGGCGGACTGGGCACCGTTTCGGGCGGGCAGCGCGAGATGGTTCCGGTGCTGGCGCGTGCCGCGGTCGGCGCCGGTATCGTCGGGCGTCTTCATGGAGACGCACCCGGACCCTGCCAACGCGCTGTCCGATGGGCCGAACTCGTGGCCGCTGCATCGGATGCACGATCTGCTGCGCGTATTGGTGCAGATCGATGAAGTCGTCAAAGCAGCGGCTTCATCGAGAACGAGGTGGAGTGACGCACGATGAGCAAAATCAAACACGATCATCGCGCGCGAAATCCTCGACTCTCGCGGCAACCCGACGGTCGAAGCCGATGTGCGTCTGGACAACGGTGCGATCGGTACCGCGTGCGCACCGTCCGGCGCGTCGACGGGAACGCGTGAAGCACTCGAGCTGCGCGACACGATCGCGCGCGCTACCTCGGCAAAGGCGTGACTGCGTGCGGTGCGCGGCATCACCGAAGAAATCGGACCTGCGCTCGCTCGGTTCCGACCCGGTCGACCAGGAGCGCGTCGATCGGGTCGATGATCGATCTCGACGGCACCGCGAACAAAACGCGGCTCGGCGCCAACGCGATCGTCGCGGTATCGCTCGCGGCGGCGAAAGCGGCGGCGGTGGAGCGCGGCGTTCCGCTGTACGAACACATCAACGCGGTGTTCGGCGGCGTCGAGATGCGCATGCCGGTGCCGATGATGAACATCATCAACGGCGGCGAGCACGCAGATAACAACGTCGACATTCAGGAATTCATGATCCAGCCGGTGTCGATGACGCAGCTTCAGCGAGGCGTTGCGCTGCGGAGTCGAAGTTTTCCACGCGCTGAAGGCGGTGCTGCGTGGCGCGAGGATTGAGCACCGCGGTCGGCGACGAAGGCGGTTTCGCGCCCGACCTGCCGTCGAACGCCGCGGCGCTCGACGTCGATCACCGAAGCGATTGTCGCCGCCGGCTATCGTCCCGGAGAGGACGTGACGTTTGCGCTCGACTGCGCGGCGTCGGAATTTTACGACGGCAGCGAATACGTGCTCGCGAACGAGGGCAAGTTCCCGCGGCGCAGTTCGTCGCCGTATCTCGCGAGCTTGACGCAAGCGCTATCCGATCCTGTCGATCGAAGACGGCATGGACGAAGCGGACTGGACCGGCTGGAAGATGCTGACCGATGACGCTCGGCGAACGCGTGCAACTCGTCGGCGACGATCTGTTCGTCACGAACACGGCGATCCTGACCGACGGCATCAAGGCGCACGTCGCGAACGGCGATCCTGATCAAGTTCAATCAGATCGGCAGTCTGACCGAGACGCTCGCGGCGATCCGGATGGCGCAGCGCGCGGGCTACGCGACGGTCATCTCGCATCGTTCCGGCGAGACCGAAGACACGACGATTGCCGATCTCGCGGTCGCCACCGGCGCCGGCCAGATCAAGACCGGTTCGTTGTCGCGCTCCGATCGCGTCGCGAAGTACAACCGATTGCTGCGAATCGAAGAGCAGCTCGGTAAGCGAGCGATCTACCGCGGACGCGCGGAGTTGCGAAGCTGACCACCACGTGCGCGTACTGCGTCGTCATCGGCGCGGTCGTCCTGATCGGCATGCAGGTGCGACTGTGGTTCAGCGACGTCGGCATCCTCGCGCGCGGCGATCTGCAGACAGCGCGTTGCAGATCAGGCGCGCCGCACGCAGGAACTCGCACGAGCGCAATCGCGCGCTCGCGGTCGAGGTGGCTGCGCTGAAGAGCGGCCCGGCCGGCGTCGAAGCGCGTGCGCGCAGCGAACTCGGCATGATCAAGAACGGCGAAACGTTCTATCTGGTCGTCGACCCCTGATCGTGGACCCGATCGTGCCGCCGCGCGCCTATGCACAGCTGTCGGTCGAAGGTGTGATCCGCAGATGCCCCGACGATTTCCGCGTCGACGAACGTCGCCGCGTTCGAGCCGACCGGCGAGGGCGAGCATCTGCTGCTGCGAATCGAAAAACGTGGCGTCAACACGCAACGATGTCGCCACCGATCTGGCGCAGCGCTTTCCGCGGTTTCGCCGCTCGACGTCTCGTTTGCGGGCATGAAAGACCGGCACGCGGTGACGCGTCAGTGGTTCAGCGTGCGTACGCCGTCGGTCGTGCGTGCGCGTCAGCGCCGCGGCGATAGCTGGCGCGTGCTCGAATCGGCGCGCCATCAGCGCAAACTGCGTCGCGGCGAGCTTGCCGGCAACGCATTCTGCATCCGCGTGCGGGACTTCGACGGCGACGCGACGCGCTGGTGCGAGCGGATCGCAGCTGCTGCGCGACGGCGGTGTGCCGAACTATTTCGGCGAACAACGGTTCGGTCACAGATGGCGCGCAATGTCGCAGCGCGCGCGGGCCTGGGTCTGCAGCCGACCGCGCGCGTCCGTGCTCGGCGTTCCAGAAAGGACTGCATCTGTCGACGGCGCGCGCGCTGCTGTTCAACGCGGTGCTCGCGCGACGCGTCGATGCCGGATACTGGAATCGCGTGATCGACGGCGACGTTGCCGGCGATGGTGCTCCCAACAGGTCCGCTATGGGGCCGTGGACGCGCGCAGGCGACGCGAGGCGGCGCTCGCCGATCGAAACGGACGCGCTCGCCGACTATCGCGAGTGGCTCGATCCGCTCGAACACCTCGGACTGGCACAGGAGCGGCGCGAGTTCGTCTTGCGGCCGATGCAGTTCGACTGGTCGAGTCGAGCGGCAGCAGTCTCGACCTCGCGTTTCGAACTGCGCGCCGGGGCAATACGCGACGGCGCTGCTGCGCGAGATTGGGCACGTTGCGCAACGTTCGGCTGCGGAGGCGCGCGTGAGCCAGTTCGATCTGCGCGGCATCGGTATGACGTCGCAGCGCACGCGCGACCGGCTGGTGCAACGACTGCGCGAACACGGCATCGCCGACGAGCGCGTGCTCGATCGTGATCGGTGCGATGCCGCGACACATCTTCATCGACGAAGCGTTGGCGCATCGTGCGTACGAAGACACGGCGCTGCCGATTGGCCACGGCCAGACGATTTCGCAACCGTTCATCGTCGCGCTGATGACGCAGACGCTGCTGAACCGACCGCGCGAGCGCGTGCTCGAGATCGGCACCGGTTCCGGGCTATCAGACGGCCGTGCTCGCGGCGCTCGTGAAGCGCGTGTATCACGGTCGAACGCATCGCGCCGCTGATCGAACGGGCGCGCGAACGCTTCCGCGCGCTGAAGCTGCGCAACGTTCGCGTCAAATACGACGACGGCAATCTGGGTTGGGCGGACCAGGGACCGTTCGACGGCATCATCGTCACCGCCGCGGCGCGCAGCGTGCCGGAGGCGCTGCTCGAGCAACTGGACGTCGGTGGCCGGCTGGTCATTCCGGTCGGCGACGACAGCGTCGCAGGAACTCAAAGTCATCGACCGCACCGAGGACGGCGTGCGCGAAGAGAGCCTCGAATACGTCCGCTTCGTGCCGCTGCTGCGCGGGACGATCGCCTGACGCGTGCCGCCCGTCGAAGGCATCAGCGTTCGAGCAATTCGCGCTTGTTCGGCTTGCCGTCCCATTCGTCGGAGTCGGGCAGCGCGTCTTTCTTCTCGGTGATGTTCGGCCAGATCTCCGCGAGTTCGCGATTCAGTTCGAGAAATTCCTGCTGATCTTCCGGCAATTCGTCTTCGGAGAAGATCGCGTTGACCGGACATTCGGGTTCGCACAGCGCGCAGTCGATGCACTCGTCCGGGTGGATCACGAGCATGTTCGGGCCTTCGTAGAAGCAATCGACCGGACAGACCTCGACGCAGTCCGTGAGTTTGCACTTGATGCAGTTTTCGCTGACTACAAAGGTCATCGGCACGCGCCTGGCTGGGAAAAGCGCCGTATTCTAACGACTAATAGGGCGCTGTACAGGGTTCACCGGACGGTCACGCGCCTGCTGAACGAGATCGAACAGCAGCGCCTGGGCATCGCGCGGTGAGAACGCAGTCCGGGTCGAGCCGCGGCGAGGCGTTCACGCAGCGGATTCGGCTCGCGGCGCGCGCGAACAGATCGATCTGCGGCGTCGCGCCGCCGCGGCCGCGGCGCGCTTCGAGTTCCTCGAGTTTGCGCCGCGCCGTGCGCGAGCACCGCGTTCGGCACGCCGGCGAGGCGCGCGACCTGAATGCCATAGCTCTGGCTCGCGGGTCCTTCGCGCACCGCGTGCAGGAACACGATCTGTTGACGATGCTCGGTTGCCGCGAGATGCACGTTTGCGACACCGGGCAGCTGTTCGGCGAGCGCGGTCAATTCGAAGTAGTGCGTCGCGAACAGCGTGAATGCGCGCAGTTCGCGCGCGAGATACGACGCGCACGCCCACGCGAGCGCGAGGCCGTCGTACGTGCTCGTGCCGCGGCCGATTTCGTCGAGCAGCACGAGGCTGTGCGGCGTTGCGTTGTGCAGGATGTTCGCGGCTTCGCTCATCTCCACCATGAACGTCGAGCGGCCGCCGCTGAGATCGTCGGCGGCGCCGATGCGCGTGAAGATGCGATCGACCGGACCGATACGCGCGGCGCGCGCGGGCACGAAGCTGCCGGTATAGGCGAGCAGCACGATCAGCGCGGCCTGCCGCATGTACGTCGACTTGCCGCCCATGTTGGGGCCGGTGACGATCAGCATGCGGCGCGTGTCGTCGAGCTCGCAGATCGTTCGCGATGAACGGCGCGCTCTGCACGTGCTCGACGACAGATGGCGGCCGGCGTCGATATGGAATCCGGGTTGTGCGCTCAGTGTCGGCGCGACGAGATTGAGCCGCCGCGCGCGTTCGGCCATCGACGCGAGCACGTCGAGTTCCGCGAGCGCCGTTGCGCAGCGCGCGCAACGCCGCCGACTCGCGGTTGATCGCATCGAGCAGCGCGTCGTACAGCAGCTCGTTCGCGCGCGAGCGCTCTGGATTGCCCGGTCAACGCGTCGTCTTCGAACGCTTTCAGTTCCGGCGTGATGTAGCGCTCGGCGTTCTTCAGTGTCTGCCGTCGCATGTAGTCCGCGGGAACGACGCGGCGGCGGCTCGGTTCGATTCGATGTAGTAGCCGTGAACGCGGTTGTAGCCGACCTTCAGCGAGTTGATGCCGGTGCGCGCGCGCTCGCGTGTTTCGAGATCGATCAGCCATTGGCCGGCGTTGCGTCGATCGCGTTGCGCAGCGTGTCGAGTTCGCGCATCGTAGCCGTCGCGCGATCACGCCGCCGTCGCGCAACGTAGCGGGCAGTTCTTCGGCCAGTGCGCGCGCGAGCAGCTGCGCGAGATCGCCGAAGTCGCCGATGAATTGCGCAGCGCGCGCAACAGCGCGTCGTCGAGTGTGCGCGAGCACGTGCGCGGATGTCGGGTAGCGCGGCGAGCGCGTCGCGCAGTCGCGCGAGATCGCGCGGCGCGCGCGTGCGCAGCGCAATCCGCGTCAGCACGCGCTCGAGATCGCCGATGTCGTGCAGCGGCGCCGCGAGTGACGTCGTCGGCGTAGCTCGCCAGCAACGTTGCGACTGCGGCTGACGCGCCAGCACGATGTCGCGGTCGCGGCTCGGCGCGTTCAGCCATGTCGCGCAGCAGCCGCGCGCCCATCGGCGTGCGCGTCGTGTTCGAGCACTGCGAACAGCGTGTGTTCGCGACTGCCGTCGATGCGCTGATCGATCTCGAGATTGCGCCGCGTTGCCGCGTCGAGCACGACGTCGGCATCCGGCGTCACGTGCGTGAGGCCGTCGATGAATTCGAGCGACTGACGGTGCGTCGCCTTTGCGAAAGCTCAACACCGCGGCGGCCGCGCCGAGCGCCGCGTCAGATCGTCGCAGCCGAAACCGCGCAGATCGCGCGTGCCGAAGTGGCGCGTCAGCGTCGCGCGCGCGAGATCGACATCGAACTCGAGGCGATCGCGCGTGCGGCAGAACGCGAGTCGGGCGCAGATCGCGGCGAGTGTTGGATCGTCGGGCAGCAGAATTTCGGTCGGCTTCGATGCGCGCGAGTTCGGTGCGCAATGCCGCGTCGTTCGTCGACTTCGTCGACGCAGAAGCGGCCGCTCGCCAGATCGAGCCACGCGATGCCGAAGCGTCCGCTCGGCGCCGCAGATCGCCGACGAGTCGGCTGTCGCCGGTTGCATCGAGCAGCGCTTCTTCGGTCAACGTACCCGGGCGTCACGATGCGTTCGACGCGGCGTTCGACCGGACCTTTCGACGTCGCCGGATCGCCGATCTGCTCGCAGATCGCGACCGATTCGCCGAGCCGCACGAGTCGCGCGAGATAACCCGTGGCCGCGTGATACGGCACGCCGCACATCGGAATCGGCTGCGCCGGCCGACTGACCGCGCGCGGTCAGCGTGATGTCGAGCAGTTTCGCGGCGCGGCGCGCGTCGTCGTAGAACAGCTCGTAGAAGTCGCCCATGCGATAAAACAGCAGCGTGTCCGGATGCTCCGCTTTGATCCGGAGGTACTGCTGCATCATCGGAGTGTGGGGTGGCGGGCACTACGTCATGGGGGTGCGAGTGAAACAGAGGCTCGCGACGAGCGTCAACCGATCGCGCGGCCGATGCAGCGAAACGCGCGCGTCTGCTGTGAGAGATTCGCCGCGATCGTTGCAGAATCGCGCGTTCTGAGCGGTTGCCAATCGGTACTGATTAAATATACAGTACCGCCACTCGACTGTTTCACCCGACGGAGCCCATCAATGAGTGATGCCAAGACCAACAAAGAGCGCGCGCTTTCCGCAGCCCTGACGCAGATCGAACGCCAATTCGGCAAAGGATCGATGATGCGTCTCGGTGACCAGGAACCGGATCTGGTGCCGTCCATTTCGACCGGTTCGCTCGGTCTCGACATCGCGCTCGGTGTCGGCGGTCTGCCGCGCGGGCGCGTCGTCGAGATCTACGGTCCGGAATCCTCGGGTAAAACCACGCTGACGCTGCAGGTGATCGCCGAAGCGCAGAAGCAAGGCGGCACCTGCGCGTTCATCGACGCGGAACACGCGCTCGATCCGATCTATGCCGCGTCGCTCGGCGTCGACACCGACGAGTTGCTCGTGTCGCAACCCGATACCGGTGAACAGGCGCTCGAAATCTGCGACATGATCGTGCGTTCCGGCGCCGTCGACGTCGTCGTCATCGACTCGGTCGCCGCGTTGACGCCGAAGGCCGAAATCGAAGGCGAAATGGGCGATATGCACGTCGGCCTGCAGGCGCGGCTGATGAGTCAGGCGCTGCGCAAGATGACCGCCAACATCAAGAACTCGAAGACGCTGGTGATCTTCATCAACCAGATCCGGATGAAGATCGGCGTGATGTTCGGCTCGCCGGAAACCACGACCGGCGGCAACGCGCTGAAGTTCTACTCGTCGGTGCGCCTCGACATCCGCCGCATCGGCGCCGTCAAGGAAGGCGACGAAGTGGTCGGCAACGAAACGCGCGTCAAGGTCGTCAAGAACAAAGTCGCGCCGCCGTTCAAGCAGGCCGAGTTCCAGATCATGTACGGCAAGGGCATCAACCTGCTCGGCGAAATCGTCGACATCGGCGTCAAACTCAACGTGATCGAAAAGTCCGGCGCGTGGTACAGCTACAAAGGCGACAGGATCGGTCAGGGCAAGAAAAACGCCTGCGATTTCCTCGCCGCGAATCCCGAGATGGCGAAGGAAATCGAGACGACGATCCGCAATCAGCTGTTGCCCGAACGGACGTCCTGCGATCGACGGTGTCACGTTGTCGGCGTCGGCCGACGACACCGTCGAAGCGCTCGAGATCTGATCGCGTCGGCCACTCGTGTTGACGACGTTGCGCGCCGGAATGAGCAGTCGGAATGCGATGCGCGCACGATCGTCGGCGTTGCGCGCGATGACGGCGATCCGGCTGCTCGCGCGACGTGAGCATTCGACCGACGAGTTGCGCCGCAAGCTGAAGCGCCGCGGCTATGCGCGCAGCGACCATCGATGCGGTAGTCACGACGCTGCGCGATTCGGAGTCCGTATCGGATGCGCGCTTCGCCGAGAGCTTCGTTCGCGTGCGTTCCGAGCGCGGGCAGGGACCGCTGCGCATTCGCGCGGAGCTGCGCGATCGCGGCGTAACGGACGTGCTGGTCGACGAAGTGCTGACGACGACGTCGGAGTTCTGGCTCGAACGCGCGCGCAACGGCGCGCGCGAAGCGCTTCGGCGAGGCGGCGCCGGCGACGCGCGACGACTGGAATCGCCAGGCGCGCTTTCTCGCTCAACGCGGCTTTCCCGCCGACCTGATCTACGCGCTTGTCGCTCAGCGAACGCGCACTGCTGAATCCCTCTGTAAATCAGTGCGTTGCACTGAATCCGTGTATACTTGCGCCCCTTTTTTGGGCTGCGCGTTCAGTAACGCCGCGATGAAGACGTCTGACATTCGTTCGAAATACCTCGAGTTCTTTGCGGCAGCGCGGACACCGCGTGGTGCCGTCGAGTTCGCTCGTACCCGCCGGCGACAACACGCTGCTGTTCACGAATGCCGGCATGGTGCAGTTCAAAGATGCGTTGATCGGCATCGAGGATCCCGGCTTCAAGCGCGCGACGTCGGCGCAGCGCTGCGTGCGCGCGGGCGGCAAACACAACGATCTCGAGAACGTCGGCTACACGACGCGTCATCACACGTTCTTCGAAATGATGGGCAACTTCAGTTTTGCCGACTATTTCAAGGAAGACACGATCCGCTGGGCGTGGGAGTTCATCACGCAGGAGTTGAAGATTCCGCGCGAGCGGCTGTGGGTGACGGTGCATCCCGACGACGATCAGTCGCGCGACGTTGTGGATCGACACGATCGGCGTCGACCCGAAGCGCGTGGTGCCGATCGCCGACAACTTCTGGGCGATGGGCGATACCGGGCCGTGCGGACCGTGTACGCGAGATCTTCTACGATCACGGTCCCGAGATCGCCGGGCGGTCCGCCGGGTTCGCCGGACGAGGACGGTGATCGATTCGTCGAGTTCTGGAATCTCGTGTTTCCGCAATTCGATCGTTCTCCCGACGGCACGCTGACGCCGTTGCCGAAACCCGGGCGTCGATACCGGCATGGGTCTCGAGCGTGTCGCTGCGATCACGCAAGGCGTGCACACGCAACTACGAGATCGATCTGTTTCAGAACCTGATGCGCGCGGTCGGCGAAATCGCCGGCATCGGTCGCAACGATCTGCTTGCCGAATCCGTCGGTGCGCGTGATTGCCGACCACATTCGTTCGTGCGCGTTTCTGATTGCCGATGGCGTGACGCCGAGCAACGAAGATCGCGGCTACGTGCTGCGTCGGATCATCCGTCGCGCGCTGCGCCACGGCCACAAGCTCGACATCCGCGGCGCGTTCTTCCATCGCCTCGTCGAGCCCCTCGCGAACGAGATGGGTGAGGCGTATCCGATCATCAACGCACAGCGCGAGCGCATTGCCGCAGGTGCTGCTCGCCGAAGAAGCAGCGTTTTGCCGAAACGCTCGCACTGGGTATGGAGCTGCTCGAGAAGAGCATCGCACGTCTGAAGGGACGACGAGATTCCCGGCGACGTCGTGTTTCGCCTATACGACACATTTGGCTTTCCCAGTCGATCTGACCGCCGATGTCGCGCGTGAACGGGGCCTCACCGTCGATACCGACGGGTTCGACGTCGAGATGGAAAAACAACGCGAGCGCGCGCGCGCCGCAGGACGGTTCGACGCCGACGTCGGCCAGCGCATTCGCATCGATCGCGCGGTGGAATTCGTCGGCTACGACGACGCTCGAAGCGAACGCGCGAGATCCTGGGCTCTACGACCTCGCCGACGGTGACGTGCAGCAGGTCGACCTGCTCGCCGCGGGCCAGGTCGGCGTGGTTGTGCTCGATCGCACACCGTTCTACGCCGAATCGGGCGGCCAGGTCGGCGACACCGGCCGGCTCGTCAGTCGATGACGCGACTATTCGAAGTGTCCGACACGACGCTCAGCGGTCGCCAACACTTGCATCGAGGGGCGATCAAGCGCGGAACGTTGCGCGTCGGCCAAACGTGACGGCGACCGTCGACGCTGAGCGCACGCGGCTTGACCGCGCTGAATCACTCCGCCACGCACCTGTTGCACGCGGCGCTGCGACAGGTGCTCGGTGACACACGTTCAACAAAAAGGATCGCTGGTATCGAGCGAGCATCTGCGCTTCGACTTTTCGCATTCGTTGCCGATGACCGAAGACGAATTGCGACGAGATCGAAGCGCATCGTCAATCGCGAGATCCAGCACAACTCGATCGTGCAAACCGAACTGCTCGGGTATCAGGCCGCGATGGCGAAGGGCGCGATGGCGCTGTTCGGCGAGAAGTACGGCGATCGAAGTGCGCGTGCTGACGATGGGCGACGGATTTTCGGTCGAACTGTGCGGCGGCACGCACGTGCGTCGGACCGGCGACATCGGTCTGCTGCGCATCGTCGCCGAGAGCGGTATCGCCGCGGGCGTTCGTCGCATCGAAGCGTTGACCGGTCCGGCGGCGCTTGCGTTCACCGAAGCCGGCGAGCGCGATCTGCGCTCGATCGCGGAATGCTGAAGACGTCGCGGCGCGAAGTCGTCGACAAAGTGAAATCGTTGTTGCGCAGCACCGCGACCTGCAGCGCGAACTCGCTCAGCTCAAAGAGCGCGCCGCGGCGTCGCAAGGGGTCGACCTTGCGGCGGGCGCGCGCGAAATTCGCGGCGTTCGCGTGCTCGCCGCCGCAGGTGACGAGCGGCGATGCCGAAGTCGCTGCTGACGACGCTGGACGCGTTGAAGAACAAGCTCGGCAGCGCGGTGATCGTGTTAGGTCAGGTCAGCGATGGCAAGGTCGACCTGATCGCTGGTGTTACGCAGGGACTGGTCGATCGGGTCAAGGCGGGCGACCTGATCGCAATGGTCGGCGCGCAGGTTGGCGCGCGCGGCGGCGGCCGTCCCGATATGGCGCGCGCCGGCGGTGGCGATCGGCCGGATGCGTTGGCGGCGGCGCTCGAATCGGTACACGACTGGGTCGCAGAACGGGTCTGACCGATGGCGCGATACGTACACAAGTATGGCGGTACGTCGGTCGGCTCGATCGAGCGCATCAACGCGGTGGCGGCGCGTGTTTGCAAATTCCGCGACGCGGGCCACGACGTGGTCGTCGTCGTATCAGCGATGAGCGGTGAAACCAATCGGCTTGATGCGCTCGGGCGCCAGGTCACCCGACGACCGAGTCCCCGCGAGATGGACGTCCTGCTCGCGACCGGCGAACAGGTATCGATCGCGCTGGTGGCGATGGCGCTCGAGGAGCACGGCTGCAAAGCGCGTTCGTATCTCGGCTCTCAGGTCGCGATACGCACCGACAGTGCGCACCAGAAGGCGCGCGTCGAACACATCGACACGCAGAGCCTGGAGGCCGATCTCGCGGCTGGCGTGGTGCCGGTGATCGCAGGATTCCAAGGCGTCGATGCGGTCGGCGATACGACGACGCTCGGCCGCGGCGGTTCGGATACATCGGCAGTCGCGGTCGCCGTCGCGCTCGGTGTGGATGAATGCCAGATCTACACGGACGTCGATGGTGTTTATACGGCCGACCCGCGCATCGTCGAGAACGCCGCGCGCTTGTCCGCGGTCACCTTTGAAGAAATGTTAGAGCTCGCGAGTCTCGGTTCCAAAGTACTGCATCCGCGCTCGGTGGAATTTGCCGGCAAATACGGCGTGCCGCTGCGGGTGCTGTCGAGCTTCGAGGACGGTCCGGGCACACTGATTACGACTGAGGAAAGCAAAATGGAACAACCGGTGGTGGCCGGAATCGCGCATTCCCGCGACGAAGCCAAGGTGACGATGATCGGAGTCCCGGACGTGCCGGGCGTCGCATCGAAGATCCTTGGCCCCATTGCCGCCGCAAACATCGAAGTGGACATGATCGTGCAGAACGTCGGCGCTGACGACACGACCGACTTCACGTTCACCGTCAAGCGAGGAGATTACGACCACGCGCTCGAACTGTTGCAACCCGTGCGCGTTGCCCTCGGCGCACGACAGCTCACCGGTGACAACCGCATCGTCAAAGTCTCTGTTGTCGGCGTTGGCATGCGCTCGCACGCGGGCGTAGCGACGCGCATGTTCGATGCATTGGCGGCGGAGTCGATCAACATCCAGATGATCTCGACTTCCGAGATCAAGATCTCGGTCGTCGTTGCAGAGCGCTACCTCGAACTGGCGGTCCGCTCGATTCATAGCGCTTTCGGGCTGGAAGGCCCCGCTCGCGCCGAGGCTTGACGCGGTCCCCACATCGAAAACCCTCGCCCTGGATTGTTCTTTTGTTTTGTTGCGGGCACACTTTGCTCCGACTGCGAGGAATGCACGGCGCGGCAATCAGTTGAGAAGCGACGTTAGATCGCTTGATTGCCGCTCGAAACAGGGACCTGTGAGGGGAGGCTGCAAGATGTTGATTCTGACTCGTCGGATTGGCGAAACACTGATGATTGGCGATCAGGTGACCGTCACCGTGCTCGGGGTGAAAGGCAACCAGGTTCGCATCGGCGTGAATGCGCCACGCAACGTCTCGGTACACCGAGAGGAAATTTACGACCGCATTCGAAGTGAGCACGACGGCGAGATGCTCGCTCATGGACCGAAGGCCAATACCGGTCACTAGCCTGGTACTATGCGCCCCCTTCGGAGAGGTGGCCGAGCAGGTCGAAGGCGCTCCCCTGCTAAGGGAGTATGGGCCTAATAAGTCCATCGAGGGTTCGAATCCCTCCCTCTCCGCCAACAGGATAAAAAGGGGGACCCGTCTTCGGGTCCCCCTTTTTATCCCGTTCGTGGAAAGGGCGGTGTGGACGAACCCTCCGGTTCGACAAAAGTGCAGGACTGCACTTTTGGACGCCGGCTTCGCCGGCGCCCCGAAGGGGCGAGGGCCATGGATGGCCCGAGTCAATCCCTCCCTCGGCCCGGACGAACACTCAGGTTTCGAAAAAGAAGAGCGATGTCGATAGTCGCTCCAAACCCAATCCCACCCGTCAGCCTCACCCACGCACACTTGTTAGCGTGTGTACGCGCCGAGATGCCTGTCCTGCACGACAATCGGCCGTTGCGCGTGCTCGATGCGGGCTGCGGCAACTGCGCGCTTCTCGAGTATCTGCACCGTTCGTTCGTTGCCCTCGAGCCCGGGCATTCAGTGGAACTGTATGGATTCGATATTTCGGACCCACATGTTCAGGAGAGTGACTTTCTCGCGGCGGGCGTGTGTCGGCTGGTACAACTGGACCCCACGGTGCCTTGGTCGGATCGCACAACGAGCATCACCGCAAATGATCCGTGGCCATTCGCCTCCGACCTCTTCGACGTTGTCGTGTCCAATCAAGTGCTCGAGCACGTCGCCGATCATGCGCACTTCTTTGCGGAGTTGTATCGCGTCCTGCGACCGGGCGGGGTGGGCCTGCATTGCTTTCCCGTTGAAGAGTGTCTGTGGGAGGGCCACCTCAAGATGCCGATGGTGCATTGGGTGCGGGGACACCATCAGCGTGAGTCGCTCATTGCGTGGCTCGGCCGTTTGGGGTTTGGCCGTCATCGTCCCGCTCAAACAGGGTTGTCGCACGCCGAGTTCGCCGAACGCCACGCCGACTATGTGAATCTCTACACCAACTATCTAAAGGCGCGCGACGTGCTGCACGTCGCAAAGGCGTCGCGGCTGCGTGCGACCTTTGTGTACAGCGCCGGTCTGTACGAACAGAAGCTTCGAACGGTGATGCGGATGCCGCTCAAAACCCGCTATGGTGCTCCGCGCGCGGGGCTGCTGAGCACGCTGATGTTTTGGATGTTGAAGCATGTCTCGAGCGTGACATTGCGCGTGCAGCGATCAGATGCTTATCGTGAGCACTACGTCTAGAGAACCAATGTGCCGCCAGCCGACTCGCGCCAAAGATTCGTAGTCTTCGATTTCGGTGGTGTCTTGATCGATTGGGACCCGCGACATCTGTACCGCAAATTGATCCCCGACGAAGCATCAATTGAGCGGTTTCTGACGACCGTCTGTACCCGCCAATGGAATGAGCGCCAGGACGAGGGCAGACCGTGGTCCGAGGCTGTGGCGGAACTCGTCGAGCGGCATCCGACGCAGCGTTCGCTCATCGAGGCGTATTGGCATCGCTGGCCGGAAATGATCCGCGCCCCGATCGACGCGACGGTGACGATCGCCGCCGAACTCAGACGCCGCGGCGTGCCGCTGTTCGGACTCACCAACTGGTCGGCCGAGACGTTCCCAGTCGCGCGGCAACGATTCGAGTTCATCCGCTGGTTCGACGGGATCGTCGTCTCGGGCGAAGAGGGTGTCATGAAACCGAATCCGGAGATTTTCCGACGGCTGCTGGACCGATATGCGCTAGACGCGCGCGATGCGTTGTTCGTCGACGACAGCCTGCCAAATGTGCAGGCCGCAATGGCGCTCGACATTGAGGCGCATCATTTCAGATCAGCGGACATGCTTCGGCGACATCTCGTCGAATCCGGCTTTCTCTGAGGCGCATCTGACGGACGGCTGTCGCCGGCATGTCGCCATTCGCATCATTCCGCACGAATCACTCACGAAGAACTCGCGTCAGGCACCCACATTATTGCGTATCGTGGGACCTGACGTGGCACTTGCGCGGATGCATGTCCGCTGCGAAGGCGTAGAAGGCATAGAGGTGCACGATGGCCGGATCAACGCTGATACCGACGGTCTGGCGTGTGGATGTAGAGCCCGACCAACACCAGCCTGCGGTCGGACCGAGGCCCTGGGATGGCTTCGCTGCTACGGTGGCCTTGATCGACAAACTACGAGATCGCTTGGGAGACCGATCAGGTCGGGCTGCATGCCCGACCTGGATGCTCCGAATGGACCCCGACATTGAACGCTGCTTTGGGCGGGCCGACTTCGTCGTTTGCCAACACGCCGAATTGTTCGACCGTTTGATTGCTCGCGGCGATCCGATGGGCATCCACGTGCACCACTATCGATGGAATGCTGAACGAGCCGTTGCGTTTTCGGATCATGCCGACGGCGCGTGGACGACACACTGCCTCAAGGTGGCTGTTGATGCGTTCAAGAACGCATTCGGCGAGCCGCTCATTCGTGCGAGTCATGGCGGATACTTTCTCGACGAAGCTGTTTTGGACGCAGCAGTCGAACTTGGGATTCGTGTCGATCTCACGGTGGAGCCCGGCCTGGCACCGATGATCGCGGACCCGTCTCTGGGGGCGTACGCGACTGCGCCATCGGGAAATTTCATCGACTGCCCGCGACACCCTTACTATCCCTCGCGCCGGTCGCTCGATGTTGCGTGCACTTTGCCAGCGGCCCGCCGACCGATCCTCCTGGTACCCCTCACGTCGTTCGACTACGCCGCTGCTCTGCGACCGTGGCATCGCCAGATCGCGCACAGACTTCTCAAGAGACCGGACCATCACTTGCCCCTCAGCCCCTGGAAACGCTGGCGCAGTCCAAAGATCTACTGGGATCTCGTAGAGCGCGCGGCGGATGAACAACCCGCCTGCTACTTCGCGTTTGCGACGCGAACCGACGATCCTTCGGCTGACTCACATCGCCGAGTCTGGGAACTGCTGGATGCGTTGCCCGACCACCCGATCGCGGAGCGCTTGCAGTTTGTCGATCCGCTCGCGCCTGAAATCCGAGCGCTTGCTCGGTGAACTTCGTTGCGCAAATTCGGCGCACCGCGGGACACATCGCCAGGGCCATTGCCCGCATCGCCAATCGACTCGGATTCCATTTGTTTTTCAAGAACAGACCCGCCGACGGGGAATACTGCAACTCCAAACGAGTTCGAGCTACGAAGGAACCTTCCGACGGCCATCGACACAGGCCGTATCTCGTGGTCATTCGCTGCGGCGCAGATCATTGTTTGCGAGATGACGGCGGCCAGCGCGACTTCGACATCGCATTGAGTTTGTACGCGCGCCCGAGCGCCGGTTCATTGAATGCCTGCGAGTATGCGTATGCGGGTGGGCTCAACAAGTTTCAGGCCGCTCGTCAGTTTATCGACGACGCGCAGTTGAAACGGTATCGGGGTTTCGTATTTCTCGATGACGATCTAGAGATGTCGTATTCCCAACTCAACCAGTTCGTCGATTATTGCTGGACACACGGATTCGGTTTGGCGCAGCCAAGCCTGACGTTGGACTCTGCATATTCGCATCGACATTTGCTGAACGCATCGCCATCGGGTTGGCGATCGGTTGCAATGGTCGAAGTGATGTGTCCGTATTTTTCAGAAGCGGCGCTCGAAGTGGCCCTGAATACGTTCGACTTGAGTTATTCAACGTGGGGGCTTGACCTCATCTGGCCCAGACTGTTGAACGTCTCTCCCGTCGTTGTGGATGAGTTCACGATAAGACACACGAGGGACGTTGGGCGCTCTGAAAGCGAGTTCTATGCGTATCTGAGGCGCATCGGTATTTCCCCCGAGCGTGAGGCGCACACGCTCGAGAAAATGTCGAATCAGAAGCTGCGCACGCTCTCGCGCCACACGCAGACGGTTCGCCGCCGACACCACCAAAACGAATAAGGTGCGATTGGTCGGGTCCCGGCGAGAACGTTGTTTGTTTCAACGAAGGTTTTCGCGAGCTCATCCGAATGATAGCCAGTCGACTAGCGCGCTGATGATCGCGAGGACGACGATCACGATCATGATCACGCCGATCAGGCGCCAGCCGTGAAACTTCTTCGTACCGTTTTCCTGCGTGTCCATTGGTTCGAGTTCATCTTTTGATGCGTGTGCGGCCGCGTATCGATCTTCGGCCCACATTCCTTGACGGACCCAGACCCCTTCCAGATAATACGCGGCCCTTGCGCCCGTAGCTCAGTTGGATAGAGCACCAGGCTACGAACTTGGGGGTCGGGCGTTCGAATCGCTCCGGGCGCGCCATATAGATCAACTGGTTAGGTGTCTCTGGGCTGACCACCGGCCTTGAAGTAAGAATTCGGTTGGGAGTCGGACCGCATCATGAATTGATCGCGGGCAGCGCACTTCAGTCGACGCGGAACCTCATGTCGGGCCATACGGAAAAATTCCAGATGGCCTACAACAAAACTGCAACGCTGCGCCTCCCATCGTGCCCGCGTCTGATCGAACGAACATGTGCGCGCGGCATGATGGGCTGGCAGCTCGTCGCTCAAGCCATTGATGTGCGTTTGTGCGACCACCAATGGTCATAAAATGGCTGCGTGTGGAGCCTTCGCGCCTCCGTGTGCTCGTTGGCGGATGTCGCACTCTGTACGCTGACCGCCGACGCCTGACCGCCGGCGAAATTCACTGCCGCGCTCGTCGTTGCACCTCGGGCGGACAGCGAACACGACACGGTGAGGCGCTTGGCGTCAACGTTTTTGCAATTGGCGTCTCAGTGCAGACGCATAGATTCGCCTGATTGCTGGCTGACGCGCGCTAAGGAAGTGAGATGTCCGCAGAGTCCACCCAGCGATGACCGCGGCATGAAATGTGGAGTTGATTACTTCATGGTCCCCTGCTGAGGGATACACCGTGATTTCCCCACCGTAGAGTTCGGTGCCGTTCCACATGAAGTCGAAGCGCGCATAGTCCACCCCGACGCTGAGTTCTTCGGCAAATTGGAGGGCGAGCCGATAGGGACGCTTCACGTCTACGCCTTCCGGCAGGGGAGTTACCGGCTTCCCGTCTTCGTCGTCCGGGCCGGCTGTCGGATTGCCTTCGCGGTCCAGATAGGTTGTCCATGAGTTCGGCGTCTTGTTGTGACCAATGACGGAACCAACGATCGCCTTGCCGTTGCCGGCGCGCACGTTGAAGTCGAGCAAGTCGTCTTCGGCGTCGCCGATCGCTTCTTCCACGAACAACTTCGGCTCGACCTGAGAGTACGCCCACTCCCCGGTCGGCACTCCATGAGTGGAGGCGAGCCATAGATCGGTCTGAGTTTTGAGCTTTGCCCTGTCGACCTGTCCGCCTCGGATGCAGTAGTTGTGGTTGTAGCCGTGGTTCGTCTTTACAAAGACGTCACCGTGGAGCAGTTCGTCCGGTATCGTATTGGCATCGTTGCCGATCCAAAGCGTCTTCGGGACGCAGAGAAGGGGACAGAAGCGCTTGCAATATTCCTTAGTCGCGAGCTTGTCGGAAAATACGACGAACTTCGGATTATGGTCCACAATCTTGCGCCACAGCATCCGCTCCGAATAACGCTGAGGATTGGCAACGTTGGGGAGACGGCGGTTGTGGCGACGATAGCGCCGTATCAATTTTGGATGGGTTCCGTAAAGGACCGCATTGGTCAATGCGATTATCAAGTGGTCAAGCATATAGAGGCCCTAAATTCTCGTTGCGGCGGCACTCGGCCTGGCCGGTTGTCGAAGGCGTCGTTCGGGTCAATCGGAAAGTGCGAGGAGAATTTCTGGACGGCATGCCGGACCTGTTGGTCATCTGGACGCGAGACGCGCCGCTCCCTCGTATCCGATCAGCAAGGATCGGGGAGATCGACGGTGTCCGATCGTCGGCGCGAGCTGGAAACGCTACCACCAATGCTTTGCTGATGGTCAACGGCCACAGCCTGCACGCACGCGCTCCAGCGGAACGTGCATCGGTGGTTGACGTCGCGGCCTCCATCGATGCGCTCCTGGGCGTTGCGTTGCCTGGCATAGATGGGCACCCCGTGGTGGCGTTTAGCGAGCGTCCGACATAATCGTGCCCGCGCGGTCCGTCATCCTGATTCTCAATCATGTCGCCGATCGACACCTACACAATCACCATGCGCAGATCGAGAAGGCATGCGGACATGACTACGATGTGTTTCTGCTATCCGATAGATCTTATCCAAGTCTCTCCTTGGTGCGTCCGCGGGCCGGAGCCAAGGAATTCCGTTTCACACTCGAGGACCTCATTGACCTAGGCTATCCGGGAAAGAGAGACCTCCGGTTGGCTGCGGCCGGGGAGCGCAGTATCAAGTACGGCAACGCCGAATTGCCCCTCCTTCTATTCTTCGCAGCGCACAGCCACTACCGGCACTACTGGCTCGTTGAATATGACGTTCAGTTTTCGGGGTCGTGGAAACATTTCTTTTCGAGTGTCGATGAAAGCAACGCCGATCTGCTGGGAACGTCATTGATCCGCTACGCCGAGTTTCCCGCGTGGAGCCACTGGCAGTCGGTAGTGCTCTCGGGCACGAACGCCAACGACCAAGACCGGCTGCGGGGTTTTTTCCCGCTTTATCGAATCTCGAACGAAGCATTGTCTTGCCTGCACGAACGGTACCAACAGTATTGCGCGGGCCACATGGAAGTAGTCATGCCTACCGTGCTTTACCAAGCAGGTCTCCGCCTCGAAGACATCGGAGGCGATGGAGAGTTCGTCAAGGCTTCTAACATCAACCGATTTTACTCGAATCGCCGTCTCACCAATGAACTCTCGCCAGGCACCTTCGTGTACCGGCCGGTACACCGCGCCGTTGGGGACGAACCGAACAAGCTCTGGCACCCAATCAAGCCGCGACCGAATATCGTCATACGCGCGGCGAATCGGTTTCTACGCGAGATGTCGCGACTGACGACTCCCGGTCCTCCGGCAACCAGACGGTAGACTAAGTGCTATCTGGCGCGACATGTCCGTGTCGAAGCGGGCCAGCCGCTAGAATTCATCGCTATTCCTTACCCGCGTATTCGATCAGTCCGTCGAGGCACGGGTCTTGATCAGATCCAGAAAGAGATCGCGCAACGAGAGGATGCCGATCGCCTTGCCTTCTTCGACGACCGGCAGGTGTCGAATGTGATGCTCGCTCATCAGGTCGACGCAGTGATCGGCGCTATCCGCGCGCGTCACGCTGACGACGTTGCGCGTCATGATTTCCGACACGTGGGTCTTTTGCGACGTCTTGTGGTCGAGAATGACCTTCGTCACGTAGTCGCGCTCCGAGACGATGCCGACGATGTAGCCGTCGATCTGCACGAGCAGCGCGCCGACTTTGCGGTCATGCATCATTTTGGCCGCCGCGAATACGGAGTCGAGCGGATCGATCCACCACACCGCGTGACCTTTCGCGTCGAGGATGTCTTGTACGGTTCGCATGCGAAGCTCCGTCGCGTCCCCGATTCTATTGCGAAATTTCGCTGGCGACGCAAGCGCGACGTTCACTTCGTGAATACTTCGCGTGACGCCGCCGGAGATCAGCACGGTGGTGTCGATCAGCACGGCGGTCGAGTCCGATACCGCCGGGGCTTGCGAGGTAGCGCGGTTCCCACTCCGGCAGGAATTTCGATTTGTAGCGGCGCAGACCTTCGAAGTTGTAGAAGTTGTCGCCGAATCGGAACAGCAGATTGCCGAGCTTGTGCCACTGCGTCGCGAGCGGATGCTGACCCAGGCCCGACAACGGCGCCATGCCGAGGCTGAACCATTGATAACCCTGGGCCTTCGCCAGCAGCAGCATCTCGGTGAACAGGTAATCCATCACACCTTTCGGTGCGTTGTCGGTGAAGCGCATCAGGTCGACCGTCAGCTCTTCGGAGTTCGCGCTCTTCCAGATCGTCGCAAACGCGACGATCGCGCGCGTTCACGCGTACGACGGCGCAATCGAACTGCGCGACGTAGCTCGGGAACGAACGCGCCGAGCGAAAAACCTTTCTCGTGCACTTTCTTGTCCGCGAGCCACGCATCCGATACCACTTTCAATTCGTCGATCACGGCCGGCACGTCCGCGGCAGCGATGATCTCGAAGCTCGCCCCGTCGCGTTTCGCGCGATTGCGCGCGTGGCGCATTTCCGCGCGATCGCTGGTGTCGATGTCGAAGTCGACCAGACGCACGCGCGCTTCCTCGCCGAGTTTCACGAGCGACAGTCCGAGGTCGACATACATCGGCAGCTCGGCGTCGGAGACGTGGTAGAAGACGCAGCGCGCATCGTGTCGATCGGTCGCTTCGCGAAATTGCCACGCGAGTTCTTCGTAACGCTCGGGATTGCCGATCGGTCCCGCCAGTGCGATCCAGCTGCGACCCGACACCTGAAACATGATGAAGGCGTCGCCATCCGGGTGAAACAGAAAGCGTTTGTCGCCGAGCAGCGCGACGTTCGCGATCGTGCGCGTCGACGCGGCGACGATCTCGTCGACGCGCTCCATATCCTCGTGCGGTCGGTGTCGGTGCATCGAGCGGCGCCGGACGCACCAGTCGCGCCAGGCCGAACATCGATCAGAATCACCGCGCCGATCAGGCTCGCGCGCAGCATGCGCGGTGCGTCTCGCGTTCAGTTCGAACTGCCACCACAGCGCGTTGCGAATACTCGACGTGCCGATACGCGAACAGGCCGAGGATCACGCCGCCGGCGATCACCATGCCGAAGCTGAGCACCCAGCCGACGGTGAAGCGACTGATCGAGCAGCTTGGCGCCGCGATAGAACTCGCCGCGCGCGAGCCACAACACCAGCGCCGCGATCGCGACGATGATCGCGTATTCGATCGTCAGACCCTTGACGAACGACAGCACGAACGCGGCGACCATCAGACACGATCGTCGCCTGATACGCGCCGCGCAGGCGACGGAACAGGCCGCGCGACAGGATCAGCAGCGCAACGCCGATGGCGCTGCTGACGTTGTGCGACAGCTCGAGAACCGCGAGCGGCACCAGGTCGTTCGAGAAATTCGAGGCGCTCCGCGGCGATCGGCATCGAGCCGCCGAGAATCAACGCGGCGCCGCTCAGGAACACGACCATGCCGGCCGCCTGCGGCGCGATGCCGCGCAACCAGCCGCCGCCGATCGCGTGACACGTGGCGCAGGCGATCGCCGATGCGTCGCGAGCGCCTGCGAGACGATCATCACCAGCGCGAGCGTCAGCGGCGCGACGTAGTAGATCAGGCGAAACGCGAGCACGGCGCCGAGCAGCGGCGCGGTTGCCGCGCTGTGCAGCAACAGCAGCAGCACCGACTCGAACACGCCGAGTCCGCCGGGCACGTTGCTCAACGCACCCGCGCCGATGGCGAGCAGGAACGCGCCGAGCAGCGCGAAATAGCTCGATGCCGAGTTGCGGCGGCATCAGCACGTAAAGCACGGTCGCGAGCAACGACAGATCGACGACCGCCAGCAGCAGCTGGCCGATCGCGAGCGCCGGTGCTCGGCGTCGTCAGCGTCCAGTTGCGGATGCGCATCGGCTCGCGCGACAGCAGAGTCCACAGCGACGTAGAGCAGCGGTACGCAGACGAGCGACGACGCCGATGGCGCGCAGTGCCGGCGGCGGCAGTCCGAGCACCGCGAGCGTCGATTCGGGCGCGACCGATCAGCGAAATGCCGACCAGCAGCGACGCGCCCATGCCGAACGTCACCGATACGAAGCCGATGACGGTCGCGATCTGCACGGTCGACAGGCCCGCCATCGAATACGCGCGATAACGGATCGAACCGCCCGACAGCGACGGAACGCCGAGGTTGTGGCCGATCGCGAACGCCGAGAACGAAATCGGCGCGATGCGTCGATAGGGCAGCTTCGTGCCGACGTAGCGCAGCGCGAGCACGTCGTACAACGTCAAGCAGCAGCGTAATTGAGAATCGGTCAGCGCCGATCGCCAGTCAGAATCGCCGGCGTGCGGCAGCGACCGCCAATGGTCGCAGCACGTCCGCGAGCGCGATGTGGTGGATGCTGTGGCGAAGCACGAGCATCGCAACGATGAACACGACGACGGTCGCAGCGGGGCCGATGATGGTCCGCAGCCAGTGCGACCAGTTCTGCAGCGTCGGGCGTTGGTCACGACTTCGTTGCGGGTCGCGGAGGGCGGAATTGCTCGAAGTGCGCAGGATACACAGGTCGTGCCGTGCTCCGTCGCGGCCGGGTTGCCAAAGCGAAATGTCGCCTATACCGTGAGCCGCGCTTGTGGGTCCGCGTTCGTTTCAACGTTTGCGCCGAGGTTTTACGACGATGAAGATCGCGCCGTCGCTGCGCGCCGTCGTGCTGCGTATAGCGCTGCTGTTTGCGGCTGTGGGTCTGCCGCGGCCGACGCGCCGCAAGCCTTGCGGCAAAGCCGGCCGCGTCACGCGGCGAACAGCCGGCTACGCCGCCCAAGGCGCCAAGCAATGCGCCGAGCAATGAACGCCGCTGGTGCCGCTCGACGATCCGTTCATCAAGACGCTTCGAATTCGCGCCGATGGGCACCGTGTTGTCTACCTGCCGAAGAAGATCGACGACGATACCGACATCGTGCTGTTCGCGTCGGGCGACGGCGGCTGGGATCCGCGATCGACATGGTCGTCGCGATGCAGGCGCGCGGCAAGATCGTCGTCGGTTTCAGCACGCCGGAATATCTGAAACGCCTCGACGCATCGAAGTTGAAGTGCGCGTATCCGCCGGGGGAGCTGGAAGGCTGAGCCAGTTCATCCAGCGCAAATTGGCGATTCCACGTCTATCGGATGCCGATGGTGGTCGGTTATTCATCGGGTGCGTCGCTCGCCTACGTTGCGATGGCGCAAACGCCGATCAACGCATTCGTCGGCGCAATCGGTCTCGGCTTCTGCCCGGAACTCGCGCTAACAAAACCGTTGTGTCGCCAGGGCGCGATGACGAAGGTGCCGGTGAACTCGACGAGGACGACTCGTGCGTCTGGACCCGATCGAACATCTCGTGGCGCCGCTCGAGGTGCTGCACGGAGCAGGCCGACGAGTTGTGCAAGATCGACGACGTCGCTGCGTTCATGAAGCACATCGACAACGCGAAGGTGACCTCGTTGCCGAAAGTCGGGCACGGGTTTGCCGTCGGTCGCGAGTGGTTTCCGCCGTTTTCCGCAGCGTACAAAGCGCTCGATGCGAAGCGACCGGTCGAAGCGCCGCCGAGCGCGGCTGCTCGCGGGTCTGCCGCTGATCGAGCGGCCGATAGAGTCGAAAGGCGACACGTTCGTCGTGATGTTGTCGGGCGACGGCGGCTGGTCGACGTTGACCGAAAAGGTCGCGACCGAACTGAACGCGAACGGCGTTCCGGTGGTCGGCTGGAACATGCTGAAGTACTTCTGGAGCGCGAAGACGCCCGGAGCGCGCCGGCGCGGATCTGGCGACGATCATCGACTACTTCGCCAGGCGTTGGCACAAAGACAGTCGTGATACTCGCGGGTTACTCGATGGGCGCAGACGTGCTGCCGGCGATCGTCAATCGACTGCCGATCGCCGAGCAGCAACGCGTACGCTCGATCGTGTTGATGGCACCGGAGCGCGCGACCGACTTCGAGTTCCACCTCGGCGGCTGGCTGCAGCACATTCCGAAAGACGCGCTGCCGATCGCGCCGGAGGTGGAGAAGTTGCCGGACGGCATGAGCATGACGTGCATCTACGGCAGCGACGAAGCGGAACGTTCGCTGTGCACTCAACTCGATCGCAAGCCGCGACGCTGACGCTGAAGGAGTTGCCCGGCGCGCATCACTTCGACGGCGACTACGAGGCGCTCGCGCGGCTCGTGCGGTAGTCTCAAAACCTACGTCGGAGAATACGCAATGAACGATGCGGCGCGGATCGAAGGAAAACTGTGGCGTGGCCGCAACTGGTCCACCAACGCCGGCGCCGGCAGCGTGCACGACGACGCGACGGCCACGAAGCTCGGATTTCGCGGTGGCACCGTCGCCGGCAGCATCCACATGGATCAGTACGCGGCGCTGTTGGTCGATGTGTTCGGTCGCGAATGGTTCGAGCGCGGCGCATTGTCGCTGTATTTCATCAACGCGACCGTCGACGGCGAAGCCGTTCGGGTGACTGCGGATAAGCGTGCTGCGGGAATCGCGCAGATCGATGTTGCGATGTTCCGCGACGACGGTCTGCCGGTCTCGGCCGGCACAGCGTCGTTGTACGACCACGGCTTCTCCGCGCTGAAGCGCCGCGACCTGAAGCCGCTGGATCCCGCGGCTTTGCGGATCCTGCGGAGGCTGTCGATCGGACAATCGCTCGGCGAATATGACGTGACGCCCGACGCAGCGCGATTTCGAGAACGTCTCGCGGCAGGTCTCGTCAGCGATCCGTTGCCATGGTATTCGCAGGCGTCGCCATGGGGCGGACCGATCGCCTCGCCGTCACTGCTCGTCGAACTGTTGTGGGGACCGCCGATGCGTGGCTTGACCGCGGCGATTGGCATGACCGGCGGCGTCGGGCTCTTCGGCGCCATCGAAGTCGCGCACCATAACGGTCCTGTTTTCCAGGACCGTCGCTATCGCGTGTCCGCGCGAGTCGCCGCGGTGACCGAGAGTCCGAAAACCGAGTCGCTGTGGTTCGACTCGGCTGCGCACGACGACAGCGGTCGCCTGATCGTCACGCAGCGAATGATGCTGCGCTTCATGAAGGACTCGTCGCCGCTTTATCAAAAGAGCGATCAATGATCGGGGATTTGGAATGGCCGACGTCATCTATGAGGAGCGCGACGGGATCGCGATCGTTGCGATCAACCGTCCCGACAAGAAAAACACGCTCACCGAGTCGGTGATCGGCGGCATCGCGGACGCAATCGATCGGGCCGCGCGATCGAAAGACGTCGCCGCGATCGTGTTGCGCGGCGTCGGCGACACTTTCACGGCGGGCTACGACCTGACGAATCGGGGGCGTTGGGACGTGCCGTACGGCGCGCCCGATATCGAAGCTCGCGAAGGCGCGTGGGATCCGGTGCGCGATTATCAGTTCATGGGGCACAACGTGCGCCGATTCATGCGGATCTGGGAGTGCCCGAAACCGGTGCTCGGCGAGATCAAAGGGTGGGCGATTGGTGGTGCGACCGACCTGGTGCTCTGTTGCGATCTGCTGTTCATGGCGAGCGACGCGCACATCGGCTACGCGCCGAGCCGGATCTACGGAACCCCAACGACGATGTTATGGGTCTACCGGTTGGGTCTCGAACACGCGAAACAGTTTCTGCTGACGGGTCGCGCAATCGACGCCGCGACGGCGCATCGCATTGGACTCGTTTCGTACGTCGTCGAGCCCACAGAACTTGCGCAGTTCATCGAATCAGAAGCACAGCGCTTCGTGCACATTCCGGCGAACCAACTCGCGCTCAACAAACTGCTGATCAATCAGGCTTTCGAAAACATGGGACTGCGCACGACGCAGTTGATCGGGACGTTCTTCGACGGCATCACGCGACATACCGAGGAAGCCTATCGTTGGGCCGAATCCTTCGACGAAAAAGGGTTTCGTCAGGTGATTCGCGAACGCGACGCGCCGTGGCAGGACTACGGCGAAAAACCGAAGGAATGAGCGCCCTGGTCGTCAGCGACTCGCCGCCGACGCACGGCATCGCGTTCGGAACGGCCGCGCGTGTGTGGCTGAACATCGGGTTCCTCAGCTTCGGCGGTCCAGCGGGCCAGATTGCGCTGATGCACAAGGTACTGGTCGAGGAAAAACGCTGGATCGGTGAAGAACGGTTTCTGCACGCGCTGAACTACTGCACGTTGCTGCCGGGACCCGAGGCGCAACAGCTTGCCACTTATATCGGCTGGTTGCTGCACGGCACGCGCGGCGGGTTGGTGGCCGGCACGCTGTTCATCCTGCCGGGCGCGCTCGCGATACTCGCGTTGTCGGTGATATACGTGACGATCGGTCACGTACCGCTGATTGCCGGAATTTTTCTGGGATTGAAGGCGGCGGTGATGGCGTTGGTCGTCGAAGCGGTTTTGCGCGTCGGCCGCCGCGCGCTGCGCAGCGTCGTCGCGCGGACCGTCGCCGTGATCGCATTTCTCGCGTTGTTCGTTTTTGCATTGCCGTTTCCGCTCGTCGTCATTGGTGCCGGCGTGTTCGGCTACGTCTGGTCTCGCTCCGGCCGCACCGGTTTTGGCGCTGGCGGACACGCGTCCGGCGTCCAGGACGCTCCGGTTCCAGTGATCGATGACGCCGCGCTGCATCGTGCGATGCCGGGCGCCGGTCGTGCGATTAGGTTGCTCGCGGTGTGGTTGCCGCTGTGGTTCGCGCCGATGGCGCTGGCGGCGATACTGCTCGGACGCGACGACCTCTACGTGCAATCGGGTATGTTTTTCGCTGGCATGGCGGTCGTGACTTTCGGCGGCGCGTATGCGGTGCTGGCCTACGTGGCGCAGCGCGTCGTCGTCGATTTCGGCTGGTTGACCAGCGCGCAAATGCTCGATGGTCTTGCGCTTGCGGAGACGACCCCGGGTCCGCTGATTCTCGTCGTGCAGTTCGTTGCGTTCCTCGCGGGATATCACGCGCATGGCATGACGGGCGGCGTGATTGCCGCCGCCATCGCGTTGTGGGCGACGTTCGTCCCTTGTTTCCTGTGGATTTTCCTGGGTGCGCCGTATGTGGAGTCGCTGCGGCATCAAGCGCCGCTGGCCGGCGCGCTCGCTGCGATCACTGCCGCGGTTGTCGGCGTGATCGCAAACCTCGCGCTGTGGTTTGCGCTGCACGCGCTGTTCACGCGCTCCGCGGCGACGCCACTGCCGGGTACGCAGTTGTTCCTGCCTGATCTCACGAGCGTCAATGTGGCGCTGGCGTGCTTGACGGTGTTGGCGCTGGTACTGACATTTGCGCTGCGCTGGACGACCTCACGCTCGCTGCTGGTCATGGCGCTCGCGGGCGTCGCGACACTGCTGCTGACACACTGAACACGCGACGACTTGGGAGGATGAGATGACCGAATTCGAAACTGTCGACGTGGCGCCGGTGATCCTTGCCGTCGCCGAATGCCAGACGAAACGATCCGAGATACCGGCGCGGATAACGAAGCTGTTCGACGTCGTATATACATGGCTGCCGCGCGCGGGGGTCACGCAGACCGGTCACAACTACGCCGTGTACGACCGCTTCACGCCCGATGGCATGCGGATGCAGGTGGGCTTCCCGGTATCCGCGCGATTCACGAGTGACGCGCAGGTGCGGTGCCTCGAGTTCGCCGGCGGACGCGCGGCACACGTGACACACGTGGGCGCGTACAGTGGCATATCGGCCACGACCGATGCGCTGAATGCATGGTGTGCGCAGCAACGGCTGCCGCTCGCCGGCGTTGGATGGGAGGTGTACGGCGACTGGAACGATGACCCGTCGCAACTCGTCACGGACATCTACTTTCGGTTGGCGTGATCTCCCGTACGCATGCGTATTCTGGTCACCGGTAGTTCGGGTCATCTGGGCGAGGGGTTGGTCCGCACGCTGCGCGACTCGAACCACGATGTTGTCGGCCTCGACATCATTGCCTCGCCGTTCACGACAAACGTCGGATCGATCGTCGATCGCGCGCATGTCGAACACTGCATGCGTGGCGTCGACATCGTGCTGCACACGGCCACGCTGCATAAACCGCACGTCGCAACACACGCGCGACAGGCGTTCGTCGACGTCAACGTCAGCGGCACACTGAATCTGTTGGAGGCATCGATCGCGGCGGGTGTCCGCGCATTCGTCTTTACCAGCACGACCAGCACGTTTGGCGCCGCCTTGACGCCGCCGTTAGAAGCGCCGGCAGCGTGGGTGACCGAAGACGTGACACCCGTTCCAAAGAACATCTACGGCGTGACCAAGATTGCGGCGGAACAATTGTGCGAGCTGTTCCATCGTCGTGAAGGATTGCCATGCGTGGTACTGCGGACGTCGCGCTTTTTCCCTGAGCACGACGACAATCCGACGGTTCGCGACGCGTACGACGATGCGAACGTCAAGTGCAACGAGTACCTGTACCGTCGCGTCGACATTGCTGATGTCGTCGATGCGCACCTGCTTGCGGTGCAGCGCGCCCGCTCGATCGGGCACGGTGTGTACATCGTCAGCGCGACGACGCCGTTTCAACCCGATGATCTGCGGTTGCTGCGCACACAGGCGCCGGATGTCGTTCGACGCTACGTCCCGGAATACGCCGAGGAGTATTTGCGTCGCGGCTGGGTCATGTTTCCCGACATCGAGCGGGTGTATGTCAACGCGAAGGCGAGACGCGATCTCGGCTGGCAGCCACGGTTCGATTTTCGGCACGCGATCAACTGCCTCACGCGCGGGATCGAGCCGACCAGCGCGTTGGCACGTGTCATCGGCTCCAAGGGCTATCACGCGACTCGTTTCGACGGCGGTCCGTATCCCCTTGCGTGACTGGCAGGCGTGATGGGCGACTCTGTTTTCGGCTGACAGCGACCTTACACAGGTCTAGCATCGACCAATCGATGTCGACATGGGAGAGACGACATGCAAACGTTTGATCTGATCATTCGGGGTGGCACAATCGTCGACGGCAAACGCAACGCCGCGTTTCATCGGCGATGTTGCGATCAAAGACGGCGACGTCGTCGCGATGGGCGGACGCGTCGACGGATCTGCCAAACGCGTCGATCGACGCCGACGGCCTGATCGTCGCGCCCGGCTTCGTCGACCTGCACACCCACTACGACGCGCAGATCCGCTGGGATCCGTGGTGCACGATCTCCGGCTGGCACGGCGTCACGTCGGTCGTGCTCGGCAACTGCGGCTTCGGCTTCGCGCCGGTGCAGCCCGACTTCCGCGAGCGCTCGATGCTGACGATGACGCGCACCGAGGCGATTCCGTACGCGTCGATGGAGGAGGGCATGCCGTGGGACTGGGAGACGATCCCGGAGTACCTCGACTGCCTCGAGCGCGCGCCGAAGGGCGTCAACGTCATCCAGTACATGCCGACCGCGTCGCTGATGACCTACGTGATGGGCCTCGAGGCGGCGAAGATCGCGTCCGGCGACGGACGCGCGAGCGCAAGGAGATGCAGCGGCTGCTGCACGAGGGCATGGACGCCGGCCTGTGCGGCTTCTCGATCCAGCGCCTCGGGCCGAACTCGGTGCAGGCCGACTTCGACGGCTCGCCGATGGTCACCGACACGATGGGCGACGAGGACATCCTCGCGCTCGCCGAGGTGCTGCGCGAGCGCGACGAGGGCTTCATCCAGATCACGCAGGCCACCGGCGACATCAAGGCCGACCTCGCGTTCCTCGAGAAGCTCGCGGCCGCCGCGAACCGGCCGATCCTGCACAACGTCGATCGCGCCGGCGCGCATCGATCGCGGAGATCCATCGCCGGCCGATGCGCTGGGTCGAAGACTGTCGCCAACGCGGCCTGCCGATCTACGCGCAGTGCGCCACCGGGCGCGCCGGCTTCGCCTTCACGCTCGAGCACTGGAACCTGTACGACGCCTCGCCCGGCGTGGCGCGCGGTCACCACCGGCACGCACGAGGAGAAGATCGCGAAGATGCAGGACCCGACGCTGCGCAAGGCGCTGGTCGACGAGGCCGAAGCGGCGGACCGACGTCTGCGCGCGATCCAGGCCGGCGTCGGCGGCAATCCGAAAGGCCTGATCGTCCAGTCGGTCGAACGATCGCCGCGCACCTCGAGGAGTACGTCGGCAAGAGCGTCGGCGACATCGCGATGGCGCGAGAACAAGCACCCGATCGAGGTGATGCTCGACCTGTCGCTCGCGGGCGATCTGAACGTCGAGTTCCTCGGCCCGGACAAGGGCTCCAACGCCGACTTCATGGCCGAGATGATCACCGAATCCGAATACGCGATCCCCGGCGTGTCCGACGGTGGCGCGCACACCAAGTTCTTCACCGGCGGCGCGTACACCACCGACTTCCTGACGTGGCTCGTGCGCGACGAAGGCCGTGTGTCGCTCGAGGAGGCGCACTACCGGCTGTCGACCCTGCCCGCGCACGCGGCCGGCTTCAGCGACCGCGGCGTGCTCGAGAGGGCGCCGCCGCCGACGTCGTCGTGTACGACATGGACGAGCTCGCCATCGATCCGCCGTGGATCGGCAGCGTCGAGCACGATCTGCCGGCCGGCGAGTGGCGCCGGGTGCAGCGGGCCATGGGCTACGAGCGATCATCGTCAACGGGCAGATCACGTTCGAGTCCGGCGAGTGCACCGGCGCGACGCCCGGCAAGCTGCTGCGCCACGGACGAGCCGGCTGAGGGGCTTGTTCAACTGACCGGCTCAATGCGGGTGGTCGTGAGGGAATGCGATCGACAACGAGCTGTCGCTGTGAAGAACGCGGCAATGCTCGTTGCAGATCTCTGCGAACGCCTGCCGATCATCAGCAGATTTGAATGCGTCCGTCGGGTAGGCGCAGTGCAGGATCACCGTGGGACGCAAATCCATGAACGACGTCCACAATCTCTCCAGCTCGACGGCGCCCAGGTGGTGTCCGTTGGTGCACATCAATGCAACCACCTCGCCGAATATCCAAACCCGTGGAAATCGAGCCGCCGCCTGATCGACTAATGCGCCGACCACCTCGACAAATCGAGCGCCATCGGGAACGCCGTTCTTTGCGACTCTCGACAAAGTTGCATGGGCATCCAGACAGATGAACTGGTTCGCGTCGCGCGCCTCGGCGACGTCAATTCCGCGGACCGTCAAATGCCGCTCCAGCCGCTGCCGATGGGGAACAGTTGCAATGCACACGACGGCCGCACCTTGATCCAACGCGATGCACATCGCGCGGCCGACTTGGGAGATCAATGTGCCTTCGGTGTCGTAGAACTGAACGACGTGTTCGGAAGTCGAGCTTGTGCGGATCATCAAATGGCAGCCTCCTAGACCAGGGGCGATTTTTGGGCGACATCGGTTCGATATGCAACTCGCTCCGAGCCAATGTTCGCAACCGTACCGAACGACGAACAAAGCAGATGGAGCTTGGACTGCGGCGCGTCCGATCTTCAACACGCATCTGCAAGATGGCTGCTCCCACCATTGCCATGGCCGCCGCGTCGTTGCATTCTTCTGACGCGCGGAAATCCAAAGGGGAGGGGCACCGGTGTGCGGTAGATTCAGGCGTTTGCCGTTCGCTGTGCGTTACACGGTTGTCGTAGTCGTGATGTTTGGGGTCGTCGCTATTCGCCATCTCGTCATCCCCTGACGGAAGTTCCCAAAGGCCGCTGATCGATCAAGGCAAGTCGCGCAACACCGTCACGCGCTTGTTGAAGGTCGATCCTGCAACGCTCTATCGGCGGTTGCGCAACGGCACGTAGCCGGCGCGACGCTGTTGCTGTTCTGACAAAAACCGAAGGGGTGGGTACCGGGTACCCGTGAAGTCAACCCTTGGGGCCGTGGATGTTCAACGTACCGATCAGAGTTGATGGTCGCCTTGCGACTTCGCAGTTGTGTCACAGCCCAGTTGACGACCCGACTGGCGCGCTCGGACGCAATGCGCCAAGTCTGGCTGACGCAGGCGGGTCAAGCCGAGTTTGCACTAACGCGAGTTAGGCGACGGCTACTGCGTACTTTGCGAGGCATTGCTCCGACAGCGATCCGGCTTGTTGAATGACACCTCTCAGCCACGGCCCTCGTTCGCCGGTCGGTAGAACCTTGGACGCCATCAGCACGTGTCGCTGGTCCCAAGCTCCGAGATTGGCGTACGTCTGTTTGCGTTCTCTCATCCAGGTAATATCGTTCTCCGCGACCGCGAGCCGGGCGCGGGTCTCTGTTGCCGGCGAACGTCGAAGAGAGTTTCGGATCGTTCTATCGTTAAAGTAGTGCGCATGTTTCGTGAGGTGCCACTCCATCCAAATCCGGAACAGTGGTGTGTCGACCTCATTGCTACGAATCAACTGTACAAACGCCTGTGCCCAACCCGGAAACGCCACCGCATCCAAGTAAAGCACGGCATCGCGAATCACCGGCTCGAATAGCGGCAAATGTTCGATCACAGCATCACCGATCTCATGGATGTTGAACGCCTTGGCGAGGCGAAATGCTGTCTTGGCGATGCCGCCATCCAGTTCGTCTGACTCAATCATGCTTTGGATTGCGCTGATCAGTTGACGCGCTATCTCGTCGCGGTCGCGCTCCGCATCAATGTCGATTGTGTCGATGTCTTCCGTATACGGATTCCAGACTTCGAGTTCCTGAAGCAACTCGATGCGTTCGAGTTGGTGCGGATTCCGGAATCTTCGCTCCACAAATTCCGCGGCGTCGACAATTCTCGTCTTGTGTTGTGCGAGCGTCAGTCGATGTTGCTCGTAGAGATACAACGTCAGATCGTGCTGGACTCTCCGCAGTTTCCGGGTGTCTCGATGGAAGATCCGAAAGTCGTCGGCATACCGCGTATGTGCGACGCGTTGGCTTGTCAAAAAGCGATCAACGTCGATCAGCGCAGCCTCAGCGAGTATGTGACTAGCACTAGGTCCGACAGGTATTCCTTGCGACATCTTGATGTTGAAGCGAGAAAGGAATTTCTCGATGTCGTTGGAAATGTCAGCCATCGCAGCGTCTGCGTGTTCAATGGCGTTTTGGACACGATGTGTCGAAACTTGATTGTAGAAACTAGCAACGTCGGTGATCAGAACCTGCGAGTGTCGTTCGCTGAGTTCGATCGTTCGTTCAGTGAACGTGTGATAGCTACCCTTCGTCGTGAAGAAACTCCCGTTCTCCGTGTCCAGTTCGATGCGATATGAGCACGCAACGTCGGCCGGCGCGCGCGCCCTTTCGACTCCTTCGGCCACTTCGTACGCCAAGGCGGTAAACACGAGGCTCTCGATGAGGTCCAATTGGTGGACTACTCGATAACCCCCGCCGACCTTTGCCGCCGGAAGAGTGCGTCCCGCTCCGAATTTGAGACCTGCAACGTTCTCTCCGGTGAGTTTCCTGACGACGTTGTCCCAATCAGCCCAAATCGCCTCGTATGCGTCTGGCCGAGGGAAGAAATCCGAGTCGAAATAATGCGCGATATGCTGGCGTGCGAAGTCGAGGGATTCTTTGGAGAGAATCGTCATCGTTGCCACCCCTAGTTCGTCCGTCAGCGCCTGCGACCGCATACTCGCGCAGGGCGGGGTGCGGTTTGGTCTTACGACCGCGTCTCGCGACTGCGTTGAGTCCCTCGGGCGTATCGCTCTGCACGACCTGTGCATGACCAGAGACTTCTGGTTTGTATCTACTAACTGGATACGCGTGTATTTGGTGGCGCCCCGGACAGGACTTGAACCTGTGACCTGCCCCTTAGGAGGGGGCCGCGCTATCCTCTGTGCCACCGGGGCTCGTTGACCTTCAACTGTTAGAAAGTTTACTACGTCTGCCCGAAACGGGGTGTTCGGCGGTGAGCAACGTCCGCCTTGATGGCCCCAAAGATGATCGCGAGTGCGGTGAGGTCGAACGTGGCATGCGCCGACATCAGCATCCAGAGGCGGCCGGTAATGGGCTGTCGATCATGCATTGTCACGGTACGCCGAGTTGCCGCGTCGAAGGGGATGTCACCGGCGCTGTTGCGCGGATTGTTCCGGCTCAACCTGCGCGCCATCCGAACAGCCCAATAAGCTGATCCACGCTCATCGCAGATCCGTTACCGTCATCGCATGCAGAAACACACGAAGCACGCGTACGAACTGGCCGTCATCGGCGGTGGGCCCGCCGGAACATCGGGCGCAGTGGCCGCGGGACTATTCGGTCACCGCGTTGCGTTGATCGAAAAGGCGCCGAACATCGGTGGGGCGGGGCTCAATTCCGGAACGGTTCCGAGCAAGACGTTGCGAGAGACCGCGCTCGCGCTGTCCGGCTGGCAGTCGCGCAGGCTGTTCGGCGTCGATCTTTCGCTGCGCCGCGAAACTACGATGGCCGACCTCACGCGCCATCGCGACGCGGTCTCGGACGCGGAGAGACGGCGTGTGGAGGCGAACCTGAATCGTTTTGGCGTCGAACGAGTCGTGGGCAGCGCCAGCTTCGTCGATCCGCATACGCTGCGCGTGACCGGAGCGGACGACAGTGAGGTGCAACTGCACGCCGACCGGATTCTGATTGCGACTGGATCATTGCCGTGGCAACCACCCGAATTTCCGTTCGCCGACCCGCGCGTCCACGACTCAGACGAATTGTTGGAGTTGACGACGTTGCCGAAGCGACTCGCCATCGTCGGTGCCGGTGTCATCGGCAGCGAATATGCCAGCACGTTCGCGGTGCTCGGCACGACCGTCCATCTCATAGATGGCCGCGATACGTTGCTGCCGTTCCTCGACGCCGAAGTCTCGCAAGCGTTGGTGTCCGCGATGACCGCGAACGGCGTGCAATTTCATTGGAACGAACGGGTGCTGGCTTGCGACGTCTCGCGTCCGAGCGACGTGGTACTGACCCTGAGCAGTGGCGCCACGCTTGCGGCCGACGGCGTACTGGTCTGCGCCGGGCGATCGAGCAATACATCGGAATTGAATCTGCCGTCGGCCGGGATCACGCCCGGCAAACGCGGGCTGATCAACGTCGATCAGCGTTATCGAACGACGGTCGAACACATCTACGCGGCGGGCGATGTCATCGGACCACCGGCGCTCGCCGCGACGGGTATGGAGCAGGCGAGATGGGCTGTCACCCACGCGTTTGGAATCACGGCGAAGGCCGATATTGCGTCGCTGCTGCCGACGGGGATCTACACGATTCCCGAGGCGAGCATGGTCGGCGCCACCGAATCCGCGCTCAAAGCGCAGGGTATCGACTATCTTGTCGGACGCGCGCGTTATTGCGATACGGCACGCGGCCACATCGTCGGCGACGAGCGCGGCTTTCTGAAATTGTTGTTTCGCGCAAGCGATATGCGGCTGCTCGGAGTGCACGTGATGGGCGAGCACGCGACCGACGTCATACACATCGGGTTGATCGCGATGCTGCAGGAAGCCGATGCTGACGTGTTCAACCGCGCGTGCTTCAACTATCCGACGCTGGGCGATCTCTACAAGTTCGCGACGTACGATGCGATTCTGCAGCGCACAGCGGCAGCGACGCGACGAATCTGACGCTCACCCAAGTAAGAAGCAGAGCATCGTGTTGGAAAAACCCTCGTTGGCAGAAGATCGCATTACCGCCTGTTTAGATGCCGACTTCGGCGTTCACGTTGCGGCCGTCGAGTTTCTGCCGCTCGGTGCCGACCCGAATTCGGCGGTCTATCGCGCCGATGCCGGAGACTCTCGAGCGGCATACTTCGTCAAATTGCGGCGTGGCCCGTTCGATGAGATCGCGGTAAAGGTGCCGCGGTATCTCAGCGATCACGGACTCGCGGCTGTCATCCCACCGGCATACGCGCAGTCGGGCCGTCTGTGGGCAAATTTGGAAGAGTTCACCGTGACGCTGTATCCGTTCGTGCATGGCCGGACGGCAACTGAGGTACCGCTCTCGGAAAATCAGTGGATTCGCTTCGGTGCCGCGATGAAGACGCTGCACACGACCGCTTGGCCGGCCGATCTCGCGGCGCTCGTCCCGCGTGAAACCTACTCTCCTAAGGGGCGCGATCAGGTTCGGAATTTCCTGCGGCTTGCCGAAGAGGTGGTGTTCCAGGATCCCGTTGCCACCCGGCTTGCGGCGTTTCTGACCAACGAACGCGAGCAGATTATCGATCTCCTCGTACGCGCTGAACACCTGGCCGCGACGTTGCACTCGGACACGCAGCAGTTTGTCGTGTGCCACTCGGACGTCCACGCGAACAACCTGCTGATCGACGACGAGAGCGACCGGTTGTTTATCGTCGATTGGGACGAACCCATCTACGCGCTGAAGGAGCGCGATCTGATGTTCATCGGCGGCGCCCAGCGATTCGCCGGCTACGAGCCGAGCGAGGAGCGGGAACTGTTCTATCGTGGCTACGGTGAAACGGTGGCGGACGACGTTGCGCTGGCGTACCACCGCTACGAGCGGATCGTGCAGGACATCGCGGCTTACTGCGACCAGTTGCTGCTGCATCACGATCGCGCGGCGGACCGGGAGCCGGCGTACGAGCGCGTGAAGTCGAACTTCGTGACCGGCGGTACGCTGGATCAGGCACGACGCGCGGATGCAACCCTTGGCTCCTCATCGCGGTTCTAAATGCGCACCCCCGCGTTTATCCTGCGGCCGGTCGTGGCGTTCAGGTTGACCGGTATGGGAACTCGTTATCTGTGGGCGATTGCGATCATTGTCGTCGGCGGCTGCGCCGCATACGCGATTCGCGGCGTGGACGAGAACTATGGACCTGAGCAGGTCCGCGATCGGATCGAGACCACGATAAACGCCGGCGTCGATTTCCATCGCGACGTCGAACCCATCCTCAATCGACGTTGTCTGGTGTGTCATGCCTGTTATGACGCGCCGTGCCAATTGAAGATGGAATCTTTTGCCGGCTTGGATCGAGGCGCGAGCAAAGAGCTCGTCTATCACAGCGCGCGTTTGGTCGCGGCGCCGCCGACACGCCTGGGAATCGACGCGCAAACGACCGCGGAATGGCGCGCGAAAGGATTCACCCCGGTGTTGAACGAACGGAACCAGAACGCGGCGACGAATCTGAACGCCAGCGTGCTATACAACATGCTGGCGCTGAAGACCCGCAATCCGTTGCCGAGCGGTGGAACGTTGCCACAGGGGATGTTCGACCTTTCTGTGAGCCGTGCCGAAAGTTGCAGCACGCTCGAGGAGTTTCCCGACTACGAACGCAAGCATCCCGAAGGCGGGATGCCGTTCGCGATGCCCGCGATAGCGCCAACCGAATTTGCGACGCTTTCCGCCTGGCTCTCGGCCGGTGCAAAGTTGCGGGCGACGAGTCAACTGGCACAGTCGTATTTGGACGCAGTGGTCGAGTGGGAAGCGTTCTTCAACGGGCCGTCGTTGAAGGCGCAATTGATGAGCCGCTACATGTTCGAGCACCTGTTTCTCGCGGACCTGTATTTCGACGACATCGGGACGGCAGAGCATTTTCGGTTGGTTCGTTCGACGACACCGCCCGGGCAACCGATCGACATCGTCGCGACACGCAGGCCCTATGACGATCCCGGCGTGCCGCGTCCCTATTACCGCCTGCAACGCAACACCGACACACTGGTTTCGAAGACGCATATGCCATATCGGTTGAACGCGGCCCGTAAGATGCGTTGGCAGGCGTTGTTTCTGGATCCCGATTATCCGGTGACCGCGTTGCCTGGGTACGCGGTCGCGCGCGCTTCCAATCCGTTCGATAGCTTCCGCGAGTTGCCGGTCACGAGTCGCTATCAGTTCATGCTGGACGAGGCGCAGTACACGATCATGGGCTTCATCAAGGGGCCCGTGTGTCGAGGTCAGGTCGCGGTCGATGTCATCGAGGATCAATTCTGGGTGTGGTTCATTGCGCCGAGCGTCGAGGAGAAGACCCACGATGCGGAGTTCCTCGCCGCGCATATCAAGGATCTGACGTTACCCGACGTGCAGGGCAGCGACGTGGTCATGCTGACGCGTTGGCTCGACTACGCCAAACTCGAAAAGGACTTTCTGGCCGCCAAAGCCGCACACGACCTGGAGGTATACCCAAACGGCCGCGCGCTGACGGCGGATCTGCTCTGGGACGGCGACGGCGGTACGAATCAGAACGCCGCATTGACCATCTTCCGCCATTTCGACAACGCGACCGTCGTGAAGGGTCTCGTCGGCGCCGAGCCGAAGACGGCATGGGTCATCGACTATCCGTTGCTGGAACGAATCCACTACCTGCTGGTTGCAGGTTATGACGTGTATGGCGACGCCGGGCATCAGTTGTTCTCCCGCATGTACATGGACTTTCTGCGTATCGGGGGCGAGTTCAACTTCCTCTATTTCATGCCCCGACAGGCGCGCGATGCCGCGCTCGACTATTGGTATCGGGATGCCGAAACGACGATCCAGAAATTCGTCGCGGAGTATCAGAGCACCTTCGATCAGGATACCGGCATCGAATACTCGGGCACTGATCCGCAACACGAGCTGTATCAGCAACTGCGCGCTCGCGTGGGACCCGCGCTGTCGCATCAATACGACCTGAACGTCGACACGGTTCCTGACGAGGCCATTCGCGATTCCCTCGTGAACCTGGCAGCGACGCGCGGCAATGCGGCGTCCTGGCTACCCGAGCTTTCGCTGCTGAGCGTTGCGACCGATCACGGCATTCAAACTTTCACGCTGATTCACAACGACGGACACACCAACGTTGCGAGCATGGGAGACGAAGCCAAACGCCGCACGCCCGCGGAAGACACGCTAACGGTTGTACCCGGTTTCCTTGGTGCCTATCCCAATGCGTTTTTCCGCGTCGCGAAGGAGGATCTGCCGCAATTTGTCGCCGCGGTCGTGCAACTGAACAACGAGAGCGACTACTCAGCATTGGTCGATCGTTTTGGCATCCGCCGCAACGATCCGAAGTTCTGGGCGCACAGCGACATGATCTTCGATCAGGTCCAGGCGCAAAACTATGCGGAACGTGGAGTTCTGGACTACGGTCGAGTGGAGAATCGTTGACGAATCGTGCCGGTGGGCAGTCTGCCGCGGCGATCAACCGATGCAGATTTCGCCCGCCAGCAGTTGTGCAGGCGTATTCTCATCATCGGCGTCGGTGACGAGCCAGAGCTGAAGCATCTGACCGACCAGCTCGGCGTGAATGCCCTCGACCTTCGGCGAACCGGAAAGACGTTCCACGTGCCGTACGTGCCGATGAGCGTCGATGATTCCGACAGCAGAGCCGACGCAGGCGCCGTCGAGATAGTCGTCGTGAGTGGCCTCGGCGATCGCGGTAAAAGCGAGACCGACGCCGGGTACAGTCGCCACATCGCTGAAGCAAAGCCGCACGCCGTCGATCTCTCCGAGGTCGACGAACTCGAATGCCGTCGGCACTAATGCGCCCAACGAATTCGCCGAACCTAATCTGTCCAGAACATCGGGCAGACTGAAACGAATGCACGCATTGCGCGATCCCTGATGATTGCCGCGCTGCATGAGAACGAGGTCATCGTCGATCACCGCTGCGCCTTCGATGTTCAGCTTGGGTATTTCTTTAGTCAGACCATCATATGTCGCGGTCAGATCGATGCTGACGGGTTGACCGACAATGGCGCCGTCGGCATCGAGCGCCAACAGCGCCCCGGTATTCCTGTTAGGCGTTGACCCCGAGGCGACGCACAGCAATGCGCCCGTCGGATATCGCGCAAACGGCGGCAGGCAGACCAGCGCTTCCAAATCGGGTTTCTTGCCCTTACGTTTCCTCTTCGTGTCTGGCAGAGCGCCCGCGAAGAGACGAATCAGTTTGCCGGGTTCATCGGTGTTTGCGCGAAATACACCAAGGTGATTTTCGTCGTCGGCCACGACATAGAAAAATCCACCGACCTTCACGAGGCCGCTGGCAGCACACAAATAATCATGCCGCGTTGGATCCGACGGCGCGGACAACGTCAACTCGCGCAGCTGGGTGAGCTGAATCATATTTATCCTTCGCGTTGAGCGAGGTGTTGTACCGTCAGGCACATATCAGGACGGAATAGTTCCGCCAACACCAAGGGATCGTCGGCATAGCGGAGGTTTGCGCAAGCCATGTACCTCGATAAATTCAAAATCCACGGTCGCACCGCGGTCATCACGGGTGCTGCCCAGGGCATCGGCCTTGCGTGCGCCGAAGCGCTTGCCGAAGCCGGTGCGCGGGTTGTGATAGCGGATCGCGACGCTTCGGCGGCGGAACGCGGCCGCCGCGAATTGCAATCGAAGGGCTACGACGTTGAGGTCGTTGTCATGGACGTCACCAATTCGAAGCAGGTCACCGCCGTTGCCGACAGTTTGGCCGGGCGGTTCGGTCAGATCGACATCCTCGTCAACAACGCGGGCATTGCGCGCAGTGAAATGCCGGCAGAAAGCGTTGCCGACGAACATTGGCTGGATGTCCTCGACGTCAATTTGAACGGCACGTTCTGGTGCTGTCGCGAATTCGGCAAACACATGCTGAACGCCCGGGCCGGTTCGATCGTCAACCTCGGCTCGATGTCCGGCTTCATCGTCAACAAGCCGCAGGCGCAGAGCTACTACAACGCATCGAAAGCCGCGGTGCACCACCTGACCAAGTCGTTGGCGGCCGAGTGGGGCGCGCGCGGTGTTCGCGTGAACGCGGTGGCGCCGACCTACATCGAAACGCCGCTCAATGCGTTCGTGAAGGACGATCCTGCGATGTTCGATGCGTGGATCGGCGGAACACCGATGGCGCGGCTCGGACGGGTTGACGAAGTGGCCGCGGTGGTGCTGTTTCTCGCATCCGATGCAGCCAGTCTGATGACCGGCAGCGTCGTACTCGTCGACGGCGGCTATACGTGCTGGTGAGCGAGCGGGCACCGCTGTAGACAACGATCCGACGAGGTCCCGCTTGTTCTATTGCTGCTTTGCACGATCGAGCATCGCCTTGATGGCGGCCGGATCCGGCGGGCCGTCGGCCTCACGTGACTCCATGCGCGCTTGGAAATCCGCGCGTGAATTTTCGCGCGGAAACGGCGCGGTCGGCATAGGTACGCCAAGAAATGCGCATAGCGGTGCCCAACCTTGGGTGGCCTCGAATACCAGCAGCCGATCTTTCGGCACGGTGGCGAGCACGGCCTCATCGTGGCGTTTGAAATAATCGACCATGAAGTTGCGATCATGGATGCGGCCAGCGAATTCGTTCGCGACAACTTCGAGAAATGGTCGCATCGGCTCCGGTGGATTATCGATCGCCGAGCCGGGCGCGAAGATCGTCGCCTGCGTCGACTCGAACCAGCGCTCCGGGTCGCGCGTGGAGTGCAGCACCTTTGCGTCGGGGTAGTAGTCGATCAGCTCGCGCCAGAATCTGCAGCCGGGATAATCGACGACCGATTGATAGCCGGCGAAGATCGCGTCCCAATCTGCCTTGCCGGCTCCGGCCGCCACCCAGAGCGGGATGCTCTCAGGGTGCATGAAGACCTCCACCATGTGGTGGCACGGTCCGAGTCCCAGCTGTTCCAGCGCGAGCTTCAGCGACAGCGTTCCGGTTCGCCCAAGACCCGACCCAATCACCTTCAATGTCATGTGTCTCACTCCGCGACCGTTGGTGGGTCGATCGCCCGTCAACGCTTCGCGACATCATAAGCCAGCTCGGAGGACCGCTATCGAGAGCGTACAACCGAATTGAGAGAGTTGCAGCGGCAAGTGGGCACTGGTGTTGGGCGGCGGTTGCCTATTTCGACGTGATGGCTCAGGAGAATGCGGTCACGATTTCGCGCGAAGGGTCGGGCGTCGTGTTCGCCGATCGAACATTCTTCAACCGAGCGGTGAGCAACCTGATCTCGAATGCGTTACGACACACGCCGCGGGGCGGCAGCATTCGACTGGTCGCGGATCATTGCGCCGATGGTTCGATGAGCGTGCGAGTCATCGACAATGGTGCAGGTATCGCGCCGAACCAGTTGCCGCGAGTCTTCGAACGGTTTTATCGCGGCGATGAAGTCAGGGAGTCGCGCGAAGGTGGCGCTGGCCTCGGTCTCGCGATCGTGCGCTCGATCATGAATCTGCACGAAGGCTCCGTGGATATCGCGAGTAGCCCCCATCGGGGCACGACCGCTACGTTGAATTTCCCGCCGGGTCGCAATCAAGGTGCGTTGTCCGCCGCGCATTCGTAGAGTCACGATCCATTGGGGAGCCGCGGCTCGAGACACCTCACGTCCGATCGTTGTGGTGCTGCGCGTGTGTGGACCCATGTGGCTCGGCTCGGTTGGCTGGCTTGCGATTCAACAATGGTTGAGCGGGCTGGTCATCACGCCGCAGCGAGGCATGCTCCTTAACGAGTGCGCCTACAAAATTGAGCAGGTCATCGGCATCGGCTTCGGTGGCTTCGACTCGCATTCGAACACCCCTGGTGTCGCTCTGGCCTCGTCGAAATCTACCACTCGGCCGGAGACGGTCGAAATGGGTCGAGTGGCATGTTCATGGGCGAACGGCACATCATTCTCCGGTGTCGATCCATAAGACTATATAAATTAAATAGTTAAGACACATTATTGAGTCTATTTCTCGTGCGACTTCGAAGTCCGCACCACTAAACGATCGCGTTCAACGATGCGCGATGTCGGCCGAGTCGACTGCGCGCAATCCGTTTTTCTCCGAACCCGTGTCGAGTGATCTGCACGCGCGCTCACGTGTCGTCGCCACGAACGAACCGGGGTCGATCAGATTTTGGGTTGCGTCGCGATGCGAGTACGCGTTCGCGCAGAGCGCCCGGGACTGCGACGCAGTGAGCGGCGAGCGTTGGCCGGCAACGACGAGGAGACGCGTGCATCGGGAATGAAATGAGACGTGCGTCGCAAACGAGTTCGTCATGGTGCGATCGCGCGGCAGCGACCCGATTGTTCAACCATCAACGAAACAACGTGAATTTTGCATTGCCATCGGCGGCGATGATCGCTAGGCTCGCCGATGTTCTGCAGATGTGTGCGCTTGATCGGTCCGGAGCATCGTACTCAAGGAAATACGGATCGGCATACATCGACGGTACGAGTCGAAACAACTACAAGGGAAAATGCAGGCGTGGACGTGTTTCGATTATCGAGTCCGTCAATGTTCGGGTCTGCTGCAGCAACTATGATTGCATCAAGTTTTGCACAACCAGGGGGCGCCGTTACCGTGTCGATGAACCATCGGAAGTATCTGCGTCCTATCGAAAGCGACACTACGCGGGTGGTTCGCTGATGGTGTCGTCGGAGGATCAGCGCGTCGCAGCCGTTGAACACGCGGCCGATCGGCCGGTTCACTCGCAGTATCGTCGCCGCGGCACTGCTCGCGATATTGCTGATCGGTCTCGATCTGTCGCAGCGTGCGTCGGCCGTCGTTACCGAACCGTCGCGATCCAATCTCGAACAGCTCGTGTCGCCGATGGCCGTGTTGGCGCATTCGGGACTGGCGCTGGAGCGCTCACTGACACCGAAGAACGCCGCAATTGGCGCGGTACCAATGGCGGTCGAACTGACGCTGCAGACCGGCGACACGCTGATTGCGTTGTTGGGGCGGGTTGGCGTCGTAATGTCGGATGCCTATGCGGCGGTGCGCGCACTGGACGGCGTGTTCAGTCCGCGTGACGTGCGACCGGGCTGGACCCTTCAAGTGACGCTGCAGCCGCAGGATCCACCGCGACTTGCGACGCTGCAGGCGATCGCGTTCCAGCCTACGGTCGAACGCAAGATCGAAGTGTCGCGCACCGACTCCGACGATGGCGATCTGTTCGAAGCCAAATCTGTGCCGCGTCCGCTGCATCGCGTCAGCAACATGACGCGGGCGACGATCGACGATGGCCTCTTCAACACCGCCTTGGCGGCAGGCGTTCCGCAGGATCTGTTGGCCGAGACGATCGCGTTGTTCAGCTTCGAGGTGGACTTTCAACGCGACATCCGCGCCGGCGACGCGTTCGAACTGTTTTATGACACGCTCGACGACGACAACGGCGAGGTCGCCAAGTCCGGCGACCTTTACTACGCGAATCTCGTGCTCGGCGGAAAGGAAATGCGTTATTACCGCTTTACGCCGCGCAGCGGAAATACCGATCTCTTTTCCCCGGACGGCCATTCGATTCGCAAGGCGCTGCTGCAGACACCGGTCGACGCGACGCGTATTTCATCGACGTTCGGCATGCGCATACATCCGATCCTCGGCTACACCATGATGCACCGAGGCGTCGATTTCGCGGCGCGCGTGGGAACGCCGGTGCGAGCGGCCGGTGACGGTGTCGTTGTGATGGCCGGAGACGCCGGTTCCTACGGCAACTATCTGCGTCTCCAGCACACCGCAAAGTACAGCACTGCTTACGCGCACCTAGCGAGCTTTGCGAGGGGCGTGACCAAAGGCGCTCGCGTCAAGCAGGGCACGGTGATCGGCTATGTCGGCGCCACCGGGCGCACGACCGGACCGCACCTGCATTACGAGGTGCTGATCGACGGTCGCCAAGTGAACCCGCGCGGCGTAAGACTCCCGTCCGGCGAGACACTGGCCGGAGACGACCTGCGAGCCTTCAAGGCTCGTCGCGAGGAGGTTGACATGATGCGCACCGCGCACCAGTCCGATGGGTCGTCCAGGGTCGCGGCGGCGCCGTCGATCGGCAGCTGCCTTGCAAGCCCCGGGATGGTTTCGAACGTTTCACCGCCGGTAGCAGATTCGACGATCAGCGCCTGCTGATTCGGCGCCATGCCGATGATTTCGATCATCGTGCCGGTGCTCGACGACGTCTCGGCTTTGCGTCAATTGCTCGACGACCTCGACGCCATTGCTTGGTTTGATGCCGAACGTATCGTGGTCGATGGCGGCAGTACCGATGGTTCAATGGAACTGGCACAGCAGCGCGTCGATATCGCCCTTCGTGCGCCTACAGGTCGTGCGCGCCAGCTTGCCGCCGGCGTCGCGCGTGCACACGGCAAATGGCTGTGGCTGTTGCACGCCGACAGCCGTGTCGACGCGTCGGCGTGGGATGCGCTGCGACGCGCAGTGGAGCAGAACGATGCGGGGTGGGGTCGGTTCGACGTGCGCCTCACGGGTAGTCACGCGGCGTTTCGACTCATCGAGACGCTGATGAACTTCCGTTCGCGTTGGTCGAGTATCTGCACTGGCGATCAGGGGATTTTTGTGCGACGCGACCTGCTCGAACTTGTCGACGGGATTCCGAACCAACCGTTGATGGAAGACATCGAACTGACGAAACGACTGCGCCGCTATGCGCGTCCGATCTGTATCGATTCGCCGCTGGGCGTGTCGCCGCGTCGGTGGCAGGAGCGCGGCATTGTCGCGACGATCTTGCTGATGTGGCGCCTCCGGCTGCGGTATTTTTTTGGTGCCGCGCCTGAGACGCTGGTGCAGGAGTACTACCACCGTGACCCCTGACGCAGACTCGTCCACGGTGGTCGCGGTATTCGCGCGTGCACCGGAGCTGGGAAAGGTCAAGACGCGCCTCGCCGTTTCCGTTGGCGAGGTGATCGCCCTCGATGCGCACCGAGCCTTGTTGACGCGAACGATCGATGTTGTTGCATTGAGTGGATTTGTCGGCGAGATCTGGCTCGACGGAGATGCAAGCGCATTGCTCGCGCCGAGGCTTCCGATTCGGCAGCAATGCCCCGGCGATCTCGGTACCCGCATGCTGCACACGATTACCGACATCACGGCACGCGGCCGTTCGGCGATCATCGTCGGCAGCGACTGTCCGATCGTCGATCAGCAGTACCTGCGCGACGCTGTAGCAGCGTTGGAACACGCTGACGTGGTGATTGGTCCGGTCGAAGATGGCGGCTATGTGTTGATCGGTATGTCGCGGCCGCACGCGTGTCTTTTCGGCGACATGGCGTGGAGCACACCAACGGTGTTCGCGGAGACGCTGCGACGCGCGGCGACAGCGGGCTTGTCGTCAGTCGTGCTCGGCAAACTCTGGGACGTCGATGACGGCGCGGGCTGGCAACGCTGGCAAGCGATGGCGGGGCTGGCTACGCAGACTCCGCAGTCTTCACGAGCTTAGCGATGAACTGCCGGAGGCGTCTGCGATCCGCGCTGCCCATCTCGGCAAACTGGATCCCGCAAGCCAGCTGACCGGTTTGTTCGTTCATGCTGAAGTGTCTGATGACCGTCTGCGCCGTCAGGTGCAAGTGACTCGGAATCTCGAGTTCGCAGCGATCGACGATTTCATTCTCACGCAGGCCAGGATCCGTCTTCACGTCGAATACGACGCGGCAACCACCCAGGGAAATGTCGACCAAGTAGCCGCTCAACGCGTGTCCCGCGCGATGCAGCGTCATGCGCGCGCGATCCTTCGACGCGGTTTGCGGCAAGCGAAAACGCGGCGCACGACGCCGTTGCTGATACAAAATTTCCGTTGGGAGTTCCAGCACGAAGCAGGGAACGCCTCTATCGACAGAGATCTGCGCGACTCGCAACTCCTCGACGCGCGCGTACGTACCGTCGACCCGACCGGCAAGGCTGAACCGTTCGCCGTTGCGCATCAGGCTGATGCCGGCGCGCGGCTTGATGTCGTCGAGCAGAAAGCGCTTGCCCGTCACCTCGAGCACGCGCGCCGTGAATTCGGCGTCGGGCCGGAAGAAGCGGATCTGCACGGTGGCGCTCTGGTCGCGCAGCGCTCTGAACACGCGTTCGATTTCGCCGGGGTCCCGCAAATATCGACTCGCGACGAAGCCGGCGGATACCTGTGCGTGCATCACGACGCGGTGCTAACGGTTGCGGTTACGCGAGAGCAGACCGGATGGATCGCGTCGCGCAAGGCGCTTCGCGCGGTGATGGTCCATTATCAGCCGGCGCCGCAACGCTGCTGCGCGCTCGGCATCGCGTTGCTCGTCCGTTCCTGGGGTAGATCGCGTGGTCATGTGTCGACACTCGAAGTGATTCGATGAGCTGGTCGTGAAAGGCCAGAATCATAACGACGTCCGACAAATGAAAGCGTGATCGCTGCACGGTGCAAACCTAGCGTCGTGTCCCACATCTTTTGAGGACATGACCCTAAGTGCGGCGCGCAATACCGAGGGCTTGATCGATCAACTGAGCGCTTGGTCTCCAATGTTTCGCGTGTTGCAGATAACGTCCGAGAAATGCGCCACGCGCATCCAGCAACGCTGGGTGCCGGGGCAGGGGCTGCATGCCGACATCGATGCGCATCCGATAACCGCTCTCGTCGAGATCCAACGTGATCGGATCGATCTCTTCGCAAACCCCGTCGCGCAACGTCAGCAGCAGCAAGTCGATCTTGCGATTACCAGGCGGGAGCGGCGCAGCGCCGCGCCAGAAGCGTTCCCAATCGATCGGACGAATCAGTGTCACGCGACCAGGTTCGACGCGAAGCAACGCCATCGTCTCCACCGAAGCCATCGTGAGTTTGCCCGATGCGATCTCGATGCGTCGACGATAACTGGATATTCATACAGTATCAAGTTGGTGCTGCCGTTCAGACCTAATAGTGACTTCCTCATGGACGGCGGCGTCACGGCTGCCTATTGGTACGGCGAACTTGCGCCGAAGTGACGGTGGTTGCGCTAGTCGAGGATCTCGTTCAGGAGAGGGGAATCCAATAGGTCACCTCAGACTTGTGCGAGTTTCGTGCACGGCGTACGGCTCACAGCACGAATGGAATGATGAACTTCACGCGGCGTCGATAGTCGACGTACGGCGCACCGAATTCTGCGCGCATCAGCCGCTCCTCCATCAGACCTTTGCTGCACAACGACGCCACGATCGACGCGAACCCCAAGGCGTTGCCGAGCGTGCCACCGACCAGCGCGGTTCCGAACGCCGCGAGTGAAATGCCGGTATAGATCGGGTGCGCGACGAACGCATAGGGACCGGTGCGAATTAGGCGCTGATCCGCGTTAATCCGCACGGTTGCGCTCCAATTCGCACCGAGCACGAAGCGCGACCAGATCGCGAACGCGACACCCAGCATGACGAGCATCGTCGCCGTGGCTTGGAGCCAATCCGTCGAAGGGGCGAAACGAATGCCCAGGAACCCCAAAACGTTGCGTTGGATCAGCATGAGCACGAACCCCACGTAAAGCAGGATCGTGTTGGGCATCGTGAACGCCCACGAGACAGTGCGCTTCGGTGCGTGCATGCGTCGACCGTTCACGCTCCAGTAGAACCAGAACACGACCCAGCACATCGCAACGACGCTCCAGTACGAAGTCATGCCGGCCTCGCTTTTCGCTGGGTTTTGCCGATGGGTGCCAGAGGGCGCGAACGAGGGGTTAGTTTCCGCGGGATCTCTTCTACCCCCAAGTTGGCAATCAAGGGAAGCGAACTACTTCAGCGTTGCTGAACGTTGCTTCAGGCGTCGTGCGCAAGCTCGGCGGATGCGGCGATGTCCCGGATGCGGCGCACGAGCGCGGCCAGTCCGTTACCGCGCGTCGGGCTGAGATGCCGCATCAGGTCGAGTTCGTTGAACAACTTGTCGATGTCGTACGCGAGGATCGCTGTCGGCGTGTCGCCCGTCGAACGCCGCGAGCACGATTGCGATCAGACCGCGCACGATCATCGCGTCGCTGTCGAGCGTGAAATACAACCGGCCGTCGTCGAGTCGGTAATCGATCCACACCTGGCTCTGACAACCGCGGACGATGTTCGCATCGACCTTCAGTGTGTCATCCATCGGCGGCAGTGCGCGGCCGAGATCGATGATGAATTTGTAGCGGTCTTCCCAGTCATCGAAGAACGCGAAGCTGTCGCGGATCTCGTCGACCGAAGGCGCGACCATCAGAACAGCCCCAGCTCGAGCTGCGCCTCCTCGGTCATCATGTCGCGGCTCCACGGCGGATCGAAGACGAGCTCGACGTCGACCTCGGCGACGTTCGGCACGCGCATCAGGCGCAGTTTGATTTCGTCGACCAGCACCGGCCCCATGCCGCAGCCCGGTGCCGTCAGCGTCATGCGGATGTTGATGCGGTGCGGGTTGGCGGCATCGATCGCGCAATCGTAGACGAGGCCGAGATCGACGATGTTCACGGCGATTTCGGGGTCGTAAATCGTCCGCAGCGTGTCGTGCACCTGGTCGAGATTGATGCTGCCGTCGGCGTTCGGTTCGTAGTCGGGCAGTTCGACTTTGAAGCCGAGCGCGTCGGCATCGGCGCCGTCGATGCGCGCCATGTTGCCGTTGTAGACGATCGTGTAAGTGCCCCCCAACGATTGTGTCAGCGTCACGAACGTCCCGCCCGGAACCATCACCGGCGTGCCGGTCGGCACGAGCCGGGCAGGGCAGTCGCGTTTGACGACGACGAGTCGGCGTTCCATCAATGCGCAGCCGTCTTCGTGACCGAGAAACTCTCGCCACAGCCGCACTCGGCTTCGGCGTTCGGATTTTTGAACTTCAACGCCGCATTGATGCCTTCACGCACGTAGTCGATCTCGGTGCCGCGAACCAACGGCAGCACGTCGGCGGCGACGTATACGCGCACGCCGGGCGCCACTTCGCAGACGAGATCCGTTTCCGCTGCCGTGTCGGTGTAGTCGAGTTCGTACATGTAGCCGGAACAGCCGCTTTCGGTGACGGCGAGCCGCAGCGCGTCGCGTCCCGTGGCAAGCAGCTGGCGCCGGATGTGCGCGGCCGCGTCCGGTGTCATCGTGATGACCGACGTTTTCGGATCGAATGTCTGGATCGTCATGGCTCTATCTCCAACTGGCGACTGGTTACAGGAAGCTTCGGACCTTATCGATTCCCGCAACCAGTCGATCTACGTCGCGTTCGGAATTATACAGACAGAAGGAAGCACGAACCGTTCCCGGGATCCCGAGACGCTGCATCAGCGGCATCGCGCAGTGATGGCCGGAGCGCACGGCGATCGATTGCTGATCGAGCAGCGTGCCGACGTCCTGCGGGTGGCTGCCGTCGATCAGGAACGAGACCACCGCGGTGTGCGCGCGGGCGTTACCGATGATGCGCACGCCTTCGAGTTGACCGAGGCGCGCGCGCGCCATCGCGATGATCCTTGCTTCGTATGCGCGCAGCGCATCCGCATCGATCGTACCGAGATAGTCGATGGCCGCGCCGAGCCCGACCGCGCCGGCGATGTCCGGCGTGCCTGCTTCGAACTTGTACGGCAGACGGTTGTACGTCGTGCGCTCGATCGTGACGGTTTCGATCATCTCGCCGCCGCCTTGCCACGGTGGCATTGCGTCGAGCAGTCGCTCCTTGCCGTACAGCACGCCGATGCCGGTGGGACCGAACATCTTGTGTCCCGACAGCGCATAGAAGTCGCAATCGAGATCGACGACGTCGATCGGCAGGTGCGCAGCCGCCTGCGCGCCGTCGATCAACACGATCGCACCCGCGGCGTGGGCGGCAGCGATCATCTGTTTGATCGGGTTGATCGTACCGAGTGCATTCGACACGTGACCGATCGCGACGATCTTCGTGCGATCGCTCAGCTTGCGCGCGTAATCGTCGAGATCGAGTTCACCGCGATCGTTCACGTCGATCGCTTTCAACGATGCGCCGGTGCGCTGCGCGACGAGCTGCCACGGCACGATGTTCGAGTGATGCTCCATCACCGAGATCAGAATTTCGTCGCCGGCGCGAAGCACGCTTGCCGCCGTAGCTCTGCGCGACCAGATTGATCGACTCGGTGGTGCCGCGCGTCCAGACGATTTCGTGCAGGTGCGCCGCGCCGACGAATGCTTGCGCCTTGGCGCGCGCGCTCTCGAAAGCGGTCGTCGCGCGATCGGCCAGCGCAGTGCGCGGCGCGATGCACGTTCGCGTTGTCGTGCAGGTAGTAGTTGCGGATCGCGTCGAGCACGGCGGTCGGTTTCTGCGTCGTCGCGGCGCTGTCGAGATAGGTCAGCGTGCGGGGTCTGCACGATCAGCGGAAAGTCGTCGCGCAATGCTGCGATGTCGGTGCGGCGCTTCATGCGCGAACAGCTCCGAATAGATGTCGAGCACGCCGGCGTCGAGCAGCCACGGCGTCATGCGCCCCGCCAGGAACGCGCGCGTCAGCATCGCGCGCGCCGCGACTTCGTCGAGCCCTCGCGTGCGTAAGTAGAACATCTGCACCGGATCGATCTGACCGACCGTTGCGCCATGGCTGCATTTGACGTCGTTCGCGTAAATCTCGAGTTCCGGCTTCGTGTTGATGCGCGCCTTCTTGTCCAGCAGCAGGTTCTTGTTCGTCAGCCGTGCATCGCTGCGTTGCGCGCCGGGATGAATGTGGATGCGACCGTTGAATGTCAGCTCGCTGCTGCCGGTCGCTATGCCGTGCACGAGTTGGCGGCTGACGGTGTCGACGCCGATGTGTTCGACGACGACCTGATGATCGAGCCGATCGCGTCGATGAACCGCGCACGCGAGGTCGATGTTCGCGTTCGCGCGGGCGCCATCGAGCCGCACGTGAATATCGCAGCGCCTGGTCTTGGCCCCCATCGAATGTCCGGTCAGTTCGTAAGTAGCGCCCGCGTCGACGTGCGCGGAGACGAGATACCAGCCTGGGACCGCTCCCGGAGGCAACACGCGCGTGTGCTGCAGCGATGCCTGCGGTCCGATCCGGATATCGAGCACTGCGTTCGTCGGCCGGTCCTCGCCGCGTTGCTCGACCAGACGCAGGCGGCTATCCGCGCCGAGCTCGACGCGGACTCGGCTGACGGTTGCTGAGCTTTCGCCGGATCCGAAGCGCAGGTCGAGGATGCCGGCATCAACGCCCGGCGCGATTCGAATGACGAGACCGTCTTCGAGCAGAGCCGTGTTCAGGTGTGCCAGCGGATAGCGCGCCAAGTCGAGATCGGTATTGAGCGGCCCGCGCAGCGTCTCGATGCTGATGCCGCGCATTTGTGCAGCCATCGGCGGCGACTCTGCGCCGTCCAAAACGATCGTGCGTGCTCCGCCAAACGACAGGAACGGTTCGACGACGCGCCTCTGTTCGATTGTTGGGGCTTCGAGCGTCCCGAACGGTGGGGCGAAGAACTCCTGAATCGGCGTGTATTTCCAGGTTTCGAGCTTAGCCGAAGGCATCCCGGCGTGAGCGATCTCGGCGACGCTGTTGCGACGCTCGTCTACGATCAGCGGCAGGCGGCCCTCGAGCTGACGGGAGCGCCCCAATACGGATTCGATGAACGGTTGCGCCGACTGCATGACAACACTCACGCGGCGTCGGTGATCCAGCCGTAGCCCTTTTCTTCGAGCTTCAGCGCGAGACTGCGATCGCCGCTCTTCACGATGCGGCCCTCGGCGAGCACGTGCACCGTGTCCGGCTTGATGTAGTCGAGCAGACGTTGGTAGTGCGTGACGAGCAGGATGCCGTTGTCCGGTCCGCGGAACCGGTTGACGCCGGCGGCGACAGTCTGCAGCGCGTCGATATCGAGGCCGGAATCCGTTTCGTCGAGGATCGCGAGTTTCGGTTGCAGCATCAGCAACTGGAGGATCTCGTTGCGCTTCTTTTCGCCGCCGGAGAATCCCTCGTTCACGCCGCGCTTCAGGAACTCCGGATTCAGATCGAGCGCTGCGGCAACGCCGCGCACCGACTTCATGAATTCGACGGCGGAGAGGACGTCTTCGTTGCGAGCGGTTCGCTGCGCGTCGAGCGCCGCCTTCAGGAACTCCATGTTGGATACACCGGGGATCTCGACCGGATACTGGAACGCGAGGAAAACGCCGATCCGCGCGCGTTTCTCAGGCGCGAGTTCGGTCAACGATGTACCGAGGTAGCGCACCGAGCCCTGCGTGACCACATAGTCCGGTCGGCCCGCGATGACGTTCGCGAGCGTGCTCTTGCCGGAACCGTTCGGGCCCATGATCGCGGCTACTTCGCCGGCAGCGACGCGCAGGTTCAGCCCGTTGAGAATCGGCTTGCCGGCGACGTCGACGTGCAGGTTCTCGATTTCGAGCAAGGCGGGGGAGTGCGCGGTCATCCGACCGCCCCTTCGAGACTCACTTCGAGCAACTTGCCAGCTTCGACCGCGAACTCCATCGGCAATTCGCGAAACACCTCTTTGCAGAAACCGTTCACGATCATGCTGACCGCGTGTTCCGGATCGATGCCGCGTTGCTGACACAGGAACAACTGATCATCGCCGACCTTCGACGTCGTCGCTTCGTGCTCGACGATCGCACCCGGGTGACCCGCCTCGATGTAGGGGAATGTATGCGCGCCGCAGCGCTCCCCGATCAGCAGCGAGTCACACTGCGTGTAATTGCGTGCGCCTTCGGCGGTCGGTGATATCCGCACGAGACCGCGATACGAGTTCTGGCTGCGGCCGGCGCTGATGCCTTTGGACAGAATCGTGCTGCGGGTATTGCGGCCGAGGTGGATCATCTTCGTGCCGGTATCCGCCTGCTGAAAGTTGTTGGTGAGCGCGACCGAATGGAATTCGCCGACGCTGTCGTCGCCGCGCAGCACGACGCTCGGGTATTTCCACGTAATCGCAGAGCCCGTCTCGACCTGTGTCCATGAAATCTTCGAACGCTTGCCGATACACGCACCGCGCTTCGTGACGAAGTTGTAGATGCCGCCGCGGCCGTTCGCATCACCGGGATACCAGTTTTGTACGGTCGAGTATTTGATCTGCGCATCGTCGAGCGCGATCAGTTCGACCACCGCCGCGTGCAGTTGATTCTCGTCGCGTTGTGGCGCCGTGCAGCCCTCGAGGTAACTGACATAGGCACCGGCATCCGCAATGATCAGCGTGCGTTCGAACTGGCCCGTGTTCTGCGCGTTGATCCGGAAGTACGTCGATAGCTCCATCGGGCACCGAACGCCTTTCGGGATGTAGACAAACGAACCATCGCTGAATACGGCCGAGTTCAGCGTCGCGTAGAAGTTGTCGCGCACTGGAACAACGCTGCCGAGGTATTTCTGTACGAGTGCAGGGTGTTCGTGCACCGCTTCCGCGAGCGAACAGAACACGACGCCGGCTTCGGCAAGCTTCGCCTTGAACGTGGTGCCGATCGAAACGCTGTCGAATACTGCGTCAACCGCGACACCCGCGAGCGATTCCTGCTCATGCAGCGGGATGCCGAGCTTCTCGTACGTGCGCAGCAGCTCGGGGTCGACTTCGTCGAGCGACTGCGGACGATCCTTCTGCTGCTTCGGGGCCGAGAAATACGAAATCGATTCGAAGTCGATCGGCGGAAAGTGGAGGTGCGCCCACTTCGGCGTCGGCGCGCTGCGCCAATGTCGAAATGCGGCAAGGCGCCATTCGAGGAGCCATTCCGGCTCGCCTTTGCGCGCGGAGATGAAACGCACGACGTCTTCGGAAAGACCGGGCGGCAACGTATCCGACTCGATGTCAGTGACGAAGCCCGCCTGGTATTCCCGGCGGACCAGGGCGTCGATGGTCTTGCTGGATTCGCTCATTGACCGATCGCGTGCCGGCATTGAAAACGTTCAGCATTTTAGCTGCGGGCCGTCTCGTAATTCCAGACTAATTTACTCGGGTATTTGCTGGCGATGGGGTGAGTCGATACCATCCCGCGTCTTTTTGCCGCCAGGATTGCCGGAACCACTGATGCCGAAACTCGAGCGATTGCCGGAACCCTTCATTCAGCACGCCTACGGCATCTATCTGTTGCAGTCGCAGCACCGCCTGGTGCGCAGCCTGAAGCGACTTTACGAGCCGTCGGTGCACGGCCACAAAGCCTGGCAATCGAGTTTTGTGCTGATGGACTACCTGCTGCATCGCCCCTTTCGGCGCGGCAGTCGGGTGATGGAGATCGGTTGTGGCTGGGGACCTGCGAGCATCTTTTGCGCGAAGCAAATGAACGCACGTGTCACCGGCGTCGACATCGACAAAGACGTCTTCCCGTTCCTCGACGTGCTCGGCGCGATCAACGACGTCAAGGTGCGCTCGCTCGTGAGCCGCTTCGAGGACCTGACGGTGAGCCGACTCGGCCAGGAACGCGTGATCATCGGCTCGGACATCTGTTTCTGGGACAGCATGGTGAAACCGCTCTTCAACTTGATCCAACGCGCGCATCAAAGGCGGTGTCGAGCGGGTCATCATCGCCGATCCTGGCAGGCCGACGTTCTACGAACTCGGCGAGTTGTGCCGCGAACGCTTCGACGTCGAACTGCAGGAGTGGTATGCGGTCGAGCCGAATCGTGTGACCGGCGAAGTGCTCGAAGTCAGGCCCCGTTGACAACGCTGCGCGGCGGAAACGCCGCGCGGCGTTACGACTCCTTCGAGATGAAGGTCTTCAGTTCGTCAGCCATGCCGCTGCACGCGCCGTTTTGCACGCGCGCAATGAACGGCATCGGCACGACGACCGCCGGCATGAAGCTCGTGCCGTTGGCATCTGAACTGACCTTGCCGACCGCGGTTCCGTTCTTGATGTCCCAGATCGACGCTTCGTAGGACGAATCGTTTTCCCACGACAGGAAGCCGAAGCAGCCGGCGCCGGTCACCGAGATGCTGCATGTCATCGCGCCGCCCGAACTGGTGCGCTGCGTGTTGCCTTCGATCCAGATCACGTAACGCACGCCGATCGAATTGAGCTTGTCCGCGAGGATCGGCTGACTGACGATTTCCGGCAGATCGGACGTGTTCAGCGGCGCGGTGCGTGGCTCGAACCACGGGAACATCGCGTCGACGAACGCTGCCTCTCTGACGACGCCAATGCGGCCCTTGCCGCCCGCCAGATTGTTGCTGACGCAACTAATGAAATCGTCTTCGGATTCATCGGCTGCGTTGTTGTGCCGGCCGAGCACGACGACGAATTCGGTCGGCTTGATTCCGGTCGATGCCTGGCGGATTTCCTGTACGGTCGTCGTCACACATCCGACCGACAACTGCGCAACGACGCACAGCGCGAGCAGTCGTGGATTGACGAGAAATCGACGAGGGACGTCGCCGACTGTGACTTCAAGTCGCACCTCCTGGACTCGCTTGTGCGCGCGCGTCGAGCCAACTGCGGACCTCGGGAACCGACGAGAAGCGCAGTGCCAGAAATGCGCCGGCGTCGCGCAATGCCGTCATCGTGGCCTGCTGGATCGCGAGCTTGTCGCTGCTCTCCATGAACCCGAAGTCCGCCTTGTTCGCTTTACCGTACGCTGTGAGCGGCCACTCCGCAATCAAGGTTCCGTGCGTGTCGTACAAGTGCATCAGATACTTGATCCACACCTCGTAAAAATCGCTGCGCGTCTGGCTTGGAATCGAAATCTGAAACTCGGCGATTCGTCGGGGCGAGCACTGCATCGAGATCCCCTTGCGACGGCGTCAAAGAGTCGACGGGTATCGATTCGGTGAACATGGCAGTGGAGACCTGACGGAATAATTTCGTTTGCATCGGACCCACCTCGACGCGCCAGTCGCCGTGGTCCTCGATCTTCTCTTCGAACACGTATTGAATCAGCGCGGGCTCGAGGTAGAGGCCCACGCGCAGCGGCAACGGCTTCACGAGCGGGGTCGGGATGTTCCCCGCGACCTGCACCTTTGCGCCACTACAGCCGGCCAAGACCAGCACGACGAAAATGCCGAACGTGCGTCGCTGCATACGTGACAACCTGGCGGGCGCCGCGGTGGACGGCTCAAGTCTACTCTGCATGGTCATTGAAATTCCGGCAGCCCTACAAAGGTCCCACCATTGCGATACGTCAGTTCGCGCATCAACGCCGCGAACCGATACAGCGAGGCGGGCGGCGCCGACGCGTGGAACAGCGTCGGCATGCCAACCGCGTTGATGCGCACCGGGCGCTGGCCGTTTGCATCCGGATGGTTGAGGCGGTCGACCGTGTCGACGACTTCTTCGATCGAGCGCCCTGTGAAGTCGTCGCCGAATACATAGACACTGATCTTTTTGTCTGGCCCCTGAAACACGCGGATGGCCTTTTCGATGCCGACCACGGGACTCGACACGCTGAATGGATTGAACGTGCGCATGCGTTCGAGAATTGCGCGGCGGCGAGCCGGTGAGTCTGGAATCCAACGCCCCGAATACTGCGGAAACATGTATTCGCCTTGGTCGCTCATCACCTGAATCCCTTTGAGCGCCGGGTAGATCGCGAGGGTTTCGCTGAGCTTGCGCATCACCATCTTCCACGCGTAGTTGAACATGCTCCCGGAGGTGTCGATGACGAATACGACGTATTCGCTGTCGGCCGCGATCCCGGCGACGGTGTTATCGCTGCGGGTGAAGCCCGCGCCGAGCAAACGCTCCATTTCCGCCGTCAGCGACTGTTTCGCATTGGCGAGTTGTTTTCCCAGCGTGGCGCTTTCTTCGGCCTCGCTCTTCGACGCCTGATAGCGGCCCTGCACCGTGCTGAATTCGTGTTCGAGCTGCGCGAGCGACTCGAGATCGGTCTCGAGCTCGCGTTGACTGTCGGTCAGTTCACGCGTCAGTTTGGTCGTTTCCCCGCGAATCTGATTCAGCGCATCACGGCGCGCCGCGACAGTGCCGTCCCGGTGAGTCGTTGACGTCTCGAGCACCACTGGCGGAATGAACTTGGTTGTCATCAGCAACAGAATGACCGCGCCAAAGCCGCAACAGATCACGTCGAGGAACGACATCGACATTTCTTCGACCGGGCGACGCGGTCTCATGGCCAATCCTTTGAGGGCACCAGATACGCACCCGACGTTGATTGCGAGAGATCCCAGAACGCCGCAGACGCGATCGGGTCGCCTTCGAGCGGAAACATGATCACGTTGATCGGCGCTTTTGGCGGGAAATGTTTGGTTGCTTCGTGGAACAGCTCGACGCGTTGGTGCCCGTTGATGGTCGTGCCGTGACCGGCCGCTTTGCCGAGCGTCGGCAGGCCGTCGGTCACGAGGTAGATGTTGTCCGGGGCCGGCGACAGTTCGGCGGCCGCCGTCGCGAGGTTCAGCAAGCTCGTCCCGCCGGTCGGCACGGCTGTCTTGACGCCCTCGATCGCGCGCTCGAGATCCTTCGAATTCGAGACATCGATCCAATGTCCCTGAGTGCCATCGACCATCGTGCGCGGCGTTTCGCTGAAACCGTAGATCTGGAACTGGCTATCCAGCGGCAGTTGCGCGGTGAGCCACTCGACGGTGCGCACGACGCGCCGCCACTTCGGCGCATCGAGTTTGGCCGCGTCGCTCATGTTGCGGCGGCGGATGACGTTCACGATCGTGTCGTCGAGCATGCTCGCCGACGTATCAAATGCAATCAGGATGTGTTGACCACCGATCTTCAAGCCCGTCAGGTACTGACGATCTCCTTCGCCGACGAAGCTGCGCGCCTTAGTTCCCTCGGTGGCCTTCGCTTTGGCCTCGAGCCGTTTCACGTCCTCCTCGCGGCTCTCGACATCCGCGCGCAGTTTCGCCAGATCCTCTCGTTGGGCGAGGGTATCGGCTTCTTGCGAGACCATCGCTGAGCGGCGCGCAGACATCTCCGACAGAATCGTCAGACGTCGGCGTGCCGCTTCGGCGAGGCGCCGCTGCGTTGCGTCGATGGCCTGACTGAGCTCAGTCAGATTGGCTTGTCCGGTAGTCACTTCGAAGTCGAGCTTGCGCATCTCCGACAGCTGCTCTTGCTTCACTTTTTTGGCAGCCGGCTCTGTCACGTGGATCATCATGATGTACAGCAACACGATCGCGCCGAAGCCGCACGACATGACGTCGAGAAACGACATCGAAAAGACGTTGATCTGACGACGTGGCCTCATGGCGCCGACCGCGTTTGAATCAGTTGAAATTGCGCACCGGCCACCTCGAGCAACGCCCCCTTCGCGAGTGTCGCGCCGTTCGCTACCGCCGCGCCGTCGACCGTTGCGCGCGTACCGTCTTTGAGTTTCAACTGCACACCAGCGCCGAGCGAAACGATCTGCGCCGCATCGCGCGGAAAATCAGCGGGCAAGTCCGGAAATCCATCGCGCCCGAGAACGAGGTTCTGCCCGATTGCCACCGCATCGCTACCGAACAGGACGTGGGTGGGCCGCTCAGGCACGCGGCGTAACGTCGTCGGTGCCGGCGTCTCGCGCTCCAGTGAAATCAGCGGCAAGACCGGCAGACGCGTCACCAGCCGCAGTGCCTGCGGATCCGAGCGAATCAAAGCTTGTTGTGATGCAACTCCGCGGAACAGATCGAGTCGGTCCAGGCTCACCACCCGCGCAGCGGTCAGCATCAGGTGATCCGCGAGCCCTGGTAGGCGCGCCGCGCGGTGGGACAAGAAGATCGTCGCCGACTCCGCGTGACGCTCCAGCATGCGATAGCGGGGCAGCGCCTTGTCGATCAGCGCGTCGCTGTTCAATTCGGCGCGCCGCGGCGAGCCGCCCTGTTCGATGTCGATGCTGAATTCGCGCGGACGTGCAGGATTACGCAGCCATTCATAGAGCTGGTTGTATAGCTGCTGATCGGTCGCCGCGATACTCAACGGATCGAACCGTGCGTCGCGCACGAAACGATCTGCGATCACGTTCGCCCACGCGTCGAGCAGATTTGTGAGGCCAAGCTCGGCGATTTCTTCGACGCGCTGACGCGTCAATCCATCCGCACGCGTCAACTCCGTCACGACTGCGCGGTGCAGGAACACGTCGATATGCATGACGCGCTTCGGCGTCGGATGCACCACGCTCGCAGCGAGGCCGCTATCGACCAATCCGGTGACGGTGACACCCGTCTCGGCGGCGATGCCGAGCAATAGGCTGAGTTGTTCGTTGGTTGTTGTGCCAGGAGTCGCAATGACGAATTCGTCGTCGCCGGTGATCGCGGCCTGGCGTACGAGTTCGTCGAAGTGCCGGTACACCAGATCGGCGTGGTTAGCGGTGTTGAGTCCGCGCACCGCGAGCGGATCCATGCTCAAACGATTCCAGAACTGGTTGTTGATCTGTCGCGGATGCAGGCGGAACTGTTTCAGTGCCGGCTCGCCGAACAGGATCGTGCGACCTTCGATCAGCGCAAAACCGGTGGACTGCGCGATCACTTCGTACGCATCGTTGCCGACGCGCGCGATGCGCAATTCGCTATCGTTCATCTCGAGGACGTACGTGGTCATCGCTGCATCGTGCCTGCTTTCAGATGTCGGTTCAGATGTCCACCGGATACGCGACAGCCATGTCCTCGGAGATTTCTTCAGACGGCTTGAAGTCACCGTCCGCTGTTTTTTTACCCGAGTCTGCAGACTCGGGTTTCGGTGCCGTCGCGCCGGACTCGGCTGACGCGGACTTGGACGCAGGCGACGCCGCAGCGTCGGGGGTCGGCTTGGCAGCGGGCGGTGGTGTCGTGCTCGCCGGTTTCGCACTGACGGGTGCATCGGGTTGCGTCGCCGTGGTCGCGTCGCGTGTCGATTCAGCCGCCGTTGCCGTCAGACATCCGAGCAACGAACACAGCGCGAACAACCGTCGTACCCTCATGCGTTACTCCGCGAAGCGTGCGATGCGAAATCCAAGATCCGGCCTGCCGTCGGTTCCGTAATCACGAAACGCCAGCCGCAGTTCGGTGATCGTGCCGTTCATCCAACTCGATCCCTTGATCACATGATAGTCGCCGCTATCGGGGCCGAGCGGGTCCCGCTGGGGAGCATCAGGGGGAATTTCGTAGAAGTCGTTGGTCCACTCGGCGACGTTGCCACCGATGTCGAATAACCCGCGTGCGTCGGCCGGGAACGTAGCCACGGGAGCGCTGACGATCTGGTTATCGTTGTAGCCGAATATGGCTCGACCGACCAGCAGAGCGGCCGAGCGGTCTGCGTAGTTGCCGGAGCGGTCCGTCGGCGGAAAATTATCACCCCACGGAAAGCGGCGTTCGGCTGTCGAGCCGGGCGTGGTCCGCGCGGCCCATTCCCACTCGGCCTCGGTCGGCAGCCGATACCCCGTTGCGGTTCGATTGATGCCGACGACTTTGGTGCCTTCGGTTTTGTAGAACGGCGGCAGATGATCGCGCTCGGACAGGAAGTTGCAATACAGCGCCGCTTCGACCCACGTGACTTTCGCGACGGGCTGGTCGTCGTTATTGAGCTTGTGCTCTTCGAAGACACCGCTATCGTGATTCGGCGCGAATTTTTTGAACTGCGCGTTGGTCAACTCGGTCGTTGCGAGATAAAACGCGCGCGTCAGCGTCACGTCATGCAGCACTTCGTTCGCGCGTCGGCCCGGTTCGCGCCGCGAACTGCCCATGCTGAACTGTCCCGGCGAGAACAAGACGATCTCCGGACCGTCAGTGATCTTGATGCGTGGCTTCATCGCCTGCTGGCGCGCCTCCGCGACCGTCAGCAGATGCACGTTGATTTCCTGGGTCAGGCCAGGTTGCGGCGTGAATCGGGTGCTGTAGCTTGCATAGTTGGGCAAGCGAACCTCGAGACTTTGCGGTCGCGCAGGTAGTGTCAATGTCTGACTGCCAGTACCGCGCGACGTTCCGTCGATGAAAACTTCAGACGTCTTCGGTTCGATCGTGATCAGCACTTTTCCCGTCAACTCCGCCAGTTCAACTTGCAACGTCTGTTCCTCGTTGGGGCGCAGTTGAAATTGGCGGCGGGCAGTTTCAAAGCCAGCCCGGGTGACGCGCGCGTCGTAGTGCGTGCCAGGACTCAACGCGAGCTCGAGCGGCGTTTCGCCGCGGAATGAGCCGTTGATCGTGACGCCTGCACCAGCAGGCTTGGAGACGATCGTGATCAAACCGTCGGCGGCTTCGAGTGCAACGGTCGGCAATGTCTGATCCTGTGTTGCGACAACTTCGACGCGCGCCCGCCACGTTTTGAAGCCCGCCCGTTTCATGCGCAGCTCGTGCACCCCGGCGACAATCTCGAACGCGCCCGGGGTTGCGCCGATTTCCTGCTCGTCGACGAAGACAGCCGCCCCGTCCGGCTGCGATGTCGTCGTGATCGTCGCCCAGTTCGGCAGCAGAGTAGCGGAGAACGATTGCGCGACACGCTTGCCTTCGACGTTGATCGTCATGTCCTTGTTCTGATAGCGCGCGTTGCGAAAGACGACCTTGTGCGCGCCGGCGGCGACATCGACGTCGTGTAGTGGTGTCGTTCCGATTACGGTCTGGTCGACGAGCACCTCGGCGGTGACCGGAGTCGTGTCGAAGTTGATGCGGCCGGGTAGCGGCGTCAGCGCGAAATGGAAGGTCTGATTGCGTTCCTCACCGACCGTCAACGGCACGACGAGCGGTGCGTAGCCATCAGCTTGCGCGCGCAATTCGTAGACGCCTTCGCGCAGGACGTAGATGCCCCCGAGCGCAAGATCGAATCCGCCGCTGATCGACGTACTCGATTGCGTTGGATCGATCACGAGTTGTACCGACTTCGCGGTGAAAATGAACCAGACGAACCACCCGATGCCGAGCAGCAATGTAGTGGCGATGAACTGGAACCGGTGTTCGGCGATCCATGAACGCCCGCGCAGATCATCACGGGTCGGCGTGAAACGCTCGGGACGAATCAGCGGCTCGTCAGCGGACACAGTCAGATTGCTTCCTGACAGCTGATTTCGACTGGTCCCATTGCTGGCGTGACGTCGAGTTCGCGACGGACATCGCGATGCCCGTCACGGCTGCCGATGAGGATGTAACGGCCGGGACGCAGCTGCACCTCTTTGCGACTGAATTTTCCAAGCACACCGACTTGTGAAAGCGTCACATTCGTTGCCGCGTCTGATGTCAATACGACAGGCACGGGCTCGCTCGCGGCGGTAATGAGCAGCTCCAATCTTTTCAGCTGATCCGTCAGTCGCGGGCCAGGATCAGCGATCTTCGCCGCGTTCTGATACAACGACACGGTCTCGGAAAAGGTTGCATCCGACGACAGCAGACCCGGGTCGGCGAGCGCCGCCGAGAGCTTCTGGTCGACTTCCGCCCGCGAGGCTGCTCGGGCGCGCCCATCCATCGCGAATTTGATCGACCCGTCGACCGCGAGCACTTGTTGATAGTCTTTAACGGCTTCGGGCCAATGTTCTTCTGCTTCCGCGCGGATCGCTTTTTGATGAAATTGCTCGATGCTGCTCAGCGTCGAGCGCTGTTCAACCTGACTCAAGCCGTCTCGCGCCGCGACATCGCTGGGTCGTTGGCGCAACGCATTCTCGAACGCGCGCTTCGCGGCGTCGTAGTCGGCGCTATCGAGCGCGGCGTAACCGGTCGTGAGCACGCCCTGGTAATCCAGATTCGCGACGCGCGCCTGAGCGTCGTTCAGAGGACCTTGAAGTCCTTGGGTTTTTGGGTCTGCTGCCTGGATCGCCCGGTACTGCGCAAGCGCGGTACGCCAGTCGTTGCGCTCGACCGCGCGGTCGGCCGCGTCGAAGAGTTCGATGATGTGCGGGAGCTTTTGCGCGCGCGAACGGTTTTCGGCGATGCGTGCATCCTCGGGATACACCGTTGCCGCGATGACACACGCGGCCTCGGCGGCGGCCGCATCGCGCTGGTCGATTGCGTGGGTGGCGGCCGCGATTGCGTCGTTGAAACGCGCGTCACCCTGAGTGCTGAGGGTCTCGAGCGCGGCGATCCCTTGCTCGTAATGCGCCATCGCGTCGTCGAACTTCTGTGCCGTGAACAACGCATCGCCTGCGTTCGCGAGTTCTTGCGCCGCGTTGAACGCATCGAGCGCCCAGTCGCGCACGTGCATCGTTTCGTCGAGTTTGATCTGCAGCTTGACGAAGTTGGCGAGCGTCTCCTGCGCGCGTTTGCGCTCGCGATCGATCTGCAGCGCTTCATACGGCGCGGCGCCAGCGGGGGCGGGTGGCGCCTTCGCGACGGAATCGGCCGGTGCCGGTGCGGCCGGCGCCGCTGGATGCGACGCGACGGTAACGGGGGCGTGCTCGACGTGTCCCGGCAGGTACAGAAAGACCCAGAGCGCCACCGCGATGAGCACGATCGTGCCGGCGCCCATCAGCAGCATCCCGATTGAGATCCGAGTTCCTCCGTCGGCGGCCTCGTCGCGACGCGTCAATGCGACTTGACGCGGTCGAATCGTGACGAATTCGTCCTGCCCGTTGCTCATTGCGATCAGGAACCGGCGACGGGTTCGCGGCTTTCGGGTTGGGCTGCTGTGTCGGGGGCGCTCGTATCGACCGGATCCGGTGGCGCATCCGGTGCCGCCACGCCGAGTTCTTTGTAGTAGATCTGCCGCAGGATGCGTCTGAGTTCGGTGTATTGCGCATCCACAGTGCCAGTGAGTTGTACTGTCTGGTTTTCGAGTTCGATCGTGTGCGGACTGATCGAGGCTTCGGCGGAATTACCCAATTCCTGCAACACCTCGGCGTGAATCGAGGCTTCTGCGCGTTTGTCCAGGGCGCTCTTGATCGTCATCGCGCCGGCGCCGATGGCGACGAAGCCGGCCGTCTCCGCAGTGGAGTTGTTACTCATTTCCCCGGCAATGCCGGCGCCGATCGCGGCCGCGCCCATCAACATGCGGGCGCGCGCTTGGGCTTGCAGGTGTTCCAGCGAAATCACTTCCTCATACGATGCCTGGCGCCACTCCTGGTACGGCTTGTACATCGCGCGTTGGTATTCGGCGAAATATTCGTCGAGCGTATCGACGAACACATACTCGCGCTCTCGCACCTTCCGGATGCGCGCCAGCATCGGGTCGTCAGGCGCAGGCAGGCGCTTGACAGTGATCTGGCCCTTCTTGTTCGAGTCGACATAACTCGAGAACGCATCTGGCGCGAAGTCGCGCGCGAAGACCATCTCGGCAACGGTGCGTATTCGCGTCACATCCGCCTCCGTGAGTTTCAGCCGATATGCCTGCATGTCGTCGGCGATCTGCTTATAGATCGACTGGAACGGGTCGACGCTCTTCGGGACGCTCGGGTCATAGGCGTATTTGCTCGACAGCGCTTCGTACTTTCGCGTGAACCATTCGGTCCCGCTCGAATCGACGACCTTGGCCTCGAGCTGCAGCGTGGCGCCGTCCGACTTCAGGATGGTTCCACCGACGATGACATCCACGGCGTTGGTCGTGCGCGGGACCACGCGCACCGCGCCCCAATTGCCGGTGCTTTGCAGCATGTTCTTCAGAATGTAGGCGATATAGTTGCCCTCGGCGCGTCGCACTTCGGGCGAGATGTGCGCCTTGACCTGCTCGTCGTAGTCATCGGGAATGTTCGCCGCGAACACGGTGACGCCGACGTCGAGCAACAACGCCTCAGGTACGCGTGGTCGTCGCCTGCTGCGGCGGAGTCATGTCGACGGTGCGAACCGTCGTCGTGCACGCGCTGACGGCAACCAATGCGCCAACGAGCAATCCGAGGCGCGCTGCCGAATTCATCGCGTAAGGCCAACCGTTATTTTCCGGCTTTGTAGCGACGGTACTCCTCCCACAATTTCTCTTTCAGAACGGGATCCGTTTCGTCCATCGCGGCTTCCCGAAGCTGGCGGGCGACGACGTCGTCGTCGTGCGCATCTGCGACGTCGGCCGGGACGCTCGCGACTTCGGCGTCCTTCGTCGACGGCATCGGCGGCGCGGGTAGACCTGAGCCGATCGGGCCGCCCATTTCGGAATGCCGCCGCCTCCGCCACCGGACTGCTGCCGCCTGCTCCGCCGCCGGTCCAGATGTCGCCGCCACCGGCCGCCCCGCTTGAGTGGATGCCGCCGCCGGCGTGCCGCCGGCGCCTTTCTCAGCCGTCGATCGCGCGCCGTCGCCATCGCCGTTGGTGCCGGCGGTGTCGTTTGCGCGCGACGCGATCGTGCCGCGCTCGACGAGGATCGCGCCGTCGAAATCCTGCAACGCCTTGTCGAGTTCACCGTCGCCGCCGCCTTTGCCTTTGCCACCGGCGCCAGATGCATCGGCGGTCTCAGTGCCACCGGAACCGTCTTTGCCTGCTTGACCAGCTTGGCGGCCCGAAGCGTCGGAACCATCGGCACCCGAATCAGTGCCGGTACCTGCTTTGCCCGCATCATTGGTTGTCGTCGCGTCGGTGCCGCCGTCACCCGCGGCAACGTCTCCATTAGCGCCAGGCTTTCCAGCGGTCCCGTCCTTGCCGGACTTGCCGTCGGCGCCTTGGTCACCCTCGCTGCCGGCGTTCGTATCGTCGCGCCGCCCGGTTTGCCTGCGTCTTGCTTGTCCCTGGGCGCCGGCGCTGCCGACCGTCTTCGGATCAAAAGAGGGTTGCCCGGGCGTACCCGGCTGACCGCCGGACGATGACGTCGAACTCGGTGACCCGGGCGAACCCGGTGAACCTTGCGAACCCGATGAAGGCGAACCCGATGAAGGCGAACCCGATGAAGGCGAGACCCGAAGAAGGCGTGCTCGGAGATCCTTGGCTGCCTTGCTTGCCTTGCTTACCCTGACTGCTCGATGGACTGGACGAACCCGACGGTTGCGACGACGAACTGCCGGAAGGACTCGGCATGCTCGGCGTTTGGGGTTGCTGCGAAGACGACGACTTGCATCCTTCGAGCACACCGCTGGCGATCGCCAGTGCCGCGCACATCACCAAAAGGCGGTAACCGCTCACCATTGGATCCTCCCGACACGCTGGAGCCTAAGGACCGATACCGTTTTGTCCAGCAAATCATAGAACATTTGAACGTCGTTCCGAAATTGAGTTCATCGACGCTGTAGAGGAAACGATCGAAACGGCGTCGCGTTGACGCGCGCGCGAGATAACGCCGGGCCGATGGTGGTCGTCCTGCGTCAGCCGGGCGGCTCGGATGCGTCGGAGGAGGCCGGCTCCATTGTGTCGGAGGAGGTCGGCTCCGTGGAGCGGGAGAGTCGACGGGGGGAACCACCGGTGCGACGTCGGGAACGTGTTGCGGTGACTGCTGCGACCGCGCGGACGTTTGGAGCGCGTGCGCCGATTTCGGCGGGCTGTGATCCCGATCGTCGGCGGTCGACTACGCGGATAGTAGATGAACGTGTGTCGATAGCTCTGGTCCGGCGTGGCCACCGGCGTATCGCCGTCGAATCGGGGGCGGAAACGCGCGACGTGGACCCCGTGGCGCACCTTCATATCCATCAGGCCCTCGGGTGCCGACGCGATTGTTTTCACATCGGTCACCACGCCTTCGGCGTCAACTGAGTAACCGACCTCGACGAACCCGGGGGTGGCTTCGCCGCGCGACGCCAACGGCGGCGGAGCCGGATCGCCTGGAACAGGCAGGTACAGCGGCGTTGGTCGGCCGAAGTACGCCGCGATTTCCTCCTCGCTCATGCCCGCGCGCTCGCGCATCAGTTGCCGCGCGTGAACGTAAACTGGAACCGCCCGCGCCGGCTTGTCGAATAACAGATACCAGTCGGCGAGATCGAGTTCCGCGAGCGCGACATCTAGTGGCTTCGCGTCCGGGTTGGATTCGGTGATCTTCACGACGTATACCAACGCCGTCTCGCCGGTTCCGAAGCGATTGACGACGACGTTGTTTCCGGCCATCGCCGGAGACACGGTGTCGCCCGACACGCTGAACCCCTCCTGCGGTTCGGCGACGCGGTATGGCGGGAAGCGTTCGTCACGATATGTCTTCGCGAGTCCGCGCAATGCGGGGATCAGGCTCGGATCGTTCTCGCCGTTCGTCCTCGACAAGATCTGCACGGCGCGCTCGTACAGATTGCGCGCAGCGAACAAATTGAACGTGCGGTCATACCAGGCCGCCAAGCGGAACAGCCCGGGAACCAGCGCTGGACTGAATTGGCCGTATTGGCGCACCAGTACTTCGTAGGCGTACTCCTGACGATCGTTCGCTTTGTCGACCTTGCCCATCGACGCATACGTGTCGGCTTCTCGGTAGACGATGCCGACCTGCTCCGTCGAATGTAGTCCGTCGGTGATTCGGGTGATGTGGCCCGCCTGCTCGTATGCCGCCAACGCCTGTTGGTACTTCTGCTGGCCGCCCAGTGCGTCGCCCAGCAGCGTCAACGGCACGATCAGCGATGGATCGTAGCGAGAGCGTTGCTGTTCGAGGTCGGCAATGATCGCGTCGAGTTGCGACTTCGCCTCGGCGTACTCACGCGTGTCGATCTGGTGCGAGGCGACATTGATCCGATCCTGCATCGGATCGATTGGCCGGGCCGCGGTGGAAGGTGTCACCGACTGTGGCGTCATCAACGCGTCGATTGCGTCGGGTTCGTCAGCGCTGCCAGCGGACTCGGACTTCGACTGGTCTTCGGCCGCGTGAGCGAGGAACGCCAACGCCAAAACGCCGTGTAGAACCAGCCAACGGAGAATCGCCATGCGGTTACTGCTCGTATTCCTTGGTTCGACCGCTCGCGGTGGTCGATGTTCCGGCGCCAAAGTCTCCGAGCAGCCTTCCGGCAAGTCAAGGAAGGCACCGGTGCTGCGTGCGCCAGCGCAATGCAGCAGTTTCCTCGCCCTGCTAACATCCCGCGCGCAAAACGCTAAGGCCGGGTGATGGATCACGTTGATCGCCGTCTAGACGCCAGCGGATTGGTGTGTCCGGAGCCGTTGATGCTCGTGCGCAACGCGGTGCGGGAAATGGACACCGGCGACGTTCTGCACGTGCTGGCGACCGATCCGTCGACGGAACGCGACCTCAACAATTTCTGCCGGTTTCTGGGACATCAGATGCTGAGTCACGAGGTGCATGGAGCCACGCACCACTTCCGCTTGCGCAAAGGCTGATGACGCAATGCCTGAATTCTACTTCGCGTACGGCAGCAACATGGATCCCGCCCGCGTCGCGACGCGCGGGTTGCGTTTTGATCGAGCCTGCAACGCGGTGCTCGAAGGCGTACGGCTCACGTTCAACAAGCAATCGCGCGAACATCCACGCAGTGGCCACGCGAATCTGACATATGAGCGCAACGCGCGCGCCGAAGGCGTGCTGTATCACCTGACGAACCCCGACGACATTGCTCGCATGGATGTCTTCGAGGCGGTGCCCGTCAACTACAGTCGTGACCTCGTGGTCGTTTCAGCGGGCGGCCGCGACGTGGTGGCCTGGACTTATTTCGCCAACGTCGCTGTGATTCGTGAGGGGCTGCGACCGGAGCGCTCTTACCTGAATCATCTGCTCGCCGGTCGCTGCTATCTGTCGCACGAATACTTTCAATGGCTGTCGCGGACCGAATGTGTCGATGACTGATTCCGAAGGCATCACGCATTGCGCGGACGTTCAATCGCACGTTCTACTCGACTCACGACGTCCTGATGCAGGGCGGCGGCAGCGAACCGCACTACGAGCCCGCGGCGGAATCGCGGCCCGCGCGCATCGTTCATACGTACGATTACCCGGCGAGCGCGCTGCACGAAGCAGCGCATTGGTGTATCGCTGGCACCGCGCGACGCCAGCAGCGTGACTACGGATATTGGTATCTGCCGGGTCCGCGCGATCCGCAGCAGCGCGCGGCGTTTTTCGCCGTCGAAGCGAATGTGCAGGCGCTGGAGGCCGTGTTTGCGCGGACGTGTGACGTTCGATTCGTTGTTAGCGCGGACGATTTCGCTGCGTCGCCGGACGAACTCGAACGCTTCGCGCGCGCCGTCGGCGAGTGCATCGAGGCGCGTCTGAGTACGGCGTCTGCCGGCGCGGGCGCGACGATTTCGCGATGCACTGCGCGGCGAGTTTGCACGTGGCCGGGGCTGAGCGCGTCGAGTGCGTCGTCATCGGCGCGGGTGTCGTGGGGCTTGCGTGTGCCCGCGCGCTCGCGCGGGCCGGGCGCGAAGTAATCGTCCTCGAGCGTCACGGACAAATCGGCACGGAAACGAGCAGTCGCAATTCCGAGGTGATCCACGCCGGCATCTACTACGAGCCCGGCAGCCTGAAGGCGCGGCTATGCGTGCGCGGCAACGCGTTGCTGTACGCGCATTGCAAGAACTATGGGGTTCCATTTCGTCGCTGCGGCAAGATCATCGTCGCGACCGACCCGGCCCAGTTCGAGACTCTGCGTGTCTATCAGCAGCGCGCCGTCGCTAACGGAATTGATGAGCTGCGATGGCTGCAGCCGACGGAAGTGGCCGAACTCGAGCCCGCCGTGCGCTGCGTCGGTGCGGTCATGTCGGAATCGACGGGCATCATCGATAGTCACGCTTTCATGGAGAGTCTGGTCGGCGATCTCGAAGCGCACGGTGGTGTCGTCGCCTTTCACTCCGAGGTCGTGGGCGGACGCCCGGCGCATGGACGCATCTTGATCGAGACAGAACAATTGACGCTCGACGCCGAGTTCGTCGTCAACTCGACCGGACTCGACGCGCCTGGTCTCGCGCGCCGGCTCGCCGAGTATCCGTCCGCGGAGATGCCGAATGCGTATTACGCGAAGGGCCAGTACTACACGCTTGACGGGTCGATCGCCGTTTCGCCGACTCGTTTATCCGGTGGCGGAGGCGGGCGGGCTTGGCGTGCACGTCACGCTCGATCTCGCGGGCCAGGCGCGCTTCGGTCCCGACGTCATCTGGATCGACGGCAGTCGACTATCGCTTCGATGAGCGCAATCGCGAACGCTTCGTCGCTGCGATCCGTCGCTACTACCCGGACCTCGATGAGCGTCGGCTGCACCCGGGTTACACGGGGATACGGCCGAAAATCTCCGCCGCCGGCGAACCCGCTGCGGATTTTCTCGTGTTGGGACCGCGAGACCATGGGATCGACGGGTTGATCCATCTATTCGGCATCGAGTCACCGGGTCTGACAGCATCGCTCGCGCTGGCGGAAGTCGTCTCGCGTGCGGCCGAAGCACAAGTCTGATGGCTGAGCGGACGCTGCGCATTGGTTTGATCGTCAATCCGGTTGCGGGACTCGGCGGTCCGGCGGCGCTTGAAGGGCAGCGACGGCGTCGACATTCAGCGCACGGCGTTGCAGCGCGGCTCCGTGCCGCGCGCGGGCGAGCGCGCGCGGGCTGCGTTTGCCCCTTTGTGCAACCGTGCCGCGCAGATATCGCTCGTCACCTGGGGCGGCGCAATGGGCGCGGACGTCGTCGACGGCTTGGGTTTCGACGTGGAGGTCGCAGGTCGACCGGATAGAGCTGAGACGAGCAGCGAGGACACCCGCGCCGCCGCGCGGGCGATCATCGGTTGCGTCGACGTGCTCGTTTTTGCCGGCGGCGACGGGACCGCGCGCGATCTAGCGGACGTGCTGCCGCCGTCGCTGCCCGTGATCGGCGTTCCGGCGGGCGTCAAAATGCACTCCGGTGTGTTTGCGGTGACGCCACAGGACGTGGCGGAGATCATCGCACGATTGCTCGACGGGGGGCTGGTTGCTGCCGACATCGCTGAGGTGCGCGACATCGACGAAGACGCACTGCGCGAAGGCCGCGTCGCAACGCGCTATTACGCGCAATTGTGCGTGCCGCGCGCCGGCGGCTACCTGCAGCACGCGAAGTCTGGTGGCCGCGAAGTCGAGGAACTCGTGCTCGCGGAGATTGCCGAGACGGTGGCCGAACGCGTCGCCGACCACCGCGGCGCGGTGCTGCTCGGACCCGGTTCGACGCTGGCGGCGGTCAAACACCGCCTCGGCATCGCCGGCACGCTACTCGGATTCGATCTGATGCGGGAGCATCGCCTGGTACTGGCCGATGCGGATGCATCGGCGCTCGCACGCTATGTCGATGCCGACACCGTCGTCGTACTCAGCTTCACGCGCGGCCAGGGTTTTCTGATCGGCCGCGGCAATCAACAGCTGACGCCGACGCTGCTGCGTAGACTTCGCACGGAGAATATCTGGGTGGTCGGCACTCGCACGAAGTTGGCGTCGCTCGAGGGCAGGCCGCTACTGGTCGACAGCGGAGCAGCAGATGTAGACGCGCGGTTGCACGGGATCGCGAAAATCATCAGCGGCTACGAGGATGCGCTGTTCTATCGCGTCGGGCATCGCATCGAGCATCGATGACGACGCCGCGTCGCGCGGCGATCGAACTATTGTCGGTAGCCCGCGAGGAACTCGCCCAGGCGACCGATGGCCCCGATCAGTTCCTCTTCACGCGGCAGAAACACGATCCGGAAATGGTCGGGTTCCGGCCAATTGAATCCGGTGCCCTGCACGACGAGGATCTTCTCCTGCCGCAGCAGATCGAACGCAAAGCGTTCGTCGTCTTTGATATTGAAACGGCGCACATCCAGTTTCGGAAACAGATAGAGCGCGCCCTTGGGCATCGTGCAGCTGACCCCTTCGATCTGTGTCAGCAGCGAGTGCGCGAGCAGACGCTGTTGATACAGGCGTCCGCCGGGGCGGATGAACTCGACGATGCTCTGGTAGCCACCGAGCGCCGTTTGAATCGCATGTTGGCTCGGCACATTCGCGCAGAGTCGCATCGACGCCAGGATGTTCAGCCCCTCGACGTAGTCGGTGGCGCGATGCTTCGCACCGGACAACACCATCCAGCCGGTGCGAAAACCGGCGACGCGATATGTTTTCGACAGACCGTTGAACGTCAGCACGAGCAGATCGGGGGCGAGCGACGCGAGTGGTACATGGACCGCGTCGTCGTAGACGATCTTGTCGTAGATTTCGTCGGCAAAGAGGATCAGATCCTTCTGCCGTGCAATCTCGACGATTGCTTCGAGGATTTCGCGCGAATACACGGCGCCCGTCGGATTGTTCGGGTTGATCACGACGATCCCGCGCGTGCGCGGCGTGACCTTGCTCTTCATGTCGTCGATGTCGGGTTGCCATTCCGCCTGCTCGTCGCAGCGGTAGTGGACGGCCTTGCCGCCGCATAACGTGATCGCCGCAGTCCACAACGGATAGTCGGGCGCCGGAACCAGAATCTCGTCGCCGTTGTTCAACAGACCCTGCATCGCCATGACGATCAGTTCGCTGACGCCATTGCCGATATAAATGTCGTCGATGTCGACGTGCGGCACGGCCAGTTGCTGGCAGTGCTGCATGATCGCCTTGCGCGCGCTGTAGAGGCCCTTCGAGTCGCAGTACCCCTGGGACTCGCGCAGGTGATGGATCACGTCGATGACGATTTCCTCCGGCGCTTCGAATCCCCAGGGCGCCGGGTTGCCGATGTTCAGTTTGACGACGCGATGGCCTTCCTCCTCGAGGCGGGTGGCTTCCTGCAGCACGGGCCCACGGATGTCGTAACAGACATCGGCAAGCTTGTTGGACTTCGTGAAGGTTCGCAGCGCGCAGCGGTGTCAGCGACGTAACGTGCGTAACACGGTCGAGGTCCTGTTTGTTTTGCATGGCGGTCGGGCTCTCGCGGAATCCGGCGAATTGTAACGAATTATTGTCGTGTCGGGTCCTACGTCGGCCCAGCTGAGTGAAACGGTCGACGAATGGTGCAGCTACCACGCCTCAGCGCACGGTCGCGGTTGCGCCCGCAGCGATGCCGCGGCGGCCTCTTAGAGGGGCGATCGGCAACCATCGAGTAGCGCCATGACGCGATGTCCCCCTTCGTGAAACCGTCGGGTAGCGCTGCTGCCGTTCCCAGGTTCATTCGGCTTCGACCCCGCGCGCGACTTGTGAGTGCGGCCGAGTTTGCGATACTAGCTCGACGATGAGCCCCTACCTGATCACAGCTGGCCTGCTCGTGCTGAGCAATGTCTTCATGACGTTCGCCTGGTACGGCCACCTGAAACACCTCGGCGATCGGCCATGGATCGTGGCTGCGTTGGTCAGTTGGGGCATCGCATTGTTCGAATACCTGCTGCAGGTGCCGGCGAATCGAGTCGGCCACGGCGTCATGAGCCTGGGCCAACTCAAAATTCTGCAGGAAGTCATCACGTTATCGGTGTTCGTCCCGTTCGCGGTCCTGTATATGAAGGAGAAGCTGACGCTCGACTACCTGTGGGCGGCCGTGTGTCTGCTCGGGGCCGTATTTTTTCTGTTCCGTGGCAAATTGGCGCCTTGACGCTGCCGTTGTAGCGTCGTGCTCGGCTCTGAGATGATGATCCACCCTGACTCATCCAAAGGCAGCGGCGTGGCAACGTTGAGCGGATTGATATTGACCTTGAGGCAATCGGAGACGGAGCAGGCGTTGAAGCTCGTCCTCGTCAGCTACGGCTATACGTTGACGTGCACCGAAGTCGAACGCGAGCGCAACCTGTCATTCGACGTCTGCGTCGACATTCTGGGCGACGACGTCGTGCGGGATGACATCCTGGCGACTGCGGTCGATCGACATATCGTCGAATGTGACAGCGCGCATCCGGCCTCGATCGAAATGCGGCGCAGCTTTTTCGTTGGACAGTCGTTGCTCGACGAGGACATCGGTACCGACGAGATCAAGTTGCGGGTGTGCGCGCGCGACAGTTCGGGCGGCGAGATTTCGGGGATGACCGGCATCGTCACGGGAGACTTCTGACGGCTCAATAGCCCGCCGCGAGGCCTTCCTTGCGATGATCCGACGCGCCGCAGTAACCATCCTGCAACCGATAGATGAGCTGGGCGCCGCCGAACAACGCAGGCGGCCTCGTAACGCACCGCGTGGCCGCGTGCCGCGAGCGCGTCGGCGATCGCCGTCGGGAAGCCGGTCTCGAGGCCAACGCTGTAATCCTCGAACACGTGCCAGCGCGGCGCATCCGACGCAGCCTGCGGATTCTGCCGACAATCAAAGATTCGATTGATCATCTGCACATGGCCCTGGTGCTGCATGTGTCCGCCCATCACGCCAAAACTCATTCGCGCGGTTCCTTGTTCCGTGACGAATCCCGGAATGATGGTGTGGTAAGGACGTTTGTTCGGCCCGACGCAATTCGGATGCGCTGGATCGAGGACGAATCCGGATCCGCGGTTCTGCATCGAAATCCCGGTGCCCGGAATCACGATGCCGGATCCGAAGCCGCGGTAGTTCGATTGGATCATCGACACCATCATGCCGTCGGCGTCGGCGGCAGTGAGATAGACCGTGTCGTGACTGACCGGCAGTCGCACCGGCGGTAGTCGCGCGGCCTTGGCGTCGATCGAACCGGCGAGACTCTGCAGCGACGCGGCACCGAGCAGTTCCTCTGGCGTGACGCGCATTGCGCGCGGGTCCGCGAAATGCTCGAACGCGGCGCGAATTGCGACCTTCATCGCTTCGATCTGCAAATGGATGCTGCTGTCATCGTCGGGCCCGAGCGCGGGGAGATCGAAATGCTGCAGGATCGCGAGCGCGATCTGCGCCGCGAGGCCCTGGCCGTTCGGCGGAATCTCGTGCAGCTCGACGCCTCGATACGATTGGCTGATCGGCGTCACCCAGTCGGCGCGGTGCGCCGCGAGATCGTCCTGATTCATGGCCCCGCCGACGGCGGCCGCTGCACTCGCAATTCGCTGCGCGAGTTCACCGCGGTAAAACGCTTCGCCGCGCGATTGCGCGATTTGCGTTAGCGTGCGGGCGAGGTCGGGCCTGCGAAACAATTCGCCCGCGCGTGGCGCGCGTCCATCCACTAAGAAGTGGTTGCCGAAATCCGCGAACTCGCGATAGCGCGTCTCCGCCAGATGCCAGTAGTGCGCTGTCAGCGGTCCGACGTGGAATCCGTCTGTGGCGTACGCGATCGCTGCATCGAACAAGCGCTGGAAGGGCAGTTTGCCGAACCGCTCGGACAACGCGACCCACGCGCTGACGGCGCCAGGCACCGTGACGCTGTCCCAGCCGAGGTCGGGCATCGTCTTACGTCCGGCGAAACGCGCGCTTGTCCAGCCGGCTGGCGCGCGCCCGGAACCGTTGAGTCCCCACACGTCGTTGCCGCGACCGACGATCGCAAATGCATCGCTGCCGACGCCGTTGTTGTTCGGTTCGACGACCGTCAGCGTGATGGCGGTCGCCAGCGCCGCGTCCACGGCGCTGCCACCGGCGCGCAGCGCATCGAGCCCTGCAGCAACTGCCAGCGGTTGTGACGTCGCGACGACGTTGCGCGCGATGACGGGCATGCGCTGAGACGGATACGGGAAGTTCCAGCCGATCACGCGAATCCCGCGTTCAGCGGAAGCGGGTCATCGAATCAACCCGCCGGATTCAACTGTTGGCGAACGTGGGAATCGATGTGGCGAAGACAGTGCAGCGTGTTGGCGCGCGTGTTGCTGTCCATGCGGAAGTCGATGTCGTAGTAGTGCTTGTCGTCGGCGGCGCTCGCGCTACGCACGATGCCAGCGAGTTCCTCGACGCGAAGATCGTGGACCACGAGGTCCATGACGACCGACTCGCCGATCTTCAGTTGGGCGGGTGTCTCGACCTGAATGCCGGAGATCGAAAAATGCAGGCACTCGGCTGCAATGCTGCGACGGAAGACGCCGAGGATGCCGGTGCGATGGAGTTGGACGGTGAGGTCGCCGCTGCAGACGACGTTGAATTGTCCGGTGCTTGGCATTGCGGCGTTCGCTAGGAGCCTTAAGTGCTAAATACTACGGGAGGTTATGCGCCTAACCGTTTGGCCGCAAGGAGTATCAACGTTTCGCATTTGTATCCCGATGCCACGCATCCGCGGCTGACTCGATTGCACGCCTAGCGCAAACCCAATACCGTGCGGCGTTGCGCAACTATCGCACGGAATTCGCGTGATGCATCCGGGAACAATTGCCGCAGAAACGCCGGACAAAGTCGCCTACGTGATGGCCGACAGCGGAGTCCGCGTCACGTTCGCTGAGCTCGAAGCGACGTCGAATCAGGGAGCGCAACTGTTCCGCCGCCTGGGGCTCAACGCCGGCGATCACATTGCGATCATGCTCGAGAACCACCCGCGCTTCCTGCAGATCTGTTGGGCGGCGCAACGCGCGGGGCTGTACTACACCGCGATCAGCTGGCGCCTCCAGAGCGAAGAACTCGAGTACATCCTCAACAACTGCGAAGCGCGCGTGTTCATCACATCGGGCGCGCGTCGCGACATCGCGCAATCGCTGACGGGCCGGATCCCGAAGGTTGAGCACCTTTATATGGTCGACTCGGTCGCCGGCGGGTTCGATTCATGGGAGCGCGCGATCGCCGCGATGCCGACGACTCCGATCAATGATCAGACCGAAGGGCAGCCGATGTTGTACTCGTCGGGAACGACGGGCTACCCGAAAGGGCATCAAACGTCCGCTCTCCGGCGTCGCGTTCGGTGAAGCCAATGCGTTGCCGGTGATGACGACCCTCTATGGAGCCGATCCGAATTCGATCTATCTATCGCCGGCGCCGCTGTATCACGCCGCTCCGCTGGGCTTTTCGATGGCCTGTTTGCGTAGCGGCATTCAGGTCGTCGTGATGGAACATTTCGACGCGGAGCGCGCGTTGGCCTGTATCGAGACGTACCGTGTGACGCACAGCCAATGGGTCCCCACGATGTTCGTCCGCATGCTCAAGCTCCCGGACGAAGCGCGTTTGAAATACGACGTCTCCAGTCTCAAGTGTGCGATTCACGCGGCCGCGCCGTGTCCGATCCCGGTCAAGGAACGGATGATCGAGTGGTGGGGACCGGTGCTGTACGAGTACTACGCGGGAACCGAGGGCAACGGATTCGTGCAATTGAACTCGCACGAGTGGCTCGCGCACAAAGGTTCGGTCGGACGCGCGCTGAACTGCACGGTGCACATCTGTGACGACGCGGGTAACGAGCTGCCGGTCGGAGAGCCCGGTACGATCTATTTTGGCGGCGGCGGCGCGTTCGAGTACTACAAGGACCCCAACAAGACCGCGCAGTCGCGCCACCCGCAGGGCTGGTCGACGTTGGGGGACGTCGGCTATCTCGATACCGAGGGCTTCCTCTATCTCACCGACCGCAAGCATTTCATGATCATTTCCGGCGGGGTCAACATCTATCCGCAGGAAGCGGAGAACCTGCTGATCACGCACCCGAAGGTCTACGACGTCGCCGTCTTCGGCGTCCCCAATGAAGACTTCGGCGAAGAAGTCAAAGCAGTCGTGCAGCCCGTCGACATGCGGACCGCGGGACCGCAGCTCGAACAGGAGTTGATCGAGTTCTGCCGCAGCCATCTGTCGCACATCAAATGCCCGCGTTCCATCGATTTCGACGCGGAACTGCCGCGGCATCCGACCGGCAAGCTCTACAAGCGCCTGGTCAAGGACCGGTACTGGCCGAGCCGCTGAGCAAGTCTCTGCGCGGCTCTAGTGCCGCCCCTTAAGCAAGTTGGCAGGCGAATATTGATCCGTCAGGACGCGGGCGTGCGTATCCCAGTCGGGTTTTGTGTCGAGTTGCGCTGGGTAGGTGTCGATCGGCACGTCGTAGGGCCGCAGCGGAGTCACCAGTTGCGCCGCGGCGTGCGCCAACGCTTCTTGGTCGGGCAGCGGTCCGCGGCGCGCGATGATGATTCGGTTCGAGGTGTCGGGCGATTTGAAGTTGAAGTATGTTCCAAATACATCTGCGTAAGTTACTGATTCATTTTGATATAGTTCGCTGATTGCGAACGTATTCGACGCGATGACTCCGCCGTCGGCCAGCAATTCGCGCGTCTCCAGCAGATATTCCCGCGTCATCAGATGCTCCGGAATGTAATCGCCGTTGAACGCATCGAGGATGATCAGATCGTAGCGATCGCTCGCCGCCGCCGCGCGTTTGCCCCACACGCGTGCGTCCTGCTCGAAGACGCGCATGTTGGCTCCCGGTGCAAAATCGAAATAGCGCTCTGCAACGCGTCTGACCGCTGGATCGATCTCGACGACGTCGATGCGTGCCTGTGGATACAGCTGCGCGAGCGCGGTCGGCAGCGTGCCTCCACCGAGACCCACGATCAGTACTCGTTGCGGCGTGGGGTCGAGCAACAACGCGGCGAATAACATGCGCGTGTACATGAATACCATGCGTCGCGGTGCGCGCAGATCGACGCAAGATTGGTTCCGCGCATCCTTGCGCACCGTGAACTGCATGCATCGCACCGTCCCGTTTTCGTTGACCAGGATGTTCTGATACAGCGACGTTTCCTGATGGATCAGGCCGGCTTCGGTGTTGGAAGCCGCGGACAACGCGATCGCCAGCGCCAGCGCGACTCGCTTCACCGACGGCCCACGGCATAGCCGATCACGGCGCAGGCGACGAGGCAGGCGGTGAGTAGATCGAGGATCGTGTTGATCTCGAACCACAACACCAGATAGAAGGACGTCGCTAATGTGCCCACTGCGCTGCCGAGGGTGGATACGAAGTACAGCGTTCCCGCAACACGCCCTGCGTGTTGTGTGTCGTGGACGACCAGACGCACAGCGTAAGGACTGAGCATCCCGAGCACGACCGTTGGCAGCGTGAAGAGTGCAGCAGCTGCGACGAGCGATCCATAGCGCGGATCCTCGATTCGTTCGAAGACCCACCGCATCAACGCGTCGCCGTACAAGACCAGCGGATAAGTCAAAACGGCACCGAGCATGAATAAGGCGGCGAAGCGTGACAGCGACGGGTCGCGCGTCGATATATGCCCGCCGACCAGGTACCCAAGCGCCAGCGACAGCATGAACACGCTGATGATGCTGCCCCAAACGTAGATGCTGTTCCCGAAATACGGAGCGAGTACCCGCCCGCCGAGCAGCTCGAGCGCCATGATCACGAAGCCCCCGGCGAACGCGAGAACGCCGACGACCCATCGTTGCACGATGCGCGGATCGCTCGCCGACGAAACGGTCAAGGTCAGTCTTTTTTCGGCATCTCTTCCACCGGCGCTCCTGCGGTTTTCCACGCGCTGAAACCGCCGCCGATGTGGCAGACGTTCGTCAAACCCATCTGTTGGACCGTCTGCGTCGCGAGCGCCGAGCGCCAGCCGCTCTGGCAATAGAAAACCAGGCGTTTGCCGGACGAGAACACGGCCTTGTGATAGGGACTGTCCGGGTCTACCCAGAATTCGAGCATGCCGCGCGGCGCGTGGAACGCGGCGGGGATCTTTCCTTCGCGAGCCAGTTCGCGGACGTCTCGAAGATCGACGAAGACGACGTTGGGATCATTCAGCAGCGCGCGCGCCGCAGCGAGATCCAATGTCTCGATTTCTTTCTCGGCATTTTCGATCAGCGCCTTGTATCCGATCTTCATGAGTTGTCCCCGCATGGCTTGCGCGATTGTACCCGAGCGCGATTTACATCCGCAGTCCGCCGCTCGCGATCAACACTTCGCCGGTGATGAAATCGGATTCGCTCTGACAGAACAAATAGATCGCGTTCGCGGCGTCCTCCGGCGTGCCGGTACGACCGAGCGGAGTCAACGCGCGCTGCTGTGCGATCTGGTCTTGGGTCAAGCCGACGCGGTGGCTGCGTCCCGCCATTTCGATGCGCGGCGGTTCGGCGTCGTAAGGCTGGGTCAAACGCGTCGCAATGTGGCCGAACGCGACCGCATTGACCGTTACGTTGAAGCGTCCCCATTCCTTGGCGAGCGTCAGCGTCAAACCCACGATTGCGGCTTTGCCGGCCGCATAGCCTGCCTGAGTGGCGGCGCCGTACACACCGGAAACGGACGAGACATTGACGACCTTGCGACACGGAAGCGTGGCGCCTTGCTTGTGCACTTCGCGCAGCCAACGACCATACGCGCGCAGGATCCGAAACGGTGCGGTGACGTGAATGTCGAGCATCGCGAGCCACTGCTCGTCGGTGTGATTGTGCAGCGCGCTGTTCCAGATGTAGCCCGCATTGTTGACGACCACATCGAGGCTACCGCGACGCTCGAGGATGGTGTCGACCAACGCATCGGGAACATCCGGATCCGTCAGATCGCCCGGCAATGCAGTCCCGCCGACGTCGCGCGCTGTCTCGTCGAGCGCATCGGCGTCGATGTCGTTGACGAACACGACCGCGCCTTCGCGCGCGAGCTTCGCCGCGGTCGCGCGTCCGACGCCGCGCGCGGCGCCGGTGACCAGCGCGATCCGTCCGCTCAGATTGCCGACATGCGTCGCGTTGCTCATCAATATTCTCCTTGCTTGCGCGGCTCAGGCACGTAGCGCGCGACAACGGCGCCGCCGAGGATCAAAAAGACGATCGACGCCAGAAAGACCGCTTGATAACCCGCGACCGCCGCGAGCGCACCTCCGAGCAACGGTCCGAGCGTACCCGCAACTTCCGATGTCGTGTTCGCAATCGCGATGCGAATCGGCAGGTCATCGCGCGTGCCGAACTCCAACGTCATGTTCTGCGATGCGTTCTGAAATCCCTGGACGGCGGCGCCGATCCCGACGAACACCATCACCGTCACTGGCAGATTTCCCGACACCAGCATCAACAACAGCGTCGCCGCTACCCACAACGTGATCGATGCGAGGAACGTCAGACGAAAGCCGTGCCGATCGCCAATTGGTCCCCACAGCAGATTCGAGAACGTGCCCGACAACGTGAATGCGAATGTCAGGATGCCGAGCGTTGCGCCGGACAGTGCGGCCGTGTGTCCTTCATGCAGAATGTAAAACGGCATCGCCATGCGCCCCATCGTCGCGAGTGCGCGCGCGGCGAAATAGCGCGTGAACGCGGAGTCGCTGCGAAGTAGTGCCGGGATCTGCGCAAGCCGCGAGCGCAGCGTTTCTTTCGGACGCACGACGGGTGGTTCGGGCTCGCGCACGGCGATGAGCGCGGATAGGCCAAGGCTCGTCAGCACAAACGCGAGCAGGAACGTATACGAATAGCCGGCCGCGGTCGGGGTATCGCCGACGAGGAACTGACCGCTGAGCCACGCGATCCCCGCCGAGATGATGCCGGCGAGGAAGTTGCGCATGCCGGTGAGTCGACCGCGTTTGGAAGCCGGAATGACCTTGGCCATCAGGACGTTGAAGATCACGCCTTGGATGCCTTGGAACAAACCGAAGCCCGCCAGAAAAAGCATGATCGCCCACAGCGCCCACTGCGTCGGCAGAAACAGCCCCGACAGCGCGATGGCGAGCACCATGCCGCGCATTCCCCAACCCGTCGAAAATGCCGCCGGCAGAACTTGTTTGCGATGCTCGATCAGATTGGCGCCGAACATCGGCGTCAGCATCATGCCGAATGATTGCAGCGCGCTCGAGAAGCCGACCGCCATGTTGGATCCGCCCGACAACAGCATGATGTAGGCGGGCAGGAAGGTCGGCGCGTTCAGCAAGCGAAAGCCCGTCTGTCCCAACATGCCGTGTACGAGATGCGCGATGAAGTTGCGGTTCAGGTTGCGCTGCACCTGGATCTGGAAGCGTCGCTCGGCGCGACGATGGGCGGGATCTGTGTGGCTCTGCAAAACGTGATGTCCGTCACGCGGGCCCACGCGCCCGACTGACGCGCATAGTCACGCTGTGCGCGAGCGGGTCATTAACCGACGGTCTGGCGCGATTCCACAGAACTTGTAAAACGAACAAAAACAATACATTAGAATGCAATCCTTAGATGGCACGATTACTGTAATAAGTCTCGGGACCACAGCAGTAGCAGTAAGTGACGCAAATGAAAGACACCTCAGGTCGGTATCAGGGCCAATTCGATCAGTCGCCGGATCCGCTCTACGTTGCAATTCCGCGCGTCGAGATCATCTCGGAAATGGCACGCCGCGGAGACGACCGCGCGCTCAACGACGTTTGCCTCGCGGTTGCCGTCGTCGCGGAAGCGTTGAACGCGGCCTGGCTCGCGACGAGCACGAATTGATTCGGCTCAGCGTCCTTGCCAGTTGGGGGGCCGTTTCTCAGCGAAGGCTTTGGGTCCTTCGATGAAGTCACTGCTCGAAACCATCGCGCGCACCGAATCATAGGATTGGGCCATCGCGTCCGGTAGCGACGCGCAATCGAGTCCGCGATAAACGACATCTTTGCTTGCACGTATCGACAGCGGCGCGCATTCGCAGATTTCGCGCGCCCAGCGCCGCGCTGTGTCGAGCAATTGTGCCTGTGGCACGACCTCGTTGACGAAGCCGAGCGTTTTTCCCTCGGACGCGCTGACGCGGCGTCCGGTCAGAATCATGCCGAGCGCTTGTTTCGTGCCGATCTGGCGCGGCAACCGATGCAAGCCACCGGCGAGTGCGGCAAGGCCAACGCGCGGTTCCGGTAGCGCGAACAGCGCGTTGTCGGACGCGATGATCAGATCGCATGCGAGTGCGATTTCGAAGCCGCCCCCCATCGCCACGCCGTTGACCGCGGCGATCACCGGTTTTGTCAGGTCGAAGCGCGACGTCAGTCCGCCGAATCCGCGCGGCGTCGGCACGCGTTTGCCGCCCTCCGCCTGATGGCGCAGGTCGTTGCCTGCGCTGAACGCTCGATCACCTCGGCCGGTGATGATTGCGACCCATGCATTCGCGTCGGCCGCGAATTCGTCGAAGACCACGCCGAGTTCGGCGTTCGCTGCGGGATGCAACGCGTTCATCCGTTCGGGCCGTTCGATCGTAACGATCGTCAGATGACCTTCCTTTTCGACGCTACAGAATTCCGCCATGTCGTTCCCCGTTACGTTGAGTATTCATTGACGCACTATCGCAGAGAAGCCGGCACCGATTAAAGGTGTTCCGTGCTGTTGAACGCGGCGATCAGGGGCTCCGGTTCGAGCTGCAGTTCCGTCACGCTGCAATTGTCGAAGTGATAGTTCGTCCAGCGATTTGCGTCGGCGTCGAGCAAGCTCGCGAGCGCGATCCCCAACGCGGCGCCGTGACTGACGACCGCGATCGGCCGCGCCGAGTCGTGGTTCGAATGGATGCGGCGCAGCGCGCCGACGATGCGAAGTTTGACTTCGTTGATGGAGTCGCCTCCACCCGGCGCATAGTTCTGATCGTCGCGGATGCGCCGGAAGAAATCGTGTTCGCTGTGCAGCGCATCGAACGTCGTGTCTTCGAGTTCTCCGATGCCGTATTCGCGCAGATCGTCGTCCAGAATCACCGGTTGGCCGAGTACCGCACCGAGGCGCTGCGCGGTGTGCACGCAGCGGATCAACGGACTTGTGTAGATGGCTTCGACGTCGCCCCAGTCCCGCTTTATTCGCTGGGCGAGCCGTAACGCCTGGCGGCGTCCCGCAGCGGGTCAACGGACTGTCGGTTGCGCCGTGCCAGCGTCGCTGCGCGTTGGCTGCGATCTCGCCGTGACGCATCAAGAGCAGTGTACGAGTCACCAACATCCCTCGGCTGCGGACGCGGCAGGTTAGGGAACATCGTGCGCAACGGTCAAGGCGCGGTGGACGTTCGGGCATTCATGCAGGCGGCGTCCGTGGCGCAGCGCGTCCATCTGCTACACTCGCCGCGATTCAAGCCTGCCGGCGCTCGTACAACTCCTGTGTTTTATCCCTTGGCTGTCAACATCGGGCTGCGCTACGCGAACTCGCGCAGGAGCTTCATCTCGTTCATCAGCGTCGTGGCGGTTGCTGGTCTGGTGCTCAGCGTTGCGGTGCTCGTGCTGGTGACGTCGGTGATGAACGGCTTCGAACGCGAGTTGAAGCAGCGCGTTCTGAGTGTGGTGCCGCACCTGACCGTGCGCGGTCTGGAACCGATTTCGGATTGGCGTGCCGCGGCAGCACGGTTGGCGAAATTGCCCGGCGTCGCCGGTGTCGCGCCGTTGATCGACGGGAATGGCCTGCTGGTTACCAACGGACGTTCGGAGGGTGTTGCGTTCACCGGCATCGACTCGGCATCCGAGTCCGCTGCGTCTGACCTCGCCAAATATGTCGTGCGCGGCGACATCGCGAGTTTGGTCGATGGTTCCTTTTCGGTCCTGCTTGGTCGCGGCGTCGCGGACCATCTGGGTGTTGCGCCGGGCGACTTCGTCACCGCGGTGCTGCCCGATGCGAGCGTGTCGCTGATCGGACTGACACCGAGACAGAAGAGAGTCAAAGTCGTCGGCATCATCGACACACAATCGGAGATCGATCAGCACTCGGCTTACTTGTCGCTCGGCGACGCCGCGCGCCTGTTTCGATTGGGTGATCGCGTGCACGGCCTCAACGTGCGTCTCGTCGATCTGTTTGCGGCGTCGAGTGTCGGCGCGCGCGCAGTCGAAGAGCTGGGTCCCGATGCGGTATATCCGATCACGTGGATGCGGATGCACGGCAACCTCTACCGCGCGATCGAGTTCCAGCGCGCCATGATGTTCCTGTTACTTTCGTTGCTCGTCGGCGTTGCCGCATTCAATCTCGTGTCGGCGCTGATCATGGTCGTGAATCAGCGTCGCGGCGACGTTGCGGTATTGCGGACGCTGGGTGCAAAAACGCGGACGATCGTCGTGGCGTTTCTGGTGCTCGGCGGCAGCATCGGAGTCGCCGGTGTCGGCTTGGGGATTCTGTTGGGAACCGGCGCCGCGCTTTTTGTCGAGGACGGCTATCGGTGGCTCGAGAGCACGTTTGGGCTGCATCTGATGAATCAATATTTCATCAGCTATTTGCCGGCGCAGGTCAAACTCGCGGATCTCGTGACCGTGGCAGCGGTCGCTCTGGCGTTGAGTCTCGGCAGCACGCTGTATCCGGCATACCGCGCCGCGCGTCTGAATCCGGCCGAGGTGCTCAAGCATGAGTGAAGCCGCCGCGCTGCGCGTGTCGCGCCTTGGTGAAGTCGTTTCGTCAGGGTCCGACGCTGCTGCCCGTGCTGCGCGGTGTTGATCTGCAGGTCGGCCGCGGTGAGCGCGTCGCCGTGCTCGGACGTTCCGGTTCGGGGAAGAGCACGCTGCTGCACATACTCGGTGGCCTGGCCGATCCCGATTCCGGCGAGGTGCGCATCGATGGGGCGCTCGTCGGACCGCTCGACTCCGAAGCGAGGGCGCGGTTGCGCAATCGCCGCATGGGATTCGTGTACCAGTTCCACCATCTGTTGCCGGAATTCACTGCGATGGAGAACGTCGCGATGCCGCTGCTGCTCGGCGCGCACCGCATCGGCGAAGCGAAACAACGCGCTGTCGACGTTCTCACCGCCGTCGGCCTCGCGGGTCGGCTCGATCACCGCCCAAACCAGTTGTCGGGCGGGGAGCGACAGCGCGTCGCAATCGCCCGCGCATTGGTCGCGGATCCCGCTGTCGTGCTCGCCGACGAACCGACCGGCAATCTGGATCAGGAGAGCGCCGACCAGGTGTTCTCGGTGATGTTGGAACTGGCCGCGCGACGCGGTACTGCGTTCGTCGTCGTCACGCACGATGAAGATCTCGCGCGGCGCATGGAGCGGCGCGTGTATCTGACCGACGGTCACCTCATTGAAGGTACGTAGTGTCGTGTCCCATCAGTTGCTGTCGTTTCTGCGCGCCTCCTCCGGCTGCGGGGCAAGGCGCCGGAGCGCCGGCGTGCCCGCTGCACGTCAAGCGACGGCAACGCACCACCGCAGCCGGAGGGACGCGCCCTGCGCGGGGCGCCTGACGCGCGCTCGCATTGTTGCGGCTCGTCGCCATATGCTCGATATGCCTCCTCGCCGCGTCGCGCGCGCGCGTCAGGCACCCTCAGAAATGACAGAAACTGATGGGACACGACACTAGATGAGCCTGCCGATCGCGGGCGCGACGTCTCTGTGGATCGGTTGGCGATACTTGGCGAGCCGCGGCCGCGCCTTTGTGTCGTTGATCACGTGGGTGTCCGTGTTCGGACTGGGTCTCGGCGTTGCGGTGCTCGTGGTCGTCATCAGCGTCATGAACGGTTTCGACGAGGAGCTGCATCGGCGGATTCTCGGGACGGTGCCGCACGTCGTGCTGGTGCCGCCGACGGAAACAACGGACGCCGGCGATCTCGATCGCTACGCGGCGGTTGGCCAGGCATTTCGGTTCTTCGAAGCCCAGGGCATGGTCGCCCGCAGCAGCGGTGTCGAGGCGGTCGCGGTCTACGGCGTCGACGCCCAGGGCTTCGCCGCGATGGATTCCGTCGCGCGCGCGATGACGTCCGGATCGATCGACTCGCTGACGAACGGCGGTGGGCTGATCATGGGTGCACCGCTCGCGATGCATCTGGGTCTGGCGATCGGCGACCCGGTCACGCTCGTGTTGTCGACGCCGGCCAACGACACAGTCGTGCCGCGCCTCGAACGATTCACGCTGTCCGGTACGTTCGAGATCGGCGCGGAACTCGACTACGGACTTGTACTCGTCGGCCTCGACGACGTGGTGCGCCGAGGGCTGGTGTCCACCGGACGCCTCGGTGTGCGACTGAAGCTCGCCGACCCGGTGAACATCGACGCCGCGCTCGCCTCCTTGGCTGGCATCGTCCCGGCGGGATGGCAGGTCACCGATTGGCGCTCGAGCTATGGCGAGCTGTTTCGCGCCGTGCGACTCGAAAAGAACATGATGTTCATGCTGTTGGTGCTCATCGTCGCGATCGCCGCGTTCAACATCGTTTCGGCGCAGACGATGCTGGTCAACGAAAAACGTTCCGATATCGCGATCTTGCGCACGATGGGCGCTTCGGAGGGACTGATACTGCGGCTCGTCCTCGTGCAAGGCGTGCTCGTCGCACTGGCGGGCATCGGCTTCGGCCTGGTGCTCGGACTGGTCCTCGCGCATCACGTGACAGAGACGGTCGCGCTGCTCGAATCTCTGATCGGCGCGCGGCTGCTCGATGGCACCTACTTCGACAAGGTGCCGTCGCTCGTGCTCGCGCGCGACATCGTGTTGATCGCGGCGGTGTCGTTCGTGTTCTGTCTGATATCGGCGCTGCACCCGGCACGCCGGGCCGCCGCGTTGAATCCAGCCGAGGCGCTGCACGAAGCGTCCTGATCACTGAATGCGTCAGGTCAAAGCGCCGACGTTTTTGGGCGCGATTGCGGCGCTCCCCGGTCGCGACGAGAGCGCTGCCGCGCGCGCCAGCGCCGCACGACGTGAATACGCCAACCGACGCGCAGCATCACATAAGCGAGCAAACCGCTGACCACGCCGCACACCAGGGAGCCGAGTACCAACGGCGGCCAGATCTGGTTGAACTGGTCGGCGAGCCACCCGAAGCTGAATTGCACTTCCGTCACCACGAGTTCGACGTTGAGCATCCGGGCTCCGACCTTGTAGGCGAAGAAATACATCGGACCCATCGTCAGGGGGTTGTTGAACCACACGAGCGCGACTGAGAGCGGCAGGTTGCAGCGTGTCGCAACCGCGAGCGCGCCCGCGATCAGCATGTGCATCGGCACTGGCAGAAAGGAACAGAACAAGCCGATGAAGCACGCGCCTGCGACGGAGCGCCGATGCAGGTGCCAGATCTCCGGGTTCTGTAGCGATTTTCCCAGCGGTTGCAGCGCCCGATGCGTACGCATCTTGTGGGGGTCTGGCAGGTAACGCCTGAGCGAGCGAAGTGGCATAAACCCGTGACTACTACGTGGGCTCGATCGCCGCGAACGCGCCAAGCCTATCCGCAGCAGAGGCGCGATTATGCCTATTTATCGGACCGGGTTCATTGCGCGGGTGTTGATCGGTTATGTCTGCGCGATGCTCGCAATGGTCGCTCTGCCCGTTCTGCAATCGCGTCCGGTCCTCATTGCGAGCGCCAGCGCTGGCGTCGCTCTATTGGTGGCGCGACGCCTGCCGATCCTCGCGGGCGCGCTGTTGGGTTCGGTGATCAGCGCCGTCGTTGCGTTGGATTTTATCGAACATCGCATCGCGCCTTGCGTCGACGGGGTGGTCGTTGAATCGAACGGCCGAGTGGTCGGCCTGCCGAAGCCCTCGGCGTGGCAGACGCAATTCGACTTTGCACCCAGCGCGATCCAACCGTGGCCAGCGTGCGCTGGACCAGTGCCCCGTCGACTGCGATTGTCGTGGTTTTCAGGCCCGCCCGTTGCGCCCGGCGAATGGTGGCAACTGCGGATCAAGCTGCGCAGCGTGCGTGGCTATCAAAATCCGGGCGGCTTCGACTACGAGGCGTGGAGTCTAGCGAACCAGATTGACGGCGGCGGCAGCGTGCGCTTAGGTCGCAGGCAGTCCAGTGCTGATGGCTTCAGTTGGGATCGGTTGCGACTGAATCTGCGTGATCGCGTCAACGCTGCATCGTTGCAACAACCGGGCATCGTGCTCGCATTGCTGACCGGCGATGGCGCGCTGATGAGCGACGACGACTGGGCCCTGTTTCGCGCGACCGGAACCGTGCACCTGATGGTGATTTCCGGGATGCAGATGACGATCGCAGCGACAGCGGGGGCATTCATCGGTCGAGGACTCGCACGGCTGTGGCCGAGGCGACTCGCGCGCGCAGGCTCCGCGTTCCCGGGAGTCGCCTGTGCGCTGTTGTTGGTCACGCTGTATGCGTGCCTGGCGGGCTGGGGTATTCCGGTGCTGCGCGCGTGGGTCGCGGCCGTCGTCGTTTTGTGCGTGCTGCCGCTCGGTCGGCGCCTATCGCTGCCAATGATGTTCCTGTGGATTGCAGCGATCGTGCTCACGGCCGACCCCCTGGCGCCGCTGCAGGCTGGATTCTGGCTGTCGTTCGGCGCGGTCGCGATACTGCTTGCGCAATTTTCGCCGCGGTACGAACGCGCCTCCACATTGCGAACGTTCGCACTCGCGCAGATCGTGCTGGCTGTCGCGATGGTGCCTGCGCTACTCGGGACCATCGGTACGGTCGCGTGGGTCGGACCTCTCGCGAACCTCATTTCTGTGCCGATCATCAGCGTCGTTGTCGTTCCGCTGGACCTCGTCGGTGGTGGGATGCTCGCGCTGTTCGGTGATGGCGCGATCTGGCTGCTTCAGCTCGCGGATTGGATTACCGGATTCGTGGTCGCTTATCTACGCGCCGTGGCGGGCTTCGACTGGGTCGGCTCGGCCGCGGATCGTGGCATCGCCGCAGTCGCGATCAGCGCGTCGGCGTGCGGGCTGCTCCTGTTGCCGCTGTCGCTCAAGCATCGCGCATTGTTGTTGCCTTGTGTGCTGCTGCCGGTCGTTCCGGTCGCTGCTGGGGTGCCCGCGCGTGAGTATCGAGTCACAGTGCTCGACGTCGGCCAAGGGCTCGCGATCGTCGTCGATACCGCGCGGCATCGGTTGCTGTTCGATGCAGGTCCACGATTTCCGTCCGGCTTCGATCTGGGCAGCGCCGTAGTGCTGCCAAACCTGCGGCGTGCTGCGCGAGGCGCGCTTGATCTGGTGATCCTCAGTCATGCCGACATGGACCACGTCGGTGGTTATCGTGCGGTGGCCCGATCGATGCCGGTGCGAGCGGTGATCGGCGGCGAGCCGGTGGCCGGTATCGATGCATTGCGTGCGTGCCGCGCCGGTCAGGCGTGGCAATGGGACGGCGTGCAGTTTCGAATTCTGCATCCGCCACGCGCAACAGCTTCCGATAACGACTCTTCGTGCGTGTTATCGATCGACAACGGCCGCGCGCGCGCGTTGCTGCCCGGGGACATCACTGAATCGGGCGAAGCAACGCTGGTTCAGCGCCTCGGTGCGGATCGCGTCGACTTTCTGGTCGCGGCGCACCACGGCAGTCGGAGTTCGTCGAGCGCGCGTTTCCTGCAGGCGGCGCGGCCGCGCATCGTCGTCGTCAGCGCGGGTTACTTGAATCGATTCGGGCACCCACATCCGCGAACGCTATGTCGTTTTGAACGCGCGGGCGCACACGTTTACATAACCGCGATGTCGGGCGCCGTCGTATGGCGTACGGATCGACCCGATCGGGTTGTGCAGTGGCGTATCCGCGCGCCCCCTTATTGGCGTGTTGGGACGACGCGCGACGGGCGCATCTTGCCGCAGACTCATGGTACGGGCAGCGTTGCGGATCCGTGCGATATCGCCGAGGGTGGAGTCAGGCGAAGTGATGAACCATGAGCCGCAATTGGTCGACGAGTTGGACCTTGTCGTCGCTTGACAGGAATCGACCGATTTCGAGCTGCTGATCGCGCACCTGAATTGCAACTCGATGCTGGTGCCACGCATTGTCCGCTCGTTCGATCCGAAATCGCGCGAAGAAACGCGCGAAACGATAGACGTGTTCCGGCCGGCGATGGCCCGTCTCGACGATCAGTTCGTCACTGGAAAAGATGAGTACTTCCTGCGCGTGCGTACGCCGCACGCAGACATACAGGCATGCGAGAAGGGCGGTGATTTCGAGCGCCGTGAACGGCAGCACTAACCAGAAACCGTGCCACGCGAACGTTGTCGCGACGGTGGTTGATATCGCCGTCAGCGCGGCCACGCAATAGATGTTCGAACGCCAGGTCCACGAGCGGTTGGGGCGCAAAATGATGTGGCCGATTCGCGTGCGCTCGTCGAAGTGCGCCGCGATCACAATCTCACCCGCGCATCGACTTGGAGTTCGTCAGCGCAAGCCGTTGTGCGTCGGCGCGATCAAATGCGAGTGCCGCCAGGTCGCGCAGCAGCGGATGTGCAAACGTCAGCTCTTCGAGGCTGAACGCCCGGCTGATCCACTTCGCGTGTCGATAACGCGAATCGTCGCGCAAGCGAACACGATCCGATCGCGATGAGAAGCGGTGAAATGCGCTGAACGTCGCGTTCTCCGACGCCATCATTCCGGGCGCGCTATCAATACCGAGCGTGTCTTCGAGAACCAGATCATCGAGCCCGAGATCGGCGACGAGAAACTCGATCAGGGCGGTCTGCCACTCGAGTCCAACCGTCAAGTAGTCGCCCGGAAACAGCCACTTTCCGTGGCGCTGCACCACTAGGAGCTTGCCCTGCTGGTTGACGATCGCGGCGCCTTGAAACACCTGAAAGTAGTCTTGGCCGAGTCGGAGATCCTGGCGAAGGCGGTCAACGGTATGCCACAGGTGTTGACTGGTCCGATTCGCGAACTTGAGCCCCAGCCCTTCCTCAGTGACGCGCGCTACCTCCATGTCGACGGTCGGTGTCGCGCTGGATTCGACGAGCGCCGCGTTCAGTACCGTGACCTTGACCTTTGCGCCGACGCGCAGACCGGTTGGACTAAGGCGCACGAAGATGCCGCCTTCCGAGATGTCTCGCGCGACGCTGCGGATCCTGCCGAGGCTCGGGTGGCTCACCTCGACCTCGAACGGCAACTGAATCCGTACGCTTCCGCGGTCATCCATCGCACGCGCGTCGGTGTTTGACTCGATCTCCGCCTGGTCGTCCGCAAGCTCGTCCGTGGCCTGCTCGCGTGTGGCTTGCTCGTGCGAGGAAGGGTCCTGCGGATCGGTCATGACGGGAGCGCGCGCTTAGTTGATGAATTAAAAGAAATGTAGCGCGACCCCGTTCGAGATTCCAGGACGGGTTCTCACACTTGAAAAGAACCACGGTGGACGCATCTTCTGGCAGGGTTGTATGTGAAGCGGGTCAACGAAAATGCGAATGGACCGAATGACGAGTCGACTGCAGGCCGCGTTGTCGGATGCGCAATCATCTGCCGTGGGCAAAGACCACAACTACGTACAGCCATCGCATTTGCTGGCAGTGCTGCTCGAAGACAAGTCGAGCGGCGTGCGTCAGCTGCTGGCGCAGGCGGGGGGTCGCGTCGATGAGATCGAAGCTGCGCTGGCGCGAGAGATGGCGAGCTTGCCGACCATTGCGCAACCGACGGGTGACGTAGGTCTCTCTCCAGAACTCGTCAAGTTGCTGAATCTCGCTGATCGCAATGCTCAGAAGCAGGGCGATAAATTCATTTCTACAGAAATGGTGTTACTGGCTGCGTGCGAAGACAGCGGAGCAACAGGTCGCCTGCTGCGCCAGGGCGGCGTAAAACGCGACGCCGTTGAACGCGCCATCGCCAATGTTCGTCAAGGAGAAGCCGTGCAGGATCCGAATGCGGAAGAAAGTCGTCAGGCGCTGGAAAAGTACACGGTGGATCTGACCCAGCGGGCAGAAGAGGGCAAGCTCGACCCCGTGATTGGACGCGACGATGAGATACGGCGAACGATCCAGGTGCTGCAACGACGGACCAAAAACAATCCGGTCCTGATCGGTGAGCCCGGTGTCGGCAAGACGGCGATCGTCGAGGGTCTCGCGCAACGGATCCTCGATGGCGAAGTGCCTGAAGGGTTGAAGAACAAGCGCATCCTCGCGCTCGACATGGGCGCCTTGATCGCCGGCGCGAAATTTCGCGGCGAGTTCGAAGAGCGATTGAAGGCCGTGCTCAACGAGTTGGCGAAGCAGGAGGGCAATGTCGTCCTGTTCATCGACGAACTGCACACGATGGTCGGCGCCGGTAAGGCGGAAGGCGCGATGGACGCGGGCAACATGCTCAAACCCGCGCTCGCGCGCGGCGAGCTGCACTGTGTGGGCGCCACGACACTCGACGAGTACCGCCAGTACATCGAAAAAGATGCGGCGCTCGAGCGGCGCTTTCAAAAAATCCTCGTCGACGAACCCAGCGTCGAAGACACCATCGCTATCCTGCGCGGCCTGAAGGAACGTTACGAACTCCATCACGCTGTCGACATCACGGATCCCGCAATCGTCGCAGCGGCACGTCTATCGCACCGCTACATCACGGGCCGTCAGCTGCCGGACAAGGCGATCGACCTGGTCGATGAGGCGGCCAGTGGAATTCGTATGGAGATGGATTCCAAACCCGAGGAAATGGACAAGCTCGACCGACGCCTCATCCAGCTGAAGATGGAACTTGAAGCGCTGAAGAAGGAGAAAGACGAAGCGACGCGCAAGCGCGCCGACGCGCTGAAGGAAACGGTGGCAGCTCTCGAGCGCCAGTACGCCGATCTCGAAGAGGTGTGGAACGCTGAAAAGGCGACGCTGAAAGGCGAGCAGCACATCAAAGAAGAACTCGACGCGGCGCGACTGGAATTCGAAACCGCGCGGCGCGCCGGTGACCTCGGCAAAATGTCCGAGCTGCAATACGGCCGGATTCCAGAACTGGAGAAGAGTCTTGCCGGCGCCATGTCTGGCGAAGGCCAAGAGAATCGTCTGCTGCGCAATAAGGTGACCGAGGCCGAGATCGCGGAAGTCGTATCGAAGTGGACGGGCGTACCGGTCACCAAATTGCTCGAAGGCGAGCGCGAGAAGCTGCTGCATTTGGAAGATCAGCTGCACGAACGCGTGATCGGTCAGGACGAAGCCGTAAAGGCAGTTGCCGATGCGGTGCGGCGTTCGCGCGCGGGTCTGGCGGATCCCAACCGCCCCAACGGTTCCTTCATGTTTCTGGGACCGACGGGTGTCGGCAAGACCGAACTGTGCAAGGCGCTGGCGGCGGCGTTGTACGACACCGACGCGGCGATGGTTCGCATCGATATGTCCGAGTTCATGGAGAAGCACTCGGTTGCGCGGATGATCGGCGCACCGCCGGGCTACGTCGGTTATGAAGAAGGCGGTTTTCTGACGGAGGCGGTGCGCCGACGTCCGTATAGCCTGGTGCTGCTCGACGAGATCGAGAAGGCGCACCCGGACGTGTTCAATATTCTGTTGCAGGTGCTCGACGACGGTCGCCTGACGGATGGTCACGGCCGCACGGTCGACTTTCGCAATACCGTGCTGGTGATGACGTCGAACCTCGGATCGGATGCAATTCAGGCGTTGACGGAATCGGGTCGCTACGATGCGATCAAGCCGACGGTGCTGAACGTAGTCGCAAAACACTTCCGCCCGGAGTTCCTGAATCGGATCGATGACGTGGTCGTATTCCATCCGCTGGGTCGTGAACACATGGCGGCAATCGCGGAGATCCAACTCGCGGCATTGCGGGCGCGGCTGAAGGATGCGGACCTTGGTCTGGAAGTGACGCCGGCCGCGGTCGAGCGGTTGACCGAGCAGGGCTACGATCCGGTGTACGGCGCGCGGCCCTTGAAGCGAGCCATTCAACGCAGCATCGAGAACCCGCTCGCGGCGGAACTCCTCGGTGGACGGTTCCATCCCGGCGATGTCGTTCGCATCGACGCTGCTGGCGAGACGTTCAAGTTCGAGCGCGTGGCCGCGGCGGCCGACTGATTGAGTATTGTATAAATATCCAGTATCCGTATACTTGGCGATGTCTGTAATGGATGCAAAGTCGTGCGCTCGCAGTCGCTGCCATTGTTCGACGATCTACCGCGTGCGGAGAGCGGCGCGCCTACGGCTGCCATCGCGGCGCGCGATGCACAGCAACGGCATCTGAATGCCGCGCGGCGGTTGTCGCGTCGTATCGCGCGCTTGCCGGATCAATCGCCCGAGCAGGAACGCGCGGGTCTGTTGATCTGCCGGCACCTGGTCGCGATGCTCAACGCTGCGCAACAGGAAACGCAGACGACGCGGCACTGACGCTGAGTGCGGTACAGCGCGTGTGCGCGAACCCACTGTTTCTGAATCCTTTGCTTGCTGGTGCAGAGCGGCGTTGGCTACCATCCCGACACTGCTGATCGATCAGGGACGGCGATGCTGAAGAAGTGCTTATTTCCGGTGGCTGGTTACGGTACGCGGTTCTTGCCGGCGACCAAGGCGATGCCGAAGGAGATTCTTCCAATCGTCGACAAGCCGCTCGTGCAATACGGCGTCGAGGAAGCTGTTGAAGCCGGCCTCACCGACATCGGTTTCGTCACCGGGCGCGGCAAGCGCGCTATCGAGGACCATTTCGATGTCAGCTACGAACTCGAGCACCAGATCGAAGGGACGGGTAAGGAAAAGCAGCTCGAAGGCATTCGCGCGCTGATAGATACCTGCACCTTTTCATACACACGACAGATCACGATGAAAGGTCTCGGTCACGCGATCTTGACCGGTCGCAGCCTGATCGGTGATGCGCCATTCGGCGTCGTACTAGCGGACGACTTGTGTTTTGGTGAGGGCACCGGCGTGCTCGCGCAGATGACCAAACTGTTTCGACAGTTCCGCTGCAGCATTCTCGCGATCGAGGAAGTGCCGGTGGATGAGACGAACCGCTACGGCATCATCGCCGGCGAAGCGCTGTCAGACTCGCTGTTCCGCGTCACCGATATGGTCGAGAAGCCGTCGCCCGATCGAGCGCCGAGCAATCTCGCAATCATTGGTCGCTACATCCTGACGCCCGACATCTTCGAAATTCTGGAACGAACACAACCCGGCAAAAACGGGGAGGTCCAGATTACTGACGCGCTGCTGCAACAGGCGCGCGACGGTTGCGTGATTGCGTATAAGTTCAAAGGGCGTCGCTTCGACTGCGGTACCGTAGATGGATACGTAGCGGCGACGAACTACTGCTATCGACGATTCTTTGGCGGCGAAACGAAGCACGAAGTGGTGTCGATCGCGCAGCGCTCTTAGAATTTAGTGTCGTGATCGAACTATCAGACCAGCTGCTCGACGATCGTCGGCTCGACGCGATCGAGTTCCGAGATCCGCTGCCGCTGAGTGATGTACCGACCCCGGCGCTGATGCTCGATGAAGACGCGTTCATGCGCAACGTCGCGCGAATGGCGGAATACCTGCGTGCCCGCGGCAAGGGATTCCGGCCTCACGCAAAGACCCACAAGTGTCCGCAGGTCGCGGCGCGGCAGCTCGCTGCAGGCGCGGTCGGCGTGTGTGTCGCGAAGGCTTCCGAAGCGATCGTGCTGGCGCGCGCGGGCATTCAACCGATCCTGATCACGTCACCGATCGCGACGCGGCAGAAGGCGGATCTCGTGACGGCCATTGTCGCGCGTGGCACGCAATTGCAGATTGTCGTGGACAGTCTGCTGGGCGCGCGAGTACTCGACGAGTCCGCGCGTTCGCGGGGAGTTTCGATCGAGGTTCTGATCGATCTCGATCCGAGATTGGGGCGCACGGGTGTGCGCGAACGTGACGACGCGATCAAGCTCGCAGATTGGATTGCGTCCAACCGACTCGATGGTGGCGCGCTGCAACTGGTCGGTGTGCAGCACTATGCGGGTCAAGTGATGCACATCGCCGGACACGCGGCGCGCCGCGACAAGTCGCTCGTCTGCTGGAGGAGCGCAGCCGCTACTTGTGACGCGTTACGCGACGCGGGCCATTCGCTCGCCATCATCACCGGCGGCGGCACCGGTACGTACGACATCGATTGCGACGTGCCGATCGTCACGGATCTGCAGGTCGGCAGTTATATCTTCATGGATCAGCAGTATCTCGATGTCGGCGGTCGTGGTGGAGACAAGCTCGATGACTTCGAGATTTCGCTGACGGTGCTGACGACCGCGATCAGCCAACCGGTTGCGGGCATGATCACGGTCGATGGTGGATTCAAAGGGTTTGCGTCCGAATCGATAGCGCCGACGGCAATCGACATGCCTGGGGCGCGTTATCGATTTGGCGGCGACGAACACGGCATGGTGACGCTCGCTGACGGCGCGCAGGAGCCATTGCTGGGCGAACGGATTCGTTTCGTGACGCCACATTGCGATCCCACGGTGAACCTTTACGACTATTACTGGGTGCATCGCGATGGTTTTGTCCATGCGTTGTGGCCGGTTTCCGCGCGGGGCTGCTCGTGGTGAGTCGCGCCTAGACTTCAGGCGCGCGCATTTGAAGTTCGACAAACAGGGATAGGGGGTCGAAAACGTGTTGGATTTGGTACAAGCAGGCGGCTGGATGATGCTGCCGATCATTCTGTGTTCGGTCACCGCGGCGGCGATCGCAGTGGAACGATTCTGGTCTCTGCAGCCGGGGCGGATCGCGCCTCGGACACTGCTCGCGCAGGTGTGGGGGTACGTCAAGAAGAACGAGCTCGACCGCGAACGTCTGCGCGAAATTCGCAATGGTTGCCCACTGGGCCAGATTTTCGCGGCGGGGCTTGGCAATGCGCGCCACGGTCGCGGCATCATGAAGGAAGCGATGGAAGAAGAAGCGAGCGTCGTCATGCACGAACTGGAACGTTATCTGACGACGCTCGGCACGATCGCGTCGGTCAGCCCGCTGCTCGGGTTGTTGGGCACCGTCGTGGGGATGATCAAGGCGTTCACCGTGTTGATGGCCCAGGGTTCCGGCAATGCCAACAACCTGGCCGGGGGGATCTCGACTGCACTGATCACGACCGCCGGCGGCTTGACCGTGGCGATCCCAGCGCTGATGTTGTACCGATATTTCCTGCGCCGGATCGATGACTTGGTCATCACGATGGAACAGGAGGCAAGCAAGCTGGTGGAGATCATGCACGGCGAGCGCGAACTCGAGTCACGCCAATGAAATTTCGCCGGCGTCCCCGTAACGACATTGCAATCGAACTCGTACCGCTGGTCGATGTGGTGCTCGTGCTCTTGCTGTTCTTCATGGTCTCGACGACGTTCATACGCCAGAGTGAATTGAAGGTCGATCTACCGGAAGCGAAAGCAAACCCGCAACAGCTCGACAACGACGTCATCGAAGTCACCATCAGTGCCGACGGCGAGTATGCGGTCAACGGCCGGCTGCTCGTCGACAACGAACTGCCGACTCTGATGCGTGCGCTGCGTGAGGCCATCGGGGGAGACACCCGCAAGCATCTCGTGATCAACGCCGACTCGGACGCCCATCATCAGGCCGTCGTTCGCGCGATGGACGCAGCCGGACAGTCGGGCCTCGTTCACCTGAGCATCACGACGCGCAACCCCGATGAGAGTCGCTGATCGAGGTTTTTTTGTCGTAATCCCCGCGCGTTTTGCGTCGACGCGATTGCCCGGCAAACCGCTCGCGGATATCGGGGGAGTGCCGATGATCGTTCGGGTTGCGCGTCAGGCAGCCGACAGCGGCGCTCGCGAAGTCGTCATCGCCACCGACGATGAGCGCGTGCGTGCTGCGGTCTGTGACCATGGGCACGACGCGATGCTGACGCGGACAGACCACCAATCGGGGTCCGATCGGGTGATGGAGGTCGTCACCGCCAAAGGCTGGTCCGAGGACGCCATCGTCGTCAACGTGCAAGGCGACGAGCCGCTGATTCCGCCCACGGTCATCAATCAGGTGGCGGAACTCCTCGCGGATCACGCTGACGTGCACGTGTCGACGCTATGCGAACCGATCGACGAGCCGGCGTTGCTGTTCAACCCCAACGTCGTCAAGGTGGTGCGAGACGTCGCCGGTCGCGCGCGCTACTTTTCGCGCGCGCCCATTCCGTGGCGCCGCGACGATTTCGCAACCGCTGATCACGACACGATCGTGCTCTCGCAGAATATCTGGTGGCGTCACATCGGTATCTATGGCTATCGCGTCGCTGCGCTGGCGCGCTTCTGCAAATTGCCATCCGGCGCGCTCGAACGCGCCGAGTCGCTCGAGCAACTGCGCTTGTTGGAGAACGGCATCGAGATCATTGTCGGTGAGTGCGTCGCCGCTGTTCCGGCCGGTGTCGATACCCCGGCGGACCTCGATCGAGTGCGCTCGATCCTTGCTGGCGGGTCGACGTGAGAGGAGCGCGTACACACGATGGTCGCCGAACCCTCGCCTGACCTCATCGCCCGCTACGCTGTGCGCGATTGCGACGACGTGTTGTACATACCGGGCTTTTTTGGGAATGCGTTCGACACAGCGTTCGCTACCTCGCTCGCAGACCTCGGTGCGGCGATCGCGTGGCGCGAGGAATCAATCACGATGTTTGGCCGTCGCGTAACCGTACCGAGGTTGTGTGCATGGTACGGTGACGTCGGCGTCGCCTACCGGTACTCGCACTCGACGCATCGCGCGAACGGCTGGTTGAGCGAGCTCGAAGTCGTGCGCGATCAGCTGCTTGCGCGACTCGGAATCCGTTTCAACTTCGTGCTGGCAAACCTTTACCGGACGGGACAGGACGCGATGGGTTGGCACGCCGACGACGAACCGGAACTCGGCGCGCGGCCGTGCATCGCATCGCTCAGCTTCGGCGCGCCACGGCGATTTCGTCTGCGCGCTCGTGATGGCCGGCGCGCGACGCGTGGATCTCATGCTCGAACACGGCTCGCTGCTGCTGATGTGGGGACGTTCGCAGCGCGACTGGCAACACGCACTGCCGAGAATGCGCGCGGCGAGCGGGCCGCGGATCAACCTGACGTATCGATGCGTGGAGACGCCGTCGTAGTGATTCGCGCCGAAGTGCAGTTGGAGCGATTCAACACGTTGCGACTGCCGTCGATCGCGCAATATTTCGCAAGTCCCGAGCGCATCGAGGATGTTCGCGACGTCCTCGTCGACGCCGCGGCGAAAGGCTTGCCGATCACGATCCTCGGCGGTGGCAGCAATGTGGTGCTGCTTTCGCGCGTACCCGGTTGCGTGATCACGCCGCGCCTGCTTGGCATCCGGATGCAACGCGTCGATGACGCGTTCCTGGTCACCGCGGGAGCCGGCGTTCTGTGGCACGACCTCGTCAGGTTCTGTCTGGGGCAAGGTATCGGCGGGGTCGAGAACCTCGCATTGATCCCCGGATTCGTCGGTGCGGCGCCGATTCAGAACATTGGTGCGTATGGACTCGAACTGAAGGAGCGGTTTCATTCGCTAACGGCCCTATCGTGTCGCGATGGAGAGACAGTCACGATGAACGCGCGCCAGTGCGAGTTTGGTTATCGCGACAGCGTGTTCAAGCACGCCGCGAATGAACTTTCTGATTACGTCGGTGACGCTGCAGTTGCCTGCCTTGCACGAAGTTCGGGCTGGCTATCCCGACGTTCGGCGCGAAATCGCGGCGATGGGTATCCGACCAACGGCGATCGGCGTCGCCGAGGCAGTCACGCGCGTTCGACGGCGCAAACTACCCGACGTCCGACGCGTGCCGAACGCGGGCAGCTTCTTCAAGAACCCGGTGCTCGAAGTCGCGGCCGTGGAGCGCTTGCGCGCGCAGCTGGGGAGCATCCAGACCTATGACGATGCGAACGGCATCAAGGTGCCCGCCGCGCGACTGATCGAAGCCGCCGGGTGGAAGGGTAAGCAGCTCGGTCCTGCGGCCGTGTGGCATCGTCAGCCACTGGTGCTGATCAATCGAGGAGGTGCGCACGGGACGGATATGCTGAGGCTCGCACACGCGATTCGGTCGGACATCATTGGGCGCTACGGGGTCGAACTCGAAATCGAGCCCGCAATCGTCGGCACCGAACTGTGAAGCCGGCGACTTACGTCGCCGGCACGGACTTTCACTCGGGGCTGCGCTCGCGAATCACGCCTTCCTGACGTAAGCGCGCCTCACGTTCGCGTTTGCGTACTTCGCGCGGATCGTTCGCAGCGCGACCGACAGGCCGCTCGGGTTCCTGTTGCACTGCCGCTGTTGCGGCCGCGAGTGGCGAAACGATCACGACCGCCGGCGCCGGAGGCGGCGGTGGGGTCGATGGCAGCAGTGGGGTGACCTCGGGCGCGTCGAACAGACCTGCGTCCGGTGTCGCCGCGACCATTACTTCCGCCAATTGCGGCGTCGATTCGGCGACGTACGAATCCGCTGGCGGTGGTGCCGCCTCGACGGACACGAGTGATTCGCTCACTGCCGGGGGCAGCACGCCCACTGATGGACCCTGCTGGAACTGTTGGCGATTGGCCTCGCCTTCCTGGTTGCGCGCGACCGACGCGCGATCGCGGCGCGGTCGACGCTTGCTGCGCTCGAGGTCGGCTGGCGTCCGGTCTTCGTCGACGTCGCGGGTTCTGGATTCGCCGCGCGATTCGCGCACCCCGCGATCGACGCCTTCGCGCGCCGGCTTCTCGCGTGGTAACTCCGAGGAATCGACCATCGCCGTAACGGCATCCTGCTCGGACTCGGCGGCACGCTGCTGTCGTTCGGCGTTCGGTTCTCCATTGCGGCGTCGTCCGCGCGGACCGTTGCGCTCGCCTCCTGTACGTTCGCCGCCAGGACGACCGTCTGCGGCACGCTCGGAACTGTTTGTGTCGGCTTCGCGCGGACCGCGTCGCGCGCGCGAACTCGAACGCGCCTCGTTGCCGGCTCCGTCGCTGGGGCGTTCGGCGCGTTCGCCCGATCGCTGACCAGAGCGTGCTCGGCCACCGCGTCCGCGGCGGGCGCGATCGCCCGAACGCGGCTCGGTGGAGGTCGGTTCACCGGAACGCGGCGAAGCGTCACTGCGTGGGTTTGATCGGGTGCTCGGCGCCGAGTCGCTGGTTGCCGTCGGACGCGCGGCGGCTGGCGAAGGCGGCTGCGCCTTTCCGAACAACGAGCCCAGAAAGCGGCTCAACAGGCCGGGTTGCGGTGGCGGCGCGACCGCCGCTTGTGACGGTTGCTGCTGCAATTGCGGCTGCGGCGGGGGCGGGGCGACAGGACGCACGACGGCTTCTTGCGGTCGCGTGGTGCGCAGCGGCTCCGGTTGGTGTTCTTCGATCGCATCGGCCAGCGGGGCTTCGGCGAGCTCGTAGCTGGCGACGCTCGATTCGGCCTCAGCGAGATCGTCGCGAATTCGCTGCACTTCATAGTGCGGCGTTTCGAGGCGATCCGTCGGCACGATCACCAGGTGTGTCTTCGTGCGGCGCTCGACCTCGGCGACATCGCGACGTTTTTCGTTGAGCAGATACGAGCCGACGCTCAGCGGCACGATCGCGCGCACGATCGAGCTGCGCTCCTTCAGTGCCTCTTCTTCCATGACCCTGAGAATGCCCAGCGCGAGGGAGCGTACGTCGCGGATGCGCCCTTGGCCGCTGCAGCGCGGACAGAGCTCCGTCGTGATTTCCTCGAGCGACGGTCGCAGGCGCTGGCGCGACATCTCCATGAGGCCGAAGCGCGAGATGCGTCCCACCTGGACGCGAGCGCGATCGGTCTCGAGGACTTCGCGCATTCGATCTTCGACTGCGCGCTGGTTTTTCACGCTGACCATGTCGATGAAGTCGATGACGATCAGGCCGCCGACATCGCGTAGACGCAGCTGCCGAGCGACTTCTTCGGCGGCTTCGAGGTTCGTGTTGAGCGCCGTCTCTTCGATGTCGGCGCCCTTCGTCGCACGGGCGGAGTTGATGTCGATCGACACCAACGCCTCCGTTGGATCGATGACCAGACTGCCGCCGGACGGCAGGCGGACGGCGCGCTGAAACGCCGACTCGATCTGCGACTCGATCTGATAGCGTGAGAACAACGGGATGTTGTCGTTGTAAAACTTGATTCGATCTTTGAAGTCGGGCATCACCTGATCGATGAACGCGTGCGCCTCGTCGTACGCTTCCTTCTGGTCGATCAACACTTCGCCGATGTCGGTCCGCAGATTGTCGCGAATCGCGCGCAGGATCACGTTGTTTTCCTGGTACAGCAACGCCGGTGCTTTTTCTTCGGCGCCCGCTTTCTGAATCGCTTCCCAGAGCTGCACGAGATACTCGCAATCGGACTGCAGCTCTTCAGGACTGCGGCCGATTCCGGCGGTGCGGACGATGACGCCCATGCCTTCCGGCAAGTTCAATTGCGACAGCGCATCGCGCAACACGTCGCGATCGTCACCCTCGATCCGGCGCGAAATGCCGCCCGCGCGAGGATTGTTCGGCATCAGCACGAGATAGCGCCCGGCGAGACTGACGAACGTCGACAGCGCCGCGCCTTTGGTGCCGCGTTCTTCCTTGTCGACCTGGACGATCAGTTCCTGACCTTCCTCGATCAGGTCCTGGATGCTGCGTTTGCCTTCACTGCCACTTTTCGTGAAGTAGCTGCGGGAGATTTCTTTCAGCGGCAGGAACCCGTGTCGTTCCGAGCCGAACTCGACGAAGGCCGCTTCGAGGCTCGGCTCCACGCGCGTAATGCGCGCTTTGTAGATACTGGATTTTTTTTGTTCGCGACCCCGGTTTTCGATGTCGAGGTCATAGATGCGCTGACCGTCGACGAGCGCAACGCGGACCTCTTCAGCCTGCGTCGCGTTGATGAGCATTCTTTTCATAGTCGTTCGTTCCATTGTTGGGCCGTGGCGCGACAACGGGACGTTGACGTTCGGAAAGCAGGGCGCACGGCGCTCGAGCGCCGTGGGGCTTCAGATCAGATGATGTGGAGCGAACCGAGACGGCGAACGAATGGCTGCGTCTTCCTGGTGCTCGAAATGAGCGATCGCTGTGCTGATACTGACTCGCTCCGCATTTTCGCGGAGCCCCTTCTTGTTGCAACGGTATGCGACGGTGATGAATGCCGACGCAGTCGATGTTCTTTCCTATCGTCAACGCACCGATTGTCGATGTCGGGCGCGTTGTCGTAGCGGAGACAGATCGATGTCAATCGCCTCCGCATGATGCAGAATGCCGTTCGAATTCTTGGGCGATCTGCGTCAATTTTGTCGCTGAGCGTAAATTCCGCTGCTCCAAAGGCGGCGGATGGCAAAGCTGGCGGAATATAACAGCGCCTGCTAAGTACATCAATCGTCAGGAAAAGCATTTGCAGAGTTCCGCGCAGGATTCAACCGGCGGGCGCGCACGCGACGTCCGGCACGTCGAGGCCGGCGATTCGGTCGGGCAGCGCGTCGACAACTTCCTGCTGCGGGAAATGCCAGGCGTGCCGCGCAGCCGCGTCTACGGAATGCTTCGCAAGGGCGAGGTGCGCGTCAACGGCGGCCGCATTCGGCCCGACTATCGGCTCAAGGCCGGTGACGTCGTGCGAATTCCGCCGTGGCACGGTCCGCTCGCCAACGAGCCCACGATGCCGGCGCATTCGCTGCTCGAACGACTCGCGCGCGGAATCCTCTTTCAGGATGCGACCGTCATCGTTCTGAACAAGCCCGCCGGCATTGCAGTGCACGGGGGCAGCGGCATCCAGCACGGCGTGATCGAAGCGCTGCGCGTGATGTTCCCCGAGGAGCGCGGCCTGGAACTCGCACATCGGCTCGACCGAGACACGTCCGGCTGTCTGGTCGTCGCCCGCAACCGCGCCGCATTGCTCGAGTTGCACTCGGCCTTTCGCGATGGGACGGTCGCGAAGACGTACGACGCGCTGGTCTACGGTGCCTGGCCGCGGAAATTGCGCACCGTGCGCGCGCACCTCGATCGATTCGTGACGCGTACCGGCGAACGGCGCGTCCGCGTGACTGCCGAAGGAAAATCGGCGCGCACCGAATTCAGCATCGTCGAAAGCCGCGAGCGCGTCAGTTGGGTCAAGGCGCATCCGCACACCGGACGCACCCATCAGATCCGCGTTCACAGCCTGACCTCCGGTCATCCCGTTGTCGGCGACGAGAAGTACGCATCTGACGCGTTGCTTGCGCAGAGTCGTGCTCTTGGAATTGCGCGCCTGTGTCTGCACGCAACGTCCGTCGCGCTTCCCGTCGGCGGCAAGCTGCGCCGTTTCGACGCGCCGTTGTCGGAGGATTTCACCGACGCGTGGCGGCGCTTGAGCGGAGCCTAAGCGGTCAGCACATCGACGCCTTCGTCGGCGAGCATCGTCACGAGTCGGATCAGCGGCAAGCCGATCAACGTCGTCTCGTCGTTGCCCTGAATGGACTCGAGCAGAGCGATCCCGAGGCCCTCAGCCTTGAATGCGCCGGCGCAATCGAGTGGTCGTTCGCGTTCGACATAGTTCGTGATCGCGGCGTCGCTGAGGCGGCGAAAGGTCACGCTGCATTGCTCGACGGCGACTTGCGCGCGTCCGGAAGCTGCGTTGAACAGGCACAGGCCCGTCAGGAAACGCGCGCTGTTTCCGCGCAACGCCTGCAACTGTGCAATGGCGGCGGGCGTGGTTCCCGGTTTGGTGAGAACCGCGGCTCCCAACAACGCCACCTGGTCGGAGCCGATGACGAGCGTCTGCGGATGGCGGCCGGCGACGTACCCGCGCCTTTGCTTCGGCCAGGCGTGCGACCAATGCCGTTGCGGTCTCGCCCTCGCGACGGGGTTTCGTCGATCTGTGGCGCATCCACGTCGAACGGGAGACGCAATCGCTGCAGCAGCTCACGCCGATAGGGCGATCCCGACGCGAGCACGAGACGCATCATCGTCACTCCGAATAAAGTCAGTGATTCTCGATAGTTAGAGTGGTTCCAGCAATCGAATTGCTTTGACACGTCAAAATCGCGTCCCTATCATGCGCGGCCATGTCGACCCTAGCCCGCACGGACGCGGTCTCTCCGCACGAGCTGGCCCGAAAGCGTGGGCTGTTCACGGGTGAGATCCCGATAGCCGCGTTTCCGCGACTCGGGTCGCTTGTGCTCGGTGGCGGCGGGGTATCGATCAGCTTGACGTTCAGGCATGACGATGAAGGTCGCTGCCGCGTTCAGGGCTATTCGAAGGTGACGCTCGATCTGCAGTGCCAGCGTTGCCTTGCGCCGGTCCCGCATACGTTGAATGTGCAGATTGATCTTTGCGTCGTCGCATCTGATGCGCAGGCTGATGCGTTGGCAGACGAGTTGGAGCCGTTCGTGCTCGAAGAGGAAGAGGTGGCGATCGTCGACCTGGTCGAAGACGATCTGCTGCTGGCGTTGCCAACTCAGGTGTGTCTGGCGTACGACGCGGACTGTCCGAATCGACCGGAGTTGGATTATCCCGTGGCCGCGGGGGCGAAGCCGGATCCGACGCAGGCCAGGCCGAATCCGTTCGGTGTGCTGGCGGGATTGAAGAATCGAAGCAATTGAATACTACGGGAGCATCGCGCCATGGCGGTACAGCAGAATAGAAAGAGCCGAGCACGTCGTGACCAACGACGCTCGCACGACGCGTTGAGTGCACCGACGCTGTCGATCGATCCGACGAGCGGAGAAACGCATCGGCGCCATCACGTCACCGCGGATGGGTTCTATCGCGGTAAAAAAGTCCTCGATCTGTGACTCCACGGCCGCACTCGCGCGCCGTTGACGATCCTCAGTTTCAAATCTGCCTGACATGACGGCGGTAGGTTTTGTTTTTCCCGGGCAGGGATCCCAGGAAGTCGGCATGCTGCGCGACTTTTTTGAACGAGAAGCCATCGTGCGGGCGTGCTTTGCAGAAGCGGAAGATGCGATACGCATCAAGCTGCGCGATGTGGTGCTCAATGGCCCCGACGCCGAACTCAATCGAACCGAGATCACGCAACCGGCGCTGCTCGCCGCGAGTGTTGCGTTGTGGCGGTGCTGGGTAGCGCGTAACGGTGTTCGCCCCGTAATCATGGCGGGGCACAGTCTCGGTGAGTATTCGGCGTTGGTTGCGCCGGGCGCAATCGAGTTCGCCGACGCGGTCCGGCTCGTCAATTTGCGCGGTCGCTTGATGCAGGACGCGGTTCCTGCCGGCACAGGTGCAATGGCCGCTATCCTGGGTCTTGATGAAGCCGAAGTCGCGCAGTGTTGCGCGGCGGTGGACGGCGTCGTCACGCCGGCGAATATCAATGCGCCCGGTCAGATCGTCATCGCGGGATCGACGCCCGCAGTCGATGCGGCCATCGAGCGATGCGTCGCCGCGGGCGCGAAGCGAGCCATCAAACTGGCCGTCAGCGTACCGTCACATTGCCCGTTGATGGTCCCCGCGTCTGCGGCGTTCGGTGAGGCGTTGGCGGCGGTCGCCATGTCGGCACCGACAGTGCCCGTCGTACAGAACGTCGACGCGACGATCAGCGGCGATCCCGATCAGATCCGACGTAACTTGATCGCGCAGCTATCGAATCCGGTGCAATGGACGCGTTGCGTCGAAGCCATGATCTCACGCGGTGCGTCGACGTTCGTCGAATGCGGTCCCGGCAAAGTACTCGGAGCATTGATCAAACGGATCAATCGCACGGCGGTTTCGCTTGCGGTCGGCACCGTCGACGCGTTTGAGGCGACGTTGTCAGAGGTCGGCGGTGGCTGAAGCAGAGCGCAAGACCGCGCTGGTGACGGGCGCGTCCCGCGGCATTGGTCGCGCCATTCTGGAACGGTTAGGCCGCGATGGCGCGTTTGTCGTCGGCACCGCGACGACCGACGCTGGGGCGCAAGCGATTCAGGATGGGTTGCGCACCGCGGGCGTCGACGGCCGGGGACTCGTCGCGCGAGTCGACGACTCCGCGTCGGTCGATGCGCTCCTCGAACGGCTGAAAGCGGAGAGCATCGTTCCATCGATCCTGGTGAACAACGCCGGTGTCACACGTGACAATCTGTTGCTGCGAATGTCGGAGCACGAATGGAACGATGTGATGAACACTAATGTTTCGTCTCTGTATCGGCTGTGCAAGCCGCTGCTGCGCGCGATGACGCGAGCGCGATGGGGACGCATCGTCAATCTGAGCTCGGTCGTCGGACGGATGGGTAACGCCGGACAAGTGAATTACGCCGCCTCGAAGGCAGCGATCGAAGGATTTACGCGAGCGCTCGCACAGGAAGTCGGCTCGCGCAACATCACGGTCAATGCCGTCGCGCCGGGGTTTGTCGCGACCGACATGACCCATGCGCTGAGCGATGAGCAGAAAGCCGCGATGTTGTCGCGTGTTCCGTTGGGGCGCATGGGAACTGTCGAAGAGATTGCCGGCGTCGTTGCGTTCTTGTTGAGCGACGCAGCGGCGTACATCACGGGCGAAACCATCCACGTCAACGGTGGGCTTTACATGGCGTGACACGTCTTGCGTTTGCTTGAAGCGGGTATCCCGCATCTATAAACTACGCGCTGCCCTGCTGCAGCGCATACGATCATCTGGGAGAAGACCACAACATGAGCAGTGTCGAAGAACGCGTCAAAAAATTGATCTGTGAGCAGTTAGGCGTCAAAGAAGACGAAGTAAAAGACGAAGCGTCATTCGTCGAGGATCTCGGAGCCGATTCCCTCGACACGGTGGAGTTGGTGATGGCTCTCGAAGAAGAATTCGAAACGGAGATACCTGACGAAGACGCCGAGAAGATCACGACGGTCAAAGACGCGATCGACTACGTCCTGGCTCATCAGTAGATTTTTTCCTCGCTTGCCCTGTCACAATCACCAAGCCGCATCTGAAGAACGGGTGCGGCTGTGTCCATCTAGCGTCCCACATTGCCTGCCGCCGTCGAGTCGGGGGAACAGCTGAATGAGCAAACGACGCGTCGTCGTCACCGGCGTGGGCATGTTGACCCCGATCGGCAACACGGCCGCCGAGTCGTGGACGAACGCGCTTGCCGGCGCGAGCGGCGCAGCCGCGATCGAATCATTCGACACGACCGACTATGCGGTTAAGTTCAGCTCGTCGGTGAAGGGATTCGACGCGACGCGCTACATGGAAAAGAAAGAAGCACGCCGCGTCGATCCGTTCATTCAATATGGCATGGCAGCCGCCGTGCAGGCGATCGAAGACGCGGGGATCGTCCCGAATCCACCCGACGGTGATCGCTACGGCGTTGCGATCGGTTCCGGAATCGGTGGCATTCTCACGATCGAAGATACGCACTCGGTGCTGCTCGAGAGTGGGCCGCGTCGAGTATCGCCATTCTTTGTACCCGCCAGCGTCATCAACATGATCTCGGGAAACGTCTCGATCCGTTATGGATTCCGTGGTCCGAATATCGCGATCGTCACGGCTTGCACGACGGGCACGCACAACATTGGCTTCAGCGCGCGGATGATTCAATGCGGAGATGCGGACGTGATGGTTGCCGGCGGCGCCGAAATGGCGACGTCGCCCGTCACCGTGGCGGCCTTTTCATCGATGAAGGCGCTCTCGACGCGCAACGACGATCCGGCCGCGGCGAGCCGTCCGTGGGATCGCGATCGTGATGGCTTCGTACTCGGCGACGGCGCCGGCGTGCTCGTTCTCGAGGAGTACGAGCGCGCGAAGGCACGCGGCGCGAAGATTTATTGTGAGCTCGTCGGATTCGGCATGAGCGGCGATGCGCACCACATCACCGCGCCGCCCGATGACGGTGCCGGCGCGGTCGCGGCGATGCGAAATGCGCTCAACGATGCGCAGATGACGTCGGATGGCGTTCAATACATTAACGCGCATGGCACTTCGACGCTGCAAGGCGATCTCGCGGAGACAAGGGCAATCAAGACGGTGTTCGGCGCCGACACGCGGGTCGCTGTGAACTCGACGAAGTCGATGATCGGTCATCTCCTGGGCGCCGCCGGTGCGGTCGAAGCGATCTTCACGGCGCTCGCCATCCGGCATCAGCAGTCGCCACCGACGATCAATCTGGACAACGCCGGTGAGGGGTGTGATCTGGACTACGTCCCCAACGTCGCGCGGGACATCGTCATCGACGGCGCGTTGTCCAACTCGTTCGGGTTCGGCGGCACCAACGGCACGCTGATCTTCCGCAAGCTGCACTGACATGTCGTGGGCGATTAGCGCCCTTGTCGATGGAATCGCGAGCCCTCGCTGAATTGGCCGATGCCGACGAGCGCTTACTGACGCACGCCGTAGTCGGTGTGTGCAGCGTCACACGCATCGTCGGTCTCGGCGGGCGTTACGCTGCGAACCGGTAGAATCACCGAGCAGATCCGCACGGCGCTGGAGGCGCGTTTTGGGTTCGGTCGTTCGCGCTAGCATCATCACCGCGCTGGCAACGCTGGTCGTCGTCGGCATCGGATTGGTTTATCTGAGCCACTGGGCAACAACCCCGCTCGCGCTGCGGGAGCCGGTCGTCGTGGAACTGACGCCAGGTATGTCGTTTGCGGGTTTTGCGGGGGAGCTGCATGCGGCGAACGTGATCGAGCACGATTGGTTGTTCACCACCTACGCGCGACTCCATGGCCGCACAAATCGTATCCAGGCGGGTGAGTATCGAGTCGCGGTCGGCGCGACCCCAGCGAGTCTGCTCGCCGACCTCGTGGCTGGCGCAGTTGCGACGTACGAGGTTCGCATCGTCGAAGGCGCGACGATCATGCAAGCGATGCGACAGCTCGCCGCAACGCCAAAACTGATCGACGACCTCGATGCTGTTTCCACCGACACGCTGTTGGTCCGCCTGCAGCTCAAGCCCGGAAACGCGGAGGGTCGTTTCTTCCCGGACACGTACAGTTACAAGAAGGGTACCCACATCTCGGAAATCCTGGTGCGCGCGCATGATCGGATGGCGGAAGTGCTCGAGCACGAGTGGGAGTCGCGCGCGCCGGGTCTACCGTACGCGACCGCGGACGACGCGTTGATCATGGCGTCGATCATCGAGAAGGAAACCGGCCGCGACGACGAGCGCGCGCGAATCAGTCGCGTGTTCGTCTCGCGCCTGCAACGAGCGATGCGACTGCAGACGGATCCAGCGGTGATATACGGACTCGGCGATGCGTTCGACGGCAACCTCACGCGCGATCAGCTGAACGCGGACTCGCCGTACAACACCTATAAGCAAATCGGTTTGCCGCCGACGCCGATCGCATTGCCGGGGCTCGCATCGATCGAGGCAGCGATGCATCCGGATGACGGCGACTTCCTCTACTTCGTTGCGCGGGGCGATGGCTCCAGTGAATTCAGCGCGACGCTCGATCAGCATCTCGCAGCGGTGCGACGCTACCAGCTCAACGGCGGATGATCCGTGACGCGCGGTAAATTCATTACGTTCGAAGGTACCGAAGGTGTCGGTAAGACGACGAACATGGATTTCGTCGAACAACTATTGGTGGCTCGTGGCATCGAACTGATCAGGACACGAGAGCCCGGCGGAACGCCGCTTGGGGAACGCGTCCGAGCAATTCTGTTAGACGCGGCGTCGGAACACATCGATCCCGAAGCCGAGCTGCTGCTCGTGTTCGCGGCTCGCGCGCAACATGTGACACACGTGATACGCCCGGCGCTCGACGCGGGCACGTGGGTGCTGTGTGATCGATTCACCGACGCGACCTATGCCTACCAAGGCGGCGGCCGCGGATTGTCGAACGAACGCATCGGCGCGCTCGAAACCGCAGTGCAGGGCGACCTGCAACCTGACCTGACGATTTATCTCGATTTGCCGGTCGCCACCGGACTCGAGCGCATCGACGAATCCAAGCGTGATCGGTTCGAGCGCGAGCACCAGGCGTTCTTCGAGCGCGTGCGCAGCGCGTATCTGCAGCGCGCCAACGTTCATTCCCGATTTCGGATCGTCGACGCCGGACGCCCATTGGCCGACGTGCAGTTGAGCATCGCGTCGGTCATTCGCAGTTTCATCGATGACCTGCCATGAGCGCACTGCCGCCCTGGCTCGAACCGCTGTACTCGAAGCTGGACGCTGCGATTGCCGAGGCACAGTTGCCGCATGCACTGGTCATCCATGGGTCCGGGGGCTGGGGCGAACCATTGCTTGCGCGCGCGCTTGCGCTTCGCCTGATTGAGCACGACGCCACCGACGACGTCGGTGCGGATGCGGTCGCGCATCCGGACTTGCGTTGGATCGTTCCAGAGGGCGCCGGCGAGTTGATCGGCATCGACGCGGTACGTGGTGTTGCGGAATTCATCGTCCGAACGTCGCGCATCGCGCGACGCAAAGTCGCGGTGTTCACCCACGCGGAGTCGATGTCGGATCAGGCGGCCAACGCATTGCTGAAGACGTTGGAGGAGCCTCCGCCGGACAGCTACCTGATTCTCGTGACCGATTCGCTGCGCGATCTGCTGCCGACGATTCGCAGCCGCTGTCGATTGATACACGTGCGACCGCCGGCATCTTCGATCGCACTCCAATGGGTGCGCGACCGGCAACCGGCTGCCGATCCGCGTCGCGTCGCGGCGCTGTGTTTTGAATTTGGCGACGCTGCATATCGCGTGCTCGCTGCGATCGAGGCGGATCTGCAACCGCTCGGACATGCGCTGGGTCAAGTTGCGCTCGGCAAGCTCAATCCGCTGCTGCTCGCGGACGCATGGAGCAAAGACGGTGCTGCTGATCTGTTCGATCGGTGGTTGCGCTACCTGCCTCGAATGCTGTGGTTGCGGCGGACGGTCGCTGCACCGGCCGATGATCCGATCGCTGGCGTGCTCGTTGCCGCGGTGGCGGCCGCGAGCGAGGAACGACTCGTCTCGATGTGGCAACAGCTGACGCGCGACCGCGAACTCGTGCGTGGCACGACGAATCCGAATCTTCGCCTGCTGTTGGAAGCTCGTTTGCTGGCGTGGCGCGATCTCGGAGCTGTCTGAGACAGCGATTGTCCATCAGGTATTGATCCGGTATTCGCGCGCTCGCTCGCTGTGATGGCTGTCACGGCGCGCGCAATTGACAAGCCAGAGTGAGAACATGATCATCCGCGCCCCACGGTCCCGGTGTACATTCATCCGGCATGAGCCGGACTGACGCAGTAATGGAAGCTCGACGCGGTACTCGAAACGGAATTCTGTCGTTGGCCATCAAGGACAAGGCCGTCCTGTACGCCGCGTACATGCCGTTCGTCCGCAATGGCGGATTGTTCATCCCGACGAAGAAGGAATACGAGCTCGGCGATGAAGTATTCATGCTGCTGAACTTGATGGACGAAGCCGAGCGCATCCCCGTCGCCGGTAAAGTCGTCTGGATGACCCCGAAAGGTGCACAAGGCAACCGCGCTGCCGGGATCGGCGTTCAGTTCAACGACCAGGACGACGTCGCCCGCAACAAGATCGAGACCTATCTCGCCGGCGCGCTGCAATCCGACCGCAATACGCACACGATGTAGGCGTGCTGGTCGATTCTCACTGTCATCTGAACTACCTGCAGGACTGCGACGCCAAGTTGGCGGCGGCGCGCGCCGCCGGCGTGCGCGGCTTCTTGTGCATCGGGGCCGAGCAGCAGACGCATGCCGACGTGATGGCAATCGCCGCAGCGACATCGCGATGTCTGGGCCAGTGCGGGCGTGCATCCGCAAAGCGTCGATGAGCATTCGTCGATCGACTGGGTTGCCGGCGCGTTGCCCCATGACGAAGTCGTTGGCATCGGCGAAACCGGCCTCGACTACTCCAACATCGCCGATGCGGACGTCACCACGCGACGACTGCAGCGCGAGTGTTTCGCGGCGCACCTTGCGCTGGCGCAACGTCATGCGCTGCCGGTCATCGTCCATACGCGCGCCGCCGAAGACGATACCCGTGATCTGTTGCGCGCGCACGCCGGCGCCATCGGCGTGCTGCACTGCTTTACGGAATCGTGGGCGCTCGCGCGGGCGGCGCTCGATCTCGGCTGGTACGTATCCATTTCGGGCATCGTGACGTTTCGCAACGCCGACAACGTACGCGAAGTCGCCACGGCAGATTCCGATGGACCGACTGCTCGTCGAGACCGATTGTCCGTGGCTCGCGCCGGTGCCGCATCGCGGCAAGACCAACGAGCCGTCGTTTGTCGTGGAGACGGCGAAGTTCCTGGCGGCACTTCGCAATGAAGATCTTGAAGATCCTCGCGGAACGCACGACGCAGAATTTCGAGGACCTGTTCGGCGTCTCGACCGCTCAGGAGCGATCGAACTCTTCCTCGTAAAGACGATAGTGCGTTTCGACCATGCCCATCGCGCGATATGTCGCCTGCGCGCCGGTGTTTTCGCGTTCGACGTAGAGTCGCAGACCGCAGCACTGCGAATCGCGATGTGCGGCCGTCGCGCACGTGGTCGTGCAACGCGCGGTAGACGCCGAGTCGTCGATATTCAGGCACAACGTAGACGCTCTGGATCCACCAGAAGCGGCCATTGCGCCAGTCGCTCCACTCGAACGTCACCATCAGTGCGCCGACCCGTTCGCCGTTTGCGGCCTTCGGCGATGATGTAATAGCCGTCGTCGGGGTGCTCGAACAACGCGGCGAGGCCCGCCTTCAATGCGCGCGAGATCGAGCGGTTTGTCTTCGCTCTCCTGCGCCATTGCGTGATTGAAATGCACGAGCAGATCGATGTCGGCCGGTAGTGCGGGGCGGATGACGTAGTTCACGCCAGCAATTTCCGTTTCAGAAAATCGAGTACCGTGTCGTAACGATGGGTTGCGACGTCGCGCTCCTGCAGAGCGTGTTTCGCACCGGGATACAACATCAGCTCGAACGGGCGGCCGTGATCCTGCAGCGCCTTCATCAACGTCGTCGTGTTGCCGAACAACACGTTGTCGTCGGCCATCCCGTGCATCAGCAACAGTTCGCCGCGCATCGAATCGACGTCGTGACACGCAGCTGTCGCGATATCCGTCCGGATTGTTCTGCGGTGTATCCAAGTAGCGCTCGGTGTAATGCGTGTCGTACAGACGCCAGTCGATGACCGGCGCCGTGCTGACGCCCGCGCGGATCATGCCTTCGCTGCGCGCCATCAACATCAGCGTCATGAAGCCGCCATAGCTGTGGCCGATCACGCCGATACGATCGGGATCCACCCACGGTTGACTGCGCAGGTAGCGGATGCCCGCGAGCTGATCGGCTACTTCGACGTCTGCAAGTCGACCGCGAATCGGATCCTCGAACGCCTTGGCTGCGATTGGTGCCGCCGCGATTGTCGAATTCGAATACCGCCATTCCCGCCGCGGCAAACAGCTGGTGTGTCAGCGGCGCCCATTCGTTGCGAACCCGCTGTACGCCTGGTCCGCCATACACATTCACGAGCACCGGCAACCGTCGCGCCGGATCCAGGCCGCGCGGCAGCGTCAGCCGATAAAAGAGTTCCTGCCCGTCGTCGGCGGCAATCCGACCGAACGTCGGCGGTGCGTGCTGCGCGAGGTACGGATGATATGGATGCCCCTCAGTCAGCGTGTTGGCGGCCAGTGGTCGCGCCGATGATGCGTCAGTTAACGATCGAAGCACGATGCACGGCGGTTGCTCCACGTGGGAGTAGCGGTCGACGAACCAATGGCCGGCGGCGTCGACGATCGCTTCGTGCCAACCGGGATCCGGGGTCAGTCGTTCGAGTACGCCGGGCGCATCGTATGCGATGCGAAACAGATGCTGTTCGGTCGGTCGGTCGATCCAACCGAGCACGTACGCCTGGGTTTCGCTCCGCGTGGACGATTTCGTTGATCCGCCCGCGATCGCCGCTCAATGCGACACACGCTCGCGTCGCGTCGATACAAATACAGCTGCGACGAACCCGCTGCGTTCCGACGTCCACAAAAAGTCGGCGTCGTCCGCCGACGAATCGAAAGTTGTTGTGCAGATTGATCCACGCCGGCTGCTGCTCGGTCACGAGCAGCGCGCGGTTGCCGGCCCGTCGAACGGATGCGCCGTGACTCGCAGCGTGCGTTGATCGCGACTCTGCGACTGCACGACGACTGTCGTCCGCGCCGACGTTGACGCGCGCCAGATAGTCGTCGGGCGCGATCCCGATAGTCGATCCAGCGCACGCGCGCGCGCTCTGCAGATCGATCACGCCGAGTTCGACGCGCGCGTTTGCCGCGCCCGCGTACGGATAACGCTGCGGATACGCGACGAGCTCGGACGCCGTGAACTCGTAGCGGATGACTCACTGGAATCGCCGACTATCGACGCGCGCGAACACGAGATGACGATCGTCGGGCGACCACCAATGTCCTTCGAACCGATGCATCTCCTCCTGCGCGATGAACTCGGCGAGCCCGTTCGTCACGCCACTCGGACGCATCGTGGGTCATGCGCTCTTCGCGATCCAGCTCGAGGTCGTACACATACAGGTCGCCGTCACGAACGTAGCTCAGGTAACGTCCGCGTCCCGACACGGTGAGATCGGTCTGGCGCATCCCTTCGGCGCGTGACCGCACGAGACTGTCTGGATGCGACGCAGTCGACACAGATGCAGTCGCCGTCGATCACGCAGCAGACGCGCTCGCTAGTCCGGCAACCACCGGTAGGTCGTTACGCCGGTGCTGAACAGCCGCCGCCGTTCGCGTTCGGCCTTTTCGGCCGCCGTCGGTCGCCGTCGTCCCGATTGCGACGTCTCGCATCGATCAGCGGCGCGCGTCGTTCGCTCGTGATGTCGTAGCAATACAGATCGAGACGTTCGCGATCTTCGGGCGGATTGGCGAGGTAGGTCGACGCGCGCGCCGTCGGGCGAAAAGCGAACCTGGATCGGCACGCGGCCGTTCAGCGACGGGCTGCTGAACAGCCGTTCGACGGTCAGTCGGGTCACTTCGGCTCGAGCCGCGGCGAACGCTTCTCGTGTCAGATTGACGGGACCGTCAGCCGTGACAGGACGTTGTCTTCGATGCGAATTCCGCCGCAGGCAGATACGTTCTCGACCGGCCAGTTCACGCGCTTGACCGGTCGGCTTCGCGCGCAGTTCGTCGAGCAGCATCGGGATGAAATACAGGCCGGGTTCGATCGTGAACACCTGATCGACCGCGATGTCGCGCGTCAATCGCAGCGCGCGCGTAACGCTTCGGCGGCGGCCGCATGCCGCCGTCCGGCGAAACCATGTGGCCGGCGACGTCGTGCGTCTGCAGCCCGATCAGGTGACCCAGACCATGCGGGATGAACGCATCGGTGATCCGCATTCGAACGCTTCGTCGCCGCTGCAAGTGACGAGCCCGAACTCCGCCAACAGTTCACCGATGGCGCGATGCATCGATTCGTGCAGCGTCGAGGTAGTTCACGCCCGGTCTGATCGATGCGATCAACGCGCGTTGCCGTCGCGTCGAGCGCCGCGATCAGCGCGGCGAAGTCGCTGCGTTCGTCGGCGGCGTACGTGCGCGTGATGTCGCTGGCGTAGCCGCGGAAACGTCCGCCGGCGTCGATCAGAAAACTCGGCGCGATGGGCGGGCGGCTCACGATCGTAGTGTTGATAGTGCAGCACGCCGGCGTGTTCGTTCTGCGCAACGATGTTCGAGTACGGCAGGTCGCTTTCGGTCTGTTCCGAAGCGAGCAGATACGCCTGATGGATCGCGTATTCGCTGGCGCCGCTTCGATAAGCGGCGCGCGCCGCAATGTGACCGCGCACGCCGATTCGCGTTGCGCGCTTGCATGCAGTCGATTTCGAACGCCGTCTTGTACGCGCGGCCATAGTGGAGATGGTTCAGCAGCTGCTGCGGATTGACGTCGGCGACCGGAAGATTGGTCGGACGTCCGCTCGAATCGCCGATCAGCGCGGCGCGATTCTCGCGCTCGATTGCGCGGCATGCCGCGTCGACGAGCGCATCGAGCGATTCGAATACGTTGACGTCGATGCGCGCCTAGCGAGATCCGGACGGCGCTGGCGGTTGGTGCCAGTAGTCGCGCTGCTGGTGAAAAAACAGCGTCGGCGTATGGCCGGGTCGAATCAGCAGCAGCGCATTCTCGCAACCGGCGCCGTCGAGCCATTGGCTGAAATGTGGATTGGCTCGAAACGGCGGCGCCTGGTCGTCGAGGAAATAATTCTGGCGAGCGCCCGCCGCGATCAGCGCGGCGTCGAATCGATTTGCCGCCAGCGCGGTCTCCCAGCGTTGCTGGATCGTCGCGACGTGCTGTGCATGACTACTCATGGGTCGCGATTCTAGCGTGGCGCTTTCGTGAATTCGCTATCGCGCGTAGCTGCCCGTCCGCGAATGACCTCAATCGGCGTCGCTGATATACAATCCCGCGCTCATCACGTTTTGCACGGAGGATTCATGCAGTCATTCGCCTATGCGGCGCCGGAGACGGTGGCGCAGGCACTTGCGGTATTGGCGGAGCATCAAGGGAATGGTCGGCGGGCGCAGGTGCTCGCGGGCGGTACGGATCTGCTGGTGCAGCTGCGACAGTCGACTCCGTCGCCGCGCACGATCGTCGACATCAAGAAGCTTGCCGAGACCAACCGGCTGGACGTGGGCGCCAAGAAATCTACGTCGGCGCGGCGATTCCCGGCGCGCTGTTCGACGGCATCGCAGCCGTTGATTGCGTGCCTGCCAGGGCTGGTCGAAGCCGTCGACCTGATCGGCTCGACTCAGATCCAGGGTCGCGCATCGCTCGGCGGCAATCTCTGCAACGCATCGCCCGCCGGTGACACGATTGCCGCGCTCGTCGCGAATGCCGGTGTCTGCGTGATCGCGTCGACCGCCGGCCAACGCGAAATGCCGGTCGAGAACTTCGTCGTCGGCGTTGGCAAGAATGCGCTGAAGCCCGGCGAGTTCCTGCTCGGCATCAAGTTCAAGCGACCCGCGAAGGGGACGGCGGACGCGTACCTGCGGTTCATTCCGCGCACCGAGATGGACATCGCGGTCGCCGGCGTCGGCGTCAGCGTCACCCTCGACGCCGGCGGCGTCTGCACCGCGGCGCGCGTCGCGATCGCGGCCGTCGCCCCGACGGTCATCCTCGTGCCGGCCGCAGCGAGATGCGCTGATCGGATCGAAGCTCGATGACGCCGCGCTCGACCGCGGCCGGGCGCGCATGCACCGCGGCCGCGTCGCCGATTTCGGACAAGCGCGGCACCGCGGACTATCGCCGCAAGGTCGTCGCGGTGTTGTGCCGCCGAGCGGCCGAAGTCGCGGCAACGCGCGCGAAGGAGACACTGTGATGAGCAAGTTGCAGATCAGCACGCAGATCAACGGCGAGCGCGATGGAGTTTCTGTGCGAGCCGCAGCAATCGATGCTCGACGTGCTGCGCGACGACCTCCGCCTGACCGGCACCAAGGAAGGCTGCGCGACCGGCGACTGCGGCGCCTGCTCGGTGATGCTGGACGGACGCCTCGTGTGCTGCGTGCCTGATGCTCGCGGCCGAGAGCGGCAGGGCGCAGCTCGACGACGATCGAAGGCATCGCGCACGGCGAACAGCTCCACCCGATCCAGCAGAAGTTCCTCGAGCACGCGGCGCTGCAGTGCGGCGTCTGCACGCCCGGCTTCATCGTCGCGACGAAGGCGCTGCTCGACGAGAATCCCGATCCGACGGAAGACAGAGATCCGCTACTACCTGGCGGGCAATCTCTGCCGCTGCACCGGCTACGACAAGATCATCCGCGCCGTCCTCGACGCCGCCGAATCGTTACGAGGAGAGGCAGCGTGAGCGAAGCGAGAGAGTTCAAAGTCGTCGGCACCCGCGTCGGTCCGCCACGACGGCCTCGACAAGGTGACCGGCCGCGCGAACTACGGCGCCGATTTCTCGCTGCCGGGCATGCTCTACGGCAAGATCCTGCGCAGCCCGCACGCGCACGCGCGCATCAAGCGGATCGATACGACGCCGCCGCGGCGATCGACGGCGTGAAGGCGATCGTCGACCGGCGCGGACTTCCCGGAAGTCGGCCATGAGGCAATTCCGGCGGCGAAGGCGGCGGCGATTTCGCCGATCTTGCCGGCAACGTGATGGCGCGCGACAAGGTGCTCTATCACGGCCATGCGGTCGCGGCGGTCGCCGCGTATCGTCTGCGATCGCCGACGCGGCGCTCGCGCGCGATCATGGTCGACTACGAAGTGCTGCGAGCCGGTGATGACGCTCGACACGGCGATGGCGGACGGCGCAACGATGCTGCACGAGCGTCTCTTCACCGAGGGGCTCAAAGAAGAGCCGACGAAGCCGAGCAACGTCGCCGCGGCATGAAGTTCGAACGGGGCGACGTCGCGAAGGGCTTCGCCGAGGCCGACGTCGTCGTCGAGGGCACGTATCGGACGCCGACAGTGCACCAGGGCTACATCGAGCCGCACGCGTGCGTCGGCTCGAGCGAACCAAGGCGGTCAAGCGTCGATCTGGTGCTGCACGCAGGGCCACTTCGATGTGCGCGTCGATGACGTCGAAAGTGCTCGGCATGAACGTCGCCGACATTCAGCGTCATCCCGAGCGAAATCGGCGGCGGCTTCGGCGGCAAGACGACGGTCTACCTCGAGCCGGTCGCGGTGCTGCTGTCGCGCAAGTCCGGGCGGCCGGTGAAGATGGTGATGACCCGCGACGAGGTGTTCCGCGCGACCGGTCCGACGCTCGGGCACGCACATGCGCGATCAAGATCGGCGCGAAGAACGACGGCACGATCGCCGCCGAGTCGGCGTGGCTCGCGTACGAGGCCGGCGCCTTCAAGGGCTCGCCGATGGCGCCGGGCGCGATGTGCGTCTTCGCGCCGTACAACGTCCCGAACTTCCTGCATCGAGGGCTACGACGTGGTGGTGAACAAGCCGAAGGTCGCGGCCTACCGCGCGCCCGGCGCGCCGATGTCGGCGTTCGCGATCGAGACGGTGCATCGACGAGCTCGCGCGGAAGCTCGGCATCGATCCGATCGAGATGCGGCTGAAGAACGCCGTGCAGCGAAGGGTGTCAGGCGCCGTACGGTCCGAAGTTCGACGCGATCGGCTTCGTCGAGTGTCTGGAAGCCGCGAAGAGCCATCCGCACTACAAGGCGCCGCTCGGCGCGAACCAGGGTCGCGGCGTCGGCGGCGGCTTCTGGTTCAACGCGGGCATGCAGTCGAGCGCCGAAGTGTCGCATCAACGAGGACGGCACGGTCCGTCGTCGACGGGCAATCCGGACATCGGCGGCTCGCGCGCGTCGATGGCGATGATGGCGGCCGAGGAGCTCGGCATCCCCGTACGACGAGTCAGCGTGGTCGTCGCCGACACCGAGAGCGTCGGCTACACGAACGTCACCGGCGGCAGCCGCGTGACCTTCGCGACCGGCATGGCCGTGATCGAGGCGTCGCGCGACGTGATCGCGCAGCTGCGCAGCGCGCGGCCGCGACGTGGGGCGTCGAGGTCGGACGTGGTCGACTGGCAGGACGGTCAGCGCGATACCGAAGCCGGGCGTCAAGCGGATCTGAAGCCGCTGACGCTCGCGAAGATCGCGGCGACGGCGGGCCGAACCGGCGGTCCGATCATCGGGCGCGCGTCGGTGAACGCGCGCGGCGCCGGTCCGGGCTTCGCGGTCAACATCTGCGACGTCGAGGTCGACCCCGAGACCGGCGGTCGACGTGCTGCGCTACACCGCGATCCAGGACGCCGGCAAGGCGATCCATCCGAGCTACGTCGAAGGCCAGATGCAGGGCGGCGCGGTGCAGGGCATCGGCTGGGCGCTGAACGAGGAGTACGTCTACGACGCGAAGGGCGTGATGCAGAACGCGGGCTTCCTCGACTACCGGATGCCGGTCGCGTCGGATCTGCCGATGATCGACACGCTGATCGTCGAGGTCGCCGAATCCGTCGCATCCGTACGGCGTGCGCGGCGTCGGCGAGTACCGATCGTGCCGCCGCTCGCGGCCGTCGCCAACGCGGTGCGCGCGCGCGACCGGCGTGCGGATCCACGAGCTGCCGATGTCGCCGCCGCGCGTGCTCGCCGCGATCGAGGCTGCGAAAGGCTGAGCATCGCCCTACTCATTCTCTCCGTAAGATCATGGCAAAGGTGTTCTTTCCGGATCACCTGATGCAGCACACCGCCGACGTCCGGGAGCTCGAGGTGAACGCCGCGAGCTTCCGTGACCTCGTCGCGCAACTCGACCTGCGCTTCCCCGGAATTACCCAGATCCTGATCGGCAAAGTCGCCGTCGCGATCGACGGCGACATCATTCACGACCCGTTCCTCGATCCGATTCGCACCGACTCCGAAGTGTATTTCCTGCACCGGATCGAAGGCGGCTGAGCCGCGCACTGGCTGAGGTTCGCTGCCGCTGGCTAATATGCCGGCTTTCGAAATCGGGAGACGTCGTGGCGCGCATCGCGATCATTGGGGCCGGCAGCCTGGTTTTCTCGAGTCGGCTGACCGCCGACATTCTGACGTACCCGCATTTACGCGATGCGCATTTCGCGCTGGTCGACGTCGACGCGGAGCGACTGGCGTACGCGGGTCGCATCGTCGAGCGGATCTGTCAGCGACGGCGGCTATACCGATGCCAGCTACTCGCTGCACCAGGATCGTCGCGAGCGCGCTGGCCGGGCGCCGACTACGTGATCATCAGCATTCTCGTCGGCGGGTACGAAGCGATCGAGACGCGAGATCGACATACCCCGTCGATACGGCATCGATCAGGCGATCGGCGATACGCTGACGCCGGGCGGAATCATGCGATGCCTGCGCACCCTTCCGCAGTTGTTGGAGATGGGTCGCGACATCATGGCGCACTGTCCGAACGCCTGGGTGCTCAACTACACGAATCCGATGGCGATGCTGTGCTGGGGGATGAACGAAGCGCTACCCGGCATTCGCCTCGTCGGTTTGTGTCATTCCGTGCAGCACACGACGCAGCAATGGGCGCATCGATTGAAAGTGCCGCTCGACGAGGTCGATTTCGAGTGCGCGGGCTTGAATCACCAGGCGTGGATCGTCCGATTCACGCATCAGGGGCGCGACCTGCTCCCGCGGATTCGAGAACTCGCGGTGAACCCGCAACTGTGGCGCAAGGACACGTCGCGGATGGAATACGTCAAACACTTCGGCTACCCGGTGACCGAGGCGAGCGGACACAACTCCGAGTATTCCGCGTGGTTCCGCAAGCGACCGGAACTCATTGCGGCCTATTGCCCCGGCGGCAGCTGGAACGGCGGCTCCGGATTCATCAAGGAGCTGTACAACCGGCCGGATTGGCGGGCCGTGATGGAGAAAATGGCCGACGGTACGGAGCCGATCGCGCTGACGCGCAGCAATGAGTACGGCAGCCGCATCATCAGTGCGCTCGCCGGTGGCAACGTCGAAAAAATCTACGGCAACGTCATGAATGCGGGCTACATCGCGAATCTGCCGGACGATGTCTGCGTCGAAGTCCCGTGCCGGGTCGACTCGCGCGGCATTGCGCCGTTGTCGGTCGGTAACATTCCCGTCCATCTCGCGGCGATCAACCAGACGCAGATCAACGTGCAGCGGCTCGCGGTCAAGGCGGCTTTGGAATCGGATCCCGAGACCGTTTTCCAAGCCATGGCGCTCGATCCCCTCACAGGGGCCGTTGGCACGCTCGACGACATCCGCGCGATGACCGCTGAACTGCTCGCGGCGCACGCGCAGTGGCTGCCCGCGTTTGAGACACCACCGACTCGAAGCGAAGCCGCGCCTGGCGCAACATGCCTGAGCCGGCACGATCGCCTGATATGCGACCAATAGGCCGTCGCGACGAGATCGTCGCGCGCTTTTTCGAGCGCTTCGGCGGGCGCGCGGTCCCGAAGGTGTTCTGGGCCCCCGGTCGGGTCAATCTGATCGGCGATCACATCGACTACTGCGGCGGTGCGGTGCTGCCGATGCCGATTCAGTTTGGGACGACGGTGGCAGTCCGCCTGAACGATCGCGGCCGCGTGCGCGGCGCGAGCCTGAATACGTCGGAGGTCATCGACATCGCGTGCGCCGACGCGGCCGCAGTTGCCGATCGGATCGTGGGGTCGTTTCGTGTGTGGTGCAATCGCGGTGCTCGCGGATGATGGAGTCGAAGTGCCCTGCGTCGACGTGATGGTCGACGGCGCGATCCCCGGCAGCGGCCTGTCGAGTTCGGCATCGCTCTGCGTCGTGTTGCTGCACGCACTCGCAAGCCTCGTCGAGCGACCGATTGCGCCGCTGCGTCTGGCCAGATTAGCGCAGCGGATCGAACACGAGCACGTCGGCGTGCAGTGCGGTCTCATGGATCAGGCAGTGATCGCGCTGGCGGAGCCGGGCTGCGCGTTGTTGTTCGATTGT
>CAWHHK010000011.1:0-352248 GCA_963829065.1 uncultured Gammaproteobacteria bacterium | reverse complement strand
CGCGATTGGACGTCTGTTCTTCGGCAGCCCATCCGGTGATTTCCATTGTGGTCTGCGCGGCGTCAATCGCGCGTCGATGATGAAGTTGAGATTGGTCTGCCCCGGGATGGAGTTCGCGAGCGAGATGGTGGTAAAGGCCACCGTGAATCATCTGCGAATCGCAGAAGTCCCACGACATTGTCGCCCGACGGACGAAGTCGACCGCCGCACCTTCGAACCTGGCGAGATGGATGGCGACACCTGCGCTTTCTGTTGATGTTCAGTCCGAAGTGGCTGTTCCTGTATCCGGGATTGCTCATGCTTACCGTCGGAACGGTGGCGATGACGTTGCTGGCAACCGGCGACAGAACAGTCGGTGGCGTTACGTTTAGCGTCAATACGCTTGCCTTTCCGCTGCAGCAACCATCGCCGGATTTCAGGCGGCGTCGTTCTGGCTGTTTGCGAGATTCTTTGCGGGTCGGGTGGGACTGTTGCCGATCAGCGACAAGGTCATGCGCGTCGCATCGTTCTATACGGTGGAACTCGGACTCGTGCTCGGCGTCCTGCTGATCGTCCTCGGCCTCGGAGCGAGCATCGGTGCGGTCGCGTTCTGGAAGAGTGCTCGTTTCGGCGTGCTCGACCCAACCTTAACGATGCGTATCGTCATACCGTCGGTTAGTGCGATCATCCTAGGGCTGCAGATGGCGTTTGGGAGTTTCATGTTCGGAATACTAAGCCTAGAGACGCGTCGACCCGACGGATCCCAAGATAAGCCGCGTGGTCGGGGCTGTCGTCGGATGACCGTCGCGTTCCGTGTGAGCCGGCAGTTCGCTGTGGCAGTGGCGGACCTCCCGGACGGACGGATCTATCGATCGCGGGCCTGGCTCGCGAGGCATTGATCCATTGGAGACGTCGGCTGACGACCGTCGAGAGGGGCGAACGTCAGTTCGGCGTGGCCGGCCTGTCAATGATCGTAACCCCCGAAGCAGGCACGGAACAGCACTCCCAGGACCGCTAGATTTCCCCTTACGCTGCTGATCTTGGTCGGCACTTCTCCTGCCGGGTAACGTCGTATCGTTGGAAGCTCGATGCATCGATAGCCAAGCTTCGGTGCGCGATAGGAGAGGTAAGCCAACAACTCGTAACCCATGAAGACATCACGGAACGGATGCGACGTTTGGGTCCAGTAACATCCTTCGACTGTAGCCACGAAAACCCTGCGTCGTGTCGGTCCACCGGAATCCCGAGAACAGACTCAGCATCGGTGCGTGTATGTATCGGATGGCGAAATCTCTGCGCCATCGGTGTGTTATCCGCAACACCGCCGGCAATGAAACGCGATGCTTGGACGAAATCCACTCCCGTGTTTCAACGCGTCGATGAACCGCGGAATCGCTTCCGGATCGTCTTTGTCATTCCCGTCGATCGTTACGATGCCCTCGTAACCTTCGTCGAGCGCGAAGGCGTAGGCGCAGCGCAGTTGTGCGCTCAATTTGCCGGACCCGTCTTGACGAGCAGACCTCGCACACTCTGCTTTCGTAGTGATGCGAGATTCAACGAGCCGTCCGTGCTACCGCCATCGACGATGATGATGTCGGCGATGGTCGCGATGCCGAGCGCTGTCATCCGGGTCAGCAGGCTCTCGATGCGTTCACCTTCGTTGATGACAGGCATGACAACGCAGCAACGATGTTGTCGACCAAGCCACAATGGCGTCTCGAATGTCGGTACCTGCCAGGTGGCTCGAACTTCTGGTCGATCGGAATCGCGTCACGCACCGAATCGCCTAGCGCGCTCGCTGTTGCGATAGTGGTGAATCGCGGCCTTCAACGCGCGTTCGATGGACGTCAAGTGCGGCTCGTTCTGCGTTGCCACCATCTCGATGGTCACCAGATGGTCCGGGAGATACTGCGTCAACGCCGCAAACACCTTGCCATGATCCGTTGCGCCATCGCCCAACGGCACCAGGTTCGGTTCGCTGGCGTGAACGTGCCCGATCAAGTCAGCGCTGGCTCGCAACACCTCCGCGGCTTCTTCGCCGTTGATCGTCAGCGCGCCCGTATCCAGTTGCATGCGAATCGCCGGATGAGCGAAATCTGTTCCACGACGCCGGCGGTTTCGGCGCTGGTCGTCATGAAGTTGGCGCCGTAGCGACGTTGGGTTGGGTTCCAGACACAATCGTTACGCCATAGGAATTCGCGACATCGCCCAGCCGCCTAAAAAAAGCAGTCGCGATCTCGCATCGTCTCGTCATCACTGTGGCCTGTGCGATCACGATTCTTCGGCGAACCAAACACCAGACGCGTCGCCCCCAAGCCGGCGCCGATGCGACATACCGCTGTCAGCTGCGCCAGCATCGCGTCCTGTACCGCGGGCGCGCCAAACAGGTTCAAGCCCGTGGTGCCAAACAACAGTGCCTGCATACCGGTAACTTCGATGCCGCGTTTCGCCCACCATCGCTTGACGCTGTCGATCTCCTGGTCGTAGCCGCCACGCTCGGCTGCGCAAAGTATTTGCCCTGGCGCAACGTCGATGGCATCGATTCGATATTGCTGAAGCAGCTTCGCAACCGCTGCATCTTCGGAGCGGATCCCATGCAATGTTGGAGATCGCGAGTCTCACGCATTTCGTTCCTTGCTGTGTCGTGAGAGTGCGAGGTTCCCCTTGCGCGTAAGCGCGAACGGCCTGAATAGTGTCACGACGACTGTATTGGTAGACGCCCTCAACTCCAAACACGCCGGCGTGCCGAGTGCGCATGTCATAGATCGCTGGGTCCTTCGCGAACGTCTGATCGAAGGGCCGCCCGAAGCCCTCTCGAGAAATTTCCGCAGCCGTGACGGGCTCCGCGGTCAGGTGCAACAGATTCAGTCCCGCATTGAGTGCGATTTGAATGTCGTACCAAAGGTTCACCATCGGATAGAACTGAAAGCGGCCCCGGCTATCGATCAAGTGCACGTTGTTGTCGTTCAGGAAGTCGAAGATGACGTTCTTGCGTAGTCCGGGGCCCACCAGCCCCGGTAGCCGAACGATCAAGTGGTGCGGAAACTGACGTTCAACGAATTTCTCGAGCTGACGGCGATGCGCGCCATACGCGTGCAGTCCAGATTCTTCGACAAGGGTACCTTCATCGACACCAATCGGCTCCGCGAAGACGTCCACCGTGCTGATCAGAACGAACGTATTGCAGGCCACCGTCCCCAGGTGCCTGATCAAGCCCTGAAGGTTCGCTTTGTCCGCCTCCGGATCTCTGTTGGCAATCCACTTTTGAGCAGGCGCCCCAGCACAAACCACAACCTCGAATGACTGGCCCTTGATGCTGCCAATATCGGCAGACCGATAGAGTCGTTCAAACGACCGCTGCTTCAGCAGCGTCGTTCCAACAAATCCGGAATGTCCGATGAGGGCGTCCATATTTTGTGTTCTGCGGTGGCGCCGAGTGCTATTGCTTGCGACGCCGCAGGCAATGAACTGCGCTCGGAAATTGTGGACTCTGCGAATACGTTGACCCGATCGGCATCGACCATCACGGTGCTGTTCTTCTCGAACACGACCGAGTACTGGGCCTGTTCACTACGGTCGTCGAGCAACCTGGCGAGGTACTCTCCGAAGAACGCCATCATGACGAACTGCGTCATGAAGAGGATGGACATGAACAAGATCGTTGTCGTCCATCCCTCAACCACATGGCCACTGATCAGGTGTATCAGCACGCTGTAGACCGCGAAAAGAAAGGCCGCGCCGCTACCTGCAAACCCGAGCATCGACATCCATCGCAAGGGTCGCGACGAGTTGAAGACCAACAGCCGAACGATGTCGCGAAATCCACGGATGAACGATTTCCTATCGGCCGCACCTTGCTGCAGTTCGTATTCGAAGGTGCATGAGGGATAGCCGGTCTTCTGAATCCGCATGTGAAACTGATGATGAAACCGGCCGGTGTGCGTCACCGAGTTCACGGCCCGTCGACTCAGGCATCGCAGCCCGCTCGCATTGCGCGGCAGATGGTAGTCCATCGCCCCCAAGAGCCCATGTGCGAACGCGCGGAACATTCGGTACGGAATGGTCTGCGGCTGATCCGCTACTCCGACGACGACGTCGAATCCCGTTCTGCACGCTTCAACGACCGCCACGATGGCCGATACGGGGTCGGCGCGGTGGTCGAACAGAACCACGAAATCGCCGATGGCATTCTCCAGGCCTGCGGCCCACGCGACATCGGCGGTGAACACGATTTGCCAACTGGATGTGTCGAATGCTCGGCAGACGTTTGGTGATCGACTCTTCCGTCGCGGACTCCTGGACTGGACCCTTGGACGATCAGTACGATCTCGTAGTCGGAGTACTTCGACGCGAGTTCGCGTTGAATCGCCGCCACCGCTTCAAACGGAGCCGGCAGGTGATCGAGTACGAGCACGACCGATACAAAGCACTCGCTCTTCAACTCTGACGACTCCGTGGTCAATCCACCAGCCCTTGGGAAGTGATCGCCGCTACCACGTCATAGACATTGTCGATCTTGCCGCCCATGACGCAATGCAATCCGCGTAGCCCATGATGCGGTCGAAACAGAATCGGCCGGGAGTCGTCTGCATCGCTGCGCGGCAATACGGTCTTCACCTCCCACAACGAACGCTGATATTCACATTGCGACAGTACAGGCATGAATCGAGTCGCGTCCTTCTGCATGTATCGCCACGCGCTCCTGCGCATGTTCGCGCGCATCGTCGCGTGCGGATTGCAGAGGGTGTTCTCGGTTTCATCGCTCCACTGGTAGTGGGGTGTGTATCGGACGTGGCTGAATGAATGCAGGCCCGCAGGTGGGAACGGCATGACCGAAAAGAACGGGCCGCACATCACCGTAATACCGACCTTCCGGAGTTCTTCCGGTGGAGTCACGAGGCACAACTCGGTCATCTCATGCTTGAGCGGCACTCGCTCGAGCGAGGAATTTGCCAGCAAATGGTTGATCCGCGAATACGTGCAGTTGAAGACGTGATCGGCGTACGCCGGCTCGTGTTGACCTGTGGCGACGTCGATGATGTCGACGAGCAGTCCATCACCGCGAGGGCGCACGGATTGCGCCGATGCTTCATTGCGTCGCGCAACGCCGGCTGCGTCCAGTCGCGCGACCATCAATTCCCGCAGTTTGACCGCGTCGAAGGCATATTCCACGGTCGTGAACGCCGCTTCGATCAGCGTCGGGTCGGTCAGTCGCTGAATGCTGTCGGGCGCCCGTTCGCAAGGTGCCCCGATGCGTTCGCAGAATTTGACGAACTGGTGCGCCGAAACGTTGCCGAGTGGAGCGCCGATCAGATAGTGCATCGCAAAGTCTGAATCAATGCAGTCGCGGAATTCCGCGACGAATCGCGGGAAAGCCAATCTGGAGCGCAACGCGGTCAGGATGCTGCGCGGGTAGTGGTAGCCCTGATGCACGCGGGCCTGATTTGCGTAAGACGCCCGAGACATGAAATTCGGGGCTTCTTCGACCAACTGAACACGCTGCCCGGTGCGCGCGAAGTGCTCGGCCAGGTACATTCCAAAAAACCCGCCGCCCACGATGAGAATGTTCTTCATCAAGCTGCACGCGCCCCGGTTCCACGGTCTACGCAGGTTTGCAATTCGAGGGAGCTCACGAAACGTTGGATGATAGCCCCATCCGCTCGGCGGGGCAGTGCAGAACTTCGTCGATTTGTAAGGCCGGGTTGGATCGCCGACTGGCGTGACTCACGCTTGTGGGCACACAAGTTCAACATTGTCCTTCCAGTCCGACCGCGTTTGAATTCAGACCGAAACCCTGCCAGTGACCGATACAAGCAGTAGAGTTGAGCAAATCGCATCATGAGTATTCAGCGGACTACCGTGCGCCAGCCGCTTGTGGATGTCGGCCCTGATCCGGGGGCGCCAGAGCAGCGTCTCGTGCGTATCGAACTCCTTGCGGCGATCTCGGTGGTGGTGCCGACCTATCGTGAGGCTGAGAACATTCCCTATGTCATCGAGCGTCTGGACAAGCTCCGCCGGACTGAAGATGTTGATCTCGAGCTGATCTTCGTCGACGACGACAGCCGTGACGGCAGCGTCGAGGCAGTGCGAGCGTGTGGACATGATTGGGTCTCGGATCATCGTTCGCACCGAGAACCGTGGATTGAGTCCCGCAGTGATTGATGGATTTCGTGCAGCGAAGAATCCGGTTCTGGTCTGCATGGATTGCGACTTGAGCCATCCACCAGAACAGATCCCCAATCTCATTCTGGGCCTGGAGTCCGGTCAGCAGATGGTGCTCGGGTCGCGCTACGTGTCGGGTGGTTCTACCGACGACGATTGGGGCTTCTTGCGCTGGCTCAACAGCAGAGTCGCGACACTTCTTGCGCGCCCGTTGACGAAGGTGCGTGATCCGATGTCGGGATTCTTCGCACTTCGCCGCTCGACGTTTCTGCATGCACGCGACCTGAATCCGATTGGTTACAAGATTGCACTCGAGTTGATCGCGAAGTGCGGTATCCAGAACGTGGGTGAGATTCCGATTCATTTCACCGACAGGCTTCATGGAGAGAGCAAACTCACGTTCAAGGAACAGCTCAAATACCTCCAGCACCTGCGCCGCCTTTACATCTACAAATTTGCGACTTCGATGGAGCTGCTGCAGTTCCTGGCCGTTGGGGCGTCGGGTGTGGTCGTGAATCTGTCGATACTGACCATCGCGTCTTCGCTGGGAGCAGCGGATTGGGCCGCTCTCGCCGCAGGCGTAGGCATAAGCGTTGTCACCAACTTCTTGCTCAACCGTCGATTTACGTTCGGTCACGCGCGCCATCGCAATGCGTGGCATCAATTTGGCGGATTCGTTGGCGCGTCAGCGATCGGAATGTTGGTGAATTATGGCGTCGCCTTGGGGGTGCAGCGGTCACTTTCGGGTGAGACGCCGGCGAGTCTACAGCTGGCGGCGTTGACGGGGATCGTGGCGGGTATGGCCTTCAATTTTCTCGGGAACCGATTTGTCGTCTTCAGAAAGAGATCGGTGCTACCCAATCCAAGCGCTACGCGCGATGACGCCAAGTAGTTGGATGCGGCTACCAAGAAATTCCACGCTGCTGGTTGGCTGCATTGTCGCCGTAGGGGTCGCGCTGCGTTTTCTCGGTCTCGGAAACGAGAGCTTCTGGTACGACGAGGGCTATTCAGTCTTCTTCAGCGAAGGCGGTCCACTGGATGTCGTGCGGGCCACCTATGGTCAGGAGAACAATCCTCCTCTCTATTACATTCTACTCAGTATCTGGCGCACCCTCTTTGGCAGTTCCGACATCGCCATTCGAAGTCTGTCGGCAGCGATTGGATGCGGTCTGATCTGGGTGACATTCATTGCGGCCCGACAGTTCTTCGACGCAAGCACGGGTGTGCTCGCGGCTGCGTTGGTTTGCCTGTCGGTCTTTCAGATCGAATATTCCCAGGAGGCGCGTGCTTACGCGTTGTTGGCGGTCCTTAGTACGGCGTCGATGTATTACTTTGGGAAGCTTTGGTCCGATACATCCCTCCATACGACGATCCCTTACGTGCTATGCAGCGCACTGTTGCTGTACACGCACGTCTTCGGGGTCTTCATTTTGGCGGCACAAAACGTGTATTGGCTCACGCTGCTGAATCGACCACTTGGAAAGCGCTGGCGGTGGACGTGGCTGTACTTGCAAGCGGCGACAATCGCGTTATTTTTGCCGTGGATTCCGTCCCAAATCGAAGTTGCCTTGGTGGTTCAGGTCGCTTTCTGGATCCGCTCGCCGACCTTCCACGACTTGGTGTCGACCATCTACGTGTATGGCGGGTCGATGATCGGAGGATTGCTGTGTTCCTGGGGATCGCGTTGTTTGCACCGTTTAGAACCGTCACTTTCACCGACGAGGACGAGCGTGATCAGGCAGTGACGATCCGCCTGGATACGCCGCATCCGCGTGGGACCTACTTAGTCTCTCTGGTTTGTGCTGCCGATTCTCATACCGTTTCTCTTGTCAAAGGTCCTGCAGCCCATCTACCTCGATCGATACACGATTGCTGCGTCCATCGCTTTCTATATCCTCGTCGCCCGCGGTTTGGTCCTCATCTAACGAGACATGTCGCAGTGGGAACTCTAGCAACGCTCTGCGTCGCTGTGGCGTTTGTGCATGCACTTCCAACTTACTATACGAACATGAGCAAAGAAGATTGGAGAGCGGCAATCGCAGACATCGAGGCACAGAGTGACGATGGGGATCTGGTGCTATTGAACTCACCGGGTCTCGTCGTCATCTATCCGCACTACCAGCGACGCATGAGTCTTGACGTCAGGCCTGTAACGCTCAAAGACAAAGACGATCCGGGCGCGTTGTACGCCCAAGACCTCGACTACACATCCGCGCGGCACAGCCGGGTCTGGCTAGTGCTCTCTCACAGTCACGAGGTCGATCCGTTGAAGCAGTGGCTGTCCCGGTTCTATGTTCCGGTTGAATCGCGAGAACTATATCGGCATTGAGGTCGTGAAGTTTGAGCGAAAGCCGGACGCCGCGAGTCGAAATGCACGATCTGTCCGGCCTGGGACTCCTCCGGATGAGCGGCGCAGGGCTGCGACCTGCGTGCTGCACCAGCGTGATCGAACGATTTTCCGGCGTTCCGATGCTGCGCGCCTGAGCTGACCCGACGATGCACGATCCGTTGATCGGGAAGTCCGCCCGCTTTGTCGCAGTTGGCATTGTCTGTGCGCTGATCTATCTCCTGATCTGGTATGCGATGCGCACCGTCTTCAACTGGAGCGCTTTTTCGGCTACGTCTGGCGCCTATGCGGTGTGCTTCAGTCTTGGCTATATGGGCCAGCGCCGACTCGCGTTCCGGTCCCAGCTCAGCCATCGCATTTCCTTGCCGCGCTACGCCGCCTTGCAGACCGCGGCCGGCATCCTCACGGCGTTCATCACCGAGTGGATTACGCGAGCCTCCGATTTCCAACCGCTTGTCAGCTCCGTGCTGGCCACGGTCGTCGCCGGAATGATGAGTTTTTTCGTTTCGGCCTTCTGGGTGTTCCGTGAGTCCTAGCTGCCGCTGAGATATCGGAAACGCAATACCGATTGCGTACGCTAACCGACGCTCTGGCGTGCTACAAATCCTCGACAACGACGATCCAGAGGGGCGGCCTTCTTCTCGCTCAGCGCACCGTCGCTTACGTGGCGCGGGTATGCACGTCTCGAGTGTTGTGGTACATCTCCCGGCACGGGCCAACGAGGACCACGCGGACCGATGCGAGTGACACCGAACAGCCAATACAACGTCGCGGCGCCCGACAGCATCGCGATACGGATCGCCACATGGCAACGGCGGAAGATGTACGCACGGTTCGTCGAAGATTGCGGCATCCGCCGCAGCGACACGATCCTGGATGTGGGCGTCACGTCCGATCGTAGTTACGAGTCATCGAACTACCTCGAGGCCTGGCACCCCCACAAGGCGAACATCACCGCCGCGGGCATCGACGATGCGTCGTTTCTCGAGTCGCAGCATCCAGGCGTGAGATTCGTCTACGCAAACGGTTTGCAGCTGCCGTTCGCGGACCGGTCGTTCGATTTCGTCCATTCATCGGCCGTGCTCGAACACGTTGGCGCGGCTTCGAACCAGGCCAAGTACATTCGGGAATGCGCGCGGGTAGCACGCAAAGCGGTGTTCCTCACAACACCGAATCGCTTCTTCCCGATGGAGTTCCATACGCTGCTGCCGCTGGTGCATTGGCTGCCCAAAGCGCGCTTTCGTTGGTTGCTGCGACGCATCGGCATGGAGTTCTTTGCCGACGAGAACAACCTGAACCTGTTGTCGCAGCGAGACCTCGAGCAGCTTGCCGGGGACGACGACGGCTTCGACTTCAAGGTGTCTACCGTCGACATAGCGGGTTGGCCGAGCAATCTGCTGCTCGTGGGGTCGAGGAGAACGCAGCGCGAAATCAGCGCATGACGTTGTAAGCGACCGGCTCCGCGTCGGGGACGGCTTCTCAATTTCGATAGAATGCGGAGCGAACGTGAGCGAGGCTCAAACGATGGCGATCCATCAGCTGTCCCAGGGTTCCGTCGGCCTGTCGGACGATCTTGAACTGACGATTCTGATGCCGTGCCTCAATGAGGCGGAGACGTTGGCGCTTTGCATCGACAAGGCGCGATCGTTCCTCACGCACAGCGGCGTCGCGGGTGAGGTGCTGATCGCGGACAACGGTAGCACCGACGGGTCGCAGGAGATTGCGCGCGCGCATGGCGCGAAGGTTGTGGCGGTTCGCGACCGAGGCTACGGCGCGGCGCTGATGGGGGGGATCGCTGCTGCGCGCGGACGATTCGTCATCATGGGTGACGCGGACGACAGCTACGACTTCACCGCCTTGATGCCGTTCGTAGAGCGGCTCCGACAGGGGGAAGAGCTGGTAATGGGCAACCGGTTCGATGGCGGGATCAAGGACGGCGCGATGCCGCCGTTGCACCGGTATCTGGGCAATCCCGTGCTGACTGCTGTTGGACGTCTGTTCTTTGGCAGCCCGGCGCGTGACTTTCACTGCGGCCTGCGCGGCTTCAATCGCGCGTCGATCGTGAATTTGGGGCTGGTGTGTTCGGGTATGGAATTCGCCAGTGAAATGGTTGTGAAGGCGACGGTGAATCGATTGCGGATCGCCGAAGTTCCAACGACGTTGTCGCCGGATGGACGCAGTCGTCCGCCGCACCTTCGCACCTGGCGCGATGGTTGGCGGCACTTGCGATTCTTGCTGATGTTCAGTCCGAAGTGGCTGTTCCTCTATCCCGGCTTGCTCCTGTTCTCGGTGGGAGCAATTGCGATGATGCTGCTCGCGATAGGCGACCGCACGATCGGCGGCGTCACTTTCGGAGTGAACACGCTGGCCTTCTCCGCGGCGGCCACCGTAGGTGGATTCCAGGCGGCGTCGTTCTGGCTGTTTGCGCGATACTTTGCCGGCCGTGCTCGACTGCTCCCGATCAGCGGCAAGGTGATGGGTGTCGCGTCGTTCTACACCGTTGAGCTAGGGCTCATGGTCGGAGTAGTTCTGATCGTGATCGGGATGGCGACCGGCATCGGCGCCGTCGGCTACTGGAGGGAAGCAGGCTATGGCGTGCTCGATCCGACGTTGACGATGCGCGTTGTCATCCCGTCGATGACGGCGATGATCCTCGGGCTGCAGATGGCGTTCGGTAGTTTCATGTTTGGAATACTCGGCCTCGAGATGCGCCAGGCAAAGGGCGCCGATAGTCAAGGCGTGTCGCGCCCCGCAGTTAAGGAGCAGTCCGCGGCGATTTGAGGTCTCGCTGGGAACCGCGCAAACGCAGTCGCGAGACCGTACACGGCGAGGATTACCAGTAGCGGATCGATCGGGGCGCGATACCTTTCGAAGTAGCTGCAAATCAGCAGAAATGGCGCCGCATACGCAGCCACCCAGCCGCCGAGCATGATCGCGATGGCAGATCTCTGCTGAATCGCCAACAGCGCTGCCATGGCGGCGAGCGCGCACAGCCAGACTCCGATGTCCCCGTCCACCGTCACCCATCGCTTCAGTGTCATGGCTGCCAACTGTATCGACAACACCGGATTGTCGCGGATGTATCGCGTGGTTTCGCCCAGCAGCCACGCGTCGCGTTGCACTTCGTTCAGCGCCGCATACTGAGTGCCGCCGACCTTACTCGTATACGCGATTCGGAACGACTGCTCGAGCGCGTCACGCCGCTCATGGAAATCGTTGGCGAAATAGATTGCCTTGCCGACACTCGGCGCGCGCCACGGTGGATCTACCGGCGCGCGCAGCGACTCCGGCTCGACCGTCGCACCCGTGGCGACCACCGAGATGAACGTCATCAGGCCGTGTCCGGTCCGCACCGGAACGATCTCGTCGAACACTATGTAGTTCCGGATGGTCCATGGCGACACGACGGCCGCGGCGATGGCGAGCATTGCGACGGCATACAAAGCTGCGCGCACGCGGTCGGCGCCGACGGGGATGATCCAGATCAGCGCCGCAGTCAACGGGAGGAACAGCAACGAGCTGGGGCACGCGAGCGTCAGTCGCACCCATCGCGATGCCGAGCACGGCGCAGCTGCGTCTGCCCGGACGTTGCGTGAACGAGATCAGCGCGTTCGCCGACACGAGAATCATCACGGTCGCCAGCATCGTGTTGTGCATGTACTAGCGTGACATTCCGGATAGACCGGAACGAGGGCGAGCACGATGGTGGCGACGAGCGCGGCCCGTGAGCCCATTAGCCGTTCGGACACACGGTAGGTGAGCATGAATGTCGCGGCGAGAAGAGACAGGTTGAGCAGGGCAGCGGCAAGCCTGTAGAAGTCGCCGAACAGCCATATCAGCCCCGCGAGGATCGTCGTGTAGACAGGATCGACCCATGCGGTGGGAAAGTAGTTCTGGCTCGACTCCAACTCGAACAGCCAGCGATTGTCGCCCGGAAAGCTGAACCCGTGTCCGCCGGCGAGTCGCCTCTGCAACCAACCGTGCCTCCCACCCCGGCATTGCTCGCCAAGTTGGCAGTACGTTGAGCGCGGCGCGCGCGACCGTGACGAAGCACACAGCCATCGCGGCAAACCAGGTCCACGGACGCTGCCTAAACCGTAGCATCTTGTTCTCCGATGTGAATGCACGTTGCTTTCCGCACGATAACGGCTCTGCGTGTTCGTATCCTAAGTGTATGGGAGCGACGGGACTGGCCGCGGGGCTCGTTGTAAGTCGTCGGTCCGCCGAGAACGCTGGCGCGTGTGCAGCGACTCCGCCGCTGCGTTACCGCGCCACGCGCGAGCCATGAACGGAGCATTAGCGGACGAGCGATGCATCCCGCAGTTCCGGCACGGAAGCGCACTCGTAGTGTCCCGGAACCGGAACGCCGTGTAACGCGAGCAGCGTCGGCGCGAGTTCACGCAGATCGCCACGCCGCGTGTGCCCCGATGCAAATGCGGGCCCCGCGAGCAGCATCGCGCCGACGTTGGTGTGATTGCCCGAGCGTTGTTCCCAATGCGCGCCGTCGATGCGGCCGATCGATGGCGACTCGAGCGCGCTGATCCGCGCGGCCGGGGACCAGACGACGCCGAGGTCGGGCAGCCAGTCGTTCACGGGACCCCGAAACGCGCGGCGCGGGTAGACGACGTCGGTGACCGCCGGTTGCCCGGTCGCCGGATTGACCAGCGCGCGGAACTCGGCGTCGAGCGCCGCCAGCAACGCGTCGTGTTCGGCGCCCGGATTCACTGTGCCCTGTGGTTCACGGTCGCGCAGGTTCACGCGCAGATAGGAGTTGCCAACCTCGGGAACCTGGAAGACCTTGCTACCGCTCCAGTCGCGTTCGAAGCCGCCGAGACGGCGCAGCAGCGGCCGCAGCAACGGCGGCACCCGGCGCTTGAGCCGGCGCAGCAGCGGTACCGGCGCCTGGGTGAGCCGGCGCACGTCGTCGGCGCTGCGCGGTTCGCTCGACAGCGGTGTCGGCTCGAAGCCACTCAAGCCCCAACGATTCAGCAGCGTCGCGACGAGGTGGTCGCCGCGATGGTTCGCGCGCATGCCGCGATCGGCGACGAGCACGACGTTGACGTCGTCACCTGCGCGCGCGCAGAGATCCGCCAGTTCGCGGTCGAGCGCAACGTAGAGTTCCTCTAGCGCATTCGCGAGCGGGTGCTCGGCGCCGCGGTATTCCGGATGCGTCGGATCCTGGAATGCCCAGAAGAAGTGGCCACCCTTGTGCACTTCGCTGAAGCCGCTGAACAGCACCTGCCACGCGGAATTGTCGCGCATGAACGCGCGCGTGAGCCGACCCTTCGCGGCGATGCCGTCGAGCAGCTTGCGGCGCAGCGCGATCAGCGTCGGTTCGTCCGGAATCGTCGTGCCGTAATCCGTCAGCGGATGCGCGCCGCCGGCACGCTTCACGAAATCGGCCGTGGCGCGCGGCGTGGTGCAGTAGCGATAGAGCTTGAATTCAGTGCCCCAGTCGATCACCTGCGTGAGGTTGTTGGCGGGTCGTGGCCGGTCAACCGGCAGATCGATGACGGTGGTGTCGATGCCGGCCCGCGCGAGCGGCATGTAGAACGGCTCGGTGCGCACGACGGTCGCGTCGATTTCGACGATTTCGTAGGTGCCGGCGCGGAGCTGATTCGGATGGAAGTAGCCGTGCTGCGCGGCGCCGACGCCGCACGCGACGTTGACCCACTCGGACCCGGGCAGCGTCGGACAGTGTGTCTCGACCGTGCTGCTCCGCTGCAACTGCGCGCGCAGCCACGGCAGCGCACCGCGGCGTGCGAGGCGCGTTGCGAATTCGAAATCGTAGCCGTCGAGTCCGAAGACCAGCGTACGCATGCGAACGTTCGTTTCAGCCATTGAATGCGTTGCGTACGGCGCGATTCGGCGAGCGCTGCGCGGCGGCGGAGGCGCGACGCGGCGCGAGACGTGTGCCGAGGTCGGTGGCGCCGTACGCGGCGACCATCTCGCCCATCACCGCGAGGTAGCGCTGGGCGATGTCCGGCCAACGGAACTCCTGCGCGCGGGCGCGTGCGAGGCGTGCGCGGCGTGCATCGGGCGCGCGCTGTGCGTGGGCGACGATCGCCCGCGCGAGCGCGTCCGCGTCGCCGGGCGGGACCAGGTCGCCGGTGCGCGTTGCGAGGGTGTCGGTGATGCCGCCGGTGTCGGAGCCGATCACCCACGAACCGCACGCGAGCGCATCGAGCACGGCGAGGCCAAACGGTTCGGAGAGCGACGGGACGACGACCGCGTCGGCCGCCGCGAGGCGCAGGCGGAATTCGGTGCAATTGCGGTCGATGAAGCCGCGGAAATCGATACTGTCGGCGCCGTCGCGAACGGCGGCCGCGTAGCGAGTGACGGTTGTTGAGACGCCGAATTTCCCGCTCAGTGAACCAATTGCATCGGCGGCCACCGGAATCTCGCGGCGCGCCGCAGCGACCGCGCGCACGAATACGTCGGTTCCCTTCTCGGGCGCGATGCGGCCGAGATAGGTGACGCGGTACTCGTCCCGCGGTATGCCGAGCCTACTGCGCGCGGCGCTTCGGTCGATTGCGGGGGAGCACGCCAGATCGGCGCCGTTGGGAATCAACGACACGTTGCCGTTCGACAGCGCGCGCCGCGTCTGGCGATTCAGGACGACCACCCGCGCGACAAGCGCGCAGGCGAGGCGATCGAGTTGACGGCCGAGCCAACCGGCCGGTGTGAACCGGGTATGCGCTTCCAGCGTCCAGTTCAGGTTGTGCGCCGTCAGCAGCACCGGCGTGTCACACGCGAGACTGATCGCGATGGCGTCGGCGCTGTCGTGAACATGGATTGCGTCGATCGCCCGCTCCGTCGCGAGCGCACGCACGAAGCGGGCGCGCGACCACGCCGCGAGATGCGACGTCACGAGTGTCAGTAGCGCGCTGCGTGCGGTGATGCGGTTCCACAGCGCGCGGCGCGGTTCAAATTCGCTGACGGCGATGTCCGGCCGCAACAGCGTACGCGGGGCGGTCGCTGGAGCGTCGGCGATCGCGACGTCGTGGCCGGCCGCGGCGTAGGCATTCGCGAGATGGGTGACGATCGTGCTGACCGGACCCGACCGGTCCGTGCCGATCGTGCCGCTGCCGAAGACCTGCAGAATTCTCATCGGCGCTGTGTACCGCTGCGTGCAAATGCCCGGAGATCATATCGGCGCGTCCGCCGGCCCCTGCGCGCGAGATGTAAGGGCATTGAGTATTCGCGCTCACACCGGTAGTTCGTTTAAATCACTCACAATCGGCCCGCACAAAACCCGTTCTGATCGCCGACGCGCCGCAAAAATCTCGTTATCCTTGCACGAAGCCATCGTTGAAGCCGGTCCACGCTTTGAAGTCGCTGACTCACCTCGAACGCCTGGAGTCCGAGAGCATCCACATCATGCGGGAAGTCGTCGCTGAGGCTGACAATCCCGTCATGCTCTATTCCATCGGCAAGGACAGCTCGGTGATGCTGCACTTGGCGATGAAAGCGTTTTATCCGTCGAAGCCCCCGTTTCCGTTGATGCACGTCGACACCACGTGGAAATTCCGCGAGATGTATGAATTTCGCGACGCAACCGCTGCACGGTTGGGACTCGACTTGATCGTGCATCAGAACCCCGAAGCGCTCGCGATGAACATCGACCCGTTCGTGCATGGCTCTGCGCTGCATACGGACATCTGGAAGACGCAGGGCTTGAAACAGGCGCTCGACAAAAACGAATTCGACGCGGCGTTCGGCGGCGGGCGGCGCGACGAGGAGAAATCCCGCGCGAAGGAACGCATCATTTCGTTCCGCAGCGCACAGCATCGCTGGGACCCGAAGACTCAACGCCCGGAACTGTGGCAGCTGTACAACATGCGCAAGAACAAGGGCGAGTCGCTGCGGATTTTTCCGATCTCCAATTGGACCGAACGCGACGTGTGGCAATACATCGCGCAGGAGCAGATCCCGATCGTGCCGTTGTACCTCGCAAAGCAGCGTCCGGTGGTTCGACGCGGCGGGCAACTCATCATGGTCGATGACGATCGGATGCCGCTCGAGCCGGGCGAAGTTCCGACTCTGCTGAAGGTTCGATTTCGAACTTTGGGTTGTTATCCGCTGACGGCAGCGGTGGAATCCGACGCCGACACGCTCGAGGCGGTGATTCACGAAACATTGACCGCGACGACGTCCGAGCGTCAGGGTCGGGTCATCGATCACGACAGTGCGGGTTCGATGGAGAAGAAAAAACAGGAAGGTTATTTCTGATGACATCCACGTTGGAGCCACAACACACCGTTGCTGCTCGGGTGGAGACCGCGCCACGACCGAAGAGCCTGCTGCGATTCATCACGTGCGGCAGCGTCGATGACGGCAAGAGCACGCTGATTGGCCGCTTGCTGTATGAAGCGGGCATGTTGTTCGAAGACCAGATGGACACGCTCGCGATCGACTCCAAGAAGAGCGGCACGCAGGGCGGCGATCTCGATTTTGCATTGTTGCTCGACGGCCTCACGGCCGAACGCGAGCAGGGCATCACCATCGACGTCGCATACCGTTACTTCGCGACGGCTGCGCGCAAGTACATCGTCGCCGACACGCCCGGTCACGAGCAGTACACCCGCAACATGATTACCGGTGCATCCACTGCCGATGCGGCGATCATCCTGATGGATGCGCGCAAAGGGGTGCTGACGCAAACGCGCCGTCATAGCTTCCTGGTGTCGTTGATCGGCATCCGCCATGTCGTGCTCGCTGTCAACAAGATGGATCTCGTCGCGTACTCGCAGGCACGATTCGACAAGCTCGAGCGTGAATATCGCGAGTTCGCGCGCGAACTCGGCATCGACGAAATCCAATGCATTCCGTTGTCTGCGTTGAAGGGAGACAACGTTACGACGCGCAGCGAGCGAATGCCGTGGTACGAAGGCCCCACACTGATGCAGTACCTCGACGCAGTCGAGGTCGACGTCGACCGCTTGCGTCGCGCGGATTTTCGTTTTGCCGTGCAGTGGGTCAATCGTCCCGACCTCGACTTCCGCGGCTATGCGGGCATGGTGGTATCGGGCTCGGTGCGCGCCGGTGAGCGCGTGTGCGTACAACCGTCGGGTCGAGAGTCCCGCGTTGCGCGCATCGTCAAGTACGGCGGCGACGTCGAGGAAGCCGTGACTGGCGAATCGGTGACACTGACGCTCGATGACGAAGTGGACATATCGCGCGGCGACTTGCTCTCGTCGATCGACACGCCGGCGGAAGTGGCGGATCAGTTCGAAGGCACGATCGTGTGGATGCATGAGCAAGCGATGATGCGGGGTCGCTCGTACCTGATGAAGATCGGCGCGCGTACCGTCACCGCGACGATCTCGCCGATCAAACACAAGATCAACGTGAATACGCTGGAACATGTCGCGACGAACCAGCTCGAGTTGAACGAGATCGGCATCTGTGGGATCGAACTCGATCGCGCGATCGCGTTTGATCCCTATCGGACGAGTCCCCACACCGGCGGCTTCATCCTGATCGATCGTTTGACCAACAACACGGTCGGCGCGGGAATGATTCATTTTGCGTTGCGTCGGTCGCAGAACGTTCACTGGCAGACGATCGACGTCGACAAGCGCGCGCACGCACGCCAGAAACATCAGCGTCCCTCGGTGCTCTGGTTCACGGGACTCTCGGGCGCCGGCAAATCGACGATCGCGAATCTGCTGGAAAAGCGGCTGTACGCGCTGGGCCGGCACACGTATCTGCTGGACGGCGACAACGTACGGCACGGGCTCAACAAAGATCTCGGTTTCAAGGAGTCCGATCGGGTCGAGAACGTCCGCCGTGTCGCCGAGGTCGCAAAACTGATGGCCGACGCCGGGTTGATCACGCTGGTGTCGTTCATCTCGCCGTATCGCAGTGAACGCAGAATGGCGCGTGGTCTGCTCGAGGAAGGCGAGTTCATCGAAGTCTTCGTCGACACGCCGATCGCAGTCGCGGAGGCGCGCGACCCGAAAGGTCTGTATCAGAAGGCGCGGCGCGGCGAGATCCAGAACTTCACCGGCATCGATTCGCCGTACGAAGCGCCCGAGGGCGCCGAGATCCGGATCGATACGACGACGCTGTCGGCGGAAGGCGCGGTTGATTTCATTCTGGCGGAGCTCGAACGCCGCGGGGTGCTGGAAGCGCGTTGAGAATTGTTGTCGAGAAGTAAGCCACCAAGACGCGCATCAATTTCACATAGTCCTACAACCTCGGCGTAACGCCTGTGGGACACTGCGGGCATGCGACCCGTACAGTCCCCGAAGACCACCACCCAGGACGTTGGCGACGAACTGCTCGTGCTTGACCGCGAGACGAATCGTCTGCACCACCTGAACCCCACGGCGTCATGGATCTATCGACAGTGTGACGGCCGGAACTCGGTAGATTCCCTCGCCGATGCGATGAGCGAGCAGTTTGTTATCGAACGTGAAATCGTTGAACGCGACCTGCTGCAGACGTTAGCCCAATTACGGACGCTTGGGTTGATCAGCACGGGCGCCTAGTGCGTACGCCACGGAGCGAGGCGAGATGGAACTGTTGTTGACCTTGTTCACGGCCGGGGCCGCGAGCCTCGCGATCGTGCCGTTGATGATGCGTCTCGCGCCGCGCTTGGGCATGGTCGATCAGCCGAACTCCCGCAAAGTGCACGTGTATCCGATTCCGCGCGTCGGCGGCTGGGGAATCGTGCTCGGAGCGCTGGCGGCGATTCTCGTGTGGGCGCCGTATGACCAGCTGGTGCTCTGCTACATTTTCGGCGTCGTTGTCCTGTTCGCCTTTGGCGCGTGGGATGACCGAAGAGAGCTCGGTCACTACACCAAGTTCATCGGCCAGCTGATTGCGGTATCGCCGGTCGTCTTCATCGCCGGACTCTATGTCGTGCATTTCCCCTTTGTAGGTCCGCACGCGGTTCCCGCGTGGGCTGCGATGGCGTTCACGGTATTTGCGTTGATCGGCATGGCGAACGCGATCAACCACTCGGACGGCCTCGATGGACTCGCGGGCGGCGAGTCGGTGCTGAGCCTCGTCGCCATCGGATTACTGGCGTATCTGGCGAAAGGCAATTTGACAGTGCTGATCGCATTCTCGGTCATCGGCGGCGTCTTCGGATTCCTGCGCTACAACACCCATCCTGCGGTCGTCTTCATGGGCGACAGCGGCAGCCAGGTGATCGGCTTTTCGCTGGGCCTGCTCGCGGTATTGCTGACGCAGCGCACTGCGCCAGACCTGAGTCCAACAGTCGTGCTGCTGCTATTGGGCTTGCCGGTCGCGGACATTCTGTATGTGTTCTACCGACGGATTCGAGAAGGCAGAAACTGGTTTTCTGCGACCCGCAACCACGTGCATCACCGGTTGATAGATCGCGGCTTCAGCCACAACGAATCCGTATTGATCATCTACTCGATACAGATCGCGTTCGTCGCGTCGGGGCTGCTGCTGCGACATCAAAGCGATGCGCTGATACTGGGGGTGTATCTCGGCGGTTGCGGCGCTATCTTTTCGTGGCTCTATCTCGCTGAGCGCAATGACTGGCGTGTCACGCGCGCGGACGCGCGACGGCTCTGGCCGTGGCTTGCGCAGACGCGCCGTCGGCATCTGCTGCTGGTAGAGGCGCCGCGGCGATTCTTCGAGCTCTCAGTCCCCGCGTATCTGGTACTCGCGAGTCTCGGCACCGCGTACGTGCCGCGTGAATTCGGCGTCGGCGCCGTGATCGTTTCGCTGCTGCTGGCGGCGAATCTGATCGCGATACGCGATGCGCGTGCGATCAGCCGCCGCGCGTTGATGTTCTGCGCTGCCGCGCTTGTCGTCTATCTGAGCTTCCGTTTTCCGCTGCAGATCTACACCTGGTTGGAACCGGCCCACCGCGTCTACCTGGGCGTGCTCGCGGCCGCACTGTTGACCGCCATTCGATTCAGTCCGGGCCGCAGGGCGGTGGAGTTCAAGGCCACTGCGATGGACTACCTGATCACCTTCGTCGTCGTCATCGCGCTCTTGGCAGTCGGCGAAGCGTTTCAAGCATCGGTCAGTTCGATCATCGGGTTGCTGGTGCTGCTGTATGTGATCGAGCTGATGCTCAGCGAACGCCGGCAACGTCGGCAGGGCGTCGGCGTCGCGTGTCTCGTTGCGACCGGGATCCTCGCGATAAAAGGTCTGATGTAGCCGCTCGTCGCTTAGCGACCCCGTTCAACCCGCCATGATCGAAGCCAGCAGCTCGCACGTTTGTGTGAGGTCGCCGGTCGTCAGCTGATAACAGGCGACGCGCGCCGCGATCGCCGCGGCGGCCGCGAGTCCGTCGCCCGAGTGCGCCAGTTGGTTGAGCCCATTTGCGTATAACAACGCGCTTGCGGCGCCGGCCGATATGGGCCGGGACGTTGGCGTGAGCGCTGCGGGATCGTATTGATTGAAAAAAATGAAACCGAGGGGCACGGGCTCATCGATGTTCGTTGCGATTGATGTCGACGGCACGTGCAGCGTGCGTGCGGTGACGATGACGTCACTCGGCAGCGCGTAGGGCGGCGGCGGGAGTTGCTTCAGGCACAACGCGTGCGGATACGGCAGCACCGTCAGCGCGGCCAGATCGATCGGCGCGAGTTCGTCACTCAGGTAGCCGAATCCGTGGTGAATCAGCGCCCATGCTGTCGTTGATTTGCCGCTGCCGGGCGGCGCGACGAGCAGGCAAGCCCGACCCGCACGCTGCAACGCCGCCGCGTGTACGAAGAACAGATCCGCGCGGCGCAGCTGCACGTCGATCGTGATCGACTTTTCGAGATAGTAGAGCAGCGCGTGAGCGTCACGCGCGATGCCGGTCGGTCGATGGTCCGAAACGACGGCGTAGCCGAGATCGTCGGGCGCGCTTCGGATCGTGTACGAATAGTCCGGAGTGAACCGTGGGACACCGGTCACAAATGCGCCGAAGTTTCCGACAACCAGCGAAACGCAGAGTGCGTCGGGGCATTCGATGCGCACGCGAACCCCGAATAGGGCGAGGTCGAACACGCGCACGCCGACGCTGCTCCCACGAAGATGAATGTGCCGTTTCGAAGCCGTTGATGAACGGCGGGTGTGATTGTAGTCGAGCGTGTCGAGAATTCTTGCAATGCGTCGACAAGCGCGCAACAAGCACTAACCGTATTGCGCTGGCTTGCTACCTAAGATGGTTCCGCTGTGGCCAGAGTGTGGCATGCACGTCTGGGACAACGGATAGACAAAGGTGGCGGGCAATGGACGAGCAGAATGTCGATCGATCGCGAAGAGCGTTTCTGGCGAAGGTCGCCTACACGGCGCCGCTGATCGTCACGCTGAATGTGATGCCGAGCATCGCCTCGGCCGGTTCGCCTGTTACCCACACGACGGTCGAGGACGGGATCCAACGGGTACAGCAGGGTCATCACCACAACAAATGGCACTGGAAATAAGTCACGCGCTCTAGCGGCTCGAGGGGAATCGCATGTCGGAACAAGTCAAGCTCAGGGAGCTGTGGGATACCATTGAAGCGTCCGGCCGCGAGCCGACCGAATTTCATATCGCGCTGAATCCGCGTGAACCCGGCTGGATCGTCGTGAAAAGCCGCGGCACTACGCGCAGTTATCCGATCGGCGTAGAGACCGCGGTGCTGTTGTCTGCCGAAATCCGACACGGCAAATTCGGGACCTGACTCGCTTTTTGTCGTTGCGCCTGCGCGCGCTCGTCAGGCGCCGCATTCTCTATCAGCACCTTTGATTCGCTCGTGGGATTGCCAACGGCCGGCGCGGATGCGTAATGTCCGCCCCCGGAGGTGCCACGATGAACTTCTCGGAAACCGAAGAACACACGCTGATCCGCGATGCGATCCGTCGCATTTGCGCGGATTTTCCGGACGATTACTGGTCGAAGCTCGATGTCGAGCATCGATTCCCGTGGGACTTCTACAAAGTGCTCGCCGCGTCCGGTTGGATCGGCATCGCAATCCCGGAAGCTTATGGCGGCAGCGGTCGCGGCATCAGCGAAGCGTCGATCGTGCTCGAGGAGGTCGCCGCGTCCGGAGCAGCCATGAACGGGTGCAGCGCCGTGCACCTGTCGATCTTCGGCATGCATCCGGTGGTTCGCCACGGCAGCGAGGAGATGAAACGCACCTATCTACCGCGCGTCGCGAAAGGTGAGCTGCATGTGGCGTTCGGCGTGACCGAACCCGATGCCGGCACCGACACGACGTCGATCACGACGACCGCGCGACGCGTCGGTGATCAATACATTGTGCGGGGGCGCAAGGTGTGGACGACCAAGGCGCTCGATTCCGAGCGCGTGTTGTTGCTCGTGCGCACCACGCCGCTCGCGGAGTGCGCGCGCCGCACCGACGGCATGACGTTGCTGTTGGCCGAACTGCAACGGCCTGAAGTGAAAATCTCGGCGATCGACAAATTGGGGCGCAACGCCGTGGCGTCGTGCGAAGTGGTTTACGACGACTTGCCGGTACTCGTCACCGACCGGGTCGGTGAAGAGGGCAAGGGCTTCCGGTATCTGCTCGACGGCCTGAACGCCGAGCGAATCCTGGTCGCCTCGGAAGCGATCGGAATTGGTCGCGCCGCATTGCGCAGAGCGGTCGCGTATGCGTCCGAACGCGTCGTCTTCGGCCGGCCGATCGGCGCGAATCAAGGCGTCGCGTTTCCGCTGGCCGAGGCGCGCACGCGATTGGACGCTGCCGAATTGATGGTGCGCAAAGCCGCGTGGAAACTCGATGCTGGCGAACCCTGCGGTGCAGAAGCCAACATGGCGAAGTGGCTCGCCGCGGACGCGGCGTTTCAAGCGGCCGACCAGGCGGTGCAGACGCACGGCGGATTCGGCTACGCGCGCGAATACCACGTCGAGCGGTACTGGCGTGAAGCGCGCTTGATGCGGATCGCGCCGATCTCGCAGGAGATGATCTTGAACTACGTGTCGGAACACGTCCTCGAGCTGCCGAAATCGTATTGACGGTCATAGATGACGCGCCGCGCGTCCCGTCGGTTGTGCGCTTCATTAGACCAATCATTTACGATCTTTTTTCTGCGGCGTACTGACTCCCTGGTAATCTTGGACAGGCGATCGTCCTCTGTACTCGTATGAATCAGTTCGTCCGATGACTCGCGCGATGAATGCGGAACGGCCAACGTCGATCCTCGGGATCTCGGCGTATTACCACGACAGCGCTGCTGCGCTGTTGCGCGACGGCGCTATCGTCGCGGCGGCGCAGGAAGAGCGCTTCACGCGCAAGAAGCACGACGCGCGTTTCCCGGTGCGCGCGATCGAATACTGTCTCGCTGAAGCCGGCGTCGGGCTCGGCGAACTGAGCGCGATCGTCTTCTACGACAAGCCGCTGGTGAAGTTCGAGCGCCTGCTCGAGACATATCTGAGCTACGCCCCTCAAGGGTTCCGTTCGTTTCTCGCCGCGATGCCGATCTGGCTGAAAGAAAAGCTCTATCTGAAAAGCACGCTGAAAGAGGAGTTCGCCGAACTCGGCTGCGTGCGCGAAGCAGGATTTGCCGAAGCTGTTGTTCGCCGGACACCATCAATCGCACGCGGCGTCGGCGTTCTACCCGAGCCCATTCGAGCGCGCCGCCGTGCTGTGCCTCGACGGTGTCGGCGAGTGGGCGACGACGACCGCATGGGTCGGTCGCGACAACGAACTGACGCCGCTGTGGGAGATCGACTTCCCGCATTCGCTGGGTCTGCTGTATTCGGCGTTCACCTACTACACCGGCTTCAAGGTCAACTCGGGCGAGTACAAGCTGATGGGACTCGCGCCGTACGGCGAGCCGAAGTACGAAGACCTGATCCTCGAGAAGCTGATGGATCTGCGACCCGACGGGACGTTTCGGCTCGACATGCGTTACTTCAACTACTGCACCGGACTGACGATGACGAATCGAAAGTTCGACGCGCTGTTCGGCGGCCCGCCGCGACCCGCGGAATCGCGGCTGACGCAACGCGAGATGGATATCGCCGCGTCGATTCAGGTGGTGACCGAGGAGGTGGTTCTGCGCCTCGCGCGAACGCTGCACACCGAAACGGGCGAAAAGTATCTGTGCCTCGCGGGTGGCGTTGCGCTGAACTGCGTCGCCAACGGACGCGTGTTGCGCGAAGGTCCGTTCGAGGACATCTGGATTCAGCCGGCAGCCGGTGACGCCGGCGGTGCGCTGGGTGCAGCGGCGATCGTGTGGCACGAGTTCGAAGGCCGACCACGCACGGTGAACGGCGGCGACAGCATGCGCGGTTCTTTCCTGGGTCCGCAGTTCGCGCACGACGAGATTCGCAGCGCGCTCGATGCCGCGGGCGCAAAGTACGAGGTCGTCGACGACGATCGCCTGTTCGAGCGCGTCGCCGAAGCGCTCGCCAACGAGAATGTCGTGGCGTGGTTTCAGGGTCGCATGGAATTCGGTCCGCGCGCGCTCGGCGGGCGCTCGATCATCGGCGATCCGCGCAGCGCGAAGATGCAGTCGGTGATGAATCTGAAGATCAAGTTTCGTGAATCGTTCCGCCCGTTCGCGCCGTCGGTGCTGGCCGAGCGCGTGTCGGACTATTTCGAACTCGACCGCGCGAGCCCGTACATGCTGCTCGTCGCGCCGGTGCGCGAAGAGTTGCGCATTGCGTTGACAGCTGAGGAAGAGGCGCTGTTCGGCATCGACAAGCTGAATCTGAAGCGATCCGAATTGCCGGCGATCACGCACATCGACTATTCGGCGCGCGTGCAGACGGTCCACGAAGAGACGAATCCGCGCTACTACGCGCTGTTGAAGGCGTTCGAGAAGCGCACCGGCTGCGGCGTGCTCGTCAACACGTCGTTCAATGTCAGGGGCGAACCGATCGTCGGCACGCCGGCCGATGCATATCGCTGCTTCATGCGCACCGAGATGGACTATCTCGTCATCGAGAACTTCCTGCTGGCGAAGACCGATCAGCCGCCGGTCGAAGACGACGAATCCTGGAAGACCGAGTTCGAGCTCGACTGATGACCACCGCCGCACACCCCATTCCGGAACTCGATCGCAAGGGTCTGCGCGAATTCGGACTGACCACCGGTGCGATCATCGCGGCGCTGTTCGGCGCGTTGTTTCCGTGGCTGCTCGAGCGCGCGTTTCCGCTGTGGCCGTGGATCATCCTGCTCGTGCTCGGCGGCTGGGCGCTCGTTGCACCAGCGTCGCTGCGCCCTGTGTACCGGCTGTGGATGCGCTTTGGGACTTCTGCTGAGTAAGGTCACCACCCCGATCGTCATGGGCGCGCTGTTCTTCGTTGTGATCGTTCCGGTCGGCGTCGTCATGCGGCTCGCGAAGTCCGATCCGCTGCGCCGGCGCTTTGACCGCACCGCCGACGTCGTATCGGATCGTGAGTGATGCGCCGCCGCGCGAGAATCTGGAGAAACCGTTCTGATGATCGAATTCCTGCAGGATCTCTGGCAGTTCATGCGACAGCGCAAGAAGTATCTGGCTTGCGCCGATCGTGGTCGTAATGGTGCTGCTCGGCGCGCTGATCATTCTCGCGCAGGGCTCCGCGGTCGCGCCGTTCATCTATACGTTGTTCTGATAGCTGCACGAGTTCTCGTGGCCCGACGCGCGATCGCGCGCGCATCGAATCGAGGTGAGCATGAAATTGGTCCTCGCCGATGGCACGACGCTGGACGGTGCTGCGTTCGCCGCGCAGCGTTCGGTCGGCGGCGAGGTCGTTTTCAACACCGGCATGGCCGGTTACGTCGAAGCGCTGACGGATCCGTCCTACCGCGGCCAGATCCTCGTACTGACGTACCCGCTGATCGGCAACTACGGCGTGCCCAAGCCGCGGTGTCACGGTGGCATCGACGCACCCTATGAGTCGAGCCGCATTCAGGTGCAGGGGCTCGTCGTGCAGAACTACGTCGGCGCGTTCAGCCATCGCGACGCGACGCGCTCGTTGGCGCAATGGCTCGCGGCCGAAGAGGTGCCGGCGATCACCGGCGTCGACACGCGAGCGCTGACACGGCACCTGCGCGAACACGGCACGATGCGCGGCTGGCTCGTCGCTGACGACGATACCGTCGAGAACGCGCGCGAGCGCGCAGCCAGTATCGACATGCGCACGGAGCTGTTTCACCTCGTCGCGCCGGCTGCGCCGATTCACTATGCGGGCGGGCGGCCCAACATTCTGCTCGTCGACGCCGGCGCGAAGGATCAGCTCGTCCGCTCGCTGCTCGAGTCGCGGCGCCAGTGTCTTGCGCGTTCCGTGGCATGCAACGCTTGCCGATCATCTCGACGACGTCGACGGCATCGTGATCGGCAACGGGCCCGGCGATCCGATGGATCTGATGCCGCTCGTCGAGCAGCTTCGCGGGCTGCTCGGGTGGTTCGAGCGGCCGATCTTCGGCGTCTGTCTCGGCAATCAGATTCTCGCGCTCGCGGCAGGCGGGTCGACGTACAAGCTGCCGTACGGTCACCGCGGGCTGAATCAGCCGGTCCAGGATCTGTTGTCGCGTCGGCTGCTACATCACCAGTCAGAATCACGGCTACGCGGTCGAGGACGAATCGCTGCACCAGTGGGTGGGAGCCGTGGTTCGTCAACATCAACGACGGTACGAACGAGGGGATTCGATCGACGACGCGGCCGTTCTTCAGTGTGCAGTTTCATCCGGAGGCGAAGCCGGGTCCCGAGGACACTGCGATATCTCTTCGACGATTTCATCGCGATGACACGCTCGATGGCGCGCCGGTGAGAGCGCTGTACGGCGCCTTTCTGCCGAAGAAACCGCGGCGCGTACTCGTGCTCGGCTCCGGTGCATTGCAGATCGGCCAGGCCGGCGAGTTCGACTACTCCGGATCGCAGGCGATCAAGGCGCTGAAGGAGGAGGGCGTCTTCACCGTTCTGGTGAATCCCAACATCGCGACGATTCAGACCAGCGAAGACATGGCGGACCGCATCTACCTGCGTCGCCGTCACGCCCGAGTTCGTCGAGCAGATCATCGTCAAGGAAGACGTCGACGCGATTCTGCTCGTCGTTCGGCGGTCAGACCGCGCTGAACTGCGGGCTCGAACTGCACGACCGAGGCATCCTCGAAAAGCACGGCGTTCGTGTGATGGGTACGCCGATCGAAGCGATTCGTGACACCGAAGATCGCGAGCTGTTCGTCGCGCGCCTCAGCGAGATCGGCGTCAAGACCGCGCGCAGCAGGGCGTGCCGCTCCGTTGCCGACGCGCAAGTCGCCGCGCAAGAGATCGGCCTACCCGTGATGCTGCGAGCGGCTTCTCGCTTGGCGGCAAAGGCAGCGGGATCGTCGATTCGGCGGCCGAACTCTCGGCAGCGTTGCGGCGCGCGTTCGACGGCGGCACGCGACAAGTACTCGTCGAAGAGTGCCTGCGCGGCTGGAAGGAGATCGAATACGAAGTCGTGCGCGACGGCCGCGACAACTGCATCACCGTCTGCAACATGGAAAACCTCGACCCGATGGGGATTCATACGGGCGAGTCCATCGTCGTCGCACCGTCGCAGACGCTGAACGACGACGAGTACCAGCTGCTGCGCACGATCGCGCTGAAGACGATTCGTCACCTCGGCATCGTCGGCGAGTGCAACATTCAGTACGCGCTCGACCCCGCGAGTCGCGACTACCGCGTCATCGAAGTCAACGCGCGGCTGTCGCGGTCGAGCGCGCTCGCGAGCAAAGCCACCGGCTATCCGCTCGCGTACGTCGCCGCGAAGATTGCGCTTGGTTACGCGCTGCCCGACATTCCGAACGGCGTCACGCGCCGAACCACGGCATTCTTCGAGCCGGCGCTCGACTATCTCGTTTGCAAGGTGCCGCGCTGGGATCTGACGAAGTTCCAGGGTGCCTCGATGGAGATCGGCAGCGAGATGAAGAGCGTCGGCGAAGTGATGGCGATCGGCCGCACGTTCCCCGAAGTGATCCAGAAAGCGCTGCGCATGCTCGACATCGGCGTCGATGGTCTCGATCCGGATGCGTTCGGCTTCGAGGGAACGCTCGGATGAATTGAAAATCCCGACACCGTTTCGGGTATTCGCGATCGGCAAGGCGCTCGAACGTGGCGTCGCGGTGCAGGACATCCATGAGGTGACCCGCATCGATCCGCTGGTTCCTCGAAGCGCTGGCGCAGATCGTCGCGATGCGGCGCGAATTGCGCTTGGCGGCGAGACCGTTGCCGGCGGAGCTGCTGCTGCGCGCGAAGCGGCTCGGATTCTCCGATCGCGCCATCGAGCGCCTGGTGGGCAGCGCAGCGGGATCGGTTCGGGCGCGGCGCGTGGAGTGTGGGATCCGTCCGGGGCTTGCGCAGATCGACACGCTCGCCGCCGAATTTCCGGCCGAAACGAACTATCTGTATTCCTCGTATCACGCGTCGCGAGGACGACGTCGCGCCGACGCCGGCGGCGCAAGATCATCGTGCTCGGCTCCGGCGCGTACCGCATCGGTTCCAGCGTCGAATTCGACTGGTGCGCTGTGAACGCGGTCAAGGCCGCCGCGGAACTCGGCTACGAGACGATCATGGTCAACTACAACCCCGAGACCGTGAGCACCGACTACGACATCTGCGACAAGCTCGTCTTCGACGAGATCAGCTTCGAGAGCGTGCTCGAACTATGGGAGCGCGAAGCGCCGGAAGGCGTCATCGTCAGCATGGGCGGCCAGATTCCCAACAGCCTCGCGCTGGCGCTGCATCGCGCCGGTGTCAAGGTGCTGGGAACCAGCCCGGAGAACATCGATCGCGCCGAAGACCGCCGCAAGTTCAGTGCGCTGCTCGACGAGCTACGGCATCGATCAGCCGCCGTGGTTCCACGTCACCGATGCGCGCACGGCGGGCGATACGGTCGAGCGTCTCGGCGGATATCCGGTGCTGGTGCGGCCGAGCTACGTGCTGAGCGGGGCGGCCATGAGCGTTGCGCACGAGGGAAACGAACTGTTGCGCATCCTGGAACGCGCGAGCGACGTGTCGCGCGAGCATCCGGTGGTCGTCTCGAAATTCGAGACGCACGCCCGCGAAGTCGAGATCGACGCCGTCGCCGACAAGGGAGAGCTCGTCTTGTGGGCGATCAGCGAACACATCGAAGATGCCGGCGTTCACAGTGGCGATGCCACGCTCGTCCTGCCGCCGCAGACGTTGTACATCGCGACGATACGCCGCGTGAGGCAGATCGCGGCCGAAGTCGCGCGTGCGCTCGACATCACCGGCCCGTTCAACATGCAATTTCTCGCGAAGCACAATGCAGTGAAAGTGATCGAGTGCAACCTGCGCGCGTCGCGCAGTTTCCCGTTCGTCTCCAAAGTTACCGGTGAGAACTTCGCCGGTGAAGCAACGCGGCGGATGCTGGGTCACGCGCGAGCGGTGACGAACAACAGCCTCGAACTCGACTATCGTCGGCGTGAAGGTACCGATGTTCTCGTTCGCGCGCCTGCACGGCGCCGACCCGATGCTGGGCGTCGAGATGGCGAGCACCGGCGAAGTCGGCTGCATCGGCGCGGATATTCACGAGGCGCTGTTGCACGGCATGCTGGCGACGGGGTTCCGTTTTCCCGAGCGCGGCGTACTGCTGTCGTTGGGGCCGTGGGAGGACAAATTCTGGTTCACCGACGAAGCGCGCGTGATCGCCGATCAGCTCGGACTGCCGATCTATGCGACCGACGGCACAGCGAGGATGCTCGCGGAAATCGGCGTGCCGTGCACGGTCGTCGGCAAGCTGGAAAACGACGAGATGAGTGCGAGTTACATGATCGAAGAGGGACTCGTTGATCTGGTCATCAACGTGCCGCTTGGTTACGACGAATACGGACGGCCGGATGGTTACCAGATCCGCCGTCGCGCGATCGACGCCGGCATTCCGCTGATCACGGACCGCCAGCTCGCGCGCGCGCTGATCGATGCGCTGCGCAATCGCGAACGGGATTCGCTACAGGTCGTCGCGTGGAACGACTTTCGGGCAATGCGTTGACGACCGAGAAGACGCGTTGTCGTGCCGTGCGCGCCGATAGCCGGATGCGTAAGCGAATCGCAGCCGCCACCCGAGGTTCCTATGCCCGTCGCGCGAGCCGCTTGCGCTTGTGCTGCACGTAGTCGACGAGGATGTACTCCCCGAGCTTCTCCGGCGTCGTGTAAAACACGCGGCCGCCGTTGATTTTCGCGATCTGGTCCATGAACGCCTTCAGATAGTAGTTGGCGTCGAGCATGAACGTATTGATCGCGATGTTCTTCTGCGTGCACAAGCGCACCGCGCGCATCGTCGCGCGAATCGTCTCGCGCGTCGGCGGATACGCGAACTGCGCCTGGCCGTTCTCGAGGTGCGCGGTCGGTTCGCCGTCTGAAATCATGATGATCTGTTTGGTGCCGGAGTTGTGTTTCGCGAGCAGCTTCTCGGCGAGCAGCAGCGCGTGCTGCATGTTCGTGCCGAGCACGTACTCGTCCCATTGCAGGAACGGCAGGTCGACGGGCTTCAGTTCCTTCGCGTACGCGGCGAACCCGATGATGTAGAACGTGTCCTTCGGATATTGCGACGTGATCAGGTTGTGCAGCGCGAGCGACGACTTTCTTCGCGGCCTGGAACGAACCGCGCAACGCCATCGACCACGACAGATCGACGAGCATCGCGGTGGCGCTCGACGTGATCAGTTCGGATCGGTAGACCTCGAAATCCGCAGGCTTGAGCTTCACCGGCGTGCCGGGACCTTCGCGATCCATCGCGTTGCGCAGCGTGCGCGGCATGTGCAGATGGAACGGGTCGCCGAATTCGTACGGCTTCGTCTGCTCGAGCCGTTCGCCGAAGCGGCCTTCTTCGGGAATCGCGTGATTGCCGAGGCTCTGGCGCCGGAGTCGCGCATAAATCTCGCCGAGCGCCTTTTGTCCGATCATCCGCGAACCGCGCGGCGTCATTTCGTAGTTGTCGCCGTTCGGCCGGATGTAGCCGGCGTTCTCGAGCGCATCGAGCAGCTTCTTCAAATCGTCGAGCGAATCCTTCGCGTCCTCGCCGAGCAGCTTCTCGAGCTGATTGGCGTCGATCGAATCGAGATTGCCCTGGCGATCGGCGTCCTGCACCTGGTCGATCATGTCGTCGAGTTCGTGCATTTCGCTCATCAGGCGCATCGCGGCTTCGAGATCGAGTTCTTCGTTGCCGCCGAATTTGTAGCGATTGCCGTCCGGGTTCAGGTATTCCATCTCTTTGGCGAGCTTGCGCAACTCGGATTCGAGTTCCGGGTCGCCGAACTTGTCGCTCATCAGCGACTGCAGTTGCGCGCGCTGATCGGGACTCATCGACGCCAGCAACGACTGCGTCGCCGCCATCTGCTGGCGCATGCGTTCGAGCAAATCGTCGAGCGATTGCGGCGGATCGTCGCCGAACATGTCGCCGAACTTCGCCATGAAATCTTCGAAGCCGGGGTCATCGCCGGCGATCCGCTTCACGAGCATGTCGTTCAGCGCTTTCAGCATGTCCTTCATGCGCTCGATGTCGCCGGCCGACATCTCTTTGACCATGCGCTCGATGTCGTTGAAGAACGTCTGCGTCATTGCGCGGCGCAACTGGTTCAGCAGTTCGAGGAACTTGCGCTGCGCGTCGGGATTGATGAACTCGTGCTTTTCCAGCGCCTTCACCTGGCCGGCGGGGTCTGGCGGCAGCTTGTCGAGCGCTTCTTTCGCGCGCTTCGCGATCCCCTTCATCAGATCGTCGGAGAAGTTGGGTTGCTGATCTGCGCTGGCGTGCGTCCTTCTTGTTCAGCCACTCGTCGATGCGTTCGCGTTCCATCGCGAGCACTTCGTCGAGCTGCCGCTTGATGTCCTTCATCACGCCGCCGAGATCGTAGCGATCGAGGCGTTCCTTCTTCTGCTCGCGCAGTTTGCGCAGCATGTCGCGCAGCCCTTGGCGGTAGCCGCCGTTGGGGCATCTTCATGCCGCGCGACATCAGATTGCGCATCGCCCACTTCAGATCGCCGTACTCCATCAGGTCGTCCGCGATGGCGGCGAGGATCTCGTCGGGATCGATCGGCAGCCGCTGACTGCCGTCCCAGAACGAAAATCGATGACGCAGTGTCGGTTTGCGCATGCTGTTCAGCCCATGTACGACGCGCGGCCATCCACGCTGTATTTGTTGAGCAGTTTGTGCAGGTGAAGTCCTTCGAGCACGAACTCGATCGCGGTGGCGCGCGCCGCTTCGCTCTCGCCGGACGAGTGCGCCGATGACTTCGCTCAAGCCCTGGTACGCGCGTCACGATGTCGGCGTAGTCGCGCGAAGCGACACCTTCGCCCACCTCGACCGAGAGACCGCTGTTGAACGCGCCGGCCACGTCTTCGACGTCGTTGACGTCGAACTTCCGATCGAACACGGCCTTGACCGCGTTCTGGATCAGCCGATCCATGATGCGGGCTTCCTGTCCGTCTTCCATTGCTTCGAACTCGACCTTGCCCTGCAGCGAAGGAACGATGAACGGCAGGTCGGAGATGCGCGGCACGACTTCGGTCTCGCCGACGCGCAACGCGCGACGAAATGCGTTCGCCATCAGGGCTTCGTAGTTCGCGACGCTCGCGCGCACCGACACACCGGAGCGCTGGTTCACATCGGGCGACTGGCGCGCGTGGTGCGTGATCTCGGCGATGATCTCCTTCATGTAGTCGGGCACGTTGACGCGATAGTCGCCCATGTCGAGGTGCAGTGCTTCCTGCTCCATGATCTCGATCTCCTGCTGGAGATCTTCCGGATAGTGCGTGCGGATCTGCGCGCCGTAGCGGTCCTTCAGCGGCGTGATGATGCGGCCGCGATTCGTGTAGTCCTCGGGGTTCGCGGTCGCGACGAGGAAAATGTCGAGCGGCAGCCGCACGCGGTGGCCGCGGATCTGGATGTCGCGCTCTTCGAGCACGTTGAGCAGGCCGACCTGAATCCGCTCGGCGAGGTCCGGCAGTTCGTTGACGGCGAAGATGCCGCGGTTGACGCGCGGCAACAGGCCGTAGTGGATCGTCAGTTCGTCGGACAAATAACGTCCTTCGGCGACTTTGATCGGATCCACCTCGCCGATCAGGTCGGCGATCGTGATGTCGGGCGTCGCGAGTTTTTCGCCGTAGCGTTCGTCGCGATGCATCCAGCGGATCGGCGTCGCAGTCGCCTTTTGCGGCGACGAGTTGTTTGCCCGGCGCGGAGATCGGCTCGAACGGATTTTCCGGTATCTCGATGCCGTCGAGCACCGGTGTCCACTCGTCGAGCAGCGCACACGAGCGAGCGCAGAATGCGCGACTTCGCCTGGCCGCGTTCGCCGAGCAGGATCAGATCCTGACCCGACAATAGCGCGTTCTGCAGTTGTGGCAGCACGGTGTCGTCGTAGCCGACGATGCCGGGAAACAGCGCTTCACCCTCGCGCAGTTTGGCGATCAGGTTTTTGCGCAGTTCGGCCTTGACCGGCAGCACCTGATAGCCGGAAGACTTCAATTTCCCAAGAGTCGCGGGTCGCTCGGCCAACGGGGATTCCTCATAGAGACGTGGTGGCGCAAGTATATACACCGGCCTCGCGCGAAGTCGCGACGCCGCCGAACGCTCAGAACGTCTGCGTGTTCGTTTCGACGCCGAGCAGCAGGCGGCCGACCGTTTCGAGCGTGCTCGGCGCAACCATGATGTGCTGGGTCGCGACGTGCACGTCGCGAAACCGGCGCTGCAGATGCGCTCGTGTCGTACACCGACGCTGCCGCCGGCGAACGTATACATCGCATCGACCGCGCGTACCGATGCCTGCACCGCGTGCGTGGTGGCGAGACGCAAGTCGCGGCGCTGTTCGAGCGGAATCGGTTCGCCGCGCTAGGCCTGGTCCCACGCCGCTTCGATCGCTTCGTAATAGAACGCGCGCGCGGCGCGCAGCGTTCGCCTCGGCTTTTGCGACCTCCATCTGCGCGTGTGCGCGATTCGTCAAGCGCGGTCGAACTGCCGGCGCGCACTTTCGTCGCGGCGAGTGCGACAGTTCGTCGATTGCGCCGCGCGCGACGCCGAGTGCCACGGCCGCGATGCCGAGCGCGAGCAACGCGAACTGCGGGAACTGATACAGCGGTCGCTCGCGGATTCTCCTGGATCAGATATCCGACGGCGTGCGACTCGGGCACGAACGCGTCGCGCACTTCGTAGTCGAGACTGCCGGTGCCGCGCAAACCGCTGACGTGCCACGTGTCGAGGAAATGGACCTGCTGACGGCGTCGAACACGAGCATGTGATTGCGCGGCGCGCCGCTGCTCGTACGCAGCAGCTCACCGTCCTCGCTGATCGTGCAGCCGCCGAGAATCCACTGCGCGTTCTGCGATCCGGAGCCCCACTGCCAATGGCCGTTTACCGTGAAGCCGTCCGTCGGCGATCGCGGCATTGCCGGACGGCGCGAACACGCCGCTGATCAGCGTCAGCGGGTCGTTGAAGATCTCGTGCGCAGCGTCGGCCGGAAGTCGCGCGAGCACCGAACCGCTGGTGGCGCCGATGAACGCGACCCAGCCGCACGATGCGTCCGCGCGCGCGAGCGTTTCGAATACGCGCGACGCCTGTTGCGGGCGACACTTCGAGGCCGCCGTAGCCCTGCGGCACGAACATCCGGTAGAAACCGGCGGCCGCCATCTGTCTGGAGATGTCTGGCGGAATCCGGCGCGCGTGTTCGATCTCGCTTGCGCGCTGCGCGAACGTCGGCGCCAACCGTCGCGCTGAGGCGACGAGGTCGGCGCCGGTCGTCGTTTGCGTCGAGACTCATCGTACGGCGACAATGCATTCGAGCGCGGTGCCCCAGCGATTGGCGTAGACGAGTTCGTTGGCGCCGCGGCGCCGGATCGGACCGTGGCCGCGTCGCGATCGGATAACCCATCGGCATCGCCGCGGCGGTTCCCCACGGCTGTGGAATCGCGAGGATTTCGCGGACCTTTTCTTCGTGTTCGCACAGCAGCGTCGTCAACACGCAGCCGAGACCTTCGGTGCGGCACGCGAGCATCAGATTCTGCACGGCGGTGTAGATCGAGCCGCCGCCGACGACCGACACGCGATCGAGCTTGCGTCGGTGATCGCCATGAATTTCGGATTGAAGCAGAACACCGCGATCGCCGGCGACTCGTGGAAATGGTCGGCGAGATAGTCGCCGGCCGCGAGCGTGCGCATGCTCGCGGGCGCGGTCCGCTTCGGGTACGCCGGCGAGGCGCTGCTCGTAGACTCTTCGAGAATTGCTTCCACGAACTCGCATAGAGCGCGCCGAGTGCGGCCTTCGGCTGCGGATCCGTCACGAGCACGATGCGCCACGGCTGCGCGTTGCCGCCGGTCGGCGCCCACGCGGCGGCTTGCAGCACGCGCCCCAGCACGGCCGTTGGGATCGGATCCGGTTTCAGCCGACGCACGGCGCGCAGGGTGCTCATCGCTTCGTAGATAGTGGGTTCGGCCATGGCATGGTGTCCTCGATGACTCAGGCGTTGGCGCGTTGCGTCGGCTTGCCGAGCAGGCGATCGGAGATGATGCGCAGCTGAATTTCGCTCGTCCCCTCGAAGATCTTGGTGAGGCGGGCGTCGCGCCAGTAGCGCTCGACGGCGTGCAGCTTCGTGTAGCCGGCGCCGCCGAAAATCTGCAACGCATCGGACGTGACGCGCTCGGCCATCTCGCTCGCGAACCACTTCACCATCGAGGCTTCCTTGTCGGCCGCGCCGCCCGTGGTCCATTTCGGTCGCGACGTGATACATCAGTTGGCGCGCCGCTTCGATCTCGCTCGCCATGCGCGCGATCTTGAAGCGCGTCTCCTGAAAATCGGCGATCGGAACGCCGAACTGGACGCGCTCGTGCGCGTACACCATCGCGTCCTCGAACGCGCCGCGCGCGAGTCCGATCGAGCGCGCCGCCGTATGCGCGCGCGCCGCGTTGAGGAACGACACCGTGTTCTTGAAGCCTTCCGAATCGCCGCCGGTGATGATGTTCTCCTTCGGAATCCGGCAACCGTCGAACGCGAGTTCGAACGTCTTCCAGCCGAAGTAGCCGATCTTCGGAATCGGCGAACCGGCGCATCCTTTCGGCAGCTCGCCGCGGGGTTTTTCGATGATGAACGTGCGCAGTCCTTTGTAGCGCGCTTCGTCGCCGGGCGCCTCGACGCGTGCGAGCAATTGGATGTAGTCGGCGCCGTCGGCGAACGTGCACCAGTACTTGTTGCCGGTGATGACCCATTCGTTGCCGTCGAGCACCGCACGGCAACTCACAGCCGCGAGGTCCGAGCCGACGTTCGGTTCCGACAACGACACAGCCGCGAGATATTCGCCGCGTGGCGGCTTTGCGCGTCAGTTCGACGCGCTTCTCGAGCGGCCAACCGTGCAGCGCCCATCACGCCGCCGGCGCGCGCGATGATGCTGGCGACACTCATCCAGCCGCGCGCGAGTTCTTCGGCGATCAGGCAGTACTCGAACACGCCGAGCCCGAGGCCGCCATACTCTTCCGGCGTACGAATGCCGAAATAACCGAGCTCGCCCGATCTTGCGGCGCAGGTCCATCGGGATCTCGCCCTGGACCGGATCGAGTTCGTTGGCGACCGGCAGCACTTCGCTTCATCGTGAACTCGCGCGCCGCCGCCTGAATCATCAGGCGTTCATCGGTCAGATAAGGGGACGTCATCTTGCCTCCAGGGAATTTGATCGATGCGGGTGGTGCCAACGCGGATGGTGCGAAGCGTTGCGGTCGTGCCTTGCAGATGGTGTGGCAGCACGCGATCGGCCTGGCACTTTCTGCACGTTCTGCAACGCCTGGCACCTCCCACGTTCTGCACGTTCTGCAACGCCTGGCACCGTCCTACAGGCCGTACAGGTCGGCGCGATCGAGCAGATTCTGCACGATGCGGATCGACGCGGCGTCGACCATCACGCCGTCGACGTTGATCGCGCCGAGCCCTTGCGCGAGCGCCTCGGCGTAGGCCTGCTTCTGTTTGCGAGCGCTCGCGATCAGCGTCGGCCGCGGGCGAAAAGACCTGTTGGGCGATCTCGACCTGGCTTGGATGAATCGCCCACTTGCCGATCATGCCGAGCGCGTACGCGCGCTCAGCTTCGCGGCGGAAGCTGTCGGGATTGCGGAAGTTCGCGTAGGGACCGTCGACCGGGTCGATGCCGTTCGCGCGGCACGCAATCGTCATTCGATATCGCGGGTAATGCCAGACATCGCCGGGATAAGGGCCCGACTCGCCGACGGAAAACGCCTGCATCTGTTGGCTCGCCGAATAGTCGCCCATTCCGAAAATCAGGCATTCGAGCCGGTCGGAACACGCCGCGATCGCATCGACGTTCATCATGCCTTCGACTTCTTCGATCAGACACTCGATGCCGATTCGGCGCGGCAGCTTGAGCTTCGACTCGAGCTGGTCGAGCAGCAGATGCACGAACATCACGTCGTGTACGCTTTTGGCCTTCGTCAGCATGATCGTGTCGATTTTGGCGCCGGCGCCGGTCACGACTTCGATGATGTCGTCGTGGCACCACTGCGTTTCGACGTCGTTGATCCGCACGCACACCGTGCGCGGACGCCAGTCGAGATCGTTCAACGCCGCCACGATCATGCCGCGCGCGCCTGGGTTTTGCGCTTGGCGCCACGGCATCTTCGAGATCGAGGAAAACGTGGTCGAGATCGAGCGTCGGCCGCCTTCTGCATCATCTTTTCGCTGCTGCCCGGTACCGAGAGCTGGCAACGGCGGGCGCGCCGAATGCCGCCCGTTTGGCGTCGATGTGGTCATGAAATGGCTCCGTTGCGTTTCAGTGATTCGATGGCGTCCGCCGAGTAGCCGAGTTCCGCGAGAATTTCGCTCGGTGTGTTCGCCAAGCAGCGGCGCGCGTCCACGAACGCCGCCCTGGCGTTCCCGTCATCTTGATCGGCGTACCCGCGATGCGTGCGGGACGTTCGAGGCCGGGATGCGCGATGTCGACGAGCATGCGCGCGCGCGCGAACGTGCGGGTCGGCAAAGATGTCGGCGACGTCCTGCACCGGCCCGAACGGCACCACGCCGCCGAGATGCGTTTTCATGCTGCGCCTTGGTTTGCGTCGACGTCCACGCCGAGATCAACGCAACGACTTCGGCGTTGTGCGCCACGCGGGCCTCGTTGGATCGATACTCCGGGTGATCCACCAGATCGGCTCGGCCCATCGCGCGCGCCAGCGGTCCCCAGAATTGATCCGATCGGGCACGCAATCGCGACGAGTCCGTCGCGAACCGGAAACATGCCGAACGGACACAACAACGGATGCGAATTGCCCTCGGGCCCCGGGACTGTCGCCGGTATACGAGTATTGATAGACGATGCGTTCGCAGAACGCGAGCACGGCGTCGTACATCGCGACGTCGACGAATTGCCCCTTACCGGTTTTGTTGGCGCGATACACCGCCGCCATGATTCCGAATGCCGTTAACGCCGCCGGCAGCGTATCGCCCACGCCGGGTCCGACCTTCGTCGGCGACCCTCTCGGTCCGGTGATGCTCATCATGCCGCCCATCGCCTGTGCGATGACGTCGTAAGCGGGCCAGTCGACATAGGGACTTGCCCCTGTGCGCGGATCGCCGAAGCCGCGGATCGCGGCATAGACGAGGCGGGGATTGATCGCTTGCAGCGCTTCGTAGCCGAGATCGAGCTTGTCCATGACCCCGGCGCGATAATTTTCGATCAGCACGTCGGCATTGCGTACCAGTCGCCGGAGTCGCCTCCTTGCCGCCGTCGCTCTTCAGATCGATGCCGATCGAGCGTTTTCCGCGATTGATGCTCTGGAAGTACGCGCCGTACGGCGTCTGCCGTCCGACCTCGGTCGGAAATGGTCCCATTCGCCGCGTTCCATCACCGGCGATCGGCTCGACTTTGACGACATCGGCGCCCTGATCGGCGAGCAGCATCGTGCAGAACGGCCCCGCGAGCATCATCGTGAGGTCGACGACCTTGAGTCCTTCGAGCGCGCCGGGCACGTCAGGCAGCTGCGTGATTGCGGCGTTTGACGAGCACGCGCCGCTCACCCTCGAAGACGACCTCGTCCTTCTGATTCACGCCCCAGTGTTTGAAGCTGACGATGCCGGCGTCGGGACGCTCGCGCATCGGCCTTCGCCAACACTTCGGTAAAGGCGTACAGCGTGTCGCCGTGAAAAACCGGCGACTTGAGCCGGATCTTGTCGAGCGACAGCTCGGCGAGCGCATTTTCGCCGGTGTCCTGCATCGTAAGCCCAATCACCATCGCGATCGTGACGCCGCCGAACTGCAGACGCTGCGTCCAGCCGCGGCCGCCCATGCCCGAGCGTTGCATGACGTCTTCGTTGAAGTGGCCTTCGGCGGTGTTCAGCACCATCAGCGTGATGCCGACGTTGTCCTGTTCGCACATCGTCTTGCCGCGCGCATGGCGCATCACGGTCGCCGGGCACAAAATCCTCGAAGTAGTTGTCCGGTCCCGGTCAGGCTCATGCCGGCGTCTCCCGCCGTCGCACCAGATTGGTCCGATCGAATTCGATCACGATCGTCGCCGCTGCTGATTCGTGCCAATCGTATGCCAGCGTGACGATGCCGTAGCCGGCTTGGCCTTTCGACTCGCGCGCGCTGACGACGGTGCTGCGCGCGATCAGCGTGTCGCCGACGTACACCGGTTTCACGAAGGCGCATTCGTCGACGCCGAGAAACGGACCGCCGCCCTCGCTGAAGATCCTCGACGCTGAGCCCGAATACGGTGTTGAACACGAGCAGCGGATTGACGACCGTGCGCGGATGGCCGAGCGATTGCGCATACGGTTCGTTGAAATACAGCGGACAGAACGACAACGTCGCGGTCGTGAACGCGGCATTGTCGCCGGCGGTGATCGTGCGTCCCCAATGGTGTTCGAAGACGCGGCCCGGCGTCATGTCTTCGAAACGATGGCCTTTCGCGTTGAGCTTGGCGCGCGCGCGGAAATCGGTTTCGCTCATGCGCGACCTCTGATCGCGCGCCAGAACGGCGCAAGGTCGGTCGCGTGCTCGAGATCGCCGCACATCTGCGCGAGCGTCGCCGCCGTTTCGCCACCGAGCAGCGGATCGACGAGCGCGTGGAACTTCGCGTCAGCTTGCGCCACTGCAAGTTCGTAGATCGGTCGAGCGGGATGCCGACGTTGGTCGCTGCCTCGAACGATTCATTGCCGACGCGGATTCGCGCGCGCGTTTCCGGGCGCGCGTCGGGCCACGCAACGACCTCGACCTTGTCGCGCAGTGCGACGAGCTCGGGGTCGCGCGTCAGCGCGTCGGTATAGGTCTCGATGCCCGGATGTGTCTCGTCCCGCGAGCGCCATCGCGGCGGTGAAGCGCAGGCTGAATTTGGCTTCGAGACCCGTGCGCGGCTTCAGGATGTTGCACACGCCGAAGTGACCTTCGTTGACGCTGAGCTCGATCGCAGTAACGTCGCGCGGCGCGATCCGCTGCGCGGCCTGCAATTCACGGATTGCCTCGATCGACGAATGCGTCATGTAGCACGCCGCGTGGTATTTGAAACAGACGCCGGGCAGGTAGCTCGCTTCGATCGAGCGCGCGCGTCGAAGCGTTCCGGCGATGCGCCGTGTCCCTGCGTCGCGGCAAAACCCTGCGCGATTTCGAGAATGTCGGTGCGGCTCGCTGAAGCCGCGCGCCGCGAGTCGCGCTGCAGAGACGCCCGTCGCGGCCGCGTGGCCCGCGTGCAGCGGCTTGCACATCGTGCCGAACTGCGACTTCAGGCCCGCCGCCTGCGTGCCGGCGATGCCGAGCGCGCGCGCGGTCGTCTCGGGATCGAGACCCATCAGATTCGCCGCCGCGGCAGCCGCGCCGAAACTGCCGAGCGTGCCGGTCGCGTGCCAGCCTTGCGAGTAGTGCGAACCGCCCGAGATAGCGGCCGATGATGCATTCGGCATCGACGCCGGCGGCAAACGCCGCGAGCAGCGCGGGCGCCCCTTTGTCGAGATGTTCAGCGAGCGCGAGCACGGCCGGCGCGACCGGTACAGTCGGGTGACCGTTCATGGCCATATGGACATCGTCGTAGTCGTGTGCGTGCCCGGCAGCGCCGTTGATCAACGCTGCTTGCTCGACGTTGACGCGTCGGCCGCGACCGATCACGCCCGCCTGTGCGCGACCGCCCAGATCGGCCGCTTCGGCATTGAGAATGTCGGCGAGCGGTTCGCGCGCGCCGGCAAGGGTCACGCCGACGAAATCGAACAGGCATTGCTTCGCCACGGTCTGTGCCGCGCGAGGCAGGTTGTCCCACCGTGTGGCGCTGATGCGCGCGGCAAGCGCACCCGTGATGCTCGCATCGGTCATCGAAGTCCCCCCTGTGAGGGTCGAAACGCTAAACCAATTCGTGCAGCGACGAAAGCTGGGATGGTGCCAGGCGTTGCAGAACGTGCAAAGGTGCCAGGCGTTGCAGAACGTGCAAAAGGTGCCAGGCGTTGCAGAATGCGCAAAAGGTGCCAGGCACCGTTCTGTTGCAAAAGCCGCGTGTCGGGCGTCCCAGTCGACGAACTACTCAATGAAAGCGGGTGGGTGCGTTCCGAGGGGTACCGGTGGCGTCCGCCACCCGACAGGACAGCCGCTCAACTCGACCGCCGGCGCGAGGTGCTCGAGCGGACCCCACGCGGTATCGATGCGCCGCCGCATCGTTGCGAGTTCATCGGCGCCGAGTGCGGTCGTGTCGGGGAGTTGTTCGGCGCGTCCGAGACTGCGCAGCCACATCGCCGTGCGCGCGAGCGATACGCGCACCCAATAGCTGCCGCCGTGGTCGGCGCGTTCGCGCAGCGCGACCATCGCGCCGTAGGCGGCGAGATAGCCGGTCGTGTAGTCGGTCACCGCGGCGCTCTGCAGCGTGGGGGCGTCGTCGCGTCCGTGCAGGTCGACGCCGTGCGCGTGCGCGATACCGGTGACGGTCTGCGCCAACTGCTCCCACCCCGGCCGCGGGCGCCACGCGCCCTCGTGGCCGTAACAGTTGATCGACACATAGATGATGCCGGGGCGCGCGCGCACGACGTCGGCGACGCCGAACCCGAGGCGTTCCAGTGCGCCGCTGCGATAACCCTGCGAAAACACGTCGGCGTCGCGCACGAGGGCGCGCAGCGTATCGCGCCCGGCCTCGGCTCTTCAGGTCGATGAACGCCGCGCGCTTGCCCAAGCCGGTGTCGACGACGAAGAGCGGAATCGACGGCAGGTACTGCGCGCCGATCCGCAGCGCGTCGGCGCCGTACATCGCGAGCGTTCGGGCGCACGTGGGTCCGGCCAGCACGCGCGTCAGATCGAGCACGCGAACGCCGCTCAATGGCTGGTCCCCGCCCGGCGGCAACGGCATCGGCTCGCAATCGCCGACCTGGACGATGTCGACGACGCCGCGCGCCGCGAGCGCGATACCGGGGACGGATGCGTCCCACTCCGGCGCGTCGCGCACCATCGCGCCGCACAGACCGGCGCGGCCGATTGCCGCTTCGAGTTCGGCGCCGTTGCGGCGCGCGACCGCGGCGGTGACAGCCGCGCGGTCGTCGGCGACATCGAGCAACGCGAGCAGTCCGCGAGTGTTGTGCGGGAATCCGGCGTGCAGATACACGATCCGGCCGTCGCCGGTCGGGTAGAAGCCGGCCGCTGCACTGCGGTCTTCCATTGCGAGGGGCTGCGCCGGTGCGCGCGCTGGATCGGTGAAACGCTGCAGTGCAAAACTGAGCAGCGACGCTTCGGCGCGGCGGCGGTTCACCGTCACGCGCGGCGTCGTCCCTGTGCGTTGACCGTGAATCTGAGCTGCGGCCACGCCGGTCGCGGCGAGTGCGGCCGCGGCTGCATCGGCGACGGCGAATCGGGTTTTGAGCATTGGCAGCGCCGTTTCGATGTACGCATCACCGCTGCTCGCGGTGCTGCGCAGCAGTCCGTGTAAGCGCCGCACGGGCGAGGGGCGACTCGGGTGCGATCACGGACATGTCAGACGCCAAACAGCCGGGCTTTCCATTCTACTTTCCATTGAGGGAGGGTTTGCGAGACGATCGAACTGATGCGTAGCGCGTTCTCATCACTGGTGTATTCGCCGCTGGTCGCGCTGCTGCTCGCCGGCTGCAGCACCGTGCCCAAGCCGCAGTCGCACATCGGCACTGCCGACCTGCTCGATGGTCACGCGCTTTTCGGCGAGACCGTGGCAACAGAAGAAGCGGGCGACGTCGACATGCTCGCGTTGTCGCCCGCGATGAGTGAGTTCCTGCGACAAAACGTCCGCGGCACGGCGGCCGACCACATGCGCTTGGCGCAGCTGCTTCGAAGCATGAAGTCAGCCGGCTATTTCGATGTCGAGTACGACTCGAATCTGACGTTGACTGCCGACGAGACGTTTCGCCGGCGAACCGGAAATTGCCTGTCGTACACGAGCCTTTTCATCGCCCTCGCGCGCGGCGTAGGACTCAACGCGAGTTTCCAGGTGGTCGACGTACCGCCGATCTGGGACTCGGTCGACGATTGGGTGATTCTGAACAATCACATCAATTCGATCGTCCGCGGAGTCCGAATCACGACGAAGTTCGAGCAGGACTTCATCGTCGACTTCAACCAAGCGGATTATCGAGGAACATTCCCGCGTCACCCGGTCAGTGATGCGACGGCGGAGGCACTGTTCCTCAGCAACCGCGGCGTCGAGGCACTGCGCGCGGGTGAGCAGCGCGTCGCGTTCGCGCGTTTCAAGCGCGCCATCGCGCTCGATGCGCGTGTCGCGCCCGCGTGGGTGAACCTCGGCGCGTTGTATTCACGCCGCGCCGACACCGAACGCGCGGCGGCCGCGTACGAACGCGCGGTCGCTGTGCATCCGTCCAATAAGCCGGCACTGACGAATCTCGCGAAATTGTACGACCAGGTCGGTAAGCACGAACTGGCCGAGCAGTACCGCGCGCGGATCCGCGCTTACGAAGACATCAACCCGTATTTCCACTACGCGCTCGCGCACGAGGCATATCTGGCGGCCGACTACCCGCGCGCGCTCGCTCAGATCAAGCGCGCGATTTCGCTGAAGAAAGGCGACGACAAGTTGTACTTTCTGCAGGGATTGATCTACTACCGCAGTGGCGATCTCCTGGCCGCGCAAGAAAGCCTCGAGCGCGCCCAGCATTACGGCGAAGGCCCCGCGGTCAAAGAGCGTTATGCAGAGAAATTGGCGGTGCTCGCAAGCAATTCGACGCACGCAAAGTAGAACGAGACGAGGTATTCATGACGTTGCAACGCGCGTATTGCGCCGAACTTGCGCTCGCCGAAGGCGCGACACTGCCGGGCACGGCGGACGTCGTCGATGCGTGGATCATGCTCGAGTACCTGCCCGCGTGGACCGCCAAAGCGACCAGCGACAATTCGCTCGCCGTCGCTTCCCGCGCGTGGCTCGATCGACTGACGCACGATGCAGTCGCGCGGGGCCTGAAACCGCGGTTGCAATTCATTCGGCGACCGGAACTCGATCGCACGCGCGTGACGCTGATGATTGCCGTCGCCGGCGCGCTGCACCGAGTCGAAGCCGATGACTACGACGCGCTCTGCGCGCTGTCGCTGAACGACGTCCTGGTGCGCGCGCCGATCCAGGACCGTCAGTACTTCGTCTGCACGAACGGCCAGCGCGACCTGTGTTGCGCCCGTTTCGGCCTGCCGACCTATGCGGCGCTGCGCGAGCGGGTCGGCGAACGCGTCTGGCAGACGACCCACGTCGGCGGCCACCGCTTCGCGCCCAACGTGCTGACACTGCCGCAGGCGGCGCTGTACGGGCGCGTGCAACCGACGGACGTCGACGCATTCCTCGCCGCTGTCGAAAACGACCAGCTCGCGGCGCGGTGGCTGCGCGGGCGCACGCGTTACTCGCCCGAAGTACAAGCCGCGGAAGCGGCGTTGGTGGCGCTTGGGTTCGACACGACGGGCGCGGTCTCGACGCAGGCGCTCGCAGACGGCGGCTTGCGCGTCGCGTTCGGGTCTCGTGCAGCGCAGGTGCGGCCCGGGATTGCGGTCGACGTGCAGTCGAGCTGCGGCGACGCGCAGCGCAAGAGCGTCACGCCGTTGATCGTCAGCGTCGAGACGTGACGAATTCGCCGACAGCGCGGTTGAACCCCGCTGCGTCTTCCATATTCACGCCGTGACCCACCGCTAGATCGACGATCGACAGATTCGGCATCCACGTCTGCGCGAACTCGCGGTGTTTTTCGAACCGGGACTCGGTGCTGCCGCAGATCAGCAACGCAGGCGCGACGTTTGCGTGCACGCGCCCCCGAACGGTTGCGTTGGGGTTGGTATAACGCAGTGTGTTGGCGATCCCGAGCGGACTCAAGCCGGCCGCATCCTGCATCAACGCGGCGTACAGGTCCGGCGCGAGACGCTTCGCGTGGCGGGGATGCACCGGCATGCGTTCGATCGCGTCAATGCCGAGCGAAATGATCGTCTGCGCAGCCGCTCCGGCGCCGCGCTGCCACGCGTCGACCTGATCCGAGTCGGCAAACGCCGACGTCGAATTGGTGAAAATGTGTCCGAACACGCGATCCGGGTGCGTCAACGCATAGCGCAGCGTCAACCCGGCGCCGAGCGAATAACCGCACAACCACCAGCGCTCGATCGCGAGGCTGGCTCTGATCGCTTCGAACGCCTCGACATAACTGTCGGGGTGGTAGAGCGCAACGTCCTCGGGCGCCGGCGAACGGCCGTGGCCCCACAGTTCCACGACGACGGGGCGGCAGAACCGCGCGAGCGCCGCGAGGTTTTCGCCGCCACTGCGCGCGCGACATCAGGAACCCATGCACGAGCAGCAGGTGCGGACCCTCGCCGTCGTGTACGTCGAAGTGTATTTGCATTGCGCGCTGTCGCCTTGACGAAGGTTCAATCGTAGAGCAGTGTCGCGAATCCGCAAATCAGCCGCGATTCGCCGATGGAAACACGCACGACGTTGTCCGCCCCCGACATTCGGCTGCAGCCGGTATCCGTGACGCGTCAGATGGCCGCGTCGCTGCCGAACCTGCGCGCGATCGCCGAACAAAACGGACTCAAGATCCACCATCTCGGCGCCGGCTATCCGCATCCGGAAGCGACCGACCCGCGCACGTTTCTCTCGCACAAAGCCGCGTACTTCGAGCACCTGCGGCGCCTAGAAGGCGTCAACGATCCCGGCGTGTTGCCCGAATACTTGCGCGAGGCGTACGCCTACACCGACACGCTTGGTCCCCGCGGTCCGCGCGAGGCGTTCGCAGCGGTGTACGGCGCGGACTGGGGTATTCGCATCGATCCGGCGCGCCTCATCCCGACTGTTGGCGCGACCGGCGGCATCAGTCTCGTGTGTTCGATGTTCGAACGCCCCGGCAAACCGATCGCGTACATCACCGACGCGCCGACATACGCGGGGTTTCTCGCCCGCGCAACGCTGAATCGGCATGCAGCGGTGTTCAGCGTCGAGATGGACAGCGAAGGGCCGATTGCCGCGCGCGTCCGCGAGCAGATTCGCGCGGCGCGCGCGGCCGGTTACTTCGTGCCGCTCTATTACTCGGTACCCGACGGCCACAACCCGGCCGGGTTTTCATTCAGCGATGCGCGGCGACGCGCGGTGCTCGAGGTCTTGGAAGATGAAGGCATCCTGATTCTCGAGGATGCGCCGTACCTGTATATCAATTATGCAAAGCCGAGCGAGCGCCCGCGTCCGTTCGTGTCGCTGGCGCCGGATCGGACCATCCATTTGTTCACGGGATCGAAGATCGGTTTCCCGGGACCGCGCGTCGGCTTCATCATCTCGAACGTCTCGATCGCGATCGAAGGCGGCGCCCCGGTGCCGATCACCGACCTGCTATTGACGGAGGCGAGCGCCGATCTGCTGTTCCAGAACCCCGAAGCGCTGCGCGGTTTCGAGGCGCTACTGCACGACGATGCGATGGACCTGCGCAAATCACTTTGGCCGGTCGCAGACGAGAAGCTCGCGATCTATCGAGACAACCGCCGCATCGTGCTCGACGCGCTGCAAGCCGAACTCGGCGCTTATCCCGAGTCGTTCAGCTGGACCCATCCTGAAGCCGGATTTTTCACGGTGTTCACGTTCCGCAATCCCGCGGTCACGACTGACGATGCATTCATTGCGCGACTCGTTTCGCAATATGGCGTCGTTGCCATTCCGATGTACGACTTCTATCCACGCGACGCGCGGCAACGCAACCCGCGTGCCGGACTCGATCAGCTGCGGTTGTCGTTCTGTTTCAGCGAGAGCACCGGCGCGCAGCGCAGAACGGATTTGCGTGAAGCGGTCGCCGCGTTTGCGCGCGCCGCACGCATCGAGTCCGGCGTCGCTACGCGGTAGCGACGGTGAACGTGAGATCGGAAACGCAATGGAAATGATCCTCGTCGTGACCACCGGCGGCACGATCGACAAAGTGTATTTCGACGCCAAGAGCGAATTCGAGGTGGGCCGCTCGATGGTCGGCGATCTGTTGCGCGAAGCCCACGTGCACGCGCCATTCGAGACCATCGAGGTCATTCGCAAAGACAGCCTCGATCTGACTGACGACGATCGCGAAGCCATTCGACGCGCGATCGCCGCGGCGCCCAACGACCGCGTGGTGGTGACGCACGGTACCGATACGATGACGGACACCGCGCGCGTACTCAGCACGATTCGCGGCAAGACGATCGTGCTGACCGGCGCGCTGTCGCCCGCGCGCTTCGCCAACACCGATGCGGCATTCAACGTCGGTATGGCGTTTGCGGCGGTGCAGACGCTGCCGGCCGGGGTCTATATCGCGATGAACGGGCAGGTGTTCGACGCAGCGAACGTGCGCAAAGATCGCGCGACGAATCGGTTCGTCGCGACTTGAGCGCCTCTGCGCTCACCTGAGGAGCGTCGCGCAACGCTCGCTCGAGGAACGAAAGGATCGCGTTACGGCGCCAATTTGAACGTCATCTGCACCTTGACGCCAGGCGTGGCAACCGGCGCTCCGTCGACGAAGCGAGGCGCGTAGCGCCACGACTGAATCGCCGCCAGCGCGGGATCGCCGAAACTGTCGCTGCCTTCCGTCTGCAGCAACTTCGGATCGCGCACGAAACCATCGGCGTCGATCGTGAACTCGAGCAGCGCAGTCCCCTCGAGTCCCTTGGCGTCGGCCGGGTACACGGGATTCTGGCGGTACAACGGCATCTGTCCAGACTCATCGGTCCACGGTTGCAGCGCTCCGACCGCGACGCAGTGCTCCGTTGCGCGTGCCGGCTCGCCGAGCTGTTGATACGCATTGACGAGCAGCGCGTGTGCCGCCATCGCGAGCGAATTCTGCGGCGCGCCGGCGGCTTGGAATGCGGCGAGCACCTGCGTGAGATACGGCTCGGCGATTTTCGGTTTTGCGTTCACGAGGTAGTACTTTCCGAGCCAGAACGACGCGATCACGAAGCGCGCGTCCGAGGTTGCGACCTGCTTGTGGTATTGCTCGTACGCGGCGTCGAGAAACGGCTTCGACTGCTCGACGTTGCCATCGCGCATCAGATGGATCCCGGCTTCGAGGTTCAGGTGCGCGAGCAACAGGTCATCCGATTTGACGCGCGCGCGCGCGATATTGAGCGCTGCGTCGTAGTAGACATGTTGTTGCTTAGGCTCCCACGTACCGGACGCGTTGCCGCGCGACATCAGCGGGTCGATCAGTTCTTTGGCGTCCTTGCCGTAGAGCTGTCGGTATTGCTCGATCGCCTTGTCGAGGATGGGGATCGCAGTCTTGATCTGATTCATCTTGATCAGCAGCTGGCTGTAGTTCAGCGCGAGCGCGGCGGTGTTTTTGTGGTTCTCGCCGTAGACCTCGATACCGAGTCGATAGGCCTGTTCCGCGTAAGGCAGCGCCTCTTCCGATTTGTCCTGCGCGATCAACTCTTCGTACTTGTGATACGCGGCGACGAATCCGGACTTCGAATCGGACGTCGCCGGCGCGCTGGAGGGCGCTGCGGGGGACGTGTCCGTCGTGGTCGCGGTTGGTGTGTCGGTGGCAGTTGCGGTTGGCGCGTCGGTTGCGTCGGCGGATGGCGCGGGCGTTGCGCTGTCGGTCGGCGCGTCTGCGGCGTACGCGTGGCAACACGCGACCATCGCAAACACAGGAAGCCATGCGCGAATCATCGAGATCTCCCCCTGCGAAAAGCTTCGGCTAGTCTAGAAACAGCGTCGCTGCACCGCAAACAGGGCAGTCGCGGCATTGAACGGGGGGCGCGCGAACGATGGTAGACTCGCCCGGTCGGCAGCGGAGGACGCACTCATGAGCTATGACCTCGTCATCAAGAATGGCACCGTGATCGACGGCTCGGGCGCGCCGCGCTATCGCGCCGATGTCGCCATCGCGGGCGGACGCATCGCGGCGATTGGCCGCGTCGACGGTAAGGCGCGCCGGCGCATCGATGCCGACGGACACGTCGTCACGCCAGGCTTCGTCGACGGCCATACGCACATGGACGCGCAGGTGTTCTGGGACCCGATCGGCTCCTGTTCGTGCTACCACGGCGTGACGACCGCGGTGATGGGGAACTGCGGGTTCACGCTCGCGCCGTGCAAAGCCGAGGACGCAGACCTCGTGTTCCGCAATCTGGAGCGCGCCGAAGACATCTCGCGCGACTCGATGCTCGCCGGCATCAAGTGGAGCTGGGAGTCGTTCCCGCAATTTCTCGACACGATCGATGCATTGCCGAAGGGGATCAACTACGCGGGCTACATGGGCCACTCCGCGCTGCGCACGTACGTGATGGGCGAGCGTGCGTTCAGCGAGACGGCAAATCCGCAAGATCTCGAGCGCATGTGCTCGCTGACGCAGGAAGCATTGCGCGCGGGCGCGATCGGCTTCTCGACGTCGCGCACACACAATCACATCACCACGGATGAGCGTCCGGTCGCGAGTCGCGTCGCCGACTGGAGCGAAGTGCGCGCGATCGTCAACGCGATGGGCGAATTGAACGCGGGCATTTTCGAGATCGCCGGTGAAACGGTCGGCCGTGATCCCGAGCGCGTCCGCGAGTACTTCGACCGGCTGAAGAGCCTGGCGGTCGAGTCGCGCGTGCCGATCACGTTCGGCATGTTCTCCGTGCGCGTCGCACCCGAATTGTGGCGGCCGTACTACGACCTTGCCGACGAAACGGCAGCGGCCGGCGGGCGCATGGTGATCCAGGCTCACTCACGCGCCTTGAACGTATTGTTGTCGTTCGAAGGCAATACCCCGTTCGACAAGTGGGCGGTCTGGAAGGACATTCGCAACCTACCGCTCGCGCAGCAAAAAGCGAAATTGCGCGACCCGGCGATCAAGCGCGCGCTCGTTGATGTGGCGTCTTCGCCGTACCAGGGTCCACGCATCGTCGGTGCCGAGGCGCGCCCGCCGAATTGGGACTGGGTCTACTTGATGGATACGATGTCGAACGATCCGAAGCGGATGTCCGATGTCGCGCGCGAGCGCGGCGTGCATCCGGTCGAAGCAATGATCGACATCGCGCTCGAACACGATTTGAAAGTGTTCTTCCGCCAGCCGATCGCGAACGAAAACCAGGACCACGTGCTCGAGATGATGAAGCACCCGCGCTCAGTCGTGACGTTCTCCGATTCGGGCGCGCACGTGTCGCAGATCATGGACAGCTCGCTGCAGACCCATCTGTTGTCGCATTGGGTGCGCGAGAAGCAGGCATTTACGCTCGAAGAAGCGGTGCGGCTGATCACGTTCGACACCGCATCGATGTGGGGCCTGCACGATCGCGGCCTGTTGCGCGTCGGCATGACGGCGGATCTCGCGGTATTCGATCCGGATACGGTCGCGCCCGGATGCCTGATGTCGTGCACGATCTTCCGGCCGGAGCGAAGCGCCTGAAGCAAACCGCCGACGGCATGTTGGCGACGATCGTCGGCGGCGAGATCCTGCTGCAAAACAACGAGCACACCGGCGCGTTGCCGGGACGTCTGATTCGCGGACCGCTCGCGGCACGAGGGTAAAACGATGACGCAATTGGATCTGGTGATACGCGGCGGAGACGTCGTCGACGGGACCGGGGCGCGCCGCGCGGCGCGCCGATGTCGGCGTGACGCGACGGGCGAATCGTCGAGGTGGGCGCGATTTCGGGCCGCGGCCGGCGCGAGGTCGACGCCAATGGCGCGATCGTCACGCCCGGGTTCGTCGACATTCACACGCACTACGACGGTCAGGCGACGTGGACGAATCGGATGTCGCCGTCGAACCATCACGGCGTGACGACGGTCGTCATGGGCAACTGCGGCGTCGGCTTCGCACCGGTGAAGCGCGCCGACCACGACCTGCTGATCGAGTTGATGGAAGGCGTCGAGGACATTCCCGGCGCGGTGCATGCACGAAGGGCTCTCGTGGGAATGGGAGACGTTTCCGCAATATCTCGACTATCTGTCGCAGCGCCGGTTCGACATGGACATCGCGGCGCAGCTGCCGCACGCCGCATTGCGCGTCTACGTGATGGGCGAACGCGGCGCGAATCGCGAGCCCGCGACCGCGCAGGACATCGCGCAGATGCGCGTGTTGGCGCGAGAGGCGGCGGCCGCCGGCGCGATCGGTTTCTCGACGTCGCGGACGCTGAATCATCGCAGCAGCAAAGGCGCCCCGACGCCGTCGCTGACGGCAGAGGTCGACGAACTCGTCGGCATCTCGATGGGACTGAAAGACGCGGGACGCGGCGTGCTCGAGTTGATTTCGGACTTCGCCGATCTCGACGACGAGTTCAGCATCGTCGAACGCATGGCCGCGGCGAGCGGTCGCCCCATCTCGATCTCGTTGGCGCAAGGGTTGTCGCCGAACGGATGGAAAAAGATCCTCGGTCGAATTCAGACCAACGTCGTCGCCGGACGCGTGATGCGCGGCCAGGTCGCGCCGCGACCGATCGGCATCGTGCTCGGTCTGTCGACGACGCTGAATCCGTTGTTGATGCGGCCGTCGTATATGGCGCTCGCGAAGCTGCCGCTCGCCGATCGCGTGGCGAGACTGCAGGAACCGGCGGTGAAGGCAAAGATACTCGCGGAAGAACCGTTGCCGGCCTTCGAGCGGATGAAGCGACTCATCGGCGATTTCGATCGCATCTGGCTGCTTGAACGATCCACCGGACTACGAGCCCGCGCCGGAAGATGCTCTTGGTCCGCGCGCGCGGCGTCTGGGTCGCGCGCCGCTCGATCTGGTGTACGACCTTTTGCTCGACAACGGCGGCCGCCAACTGCTGTTCACGCCGTTTGCGAACTACTCGCAGTTCAACTTGGATTGTTGCCGCGAAATGATTTTGAGCGACGATTGCGTACCGGGGCTCGGCGACGGTGGGGCGCACGTCGGCACGATCTGCGATGCGAGCTTTTCGACCTACCTGCTCGCGCACTGGGGCCGCGACCGCACGCGCGGTGAACGCATCGAGTTACCCCACTCTGGTCAAACGCCAGACGCACGACACGGCGCGCGCCGTGAATCTGTTCGACCGCGGCGTGATCGCGCCGGGAATGAAGGCCGACATCAACGTGATCGATTTCGCCAATCTGCGTGTCCGCGCGCCCGAGATGGTCAAAGATCTGCCGGCCGGCGGATCGCGGCTCGAGCAACGCGCCGACGGTTACCTTGCGACAATCGTCAACGGTGAAGTGACCTATCGCAACGGCGAACCGACCGATGCGCTGCCGGGACGCCTGGTGCGTTGACGTCGCAGCCGGGTAGATCCGTTAGATAGTTTCCGCGCCCGTAGCTCAGTTGGATAGAGCACCTGGCTTCGAACCAGGTGGCCGGGAGTTCGAATCTCTCCGGGCGCGCCAATTAAATCAATAGGTTACGCGCAGCTCGATGAACGACGACATCGATCTGGAAGAACGCGGCTCACACGAAACTACCTGCTAGTGTGGCACCCGTCTCGGCAGAGAGTCCTCCGCGTTACCCATACTCGGTCGGGTTCAAACACGGACGTTTCGAAATCAACCCTCGCACCTACCTCTTGTTCCTTGCCCGGCAAAGGCTGCACCTAGACGCGATGATTTGTGTCGCTTGCTGCAACAAACGTTGTCGGCTCGATCTTCGGCAGAGCTTTCACGATTCACTCATCGCCGAGGTGGGAAGGTGAGGCAGCCGATAGTTGCTGACGAATGCCAAGCGCGATCCACCAAGTCCGCGACGACAGATACGGTCGCACACCGAGTTCTCTCCTCGTCTGTAGTGGGACTGAGGGATCAGATCGTTATGCCCCTCGACCGACGGTGTCTGACCCGCGCGCCTGGATGGGACGCGCTATGCGCCGAACTTCCGCGTGACGTAGTCGAGGAAGCTCACCGCCGTCAGGCCGTCCGGTGATGCGCTCGATCGTCGCGCCCGCGGTCTCGCGCGCACCAGGTGGATGCACTTCGCGGCGCAACCACGCCGTCACCGGCTCGAGCTCACCCCGCGCGAGGGCATCGTCCACATCCGCCACGTCGCGCCGAAGCTGCGCCCACAGCATCGCCGTGTACAGGTTGCCAAGCGTATAGCTTGGAAAGTAGCCGAACGATCCCAGCGCCCAGTGGACGTCCTGCAGGCAGCCAACGACGTCGTCAGGGGGCGCGACTGCCAGTGCGGGTCGTCGGCCCCGCGCAGCGCATCCGCCACACGATTCTCCCACTCCGCGGCATCGACGGATGCGCCGAGACAGACGCCGGTGCCGCCGTAGCTGCGGTTCGGCTTCAGCACGAGCTGCTCGCGCTGCGCCAGCGCGAACTCGACGAGATCGACGTCACGCCGGTCCCATGTCAGCGTACGGCGCTGCCGCAGCACACGTGTCCACAACACGGCTTGTCAACAGCCGGCATTCCTCCGGCGAGAAGTGCCGTTGCGCCAGCGCGGAGTCGGTCAGCAGTTCCCAGCAGCTCTTGTGGTCGAAGTCGCCGGCGATCGACGACACCACGCGATTCTCGGCGAACAACCGCCGCATCGGCGCCATGTCGACGCCGATGCGTTCGTGCGCGATCAGGTCGCGCACCTCGTAGTCGCGATACACGAGGTCGACGACGCGACCCTGCGCCGTCACCTCGCCGGCGTCGAGCCCGAGTTCGCGCGGGTCGACGTGCACCACCGCGATGCCGTATTTGCGTTCGATGAACTCGGCGAGCACGCGCTGCTCGTCCGGCCCGGACCGCTCGTACTTCGGTTCGACGAACGCGAGCGTCTTCAGCAGGCGGGCGATCGACTCGGCGTGCTCGATCAGCGCCTGCATGAACAGCTCGCGCTGGTCGCGCGGCAGTTCGAGACGCAGCGCCGGATCGTAGCGCTGCATCTCCGGCACAACGTCGCGCATCACCAGCTGCTCGACGACCGGGGCGTAGTGGATGCCGCCGATGCCCGACAGGTTCGGTTCCAGGAACGCGAGCCCGTCGCGCCAGTCGGGGCTCGAGAAGTCGCACACCGCGTCGAGCCGGCTGTAGATCGGGTTGTTGCGGCCGTGCCGCTCGGACCACAAGTCGGTTAGCCAACCCGCCTCCTCGGCATCGAGCGCCAGCGTGCGCCGCACGTCGGCGTCGGCGAGATACAGATCGGCGAGGCGCCTCAGTGCATCCGTCAGCATGGAGCAGACGTGGTGCACGTACGCGATCTGATCATGCGTGGCCGCGAGCGGCCGCAGCATGATCCGCACCGCCTCGGTCCCTTCGTCGCGTTCGTAGATCACGTGATTGCGCCACGCGTCGTCGCGCAGGCGCTGCTCGAACTGACGCAGCGTCGCACTCGACAGCCGCGCCGCCGCGCGACGCAGCCGCCCGTCGATCTGCTTGCCGCGCAGACCGACGGCTTCAGCGGGCGTCAGCATCATTCATCACGCTGCGCAAAGCGTCTGCTCCAGTGCGAATCCGGGCGACTCGCGAGAGACGATCGCGAGGACTCGGGTCACCGCAGCAGGGCGCGTCGACACCAGTAACCGCAAGGGCCAGGAAAACGCGAGCACCCATTGCCGGATCGGCACCGGCGGCAGCACGTTGTCGATGAGGTGGCTTTGGACCGCAATCGGGCATTTACTCAATGATCTGAGTCGTCTTCGGCGGCGCTCCCACTGCGGTCATAGAAACAGCGCAAAGCGGCTGACCGCCTGCTCAGCCGCCCACGTACTTCAACAGCACCGACGCCGCCCTGGCCCAATCGCGGAGCCGGTCATGCGAATCAGGTGGCGCGACCCTGTCGAGGCTTGGACGGTAGATGAGTAGATCGAGCAGGAAGGAGACCCTGAGAACCCACGCGTCGCCCTGGTAGGCCGCCTTCATCGTCAGCCTCACATCGCCGGCCGCCGTATGGACCGATGACACCTCGTCCACGGCGATGGTGAAATCGTCGGTGCTGCCCTCTTCGTCACGATCGAGGCGCCGCATGCCTGCCATCGCGGTCCACTCAACCAGAGCGTCTCCCTGCTGCAGAACCTGCTGAGGCATCGTGACGGCCAAGTCGCCGCGATAAAGCTTGTGCCCGTCACCGTCATCCCAGATGGGGTCCCAGTCGAAGTGCGCGACACCTGCCACCTGAACGTAGAGATTTGCAGCGGTGCGGGTCGATCGCGCCGGGACTGACAAAATCTGGAAGTCGCTGACCTGGTCGGGGAAGTTGGCCCCGTCGGCGGTAAACGGCAGCATACCTGCCGGTAGCGACATCAGCGCACCCCTTGGCCGGCGATCATCTCGAAGTCGACACCGGTCGCGGTGGGAGCATTCGGCGTTAGTTCGACGTAGCGCGGTGCGGGCATGAAGGTGGGGTAGGGGAGGATGACGCTCGTCAGGACACCATCCAACAGCGCCGGTATGACGTTGAATTGTTGAGACAGCGGGACGTTTTCGAGCACATAGGACACTGCCCAGAAGTCCCCCGACTGCACGGGTACGGCGGTCGTGAACGTCGATGCCGCCTCTATCCACTTCGTGCTCCCGAATCCGCCGCCTGAGCCGGGGACGCTGACGAGGTTGCCGGCGGCGACACGAAACATGTTGGCGCCGCCTTTGGCCGCTTCGGTCGGGTCGCCAAGGCTCTTGTTCCAGCGGATCGTGCCAGAGATCTTCGCTGTCACGGGGTCCGTCAGGACCTGCACGTGGTAGCTGATCCGGTTCAGCACCGAGTCATTCCCCTGCACGGCGATATTGGCGTGCAACTCGAGACCGGCGTCGTCCCCTCTTCGCACGACCCATGAAGCGTCCACGGCGAAGATCATCTCGGAATCGGTATTGGAGAGGGAAGCCAGACTGCAGGTGGAGGTTGATTGGAAGGCCTCCGTCGCGGTTGCCCCCAGGTTCACCACCACCTCGTTCCGGTCGAGCTTCGCTTTCGATTTCCAGTCGAACACCGCCGTGCCGGTGAAGATCATCAATTCGCGCGGCGGATTTCCGACGAACATGGATATCGTCTTCGGCGTGGCCACACCGTCGGGCGGGTTTGATGCCGCATCGCATTTGATTGGATTTGCCAAGTCTTACCCCCGTCTGGTTACGAGCCCCGACGGCCCCGTGCAAGCTCGCGCAAGAGTAGCCTAAGGCTGGCGGCTGCGAAACGGCAAGTAGGCAACGCTTGCTGCGCGCGCTTTTGCGACGGACGCGCGACTAGCTCAACGCTGTCGTCGCTAACGTCGCGCCAGGCCAGCGCGCCGGTTGAACTCAGGGTCATTTCTCTTTTGCCTGAGCAATGAACTCTATGGGCGCTAGAACTGCCATCGGACCGTCGGCCATGAAGTACTTCCAACGCTTCGACACGAATTTCAAGCTGGTATTTGAATCAACGAACCTACAGTTGGCCAGCAAGCGTCGCGGCTAAGCGACCAGGCCTTCGAGGCGGAGCGGAATGTGCGTTGCGGAGGATGCGGCAGCGTATTGGCGAACGACTTCGTGCCACGCTGCCACTTCACCGTACTTTCCGCGCGCGACGTCAACGCACGCGCGGCGCAACCGTTGGCGAAATACCGGCCAGTCAGTTTCAAGATACCGACTCCACGCCGACTTGAGCGACGCGGATCGGATGTCCGTGACGGCGAACGCGCGATCCAGTCCGTATGTCAACGGCACGAGCCGTCCAGTTTCCTCCAGCACCAGTTCGCGCGGAACCATCGGCTCCTTTAGTGGTGCTCCGTGAATGGCGAGCGGAAGGCGCCGTGCGACTTCGCGGTGGATGAGGTCAAGCTGGATTCGCATGTTCGGGCATTGTTCCTGAAGTATCTCGGCCAGCAGATACGCATCAAGCCGCTCCTCGGCGGACAGCGGCGTCATCTTCACACGGCCGAGATCCCGCCCGGACGGTTCGAATGGGTGCAACTGAAACAGGCGGGCGCCCCAATCCGACGCGAGTTCGGCAATTTCCTCGATCTCGTCCAGCGACTCGGAACACAGGGTGTGGATAAGTCCGAACGCCTGGCCATGGCCACGAAGGGTCGCTGCCGCCGCCTTGACTTGATCGAACGACTTTTCGGAGCCGCGGATGGCGTTATGTCGTTCCGACAGTCCATCCAGACTGAGCGCCACGACTGAAAAGCTGCCGGCATGGCGCTCGTAGCGCGAAGAGCGGATCAGGATGCCGTTGCTCACCAGATTGACGCGTGAGCCGCAGCGCTTAACGGTGGCGACGATGTCGTCCAGGCCTTCGTACACGAGCGGCTCGCCGCCAGAGAGCGAAACGATCCTAAAGCCCAGCTGCGCCGCGTCCTCGATCGCGCGACAGACGAGGTCCGCCGGCAGAGCCGCGGTCGCGCTGGGCGATGAATGTGAGTAGCAGTGCGCGCACGCGAGATTGCACCGGGTGGTCGCGTGAATCTGGATGATTCCGCCGCGATCGTCGTGCGCGCTCTGCACTTCTAGCCTCGCGACGGAATGCCGATGTCGATGCGCGCGATTTCCGGGTTGGTGATCCCGTATGGAAACACCTCGAACCGCGACAGTCCCCGGCCGTTCACCAACAACTCGACGAGGCGTTTGGCATTGGCGGCAGAGCTGGGCAGAACGCTGATCACCCATTCGTCAGGATACGGCGTGCCCTTCGGAAACGGCCGGACCTTTCCAAACTTTTCCAGGCTACCTCCGATGAGACCCTTGGCGATAAGTGCCTTTACTTGTGGCGAGAGCGCGCGTAGTGCATTAGAAGCTTTTGATTTTGCCATCTGATCTCCCTCTCGATAGGCCGGAGCGGGAAACAGCGCGGGTTGCGCGGCCCACCCCGGCGGGGCAATTGTTGACGCCTGCTGGGAGATGTTCAAGTGCCTATTCCTGTAGACACGCCGCCCCGAACGCTGCAAAGACGATCGTGCCGCGATTCGCCATCATCAGGCGTTCAGTCGGAACGTCGCTCGTACGAATCCCAAAAGCACTTAATCAACCCGGTCGCCGTGCGCTACGTCGACAACCTGTTGGCGCAGCCGGGCTGATTCCCTGGCCGACCACCAGCTTTCGGACTTCGCCGGAGTTCTCGCACGGTCTTATTGACCCCAGCCACAACAACGCCGGTCGACTCCGAGCTAACGCGTGTACCTTAGGCGTACCACGCGTGATGTCGGCAATGGTGCCGCCCCTCTTCGCGCTCGTTTGGGTGTGCAGGTGGATGCGCTTTCGTCTCCCGCGCTCCTGAATTAACAGGCGCGAATCACGTTGGCTAACGTCGACGAAAGCTGGTAATCAGCCCGCGTTCATTCCGCGCGTAAAGCTGAGGGCGCTAGCGGCTGCGGCGCAACCGAAATGTCAGAGATGTGTCCTCCAACAGCAGCCGTGGTGCCAGGAGGCCCCTGGGCGTCTAACAGAGTCACGTCGTAATCGAAGGAATTGCCGTTCTGATTGAAGAGCGCCGGATTGGGAGGAGCAACCGGCAGCGCGTTACTCAGCACCACATTCGCTGGCGTCGGACTCAAGTTTGTGAGGTCCATACCTATTGCTTCTGTCGCGACGCCGGTGGGCGCGAAACCGCCAAAGTTCGTTTTCAGGTTGTACTGGTCGACGAAATCGTTCCCGGACGAATAGTTGTCGCGCACGATGAAAACGCCATCGATGATCGGCGGGTGGGTCGTGACACCATCAATGGTCAGCGTCGCCGACGTCAGGGCTCTGTAGTCTCCCTCGGTGTTATCAGCGGGATTGCCGCTGTTCGGCGTCGCAGTGTCGAACGTGTATTCAAGAACGAATGGATCGCCGACAACCACGTTTGAAAACGGTAGCAATCCCGAAGCACTGTTGGTGACAAATGTCACTGCGCCCGTGACGTGCCATGTAACGACCGCCGCATTGGCGTATGAAGACAAGAGCAACCATGGAAGTGCGAAAGCAGTGCACCGTTTCATTGGCCCATCTCCTTGTTCGGCGCAGGACAACGAAACTCTGCTAAGGGTGACGTCAACACGTGTACTTACCACAGTCGCGAATGTCGAGATCGTGCGATGCGGCCGTACGCCAGCCCCTTCGGGCGCTTGTTCGCAATACAGGTCCCCAGCCCCAGGCACCCGGACCGCGCTCACGAAGCATGCGACGGCGTGTCAATCGTAGCAATGGTCAGAGGCTGACAGCACACTAACGCGGCGCTCATAGCCGGGAAACGACGATGCGTCGCATTTGGTTGATCACGCTTGTTGGCGGATCGCTGCTGTGCGGCACGATGAAGGTGTATGCGTGGGGCGACGAGGGCCACGAGATCGTCGGGCTCATCGCAGATCACTACCTCACGGCCGGCATGCGGAACAAGGTCAATGCGCTGCTCGCGCAAGACGCCAGCGGACTCACGGCGGTCGACATCGCATCTGAGGCAACGTCGGCTGACAAGTACCGCGATGAAGATCGCAACACGACGAAGGTGCATTACCTCGCCACGCGCGAGTGGCACTTTGTCGACATCGAGATTGGCGGACCACCAGACATTGATACAGCGTGCTTCGGTCATCCCGCCCCTACCGTCAGGCACACCTGCGTCGAATGGGTCGCGTCAAGACTGCGTAGTCGATAAGGTCAACGAGTTCGTTGCTGAGCTTGGAGATCCGTCGACCACGACTGAGGAGAAGCGATTGGCGCTGCAGTTCCTGCTGCACTTCGTCGGCGATCTGCATCAGCCACTACATGCGAAGCGACGATCACGATCAAGGCGGCAACGCGAAGTTCGTCAAAGCTGCCGCGATCGCGAAGGGAAAATTGCACCACTACTGGGACACGGAGTTCGTCAAACGATTGGGCAGTGATCCCACGCAGGTCGCAGCCCAACTCGTCGCGAAGATTACCGCTGCGCAAGTCAAGGCGTGGTCGAAGGGTGACCCGTCGAGCTGGGCCATGCAAAGCCATGACGTGGGCAAACGTCGCGCGTATGGTGGACTGGGCGCTCCCGATGCGACCGGAACGTTTTCGCCGTCCTCCATATACGTTAAGGACGCGACCGATGCGGTGTCCTTGCAACCCGTCGAGCGGGTGTACGGCTCGCCAGTCTCCTGAATACCGCAATGAAATAGTGTGCCGGAGAGTCGTCCGGAGAATGGACGAACCGAATGGCACCACGACTCCACGCAAGTCTCAAGCAAGTTTCTCCTACTCCTTCACACACCTTTACGTACCTGTCAGAGTGCGTTTAATGCCTGAAAACATTGGGCTTGCGGGTCGGCCACTGTGGCTTCGAACCAGGTGGCCGGGAGTTCGAATCTCTCCAGGCGCGCCAATTAAAACGAGAACTCGAGGATCAACCCGCGCAGAAGGCTGCAATCGCGCTCTGTAGCGCCTTCACGCTCCCATTGCCGAGCGCCGACGTCTGTCCCCAGGGGCGTATGCGCGAGCGGTCAGATACTGCCGATGATCTTTGCTTTGAGCGTCTCATACTCTGAGTCTTTGATCAGTCCTTTATCGAACATTTCCTTGGCTTGCTGAAGTCTCGTTGCCGGATCGGAAACGCCGTCTGAAACAATGGCACTCCCACGCAAATCGCCCATTTGAATACCGCCCGATTTCGCGCGTAGCTCTTCCAATTCGCGCAACCGGCGTTTTTCCCGCCATGCCTGCTCATTCGCTTGGCACAACCGATAGACCTGCTCAGCTTCGTGCTTGCGCAATCCTTTGAATTCCAGAACTCGTGATTTGCCGGCAACAGCGAGGTCCGGGCTATTCAAAGCTGATATGGTCAGACTGGCCCCGAACACCCCAACCTTCAAGGCAACATCTCTGAGGTCCTGCCATCGCACGTCCTCAGGGTAGAAATCCTTGAAGAGCCCCCGCCGTATCGCGATGAAACGACCCGACGTAGCCGCCACCAGCTTGCGTCTATGCGCGAGCGCAAATAGACGGCGTTGCACTGCCACGGCCTGAATATTCTCGCCATCAATCAGAAGTGATTGCAGTTGCTTAACCGCGCCAGCGAGTCTCGGCTCTTTGTCTTCAGTCGTAAACAGAGGTCACCTCCTTGGTAGTCCTTCACTCGGCCGGAATTCCATGCTGAATCCCGTGCATCGTCAATGTCTCGTTTAGCGGGGGTGTTCTCGGCGCGCGGCGTGCAGGAGAAGAGCGGCGCGACAGACGTTGGATTCACACGCAACGATTCGCGTCGAGCAAGGCTCGAGCAACCTCTTCCTGCTCCTCCACACCTTTACGCACCTGTTAGATTCCCGGGCCATCGGACCGGCACATTGTGCCTTCGAACCAGGTGGGCCGGGAGGTTCGAATCTCTCCGGGCGCGTCAATCCCCCAAACATTTGTTACTGCCAGATCATCCACACACAGGCGTTCTGCGCGGCCGCCATCCGGGCGTTTGACGGCCTCTATCGGCCAGGATTCTTGCGATAAACTGAAAAATGATTCAATATTCAATCCCATGTCACCCAGCCAACCTCGGACCGCCAGTCGCGGTCATTACGCGCGCTCCGAGGACACGCGTGCGCGCATCCTCGACGCTGCCCTCGCGGAAGCCGGGCAATCGGGGTTTCAGAACACCTCCGTAGCGAAGATCGCCGCCCGCGCCGAGGTTGCGGTCGGCATCCTGAACTATCACTTCGGCACGAAACGGGAGTTGCTGCGCGAGCTGATGGCGTCGCAGGCGGGCGAGTTCATAGCGCGGCTGACGGCGCCGGCCGAGGCGGACTCGTTCTTCGCCTACGAAGACGCGATCCTCACGACGTATCTGACGTTTCTGCACGCCAACCCGAACTACGTCCGCTTATCCGAAGAAGTGCGGGTACACGACCCAGATCTCTACCACGAAGGCCTGCGGGCAAACGTGGAGCACATCTGCGGCCGAATCCGCCGCGGTATGCAGCGCGGCGATCTGCGGGTGATGAACGACGAGGAGATCCTCGCGCAGGCCTACTTCATGCTCGGCGCGCTGACGTTTCTCGACCGTTTCGTGGAAGACGAACGCTACCCCGGCGACGCCGCGGCGGTGACGCTCTTCATCAATTCGCTGCGCGGCGCGATGGCGCCGTTAGCACAACCCTAACTATTTCAACAGGAAGCAATCATGAGTCAGACCGCCAACGCATTGTCCTCCGACCTGCAGTTCGACGCCGACGCGCTGCGCGAGCGCTATCGCATCGAGCGCGAGAAACGCTTACGCGCGGACGGCAACGAGCAGTATGTCGAGATGACCGGCGAGTACGCCAAATACCTCGAAGACCCTTACGTTGCCGAAAGGATCGAGCGCGAGCCGGTCACCGACGAGGTCGATGTGGTGCTGATCGGCGGTGGCTTCGGTGGTCTGCAGGCTGGCGCGCGGCTGCGTCAAGCGGGTGTGAAGGACATTCGCATCATCGAAAAGGGCGGCGACTTCGGCGGCACGTGGTACTGGAACCGTTACCCGGGCGCGCAATGCGACATTGAGTCGTACTGCTATCTGCCGCTCTTGGAAGAACTCGATTACGTGCCGAAGGAGAAGTACTCCTACGCGCGCGAAATCCTCGCGCACAGCGCCAACATCGGCAAACACTTCAACCTGTATGACGGTGCTTTGTTCCAGACCGAAGTGACGGGTCTCGCGTGGGACGAGGCCTCAGCGCGTTGGATCGTGTCGACCAATCGCGGCGACGCGATCAGGGCGCGCTTCGTGTCGATGGCGAACGGTCCGTTGCACCGGCCGAAACTGCCGGGCATTCCCGGCATTCGCAGCTTCAAAGGCCACACATTTCATACCAGCCGCTGGGATTACAACTACACCGGCGGCGGCCCCGACGGCGGCCTCGACAAACTGCACGACAAGCGCGTCGCGATCATCGGTACCGGCGCGACTGCGATTCAATGCGTACCGTTCCTCGGCGAAACGGCCAAGCAACTGTACGTATTCCAACGCACGCCGTCGTCCGTCGACGTGCGCGGCAACTCGCCGACCGATCCGCAGTGGGCGCAGAGTCTCGAACCGGGTTGGCAGAAAGCACGGATGGAAAACTTCAATGCGCTGATATCCGGCGTACCGCAGGAACGCGATCTCGTCGGCGACGGCTGGACCGACCTCATCGGCAAGATGATCCATCAGTTTCGCAAGGCGGACGGCAACTCCAACATGAGCCTCGAGCAAATGATGGAGATGGCCAACTTCGAAAAGATGGAAGAAATCCGCGCCCGAGTGGATGCGTTAGTGAAAGATCCCGATGTCGCGGAGAAGTTGAAGCCGTACTACCAGATGTTCTGCAAGCGACCGACGTTCAACGACGACTTCCTGCCGACGTTCAACCGCCCCAACGTGAAGTTGGTGGACACCGACGGCAAGGGGGTCGAGCGCATCACCGAGAAAGGACTCGTCGTCAACGGCGTCGAGTACGAGGTCGACTGCATCATCTTCGGCACGGGATTCGAAGTCGGCACGAGTTATACGCGTCGTTCCGGTTACGACGTCGTCGGGCGCGGCGGCAAAGCGCTCAGCGACCACTGGCGCGACGGCACGCGCACGCTGCACGGCATGGGCAGTCACGGCTTCCCGAACCTGTTCATCATGAACACGTCGCAAGGCGGTTTCACCGCGAACTTCCCGCACCTGCTCGATGAGACCGCAGTGCATCAGGCGCACATCATCGCGACCGCGCTTGATCAGGGTCATCGAACCGTGGAAGTGACCGCGGACGCGGAAAAGGCGTGGGTCGACACGATTGTCGAGCTCGCGCTGGGCGGACCGCTTGGCGGCCTGGGTGGCGCGAGTTGTACACCCGGCTACTACAACAACGAGGGCAAGCCGAACCCCCTCGCGAAGCAATCATCGCCGTACGGCGGCGGCTCGATCCGCTTCTTCAAGCTGCTCAAGGAGTGGCGCGAAGACGGCAAATTCGAGGGGCTGCAATTCGGCGCTTGATGTAGATTGGGGCGGTCACGGATCAGGGCCGCCTCATGAGTTCGTCGAGTGCTGCGCCGCGGAAAACGCGCGAAATTCACAGTCATCATTTTGATTCGACGATCTGGAACGATCTGGTCTTTCGCGACGATGACATCGTCATCTCGACGTACGCCAAGTCCGGAACGACCTGGATGCAGCAGATCATCGCGCAATTGCTCTTTGGCGGTGATCCAGACCTCGAAGTAGCCAACATGTCGCCGTGGCTCGATCTTCGCGTGCCGCCGAAGGCCGTGAAACTCCCGTTGGTCGAAGCCCAGACGCACCGGCGATTTCTGAAGACCCATCTGCCGGTCGACGCGCTCGTCTTCTCGCCGAAGGCGCGTTACATCTACATCGGGCGGGACGGCCGCGACGTCGTGTGGAGTTTCTACAACCATCACGTGAACGCGAATCAGGTTTGGTACGGAGCGCTGAACGATACGCCCGGACGCGTGGGGCCGCCGATTGGTCCGCCGCCCGACGACATTCGGCAGTACTGGCGCGATTGGATGGACCGCGATGGTTTTCCGTGGTGGCCGTTCTGGGAAAACATCCGGTCCTGGTGGGAGATCCGCGCATTGCCGAATGTGCTGTTCGTGCATTTCGAGACGCTGAAGCGGGATATGGAAGCGCAGATGCGGCGCATCGCGGTGTTCCTCGACATCTCCGTTGACGCGTCCCGCTGGGACGCAATTCTCGAGTACTGCTCGTTTGACTGGATGAAGACGAATGCGACCAAGAGCGTGCCGCTGGCGGGCGCGTTTTGGGATGCGGGCGCACAAGTGTTCATCAACAAGGGCATCAATGGCCGCTGGCGCGATGTGCTGACGCCGGCGGAGGTCGCCGAATACGAGGCGCGTGCGGTCGAAGAGTTGGGACGCGAGTGCGCTCTTTGGCTCGCGACCGGCGACGTGGCGTGAGCGGCTGCCAGTGCTCGTTAGGCCAACATGAGCGCCTCGGTCGGCGATGATACGGTCATCGAGCCGCCGTACTGAGACGCCATGACCGCACCGCTGTCGCGATACCGTATCGTCGAACTCGCCAACGGCCCGGTCTCCGGAATCGCCACGATGATCCTCGCGGACTTCGGTGCCGAGGTCATCAAGATCGCGCCGCCCGGCGGCGACCCGTATCGCCACATGGCGTCGTACCCGCTGTGGACGCGGGGCAAGACCTTGATCGAGGCGGACCTGCACAACGTATCTGACGTCGATCGACTGTTCGCGCTCATCAAAACCTCCGACGCGGTCATCACCACACTGCGAAAGGCGACGCGAGATCGGATGGGATTGAACCGCGACACCCTGGGCCACGGCATGATCGTCGGCGTGATCTCGGGATTCGGCGACGACGGGCCGTACCGCAACTATCCTGGGTACGAGCCGATCGTAGCGGCCAAATTCGGCCGCATGCGGAATTTCGAACGCGTGGTCGCCGACCGTGACGGTCCCAACTACGCGCCGCTGCAGGTGGCAACGCACGCGACGGCACAGAGCGCGGCCGCAGCGCTGCTCGCGGCGCTGCACGCGAGGCAGGTGACCGGTCGCGGCGCAATCTTCGATACGTCGTTGCTGCGCGGGCTAATCCCGTATGAGATGGGCGGAATGCTGATGTCCCAGCTACGCGACAAGGGCTTGCTGCCGCCGGCGGAAGCGCTGCCGGTGCGGGCCGCGGTAATGCCGACGCTGAACTATCATCCCGTCTACACCCAGGACGGTCATTGGCTGCAGTTCGGCAACCTGCTGCCGCACCTGTTCGCCAGTTTCCTGGAAACGACTGGTCTCGCCGAGGAACTGACGGATGTCCACAGGGGCGATCCGATCTCGTGGGATCCGCTGGTGCGGGAAGCGTTTCGTGATCGTATGCTCGAACAGATGCAAACCCGCACGTTGGCGGAATGGACGGAAATTTTCGTCCAGAACGGCGGCGTCGTGTCACATCGCTACCAAAGCACTCAACAGGCGCTCACGGACGCGGATGTTGCCGAGAACGGCCACGTCGTCAACCGCGACGGCGTGACGATGGTGGGCCCGGTAGCCCAGCTGACGAAAACACCCGCCGAGCCGGGCGGGCGCATTCGCGCGGTCACGTTCGACGCGGTCGCCCCTCGGCAAGTCCGTCAGGCGCGCGACGCCGAACCCGTCGTGAAGCCGCTGGCGGGCGTCACCGTCGTCGAGTGCGCGACGATCATCGCGGCGCCACTGGGCGCGAGCCTCCTTGCGGATCTCGGAGCGCGGGTCATCAAGGTGGAGCCGCTGACGGGCGATCCGTTTCGCAGCATGTATCCGACCGGCGCCGCGAAGTGCAACGCCGGCAAGGAGAGTTTCTGCGTCGACCTCAAATCGCCGGAGGGACGCACCGCGGTGCGGGAACTGGCGAAGCGAGCCGATATCTGGATCCACAACTATCGAATGGGCGTGCCGGAGAAGCTCGGCATCGGCTACGACGACCTCGCAGCGCTCAAACCAGATCTCGTGTACGTGTCGGCTAATGGCTACGGTCCGAACGGTCCGGGCGCCAGGCGCCCATCGACGCATCCCATTCCGGGCGCGGCGATGGGAGGCGTCCTCTGGCAGGTGGGTGCCTTGCCGGTGGCGGGCGCGCGGTTGTCACTGGCGCAGATCCGCGACACCGCGCGCCGGTTGAACGGCGCAAACGAATTGAATCCCGATCCGAACATGTCGATGGTCGTGGCGACAGCGGCGCTGCTGGGTCTGCTGTCCGGGACGGGTCAGAAAATCTACATCGACATGTTCGGCGCGAACGCGTACGCGAACTGGGACGACTTCCTCGCCTATCCGGGCAAGCCCGATCGAATTGCTGTGGACGCGGGCGGCTACGGACTCGGCGCATTGCAGCGACTGTACGCGTGCAAGACAGGCTGGGTGATGCTGATGATCGCCAACGACGCGGAACTGGCGCGCTTTTCCGACGCAGTCGATCGCGCGCTCGATCGGAACGATCCGGGATTGGCCGCGCAGTTGGAGGTGGTGTTCGCCGGCGCCACGGCCGATGAGTGGGAAGCGCGGCTTGCGCCGATGGGCCTGGGCTGTGTGCGCGCCGACGGCTTCATGCCGCACGACTTCCTGCTGCAGGATCGGCACGCGAGGACAGAGGAACTGGTGACCCCTGCGGCGCATCCCGAGTGGGGGCAGTACCTGCGCTACGGACCGATCACGCGATTCGGTCGTGGGCACGCATTCGCCGGCGCGCCAGCGCAGGGAAATGCCTCCATCTCGTTGCTGAGGGAATTCGGGTACTCCGACGCGGCGATCGACGCGCTGTTGGCACGGAAGGTCGTTGTTGCGCAGTAGGGGGCCGAAATGAAGAAAGTTCTCGTCATCCAGGGCGCGGGCATGGACCAGCGTGGGAAAGTGCAGGTCGAGATATTCGGCCCCGAGACGCTCGATGAGATCAACGCGCAGATCGAGGAACACGCCGCGCGCCTGGGACTCGACGTCGAGATCCTGCATTCCAACGACGCGACAGAGATATGCGACAAGCTGTTTGCCGCCCGCGGCGGGTTCGTGGCGATGATCATCAACCCGGCGGGGTTTACAGTGACGGAAGGGCCGCTGGCCAGCGCGATTGCCGAGCTCGACTTTCCGGCCTACGAGGTCCATGCATCAAACCCCAGTGCGCGCGGGATCAGGTCGGTAGTCCAACCGGTCTGCAAAGGGGCGATCTGCGGGTTCGGATATAGGGGATACGCGATGGCTCTGGACGCGATCAAGGAGCAGTTCTAATCGCGTCTTCCGTGCCACCGCGCGACCAGACATTCGCGCACCTCAGTGGCTAAGGCGCGGCGACCAGCGCTTTTCCGTCGATTCCGCGAATCGCGCGCTGGCTGACGCCGACCAGCAACGTCACGAGCAAAAACGCGCTCGCGCCGAACAGGACGGCCGTCACCACAGTGGTCTCGTTGGCGATGGCGCCGAGCAACAGGCCGCCGAGCGGCATCAAGCTGTACGTGATCGAATGCACGCCCATCACGCGACCGCGCAGCGCATCGGGTACTTCGAGCTGCATCACGGTCATCGCGATGATCATGTAGATCGATGCGAATACCGACGATGCAAAGGCCATCAGGAGCGCAGGTCCGTACCAGACGAATTGGACGGCGAGCGCGAAGCCATACAGCGCGACGCACGACAACAACGCGCCGCCGAGCAGCACGAGACCCAATGCGCGCGCCTTTTGCACCGCGCCGATCACCAGTGTTCCGACGACCGAACCGATGCCCGTCGCCGACAGCAGGAATCCGTAGCCGGTCTCGCCGGCGTCGAGGTGTTGCGCGAACGCCGGCATCAGCTGCATGTAAGAGCTGACGAAGAACATCCCCGCGTACGACAGCAGGATCAGCCAACGGAACAACTCGTTCGCGGCGATGTACCCGAGACCCTGCTGGATCTGGTGCAGCGTCGAGCCGCCGTGGGTTCCGGGCAGCGAGAGCGGAATGGCGCGCATCACGAAGAACATCACCACGAAGCCGAGCCCGGAGAGCGCGAACAGAAACGCGGTGCTCGTCAGCGCGATCAATGCACCGCCGAGCGCCGGCATGATCATCCGCGTGGATTGCCACAGCACCGAATTGAGCGCGACCGCGGACATCAGTGCCGGACGCTCGATCAGATGCGTGAACAGCGCGTTGCGCGTGGGCCACTCGACGCCGGAGATCAACGACGTGAGCGCCGCGACCGTCATCACGTGCCACACGCGAACGTGGCCGGTGGCATCGAGCACCGCGAGCAGAAACATCAACGTCGCCGTCAACAGCGACGTCGTCAGCATGATCTTGCGCTTGTCGAAGCGGTCCGCCGCGACGCCGCCGAACAGCGACATCAGCAATGTTGGGCACTGCCGTCGCCGCGCCGAGCAAGCCCAGGTCGAGCGCCGAGCCGGTCAACTTGTACACGAGCCAGCCCTGCGCGAGCGATACGAGTTGCGTGCCGCCGACGGATGCAAACGACGCAAACCAGTAGCGCCGGTACAACGGATATTCGAGCGCCGGATAGCGCGTGAGGATTGCAGTTTTCACAGCAGGTTTTCGTGAAAGCGTCAGTGGTGCACGCCGCCGTCGACGACGAACTCCTGGCCGGTGCAATAGGCCGACTCGGCGCTTGCGAGAAACAACGCCATGTACGCGATGTCGATCGATTGACCGACGCGCCCGAGCGGAATGTTGCGCTCGGTGCGGGCACGCACGTCGGCATCGGTGAACGCGCGCAGTCCCGCTGTCATCGGTGTTTCGATGATCCCTGGATGAATCGAGTTCACGCGGATCCCGCGCTCACCCCATTCCAGCGCACCGACCTTGGTAATTCCGCGCACGGCCCACTTGGTACTGCCATATGCGGCTCGGCCTTTCACGCCTTCCATGCCGGCGACCGACGAAACGTTGACGATCGAACCGCCCCGGCCGGCCGCGATCATCGCGCGCGCCACGGTACGCATGCCGAGGAATACGCCGGTCTGATTGATGGCGACGACGCGCTCCCAGTCCTCGAGCGTCGTTTGTTCGAATCGCTTGGCGAGGTCGACGCCCGCATTGTTGACGAGTACATCGACGCGGCCGTGGCGCGCGACGACAGCATCGATCGTTGTCTGCCACTCATTTTCGGAACGCACGTCGAGGTGCAGATACTCGGCGCCGTCGATGCCTGCCGCTGTGCGCTTACCTTCGTCGTCGAGCACGTCGGTCAGTACGACCGTGGCGCCTTCCGCGGCAAACAGACGACCTTCTTCAGCGCCTTGTCCTCGCGCGCCGCCCGTGATCACAGCAACGATCCCGTCGAGCCGGCCCATCCTTTGTTCTCCTGCGCGTTTAGCGACGTTTCAGCTCGACGAGCACGGCTCGATACTCGTCGCCGCGGTTGTGCGCGGTTTCGACGTGACCTTTGCGAACGTAGTCGGCGGTGCCCGGTCGCGGTGTAAATGAAGCCTGTTCGCCAAACTTGCCGCCGGTGCCGTCGTGAAACGTGATGTCGAACGGGCCTTCGCCGGTCACGTTGACCAGAAAATAGTCGTGCTCGTGTTTGTGCTTCGCGATCTCACCGCCGGCGGGGACGACCTGTTGCCACACCCGTACGTACTCGTCCTCGAAAACGATTTTGGTCGCGATGGGAGCGAGGGCGTCGGCCATGGGGGTTCTCCTGTCGTATGGCAAGCCGCAGTGTTGGACGCGTGACGGAAGTTATCAAGCGGCGCGATGCGGTCGCCAAGCGTGCCGGACTGCGTCCGATCGGGCATGCTCATTCGACGTGAGCCAACGATTGATGTGATGTTTGAGGATCCATCGAGGACGGTGCTGATCGCCGGCGGCGGAATTGGCGGCTTGACTGCCGCGCTTGCGTTCGCCAAACGCGGCTTCGATGTGCACGTGTTCGAACAGGCGGCGGCATTCGGCGCGATCGGGGCCGGCATTCAACTGAGCCCGAACTGCACTCGCGTGCTGCACGACCTGGGACTGGAGGCTGCGCTGCGGGCCGTCGCGTTCCTTCCCGAAGGGACGGAAATGCGCGATTGGAAAAGCGGGAAGATGATCTCGACGAATCCGCTCGGCCGCGTGGTCGAGCAGACCTATGGATATCCTTACTACCACGTGCATCGGGTGGATCTGATGGACGCGCTCGTCGCGGCCGCGCGCGCGCAAGCGAATATTCGGCTGCACGCGCAGGCGCGCGTCGACGGCTTCTCGCAAACGGCAGACATCGTCGAAGTTCGCGTCGGCGCGGACCACTACCAGGGCGCGCTCGCGGTCGGTGCGGACGGCATTCACTCGACGATTCGTGCGCAACTGTTTGGCCCGGAAGCGCCTCGATTCACGGGCAACGTCGCGTGGCGTGCGGTGGTGCCCGCGCAGCGTTTGGCGAAGGGACTCGTGCATCCAGTGGCATCGGTCTGGATGGGCCCGCGCAAACATTTCGTGCACTACTACGTCTGCGGCGGATCGCTGATCAACTGTGTGTGCGTGATCGAGAAGGCGGGATGGGAGATCGAGTCATGGACCCAGCGCGGCAACCATGCGGAACTCGCGCGGGACTTCGCGGGCTGGCACGCGACGGTGCGGGCGCTGATCGACAACATGGATCCGGATGCGTGCTACAAATGGGCCTTGTTCGATCGGCAACCGATGTCGCGATGGAGCGACGGGCGGGTCACGTTGCTCGGTGATTCCTGCCATCCGACGCTGCCGTTCATGGCGCAGGGAGCCGCGATGGCGATCGAGGATGCGGCGGTGCTCGCCGCGTGCGTCGGTGCTGCCAACGATCCTGCGAAGGCGTTGCCGCGTTATGAATCGTTGCGCCGCGCGCGCACGGCGCGCATCCAGCTAGGCTCGCGCGGCAACGCCAAGTTGTTCCACCTGCGCCCGCCGTTCTCGTGGATTCGCAACCGTGCGTTGGGCAGAACCCGGCGCAACGTGCTCGATTGGCTGTATCGCTATGACGCGTTGCGTACGACGGACGTCTGAACTTCGGTCAGGTTGTCAGGCCGGCGGGAACGTTTTCAGAATCGCCGCAACCGCTTTGTTGATCAGCTCTTCTGCATTCTTCTGGTCGGCGTTCGAGATGCTCTTCGTCGCGTGGCCGTGCCACACGGGTTGTTTCATCTTGACGTCAAAGATGTCGATTGCGAGCCGCCCCTCGGTGAACTGGTGGACGTCGATGTCCTGGTAGTACGGGCGACCCCACATGTAAGGCCCGGCGCCGTATCCCACCGCGTACGGGTTACTCGTCACTCGCACCTGTTGGCGCGATCCGATCGTGAACGCAAGAACGAAATCGGCGTCGTTCGGATTCTCGACGTATTGGAATCCTTTCTGCGACAGCACGGTCTTTACCGCGTTTTCGATGCGGCCTTCGGCCAGCGGGCTGGTCTGCGGCGTCTTGCTGACCAACGGCGAGTGCGATATCCACGAGAACTTGTGGTAGCCGCTGAAGTTGAACGACGAGTCGTGATCGGTCGCGGTCGTCATGCTCTCGCATCCCGTCGCCAACGCACACAGCAGCAGCGCGCCGGTCAGCGATCTGAACGTTTCGAGCATATTTTTTCTCCTTGTGAGGTTTTGCATCGACGTAGGCGCGACGGAGCATACGCGAAAGCGAGGCTGCCACGAAGGCGATGCGAGCTTTGACGTCGGACGGGCGTCGCCTACCATGCGCGCCTGGGCAATATATTGGGGGAGACCCGACGTGGATCGCAGCTTGGTCGGAATGATCGCGGCGCTGACGATTCTGTACGGTTTGCCGACGGCGTCGCACGCCGAAGAGCGCGGCATCACCGAGCAGGCGGCGATCACAACAGCGATGTCGGAACCACGACGCCAGGCGATCATGGTGGCGAACGTTGTGCTGTCGGACGCCGAAGGCGCGAAGTTCTGGCCGCTCTATCGGGACTATCGCGTCGAGGTCGCAAAGATCAACGAAAAGGTGCTCGCGTTGGTCTCCGACTTCGCCAAGAACTACGACTCGTTGACCGACGCGAAAGCCGAGTCGATCACCACCGACATGCTCGAGACGAAGAAGGCACGGATCGCGCTGATGTCCAGTTATGTGTCGAAGTACGCGAAGGTCCTTGGTCACGTGAAGACGGCGCGCGTGATGCAGATCGAGAGCAAACTCGACGCGCTCGTCGACGTGGGCCTCGCGCAGAGTGTTCCGCTCGTCCAGCCGTGACCGGCGGACGACGCGTCGAGATTCGCCCCTCTTCGAAACGGTTGGACCGGCTAGTCGACGCCGCATCGGACTTGGTTGTCTGACGATGACATGGCCCTGCGACCCGCCCCGACGGTCAGCGGCAGCCGCGATACGTGGATCCTCGGATTGACGTCGGCCAGCACGCGGACGAATGGTGTTTTTTTCGTTCCGAATCAGGGAATTCCGCGGGTGTCGTCAAATCCGGCCAAATTCCATTCACTGCAGGGTGGCATGGACCCCCGCAAACGATGCATGATCGCGCTCATTCCGGCATGCGCTCGATCCGTCCCTGAGGATCATCGGCATGTCGATTTGTAGGGCAACTTAGCAGGAGGTCGACATGCTGGAAGGGACATTCGCGCCGATGCGCATGCGGGTACTGGTGATCGACGACGAACTCAATGACGACACCGCTGAGGGGCGCGCCGCGCGTCTGTTGGTCAAGGATCTCGAGGCACGCAATCTCGACGTCGTGCAGGCGATCTCGGCTGCCGACGGCATGGCCGTCGTGACGTCCGACGCCTCGATCCATTGCGTGTTGATGGACTGGTTGCTCGACGACGACGATCCGAAGACTCACAAGAAGGCGAGGGCGGTGCTCGACTATATCCGCAACCGCAACGACAAGATTCCAATTTTCCTGATGGCGGAGCGCAAAGATTCGTCGCTGCTGTCGATCGAGGTCATGCAGCAGGTTGATGAGTTCATCTGGACGCTCGAGGACACGGCGTCCTTCGTCAGCGGCCGCGTCGAGGCGGCGGCGGGCCGCTATATCGAGCAGTTGCTGCCGCCGTTTGCGGCAGCGCTCGGACGCTTTGCGCGCGTTCACGAATACTCCTGGCACACACCGGGCCACGCGGGTGGTCCGGGATTCCAGAAGTCACCGATAGGGCGCATCTTCCACGATTACTTCGGCGAAAACCTGCTGCGCTCGGACCTGTCGATCAGCGTCGGCGAGCTCGGTTCGCTGCTCGATCACACCGGGCCGATCGGCGAATCGGAGAAATACGCGGCGCGCGTATTCGGCGCACACCGGACGTACTGCGTGACAAACGGCACGTCGACCGCAAACCGGCTGATCATGACGGCCGTCGTCGCGCGCGACCAGATCGCGCTGTGCGACCGCAACTGCCACAAGTCGATCGAGCACGGGCTCGTTCTGACGGGCGCCATTCCGACTTACTACGTCCCTCTACGAAACCGTTGGGGCATCATCGGGCCGATCCATCCGGATCAATTCAAGAAGGCGTCAATCGCGAAAGCGATCGCCACAAATCCGCTCGTGAATGCCGGCATCGACAAGACGCCGGTATACAGCGTCGTGACGAATTCGACATACGATGGCTTGTGCTACAACGCGGTCGCCGTCGAAAAGCTGCTCGACGGCACGGTCGATCGGGTGCATTGGGACGAGGCGTGGTACGCCTATGCACGCTTCAACCCGATCTATCGCAACCGCTTTGGCATGCGCGGTGACCCGAAGGATCACACCGGTCCGACCATATTCGCGACGCATTCGACGCACAAACTCCTCGTCGCGCTGTCACAAGCATCGTACCTGCACATCCGCGACGGCAAAGGCGCGATTCCCCATGCGCGTTTCAACGAGTCGTTCATGATGCACGCGTCGACGTCACCGCTGTACACGATCATCGCCTCGAACGACGTCACATCCGCGATGATGGACGGTCGCGGCGGGTTCACGCTGACGAACGAGTCCATCGAGGAAGCGGTTGCGTTCCGTCAGGTCATGGGCCGGATCAACGCGGAGTTCCGCAAGAAGAAGGACTGGTTCTTCGAGACGTGGAATGCGACGGAGGTCGCGGTCCCTGGAAGCCGGCGACGCGTGCCGTTCCACGAGGCGCCGGCGGAGGTGCTGACGACCGATCCGAATGCGTGGGTCATGCATCCGGGCGACGGCTGGCACGGCTTCGATACGCTGCCGGACGATTACTGCATGCTCGATCCGATCAAGGTGTCGCTCGTCACGCCGGGCGTCAATCCGGATGGGACGCTCGGCAAGACCGGGATTCCGGCAACCCTGGTCACCGCGTACCTCGACCGCGTCGGCATCCAGGTCGAGAAAACCACCGACTTCACGGTGCTCGTCCTCTTTTCGTTCGGCATCACGAAAGGCAAATGGGGAACGCTCGTTACTGCGCTCTTGGACCTGAAGAAGGATTACGACGCGAACACCCCGCTCGGGCAAACGATTCCGAGGTTGACGAAAGCGAACCCGGAGCGCTATGGCGCGATGGGGCTGCGCGATCTCGCGAACGAAATGTTCGATCAGCTCAAGTCCGCGAAGCAGACGCAGTGGCTGGCGAGAGCGTTCTCGACGTTGCCGCAAGCCGTGATGAGACCAGCGGATGCGTACCGGGAACTCGTGCTCGACAACATCGAACACGTGCCGCTCGATAAGCTCGCGAACCGCGTTCTCGCGACGAGCGTCGTGCCGTATCCACCCGGCATTCCGATGCTGATGCCGGGCGAGAGCACCGGCGCGGACGATGGCCCGTATTTGTCTTATCTGCGCGCGCTGCAACAATGGGATGCGCGATTCCCTGGGTTTGGTCACGACACGCACGGCGCGGAGAACCGCGACGGTGTGTTGTACATGCAATGTCTCAAGAAGAATGCGGGTTTGAAGGAAACTGCGGGCGCGAAGAAGGGTGCGGCACAGAAAGCGCCGCGTAAGAGAGGGGCGCGACGATGATTCCGCGCTCGGTGAAAGCGCCGACGATTCCGATTCCGTTTCATCGGCTGCTGAAGATCGTCGCGATCGTCGATCCGGAGAACGCGCAGACGAAGGAACTGCTCGCGCTACTGGTGGGGGCGAATTTCGACGTCGAGATCACGACGTCGTTCGAACGCGACGTTCACGAAGACGCGTCGGTCGGCGCGTACATCGCAATGGTCGACGGCGAGCATCGCGAGCCGGCAAAGCGGCTCGCCGGGCAAGTGCGCGCGATCGGATTCGAGACACCGCTGTGGGCGCTCGCCGATTCTCATCAGATCTCGGACCTCGCCGTCGTCGGTGGCCTGGGCGAAGTCGACGGCTACATCTATCTCGGCCAACAGACGCCGGCGTTCTACGCCAAGCAGGTCGTTGCGAGCGTGTTCAAATACGGGTTGAGTCTGTTGCCGCCGTTCTTCGGCGGGCTGATGGCGTACGACTCCGACGCGACGGTCGCGTTCGACTGTCCCGGCCATCAGGGCGGTCAGTTCTATCGCAAATCCCCGGCCGGACAACTGTTCTTCAAACACTTCGGCGAGAGCATCTTCCGCAACGATCTGTGCAATGCCGACGTCGATCTCGGCGATCTGTTGATCCACGAAGGGGCGGCGGCCGAGGCGCAGAAGTTCGCGGCGCGCGTGTTCGGCGCGGACCGGACCTATTTCGTGCTGAACGGCACGAGCACGTCGAACAAGGTCGTGACCGGCGCGGTGCTGACGCAGGGCGACCTCGTGCTATTCGATCGCAACAATCACAAGTCGCTGCATCAAGGAGCACTCGTTCAGGCCGGCGCGACACCGATCTTCCTGCCGACGGCGCGCAACCCGTTCGGGATGATCGGCGCGGTCGATTGGGACGCGTGGGACGAAAAATCGCTGCGCGAGCAGATCCGCAAGAATCCGCTCGTCACCGACAAATCGCGCGCGGACGCCAAACGGCCGTTCAGGCTCGCGTGCATTCAGCTCGCGACGTACGACGGCACCGTCTACAACGTCAAGAAGGTGCTCGAGCGAATCGGCCATCTGTGCGATTACGTGCTGTGGGACGAAGCGTGGATCGGCTACAACGCGTTTCATCCGCTCTTCGAGAACCACAGCCCGATGCGCTTGAAGAATCTGTCGAGCGACTCGCCCGGGCTCTTCTCGACGCAATCGGTGCACAAGCAGCTCGCCGGCTTCTCGCAGGCATCGCAGATCCACAAACGCGACGAACACATCCGCGGGCCAGCGCCGCTTCATCGAGCACAAGCGCTTCAACGAGGCGTTCCTGATCAACGCATCGACGTCGCCGTTTTATCCGATCTTCGCCTCGCTCGATGTCAACGCGAAGATTCACGAAGGCAAAGCGGGCGAGATGCTGTGGGACCGGTGCATCGAACTCACGATCGAAACCCGCAAGAAGTTCCGCGAGTTTTGCCGTTTCTATGCGGAGAACGGCAAGAACGCCGACGAACAATGGTTCTTCGATCCGTTCGTGCCGGATGTGGTGACGATTCGCGGTTCGCAATTCACGAAGGATGCGACCGACGTGCCGTGGGAGAGCCTGCCAACGGACGTACTCAAGCGCGAGCAACAGTGCTGGAACTTCAACCCGAAGGCGCGATGGCACGGCTATAAGGGTTACTCGGACGACTACGCGATGGTCGATCCCAACAAGCTCATGCTGGTGACGCCCGGCATCGACCGCAAGACCGGCGCCTATCTCGACTACGGCGTGCCGGCGACGGTCGTGGCGAACTATCTGCGCGAGCAGCGCGTCGTGCCCGAGAAGTGCGACCTCAACAGCATCCTGTTCCTGATGACGCCGGCCGAGGACGAAAGCAAGCTCAACACGCTGATCGCGCGGCTCGTCAAATTCAAGAACCTGTGGGATCGCGACGCGCCGCTCGCCGAAGCGCTGCCGACGCTGTATGCGCGCGCACAGCGAACGCTACGCGGGCTACACGCTGAAGAAGATCTGCAACGAGATGCACGCGTTCTATCGCGAGAGGAACGTCAAGGAACTGCAGGGGCAATGCTTCAGGGCGTCGAGTTTCCCCGAGATGGCGATGCTGCCGCAGGCGGCGTACGCGAAACTGGTCGCCAACGAGGTAGACTACGTCGCGCTCGACGAGATCGAGGGGCGTGTATCGGCGACACTCGCGTTGATCTATCCTCCGGGCATCGGCGTCGATACTGCCGGGCGAACGCTGGGACGCGCGCGCGAAGCCGATGCTCGACTACTTCCTGACGTTCCAGGAGTCGTTCAATCAGTTTCCGGGGTTCAACTACGAAGTGCAGGGTGTGTACCAGGAGCGCGAGAACGGCCGAATCCGGTTCTACACCTACGTCGTTCGCGAATGATCCCGCGGAAGCGTCAACGGTTCCGCGATTGCACGGTGAATAGGAGGGAGATCGATGGCTGATGCGCCGCAGAAGAAGATGAACGTCGTGCAACTGACGTTCATCGTCACGGTCAACATGATGGGCTCGGGCATCATCATGCTGCCGACCAACATGGCGAAGGTCGGGGCGATTTCGCTGTTGTCGTGGATCGTCACGGCGCTCGGCTCGATGGCGATGGCGTGGGGCTTCGCGCAGGCGGGCATTTACAACCAGCGGCCCGGGGGGTTGGCGGCGTACGCCGAAGACGGCTACGGCAAAGCCGGCTATTTCCAGACCTTCTTCCTGTACTTCGTGTCGCTCGCGATCGCGAACGTCGCCGTCGCGATTTCGGCGCTCGGCTATCTCGCACCGTTCTTTCCGATCCTGACGACAACGCCGATCGCGACGTGCATCGGCGTCATCGCGCTGCTGTGGCTGACGACGGTCGCGAACTTCGGCGGTCCGAAGCTGACCGGCCGCATCGGTTCGGTCACGGTGTGGGGCGTCATCCTGCCGGTCGGTTTCATGTCGTTCTTCGGTTGGTTCTGGTTCAACAGCGAGACGTTCGCCGCCGCGTGGAATCCGAACGGACTGAGCCTGCTCGCGGGCATGGGTTCGAGCATCTCGCTGACGCTGTGGGCATTCCTCGGCCTCGAATCGGCGTCGCAGAACGCATCGGCCGTCGAGAATCCGAAGCGCGACGTGCCGATCGCGTGTTTGTTCGGCACGCTCGGTGCCGCGGTGATCTACATTCTGTCGACGACGGTGATCCAGGGCATCGTGCCGAACGCGGAACTCGCCGCGTCGACCGGTTCGTTCGGTACCGCGTTCGCGCAGATGTTCAACCCGACGATCGGTTCGATCGTCATGGGGCTCGCCGCGATGGCGTGCGTCGGCTCGCTGCTCGGCTGGCAGTTCACGATCGCGTCGGTTGCGAAGGACGCGGCGGATACGCAGATGTTCCCGAGCGTGTTCGGCAAAGCCAACTCGATGGGCGCGCCGATCACCGGCATGATCATCATGGGCGTCGTGCAGACGCTGCTCGCGCTGATGACGATTTCGCCGGACCTGGCGTCGCAGTTCGGCGCGCTCGTCAATCTCGCGGTCGTCACGAACGTGGTGCCGTACATCATCGCGCTGTCGGCGCTGACGGTGATCCTGCAGAGCGCCGGCATCGTCGGAGGAGGCTATACGCGACGATCGCGATCACTGTCGCTCGGCATCGTGTACAGCGTGTATGCGCTGTTCGCGGCGGGACACAGATGCGGTCATGGGCGGCATGCTCGTGATGGGACTCGGCTGGCTCGATCTGGCTGTTCATGGCGCCACGCTTCATGACCACGCAAGTCTGTCAGCGGCGCAGCGGCTCGAGCGGCTTGACGAGGAGAATGAACATGCAGAAGTCAGCATCGAACCACGACCGTCGGTGCGCACCATCGACCGCGCTCGCAATCGTATTGACCACCGCGTGCGCCGTTTTCACTGCTGTACCGGCCCTCGCTGCAACGGCCAAGCCGCTCCCGCAGCCGCCGCGCCAGTCGTGACCGAACCCGTGCAACCCGCGGCGCCGGCCCCAACGACCACGCTCGACCGCATCAGAGCAGCAGGCAAGATCGTGCTCGGCTATCGGACCGACGCGGGGCCGATGTCGTCCCGCGACGCGTCCGGCAAGCCGACGGGCTACGCGGTCGCGCTGTGCGGCAAGGTCGCCGAGGCGCTGAAGGCGGACCTGTCGTTGCCGTCGCTCGCGGTCGAGTGGGTCGCCGTTGGAGCGGGTTACGCCGATCTCGAACAGCACAGGGTCGATCTGCGTCTGCGCCGCTGACGAGGTCACGCTGGCGCACCGTGCCGCGGCATCGTTTTCGATTCCGGTGTTTCCGGGCGGGATCTCCGCGCTGGTGCGCGCGAATGCGTCCAAGGAGTTGCGGCGGCCGCTCGAAGAACGGCCGCCACCGTATCAACCGTTGTGGCGCGGCACGCCGCCGCCGGCGCTGCAGCACCGGACGTACGCGGCGCTCGGCGGATCGGCGACGCTCGACGCGCTGAAGGAGCGCATGACGCGAGCCTGCGCTTGACCGCGAGTGTCGCGTCGGTCGACAGCTATCGACGCCGGCGTCGCCGCGGTGCTGCAGAGGTCAGGTCGACGTGTTGTTCGGCGATCGTGCGCAGTTGCTCGAGGCGGTCGCAGCGCAGTCCGATGCGAAGGACCTACGCGTGCTGTCGCGGCGCTACGCATCGCCGGTCACGTTCCACGTTCGACGTCGCTCGGCGTTCGCGCTGGCGCGGAACGACGACGACTTCCGGCTCGCGGTTGATCGCGCGCTGACGGAGGTCTACGCAGATCCGCAATTCGGCGAGTTGTACTCGGCGACGTTCGGCGCGCCTGATGCCGGCACGGTGGCGTTCTTCAGGGCGGCGGCCGTTCCGAAGTAGGACGCGTACGCGGTCATGTCGTCAGTAGTTCACGCGCCCGCGAGTAATGGTTGACGGGAGAGTGATGTCGATGCGACGGACGAGCTTCGAGGGGCGAGCGCGTTGCTCGCCTCGGTCGTGTTGTTGGCGGCGAGCACCGCACACGCGTCGTTCTCTGTCCGGCGAAGCGCTCGATACCGCGGCCAACGTGCTGTCCTGGTTCGTGCTGATCGTGATGCCGCCGCTTGCGATCGCGTTGTTCTGGATGGTGCACGTGTTGCCGCAGAAGGCGGCGGAAAAGCGCCACCATCCGCAGAAGGAAGCGATCCACGTGCTGTGCCTGCTGTCGCTCGTGTTCGGCGGACTGCTGTGGCCGATCGCGTGGCTGTGGGCGTACTCGCGACCGGTCGTTGCCGCGATGTCGACGGGCACCGAGAAGCACGAGGACTACTTCGTCGAACAGGCGGACCTGGCCGAATCCGGCGAATTGTCGATCGAGCGGGTGCGCGCGGTACGCGCGGAACTCGACGGTCTCGAGAAGCGCGGACTATCTGAGCCGAAGACCTGCGCAGGCGCGCGATCGCCTGAAGCGGGTCGAGGACGCGCACGCCGCGCTACGCCGCGCCGAAGGAGCGGCCTGACATGGAAGCGCTGCTGATCGGCATCTACTCGTTCTTCGTCTGGCTGATCTTCTTCAAGTTCAAGTGGCTGCCGTGGAACGCGACGTCGCAGGTGATCGTCGTCACGATCCCGATCATCGGCATCACGGCGCTGATCCTGACGCTGAACATCGTCGCGCCGTCGTCGGCCGACGTCCGCGTGATCAAGTACGTCGTCAACATCGTGCCGCAGGTGCGCGGCCGCATCATCGAGGTGCCGGTCGAGCCGAACCGCCTCGTCAAGAAGGGCGAGGTGCTGTTCAAGATCGATCCGACGCCGTACCAGATCCAGGTGCACTCGCTCGAGGCGTCGCTCGTCAACGCCGAAGGCAACGCGACAGAAGACCCGGGAAGACCTCGATGCCGCGATCGGCAAGACGCGAGCGGTCGAGTCACAGCTCGCGCTCGCGACGATGCGCGTCGGCCAGAACACGGAACTCGTCGCAGCAAGGTGCCGGCGACCGGTTCGCGCTCGAATCGGCGCAGACCGACGTGAAGCGGCTGCAAGCCGATCTCGCGTCGGCGCGCGCCAACGAGTCGGCGATCCGCGCGAAGCTCGACGCGAAGGTCGGCGACGATATGGCCGAGGTTGCGCAGGTGCGGGCGCAACTCGCGCAGGCGCAATGGGAGCTCGAGCAGACGACGCTCTACGCGCCGGCCGACGGCTACGCGATCAACGTGCAGATCCGGCCCGGCGCGATGACGGCGGCTTTTCCGGCGCTGCCGGTGATGACGTTCGTCGAATCCGAATACCAGGTGATTGCGCTGTTCGCGCAGAACGAGTTGCACGCGATCGAACCCGGCGACGAGGCCGAATTCACGCTGCTGACGTATCCGGGCCAGATCATCAAGGCCGCACGTCGACTCGATCGTCTGGGCGCAGGGTCAGGGTCAGGTCGCGATCAGCAGCACGTTGCCGACGACCGGCATATGCGCCGATTCCGCCGAATCGTTTTCCGGTCAAGCTCACGGTCGATCCGAAGTATCAAGACCTGTTCCTCGCGGCAGGCGCCGTCGGCAACGGTGCGATTTACACGAAGCACGTCGAAGCGATCCAGATCCTGCGCAAGGTCATTCTGCGCATCGGCGCGAAGCTCGACTACCTGATCCTGAAGTTGCACTGATGCGTAGCGCGATCGCAGAGCAGCTCGTTCGCACGCTCGCCATTGCAGGGTCGTTGGCGCTGAACGGCTGTGCGCTGAAGGATCCGCCGACCTACGAGGAAGCTCACCACGGAGGCACTGCCCGGCGTCGCGGTCCCGGACGCATGGCAAGGCTCGACAAGCGCCGGCGCGGTCGTCGAACCGTGGCTTGCGACGTTCGCGGATCCGCGCCTCGAGCAACTCGTTGGCGAGGCATTGGCGTACAACCCGGATCTGAAGCTCGCGGCCGCGCGCGTCGACGAGGCGGCGGCGAACGTGAAGGCGGCGGGCGGCCGACTGCTGCCGGCGGTCGACGCGCTCGGGCAAAGGCGGCGGCAAGCTCGGCGGCGACTTCACGGGCACGTCCGGCGTGCTGTTGCGCGCGACGTGGGAAATGGACGTGTGGGGTCGACTGCGCTACGGCCGCCGTGCGGCGGAAGAGTCGTATTTCGCGGTCGTATACCGATCTCGCCGCGGCGCGCCAATCGCTCGCGGGGATGCTCGCGAAGGCGTGGTTCGTCGCGATCGAGAGCGCGGCTGCAGCGCGACATCGCGCAGCAGATGGTCACGGACGCGCAAGCGGCCGTTTCGATCGCGCAGAACCGCCAGCGCATCGGCATCAGCAACGAACTCGACGTGACGCTCGCGAAGCAGACGCTGCAGACGGCGCGCGACTCGGTGAGTCCAACTCGATCTTGCGTACCGCGAAGCGGTGCGCGCCGTCGAAGTGCTGACCGGCCGCTATCCGGCTGCGCAACTCGACGCGGCGCAGGCGCTCGCGGCGCTCGCCGACGAGGTTCCGGCGGGTCTGCCGAGCGAACTGCTCGAACGGCGGCTCGACGTGCAGGCGGCGGAACACCGCATCGAGGCGGCGTTTTCGCAGGTCGAGGACGCGCACGCCGCGAAGCTGCCGACGTTGTCGCTGACGGCGGGCTTGTCGCATATCGAGAGCGATCTGTTCGTGCTCGACAACCGCGACGACATCGTCAAGAGCGTCGGCGGCACCATCTTTCTGCCGATCTTCGACGGCGGCCAACTGACCGCGCAGGTCGAAGCCCGCACCGCGCAGCAGCATCAGGCAGTCGCGCTGTGGGCGCAGACCGGGCTCAAGGCATTCTCGGAAGTAGAATCGGCGCTGTCGCGCGAAGCGTCGTTGCGCGAACGCGAGCCGATACTCGCGACGCAAGTCGATCTCGCGGAGCGCGCGCTCGAACTCGAGCGCGTGCGCTATCGAGTCGGTTCGTCGGACATGCGATCGGTGTTGCAGCAACAGATGCAGACCTATGCTGCGCGGACCGTGTTGTTGCGAGTGCAGTCGGAGCGGCGCGTACAGCGCGTCAATCTGTACCTCGCGCTCGGCGGCGACTTCGGCGTCGACGCGGCGCTCGCGCAGAGCGCAAGTCGGTGAGACGAAACAACCATTGGAGTGATGGCTGAGCAGAGGAGAGAACAGGATGTTTGCACACAAAAGCAGGATCGTACGGATTGGCATAGTGATGGCGGCGTCGTTGTTCGCGGGCTACGCATTCGCGGATTACGAGCTGTACAACAAAGACGACACCAAACTCGACCTCGCACTGACCGTGAACAGCGCGCAGTTCGGACAGGACCAGTCGTGGTTCGGTAGGGAGCAGAGCTTCCTCGGCGTCAGCGGTCACCACTGGACCGAGTTCGGCACCGAGTTCGGCACGAAGTTCGAGACGAAGCTGGGGGGCGGCACGCTCTTCGGCGAGGCGAGCGGCATCTACACGCGCTCGTCCGGTGACGACGCATCGGGCGTGACCTCCGGTCTTTCCGAAGAAGCGAAGACCACGCTCGAGCAGGGCAATCTGGGCTGGAAGACCGCCGATACGTTCACCGGAATCCCCGACAGCACGTTCTCGGTGCAGCTCGGCCACTTCGACTATTCGATCGGCACCGGCATGATCATGGTCGACGGCGGCTCCGACGGCGGCGATCGCGGCGGCTGGTAGCTCGGCATGCGCAAAGCGTTCCAGAACGGCGCGCTGATCAAGCTCGACAGCACGGACCTCAAGGTGCAAGTGTTCCGCCTCAAGAACAACCCGCGCAAGGGCGGTCCCCAAGGTGAGGCGCGCGGCGCCAACGTCGACTACACGTTCGGCGATTCGGGCCGTGACGATCGGCGGCACCTACATGCGCGTCTACCCGGACGACAGCAAAGCCGATGCAGACGTCTATGACGGCCGCGCGTCGTGGACCGTGCTGACGGATCTGACGATTCTCGGGCGAATACGCGTATGAGGACGACAAAAGCCTCGGCAAAGGTTAGTACGCGCAAGCGCTGTACGAATTCGCCGACGTCGCATGGAAACCGTCGATCACGTACCGCTATGCCGCCTTCGATGACAAGTTCAACCCGATCGCCTACGGCTACACCGACTAGGGCCAGTGGTTCCAGGGCGAGATCGCCGGCAACTATCCGCTCTACAACAACAACCTGAACAGCAACATGCTGCGCTTGAAGATGAGCCCGCTCGAGAAGGTCACCGTCAATCTCTTCTACTACAACTTCACGCTCGACAATCCGAGCGGCGTTCGGCGTCACGAGCGACGACTTCGGCGACGAAGTGGACCTGACGGTCGATTGGCAGGCGACGGAGCGCGTCTACGTGATGTCGTGGTCGCGCAGTTGAATCCCGGTGACGCCGCGCGAGCAATGGACCGGCGGTAGCAAAGACTGGAAATACGGGCATGTTGTACGTGTCGTTCACGCTCTGACGGAGCGAAGGAGGAGCATCCTATGAGCAACATCGGCGTTCATTCGGAAGTCGGCAAGCTGCGCACCGTCATGGTGTGTCGACCAGGACTCGCGCATCAGCGCCTGACGCCGGGCAACTGCAAGGACCTGCTGTTCGACGACGTGCTGTGGGTGCAGGAAGCGCAGAAGGACCACTACGACTTCGTGCTGAAGATGCAGGAGCGCGGCGTCGAGGTGCTCGACCTGCACGACACTGCTCGCCGAGATCGCTCGCGAACAAAGAAGCGCGCAAGTTCATCCTGGATCGACGCGTCACGGAGAACGGCGTCGGTGTCGGTGACCGTGCGACAGTCGATCCGGCCGTGGCTCGACGAGATGCCGGCGAAGACAGCTGGCCGACCATCTGATCGGCGGCATCGCGATCTCGCGATCTGCCGGCAGAGCGAAGTCACGGGCATGCTGACGAAGCGTTCGGCGGGCTCGACTTCGTGCTGCCGCCGATTCCGAACACGCTGTTTCAGCGCGATCCGTCGTGCTGGATCTACGGCGGCGTCACCGTCAATCCGATGTTCTGGCCGGCGCGCAAGCCGGAGACGCTGTTGCAGCGCGCCGTCTACAAGTTCCATCCGATGCTTCGCCGACGCGAAGATCTGGTGGGGCGACTCCGACGAAGACTTCACCGGCTCGTCGCTCGAAGGCGGCGACGTGATGCCGATCGGCAAGGGCGCCGTGCTGATCGGCATGGGTGAGCGGACGACGCGGCAGGCCGTGTCGCAGGTTGCCGTCGGCGCTGTTCAAGAACAAGGCGGCAACGCGCGTCATTGCGTGCGCTGATGCCGCAGAGCCGCGCGGCGATGCACATCGACACGGTGTTCACGTTCTGCGATCGCGACGTCGTGACGCTGTTCCGCGAAGTGGTCGACCAGATTCGCTGCTACAGCATCTATCCGACGGACGATCAGGGCGGCTACGAGATCCGCCGCGACGACAAGCCGCTGGTGTCGGTCGTCAAGGAAGCGCTTGGGCTCAAAGACCTGCGCGTCGTCGAAACCGGCGGCAACGACTACGAGGCGCAGCGCGAGCAGTGGGACGACGGCAACAACGTCGTCGCGCTCGAACCCGGTGTCGTCGTCGCGTACGACCGCAACACACACACCAACACGCTGCTGCGCAAGGCGGGGATCGAAGTGATCACCGTGCGCGGTTCGGAACTCGGTCGCGGCCGCGGCGGCGGTCACTGCATGACGTGTCCGATCTCGCGCGATCCGGCTTACTGTAGACAAACGGAGCGTTGCATTTCTCAGGAGAGCCACACCATGAGTTTCAATCTGCGCAACCGTTCATTGCTGACCGTGCAGGACTACACGCAGCGCGAGTTCCGCTATCTGCTCGATCTCGCGCGCGACCTGAAGCGCGCGAAGTACGCCCGCACCGAACAGAAGCACCTCGACGGCAAAGAGATCTGTCTGATCTTCGAAAAGACGTCGACGCGCACGCGCTGCGCGTTCGAAGTCGCGTGCTACGACCAGGGCGCGAACGTCACGTATCTCGATCCGGCCGGTTCGCAGATCGGCCACAAGGAATCGTTCAAGGACACCGCGCGCGTGCTCGGGCGCATGTTCGATGCGCTCGAATATCGCGGCGCGTCGCAGTCCGGCGTCGAAACGCTCGCGAAGTACGCCGGCGTGCCGGTCTACAACGGTCTGACCGACGAGTACCACCCGACGCAGATGCTCGCCGACGTGATGACGATGCGCGAGCACTGCGACAAGCCGATTCCCGACATCAAGTACGCCTACGTCGGCGATACGCGCTCGAACATGGGCCACTCGCTGATGATCGTCGGTTGCCTGATGGGCATGGACGTGCGGATCTGCGGACCGAAGTCGCTGTGGCCGTCGGACGACTACACGAAGATCGCGCGCGAGCTGGAGAAGAAGTACGGCGCCACGTTGACGATCACCGACGACGTGAAAGCGGCGGTCAAGGGCGTCGACTTCATCCACACCGACGTGTGGGTATCGATGGGCGAACCGAAGGAAGTGTGGAAAGCAGCGCATCGACCTGCTGATGCCGTATCAGGTCAACGAGAAGCTGATGAAGGCGAGCGGCAACTCCGCACGTGAAGTTCATGCACTGCCTGCCGGCGTTCCACGACATGGAGACGACGATCGGCAAGCAGATCGGCGAAACGTACGGTCTGACGAACGGCGTCGAGGTCACCAACGACGTGTTCGAGTCGGAGGCGAACGTCGCGTTCGAGCAGGCCGAAAACCGTCTGCACTCGATCAAGGCGTTGCTCGTCGCAACGCTCGGAGACTGACAGATGCGCGTCGTCGTTGCGCTCGGCGGCAATGCACTGCTCAAACGCGGCGAACCGATGACGTCGGACGTGCAGCGCGCCAACGTCCGCGTCGCCGCCCAGGCGCTCGCGCCGATCGCGAAAGAGCACCAGCTCGTGATCACCCACGGCAACGGACCGCAGGTCGGCCTGCTCGCGCTGCAAGGGGCCGCGTACAAGCCGGACGAGGCGTATCCGCTCGACGTGCTCGGCGCCGAGACCGAGGGCATGATCGGCTACATGATCGAACAGGAACTCGGCAATCTGCTGCCGTTCGAAGTGCCGTTCGCGACGCTGCTGACGATGGTCGAGGTCGATGCGGACGATCCCGGCTTTTCGAATCCGACCAAGTTCGTCGGACCGGTCTACGAAAAACCCGACGCCGATCGCATCGCGAAGGAGAAGGGCTGGGTGTTCAAACAGGACGGCACGAAGTGGCGCCGCGTCGTGGCGTCGCCGCTGCCGCAGCGCATCTTCGAGATCCGTCCGATCAGTGGCTGCTCGATCACGGCACGATCGTCATCTGCGCGGGCGGCGGCGGCATCCCAACGATGTACGAACGGGGCGCGGATCGCAAAGTTGATCGGCGTCGAAGCGGTCATCGACAAGGATCTGTGCTCGGAACTGCTCGCGCGCGAACTCGAACGCCGATCTGTTCGTGATGTTGACCGACGCGGAAGCCGTGTACGTCGACTGGGGCAAACCGACGCAGAAGGCGATCCGCCGCGCCTCACCGCAGTCGTTGGCGGGCATACGAATTCGCCGCCGGGTCGATGGGGCCGAAGGTGCAGGCCGCGTGTCGGTTCGCATCCGCAACCGGCAAGAGCGCGGCGATCGGCGCGCTCGCGGATCTGAGCGCGATCATCGCCGGCGCCGCCGGCACGACGATCGTCGCGACAGGGACAGACTGTCTTCGCATGAGCAACGGCCGCGCCGACGAAGTCGGCGGGACTCGGTCTTGCCGCGTGCACCGCGATCGTCGTCGGCAACATGGTCGGCTCCGGGTTCTATCTGTCGCCGTCGGCGGTCGCGCCGTATGGGCTGCTCGCGGTCGTCGATGTGGATCGTCATGGGCGCAGGCGCGATCTGCCTCGGGCTCACGTTCGCCCGGCTCGCGCGCGCCGCTCCGGCACAGGCGGACCGTACGCGTACACGCGGCTGGGATACGGTGACTTCGCGGGTTTCCTGATCGCGTGGGGTTACTGGATCTCGATCTGGTCGTCGCTGCCGGTCATGGCGCTCGCGTTCACCGGCGCGCATCATCAACTTCGTGCCGGCGCTGCAAGAACCCGGCGGCCGCGCTGGCGCTGACGGTTGGCGCGATCTGGTTCGTCGTGCATCGTCAATCTGCGCGGCGTCAAGAGCGGCGGGCCTGTTTGCCGAGCTCACGACCTACGCGAAGCTCGTGCCGTTCGTGGCCGTTGCGCTGATCGGCCTGTTCTTCATCCATCCTGCGCAGCTGACGCGAGTTCAATCCGAGCGGCGAGTACGCTGTTCGCGTCGACCGCGGCGCTCGCGCCGCTGACGATGTTCGCGTACCTCGGTCTCGAGTCGGCCACGGTACCGGCGGGCGACGTGCGCGATCCCGACCGGACGATTCCGCGCTCGACGATCATCGGCATCAGCATCGCGGCGCTGCTGTATGTGCTCGGCACCCTTGTCGTCATGGGCGTCGTGCCGCACGAGCAGCTCGTCAATTCGATCGCGCCGTTCCAGGACGCCGCGTCGATCATGTGGGGACCGTGGGCGGCGTACGTCGTGTCGCTCGGCATCATCATCTCGTCGATCGGTGCGTTGAATGGCTGGACGCTGTTGATGGCGCAGGTGCCGATGGCCGCAGCGCAGGACGGTTTGTTTCCCCCTTTGTTCGGTCGTTTGTCGCCGCGCGGCGTGCCCGCGATCGGCATCATGATCTCGGCAGGACTCGCCACCGTGCTGCTGGTGGTGCAGGCGTCGGGCTCGCCGCGCTTCGCGTCGGTCTACAACCTGATCGTGAGCTTGAGCACGATGGCCGCCGTCATCCCCTATGCGTTCTGCGCGCTCGCGGGCGGTCTGATCGGGCTGCGCTCGGGCAAAGGTGGCCCGGGCCACCGAATCGGCGCCGTCGAAATCGTCGCCTTTCGTGTTTTCCGTGTTCACGCTGTACGGTTGCGGCGCCACGGCCGTGCTGTACGGGCTGCTGCTGCTGATCCTGGGAATTCCGGTGTACGTCTGGCAGCAGCGGCGTGCCGCCGTCTCGGACAGGTCTTCTTTGCACGTATGATTGCGCCAACGAAGACCGACGACGAAGGAGTGAACGATGCCCGAACCGACGAATGACGCCGGCACGATTCAGGCGCTGCTGGAGCGCCTCGAGAAATTCCGCTTGCCGCGCGCGCTCGCAGTGAAGAAGCGCGTCGACGCGGGCGAGCTGCTGACCGAATCCGACATCCAGTTCCTGAAGGGCGTGATGGAGGACGCGGCGAACGCGCAGAGCGTTCTGGCCAAGCATCCGGAATATCAAAAGCTGGCCGTGCAGCTCACGAGTCTGTACGACGAAATCACGCGCAAAGCGCTGGAGAACGAAAAGGCGCAGAAATGACCAACGCGTCGTTGCCCGCTGACGGTCATCGATGATGCTCGAATGGCTCGCGCGACTATCGCCGCGAATGGATCAGAGCGGACGTCGTTGCCGGGATGACGACCGCCGCGGTCGTCATCCCGAAGTCGATGGCGTATGCGACGGTCGCCGGACTGCCGATCCAGGTGGGGCTCTACACCGCGTTCGTGCCGATGATCATCTATGCGCTGCTCGGTACGTCGCGGCCGCTGTCCGTCAGCACCACGACGACGCTCGCGATCCTGACCGCGGCGCAACTCGGCGAGGCGGTTCCCGACGGCGATCCCACCGCGATGTTGGGCGCGACCGCGGTGCTGACGGCGATCGTCGGGGTGGTGTTGGTTGCGGCGTCCGCATTGCGGCTTGGCTTCGTCGCAAATTTCATCTCGGCGCCGGTGCTCGATCGGCTTCAAGGCCGGCATTGCGGTCGTGATCATCGTCGATCAGCTGCCGAAGATCCTCGGCATTCATTTCGCGAAAGGCACGTTCCTGCACAACGTCGTCGTCGATCGGCGCCGGGCTTCCGCATCTGTCGGTCGCGACGCTGGCGGTCGGCGTCGCGACGATCGCGCTGCTCAGTGCGCATGGAGCATTTCAGGCCCCACTGGCCCGCGCCGCTGATCGCGGTCGCAGGTGCGATCGCCGGGGCCGGCTTGTTCGCGTGGCAGAGTCACGGCATCGAACTCGTCGGCGCCATCCCGTCGGGATTTCCGTCGATCACGCTGCCCGACCTCAAGCTCGCGCAGCAGCTGTGGCCGGGCGCGGTCGGAATCGCGTTGATGAGCTTCACCGAGACGATCGCCGCGGGTCGCGCGTTCGTCGCCGCCGACGAGCCGATCGCCGCGCCCCAATACGGAGCTGTTGGCGACCGGACTCGCGAACGTCGGCGGCGCGTTCCTCGGCTCGATGCCGGGCGGTGGCGGCACGTCGCAGACCGCGGTCAACCGGATGACCGGTGCGACGAACGCAGATCGCGGGTGTCGTCACCGCGGTGATGACAGTCGTGACGATGCTGCTGCTGTCGCCGTTGATCGCGTCTGATGCCGCACGCGACGCTGGCGGCCGTCGTCATCGTCTATTCGGTCGGGTTGATCCAGCCCGCGGACTTTCGCGACATCCTGCGGACCCGGCGCACCGAATTCGTCTGGGCGCTCGCCGCCTTCGCCGGCGTGATGCTGCTCGGCACGCTGAAAGGCATTCTCGTCGCGATCATCGTCTCGCTCGTGGCGCTGTCGCACCAGACTGCGAATCCGCCGGTCTACGTGCTCGGCCGCAAACGGGGAACGAACGTGTTTCGGCCGCGCTCCGACGAACACGCGGACGACGAGATCTTTCCGGGCCTGTTGCTGCTGCGGCTCGAAGGCCGGTTGTTCTTCGTCAATGCGGAGCGCGTTGGAGATAAGATCCGACCGCTGATCGCCGAATCGAAACCGAGCGTCGTCGTTCTGCACATGAGCGGCGTGTTCGATCTGGAGTATTCGGCGCTGAAGGCGCTGACCGAAGCCGAGCGGCGGCTGCGCGATTCCGGCACTGCGGTGTGGCTCTCGGGTCTCAACCCCGACGTCCTCGCGATGGTGCGGCGCTCGCCGCTCGGCGATGCGCTCGGAAACGAACGCATGTTCTTCAATCTGGAAATGGCCGTCGACGCGTTCCTGGCGATGGCGAAGTCAAATCAACAGAGGTGACCGATGAAGCGCGACAAACACGACGACGGCGACGACAAGGGCGAACGCAAGGAGCTGAGCCGCAAAGACTATGAAAAGGAACTCGAGCGAGCTGCACGTCGAACTGGTGAAGCTGCAGCAGTGGGTCGTTCACAAGGGGCTCAAGGTGCTGCATCGTCTTCGAAGGCCGCGACGGCGCCGGCAAAGGCGGCACGATCAAAGCGATCACCGAACGCGTGTCAGCCCGCGCGTGTTCCGCGTCGTCGCGTTGCCGGCGCCGACCGAGCGTGAAAAGAGCCAGATGTACGTCCAGCGCTACATGCGGCATTTGCCGGCTGCGGGCGAAGTCGTGATCTTCGATCGCAGCTGGTACAACCGCGCCGGCGTCGAGCGCGTGATGGGTTTCACCGACGAAGCAGCTCGTTCAGACGTTCCTGCAGGTCGTGCCGGGTTTCGAGCGGCTGATGGTCGATTCCGGCATCATCCTGATGAAGTACTGGCTCGAGGTGAGCGAGGAGGAGCAGACGCATCGGCTCGAATCGCGCATCGACGACGGCCGCAAGATCTGGAAGCTGTCGCCGATGGATCTGAAGTCGTACAGCCGCTGGTACGACTATTCGCGTGCGCGTGACGACATGTTCGTCGCGACCGATACGGGTTTTGCGCCGTGGTACGTGGCGCAGACCGACGACAAGAAGCGCGGCGCGCCTGAACATCATCAAGCACCTGCTGAGCAGGATTCCGTACGAGGAATTGCCGCGCGAGAAGATCGAATTGCCGAAGCGGCAGAAGCAGGGCGACTACAAGGACCCCAACTATCCGTACAAGTACATCGACGAGAAATACTGATCTTTCACTGATCAGCGACGGGCGGCGACAACCAGCCGCCGTCGACCGGTTGCGGTGCGAATTGATTCGCTTCGTCGATCCAACCGCCGCCGGTGGCCTTATAGATGTCGGTCACCGAGTTCAGCAGCGCGGCGCGCACGCGCGCCAGTTCGAGTTCGGCCGGGAACAACTGCTGTTGCGCGTCGAGCACCGTCAGATACGACGTGTAGCCGCCGTTGTACTGCAGCCAGCGCCAGGCGGGCGTAGCCTTGCAGCGCGGTCACCAAGCCGCTCGCCGGCAGCGAGTTCGTCGCCGAGTTTCTGCCTGGCGGACAGCGCGTTGTCGACGTCGGCAAACGCGTTCTGAATGGTCGCTTCGTAGTTGTACAGCGCGGCTTTCTGCGACGCCGTCGCCTCGCGCGACCTGTCCGGAGATGCCGCCGCCGGCAAAGATCGGACCGGTGATCGAACCCGCGTAGTTCCACGTCTCCGACGCGCCGTCGAACAGGTCCGACAGATCGGTGCTGGCGCCGCCGAACAACCCCGTTAGCGAGATCGTCGGGAAGTACAGCGCCTTTGCGGCGCCGATCTGTGCATTGGCGCCGATCAGGTTCTGCTCGGCCTGGGCGATGTCGGGCCGGCGTTCGAGCAGCTGCGACGGAAGTCCGGCGGGAATCGACGGTGCGGACGACGTCGGCGATCGGCTTGCCGCGCGGAATCGGTCCGGGATTGCGGCCGAGCAGAATCGACAGGGCGTTCTCCGTGAACACGATCTGCTGCTCGATCTGCGCGATTCTGCGCGACGGCGGTTTCGTACTGCGAACGTGCCTGATCGACCGTCATCTCGGACACCACGCCGTATTTGAACTGCAGCTCGAACAGCTTCACCGACTCGCCGTACGCGTCGCGCGTGCGCTGCGCGATGACGAGCTGTTCGTCGAACGCGCGCAGGTTCAGGTAGGTCGTTGCGACCGATGACACCAACGACAGCAGTACGCCGCGCCGCGCTTCCTGCGTGGCGAGCAGATTCGCGCGCGCCGACTCGGTCTGGCGGCGGATGCGGCCCCACAGATCGATCTCCCAACTCGCGGTCGCGAACGCCTGATACGAACTGTCGGGGTTCTGTGTTCCCGGCGTCACGAGGTGGTCGGGCAGGCGCTGCCGCATGCCGTCGCCCTGATAGCCGATCTGCGGAAACAGCGGCGAGCGCACGCGTCGTGAACACGCCGGCGGCCTGCTCGACGTTGGCGGCGGCGATCATGACGTTCTTGTTGCCGGCGAGCGCATCGACGATCAGCTGATCGAGCACCGGATCGTCGAACTGCTTCCACCATTGGGTGTTCGCGGTCTCGGTGACGTCGTCGATCTGATACAGGTACTTCTCCGGAACGTCGACGTCGGGGCGATGATAGTCGGGGCCGACCGCGCAGCCGGCGAGCAATCCGAGCAGCACCGCAGTGACGCGCGCCGGCGCATCGTCAGTGCTGCTCCGGTGTGTCGGCAGCGGCGTCGAGCGGGCGCCGGCGGCTCGTCGGCGCGTTTCTTCGCGCCGAACAGCTTCGCGCTCCATGTCGCGAACGCCCAATAGAACATCGGGATGAAGAAGATCGCGATCACGGTCGCGGCGAGCGTGCCGCCGATGACGCCGGTGCCGATCGAGTGGCGGCTGTTCGCGGACGCGCCGGTCGCGATCGCGAGCGGCACGGTGCCGAGGATGAACGCGAACGAAGTCATGACGATCGGCCGCAGCCGCAGCCGCGCCGCTTCGACCGCCGCGTCGAAGAACGACTTGCCTTCCTTCTCGTGCAGTTCCACCGCGAACTCGACGATCAGGATCGCGTTCTTCGCCGCGAGTCCGACCAGCGTCAGCAGGCCGATCTGGAAGTACAGATCGTTCGGCGATGCCGCGCAGCGCGATGGCGACCAGCGCGCCGAGGATCGCGAACGGCACGGCCATCATGACGCCGACCGGCAGCGACCAGCTTTCGTACTGCGCGGCAAGGATCAGGAACACGAAGATCAGGCCGAATACGAAGGCGATGGCCGAGGTCGAGCCCGAGCTGACTTCCTCGCGCGCCTCGCCGGACCAGTCGTAACCGTAGCTCGGCGGCAGCGTCTCTTCGACGACCTCGCGCATCGCTGCGAGCGCCTGACCCGAGCTGACGCCGGGCGCCGGTGCGCCGGTGATCGAGATCGCCGGATAGTTGTTGAAGCGCGTCACCAGGTCCGGGCCGATCGACGTACTTCGTCGTGACGAGCGCGGACAGCGGAATCATCTCGCCGTCCTTGTTCTTGACGTAGAAGCGGCCGATGTCGTCCGGCGTCATCCGGTACTTGCGGTTCGGCCTGCAGCACGACCTGATAGAGGCGCGAGTCCTTCGGGAACTGGCCGACGTACAGCGAACCGAACATCGTCTGCAGCGTGCTGTAGGCGTCCTGCACCGGCACGCCCGAGCACCTCCGCCTTCTCGCGATCGACGTCGGCGAGCAGTTGCTGGCCGTTGGCGCGAATCGTCGTGCTGACGCCGGACAGTTCCGGCCGCGTCGCGCGCTTTGGCGATGATCTTGTCGACGATCGTCGGCGAGCTGGCCGTAGTTGCCGGCGCCTTTCTGTTCGATCCAGATCTGGAAGCCGGCCGTGACGCCCGAGACCCGGAATCGCCGGCGGGTTCACCGCCAGCGACCAGGCCGCCGCGGATGTCGGCGAACGCCCGCCGCGCGTCCTGGATCACCGCGTCCGCCGACAGCGCCGGCGATGTGCGCTCCTCGTAGTCCTTGAGCGCGACGAACAGCAGGCCGAAGTTCGTCTTCATCTGCGAATCGATCAGGCTGTAGCCGTCGACCGGCGTGACGTTCGCGACCGCGGGGTTCTTGCCGCATCGACCTCCGCGGCCTGGCGCCCGACCGCGCTGGTGCGGTCGAGGCTCGCGGAATCCGGCAGGAAATACGCGGCGAACAGGTAACCCTGATCTTCCTGCGGCACGAACGCGGTCGGCAGAATCGGAACATCAACACGCAGCCGACGACGACCACGCGCGAACGCGCCGAGGCTCAGCGAGCCAGCGCTGCATCGACCCACTTCACGCCGCGCACGTAGGCGTTCGTGATTCGATCGAACGTGACGTCGAACCATTTGAAGAAACCGGTTCTTCTCGCCGTGCTTCGCCTGGATCAGGATCGCCGCGAGCGCCGGCGAGAGCGTCAGCGCGACGATGCCCGAGAAGACCACCGAGACCGCGATCGTGACGGCGAACTGCTTGTACAGCGCGCCGGTGATGCCGCCGAGGAACGCGACCGGAACGAACACCGCGTTCAGCACCAGCACGATCGCGATGACCGGCCCGCTGACTTCGTCCATCGCGTTCTTCGCGGCGTCCTTCGCCGACAGCTTGAACTGCACCATGTTCCGTTCGGTGTTCTCGACCACGACGATCGCGTCGTCGACGACCAGACCGATCGCGAGAATCATGCCGAACAGCGTCAGCATGTTGATCGAGAAGCCGAACGCCAGCATGCCGATCATCGCGCCGAGGATCGACACCGGCACCGCGAGCGTCGGAATGATCGTGAGCCGCAGGCTGTGCAGGAAGATGAACACCACGAGTACGACCAGCACGACGGCCTCGTAGAACGTCTTGATCACCTCGTCGATCGACGCCTGCACGAACAGCGTCGTGTCGAGCGCGACGTCGTACTTGAGTCCCGCCGGAAAGCTCTTCGACAACTCGGCGAGCGTCGCGCGCACGTCCTTCGCGACCTGGATCGCGTTCGCGCCGGGCTGCTGGTACACCGCGATCAGCGTCGCCGGCTTGCCCTCGATAGCTGGTGCGCAGCGAATAACTCTGCGCGCCGAGGTCCGCGTAGCCGACGTCCTTGACGCGCACCAGCGCCGCATCCTGGTTCTGGGCGCGCAGGATCATGTTGTCGAACTGCTCGGGTTCGGTGATCGGTTGCCGTCGTGACCGGGAAGGTCTGCTGCACCGGATACGGCGTCGGCGCGGCGCCGATGCGGCCGACCGCGAACTGCTGGTTCTGCTGCTTGATCGCGTTGGCGATCTCGGTCGGTCGAGATCTTCAGCTGCGCCATCCGGTCCGGCTTCAGCCAGATCCGCATCGCGTAGTCGCGGCACGCCGAAGATCGACGCCTGGTTCGCGCCCGGAATGCGGTTGATCGTGCCGAGCACCTGCACGTTCGTGTAGTTCGAGATGAAGTCCGGGTCGTAGCGGCCGTCCGGCGAGTAGAACGCGAGCACCATCAGGAACGTCGAGGTCTTCTGTTCGACCGACACGCCCTGCGCCTGCACCGACTGCGGCAGCTGCGCCATCGCCTGATTGACGCGGTTCTGCACGTCGACCTGCGCGAGCGCCGGGTCGGTGTCGATGGTGAAGTAGACGGTCAGCGTGTAGTTGCCGGTCGATGAACTGGTCGACGACATGTACATCATGTTGTTCGCGCCGTTGACCTGCTGCTCGATCGGCGCGCCGACGTTCTGCGCCACGAGCGTGCCGTTGGCGCCGGGATAGGTCGCCGTCACCTGGATCTGCACCGGCGTGATCTGCGGGTACTGCGCGATCGGCAGCTGCAACATCGCGACCCGCCGCCGATGCAGATCGATCAGCGCGATGACGATCGAGAAGATCGGCCGGTCGATGAAAAAGTGCGACAGCATCGCTGCGGCGTCGGCCCGTTACGGTGCGGCGCGGTCGCAGGGCGGCGGCGCGACCGGGCACGATCTTGACCGGCGCGCCGGGCGACAGTCGCGCGACGCCGTCGACGACGACCCGTCGCCGGCTTCGAGTCCGCTGCGTGATGAACCAGTCGTCGCCGTTCCACGGACCCGACCTCGACGGGCCGCATCAACGCTTTGTTGTCCTTGTCGACGAGCACCACGAAGTGTCCCTGCGCGCCCTGCAGCACCGCCTGCTGCGGCACCTGAATCGCGTTCGGCCGCACTGCGCCGAGCACGCGCACGCGCACGAACTGGCCGGGTCGCAGCAGGCCGTCCGGATTGGGAAGCGTCGCGCGCACGAGGAACGTGCCGGTCTGCTGATTGAAATCCGCGTTCGCGAACGTGATGCGGCCGTGGCGGCCGTACGTCGCTGCCGTCGGCGAGGATCAGCTTCGACGTCGTATTCGTCCTTTGGCGGCAGACGCAACTCGCCGCGTCGTCTGCTGCACCTGGCGCCGCAGCATGTCGTTCTCGGAGATGCTGAAGTTCACGTAGATCGGATCGAGCGGCGAGACCTCGGTCAGCAGGCTGTTCTGCACGTCGACGTACGAGCCGACGTTGACGCGTGCGTAACTCGACGCGCCGGCCACCGGCGTTCGAATCGTCGTGTAGCCGAGATTCAGCTCCGCCTGTTCGACGTCGGCCTTCGCCATTTCCACGGCCGCGGCCGCGGCTTTCTCCTGACCGACTGCGTCGTCGAGGTCCTTCTGCGCGAGCGCGTTCAGCGCGACGAGCGGCTGGACGCGCGCGAGGTTGTCGCTGCGCGACCTGCCAGCGCGCCTGCTGCGCCGCCAATGCACCCTTTGCGGACGCGAGCGTGGCCTGGAACGGCTTCGGATCCTGCCGGAACATCACGTCGCCGGCTTTGACCAGGCTGCCTTCGGTGTAGACCTGCTGCGTCGAGGAATCCGGCTACGCGCGCGACGATCTGAACCTGCGCCGAACTCTGCGTCTGGCCGACGAATTCGTAGCTGACGGGCGCGTCCTGTCGCGCGACCGTGACGATCGATACCTCGATCGGGCGAGGCCGCCTCCGGACCTGCCGGTTTCTTGCCGCAAGCAACCAGCAGTGCGGCTGATACGCAGCCGAGCACTAACCAACGCATGGAGTTCCGTCCCAAGTGGTACGCGCTAGTCTGCGCGAATGGTCCTGCGATCGAAAGTAGGGGCGTTTGCCTTATTGCGCGCGATGGCCGGCGCGCGACGACCGCGTACGGATTGCCGCCGAGCGCGTTCGAAATGTCGGCGATCGCCTTCTGCGCGCGCACGCTGTTGCCGGCGGCGTCGAGCGGCGGTGAGATCACCGCGATGCCGAACTTGCCCGGCGACACGGCGATGATGCCGCCGCCGACGCCGCTCTTCGCCGGCAAGCCGGTCGTGTAGAGCCATTTGCCGGAGTCGTCGTAGAGACCCGCGGTTGCCATCACGGCGAGAACCTGCGGAACATGGTCGGCGCGCATGACCTGCTTCTTCGTCAGCGGATTGCGGCCACCATCCGCCAGCGTCGCCGCCATCACGGCAAGGTCCTTCGCGTTGACGCTGACGGCGCACTGCTTCGTGTAGAGGTCGGTCGCCTGCGCCGGGTTCGACTTGATGTGGCCGTACGCGAACATCAATTCGGCGATCGCCTGATTGCGTTGGTTCGTCGCGGCTTCGGATTCGTAGACCTCCTGATTGACCGACAGACGCCCGCCCCGCGAACTCGCTGTAGTAGCCGATGATGGCGGTCCAGACGTCGGCGTACGTCGTGCCCTTGACCATGCTCGTCGCGGTGATCGCGCCGGCGTTGACGAGCGGGTTCATCTCGGCGCCTTTGTGCTGTTCGATCGCGACGATCGAATTGAAGGCCTGACCGGTCGCGTCGACGCCCATGTTGTCGACGAGCGATTCCGGGCCGGATTCCTCGATCACCTTCGCCATCGTGAACACTTTGGAGATCGACTGGATCGACACTTCCGACGTGACGTCGCCGGCCGTGTAGACCTTCCCGTCGGTCGTCACCAGCACGATGCCGAAGATGTTCGGATCGACCTTCGCGAGCGCCGGAATGTAGTCGGCGTTTTTGCCTTCCTGCAGGTCGCGCATACTTCTGCGTGCGCAGCGCGTGAGCGCGGCCTCGACGTCGGCCTTCGGCAATACGTCTGCCGCGGCCGCGGCAGAGGCGAACAGCAACGCCGCCACGATCGATAGCGTCGAACCGGCGTTGGTTCGTTTCGTTTTCATTCTTCTCCCAGCACGTTCCGCGCCGAACGGCTCGCATCGTATCCGAAAGTGCCGCCGAGCGCGCGCGCGACGTGACCGTGGCAAGCGGCGCGAGTAGCATGCGATCGCTCAACGCTATCTGACACCGATGGATCTTCGATGGCGGAACAAACGACATTGACCGGACGCGGCGCGGAGCTCGCGATTCGCATCGGACTGCTCGTGCTGCTGGTCGGCTGGTGCTTCGTCATCGTTCGCCCGTTCATCGGCATCATCGGCTGGGCGGTCGTGATGTCGGTGGCGATGTATCCGACGTTCGATCGTTTGCGAGCGCTGATGGGCGGCCGCACGAAGTCGGCGGCCGCGTTGCTGACGGTCGTGTTTCTGCTGGTGTTCATCGTGCCGGCGGTGGTGCTGTCCGAGACGCTCGTCAGCGGCGTGCGGATGCTCGCGACGAATCTGCAGAACGGTTCGATCACGATTCCGATGCCGTCCGAGTCGGTCCGCGACTGGCCCGTGATCGGCGATCGCGTCGCGGATTTCTGGACGTTGGCGGCCACCAATCTGGACGCGTTGGCGACGCAGTTCCGCGAAGAGATCGCCGACGTCGGGCGCTGGCTGCTGCATCAGGCGGCGTCGACGGGATCTGGGCTTGTTGCAGTTCGTCGCGGCGGTCGTGCTGAGCGGATTTCTGCTGGCCACCGCGAAGGCGCACGCAGCGAGATCAGCCAACGCGTCGCCGAGCGCGTCGTCGGCGCGAACGGCCAACGCTTTGCGGAGCTCGCCGTTGCAACGACGCGCAGCGTCGCGCGCGGCGTGCTCGGCGTTGCGCTGATCCAGTCGACGCTCGCGGGACTCGGTTTTCTCGTCGTCGGCATTCCCGGCGCGGGATTGTTGGCGGTCATCGCGTTGATGCTGTGCATCGTGCAGATCGGTCCCGCGCTGGTGCTGATTCCCGGCCGTGATCTACGTCTTTTCTGCCGCGCGGCACGACGACCGCGGTGTCGTTCGCGGTGTGGTGCGTGTTCGTGATGCTGATCGACAACGTCGCTGAAACCGATGCTGCTCGGTCGCGGCGTCGACGTGCCGATGTTCGTCGTCGTGATCGGCGCGATCGGCGGGTTGCTGTCGATGGGCGTGATCGGGCTGTTCGTCGGCGCAATCGTGCTCGTGCTCGGCTATTCGGCGGTCGCCGCGTGGCTCAGCCACGAGCGCGTCGAAGCGACAACGCGCTAGGCGAGCAGACCGCGTCGATCGGCGAAGCGTCTGCGAATTATTCTGAGTCGTTCGGTGCGCCGGTTTGATCCTGCATTCGCTGCGAGACGAACGCGCTGACCAGCACCGCGACGATCACCGCGACGTAGAACTGACCGACGATCGGCCTCGAGGATCGCAACGCTGCGGGTGAATGCTCGTGTCCGGCAGCATGTCGCCGTAGCCGAGCGTCGCCAGCGTCACGAAACTGAAGTAAATCATTTCCACCTGAAAGTTCTCGGTGTTTGGCGGCACGTTGTCGGGCAGATGCAGGCTGTTCGGATTGATCAACGATGGCCAATGTATAGATCTGTGCGAAAAAGAGCCCGATCAGTTGATAAGCGACGACGGACGCGAGGATCAAATCGAGCGTGATGCGCCGCGCGCGAAACACGACGCTCAGAATGCTCGCTGCGCAGAGCAGATACAGCAGCGTGTGCGTCGTGATGGCGAAGCACTTCGTTGCAAACGTCAGCGCATCGTTCAGGTGGAGCTCTTCGACGACGTTGCTGACCGCCGCGAGTCCCCACAGGAACCAACCGAGGAACCGCAGTGCCGGCGCGTTCGGGTTGTTCGAATCGGCGACCAGCAATGAATTCAATACGAACAAAGCTGCGATGGTTTTGACTAGCACGCCGTGGTGCAGCAGCGGTAACAGAAACAGCAGCAGACAGAAGAACACAAGCAACTGGCCGAACTGCCAGCTCGCGAGCTTCGACCGCGCGGTGGCGATGTTGCCGACCAGTTGCCGAGTTGTCATTGCCCAACGGTACCAACATCGGACGTCGGAATCCCGTGCACCTCTACCGGTCGGTGGGTGCGACCGCTGCACCACGCGGGTGCTGGCGGTGATACCGAGAAGCGCGATGTGCGGCTGAGTTCCACCGTCAGCGACCTGGCCCGGTCCATGCATGCGTGCAGAGAGAGGGGTCAGGCTCTCCAGCAAGGGATCGGAGAGCCCCACCGACAGAGGACGATCATGCCCACGTACGCCGCCGCACACCCCGCAACGCGCTCCGAAATCGAACCCGACTATGCCGGCCCGCACCGCTGGCAGATCAGCGCTGCCGCGAAGAGCGCCCGGCGCATCATGCGTTGGTACGCGTACACGCGCTGGGTCGACCGCTATTGCGATCCGCTGACCGTGCGCGGCGTCGAGAACCTGCTGATGCGCTCGACGGACCCGCGATATACGTGGCGAATCACCAGAGCCACATGGACACGCTCGTGTTGTTCGACGCGATGCCCGAGCACGTCAAACGCAATCTCTATTTCGGCGCGGCCGCCGACCGCTGGTTCGTCAAAGGCAAGAAGAAGCTCGTGTTGCAGCCGTGGTATCAGTCGATGGTGCTCGGCAACTTCCCGATCGTGCGCGGCGGCGGTGCGAAGTCGCTTTTGTACGCGCGCTGGCTGCTCGCAGCAGGGATGCAGCGTCTGCATCTTTCCGGAAGGGACGCGCACGATGAAAGACGAACTCGGCCGCTTCAAGCCCGGCGTCGCAATCCTGGCGCTCGAACTCGGCGTACCGGTCGTGCCGGTCTATCTGTCCGGGTTGCGGCAAATGCGACCGAAGGGCGCGCTGCACGCAACGGCGGGCCCCGCCGGCGTCGACGTGTTCGCGCCAGTCAGATTTGCGGCGGGCACGACGGTCGACGATGCAACCGCGGCGTTGCGCGCGATCCTGGCGAACCGCCACAGCGAGGAACGCGTTGCGATCGCCGCGAGCGCGGCCACGGGATCGCTCGAGCACGCCGCGTAGGTACTCTCTGCTGGATCGAACGCGCGCTATCATGGCCGCCTCGTTGGGCGTGACGTGAGGGCCGCGATGAGTCGTATCGATGCGTTGAGGGTGGAACTCGGCGGCGCACACCCGGTCGCCGCGAAGAAGGTCAAGGACCACCTCGAGCCGTACGTGCGGGCATTCATCGAGCAGTCGCCGTTCGCGGTGATGTCGAGCAGCAACGCGGATGGCGATTGCGACGCGTCGCCGAAGGGCGGCGAGCCCGGCTTCGTCAAGGTGATCGACGATCGCACGCTCCTGATACCGGATATCGGCGGCAACCGGTTGTTCCAGAGCTACCAGAACTTCGAGTCGAACCCGAAAGCCGGATTTCTATTCCTAATCCCGGGAATGGACGTCACGGTGCGCGTCAACGGTCGCGTGCGGGTACTCGAGGGCGACGAACTGAAGAACAAGGGGATCGTTCCACAGGTGCGCAATCCGGACACGAACGCCGGTTTGATTCAAGGGCTCGTGCTCGACATCGACGAAGCGTACTTCCACTGTCCGCGTTCGTTTCAGTTCGCCGAGTTGTGGGACACCGACACGATCACGACGAATCGCGGCCGCTCGCTGAAGGACCTGAAAAAAGTCTAAGTCGAACGCGCGTTCCAGGGGGGTGGAGGCTTGTCGCTCTCGAGGACAATCCATGTCACCAAACGATGTCGTCTCGACGACCACCCACTCCACCAAGTAGCGCTGTCGATTACGCCTTGGAGAGTGGCGGAGGGTCGGTGTACCGGACCCTCTTGCGCCATGGATGGCGCAAGGGGAGATGAGATGGACGCCGCCCTCCTTATCTGCCGATGGAGGAGGGCCGACGATGAGAGAAAAGAGTGTGGAACCCCTGGAGCCCGCACGGCATCGATGTGCCAAATTGGGGTTGCGTTAAAACCACACACGGGACAGGGGAACCACGATGAACGACGTTACGACGTATGGCTTGGATTTGGCAAAGCGAGTTTTTCAAGTTCACTGGGTCGATGTCGATAGCGGTGAAGTGCGCCGCAAGACATTGCCCCGGGCACAGGTGAGTGCGTTCTTTGCACGCGCACCGCGGGGAGTGGTTGCGATGGAAGCGTGCGGATCGGCGCATCACTGGGGTCGTTTGCTGAAGAGTCTGGGTCACGAGGTGAAGTTGATTGCGGCGCAGTTCGTGCGACCGTTCGTGAAGACCAACAAGACCGATGCGGCCGATGCGCAGGCGATCTGGGAGGCCGCACAACGGCCCGACATGCGGTTCGTGGCGGTGAAGAGCGAGCAACAGCAAGCGGTGTTGTCGTTGCATCGACTGCGTGCACAGTGGGTCAAGGTCCGCACCCTGCAAGCCAATCAGATTCGGGGCCTGCTGTCCGAGTTCGGAGTGGTGGTGCCTTTGGGTTGGCGAGCCTTGCTCAAAGCGGCCACCGAACAGTTGACGGAGCCGACCGGAGGAGTCGTACCGGTGCTATTGCGTGACCCACTGATCGAGCAGTTGCAGGCGCTACGCGATGCGACCGCACGCATCGTCGCACTCGAGAAGCAACTCGCCAGTTGGCAACGCACCGAACCTGAGTGCCAACGCATCATGGCCATTCCCGGTGTTGGCCCACTCACCGCCACCGCGGTCGTCGCTAGCGTCTCGGATGCGCGACAGTTCCGCTCGGCACGCCAGTTCGCCGCCTATCTCGGCTTGGTGCCGCGGCAGTCGGGGACCGGCGGGCGGGTCAAGTTGTTGGGGATCAGTAAACGTGGCGATACCTACCTACGCACGTTGCTGATCCACGGCGCACGCTCGGTGTTACTGAGTCAGAGTCGCGCCGGCCGGTCGATCGATCCATGGCTCAGCGCACTGTTGCAGCGCCGACCGAGCCATGTGGTGGTCGTGGCATTGGCTAACAAGATGGCACGCACGATCTGGGCACTCTTGGCACAGGGTCGGATGTTCGATGCGGGCTGGGTCGGTCGGCGGCCGCAGCCACGTGCAATCAACTGAAGACGCTTCTAACCGAGGCGCTTCGCAACCCTTGAGTGGGTGACGATCTCGTGATGGTAGAACGGTCGGACCGTGGGGAAGCAAACCTGACTGGGCGCTCGGACTTCAAGTCCTTAGGCGAGATGAGGACTTCCTTCGCGCAATTCATCAAGGCACACAGCACAACGCTGTTCAAGGCCGGATATAAGACTGCATCCACCTTCCTCTACCGAACGACCTCGTCACTTGCCCAACGGGCGGCGTCCATATAAGCGCCCAGGGATGGCTCGAGCGTGTCCGGCGCACCGATCCTCCGCCACTAAATACTGATTTCCTTGCCGCCCTGTTCCGCCGATCGATACAGCGCATCGATCATCTTCTGAACGGTCAACCCGTCGCGGCCGGGTGCGAGCGTTGGCGAGTCGTACAGCACGTGGTCGACGAAGTTGTTCATCTTGCGGCGGAACATCCGGTCGACGCGTTCGTCGGCGTGCCACGCCGGCGACTTGTCGACCATGTGGCCGTCTTCGTCGCGGAAGATGCGCGGCGGATCCCACGTGGCGCCGCCGTTTTCGCCCATCAGCTGGAAGCTCCAGTAGTCCTTTTCGATGTGCGCGGCGAAGGACGTTTCGACGTGCATGACGGTGCCGTTGGCAAAGCGGATGCGGCCGACGGCGAGGTCTTCGACGTTGTAGGTCTTGTAGTCCCAGCCTTTCCATTGCGACTGGACCGTGTCCGATGGCTTGTTGCCGATGTACGTGAACATGTCGGCGCTGGCGCTGACCGGCGTCGGCGAGCCGAGCGTGTAGTGGCACATCTCGAGCACGTGCACGCCGATGTCGATCAGCGGCCCGCCGCCTTGCAGTTCCTTGCGGCCGAACACGCCCCAGTTCGGAATGCCGCGCCGGCGCAGCGCCTGCACGCGCGCGTACATGATGCGGCCGAACTGGCCGCCGTCGGCCGCGCTCTTCAGGAACTGCGTGCGGGAGTTGAATCGATACTGAAAGCCGATGACGAGTTTGCGTCCGAGGCGCTCGGCGGCCGCGATCATCCGTTCGCCTTCTTCGGCGCTTCCCGCCAACGGTTTTTCGCACAGCACGGCGCAACCGGCTTCCATCGCACCGATCGCGCACTCCGCGTGCAGCTTGTTCGGCGTGCAGACGCTGACGGCATCGAGCTGCACCTTCGCAAGCATCTCCTTCCAGTCGCCGAAAGTCTGCTTCACGCCGTACTTCGCGGCGTGGCGCGCCATGATCTGGTCGTTGGGATCGGCGAGCGCGACGATTTCGACGTCGCTGCGGTCGGCGAGATGAGTCATGTGCTCGCCGGCGATGCCGCCGGCGCCGATGAAGCCGTACCGCAGCTTCTTGTCGCCGCGCTTGGGTCGTTGTGCCATGAATTGTCCCCTCAAGTACGCAGTTTGCGAAGTCGACGGTGCGTCGTTCCGCGTGCGAACGATACGCGGCGTGCATCATCTCGGACAGCTGGACGGCTTCCTCGATGCCCATTCCGAAATCCGACCGGACCGCTGCCGTCGATGCTGGCGATCCAGCGCGGGATCGGCATCGCTTCGTCGTGCGGCAGCTCGGCCGGCTGCCACGCTTTGTCGTCGCCGCTGCGCGTGCGGACGTTGCGCGGGCTCGACATCTGAAAACCGCCGCGCGAGCCGTCGATCTCGACGCTGTACGCGCCGCCCCAACTGACGAACGATGTCTCGTTGATCGCGACCGCGTTGTTGTCGAATTCGACGACGCTGACGGCGTTGTCTTCGACGGCGCGGCCCGTCACGGAATTGAAGATCGACGTGCAGCGCCGCGGCGCGCCGAGCAGCCAGCGCGACAGATACATGCCGTGCGCGCCGAGGTCGATCATCGCGCCGCCGCCGCACGCGACGGGATCGAAGAAATGTTCGGGCAACCAGTTGCGCAGCGCGCCGTCGTGCGCGATGCGGATGCGCAGCAGCGTGACGTCGCCGAGCGCGCCCGCGTCGAGCATCGCTTTCGCGTGCACGAGCGGCGCGATGGTCCGGCGCGGAAACGAGATCGTGAAACGGATCGACGAGTCGCGCACCGCGGCGGCGATCGCGTACGCGTCGTCGAGGCGCGTCGCGAGCACTTTTTCGGTGAACACGTGTTTGCCGGCTTGGGCCGCGCCGACGATCAATTCGCGGTGGCGGTTGGTGGGCGACGTGACGACGACGCCGTCGATATCGCGCCGCGCGAGCAACGCGGCATAGTCCGCGACGAATTCGACGCCGAGCTCGCGCGGCCCACGCGCGGCCGCGTTCCGGCGTCCTCGTCCCACACGGCGGCGACGCGCGCGCCGGGATGATCGTTCACCGCCTTTGCATACTCGTCAGCGTGCACGTGCCAGCGGCTCAACACGGCGATTCGAAGCGGCTCAGTCATAGGGCACCTGGATTCAACGATGGAAGATCATCCACATGCGGGCGCGAACTTCGCGCAGCAGCACGTCGGCGGCATCGATGCGAATGAAACCGGCGCGCGGATACTCGAGATCGAGAATCACGAAGATCGCGAGCGCCGAAATGCCGGCGAACATCAGCGGCAGGATCAACGGGTGCCTCGCGCTCGGCGACGCGTGATGGCCGGCGAGGCTCGCGCAGATCAACGCGAGGCAGATCAGCAATCCATAGATCGCGAGCGGCGGGTGCGTGCTGCAGCGCCGTCTCGCGCTGCGTCGCGACGTCGAACATCCGGCTGATCGACGGCAACAAGACGGCCGTCGTGCCCGGAATGGTTGCGCGCGATACGGCGTCGACCGCGTGCTGCCAGATCGCTGATTCGATCAGTTGCGCGCGTTGATACTCGGGCGCGGCGGCCGCCTCGTTCGGGAGTTTCGCGTAGTACGCAAGGCGCGCGTCGAGATAGTCGCGCAACTCCACGCGCAAGGCGTCCCGGTCGGCGTTCGACGAGCAGATCCAGATTCCGCCATGCGTTGTCGATGGCGTTCACCTCGTCGGTGATCAACGTTCGCCGCGCCTCGAAGCGATCGGAAGCGCCGTAGAACGTGAACGCGATCAGCAGCCCCAGCAGACCGAAGATCGACGCTTCGACCGCGCCACTGACGGTGCGCGCGCCTTCCGGATCGACCTTGTAGTGTTTGATTCCGGCGCGCCGACCGAGCGTGAACGTGATCATCATGCCCGCCATCAATGCGAGACACGTGAACGCCGCGGCGATTTCCGTGTGTTGGGTTACCTCCATCGGATCAGGGCGTCAGCAGGATCGAACCGACCGTGTCGCGCGCCTGCAGCGCGCGATGGGCCTCGTGTGCCTCAGCGAGCTTGTAGCGCCGCGTGATGTCGGGCGTGATCGCGCCTTTCGCCACGAGTTCGAACAGCTCGGCCGCCGCGCTGCGCAGCATCTCGGGCGTCGCGGTGTAGGTCGCGAGCGTCGGCCGCGTGACGTACAGCGAACCCTTCGCCGACAGAATGCCGAGATCGACGCCGGTGACCGGACCGGAGGCATTGCCGAACGAAACCAGCAGCCCGCGCGGCGCGAGACTGTCGAGCGACGCGATGAACGTATCCTTGCCGACGCCGTCGTACACGACCGGGACTTTCTCGCCATCGGTCAGCTCGGCGACGCGCGTCGCGACGTCTTCGGTCGTGTAGTTGATCACGTGATCGCAGCCGCGCGCGGTCGCGAGCTTCGCCTTTTCGGCTGAACTCACGGTGCCGATCATCGTGACGCCGAGGTGGCGCGCCCATTGGCACGCAATCAGCCCGACGCCGCCGGCCGCGGCGTGAAACAGAATCGTCTCGCCGCGCCTCAGTTTGTACGTCTGGCGGAACAGGTACTGAACGGTGAGCCCTTTCAGCATCATCGCGGCCGCGGCGTCGCAGGCTGACGCCCGTCGGGCAACTTGATCAGCCGTGCTGCAGGCACGTTGAGCGCGTCCGCGTAGGCGCCCATCGCGCCACCGCAGTAGCCGACGCGGTCGCCGCGCTCGAGCGTCGTGACGTCGGCGCCGACTTCCTCGACGATCCCGGCGGCTTCGACGCCGATGCCGCTCGGCATCGGCAATTTGTAGAGTCCGGAGCGATGGTAAGTGTCGATGAAATTGACGCCGATCGATTCGTGCCGCACGCGCACTTCGCCGGGCTTCGGTGGCGGCAGCTCGATCGACTCGAGCCGCATGCAATCGACACCGCCCTGTTCGTGAATCCGAATCGCATTGATCTTCATGAGCGCATCCGTTGTCATTGGCATGGTGAATGAAGGCCGGCAACGATAATCGCGTTCAAAGGTGGGGCACAAGCTGGACGCGACGCGTGGGCAATCCGGCGCGCCGTTGCCGCGTGCGTCGTCGGCGCGCTCGCGTTGCACGCGGCAGCCGCCATCGATGCGCAGGTCGATGCCGTGGGGTGGACGCTCTCGACGGATACCGACGGGATCGCCGTGTACACGCGGCCGATGCCCGGATCGGCGTATGCGCAGGTGCGCGCGAGCGCGTCGGTCTGCGCGACGTTGCCCGAGCTGGTCGCGTTCGTCGAAGACGTTGCGCGGTTCGACACGTGGATTCCCGATACCGAAGACGCACGGCTGCTCGCGCGACCGTCGCCGATCAGTCAGATCTACTACATCCGCACGTCGATGCCGTGGCCGGTCAAGCATCGCGACATGGTCTATCAGGTCGACTGAAGTCGCCGATGCGTCGACGCCGGGCGCGATTTCGGTCGTTGATGGAGGGCCTGCCTCGGTACCTACCTGATTCCAACAGCGCCGTCCGCATGGACAGCGTGGCGGGACGGTGGGATTTTCACGAGAGCCGGCGGTCGGACGCTCATCAGCCTGCGAGCTGCACATCGAACCGGGCGGCAGCATTCCGGTGTGGCTCGCGACGACAGCGCGTCGTCGGCACGCCGCGCGCGATGCTGCTCAATCTCGCGCACCAGTTCGCCAGCGGGTGTGCCTCAACGGATGCAGCGGGCGAGGGCATGGCATTGCCCGCGACGAATTGACGAGTCCGTCACAGATCTTTGCACAGGGTCACAAACCGGTGCGCTCCGATCGCGCCCTAGGGTTCCCGATGGCCGCGATGTTGATACACTCCGACCTCCCTCAAGTCGAAAGGAGCCGACGCGATGGCCCTCTGGAAAGAATCCGAAAAAATCGAGCCCAACCCCGTTGCAGCAGCACCCCGCTGCCGTCGCCCGGGAACCCGAACGTGCGCCGCCGCCACCGCCGCCGGCACCGCGAGCCGCGACGGAACTGCCCGTCAGACCCGCGCCGCGCATGGAACAGAAGGAATCGATCATCGCGGCGGGACTGTCGATCGAAGGCAAGATCGAAGGCACCGGCCACATTCGCATCGCCGGTAATTTCACCGGCGACGTGCACGTCGAAGGCAATCTGACGATCGAACCGGGCGCCAAACTGACCGGCGGCGTCAAAGCCAAGACCGTCACGGTGGCCGGCGAACTGGAAGGCAACATCGATGCCGCTCAAGTCGTGGAGCTGACCACCACCGGCATGCTCAACGGTGACGTGAAGGCCGGCACCTTGACCGTCTCGGCCGGATCGCGGATGCGCGGCCGCGTCGAGTTTGGTTGGGACAGCGAATGTCGCCGGCCATAAATCCGCCAAGGAAGGCTTTGGGGCATGAACACGGCTCGCCCGGTTTCACCGGGCAAGAGTCGAAGGTGCCCCACTGCCGCTCGGATATTCTCGAAAGCGCGAGCGTCTGCCCGGTCTGTCGACACCACCTGCGTTTCGACCAGACGGCCGAGCCGGCGGGCGCGCGCTTTTCGGCGCTGCACGTCGAAGGCACCATCCGGCATCCGGTCGAGCGCGGCCCGTGGGAGTATTCCGTCGTCATCGCCGTCCGCAATCAGAAAGGTGAGGAGATCGCGCGCCAGGTCGTCGGCATCGGCGCGTTGCAGGGCGGCGACGAGCGGACGTTCGACTTCAGCGTCGAGGTGTTTGCGCCGGAGGTTGGCGTCGTCGCGCCGCCTCCGACACCGACGCCCGCGAGGGAAGTGCGCCCCTCATCGGTGCTGTCAGCACCGCGCACCGTCCCCCGCCCCAAGCGTAACCCCGCCGAAAACTAACGACTCGATCGTGTCGCGAAGGGCGGTGCGTGTCAGCGCGTCAGCCAATCGACGATCGCGCTGGCTGAACTGCGGCGTCGCGACTGCGCCGAGATGATCGCCGGGCACTTCGACGAACGACGCACCCGGAATCGCATCGCGCGAGTCGCTTGCGCGCTCGCCGGGTTGTCCTTGTCGCCGATCAGCACCAGCACCGGGATCTTCACCGTCGGCGAGCTTCGTCGGGATCGAAGCCGGTCGCGCGGGGTCTTGTGCATCGCTGCGAGCGCGCGCAGATCGTTGCCGCTGGCTCTGCGCAAACTGTCGGAACGCACGACCGCGCGCGTCTTTGATCGACGCGGCGTCCGGCGCCTCCATCGCGGCGACGAGCGTGTCGAACTGCTCGCGACGGCAGATTGCCCTGTCAACAATACGTCGCCCATGCCGGAAATGATCACGCTGCGCCAACGCTGCGGATGATTGACGAGCAAGCGTCGGTCGAGAGGAAACCGCCCATCGAATAGCCGGCGAGATCGGCCTTGTCGATGTCGCAGATGATCGAGCACGGCGATCGCGTCGTCGGCCATCGCCGATCCGGCGTACGCCTGCGGGTCGTGCGGTTTGCCGCTGCGACCGTGTCCGCGGCAGTCGATCGCGATCACCTGGCGCCCGGCTGCGACGATCGCATCGATCACGCCCGGCGCGCGCCAGTTGCCGTGCAGGCTGCTCGCGAATCCGTGGATCAGCATGACCGGGTCGCCGGTTCCTTCGACGACGTAGTTGATGGGGCAACCGTTGACGTCGAGTGATGGCATGGGCGGCGCTCCGTCGCTGTTGGATGCGCGAACGATAACCGGCCCGGCGCGTGCGCGCCAAGCAATGGTCAGCCACGCGCGCCAAGCGACGCTCTGCGACAATGACCCGTCAACGTACGCTTGGGACATCGAATTGGAAACGATCCATACCTTCGCCGGCAATCCGTTCGACCGCGGCGACGCGCAGCGGCGCGACCCGGCGTGGCTCGATGCGGCGCAGCGCGATCCGACAAGCCGTTACCTGCCGCTGGCGCAGCTCAACGTGCTCGTGCGCGACACGCCAAAGCTCGCGCTCGGCTGGTTGGGCTATGCCGACATCGCGCGTCTGGACATCACGGTCGACCCGGTATTCCTGGGCCTGCTCGATGGCGTCGCGCACTTCGCCATCGACGTCTCGCAGCTCGGTGACGCCGTGCACGAGTTGAACCTCGACGATTCGTGGCGTTTCGCCGATGCGCGCGCGGCCGCGATGCAGCTCGCTGCGCACGAGACCGGGATTGTCGCGCAGAGCCGCGCGCAAGTCGGTTGGCACAAGAGCCACCGGTGCTGCAGCGCGTGTGGCGCGCCGACGACGCCCGCGCGCGGTGGCCACGTGCGGATCTGCGCTGCATGCAAGAGCCGAACATTTTCCGCGCACCGATCCGGTCGCGATCATGCTCGTGCTCGACGGTGACCGCTGTCTGCTCGGGTCAGTCGATCGGTCCGCTCGTCAGAACCGGTATGTACTCGGCGCTCGCCGGATTCATCGACCAGGGCGAATCGATCGAAGAAGCGGTGCGGCGCGAAGTGCGAGAGGAGGCGGGGATACTGGTCGGTGCGGTGCGTTATCACTCATCGCAACCGTGGCCGTTCCCGTCGTCGCTGATGATCGGCTGCCACGGTCGCGCGCTGACGTCTAAGATTTCGATCGATACGCGGAGATGGCCGACGTCCGCTGGTTCGCGCGCGATGCGGTGCGCGAGGCGCTGGCGCAGCGCAATCCCGAACTGCGCGTGCCCGGGCCGATCGCGATCGCGCACCATCTGATCAAGGCGTGGGCGGAGGGTGACGTCGACGTCTGATCTCAAGCAAATCCGGAAGGCAGATCGGGAGGCACATGGCGCAATTGCTCGATCAGATCGAATGGGGTGAACCGATCCTGCCGGCCGTCGCAGATCCGCAGTGGGAGGCGCAGGTCAAGCGGCGTGGTGGGGCGAGTCGGCGAGATCGACCGGCGGGTTGCGGCCGCCGCGTGGGTTCGGGAAGCCTGCGCCGCGATCGCCAGCTATCGTCCGCGCTATGTCGCGCAGCGCCTGTTCAACATCGGCAGCTTGGTTACCGCACAAGAAAACGCCTGCCGATACTGTTATGGCGCGAACCGCGCGTATATGAAGATCATGGGATATTCCGAGTCGTTCATTCGACGCATCGAGCGCGACGCCGACATGGCCGAGCTCGATCCGAGCGAGCGCGCGTTCATCGCATTCTGTCGCAACCTCGCGCGCGCCCGACCTCGCCCCGCGAAAGCCGAACTCGAGCATCTGATCCAGCTCGGCTTCTCCAGCGAGACGGTGAACGAAATGGCGTTCCTGATCGCGGCGAGTTCGTTCTACAACCGGATCGGCGTTCTGACCGCCTGTCCGCCGGAGCGCCGCTTCGAGGGGATGGCGAATGGTCTGCTCGGTCGCGTGATCGGTACGGTCACACCGATCGTGCGACCGCTCACGGAACGAATGGCGCGAACGCAACCGACGCCTGCGATGGAGTCGGCGACGCTGGTGAGCGGTCCCTTTGGACGCGTAGCGGCCGCACTCGCCGGATCACCCGCAGCCATCGTCGTGAAGTCCGCGCTGGATGGTGCGTTTGCGTCGCCGGTTCTCTCTCGCGCGACCAAAGGCTTGATGTTTGCGGTGGTGGCGCGCTCGCTCGAGTGTCGGTACAGCGAAGCCGAAGCGCGCCGGCTGCTCGAGGCTGATGGTTACACCGCGGCGGACATCGACTCGGCGATTTCGACGTTGAATTCGCAGCGGCTCCCCGCGCACGAATCGCAGCTGTTGCCATGGGTGCGCGACACCGTGCATTACCAGACGGCCGCGATCCAGGATCGAACGCGTACGCTGGTGGCGAATCTCGGCAATACCGCTGCGCTGGAAGCGATCGGCATCGCCGCGCTGGCGAACTCGACAGTGCGTCTGGCGATGTTGCTCGAATAGGATGACCACGCCGCTCGTCGTGTCGCTCGTGTCGATCGCATTGGCCTTCGGCACGTTCTGGGTCCTGCGGCGCGTGCGCGAGCTCGATCGTCTCCTCTCCGACTCCAAGCAGCAGCTCGAGCATCTCCAGCGTCAGTTCGAGCGCTTCGTTCCTGGCGACGTCGTCGAGCGCCTGACCGATGCGCGGTCCGCGCAGCAACCGCAACGTCGTCGCGTCACGATGCTGTTTGCCGACCTGCGCGACTTCACGCGCGTTGTGCGATCGCCTCGATCCGACACTGACCATCACTGTGTTGAATGGCTACTTTCAACACATGAGTCAGGCGATTGCCGGCCATCACGGTCACCTCACTGAAGTCGTTGGCGACGGGCTCCTCGCTCTGTTCGGCGCGGTGGATCCGAATCCGTGGCAGGCACGCGACGCGGTATTGACGGGGCTTGCGATGCGCGCCGCGTTGGCAGACTACAACGCGCATCTGCGCAGTGAATCGCTACCCGAACTACGTTTTGGCATCGGCATTCACACCGGCGAAGTGGTTTGCGGCGTCATCGGCGCGGGCGAACTCAGCAAATTTGGGGTCACCGGTGATCCGATCAACGTCGCCTCGCGAGTCGAAGGACTGACGCGACAGCACGGCGTGGATCTGCTCGTCACCGAGGAGATTCGACGCGCGCTCGATGATGGGTTTCTGCTGCGACCAATGCCGGCCTCATACGTGAAGGGCAAGACCGAAGCTATTCAGACATACTACGTCGAGGGTGTCAGGCCTGATGTGCCCGCACCAACAGGTGAGCTAAGGGGATCGTGATGACCTCGCGGGGCCGCGCCGCGCTCAGCGCCGCAGGTCCTCCCGGCAGGCCTCGCAGAAGGAACGCAGGATGTCGACGCGATCCTGCGCGGGCCTGTCTGTTGGGTTGCGGAAATCCGCATTCGGCAGATCGTAGATGTCCACGATCTGTCCCATCACCTCGTCCGCCCGGGCGAGGACGTTGGGTGGTGCAAAAAGCCTCAGCTTTCCCATGGTTGCGTAGAACGGAACCATTTTCGACATGTCCTCGAGGTGATGGGTCAGGGCATCGGCAAGCAGCCGCGAGGCCTCGTCGACGAATTCGCCGTAAAGCCGTTCGCGCCGCTTACTCTCCTGCGCAAGGCGCGTGACGCGCTCCTGATGGTGCTGGGTGAGCCACGTCGTCGCGAAGGACGCGAACGCGCCAATAGCGGAGCCCGCCAACGCAGCGAAGGCCGAGATATAGGCGGTGTTCATTGCCGAGTCATTCCCCTATTGCGCGGCCGGCGCCATGCCGGACTGCGGTAGATCCGCGTTGCGGTTGGCGTCCGGCGGCGGCTTGATCCGGAACCAGGTCACGTAGAGCGCCGGAAGGAAGACCAGCGTCAGCAGCGTCGCGACCGCCAGGCCGCCCATGATCGCGTAGGCCATCGGACCCCAGAAAATGGTCGGGGCGATCGGGATCATGCCGAGGATCGCTGCAGCGGCGGTCAGCAGGATCGGGCGGAAACGGTGCGCGGTGGCCTCGATGACCGCATCCCACGGAGCGCGCCCCTGCGCCTTCTCCGTTTCGATCTGGTCGATCAGGATCACCGAGTTGCGCGCGATCATGCCGGTCAGCGCGAGCACGCCGAGGAGCGCGACGAAGCCGAGGGGCTTGTCCGCGAGCAGCAGCGCCGCGACGACCCCGATGATCCCGAGCGGGGCCACGCTGAGCACCAGGAACAGGCGATTGAAGCTCTGGAGTTGGATCATCAGCACGGTCAGGATCAGGATGAGCATCAGCGGCAGGACCGCTGCGACGGACGACTGCGCCTTGCTGCTCTCCTCGACCGTTCCGCCGACTGCGATGTGGTAACCGCTCGGCAGGCTCGCATTCAGCGCCTCGATCTTCGGCGCCAGAGCCTGGACGACGGTCGCGGCCTGCATGCCGGGCGCGACATCGGCTTGCACCGTCACCGTGGGCCGACGGTCGCGGCGCCAGACGATCGGATATTCCTGGCCGTAATCGACGGCGGCGATCTGGCTCAGCGGAACGGTCTGCCCGTTCGGCAACGACACCTGCAGCGCGCGGATCGTCGAGAGCGACATGCGCTGATCGGTGGACGCGCGGACGAGCACATCGACGAGATAGATGCCGCTGCGCACCTGCGTTGCAGTGATGCCTGACATCGTTGTGTTCAGGGCCTGGGCGAGGGCCTCCGAGCTGAGCCCGAGGAGCCGCGCCTGGTCCTGATCGACCCGGATGCGCACCGTCCGTGCCGGCTCCATCCAGTTGTAGTTGATGTTGCGGGCGCTCGGTTCGTCGTTGAGGATTTGCGCGACGTCGAAGGCGATGGCGCGCACCTGCTCGGGGTCGACTCCGCTCACCCGGTATTGCAACGGCCAACCGACGGGCGGCCCGAGTTCCAGCGGATAGACCCGTCCGACGACACTCGGAAACTCCGTGGCCAGCGCCTGCTCCAGCTTCGCCTTGACGCGCTCGCGCTGCTCGCAGCCCCTTGGTGACGACCACGAGCTGGGCGAAGAAGTCGTTGGGGAGCTGGACATTGAGAGGCAGATAGAAGCGGACGGCACCCTGTCCGACATAGGTGCTCCAATGATCGACGTCCTGATCGTCCGTCAGCAGCTGGTCCAGTCGGGCCGAGATGTCCTGCGTCGCGTAGATGGACGCGTTTTCCGGCAGCTGCAGATCGACGAGGAGCTCCGGCCGGTCAGACGACGGAAAGAACTGTTGCGGAACGAAGCGCATGCCGTAGAGCGCCGCGCGAACACGGCGAGCGTCGCGACGACCGTGACCCAGCGGGCCCGCATCGCCAGAGCGAGGAAGCTGCGGAAGACGCGCATGATCGGTCCGGGCTTCTCGGGATGCGCCATTCCGGCTTCTTCAGAATCCAGACGCCGAGCATCGGCGCGAACACGCGCCGCGACGAACCACGACGCGATCAACGCGATGGCGACGACGGCGAAAATCGAGAAGGTGTATTCGCCCGCGGCGCTGGCCGCGAACCCGATGGGGACGAACCCCGCGATCGTGACCAGCGTGCCGGTCAGCCTCGGAAAGCCGGTCGAGGCGTAGGCGAACGTGGCCGCCTGCTCTTTCTCGTCGCCTCGCTCCAGCCGCGTGACCATCGCTTCGATGGTGATCATCGCGTCGTCGACCAGCAGACCGAGCGCGATGACGAGGGCGCCCAGCGAGATTCGCTGAAGGTCGATTCCGACCAACATCATCGTCACGAACACCGCCGCCAGAACAAGCGGGATTGAGAGAGCCACGACGGCGCCCGCGCGCAAGCCGAGGCGACCAGGCTGACCGCGAGGACGAATGCGATGGCCTCCCACAGCGCCTCCATGAAGTCGTCCACAGCATGCTCGACAGTCACGGGCTGGTCGGCGACGAGCGTCGGCTCGATCCCGACCGGCAGGTTCGTCGTGACCTCGGCCATGGCGTGCTCGACATTGCGCCCCAGCGCCAGTACGTCGCCGCCCTTGCGCATGGCAATTGCGAGCCCGATGCCCTGACGTCCGTTGACGCGGAACATCGGCTGCACGGGGTCGGCGGGGCCGCGGCTGACCTGCGCGATGTCACCGAGGCGAATGATCCGGCCGTTTTTCGCGACGAAGTTGACGGCGAGCACATCCTGCTCGGACCGGAACGCGCCCGAGACGCGGACGAGGATCTTCTCGTTCCCGGTCTGCACGATGCCCGCAGGGGTGACCGCGTTCTGCGCCTGCAGCGCCGCGATCAGCGCGGACCGGTCGATGCCAAGACCCGCCAGTTGCTTCTCCGAGAATTCGACGTAGACGCGCTCGTCCTGCGCGCCGAGGATGTCGATCTTGGAGATGTCCGGAAGCTGCAGCAGCTGCTTGCGGACATCGACGACGTAGTCCCGCAGCTCCCGGTCCGTGAAGCCGTCCGCGGTGAAGCCGTAGACGATGCCGTAGGTATCGCCGAACTCGTCGTTGAAGCCGGGGCCGACGATGCCTTGCGGCAGCGTGTTGCCGATGTCGCGGACTTTCTTGCGCACCTGATACCAGATGTCCGGCACCTGAGACGGGGGCGTGGAATCCTTCAGGTAGACGAAGATCGTCGTCTGTCCCGCGCTCGTATAGCTCTTCAGGTAATCGAGGCTCGGCGTCTCCTGCAGCTTGCTTTCGATGCGGTCGGTGACCTGCTCGAGCGTGTCGGCGAGGGTGGCTCCCGGCCAGGCCGCCTGCACCACCATGGTCTTCACGGTAAAGTCCGGGTCCTCGCTCCGCCCGAGCCGCAGGTACGACCAGACGCCCGCGGCGGCGATGACGAGCATGAAATAGGCGATGAGCGACCGGTGTCGGAGCGCCCATTCGGTGGGGTTGAAGCGCATTACGGGGCGTCTCCCAGCAGGCGGACCTTCTGGCCCGGATGCAGCGTCTGCACGCCCGCCGTGACGACGACCTCGCCGGCGTCCAGTCCCCGCGAAACGACGACGTGCGCCGGATCGTATTGCGAAACATCCACGTTGCGCAGCGACACGGTTTCGCTGTTGGGATCGACCACCCACACGGCCGGGCGGCCGTCGGCCTCGGTGAGCGCGCTCGCCGGAACCTGCAGGCCGGAGGGGGCGGACAGCTTGATGCTGCCGGTCACGGTGGATCCCAGCCCCATCGCCGCGGGTGGATCGATGATGCCGACCTTGATCTGGAACGTTCTTGTGGCGGGATCTGCTTGCGGCGAAACCTCCCGCACTCGGCCGGTTGCTCGCACGGACGGGTCGTTGGTCAGCGCAATCTGCACCACGGGATCGCGCGGACCCGTGCGGTTGAGCTGTTCGGACACATCGAATACCGCATCGCGTCCGCCCTGACGCGCGACGTTCACGATCATCTGTCCGGCGCGGACCACCTCACCCGGCTCAGCACCGGTCGTGGTCACCACGCCCGGGGCATCTGCGAACAGCTCCGTGTAACTCAACTGATCTTGCGCGATGCCTAGCTGGCCGCGAGCGGCGTCGACCTGGGCCTCGGCACCCCGAAGCGCCTGCTGCGCCTCGTCGAATTGCGCGCGCGGCGTCGCGCCGCTCGCTAGCAGCTGCTGCTGCCGACCGAAGGTCAGGCGGGCTTGCGTCCGCGCGGCCTCGGTGGAGGCGAGATTCGCCTGCGCCGTGCGCAGCGCGTTCTGCTGGTTCTGCGGGTCGAGCTGGGCGACGGTCTCGCCAGCCTTGAGCACGTCGCCGACATTCACGAGCCGTTTGATCATGCGTCCATCGAGGCGGAAGGCGAGGCTGACCTGATCCTTAGCGCGAACCTGGCCCGTCAACGACACGGTCTCGCCCTCCGCGCCGCGCTCGACAGTGACGGTTCGAACCGGCCGGACCTGGGCGGTGGGTGGCGGAGTCTTGTGACAGGCGGTGAGGGTCGCGGCGATCAACACGGCAGTAAAGATCTGAAACTTTCGCATTGGCGCTGCCTTCCGTAGGAATGAGGTTCAATTTGCTGGCGCCCGACCGAATCGCGTCCGGCCCACCAGTACAGTCGATGCTTGCGATGCACTATACTATGCAGTATAGTTAAGTGCACTAGTAAGTGCAATGGGATTTATGGAAATTCAAAATGGTTCAAAGGCAGCTGTCCTGAAGGCCCGCCGTGGCGGATCGCAGGGTGCCATCGTCGAGGCAGCGGAACGCCTGTTCCTGCAACGCGGCTTCGGCGCCGTCAGCATGGACGAACTGGCCGAGGCTGCGGGCGTGGCCCGGCGGACGCTTTACAACCAGTTCTCGAGCAAGGAGGAGATCTTCCGAGAAATGCTTCGCAGGCTGTCGAGTCAGCTAGAGGACGCATTTCCCGCGGGCGTCGAAACCCAAGGCGATGTTGAGCACGTGCTGCGTCGAATCGCGCACACGATTCTGGAGCTGCACAAGCATCCGGAATATCTCGGTTTCCTTCGCATGGTGGTGGCCGACTCCCGTCAGTTTCCGTGGATCGCCAAGGAGTTCGCGACGGTCATGGATCCCCAAACCGAGCGGATCGAGCACTATCTCGCCCATCTGACTGCGATGGAAATCCTCGACTGCCACAATCCTGTGCTTGCGGCTCACCAGTTCATCGGGATGCTTAACGAGCTATCTCTGTGGCCTTGGATGATGGGTCGCGAAGGTCTCCCGGTCTCGGCCGAGGACGCAGTTGAAGAGACGATCCGGATGTTCCTGCGGCACTACCGGCGCCCACAATTGGAGGCGTGAACATCAACGCGAACGCCGGGCGGCAGTGGCGCGCTCCGCATCGGCAATCCGCGGACTATCGCTACGATTCGCAGTTGGGAGATCACGATGAATAAGAGGACGGACGAGGATGAGGGCACGATCGAGGCGGTGCTGGAACGTCTAAACGAGCTCACGCTGCCGCGCGCGTTGGACATCAGGGCGCGGGTCGAGCGAGGTGAATCGCTGGACGAAAACGAAATGCAGTTTCTGAAGCGCGAGCTCGAGGACGCCAGCAGTGCTCAGCCCTTCGCGGCGCGCCATCCCGAGTATCAGACGCTCTACGATCGAGTCGTCAGTTTGTATGGCGAGATTACGCGCAAGGCGCTCGAGAACGAGAAGGCAAGTAAGTAGCGGAGCCAACAGGTGACCTAAGGGGATTGCGATGACAACGCTGAAAGACTCGCTGCACACTGACGCCGTCGCCGGACTCGATCCCGACGCGCCCGTCGTGATGCTCAATCTGATGAAATTCCGCGCGCAGTCGCTCGATGGCGACGGCACAGGGTGGGACGCGTACAAGCGCTACAGCGCAAACACCGTGAAGCTGCTGAAGGCGCGCGGCGCGACGATCCTATGGGCCGGTGATGTTCGCGCGGTGGCGCTGGGTCTCGTCGCCGAAGGCGATTGGGACTACGCCGCGCTCGTCTGGTACCCGCGCCCGAATGCGTTCCTCGACATGATGAAATCGCCGGACTACGCGCGAGGCAATGTCGATCGCGAAAATGGCACCGAGCGACACCTCATTCTCGCGACGCACGAGACTTACTCGAAGTTAGCTTCGATAACAGCAGTAAGTCGTTGATCAAAAATACTTAGGTCTGTCGGATACCCGACTTCGGTTCAGTACCCGGGAATCGATCCATCGCGCGCAGCGTCGGAAACAGCCGCATCCACACGCCGGTGACTGCGATCGTCGCGGCGCCGCCGAGCACGACCGACGGCACCAGACCCAACCACGCCGCGGCGACGCCGGACTCGAACTCGCCGAGTTCGTTCGATGCGCCGATGAACACCGCGTTCACCGCGCTGACGCGACCGCGAATTGCGTCGGGCGTTTCCAGCTGAATCAACATGCGGCGGATGTAGACGCTGACCATGTCGCCGACGCCGAGCGTGACGAGGCATCCGAGCGACAGCGCGAAACTGGTCGAGAGTCCGAACGCGATGATCGACAACCCGAACAACGCGACACCGGCGAACATCCACGCACCGACGGCGCGCGTGATCGGGAAGAATGCGAGCGCTGTTGCGGTCAGCGCGGCTCCGATAGCCGGCGCCGTACGCAGCAGCCCGAGTCCTTCCGGACCGATCGCGAGAATGTCGCGCGCGAACACTGGCAGCATCGCCGTCGCGCCGCCGAACAACACTGCGAACAGATCGAGCGAGATCGCACCCAGCACAACGGGTCGCGAGCGCACGAAGCGCAAGCCCTCGAGCACCGTATGCCAGCTCGCAGGTTCGGTGGTGCGTATCAGCTTCGGTGTGCGCACTGCGAGCATCAGGCCGACCGCTATCGCAAGCACCCCGGCGACGACGCAGTACACGGTCGCGGCGCCGGCGACATACAGCAAGCCGCCCAACGACGGCCCGAGGATCGTCGCGACATTGATCGTCGATGAACTCAGCGCAACCGCGTTGCCGAACGCTTCGCGCGGCACCAGGTTCGGCGTGATCGCCTGCGAGGTCGGCATCGAGAACGCGCGCGCCGTGCCGAACAGCACGAGAACCAGGAACACCGGCCACGCGGCGCGCATGCCGTACCACGTGAAACCGAGCAGCAGCAGCGCGCAGAGCACTTGCGCAATTTGACACCACACGAGAATGAGACGCCGATCGAGCCGATCCGCGATCTGGCCGGCCGGCAGTACGAACACGATGAACGGCATAAACTGCGCGAGACCGATGAGGCCGAGGTCGAGTGGATCGTGCGTGATCTCGTAGACCTGCCAGCCCACCGCGACGCTCTGCATCTGCACCGCGAGCGTCGCGACGAAGCGGGACGTCAGATACAGCGTGAAGTCGCGGTACTTCAGCGCGCTCAGCGGCGCGGACTGCGTCACTCCAATCCCGCTTTTCGCAACGATTCGGCGAGGCGCGCCTTCATGGCGGGGTCTGCCGCAAACCCCGCCGCTTGAATGACGAACGATTGGGAAAACCTCGGTTCGAGGCGACGCGCCGCGTCGATGGCGGCGCGAGGTTCGTCGATCAGGCCCAACTCGACTGCGTTGAGAGCGACATCGAAATACCCCCAGATGTAGTCGGGTTTATGCGCGACCAGCGTGTGCGCGTAGCCCAATCCCGTTTCGAACTGACCGAGCATCCAATGGGCCTCCGACAGATTTTCCAACGCGAGGTCCGCGTAGGGTCCGTGCGGGTCGAGGCTCAGCATGTGCGCCGTGGACTCGATGCAGCCGGTGGCATCGCCGGATGCCAGGCGAGCATAGCCGAGGCTGCTCCACGCTTTTGCGAGGCTCGGGTTCAGCTCGACCGCCCGATTCAGCGAGATGAGACCGTTGCGCGGATCCCCCGAAAGCACGAGCGCGAATCCGAGCGCTTCGTGGGCCTGCGCATCGAGCGGGTCCAGTTCTACGGCACGCCGGGCAGATTGCAGCGCCAGCGCAATGTCGCGCTCGTCGCGACCCATCTGCAGGCTCCAGCGCATCGCGTAGGCCATCGACACTTTCGCGTGCGCCGACGCGAACTGTGGTTCAATCGCAATGGCTTGTTCGTACAGCGGGAGCGCTGCGTCGTAGTCGGGCAGCGTCGTGCGCGTCTGATGTTCCTCCGCGAGTTCGTAGAGATTCCAGGCCTCCAGATTCCGCGTGCCCCGTTGCCGCGCGCGATTGGCTTCGGCGCGCGAGAGGTCGCCGACCAGCGGCGCCGCGATCGCGGCACTGATCTCGTCCTGCAGATCGAACATGCCGGCGACGGGCCGGTCATAGGTCTGATTCCACAGCGTCGCGCCCGATTGGGCATCTACGAGTTGTGCCGTGACGCGGATCCGTTCGCCGGCGCGACGCACGCTGCCTTGGACGACGTAGCGCACGTGCAACTCGTCGGCGACGCGCTTGACGTCGACATCACCGCGATAGTGAAAGCTGGACGCGCGCGCGATCACAGGAAACGAGCGCCATGCAGACAGGCGCGTGATCAGATCTTCAGCGAGACCGTCCGCGAAGATCGCGTGCTGCGGATCTTCCGATTGGTTTTCGAACGGCAAGACGGCGATGGCGGGACGATCGGTCGCGGGCGCGACGCCTGCGGCGGCCGGTTCGCCGTGCACCAGCGCTCGATCAGGCGACGTCTTCGACGGTGTCGCGGCGTACCAGGTTGCCAGCGCGGCAAGCGTAACGGTGACGAAGGCGACCGCTGTTCGAACCGCACGGGCGCGCTTCGGCGCAGTCACGTTTGCAGGTGCATCGGTTCGCGCGCCGGTCAACACGCCAATGCTCGCGACGACCTTGCGCCAGTTCGGCGCATCGACGTCGCCGCGCCAACCGTTCAGGTCGGCGTACTGGATCATGTTGAACGGCAGTGGCGGGACGCTGCCGTCGGCGGTGATCTGCACGAGCGTGCCGGCGACGCGCCCGGCCTCGGCCTCGGCGCGCACGTAATCTGAGGTCAGCGCGTCGCGCGACCACAGCACGACCACCGCTTTCGCAGCCCTCAGCCGCTCTTCGATCACCGCCTGAAACGGGCGATGCACCGGAATCTCTTCGTCCCACCAGACGGTGTGATCGAGCGCGCGCAGCCCATCGGCGATCCGCCGTGTCAGCGCGGTCGTCGATTGCGCATGCGAGATGAAGACATCGGCGATGCCGATCGTCGGCGCGGGCGTCGTCATACGGCGAAGCGTGCCCGAACTCGGCGATTGCGTCGAATTGTCAGGCGCCGGCCTGCAGACGCATCGCCCGCCAAAGCCCGAACAGACTCACCGCGACCCACGCGGCCTCGACGACGAATGCGGACAGATTGAAGTCGAACAGCAACGAGACAGTGATCGAGCCGGCGCCGAGCGCGTTCAGCAACGAATACGGGACGCGCCGGGCATCGAGCCGGCCGATCTGCAGCGCGAAATAGGTGCCGAGGATCAGCGCGACGCCGACGTTGCCGACCAGATCGTGCCAGTGGTATGCCGCCATCATTTACCTCAGATTGTTTTGGGCGGTTTCTCTTTCGGCGCGCATGTTGTCATCATTCGGCGGCGCCTGCATTTTCGGGCCGCATTTTGTGGAAAGACATGAAGCCGTTACTCCCTGCTTTTTCGCTGCGCGACCAGAACGGGATCGATCGATCGTTCCCGCAGGGGCGCGGTCGCGCTGCGCTGATCGCGATCGTCAAAGAAGACTGTCCGACGTGCGGCATCGTGATGCCGCTGCTCGAAGCGTTTCACAAGAGCTATGGTGAGCAGATCGACGTGCAGGTCGTCGGTCAGACCGCTGGCCGGCAACGCGGTGCTGATCGATCGCCATCATCTGACGTGCGCGGTGCTCGACGATTCGCGGTTGAAGGTGTCGTTCGCATACGACATCGACATGGTGCCGTCGGTATTCGTCGCGGATGCGACAGGGCAACGAACTCGAGCGCGTTGCAAGGCTTCGACCGCACCGAGTGGCAGCAGCTCGATGCCGCATTGGCGGAACTCGCGGGCGCGAGCGCGGCGCGGGCACGCATCGATTGGGCCGCGTTGCCGGCGTGGCGGCCGGGTTGCGGTTCGCTGTCGGTGGATCCGCGCTACGCGGATCGATTGCGCGCCGAGGCGGAGAACAGTCCGCTGCGCGCACGCAAGATCGAGATCGCGCCGCAGGACGACGAGTTCGAGTTCATGTTCGATCAGGGATTCACCGACGGCTTGCCGGTCGTTCCGCCGACGCCGGAGCGCGTGATCCGAATGTTGTCGGGTACGCGCCGCGATCCGCAGCAGGTCGTCGCACAGGTGCCGCCGAACATGGGCGAAGCGACGGTCGAGAAGATTGCGATCAACGCGGTGCTCGCCGGATGCCGGCCCGACTATCTGCCGGTCGTCATTGCCGCGCTCGAAGCGGTGTGCACCGATGCGTTCAACATCCATGGCGTGATGGCGACGACGATGGGCGCGAGTCCGGTGCTCGTCGTCAACGGACCGATCCGCGCGCGCATCGGCATGAACATGAAGATCGGCGCGTTGGGGCAGGGCAATCGCGCGAACGCGGCGATCGGACGCGCCGTGCGGCTCGCGATTCGCAACATCGGCGGTGCGAAGCCCGGCGGCACCGAACGTTCGACGCTCGGTAATCCGATGAAATTCACGATGTGTTTTGCCGAGTGGGAAGAGCGCAGTCACTGGTCGCCGCTGCACGTCGAACGCGGATTTGCGCCGACCGACTCGGTGGTGACGGCGTACGCGATGTCGAGCGGGCCGTCGTTGATCGTCGATCAGACGTCGCGCACCGCCGCGCAGATCGCCGGCAGCATCGGACTCGCGATGGAAGCGATCCACCATCCGCGCGCGCACATGATGTCCGATGCGCTGCTCGTCGTGTGTCCCGAGCACGTCGACACGCTGAATACCGGGGGTTATACGAAGGCAGATCTGCGACGGCGGATCCAGGAGGTCACGAGTCGCCCCTTGAGAGAACTGGTCAGCGACGAGGTATCCGGCGTCGGTATGAGCGCCGACAGAGCGAAGACGTTGTCGGCGGAGGCCCTCGACCGGCGACTGCCGAAGTTCGCGTCCGAGGATATGATCCACATCGTGGTGGCCGGTTCCGACGCCGGCAAATTTTCTGGTCTGTTCCATGGCTGGGTCGGCGGCGAGATCGGTTCGATGCCGGTGTCGCGCCTGATCGATGCCAATTGAAGGAGACACTAATGAGGAAAAGCGGATGACGACGATTCTGGATCCCACCAACGAACGCGAACCGATCGCGCGGCAGTTGACGCCGCGCTCGGGCACGGTGTCGGGCACCGTCGCGTTTCTCGACATCTCGAAGCCGCGCGGCAACGTGCTGCTCGATCGACTCGAGGAGCAGTTGAAGTTGCGCGCGCCGGGTATCGAGGTGAAACGTTACGCGAAGCCGACGTTCACGAAGCCGGCGCCGGATGCGTTGCGCGCCGAGATCAAGGCGCGCAGCGACTTCGTCGTCGAGGCGCTCGCCGACTGAGGCTCCTGTACCACGTGCAGTTTGCATGACACGGTGCATTTCGAGATCCACGGAATTCCATCCGTGGCGATTATTTCCTGCGAGTTCGAAGACGCCGCCGCGGAACAGGGCAGGGCGCTCGGCCTCGACGCGCGCTGCTGTTTCGTCGCGCACCCGATCCAGGACCGGACCGACGCCGAGATGCGGCAACTGGCGGATGACATCCTCGACGACGTCATCGCCGCGTTGACTGATCCGGTGGTTTCTTAGTGAGGTTCCGCGTGAGGTACGGCGCCCAATGAAACAATCGTTGGGCGCCGCGTTGCTGTTGTTGCTTGCGACCGGGTGCGCGTCCGATGCGTCGGTGTCACACCACGTCGACTACTGCTGCGGGCCGCCGGATGCGCGGGTGGCGACCTTCAGTGTTGCGCTGCATCCGATGCCCCCGTTTCTCGCGACTGCGCTGCGCGACGAGCTGGTGGCTGCGCTGATCGCGCGAGGGCTGCGCGAGGTCGATTCCCATCCGGACGCGGTGGTGATACTGACGTTCGACCCCGTCTACCTCGATGCGGGCAAGCCGCTCGCCGACGACGGTTTCGGCGATCCGCTGGCGCACGGCGGTCAACGCAAGTTCGACGCGCGCGTCACGCTCGACGTCCGGCGCGGATCCGACGACGCGGAGCTGCTGCGCGGTGTGCTCTCGCGCGAGCACAAGGTATCCGTCGGCGATTACGATCACGCCAAGGGACGCGACGATATCCGGCGCGGATTCGAGGCGTTGTTGGCGCATTTGCCGAAATCGTGACGCACGCAACCGCTCAGCGGCATCACGGTGCTCGACTTCGGGCAGATCTACAACGGACCGTATTGTGGATTCCTGCTCGCGATGGCCGGTGCGCGGGTCATCAAGGTGGAATCGCCGCAGGGCGAAGTATTGCGCGCGCGCGGCGAAGGCAGCTCGGCGAGCTATCCGTTCGCGATGCTCAACTCCAACAAAGAAGCGATCACGCTGAATCTGAAATCGGAGCGCGGGCGCGAACTGCTCCGCGGTCTCGTGCAAAAGGCGGATGTCGTGCTGGAGAACTTTTCTCCGGGCACGATGGATCGTCACGGCGTCGGCAGCGACGCGCTGCGCGCGATCAATCCGCGCCTGATCTATGCCGCGGGAACCGGTTTCGGCCGCACCGGCTTGCACAGCGACTATCTGGCGATGGACATCACCGTGCAGGCGATGAGCGGCGTCATGGCGATCACCGGTGACGGCGCCGGGCCGCCGTTGAAGGCGGGCCCGCCGTTGTGCGACTTCCTCGGCGGCATCCACTTGTATGGTGCGATCGTCACTGCGTTATTCCAACGGGAGCGCACGGGGGCGGGGCTGGTCGTCGACGTCGCGATGCAGGACACGGTATTTCCGACACTCGCGACGGCGCTCGGCGCGATGCATCTGCTCGGCGAACATCCGGCGCGCAACGGCAATCGCCACCCGGCGTTGAGCCTGGCGCCGTACAACGTATATCGCACGCGCGACGGATACGTCGCGATCATCTGCATCCGCGAAGGGCATTGGCGAAATCTCGTCGCAGCGATGCAGCAACCGGCGCTGCTCGACGATCCGCGTTTCGTAGATATGGCCGCTCGCGCGGCGAACATGGATGCGGTCGATGCGGCGGTCGAGAGCTGGACGAGCGGCCTCGACAAAGACGCGGTGTTTCGGATCACGCAGGCGCACGACGTGATCTGCGCGCCGGTGCAGGATCTCAATGATGTGCTCGACGATCCGCATCTGCACGCGCGCGGCATGCTGACGCGGCTCAGCCATCCGAAGCTCGGCGACACCGTGTTGCCCAGCACGCCGTTGCGATTCGTCGGCATCGATCCGCCGCCATTGCGCGTCAGCCGCGAACTCGGCGCCGACAACGAAATCGTCTATGCGCAACTGCTGGGGCTGTCGAGCGAAACGATCGCGCAACTGCGCGCGCAGGACGCGATATAGGGCTCCTTGCCCCCGTGGTAATCTTGCCCGCTTTCCGCGGAGCGATTAGTTCATGCAGTTTGATCCTGTCGACGAAGTCATTGCCGGAATTGCCGCCGGCGAGATCGTCATCGTCGTCGATGATGATGACCGGGAGAACGAAGGGGATCTGATCATGGCGGCGTCGTGCGCGACGCCCGAAAAGGTCGCGTTCATGATCCGGCACACGAGCGGCATCCTGTGCACGCCGATTCTCGATGAGGAAGCGAAGCGCCTGCATCTGGATCCGATGGTCGCGCGCAACGACGCGCCGATGAGCACGGCGTTCACGGTCTCCGTCGACTATCGGCATGGATTGACGACGGGAATCTCCGCTGAGGAGCGCGCGAACACGATTCAGGCGCTGGCGAACAGCAACGTCGGCGCCGGCGATTTCGTCAGACCCGGGCACATATTTCCGCTGGTCGCGCGCACGGGCGGTGTGCTGGTGCGCTCGGGTCATACCGAGGCCGGCGTCGATCTGGCGACGCTCGCGGGATTGCCTCCGGTGGGTCTGCTCGCCGAGATCGTCAACGACGACGGCAGTGTCAAACGTTTGCCGCAGTTGCTCGAATTCGCCGCGACGCACAAGTTGAAGATCACGTCGATCGCCGATCTGATCACGCATCGCCAGCGGCGCGAACATCTGGTCGAACGCGTGCGCGAGTTCACCGTCAAGACATCGATCGGCACGGCGCGCGCGTTTGCCTACAAGACCAAGTTCGAAGACGCGGAACACCTCGCGCTCGTGTTCGGGCGCATCGACGGTCAACGCGCGGCCGCGGTGCGCATTCACCGCGAAAAACTGATCGAAGACATCTTCGGCCCGCAGGACGATCACCCGGCGCGTTTGCTCGAGGTCGCGCTGCGACGGATTCACGAGCTCGGCGGCGGCGTGTTCATCTATCTGCGCAGCGGGTTCGTCGGCGTGCCGCTCGACACGTTGACGAATCCGATGGCGGCCAGTCGCGCCGACGCGCGCCGCGCCGAGTGGCTCGAGATCGGTGTCGGTGCGCAGATATTGCGTGACCTCGGCGTCGGCAAGATTCGGATCATCGCCGGCCGCGAGGTCTCCTATGTGGGCGTGTCGGGTTTTGGTTTGACGCTGGAAGGTACCGAACTGCTCGTCGATTGAGGCGCGCTCGTGTGCGCCCGGTAGTGGAAGCCGCGCGCGCCGCCGCAGGGTCCGGCGTAGACGATGCGGATGTCGTGGGTCCGCCGTCCGCACGCGCGACAGCGGATGCGGTCGCGGACCTCGTCGACGGTGCAGATGGCGCCGATGCGGGGCATGAGCCGATACAGGTCGAGCCGCACCATGCGGCGGCACGCGATGCATACCGCGTACAGTTCGAAATGAGGAGCGAGGTCCGCGAGAGTCTGCATACTGTATGAATATACAGTATCTTTTCAGCGGGGGACGGTGAGGAGATAGTCAGCGAAAAATAGGGGGTCCAGCCGTGGTGACAGAACGTTTCGGGCGCATGGCACGGGTCGGCCTCATCGCTGACACGCACGATGAGAAAGTGGACTGGGCAACTCTCCAGCCGGCCGTCGCCCGCGCGTTCAACGGCGTGGGACTCGTGCTGCTCTGTGGCGACTTGCAGACGCTCGGCGTGCTCGATCAGCTGGAGCAGATGGCACCGGTGCGAGCGGTCCGGGGGAACACTGATCCGCCGGCCGAGCCGCCACGGCTCGTCGACGGGCCGATCGTCGTGGAGACGGGCGATGTACGCATCGCCGTATTCCGCGCCGAGCCGGGAACCGGCGACGCCGGTGTGTCCGGAGCGGATGTGGTGGTCTACGGCAGCACGCACGAGCCCGTCGTGAAAGTCGTGAACGGTGCGATATTCGTGAATCCCGGGAGTCCGAGCTTGGCCGCGACGCGATGCGTGGCCGTTATCGAACTCGGCGGCGTGCGCCCGGCTGTCACGCTCGTCCCATTACCTCGCTGATTACGACTCGGTTGCGAAAGCAACGCCGACGTAGTGAGTCAACCGTGACGGATAAATTGCCGACCATCGCGATCAGCGCCGGCGATCCGGCGGGGATCGGCGGCGAGGTGCTCGCGAAACTGCTCGCGAGCGGCGCGCTCGACGGTTTGTGTCGGCCGCTCGTGATCGGCGCACGCTGGGCGCTCGATGATGGCGCTGCGGCAGCTGGTGTCGTTGTGCCCGACGTCCCGTTCATCGATGTCGACGTGCCGCGGCCGGACGCATTTCGATACGGCGCGGTGTCGGCGACGTGCGGGAATGTGGCGGTGCGCGCGGTCGAGCGCGCGGCGCTGCTGACCGCGCGTGGCGACGCCGCCGCAATGGTGACGTGTCCGATCAACAAAGAATCCGTGCACGCGGCAGGATTCGTCGACGACATCGGGCATCAGGAAATCCTCGCGCGGCTCACCGGCGCAAAGCGGACCGCGACGATGTTGCTGACGCCCGGACTGCGCGTCGTGCATCTGTCGACACACAAGTCGCTGCTCGAGGCCGCGCGCTTCGTCACGCACGCAACGGTCCTCGACCGGCTGCTGCTGATGCGCGACGCGCTTGCGCGCTGGGGAATGCCGAGTCCGCGGATCGCGGTTGCCGCATTGAATCCGCACGGCGGCGAAGGCGGACTGCTCGGTCGCGAGGAGATCGACGCGATCGCGCCCGCGGTCGAGCGCGCTCGTCAGGACGGCATCGACGTCCGCGGACCGTTGCCGGCGGACTCGGTGTTCAATCGGGCGATTGCGGGTGAATTCGATGTCGTGCTCGCGATGTATCACGACCAGGGCCACATCGCGATCAAGGTCCACGACTTCGCGCACAGCGTGACGGCAACACTGGGGTTGCCGTTCATCCGCACGTCCGTCGATCACGGCACCGCGTTCGATATCGCCGGTCGCGGCGTCGCCGACCCGACCAGCCTGCTCGCCGCGACGCGCGCCGCGATCACGCTCGCCGAAGGCCACCTGGGCCGCGATTAGACGGTCGTGCGACGGCGCTGCCAGGCGTTGCAGAACGTGCAGAGAGTGCCAGGCGTTGCAGAACGCGCAGATGGTGCCAGGCGTTGCAGAACGTGCAGAACGTGCCTGGCGTTGCAGATTTTGCAGATGGTGCCAGGCGTTGTGTTGTTGCAGTATTGCGCGAGCAATGGGCAACGCGTGTGCTGGGAGGAATGACGATGAAAGCGGCCGTATTTCGTGAAGTAAACAAGCCGATGGAGGTCGAAGAGATCCAGGTATCCAAACCGGGGCCGCGCGAAGTGTTGGTGCGCGCCGGCGCGGTGGGTGTGTGCCACTCCGACCTGCACTTTTTCAACGGCACGTATCCCGGCCAGCTGCCGATCGTCCTCGGCCACGAAGCGGCCGGCGTCGTCGAGCAGGTCGGATCGGCGGTCACGTACGTGAAACCCGGTGATCACGTGATCACGTGTCTGTCGGTGTTCTGCGGCACCTGCGAGTTTTGTCTGACGGGACATATGTCGCTGTGCCAGGAGCCCGCGCTGCGACGTCGCAGTGACCAGCCGCCGCGCTTGTCGAAGGACGGCGCGAAGCTCAATCAATTCGCGAATCTCGGCTCGTTCGCCGAGAACATGCTGGTGCACGAACACGCCGTCGTAAAAATCAAACCGGAGATGCCGCTCGATCGCGCCGCGCTGATCGGCTGCGGCGTGATGACCGGCGTCGGCGCTGTGATTCACACGGCCAAAGTCGAGCCGGGCAGCACGGTCGTCGTGATCGGCTGTGGCGGCATCGGCTTGTCCTGCGTCAATGGCGCGGCAATCGCCGGCGCCGGTCGCATCATCGCGATCGACACCGTTGCGTCAAAACTGGACCTGGCGCTCAAGTTCGGCGCCACTGACGTCGTCAACGCCAAACAAGCCGATCCGGTAGAGGCGGTGCGCGAACTGACCGGCGGCGGCGCGCAGTACACGTTCGAAGCGATCGGCCTCAAAGCGACGGCGGAGCAGGCATTTCGGATGCTGCGGCGCGGCGGTACCGCGACGGTGATCGGCATGATTCCGCCGGGCCAGATGGTCGAAGTGCACGGCCCCGATCTGTTGCAGGAGAAGAAGCTGCAGGGTTCGTTCATGGGTTCGAACCGCTTCCGCGTCGACATGCCGCGCTTCGTCGACTTCTACCTGCAGGGCAAGCTGCATCTCGACGACATGATTTCGCGCCGGATCAAACTCGCCGACGTCAACGACGCCTTCAAGGCGCTCGCAACCGGTGAAGTGGCCCGCAGCGTCATCATGTTCAACTAGCAGCGGGGCCGGAATGCGCTGGATATCGTTCGAAAAAGCGGGTCGCGCGTCGTATGGCGTCGTCGTCGGTGATGGCATCGTCGACGTCGGTATGCGTCGGCCCGCTGATCGCACCCTGAAGGATCTGTTGGCGAGCGGCCAACTCGCAGCCGCAGGCGCGGAGGCTTCGAAGCAAAAGCCCGACCACGCGCTGCGCGACGTCAAGTACCTACCGGTGATCACGAACCCCGACAAGATCCTGTGCGTCGGCATCAACTACAAATCGCACCAGGAGGAAACGGGTCGCGATCCGACGAGCCATCCGACGATCTTCGTGCGGTTCGCGCAGGCGCAGACGGGACACGAGCAGCCGATGATCCGGCCGAAGGAATCCGACCGCCTCGACTTCGAAGGCGAGATCGCGCTCGTGATCGGCAAACGCGGGCGCCGCATTCCGGCGGCGAAGGCGCTCGAGTACGTCGCCGGATTCAGTTGCTACAACGACGGCAGCGTGCGCGATTTCCAACGTCACACGACGCAGTTCACGCCCGGCAAGAACTTCGCCGGCACCGGCGGCTTCGGGCCGTGGCTGATGACGAGCGATGAATGCGGCGATCCCGCGGCGATGGAGTTGACGACGCGGCTGAACGGCGAGGTGATGCAGAACGCGACCGCATCGCTGCTGATCTTCGGCTTTGCCGAGATCATTGCGTATTGCTCGACGTTCATCGATCTGGTGCCCGGCGACGTGATCGTCAGCGGCACGCCCGGCGGCGTTGGCGCCGCGCGCAATCCGCCGCTGTTCATGAAAGCGGGCGACGTCATCGAGGTCGAAGTAAAACCGATCGGCGTGTTGCGCAACCGGATCGTCGACGGTTGACCGTCACTCTTTAGTCGGAGCGCTCCTCTTGTGGGAGCGTCTCCCCATCGCGATCCTGTTCCGTTCAGCCCAACGATTCCGCGTTCGGTCGGCCGACGGCGCCGGCAACCATATTGCGTGACTGTTTTGTCGACGTCTGCGTCGGTTTGCCGCGCGCGGCGAAGTTGTACGGTTCGGTGTCGATGTCTTCCAGTTCGATCTCGCCGGCGAGCACCTGCCGCTTCCACTCCTGGTGCTGCGGTTCGCGGTCGTGGAATTCCGGCATCACGTCCTTCGCGAACAACTCGAGGCTCGAGCAGATGTCCTCGTGTGAATTCTTACCGGCCTGATTGAGCAGGATCACCTGATCCACGTTCGCGGCTTCGAGTTCGAGCAGCCGCTCGCGGATCGTCTCGGGCGAGCCGATCAACTCGCTGCCGGTGCGCTTCTGGCCTGCCGGGGTCTGCTTCCAGTCCTGATAACGTTCCCAGAAGTTGATCGTGCCCGGCTCGAACGGACCTTCCTTGTTGTAGAGCGCCAGCGTGAATTGGAAGAACGTCCAGCCATCGGCTTTACGCCAGGCTTCTTCGTCGGTCTCGGCGCACATGAAGCCCGACACCACAGCGATGTTGGGATTCGTCTGATAGTCGCAGAGTTTTTCGAGGTCGCGCAGATACGTGTTGTAGTACGCGTTGACCCACGCTTGCGCGGCCTTCAGATCCGCGAACTTGAAACACAGTGAGCCCATGCCGCGGTGCGCGGCATAACGGATCGTGTCGAGTTGCGAGCACGCGACCCACAACGGCGGATGCGGTTTCTGCAACGGTTTTGGCACGACCGCGCGCTTCGGAAACTTGAAGTATTCGCCGTCGTATTCCCAACCGTGGTTCCAGAACATCGGCAGCACGCAACGCACGCCGTCTTCCCAGACGTCGCGTTTGTCGCGAAACCGCAGATTGAACGGATGCAGCTCCGTCACCGACGCGCCTTCGCCGAGACCCAGTTCGACGCGGCCGTCGGAAACGAGATCGAGCGTCGCCACCTTTTCGGCGACGCGCGCCGGGTGGTTCGTCGTCAATTGCACGATGCCGTGACCGAGGCGAATGTTCTTCGTGCGCTGACTCGCGGCGCCCAAGAACACTTCGGGTGCGGACGAGTGCGAATACTCTTCGAGGAAGTGATGTTCGACTTCCCACGCGTAGTCGAAACCGAGTTGATCCGCGAGTTCGATCTGGTCGAGTGACTGTTTGAACAGGCGATGCTCGCTGTCCTTGTCCCAGTTTCGCGGCAGCTGGTGCTCATAGAAAATGCCGAACTTCATGCCCGTTTCTCCCTTGTCAACCCCGTTACGAATGTCCGCGATGGTGGCACTCGACCTCTAAAACTGCAAACTGGGTCCGATGTTCGACCGATTTCCTGAATTGATGCAGTCAATCTCTTGATTTTCTCCATTTTTGCCGTTCTAATCCTGCCTGCAACATCTCTAGGGTCCAGCCGCTGGACAAAAAGCCCGCTCCGAAGCGGGCTTTTCTTTTGGGGCATCAGCTCGGGACCGTTCGGATATGCAGGTCGCGCTGCGGAAACGGTATTTCGATGCCCGCCGCCGCGAATCCCGTCGCGATCGCGGTGTTCACGTGATTGAGGATGCGCAGGCTCGTATCGAACTCGGCGATCCAGAAATACAGACGGAAATTGAGTGCGCTGTCGCCGAACGCTTCGAACACCACCATCGGGACCGGTTCATCCAACACGTCGGGTGCGTCTGCGAGGATTTCGCTCAGCAGCGCGTGCACCCGCTCGAGATCGCTGCCGTACGCGACGCCGACCGCAACCTCGAGCCGGCGACGGTTATCGGACAGCGTCCAGTTGATCAGACGGTTCGAGATCAGCTCGCCGTTCGGGATGACCACTTCGGAACCGTTGAAGGTACGCAGGCGACTGGCGCGCAGGCCGATCTGCGTGATCTTGCCGGAGACCTCGCTCAACTGGATCGTATCGCCGATCTGCACGGAGCGTTCGAAGATCAGGATGAATCCGGACACGAGATTGTTGACGACGTTCTGCAGCCCGAAGCCGATCCCGACGCCGAGCGCGCCGACGATCAACGTCACGTTGGACAGACCGATGCCCAAGATGCCGGCGCCGAGCAACAGGCCGAGCAGCACCATCACGTAGTTCGCGACGGTGGAGATCGCGTTGGGCACGCCGCGCGGCAGCGCGAACCGCGGCAGCACGTCATCGTGCAGCAGCACCTGCGTGATGCGCGAAGCGCGGATGGCGAGCCAGACCGCGACGACAAAAGCGAGCAGGCGCCCGAGCGACAACGTGACGGTCCCGATCGTCCACGATGCGCGCAGCGCATCGGCGGTCGCTTCCGTCAGCGGATTCAGCAGGTGAAGGCTCGCGAGCAACGTCGTGAACCACGCGACGAACGCGAAGATCGTCACGAGGCGATGCGCGCGCGGCACGATCTGGCGTTCGTTGTTGATGACCGAACGCACGCCGCGCGATTTCAGTGAATGCACGGCCAATGCGACGAGTTCGTCGATGACGATCACCACCGCGTACAGCCCCGCGGCCACGGTCGCGGCGCGCACCGTCGTGCTCTGCAACAGCATCGCGAGATCGGCGTTGCCGAATACGTTCAACAAGAGGCTCAGCACCGACAGGCCGACGCCGACGACACCGACTTGACGCACCACATTCGTCATCCGAGGTCCGAGCCCCAGGTTCGCGCTGATGCGCAGCGACCGCGCCCATGCGAGCAATGCGATCACCGCGACGTTCAACACCAGCAGCACGATGCGTTGCAGCACGATGTCGCGCGCGACGCCGGTCGCCACGCGCTGGAGCAGAAACACGGCGATGAGCGCGAACAGCGCAGCATGCTGGCGCGGTTCCAGATACAGCATCAGGATTCGCACGAGCGGGACCAGCATTGCGATCCCGAGGAGCTGGACGAAGCCCGATGGCGCATCCGGATACAGGAACGGCGTGATCAGCAGCATCATCAGCAGGCTCGCGGAAATCGGGCGCGACGTCGCCTTGGACGTCGGGGCGCCGACCGGGGCAGACGCAAACGTCCGTCGCAGGTAAACCACCAGCGCGTAGCTCAACATGAAACCGACGAAGTGCAACAACAGGCGCACCGGATGATCCTGCGCGAACTGCAGTGCCCCGGGGATGGCCTGGCCGACGAATCGGCCCGATCCCGATACGGAGTTGGCGACATCCTCGGCGCTCAGGCGCCACAGCGGCGGCTCCTGAATTTCGAACAGCGCTTTGACGCGCTTTGCGTCTGCCTGCGCGAGATCTTCGCGCGCAATGCGCTCGCGCTCCTCGATGACCAGGATCTCGTTCTGCAGAGTCGCGATCTCATTGAGCCGCTGCTGTGCGACGGCGAGCAGGCGCGTCGCGTCGCCGACGATCTGATCGAGCCGGGTGCGGAACGCTTCGCGTCAGCGCGCCTTGATTCGGATCGACGCGAATTGCCTGCGCACGCGCGAGGGTCTCCGCCAGTTCCTTGATCAATGCTTCGAAGTTCGCGCTGCGTCGCGTCAGCGTGCTGTTGATGTCCTCGGCCACGCGCGAAATCGCGTTGAGTTCGCGTTGGGCGTCGCGCATCGCGGTCTCTGTCAACGCCGCAGTCGAGTCCGGATGCGCGATGAGCGTCCCGAGATTGGCGTTGAAACGCGCCTGCGTCGTGCTGATTGCGCTTTGCATCGCAGCGATTTCAGAGGGCCTGGCGAGTCTCTCTCTGATTTCCAACAAGCCGCAGTGTGGCCTGTTTCGACCATTCGCCAACGGCATCGATGGGGGGCGGCGGCGGCTGGTTCGGCAGGCGGCGCCGGCACCGTTTCGGCGGCCCAAACACCTGCAAGCGGCGCGAACAGACATAGCCACACCAGCAGGCGCAGCGTCCGCGCGGGGTCGGAGCGGGGACAAATCACGGGTGGCGGGCCAGGAATTCGCGCACGATGGCGTTGAACTGCGCCGGTTTTTCGAAATACGTCGAGTGTCCTGCACCGTGCACCATCGAAACGGTGGCGCCGATCGAGGCCGCCGTCGCGGTCAACAGAGCACTCGGGAAGGTCACGTCCAGGTCGCTGACGATCATGTGCACCGGGACCGGGAACGGGCGCAGCCGCTCGGGCGCGATGAATGCATCGCGCGCCATCAGCTGCGCGATCGGCATCGGCGTTGCGTTGAACGCGGTAATCGCGGTGTACAGATACGCACCGGCGGGATTCGCGTTGCGATAGGGCGCGCCGAGCGTCATCGCGGTCAAGTCCGCAGTCGGTGGCCGGGCGGTCAATGTGCGCATGTGGTCGCGCAATGCGTCGCTGTAGATCGCGCCGGGCGTGTTGCCTAGGACCAGCGCCCGCACGCGGTCAGGATGATTGACCGCAAGGCGTACGCCGGTCCAGCCGCCCATCGACTGACAGACGACGGCCGCCCGATCGATCTTCTCGGCGTCGAGAATCGCCACCGCGTCTGCATCGAACGCGGCAGCCGAGAACGCATCGACCGCACAGCGCGAGCGACCGAAGCCGCGATGGTCGAACGTGATGACGCGATGATCGGCGCTGAACGCCGGTACCTGCTGCCACCAGCTCGCGGCGTTGCCGCCCGCGCCGTGCGCGAAGAGCAGCGCCGGACCGGTGCCGGTGACTTCGTAGTAGATTTCCGCGCCGGTCGTCTTGATCGTGGGCATTGCTCAGCGCTCCACGAATTTCGGTTTGCGCTTCTCGACATGCGAGACGACGCCTTCGCGGTGATCTTCCGTGCGCCACAATTCATCCGACAGCATGCGGCCGTATTCCTCGAGTTCGTCCCATTGCATCGACAGACCTTTCTGCACGGTGCGTTTGATCGCGCGCTGCGCGAGCGGCGCGCCCCACGACAATTTCTCGATCAACTCGACGACCGCGCTCTCGAGCGCCTCGTGCGGGACGACGCGCGACACGATGCCGAGCCGCAGCGCTTCGTCGGCGCCGATCAGTTCGCCCGACAACAACAGCTCCATCGCGCGTGACACGCCGATGATCCGCGGCAGCAGGTAGGTGCCGCCGATACTGCCGACGACGCCGCGGCGCACGAAGTAGGAACCGAGTTTTGCGCGATCGGAAGCGATGCGCATGTCGCACAGCAGCGCCAGATCCATGCCCATGCCGACCGCCGCTCCGTTGATCGCCGCGATCGTCGGCTTCGTGCAGTGCAGGATCGAATGGACGATCGGCGTGGCCGCACCGAGCTTCGACCGATAACGCGCGAGCGTCCCATCGGTGCGCTTGCTGGGGTGATTCTTCTCCGACAGAAAGATCTCGTTGAAGTCGTCTCCGGCGCAGAAGCCGCGGCCGGCGCCCGTGAGAACGATGAATCGCGTCTGCCGATCGGCATCAGCGGCCTCGAATGCGGCCGCGAGTTCCACGTATGTTTGCGGCCGCACTGCATTCATCGCCTCGGGCCGCGACAGCGTGATCCAGCTCGTCTCGTCGCGCGTTTCGAGTTTGATGTCTTCGTATGTCATGACGATGCACCTCGCGTGGTTGTCTGTTGAGTGTCGCGTTCTGTTGTCAAAGCGCAGCTCGCGTGCCCGTCACGAGGAACTGCGGCAGGCACGCCATGTACGTCTTGTTGGCGACACCGCGTTCGGCGGCGATCAACAGCGCGTCGACTTCGTCATCGGGCAGTGTCGCGAACGTTCTGATATAGCTGCGCATGTTGCGCAGCACCGACAACATTGCACCGCTGCGATCGACGATCGGCACGACGCGTACCTGGATGTCCGACAGCCCCGCCGCATGGAATGCCGCGGGCAGTTTGCGACCGATGTGGGGTTCGCGAAACGCCGGCGCCGCCGCGGCGAAGAAACGATCGACTGTCGCCTTTCCCCACGGTTCGACGATGACGAAGCCCCAGTCGCTGTCGATCGCGTGCAGCCGTCCGCCCGGCGCCAGCACGCGCACGGCTTCGGCGAGCGTCGCGCGCAGGTCGGGAACGTATTCGAGCACGTTTTTCGCGACGACCACGTCGATCGATGCGCTGTCGAACGGCAGCGTGGCGTCAGCGACGTGGTGAAACGTCGCGTGCGCCAAGCCGCGTTCCGTTGCGCGTCGGGTTGCGTCCGCGACGAAGCGCGCATTGATGTCGACGCCGTGGACCGCGCCCGCGGCGCCGACGATCTCGGCCACTGCGAGACTCAGGAATCCGGGGCCACACCCGAGATCGACGACGCGATGACCGCTCGCTATGCCCGCGGGTTCGAGCAGACGCATCTGTTCAGCGCGCCAGACGAACATTTGCTCGTAGCGCGCGAGACGTTCCTCTTCGATGTGTTTCCAGTGGTCCGTGTAGAACGTGCCGGCGTCAGTCATCCTGCGTTCCTTCAGCGCCCGTCGCCGCGGGGCTTGACCGTCGGGAGCGCTGACCGATTCCGATGGATCAAGCCAGTGCTTCGAGCACCTTCTCCGGATGCGTCTCGGCCTTCGGAACGCGCTGCCAGTGTTTGCGCACCTTGCCGTCGGGACCGATCAACACCGTCGAGCGGATCACGCCGACGGTTTTCTTGCCGTACAGCATTTTTTCGCCGTAAGCGCCGTACGCCGTCATTACGGTGCGGTCCGGATCCGACAGCAGCGTGAACGGCAGTTTGTATTTCGCGATGAACTTCTGGTGCGAGGCGCCGGAGTCCGCCGAGATGCCGAGCACGACCGTGCCGGTCTTCTGAATCTCCTTCCACAGATCGCGGAATCCGCAGGCCTCTTTCGTGCATCCAGGCGTGTCGTCTTTCGGGTAGAAGTACACGACGACGTTTTTGCCTTTGAAATCCTTCAGCGCCACAGTTTTGCCGTCAGCGTCCTTCAGACTGAACGCCGGCGCCGCTTTACCTTCTTCGATTGCCATTCGGGTGTTCCCCCAATTTTCTTGTTCGAGACGGATTCTAGCTCACCGATAACCTTCGTTGACCGGTCGCCGCGGCAGCTGCCACCACAGCGCGTCGCAGACCTTCGTGAGTTCGTCGTCCCAGACGACGTCGAGCGCGGCGACATTGGCGGGCAGTTGATCGGCGCGACTCGCGCCAATGATCGCCGACGTGATGCCGGCCTGACGCAACACCCAGCTGACCGCGACGCTGACGATCGACACGCCGCGATCACGCAGCGCCGCGGCGAGCGTGTCGACCGCGGCGAAGTAGGGGTCCTGCCAATAGCGCGTCTGGTACATCGCACCGGCGGCGCCGAGCGTGAAGCGGGTCTGCTGCTGCGGCGCCTCGTCGCGGCGGTATTTGCCGGACAGCAGGCCGCCGGCGAGTGGGTTGTAGCACAGCACGCCGAGTCCTTCGGCGCGCACGAGCGGCAACAGCTCGGTCTCGATCTCGCGATACAGCAGGTTGTAGCGCGGCTGCAACGATGCGTAGCGCGTCAAGCCGAGACGATCGGAGGCGCTGAGCGCCTGTCCGAGCCGCCACGCCGGGATAGTTGGAGCAACCGACATACCGCACCTTGCCGGCCCTGACCAGATCGTCGAAGGCGCGCAACGACTCCTCGATCGGCACGCGCGTGTCGAACGAATGCGACTGATACAGATCGACGTAGTCGGTCTGCAAACGCGCGAGAGTCGCGTCGATCGACTCGATGATGTGCTGACGCGACAAGCCCGACGCGTTGGGACCGCGACGCATCGGCGCAAAACACTTCGTCGCGAGGATGATCCGGTCGCGATTGCCGCGCGCCTTCATCCAGCGCCCGAGAATGGATTCGGTCGCACCGACCGTGTCGAGCGAACCGCCGAGCGGATAGCCATCCGCGGTATCGAGAAAGGTCAGTCCGTGCTCGAACGCCGCATCGAGGATCTCGACGCTGCGCGGCTCATCGACCTGAAAGCCGAATGTCATCGTGCCGAGGCACAACGCGGGTACTTCGAGTCCGTTACGTCCGAGGCGTCGCGTCTCCACCGTTCATACTCCTCGTGTTCGAGCAAAACGCGTTGCGGCGAGCTTGGAGCGCACGAGAGCGCAAAGCAACGGGCGCGAGCGAGAGCAACCGTCGTGAGGGGAACAGTCGATGCTCGCGCGACTTGACGCGGCTTCGGTCGCTCGTGAATAGTCCGAGGGTACTTGCGCAACCTACTTAGGGCCCAGCCATGAGTTATCCGATCATTTCCGCGGACTCGCACATCACCGAACATCCCGATACGTACACGCAGCACATCGATCGCGCGTTTCGCGACCGCGCGCCGCACATCGTCGCGACGCACGACCACGGCGACGTGTTCGTCATCGACGGCATGGACCGGCCGATTCACCTCGGGCTCGTTGCGGCCGCCGGCAAATTGCCGGACGAGATCACCGAATCCGGCGTCAAGTTCGAGGATCTGCATCGCGGCGGCTGGGATCCCGAAGCGCGGCTGCTCGATCAGGATCGCGACGGCGTCGCGGCCGAAATCATCTATCCGACCGTCGGCATGCTGCTGTGCAACCACACGGACTTCGACTACAAGAAGGCCTGCTTCGATGCGTACAACCGCTGGATCGCGCAATACTGCGCCGCGCATCCGACGCGCCTGCTCGGCTGCGGACAGACCGCGATGCGCACGCCGGCGGAAGGCGTGGCCGACATCCGCGCGATCAAAGCGCTCGGTTTGCGCGGCGTGATGATGCCGGGCGATCCCGCGCAAGAAGACTACGACAGCGCGATTTACGACGACGGTGTGGGAAACGGCGATCGAACTCGAGCTGCCGTTGTCGTTCCACATCCTGACGAGCCGGGGCACGCAGCCGTCACCGCGGCCCGCGCATCAACAGCTTCATGTCGATCATCCGCGGCAATCAGGACATTCTCGGCACGCTGATCTTCGGCGGCGTCTTCGAGCGCCATCCGAAGCTCAAGGTCGTTTGCGTCGAAGCCGATGCCGGCTGGGTGCCGCACTACATGTACCGGATGGACCACGCGTACGACCGCCATCGCGGCTGGCTCGGCAAAGGCGTCAATCTGTCGAAGGCGCCGTCGGAATATTTCCGCGAGCACATCTATACGACGTTCCAGGACGACTGGGTCGCGTTCCGCAGCGCCGATCAGATGAACTGGCGCCGCTTGATGTGGGCCAACGATTTTCCGCACAGCGACTCGACGTGGCCGTGGTCGCAACAGATGCTCGCGGAACAGTCGCATCACCTGACGAGCGAGCAACGGCGCGCGATTTTGTGCGACAACGTCGCGGACCTCTACGCGATCGACCTCAGCACGCTGCAAAGCGGCCGCATGAAACGAACCGGCGCCGACGTCGTCGCTGGAGCGTTGCAGGCGCTCGGTGTCCGTCACGCGTTCTGCATCGTCAGCATCCACAACATGCCGCTGCTCGACGCGATCAACCGGTTGGGTTTCACGCGGCTGATCGATGTGCGCCACGAGCAGGCCGGCGTCCACGCGGCAGATGGTTATGCGCGCGCGACCGGCGAACTCGGCGTCATGCTCGCGAGCACCGGACCGGGCACGACGAATACCGTGACGGGCCTGTACGAGGCGGCGTTTGCGTCGAGCCGGGTGTTGCTGATCACGGGTCAGGCCGAGACCGGCTTTTATGGCCGCGGCCTGGGTTATGTGCATGAAGCCGATCAACAGGTCGCGATGCTGCGCACGGTCACGTGCGCCGTCGAGAGTCCGCGGCGGGCTTGCGACATAGCGCCGTTGTTGGCGCACGTGGTCGCCGAAATGTCGCGCGGCCGCGGTCAGCCGGGCGCGCTCGAGATACCGATCGACCTGCAATACGCCGATGCGGGCGAGCAACCGTTCGCGGCGCCGACCGTGCGGCCAAACGCGCCTGATCCTGCGGCGCTCTCCGCGGCAGTTGGATGTGCTCAAAGGCGCGCGGCGTCGCGTGATCATCGCCGGTGGCGGTGTGATCGCCGCCGGCGCGGGCGCGGCGCTGCAGGCGCTCGCGCGGCGACTCGGCGCGCCGGTCGTCACCACCGTCAACGGCCGCGGCGCGATTCCCGAGGTCGACGCGCTTTCGCTGGGGAACCTTTACCAGAGTCGCGGCGTCGCCGCGGCGATTGCGTCCGCCGACGTGACGCTCGCGGTGGGCACGCGGTTTCAAGCCGGCGTCGACGGCGCGAATCATCGACTGAAACCGCCCGGCGCGCTCATTCATATCGATGTCGATCCCGGCGTGATCGGCCGCGCGCATCCGCGCCGCGGTCGCCGTCGTCGGCGATGCCGGGCTCGCGCTCGACGGCGATGAATGCGCAACTCGTCGATGCGTCGCCGAACGACGCGCAGTTCAACGCGGCGCTGTTCGAGGTGCGCGACGGTGTGCGCGCGTCGCTGCGCAGCCGCATCGGCGCCGACTACGCGGCGATCATGGATCAGATGCGCGCTAGGTCTACCCGACGACGGCAACGTCGTGCGCGACACGACGGTGCCCGCGTACAACTTCGGCAATCAGCTGCTGCCGATTCTGCGCCCGCGCACGTCGATGAGTCCGACGTCGGGCGCGATCGGCCCCGGATCTGCCGATGGCGATCGGCGCGGCGATCGGCAGCGGGCGGCGCACGCTCGTGATCCACGGCGACGGCGGCTTCATGTTCCACGCGACCGAACTCGCGACCGCCGCGCAGTATGCGGTACCGGTCATCGTCTGTGTGTTCAACGATCGCGGTTACGGCGTGCTTGCGGGGCCTGCAGGCCAACCGATTCGAGGGGCGCATCAACGAAACGGACCTTGGGCGAGTCGATTTCGTCCAGCTGGCGGAGAGTATGGGCGTGCCGGGGCGCGATCGTGCGCTCGGTCGCCGACTTCGAAGGCGCGCTATCGAACGGCGCTCGCGACCGCGGGCCCGTACCTGCTCGAGATCGACATGCTCGCGCTCGAGCCGATGAAGGGCAGCATCGCGCCGCGTTGAGAAGTCAGTCTCACACCGTGCGGTACAGCACGGACCCGAGTTCCGACTGCACGCCGAACAGCGCCGCCAGCGCCGATATCAGCGCGGACACCGCGCCGAGCAGCGGTCCCTGGATCTGCGGCGCGAAGTACAACACCGCGACGATGATCAAAAGCCCGAACTGCTCGAGGCGTTGATAAGCGGCGAGCGCGCCGGGCGACAGGAAATACTGGACGACGCGAGAGCCGTCGAGCGGCGGCAGCGGGATCAGATTGAATACCGCGAGCAGTGCGTTGACGAAGATGCCGAGCGCGGCGATCTTCAGCACGTCGGCGTCCATCGTGGCCCCGGCCGCGCTGGCGACGGCGAACAGCGCCGTCAGTAGCGGCGGCGATCACGATGTTCGCGACTGGACCGGCGGCGCCGACGAACGCGGCGTCGCGGCGCGGATGCCGCAACCGTGACACGTTGATCGGCACCGGCTTGGCGCCGCCGAAGATGAACGGCGAACCGCTGATGATCAGCAGCAGCGGCAGCAGGATCGTGAAAAACGGGTCGATGTGCGGCAGCGGGTTCAGCGTCAGTCGTCCGGCTTCGCGCGCCGTCGGGTCGCCGAGGCGGTCGGCGACGAATCCGTGCGCGGCTTCGTGGCTCGTGATCGAGAAAATTGCGATGACGATGACGCCGATCGTAACGATACTCATAGAATGCTCATAGGGCTAACTGTTCCGTTGGGGCGCGATCATTCGTGGCGCAACGCTTCGATCGGATCGAAGCCGGCGGCCTTGCGGGCCGGGAAAAATCCGAAGCTGACACCGATCGCGCCGGAAAACACGAACGCGACGGCGATGACGCGGATGTCGGGGACGAACGGGATATCGAGAAGATGTGCGGCGATCGCCGAGCCGCCGAGCCCGAGGGCGACGCCGATCAAGCCCCCAAAGCACGACAGCGCGACGGCCTCGACGAGGAACTGCAGCATCACTTCGGCGCCGCGGGCGCCGACCGCGAGGCGGATCCCGATCTCGCGGGTACGCTCGGTGACCGACACCAGCATGATGTTCATGATGCCGATGCCGCCGACCAGCAGGCTGATGCCGGCGACGGACCCGAGCAACGCCGTCAGCACGCCGGTGGTGCGTTCGACCGTGGTTGCGATCTCCTTCAGGTCGGTCACCTGAAAGTCGTCTTTCGACCCCACCGAATTGCGCCGTTGGCGCAACAGCGCCTCGAGATCGCTGCGCACTCGTTCGGTGACGAAACTGTCGCGCGCGGAAACGAACAGCACATTGACGTCCGCGTTGCCGGCGATGCGCCGTTGGAATGTCTTCAGCGGCATCACGATCAAATCATCCTGGTCGCTGCCGCCCATCGATTGGCCTTTGCTCGAAAGCAAACCGACCACCGTGCAACTCAAGCTCATGATGCGGACGCTGTGTCCGATCGGATCGCGCCGCGCCGAACAGTTCGTCGGCGACCGTGCTGCCGAGAATGCAGACCGACTTGCCGCCACGCAACTCGTTGTCGGTGAAATCGCGACCACGGTCCATGCGCCAGTTGCGCGCGACGAAGAAGTCGTTCTCGCTCCCGGTCAGCGTGGTGGAACGGTTGACGCTGCCGTTGACGGCCAGCACGCCCTTGCTGGCGCTTGGCAGCGATCGCCGAGACGTCGGCGATCTCCCGCTTGATTGCAGCCACATCGGCGAGCGTGAATGGTGCACCCATTGCAGACGTGCCGCCGGGACCGCGCTGCACGCGGCCCGGTGAGATGATCAACAGGTTGTCGCCGAGACTCGAGATGTCGTCGGTGATCTTCGAACTGGCGCCGGCGCCCAACGTAACCATCGTGATCACCGCGGCGACGCCGATGACGATGCCGAGAATCGTCAGGGTCGAACGCATTGCGTTGCGCCGGATTTCGCGCACCGCAATCGTCAACGTACTCCACCACATCAGGCGCGCGCCTGCATGCGCTCGTCGGCGACGAGCCGCCCGTCGAGGAAACGGATGCGACGGCCCGCGTACGCGGCAATGTCTGCCTCGTGCGTGACCATGATGACCGTGATGCCGAGTTCTGCATTGAATCGGGTCAGCAGTTCCATGATCTCGGCGCCGCGCGCCGAGTCGAGGTTGCCGGTCGGTTCGTCGGCGAGCAGTACGGCCGGCTCGCTGACGATCGCGCGCGCGATTGCGACGCGCTGTTGCTGACCGCCCGAGAGCGCGGCCGGCGTGTGGTGCTCGCGCCCGACGAGCCCGACCGCGCGCAGCGCGGCCGCCGCCTGCTCACGGCGCTGCGCGCGGGGCACGCGTCGATAAACCAACGGTAGTTCGACGTTTTCCAGCGCGGATGTGCGGCTGAGCAGATTGAATCCCTGGAACACGAAGCCGAGGTAATGCCGGCGCAGCAGCGCGCGTTCGTCCATATCGAGCCCGCCGACCTCGACCCCTTTGAACAGGTGCCTGCCGCTCGTGGGTGTGTCGAGACAGCCCAGCACGTTCATGCACGTCGACTTGCCGGAACCGCTCGGACCCATCACCGCGACGAATTCGCCAGCGCGGATCGTCAGGTCGATGCCGTCGAGCGCGCGCACTTCGGACGCGCCGTGGCCGTACACCTTGGTCACTGCGGCAAGCTCGAGCAACGCAGGTGGCGGCCCCTCTGTCGCCGCGTCAGGGAGCGCCATGCGGACTCCGCCGGACAAACCCCGCGCCGACGGCAGCCGGATTGATCGCGTCGGTGATGACGCGCGCGCCGACCGTGAGCGACCCTTCGGCCAACGCGGTATTGCGACCGTCGGATTCACCGATGCCGACGCTGACCTGCGTCGGTGAGTCGCCGCCGTCTGGCAGGATCCACACGCTGCGCGTCGACGGCTCGTCGGTGACCGGGGTGGTGGGCGCGTCGACGTGGCCTTCGGGTTTGAATCGCAGCGCCGCGTTGGGCACGCGCAGCACGTTCGTCAGTGTATGCGTGACGATATCGGCGGTCGCCGTCATGCCGGGCCGCAGCAGCAAGGCGGTGTTGTCGAAGTCGAGCACGGCCTCGTAGGTGACGACGCCTTCGATCGTCTTTGGCGCAAAACGCACGGAGGCGACGCGCGCGTCGAAGCGCCGTTGCGGGTATGCATCGACCGTGAAGGTCGCGCTTTGTCCCGCCGCAACTCGACCGATGTCCGCCTCGTCGACGTCCACCTTCAATAGCATCTGCGACAGGTCTTCGGCGAGCGTGAACAACAACGGTGTCTGGAACGTCGCGGCGACGGTCTGGCCCGGCTCGACGAAACGGTTCAGCACGATGCCGTCGATCGGCGCGACGATCGCGGCTTTGCCGAGCGCGGTCCGATCGGCCTCGAGATTGGCGCTGGCTTGCAGTCCCTGCGCGACAGCGATCGCTTCGGCCGCCTGCGCGCGCAGCCACGCCGCTTTCAGCTGATCGAGGTCCTGGAGCGAGCACATGCTCGTTTGCGCCAGCCGCTCACAACGGTGGAAATTCAGCTCGGTCTCGTGAACGGTGGCTGCCGCCTGGCGTCGACCCGCCTCGGCGGATTCGAGCGAAGCCTGCGCCTGCAGCACGCGCGCGCGAAGCTGATCGGTGTCGAGCCGCGCGAGCACCTGGCCTTTGGTGACGCGATCGTTGAAGTCGACGCTGACGGTCTTGATCACGCCGGAGACCTCGCTGCCGACGTCGACCTGGGTCACCGGATGCAACACGCCGGTCGCTGTCACCGCGACAACGACGTCGCCGCGTTCGACCGCAGTGGTGTGGTAGCGCGGCGCGTCCGTCCTCTTCGCGGCGAGCGTGATCCAGACGATTGCGCCGATGAGCAGCACCGCGCCAAGCGTCAGGCGAACGCGCCAGCGCTGTTTTGTTGGCGATTGGTGAATCAATAGCTCGTGGCTGCTCAAGTCGTCGTGTCCTTAGTGCCCGTGCGTTGGACACGTCACTAGCCCGGATTGGTTGCCCGGGCGACGCTACGACCGAGTCGGCGAATTATCCACGAACTGAACGGGGTGGGGCGATCAGCCCTCGATCGTGCGCAGCGTGCGCAGACGTTCGCGCAACGCTTCCGGCGGTGCGCGTTCGGCGAGCCACTCTTGATAGGCATCGACGACTGCCGCGAAATCGACGTGGCGCCGGCTCACGATGCCCTCGCGGCCGGCGGTGCCGAGATGTCCCGCCGCGCCTTCGTTGCCGGCGGATTGGTTTTGCTGCGCGCCGCGCACGCCACGGCAGCCGAGGCCGCCGCGACCACCGGGTCCGCCGCGGCCCGCGGCGCCCGCTTTGCCCGGATTGGCGCGCAGCGTGGGTGAGGCGCCGGCATACCAGACAGTGATCAGGCCGCCTGAACCGCCGTCACCGGCGTCGCCGCCGCTGCCGCCGCTGGTGCCGCGTTCCGCGAGACCGAACCCGCGTGCACCGCAAAAGCCGTTGCGGCCAGCAGTGCCGGTGTAGCCATGTTGACCGTCACCGGCAGCGGCACCGTTAGCGGCGACGGTCACGTCGGTGAATTGGGCGGCCGCCACCAGCACGACACCGCCGTTCTCGCCGTCCTGACCCGCGGCGCCGACGGAGCGTCCGTTCTGTCCAGCGCGACCGGACACGTCGAACGCGCCGCCGCGGATCCGCGTTGCGATCACGGTGAGTTGCCCGGAGGGCGACGTGATGCGCGCCGACGGCGCGAATTCGATTTCGTTCGCGATGATCAAGCGCGGGCCGAGCAGCCTGACAGTGCCGGTGACCCGAATGTGACGCGCGGTGATGACGGGGTCGCCCGGAAGTTCCGCAGAAGGGGCGCCATTGAGCGCAAGTTCGTCGGCGACATCGGCGCGCTTCGCGCTGACGAGTTCGATCTGCTCGACGCGCGCGGTCGGCCACGGAATCAGCACCAGCAGCCAGAAGACGCTGAGAACGGTCAGCGACACGGGCCACGGATGCGTGACCGCGAAGTCGCGCCATTGCGCGAAACGGGTGGCGAGCGCATCGGTGCGCATTGCGGCCGTGCTGATTGATGGCATTTTCACGATTGCATTCAATCGAATCGGCGGTGCCGATACCGCGATTGAGCGCACAAGATGCAGTGGACGTAGCGCAGGTAGACACTGCTGACCTATAGTCATTTCCGGTCGTTGGGGCGTCGCGCGAAGTTGATGGGAGGAGCGCATGGCGGTTCGTTGCACCAGTCAATGGCGAGGGATCGACGCCGCATCGCTCGATGCGTTGCCGGGTCAGCTCGGCGTATTCGAATTCGCCGACGCGTCGGGCAACGTCATTTTCATCGGCCGCGCCGATGCGCGTTCGCGGTTCGGCCTGCGCAGCGAGGTCGCGCAGCGCGCGGCTGACATCGCAGAGGCGCGATCGCTGCGGATCGAAATCACGACGGCGTATCACACGCGCTATCTGGAACTGCTGATGGTGCATCAGGCGGATCACGGGTCGCTGCCGAGGTGCAATGCGCCGATGCCTAGCCTCGGTCGGCTGTCACCCGGCAGCCCGCCAGGCGGCGAGCACTGACATGCAACTGACGCCAACCGCCGAGCAGGAGTTGATCGTCGCGATGGTGCGACGGTTCGTGCGCGAAGAAATCGTGCCGCTGGAACTGGGCCTCGATGCCGACGCCGACGAACTGGCCGCGGCCGACCGCGCGCGGTTGACAGCCAAGGTCAAGGAGATGGGGCTGTACGGACTCGACATTCCGCCGCAATTCGGTGGTCCCGAGATCGACCTGGTAACCCGCACATTGATCGCGATCGAAATGTCGCAGCATCGAGCGGGTCTGTACGCGCCATGTTATGGCGTGTTCGGCGGTGCGGGACTCGCACAGCTGTTCGAAGCCAACGACGACCAGAAGGCGCGTTACCTCGAGCCGATGCTGCGCGGCGAGAAGCGCGGCTTTTTCGGTCTGACGGAACCCTCCGGGGGCAGTGATCCGGCGCGCGCGATCCGCACGCGCGCCGTACGCGACGGCGATGACTGGATCATCAACGGATCGAAGATGTTCATCTCGGGTGCGGATCGAGCCCACTTCGGCCTCGTGTTCGCGCGCACCGACCCGGACACGGGGCGCGGCGGCGTGACGTGCTTCATCGTCGACACCGATACGCCCGGATTTCACGTGCGGCGCGTCGTGCACACGCTGCGCGCTGCGCGTTACGCAACGGAGCTTTCGTTCGAAGACATGCGCGTGCCGAATGCGAACATACTCGGCAAGGTCAATGGCGGTTTTGCGATAGCGAACGATCGACTGTCGCGGCAGCGCATCCCGTACGCGGCCGGCTGCATCGGCGTTGCGATCCTAGCGCACGAAATGGCTGTCGAATACGCGGGGCAGCGCGAGACGTTCGGTGCGCCGCTGTCGAGCCGTCAGGCGATTCAGTGGATGCTTGTCGACAACGAAATCGACATCGAAAATGCCCGCTGGCTGACGCTCGTCGCGGCGGATCGCGCCGAACGCGGCGAAGATTTCCGCAAACAGGCGGCGATGGCGAAACTCGTCGCCACGGAAGGTGGCGGGCGGGTCGTCGATCGCTGCATGCAGATCTTCGGCGGCTACGGCGTCACGAAGGATTTCCCGTTCGAGCGCTGGTATCGGGAAATGCGTATCCGGCGCATCGGCGAAGGTCCCAGCGAAGTCCAGCGTCACATCATCGCGCGCGACATCCTCGGGGCCTCGCTGCGATAACAAAAGAGGTCGGAATCCCCGGCGAGGCGCCGAACACCATCATTGCGTTGCAGACGGTGCCTGGCACCTTCTGCACGTTCTGCAACGCCTGGCACCTTCTGCACGTTCTGCAACGCCTGGCACCTTCTGCACGCTCTGCAACGCCTGGCACCGTCTTCGCTCAAACGCCGCAGTTCTCCCGCCACTGCGCGAATCGCCCCTCGCGTTCGTCGTCCGAGATGCCGGGATCGAATGTTCGATCGACCCGACGCGTCGCGGCCATTTGCTCGGCGTCCCACAGGCCGGCGCCTTCGCCGGCGCAGATCGCGGCGCCGAGCGCCGCCGCGTCGGAGATCGCCAATCGTTCTAGCGGCTCGCCGAGCACGTCGGCTTGCAGCTGCATCAGCACGTTGCTGCGGGACGCGCCGCCATCGACGCGCAGCGACGTTGCCGCGGATGGATCGAGCACGGGGCGAATGGCGTCGTACACTTCGCGCACGCGATACGCGATGCCTTCGAACACCGCGCGCGCGATGTGGGCGCGCGTCGTCGCGCGCGTCAAGCCGCCGATCATCGCGCGACGCGCGCCATCGCCGTGCGGCGTGCCGAGTCCCTGCAGCGCCGGCAGCACGTAGGCGCCCGCGCTGTCGGCGACCGACCCGGCGAGTCGCGACAGCCCCGCCGCCGACGTCGCCAAACGCAGTTCGCTGATCGCCCAGTCGATCATCGCGCCGGCGGTATTGACCATGCCCTCGATACAGAACGAGCGCGTACCGCGGCGCTGCCACAGCACCATCGGATAAGCGCCCGCCGCGAGTTTCAAGTCGGCGCCGGTATTCGCGTCAAACGTGGCCGAGGTGCCATAGGTAACTTTGGCCACGCCCGGACGCAGGCAACATTGCGCGATCGCCGCGCTCTGCTGATCCGCGACGAGCGCGCCGATCGGACAGCGCACGCCGAACGCCGAAGGCGCGCTGTGGCCATAGCTCGATGTCGTATCGCACAGCGCAGGGAAGCGCGCCGGATCCAGTCCTTGGCGCTTCGATCAGCGCGTGATTCCACGCGCCGGTGAAGTAGTCGTAGTAGCCGGTCGCGCACGCTTGACCGGGTTCGGTCGCGTAGACATTGCCGCCGCACAGGCGCCACGCGAGATAAGTATCGAGGTTGCCCCACAGCAGCGAGCCCGTCGTTCAAACGCTCGCGACCGCGGTCGACGCTCGCCAACACCGCTTCGAGTTTTGCGGCCGACATCAAATGACTGAGCATGAACCCCTGCGCGAACAACTCGGCCGCGCGCGCGGCGCCGCGCAGATCCTGCCAGCTCACCAGAGGGGCGACCGGAGAGCCGGTCGCGCGATCCCAGAGGACGACGTTGCCGCGTTGTGTCGTGATGCCGATCGCGGCGATCGCGTCGCGGCGAATGGCGGCCTGCGTCAGCGCTTGTTCGACGACGGTTAGCGTTGCGTTCCACAGCTGCGCGGCGTCCTGTTCGACGCGACCCGGTGAGGGGTGATGCACCTCGGCGCGCGCGACGCCGCGACCGAGCACGTTGAGACCGTCATCGACGACGAGCGCGCGCACGCTGGTCGTGCCGACGTCGATCGCGACGACGGGGCCGGTCATTTCAGTCGCTTCACGGACTCATCACGGATTTTCATCACAGTCATGCAGTCGGGCAACAGTACGCCGGGATTCATGATGCCGGTCGGGTCGAGCGCCGTCTTGACGCGACGCAGCAGCGCGAGTCCTTCGGCGCCGAGATCGTGGTGCAGGTAGCGCGCGCGCACGCGGCCGATGCCGTGATGGTGCGCGACGCCGCCGCCGTGCGCGGCGGTCGTTTCGAGAATCTGCTGCCAGCACGTTCGATAGCGATCGGTCATCGCCGCCGGATCCTCGGGGCGAACGGCGAAGGAGAAGTACAGATTGAGTCCCGAGCGGTACGCGTGTGAGCTGTGCGCAGACGCGTTGACGATATCGGGCACGTCGCGCAGCGCCGCGATGACGTTCGTGTAGATGGCGCCGATGCGATCCCACGGCGCCGACACTTCGACCGTGTCGACGACGATGCGTTTCTCGAGAAACGCGCGCCAGTGCGGCACCGTGTTGCGATGATCGAGCCAGTGCGTCGTCGCGGCGCACGGGATCTCGTGCAGTCCCAGTTTGTGCGCGAGCGCGTCGCTCGCCGCGAGTTCCGCCGCAACGCGCTCGGTCGGCCCCTCGTGCACCATGATCAACACGCCGTGATCGGCGCGCGCGTGTTCCGGAAACGAACGCTGGGCTTCGATCGCGTCGTACTGCCGCATCACCGGCGGCTGCCAGCCGCGCTGAATCAATTCGCGCTGAAACTCGAATCCCTGGTCCATCGACGTCGTTGCGAATGCGCTGTAATCCTGCGCCTCCGGTTGGCGGCGCAGGCTCAACGTCACGCCCGTGATCACCGCGAGCGTGCCTTCGCTGCCAAGCAGCAGGTGGCGCAGATCGGGACCCGCGGACGCGCGCGGCGCGGTGCCCGCGTGGATGACGCTGCCGTCGGGCAGCACCGCCTCGATCGAATAAACGATGTCCTCGATGTTGCCGTTGGCGGTGCTGAACTGCCCGGAGGCGCGCGTGGCGACCCAACCGCCGACGCTGCTGACGGCGATCGACTGCGGCCAATGTCCGATCGTCAGGCCGTGCGCGGCGACCGCATCCTCGGCGTCGCTGCCGCGCGTGCCGGCGTCGAACTGCGCCAACAGATTCACAGGGTCGATGGGTCGCATCCGATGCATCGACGACAGATCGAGCACGATACGCTGCGGGTGTGCGACAACGCCGCCGCAGACGCCGCTGCCGAGGCCGAACGGGACGATCGCGACGTTCGCATCGCGACACGCGTCGACCGTCGCAACGACGTCGTCGACGGTGTGCGGACGGACGACGCAGCGCGCGCGCGGCGCGCCGCGGCCCTGCAGATCGTCGAGGTGGCTCAGCACCCAATAGTCGTGGCGCCGCTCGTCGAGGGTCGCCGCGTCGGTGAGCACTTTGGCCGCTCCGAGCCGAGCTGTCAGCGCCTCAACGAAGGCGTCAGTCATGCGATCGAGCGGTGCGCGCTCCGCCGCGCGGATCGCGTGGCAGGTCTCGATCTGACGCGCGCAGTCCGCGGCTGACCAACCGAGCAGCGGCGCCATCGCGTCGGCGGCCGGTTGCAGCGCGGCGATGCCGGCGTCCAGGTCGAAGCGGGCCCGAGCGCTGCGGCGGACCCAGTAATCCTCGAGCGTCAGTGCGCCTTCTTTGAGTACTGCGTGGCGCGCTTCGTCCGCGACGCCGCCGGTGAGCGTCGCGGCATCTGCGCCGTACAACATCAGCAAGCGATCGGCCGAGTGCGGTCCGATGCCGGTCGCGATCAGTCGTTGCGTCAGCGCGGCGAGCGATTCGGTCAGGGCGCCGCCCGGGCAGCGGTTCATCCGCTGTCGTACTCGGCGGGCCGTTGCGGCCGAGGCGTTTGCAGCAGAGGTCGGCGATCCGCTCCGCCATGCGGCGATACGCGGTCAGTTTGCCGCCGGCGATCGTGATGATGCCGGCCGGACCGTCCATGACCTCGTCGCGGCGCGACAGTTCCGACGGCGACTTGTTGCCAGGCTCGGCGATCAGCGGCCGGATGCCCGACCACAACGCGATCACGTCGTCGCGCGTCAGCGCCGGCGTGCGGAAAACGCGATTCGCCGACGCGAGCAGGTAGTCGACGTCGGCGCCCGTGATCGTCGGGCGAGTACGCGCTGTCGGGATAGAACGTGTCGGTGGTGCCGAGATAGGCGACATCGTCGCGCGGCACGACGAATACGCCGCGTTTGTCGGGTGCCGTCATCGTCACGGTGTGATTGATCGGCAGGCGCTGGCGCGACACGACGAGATGGACGCCCTTGCTGAGCGCGAGCCGGTTGTCCGCATCCGCGCGCTCGAGACTGACGGATGTGATCCGCCCACGGACCCGTCGCGTTGACGATCACGCGGGCGCGCAATCGAGCGGTCGTCCCCTGCGTCGAGTCTGTCGGTGACGGTCAGCGCCTGCGCGACGCCGTTGGCGCATTCGACCGCCGTGACCTCGGCATAGTTCGCGACGATCGCGCCGTGACTCGCGGCGCTGCGCACATTGGCGAGCGTCAGTCGCGCATCGTCGGTGACGTACTCCGGATAGACGATCGCGCCAGCGAGCGCCGCGGTATCGAGCGTCGGCTCTTCGCGCGCGAGCCGCTCCGCATTCCACAGTTGATGACGATCGTCGGCTTCGACGCTGCCGAGCTTTTCGTAGGTCCAAAGGCCAGTGCGGAACTTCGCGATGCCGGCGCGGCTGTGCGCCGGCACGATGAACAGGGTCCTGCGCGCGAGGTGCGGCGCGATGTGGCGCACGGTCTTGCGTTCGAGCGCGGCTTCGCGCACCAGCGCCATGTCGCCCTGCGCGAGGTAGCGGATGCCGCCGTGCACGAGCTTCGACGAGCGGCTCGATGTGCCCGCGGCGAAGTCGCGCGCCTCGACGAGCGCGACGGAGAGTCCACGCATCGCGACGTCGCGGGCGATGCCGGCTCCGGTGATGCCGCCGCCGATGACAGCGACGTCGAACACGTCGGCCTCGAGCGCCGCGAACAGCCGCGTTCGGTCGCGCAGATCCAGATCGGGCGTATTCATTCGCGCTTCAACCGGCTGCCGGGGGCGTAGTAACGCTGGTGCCAGATACCGTCGCCCGATTCGTCGCCGATCGGCATCCGCCACGTGCGCACGTTTGCGCGTTCGAGCGATACGCGAAACAACGCGCGCGGTTGATCGATCGTCGTGTGGATGTATGCGGCGGCGGCGTCGGGCGGCACGTACCGCTGCGCGATGCGCTGGTACAGCTCGCGCCACTGCGCGTCGGCGCCGAGATCGTGCACCAGCTCTGCCGCGCCCTCGACGATGACTTTGCGATAAGGCAGCGGTTGTTCGTCGATCGACAACGCGACGCGCGGATCGCGCTTCAGACACGCGTACCACTCGGAGCGCGCGCGCGGCGTGAAATAGATCGCGTCGTCCTCGTGAATGAACCACAACGGTGTCACCAGCGGGCTGCCGTCGGCGCGAGCGACCGCGACGCGCATCAGCACGCCGGGCTCTGCGAGAAAGTCGGCCCGTTCGCGGGGCGTCAGGCGAGGCATCGAGAGTCGTGGAGTGAGACAGGAGCCGCGATTATACCGACACGGCGGCCGCGTGCTTCATCCGATTCTGTCTCGTTTCGAGCAGGCGTTGCAGCTTCGCATGCTTGGTGCGCGTCAGCGGCCAGGTCCAGCACAGGTAGAGGCCGAACATGAACGATACTGTCGGCACGATCGCGTAAAGGATCGCGAGCCAGCCGAGCGCGTTCGCGTCGTGGACCGCGCCTGGTCCGGTGTCGTAACCGACCCACGCGAGCGCGATCAGCGCGGTGCCCCCGACCGACAGTGCGAGCTTCGACATGAAGCCGAGAATCGCGAAGTACCCGCCGGTGCGCGCATCGCCGGTTTTCAGTGTGTCGAGGTCGATGACGTCGGCCATCATCGCGCGCGGCAGATACGCGAACGAACCGAAGCAGAACCCTTTCACGGCGAACAATGCGTAGAACGCGGTCAGTTGACCGTGCTCGAGATTGAAGATTGCAATGCTGACGACGCTGACGAGGACGATCGCTCCGGACAGCGAGCGGTGCTTGCCGAACATGCGGGCGAGGTAGTTCCAGAACGGGATCGCGAGCAGCCCCATGCCGAAGTAGAGCAGATACAACGTGCCGGCGCGCGGCACGCCGATGTAGTCCTGCATGAAGAACAACGACAGTGCGTTGCGAAACGCTTCGCCGCCGGCAATGAACAACTCGATCGCGATCAATCGCATGAACAGTTTGTTCCGGTACATCAGACCCAGCGACTTCACGAAGGGGACACGACCTTCGCGCGCGCTCGGCGATGGTTCCGGCACGCGCGTGACGACCAGAATCGTCAGCAGCGGCAACAGAAGCACGATCGGCCAGGTGTATGCGTTGAGCACCATGACCGCGGTCGTTTGCGCGCCGTGCAGGTTCTCCACCAGCGCCGGCACCAGGGCGGCGCCGATCAGGCCCAACAGCACGAATACCTCGCGCACCGAGACGACGCGCGTTCGCGTGTGATACTCGTTCGACAATTCCGCGCCCCACGCCGCGTACGGCGTCGTGACCATCGTCGTACCGATCCGCAGAAAGACGAACCAGCCGCCGAGATACAAAACCCCGCTGCCGACGGTCGGATTCAGCAGAAAGACCAGCGCCGACAGCAGGAACGGTGCGCCGATGAATACCCAGATGCGGCGCCGACCCCAGCGCGTGCGGAAGCGATCCGACGCAAATCCCATCGCCGGATCGGTCACCGCGTCGAAGATCGACGCAATGATCATGATCGCGCCGACACTGGCGGTGGCGATGCCGATATACGTCGCATACGCGCGCGGCAGCCAGATGCCGAGCGGATAACCGAGCAACGCGAGCGGAAAACCGAGTGAACCGTAGATCCAGATGCTCGACGTCGTCAGCTTGCCCAAGCGGCTATCTCCCCCCGGAAATGCGTTATCGCGCTGATACACGCTTATACGGGCTGCCGCCGAATCGAGCAATGCCTGAGGATTGATTAACAGGTACGGATTGACTTGCCCGGGTGAGCCCTCCAAGAATCAATGATCGTCCGCATCTCTCCACACTAAGAGGTGAACACGTGAACCGATTGAATTACAGCGAAGCCGAGATCATGCAGAACGACGACTTCGCGCAACCGCACGTCATCGACGGGCGCCGCATACACGGTGGTTTCGATGTGTCCGGCAGCTACGTGCCGCCGCGCGCGAGCACGCGCAATGCCGCGCTCGATGCGTGGAGCGCAGCGCTTCAGCGGCGCGGTGGTGACCTGTTCGCGGCCGATGCATCGCTATTGCGTGGTGCGCGCATGCCGAACGTCGAGCAGCAGCGCCTTCTGCTGCGCAACGGTTTGGGTCAGTGGTTCTGGAACACGTTGACGACGACCGGCAAGATCGAAGGGCGAGGGCGCGTACTGGCCGAAATGAAATTCCCGAATCTGCAGAAAGTCATCAAGGAAGATATCTCGCAGATGGCGATCGGCCATCTGAACAAAGGCCTGCTCGTGGCCCATGGTCTCGACGAAGGCGGCGAACCTGACAAGGGCATCGGGGGGCACGATGTGATGTGGTTCGTCGCACGCGATCTAGTGTTCGGTCCGAACGCGTTCCCGGACATCGAGCCGCCGGCCAGCATCAGCCGTCCCGAGAGCGGCAGGCGCTGGATGCCCGAGATCGCGATGGAATACGAGGGCATGTTGTCGTTCCTGATGAATCTGCTGTTGATCGAGTTTCGCGCCGAAATCGGTTTTGCGAATTCACAGCATGTGTTTCGCACCGCGGATCTTTTTCCAGGACGTCGCGCGCCAGCAGAGCAGGCGGCCGAGATCATTGAGCGCATCCGAACGGACGAAGAGATCCACGTGCGTTCGCTGCGCCTGTATCTGGGAGAACTGCGCGCGCTGACTTTTGCGACCGTCGACGGCGGCGAAATCAGCGGCGCAGTACTGATCGACCGTTTCTGGGCCGGACTCATCCAATGGGCGACGGTCGAACAACCGCGCCTAGTCGCGGTGCAGACGTACGAAGTGCTCAAAGCGCGCATCCTCGCGCTGGCGCAAGGCGAGCGGCTGCTGCGAGAGTTCGATGCACTGTCGGATCTGAATCCCGCGGTAGCCGCTGCCGGCTAAACGGCCTCTAACGGATTGCTTAAGGCGCGGGTTTGCGGTCCGGATAGCTGACCCCCAATCCCGCGCGCGCGTCGCTGTTCACGCCGTACGGTGCAATCGGATATCGCAGGCCGTTGCGCGACAACGCATCGAGACCCGCGATCACCTTCGGCAAGAACGCGGGCGGCAGCGCCATCAGCAGTTCGTCTTCCATCACCGCGCCGTAGCGGCGCTCGGCGAAACACGGGATCGACAGACTCGGTTCGCCGGTCGACAACGCGCGTCCCCATGAGTCAGCGCAAGCCGATTCACCGACGCAACCCCAGTTGAGCTTCTTGTAACCACTCCACTGTAACCCGTTGATAAACAATATCATCTGCGCCGGAGTCGCATAGATCAGGCAGATGTCTGGCGGATTGAGCCGGCCGGCCGCAAGCGGGCTGACCGCCATCGCTTCGTAACGCCCGAACGGCACCACGTCCATCGCATGCTGGTGCGCGCTCGATTCTTCGCGCTTCTCGAACCACACGCCGGCCATCGCTTTCCCGGACAGCCACTCGTCGCTGCGCGCGCTCAAGCCGATCACCGTCGAACACTGCGCGCCGACGAGATCTTCGACGGTGATGCCGACGGTCCAACCGTTGCGCGCCGCCTGGCCGACGATCTGGTCGGTCGTGTGGATCGCGTTCGGCCTGCGAATTTTCGGAATCGCTTCCATGTCGGCGCGGCGCTCGAACAGCTTCATGCCGATCGGTGTCGTGCGCAGCCGCAACAGTCGATTGAGATCGTCGACGATGTCGCTCCACGCGAAATGGGTTTGATCGGATGCGATCAGGGGGCTTGTCATCATGGGCTCCGGCCGTTGTGCATGCGCACGACGTTACCGCAGCGGCGGTGTCGGGTCATCCGCGAATGCAGGCCAGCACGGACTCGTGTAGCTTCGCGCGCTGACGTGCAATCGTTGCGGCGGTCCTTCCGATGCTCAGTCCCTATCGCGTTATCGACCTCACCGATCACCGCGGCGAGCTGGCGGCGATGTTGCTCGGCGACCTCGGCGCCGACGTCATTCGGGTCGAGCCACCGGGCGGGGTCGAGGCGCGCCGACAGGGCACTCTGCTGCCAGCCGAACGCGCGTCCGAGGACATGCGCAGCCTGCAGTTCCTCGCGTTCAATCGGAACAAGCGCTCGATCGTCCTCGATCTCGCGCAGCAGCCCGATCGGCACGCGTTCGAAGCGCTCGTCGCTGGGGCGGACTTCGTCATCGAATCGGGACCCGATGGCTACGCTGCGCGGCACGGCTTCGATTTCGCGCGCAGCTCCGTCCTCAATCCCCGCATCGTGCACGTGCTCATCACGCCGTGGGGTTGCGACGGTCCGGCCGCGCATCGAATCGCGACCGATCTGACGTTGTCGGCGATGGGCGGCCAGTCCGCGTTGCAGGGTTCGCGGGAGCGCGCGCCGGTACGAATTTCGGTGCCGCAGATCTGGCGCCACGCCGGCGCAGAAGGGGCAGCGGCGGCGCTGATCGCGCACCAGCGTATGCAGGTCACCGGCACTGCGCAGTTCGTCGACCTCTCGGCACAGTGTGCGACCACGTGGACCACGATGAACGCCATGGATGCTGCAGCGATCCAGGGTTTCGATTTCCAGCGACGAGGTTCGGTGGTGCAGATGGGCACGCGCGAAGTCGACCCGGTGTTCCGGTGTGCCGACGGTTACCTGGTGGCGCTGCCCGTCGGACTCGTGGTGGAGCCGTTGCTCGGCCATCTGATCGCCGAAGAACTCGCCGACGAGACGTGGCTCGAGGAAGACTGGGCCACTATCGATCTGCGTCGCTTGGCGGGCCAGGACGTGCGCTTCAGCCGCGAAACCGTGGTGGAAACACTCGGCAAGTTCTTCTCGAAGCGCACGAAACGCGAGCTGTTCCAGCTCGGGCTCGAGCTCGACATCACCCTGGCGCCGGTGAATTCGGTTGCCGATCTGCTCGAGTTCGAACAGTTGTCGGCGCGCGATGCGTGGACCGAGATGGCGCTGCCGGACGGCACGAAAGTGCGCGCACCGGGGCGCATCGCGCTGCCCGGCAGCGGTACGTTACGCGTGCGTCGCGCCGCCCCGCGCCTTAACGAACACGGTGAGGAGATTCGCGCCGAATTGGTCAACGGCGGCCCGCGCACCCGCGCGTGTAACGCTGCGCCGGCATCCATCCGGCCATCCGTTCGCGGGGCTCAAAGTGCTCGATCTCACGTGGATCATCGCCGGGCCGTCAACGGTGCGGCAGTTTTCCGATCACGGCGCGTTCGTGGTGAAGGTCGAATCGGAGCTGCGTCCCGATGGCCTGCGCCTGCTCGGACCGCAGCGCGGCGGCGACCCGTGGAATTCGTCGCACTTCTACGGCGAGTTCAACGCCGGCAAGCACTGCATCCAGTTGAACCTCAAGAACCCGCAGGCGATCGAGATCATGAAACGTCTGATCGCGTGGGCTGATCTCTTCGTCGAGAACTGGGCGCCTGGAGCATTGACGCGCATCGGACTCGACTATGAGGCCGTGCGCAGGATCAACCCGAATCTCATCATGTTGAGCACTTCGTTGATGGGACAGACCGGTCCGGCACGGGAAGTGGCCGGCTTTGGCTATCACGCCGGCGGAATGGCGGGTTTCTACGAGGTCACCGGTTGGCCCGATCAGCCGCCGCACGGACCGTGGCTGGCGTACACCGACGTCATCGCGCCGCGCATCATCGCCGCCATCGTCACCGCCGCGATCGACCATCGCAATCGAACCGGCGCCGGTCAGCACATCGACGCCGCGCAGTTCGAAATGGCGCTGCAGTTTCTCGCGCCGGAGATCATCGAAGTGCAGACGCACGGATACGTGGCGACCCGACTGGGAAATCGGTCGCGCTACGCGGCGCCAGAGGGCATCTATCCGAGCGCCGGCGACGACCAGTGGATCGCGATCAGCGTCGAAACCGACGCACAGTGGCGCGCGCTGCGGCGCGTGTTGGGCGACCCCGAGTGGGCGCGCGCGGAGGCGCTCGACCGGCTTTCCGGCCGACAAGCGCGACACGATGCGATCGATACCGGCATCGCCGAGTGGACCCGGTCGCGCGATCGCTATGCGGCGATGGACACGCTGCTCCGCGCGGGCGTGCCGGCCGGCGCGGTGCAGCGCAGCAGTGACCTCGCGAACGATCCGCAGTATCGGTACCGCGAATTCCAGCGATACATCGACCACCCAGTAATGGGGCGCGTGCCCTATGCCGGAGTGCAGTACCGCATACCGGGTTATCGTCCCGGTCCGTTCTCGTACGCGCCGCTGCTTGGCGAGCACACCGATCGCATTCTCAGCGAGCAGCTCGGTATGACTGCCGAAGAGATCACCGCTGCCCGCTCTGCAGGTGCGTTGCAATAGGGGCAACGATCGCGCCCCAGTCCGACCGTTGGATCAGCGTTGAGGGGCGATGTCTTTGCGGTCGCGTTCGGGTGGCGCCCCTACGCGAGGCTTTGCAGAAACCCTTCGATCGCCTCGACCAGTTCTTCCGGCGCGTCGAAATGCACCATGTGGCCCGCGTTCGCGATTCGCACGTGCGTCGCGTTGCGAAAACACTCGAGCCGCTCCGCAAAGTCTTCGTCGGTGAAGCGGCCGCTCCAGCCGGGAATCGTCATCTGCGCGTTCCAGTATTCGTGCGCGAGGTCGGCGGTGACGATCAACGTCGCGCATTGGATCGCTCGCCAGCGCGCGCGATTCAACTCCGGATCCGTCGACAACCAGATCTGCCCGACACGTTGATCGAACTTCCAATAGCGCTTCCCATCGGCGGCGATCCCGGTGCCGTGGTCGGCGAGCCACAGCGCGCGCTCGCGGCCGAGTCGGGGGTTGTTCGCTCGCAGCCGCTCTGCGGCGAACTCGACGCTCGGCAGCGGCCGCGAGTGCTCCGGCAACTGCATCGTCCGCAGCAGTTGTTCGCGCTGTTGCATCAGCCGCGCGTCGGTGTCGAGTGGGTGCGATCGCAGCGGCGGGCCGAGACCCTCGACGATGACGAGTGCGCGCACCTGCTCCGGGAACAGCGCCGCGTGTTGCGACGCGATCTGCCCGCCGAGGCTGTGACCGACGATCACGGGCGTCGCGAGATCGAGCGCCTCGATCACACGGTACAGGTCATAGACGAATTGCCAGATCGAGTAGTGGTTCGAATTGTCGCTGTCACCGTGACCGCGCAGGTCGGGCAGGACGACGAACCATTTCTCCGCCAGCGGTTGCGCGATGACGAGCAGACTCGCCGCCACGTCGCGGATCCCGTGCACGATCACCAGCGGCGGGTTGCGCCGATCACCGAGCGTGAGCACGCTCAGCGTGGCGGCCGCAGAATCAACGCGGTGGCGGACGGGTTCGGTCACGACGTCTGGGGCGTAGCTCGGCGCGCTGGTCGGTTACTTCTTCACCGTAAGTCGCTGGAACTTCGGCGGCCGACGTTCCATGAACGAACGCACGCCTTCGCGGAAGTCGTCACGCTTCAGGCTCGCCGCCATCAGCGTGTTGGTGTCGTGCATCGCGTCGCCGAGCTGCATGTTCAGATGGCGGTAGACCTGCTGCTTCATCACCATCAACGACATCGGCGCGGCGCTGACAGCGAGCTGTTTGATGTACGCGACCGCGTCGGTCGCCGACGCGCCGGGCTCGCACAGCCGCTCCGCGAGCCCGAGTTGCTGCGCTTCGACGCCGTCGAACTTGCGCGCGCTCCACAGCAGATCGAGCGCACGACCCGGACCGATCAGCCGCGGCAGCATCCAGCTGACGCCGTGTTCGGCGACGAGGCCGCGCTGCGAAAACGCGGTCGTGAATTTCGCGGTTTTTTCGACGAAGCGCATGTCGCACAACAGCGCGAAACAGAACCCGAGTCCGGCGCACGCGCCGTTGACCGCGGCAATCAGCGGTTTGCGCAGCGACAACAGGTACGAGTACGTCACCTGGAAGTTCTCGCCCATGTCCGGATCGCCGGGATGGGCCTCGAGCGAACTCAGATCGTCTGCCGCGCGATCGCTGCCGCTCGACATGTTGTTCAACGCGTTCATGTCCATCCCGGCGCAGAAGCCGCGTCCGGCACCGGTCAGAACGATGCCGACGACGTTCGCGTCGCGCTCGGCCTGCGCGAGCGCGTGGCGGATTTCTGCGAGCATGCGCGTCGTGAATGCATTGAGATTGTCCGGCCGGTTCATCGTGATCGTGGCGACCGGCGCGTCGACCGAATACAGAATGTGCTGGTACATGTGAATTACCCTTCGTGACGTCGCATGAAGCATAGCAGCTCGGTAACATCGCCGCCGTCGAGACACGGGTACGCGCGTCGATGAATCGCGGCTTGTTCGGATTTCTCCTTTTTCTGGGCGTCGTGGTGCTCGGCTTGGCCGTGGCCGCGTTTGTGTTGGGACCCAACTGGCTGTCGTTCGTGTTTCACGCGCAACGGCGCACCGAACCGGTCGTGCTCGTCGAGCTGCTCGAGTTCGGCGACCCGCAGCGCGAGCTCGCGTACCAGACGCAGTTCGCGCAACCGGCCGCTGCGATGATCCGCGCGCTCGGCGGCGAGCGGTTGTGGCGCGCGAGCGTCGGCGAGGTGGTGGCAGGCGAGGCGCCTGACGCGTGGTCGACACTCGGGCTCGTGCGCTATCCCTCGCGCGTCGCGTTCATCGAACTCATCACGAGCGGCGACTATCGCGCCCTGCGAACGGTGAGCGACGCGGCCGTCAAGCGCAGCGCGATCCTCGCCGCGACGCCGCTGCCGGACTCTTCTGCGAACGCACCCATGGGTGGGGACGCGGAGCGAGCCAAGTTTCATGCAGTGCGGATGCTCAGTGCCGCGCACGACGATTCGATCGACGTCTACGCCGCGAAGTGGCTCGCACAGGATGAACAGATGTTGCAGCAGCACGGCGGTGAGTTGAGTTGGCGCGCCCAATTGAGTCCGTTAGTCGCCGACGCCGACGAACGCTTCGACGAAATCCAGATCTACGGCTTCGGCGACGCCGAGCAGCGAAGACTGTGGGCGGCGGATCCGCGGCGGGAGACGCTGCAGACGCTGCAGCGGCGGCTGTTTCGTCGCGACGTGCTGGTGTTCGTCGACGCGCGCGTCGACGCCGATGCACAGCAGATTACGCCGACGAATGTTTCGAGCGCCGCCGCGGCGGCGCCGGTCGACGACGCGGGCGTACTCGACAAGGCGAATTGAGTCTGTTTTCATCCATGCCATCCACGGGATGGCGGTCTGCGATGTTATCTCGGACCGACATCCACGAGGGCCCAACGAGAAGAGTAAGGGGACGCCAATGCCGATGATTCTCAACGAAGAGCAGAACATGCTCAAGGACACCGCGAAGTCCTTCTGCGCGACGAATGCGCCGATATCGCAGTTGCGCAAGTTGCGTGACGAAGAAAACGCCGACGGTTTTGACCGCGCCACATGGGCGAAGATGGTCGACCTCGGGTGGTCGGGAATCCCGTGGCCCGAGCAGTACGGTGGCTTGGCGTTCGGCTACAAGGGTCTCGGCGTGGTCACCGAGGAAACCGGCCGGACGCTCGCGGCGAGTCCGCTGATCAGCACGGTCTGGACGTGCGGTACCGCGATCAATCTCGCGGGCTCCGACGAACAGAAGCACGATCTGCTCGGTCGCATTGCGAGCGGCGAACTGATTGTCGCGCTCGCACTCGAGGAATCGCACCGCCACGATCCGTATCACATCGCGCTGAAGGCGCGCGAAAAAGACGGCGTCTACAAGCTCAGCGGCACGAAGACGTTCGTGCTCGACGGTCATTGCGCCGACAAATTGCTCGTGGTCGCGCGCACCTCCGGCAAGAAAGACAGCCGCGATGGTCTGACGCTGTTCCTCATCGATCGCAAAACCAAAGGCGTCAAAGTCACCCGCACGAAAATGGCCGACAGCCGCAATGCGGCTAACATTGTTTTCAGAGGCGTCACCGCGCAGCGCGAACAGATCCTCGGCAAAGTCGGCGGCGCCGCCGACGTGCTCGAGCGTACGCTCGATGTCGCGCGCATTGGGCTCGCGGCTGAAATGCTGGGATCGACGCAGGAGTGCTTCGATCGCACGATCAAGTACCTGAAGGAACGCGAGCAGTTCGGCGTACCGATCGGCTCGTTCCAGGCGTTGAAGCATCGCGCCGCGGACATGTTCTGCGAGGTCGAGTTGTCGAAGTCCGTCGTGCTCGAAGCGCTGTCGGCGCTCGATGACGGTCGCGACGCCGCGGAGGTCGCGAAACTCGCGAGCCTTGCGAAGACGAAGGTCGGTGAGACGTTCACGCGTGTATCGCGCGAAGGCATCCAGATGCACGGCGGCATCGGCATGACCGACGAGTTCGACATCGGCTTCTTCATCAAGCGCTCCGCCGTGGCCGAACAGACCTTCGGCGACGTGAACTTTCACCGCAATCGCTACGGTGAACTCGAGGGGTATTGATTCGCGGTCCTAGCAGAGCACCGCCCTTACGCTCGACCGTCGCGTGATCCCGATGAGATGACCCACTTGCGGTGGCACGCTCGAGATGGCGGTGCGCGTGCATCATCGCGTCGATCCGATTCTGCGCCTCCGGCGGTAGCGGGCCCGCTTTGCGCGTGTCGCATGTCGACGTGCAGCGACAGGTGCTCCGACGTCGCTGCGAGATAACCATCCTCTGCGTGGAACATCGACGCCGAACATATGCAGTCGCTTCGCGTCCCAGTCGAGCAGCTGGATACGTGATGCGCAGCGGATCATTGAGTTTCACTTCCTGCAGATACGTCACGTGGACCTCGACCGTGAAGCACGAGCCGCCACCGCTCTTGGACGTACGCCGCGCCGATGCCGAGTTCGTCGAAGACCTCGTCGAGCGCCTGGTCGAACACGAGGTTGTAGTACGCCATGTTCATGTGGCCGTTGTAGTCGATCCACGCGGGTTCGACGCGACGCGGCGCGCACAGGTACGGTGTTGCCATCAACGATGTGTCCGTGACGAAGAGTCGTGCGATGGTAGCGACGCGAGCGGTCACAGGCGAACGATGCGTTGCGACGCCTGGCCTTCGTCCGGCATGATCGATCGGCTGCAACTTACGGGGGCGGGGAACAGCAGTGGGAGGGTCGCGCGTGGACGGAGTTTCGATGACGGGGCGCGGTAGCGGTCGCATTCCCGCGTCGACGAAGATCGTCTACGGATTGGGCCAGGCGGCCGAAGGACTGAAGAACACCGCGTTCGGGTTGTTCCTGCTCTTCTACTACAACCAGGTACTCGGGCTGCCCGGCACGCTCGCCGGTCTCGCACTCGGCATCTCGCTCGTATTCGATGCGTTCTTCGATCCGCTGGTCGGGTCGATCTCCGACAATTTCCGGTCGAAGTACGGGCGCCGTCATCCGTTCATGTACGCGGCGATCCTGCCGATGGCGATCGGCTTCTATCTGCTCTTCTCGCCGCCGGTGCACGGCGACTGGGCGTTGTTTGGTTGGCTGTTCGTGTTCGCTACGGTGACCCGCGGCGGCATGGCGCTCTTTCACGTCCCGCACATCGCGCTCGGCGCCGAGCTTTCGGACGACTTCGAGGAACGCACGTCGATCGTCGGCGTGCGCCAGTTTCTCGCGACGTTCGGCGGGCTGGTCGCGATCGGCATCGGCTTCGGCGTGTATTTCAAGAGCACCGCCGAGCATCGCACAGGGACAATTCAACGTCGCGGCGTATTCACCGTACGCGCTCACGCTCGCGATGCTGATGGCGGTTGCAATGCTCACGTGCACGTGGGGCACTCGCGCGCAGATCGCGCGGCTGCGGCAACCCGATCAAGCGCGCCATCGGCAATGTATGGCGGGTCATCGCACGCATGTGGCGCGAGACGCTCGGCGCGCTGAAGAACGCGTCGTTCCGTTGGCTCTTCTTCGGTGTGCTGGTCGTGTTCCTGATGGTCGGCGCCGACGCGGCGTTGTCGCTCTACATGAACACGTTCTTCTGGGAGCTGCGTTCCACCGATCTGATCTTCTACAACGCCGCGGCGCCGATCGGCATCATGATCGGCGCGCTGTTCACGCGACAGCTGAACCGCCTCTTCGACAAGAAACCGGCCGTCGTGTGGGGCACGTCGTTCTGGGCATTCTGCCAGTTGGTGCCGGTGGTGTTGCGGTTCGCCGATGCGTTTCCCGCGAACGGCACACCGGCGCTCTTGTGGACGCTCGTCGCGATCAAGTTCCTGCAGGGAGCGGGTGTCGCGCAGGCACTCGTCAGTTTCAATTCGATGGTCGCCGACATTGCGGACGAAAACGAACTCGCAACCGGCAAACGGCAGGAAGGCATCTTCTTCGCGGCCGTGTCGTTCGCGAACAAATCGACGGTTGGTCTCGGCAACATCCTCGCGGGCGTCGCGCTCGATGTGATCCATTGGCCGCGCGGTGCGCACATCCAGAGCGCGGCCGACATTCCGGCTCACACGGTCAATCTGCTCGGCATTCTGTCCGGGCCGATCGTCGCTGCGTTCTGCGTGGTCTGCGTGTGGTGCTACGGCCACTATCACCTGACGCGCGAGCGGCACGAACAGATCCAGGCTGCGCTCGGCGACGCGCGGCGCCAACGAGCGGAGGCAGTCGCGTGAGCATGTTGCACCGGCGCCGATCTCGCGTACCGGGCGCTGCGCGCGCTCGACGTCGAGCACGTCTTCGGCATCGTCAGCGTCCACAACATCCCGATCTACGATGCGATCCTGCGCCACGGCGGCATCAAGCCGATCGACATGCGCCACGAACAGGCGGCGGTCCACGCGGCAGATGGCTATGCGCGCAGCAGCGGCAGGCTCGGCGTCGCGATTACGAGCACCGGCCCCGGTGCGTGCAACGCGGTGCCCGGGTTGTTCGAAGCGGGATTCGCTTCATCGCCGGTGCTGATGCTGACGGGCCAGATCGACACGCCGTACCTCGGCAAGGGCAAAGGCTTTCTGCACGAGGCGGAGCGTCAGCTCGAGATGTTGCGCACGGTCACGCGCCGCGCCGAACAGGTGCATCGCGCCGCCGAGATTGCGCAGGTGATTTTGCGGGTCGCCGGCGACGCGTGCACGCCGCGGCCGCAACCCGGCGCGGTCGAGATTCCGATCGATCTGCAGTACCAGCAGGTCGACGACGTCGACGGTCGCGGCGCCGGCGCGCGTTGCCGACAGCTGTCGATTCCGCGGCGATTGCGGATGCGGCTGCGATTGATCGGCGAGACGACGCGACGCGTGATCTGGGCGGGCGGCGGCGTGGTCAGCGGCAACGCAGCGGCGCAATTGCAACGCCTCGCCGAAGCGCTCGACGCACCGGTGTTCACGTCGGGAAACGGGCGGGGCGCGATTCCGGAGGATCACGCGCTCGCGATGGGTCCGTTGACGACGCTGCCGGAATTTCGCGAGACGCTCGCCGCGGCCGAGCTCGTGATCGCCGTCGGCACGCGCTTTCAAGGCGACGCAACCGGCAACTGGACGCTGAAGTTGCCGCGCCTGATCCACATCGACGCGGACGCCGCCGTCGTCAATCGCAACTATCACGCCGACGTCGCCGTCATCGGCGACGCGGGTATCGCGTTGGCGGCTTTGCTCGCGGCGCAAAACGCGCAACCGGGCGACCCCGAGTTTCTGCGGTCGGCGCAACAGCACCGTGACGCAGGCGCGTGCCGGCGATCCGCGCGCAGATGGGCCCGGATCATCAGCGGATCATGGACGCGATTCGGCGCGCGCTGCCGCGCCATGGCAACATCGTCAGGGACGCGACGGTGCCCGCGTACATCTGGGGCAACCGATTGCTGCCGGTGCTCGAGCCGCGCACGTCGTTGTCGACCACGTCCGCGGCAATCGGTCCGGGTCTGCCGCTGGCGATCGGCGCGGCGGTCGCTACCGGCGAGAAGACCGTCGTGATTCAGGGTGACGGCGGCTTCATGCTGCATATCGGCGAACTCGCAACGGCGGCGCAGTATCAGTTGCCGATCGTCGTTTGCGTGTTCAACGATCGCGGGTACGGTGTATTGCGGATGATTCAACGGATGCGTTTCGACGGCCGCACTGCCGGCGTCGATATCAAGACGCCTGACTTCGTACAGGTTGCGCACGGCATGGGCGTGCACGCCGAGGCGGTGGATTCGGCCGCCGCGTTCGAAGCGGCCTTCGACCGCGCGATGAAGATATCCGGGCCGGTGCTGCTCGACATCGACATGAATGCGCTGGCGCCGATGGGCGACCTGTTCGGACGTCCACGCAGCGCTTGACGACGTAGCGGGCATCCGCGATGGACGTCGACCCCAAACCAGGACCGCGCAAGGCACGCAAACCGCGCGTCAAGCTGGTGACGCGCCTCAAACGGCGCGTTGGCGATTCGTATGCGACTGTGAGCGGGATCGTCGCCGAACCTCGCACCGCGCCATCCATGGCGCGCGATGGGCTCATCAAGTTGTGGCGCGTGCGCGGCGGCGGCTTCTACGGACTCGGCTACGTCATCGCGTTCGTCGTGCTCGAGGTCCGCATGCTGATCGGCAATGTCGTCAGCGGCACCGACGTCGTCACGATGGTGGTGCAGGAAGCGCTCGAGATCCTGTTTCGATTTGCCGTGCAGTCGTTCATCAATGGATTCATTGCGTTTGGTTGGCCGGTCTTCGTCGTGAAGTATCTGGGCGTATGGGGCCTCGTCGCGATCGGCATCTGCTGGTTGCTGTTCGATCGCTGGGCGAAGCCGTGGATCAACGCGCGGTTGCCCGATCTCGCGCCGGAGGAGGCGCAGGAGAATCCCGCGCGTGAGGCGCGCGCGAAGCGCGAACGGCGCAAGCGCCGCAAACGCCGCACGAGGCAAGGCGAAGGACCAGCAACGGAGTCGGATGGCGTTCCATAGCCAACTATCGAGCGTGTGACGACAGCCGCCGTTGTTCGCTGTCAGCGCGCCGCCGCGGCCGCCATCAGCTTGCGCGTTTCGGTCGCCTGAACGCTGGGACGCGCCTGCATCCGCGCGATCCACGCCAGCAGCGGCGAATTTTTCATGATCTTCGCGCCTTCGGGTGATGCGGGCAGCAGTTCGAGGTGCGCGATCAGCATCAGATCGGCGAGACTGATCGTGTTTCCCGCCATGTAAGGCTGGGTCCCCAACAGTTGTTCAAGGGCGCGCACGCAAGTCGTCGCGCCGGGTATCGCTTTCGCAACCGCCTCTTCATCGACCGGCCTGCCGATCATCGGCGCAACGATGCGATTCCAGCCAATGCCGGAGCTGATTGTCGGCATCACGTACCAGTCGACGATTCCCATCACCTGATTCATGCGCGCCTGGGCTTTAGGGTCGGCCGGCGTCAACGACGGGCCGGGGAATACCTGATCGATGTAGCGGATGATCGCCGCGGATTCGTACAGCCAGAAGCCGTCGTGCTCGATGACCGGGATGCGGCCGAATGGATGCCGTGCGAGATAGTCGGGCGTCTTGTTCTGGCCAAACTGCATCGCTGCGATTCGATACGGCGCGCCTTTCTCTTCGCACGCGAGCAACGGCATGCGGACATACGGGCTGCCGGGGATTCCGTGGACAATGATGGGTGCCATGGTTGCTTCTCCTGCTTTGTGTTGACGGTGTTGATCGTGTGCTCAGCCGGCGCGAACGACGTCGGCATAACCCTGCAGAATGCCGCCCCAGCCGCCGGGGCTGTCGAGGGCATCGCGCGCGCTCGCGGCGCGCTTCGCCCATCCGCTCGAGATGTCGATGCTCGAAGTCGACGCGCGTCTCGAGTGCCGTGAGCGGTGTAAAAGTCACCTCGACTTCGGTCAGCAACTCCGGGTGGTATTGCCAGTCGGCGCCGATGCGCCACGCGAGCACGAGACGCGCGGGTGGCTCCCAGACCAGCACGTCGCCCCATGGCGTCTGCGTGCCGTCGTCGTCGATGCCGTACCAGCGGCCGCCGGCGCGCGGTTCGAGCACCGCTTCTTTGAGCGGCGCCTTTGCCGATCGTGTGTGAGCGCGGCCACCACCGGTCGAAGCCGGTGGTGAACACCTCGAAGGCGCGTTCGGCGGTCGCGGGAACGGTGAGCGTCTTGCGGACGGGGGCGGGCTTTGATCCGTTGCGTTGTGGTGCTCATTTTTTCCGGGTCCTTCGATCGTGTTTGGCGGTGCGTGCGACCTCCGCTTGAAACGCGGCGAGCGCCGAATCCCAGAACTGATCGAGCCAGGCGCGCATCTCGCCGAGTCCGGCAGGATCGATCTGATACACGCGGCGGGTGCCGTCGCGTTGTTCGGTGACGAGCCCCGCGTTCTTCAACGCCTTCAAATGCTGCGAGACCGCCGGCCGTGTCACCGGCAGTTCCTCCGCCAATTCGCCAACCGCTTTCGGACCGGTCATCAGGCGTTCGAAAACGTCGCGCCGCGTCGCGTCGGCGAGTGCTTTGAAAACGAGGTGTCTGTCAGCCATGGCTTACCGTAAGCCAATGCTTACCAATGTGTCAACCCGGGTGCGAATGGCGGTGGTGTCAGTGATACGCTGGCCGAACAGACAAACCGGGAGTCGATGATGGACATCAAGGAAATGAACCGACAGATCATCGAGGAGTTCCGCGCGAACGGCGGCAAGGTCGGCGGCATGTTCGCCGGCGCACCGATGCTGCTGCTGACGACGAAAGGCGCGAAGTCGGGTGAGACGCGCGTCAATCCGCTCGTGTATCTCGAGGACGCCGGGCGCACCGTGATCATCGCGTCGTATGCCGGCGCACCGACGAATCCACCCTGGTATCACAACCTGATCGCGAACCCCGCGGTCACCGTCGAAGTGGGCACACAAACGCTGAAGGTGCGCGGCGAGGTCGTGCCGGAGCCCGAGCGTTCGCGGCTGTACAAGAAGATGGAATCGATGATGCCGGCGTTTACCGAATACCGGCAGAAGACGAAACGCACGATTCCGGTGATCGCGTTGCGGCGCGTCTGACGCTGCCCGTTGGCGCTGTTACCAGTGAGCCGGTAGCTCGATCAATCCCCTCAACGTGATCGTTGGCTTCCACTTGGCGTTGACGATGTCATCGAGTTCCAGATCGGGCAGCCGGCCGAGCAACTCGGAGAACGCCTCGGCGCCTTCGATCCGCGCGAGCTGCGCGCCGAGGCAATGGTGGATGCCGCCGCCAAACGACAGCGGCCGGATGTTCTGTCGCGTGACGTCGAGCGCGTCGGGATTCTCGTAGACTTCCGGGTCGCGATTGGCCGCGCCGACGATCGTGATGACCTGCATGCCGGCCTCGATGCGATGCCCGGCGACGTCCGAATCCTCGAGCGCGGTGCGACCGCTCAACTGCACCGACGAGTCGTAGCGCAGCAATTCTTCGATCGCATTGACGATCAGTTCCGGCCGCTGCTGCAACATTCGCAGCTGATCGCGGTTGCGAAACAGCGCGAGCAGACCGTTGCCGATCAGGTTGACGGTGGTCTCGTGGCCCGCGCCGAACAAGAGCGCAATGTTCGCGCTCAGTTCTTCGCGCGTCAGCTTGCCGTGTTCCGTTTCGGACTGAACCATCGCCGTCAGCAGGTCGTCGGTGGGTTCGCGCCGGCGCCGCTCGCAGAGGTCGTCGAAATAAGCGGCGCCTTCGAGCGTGTCGTGGTTCACCCGCTCGAGTTCCTCCGGCGACATCGGCGTCGGGTCGAGAATGCGGCCGGCGTTTTCGTCGACCTCGGTGAAACGATGCCGATCCGCGGTCGGAATTCCGAGCATTTCGCAGATCACCTCGATCGGCAGCCGCCGCGCGAATGCGGTCATCAGGTCGCCGCTCGATGAATCTTCCATCGTGTCGACGAGGTTCTTCGCGATTGCGCGGATCTGCCCGCGCAGTTTTTCGATGCTGCGCGCGTCGAACGCCCGTACAACGAGTTTGCGCAGGCGCGTGTGATCCGGCGGATCGGCGAACAACATCATGCGCGACAAGCTCGCGTACGCCGGCACCGTCATGTAGTTCGTCGCCGACACCGATCCTCATCCGGCGATCGTTGTCGATGCCGAAGCGTTTGTCGCGCAACACGCTCGCGCAATCCTCGTACCGCACCGCGATCCAGTCCTTACCACCCGGGAATCTGCAGAAACGGATTCGATTCGCGGATCAGGCGATAGGTGGGGTAGGGATCGTTGATGAACTCCGGCGTGAAAAGATTGCCGAGGGTCGGGGCGGTGGACTCGCTCATCGGTGAACCTCCGTCAACGTCGTCTAGAGAAACGTCGCAACCGCATCGAGGAATGCGGCGGGTTTGTCGAGCGGGACCGGATGTCCGGAGCCGGCGACTTCGACGAGACGGCAATTCGGAATTGCTTTCGCCATCCGTTGCGCGACCGGCCGCGACAGGATGTCGCTGAGCTCGCCGCGCACGAGCAGCGTCGGCACGTTGATGTTGGACACCAGCTTCCAACCCGCCTCCGGCGGAATGCCCTTGCGCGGATTCTTCGGATCGCGCAGCGCGCGGTCGTAGCGGTACGTGAAGCGCCCGTCGTCGCGTCGCATCAACGAATACTCGACGCGATGTCGCAACTGGTCATCCGGCGGAATCGGGTTGTCGGCGCGCGCACGCGCATACGCTTCCTCGCACGAGTCGAAGACATCGCTGCGCACGACGCCTGCCTGGATGCGCTGCAGACCCTCGACGTCGATCTCCGGCGCGATGTCGACGATCACGAGTTTGCCGAGTTCGCGCGGTCGTTTGCCGGCGTACCCGATCGACACGAGTCCACCCATCGACAGCCCCACGAGCGCGAAGTTCTTCAGACCCATCGCCGCGACGAACGCTTCGAGGTCGGTGACCATTTCGCTCGTGTCGTACGCATCGGCCGGCGCCCATTGCGTCTGTCCGTGGCCGCGTTGATCGAGCGCCAGCACGCGATAACGCGACGACATCTCAGAGGCGAACAGATCCCACGATCGGGCGTGGCCGGTATAACCATGCAGCAGCACCAGGTCCGGCGCGTTGGCTTTGGCAGACGGCCAGTCGCGATACGCAAAACGCAGACCGCGCAGCTCGACGAGTTCGTCCCGCACCGAATTCGCGGCCACCGCGCTCACATCCGCTCGATGATCGTGCCGGTGCCGAGGCCGCCACCGCAGCACATCGAGATCAAGCCGTAGCGACCTTTCGTGCGTTCGAGTGTGTGCAGCGCCGTCGTGATCAAGCCGCGCGCCGGTGCTGCCGGTCGGGTGGCCGATCGCGATCGCGCCGCCGTTCGGATTCACGCGATCCGGATCGGGACGGTGCACGCGCTGCCACGCGAGTACGACGGAGGCGAACGCTTCATTCACTTCGAACGTGTCGATGTCGCCGATCTTCAGGCCCGCTTGCCCCAACACTTTTGTCGTGGCGGGGATCGGTCCTTTCAACATCGTCACCGGATCGACGCCGACAAGCGTCGTTGCAACGATGCGCGCGCGCGGCTTCAAGCCGTATTGTTTGACGGCTTTTTCCGACGCGAGGATCACCGCCGCGGCGCCGTCGGAGACCTGCGAGCTGCTGCCCGCGGTGTGGATGGTTTGTCCCGGTACGGGTTCGAGCGCGCGCAGCGCCTCGATCGTCGTCGCGCGCAGGCCTTCGTCGCGGCTGACGGTGTGCATCGCGCCGGTCGGTTTGCCTTCTTTGTCGAGCACCGGTGCGGTGATCGGTTCGACCTCGCGATTGAAATGACCCGCTTCCCACGCGGCAATGGCGCGTTGTTGGCTGCGCAAGCCGAATGCATCGGTGTCTTCGCGGGTGATCTGATATTCCTCGGCGATCATCGCCGCGCCCATGAACTGGCTCGTCGGCTGATAGTGCGATGCGTAGCTTGCGCCCATCGGCACGCCGCCTTTCATGTTCGAGCCGAGCGGCACCCGCGTCATCATCTCGAGACCACAGCTCATGACGAGGTCTTCGAGCCCGGCGCCGACCATCGCGGCACCCATCGAGGTTGCCTGCTGACTCGATCCACATTGCGAGTCGACGGTCGTTGCGGCGACCTCGAGCGGGAGACCGGCCGACAACCACGCGACGCGCGCGATGTTGAACGACTGTTCGCCGACCTGGGATACACAACCGCCGATCACTTGGCCGATCGATTTGCCGTCGATACCGGCACGCTTGAGCGCGGCCAGTTGCACTGCGGCCGAGCAGATCCGCGGGCATCAGCCCGGCGAGCCCCTTACCGCGTTTGCCGATCGGACTGCGCACCGCTTCGATGATGTAGACGTCTTGCAATTTGAATCTCCCGCTTTATGAAAAAGAGCTGTTGAAATGAAAGGGTGAAAACCAAGGCTGAGCGCGCATGTTACCGCAGCCTCGGTGCCGATGTGCCCGACAACCGGCGATCGGATCAGCATGCGGGATCGTCGTGAATGGGATGCCAAACGGCGGCGCGCGACCTATCCTCTCGACGTTCCTCGCGCGCGCACGGAGTCGCCATGAGCAGAGAATCTCGCTTGCACATTCCGCAGCCGCCGGCGCGACCCGGCGGCAAACCCGACTTCAGCTACCTCGCGACGTCGCCGGCCGGCGCCGTCAAGCGGCCCGACTTCAGCGCCGATACGCGCGACATCGACTATCTCGCGACGGAACTCGTGCGCGTGCTCGACGATCAGCACACGGCGGTGGGTCCGTGGAATCCGCACCTCGAAGCGCCGGAACTGCAGATCGGGCTGCGCCACATGCTGCTGACGCGGATCTTCGACGATCGCATGCTGCGGATTCAGCGGCAGGGCAAGATCTCGTTCTACATCAAGTCGACCGGCGAAGAGGCGGTATCGGTGGCGCAGTGCATGGCGCTGCGGCCGGCCGATATGTTGTTCCCGTCGTATCGCACGCAGGGCCTGCAGATCGCGCGCGGCCGCAGCCTCGTCGATCTGATGTGCCAATGCCTGTCGAACACGCGCGACATGTGCAAAGGACGCCAGATGCCGGTGATGTATCACTGGGCGTTCGGGCAACATCTTTTCGGTCGGCGGCAATTTGACGACGCAGTTCCCGCAGGCGGTCGGCTGGGCGATGGCGGCGGCGATCAAAGGCGAAGATCACATCGCCGCGGCATGGATCGGCGAGGGATCGAGCGCGGAGCCGGACTTTCATCACGCGTTGACGTTCGCGGCGGTGTATCGAGCGCCGGTGATCCTGAACGTCGTCAACAATCAATGGGCGATCTCGACGTTTCAGGGGTTCGCCGGCGGCGAGGCGCGATCGTTCGCGGCGCGTGGCCCCGGGTTCGGCATTCCCGGCATCCGCGTCGACGGCAACGATTTCCTCGCGGTTCACGCGGTCACCGACTGGGCGGCCCAACGCGCTCGTCAGGGGGCTGGGCCGACACTGATCGAACTCGTGACGTATCGCGCGTCGGCGCATTCGACCAGCGACGATCCGTCGCGCTATCGGCCGAAAGAGGAGGCGCAGCAGTGGCCGCTCGGTGATCCGATCGAGCGCTTGAAGAACCACCTGATCACGATCGGCGAGTGGTCGGACGCGCGGCAACAGGCGCTGGAGGAGGAGCTGAAGGACGTCGTCAACGCGTCGTGGCAGGAGGCGCTGACGTACGGAACGATGACCGAGGCGCCGATGCTCGATCGTGAACTGATGTTCGAAGACGTGTTCAAGGACATGCCGGCGCATCTGAAAAAGCAGCGCGATCAGATGAAGTCATTCGTGGAGAAATCCTGATGGCGCAGATGAACATGGTGCAGGCGATCAACTCCGCGATGGACATCATGCTGAGCCGCGATCCCGACGTCGTGCTGCTCGGTGAAGACATCGGCTACTTCGGCGGCGTATTCCGCTGCACGGACGGCTTGCAGCGCAAATACGGCGAGCAGCGCGTGCTCGACACGCCGATCGCCGAAGGTGGCATTCTCGGCGCAGCGATCGGGATGGGTGTGAACGGGCTGCGACCCGTCGTCGAGATTCAGTTCGCCGACTACATCTATCCAGCGTTCGATCAGCTGACGAGCACGCTCGCCCGCCTGCGTTATCGCAGCGGCGGCGACTTTTTCGCGCCGGTGACGATCCGTACGCCGTGCGGCGGCGGCATCCGCGGCGGCCAGACGCATTCGCAGAGCCCGGAAGGGATCTTCACGCACGTGTGCGGCGTCAAGGTCGTGATGCCGTCGAATCCGTACGACGCAAAGGGACTGCTGATCAGTTCGATCGAAGACGACGATCCGGTGATTTTTTTCGAGCCGAAGCGGCTCTACAACGGCCCGTTCGACGGCGACCCCAACAAGCCCGCTGTGCCGTGGAGCACGCGCGCAAAAGGAGAAGTGCCGGACGGCTACTACAGCGTGCCGATCGGCAAGGCGGAGATCGTGCGCAAAGGCGCCGACGTCACGGTGCTGACCTACGGCACGCTGGTGCACGTCGCCGAGGCCGCGGCGCAAAAGGCGCAGATCGACGCGGAGATCATCGACGTCCGCACGATGGTGCCGCTCGACGTCGACACGATCTGCACGTCGGTGAAAAAAACCGGGCGTTGCGTCGTCGCGCACGAAGCGACGGGCTTCAGCGGCTACGGCGCCGAGTTGTCCGCGACGGTACAGGAGGAATGTTTCTGGTCGTTGCGCGCGCCGATCACGCGCGTGACCGGCTGGGACACGCCGTATCCGCACATCTTCGAGTGGGATTATTTTCCCGGGCCAGGCGCGCGTGATGGCGGCGCTCAAGGCGGTGATGGAGGCGTCGGCATGAGCCGCTTCGAATTCAAGCTGCCGGATCTCGGCGAAGGCACGATCGATGCCGAGATCGTCGAATGGCACGTGAAGCCGGGCGATCACGTCATCGAGGACGACGTGATCGTCGATGTGATGACCGAGAAAGCGAACATCGAAGTGCCGTCGCCGGTCACCGGCACGGTGCTGACGACGACCGGCGAGCCGGGCGATCTGGTGCCGGTGGGTTCGGTATTGATCGTGTTCGAAACCGATGCGGGAGCGAAGGCTGCAGCGACGTCGCCCGCGACGCAGGCTGCGGCTGCGAAGCCCGCTGTTGCAGCGGTCGCAAAGGCTACCGCAAAGGCGGCGCCGGTCGCCGCGCGCGCGAAACCCGTCGTCGATCGGAGTGTCGATGCGCCCGTCGGCGAGAGCGACGATCAGAGTCCTGCGCGCTCGGTCGCCAACGACGGCGACGTGTTGACGTCGCCATCGATTCGACGTCGCGCGCGCGAAGCGGGCGTCGATCTGTCGCAGATCACGGGGTCAGGCGCAGAGGGTCGAATCACGCAGGCCGACTTCGAAGCGGCCCTGAAGTCGCCGCGAGAAACGACTGTGAAGTCTCCGGCGCGAGCGATGCGTCCCGTCAGCGATCGCGACGTCGAAGAGATCAAGGTGATCGGTGTCCGGCGGCTGATCGCGCAACGCCTCAGCGAATCCAAACGCAGCATTCCGCATTTCGCATACGTCGAAGAGATCGACATCACCGAGCTCGACGCGTTGCGCGTCCACTTGAATGCGAAGCGCCAGACGAGCATCACGTATCTGCCGTTTCTCGCGCTCGCGCTGATCCGCGCGTTGCCCGAGTTTCCGCAGTGCAATTCGCACTACGACGCCGAGCGCGGCGTGCTGCTGCGCCATCGCGCGTGCATCTCGGCGTCGCGACGCAGACGCCCGACGGATTGAAAGTGCCAGTCGTGCACGACGCGCAGAACTTGTCGCTGTGGGAGACTGGCGCAGCAGATTCGTCGCGTCAGCGAAGCGGCGCAGCAGACAACTCGGCGACGAAGGCCGAGTTGACGCGGGTCGACGATCACGATCACGAGCCTCGGCAAACTCGGCGGCATCGCGTCGACGCCGATCATCAACGCACCGGAAGTCGCGATCATCGGCGTCAACAAAGCGGTGCAGCGACCGATGGTCGTCGACGGCGCGGTCGCGATTCGGCTGATGATGAATCTGTCGGCGTCGTTCGATCATCGCTTCGTCGACGGCTACGACGCCGCGGCGATGATTCAGGCGGTGAAGGAACGGCTCGAACACCCCGCGACGATCTTTCTCAACGTGTAAGACGGTGCCAGGCGTTGCAGAGCGTGCAGAAGGTGCCAGGCGTCGCAGAACGTGCAGAAAGTGCCAGGCGTTGCAGAACGTGCAGAAAGTGCCAGGCACCGTGTGTGCAAAACGTGCATTGCATTGGTGCCGGGCGCCTCTCTCACCTAGAAAGGCGCTTTGCGCCCTGGTCTGGGGATCCTAACGGCCGCGAAATATCGGCTTGCGTCGCTCGGCGAACGCCTTGGCGGATTCCTCGGCGTCCGCTTTTGCGCGACGCGCGATGCCGCCATAGCGGGTTTCGTTGGCGGAGGCTTCCGCGAAACTCGCCTCGAGGCCGGCTTGAATCGCGCGCTTCGTCACGCGCACCGCGGCCGGCGGCAGATGGCAGATCCGATCGGCCAGTTCGTTCGCGGTCGACAGCAGGTTGTCGCTGGGCACGAGGCGGTCGAGTAAACCGATCCGATACGCTTCGTCCGCTTCGACGCGGCGACTCGTCAGCGACAGATCCATCGCACGACTCAACCCGACGATGCGGGCGAGCAGAAACGACATGCCGCCTTCGGGCGGCAGCGAGCGCTCCTGAAATACCGTGACGAAGCGGCTGTCGGGACAGCCGATGCGCATGTCGCACGCGAGCGCCAGCGAGAAACCGGCGCCGGCCGCGACGCCATTGACCGCGGCGATCATCGGCTTGTCGACGTAATAAAGCGCTTTGCCTTGGCGCGCGATCCACGAATCTTCGTCGAGCAATTCATTCAGCGGCTTGTCGCCGTCGTCGGGCGGGGGACCCTGCAGATCTGCGCCGCTGCAGAAACCGCGGCCCGCGCCGGTCCAGATCGCCACCCAGATCGCGTCGTCCGCCTGAATGCGCGCGATGGCGTCGAGCAGATCCTTCTTGTCGTCCTGGTCGATCGCGTTGAGCCGTTCGGGCTTGTTCAACGTCACCGTCGCGACGTGGCGCGCGCGATCGAGTTCGAGAATGAGGTGTCGATAGTTCATTGCATCGCTCCGCGGTAGACCGTCCGCATTATCGCCGGTGTCTTTACCCTTGCCCAATGCGGCCGCGATATGCAGAGTAGGACGGTCTTCGAAAAAGCCGGTTCGATATGAAAAAAGACTTCAATGGCGATGTGGCCGACGTCACGGTGCTGGCCGCGCACTATCGTGGATTGATCGAGGGTCTCGGCGAGGATCCAGAACGCGCCGGTCTGCGCGACACGCCGATGCGCGCGGCCAAAGCGATGCAGTTTCTGACGCGCGGCTACTCGCAGAGCCTCGAGAGCATCGTCAACAACGCACTGTTCGAATCGAACCTCGACGAGATCGTGATGGTGAAAGACATCGAGCTGTATTCGTTGTGCGAGCACCATCTGCTGCCGTTCATCGGCCGCTGCCACGTCGGCTATCTGCCGAACGGCAAGGTGCTGGGCCTGTCGAAGATCGCGCGGATCGTCGAGATGTTCGCGCGCCGCCTGCAGATTCAGGAGAAGCTGACGCAGGAAATCGCCGAGGCGATCATGAACAGCGCCGGCGCTCGCGGCGTCGGCGTAATCATCGAAGCGCGCCATCTGTGCATGGCCATGCGCGGCGTCGAGAAGCAGAACTCGGTGATGAAGACGAGTGTGCTGCTCGGCAGCTTCCGCGACAGCGCTCCGACGCGTTCGGAGTTCCTGCAGTTGATCGCCTGACCGATCGCGTCTTGTTGGGCGATCGCGAACTGATGCAACTGCATCTCGACGCGTTGTTCACGCGCGATGCCCGCGGTCATTTGCTGCACGTCAACGAACCGGGTGCGAAGCCGGCGCCGAGACTCGTGCTCGGTCGCACGACGGACGGACACGTGCTGCGCGTGCGCGACGATGTTGCTGGCGCGATAGTCTGCGGACGCCGCTACGTTGATCGACTCCGAGCCGACGCGCGCGCCGTTGTCGCAACAGCCGCACTGTGGCGACGCGCTTCGAACGCTGCTCGCGCGAGGCGCCGCAGAGCAGCGAATCTGGAGCGGACCCGCCTACTGCATCGATCCCGATGCGGTATCCGTGGCACCGAGCGCCGTCCGCGTCACCGCCAACGACACCGCTCTGCTGCGGACGTTTCCCGATTGGCGCGACGAAGTGCCGTTTCGCGAGCCGTTCATCGTCGTCGTGGATGGCGGTCGCGCGGTGGCGCTCTGTTGCAGCGTGCGCATCACGGCTGCGGCGCACGAAGCGGGCGTCGAGACGCTGCCGGAATCACGCGGGCGCGGCTTTGCGTCGCAAGCCGTCGCGGCTTGGGCGACGGCGGTCGCGGCGCTCGGTGCGGCTCCGTTGTACAGCACGTCGACGGACAACGTGGCGTCGCAGGGTGTCGCGCGGCGCCTCGGAATGCATCGCATCGGCTTCGATTTTCACATCACCTGATGCCGCAGGCTCACTGCTGCGCCACCGTCGGTTTTGCGCGATAGAAGTCGGGGAAGACCTTTTCGAGATTGCGAATCTTCGGCAGATCGTTGTAGACGATGTACGGATTCGACGGATTCTTGTCGATGTAATCCTGGTGATACGTCTCGGCCGGATAAAACTGCGTCAGTGGATCGACGCGGGTGACGATCGGGCCGGGGTACAGTTTCGCCTCATTCAGTTGCGCGATGTAGCGTGTGGCGATGTCGCGCTGCTCGTCATTCGCATAAAAGATATTGGAACGATACTGCGTGCCGTGGTCGGGACCTTGTTTGTTCAGCTGCGTCGGGTCATGCGCGACCGAAAAGAATATGCGCAGGATTTCGCCATAGCTGAGTTCGTTCGGATCGAACACGATCTGCACCGACTCCGCGTGTCCGGTGTTGCCGCCGGAGACAGTGTCGTAGTGGGCCGTCGGTTTGGCCCCACCGGCATAGCCGGACACCACATCGCGTACGCCGCGAACGTGTTCGTACACGCCTTCGATGCCCCAGAAACAGCCGCCGGCGAGCACGGCTGTCTGCAACGCGCCCGCGGCTTTGGGTGCATCGAACGTCGGGGCCGGCGCGAGCACCGCGGGCTCACCGAGCGCGAACAGCGGCACCGCCGCGGCCGCGACGACGATCGCTGCGATCAATCGTCGCGGGTGAAATTTGTTCATCGTAACGACTCCAGCCAAATGACGTACGCCCAGTTCGACAACGGCGCCGCGCCGAATGCTGCACAATGATCGCGCGGCTGCGCATTGTCGCCCAGCGCGGATGTTAGAACGATCAAACGGGTCGCCGTGGACCATCTCGAACACAATCGGCGCGCATGGAACCGCGAATCCGCGGCGGGTGGTCGTTGGTCGGTGCCTGTGGATTCGGACACGATTGCGCGCGCGCGGCGCGGCGACTGGCGGGTGATCCTGACCCCGGACAAGCCCGTGCCGGCCGACTGGTTTCCACCGCTGCCCGGCTTGCGTGTGTTGTGCCTTGCATCGGCAGGTGGCCAACAGGCGCCTACACTCGCCGCTGCCGGGGCCAGCGTCGTCAGCTTCGATCTGTCGGATGAACAGCTCGCGCGCGATGCGCAGGTCGCCGCGCGTGAAGCACTCGCGCTGCGCACCGTGCGCGGCGACATGGCGGACCTGTCGGTGTTCGCAGACGCGAGTTTCGATCTGATCTTTCATGCGCTGTCGAATGTATTCGTGCCGGATCTGAAGCCGGTCTGGCGAGAATGCCAACGGGTCTTGGGCGACGGCGGCGTGCTGCTCGCGGGCTGCATGAACCCTGCGTTCTTCCTGTTCGATCACGACGAAGCCGAGCGCACCGGCGAACTCGTCGCGCGCTATCGGCTGCCGTATCGAGAGTTGAGTGGCGACGTCGCGCAGTTGTCAGCGGCGCGCAGGGCACAGATCGAGGCCGGGGACGCGCTCGAGTTCAGCCACAGCCTGCAAGCGCAGATCGGCGACCTGCTGGCCGCCGGATTCGTGTTGACCGCGTTGTACGAGGACCACTGGCGCGACGCATCGACGCCGGTCGCCGCGTTGATGCCGACGTCGATCGCGCTACGCGCGGTGAAAGGTCCAAGTGGCCTGCAACACCAAATCAGTTGTGCGCGCCGCCGGCGCTGCGTGCTCGTCGTCGCAATAGCGATGGCTAGCTCATCACCGACTAGCGCGCTCCCGACGGCTCGATCAGGCCGCGAATTTCTGCAGGTGATGATCCGCGTTGCCGAACTGGGCGTCGATGACCAGCAGGCGCTTGAAGTAATGGCCGATGCGCAGCTCTTCGGTCATGCCCATGCCGCCGTGCAACTGCACCGCGTTTTCGCCGATGAAGATGCCGGCTTTGCCGACGAGGTGCTTCAGTGCATGGATCGTGCGCTGGGCGCTGGTAGTGCCCTGCGCTCGCTTCGAGCGTCGCGCGATACAGCAGCGATTTGCACTGCTCGTATTCCATGAACATCTCGACCATCCGGTGTTGCAGCACCTGGAACTCCGACAGCGCGTGACCGAACTGCTGGCGTTGGCCGGTGTATTCGACGGTGTCTTTGTACAGGATTTCCATCGCGCCGACGGCTTCGGCCGACAGCGCCAGAATGGCGTCGTTGGCGACGGCCTGCAGGATTGCGAAACCTTTGCCCACTTCGCCGATCACGCGGTCGCGGCCGACGCGCACGTTCGTCAGCTTGACTTCCGACGCGCGCAAACCGTCGACGGTCGGGTAGTTGTCGCGCGCGACGCCGTCCTGCTTTGGCGTCGACGAGGAACAGCGTGATGCCGTCACGGTCGACCTGGCCGCCAGACGTGCGCGCGGACACGACGATGTGGTCGGCGGTCGCCGCGTTCTGCACGACCGATTTCGTGCCGTTCAGCACGAAACCGTTCGCGTCTGGCTTCGCGCTCGTCACGACGTCTTCGAGATCGAAGCGCGCCTGTTCTTCGGCATATCCGAATGCGAGCTGGCGTGTGCCGTCGATGACGCCCGGCAGAATCGAATCCTTCAGCGCCTTCGTTGCGCCGCGGCGCAGCGCGCCGCCACCGAGCACGACGCTCGCGAGATACGGTTCGACGACGAGGCCTTTGCCGAACGCTTCCATCAGCAACATCGTCTCGATCGCGCCGCCGCCGAAACCGCCGTCGGCTTCGGCAAACGGCAACGCGAGCCAGCCGAGATCGGCGAACGACTTCCAATGGGCCTTCGAGAAGCCGGGTTCCGCGTCGGTGACCTTGACGCGCGCCTCGAGAGAATAGTTGTCGGCGACGAAGCGCTCGACGCTGTCTTTCAGCAGTTGTTGTTCCGAACTCAAATCGAAATTCATGTGGTCGTCCTGCCTTACTTCTTGCCGCTTTTGATGCCGAGTACGTTTTTCGCGATGACGTCCTTCTGGACTTCGCTCGCGCCGCCATAAATCGTGTACGCGCGGCTCGACAGATAGCTCGCCATGCCGCTGCGCGCGAACTTCGGCCCGACCGGGTGACCCCAGCCGGCCGAATAGATGCCGCCGGCTTCGACGGTGAGTTTCGCGATGCGTTGCTGAATCTCGGTGCCTTTCAGTTTCATGATCGACGACTCGGGCCCGAGCGCGCCGCCCGCGGACGCCGCGGCGAGGCTGCGCAGTTCGGTGAACTCGAGCGCCAGCAGATCCACTTCGAGCGCCGCGACTTTCGCGCGGAACGCCGGTTCATCCATCAACGAACCATTGCCGCGTTTGACGCTGCCCGCCTGCTCTTTCAGTTTTTCGAGCGCGACGAGCGAACGCGAAATGCCGGCGAGTCCGGTGCGTTCGTGCTGCAGCAGGCCTTTTGCGTACGTCCAGCCTTGGCCTTCTTCGCCGATGCGATTTTCGACGGGCACTTTGACGTCGGTGATGTGCACCATGTTGACGGTGTGGCTGCCGCCGAGCGTGATGATCGGCTTCACTTCGACGCCCGGTTGTTTCATCGGGAACAGCAGGAACGTGATGCCTTCCTGGCGCTTGCCGGTATCGGACGTGCGCGTGAGGCAGAAAATCCAGTCGGCCATGTGCGCGGCGGTGGTCCAGATCTTCGTGCCGTTGACGGTGTAGGTTTTGCCGTCGGCGGAGAGTTCCGCTTTGGTCTTCAGCGACGCGAGGTCGGAACCCGCGCCCGGTTCGGAATAACCCTGACACCAGTTCACTTTGCGCGCGCGGATGTCCGGCAGGAAACGTTCCTGTTGTTCCTTCGAACCGTAGCCCATCAGGATCGGCGCGAGCATGCCGACGCCGAACGGCATGTCGAACGGCATCACCGCGGTCGCGGTTTCCTGCTCCCAGATGTAGTGCTGCGTCGGTGTCCAACCCGGGCCGCCGAATTCCTTCGGCCACTTCGGCACGTCCCAGCCGCCTTTTGCGGCGGCTTTCGCGAACCACTGATCGCGCCACACGGTGTAGTCGGCGCCGGGTTTGTACGCGTTGGTCTTGAGGAAGTTGCGCACGTCGTCGCGGAACGCGAGATCGGCTGCGGAGAGGTCGATGTCCATCGATTGGCTCCATTTCGATTGAGGCGAGTGATTGCAGCGCAACTTTAGCGAATCGTCGAATCTTTTACTAGAACATCATTCTAGATTAGGATTCGGCTCGATGGCCAGGCAAACCACAAGCCCAGAGCGACCACGCCGGCGCGCCGCGCAGTCGATCCTCGAAGGCGGCGCTCGACTGCTTCATCGGTCAGGGCGTCGAAGCGACGACGATCGACGACATCGTGCGCGCGTCCGGCAGCAGCATCGGCAGCCTGTATCACCACTTCGGCAACAAAGAAGGCGTCGCCGCGGGGCTCTTCATCGACGGCATCACAGCGCCTGAACGCCGACCTGCTGCGCAAGCTGAAGCGCTGCAAGACCGCGCAGGACAGCGTCAGGACCGTCGTCACGCAGTACTCCGATTGGGTGACGGCGCATCGAGACATCGCGCGTTACTTGTTGAATTCACGAGATATTGCGTTCCCTCCTGAGACGAAGGATCAACTCCGGGAGATCCATCGCAGCCACATCGGCGAAGTGTTCCGCTGGTTCGGCCCGTACGTGCGCGACGGCGAGATGAAGGCGCTGCCGATCGACACGTACGTGCCGATCATCAGCGGGCCGATCCAGGACTACACGCGCTACTGGCTCGCCGGGCAGGTGAAGGAATCGCCGGCGAAAGTGAAGAGCGGTGTTCGCCGACGCGGCGTGGAACGCGGTGCGACGCTGAGCGCTGCGTGACTTGCAGTCAGCTTTGATACCACGGTTTGATGCGAGCGCGTGCGATTCCCCTACGCTGCGCGTCGAGTCTCTCCAGATGAGCGCCGATGCGATGCTGCCAGCGCCGGTCGATCAACGATTCGAATTCGTCTCGCCCGGTTGGATCGCCGCGGCGCGGACGTTCCTGCAGAGGTGCGTTGCAGAGCACCCGGAGCTGCGCGACGACGACGTTTTCGATGTGCGAAGCATTCGACGACTGCGCCGCCCGCGCTCGACTGCGCCCGAACGATCGCGCGGCGTGGTATTGGCGTTTGCGCGACGGCGCGCTCGACGTCGGCGCCGGCGAAATCGCCGACGCGCAGACTCAACGTCCGCGGCGACTATCAGCACGTGCTGAGCATGGCGCAGTCGCGTGAATGCCGCCGGCGAGGACGCGATGAAACGCGCGCGCCGCGAGTTCAGACATCGCGCGGGACGCGGTGCGCTGCGCGTGACCGGGCGATGCCGACGCAGCCGGCGCTGTTGACGCTGCTCAACGATCTGCACGATCACATGGCGTCGCTGACGATCGAGAATCCGCACTACGAACACCGCGTCGAACGCCTCGGCCTCGACGCGCCAGCTCGTCGAACTGCGCGAGCGCGGCTACACGGTGATCGAACGCGCGGTGACGGAAGCGTTCGCCGACGAATTGCGCGAACGCGTGGCCGACGAAGTGCGCCGGCATCATCCGTTCACGACCAACGGTTTGCTGATGCGGCATCGGATGTTCGAAGAAGTCGCGCTGCATCCGCTCGTGTGCACCGTCGCCGAGAGCGCAGTCGGCCGCGGCATGGTGCTCGGCGCGATGTCGGGCACGTACAAAGAGACCGGTCCCGGTGCGATCGACATTCACGCCGACTATCCGCTGGTGCGCGAACCGTATCCGGAGTTCGGTCTGATCTGCGTCGCGTGCTGGGCGCTCGAAGACTGGACCGTCGATGCGGGACCGACGTGGGTGATTCCTGGCAGCCATCTGCGGCGCCGCGCGCCGAAACGCAGCGATTCGCGCGACGGCGCGGTGCCGATCGAAATGCCGAAGGGTTCGGTTGCGCTGTGGGCGAACGGCGTGTGGCATTGGCAGGGCGATCGCAGCCGCGCCGGGCGCGCGCGTCGCGATTCACGTGACGTACAACCGCGTGTTCGTGCGCCAGCTCGACGATTTCCGCGGCGTCGACGAGGCGATGTACGCGCGCAATCCGCCGGCGTTCTCGACGCTGATGGGACAGGACGATCCGTTCGGCAAGAGCAGCTTTCGCGGGCACGACGGCAAACGGTTCGCGTACGCCGGCGCGCACGATGCACACGCTGACGCGGGAGACTCGATGATTTCGTCGCGAAGGAACACCCGAAGAAATACGTCGGCGTGCTCGGCCAACGCATGGCGTACGTCGAAATGGGCAGCGGCGATCCGATCGTGTTTCAGCACGGCAATCCGACGTCGTCGTATCTGTGGCGCAACATCATGCCGGCCGCTCGCGAAGCAGGGGCGTTGTCTCGCGCTCGACCTGATCGGCATGGGCGACTCCGACAAGCTGACGCCGTCGGGTCCCGATCGCTACACGCTCGCGGAACATCAACGATTCTTCGATGGCGGCGATGGATGCGCTCGGGGTCACCAGCGAACGTCACGCTCGTGCTGCACGACTGGGGCTCGGCGCTCGGCTTCGACTGGGCGAATCGGCATCGCGGATCGCGTGAAAGGCATCTGCTACATGGAAGCGATCGTGCGGCCGATGACGTGGGCGGAATGGCCCGCGGCCGCGACGCCGGTGTTCAAGGGATTTCGTTCCGCGGCCGGCGAAGACATGGCGCTGGCGAAGAACGTCTTCGTCGAGCGCGTGCTGCCCGGTTCGATCCTGCGCAAGCTGACCGACGCAGAGATGGCCGTGTATCGGCGCCCGTTTGCGGCAGCCGGGCGAGAGACCGGCGGCCGACGTTGACGTGGCCGCGGCAGATTCCGCTCGACGGCGAACCGGCGGACGTCGTCGCGGTCGTGCAGCGCTATGCCGATTGGCTTGCGAAGAGCGACGTGCCGAAGCTGTTCGTCAATGCCGAACCGGGCGCGATCCTGGTCGGTGCGCAGCGCGAGTTCTGCCGCAGCTGGCCGAATCAGCAGGAAGTGACCGTGAAAGGCAACCACTTCCTGCAGGAGGATTCGCCGGACGAGATCGCTGCGGCGATCTCGGCGTGGCTCGCAACGTTGAGATCGGTCGCGTCCTGCCGCCGACGAGTCGAGCCGTCCTCAGCTGCGATCTGTGCGCGACCGCACGCCGCGATCCAAGAGGTCCGGCGACGATCCGCGACGAGGCCGACACGAACGAACTGGCGTGCACGTGCTCGCCGAGCACGCGATCGATCAACAGCAGCGAGATGAACGGCGACAGGAAGATCAGCTGCGCGATGCGACCCGCGTGTGCGGTGCGGCGCAGCGCCTGCTGCCACAGCAGGAACGTGACGCCCATTTCGATCAAGCCGACCCACGCGCCGAAACCGAGCCGGCGCAGCGTCAACGCCGGTAGTCCGTACTCGAGCTGACACGCGATGCCGATCGCGAGCGCGCCGACCGCGAAGCTCGCCGTCATCATCACCAACGGATCGTCGCTGGCGCGCACCGTCGCGAGCCAATACGTCGCCCAGATCAGCGTGCTGCCGAGCGCGAGCGCGACGCCGATTCCGTCGACGCCAGCGAAGCCGTCGATGCGGCCCTGCGACAGCAGGATCACCACGCCGCAGTAGCTGACGAGCATGCCGAGCGCCATGCGCGGCGTCATGCGCTGCCCGAGCACCGGAATCGCGAGCAGCGCGAGCGTGATCGCCCACGTGTAGTTCAGCGGTTGCGCGATCTGCGCCGGCAGCCGATCGTAGGCTTCGAACAGAATCGAGGTAGTACAGGAACGGATTCAGCAGGCCGAGCGCGCCGAGGCGCAGCCAGTCGCGCGCCGGCAATCGCACGATGCGCGCGGCCACCGTCCGGTGACGAGGCTCGCAGTCGCGAAGAATGCGAACGAGATCGCGCTGCCGAGCCACAGCAGTTCGAGCGGCTCGAGTTCCGCGCAGGCCGAGCTTGAAACCGGTCGCGACGGTGGACCACAACAGCACGGCGCGCGCCGCAACAGCAGCGCGCGGCGTTCGTCGGGGACGCTGGTTGATCAGCGTCTCCGTTGCGACGAGTCGGCTGCGCATAGAACGTTTGAGCCGTCATCGTGTCTTTGGCATGCTGGCGCGTTGCAGCGAAGGTGGATCATCGTGGAGTGTGACGAACGGCTCAAGCAGCGCATCCGCGAGAACCTCGCGCGATTCGTCGTCGAAGCAACGCGGTGATCACCGACACCGCTCGGCGGCGGTCGCGATCACGATCGCCGACGAAGCGTTACGGCGCCGATCTGTCGGGTCTGCCGATGCACGCGACATGGCAATCGCGCGCCGCGCTGATTCTGACGCGGCGCTCATCGCAGCTGCGCGATCACGCCGGACAGTGGGCGTTGCCCGGCGGCCGCATCGACGAAGGCGAAACGCCGGAGCAGACGGCGCTGCGCGAGATGGCCGAAGAAGTCGGGTCTGACGCTCGATGCGGACGCGGTGCTCGGGCGGCTCGACGATTTCGTCACGCGTTCGGGCTATGCGATCACGCCGGTCGTCGTGTGGGCGGGGCCGGGACGCGAGCTGCAGCGCAATCCGGCGGAGGTCGAAACGATCCATCGCATTCCGATCGACGAATTCATGCGCGCCGATGCGCCGCTGCTCGAAGCACTGGAAGGCAGCGATCATCCGGTGTTGCGCATGCCGGTCGGCGACAGCTGGATCGCGGCGCCGACCGCCGCGATGCTGTTCCAGTTTCGCGAAGTCTGCATCGCCGGCCGCGCGACGCGCGTGCACACTACGAACAACCGCACTTCGCATGGCGCTGACGATGCGTTGCCGACGCTCGACGATCCGTATCCGCTGCGCGGCCGAGACGATCGACGCGTTTCAGCGCGACGGTCACGTGTGCGTGCGCAGATCTCGCGAGCGCCGACGAAGTGGCCGCGTATCGGCCGCTGATCGACCGCGCGACGATGGACATATCGCTACGACAAACGACCGCTCGAAGAACGCGACACGTACGGCAAAGCGTTCGTGCAGTCGCCGAATCTGTGGCGCCGCGATTCGCCGATCGCCGGATTTACGCTGGCGCGCCGGTTCGCGCGCGTCGCGGCGCGAACTGATGGGCGTCGACGGCGTGCGGCTGTATCACGATCAGGCGCTGTACAAGGAACCCGGCGGCGGCTACACGCCGTGGCATCAGGATCAGACGTACTGGCCGCTCGACACGACGCACACGATCACGCTGTGGATGCCGCTGCTCGACATTCCGGCCAGCGTCGGCTCGATGCGCTTTGCGTCGGGCTCGCACGCGTTCGGCAATCTCGGTATGGAAGGCATCGGCGACGATTCGCAGGCGTACTTCGACGCGTTGATCGCGCGCGCGCGGATTTCGCGGTCGCACACGCACGGCGCGCTGCGCGCGGGCGACGCGACGTTCCACGCCGGTTGGACGATTCACGGCGCCGCCGGCAATCCGTCGACGACGATGCGCAGCGTGATGACGATCATCTATTTCGCCGACGGCGTGCGCGTGCGCGCAGCCGACCGATTTTCAGCGCGGCGACCTGAAGATCTGGCTCGCCGACCTGCCGCCGGGCGCGCTCGCGAACGGGCCGAAAAATCCGCTGGTGTGGTCGCGCGAATGACGGGAAATTGATATGACTCGTCACGCGAGATGGCTCGACGAATACTTCGCACGCATCAACTACTCGGGTCCGGTGCGTCCCGATCGGGCCACGTTGTTCGCGCTGCACGCGGCGCACATCGCGGCGATTCCATACGAAAATCTCGAGATTCAACTCGGTCGCGAGAACGTGCTGTCGGAACCTGCGTTCATCGACAAGCTCGTGCGCCGGCGGCGCGGTGGCTGGTGCTATGAGATGAACGGCCTGCTGACGACCGCGCTGAGAGAGATCGGCTTCAACGTTAGGCGGGTCGCGGGCGGTGTGTCGCGCGACGTGCTCGCGGAGGAAGCGGTTGGCAATCACCTCGTCGGTCTCGTCGACCTCGAGCGTCGTTATGTCGCCGACGTCGGCTTGGGCGACGGACCGCTCGAACCGTTTCCGCTCGAGGCGCGCGCGTGGAGCGAGCGCGGCCTGACGTTCCGCCTCGAGCGGCTCGACGCGGACTGGTGGCGCTACCACAACCATCAGCACGGCTTGGCGCGTACGTTCGATTTCACCGAAGAGGCGCGCGCGTTGGCGTGGTTTCAGAAGCAATGCACGCTGTTGCAGACCGCGGACTTTTCGCCGTTCGTCAACTTTGCGTTCGTATTTCGTCGATCGCTGCGCGGCGTCGGCGCGCTGCGCGACTGACAGTTACGTGACGGTCACCGATGGAGTTCGATCGGAACGGCGGCTCGCGTTCACGCGACGAATATGCCGCGGTCCTGAAAGACCTGCTCGGCACCGAACTCGGCGTTGAAGTCGATACGTTGTGGGCGAAGATCGAGGCACGCGCGCGCAAGCGCGCAGAAACTGCGTCGGACCCTAGAACCGTTTGCAATTCACTGCGTCGTTTGACGCTCGTCGTCGGTTTCCGCCACACTCCACGGTCCACACGACACCAACAGGGAGTGATCATGCCGATCAAAGTAGGAGACAAGTTGCCGGCCGCGAAATTCAACATGTTCAAGGACGGCAAGCCCGCGGCCGTGACTACCGATGAACTGTTCGCCGGCAAGAAAGTGGTGGTTTTTGCGGTGCCCGGCGCCTTCACGCCGACCTGTTCGATGGCGCACCTGCCGGGCTTTGTCGTCAACGCCGACAAGATCAAGGCGAAGGGTGTCGACAGCATCATCTGCCTGTCGGTGAACGATGCGTTCGTGATGGACGCGTGGGGCAAGTCGAAGAATGCCGAACACCTGTTGATGGTCGGTGACGGCAACGGCGACTTCACGAAAGCCGTCGGCCTCGAGATGGACGGCAGCGGCTTCGGGCTCGGCAAGCGTTCGCAACGCTACGCGATGATCGTCGACAACGGCGTCGTCAAGACGCTGAACGTCGAAGCGCCCGGCAAGTTCGAAGTGTCGAGCGCCGAAGCGATTCTGAAGGCACTGTAAAACAGTCACACCAGAACGGGGTCAGAGTGCCTTCCGCAACGGAAGGGGCTCCGACCCTATTCCATTTGTACGTTTCGCTCAGGGCGGCGGTGGCCCGAGTTGGTCGACCTCGACATGGATTACGTACCCACCGCCATAATTTCGCGTCAGCTCGTCGTTGAGGCAAAACTCGAGCGCCCCGGATTGAGTCGTGGTGAATCGCACGTCGGTCCCGCCCTGGAATAGGGCCGTCCCGACCCGTAGAACCAGCGAATACTCCTTCATTCCCGGAAACGGGAAGGGGGCTGCTGCAACGGAGCCCGCTTTGCCGTCGGCATTGTATCGGCAGCCCTGGAATGGGCAGCCGTAGTCGATCAGATCATTGCCGTTCGTCAGCGGAATCGTCGTGAGGTGCACGAGCGTGCGTATCGGCAAGGGCGTCGAGAGGGCGCCCGGTACGGTACTGCACGGGTTAGTGCTGGGAGTCGGTGGCGGTTGGGCGAAGCCGATCGTATGGACCGTCGGAGGTATGGTGAACCGCGTACTCGCGCTGCCGAGGCAACTGTCGCGGGTCGACATTGCAGTGACGGTCTTGCCGCCGCGCCAGCCGGTAAAGGTATGCGTTTGAGGGGTCGGGTTGGTAAGGTAGCCGTAGGAATCGCTCGTTGGAGTACCGTCGCCCCAGTCGATGCGCAGGTAGGGACATACTCCGACGCCCTTGACGAGGAAACTAAGGGGCGTATCGAGCGCGGGAGTCTGCCCCGGCGCCAGTTCGATGCTCTGTATGACGTTCGTCTTGCCAGCGCACGCCGCAACCGATGCGATCAACAGAAAAAGGACAAACACCCTCGTCATGACGCTGCCCCCCGCGTTGGAATCCGTTGAACGCAGTTCCGTGACGCATTTGTACGCCGTCTCACGCCCGAACGCGAATCAGACATTCCTGCGCGGCAGTCGCGACCAGTTCGCCGCGCGCGTTGAAGAACTGACCGCGGACGAATCCGCGCGCGCCCGACGCGCTCGGGCTCGACTTCGCGAACAACAGCCATTCGTCAGCGCGAAACGGCGCGATGAAACCACAGCGCGTGATCGAGGCTCGCGCCCTGGAATGTCCGATCGGCGCCGCCGCCGGGGCTGCGGCCGTGCGGCAGCATCGACGTGCTCATGAAATCGAGATCCGACATGTACGCGAGCATGCACAGATGCACCTCGGGGTTGTCCGGCAGCGGGTCGCGCGTTTTCAGCCACGTGTGTTTGTACGGCGGATGCGCGTCGGTGTTGCCCATCAGGATGTTCTCGACCTGACGGCTGTCGATCGCGTCGAAGCGATACGCGAAGCGCTTGACCTCCGGGCCGCACCTTCGCGATCTCCGCGTACGCGTCTTTGTCGGAGCGCAGCGACTCCGGCGACGGCACGTCCGGCATCGGCACCGAGTGTTCGAGCCCGGGTTCGTCCTTCTGCCACGACGACGACATGCTGAAGATCGCGCGGCCGTGCTGGATCGCCGCGATGCGGCGCGTCGTGAAGCTCTTGCCGTCGCGGATGCGGTCCACCTCGTAGAGGATCGGCGCGTTCCAGTCGCCGGGCCGCAGGAAATACGCGTGGATCGAATGCAGTTGGCGCGTGTCGTCGATCGTTCGATACGCCGCCGCGATCGCCTGCGCGAGCACCTGTCCGCCGAACACGTGTTCCGATTCGGCGGCGTTGCGGCCGCGATACAGATTTTCTTCGATGCGCTCGACGTCGAGCAGATCGAGGATGTCGCGCAGGATCGGATTCATGGCGCGGCTCGGACGCATGCGGTGGGCGCGATTATCGCGAAGCGGCGATCGTATGATCCGCGCCGACAGCAACCACAAAACGAGACAGCCGATGAGCAAACTGAAGGTCTATGGCGTTCCGCAGAGCCGCGCCGCGCGCACGTTGTGGATGGTCGAGGAGTGCGGCGTGCCGTACGAGCACGTCGCGACGCATTTCGCGAAGGACACGAAGTCCGACGCGTTCAAAGCGATCAACCCGAACCCGCGCGTGCCGGTCATCGACGACGACGGCGTGATCGTCTGGGAGTCGATGGCGATCAACCTGTATCTCGCGAAGAAATACGGCGGCGACCTCGCGCCGAAGAATCTCGGCCGAAGAAGCGCACGCGACCCAGTGGAGCTTCTGGGTGATGACCGAAATCGAGAAGCCGCTGCTGAACGCGCTGTTCGCGCGCACCGGCATGATGGGCATGACGAAGGACGAAGCGCAGGCGATGAAGTACTTCGACGAAATCCGCAAGCCGCTCGACGTGCTGAACGCGCACCTCGCGAAGAACGAGTACATCCTGGGCAACCGCTTCACGGTGGCCGATCTGAACGTGGCGTGCGTGTTGAACTGGGCGTCGGCGGGCCGCTTCAGCCTCGCGGAATGGCCGAAGGTCGAAGCGTGGCTCGGCAAGTGCGCAGCGCGACCGGCGGCGCAGAAGGCGCGCGCGATCCGCTGATCGTTCGCTAACGATTCTGCGCTGGCGCGATCGCTGCAAAGGCGATCGCCAGCGCGAACGTCAGCGCAGCCACCGCGGCGAACGCCGCGTTGAACGACCACAGCCTGCGCGATCGCGCCGATGAAGAGCAGGAACGCCGGCTCGCAGGCGTGTTGCGCCATCTTGGCGAGCGACGTCACGGTGGCGCGCGCGGTTCCTTCGATCTCGCTGCTGCAGTTGCGTCTGCAGCAGCACTTCCGCCGCGGCGGTCAGCGCGAAGTAGCTGCCGATCGCGACGGCGATCGCCAAAGCCCGTCGGCGACGGTGCTCGCGCGCGAGCCCGAGCGCGCCGACGCGCGAGCACCACCGCGATGGCGCGCAACGAACGCGCCGGCAGTCGGTGCGCCGCTTCCATGCCGAGCGTGCGCATCGCGTACAGCGGCGCGTAGATCACGCCGATCGGTGCCGAGCGAGAACGCGCGCGTTTCGGTCAGGAACGGGCCGACGTACTCGTCGAGCACGCCGTAAGCGGTCACGAGCGCTCGCGAACATCGCGACGATCCAGCAGCATCGTGCGGTTGCCGCGCACTTCGGCCAGCCCGGCAGCGAGCGTTCGCGATGACGCGCGCGTGCGCGTGCGGCGTGCCGCATGCGCGGCGGTTCGACGAACGTGAACGCGACGATCAGCGACGCCAGCCATCGGCATCGCCGATCGACAGCGCCAAGCGGCAACGCGTAAGCCGGATTCGCGCGAGTAGCCGCCGCCGGCGAGCGCGGTTGCGACGCCGAGGCTGTTCGCCATCATGCCGCGGCCGTAGATGCGCGCGAACGCGGCTCGACGGCTGCTGCCGCGCTGCTTGCAGCGTGTCGAACAAGAACGACTCCGACGTGCCGGAGACGAGGCTCGACCCGAAGCCCCACACGATGAAGCCGCACGAGGTAGCCCGAGAAGTTCGGCGCGAACCACCAGACGACGAACACGCAGCCCTTGATGAGGCCGGATGCGACGAGCAGGCGTTTGCGCGAGTAGCGGTCGGCGAGCACGCCGGACGGCACTTCGAACACCAGCGCGCTGCCCGACCACACGATGAACAGCATCGACAGCTCGAGCGGCGAGATGCCGTTCGCGCCCATCATGATCGCGTACACCGGGATAGATCAGAACGACTTCGCGCAGGTAGCCGTACGCGTACCAGCGCGCCGCGATGTGTCGTGTCGAGGTCATGCCGTGCGCTGTGGAAGGAGTTGGAAAGGGTAGACGCGGTGGTATGGTAACGCCTTCCTCGTCGGAAGCGCAGGGTACGTGCCATGCAGATCGTGCGCGTCTATACCGGTGCCGACGGCGAGTCGCATTTCGAAGACATCGACGTCGAATTCGACCGAGAGCGGCGCGTTCGGACGCATCTCGAAGATGGTGCCGGCGCGCGGCGTGCTGTTCCGCGAAGTCGACGGCGACTACGACCTCGGTTTCCACAACGCGCCGCGCCGCCAGTACGTCGTCAATCTGACCGGTTCGGTCGACCTCGAAGTGGGCGACGGCACGCGTCGCCGGCTCGGTCCCGGCAGCATCCTGCTGGCCGAAGACACGACCGGACGCGGCCACAAGAGCCAGGCACGTGGCGGGTGAAGCGCGGACGTGTCTGTTCATTCCGCTCGAGTGAGGTCGCGATACGCGCTGAACGAGCTGTGAGGAGGGGAGGATGAGTGCGACTGATCTGCTGTTGTTGCGATGCTGCTGGCGCTCGAGCGCGTTCGCCGGGCCGGTGCCGTATCGCGCCGACCGCCGCCGACGCGGTACCCGCGGCGATTCTCGGCAAAGGTACCGCGCCGCGCGGAACGTCCGTCGGCTATTTCCCGGCGAATCCGAAGACGCAGGGCTATCTCGCCGATGCCGGCGGGCACGCGGCAAACACGGCGCGGTGATCCTGATCCACGAATGGGACGGGCTCGGCGAACGCGTGCGCCAGGTCGCCGACGCATTTGCCGCGGAAGGTTACGTCGCACTCGCGGCGGACCTGTATTCGGGCCGCACCGGCGCGAATCCCGGACGAGAACATGGCGCTCGTGAAGGAGACGCTCGCGCAATCCGAAGCAGATGATCGCGAATCTCGATGCGGCCGTGAAGTTCCTGAAGGCGCGCAAGGACGTGTCCGGCAAGGTGGCGGCGATCGGCTGGTGTTACGGCGGCGGCGTTGCGCTGAGCTTCGGGCTCGACGGCGCGAATCACGAAGGCACCGCGATGTTCTACGGCCGGCTCGTCGACGATCCGGAGAAGCTCAAGCACCTGCATCACGAGTTGTACGGCACGTTCGCCGGGCTCGATCAGAACGATCAAGCCGCGACGACGTGGACGGCATTTCGTCGAGGCGCTGCGCGGCGCCGGAATCAAGAACGACGTGCACGTCTACGACGACGTGAAGCACGGCTTCTGGCTGTACGTCGACCGCGACCCGAACGCGAATCTCGCGCCCGCGCTCGATGCGTGGCAGCGCCTGAAGGCGTATCTCGCGCGGACGCTGCAATGACGCAGCGGCGCCGCAACGTACTGCTGATAACGGCCGATCAATGGCGCGGTGATTGCTTGTCCGCGGTCGGTCATCCGGTCGTGCGTTCGCCGAATCTCGATGCGCTCGCCGCCGAAGGCGTGTTGTTCGAGCGCCACTTCGCGAACGCGGTGCCGTGCGGACCGAGCCGCGCGTGTCTGCACACCGGCATGTATCTGCACAATCACCGCTCCGGCACGAACGGCACGCCGCTCGACCGGCGCTTCACGAACTGGGCGCTCGAGGTGCGCCGCGCCGGGCTACGATCCGGCGCTGTTCGGCTACACGCACACGGCGCCGGATCCGCGCTACTGACGCCGGACGATCCGCGGCTGGGCACCGACGAAGGCATCCTTCCGGGCATCACGCCGGTGGTCGACATGGCGACGCACTGCGGTCCGTGGCGCGAATGGCTGAAGCAGTTCGGCTATCGCGTTGCCGGACGATCACGGCGCGACGTATGGCCTGCGCGCGGCGGATCACCACGACGCCGACGTGCCGCGGCCGTCGCTGTTCGCGCCGAATCACACCGACACGTGGTTCCTCGTGCAGAGCGCGATGGACTACATCGGCGCAAGCGCGGCACGCGCGCGAGCGAGCCGGGCTGGGCGGTGCATCTGTCGGTGCGCGCGCCGCATCCGCCGTGGGTCGCTGCGCGAGCCGTACAACGCGCGCTATCCGCTGCGGCGCGTTGCCGGGACCGCGTGCGGCGCAACGACGTCGAAGCCGAAGGCGCGCTGCATCCGTGGCTCGCGGCGCACCTGCACGCCGAACGCAACGCGTCGCACACCGACGATCTGCGCCATCGACATGCTGCAGGCGAGCTACTACGGCCTGATGGCCGAGGTGGACGACAACATGGGCCGCCTGTTCGCGCACCTCAAAGCGCTGGGTCGAGTGGGACGACACGCTGATCGTCTTCACGTCCGATCACGGCGAGCAGATGGGCGATCACTGGCTGTACGGCAAGTCGGGGTTCTTCGATCAGTCGTATCACATTCCGATGATCGTCCGGATGCCCGACGGCACAACGCAGGGGCGCGTCGCCGCGTTCACCGAACACGTCGACGTGATGCCGACGATGCTCGAATGGCTCGGCGTCGACGTGCCGCGACAATGCGACGGTCGCGCGTCTGCAGCCGTTTCTGCGACGGCCGCGGCGCGCCGCGCGACTGGCGCACCGAGGCGCACTGGGAATACGACTTCCGCGATTCGCAGTATCGAGAGGCGCTTGGGTCTGACGCTCGAGACGAGCACGCTGAACGTCGTGCGCAGCGCGCGACACGAAATACGTGCACTTCGCCGATCTGCCGCCGCTGCTGTTCGATCTGCGCAAGCGATCCCGGCGAACTCGTCGATCTGGCGCAGGACGAGCGCGCACCAGACTGCGGGTGGCCGACTATTCGCGGCGGCTGCTGTCGTGGCGCATGCGGCACACCGACAAAACGCTGAGCCATCTGCAGGTGACGCCGGCGACCGGACTGGTCGATCTGGCGCTGACGCGCGAGCGTAGAGCGGAGGCAGAGGCATGAGTGATCTGAAGGGAAAGGTCGCGTTCATCACCGGCGCGGGTCCGGCATCGGTCGCGGCATCGCCGAGCGGCTCGCGCGCGACGGCGCCGACATCTTCATCGCCGACATCGACACCGACGGCGCCGAGATGACCGCGAATCTGGTCACGCAACTCGGCCGTCGCGCGGTCGTCACGAAGGCCAACGTCGCGTCGAAGGCGCAGATGCAGGCGGCCGCGGCGCAGTGCGTCGCCGAATTCGGCCGGCTCGACATCGCGGTCGCCAATGCCGGCATCGGCCGCGGCGGTTCGGTGCTCGAGATGGACCTGAAGGACTGGCAGGATCAGCTCGACATCAATCTGACCGGCGTATTCCTGACCGTGCAGGCGACCGCGCAGCAGATGGTGAAGCTCGGCAACGGCGGCCGCATCGTCTGCATCTCGTCGCTCGCGGCCGAGAACACCAGCGGCGCCGATGTTCGGGTACTCGGCGACGAAAGCCGGCGTGCGCATCATGGTGCGCGGCTGGGCGCAGGACCTCGGGTCCGCACGGCATCACCGTGAACGCGATCGGTCCCGGCGTCATCGAAACGCCGCTCGCGCGAGGCGCTCGCGGGCGATCCGGGCGGCGCGATCCGCACGCGTCTCGAATCGCGCACGCCGGTCGGTCGCGTCGGTCGACCGTCGGACATCGCCGGCCTCGTCAGCTTCATGGCCGGCGCCGGACGGTGAATTCATGAGCGGCTCGTACGTGCTGATGGACGGCGGCATTCGCGATGCGCGCGCCGGTTGGGAACCCGACGCCAGAGTGCTGGACGAACTGCAGCGGCACATCGCCGCCGCGCAGAGCGCGCGCGCGAAGCTGCAACCGCTGATCGACGAACGTTGAGCGAGGCAATCGGAGGCAACGATGAGTTACCAACAACTTTTGTTCGACGTGAACGACGGTGTCGCGCAGGTCACGCTGAATCGACCCGATGCGATGAATACGTGGACCGCGATGATGGCCGGCGAACTCAACGACGCGATGCATCGCTGCAACGACGACAACAGCGATTCGCGCGGTGGTGCTGACGGGCGCCGGCGATCGCGCGTTTTGCGCCGGCGCCGATCTCGGCCGCGGTGGCGGCACGTTCAGCGGCCGCGATCGCCCGGCCGAGCGCCGCGCAACCGCCGCGACCGACGCTGTACCCGTATCAGATCGGTAAGCCCGTGATCGCGGCGCTGAACGGCCACGCGATCGGCGTCGGCATCACGTATCCGATGCTCGCGGACGTTCGCATCGTTGCCGAGAACGCGAAGATCGCGTTCGCGTTCGTGCGCCGCGGCGTGCTGCCGGAACTCGCGTCGCACGTGATCGCTGACGCGCGTCGATCGGATTGTCGCGCGCGGCGGAATTGTTGTTGTCGGGTAAAACGATCAGCGGGACGCGAGGCGGCGGCGATGGGTCTTGCGAGCCGCGCGTTGCCGCAGGCGGACGTCTTGCCGGCGGCGCTCGAGATGGCGCGCGACATCGCGGCGAACACCGCGCCGGCGTCGGTTGCGGTCGCGAAGCGATTGCTGTGGGACGGCATGAGCCTGACCGTGCCGGAGATGATGCGCCGCGAAAATCCGGCATTCGCGTGGTTCGGCAATCAAGCCGACGCGCGCGAAGGCGTTACAGTCGTTCCTCGAAAAACGCGCGCCGAAGTGGTCGTTGACGACGGCGGATGTGCCGAAGAATCTGATCGAATAATCACTCGAACGCCAGTTCAGTTAACGCGAGGAATTCAAAATGCAAGTGGGCATGGCGACCATTTTTCAGAATCCGGAAAACCACATCAGCGACGGCGAGGTGTATCGCAACGAATTGCGCCTGGCGAATCTCGCCGAACCGCTGGGGTTCGATTCGATCTGGGGCGTCGAACACCACTTCACCGACTACACGATGTGTCCGGACGTGTTGCAGTTCCTGACGTACATGGCCGGCCGCACGCAACGGATCCAGCTCGGATCGATGGTTGTCGTGCTGCCGTGGCACGATCCGATCCGCGTCGCCGAAGAGATCTCGATGCTCGACCACATCTCTGAGGGGCGCTTGATCCTCGGCATGGGTCGCGGCGCGGGGCGCGTCGAGTTCGAGGGTTTTCGCGTTCCGATGGACGAATCGCGCGAGCGCTTCGTCGAAGCGGCGCAGATGATGCTGGCCGGCCTCGAACAGGGCTACTGCGAATTCAACGGCAAACATTACAAGCAGCCGCGCAAGGACATCCGGCCGAGGCCTGACAGACGTTCAAGGGCCGCACGTACGCAGCCGCCGTGTCGCCGGAGTCCGTCGAGATCATGGCGCGGCTCGGCATCGGCATTCTCGTCATACCGCAGAAGCCGTGGCCGATGGTCGATCAGGAGCTCGCGGCGTATCGCGACGTGTATCAGAAGGTCAACAACGCGCCGGCGCCGGCGCCGATCATCGCGGGCTGGGTGTTTCTGCGACGACGACGAAAAACGCGCGCGCGAAATGGCGGTTCAGTGGATCGGCGGTTACTGGGAAACGGCGCGCAAGCACTATGAATTCGGCGGCGAGCACTTCGCCAAGACCAAGGGCTACGAGTTCTATGCGGCGATGTCGCAGGCGCAGCGTCGCAGCGCAGAGCAGATGACGCAGATGTACCTCGACCTGCAGGTCTGGGGCACGCCGAAGATGTGCATCGACCGCATTCGTCAGACGTGCGAGAAAACGCGATCGAATACGTTCAACTGTGTGTTCAGTTACGCCGGCATGCCGTACGACGAGGCGGAACGCAACATGCGATTGTTCGCCGCGAAAGTGTTACCCGTGTTACAACGCCGGTTGAATCTGCCGCCGCGGGTTGAACGTCGACGCTTAGCGCCCTGCTAACAAGTGGACGCCGCCGCGGCTATGCGACGGCGGTCACACACAGGTTTGCGTCGGTTTCGAACTTTGTTCATTATTGGTCGCGCCCGAATGACTTAAGTTCCGGTCGAGGATCGATTCGTGCTCGCCACATTGGCAGATTTCGAACGCGCGCCGCGGATCTTGCGGCTCAACGTTGCCGGACAACCGGTCGAATGGTTGCCCTGGGAGGACGCGGTTTGCCTCTACGCGCGCGAGCTGGTCGTCTGGACGCTCGGCGAAGCGATCCTCGAGATCCGCGGCGGACACTCGCGCCTCGACGGCTCGCAGTCGCACGTCGATATCCACAGCATCATCGCGTGTGAAGGGCGCGTGGTGCCGCCGATCAGACACATTCCTCCGTTGACGAATCAGGCGCTGTTCCGGCGCGATCGCAACATCTGTTTGTACTGCGGCAATAAACATCTCGATCGGGAACTGACGCGCGATCACGTCGTGCCGCGCTCGCGCGGCGGCAGCGACGATTGGGACAACGTCGTTGCGGCGTGCCGGCGCTGCAATCATCGCAAAGGCGATCGTCTGCTGCACGAGCGGCGGCATGGAATTGCTGGCGCTGCCGTATGTGCCGAACTTTCGCCGAGTATCTGGCGCTGATCAACAGCGGGCGGATCCTCGGCGATCAGATGGACTTCCTGAAGGCGCAATTCGGCGCCGACAGCCGCCACGCTCCACTAAGAGCGTCTGCCGCCGTACGCTGCGCGAGCACGTGTGCGACGCACGCGGTGACGCGTTTTCCCGTCTCGATGTCGAGGAATTCATTCGGGCCGTGGGCGTTCGAATGTGGCCCCAGCACGCCGGTGACCATGAACTGCGCATGCGGGTAACGATCTCCCAACATCTTCAGGAAGGGGATCGTGCCGCCCATGCCCATGTATCGCACCGGCTGATCGAAATACGTTTCTGACGCCGACGCGAACGCCGTGGCAAGCGCCGGTGCGGATCGGCGGTGCGGCCCATCCCTGCTGCGCGCCGTCGGATTCGAATCGAACGCGCGCGCCGTACGGCGGATTCGATTCGAGCAGTGTTTTGACTGTCCGTTCGGCGGCGCGCCGTCGAGCGTCGGCGGCAGCCGGATCGACAATTTCGCGGCGGTCGACGGACGCAGCGTATTGCCGGCCGACGTGACCGGCGGCGCGCCGGACAGTCCCGTCACGCTCAACGTCGGACGCCACGTGTTGTTCAGCACCAGTTCCACCAGATCCTGCGCCATCGGCGTCGTGCCGCTTTGCCACGGATATCGCTGCGTGATGACGTCGCCGAGTGAATCGACGACCGCTTGCGCGTTCGGCGCGCGTTTGCGCGATCGATCGGCACGTGCAGCGCATCGATCATGCGTCCGCTGGTCGCGGTCTTCGATGCGGTCGAGCAGACTACGCAGGATGCGGAAACTCGACGGCACGATGCCGCTCGCGGCGCCCGAATGAACGCCTTCCGTCAGCACCGGCACGTCGAGCGTGCCGAGCAATAGGCCGCGCAACGACGTCGACAACCACAGATGTTCGTAGTCGCCGCATTCGGCATCGAGACAGACGACGAGATCCGGCGTGCCGATGCGCGGCGCGAGGTGGTCGAGATACGGCGGCAGATCGAAGCTGCCGCTTTCTTCACAACCCTCGATCAACAAGACGCAGCGCGGCAGCGGCGACCCGGCTGCTGCAACGCCGCGATGGCCGTGAGGCTCGCGAATACCGCATAACCGTCGTCCGCGCCGCCGCGGCCGTACAGACGGCCGTCGCGGAGCACCGGTGTCCACGGTCCGAGACCGTCGCTGCCAGCCGGTGAACTCGGGTTGTTTGTCATAGTGACCGTACAGCAGGACGGTCGGTGCATCGGGCGAAGTGCCGGCGATCTCGCCGAACAGCACCGGCGTACGACCGGGCAATTCGACGATTTCGAGCGTCGAGACCTGTGACTGCGCTGCGCCGGCACCAGTCCGCCAACAGATCGACTGCGGCGCGCATGTGGCCGTGGGCATGCCAGTCGGCGTCGAACATCGGCGACTTGTTCGGGATTTCGATATAGCGGCACAACGTCGGAACGATGCTGTCGTCCCACGTTTGGTCGATCATCCGCTCGAACGGTTTCATCACAACCTCTCATCACAAGCGCACGTCGAGTCCGACAAACGCACTGCGGCCCGGTGTCGCGTAGCCCCAAACGTCCTGATAATTCTCGTCGGTTGCATTCTCGATCCGTCCGGTGACTTCGAATCGGTCGCTCAATCGATAACGCGCGGTGCAGTGTAGCAGCGTGTAAGCGTCGAGCTCGACGCGCCGCGCCGGGAACGTTGCGAAGTCGTCGTCGTCGTGAACGCCGACGTACGCGGCGCCGACTTCGAACGTCAGCCGATCGGGCGACGCGGCGAAGTCGACGACGAAACGGCCGCTGTAGTGCGGTCGGCGCAGTTCGTCTTCGTGGCCGCCGTTGCTGGCGGCTGCCGCGCATCGAGGTAGGTGAAGTCGACGTGCAGTTGCGTCGTGGCAGTCGAGCGTGCGCCTGCACCGACACTTCGATGCCGTCGCGCTGACTCTCGCCATTCTATTGACCGCGGTGAAACCGACGCGACCGGGTCGAACACGAAGCCGTCGATTTCGTCGTCGAGATCGATCGTGGAATCCGGTCACGCGCACGTGCGCGGCTTCGCCGAAGAGTTGTTCGACCGTGACCGACACGCTGTGCGACTCGCTCGGGCCGCAGGTTCGGATTGCCGATGAACGTATCGGGCGTAAAACCGAAACGTTCGGTGAACGTCGGATTTTCGGTGCCGGTTCCCGCGTTGACGAACAACGTCGTGCGTTCCTTGCGATCGGCATGCGCACGGCGGCGCGGTAGTTGTTCGCGTCGTCGAAGTCGCTGTTGTCGTCGTGGCGCGCCGATAGGGAGGCATTGGCCCAGTCCCACTCGATCACGTACTCGACGATCAGACTGTGCGTGTCCATAGTGCTGATTCTGATTCGGATCGCCGAAAAAGCTCGGCGCGCCGGTTTGCGTGAATCCTTCGTCGACGTATTCGTACGCCCAGGTCAGCAGGTCCGACGTGGGTCCGATTCGAAACGCATAGTCGCCTTGATACGTGAATTGGTTTTTGTCGCCGTTGGATGCGCTGTCGCGCACTTCGTCCGTGAGGTTCTGGTTGCGCGAATCGTAGTGTCTGGCGGAGAAGCGTGTCTGCAATCCCGCTGGCTGACTCGATGCTTGCGGTCAAGCCCGAGCAGTCGTTGCCGCACCTTCAGGTCGAGATTGCCGTCGACCGGCACGAAGTCCGGAAACGGCGTTGGGTCGTATTGCGCTCTGCGCGTCGACATCGCGCGCAACCAGCGTCACCGAACCGCGTTCGCCGACGTAGCCGGTGTTCAGATGCAGCGTCGTGTTGCGATAACCGTCGTCTTCACCGCCCACTGTTGCGATGTTCGTGCCGTCGGTATCGGTATGGCGCGCATTGACGCTGTAGTACCACGCGTCCTGACGCTGCGCGAGTTGAATCGATTCGCGCGTCGTATCGTTCGAGCCGCTCTCGATCCAGACGTTGCGCATCGCGGCACCCGGCGGCGGCGTCGTTTCGAAATTGAACACGCCGGCCAACGCATCGCTGCCCCACAACGCGCTTTGTGCGCCGGGCAGAATTTCGATGCGGGTCGCGCCGATCAGATCGAGATTGGCGAAATCGACCGCAGCGCCGAGCGCCGGATCGTTGATATCGATGCCGTCGATCATCACGAGCAGATGATTCGCTTCCGCGCCGCGCAGCCGCACTTCGGTGAAGCTGCCGATGCCACCCGATTGGCTCACGGCAAAGCCGGCGCGCCGCGCAGCAGATCCGCCGGCACGCCCGATTGCCGCGCATCGATCGCGGCTTGATCGATGATTTCGACCGGCGCGGGCGCGATCGTCGACCGGAGTCGCCGTGCGCGTGGCGAGGACGGTGATTTCCTCCGGCGGCGGAGGCATCGGCCGCCGCGGTGATGATGGGGAGCAGTAATGCCAGACAACAACACACAGTCGCGAGACTGCGACGCGCAACGATCGAATTGAACATCGGCGGAGACCTCGATGAGTCGCCGAGCCCCGGGCGACATGTCGATTTCGCGAGACGTCAGAACGTCCGCGCCCCATTCGGGCCGGTCTCCGGACTCGTCATGGTCACCTGCTCGTGCAGGTGGCAAGAGGGTCGCCTTCCCATCGTTGCCACAGTGGCTAGACAGTGGCGTCAAACCCTCGTCGCTGACTTACCGTTGCGGGGGCAGCATCGGAATTGCACCGATTTCCCGATTATCCGAGGGCGGCGAGAGATCCGACGGCGACGATCCGGATCCTCGATACCTCAGCACCTGAACGCGCGGGGAGTATAGCCACGTGCGCGACCCGCGAAAATGAAGCGTATTCGCCTGCGCAATGAGCGTGGTTCAGTCGAGCTGTTCAGTCTGCCAAACGGGCAGGGCGAGATGGATGGACGCGGACCACGTCGCGCTCCAGTCGGTCCCGGTCGCCGTGTCTTTGAGCTCGATGCCCTGAGCGAGCAGTTCATCGCGAATGGCATCGGCCAGCTTGAAATCTTTCGCTTTCCGAGCGGCGATGCGCGCCGCGATGCGTTCGTCGATGTACGCCTGCGTCCACGCGTGGCGCGAGACTTGAAGTGCGCCTCCGGATCGTCGGTCAGCAATCCCATCAGCCACGCGCCCGCGATCAGTTGATCGCGCAGCGCGCGCGACTTCGCCGGGTCGTTGGCGCGGTGCATGTCGCTGACGATGCCGTGCATCGCGGCGAGCGCACCCGTCGTATTGAGATCGTCCGCAAGCGCCTCGACGACCGCCGGCGGAAACGCCTCCAGCGGCGCGTGTTTGAACTGATCGGGATGCGTGGCGTTGCCGGGCGGAATGTCGAGCAGCGCCTGATAGATTCGATCGAGGCTCGCTTGCGCCTGTTTCAGCAGATCGTCGGACCACGCGAGCGGCGAGCGGTAGTTGCCCGACAGCAGCGCATAGCGCAGCACTTCGCCGCCGTTGCGCTCCAGCAGGTCGCGCAGCGTGATGATGTTGCCGACCGATTTCGACATCTTCTCGTCGCCGAGCGTCAGCATGCCGTTGTGCATCCAATAACGGACGTACGTCGCGCCGTCGTCGACGCAGCGCCCCTGCGCGAGTTCGTTTTCGTGATGCGGGAACGTCAGATCCGAGCCGCCGCCGTGAATGTCGATCGTCGAGCCGAGGTGTTTGCGGATCATCGCCGAGCATTCGATGTGCCAGCCGGGGCGGCCGCGTCCCCACGGACTGTCCCAGCCCGGCAGCTCCGGTGTCGACGGTTTCCACAACACGAAATCCTTCGGATCGCGTTTGTACGGCGCCACTTCGACGCGCGCGCCGTCGAGCATGTCTTCGAGCGAACGGTGCGACAGCATCCCGTAGTCGGGATCCGACGGTACGTTGAACAACACGTGTCCGTCGGCCGCATACGCATGGCCGCGCTCGATCAGCCGCTCGATCATCGCGATGATTTCGGCGATGTGGTGCGTTGCGCGCGGTTCGAGCGTCGGCGGCAGATTGCCGAGCGCCCGGACGTCCTCGTTGTACGCAATCGTGAACCGCTCGGCGAGTTCGGCGATCGACTCGTTGCCTTCGATCGCCGCTTTGTTGATCTTGTCGTCGATGTCGGTGACGTTGGCGCGCGTAGCGCACCTTCGGGTATTTGGCGGACAGCAGCCGATACAACACGTCGAAGACGACGGCCGGCCGGCCGTTGCCGATGTGCACGAGGTTGTAGACCGTCGGTCCGCAGACGTACATCGTCACGCAGTTCGGATCGAGCGGCGTGAATAGTTCCTTGCGCCCGGTGAGGGTGTTGTAGAGCTTGATATCCATCTGGAGCTACTCGGTAGAGCGATACATGTCTTCGGGTCGACGTTCGACGGCGTCAGTGACGATCACGCGATCGCCGTCGACCTTCAGATAAAAGCAACGGCGGCGGCCGGTGTGACACGCGGGGCCGCGCTGGTCGACGCGCAGCAGCACGGCGTCGCCGTCGCAATCGATTCGCAGATCCTTCAGCAGCTGGATGTTTCCGGACTCCTCGCCTTTGCGCCATACGCGGTCGCGGCTGCGCGAGTAGTAGCACACGCGACCGGTCGTCAATGTTTCCTCGAGCGTCGCGCGATTCATGTAGCCGACCATCACGACTTCGCCGGTGTCGTGCTGTTGTGCGATCGCCGGGATCAAGCCGTCGTCGCTGAATCGCAATGCATCGAGTACGTCGCGCAGCGCCACGGTCTCGCCTTGCGCCGTTGTCTCGAGCTGTTTGAACAACGCGGCGCTCATTTAGTGTCGTGTCCCATCAGTTTCTGTCATTTCTGCGCGCCTCCTCCGGCTGCGGGGCAAGGCGCCGGAGCGCCGGCGTGCTCAGCTGCACGTCAAGCGACGGCAACGCGGCACCGCAGCCGGAGGGACGCGCCCTGCGGGAGGCCGCCTGACGCGCGCTCGCATTGTTGCGGCTCGTCGCCATATGCACGATATGTCTCCTCGCCGCGTCGCGCGAGCGCGCGTCAGGCGACCTCAGAAATGACAGAAACTGATGGGACACGACACTACAACACGGACTCGAACGTTTCGAGTTCGGGGTGTCCGAGATACGTGCCTTTGCGCGGATTCGCTTGCGCGTGCGCTTTGCGAAACGACTCCGATTGCGTCCACGCGACGAATGCGGCGCGCGATTCCCACACCGAGTGCGACGCGTACAACGTATGAGTGTCGGTCGTCGCGCCTTTCAGCAGGTGGAACGTCTTGAAGCCCGGCACGGTGTCGAGATAACTCTCTCGCTCGCGCCACACGGCCTCGAAGTCGCCCTCGTGTCCCGGTGCAATTTTGAAACGGTTCATCGCGATGAACATGATCGAATCTCGTGGAAGTAGGATCTATCGGCCGAATCGATTTGCCAAAAGAGCATACACCGCGCGCAGACCCATCGCTTCGCCGCCTTCAGGACGGCCGGGCGCGCTCGACAGGTTCCACGCCATCAGGTCGACGTGGGCCCATGGCACGCCCGGCGTCACGAACGCTTCGAGAAAGAGCGCAGCGGTGATTGCACCGGCGTACGGCGAACTCGCGCTGTTGACGAGATCGGCCACTTTACTGTCCAGCATCTTGCGATACGGCTGATGCAGCGGCATGCGCCACAGCGGATCGGCTGACACCGCGCCCGGCGTTCAGTAACGCGTCGGCCAGTGCGTCGTCATTGCAGAAGAGCGCCGGCAATTCCGTACCGAGCGCGGTTCGCGCCGCGCCGGTCAATGTTGCGAAATCGATGATCAAACCGGGATCGGTCTCGCACGCGAGCGCAAGCGCGTCGCACAGCACGAGCCGCCCCTCAGCGTCGGTGTTGTCGATCTCGACGGTCGTGCCCTTGCGCGTGCGAATGATGTCGCCGGGACGATACGCGTCGCCAGAAATCGCGTTCTCGACGGCGGGCACGAGTACGCGCAGCCGCACCGGCAACTTCTGCGACATCACGAGCCGCGCGATACCGAGCACGTGTGCCGCGCCGCCCATGTCCTTCTTCATCAACCGCATGCCGTTCGACGGCTTGATGTCGAGACCGCCGGAATCGAAACACACACCTTTGCCAATCAGCGTGACACGCGGATCGGTCGGCGTTGCCCCACGTCAGGTCGATCAAGCGCGGGGCGTTCGGGCTCGCGCGTCCGACCGCGTGAATCGTCGGAAAATTGTCGCGTTCAACAGATCGTCGCCGACCGTGACGTTGCAGGTTGCGTCGAACTCTTTTGCGATCGCAGTCGCTGCCTCGGCGAGTTGCTCGGGCAACATGTCGGAGGCGGGTGCGTTGATCAGATCGCGCACGAGGCTGATCGCGTCGAGCTGATTGCGCACGAGCGTTGCATCGCACGCGGTCGGCACAACGAGGCGCGCGGGCGCGCGCTCCGCCGTTTTGTAGTGTGTGTAGCGATACGCGCCCAGTCCCCAGCCGAGCACCGTGAGGTCGGGCGACGCCGTCTGCAACGTGACGGCTCGATAGGTGCCCGGCGGCAAGCGGTGGGGCAGGTCGCCGATCGCGTACAGCGGGTCGGGACCGACGATGGCGAGCGCGGCTGCGCTCTTCGCGATGGAAGGGTCGGTTGGAATCCACGCGAGCGTGCCTGCATCGCCGCGAAATGCGGTCGAAGTGATCCAATCGCGCACCGCCTTCGGCTGTTCGGCGCACCAGCTGAGCATAGTCGCTCGCGCGCACGACGTGCAACGGCGTCGCGTCCGGCGCCGCGGCTTGCGTGAACGCCGTGTCCATGAGACTAGTGTCGTGACTCATAGATTTCGATACGTCCTGCGCGAATTGTCCGGGTGCGGGGCCCATTTATCCAAGAGAAGAAGGCGCCGATGCGCCGGCGTGGCGCACCCCACGTCAAGCGTCGGCAACGCGGCACCGCGCCCGGGCAATCGCGCCCGAAGGGAGCGTGCCTGGACAGCTGGCGCTGCGTTGCAACTCGTCGCCGTATCCCCGATACGACTCCTCGTTGCGCCTTGCGCCAACAGTCCAGGCGCGCTCAGGACGCATCGAAATCTATGAGTCACGACACTAGCATCATTGAACCATCTTGACGGGAATCGTCGACGCGCCCGGCAGTCCGAGGTTGTTCTTCTCGAGAATCCGATCGGCGCGATAGCTCGACCGTACCAGCGGCCCCGACGCCACTTCGATGAAGCCGCGCTCGAGACCCCATTCGCGATACTGAGCAAACTCGTCGGGGTGCACCCAGCGCTCGACCTTCAAATGGTTCAGCGTTGGTTGCAGGTATTGACCGAGCGTCAGGAGGTCGACGCCGCGCGCGCGCAGATCGTCCATCGTCGTGCGGATCTCGGCGTCTGTCTCGCCGAGGCCGAGCATCAAGCTGGTTTTCGTCAGCACGTCGCTGCGATGGCGCTTCGCGTGTTCGAGCACGCCGAGCGTTTGCGCATAGCCCGCGCGCGGATCGCGCACCGGATGCGTCAACCGTTCGACGGTCTCGACGTTCTGCGCGAATACGGCAAGTGGCGAATCGACGACGGTCTCGACGGCGCGCGGATCGCCGTTGAAATCCGGCGTCAGCGCCTCGATTGCGGTCGTTGGATTGACGGCTTTGATTGCGCGGACGCACGCGGCGTAGTGGGCGGCGCCGCCGTCGTCGAGATCGTCGCGATCGACCGACGTCAGCACGACGTAGCGCAGCGCCATCAAACGCACTGCCTCGGCGGCATTCTTGGGTTCGTCGGCATCGAGCCAACCGTTTGGATTGCCGGTATCAACTGCGCAGAAACGGCACGCGCGTGTGCAGACCGAGCCCATCAACATGATCGTCGCGGTGCCGTTGCTCCAGCACTCGCCGATATTCGGACAGTGCGACTCCTCGCAGACAGTGCTCAAGCGATGCTCGCGCACGGTCTTTCTGACGGCGTCGTACTGCTTGCCGCCGCCAATGCGGGCGCGCAGCCACGGCGGTTTGCGTTCGCTGGCGCGCGTCGCCGCCGGGTCGTGTTTGATGCCGTTTTTGATGGCGTTGAAGCCGAGTGGCGTACGGAATTTTTCGCCGCTTTTGGGTTGCTCGCTCATCCGCGCATTCTATCCTCGAGCGACTGTCGCCGACTATTCACGCGGCGCGTGCTGCTTACGGTGCTGGATCGCTTCGTCGATCTCCGCGTCGGTCACCGCCTGGAATTGCAGTGTGTGCAGCGTGTAATAGAGCCCGCGTCGCGCGAGCAGTTCGTCGTGGGTGCCGAGTTCCTCGACGCGGCCGTGATGCAGCACCAGCACGCGATCGGCTTCCTGAATCGTCTGCAGTCGATGCGCGATCAGGATCGACGTGCGCCCGGCCGTGAGTTTGCGCAGCGCATCCTGGATCAGCAATTCCGTTTCGGTATCGATGCTGGCGGTCGCTTCGTCGAGCACCAGGATCTCCGGATCCGCCGCGAGCACGCGCGCGAACGCGAGCAGTTGCCGCTGACCTTGCGACAGGTTCTGGCCGCGCTCCGACAGAATCGTGTCGTAGCCGTCCGGCAGGCTCGTGATGAAGTCGTGCGCGTTCACGGTTCGCGCGGCCAGAACGGCGCGCTCGCGCGAGATCGCCGGGTCGCCGAGCGCGATGTTGTCGTAGATGGAGCCTGAGAAGATGTGGAAATCCTGCAGCACGACGCCGATGCGGCGGCGCAGGTCGCGCGTATGAATGTGGTTCAGATCGACGCCGTCGAGGAAGATCTGGTCGTCGGCGAAATCGTAAAAGCGTCCCAACAGCCGGATCAGGGTGCTCTTGCCCGACCCGGTGGGTCCGACGATCGCGAGCTTTTCACCGGGATAGATCGTGAACGACACGTCGCGCAGTACCGGGCATGTTGGCGTCGTACGCGAAGTTGACGTGACGAAACTCGACCTCGCCGCGCAGCCGGCTCGGCAACGCGACCGGTACGGCCGGCTCGTGGATCTTCTCGTCCCAATCGAGCGCCTGGAAGATCCGTTCGCCGCTCGCCATCGCGCGGAACAGGATGTTCGTCTGCTCGCCGAGCACGACGATCGGGTGGAACAGCATGTCGATGAACCGGGTAAACAGGATCACGCCGCCGAGCGAGACGTGTTCCTGCAGCACCGCGCCGGCGCCGTACCAGACGACGAGTCCCAGCGCGACCGACGAGACGCTGTCGGTGAACGCGCCGTACAACGTCTCGATCCGGATCGAACGCAGTTCGACGTCGCGGTTGCGCGCGTTGATCGTCTGATACCGGTCGAGGTTGTAGCGCTGGCGCTCCGACAGCTGCACCACCTGCAGACCCGCGAGGTTCTCCTGCAGATTCTGATTCAGCGCGGACACCGATTGGCGCACCAGCCTGAACAAGCTCTGCGTGATGCGCCGAAACGCAACGGTCACGCCACCCATCACCGGCATCACGAACAGCATGATCAGCGTCAGCTTCACGTCGACCGCGAGCATGATCGCGAGCGCGACGAAGAACGGCACGAACTCGCCGATCAACGTGCCGACGCCGCGCAACAGTTCGTACAGCGCTTCGACGTCGTTGGTGACGCGCGTCATGATCCGGCCGACCGCGACACGGTCGTAGAACGACGACGGTCGGGTTTCGAGGTGACGAAACAGATCGAGACGAAGATCGCGCAGGCCGTTGATCACGGCTCTGATCAGCGTCAATCGATGGTAGTGCCCAGTGAATGCCCAGCCGATCTGCAACAACGTGAACAACAGGCAGGCGGCCGCGAGCGGTGGAAGGTGGAGCGTCTGCTCGAGCCACGACGATGCGTCGATCATGCCAAGGGCGGGCGTGACGTGCGCCCCGCCTTTCATTTTAGTGCCGATGATCACGTGATCGACGACGACGACCGAGATGACGACCGGCAGCAAAACTTGCAGTGCGGAGGAGATCAACAGCAGCAGCGAGCTGACGGCGATCATGGGGCGATACGGCACGAGCCAGCGCAGCAAGCGCCGCAACAGTTTGAGATTGAGCGCCTGACCGGACAGCTCGGCGTCGAACATCGCATGATTGCGCTGCGGCGGTTTGGCGGTGGGCGCGGAAAGGGCGACTTCGCTCATGCCGGCGCCTCCAAGGTCTCGTAGTCGGAAGCGTCGGCCCCTTCGCGCTGGATGCGTTCGAGTTCCGCATAAATGCCGCCGCGCGCCAACAGTTCGAGATGGGAGCCCGCTTCGACGATGCGGCCTTCGTCGAGCACGATGATCCGATCGGAATGCCGCGCGGTCGACACGCGGTGCGAGATCAACAGCGTCGTCTGCCCGCGCCGCAAGCGCTTCAGCTCCGACAGGATGTGTTCCTCCGTCTCCGTGTCGACGCTCGAGAAACAGTCATCGAGGATCAACACCGGCGCCTGACGGATCAGTCCGCGCGCGAGCGTAGCGCGCTGCTTCTGCCCGCCGGACAGTGTGACGCCGCGTTCGCCGACGATCGTATCGAGCTGCTGCGAAAAGCCTTCGACCGTTTCCTTGAAATCGGCCGATGCGGCGGCTTCCCAGATCGAGATCGAGCGCGCGCACCGGATCGTCGTATGTCAGGTTGTCGCGCAGCGGTTCGCCGAACAGAAATGGATCTTGCGGCACCATTGCGATCTGCGAGCGCAGTTGTGCGAGCGGATATTCGCGGACGTCGTGGCCGTCGACGAACACGGTGCCCGGCGGTGTGTCGAGCAAGCGCACCAGCAACTTCAGAGCGTCGTCTTGCCGGCGCCGACGCGGCCCATGATCGTGATCGATTCGCCTTCGCGCAACCGTCAGCGAGACGTCGTTCAGCGCCGGGTCGCGCGTCGCGTCGTACGCGAAACTCAAGTGGCGGAATTCGATGGCACCGCGAATCTGCTTCGGCGTTTTGCCGGTCGGAGCGTCGTCGATCTCGGGCGCCAGATCGAAAACTTCGAACAGACGGTCAGTCGCGACGGCTGCGCGCTGGAAGACGTTGACGACGAAGCCCGCCATCCGGAACGGCTGCACAACCATGTTCACGTACATGAAAAACGCGGTGAACGTGCCGACGGTGATGTCACCGGACAGCACCAGACTGCCGCCGTAACCGAGAATGACGACCGAACATGCCGCCGCGAGCGTCGGCATCCACGCGGCCATCGACGAGTTGATCTCCGCCTGCCGGTAAAACGCTTCGGAGTACTGCTCGTTCGTCCGCGCGAGGCGCTTGATTTCGTTCTCTTCCTGCACCATCGCCTGAATCGTGCGGATGCCCGACAGGTTCTCCTGAACGTGGGTGCCGAGATCGGACATCCGGTCCTGCACGTCCCGCGACGAGACGCCCATCTCGCGCGACGCCCACCACGCGTAGAAAAAGACGAACGGCAGCGGCGGCAGGATCAGCGCCGTGAGTTTAGGCGACAGGTACAACATGAAGCCGAACCCGGCGGCTGTCGCGAACACCATCACGACCAGCAGGATCGTACCCATCGCGATCAGCCGTTGGATCAGGCTGATGTCGGCGATCGCCCGCGTCATCATGTCGCCGATCGTGAACTGCGAGAAGAACCGCGCCCCTTGATGCTGCAGTTGGGCATATAGACGTTCGCGCAGGTCAAATGCGACGTTGAGGCCGACGCGGCGCACGATGATGCGCGCCTGACTGACGACCGCGAAGCGCGTAACGACGGCCGCGATGATGCCGAGCACCGGCCACAGCACGTCGGCGGATCCGCCCGCGATCGAATCGATGCCGTGTTTCAGAAAGAGCGGTACGGCCGCCTCGAGAACGCGGGATATCAGGAATGCGAAAATCCCGGTCCCCAAAGCAGCGTAGTACTTCGCGAGGAATTCTCTGAGGCGAAACAGCGAACGGAACATCGACCCCCTTGTACTGCCCTCGTCAGAAGCTCGCGTTGTGAGGCACGCGAGGAAACGGAATCACGTCGCGGATATTCTCCATGCCGGTCATGTACAGAACCAGCCGCTCGAGTCCGAGGCCGAATCCGGCGTGCGGCACCGACCCGTAGCGGCGCAGATCGCGATACCACCACAGTTCGTCGCCGAGACCGTGCTCGGCCATCCGCGCATCGAGTACGTCGAGCCGCTCTTCGCGTTGACTGCCGCCGATGATCTCGCCGACACCGGGCACGAGCACGTCCATCGCGGCGACGGTACGGCCGTCGTCATTGACGCGCATGTAGAACGCCTTGATGTCCTTCGGATAGTTGACGACGACGACCGGACCGCCGACGTGGCGCTCGGTCAGGTAGCGCTCATGCTCGGACTGCAGATCGAGTCCCCAACCAACAGGAAATTCGAAGCGCTCTCCGCAGCGCAGCAGCACGTCGATCGCGTCGCTGTAGTCCATCCGCACGAAAGGGGCATTGATCAACTGTTCGAGTCGATTGATGGCCTGTTTGTCGATGTGGTCGACGAAAAAGGCCATGTCGTCGCCGCGCTCGTCGAGCACCTGCCGGAACACCGTCTTCAGGAAGTCCTCCGCGAGATCGGCGTTCGCCGCGAGATCGGCGAACGCGACCTCCGGTTCGATCATCCAGAACTCGGCCAGATGACGGCTGGTATTGGAATCCTCGGCGCGAAATGTCGGCCCGAACGTATAGACCTTCGACAGCGCCAGGCAGTAGCTCTCGACGTTCAGCTGGCCCGATACCGTCAGGTATGTCTGGCGGCCGAAGAAGTCCTGTTCGAAGTCGATCGCGTTCGCGGGCGTGCGCGGCGGATTCAGCGCATCGAGCGTGCTGACGCGAAACAACTGTCCCGCGCCTTCGCAATCGCTCGCGGTGATGATCGGCGTGTTGACCCAAACGAAACCGTTGCGGTGAAAGTAGCCGTGCACCGCCTGCGTGATCGAGTTGCGCACGCGCGCGATCGCGCCGAACGTATTCGTCCGGGGGCGCAGGTGGGCGACGCTGCGCAGGTACTCGAACGTGTGTCGTTTCTTCGCGATCGGGTACGTCTCCGGATCGTCGATCGCGCCGATCAGCGTGATCGCCGTTGCATGAATCTCGCGATCCTGATTCTTGCCCTGCGACGCGACGACCGAGCCCTCGACCTGTATCGCGCACCCCGTCGTCAATTTCGCGATCTGGCTTTCGTAGTTCGGCAGCCGCGCTTCGGCGACGACCTGCAACGTGTCGAAACACGAACCATCGTGGACAGCGAGAAACGCGAACCCGCCTTTCGACGTGCGGACGCTGCGCAGCCATCCGGCGATGACGACTCGGCTACCGATCGCGGTGTCTCGACTCAAGACGTCACGGATGTCGGTACGCGGCATGACGATCCCTTGGAAACCCTTTGGTGCGCGCATTCTCACCGCGCGAAAAGCGGGAAATGATAATGGATTTCATGGCAGGATGCGCTCGCGCGCAAACACACGTGCGCTCGCGCGCGAACTCAAAAACGTCGGGCCATGAGCGCGCCCGTGATTGGAAGGCGATCGGTATCTTGAAGGGATCAGGAGGTGGCGATGCCCGTTCGCATCATCGTTGCAATCGTGGCGCTCGCCGTTGTCGGCGTGGCGTTATGGTGGTGGCAATCGGGCCAGACGCTGACGCCGCCCGCACCGGTCGCGCCGGTCGCCGCACCACCTGCTGCGCCGGTCGAAGACACCGGCGTGCCGGCGACGCCGGAGGTTCAGCGCGTCGTGTTGCCGCCGCTCGACACGAGCGATGCCTACATCCGCGAGCAAGTGAGCGCTCTGTCGCCGCAAACTTCCGTTTGGTTGCAGCAGGACGACCTCGTCCGCCTCTTCGCGGCGGTGATCGACAATGCACAGCGCGGCGATTATCCGCGGCGCCAGACCGCGTTTCTGGCGCCCGCCGCGAAATTTCCAGTGCAGCAAATGGGCGAGACGATCCTCGTCGACCCCGAGGGCTACCATCGCTTCGACGGCTTCGTCGACGTAGCGACCAGCATCGACCCGCAGCACGCGGCGACGTTGCTGCGCACCTTATCGCCGCTGTTGGTTGCGGCGCTGCGTGAATTGGGAACGCAGAATCCCGATCCCGTCGCGGCGATGCGCGCCGGAATCGACCGTGCATTGGCGACGCCGGAAATCGAAGGCGACGTGGCGCTGGTGCAACCGAAGGTCTACTACGAGTACGCCGATCCACGAATGGAGATGCGCGACCCGCTGCAGAAACAGCTGATGCGGATGGGGCCGAAGAATGTGGCGCGTATCAAGACTTACCTCAGCCAACTCAAACCGCTTCTTTGAAGCCCCACGGAAACCGGAACGCTCTACCTAAGGAGATCAGCGATGTCACTCGCGTCTGAGTTCAAGGAATTTGCGCTGCGCGGCAATGTCGTCGATCTGGCGGTCGGCATCGTCATTGGCGGCGCGTTCGGCAAGATCGTGTCGTCGTTTGTCGCCGATGTCTTGATGCCGCCCCTTGGGATGATGCTGGGGGGCGTCAATTTCACGGATCTCGCGGTCACGTTGAAAGCGGCGACGGCGACCACGCCGGCGGTGTTGTGGGCATACGGCAAGTTCATTCAATCGATCTTCGACTTTGCGATCATCGCATTCGCGATCTTCCTGCTGATCAAGGCCATCAACTCGATGAAGAGAAAGGAGGAGGCAGCGCCCGCCGCACCACCCGCGCCACCGGCGCAGGAAGTGTTGCTCACCGAGATTCGGGACTTACTGAAAAGGCGCTGAGCCCCTCAGGGGAACTGCGATGCTGGAGCGCAGCCACCCAACCGACCCAGAGATGGCTGTTCATTGCGTCGGACCCTCTTGCGCCATGGATGGCGCAAGGGGAGCGCCCATGGATGGCTCGAGCGTGTCCGGCGCAATGAGCAGCCATCACCCGATTTTCAAATCCGCCCGGAACGGCGCGTGTTCGTTCAGATAGTCGATGTCCTGCTGGACGTAGGCGCGTTCTTCCTTCAGATACCGCGCAATCGCGTTGCGTAATCCGGCGTCGCGGATCCAGTGCGCGCTATACGTGGCTTGTGGCGTGTAACCGCGCGCGACTTTGTGCGGTCCTTGCGCGCCGGCTTCGACGCGCGTGAGGCCGCGACAGATCGCAAAATCGATCGCCTGGTAATAGCAGGCTTCGAAGTGCAGGAAGCGGTGATCCTCGACGCAACCCCAGTTGCGCCCGTACAGCGCGTCGCTGCCAATGAAATTCAGCGCCCCTGCGATGTAGCGTCCGTCGCGCCGGCACATGACGAGCAGGATGCGGTCCGCCATCGCCTCCGTTACCAGACTGAAGAAACGTCGCGTCAGATAAGGACTGCCCCACTTGCGATTGCCGGTGTCGGTATAGAAGTCGAAGAACGCATCCCAATGGTGTTCGCGAATGTCGCTGCCGGTGACCCATTCGATGTCGATGCCGGCTTCGACGACCTCACGCCGCTCGCGCTTCAGATTTTTGCGCTTTTTCGATGCGAGCTCGGCGAGAAAATCGTCGAACGTCGTGTACTGGTGATTGTGCCAGTGAAATTGCTGATCGACGCGCTGCAGCAGGCCCAGGTCGCCGAGCGCGCGCCATTGTGATTCCGGCAGGAACGTCAGGTGCAGCGATGACACGGCGGTCTGGGTCGCGGTCTGCACACACGCCGCCGCGAGTTGCTGCTCGATCGCATCGACGTCCGGCCCCGGACGCGCGAGCAGCCGTCGCCCGGTCGCCGGCGTGAACGGAATGCTGACCTGGAGCTTCGGGTAGTAGGTGCCGCCGGCGCGGTGCCACGCTTCCGCCCATGCGCCGTCGAATACGTACTCGCCGCGTGAATGCCCCTTCAGATACATCGGCACGACGCCGATGATCCGCGACGCTGCGTCTTCGAGAACGACATGGAACGGTTGCCAACCGGTGCGCGACACCGCGCTGCCGCTCGCTTCGAGCGCATGCAGGAAGCCGTGATCGAGGAACGGATTGTCTGGCGTCGCGCCGCCCGGGTTGGCGCACGCGTTCCACGACGGCGCCGGAATTTCGTCGATCGAATGCACGATGCGGGCTGAACGACCGGCCATGCCGGAGGGTTGTTTCGTCACGGTACCCTCTACGAAGAGCCCAACGAAAAGAGCGACGAAAAGGTCGGCGAAGAGCTCAACGAAGTTCGCTATCAACGCAGGCGAGGGTCGTTAGAATACCCGATTCGTCGAACAACGGAATTTTGAGTGCGCGGTTCGGAGAATCTCACTACCGGTTCGGTCGGACGCCACCTGATCCGCCTCACGCTGCCGATGTTCTTCGGCATCTCGTCGATGATGCTCACGTCGATGGTCGACACGATCTACATCGGCTGGATCGGTACGCGCGAACTCGCCGCCGTCAGCTTTTCGTTTCCGGTCGTGATGGGTATGTCGTCGGTATCGATGGGGCTGGGTGTCGGCGCTACGTCGATCATGTCGCGCGCGCTCGGTGGCGGCGACCGCGCGCGGGCGTACGTGCTCGGTACACACACACTGCTGCTGGTGCTCATTGTCGTGGTAACGCTCGCGGTCTGCGGCCGGGTGTTCGGCCCGCACCTGTTTCAGCTGCTCGGCGCCGACGCCGTCATGCTGCCGATGGTTACGGCGTACATGAACATCTGGTTCATCGGCCTGCCGCTGTTTGCCGTGCCGATGGTCGGCATGTCGATGCTGAGCGCGATGGGCAACGCGCGCGTGCCGGGCACGTTGATGACGGCGGCTTCGGGGATCCAGGTGATTCTCGCGCCGATCTTGATCTTCGGCCTGCCCGGGATTCACGCCGGCATCGGCTTTACGGGATCCGCCTGGGCATTCGTGTTCTCGCGTGGGCTCAGCGCGATGGCGACGGCGTATGTCATGGCGAACCGCGGCATGATTCGGCCGTTGGGCGCATGGAGTTCGGTGCTGCATTCGTGGCGCGAGGTGCTGCGCATCGGCGTGCCTTCGATCATGACCAACCTGATCGGTCCAGTGTCGATGGGCGTCGTGTTCGGACTGCTCGCGAAATACGGACACGCCGTCGTTGCCGGCTTCGGCGTCGCGGTCCGCATCGAATCGTTGTCGCTGATGATTCTGATGGCGTTGTCGGGGAGCATCGCGCCGATGGTCGGCCAGAACTGGGGGGCGGGGCAGTACCAGCGGATCGACGAGACGTTGCGCATCGGTTACAGATTCTCGTTCGTTTGGGGCGTTTTCGTGTTTGCGGTGCTGGCGCTCTTTGGGCGCGGCATCGTCGGCTTGATCAACTCCGACCCCGATGTCATCGATGCGACGTATCACTACCTGTTGATCGTGCCGTTGAGTTACTCGACATTCGGACTCGCGATGGTCGCAGGCAGTTGTTTCATGGCGCTCGGCAAGCCGTTGCCATCGCTGATCCTGACGATCACGCGGATGGTGGTGATCTACGTGCCGCTGGCATTGATCGGCGATCGACTGTTCGGCTATCGCGGGATCTTCGGCGCCGGTGCGATCGCGAATGTCGTGATCGCCGCGGCGAGCTATGTGTGGGTGACGCGAACGCTGGATGATTCGCGCGCCAGGAGGCCTCCAATGACTGGGAGAATCGCAGATGCCAGCGGAGCAGTTTGAGGCGCGGATCGAGCAGCTCGTCAGCGCGCTGACGCTCGAGGAAAAAGTGTCGATGGCCGCCGGGTCGGGCGCGTGGTTCAGCACCGGCGTCCCACGGCTGGGTATCCCCGCATACAAGGTCTCCGACGGTCCGAACGGGGTGCGCGGCGAGGGGCTGAGCGGTTCGAAGTCGGCGCTGTTTCCGGTCGGCACGGCGATGGCGGCAACGTGGAACGTCGCGCTGATCGGCGCAGTCGGCGATGCCCTCGCCGCGCAGTGTGCCGCGAAGGGCGTGCAGGTGCTGCTGGGGCCGACCGTCAACATCCACCGGTCGCCGCTGGCGGGACGCAACTTCGAGTGCTATTCGGAAGATCCTTATCTCAGCGCCGAGATCGCGCACGCATTGATCAGTCACGTGCAGCGCAACGGCGTTGCGTGTTGCGTCAAACATTTCGTCTGCAACGACTCCGAGTTCGAGCGCATGACGATCAGCAGCGACGTCGACGAACGAACGCTGCACGAGATCTATCTGTACCCATTCGAGCGCGTCGTCGTGCGCACCGGCGTGTGGTCAGTGATGTCGGCGTACAACCGGGTCAACGGTGTCTACGCGAGCGCGAATGAGGCGCTGCTGCAAGACGTGTTGAAGGTCCAGTGGAATTTCGACGGCGTTGTGATTTCGGATTGGGGCGGCACGTATTCGACGCTCGAACCGGCGCGCGCTGGGCTCGATCTCGAGATGCCGGGTCCGGCGCGGCACATGGGCGACAAACTGCTCGCCGCGGTGAGGGAAGGTTCCGTTGCGATCGATGCGATCGACGCGAAAGTGCGCCGCCACCTGCGGCTGCTGCTGCGCACGAACCGCCTCGACGCAACCGAACCCGGACCCGAGCGATCCGTCGACGAGCCCGCACATCGCGCGCTGATCCGGCGCGTCGGCGCCGAAGGCATGGTGCTGCTGAAGAACGAAGGACTGCTGCCGCTGGCAGACCCGCGCCGCATCGCGTTGATCGGGCCCAACGTGCTCGAACCGCAGGTCCAGGGCGGCGGCAGTTCGGCGGTTGCCGCGCACTACATCGTCGACCCGCGCGCCGGGATCGCGGCGCGCTGGCCCGATGCGGATATCACCATCGCGCGCGGAGCAGTCAACTTCAAATATCTGCCGCTGCTGCCGCCGCATCAGTGCCGGGTGCCCGAGACCGATCGCGCCGGCTACGAGATCGCGTTCTACAACAATTTGACGATGGCGGGTGAGCCAGCGCTGGTGAACCAGCGGCGCTCCGGCAATCTCGTGTGGTTTGGTCGCTTCTCCGACAAAGTCGAGGCCGAGTTTTCGGCACGCCTGACGACGACCTTCGTCGCCGAGGTGTCGGGTGTGCACAGATTCAGTTTGATGAGCGCGGGTCTGTCGCGGTTGTTCGTCGACGCAGCGACGGTGGTCGACAACTGGTCCGCGCAGACGCCGGGCGATTCGTATTTCGGGATGGGCAGCAACGAAGTCATCGGTGCGGTCGAATTGCGCGCGGGCGAGCCGGTGTCGCTGACGGCCGAATTCAGTCGCGCGACCAAGGCGATCATGGCCGGTATGCGGATCGGCATGGCGCCGCCGACGCTCGTCGACGATATCGAGCACGCCTGCGATGTCGCCGCAGCGGCCGACGTCGCCGTCGTCATCGTCGGTCTCACCGGTGAGTGGGAGTCCGAGGGCCACGACCGCGCCGACCTCGAGCTGCCTGGGTCGCAGGGCGAACTGATTCGTCGCGTCGCGCGCTCGAACCCCAACACGGTCGTCGTCATCAACGCGGGCTCGCCGATCCGTATGGGCGATTGGCTCGGTTCGGCGAAATCTGTGCTGCAGGTGTGGTACGCCGGCCAGGAATACGGCAACGCGCTCGCGGACGTGCTCAGCGGCACTGTGAATCCGTCAGGACGATTGCCGATGACGGTGCCGAAGCGGATCGAAGACACGCCGGCGTTCGTCAACTATCCGGGCGAACGCGGGCACGTGCGTTATGGCGAAGGCATTTTCGTCGGCTATCGCTACTACGATCACAAACAGATCGAGCCGGAATTTCCGTTCGGGCATGGGCTGTCGTACACGCAATTCGAGTATGCGAAACTCGCGACCGACCGGACGCAACTACGCGGCTGACGAGGATGTCGATTGTCTCGGTCGTCGTTCGCAATGCCGGCGCGCGGACCGGGCAAGAGGTTGTACAGCTCTACGTCAGCGACGTTGCGTCGAGCGTCGCGCGGCCGCCGCGCGAGTTGAAGGGATTTGCGAAGGTCGAACTGGCCGCGGGTGCATCCACGCGCGTGCAGCTGACGCTCGCGCCGCGCGATTTCGCGTTTTACGACGTGTCGAGCCACGGCTGGATCGTCGAGCCGGGCGAGTATCGAATTCTGATCGGCGCGTCGTCGCGCGACATCCGTCGCGTCGTCACGGTGACGCGTCGCTGAGCGACTCGCGGCCGCGCCGTTATACTGACGCACCCTGCGATCGGTGACTTGATCCATGTCCGTTACGGTGGCGGACCTCAGGCAAGCGCAAGCGCGCATCGGCGGCGAGATCGTGCTGACGCCGCTCGAACACTCGAAGACGCTGTCGGCGCTGACCGGCGCGCAGATCCATCTGAAGTTCGAGAATCATCAGTTCACCGCGTCGTTCAAAGAACGCGGCGCGCTGAACCGTCTGCTCGAGCTGACGCCGGCTGAGCGCAGCCGCGGCGTGATCGCGATGTCGGCCGGCAATCATGCGCAGGCAGTGGCGTATCACGGTCGGCGCCTCGGCATCCCCACGTGCATCGTCATGCCGCGCACGACGCCGAACGCGAAAGTCGAGCAGACGCGCGTATTCGAAGCCGAGATCATCCTGTACGGCAGCCAGTTCGACGAGGCGCGCGCGTTTGCGCTCGACGAAGGTCGGCGCCGCAACCTCACGCTCGTGCATCCGTTCGACGATCCCGCGGTGATTGCGGGACAGGGAACGCTCGGCCTCGAGATGCTGACGCAAGCGCCCGACCTCGACGTGCTGGTCGTACCGATCGGCGGCGGTGGTTTGATCTCGGGCGTTGCGATCGGCGCAAAGTCGATCAATCCGAAGATTGAAATCATCGGTGTGCAAACGAGTCGATATCCCTCGGCGTACAACGCGTTTCATCGGCTGGCCGACGTGGTCCCGGGCGGTGGGACCGTCGCGGAGGGTATCGCCGTCAAGTCGCCAGGCACCTTGACGATGGAGCTGATCCGCCGACATGTCGACGACGTGCTGCTGGTCGACGAAGAGCACATCGAACGCGCGATCTTCATCCTGCTCGAGATCGAAAAGACGGTTGTCGAGGGCGCCGGCGCGGCCGGGCTCGCCGCCGTGCTGCGCCATCCCGATCGGTTCCGCAATCGCCGCGTCGGTCTGCCGCTGTGCGGCGGCAACGTCGACATGATGATTCTGTCGTCGATCCTGCAGCGGGGTCTCGTGCGTAGCCATCGGCTCGTGCGGCTGCGCGTCGAGATCGACGATGTGCCCGGCGCGCTCGGCAAGTTGACGCAACTGCTCGGCGAACTCGACAGCAACATCATCGAAATCGCGCATCAGCGCGCCTTCGGCGGATCGTCGGTGCGCGCGGTCATCGTCGACCTCGTCTTGCAGATGCGCGGCGAGGAACAGGAGGATCAGGTGTTGAAGGCGCTGCACGACCGCGGGCTGGACGCACGCGTCGAAGACGGTGGCACGCCGTGAGCACACCGACCGACGCGTCGTTACGTCCGCGATCGCACCGGATACGCGCGGCCTGAATTTCTATCGCGCTGACGAATCGTTGCGCGATCTGCTCGCGCTGTATCTGGCGGACGACCTGCGCGCGCACCTCGAGCCGCATCTCGATCGTCTGGGTGAACTCGCAGGCTCGGAACTCGATGCGTGCGCGGCGCTGGCCGACCGACATCCGCCCGTGCTGCACCAGCGCGACCGTTTTGGGCGTGATGTGCAATGGATCGAATACCATCCGGCGTATCGCCGCCTCGAAGCGGTCGCGTACGGCGAATTCGGCATCCACGCGATGAGCCACCGACCGATCCTCGGCTGGCCCAGAGCACTGCCGGCGGTCGCGAAGCACGCGTTTACGCTGTTGTTCAACGAGGCCGAGTTCGGGCTGGGTTGCCCGATCAACGTCACGGATTCGGCGGCGCACCTGATCAGTCGATTCGGAGACGATGCCGCGAAGGCGCGATTCCTGCCGCGCATGTTGAGCCAGGACATGGCGCAATTGTGGCAAGGCGCCCAGTTCATGACCGAGAAGGAGGGTGGGTCGGACGTCGGCCGCCTGACGAGCACCGCGACACAAACCGCCGACGGCTGGCGGATTCACGGTGAAAAGTGGTTCTGTTCGAATGCGGACGCAGCGGTGGTGACGCTGCTGGCGCGACCCGCTGGTGCGCCCGCCGGCACGCGCGGACTGGGTTTGTTCGTGATGCCGCGTCTACTCGACGATGGCGCTCCAAACCGGTATCGGATCGTGCGTCTGAAGGAAAAACTCGGCACGCGCTCGATGGCGAGCGGTGAGGTGTCGTTCGACGGCGCCATCGCATATCCGTTGGGGCAGCTCGATGCCGGGTTCAAACAGATGGCCGAAATGATCAACTGGTCGCGGCTGTCGAACGGCGTGAAGTCGGCGGCGTTGATGCGGCGCGCGGTGCTCGATGCGTGGCAGGTGTATCGGCATCGTGAAGTCTTCGGTGCGCGGCTGCTCGATCTGCCGCTCGCGCAACGCCAATTGCTGAAAATTCAGCTGCCGAGCGAGCAAGCGCTCAGCATGAGCTTCTTCACCGCGGACGCGCTCGACGAGGCGGAATATCCGGGTCGTGGTCAGGCGAACGAAGCGCGGGCCGTGCTGCGGCTCGCGACGCCGATACTGAAGCTGCGCGCGACGCGGGACGCCCGGCGCGTGACCGGCGACGCGATGGAAGTGCGCGGCGGCTGCGGCTACGTCGAAGACTTCGCCAACGCGCGACTCGTGCGCGACGCGCATCTCGGCTCGATCTGGGAAGGCACGTCGAACATCGTCGCGATCGACGCCGTGCGCCGCGCGATCGGCCGCAATGGCTGCCAGGGCGCATACGAGGCGGCATTGCTCGATCGCCTGGAACGTTGCCCTGAATTGCCTCCGACGTTGCGCGACGAACTGCGCGACGGACTCCGCGAGGCGATCGCGTTGAGCGAAGACTCGGATACGGCCGACGAACTCTGGGTGCGGCAGGCCGCGACCGCGCTCTATCACGCGAGCAGCGCGATCCTGCTCGCGTGGGAAGGCTGTGAGACAGCGCGGCTGCGCGGCGATGCGCGGCGCGTCTTGTGGGCGCGACTCACGCTCGATCATCGGCTGTATGCGCGAGGTCCGCTGACGCGCGCCGATCGCGTGCGCGAACGTGCGATCGCCGCCGCGCTGCTAGGTGGCGTGCGTCTCTCGCTCGCGCAGGTCGCGCCACTGCTGGGTCGTCAGTAGAGTTTCAGATCTTCTGGAAGTCGCCGTGGCGTCCCGCGCCGCTGGCGAATCGTGCGGCGCCTTCGCGCGTTTCGCCGGTGCGGATCACCTCGCGACCGAGCCAGGTTTCTTCGCGCAGCGCGCCGTCGAGATCGAGCGACCACTGCCGATACGACGACAGCCGATCGCTGCGCAGACACCGCTGCGGAAATCGACTGAGTTCGCGCGCGAGTTCCAACGCACCTGCAAGCGCCTGACCCGGCGGCGTCAGGCGATTGACCAATCCCATCGCTTTGGCCTCGTCGCCGGATACGCCGCGGCCGGTGAGAATCAGATCGAGCGCGTGACTGTGGCCGATCAGGCGCGGCAGCCGGATCGTGCCGCCGTCGATCAATGGCACGCCCCAGCGGCGACAATAGACGCCGAACACCGCGTCGGTTGCGGCGACGCGCAGATCACACCACAACGCGAGCTCGAGTCCGCCGGCGACCGCGTGGCCCTCGACCGCGGCGAGCACCGGCTTGCTCAGCAGCATGCGCGTCGGCCCCATCGGGCCGTCGCCGTCGATGCCGACGCGATTGCCTTCGGCGCGTGACACGGCTTTGAGATCCGCGCCGGCGCAGAACGTATTCTCGGCACCGGTGAGTATCGCGACGTCGAGGTCTTCCGCCGCGTCGAAGCGCCGGAACGCGTCGGCCAGCAATTTTGCGGTCGGGCCGTCGACGGCGTTGCGGACCTGCGGTCGATCGATCGTGATGATCGCGCAGCGCGCGTCGGTGTCGTAGCGAACGGTCATGGTGGTCCCCCGGAAGTGAAGAGGTGCGGTGAAGTAGTCGGACGAAGTCGGTGCTATAGTACCGAACCGCTATTCCTGGAGATCCACCAGATGCGCGTGTCCGCAGCCTCGCATTGCACCGTTGGCCGCCGCCGACTGGGACGCCACCGCGAAGGAACTCATGGGGCGATTCGAGGGCGAGCCGCTCAACATCTTCAAGACGCTCGCCAATCACTCGGAACTGGCCAAGCGCTGGATGGTGTTCGCCAACCACGTGCTGGGTAAGTCGACGTTGCCGATCCGCGAACGCGAACTGGTGATTCTGCGGATCGGCTATCTGTGCAGGTCCGGTTACGAGTGGGGTCAGCACGTGCTGATCGCGCGCCGCGCAAAAATCACCGACGACGAAATCCGCCGCATCAAGGCCGGACCCGATGCCAAAGGCTGGAGCGCCGTGGATCGTTTGCTGATGCAAGCCACCGACGAACTGCACGCCGACGCGCACGTCAGCGACGCGACGTGGCGGGGCCTCGCGCAGCACTTCAATACGCAAGCAGCTGATGGACATCGTGTTCACCGTCGGCCAATACAACCTGGTGTCGATGGCGCTCAACAGCTTCGGCGTGCAGGCCGATCCGGGTCTGCCCGGGTTTCGACGTCTGAGGCGATCGGGCGGGTACGACATGACCGGACGTCTCGAGGGAAAGATCGCATTGATCGTCGGCGCCGGTCAGACGCCGGGCGCCACCATCGGCAATGGCCGCGCGACGGCGCTGCGATTTGCGCAAGAAGGCGCGTCGGTGTTCCTCGTCGATCGACGGGTGGAGTCTGCCGAAGAGACGCTCGCGATGGTGGTCGAGGAAGGCGGCACCGGATGTCGCGCACGAGGCCGATGTCACGTCGGAGGCGGCGTGCGCGGCGATGATCGACGCCTGCGTCGCGCGTTATGGACGCATCGACATCCTGCACAACAACGTCGGCATCGGCGCCGGCGATCGCGGGCCGAGCCAACATGACCGAAGAAGTGTGGGACCGCATCCACACGACGAATCTGAAAAGCGTGATGTTCACGTGCAAGCACGTGCTGCCGGTCATGCGCGTGCAGCGCAGCGGCGTGATCATCAACATCTCGTCGATTGCGGCGGTGTGCTCGGTCGGGATCATCGCGTACAAGACATCGAAAGCCGCGGTCAACGCCTTTACGCAGTCGTTGGCGATCGGCAACGGCGAATACAACATCCGCGCCAACGTGATCATGCCCGGACTGATGAACACGCCGATGGCGATCGAAGGCAACGTGGCGGCCGGCCGCGATCGCGCGACAGTGATCGCGCAGCGCGACGCGCAGGTGCCGCTGGGTCACGCAATGGGCAGCGGCTGGGACGTCGCCAACGCGGCGCTGTTCCTCGCGAGCGACGAGGCACGGTTCATTACCGGCGTCTGCCTCGCCGTCGATGGCGGTCAATCGGCGCGAATCGGCTGAGATCCGCTCTAGCGCTGACGCACCGCCTGCGTTCGCAGCGAGACGCAGTCGAGGTTTTCCACGTCGAGCGTCGCATTCCGGTCAACGTTTTCGGCATCCACCCGTTGATACCCGTGACATCAACGAAGGTGGAGATCTTCATGGCACGCGTAGGCAGTTCGAGACGCGGTTTTGGAGCGTGGTTGGCTGGGGTGCTGAGCGTAGCGCTGGGTATTGCGGCGCTGCATGGGTGCGGCGGGGGTGCAGGCGGCAGTATGGCAACGCCGGCGGCGGCCGCAACCATGGGGCAGTTGACGATCGGAGTGCGCGATGCGGCGGGCGATTTTCTGACGTATGCGGTCGACGTCAGTTCGCTGCGGTTCGAACGGGCCAATGGCGATGTCGTCGAGACCGTTCCGCTGACCACGCGGATCGACTTTGCACAACTCGTCGATCTCACCGAGTTCCTGACGATCGCGACGGTGCCGGCCGGCGCTTATTCGCGCGTCGACGTGGGCCTCGACTTCACGAATGCGCAGATCGTCGTGCAGGACGCGAACGGCGCGGCGGTGCCGGTCGTCGCGATTGGTGCAGATGGCAAGCCGCTGACGACGCTATCAGTTGCGATTCAACTGCCCGACGCGGGCGCGGTGCACATCGCCGCAGGCGTGCCGGCGTCGGTGACGCTCGACTTCGACCTCGCGGCGAGCAACGCGGTCGATTTGGCCGCCATTCCGGCGCACGTCACGGTGCAGCCGTTTTTGGCGGTGGTCCCCGAACTCGACGTCGATCGTGACCACCGCGCGCGAGGCGTGCTCGCGTCGGTCGACAAGACCGCCGGCACGCGTCACGTTGAAGGTGCGCCCGTTTCACGAGCGCAGTGGTGATTTTGGCCGCCTGACGTTTGCAACCACCGCGGACACGCAGTGGGAGATCAACGGTGGATCCTTCGCAGGCGCCGCCGGTTTGGATGCAGTCGCTGCGCTCGCGGTGGATACCCCCGTCGTTGCGCAAGGCATGGTTGTGGGTGGCTCATTCACTGCGGCGACGGTGCTGGCCGGCAGCAGCGTGCCGTGGTCGACCGGAGACGCGCTGACCGGCGTCGTGACAGCACGCGTCGGCGATACGCTGACGGTCCGCGATGCGGATGTCGAACGTCGCGACGGCGCGGATGACATGCGCGGCGAGGTCGAGGTGCTCATCGGTGACGATACCCGCGTACGCGCGATCGGCGCGCCGGATTCATCGGGCGATTCACTAGGGAAGGGCGCTATTTCGGTCGGACAACGGATCGTCGCGTTCGGCACGATGGTCGATGCACGAACACTGGACGCCACAGCGGGCTGGGTGCGGCTCGAGATCACGGGGCTCGAAGGTTCCGTAGTGCAGGTCAATCCGCTGGTCGTCGATCTCGTTGGGCTGGGTGGCCTGCCGCCTGGCGCATTCGATTTCGCCGGCACGGGCGCAACCACGACTGCGGATGCCAATCCGACCCACTACGAGATCGACACAGCGACGCTGTCGCTGCCAGGGCTCGCTGTCACCGATCGGGTCCGCGTGCGTGGATTGGTGCATGCGTTTGCGCTGGCGCCGCCGGATTTCGACGCGCGCACCGTCATCGTTGGAGATGATGATCCGGTTGGCGCGCACTTGCGGGCCGTCTGGCCCGCGATCGCTGGATCGGCGAGCCCCTTTACGAGCCTGTCGGCGGATCGAATCGACGTAGATCTCACCGACGCGCGGCATCAGTTGATCGGCCGCGATGCGCCCGACTCGGCCGATCACATTGCGTTGATTGCACCAGCCGAGGGTGGCGGTGCCTATCTGACGGCGGTTCGAGGAAGCCGCGAGGTCAAGGTATACCGCGACTTCGCGGAGCTGACGCACGCACTGTCGGATCACGTCACGGCGGGCGAACACCTCGTCGAGATCAGCGCGAACGGGCGCTACAATGCGGCCACGCTGGAGTTGACGACTCCGCGGGCGAGTTTCGAGTTCACAGCGCCATGATCAGACAACGCTGCCGAGGGGTGTGGCCTCCGGCGATGATTCTTCTCAATGAGAAATGCGGTCTCAATGGGCAACGCGGCTGCATTGAACAGCTTCCTAGCGAGTGTGGAACGCCGCGCGTTTCGGATCGCGCGTTATGCGGTGTCCGATTCCGAGGCGGCGCTGGACATCGTGCAGGATGCGATGTTGACGCTCGCGCGCAAGTACGCCACGCGGCCGGAAGCGGAATGGCCGCCGTTGTTCTTTCGGATCCTGCGCAATCGGATTACGGATTTTCATCGGCGTCGGATCGTGCAGAACGGCATCTTCGCGTTGTTCCCGGGACGGCGCGACGCGCCGACCGACTCGGACCCGATGGAGCAAGTGGCCGGCGCGCGCGATACCGAGCCCGAGTTTCGCGGCGAACTCGACCGCGCAACGCAGCGACTGCACGTTGCACTGGCGGAGTTGCCGGCGCGCCAGCGCGAAGCGTTCCTGTTGCGGGCATGGGAGGGCCTGGATGTGGCGGGCACCGCGCGTGCTATGAGATGCTCCGAAGGTAGTGTCAAAACGCACTATTCGCGGGCCGTGCACAAGTTGCGCGAACAGTTGGAAGGTGACTGGTCATGAGCGACGAACGCCTGATCGGCGACGAGGAATTTGTGAGCCGGGTGCGCGACGCGCTCAACGCGCGCGCGCTCGCGCCCGAACTCGTCGATCGTCTGGCCGCAGCGCGGCGGCGCGCGGTGGCGTCGGTCGATGCGCCGATTCCGCGTGCGCCGTCCGCGTGGGTTCCGGTGGGCGCATTGGCGAGCACGCTGTTGGTTGTCGGCATGTTCAGCGTGGCCATCGATCGCAACGTTGATCGCAAAGACGCACCCCCGTTGGATGACGTGCAGTTTGCGGTCGCGCAGGATCTGGATCTGCTCGATGATCTCGAATTTGTCGCGTGGCTGGATTCCGACGACACCGATGCGAGTTAGCGCGTGCGCAGTTTGGTTGGGACTGGGCGCATTCATCAGTGGCGACGCCAACGCCGCCGAACCAGCGGCGGCCAATGAACCGGGCGCCCCGGACATCGAGTTGTTGGAATATCTCGGCGATCTGGTCGACGAACACGGCGGATGGGTGGGGCCGGATGACATGCAGGGTGTCGTCGATGCAAAGAAGGAGTCGACGACCGTGCTCAACGGTGACGCGGCGCCTGATGCGGAGCGTGTGAAGTGATGAGCAAGCGCAGGCTCGGATTTGTCGCGGTGGTCGTGTTCGGCCTGGTCTTGTGCCGCCCGGCTTTCGCCGTTGAGTGGGATGAACTGTCCGATGCGCAACGCGCCGTGCTGTCGCAATATCAGTCGCAATGGGGACAACTCGACGCGGCCCAGCAGCAGCGGCTCGCCGCCGGTGCGCAGCGATGGTCGTCGATGGATCCCAAAGCGCGCGCAACGATGCAGCAGCGGTTCGCGCGCTGGCAATCGCTGCCGCCCGAACGGCAAGCCGAGTTGTCGCAGCGCTTCCAGCAGTTCAAGAGTTTGACGCCGGAGCAACAACAGACGCTGCGCGAGCGCATGCACGACTTCCGCAGCCTGCCGCCGGAACAGCAGCGCCATCTGCGTGATCGGTTTCGACAGCTGTCGCCGCAGGAGCGTTCGCAGGCGCTCGATCGCATGCAGCGCCGTTCGGCCGACGGGCCACATCCTCAGGGAAGTAGCCGCCGCGGATGACGCACGCCACGACCGGAGCCGATGCGCTGCGACCACGAAGGTCCGTGTTGTACATGCCCGGCGCGAATGCGCGGGCGATGGAGAAAGCGCGCGAACTGGCGTGCGACGCGATCATCTTCGATCTCGAGGACGCCGTTGCGCCCGACGCCAAGGATTCCGCGCGCGGCCAGGTCGAAACCGCCGTACGCGCGGGCGGCTACGGCCATCGCGAACTGATCGTGCGCGTGAACGGACTCGACACGCCGTGGGCGCGAGCCGATCTGGCCGCGGCAGCGCAACTGCCGATCGACGCTGTGTTGTTGCCGAAAATCGAGTCGCGCGATCAAGTACGCGCGTGCATCGAATCGCTTGCCAGTGCCCGCGCGACGCCAGCCGCCGCGTTGCCACTATGGGTGATGATCGAGACGCCGCGCGGCGTGCTCGCGATCGAGCAGATCCTCGCACACGAACCGCGCGTCGCGGTCGCTGTCATGGGCACCAGCGATCTGGTCAAGGAACTGCGCGCGCGGCATACCGATGACCGGCGCGCGCTGCTACCGTCGCTGGCGCACTGTGTGTTGGTCGCTCGCGCCTGCAATCGGGTCGTACTGGACGGCGTGCATCTCGATTTCCGCGACACCGAGAGTTTCAGCCGCGCGTGCATACAGGGACGCGATCTGGGTTTTGACGGCAAGACGCTGATTCATCCTTCGCAGATCGACATCGCGAACAGCGTGTTCGGCCCGAGTGCAGACGAAATCGATCAGGCGCGTCAGATCATCGATGCATGGGAGAGCGCCCAACGAGCCGGTAAAGGGGTGGCGGTCGTCAACGGCAAGTTGGTCGAGAATCTTCACGCGAGCGAAGCTGCTCGCACGCTCGCGTTCGCGGCTGCGCTGGCCAAGAGGACGTAGGAAGTTCATCTCGTCGCTGCGCGCACGCGCGGAACCACGTTCTCGATATAGGCGTCGAGCGCTTCCTGATTCCATGGCGCGCGCAACGCGATATTGACTTCGCTCGCGCCGGCAGCGACGTATTCGAGTATGCGGTCACTCGCTTGGTCGGGTGTGCCCGTCAGCGCCCCTCCCGCGATACGTGCCGCCGCTGGACCCCAGTCTTTCTTCAGCTGTTCCGCAGCGCGGGCAACGCCCTTTGCGTCGGTCGCGAGGTTGAATGTCAGATTGACGGCGCGCCGCACCGACTTCGGATCGCGTCCTGCGCGTTCGCACCAACCGTCGAGGACGGCCCCGAGGCGCGCAAATTCGGCGGGCGCGACGTACGCGGCGTTCCAGCCGTCGGCGTGTTTCGCGACCAGGCGCAAAGTCCGTTTTTCGCCGACGCCGCCGATCCAGATCGGCAGCCGTTGCTGGACCGGACGCGGCAGGCATGACGCGTCTTCGACGCGGAAATGCGTTCCATGGAACGTCGTACGTTCGTTCGTCAAAAGTCCGCGAATCACCGTGGCGGCTTCGTCGAGCATATCGAGGCGCGTCTTCACCGCGGGAAAATCGTAACCGTACGCGGTGGCTTCCCAGTGATGCCAGCCGGCGCCGATCCCCAATTCGAAGCGCCCGCCGGAAATGTGGTCGAGCGTCGTTGCCGCCTTCGCGAGCAATGCGGGATTGCGGTAACCGACATAAAAGACGAGGCAGCCGAGGCGCGCGTGTTGCGTCTCCGCCGCCAGCGCGCCCAGTGTCGCGAGCGCTTCGAAGTGAGGTACTGTCCCGCCCGCGGGTGGCGCTTCGTAGAAGTGGTCCCACGCGGAGATCCAATCGAATCCCGATTGATCGAGCTTGCGCCACAACGCGCGCATCTGATCCATCGACATGTTCTGCTGTCCCACGTGGGCGCCGATGGAGAGTGCCATCGTCGAGTTCCTTGATTGGTGTGGTTGTGAAATCGCTCGGCGGTGCAGAATAACCCTTGGGTCACATCGGGAGAAGAAATGAAGCTCGAAGCGACGGCACGCGAAGCGCAGATCAACGAGATTCGCGCATCGGTCAGGGCGCTGTGTGCCCGCTACGGTGAACAGTATTGGCTCGAACTCGATGGTACGCGCGGCTATCCCACCGAGTTCGTGCGTGAACTGACGACGGCCGGTTTTTTGACGGCGCTGATTCCGGAAATGTATGGCGGCGCCGGACTCGGTGTCCTCGAAGCGGCGGCCATCATGGAAGAGATCAGCCGGTCCGGCGCGCACGCCGGGGCCTGCCATGCGCAGATGTATGTGATGGGCTCGATCCTGCGACACGGCTCCGATGCGCAGAAGCGACTGTATCTGCCGAAAATTGCGGCAGGCGAACTGAGGCTGCAGAGCTTTGGCGTCACCGAGCCCACGACCGGCACCGATACGACGAATCTGAAGACGACCGCGACGCGGCGCGGCGACCATTACGTGATCAACGGACAAAAGGTCTGGATCAGTCGCGTCGAACATTCCGATCTGATGTTGTTGTTGGCGCGCACGACGCCGCGCGATCAAGTGGCGCGCAAAACGGAAGGGTTGTCCGCGTTCATCGTCGATCTGCGCGACGCGGTTGGTCACGGACTCGACGTCAGGCCGATCAACGCGATGATCAACCACCACTCGTGCGAACTGTTCTTCACCGACCTCGAAGTTCCCGCGGAAAACCTGCTCGGCGACGAGGGTCGCGGCTTTCGTGTAATTCTCGACGGGATGAACGCGGAGCGCATTTTGATCGCCGCAGAATGCGTCGGCGATGGGCGTTACTTCACCGACAAATCCGTCGCGTACGCCAACGAGCGGATCGTGTTCGGCCGACCGATCGGCCAGAACCAGGGCGTGCAGTTTCCGATCGCGCGCTGCCACGCGGAAATCGAGGCGGCGGCGTTGATGGTCGAACGGGCGGCGCACTTGTTCGATGCCGGACTCGACTGCGGCGCCGAAGCCAACATGGCGAAGATGCTGGCGTCGGAAGCGTCGTGGCGCGCGGGCGACGTCGCGATGCAGACGCACGGCGGCTTTGCGTTTGCGCGCGAATATCACATCGAACGCAAGTTCCGCGAAACGCGGCTGTATCAGATCGCGCCGATCTCGACGAATCTGATTCTGAGCTTCGTCGCCGAGCACGTGCTCGGACTGCCGCGGTCGTTCTGACGTGACGCACGCGGATCCGGCCGCGCGACCGCTCGATGGGCTGCTCGTCGTTTCGCTCGAGCAGGCGGTCGCAGCGCCGATGGCATCGTGTCGGTTGGCGGATGCCGGCGCGCGCGTGATCAAGATCGAACGCGCCGACGGCGACTTTGCGCGCGGCTACGACCGCGCCGCGAACGGTGGTTCGTCGTATTTCACGTGGCTCAATCGCGGCAAGGAGTCGTTGGTGCTCGATATCAAGGACGCTTCAGACGCGGCGTTGCTGCACCGGGTGCTGCGCGGCGCCGACGTGTTCATCCAGAATCTCGCGGCCGGCGCGGCCGCGCGCGCGGGATTCGGGTCGAGCGAATTGCGCGAGCGCTATCCGCAACTGATCACGTGCGACATCTCCGGGTACGGCGACGTGGGTACGTATGCGCAGCTGAAAGCGTACGACCTGCTCGTGCAGGCCGAGTCCGGCTTGTTGGCGGTGTCGGGCCCGCCCGGTCAACCCGGACGGGTCGGCATCTCCGTCTGCGACATCGCGACCGGCGTCAGCGCGGCGCTCGCGATTCACGAGGCGTTATGGCGCCGAACGCGAACGGGCCATGGCGACGCGCTTTCGATTTCGTTGTTCGATGTCATGGCCGAATGGATGACCGTGCCGCTGCTGCACCACGACTATCTCGGCGCGGCGCCGGAAAACATTGGCTTGGCGCATCCGACGATCGCGCCGTACGGTGCGTTCTCGACCGGCGACGGCCGCGTCCTGATCATCTCGATTCAGAACGATCGCGAGTGGCGCGACTTTGCCGCGGGTGTGCTTCGCGATGAGGCGCTCGCGACCGATGCGCGCTATGCGACGAACGCGCAGCGAGTGGCGAATCGGCCCGCGCTCGATGCGCTGATCGAGACACGCTTCGGCGCATCCACACGCGCGGCGATCACCGAGTTGCTGGTGCGCGCGCAAATCGCGTTCGGGACGGTCAATGACGTCGCCGGATTGTCGGCGCATCCGCAACTGCGCCGCGTCGACGATCGACGCCGAGCACGGGTCGGTGTGCATGCCGGCGCATCCGCTGCGTGCATCGAGCTGGCCGGTCTACGGCGACGTTCCTGCCGTCGGAGAACACACGGATCGAATCCGCGCCGAGTTCGGAGACATGCGATGACGGATCTGACGGATTGGATCGGCCGCGCAACCGAACTGGACTGTTGGCTCGATCCGTGGCGTGCGCAGGCGTTGCATGCAACGCTCGATGCGGGCGATGCGCCGCCCGGCGCCGGCGCCGAGTTGTTGCCGTGCTGGCACTGGTTGTATTTCCTCGACGCCGCGCCGTCGCAACAACTCGGTGTCGATGGACATCCGCAGCGCGGCGGCTTTCTGCCCCCGGTTCCATTGCCGCGCCGGATGTGGGCGGGGAGTCGTCTCGAGTTTCTCGCGCCGATCACGCTGGGCACGCGGGCGCGCAAGCTGTCGCGCGTCGTTGGCGTCGAGGAGAAGAGCGGCCGCTCGGGGCGTCTGTGTTTCGTCAAGGTCGAGCACGAGGTTCACGGCCCGGCGGGCCTCGCGATCCGCGAGGAACAGGACATCGTGTATCGCGACGTTGCGCCGCCCGGCGCTGCTGCGGCGCAGCCGCAGCCCGCGCCAACGAACGCAACCTGGCAGCGCGCGTGGACGTTCGACTCGCCGCGTCTCTTCAGATATTCCGCGCTGACATTCAACAGTCACCGGATCCACTACGACCGCGACTACGCGGTGCATGACGAAGCCTATCCGGGCCTCGTCGTGCACGGGCCATTGCTCGCGACGTTGATGCTGGAGCTGGTGCGGACACAGTCGCCGGGACGCACCGTACGTCGGTTCGAGTTCCGCGCGATCGCCCCCGTGTTCGACGGTCAGACGGTGCACGCGTGTGGCGTGCCCGACGACGAGGGTGCGCAATTGTGGATTCAAGGCGCGAGCGGCAGCGCGCACATGCGCGGCAGCGTCGCGCTCGGCTAGAAGGCCGTTCGCGACGCCGTCGTGTTATCGTCGGGCGTCGCTTTTGTTAGATTGTTTGCCGGAGAAGGGCGCATGCCAATGAAGCAGAACGATCAGGGTCTGACGAACCACGAAATTACGATCTGCTTGGCCGGCGGAGCGATTCTCGGCCCGTTCAGAGCGACCTGGAGCAAGGAGACGACCAGCGACGTTCGCGAGCTGACGAAGGACTACGACGCATTTCTGCAGGGAACCAAACAGGTGCGCTTCAAGTATCACCTGCACGATCCGGATCAGCACGTCTCCCATACGCTGATCGTCAAATTCGATCAGGTCACCGGCATCTACGATCGGGTCGCGTTAAAGTCGTAACGCGTTACGGAACTTCCCGACGCGCCGGGTGACTAATCCAACGTGGTTCGAGAAGTTGGCCACCTGGATATCGGTTGAACGCCCCGGCGACACGTTACTCCCCCTCCCAAATCCCATTGTCGCCGGGGCTCTTTCTTCAAGGCACTCTTTTTCGTGAATGCGGTCTTCAATGCGGCGCATCGAACTCGGTGTCGATGGCGATCGTTTGTAGCCGTGGGATTCGCATCAACAGTCGCGTTGCGTAGAACGTCACGACCTGGCACGCCAGGACAACCATCAGTGCGATCACCATCAGCCGCCAGGCGCCGACGCCGACCAGCCACCACAACGCGCCCCACAGCAGCAGCGGCACTGCAAATCGCTCGAGTGCTGCGGCCCGGGAGGCCGCGACGCGCCAACCGTCCAACACGCCGAACAGCGCCCCCCAAAGTTCGACCGATACCGGCAACGCCAGAAGAAAAACGATCACCGACCTCATCGCGACACCTCGATCCCGCCGTCTGCCTCGGCGAGAAGAAACGCTTTGCCTTGAGTGGCATCGACACAGAGGCGTTGCCCATTGCGCAGTGCGTCCATGACGCCTGCGACATCGACCAGACACGGAATGCCGAGCTCACGCGCGATTGTTCCGGCATGCGAGAGATAGCTGCCGGTCTCGACGACGACCGCGGCAGCGCCGAGGAACAACGGCGTCCATGCCGGATCGGTATACGGTGCAACGAGAATCTCGCCGGCCTTGATCTCGCCGTCGGTCGCCGGGTCCAGCACGAGGCGCACCGTTCCTTCAGCGACTCCGGGGCTCGCGCATTGGCCCGTGAGCACACCGACGCCGGGTTGAGGTGGGTGGTAGTCGACATTGATCGTTAGCGGCGGTTGACTGCGATTGCGCCGCATGTGGGTCAAACGGCGACGCCGAATCAGCGATTGCAGCCGCGTCGCCTCAGGGGCGGAACGCTGCAACGCGGCGATTTCATCCCACGACAGATAGAAGATGTCGTCGGCGCACTTCAACATTCCCTGATCGAGCAGTTGCGCCTCGAGCGCGAGAACCTTCGCCCGCACGGTCATGAACGCGAGCGTCGTGTAGTGGCGCGTGTTTTCACGCAGCGCCGCGTAGTAACGAATGCGACGAACCAACCATCGCGCGGTCGATCGTTTGAAGGTCCCGGCGAGCGCTGCGTCGAGTGCCGCGTTGGCGTGTTCGTTGCGGACCGTCGCCTGCACCGACAGCGGCTCGGTGAATCCTTCTCGCAGCAGATTGCGAATCATCACGAATAGCGGCGTCGGGTCTTCCTGCCAGCGCGGCGCGGCGAGTTCAATCTCGCGCGTGCCGCGGTGACCATAGGTCGCGATGAACGCCTCGAATTGCGCCACGAATGGACGCGCCGCCGGGTGAACCGCCAACTGATTCGGGAGTTCCTCCAGGCGATCGGATTGCAGCATCTGGCGAATGGCCGGCGTGTTCTCCGCGATGACGGCGGTTTCGCGCAGGTCGTCGAGCATGCGGGTCGACAACATGTCCGACGTGCCGGCGCACAGCGGTGCGATCTGCGCCTGATCGAATGTCGGCGCAAAACGGGCGCAGATACCACCGCAATCCAGCCAGCAGAAAGAAATAGCGCGCTGCGGAGACGTTGACCTGAAGCGGAAACTGCGACGCGGCCGCAAACGGATGCGGACCCATCAGCAGCACGCGCATGCTCGCCAACGCGTCGAGTCTCGGATCGGCCAGCACTTTCGCGCAACGCGCTCTGAAATCCGCCAGGGTTTCGAATCGGATGTGGCGACTGCGGACCCACAGCAGGCCGGCGCCGATGTACCCGACCAGCAAGACGCCAACGACGACACACAGGCGCGTCCAGCTGACGCGGTAGTCACTGCGTTCACTCTTGAGTAGCGCGAGTTCCGCAAACTCCGATTCCGTGGCGACGAGGGGAATCGTCTTGCGAAGCATGTCGAAGTCGAGGTAGTACCGACCGTCGATGATTTGACCGAAACGGGGCAGGAAGCGGCGCACGATGTCGACCGTCAATGGCGTGAGCGCATCGGTGAAGTTCTCGAGTATCGGCTTGAACGCGATCCATCGTCCGGGCGGCGGCGCAGGGGGACTCACCGATGCGCTGATCGGTCGCGACTGCAGTAGGTAGAGCGTCCCATTCGCATAGGCCCATTCGACGTCCTGCGGCGCGCCTCTCTCCGCCTCGCACGCCGCGGCGAGGCTTGCGACCTGTTGAACCTCGGCATCGCTCAGCGTGCTGATGCGTTGCTGGTGTCGCGGCACGGTCTGCAGCCGCGTACCGAGCGGGTCGAGCAGGTCCTCGGCAACCTTGAATCGTTTGCTGCCAAGACGGCGCTCGATGAGTTCCTGAGACTGGCGGCGGACGACGTAACTGTCGGGCGTCACGCGTCCATCGACGAGCGCCGCACCGAGTCCCCAACACGACTCGATCACCATCGCGTCGCGGCGGCGTCCGGTCGGGTCTCGCGTAAACGTCACGCCGGAGACCTCGGAAGGCACCATCAACTGAACGATGACCGCCATCCGCACGGGATGGTCGATACTCATCTGGTTGCGATAGCTGCGCGCTTCCGTGCTCCAGACCGATAGCCAACAGTCGATGACTCGCTGTTCGAGGTCCGCGCGCGCGACGTAATAATAGGTGGCGTGCTGGCCGGCAAAGCTGGCGCTAGCGCCGTCCTCACCGACGGCGGAGCTTCTGACCACGCAGATCTTGGCCCGTTCGTCGAGCGTCGGGAGCGCCGCGAAGGCTTCGTGGATGTCGCGGGCCAGGTCTGCATCGAGCGGCAACGCGCGCAGACGCGCCAATGTTGCTGCATCCGGCGTTTCGGCGGGCGCGGCGTCAGCGTGGGTGCCGAGATTGAATCCGATCCGCTCGAAGTGTTCGACGAATGCTTGCGTGGCGATGACAAATCCGGCCGGAACGCGGTGTTTGGCCGCGAGCGCCCCAAGCGTTGCGGCCTTCGCGCCGACGTTGTCGGCGCCGCGTTCCGCCGCAGCACCGAGCGCGACGATGTGACTCGTCACATCGCGCCGCTCACGTGATTCCATTCGGTGGGGGCGCGCGTCTCCCAGATCCAACTCATCGGCTGCGTCCAGTTGCAGCGCTCAAGTATACCGGCGGTGGTTGCCGGCGCCGCGATTCACGTCGCGTTAGTGGGGCTCGGCCTTGTCACTGGTGTCCGTGCGCCGAGCCCGCCACCGGCGACTTCGTGGTCAGCGGAATTGGTTGGTGTGACCGCGGGCGCGTCGGGTCCCGTCTCGAACACGACGTCGACCTGCTCATGCGGTACGACCAGTTCCTGTCCAACGGTGATCAGCGTAGCGGTCTCCGGCAAGCCCGAGATCCATACGGCGCCGCCCTCGTCGTGGATGATCTGTACGAGGTTGAACACCACGCGATTGTCGCCATCGAGCGTTCGCACGCCGACGCGGCCTTCGTCATCGAGCGCCAGCAGCGCGGGGCTGATCCGATGGGCCATCACGGTGTCCACCGGGATTGCGATTTGCGTGGTGACGCCGCTGCGCAATTTGAAATCGGGGTTGGGGACCTGGATTTCGACCGGATATGTCCGCGTCGCGGTATCGCTTTGCTGGCCGATGAACGTGAGTTTTCCGGCGACTTCCGTGCCGTCGATGAGCACGCCTCGCGTGATGGTGCCGAGCTTGAGCTTGTGGACGTCGCGCTCGGCGACCCGCCCGACGAGCAGCATCGGATCCAGGTCGATGACGGTGGCGCAGGCGCTGCCGGGTTGCACGAAGTCGCCGATTTCGACTTGGGTGTCTTCCACGATGCCTGCAAACGGGGCGACCACGTCGGTGTGCGCGAGTTCGATCTCGGAGCGCGCAAGCTGAGCCTGAGCAGCCGCGAGGCGCGCTTTCGTCGTGGCCGTCATCGTGTCAGAGATCAGCCCCTGCTTCGAAAGCTTGAGTCCACCCTCGTATTCGATCTGGGCCTGGTTGACCGCTTCTTTGCCTTCATCGAATTTGGCCTGCCGATCATCGCGTGAAATGCGGCAGAGCGTTTGTCCTAACGCGACGCGTTGGCCCCGCTCGACAGCGCGTTCGACAATCTTGCCGCCGGTCTCGGCCTTGACGACCACGGTCCGTTTGTTCTCGGTGCGGCCCCGCAGCGGCACCGTGGCGGTCTGTGATTCTGCGTGGATGACGATCGCGCGCACACGCGTGAGCGGTGTGTCTTCACCGGCGGCGCTGCGGGTGCGGTTCTGCTCGGCGAGCGTCTGCAGGGGTGGCGGCGCCGATCTGCCCAACTGTCCGGACAGCAGCCACAGCGCGATGATGCCTGTGATTGCCGCGGCTATGACGTAGGTCCTGCGCACGAACGGTGTCCCGGTAGTCGGATCGAGCGCTGCTGGCGCGAAACGCTACGAAAAGTAACACGCGCCGACGGGATAGTCACGCTGGGGCGCGGGTTCCGGGACCCGCGCCTGCGTGCGAATCGTGTAGGTCAGGCCTTCGTGCTGGGACGCGCGGCCATGCGGTCGTACCACGCTTTGATGTTCTGATTCTTGGCGTTCAGCGGTTGTCCGACCTGTGTACCGAAACTCAGAAACGAGTACAGCAGGATGTCTGCCAGCGTCAGCCGCGACCCGCAGACGAATGTCTTGCCTGCCATCAGACCGTCGAGCCACGTGATCTTTTCCTGCGCAATGCCCTTGAGACCTTCGGCTGCGTCGGGCAGCGTCGTCATCCGGTTCTTGAACAGCGGCAGGCCCTCGCTGTATCGGAATCCATTCGCCAGCGGTTCACAGATATTGAGGTCGATGCGCCGGGTCCACATGCGCGTTTCGGCCCTTTCCTCCGGCGTCGATCCAATCAACGGCTTCGCCGGAAATTTCTCTTCGAGATACTCGCAGATCGCGGTGATTTCGCTGAGGTACATGCCGTTGTCGAGTTCGAGGCACGGCGAGCCGCCCGCGGGGTTCTTCTTCAAATACGGGGCCTGACGGTTTTCCCCCTTCATGATGTCGACGGCCTCGGTCTGCAGCACGATCCCTTTCTCCGCGGCGAAGGTGCGCACCACTTGAGGATTTGGTCCAACCGAATTGATGAGCTTCATGAACGGTACCTGGGTTTGTTTATTCAAAGGGCCGGCATTGTAGCGAAGGCTGCGTGGAGCCTACCACTCGCCGATGTTCGGCATGTCCTTCCACGGAGCCTTCGCGGCGAGTGGAGCGCCCCGTTGCAGCAGTTCGATCGAGATGTTGTCGGGCGAGCGCACGAATGCCATGCGTCCGTCGCGCGGTGGCCGACTGATGGTGACGCCTAAGTCCATCAAGCGCTGACAACTCGCGTAGATATCGTCCACCGCGTACGCGAGGTGTCCAAAATTCCGACCGCCGGAAAGTTGCTCGGGGTCCCAATTGTACGTCAACTCGACCTGCGCCGCGTGGTCGCCAGGTGCAGCAAGGAATACGAGCGTGAATCGGCCGTGGGGATTCTCGCTGCGACCTGTCTCTTCAAGCCCCAGTTTGTTGCAGTAGAACTCGAGCGACTTCTCGAGATCGTTGACCCTGACCATCGTGTGCAGATATTTCATCGGAGGTCCTCATGTGAATCGCGCCTTCGCAGAAATGTTTGCGCATCCGGCGGCGATCGTCAAACCTACAATGAAAAAGAAAATGCGGAAAAGAAAAAAGCCCCGGCAACATCAGGGGTGTGTGCCGAGGCCAAGACCAGGAGTGTGTGTGGTCTAGCAAAGGTTGGTGTAGTGAACGAGCAGTTGCTCCTAGGCCAGGATGAATGATCCGATCACTGCGACGAGCGTCGTCAGAGACGCGCACAACAGCCAGCTTTCGCTTCGATTCAGTCGTTCCATGGGATTTCTAGCAACCATCGTCGAAACGCATCGTACGCGCCAAAACTGTAAGCATTATGGAATGTTGATGGACCCCGGAATCACTCGTTACCGAGGCGTTCCAGACGATCGAATTGACGCACGATCAGCGCGCGATATGCATCGACGACGCTGCCCGGCGCGGGACGTTCCCGTGTTTGGCGACCCACCAGTTCGCTCCTCAGTTGTTCGATCTCGGCGAAAATCTGTTGCCTTACGACATTGCGCTCGTAAGTGTGTTCGTTCGTCATGCGGAGGATGCCACTCGATGTTTTTATTTCGACGTGGACGATACCAATGCTTCGAATGCGCTCGTTGCATGCAATTGTGAGCGCTGTAATCCACGCGATCGCGCGTAATCAGACAACACCGTCGCCGCGCAACTCTGCAATGTCTGCCGACGTATAGCCGAGGTGCCCGAGAATCTCGTCCGAATGTTGACCGAGCGCGGGTGCTGCGCCGACCGCGCGCCGCGGCAAACCGGCGACGTTGACCGGGTGATTGATCACGCGCGTGACGCCAACGTTTGCGGCATCGGCGATGGCCGTCATGCCGTTCGCCGGCAGTTGTGGATCGGTCAGCAAGTCGTCCAACGTGCCCACAAGAGCGACCGGAACCTTTGCGTCGTGAAACTTCGTCAACCAATCCTGGCTTTCGCGCAGCGCGATGCGGCGCGAACGTGCGCGACGAGTTCGACGCCGTTGTCGAGACGCGACTCTGGCGTCGCGAATCGCGCCTCAGCGAGCAAGTCTGCGAGACCGAGTGTGTGAAAGAGCGCGGCGATCTCGAGTGGCGTTCGCACCATCGTGAATTGCAGCCAACGGCCGTCCGCGGCGCGGTAGACGGGACGCGTGACTCCGATACGTCCCGGCGTGCGCCACCTCGAAAAATCGGCGCCGACGAATTTGGCTTGCGCAAGGCACGATGCCGCCCAGAGTCCGTTCGCAAACAGTGACGTATTGACCTCGCTGCCAGCGCCGGTTCGCTCGCGTCGCAGCAAGGCGGTGACGATGGCCGCGTACAGCGCGACAGCGGTCGGGTGATCGCCCATTCCGGGAAGCGACTGCGCCGGTTCGACATCACCTGTCCGCACGAGATCCATCAGACCGGTTCGCGCCCAGTACGCGACCAGATCGAAGCCTTCGCGATCACACTCCGGTCCTGTTTCGCCGTAGGCGGTCAATGATGCGTAGACCATTCGCGGATTGATCGCTTTCAGATCGTCGTAGCACAGGCCGAGTGCGCGCCGCATTGGCATCGGTTGATTGGTCACGTACACATCGCAGTCTGCGACGAGACGCAGCAGAATCGCCTTGCCGCGCGGATCTTTCAGATTCAACGTCAACGAACGTTTGTTGCGCGCATCCATCAACCACGTGTAGTTGACGTCCGCCGCCGGCATCCCCGGCGCGCCGGCCAATGCGCGATAGCCGTCACCGACGCCGGGCATCTCCACCTTGATGACGTCGGCGCCGTAGTCCGCAAGGATCGTTGCCGCGACCGGTCCCGCAATCCAACTCGCGACGTCGATGACCTTGAGCCCGGCGAACACGAGGGTCGGGGGCTGCCATGCGCGTTCCTCGGATGAAGTTCGCGCAACGCTACACGATCAGCGCGGCGGCGACAGCCGCGGCTTCAGATAGCGCGCGGCGACCCAGTCGTACGCGCGGTCGCCGAACGCGCGGCCCTGCGCCCCACACGAGTAGGCGAGCTTGATGTCGTGCTCGTCGCTTGCGTGGGACAGCCCTTCGATGGGATTCGTCGTCCACCGAGTCATCGACCGGAGCAAACGCCGGAGCGCCGATCGCGAGATACGCCGCTGCGAGCCCAAGACTGAACAGTGCGTGCGGATCGGGACCGGCCCACGGCGCGCAGATCCGAAATGCGTGACTGCCGGTGATCAGGTGCAACGCGAAGAAGTCGTGCGTCGCGTGAAACACTTCGAGGCATGCGCGGCTGAGTTCCTCTGAATGGAACGTCCGAGTTTACCGCCAGCGGGGTGCAGCGCAGCGCTCGACACGATTCGTCCGTAGCGCGCGTTGAAAGGTCCGCGCGCGTACGCGGGATCCTGCAGTTGCCGGACGGCGTCGAAATAGTCGCGGTCGTTCGCTCCCGGAGCGCGCTGCGCATATGTCGCCAGCGTCGGATCGTCGCCCGTGACCGTCATGTAGGCGAGTCCGGCCGCGATTTCCGATGGCACCTCGAACTCGATACCGTAGCTCAAGCGAATGATCGGGTGAAACGCATCCTTGACCCAGCCGGAAACCAACGGTGGGAGATGGCGTGCCAGTGTCGTTCGCCAGCCGTCGGCTTCGATCTGCGAAGCAAAGAACTCGACCAATGCCGAATACGATTCGCGGCGTCCTCTATGGCCGGCGAGCTCCTCGGATCTAACGATGCAATCGGGGGGCGAGAGCGGCGCGAGTCGGCGGCGATAGTGGGTCGCGAAACGCTCGATCTCGTCGAAGTCGATGCCGAGACCAAACATCGCCAGGTAGGCCATGGGCCCATGATCCGAGTTGTCGCTCGGTGGGTAATGCGGCGCGTGTGCGGCGCCATGTTCCCGCAACAGCCGGGTAAGCGTGATGGGGACGGGAGCGACGGGCATTGGCTTCGAAACCGGCATTGGCGGGACCCTCGAGTGGTTGCACCGAGTCTGCTTCGGCCGCGTGCAAACGTCGAGTGACTTATGAAACAAATTGCTTATAAAATTAAGAGCCCGATTTCCCTGTAGGTGCAACGCGGTGTCCAACCTCATTGCCACCGAACGCACGGCCGAGCGTCTGCTCATGATTCTGAAGACGCGTGGCGCGCAGACCACGCGCGCACTGGCCGATGCGCTCGAGATCAGTGTCCCCGGTGTTCAACAACACCTGAATCGTCTCCTGCAGGACGAACTGGTGCAGTCGCATCGCCAGGCCGGCGGTGTTGGCCGTCCGGCACTGCGGTGGTCGTTGACCGAACTCGCGCTCGAAGCGGTTTCCGGATACGCACGCGCAGCTCACGGTGACGCTGATCGACTCGATCCGCCGCAGCCTGGGTGACGCGGCACTGGAGACGGTCATCGCGCAACGCGAAACGGAAACACGCGATCACTATCGCGCGCGCCTCGCCGGCGCGAAGACGATGCATTCGAAACTGAAACGGTTGACGCAGCTGCGCACCGACGAAGGCTACATGGCGGAACTCGAGCGCGTTGCCGGCGGCGGTTGGCTGCTCGCGGAGAACCACTGTCCGATCTGCGCGGCAGCGCGCAGTTGTCAGGGATTCTGCCGTCACGAACTCGAATCTGTTTCGTGAGTTGTTGGGCCCGACGGTCGCGGTGGAGCGCGTCGAATACCTGCTGACGCGGAGCGCGCCGATGCGCTTACCAGATCACGCCGACGAAGAATTGATCGCGGCCTTGAGCCCCAGGATCTGACGCGCCTGCGCCGAACTGGCCGGCGTTCGCCCGAGTTCTTCGCAGAGTCGCGTCTGCCGCCGACACCAGTTCTACGTTGCCGCGGATTCGATCGGGATTGGGTTCCAGACCGACCTGCAGGTGTCCGCCGCGCTCGATGACGTAGCGCGCAAACTCCGTGGACGCGATCAAGTCGCCGCCTTGAATCGAGACCAGCCACGGCAGCTGCCACTCGCACAACATTTCAAGATACGCATCGAGCGCGGTGCGTGTTGGCGGCAATCCGAATCCGGCACGTGGGCCGCCAAAATAGAACTTTACGAATGCACCCGGCGGGAGTCGGTCCGCCCGCAGATAACCGGCGACCACGCGCACGAATCCCGGTTCGAAGATCGAGATGCTCGATGCCGAGGCCGAGACGCCGACACGTTTCGATCATGTAGACCGCATCGGCGTAGGTGTTCTGATAGACGAGCGACTCCGCGCGTGGCGCGCCGTCCGCATCGAAGCGGCCGATGTTGGTGGTGCCGGGGTCGACCAGACCGAGGTCGAGCAGATCCGTTGCCGCCAACGCTTCGATGTGCGCATAGCGCCGCTCGATCGATATGTCGGCGCCGCCGCCCGCCATCGTCGGATAGAAGATGGCATCGGGATGGCGCGCGCGTATGCGACGCCAGACCTGCCGCGTACGGTGTCGGCGAGTGGTCCGCCGATCCGCCGAGCACCGGTTCGTCGTTGTGGTGATGGATGATCGACGCACCGGCGTCGAGACACGCGATCCCGTCGCGCGACGATCTCGTCGATCGGTTTTGGGCACGTCGTGCGTTGGTGCGCTTCGTGGCGTGCCGCCGTTCAGACGCCGCTTCGATGATGACCGGCGCTCGTGGTGATCTGACGATCATCTACAGCAGATATTCCGGCAACAACTTGCGGATGTCCGCGGGGCTTTGTTGCGTGACGTTTTTGTCGATTTCCAGCGACATCAGTCTTCGCCAGGTTGCCGTTCATCGTCTTGCGCAGCATGCCGAGCACGTCGGGCGCGGCGACGACGACGAGTCGCTCGAATTCGCGCATGCACACGGCCCTTCTCGAGTCGTTGCGCGATCTCGCGTGCAAATTCCTGCGCTTGCTCGTCGCGCGCGGTGTGCGCATTGCCGAGCGCGTTGTGGTCGGGCGAGCGCCCCGGACGATCGCTGGTGAGATCGCGTTCGTGCGCGCGCGCCTCGGGGTGTACGAGGTCTTCGAGTTCCGTCAGCGGTCCCTTGGGTTTTGCGATGGAGAAGATGCGCGCGCGCGATCGATCCGCAACCAAGACCCAGGTTTTTCGCACGACGCACTCCTCCGGCATGGTTGCTGGGTACTCAGCATACGCTGTGGACTCCGCGCGGCAAAAGCGTCAGCGCGGATCGGCGAGCGCGCGACCCTGTTGCGCACGACGGTCGTCGCGGATCCACGCAAGCACCATCGCCTTGATTGCCATCGCCGTCGCCAATGGCTCGTCGAACATCATGTGATGGTACGTCTCCGGGATCGTGATGATCGGCAGCAGTCCGTCGGTGATGCGCGCCATGTACGTCGGCGCTTTGCGCACCGGAGTCCTCGCTGTGCTCGCCGAGGATCAACGCGGAGCGACAGCGCAGACGGGAGAATTTGTCGGCTTGGTCCACGCCCATCTCGAGGTGATCGAACAACGCCGGATCGAACTTCCAGGTCCAGCCGCCTTCGACGGCCCGCAGCGACTGGCGCGCGATGTAGTCGACCACGTACGGGTGCTGACAGGGTTGCTCCGGGATCAGCCGGAACCGGCCGAGCGCAGTGTCGATGTCCGGGTAGACGCGCGTCGCACGTCGGCTCTTGCCTTCGCGTTCGGCGCGTCGACCCCATTCGGTGTAATCCTCGGGCGGGCTCACGGTGAAGTCCGCAAGGATGATGCCGCCGAGTTCCGCACCCATAGAAATGCCCGGTTTCGAGTACGACGAATCCGCCGAAGCTGTGGCCCACGACGAACGGGCGTGGACCGAGTTCCGCCGCGTCGCACACTGCCCAGACTTCGCTCGGCGAACGCCGCGACCCGTGTAGCGTTCGCGCCAGCCGCTGTCGCCGTTGCCCGACAGATCGAGCGCGACGACGCGAAATTGATCCGCGAGAAACGGCGCGACGAAGCGCCACCATTCCAGATGTGCGTTGCTGCCGTGGACCAGTGCGATGCCGGGACTGCCGCGTGCACCCCACGCTCGATACGCAATCGATACGCCGTCAACGTCGACGTTGCCCGACTCGGCCGCGATCGTCGAGTGCTCGCTGGAACCAGGCGGGTCGTTGGGAAAGATCGTTTATCGGAGAATCCATCGAGTGTCTAAGTGTTCAATTGAGTCGCGCGAATCTACCATGCGCGCATCGATGCTTTGGAGCACCCTATCGCGGCGAGTACCATGTGCGCGCTTTCGCATCTGGGGGCAGTAGGCCCGCGTGATTGATTCGTGACGAGCTACTTCCTTCGGCGCCTGCTGCTGATCATTCCGACGTTCATCGGCGTTTCGCTGTTGGTGTTCACGCTGACCCGGCTCGTCCCGGGTGGGCCGATCGAACGCATGCTGAACGAGGCCGCGATGGCGGCGCAGCCCGGCATGAGCGTCGTCAACAACTGAGGCGGAAGGGGCGGCAGCACGTTGTCGAAGGAACAACTGAAAGAACTCGAGGCGTACTACGGCTTCGACAAACCAATTCTGCGTCAGCTACGTCGACTGGCTGACGAAGGTGGTGAAGCTCGACCTCGGCACGTCGACGCGTTATTCCGAGCCGGTGTGGGACATCATCAAGAGCCGCTTTCCGATTTCGATCTTCTACGGCGTCGTGACGCTGATACTGACCTACGGAATCTGCATTCCGCTCGGAATCGTCAAGGCGATCCGGCACAAGACGGTGTTCGACAACGTGAGTTCGGCGCTGGTGTTCTTCGGCTACGCGATTCCGGGCTATGTCGTCGGCGATCGCGTTGCTGACGGCGTTTGCGTCGCAGTGGAACCTGTTTCCCCTTGGTGGATTCGTCAGCGACGACTTCGACGATCTGGCGCCGCCAGAGCAGATTCAGAGACGTCATCAAGCACGCCGTGCTGCCGGTGCTGTCGTACGTCGCAGGCAGCTTCGCCGTGACGACGCTGATGATGAAGAACGCGTTGATGGACAACCTCGCCGCGGACTATGTGCGCACGGCGATCGCGAAAGGGATGACGTTTCGACGCGCGGTATTCCGCCACGCGCTGCGCAACAGTCTGGTGCCGATCGCGACGTCGTTCGGCAACAACATCTCGTTGATCCTGACCGGTTCGTTTCTGATCGAGAAGATTTTCGACATCGACGGCTTCGGCCTGCTCGGTTTCGAGTCGCTCGTCGAGCGCGACTACCCGGTCGTGATGGGCATCCTGGTGCTGTCGTCGCTGCTGTTCATGCTCGGCAACATCCTGTCGGATCTATGCGTCGCGCTCGTCGATCCGCGCGTGAAGTTCGGCAGTAGCGAGGCCGGCACGTAATGGCATTGTTCGCACTGAATCCGCTCGCGCAAAAACAATGGCATCGTTTCAAATCGATCAAGCGCGGATATTTTTCGGCGTTGATCCTGCTGGCGCTGCTGGTCATGTCGTGTGTCGCGGAACTGTTCGTGAACAATCGCGCGATCGTCGTCAGCTATCACGGCAAGCTGTTCTTCCCGACGTACGGCGCGTTTCTGCCGGGAACGACGTTCGGTCTCGACTACGAGTACGAAACGAACTATCGGGAACTCGAAGCAGCGGTTCGCGGCGGACTGGCAGCGGCGGTTGGGTGCTGATGCCGCCCGTTCCGTACAGCGCGTTCGAGAACGATCTGCGCGAGTCGGCGTACCCGCCGTATCCGCCGTCGTTGCGTCGCGGCACTACCTCGGGACCGACACGACCGGGCGCGACGTGCTCGCGCGACTGGTGTACGGCTTTCGCATCGCCATGGCGTTTTCGTTCGTGTTGCTCGCGTGCAACTACGCTGATCGGCATCGCGGTCGGTTGTGCGATGGGATTCTGGGGCGGCGCGTTCGACCTGTTCTTTCAGCGGCTGATCGAGGTCTGGTCGAACGTGCCGTTCCTCTACGTGATCATGATCATCGCATCGATCGTGGTGCCGACGTTCGCGACATTGACGCTGGTGATGGTGCTGTTCGGATGGATGTCGATGACGTGGTACATGCGCACGTCGACGTACAAGGAAAAAACGCGCGACTACGTGCTCGCCGCGCGCGCGCTCGGCGCATCGAGTTCGCGGATCATCGCCAGACACATCCTGCCGAACACGGTATCGGTGATCGTCACGTTCATTCCGTTTTCGATCGCCGGCGGCATCACCGCGTTGACGGCACTCGACTATCTCGGTTTCGGTCTGCCGCCACCGACGCCGAGCTGGGGCGATCTGCTGTCGCAGGGCACGGACAATCTCGACTATCCGTGGATCGTCACGTCGGTCGTGGCCGCGATGATCGTCATTCTGTTGATGGTCACGTACATCGGTGAAGCCATTCGCGAAGCGTTCGATCCGAAACGGTTCACCTACTATGAGTGACGGTGCATGAGTGGCGCCGCCGTTGCGTAGCCTGTTGCTGGTCGTCGCGCTCGCGTTGCCCGTCGCCGGATGGTCGCTGCCTGATCGGCTGCCCGACAACCTGGTCTGGCTCACGAACGACTCCGATCCGGAGTTCGCGGCACCCGAAGCGAAGCGCGGCGGTACGTTTCGCACCTCGATGCCGTCGTTTCCACTGACGTTGCGTCGCGTGGGGCCCGATTCGAACGGCGGATTCGCCGGTTACCTGCGATACAACCAGTTGTCGCTGGTCGCGTGGCATCCAAACACCCGCCGACCGATTCCGTCGCTGGCGTCGCATTGGGCATTCGATCGCTGACGGAAAAACCGTCTACTACCGCATCGACGCAGACGCGCGCTGGTCGGACGGCGTGCCGGTGACGGCCGCGGATTTCGAATTCACGCGGGACTTCATGCGCTCGAAGTTCATCGTGGCCCCGTTCTACAACGACTATTACACGACGCAAGTCGTCGACATCCGCGCGTACGGCGATCGGATCGTCGGCGTCGAAGGCGCGTCCCCGAAGCCGCCCGACGAGCTGATGGCGGAGTACAGCATCGGCGTCGTGCCGAAACACTTCTTCGAACTCGATGCCAATTGGGTGTCCGTCTACAACTGGAAGATCGAACCGAACACGGGCCCGTATCAGATCTCCGAGGTTCGCAAGGGCAAGTACATCGAGTTCAAGCGCGACCCGAACTGGTGGGCGAACGATCGAAAGTATTACCGGCATCGCTTCAATCCGGACAAGATTCGCGTCAAGGTCGTGCGCGACTACAACATCGCGTTCCAACATTTCCTCAGAGGCGACACCGATACGTTCGGATTGGTCCTGCCGCAGTTCTGGCACGAAAAAGCGAAAGGACCGGAGTTCGACAACGGGTACATCGGGCGCTACTGGTTCTACAACGACGTGCCGCAAGCGGCGTCGGGCATGTATCTGAACGAGGACGATCCGATCCTGAAGGACCGCAACGTCCGCATCGCGCTGGCGCACGCGATGAACTTCGATCGCGTGATCGATACGGTCTTGCGCGGTGACTACGCGCGCATGCAGACGTTCAACGAAGGGTTCGGCGACTACGACAATCTCGCGATCCATGCGCGCGCATTTGATCTCGCCAAGGCGCGCGAGTATCTCGAGGCGTCCGGATGGCGCGATCGTGGACCCGACGGAATTCTCGTCAAGGACGGCCAACGGCTGTCGCTGCGGGTGACGTACGGCACGCCGCTGCACACGGATCGCCTCGTCATCCTGCGCGAAGAAGCGAAGAAAGCCGGTATCGAACTCGAACTGTCGTTGCTCGATTCCGCCAGTTCGTTCAAGCAGATGCAGGAGAAGAAACATCAGATCGCGTGGATGACGTGGGCGAACCAGGGCCTGTCGCCGGAGTACTGGCAGTTCTTTCATTCGGTCAACGCGCACGTGCCGCAGACCAACAACCTGATGAACCACGATGACCCCGAGATGGACAAGCTGATCGACGCCTATCGCGCGTCGTCGGCGAAAGCCGAACGGGTCGCTCTCGCGCGCCGCCTCGAACAGATGATATTCGACTCGGGTTCGGTCATTCCGACCTTCGAGGTGCCGTATACGCGCGAAGCGGCGTGGGCATGGGTCAAGTTGCCGGCGTGGCTCGGCACACGCACGACCGATGCGCTGTTCGATCCGCTCGAACTGTCGGCCGGGATCTATTCGTCGGGCGGGCTTTTCTGGATCGACGTCGAGGAGAAACAGCGTATCCGCGCCGCGATGGCCGCCGGCGAAACGTTCCCGCCGATTCTGAAGATCGACGAAACCTACCGGCGGCATGCTCGTGAGTGATTGCGTTCTGCGGGTCGAAGAACTGTGCACGGAGTTCGCAACCGACGCCGGGGTCGTGCGCGTCGTCGACGGCGTGAGCTTCGATCTCGCGGCCGGCGAGACGCTCGGCATCGTCGGCGAATCGGGTTGCGGAAAGAGCGTCACGGCGTTGTCGATCATCGGACTGTTGCCGAAGCCGGCAGGGCGCGTCGTGGGCGGGCGTGTGATGTTCGACGGAACCGACCTGGTGCGCGTGTCGAACGACGCGCTCGCGCAGATCCGCGGACGCCGGATCGCGATGATTTTTCAGGAACCGATGACGGCGCTGAATCCCGTGCAGCGCATCGGCCACCAGGTCGTCGAAACGTTGCGCCTGCACGGTGACGTTGGCGATCGCAGCACGCTGCGCGTCCGCGCCGTCGAGTTGCTGGCCGAAGTCGGCATTCCCGCGCCCGACCGGCGCCTCGACGACTATCCGCATCAGCTCTCAGGCGGAATGCGTCAGCGCGTGTTGATCGCCATTGCGCTGGCGTGTCGACCCGACGTACTCATCGCCGACGAACCGACGACGGCGCTCGACGTCACGATTCAGGCGCAGATCCTCGAACTGATCGAACGCCTGCAGCAGCAACGCGGCATGTCGGTGATTTTCATCACGCACGACCTGGGCGTGATCGCCGAGATCGCCGATCACGTCGTCGTGATGTACGCGGGTCGCGTGGCGGAACGCGCCGCCGGTCGCCGCTCTGTTCGCACGGCCGCTGCATCCGTACACGCGTGGACTGCTCGCGTCGATGCCGCAATTGCAGCTGCAGCAGCAAGTCGCGGCTGCCGACGATTCCGGGCATGGTGCCGGCGCTGAGCGACCTGCCGGCGGGTTGTCGGTTTTCGAATCGATGCGGACACGCGACGTCGATTTGTGCAACGGAGCCCGCGCTGACGCTCGCGGATGCGGACCACCACGTCGCATGCCATCACTGGCGCGACGTTATGACGCTCGACGCGCCGTTGCTCGAGGTGCGTGGGCTCACCAAACATTTTCCGGTGCGCGGCGGCGTGTTGCTGCGCAGCGTCGGTCATGTGCACGCGGTCGACGACGTCTCGTTCAGCCTGCGGCGCGGTGAAACGCTCGGACTCGTCGGCGAGTCGGGTTGCGGCAAGACGACGGTCGGTAAGACGTTGTTGCGTCTGCATCGAGCCCTCCGCGGGAACGATCTGGTTCGAGGGTCGCGACATCACGCGGTTGGGGCGCGCGCAGATGCGCGCGTTGCGGCGCGAAATCCAGATCGTGTTCCAGGATCCGTTCGAATCGCTGAACGCGCGCCACTCGGTCGGCCGGATCCTCGAAGAACCGTTCGTCATTCATCGTCTGGGCACCGCGGCCGAACGACGTCGTTGGGTCGCGGAATTGCTGGAGCGCGTCGGTCTGTCGAGCGACGCGGTGCAACGTTATCCGCACGAGTTTTCGGGTGGACAGCGTCAGCGCATCGGCATCGCGCGTGCGATCGCGTTGCGACCGAAGCTGATCGTCTGCGACGAAGCGGTGTCGGCGCTCGATGTGTCGATTCAGTCGCAGGTGCTGAACCTGTTGCTCGATCTGCAGCGCGAAATGAACCTTGCGCTGATCTTCATCGCGCACGATCTGGCGGTCGTCAAGCACATGTCCGATCGCGTCGCGGTGATGTATCTGGGCCAGATCGTCGAGCACGCGAGCGCGGGCGAGATCTACGCGAATCCCCGACATCCGTACACGCGGGCGCTGCTGTCGGCGATCCCGGTGCCCGACCCGATCGATCGCGATGCGCGGCGCAAGTCACGCATCGTGCTCGAAGGCGATGTGCCGTCGCCGATCGAACCCGCCGTCGGGCTGCCGCTTTCATCCGCGTTGCGCGTATGCGCGCGCCGATTGCGCGACGCGCGCGCCGGTGCTCGAAGTCGTCGACGACGAGCGACGCGACCGGCTGCGCTCGATGGTGCGGTCGCGTGTCACTACTGGCGGGAAATCTAGACAGCGCGTTCTCGACGTGCGCCGCGCGGTTGCTATTGTCGTGGGTCGGCCAATAGAGTCGTCGATCCCGGTCCCCGGTTCCCAAGGAAGACCCGATGACCATTCACGTGGCGCTCACGCATGAGACGCGCTACCAATACGATCGACCGGTTCAACTCGGTGCGCAGACGATCCGGTTGCGCCCGGCCGCGCACAGTCGCACCGCGATCCTGAGCTACGCGCTCGTCGTTGACGCCGAAGGAACATTTCCTGAACTGGCAGCAGGATCCGTACGGCAACTTCCTCGCGCGGGTGGTGTTTCCCGAAAAGGTCGCGTCGTTCGAGGTCAAGGTGGATCTCGTCGCCGACATGGCGGTGCACAACCCGTTCGATTTTTTCCTCGAACCAGACGCCGAGAGGTACCCGTTCGAATACGACACGCAGTTGCAACGCGAACTCGAACCGTATCTCGATGCATCGGACGCCGAGCGCTGCGCTGACGGACTGGTTGAGGGGGTTGCCGCGAACGGCGTCGAGGCCGACCGCCGACTTCCTCGTCGATCTCAACCAACGTCTCGCCGGTGAGATCGAATACGTCGTGCGGATGGAACCAGGCATCCAGACGCCGCAGGAGACGCTGACGTTGAAGCGCGGCTCCTGCCGCGACAGCAGCTGGCTGTTGGTGCAGATCCTGCGTCACCTCGGCCTGGCGGCGCGATTCGTCAGCGGCTATCTGATTCAGCTGACGCCCGACGTGAAATCGCTCGACGGACCGTCGGGGACGACCACGACTTTACGGACCTGCACGCGTGGGCCGAGGTGTACCTGCCCGGGCGCGGGCTGGATCGGTCTCGATCCGACGTCGGGTCTGTTGACCGGCGAAGGTCACATTCCGCTGGCGTGCGCGCCGCAGGCGTTATCCGCCGCGCCGATCTCAGGCTTGCTCGAACCGTGCGAAATCGAATTCGATTTCGAGATGTCGGTCGACCGCATCGTCGAAACGCCGCGCGTGACGAAGCCGTATACGACGGCGCAGTGGCAGCGCATCGATGCGTTGGGACATCGCCTGGATGCGGAGCTGAAGGCGGCGGACGTGCGCGTCACCATCGGCGGTGAACCGACCTTCGTCTCGATCGATCATCCCGACGGCGCGGAATGGAATACGGCTGCGACCGGTCCGACGAAACGCATTCTGGCGGCGGAATTGATCGAGCGCCTGCGCAAGCGCTTTGCGCCGAACGGCCTGCTGCACTTCGGTCAGGGCAAGTGGTATCCGGGCGAACAACTGCCGCGGTGGGCGTTTTCGCTGTACTGGCGCGGCGACGGCAAGCCGCTGTGGCACGATCAGGCCTATGTCGCCGACGAAGCAATCGACTACGCGCCAACGACCGCGCAAGCGCGCGTGTTCGCCGAGGGCGTCGCGCGACGTCTGGACCTGCCGGTGCAGGCGGCTGTCGCCGCGTATGAGGATCCGTGGTATTTCGTGCCGCAGGAGCGGCGACTGCCCGAAAACCTCGATGCCGATCGACAACAAACTCGACGATCCGATGACGCGCGAGCGACTGGCGCGCGTATTCGAACGCGGCCTTGAGCACGCCGGTTGGCTTCGTGCTGCCGGTGCAGCGCTGGCAAGCGCAGGGCGATCGTCGGCGTTGGATGACCGAAGCCTGGTCGACGCGGTCGAAGCGGCTGTTCGTCGTGCCCGGAGAGTCTCCGGTGGGGTATCGGTTGCCGCTGCCGTCGTTGCCGTACGTCGCGCCGACGCGCTATCCGACACATCATTCCGATCGACCCGTTCGAGGAACGCGGCGCGCTCACCGAGCCGGACGCGCATCGGCAACCGTTCCTGAGCGGCGGCTGGACGCGCGAACACGATCGCGAACGCGCCCGTTCGGTTGCGATCCAACGAGACCGTCGAAGGGGTCGCGCCGGTGCGCACGGCACTCGTCGTCGAGCCGCGCGACGGCCGGTTGAACGTATTCATGCCGCCGGTCGAAACCGTCGAGGACTATCTGGATCTGCTCGCGGCGGTAGAAGACACCGCCGCCGAATTGTTGATGCCGGTTCATCTCGAAGGTTACGGTCCGCCGTCGGATCCGCGCCTCAACGTCATCAAGGTGACGCCGGATCCCGGCGTCATCGAGGTCAACATTCATCCGTCGCACAGCTGGGACGAGATGGTTGCGACGACGAACGCGATCTACGAAGAAGCGCGCCTGACGCGACTCGGTACCGAGAAATTCATGCTCGACGGCCGGCACACCGGCACCGGCGGCGGCAATCACGTCGTGCTCGGCGGCCCCACCGCGGCCGACAGTCCGTTTCTGCGCCGGCCCGATCTGCTGCGCAGTCTGATCACGTATTGGCAACACCATCCGTCGCTGTCGTATCTGTTCTCCGGGATGTTCATCGGCCCGACGAGTCAGGCGCCGCGCATCGACGAGGCGACGTCACGACGGACTGCACGAACTGGAACTCGCTTTCACGGAAGTGCCGGATCGCGACGCTGGGGACGCCCGCGCCGTGGCTCGTCGACCGCATCTTCCGCAACCTGCTGATCGACGTAACCGGCAACACGCATCGAGCCGAGATCTGCATCGACAAGCTGTATTCGCCCGACTCCCCAACGGGGCGACTCGGTCTCGTCGAATTCCGCGCGTTCGAGATGCCGCCGCACGCGCAGATGAGTCTCGCGCAGCAACAGTTGCTGCTCGCGCTCGTCGCGCGGTTCTGGAAGACGCCGTATCGCGGCGATCTCGTGCGTTGGGGTACGCGCTGCACGATCGGTTCATGTTGCCGCACTTCGTGTGGCGCGACTTTGCGGACGTGATCGCCGACATGAATCGATCGGGCTACGCGCTGGAACTCGACTGGTTCGCGCCGCACTTCGAGTTTCGTTTCCCGCGTTACGGCGAGATCCGGTACGGCGACATGACGCTCGAGCTGCGCCAGGCGCTCGAGCCGTGGCACGTGATGGGCGAAGAAGGTGCGCCGGGCGGTACGGTTCGCTACGTCGATTCGTCGCTCGAGCGCCTTCAGGTCAAGGTCACCGGCTTCAGACCGGAGCGATTCTGCGATCGGCTGCAATGGCGTGCGCGTGCCGATGACGCCGACCGGCGTCAATGGCGAATATGTCGGCGGCGTGCGCTTTCGCGCGTGGAAGCCGGCGGCGAGTCTGCATCCGACGATCGACGTCGATGCGCCGCTCGTGTTCGATGTGTACGATCGTTGGACGGCGCGGTCGGTCGCGGGTTGCACCTATCATGTCGCGCATCCCGGTGGGCGCAATTTCGAGCACTTTCCGGTGAACAGCTACGCAGGCGAGAGCCGGCGTCTCGTCGCGCTTCTTCGCGTATCGGACATACGGCAGGACACGGCTCGCCGCCGCGCGATATCCGTCCGGAGCGAATTTCCGCACACGTTGGACCTGCGCTGGAGCTGAGGTGATCGACGCGCGCCGACGATCGTGCGCTGGATCCGATGGTGGCGGGGTATCGCCCGCCGGCCGGTGCGTTCGACGAAATGCTGGCACCCGACGGCACGCTGCGGCCGCATTGGCGCGACGTTCATCGATGGACTGACCGCGATGGGCGGCGAGGGTCGGATGCACGCGGCGGAGACCGCCGCGCGGATGCTGCACGACAACGACGTCACCTACGTCGCGCAGGGCGCGAACGGTGAATCCGCGCGCGACTGGCGGCTCGACATGTTGCCGCTGCTGATGGCGCCGGCAGAGTGGCACGCGCTCGAGGTCGGACTGATCCAGCGCGCGCGGCTGCTCAACATGATCGTCGCGGATCTGTATGGTCCGCAGCAGCTGCTGAAATCGCGCTCGTTGCCGCCGGCGCTCGTATTCGGCAACCCGGAATTTCTGCTGCCGTGTCATGGCGTGGGCGCGCGCGACGGCACCTTTCTGCACCTGTTGGCGTTTGATCTCGGACGCTCGCCCGACGGCCAGTGGTGGGTGCTGAGCAATCGCACTCAGGCCCCGGCGGGTGCCGGCTACGCGCTCGAAAATCGCATCATCACGTCGCGCTGCCTGCCGGATATGTTCGCGAGCTGCAACGTGCATCGATTCGCGTCGTTTTTCCGCGGCTTCAGCGAGAACCTGCTGAGTCTCGGCGGCCACGAAGATCATCTCGCCGTCGTGCTGTCGCCGGGACCCGGTCGCAGCTATTTCGAACACGCGTTTCTCGGGCGTTATCTCGGTTATCCGGTCGTCGAAGGTCGCAGACCTGACGGTTCGCGCCGGCCGCGTGTATCTGAAAACGCTCGAAGGTTTGAAGCCGGTCGAACTGATCCTGCGGCGCGTCGAATCGAATCTGTGCGATCCGCTCGAGTTGCGCGTCGATTCGAGCGTCGGCGTCGCCGGGCTGCTGCAGGCGGCGCGCGAAAATCGAGGTCGTGATCGCGAACGCCGTCGGCAGCGGCATCGTCGAAAACGAAGCGATCATGAGCTTCCTGCCGAATCTGTCGCGCCAGGTGCTCGGCGAAGATCTGAAAATTCCGAGCGTCCAGACGTGGTGGTGCGGACAAGCCAGCCGAGCGCGAACACGTGCTCGCGCACCTCGATGAACTCGTTGTGCGGCGCGCGTTCGCGGCGCGCTCGATGATCGCGAGCGGCAGTCGAGGCTATCTGACGTCGGAGTTCGCCGGAATGTCGGAGGCCGTCGTCGCGCGAAATGATCGCCGAACGACCGCATGAGTTCGTCGCGCAGCACGACATCGAACTGTCGACCGCGCCGTTCTGGTCCGGCGAGGGGCTCGTGCGCGCCGAGCCGCTGACGCTGCGCGTTTACGTCGCGGCGACGAAGGACGGTTATCGCGTGATGCCGGGCGGCCTCGCGCTGCTGACGCGCGATGACGCAGCCGACGTCTCGGCGCGCGCGTCGCGACTTCAGCAAGGACGTCTGGGTGCTGTCGGATGAATCGGTCGACACGTTCAGCCTGCTGGGACGCTCGCTGCAGGCGACGGCGCTGCGTCGTTCGGACCGCGATCTGCCGAGCCGCACCGCCGACAACCTGTACTGGCTCGGCCGTTATCTCGAACGCGCCGAAGGCGCGGTGCGCCTGTATCGAAGTTTGTTCAGCTACCTGTCCGGCGAAGGCAGCGCCGGCAACGACTCCGGGACGCTCGATACGCTCGCGCGACTGCTGGTGTCGCAGGAACGGCTGACCGCGCGTCGCGCACGGCGCGCGACCGTCGACGGGAGCAGGGTCGTCGAACAGGAGCTGTGGCAGGTCCTGTTCGATCCGGAATCGCCTGACGGATTGGCAAAGGTGCTCGGCAACGTCGGCCGCACAGCCGATCTCGTGCGCGAACGGTTGTCGGCGGATGCGTGGCGCATGCTCGAAAATCTGACGCACACGCCCGAAGTGCCGTGGCGTGCGCATGCGATCGGCGACGCCGTGAAGCTGCTGAATACGATGATCCAGAATCTGTCGGCGATCACCGGCATGATTCAGGAGAACATGACGCGCGGTTATGGCTGGCGATTGCTCGACATGGGTCGACGGATCGAGCGAACCCGCTATGCCGCGCGGTTGATTCGCGCGCTGACGACGCAGGGTGAACCGGCGGAGAGCGGCGTGCTGAACCTGCTGCTCGAACTCGTCGACAGCACGATGACGTATCGATCGCGCTACAAAGTCGTTGCCGCAATTGCCCGCCGTGCTCGATCTCGTGATGGCGGACGAATCGAATCCGCGTTCGCTGATCTTTCAGATCGGCGAGATCGAAGCGCATCTGTGCGGTGATGCCGCTCGAACAGGAATCGGGACCCGTCAGCGACGCGCAGAAGATCGTCATCCGCCTGCTGGCGGAACTGCAGGCTCGCCGATGTGAAAAAGCTCTCGACGGTGCGCAGCAAGGCAGGGTTGCGCACGCATCTCGACCGATTGCTGACGCGCATCGAAGTCGGCGCGGACGAACTATCGGACGTGATCGAAGGAACGTACTTCAGTCACTCGCTCGAACGTCAGGTATCGGGATCGGCGCGGCCGCCCGGTCTCGCCGACATGATCTACGACATCAGTCACGACACGACATTCGACTACGCACAACCGGTCAGCGTGTCGCATCAGCTGTTGCGGCTCTCGCCGCGCGAATCGTCGCGGCAGACGCCGCTTCACAACCGCTTGATCGTCGAACCCGCGCCGGTGATGCGCAAGACGCGCAACGATTTTTTCGGCAACGAAATCACGTACCTGACGGTGCAGGTCCCGCACGAGCGGCTGACGATTCGCAGCGCATCGCGCGTCGACGTGCAGACCGTTCGATGCCCATCGCTCGATGATCGGCCCGCCTGGGAGACGTCGCGGCAGCGCTCGATCCGACCGCCGACAGGAACGCATTCGAAGCCAGTCAATTCGCATTCGCGTCGCCGTACGTCGACATCGACGACGACGTGCGCGATTTCGCGCGAGAGACGTTCACGCGCCGGCAAAGCGGTTCTGTCCAGCGGTGCTGGAATTGACCGCGAAGATTCATCAGCGATTTCGTTTACGAAGGTGGCGTCACCGACATCTGGACGCCGGTCAGCGAGGTGCTCGCGAAGCGGCGCGGCGTGTGTCAGGACTTCGCGCATCTCGAGATCGCCGCGCTGCGCAGTCTCGGATTGCCGGCGCGCTACATGAGCGGGTATCTGCTGACGCATCCCGCGCACGGGAAAGAGCGGCTCATCGGCGCGGACGCTTCGCACGCGTGGGTGTCGGTGTGGTGTCCGGACTTCGGCTGGGTCGAGTTCGATCCGACCAACAACGTGATGCCGTCCGACGAACACATCACGCTCGCGTGGGGTCGCGACTACGGCGACGTCAGCCCCACCACCGGAATCATCGTCGGCGGCGGCGCGCACACGGTCAGCGTCGCGGTCAGCGTCGAACCGATCGCCGCCTGAAGAACCTAGGCAACTGCCTCATATACGCAGCGTTTGAAGTCGTGACTGAACGGGTGCCAGAAACCGGGCAGTCGTTGTGTGAACACGATCGCCGCGATGTCGGCGCGTGGCGCGATCCACGAATGGGTGCCGGCGATTCCACCCCAGTGATATTCGTCGATCGCGATGTCCGGTTCGCCGGCGGCTGGCTTTGTCTTGATTGCGAATCCGAGTCCAAAGACCGTGTCCGGCATCGACCAGTCGGCAATCTGAATTCCGACTCCGGCCGGCAGTTGATTGGCGTGCATCATCGCAACGGTCTCGGGTTGCAGAATCCGCACGCCGTGCGCGGCGCCGCTGCCAATGATCATCTGGATGAAACGCGTGTAGTCGCGCAGTGTTCCGACGAGCCCGGCGCCGCCGGACTCGAGCGCGCGCGGCTCGAGGTAGCCGCCGAGCAATGAGTCCGGTGCGGGGTTCAGGCCTGGCTTCATCGGATCCATCGGGTCAACCGGCACGTAGTTGGCGGCAAATCGCGCGTGCTTCTGCGCAGGGACGTAGAAGTCCGTGTCGCGCATGCCGAGCGGTTCCAGGATCGTCGATTTCAGATAGTCGCTGAAGCGCGCGCCGGACCAGACCTCGACGAGGCGCGCGAGCACATCGGTGCTGACGCTGTATTGGAAGCGCGCACCCGGCTGATACGCGAGCGGAACCTCGGCGAGCCGATCGACCATCGTCGCGAGATCAATGTTGGGGTTCATGACGTCCGCCGCCAGCAGCGCCGCGTCGATCACCGATTCCTGGATCCAACCGTAAGAGAAGCCGGCGTTGTGGCAGAACAGCTGACGTACGGTTGGCGCGGAAACGAGGTCCTCGACGTCGTCGGCAGCGGTGGCGCCTTTTCTGACGACTTTGAGCTGCCGCAATTGCGGCAAGTACTTTGCGATCGGATCGTCCAGTTCGAATTTGCCGGCTTCGAACAGCGTCATCGCCGCGACCGACGTGATCACTTTCGTATTCGAATAGATCCGGCAGATCGTGTCGCGGGTCATCGGCAGATTTTCTTCCCGATTCCGCAGACCCCAATACGCTTCATCGACGATCGCACCACGGTGCATGACGACCGCGGACGCGCCGGCCAGAAATCCATCGTCGACCCACTTCTGCATAGCAGCGTGCATCGCTTCGAAATCGAATTGCCGGCTGATGTTTGCTGCTGCCATGACGCCTCTTGCACGCTCGTTGTCGTTGGCGCCATCGTCTCGGCGCGCTCAGGAACTGTCAACCAACGCTGAAAATAGTCACTCAGATCTCAGGCGGAATCGCCGCGGCTGACGCGTTCGCACGCGACGCCGATGCGCCGCGCGGCATCATCCAGTTGAGTAAGTGGCGTCCACGCAAACGCGATTCGAAGATATTCCTGTCCAGATGGATCTCCCGGCAGGAATCCGTGACTCGGGTTGACCGCAACGCCCTCGTGCGCGCAGGTCCGCCAGACGTCTCGCGATTTCATTTCCGCATTGATCTTTGCCCACAGGTAAAAGCCGCCGGCCGGCCTGCTGAAGCTCAAGTACGGCGACGTTTGGCGCTCGAGTGCATCCGCGAGCACCGTCATTTTTTGTTTGTAGAGCTGCCGCACCATCGGCACATGACTCGACAGCGCGCCGCTGCTGAGGAAGTTTGCCATCATCCGCAACGACATCTGGTTCTGACCCATGTCGAAGCGCATCCGCGCGAAGACCGACAACAGTTCGGGTCGCGCGACGATCCAGCCGATGCGTAGTCCCGTCGCGACCGTCTTCGAAAACGTTCCGACCGAAACCACGCCGTGTCCGTTCGCGAGGGATACCAATGACGGTAGCGGCGCGTCGTCGTAGTACAAGTCTGCGTACGCTTCGTCGTCGAGGATCAAGAATCCATGGCGCGCCGCGAGGTCGAGCAGCGTGTGACGACGCGCAAGACTCAACGTGGCCCCGGTTGGATTCTGGAACGACGAGATCGTGTAGAGGATCTTCACGCGCGCACCTTCGCGCGCCAGCACGCTGAGTTTCTCCTCGAGTGCGTCGATGCGCATGCCCTCCGCATCGACCGGAACCGCCTCGATGCGCGCGCCGACGCCGCGAAAATTCCGCAGCGTGCCCATGTAGACGGGTGTTTCAGTGATGATGACATCGCCCGGGTCGATCAGCGAACGGACGATCAGATCGATCGCACCCGACGATCCGTTGGTCAGCTGATACCAGTCTTCGGTGATGTCGCACGGGTGTCGTAGCCGATACGCGGTGGCGAGGCTCGCGCGCAACGGGTAATAGCCTTGTCCGAAGCCGTATCGCAGCGACGCATCGCCGTTCTCCGCGAGTACCTTTTGCATCGCTTCGTTGAGCGCCGCGCGCGGCAACGTGGCGCTGTCGGGGATGCCAACCGACAGATACAGCGTCTCGCGCTTCGGCTCGACGCCGTCCGGTGGATCCCATTCCCCGGGCATCCCGAGCAATTTCAACGCCTGTCCGTTGGCGAGTCCACGCCAATCAGGTTGTCGCCAGCGCAACGCGAGTCGTTCGCGTACGTCGTCCATCGAGTTGTCCAAATGAACCCCCTCAGCCACGCCGGTTGGCGACGATCGACATGGATTGGAGCTTCAGGGCGCCGGTTTGCCGCACGAAACCGCCCGCGCGTCCGGGGTGCCGATCGCGAAAAGTACCTCGCTCGCGCGCGATTTCGCGATGCGCTTGAGCTTGTCTGTCTCACCTTCTATATACACAGACTTTTCGACGGGCGGTGACATATACGGGGCCATCCGTTCATAGGTCGCCTCGAATGATCGCCGTCGCTCCTCCGTGTCGAGGCATCGATCATCGCCCGCACACACGCCTTGGAAAGACTGCTGAGAATATTGTTTCCGAGACTTGCCATGCGGTTGACGTTGAGTGGCCAGGATTCGGTACACGTCGCAAACCGCAGTGCGAATGCATACGTCAGCGCACCCAGCAGCAAGGCTCTGGTCATCGGAATGCTCCCAGAACAGCACAGGCCCAAGCGTCGCCGATTGCGTTCAATCGAGTTTGATCCTCGAGGGAGGCTGTGGATGTTGAAACGAATCTGTAACCCGCGTCGGACGCTGCGGCCGCGAATCGGACCCTGCAACACCGATGCGGCCCGATGATCTACCGCCGTGCGCGCAACAACAAGCCGGGGCGGGGACGGTCAGCGCGCAGACGGACCTCAACATGCGCCCGGGTGCCCGTTTTACCCCTTGTTTGGGACGAAACGAGTGCAGCCCGAGACGAAGCGAGCCAAAAACGCTTGACGTAAAACAATTGACAAAAAAAGGCGTTTTAGTTCAATCTTGTTACCGCTGTAGCAATTTTGAAATATTTACCCCGAAGCTCACGGCACTCTAACAAGACGTTCTGGCAAGAAAAGCCGTTTGGATTTCCGCTCGCACTCGCTGCGCAGTCGCGTTAATCCGGCCCGGGATCACACATCATTTGAGGGGGTACTTTCATGTACAACAATCGTGGCTATCGCATTGCGCTGCTCGCCGGACTGGTGAGTGGTGCAGTTGCGGTTCCGGCATTCGCCGAAGAAGCACCGCCGGCGCCGAATAAGGTAGAGGAGATCATCGTCACGGGATCGCGTATTGCACGCGACGCCGCCGATGAATCGATTCCTGTGCTGTTCCTCGGGCAGGACGCGTTGACGAATCAGGGTTTCACCAACATCGCGGACCTGACGCAGACATTGCCGCAGTTCGCACCGGCTTTCGGAGAATCGCGGACGCAGTCGACGTTCTCCGGCGTCGCGACTTCCGGCCTCAACCGCGCGAACCTGCGCAACGCGGGCAGCCAGCGCACCGTGACTCTCTTGAACGGTCGGCGTGTGCCGGGCGGCTCGGCGACCTCGCCGGCGGTGGACTTCAACACGATGCCGACCGCCAACATCGAGCGGATCGAAATCATGACCGGCGGCGCGTCGGCGATCTATGGTGCAGACGCAGTGGCGGGCGTCATCAACATCATCACGAAGAAGGATTTCAACGGGCTGCAGCTCGACGCGTCGTACGGCGAAGCCGTCGACCACGGCGACAACCAGAACCCCAGCTACTCGTTGATGTGGGGCAACACGTTCGGCGAAGGCGGGCACTCGTTGATCACGTTCCAATACACGGAACAGGGTCAAGTGAGCTGCGCCGACCGCACGCTGTGCGCCGATGACTTTTTCTGGGGCGCACCGGACAGTCCCCTCTACGGGCCCGCAGCACGATCGGGTGTCCCCGCAGGCGGTCGCTTCTTCGCTGGCGCCACGAGCTACGTCACGCGCAACGGCAGCATTACCGATGCGAACGGCAACCTGATGAAGTTCAGCACGGTGCTCGACGGCTACAACCGAAATGCTCAGCGCGACATTGCCATCGACACGAACCGCACGCTTGCGGCCGTCGAAGTGACGTATCCGCTCGCCGACAACGTGCGGGTGTTCGGCGAGGTCAACTACGGCCGCGCGGATATCAATTCCGGCTTCGAAGCGCATCCGTTCCAATCGCAGGCAGCGGGTAGTCTGTTCGGCGGCGGTCCGGGACGAACGGGCCTGCAGGCTTCGATCCCGATCGACAATCCGTTCTTGCCGACCATCCTGCGCGACGCGGTGCTCGCGGCGAATCCTGCTGCAACCGATGTGACCTGGTGGCAGCGGTTCAACCAGTTCGACAGCCGCGGCGCCAAAAGCGAACGTGACACCATCCGATTTGCAGGCGGATTTCAAGGCGATTTCGACTCGATTGCAGAGTTCGGCAAGGACTGGACCTGGGAAGTGTCGGGCGTCTGGGGACAGACGCAAGAAAACCTGGGCACCAAAGGATTGGTTTCGACCGGCAACCTCTACTACGGACTGCGGGTAGAACCCGATCCGGCGAACCCCGGCCAGTTTCGGTGCATCGACCCGGGCGCGCGCGCGACCGGTTGCATCCCGGTGAATGTGTTCGCCTACACGCAGGCGATGAAAGACTATCTGCGCGTGGACTCGAACACGCACGGCGAGAGCGAACTCAACGACGTTACCGCGTGGCTGAGCGGGACGGTTTTCGAGCTGCCCGCGGGTCCGGTGAGTATGGCTGTCGGGACGGAGTATCGGACGTTCTCCGGATTCCGCGATTACGACAACATCATCAACAACGCGCTTGCGACCGGCAATCAGATCAGCGACAACAACAACACCGAGAGCAAGACGAAGGAAGCCTACGTCGAGACGGTCGTTCCGGTGCTGAAGGATCGGTTCCTGGCGCATTCGCTCGACGTCGAAGGCGCGATTCGTTACTCCGACACCGATGGCCTCGGGAACTACCAGACGTGGAAGTACGGCTTCACGTGGGGGCCGATCGACGACGTGAAGTTCCGTGTGATGAAAGCCCGCGCCGTGCGTATACCGACTCCCGCGGAACTGACCGGTATCGGCCAGACGTTTGGTGTCGTCAACGACCCGTGCACGGCCTCGCGGCGGGACCAGAACGCGATTCGCGCAGCAAACTGCGCGGCGGATGGCATACCGGCGAACTACACGCCGGGTCAGATCATCGAGCAGAGCGTCGCGGGATTGACGGGCGGCAATCCGCTTCTGTCGCAAGAGGAGAGCGACACGCTGACCTATGGCATTGTCTGGACCCCGAGTTTTGCCGAGGGCCTGACGGTGACGGTCGACCGGTTCGAGATCGACATCAACGATGCGATCGCGAGCGTTGCGCGGCAGGCCGCGGTCGATCTGTGCTACGACACGGTCGCGCGCCAGTTCTGCAACCAGACGACGCGGGGAACGAGCCCGCTGCTGCCGGGTGTGAACTATGTGCTGACTGCGGTCAACGAGGTGCAGCAGAACATCAACGAGTACAACATCAAGGGCGCCGACATCAGCGTCAACTATGTATTCGGTTTCGAGAACATCGGCGACTTCAACGTCAACCTCAACTGGACGATCTACGACCAGGCCGACGAGGTGCAACTGTTGGGCAACGTCCTCGATCTGAAAGGTCTCGCCGGCGGTTCGACGATCGACCAGGGGTATATCGAAAACCAGGCAGTGTTGAACCTCGGCTGGCATCGCAATGCGTTCTCGGCGAACTGGAACATGCGCTATGTCGGGCCCGCCGAGATGGGCTTCGGCACCAAAGAAGACGGTTTCCCGCAACTCAACAGCAAGCTCTACCACAACGTCAACGTTGCATGGGAATTCACGCAGAAGAGCCGGATCTACATCGGCGTGAACAACCTGTTCGACACCGATCCGCCGTTCATGGCGTCGGGATCGTCAGGCACGCAAGCGCTCGATACGGTTCCGGGTTACTACGACGTATTCGGTCTGTCCGCTTACGCAGGCATCACCTTCATGATGTAAGAGTAGAGATTGATCTGTTGATCAGCGGCGTCCCCAGGGACGCCGCTTTTTTTGCGCAACTGTGAATTGGCGAGGGTGGATGATCTGCATCGCGCGCTGCGACGTATGAAATGGTCGGAGTGAGAGGATTTGAACCTCCGGCCCCCACGTCCCGAACGTGGTGCTCTACCAAGCTGAGCTACACTCCGAAGTCTTTCTGCAGCGGAAAGGCCGCGTATTCTAATGTGCGATTCTTGCCGAATCCAACCAAATATCGGGATTGTCGGTCGGGGATCAGTTGAGACGCGCGACGCAGAATCGAGCGAGGTCGGCGAGCGCGTCGGTGTGTTCGCCGCTCGGCAAATTCGTTAGCAGATCGATCGCGCGACGCGCTTGCAGTTCCGCATCCTCGCGCGTGCGATCGAGTGCGCCACACCGTTTCACCGCAACGACGACTTCGGCGAGCGCCGCGCTCGATCGAGTCTCGATTGCATCACGCACGAGCTGTCGGTCCGTCGATGATCCGTGCTGCAGCGTGTGGATCAGCGGCAACGTCACTTTGCCTTCGGCCAGATCGTCGCCGGCATTCTTTCCCATCACCGCGGGGTCGCCTGCGTAATCGAGCCAGTCATCGACGAGCTGGTATGCAAGACCCAACGTCAAGCCGAAGTCCCGCAGCGCGACGATCTGGGTGTCGTCGCGGCTGACCAGCACGGCGGCGGAATGCGATGCCGCTTGGAACAGCATTGCCGTTTTCGCGCGAATGACGTCGAAATACTCCGCTTCGTTGAGATCGGCATTGCCGACATTTGCGAGCTGGTGGACCTCGCCCTCGGCGATGACGTTGGTCGCGTCGGACAGGATTGCGATGATGTCGAGCCGGCCGAGTTCAACCATCAACTGGAACGCGCGCGAGTAGAGGAAATCTCCGACGAGCACGCTTGGCGCATTGCCCCACAACTGATTTGCGGTGGCGCGGCCGCGCCGCAGGTCCGAACGATCGACGACGTCGTCGTGCAGCAGCGTCGCGGTGTGGAGGAATTCGATGATCGTCGCGAGCTTGATGTGCTCGCTGCCGCGATAGCCGAGGCAACGGGCGCCGAGCAGGACCAACAATGGCCGCAGCCGTTTGCCGCCGCTGTCGACGATGTGCCGACCGATTTGTTCGACCAGGTCGATGTCCGACGTGAGGCGTTGCGGAATCAGCGCGTTGACTGCATCGAAGTCGGCGACCATCAGTCGATAGACCGCTTTGATGTCGGGGAGCGTGAAGCCGCGCGCGACCTTGCTGTTCAGACCATCGGGCGCGTTGAGCGTCGTGGAAGACATGTTCCGTGCCATCGCGCGTGCGACTCGTTGAATTGAAATACCTTTGCCCGTAGAATTACGCGCCTTTTGCGGGCGCCCCCCGGACGCGGGCATTCTAATAGACTCCCCATCGAATCGTCGCCAGGAGCATGGCTATGTTTGCGGTATTCAAGAGCGGTGGCAAGCAACACCGCGTCAGCGAGGGCGAAATCGTGCGCCTCGAACGGCTCGACGCGGAGCCCGGCGCGTCGGTGGAATTCGACGAGGTGCTGTTGGTCGCCGAGGGTGACAACGTCAATGTCGGCTCCCCACTGCTCAACGGGTTCAAGATCACTGCTGAAGTCGTCGGCCACGATCGCGCCGACAAGATACGCATCATCAAGTTTCGTCGTCGCAAGCACTATATGCGACGCGCCGGACATCGGCAGTGGTACACCGACGTCCGGATCACGCAGATCAAAGGCGAGGTGTTGAAGCATGGCGCATAAGAAGGCTGGTGGAAGCACACGCAACGGCCGTGATTCCCATTCGAAGCGACTCGGCCTGAAAAAGTTCGGTGGCGAGGTCGTCGTGGCCGGAAACATCCTCGTGCGTCAGCGCGGGACGCAGTTCCACCCCGGTGCCAACGTTGGCTGCGGCCGCGATCACACACTGTTCGCAACCGCCGATGGCCAGGTCAAGTTCGAAGAAAAAGGTCGCTTGAAGCGTCGAATCGTCAGCGTCGTCGCGGCCGAGGCCTAAGCCTGGATCATTCATGAGTTCGCTACTGCGGTCGCCGATCTGCCCGAAAACACGACGCGTACTCGCTCCGCGTGCTCGACGTACTTCCGAGTACGCCTGCGCGCGCTCCACTGCGTGCCACGCCGTCTTTTCAGGCACCTCGACGCCCTCGCTACGCGAACTCATGAATAATCCAGGCTAGCGCGCAAGCCGCTTTCGCGCGCGGCGAGGCGCAGTTTCCATGCAGTTCGTCGATGAAGCGACCATCCAGGTCGAAGCCGGTCGAGGCGGGAAGGGTGCGTGCTCGTTCCGCCGCGAGAAATACATCCCGCTAGGCGGACCCGACGGTGGCAACGGCGGCCATGGCGGTGACGTCGTGCTCGAGGCGGACGGCGCGCTCAACACGCTGATCGACTTCCGCTACCAGTCACGTTATCGAGCCGAACACGGCGCGTCGGGTCACCCGAAGAACATGACGGGACGCTGTGGCGCCGATCTCGTGATTCGCGTGCCGAGCGGCACGACCGTCGTCGACGAAGACACACTGGAAATTCTCGGCGACATGGCGGCACCCGGCGACCGGCTCGTCGTCGCGCGCGGCGGTCGCCACGGTTTTGGCAACACACACTACAAATCGTCGACGAACCGCGCGCCCCGCAGAACGACGCCGGGCTATCCCGGCGAGATCCGTCGGCTACGGCTGCAACTGAAGGTACTCGCGGACGTCGGATTGCTGGGGATGCCGAATGCCGGCAAGTCGACGCTGCTCGCCCGCGTCTCTGCGTCGCGCCCGAAGATCGCCGATTACCCGTTCACGACGTTGACGCCGAACCTCGGCGTGGTGCGCCTCGGCGGCGAACGCAGTTTCGTGATGGCCGACATACCGGGGTTGATCGAGGGGGCAGCGGATGGCGCCGGACTCGGAACGCAGTTTCTGCGCCACCTCGCGCGTTGCAGAGTGTTGTTGCATCTCGCGGAAGCCGCTCCGCCGGATGGCAGCGATCCGGTTGCGAACGTTCGCGCGATCGATGCCGAAGTCGCGACGTACAGCCCGACGTTGATGCGGCGCCCTCGTTGGCTCGTTGTAACGAAGACCGATCTGCTCGCCGCCCATGATCGAGAGGCAGTCGTGGCTGCGATGCGATCGGCGTTTCCCGATCGTCCCGTTTATGCGATTTCGGCTGTGAGCGGCGCCGGCGTCGATGAACTGACGCAAGCGGTTATGCGACATATCGAAGCAAGCCGAGCATCGCTCGCTGATGATGCGGAGCTGCTCGCCGCAGAAGATGAACTCGACGCAGAGATTGCGAGCGACGTGCTGCGGCAAGCGTTGGCGCGGCACCCGCAGCGGCCGCGTGAGAGCGACGTGCGCGATGCGGCCGCAGAATTCGACCTGAGCGATTCGCAGGATTGATGCCGTGAGCGAGGAAAGCGGAGAACGCCAACGACTTCGCTCGCTCGAACGCTGGGTCGTCAAGATCGGCAGTTCGTTGTTGACCGCGGACGGGCAGGGTCTCGATCGCGCGGGAATCGCGCGCTGGGCGAGCGAGATTGCGCGCCTCGTCGGCGCGGGATGTGAAGTTGTGCTGGTGTCTTCCGGCGCGGTTGCCGAAGGCACGAGCCGCCTTGGGTTTCGCGAGCGACCGACCGCGATCCACGAGCTGCAAGCAGCGGCGGCGGTCGGGCAGATGGGGTTGATCGAAGCGTGGGAAACGGCGTTTCAGGCGCACGGATTGCGCACGGCGTTGGTCCTGCTGACGCACGACGACCTGTCGAATCGCCAACGCTATCTCAACGCTCGCACGACGCTGCGCACCCTGCTCGAGCTGGGCGTGGTTCCGGTCATCAACGAGAACGACACGGTCGCGACCGATGAAATTCGTTTTGGCGACAACGATACGCTCGCCGCGTTGGTCACCAACCTGGTTGAGGCGCACGTACTCGTGCTGTTGACCGACCGCGACGGTCTGCATGAAGCCGATCCCGAGGTCGACTCTGCCGCGGCGGTAGTTGCGTTCGCGCGCGCGAACGACGCGCAACTCGTTGGCATGGCCGGTGAGGTTGCGGGCTCGGTCGGCGTCGGTGGCATGGCGACCAAAATTGGCGCGGCGCGCGTCGCGGCGCGATCCGGCGCGCGCACGGTGATCGCCAACGGCGCCACCGTGGATGTGTTGGGCAAACTGCGCGCCGGGGACACGATAGGCACGCTGCTCGCGCCCGATGTCGGGGTGTTGCTCGCGCGCAAACGTTGGATCGCGGGTCAGTTGAAGACGAAGGGAGAACTCGAGCTCGACGCCGGCGCAGTGAAGGTACTGCGGCATGGCGGCAAAAGTTTGTTGGCGGTCGGGGTGACGGCGGCGCGCGGCAACTTCGCGCGCGGCGAGGTCGTCTTATGTCTCGACCCCGACGGCGCCGCTGTCGCGAAGGGGCTCGTCAACTACTCGAGCGGTGAGACGCAGAAGATTCTCGGTTGCGCGACGCGCGACATCGAAGGGCGTCTCGGTTACGTGCGCGAGCCCGAACTGATGCATCGGGACAACCTGGTGCTGCTTTGATCGGCTCAGCCCGCGAGGGCGTTGACCTGCGCGTTCATCCGAGACTTGTGTCGCGCCGCTTTGTGACGATGAATGATACCTTTGTTGACCATCGCGTCGATGATCGGAATCGTCGCGGTCAGCGCGGCTTGCGCCTCGGCCTTCTTGCCGCTCGCAATCGCAGCCTGTGTGCGTTTGATGGACGTTCTGACCATCGAACGCTGACTCGCGTTCTGACGGCGGCGCTTTTCGCTCTGCCGCGCGCGTTTGCGGGCGGATGCAGTATTGGCCAAGCTGAATCTCCTCGAAGAGTTCGGGAAAAAATGAAGCGCGACAATATGCCGTTGGGATTGACGCGTGTCAACAAACCAGCCAGCTGAGAGCCTCCCCGTCGTCGCACCGGCCGACGGCGAGGCAAAACGACCCACACAGAATCTCGGCCGCCAAGGCAGCGTCGTTGCGAGCATGACGATTCTGTCGCGCGTCTCGGGATTGGTGCGCGACATGGTGTTGTCGTTCTTCTTCGGCGCGACGCCGATCGCCGATGCGTTCTTCGTCGCATTCCGCATACCGAACTTTTTCCGCCGGCTTTTTGCCGAAGGCGCGTTCTCGCAAGCATTCGTGCCGGTGCTTGCCAGCTATCGCAATCGCGAGCCGCTGCAGCAGATGCGCGAGTTCGTCGCTGTCATGGGCGGCAACTTCATATTTGTGATGACGCTGATGAGCCTGATCGGCGTCGTTGGGGCGCCGCTGTTCGTCATCATATTTGCGCCGGGCTTCCACGACGATCCGGTGCGCATGGACATGACTGCGAAAATGTTGCGGATCACGTTCCCGTACCTGGGTTTCATTTCGTTGACAGCGTTCGCCGGTTCGTTGCTCAACAGTTTTCACCGCTACGCGATCCCGGCGCTCACGCCGGTGTGGTTGAACGTCACGCTGATAGTGGCGGCGCTCTTCGTCGCGCCGAAATTTGACACACCGGTAATGGCGCTTGCGTGGGGCGTGTTCGCCGCCGGCTTGATCCAGCTGTTGTTTCAGATCCCGGCGCTGCGCGGGATCGACATGCTGCTGCGACCGCGCCTCGAACTCAGCCATCCCGGTGTGCGCCGCGTAGGTCGCTTGATGATTCCAGCGGTGTTCGCGGGTTCTGTCAGCCAGATCAACGCGCTCGTCGACGCGATGATCTGTTCGCTGCTGACGTCGGGGAGTATTTCGTGGCTCTATTATTCCGATCGGTTGATGGAACTGCCGGTCGGTATCGTCGCGGTGACGATCGCGACGGTGCTGCTGCCGAATCTGTCGCGACTCAATTCGGCGGGCGACATGGCCGCGTTCGACCGCACGATCGACTGGGGTTTGCGGACGTGCCTGTTGTTCGGGATACCCGCGGCGGCCGCGATCTATCTGCTCTCGTTGCCGTTGATCGCGACGGTGTTTTTCCATGGCGCGATGACGGCGACCGACGTCGTAATGGCGTCGTTGTCGCTGCAGGCGTTTGCGGTCGGGTTGCTCGGTTTTTCAATGGTGAAAGTCGCGGCACCGACGTATTTTGCGCGCGAAGACACGCGGACGCCGTTTCGTATCGCCGTCGTCGGCGTGGTTCTGAACATCCTGCTGAGCCTCGCACTGTTCCGCGTCATGGGGCACGTCGGTGTCGCGTTTGCGACGACGACTGCAGCGATCGTCCAATCGTACCTGCTGTTGCGCGGGACCATTCGCCGCGGCCTGTATCGTCCCAGCCGCGCCTTTGCACTGTTCGTCGTGAAGGTCGTCGTCGCGACCGCGGCGATGATGTTGTTGTTGCTCGCGGCATCGCCGTCGGCGCCGACGTGGCTGCACATGTCGATGCTCGCGCGGGTCCTCTGGCTGGTAGGACTCTGCAGTCTCGGTGGCGCGGTGTACTTTGTGATCCTGTTCATCGCCGGAGTCCGCCCGCGCGATCTGCGTTATCACGTCTGAGGCGCGCTTATAATGCGACGACCTCAGGCGTCTGCACTAAAGACAGGGCCTGCCCCGAAATAGGGTCTTGCATGGAGATCATCCGCGGCCCGCACAACATCCGCCCCGCGCACCGCGGCTGTGTCGCGACGATCGGCAATTTCGACGGCGTGCACCACGGTCACCAGCTGCTGCTCGCGCATTTGAACGCGAAGCGCGACGAGTTGGCGGCGCCGAGCGTCCTGATCACGTTCGAGCCGCTGCCGCGCGAGTATTTCGCTGGCGGCGTCAAACCCGGGCGGCTCACGCGTTTTCGGGAAAAAGTGACGTTGCTCGAGCGCATCGGCATCGACCGGATGATCTGTCTGCCGTTCAACGAACAGGTCTCGCAAATCACCGCGACGTCGGTGATCGAAGACTTTCTGGTCGGGCAACTCGGCGTTCGCTATCTGGTGGTCGGGGATGATTTCCGCTTCGGTCACGGCCGCGAAGGCGACTATGCGATGTTGAAACGCGGCGGCGATCGATTCGGCTTCGATGTCAGCCACATCGGCACGTTGACGTTCGATCATCAGCGCGTCTCGAGTTCGCGCATTCGCGAGGCGCTCGCCGGTGGCGACATCCGATTGGCGGAGAAGCTGCTGGGTCACAGCTTCTTCATCATGGGTCACGTCGTCTATGGTCGTCAGCTGGGGCGTCAGCTCGGCGTGCCGACCGCAAATATTCCACTGCATCGTTACCGAGCGCCGCTCGACGGCGTATTCGCGGTGACGGTCGCGGGGCTCGATCGGCACCTATAACGGGATCGCCAACGTCGGCGTGCGACCGACGATCGGCGGTAAGGAGCCGCTGCTCGAGGTCCATCTGTTCGACTTCAGCGGCGACATCTACGGGCGGCTGCTGACGGTGACGTTCAAACAGCAGTTGCGCGAAGAGCGCAAGTTCGAATCCCTCGATGCGCTGAAAGCGCAGATCGCGCGCGACATCGACGAAGCGCGCGCGTTTTTCAGCACACCGTTCGGAGAGCAACGTGGCTAAGTGGTTCGGACTCGCCGCGTTTACCTGGATGGCCGATCGCGTCACCAAGCTGATCGTCAATAGCATGCTGATGCTCGGCGAAGAAGTCCCGGTGCTACCCGTGTTCAGTTGGATCCGACTACACAACGAAGGGGCGGCGTTCAGTTTCCTCGCCGACCAGGACGGCTGGCAACGCTTGGCGCTCGTTGCGCTCGCTGTCGTCTTTTCGACGTATCTGATCATCGAGATTCGCCGATTGCCGGCGACCGAGCGGATGCTCGGGTGGGCTTATGGCCTCGTGCTGGGCGGTGCGCTCGGCAACCTGTGGGATCGCGCAGCCAATGGATATGTCGTGGATTTTGCGCTCGCCCATTACGGCAACCATTATTTCCCCGCGTTCAACGTGGCGGACTCTGCGATCTCGATCGGCGCGACGCTGTGGATCCTGTCGATGCTGCGTGACGCGCGTCGCGAACGCGCCGCGCACACGACCTGAGCCTCGATGCACGCGGTCGGACCCAATACTCGCGTGACGCTGCATTTCTCACTGCAGCTCGAGAACGGGGAGGAAGTCGACACGACGCGCAGGTCGCGTCCGGCGACATTCAGCGTCGGCGACGGCAGCCTGCTGCCGGGCTTCGAACGCGCACTGTTCGGGCTTTGTGCCGGTGCCGACGAGCAACTGCGCATACCCGCTGCCGACGCATTTGGTGAAGCGCGTCAGGAAAATCTGCGTTTGCTGCCGCTGGCGCGTTTCGGCACCGCTGTCGTTCCCGAGCCCGGGCTCGTGGTGTCGTTCGCTGCCGACGGCGGCGAACTGCCTGGTGTCGTTCGCTCGGTCGAAGGCGATCTGGTGGTCGTCGACTTCAACCATCCGCTGGCCGGCAAGGCATTGATTTTCGACGTCTCGATCCTGCAAGTGGAGCCAATTTAGCCGCGACTCCCGCTCGTCGCTCGAAATCGACCGCTCAGCGGCGGCGCGTTGGGGTCGTCTGCATGCCTCTATAGAGTTCCGCAAGGCGAATAAAGGCATACGCATGCGGACCCATGGCTTCACGTTGATTGAACTGCTGGTGGCGCTCGCGATCATGGCCATCGTCTCGGCCGTCGCCGTACCGATCTATACCGAATACAGCATCCGTACTCAGCGGACCAACGCCGAAAAAGATCTGATGCTGTGCGCGCAGGGCATGGAACGCCTCGCGAGCCAGACCTTCACGTATGCGGCGCACATCGGCGGTGCCGACACCGGGGCCGTGACGGCCAACGTGTGCGTACCGACCACCACGGTTTATGCGATCGCGGTCACGGTCGCGAATGCGAACACGTTCACGATTCGCGCGACGCCGAACGCGAGTCCGGTAACGAACAACGGCGTGCTCGAGGTCGACGCGAACGGCGCAACGCGCTGGGACCGCAACAACGACGGGGATTTCGGCGACGCCAACGAAACGCAGTGGGCGCACTGACAGGGATGTCGCAGCACACCCTTCGGGTGCGCGGGATGGCGAGGGGGCCGGCGCTACATTGTCTTACACCGCTCATCCTGTTGGTTGCTTCCTTTCATCGGCGTTCGCTTTCTTCACACGCACCTATGCCTAAAACTGGCCGCAACACCCGTCATGGGCAGTAGCGATGCCGGTGCAGACCGACCATCGAGTGAGTGACGAGGCTATGAAGAAAGCTTGCAATGACTCGCGCGTTTCGCGCCAGAGCGGCCTGACGATCATCGAAATCATGGTGACGCTGGCGATCGCCAGTGTGCTGATCGGTCTTGCGCTGCCGGCGTTCAACGCGTTTGTCGCGCAGCGGACGCTGACGGCCCAGGTCAACGATTTTCTCGTCGCGGTTCAATATGCGCGCAGCGAAGCGGGTCGCCGCGGAACCGTCGTGTCGGTGCTGGCGCTCGACGCAACCAACGCGGCCAACGAGTGGGGTCCGGGCTGGTGCGTCGTAGTCGGCAATCCTGCGCCTGCAGCGTGCCCCAACGACGCCACGGAGTTGCGCAGGTACCCGGCGCTCGGCGCCAACACGCTCAATGCGACCGGCGCGCTCAGTGGGCTGACCACGCTGTCGTTCAGTTCGCGCGGCATGCTGCTGCCGCCCGCCGCTGCCGGCGGCCTGGATCTGTGCAACCCCAACGAGGACGTCGGCCGTCAGATCGCGATCAGCGCGATCGGACGCGTCTCGAGTCATACACCGACTGTCGCTGTACTGGACTGCCATCCATGAAGAATCGTATTTCGTTGTTGAAGCGACCCTTCGCTAAAAAAGCGGGCGCGCGCGGCTTCTCGATGATCGAGTTGCTCGTCGCGGTGTTGGTCATGGGCATCGGCGTGCTGGGCATCACCGGCTTGCAGATGGTCAGCCTGCAGAACAACCGCGGTGCGCTGACGCGCGCCGATGCGGTGCAACTCGCGTACGACATCCTCGATCGTATTCGCGCCAACCCGGGCGCCGTGTATACGGGGCTCACGCTCGGCGCGGTGCCCCCGGTCACCTTGGATTGCGAGGCCGCCGTGTGCACGGAAGCGCAAATGGCGACGTTCGACCAGGCGGTGTGGAAGTGCTCGCTCGGCAACTGGAATACGCCACGCCAACTGCGCGCCGATCCGCAACGGCGCCATCCTGCCGCTGGCCGCGAACCAACCCGGGCTGCCGAGCGGCGACGGCAGCATCGCGGTCAACGCCGCCGGGATCGTGACGATCACCGTGCAGTGGCAGGAGCCCAACCAGCCTGCCGTGACAACCATTTCGATCGACAGTCAGGGATGACGGCCATGCGACGCGCGCAGGGATTTTCACTGATCGAGTTGATGCTGGCGTTGGCGCTCGGCGTCGTCGTGACGGCCGGGATCGTCACGCTGTTCGTCGGCAACAACCAGACGTACACGTTGTTGAACGGCCAGTCGCGGATGCAGGAGAACGCCCGCTTCGCGCTCGACTTCATCACGCGTTCCGCGCGCGCGGCCGGCTATTTCGGTTGCGATCCGGAACCGTCGAAGATCTACAAGACGTTGAACGGCGGGTGGCCGCAACTCTTCGAATTCGACATCACGACGCCGATTCAGGCGTACCACGGCGTCAATGCCGCCAACGGCGTCAATGACTGGACGCCGGCCCTGACGACGCTGCCGCGCCTCGGTTCGGCCGTCGGCTTCATCGCGGCGAACGGCATCGACATCACGAAACTGCGCCCGCAAAGCGACATCCTCGTGCTGCGTCACGTGCAGGTCCCCGGCGCGCGCATCGCGGCGATCGTGCAATCGGTTGCGAATCCGACCGTTGAGGTTCCGGCGACCGGACTCGAGTTCACCGACGATCAGTTTGTCGCGATCAACAATTGCGAACAGGCGACGGTGTTTCGTATCGCTAACATCGCCACCGCCGGTGGCATCGCGACGCTGGCGCGGGACGTGGCGCCGGCGGTCGGACTCGGCTTGTTCGAGAACACGCCCGGTGCGGAGCTCGCGCCGGCCGGTGGTCCGTACGGCGAAGCCAACAACGCGCAAGGCACCAGCGTTGGGCGCGTGTTGACCGACGTCTACTACGTCGCGCAAGGCACCGGCGCCAACAATCGCGCGCAAACGCCGTGGTCGCTGTGGCGCAAGACCAGCGAAGACGCGCCGGTCGAACTGATCGAAGGCGTCGAACGGCTGCGCGTTCGCTTCGGCATCGACACGACGCCGAACAACCTCATCAACGCCGCGAATCGATATGTGACGTACGACCAGGTCGCCGCGAACGTGATTCGCGCGCTGCGCATCGTCATCACCGCCAACAGCGTCGATGTCGTCACCGATACCGGCGCGCCGCTGGCGCGCACATTCAGTCAGACGATCAGCTTCAGGAACCCCTAGATGCGCACCATGAAAAATCAGCGAGGAGTCGCCCTTTTCATCAGCCTGGTGTTGCTGCTGGTGCTGACGATCATCGGCGTCTCCGCCGTGCAGACCACGAGCCTCGAAGAGCGGATGGCGCGCAATACGCACGACAGCGTGCTCGCGTTCGAATCGGCCGAGGCGGCGCTGCGCGCCGGCGAGACGTTCCTGCGCACCAGCGTCAATTCGACGGCGTTGTTCGTACCGGCGGGCAACAACGGTCTGTGGAAAGCATCGAACTACGCGCAAGCCGAGCGTTGGGAACAGGCGGGCATCTGGACCGGCACCAACAGCGTCGCGATTCCGGCCGCGACGCTCGCCGGCGTCGCGGAACAGCCGCGTTACATCATCGAGTGGGTTGCGAGCGTGCAGCGCACCGACAACGCGTATCTGCAAAACAGCTCCTATTCGACGCTGTTCGATCGTATCGAGATCTTTCGGATCACCGCGCGCGGCGTCGGTGGCACCACCAATGCCCGAGTGCTGCTGCAAAGCACATTCGGCCTGATTTTCTAGAGCGGACCTAGCGACTGAACGCAGTGGCACGAGGAGGTTGAGATGTATCGGCTAAACACGGTAGGTCAGCACAAGGTCGCTGCAGCGCTGCTGCTGCTCGCGTGCCTCGGCGTCGGGCAGAGCGCATTTGCCGCGCCGCCGCCATCGGTCAACAACGCGGTTGCCGACTATTCGGTCAACGAAGACGCGGCGCCCCGGCTGATCGACCTGACGAACGTCTTTCGCAACGGTACTGCGCCGAGGACGTACTCGGTCGCGTCCAACTCCGACCCGACCGTGATCAATGCGTTCGTCACCGGTAACCGCTGGCTCAACATCAACTATCTGCCGAACGCGAACGGCGTCGTGACGATCAAATCGCAGATCACCGACGCTCTTGGCCGTATCGCGACCGACCGCTTCGTCGTCACGGTGCGCAAGATCAACGATGCACCGACCTTCGTCGCGTCGCCCGCGCCCGTGGTCGTCTCGGAAAACCATGCCCCGGTGACGGTGAACCTCGCGGGCATGTTCACGGACGTCGATCTGAGCCACGAAGGCGACGTGTTGACGCTCTCCGTCTCCGGCAACTCGGACCCGACGCTGTTCTCTTCGCCGCCGTCGATCGCGGGCAACGTGTTGACGCTGCGATTCGCTGCCAACAAGAACGGCTTTTCCAGCTTGACGATCAAGGTGCGCGATACCGGCGGCCTGACGGCGACTGGTCCCGTCGACGTGACGGTGAACCATACCAACAATCCGCCGGTCGTCTCGACGCCGATCCCCGATCAGTTTCCGCCGGAAGATGCGCCGCCGATTCCGGTCGTGCTCAACTCCTATATCACAGACCCGGACACCATATCTTCCGGCGACGTGCTGACGTACACCGTCACGGCGAACAGCAACCCCGCGCTCATCAGCACCAACGTTGCCGGATCGCTGCTGACGTTGACGCTCGCGCCGAACGGGAACGGCATCGCGAACCTGACGGTTCAAGCAGTCGACACCGGCGGTCAACGCGTATCGGACTCGTTCGTCGTCAACGTCGGCGGCGTCAACGACACGCCGGTCGCGGTCGACGACACGTTCGTGATCAACGAAGACGGCGGTCCGATCGACCTGCCGGTGCTCGCGAACGACACGCACGGCGACGATCCGACGATCGTGATCAGCGCCGGTCGGACATGGAACATTCTGGGAGTCGACTACCCGGACAGCACGGAATCGACGCCGACCACGGTGCGCACCAAGACCAACGACGAAGTCACGCTGCCGAACGGCACGCTGCTCGTCTCCGACTCGGTCGTCACCTACACGCCGAAACCGGACTTCAACGGAACGGACTCGTTCCACTACACGATTCGCGACGTCGACGGTCAAGTTTCGACCGCGAACGTGACGATCACGATCAATCCGGTCAACGACACGCCGATTGAAGCCGGCACGCTCGACTACACGGTGGTGCAAGGCGATTCGCTGAACATCCTCGCGTCCGGCGGCATCGTCAACCGCAGCTGGGACGCGGACGGCGACCCGATCACCGTCGTGCAACAGTCCGTGCCTGCATCGGTCGGCGCCGGCTTCGCCGGCACCACGCTCGGCTTGCAGCCGGACGGTTCGTTCCTATATGTGCCGGACCCGACGTTTGTCGGCACCGACACGTTCGACATCAAGCTGTTCGACGGCTTCGGGCTGTCCAGCGTTTATACGGTGACGATCCAGGTCACCCCGACGCCGCCGCCGCCGCCGCCGCCGCCGCCGGGAACGGTGTCTGGCGGCCTCACGCTCGCCCAGCTGCCCCTCGAGGACGCCGTCAGCGCCGAGGCGAACGTGCTCGTCATCATGGACGACTCCGGCAGCATGGACTGGGCGATCATGACGAACGAAGCAAACGGCGTGTTCCAGTTTCGAAACGCGGGCGTCAAGGACGCGGCGACGACGAGCACGTCGAACACGTTCGCATACCTGATGCCGCTGGCGACGAACAACGACAACACCAACACCGTACCGACTGAAGAAGGGCTCACAGCCGCGAACGCGATATTCGGCGGCAACCAATTCGGCGCGTGGCGCGCTCGCAACTCGCAGTTCAACACCGTCTATTACAACCCGAAGATCCTGTACCGTCCGTGGGTGGGCTTAAATCGCAGCGGCGTCGACTTTCCGAATTCGAACCCGACGGCCGCGGTGATGGATCCGTACGAATCGCCCGCGCGCACGATCAACCTGACGACGCCGTTGACGTTCACGTCGAACAACGTGCCGCGCATCCACGGCGCGGGGTCACTCGTGAACATGACGAACACGAACATCTGGCTGCCGCAGTACTACACGACGACGGTGGCCGGACGCCCGGCGTGGAACGATCCGCACACGAAGGTCGAAATCCGCCCCGGTTTTACCTATCAAGGCGGGCCGGACCGGACCGATTGCGTCGCCGACGACGCGGATCCGTCGACGTGCACGTACGCATCCGAGATCCAGAACTTCGCGAACTGGTTCACGTATTACCGCAGCCGGGAGTACATGGCGAAGGCCGCGCTGGGACGCACCGTATCGGACGTCACCAACGTGCGCCTCGCGTACGTGGTGTTGAACGATTCCAACCAGCGCACGCCGATGGCGTCGATGAATGCGTCGTATCGGGTCGGCAACAAGAAAGCGATGATGGATCAGATCTACAAGATTTCGTCGAACAACGGCACGCCGCTGCGCGCCGCGCTCGACAAGGCCGGCAAATATTTCGAGTGCAAAGCCGGCGGCTCGTTCGGCAGTCCGAATACGCTGCCCGGCGACGCCCGTTGCCCGGTATTCCCGGCGCCGCAGGGCAATTGCCAGAACAACTTCACGCTGTTGTTCTCCGATGGCACCTGGAACGAAGCATTCGCCATAGGCAACAAGGACGGCGACGCGAACACGCTGTTCGACGGCGGCAAATACGCCGACAACATCGCGAGTACGCTGGCCGACGTTGCGATGTACTACTACGAACGCGACCTGCATCCGGAGCTCTCTAACGGTGTGCCGACGACGGCGCGCGACACCGCGGGTGCGCCTACGGCTGCGTTCACCAGCAACGGCGAACTGATGCACCAGCACATGAAGACCTTCACGATTGCGCTGGGTCTCGAGGGAAATATCGATCCCGCCACCGTTCCGGCGAACTACGCCGTGCCGTTCGCGTGGGGCGACCCGTTCGTCGACGGCCTCGCGAAAATCGACGACATGCTGCACGCCGCGGTCAACGGCCGCGGCCAGTTCCTGCAGGCGAACAACCCGGTGCTGTTGTCCTCGGCGCTGCAGAGCGCGTTCCAGGAGTTCTCCAACGGCTCCGTATCGGTCAGCGCGGTGGCGTTCAACTCGACGGCACTGCGCGAGCAGACCGTCGAATACCGCGGGTTCTTCAACCTGAAGTACAACACCGGCGACCTGCGCGCGCTCCCTGTGGACGCGGCGACCGGCATCGTCGACGAAGCGCATCCGCTCTGGCGCGCGGCGCCGGTGCTCGATACGCAATCGGCGGACAGCCGGGTCATCATCACGTACGACCGTCCCAACGATGTCGGGATTCCGTTCCGGCAGCCCAGCCTCAACACGGATCAGCGCGCAACGCTGAGTATCAACGAGGTCAACTACCTGCGCGGCGACCGCTCGCAGGAAGAACCGCTCGGTGCGTTCCGCGCACGGCCGCAGTTCGAGGGCATGCTCGGCGACATCGTGCACTCGGCGCCGCAATTCGTCGGCGGACCGCGCGCGATCAAGCGCGACCAGCCGCCGTTCCCGTCGTCGAGCCTCTACTCGGCGTTCAAGGACGCCCAGGCCAGCCGCGAGCCGTTGGTCTACGTGGCTGCGAACGACGGAATGTTGCACGGCTTCAACGCGTCGAACGGGCGCGAGCGTCTCGGCTATGTGCCGAACGAACTGATCGACTCGACGGCGATGTTCAAGAACACCCTCGATCAGCTGTCGCTCCTGACGTATTCGCACAAGTTCTTCGTCGACGTCACGCCGACGGTCGAGGACGTGTTCGCGCCGCCGTACAAAGGATCGATCATCAAGGACTGGACGACGATCCTCGTCGGTGGACTCGGCGGCGGCGGTAAGGGTTACTACGCGCTGAACGTGACCAACCCCGGCGCCGACTACACGTCGGAAGCGACGGCGAAGAACACCGTGCTGTGGGAATTCACCGATCAGGACGATACGTATCCGGTCGACGATCTCGGCACGCCCCTCGGCGGCGCCGTTGGCGCCCTGGTCGATACGTTCGGCAGCCCGATCAAGGACCTCGGGTACACCTACAGCACTGCGCAGATCGTGATGACCAACGTCAACGACGGCGGTACGCCGGCGCAGAAGAAGTGGGCCGCGATCTTCGGCAACGGCTACAACAGCTCGGCCGGTATCGCGAAGCTGTTCGTGCTGCCGGTCGAGGATGGCCTCAACAGCTGGCAGCCGGGCGACTTCATGAAGCTGAACACCGGTTTTGGCCCGACGGTTGCGCCGGACCCGCAGGCGGGTCTGCCGAACGGTCTCGGCACGCCGACGCTGATCGACGTCGATCGCAACGGCACGGCCGACATTGCCTATGCGGGCGATCGCCAGGGCAATCTGTTCCGCTTCAACGTGTCGAATACGAACCCGGCGCTGTGGACCGTGACGAAGCTGTTCCAGGCGACCTACACGAACGGAACGACGACGAATCAACCGATCACGACGCAGCCGTACGTGATCAAACACCCGACGCTCCCGGGCTTCATCGTGATCGTCGGGACCGGCAGCTACGTGACCGAGCTCGACGGCGTGTCGACCGAGATCCAGTCCGTCTACGGCATCTGGGATCGCGGCGAAACCGCGCCGGCGACCGCCAACAGCGACACGAAGGCGACGCGGCTGGTGCGTCAGACCGTCACGAACGTCGTCGATGGCACGGCCGACGGCTTCCAGAAGCTGCGATATCGTGTCGGCGAATCCGGTCGACTACGTGCCTGACGCGGGCGCGGTGCCACGGTGTCTACGGCTGGTACTTCGACTTCACGATGCAGCGGCCGTTGCTGACGTTGCAGGGAGACCCGAACGGCGACGCGGCGGGCAACGCACCGCCGGCGATCCAATTCCCCGGTGAGCGTGCGATCCGGCGTTTCGTCTCACGCGGTGACGCTTTGCTCGTCACGACGGTGATTCCGCGCGATGCCAACTCGTGCCTGCGCTCCCCGCCGGGATCGACGTTCCCGATCGATGCACTGACCGGCGGCAATCCGACGCGTCCGATCCTCGATCTGAACAACGACGGCGTCATCGATAGCAGCGACTTCGTCAATGTCGGCGGCGTCGACTACGCGGCGGGTATTCTGTTCGGCACCGATGATCTGAACGGACAGCTGGTCGACCCGTCACTGTTGCTTGGTAGCGGTGATGCCGACTTCCTGTTCCTCTCCGGCGGTGACGAGCAGATCACGATCCGCGTCGCGGGACCCGAGGATTCGAAGACGGGTCGGTTGTCGTGGCGCGAACTCGAAAATGCGAACTGAGGAGATAGTCATGAACGTGGCGCAGTCCTGGAAGTGGCTCGTACGCGGTTCGCTGCTCGCGGGGGCGATCCTGATCGCCCCGATCGGGGCGGCGGCAGACGACGAGTTCACCGTCGACTCCGTGCAAGGCGAGGTCGAGTCGGTCGACATCCCGACGAACCAGTTCGTCGTCGGTGGCATTCGCTATGACGTCGCGCTCGACGCGGACGTCGAAATCGGCGGCAACTATGGCGCCTTCACGCTGCTGACGCCGGGCATGAAGGTCAACCTGCTGGTCCGCCGGTATCTCGATACCAATCGAGTTGAGGTCGTGTCCGTCAAGGAACTGCCGGCCGGTGTCGTGCCGAAACAGTACTAGCAGGCCGTTGAGAAGCTCCGCGTCAGCGGAGTTTTTCGACTAGTCGAGATTCGGTCCGCGAGACCAGGGGATTTTGCAGAGCTTCGCTAAGGGCAGCGCACTGGCTGCCCGTTCGCGTCTTCCGGAATGCCATCGTGGTTGCGGTCCGGCGCTTTGCGGGGCCGCGCGGCCGGATTGATGATGACCTCGCGCGCGAAGTGCACATCGCCGCTGCGCGGACAGTACAACAGGTTGCCGTTCTGCCAGTTCGTCAGTCCGCTCGGATTGAACTGCAGATAGCTGCGATTGCGAAACGAACGCCAGTAGATGCGGCCGTCGTCGGCCAGACCCGGCAACCAGCGCAGCACCTGTTCATCCGGATCGCGGCGACCGTCGCCGTTGCGATCGGCGAAAATCAGCATTCCGAGGTGCCACGAATCGCGTGCGCCGCACACGACCGCGGAGCCGCCGGGACACACGACCACAATACTGCGCAGCGTGACCGCTGCGGCGCGTGCGCTCTGCAGTGCGCCCATGAGCTGATTCATGGCGATCGTCGAGCGATTGCGTTCGATGAAGTCCGTGAAATGCCGGTATCGCGAAGCCCGTCAGCACACCGACGACGGCCAACGCGACGAGTAGTTCCGCTACGGTGATGCCAAACGGTCGACGCATGGGCGCATTGCCCCATACCTCGCTCGTCGAGGCCAAGCCGAGATCAGTAGCGGCGCGTGTGCGTCAGTTGACCGGCGCCGCGATCGGCGTCTATTCGAGACCGAGCTTCTTGAGCCGGTAACGCAGCGCACGGAACGTGATGCCGAGATTCTTTGCGGCGGCGGTTTTGTTCCAGCGTGTCGTCTCGAGCGCTTCGGTGATCACTTTGCGCTCGATCTTTTCGAGAAAATCTTCCAGCGAAACGTCCGGGCGGCAGTTGTACCGTCGACCGTATCGGTGCCGGGTGGCGCCGGTTCCTGTGGTGCCGGGCGGCGGCGCGCGGTCGACGTTTGGCTCGAGCTGCGAAGGCGGCGCGACGTGGCGGCCGCCGACGAGATTGAGGTCCGACGCCTGAATACGATTGCGTTCGCACATCGTGAATGCGCGCTCGAGAACGTTTTCGAGTTCCCGGACGTTGCCGGGAAACGAATATCCTTGCAGCGCCTCAATCGCATCGTCAGTGATCTGCGGTGCGGGCTTGCCGTATTCCTCGGCGAGGCGATCCGAGAATTTCCGCGGCGAGCATGCGGAATGTCGTCGGCGCGTTCGCGCAGGCTGGGCACGGGCAGTTCGATCACGTTCAACCGATAAAACAGATCCTGCCGAAAGCGTCCTGCGTCCACTTCGCCGGCGAGGCGTTTGTGAGTCGCGCTCAGGATGCGCACGTCGATGATCGATTCCTGCTGGCTGCCGACCGGGCGCACCGCTTTCTCCTGAATCGCCCGCACGAGCTTCACCTGCATCGGCAGCGGCAGGTCGGCGACCTCGTCGAGAAACAGCGTGCCGCCGCTGGCGGCCTGAAACAGACCTTCCTTGTCAGCGACCGCGCCGGTGAAGCTGCCTTTTTTGTGGCCGAAGAATTCGCTCTCCATCAACTCCGATGGAATAGCGCCGCAGTTCACCGGCACGAACGGTGCGTCCGCGCGCGGTCCTTGTTCGTGAATCAGCCGCGCAGCGAGTTCTTTGCCGCTGCCCGATTCGCCGCTGACGTAAATCGGCGCCTGACTGCGGGCGAGGCGTTTGATCTGCTCGCGCAGGCGTTGCATCGCGCTCGACTGACCGGTCAGTCGTATCGTCGTTTCGGCCGGTGCTTCGAGACCGGCGAGTTTCAGCGCCTTGTCGACGAGCGCCGCGCAGTTGCTCGAGATCGACGGGCTTCTGGACGTAGTCGAACGCGCCGGCCTTCAATGCGCTGCGATGGCGGTGTCCATGTTGCCGTACGCGGTGATCACCGCGACCGGGAGTCCCGGATGCTCCGAGTTGATGCGGCGGACCAATTCGATGCCGTCGCCGTCCGGCAAATGCATGTCCGTCAGGCACAGGTCGAAGCGATGCGTAGCCGAGCAGCTCCGTGGCGCTGCGCACGTCTTTCGCGGCCTTCGTCTCGATGTCCATCCGCCCGAGCGTGATTTCCAGCAATTCGCGGATGTCCGGTTCATCGTCGACGATCAATGCGCGTTTGGTCATCGCAAGTCCTAAATAGAACGGCTACGCAGTAATTCGATCGGGATGCGCGAATGTAATCCGAAAACAGCTGCCGCCCCGTTGGTCGCGAGTGTACGTAACCCGCGCCTGATTGGCTTCGCACAATTCGCGCGTCAGATAGAGACCCGAGTCCGGTCCCGGTGCGCTCGGTCGTAAAGAACGGCTCGAACAGATGCTCGACCTGATCGAGTGGAACGCCGGGACCCGAATCGATCACGTTCAGATAAGGTCGATCCGTCGTTGGGTCGATGCCGCCTTCGATCGACAACGTCGGCGACTCCGGTGCGCTCTTTGCTGTAGCGCAATCCGTTCAAGGCGAGATTCGTCAGCGCCTGGCTCAAGTGCCCGGGGTCGACGCGCACCTCGGTTGTAGCGGGTTGCACGTTGACGCAAATGTCCGCCGCATCCTCGATCGACTGACGGAACTGCGTCACGAACTCGTCGAGCCAGGTGCGCAGATTGATTCGGGCTCGGCGACGGCGGCTTGCGGCGTGACAGCTCCAGCACGTCCTCGATGACGCCATTCATCCGTTTCGACTGCATGTTGATGATGTCGGTGAGACGCGTATCGCCTTTGTCGAGATTGCGCGACTCGCTGAGCAGCTGTCCTGCGTGGCTGATTGCACCGAGCGGATTGCGGATCTCGTGCGCGATGCTCGCGGAGAGCCGACCGAGCGCGGCGAGCTTGAGTTGCTGCGCTTGCTGCTGAATTTCGACGGTGTCTTCGAGGAATACGATGACATCGGCGTCGGGTCGCTCGGGTCGCACCGCGCTGAAGTTCGCGCGAATCTCCGGTGTGGTCGGCGCAATGTCGAACGGGCCCGTGCGCACGCGTGTATTCGCGCGCCACGCGTGCAGTCGATCGAGCAGCGCTTGGGGCAATGGTGGCGTCGAGCCGTCGTTGTCGGCGAGACCCAGCAGCGAACGCGCCGATTGATTGAGTAACCGCGGCCGATCGTCCCGCGTCGACGACGATGATGCCGGTGCGCATGCGTTGAATGATCGAACGGTTGACGCGTTCGAGATCCGCGACTTCGGCGGCGCGCGACAGCGACGTGATTTCGGTGCGTCGCAGCCGTGCCGACAGCGACTGGATTGCCGATCGACGTCGCGAAGTAGATCGCGCCGAGTACGCCGGCTTGAAAGTAGTCGCTGCCGTAGTCCGGCGGCGCCAACGAGACGTAAAACTCCTCGTACAGCACGGCGATGGTCGCGACCGCCGCCAGAAAAGCACTGGCGCGGCCAGTGACGAGCACAGCGCCGGCCGCGACCGCGACGAGAATGACGACCCCGAGGCCGCTGCCGACGCCGCCCGACAGATACATCAGCCACGCAGGCGCCGATGTCGAACAGCACGAACATCACGACCGGCGAATTGCCGTCTGAAGAGTCGCGCCGGTAGTGCCGCGGTGCTCATGGCGCTGAGGAGGTTGATCGCCGTGTAAAACAACGCGACCCACAGGAACGTCTCGGGTTGCAGACGGCCGAGCCGCGTTTCCGTGTAGTGCTGCAGGAACATCGCGAGCAGCGCGAGACCGACGCACGCGCGGTAGTAGTTGTAGACCTTGAGCAGGTTGACGTTGAGCTGAAAGCGCCGCTGTTCGATCTCGGCGACGATGTCTTCTGCAAGCGTGGTCATACGGCGGGATCGTCAGCCGAACAGGCGGCTACGAGGGTTTGCTCGGCGTTCCTGCGCGGTCGGAGGTCGGTCTGGCGGCCGGACGGGCGTGCGAGGCCGAACGGCGGTCGCCGCACCGGGCGTTGCGATCTCGATCGGCGGCGGTACTGGCGGTCGATCGATCAGACCGAACGTCATCATGTTCAGCCACGAGCGATCACGATCGAATACTTGTTGGCGGAACACGAAGTGGCCCTGTCGTCGAACGCGGGATAGTTCGGATCGTTGATCGCGAGGATGCGCAGCGAATCATTCGCCGCATCGGGCAGGCCGAGCCGCCAGTTCGTCTCGATCAGGATCGCCAGTGCTTCATCGACCGACTGTGACTGCGAGTAATGCTCGATGACGTTGCGGGCGCGATTCGCGGCCGCGACGTAGGCGCCGCGCCGCACGTAGAACTTCGCGACGTTGATTTCGTATTTCGCGAGTACGTCGACGAGATAGATCATTCGCTGGCGCGCGTCGGCCGCGTATTCGCTGTCGGGGAAGCGCTCCAGCAATTCCGAAAAGTCGGTGAAAGCCTGTCGCGACGAAGTCGGATCGCGCTTGCTGATGTCGGTCGACGCGAAGCGATCGAGCAGTCCGCGGTCGTGATTGAACTCCGCCAGACCCTTGAGGTAGTACGCGTAGTCGACGTTCGGGTGCTGCGGGTGCAGTCGGATGAAACGATCGGCGGCAGCTGCGCACGGCTTCCGGTTGATACGACATGAAGTTTGCATAGATCAGTTCGAGCTGCGCCTGCTCCGCATAACGCCCGAACGGAAAGCGCGCTTCGAGCTTCTGCAGCTTGGTGATCGCGTCGTGGTAGTTGCCTGAACGCAGGCTCGTCTGCGCGCTGCGATAGAGCATCTGCTCGGATGCGTTGCTGGTCTTCGTCTTTTGACTTGTCGTGGCCGAACGGCCAAAGAACATCCGGCGAGCGCGAGCACACTGGCGAGCAAAACGATTCGTGTCATCTGATCGAGGCCGAGCGTTAAAATGGCGCTAGTCTACCTCGACTCCCCAATCAATCCCATCCGATGGTCCCACCAACGATCCATCCCGATCAGTGTCCGACACTGCGGATTCCCGCGCATCTCGCCGGACAACGCGTCGACAAAGCAGCGGCGCTGCTGCTGCCGGAATTCTCGCGCACGCAACTGGCTGACTGGATCCGAGACGGCAGTCTGACGCATGGACGGTCGCGTCGTGCAGGCGAAGCAGCGCGTGTTCGGCGGTGAATCGCTCGCGCTGCTCGCGACGCCGCCCGAGCGCGCTCGTTGGGACGTCCCGCAGGTTGTGCCATTCGAGATCGTGTACGAGGACGACGATCTGCTGATCGTCGACAAGCCGGCCGGCGTGGTCGTCCACCCGGGTGCTGGCAATCCGGACAAGACCCTCGTCAACGGATTGCTGCAGATTCGACCGCACCTCGCCGCGTTGCCGCGCGCCGGCATCGTGCATCGGCTGGACAAGGACACCAGCGGCCTGTTGATCGTGGCGGCGAGCCCAGCGGCGTTGCGCGGGCTGACCGGGGCGCTCGCGCGCCACGATGTCACGCGCCGTTACCGCGCCGTGATCGAAGGTGTGATGACGGGCGGGCGCACGATCGACGCGCCGATCGGTCGTGATCCCAGCAATCGATTGCGCCAACGTGTTGCGGACGACGGCCGCGCGGCGGTGACGCGGGTACGGTTGATCGAACGTTATCGCGCCCACAGCATGGTCGTCGCAGAACTCGACACAGGGCGGACGCACCAGATTCGCGTCCATCTGGCGTCGATTGGACATCCGCTCGTCGGTGACCGACGCTATGGCGCGCGCGGACGTTTGCCCGCGCGCCCCTCAGTCGAGTTGCTGGATGCGATTCGTGGATTCCGGCGTCAGGCGCTGCACGCGCACGAATTGGCATTCCTGCATCCGGTGACCGGCGCGGAGCTGCGCTTTACCGCACCGTTGCCGCAGGACCTCGTGGATCTGATCGCGTGTCTGCAGAACGATCTAGCCGCCAACTCCGCGACGGGTCGACGCGTTGACAGACGCTGAGTTCATCATTCCCGATTGGCCGGCGCCGTCGCGGGTGCGCGCGCTCGTCACGACGCGGCATGGCGGCGTCAGCGAGGGTCGTTATGCGTCATTCAATCAGGCGGGGCATTGCGGTGACGATCCGGCGCGCGTCGATGCGAATCGCCGCCGTCTGATTGCCGTGACGGACGCGCCGCCGATCTGCTGGCTGAGCCAGGTGCACGGCGTCGAGGTCGTCGACGCGGCGCGGCCGCGAACGGCACCGCCGGAGGCCGATGCGTCATTCAGTCGAACACCCTTGCACGCGTGCGGCATCCTGACGGCCGATTGTCTGCCGGTACTGATCTGCGATCGCGCGGGCACGCTCGTTGCGGCCGCCCACTGCGGTTGGCGTGGGCTCGCGCACGGCGTTCTCCGGCAGCTCGTTGGTCGGTTGGCTTCGCGCAATGACGAGTTGCTCGCGTGGCTGGGTCCGGCAATTGGGGCCGCGCACTACGAAGTGGGGGACGACGTGCGCGATGCGCTGCGCGCGACGATCGCGGCGCCGATCATCTGCGCCGCATTGCAGCCGGGACGGATCGGTAAGTGGCAAGCGGATCTATACGCGCTCGCGCGGCCGAACTCAAAGGGCTCGGGGTGACCAAAATCTACGGAGGCGGGTTCTGCACGTACAGTGATACGCGCTTCTACTCGTATCGACGCGATGGCGTCACGGGTCGAATGGCTGCGTTGATCTGGTTGTCTGGCGCAGGTTAACGTGAGCCAGCTCTCGCTAGCCGCTCGCGTTGGCGACGCTCTGCTCTGTTGGCCGCGGGATGTTCGGCATACGCAGTTCGCGACGATGCCTGCTTGCGCCTCTTCGATGCGCTGCTGCCGCTCTTCTTCGGGCATCTTGACCTGTTGACCGTCCGGGCCCACGACACGGATCCGGCCGGCCGCCTGCAAATTCATCAGCACGTCCTGCGAACGCTTGCAGTTTGCTTCGCGGATCTGCGCGATTTCGTCCTTGCGCGCCTGTTCGGCCTGCTTCAGCTTGTCGAGCATCGCCTGTTGTTGCGGTGACAAGGTCGGTTCAGCGGGCTTTTCGGGCACTGCGGGAACGGCCGGTGCCGCCGCGGTCGGCGCGCCGGATGCTGTCGTGATGCGCTCGCCCTGAACGCCATAGGGCAGCTGCTGCGCGTAGGTGACGACCCCGTTGGAATCGACGTAGCGGTAGACCTCCGATCCCCCATCAGCAACGGCACCGCGAGGACGAGGAAACTGATTCGGACGCTCATGGGCGGCCTCAATGCGATTGCGCGCTCTTTTACGCGATTACAGCCGCAGGATAGCACAGCCGTTCACCGGCCAATGGCCGCGTTTCGTGGCGGAGTGCTGCATTCTCGAACGGCACCGGTGCGCAGAGGATCAAATTGACATGGATCGTGCGTCGCACAAAAATACGCGGCTATTTCGCGGCCGCGAAGCGCGCGTCGAGCAACGTCGCGCGCTGTCTCCTTTTATCCGAGGATCCCATGACGGAGCATCTTTCCGGCGGCGACATGCTGATCCGCGCGCTGCAGGACGAGGGCGTGGAATACATCTTCGGTTATCCGGGCGGCGCCGCGTTGCACATCTATGACGCGATCTTCCGGCAACAGCGCGTCGAACACATTCTCGTGCGACACGAACAGGCCGCCACGCACATGGCCGACGGCTACGCGCGGGCGACCGGTCGGCCGGGTGTCGTGCTGGTCACGTCCGGTCCCGGTGCCACCAACGCGATCACCGGCATCGCGACCGCGTACATGGATTCGATTCCGATGGTGGTCATCTCGGGTCAGGTGCCGACCGACCTGATCGGCACCGATGCGTTCCAGGAAACCGACATGGTCGGCGTTTCGCGGCCGGTCGTGAAGCACAGTTTCCTCGTGCAAGCAGCGCGGCAGAAATTCCGCTGATCGTCAAGAAGGCGTTTTACATCGCGACGTCGGGGCGTCCCGGTCCGGTGGTCATCGACGTGCCGAAAGACACGACCGATCCGGCGGTCACCGCGCCGTACGAGTACCCGAAGTCCGTGTCGCTGCGCTCGTACAACCCGGCCACGCGCGGCCACACCGGCCAGATCCGCCGCGCGGTGGAAGCGTTGGCGCGTGCGAAACGTCCGATGATTTATGCCGGCGGCGGCGTCATTCAGGGTAACGGTGCGCAGCTGCTGACCCGCATCGCGCGGCGTTTGAATTATCCGGTGACGAATACGTTGATGGGTCTCGGCGCATTTCCCGCGCCCGATCCGCAGTTCCTCGGCATGCTCGGCATGCACGGCACGTTCGAAGCGAACAATGCGATGCATGCGTGCGATCTGATCTTCGCAATCGGCGCGCGCTTCGACGATCGTGTCACCAACAACCCGAAGAAGTTCTGCCCGCAGGCGCGGATCATCCACGTCGACGTCGATCCCGCGTCGATCTCGAAAATCATTCCGGCAGACATTCCGATCGTCGGTCCCGTTCACGCGGTGCTCGAAGAAATGGAGCCGATGCTCGAGCAGGAGTTGACGAAACACGACTTGCCCGATCGCGCGGCGTTGCAAAGCTGGTGGGCAGCAGATCGACGGCTGGCGCGCGGCGCACGGGCTCAATCACCACATGCTCGACAACGCCGACGCCGACGCGGTGGTGTTGCCGCAGCAGGTCATCCAGGCGCTGTTTCAGGCGACGACGGGTAAGGCGTATGTCACGAGCGACGTCGGTCAGCATCAGATGTTCGCGGCGCAGTACTACCATTTCGATGCGCCGCGCCGTTGGATCAATTCGGGCGGACTCGGCACGATGGGTTTTGGCCTGCCCGCGGCGATGGGCGTGCAATTCGCTTTCCCGGACGCGACGGTCGCGTGTGTCACCGGCGAAGGCAGCTTCATGATGAACATGCAGGAACTGTCGACGTGCCTGCAGTACGGCCTGCCGATCAAAATCGTCAACCTGAACAACGCGGCGCTCGGGATGGTCAAGCAGTGGCAGGACATGCAGTACGGCGGACGCCACTCGCACAGCACCTATCGCGATGCGCTGCCGAATTTCGTCAAGCTCGGTCGAGTCGTTCGGGCACGTCGGGATCCGCGTCGATCGGCTCGGTGAACTGGTACCGGCGATGACCGAAGCGTTCGGCGCGAAGTACAAGAACCGGCTCGTGTTTCTCGATGTTCACATCGACCCCGATGAACACGTCTATCCGATGGCGATCAAAGGCGGCTCGATGCGCGACATGTTCCTGTCCAAAACGGAAACCAACTGATGCGCCGCATCATCGCGATATTGCTCGAGAACGAAGCGGGCGCGTTGTCGCGCGTGGTCGGCTTGTTCGCGCAACGCAACTACAACATCGAGACGTTGACGGTCGCGCCGACCGAAGACGAGACGCTATCGCGGCTCACGGTCACGACGCGCGGCGACGCGTCGAAGATCGAACAGATCACGAAGCAGCTGAACAAGCTGATCGAGGTCGTCAAGGTGATGGATCTCACCGATGGTGACCACGTCGAACGCGAGATGATGTTGATCAAGCTGCGTGCCCAGGGTACTCACCGGGCCGAACTCAAGCGCACGACCGATATCTTTCGCGGTCAGGTCATCGACGTCACCGACACGAGTTACACGGTCCAGCTGACAGGTCCGTCGGGCAAGCTCGATGCGTTCATCCGTGCGATCGATCGCGCCGTGATTCTCGAAGTCGTGCGCAGCGGTGTGTCCGGCGTGGGTCGCGGCGAAAAAGTCCTCAGTCTCTAACCGTTTTCTCGAGGGGGTTGATGTTATGCGAGTGTATTACGACAAGGACGCCGATCTATCGATCATCCAGGGCATGAAAGTTGCGATTGTCGGTTACGGTTCGCAGGGCCACGCGCATGCGAACAACCTGCGGGACTCCGGCGTCAAAGACGTCGTCGTCGGACTGCGCAAGTCGTCGGCTTCGTGGCGCAAGGTGGAAAACGCGGGCCTGAAGATTGCCGAGGTGCCCGCCGCAGTCAAAGACGCGGACGTCGTCATGATCCTCGCGCCGGATGAACAGCATCCGAAGATCTATCGCGAGCAGATCGAGCCGAATCTCAAAACCGGCGCGACCCTCGCGTTCGGACACGGCTTCAACATTCACTTTCAGCTGATTGAGCCGCGCGCCGACCTCGACGTGATCATGATCGCGCCAAAAGGACCCGGTCACACGGTTCGCTCGACATACGTCGAAGGCGGCGGCGTACCGAGCCTGATTGCGATCGCCCAGGATTCGAGCGGCCGCGCCAAAGAGACCGCGCTGTCGTACGCGTCCGCGAACGGCGGCGGCCGCGCGGGTGTCATCGAGACGTCGTTCCGCGAAGAGACCGAGACGGATCTGTTTGGCGAGCAGGCAGTGCTGTGCGGCGGTGCCGCGGCACTCGTGCAGGCGGGCTTCGAAACGCTCGTCGAAGCAGGTTACGCGCCGGAAATGGCGTATTTCGAGTGTCTGCACGAACTGAAGCTGATCGTGGATTTTTTCTACGAAGGTGGCATCACGAACATGTGGTACACAGTGTCCAATACCGCGGAGTACGGCGGTCTGACACGCGGACCGCGCATCGTGACGGAAGAGACCAAGCGGGAAATGAAGCGTATTCTCGAGGAAATTCAGAGCGGCAAGTTCGCGCGCGAGTTCGTGCTGGAGAACCAGGCCGGCGCGCCGTCGATCAAGGCGATGCGCCGAATCAGCCAGGCGCATCAGATCGAACAGGTCGGAGAAAAACTCCGCGCGATGATGCCGTGGATTCACGCGAAGCGATTGGTGGACCGCGAGAAGAACTGACGAGGCCAGGCCTGTGACGGATCCGTCGCGCGAACCAGAACGAAAGACCCCGCTGCGCGGTGTGCCGCCGGTTCGCTCTGACGATCTCGAAGAGGCGCACAGCCCCGTGCGACGGGGCATCTATCTGCTGCCGAATCTGATCACGACGGGCGCGTTGTTCGCCGGCTTCTACGCCATCGTTGCCGCGATGAACGGCAACTTCGTTCCGGCGACGCTTGCGATCTATGCCGCCGTGATCCTCGACACCGCCGATGGTCGCGTGGCGCGCATGACGCATACACAGAGCGCATTCGGCGCGGAGTACGACAGCCTTTCCGATATGGTTGCGTTCGGCGTCGCGCCGGCCCTCGTCGCGTTCACGTGGGCGCTGTCCCAGCTGGGACAGTTGGGATGGGTCGTGACGTTCCTGTACATGGCCTGCACGGCGTTGCGGCTCGCGCGTTTCAACACGGCTGGGGACATCTCGTCGTTCACCGGGCTCGCGAGCCCGGCGGCGGCCTGCCTGGTCGTCACGACGATCTGGGTGCTCGAGGAGAGCCGCGACCCCGGTGAACTCGTCGGCGGATTGCAGGCCGGCCTCGTTGCCGCGGTCACGACGTTCGCGGCGATGTTGATGGTCAGCAACTTCCGCTACTTCTCGCCAAAAATGATGACGTTGCGCGGTCGCGTGCCGTTCGTCGTGCTGGTCGCGGTAGTGCTCGTGTACGCGATCGTGCTCGTGTATCCGCCGCGCGTGTTGCTGAGCCTGACGGTCCTGTACGCGCTCAGCGGCCCGGTGCAATGGCTCGTGCGATGGCGCAAGGGTGACGTCGATGCCGGCGACCCCGACGATACTGCTGGCTGACGAGCACTGCGTTGCGGTGACGCACGCGGCTCAGCGCCTGTCCGATGCTGAGCGTGATGCGTTGCTTGCGCGCGTCGCTGATTGGCAGTGTGTGACGCGCGACGGCGTCGAACGGCTCGAGCGGCAGTTCCGGTTCGCCAATTTCGCCGAGGCGCTCGCATTCACGAACCGTATCGGTGCGCTGGCCGACGCCGAAGATCATCATCCGGATATCCTCACGCAATGGGGTCGCGTCACCGTGACATGGTGGACCCACGTGGTAGCGGGATTGCACCGCAACGACTTCGTGATGGCAGCGCAGACCGACCGCGCTCACGCGATCGCGACATCCTGATCTGTCGGCCGCGGTTCCGTTGCGCCGCGCGACCGCGTCGGCGAGCTGCTCGAGGCAACGCACCGAATCATCCCAGCCGATACACGCGTCGGTGACGCTCTGCCCGTATGTCAGGTCGCGCCCCGCGCCCAGGTCCTGACGGCCTTCGACGAGGTTGCTCTCGATCATGACGCCGATGATGCGCGGCTCCCCACTGCTGAGCTGTTGGCAGATGTCGGCACACACGCTCTTCTGCGCGCGAAAATCCTTGTTGCTGTTCGCGTGACTGGCATCGACCATCAGCTTCGGCAACAGTCCGGCGTCTTCGAGCAATCGCGCCGCGCGCCGCACGGATGCGCTGTCGAAGTTGGGGCGACCGCCACCGCCGCGCAGGATGATGTGACAGTCCTCGTTGCCAGACGTCGAAAAAATCGCCGAGTGACCCTGTTTCGTCACCGACAGAAAGATGTGCGCGTGGCGCGCCGATTTGACCGCGTCGACGGCGGCCTGCACCGAACCGTCGGTGCTGTTCTTGAATCCGACGGGACACGACAACCCGGACGCGAGCTGGCGGTGGATCTGACTCTCGGTCGTGCGCGCGCCGATAGCGCCCCAGCAGACGAGGTCGCCGAAATACTGCGGTGAGATCGGATCGAGATACTCCGTGCCCGTCGCGACGCCCAAGTCGATCAGCGCACGCAGCAAACCGCGCGCGGTTTTGAGGCCCAGGTTGATGTCGTACGAATTGTTCAGATGCGGATCGTTGATCAGTCCTTTCCAGCCGATCGTCGTGCGCGGTTTTTCGAAATACACCCGCATCACGATCTTCAGCGTTGCGCGATACGCGTGTGCCTGTTCGGCCAGGCGCTGCGGCGTATTCGAGGGCTGCGGCGGGATCGTGAATCGAGCACGGGCCGATGACGACGATCAAGCGCGGATCGCGGCCGTGAATGATGTCGCTGAGCGCGTGACGCTCGTTGAAAACGAGCTGTGACGCGGCGTCGGAGATCGGCAATGCTTGCAGCAGCTCGGCGGGCGGCTGCACCTCTTCCATGCCGGTGATCCGGACGTCGTCGGTGTGATATTTCATCGAAAGCCGCAGCGGAAGCGAGGGCGCCACGATACCGTTTCCACCGGCACAGTTGAAGAATGCGGCTGGGCACTAGGGAATCTCTGCACAAGTTTCGCGATCGCGGCAACCCGAAGGGCCGAGGTACAGAATCGCGCCTGGGTGCGTTGCCATCGCTCGCCGTACACCAAGGTACTGTCTTCGCGACGGCGCCTTCCCAGTCGCGATTCTGTACCTTAAGCGCACCGTGAAACTTGTGCAGAGCTTCCCTCGGACACATGGGTAGAATGCGCGAGTGTCAGCCTCTCACACCACCTTGTCGACGCAACAGCGGCGCGTGCTCGCGCAGATGGGCGTCGACGTTTGGGTGCGACGCGGCGTTTTCGCAAACGCGGCTGCTGCGGCGACCGTCGCGCCGGTGGTATCGATGCAGCGGGTCGACGTTGTCGCCACGACTGCGCCGGTCGCCGCTGTCGAGCAGCCGACGAGCGCGGCGCCAAGCCCGACTGTCGCGCTCGATTGTTTGGCCGCGCGCGGCATCGTCATCGTCGGTGAACTCGTCGACCCGCTCGACCGACGCATCGCGCAAGACATCGTGCTTGCCGTCGCGGGTGCCGTGGTGTCGCCGCAGCGCGCAGCGTTTCGGTGGCCGTTGACGCAAACGGGCGACGCGAGCGTCGCGGCCGCGCGTAACGCGTATCGAGGATTTCTGGATGGCCAGACCGAACGTGCCGCCGCGCGCTGGCTCCTATTGCTGGGCGCTGCCGCGACACTATTGCTCGATGCCGACGCGGGGCAGCCCAATGCCGCAGCGGGCGAGTTGTGCACACTGCGACTGCCAACCGCCAAAGCGCTGCGCGCCGATCCGATTGCGAAACAGAGACTATGGCTCAGCGTATCTCAGAACGACCGATCCTGAGCTTCCGACCGATGGAGCCGGACGATCTCGATCGCGTCGTCGAGAACGAGACGCGCAGCTACGCGTTTCCGTGGACCCGCGGTGTTTTCAGCGACTGCCTGAAGTCGGGTTATGAATGTTGGGTCGCGCAACGCGATGCGGTGATCATTGGTCACGGCGTGCTGTCGATCGGCGCCAACGAGGGACATCTGTTGAACGCGTGTGTGCGCCGCGACCAGCAAGGGTTCGGACTGGGTCGCCAAATCGTCGTGCACATGCTCGAGCGCGCGGCGAAGCGTGGCGCGACGATCGTCTACCTCGAGGTGCGGCCATCGAATCGAGTCGCCGCGGCGCTGTACGCCTCACTCGGATTTCGTGAGGTCGGCAGCCGCAAGGACTATTACCCGGCCGAGATGGGCAACGAAGACGCCCGCGTCATGGCGCTGACGTTGCCGAAAGTCTGAACGTCGACGCTACCGCACGAACGCCGTATGATCGCGCGCTTTTTGCGATTAGGTACCCCGTGAATCAGGCAGTCGCGACACGCCGCACCTTTGCGATCATCTCGCACCCCGATGCCGGCAAGACCACCGTCACCGAAAAACTGCTGCTGCTCGGCAATGCGATTCAATTGGCCGGAACGGTGAAGGCGCGCAAGTCCGATCGCCATGCGACGTCCGACTGGATGGCGATGGAGCGCGAACGCGGTATTTCCGTTACGACGTCGGTGATGCAGTTCGAATACGCCAACTACGTCGTCAATCTGCTCGATACGCCCGGCCACGAAGACTTCTCGGAGGACACCTATCGCACGTTGACCGCGGTCGATTCGGCGCTGATGGTCATCGACGCGGCCAAGGGCGTCGAGCCGCGCACGATCAAGTTGATGGAGGTGTGTCGGTTGCGCGACACGCCGATCCTGACCTTCATCAACAAGCTCGATCGCGAGATTCGCGAACCCATCGAACTGTTGGACGAAGTCGAGAACGTGCTCGGGATTGCGTGCGCGCCGGTGACATGGCCGATCGGGTCGGGGCGGTATTTTCGCGGGGTCTATCATTTCGACCAGGATCGCATCCATTGCTACGCGACAGGTCACGGGCATCACCTGCATCGCTACGACACGATCGATGGGCTCGACGGTGACGCCGCGCGCGAATTCGTCGGTGACGACTATGCGAAGTTCCGCGAGCAGATCGATCTGGTGCGCGGCGCGAGTCACGCGTTCGATCGCGCGACCTTTCTGCGCGGCGAGGCGACGCCGGTGTTCTTCGGCACGGCGCTCGGCAACTTCGGCGTCGCGCATATGCTCGATTGCCTCGTCGACAACGCGCCGGCGCCGTTGCCGCGCGCGGCGCACGAGCGCGTCGTCTTGCCCGATGAAGACACGTTCAGCGGGTTCGTCTTCAAGATTCAGGCGAACATGGATCCAAAACATCGCGACCGGATCGCGTTCCTGCGCATCTGTTCGGGTCGGTACCGCACGGGTATGCGGATGCGTCACGTGCGCATCGGCAAAGACATCAAAGTTTCCGACGCAGTGACGTTCATGGCCGGCGACCGCGTGCACGCCGACGAGGCTTTTCCGGGTGACATCATCGGTCTGCACAACCACGGCTCGGTGCAGATCGGCGATACTTTCACAGAAGGTGAGGACCTGCGTTTTACCGGCGTGCCGAACTTCGCGCCGGAGTTGTTCAGGCGAGTCCGCGTGCGCGATCCGCTGAAAACCAAACAACTGGAGAAAGGTTTGGAGCAATTGTCGGAGGAGGGCGCTACGCAGGTATTCAAGCCGCTCGCGCGCAACGAGATGATCGTTGGCGCCGTCGGCGCGCTGCAATTCGATCTGGTCGCATTTCGGCTGAACGACGAATACAAAGCGGATTGCCTGTATGACGACGCCAACGTTCACACCGTGCGTTGGGTCTACGCGCAGGACCCGGTCAAGCTCGAAGAATTTCGGCGCAAACACGCGGAGAGCCTCGCGGTCGACGGCGGCGGCTACCTCGCGTATCTGGCGCCGACGCGTACGAATCTGGTGCTGACGCAAGAGCGCTGGCCCGATATCCGCTTCGCCGCGACGCGCGAGCACTGATCATGTCGCCGGCCGACGCCCTATCGATTGAGACGTACCGCAACGATCCCGATCGCGACGAGTTGTCCGCGGCGTTGCTCGTCGCGACGCTGTTGTCACCGTCGGTCGATGCGGCGCGCGTGCGCCAGATGCTCATCGAGTTGCGCGATCGGTTCGTCCGCGACGCGGTGGACCGCGTCGACCCGGCGACGCTCGTTGCGTTTCTGCGCGACGAGGGCTTCAAGGCAACCGACGATCCGTCGAGCCTCGATGCCAGTCGGATCGACGAAGTGCTGACATCGCGACGCGGCATTCCAATCACGTTAGCGATTCCGTATCTGATGGTGGGTCGCGCCTCGGGACTGACGACCCAGGGCATCAACTTCCCTGGACACTTCCTGTTGAGCGCCAACGGCGTGCTGATCGATCCGGCGAATGCGGTGCAGCTGACGAGCGCAGACGTCGACCAACGGCTCGCGGATGCTGGGCTCGAACACTTGCGCGCGACGGCGCTGGCGCCCGCGTCCGCCGACGAAATGGCCGTGCGCATGCTCAACAATGTCAAGGCAATCCATGCGGCGCGCGGCGATCTCGTTGCGGCGCTCGCGCTGATCGACTGGCAGCTGCCGTTGGTCGCCGACACCGGGTCGCTGCAGATCGAGCGCGCCGAACTCTGGTTTGCGCTCGGTGACGCGGCAGCAGCGATCGCGATACTCGAAGAGGCGCAACGCACATTTGCGGGTACGAACTGGGAAGCCGAGATCGAGAAGCGTCTCAAACGGCTTCGTCGTCAGCCGCCCGCCACGGTTCATTAACCGAACGGCGCGAACCGAACAGCGCGATCAACGGCTTGACCAACAGCGGTTGATAGGTAGTTCCTATCCGCTCCCCGACATGTCGGGATACGGGTCCTCCGACGTAAGGTCAATCGGGTGGGCGTACCCCGGCACGCGGATTTGGGAATCGGTAATCCCGAGGTCGGCGGCTTCGAGCACCCCTTCGCCGAACTGGTAGATCGGCGCGACTTCGCCACGGCTCATGCGGACGTCGTAATCCTCGATCTGTTTTCGCACCGATTCGTTGCGGCGCGCGTGGGCGGACATCGCGGCGGCACCGTGTTTGTGCTCCAGCATTCGTCGCGTGACGGTCGGTGACAGGATCAGCGCGGTCGCGTTGTTGCCGCCGAAACCTTTCGAGTTGATGAACGCGCCGTCCATCTGCGTCGGATCGAATTCCACGTGCTCCATCGAAAATCGCAGATGCTCGCGATGCACGTCTTCCGCAATGTGATCGATCGTCGTAATTCCAGGTATCCAACCGTGCTGCCACGCACCGATGACTGCCGCGAGCTGGTCGCCGCCGGCCGGCGCCAATGAGTGGCCGACGTACGCCTTGATGGCGCCGACGAGCCAATCCTCGATGCCGAACACGCCGGCGAGCGCGCTCATGATGTGAGATTCGGTCACGCGGTTCTGCGGTGTGCTCGTTCCGTGCGCTTGAAAATAGGTCCGTCGACGCAGCCCCTCTTCGCCGACGAGGCGTCGCGCGAGCGACATCGCCTTCGCGACGGTGACGTAGTTGCCGACACCGGGGCCCGGGATCGATTTTTTGAAGCCGTCCGCGTTGACGTGGACACTGGCGACCGCGCCTTGAATCATCAAACCGAGTTCGAGCGCGAGCGCATCGTCCATCAGGATCGTGTAGGTTGCCGCCTCCGATAGCGTGAAGCCGCAGTTGTCGGAGAACGGTCGACACGCGCGCCGGTTGTCGGGCGCGTCGGTGCGACCGTCGAGCGCCATCAACGCTTCGTCTTCGGCCAGCGCGCCCATCGTCCGATAGCCCTCGATGATCTCCGGCGTAATCGGGGCTTCTGAGTTGCCGACCATCACGACGCGGCGGCGTCCGCTCTGGATGTCTTCGACCCCTTGGCGCAGGTTGTAGAGAAAAGTTGCACACGCGCCGATCGTTGCACCTGTCGCGCCGAGACTGCCGAGCACGTACGCGTTGATGAAGTCTGCCGGCATTTCGCACAGCCCGAGCGCCAGCTGCTTCGAACTCACGCGCTTGCCGACCAGCGCGGCCTGCATCATGCCGCCGCTGCCGTTGAGATCGAGTTGACCCATCGCGCTGCCCGAATAAACGGCGAACTGGTCGGGCTGCACCGTCTGCCGCAGTACGTCCCAGTCGATGCCGAGCGAGCGCACCGCGTCAGAAGCGCCGAAGATCGTCAGCGCAAGCCCGCGCGGATGACTGCGCGACTGGTACAGCTTGTCGGGATCGAAGCCGGTCGGCACCTGCCCCGCGGATGTCACGCGCGACGCGCGCATGTCTTCGATCAGCGTGTGCAGCCGGCCTGACACCGTCACGGTGACGTCCTTTTCGCCGGCGTCGCTGATGCGCCAATCCGATGGCACGTGGTCCGGCAATTGGCGACGCTGCAGCCGGAACACCAAATCGTCCTGCGACCGCGCCGAGCGTCACGTTGCGCTGCCACGGAATGTTCGCCGTGTCGAACGATTCGATCTTGCGCACGAGCGTATGCGCGTTGATGTACTCGCGCGTCGCCGTCTCATCCGGGCTTTTGTGAATGTTCATCAACCCGGCGAGACTGCGATAGGTCGACGCGGCAACGGCGGCGGGGAGCTTGTCGATAACCATCCGCCGATAGGCGTGATGAGACGACAACCGGCCCGCGGCATTGATGCCGCCAAGACCGACTATGACGGGAAGTCTGGACACGATGGATGGATTACCGGCAGGAACGACGTGCGGATTCTAACGTGGATCGTTCGTGTTTTCGCGCGAGCGACGCCTCTTTAGAGGCATTCGAGCGCGATCGCGGTAGCTTCGCCGCCGCCAATGCACAGCGCGGCGATGCCGCGTTTCGCACCACGCCGTTTCAGTGCGTGGGCGAGCGTCACGATCAAGCGGCTGCCGGTCGAGCCGATCGGATGACCCTGGGCGCAGGCGCCGCCGTAAATATTCACGCGTTCGTCGGGAATTCCCAGTTCGCGCATCGCGAGCATCGTCACCATCGCGAACGCTTCGTTGATTTCGAATAGATCGACGTCGCCGATCTGCCAGTTCAAGCGGTTGAGCAGCTGCTGGATCGCGCCGACCGGCGCGATCGTGAACTCCGCCGGATGGCGCGAGTGAGTGGCGTGCCCTGCGATGCGGACGATGGGTTCGAGGCGATGTTGGGCCACCGCCGCCGCGTTCGCCAGCACCAGCGCAGAGGCGCCATCGGAGATCGAACTCGAATTCGCGGCGGTGATCGTGCCGCCTTCTTTGAACGCAGGTTTCAACGTTGCGATGCGGTCGAGCCGCGCGCGGCGCGGCTGCTCGTCTTCGCTGATCGTGGCGTCGCCGAGCGTCAGCGGCGCGATCTCACGTGCCAGTTCGCCGTCGCGCATCGCAGCCAATGCGCGCTCGACTGAGCGGCGCGCAAACGCGTCCATGTCGACGCGCGTGATCTGATGGCGATCGGCGGTGTCCTGCGCGAATGTGCCCATCGCGCGACCCGTCTCGGCGTCTTCGAGTCCGTCGAGAAACATCGAGTCCTTCAATTCGCCGTGACCCATGCGCAGACCTTGGCGCGCTTTCGCAATCAGGTACGGCGCATTGGTCATGCTCTCCATGCCGCCGGCGACGACGACGTCGGCGCTGCCGGCCCGCAGCAGATCCGTCGCGAGCATCGTTGCTTTCATCCCGGAGCCACACACTTTATTGACGGTGGTCGCGCCGCACGCGTCGGGCAATCCCGCGCCGCGCGCGGCCTGGCGCGCGGGCGCCTGTTTGACGCCGGCGCCGACGACATTGCCGAGGATCACTTCGTCGACGGCGGCTGCGTCGATGCCGCTGCGCTGCACTGCCGCGCGGATCGCGTGAGCGCCGAGCGCCGGGGCAGCCAGCGCCTTCAGCTCGCCTTGAAAGCTGCCGATCGGGGTGCGGGCAGCGGCGACGATGTAGATGTCCGAGTGAGCCATGGTCAAGGCCGAATAGGGGCGAGTCGCGATTCTAACTGGCCGCGGGGTATTCCCGGCAACTCAGACGTCTTCATCGCGCGCACAGGACGAACGCAACAACGACTGGTACGCTTCACACGTGTCGGATTGCGGAGACACCTCATGAGGCGATCGTCGCTGTTCTTGACGCACGCGGTCTGGATTGCGGTGATCGCGCTGTCGCCGTTGCGCGCAGCGCCGACACCAGACCCGCAGGCGGCGCCGATCGAACCCACGAAAGCGGCAACGAAAGCCGCGTACGAGAAGCAGGTCGTCTGCACCTATCAAACGCCGATCGGCTCGCGCATCGCACGCAAGACCTGCAAGACGCGCGCGCAGGCCGACGCGGAGGGCGCGAATGTCGAGCAGACGATGCGCGACATGGCGCGGGCGGCAGACCGCAACGCATATCACGAAACTGGCCAGGTCCGCGGCGGCCTCTATTAGCTGTTAGCGGCTGACACCCAGCCGTCTTGCCAACCGCGAGCGGGATGCCGACACTCGCGTGTCAATCAGCCACGAGCATGCGCCATGTCGGATAAAGCCAAGAACGCCGTCGCGATCTTCAGCAAACACATCGGTTCCTCGGATGGCCACAGCGAATGGATCGAGGTCGACCAGAAGCGCATCAATCTGTTCGCCGATGCGACGCTCGACCATCAGTTCATTCACATCGATCCCGTCAAGTCGGCGCAGTTGTCGCCGTACAAGGTGACGATCGCGCATGGATTCCTCACGCTGTCACTGATTCCGCATCTGACGAGCAGCATCGCGCCGCGCGATGCGCGCGCGTACGACGGTCTCGTGATGGGCGTCAACTACGGGCTCGACAAAGTGCGCTTTCCGGCGCCTGTGCCGGTGAATTCGAAGCTGCGCGCGGAGCGCACGTTGGTCGAGGCGGATCTGAAAGCACCGAACACGATTCAGCTGAAGCAGCAGATCACGATCGAAATCGAAGGCGGCAGCAAGCCGGCGTGCGTCGCGGAGTTTCTGACGCGGCTGATCTACAGCTGACTCTTTTCGCGGAGGACCGCTGAGCAGGCGCCGCAGGCTAGCGTTCGTTGAAGCGAGGTATCAGTTCGACGAAGTTGCAGCGCTCGCGATCTTCAGGTTTCGTTGAAGCGTGGGATCAATTCGACGAAATTGCACGGTTTGAAGTTCACGTCGAGCTGATTGTGCAGAATGCGTGTCCACGCGGTCTTGCAGGCATTCTTCGAACCCGGCATGCAAAACACGAGCGTCGCGTTGCTCAAGCCGCCGAGCGCACGCGATTGAATCGTCGACGTGCCGATCTCCTCGTACGAGAGCTGGCGAAAGAGTTCGCCGAATCCGTCGATGGTCTTCTCGAGCAGCGGAGCGATCGCCTCCGGTGTGCTGTCGCGACCCGTGAAGCCGGTACCGCCGGTTGTCAACACGACGTCGATCGACGCGTCCGCGATCCAGCGCGAGACGACGGCGCGCACCGCAAATCGATCGTCCTTCACGAGCGCGCGATCGGCGAGTCGATGGCCGTCGGCGGTCAATAGATCGATCAACAGCGCGCCGGAAGTGTCCTGCGCGAGTGTGCGCGTGTCCGATACGGTCAGCACGGCGCAGTTCAACGAGACGGCTGTCTTGGGAGTAGGGGCGTTTGGCATCAGATGGGTTGAAGTTTGCGGAACTACATTCCTTTACATTAGAGTACTCGCGCAAATTCTACATACATTTCAACGGCTTTTGCGCCGGGGACAAATCTCGTTCTGATGGATAACCAGCTTGCCGAAGGTGATCGGCTCTTTCTGATTGCTGAGAGCCTCGCGCAGGACTTCTCGTTGTTCCCATCGAGCGGCGCGACCGGCATCGAGCATCACGTTCGCGGTCTGTTGTCGCGCGGTCAGATCGCGCGCCAGCTCGAACTTCTGAACAATCTCGACATCGATTCGTACATCGAGGCGGTCGTCGCGAAAGCCGAGGACCCCGGTCGCATCGATGCGCCGAGCGTGATCCGGCAACTCGGCGCCCGGATCCACGACGAGACGATCGACGGTCCGTTCTACTCGGCGATGCTCGAGATGGACTTCGGCGGCGAGCGTCGGACCATCGCGTTCATCGCGCAGGACCGCTCCGTGCGCAACGGTGTCTGGATGCCGCAGCACCATCTCGCGGCGGCGGAAATCATCGGCGAGTGCTCGAAGCGCAACATCGCGATCGTCAGCCTGATGGATACACCCGGCGCCGATTCCGGAGAAGACGCCAACAAGGCCAATCAGGCGCACAGCATCTCGCGGCTCATCGCCGAGATGTGCAACGTCGACGTGCCCAATATCGGCATTGTGTTTGGCCTGGGTTATTCGGGCGGCGCGATTCCGCTCGCCGCGAGCAACCTGATCCTGTCGGTGCGCGATGGCGTGTTCAGCACGATCCAGCCGAAAGGGCTCGCGAGCATCGCCCGGCGCCTGAATCTGTCGTGGCAGGAGTGCGCGAAATACGTCGGCCTGTCGCCGTACGAGCTGTACGCGCAGGGCAACATCGACGGCATCATCGACTACGCGCCCGGCGACCCTGACGACAAGCTCGACAACCTGCGCATGGCAATCGTCTCCGGCATCGAGTCGATCGAGGACAGCACGCGGCAGTTCGTCGCCGAAAACCCGTACATCCTCGATCACTACCGGCACAACCTCGAACGCTATCTGAAACCGTCGAAGCGACTGCAGGCGATGGAATCGCGCGCGTTGCTGCGGATCTCGAAGACGCCGACGGAGTACACGAACGTATTCGGCGTCGCGTATCGGTACTTGCGTTACCTCGGCACGCGCAAACGCATCAAGGCGACGACGACCAAGCAGTACGGCCGGTTGTCGGCGCAGGAACTGCCGAAAGGCGAACTCTCCGAACGCGCCGATCGCGAACGCCGCCAGAGTTTTCTGAAGTGGCTGCAGGACCCCGAGAAGGTCATCTACGACGACGCGCTGGCAAAAGCGTGGCGCACGTATCAGGAAAAGAAGCAGGCGATGGACGACGACCGCGGTCGCATCGCGCAGCTGCTGTTCGGTGAACCGCGCAAGAATTACGAAGACGCGCGCGCCAATCTGCTGACGTCCGTCAGCATGTATCTGTACAACCGCTGGAAGAGCGAGGCCCAGGGCAATCTCAGGGCGCTGATCGCGTACCTGCGCAACCACGCCGACTCACGCCAGCTGCTGCGCGGCAGCGAAATGAAGGATCCGCGCGCGTTTGCGCAGGCGCTCGCCGCCGATCGGACGCTCGGGCCGCTGTTTCGCGAGCGTTTCAGCCATGAAGGCAAGAAGTTGTTGACCGCGCGCGGGTTGCGCGACAAATCCGATACCTACCTGCGGCAGCAGCTGACGGCGGAACTGAACCTCGCGCTGACCGACGATCGTCTGAGCGATCTGATCGACGACGCCGTGTTGTCGACGCGCGTGCGGATGATGGTCGCTGAACGCCGCTCCGACGTCGCGATCAACCGACAGATTCTCGACGATCGCTACGCGGCGCCAACTCGGCGCTCAGGAAACGGCGGCGCCGGCAGCTGGTCCGCGCGCGACGTCACGGTGCTCGATGTGCTCGTCGACGACGGCCTGCGCGACGACTTCGTCACCGAGTGCGAAAACCTGCTGTTGTTCGATTCGGTATACGACCAGATCATCGAGCATCTCGACACGATCGCCGAAGAAGCGGAGTCGACCCGCGCGTTGTCGAAGCGGACGATCACGAAGCTGCTCGACACGACGCTCGTGCAAGCCGCGCGTACGGCGGTCGGCGGCGCCGACGGCACCGCCGACGGCGACGCGATGGTCGAACGCGTGCGCGCGCAGTTTTTCCGCTGGTTCCTGCGCGTGGCAGACACGCCGCGCAGCACCGATTTTTTCCGCGCTGTCGAGGAATGGAAGAAGACCAGCTTCGCGCACCTGTCCGACACGCTGTTCGTCGTCGTCACGTTCCTGTTCGAACGTCTGCTCGGCCTGCATCTGCAGTCGGAGAAGGATCGGCGACGGTACGACGGACGCATCTCGCCGAAGGCGATCGGCCGTCGCAAAGATTTCTGGAACCGTTTGACGATCGCGTATCGCGACCTGCGCATCCAGGAAGTCGTCGAAGAGTACAAGAACCGCAAAGCGACCGGCTATCGCGACGATCATCGATACGTTCTTCAGCGACTTCGAAGAACACTACGGCGACCTGCTGAGCTCGGATCCGTGTGAATTTCCCGGTTTCCGGGTCTCGATCGAGAATGCACTGAAGCAAAAGGTGCCGCCGTGCGGCATCGTCACCGGCATCGGCACGTTCAACGACGGCGCCGGCGGCATTCGTGTCGGCGCGGCGATCTCGAACATCGACTTCCAGGCCGGCGCATTCGACATGGCGAGCGCGGAGAAATTCTGCAAGCTGCTCGTCGACTGCGCGGAGCGGCAATTGCCGGTGATCGGTTTCATTTCGTCGGGCGGCATGCAGACGAAGGAGGGCGCCGGTGCGCTGTTTTCGATGGCGGCGGTCAACGATCGCATCACGCGCTTCGTGCGCGACTCGGAACTGCCCGTGATCATGTTCGGCTTCGGTGATTGTACGGGCGGCGCGCAGGCGAGCTTCGTCACGCATCCGCTCGCGCAGACGTATTACTTCAGCGGCACCAACATGCCGTTTGCCGGGCAGATCGTCGTGCAGTCGAACCTGCCGTCGACTGCGACGCTGTCGAACTATCTGTCAGCCGTACCCGGTGCGATGCAAGGCCTCGTGCGGCACCGTTCTTCGACGATCTCGACGACCGATTGCGCAAGATCGACCCGGAAATTCCGCTGCCGACTGAAACGGTCGTCGAAGTCGTGCATCGCGTGATGGCCGGTTCGTTGTCGCTGGAGCGTCCGCAGATCGGCAGCCGGCGGCCGAAATTCCGCGACCGCGATCTGGTGCGCGACGTCGAACGCGTGCTGATCCACGCGCGCGGCTGCACCGCGGTGAAGCTGATCCGCGTCGCGCAACGCGCAGGCATCGAAGTGGTGCTCGTCCAATCGGACCCCGACATGGATTCGACGGCGGTGGACATGCTGACCGAACGCGACCGCGTCGTCTGCATCGGCGGCAACACACCGGACGAAAGTTATCTGAATGCGATGAGCGTTTTGCGCGTCGCCGAACACGAAGGCGTCGATTCGCTGCACCCGGGCATCGGTTTCTTGTCGGAGAACTCGCAGTTCGCCGAACTGTGCCGCAGCCACGGCATCAACTTCATCGGCCCGCCCGTCGCGAGCATGGAAGCGATGGGCAACAAGTCGAACGCGATCAACACGGCGCTGCAGCTCGACGTGCCGGTCGTACCGGGCAGTCACGGGATTCTGACGAACGTCGAACGGGCGGCAGAAGTCGCCGACGAGATCGGCTATCCAGTGCTGATCAAGGCCGTGCACGGCGGCGGCGGCAAAGGGATCAAGATCGGTCGAATCAGCCGGACGATTTCGACGATCTGTTTCACCGCGTCGTCGTCGAGGCGCGCGCTGCATTCGGCAACGGCGACGTCTACCTCGAAAAGTACGTGACGTCGCTGCGCCACATCGAGGCGCAACTGCTGCGCGACGTGCACGGCAACAGTCGCGTGCTGGGCCTGCGCGACTGCAGCGTGCAGCGCGACAAGCAGAAGATCTTCGAAGAGTCCGATTCGACGATGCTGCCGGACGAGTCTGCGCGAGGCCGTGCTGCGCTACACCGCGGCGATCGCCGACGAAGTCGGCTACGTCGGCGCCGGCACCGTCGAGTTCATCTTCGATCTGAAATCGAACGCCGTGTATTTCATGGAAATGAACACGCGGCTGCAGGTCGAACACCCGGTGACCGAACTCGTCTCGGGCGTCGACATCGTCGGCGAGCAGTTCCGCATCGCCGCCGGCGAGAGCATCGCGAAACTCGACATCGGCAAGCACGGCTACGCGATCGAAGCGCGCATCAACGCCGAACGCGTCGTCGTCGGTCCGGACGGCAAGTTGCAGTTCCGGCCGGATCCCGGACAGATCCTCGAATGCGTGTTGCCGGAGGAAGACGGCATCGAAATCATCGCAACGGCCGCGCCGGGCAAGTTCGTGTCGCCGTACTACGACAGCATGGTGGCGCAGGTGATCGCGCACGGAACCGAGCGCCTCGACACGATCGAGAAGCTGCTGAACTACCTCGAGCGCGTTCGAATCACCGGCATCTGCACGAACATCGCGCTGCTGAAGATGGTGCTGGCGGATTCGACGTTCCGCGACGGGATTTACGATACGAACTTCCTGCCCGAGTTCCTCGCCCGCATCGACGCAAAGGCGTTGATCAAACAGATCAACGATGGGGCGGGCAAAATCCGGCGCCGGGATCGATCGCAACGAGATCACGATCGACGGCAGCGACGAACTGAAAGTGTTGTCGCCGTCGACCGGCATCTTCTACATCACACCGACGCCGACCGAACCGGAATTCGTCGCGGTCGGCGACAAGATCCGCGTCGGCGATACGCTGTGCCAGCTCGAGGCGATGAAGTTGTTCACGCCGCTCGCGTTGAAGGATTTCAATACGGAGGATCAGGAGCTGTATCCGTCCACGCAGCGTTACGAGGTCACGCGGATCAACAACACGAGCGGTCAGCAGGTCAACGTCGGTGACCTGTTGTTCGTCGTCAAGCCGGTCCCATGATCGGGCTCATACCGGTTCATAACAGCCCGCGCGCGCCGTCGGCGACGCAGTAAGCGCCGATCGCGAGAATCACCCAACGACTGACGCGGCGAAACTCGCCGTCGCCGATCTTGTCGAGCAGCCGCGTGCCGAGCCGCGTGCCGACCACCGCGGCGAGCACCGCGATTGCGAGGAACGGCAGATTGACGCCGTCGCTGCCGACGCCGATGACGGCGCCGTAATAGACGAGCTTCAGCACATGGCCGAGGGTCTGCGTCAGCGCTTTGGTCGCGACGATCTGGTATCGATCGAGCCGCGCGTGCAGATAGAAGAAATCGAGCAGCGGTCCGGACGCACCGGCGAACAGCTGCGCGGCGGTGACCGCTGTGCCGCAGATCGCGGCGGTAGCCGGGCGCGTCACGTCGAGGCCGTTGAGTTTGGGCACGACCAGCGCGAGCCATGGGAAGGCGCCGATCACGATCATCACCCATGCGGCGTTCGGCATCAGCCGCAGCGTCGTGAACGCGCCGAACGCAAGCGCGGCGCCCGCCAGATACGGCGGCAGTATTCGCAGCACGATGTGTCGTCGCAGCAGGAATGCGCGCGAACCGTTGGCGGTGCCTTGCACGACACCGTGGATGATCATCGCGGCCGCGACCGATTTCAGCGACACGAGCAGCGCCATCAACAGAATGCCGCCGGCCATGCCGAGCACGCCGGAGAGCATGCTCGTCAGCACGACCGCGACGACGATGACGATTTCGATGAACATCGGCTTTCTCAGGAGGGGCGCGGCATTCTCGATGGGCGCCATCGATGAAAAAAGCGAAAGATAAGGAATATGATGCTTTCATTCTCGGAATGATTGGTCGTCGATGATCGAAAACCTCGAGACGCTCGTCATGCTGTCGAAGACCGGCACGATGATGGAGACGAGCACGCGTGCTGAAGATCTCCCAGTCGGCGGTCAGCAAACGCATCGCAGCGCTCGAGCGCTACTACGATCGGATCCTCGTCGAGCGTCACGGCCGCCGCGTCGTGTTGACGCATCACGGCACGCGGCTCGTCGAGCAGGTCACGCCGCTGATTTCGGAACTGCGCAGCGTGTTCCTCGAAGACCACGCGTTGCAGCGCGGCAAATTGATCATCGGCGTGTCGGAGGCAATCCTCGCGAGTTGGGGGCCGCGACTGTTCGCGGCCGTTGGGCACGAACTGCCCGAAGTGGAATTCACGTTCCATGCGCAACGCTCGCCGGTGGTGCTGGATCGGATTCGTTCCGGCGAATACATGGTTGGCATTTGCACCGGGTCCGCGGATGCGGAAACCGATCTGCAGAGCGAGGTGCTGCGGCTCGAGCCGATGGTGATCGTGCCGTCGGCGCTATCGCACCTCGACTACACGGTCGGCGACGAACTCGAGGTGATCACGATCGAGTCGCGCTCGGGCGCGTGGCGCTCGATCGAAGACGACATGCGGCGCTTGCGGTTGCGCCGGTCGACGTCGCTGGAATCGTTTTTCGCGGTCGCGCAGATGGCGCTCGCCGGGTTTGGCCACGGACTGATTCCGCGGGGTGTCGCGCGCACGCTCGGCGTGCCGGACGAGAAGGTGATTCCGCTGGGCGCGCACGGACTGAATCGCCCCGTTCGTTTTGTTGCGCGCAAATCGATGTTCTCGCGGCCGCTGGTGCAGAGTTTTTATCAGTTGATGCTGAGCCGCGCACAGGCGCTTTGACTGTCTTGCACTGACGTCGGCGCCACGGGTAGTGTCGTTGCTCTTTAGACGGCGCTTCAAACCGCATTTTCAAAACCGCAGTGTCAGATCGCATTTTCAAAACGCGCATTTTCAAAAGAAGGGAGATCTCGATGACCGACATCATCCTGCACCACTACGCGGGGTCGCTCTTTTCCGAAAAGATCCGCTTGCTGCTCGGCTATCTGAAGCTGCCGTGGAAATCCGTGGTCACCGCGCCGATCATGCCGCGGCCGCTTGCTGATGCCGCTGACGGGCGGCTATCGCCGCACGCCGAACATGCAGCAAGGCGCCGACGTCTGGTGCGACTCGAAGATCATCGCGGAGCGGCTGGCCGAGATCGCCGGCGATCAGACGCTGCATACCGGGTTCGTCTCGCATCGCGTCGCCGAATGGGCCGACAGCCATCTGTTTCGGATCGTCGTCGCGATCACGTTTCAACCGCGCGCCGCCGGCGCGGCGATGAGCACGTTGTCGTCGACGCAGATCGAGGCGTTCATGAAAGACCGCGCGGAGTTGACGAAAGGCGCGCCGATCGTCACGTTTCCGCCGGCAGTCGCGGAAGCGCATCTGGCGCACTACCTGGGCGAACTCGACGGCGCATTCAAGACGCCGTTCCTGTTCGGATCGAAGCCGCAGATCGCGGACTTCTCCGTGTATCACTGCCTGTGGCTGGTCGCCAACAATCCGATCATGGCGCAGCAGCTCGAGCCCTATCCGAACGTCACCGCATGGCGTGCGCGGATGGCGGCGTTCGGGCACGGCAACGTCACTGAGATCACCGCCGAAGAGGCGCTTGCGGTCGCGACCCGATCGACGCCAATGCCTATTCCGAAAACCGCGTCGCAGCTGCCGCCGGGATTTGCGCTCGGACAGCAGGCGTCGGTGGCGCCCACCGACTACGGCATGGCTTTCCCGGTCACCGGCGAACTGGTGATCTGCTCGGCGCGCGAGTACGCGGTGCGCAGGCGCGATCCGGTCGCCGGTGAGATCGTCGTGCATTTTCCGCGGCAGGGATTCGCGCTGACGGCATGAACGCCGCGGTACCGGTCGACGACGTTCGCGTGCCGCTGATGGTCGGTGCGATTGGTCACCGGGATCTCGTGCCGAGCGAAGTCGCGCTGCTCGCAGAGCGCGTGCGGGATTTCCTCGAGACGCTGCAGCAGAAATACCCGGACCTGCGCGTCACCGTGCTGACGTCGTTGGCGGACGGCGCGGATCGCCTCGTCGCGGACGTCGCCAATTCGCTGACGATGCCGGTGGTCTACGTGCTGCCGATGCCGAGCGAACTCTACGAACGGGACTTCGACGCGGCATCGCTCGGTGAATATCGCGAGCTGCTGAGCGGCAGCAATGTGCTGACGCTGCCGTTGTTGGGCGAAAGCACCGCAGATGACGTGACACATCCGGGGGCTCGCGCGGGATCGGCAGTATGCGCAGCTCGGCTGCTTCATCGCGGCGCACTGCCACATCCTGCTCGCGCTGTGGGACGGCAACGAAGAGGGCCTGTCCGGCGGAACCGCGGCGATCATCCGTTATCACCAGGACGACTTCATGCTCGGCCTGACCGACGGCGAGCCGCGTTCGCGGCTCGACGACACCGACGACGAGAGCGACCTCGTGTATCACATCGTCTGTTCGCGCGATCGGCCCGACGGCGCGCCGACGGCGCAGCTGCGGCCGGGCGAGGTGTGGTGGTTGTCGCGCAACGACGCCGCGCCGCGAACCGAGCAGATGCCGGCCCGCTACGAAATCGTGCTGCGGCGTATGGTCGAATTCAGTCGTGACGCGATGCATTTTCGCTCTCTGATCGAGCGCGCACCGAACGCGTTGCTACAGCAACGGTACCAGCTCAGTGATCGACGCCGGCGAGCGCGACATCGCCGCCGTGTTCGGCGTCGCCGACTGGCTGGCGGTGCACTATCAAGGGCTTACGCGCGCAGCGGTGCGGGTGTTGCTCGGATTTGCGCTGCTCGCCAGCATCTGTTTCCTCGCGTACTCGGACCTGCCGGACCTGCAATTCATGATCTATCCGTATCTGGGATTCATGGCGGTGAGTATCGCGGCCTACCTGGTGCAGCGGCGCGGCGACTGGCAGCGACGCTACCTCGACTATCGCGTGCTCGCCGAAGCCTTGCGCGTGCAATTTTATTGGGCAGTCGCCGGCGTCGAACGTCCGGCCGCGAGCCGCTTTGGCCACGATGCGTTTCTGAAACGACATCTGGAACTCGGCTGGATTCGAAACCTGCTGCGCGTCGCCGGCCGCAGGGACGACGCGTCGGGCCACGCGCCCACCGAGTCCGGCATCGAGATCGCGTCGCGCGATTGGATCGGCGACGAGAAACACGGCCAGTTGCAGTACTTCAGCCAGCGCTGGCCGCAGTTGCTGGGACCGCATCGCGCCACTGAGACGCTCGAGCGGTTTTCGTTTGGTGCGGGACTGTTGTTAGCGGCGTCGCTGGCCTTTGCGCAGTGGGCGTTCGACATTCAACCGGTCAACCTGCTGTTCGCGCTGATGGGGTTGCTGCCGATCATCGCGACCTTGTTCGGTGCGTATGCGCAGCAAAACGCCGTGGGTGATCAGATCCTGCAGTTTCAATTCATGGAGCGCGTCATGGGCAACGCCCGACGCCAGCTCCGGCGCACGACCGAGCCGACCGAACGCTGCCGCATCCTGCGCGAATTGGGCGACGCGGCGCTGCGCGAGAACAGCGAGTGGATTCTGCGTAAACGCGAGCGGCCGATCTCGACGGTCAGTTGAGCGCAGGCGGTCTGCTAGCGTTCGAGGATTTCATCCCAGAGTCGCACCGTTGGGTCGGCGTCGATGCGCCGGCACTCGATGGCGCGATTCAGATGCAGCTGCATGCGTTCGGCGGAATTGAAGGGGCGCCACAGGTCCGGCGGAGCGCCGTGGCGTGCGAAGTGGGCCCACAGCGCCATGATTCGATCCGACAACGCGCTTGCTTCGGGCGACGCGCCGACGAATTTTGCGATCGAACGCAGCTGGAAGTTGCCGAACACGAACGGGATTTCCACGGCGTGCGTCGCGCCGAGCCAGCCGCGCAGCGCCGGGGACGGCCAATCGAACTGATAGACCCACGTGTTGGCGCCGCGCGCGGTCGCGTAGCGCAACATCGGGTCGCGAAAACGCAACTCGGTCTCGATCGCGCACAACCGTTCCGCGTTCGGATTGCGCGTGCGGACATCGAGCGCGCGGTAGTGCGCGAGCAGTCGCGTCGTCGCGCCGGCGACATCCTGGACCCGATGATCGAGCAGCCGCCTCTCGACGTGCGCCGCCAATGCCTCATCGCTGACTTTCAGACTCGAGCGCACGTACAACGTGTATTCGTCGCGGTTGATGCCGATGATCAACGGCACTGTCGCGCCGGCGCGCGCCGCCTCGAAAGGATGCATCGGCAACAGATCACCGTCGACGTGCGGCCGCAGGTAGTTCCCGCGGTGATGCGCACGCAGGCGGTCGATCGTCGCGTGTTGCGCCCGCAACACGGCGTCGATGTCGGCGTCGTTGGGATCCGCCGCCAGTTCCGCGCGGACGATCGCAGCCACGGTGTCGGCCTCGTCCCGCGTGCCGACGTGGTTCGCCGCGCCGCTTTGCGCGATCGCGCGATGAAAGGTGCCGCGCGCGGCCGGGCACGCGAGCAGGTTGCACACGCTCATCGCGCCGGCGGATTCCCCGACGATCGTGACGTTCGCGGGGTCGCCGCCGAACGCGCCGATGTGAGTAGAAATCCAGCGCAACGCGGCGATCTGATCGGCGAGGCCGACATTGCGATCGCGCAAAGGCGCGAAACCCCACACGCCGAGGCGATAGTTGATCGTGACGACGACGAGATTCTCGGCGCCTGCGAGATGGGTCCCGTCGAATAATGGATCGGCGGCATCGCCGTTGATGTACCCGCCGCCGAATATCCAAACGACGACGGGAAGCGGCGTCGCGGCAGACAGCGGCGCGAACACGTTCAGGTGCAGGCAATCCTCGGAGGTTTGCGCATACGCGCCGCGAATGCCGGGCCCAACGGTTTTGGACTGGGGCGGCGCGGGACACCGGTCAATGGCGCCCAGCGGCTTGCGCCACGGTTGCGCGGGTTGCGGATGCGCAAATCGACGTGCGCCCGTCGCGGGCGCGGCAAACGGAACGCCGAAGAAGCGCGCGACGCCGTCTCTGACGGCACCGATCACCGCGCCGGACGGCGTGTCAACGCGCATGCGTGACTGAGGTCGACCAGCGCGCGAGCGCCTCGACCCAGGCGGGGTCGTCGTTCAGGCACGGCACGAGCGTCAGGGATTCACCGCCGGCCGCGAGGAATCGTTCACGGCCCCTGATGCCGATCTCTTCGAGGGTTTCCAGATTGTCGGCGACGAACGACGGGCACACGACGCTCAGATGTCGCACACCCTCGGCGGGGAGCGCGTCGAGAAGTTCGTCGGTATACGGCTTCAACCACGGTAGTCGGCCAAGCCGCGACTGGAAGCTGACGCGCCATCGATCGCTCGTCAGGCCCAGTCGGGCCGCGACGCCACGCGACGTCGCGTAGACCTGGTGGCGATAGCACGTGGCGTGCGCTGCCGACGGACGTTCGCAGCAATCGGGCGTCTTCAGGCAGTGACCGCCGGTCGGGTCCGCCGTTGTCGAGATGCCGCTCGGGCAGGCCGTGATAGCTGAACAACAACAGCTGCGTGTTGTCTGGGATCGCGCGTCGAATCGAACCCGTCAGCGCATCGAGGTAGTCCGGCTCCGCGTAGAACGGCGGCAATACGTCGAGTCCGACGTTCGAGCCCAGTCGCGCGAGTTCGTCGGTCACTGCGTCGATCGTCGTCGTTCGCGTGGAATCCGCGTGGTGCGGATACAGCGCGATCAGCAGGATTTCGTCGACGTCGCGCGCGAGTAGCTGTGCAAGCGCAACCGGGATCGAAGGCTCGCCATAACGCATCGCCAACGCAACGGGGCTGGAGATGCGTGCGCCCAGCGCGTCGCGCAGCGCGGCCGACAACCGCAACAGCGGCGAACCCGTCGGCTCCCAGATGCTCTGATAAGCGCGCGCCGTCGTTTTCGGACGAAACGGCAGGATGAACGCGGACACGACCAATTTGCGGATCAACCACGGTGAGTCGATCACGCGCGGATCCATCAGAAATTCACCGAGATAGCGGCGCACGTCTGCGATCGACGGACTTGCGGGTGATCCGAGGTTGACGAGCAGGATGCCGCGCGGCACGCCGTGTCCTTGGTTGACACAAAAGGATGGGATAGTATCCGCGCTCTTTTTCAAAGTCATGAGCGATGACACCTGCTGAACTGTCGCGCGGTGAAGCAAAAGGAAATGTTGCCCGCCCGCGTGCCGTCATCATCGACTACGACGCGGGCAATTTGCGCAGTGTGCAACGCGCGTGCGCCGAAGTTGGACTCACCGCACGCATCACCAACGACCCGGACACGGTCGCGCGCGCGGATCGGATCATCTTCCCGGGCGTCGGCGCCGCGGGCCCGGCGATGAAGAGTCTCAAAGCCGCGGGCCTCGACAAGGCGTTGCGTCACGCGATCGACGCCGGCACACCGGTGCTCGGGATTTGCCTCGGATTGCAGATTTCGCTGAATCGATCGGAGGAGGGCGCGACGACGACGCTCGGCTTGATCGATGGCGAGGTCGTTCGTTTTCGCGTAACCGATCCGGCGCTGAAGATTCCGCACATGGGCTGGAACGAAGTTCGCGTCGTCAAGCCGCACCCGCTGCTGCGCAACGTACGTCCCGGCGACGAGTTCTATTTCGTGCACGGGTATTACCCGGAACCGACGCGTCGGTTGGACGTGTATGCGGAAACGACGTACGAACGCGCCTTTGCCAGCGCGTTGGGGCGTGGCAACTATTTCGCAACGCAGTTCCACCCCGAGAAGAGCGGCCGCGTCGGACTCGAGCTGCTCGCGTGTTTTGCGTCGTGGGATGGGCGACCGTGCTGAGCAAACGGCTGATCGCGTGTCTCGACGTGCGCGACGGCAAGCTGGCGAAAAGCGTGCAATTCGTCGACACGAAGGACATCGGCGACCCGGTGCAGAAGGCGCGCGAATACTACGAAGACGGGCTGGACGAGCTGGTCTTCTACGACATCACCGCGTCGAGCGACAAACGCCGGATCATGCTCGACGTCGTCGAGGCGGTCGCGGCGCAGGTATTCATACCGCTGTCGGTCGGCGGCGGCGTCAGATCCGTCGCCGATGCAACGGACCTGCGACTCGCCGGCGCCGAGAAAATCAACGTCAACAGCGCCGCGGTCGAGCGTCCGGCGCTGATCGCCGAATGCGCGGACGCGATCGGCAACCAGAACATCGTGTTGTCGATGGACATCAGAGCCGCCGCGGCCGACGCGACGTTTCCGTCGGGCTACCAGATCGTCATCCACGGCGGACGGACACCGACGCGCCTCGACGCGCTCGCGTGGGCGCTCGAAGGCGAGCGACTCGGCGCCGGTGAACTGGTCATCAACTCGATCGACGCCGACGGTACGCGCGCGGGCTACGCGCTCGATTTGACGCGACTGTTGTCCGAAGCCGTGCGCATTCCGGTGATCGCATCGGGCGGCGCCGGCAAGCCCGAGCATCTGTACGACGTATTGACGCAAGGGCAAGGCGGACGCGGCGCTGGTGGCGTCGATGGTTCACTACGGCGACTATCGCGTCAGCGAATTGAAAACGTACCTGCACGACCGGGGTGTCAAGATGCGGATGAGCTGGTAACGATGAAAGCAATCGTCGTCGACAACAACACGATGCAATGGCAGGACGCGCCTGACCCGGTCGCCGGCGTCGGCGAGGTCCTGATCCGCAATCACGCGACGGCGATCAATCGTGCCGATCTCGCGCAACGCGCCGGCGCGTATCCGCCGCCGCGCGGCGCAAGTTCGATTCTCGGGCTCGAATGCGCCGGCGAAGTGGTCGCGATCGGTGACGGCGTGTCGCGCTACAAGATCGGTGACCGCGTCTGCGCGTTGCTCGCGGGCGGTGGTTATGCGGAGTTGGTCAACGTGCCCGCCGGCCAGGCGCTGCGGATTCCGCGCGGCTTGAGTTTCGAACAGGCGGCGGCGTTGCCCGAAGTGTTCGCAACCGCGTATCTGAATCTGTTCATCGAAGCGCGACTCGCGGTCGGTGAACGCGTGCTGTTGCACGCCGGCGCGAGCGGCGTCGGCACCGCCGGCATTCAGTTGTGCAAGATGAACCACAGTCCGTGTTTCGTCACCGCGGGCAGCGCAGACAAGGTAGCGCGGTGCGTGGCGCTCGGCGCGGCGGGCGGCGCGGATCGTCACGCCGGCTCGTTCGCCGAACATGTGCCCGCGTGGACCGACAACGAAGGCTTCGACGTGATCCTCGATCCGGTCGGCGCCGGTTACCTCGGCGCGAATCTGCGCAGCCTGCGCGCCGACGGACGCCTCGTGATCATCGGCTTGATGGGTGGTGCGGTTGCCGAACTCGAAATCGGGCTGATGATGATGAAGCGACTGCGCGTCATCGGCTCGACGCTGCGCGCGCGCTCGATCGCGGCGAAGTCGGCGGTGATGGATGCGCTCGAACGCGTCGTGTGGCCGCAGTTCGAAGACGGCAGCATCGTGCCGATCATCGAGACGGTGATGCCGATCGCCGACGCCCAGCGCGCGCACGAACTCGTCGCGTCGGATCAGACGTTCGGCAAGGTCGTACTCGTCGATCGGCCCTGAGGTCGTCGAAAGACCGTTAGATGCGCTTCCAGTGCTCGCGCGTTGTCGCGCCGAGCGTCTCGATCGCGGTCTGAATCTCCGCTGCGCGTTCGCGCTCTTTGGCGACGACGTCGGCCGGCGCTTTTGCGACAAAACCAGCGTTGCCGAGTTTGCCGTCGATCCGCGCGAGTTCGTCGCTGCGCCGCGCAATCTCCTTGTCGAGCCGGAGGCGTTCGGCGGCGACGTCGATCAGTCCGGCGAGCGGCACCATCAGCTTCAGATTCGCCGACGAGCTGCATCGCCGCCGGCGGCGGTTGCTCGCGCGTCGCCCAGCCAGTCGATCCGTTCGACCTTCGCCATCCGTTTCAGCAGCGATTCCGTTGCGGCGAGCCGTTCGCGATCGGCGCTGCCGCCGCCCTGCAGCAGCAGCGGCAATCGACTGCGCCGGTTTGATGTTCATCTCACCGCGAATCGTGCGCATCGCGAGGACCACGCCCTTGAGCCACTCGATCGCGGCATCGGCGACCGGATCGTCGGCCAGATCGGACGACTCGGGGTACGGCGCCAGCATGATCGTCTCGCCAGCGATTCCGGTGAGGGGCGCGACGCGACGCCACAAGGTCTCGGTGATGAACGGAATGATCGGGTGCGCGGCGCGCAGCAGCAACTCGAGCATCTTCAGCAGCGAACGCCGGGTGCCGCGCTGGACCGCGGCGCTCGCGCCTTCGTCCCACAGCAGAGGTTTCGTCAGTTCGAGGTACCAGTCGCAGTATTCGTGCCACGCGAAGTCGTAGATGTGATTGGCGAGCAGATCGAAACGATAGGTCTCGATCGCGCGTTCCGAATCGATCAGCATCTGTTTCAGGCGCGATGCGATCCAGCGATCGGCGAGCGTTTCTTCTGCGGCGACCGTCGAGTGACGCGCTCTCCGTATTCATCAACACGAACTTCGTCGCATTCCACAGTTTGTTGCAGAAGTTGCGATAGCCCTCGATACGTTTCAGATCGAAGCGGACATCGCGTCCGGTCGACGCGAACGCGCAGTACGCGAAGCGCAACGCGTCGGTGCCGTACGAAGGAATTCCGTCGGGGAAGTCGCGCCGCGTGGCTTTTTCGATGGCTTTAGCCATCTGCGGCTGCATCAACCCCTCGGTGCGCTTGGTGATCAGGTCCGCGAGCGAGATTCCGTCGACGACGTCCAGCGGATCGAGCCCGTTGCCGCGCGTCTTCGACATCTTCTGGCCTTCTGCGTCGCGGACCAGGCCCGTCATGTGGACCTTGCGAAACGGCACCTGACCCGTGAAGTGCAACGTCATCATGATCATCCGGGCGACCCAGAAGAAGATGATGTCGTGACCGGTGACGAGGACGTCGGTCGGGTGGTACATCTCGAGTTCGCGCGTCTGGTCCGGCCAGCCGAGCGTGCCGAACGTCCACATCGCGGACGAAAACCACGTTTCGAGGACGTCTTCTTCCGCCGTCAGCGCGACGTCGTCAGCGAGTTTGTATTTGCGGCGCACCTCGGCTTCGTCGCGTGCGACGTAGATGGCGCCGTTTTCGTCGTACCACGCCGGGATTCGATGGCCCCACCATTGTTGGCGGCTGATGCACCAGTCGCGGATGTCGCGCATCCAGGCGAAATACAGGTTTTCGTACTGTTTGGGCACGAACTCGATGTCGCCGCGCTGGACCGCTTCGACAGCCGGTTTGGCCAACGCCTCGATCGGCGACGAACCACTGGTCCGTCAACAACGGCTCGATGATCGCATCGGATCGATCGCCGCGCGGCACCATCAGTTTGTGATCTTCGATCTTGTCGATGAGCCCGGCCGCCGTGAGGTCGGCGACGATGCGCTTGCGCGCGACAGCGCGATCGAGTCCGCGATACGCCGCCGGCACGGCCTCGTTGAGGTGCGCGTCGATCGTGAAGATGTTGATCATCGGCAAGTTGTGGCGCTCGCCGACTGCGTAGTCGTTGAAGTCGTGCGCGGGCGTGATCTTCACGCAGCCGCTGCCGAACGTCGGATCGACGTAGGTGTCCGCGATGATCGGAATCTCGCGGTCGGTCAGCGGCAGCCGTACACGTTTGCCGATGAGCCCTTTATAGCGTTCGTCGTCGGGATGCACGGCGACCGCCGTGTCGCCGAGCATCGTTTCCGGCCGCGTCGTCGCGACGACGACATAGTCGCGACCCTGCGACGTGCGCGCGCCGTCGCATAGCGGATAGCGGAAATGCCAGAGGCTGCCTTGTTCTTCGGTGCTTTCGACTTCGAGATCCGAAATCGCCGTCTTCAATTCCGGATCCCAGTTGACCAGACGGCGACCGCGGTAGATCAGACCTTCGTCATAGAGACGTACGAACGCTTCGCGCACGGCGCGGGAGAATCCTTCGTCCATCGTGAAGCGCTCGCGGCTCCAGTCGAGCGACGATCCCATCCGGCGCATCTGTTCGGAGATCCGTCCGCCGGACGCTGCTTTCCATTCCCAGACTTTCTCGACGAAGGCCTCGCGGCCGAGTTCCGCTTTGGTGACGCCTTGCGCGTTCAGTTGCCGCTCGACGAGCATCTGCGTCGAGATGCCCGCGTGATCGGTGCCCATCTGCCACAGCGTTCGATCGCCTTTCATGCGCCGATAACGAATCAGCGCGTCCATGATCGTGTGCTGGAACGCGTGGCCCATGTGCAGCGAGCCCGTGACGTTCGGCGGCGGAATCATGATGCAGTACGGTTTGCCGTTGCCGCTCGGCGCGAACACGCCGCTGCTCTCCCACTCGCGGTACAGCGGCTGCTCGATTGCGTGTGGGTCGAAACTAGCGTCCATCGTCATCTACGTCATCTACGTCATCTACGTCATCTACGTCATCTACGTCATCTACGTCGTCTATGTCATCTATGTTCGTCTGCGTCGGTGAGTTGACGGGTGAATTCTTCGATCTCTTGTTCGAGCACAGCGAGCAGTCGTGATCGCAGGTCCTCGATGCGGGCGTGCATCATTTCGGTGAGCCAATCGTCGACCGTGAGGTCGATGCGCAGCTTCAACGAGTCGTTCAGCGCGCGCGTCTGTTGCGCCGACCACCTGCCACCGGTGCCTTCGACCGCCGAACGCGCGTCCGCGAGTATCTGCCGCGCGGCGCCGCGCCACTCATCGCCAAGCAATGCCTTGATCGTGTCGTCCGCCAATCCGGTCTTGCCGCCGGCGCCATCGTCGATCGACGCGCGGCTCGTCAAAGATGGATTCGTTGACGGTGAATGCGCCGTCGATCATGTCTTCGAGCATCGGCACGTCGTTGCCTTCTTCCTCCGCGACCGCGGGCAGCGGCGACATATCGAGCAGCGAGCGAATCGACTCGAGATCGCCGAGCAGCGTGTTCTGCGAGTCGTTGTCGCGCGGCGACGGCTTCGGCTTCCTCATCAGCGGTCTTCCCACTCGTCGAGCTTGTGGTGATGAAGCGGATAGCCGCGGTCCCGGTAGAATTTCCAGCGTTCGCGACCGTCGTCGCGCAATTGATCGACGACGATCTCGGCGACGCGTTCGAAGCGGCCGAAAAACGGCGGAATTTCGGCGGCGAGATTGATCAGCAGCTGGTCGGCGTCGGCTTCGGGTTCGGCATGCCCGATGACGACGGGTGCGTTGCGCGCGGCGGCCTCGCCGCTGACCCCGTGCGGCAAAAACCGATGGTCCGGGTACTCCCACATCAATGCATCGAGGTCCGTCGCTGAAGCCGCGCTCGCGACGTGCACGTGCACGCGCTGACCGCTGGAAACGGCCTTGTGCGCGAGTCGGCACGCGAAGCGGCTGCGCGCCTCGAGGTCGACGTCGGGCAATTCGTAAAAGTCGACGCGCGTCAAATCATCACCGCCCGTTCATGACCGGTGCCGCTCCGCGACGAGAAAAGAAAATTCATGACCGATTCAAAAGATACTGGAACAACAGTGGCACCGGACGCCCGGTGGATCCTTTTGTCGGACCGCTCGTATACGCCGTGCCAGCGACGTCGAGGTGCGCCCACGCGAATTGCTTCGTGAAACGCGACAGAAAACACGCGGCGACGACGGCGCCGGCCTCGCGCCCGCCGACATTGGCCATGTCGGCGAAGTTGCTCTTCAGTTGCTGCTGATAGTCGTCCCACACCGGCATTTGCCACGCGCGGTCCCAGACGAATTCGCCGGCGTCGAGCAACTGCGTCGCAAGCTCCTCGTTGTTGGCGAAGAGGCCATGTGCGTGTGATCCGAGCGCGACGACGCAAGCGCCGGTCAACGTGGCGACGTCGATGACGGCGACGGGTTTGTAACGCCGCGCGTAGGTCAGCGTGTCGCACAGCACGAGACGCCCCTCTGCGTCGGTGTTGAGAATCTCGATCGTCTGTCCCGACAACGAGCGCACGACGTCGCCGGGGCGACTGGCGTCGCCGCTCGGCATGTTCTCTGCGGCGGCGACGAGCGTGACGAGGTTGATCGGCAACTTCGCGTCGATGACCGCTTTGGTCGCGCCGAGCACCGCGGCAGCGCCGCACATGTCGAATTTCATTTCGTCCATCGCGGCGCCGGGCTTCAGACTGATGCCGCCGGTGTCGAACGTGATGCCTTTGCCGACGAGCGCCACCGGCGCCACTCTGGCGGGCGCGCCGCGATACTCGACGATGATCAACTTGCCGGGCGTCGCGCTGCCTTGCGTGACGGACATGAACGCCCCCATGCCCATTTCGCCGAGCGCGCGTTCGTCGATGACTTTCGTTCGCACGCGCGCGCTGGTGCCGAGTTTTTTCGCTTCGCGCGCGAGGTACGTCGGATTGCAGACGTTCGGCGGCCGGTTACCGAGGTCGCGCGCGAACGCAAGGCCCGCGTCGAGCGCCTGCGCGTGCCGAACCGCGCGGCCGACGGCGGTCTTGTTGCGCGGCTCGCAGTGAATCGCGATGCGCGCGATCTGTGTCGCGGGTGTCTCTTCGGGCAGTTTCGGCGGCGCGAATCGGTACAGCTGGGTGGACAGCAATGCGAGCGCGACGCGCGCTTTCTGATAGCCGTCGTAGTCCGCCACCTTGAACGCGTCGAGCGCCAATATCGCGTCCTTGGCGGGCGCTGCTTTCAACGCGGTCGCGATCGCGCTGGAGCATTTGCGGAAATCGGCGCCAGTGAGGCCATCGGCGCCACCGACGCCTGCGATCAGCAACCGACGGACGGCTGTGGACTTCGGCAATGCAACGAATTGCGTGCGGCCCGGCTTGTCACTGAAATCGAGGTTCGCCGCGTCGAGGTATTGTTCGACCCGTAGCGCGCGCGCAACGATGCGCGCCGCGTGTGGCGTGACGATGAGGCAGTCGGTGCGCAACTGCGCCAGGTTTCCGGCCTTCATCGAATACTTCATGCGCTTGAGTCTCGGTGGTGACGATCGATCGCCGAGTTTAATTGAAAACGCTGCGTCAGCGCCGCGGCAGGTGGACGATGAAGGTCTTTGACAGCATGTCCGGCCACGTGCGCCGATCCGGGTCTACGAACATCCACAGATAGCCAAGACCGAGACAGGCGAACGCAAGCATCGCGCCGACGAATCGCAGCAGCGCGTGATTGAGCCGCATCGGCTCGCCGGATTGGGTCTCGACTCGCAGATCCCACGCGAGCATGCCGATCGTTTGTCCGCGCCACACCCAGAAGTACGTGAAGAAGCCGAACAGTTCGAGAAACAGGATCGTCTGCACCAGCGGTCCAACGACCGCGCCGTTGTGAACCGCGACGCCAACGAACAACGTCAGCAACCACAGCGCGAGCACGATCATCGCGTCGTACACCATCGAGCCAATCCTGCGTGGCAGCGACGCAGGACTTGGTAGCGAAGCGTCGGGCAAACCCACCCCCATCTGCCGCTGTCGCGACGATTCGTTACTCGAAATGGGACAGGTGGCTGACGCGGGAGCGCATCAATCGCGACGCCACGGATCCGGGACGGTCTCGCGGGGTTTCGGCAGATCCTCGAGCAACTGCTGGCGCAGTTTGATCGCGCGCCGATAAGCCTCGATCAGATAGTCCTGTTCGCCGCTCGATTCGTGCAGCGACAGCCGCCGCAGCCGGCGCTGGTAGTCGAGAATCTCGCGCAACAGCCGGATTGCAGCGGCACCGGCTGCCTGCTGATCCGACGACACTCGCATTTGAGGCGTGGCCATGACGATCTCCCCTGGTCTCGATGGCTTGCTAGGCAGCAGCGATGCTGCGTGTCCGAAGCGAAACCTCAGGGGCGGTGCCGGCGATCATTCCTTGGTGCGGCCCGCCGACGTCGCTGTCGGCGGAAGGAATATAAGTTAGCGCTATCTATTAATCAACGGGATGAATTGACGAATATAACACCTTGATAACCTAACACGTTTACAGCAGAGACTATCCGAACGAGATCGAACCCGTTCCATCGAGCGTCGCCGGGCGCGCGCAGAACTCCTCGCGTGTCATCGCGTCCAGCACATCGCGATCGCGCGTGTTGGCCCACGCCCGGCGACCGTCGGGCAGCAGACACGCGACGTGGCCGACCGTCGGACCGTCGGCGCCGTACATGACCGTATAACTCTCGACGCGCGCAGGCCCGCTGTAGTGCAACTCGACATCGCGCTGCGGCGTCGCATCGACCTTGGCCTGCAGATCTTCATGCCGGAACGGGCGGGGCGGCGGCGTCGCTGAATAGACACCGAACGCGTGCTTCGTCAGGTAGCCGCCGTTGGCGGTGACGAGGCCTTTTGCATTGCGCTCGTCGCGCAGCACCTCGGCCATCCGCGCGATCGAGTGCATCACGTAGTTGTTCATCGGCCCGCCGCCGAACGTGAGCCCGCCGGTGACCGTCAACGGCCGCCGTTCGTCGAGGCCGAGTTCGGCTGCCGACACTTCCACTGCGACCGGGAAACAACTGTAGAGGTCCACGTGATCGAGCGAACGCGCCTCGACGCCGGCGAGTTCGAGGCAGCGGTTGCCGGCGAAGCGAATGGCCGGCGACGAATAGAAGTTGTCGCGATTCGAGACGAAGTAGTGATCGTGCGCGTCGGTGCCGGCCCACGGATAGATCCAGCGGTCCTCCGCGATGCCGAGGCGTCGCGCGGTTGCGCTCGAGCACAGGATCAACGCGGCGGCCTGGTCGACGTTGTTGTTCGAATTCATCAGTTTGGGATACGGGAACGATACCGGGCGGTTCGTCGCCGACGGCGTGCGGATCTCCTCGGCGCTGTGCGCGTTCACGAATCCACGCGTGCGGATTGCGGCTGGCGACGTCGCTGAAGCGCGACCACAGCTGTGAGATCCGCTCGAGGTGCGCCGGGAGACTTTCACCACGCGCGTGCCGCAGCGCGTTTTCGAACATCGGGTAGAGCTGGATCGGCTGGCCGAGGCCCGCGGCTTTCTCCGCTTCATGGCGCATGTTGCGGTCTTCGCCGATCAGTCGATCCGGCGTGCCAGGCGCCTCGCGCCACTTCAGTTCGACGCCCTGCTTGCGCGCGCGCGCCTGTGTGTAGCCGCACTCGGCACCGGTGATGACGATGATCTCGTGGCGTCCCGCCTGGATGTCGAGCGCACTCTGATTGACCGTCGCCTGCACGTAGTTGCCGCCGAACGGCGACAGTACCGTCTCGGCACCGGGCGCGCCGATCGCTTCCGCGACGACCCGCGCCGGGTTCTTGTACGGCCAGATGCCGCGGATGACGCGCACCGACGTCGCCCGCGTCAGCAACTCGTTCGAGCCTGCGTCGGCCGCCGCCGCGCGCACGGCGTCGATCATCAGGTCCAGCGGTTCTCGCGCGTGCGCCGGATCGGAGCTGCGCTGCTCGAGTTGACTGATGCCGATGAGCACCGGCACCGCTTGTTCGTGGTTCATGACTGCGTCTACCTGCATGATGGGTCGTGGCTCGCGATGATATGGACAACACCCACCATTTAGAAGGCAGGTAATCGATGAGGCGTTCGATCCACAGGCACCGCCCGAGTCTGCTGGCGGTTCTGCTTGGAGGACTGATCGCGTTCGGCGCAGCGCCGATCGCGGCGTGGAACGATGCCGGCCACATGACGGCTGCGTTGATCGCGTATGACCGGCTGCCGATCGACGTGCGCGTTGCGGCGGGGAGGTTGCTGCGTATGCATCCACGCTTCCACGCCGACTTCGAGCCGACGTTGCCGGCGAGTCTCGCGCGAGCAAACGCGGCCCAGCAGGATCGTTGGTTTTTCGCGTATGCCGCCACGTGGCCGGACGCGGCGCGCCGTTTCGAGCGCGAACCCGACGTGGCCGAGCGCGATGCGTTGGTCGCCCGTTACAACCACGGCAGCTGGCACTACATCAACCTGCCGACCTATCTGCGCGCCGCCGACGCAGCCGCGCTCCACGTATCGACACCGTCGATGCGCTGGTCCGCCGACCTCGCCGACGCGAATCTCAATCTGGTGCAGGCGCTCGCACGGCTGACCGAGCAATGGTGTTCGCCCGGCCAGACCGACGAGGATCGCGCCCTGTCGCTCAGCTGGCTCGAGCACCTGATCGCCGACGTGCACCAACCGCTGCACGCGACCGCGTTGTATGCGGTTCCGCTCTACCCGAATGGCGACCGCGGCGGCAACGATGTCGCCGTATCCGGTGGCACCAATCTGCACGCGCTGTGGGACGGCGCGCTCGGCAGCGACGTGCGTCTGCATCGGATCGATACGATGGCGCGCGACTTTGGCGGCGTGGAGGCGGGTGATCCGGGCGCCGATCTCGACGGCGCATTCGAGCATTGGGCGAAGCAGAGCCGCGACCTCGCGGCGCGCGTCGTCTATACCGATCAAGTGCGCAGCGCGATATCGATGGCGACGCCCGAACAACCGCCGCGCGTACGGCTCGACGCCGACTATCGCGCTGAGTTGCGCGCGACCGCGCAACGGCAGATCGGACTCGCAGGCCAACGGATTGCCTGGGTGACGCAGCGGTTGTTAGCGCGCGGCGACTGCGGCCGCTGATCGACGATGGCCACTTGATCTTCAGACCCCGTTCGCGTATTCCTGCGTGCCCGCAGTGGTCCCCTCGGTTGCGACAATGGACGATGAAGAAGCACGGCGAATGCGCGATGACGTGCGCAGCCAGACGGTGGTGCGCACCGTCGAAGACGCGCTGTGGCGTTACAACGAAGAGCACGAAGAGACGCTGTCGGTCTACGACGTCATCGGCATGGCGCTCGAGGGCTTGATCGCCGAAGGCATGTGTCCGGCGTGCATCGCGGAGTCAGTGCAGATCGCGTTCGAACGCGCTGGCGTCGACCCGGCCGAACACATTCAGGAAGGCGACGGCGACCGACCGACGATGAACCGACCCGACGGCGACGTATTTCACTGACTCGCCCGCCCGCATTTCAGGATGAGGCATTCAGCACCTCGCCCAACGAAAGCACGCCGCGCGCGAGGGCTTCCTTCTGTGGCTTCTCGAGCTGCTTGATCGCCCACTCGGCGCGCAGTGCGGCCGATCGATCACCGATGCATTGGGTGAATACCACGTCGATCGGCGTGCGCGTGCGCAGGTAGCGCGCTGCTCGCGGACCGCCGGTTCGGTGCTCTCGCAGCCGCCGCTCGACGTCGGTGCTCACACCGGTGTAGAGGCTGCCGTCGGCGCAGCGCACGATGTACAGATGCCAGGCAGGCGTCTTGACGCTTCCTTCTCCCGTCGCTTCCACTTTCGTTTCCGCTGTCATCATCCTTTCGAGCGTCCTGCGCACAGCATTGAGGCGCGATCCTCCCCGACGAGCGGCGGAATCACAACTCGCTATGTGGGGTAGCGTACAAACAGTGCATGCGTAACGCGGCACAATCCCTCGTTACTTTGGCAGCAGCGGCTGCCCGCGTTCGCTATTTTTCCCGAGGGGCCATGCTCGACGAAAACGAATCCGCTGTTGCGGCCGAGGTGGGCAAGGCGGACAGCATCAGCGAAGGCCGCCGCCAGCAGGCGCTGCTCAAAACCGGCGCGCTGCAGAACGCGATTCTCACCAGCGCCAACTTCTCGATCATCGCCACCGACGAACGCGGCATCATTCAGCTCTTCAATATCGGCGCCGAACGGATGCTGGGTTATCTGGCAGCCGAGGTCGTCAATAAGATCAGCCCGAGCGACATCCATGATCCGGACGAGGTGACGGCGCGCGCGCAGGCGTTGAGCGTCGAGCTCGGAACCGCGATCGCGCCCGGTTTCGAAGCGTTGAGTTTCAAAGCGTCGCGCGGGATCGAAGACATCTACGAACTGACCTATATCTGCAAAGACGGCAGCCGCTTCCCCGCGCTCGTGTCGATCACGGCGCTGCGCGACGACTACGGCGATCTGATCGGCTATTTGTTGATCGGCACCGACAATTCCGTTCGCAAGAAGGTCGAATTGAGACTGCACGAAGCCATGGCCGTCGCCGAAAAGGCGAACCTCGCGAAATCGGATTTCCTGTCGAGCATGAGCCATGAACTGCGCACGCCGCTCAGCGCGATTCTCGGTTTTGCGCAACTCATGGAATCGGGATCTCCGGGGCCAACGGTCTCGCAGAAGCGCAGCATCGATCAGATCCTGCAGGCAGGCTGGTATCTGCTCGAGTTGATCAACGAGATCCTCGATCTTGCGTTGATCGAATCAGGCAAGCTGTCGCTGTCGTTGGAGCCGAGTCTGCTCATCGAGGTCATGCAGGAATGCGAGGCCATGATCGAGCCTCAGGCACGCAAACGCGGCGTCAGCGTGACGTTCCCTCGGTTCGATTCTCCCTGCTACATCAAAGCCGACCGGACGCGGTTGAAGCAGGTTCTGATCAACCTTCTTTCCAACGCGATCAAGTACAACAGACCCGACGGAACCGTCGTCGTGGACTGTGCGGTCCAGAACCCAGGACGGATTCGTATCGCCGTAACCGACACCGGTGCGGGTTTGACCGCGGAGCAAGTGGGACAACTGTTCCAGCCGTTCAATCGCCTCGGCCAGGAGGCGAACTCGGAAGAAGGGACGGGGATCGGTCTGGTCGTGTGCAAACGCCTCGTCGAATTCATGGGCGGCGTGATCGGCGCGGAGAGTGCGGTCGGCAAGGGCAGCACGTTCTGGGTCGAGCTGAACCTGACCGCGAAACCGACGCTGGCCGCTGTGGCCGAGTCCACCGCTGTCGTGTCGCTCCAACGCTCCGGGCGCCGCGCAGCGCTATACGTTGCTCTACGTCGAGGACAACCCGGCCAATCTGATGCTCGTCGAAGACCTCATCGCGCGGCGGCCCGATATCGCGTTGCTCAGCGCGAGAGACGGCATAGCCGGCGTCGACATGGCGCGTGCCGCGCGGCCGGACGTCATCCTGATGGACATCAATCTGCCCGGCATCAGTGGCGTGCAAGCGCTCAAGATCCTCGCCAACGATCCAACGACCGCGCACATCCCCGTGATTGCGCTCAGCGCCAACGCAATGCCGCGCGACATCGAAAAGGGCCTGCAGGCGGGATTCTTCCGCTATCTCACCAAACCGATCAAGGTCGCCGAGTTCATGGACACATTGGATGTGGCGCTGAATTTTGCGCAACGCGGAGCGGTGCGCATCGATGCGCCGACCTGAAATGACGCAGAGCCCGATCGGAGTTTTCGATGCAAACATCCTGATCGTCGATGATCAGCAGTCCAACGTCAGCCTGCTCGAACAACTGCTGAGCGGAAGCAGGCTACACGCACGTTTCCTCGACGATGAATCCCCAGGACGTTTGCGCGCTGCATCGCAAGAACCGTTACGACTTGATTCTGCTCGATCTGCAGATGCCCGGGCTCGATGGATTCCAAGTGATGGAAGGCCTCAAGGCCAACGTGGCCGACAGCTACCTGCCGGTCATCGTGCTCACGGCGCAACCCGGTCACAAGTTGCGTGCACTGAAAGCCGGCGCAAAGGACTTCATCAGCAAGCCGTTTGATCTGGTTGAAGTCAAAACGCGCATATACAACATGTTGGAAGTACGGCTGTTGTACAAACGGCTGGAGAATTTCAACGCGGTACTCGAGGAGACGGTGCGGGAACGAACAGCCGAGCTGCGCGAAAGCGAAGCGCGCTATCGCAGCCTGACCGAACTCGCCTCCGACTGGTATTGGGAGCAGGACGAAAACGGCGCCTTCACGAAGGTGTCGGGCCCGGTGCTCGAGATGCTTGGAATCCGCGTGGCCGCCGTTCGTCGGCGCGGTCGATGACGCCGCAGCGATGGGCTGGAACGAGGCGGAGCGAGCGGTGCTGCAAGCGAAGATCGCAGATCGCCAGCCGTTTCTCGATTTCATCTTCAGCCGCGCGAATACGGACGGTTCGCGTCAGCAGTTTCAGGTGAGCGGAGAACCGATGTTCAATCAGTCGTGCCGCTTCATCGGCTACCGCGGGATCGGTGTCGAGTTAACCGCGAAGCGATAGAGCCTGGACACAATCGGCCATGGCACTCTCGCCGCATAACCCAAATCAAAACCACCTTCTTGCGGCGCTGCCCACTGTCGAGTTCGAACGTGTGGCCGCTAAGCTCGAGCTCGTTCCGCTGCGGCTGGGCGAGTCCATCTACGAACCGGGTCGGTGAGTTGGAGCACGTCTATTTCCCGACGACCGCCATCGTGTCGCTGCTCTATGTTCTCGAATCCGGCGCGTCGGCCGAAATCGCCGGTGTCGGCAACGAAGGAATACTCGGTATTTCGCTCTTCATGGGCGGCAATACCACGCCGAGTTCCGCGGTCGTGCAGACCGCCGGTCACGGCTACCGTCTGCCGGGTGCGCTGTTGCGCGCAGAATTCAATCGCGCCGGACTGATGCAGCGATTGTTGCTGCGTTACACCCAAGCTCTGCTCACGCAAATGTGCCAGACGGCCGCGTGCAATCGACATCACTCCGTCGAGCAACAACTGTGTCGCTGGTTGCTGTTGACGCTCGACCGGTTGCCGTCGAATGAACTGTTGATGACGCAGGAACTCGTTGCGAGCGCGCTCGGCGTGCGGCGCGAAAGTATTACCGAGGCTGCCGGAAACCTGCAGCGCGCCGGATTTCTTCGATATCGGCGCGGCCACATTGCCGTGCTCGATCGATCCGGATTGGAGGCGGGCGCTTGCGAGTGCTACGCCGTCGTCAAAAAAGAGATCGCGCGTCTACTGTCGGATGTGAGGTATCGGCAGAGCGCGCCCGCCGTCGCCGTGTGACCAGTCTGCGTGCCGCTTAGCGAGTCGTCGCCGTACTCCCATTCAGATCGTCATCGATGAGACTCTTCGGATGCAGACCATCGGCCTCTTCGCGGCCGCGCTGGCGCCGCTCCTGTTCATCGCGGGCATGTTCGATGACCTCTTGTACCGCCTCTATGTCTACCGAATGTTCGTCGTCGACGAAGAGACCGGTGAGTACGCAATCGGTACTCAGACCGCCCGTCTCGAAGAGGTGCCACAACTCCTCGCCGTAGCGCGTGGTCGAAAGCTCCGGCGCAGAACGCGCAAGCGTAGCCGTCAGGTTGCCGACGTCACGCAGCAACATCGCTCGCGCGTTGTTGTTGCCCGCGGCATTCACGACTTGCGGTAGATCGATGATCACCGGACCTGCCGAACCGACGAGCACGTTGTACTCGGACAAGTCGCCGTGGATCAGACCCGCGCAAAGCATTCGTTGCACCTGTAGCACGAGGAAACGATGGAACTCGCGCGCTTCCTCAGCGGTGAGATCGACCTCGCCGAGTCCAGGCGCCGATCGTCCCTGCGCGTCGGTGACCAACTCCATCACCAGCACGCCGTCGCTGTAGCTATACGGCTTGGGGACTCGTACACCCACCTCCAGCAACTGGTAGAGCGCATCCACCTCGGTATTCTTCCAGGCGGACTCTTCTTCTTTGCGGCCGAAACGTGTGCGTTTGCCGATCGCGCGGCTCTGTCGGCTGCCACGCACCTGGCGCCCTTCGCGATATTGCGCGCGCTGCTGAAAGCTGCGCTGTGACATGTTCTTGTAGACCTTGGCGCAACGGATATCCGAGCCGACGCGTACGACGTAGACGGCAGCCTCCTTGCCGCTTTTCAGCGATCGCACCACCTCATCGATCACACCATCGTCGATGAGCGTCTGCAGTTCCTTCGGAATTTTCATGAGTGGAGGCAACAAAAAAGCGGGCCAGTTGACCAGTTTCGCGGCCCTAAGGGAAGGCCAAATGCATTATGAAGCTGAGGCGGCTGCGTACGCCAGCGCACCGAACTCCCCACCGAAGTGGGTGAGACTCATCGCAACGTCAGATGCCTTTGTGTATCGGCGATTCTTACCAGGACGATCAACATGACTCAGACAGTGCAGACAAAAAAATTAAGGGGACGCCGCGTTTCGTTGTTGCGGCGCGTTGCAATAGTGGCGGGTTTGCTCGCGCTTGGCGCCTGCGCGACGGCGCCGCAGCCGCCCAACCAGGCGCTGCAAGCCGCCGAGTTGGCGATTGCCAATGCCGATCAGGCGCGGGTTGCGGATACCGCTTCGCCGGAGTTGACCGAAGCGCGCGCAAAACTCACCGCAGCCCGCGACGCCGCGCACCAGGAGCAAATGGTGCTCGCGGAGCGGCTCGCCGTAGAGTCGCGCACCGACGCCGAGCTTGCCTCCGCTAACTTCGAACTGGCGAAGGCGGTGGCAGTGAACGAGGACATGCAAAAGAGCATCGTCGAAATGAAGCAGGAAATGCAGCGCAAAAACGGAGCCGCCCAATGAACACTCGAGTTCGCATCGTCAAGCAGATAATCGCGACCGCAGTCGCGTCCTTATTCATCGTAGCGTGCGTGACCGCGCCACCCAAGCACGACGACCTCGACGCTGTGCGCAGCAAATTGACGCAATTGCAGTCCGATCCGCAACTGGCGACCCGTGCGCCACAGGCAATCAAGGAAGCGGAACTGGCGGTGGGCGCTGCCGGGGAACCGCGCAAGGACGCAGTGTTGACGGCACACCTCGTGTTGATTGCTGACCGCAAGGTCGATATCGCCCGAGCCCAGGCGCAGAGCGCCTTGTTGGTCGATCAGCGCAAGACGCTGAGCGCAGAGCGTGAGACCGCGCGCCTTGACGCCCGCACACACGAAGCGGACGTTGCCCGCATGGATGCCACTGCGGCCCGTGCCGACGCGGACAGTGCGCGCGTGGACACTGACGCCGCCAACACCCAAGCCGACGTCGCTCGCACAGAGGCAGACATCGCCCGCAGCCAGGCCGACGCCGCGCGCATTGCGACCGATGCCGCCCTGCTGCAGGCCGCCGAATTGCAGAAACAGATTGCCGAGCTCAATGCCAAGGCGACCGATCGCGGCCTGGTCGTGACGTTGGGCGACGTGCTGTTCGAAACCGCCGGTTCCGAGCTCAAGGGGAGTGCCACCGGCAATCTCAACAAACTCGCAGCCTTTCTCAACAAGTATCCCGACCGCACCGTGATCATCGAGGGCAATGCGGACAGCGTCGGCGACGAGGCGTACAACCTCGGGCTGTCGCAACGGCGTGCCGATTCTGTGAAGTCTTATCTGGTGAGCCAAGGCGTAGCGTCAACCCGCCTCGCCGCATCCGGAAAAGGTGAGGACTCGCCGATTGCGAGCAACGATTCTGCGACAGGTCGCCAACAGAATCGCCGCGTCGAGGTCATCATCTCGAATACCTGAACCATCGACGCAGTTTGGTTTCGGGCCCGCAAGCCTCCGGCTGAGCGGGCCTTTCTTTTGGTGTCGCAGAGACTTCGGCACAGCGTGCTCGCCGCGCTGACGACTTTCCAGGGCTGCGCGACGTTGCCGAACGTGGATCGCGAAATGGCCGTGCCACACGCGGAGCAGGTCGAGTTTGAAGGTGTACGTGGGCCGGTCTCCGCGGCCAGAAGCGATGCCATTCTCGTCCAGCTCGAGGGAAAGAACGGCGATTCCGACGTGCTGCAAATTCATCTGGCTTTTGAGCAGTCAATCAATGCCGGCAGCCCATTGGTGCTCGGCAACAAACTGACGCTGCTGCAGAACGGTCCGGCGACCTACCAGGCAATGTTCGAGGCGATTCGCGTGGCCAAGGACAGCATCAACCTGGAAACCTACATCTTCGATGACGATGAAGTGGGCATGCAGTTCTCCGACCTGTTGCTTAACAGGCAGGCCGCTGGCGTTCAAGTGAATGTGATCTACGACAGCGTCGGATCCATCACCACGCCGAGAGCCTTCTTCGACCGGTTGCGGGACGGCGGCGTCGAGGTGCTCGAATTCAATCCGGTGAATCCGTTCGCCAGCAATAAAAGAGCATGGCTGCCCAACAACCGCGACCACCGCAGACAACTGGTGATCGATGGTCGCATCGCTTTTACGGGCGGAATCAATATCAGCGACACGTATTCGAGCGCGCCGTCCGGCAAGAAAGCCGACCAGCCGGCAGTTGTAGGTACCGGCTGGCGCGACACGCACATCCGCATCGAAGGTCCGGTGGTGGCCGATTTCCAGAAACTTTTCGTGGATACCTGGACGCGGCAGCAAGGGCGAGCCGCTGGCGCCGAAGGATTATTTTCCCGAGCTGACGGCGCAGGGTGATGAGATCGTGCGAGCGATCGGTAGCGGACCAGGTAGTGATGAGCACAGCCTGATCTATCTGACGCTGATGTCCGCAATCAGCCATGCGCAACTGAGAGTGCACCTGACCATTGCCTACTTTGCGCCCGATCCGCAGTTGCTCGAGGCTCTCATCGACGCAGCGCAGCGTGGCGTCGACGTCGTGCTGGTTCTGCCGAGCTACGCCGATTCGTGGGCGATCTTCAGTCTCGGCCGTTCGTACTACACGAAGCTGCTGCGCGGTGGCGTCAGAATATTCGAGCGGCGCGGCGCGGTGATGCACGCGAAGACTGCGTGCATCGACGGAGTCTGGTCCACGATCGGTTCAACGAATCTGGACTGGCGCAGCTTCCTGCACAACGACGAAATCAATGCCGTCATTCTCGGGCGCGGCTTCGCGGCGCAGATGGAAGTCATGTTCGCAAAGGACGTGACGGAGTCCGACGCAATCACGCTCGCGCAATGGCAACACCGATCGTGGCTGTCGCGCCTGAAAGAGCAATTGGCGCGCGTTGGGGCGTATTGGCTGTAGCGGAAATCGACCAACCTGTGTGCGCTAACGCACTGAGCCAACCGCGCTATGGGTCCAGGCTGATGCTCTATACGCAAAAGGCTAACGAAAATGCTGGAAACCGTCGTGGTGGTCCTCCTCATCCTGTGGGCCCTCGGGCTGGTCACGTCGTACACGCTTGGCGGATTCATCCACATTCTGTTGCTCCTGGCGCTCGTCGTCATAGTGATCCGTGTCCTTCAAGGTCGAAGGATCTAGTCGATGCACACGCGAAAGATTGCGGCGATCGTGCTGCTCGCCGTCGGCGCTCTGGGGCTCGGGTACGCGCGGACTCGGCAATGCCGAGGAGACTCACCATTCGGACAGCACAATGAACCTGTCGGTCGATGACAGGGAACTTGTCAATGTCCCCGTCTGGGCTGGGGCCGGTGCGATTGTGCTGATGGTGGTTTCCCGACGGAGAAGCTAAGGCGCGATTGTGCTGTCGATCGGCGAGACCGCTGTGACCCCAAGGCGCACCTCGACCCGATGCTCCAATCGATCGTCATCGAGATGAACGGAGTTGTCTGCCTGCGCGACGCCATCGAGCGTTACGGTTGCCGCGTGGTCGTCCGTGGCGCGGCGCACGAGGATGTCGTAGTAGGTTTCGCGATACCGATAGCGCAAGCTGAACTCGTCCCACTCAGCGCGCAAACAAGGCGTGAAAGAAAGGCGATCCACTTCCAGCGTGAGCCCGAGCAGCGACTCGACGATCAGGCGGTACATCCAACCCGCGGAGCCCGTGTACCAGGTCCAACCGCCACCACCGGTGTGTGGTGCGAGTGCGTAGACATCGGCGGCGACGACGTAAGGTTCCACTTTGTAGGTGGCAACACCGTCGGGAGTGCGCGCGTGGTTCAGCGGATTGATCATCGCGGTCAGTTCCCATGCGCGCCCGCCGTCGCCCAGTGCCGCAAATGCCATCGCTGTCCAGATTGCGCCGTGGGTGTATTGGCCGCCGTTCTCGCGCACGCCGGGCACATATCCACGGATATATCCGGGCTCGAGATCGGACGTATCGAACGGTGGATCGAGCAGCTGGATCAAGCCGTCGTCGCGACGGACCAGGCGCGCATTCACTGCTTCCATTGCCGTGCGCGAGCGCGCCTCGTCACCTGCGCCGGACAGCACTGACCAGCTCTGTGCGATCGAGTCGATCTGGCATTCGGCATTGCTCGACAGAGCCGAGTGGCGAACCGTCGTCGAAGTACGCGCGGCGATACCAGCCGCCATCCCAGGCGTTCTGCTCGATTCGTTCCTTCAATTGCATCAGTTCCGTTTCGCAACGCTCGGCGAACAATGCGTCGTCGTGCAGACGCGCGACTTCGGCGAATTCCGCGAGCACGTGACAGAGGAAGAAGGCGAGCCAGACGCTTTCTCCTTTGCCGTGCCGGCCGACGAGATTCATGCCGTCGTTCCAGTCGCCGGATCCAATCAGCGGCAGTCCATGCGCACCGAACCTGAGGCTGTGCAGGATGGCCCGCACACAGTGTGAATAGACGTTTGCACTTTGATCGGAGGGACTGGGCAAGTCGTAGTACGAATCGTCTTCGGTATTGACCGGGCGACCTTCGAGAAACTGCACGTTCTCATCGAGAATCGACGTGTCACCGGTGCTCAGCACGTAACGACACGTCGCCAGTGGCAACCAGAGATAGTCGTCCGAACAATGCGTGCGCACGCCGCGCCCCGACGGTGGATGCCACCAATGCTGTACGTCACCGTCGATGAATTGACGGCTCGCGCAGAGAACGATCTGCGCGCGCACGAGACCCGGCTCGGTGTGAACCAACGCCATCACGTCCTGCAACTGATCACGGAAGCCGAAGGCGCCGCCCGACTGGTAATAGCCGCTGCGCGCCCACAGACGACACGCGATCGTTTGATAGACGAGCCAACCGTTGGTCAGCACGTTGAGCGAAAGATCGGGGGTTGTTATCTGCACCGCGCTCAACGTGTGTCGCCAGTGCGCAACCACCGCTTCGAGCGTGTCATGCGCGGCGGCAGATCCCCGGCAACGCTGTATCAGCAAACCCGCCGCGTCGGCGCTGTGTGCAGCCCCGAGACGGAACACGATCTCACGTTCCTGTCCGTCCGCTAAGTCGAGAGGTACCTGGATCGCGGCGCATGGATCGAGCCCTGCGCCGGTTTTGCCGGATAGGCGCGTGCTGTGCATCGCGGCGGGGTCGCGCAACGTTCCGTTGCGACCTAGAAAGCCGGTTCGGTCGCACGTCACGCTGCGGGTCGTATTGTCGACGTCGAAGAAGGCGACCCAATCTGCGAACTCGTGGTTGTAAGAATTTCGCGCGTACAACGCGCCGTTGCCGGGGTCGATCTCGGTTGTGACATGCAATGCCGATTTCGCGCGCAGGTCGCCGAGCACCCACTCGACATAGCCGGTTGTGGATAATCGTCGCGGCCGGCCCGACCCGTTAGATACTTTCAAGCAGGAGAATTTGACGGCCGCATCGAGCGCGACGAACACCGTCAGTGTGGAACTGATGCCATCCTCGACATGTTCGAACACGCTGTAACCAAACCCGTGTCGCGTCACATAGGGCGCGCTACCTCCGCACGGCGAGGATGTCGGTGACCACACATGGCCGGTTTCTTCATCGCGCAGGTAGACGGCCTCTCCGTTCGACTCGCCGACAGGATCGTTGTGCCACGGTGTGAGACGAAACAGGTGGGCATTGTCACTCCACGTATAGCCGAGCCCGCTTTCCGACAAGACGGTGCCGAACCGCGGGTTCGCGACGACGTTCACCCAAGGCGCCGGCGTCGAAGCTCCGGCGGCCGGCGCGATGACGTACTCGCGTCCGTCAGGCGAAAAACCTCCGGTGCCGTTGAACAGAATCAGCTCACCGCGTGACGCCGCCGCGGCTGCGGCAGGTTGGGGCCGGTAGGCACGAGTCGGCACGAGCAACGCAATTGGCGCGCTCGCGGGCGAACGTCGGTTGATCTGATCGGCCAGCGAGCCACGGCTGTCGGTGATGATCACGCGCGCGACCGCTTGGAAAAGATCGCGGTCCTCCGGCGCTATCTGTCCTGCATGCCGGACGAAGATGCCGCCGGGCCGGTCGACGAAATGCGCTTCGACACCGGCAGCAATCAATCCGACGATGTGCTCCTGGAGTTGTTGCCGATAGCCGTTGTGGTCTTCGTTCCAGATGACGAGGTCGACGGCGAGCCCTTTAAGCCGCCAGTAGGCATGCGCCTGCACGAGCTGGCGTACCAGCTCGATGTTCCTGCCATCGTCGATCTGTACCAACACGATCGGCAGATCACCCGAGACTGCGTATCCCCAGAGACCGGATTGACCACGCCGGTTTCGAACCAGAACACTTGCGGACGGACGCAACGATGCGTTGGCGTAAATCACGGAGCTCGCGAGCCGGGCATAGAGCTGCGAGTCGGCTTCTGTCGCGTTGAGTTGCCGGAGCACGACTTGGCTATGAGTCCACGTCAGCTCGAACTCGCGATCGGCGAGCCGGCGATCCTGGTACTTGTCGATCAGATGCAGCACGGCGTCGCGCGTTTCGCCGGCGCCCGAGACCATGTCGATCGTGACCGTCGCGCGAGCATCGATGGTCACGCGGCTGACGGATTGCGGCGATCGGATCCAGCACCGAGCCTTCGGTATTGGACAGCGCGCCTTCGTTGATCATCGCAAGCGGTGCGGCGACAGAACGGCCGCGGCCGATGAAACGCATGCGGTCCGTCTCGAAGGAGATCTCGGCGTCGGCCCCATGCACGGTCATCAAGTGAAACATCCACGGCACCTGCTCTTCGCGCGAGCGTGGGCGTCGAGTACAGAGAATTGCACGCCGCCCCTCGATGATCTCGGTTTGCACGAACAGATTGCTGAACGCCGGGTGCAACGCGTCCGCGTCCGCCGGCGCAAGAACCACTTCCGCGTAGCTCGTGACGTCGATCGAACGAGCAATTCGCGACCGGTTTGTGATGTGGACCCGGCGCACCTCGATATCGTCGACCGGGGATACCACGATCTCTGTGTGCGTCTCGAAGTCGAAATCCCTGCGCCGAAACTCGGCGCGCCCTTCGGAAAAGATCGCTTCGTAGTGTTCGGCCGGCTTGAGCGTCGGCTGATACGCGGTCGACCAGAACTCCCCGCTCGCCTCGTCGCGCAGATAACAGAACGTGCCCCAGTTGTCGGAGGTGCCGTCTTCGCGCCAACGCGTCACGGCGAGATCCTTCCAGCGACTGCTTCCACCACCTGCGTTGGTGACCATCACGTGATAGCGGCCGTTCGACAACAACTGCACTTGCGGAACCGGCGTGTTTGGATTGGTGAGCACGCGCACGGCCAACTCAGTACCGACGTCGGTCGCGTGCAGGTCAGTCATGATCGACCGTATTGGAATGAAACGGTGTGGCCCTTGGGATGCGCTCCTGGAGCAGAGGTAATGTTGCTTGAAACAGCATTTCCGATTCGAAGCGCTGTTGCATCGGGCGCGCCAACAGCACGTATGCGTAGGAGAGCAAGCTCATCGCCTGGTGGTGCGCCATGAACGACCGGATCACGGCGTACGTCTCCCCGCGACGTTGGCGAGACGGTGTGTAGTCGATCGCCTCGAACAAACCCAGTCTTCCTGCCAATCCGCTCGCGGCGAGATGTTGCAAGTTGAGGCACGCCGCCTCGGGCGCGACCATCAGCGCGAGTGCCGACGCGTAGGGCGCCACGACCAGATCGTCGCCGAGCCCGCGCTTCAGCCCTAAGCCGGGAACGCCGAACGGCGCGATACTGATAATTGAGCTGGACATCGACCGCGTTGTAGCCGCCCTCTGATATTCCCCATGGCACGCCGCGTTGCTTGCCATAGTCGATCTGCCGTTCGACCGCGGCGAGGTACGTCTGATCGAGCAATGTATTGTCGTAGGTCGGCATCACCAGCAGCGGCATCAGATATTCGAACATCGACCCGCTCCACGACAGCAGGACCGGCTCGCCGCCAACGGATGTCAGCAGACGCCCGAGCGCGAACCAGCTTTCCTGCGGGACTTGCCCCTGCGCGATTGCGACGAAATTGCCCAACCGTGCTTCTGTCGCCAACAAATCGTAACGGGCGTCGTCGCGGCGGTGTTCCGTGACGTTGTAGCCGATCACCAGCTGGCGCCGCACTTTGTCGTAAAGGAACGCAAAGTCCATGGTCGCAAGCGCGGTCGCCTGAAGCGCCAGTCGATCGATCTCGACGATCAATTCGACAGCGCGTTCCGCCGACCTGGCTACCGAGCAGTCGGTCTACATCGCGCCCGAGGACGATAGTTGGCGAATCGACTGCGGTGAACGCCGCGAGTTCGCGCAGCGTCGGGATGCTGTTCGTGCCTGGAAAAGCGACATCCGTTGCTGGCATCGTTTCGCTTTCCAGCCACGGCGCGAAAAAAATGAGGTCGTCGCGCAACGCCGTACATTGGCGCGCGAGTGCGTGCGCCCAGATGCCGGCTTCCGCCTCGCCATTTGCGCTCGGTCCCGCGTCGAAGCGCATGACCACGTCGGCCGCGCAGGCAACCAGGCACTTCAGTTGGATCCATGCGCTCGGTAGTGTGTTCGGACGCGCAGCAGTCGCCGTCACCAGTGCTTCTTCGAAATTCGCAATGGTCGCGGGTGCATGGTCACCGGCCGCGTCCACCAGTATCGAGAACGTATCGCGCAGCCCCTCGAGCCAGCGCCGGTTGAGAATCGGCACACCACCAAGCGCCGACAGCCCGGGGCGCAAGGTCAGCAGATGGGCCGCGAGGTTGCCGCTGTCCACCGTCGAGACATAGATAGGCGTGAGCGGTAGTAGCGTCTGCGTGTCGTACCAGTTGTAAAAGTGGCCTCGATAGCGCTCCAGCGATTGCATCGTGCGAAGAGTGTTTGCCGTGCGGGTGATCAGCTGTCGGGTCGTCAGATAACCGAAATCGTGCGCGGCCAGATTGGCAAGCAATGCGAGCCCCATATTCGTCGGCGACGTTCGATGCGCGACCGTGATTGCCGGATGGTCCTGGACGTTGTCGGGTGGTAGCCAGTGATCCTCGGCAACGACGTATGTCTCGAAATACGCCCACGTTTTGCGGGCGAGTTTGTGCAGGAAGGCTGTCTGAACGACGGTGAGCACAGCGCTTCGCCGCGGGAGTGGGCGGCTGATCCACCAGGCAATGGTTGGCGAGGCTGCCCACAACAACAGGATCGGACCTGCTACCAGCAACGATGCCGGATCTGTAAGGCATAGTTGAACCGACGCGCCGATCGCGATCACTGGCGCAATCGCCATTGATCGATACGACGCTAACAAGCCCGTACGGTCGCGCTGATCGAACGCGCGATCCACATCACTCGACGGTTTCCATTCCAATAGACGCCGGTGGGTGATCAACATCCGCCCGATCGTGCGCGCGATCGCATCGAGGCAGAAGAACGCTTCATAAGGCAACAACGCGAGCGCGAGCAGCGCTTGCAGCGTGTGCCGCCGTGCGGCGCGACCGACGGCCGGCAGATGTTGTGCGAACGGCAGCCGGTGAGGCCTGTCGGCGAGATCTGAAAACAACGCGATGACGGATGGCGTCAGCAGGATGCCGACGACGACCGCAGTCCAGAACCACGCATGCGGCAGTACAGTCCACCCCAACACCAACAGCGCGGTGAGCGCAGCGGGTACGAGGCTGCGCCGAAGGTTGTCGAACACCTTCCATTGCGACAGCAGCGACAGTGGATTGCGTTCGCGGTGCCCGCCCGGTCCTCTCACGCGCCGCCGCAGCCATCCGACGAGCTGCCAGTCACCGCGGATCCAGCGACGCCGACGTGCCACGTCGGCGCTGTAGCGCGCCGGAGACTCTTCAGACAGCTCAGCGTCGCTCAAGAGTCCGGCGCGCGCGTAGCACCCCTCTAGAAGATCGTGGCTCAGGATGCGGTTCGCCGGGAAACGCCCCTTGAGCGCGCGCTCGAATGCGTCGACGTCGTAGATGCCCTTACCGATGAACGAACCCTCGTCGAAGACATCCTGATAGACGTCCGACACCGCGCGCGTGTACTGATCGATGCCGGGTTCGCCGCCGTACAGGCGTGCGTAGCGCGATCGATTCGTGCCCGGCAAGCTCACCGATACACGCGGTTGGAGAATGCCGTGACCGGAGGTCACGACTTCGCGTTGGGATTCATCGAAGCGCGGCGTGTTCAGCGGATGTGCCATCGTGCCGACGAACTGCCGACGCCGCATCGCGCGGCAGTTGCGTGTCGGTGTCGAGCGTAATGACGTACTTCACCTGCGCGAGGATCTCCGTCGCGCCGACGATCAGAGAAAAGGCGTCGGTGTGACCGCCGCGCAACAGCGCGTTCAAGTCGGCAAGCTTGCCGCGCTTGCGTTCGTGGCCCATCCAGATCCGCGCGTCCGCATTCCAGCGACGCGGGCGGTGAAACAGATAGAACGCGCTGGCGCCGGTGGAATGGCCACCGTATTTGTCGTTCAGTCGCGTTGATCCGCGCTTCGGCGAGTCGCAGCAGCGGCTCATCCGCCGGAAGCGATTCTTCGGCCGCGTCCAGAAAATCCGTCAGCAAACCAAAATGCAGGCGTGCATCGCGATTCGCGAGGTACCGGACCTCGAGGCGCCTCGACCAGGTCCTCGACGTTGCGAGCGCTGCTGAGCATGGTTGGAACAACGACCAGTGTCCGCGCTTCCGCGGCGATGCCTGCGGAGTAATCCATTCGCGGCAGCGGATGCGGCGTCACGAGCAACGTGGCGAGCCAGTTCACGATCGTGACCGCCAACTGACTGGTTGCTACGAGCGAGAGCGGCGACGACCAGCAGAGTACGTTGTGGTGTCGAATTGCGGCGACATGCGCGTGCTCGATGAGACCCGCCGTGAAGACGGCAACGATCGCGGCGATGGCGCCAAGGTAGATCAGCAACGGGAACCGTGTGCTGATGCGTTGCAAAGATCCGGCGATGGAAACGGCGACCGCGGCGGACCGTTCGAGCTCCGGTAGTCCCGCATCGATCAGATAGAAGCCGACGTGCGCCGCCCGATCATTCTTGCCATGACCGGCAGCGCGAGTTCGTGCCAACTCGATCGCCTTCTCGGCCACCTCTGCTTCAGCGAGATGACTCATCCTGGCGATACGCTCCGTCGCATGGCGATAACGGTCTCGGGTCGCGAACTCCATCGCGGGATAGACGTCTTGTGGATCCCGCCGCAGGATTTTTTCGACGACGCTCTGGTTCTCGACGAACTCGCGCCAGTCGATCGCGCTCAAGACGCGCAGACTGCCGATGCTGTTGCTGATCGAAACCTGATCCGATGCCTGTTGCTGATTCTCCAACTGCACCAATTGCTCGATCGTCAGATGCGATTCCGCGAGGCGCTGTTCGATCCAGGTCAACGCGAGTGCCAATGCCGCACTCTGCCCTTGCAAGCGCCGCGCGAGTTCGGCCACAAACGCGCTCTCCATCGGTGGCGTCGAACGCGCCATATCGGCGATGACGAGGATGACGCTCTTCGGATCGTGCTCCGCGGTTTCCATCATCCGGTCGGCCCACGTGTTGGCCAGATCGCGCTCGACCCTGCCGGCGGCAATCCGAACGCCGACGCGACGCAGGTTTTCGATCAACGCGAGCCGCAACATGATCGGAATGGCCCAGAGTTCGCCGAGCGCAAGCGCCGTCACCGATTGGTACGCAGCCACGAAACGACTCAACGTGTCGGCGTCGACCCGTCCGTCGCCGTGCGCGACGGTTTCGAGCGCGATGTCGTACACACGCGGCAGACCGGACGATGGTCCGCGTTCCAATCGCGGCAGTTCACGAATGTAGCCGCGCGGCAAATGCCGCTTGGCCGTGCCGATCTGCTCTTCGATCAGATGGAAGTTGTCGAGCAGCCACTCGCCGGGAGGGCTGATCCGGTGGTTCGCCGAGACCGCCGCCGTCAACTGTTCGCAGACGTCGATCAACACGGCTTCGTTCGCGGACAACCGCGGCAGCAGCGGGTCCCGCGTTTGTCGCGGCGTCAGCCGATGCGCCGCTGCGAGAGTTTTGCCGTACCGCTCCATCTGATCGGCACTGAATAGCTCCGATCGAAGCGGCGGCTCCTCGGGGTTTGGCTTGTACAACAAACTGATGGTGCGCAAACGCGACCTGAACTGGGTCAGGTGCCCGAGAATCGATGTGCTGCTCGTCACCACTTGCGCTGTCCCGTCTTATGGTCGCACTGGCTTCGCCAACGCGGCCAGCGCCGCAATGGTTGAGTCAGCCGGTAGCGCAGCGAGAAATGTCCTCGCCTTGGATGTTTGATTGCGTCAGGCAACTACACGGCAAGTTAACGGTGTCAGCGCGCAGGTTCTGTACGCTAGCGCACGGAAGTCGAGCCTACGCGCGAACGTCATGCACCGTCGCGGGGCCCCGCGGCTGCGTATAGCGGCATGACGGTGGGCAACAACGACTGGATGGTCTGAATGCGATTGGCATCGGCCGGGTGGGTGCTGAGAAATTCCGGGGGACTGCCGCCGTCATTTGCCTTGATCATCTTTTGCCACAACGTCACTCCCGCGCGTGGATCGAGCCAGCACGAGCCATGAGCTCGAGACCGATGCGATCGGTCGATCGTCACGCAAGCGAACGTTGCGAGCTAACGAGCCGACAACAGCCGACTCAATATATAGCCGGTGACCATCGCGATGCCCAACGACGCCAAGGGGTGTTGGTGCAGGTACTCGCGCGCACCGCCGAGCACCTTCTGCTGGCCTCGGTTCAGTTGCTCGCCCCGGGCGCCGAGCGTCTCGGCGGCCAGACCGGCGAGACCTGAGACCTTGTCGACGAGCTCGTGCGCATTGATTGCCATACGATCCACAGCCGGACGGGCCGCATCAGATACCGAATTGATCGTGTCGTGCGCGCCGGCGGTTGCCTGATCGACGCCGTGCGCCAGTGTGCCGCGATCTTCGGCGGTGTTCGTGGTGACAGTTGCCTTGGTTACCATCATCGTCTCCGTGACGAATGTTTCTTGGAATGAATTTGATCTAGAACCGCCGCTACTGGATCGGCGGGCTGCTAACGAGTCCATTGTGGGGCTCATCGGGCCGCGACGAGACCCGTCCCCCTTCGGCCTCCCAATCATGCTGTGCGGACAGATCGGAACCCTCGTAACGCCGGGCGGCTTCTTCCCAATTCGCTATGGCCCACCAGTGTTTCAGATAGTCCGCTCTGCGGTTTTCGTACTTCAAGTAGTAGGCGTGTTCCCAGACGTCGTTGACCAGGATCGGGTAGTAACCCTGCTGAATCGGATTGTCGTGACCGGACGTGCTGAACACCTCGAGCGTGCCGCCGTCGAGCCGCGTGCGCGCGAGCCAAACCCACCCGGATCCGAACCGTTGCAGGCCCACTTCGACGAATCGAGCTTTGAGCTGTTCGAGGCCGCCGAAGTCACGCGTGATCGCGTCGGCGAGTGCGCCGGCTGGCGCGTTGATTCCCGTCGGAGCCATGGCGCGCCAGAACAAACTATGGTTCAGGTGGCCGCCGACGTTGTGGTGAACTGCGGAACGGATTTTCACCGGAACCTTGCTGAGGTTCTCTAACAACCAGATCGGGGTGCGCCCCTGCAACCAGGGAAAATTCTCCAGCGCTGCGTTCAACTGCTCGACATAGGACGCATGGTGTTTGTCGTGATGAAGACGCATCGTGTGAGCATCGATGTACGGCTCGAGTGCCCCGTACGCATACGGCAACTGTGGCAGCAGATGTTCATGGGCAACGGTCTTTAGGTCAGTGGGCTTGCTACCTGCGACTAACGACACCATGTGCTCCGATCGTGGTTGGTTTGGTCAGTGTCGTCATGCCGCACGGGACCGTCGGTGCGGTAGCACACGTTGATTGCTTCAAACAAAACAAGGTCTCTGTACGCTAACGCACACAACGCGTAGATTGCGACAACGCAAGCTGCACGGTTGACGGAACACGTGGCGACCGAAAAATCGGTTCGAGGCATCAAGAAATCGACAGGGCGACGCGTCGCCGCGTCTGCAGTACACACTCCGCACCAGAACCACCTGCTCGACGCGCTGCCGGCCGGCGACTACGACCGGATCGCGCCGCATCTGGAACTGATTCCAATGGTGTTGGGTGACGTCCTGTATGAGCCGGGCGTGCGGTTGCGCCATGTTTATTTCCCGACGACGTCAATCATTTCGCTGCTGTACGTCATGGACGACGGCGCTTCGGCGGAAATAGCGATCGTTGGTAACGAAGGCATCCTCGGCATTTCTCTGTTCATGGGCGGCGATACGACACCCAGCCGTGCGGTCGTGCAGAGCGGGGGGCATGGTTTCCGCCTGAAGGCCGAATTGTTGAAGGCGGAGTTCGGGCGCTTTGGCCCGACGATGCATCTGCTGCTGCGCTATACGCAGGCGTTGATCACTCAGATGGCACAGACGGCGGTCTGCAATCGGCATCATTCGATCGATCAGCAATTGTGTCGGTGGCTGTTGTTGAGCCTCGACCGAATGCCAACGAGCGAACTCACGATGACGCAGGAACTGATCGCCAACATGTTGGGCGTGCGCCGCGAAGGGGTGACGGAGGCCGCCGGGAAGTTGCAGGAGGCGGGGCTGATTCATTACCGCCGAGGCAAGATCACGGTGCTCGATCGTAAGCGTCTGGAGGCCCGCTGCTGCGAGTGCTACCAGGTGGTGAAGACGGAGTTCGATCGGCTGCTGCCGTACACGGTTGCTTAGGTCTTTCGTTTCGTTGCTGACGGGCGACTCGGGGTTCGGTCGCCTATGTTCGTTACCGAGCAGACCGGGCGATGCCGTGCCCCTACTGTCGAGCCATGTCGCCGACCCCACGCGCCTCGCTGGTCAATTGCTTGCTCGAGTCACTGCCGAGCAACGACCGACGCCGAGTGCTGGCGAAGTGCGAACCTGTCGAACTCGTCTTTGGCGAGGTGCTCCATTTACCGGGGCAGCGCATTGGCTACGTCTATTTTCCCCATCGGCGGTTTCATTTCGCAGATCGCGCCGATCGACGAATCTGCGTGCCTCGAGGTCGGGTTGATCGGAAACGAAGGGATGTTTGGAATTCCGTTGGCGCTCGGTGTCGATATGTCGCTGATGCGGGCAGTCGTTCAGGGCGCAGGAGACGCATTCCGAATGGCCGCAGAGCCTTTTTGCCGTGAACTGGCACGCAGCAAGGCGCTGCGTCGCGAGATCGACCGCTATGTCTTCGTCCAATTGACTCAGTTCGCGCAGATGATCGGCTGCACGCGGTTCCATGGCATAGAAGCCCGGCTCGCGCGATGGTTGCTGATGACCCGGGACCGAGCGCACGCCGACACCTTCCATGTCACACAGGAATTTCTGGCATACATGCTGGGAGTCCGGCGCGTCGGTGTCACACGGGCGGCGAGTGCCCTGCAAAAGCAAGGTCTGATTCATTACCGCCGCGGCAACCTCACGGTTCTTGACCGACGCGGACTCGAGGGGGCTTCCTGCGGCTGCTATGACGCCGATCGGAAATCGTA
>CAWHHK010000010.1:0-315659 GCA_963829065.1 uncultured Gammaproteobacteria bacterium | reverse complement strand
CGTGATTCATCGACGCTCCGCACTCAATCCGCCACCCAGGCACCAATGCCTTGCCAACCAGAAACTCGAACACCGCATCCGCAGCCCATCGATGTCCCTGCTCATTCCAATGTCCATCGGTCGGCCAATGTGCCGATTCCGGATCGCCACGAGCGACGAAATACGGCCGCAGATCGAGAAACGGCAATCCTTCCGCGGTCGCGATGTCGCGAAACCGCGTCAACTGCAATGCGCCGTCGCGGATCTCGTCGCTGCCGCTGTTCGTCAGGCCCTCCGTGGCAACGAGCGCGACGCGGAAGCCGTCTGCTTCTCCAATCGACTTCCACCGGTCGATGGCATACCGCGTAAGTACCACCGCGTCCTCGAACACCGGCGGTAGCGAACGATGCCAGAACATCTCGTCGACGTCATTGTCCGCGGGTCCGCCCCAACCAGAGAGTCGAGGCGCGATGGCGGGGTCTTGCATCAGCGCCGCATAGAAGTCGGTCGGGACCTGACCGGGAAGCTTTTGACTCATGCCATTCCGGATCGATCGATATCCGCCGAAACGAGTCGCCGTCGCGTTCGTAAAACAACCGTGGCGGGTCGATACGGTGCCCAGCCGTTGCGAACCGCTTCGAGGATCGGAGAGTTATTGGCGAAGTCGTTGGCGACCAGAAGCAGGATCACGAGGTTCGGTGCTACGGCTTTGCCGTACTTTTCGTAGAAGCTCAATTGATTCGCTTGCCCGGTGCCGCTGAAGCCGAACGCAACGACGTCGACCTTGTCCTTGCCGAGTCGGCTCTGCAGTTTCGTCGCGAGGATCGATTGCAGTTTGTCGGCGATGCGAACCTGCGCCGCTTCGACAAACGAATCGCCGACCAGCAGCACGCGAAAGCGGTCCGGCGGTTTTGGAATGATCGGCTCGCTATCGAGAAAGCCCAGCGAATTCGTGCGCTCGGCGGCCCAGAAGTCCAGGTGGTTGGTCCAGCGCACCTCGGCGTTCGGCTCGAAGATCATACCTGCGACCGGATCGACGCGACTCGGCCACGCAATGTTCGCAAAGCGTCCGTTGAAGCGCTGGTAGCCTTCATACGCGCCCACGATCAGCGCCAACAGAATCGCGGTGTTGACGACGCCGGGTGCCGTGTTGGCGAACAACCGTCGCGCCGCGCGACGCTTTGCCAGCGACACGACGATGAGCACGCCGAACAGCGCGAGCGAACCGAAGCGCGCGAGCTTGGCGACGATGCGCACCGCGCGAACGACCAACACGAGTTCGTAGTGCCGGCCGTTGACGCGTTGGGGACGAATTGTCCGATGCGCTGAAGTACAGCAGACCGTCGAGCACTCGGAAGCGTCCACGGCCGAGTTCGTCAATGACCGCTAGTTCCTGTCCACCCGGCCCGATCGCGCGCCGCTTCTCGATCGCGAAGTCCGGATACTTGTTCAGAAACAGCGTGCGCACGGCTGTAAAACGCGTTCGACCAACGCAGCTCCTCCTCAATTGACTCGAACGCCGCGGCGCCGTGTCGCGTCGTAACCTCGTAGAGCACCGCGTCCACGGGTGCGTTCGCGACTCCAAGATCCGAACGGCTCAACGTTGCGACGAACATGTGGCCGGAGCGCAGCTGCGGTTGCGCGACGCTTACCCGCTCGCCAATGCCCGGCAGAACGTAGTCGCGGTTCTTGAGGGAGTCAGCCAGCACAAACACAACGATGCAGCCGACCAACAGCGAAAAGCGGTGGCGATAGATTGCGTCGAGCACGCGCTGGAGCACCGACCTCATACGAAAGCGCACGGACTCATCGCGTGGACTTCGCACTGGCAGATTCATTGGCGAGCTGCGAAATCACCTGCCTCAGTCCCGCGCGCCAATCGTGCGGCTGCACTCCGAAGTCGCGTTGGAGCTTCTCTCCGCACAGACGTGAATTCAGCGGGCGACGCGTGGCGCCAGTCGCTTGTGTGGTCTTCACCGCAACAACCCGCGGTATGCGTTCGATCATCGACGCGTCACGCGCAAAGGTCAGAATTGCGCGCGCAAATTCGTACCGGCTGACGATACGGCGCGCCCTCGAAGTGATACAGTCCCGGGCCGCGGCCGCGGAGCCTCGGCAGCAGCTCCCACACCGCTTCGGCAATACCGCGCGCACCACACGGTCCACCGACCTGATCGTCGACCACCTCGAGCGCATCGCCCGCCATCGCGCGCTTCAGCACCGCCTTCACAAAGTTCGTGCGATGCGCGCTGAATACCCAACTCACGCGCAATACCAACGCGTCGCCGCCACAGTCGAGCAACGCTCGCTCGCCGGCCAGCTTGGAGGCGCCGTACACGTTGACGGGGCGCGCCTCATCAGCCTCGTTGTACGGTCCCGCCTTGTCGCCCGCGAACACGAAATCGGTCGACAAATGCAGCACCGGGATGCGCGCGGCAGCGCACGCCTTGCCAACATATCCGGGGCCCGCGGCGTTTACGGCAAAGGCGCGCGCAGCATCGGCTTCGGCCGCATCAACCGCGGTGTACGCCGCGCAATTGACGATCACGTCGAGGGGCGTGTCCGCAACCCAGCGTTCCACCGCTACAGCATCGGCGATGTCGAGATCCGACGATCGCGGCGCCGTCACTGATGCACCGCGCTCGCGCGCGAGTTGCGCCATTTCGATCCCCACCTGACCCGATCCGCCGAGGATCCCGATCCTGCTGCTCATGCGGAGAGATATTCGGCAAGGGACGGGTTGCGCCGATCGCGGTCAGACATTCGCGGCGCGGTAACGGGCCACGCGATCGCGAGTTCCGGATCGTTCCACGCGATCCCGACTTCGTCCTTCGCGTCATAGAGCTGCGTGCATTTGTACTCGACATCCGCGGCGTCCGAGAGCACGCAGAAGCCGTGCGCGTACCCCGGCGGGATGTAGAACTGCAGATGGTTGTCGCCGGTCAGATCGACGCCGACCCATTGCCGAAACGTCGGCGAGCGCGGATCGACGTCGACGGCGACGTCCCAGACGTGTCCGGTGACGACGCGCAGCAGCTTTCCCTGTGGCTTGCGCGCGCTGCAGATGCAGCCCGCGCAACACGCCGCGCAACGAATGCGAATGATTGTCCTGCACGAACTCGACATCGAGCCCGGGGGCCGCGGCATAGCGCGTTCGTTGTAGCTTTCGATGAAAAATCCGCGCTCGTCGGCGAACACGTCAGGCTCGATGACCAGCACGCCGGCGAAGCTCCGTCTGCGTGATCTTCACGATCAGCCGCCGGAGATCATCGCTGTCCCAGAACGTCGGAGCCGGTTCGGTCGCGGCCATCGCTGCCCTTCTGCAGCGCCGTCCATCTCGACGTCGCGTACCAGTTCGATCAGGTACTCGGCGTAACTCGACGCGCCGATCTCGCGGGCAATGCGCGCCAGTGCAGCGTCGTCGATCCAGCCCAGACGCCAGGCGACTTCCTCGGGGCACGCGATCTTCAGCCCCTGCCGGTGCTCGATCGTCTGCACGAAGTGACTCGCTTCGAGCAGCGCCTCGTGCGTGCCGGTGTCGAGCCACGCCATTCCGCGACCCATGCTGCTTGACGTCGAGCCGTCCCTGCTCGAGGTAGCTGCATGTTCAGTTCGGTGATCTCGAGCTCGCCGCGCGCCGACGGGACGAGTTCGCGCGCGATCGTCACGACGTCGTTGTCGTACACATAGAGTCCGGTCACCGCGAAGTGCGACTTCGGGCTTGCGGGCTTTTCGACGATCTCCGTCGGCCGCCCGTTCTTGTCGAATTCGATAACGCCGAAACGCTCCGGATCCTTGACCGGATACGCGAAGATCGTCGCGCCGCGATTGTCGCGGACTGCGGTCTGGGTCAGCCGCGACAGTTCGCTGCCGAAGAAGATGTTGTCGCCGAGAATCATCATGCACGCGTCGTTGCCGATGAACGATTCCGCGACGATGAACGCGTGCGCGAGACCACGCGGCTGATCCTGCACCGCGTAGCTCAACGACAGGCCCCACTGGCTACCGTCGCCCATCAGCTCCTTGAATCGCGGCGTGTCGTTCGGCGTCGAGATCACCAGGATGTCGCGCACGCCCGCGAGCATCAACGTCGTCAGCGGGTAGTAGATCATCGGTTTGTCGTAGACCGGCAGCAACTGCTTGCAGACCGCGCGCGTCACCGGATACAGCCGCGTGCCGTGACCGCCGGCGAGAATGATGCCTTTCGTCGTCGTCAGTCACGCCGCTGCCTTTGCGTTCATGCGGATTTGCGCCCCAATCGCTGGCCCGAGTAGAGATTGCTCCGGCGCTGACACCACGACAGATGCGCCATGTACCAGGCGACGGTGTCGTCGATGCCCCTCGAGAATTCCGTCTGCGCACTCCAGCCGAGTTCATCGCGCATGCGCTGTGCGTCGATTGCATAGCGTCGATCGTGGCCCGGGTCGATCGGCGACGAACTCAATGAGCCGCAGCAGCTGTTGTTCGTCGCGGCCCGTGCGCCGCGCCACCGCGCGCAGGATCGTCTCGACGACGTCGAGGTTCGTCCGCTCGCAATTGCCGCCGATGTTGTAGGTGCGTCCGGGTGTGCCTTGTTCGAGCACTCTGACCAGGCCACGGACGTGATCGTCCACGTGCAACCAGTCGCGTATCTGCTGACCGTCGCCGTAGACGGGAATCGGTTGCCCTTGCAGCGCCTTCAGAATCGTCAGCGGGATCAGCTTCTCCGGAAACTGATACGGCCCGTAGTTGTTCGAACAGTTCGTCACGAGCACCGGCAGGCCGTACGTCTCGAACCACGAGCGCGCGAGATGGTCGGAACTGGCTTTGGACGCCGAGTACGGCGAACTCGGCTGATAGGGGCTGTCTTCGGTGAACAGTCCCGTCGCGCCAAGACTGCCGTAAACCTCATCGGTCGAGACGTGCAGGAAGCGAAACGAATCACCGTGGTTGCGTGCGTACTCGCGCGCCACTTCGAGCAACTGCAGCGTACCGACGACGTTGGTCTCGATGAAAACCTGCGGCGCGTCGATCGATCGATCGACGTGCGTCTCGGCGGCCAGATGCATGATCGCGTCGGGCGCGAAATCGATTGATCGGTGGCGCGCAGCGCAGGCGCATCGCAGATATCGATTGATGGAATCGATGCGTGGCGCAGTCGCGCACATCGGCGAGATTGTCGATGCTGCCCGAATACGTGAGCTTGTCGAGCGTACACACCTCGGCGCCGCGCTCGAGCACGAGGTGGCGAACCAATGCGGAACCGATGAATCCGGCGCCGCCCGTGACTACGATTCGCATCGCCATCGCGTCCTTGCTCAACCCCGACCGTACGCGTCCTGAAAGCGAACGATGTCATCCTCGCCGAGATACGACCCGACCTGAACTTCGATCAGATGCAGCGGAATCTTACCGGGATTCGCCAATCGATGTTTGCTGCCGATCGGAATGTAGGTCGACTCGTTTTCGTGCACGACGAATTCCTTCTCGCCGCACGTCACGGTCGCCGTTCCCTGCACGACGATCCAATGTTCGGAGCGGTGATGGTGCATCTGCAGCGACAACGTCGCGCCCGGATTCACCGTGAGTCGTTTCACCTGATAGCGATCGCCTTGCTCGACCGTTTCGTAGCTGCCCCACGGGCGATACACGCGCTGATGCGACTGGTGCTCCGAGCGCTTCGACGCGCGCAATTTCTCGACGATGCGTTTGACGTCCTGCGCGTGATCACGCTGCGCGACCAGCACGGCGTCGGCGGTTTCGATCGACCATCAGATCGCTGCACGCCGACCGTTGCGAGCAGTCGTCCTTCGGAAATCAGCAACGAGCCGGACGTGTCGACGCGCGACGACGTCGCCGCGAACGTGGTTGTCAGCGCGCGTCGCGCGCCGAGACCTCCCACAGCGCTTTCCACGAACCGACATCGCTCCAACCCACGTCGATCGGCAGCACGACTGAGCGCTGCGTCTTCTCCATCACCGCATAGTCGATCGATTCGGACGGCGACTGTCGCGAACTCGGCGCCGGGGCGCTTGAAATCGAGATCGTTCGACATGTCGCGCGCTGCGCGTCTCGACACGCCTTGAAGATGTCGGGTCGATGCGCTTCGAGTTCGTTCAGATACGTGCTCGCCTTGAACATGAACATGCCGCTGTTCCAGTAATACCCACCGGCAGCGAGGTATTTCTTGGCGGTCGTCGAGATCCGGCTTTTCGACGAACTGCGCAACTTGCGTGTGCGCCGGCGGCGACGGCAGCGCCCGCCTTGATGTAGCCGTAACCGGTCTCGGGAATTTCGGGAACGATGCCGAACGTCAGCAATCTGATCCTCGCTGACCAGCTCGGCGCCCTGCGCAACCGCGGCGCGAAACGCCTCCGGATCGGCGATGTGATGGTCCGCGGCGAGTATCAGCAACACCGGATCGTCACCGCTGCCTGCATCGCATGCAACGCCGCCAGCGCAATCGCAGGCGCCGTATTGCGCGCGGCCGGCTCGAGCACGATCGCGCCCCAATCGACACCGATCGCACGGCACTGCTCGGCGACGATGAAGCGATGCTCTTCGTTGCAGATCAGATACGGCGGCGCGGCGTCGAGTCCGTCGAGCCGCAGCAGCGTGTCCTGCAACATCGTCCGCGCGCCCGTGAGCTTGCAGAAACTGCTTCGGATACAGCTCGCGCGACAACGGCCACAGACGGGTGCCGGCCCACCGGCAAGCACGACTGGAAGTACAGACGTCATCTGAAAAACTGCTCCATCACCGGCACGATCGATCAGACGATCCGCCAGCCGTATCGGTTGAAGAACCGCACACCGGATCGCACGAAAGTGAGCGACTCTGCGTAGGTCCCGACGCGCCGTATGGCCGCCATAGTGCGTGATGCGAGCCTGCGGCAGTTCGACGATTGCACCGTAATTCTTCACGCGCAACGACAGGTCGTAATCTTCGAAGTACAGGAAGTATCGTTCGTCGAACCCGTTCACCTTTTTCAGAATGTTCGGTGCGACACAGCATGAAACAGCCGCTTGCCAGCGTGATCGACTTCGGCGCATCGCAAGGCAGTTCTCCGCCGTAGGTGTAGCGACGCGACGCGGCGTCCCAAGCACCCCGTCCGAACTGCGTACAGCGAGCGCACGCAGCAGCAGCACGAGCAGCGACGGATGACGTTTCGACAATCGCGCGTATTCGTTCTGAGGATCGAAACCCTGCGGCACGAGCATCGCTACTTCGGCGTGTTCGTCCAGATAGCGCAGGCTCTCGAGAAGCGCCTCTTTTTCGAGAAAGACATCCGGATTCAGAATCAGATGGTAGTCCGAAGAAACCGTCTCGATCGCCGGTTCTGGCCGGCGCCATAACCGACGTTGCCGTGTCCCTTGACGACTCGCAGACGAATGTACTCGGGCGCGATCGCGCGGATCTCCTCGACGGCGGATTCGATCGTAGCGACGTCCTCATCGCGCGTGTCGTTGATCACGACGATCAGATCGGCATCGATCCGCCAGTACTCGTCCGCGCGCGCTCCAACGCGCAGATCAGGCTCTCGGACAGCGCCCGGAACAGGCGGACGTCGAACGAAACGTCACGATGCTGGCCGACAAACGCAGCGTCGCGTCAGCTCCCGTGGGACCAGCGATTTGCGAGTGCCGCCAGTTGCGCGTCGTTGGCGTCATCGGCGTGCGACCTGCACGGATCGCGGCGTTTGGCCGAGGCGATTTGACTCCCCTTATCGCGTCGTACTTCGCAGCAGACGCAACGACCGCCGCTGCGCCACGCAGTCGCACACAACCACGAATCATCATCGCACTCAACAGCGATGTGGCACCGGCAGCGAGCAGAACCAGCACCAAGCTCGCCAGCATGTTCTTGAGGCGAACACCCAGACGAGCTTGCGGTGGCCAGTAACAGGTGGCCGTCCACGAACGAGATCGCCAGATGAGGCCGGAGACCGAACGTGCTCCACCGTGCGACGTCGTCGCCGCCAGGATGCCACGACCGTAGCCGAGGAGCTCCAGCGAAAGCTGCGACTCGACGTCTTCCAGATAACAGAACAGATCCGCATCGAAGCTGCCCGCGCGCTGAACAGCGTCGAGCACGATATCAGCGCGCGCAGCCGAGCACGCACAGATCGCATCGCCCGTCCACAACGGTGCGCTCGTTCAACAACCGCCGTGGCGTGTCGGAAACGCCACCGGAACCGACCAGATGTGATAGCATCGCCCGAGTCCGCGACCTCGACTCGGCACGATCGGCTCGCAACAGGCACACGCCCAGTCGAGCCATCGCCCTGAATCCTGCGGCCGCAGCGAACAACAACGCCTCGAACGCGAGGGCGGCGACAACGCTGTTGCGCGACCCTTCCAAGGAGTCGAGCACCCAGTCGGACGCTTCTGAAATCGTACAACGCGCAAGAGCCGCCGCCGCGCGCAAATCGCACGGAACGCGCCATCCACATAGAGAAGTCCGGCACGCGTACGCGATGACGTGGAAACGCAACGATGAACGTCAGAATCAATAGGCAACGCGAAGTAAATCGAAAATGCTCCGCGCGCGAGATGTCCGGTGACCACCACACAGAGGTCGAGAAAAGGACGTGAGCACGATCAGCATCAGCGCAGCGAGTGCGCGCGTATGGCGAGAACGCTCGCCATCGATGATTCCACCAAGAGCACGGCACCAACGCAAGCGCGTACGTCGAAAAGCTCGCAGCGCTCTGCGACGGCAACAGCAAATCACACGACAGCAGGGAAAACCCGGTGAGAAAGGCAACGACCGATCGCAACCGTAACACGCAGAAGGCAACCGTCCTCGCCTGGATTGCGTCATGATCCAAAAGCCGTGCCGCGTGTGGTGGGCCCACCAGGGCTCGAACCTGGGACCAATCGATTATGAGTCGACTGCTCTAACCAACTGAGCTATGGGCCCTGAACAAATCGCGTCGGCGCCATCCGTGGCGCCGACGATGCGCAACTCGACCGATCAGTTGGTCTCGTCGAGGAAGCTGCGCAGATGTTCCGAGCGGCTCGGATGACGCAGCTTGCGCAGCGCCTTCGCTTCGATCTGTCGAATGCGCTCACGCGTGACGTCGAACTGCTTGCCCACTTCTTCGAGCGTGTGGTCGGTATTCATGTCGATGCCGAAACGCATCCGCAGCACCTTCGCCTCGCGCGCAGTGAGTCCGGCGAGCACTTCGCGCGTCGCTTCGCGCAGACCTTCGCCGGTTGCGAGATCGATCGGCGAACCGATCGTGATGTCTTCGATGAAGTCGCCGAGATGCGAGTCTTCGTCGTCGCCGATCGGCGTTTCCATCGAGATCGGCTCTTTCGCGATCTTCAGCACTCTGCGCACTTTGTCTTCGGGCATTTCCATCCGCGTGCCGAGTTCTTCCGGCGTCGGCTCGCGACCCATTTCCTGCAACATCTGCCGCGAAACGCGGTTCAGCTTGTTGATCGTTTCGATCATGTGCACCGGAATACGGATCGTGCGAGCCTGGTCGGCGATCGAACGCGTGATCGCCTGACGAATCCACCACGTCGCGTAGGTCGAGAACTTGTAGCCGCGACGGTATTCGAACTTGTCGACCGCCTTCATCAGGCCGATGTTGCCTTCCTGAATCAGGTCGAGGAACTGCAAACCGCGGTTCGTGTACTTCTTCGCGATCGAAATCACGAGCCGCAGGTTCGCCTCGACCATGTCTTTCTTCGCGCGGCGTGCTTTCGCTTCGCCGAGCGACATGCGGCGGTTGATGTCCTTGATCTCGCTGACGCTAAGGCCGGTCTCTTGCGTGATCGCCTTCAGCTTCTTCTGCGCGCGAACGATCTCGTCGCGCTGCTCTTCGAGCGCCGCGCTGTAGTCCTTCTTCGCTTTCGTGTGTTTGTTCACCCACGCGATGCTGGTCTCGTTGCCCTGGAATTCCTTCAGGAACACCTTGCGCGGCATCCGCGCGCGACGCACGCACGCGATCATGATCGCGCGTTCCTGACGTCGCACGCGCGCCAGCGCTTCGCGCGGCATCTCGACGATTTCGTCGATAGTGGCGCGGCACCAGTTTGAACACGCGAGAACGCTTCGCCGAGCTTCTCCAGGTCCTTCTTCGCGGCAGCGCCGGTGCGACCTTTCGCGAGCGTCTTTGACGTCTTTGCGGACTGCCGCTTCAGGATGTTGAAGCGGCGTTTCGCCTCGATCGGATCGGGACCTTTTTCTTCCTCTTCCTCTTCTTCGTCGCGATCTTTCGACGGCTGCATGCGTCAGGTCGACCTGCGCCGGCCTCCGGCACCTCGTCCGTCGGATCGAGATAACCGACCAGCAGGTCGTACAGACGCCCTTCCTTCGTGACGTCGGCGTACGTTTCGAGGATGTAGTCGACCGGACCCGGGAAATAGGAAAGCGCCGTCAGAACGTCGCGAATACCTTCTTCGATGCGCTTCGCGATCGCGATTTCGCCTTCGCGCGTCAGCAGTTCGACGGTGCCCATCTCGCGCATGTACATGCGCACCGGGTCGGTCGTGCGGCCGGCTTCCGTTTCGACCGCGGCCAACGCCGCCGCGGCTTCTTCGGCCGCGAGTTCATCGGCGGTGCTTTCGCCGCCGGTCAGCAGATCGTCGGCATCGGGGGCCACCTCGTAAACGGTGATCCCCATGTCGTTGATCATGCCGATGATGTCTTCGATCTGATCCGGATCCGAGATATCGTCCGGGCAGGTGATCGTTGACCTCGGCGTAAGTCAGGAATCCTTGCTCCTTACCTTTGGCAATCAGCTCTTTCAAACGGGACTGCTGCTGCGTGGTATCAGTGCTCATGGGACCTCTACGATTGTGGACGTTGGTGACGCGAATGCGCGGCGAGCCGCCGCGAAAAAACGCGCAAGTATAGCCGCATTAATGGGGCTGCAACTAGCCGGAAACAAGTCATCGCTCTCAATCCGCGTGTCGGCTCAGCCGCCGTCTAATCCGCCTTCTGTTTCAGTCTCCAATACTGCGCCAGCGCCTCGGCCGAGCCTTCTTCCTTCAGAATTCCGAGCAACTCCCGACGATTCGCCCGTTCGACGGCCAACAGGCACTGTGCTGACGGCGTCGTCGAACTCGCGCCGCCAGGGCCTATCATCCAAGACCAACGGCCGATCGGCGAGTTCCACGCAGCGTCTCGTGACCTTCCTGCCCCGCCCAATAGCCGAGCAGCGACGCGAGATCGGCGTCGGGTCGCTCGGCCAGATAGCGGACGACCCGGCCAAGCAGCGAGTCGCTCATGCCGATCAGCCGCGCGCGACGGTGGTCGTCGAGCTTCCCCAGGTATTCCGGATGCTTGCAGCAGCAAGCGTCAGCAATCGATCGTTCAATCGCGACGTTGCCTGTGGCGTCGCCGGTCGTCGTCGGCGCGCGGCACGACGCTTGCGACATCTTCGCGCCGCGCTGCAGCCCCTCCGGCGAGACCTTCGCCATCGTTGCGAGACGCTCCATCGTCAACTCACGCAACACGCCGTCCGGAATCGTTCGAATGTACGGCAGCGCCAGATCCGCCAGGCGTGCCCGGCCATCCATCGCTGTTCAGATCCAGACCCTTGCCCAAGCCCTGGAACAGATACTCCGCCGCGCTGATCGCGCCGCCGATGCGTTCGCTGAAACGCGCCTTGCCTTCCTTGCGGACCAGCGAATCCGGGTCCTCGCCATCCGGCAGGAACATGAATCGACAGCTGATGTCCCGCCGTCAACGTGGGCAACGCGACCGTCAGCGCTTTCCACGCCGCGTCCCGTCCGGCCGTATCGCCGTCGAAACAGCAGACGACCTCCGGCGCCTGGCGGAACAACTTTTCGAAGTGCGCGACGCCGGTCGCGGTACCCAGCGTCGCGACCGCATTGGGAATGCCGGCCTGCGCGAGCGCCACGACGTCCATATAACCTTCGACGACGAGCAATTGCTCGATACGGCGCAGCGCCAGGCGCGCTTCGTACAGTCCGTACAGCTCCTTGCCCTTGTGGAACACTTCGGTTTCCGGCGAATTCAGATATTTCGGCTGCTCATCGCCGAGCACGCGACCGCCGAAGCCGATGACGCGACCACGCAGATTGCGGATTGGAAACGTGACCCGATCGCGGAATCGATCGTACGTGCGGCCCCTGATCATTCTTCACGAGCAACCCAGCCGCGATGAGGTCCGCCTCGCCGACAGCCGCGAGCTCGGTCTTCAAACCATCCCATCCGGGCGGCGCGAAGCCGATGCCGAAGTCGCGCGCGACGACGCCGGTCAGGCCGCGCGCCTTCAGATAATCGACGGCGCGCGGTGCATCGGCGTGCGAACGCAACATTTTGCGAAAGTACTTGTCGGCGTCCTCGAGTACGCGCAGCAGTCGCGCGTGTGTTTCATCGTCGGTGCGGGCGCCGCGCTCGCGCGGCACCTCGACACCCGCAATCGACGCGAGCGCTTCGACCGCGGCGACGAATTCGAGCCGGTCGTGTTCCATCAGAAACGTCAGCGCGGTGCCGGTCGCGCCGCAGCCGAAGCAGTAATAGAACTGCTTCTCCGGATTGACGCTGAACGACGCCGTTTTTTCGTTGTGAAACGGACACAGCGCCTGAAAATTTCGACCGGTTTTGCGCAGCGTCACGCGCGCATCGACGACGTCGACGATGTCGACCCGCGTCAACAGATCATTGATGAAGGATTGGGGAATCCGGCCGGCCATGCGGCAGTGTAGCGTTAGCAGGTTGATGAAAAACTCCGCGAACGCGGAGTTTTTGGGCTCTCAGCCATCCATGGCTTGCGAGCCGTCCATTTTTCAAACACTTGCTTGTTCGAAAAATGCCGGTGGATCCATCCACCGGACAACAGGATGCCAAGAGCATCCTGTTACGGCGCGAGCAACGCCTTGACGCGTGTGCTGACGATCGCCATGTCGGCGCGGCCCTGCACGGCGTCGCGCAGCGCGGCCATCACTTTGCCCATATCGCGCATCGACGCTGCGCCGCTCGACGCGATCGCGCTTGCGAATCAGCTCGTCGAGCTCCGCTTCGCTCAGCGCCGTCGGGCATGAACTCCTTGATCAGCGCGATCTCGAAGGCTTCCTGATCGGCCAGGTCGACCCGGCCGGCGGCGCGGAACTGCGATCTCCGAATCGTTGCGTTGCTTCAGCATGCGATTCAACACCGCGACGACGTCAGCATCGGCGAGCTCGCGCCGTTCGTCGACCTCGATCCGCTTGATCTCGGCACCCGACAGGCGCAACGCTGCGACCCGGGATTTGTCCCGGGCCTTCATCGCCGCCTTGGTGGCCTCAGCGATGCGTCCGCGTAGATCGGACATAGGGGCAAGGGCTCAGAAACTGCGCTCGAAGCGCCGGGATTCGCGTTGCAGCTTTTTCTGGTGCCGTTTGACGGCGGCGGCAGCTTTGCGCTTGCGCACCGATGTCGGCTTCTCGTAGAACTCGCGGCGGCGTACTTCAGACAAGATGCCGGCTTTTTCGCAGGATCGTTTGAAACGTCGCAGCGCGACGTCGAAAGGTTCGTTTTCTCTGACTTTGACTGATGGCACCCGGACTCGTCCTCCAGCTACGTAATTAAGAGTCGGCGACCAGATCCGCGAAGCGATCTGATCCAAAACGGTCTGATGTAAACAAAAGGACGCGGATTCTACTCAGTAAGTCGCACCGACGCAAAGCCGCCGGACGGTATCGAGAACGGGTGCTACCATCGCCGCCCTATGCGCGTGTTGGGCATCGAGACTTCGTGCGACGAGACGGGCGTTGCGCTTTACGACAGCGACCGCGGCGCGATCGTGGCGGATGCGCTGTACAGCCAGGTCGAGATGCACGCCGACTACGGCGGCGTGGTGCCGGAACTCGCGTCGCGCGATCACATTCGCAAGACCGTGCCGCTGCTGACCGACATGCTGACGCGCGCCGGCATCGAGCTGAACGACATCGACGGCGTTGCTTACACCGCCGGTCCGGGTCTGATCGGCGCATTGATGGTCGGTGCGACGATCGGCCGATCGCTCGCGTGGGCGCTCGAGGTGCCGGCAGTCGCCGTCCATCACATGGAGGCCCATCTGCTCGCGCCGCTTGCTGGCACAACCGCGCCCCGAAATGCCGTTCGTCGCGCTGCTCGTGTCGGGCGGACACACGCAGCTGGTGCGCGTCGACGCGACTCGGCCGATACACGATTCTGGGCGAGTCGATCGACGATGCCGCCGGCGAGGCGTTCGACAAGACCGCCAAGATGCTCGGTCTCGGCTATCCGGGTGGTCCCGCCGTTGCGCGACTCGCCAGCGCGGAAATTCCGCGCGCTTCAAATTTCCGCGGCCGATGACGGACCGACCCGGGCTCGACTTCAGCTTCAGCGGCCTGAAGACGTTCACGCGCAACACGCTCGCGAACCTTCCGACGGCAACCGACCAGGACAAGGCCGACGTTGCCCGCGCGTTCGAAGACGCCGTCGTCGACACGCTGCTGATCAAGTGTCGCCGAGCACTCGAGCAGACCGGGCTTGACCAGTTGGTGATGGCGGGCGGTGTTGCGGCGAACACGCGCTTGCGGGCGGCGCTCGACGCGCGCCTGCCGGGCCGCGTCTTCTACGCGCCGGCAGCGTTGTGCACCGACAACGGCGCAATGGTCGCGTTCGCGGGCTACCTGCGCCTGGCGCACGGGGAGCAGGCGCCGCTTGCGATCGAAACTCGAGCGCGCTGGCCGCTCGACGAACTGGACCCTCGTGATAAAGCGCGTGATGGCGCGCGTGACGACGCTCTCAATGAAAAGACTCATGGATAAATTGCGCGTCACCGGCCTCGAAGTATCCGCGCTGATCGGCGTGCACGCGTGGGAACGCAGTGTCCGCCAGCGCCTGCTGATCGATCTCGAACTCGACACCGACGCGCATCGCATCGCCGCAACCGACGATCTCGAGGCGGCCTTCGACTACAGCGTGCTCGCGCGCCGCGTCTGCGACATCGTCGCAACCGCGCGTTGCCGCCTGATCGAGTCGTTAGCCGAACGCATCGCGCAGCGTTCTGCTCGACGAATTTCCGGTGAACCAGACTCACCGTCGTCGTCCACAAACCATCCGCAGTGCCGAACGCCCGCGATACCTGCATCGAGATCGCACGCTCGCGCTAGCGCGTCGTTGGAAGCTCACGGCTGCGCGCGTCGAATCAGCTGAATCCTGGCTTCGTCCAGCGCGACGCCCAAGTCGCGTCCCTCGTGACCGAGCTGACGAAACGGCTCCGACGGCACCGCCGCCAGATCGCGTGCAAGACCTTCGAGCGGGAGCAGATCGACGCAGGCGCATTCGGCCACAATTGCAATCTCGCGGGCAAACCAATCGGGTTGCCGCAGCGCGCCTGTCGCCTTCAACGCAGCGAGCAACTCACCAGCCCCGGTGCTGCGCCAGCCGACCAGCACCCGACCGTGACGCGCCACATCGATCGCCGCGCGCTCGATACTCGCTCGGCGACCTTGAGCCGCTGCGACAGCTGGCTGACCGCATCGACATCGAGCAACCACCCCAACGCGCCGTAGCGTCGAAAGCGGATCGCGCGAGTTCCGCGCGCATGCGTGTCCAGAAACTCGGATAGTCCACGCACGTCTCGCAAGCTCGGTGAACCAGCGGTCGAGTCCGCCGCAGGCGCTCAACACGTCGAAGAATGCACCGGGCGCGGCGGCGCTGAACGCCTTGTACACCTCCTGCCAGACCCGCTCGGGCGCGAGTTCCGCCGACCAGATCTTGCCGGCACATCTCCGTCATCAGCTGCTGCGTTTCGCGGTACGACGCGAAATTCGAACGCACCGAGCTGTGCGGCAAATCGCGCCACACGAAACACGCGCAGTGGATCTTCGACGAACGCAGCGGAGACGTGCCGCAATCGCCGAGCCGCAATGTCGGCCGCGCCGCCGCAAGGGTCGATCAATGTGCCGTCCTGCGCCTGCGCGATCGCGTTGACCGTCAGATCGCGGCGACGCAGATCATCTTCGAGTGTGACGTCGGGTCCGGCGTGACAGACGAAGCCGGTGTGCCCTGGCGCCGACTTTGCGCTCGGTGCGCGCGAGCGCGTATTCCTCGTTCGTCTGCGGATGCAGAAAGACCGGAAAATCGCGACCGACCTGCCGATAGCCGAGTCGCAGCATCTCCGTCGGGCGTGCTGCCGACGACCACCCAGTCGCGCTCGCGCACCGGCAAGCCGAGCAGTGCATCGCGGACTGCGCCGCCGACCAGATAGATTTGCACGTGAGTGGTGCCGTTGGTTGGACAGCGCGCTGTGTTACCACGAACACCGCGTCAAGCCAACGAGCGCCCGCATCCGTATCAGGGGCTGGGGCTGGGGCAAGTCGTCTTGCTGATCGACCTGATCGTCGACGACCGATTCGAGGTGTACCGGGAAACCCCACAAGCGATGCAGGTGCTTCAGCACTTCGTCGGTGCCGTCGTTCAGCGTGCGGCGTTGGTGCTGCGTATGTCGCAACGTCAGGCTGCGATCGCCGCGGATGTCGGCGGCGACGATCTGGATGTTCGGTTCGCGGTCGCTCAGGTTGTACTGGCTCGCGAGCAACTCGCGCACGCGACGATAGCCGCCCGAATCGTGAATCGCCGCGATTTCGCAGTTCCGATTCCTCGTCGTCGTCGACGACACCGAACAAACGCAGATCGCGCATCACTTTCGGCGACAGGAACTGCAGGATGAAGCTCTCGTCTTTGAAATTGCGCATCGCGTGATCGAGCACTTCGAGCCACGGCGCGCCGGCGAAGTCGCGGAACCATTCGCGGTCTTCGTCGGTCGGGTTCTCGCAGATGCGGCGCAGGTCCGTGTACATCGCATAGCCGAGCGCGTACGGATTGATGCCGCGGTAATACGGACTATCGAAACTCGGCTGGTAGATGCACGCCGGTATGCGACGTCAGGAACTCCATCATGAAGCCGTCGGTGACCTTGCCTTCGTCGTACAGCGCGTTCAGCAGCGTGTAGTGCCAGAACGTCGCCCAGCCTTCGTTCATCACCTGCGTCTGGCGCTGCGGATAGAAGTACTGCGCGATCTTGCGGACGATCCGCACGATCTCGCGCTGCCACGGTTCGAGCAACGGCGCGTTCTTTTCGATGAAATACAGCAGATTCTCCTGCGGATCCTTCGGGAACTGTTCGTCGTCGCGTTCGCTCATCTCGCGCGCGCGCGGCACCGTGCGCCACAGATCGTTCAGATTGCGCTGAATGTACTCGGCGCGTTCGCGCTGACGGCGCCGCTCTTCCTCGGGCGATACCGGATGCGGACGCTTGTAACGATCGACACCGTGGTTCATCAACGCGTGACACGAGTCGAGCACCTTCTCGACTTCCTCGACGCCGTGGCGCTCTTCGCACTGGCTGAGGTACTGCTTCGCGAACACGAGGTAGTCGATGATCGAACTCGCGTCGGTCCACGTGCGGTACAGATAGTTGTTCTTGAAGAACGAGTTGTGGCCGTAGCACGCGTGCGCGATGACGAGCGCCTGCATCGTCATCGTGTTCTCTTCCATCAGATACGCGATGCACGGGTTCGAGTTGATGACGATCTCGTACGCGAGCCCCATGTAGCCGCGCTGGTAACTGCGTTCCGATTCGACGAAGTGTTTGCCGAACGACCAGTGGTGATAGCCGAGCGGCATGCCGATCGACGCGTACGCATCGAGCATCTGATCGGAGCGGATCACCTCGATCTGATTCGGATACGTGTCGAGCCGGAACTCGGCCGCAAGCCGACCGATTTCCTGGTCGTACTGGTGAGATCAGCTCGAACGTCCACTCCGAGCCGGTCGAAATCGGCGTGCGTGCGCCACTGCTGACTGTGCGCGTGTCGACTCATGCGGCCGCCACTTTCTTCTGGAACAGATCACGGAACACCGGGTAGATGTCGGCCACCTCGGCGATGCGGCGCTGCGCGAATCGATCGGGCATCGCGTCGGCGAGCTTCTGATATTCGTTCCACAGCGCCTGCGGATCGCGCCGCGTGATCTCGACATACGAGAAATACTGCACGTGCGGCAGGATGCCTTTCTTCAGCACGTCGACGCACAACGGCGAATCGTCGTTCCAGTTGTCGCCGTCGGAGGCCTGCGCGCCGTAGATGTTCCACTCGTTCGGCGAGTAGCGCTCCGCGATGACTTCGGTCATCAACTTCAGCGCGCTCGACACGACGGTGCCGCCGGTCTCGCGCGAGTAGAAGAATTCCTGCTCGTCGACTTCCTTCGCCACCGTGTGGTGGCGGATGAACACGATTTCGGTGCGCTCGTAGTTGCGCTTCAGGAACAGATACAACAACAGAAGAACCGCTTCGCGATTTCCTTGATGTGCTGATCCATCGAGCCGGACACGTCCATCAGGCAGAACATCACCGCCTTCGACGTCGGCACCGGCTGCTTCAGGTGCAGGTTGTAGCGCAGGTCGTACGTGTCGAGAAACGGCACGCGCTTGATGCGGCGGCGCAGTTCCGACAATTCGTTCTTGATCCGTCGCGCGGTGACCTCGTCGCCGGCGCCTTCGGCGAGCACGAGATCATCTTCGAGCGCGTCGACGCGATGCCGCGCGCCGCCCGTCAGCGCAATGCGCCGCGCTTTCGCAACGCGCAGCGAACGCACGACGTTCAGTTTCGCCGGCACACCGTCGTGCGAGAAATCCGGCGTGCACGCGTTTGAAGCTGTCCGCCCCTTCGAAGGTGCCGTTTGACGAGGTTCGGTAGTTCGAGGTCATCGAACATGACGTCGAGGAACTCGTCCTGCGTCAGCTGGAAGACGAAGTCGTCGTCGCCTTCACCGCTGTTCGGATGCACTGCTGCCGCCGCCACCGCCGCCACCCGACGGTCGCGCGACGCGGTCGCCCGCGATGAACTCCTTGTTGCCGGGATGCACGATCGAACGCCGACCGCCGCTGCCGTGACTGAAGCTCGGCTCATCGACATCCGACGCCGGAATCGAAACATCCTCGCCGCGCTCCATGTCGGTGATGCTGCGTTGCTTGATCGCTTCCTGCACCGCCTTCTGGATATGACGTCTTGTAGCGGCGCATGAACCGTTGCCGGTTCACCGCGTTTTTGTTCCGGCTGTTCAGCCGTCGATCGATGATGTAGGACACGGCGTTCCCGCGCCTCCTATTGGGCCTTGCGCACCCGCAGATACCACTCGGCAAGCAATCGCACCTGCTTTTCGGTGTAGCCCCGATCGACCATTCGCGCGACGAAGTCGTTGTGTTTCTTCTGCTCGTCCTTCGAGCCCTTCGCATTGAACGAGATCACCGGCAGCAGGTCTTCGGTATTCGAGAACATCTTCTTCTCGATGACCGTGCGCAGCTTCTCGTAACCGAGCCACGACGGATTCTGGCCGTTGTTGTTTGCGCGCGCGCGCAGCACGAAGTTGACGATCTCGTTGCGGAAATCCTTCGGATTCGAAATGCCCGCGGGCTTTTCGATCTTCTCGAGTTCCTCGTTCAGCGACGCGCGATTCAGAATGTCGCCGGTTTCGGGATCGCGATATTCCTGATCCTGAATCCAGAAGTCCGCGTAGATCACGTAGCGGTCGAATATGTTCTGGCCGTATTCCGAATACGACTCGAGATACGCCGTCTGGATTTCCTTGCCGATGAACTCGATGTACTTCGGCGCAAGGAATTCCTTGATGAAGCCGAGATAGCGATTGCGCGTGTCTTCCGGGAACTGCTGCTGCTCGATCTGCTGCTCGAGCACGTACATCAGATGCACCGGATTCGCCGCGACTTCGCTCGCGTCGAAGTTGAAGACCTTCGACAGAATCTTGAACGCGAAGCGCGTCGATTGACCCTGCATGCCTTCGTCGACACCGGCCGCGTCGTGGTACTCCTGCATCGTCTTCGCTTTCGGATCGGTGTCCTTCAGGTTCTCGCCGTCGTACACGCGCATCTTCGAGAACAGATTCGAGTTCTCCGGTTCTTTGAGCCGCGACAGCACCGAAAACTGCGCGAGCATCCGCATCGTGTCCGGCGCACACGGCGCTTTGCTCAGCGACGAACCGTTGATCAGTTTTTCGTAGATCTTCACTTCTTCCGACACGCGCAGGCAGTACGGCACCTTCACGATGTAGACGCGGTCGATGAACGCCTCGTTGTTCTTGTTCGACCTGAAGTTCTGCCACTCCGCTTCGTTCGAGTGCGCGAGCACGACGCCGTCGAACGGAATGCCGCCGATCGCTTCGGTGCCGTTGTAATTGCCTTCCTGCGTCGCCGTCAGCAGCGGATGCAGCACCTTGATCGGCGCTTTGAACATCTCGACGAATTCCATCAAGCCCTGGTTGGCTTTGCACAACGCGCCGGAGTAGCTGTACGCATCGGGGTCGTTCTGTTCGAACTCCTCGAGTTTGCGGATGTCGACCTTGCCGACCAGCGCGGAGATGTCCTGGTTGTTCTCGTCGCCCGGTTCGGTCTTCGCGATCGCGACCTGATCGAGGATCGACGGATAGAGTTTGACGACGCGGAACTGCGAAATGTCGCCACCGAATTCCTTGAGGCGCTTCGCCGCCCACGGCGACATCACGCTGCGCAGATAGCGCCGCGGAATGCCGTAGTCGTCCTCGAGAATGCCGGCGTCTTCGCCGGCATCGAACAGCCCGAGCGGCGATTCGTTCACCGGCGATCCTTCGATCGCGTAGAACGGCATCCGCTGCATCAGCGATTTCAGCCGTTCGGCCAGCGACGACTTGCCGCCGCCGACGGGACCGAGCAGATAGAGAATCTGTTTGCGCTCTTCCAATCCCTGAGCGGCGTGACGGAAGAACGAAACGATCTGCTCGATCGCCTCTTCCATGCCGTAGAACTCATCGAACGCGGGATACCGCTTGATGACCTTGTTGGAGAATATCCGCGAGAGGCGGGCATCCTTCGAGGTGTCGACGAACTCGGGTTTGCCGACGGCGAGCAGCAAGCGTTCCGCCGCTGTCGCGTACGCCGTCGAGTCGGCTCGACAGATCTCGAGGAATTCCTTCAGTGAGTACCGCTCTTCCTGCGATCGCGTCGTAACGACTGCGGTAGTGCTCGAAAACGCCCATGTGTTCTCCTCCATGTAAACGTTCGATCAGGGGATCGAACCACATGACGGAGGTCTCACACTGCGGCGCCCTGCCGTGAGTCCCTTCGCCTGGTGCGCCTATCTATCAACCTAGTACACCAGCACACCAAAGTGCCAGTTAACTCTGTCACACCTGTGTCAAGTCTCAAGTCGACGTGCAGTCACCTCACGTTCATTCGACAGAATCGACGGAAAACCGTTCCACGATCATCCAGGCGCAGCGCCGTCAGCCGATTGCCCCATACGCAGCCCGTATCGAGCGCATGCAGATGTCGCGACACCGCTGTCGCCGTTGAGCGCCGCCCAGTGCCCGAAAATCAGCGGCAATGCGCGGCGACGCACCACGATAGAACTCGAACCACGGCTCGTAGCCGCTTCGGAATCCGTCCAGCGAGACCGTCCTTGAACGTCAACTCCAGCACCCAACAGCATCGATGAGCCGCATGCGCGTCAGGTAGTTGATGATGCAGCGCATCCGCTCCATTCCGCTCAGCTCATCGCTCCAGCACGCAGGTTCGTTGCCATACATCGCCGCTAGCAACGCGTCCAGGCGTCGCCTCAGTGAGCATCTGCTCGACCTCGCGGGCGCGCGCGCATCGCGAAGTCGAAGTCTCCAGATGTGCGGAATACCGGCATGAACCATCGCAAACCCCAGGCGTTCGTCGACGATGGATCAACGGTCGTCGGCGCAGCCAGTCGATCAGCTCGTCACGATCGGGCGCGCGGAGCACGTCAGCCAACGTATCGCCCGATTTCGGTGCGCGATGTCCGGCCGCCACCGCCAACAGATGCAGATCGTGATTGCCGAGCACCGTGACCGCTGCGATCACCGAGCTGCTTTGACGAAACGCAGCGTCGCAAGCGACGCGGGGCCGCGATTGACGAGATCGCCGACGAACCAGAGTTGGTCGCGTCGTTTCGTCGAAATCGATCAGTTCGAGCAGACGCTGCAGCGAGTCGTAACAACCCTTGTACATCGCCGATCGCGTAGACGGACATCAATGGACCAGGTTGGGTACCGACAACGAAAACACCGGAATCGGCACGAGGAAGCGTTCGCCGCCATCGGCTTCGAACTCGTAGTGACCCTGCATCGAGCCGACGGGCGTCTCGAGCACCGCTGCGCTGGTATACCGAAACGAGCGCGCCGGGCTCGATGTGCGGCTCTTCACCCACGACGCCGCGGCCGCGCACCTCCTGGCGCACGCCGTCCGCGTTCGTGATGATCCAATGGCGGTTGTTCGAGCCGCGCGGCACCGTCGCCGGTGTTGCGAATCGTGATCGTGTACGCGAACACCCAGCGGCGTGCGTTCGGGATCCGACTCGCGCGCGATGTAGCGCGGCTCGACGTCGATCTCGAACCGGCGTTCGTCAGTCATGCTCGTCGGTCATCAGCGTTGCTCCGCAACGTAGATTGGCGATGTCCACGTAACCGACGAGATCCACCGCATCGGGTCGCATGCCCGGATCGACATCGACTCGATCCCAATCGATGTCGAGCGATTGTAGAGCATTGCGCAGCGTCTTTCGGCGCTGCTGAAACGCAGTGCGCAGCACCGTCGACGAACGCGTCCCGCGATCGCAGCGGCAACGGATTCGCGCGCGGCGTGATCCGCACGAACGTCGACATCACTTTCGGCGGCGGCCGGAAATGCTCGGGACCGACGTCGAACAGCGGTTCCACGCTGCGCGCCGTATTGCGCGAGCACCGACAACCGCCCCCAGTCCTTGGTGCCGGGCACCGCGGCGAGCCGATCGACGACCTCTTTCTGCAACAGGAAATGCAGGTCGCGAATCGCGCGCGAGCAACTCGAGCAAACGCAGCAGCAAAGGGGTCGAGATGTTGTACGGCAGATTGCCGACGATGCGCAGATCCGGGCGCAGCAGCGGCGCGAGATCGAGACGCAGCACATCGGCTTCGATGACGTGCAGACCGGGAAAGCGCTGTCGCAGCAACGCAACGAGATCGCGGTCGATCTCGACCACCGTGACGTCATCCGAGGCAGCGACGAGGTGGCGCGTCAGCGCGCCTTCGCCGGGGCCGATCTCGAGCACGCGGATCGTCGCGCGTATACGCGAGTCGTTCGCGCCATCGCTTCGAGGATGGCTTCGCTTTCGAGAAAATGCTGGCCGAAGCGACGCCTGCGGACGATGGTTCACGAGCGCGCGAGCTTCGCGGCGAGCGCGATCGCGGCAACGAAGCTGCCGACGTCGACGCCGCCGCGCCCGGCGAGATCGAGCGCCGTGCCGTGATCGACCGACGTGCGCACGATCGGCAAGCCCGAGCGTGACGTTGACGGCGTTGCCGAAACCGACGTGCTTCAGCACCGGCAATCCCTGATCGTGGTACATCGCGAGCACCGCGTCCGCCCCTGCGAGCATGCCGTTGGGTGAACAGCGTGTCGGCCGGCAGCGGCCCGACGACACCACGGTGCGCAAACGCCCGGCACACCGGCGCGATGACGTCGATCTCTTCGCGTCCGAGGTGACCGCCCTCGCCGGCGTGCGGATTCAGGCCGGCAACCAGCACGCGCGGTCGCGCGATGCCGAAGCGCCGCGTCAGATCCGCCGAGCAACACGTCCAATACCTGCGTCAGCCGCGCGCGCGTGATCAGCGCCGGCACCGCGGACAGCGGCACATGCGTCGTCGCGAGCGCGACGCGCAGATCGTCCGCGACCAGCAACATGACGACCGTCGCGCATCCGCAGCGCTCCGCCAGAAATTCGGTGTGTCCGGAAAAGGCGACACCGGCGTCGTTGATGATCGACTTCTGCACAGGACCGGTGACCAGGCCCGCAAAACGCCCCTCGAGGCAGCCGTCGGTCGCCGCAGTCAACGTCTCCAGCACGTACGGCACGTTGACGACGTCGAGCTGTCCCGCAACTACGTCGCCGCCGAGCGCGATCGGCTGCACCGACAGCGTACCCGCCGCGCAGCGTGACCGGGCCCGGGATACGGCACGATCGTCAGCCGCAGACCGAGTTGTCGCGCGCGCACCGCGAGCAGATCCGGATCGGCCAGCGCGACGACCGGCACACGCGCGCTCGCTTTGCGCCCACATCACCGCGAGATCCGGCCCGATCCCGGCGGGTTCACCGGTCGTCAGGGCCAGCGGTGCGATTCATTCGCGCACTCGTGACTATTCCGGTGCTGCCGGCGCTTTGCCTTCGGTTTGCCGTCGCTCGTCACCCGATCTCGACGTAGGCTTCGTCGCGGATTTCCTTGAGCCATGCCTGCAGCTCTTCCTCGTAGCGACGATTGTGCAGCACGCGGATCGCGAGATTGCGCCGCGCGTCCTCGCTCATGTCGTGCTGCCGCCGGTCCATGACCTGGAGCACGTGCCAGCCGAACTTCGTGTGGAACGGTTCGCTCAACTTTGCCGATCTGCGTTTCCTTCATCACGTCGGCGAACTCCGGCGCGAATTTCTCCGGCTCCGACCAGCCGAGATCGCCGCCGGCGAGCGCGCTGCCCGGGTCTTCGGAGTACAGCCGCGCGAGCGCCGCGAAATCCTCGCCGGCCACGATGCGGCGATGAATGTCCTTGATCAGCGCCTCGCGTGTCGGCTTCGCTGCGGATCTCGGACGGCTTCACGAGAATGTGGCGCACGAGCGTCTGCTCGACGACTTCGGTGCCGGCGCCGCGTTTTTCGAGCAACTGCACGATGTGGAATCCGCTGCCGCTGCGGATCGGCGCCGCCGTCTGACCGACCTCGAGCGCGAACACCTGCTCGGCAAACAGGCTCGGCAGCTCGCCCGCTTTGCGCCAGCCGAGATCGCCGCCCTCGAGCGCGCGCGAGTCCGACGAATGCGCGATCGCCATCTGGCGAAAATCGGCGCCGGCCTTGAGTTGCTCGTAGATCGAATTGGCTTCCCGTTCGGCTTGCGCGACCGCGCCGGCCTGCGCGTCGGATGCGACCGCGATCAGGATGTGTCCGACCCGATACTCGTCCGACAACGTCCGCTTGCCGAGCGGCGACGCGAGAAACGCGTCGATCTCTTCGTCGGACAAATAGACGCGGCTGTTCACGCGATTGCGCTGGACGCGCTGGATGATCAGTTCGCGGCGCACCTCGTCGCGAAACTCGCTGTAGCTCATGCCGTCGCTTCGCGAGCGCCTGCGTGAACTGCGCGAGCGTCATGTTGTTCTGCTTCGCGATCCCCTCGATCGCGTTGGTGAGCGTCTCGTCGTCGATGCGCACGCCCGCGCGCTGGCCCATCTGCAGCTGGATGTCTTCCATGATCAGACGTTCGAGCATCTGGTTGAACAACACGTCGTCCGGCGGAATCGGCATGCTCGGCGGCCTGCATCTGCTTGCGCACCGACGCGAGCCGGCTCACCAGTTCCGTCGCGAGCACGACGTCGTCGTCGACGATGGCGACGATGTAGTCCAGATCCTTCGGCGTCGAGTACGCCAGCCAACTCGCGAGCACGAGCAGCACGCCCAGCAATCCTCGAACCCACATCAAAACTCCTCCGCCACATAACCGGGGATTCCGGAGTGCATGATCGAATCGATCCGCCCGCCGAATCCGGCTAGACCCTTGAACACAATCTGGAAGAACATGCCCTTGTCGGACTCGGCGTTCGCGGCGAGCCCGTTAGCGGCCTGCACCAGGAAATTCCGCCCGAACAGGCGAATCTGCCAACAACAATCGCTGTACTCAAGACCATCAAAGCCTCGATAGTTCGATGCTCGACGTAATCGTAGTTGAAGCGCCCGATCAGGCTCCAATGCTGCGACGACCGACCAGTAGACCGAGATATCGGATTGTTTCAGCAGCGGACCTCGTCGCGGCGACGATATCCGACATTGAAGATGTGGCGATTGTCGCGGCGATATTGCAGCGACGACCCGATTTCGTGCCACTTGTCGTCGTTCGGATCCCACGTCGCGTTCGTGCGAATGCTCAAGCGCCCCGCGAGCGCGGCAGCCGACCTGCGCCAGCCAACGCCGAACTCGACTGACGATCGTCCCCGGTCAGCGACACCGTTCGACCTTACGCGCCGGTCCTCGAAATAGAGGATCTGGCCGATGCTCGCACGCGCGCGCTCCGCGCCGGTCTGCGCATCGAGCCAACGCGTCGTCACGGCCGCCGTCACTTGGTCGGCGTCGCCGATGCGGTCGATGCCGGCGAATCGGTTGTCGCGGAACAACTGGTCGAACGTGAAGCCGAGATCGCTGACGTCGAACTGCGGCAACTCGTTCTGATTGCGATACTGCTGGTAGAGGTAGTACAGCCGCGGCTCGAGCGTCTGAATGCCCGACGCGCCGAACAACTGACGTCGCGCTCGAAGAACAGACCGCTGTCGACCGACCCGAACCAGATCTTCCGCTCGGGTTGATCGTCGGTCCCATCTGGAACGTCGGTGAGCTGGTATCGCGTGTAGCGATAGCCGCCGACGAGATGCATGAACCCGGCGCTCCAATCGAACGGCAGTCGGACGCGCGGCTCGATGTCGAGCCGATCGCCGTTGATGCGCTCGATGCCGATGAACTGATCGTTCGGCCGCTCGAAGCTCGCCCACGACGAATCGACCGACCACGAGATCGGGCCCTGCAATTGCGATTGATAGTTGAGGTCGACCTCGGGCAATCGCCGATACGGTTCGACCACATCGACGTCGAGGCGCTGGAAGTCCTGCACCCAAGCACCGGTCGTCCAACCGTCGCGCGCATAGACGACCTCGCCGAACTGCTGCACTTCGACCTGGCTCGACGACGCGAGACTGCTGCCGAGATCGCGGAAGTAGTCGAAGTCGCTGACCTTGGTGGTGTCGATTCGCGTGCGCAGGTCGCCGAAGTAGCCCAGTTGATGCGCGGTGAACAGCCAACGATCCGCCGGATCGAACGGACCCGGCAATCCGCAGGTTGTCGAAATCGTGGCGCGACAGTCGGCCGTTGTAATTGTTGTCCTTGGGCAGGAACGCGCCGCCGACGTCGGCGGTGCCAAAGTTCGACAAGCTGCGCGCGGTGCCTTCGATGCCGACGCCACGTTCCGAGATGGAACGCGGCGTCAACGTCGCATCGTAGTTCGGCGCGAGATTCAAGTAGTACGGCACCGCGATGTCGGTCCCGCTTGTTTGCGAGCGCCCGACATCCGGAAACAGCCATCCGGACATGCGCTCATTCGTCACCGGGAATCGAATATACGGTGTGTAAAAGATCGGCACGTCGTGCACGCGCAAGATCGCGTTACGCGCGGTTCCGAACTTCGCGTTGTCGTCGATCTGCACGGTGCTGCTCGTGATCTGCCACTCTTCGTTGCCGGGTTCGCAGCGCGTGAACGAACCGTCCGACACTCGAAAGTCACCGGATTCGGTGCGCTCGAGAAGTTCACCGTTCCGCGCAGATCGTTCTTTTGCAGCACGAACTCCGCCGTCCGTGACTCGCGCGGCACCGGTATCGATCTGCATTTCGCCTGTCTTGCCCTCGATGAGCAGACCGGGTTCGCGCAGCAGCAGGCCGTCGTCGACGGTGACCGTCTGTGCGCTCGTCGTTATAGGTCGCGTGCGACGCGATCAACGATTGGTTGCCGCGCGTCACCTCGACGGACCCGCTCAGTTCAGCGCGATCCTGTAGCCAGTACTGAAAGCTCGCTCGCCTGCAAGCGGGTCGGGAATGATGCTGGATCACTCTTCAACGGCAACGCATACACGGGTTCGACATAGGCGCCATCGCAATACTCCGGCAACGTACGCAGTCGGGTCTCCGGCAGCGCCTCACGCGGGACCCAGTCGAGTGTCGCGCGCATCAGCGGCAGAGTGGGCGCGTTAGCAGCGGATTGGCCAACAGTCACTGTCGGCGAGGGGTCGCCAGTCGCGCATGACACCGGCGCCTCCGCGGACGATGGATCGCAGACCGGTGATTCGCCGGCATGAACCAGAAGCGCAAACGCTAAACCGCAGACAGTGCTGCAGACCAGGAGAACAGCTGAACGCATGAGTCACATCGTGGAATTGCGCGCGGATGATACCATCGCACCAATGCAGACCTCCCAATCACCTGGCCGCCGCGACGCGCTCGAAACATGGGTCGACGGTGTTGTCGCCGCGAGCGGCGAGAGCGTGTCGAGGCCCTGGGGTTCGGTCGCAGGCGACGCAAGTTTCAGACACTTCTACCGCGTCTACACGAGCGCCCGAACTCTGATCGCGATGGACGCACCGCCGGCCACGGAGAACAACGCGCAGTTCGTCCGACTGTCGCGGCTGTTTCGCAGCGTCGGCGTCCGCGTTCCCGAGGTCATCGCGAGCGATATCGAGCAGGGATTCCTGCTGGTATCCGACCTCGGCGAGCTGATGTATTCCGCGGTCTACGAGACCAATCAACGCGATGCCGCCATCGAGGCTGCGCTGGACACGCTGATCACGATCGCGCGCGTCGGTGCTGCCGGCGGCGTCGTGCCCGACTACACCGCCGCGCGTCTGCACGACGAGCTCGCGCTGTTCAAAGTCTGGTTCGTCGAAGGTCTGTTGGGGCATGCGCTGACGAGCGCGGAAGGGGGCATGATCGATCGTGTGTGGCAGCGTCTGATCGAAACCGCCGACGGCCAGGGCAAGGTGTGCGTGCATCGCGACTTCCACTCGCGCAACCTGCTGTGGGGTCCGGATCGAGTGACGCGCGTCGTCGATTTTCAGGATGCTCTCTACGGGCCGGCGACGTACGACCTCGCGTCGCTGCTGCGCGATTGCTATGTACGGTTCGACGAGACCGAGATCGCGCGATGGCGCGAGCACTTCCGCGTGCGCGCGATCGCCGCGGGGCTACCGATCGAGACCGATCCGACGCGCTTTGCGCAATTGCTCGACCTGACCGCGATGCAACGGCATTTGAAAGCCCTCGGCATCTTCGCGCGGCTCGAGCTGCGCGACGCCCGGCCGAGCCATCTCGTCGACATCGCCCCGGTGATCGACCACGTGATCGACGTTGCGGCGATGTACCCGGACTTCGCCGATTTTGGCGAGTGGCTCGAGGAGACGATCCGCCCTGCGGCACATCGCGCGCTCACCGCTCGCGGCGTCCCTTGCGCGGAATGATCCTCGCCGCGGGTCGCGGCGAACGCCTGCGTCCGCTGACCGATCACACGCCGAAGCCGCTCGTTGCGATCGCGGGGCAACCGCTGATCGTGCATCAGTTGCGCTGGCTCGCCGCCGCCGGAATACGCGACATCGTGATCAACCTGCATCACCTCGGCGAAGCGATCGCCGACGCGCTCGGCGACGGCGCGAAGCTCGGCGTACGCATCCACTACAGCCGCGAAGTCACGCTGCTCGAGACCGGCGGCGGCATCGTGCGCGCATTGCCGCTACTCGGGACCGGACCGTTCGTGATTCTCAACGGCGACATGTGGACCGACTACCCGTTCGCACGCCTGCCGACGACGCTCGCGACCGATCTGGCGCACCTCGTGCTGACGCCGACGCCGGCCAATCGCAGCGAAGGCGACTTCGGATTCGATGGCGATCGAGTGCAACGCGGGTGCCGAGCGTCCGTATACCTACTGTGGAATCTCGCTGCTTGCGCCGCAGTTGTTCGACCACGCGCCGGCCGGACCGTTCTCGCTGCGGGAGCTGTTGTTCGCGGCGATCGCGGCGGGCCGCGTCGGCGGTGAAATGTGGACCGGTCGCTGGATCGACATCGGCACACCGGATCAGTTTGAAGCCGTTCGCCGGCTACCGCATTAACTGGCGTTGCCGACGCTTTTGATCCCGTACAATCCGCGCCCATGAGTGATTTCTGGATAGCTCCATCGATTCTGGCCGCGGATTTCGCGCGTCTGGGCGACGAGGTCGATGCGGTCATCGCGGCCGGCGCCGACCTGATCCACTTCGACGTGATGGACAATCACTACGTGCCGAATCTGTCGATCGGTCCGCTGGTGCTGCACTTCGCTGCGCAAGCACGGCATCACGGCACCGGTCGACGTGCATCTGATGGTCAAACCGGTCGACCGCCTGATCGGCGACTTCCTCGACGCCGGCGCCGAACTACATCAGCATTCATCCCGAAGCGACCGAACACATGCACCGTTCGCTCGGCCTGATCCGCGAAGGCGGCGCCAAAGCCGGTCTCGTATTCAATCCGGCGACGCCGCTCGACCATCTGTCGCACGTGCTCGACCTGGTCGACCTCGTGCTGATCATGTCGGTCAATCCAGGTTTCGGCGGCCAGCAGTTCATCCAGTCGAGCCTCGACAAACTGAGCGATGCGCGCGAAATCATCGCCGGCAGCGGCCGGTCGATCCGGCTCGAAATCGATGGCGGCATCAAACCCGACAACATTGCCGCCGCCGCACGCGCCGGCGCAGATACGTTCGTCGCCGGTTCGGCGATTTTCGGCACCACGGACTACGCCGCGACGATCGCATCGATGAGACGCGCGCTTGGCGACTGACGCGCGCGGTGCTGGCGCGCCGCTACGGCGCCTATCTCTTCGACCTCGACGGCACCCTGATCGACAGCGCGCCGGACATCAACGGCGCGCTCAACGCAGCGCTCGTCGAGCGGCGGATATCCGGCGGTCGACGAAGCGTTGACGCGTCACTGGGTCGGTCACGGATCGCGCGTGCTGCTCGAACAGGCGCTGACGCATCACGGCGCTGCCGCGATCTGATCGCCGACGAGACTGCTGATGGCGCGCTTGTTGACGCGTGTTCATCGACTACTACAGCGCGCACATCGCCGATTTCAGCCGCCCGTATCCCGGCGTCGTAGAAGCACTGCGCGCGCTGCACGACGCGCGGCGCGCGTCTCGCGGTCGTCACCAACAAGCTGACCGGGCTTTCGCAACAAGTGCTCGCAGCGCTGCGATCTCGACGCGATTACTTCGACGCGCTGCGTCTGCGGCGACACGTTGCCGCAGCACAAACCGGACGCCGCGCCCGCACTGCACGCGTGCCGACTGCTCGATGCCGCGCCGGTCGACGCGTTGTTCGTCGGCGATTCGATCACCGACGTCGAAACCGCACGCGCGGCCGGCTGCTCCGTCGTTTGCGTGCGCGACGGCTACAACCACGGCACGCCGGCCGACCAGCTCGGCGCCGACGCCGTCATTGATTCCCTCATCGAGCTCCTTTAGCCTGCCGGCCTTTTCCCGATACGGCACTTCGCCGCCATGACCCCCGACGCGTTCGCCAAACTGGCCGCCGAAGGCTACAACCGCATTCCGGTGGTCGAAGACCGTGCTGGCCGATCTCGATACGCCGCTTTCGACCTACCTCAAGCTCGCGGGCGGTCCGTATTCGTACCTGCTCGAATCGGCGCACGGCGGCGAAAAGTGGGGACGCTATTCGATCATCGGACTGCCGGCGCGCACCGTGCTGAAGGTGTCGGCGAACGCACGTCACGGTCACGACCGACGGCAACGTCGTCGAGCAGACTGACAGTGCGACGATCCGCTCGAGTTCATCGAAGCGTTCATGGGTCGCTACCGCGTCGCGCCGATCGAAGGACTGCCGCGTTTCTACGGCGGACTCGTCGGCTACTTCGGCTACGACACGGTTCGCTACGTCGAGAAGCGGCTCGCCGCACAGCGCCCCACCTGATTCGTTGGGAACGCCCGACATCCTGCTTGATGGTGTCGAACGACGTGATCGTCTTCGACAACCTGAAAGGGATCATGCAGATCATCACGCTGGCGGATCCGGAGTCGCCCGACGCGCTGACGCGCGCGAAGGAGCATCTCGGCAAGATCGGTCGGCGTCTCGCCGGGCCCGTTACCCGACGTTCCGTCGTCGAGCGCGAATCAGCCGGTCGAGGAATCCGACTTCGTTTCGGAATTCGGCCGCGAAGCCTTCATGGCCGCGATCGAGAAGATCCGCGAGTACATCGTCGCGGGCGACGTCATGCAGGTGGTGCTGGCGCAGCGAATGTCGGTGCCGTTCAGCGACGCGCCGATCAACCTGTATCGCGCGCTGCGCAACCTCAATCCGTCGCCGTACATGTACTACATGGATCTCGACGACTTTCACCTGGTCAGTTCGTCGCCGGAGATCCTCGCGCGCGTCGAAGACGGCGTCATCGTGAACCGGCCGCTCGCCGGAACGCGCCGGCGCGGCCACACCGACGTGGAAGACAAGGCGATGGAGGCGGAACTGCTCGGCGATCCCAAGGAGATCGCCGAACACCTGATGCTGATCGACCTGGGCCGCAACGACGTTGGGCGCGTCGCGCAGACGGGTAGCGTCGAAGTGACCGAGCGGTTCACGATCGAGCGCTATTCGGACGTGATGCACATTTCGAGCAACGTCGTCGGCAAGCTGAAGGACGGCGCCACCGCGTTCGACGTGCTGCGCGCGACGCTTCCGGTCGGCACGTTGTCCGGGGCGCCGAAGATCCGGGCGATGGAGATCATCGACGAATTCGAGCCGGTCAAACGGGGCGTCTACGGCGGCGCCGTCGGCTATCTCGCCTGGAACGGCAACATGGATACGGCAATTGCAATCCGCACCGCCGTGGTCAAGAACGGCAAGATCTACATCGAGGCCGGTGCAGGAGTGGTCGCCGACTCGATCGGCCGCCTGGAGTGGAAGGAAACCATGAACAAGGCCCGCGCCATCTTCCGTGCCGCGGCCATGGCTGAGCGCCGGTTCAAGGACCTGAACGCCGGCTGAACCTCCTCCGGCAAAGTGTGCGATATCGCCTTGACAAGGTCCCGGCGCTGGTCCATTTTGCGTCCACTTTCTCTCCATTTTCAACGGCTCCAGGAAATGCGCTCCGTCATCGTCGCGACCCTTCTCCTCCTAGCGGCTGCGCCGCGTTTGCGCACAGCAGACGACGTTGGGCTACGACGCCTTCGTCGCGGGTGCCAAAGTGGGCGGCGCAGAAGTCAAAATCGAGACGGACGACGCCCGCTACCAGATCAGCGGCAAGGCCTGGACGGTCGGCGTTCTCGAACTTCGTGACGCAGTGGCAGAGCATGTTCAGTTCGACCGGTCGGCTGACGACAGTGGTCCGGTCAACGACGGCTACCGCTACTATCGAACGAGCCCGCGACAAGGTCAAAGAGCTGATGTTGAGCGACGGTCACCTGACGTACGTCGAAGAACGGTCAGGTGCGGTCGCCGCGCGCACCGCACGAGCCTCGACCTGCTGTCCGCACTGTTCGTATCGCGCGATTGCGCATCAGCGGGCTCGGCCGTGCACAACGGCAAAGGACCAGTTCTCGCTGAAGCTGACCAATCATGCAGGCGCTGTCGTCGTCGAAGACCGGCGCCACCGAGCGCTGCACCTTCGAGGTGAGCAACAAGGACAACGAACGCATCGACGCGACGATCTGGCTCGGTCAGGTCGACGGCCTCACCGTTCCCATGCGCCTCGATCTCGCCGGCGCGATCGAAGGAACGCTGAAGCTGAACACCACTCAAGCGTCGCGAGGCCTCCGGAACAGCCGGCGCGCCGACGGCGCACGCCGGCTCGACTCTTCAGATCTAGAACCCGCGGTCTTCCTATCGCTTGCCCCGCATCGCATCGAGACTCCAGATGCCCGGGCCTTGCGACGAGATGTACAGGAACGCAAAGCAGAACATGATCGCGAGTTCGCCGCCGTTGAGCATCGGGTACAACGCTGCGTGCCGTGCGCCATCCAATAGGCCGCGGCCATCAGACCGCTGCAGACGAACGCCGCCCAGCGCGTCATCAGCCCCATCATCACCAGCGCGCCGCCGATCAGTTCGATCGGCCCACGCGATGTACGTGACGAATGGCGGAATACCAGCCATCGGTTCGGCACCGGCCACCCCAACAGTTTTTGTGAGCCGTGAAACAGAACAGCAGACCCGTGACGATGCGCAGCACGGCGTACGTGTAGTTGCTCAGCGGTGCCATGAAGCTCGCCATTCCTCTCCCTCCGGTTGGAATCGACGCTTCACACCTTAGCTGAACGGTTGGGCCGATAGAAGCTGGCTATCGCTTCGCGGGGTCGGACGGCAGTGATCGCGAAACGCTTCCATCTGCTTCCATGCAGGCGCCGGCGGTTCATAGTTGGGACGTGGCGCGTAGCCGACAGCTCCGTCATCTGCATCTTGTGAATGTAGCGCGGGCAATTCGGAAAGATCTCTTCGCGCACGAACGCGCACGACGATGTCGGCATCCGGGATATGTGGCGCAGCAGCGCATCTGCGTCGATCGATCGACGCAACACCGTTCACGCGAATGCGCTTCGTCGCTTCGAAGTCGATGAACAGCATGCCGACGTGCGGATTCACCGTAAGATTGCCGAGGCTGCGAAACTGACCGTTGCCGTCGTAACTCGGAAACGCGAGCGTCACGTCGTCGACGACCTGCACGAAACCGGGCATACCCGCCTTTATACGAACAATCCGGACGTCCCTGGCGTCGGCGGTCGCGAGGAAAAACATCGGCGCGCGCGCGATGAACGCGCGGTCTTCGTCGGTGAACGCGCGGCGCAACGTGACCTGCTCGAGCCGATCCGCGAGGCGTCGGCTGTCGAAACGATCCTGTAGTCGTCCGCGACCCTTCGTTGTAGAACGGACGGTCATCTCGGACCTCCTGCGTGCATTGACGGTTCCGATCAGGTACCCATCGCTTTCGCCATCGTCGCCAGATCCATGTATTCGCGCCACGCCTTAACGTGGCCGTCGGCAATCTCCATGACGCCCGACAACCGGTACGCTTCGCAGCGCGGCCCTTGTAGACGAACTCGTCGGTACGCTCGAACAACACGATGTGACCGACCGCATTCAGATGTTTGATCGTGAAATCGAGCCTGTTCGATGCCGGATGCGATCTGATCGAGGTGCGCCTTGATCGCGGCGCGTCCGCGTATAGGGTTCGAGCGGCACGATCTGCAACATCGCCATCTTCGCTGAACGTGGTCAACGACGCGCGTGCCAATCGAGCGCGCGCCACGCATCGATCATTGCGCGTGCAACGCTGAGGCTCGTTTCGCTTCGATCCATCATTTTGTGATCATCCGGATGCTGAGATCCGACGATACGCGATCGAAAGCTGAGTTACACTCGGACGACCGCGACAGTGACCATGAAACGCGAATCGACCCGAAAGAGCTCAACGTTTTCGCAGCGATCGCTACTTCGTCGTCGACGGAAGTGGTTCTTCACGACGCGTGAAGGCGCAACGAAGGTCCTTTGCACGCGGAGAAGCGACGCGAACAAACAGTACCTGATGGACAAGGCCTCGTCCACCGGCAACGAGCCGTGGGATACTCCCGGCGCTCGAACTGAGGTTTGGATGACGATGCGATTCGTCACCTGAAATGATCGGCGCCGACGGATGGTCCGCGGTATGTTCCTGTCGCGCAGTCTCGCGGCGCCCCCGCATCGCAAGCGCACTTTCCCGGTATTCGAGCGTCGCGATTCTTCCCAAACAATTCGACTTCCGCCGAAGCGGCAGTCCCGTGGCTCAAGAAGACGGCGGAGCCCGGCGGCAACGCGGTTGCAGTGCAGATCGGTTCCTACGCGTTGGCTGATCGGCGCGTGGATCGGCGACGTTTCCGCATCGTCGTGATCGCGCTACACTCGCCGCCGATTCGTTCGGACCTCGCCATGACCGCGCCTCGCGCACTTCCGCTTCTGCTCGCACTGGCGCTGCTGTTCAGCGCAACAGGCGGGCCAGGCGCACGCGCTGTCGCACCTCGACCTGGCACTCGTCGAAAGACGGCGCTGTCGCACACGACGCTGTGCGCGAAGTGCGCGACATTCGGACAACTGTCGTCGTTCGTTGCCGCAGCAGCCGCTAACCATCGTGCATCGACGCAGTCTCACCGCTTCCGGCGTCAGCTCTGACATCGCGGCATCGTTCGCCGCACCATCACCGCATTTCAGTCCCGCGCTCCACCGCACCTCCGCTGAATCTCCAGGGTTCGCGCCGCGCATGTCGCGGCGCGTCGTGAATTCATGCTGAGGAACACAATTCATGAATGCGAGAACACTCCTCGCGGGATGGCCATCGTCATCGTCGGCATATGCGCCATTCGCTGCGCGCCAGCAGCGATCGCGAAATCCAACAACTGCGCGACGAAATGAGCTGCGCTTGCGCAGCGACTACGAGGCGCGCATCGGCGCGCTGGAAGCCCGCCTGGCCGCCGCCGAAGCGGCGGTCGCGAACGCAACGCCGACCGAACCGGCACCGTTCGTTCAGCGAACCACTGGCGCAAGCCGAGCCAGCGGTAGCTCCGGCAACGAATTCAATCCGGCCGCGTCGCTGATCCTGACGGGTACGTACGGTCAGCCATCCGCAGAATCCCGCCGACTATCAGATCGGCGGCTTCATTCCGACCAACGGCGACGTCGGTCCGCCGGGTCGCAGCTTCCAGCTCGGCGAATCCGAACTGACGTTGTCGGCCAACGTCGATCCGTACTTTTCCGGCTACTTCGTCGGCGCGTTCGAAGGCGACAACGGCACGTCGGTCGAAGAAGCCTACGTCAGCCACGTCGGTCTGATTCCGGGCGGCACGATCAAGTTCGGCCGGTTCCTGTCGGACTTCGGCTACCTCAACGAAATACACGCGCACGCGTGGGACTTCGTCGATGCGCCGCTCGCGCTGCAGGCGTTCTTCGGCGGTCAGCTGAAGCAGGACGGCCTGCAGGCGCGCTGGGTCGCGCCGACCTCGCTGCTGATCGAGCTCGGCGTCGAACTGGGTCTCGGCGATCAGTTCCCGGGCACCGATCGCGAGAAGAACGGCGTGAACGCGATGATGGCGTTCGCGCACCTCGGTGGAGACGTTGGCTTCAGCAACAGCTATCTGATCGGCGCCACCGTCTATCATCGAAAGCCGACGCAGCGCACCTATCAGGATCTCGATCAGTTCGGCGCGCAGGTGACCGATGCGTTCACCGGCGACACCGACATGTGGGGGCTCGACTTCGTCTGGAAGTGGGCGCCCGACGGCAATCCGGTCGAGCGCAACTTCAAGCTGCAGGCGGAGTACTTCCATCGCAACGAAAACGGCTCGCTGACGTTCGATCTGAACGGTCCGCAGGACGCGACCGGCAACTACAACTCCGATCAGAACGGCTGGTACGCGCAGGCGGTGTATCAGTTCATGCCGCGCTGGCGGATCGGCGCGCGCTACGACTATCTCGACTCCGGCAGCACCGAGATCGGACTCGTTCGAAGCGGCGCGTTGCCGAGCACCGGATTTTCCGATCCTCGCCGACCACGATCCGCGGCGAACGACCGCGATGGTCGACTTCTCGCCGTCGGAATTCTCGCGTCTGCGTTTGCAGTACGCGTGGGACCAGGCGCGCTTCACCAACACCGACGACGAGCTGTCTGCTGCAATACATCATGAGTCTCGGCGCACACGGCGCACACAAGTTCTAACACACAGTCCACTACGAGGTGATTCACATGATTCGATTTCGCATCCTGTGCCGGACTGTTGCTTGCGCAGTTCTGTCCCGCATCGGCGTACGCCGCGCTGAACGTGTTTGCGTGTTTGCCCGGAATGGGCGTCGCTCGCGCAGGAACTGGGCGGCGACAAAGTCGTCGGTCTACCAGGCGTCGAGTCCGCTGCAGGATCCGCATCGGATCGAGGCGCGGCCGAGTCTGGTCGCGCACATGCGCAGCGCCAGATCTCGTGATCTGCACCGGCGCCGAACTCGAGACCGGCTGGTTGCCGGTGCTGATGCAGACGGCCGGTAACCGCAACGTGCAACCGGGGACGCCCGGCTACATCGCCGCGGCCGACTACGTCGATCGCCTGGAAGTGCCGACGCGGCTCGATCGCGCCGACGGCGACATTCATCCGAGCGGCAATCCGCACATCCAGCTCGATCCGCGCAACATCGCGAAGGTCGCCGACTGTCGTCAGCGATCGACTGGCGAAGATCGACCCGAAGAACGCCGCGTTCTACGCCGCGCGCGGCGAGGATTTTCAGACGCGCTGGCACGCGGCGATCGCGCAGATGGGAACAACAGGCGCAGCCGCTGAAGGGCATGCGCCTGGTGCCGTATCACAAGGACACGCGTCTATCTGATCCATTGGCTCGGCATGGTCGAGGTGATGGACATCGAACCGAAGCCGGGCATTCCGCCGAGCGCCGGATACCTCGCGGAACTCGTCGACGCGGATTCAGCGCGACGGCGCCGACGCGATCACGCGCAGCATGTACACCGACCCGAAGGCGCCGCAGTGGCTTTCGCGAGCACACGCGGCGTGCCGCTCGTCGATCTGCCGTACACCGTCGGCGGCACGCCGGGCGCGAAGGATCTGTTCGGGCTCTTCGACGACATCATCGCGCGCCTCGAAAAAGTGAGGAACTGACGTGCAGGACATCGAATTCAACATCCTGATCCCCGCGCTGCTCGCCGGTCTGCTCGTCACCGCGACGCACGTGCCGCTCGGCATTCAGGTGCTGCGGCGCGGCATCGTGTTCATCGACATCGCGATCGCGCAGATCGCCGGCGTTGGCGTCATCGCCGCGGACTTTTTCGGTCTGCAGTCGGGCGGCTATGCGGTGCAGATCTCCGCGCTGACGCGCGGCGCTGGCTGGCGCGCTGTTCATGACGTGGACGGAGCGACGCTGGCCCGACATTCAGGAAGGCATCATCGGCACCGTGTTCGTGCTCGCGGCGACGCTGCAGGTGCTGCTGCTCGCCGGCAATCGTCCATGCCGGTGAATACCTCAAGGACCTGCTGGTCGGCCAGATCCTGTGGGTCAACTACCCGCAGCTCGGCGCGGTCGCGGCTGCTGACCGCGGTCGTGCTCGCCGCCTGGTTCGGTCTCGGCGCACGAGCGCCTCGGGCGGATGGGCTTCTATCTGCTGTTCGGTCTGTCGGTGACCGCGTCGGTACAGATCGTCGGCGTGTACCTGGTGTTTTCGACGCTGATCATTCCGGCGCTCGCGACACGTCGAGCGGTTCGACATCGCACCGCGAAGGCCTACGCAGTCGGCGCGATCGGCTACCTGACCGGACTCAGTCGTATCGATGCTCACCGATCTGCCGACCGGCGCGCTGATCGTCTGGACGATGGCCGCAACCGGAATTGCGTTTGCGATCGCCGAACCGGCGCGTGGTGCGACGCCGGCGGCGTCGCGGATCGATCAGCGTACGCAGGAAGAGCCCTAACGGGAGAATGAAGGCGCGCGACGGCCGCGCGCCGCAGACTCCGCGGAGCGGAGTTCTCGTAAGTTGGCATCAAGCCGCCAGATCGAGATCCGAGTTGTGATAGGCCGGCGTCGGCGTGATCTCCGGCGCGAGCACCGGACGACGTGCCGGTTTGACACACGAACCGATCGCAACGATCAGCGACGCTGCGTACGGCACCGCCATCACGGCCAGCGCCATCGCCCATACCTGTTCCGCCGGATCGTCGACGCGCGTGACCATCACGCGTGACAATGAACGCAAGCAGCGATCGCCAACAGCATCAACGACTCGGCGGCGCTCATGCGCAGCGCGCTCGAGAACGGCGCCGAGTCCTCGCACTTCGGTGTGCGCACGAACGGATTCGACGACGTGACCAGTCCGAACAGCACGCCTTTGCCGACGATATAGGCCAGCGACAGGCCCGTCACCGCCGATGCGAGCGAGTCCGCGGATTCCGCCGCCGACCTTCGACGCGGTGCAGCACGATCGTTTTGATCGTCTTGATCGTGAACAGCGCAAGTGCCGTCGACGACAGCGCCGTCAACGGCACGTCGAAGTATTTCGGCGCCGCGACCATCAGCCCGGTCCAGATCGACCGCGAGCACCGAGAAGATCAACGCGAACGCGTCGGCGAACCACGGCAGCCAGCCGGCGACGAAGTGATAACGCTGCGCGAGCGTCAGCTTGCCGGCACGGCCGAACAACATCGGTCCGTGCCGCTTCAGAATCTGCATCGCGCCGTACACCCAGCGATAGCGCTGATCCTTGTACGCTGCGTACGTGTCGGGCATCAAGCCGCGGCCCAGCGACTTCGACGTGTAGTGCGCGACGTAGCCGGCTTCGAACAGGCGCAGACCCGAGCTCGGTGTCTTCGGTGATGCACCACGGTGCCCAGCCGCCGACTTCGACGAGCGCGGTGCGCCGGACCATACACATCGTGCCGTGCTGGATGATCGCGTTGTGTTCGTCGCGCTCGACCATGCCGACGTGGAAGAAGCCGCGGTACTCCTCGTAGCAGCACTTCTTCAGCAGGCTTTCGTCCGCGTCGCGGTAGTCCTGCGGCGCCTGCACGAGCGCGACCTGCGGATCCGCGAACGCCGGTACGACGGTCTTCAGCCACTCCGGCGACACCTGGTAGTCGCTGTCGATGACGCCGATGAACGTCGGCCGCCGGGTCGGTCAATTCCAGCGCCTTGTTCAATGCACCGGCCTTGAAGCCCTTCATGCCGTCGAAGTGGAAGAAGCGGAAGCGCGATCCCAACGCGCGGCAATGCGCTTCGACCGGGACGCCAGTCGAGTCTCCGACGCGGTGTTGTTGTCGAGCACGATGACTTCGAAGTCCGGGTAGTCGAGGCGCGCCAGCGCGTCGAGCGTACCGATGACCATCTGCGGCGGCTCGTTGTGAGTCGGCACGTGGATCGACACGCGCGGCGTCTCGCCGAAATCGACCGACGGCAGCGACTTGCGACGTACGCGCCACAAGCTCAGCGCCCACTCGGCGCTTTCGGTCAGCAGCACCAGCGCGGTGAACAGCACCGCCGGCATGACCAACATCGTGCCGCCGACCGTGCCCCAGTCGACGTACCGCAACGACAGCGCATCGATGATGAACAAGATACCGGACACGACCACGCCGACGATTCCGCCCAGCAGCAGATAGCCGGACAACGCAACCGCCGGAATGCGCCGCCAGCACGGATGCGCCGACCGCGAGAATTCCGACGCGCTGCCGACGTCGCAAACGTCGGCCACTGCGGGAACGACGACAGCCCACCGGTCATCTGCGAATTTCGGCGCACGGTCCGCGTCGAACAGCCCCCAGAACGCGCCCACCGCACCTTCCTGGCGCGCCTTCCACGGCTGGTCATACGCTTCGATGATGTAGTAGTCGTAGTCGTTCGACGCCGCGAGCTTCAGGAACTTGCGAATGAAGAACGCTTCCATCGACGCCGACGGCACCGAACCTTTCTTGACGCGACCTTCCGACGGCCAGCCGGTCTCCGCGATGACGATCTTCTTGTCCGGGAACGCTTTCTTGATCATCGCGAGCCGGTCGGTGACGTAGCCCATGCTCTGGCTCGGCGGCGATGCCTTCCCAGTACGGCAGCAGGTGGATGCCGACGAACGCGCTGCCCTGGGCCAGCGTCGGGTACTTCAGCCACACGCTCCAGACGTCGGCGGTGCCTACTTCGACATTCGGGTTGGCAATCGCGTTCGTGACGCGATGCATATAGGCGACGACGTCGCTCGCGGTCAGTTCGCCGCGCAGCACGCGTTTCGTTGCCGACGATGACGCGGTCGACCACGTCCGGGTTGTCCCGGATCACCTCGATTCCGCGCGCGAGTTCAGCTTCGTTCAGCAGACGGTCGTCGCTGAGCCAGATGCCCAGCGTCACCTTCAAGTCCGAACTCCTTGGCGATGTACGGCACACGATCGAGTCCGCGAGTCGACCGAATAGGTACGAATCCGATTCGTCACCGTCGCACAGCTGTTTCATGTCCGCCGCGAATCACCGATTCGGGCACCGGTTTGTCGAAGGTCTTCTTGTCGAAGATGCCGCTCGGGTTGTACGAAATGCCGCCGAGCTTTCCGGACCAGTCCGGTGCGGCCAACGGGTGATCGAAAGAGGCCCAGAAGGCTGCAGAACCCAAACACACTACGAGGAGCGCAATCAGGATTTTCATTTGATTTTGGTGGTTTTACGCCTTGATCAGCGACCGCGACACTCGTAATGACGCTGAAGGTGCAGGCGATGGTTGGCGGGTGTCAGTTTGATTGGGAATTGGCCGCGCAGTATACAGTTCGCGACCCTTGCAACTAGAGAATCGCATCGACTTGAACGTCATTTTGATGTATCAGTTTGTTACCGGCCGTTACCGCCGAGCCTGCAAAAACATTGCGCAGCAGCTCGAAACCCTTATAAGCGCACCATGATTCGAACAGCCGGTTAGATACGCCGCTGACCGGCTCGACGCTCCGTCGGGCGTCATGGTGGGCGCCCCGCCCATCCGCATCTCGCTCTACACGTTTAGCAACCCATCTTCGATCGCCGACGACCGCGCCGCGCAACCACGGTTCGTCGAAGGTTCCAGATCCGCTTTCGTCTCAAAGGATGGCTTTCAACATGCTGTTGATGATCGATAACTACGATTCGTTCACCTACAACGTCGTCCAGTACCTGGCGCGAACTCGGCGCCGACGTGGTCGTGCATCGCAACGACGAAATCACGCTCGCCGAAATCGAACGACTCGACCCCGAATTCATCGTCATTTCACCCGGCCCGTGCACGCCCGACCGAAGCCGGCATCTCGATGGACGTCGTGCGCACGTTCGGCGGACGGATTCCGCTGCTCGGAATCTGCCTCGGACACCAGTGCATCGGCGCCGTCTTCGGCGGCGACGTCGTGCGCGCGCGCCAGGTGATGCACGGCAAAACGTCGATGATCCATCACGCGAATGGCGGCGTATTCGACGGGCTTGCCGATGCCGTTCGAAGCCACCCGCTATCACTCGCTGATCGTCGAGCGCGAGACGTTGCCGGACTGCCTCGAGGTGACCGCGTGGACGCAGCACGAAGACGGCAGCGTCGACGAAATCATGGGACGTGCGGCATCGCACGCTGCGCGATCGAGGGCGTGCAGTTCCACCCCGAATCGATCCTGACGCAGTGCGGTCACGATCTGCTGCGCAACTTCCTGCAGCGAACGTCGGTACGCGGCGTGAGTCGCGATGAGCGCAAACGAAGCACATTCAGCGCGACATCGCGCAGCTCGGCGAGCGGCGCGACCTGTCGCGCGCCGAGTCGCGCGCGCTGTTCGAATCGATCATGACCGGTGCAGCGACCGACGCGCAGATCGGCGGCGTGCTGATGGCGTTGAAGGTCAAAGGCGAGACCGTCGACGAAATCACCGGCGCGGTCGAAGCGATGCGCGCGCTGTCGGAAAAAGTCGCGGTCGAGACAGACCTATCTCGTCGACACGTGCGGCACCGGCGGCAGCGGCGCGGCGAAGCTGTTCAACATTTCGACCGCCGCCGCTTTCGTCGCCGCGGCCGCCGGCGCGCACGTCGCAAAACACGGCAATCGCGGCATGACGAGCAAGAGCGGCAGCGCCGACGTGCTCGAAGCCGCGGGCGTCGAATCTGAATCTGACGCCGACCCAGATCGGCCGCTGCATTCGCGAAGCCGGCGTCGGATTCATGTTCGCGCCGGCGCATCACGCGTGCGATGAAGCACGCGTCCGCCGCGCGACGCGAACTCGGCACGCGCACGATCTTCAACCTGGTGGCGCCGCTGACCAATCCGGCCTCCGCGCCGAATCAGGTGATCGGCGTGTTCGCGCCGGAACGGCTGGAAACGCTCGCGCAGCGTGCTGCAACAGCTCGGCAGCCGCCACGTGATGCTCGTGCACGCCGACGGCCTCGACGAGTTGTCGATCGCGGGGCCGTCGGAAGTCGTCGAACTGAAAAACGGCGAGATCAACGCGCTACACGATCGCGCCGACAGATTTCGGCATCGACGTCGCGCCGCTCGACGGGCTCGTACGCCGACTCGCCGCGCGCCAGCCTTGCATTGCTGAACCAGTCGCTCAACGAACCCGACTCGGCCGCCGCGCAAATCGTCGCGCTGAACGCCGGCGCCGCAATCTACGTATCCGGCGTCGCAACGTCGCTCGCCAACGGCGTCACAATGGCGCAGGACGCGATCGCGTCGGGTCTCGCGAACGAGCGGTTCGGCGAACTGGTGCGGATCACGTCGTTGATGGGTGAGACGCTGATGACGCGAAACCGTGCTCGACCGGATACTCGCGCACAAGCGCGATCGAAGTTGCCGACGCGCAAGCGCGCCAGTGCCGCTCGCCGAGATCGATCCGCGTTGCGCGCGACGCACCGGCCGCGCGCGGTTTCGTCGCGGCGATCTCGCGCGCGCATCGCCGCGGGCGACCCGGCCGTGATCGCAGAAGTGAAAAAAGCGTCGCCGTCCAAGGGCGTCATTCGCGCGGACTTCGATCCGGCCGCGAATCGCGCGCAGCTATGCAGCTGCCGGCGCCGACATGCCTGTCGGTGCTGACGGACGAGACGTTCTTCCAGGGCCACGATCAGCTATCTGGTCGACGTGCGCGCCGCGGTGCCGCTGCCGACGCTGCGCAAGGACTTCGTCGTCGATCCGTATCAGATCGTCGAAGCGCGCGCGCTCGGCGCGGACTGCATCCTGCTGATCGTCGCGGCGCTGCAGCCGCGACAGTTGCGCGACTACTACGACGCGGCGCGTGCGACTGGGACTCGACGTGCTGATCGAAGTGCACGATCGGGCGGAACTCGAACGCTGCACTCGCACTGTCGCCGACGACTGATCGGCATCAACAACCGCGATCTGCGGACGTTCGACACGCGACTGTCGACGACGTACGACCTGCTGCCGACAGATCCCCAACGACGTCATCGTGGTGACCGAAAGCGGCATTCACGAACGCGCACAGGTCGACGAGATGCGCGCGCGCGGCGTCAACGCATTCCTGGTCGGCGAAGCGTTCATGCGCGAGCCCGATCCGGGCGGCGCGCTGCGACGCTTGTTCTTCGATCTGAGTGCGCGAGTGCTCGCGGAAACAGATCGCAGAACGCCACGTAGCGCGATGTCGTCGCAAGCGGCACCAGAGCGAGAAATCCCAGCAGCAGCGGCAGCATCCGCAACGATCGCCAGCGCCACCATTCCGAGACCATAAACCGTCAGCGCGCGAACGTTGCGGAAGTTCGCGTTGAAGCTCTCCATCAGCGCCTGCGCCGGCGTGTAGCCGCGGAACAACACCAGCGGCGACGCCATCCACAACGCCATAGCCACGAGCAGGCTCAGCGTCATTACGAGCAGAAAGACGACCATCACAGCTCGTCAGCGAGCCGAGGATGTCGTTGACAGATCGCGCTGGCACCCATCGTCAGCAACGACAATCCCGCGCCGATCACGACGACAACCGATACGAGGGCAATGACCGCGATGAATGCCCACGCGCAAACCTGAATGAGCGCGAGACCCAACAGACCCCGCGCGGCGGGATGTCCGAAATGCCGCGAACAGCGTGGCGACCGCGAGCGTTTCGCCGCGCCGTTGCGCTTGGCAGCCCAGCAACAGTCCTGCCTCGAAGAAGACGCCGATGACGATGCTGGCCACGCCGACGCCGAGTTGAATCAGGCCGCCGAAAATACCGCCAGCGTCCGGCAGAATCGACAGTCCGATATCGACCACCAGTTGCAGGATCAACAACAGACCCACGTGCCCGGTGCCGCGAGAAACATCTGCGCGCCTTCGCCGATCCAATGCCAACCGCGACCCCACGGGTAGTGGATGTTGTTCGCAGAAATTGCGGCGTCGTTCGACATCGTAGTCCAGTGCGCGCAGTGAACTCGCGCAAAGACCCGATCATGACACATCAGTCGTTCGACTTTGACGCAGCGGGACACATACGCGAGCATCTCCGGACATGCGACAAGTTCGTCGAGTCAATCGGAGTTCACAAATGCGCGTCGCAATCGTTGTTTCGTTGCTGCTGACGCTGGTCGTCACGCCATGCATCGCCGGCGCCGACGTCACGGCGAGTTCTGCCGGCGGGTTCGTTTCCGAACACGTCCTGATCATCGCGGCGCCGCGCGAGCGCGTATTCCACAGCCTGACGGATGAGGTTGGGCGCTGGTGGGACGCGCAGCATTCGTACTCGGGCGACGCCGCGAACTTCTCGATCGACACCAAACCCGGTGGTTGTTTCTGCGAGCGCCTCAAAGACGGCGCAGTCGTTCACATGACGGTCGTCTTCGCGCAGCGCGATAAGTTGCTGCGAATGGTCGGTGGACTCGGTCCGCTGCAGCAGATGGCCGTCAGCGGCAGCATGACGTTCGCGCTCAGCGATGCCGACAACGGCGCCACTCGACTGCACTACACCTACGCGGTCGGCGGCTACTCCCCCGACGGCCTGGACAAGCTCGCAATTCCGGTCGACCAGGTGCAGCTCGGCCAGCTGCAGCGTCTGCAGCGCTACGTCGAAACCGGCAGCCCGGAGCTCACGCCGTCGCGCTGATCAGCGTTGCCCTTGCTTCAGCGTTGTAATTGGTTCGACGCGTCGGCAGGATCGCGGCGCTTCGCAACGACGCGTGCGTCATCATCGAACGACTCGGCGGCGAAATCGTGTTCGTCGACTCGTGTCCCGAGGAAATGATCGAATCGCGCATCGAAAACGAAGATCGACGCGCGATCGGCAAGCTCGCGTCGCTGCCCGAATACCGCCGGCTGCGCGATCAAGGCGCGTTCCAGTTCCGCAAGATGCCGACGCCCGCCGTGAAGATCGATACGAGCCAATGCACATCCGCTCGAAGCGGCCAACCGCATCGTCGCGCTGCTCGACCTCTAGGACACCGCCAGAAAGGAAAAAGCCCGCATTGCGGGCTTTTTCGGACGCCTCGGCCATCCTGATCCGATGGTGTCCATCAGCTGAGTCCGAGGCGACCCACATCACGCAGCTGTCCTGCTGCCGTTTCGAACTCGATCAGCGCGTGCCGTACACGACCATCGTCTTGCCTTTGACCGACACGAGACCCTGATCGACCAGCGTCTTCAGTACGCGGCCGACCATCTCGCGCGAACAACCGACGATGCGACCGATTTCCTGACGCGTGATCTTGATCTGCATGCCGTCGGGATGCGTCATCGCATCGGGCTGACGCGTCAGATCGAGCAGCGTGCGTGCAACGCGTCCGGTGACGTCGAGGAACGCGAGGTCGCTGACCTTCTGCGTCGTCTTGCGCAGCCGTTCGGCCATCTGCCGACCGACCGCAGTACAGCAGTTCGGTGTGCTTCTCGGCGAGCTCCTTGAACTTCGCGATACGACAGTTCGGCAACTTCGCACTCGGTCTTCGCCTTGACCCACGCCGAACGCGAGCTGTCGTCGAAGAACAGCGGCATTTCGCCGAAGAAGTCGCCCTTGTTGAGATACGCCACGATGATCTCGCGGCCGGACTCGTCTTCGACCAGCACGGTGACCGAGCCCTTCATGATGTAGTAGATCGAATCCGACTTGTCGCCCGCGTAAATCAGCGTGCTCTTCGCCGGATACTTGCGACGATGCGCGGCGGCAAGAAACGCTTCGAGGTGAGTGTTCTCCGAACTGTCCGTGTTCATCGTTGTCGTCTGATACCCCTTGGCCATCGGGACGCTTTGGCATGGCGCCCATCGGCTGAGTACTTTTCACTGCAAGCATTTCCTATCGCTCCTTCGTGACGTGCCTGTCGAATTGAACTCTGGCACAGGCGTGAACAGGTAGACGAGCGTCGGCACGACGAGTGGCACAGTTTCGGGGCACCGAACGGTCGGAGTTAACATCGCTTCCTCTTAGACCGTCACGAGATTACACGCGATGAGATTGCAATGAAGGCCAGTATCCGGTGGATGAAAGACGCCCAATTCATTGCCGAATCGGACAGCGGCCACACGCTGATCATCGACGGACCGCCCGATCACGGCGGCAAAAATCTCGGTGTGCGACCGATGGAGATGGTACTGATGGGACTGGGTGGCTGTACATCGATTGACGTGATCGACATCCTGAAGAAATCTCGCCAGGACGTCACCGATTGTGTGACGCAGTTAACAGCCGAACGTGCCGACGCACGATACCGGCCGTGTTCACGCGCGATTCACATTCACTTCGTCGTCACCGGCCGCAACCTGAAAACGCATCAGGTCGAGCGCGCGATCGAACTGTCCGCGACGAAATACTGCTCGGCCACGCTGATGCTGCAGCGCGGCGGCGTCGAGATCACTCACGACTTCGAGATCGTCGAAGCGCGCAGTAACTAGCTAAACGCGATACGCCGTGCGCGGTCATGACGCCGGACACGAGCGTCATCGCGTCCTTGACCGGTTGCGGAAATTCGGTGCCGCCCGCTTCGAGCGCCGCGGTGCCGTGACGTGCTTCGTCGTCGCGCATCTGCGCCACGATCGCGCGGCTGCGCGCATCGTCGGCCGGCAATTCCCGTCAGGTGTCGATCGAGATGGCGGCACACCTGATCTTCGGTCGCCGCGACGAAACCGAGGCTGATCCTGTCGCCCATCAGTCCGGTCGCCGCGCCGAGCGCGAACGACATGCCGTACCACAGCGGATTCAGCAGACTCGGCCGACTGTCGAGTTCCTGCAGGCGCTCGCCGCACCATGCAAGGTGATCTTCTTCTTCGCGCGCCGCCGCGAGCAACGCGTCGCGAACGCGCGCGTCGCGCGCGACCAGCGCCTGCCCTTCGTACAGCGCCTGCGCACACACTTCGCCCGCGTGGTTGACGCGCATCAAGCCCGGCCGCATGTGCGCGTCTGCGTCGTCGTCGAGCGGCGCGTCCGCGAATCGAGCTGCGCCGGCGAATCGCGTTCCGGCGCATGCCGTCCCGCAAGCGTTTTCAACACGCGATCCGCTGCGATCACCGCGAAATCGAGCAACGAATTGCGCCGCCATCAACCAAGTCCTTTCAGTTGGCGGCCGCCGAGCAGATGCAGGTGCAGGTGATACACGGTCTGGCCGCCGGCGGCGTTGCAGTTGAACAACAGCCGATAACCCGGTCGTCGCGATTCCGCAGCTGCTGCCGCTATCGCGCGCGCGCGCAACACCAGCGTCGAAAACACCGCCGCATCGGCATCTGCTACGTCGTTCACGGTGGCAACGTGCTGTTTTGGGAATAATGAGCACGTGCGTCGGCGCCTGCGGATTGATGTCGTTGAACGCGAGCACGTCGTCGTCTTCGTAGACGATCTCGCTCGGCAACTGCCGCGCGACGATCCTGCAGAAGAGACAATCCGGCTTCACTGGCTATCCTTCGAACAGCGGTCGAACGTCCGGATCACTCTAGCGGATCGACCGAACCCATGAAAGCAAGGAGGCGTGCGTGAGCGACACGAAGGACCTGGGACTGATCCTCGATGCGAGAATTCCGATCGTCGTCATCGAATCTCCCGACGAGCGCCGCGTGCTGGCGCTGCTGCTGCAGTTTGCAATGCAACGCGGCCTGCCGTTCAGCGAGTGGTCCGCAACGCGCGGGCTGCGCCGGGGCGAACTGGTCAGCGACGAGCGGCAACGACATCGCGTTCGCCGATCCCAACAAGGCCGCTGCTTCACATCAGCATCGACGCCCGGTCCTGCGCTCTACGTGCTGTGCGACATCCATCCGTATCTGACGAACGAACCGAAGACGATCCGCTACATCAAGGACATCGCGCTCGACTACGAACGCCTCGGCAATACGCTCGTGCTCGTCAGTCACGCGCTGACGATTCCGCAGGAACTCGGTCGGCTGACCGCGACCTTCAATCTGCGATCTGCCGAGCGACGACGAACTGCTGGCGATGGTGCGCAAACAAGCACACGAGTGGGCGCGCCTGCACAAGGGCCGCAAGGTCACCACCGACAACAAGACGCTCGACAAGCTCATTGCGAACCTGCGCGGCGTTACGCACTCCGACGCGCAGATGCTGATCCGCCGCGCGGTCTTCGCCGACGGCGTCATCAGCGACGGCGACATCCCCGAGATCAACAAGCTCAAGTTCGAGCTGCTCGACACCGAAGGCGTGCTGCACTACGAATACGACACCGAGTCGTTCGCGAACGTGGCCGGGCCTCGACGAATCTGAAGAGCTGGCTGCGTCTGCGCGAACACGAATTCGTCGAAGCCCGAGCGGCACGGATCGCCCGAAGGGCTTGCTGCTGCTCGGCGTGCAAGGCAGCGGCAAGAGCCTCGCGGCGAAGTCCGTTGCGGGACTGTTCGGCGTGCCGTTGCTGCGCCTCGACTTCGGCACGCTGTACAACAAATATTTCGGCGAGACCGAGCGCAATCTGCGCAACTCGCTGCGCCAGGCCGAACTGATGGCGCCGTGCGTGTTGTGGCTCGACGAAATCGAAAAAGGCATCGCCACGGGCGATTCGGACAACGCAACGTCGAAACGCGTGCTCGCGACGATGCTGACGTGGATGGCCGAGAACAAACGACCGGTGTTCATCGTCGCGACGTCCAACGACATCGCTGAGCTGCCGCCGGAACTGGTTCGCAAAGGCCGGATGGACGAGATCTTCTTCGTCGATCTGCCGGATCTGCGCTACGCGCAAGGAGATCTTCCGGATCCACCTCGCGAAACGCGATCTGGATCCCAGACGCGTTCGATCTCGATCAGCTCGCCGAACACAGCGACGGATTCACCGGCGCGGAAATCGAAGAAGCGATCGTGTCGGCACGTTATCTGTCCGCATCGCATCAGGCGACAGTGACCACCGACGACGTGCTCGGCGCGATCAATCGAACCTATCCGATGTCCGTGCTGCGCGCCGACTCGGTGCAAGCGCTGCGCGCGTGGGCGAAGGACCGCACGGTACCGGCCTGAGCTGCAGCCGTCCCAGGACGATGCACGCCGAGCCGCGCCGCGCAAACGCGCTGCACGCCGCGCTGAGTCGCGAGAAACGCGGCCAGCGCGCGATCCTCTTCCGCAGCGCCGTCGAATACGTAGGTCGCGCCGAGATCCAACTCGCCGGCCAGCATGCGCAACGCGTCGGGACCGCGCGCGCGCTGCGACGAGGTCGATCGCGTGTGCGCCCGGCGCGATGCGTTCAACCCAACGCACCAGCGCGATCGGCGAGCAGGCATCGAAATGTCGTCGGCGGGCAGACACATCACGCGCCCGTCGCACAGCATGACGACGCGTCGCGTTGCGTCGGCTGCCGCTGACCAGCGCGTCGGCACCGAACGAATCGCCCGGCATCAGCGCCGCGAGCCGGCGACGACCGCGACGCACCTCTGCGATCCGTTGGCGATGACGTAGAACAGATCGGCCGGTTCGCCTTCGCGCACGACGGTTTCGCCGGCTTCGACGATGCAGCGGCGCGAATGCGCGAAACACCGTCTGCAACGCACTCGGCGGCCAGGCATTCGACAAGACCCGGGCCCAGAAAGCGATGCATCCAATGATCGTCGGGCGCCGCGTCGAGCCGTTCCACCGCGTAACCGGCGGTGTCCGCGCCGAGCATGAACGCAACCGGATCGAGGTCGATCCACAACAGCGTGACAGCGCCGATCGTCTCGACCGACGCACCGTCTCCCGACAACGAGCAGACGCGTGGCGCGCTGCCGCGTCCTGATCGGCGATCTGCACTTCGCGGCCGTCGCTTTGTCGCGCCGCCGCACGAGCGCCTTTCACGAGATAACAACTGCCGTGGTGTTTGCGACCGTTCGGCGCCAGCGTGCGTTGCGCCGCGCAGCCGCAGCAGTCGCGCGTGGCGCGCGACGCTGCACAGCGTCGTCCACTCCAGCGCGGCAAACGGTTCGAATCGACGTAACAGATCGGGCGAGCATGCGGCGAGTATTGCCGAGCGCGCACGCGCGTCGAACATGCGCGTCGACGCTGACGCTGTTGTGCGCGATCGGCCTCGCGCAAGTGCTCGGACGCTACGCGCTGCGACTGGCGCGCGACCGCGCGATAGCCGATGTCGCGCCGATAGTAGGCGTTCGTGAAGTGAATCCGGCCGACCGCCTCATAGGCGCGCCGCTGCGCGGCGACCACGTCCGTCGCCCAGTCCGACGACTGTCAGCACGCGGCCACCATCGGTCACGATGCGATCACCGACGACTGCGGGTGCCCGCGTGGAAAACCTTCACGTCGGAGCTCGTCGACGTCATCGAGTCCTTCGATCGCGATCACCCTTCGCATAGCTCGCCGGGATAGCCGCCGGCCGCCATCACGACGCGCAAGCGCGACGCGCGGATCCCAACGCAACTCGCACGGCATCGAGCCGACCCGCGAGCGCCGCCTCGCACAGTTCGACGATGTCCGAATCGAGACGCGACAAGATCGGTTGCGCTTCCGGATCGCCGAAGCGGCAATTGAACTCGATGACGTTCGGCGTGCCGTCCGGCGCGATCATCAGACCCGCATACAGAAATCCGACGTACGGCACGCCGTCGGCCGCCATGCCCGTCGATGGTCGGACGAATCACCTCGCGCCATGATCGCGTTCGTGAATCTGCGGCGTGACGACCGGCGCCGGCGAATAGGCGCCCATCCCGCCGGTGTTCGGGCCGAGGTCGCCGTCGTCGCGCGCCTTGTGATCCTGCGAGCTCGCAAACGGCACCGCGCGACGGCCGTCGGCGATGCAGATGAAACTCGCCTCTTCGCCGACGAGACAATCTTCGATGACGACCGTGCGCCCGGCATCGCCGAACGCGTCTGCCGGACAACATCTCCGCGCACCGCGTCCAACGCTTCCTCGACGGTGCGCGCGACGACGACACCTTTGCCCGCCGCCAGACCATCCGCTTTGACGACGATCGGCGCACCGCGTTCGCGGATGTACGCTCTCCGCTGCCGCCAGTTCCGTAAAGGCGCGATACGCCGCCGTCGGGATCCGGTGGCGCGCCAGAAACGATTTCGTGAACGACTTTCGACCCTTCGAGCTGCGCGGCCGCGCGCGACGGCCCGAAACAGGCGAGCCCTTGTGCATCGAAGTGGTCGCGAATACCGGCGACCAGCGGCACTTCGGGGCCGACGATCGTCAAGTCGACGCCGGCCTCGCGAACGAAGCTGCTCAGTCCCGCAAAATCGAGCACGTCGATCGCGACGTTCTCGACCTTGGCTTCGCGCGCGGTGCCGGGATTGCCCGGCGCAACGTACACCTTCGATACGCGCGCACTCTGCGCGACTTTCCACGCCAGTGCATGTTCGCGGCCGCCGCCACCGACGATCAGGATTTTCATTGCACAGACTCATCGTCAGCAGTGCCGAAAATGCCGCATCCCGGTGAACACCATCGCCAGGCCATGTTCGTCCGCTGCGGCGATCACCTCGTCGTCGCGCATCGATCCGCCGGGCTGAATCACCGCGGTGACACCCGCGCTCGCGGCCGCATCGATGCCGTCGCGAAACGGAAAAAACGCATCCGACGCCATCACCGAACCCGCGACATCCAGCCCTTCGTCGGCCGCCTTCATCGAGGCGATCCGCGCGCTCACGACGCGACTCATCTGCCCCGCGCCGACGCCGATCGTCGCGCCGTCTTTCGCATACACGATCGCGTTCGATTTGACGAACCACGCCACGCTTCCACGCAAACAGCAGATCGCGTCATCTCGCGATCCGTCGGCGCGCGGCGCGTGACGACTTTCAAGCGCGGCGTCATCGAGACATTCGTCGTCGGCCGTCTGCACGAGCAATCCGCCGCCGACGCGTTTGAACTCGAAACCGCGCGACGGCCGACGGCAACGCACCGCACGCGAGCAAGCGCACATTCTTCCTGCGCTTGCCGCGACGCGCGACCGCGGCCGCGTCGATCTCCGGTGCGACGACGACTTCGACGAACTGACGCTCGACGATCGCTTCGAGCGTGGCGGCGTCGAGCGCGCGATTGAACGCGATGATGCCGCCGTACGCCGACGTCGGATCGGTGGCAACGCGCGATCGTAGGCGGCGCGGATGTTGCCGCCGATCGCAACGCCGCACGGGTTTGCGTGTTTGACGATCACGCACGCGGGCTCGTCGAACACACGCACGCACTCGAGCGCCGCATCGGTGTCGGCGACGTTGTTGTACGACAGCTCCTTGCCCTGCAGCTGTCGCGCTTGCGGTCACTGTTCCGCGCACTTGCACCGCTGCGCTCGGCGTACAACGCCGCGCGCTGATGCGGATTCTCGCCGTAACGCATCTCCGCGCGTTTGTCGAACTGCAGATTCAACCGGTCCGGAAATTCTCGAGCGCTGCCGGAGAGGTACGCGGCAACCGCCGCGTCGTAGCGGGCCGTGTGCGCGAATGCTTTCGCCGCGAACGAGTGCCGCAACTGCGAAGTCGGTGCCGCCGTCCGCCAGCGCCGCCGCACCTGCGTCGTAGTCGTTGGGATCGACGATGACGAGCACGTCGGCGTGATTTTTCGCCGCTGAGCGGATCATCGCCGGACCGCCGATGTCGATATTCTCGACCGCGAACTCGGCGGTGACGTCCGCCCGCGCGATCGTCGCCTCGAACGGATACAGATTGACGACCACCAGATCGATCGTCTCGATCGTCGTGTTGCGCCATCGCCGCGTCGTCAGTGCCGCGGCGCGCCAGAATGCCGCCGTGAATCTTCGGATGCAGCGTCTTCACCCGGCCGTCCATCAATTCCGGAAACCCGGTGTAGTCAGCCACTTCGCGCGCGGCGATGCCGGCTTCCGTCAGCGCGCGATGCGTATTGCCGGTCGCAAGGATCTCGACGCCGTGCGCGACGAGCGCGGCCGCGAGTTCGACGATGCCCGACTTGTCGGAAACGCTGACGAGCGCCCGCCGAATCGGACGCCATTGCGACTGTCGGTCATGGCTTCACTCTTCCAGCAGGCCGTGCCGCATGAGCTTTTTGCGCAGCGTGCCGCGGCTGAGCCCGAGCAGCTGCCGCCGCACGACTCTGATTGTCGCCGACATGTCGCATCACACTGACGAGCATCGGGCGCTCGACCTCCGCCATCACGAGTTCGAAGAGCCCGCAGCGTGTTTCACCGTCGAGCGCATCGAAATACGCGTTGAGCGCACTCTCGACGCAGCGATGCAGCGGCCGGTCGTCGAAATCGACGAACGTCGAACCGTTGCCAACGGCGCGTATGCGCGCTCGCCGCTTTGGCGCCGGCTCGCCGACGCGACTTGGCGGGACCTTTTCTCATGCGGCCCTCAGGCGCGCGACCGTCGTCGCGAAACGCCGCGATCCAATCGTGCTGGCCGCTCGGCGTTTCGTTTGCGTTGAATTCGCGAATCTCCGCGGGGTCGATCGCCGAGGCGCTGCAGGTACGCCTTGACGTGCTTGCGCGCGATCCGAACGCCTTGCTCAGCGCCGTAGAAGTCATGCATCTGCGTGATGTGACCGGCCGCGATTGTCAGCACTTCGTCGATCGAGCGCGCGCGCGGTGCGCGACCGGTCGCAAGCGCGGTCGCGACGTCGCCAGGCAACCACGGCGCGCCGAGCGCCGCGCGACCGATCAGCACGCCGTCGGCGCCGGTGTGCGCGAGCACCCGACGCGCCTGTTCGACGCTGTCGATATCACCATTGGCGAACACCGGAATCCCGACCGCCGCCTTGATCGCGGCGATCGGTGTCGTATTCGACCGCGCCGACGAAGCGGCACGCACGCGTGCGGCCATGAACCGCGATCGACGCAACGCCCGCGTCCTCGGCGATTCGCGCAATCGTGACGCCGTTGCGCTGCATCGGGCGACCATCCGGTGCGAATCTTGACGGTCACCGGAACCGCTCACGCGCCGCCGCAACCGCGGCGCGCAGGATGCGCTCAACCAGCGCTTCATCGCGCAGCAACGCCGAACCCGCCGCCTGATTGCAGACCTTCTTCGCCGGACAGCCCATGTTGACGTCGATGATCTCGGCGCCCGCCTCGACTTCGCGGCGCGCGGCCGCAGCGATCCATCGCGGATCGGCAGCCTGCGATCTGCACGACGCGAGGGCGCGCACCAGCGACCGCTTCACGCCGCAAGCGCGACGTGCGCGTATCCCACAACTGCGGATTGACGCTCGTCATCTCGGCGACGACGAGACCCGGCACCGAGGTTCCAGGCGAGCTCGCGAAACGGCACGTCGGTGACGCCGGCCATCGGCGCCAGCACGACGGAGTTACGCAACGTGTGTGGGCCGATGGCAACCAAGCGGAGCTCGTCGCAGGAAAAAAGGGGGAGCCATGATACCGCCGCGAACGGACGGCGCAATCGCGTTCAGTGTTCACACGCTCAACGTTTCAACGAAAGACGAGTATGTAGTTGACCGCTTCGTTGCCCGGATCACTGATCCGGAACGCGATATGAATCGGCGTCAGCGACGCCATTAACGATGCGCCGGCAAGCTCACCCGCCAGATACTCTTCAGGTCGATATCGTCGCGCCGCGATCAAACTTCCACTCAACGACGAAAAGCGCAACTCGATCACCGGAAAGGGTTGCGGAAACGGCGCCTGATTCACGATCACCGCATCGACCATCAGCATTCCCGGCGCGTCGGGATGCGTGCGCACGACGAGATTTTTCGAGTAGATCGCAGCGATCGAACGCATCACCGGCAACTGGCAGTGCAGGCGCGTGCACAGCCACTCGTAGACCGGGCGGAACTGTGGATTTTTCGCCCACTCGTCGAACTGAAAATACAACACCTGCGCGGCCAGCAACGCGACGCCGAGCAACAGCGCGAGCGGCACCCACCAACGGCGACGGCGCCGCAGCGGGCGCTTGATCAGTTCTTCCGGGTCGAGTTCGAGCGCGGCCGCCGCAGTGGCGAGCTCGCGCTCCGTCGCGCGCGCTGCACGCAGGCGCTCCCGACGAGTCATCGCGGCCGCTAACGCCGGCGATCCCGCTGCATCCGTTTCCGTGTCATCGGAGGGCGCGACGGACTTCGACGATAGCAGTGGCGTCAGCGTCCGGCTGCTCGCTCGGAGTCAGCCAACACATCTGCGCTGGCGCGGACATCATCGACGCTCTCAGTCGCAGGGCCGGACGCATCGGCTTGCGACGGCGAGGACGACGGTGGGTCGCGCAATTCTTCGAGCAGCGCATCGAGCGCTTCGTTCGTGTTCTCGCCCGGACGCAGTCGCGCACCCGAGCCCGAGTACCAGGTGATCGTGCCCCTTGAACACCGACAGGCACGCACCGCAGCGCACGCGACCGGCCGCGACTTCGAGCTGCGCTTCGCTCACGCGAAAGCGCGTCCGGCACGTCGGGCACTGCGTGATCAACGGTTCCAGCGACTCTTCAGCCACCCGTCTTGGTTCCTTGCACCATCACCCACGACTCACGCGTCTGAGCCTTCGCAAACTGAAACTCGGGGATAGTTACGCAACACCCCGTCGAGTTGATGCGCCAGCATTCCCGACATCACCAGCATCCCGCCCGGCTTCGTCAATGCCGTCAACACCGGCGCGAGCATCACCAACGGTCCTGCGAGTATGTTCGCCAATACGAGATCCCGCGGCGTGCACGAAAGCTGGTCCGGCGCGACCACGCTCAATCGTTCCGCGGTCATGCCATTGTAGGTGGCGTTTTCGAGCGTCGCGAGGCGCGCCTGCGGATCGTGGTCGACCGCGATCACGTCGGCAGCGCCGAGCAGCAGCGCCGCGATACCGAGGATGCCGGAGCCCGCGCCGTAGTCGACGACGGACGCCCCATCCAGGCGCGCGAGCGAAAGCCATTCGAGACACATCGCGGTCGTTGCGTGACCGCCGGTGCCGAATGCGAGTCCCGGATCGAGGCGCAGCGTGACACCGCTTCGCCGCGCTGCAGCCGCATCGCGCGGCACGACCCATAACCGCCCGCCGAAGCAATGATCGATCGCAAACTTGCGCCAGGTCTGCGACCAATCCGCGTCCGCGACAAACTGCACGTCGAGTTCGCAGTGCTCGAATTCCGCGCCAAGCTCGGCAATCAACGCAGTGCGCAGTGCGCCGACAGCAGTGTCGAGCGCGAACAACGCCGCCAACTCGACATGCGGCCACAACGGCGTTTCACCCGGTCCGGGTTCCAGCACGGGAACGTCACCTGCGTCGCCCAACGTCACGGACTGCGCACCGGCGTCGAGCAACACTTGAGACAGGCGATCAACGCGGTCCGCGGACATCGACAGCCGGACGCGTAGCACTAGTTACTCGATGCGGAACAGCGGAGCGCCGGTCTCGACCGGCAGACCATCCTCGGCGGTTACCTCGACAATCCGTCCGGCGCGCTCGGCTTCGATCTGGTTCATCATCTTCATGCTCTCGATGATACACAGCACGTCGCCGATCGCGACCGTCTGGCCCACGCGCACGTACGGCCGCTCACCGGGCGCCGGTGCGCAGTAGAACGTTCCCGTTAGCGGCGCGCGCACGACAAATCCGCGCGCGACGCGTGGTGCAGAGCGAGCCTGCGTGGAGTCGTTCTGCGTAACGTTGCGACGTCGTCGCCGCGTGCGTTGACGCGAGCGGGCGCGCGATGCGGATCGACTCCTCGCCATTGCGCACTTCGAGTTCGGAGATGCCCGATGCCTCGACCATCTCGATCAGTTTCTTGATCTTGCGCAGATCCACTGGGCTAGTGTCCTGTAACAGTCAAATGCGTGGTGGCTGCGTGATGCATCGGGCCGCAGCGCAAGGCGCGCCGACGAGCAGTGGCAGGCCCCACGCGAGGAGGCGCAACGCCGCGATGCGGTTCGAGGCGCGCGCAGACACTACGCATTTGGCTGTTACAGGACACTATGCCTCCACGGCATCCATCGCGAAGCTCAACGCGTATTCATATCCCTTCGCGCCCAAGCCGCTGATCACGCCGCGCGCGACGTCCGACAAAAACGATTGCTGACGGAAGTCCTCGCGCGCGTGCACGTTCGACAGATGCACCTCGATGAACGCGATGCCGACACCGAGCAGCGCGTCGCGCAGCGCGATGCTCGTGTGCGTGAACGCGCCGGGATTGAACAGGATGTAGCCGACGCCGTCGGTCTTTGCAGCGTGGATGCGGTCGATCAGCACGTGCTCGGCATTGCTCTGCAGGCAGTCGAGCTGGTGTTTGCGCGACTTCGCCAGCTTGACGAGTCGCGCGTCGATGTCCGCGAGCGTGTCGCGACCATAAATTTCCGGCTCCCGAGTCCCGAGCAGATTCAGGTTCGGGCCGTGCAGCACGAGTAGTTTGGCCATCGACGACGCTTAGATTACGCGACGCGGGATTGTCGCCGAATGAAACCTTCGGTGCCAGGGAAGCTCTACGGAGATTCCCTAGGCGTTACACGCCGGCGAGGACACGCCCCAGATGATGCTCGAACGTCGGGCGATCCATCTCGCCCTGCATTCGCAGCGCGCGTGAGCTCCGTCCCGTCGGCGCCGAAGAACAGCATGCTGGGCGGACCGGACAAGCCGAAATGCTCCAACAGTTCCTTATCGAGCGTCGTCGTACAACGTGACGTCTGCCTGCAGCAACCGGAAACGGCCGAGCTGAGCCGCGACCGCCGGCGTCGAGAACACCGTGCGCTCCATCACCTTGCACGAGATGCACCAGTCCGCATAAAAGTCGAGCGCGACCGGTTTGTCGCGACGTTCGCGAGTTCGGCCTGGAGTCCCGCCACGCCGCGCACCTTATGCCACTGCAGTGCCGTCGATTCGCGCTGGGGCGCGCCGCCCGATTGCGCGATGACCGACCAGCGGCTGCAACGGATCGTGCGCGCCGCTCGCGGCGCCGATCAGCAGCAGCACACCGTACGTGAAACTGACCGCGCCGGTTGCTTTCCACAATTGGCCCCAGCCCTTGCGCGGCGAAAAATCGAGCGCGCCGAGATAAACGCCGACGCCGATCGCGAGCATCGCCCACAGCAACAGCGTCACCTGCGGCGGGACTACGCGTTCGAGCAGCCACACCGCGACGCCGAGCAGCAACACGCCGAACACCGCCTTGACGTTGTCCATCCACGCGCCGGCGCGCGGCAACAGATGCGCGCCGCTCGACCCGATCACGAGCAACGGCACGCCCATGCCGAGTCCAAGCGCCAGCAACGCGCTGCCGCCGAGCAACGCGTCGCCCGGTGGTACTCAGATAGATCAGCGCACCGGCGAGCGGCGCCGACAGGCACGGCGAGACGACGAGGCTCGACAGGCTGCCCATGATCACGACGCCGACGTGTTCGCCGCCGCGCTGGTTCTGCGACAGCGCATTGACGCGATTCTGCCACGCGTGACGGCAGCTGCAGTTCGTAGAAGCCGAACATCGACAACGCGAGCAGCACGAAGACGACCGCAAACACGATCAACACCGGCGGCGACTGCAGCGCCGCCTGCAGGTTCATGCGCGCGCCGAACAAGCCGACGAGCACGCCGAGAGTCGCATACGTAACCGCCATGCCGAGCACATATGCCAACGACAGTGTAAAGGCGCGGATGCGCGTCACCGATCCGCCCTGACCGACGATGATGCTCGACAGGATCGGCACCATCGGCAGTACGCACGGCGTGAACGCGAGACAGCAGCCCGGCCGCGAAGAACATTGCCAACGACAGCCACAAACTTGCCGTGCGTCGAGCATCGCCGCCAGATGTTGTTCCTCGGTCTTTTCCACTTCGGGCGCCGCCGCGTATTTCGGCGCTCGCGGTGCTCGCGGGCGCGGACGTCGCGCCGCTCGACGCAACTGCGTTGGCCGGAAACGACACGTGTCTGGTCTGCGGCGGGTAACACAGTCCCGCGTCGGCGCAGCCTTGATAGCCGATCGTCGCCTCGAGCATGTCGCCGGCCGCGGCGGTACGCGTCACCGGGTACGCGCGCCGTCGGCTTCGTGGTAGTAGACCTGCACCTCGCCGAAGTACTCGTCGATCTTCGTCTTGCCCGGCGGAATCTCCGGTGTCGCCGAGCACGAATCCGCTGCCGTCGGGTACGGCGAACTCGAATCGATGCCGATACAGGTAATAGCCGTCCGGCATCTGCCAATGCACACGCAGGCTGCCGTCGTCGCGCGAGTTCCGCCGTCATGACGAAGGCCTGATCAACCGGCAGAAACTCGCTTTCTTCGTCGTTGAGCTGGGCGACTTTGCCGGTGAGTTCGGCACCGAACGCGGCCGGCGCAACGAGCACGAGCCATAACAGGATCCGTCTGTAGTGATGCATGCGTTCGTCCATCCGCGCTACCGTTGCGGTGCCATTGCAGTGCCATTCCATTGTAACCGCGTCCCCGCTCACTATAAGGTGCGCGTCTGCTTAGGACGTGACGAACTCCGCGCGACAGATGCGACAGCCCCCCTTCGACGAAACCGTAACGTGATGCACTGCGCACGGCTGTTTGTGTAGCGCGCGTCGCTGCTGCTCGGCATTGTGCGCATGCGCGGCTCCCGCACCGGAGCCGCCGATTGCGCCCGCACCAGCGGCGGCGCCGGCCCCCGCTTTACCGCAAGGCCAGCCGGCAATCGACATCGATCGCCTCGACGCGTTGCTCGAACGCGGCGACGACGCGATGAAGGCCGGCCGGCTGCTGACGCCGATCGACGATTGCGCCTACGACTACTACCGAGCAGGCGCTCGCGCTCGCGCCGGATCATCCGGCCGCGCAGCACGGTCTCGCAGCGCCTCGCCGAACGTTTCGTCGGCATGGCGGAGCAAGCTGCCGAGCGCGGCCAGTTCGATACCGCGCGGTCGATGCTCGAGCGCGCCCGCTACGTCGACGCCGGAACTCGACAGCATCGCCGCCACCGAAGCGCAGATCGAACTGCGCAGTTCCGCGCAACGCAGCCACGTCGCGCTCGACGCCGAGCAACTCTCCGCGCACGCCGCCGCAGCTGGCCGCGCGACTCAAGGCGCTCGGCGCGAAGGCGAAGGCCGACGACGCGTGGGTCGTCATTCGCGCGCGCAGCGACGCCGAGGGACGCTGGATCTATCAGCAGATGGCAAGCGCTGCGGGCAACCGTCGCATTCGCGCCGAACTGACGCTGGGCGCCGCCCGGCATCGAGCTGCTGCAGCTGAACCCCAACACCGACGCACAGGCGCAATGAGGCTTGCAGCGACGAGTCCGAACTCGCCGTGTTGCTGTTTGTCGTCACGCTCGGCGCGTGCGCGCCGAGCGATCCGATCAGCGTCGACGAACGCGTGGGTGCGCGCGCCGGCGCCCGGCCTCGACGTCGCGGCCGGGTACTTCGACATCGTCAATCACGGCGAATCGTCGGTCGACCTGGTCGGCGCGCGCAGCGACGCGGCGCGCGCCGATCGAAATCCACACGCACATCCGCACGACGATGACGGGAACATGATGCAGATGCGCAAACTCGAGACCGTCGCGTTGCCGCGCGGCGAAACCATCGCGTTCGCGCCAGGCGGTCATCATCTGATGCTGTTGCGATTTTCACGCCGTGACATCGAATCGGATTCCGATCACGCTGCTGTTTTCCGACACGACGCAGCGTAACCGTGATGTTCGAAATGCGCACCGTCGAGTGGAGTAACCCAACGCGTGAACTGGAAGTTCTGGCAACGCAGCGACAATGCGGGCACCGCCGGCCTGATCGGCCGTGTTATCGGCGCGGTCGTCGGCGTCTACCTGCTCGGTGTGCATCGGACTCGGCTGGTGGTGGGACTACGAGCCCGATTCGTTTTCCGTCGACGACAATGCCGCGGCCCACGCCGCGCACAAAGGCGTGACCGTCGTGACCGGTTATACGACGAGCGCGACGCTCGCGCGGCTTGCGCAGACGCTGCTCGACAAACGCGGCGGCTATCTGTCGAACGACCTGTTTCCGCCCGGCGTGTGGCTCGACAACGTACCGAGTTGGGAATTCGGCGTGCTCGTGCAGATCCGCGACATGAGCCGCGAGATGCGGCTCGACTTCAGCCGTTCGCAGAGTCAGTCGGCCGAAGATCCGGACCTGTCCGAGGCCGAAGGCACAGTTCTACTGGGACAACGCCAGCTGGATATTTCCCGACACCGAAGGCGAATACCGCAAAGGCATCGCGTATCTCGAACGCTACATGCAGCGCCTCGCGCGACCGAACAACCCCGACGCGCAGTTTTATGCCCGCGCCGACAATCTGCGCAACTGGCTCGCCGGCGTGTCGACGCGACTCGGCAGCTTGTCGCAACGCCTCAGCAGTGCCGTTGGCAAGCGTCAGCTGCAACACCGGCCTCGCGGGGACAGCGCCGCGGCGCCACCGACTACCGGCGCCGGTCGAGGTCGACGTCAAAACGCCGTGGCTCGAACTCGACGACGTGTTCTACGAGGCGCGCGGCCATACGTGGGCGCTGCTGCACCTGCTGCATGCGATCGATCACGATTTCAAGGACGTGCTCGAGAAGAAGAATGCGCGCGTCAGCCTGCAGCAGATCATCCGCGAACTCGAACCGACGCAGCAGCCGATCTGCAGCCCGATGATCCTGAACGGCGACGGCTTCGGGTTGGTCGCAAACCACTCGCTCGTGATGGCGTCGTACATCTCCCGCGCGAACGCCGCGATCATCGACCTGCGTAATCTGCTGCGAACAGGGCTGACCTCGCCTACCTCGCATCCGAGGCTTCTATGTCCGCGGTTTTGTTGTAGAATCGCCGCCTTTGTCCGGGTCAGGCGCGAGCGAACTGCAGCGCTACCCGCGCGGTCGTGCAGCGCAGTTCATCCGTAGTGCCCGGTTCCTAACCAATAATCGCCAAGGGGGATTCATGTCTACACCGCTGATCATTGCCGTTGCTCTGCGCCTTTGTTGCGCTGGCGTATGGCCTCGTGTCCATCCGCTGGATTCTGGCGCAGCCGGCCGGCAACGCACGCATGCAGGAGATCGCGGCGGCGATTCAGGCGGGCGCGAAGGCGTATTTGAACCGTCAGTACACGCACGATCGCGATGGTCGGCGTGGTGCTCTTCGTCGTGCTCGGCGTTCGCGCTCAACTGGTACACCGCGGTCGGCTTTGCAATCGGCGCGGTGCTGTCGGGACTCACCGGCTTCATCGGCATGAACATCTCGGTGCGCGCGAACGTCCGCACGGCGCAGGCCGCCCACAACGGCATCAACGCGGCGCTCGCAGTCGCGTTTCGCGGCGGCGCGATCACCGGCATGCTCGTCGTCGGACTCGGTCTGCTCGGCGTTGCCGGTTACTACGCGGCGATCCTGCCGATGATCGGGGAAGAGATGGCGCTGCACGCGCTCGTCGGGCTCGCATTCGGCGGCTCGCTGATCTCGATCTTCGCGCGACTCGGCGGCGGCATCTTCACGAAAGGCGCCGACGTCGGCGCCGACCTCGTCGGTAAAGTCGAAGCCGGCATTCCCGAAGACGACCCGCGCAATCCCGCGGTGATCGCCGACAACGTCGGCGACAACGTCGGTGATTGCGCCGGCATGGCGGCCGACCTGTTCGAAACCTACGCGGTGACGATCGTCGCGACGATGCTGCTCGCCGGCCTCGTGATGAAAGACGCCGGCTCGAATGCCGTGCTGTATCCGCTCGTGCTCGGCGGCGCGTCGATCATCGCGTCGATCATCGGGACGTTCTTCGTATCAGCGAAGGAAGGTGGCAAGATCATGAACGCGCTGTACAAAGGCGTGATCGTCTCGGGCGTCCTCGCCGCCATCGCGTTTTATCCGATCACCGCGTGGATGATGCCCGCCGAGCACGTGATGCCGCTGTTCGGCGCGGCGCTCGTCGGCCTGGTCCTGACCGCGGCGATGGTCGTCATCACCGAGTACTACACCGCGACCGAATACGCACCGGTGCGCCATGTCGCGGCCGCGTCGCAAACGGGCCACGCAACCAACATCATCGCCGGCCTCGGCGTGTCGATGAAGTCGACCGCATTGCCGGTGCTCGCGGTCTGCGTCGCGATCTGGGCGTCGTTCACGCTCGCTGGACTCTTCGGCATCGCGATCGCGGCGACCGCGATGCTGTCGATGACCGGCATGATCGTCGCGCTCGACGCGTACGGTCCGATCACCGACAACGCCGGCGGCATCGCCGAGATGGCGGGACTGCCGAAAGAGATCCGCAACATCACCGATCCGCTCGACGCCGTCGGCAACACGACGAAAGCGGTGACCAAAGGTTATGCAATCGGCTCGGCCGGTCTCGCCGCGCTGGTCCTCTTCGCCGACTACACGCACAACCTCGCATCGGTCGGCAAACTGCGTCGACTTCAGCCTGTCGGATCCGGCGGTCATCATCGGTTTGTTCATCGGCGGACTCGTGCCGTATCTGTTCGGCGCGATGGCGATGGAAGCGGTCGGCCGCGCGGCCGGCACCGTCGTCAACGAAGTGCGGCGTCAGTTCAAAGAGATCAAAGGCATCATGGAAGGCACCGCCAAACCCGATTACTCGCGCGCCGTCGACATGCTGACGAAAGCGGCGATCAAGGAAATGATCATCCCGAGCATGCTGCCGATTCTGGTGCCGATCGTATTGGTCGTCGTGATGACGTTTGCGATGGACTCCGCGTCGGGCATCAAGGCGCTCGGCGGACTGCTGATCGGTACGATCGTCACGGGCCTCTTCGTCGCGATCTCGATGACGACCGGCGGCGGCGCGTGGGACAACGCGAAGAAATACATCGAAGACGGCCACTACGGCGGCAAAGGTTCGGACGCACACAAGGCCGCGGTCACCGGCGACACCGTCGGCGATCCCTACAAAGATACAGCTGGCCCGGCGGTGAACCCGCTGATCAAGATCATCAACATCGTGGCCTTGCTGATGGTGCCCGTGCTCTGATTGAGCGGGTAACCCCTCCGAAAACCCCGGCTGGTCCGGGGTTTTTTTTCGACCGTCGTTTCAGAGCTTCTTTTAGAAGGGCGCTAGCCGTTTCGGGATCAGGGTATGTTCGATCGTGACGTACTCGGGCAGGCCGTGTACGTAGCGCGGATAATCTTCGCCGACGATCAGCGGTGCCAGATACTCGCGCGCCTTCGCCGTGATGCCGAAGCCGTCGCGTGTGATGAAATTGCGCGGCAGCGTTTTTTCGACGTTGGCGACCTTCGAAAGCGGCGCCTCGCCGATCGTCCAGCGGTAGGGCTTGCTCGACTTGCGCACGATGATCGGCATCACGGCGTTTTTTCCGGCCACTGCAAACTCGACCGCCGCGCGACCCACCGCGTACGCCTGTTCGACGTCGGTCGCCGACGCGATATGACGCGCGGCGCGTTGCAGATAGTCCGCAACAGCCCAGTGAAATTTGTACCCGAGTTGCGCGCGCACGAGTTCCGCGACCGTCGGCGCAACACCGCCGAGTTGGGCGTGCCCGAACGCGTCCTTGCCGCCGGCTTCGGCGAGAAACGTTCCGTCCGCGTTCCGCACGCCCTTCTGAGACGACGATCACGCAGTAGCCTTCGCGCTCTACCGTCGTTGCGACCTTCGCGAGAAATTTCGCTCGATCAAAAGCGATCTCCGGAAACAGAATCACATGCGGCGCGGCGTTCGGTGACTGTTGGGCGAGCCCCGCGGCCGCCGCGATCCAACCGGCGTGCCGGCCCATCACCTCCATCACGAAAACTTTCGTCGACGTCTCGCACATGCTGGCGACATCGAGCGCCGCTTCGCGAATCGATACGGCGACGTATTTGGCGACCGAACCGAATCCGGGACTCGTGTCGGTGAACGGCAAGTCGTTGTCGACTGTTTTCGGAATCCCGATGCACGTGATCGGATACTCGAGGCGCGCGCTGAATTGCGCAACCTTGTTCGCGGTGTCCTGCGAGTCGCCACCGCCGTTGTAGAAGAAGTAGCCGATGTCGTGCGCTTTGAAGACGTCGATCAGTCGCTGGTACTCGCGCGGATCCGTCATCGTAGGACTTCAGTTTGTGCCGACACGATCCGAACGCACCCGACGGTGTGGTGCGCAGCGCCGCGATCGTGCGCGCCGATTCTTTGCTGGTGTCGATCAACTCTTCGCGCAGCGCGCCGATGATCCCATTGCGTCCTGCATACACTTTGCCGATAACGCCGCGATGGCGCCGCGCGGTTTCAATCACGCCGCACGCGCTCGCATTGATGACCGCCGTCACGCCGCCGGACTGCGCGTAAAACGCGTTGCGCTTGTTCATCTTGTTCTCCTGTTGGCTTTTGGCAGCGGTTTTGCGAGCGGCGGCCATGGTAAAGATTTTTATGCGACAATTCGCGTTCGTCGAGGGCCACCCCGGCAAATGAAACCCATCTTCGCCGCCTTCTGGAATATCTGCCTGTTGCGTCAGGGACCGGAGTTCGTTCCGACGCATCCGCTATTCGTCGGCGGCGTGCTCATCGCCGACCTGTTGCTGAGTTTTTTCTTCGGTTTTCAATACGGCAATCCGACGACGCCGTTGCAAGCGGCGACCGCGACCTTCGTCACGATGGCAACCCTTGCGGCCGCAGTGTGGCTTGCGCTCAATGCGCGCGGCGTCATCGCGCGTTATCCCGCCACGATCGCGGCAATATTCGGCTGCGATCTGTTGTTCACTTTGAGTTTCGCGATTTTGATACCGCTGTCGGGGGGCGCGGCGAGCCAGGTCATCATGGGCATGACGGCGCTCCTCGGCATCTGGTCGATCGCGGTCAACGGGTTCATCCTGCATCGCGCGATGAACGTGACATTGTTTGTCGGAATCTTCGTCGCGTTCTGCATAGCCTTGCTTGCATTCGTACTGTCGAGCGCCGCGGCGGGTCGGTAGCGCGCAAAAGGAATACCTTGACGCAACACATCTATTTCCTCGGGATCGGCGGAACTCTGATGGGCAGCCTCGCACTGCTCGCGCAGGAGTCGGGATTGCGCGTCACCGGTTCCGACAAGGCGCTGTATCCGCCGATGAGCGACCAACTCGCGGCCGCCGGCATCACGATCTACGAAGGTTTTGATCCGAGCCAGCTGAAGCCAGCCCCGGATCTCGTCGTCATCGGCAACGCTGGGCTGCCGCGCGGCCATCCCGGCATCGAATACGTGCTCGATCAGGGCCTGCCGTACACGTCGGGCGCCGAATGGCTCGGCGACACGATTCTCCAAGGTCGGTGGGTGCTTGCGGTATCGGGCACCCACGGCAAGACGACGACTGCGAGCATGCTCGCGCATATTCTCGATCGCGCCGGACTCGATCCAGGTTTTCTGATCGGTGGGGTACCGAAAGATTTCGGTCGCTCGGCGCGTCTAGGGCAGCGCACCGTTTTTCGTCGTCGAAGCCGACGAGTACGACACGTCGTATTTCGATCGCCGCTCGAAGTTCGTCCATTACCGGCCGAAGACGCTCGTCATCAACAACCTCGAGTACGACCACGCGGACATCTTCCCCGACCTCGCCGCGATCCAGACTCAGTTCCATCAGTTGCTGCGCACGGTGCCGTCCGGCGGTTTGATCGTCGCGCCGGAGCACGACGAAGCGGTCGACCACCTGCTGAAGCTGGGATGCTGGACGCCGGTGGCTCGCGTGCGCGGTTCCCAACGACCTCGTAAAGTCGCGAGAGTCGCAACCGAGAGCGGCGATCTGTGGCGCTCTAAGTCGGTATCGGCCGACGGTTCCAAGTTCGTCCCGCAATTGAACGATAAGGCGCTCGGCGAAGTGCAGTGGAGCCAGCTCGGCCAGCACAACGTGACCAATGGCCTGAACGCGATTGCGGCGGCGCGACACGCCGGTGTACCCACCGAAGTGGCGATCGAAGCGCTGTCCTCGTTCCAAGGCGTGACGCGGCGTCTCGAATTGATCGCCGAGGTCGGCCCGGTCTGCGTCTACGACGATTTCGCGCATCACCCGACCGCGATCCGCACCACGCTGCAGGGATTGCGCAATCGATTTGCCGCAGACGAAATCGTCGCGGTCATCGAACCGCGCTCGCACACGATGTCGCTCGGAACGCTGCGCGACGAATTGTCGACGTGCTGCGCCGCCGCCGACAGCGTGTACTGGTTCCGCGGTGAGAACATCAAATGGGATCTGACCGAAGTCGTACACGCGAGCGTCGTTCGCGCGACGATGGACGATGATCTCAACCACCTGATCAGGACGTTGAGCGCACTGCCACCGCCGAAGCATCGGCGCCACATCGTGATCATGAGCAACGGCGCGTTTGGCGGAATTCACCGAAAGCTCGCGGCGTCGTTGAACGGCAGCTCCGCTTCCTGATGCTCGAACTGCTCCCGGATCGGATCGCGCCCATTGCAGCGCATTTGAAGCAACTCGGCTGGATCGGTCCCAACGAAACACTGGAGGCGCTCGAAGCCGCCGGCGCCGGCAACATGAACAGAACGCTGCGGGCGCGGCTGCCGCGGCGGACGTTCGTGTTGAAGCAGTCCGTGCCGTACGTCGCGAAGTATCCCGACATTCCCGCGCCTGCCGATCGCATCGCCGTCGAAGCCGCCTTTTATCGCGCGACCGCGCAGCCCCCGGCGCTGTCGATGCGCATGCCGCGGGTGTTGGGATTCGACGCCGACAACCGGCTGCTGGCGCTGGAAGACCTGGGGCGAGCGGCGGACTTCACCGACATCTATAACTACGAACCAGGCGACGTCGCCAACTCGCGGCGCACCGACATCACGGCGGGGCATACGACGGCATTGTTGGCATTCCTCGGAATGCTGCACGGATTGCGTGTCGATGCGCAACGCGCTCCGGAACTCGAAAATCGCGCGATGCGCGCGTTGAACCATGCGCACATCTTCGACATCCCACTACGCGCAGACAACGGACTCGACCTCGATCGCTTCACGCCCGGACTCGCCGAAGTCGCGCGCGGCTTCAGCGAAGACTCGAAGCTTCGTGAGCGCGTCGCCACGCTCGGCGAAATTTATCTCGGCCACGCCCCACACGAATCCAAGCCTGCGCTGCTGCACGGCGACTACTATCCGGGTTCGTGGCTCAAGCAGCCGCGGATGGGCGTTGCGATCATCGATCCGGAGTTCGCGTTCATCGGTCCGCCCGAGTTCGACATCGGTGTGCTGATCGCGCACTTCACGTTTGCGCGCGCGCCGCAGACACAGCTGATGATGGCGCTCGGAAATTACAACGCGCCTGAGCGATTCTCGTTTCCGCTCGCGCTCGCGTTCGCGGGCGTCGAAGTGATCAGACGGTTGCTGGGCGTCGCGCAATTACCGCTGACCGCGGATCTCGCGACGAAGCGGACCTGGCTCGCGACAGCTCGCCAGTTCGTCGTCGCGTCGTGACGATCCCGCTCGTCATCGATACCGATGTTGCGCTCGGCGTCTGGCACGAAGGACGCCCGCGCGACATAGACGACGGTTTTGCAATCATCGAGGCGATCAATATCGACGCGATCGAATTGCGAGCTGTTACCACCGTCTACGGTAACGCACCGCTCGCTGACGTCGATCGCGTCGCGCGCGAACTGATCGCGCTGAAAGGTGCGGATGTTCCCGTGTGGCGCGGCGCGTCGGCCGCGCTACCGCAACAAGGCCCCGTGCCGCCCCCCAATGCTGCCGTCGAGCATCTGGCGGAACTGCTGCGGCGGCAACGCCTCAGTATTGCCGCCATCGGCCCATTGACGAACATCGCGCTGCTCGCGCACCACTTCCCACAATGCCTGTCGAACGTCGCCGAATTGGTCATCGTCGCGGGGCGCAGCCCTGGCCGCCGCTTCTACATTGGCGGAGTCGGCCCGGTGCAGGATTTCAATTTCGAGAACGACGTGCGCGCGATGGCGATGTTGCTCGAAACGCGACGTGCCGATCGTACTGGCAGGATTCGAACTGACGAGCGAGGTCGTCATCACCGACCACGATCTGGCGACGATTGCGGCGCGCGGTACCGACGCCGCGCGTTACCTGCACCACAACTCGCTCGCCTGGTTCAACCACTGGACCGAACAGTTTCCGTCGGAGCGCGGGTTCCATCCGTGGGACTCCGCCGCCATCGCGTGGCTGACCCACCGCGAACTCTTCACGACACAAACGCGACACGCGCGCATTCTGCCCGCCGAAGAAAAACGCCCCGCTTGGCTCGAATGCGACGTCGCCGGCGACGGAGTCGAGATCACTTATTGCACCGGGTTCGTGCCCGGGGGCGCAGCGACGTTCGTCACGGAAATCGTCGGTAACGTCTACTGAAACGGCGATTGACGCGGTAGCATGCCGCTGCCGATCGTCCACCAAGGTGTGCCAACAATGTCGAAGAGGTGCGTGGCCTTGCTTGCGGCGATGGCGCTGGCGATCGCGGTTGGCGGCTGTTCCGGTGAACCCGCCGCGACCGATGTGTCCGCGCCGCGGACCAATGTGACCCCGCAGCCCACGACGACCACCCGAACGCCGGCTCCGCCCGACACGTCGCCCGAGCAACTCCTCGCGCAACCGCCCGCGAACTGGCAGCAGAGCTTTCGCACCGAAGGGCCCGGAATTCGTATGGTCGAATACGTGCCCCCGCAAACTGATCCGAACGACTGGACCGACAAAGTGTCGTTCGAGTCGTTTACCCAACCGCCGTTGCCGGACGCGATCGAGACATTGAAGTCGATCGCGTCAGATCAACGCAGAACCTGCGAGAAGTTTTCCGACCACGAAACATTCTCGGGTCTCGAGAACGACTATCCGACGTCGGTGCGGCTGTTCATCTGCTACAACAACAAGCTGAACAAGCAGGGTCAGTTGACGTTGGTGAAGACGATCCGCGGCGATACGCATTTCTTCGTCATCACGCGCGCGAGGCGCGTGCCGCCGATCAAGGCCGAACACGAGGACGACATGCCGATGCCACCCGCGACAATGGCCGAGTGGTCGATGTACCTGCGCTCGATCACGGTTTGTAATGCCACAGAGCAACGGCATCCGTGCCCGCCGTCACCGGACGCGAATCCGGCGCCGCCGGAAACCAGCCCGACGCCACCGGCCGCCGCGTCAGAATGACGTCGTCGGCATTCCCATGATCGCGTTCGAGTCGCTGTCGATCGCCGCGGCCAACGAAAGCGCGCGCGGCAGCAATCGCGCGTAGAAAAATTCCGCGGTGTGGCGTTTCGCCGCGCCAAACTCATCGTGCTGGTGCGATCGTCGCCATCCGCGCCCACAGCCACGCGTAGGTCGTCAGCGCAAACAGATCGAGATAGTCGACCGACGCTGCGCCCGCCAGCATGGGATCGGCGCCGGCGCGATCGACCAACCGACGCGTCACGTCCGCGAGTCGATCGAGTGCCGCCTCGAGCGGTTCTCGATATTCGATCGCGACCGCGTTCACGTCGGGACGCATCGACTCGATGAATTCGTTTACGGTGGCGCCGCCGTCGCGCAGCACCTTGCGGCCGAGCAGATCGAGCGCCTGCACACCGTTGGTGCCCTCGTAGATCTGCGCGATCCGCGCGTCGCGCACGATATTGCTCGACGCCCCACTCGCTGATGTAACCGTGACCGCCGAATACCTGTTGCGCGATGACGCACGCTTCGAATCCGCGATCCGTCAGATGCGCCTTTGCAACCGGTGTCAGCAGACCCACGAGCCGCTCAGCGCGCACCCGTTCGGCATCGTCCTGCGAGTATTTCGCAAGATCGAGTTCACGGCCCACCAAGCGCTGCAAACGCGCGGCCGCCTTCGTTGTAAGCACGCGCCGTCAACAGCATGCGCCGCACGTCCGGGTGCACGAGGATCGGATCGGCGGCGGCGTTTGCGTTCTGCGCACCGAGCGGCGAGCGGCCCTGCAAACGTTCGGCTGCATAACGGCTCGCCGCCTGGTACGCAACGTCGGCGGTACCGAGCCCCTGGATGCCGACCGACAACCGCTCATAGTTCATCATCGTGAACATCGCGGCGAGACCTTGATTCGGTTCGCCGATCAGATATCCCATCGCCGCGTCGTAGTTCATCACGCACGTCGGGCTGCCTTTGACGCCCATCTTGTGTTCGATCGACCCGCTCGCAAACGAATTGCGCGCCCCAAGCGTGCCGTCGGCGTCGACGAGATACTTCGGCACGATGAAGAGCGAAATCCCGCGCGTGCCGTCCGGCGCATCCGGCAACTTCGCGAGCACCAGATGGATGCTGTTGGCGGTCAGATCGTGATCGCCGTACGTGATGAAGATCTTCGTGCCGGTGATCCGATAGCTGCCATCGGCGGCTGGCTGCGCGCGCGTCTGCGCATGATCCCGAGATCGGTGCCCGCGTGCGCCTCGGTCAACGCCATCGCGCCGGCCCATTCACCGGCATACAGCTTCGGCAGATACTGCGCCTTTTGCGCCTGCGATACCGTGGTTGGCGATGCACGTCGCAGCGCCGACCGTCAACGTGCCGCACAGATACAGGCCGGTATTGGCCGCGTAGAACATTTCTTCCAGCGCGACCGTCAGCATCTTCGGCAGACCTTGCCCGCCGTACTGCGGGTCGCCCGCAACGCCGAGCCAGCCACCCTGCGGCCAGTGCGGAGAACGCGCCTTTGAATCCCGGTGGCGTCGTAACTGCCTCGGGACTCCATGAACACCCGGTGCGGTCGCCGCGGCTGATTCAACGGCGCGAGTTGCTCGGATGCGATCTTGCCGGCCTCTTCGAGCACCGCTGTCACGAGATCACGACTGACGTCGGCGAGCGCCGGAATGCGCTGCCACGTCGATTGCGCATCGAGCAGGTCGAACAGCACGAACTCCATGTCGCGTTTGGGCGCGACGTACTCAGGCATCGATGCGTTCGTCCCTCAAACATGATCGAACGCAACCGCGTCGATCTGCATCAACACGCCGGCGCCCGCTTCGAGCGAACGCTTGTGCGCTTCGGCGCGAGGCAGCATGCGAGCGATGTAGAACCGCGCGGTCGCGACCTTGCCGGTCAGGTAGGGATCCGCGCCCTTCGTCGCGAGCAGCTGCGTCGCGATCAGCGCCATGCGCGCCCAGAAATACGCAAGCGTCGCGTAGCCGCTGTACATCAGGTAGTCGACCGATGCCGCGCCCAATTCATTCAGGTCCGCGGCGGCGCGCCCACCGGTCGCCATGCTCAGGGTCGACCATTCGGCGGCGATGCGATCGAGCGCGCTGCCGATGTCCGGCAGCGGTCCCGCGCACGTCACGCGCGACACGCTGCATTTCCTCGACGAATGCGAGCAACGCTTTGCCTTGCGTCAACATGACTTTGCGGCCGAGCAGGTCGAGCGCCTGAATCTGCGTCGTGCCTTCGTAGATCATCGTGATGCGGCAGTCGCGCACGTATTGTTCGATGCCGGTCTCGTGAATGAAGCCGTGGCCGCCGAAAATCTGCACGGCGTGATTGACGCTTTCGAACCCGGTCTCGGTCAGGAACGCTTTTACGATCGGCGTCAAAAAACTCAACATCGTCTCGGCGTCATCGCGCTGCGCTGGCGGTCCGAACTCGGCGAGATCGGCCTGCTGCGCGGTGTAGTACGCAAGGGCACGTCCACCTTCGATCAACGCTTTCTGCGTCAGCAGCATCCGCCGCACGTCCGGATGCACGATGATCGGGTCGGCCGGCCCGTCGGGATTCTGCGGTCCGGTCAGAACTGCGCATCTGCAAGCGTTCGCGCGCGTACGTCAACGACGCCTGATAGGCCGCTTCGGCGAGCCCGATGCCCTGGACGCCGACGCCGAGTCGCGCCGCATTCATCATCGTGAACATGCAGCGCATGCCTTCGTTCTCGGCGCCGACCAGATAGCCGATCGAGCGTTCAAAACTCAGCGCGCACGTTGCGTTGCCGTGAATGCCCATCTTCTCTTCGATGCCGGTGCACACGACGCCGTTGCGCTCGCCGCGACTGCCGTCCTCGCGCAATTCGAACTTCGGCACGATGAACAACGAAATGCCTTTGGTGCCGATAGGCGCATCAGGCAGACGCGCCAGCACGAGATGGAGAATGTTGTCGACCAAGATCGTGCTCGCCGGCCGAAATGAAGATCTTGTTCCCGCTGATCGAGTACGTGCCGTCGGCATTCGCGGTTGCCTTGCGTCCGCAGGATGCCGACGTCGGATCCGGCTTGCGGCTCCGTCAGACACATCGTGCCTGTGCACTGACCGGCCAGCAGCAACGTGAGGAATCGCTGTTTCTGCGCGGCAGTGCCGTGGGCCTCCAGCGCGTTCATCGCGCTGTGCGAGAGGTCCGGGTACATCGTCCACGCCATGTTCGCGCTCGTCATCGGCTCTTCGACGATCAGCGCCATGCTGTGCGGCAGACCTTGGCCGCCGTACAGCGGATCGCCGGTCATGCCGGCCCAGCCGTTGGCATACGTAAGTTCGATACGCGTCTTTGAATCCAGGTGGCGTCGTCACGACGCCATCGGCGAATGAACAACCTTTGTACATCGCCGACGCGATTCGCCGGAAACAGTTCGGTCTCGGCGAACCGCGCCGCCTCTTCGAGGATCGGGTCGAGCAAGTCGCGCGTGACCGTCTCGCGATTGGTCAGCCGCGCGAAATGCGACTCGAAATCGAGCACGTCGTACAACAGGAAACGCATGTCTCGAAGTGGGGCGCGAAAGTTCGCCATATTTAGCCTGGATTACTCATGAGTTCGCGTAGCGAGGGCGTCGACGTGCCTGAAAAGACGGCGTGGCACGGAGTGGAGCGCGCGGAGGCGTATTTGGCAATACGTCGAGCACGCGGAGCGAGTACGCGCCGTCTTTTCAGGCAGATCGGCGGCCGCAGTAGTGAATTCATGAATAATCCAGGCTTGTCCCGTGAGCAGCGATGCACCTTAGCGTTGCGGCGTCGAGAGTGTCAAAAGCCAGGCGCGTGGCGCGCACGACGATGCGTTGATGTCCTGTGTCGCGGTGTCTCGAACAAATGCGTCAATGCGGCATGCGCGCCGACGCCACGTCGATTCGCCGCGGACTCGATGCGCTGCTATGGCGGTTGTTGCCCGGCGTTTGTTTCCTGTGCAACCAGCGCAGTGGCGTTGCGATGGACCTGTGCCCGCACTGCAGCGCCGCGTTGCCGTGGATCAAACACGCTTGTTCCACGTGTGCGCTGCCGTTGGCGGAACCCGGCACGCTCCGATGCCGCGCGTGCGATGCGCGTCCGCCGCCGTTCATTCGCGCGATTTCGCCGCTTGCCTACGTCGAGCCGGTCACCCGAATGGTCCACCGACTCAAATTCAACGGCAACCGCATCGACGCGCGTGTGCTCGGGCAGCTGCTTGCGGACGCGATCGGTGCTGCGTACGGAGGCGACGCGTTACCGCAGCTGATCCTGCCGGTCCCGCTGAGTCGCGCGCGTCTGTTGCGCCGCGGCCACAATCAGGCGGCGTTACTCGCGCGCTGGGTCGGCGACACACTCGCGCTGCCGGTCGACTATCACGCGTGTCGACGCGTGCGCAACACACCGCCCCAGACGGGCTTGAGCCGCAGCGCGCGGCTTCGCAATCTCACTGGCGCATTTGCCGTCGATCGAGCGCTCGCGGACCTGCGTGTCGCGATACTCGACGACGTGATGACGACCGGCAGCACTGCCACCGCGCTCGCGCGCGTTCTGCTGGCAGCCGGCGCGGCCGAAGTGCATGTGTGGAGCGCCGCCCGAACGCTGGAGCCGCATTCAGTCCAAGACGCGTAGCGTCGGACGGTGCCAGGCGTTGCATTTCTTGCAGATCGCGGTCAAGGGGCCGTTGCGAACACAGGGCGTCGCACGATCCGCAACAAACGCAACGCCTGGCACCATAATGAGCGCCCATTCTCCAGGTCAACGCTCGCACCATGAGCAGCACCGCCGTCAGCGAAGCCCCGTACGCCACACTCGGGCCGGACCAGATCCTCACCGCGATCGAAGCGGCCGGGTACCGCTGCGACGGTCATCTGCTCGCGTTGAACAGCTACGAGAACCGTGTCTATCAGATTGGTCTCGAAGACGGCGCCAAGATCATCGCGAAGTTCTACCGACCGGAACGCCTCAGCGACGCCGCGATCCTCGAAGAGCATGCGTTCCTGGCCGAGCTCACCGCACACGAATTGCCGTGTATCGCGCCGCTGCGCGCGGCCGACGACGCGACGCTGCATCTGGCCGCAGGCTTTCGATTCGCGTTGTTCCCGCGCCAGGGCGGCCACGCGCCGAACCTCGAGTCCGCCGACAACCTGCGCGTGCTCGGCCGCACGATGGCGCGGATACATCAGGTCGGTCGCGCCGGTCGCTTTCGACATCGACCCAAATTCACCGTCGAGCGCCTCGGCAGCGAGTCGCGCGACTTCGTGCTGGAGCACGACTTCGTGCCCGCGGAACTCACCGACGCGTACGCCTCCGTGACGAATCATCTGATCGACCGGATCGCCGCGCACGCGTTACCGGCGCCAGGTCGCATCCATGGTGACTGTCATCCGGGCAACGTGCTGTGGCGCGACGACGCGCCGCACTTCGTCGACTTCGACGACACCGTCATGGGACCGGCCGTGCAGGATCTGTGGATGTTGTTGTCGGGCGAGCGCGACGAGCAGACGCAAGCGCTCGCGAAACTCCTCGAAGGATACGAGACGTTCCTGCCATTCGACCTGCGCGAACTCGCGTTGATCGAACCGCTGCGCACGTTGCGGATCATGCACCACGCCGCGTGGATCGCGCGGCGTTGGCACGACCCTGCATTTCCCTTGGGCTTTCCCGATGTTCGGCAGCATGCGCTACTGGTCGGAACACATCCTGCACCTGCGCGAGCAACAGGCCGCACTCGACGAACCGCCGCTGTCGCCGTGACGAGTTGGCGTCAGACGATTCCGAGTGCGCGCGCCTGCACGACCGGATTCGCGTACTGCGCAATGACCTGATCGCGCAGTTCCTTTGGTAACGCGGACAGCCGCGCCTCGAATTCGCGCAAGCGTTGACTGCCGGCTCTCCGGGACCGCGCATTCGAGTCCCGCGAGGCGCGCGGCCATGAAATGCGTTGGGAACAACCGGTAGCCCCGCGCGATCTGACGATCGACCTCGGCCGCAACCGCGTCGGCGTCGCCGAAATCTCCGACGAACGCGCGCGCCAACGCTCAGATGCACGCGGCCTTTGCGACCGCTGACGCCGGCGATGATGCTGCGCAGATCTTCACCGGGCTCCTTCCGATACACGCCGTGCGCGGCAACGGCGGCGAGTTCGCGCGCCTTCAACTCATCGCACGGATCGAGTTCGTACGACACCGCGACCGGCACGATCGACAACCGATCGACCATCCGCGCGATGTCGGGCACGTCTTTGCGATAGGCGAGCGACAACATCTTGATCAGCGCCGGATCGGTCAGGTCGCGTCCGTCTTTCGCGCGACCCTCGCGCTGCGCGATCCAGACCGAGTGTCCGGTCTCCAGCGAGTGTCGGATGTAACGCGACGTCAACGACATCGACGGCAAACGCCATCTTGACGCCGCGTTTGCCGCGATGAACGACGAAGCCTTTGTTGAGCCGCATCACGTCGCCCGCATAGCCCGTTCGCAACAGGTTGTCGCCGATCGCCATGCGGGTCGTCGGATGTCCGGCGCGGAACAACGCAAGATTCATGAAACCGGAATCGAGCGTGATGTCGCGGTGGTTCGAAATGAACAGGTGGCTCAGGTCCGGTTCGAGCCGCTCCATGCCCGAGACGGTGAAGCCGTCGGTCGTCGAATCGATCATTTGCTGAAACACGACTGCGAGCGTGTTCTGAAACGCATCCACCGATTCGATCTTGTCGAAAGCGCGTCGCAGTTTTCTCCCGACGAGTGACCGCGCCAGTGGCGGCGCCAAACGCGACAGCGCCGGCGTGGCGAAGCGCGAAAGATCCCGCAGCAATGACGGATCGCGACCGAGCCGCCGCAGCACGGCGGGCACCTCGTCGTCACGATACGGGCGAATCTCGTCGAATTCGGTCACGGCAACTCGGGCCGAGCGATGCTGCAGGCTACCCAAGACTGGCCGCACACAAAAGCATCGCGTTCATTTAGTGTCGTGACTCATGGATTTCGAAACATCCTGCGCGAGTTGTCCGGGTGCGGGGCCCCTTTATCCAAGAGAAGAAGGCGCCGATGCGCCGGCGTGGCACACCCCACGTCAAGCGTCGGCAACGCGGCACCGCGCCCGGACAATCGCGCCCGAAGGGAGCGTGCCTGACTGATGGCGCCGCGTTGCGACTCGTCGCCGTATGCCCGATACGACTCCTCGTCGCGCCTTGCGCCATCAGTCCAGGCGCGCTCAGGATGTATCGAAATCCATGAGTCACGACACTAATATCCGTGCCTCCCCTCATGACCATCGGAAGCGCATGCCATGTCGTCCTTGGGAATCCGACCGTACCACAAAGGCCTCGTCGACCTCGGCCGCGGCGGTTATGCGTGGCTGCAGCCTGATGGCGGCTGGGGGTGGAGTAACGCGGGGCTGATCACGGACGGTGAGGCCGCGCTGCTCGTCGACACGCTGTTCGACTTACCACTAACCGCGGAAATGCTCGCGGCGATGCGACGTGCCGCGCCGAACGCGCGCATCGAGAAGCTCGTCAATACGCACAACAACGGCGATCACTGCAACGGCAACGAACTCGTCACCGGCGCGCAGATCATCGCGTCGAAAGCGACCGCCGAAGATCTCGCGGGCGAGTCGCCGAAGATGATGGCCGCGCTGATGCGGCGCGCCCCCGACATGGGCGAGTTGGGCGAGTTTTTTCTGTTCTGCTTTGGCGCCTTTGAATTCGACGGCGTGACGCACACGCTGCCGACGCGCACGTTCGAAGGCGCACTAGACGTGCAGGTCGGCGACAAGCGCGTGCATCTGAAGCAAGTCGGACCGGCGCATACCCGCGGCGACACGATCGTCCATGTCCCTTCGGACGAAGCTGGTGTTCACCGGCGATATCCTGTTCATCGAGGGGCATCCTATTCTGTGGGTGGGGCCGGTCGGGAACTGGATCGACGCCTGCAACTACATCAACGGACTCGACGTCGACGTGATCGTGCCGGGACACGGGCCGATCACCGACAAACGCGGCGTAATCGCCGTGCGCGACTATCTCGTTTATGTGCGCGATCAAGCCCGGCTGCGCTTCGACGCCGGGATGAACGTCTACGATGCGGCGCGGGACATTTCACTGACGGACTATGACTCGTGGGGTGACGCGGAGCGCATCGTCGTCAACGTGGCTACGCTCTACAAGGAGTTCAGCGGCGACGCGACGCCGAACAACATCACCGAGCTCTTCGGCTTAATGGCGAAGCTGCATCGGTTGAGGCGTAGCGCGAAAAGTTGATGCAAAAAAAGAGGGGTGGGCCTGCCACCCCTAGACGCTTTGGAAGAGAGACGCTTTGGAAGAGAGACGCTTTGGGAGAATCGAATTCGCTAAGAGGTTCGGCGCCGCAGCAGCACGAGCGCAAGAAGGCTCGCCGCGAGCAGCACAAAGACGCTAGGATCTGTAACTTGCAGAATGTTCACGGCAACCGCACTCGCCGCGACGGCCATCGAGACCAGCACGGCGGCGATTACAGTTCGGGTTACCACGTCCTTCATCCCCCGGTTTTTTCTGTTTTGTGTAACAGGGCGCACATTAGCAAAGCGACTTCGGTCACGACGTGACGAAGATGTAAGCGCACCCAACGATCCCTGCGCGATGGCATCGACGCGACCCATCGACTAATTTACTCGCATGGAACTCGGTCTTTCAGGCAAGACGGCGCTGGTCACCGGCAGTCATCGCGGTACCGGCGCAATCATCGCGTCGCGCCTGCTCGACGAGGGCGCCACGGTTCTGATCCACGGATTCACGCGCGAGGAAGCGGATGCGTCGCGCGCAGCCATTGGCGCCGGCATCGCGGTCCACGGCGACATCACGACCGAAGCCGGGAGTCTCGCGCTGATCACCGGCTGCGCCGCCGCAGGCCCCATCGATATCCTGATCAACAATTACGGTACCGCCGGACGCGGTCATTGGAGCGACACCGACGAAGCCGCGTGGATCGACATGTACCAGAAGAACGTACTGTCGGCGCAGCGGTTGATTCGGCAACTGCTGCCGTCGATGCGCAGCCGCGGCTGGGGTCGCGTCATCAACCTCGGGACCGTCGGCTCCACCCGTCCAGCGGCGCGCATGCCGCACTACTACGCCGCAAAGGGCGCGCTCGCGACGTTGACGATCAGCCTCGCGCACGAGGTGGCTGGCACCGGCATCACCGTCAACTTGATCTCGCCGGGCCTCATCCATACCGCCGAGGTCGAGGCGAGTTATCTCGAGCAGGGTCGCCGCAACGGATGGGGCGACACGTGGGCCGAGATCGAACCGCGCGTCGCCGCCGACATTCCGATTCGTCGCATCGTACGTCGCGAGGAAGTCGCGGATCTGGTCGCATTCATAGCGAGCCCGCGCGCCGATGCAATTCACGGCCAGAACATCCGCATCGATGGCGGTGCGCTCGGCGTGCTGACGTGACCGCCGCCTTGCCAGCGTCATGTTAATACGTTTGAATCACTGCCCTTTCCGGCCCGATCGGCCGATGTCAGCCCATAGGACTCCTCCATGAATTTCGAGTTTTCCGACGAGCAGAACCTGCTGCGCGAGCAGGCGCAATCGTATCTGAGCGACAAGTGCCCACCCGCGGCAGTGCGCCGCGTGCTGGACGGCGATCAACCGAACGACGCTGATCTGTGGCGCGGCATGATCGATCTCGGCTGGACCGCCACGGCGATCCCCGAGGAATACGGCGGCATTGGCCTCGGTTACCTGGAACTGTGCGTGATCGCCGAAGAACTCGGACGCAGCCTCGCGCCGACGCCGTTCTCATCGAGCGTCTATCTGGCGACCGAAGCGCTGCTCGCGTTCGGTACTGCCAAGCAGAAAGGTCGCTACCTGCCGAAGCTCGCCTCCGGCGAATGGATCGGCACGTTCGCCATTGCCGAAGGCGCCGGGGAACCCGCGCAGAGTCTCAAGACCAAGGCCAAGAAAGGCACCATCAAAGGCACGAAGTTGCCGGTGCCCGATGGCGACGTCGCCGACTTCGCGATCGTGCTGGCGAAGGAAGACAAGAAACACGCGTCGATGTATATCGTGGATCTCAACGACAGCGGCGTGAAGCGCCAGACGGTTCCGACGCTGGATCCGACCCGTTCGCACGCATCGATCCGATTCAATGACGCGCCGGCGGAATTGCTCGGCAAGGTCGGCAAGGGTTGGGGCCAAACCCAGCGCCTGTTCGATCGCGCCGCGGTACTTTTTTCATTCGAGCAGGTCGGCGGCGCACAAGCGGCGTTGAATATGGCGAAGCAGTACGCACTGGGCCGCTTCGCGTTCGGTCGGCCGATCGCATCGTTCCAGGCGATCAAGCACAAGCTCGCCGACATGTATATCGCCAACACGCTGGCGCACTCGAACTGCTACTACGGCGCCTGGGCGCTATCGACCAACGCCGACGAACTCCCGATCGCCGCCGCGACCGCGCGCGTCAGCGCGACCGAAGCATTTCACGAGTCGGCCAAGGAGAACATTCAGACGCACGGCGGCATGGGCTTCACGTGGGAGTTCGATTGCCACATGTACTATCGCCGCGCGAAATTGCTGTCGGTGAATCTGGGCAGCCTGCCGCGCTGGAAGGACCGCCTGATCAGTGCGGTCGAAGCCAGCCAGTCCCAGTCAATGACGGCCTGATAGGAGCGGACGATGGATTTCAACGACACTTCCGAAGAAGGCCAGTTCCGCGCGGAGGCGCGTGCCTTTCTCAATGCGCACGCACAGCTGAAGAGCGAATCGGAACCGCGCGACGAGACTGAGGCGGCGTACCTCGCTCGCGCGCAGGCATGGCAAAAGCTGAAGTACGAGAACGGTTGGGCTTGCCTCAACTGGCCGAAGGAATACGGTGGTCGCGACGCGACACCGATGCAGCTGATCATCTGGAACCAGGAAGAGGCGCGCTACGACGTACCGGTCGGCCCGTTCGCAATCGGGCTCGGCATGTGCGGACCGACGATGATCGCGTTCGCCGCCGAGCAGCAGAAACGCGAGCTGTTGCCGCGCATGGCTTCGGGCGAACACATCTGGTGCCAGCTGTTCAGCGAACCGGCCGGCGGCTCCGATCTTGCGGCGCTGCGGACGAAGGCCGAGCGGGTCGGCGACGAGTGGGTCATCAACGGGCAGAAAATCTGGACGTCCGGCGCGCACTACTCCGATTACGGCATCCTCGTGACGCGTTCGGATCCGACGGTACCGAAGCACAAGGGCTTGACGTTCTTTTTCCTGAACATGCATTCGCCCGGGATCACGGTCAAACCGATCAAGCAGATCTCCGGTGGGGCAAATTTCAACGAGGTGTATTTCGCCGACGTGCGCATCCCAGACTCGCAGCGCCTCGGCGCCGTCGGGCAGGGCTGGCAGGTGTCGCTGACCACCTTGATGAACGAGCGGCTCGCCGTCGGCAATGCAGGCGGCGCCGATTTCGACGCGGCGTTCGATCTGGCGAGCAACGTGAAGCTCGACGGCGCTCCGGCCATCCGCAACCAGGCCGTGCGTGAAAAGCTCGCGGACTGGTATTGCCAGTCGAGCGGTCTGCGCTTTACGAACTATCGCGTCATCAGCGCGTTGTCGCGCGGCGCGACGCCCGGTCCGGAAAACTCGATCACCAAGGTCGTCAGTGCGAAGAAGCAACAGGACATCGGTTCGTTCGGCATGGACCTGATGGACATGGGCGGCATCCTGATGGATGCGAAGAAAGTGCCGGGCGACCTCGCGTTCCAGCAGAACTTCCTCGGCGCGCCGGGGTATCGGATCGCCGGCGGCACCGACGAGATCCTGCGCAACATCATCGCGGAGCGCGTGCTGGGACTTCCGAGCGACATCCGCGTCGACAAGAACGTGCCGTTCAACGAGATTCCGAGAGGGTCGTGACCCCGGCCGAAACACCGCCAGACGAGTTTTATCGCGCGGTCATCGGCGAACCCAACCAGGAGTTCTACCTCAGCTACTTCCGCCGCGCCGATGCGCGCGGCTACGCACCGATTTCGTGGCACTGGCCCGTATTCGTCGTCGGCCTCTTTTGGCTCTTGTATCGCAAGCAATACCGCTTCGCGTTGATCGTATTCGGCGTCCCGTACCTTGCCGCGATGGTCGCCGCCGCGCTCGACGCCGTCCTGCCGGGCAGCGGCCGCCCGCTGCTCGCGATCGGCGTCGGCCTATTTGGTTTTGCGTGGCTCCCGCTCAATGCCAACGGCATCTACTATCGCTGGGCGCGTCAGCAGATCGATCGCGCTCGCACTGAGTTTCCCGGGCAGATCGACGCCCAGCTGCGCCGCCTCGAGGCGCGCGGCGGCGTCAACGGGCAGCTGCCGTACGTCATCCTGGTCAGCTTCATGGTGTTTTCGATTCTGGCGGGATCGCTCTCTCGGCTCGGACAATGAGCAGCGAGCCGGGCGACGGCGCAACGATCGACCCTGTCGAAGCGCATGACATCGCGACATTGATCCGCGATAGCTTTCGCGTCTACCGCGACCACTTCCGCCGCATCACGCTCGCCGCGAAGTCGCGCTTCGAGCACGCGGACTGGATTGGCGGGCAACGCGCGAGCGCGCAGCGGATCGAGATCTACAAGGTCTACGTCGCGCAGCTCGAAGACGCGATTCGCACGCGCCTCGGCGCGGCGCTGTCGCCGGCGCTGTCCCGCGCGGTCAAAGGCGTCTACGCCAAAATGATCGCCGACCTGCCCGACTTCGAACTCGCCGAGACCTATTTCAACTCTATCCACCGCCGCGTCAGCCCCGACAAGCGCGTCGACGAAACCCAGTCCTTCATCTGGAGCGAGTTCGACGAGCCACCGGTGCAGCCGGCCGAGCCGATCTATCGCTCTTACTCGCTGCACCACGATATCGTCGCGACGGTCGCCCGAGTGCTGCGCGATATCGAGTTCGAACTGCCCTGGCAACACCTCGAGCGCGACGTTGCGAACATCCTGCGTTCGTTGCCCGAGGCTCGCCCCGAAATTCGCCAGTCGGCCGGACTCGACGTCGAAATCCTGAAGTCCGTGTTTTATCGCAACAAGGGCGCGTATCTGGTCGGGTGCCTGCGCTACTTCGGCGCCGTCTGGCCTTTGGTGTTGCCGATCCTCGTCGATGACGATGGCAAGCTCTACGTCGACACGCTGATCTGTGACGAAGACGAGTTGTCGGTCGTGTTCGGTTATACGCACGCTTATTTCATGGTCGATGCGCCATATCCGTATGCGATCGTCGACTACTTGTGCGCATTGCTGCCGGGCAAGAAGCGCTCCGAGATCTATACGTCCATCGGCATGCACAAGCACGGCAAGACCGAGTTCTACCGCGGTTTCCTGACGCATCTGGCGCGCAGCAAGGATCAGTTCACCATTGCGCCCGGCGTCAAAGGCATGGTGATGACGGTATTCACGCTGCCGTCGTATCAGACGGTCTTCAAGATCATCAAGGACCGCTTCGCGCCGCAAAAAGACATCACGCCGGCGCAGGTCAAACAGAAATATCTGACGGTGAAGACGCATGACCGCGTCGGCCGCATGGCGGACACGCAGGAGTTTGTCCGCTTCGCGCTGCCGCGCGCGCGCTTCGCGCCGGAGCTGATCGACGAACTGACGGCGGTGGCCGCATCATCACTCGCGCTGACCGACGATCTCGTCATTCTCGAGCACGTCTACACCGAGCGCTTGATGATGCCGCTCAATCTCTACATCGAGGACGCGACGGTCGAGCAGCTGCGCGAAGTGCTCGAAGAATACGGCAACGCGATCAAGCAACTGGCCGCCGCGAACATTTTTCCCGGCGACATGCTGCTGAAAAACTTCGGGGTGACGCGGCACGGGCGCGTCGTCTTCTACGACTACGATGAGATCTCGTATCTGACCGACGTGAACTTTCGCGCGCTGCCGACGCCGCACACGCCGGAGGAGGAATTCTCCGCGGAACCGTGGTTCAGCGTCGGTACCCAGGATGTGTTTCCCGAAGAGTTCCGGCGCTTCCTGTTCGGACGACCCGAGATCAAGCGGATGTTCACCGAAATGCACGGTGAATTGTTCGATCCTGCTTACTGGCAAGGACTTGCAGCGCGCGATCCGCGCCGGCGAGGTGATGGACGTGTTTCCGTATCGCCGCAAGAAACGGTTCGTGCGCAACCCCGTTCGCGCAAGCGCGCTATGAGTGTTACATGCGATCGATGAACACGTATTCCTTGCCGAACCAGATGCACGAGCGTTTGAAGTCGATGAACTTGCTCTCGTCCTCGACCGCTCGCCTGCCAGCCGCCGCCACCTCTGCACCGACGCGTTGAATGCTGTGATCGAGCCAGAGTTCCGCATGACCCATGTACGACGGCACGACGGTGCCGCGACCAGCGCGCGTCTCGTTCTCGAGTGCGCTCGCGAAGCGATGCACCTGTACATATCGCAAGATGCCGCTGCCGCTCGCCTGCGATCGAATCAACGGTCCATGACTCGTGCGCCAGTAAATCTGCGCGGCCTCATCGCCGAGTTCGGTCCGCGAACGTAGCGGGTAGTAGAGTTTGACGATACCGCTGCGCTCGCGCGCGACGATGTTCTCCGGCGTTGGATTCACCTGCGGATACTCGTGTGCAAACCACAATGGTGAGTTCGGCAGGTCGATGAACCGCCGTTCGTCTTCGAGCAGCGCAGCCGCTGCGGCCTGCCCCGACTCAGTGGCGAGCGCACCGCGCAGCGCGTCTTCGGACTCCCACCAGAGTTCCGCGGTGCCATCGTAAGGCGGCTCCATGCCGCCGCGCTGCGCCGCCATCGGTTCGGTCAGCGGGTGCTCGATGCGATGCACCTGCACATACTTCAGCGCGCTTGAGGTGATGCGCGTGACTCGCGACCAGCGGACCGTGCTCTTCGCGCCAATACTTTTGGAACTCCGCCAGCGACAGTGTCGGTTTGCGGCGCAACAGAAAGACGATGCGGATCATGCGGTGTTCTCCCCCGATTCAAATCACGGCGTAGGATAGCCCATCGCGCGGACCCTCCGCGGAGATCCGATGCCGGTGACGCTGACTGCGATTGAGTCCGATGCACTCGCTGAGTTCCTGGCACTCATTCGCCCGCAATACGTCGCCGAGCGGATGCAGGCGGATCACCTGTCTGCGCGCCGAAGCCGAGCTGTTCGTGACGACGCAATGGGAGCGCACGCTGCCGCAAGGTGTCGCAACTGCCGGACACCATATGTTCTGGGCGCACGACGAATCACACGCCGCGCGGATCGGCCTGCTGTGGATATCCCTCGATCTCCAGCGCGCAGGCGTTCATCTACGAGATCATCGTATTCGATGCGTTTCGCGGGCGCGGTCTCGGGCGAGAGCTACTCGGCCGCGCGGAAGAATTCGCGCGCACGCACCGGGCGCGCGCGATTTCGCTCAATGTTTTTTCTCCGAATCGCCGCGCGATTGCGCTGTATGCAAGCGCCGGCTTCGTCGCCGTCAGTCAACACATGAGCAAGGAGCTGTGACATGGCGAGACTCTATCGAGTCATCGTTCCCGTTTCCGATATCGAAGCCGCGGCGCGCTTTTATGGCGCGATCCTCGACGCGCCGGGCAAGCGGGTATCCCCCGGACGTCACTACTTCGATTGTGAAGGCACGATCCTCGCGTGCTACGACCCGATCGCCGACGGCGACAAGCACGTGGTCCCTTCCAATCCGGAGCATATCTATCTCGCGGTCGACGACCTCGAGGGTGCTTACGCGCGGTGCCAATCCGCGCACGCGGATTTCCCCAAGGGCAAGACAAGCGGGACGCCGTTGGGCGCGATCGCAAAACGACCGTGGGGCGAGACGTCCTTTTACGTGCGGGACCCGTTCCGCAACCCGGTGTGTTTTGTCGCGCGCGAAACGATGTTCACCGGCTGACGTGCGGATCGTCGCGCGTCGAGGCTGCTGCGACGCCACCGCATGAAGTTCTTCACGCGCGAATGTCTTGCGGCAAGCCTTGCGGAGATCGGCGCGTCCGCGTCGCACGACTTGTTTCCGGAACTCGAGTCCGCGTATGCGGCACCTGATCGCTTCTACCACACCGCCAACCACATCGAACAATGCCTCGCGCATTTCCAGCGGCATCGCGATCTCGCGGTACAGCCCGCCGAAATCGAAATCGCATTGTGGTTCCACGACGCGATCTACGACACCCATCGCGCCGACAACGAACAGCGCAGCGCCGATTGGGCGCGAGATTTCCTCGTGCGCGAGCGCATCGAGCAATCACGCGTCGAGCGCATCTATGCTCTGATCATCGCAACCCGGCACGACGCCGCTGTCGACGATCCCGATCAGCAGTTGCTCATCGACATCGATCTCGGCATCCTCGGTCAATCGAGCGCTGCGTTCGACGCTTACGACGCAGCGATTCGCCGCGAGTACGCGTGGGTGCCGTGGCCACGGTACGTCGAGGCGAGAATCGCGGTGCTGACGGGTTTCCTGAGCCGGTCGACGCATTTATTCGACGCCGCATTTCGTTGCTCGCTACGAAGCCCAGGCGCGTCGGAACATCGCGACGGCAATCGCCAAACTCGAACGCGCGAGCAGTAGGAAATCGAGGTCATTGATATGTGCAGAAACATCAGAACGCTGTTCAACTTCGACCCACCGGTGACGGACGAAGAAATCAACGCGGCCGCGCTGCAGTTCGTGCGAAAGGTCAGCGGCTTCACGAAACCGTCGAAAGCAAACGAAGCCGCTTTCCTGTTTTCGGTCGATGAGATTGCACGCATCTCGCGCAATCTGCTGATGTCGCTCGAAACGAACGCGCCGCCGAAGAATCGCGCCGAGGAGATCGCGCGGGCGCGAGCGCGCGCGGCGAAGCGTTTCCCGTCGGCGTCCGTTGCGACGAGTGCGGGTCGGTGACGGCGGCGGGCGTCAGCACGCCCGATAGCTGTGGCCCGCTCGCGGGCAAAGTCGCGCCGGTCGTCGATCGCAACCGCTGCGAAGGCAAGGCGGATTGCGTTCGCGTCTGCCCGTTCGACGTATTCGAAATCTGCGACGCTGAGCGTGGAGCAGCGCAGCGAGCTATCGCTGACCGGCCGGCTCAAAGCACTATTCCACGGCGGCAAGCAAGCGATGGTCGCGCGCCCGGACGCTTGCCACGCGTGCCAGTTGTGCGTCGATGCGTGTCCCGAACACGCATTGCACCTTGCACCGATCGGGACGCGCGACGTCTCGCCCCTTCGTTAACGGAGTCCTCTATGTCCGCGCTCAATCTCACGGTCGAACGCATCGATGCGTCCGCCGACGCGCTGATCACGAACCTCTTCGACCTCTACCTGCACGACATGGCGGAGTGGTTTTTGTTCGACATCGGCGACGAAGGCCGCTTTCGCTACGACATGTCGAAGCACTGGGCGCGCGGTGACGAAGTGTATATCGCGCGCTGCGACGGCAAGCTGGCCGGCTTCGCGCTCGTGACGCTAGCGAAGAATGTCGTACCCGACGCCGAAGGCTACGACGTCGAAGAGTTTTTCGTCGTTCGGCGGTATCGGCACACCGGCGCGGGCGAGGCGCTCGCGAGAGCGATCTGGGACATGCATCGGGGGCAATGGCTGGTGCGCGTCTACGAGGGCAATCTCCCAGCGATTCCGTTCTGGCGCAAGATCATCTCGCGCTACACGAACGATCGGCAGATCGAAGAACGCCGCATCGTCAACAACAAGGCGTGGTCGTACTTCCACTTCAAGAACAACGTTTTGTAACCTCGACGCTACCGTTTGCGCGCGCCTGCTACGCTGATCGTCATGCCCGATCCGGCCCTCAAATCGAATCGCGTGCTGTTCGTCTGCACCGGTAACATCTTTCGCAGCCTCACCGCCGAGTACGCGCTGCGCCGCCTGTTGGGCCAGCGCAGCGACATCGTCGTCGCGTCCGCGGGCACCGAGGATTTTCCGCATGTCGTACGACCGGTCGTGCGCGACTATCTACTGCAGCACGGCCTTGACGTGCGCGCGCACCGGCGCCGAACGCTGACCGCGCAGATCGTAGCCGACGCGACCGATGTGATCGCGATGAGCACCGACCATCGCGCGACATTGCGTGATCACTTCGGTTGCGCCGATGTGCCGCTGTTCACGACGGCGTGCGGACTCGCCGACGAACCGCTTCCGGACGTCGATGAAGCCATCGTCGACTACGCGACGAATCCGGACGCCGTCGCCGCACACGTCAGGTTGACCATCGATCGGATCATCGAACTGACTCCGCGGCTCGCCGCCCGGCTATTGCGGCGCTGACTAGTGGCCTGTAACAGCCAAATCCGTAGTGGATTGAGTGATGGATCGCGCGTTAGAGCAAGGCGCGAGGAGGAGTCATAGCCGTGCCTATGGCGACGACGAGCAACGCAGCGCCGGCGCGCGAGACGCGCGCTCAAACGCTACGGATTCGGCTGTTACAGGCCACTAAGCTTGCGCGTTGCCGCTCGACGCGCTGATCATCAACCATCGGACATTCACGCGAGGTCACGCGTCATGAAGCACGCCGGACACACGACATTGGAACTGCTCGAGCCGTTTCTCGCTCAGCTTCGGCGACGTCACCCGCAGCTGCGCGAAAAATCCAATGGCTTGTTCTACGTCAAGTCCAAGGCTTATCTGCACTTTCACGAAGACGCAGCCGGCATCTTTGCCGACGTGAAGCTCGACCTTGTCGAGTTCGAGCGTTTTCGTGCGACGACCGAGAAGGAGCAGCGGGCGCTGCTCGCGCGCATCGATCGATCGCTGTCGGCGTTGACGCCGCCGCGATCGAAGCAGCGCGCGTAGCTTCGCCTAACGAGATTCCGGTGGCGCGGATTCGGAGCTTTCCGCCAATCGCGGGCGCAGACGCACACACGCTGATCCTCGGCACGATGCCGGGCGTCGCGTCGCTGACCGCGGGACAGTACTACGCGCATTCGCGCAATGGCTTCTGGACGATCCTGGGGCGCTTGCTCGGATTCGACGCGCAACTCGACTACGCCGCGCGGGTGCAGCGGCTGATCACCGCCGGAATCGCGGTCTGGGACGTGGTGCAATCATGCGAGCGCCGCGGCAGTCTCGATGCCCGGATCCAAGCAGCAGTCGCAAACGACTTCAAAGAATTCTTCGGCTGCCACTCAGGCGTCGTACGCGTCTGCTTCAACGGCGCGACCGCGCAGGCGCTGTTTCGCCGCCACGTTATGCCAACGCTGGATGACGCGCCGCAGCGCAGCTACGTCCGCTTGCCGTCGACCAGCCCTGCCAACGCGGGGATCGCGTTGTCGGCCAAACTCGATGCGTGGCGCGCGGTCGTCGCACCATAGGGGTAAAGCACGCCGCTGAGGCCGGGATAAGTACGAGAAGAAAAACGACGACCGCTTACCGCGATGCGAAGCCGACAGGCATCGCCAAGGCGGTAAGGGTCAAAGACACTCGAGACAGCGCCCGCTACGCGGGCCTTCGATTTCGGGTCGCGAGCCGCTCTAGGCGACGCGCTCTACTCCGGGTGTTACCAGCGTCCGCCGCCACCGCCGCCGCCAGCACGACCGCCGCGGTCGCCGCCGCGATCACCGCCGCGATCTTTCGCGGGACGATCTTTGGCTTCGTTGACTTTCAGCCGACGTCCGTCGACTTCTTTGTCATTGAGCGCGCTGATGGCTTCATTTGCCGCTTGATCTTCCATTTCGACGAACCCGAATCCGCGTGAGCGGCCCGTGTCGCGATCGGTGATCACGGTGGCAGAACGAACCTCGCCATGAGCCGAGAACATCGTCTCGAGGTCGCGATCCGTGGTGCCCCACGACAGATTTCCTACATAGATCTTCTTCACTAATTTACTCCGCGTCCGGATTTCCGGACCTCACAACGTGCTTGGCTCCCGCTCAACGCAACCGCCTGCACAGGTTAAGTACTGGCTCGCGACGGCAGATGCCGTAGCGACCGCTTCGAAACGGAAACGATGACCGACTTGCGACAGAGGTGTAAGACTCAGAGGGGAAATCGGGGCGGGACAGTTCCTAGGCAGAGCGCAGGCTACACCAAGCGTTCTGCCAATACCAGTGGCGCTATCCCGGAACCCACACGGATCCGCGCGCTGGCGCACACTTTGGCTGGTAGCATTCGGCCCAACCCATCCGTCAGGGGATCCGTCATGTCACAACCGCCGTCAGCCGAGGACCAGACTCGCTGGCACCGCTGGTTCGCCGTCGAGTGCAACAACCGCGCGTGGCAACTGGCGGACCAGGTCGCTCGCACCGCGGCCGAGGACGACGAGATGCTCAACGCGGCGCACGCGGCCGCACTGCACTGGGCGCGCGTCGGCACCGCGCTGAATCATGCGCGTGCGCAGATGCTTCTCGGCCACGTTCACGCGCTGCTGGGCAACGGCGCGCCGGCACTGAAGTTCGCGCGCGCGAGCCACGCCCATTTGACGTCCATCGACACCCCCGACTGGGAGATTGCCTTTTCGCACGCGGTGATGGCCAACGCCGCGGCAGCGGCGAATGATGCCGACGCGCACCGCCGACACCATGCCGCCGCGCGGGCGGCCGGCGACGTGATCGCGGATCGCGCTGATCGCACGATCTTCGAAGCCACATTCGCTCGCGTCCCGGCGCCGTGAAGCCGGCCCCTTCACGAAGACGGAGATTCCCCCATGTCGGGCACCATTGAAGCGATCTATGTCGCCGCCGCGTCCGGCGCGCCGATGCAGCGGGTCAGCGATGCGACGCTGGTAGCGGGCAGCGGCGTCCGTGGCGATCGCAATTTCCGCGACCTCGAGCACGCTGGACAGATCACGTTGATCGCGGCCGAAGAGGTGGAACGCTTCAACCGAGAGACGGGCCTCGAGATCGATGCCGGCGACCCACGCCGCAACGTCGTGACGCGTGGTGTCGCGCTGGACGAATTGGTCGGGGGGCAGTTCCGTGTCGGTGAGACAACACTGCTCGGCGTCGAGTTGTGCGAACCCTGCGCGACCCTGGGCAAACGGCTCGCGTCACCTGACGTGTCCGCCGCGCAGGTCATCGCCGCGTTCGTCCACCGCGCCGGCCTGCGGGCGCGCATTGTCACCGGCGGCCGCATTGCGCCCGGCAACCGCGTGGGTCGCTGACGAGCCTGCTGAACCGCGTCGAATTGTGAACGGCGTCACCCCCGGACAGTTGACCCGTTTCATCGCCGCTCTCGACGCCGGTGCGATAGCCGGGACAGAATAGGCACTGGCTCATCGGTGCTGTCGTGAATACCGGTTCCGCGATGTTCGAGTCTGCACATCCAATCCGCGCGCGCATGCCGCGGTGGTCCTCGACGCTGTTGCTATCGCTCGCGCTGCTCAGCGCATCTTCCAGCGGCGCGCAGACACCAAAGGCCGATGCGGTGCTCGTCTACAAATCCGAACGCCTGCTGATGCTGCTGCGCGCCGGCGAAATCATCGGTCACTACAAGATCGCGCTCGGCAGGAATCCGATCGGGCCGAAAATCTACGAAGGCGACGCGCGCACGCCCGAAGGTCGCTACTACCTCGACTGGCGCAACCCGGACAGTCGGTTCTACCGCTCGATACACATCTCGTACCCGGGTCCGAAAGACCTCGCGCACTCGCATCGCTCCGGCGCCTCGCCCGGTGGCAACGTCATGATCCATGGCTTGCCCAACGATCCGAACCAGGCGCAACTCGCGTGGGATGATTGGACCGATGGCTGCATCGCCGTCGCCAACGAGGCGATGGACGCGATCTGGAGCGCCGTCGACGACGGCACCGTGATCGTGATCCGGCCCTGATTTGGCCCGGTCATCAGACCCCGGTCCGGTCGAGGAACTGTTCGAAACCTTCGATGACGATGGGCGCCCGTTGGGGCTGGTCGCGCGCAGTGAGGTGCACGGCGCGGCTTGTGGCATCGTGCATCCAACGTGTTTCTGTTCGACAGCCAAGGGTTGCTGTATCTGCAGCGCCGCGCCGCCGGCAAGGACGTCTGGCCCAACGCATGGGACCTGACCGTCGGGGAGCATCTGCAGCCGGGTGAGTCGTTCGAACAAGGCGCGCTGCGAGGCCTCTCCGAAGAGCTCGCGATCACCGGTGTCCCGCTCGAGCCACTCGGCGACGTCGTCAGAGGCTCCATCGAAATTCCCGAACTGCACATTCGTGACAACGAGCTGCAGCAGAGCTTTCGGGGCGTTTACGACGGCGAGGTGCAGCCAGATCCGGCCGAGGTCGCCGACGTCAAACGCCTGTCGCTCCCAGCACTCGCGGTCGAGATCGCGGCCAATCCCGAGGCGTTCACACCGTGGTTGCGTTCGCGCCTGCGCGCGTTCGGCTGGCTGTGACGATGCGCATCTGGGTCGACGCCGACGCGTGCCCCAACGTCATCAAGGACATTCTGGTGCGGGCCGCCGAGCGCACGCGCGTCGCGATGACGCTCGTCGCGGGTCAGCCGGTGCAGACGCCGCGGTCGCGCTGGGTCACTGCGGTCACGGTTGCGACGGGCTTCGACGCCGCCGACGACGCGATCATCGACAAGATGCAGCCGGGCGATCTCGTCGTGACCGCCGACATCCCGCTCGCGGCGCGCGCCGTCGCAAAGGGTGGCACAGCGTTGAACCCGCGCGGTGAGTTTTATACGCGCAGAGAACATTCGCGAGCGGCTCGCGATGCGCGATCTGATGGCGGATCTGCGCGATTCAGGCTCGGTATCCGGCGGCCCGCCGCCGCTCGGCAAGGTCGAGCGCCAGACGTTCGCCAATGCGCTCGATCGATTCCTGGCGAAAGCAGCAGCAGTCGCAACAGCAGTAGGCGCGGTGGAGGCGTGTTGCGCCGGACTCGCTCGAGCCGTCCCTCGGTCGCTCGGCCACGCGCCATCCATGGCGCGTGACGGTCCGGCGCAACACGCCTCCACCTCTTTGGCGGACGTCGTCCCCACCGTTTCGCTGACGTAGACCGCTAGTCGATGAAGCGGCGGGTGAGGTCCGCGTAGGCATCGATGCGGCGGTCGCGCAGGAACGGCCAGCCGACGCGTTGCCGGCCGATCGAGCCGAGATCGATATCGCACGTGATCACTTCATCGCGGTCCACCGACGCGCGCACCACGACAGAACCGTCAGGTGCAGCGACGAAACTCTGCCCCCAGAACTGGATACCGCCGCTGCCGGTCGGGTCCGGTTCGAACCCCGTTCGATTCACCGCAACGACATAGCAGCCGTTGGCGATCGCATGCGCCCGCTGCGCGACTTCCCACGCGTCGTGTTGCGCGAGATTGACCGCGTGCTGCTCCTCCGGGTGCCAGCCGATCGCCGTCGGGTAGCAGAGCAATTCCGCGCCCGCGAGCGCGGTGAGGCGCGCCGCCTCCGGATACCACTGATCCCAGCACACGAGTACACCGACTTTGCCGACGCGCGTCGGGAACGCTTTGAACCCCAGGTCGCCCGGCGTGAAGTAAAACTTCTCGTAGTAACGCGGATCGTCCGGAATATGCATCTTGCGATACGCGCCGAGATAGCCCGCATCGGCATCGAGCACGACCGCGGTGTTGTGGTACAGCCCCGCCGCGCGGCGCTCGAAGAGACTCGCTACCAATGTGATGCCGAGTTCGCGCGCGAGCTCGCTGAGCTCGAGCGTCGTCGGTCCCGGCACCGCTTCGGCGAGTCCGAAATGCGCGGCGTCCTCGCTCTGACAGAAATAACGACTGCGGAACAACTCGGGCAGACACACGAGCCGCGCGCCGTTGCCCGCCGCTTCGCGGATGCCGTCGATCGCGCGTTTCAGATTGTCCGGTCAGGCGCCTCGGACATGTGCATCTGCACGAGTCCCACTCGCAGCGCGCGCGCCTCAGCGTTCATCGCCATTCGTCGGCGCAGTAGCCGCCACGTCGGGTAAGCCGACGGCGCAGTACGTGGTCTCGTTGAAGCGCTTCTGATACTCGTTGAGGATGCGCATGCCGACGTTCGGGCGTATTTCGTCGCTGTCGATCTTGCGCCGCACGAGTTCGCTCATGCGGCGGTTCAGATCGTTCGGAAAATACTGCACTTGCGCGAGCATCTCGTGCACCGACATCCCCGGGATCACTTTTTCGATCCAGAAATTCCCTGGCTCTTCGTCGTCCGCGTACACGTGGATCTCGGGCAATCGACCGAACAGGTTGTGCGCGTCGCCGAGGATGTCCTGATACGCGCCGAGCAGGAAAATGCCGAGGTAGTACGGCTCGCCTTTCTTCAATACGTGCAGCGGCAACTGGCTGCGATCTTCGAGCGACGAGACGTACTCCGATACCTTGCCGTCCGAATCGCACGTCAGATCGACGACGACGGCGCGACGGTCGGGCCGTTCGTCGAGCCGATGCAGCGGCATGATCGGGAACAGCTGCTTGATCGCCCAGTGATCGAGCATCGAATGGAACACCGAGAAGTCGCACAGATACATATCCGTCAGCAACGCTTCGAGTTCGTGTTGAACCGGCGGCGGTGTTTCCGGCGCGGCCGCGACGAGGCCATCGAGGATCTCGCGGCACGCGGCCCAATACAGTGTTTCGAGCGTCGCGAACTGATCCAGATCGAGTAAGCCGAGCCGAAACACGGTATTGGCTTCGGCGCGCGCTTCCTGCGCATCGTGATAGGCCTCGAGGAGTTCTCCGACGTTCTCCTCGGCGTTGCGCGCCTCCTCCGACGCCGCGAGCATGCGCTGTACCAATAGTCCCTCACCGCGTTCGGGCAACGCATCGTCCGGTTCGCCCGCGTGCCCTTGCGCGCCAAGCACCGGCACCACGAGCACCGAATGGTGTGCCGTGATCGCGCGACCACTTTCGGAAATCAGCACCGGCTCCGGTACATCGCGCGACGCGCAGATTTCCTGCACCGAAAACACGACCGCGTTCGCGTATTCCTGCAGGCTGTAGTTGATCGCCGAATCGTCGACGCCGTAGCCGCCGCCGTAGTGCACGCCGAGACCGCCGCCGACGTCGAGGCAACGCACGGGTACGCCGCGGATGACGCAGATCCGCGTACACCTGCGTAATTTCCCTGACCGCGCGCTTCAGCACCTGAATCTCGGTGATCTGGCTGCCGAGGTGAAAGTGCAGCAGTTCGAGCCGATCCTGGATCCCGCGCCGTTCGAGTTCGCGCACGAGTCGCACCAGTTCGGGAATCGTCAGGCCGAACTTCGAGCGCTCGCCGCCCGACTCGAACCAGCGCCCCGCACCGCGCGTCGCGAGCTTCACGCGCACCGCGAGTCGCGGCGTCTGATTCGCGCGATCGGCGAGCGTCATCAGTTGTTCGAATTCGGTGTACTTCTCGATGATCGGAAGCACGCGCTGACCAAGCGATTGCGCCGACAGGATCAACGACAGCACGACGTGATCCTTGACGCCGTTGCACAACAGCAGCCGGTCGTCGCCGATGTGCGGCAACGTCGCGATCAACTCCGTCTTCGAGCCACACTCGAGACCCAGGCCATACGCTTTGCCGGCGTCGAGCACTTCCTCGACGACCTCGTGCATTTGATTGACCTTGATCGGATAGATCGCCTGATAGGGGCTGCCGTAACCGGCATCGGCAATCGCCGCCTCGAAAGCCTCCACCAACCGCCGCACTCGGGCGCGCAGAACGTCCTGAAAACGCACGAGCATTGGCGGCGCTACATCACGCTCTGCCGCGGCTTTGACGACTTCGAGAATGTCGATCGCGAGGTCTTTGTCGAGCAACGGGCGCACGGCCGCATGACCCGCGTCGTTGACGAAATAGAACCCGTCGCCCCACGAACGCACCGCATACAGTTCTTCGGCGCTCGCGACCGACCAGGCCCCTGCGTTGATCCGACCTGCTCCGTTGTCGATGGTCATGGCGCTTTCCCTCGGCTGCTGCGCGCAACTTAGTTACCGAGAACGCTGGCGAATATCAGCGGCGCGACGATGCTCGCGTCGGATTCGATGATGTACTTCGGCGTGTCCGCCGACAGCTTGCCCCACGTGATTTTTTCGTTCGGCACCGCGCCGGAATAAGAACCATAGCTCGTCGTCGAATCGCTGATCTGACAGAAATACCCCCAACGCGGAATGTCCTGCATCAGCAGATCCTGCCGCAACATCGGCACGACGCAGATCGGAAAATCACCGGCGATACCGCCACCGATCTGAAAAAAACCGATCGACGCGTCGGCGGATTCCCGGCGGTACCACTGCGCGAGCCGGATCATGTATTCGATGCCGCTGCGCACCGTGTGGACGTTGCCGATATCGCCGTTGACGACGTGCGCTGCGAAGATGTTGCCGAGCGTCGAATCTTCCCAGCCGGGCACGAAAATCGGCAGATCGCGCTGGCAGGCCGCATACAGCCACGAGTCCGCGGGATCGATCTGGAAACTTTTGTCGAGCGTCCCGGCGCGCAGCATCTTGTACATGTATTCGTCGGGAAAGAACGGCGTGCCCGCGCGGTCGGCAGCGATCCATTCTTCGACGATCACGTGCTCGATGCGGCGGATCGCTTCTTCTTCCGGAATGCACGTGTCCGTCACGCGATTCAGGTGCCGCTCGAGCAGCTCCTCCTCCGCTTGCGGAGACAGTTCGCGATAGTGCGGCACGCGCACGTAATGATCATGCGCGACGAGATTGAACAGATCTTCTTCGAGATTCGCGCCGGTGCAGCAGATCCCGTGGACTTTGTCGCGGCGGATCATTTCCGCGAGCGACAAACCCAGTTCCGCCGTGCTCATCGCACCTGCGAGCGTCACGAACATCTTGCCGCCTTGATCGATGTGTCGCGCGTAGCCATCGGCCGCGTCGACGAGCGTCGCGGCATTGAAGTGTCGGTAGTGATGGCGCAGAAAATCACGCACACCCGACATTACGACACTCCCAGTAAGAAACGAGGCCATGCAGCTTACGTGCTGCGTTACGGGGTCGCAAGAAACGCAACGGTACGGGAGATATGTTGCGTTCAAGCAATAGAACGGGTCGCAAGAAAACGGGACCGCGGCGCGGGGATCTGTTGCGTCAGGCAATGGAATGTCCCGAGGCCGACGACCAGCGCGCGACAATCGATCGGCACGATGCGCCGCGTTGGGAAACACTCGGCGAGCACACCGATCGCGCGCGCATCCTGCGGGCAATCGAATACCGGCAACAGCACGACCGCGTTGCCGATGTAGAAATTCGCATAACTCGCCGGCAAGCGGCCGCGTGTCCCGCGCACCGGATCCGGCATCGGCAACTCCACGATCGCGAGCGCGCGACCGTCCGCGAGCCGCATGCCGCGCAGCCGCTCGAGATTCTCTGCGAGCGGCGCGTGATTCGGATCCGCCGGATCGTCTTCGACGACGGTGATCACCGTGGTTTCGGCGACGAAACGCGTCAAGTCGTCGATGTGACCGTCGGTGTCGTCGCCGACGATGCCGTCGCCAAGCCACAGCACGTCGGCGGTACCCAGATAACGCGCCAGCAGCGCTTCGATGTCGGCGCGCGTCAGCTGCGGATTGCGGTTCGCATTCAGCAGACACTGCTGCGTCGTCAGCACGCTGCCGGCGCCGTTGACGTCGATCGAGCCCCCCTCGAGCACCACATCGAGTGAGAGCGCGCGCACGCCGAGCGCCGCCGCCATCCGGCGCGCGGCGGCGTCGTCGTCGTCGAACGGCCGATACTTCTCGCCCCACGCGTTGAAGCGGAAATCGAGCGCGATCAGTTCGTCATCGGCGGCGAAGGCGAAGATCGCGCCGTGATCGCGACACCACGCGTCATTCGTCGCAATCAGGTGAAACTGCACGCGATCCGCCGCGACATAGCCCGCGAAGCGGCGCGCAACGCGGTCCCGATGCTCGGCGCTCTGCACGTTGATGTGCACCGTCTCGGCTTCGGCCAGCGCAATCACTGCCTGCGCGAGCGTCGCTTCTGCGTCCGCCAGGTGGCCGGGCCAGGTTTCGGCATTGTGCGGCCACGACAACCACGTGCCCTGGTGCGGCGCCCACTCCGGCGGCATCCAGAACGAGTCCTTCAACTGCGGCATCACGATTCCCCATCGACGAGACAGTATAGCGGCGGCGCGCACGACCCGACGGACGTCGGTCTAACAGGCCCGATACGGCGCGACTCTCTCGGCGAGCGTGAGTCGATCCGACACGCGACAACGCGACGAAATCCCGGCACCATGCGTGGTCTCACACCCAAAAGGACCTGCGCCGCCCATGATCTTGTTCTTTCAGCTTTTGCTGGGCCACGCGGTTTCCGATTTTGTACTTCAGTCCGACACGATGGCACGCGCAAAGGACCGGCACAGTGAAATGGCCAAGACCCGCAGCGCAAATTTCCCCCCGTGGTACTACTGGTTGACCGCCCACGCGCTGGTGCACGGCGGCGCGGTGTATCTGTTGACGGGCAACGTGATCTTCGGTCTGATCGAAACAGCGTTGCATTGGACGATCGACTGCGCCAAGTGCGAGCAGCGGATCAACTTCCACCAGGACCAGGCGCTGCACGCGGTGTGCAAGATCGGCTACTGCCTCTTCGTGTAGCACGCGTCGGATGGACCGATGAACATCACCGGCATCGATCACATCTATCTCTCGGTATCCGACTTCGCGCGTTCGGAGCGATTCTACGACTCGGTCATGGAAGCGCTCGGCTTCAAAAAATCGGATGAATGGATCGCGGGGGAACCCCACGCGCACTACCTGCGCCCGACGCTGCAGATTTCGCTGCGGCCGGCGCGCAGCACGAATCGCCCACGATTCGTATACGCGCCGGGCTGCACCATCTGTGTCTGCAGGCCGCGACGCACGCCGACGTCGACGCTGCCTATCGCGCGCTGACGCGGCTCGGCATCCCGGCGACGCCGCCGAAGCTGTACCCGGAATACAACCCCGAGTACTACGCGACGTTCTTCGAAGACCCGGACGGCATCCGCCTCGAAGTCGTCGGGCGCACGTCCACACGCCAGGCACTGTTCGATCGTTGGTCGCAGTTCACCACGTTCCTGAATCCGTGGGCGCGCTGATCGACGGACGCGCCCGGAGAGGATTTACCACGTCAGCGAAACGCCGGGGATCACCCGCTTCGACCCGCGCCCCGACGACAAGGGCCGCAGCCTCGTCTGGGCGATCGGTGAATCGCGGCTGCACAACTACCTGCTGCCGCGCGACTGTCCGCGCGTGACGTACTACGCGACAACGACGACGACGCCGGCGGATCGGCGCGCGTTTTTTTCGGTCTCCGACGCGCGACTCGGTCGTCGCGATCGAGCAGACGTGGCTGCCGGCGCTGCGATCTGCGCGGCTGTACGTCTACGAGTTCGAAGCCACCGTCTTCGCGCTCGAAGATTCGATTGCCGCGTACTACGTCTGTCCAAACGCGGCGACGCCGATCTCGTCGCGCGCGATCAGCGACCCGTTGCTGGAACTGTTCGAACGCGCCGTCGAGTTGCGCGTGTTGTCGTCGCTGTGGCCGCTGCGCGACGCGGTCGTCGCGTCGAGCCTGGCGTTCTCGATCATCCGGATGCGCAATGCGCAGCCGCGCGCGGCGCTGCCGAGCACTGCGTGACCGGAGTACCATGGCGCGCAGGCATCGGCGCGGAGTGACGACATGATCCTCGATCACCTGACGGTCTCGGTATCCGATTTCGCGCGCGCGAAGACGTTCTACGAGCGTGCGCTGAAGCCGCTCGACATCACCGTCGTCGCCGAATTCGACGGTTTCGCCGGCATGGGCAAGAACGGCCGTCCGCAATTCTGGTTCGCGCAAGGCAATCCCGGGCCGCACAAAACCCATATCGCCTTCGTCGCGGCGACGCGCGCCGAGGTCGATGCGTTCTATGCGGCCGCCATCGCGGCCGGAGGTAAAGACAACGGCAAGCCTGGCATACGCGCGATGTATCACCCGACCTACTATGGCGCGTTCGTGTACGACCCCGACGGTTACAACGTCGAGGCTGTCTGCCATGCACCCGCGTGAGAGCGACGTCGTTGTGGCGACCGACCGCATTCTCGAACATGCAATGCTCGACGTCCGACCCGGACAGGAGCAGGCGTTCGAGACCGCCTTCGCGAAGGCCCAACTGATCATCGCAGCGGCGCCGCGGCTATTTGTCGCATCGGCTCGAGCGCTGCGTCGAGCAACCCAACCGGTACCTGCTGCTCGTCGAGTGGACGACGCTCGAAGCGCACACCGATGGATTTCGCGGCTCGCCGCAATACCAGCAGTGGAAAGCATTGCTGCATCATTTTTACGATCCGTTCCCAACGGTGCTGCACTTGCGCACCGTGTTTGCGGCGGCGACCCACGATGCCTAGCTTGTCGAAACACCTGCTGACTCCGGGCGCCTGGATCGGACGCGGCAGTTTCCTCGACAAAGGTCAGTCGCTCGGCACGACGATCGAATGCAGCTTCGACGTGACGTCGGAACAGGTCGGCACACACATCAAGGGCGAACTGACGCTGCGCGACGGCGCCGGACGCCACGCCTTCGCGGTCTGGATCACGCCGAACGACACCGGTACGTACGACGTCGCGGCGCAGTTTGCCGGCGCCAACCTCGAAGGCACCGCGAAGATGGAGAGCTATCCGAATCTTGCGATGCTGTGGGGCGCGCGCGGCGACCTGCAGGTGTCGTGCGCGATGTTCGATTTGCGCAACGGCCGCGGCTTTCGGGGTTTCAGTCGCACCGGCGAAATCGCAGTTGACGTGGGAGATGGTGTTGCGCGAAGAACGCGTGACGACGACCGCAACGAACGTGGTGGCGCTCGGCACCGCCAAAAAACGCAAATAAAGAAACGCAAATGACGAACAGAACCAAACCGCTGCTTCGGGTCTACGGCGATCTGCGTTCAGGCAACTGCTACAAGATCAAACTGCTGTTGAACCACCTCGACATGCCGCACGAATGGCAGCACGTCGACATCATGAAAGGCGAATCGCGGACGCCGGCGTTTCTCGCACGCAATCCCAACGGCAGAATCCCGCTGCTCGAATTGCCCGACGGGCGGCATCTCGCCGAATCGAACGCGATCCTGAATTTCCTCGCGAACGGCACCGCGCTGCTGCCCGACGATCCGTGGTTGCGCGCGCAGATCCTGCAGTGGCAGTTCTTCGAGCAATACAGTCACGAGCCTTTCATCGCTACGGCGCGCTTCATCGCGCTGTATCTCGGACTGCCGGAATCACGGCGCGCCGAATACGAAGCCAAACAGGCCGGCGGCCACGCCGCGCTGCGACTGATGGAAGCACACCTGACGAACCTCGATTATCTCGTTGGCGAGCGATTCACGATCGCCGACATCACGTTGTATGGCTACACGCACGTCGCCGACGAAGGCGGATTTCTCGCTCGCGCCGTATCCTGCGATCACGGCGCTGGCTCGAACGCATCGCCGCGCAACCGCGGCACATCACGATGGCTGGTTGAAGACGGCCAGGGGGTTACGCCCCTCTCATCCCCGGCCGGTGGGCACCTCGTTGAACGGCACGCCTTTGTCGACGCGGACGTCCTGCGGCAGACCGAGCACGCGTTCGGCGAGAATGTTGAGCATGATCTCGTCGGTGCCGCCGGCGATCCGGCCGCCCGGTGATGCCATGATACGTCATCTGCAGGATGCCAGCTGCTTCGGCGATCTCCGGATCGTTGATCGCGCCGGTCATCTCGAGCAGGTCCATGCAGAACGACGCCATGTCCTGCGTCTTCGGCGCGCCGACCGCTTTGCCGATCGAATTCTCCGGTCCTGGCGTCTGCCCGCGCGACATTGCCGTCATCGTCCGATAGCCGGTGTATTTCAGGCCCGATTCTTCGACGTACCAGTTCGCCAGCCGCGCGCGCACCGCGCTGTCTTCGATCGCCGGTTTGTCGTCGATCATGACCTTCTGCGCGAGTTTGTACGCGACCTTGAAGCCGACGCCCATGCCGCCGCCGCCGATCGACGCGCGCTCGTTCATCAACGTCGTCAGCGACACCGACCAGCCCTGACCGACCGCGCCGAGACGCTGCGCAGTCCGGAATGCGCACGTCGGTGAAGTAGACTTCGTTGAAGTTCGCGCCGCCGGAAATCTGTTTGATCGGCTTGATCGTCGATGCCGGGCGATCTTCATGTTCAGGAAGAAGTACGTGAGCCCTTTGTGCTTCGGCACGGTCGGATCGGAACGCGTCACCAGAATGCCCCAGTCGCTGTAGTGCGCGCCGGACGTCCAGATCTTCTGGCCGTTGACGATCCATTCGTCGCCGCGCTTTTCCGAACGAGTGCGCAACGCCGCGAGGTCGGATCCGCCGGCCGGCTCGCTGAACAGCTGGCACCAGATCTCTTCGCCGCTGGCGAGTTTCGGCAGGAAGCGTTTCTTCTGATCATCGTTCGCGTACGCCATCATCGTCGGCGCCGCCATACCCTGGCCGATCGTGAAGATGCTCTGCGGCGTTTCGAACTTGCTCTCTTCCTGTCCCCAGATCACCTGTTCGATCGCGCTCGCGCCGCGGCCGCCGTATTCCTTCGGCCAGCGCAGACACGCCCAGCCCGCGTCGTATTTGCGCTTCTGCCACAAGCTTGGCTTTGCCGATGTAGTCGAGCCCTTCGAGTTCGGCGGCGGTCGGTACGTTCGCCTTCAACCACGCACGCGCTTCTTCGCGGAAGCGTGCTTCGGCCGGCGTGTCGTTGAAATCCATCGTGATCTCCGATCCTGAGTGGTTATGCGACGTTGCTGTGTTCGACGGCGGTGATCAAACGATCCTGCCAGGCGCCTTCGCTGCCGATGTTCACCGACAACAATTTCGAGCGCCGATAGTAGAACTGACAATCGAATTCCCACGTGAAGCCCATGCCGCCGTGTGTCTGGATGTTCTCTTTCGACGCGAAGTAGTACGCCTGCGTCGCGGACACACGCGCCGTCGCTGCGGCGAGCGGCAGTTCGGCGGCGTTCGTGTTCAGTGCCCACGCGCCGTAGTAGCAGTTCGAGCGCGCCAGCGTGTTCTTGATGTAGGCGTTCGCGAGTTTGTGTTTGATCGCTTGATACGACGCAATCGGTCGCCCGAAAGCGTAGCGCCCGAGCGCATATTCCTTCGCCATGTTCAGCGCCGCGTCGGCGCCGCCGACCTGCTCCCACGCAAACAGAATCGCCGCGCGATCGAGCAGCTTCTGCGTCAACGCCCAACCCTCGCCGTCGGCGCCGAGCAGTTCGGCGTCGGCGCTGCGAAACGTGATCGATGCGTGCGAGCGCGTCGGATCCAGCGTCGAAACGACGGTGCGTTTGACGTTGCGCTGCGTGAGATCCACGAGATACCAGCTCGCTTTGTCGCCGACCCTGCTCTTTGCAACGACGATCGCGAGCTGCGCGACGTCACCGTCGGGAACGCCGATCTTCGTGCCGCGCAGACGCCCTTTCGACAGCGCGACTTTGAGGCTCTTCGGTGTCGGCCGCCCCGGACCTTCTGCGAGTGCAAAGGTGCCGATGACTTCGCCGGCCGCGAGCCGCGGCAACCACTGTTCTTTCTGCGCGTCGCTGCCGGCCATCAATAGTGCTTCGGTCGCGAGATAGACCGACGATGAGAACGGCACCGGCGCCACCGCCCGCCCGAGTTCTTCGGCGATCACGCACAGCTCGAGATAACCGAGCCCGATGCCGCCGTATTGCTCCGGGATCGTCGTCGCGGTCCAGCCCATTTCAACGATCTTCCGCCACAAATCCGCGTCATACGACGCCTTACCTTCGAGGATCTTGCGCACCGCCTGCGGGCGGGCAGTTGTCCGCAAGGAACCCATGTGCCTGCTCGCGCAGCAGGTTTTGCTCATCCGAAAATTCGAAATTCATGCGCCCCCCAAGGCTTCTTATTCAAACGGTGTCGACGGGATTTGCAACTGGCCGCTCAATCGAGCGAATCGACATTGTCCACGCTTTCGCCGCCATCGCAACAGCGGCCCCGGATGCGCTTGAGCCTTCCCGCATGCCGCGGAACGGGTTGCGAAGAGCCGAGCCGCCATTCGCGATACACTGCGTCGATGAACGACATCAACGAGTTCGGTTACCTTCGCGTCGCCGCGTGCGCGCCCGTCGTCGCACTGGCGGACCCCGCCGAAAACGCAACGCGGATCGCCGTTCAATACCGCCAACTGGCCGCCGAAGGGGCGGCCGTCGTCCTGTTCCCAGAGTTGTGCGTGACCGGCTACTGCTGCGGCGATCTGTTCTTCACGCAACCGCTGCTCGACGCCGCGCGCGACGCACTGGCCTCGTTGGTGAGGGCGACGGCGGGCACACGCGCGGCGCTCGTGATCGGCGCGCCGTGGTTGCTCGCCGACGGTCGCCTCCTCAACTGCGCATTCGTCGCCGCGAACGGAACGCTGCTCGGCGCCGTGCCGAAAACGAATCACCCGAACCACGGCGAGTTTTATGACAAGCGCTGGTTCGTTTCGGGCGCGGGCTTCGACATGACGCTCGACGACGCCGTGTTCGGCACCTTCGCACTCGCGACGAAACAGCTGTTCGAAATCGGCTCGACGCGCTTCGCGATCGAGATCTGCGAAGACCTCTGGGCGCCGGACCCGATCGGTAATCGTCATGCGCTGGCCGGCGCGGACCTGATCCTCAATCCGTCGGCGAGTACGGACCTGATCGGCAAAGCCGACTATCGGCGCGATCTGGTGCGGATGGCGAGCGGCAGCCGCATCTGCGGTTATCTCTTTGCGTCGTGTGGTCCCACCGAGTCGACGCAGGACGTCGTCTTCGGCGGTCACTTGATTGCCGCCGAGAACGGTCAGCTGCTCGGTGAGTCCGCGCGCTTCGCGCTCACGCCGTCGCGGCTGATCGTGGATTTCGACCGCGACAAACTGCGCCACGACCGCGCCGTCAACAACACGTTTGCCTCGGCCGCGCGGCCGCTCGACTATCGCCTCACTACGTCCGGTATCACCCCCGCGCCGATCGCGACGCTGCTGCGCCAATACCCGCGTCATCCGTTCGTGCCCGCCGACGAACACGAATTCGCAGCGCGCGCACAGGAAATCCTCGCGATCCAGGCGACCGGTCTCGCGCGGCGCCAGCTGGCTGCGCGCGCCGAGAATCTTGTGCTTGGTTTGTCAGGCGGACTCGATTCGACACTCGCGTTTCTGGTCTGCCTCGATGCGCTCGCAACGCTCGAGCGCGACACGACTACGCTGCACGCGCTGACGATGCCCGGTCCGGGCACGAGCAGCGGCACGCTGAAATCCGCCCGGACGCTCGCGAAGGTGAGCGGCGCAACGCTCGTCGAGATACCGATCCGCGCGGCGGTGACGCAGCATCTGCGCGACCTCGATCATCGGGAGACTGAACACGACGTCGTCTTCGAAAACGCGCAAGCGCGCGAACGGACGCAACTGCTGTTCAACTATGCGAACAAGGTCGGCGGCATCGTGGTCGGCACTGGCGATTTGTCTGAACTCGCGCTCGGCTGGTGCACGTTCAACGGCGACCACATGGCGAGCTACAACGTCAACGCGAGCGTCCCGAAGACGATGATCGCGTACCTGGTGCGCTGGTATGCGCGGCACCGCGCTGCCAACGGTCTCGCGAAGGTGCTCGAAAAAGTGCTGCAGACACCGATCAGCCCCGAACTGCTGCCGCCGGACGCCGACGGCGCGATCAGCCAGACCACCGAATCGATCATCGGCCCGTACGAGCTGCACGACTTCTTCTTGTATCACTACCTGCGCAACGGCTTCGGTCCGCGCAAGATCTATCACCTCGCGCGCGAGAGCTTTGCCGATACGTATGCGGACCACGTGCTGAAAGGCTGGATGAAGGTGTTCTTCGGCCGCTTCTTCAGCCAGCAGTTCAAGCGTACGACGCTACCGCCGGGTCCGAAGGTCGGCACCGTCAGCCTGTCGCCGCGCGGCGACTGGCGGATGCCGGACGAGGCCGCTGCCACCGCGTTGATCGCGACCATCGACGCGCTTTGACGCACACCGCCGCGCATGCGCGTGCTCGTCGTCGGATCGATCACCCGCGACACCAACGTGTTCGACGGCGTCGCCGACCACGCGTGGGGCGGTACCGCGCTCTATGCCGCACGCACCTACGCGCAATTCGGCGTCGCCGTGCGTTTGGTCAGCCGGCTCGCGAGCGATGATCAGCCGCTCATCGCGGCGTTGCTGCCGGGCGTGGAGTTGCTCGCGCAATCCTCGCCGGTCACGACGACATTCGAAAATCGCTACGGTGCCGACGAATCGCGCACGCAGCGCGTCACCGCGATCGCGCAGCCGATCGACTATCGCGCCGAATACTTCGACGCAGTGGATTGGCTGCACCTCGGCCCGTTGCATCCGGACGATCTGCACGCGCGTTGGCTCGACGAACAACGCGCGCTGCCGGCCGGACTCGATCTGCAAGGTTTCGCCCGACGCATCGAGCGCGCGTGTGTCGTCCCCGACGTCGACCCGCGCGTCGTCGATCTGCTGCCGCGGCTCACCTGGCTCAAAGCGTCGCGCCATGAATGGCAGACGCTGCAGGCGCATCTGAAGATCTCGCCGCTGGAGCGGCCGCGACACGGTGCTGTGGAAACGCTGGTCACCGAGGGAACCGCTGGTGGCGTGCTGTTGCGCGACGGACAACGTGACGTGCGCTGGGCAGCAGCGCCGCCGGTCCCCGACTGCGACCCGACCGGCGCGGGCGACGTGTTTTTTGCGGCCTACCTCTACGAACATTGCGTGCGGCGCGCGGGCGCGGCACACGCGGCCGCCGCAGCGGCGCGCGTCACCAGCGCGTTCCTGTTAGGGCGGCGCGACTCTCACTAGTGGCTTGTTTTGTACGGCCATGCGCAGCAGCGCGCGTCGAACGTGCAGAATCCGTTGCCCGGCCGTGAAGCACGTTGCCACCGCGAGCACATAGGCCATCACTTCCGGCAGGTGCACAACCAGCAACACGCCCATGATGAACACGCGCTCGGTTCGACTGATCCAGCCGACGGTGCATTCGATTCCCAACGCTTCGGCTCGGGCGCGGACGTAGCTCGTCATATTGCCGCCGAGCAGCGCGATCACGATCGCGCCGACGGCGAAATCCGAACCCTGGCGCGCCAGGAAGATCGCAACGCCCGCGAGTGCAGCGCCTTCGCCGATGCGATCAAACGTGGAGTCGAGAAAGGCCCCCGCCTCCGTCGCAGTTCCTGTGCGGCGCGCGAGCGCGCCATCGAGGCTGTCGGTCACGCTGCCGGCCGCGAAGATCCACGCGCCGAGCGACAACCACCCCTGCGCGAACAGCGGCGCCGCGGCGATCGTCACGAACAGTCCAAAGAACGACAGCTGATTCGGCGTGACGCCGTGCGCAGCGAGCACACCGACGGTGCTGCTCGTCAGCCGCTCCCAGCCTTGCTTGATCGACGTTCGCAGTGCTTCCACAATCACGCGGCCCCCTCGCGGCGTGCATTCTTGCCCACCTCATGAACCAACACAATCGAACCGCGCAATACGTCGATGCCGTGCTGGAATTCTGGTTTGGTCCGCTAGCAAGCCGGGGTTGCGACGGCGGCCTATCGCAAGCGTTGGTTTACGCCGGATCCCGTATTCGATCGCAGCGTCGCGGCGCAGTTCGGCGAGTTGCTCGACGCAGCCGAAGCGGGTGAACTCACTGCATGGCTCGACGACGCCCGCGGCCGCCTCGCGTTCATCATCGTCACGGACCAGTTCTCCCGACAGATCCACAGAGGCTCCGCGCGGGCGTTCGCAACAGACGCGCTGGCGCTTGACGGCCGCGCGCGACGGTATCGAACGCGGTCACGATCGACAGCTGCAGCTCGATGAACGCACGTTCTTCTATTTACCGTTCGAACACTCGGAGTCGAGCTCCGATCAGGACACGTCGGTCGCATTGTTCACAGCGCTGCGGGACCAGGCGCCGCCGTCCTATCGCGCACAGGCGCAGGACACGCTGCGCTTTGCGCAGCTACACCGCGACATCGTGCTTCGGTTTGGCCGTTTCCCGCATCGCAACGAGTCGTTGAGCCGCAACTCGACGGTGGATGAGCTGGAATTCCTGCGCAGCGCGAGCCACTTCGGGCAATAGAAAGCGCAGTTGAGACGCGGTAGAACCGGCGCTAATTCACTTTGACGACGAAGCGCAGTTTGAACTGCGGATTGCCGGCGCCAGTCGGCGCCGCCATCGAGCCCGTCGGCGCAATTCGGACGGCCCTGACCGCCGCGTCGAAACCATTCGCATCAGGAACGGGGCTGTAGCCGAACGTAACGCCGTCGGTCGAATACGTCACGTTGGTCGCATACGTGAACGTGAGCCCTGGCGGCACCGGCGACGTGGACGCGTCGTAGCGCACCGCGGTGGCGCCGCCCGCGCACGCCGCAACGACGCACATCGACACCGTCGTCGGCAACGAATCGACGACGACGACGGTGTTGGCATCGACGACGGTGGTTCCGAGGTTCGTCACTGTGACCGTGTATTCGAGCCACGCGCCCGGAATACCTTTCGGCATGACCAGCGCATTCACCGGATCGCGCACGGTTGCCACGCTTTTCGTCACGCTGAGATTCGTGACGAAGAACGTGAACAGTTGTTCGTCCACGTTGAAGAAGTTCGCTTGGACCGACGGCGAATTCGGCAGTCCCGGTCGATGCACGAGTCCGTTGGCAGCCCCGATCGTCGACGTCGATGCGTCCGGTGCAAAAGACGCGCACGCGCCAGTTGGCGCCCGCGACGTCGGTCGCGAGGAACGTATACGTCGGCTGCGCCGCGACGGAGCCGTCGTTGGTCCAGATCCGGTCGCCCGCGGTGACGTCGCCATGCGTGCCGTTGTCGTACAGCACGATCCCGCGCGAGCACGAGCGTACCGGCGTTGTCGTATAGATCCGCCGTGGCGCTGGCGACCGTCGCGTCGAGTTGCGCGCGCACGAGCAGGCGCTGCGCCGCCGTCATCGACGACGCTGCCCCCACTGCGGTGTCGTTGGGGGAAATGACGTTCACGCCGAATCCCTGCGGTGTGCCCGCGGTTGCCGTCTGCAGGCTCCAGACGACGTCGTCGAGCTTGACCCACGAACGATAGTCGTTGTCCGACGACGAGTGTCGCGTCTCGATGCGGAAGTTGATCGTCGTGCCCGCGTAGGCCGCGAGGCTCAACGTCGCCTGTTTCCACGTGTGATCGAGATACGTCGTGCTGTAGTTATTGCGACCGATGCGGCCAGCGTCGATCGTGAGTATCGGCGCGGTCGTATTCGCGATGCCGAGCGCGGTGTGATTCACCGCGGTGCCGTTGACCGACACGATGATCCAGTCGTAGTTGGTCGCGTTCGCGATGCCGTCCCAGCCTTGAAGCTGAAAATTGAACGTCAGCGATCCCGCGGCCGCGCCCGCCGGCACCGCGATATCGCGCGAAATCCGGATGTGTTCCTCGGCGCCGTCTTCGCACTGGTCGCGATAGCCGAGCAGCAACCACGCTTGACCTGTCGCTGCCGCTCCCAACTTCGCCGGACTGGTGTCGACCGTCGTCGCGGTGGTCTGGCATCCGGCGGGCACGGTGGTGGTCGCGCCGAGCGCGGTCCTGTACACCTCGTCGTTCTGTGCACCGCCCGCGTTGAGCGCCGACATCACCCACGACGTCGGCGTGCTGCCGACGGATTGTTCGAACGTGCCGTTGATCGGCGTCGCTGCGTTCGCGGCTTTGGCGCCATTGGCGACGATGTCGAAATAGACGTAGTACGTGCCGGCCGCGACCGCATCCTGCAACAGGAAGCGCACCTCACCGCGGCCGTTGGCTGCTGCGTCGAGTATCGCCGCTGTAAACGCGCTCGTTGTATTCCTGCGTCGTTGCGAGCGCCCCGTTGGGCCGCACGACGCGCGGCGACAGTTCATCGACCGTACCGCTGATCCCCATCTGCGTCAGCAGCGCGCTGAAGTCGAGGTTCGCGACAACGGTGCTGTTGAGCGCAGCGGCGGCGGGAATCTGCAACGGCACGCGATAGTGCCACGACGCGTTGAACCACACGGGCGCGCTGGCCAGGTCCGCCCATGCCGTCGACAGCATCGAGCAACCCAGTAGAACGAAGAGGAGCCGCCTGGCGATAGGCACGCGCAATACCGACCTGTCCGTGTGTCGATCGAGGCAATTTTAGGCCGGCGACCCCGATTCGAAGGCGACGCGTGTCACAGCACCGCGGGCGCGACGCGCCGCAGCGTCGCCGTTAACAGTCGCCGACGCGCTTCGCGACGAGGCTCTCTTTCGAGCTCTTCCCGCCTGCTTTGGATTCAATCGCGACGCTGTAGGCACTGGTGCTCGTCACCGTCATCACGCTCGTCGATTCCACCTCCTGACCGGCGAAATTGCACGTCGACGTGAACGTGTAGGTCGATCCGTTCGTGACCGTCGGGGACGTGTTGCACCCCGCCTTGGCACCCGCTTCGCGTTGCGCGCGCATATCGGCGCTGGGACTCGTGCATTTTTTCTTGGTCAGTGTTTGCGTCCCGGTCCCGTTGTCGACCACGCGGGTAAATTCCCACACGCCGTGTTCAAACTCGGCGGGTCCGGACTCGGCGGCACCCGCCGCGACCGCGGCCGCAACCACCGCGACGACCATCATCGTGAATAGCTTCATTGCTTACCCCTCTCAACGACATCATTCATTTTGAAAAGCTCTTGCGCATGATCGGACGCGCCGGGACACGCCGCGCAATCGTCTTGAACCCGGCACGAGCGAACGTAGACGCAAAGCCGGTGCCGGTCGCGCTCGGCGAGACGCTCCGATCGAACGGATACGCCTCGAGTGCTGGCGCGCCGGCGCGTTGCGCTGCCTTCAGCGCGGCCCGAATCAGCACGCACGTGACACCCTGCCGGCGATAGCCTTTGCGCACGTACAAACACGACAGCGACCAGACAGGAAGGTCGTCGACACGCGCGAGCCGCCACGTCCGGTCGATCACCGGCAACGCGGCGCGCGGCGTCAGCTGACACCAACCGACCGCGACGTCAGCGTCGAACGCGAGCAATCCCGGTGGCGGGCCGCGCCGTACGACCGCGCGAAATGCGCGTTTGTTTTCATCGCGCGGCGTCGTTCGGTACGCGGCGCCAATCCGCCAATGCATACACCAGCAGCCGTTGCATGCGCCGTTCTCGCCGAACAGATCCTCGAGCGCGGGCCACCGATCCGGCGTCAGCGCGCGAACGACGAGTTTCATGCGCGATTCAACGCAGCTCGAGCCCCTCCATCCGGCCGTTGGCGCGCCACTCTTCGAGCACTTCGAAGAATCGCAGCGGGCCGGCGCCGTACATCTCGGAGAAGAAGCCGTTCTTGTTTCCGGCGGCGCCTTCGCTGTTGTAGTAGCCGGGCGTACATTCGCGGTAGAAGCGCTCGCCGATCCGCGCGAGGCTGCGCACTTCCTGCGACATAAGCGAATTCGCCTTCGGGCGGTCGGCTCCAGCGCCTGACGGCCCCGCGCGCGCGTCTGCGTCACCATGTGCGTCACGTGTCTGGCTTGTTCGTTCAACGCCTGCGGCACGCTGATCGTGATCGCGGTCTGCGTGAAGCCGAGGAAGAAACAGTTCGGGAAGCCGTGCGTCGTGAGGCCGTGCAGCGTGCGCAGACCTTCGGACCAATGTTCCGACAGCGTTCTGCCGCCGCGGCCGACGATGTCGTAGCCGGCGCGGCGCGTGTACGACGTGCCGACTTCGAATCCGGTCGCGAAGATCAGACAGTCGAGTTCGTATTCGCTTGCCGTTCGCGACGACGCCGCGTTCGGTCAAGCGCTCCACGCCGTGGCCGTTCGTGTCGACGAGCGTGACGTTGGGGCGGTTGTACGTCGGCAGATATTCGTCGTGGAAACACGGCCGCTTGCAGAACTGGCGGTACCAGGGTTTCAGCGCCGCCGCGGTGACCGGATCTTTGACGATCGCGTCCACGCGCGCGCGCACCTGGTTCATCTTCTTGTAGTCGGCGAGTTCCATCAGCTCCGCGCGCTCTTCGCTGTTCAGGCGTCGGCCGAGTTTGCGCGCCGCTTCTTTTGCGGCGGTGCCGGTCAGATTGCGGAAAATGTCGGTCCAGCCGTCGTGCACGAGGTCTTCGTCCTGATCGCCGCCGCTGACGAGGATGTTGAAGTTCTCCATGCGGCGCTTCTGCCAACCCGGTTCGAGCGACGCGGCCCACTTCGGATCCGTCTCGGCGTTGTTGCGCACGTCGACCGACGACGGCGTGCGCTGGAATACATACAGCTGCTTCGCCGACTGCGCCGAGGTGCGGAATGCACTGAATCGCGGTTGCGCCGGTGCCGATGATGCCGACGCGTTTGTCCTTGAGACCGCGTGAGGTTGCCGTAGCTGTCGCCGCCGGTGTAGCGATAGTCCCAGCGGCTCGTGTGGAACGTATAACCTTTGAAATCGTTGATGCCGGGAATGCCGGGCAACTTCGGCCGGCTCAGCGGGCCGTTCGCCATCGCAACGTATTGCGCTTTGAAACGGTCGCCGCGATTCGTGCTGATGATCCAGCGCGCCGCGTCTTCGTCCCAGCGCAGTTCGGTGACGCCGGTCTGCATCAACGCGTTGTCGTAGAGGTTGTAGTGCCGCGCGATGCGCCGGCTGTGTTCGAGGATCTCCGGCGCGAACGAATATTTGTGCTTCGGCATGTAGCCGAGTTCTTCGAGCAGCGGCAGATAGCAATACGATTCGACGTCGCACATCGCGCCCGGATAACGGTTCCAGTACCACGTGCCGCCGAAGTCGCCGGCGCTCTCGACGACGCGGATGCTCTTGAAGCCCGCTTCGCGCAGATGCGCGCCCATCAGCAGGCCGCCGAAGCCGCCGCCGATGATCGCGAACTCGACTTCGTCGAACACCGGCGCGCGCGTGAAGCCCGGCTCGACGTACGGGTCCTCGACGTAACGCGAGAACTCCGCCTTGACCTCGACGTATTGCGCGTTGCCGTCCGCGCGCAGGCGTTTGTCGCGCTCGGCGAGATATCGCGCCTTCAACGCGTCGGGTTCGAAATCGATCTCGCCGACGAGCGCGGCGACTTCCGGGTCGATGTTCATCACGTACTCCAGTTCAGCCACAGTCAGGATTGTACGGCGACGCTTTCGTCTGCACACACGTGGGAAATGTTACTTCGCCACTGTTATTTCACGGGAAGCCGCGGCGCCGACTGCAACAGCGCCGCCAGTTCCGCTTTCCAGAAGCGCGCCTGAAACGTGGTGCCGTGGCCCGCCGTCTCGCTGCTCGCCGGAATCAGCATCGCGCGGCCGTTGCGTACGCGCTTGATCGCGTCGTCGAGGATGCCGAGTTCGGGCGGGTTGCGTTCGTCGTCCGCCGAGTTGATCGCCAACACCGTCGCTTGAATGCGCTCGAGCCCCGGCGCCGGGTTGTAGTCGCGCGACGCATCCCATTGGTACAGGAAATCGTTCGCATCGGGCGTGAACGGCGCTTTGAGTCGCGCTTCGAGAAGCTCGTCGGCCTTCTGCCGCGTCGGCGCCGCGGCGTGCAACGCTTGATTGCCGCCGCTCGTCGCGAGCGAGTAATACACCGTGGCGAACTGCGCGCTGCGCACGGGCTTGGTGTAGTTGCCGTTCATCCAGTCGGGATCATTGCGGATCGAGTCCATGATGAACCGACGCATGATCCAGTTGCGGCCCGACATTTCGCCCGGCTGACACGCGAGCGGCACTGCGATGTCCATCATCGCCGGATAGCGCTGCGCGAAGATCCACGTCTCCATGCCGCCCATCGAATTGCCGAGCAGCAGCCGCAGGTGCGCAACGCCGAGATGCTCCGTCAGCAGTCGGTAGTACGCATCGACCATGTCGTCGTAGTTGTAACGCGGGAACGTCATGCGCATGCCGTCGGACGGCTTGCTCGACTTACCGTGTCCGACCGCATCCGGCAGGATCACGTAGTAGCGCTCGGTGTCGAGCGGTTGCCCGGGGCCAAACAATTCGCCGCCGAAAACTCTCGCGAGCATGCTGCCGCCGGTCTGACCCGTACCGTGCAGGATCAACACCGGCTCGCCCGTCGGCGCGCCGAGCGTCGTGTAGTGCAGCTTGAGTTCCGGCAACACCGAGCCGTCGTGGAATCGAAAGTCGCGGACGATCCAATCAGCTTCGGTCGGCACGCTCACCTCCTACTCCTTCAACGGTCCGCACACGCACGCGCGAACGCAACGACGAGCGGCGCGCACCGGCCCTTGAACGCGGCGCGTTCCGGTTGAAACAGCGTCGCGACGAAAAACGGGTGCGCATCGAGTTCGACCGCGCGCAAATCACCGGTCGCGTCGGCGGCGGCCGCGCGCAACGGACCCGCGACGAGCGCCGATATGAACTCGGGGTTGACGCCGTAGCGGCACAGATACTCCTCGGTTGCCTCATCGGCGCCGTAGGCGGACGCGATCCGCGTACCGGGAAACAGGCGGACGGTTCCTTCGGATTCGAGCAGTCCGCACGACAACGGCGAAATGACGGCACGCGCTGCGTCGGGCGAACTCTCGGCGTGCTCGGCGTCGCTCCACAAGAGCACATTGCGCGCGTATTCGATGACCGCGTGTTGAAAACCCGCACACGTTCCAAGGAACGGCGTGCCCGACTCCCGCGCGTATCGAATCGCGCGCAGCGCGCCGTCCATGTTGCGATACGGTCCCCCCGGTACACACCAGATGCCGTCAAGTTCCGTCACGCTCGCGACCGCCGCGGGATCGTCCGTCGGGATCCATCGATGGCCGATGCGGATGTCCAATGCGTGCGCCGCGTGTTGCAACGCGAGCGGAATCGCCTCGTGCGCCGGCACCGACGCGCTGCGATCACCGACGAGACCAATGACAACTTCGCTGCGCATTTGCTATCTACCAGGTCAAGTCCTGGCGCGCGCCAGTCCGTACAGCGTCATCACCAGCGCCAGGAGGATCGTGATCGCACACAACGTCAGCGATCCGGTCACGAGCGGATTCTCCGTGCCATTCGGCGGCGGAAATTTCTGATTCAGCGTCAGCATCAGCGGAGAGCTGTCACCGCTCAACGCCGCCGCTACTCCCGCCGCGCCGTTCGTCCACGTGCCGAGTTGCAGTGCGACAAACCAGACCTTCAACGCCGACGCGCTCAGCCGCATTTCATTCACGAGGAAGCCGAACGCAATCATCAACACACCATTCGCGGTGAACTCGATGTGCGCCATCACGATGCCGCGAAACCATTCGACGGCGGATGGCGGAATGAGTCCGACCAAACACCCGACCGTGATCTGCAGCACGCCGAGCAGCAGCGTCCAATGTCTCAGATTCGATTTGGTGCTGTTGTTATCGGTCGTCATCGCCAGCGCGTGCCTCGAGGGACCTTTGCCGCGGCTGACTGTACTACCAGCTCGACGCACGCGTGAAGTTTGCCGCTGGTTCGCCGCGCCAGCGGACGATTCGCATCACGTCCGGGAACGCGATTCGCCCGCCCCTCGCCAGGCGAGTCAAACTCGCAGCGGCGACGCCGCCGACCCGGTCCGCGACTTCGTTCCACGTCAGCGATTCCGCGGTTTTCTTCGCCTCGATCGCCGCGTAGATCGCCGGTGTATCCCAGCGCAGGATTTTGACGGCCCGACGCGCGGGAGCGCGGTCCCCGTCGACTCTGCTGTGCCGGTAACAAAACTCTCCGGCGTTCGGCCCAACCAAAGCAACATCTGCAGGACGCCATCGCCTTCAGCGAGCGCCTTGGTCCGCAGACCTGTGATTGCCGAAACGGCGACCGGTTTCTGTCCGGGGACACCCGCGTAGTGCGCGTTGATCTCGCGCGCGACCATCGTCCAGCTCAGTTCCCGCGAACGGCGTTGCGCGTCGAGCGCCGCGTATAACGCACGCAGGTCGAAGTCCCGCTGAGGCATCCCTTCGCTCGCCCGTTAGAAGTCCATCCGTGTGGCCGTTCCGGTGCCTTCGCCGCCGAACTCGAGCGGTTTTCCGGCGTTGTCGAACGCGCTGAAGCTGACGGTCGATGTATACGTGTTGCCGTCTTCCGCCAGCGTGATCTGTTCGGTCAGCACACCGTGCCCCGTCGGCGACCAACCGCCACCTTTCGCGATCTCGTCAAACGTGGCGGGGGCCTTGGTCATGAAGAACGCGTACTTGGTCTCGAACCGATGCTCGCCGGTCTTGCGCCACACACCGTACGCCGGAGGAACGGGCGGCGCGCCGTCGTAGTTGGATGACTCCGTCATCGTGCCTCCGACGTTGTACACATACATGAACTCGAGGCCGGTCAGCGCGACAAGCGCCCCGCTGCTGAACCGGATTTGAGAGTGCCAGGCGCCAACGAGACTGTCGTGTCGCGCCTCGACACTCGGCAGCGCCGTCGTGTCTCCCCATGCAGTTGCAATGAACGTTGCCGACAATGTCGTCAACAGCCATACCGTTCGACTCGTCATGTGCGCGTCCCCTGTGCTCCCCGTGGGCGGTGCAGCCATTCGGCGAGATCGGGTTCCACCAGTTCGCGTACGCGCGCGTCATAACGCGCGAGTTCGGTCTCGTTGAACAACCGGCGCCACTGGCCGCTGCTGCCACGATTGAAGAAACGAGCGTTGTCCTGCCAGGCCGATTCGGTCACGGCGGGCGCGAGCATGTCGGCCGCGCTGCGCATCTCGTCGAACGTCGCCGCCTTCACCAGCTCCGGCCATCGGTCTTCGGGAATCCGGATCGACAGACGGCGCGCCAGCGTGCGCATCTGTCCTTCGAGGTCTGCCTTCAGATCGTCGTAGTGCAGCAGAATGACGTTGGGTTTGTCGCGTTGCGTCCAAAAGCTGGTCAGCAGATTCAGCACCGCCAGCAGGGAGGTCCCGGTCTCCTGGACCGGCGTCGGGTCGTCGACCCATGCCCAGAATCGTTCGCGTTCCGATTCGGGCGGCGGTGGCATCCGCTCGAGCTGCTCGCGCAACGCAGCTTCTCCGACCTGGCCCACGAGGGCTTTCCCTATCGCATCGAAATCCGCGTTCGCCATGTGATTGTCCCACGACAGCGCGAGGTCGCGCGGGTCGCGGCCGACACAGATGTACGTCACGCGCTCATCGAACGGCAGCCCGTCGAACGGAATGTGCGTCTTGATGAAACGCCGGTGTGATTGCGCCTCGAGATCGTCGAGCACGTCCTGCAGCGGACGCGTCAGCATGTCGAGCCACGGCGAAATCGTCGTCAACGGCTTGTCGAGATGCGGAGTACCGAACACCAGCAGAGAGCAGATCCGCTGCGTCCACGTGGTCCCTGCTTTGGGCGGAGTGTCGATGACGATGTCACCGGGACGGAACTTGAAGCCATTCCACCGTGCGCTGTCGTATACAAAGCTCTGATATCGAATCATGGATGCTCCTATCGCGCTAACGAAGTGCCAGAGGGGTGAGTCAATTGCCGACGAGCTTGCCGATCGCGTCGAGATAACGCTTGAAGGCGCCGCGACCTTTACTGGTGATGCGAATCCGGGTGAGCGGTTTGCGCTCGCGAAAGCCCTTTTCGATGTCGACATAGCCGGCTTCTTCGAGCTTGCGCAGGTGCACCGAGAGATTGCCCTGCGTCGCCTGCAGCGCTGCCTTTCAACTCGTTGAAGTCCGCCAACTCGGCGCTCGCGAGATACGCCATGACGCCCAGGCGCAAGCGACCATGGATGACGTCGTCGATCTGGCCGATGTCGAACGGCGTCATCCTTTCAGATGCCCCTTCAGTTCTGCGCGGGCCGCATCATGATCGCGCCCGGCACGGCCATGAACAGCACTAACGCGAAGCCCGCCACCAACGGATACGCCGCCGAACCGATCGTCGACGCGAGCACGACCGCGCTGACCAGCCAACCCAGCGCCACGATGCCCAACCACGTCCGACGGCGCAGGAACCAAGCGACCATCCACGCCGCGCCCTGCAATGCGAATACGGTGCACGGATACAACAGCCAGATCGTGATGCTCTTTTCGCGCAATGCGACGTACGCCGAATGCGCACAACATGGAGATCGTCGCGGTGCCCGACGAAGCAAACGCCGCGCCGAGCGCGCGCGCCATCACACCGCCGGTCGAAGCCTTTCGACCTCGCCACGTAATCCAGAAAATCGCGATCAGAAACGCGATGGTGATCGCGGCGGCGAACACCACCGATTGAACTTCGCTGAGGTAAAGCCAGCCATAGCCCTGCGCACTGGCTGCGAAGCATTGCAGCCCGTATAGGACGCCGCCGGCAACGAGCCCCGCGCCGGTGCCGCGCTGCGACTCTCCGCCGCCTTCCGCAAGCGCGCGCAGGAATGCGAGATCTTCACCGACGCTGTGATTCTCCGAATTCATGCAGTGCCCTCCAACGGTCGCGGTCCGCGCCACAACCGATGTGGGTAGCGTGCGGGGATAACGACGGCCGTTCAATACGTTGCCAACGAACGTGCTGCGGACCAGATAGTGGTAACTGATCAGCATGATCGGGAACGCGATGCCGAGCATCAACGGGAACTTCAGCCACCAAGGCCACGCCAGTTGCGACAGCACAATCTGCAGCGCGAGCACGATCGGCATGTGGATCAGGTACAACCAGTACGACGAGTCGGCCAGATAACGGCGCACCGCGCTATAGCCCGCGAGATACCGCAGCGCGAGACCGACGAACGCGAGGCTCCACGACCACACCGCCAACGCGTAGCCCGCGGCATAGGCCACCGTGTGCCAATCGTGACTCGCGACCGTCGTGTTCGGCGTCACTCCGACGTGCGCGAGACAGCCGATCGTCGCGATCACCGCGATCGTCAGATTGATCGGCCAGCGCGCCTCGAACGCGCGCAGCAAGTGCGTCTGCCGATGAATGAACCAGCCGAACGCGAACGCGCTGCCAAACGCCGTGAACGCGGCGATGTTCGGCAGCAGCGAACCGTCCGGCGTGGGGATGCCGAACCACGTCCGCCACGTGCCGAGCGCGATCAGCGCCGCGCAGGTCGGCAGAGCCAGCACGATCGCGCCTAACGGATTGCGCACGATCGACCCAACGACCCGATCGAGTCGCGCCCGTCCGCGTCCAGCCGCATCGAACCGGTCGACCAGGCGGCGCACGAGCAGCGTGATTGCGTAGAACCACAACAACAGATACAGAAACCACAGATGCGTCAGCGGAAACGCGAGCGGCGGCGCATTCGGATCCGGCGGCGGCTGCGACGGCATCTTGCCGCCGTTCATCACCCAGGCGCCCCAGATGACGCAGGCCGACAACAGGACGATGAGCACCGGCCAGCCGACCAACAGCGGCAGACCGATGCGGCGCAATCGATCGCGCACGAAGCCCCGCTCACCGCGGCGATGAAACATCAGGCGGGCAAAGAAGCCCGCGATGAAGAAAAAAGTCGCCATGCGAAAGATGTGCAGCACATAGAACAGCAGCGTCAACGTCGTGCTGGGGCTGCGGTCGACGATGAACCACATGTGCTCGGGAGCATCGAGAAACGATCCCGTGCCGTGGAAGACGATGCCGAGCAACAGCGCGAATCCGCGCACGGCATCGAGTGCATGCAAGCGCTCGCCGCTTGAGGGGACGTCGGCCGCGGCACTGGAGGCGATAGATCCGACAGGTTCATTCATGGTCATGCTCCGCTTGAAGCTCAGGGACGGTGCATGATCTACAATTCAGTTTGTTTTGTAAACTAGTTTGTAGAACACCGAGGAAGATGCTCATGGTCCGCCTCCGGCGCGCAGTTCCTCATCGACCACATGGAAATCGAGCATGATGCTCGCGCGGTCAGTGCCGGCGTCGCCGCGCCTATACTGAAGAGCGCGCTGTCCAAACAAATCGCCGTGAAAAGTGCAGCGCGAGACGCTTGCTTGTCGCGGATCCGACGTGCCCACACAACCATAGCCGGACGCCGGTCCACCCCTGTGATACGCGAAGACCGGCCGACTATCGGTCGAAAGCAACCATAGGACCGTGCGATCGCTCGCCACGAGTTCACGCAGTACCGTGTCACCGTCGCTTCGATCAACAGGCTCTTTGATCTTCGCCAGCGACTCCGCCCGATCGAGGTATCCGCCATATCGCGCCTCCAACTTCGCCGCCGTGATATATGGCGGAACCCTAGCAGCATCGCCATAGGCCGCTGTGAACGTCGGATATGCCATGACGAGAAGGCCAGCCTCGATCACTGCGCGGTATGCCTTCGCCGATCGTCCCGTCCCACTCTCTGACGGTTTCGGCGTGGCATAGATCATCGCTGCGCCAATGCAAGCGAGCGCCCAACTAACGACTGCGTTCTGTCGCGTCATCGAGCGCCGGAACACCGCAAACCGCCCAATAGGCACCAGAAGCGACTCCGCACCCGAGCAGCCGGCGCGCGCTGACACGCTCCCGTGCGGTCATGTTGGTGCTGCGCTTTGAGACACGCAGCCATGCGCCGATCAAGCCGAGCATCGACAGCAGCGCGTTAGGAACCAAGGCTGCAATGGATCGCGGCCCAAACAAAAGGCCCGACATTCCGAGAAAGAAGCTCATGGGGATCGCGAAGATCGCGAGGATCGACGTCGGCAGAACGATCAGTGCGCTGAAGCCTGCTCGAACCGCAAAGTTATCGAACGCCTCCGCCACCCTCTGCGCAGACACTGCGCTCAACTGTGTTCACGACTGCGGCGCCGACCGCGACCTGCCGCGCGAGACTCGACGGTGTCCAGGCAGTCCTCGATACGTCCGAGCAACTCCGCTTGTTCTGCGCTGGTCGTGACACAAAGGCGTACGAATCCATCCGCCAATCGGAGATCGGCAAAGACTCCGGCAGGATCGTCGTGGAAGTGAAGTACCTCGCGAGAACGCAGATAGAAGTGACCAGGACGTCCTTCGCGCAGCGCAGGGTGCTCACGCAGCTCCTTCAAAAGCGACGCGATGCGCTCGAGTGTGGCCGTACCCGCACGCTTCATCGGTGTTGCCTAACGACCAGAATCAGGCGCTCGCCCGGCTGCCCAGTTGTTGCCGCTCCAACACCCATCGCGTCACCGACTGATGAAAATTGATCGGACCGGGCACCGTATTGTGGGTCTTCACATATTTGAACCCAACGCGTTGGAGCGTTCGATTCGGCGCGACATTGAATGCGTTGGGCTCGCAGAAGAGTCTCTCGAGTTTGAGCGCATCAAAATAAAGCTGCGCAGTTTGCGCCACGCAGCCTGCGCCAAAACCCGAGTTCCTATCTTCTGGCCGCAGGACATGCAGATGCATGTTTGCCTGTTTACCAAACACAATCTTGTCGGCAGACGAGAACCCGACCGGTTTGTCGCCTGACTTCCACATGACCAGCAGCGTATCGCGCTGCTCGATGGGTTTGGCGTATTCCCGTACGTAGCGCTCACTCCACGCAGAGCGTGGCGGCAATCGCGTCGGATCAACACCCAACAGTTCCAAATGCTCCGGCGTAGCGTCGTGAAAATAGTCGATGACGATGCCGACGTCCTGAAGCGCCATTTCTTGCACGGTGAATTTCACAGAAACCTCCAGGCTTGCCGCCGAACATCGCGCATCAGCCGCACGCGTTTTGTCAGGCCGCAGAGATCGCACTGATCGTGACGTAATACCCATCGGGATCTCTGATAGAAAACTCCTCGGTTCCGGTGCTTGGATTCACGTGGCGCTCCTCTTCGAACCGCGCAACGAACGCACGCGCGCTTGCCAAGGCCATCCCGAAATCATCGACACGGAAAAACAAGAGGAGGCCATTGCCCGGTGTCGCGTGATCGGGGCTCATCAACGAAGGATGCTCGTGCGCACCCCATTCGTGGAGGCACAGCAGGACAGTGCCATCCGAGTCGAGGATCTGCCCAAAGTCGTCGTGGGCTGGAGGCGATTCGGGCTGGCCGAACAGCGACTGGTACCAGTGCAGGCTGGCAGGCACGTCGCGTACCCCGATAATCGTCCAAGTGCGTTTCATCGAAGTTCCTTGGTCCGTTTTGGCTCCAACGATCGTCAGTCGACAACGTCGGCGACGACTCGCCAGATGACCTTTGGCATTGCATACCGCTCGATGGTCTCCTCAGCTTTCGCACGAACGTTCCAGCCTGAAGCGAATAGTAGGTCGACGTCGGTCCGGTCGAAGAAGCGCTTTGGCCTGCCATTGACCAGGTAGTAGTTCCTCTCAATCTGTGGATGACCAACCGAGCCATAGTTTGTGTCTTTGGTTGAGTTCAGACGGCAGAGGAGCATACCGCCAGGGGTGAGGACATCGCGAAGGCGCTCTACGAGTTGCACCGTCTCCTGCCACCGGAAGTAATGAAGGCTCAGGCTCGCGACTACGACAGCTGTGTCGCCTGAGCGAAGCGGAAATGGACGTCTTATGTCTTGGCAATAGAACAATCCGGTCGGCACGCGCGCCCTGGCGTCGACAACGGCGGATTCGGACTTGTCTATGCCAACTACGCAACAACCCGCTTGAACAAGTACGGCTGAATCAACTCCCCGTCCGCAGCCCAATTCCAGCACTGGCTTGCCACCCGAACGGGCGCGGACCTCGGGCAACAGTAGATCGAGCCACGGATCCACGAGGCGCCGCCTAACCGAGTCGAGCCGTCCGCCAGAGAGGCGGCAAATTTGCGTACGCAAATTTGATGACTGACTGGGGCATCAGCTGCATGCAGCGATTAAGCAGCACCCGCCCGAACCGATTCGACAAAGCGTTGGAACTCCGCAGAGTAGTCCTGTCTGTTTCGCGACCAGAACTCTTCAAACATCGGTGCATTAGCCGCGCCCCTGATTCGATTCTCGAGCCCGGCCACCAACGAGGTGTCCACCTTGCGTCGTCGCATCGCCAAATAGGCCACATCGAAGACATTCGCCAAATGCTGCAGATAGCCGATATAGAGAATGCGATCCTCGATCGTCAAGCTATCGCCTCCGCCGATCTTTGCGATGACCGCAATCAGAGGAGTGTTGAGGAAGTCGCGCCGAGCTTCGACGAGCATTTGCATAATGGCGAAGGTGGTGTTGTCACGCACATCTTCAGAGTTGGTGCGTATCTGGATGGCTAAATAGGCCAGGGACACCATCACACCAATCGCACCCGCGATCTCGCCGATTGCCGATGCAGCTTCCCATAGATGGTCGCCCCCCATTTGCCAACCCTCCCTCGTGATTGCTGAGCAGATGACGTTACCAACAAGACAGGTAAGGTGCAGCCATAGATCCGGACTTTCGATCGAGGCCACAGCCTCTGTCCCTGATGGAATCTGCCTGACGGGTCCCTCACCAGTTCACCGAGCTTGTCGCTCTTGGGAAGCATAGGTTCAACCCGCCACGGTTCGATCCTGTCTTGCCATCACGTCGTCTCGCCTGAGCATCTCCTCAGGTAGGGTCAACAAACTCGTCGGTCGATCCCAGCTCCTTACGCCGCAGCGCGAACCGGTCGATAGGCCGCTTGATAGTCGCGCCGGTGCGCCAGCAGCGCCCAGACGATCCGCGCGTGCTTGTTGGCCCGTGCCACCAGCACCACGTTCTTCGGCCGGCGCTGCGCCATCACCGCGGTCCAGGCATCCGTCGATGATCGGTCCGGCTTGGCGGTGCGCTCCGCCGCCCGGGCACCATGGATCATCAGCGTGCGCAGATACACGTCGCCGCGTTTACTGATCCCCTGCAAACGGACCTTGCCGCCGCTCGAGTGCTGCCGCGGCACCAGTCCCAACCACGCCGCCAGTTGCCGACCGTTCTTAAAGCTCTTCGCCTCACCGATCGAGGCCACCAATGCGGTCGCCGTCAACACGCCGATGCCAGGGACCTGTGCCACCCGCTGGGAATCTTCATTGGTCTGGTGCCACGCCGTGATGTCCCGATCGAGCGCCGCAACCTGTTCATCCAACTCATGCAAATGCTCGTGCAGACGTGACAGCAGCTGCCGGAACAGCGGCGGCAGGTTCCGCTCGCCGTCCTCCAGCAACTCCGGTACTCCGACGCGCACCTGGCGCATGCCCACCGCCAGCACGATCCCATACTCGGTCAGCAACCCGCGGATCTGGTTCGCCAGCGCCGTGCGCGCCTTGACGAACCCTGACCGCGCCCGGTGTAACGACAACACCGTCTGCTGCTCGACGCTCTTGACCGGCACGAACCGCATGCTCGGACGCGTCACCGCTTCACAGATCGCTTCTGCGTCCGCCGCATCGGTCTTGTTCGCCTTCACGTACGGCTTCACGAACTGCGGTGCGATCAGCCGCACTTCATGTCCCTGTGCCGCCAACTCGCGTGCCCAATGGTGCGCTCCCGCGCACGCCTCCATGCCGATCAGACAGTCGTTCTTGCCGCGCGAAGAACGCCAACACCTGGTTACGTCTGAGTTGCTTGCGCAGCACCGTGTTGCCCCGTTCGTCCACTCCGTGTATCTGAAACACGCTCTTCGCCAGATCAATCCCCACCGTTGTAAGCTTCATTCATAGCGCGACCTGGTCCGTGGCGCCTAACCGTTGCGGCTAACCGGCACGCGTCCGGTCGAGCCGCGCATTAGGCCGCGCCTGCCAGTAGGCGCGGCCTAAACGGCCAGCATCAGCTGCGCTCTGGGGCGTTGGCTGCATGCGGTGGTCAGGCGTCACGGCACACACCCGTTTCCGGTGACGAGATCGAACTTGATGGACAAACATTGGACATTACAGCTCGAAACATCGCTGATAGTGTCGCAACGAGCCTGGGAGAAACGCCCATGTCATTTCCAATTCATGATCGCGACCAGCGCCGCACGTTGGAACCGCGTGCAAAGCCTTACTTCGCGAGGCTAACCGATGGGATTCACATCGGCTACAGGAAGGGCAAAAGCGTGTCTCGATGGGTGGTCAGGCGATACGACGGCAAGGCTCTACCGAATGAAGACCCTCCCAGCCGTCTACCCCGATGACAGCGACGCGGCGGACGGTCGCCGAGTTCTGAACTTTCAACAAGTCGTAGGAAAAGTCATGAGTGAAGATGCCAGGATCCATCCTCAATGTTCGTTTTGCGGGAAGGGGCACAAACAGGTCGCAAAGTTGGTCGCAGGGCCTTCGGTATTCATTTGCGATGAATGCGTCGCGTTGTGCCAGATCTACATCGATCACCCTGATCGCAAAGGGAAGCTCGTGCTCGATGAGAACCTCAAACCCGTTCTACGAGATGGCGAGCCAATGTTCCGACCGCTGACCCAAGAGGAAGAGAAGGCCGTTCGCGATCGCTACGATCTCGCGTGATCGTCGGGCATCGATCTACGCAAATTCGATGACTGGCTAGTGGGCCGGCTGCATACGTTTGTTAGGCGGCAGCCCAAGTTCAGAAGACACGACCGACATGCACCACCTAATCGCTACCAGGCCGAACAAACATGAGTCGGACGAAGCCGAACGCCGCATACCCCAATAGCAACAGCAGCCCGAAGAAAAATACGCCGGCGCTTGCCGCTCCAACGACTCCGAATACGTTCGCGATCTGAGCGATTGCGGTAACTATCGTGATCGTCGTAATCACAATCGCCGCGCTCCGATTAAAGGTCGCGCGTGAGCCTTCATCGAGACGCCCGATGACCGGGACCAGGCTGCGGCCCCATAGAAAAACGACAACCAAAACCGCGACCGAGCCGCACCGCAACGCCAGCGAAGCCCGCGAGGCCAACTGATACCTGCGCGGCAATGGAGAGTGCTTCCATCGAGACGTCGCCTCCATGTTGGCGCGGCCGCCTAACGCCACGCATCGGCCGCCCGCTAGACATGCGGCAAATTTGCGCATGCAAATTGATGACTGGCTGGGGCGTTGGCTGCATGCAGTGGTTATGCGGCGGACTCCTGCGACACATCCCAGCCGGGGAATACCAGGACAGCTGGGTGACACTTGAGCGCCCGAGCAAGGACCTTTGCCCGTTCGACGCCAAGATTGACTCGATCGCGTTCAATTGCCGAGATAGTCGACTGCGGAATGCCGGTGAGGGCAGCGAGTTCGTTCTGACTCATCTCCTGCAACTCCCGGACAATGCGAACTGACTCTCCGATAGAGACCTCGATCCGCTTTCTGGCGCGTTGATATCCTTTCATCACTTCCTCCGATAGTCGTGTGGGGTGACATTCACGACTTCGACTAACACTACATCTCGTTGAATTCGGTAGATCACTCTGTACTGCTGATTCAGCCGGGACGATCGATGACCCTTCCACTCCCCGCGCAGCGCCTCGTCGTTGAACCCTCGGATCTTCCTCAGCCCTTGCGGCCCGGAAACATGAACAATGTCTTTCCACTTCTCGTAGCGCTTCAGAATCTCAACCGGGAGAGCGTCAAGCTGCTTTGTCGCATTCCTGTGCTCGTAGATCTCCCACATAGACCCTGTAGTGTCTATACTCTATATAGTATGTCAATGGCTTCACGGTCCGCGCCTAACCAGCCAGCATCAGCCGCGACCCAGGCAGGCGACAAATTTGCGTATGCAAATTTGATGACTGACTGGGGCGTCGGCTGCATGTGATGAGATGGACTCCCCCTGCCACTGTACCGGCATCATCGTGCCACCTGAACCATTCGGCATGGAGGAGTCCACGTCATGAATGCTACGACCATCGGTGTTGATTTATCAAAGTCGGTCTTCCAACTGTCGCTCGCCAATCGAGCGGGCCGCGTCATCGAGCGCAAGCGACTGTCGCGCACCCAATACGAACGTTTCCTGACGCGAACAACCACGCGGCTGAGATTGTCATGGAAGCCTGTGCCACGGCACACCACTGGGCACGGACCGCTCGCAGCCATGGTCATGATCCGTATCTGTTGCATGCGCAGTACGTTCGACCCTACGTCCGCCGCAACAAGACCGATGCCGCGGATGCCGATGCACTGCTGCGGGCACGGCGCGATCCTGATCTGAAGCCCGTCGCCGTCAAGTCGCCCGATCAGCAAGCCCTGCAAGGCCTGCACCGGATCCGTCAGCAATGGGTGGCGACCCGGCGCCAGCGCATCACGCTGGCACGGGGTCTACTGGCGGAGTTCGGTATCTCACTCCCAGCCGGTGCCGCCGGCATCGTGCGACGGCTGCAGGCGGTCGTCGAGGGCGTGCCCGCGGTGTTGCTCAGGCCCTGATGTCCATCCTCGACGAGATCGGTGAACTCGAGCAGCGCATCAAACAGCTCGACCGACAACTCACCACGATCGCCAACGCAAGTCCCGACATCCAACGGCTCATGACTATCCCCGGCGTCGGCGTCATCATCGCCACCGCCATGCTCGGCTCGGTCGCCGACATCCACCGCTTCCAACGTGCCCGACAGTTCGCTGCCTGGTTGGGTCTGACGCCGCGTGAATACAGTTCAGGTCACACCCGCCATCTCGGCCGTATCACCCGACACGGCGACAGCTACCTGCGCATGCTGCTCACCCATGGTGCACGTTCCGCATTGCTGCTCGCGCATCGGCAGGCGGCCAAAAGCGATCAGGCCCTGACGTCATTGCAGCGCTGGGTGCTTAACGTCGAAGCGCGCACCCATCACAACAAAGCCATCATCGCGCTCGCCAACAAGATGGCACGCATCATCTGGGTCACCTGGACACGTGCCCAGAATTACCAAGCACGTTGAATTCTTCCCACCACCAACCGGTGCATCCGCTTCATGAGTCAACCGGCTTCCGGATCCGGCACAAGGCCGATAACCACTCCGAGCTTCAATGCTCGAGCATGCGATGGGCCTGCCGGGTGCGGATTACATGATGGCGCGGAACCCTGTCGTTCCACTTCAGACGCCGAATAGACGACTGCAACCGGATCTCTTGAGGGGCACGCACTCGGTCAACCGTGGAGAATCAAGATGAACAACTAAATCAGCAAACAAACCTTGACGGGGGAGTCCATAGACAGTGGTTAGGTGGCAACGCCACGCGCATTCACGCGGTGACGTTGATTTTGACGCCAAGGCTCTGCAAGACCTTGTGCACAGTCTCATAGCGCGGCTTGGCCCCGGGAGCGAACGCCTTATACAGGCTTTCGCGCCCAAGTCCCGTGCTCTCTGAACAACAGCCAGCATCAACCGCGCACCAGGCAGGCGACAGATTTGCGCATGCAAATTTGATGACTGGCTGGGGCGTCGGCTGCATGCAGTGTTAGGCGTCAAATGGGTATAGCTTTGCAAGAAACCGCCTCATTTCTGGGTCTGTTCGGTGCATCGGGATGTCGTCCTTGCGGAACCAACGAACCGCACGAAACTCCGCTCCGTCGAACTCTATGGACTTGCTGCGATCTCCCTTCAACACATACCAAAGGCTAACGTCCGTGTGCCCGGCAGTCGTTCCCACCGTTGCCGTGCTTGTGACCAGCAACGGCCGCTCGAATAGAAACTCCGCTTCGATCGACAACTCCTCCATCGCTTCACGGACTACCGCAGCACGCGGATGTTCGCCAGGCTCGACGTGTCCACCACTTGGGAGCCACAGGTTGGCATTGATGTGGTCAACGAGTAGTAGGTGGTCCCCATCGACAACTGCGAAATACGACACGAGGTGTTTCGGTGGAACTGCCGGCTTTCGCAAACGACAGAGTTCGGCACCGGAATCGATCCACGAAATCACGTCAAGCTGCGTCGCTGCCTCAGCCTGGTCCAGCGGCGAAATGGAAGCGACTTCGATTCTTATCTGATCTCTCATAGTGACTGCGCGCGTGAGATTTGACGCCTAACGAGACTGTAGAAAAACGTGGCTGAAGGTATCGCGACTAGGTTGTCGGGTGTAGGTGGTGGGTCGGCTGCATGCAATGGTTAGGCGGCACCCCACTACCCGCTGATCTGCGCCATCAGGCCGGCGAAATCCATAGAATCCCAACGCTCGGCCATCCTTCCATGCTCGAAGCGATTTCGCGTGTGAACCGTAAACCTGACAGATCTGCCAGTCGCAGGGATCCCCATAAGCTCGCCGCGATGCGTCGCGGTGCAATCGAGATCGGTTTCGACATAGTTTTCTTCCGGGAATCGCATCGCGACAATTATCGTGTGTTCATCTGGGAACGCCGCATTGATCTGTTTTCGAAAGAGCTTGAAACCTTCTGGCCCAGGAGCAAAACCTGCGTCCTCGAGCTCATGAAATCTGGCGTTAGTGGCGATGACATCATCGATGCGGCGACTATCCGGATCAGCCAAAGCTTCGGCGAATCGTACAAACAGACGCCCAAGACGCGCCTCTGGAGTTTCCTGAGCTAGGATCGAAGCAACCTGATGTGAAAGCTCAACCCTCTTTGCGGACGTATTCGAAGTGTCAGTCATTTCAGAAACCTCAGTTGTGAAAGTCGCGAACAGCGATCACGCCGAAACACCCTGATGAACTCGTCCCTGGCGCCGAACTAGGCAGAACGCATCATCTGTCTACTCCAATTCATCTCAGACATTTCCGGTGCCGCCTAACAACTGAGTTGAGCGGCCCGCCAGGCAGGCGGCAAATTTGCGTATGCAAATTTGATGACTGTCTGGTGGGTCCGCTCCAACGATGAGATGGACTCCCCCTGCCAAGGTACCGGCATCATCGTGCCACCTGAACTGTTCGGCATGGAGGAGTCCACATCATGAATGCTACGACCATCGGTGTTGATCTATCAAAGTCTGTCTTCCAGGTGTCGCTGGCCAATGCAGCGGGGCGCATCGTCGAGCAAAAGCGGCTGTCGCGAGTCCAGTACGAACGCTTCCTTGCCGAACAGCCGGCCGCCGAGATCGTCATGGAAGCCTGTGCCACGGCGCACCACTGGGCGCGTACCGCACGCTCGCTCGGTCACCAGCCGTGTCTGTTGCACGCGCAGTACGTACGACCGTATGTCCGCCGCAACAAGACCGATGCCGCCGATGCCGATGCACTGTTGCGAGCACGGCGTGATCCCGAACTCAAGCCGGTGCCGGTCAAGTCGGTCGATCAGCAGGCACTGCAAGGCTTGCACCGCATCCGCCAACAGTGGGTCGCGACACGTCGGCAGCGCATCACGCTGGCCCGCGTGCGGCGCGACAATCAGGATGGAAGCGGCGCGACAATCAAGATGAGAAAGAACGTTCGTTGTCGTCGTGATGCAGGGAGGGCGTAGCCCGACCGGAGTCATGACGACAACGGTGGCGCGATCCGGAAGGGATCGCGCCACCGGGTGATCGCGGTGATCCCGACAATGAGGAGTCTCTCCACCACAGAGGAACTCCGTTGCCGGGCCACCACGTAACCGATCACCAACTGAGGCTTTACATGAAGTTCCGACAAACTGATAGCCCGCGCACTGCCGCGGCGAAGGCTTCGTTCAGTACCGCGACGGCCTATCGTATCGAACAAGATCCTCGGCTCCCGTCGCAGCGCGACAGCATCCGGACACGGCGCCGGCCGGATCCTTTGGTGGACATCTTCGAGGCGGAGATCGTGCTGCTGCTCGCGCATCGTCAAGCGACCAAAGGCGATCACACGCTGACTTCAGTACAGCGCTGGGTGCTCGACGTCGAACAGCGCACCCATCACAACAAAGCCACCATCGCACTCGCCAACAAGATGGCTCGCATCATCTGGGCCGTCTGGACGAGCGGCGAGGATTACCTCGCACACTGAAACCTCCTCTCCCACCCACCGATGCATCACTTCATGAGTCAACCGGCTTCCGGACCCGACACAAGGCCGATAACCAATCCGAGTTCACCGCTCGATCCTGCGATAGGCCTGTCGGGTGCGGATCTACATGATGGCGCGGAGTCATGTCACTCCACTTCAGACGCCGAATAGACGACTGCAACCGGATCTCTTGAGGGGCATGCACACGATCAACTGCGGAGAACCAAGATGAACAAATAAGGTCAGCCAACAAAATAGTTGACGGGGGAGTCCATAGACGATTGGTTAGGCGGCGCGCCACCTGTACTTGTTGATATGTCGGCTATGACATAGACTGCCTCGGTGGGTTCGACAGATAAGCCGCTCGCATGGCTACATAGCGAGATCAAGACGCCACCCCTTTCGACGGGTGCAAGAATTACGGCCGGATACCTGCTCAGACGCTTGCAGAGAGGTGAGTCGCTCAGCATGCCCCACTCCAGGCCGATGCCTTCGATCGGCCGAAATTGTCATGAACTGAGGATAAACGACGAGAACTCGACGTGGCGAGTCGTGTACCGAGTTGATGACGATGCAATCGTGATTGTGGCGGTGTTCTCCAAGAAGACCGCACAGACGCCCAAGGCAGTGATCGATGCATGCCGACGCAGACTAAGGAGCTACGACGATGAGACAGGCTAAGCGGGCACGGTTGGAGCGGAAGGGATGGAAGATTGGCAGCGCCCAGGAACTACTCCAACTCTCGGATCAGGAAGCAGCGTACATCGAGCTAAAGCTCGCGTTGAGTGATCGTCTGAAATCACTGCGTGAGAAGAAGGCCGTTACTCAGGTCGAAATGGCAAAGCTGATCAGTTCGAGCCAATCGCGAGTAGCAAAGATGGAGTCGGGTGATCCTTCGGTGAGCATCGATCTCCTGGTGAAGGCGCTGCTAGCGCTTGGCGCGACCCGAAAGCAAATCGCCGGAGCGATGACCGCGAGCCGTGCCGCCTAACGAGACTGTAGAAAAACGCGGTTGAGGGTATCGCGCTAGGCTGTCGGCTGGATGATGGTCATACGACATTGCGTTGTCCTCTTCGTTGTTCCGACCGTGTCGATGTCGATTGAAGTGTCTCGCTGACAGATCCACTAAGTCGCTAGGAGCGATCTCCGGAACCTTCATCAGCTTCGTGATGTTGTGCACCAGACAGTACAACAACCACTGACCGTTCACCTTCGGTTTGCTGCGTAGCGTAAATCGATCGAGTCGTTTATGCGTCCGTAGATGACCGAACACCGGCTCCACCGTGCCGAGTCGACGGCCATACCGACGGCGACCTTCGACGGTGAGTCGATCTTCTGCTGCATGAGCCGTGCGTACTTCACCGTCTCGGTCTTGCCACTGAAGAACACGACCTGTCGGTACTTCGATTGTGTCGGGATCGCGTAAACATTCGTCGCGGCTCGGACATGGATCACACAACTGCTTGCGTCCCTGGAAGCGAACACCTTCATAGCCCTGCGGTGCCACCTGACTCGGACCCGCCAACTGATGACCTTCCGGGCAATAGCAGGTGCCGCGTTCTGCATCGTAGTTGAAGTCACTCAGTTGGAAGCGCGCAGCGCGCTGCTTCTGCTGCTTGCGCAGATCACGCGGATCGACATGGCGATCCGCCTCGGCAAAGCGTGGGTCGCGGCTGGCGCATGCCGTTGTCGGCCAGGTAACCATCGATCCCCGTGTATATAGAAGCTCGACGTTGGCTTCACTGTGATACCCAGCATCCGCCGTGATGCGTTTGCCAGTGAGCGTCTCGTTCATGCCGTCGAGGTGACGACTCAGACCCTCGACCACTGGCGCCAACGTCGACTGTTCCTGGCCCTCACCAAACGCTTCGGCATACACGATCACTTGATCGTCGATCATCGACCGCCGCCACCCCGGTATAGCCCTGGATCACACCGTGTGACGTCTTCATCTTGGCCGAGTCCGGATCGGTGATGTTCTGCGTCTTCACGTAGCCACGCTTACTCACCACATCGTCGTGACTCGACAGCCAGTCGCGCAGCTTGTCGGCATTCGCTTCCAGGCTGCTGCCGGGTCCGTTGATCGCGGTCGTCGCCATCCTGATCCGGTTCCTGCTTGTCGCGCTGCCGATGCCGTCGCACGATCTCCTTCGCCGCCGTCTCGCACTTCTTAAGCTTCTTCTCAAAGTCGACCCGGCGGCCGCTCCATTCCTTCGAGGCGTTCGACGGCAACTTTACCCCATCGATCGCAAAGTGTTCGTGACCGATCAGGCCGACGTCGTTGCACACCACCAGCACTTCACGGAACAACGCAACGATCGCCGCGTGGTTGTCCGCCACAAACCCAGCCAGCGTCGTGAAGTGCGGCATCTCACCACCCGACACCGCCATGAACACCACGTTCTCGCGGCAGGCCGCTTCCATCCGTCTGGATGAGATCAGACCGCGCGAATACCCCAGCAGAACGATCTTCAGCAACACCCGCGGATCGTAGGCCGTCGCACCGGTCACCTCATTGCTATAGCGGGCATCGAACGCCGAACAATCGAGCTTGTGGTCGATCAGATGCACCAAGGCGTGCTCAAACGTCCCCGGCAACACCTGCTTCGCAAAATCCACCGGCACCAACTGCGATTGACCCGACAGGTCTGGCTTGTAGCGTGGCACTAACAGTTCTCCACAGGCGCGATACGTCAGTCTACCTCGATCGGAGTTTTTCTACAGTCTCAACAGCCAGCATCAGCCGCGCACCAGACAGGCGGCAAATTTGCGCATGCAAATTTGATGACTGGCTGGGGCGTCGGCTGCATGCAGTGGTTAGGCGGATCTTGCGTCATCGCTGGACTGCCATTTCGAACAGATGCGATCGATCAACAGAGTGTCGTTCCAAATCGCGCGAATAGGATACTGCGCGAGTTCATCGGAAGACATTTCAGCCGGCCACTCCCGGTCGCCATCCCAGAGGAACCATTTGAGCACCTCACCGTTTCCGGTCCTCGCACCCGCGGCTCGGAAAATTGGAAAGGGACGATAAACCTCTGGGATTTCCTCTTCGGCGACAACCCGAACGATATCGCGATTGCAGGCAGCACCAAGGGGGAAGAAAAGCAGGAACTGAGATTCGTGTGCCACCAAATGGCTGAAGTCTTCGGGCCGTTCTTCGAACGTACCGGGGATCACACGTAAGAGATAGCTGAACTCCGGATGCTTGTGCGTAGCGTGCGCGTAGGCCAGGCCGCGGGGAGTAGCGATCTCGATGACATCACCGACTCGGGGCCTCTTGCGCTTAGTGACTACCACGACCTTTCAGAGCCGCCTAACGAGATTGTAGGAAAAGTGGGTGCGGAAAAATCGCGTCAAAAGGCATCGACGAAAACGTGCACGACAGTTCGATTCTGAGGCATTTGGCTAGCTCATTTGCCATTTCATTCAACTCTCGTGCGTGTCCTCAACGCACCCAAAGTGAGTCGTTGGGTTTTCCTACAGTCTCAACAGCCAGCATCAGCCGCGCACCAGACAGGCGACAAATTTGCGTACGCAAATTTGATGACTGGCTGGGGCGTCGGCTGCATGCAGTGGTTAGGCGCCTCACACTCGGAACACGAGCCAAGTGACAACGGCGGCACCTCCCAGAATTGCGCAGCGTAGAAACCAGATCGAGTGAAGATACTCTCGTCCTTTGACTTCGGCGGACCACGCGGCATTGAACGCGTCGCTCATGCTCCTGCGCGCCGCATCGAGACGAGCCTGGCGCACCACGGATTGAGCTCTTGGAGTTTCAGAAAGCATGATCATGCCGCTGAGCGCAATGATCACTGCCACGCCGACGAGAACGGCTCTTTCGATGCATGTGATCGTAGCGCTGAGTAGCTGCCCGACACCTGCAACGCCGGCAAGTAGCAAAAACGCATAGTTAGAACATGGACCACTGTTGCGCCTTGAAATAGGCGAGATCGCCGGTAGTGATCTGATATAGCAGCATCAGTTCATCACTCGAGCTATTGCTAGCGTTGTCTGTCATGAGGCGCCTAACAGCCAGCATCAGCCGCGCGCCAGACAGGCGACAAATTTGCGTATGCAAATTTGATGACTGGCTGGGGCGTCGGCTGCATGCAGTGGTTAGGTGGCGGACCACGCGTGCCGTGACTAGCTACCAGCTGAACCATTGGCTCCCTCCCGAAGCAAGTGGCTACCCCCGACTTAAGGACAGATCGACGAGTAGCTGCCCAACGGCGCCTGCACCGCGAACCCAGGTGTCGACTTTGAATTGCTGGTGGTACGCATCGACGGGGTTCTCGGAGTTTGCCGCGACCTGCTGCGACTTCTCCATCGAATCGGCACGCATGTAGCACAAGAGGTATTCCTTGCCCTCCAACGACAGCGAAAACCACGATTCAATCGACACGCCTTCCGACTGTAGCGATGCCAGCGCCTTCGCACGATGCGCGTTGATGTGCTCGGCCCACGCCTGAACTCTTTCCCCGCTGTTGGGCTTTAACTCTATCAATCTCGCCATGACTTCCACGCCGACACCTCCTCTTGCCGCCTAACAGCCAGCATCAGCCGCGCACCAGACAGGCGACAAATTTGCGTATGCAAATTTGATGACTGACTGGGGTGTCGGCTGCATGCAGTGGTTAGGCGACCGCACGAATGAATGGCCCGACCACGGCCCCAACGGGCGCAGTGGCTGTGAGAAGCTCGATATGGTTGAGCCCTTCAAGCACATGCAGATGTCCTCCGACTGCCTCGATCGAAGCTCGCTGACGCTCAAGCTCCCGGACCACATTGCCGTCCCGGCTCCCGGTATATACCAGAAGCGGACCGCGAACCTCGTTGGGCTCTACCGCTGACCATGACTCTAGTCCGGACCAGCGGGCACGCTGTAGTGCGCCGGTTGCCTCGGAGCGTCTTGCCTCAAGGTACGCCGATGTGAATATCGGCCCGAAGTAGGTTCCAGCCGCGACGGTACGAGCCACCATTGTGTTCTTAGCCAGATGCAACGCCAGCGTCGCGCCAAACGACCAGCCCCACACGATGGACCGTTCGACGCCTAGCTCGAGAAGCACTGCATCGATATCGGCGAGATGCGCTTCCAAGGAATACGCATCCGCCACGCTGGGTTTGTCGCTCTCGCCGCACCCGCGGAGGTCTAAAGCAACGACTCTGAATTCGGATCGCAGCCGCTCGACCCACCCCGTGCGAGTCCAAATCGTTCGATCGTGGCTGAAGCCGTGGAGCAGAAGTATCGGTCGTCCTGTTCCTATAACGTCGAAGGAAATTCGTGTGCCATCGAGCGACGCGACGTTCATCGTGACCAGATCTGCGTTTGCGCTAGGCACGGTCGCCTAACAGCCAGCATCAGCCGCGCACCAGACAGGCGACAAATTTGCGCATGCAAATTTGATGACTGGCTGGGGCGTCGGCTGCATGCAGTGGTTAGGCGGCGCCCCACTGGAACTAACTCTAGATACCACTTGCCTTCTTGAGGACATGTTCAAGCCACTCGAAATGCCGCGGAAGACCCCACAGGCCAAATGCGGCGGTATTCCACGCCGCCAGGTAGCCGTTGGCCTGCTCCAGTGACAACGAGCCCCAAGTCGCGTGCCTCAAGGACACATTGGTTTAGACACGCTTCCGGCGACGTTGTGAACAGAAAGAGGTTCATCTCTCCTGAGCCAACGTCGTGCCCATCGACGTCTGCTCTGCCACTCATTGATTCTGCCAGGCGATCCTCCAGAGCAATGAGTCGGTCGAAGTCCTCCCTGCCGGTCGCAGCGAATTGAAGAACCATCTGGTGTTGTTCCGATTCACGCGAGACCGTCACGGTGCCGCCTAACAACGATTGGACGTCAAAGTGTCGTAATCAAAGGCGACGTTGTGTCGTCTATCACCCCAGGGAGCGGCACCGGTCGCGTTGAGCCGCAGATAGCGCGAGCCTTTCATTCGCCGCTGCCTTGCCCGTAACACAGAACATGCCCTTGGTTGTCGACGACAAAAAATTCGCGGGTTCCCCAAGGCGTGTCCGCGACTTCCGCGCGGAACACCACGCCCTTCGATTTGAGCTTGCTCGCCTCGGCGTCTACGTCATCTGTCGTGAAGTACAAATGGAAGTGATCTCCGTCAGCGACGAACGCGATAGACGGGTCGAGGTCGTCGACGAGCTTCAGGTGGATGAACGCGTTACCGACGTTGATTCCGGCGTAAAAGTCCTCGTATTTGAACGCGAGCTCGAATCCGAGCTTGGACACGTAGAAGTCGATCGACTCATCGAGGTTTGTCGTCCGAATCTGTGGGACCACACCCGAGACAGCCATGCTTCACTTCCCCCTCGTACTCCTCACCGATGCGCTCATGCACTCATCGCGCGCTTACACGCCTCGCGCCGCTTGAGCCGTTCGAGGTACGCGCGCGCGTTGGGATACCGGTCGTCGAGCACTTTGAGACTCGCGGCGAGATCGAGCGAGTACCCCATCATGATATCGGCAGCGTCGAACTGGGAACCCATCAGGTAGTCGCGATCGGAAACAGCGTGCTCAACGACGGCGAGGCAATCCCGTGCCTTCTGCTCTGCTTCCGCGACGACAGCGTCGAGGCTCTGACCTTTGCTCGTCAGCAACCGATGGATCCCGAGCGGGCGCGCCAGCGTTGCTTCGCTGAACCAGCACCATTGGTGGTGTATGGCGCTCTCGGGGGTGCCCGGCGGCGGGCGGAGCCGTCCGTGCCCGAATCGCTCGAGGATGTAATCCACCATCGCGCCCGACTCGAACATCGTCATGTCGCCGTCGGTCATGACGGGCACCTTGCCGGCGGGGCTGATCGCGCGCCAAGCCGGGGAATTGCGATACTCAGGTGAGAAGTCGATTGGCTCGATCGCGACCGGCAGATTGAGTTCGTAACATAGCCAGAGCGGGCGAACCGAGCGCGTGCCACGGACGTGATAGATCTTCAGCATCGATCCCCCCTGCTTGCCGCTAAAGTTGCTAACGATCGGCCAACGTCGCGCTCAGGTTCATTCTTCGCGGACCGGTTGGACCAGGTCCCAGAGGTTCCCATACAGATCACGGAACACGGCGACTGTGCCGTAACTCTCCGTCTTGGGTTCGCGGACGAACTCTACGCCCTTTTTTCGGTACGCCTGATAGTCCCGCCAAAAATCATCGGTGTAGAGGAACAAGAACACGCGACCGCCGGTTTGGTTACCGATGCGGGAACGCTGCTCCTCGCCGACCGCGCGCGCCAGCAGCAGACGCGCCCCGATGGAACCGGCAGGGGCGACGACAACCCAGCGTTTGTCCTGCGTTTCGACTTGCTCTTCTAGATGGCTGTCTTCGATCAGATCGAACCCGAGAACGTCGACATAGAACCGAATCGCCTCGTCATAGTCGTGCACGACGACGGACGTCAACGCCAGGAACTGTTTCATGTGACAGCCTCTCGTGGCCAGACCAACTCGAACTTTTGGCAGATCACTGGCGTCTCGTCATCGAACCGGCCACCGAGTCGCGCGCACACGCCGGTGAAGTATTCGATGTGCGCCGCGCGCCAGTACACCAAGCTGCCATCGCCCTCGCCTTCGACGGCGGCAAACGCAGCGTCGACCGTTCCGAACGGGACCGTGTTCACTTCGGTGCGTTCGATGATCGCAACCGGCTCTAGATGACCTCGAAGGATGATGCTGACGTCGCCCACCTTCGGGAGCGGGTCGTTGAAAGAGGTGAATTCAATCGCAAGGCTCGTTGTCGCCCGCTTGCGACCACTCAGAACGAGATCGGCAAGCGCGTTGGCCAGTTCCGCCGAGTCGCCGAACGCAAACGCGTCGGGCTTCGCCGCGCGATGTGGATGGCTCGACGCGAGATGAGCAAGGTATTCGATCCAGAACGCGTTGCATGCGTGCGAAAGGCTGAATGCCGGGTCACTCATGGCCAATCACCTGCGCAGCGCAACGCGCCCCAAATAGAACGACCGTCCGGCAGCAACCCTCAGCGAATAAATCACGACCTCATTCACGCGCGCCACATCGCGATCGAACAGATCCGTCAGCGGCAACGTCAGATGGCACGGCCCCGGCGTGCATTCGAACTCGCGAAACACATGCCGCACCGGAGCGTTGTCCAGCCGCACCGAAATCGCAATTGGCATCGGCGCCGACGAATCGACGAACAGATCGAGGTCGAGTTGCGAGTATCCGCGCCAATCGCCGATCGGTCCGACGATGCTCACCCCGGGATACACCTCGTTCGCGAGCGTTACCTTCAACACCGGGCCGGTGACATCCCACCCGGCCGGCGCATCGACGACCTCCGTCACGCTCGTGCTCGTGATCAGTTCCAGCAGCAGCGGCGAATCGAATCGCACGAGTTCAGGTGCAATCGCGTCGCGCGCGCGTTCGATCCGCAGAGGCTGCACCGCCGGCCACAACGACCCGACGAGCAGTACCACCGCTAGTCCGATCCCGAGTCGTCGCGGCAGCAGTCCTTCTCGCGCGCTCAACGCGCACAGCGCCGCGCACATCCCGACGATGTCGCTACAAACGTCACCGATCTCCGGATCGCCGCCGGTGAACTTCTGCAGCACCTCGGTACCGACGGCGATCCCGACGCCGAGCAGCGCGGTGATCGCGACAGTGGCGCCGCGGCCAGCGAAGCGCTCGCACGAATCCTGCAACCAACCACGTGACCACCGCGAACCAGGTGCCGTGCGCCGCGTTGTGCAGCCCGTTCGCCACGCGCGTGGAGCCGGGGAAGTCGAGGAATCGCTGCTGCTGCGCAATCAGCAACACCACCAGCGCCCCCAGCGCCAGTATCAGGTGGAGGCGTCCGGGACGAGTCGGATACACTGCGACGGATTCCTTCAAGGCAGGGTGCGGAAGATGAAATTCGATATCGCGATGACCGACGAATTGCTGGCCACGACGCGCGCCGTGCGCAAGCGTCTGGATCTCGATCGCAAAGTGCCGCGCGAGGTGATCATGGAGTGCCTGGAACTCGCGGTGCAAGCCCCGACCGGATCGAACGCGCAAGGGTGGCGCTGGTTGTTCGTCGACGACCCGAAGAAAAAGAAGGCGCTCGCGGATCTGTATCGGCGCGGCGGCGAAAGTTATTTGACCGCCGCGGGTGAGCAAGCGAGCGCAACGGGCAATGCGCAGCAACAGCGCGTATTCAGTTCGGCGTTGCACTTGATGGATATCCTGCATCAAGTGCCCGTGCACATGATTCCGTGCGTACAAGGTCGTCCGCCCGAGAACTCGCCGCCCGCATTGATGGCCGGCTATTTCGGATCCATTTTTCCGGCGGTGTGGAGCTTCCAGCTGGCTCTGCGCGCGCGCGGCCTCGGCTCGGTGCTGACGACGCTGCACTTGCTCTTTGAGAAAGAAGCCGCGGAAATCCTCGGCATCCCCGCCAACGTCATGCAGGTGGCACTGGTGCCGGTTGCATACACCAAAGGCACCGATTTCAAACGCGCGGAACGCCCGCCGCTCGACAAGATCACGCACTGGAACACCTGGTGACACGATCGGTGCGTCGCTGATCAACGACTGATCGTTGACGATGCACGAGCTGTGCAGCAGATCGGCGGTCGATCTCGTCCGGCTGCTGGCCGCGCGCGAGGTCAGCTGCGTCGAAGTGATGGATGCGCACCTCGCGCAGGTCGACGAGTTCAACCCGCGCCTCAACGCAATCGTTACCCTCGTCGCGGAGCGCGCCCGCGCGACGGCTGCGCAATATGACGCTGAACCGCCGCGCGCGGACGCGCGGCCTTCGTTGTGGGGATTGCCGACCGCCCACAAGGACATGTTGCTGACGCGCGGCATCCGCACGACCTACGGTTCGACGCTGCACGCGGATTTCATTCCCGACCGCGACGATCTCATCGTCGAGCGAATCCGCGACGCCGGCGCCATCATGATCGGCAAGACGAACACGCCCGAATTCGGCGCCGGCTCGCAGACGTTCAACCGCGTGTTCGGCGCCACGCGCAATCCGTACGATGAAACGCGCACGTGCGGCGGCAGCAGCGGCGGCGCCGCGGTCGCGCTCGCCGCGCGGATGTTGCCGCTCGCCGACGGCAGCGACCTCGGCGGCTCGATCCGCAACCCAGCGAGCTTCTGCAACGTCGTGGGGCTGCGGCCTACGCACGGCCGCGTGCCCGCGTACCCGACGCAGAACCCGTGGTTCGACATGGGCGTGCAAGGACCGCTCGCGCGCAGCGTCGACGACGTCGCGCTGTTCTTTTCGGCGCTCGTCGGCGACGACCCGCGCGTGCCGTACGCGTTGACCGATCCGGGCTCGACGTTCTACCCAGTTGCGCCGCTAGACCTGCGCGGCGTGCGCATCGGCCTGACGACCGACTTCGGGGGCTTGCCGGTGCAGGCCGCAATCAAACGCTGCATTGAAGCGACCGGGCGCGCGCTCGAGTCGATCGGCGCGATCGTCGAGTACGCGTGCCCTGATCTCGGCGACGCCGGCGAGATATTCCACGTCTTGCGCGCGAATGCGTTTCGCCAGCGGCACGGTTCGCTCCCGCCCGCGTCGCGCGCACAACTCAAGGATACGATTCGTTGGAATCTGGCGGTCGGTGAGGCGTTGACGACAGCGGACCTCGATCGCGCGTGGGACGCACGCCGCGTGTTGTACAACCGCGTCGCGCATTTCTTTGACGACTACGCACTGCTGATCGGACCGACGACCCAGGTAGTGCCGTTCGACGTCGAGCAGCCGTACGTCACCCACATCGAAGGCGTCGAGCTGCGCGACTACCTCGGCTGGATGCAGAGCTGCGCGCGCCTCACCGTCACCGGTTGCCCCGCAATGTCGCTGCCGGCCGGCTTCAGCTCCGACGGGTTGCCGATCGGCATGCAACTCGTCGCGCCGGTGCGCGCGGAGCGGCAATTGCTTGGTTACGCGAAGACGATCGAAGCCGCAACCCGGTACGCGACGAAGTTGCCGGATCTACTGACGACGAAAAGGGAAACCACCGCGTGACGAAAAGACTCTGCGCCGAACTGGAACGCACGTGGCACGAACAAATCCCGATCAGCAAGGCGATGGGTGTCAGCGTCGTCGACTTCGCCAACGACCAACTGGTGGTGCGTGCGGACCTGGCGCCGAACGTGAACGTGCACGGCACCGCGTTCGCCGGCAGTCTGTACGCGATTTCATCGCTGTGCGGTTGGGGCATGACGTGGCTGCAACTGAAGATGCGCAGCATCGACGCCAGCATCGTGATCGCCGACGGCAAGATCCTCTACGAGCGCCCCGTGAAGGAAGCGATTGTCGCGACCTGCGCGTTTTCAATCCCGGATCAAGCCGACTGCTTCGTCCGGTTGCGCGATGAAGGCAAGGCGCGTTTGCTGCTCGAGTGCGTCACCCACGCGAGCGGCGAACCCGCGGTGCGTTTCACCGGCGTCTACGCGATGCGCCTCAACCGCCGCGACTGATCCACTTCTGCCTTAGGCCTCCCTTATGGGGTGGCGCCGACCACGTGCCATCCGACCAGAAGGTGCCAGTCGTTGCAAAACGTGCAGAAAGTGCCAGTCGTTGCAGACGCCTGGCATCTTCAGAACGTGCAGAAAGTGCCAGGCACTGCGCTTAGAAACGCAACGCCTGGCACCGTCCTACGGTGTAGCGCCAGCCACGTGCCAGCGCGCGATCCGATCACCGGCGATCGCGCCGAGATACAGACTGTCGCGGACCTGCACCGCGACGGACACACCGCCAATCGGGGCGCCGCGGTGTGCGAGCGTCACGAACTGACGCATCGATCTCGGGTCGAGCGTGACGATCTCGAACGCGGCGCCGCAGCCACCGCGCGCGAGGCCGCGGCAGTGCATCATCTCGAGCCACGAATCGGCATGTGACGCCACCAGCAGCCTGCCGTCACCGCTCCACGTCAGGTTGTCCGGTCCCTCGATGGCAGCGCGCGCAGTCACTTCGCCACGCGTGAGGTCGAGGCGTCGCACGTCGTTGCCGAGCGTGCTCGCGACGTACAGCACGTCTTCGCCGGGCGCCTTCTCGATTCCGTTGGGAAACGGCATGTCGCTGCCCGGCTCCGCGACGTATCCGTCGCTGGGCGTCCAGCGGTACACCTTGCCTGTGTTCGAACCGAACAGCGCCGCGCGCAGCAGCGCCCACCATTGCCAATGCTTCGGCAACATCTGCGTGACCCAGAATCCGCCGTCATCGCGCGCGACGACATCGTTGAACGACGTGTTGGGCGGCGCGATTGCGCAGCCGCGCCAGAACAGCGCCAGGCCCGCGTCGCTCTGCTCGACTGCGAAAAATTCCACGGAATCCTGCAGACCATGATTGACGACCAGCAACTGCAGCGACCCGTCCGCGCGCACCGACAGATTGATGCCGTGCGGCGCAAAGTCGGCGACGGAGGGCTGCGGACACAACGGATCGCCCCAGTTGCCGGGGTCTTCGAATTCGCCGACCGGAAACATCACCTCGACGCGGCCGCTCGCCGGTTCGTACGCGGCGATGCTGCCGGCGGGTTTGCCGCCCGGACCGGCCATCTGACTGACCAGCAGCCATTGTCCCGACGGCAGCACCGCGATGTCTTCGGGGTTCTGGAACTCGCAGATGGGCTCGATGCCGTCTTTCGCCGTGCATCCGACCACCGGAGTGATCGATGACGAACACGCTGTCAGCGCGACCAGCGTCCCCAACAATACCGCGATGGCGATCGCGCGGAACATTACGCTACCGCGGGCGTCAGCGCGCATAGTCCTCGCTTTCGCCGAGCCTGAATTTCACGCGGCTGACGCGATCCTTCGTGGTTACGACCTTGCCGTGGTCGACCGCGGGTTTGAATCGCCACGTGCGCACCGCTGCGAGCGCAGATGCATCGAATACGCCCGGCGGAACGGACTCGACCACGCGCGCGTTCGACGTGGTGCCATCGGCGTTGACGTCGTAGGCGACCTTCACATAACCCTCGATCTTCTGATCGCGGGCCGCCGCCGGATATTCGATGCCGCCGGCCGCGAGCACTTCCGGCGGCTGGTACGGCGTCGACGCACAACCCGCCACCGCGAGCAGGACCAGTAAAAGAATGATTCGATTCATGCGGGATTTCCTTCGCGCAAAACGACGTATTGTCGGTCGGGGGCGTCGCACGGCGTCGCGTCTTTGCCGTGCGGATACGCAATCGCGCCGTCGCCGGCGTACTGCAGGATATACGCCTTACGCACGTCAGGTGTGAGGTTAGGACCGGTGCGATGCGGCGTCAGACTCGAAAACACCGCGATCGATCCGGCCGCGAGTTCGATCGGCACCGCGCCTTCGACGTCGTCGAGACACTGAAATCCCAACGAGGTCCACCGGTGTTCCAGCGTGCCGAGCCGATGCAATCCCGGCACGACCCACGGACAGCCGTTGGCGATCGTCGCGTCGGTCAGCGCGATCCAGCACGTCAGATACTGCTGCGGCTCGATGTACGTATAGCCGTTGTCCTGATGCCACGGAAATTCCTTGTCCGCGTCCGGCTTCTTGTACACCGACTGGTCCCAATACAGCCGCACGTTCGCGCCGATCAGGTCGTGGCATAGATCGAGCAACAGCGGATGTCGCGAGAACGCGCGCAGCGCTGCCGACTGCGTGACGAGGTGCGGCCGAAACGTGATCTCTCCGGCGCGCGCGATCCCGAGCGTGCCGCCGTCGCGGCTGCGCAGGAACGCCTCGGTCTGCGCCTCGAGCGGATCGATCGCCGCAATCACCGCCGCCATTTCGGCGGGCGTGAACGCGTCGCGCACCGCGATGAATCCGTTGTCGCCATACGCGCGCACATCATCGATGCCCAGGCGCCGATACGGCGGCTCGCTGTGACGCCACGTGAACTCGGTATTGCGCGGATGCAGCGCGTATCGCATTGCCATGTCAGCCAATCCCATCGATGTCGAATCGTTCGCGCGCGAGGTCGGCGGGTTGCCACTCTTCGCACAGATACGCGCGTAGCCGCCACGAGAATTTGTATGTGCCGCCGCCGACGCGATACTGCGGCAGCGTATCAGGCCCGCAGGCCCCGGTACCCACGCCGCGATTGTGGTGGTCGAGGCGCACGTCGATCGTGTCGCGGCGCGTCAGATCGATCGTATGCCGGGCCGCATACATGTCATCGGCCGTGAAGTGGCTGACCGAGAACTGCGCCGGCGCGTGCGGCTGAAACAACACCCCGGTAACACCGTCGTCGAGCGCGAACCAGCGCACCGCGGTGTGGTTGCCGTGTTCCTGCGGCGTCACATACGGCACGTATTCGTCGTCCACCGTCGACGCATACCGGCCCAGCGGGTAGCCAAACTCACGATCGTTGTAGTTCTCCTCCGGTCCGCGGCCGTAATACGTCAATCGTTCGAGTCCGCCGCGCAGACGCAGCAACAGTCCGATCCGCGGCAGATCGTCGAGTTCCGCAGGAATGACGATCTGCTGCGTCAACAGCATCTCCCCGTTGCCGAGCACCCCCCAGCGCTCGTGTTGGCGCACCGGCGCGCGCACGCCGCGCACATGATGCGTCAGCGTTCGCTCGATCCGGAACTCACCGGCCATCGCGCGGTGAATCTTGACGCGCGCGACGCGCGAGCGCGGCGCGGCCAGGTTCCAACGCTGCCATTTCGGCAGCACGCCGCCGACGCGCGAGTGCAGGCGGACGCCGTCGTTGTCGGTCGGCGCGCGCCACAGCGACAGCCGGGGTCCGTGCGCGAGCAGCGGGCGGCCGCCGAACGCGAGTTGTTCGAGCGCGCCGGTCGTCGCGTTGAAGCGCAGTGCCGTGTCCGCGCCGCGCACGTCGATGCGCGCGCCGCTGCGCGCGACCGCAATCGGTTGGGTACTGCGGCGTCGCCGCGGCGCCGCCCCGCGACGCGAGCACAAACTCATCGAAGCCGACCTGGTGCCCCGCGTCGGCCCAATCCGTTTTGCGTTTCAATTCGTAGACGAGGCGCAGCATCAATTCTTCGCCGCGCGCGAGGGCCGGTCTTTGCAACGCGGGCTCGAGCATCGCTGTCGCGCCCGGCGCGATCGCCGGCAACGCCAGCCGGCGTGACGCGATCTGGCGCACCATCGACGAGCACGATCATCCGCACCGCGTAGCGGCTGCTGTCGACGAAGTCGCTGCGATTCGTGAGTTCGATCCGCAGCGGTTTGTTGCCCGCCAGGCGCGCTCGCAGCGGCTGCGCGATGCGCTGGTGTTCCCAAATGCCGGGGTGCGGCGTCCGATCGGGCCAGACGACGCCGTTGCAGCAGAAGTTCGCGTCGTTCGGTTCGTCGCCATAGTCGCCGCCGAAACCGTAGTACGCGCGTCCGCTCGGCGTCGTGCTCCAGATAGGCTTGATCGACCCAATCCCAGATGAAGCCGCCCTGCAGGCCCGGCCGCGCTTCGATCAGATCCCAGTAGTCCTTCAAGCTGCCGTTCGAGTTGCCCATCGCATGGGAGTATTCGCACATGATCAGCGGTGAGTCGCCGCGATACGTTTTCGCCCAGTGGTCGAGCTCTGCGATGCTCGGGTACATCGGCGCGATCACGTCCGATGCCGGTACGTCGAGATCGATCTGCTGCCCTAACGACGACTCGAAGGCGCGCCCGTGGAACTCTCCCCAGGCGATGTTCAGCGAGCCTTCGTAGTGCAGCGGTCGGCTCGGATCGTTCGCGCGCGACCACGCCGCCATCGCATCGTGCACCGCGCCGTAGCCGCTCTCGTTGCCGAGCGACCACAAGATGATGCAGGGGTGATTGCGGTCGCGTGCCACCATCCGCTGAAAACGCGTCATGAAAGCGGTTTCATAGCGCTTGTCGTGGACAAGGCTGCGCAGTCGCGCGTGGGACTCGATGTTGGCCTCGTCGACGACGTAAAGACCCAACTCGTCGCAGAGATCATAGAAGCGGTGATCGTTCGGATAATGCGCGGTGCGCACCGCGTTGAAGTTGAAGCGCTTCATCAGCACGAGGTCTTCGCGCATGTCATCGACGGACATCGTCTTGCCGTGCACCGGGTGAAACTCGTGTCGGTTGACGCCGCGAATGAAGACCCGCGCGCCGTTGATCAGCAACGATTTCGCGCGCACGTCGATGCGCCGGAAACCGATGTGCTGCGCGACGGCCTCGACCACCGCGCCGTCGGGCGCGATGAGTTCGGCGATGACGCGATACCGCCGCGGCGTTTCGTGCGTCCACGGCACGATGCCGCGCACTTCGAGCGATTCGCGCACCACCGCACCGGTGTGCAGCACCGACGACACGCTCGAGGCGCGGTGCGAATGATGCCGGTACACCTGCACCTCACCGCCCAGCGCGCGGCGCACCAGCGCGCGGCCGGCGAGCGTCTCGACCCGATACCGCAGCCGCCAGCCCGCGTCGACGATGCCGCCGGCCTCGCCCTCGATCGAAAGCGTGCCGCGCTTCAGGTCAGCGGTCAGCCCCGCGGTGACGCGCAGGTCCTGGATGAAGCAGTGCGCGGTGCTGTAGAGATGCACGCTGCGATGGATGCCCGGCTGCCACCACTGGTCCTGGTCCTCGACGAAGCTCGCGTCCGACCAGCGGATCACCATTGCGGCGAGCAGGTTCGCGCCGCGCCTCAAATGCGGCGTCAGGTCGAACTCGGCGGGCAATCGCGAATCCTTCGACAAACCGACGAACACGCCGTTGACGTGCACGAGCAGCACGCTGTCGGCCGAACCGACGTGCAACACGACGCGGCGGCCGCGCCAGCTCGACGGCACGCGAAAGGTCGTGCGGTAGAGTCCGGTCGGGTTGTGCGCGGGCGTCGCCGGCGGCTCGCACGCAAACGGCATCACGACGTTCGTGTAGTGCGGATGGTCGTAACCTTGCCGCACCCACGTGCCCGGTACCTCGATCGTGCCCCACGCCGAGTCATCGTGTTCGATCGCGGCGAAATCCTCGGGCGCCGCGAGCGGTGAATCGACGAGCCGGAAGCGCCACGTCCCATCGAGCGACAGACGCCACGGCGATTCCCCCGCCGTGCGCGCCGCTGCGGCCGTCGGATACGACGTCAACGGCACGCGCATCGGCAATCGGTTCAGCGCAACGAACTCCGGCATCTCCCATACCGGGGTTCGACCGACGACGAGCATTGGATGGTTCCACAGAAACGAACGACGGCGTAGGTTGACGGCGCTCGCGCCGCGATGCAATTGCACGCACGTCGATGCAACGGCCCTCCGCTCGCGCTATCCTGCGCGGAGCTTGCGAGAGCGAAAATGAAACGACAAAAAGTGCTCGTGCTGCTGTTGTCGGATTCGGCGCTCGATTCGCGCGTCATCGCGTGGGCTCAGTACGACGGTACTGGCAAAGCCGAACACATGGCGGGTGACTCCGAAGAGCCGCCGTACGCGACCGGACTCGCCGCCTTGCGCGATGGTTGGCGACTGATACAAGTTGCACCGCTGCAACCACACGCGCCGGGCGCCGAGTTCACGACGGCGTACCTAAAATACGAGTTCTGGTTCGAGCAATGGGGGGATGTCGATGGGAACGGGGATGGAGGGGGTCGAGGGGATGGGGACGGAGATAGCTGAACGGGTACTGCTGAATTCGCGGCAGATGGCGACTTTCGTCGCGCGCGGATTCCTACGATTCGACGCCGTCGTGCCGGCGTCGATCAATGAACAATTCATCGACGAAGTCGGCCGACCGCCGGCGTCCGGCGGCGGCATGCGCAAGGCTTACGCACGTTTGTTGTCGGGCACCGGCGTGCCCACCGTCGCGGCGGGCACGCCGCTCAAGGAGTGTTACCCGGCCGACTCCGCCGTCACGCGGCTGCTCTCGTTGCCGGTGGTGCGCGGCGCAATCGAAAGCCTCGTCGGCGCGAATCCGCGCTTCGACCATCATTTCCTGCACGTGACGTTTCCGCCGGAGTACTACGCGGACCGCGGCATTCCGAACGTCTCGCAACACACACACCAGGACTCGACGATCGACACGCGCCGGCGCGCGTTCGACGTCCAAATGATGTACTTCCCGCACGACGTGACGCCCGAGATGGGCGGCACCCGATTCATACCGGGTACGCATTTACGAATCGTCAGCGAAGCGGCCGTCGCGCGTTACCAGAACGTACGCGGGCAGCAGCACGTGGTCTGTCCTGCGGGCACACTGCTGTTCCTGCATCACGGCATCTGGCACGGCGGCGGCGTGAATCGCTCCGACCGGCTGCGCTATATGTTCAAGATCCGCATGAACCCGACGGTGCGGCAGCTGCGGCTCTGGGATACGTCCGACCTGCCGAACGATCATCATCGTCAACGGCCGATATTCCTGGTCAAAGAAGCACCGGATCCGACGCACCTGCACACGATTCTGACGACCCCGGAGCCGTGGTTCGAAGCCGACACCGGACGCCTCGAATTTCTCAATCGCATTCGCCTCTGGCGGTATCTGCTCGGCGACGAACGGTTCGACGCCGACTACTGGTTGACCCGCATCGAAAACGAACCCACCACGAGTGCCCACGCGTGACCGACACCGCCGATCGACAGAGACCCGCAGGACAAACGTCCACAGGACACGACCGCTGTCGTTCTGGCAGATCGCCGGCAGCGCCGCCGCGGCTGCGTTTGGCGTGCAGAGCCGAGCGAATCGCGAGCGCGACTTCACGCGCGGCAAACCGATGCACTTCATCATCGCCGGGATCGTCTTCACCGCCGTGTTCGTGTTGGTCGTCGCCATCGTCGTGCACGTGGTGTTGCGCAACGCGGCTTAGCAGTCGCTGATAAACAGACGACGCGACCATGCAGTTGACGGTATTCGGTGCAACGGGACGGACCGGAGGGTGCATCGTCGCGCAGGCGTTGGAGCGCGGCCATCGCGTGACGGCGTTCGTCCGCAACGCGGAGTCGCTCACCGTTCGGCACCCGCAGCTCGATGTGATCGTTGGCGACATCGCCAACGCGATCGAAATTCAACGCGTCGTCAACGGCCAGGACGTCATCCTGCTCGCGCTCGGCGCAAAACTCGGCACCCACGAACAGGTGCGCACGCAGGCGACCGCTCAACATCGTTCCCGCGATGCAGGAGTTCGGCGTGCGGCGCCTTATCAACGTCTCCGGCATCGGCAGCAGCGAGTCGCGCGCGAACCTCGGCCGGATCGGCCTCGCGATCGCGAACGGGGTGCGCGCACTCGACCGCGATGCGTTTCGCGACAAGGAGACGCAGGACTCACTGATACGCAACAGCGACCTCGACTGGATCAACGTCTGTCCGCCGCGGCTGACACAAGGCCCGCGCACCGGCGTCTATCGCTACGGGGTTGACCTGCGACCATCGCCGATCAGCCGGATCTCGCGCGCCGACGTCGCGGATTTCATGCTGAATCAGCTCATCGACTCCACGTTCGTCCGGAAGAGCCCGATCCTTTTCTATTAGGACGGTGGGGCGAAGCGCGTGGTGCCAGGCGTTGCGTTCGTTGCGGATGGCGGCAGAAGGCTTCGGTCGCCAGCAAGCGCCTCGAGCGCCATCTGCAAGGAATGCAACGCCTGGCACCGTCTTCGTTCCGCGTCATCGTTTCCAGGAGAGTGCCAGGCGATGCATTCGTTGCAGATGGCGGTCGGGGTGCATCGTCCGACCGCAGCCGCTGTGGCCGCCATCCGCAACGAACGCAACGCCTGGCACTACCACCGCCCTAGCGATCGCTGAGGTTTTTTTGTACGTCGGCCTCCAACGGTGGCCGCGCATCAGCCGCGAGGTGGCCTTTCCCCGGCACGTAATTCACTTCGATTCGAGTGCCGCACGGATCTTCGAACAACACCGAGTAGTAGCCCGGCGCCCATTCGTCACGCCGTGCCGGATGCACGATAGTCGCACCGTGTTCGGCGACGAACTGTCCGACCGCATCGACGTCGGCTTCGCTGCGCGCGCGCAGACACAGGTGGTGCAGCCCCGCGCGATACTGGTCGAACGGCGTGCCGCGATGCTCCGCTGAAGCAGCTCGAATGCCGATGCCGGTGCGGCCACCGATGCAGTAGTAGAGTTCATCGGTGTCGACCAGACACACCATGCCGAAATACGGCAGCAGCGCGCCATAAAACCCTCGGCAGCGCTCGAAGTCCTGCACGGTGATGTAGATGTGAGCGACGCCATTGATATCGATCGACATTGATCAGGCCCTCATTGCGAAGCGGTGCATGTCGGCGCGCGCGTCGACCATCAAGTGAAACAGCCGGAACTGGCTGCGCGCCCGAACCAGGTTGTGCTGCGCGTGCGCGACGCGGAAGTAACGGTCGCCATCAAGGTAATCGATCAGGAAACGCAGTCCCAGCATGTACGCCATGTACGCCGGCGCCGTCCCGAGCGCCGCGCGCAGTTCCGCGTCCACCAGATCGCCGGCGCCGCGAACGTAACCGGTCGTGAGCGCCCGATACCGCTCGATCGAAAAGCCGATGCCCGGATCGTCTTCGTCGCCGAGCGCTGCCGCCGAGCGCACCAGGTCACCGAAGTCCCAGCTCAGCGCGCCCCACATCACGGTGTCGAGGTCCAGCACCGCGCCGACGCTGTCATCGTCGTTGAATAGCAGATTGGTCACTTTCCCGTCGCCGTGAATCATGCCGCTCGGTCCCAGTGACTCCGCGACGACTGCGGTGCGGTCCCGCTGCGCCCGTTCGACGTCGTTGGCGGCCTCGCGGATCCGTTCGGCGGCGGGGTTCTCCAATACGCGGTCAAATCGATCGAGCTGCAACGCGAGCTCGTGAAAATGCGGAATGGGTACCACGTGGCTGCTGCGATCGTATCGCGCGAGCGCGTGCTGAAAACGGCCGAACGCGCTGCCCGCCGCGGCCGCCTGCGCCACGTTCGAAAGGCCGCCGAGGCTGCGCCCCGCAACGAAGCCGAGCATCCGGTACGTCGCGCCGCCGTCGCTGACAGCCGCGGCGCCGTCACGCGCGGCAACGAACGGCGGCACCAATCCCGGCGCCCGCCGCGAGATGTGTGCGATGACGCGCGCCGTGTTGTCGGCAACGCCGCGCGCATCTTTGAACACCTGTGCGTTGATTCGCTGCAGCACGTAGCGCCGCCCGGAGTCCGTCGTCACGAACCAGGTGTCGTTGATGTGGCCGCCGTGGTGATCGTCGGCGCGGCACGGCGCACCTTCGAGCGCGAACCGGGCGGCGATCGAAAGCGGATCGGTCATCTCGTGTCGTGCCCCATGAGCTTCTGTGACTTCCGCGCGACTGTTCGACTGCGGGGAAACGCGGCGCCAATCACGACACTAGCCCGGAGCCACTCTTCGAGCGCGGGCGCAACTGCGATGATCAGCTCACCCATCGGCGCTCTTGCCTGCTCAACCAACGCGCGGTGCGACGGCGACACGGAGCCCTCGAGCGCCGCGTCGACGACATCGGCGAGTTGCGCCAGCCGCGTCGAGATCGCGTTCAGCTCCGCGATTGCGGGCACGCGTTCGCCGATCGCGCGCACCACATCGCGCTGCCGGCGCCATCCGGCGGCGCCCGCAGCAATCAACGCCGTCGCGTCGGGATCGGCGGAACCGTCGATCACGTCACGCACGGCGGCGTTGAACCGTTGCGCCCATTCACTCGCGGGATCGATGTAATCGACGACGCGATTGAGGGGCGTCGCCACCGTATACGGACGCTCCACGACGGCGGTCGAACCCGCGACGCGCGCGCCGAGGGCTTTTTCGCCGAGCAATCGCGCATACCACTTCGTCGGTTCGATCGCGTCGAGCAGCGGTCGCAACGCTGCGAGGTCCGCGGCGCCAACGCCGAGGCTCGCGAACGCCGCCGCTTGCCTCGCGCCGAGGTCGATGTCGGCGTACGCCGCGAGCAGCGGACGCGTCCGCGCAAGTCGCTGATACATGTCCTCTTCGTCGCGCAGCGACCCCGGCGACCACAATCGCTCGGCGATCGCCGGCAACCGGCCCCAGACGCGCCCCTCGAACAGTTCGTCGGTGACGAGCTCCGCCCACATGCACGCCTCGCCGCCGAGCACGCGCCCCGGCGGCGTGTTTCCCGGCGGCGTGTCGACGACCGCGCGCCCGGCAAATTCACGAAACCACGCGAGCCCGTCGCGAATGTGTTCGAGGCGCGGATCGCTCCGCACGCGTTCGTCGAGGCGCGCGAGCTCCGCCGCGGTGCTCTCGGGGTCGTACGCGTAATGCAGATCCGCGGGATAGAAGTAGTCGAGGTAGTAGCCGGCCGAAAAAATGCAATCAAAACCCTGGGCGACCGCGCGATCGCGCGACACACCGCCGCGCCAGCTTTGCACGAGCGATGTCCGCGGCAGTTCGCTGTGCGCGATCTCGTCCCACCCGACCAGCGTCCTGCCGCGCTCGATCAGCAGATCCGCGAGGCGCACGTTGAACAGGTTCTGCAGCGCATCGATGTCGGCGATGCCGCGCTCACGCATGAACTGCTGCACCGTCGCGCTCTCCGACCACCACTTCGGATTCACTTCGTCACCGCCGATATGGACGCAGCGATCGGGGAAGATCCGCGCGACGTCGTCGAACAGTCGAGCGAGCGCGGCGTAGACGTTCTCGTCAGTGGGATCGAGACAAGCTGGATGCACGCCAAACCGGCTCGACGGCGCGAGCCGCTCGTGCGCCGCACCCCATTCCGGGTGCGCGGCGAACCAGCTGGTCGTGTGGCCGGGCACATCGATCTCGGGCACGACGCGAATCCCGAGTTCGGCTGCGTAGTTGACGATCCGGCTGAGGTCGTCCTCGGTGTAGTAACGGCCGTCGCTGCCGAGTTGCGCCAGTTCCGGAAAACTTTTCGATTCGAACCGAAACGCCTGGTCGTCGGTCAGGTGCAGATGCAGGACGTTGAGTTTGAACAGCGCCATCGCATCGAGCGTGCGCAGCAACGTCGCGACGTCGATGAAATGGCGCGCGACGTCGACCATCAACCCGCGCCACGCAAAGCGCGGTGCATCGCTGATCAACACGCCCGGCAGCGCGCGGCCTGTGCCACTGAGTTGCGCGAGCGTTGCGAGACCGCGCAACACGCCCCACTCATTCGGCGCGGTCAAACGTACTACGTCGCTGTCGATCGCCAAGTACGTACGATTCATCGTCGTCGAGTTCGGGAAACACCCCCGCGGCGACACCGCAATCGATGGCGATCGGCGCACAACCGCCGCAGACTTTCGCCATTCGGCGTGTAAGACGATCGACCGCGCGCTCGAGCCGCAACGTGCGCACGCGCACCCAATCGATCGCTGTCGGCGTCCGCACTCAGCGGCAGACGCGCGTCGCTGCGCGTCACGCGCCGCGGCCACGGCAGCAATGCGAGAGAGTCGCTCATCGCGCGCAATCGGCCTCGATCGAGTGAATGAATCGCCGCGACTTTCCGCGACCGCACCCGGCCTTGTCAACGTTGGAGCGCTTCTGACACCATGCCGACGCATCACGTCACACACGGTGATTTGCAATGCGAGGTGATTTGCAATGAATGTCAAAGAGCGCATGCGCGCGGTGATCGAAGCCGAAGCGGATGCGATCCGCGCGATCGTCATCGACGACGACTTCGAGCGCGCGATCCAGATCCTGCTCGCGTGTCGCGGCAAAGTGCTGACGACCGGCATCGGCAAAGCGGGTCACATTGCGCGCAAGTTCGCCGCGACGTTGTGCTCCACCGCGACGCCGGCCGACTTCATCCATCCGGCCGAAGCCGCGCACGGCGACCTCGGCGTCGTCGGCAAGGACGACGTGATGATCGCGTTCTCGACGAGCGGCAAATCGACCGAAGTGCTGGAGATTCTCGAGTTGTCGCGCCATCTCGGCGTGACGCACATCATCGGCGTCACGTCGCATCCGGATTCGGAGCTGCGCAATCATTGCGAGGCGATTCTCAACATGGGCGAGATCGCCGAAGCGTGTCCGTTGGGGCTCACGCCGACCACCAGCATGGCGGTGATGCTCGCGATCAGCGACGCGGTCGCGGTTGCGTTGATGGAGCAAAAAGGCGTCACGAAGGCGGACTGGGGCAAGCGCCATCACGGCGGCTACCTCGGTCGCGTTGCGCGGACCGACAACCTCCCGCGCTAGCACGGAGCTCCCATGGCCGAAGAGGTTCCGGAAGGCGAGACCCCGCCGAGGAAGAGTTACCGCCGCCGATTCCGACCGGCCTCGAACTCACGTCGATCGATCCGTATTTTTGCGAAAGTCCGTACCCGGTCGTCGAGGACATGCGGATCCGCGACCCGGTGCATCACGACACCGTGTTGAATCGATATTTCCTGTCGCGCCACGACGACGTTCGCGACGCGCTGCGCGACGGCGCACTGCTGCGCGATCCGCGCGACGCCAACGCAGATACCTTCGCGCACACACAGCTGAAATTCGACTCGCACGTCGGTCCTTCACTGTTCCTGCTGAACGATCCGGAGCACGCGCGGCTGAGTGAAGTCGTCAGGCAGTGTCTCGCACCCGAGGCGCGTGGAGGCGTTCCGCCCGCGCATTCGCGCGATCGTCAACGAGCTGCTGGAGGAGCTCGAAGACTCCGAATTCGAAATCGAACTGATCGGCCGTTACGCGAAGCCCGATCACGACGCTGGTGCTCGCGCAGTTCCTCGGCATCGACCCGCCGCATCAACCGAAGCTCAGACGCTGCGTCGACGTTCTGATGACGGCATTCCTGAATCCGGATCACGCCAGCCGATGCTGCGCCGACCGCTGCGCAGCGCGACGTCGACGCATTGCTTTCGCGCGACGATCGCCGCGCGGCGCGCGACGCCTTCGAACGATCTGATCAGCGCGATGGTCGGGGTCGGTATCCGACGACGCACGCCATCGTCAGGATGTGCAACCTGCTGTTGATGACCGGCAACGTCGCAACCGCCAACCTGATCGGCAACGGCACTCAGAGCGATGCTGTCAGAACACGCGCCAAGTGACCCGTCTGCGCGCCAACGCGGACCTGGTCGGCAACGCCGTCGAGGAGATCCTGCGCTACGACTCGCCGGTCGTGCAGACCCACCGAATCGCGCACCAGGACATCGTCGTTGGCGGTTGCCCGATCGCAAAAGGCGAATTGCTGTCGTTGTCGCTCGCCGGCGCGAACCGCGACGAAACCGTCTATCCGGAGCCGGATCGATTCGACATCACGCGCGAAGATACGCACCACCACGCGTTCGGCGACGGGCCGACATCGCTGCCCCGGCGCCGCGCTCGCGGCGGTGACCGCACAGGAGGCGATCCTGCGCATGCTCGTACGCTTCGATGAAGTCGAACTCGCCCCGCTCGGCTGGGAGTTCGCGTCCGCACCCGGCCTTCGCATCGTGAAATATTTCTGGGTGCGGACGTGAGCGCGTGACCACCTCGTGAAGAGCGCGCTGTCCGACGTCAGCTTCTGGTTCGATTCGATCGGCGACATCGCGCCGCTCGAGATCGCGCCGCTGCCGGCGCAGGTCGACGTCGCGATCGTCGGCGCCGGCTACACCGGACTGTGGAGCGCGTATTACCTGAAGAAACGCGATCCCGCGCTTCGCATCAGTGTGTTCGAGGCCGAGCGCGTCGGGTACGGCGCGAGCGGGCGCAACGGCGGCTGGTGCATCGGCATGGCGTACGGCGTCGAGCCGCTGCTGCGCAATCCAGCGACGCGCAGCCGCGGCGTGGCGCTTGCGCGCACGTTGTTCGATACCGTCGATGAGGTCGGCCGCGTCTGCCAGGCCGAGAACATCGACGCGCACTACGCGAAAGGCGGCTCGCTCAACGTCGCGACGATTCCGTTCCAGGTGCCGCAGCTGAAGCGTCGCGTCGAACACCTTCACGCCGCCGGATTCAGTGAGGCGGACTACCGCTGGCTCGATGCCGACGCAGCTCGCAGCCGGCTCGCGATGACGCCGAATCACGGCGCGGTGTACTTTCGCCATTGCGCCGCTGTGCATCCCGCGCGCCTCGTGCTCGGTCTCGCCGACGTCGTGCGCCGCCAAGGCACCACGATTCACGAAGGCACACCGGTGTCCGCGATCGAACCCGGCCGACGTCGTGACGACGCGCGGCGTCGTTCGCGCCGGCGCGATCATTCGCGCGACGGAGGGCTACACCGACAGCATCACCGGGGCGCGCCGCAACTTGATGCCGCTGTATTCGATGGTGACGGCCACGGAACCGTTGCCGCCAGAGATCTGGCGGCAGATCGGCTTGAAGGAACGCGAGACGTTCGGCGACAGCCGGCGCGTCGTCATCTACGGTCAACGCACGCTCGACGACCGGCTCGTCCTCGGCGGACGCGCCGGCTATTACTTCGCCTCGAAGCGCCGGCACGTCATCCCTCCCAACGACCCGAAAGTGGTGCGCGTCAAAAACCTCGTCACGCAGCTGTTTCCGATGCTGGAGGGGTTTCGGATCACCCACGGCTGGGGCGGGCTGATGGGCGTGCCGCGGCATTGGCGCCCCTGCGTGCAATGGGATCCCCAATACGCGACTGGTTGGGCCGGCGGTTATGTCGGCGAAGGCGTCGCGGCGTCGAACCTCGCCGGCCGTGCGATGGCGGATCTCGTCACCGGCACGTCGACGCGCGCTGACCGAACTGCCATGGATCAATGACGTCGCGCGCCGTTGGGAACCGGAGCCGCTGCGATACCTCGGCGCAAAAGCGATCGAGGGTTTCGGCGACCGCGCCGATCGCGCTGAATTCGCAACCGGCGCGCCGTCGAAATTCTGGGGCGGGCTCTTCAACCGGGCATACGGACGTTTCGTCGGGTGATCGCGGTCAGCGCGGCAACAGTTCGAGCTTGCCGGAGACCGTCGTCAGCTCGATCGAACCCGCGCCATTGCCCATCGTGAATTCGAGATCTTCGCTGCCGGCAATGCTGCGCTGGGCGCGATCGCTCGTCAGTTCATTCTTGATGCTGCCGCTGCCGGCGCTGAGTTCGACGACCGCGCCCGCGTCACGATTGACGCGCAGTCGCACGTCACCGCTCGTCGACGAGCCTCTGATCCGCGCGCCGTCGGCGAGATCGCCACTGATTTCGACGTCTCCGGAGACCGTCGTGAACGACGCGTCCTTGACGCGCTTGTCCGAGCTCAGGCTCGCATCGCCCGACACGGTACTCACGTGCATTTCCTCGGCATTCGTGTCGGCGCCGATGTCGCCACTGACGGAGTGAAGCGTAACCGGACCGTCGGCGCCGGCGACCTTGATACGGCCGCTCACCGTTTGGAGCTCGACCCTGCCGCTCAAATCACCGGCATCGATATCGCCGCTGACGGTTTCGCTGTCGACCCCGCCGTGCAAGCTCTTCAGAAACAGATCCGCCGACACGAGACCGACGCGGATACGGCTTCCCGCCGGGACGCGAATGACGAGATCGGAACCTTTGCCATGATTGAGATTGTTCGCCGTTTCGACCTTGACCGTCGTCGTCGAGCCGGAGGTTTCGAATGTGAACTTCGTCGTTTGATCATCGAGCGTGCCGGCGACCGACACTTCGCTGCGATCCCAGCCCTGCACCTCGATGCGGCCGCGCACGTTTTCGATCCGCACCAGGCCGTCCGGCTTCACCTCGAGCGTTTTGTCGACCGCCTCACCGGCGTGAGCGACGCCCGCGGCATTCAGCATCAACAAACCGATCATCAGTTTTTCACCCAGTATCTTCTTTTCACAATGTACCTCTGTAGCGCATTTGATCCGGCGCGATCGGCTCCGGCGGAGTCACCGCATCGATCAACGCGAGTTCCTGTTCGATAAGTTCTTTGCAGCATCTGTCCCAACGCTGCATCGCTGGGGCGGCTCGCGAGCGCGACGCGGATCTCATCCAATGCAGCGTCGATGATCGCGAGATTCGATTCGACCGTCGCCCGCAACTCCGGATCCAACCGATCTGCACGGGTGCGATAGCGTTCGAGCGACGCCTGACGCAGCGGCTGATACGCCGTGTCGAGCTGCTGATACGCCCACTCGGGCGCGACGGCGCGCTTCGTCGCGTCGTACGCAAAGCCGATGAACAGCGCGCCCACCGTCAGCGCGCCGATACCAGCCGCAAGCGCCAGGTCCCACGTCCGCGACCGTGATCGGGGCGCGGCGATGCGCGCTTCGATGCCCGCCCACAGATCGCGCCTCGGCTCGATCGCGCGCGGTAACTCGCCGGTGGCCGCGTTAAGGCGCTGCGACGCTGCGTCGTTCGTGTTCATGTCGAGAGCCACTCCTTCAACAGCTGCCGCGCACGATGCAGATGCGCCTTGCTCGTGCCGACGGCGATACCGCCGCGTGATGCAATTTCGTCGTGCTGCCAACCTTCGACGTCGTGCAGCACGAACACCGTGCGCGCGCCGCGCGGCAGCCGCCGGATCGCGGAGTCCAGGTCGTGCTGGTCAGCGCCCGAGCCGGATTGGGTTGTTCGATCGCCGCAACCTCGGCATCGTCGTCGATGCTCGTCAGGCGGCGAAACCACGGCCGCCGCGATCGCCGTTCGTCGAATACGACGTTGACAGTCAGTCGATGCAGCCACGTACCGAACGCGCTGTCGCCGCGAAAACTCGACAAGCGTTGCCACGCACGGACAAACGCTTCCTGGGTCAACTCCTCGGCCGTTTCGACGTGCGCGGTCAACCGCAGGCACACCGCGTAGACGCGGCCGACGTGCAGTCGGTACAGCGATTCGAACGCGCGCCGATCGCCGCTCCGCGCGGCATCGATCAGCGGCGCCTCGTCGGTGGTGCGGGTAGCGCTTTGTCGAGGACTCGTTCGATCGCCAGATCCACCGCATCAAGCCGACATTTGGATGATTGTCAGCTTAGACGGCGGCGATCGCCCAAATGGTTTAGCGAGCGTCGAAATAAATGCGGAAATAACCGTCAGCGGCCCTCGAAGCGCGGCGCGCGTTTTTCGCGAAACGACGCGAGCCCTTCGGCGAAGTCCTTCGATCCTGCCGTGCGCAGCCGCATCGCCGGAATTTCGGCAAACGCGGCCGCTTCGCCGCGTTCGAGGTACACCAACGCGCCGCGCTTGATTTCCTGCACCGCGAGTGGCGCCAGCGTGCAGATTTCCGCGGCGATCGCGTGCGCGCGCTCGATCTGCTGCCCGGCGGGCACGACCTCCTGGACGAAGCCGAGCTGCAACGCGCGCGCCGCGCCGAACTCGTCGGCGCGCAACAGGTGGTACATCGCATTGCCCCAACCGGCGCGTTCGACATAGCGCACATGCGCGCCGCCGAATACCGCGAGTCCGCGCTTCGGTTCCATCTGACAGAACCGACAGTCGTCGGCGGCAACGACGATGTCCGCCGCGAGCAACATTTCGATGCCGATCGTGAACGTGATGCCCTGCACCGCCATCACGACGGGCTTGCGGCAACGGCGGCGCAGCGCGAACGCATCCACGCCCGTCTCGGCTGGCAGCCTCGCGCTCAGTCGACGCAAACGCGGCCGCGAATCGCGGCAGGTCCAGCCCCGCTGTCGTGTGCGGTCCCGCGAACGTCGATGACGCCGACCCACAGGTCCGGATCCTCGTCGAGCCGGGTCAGCGCGGCCGACAGCTCCTCGAACATCTCCGGCGTGAAACCGTTCATCTTCTTCGCGCGATCGACCGTGATCGTGACGATGTGACCGTGACGTTCGCTGCGCACCTCACCATTTTCGTTGGGCGTCGCTCATCGCGAGCCGCCTTCTGCGCGTACGATTTCTTCTTCGACGTCCCGCAGCCGATCCTTGCCGAAGTACAACTCCGAACCGACGAAGAAGCTCGGCGATCCGAAAACGCCGCGCGCGACCGCGTCGTCGACGTTCGCGATCAGCCGCTGCTTCACCTCCGGCAATTGGGTGCCTTCGATGATCGCGTCGGTCGGCAGACCGGACTCCTCGAACGCCGCCTTGATGACCTCCGGATCGTCCATCTTCTTCGGCTGTGCCCACATGTGGCGGTACACCTCATCGACGTATTTCTCGAAGTATCCCTGCGACTGCGCAAACACCGCGCCGCGCATGATCGTCAACGTATTGACCGGAAAAAACGGGTTCGGCGCATAGTCCGTGATGTCGTGCTGCGCCAGGAATCGCTTCGTTTCGAGCTGCGTGTACTGCGGTTTGTTCTTGATGCCTTGCAGCGACACCGCGGGCGATACGTTGTTGGTCGCCTTGAACACGCCGCCGAGCAGCACCGGCACGTAGCGGAAGCGCACGCCGGTGCGCGCCTCGATCTGCGGAATCACGAGGTGGCTCAAGTACGCATTCGGACTGCCGAAATCAAACAGAAATTCGACGTTTGTTGCCATGATCGGTTGCTCCTGGTCACTTGCCCTGGAATGTGCGTCGTTTGCCCGAAACCGTTTGCCGATGAACGCCGCGACCGCCTCACGGTGGTCTTCCGTGCGCGTGCAGCGAACCATGCGATCGGCCTCGAGTGCGAGCGCGCTGCGCAGGTCGGCACCAACGGCGCGATTGAGGTTCTCTTTCATGTAGCGCAGCGCGATCGGCGGACCGGCCGCAATCGACTCGGCCAGCGCCCGCGTGCGCACCATCAGCTCCTCGTCGGCGACGACCTCGTTGAAGATACCGAGCGCGAGACCTTCGTCGGCGCCGACGCGGCGACCGGTGAAATACAGCTCTTTCGCGCGGGCGACCCCGACGAGTTGCGTCAGCAGCCAGCTGCCGCCGTAGTCGCCGGACAGGCCGATGTTCGCAAACGCCGTCGTGACGAACGCGCTCTTCGCCGCGACGCGCAGATCGCACGCGAGCGCGATCGACAACCCCGCCCCGGCCGCCGCACCCGGCAATGCCGCGATCGTCGGCTTCGCGAGATCGAACAGCCGCAGCGTCAACGTCTCCTGACCGATGCTGCAGCCTGCGGATCGCGTCTTCGAGCGTTGGCCGCGGCTCGTCGGTCGCCGGCGCGCTCTGCCCGCCCATGCCGGACACGTCGCCGCCGGAACAGAACGCACGACCGGCGCCGGTAATCACGACGCAGCGCACCGCGGGATCGGCTTCGACGTTCAGCAGCGTCTGCCGCAGCGCCGGCGTCAGTTCGTTCGACAGCGCGTTGCGCTTGTCCGGGCGATTCAGCGTGATCGTCGCAACACCCGTCGTCGACGTCACACAGCAACTGATCGGTACCCGTCTCCACTGTCTTTCGGTCCATGGCGGCCGCCCCGGAGGTTGCATGACGAAACGAACTCTAGCGCCGATAGTTGCGTGATGCAACTGTCCAGCTACAATGCCGTCCATGAAACTCAAATCCTTCGACAACATGAATTGCTCGCTGGCGTTGACGCTCGACGTCATCGGCGAGCGCTGGACGCTGCTGATCCTGCGCGAAGCGTTTTTCGGCAAGAAGCGCTTCGAGGAATTCCAGAGCAGCCTCGGCATCGCGCGCAATATTCTGAGCGCGCGCCTCAACCGGCTCGTCGGCGAGGGCATCCTCGAGAAGCGCCCGGTCGAAGCACGGCGGTTCGAGTACGTGCTGACGAGCAAGGGTCTCGAACTGCAACCGGTGCTGCTCGCGATGACCCATTGGGGCGACCGCCACAAACCGCACGCAAAAGGCAAGCGCGTGGTCTTCGTCGAACGCGCCACCGGCGAACCCATCGCCCGGATGGCGGTGCGCAGCGCCGACGGCCGCGTGCTCGGACCCCGCGACATCAAAGCGACGCCGGGCCCGGGCTCGCGCTGAGCAATCAATCCAGCTGGCTTAGATGCGCCTCGCCGCCGAGCGCGTTCATCTGCTGCAGAATCCAGGCTTGCCGCGACCGGACGTATTTTGACGGCGCCGCAACGCGCAGCCGAATTGGGTTTGGCAACACCGCGGCGAGCAACGCGCTCTGAGATCGATTGAGCCGCGCCGGTGGCTGTTTGAAGTAACGCTCGCTCGCGGCGCCGACACCGAACACGCCCTGTCCGAATTCCGCGATGTTGAGGTATACCTCGAGAATCCGCGTTTTGGACCAGCAGGTCTCGATCAATAGCGTGAAGTACGCTTCGAGACCTTTGCGGACCCAGCTCTGACCACCCCACAGGAACAGATTTTTCGCCGTCTGCTGCGTGATCGTGCTGGCGCCGCGGACCGATTCGCCGCGGTCGCGCTCGGACAGCGCGCGTTCGATCTGCACGAAATCGAAACCGAAATGTTCGGCGAAGCGCTGATCTTCGGACGCGATCACCGCGAGTTTCGTGCTCCGAGCGATCTGCCCCCAATCGACCCAACGCTGTTGAAACCGGTAGTCGGGTGGCTGCGGCAAACGCGGCTTGCACGCGATCGGCGATGATGAACGCGGTCGTCGGCGGATTGACGAAGCGCAGCGCGACGACGCTGCCGATCGACCACACGAACCACGCGATCACGCCGTACGCGAGCGCGCGACGAACGCGTCCCCAGGACGAACGTCCACGGGACAAATGCCCACCGCGCTTTTTGTTGCTGACCTTCCGTCTCGGCATCCGCGGCTATCGCACTGCGCGACTCAAAGACCTTCCTCGAGCGACGGCACCGCGAACTCGCTCTCGACGATCGCGAGAAATCGTTTGGCTGCTTCCGACAACGGCTTGTGGCGCTTGTAGTAGATGCCGACCGTGCGGTGGATCGCGCCGAATTCGAGCGCGGGCAACGCGACCAGGCCGTCGAGTTCGCCGAGCAACCGGTCCGACAGGAACGTGACGCCCTTGCCGGCTTCGAGCAACGCGAGACGCAACTCGAGGTGGCTGACTTCCCAGATGCTCGCGAACAAGTCGCGCAGGCGTTCGTGGCCCGGTCGTTTTGTCGCCTCGTCGAGGTACGACGTGATCAGCGTGACCTCGCCGAGCACTTTCAGCGGTTCGTTGATCAGCGCGTCGAAGCGCGGGTGCGAGCGATGCGCGACGAGCACGCGTTGTTCCGCAAAACAACCACGCACGACGAAATGACCGGGCATCTCGTGCTGGAACGGGCCGAAGCCGAGCTCCCAGCGATCCTCGTCGACGCCGTAAACGATCTCGCGGCTCGGCGCGACATCGAGTTTGAGCCGTGTCAGCGGGTTGCGTTCGCAGAACTTCAACAACAACGACTTCGCGTAGAAGCGGTTCACGAGGCTGTTCATCGCGAGGTTCAACGTCGACAGCGCGCCGCTGCGAATCTGCTGGATGTCGTCGAGCGCGTTGCGCTCTTCGTTGATGACGGTCTGCGCAAAACGAAACATCCGCAGGCCGGCTTCGGTGAGGTGCGGCACGCGGCCCCGCACGAGCAATGCCGTGTTCAATTTGTGCTCGAGGTTTGCGATCGCCTGGCTGACGGCCGACTGCGACACGTTGAGCCGTTCCGCGGCGCGACTGAAGCCGCCCTCTTCGATCACCGCGGACAGCACGCGAATCTCGTGACGCTCGACCTGCATGGACTTCTCTCCCATCCCCGGACGACTACACCACAGCCTGCCCGCGCGCACCACTTATCGGTCGATCAGACGCGCTGATACTTAAGCGCGGCGCGGCGCTGCAATTAGTCGATCGCGCTCGCGCGGCGTCCCGCCGGCCCATTAGTGTCGATCACGGTTCGGTCATCAGCGGGAGCAGCGCATGCGCGGAATGAAGGTGGAAGTTCCAAAAGGTCTCGACGGTGTCGAAGTCGACGTCACGAAGATTTCGCTCGTCGACGGCGAACGCGGCCAATTGAGCTATCGCGGCCACGACGTCGCGACGCTGATCGAGTGGCCGTTCACGCGCGTAGTACTGCTGGTGCTGACCGGCGATGACCCGACCAACGCGAAACGCAAGCAGTTCGACACGGCGCTCGCGAGAGCGGCGCGGTTGTCGGCGGATGACGCTGGGCTGCTGACGCTCGCCGCAAAGACGGATGCACACCCGATGGCGGTGCTGCAGGGTCTGATTCCACTGCTGTCGCATACGGACGAGTTCGAGACCTACGGCGACGCCGCGCACGGCCTCACGATCGCGGCAAAACTGCCGGCACTGATCGCGGGACTGTACCAACTGCGGAGCGGTGCGCGCGCTACCGGCGCCGAGTGACCTGCTCGATCCGCACGCGCGCTTCCTGGCGCAGATGGGCTATGCAACGCTCGCCACCGACTCACCCGAACTCGCGCACGCGTTCGACGTGACGCAGATCCTGCAAATCGAACACAGCTTCAACGCGAGCACGTTCGCGGCGCGCGTCGTCGCGAGCACGCTGGCGCCGGTCGAAAACGTGTTGGCCGCAGCGCTCGGAGCGTTGCATGGCGCGTTGCACGGCGGCGCCGATCAAGCGGCGCTCGAAATGGCGCTCGAAGTGGGCGACCCGGCGCGAGCCGCCGACTTCGTCGACGAGTGCCTCGCGACCGGTCGCAAGATCATGGGCATGGGCCATCGCGAATATCGCGTGCTCGATCCGCGCGCGCGGTTCGTCAAGGCGCTGGCGGCAAAACTGTCGAAGGGTACGAACCTCGAATCGATGTACCTGACGCTCGAATCGATCGAAGCGCATATCAGCGAGCGGATGGCCGAACGCGGCACGACGCTGCACGCGAATCTCGAGTTCTACAAAGGCGTCATCTATAGAGCGGCGGGCCTGCCGGCGGACTATTTCACCGCCGCGTTCGCGATGGCGCGCGTGTACGGCTACCTCGCGCACTTCATCGAGAGCCGCATCAACAATCGACTGATCCGCCCGGCCGCGAAGTACATCGGGATCACGCCGGAAGCGGTGAGCTGACCCCTCTCGCCCCGCTTCGGATCCGCGCTAGCGCCATGCGTGCGTATCGAGGCGGCGTGAGCGTCACTCCGGCGTAAGGACGAGCCGCAATCGGATCATGTCGACGCACTGGATGCCGTCTTCGAAGATCGGTGCGTCGTAATTGTCGATGAAGTGGTTCGGCAGCACACCGACGATGCGAAACCCGGCGCGCTGGTAAAACCGCAGCGCGCCGAAACTCGAATTGCCGGTACCTACGTCGATGACGCGCGCGCCCTTCGACTCTGCGAGCCCGATCGCGTGCCCGAGCAGCCGGCGGCCGAGCCCAGTGCCTTGATGGGACTGCGCGACGGCGATGTTCATCAAGTCGAATGACGTCGCATCGTGACGCGTGAGCGCATAGACGCCGATCACGGCGTCTTCGAGTTTCGCAACACGTGTGAGCTCGTCGGACAGATAGGCTTCGACGCGCGCGCGCGACGGATCGGCGTCGAGCAGCAACTCCCACGGAATTTCTTCCGGGTACGGACGCAGTACGCGCGCATCGCGGGGATCGAACGCTTTCACCAATCTTCGGTTCCGGCGCCGCCTTTGAAGGGCCCGATGATCTCGCGCGTCACCCAGCCGCCGAGTTCTCCGCCGGGTTGCGGATAGACGGTCTCGCGCTCGACGAAGCAACTGACGCGGCCCGGATGGAACGCGACCCATCCGAGCAGACTGCTCGAATTCCGGAAATACGTCCTGATAGCTCCACGCGGCGCCGACAATACGCTCACCGTCGACGAGCACATCGTACGCGGTCGCGATTCCTTTCCACTCGCACCTCGTGCGCGCGTCGGTGGCGACCAGCGCGTCCCACTCGACGTCGTCGGGCGGCAGGTAAAACGTCGGCGGATTGGCCGTCTCCAACACGCGCACACAGTCGCGCGAGTCCGCGATCACCGAGCCGTCGACGAATACCTGCACCAGCCGCACGTCCGGCACGATCATCGGCGGCCGTGGATAGTCCCACACCGATTCCTCATGCGCGGCGTCTGCGTGTGCAAAATCCGGACGCACGTCGCCGCGATAGCGAAAGCGTCGGCGCGCGGCCTCGACCTCGGGTGTGACCTTCAGCATCTTGTACCCTCACGATCATCGCCATCCATTCCACCAGTGTCCGCCCCGCTTCTTCTCGCTGCCGTCTCCAAATGCGTAGTACGCCTTCGTCAAGTCCGCTGCAATCGCGTCGTACGTATCCCAATCGTCTTTTGCCGCAAGCAGCGTCGCGCGGTTTTCGCTGCGATACACCGCGTATTGATACTCGGCAAAACGCGCGCCGTGCTCCGACAGCAGGTCCTGCGTCAGGCGCCCGCCGGTCGTCTTCAGGAAAAAAGCCGCCGGTGTCAGTTCGCGATAACGCAGCCGCAGCACGTCGCGGCCGTGCGCCGCTTCGAACGGTGCGGCAACGAGCTGCAGATTGACGCACCACGCCAGATACATGCCCGGCACCATCGCGGCCCGGTCGATGGACGGCGCGCCATCGAGGTCGTCGATCAGATTCATACCGACGCAAGCGCGCGATCGAGGTCGCGCAACAGGTCCGCCTCCGCTTCGATCCCGACCGACAAACGTACGAGATTGTCACCAATGCCGAGCGACTCGCGCACGCTCTGCGGGAGACTCGCGTGCGTCATGATCGCCGGATGCTCGATCAACGATTCGACGCCGCCGAGGCTCTCCGCGAGCGCAAACACGCGCACGGATTGCAAGAAGCGCCGCGTCGCGTCCAGGTCCCCGGCGACGCAACACGTCAACATGCCGCCGTGCCCGGACATCTGCCGCTGCGCGAGCGCGTGCTGCGGATGGCTCGGCAACCCGGAGTACTGGACGGAGGCGATCTTCGGATGCGCTTCGAGAAATCGCGCCACAGCAAATGCGTTGGCTTCGTGCGCCCGCATTCGCACCGCGAGGGTCTTCAGACTGCGCAGGCACAGGAACGAGTCGAACGCGCCCTGGATTCCACCGACGGCGTTGCTCAGGAATTTCAATCGTTGCGCGAGCTCCTCGTCGTCGGTGACGATCACGCCGCCGATCAGATCGCTGTGACCGTTGATGTACTTGGTCGTCGAGTGCATGACGATGTCGGCGCCGAGCGCCAGCGGCCGCTGGAAGTACGGACTCATGAAGGTGTTGTCGACAGCGAGCAATGCGCCGGCGGCGTGCGCGGCGTCTAGCGGCTGCGGCGATGTCGACGAGCTTCAACAGCGGATTGCTCGGCGTCTCGACCCAGACCAGACGGGTGTTCTTGCGCAGCGCCCGCGTCAGATTGTTGGCATCGGTCATGTCGACGTAGCTGAACTCGATGCCGTGTCGCGCGAACACGCGCTCGAACACGCGATAACTGCCGCCGTACAGATCGTCACACGCGACGACGTGATCGCCCGCGCTCAGCAGGTGCACGATCGTCGCCGTGCCCATCGATCCCGATGCCAACGCAAAACCGAAGCGCGCGCCTTCGAGGTTCGCGAGACAATCCTCGAACGCGCGGCGCGTCGGATTGCCGCTGCGCGAATAGTCATAGCCTTGATGGACGCCCGGTGTCGCCTGTACGTAGGTCGATGTCAGGTACAGCGGCGTGATGATCGCGCCGGTGCTGGGGTCCGGCGCCTGACCCGCGTGAATCGCGCGCGTTTCGAATTCGAACTCATCGGCGGACCAGTCAACCACGACGTTACCTCTGCAAACGAACGCTACGGCGCAAAACTCGAACGCGCGCGCACGCCCCAATGGCCTTCGCTGCGCTCGACGATGTACAGCGACGGATAGCTCGCGTACTTCGATCCGTCGGCGTGATAGCGCGTAAACGAAACCACGATGTGCACTTTGTCGGCGGAACTCTGGACCACCTCGAGCGAATCCCAACCGCTGTGGTCCCAACCTTCACCCTTGATGAGTGCGTCGATGTGATTGGCGGCGATGAACGCGGCGCGGTCGGGGAAGATCGTGACCTTGCCGGACGCGAATCGGACGTGCGGATACAGCAACGTATCGGCCCACGCACCCGTGTCGCGCGCGTTGAATGCCGCCATGAACGCGTTCATCACTTCGAGCGCGCTCGCATTCGCGGCGTCGTCGGCGCGCGCGGCGAGGGGCACCTGGACGGCGAGTGCGAACAGCAGAACCCGAATCGATTTGAACATCACGCTTTTCCGAGGCACGGTACCATCGAGACATCGCATGATAAGGGGGTCAGAGTGCCTTTTCCTCGTCTGTTCGCGGGAGCTTGATCATGCAGTTCGGCGTTCTGCAATTTTTCAGCTGGCCCAACCGCCGCTTTCCGCTGCCTGAGGTCTATCAGCGCGCGTTCGATCGCATCGACGTGATGGAGCGTTCGGGCTACGACGCCGTGTGGTTGGCCGAGCACCATTTCAGTACCTACAGCGTCTGCCCATCGATCCACATGATGGGCGCGCATATCGCGGCGCGCACGCAACGCCTACGCATCGGTACCGCGATTTCGCTCGCGCCGTTTTATCACCCGCTGCGCCTCGCCGAAGAGATCGCATTGCTCGACGTCCTGTCAGGCGGCCGTGTCAACTTCGGCGCCGGTCGCGGTTTTGACGCAAACGAGTACCGTAATTTCGGTGTCGCGCGCGAGCACAGTTATCCGATGTTCCGCGAGCACGTACAGGTCGTGCTCGCCGCGTGGCGCAACGAGCGGCTGACGTTTCACGGCCAGTTCTGCAACTTCGATGACGTCGAAGTACTGCCGAAGCCGCTGCAGCAGCCGCACCCACCGGTCTGGCTCGCCGCGACCTCCGAGGACGCTGTGGTGTGGTCAGCGCGCAACGGATACTCGATCCTGATGGATCCGCACAGCTCGCATGCGGAGATTGCGGCCAAGCGCGCTCGTTATCAGACCGAGCTCGAAGCCGCGGGCTTCAGCATCGCCGGCCGCGTGATTCCGATGGCGCGCAACATCGCGCTTGCATCGAGCGAGACAAAAGCCCGCGAAGTTGCGATCAACAGCGCGGGATTCATGTTCGGCTCTTATCTGCGCGGCGCCCCGCGACCGACCGGCGCAGGCGACCCGATCGAGCGCTATGTCGACGACACGGTGATCTGCGGCACGCCCGAGTCGGTGATCGATCAACTGCACGCACTGAAGGAACAGCTGCCGCTTCAATACCTGATGTGCACACCGCTGAGCCACGAATCGTTCATGCTGTTCACTGAGAAGGTGATGCCGCGGTTCTTGTGATTCGCACGCATTTGGCTTGTCCGCGCCTCGGTACGGTGCCAGCATCGGTTATTCACGACGGACCTTCTCGGGGGTAATTTGAGAGTTCTCGCGCTCGCCACTGCCGGTGGCGGCGGCGACTGGCCGCCGCTCGCGGCGGTCATCACGGCGTTGATCGACCGCGGCCACGATGTGACGTGCCTCGGCGACCCCGCGCTCGTCAGTCAGGTCGAAGGGTCCCGCATCACGATCGAGCCGGCGCCCGACGGACACGATCTGCCCCACTATATGCGCGATTGGGACGAGGCCGGCGACGCGCCGCTGCCGCTTACCAAATGGACGCAGGATGTTCTGCCGTGGGCGCTCGAACGCGCACACGCGGCGCGTCCGGACGTCATCATCAGCCAGGACTTCACGCGACCGCTGGCGACGTCGCTGCGTGACGCGCTCGGCGTCCCGTACTGCCTCGTCCACGGCACCGTGTACTTCGGTCCCGACATGACGCGGCCGCCGCAGGCCGACTACTCGGCCGCGGAAATCGAGCTGATGACGCGCCGCCAAGCCAGCTTACGGAGCATCGCGCCACCGGACCTGACACTGATTGCGACCGACGCGCGCTTCGATCGGCCGCCGAGTACACCGCCGCAGGGTCAGCACTGGATCGGCCCGCTGCTGTGGGAACCCACACTGACCGCGCCACCGTTTCTCGCGTCCGAAGGTGATCCGTGGGTGCTGATATCGCTGAGCACGCATCGGCAACCTGGCGAAATCGAACTGGCTCGCGCGGCGCTCGACGCGCTGGCGCCGTTTTCGGTGCGCGCGCTGCTCACGCTCGGCGACGCGGCCGCGGCCGACGATCTCGGGATGCCACCGCAGAACGCGCGCATCGAAACCTTCGTCCCACACGCGGCGGTGCTCGAGCGCGCGGCATTGTGCATCAGTCAGGCCGGCCACGGGCTCGTCGCGAAATGCATGTATTACGGCGTGCCGATGGTGCTCGTGCCGTGGGGCCGCGATCAGCCCGCCGTCGCCGGGCGCGCCGAAGCACTCGGCATCGCGCGCGTGGTGCGGCGCACCGAACTGTCGCCACGCCATCTCGGCGACGCGATTCGTGCGGCGCTCGACGACGAAGCGATGTGGGCGCGTTGCGAAGAACACGCGACGCGGTTGCGCCTGCGCGATGCCGCCGCGGCCGCGTGCGAACTCATCGAGTCGCTGGCGCGACGGTTCTCTGCCAACAACCGCAGATAGATGCCCTTCATCACACGCTTCGCGCCGTCGCCGACGGGGCTGCTGCATCTCGGACACGCATTCTCGGCGCTCACCGCGTTCGACGCGGCGCGCGGCGCCGGCGGACGTTTTCTGCTTCGCATCGAGGATATCGATCGCGCGCGCTCGCGCGCGGAATCGGAGGCGGCGATCTACGAAGACCTCGCGTGGCTCGGTATCCGTTGGGAGCAACCGCCGCGACGCCAGTCCGAGCACATGGCCGAGTACGAACGCGCGCTCGCACAACTCATCGATCTCGGCGTGATGTATCGCTGTTTTCGAACGCGGCGCGACGTGCTCGATGCGCTCGCGCACGCGCCGCACGTTGCAACGGAAGTATTTTTCGGCGCGCCACTGGCGCCTGACGACGAAGCCGAACGCCTCGCAAGCAACGCGACCTTCGCGTGGCGTCTGTCGATTGCACGCGTGCGCGACGTGCTTGGCGCGCGCGCTCGCCGCGCTGACTTTTCACGACGAAACCGGACCAGTTCGCGTCGATCCGGGCCGGCTCGGTGATGCGGTGATCGCGCGCAAAGATTTCCCGGTGAGTTACCACCTGGCGAGCGTGTGGGACGACGCGCTGCAGAACGTCACCCACGTGATCCGCGGCGAGGATCTGCGCGACAGCGCGCACCTGCACGTCGTGCTGCAGCATCTGCTCGATCTGCCGACGCCCGAGTACCGCCATCACCGCTTGATCACCGACGCGACCGGACGGCGCCTCGCGAAGCGCGACAAAGACGAAACGTTAGCGGCGATGCGCGCGCGGGGCGTACGTCCGGCCGACGTGCGCTCGATGCTTGCGCTCGCGCTGACCTAGAACGTCACTGCGCAACGTCAGATCGCGCCGAAGTGACAAGCCGAGTTCGAAGCCGATACTCACCACGCCTTGATCTGTTCGCCCGCCGTAAGCCCTGCTACTCCGGAATCGCCGCGGCGGGATCGTGCGCGGCGGCGGCGCGCGCCGCGAGCGCAGCCTGCTTGCAGTCGTATGTCAGCTTTTCCGTCTTGCAGAAGTCCGGCCACTGGTTCGACTCGAGCCAATAGTCGACGCGACCGATCTTCTCCATGAACGGCATGAAACGCGGGTCGGCCCGCACCGCACGAAATCCTGGGAGAAAGTACTCGGACGCAAAGCCGCGGTAGAGCTCGTAGAACCACTTGTCATCCCAATTGCGGAGTTCGTTGAACACCCAATCGGTGTGACCGAAATAGGCGTGGATGAATAGCGGGTGCAAATGGAAACCGTACGCGCATGCGGCTTCGACCTGATCTTCGCTGAGTTGAGCGCGGTTCGCCCGGGCGTCCAGAAACGCATTCAAGCAGCCGGATCCATCTTTGGCGGGGTCGTCGTCGTACGTCCGCACCAATCGCGGATTCGCCGTCGCCATCTGTCGGGCGATTGTGGGATCGCCGTACCGGCTTTCCGCCTCGAACCATCGCGGCACGTCGGAGTCATTGGCGTACGCCGCCTTCGCCTTCAGTTCGCCCAATTGATCTCTTGCCGCCTTGATGTCGCCGGTCGCCGCCGCGACATAGGCGCCTTCGGCGATGAGTGAATACACCAGTGGCGCGACGCTCAACCCGCGCATCAGATAGCTACGCGCTTCCCCGATGCGTCCTAGGTCAAGCAGGAATTCTGCATAGTCATAGTAGATCGCCACATTCTCGGGGTTTAACGACAACGCCTTCTGAAAGCGCCGCTCCTTTTCTGCCAGACTCACCGCGGGGTCCCAGACGATCGCCAATGCGTAGTAGGCAAATCCGGCGCTCGGTCCGGTCGAATCCATCTCCAGCGCGGTCTTTGCACTGTCGGAAGCGAGTTCACGCAGACGTTCCCGCTCGGCCTCCGGTCGCTGTGTCCAATGAAACGCGGTCAGTCGGGTGAGGTTCGCGTTCGCATAGGCTTGCAGCGCATAGGCGACCGCATACTGTGGCGCAGATTCGACGATCTGCCGCGCGAGTTCGGGCACCTGTTCCCATTGACCACTTTGAATCGCTGCGCAAACGCGAAGGAATTTCGCGAACAGCTCGGCCGAGGAATCATTCCTTGCTCCTTGGCGCAGCAGGAACGCGCAGCCCAGCGCACTCGCCACCGAGACCGATGATTGCTGTTGCAGCGCCTGCGCCGCGTCGGCTGCCCCCCGCGTCGTGGTCGACCACATGACCAGCCCTTCACGCCGATGCAGGATGTCCACGCCGACGATCAATTCGGTCCCTTCGCGGTCGACAGTGCCGCGGAGCGCGAACTCCGCTCCGGAGTTCGACGTTGGGCCGCTACCCGCGTTGGCATCTGCCCGAGCAACGGTCTTGATGCCGCTCGTCGCGAACACGCGAACGATCGTGTCGGTCACACCCTTTGCAAAGCGCTCGAGTTCCTCCGTCTTGGTCAGCGGTTCGAACGGGCTGATTTCGATGCGGCCGTCGTTGCCGCCGTTCGACTGTGCCGTACGACCGCGATCGAGTTGCAATAAGACCGCCACAGCACCGGCGACCACGATCACGATCGCCGCCGCGACGACCAGGCGCGCGTTCGACGCGCCCCAACGGCTACGCTTTGCCGCGGCGGGAGGGTTGCCTGGCGCCGCCCGCGTTGGGGGATCCGGATGACCGAGAAAATGCCGCGCCGAGTCGACCAGCTCGGCGAACTGCGTCGCTGTCGCGTCACCACTCCAACCGCTGAAATCCAACGACTGTGACTGCCGGAATCCGAGTGGAGGTTGCACGCCGTCCAGGCAGACCGGTATCAGCTTGTTCTCGTTGCGGGCTTGCTCGGCTTCATCGCGGACCCATTCGGAGCCAAGTGAATCGGAGGACCACAACACCAGAACGACCTTCGCGGAACTCAGCTCGCGTTCGATCTCCTTGGCGAACTTCGCGCCGCCGCGAATGTGCCGATCCCACCACACCGAAAAGCCGGCCGCCGACAGTCCGCCAGCGATCTTCTCCGCAATCGCTCGGTTCTCTCTGACATAAGACACAAACACATCCGCCACGATCGTCTCCGCCCCTCAGCGGCCATTGAACAGCAGCTTACCTGCTGCGTAAACGCACCCCACCTTACCTGCATTCGGTACCATTGAATCACGCATCCACGAACGGAGCGACGTCGCACCGGTGGTCCTCGAACGGATCGATCGGTACGTGAGTCCGCACGCGCGCCTCGACCTTCTCGTCGGCAAATTGCGTTGGTCTGGCGAGCCGTCAAATTTGAGCCCAAGCGCCGCCGGACGAGTCGCGGCTCCTGCGCGACGATCGCGCGCGCCCCATCTTCGCGCTCGATGGGACGCCTGCCGTGTCCGGCACGCCGCCTTCGACCTGTTACACCCGGCTTGCGTTGCACAGCGCGTGACACGAACAGTAGCATCCCGCTGCGTTGCGGCTGATGGCGCCCCTGCGGGCTTCTGGTGACAACATGAGGCGGATATTGATCGTTGGCGCCGGCTTCGCCGGCATGTGGAGCGCGCTCGGCGCGGCGCGTGTACTCGACGCCGCCGCGCAGACGGATGTCGAGATCGCGCTGATCGCGCCGGAACCGTATCTGCATATTCGGCCGCGGTTCTACGAGGCCGTTCTTTCCGACGCCCCCAGCGACGTGAAGGCACCGCTGGCGGAATTGTTCGACGCGGTCGGCGTCCGCTTCATCGGCGGCACCGTCGAGCACATCCGCTGCGACGCGAACGAGATCGATGCGATCGCCAGCGATGGCGCGCCACTCACGCTGCGCTATGACCGGCTCGTATTGGCCACGGGCAGCCGCTTGTTCAGGCCCGACATTCCCGGCCTTCGCGAGCACGCATTCAGCGTCGATCGACTCGACGAAGCGGTCACCCTCGCGGTGCACCTGCGAGGTTTGGCCGATCTGCCCGATACGAGCGCGCGAAATACCGTCGTGATCGTTGGCGGCGGCTTCACCGGCATCGAAACCGCCGCCGAAATGCCGGCGCGGCTGCGAACAATCCTGGGCGATCGCGCCGCGATCAACGTGATCGTCGTCGAACAGGCCGACGCAATCGGTCCCGATCTGGGTGTCCGCCCTCGCCCGGTCATCACGCAAGCGCTCGAGTCGCTCGGCGTCGCGTGGCGCCTCAATGCCGCGGTGACCGCAATCGACGCGGACGCGGTGTGGACGTCGACCGGTGAGCGCATCGCGACTCGAACGGTCATCTGGACCGCCGGACTGCGGGCGAGCGACTTGACGCAGCAGATCCCCGCGCTGCGCGATCGGCTCGGCCGATTGCACGTCGGGGACGACTTGCGCGTCGCAGGCATTGCGAACGTGTTCGCTACCGGCGACGTCGCGCTGGCGGTCACCGATACCGAAGGGCATCACGCGTTGATGTCGTGCCAGCACGCGCTGAGCCAAGGCAAGTTCGCCGGTCACAACGTCGCCGCCGATCTGCTAGGCCTGCCGACGATCCCGTACCGCCAGCCGCGCTACGTCACATGTCTCGACCTCGGCGCGTGGGGCGCCGTATTCACGGAGGGCTGGCATCGCGAGGTGCGTTTCAGCGGCGCGCGCGCGAAGGAAATCAAGCAGACGATCAACACGAAGTGGATCTACCCGCCGCGCGCCGATCGGACCGAGGCGCTTGCCGCGGCCGCGCCCATCACCTGAAAGTTCCAGGCTAGACTACCGGCAGCGTATGCCGCAGCGAGGAGAGGAGCATGCAACCAGCCCGTAACGTCGACGGTTATCTGCTCGACCCGCGCGAGCGCGAGGCGCTCGACCGCGATGGCTTCGTCGTGCGCGAGGGCGTCTTCGATGCGCGCGAATGCCGCGCCATCGCGGACGCTTGCGAAGCGCTCGCCGCGCGCGTCGTCGCGCTGTCGCACGGACAGAAACACGTCGTCGGCTCCTATATGTTCGAGCGGCAGCAAGAACTCGCGATGTACGTGAAGTGGGAGCCCGACTTTCCCGACGTGCTCCAGGGACTGGAGCCATTCGCGCACTTGAGCCCCGAGTTGACCACATGGGCGATGGATCCGCGATTCATCGATCCATGCAAAGCGATCGTCGGCCAGGACGACCTGGTGCTCTTCACCGAAAAACTCAACGTGAAGCGCGCGCGCACCGGCGGCAAATACATCCTGCACCAGGATTATCCGTATTGGATCAACGAGAACCCCGCCGCCGGTCGCGTGGCGACCGCGATGGTCTTCCTCGACGATTCGACGCGCGAGAACGGTTGTCTCGAAGCCGCACCCGGCAGCCACAAGGAGGGCGTGCGACCGATGCGCGCGGTCGAAGGCTTCGGCTCGCTCGAAATGGATACGGATCAATTCGATCAAAGCCGCCTCGTAGCACTCGAAGTCGGCGCCGGCAGCGTCGTCTTTTTCGGCTCACTCCTCGTGCATCGTTCATTGCCGAACCGATCGGCCGTTGATCGGCGTGCGCTGCTCTTCTCGTATCAACCGGCCGGTTATCCGCACGTGCACGAACTCGATCAGCGCCGCGCCGCCGCGAAGCGAGCGGCGGCCGAAGCCGCGGCCGAAGCCGCGAAGCGCACATGATCAAGCTCGCCAACGACACGCTCGAGGTGCAACTCCTCGATCCCGTCGCCGACCGCGCGCGCTTCGGCGTGCGCTACTGCACCGGCGGTTACATTTTCCAGGTGCGCGATGCGCAGCTCGGCGACCTGCTCAGCGGTCCCACGTTTCCCGCGAGCTTCAACTGGTTCGACGGGCAGGGAATTCCGGATGCGTTCAACCTCGGGCCGATCCACTCGACGCGAACGCTGAACGAGGGGCTGATCATCGGCATCGGCGTCTGTGATCTGAAGGAGCGTGTCGTGAAGTCCTTCTGCGACTGGCAGATCGAACGCGCGTCCGCGCGAGTCACGTTTACGACGCAGCAGAATTACGAGGGTTGTGCGTTGGAGCTCGTACGAACTGTGGAGCTAATGGGCCGCACGATTCGCTCGCACACCGCGCTCACGAATTTGGGACGGTCAACGACGCCGGGTGTTGGATTCGTCCACGTGCGCTGGTTTCCGCACCCGTTTTATCCGCAGACCCGCGACGAGGAACTCGTCTGGATCAACGCGCCGCTGAATTGGCGCGACGGGGGCGGCTATCGGCGGCTCGCAAATGGATTCATTGCGCGCGATGCCTCGCCGTGGACCGACGGACACTATCTGCCGCTCGATCACGCCGCGACCGAGCCGTTGATCCTGCTGCAGCGCCATCCCACGCTCGGCATGGTCACAGCAACGTGCAGCTACGTGCCCGACTACTTCCCGATCTGGGGCAATCCAAACACGTTCTCGTGGGAGCCGTTTCTCGAGCGCACCGTCGCCCAGGGAAAAACGCTCGCGTGGTGGATCGACTACACGTTTTGAGGTCGGCCGACGCAGGCTCGTCAAGCGTCAGGCCATGAAGCCGACCGGCGGCGTCATCGACTCCGGCGCGTAGAAGCGTCGAATGTTCGGCAGCACCAGATCGAGTTCGCTTGGCGCGATGCCGAACCACAGCGCAAGTTCGGCGTAGAACGCATCGACGCTGGTCGTCGGAATGTAGCGCCCGCGGCCGACGTCCAGTGCGTTGTCGGGAATCAGCACCGGATACGCGCCATAGACGTTGCGTCCGGCGACCGCGCCGCCCATCACGAGCTGATGGCCGCCCCAGCCGTGATCGGAGCCTTTGCCGTTCGACGTCAGCGTGCGGCCGAAATCCGAGATCGTGAACGTGGTCACCGGCGTCGCTCACGCCGAGTTCGACCAGCGCCTGCTGGAACTCGGACAACGCCGCGGCGACCGACGGCAACATCTGCGCCTGCAGCGTCAACACGTTGTCGTGATGGTCCCAACCGCCCAACGAGACGAAGAAGGTGTGTCGATTCACCGAAAGCTGCGTCGCGCACGCTGATCACCTTCGCGATCTGCGCAGGCCGCGCGACAGCGGCGTCGCGGAAAACGTCGTGTTCAACGTAGGCGCCGCATCGAGGATCGCTTTGAACGCGGTGCCGGAATCGATCGCGTTGCGCAGCCGCGTCGCATAGTTGCGCCGGAACGGGTCCGCGTAGCTGCCCGCCAGCAGCGCGTCGAGCGCGGTCGTGAACACCTCGCTGCCGGGTTGATCGTAGCCGGCCACGAGCCGCACGCCGTCGTTCGCATCGAGGGCGTAATCGGTGACGTTCGCGCCCGTCTGGAACACGTTGGTACCCGACAACGAGATGTTCATCGACACCGGCGACGGCGTCGCGGCGGCGGCGACGATGTCGGCGATGCGTCCGGCGACGCCGGTCGCGATGCGCCGATCCGGCACCGACGTCTGCCACTGCGAAATCTGATCGGCGTGCGAGAAGAGCCCGAGCGGCAAGCGCACCGTGCCCTGCGTGAACGACGGTCTTGTCGGTCGGCTCCGCCAACGTGCCGACGTTGGCGACGAACGCGAGGTCGCCCTGCTCGAACAGCGTGCGCACCGCGCCGAGACCCGGATGCACGGCGAACGTCTCGCCTTGTGCGCCGGTGTACGACAGCGGCAACAGATCGGCGTGCGCGAGCGCCAGATCCGAGCGAAAGCCGACGTAGTCCGCATACCGCGTCGCGTCGTACGGCACCAGCATGTTGAACGAATCGGCGCCGCCGCCGAGCAGGATGCAGACGAGCGCCTTGTAGTCGCCGCCGCCGGCCGCGTGCGCGAGTCGGCCGAGCGTGTTCATCTGCGTAGCCGCGGCGACGCCAACGGCGACGGAGTGCTGCAGGAAACGCCGGCGGGAGTAGTGCGTGCATCGGTTTGCCTCCTAACCGTCGACCGCGTAGGCGGGTGAAATCAACGCCAGATACAACGCGAGCCGCGTCCGCCCTGGCGCGTCGTTGGCGATCGGCGTGATCGCATTGCGGATCGCCGTCCTGGTCGCCGCATCCATCCGTCCAGCCGTGAACATCAGGTCGATCGCGATCGATCAGCGCGTCGGCGTCGTCGGCCAGCGCTTCCAGTTCGGCCAGGTCGAGGTGGATCGTCGCGAAGCCCTGCGGCGTGTCGATCGACTGCTGCCCGTAGAGCGCGTACGCGATCAGAGTCGCGCAGCCGACGATCGTCGAATCGGTGGTGATCTGATACTCCGGCGCGACGAGTCCCGCCTGCCGAGCTCACCGGGGGGCGAGAAATTCGGCGAATAGAAATTGAACACGCTCGGCGAACTCAGCACGTGCTGTTGCAACAGGAATTGCGCGATGTAAGCGAGTCCCGGAAATGTTCCGTCGTCGCTCGTCGCGTGCAGAATCCGATTGAGCGCAACGTAGCGCAGGAACGGCTCGCGCAGGTGAATGCCCGCCGCGGCTTCCGGATCGAGCAGCACCGCGCGCAGTACGTGCTGCATGTCGCCCCTCGGTATGCTCGTGCCGTTGCCCGCGAACGCGGCCGCGACGCGCGCGATGTACGCTGGCGACGGATTCGACGTGACGAGACGCTGGATCAGCTGCCGGCCGATGAACGGGCCGACGTTCGGGATGATTGAACAGATTGTCGATCGCCGCGTCGATGTCCTGCATGCCGGTCTGCCCGGCCGGCACCACGACGCCGTTCAGCAGATGTTTCGGACCTTGATCGTGATACGCCTCGAACATCTGCATCGGCACGTGCAGCACCGGATTCGGATTGCCGAAAAAGCTCGCGCCGCCGGCTTGCGCCGGGCCGTAGCTCAAACCCGTGAAGATCTTCGCAAATTCCTGAATGTCGCCGTTGTCGTACGTCGGGATCGGATTGCCGTTCGCATCGCGCTTCTGGTTGCCGTCGCTGTTCAGCTCGAACAAGCCGATGCGTGAACAGCTGCATCACTTCACGCGCGTAGTTCTCGTCGGGGAACGTGTTCGTCGCCGGATTCGCCTTGGCGTTGTTGACGTGGCTCAGATAGACGCCCATCACCGGATGCAGCGTCACCGCGCGCAGCAGGTCGCGGAAGTTGCCGAACGCATTCGCCAGCAGCATGTCGTAGTAGCTCGACAGCGCGAGCGGATTGATGAAGATCGCGTCGACGTTGTCGGAGACGACGAAGATCTGCGTCAGTGCGTACGCCACGCGCTGGCGGAGCTGATCGGGCGCGGTCAGCGTCTGCTCCCACCACGCGAAACGGCGGAATGTGCCCGGCGGCGGATTCGCGTTGATGTCGAAGCCGTATTGATTCAGGTAACGCAGCACGATCGGCAGGTGATTGCTCGGCGGCAGCGTGAACTGACGATCGAGCCACGCCGCGTTGCCCTCGCGCGCGACCGCGTCGATCAACGCGTAGTCGGCGCCGAACGTCGTGACGTCGAGCAGCTTCGCGGCGGATGGAGTTGCGCCGCCGTCGGGCTGCTCGGTGGCGGTGGCGCAGCGCCGCCAGTGCTCGGTGGCGCTGGCACGGCGCCTACCGCCGCCGCACGCCGCGAGCCACAGCAGCACGGCCAGCGACGAGTGCGATCGCGCGACGTACGACGCATCAGGCTCACTCCTTCTTCCAACCCGGCCGCGAGTCGGGCGCGCAGGAACTCGACCTGCGAGTCGGTCAGCATGTTGCGCAACCGGATCAGCATCCGCAGCTGCTCCACCTTGATCTGGTTCTCGACGTCGATCGCGTGTTTCGCGAGATCGAGCGTGCGCTGTTCGTCGATCGGATTCTGATCGAGCGTCTCCAGCAGATCGGCGAACGTCGACTGCATTTCCCACTGTTTGCCGGCGACGTTCTGCTGCAGTTCGACGACCAGCGCACCCATGCGCTTGTTCTGATCCGGCGGTCAGATCGATCTGCTTGCGGAACGCCATGACGAGCTCGATCGGCAACAGACGCCCGCCGAACGGATCCGGGTCGGCCGCAGCCGCGGGGCTCGCCGCGAGCAGGCAACCGCGCGAGCGTAATCGCTCATCATCCAGCTACGCATCAGAACCATGTTTGCACCTCCTCGGCTGCGTTGTCATGTCGTCGAATCGCGGCAGGCCGAGATAGTCGACCGACCGCGTGCGTCGGCCAGCGGTCGCTCGGCGCCGTCCAGTACGTCGTTGCGCTCAGTTCGGCGATCAGCAGTTCGTCGACCCGACGCGTGCGGCGGTCGCCGTTTCGAACACGACCGACGGCCGCCAACGACGCCGCCAAGGCGCCCGCAGCGACGATCCGCCAACGATGTGTTCGCGACTCTGCGGGCGCACGGGTACGCGCCTGCGTCGGCACCGAACATCGACGTCGAAGTCGGGCGCCGGATGCCGTTCGCGCGGCCGCGTCGAAGTGAGCCGCGCACGCGCGCGTCGAGTTCGTCGTCATCGTCATCGCGCATCTCCAACGTCGTGCGCGCAGCCGCCTTCGCGCGGTGATAGTGCGTGCGGGCGCTGCCGAGCGAGATGCCGAGCACTGTCGGCGCACTTCCTCGAGCGTGAATTCCGCGTAGATCACCAGCTCGAGCACGTCGCGCTGGCGCCGCGGCAGGGTCGCGAAGCGCGGCGCTTACACCGCGTGTCGCGATCGTCGCCGTTGACCGTATTCTGCGTCGACGCGGCTCCGCGGCGAACCGCGACAACAATCGCGAGTTCGCGCCGGTCGCGGCGACGCACGCGGCGCGCGCGTGTTGTCGCACGACGCCGAACAGCCACGTCTTCAGGCTCGACCGCTGCGCGAACCGCGCACGGCCCTCGACGATGACGAGATAGCTCTGCTGCATCACGTCGGCCGCCGCCGCGGCGTCGTAGCCGGTGAGCGACAAGCGCCCACGCGTACGCCGCCGCGTGCTGCGCCGCGAGCGCGCTGCGCGAGACGTGCGGATTGTGCTCGAGTCCATCGTCCATGGTCGCGAATGACGGGAGTTGAGACTGAGTGCCCGCCTGGCACCGTTCATATGACAGGCGTTGCGGATCCGTGCGACGGCCGTTTCGAAGGCAGTCGATGTCCCCGCGGGTTGTTGTCAGGTCAGACCGGCCGCTCGCCCTTCAGAATCACGCGGTGCATCACGCGCCGCTCGCCGGGATAGTCGTTCAACGGAAAGTGCTGCACCGAGCGGTTGTCCCAGATCGCGAGCGTACCGGCGCGCCAGCGCAGCCGCGTGCAGAACTCGCTTTGCACCGCATGCTCCGCAAGCTGCGTCAGCAGCGGCAGACTCTCGTCGCGCGTGCGGCCAACAAAACAACGCGTATGCGCGAGACTGACGTACAGCGCTTTGGAGCCGTTGCCGGGATGCGTTCGCACCACGGGATGAATCGCATCGGTGACGGCAGCGCCCGCGTCGCGTCGATTGCGGTCGGCGCCTGCAACCCCCGCGTACGCGCCGCCGTCGTCGTGCACCAGTGAAGCCGTGAACTGTGCCGACATGCCGTCGATCTGCGTCCGCAGCTGCAGCGGACAATGCCTGATACGCCGCGTGCATGTCGGCGAACAGCGTGTCGCCGCCGTGTTTGGGCAGCACGACCGCGTACAGCAGCGTCACGCTCGGCGGTTCCGGCAGGTAACTCGAATCGGTGTGCCAGATGCCGCCGAAATTCGACGCGTCTTCGGGTTCTTTGATGATCGGCACGACGTAGGGATGATCCGGCAATGCTTGCGCGAACGGATAAACCTCGCGTTCGCCGAGTTTTGCGGAAAAATCGCTCAGCGCGGCCGGGTCGAGTCGTTGGTCGCGCAGCGCCAGCACGTGATACTCGAGCAAGGCAGCGCGAATCGCGTCGATGCCCGCCGCATCGATGCGCCGGACGTCGAGAGCCGACACGTCGGCGCCGAGCGCGCCGTCCATCGGCTCGATCAACACGAATCGATATCCGACTCGAAAATGCGGGGAACGCGTCGGCTCAGCGGTTCTGAATCTCCTTCAGTCCCGCTTCGAAGCGCTTGCGGATGATGTCGGCGGCTTCCGAATTCGACTTGATCGCCATCTCGGCGAGTTCCCGCATGTTCGCCAGCGCCTTCTCGACCGCTTTCTGGCCGCGTTCGATCTGCTTCTGCGCCAGCTCCGCCGGCGGCGCCTTCGCGGCGTCGCCGATCGACGACTGCCACGTCTCGAACGCTTCGCGCAGCAATTCCGTCTGCCGCGTCATCAGGTTCTGCCAACCCTTCAGCGCCGTTTGATTGGCTTCCTGCAACGCCTTGATGTTCTCGCGCTGCCCTTCGATCAGCTTGCCGACGTCGACGCCGGGTATTTGAAACTGCTTCAGCAGTTCACCCACGTCCAGATTCGGCCACTCTCTCTTCGATTCCTGATCCGCCACGATGCCTCTCCTTCCTCCGTCACGGTCGATCGAGTCTATCGGCCTGTAGCAGCCGAATACATAGTGTCTGCGCGCGCCTCGAACCGCATCGCGGCGTTGCGCCTCCTCGCGTGGGGCCTGCCACTGCTCGTCGGCGCGCCTTGCGCTGCAGTCCGATGCATCACGCGCCGCTATGCATTCGGCTGTTACAGGCCGCACTCGTCCGCGATGCACGCTCAAGGTAACCTCTGATTAATTCGCTGCGGGCCAAGGCGATGCCAGGCCGTCCCATGACGCAAACAACGACACCGACGCCGACGGAAGGCGCAATTCGGTTTCGCTACGTTCTGCGCGCACCCGATGCCGCCGATGCGCTCGACGCCGATCGCTTCAAACGCCTCGCGGCGTGGCGGCAGATTCTCAAACAGTTGAAGTTGATCGGCCGCGCCGCGCGACGCTACGACGGCTTCGCGTTCGGTAACTTGAGCGTCCGCGACAACACGAACAGCGCGCGCTTCTTCATCACCGCGAGCCAGACCAGCGGCGCGCCGCGCCTGTTGCGTCGGCACGTCGTTCGCGTCGATACGTGGGACGCGCGCCGTTTCGAGGTCGCCGCAACCGGCGTGGCGCCACCGTCGTCGGAGAGCGTCACGCACGGCATGGTGTACACGGCCGACGCACGCATCGGCTGGATCATGCACGTGCACGCGCCGGTGATCTGGCGCGCGGCGGCGCGACTTGCGCCTGCCGGCAACGCCGGAGGACGTCGCGTATGGGTCGCCGGCGATGGCGAACGCGGTCGGCGTGCTGTTCAAACGCCACGCTGCGCGGCCGATGCTGTTCGCGACGCTCGGGCACGAAGACGGCATCTTCGCGTGCGGCTATTCGGCGGACGACACCGGCGCTGCGCTCGTACGCGCGCTCGCCGACGCATCCGCGGACACGACGCAGTGACACACCAAGCCCCCGAACCGATTCGTTGGCGCGACCGGCGGCTCGAGCTGCTGGATCAGACGCAACTGCCGGAACGCGCGATCTACGAACCTCAGACGTCGCTCGAGTCGGTCTACGGCGCCATTCGCGGATTGAAGGTGCGCGGCGCGCCGGCGATCGGCATCGCCGCGGCTTACGGCCTCGTCGTCGCGATGCAGCCATACCGCGCGGCGACGGCCGACGACTTCATGCGCGCGCTCGCGCGCTCGGCAGATCGATTGCGCGGTGCGCGTCCAACCGCGGTCAATCTCGGCTGGGCCGTCGATCGAATCGTCGCCGCCGCCCAATCTCCCGGCGACGGCGCGACGCGTTACGCGCTGATCGAGGCCGAGGCCGAAGCAATTCACGCGCAGGACCGCCTGATGTGTCGCGCGATCGGCGAGGCGGGACGTCGGTCTGATCACGTCCGGCAGCGGCGTATTGACGCATTGCAACGCAGGCGCTTTGGCGGTGTCGGAACTCGGCACCGCGACCGCGCCGATGTATCTCGCGCACGCCGCCGGCGTCGGGTTTCGCGTTTACGTCGGCGAGACGCGGCCGCTGCTGCAAGGCAGTCGGCTGACCGCGTGGGAACTGACGCAGGCGGGCCTCGACGTCACGCTGATCTGCGACACGATGGTCGCGCATCTGATGGCCGAAGGCGCGATCGATCTCGTGATCGTGGGTACCGACCGTGTCACGCGCAACGGCGACGTCGTCAACAAAATCGGCACGTCGGCGATCGCGATTCTCGCGCGCCACTACGGGATCGCGTTTTACGTCGCGTGTCCATCGTCGACGTTCGATGCGGCAACGCCGACCGGCGCAACCGTGCCGATCGAAGAACGCGACGCTGACGAAGTGCGCACGGTTTTCGGCCGCCCAACCGCGCCGCGCGGCATCAAAGTGCGCAACCCCGCGTTCGACGTGACGCCATTCGAACTCGTCACCGGCTTCGTCACAGACCAGGGTCTGCTGGCGCCGCCGTTCGAACGTTCGTTGCAGCGGTTGCTGCGCGCGATGAGCCGCTATCGGCCGCCGGGCGCGAAGTCGACTGCGGTCATCACGCCGCAGGGGCAGCGCCGACTCGCCGACGAATTGAAACATCTGTGGAAGGTCGTGCGACCCGAGATCACGCGCAAGGTGTCCGAAGCGGCCGCGCAAGGCGACCGGTCGGAGAACGCCGAATACATCTACGGCAAGAAAGCGCTGCGCGAAATCGATGCGCGTGTTCGCTTTCTGTCGAAGCGCCTCGACGAACTCGTTGTCGTGGATCGCGTGCCGTCGGATCGGACACGCGTCTATTTCGGCGCCTGGGTCACGCTCGAGGACGCCGACGGCGGCGAACTGCGGTATCGCATCGTCGGGCCGGACGAATTCGATCGTGAGCCTCGCTTCATCAGCGTCGATTCGCCGGTCGCAAAAGCGCTGCTGAAGAAAAGCATCGGCGACGCGGTCGACGTCACGACGACCCGACGGCGTTGCGCGCTACCGCATCCTGGAGATCAGCTACGATGAATCCGATTGAGATCAACGCAATCGATCATGTCGTACTGCGCGTGAAGGATCTGGCCGCAGCGTTGGCGTTTTATCGGGACGCGCTCGGGCTCACGATCGAACGGCAGCTCGACATCGGTCTCGTGCAGCTGCGCGCCGGCGCGTCGTTGATCGATCTCGTACCGGTGTCGAGCCCGCTCGGCGAAGCGGGGCGGTCCGCCGGCGGCGCACGACGGCCACAACATGGATCATTTCGCGCTCGAACTCGCAACGTTCGACGCGGCGGCGATTTGTGCGCACCTCGACGCGCACGCGATCGTTCATGGCGATGTCGCCAATCGCTACGGCGCCAAAGGGTCGGGGCCGTCGATCTACATCAAGGATCCCGACGGCAATACAGTCGAACTGAAGGGACCGGCGACGGATCAGCACCGCTCCCGCGTATGAAGTGATGCACATCAACAAGGAGACTCAGATGTACTCGAAGGATTGGCAATCGAAGCTCGCCGCCGGGCAGTCCTGCTCGCTGGCATCGCGACGGCCGCACTGGGCGCCGATGCGCCGCCGCCGGGCGCCAAGGAACCGTCGTGCGACCGTCACGGCAGCGTCGACCTCGCGAAGATGAAAGAGCGCGCAGCGTCGATGTTCGCGGCCGCCGATACGAACGGCGACGGCAAGATCACGCAAGCGGAGTTCCTCGCATACAAACCGCAGCAAGAGGGTAAGGACGGCCACGGCATGGGAATGGGCGGGGGCCCAATGGGCATGATGGGCATGGGAATGGGCGGCCCCGATGGGAAAGCGTCGCCCGAACGCGAGGCGTCGGCGGCCGCGTTCCAGACAGAGTTGTTCAAGGAGCTCGACACCGACCACAACGGCCAACTCTCCTCCGCCGAATTCTCGAAGGCGCGCGAAGCGATGCATAGCGACACGATGCGTACCTTCATGAAGACGCAGATGTTCACGCGTCTCGACAAGAATGCCGACGGCGTGCTGACGAAGGACGAATTCCCGCCGTTCGCGCAAAGGATGTCGGCGATGGACACGAACGCCGATGGCACCGTGACCCGTGAAGAAATGAAGGCGGCGCACAAGTCGATGATGGGGGCGCCCACCGGCAAGCCGACGAATTGAGCCCTACGATTGCCGGTACCCACCGACGAGGAACTCATGGCGCAGGTGCAGCGCCGCGATCAGGAGGCGTTCACTCGCCTCCTCGATCGACACCTCGCCGGGCTGCAGAAATTTCTGCTGCGGTTGACGGGCAATTCGGCCGACGCCGATGAAGTTGCTCAGGAAGCGTTCCTGCGGATCTGGAGCCACGCGCGGCGTTGGCAGGCCAATCGCGTCAAATTCACGACGTGGCTGTATCGGATCGCGCGCAACCTCGCCATCGATCGCCACCGTAAGCAGCGTGAATCGACAACGGATGACCTCGACGATGATCGCCGACGAAGCGCCAGACGCAGGCCAGGTACTCGACTCGCAGCAGCGCGAGCAGCTGATGCGCAGCGCCGTGGCGCAGCTGCCGGAACGGCAGCGAACCGCGCTCGTGCTGTGTCACTTCGATGGATTATCCAATCAGGACGCGGCCGCCATATTGGAGGTGTCGGTCGATGCGCTCGAATCGCTGCTGTCCCGCGCACGCCGAACGCTGAGGACGACATTGCGGCCCTTACTCGAACCACGCGAGCTCGAATCACGCGAGGCGCTGCCATGCACGACACACCGATGACACTCGACGAATTCGAAACACGCCTCGACCGCCACGGCGTTGCGTTCGACCGCTGGCCGACGGCAGACGCCGCACATGCCGAGCGGCTGCTCGCCACCTCGGTCGACGCGCGAACGCTGCTTGGGCAAGCGCGCGACATCGCGTCGCTGTTAGACGACTGCGCTGCCGGCGGTCTCGCTGACGACAGGCGCAGTGCGCAGTCGCGTCCTCGCCGAGGTCGAGCGCGACATCGCGCAACCCAGGGTATTTTCATGGTTCACGCACGGACCGCGAATATTGCGGCCGATCGCGATCGCGGCCCTGTTGATTCCGTTGGGTCTGGGCTACGCGATCGGCAGTGGCGATCAAGCGAACGGCGTCAGCGACGATCTGGTCTCCGACGTCAGCTTGCTCGCATTCGCCGAGTACGAGGCGTATCCAGATGCAAACTAACCGATGGCTGATCGGCGGCCTGGTCGTGTCATTGATGATCAATCTACTGCTGGTCGGCATCATCATCGGGCGCGTGTCCAGCTTTGGGCCCGCGCCCGGCATGGGACCGGATCCGACCGCTGGATTTTTTCGCGTGCTCGGCTTTTTGAGCGACGAGCGCCGCGCCGAAATCACACCGAACCTGCATCACCAGATGGGCGATCTGATGCCCGCTGCTGCACCAGATGCGCAGCAACCAGCGCCAGGTGTTCGAGACGCTGACTGCGGATCCATTCGATCCGGCCGCGCTCGAGCAGGCGCTGGCCGAACTGCGGACGAATCTGACGGCTGCGCAGGTTGCGAGCCATCGTTCATTCGTCGAGATGGCCAAATCGTTGACGCCCGACGAGCGCGAAGAGTTGGCGCGTGCCATGCGACGCGGACCGTGGATGCACCGCGCGGCTTCTCCAGGAACAGCTCGATGAGCGACTCAGGACGCGGCGACCATGCCTGGGGGGAACATCCCGACTCCGGCGGGATCGAGCCCCCTCAAGAAGACCGTTAGCGACGGCGCAACCGTCCGCAACGGTTTGGCGCCTGGCGCTTCGAGAACGACTTCGCCGGACGCGTTGTCCACCGACAAAAACAGCTCTGAATCGGGTTCCGTACACGCGAAAAATACGGTGAACGGCGCCCGCGCCCGCCGCTTCGCGAGTGCGTGCCCGATCAGATTCTCGACCAGCCGATCGACGTCGGCCGGATTCCACGGCAGGATCAGACTCACGTGTCCCTCCGTGGCGGTCGCCTCGAGTCCGCCGGACCAGAAAGCGCCGTAGTACGCCTTGACGTCCGGATGAATCGGCAATTCCAGCGCGCGTTCGAGACCGGCGAAATCGTCCGCGAACGCGCGTGCAACCGGACGCCACGTGATCAACTCGACGCCGTCGCGCGGACAGGTACGGTTCGCCGCATTCACACGGCGAACGCCACTCGCGGTCGAACGGATCGACGAGCGTCGGATAACGCGCGACGTAGCGATCGACGAACGCCGAGAGCTCGATGGCAACGTCAGTCTCGTGTGGCACGGCCGCGACCTTTTGTCGTTAAATGCGCGGGCAATGAATTCCCTCACTCTCACTCCCATCGACCACGTCGAAGGCGTGGTGCAACTGCCCGGCTCGAAGAGCATATCGAACCGCGTGCTGCTGCTGGCCGCGCTCGCGCAAGGGTACGACGCGGATCGGCAATCTGCTTGCCAGCGAAGACACGCAGTTCATGCTCGATGCGCTGCAAGCGCTCGGCGTCGACGTCACGCACGCCGACGCGGACGTCGAAATCGTCGGCCGCGGTGGTCCGCTCGTGACACGACGCCGTCGAGCGCGATCTGTATCTCGGCATGGCGGGTACCGCGTACCGGCCGCTGACGGCGGCGCTGTGTCTCGGTCGCGGAACGTTTCGCCTGATCGGGCAGCGAGCGCATGGCGGAGCGCCCCATTGCGGATCTGGTGGATGCGCTGCGCGCGCTCGGCGCGTCGATCGATATCTCGGGCAACGACGGCTTTCCGCCGCTGCGAGTCCACGGCACCGGCTTGCGCGGCGGCGCGGTGACGATGCGCGGCAACGTATCGAGCCAGTTTCTGACGTCGCTGATGCTGGCGGCGCCGCTCGCGGACGCCCCGGTCACCGTGACGATCGACGGCGAACAGGTCTCGAAACCGTACCTCGACCTCACGCTCGATCTGATGCGGCGTTTCGGCGTAAACGCACATCACGATGGCTATCGGCGCTTCGAGATCCCAACCGGACGCTATCGCTCGCCGGGTTCGATCGACGTCGAAGGCGATGCATCGTCGGCCACGTATTTCCTCGCGGCCGCGGCGATTCGCGGCGCCGTCACCGTACGTGGCATCGGACGCGACAGCGTGCAGGGCGACATCGCCTTCGTCGACGTGCTGCGCGCGATGGGCGCGACGGTGCGCACGCTCGAGGACCGCGTCGAGGTGACGTCGGCGCCGCTCCACGGCATCGACGCGGACCTCAACGCGATTCCCGACGCCGCGATGACGGTCGCGGTGCTGGCGCTGTTTGCGAGCGGCACGACGCGCATCCGCAACATCGCGAACTGGCGCGTCAAAGAGACCGATCGCCTCGCCGCGATGGCGACCGAACTGCGCAAGCTCGGCGCGCATGTCGTCGAGGGCGCCGATTGCATCGAAGTCACGCCGCCCGAGCGGTTCAACGCGGCCACCATCGATACGTACGGCGATCATCGAATCGCGATGTGTTTTTCGCTGGCGGCGCTCGGCGGCGTCCCGGTGACGATCCGCGATCCCGACTGCGTCGCGAAGACCTTTCCCGACTACTTCAGCGTCTTCGAATCGATCTGCCGGCGCGACTGATCAGTCCGCTTTTCGGTAACGGTTTCGGTGACGCTGGCGGCCAGTCGGAAACGCGGCTTCGGCCGCGCCGTCTCCGCCGCCGGCGCATCGAACAGTGCAGCCAACGTCGCGAGGAAACGACATCGTGCGTCGAGCGAATTCGGGATCGCTCGTCGCGCGTCCGGTGATCATGCGCGTCAGCTGCGGAAACGCGAACGGAAACAGCGACGAGCGCGGCAAACGCCAGCTGCAGCTGCGCCGCGTCGACGCCGACGCGCGCCGTCGCCCGTTGCGGCGCTTCGATGCCCGCGATGCGGTCACGCCACGCGGCGATCCGGCTCGCGCTGGCCGTCATCGTCTCCGCCGCGATACGCCAGCGCTTCCCACATCAGCAGCCGAATGCTGTCCGGGATGCGCGGTCGCGTGCGTGCTGCAACGCGACCAGGCGTTCTGCCAGATTGCGCATCGACGGCGCGTCCAGCGCCGACTCGAGCCGATCCGTCAGCACCGCGGCGAACAGCCCGTCCTTGCTGCCGAAGTAGTGATAGAGCATCCGCTTGTTGACTCCGGCGGCCGCCGCGATCGAGTCGATCCGCGCGCCCGCAGGCCCGGCGTCGCAGAACTCGGCCGCCGCCGCGTCGAGGATCAGCCGTTTCGGTCGCGTTCGCGGGTCGCCATGATCTCTCGCGGCAACTGCATCAGTCACTCTATGCAACCATCCATCGAAGCATAGTAACTGTATAGTTACTATCATGTAACTACACAGTTAATAGTTGCCTCGCGAATGTCGCGTTCTGCTATAAAGTCGCGCCGCCGTTCAAAGGACCCCTGGCCATGTCGCGAACCGTTCGTCCGCTCGTGTGCTGTTGCTCACCGTCGGCGCTGCTGCTGGCGGCCAACGCGCAGGCGGCAAAGGGCGGACTCGACGCGCAGGGTCACGGCGGCGCTGTCGAATCTCGACGCCAAAATCCCGCTCGCGCCGGAACTGATCGGCAAAGCGTCCGGGATCCTGGTGTTCCCGCAGGTCTACAAGGCCGGGTTCGTCTTCGGTGGCGCGGTCGGCGACGGCGCGCTACGGGTCGGCGGCCAGACGGTGCAGTACTACCGCACCACAGCGGTGTCGTGGGGATTCCAAGTCGGCGCACAGGCGCGCACCGAGGTCGTGCTGTTCATGACCCAGGACGCGCTCGATCGTTTCCGCGCAGGCAACGGCTGGCAGGCCGGCGTCGACGGCAGCATCGCGGTCATCAACTTCGGCGCCGGCAACAGCATCGACACCGACAACATCCAGGAGCCGATCATCGGCTTCATCTTCGACGACAAAGGCCTGATGTTCGACCTGTCGTTCAAAGGGCAACAAGTACTGGAAGATCGACGACTGACGAAGCGTCAGCTCGCGTCAGCCAAACAGTCCGGAGCGGCTGCGCTCCAGATCGAGCAACCAGCGTTTCGTCGTCGAGGCCGCCGCCGAATCCCGTCAGCGATCCGTCGCTGCCGATCACGCGATGGCACGGGATGATGATCGGGATCGGATTCGCACCATTCGCCGCGCCGACCGCGCGCAGCGCTTTCGGTTGATCGATGTGAATCGCGATGTCGCGGTACGCCCGCGTAGTGCCGTACGGAATCGTCGTCAGCGCATGCCACACAGCGCGTTGGAAATCGGTGCCATCCGGTGCCAACGGAATGTCGAAGGTGCGACGCTCGCCGTCGAAGTATTGCTGCAACTGGCGTTTCATCCGACGGAACGGCTCGTCGGCGCGCTCCCAGTCGGGTTCCGCGTCGCGGGCTTTGTGACCGCGCGAAAAGCCGATTATTTTCAGCGCGTGACGGCTGCCGGCCAACAGCAGCGGCCCGATCGGGCTTTCCATGTAGCTGTAGTACATCAGCGGTACATCACCAGCAGCTCACGCGGCGGCAACGCGCGCGGCGGCCGCAGCTGCGCGCGCAGCCGCGGCCGACGCCCACAGGTACATCACTGCATACGCGCGAAACGGCCGCCAGGCCTCGGCCACGCGCCGCGCGCCGGCCGGCGTCGTGTCGAGCTGTTTGAGAATCACCCAGTCGCTCTCCGGAAACGCATCGGCATCCCGGCCGGCGCGCATCGCGATGTACTGCGCGGTCCAGGGGCCGATACCGGCAATGCCGGTCAGCGCACTGTGCAATGCCGCGGCTGGCATCGCCCCCGAGATTTCGAGATCGCCCAACGCAACGCGTTCGGCGAGCCGCCGGATCGCTTCGCCGCGGCGTCCCGGCAGGCCGATTTCCGATGGCGTTTGCCGCGCGAGGCAGTCCGCCGACGGGAACGAGAATCGCCCCCGCCCGTCGTCGCCATAGCGCTGCACCAGACAGACGCGCGAGCGCCGTCGCGCGCGCGACGCTGACCTGCTGCCCGAGGATCGCGCGCACCGCGAGTTCGAATCCGTCGAATGCACCGGGCACCCGCAGTCCGGGTGAGCGCCGGATCGCGGCGCGCAGGCGTCGATCTTTGCCAAGATGCGCGTCGATCACCGCCGAGTCGGCGTCGAGGTCGAATACCCTGCGCGCGGCGGCGCGCAACTCGCGCGCGCGGTTGCGCAGCTCCGTCGGGATTGCCAAGGACACGGTTCGAGCGGTGGCGCGCGCCTCGATCGGATCGTTGGCGCCGGCGAGAAGGCGGCGGTAGCAGGTCCCGTGCACGCTTTCGAGCTCCGGAATCACGCGCTTGCCCAAGAAACCCAGCATCCACGCGACGTCGTACGGGCCGCGCACCGCGATCCGCAGCCGGACGGGTCCGGGCATCGGCAGCCCGGCGCGGACGGCAGGAACCGTGAGTTGCCGCACAGGTTTAGTGTCGTGACTCATAGATTTCAGTACGTCCTGAGCGCGCCCGGACTGTCGACGAGGAGTCGTATCGGGTATACGGTGACGAGTTGCAACGCCGCGGCAGCAGTCCAGGCACGCTCCCTTCGGGCGCGATTCTCCGGGCGCGGTGCCGCGTTGCCGACGCTTGACGTGGGGTGTGCCACGCCGGCGCATCGGCGCCTTCTTCTCTTGGATAAATGGGCCCCGCGCTCGGACAATCGCGCAGGACGTATCGAAATTTATGAGTCACGACACTCATGCTTTGGGACACAAATGCGAGCTTAAGGCCGGCGCGCTGATGCGCATAGTATGTGAAGGCGATATCGTGCAGCGCCGATGCAGCTGACGGAGACCGAGTGAGTACGAATCCGAAGATCGATCGCGTGGTCGAGCCCGCGCCGGAGCAACCCACTGCTGCCGCCCGCCGATCACGCACGCGCCGCTACGTGTCGCGCACCGCCATCTTCGTCTCGTTGTATTTCAGCATTCTCGTCTACCCGGTGGTCCGTTTGCTCGGCCTGCTGTTCCCCGCGTGGACGCCCGGCACCATCGCGCTGCTCGCGATCATCGTCGGGCCCATCGTCTGCCGCGTGCTGTACGAGCGCTACCCGTCGCCTTCGACCCGCACGCTCGCGGGCGTTGCGTTGACGTGGCTCGGCATGTGCTTTCAGCTGTTCTCGATCATGCTGATTTTCGAGCTCGTCAACCTGGCGTTGCCGCTGCCTGCGCACTCGGCCGGCGTGGCGATCGCGACTGGCATCGTCGCGTTGAGCATCGTGGGCTTCGTCAACGCGCAGTTGCTGCACGTGAAGCGCGTCGCGATTCCCGGCCCAACGAGCGTGCGCAGCCGCACGCTCGTGCAGATCAGCGACGTGCACATCGGGTCGCGCAGCCCGCGCCTGCTGCGGCGCATCGTGGACCGCGTCAATGCGCTGAAACCGGACTACGTCCTGATCACCGGCGACCTGATCGATTTCGCCGGCATTTCCCGCACCGAACTCGCTCCGCTCGGCACGTTCAACGCGCCGGCGATCTTTGCGATCGGCAACCATGAGCGCTACGTCGACCTCGCCGCAATCGACGAGCGGCTGCGCGCGCTCGGTGTGATCGTGCTGCGCGACGAAGCGCAGATTCATGGTCCATTTCAGTTCATTGGCATCGACGACGTCGACACCGCGGCGAAGATTCCCGCTCCGCTCGCGCGCATCGCGCTGTCGAGGGAGCACTACGGCGTGCTGCTATACCATCGCCCCGACGGATTCGACGCCTCCGCCGCCCGCGGAATTCCGTTGATGCTTGCCGGACACACCCACGCCGGGCAGTTGATCCCGTTCAATTTCCTCGTGAAGCGGATCTATCCGCGGATGCGCGGACTGCACGACATCAATGGGTCACGCATGTACGTGTCGCCGGGCACCGGCACGTGGGGACCGATTCTGCGGATCGGCTCGCGCTCGGAGATCACGCTGATCGAGTTCACCGCATAGCAGACAGTAGGTCAGAGGCGACAAATCGCCGCGTGGACCAGACAGTTCCGTTGCGGGAGAGCTGCGCCCTGGCCGCCTGTCCGAACCGATCGAAGGCGCCAACTTCCTAGTGGCGGATGATCGCTGCGCCGGACCATCCGCGCCATGGATGGCGCGGGTGAGCCTACACGGACGTAGCTCCGTGGATTCACGGCGTGTCCGGCGCAGCGATCATCCGCCACGACCTACTCGCCACGCAGCGCGACGGTGATGGGCAATCGTGCGGCGCGAAACGCCGGAAACAAACCGCCCACCACGCCCAGCGCCAACGCCCAGACGAGCCCCTGCGTCATCAGCTTCGGCGTCACCGCGAAGTCGAACGCGACCTGCGAAAACGACGCATTGTTCAACGTCGACGTCGTGAACCCGTCGAACACGAGATATGCCAGGGCGGCTCCGACCGCGCCGCCGAGCAGCGCAAGCAGCAGCGCCTCGGTCATCACCGAGATCAGCACTGGCGTGGCGCCAAACCCGATCGCGCGCAACGTCGCGATTTCGACCGTGCGCGCGGTGACGGCGCTGAACATCGTATTGAGCGCGGCGAAAATCGCGCCGACCGCCATGATCACGCCGACGAGATAGCCGAAGCCGGTGATGATCGTCGACAAACGCTTCGACTGGTCGCCGTAAAAGTCCTGTTCGGTGCGGATCTGCAGATCGAGCCGCGGATCTTTCGCCATGCGCTCTGCGATCGCGCCGATTGCCGCTGGGTTCGCGAGCTGCACCCGGATCGTGCTGTAGTTGCCGCCGCGGCGGAACGCGGCCTGCACGACTTTGACGTCGCCCCAGACCTCGGACTCATTGACGTCCCCTTTTGCATCGAACAAGCCGACGATCTTCCAGTCGCTGTCGCGAAACCGGATCGTCGCGCCAAGATCCACACCCTGGAACTGATCAGCGGCGCGCACACCGGCGATCACTTCGCCTTTCCCGGGCTCGAACGTCCGCCCAGAGACGATCCGCAACTCCGGACGTACGACGAAGGCGTTCTGTCCGACGCCGCGAATGACGAGGTTTGCCGGCGTGCCGCTGCGACGCTTCGGCACATCGGCGATCGTGTACAGCTCACCGCTCGCGACCGCGATGCCTTCCATCTGCGTGACGATGTCGACGGCTTCCTGGTTCAACCCCCCCGACAGCTCACCGTTGGATCCACCGCGCAACACGATCGCGCGATCGGGCGCACCGGTGGAATCGAGCGTCAGGCGGAATCCCGCCGCCATCGCGAGGATCGATACCAGCACCAGCACGACGCCCGCGATGCCGACGACGATCACCGACGACGAGCCGAGTCGCGCCGGCACGATTGCGCAGATTCATCAACGTGATCTCGCGGATCTGGCCGAGCATCGTCAGCGCTCCCGTAGCGCATCGACGATGCGCAGTCTGCGTGCGGTCAACGCCGGCACCGCGCCAACGAGCAGACCCAGCAGCGCGGCAAGGCCGAGTCCGCTGCGCGATCGTCTGCCACGCAATCGCAAAGGTCGGCAGGATTTCCTTGATTCCTTTGGCGACGCCCGGCGCGAGCAGTGCCGCGATGCCGAGGCCCAACGCGCCGCCGACGAGCGTCAGCAACACGGCCTCTCCGAGCACGAGCAGCGACACGCGGGCGTCGCTGAAACCCAGTGTCTTCAGTACGGCGAGTTCCGGGACACGTTCGCGAAACGCCTGCGCCATCGTGTTGCCGGTGAGCAGGATGATCGTGAAGAACACCGCGCCGAGGATGCCTCCCATCATCAAGCCGATGTTGCCGAACTGATTCGCGAATTCCCTCGCGGACTCGGCTTCCGTTGCCGTGCGCGTCTCATTGGCGGAATTCTCGAACACCTTGTCGATCGAACGCGCGATTTCCGCGGCTTTCGACGGATCGCTGACGCGCACGATGAACCAGCCCACCTGACCTTGGCCGAATTGCCGCGCCTCATCGAAGTAGTCGTAGTTGAACAGGAACGGGTTCTGCCCGTTCGCCATTCGACGGCGCTTTGTAGGTGCCGACGAGATCGAATTCCCACAGCCGCGAGTTGTCTTTTTTCGGGTAGATGTCGGCCTCGATCGGAATCTTGTCGCCGACGTGCCAGCCGTATTTCGTCGCCATATCGGCCGGCGCGACGGCGCCGGTGCGGGTGCTCGCGAACTTCTCGAGTTGCGCCGGATCGATCACGCAGTTCCGGGATACACCGCGAAATATTCTTTCGGCGTCACCGGATACTTCGCGAAAAAATTCTTGTGATCCTGATAGAAACCGCCGAACCAGTCGGCGTGCGTGACCATCGCGACACCGGACACGGCGCGAATCTGATGCACATGACTGATCGGCAGCGGATCGATGATCGAATACTTCGGCTGCACCATCAGCCGATCGGCGCCGGCGACGTCGACGCCGGCGGAAAACGCGTTCGCGATGCTGCGCAGCAGCGCAAACAGCAGGAACGCGACGATGATCGAAAACAGCGTCAGCGCCGTGCGCGTCTTGCGCCGGAACAGGCCCGACCAGATCAGCGTCAGGAAGCTCACGCGCGCGCTTCTTCCACGAGACGGCCTTTGTCGAGGTGCAGCACGTGGCGCGCGTGATCGGCGGCTTTCGGATCGTGCGTCACCATGATGACGGTCTTGCCGTGTTCACGATTCAACAGTGCCAGCAGATCCAGAATTTCATCCGCCGTGTCGCGGTCGAGGTCGCCGGTGGGTTCGTCGCAGATCAGCAGCGTCGGGTCGGCCACGAGCGCGCGCGCAATCGCGACGCGTTGCTGTTGGCCGCCGGAGAGCTCGCCCGGCTTGTGGCTCGCGCGGTCCGCGAGCCCGACGATCTGCAGCGCCGTCGCGGCATTCTTCTTTCGTTGGGAACGCGTTCAGCGACGTCAGCAACAGCGGCAGCTCGACGTTGCGCTGCGCGGTCAGCACCGGCAGCAGGTTGTAGAACTGGAAGACGAAGCCGATGTTCTGCGCGCGCCATTTCGCGAGCGCCTTTGCACTCAACGTTTCGAGTTTCTGGCCGGCCACCGTGATGCTGCCCGACGTCGGTTGATCGAGGCCGCCGATCAGATTGAGCAGCGTCGTCTTGCCGGAGCCGGACGGTCCCATCAGCGCGGCGAAGTCGCCGGCCTCGATGTTGAGGTCGAGATCGTGCAGCACCAACACTTCCTGTTTGCCGCGGACGTAGCTCTTCGAAACCTTTTCCAGCGAAACGATTGCGCTCATCGTTGCTCCTTCTTGTTGGTACCGGTTCAGTTGGGGGGCGGCGCGTGCTCGTCGAGGAACGCCACCTTGACGCCCATGTCCGGCAACACGCGTGGATTTTTTTCGAGCAGCGCGATCCGCACGCGCACGGTCGCCTTGTTGCGATCCGCGGTCGGAATGATCGCGATCACTTCGGCCGGGATGCGCTCGTCCGGATAGGCGTTCAGCGCGACGGCAACGGGCTGTTTCGGCTGCACTCGATTGATGTACGCCTCGTTGACGTCGACCTCGACCTCGAGCGAATCCATGTCGACGATCGTGCAGATGCCGGTGCGGGTGAAGCCGCCGCCCGCGGAAATCGGCGAGATCATCTCGCCCGGCTGCGCGGCTTTGGCGATGACGACGCCGGTGAACGGCGCGCGAATTTCCATGTCGTCGAGCAACTGGCGCTGCACCGCCGCGCTGCGCTGCGCGACGACGACGTCCTGGCGCGCCCGTTCGAGGCGCGCATGCAAGCCTTCGAGCGTCAACGAGGCGCGATCGAGATCCGCGGCGCTCGCGAGCTTGCGACTCGCCAGACCTTGCGTGCGCTGCAGATCGAGTTCTGCCTGGCGGATCTGCACTTTCAACTCTTCGAGCCCCGCCGTTGCAGAGGCGAGCTGCGATTCCGACAACGCGAGTTCCGCCCGCGGGACGCTGGCGTCGAGCCGCGCCAACACCTGCCCCTCTTCGACGCGCATGCCCTCTTCGATGAATACCTCGACGACCTTGCCGGTGATCTTCGCGCTGACGGTTGCTTGCCGCCGCGCGACGACATAGCCGGTTGCGTCGAGCACACTGTCGTCCGGTCGAGCTTTCACCGGAAGCGACGCCGCGGCGACCGGCGCCGCCGCCGGCACCGGCTCCGCCTTCGGGAAATTCACGAACCAGACCACGAATGCAATGCCGGCGACGACCGCGATCGCTGCGAACCAACGCAATGGACGCCGCGGCGGCTCGGCGACTGCCGCGCCGCGATCGATCTTCAGTTCGTCCAACAACGCACGCTTGTCCACTCGCGCACCGCCGCCAAAAGGGCGGCCGAGTCTAGCACCGTGCGTCGTGCTGCTTGAAGGTTGCCACATGGATCCAACCCGCGAGAACCGAGCGCAAGATGCTGCACGACGTCGTTCACCGATGCCTGTCCGGGTTTGCGCAATGGCTGACTCGTCTTGCGAGTGGAACCGCCGGTATGATGCGGATCAGTCATCACGGAACGGCAATCCATGAGTGAGTCGGAACTCATCGTCGAACAGCTGCAGATCGGCCCGATGCAGAATTTCGTTTATGTGGTCGGTTCACGCACGACGCGCGAGGTCGTGCTGGTGGATCCCGCGTGGGATATCGAAGGCTTGTCGGCGCACCTCGCCGAACGCGACTACACGTTGACCGGTGCGTTAGTGACCCACTATCACCCCGATCACATCGGTGGCGGCTTCAGCGGACGCAGCATTCCCGGCCTTGCGGAACTGTTGGGACGGCATCCCGTGAAGGTGTATGCACACAAGCACGAGGCCGCCGGCGTGCGCAAAGTGACCGGCATCTCGGAGAGCGATCTCGTCAAAGTCGACTCCGGCGACAAGCTCAACGTCGGCGACATCGAGATCGAATTCCTGCACACGCCGGGGCACACGCCGGGATCCCAGTGTTTTCGCATTCGGAACACGCTCGTATCGGGCGACACGCTCTTCATTCAGGGCTGCGGCCGCGTCGATCTGCCCGGCTCGGACCCGGAGCAGATGTACCACAGCTTGCGCAAACTGGCGGCGCTGCCGGATGACACGCTGCTATTGCCGGGGCACCACTACAGCGAAGCGCCGAACGCGACGATGGGCGAAACGAAACAGCAAAACGCGTACCTGCGGATCGAAGACCTGGGGACTTGGAAGCAGGTGATGGGGTAGCGAGCGCGCGCACTCATTCACACTGCTTGTCGTTCGCCACGACCGGGATACCCAGCTCGTTCGAAAACCGCTCGACGTCGTCTCGCGCGGTATCGACTGCAGGATGCTTTTCGACCCTCAGGATGAGACCGGTTCCACCCTCGACCAGTGGTTTCAGATCGGCCCAACGTCGCCAGCCCGCTCGGGTGAATACCTCGTGCTTCCCGTAGACCCTTGGCCACTGTTCGAGAATCAATCGATATTCGCCGCGAGATGTCTGCGTCTTGACATCGACTCGCACGTCGAAATTGTCTCCGACCAGCAGTCCCGCTGCTTGGAGGTTCATTCGCGTACCACATGTCGTAGGCTTCGTGCCGCTTGTATGAGATAAACCCCCTTGCCTGATCACCGGATCCAGCTGCGCGATTAGCTGCTCGATCGATCGTTCACTCGCGAAACAGTAGCGCGCATCGGGCAGAACGAGCTCTCTGCGTCCGACAAGCCCGGGAGCACTTTGAATACGAAATAATCCAGAACCGACTCACGCCTATGATCAGGAGACTCTTCACCCACGTTGGCGTCGACCCGCTTTCGGAATTCATCATCGAGTCAATGCACCGCGGGAAACGATGAATGTCCTAGTTGCGCGACCGGCCTCACTCACATCGCGCATCCTTCGCGACCACCGGTATCCCAAGCTCCGTTCGAGAACCGTTCGCGATCCTCAGGGAAGGTATCGACCACAGGGTGCTTTTCGACGCTCAGGACGAGACCTGGTCCCACGCTCTATCAGCGGTTTCAGATCAGCCCAACGTCGCCAGCCGTCCTGCGTGAACTCGCCTCCGTTGGTGTATCGCGTTCGCCATTCGTAGAGAATGATCCGGTAATCGCCGCGAGACGGTGCCCTGCTCACCCATATCGGTTCTCTGGGGCTGACATGCACTTGGAAGTTATCACCGATCCCGCTGTTTCCCGTTGGAAGTTCATTCGAATACCACTCGTCATAGTCTCTGTAGAACTTGTATGGATAACCCCCTCGCTTCATCACCGGATCCAGTTGCGAAACCAACTGCTCCATCGATGATTCGCTCGTAAAACAGTAGCGCGCGTCGGGTATGAAGGTTTGCTCACCGATCCCGCAGAATCCCATGCAAACTGCGTTGATCACGGTTATTGCGAAGCGCGATTGCCGCTAAACCCAACACGCCAACGCCCGCAATCCCGAAACCGATGAGGACGCGCCTTCGCCACGGCGACTGAGAGTTCATGTTTGACCGAAGTCAACGAACGCAGTCGACCACTCAGCACGTGCTCTCGAGTTTTGCTTCCGCCAACATTTTTGGAATGGCGCCGGCGCAGGTCGACGCGGGTTCGAAAGACATGGTGCGACCGAACATCGGCGCGCCGATGTAGCCACGAATCTGCAGCTTGCCGTCGGAACCGCGCGTGATCTGGCTCTTGTACGTCTTGCCCGACTCCGGGTCGTAGAGTTCCCCCTGCCACTTGCCATCTTTGAATTCGTATCCGTCGAGCAGATCCATTCCCAGAATCGGCCGCGTGCGAAGTGACTCCGTGGGATTGTGCCGATCGACGCGGGGCGTGCCGACGGGACCTTCCTCGCCTTGCTTGTAGACGGGATCGAGGATCGCGGCGATCGTCGCATGCAGCGTGCCGTCGGCTTCGTCGATTTCGAGAATCGAGTCCTTCGACGCCCAGAGGCCGAACACGGCATCGCGATCTTCGGCCATTGCGAAGCCCGTAACTAACAGCAGGCCGATAGTCAGCGTTCGTAGCAGCATCGTGGATCCTCTATCGGTGGGGTTGAACTGGAACTCGCGATAGTATCGAAGGACATCGACAAAAGGGGAGCGGACACATGGACACCGGCGCGTTTTCGGGTTTCGAAGTCTCCATGCGCGATCCCGGCATCGCGTGGATCCAATTCAACACGCCGGAGCGCCTGAACGGCATGACGACGGCGATCAAGCGCGATCTGATCGAGATGGTCACGCAAGCCCAGATGGACAACCGCGTGCGCGTTCTCGTATTCACGGGCACCGGTCGCGCGTTCTGCGCCGGCGACGACCTGAAGGCCTATCGCGATGCCGAACTCGGCGGCAAACCGCTGGTGCCGGGAATTCCGCCGGGACACGACAACGCGATCGGCACCTACAACGGCCTGCGGACCATTTCGCAGCGCCTCAACGCGGCCGTTCGCGGCCTCGACAAACTGACCATCGCCGCGATCAACGGTGTCGCGATCCAGACCGGATTCTCGCTCGCGCTGTCGTGCGACTTCCGGCTCGCTGCAAACACCGCCCGTATGGGCAGCGCGACGCTGCGCTTTGGTCTGCTGCCCGACGAAGGCGGCCAATACCTGCTCGTGCAGTTGCTCGGCGTCGCAAAGACGATGGATTTCCTGATGCGCAAACGCATCGTCGATGCCAACGAAGCGCTGCGGCTCGGCCTCGTGAGCGAAGTCGTCGACGCGGATCAGCTCGAGCGCGCGACGATGGCGCTCGCGACCGAACTCGCGAACGGACCGCAGGTGTCGATGCGGCTGTTGAAGCGCTCCGTCTACAACGCCGCGGAACTCTCGTTCGAACAGGCGCTCGATGAGATCGCGTCGAAAACCGCGATCAGCGACCATCACCCCGATGCGCGCGAGGGCGTCGCCGGATTTCGCGACAAACGCGCGCCGTCGTTCAACAGCTGGCTCGAAACGAACCCGAAATGATGGACGTGCTCGTCGACTACGCGATCGTGGAACCCGGCATCGCGCTGATCACGATCGAGCGGGCCGACAAGATGAATGCGCTCAATGAGGGCGTCATTCAGGGTTTGCGCGCTGCATGGCAGCGCTTCGCCGACAGCGACGAGAAGGTTGCAATCCTCGCCGCCGCGGGCGAACGCGCGTTCTCGGTCGGTGCCGACATCAAGGACGCCCCTCGAGAGATGTGGCAGGGCGTACCGAGCGTAGGCGTCGAGTTGTACAAGCCCGTGATCGCGGCCGTGCATGGTTGGTGCATCGGCGGCGCCTACGTGATCGTGCAGATGTGCGATCTCGTCGTCGCGGCTGAAAACACCGTCTTCAAATACCCGGAAGCACAGGTGGGCTTCACCGGCGGCCTGGTCGCGAGCGCAGTGGCGCGGTTGCCGCACAAGATCGCGATGGAATTCATGCTGCTCGGAGAAGACCTGACGGCGCAACGCGCGTACGACGTGGGCATGGTCAACGCAGTGGTGCCGAACGGGACACAGCGCGAGGCGGCGCTGCTCTATGCGCGAATCCTCGCGCGCTCGGCGCCGCTGGTCGTGGAGACGCTGAAACGATTTACGCTTGCGACGATGAACGCAAGTCCGGCGGAAGCCGCAGCGCTCGCACGCCGCGAACTGCTGCGGGTGCGCGACAGCGAAGACGGCGCCGAAGGTCGGCGCGCGTTCGGTGAAAAACGCCCGCCGACATTCAAAGGACGCTGATTACTTCAGCAACACCTACTTCGGCAACAGGTGCGCGACCGCGTCGCGCTCTTCGCGCAGTTCTTTCTCGGTGGCCTTCATGCGCTCGCGGCTGAAGTCATTGATCGGTCGGCCTTGAACGATCTGCCAATCGCCGTTTCGACACACCGTAGGAAACGAATAGATCAAGCCCTTCTCGATACCGTAACTGCCGTCCGAATAGACCGCCATGCTGACCGAATCTCCGGGCGCTGATCCGAGCGCCCAGTCGTGCATGTGATCGATCGCGGCATTGGCCGCCGACGCCGCGCTCGACGAGCCTCGCGCCTCGATGACGGCGGCGCCCCTCTGTTGCACCGTCGGGATGAACTCTTTCGTGTACCAGTTCATGTCGACGAGGCTCATCGCGTTCTTGCCTGCCACTGTCGCGGCATGCGCGTCCGGGTACTGCGTCGCCGAGTGATTACCCCAGATCGTCACGTCTTTGACGTCGGTCGTATGTTTGCCGGTTTTGCGCGCCAACTGCGCGACCGCCCGGTTGTGATCGAGCCGCGTCATCGCGGTGAACTGGCGCGGATTCAGATCCGGTGCGTTGCGCTGGGCGATCAGACAGTTCGTGTTTGCCGGATTGCCGACCACGAGGATGCGAACCTTGCGCGACGCGTGCTGGTTCAAGGCCTTTCCCTGAACCGAGAAAATTGCCGCGTTGGCCTCGATCAGATCCTTGCGTTCCATCCCTTTCGACCGTGGCCGTGATCCCACCAGCAGCGCGTAGTCGGCGTCTTTGAACGCGACGTTCGGGTCATCGCTCGGAATCATGCCGTGCACGAGCGGAAACGCGCAGTCGTCGAGTTCCATGATCACGCCGTCGAGTGCGCCAAGGGCAGGCGTAATTTCCAACAGCTGCAAGATTACCGGTTGGTCGGCCCCGAGCATTTCGCCGGACGCGATGCGAAAGAGCAGTGCATAGCCGATCTGACCGGCGGCGCCGGTGACGGTTACCCGGACGGGTTGTTTCATGAGAGATCCCTGCTGTTCATAGATAGGTTTTCATAAATAGGATTTTCAAAAAGTGACGACCGCGAACGGCCAGCGATTGTATCAGCGTCGTTGCGGGTGAGTACCGCGCGACGAGAGCAACTAGGAGAATTCGAGAAACCAGTCACCGCCACGCGTCATCGCGATCGCGCGTTCGATGTACGGCGCGGTATTGGGTGGCAGCGCGTCGACGCCGAACCAGCCCACGTCGTCGAAACGATCGGGCTCCGCGAGCCGCGGCGCGCCGGACACCTCGTCACACGCAAGGATGAAATCGACGCCCTGCTGATCCTGCGACCGATAGGGCATGACCGCCGCCGGACGCACGCGCGCCGGATCGAGGATCACGCCGGTTTCCTCGAAGCATTCGCGGATCGCACACGCGACGATGCTCTCGCCGCGTTGCAGGTGACCGCCGGGCAGCGCATACCAGCCATCGAGGTAGCCGGTACGCGCGCGACGCAACAGCAGCACCTGACCGTTCCGAAACAGCAGCGTGTGGGCCAAAACCGGAAACAGATCCCGCATCGGTCCCCCTTCCGGGCGCATCTTAGCAGCCGTGTCGCGCTGCGCTGCCAACCCGGCTAGCATCGGACCAATGTCAGATCCGAAGACGTCAGATCCGAACTTGTCCCGGCGCGTCGAGGAGGCCTCGCTGAATGCGTGGCCGGCATTGCAGCAGTCGCTGCTCGACGGTTGGGTGTTGCGCTTCGCGCGCGGCTTCACCAAACGCGCGAATTCGATCGTGCCGCTGTACCCCTCGCAACAGGACCCCGTCGAGAAGATCCGTTATTGCGAGAACCTGTATTCGCGCGAACGGCTGAAGACGATCTTCCGGTTGACGACGGTCGTCGAATCGGCGGCCCTGGACGCACTGCTCGGCGCGCGCGGTTATGCGCGCGTAGACCCCACGCACGTGGTGGTACGCAGTCTCGAAGGCGCGCAGTTTCCGAGCCACGCGCAATTCTCCGAGCTGTCACGCGCTGAATGGCTCGACGCGTACGGCCGCGCCGCAGAAATTCCCCCGGAGGGACATCAGCTTCATGCACTACTGCTGTCCGGCATCCGCACCGAACACGCATTCGGCGTAATCACCGATCAAGACCACGTCGTCGCGTGCGGCGTCGCCGTGCTCGAGCGCGAGTTCGTCGGGCTCTTCGACATCGTCACGCACCCGTCGGCGCGGCGACGCGGCCACGCGCGCACGCTGGTCGAGTCGCTGCTTGGCTGGGGCGCTCGGCGCGGCGCGCAGCACGCGTACCTGCAAGTCGTAGATACGAACCGCGCCGGACGGGCCTTGTGGGCGAACCTGCGTTTCGAAGACCTCTACCGCTACTGGTATCGAGTCGCACCGTGAAAGTTGGCCCACGCGTCTGACGCTGTGATGCGCGCGTCTCACGACGCGCCAGGTTGACATTGGAGGGACGGGTGATACATTCGCCGGTCGCTTTGGCGGCGCACGGCGCCGCGTTGCGGCCCTGTCTGTAACGGCAGGATTCACGGAGCAGCGCCATGACAAGTCGCCAACCGAGCACATTGCAAGCCGAACTCGCCCTCGGGATGCCGAGCGCGCGCGGCTTGTACGACCCCCGCTTCGAGCACGACAGCTGCGGCGTCGGCTTCGTGTGCAACATCAAGGGCGTTGCGAGCAACCTCATCGTGCGCGCGGCCGAACACATCAACTGCTGCATGGCGCATCGGGGTGGGGTCGGCTACGAAAAAACGACCGGCGACGGCGCCGGCGTCCTGACCGCACTGCCGCACAAGCTGTTTGCCAAATTCTCCAAGCGACAATTGAAGCAGGTGCTGCCGAAGCGAGGCCGTTACGGGGCCGGCAACGTGTTTCTGCCGCGCGACATCAGAGAGCGCCAGCACTGCAAGAGCGTGCTCGAAGAGCGCATCCGCGCCGCCGGACAGGTGTTGCTCGGCTGGCGCAAAGTGCCGGTCGACCCTGACAACGCCGGCCTCGGCAAGGCCGCGCGGCGCGCGATGCCGACGATCGAGCAGCTCTTCATCGGCGCGGCGGACGGCGTCGAGGGCGATGCCTTCGAGCGCAAGCTGTACCTGATCCGCAAACACGCGACGCATCTGCTGCGCGGAGACCCGGCGCTGCGCGAGCGCAAGCTGTTCTACGTATGCAGCCTGTCGAGCAAGGTGATCGTCTACAAAGGCATGCTGACGCCCGGTCAGGTGTTTCCGTTTTATCGCGACCTCGACGATCTCGATTACGAATCGCACCTGGCGATGCTGCATTCGCGCTTCTCGACGAACACGTTCCCGTCGTGGGACCGCGCGCAGCCGAACCGCTTCATGAGTCACAACGGCGAAATCAACACGCTGCTCGGCAACAAGAACTGGATGAACGCGCGCGAAGGCGTCGTGGAATCCGACCTGTTCGGCGCCGACTTCGAAAAGCTGTTTCCGATCGTCGAGGCCGACTGCTCCGACTCGGGTACGTTCGACAACGTGCTGGAGTTCTTGTTGATGTCGGGCCGCACGCTGCAGGAAGCGTTGCTGCTGATGATCCCCGAAGCGTGGCAACAGCATCCGACGATGGACGACGACAAACGCGCGTTCTACGAGTACCAATCGTGTCTGATGGAACCGTGGGATGGGCCGGCGTCGATCGTGTTCACCGACGGCAACTACATCGGCGCGGTGCTCGACCGCAACGGGCTGCGTCCGAGCCGTTATTACATCACCGACGACGACATGTGCATCATGGCGTCGGAAGTCGGCGTATTGCCGGTCGATCCGGAACACGTGATTGCGAAAGGCCGGCTGCAGCCCGGCAAAATGTTTTTGATCGACTTCGAACAGGGCCGCATGGTCCCCGACGAGGAGATCAAGACCGAGTGGGCCAAAGCGCATCCGTATCGCGAGTGGCTCGACGAACAGCGCGTCGACCTGAGCGACCTGCCGATGCACGCCGCCCCGGTCGATCTACAGCGCGAGACGTTGACGGCACGGATGCAGGCATTCGGCTACACGCAGGAAACCATGCAGCTGATGCTGCTGCCGATGGTGAAGGAGCTGCGCGATCCGCTCGGTTCGATGGGCAATGACGCGGCACTCGCGGTCATGTCCGAGAAGCCGCGCATGCTCTACGACTACTTCAAGCAGTTGTTCGCTCAGGTCACCAATCCGCCGATCGATTCGATCCGCGAGGAAGTGATCATGGCGCTCGAATGTTACGTCGGGCCCGAGGCCAATCTGCTCGAGGTGTCACCGGCCAACGCACATCGGTTGCGCATCCCGCATCCGATCCTGACCAACGACGAAGCGCAGGCGCTGAAAAACCTGAACCACCGCGGCTGGAAGTCGCGCACGATCGATATCACCTATCCGCGCGGCTCGGGTCGCGCCGGATTGATCGCGTCGCTCGATCGAGTCTGCGCCGAGGCGTCGCAGGCGATCGAAGAAGGTATGAGCCTGATCGTGCTGTCCGACCGCGCGATCTCCGAAGACGGCGTGCCGATCAGCGCCTTGATCGCGACCGGCGCGGTGCACCATCACCTGGTGCGGGAGCACGCGCGCACGCGTATCGGCATCATCGTCGAAAGCGGCGAAGCCCGTGAGGTGCACCATCATTCGCTGCTGATCGGCTACGGCGCCGATGCAATCAATCCGTATCTCGCGTTCGAGGCGCTGTGGCGCGCGCGCGCGGACGGCGTGTTGTCGGACGCCCGCCATCTGCAGAGCGACGACGACGTGGTGCATGCCTACCGCAAAGCCACCGCCAAGGGCATCTTGAAGGTGATGGCGAAGATGGGCATCTCGACGCTGCAGTCATACAAAGGCGCGCAGATTTTCGAGGCCATCGGACTCGCCGACGACGTGATCGAGCGTTGTTTCACCGGCACCGCCAGCCGCGTGCAGGGCGTCGGCTTCGACGTGCTCGCGCAGGAACTCGAGCGGCGTCACGCGCTCGGCTACCCCGGCCGCGACGTGATCGCGCTGCCGGTATTGCCCAACCCCGGTGACTATCATTGGCGCAACGGCGGCGATCGCCACATGTGGGATCCGGCCGCGATTGCGGAACTGCAGGTTGCGGCGCGTACCAACAGCGAGGACGCGTACTGGCGTTTCTCGAAACACACGAATGAGGAATGCACGCGCCAGGCAATGTTGCGCGGTTTGATCACGTTCAATACGAACGCGAATGGCGGACCCGTGCCGTACGACGACGTCGAGTCCGAGAGTGAAATCGTCAAGCGCTTCGTCACGGGCGCGATGAGCCTGGGTTCGATCTCGCGCGAGACGCACGAGATGCTCGCGGTCGCGATGAACCGCATCGGCGGCAAATCCAATACCGGCGAAGGCGGCGAAGACCCGGTCCGCTTCGCGCGCATGGCCAACGGCGACTCGAAACGCTCCGCGATCAAGCAGGTCGCGAGCGGCCGTTTCGGCGTGACGATCGACTATCTGACGAACGCGGACGAACTGCAGATCAAAATCGTGCAGGGCGCCAAGCCCGGCGAAGGCGGCGAATTGCCCGGCCGCAAGGTCGACGAATACATTGCCGGCATCCGCCATTCCACGCCCGGCGTCGGCCTGATCAGTCCACCGCCGCACCACGACATCTATTCGATCGAAGACATCGCGCAGCTGATACACGATTTGAAGAACGCAAATCCGGAGGCGCGCATCAGCGTGAAGCTCGGCGCCGAGATCGGCGTCGGCACGGTTGCAACCGGCGTGACCAAGGCGCGGGCGGATCACCTCGTCATCGCCGGCGACACCGGCGGCACCGGTGCATCGCCGCTGACGTCGATCAAACACGCCGGCGTGCCGTGGGAACTCGGGATTGCAGAGACGCACCAGACGCTGGTGATGAACAATCTGCGCTCACGCGTCGTGCTGCAGACCGATGGTCAGCTGAAAACCGGTCGTGACGTCGCGATCGCGGCGCTGCTCGGCGCCGAGGAATTCGGCTTTGCGACGGCGCCCCTCATCACGCTTGGCTGCATCATGATGCGCAAGTGCCATCTGAATACGTGCCCGGTCGGAGTTGCGACGCAGGATCCGGAGCTGCGCAAGAAATTCACGGGTAAACCCGAATACGTCATCAACTACCTGTTCATGGTCGCCAAAGAACTTCGGATGATCATGGCGGAACTCGGCTTCTACTCGGTCAACGAAATGGTCGGCCGGGTCGACGCGTTGAAAGTCGATGCGGCGGTGGAACACTGGAAAGCCAAAGGACTCGATCTGTCGCGCATCCTGGCTCCGGCTGAAGAGCCCGAGGATTTCCTCGGCGTCCTTCGCCCAGCACAAGCAGGATCACGAACTCGACATGGCGCTCGACAACGAACTGATCCGCCTCGCCGAACCGGCGCTGGCGCGTGGTGAGCAGGTGCGTCAGTACCTGCCGATCGTCAACACGAACCGGGTCGTTGGCGGGATGTTGTCGAACGCGATCATCAAACGCGTCGGACCCCAGATGCTGCCCGATGAAACGATTCATTTCCGTTTCTTCGGCAGCGCGGGCCAGAGCCTCGGCGCGTGGCTCGCCAAAGGCGTCACGCTCGAAGTCGAGGGCGATGCGAACGACTACGTCGGCAAAGGTCTTTCGGGCGGTCGCGTCATCATCTATCCGCCGACATCGAGTCCGTTCGCCGCCGAAGACAACATCCTGATCGGCAACGTCGCGCTCTACGGCGCTACGAGCGGTGAAGCGTACTTTCGCGGCATGGCGGCAGAACGATTTGCGGTTCGCAACAGTGGCGCATCGGCCGTGATCGAAGGCGTCGGCGATCACGGCTGCGAGTACATGACCGGCGGACGCGTCGTCGTACTAGGTCAGACCGGACGCAACTTCGCCGCCGGCATGAGCGGCGGCGTCGCCTACGTATGGGATCCGAGCGGCGTTTTCCCAGAGCGCTGCAACACCGAAATCGTCGAACTCGAATCGCTCGAGGACGCCGAGGACATCCGGGAACTGAAAACCGCGATCGAGAACCATCTGGCGTACACCGGTTCGACCGTCGCAAAAGCGATCCTTTCGGACTGGGACCGTCGCGTCACTCAGTTCGTCAAGGTGATGCCAACCGACTACAAGCGCGTTCTCGAAGCTCGTCGAACCGGCGAACCGTTGCCGTTTGCCGCCGAAGCTTGAAGCTCGTGACTCGTCGTCGATACAGCCTGAGCTGAATCAGCATGGGAAAACCCACTGGGTTCAAAGAATTTCCTCGCCAGTCCGAGGCGTATCGCGATGCGACCAAGCGGCTGCTCGACTTCGAGGAAATTTATACCGCGCACGACGAAAAGCGGCTGGCCGTGCAGGGCTCGCGCTGCATGGATTGCGGCGTCCCCTTCTGTCAGTCGTCAGATGGTTGCCCCGATCAACAATCTGATCCCGGAATGGAACGACCTCGTCTACCGCGGTCGCTGGCAGGAAGCGCTGGATCGGCTGCACCAGACCAACAACTTTCCGGAGTTCACCGGACGCGTCTGTCCGGCGCCGTGCGAAGGCGCTTGCGTGCTCGGCATCACCGATCCCGCCGTCACGATCAAGAACATCGAAATGGCGATCATCGATCGCGGCTTCGACGAAGGCTGGGTCGTGCCGAATCCGCCGTCGCAGCGCACCGGCAAGCGCGTCGCGATCATCGGCTCGGGACCGGCGGGTCTGGCGGCGGCGGCACAGCTGAATCAGGCCGGCCACCTCGTCACCGTATACGAACGCGCCGATCGCATCGGCGGACTGCTGATGTACGGGATTCCGAACATGAAGCTCGACAAAGCGCGTCGTGGATCGGCGCGTCGATCTGTTGCGCGCCGAGGGCGTCGTGCTGCAGACATCCACCGAGGTCGGCGACGGCAGCGGCGGCACGCTCGACGTTCGCACGCTGCGCGCAAGACCAACGACGCCGTGCTGTTTGCGACCGGCGCAACGGTCCCGCGGGATCTGCCGATTCCGGGACGCGAACTCGCAGGCATCCACTTCGCGATGGAATATCTGCACGCGAACACGCGCAGCCTGCTCGATTCGGATCACGCCGACGGCAACTACATCTGCGCCAAAGGCAAGGACGTGATCGTGATCGGCGGCGGCGACACCGGTACCGACTGCATCGGCACCGCGCTGCGCCACGGTTGCCGGTCGTTGGTGAACTTCGAAATTCTGCCGCAACCGCCGCCGGTGCGAGCTGCCGACAATCCGTGGCCGACGTGGCCAAAGATCTTTCGCGTCGACTACGGCCACGAAGAAGCCGCGAAGAAATTCGGCGCGGATCCGCGCGTCTACCGCATCTCGGGGAAAGCGTTCGAAGGCGGCAACGGTCGACTCACCGGCATTCGCACGACCGAAGTCGCATTCGTCGGCAATGTCGCTCAAGGAAATTCCGGACACGCAAAAGGTCTGGAAGGCGGACCTGATCCTGATCGCGATGGGTTTCCTCGGACCCGAACATCGCGCGTCGGATCCGCTCGGCGTCGCCTACGACGCGCGCAGCAACATGCACGCGGTCTACGGAAAGTACGCAACCAACGTCGCCGAACGTATTCGCCGCCGGCGATTGCCGGCGCGGGCAGTCGCTGGTCGTGCGCGCGATCAACGAGGGACGCGAAGCAGCACGTGAGATCGATCGGGCGTTGATGGGCGCGACGCTGCTGCCCTGATTTGCAGAAGAAGTTCCCGCTTTTCGGTAAAGCGTCTCAGTCGAGCGTTGCCTGCACCGACGCAAACGTCCGAATCCATGGCTCCACGCGACCGACCGACGACGGCAGCGTCGCCGCCGCGGCGCTCGCCTCGGCGTGTGTCGCGAAATTGCCGTACGTGACCGCGTACCACGCCTCGTTGTTGCGCCGCGTTTCGAACGTCGCAAACCGTTCGGGTTGCGCCTGTCGGCTGACGAACTGATCGCGCTTTTCGCGGCTCGACGTCGCCAACAGCTGCAGCGTGAAGCGATCGCGCGGCTGGCGGCGCAACCACTGCGCCGATTGCGGTCCGTGTAAGGCAGCCACCGGCGCCGCCGCGTTAGCGCGCGGCGGGCACTTTGGCGCGACCGTGCGTCTGCGCGGGTTCTGGCGTGCGTATCGACGCAACGACGGGAGCCGCCGGTTCGTCGTCACCGCGCTCTCGTGCATCGCTGATTCGTTCGGCAGCGTCACCGAGGCAGCGTCGTTCGCGCGGCAGCGGCGCTTCGCGCGCCGCCGTTGCTTCGCGCGACCTGCTGAGTTGGGCGCGTTGCATCGACCTGCGGCAGCGCCAGCGCGACGCGCTGCGTCGGCCATCTGTGCCCCTTTGGGAATCTGTTCAGCGCTCTCGCTCTTCCGATCGTGGTGGTTGCTGAAAATGAGCCAGCCCATGCCGGCGCCTATCAGCACCAGCACGACCACGGCGCGGTGCATGCGCGGCAACCAGCCTGCGCTCGTCGTCGATCGTGAGTTCGACCTGTGAGGATTGCGCTCGCGAGTTCATCGATCCGCCCCGGCAACCCGCCGGAACCGCCGACGATGACCGCCAACTGGTTCTGCGTAAACGCCGAATGTTCCTGCAGCCCGGCGTGCGCGAGCCTGAACGCGACGTAGCGGCGCGACTCCTCCTCCGTGAATGGCGCCAGACGAATCTCGTGCCAAGCCTGCAGCTGACTGCTGCGTCGGGCCGCCTTGTCCAACGACTGCACGAAGTGAGCCTCGGCGAAGAACGCAATGCGCAGGCCCTCGTCGGCGCTGGCATCCGTCAGCCTCAGCAACTGCTCCAGCGCACGCAGTTCGAGCAAGTGCGCGTCGTCGACGAGCACGAGGCAGTATCGATTCGCGTCGATCTGCTCGCGCACGTGCAACACGATCAACGCGATCAAGAGCTGCGGATCTGCATTGGCCGGCACCGCCATGCCGAATCCCTGGACGATGCCGGCGAGCACTTCGCGCATGTCACTGGTCAAGTTCGCGTTGATTCGCGCCGCTTTTACGCCGGGATCGAGCCGACCCGACAGCGCGCGATACAGCGTCGACTTGCCGACTCCGCGCTCCCCGGTCACCGCGAGCAGGCGGCGCGACCATCGCGCCGGATGTCGCAATTCGTCGAGCTGCCGCGCGCGATCGCCTTCGCCGAAGAACTCCTCCGACGGGCCGCTGAACGGATCCCCAACTCGATCTAACGTCTGCGCTGAGGCGTCGATCTCAGTCATCGCACAGGGATACGCCGGCGTTCAGCGTTGCTGCGAGCGCGCTCGGTTCGAATCGATCCGTGACGAATCCGCCCCCCAGTCCGCGCGCGAGCACCAGTCGCATGCGGCCGTCGAGCGCTTTTTTGTCCAGTCCCATTGCACTACGCATCGCGTCCGGCGTGACGTTTCCCGGCGGTGCGACCGGCAACCCGACGGCGCCGACCAGCGCTTTGATGCGGCGACCCTGGTCGCGTTCGAGGATTCCCTCGCGCACCGACAGATCGGCCGCCATCACAATGCCGATCGCGACAGCCTCGCCGTGCAGGTATTCGTAGCGCGTCAGCGTTTCGATCGCGTGTCCGAACGTATGCCCGAAATTCAGAATTGCGCGCTCGCCATCCTCGCGCTCATCGGCCGCGACGACGTCCGCCTTGATCGCGCAACAGCGCAGCACCGCCCGATCGAGCGCCGCCGGGTCGCGTTGCAACAACGCGTCCACGTGATTTTCGAGCCACGCGAAGAATTCCGCATCGCGAATGACGCCGTACTTGATGACCTCAGCGAGGCCGGCAAGGTATTCGCGGGAGGCAAGCGTGCGCAGCGTATCCATGTCGGCGAGCACCAGCCGCGGCTGGTAAAACGCGCCGATCATGTTCTTCCCGTGCGGATGATTGACCGCCGTCTTGCCGCCCACCGAGGAGTCGACCTGCGCGAGCAACGTCGTCGGCACCTGAATCAACGCGACGCCGCGCTGATAAGTCGCTGCGACGAAGCCCGTGATATCGCCGATCACGCCGCCGCCGAGCGCGACGAGCGTCGTCGATCGGTCGTGCCGATGCGTGATCAGGTGGTCGATGACTCGAGCATACGTCGCCAGCGTCTTGTGCGCTTCACCGTCGGGAAGCACGCATGCATCGACCGTAAAACCCTCGAGCGACTTCAAAACAGTATCGAGATACAGCGGTGCAATCGTCTCGTTGGTGACGATGCATACCTGACGTCCGCGCGATGAACGGGCGGAAGCCGATCAGCGTCCCGCAGCAGGCCGACGCCGACATGGATGGGGTAGCTTCGATCGCCGAGATCGACCGACAGGACGGCCGTCACGTAAGGCATCCGTCGCGGCGCAGCCGATCGGCGATCTCACGCGCCAACGACTTTGCTGAGTGTCGATCGGCACAAAACCGATAGTCCGCAATGCTTGCATACAACGGCGCGCGCTCGCGGGCGAGACGTTCGAACGTTGCGCGCGCGTCGCCGTTCTTCAACAGCGGCCGCCGCCGATCGTGGCGCGTCCGCTCCACGAGCTTTTCGATCGGCGAATCGAGGAAAACGACGACGCCGCGCGTCGACAGGTTGTGGCGATTCTCGTCGCGCAAAACGACGCCACCGCCAGTCGCAAGCACGACTCCGTCGCGCAGCGTCAGTTCGTCTACGGCCTGGCACTCGCGCTCTCTGAATCCGGCTTCGCCTTCGACGTCGAATATCCACGCAATGTCCGCGCCCGCTTTTTCCTCGACGACGCGGTCGGAATCGAAAAACGGCAGCGCCAACTCATCCGCAAGCAGGCGACCAACGGTCGTCTTGCCGACCGCCATCAACCCGATGAGGAAAACATTGTGATTCTTACCAACCATAACGACGAACGGCGCCAGAAGGGCGCCGTTCAGTCTAATACGCGCGGGGTGACAAGTAATCCCTCGCGCCGAAATCACCGAGTCGTCAGCGACTCCTGAATGATTCGCGGCGTGATGAAGATCAGCAGTTCCTTCTTGTCCGTTTTGTCGAGCGTCCTGCGGAACAACCGACCGACGTACGGCAGCTCGCCGAGGAACGGCGTAGCCTCGGTCGACTTCGTCAACTCGTCCTTGAAGATGCCACCCAGTACGACCGTCTGCGAGTTGTCGACGAGCACCTGCGTCCTGACTTCGTTCGTGTCGATACTCGGAATCCCGTTGAAAATGGCGCCGACCGAGTCCTGCGTCACCTTCAACGTCATGATGATCCGGTCATCCGGCGTGATCTGCGGCGTCACTTCCAACGACAGCACGGCGTTCTTGAAAGATACCGACGTCGCACCGCTGCTCGATGCTTCCTGGTACGGGATTTCCGTACCCGACTCGATCGTCGCCATCTGCTTGTCGGCAGTGATGACCTTCGGACGAGAAACGACCTCGGCGCGCCCTTCGACCTGCAACGCGGACAGTTCGAGGTCCACGAGATAGTCCGCGCCCGTGAAGCCGATACCGAAGCTCGACGTCGCGGCCGTCGCACCAAGATCGACCACCAGATCGTCCGGTGACGTGATCGAGCCGGTGCCGCTGGTAATGATGTTCTGCAACTCGCCCAACGTGTTCAGGCTGCCGCCGGTCTTGACCGTCGTGCCGTTGACGTTGCGGATACTGCCGCCGCCCCACCGGATCCCGAGCTCCTGGTTGTAGTTCGTGCTCGCGGTGACGATGCGTGATTCGATCAACACCTGCCGCACGGGTATGTCGAGTTGCGCGATGACGCGGCGGAATTCTTCGAGTCGATCGGCCGTGTCGGTCAGGATGATCGCGTTCGTGCGCTCATCGACGATCACGCTACCACGCGAGGACACGATTGCTCCGCGGCTGCTGGTCGCACCGCTCGGACCGCCGCCTGACGAACTCTTGCCGCCGGCGCTGGAGCTGAACAGCTTGTAGAGTTCGCCGGCGCTCGCATAACGCACCTGGATGAATTCTGTCCGCAGCGGCGCCAGTTCGGAGATCTGCTGCTGGTTTTTCAGTTCGAGCATTTCGCGTGCCGCAATCTCGGCGGCGGGCGCCACGAGCAGGACGTTGCCGACCTGACGCTTGTCGAGACCTTTGGTCTTCAGGATCAATTCGAGCGCCTGGTCCCACGGTACGTTCTTCAGGCGCAACGTGATGCGGCCCGACACGGTGTCGCTGGCGACGAGGTTCAGGTCGGTGAAGTCCGCGATCAGCTGCAATACCGAACGCACTTCGATGTCCTGGAAGTTCAGCGACAACTTCTCGCCCTTGAACTTGAACACGTCGTCGCGTGCGGCGATTTCCTTGTCCGAGATCGGGTTGACGTTGACCGTCAGCGATTCATCGGCCTGGTAGGCGAGGTAATCGAAGTTGCCCTTCGCCGCGATCGTGATCGCGATGTTCGGACCACTCTGGACGGAGTCGACGACCTGCACCGGCGTCGCGAAATCCGTGACGTCCAACCGCCGCCGCAAGCTCTCGGGAAGCTGCGTGTTGCGGATCTGAATCTTGATCTGGCCGGCTTCGCTGCTGACATCCACCGGCGCCTTCGGATCGGACAACGTCACGATGATGCGCCCTTCACCGCTCTCGCCGCGGCGAAAGTCGATATCCGTGACATGCGAGTCGTGCGACGGCGGGGCCTCGGTCGCCGCGACATCGGCATCACTATACGGTCGCTGTGCGGGAACGCCTTGTGCACCACCCGAGCCGACGTACATGAACAGCGTATTGCCTTCAGTGCGGGTTTCGTAGGGGACCAGCTGCGTGAGGTTGACGATGACGCGTGTGCGGTCTTTGGCCTCGATCACCGTCACTTCGCGCGCGTTGCCGACGCCGAGGCTGTGGTACTTCGACGCCAATGCGCTCTTCGTATCCATCAGATCGAGCGCGATGCGGGCAGGCGCTTCGATCGTATAGCCCTTCGGGTCCGGCGGCGTGCCGTCGAACATCATCCGAATTTCGGTCTTGTCACCCGGCAAGGCGGAGAACTCGATGTTTTGCATCGTCGCCGCAAATGCGGGTCCTGCGACGAACCACGAGAACGCAGCGATCAGCCATGGCATCGGTCCGCGCATGCGCACCGAGGGCATTTCTGAAGTTAGCTTATCCATGCTCATTACCCTCATGACTGTCCGCCCCCTCCGAGGTTCACGGTGCGTTCGCGCTCGACCCAGCCTCCGGTTCCGTCGGAGACGATTTCCAGAAGCTCGATGCGGTTCTCGTCGATCGCGAGAATCTTGCCGTGATCCGTTCCCATGTAATCTCCCATCTGCACCCGATGCACACCGCCATTGGGATCACGCACGAGCCCAAACAGGCGCGCGCCCTGCGAAAGCGTCCCAACCATGGCGATTTGGCTCGCGCTGAATTGTTCGAGGAACTGCTTGACTCGATTCGGATCGGGCTTCACCGACGCGACCTTCTTGTTCGGGTCAACCGGCTTCACCACCACCGGTGGCTCGAACGGGCTGCGGGCGTCACCGGCGCTATAGGCGAACGCCTGATACGGCAGGAACTCGGGCAGTGGTTCGATCTGGCCTTTGCCGCGCGCGTCCACCTCGTCCATGAACGCCTTGAGGTCCTGCGGATCACTCGATCCCGAGCATCCGGCGATCAGTCCCGCTGCAGCCAGGCTCAGCAATGCTCGTCTGCACGCGCGCATCACTTGTCCTCTTGTCCCAGATACCGATACGTTTTCGCAACGATCGACATCTTCAGATTCTGGTTACCGCCGCTGCTGGGTTTGATCGTGAAATCGTGCAGCGTGACGATCCGCGACAGATTCGCCACGGCCGACACGAACGAACCGACGTCGTGGTATTCGCCGGAGACGCCGATCGTCATCGGCAACTCGACGTAGAACTCGGCCTTATGCTCCGGCTGCAGATCGATGCTCTCGATCTGGAGTCCGTGGTCGAGCGCGGCGAGCGTGATGTCTTCGATCAGGCCGGGCACTTCGGTGTCGCTCGGAAGCTGGCGCAGCATCGTGCCGAACGACACCTCCATCTCTTCCTTCTGCTGCCGATACTGCGGCAGATTCGCGGCCTGAAACGCCTTGGCCTCGTATTCGCTCTTCAGCGTGCTTTCCTGCTTGCGCGCCGCTTCGAGCGCGGTCCGCTTCTCCGTGAGAAGGAAAAAGTAGCCCGCACCGACGACCACGATGATCAAGAGCACCAGGATGATCGCCTTCAGCGGCGACGGCCAACCCCCGATGTTGTTGACATCGAGGTCGCCGAACTCGAGTCCGCGCAGCTGGTTCAGTGAGTCCTGTAGAGCCATCGGTTACTCCCCCTCACCCGGGTCGCTGCCGGCTTTCTTCGGGCTCGTTTGCACGACAGTCAGCTGGAAGTTGCTGGCCTGCGCGCCGGCCGCGCTGTTCTCTTTGATGCCTTTGAGGTTGGGTTCCTTGAACCACTCCGACGCCTCGAGATTACGCATCTCAGATGAAATTCGGTTGTTCGATTCGGCAACGCCGTCGATGGAGAGTACGTGTCCATCGAGTCGCAGGTTCGTGAAATACACGCCTTTCGCAAGCGTACGAACCAGCTCGTCGAATACGCGGACGATGACCGGACGGTTGCCCTGCAACTCCTGGATCACGCGCATCCGCGCGAGCAACTGCTCGCGTTTCTCGCGCAGGTCATGAATCTCGGCAATCTGCTGGTCGAGCACCGCGATCTTGTCGGTGATGAATTGATTGCGCCCGTTCTGCCGATCGATCGAACTGTCGAGGTACCAGCCGCCGATGAAGACGATCAACGCACCCAGCACCACGGAGGTGCCCATGCCGACCAGGAATTCGTTCTTGCGCCGTTCGCGCTCCCATTCCCGCCACGGAAGTAGGTTGATATGCGCCATCAGTCGAAGCTCCTCATGGCCAGACCACAGGCAATCATCATCGCCGGCGCGTCATTGGCCAGCGCATTGGCATCGACCTTCGACGCGATCGACATGTCGACGAACGGATTCGCAATGACCGTTGGCGTGCCGAGTTTGTTTTCGATCATCTCGGCGAGACCTTCGATCGAAGACGTGCCGCCCGCGAGCACGATGTAGTCGACGTCGTCGTACTGGCTCGACGAGAAGAAGAACTGCAACGACCGCGTGACCTGCTGCAGGACAGCTTCCTTGAACGGCTGAAGCACTTCGGCTTCATAGTCGTCGGGCAAGCCACCCTGCTTCTTCGCAAGCCCCGCTTCCTCGAACGACAAACTGTAGCGCCGTTGAATTTCTTCGGTGAGTTGCTTGCCGCCGAACAACTGCTCGCGCGTGTAGATCGAACGATCGTCGGCCAACACCGATAACGTCGTCATCGTGGCGCCGATGTCGATGATCGCAACGACCAGGTCGTCGGCGTTTGCGCCGAGTTGGGATTTGATCAGTTCGAAGGCGCGCTTCATCGCGTGCGCTTCGATGTCGACGACGCGCGCCTTGAGTCCGCCGAGTTCGAGCGCGGCCTCGCGCAACTCGACGTTTTCCTTCCGGCACGCAGCGAGTAATACTTCGACCTGCTCGGGGTTGCGTTCCGACAGACCTTGCACTTCGAAGTCGATCGCGACCTCATCGAGGGGATAAGGGATGTATTGATCGGCCTCGACGGTGATTTGATTTTCGAGTTCGTCATCGGAGAGCGCCGAATCCATTTCGATCGTCTTCGTGATGACCGCGGAACCGGCGACGGCGACTGCAGAGAGTTTGGATGAGCCCTTCGAGCGGCCCACCAGTCGCTTGATCGCTTCGCCAACGCCTTCGACGTCGCTGATGTTCTTTTCGACAACAGCATTCGGCGGCAGCGGCTCAACGCCGTATGCTTCGACTCGATAGCGGTCGCCCGCCTTGGACAGCTCGAGGAGCTTGACCGAGGTGGAGGAGATATCGAGACCCAGCAGTGTTTCAGACTTTGTTTTAAACAGGCCAAACACGGTGGTTTTTCCTTATAGGCGCGGGCACTTACGTCCTTTTCGTGCTATTCAGCATTGAATACCAGTCTGCTCGTCAGAGCAATCGGGTACCCTTAGAAAAAAAGTCGTTCGGATCACAACTTTGGATCCGACATCGCAGGTAACGCGTTAACACTATCAGAGAAACCATGAGCCCGCGGTTGCGTACGAGATTGCTGAACATTATGTGGTTGGTCTGGACGGCCGTATGTGGCGCAGTGCTCAGTCTCGCCGGTGTGTTCCTCTACTTGAACCCACAAATTCCATCAGCTGAGACGTATCGCCACGTTCGCGTGGAGACCCCGTTACGAATTTTTGCGCAAGGCGGTGAACTGATGGCGGAGTTCGGCGAGCGCAGAGTGATTCCGGTCACGCTCGCCGAGGTACCGCCGGTATTTGTTCATGCGCTGCTCGACACGGAAGACAAGCGCTTCTACTCGCACGGCGGCGTCGACTTCATATCGCTGTTCAACGATTCGGTCGAGCTCGTGCTGAACCGCGAAATCAAGTCGGGTGCGAGCACGATCACGATGCAACTCGCGCGCAACATCTCGCTGTCCCCCGAGCAGACGTTCATACGCAAGTTCAAAGAAATGTTGCTGGCGCTGAAGATCGAACAGGAGCTGACGAAGGACGAGATTCTCGAGCTGTATTTCAATCTCGTGCCGTTCGGCAAGCGTGCGTACGGTGCGCAGGCGGCGGCGATGACCTACTACGGCGCGCCATTGAATCAACTTGACATCGCCCAGTTGGCGATGCTCGCAGGCATTCCTCAAGCCCCGAGCGCAGGCAACCCGATCAACGGCCCCGAACGCGCAATGAAGCGCCGCAATCTAGTGTTGTCGCGGATGCTCGAGCAGGGATCGATCACACCCGAGCAGTATCAGGACGCGATCAAAGCGCCCAACACCGCGACGGTGCATGAACGCGACCTCGACATCCCAGCGCCCTACGCCGCCGAATGGGTGCGCCAACAACTGGTACAGCGCTATGGCCCTGCGGTGTATTCGAGTGGCTACGAAGCGACCACGACGATCGATGCGCGCCTGCAGGAAGTGGCGACGACCGCCGTTCGCGATGGCGTCTTCCGCTATGACCAGAAGCACGGCTATCGCGGACGTGTCGCGCACATCGACCTGCCCGCCGACAGCGCCCCGGATGCGCTTCGAGCAGCAACGCAACAAGCCCTCGTACCGTACATCGCGCGGCTCGGCATCGAGGCGTGCGTGGTCGTCGCGGTGGAGCCGACGCAGTTCACCGCGATGCGCGCCAGCGGCGAATTGGTGAGCGTCACGAGCGACGGGTACAAATGGGCCGCGCGATTGATCGATGCCAACACCCGCGGCCCACCGCCGACAAAGGCCGACGATGTCGTCGTGCGCGGTGACCTTGTCTGGCTGCGGCGCACAACCCAAGCGTGGACACTCGCGCAGATGCCGGACATCCAGGCGGCGCTCGTCGCGATGACGCCCGACACCGGCGCAATCAAGGCAATCGTCGGCGGATTCGACTTCGCGTCGAGCCAGTACAACCACGCACTGCAGGCCGCGCGCCAGCCGGGTTCGGGCTTCAAGCCGTTCGTCTATTCGGCCGCACTCGACAGCGGCATCACGCCCGCGACGATCTTCATGGACGCGCCGCTCGTCTTCGAAGACGACAATCTCGAAACGAGCTATAGGCCGAAGAACGACGGGGGCCGTTTCAACGGTCCTACTCGGCTGCGTGAAGCGCTGTACCGGTCGATCAACCTCGTCTCGATTCGGGTGCTGCTCGCGGTCGGCGCCGGTCCAGTGCTCGACTATGTGAAGCGTTTTGGTTTCGACACCGCCGAGTTCCCCCGCAACACACAGCTGGCGCTCGGAGGCGGAACGATCGGAGTCACGCCGCTACAGATGGTGCGAGCCTATGCGACGTTCGCCAACGGCGGTTATCTCGTCGTGCCCAACATCGTCGCCGAGGTGCGCAACATCGCCGGCGAGACGATCTACCAAGCGCACTATCCAGTCGTTTGCCCCAAATGCCCTGCGCAAGAAACCGCACCGTCATCCGACGCCGGCGTGGCGACGCTCGCGGCGGATACCGGTGATCCGGACACGCCCATTCCGGCGCCGCGCGTCATCGACGAGCGCAACGCGTTCATCATGCATACGATGCTGCAGGACGTGATTCAGCATGGCACCGCGGTGCGCGCTAAGATCCTCAACCGCGATGATCTGGCCGGGAAGACCGGCACGACGAATGAAGCGGACACCTGGTTCAACGGCTACCAGCGCAATCTCGTCGCCACGGTGTGGGTCGGCTTCAGCGACCATCGGCCGGTCGGTGACAGCGAGTTCGGCTCGAACACACCACTGCCGATCTGGATCGACTTCATGCGCGTTGCGTTGGATGGGGTACCCGAGGACACGCGTCAACAACCCGCCGGCGTCGTCACGATGAAGATCGACCCGCGTACCGGCGAAGCCGCAACACCGGACGATCAGAGCGCCATCTTCGAATACTTCCTCGCAGAGCACACGCCGACCGCCGCCGGTAGGGGCCAGCCCGGCACGGAATCGAGCTCTAAGCAGCCCGTCAGACCGATCGACCTGTTTTAATACACGCTAACCGGTGCGGCAGCACATGCTCGCCGCACGGGCGCGGCGAAGATCACTGAACGATCTTGATCGGATTTCCGGCACGGGGTTCGCCGAGCGGATGGTCGCCGTTCAGCAAGCGCAGCGTCTCTTCCGCATGGCTCTTGATCGACGATTTCGCCGCCAGCGACGCATAGGTATCACCGGGCTTACCTTCGATCACCTTGATGCGCTGATTGTTCGCGACCTTCAGATCCGTCGGTTGCATCGCCCTGAACGATTGTACTGTGGCGCGAAAGTCCGTCTCGAATTGCGCCGCATCACCGGCTTCACCGGCTTCACCTTTGAAAAGGTATACGCCGCTGTCCTTGAACACGACGGCGATCATGCTGGCCTTCAAGTTGGACTTCGCGAGATCAACTTTGCCGATGTAGGCGGCGTAGTCCTCGCCGACCTTGAGATCTTCTCCCGACACGATGTCGTCGCGTTGCAGGGTCTTGGTGACGTATTCAGACGGCGTCTGTTTCGTCTTGGGCGCTTCCTGCCGTTGGAACGTGATGTTGCCCGCCATGCTGCCGGCGGGCGCAATGCCAGTGACCTTCTGCGATGAACTCGACACGTCCCAGCCTGCGGGGAACGTCACCACGACACGCAGACCCTCGTGATAGAAGGTGGTGTCTTTGACGATCCCGGCGCCGCCCACATTGCCGTAGACGAGACCGTCGATCATTTCCCAGAAGTTCCCGACCGGCTCAACCTCTTCGGCGGGCAGAAATTTCGCATTGCCTTCGACGGCGTCGTGCAGGCGCTTGTCGTTCTGCGGGTGCGATGCGAACACGCCGTGATAGCTCTTCTGTTCGCCCGCCGACCTGACTCGAGAACAATTCCTGGTCCTTCAAAACTTGAATCACTTCGATCATCGCAAACGGGTTGTAGCCGGCCTTCGCGATGAACTCACCGCCGAGCTGGTCGGCTTGCAGTTCCATGTCGCGCCCGTAACCGGAGACGACCGTGTTGGTCGCCTCGTTCGCCGTATCCTGAACCTGGCCGACGCCGGTCATCACGGCGCCGACGAATCCGGCGACGTTGCCGAACGCGCTAAGCAGATTCTTCTTCGACGCGTGATGCGCCACGACGTGGCCGATTTCATGGCCGATGACCGCCGCGAGTTGATCTTCGCTCTCGAGGTACGCGATCAAGCCGCGATAGACGAAGATGTACCCGTCCGGCAACGCGAAGGCATTGACGTCGGAGCTGTCGAGCACCGTGAAATGAAAATCACCTTTCGGTTCTGACGTGTACGCGACCAGCCGTTCACCGATGTGCTGCACGTAGGTCTGCCACTTGGGGTCATCATAGATCTGACCCTGCTTGGCGAATTCATCGTAGGCTTTCTTGCCCGGACCCGCGTGCGCCGCGACCGATAATCCGATCAGCGCGGCGTAGACGATCAACTTTGACAATCGACGTGGCGCAGTACACATGGCCGTTAGAGTCATCGCCGGCGAAAGAGTTGCGCCACCATCGGTCTGTAGCCGACGGTCCGGAGGTTCGGGTCAGCCGGCAGTGCGGTTTCCGAAGCGCTTGCGGAACCGCTCGACGCGGCCGCCGGCGTCGATCGTCTTCTGACGACCGGTGTAGAACGGATGGCAGTTCGAACACACGTCCAAGTGCATATCCGCACCGAGTGTCGACCGCGTCTCGATGACGTTGCCGCAGCTGCAGGTCGCCTTCATCGCGGTATACGCAGGATGAATATCTGGCTTCATGGGATTTGGACCGGGAATTTTCAGGCCGCGCAGTCTACCAAACGCCGGCAGCTTCGCAAGCACACGTACTCTGACCCTCACTGCCTGACCACAATGTCGCGCACCGATCAGCTCCGCGACTCCCTTCGATCGCGCGTCGCGCGCCTGTACCATCGCTGCAGGCTCGCCTAAACAACCCGAATGCCCCCAGCCCGACCATTCCCCGATGCACACCCATGCCGGTGATCGTCCGCGTCGCGGTTCCGCGACCGCTGTGGACGTTGTTCGACTACCTCTTGCCGGACGGCGCTGCGGTCCCGCCGCCAGGCGCGCGCGTGCGTGCGCCCTTTGGCGCGAGCAAATTGATCGGCCTCGTCGTCGAAACGACCGACGTCGCGGACACGGATGCGCCGCTGAAACCACTATCCGACGTCATCGACGCGCAGCCGATCCTGCAGGCCGACGTGTTCGAATTGATTCGATGGGCAACCGACTACTACCACCACCCGCCCGGTGAGGCGCTGTTCTCCGCGCTGCCAGTGGCGTTGCGAAAGGGTCGCGCGCTCGAGCCGTTGCTGCCGCGCTTCTGGCGAGCATTGCCTTCCAAGGAAACCAAGGGTAACGAAACTGCGGGCGTCGAAACCAGGACGCTCGCGCGCGCTCCGCGGCAGCGCGCTGCGTGGCTCGAACTGCGCGCCGCCGGCGGCTGGGCCAGCCACGACGCGTTGCTGCGCGCGGGCGTCGACACACAAGCGCTGCACGGTTTGGTCGCCAAGGGTCTCGTCGAAGCGGCGGATCCACCGCCCGCGCCGCCGCTGCGCATCGGCCGTGCTGATTTCGAACTGACGCGGGAGCAGCTCGCCGCGACCGCTGCTGTGCGCGCAGCTCTTGGGCGCTTCGAATGTCTGCTGCTGGACGGCGTCACGGGCAGCGGCAAGACCGAGATTTATCTGCAGGCGATCGAGTCCGTCCTCGCCCGCGGCGACCAGGTATTGGTGCTGATCCCCGAAATCGCGTTGACCCCGCAAACGTTCGAGCGCTTTTCCGGTCGCTTCGGCGACGCGGCGGTGTATCACTCCGGCCTGACCGAACGCGAGCGCGCACAAGCGTGGCACGCGTGCCGCAGCGGCAACGCGCGCGTGCTGATCGGAACTCGCAGCGCGATCTTCGTGCCCTTCGCGCGCCTCGGGTTGATCGTTGTCGACGAAGAGCACGACGGATCGTTCAAACAGCAGGACGGATTCCGCTACTCGGCGCGCGATCTCGCGGTGAAACGCGCGCAGCTGCTCGACATCCCACTGCTGATGGGCACAGCGACGCCGGCGCTCGAGACGTTGCACAACGCCCGGCGCGGTCGCTATCGACATCTACGGTTGATCAGTCGACCCGGCGCGGCTCACAAGACGCCAATCAGACTCGTCGACATCCGCGGCCTGAAGCTCGATCACGGCCTCAGCGCACCGCTGCGCGCCGCGATCGGGACGCACCTCGCAGCAGGGCAATCAGGTGCTGCTGTTCATCAACCGCCGGGGCTACTCACCCGCCTATCTCTGCACGCGTTGCGGTTGGTGCGCCGGGTGCCCGCGCTGCGAAAGCCGATTGACGCTGCATCAGTCCCCCGCTCGACTGCGTTGCCACCATTGCGGCCTCGACGCGCCGCTGCCGGCGCGCTGCCCGGACTGCGGCGACGAAGCACTGCGCGCGGTGGGTGTCGGCACGCAGCGCAGCGAACAAGGCGTCGCTCAGGCGTTTCCCGATGTTCCCGTGCTGCGCATCGACCGCGACACGACGCGCAGCGCGCGCACGATGGCGTCGCACCTCGAGCTGATCGCGCGCGGCGAGCCCGCGGTGCTCGTCGGCACCCAGATGCTCGCCAAGGGCCATCACTTTCCGAGGGTCACGCTGGTCGGCGTGATCAACGCCGATGCGGGATTTGCGAGCCCCGATTTCCGCGCGCCCGAGCACACGGCGCAGCTGATCGTTCAAGTGGCGGGACGCGCAGGACGCGCGGAGCACCCCGGCGAGGTCTGGATCCAGACGTTCAGTCCGAACAATCCATTGCTGACGGCGCTCGTCGAGCACGGCTACGAAGGGTTTGCCGTCGCGGAACTCGAGCACCGCGCGGCGGCGGGCTTGCCGCCACTGCACGCATTGGCGCTGCTCAACGCGGACGGCGTCGACATGCAGCGCGCGCAAGCGTGCCTGCACGCACTCACCGACGGTTGCCGCAACCGAGCCGGACTCGACGTACTCGGTCCTGTCCCTGCGCCGCTCGCAAAACGCGCGCGGCGTTTTCGCAGCCAGATCATGTTGCTGAGCGCCGATCGCGCGCGCCTTCAACGCGCGCTCGACGATCTCATCGAGGCGCATGGCCAGCAGCGATTCCCGGGCGTGCGCTGGTCGATCGACGTCGATCCCTACGATATGTTTTGAGCACACATGCAGCGTCGTTATGATGCGCCCAGCTTCAGCAGACAGTTTGAGCAGGCAGTTCGAGCAGGCATACGATGGCGCAGGATTTTGCTAACGGAGCGCGACGCAAGGATTCCCGCAAAGGTTCGCTGCGTGCCGAACCGCGCAGAGCGTCGCGCCGGCGCGACGGCGCGTTCCATTGGGGCAGTTTTGGCGCGGGGATCACCGCGGGAGTCGCGCTCACGCTCGCTGGCGCGTTGCTGCCGGAGTGGTGGGCCGGCAGCGCGACAACTGCGCCGGCGCCGCCAGCTGCAGTCGGTGACCCGACGCCGGTCACGCGCTTCGAGTTTTTCGAGCGCCTCCCCAACGAGTCGAGTGCCTCGCACACGGTGACGAACGCGGCTATCGACGCGCCGGTCCACGACGGACCGCGCGAATTTCTGCGTGCAGGCGGGGTCGTTCACGAACAAAGACGATGCCGAACGCTTGCGCGCGACATTGGCGCAATCGGGCTGGAATACCGAGACGGCGGCGGTCACGCTGTCGAGCGGCGTCATCCGACACCGCGTGATCGTGGGGCCGTTTGCGACATCACAGGACACACAGCGCGCGATCACGGCGCTGCGCAAGCAGGACGTCGAAGCACTGGTGCTCGCGCGCAAACCCGCCGCCGGTTGAATTCGACCGCAGCGGTCCGCACTATGCCCTGACCCCCCTGATGCGACCTTGGTGAATCCTTTGGAAGAGTATCGAGGCACAACGATCCTCAGCGTCCGCCGCGGTAACACGGTCGTCGTCGGCGGCGACGGTCAGGTCTCGATCGGCCAGACGATCATGAAGGCCAACGCGCGCAAAGTCCGTCGGCTGTATCAGGACAGAGTGCTCGCCGGATTCGCCGGAGCCACGGCGGATGCGTTCACGCTGTTCGAGCGATTCGAAAAGCAGCTCGACAAATACTCGGGCAACCTGACGCGCGCCGCGGTGGAACTCGCGAAGGACTGGCGCACGGACCGCGCGCTGCGCCGCTTAGAAGCGCTGTTGGTGGTCGCCGACGCACGCACGTCGTTGATGGTCACCGGCAACGGCGACGTCATCGAACCGGAAGACAACTTGATCGCGATCGGGTCAGGCGGAAGCTACGCGCAGGCTGCGGCCCGAGCGTTGCTCGACAACACCGATCTCGACGCACGCACCATCGTCGAGAAAGCCCTCGCCATCGCCGCCGACATCTGCATCTATACCAATCACAACCGTACGATCGAATCGCTCGAGGCTGCTGTGTCGTGAGCGTGATGACGCCGCGAGAAATCGTCCACGAACTCGACAAGTACATCGTCGGTCAGGACGCCGCGAAGCGTGCCGTCGCCATCGCGCTACGCAACCGCTGGCGCCGTATGCAACTGGCCGAAACGCTGCGCGACGAAGTGACGCCGAAGAACATCCTGATGATCGGCCCGACGGGCGTCGGCAAGACCGAGATCGCACGCCGCCTCGCAAAACTCGCTGGCGCGCCTTTCATCAAAGTCGAAGCCACCAAATTCACCGAAGTCGGCTACGTCGGTCGCGACGTCGAATCGATCATCCGCGACCTGACCGACACGGCCGTGAAGATGCTGCGGCACGAGCAGATCGAGAAAGTCAGAGCGCGCGCCGAGGACGCCGCCGAGGATCGCATCCTCGATGCACTGCTGCCGGAACCGCACGCGGTTGGTTTTGCGGACACCGCACAGCGCAGCGACTCGACGGCGCGCCAGCTGTTTCGCAAACGATTGCGCGAAGGTGAGTTGAACGACAAGGAAGTCGAACTCGAACTCGCAGCGAGCCCGGTCGGCGTCGAGATCATGGCGCCGCCCGGCATGGAAGAGATGACGAATCAGCTGCAGAGCATGTTTTCGAACCTGACGAATCAACGCAAGCGCACCGTCCGCCTCAAGGTGAAGGATGCGTTGCGCAGGACCCGCGAAGAGGAAGCGTTGCGACTCGTCAACGAAGAAGAGCTGAAGGCGCGCGCGATCGACAGCGTCGAACAGACGGGCATCGTTTTTCTCGACGAGATCGACAAGGTCGCGCGCCGCGGCGAAACGACCGGCGTCGACGTCTCGCGCGAAGGTGTACAGCGCGATCTGTTGCCGCTGATCGAAGGTTGCACCGTGTCGACGAAGTACGGCATGGTGAAGACGGACCATATCCTGTTCATCGCATCGGGCGCGTTTCACCTGACGAAACCGTCGGACCTGATTCCCGAGCTGCAGGGCCGCCTGCCGATCCGAGTCGAACTGGCCGCACTGACGGCTGCGGATTTCGAGCGTATTCTGACCGAGCCGAACGCATCGCTCACCGAACAGTATCAGGCGTTGATGAACACCGAAGGCGTCACGATCGAGTTCTCCGACGACGCGATCGGTCGTATTGCCGAACTCGCCTTTCAAGTCAATCAAGCGACCGAGAACATCGGCGCGCGACGGCTGCATACGGTGATGGAGCGACTGCTGGAGGACGTTTCGTTCGAGGCGACCGAACGCTCCGGCGCCGACGCCACCGTTCGGATCGATGCGGCCTACGTCGATGCGCGGCTCAACGAACTCGCGCGCGATCAGGACCTGTCGCGCTACATCCTCTAACGCCGTGACGCAGGCGCCGACCGAACTGAAGCTGCACCGTCAATCCCGCGAACTCGAGGTGGGATTTCCCGATGGCACGCGCTTCATGCTGCCGTGCGAACTGCTGCGCGTCTTCTCACCGTCCGCGGAAGTTCGCGGCCACGGCGCCGGCGAGCGAAAACTGATGACCGGCAAGAAATACGTCAACATCGAACAGATCGACCTGGTCGGCAACTACGCGATTCGCATCGCGTTCGACGACGGCCACGACACCGGCATCTACGCGTGGGACTACCTGCGCGAACTCGGTGAACAGCGCGAGACGCTACTGGCAGCGCTACCTCGACGAACTGAACGTCGCCAATGCGAGCCGGTTGCCGCAATGTCCCGATCGGTCACTGGCAGCCCGACGCCGAAGGCTCGAAATGAAGCGCGACGACGAAGCTGTCGACTTCGGCTTTCAGAAGGTGTCCGCCGACAGAGAAGACTCGCCGCGTCGGCGGCGTTTTCGCGTCGGTCGCGCAACGCTACGACGTCATGAACGATCTGATGTCGCTCGGATCGCACCGGATCATGAAGCGGATCACGATCGAAATGTCGGGCGTGCGCGCCGGCCACAATGTGCTCGATCTCGCCGGTGGCACTGGCGATCTGGCGGCGCTGTATGCGCCGCTCGTTGGCGCCGCGGGCTCGGTCGTGCTCGCCGACATCAATGGAGCAATGATCGACGTCGGCCGCGACCGCCTGATCGACCGGGGCCTCACCAACGTGACATTCTGCCAGGCGGACGCGGAGGCGCTACCGTTCGCCGACGCGAGCTTCAACTGCGTGACGATCGGTTTCGGATTGCGCAACGTCACGCACAAGGAACGCGCGCTCGCCGAAATGCATCGCGTGCTGCGTCCCGGTGGCCGGCTGCTGGTGCTCGAGTTCTCGAAGCCCGAAAACCCGCTCGTCGCCGCGGCGTACGGCGCGTTTCAAGCGCTGTGGCCGGCGATCGGTCGCGTCGGTCACGGGCGATGCAAACGCGTACCGTTACCTCGTCGAATCCATCGAAGTGCATCCGTCGCAGAAGGCGTTGAAGCTGATGATCGGCGATGCCGGGTTTGAGAACGTCGCCTACGAGAACCTGCTCAACGGGATCGTTGCGATCCATCACGCCGACAAAGCCCCACGCACGTGAACCCCTGGGCAACAGCGTTGACGCGCTGGGTCGAAGACTTCGCCAACGCGTCCGCGAAGCTCGACCCACTGACGCGCACGCGCCTCGCCGCGCTCGCTGGACACAGCATCGCGGTCGAAATCGATCCACCTGGCGAAACAACCACCCTGCATTTCGAGCCCGATACGATTCGACTGAGTCCAGGACTGTCCGAAGCGCCATCGGTCATCGTGCGCGGCGACGCCGTTGCGTTGGCAGCGGCGTTCTTCGGCGCCGGCGGTGGTCGGAACGGCGGGATCACGATCGAAGGCGACGACGTCGTCCTGCGGGAGTTTCGCGGCATCCTCGCCGATTTCCGCCCCGACATCCCATCGCCCCTTGTGGATGTCGTTGGGAAGGAAGCGGCGCAGACGATCACGAGCGTCGTGGAACTGGGATTCGCCGCATTCGCCGCGCTCGGGCGCAGTCTGGCTGACGAAGGCAGCCGCCTGGCGCGTCGCGAAAGTCAGCAGCGGTACCTCAGCACTGCGGAATTCGAGTCATTTCAGGAAGCGACCCGCGCATTGCGCGTTCGGCTCGACCGCCTGGCAGTACGAACCGACACGATCGAAAAATCCCGGAGCGATGACCATGGGTAGGTTGATGCGGCTCTCCCGCATCGGCACGACCGTAATGCGGCATCGCCTCGACGAACTTGATCGATCGCAGCGGCGTCGCGGACGAGCAGTTGCCGACGTCGCTGCGACTGCTGTGGCGGATCTCGCCAACGCGCTGGCTGCCGAACCCGGCGGACCCGCCGGCGCGACGCCTGCGGCTCGCACTCGAGTCGCTCGGTCCGGTGTTCATCAAGTTCGGTCAGATTCTGTCGACGCGGCGCGACCTGCTGCCGGACGACTACGCAGAGGAACTCGCCAAGCTGCAGGACCGAGTGCCGCCATTCCCAGGCGCGCAAGCGCGCGCCAAGATCGAGGCGAGTCTAGGCGTCCCGCTGACGGACGTGTTCGCGTCGTTCGACGAGCAGCCGCTCGCATCGGCATCGGTCGCGCAAGTGCACGCGGCCCGCCTGCGCAGTGGCGACGACGTCGTCGTAAAGGTGATCCGACCCGGCGTCGAATCGATCATCCGCGAAGATCTCGCGCTGCTGCACACCATCGCGCGCCTGTTGGAGCGGGTATCGCGCGATGCGCAGCGGTTGCACCTCATCACCGTCGTCAAGGACTACGAATACACGATTCTGAACGAGTTGAATCTCGTCCAGGAAGGCGCCAACACCGCAAAGCTGCGCCGCAATTTTGCCGATTCGGCGACGCTGTACGTGCCGCGCGTGTATTGGGACTACACGCGCGAAGACGTGTTGGTGCTCGAACGCATTCACGGCGTGCCGATTGCGAATATCGAAGAGCTGAAGGCCCGCGGTACCGACATGAAGCTGCTGGCGGAACGCGGCGTCGAAACATTCTTCACGCAGGTATTCGTCGACAATTTCTTCCACGCGGACATGCACCCGGGAAATATTTTCGTCGACATTGCCGATCCAAAGAGTCCGCGCTACGTCGCAATCGATTGCGCGATCATCGGCAGCCTCACCGACGAGGATCAGAACTATCTCGCGCGCAACCTGCTGGCGTTCTTCAACCAGGACTACCGGGAAGTCGCGCGGCTGCACCTCGAGAGCGGTTGGATTCCGGAAGAGACCAACGTCACCGAATTCGAGAACGTCATTCGCCAGGTGTGCGAACCGATATTCGAAAAGCCGCTGAAGGAAATTTCATTCGGCCACTTTCTCGTGACGTTGTTTCAAACCGCGCGTGAGTTCGACATGGAAGTTCAGCCGCAGCTCGTGCTGTTGCAGAAGACGCTGCTCAACATCGAAGGTCTCGGTCGCCAGCTGTATCCAGACCTCGACCTGTGGAACACCGCGAAACCGTTCATGGAGCGCTGGATGGAACAACGCGTGGGGCCGGCGGCGCTGTTGCGTCAGTTCAGCACCTATGGACCCGAGTTGATCGAACAGTTGCCGCGTCTGCCCGAACTGATCATCGGCGCCAGCCACGGCCTGCGGCGACTCGACAAATTCGCGCGCGAGCAACGCGTCGTGATGAATCGGCTGGCGTCAATGCTCGAGACTCAGCAACGCCGCGGTCGCACCCGCCGTTGGCTCGGTGCGGCGCTGCTCATCGTCAGCGGCGCCGTGCTTTGGACGAACGTCGCACACGCGCTGGAAGCGGGCGAGCCATTGCCGATCGCCGTGGGCGTGCTGGCGGCTGTGATAGGCTCGACGCTGATCGCGAGAGCCTAGGACGCGAGAAGAAGATCCATGGACATCATCGATGCGTTGACGCAGGTACTCGAGGAGCGGCGTGCCGCCGACGCGACATCGTCGTACGTCGCGTCGTTGTATGCCTCGGGCCTCGACCGGATCCTGAAGAAGGTCGCCGAGGAAGCGGGCGAGACGCTGGTCGCCGCGAAAAATGCCGACGCGACGAAGCGGGACGACGCGCTGATCGGCGAGGTCGCGGACCTGTGGTTCCACACGATGGTGATGCTCGTTCACCTCGAGCAGCGCCCTGTCTGGGTGTTAGACGAACTCGCGCGCCGCTTCGGCGTGTCCGGCCACCTCGAAAAAGCGAACAGAACCACTTCTCAGAACAAGTGACCCCGCGCGCGTATAATGCTCGGCGAGTGCCGACTGGAGAAAAGGTATGTTCGGATTGAGCCTCGGACACTTGTTGGTCGTGCTCGCGATCGTACTTGCTGCTATTCGGGCCGAAGCGCCTGAAGACGCTCGGCTCCGACCTTGGTACCGCCATCAAAGGATTTCGCTCGGCCATCAAGGAGGCGGAGGAACCGCCGCCCGCTGCCAACGAAAGGGTAATCGAAGGCGAACTGCAGATCTCACCGCGCAAGGCCGAAGCGTCCAAACACGATACGAATGTTTGATATCAGCTTTTCCGAGCTGGCACTCATCTGCGTGATTGCGCTGCTGGTTCTCGGGCCGGAACGAATGCCCAGAGCGCTGCGCACGCTGGGCTTGTGGATCGGTCGTGCCAGCCGGACCTTTTCGACGATGAAGGCCGAGATCGAACGCGAAATCGGCATGGACGAGGTACGCCGCCAATTGCACAACGAGGCGATCATGGACCAATTGAAGCGCCTTGAACGTGACGTAAAGAACGAGGTCCATGGCCAGCCGGCGGCATCGACATCGACGCCCGGCGTTCCGGCAACCCCGGAACAACCTCTGGGGCGGATCAACGGCGATACGAAGGACGCTCCGCCACCGAACTGATCGATTGTGAGCGTTGTGAAGAAACCGGACGCGTTAGAGCACGACAAGACACGTCGACGCGATGGAACAACCGTTCCTCAGTCACCTGCTCGAGTTGCGTCGGCGCATTCTCAACGCAGTGCTCGCCGTAGCGCTCATGTTCTTTCCGCTCTACTACTTCGCCAACAACATCTATTCGTGGGTTGCCGCGCCGCTCATGAAAAACCTGCCGTCGGGCACCACGATGATCGCTACCGAGGTCGCGTCGCCGTTTCTCACTCCGTTCAAGCTGGCGATGTACTCGGCGCTGGTTCTCGCGATGCCGGTCATACTCCACCAGGCGTGGGCATTCATCTCACCGGGCCTGTATCTACGCGAAAAACGCTTTGCCGTACCGCTGCTCGTCTCCAGCATCGTGCTCTACTACCTCGGCATGACCTTCGCCTACTTCGTCGTTTTCCCGTTGGCATTCAAATTCTTCGCGAGCGTCACGCCGACCGGCGTGACGATGATGACGGACATCAACAAATACCTCGACTTCGTCATCGATCTATTCCTGGCGTTCGGGTTCGCGTTCGAAATTCCGATCGCAACCTTTCTGATCGTAGCCACTGGGCTGACGACCACGCGCGATCTGGCTTCCAAACGGCCCTACGTGATCGTGGGTTGTTTCATCGCAGGAGCGATATTCACCCCGCCGGACGTGATTTCTCAGGTGATGCTCGCGGTGCCGATGTGGATGTTGTTCGAAGCCGGGCTATTTCTTACTCGGCTTGGCGACACCTCGCGAGCCGGCCGGCTCGGCGGAGTCCGGCGTCACTCCAGTAGAAAAGTAACCGGTCCATCGTTCACAAGCGCCACCTTCATGTCGGCGCCGAAAATCCCGGTCGCGACTCTGCCGAGTCGTTGGCGAATTCGCTCGACGAACATTTCATACAACGCGCGCGCCTGATCGGGCGGCGCCGCCGAATCGAAACTGGGCCGGCGACCGTTGCGCGTATCCGCGGCAAGCGTGAATTGCGAAACGACGAGCACTTCGCCGCCGACGTCGACGACGCTGCGATTCATCGGTTTCGATTCGTCGGCGAATATGCGCAGGTCGACGCATTTGTCTGCGAGCTTGGTCGCGTCGGCCGCAGTGTCGTCCGGAAACACCCCCACGAGAACCAGCAACCCCTTGCCGATACTCGCGATGCGTTCGCCGGCGACAGTCACGCTGGCATCGGTGACGCGCTGCAGCAGCGCGCGCATCAGCCTCTGGCTTCGCGCTTGCGCTGATTCTCGGTCAGGTAGCGCTTGCGGATCCTGATCGAATGCGGCGTCACCTCGACAAGTTCATCGTCGTTGATGAACTCGAGCGACTGTTCGAGCGATAGGCGTACCGGCGGCGTCAGGATGACGTTTTCATCACTGCCGGCAGCGCGCACGTTGGTGAGTTTTTTCTCTCGCAGCGGATTGACCGTCAGGTCGTTCTCACGGCTGTGAATTCCGATCACCATGCCTTCGTAGGCATCGTCGTTCGGTCCAATGAACAGACGCCCGCGCTCCTGCAGATTGAACAAACCGTAGCCGACCGCTTTGCCGCGACTGTTGGAGATCAGCACGCCACTGCTGCGCTGACCGATCGGCGCAGCGATTTCTTCATCGTAGCCGGCAAAACCGAACGACATGATCCCGGTTCCGGACGTCATCGACAGGAACTGCGGCCGAAATCCCATCGATGCGCGCGACGCGATGCGATACGTCAACCGCACCCGACCGTGTCCGTCAGGCTGCATGTCCAGCAGCTCGGCGCGGCGCGCGCCCATCGTCTCCATCACGCGCCCCTGGTGCAGTTCGTCGATATCGAGCGTCAGCTCCTCGAACGGCTCCAGCGTCTTTCCGTTCTCTTCCTTCGTGATCACGCGCGGTCGCGACACCGCGAGTTCGTAGCCTTCCCGGCGCATCGTCTCGATCAGAATGGCGAGGTGCAGTTCGCCGCGCCCGGACACCCTGAATTGATCCGGATCGCCAGTCTCCTCGACGCGCAGCGCGACGTTGTGCGATGCCTCGCGCAACAGCCGTTCGCGAATCTGGCGACTCGTCAGAAACTTTCCCTCGATGCCCGCCAACGGCGACGTGTTGACGCAGAACATCATCGAAACGGTTGGTTCATCGACTGTCAGCGGCGGCAACGCTTCCGGGCAGTCTCTGGCGCACAGCGTGTCCGAGATGTTGATGTCGTCGACGCCCGTCACGCAGACGATGTCGCCGGCGCGTGCGACTTCCATCTCGATCCGCGCGAGGCCCAGATGACCCAGCACCGACAGGATGCGACCCGAGCGCACGTCGCCGTGCCGGTCGATCGCGCTGACGGGCGTGTTGGTTCGCACCGAACCCCGCGCGATGCGGCCGATGCCGATCACGCCGACGTAGCTCGAATAGTCGAGCGAACTGATGCGCATCTGAAACGGACCATCCGGGTCGACGTTCGGCGCTGGCACCCGCTCGAGAATCGCGTCGAGCAGCGGTTTCATGTCTGGCGCCATCGCATCGGGATCGAGCCCCGCGGTGCCGAGCAGCGCGGACGTGTAAATCACCGGGAAATCGAGCTGCTGCTCCGTCGCGCCGAGCGAATGGAACAGATCGAATACGAGATCGACGACCTTGTGCGGCCGCGCGCCGGGGCGATCGACCTTGTTGATGACGACGATCGGATTCAGATTCGCCAGAAATGCTTTCTTCGTGACGAAGCGCGTCTGCGGCATCGGCCCATCGACTGCGTCGACCAACAACAGCACAGAGTCGACCATCGACAGTATCCGCTCGACCTCACCGCCGAAGTCCGCGTGCCCGGGCGTGTCGACGATGTTGATCTGATGATCCTGGTAGCGGATCGCCGTGGTCTTCGCGAGAATCGTGATGCCACGCTCGCGCTCGAGTTCGTTGCTGTCCATGATCCGATCGGGCGCGGCTTTGCGCGCGTCGAGCGTCCCGGTCTGCTGCAGCAGCCGATCCACCAGCGTGGTCTTGCCATGGTCGACGTGCGCAACAATGGCAATGTTGCGCAGCTTTTGTGCATTCATCGTTAGGTTTGCTTCGAAAAGAATGGGCGATGCGTACGTGCTAGACTTCGCGGCCGCTGAAAAATCTGACTGGACGGGCACCTGCCCAAACGGGCGCGCATTATGGCTGAAACTCAGAAAAGCTGTCGCGCTGATTTCCGGTGGTCTCGATTCGATGCTCGCCGCGCGAGTCGTCATCGACGAAGGCGTTCACGTCGAAGGCCTGAACTTCTTCACGGGATTCTGCGTTGAGGGGCACACGCACGCGATCCGCGCGAAGGACCAACGCAAGCCGAAGCGCAACAGCGCGCTGTGGGTTGCCGAACAACTCGGCATCAAACTCCACATCATCGACATCTCCGAGCCGTACAAAGACATCGTCCTGAATCCGAAACACGGCTACGGGACGCATCTGAATCCGTGTCTCGACTGCAAGATCTTCATGGTCGATCAAGCGCGCGCGTGGGGATTCATGGAGGAAAACGGCTGCGACTTCATCGTCACCGGCGAAGTCGTCGGCCAACGGCCGATGTCGCAGCGCCGCGACACGATGCCGCTGGTCGCGCGCGAATCCGGTGCGCAGGATCGACTGCTGCGACCGCTGACGGCGCTGAACCTGCCGCCGTCGCTGCCGGAGCGCGAAGGCTGGGTGAATCGCGAACACCTGTTTGGTTTTCACGGCCGCAATCGAAAACCGCAGATCGAACTTGCCGCGCGATTCGGTTTCGCGGAGTACTCGCAGCCCGCCGGCGGCTGCTGCTTCCTGACCGATGAGAAGTATTCGGCGAAGCTCGCCGATCTGTGGCGCGCACGCGGCGAACGCGACTACAGCCTCGACGACATCATGCTGCTGAAAGTCGGACGCCATGTGCGTCCGGCGCCGCACTTCAAACTGATCGTCGCGCGTGAGGACGGTGAGAACAATTTTCTCGAGGGCTACCGCAAACAATTCGTGCATCTGCGAACGCTCAGTCACGAAGGTCCGCTGACGCTGATCGACGGGCGGCCAACTGCCGAGCGACATCGAATTGGCCGCGCGCATCGCGGCGCGTTACAGCCAGGGACGCGACGCCGACGTCGTCACCGTCTCAGCGCATCATCCCAACGGCGTCGTCGAACAATTCAGCGTCACCCCGTTGCCAGCGCAACAGATCCCGGACGCCTGGCATGTCTGAAACTCGATCCGCGAGATCGCCGACGTCGAGACGCTCGATGCGCGCGGCCTGCTGTGCCCGCTGCCGGTCATCCGCACGCAGGACCGCATCAAGCGGCTGCGACCCGGCGCACTACTCGACGTCATCGCGTCGGACCCCGGCGCGCTGCACGACATCCCGGCGTGGTGTCGCATTCACGGTCACGACGTCGTCGATACGCAGCACGACGCAGCGCGAAATTCGCATCCGCGTGCGCGTGCGCTCGACCGCCTGAGCGCGCGAGCGCTTGTCCCGATCCCCAGACTCGACGAACCATTTTGGTGCAGCATCGGCATCAGATGCACCGAAATAGCGCGGCGTCAGTGATCGCTCACCCTCTCGGGCCGCGCGGTCGGCCGGCATTTCCGTGGCATGACTATTGCTCCCCGAACCCGCTAAGATAGCCCGCCCCGCAGGGGGCAGTGCGCCGCTGGGGGCGGGCGCTCGAACTTTCAGCACGATTCACTTTACTCAAAGCAGCACACCGATTTTAGGAGCGGTAATCCATGTCCGAAAACACTCTGAAGCTGATCAAAGACAACGACGTCAAATGGGTCGACCTGCGCTTCACCGACCCGCGCGGCAAGGAACAGCACACCACGTTTCCCGTGAGCGTCGTCACCAAGGACACCATCGAAGAAGGCTTCATGTTCGACGGTTCATCGATCGCCGGATGGAAGGCGATCAACGACTCCGACATGATCCTGCTGCCCGACGACGAGACGCCGGTCATCGATCCGTTCCGCGACGAGACCACGCTGAACCTGCGCTGCGACATCATCGAGCCGGCGCACGATGCAGCCGTACAGTCGCGATCCGCGTTCGATCGCCAAACAAGCCGAGGCCTATCTCAAGTCGAGCGGCATCGGCGACACCGCTTACTTCGGTCCCGAGGCCGAGTTCTTCATATTCGACGACGTGCGCTGGCAGGTAAAAATGTCCGGCGCGTCCTATGCGATTTCGTCGGAAGAAGCCGCGTGGGAATCCAACGAGCCGTACGAGGGCGGCAACATGGGCCACCGACCGCGCATCAAAGGCGGCTATTTCCCGGTGCCGCCGGTCGATTCGGCCGCCGATATCCGCAACGCGATGTGCAGCACGATGGCCGCGATGGGCTTGCCGATCGAAGTGCATCACCACGAAGTCGCAACGGCGTGCCAGAACGAAATCGGCGTCCGCTTCAACACGCTCGTCAAAAAAGCCGACGAACTGCAGATGTACAAATACGTCGTGCACAACGTCGCGCACGCGTACGGCAAGACCGCGACGTTCATGCCGAAGCCGCTGGTCGGCGACAACGGCAGCGGCATGCACGTGCACCAGTCGATCGCGAAGGGCGGCAAGAATCTGTTCCACGGCAACGGCTACGCGGGCCTGTCCGATACGGCGCTGTACTACATCGGCGGCATCATCAAACACGCGCGCTCGCTGAACGGGTTCACCAACTGCAGCACGAACTCGTACAAGCGGCTCGTGCCGGGCTTCGAAGCGCCGGTGCTGCTCGCGTACTCCGCGCGCAACCGCTCCGCGTCGATCCGGATCCCCTACATCCTCGCTGCCAATCCGCGCGCCTATCGCATCGAAGTGCGGTTCCCGGACAGCACCGCGAATCCGTACTTCGCCTTCGCGGCGATGATGATGGCCGGCCTCGACGGCATCAAAAACAAGATCCACCCCGGCGATCCGTTCGACAAAGACCTGTACGACCTGGAGCCGGAAGAACTCGAAGGCGTGCCGACGGTCGCCTCGTCGCTGGAGCAGGCGCTCGATTGCCTGAGCGACGACCGCGAATACCTGAAAGCCGGCGGCGTCTTCACCGACGAGACGATCGACTCGTACATCGAACTGAAGCGCCAGGACGTGTCGTACATCAACATGACGACGCATCCGGCGGAGTTCGAGTTGTACTACAGCGTATAAGCACGTCTAAGCGAGCGGCGTTCAGGGCCGCTGCGACCTCGACTCGCATCACGAACCCCCGGCCCGCAAGGGTCGGGGGTCTTTTTATCCATCCGGCGCGGTCGCTATATTGGGCGCATCGTCATTGCGAGATACCTCATGGGCATCCGACTGGCATTGATCATCGGTCTCGCGGCTGCTTCTTGCGTTGCGCAGGCCGAGATCTACAAAACCGTCGACGCGAACGGCAACGTCGTATTCACCGACATCGCGCCGGTTGATCGCTCCGGCGCGCCCCGCGCCGCAAGCGGTCAACGTAGAGCCGATGAATACGTATGAACCCGCGACTCCGTCCACCGCCACGCAAGACACCGATTCCGACGACGCGACGGCGTCGAGCTACTACACACAGCTGAACGTGATCTCGCCCGCGCCGGACGCGAGCGTTCGCGACAACGCCGGCAACGTCGAGATTCAGGTGGCCCTGACACCCGTGCTGCGCGCGGGACACCGATTGCTGCTCGTATTCGACGGTGAAGACACCGCAATCGAAGCGGTGTCGGGCGCGTTCGAGTTGACGAACGTCGATCGCGGCACGCACTCGGTCGGAGCGAAGGTCGTCGACCGGCGCGGCAACGTGCTGATCGAGAGCGCGTCGTCGACGTTCAACCTGATGCGATTCGCCACACAGCAGGCGCCGCCTACACCCACGCCGCACAACGGATAGCGCCCCCCGGGGGACCGCTCGCGGTTGACGCTCGACGTGGGGCTGCGCTGATTTTTTTGCAGCCTGCGTGCAGGCCACCGCTGTTCGCTAATTGGTTCGATAATTGCACCCGCTTGACATCACAGACGTCGCGGCGCGACTACTGTCCCTCTATTGCACCAATACGGAGCCTATTCACCGTCGCATGCGCCCGCCCGATTACATCCTCGATCAGCAGAGCACCGCGGTGATGGCGCTGTCGGCGGACCTTTCGATTCTGTACCTGAATCAAGCGGCCGAGGCGCTGGTCGAAGCAAGCGGCCACCGGCTGCTCGGTGAACCGCTCGCGCGTGTTTTCAGCGACCCGGCGACACCGATGTCGACGTTCGTCGAGGCGTTGACGGACGGGCAGGCGTTTACGAAACGCGGCGCGATGGCGCGCACGATCTCCGGCGCGACAGTGTCTGTCGACTACACCGTCACGCCGATGCTCGACCGCACCCCGCCGCAATTGCTGTTGGAGATTCTGCCGCTCGACCGGCTGCTGCGGATCAACCGCGACGACCACCACGCGTCGGTGCAGGAAACCACGCGCAAACTGGTCCGCGGCCTCGCGCACGAGATCAAGAACCCGCTCGGCGGTATCCGCGGCGCGGCGCAACTGTTGCAGCGCGAACTGCAGACAGAACGCCAACGCGACTACACGCGCATCATCATCGAGGAAGCCGACCGGCTGCGTAATCTGGTGGATCGGATGCTCGGGCCGAGCCAGGTGCCGAAGCTCGTGCCGGTCAACATCCATCAAGCGCTCGAACGCGTCATCGCGCTGCTCGAAGCGGAGGCGCCGGAACGAATTCGTTTCGTGCGCGACTACGACCCGAGCCTGCCCGAAGTCGAAGCCGACCTCGAGCAATTGATCCAGGCCCTGCTCAACATCGTGCGCAATGCGCAACAGGCGCTCGAAAAAACCATCGCGCCGCAGATCCGCCTCTGCACGCGGATCATCCGCCAGTTCACGATCGGCGCGACGCGGCACCGCATGGTGGTGCAGCTCGACATCGCCGACAACGGACCCGGCATTCCGGCGGATCTGTTCGACCGCATGTACTACCCGATGATCAGCGGCCGCGCGGACGGTTCCGGTCTGGGCCTGTCGATCGCCCAAAGCATCGTCGGGCAACACGGCGGGCTCATCGAATGCGAATCAGCACCCGGGGCCACCGTGTTCACCATTTATCTGCCACTGGAGCAGTCGCATGGCAAATAGCAACGTCTGGGTCGTCGACGACGACCGCTCGATCCGCTGGGTGCTCGAACGCGCCCTCGAACAAGCCGGGATGACGACGCTGTCGTTCGACAACGGCGACGCGATGCTGCAGCGCCTGTCGCGCGAGCAGCCCGACGTAATCATCACCGACATCCGGATGCCGGGCATCGACGGCATCGATCTGCTCAAGCGCGTCCATCACGACCTGCCGCAGCTGCCGGTCATCATCATGACCGCGCATTCCGATCTCGAGAGCGCGGTCAGTTCGTACCAGACCGGCGCGTTCGACTATCTGCCAAAACCGTTCGACGTCGACGACGCAATGGCGATGGTTCGACGCGCGGTCACGCACGCGCACGAACAACGTTCGGAACCGGTTCAGGACGACGTCGGACCCACCGAAATCATCGGCCAGGCGCCGGCGATGCAGGAGGTGTTCCGCGCGATCGGGCGCTTGTCGAACTCCAACGTCACAGTGCTGATCAACGGCGAATCCGGCAGCGGCAAGGAACTGGTCGCGCGCGCGCTGCATCGGCACAGCCCGCGCGCCGCGCAGACATTCATTGCACTGAACATGGCCGCGATTCCGCGCGACCTCGTCGAGGCGGAGCTGTTCGGCCACGAAAAAGGCGCGTTCACCGGTGCGGCGCAGCAACGCGTCGGGCGCTTCGAGCAGGCGAACGGCGGCACGCTGTTTCTCGACGAAATCGGCGACATGCCGGCCGAGACGCAGACGCGCCTATTGCGCGTGCTCGCCGATGGCGAGTTCTATCGCGTCGGCGGTCACTCGCCGGTGCGCGTCGATGTCCGCATCATCGCCGCCACGCACCAGAACCTCGAACGCCTCGTCGAGCAGGGTTCGTTCCGCGAAGACCTCTACCATCGACTCAACGTGATCCGCATTCATTTGCCGCGCTTGACGCAGCGGCGCGAAGACATTCCGCTGCTCGCCCGACATTTTCTCAAAGCCGCGGCGGCAGAACTGGGCGGCGAGACCAAGGTGTTGCGCACCGAGACCGAGCAATACCTCGCGTCATTGCCGTGGCCCGGCAACGTGCGCCAGCTCGAGAACACGTGTCGCTGGCTCACCGTGATGGCGTCGGGCCGCGAGGTCTATGTGCAGGACCTGCCGCCGGAACTGCGCGCGGCGGAGACCACGAACGCGCCGACGAGCGACTGGGAAGCCGCGCTCGCGCGTTGGGCGCACGCGGAACTCGCCGGCAATCGCGGCGACGGCAGCGCGCCGTTGCTCGACACCGCGATTCCGCGCTTCGAACGGATCGTCATCGAAGCGGCGCTCGCGCGCAGCGGCGGGCGCCGGCGCGACGCGTCGATTCTGCTCGGCTGGGGCCGCAATACGCTGACCCGCAAGATGAAAGAGCTCGACATGAAGGCGGTCGGCGACTGAGCCACGCGCGCCTTCACGCAACCGTTGGCATCGCGTTCAGAGTTTCGCGATCACCTCGTCGCCGAGGTGCTTGATCGCGTTGACGGTATCGACCGGATTGGCGAACGTCGTCACGCGCGCGACGCCGAGATCTTCGAGGCGTTTGATCGAATCGAGTCCCGCCTGCGGCGCCCACATCGTCGTGATCTCGATGTCGGCGTAGTTGCGCCCGACCTTCTTGCAGACCGACTTCAGTTCACCAAGTGCTTGACCGAGCGCGGCAGGGTCGGTGATCGGCGCGAACCAGCCGTCGCCAACAGTCGCAATCCGCTCGTAGATCTTGCCCTTCGCGCCGCCGATGATCACCGGCACGTGCGGCTTCTGCACCGGCAACGGATAGCTCTTGAAGCCGTGCCAGTCGAGAAAGTCGCTGTCGTGCTCGACCACTTCGCCGGACCAGACTTTCTTCATCGCCACGACATAGTCGTCGAAGCGCGCGCCGCGACGTTCGAACGGCGTGCCCATCGCGACGAACTCTTCCTGCAGCCAGCCGATGCCGACGCCGAGCATGAACCGGCCGTTGGAGACGAGATCGAGGCTCGCCGCCTGCTTCGCGAGCAGCAGCGGACTCGTCTGCGACAGGATGTTGACGCCGGTGCCGAGCCGGATTTTCTGCGTCTGCGCCGCGATCGCGGTCAGCGCGATCAGCGGATCGATGAAATTCGTCTCGGGCGTCGCACCCATCTTGCCGTTCGGGCTGTACGGGTACTTCGATTTGTAATCGACGGGCACGATGACGTGTTCGAACGTCCACACCGACTCGAAGCCGACGGACTTCGGCGAGTTGCGCCATGCCGATCATCTGCGGCCGCGTTCGCAACGCCAATGTTCACGGGAATCAAACCAAATTTCATCGAACGTCCTCCTGCAGATGTCGTCGCAGTCTAATCGATTGCCCGGTGCGTCGCGCCGCTGTCAGTATCGGCGCCGCTAAGTCGATTCCCCGGGTGCGCGCATGATCGACGTCTTGCTCTTCGAGCCGGAGATTCCGCCGAACACCGGCAACGTGATGCGGCTGTGCGCGAACACCGGCGCGCGGCTGCACTTGATCGCGCCGCTCGGATTCACGCTGGACGATGCGAAGTTGCGGCGCGCGGGACTCGACTATGGCGACTGGGCCGATGTCTCGGTGCACGGCAGTCTCGACGCGGTACTGCGCGAGCTCGCGCCCGCGCGAGTGCTCGCGTTCACGACGCGCGGGAGCCGCCACTACGACGACGTGCGCTATTCGAACGGCGACGCGCTGTTGTTCGGTCCCGAGACGCGCGGCCTACCCACCGACGTTCTGGCCGCGATTCCCGCCGACGACCGCATTCGGATTCCGATGCGCCCGGATTCACGCAGCCTCAATCTGAGCAACGCGGTCGCGGTAGTGGTCTACGAGGCGTGGCGACAGTTCGGTTTTCGCGGCGCGACGCTAAGAGCTCGCTAACGACCCCGTCGAGGGTCAATGCTGAACCGGTGCAGCGCCAGAGCGCTGCTGCTTCACCGCTTCGTCGAACATCGCGTCGAAATTCACCGGCGCGAGCATCAACGCCGGAAAGCCGCCCTTGACGATCAGCGCATCGATCGATTCGCGAACGTATGGAAACAGGATGCTCGGGACAATTCGTCGCGAGAATGCGCCGCAATCGGTCCTCGGGTAGGCCGCGAATCCGGAACACGCCCGCCTGCTGCACTTCGACGATCATCAGCGTCTCCCCGGTCGCAGATTTCGCATTCACGGTGACCGTCAGGATCACCTCGAATCGATCTTCGGGAAGACCGCTCGCGCGGGTATTGATGTCGAGTTGAAACTGCGGCTGCCACGCCTCGCGAAAGATGTCCGGCGCGCGCGGCGACTCGAACGACGCGTCCTTGACGTAGATGCGTTCGAGCGCGAAATCGGGGGTCGCGGCGGCCACGATGACGGGCGCTAGCCCTTGACGACCGGCAAATTCTGGTTGCGCCACTCGGTCATGCCGCCGCTCAGTCGCGAGACCTCGGCGAATCCGGCTTTGCGCAACATCGCGCCCGCAGTGCCGGCATGCTGTCCCATCTTGCAGACGATCGTCACCGGCTTCGCTTTGTATTTTTCCAACTCCGCGAGGCGGCTCTCGAGTGCGCCATGCGGCACGTTCACCGCATCGACGATGTGTCCGGCGTCGAACTCCTTGGAATCGCGCACGTCGAGCACGACCGCGCCTTCGCGATTGACGAGATTGACCAGTTCCTGCGGGCTCACCCCTCGCCCGCCCCGTTGGGTCTCATTGCGGATGAACAGCACCAGCAGCACGGCGAACACACCGACGAGCACGGGATGATGTCCAATGAATTCAAACAGCTGCTGCATCCGAAATCCGGGAGTGGCCAAAACTTGCGAGCGCGCATTATACACAGCCGACGTATTCGCAGACGGTTCGAACTGATTAGAATGCGCGCTTCGAATCCCTGAGGTTTTCCATCCAAATGTCAGACACGCCGCGTCGTACGGGTCTGCTCATCGTGCTGGATGGATTCGGCCACAGCCCCGCGCAAGAAGGCAACGCGATTGCCGCTGCAAAGACACCGACATGGGACGCGCTGTGGAGTCACGCGCCGCATACATTGATCGCGAGTTCCGGTCACGACGTCGGATTGCCGTCGGGCCAAATGGGCAACTCCGAAGTGGGCCACATGAATCTCGGCGCGGGCCGCGTCGTCTACCAGGACCTCACGCGGATCACGCTTGCGATCGACAACGGCGAGTTCGCGGCGAATCCCGTGCTCAACCGCGCGATCGACGCGGCAAAATCGGGCGCCGCGCTGCACGTGCTGGGACTGCTGTCGCCCGGCGGCGTGCACAGTCACGAAGACCACATCATTGCGCTGATCGAGCACGCTGCCGCGCGCGGTGTGCGGCGCATTCTGCTGCACGCTTTTCTCGATGGTCGCGATACACCGCCGAGAAGCGCGGCGGCATCGCTGGCTCGCGTCGACGCTCGCTTCAAGGCACTCGGTGTCGGTCAGATCGCCTCGATCGTCGGTCGCTACTTCGCAATGGATCGGGACCAGCGCTGGGATCGCGTTGAACGCGCGTACAACCTGCTGGTTCGGGGCGATGCGCCGTTTCACGCTGACACCGCGATCGCCGCCCTGGACGCTGCCTATCAACGCGGTGAGAACGACGAATTCGTTCAGCCGACCGCCGTGCACGTCGCAGGCAGCGCGCCGCTGCACATCGCCGATGGCGACGCGATCGTGTTCATGAACTTTCGCGCCGACCGCGCCCGCGAACTCACGCGCGCGTTGATCGCCGATGACTTCGCCGGTTTCGACCGACGCACCCGCGTGCGGCCGTCAGCATTCGTGACGCTGACGCATTATGCCGACGATATCGACGCACCCTGCGCGTTCGAACCCGACAGCCTCGCGAATACCTTCGGTGAGTATCTCGCCACCCTGCAGCGTACCCAGTTGCGCATCGCCGAAACCGAAAAGTACGCGCACGTGACGTTCTTTTTCAGCGGCGGACGCGAGGTCCCGTACCCCGGCGAAGACCGGATCCTGGTCCCGTCGCCAAAAGTCGCGACATACGATCTACAGCCCGAGATGAGCGCGCGCGAAGTCACTGACAGGCTCGTTGAGGCGATCCGGTCGCGTCACTACGACGCGATCATCTGCAACTTCGCCAATGCCGACATGGTGGGACACACGGGCATCTTCGACGCCGCCGTTGCCGCAGTGGAAGTGCTCGACGAATGCCTCGGGCGGATCGTCGCGGCGATTCGCGAGACGAACGCGCAGTGCCTGATCACCGCGGACCACGGCAACGTCGAGCAGATGTCGGACGCAACGACCGGACAACCGCATACCGCGCATACGAGCGAGCCGGTACCGCTGGTCTACATCGGCGATCGCCAATTGCGTTTTCGCGACGACGGCACGCTCGCCGACGTCGCGCCGACGCTGCTGACGCTGCTGCAGTTACCGGTACCCAAGGAAATGACCGGCCGATCGCTGATCGATCAACCCGAGCCCGCGCGTCGGCGCGCCTAAGCGCAGCGACTTGAAGTAGCGCAGCGACTGGATCTAGCACAGCAACTTGATAGTGGATGTCGAATGCGGTGGCGCACGCGGCTTGCTTGTTTGGGTTTGGCATGGGTCGCGCTCGCATCGTCGCTCGCGAGCGCCGCGGAAGATATCTCCAAAGCGCGGCGCGACATCAATGGCATCACAAAACGGCTGAACGATCTCGACGTCTGGTTCTCGGACGCGTCGCGGCGACAACGTGATCTGCAGAAGGATTTGCGCGCGACGGATCAATCCATCGCCACCACCAACGGCGACATCCGCCAGATCGAGGCCGAGCAGCAGCGCATCACGGCCGAGCTGGCCGCGCTCGACGCGCAACACGCGGAGTTGTCCGCGCTGCGCGACGAGCAGGCGCAACTCATCGCGAATCACCTGGCCGCCGCTTACCGCTTGTCGGGCGAAGATTTTCTGAAGCTGCTGTTGAATCAGCAGAGCCCCGAACTCGTCGAACGCATGCTGCGCTATCACGGTTATTTCTCGGCCGCACGCACGCGAGGCGCTGACCAAGTATCAGGAAACACTGACATCCATCGAGGCGAACGCCGCCGCGAAGCAGGCGCGCGAACAAGCGCTCGCGAAGCAGCAGAGCGATCTCGACAGCGATCGCGCAGAGTTGCGCGCGAAGCGCGAGGCCCGCGAACGCGTGCTCGTCGCATTGCAGGGCGACATCCAGGATAAGACGCAGGAACGCAGCCGCTTGACGCAGGACCGCGGCCGTCTCGAGTCATTGCTCGCCGAACTGCAACGGCGAGCGCAACAGTCGGTCGCGACGACGTTTGCGCGCACCAAAGGCAAGCTGCCGTGGCCCACAATCGGCAAGCTGATTCACCGCTTCGGCGAACCCCGCGCGGGCGGGCTTGTTGAAGTGGCAAGGCATCGTCATCAATGCTACCGAAGGCACGCCGGTCGCAGCGGTGCACGCCGGCAAGGTTGCGTTCTCCGACTGGCTGCGCGGCTTCGGATTGCTGACGATCATCGATCACGGCAGCGGCTACATGAGCCTCTATGCGCACTCGGACGTGCTCTACAAGCAGGTCGGCGATCAGGTGGCGGCCGGCGAGACCATCGCGACCGCGGGACGCAGCGGCGGCCAGACCACGAGTGGTGTGTACTTCGAGATTCGCAGCAACGGCGCCGCCGATCAATCCGCTCGCGTGGTTATCGCAACGTTGACGCGCTTGTGGAGCGATCTCCCGATCGCGATCTGGAGATCGCTCTCGCACTCAATGCTCCAGTAGCGCCCGCGCCGACCCGAGTTCGAGCGTGCCTTCGTACAACGCGCGCCCGATGATCACGCCGAGCACGGTGCCGCGACTCTGCTGCGCCGCGCGCGCGAGTTCGCGCAAATGCTCGAGATCGCGCACGCCGCCCGACGCAACCACTGCAACTCCCGACTCTTCAGCGAGTTCGATCGTCGCCGCGACATTGAGGCCGCTGCCCATGCCGTCGCGCCCGATGTCGGTATAGACAATGCCGGCAAGGGCGGGATGCGCGACGCGACGCGCAAACGCGACAACGCTCTCCTGCGTGGTCGACTCCCAGCCATCGGTCGCGATCATGCCGTCGCGCGCATCGAGTCCCAACAAGATGCGCCCGGGGAATGCGGCGCACGCATCGAACAGAAACGCCGGGTCGCGCACGGCGCGCGTGCCGAGGACGACGCGATCGATGCCGGCATCGAAGTAGGCAGCGATCGTGTCGAGTTCACGGATGCCGCCACCGACTTGCACCGGCACGCCGCCGGCGGCCGCGCTGATCGCGCGAATGATCGACGCGTTCCGCGGTACGCCCGCGACGGCGCCGTCGAGATCCACGAGATGCAGGCGCCGACAGCCTTGCGCGAACCAATGGCGCGCCACCGCGACCGGGTCCGTCGAAAATACTGTGACGTCGGCCATGCGACCCTGGCGCAACCGAACCTGTTGACCGTCTTTGATATCGATCGCGGGAATGACGTCCATCAAGGCGCCGCGCTCTACAGCGTGCCTTTCGTCGACGGCACCGCCTTGCCGACACGCGGGTCCAACGTCACCGCCATCCGCAACGCCCGGCCGAACGCCTTGAACAACGTCTCGGCCTGGTGATGGCTGTTGTCGCCGCGCAGGTTGTCCATGTGCAGCGTCACCATCGCGTGATTCGCAAAGCCCTGGAAAAATTCGTGGCAGAGATCGACGTCGAATTCGCCAACGCGCGAGCGCGTGAACGGTACGTGATACGTAAGGACCGGCCGACCGGAAAAATCGATGACGACGCGCGACAGCGCCTCGTCGAGCGGCACATACGCGTGGCCATAACGCGTCAGCCCGCTTTTGTCGCCGACCGCTTTCGCCACCGCTTGGCCGAGCGTGATGCCGATGTCCTCGACCGTGTGGTGCGGGTCGATCTGCAGATCACCGGTGGCCTTTATCTCGAGATCGATGAGCCCGTGGCGCGCGATCTGATCGAGCATGTGATCGAGGAACGGGATGCCGCTCGCAAGCGTCGCGGTTCCGGTGCCGTCCAGATTCACCGTCACTTCGATCTGCGTCTCGAGCGTGTCGCGCGCGACGCGCGCAGTGCGCGCTTTCATGCGTCTTCCTCGGGGCTCATCAAGGGCGCGCAGTATAGCAGTCTCGCCAACGACGCCGTTGCGTCAGAGCTTATCGAGCAAGCTCCCGTGCGGCAAAAATCGATTCGTCGTGTGCGCCTTGATCCACGCCGTGAGTCCTTTCGGATGTGCTTTGCGGTGTCGCAGTTCGGCGACGATCGCAATCACCGGCGAGTGCGCACCCGCTTCCCAGCCCGGCAACCGCATCTCAGCGACCGTGAAGAACTTCACCAGTTGAACGAGACGCGCGTCACTCTCGTTCGCGAACAGCGGCGGCCACTGTTCACGCGGGTACTTCATCACAGAGGCCAGGTCGCGCACCTCGTCTGCCGACAGACCCAACGTCTCGTGGTCCAGGTAATCCGCGGCGTCTGCTAGTCGCGCGAGGGTCCGTGCATCGATTGCCGGACCGTGTGGTTGCCACACTCCTACGTCGGCCATCGTTCATCACAGCGTCACAACTTGCGATCAGCCTAACGTCCTTTACAACGTACGCACAACCATTCCGGAAGCCCGTGCTGGAATGGCCCCGCTGGTTAATTCAAGGGTGCTTCAGCCATGTCTTCGGAGCGCATATTTCAACAGGAAGACGGTCGTTGGTACTTTCGCATCCGCGGCAATACCAGCATGGGTCCGTATAGCAATCATCGTGAAGCGAACGACAGCCTGAACCGCTACGTCGCGTCGTGTAAGCGCCAGGCCGAGATGAGCTTGACGTGGCCGCGCTGGCTGCACGTCAAGTATTGGGCGCGCCGCTTCAACGAGACACAGCACCAGCCGACCACTACGCGCGCACGGCAAGCCTGATCTGAACGCTCCGCGCCGCCGCTGCTGGATGATTGCCAGCACCGGCGGAGGAGTTTCGCGCGTTCCCGTATACTTTGCGCCATGCGCAAAGCCCTCCTCGTCATCGTCATCGTTCTGCTTTCTGTGGTCGTGGGTCTCTGGTGGCTGCTCGCCGACGCGAATCGATTCAAACCAGAACTCGTTGACCTGATACGCGCGAAGACCGGCCTCGCGGTCGAGATTCGAGGTGACCTGTCGTGGCGCTGGTGGCCACCGGTGCAACTCGTCGCACACGACGTCAACGCCGACTGGGCCGCCAACGCCGCTGAGCCGATGCTCGCCGTGCGCGCATTGCGCTTCGACGCAGACGCGTTCGCGCTACTGTCGCGTAGTCCCAAGTTGATCATTCAAGGCGTGTCGGTCGATGGTCTGCGCGCGAAGCTCACGCAGCACGGCGAGCACGCGAACTGGATGCCACCGACCGAGTCCGGCGCAGCGGCCGCAGCGGTGGTGCCGCCGCTACCGATTCCATTGCCCGCTCCGTTGACGAGCGGACGCGCATCGGCACCGTGGGAAGTCGCGAGCATCGCAATCAGCGACGCCGTCATCGACTACGTCGTTGACGACGACGCGACGCAGATTCGCATCGACGCGCTGCACTTGAGCGGCATCGCCCCGACGCGCCAATTTCCGCTGCACGCAAAACTGTCCATTAAACGGCCCGAACGCGAGATCCCATTGACCATTGCCGCGATGCTGCAGTTCGACGAGGCGGTTGCGCAGTGGCAGATCGAAAAGATCGACATCGGCGGACTCATCGGCCACGCCCCGTTCCGATTGACCGGCAACGCGCAGATGAACACGACCGCGGGAACGCCCGATGCGTCGAAGGTCCACGTCGACTTCGATCTCGCCATCGACCGATTCAACGTGCCTTCGAGCAAAACTGCCGTCGCGTCGTTGGGTGGCGGGTCGTTCGCGGCTGATCGCGTTCGCTGCGCCGACAATTAGACTGGATCCATCGCTCGACGAACCGCTGTTGCCGCTCGACCTCATCGGCAACGTCGATTGGAACGGCAAACTCGCGATCGCCCAACTGATCTACGATGGCGCGACATTCGCGAACGCAACGATTCAGTCGAGCAACGCGAACGGTGCGATCGACTGCAGCGATCGATCTACCGCAGTTTTTCGGTGGCAACGCGACGACACGGTTGACGATCGACGCTACAAAAAGTCCGCCGCAGTGGAAAGCCGAGCCCAAGCTCGAACACGTCGACAGCAAGGCACTGCTTGCGTGGCTCGACAAGGACTACGACTGGGTCGCTGCATTTCGCTCCGGTGGCGAGCTCAGCATGCGCGGCAACACCGAGCGTGAATTGCTCGTTTCGCTGACCGCCCACACGTCGTTCGACGGCGGCGAAGGCACCATCGCAATCACGGAGATCAAGAATGCGTCACTCGCGATCGCGCGTGTCATCGGCGGCACCGAGCGGGTCACCAAGTGGCCGGATCGCCTCAAGTACAAACACTTTGCCGGCACATGGGACGCGCGCGGCGCGGATCAGCTATTCGACGTGGCGCTCGACAATCTCGCACTCAAAGGCGCCGGTAAAGTCGACGCGCTGGCGGACACGATCGATCTGCACCTCACCGTGACCGTCAACGCCGACTCGCCGTATCCGAGCTTCGACGTCGGCAAAACTCTGACCGGATTGCCGCTGCCGATCTATTGCCAAGGATCAATCGGCGAACCCAAGTGCGGCGCCGATGCGGATGCCACACGAAGTCTCGTCGCGCGCGCATTGTCCGGCGATCCGGAAATGACGAAACGGCTCGACAGCGCGATCGACGAAAAGGTCCCCGAACAATATCGCGATGCCGCGCACTCGCTGCTCGATATGTTCAGGAAGAGCGGCAACAGCAGCAGCCGAAGTCGCCCTGACGCATGACCGCTGTCACAACTGCCTTCGCCGACCAAGTGCTCGCGTGGTTCGATACACACGGCCGCAAGGATCTGCCGTGGCAGCATCCGCGCACCGCGTACCGCGTGTGGATCTCGGAGGTGATGCTGCAGCAGACGCAAGTCGCAACGGTGATCCCGTACTTCAATCGTTTCATCGAGCGATTCCCCAACGTGGCGACGCTGGCGCGCGCCGAGCTCGACGAGGTGCTGCATTTCTGGACCGGGCTCGGCTACTACGCGCGCGGCCGCAACCTCCACGCGACCGCCCGCCGTCTGGTCGACGAACACGCGGCGACGCTGCCGCGCGACCTCGATGCACTGATCGCGCTGCCCGGCATCGGACGCTCGACAGCCGGCGCGATCCTCGCAGCGGGCCACGGCATTCGCGCGCCGATTCTCGACGGCAACGTCAAGCGCGTGCTCGCGCGCTGCTTCGCGGTGTCGGGCTATCCGGGACAGACGCGTGTGGCGGATACGCTGTGGCGATACGCCGAAACAAACACGCCGACCATCCGCGTCGCCGACTACACGCAAGCGATCATGGATCTTGGCGCGCTGGTGTGTACTCGCAGCAAGCCGCGTTGCGGCGAGTGTCCCGTCGCCACGCAGTGCATCGCTCATCAGAGTGATTCAATCGAGCGCTACCCGGGACCACGACCGCGCAAGACGCTTCCCGTGCGGCGCGTGCGAATGTTTCTGCTCACCGATGTCGAGGGCCGCTGTTTGCTCGAGCGCCGTCCGCCGAGCGGAATTTGGGGCGGACTCTGGAGTCCGCCGGAACGCGATGCGGACTATCGCGTTGACGCGTTGCTCGCCGAGGTGGGCGCGCGGGAGTCGAGCGTGATCGAGCGTCAGACGTTGTCGGGCTTTCGCCACACGTTCACGCACTTCCACATGGACATCGAACCGCTGCGCATCGAAGTTCGCGCCGCGTCGTCCTGCGTGGCCGATCTCGACCGCTGGCGCTGGTACAGCACAGGCGACAACGAACCCCTTGGGCTTTCCGCCGTGGCCGTTAGACTGTTGGCCCTCATCGCAGCTCAACCGGTTCTGCCGTGACTCGCACCGTCTACTGCCGCAAATATCAGAAGGAACTCGAAGGCCTCGAAGCACCGCCATTGCCCGGCAAACGCGGACAAGACATCTACGAGAACGTTTCGAAACAAGCGTGGGCCGAGTGGCAAAAACATCAGACGATGTTGATCAACGAAAAGCACTTGAGCCTCGTGAATCCCGAGGCACGTAAATATCTCGCGGAGCAGATGGAACGTTTTTTCAACAACGCCGACGTCGAGGCCGCCGAGGGCTACGTCCCGCCGACGCAACCGTGAGCACGCTGCCTTGACGCAATTGGGGTCAGTCGATTTAATACCGCCCTCTCGCGACCGGCGCCCTGTTTGCTCCATACCAAGGTCGCTCGATCAAGACGGTCTTCCAGTTTTCTCCGCCCGGCCAGGTAGCTCAGTTGGTAGAGCAGCGGACTGAAAATCCGCGTGTCGGCAGTTCAATTCTGCCCCTGGCCACCATGTAAATCAGTGACTTACGATCAACCGCAACTTAGCTTTCTCGTTAGGCTGTGCCAAATTTGTGACAAACGGCGGGCACAGTTCACGCTCGATCCGGCCCGCGGCACCCTTCAAATGCTCACCGGCCAAATGCGCGTAGCGCAGCACCATCTCGTACGACGACCAGCCGCCGAGTTCCATCAGCTCCTGCAGACTGGTACCGCTCTGCACATGCCACGAGGCCCAGGTATGGCGCAGGTCGTGCCAGCGAAAGTTGGCGATGCCGGCGCGTCGTAACGCGTTCTTCCACGCCTTGGTCGAGGTGCGCTCCACGGGTCTGCCTTGATAGGTAAACACGTACTCCGGATGCACGCCCAGTTGGCGCCGACACGCGGATTCTGCGTCACGGTTGAGTGGTACGGCGATCGCTCGCCGCGCCTTCGCCTGATCGGCATGAATCCACGCCATGCTGCGGTCCAGGTCCACCTGATCCCACCGCAAGTAACTCACGTTGCGTTGCCGCAGCCCCGTCGCCAACGTAAAGGCGGCCATATCGGCCAGATGTGACGGCAGTTCCTTCAACAACACTGCGCTCTCCTCGCGGGTGATCCATCGCACACGCTTCTTAGGCTCCCGGAATAACCGCACGCGCGGAACCCGTTCGAGCCACTCCCACTCGTCTCGCGCCGCACGCAGGATCGCGCGTAATACCGCAAGATGGCGATTGGCGGTCGTCGCGCTCGCCTCGGCTTTCTTGCACTGCCCGATGCCATCGACGAGATCGCGGTCGATCTCATCGAGATAACGGTCGTGTAAGTGCCGGTGGAGCCACCTGAGTTTGGTCAGGTCGTTACGCCGATCCGCTTTGTGGTCCGTCTCCTGAAGCCAACGCACGACCGCCTCCTGCCAGGTGCGTCTGGGTTTTTCGCCGAGTCGGTGGTGGCGCCACCGCTCGGCCATCAATCGGTCTTGGTACTCCTGGGCCTGCGTTCGATCCGAAGTCCCAGTCGAGCAGCGTATTCGCTGTCCATTGGGTTTCGTGTAGCTGACCCACCAGACCCCACCGCGTTGATACAAGGCCATAAAGATTCCTCCTTACAGCCACTCAGCGGCGCTTGCCGGGCGGAAGTATGGAACGAGCGCAAGTGAGCCTCAAGATCACTCACGAGGAACACCCAACGCTTACCAGGCTTTGCACCAGGGATCGTGCCTCGGCGTGCTTTCTGACGCAGTACAGCTGGGGACATTCGCAACAGGCGCGCCGCCTCGACCAGATCCAGCGTCGTCATCGTGTCCGAATCTCGAGCGAGCGATTCGCGAAGATTGCGCACTCAGCGCGAACGGGGAAGAACAAATCACACCATCGCGTGCGGCAGTTTTTCTCTGCGCTCGAAGCTCGCTCAGCGTCGAATTGTGCGACGCTGTGCGCCTGAGCCATATTGTTGGGAGTTGCCGCGGCGAGCAATTCCCAAAGATCTTCGGCTATTCAGCTATTGCCGGCGGCCGTTCTGCTCCGACCTCGTTGCGCAGAGTCGACGACCCGACACGTAAATCCATCAGGTCGCTGACGTGAAAAATTCAAACTCGATAAACGCGGTGGGCTCAGTGAGCCCAAGTACTCCTCGGACAAGCGCGCAACCGAAATGCCGCGAGAGCGTCTGAACGGGACGGACACCGGTCGCGGTAGGCGGTATGAAATTCAGCACGGCTGTGAGTGGGCTCACTGAGCCCACTCACCAGCTCGACAACGGAGGCCGCAACAATGTGCAATCGTCAGAAGAGGGCGAGCCGAGAACCGATGGCGGCGGAGCGCACCTCACATGCGCGCAGCCGCGACAGCGGAAATCACGCGACGCGGTTGTACTCGAGAACGCGAACCGAAGGCGCAGTAACAGCTCGAAGCAGGGATCGTGACGGGCGAATGCCCGGCGCGATCCGTGCCACGACCCGAAGGTGCCGTCGTCACTACGAGGCGTAGCCGTGTAGTGACGACGGCCACACGCCAGTAATCACGCGGTCCCGCGGTCGGATTTCGAAGTGACAGCTACGAGTTGTCGGTGCCTAAACTGCACTGCACTGACGATTTATACGCGGCCACTGCGTTTAAAGTGGCAGGTCGATCCAGCCTGGCGTAAGCCAACCGGACAGCGAAGCAGACGCTCAATCACTGCAACAGCGACATCGAGAACCGTGCAATGTCGCAATGACCGTCAAGGTCATCGGTTCATCGTCGAGACTATCGGATCTTCGATCCATTCGTTCAAATCGGGCATCTGCCCATCTTCCCTACCGAGATCGAGCGATCGCCGATGGCGATCGCGAGACCATTCATCAACCCCGCGGCTCCGCCGCATCATCCAAAGGAGGTGACTCTCAGAAAACCACGTTCGAGATAAGACCTGACTGTGTAGGTCCGTTGGTACTGGCGCAGATGTTCTCTTCTACAGAAGAGGCTCTGCGTCGCCGGATATCGGCACTGTTCAGGTCAGGGAGTGGTGTCCCACGATCATTACCGCGCAAGCGGAACTCGTTCAGCTACGGCTGCCGAGTCGATCAGAAACACTTACCAAACTGTTCGAACACCGTAGAGACCTGAACCACCAACAATCCGTCGAGGCGCGCGGCAGTGCACGTCAGAACCTCCAGCCTGTTCAAATCGGCGCGTGTTGGCGCTAACCAGCGCGCCGCTGTGAAATCATTGACGCGTCGAACAACTCAACGCTCGTCACGAAGACAGCATGCCCCAAGTGAACTTCGATACCGATCGGCGCGCGATGCAGGCCGTCGCGCTGATGGAAGCACTGAAGGGCATCATCGTGCTCAGTGCGGGCTTTGGGCTGCTCGCGCTCGTACATAGAGACGTCGCGCACATCGCGGTTTCACTCGTCACGCGACTGCACATCGATCCGTCTGGGCACTACGCTGGCATCTTCCTGCATGCAGCCACACAGCTCACCGACGCATGGCTTTGGTTTGGCGCTGCGTTGGCGGCGCTGTATTCGGCACTTCGAATCGCCGAAGGCTATGGGCTGTGGTTCGAGCGCCGCTGGGGCGAATGGCTCGGCGTAGCCAGCGGCAGCATCTACCTGCCCTTCGAGGTCTACGAGTTGTGGAACCAGCCGGGTGCCGTAAAGGCCACGACGCTGACGATCAACCTTACTGTCGTCGCCTACCTCGCGTTGCGGTTGCGTCGCGAGCGCGCATCGGGTCACGCGACGACATCGAGGCTGGGCTCGTCGTCGACGTCACCGAGCAAGCCACCGATCTGAGCGAGCCGAGAAGTGCCCCCCGCACCTGGTACCAACTGCACGAACTGATCGATGACATCTCGCATTCCAGGAAAGAACCTGACGACGTCGCGCTCCACCGATGTAGAGCGCCGGAACCTCCACTGTGCGATCTGTCCAGGCGCTCAGCAATTCCCAGCTGCGATGCAGACTGCGATAGGTATTGAGTGCGGGCGTGAACCCCGTGCGTCGAAAAGCGTTTGCGTAAATCTCGATCTCGGCATCGTCGAACCACGGCATCGACTCAGGCGGGCTTTCGAGTGCTTCGATCAAACGGCCGTTCGCCGACAAACGCATCGATGGCACAGGTACCGAAGTTCCCGGTCCGAGCATGCTCGAACGCGGGCGTCGCTGCTTGCTGCGCGGGTCACCTGCGATCGCGCGCGACGCCGCTCGATGGCGCTCTTCATCTCGTGCATCGATGTACCGGGCGAGACAACTAAGCAGTTCCGGACCGCCGCAAGCGTCGATAGCAGCCTGATCGACGTTCGGACAGACTCGCCGCGTGCGTCCGATCGGAACGCGTATGTGTCTCTCGCCTCGCGACGCAGCAGCGCAATCCGCAAATGAATCCGCGAACGGAGGGTAGCGACATGCTTCGAACGATCATCCTGTTGGCACTCATTGGAATCATCGCCGCGGTGGTCTGGCAGCAGATGCGCTACCTGCACGCGCGACGCGACATCGTTCACGACACACAGCCGTTGGTGTATTCCAGCGGCGCGTTTCACGTCGTGACGTTTCTGTACTTCGACGCCGGCGCGACGCCGACTGCCGTGGACGATCGCGCACTGTTCGCTGCGATGCGGGATTTGCGCGCCGCGTCGGAGTCGGCCGGCGACGCGCACGTCGTCTACGCCGGCAAGGTCGCGGTCAATGCGCTCGCGTCGAAGCAACTCGTCGATCGATTCGGCGGCGAGGTGCCGTGGAGCGCCGTGTTGCTGACGCAATTCGATTCCCGGGCGGCGGCGGATCGAATCATGGCCGGCGACGAATATCGCCAGGCATTGGCGCGCTTCAGCCGCACCTACGCGTGCGGCATGCAGCGCTCGCCGTGGCTCAATCTCGGCATTCCCGGTGGTCCTGCTCGGCAAACGACGTCGATGCAAATCGTCACCGGCGCGCCGTCGCACTTTCCATTCGTCCCGCGCCGAGCCGAATCCCGCGATCGAGGTGCGCGCGACGCAACTGCTCGGCGGCGCGCGAGTACGGCGAACACGCGGTCGTCGTCGCCAACCTGCTGCGCGAAGGGACGTCCGCGAACGCCGCCGCCGATCGCCAGTACACCGCAGCAGATGTTCGGGCTGATGGCGGAAGGCGTGCACGGACCGATGCACATCGGCGTCGCGGTGCCGCTGGAAGCGGGTGACCAGTTCGACCGGGTCGCCCTCGTCTACTACCCCGGGGTGCAATACTTCGCCGACATGATGCGCAGCCGGTTCTACCGCGGCATCGTCGGCGACAAACAGCTCGGCGATACGCAAGCGTCGATCACCGTGCCGGTGCTCGATCGATTGTGACGACGTTTGTTTGCGGCTTCCGCCGAGCGCCCCCCGACCCGATTGTCAGTCAAACCCGGAGAAGCACGTGACGCAATTCATCCGCACGCCCGACGAGAACTTCGCCAACTTGAGCGACTTCGACTATTCGCCGCGCTATCACGCCTGGCAGGACCTGAGGATGCACTACGTGGACGTGGGTCCCGCCGACGGGCCGGTCATGCTGCTGCTGCACGGCATGCCGACGTGGTCCTATCTCTACCGCGACATCATTCCCGCGCTCGTTTCCGCGGGCTACCGCTGCATCGCACCCGATCACATCGGCTTCGGCCGCTCCGACAAGCCGACCGACATTCACTGGTACACGATCGCGCGGCACGTCGAAATCCTGACGTCGCTGATCACCGCGCTCGATCTGCGACGCGTCACCCTGGTCTGTCAGGACTGGGGCGGTCCGATCGGACTCGCGCAGGCCGTCATGATGCCCGAGCGGTTCGACCGCGCTGATCATCATGAATACGTGGCTGCATCATCCCGAGTACGAGTACACGGAAGGCGATTCGCAACTGGAACAGGAACTGGCACGACGGCGGCATCTTCTGCCGCGATCGACCGGACATCGCGCTGCTGATGGTATTCAGCGCAAGACTCGCCGGACCCGACGTGATCTTTCCGGCGCTGACGCAAGGTCATCGACCGCAGTTCACGGGTCTCGCCGCGCAGATCTACGAGGGCTTCTCCGCGCCGTTTCGAGATCTGCCCGACGATGCCTACAACGGCCTGCGCCGGTTTCCGCTGTCGATTCCGTTCGACAGCTACGACAACGGTAACGGTGCTGCGCAGACTCACCACTACCGCGCGCTGCTCGCGTGGAACAAGCCCGTCCATTTCGTCTGGGGTTGCGCCGACGACGTGTTCACGGAAGCCTGGGGCCGGCAATGGGCGAGCCGGATGAACGCGAGCTTCGACGCGGTTCAGGATGCGGGGCACTTTCTTGCAGAACACTCACGGCGCGGTCGTTGCCGGACACATTCTGCGCAGAATGGCGCGGCCCTGATCGCTCGTTAACACACCGAGTCGGCGGTTGTTCATCCGGAACCTCCGTGCTGTCGGCCTTGGATGGCCATGTTCGTCGTAGAAATATTGGAGCGAACCGCTGGCGGTTTTAAGGTCGACCGAGTGGGCGCTCCAACCGTTGAAAAGCGGTACGCGAACCCCAACTGGTTTTCCGGACTCGTTTGCAGGCAGTGAACGCGATGGAACCGATCAAGAACTTGATAGAACGCGCGTGGGAAGGACTCACGGAGGGCTGGCGGGAATTGCTGACTCGCGGCAGCGGCGCGCTCACGCATTTCGGCACCGAGGGCAACCAGCAAGTCGAATCGCCGCCGAAATTTCCGCAGTGGAGTCTGCTTGCGGCAGAGACCTGGGAGACCGCCATGTCGGTGGTGATTCGAGTTGAGATTCCCGGCATGAACGCGGACGACCTGACTATCGACATCCACGAAAACGTCCTGCGCATCCGTGGTGAAAAGCGCGCCGGTGCCGCCCAGCAAGGTCGTCGATACCACCTCATGGAGCGGGCGTACGGGCATTTCAAACGGACATCCCGCTGCCGCACGGCGTCGATACCGAAAACGCCGAAGTCTCCTATCGTGACGGTGTGTTGGCGGTGATCTTGCCTAAGAGTGACACGCTGCCGCCTCGCCCTCTGACGATTTCGAACTAGGCAACGTATGACCGAACCGAGACTGCGTTGTCCCCAAAAGGCTAGGCGTTGAATTTCTCGAGACCGTCCATAAATCGCCGACCGGAGGCGCCCGGGCAAAACCGAAGCGCTTGGTTCAACCTCAAGAGAGGAGTTTGCGATGTACCGATCCTTATATGCGCGCGACGTATTCGCCGAGTTGCATCGCTTGCAGCGTGAGATGCAGGAGGCATTCGATCTGTCTCCCAGCATCCGCGGAATTGGCCGCGGCGGCTTTCCGGTGTTGAACGTCGGCGGCACGCCAACATCGGTGGAGATCTACGCGTTCGCTCCTAGGCTCGATCCCGCCTCGATGGAAGTGGTAAATCGCGGCTGCGAGTTCTCGGAATTTGTGCCGCCAGCGCGAAACCGTTATCGCGGTTGCAATAGATGACGCGATTGGCGCGATAGGTTGCACTCCCACTGTGACCAAATTGTGCCCGCACAACCTTCGCTGTACACACATTGAACTACGGTATCGAAATCGGCAAGCGCGCTAAGCGACTGATCTGATTTGTTTAGTTCAACCGTCCCATCCAACTGAAAATCCGCGTGTCGGCAGTTCAATTTTGCCCCTGTCCACCAACAAAATCATTGAGTTGCGATGAGTCGCAGCGTAGTTAAACTGTTGTACTGTGTCAATTGTTTGGCAAAATCGACACTGCACGCAGTCTGCTGCCCCTCTGTAACCCGTCAGATGCTCACCGGACAGATGCGCGTAGCCCCAGCGCCGTCTCACGCGAGGACCGCGGGCGAGCTTCATCAGGACCACCCGTTTGATCGACGGCGCGAACGAAGGATCACCGCGGGCAATCTTTTGCCAGCTGAAGGTATGACGGAACGGAGCGGACGGTTTAGCCCTCATCGACGAAGCGACCCAATGGCGCTTTATGCGGTCCGTTCCAGCCGAAATAGACTTCTGCCTCAACGATTCGACCATGCGGATGGTGAGCACTTCGGTATTCTTGAATTTCCCACCGTTTGCATTGCTGCCTTCGTACGTCACGACGACTTCGTCGCCCTCTTCGATCAGGCGAACGAATTCGAAATCCGCAATGTGTTCATGGTCTGACCGACGGATCCCGCGAGAGAAGATAGAATCGCGAACAATTGCGCTAAGCCGCGGGCGTTTCCCAGGCGAGCTACTCCGGCGAATTCATCTTGCGCTGGAATGCCTTGATTGCGCGCCATGCTTCAATTCCTCCAGTCTTCTGCGACCACTATCTCAGGAGCGACGCAGACATGGTGGCCTACCTCAAAGCGTGTATGGAGGAAACGCCTGACGATGCCGCATTCATCGCCCCGGCACTCGCTCGCGCCCGCGGCATGGCTCAACTCGCCAAAGACACCGGACTCACTCGAGAGGGCCTGTACAACGCGCTCTCCGCCGAAGGCAGCCCGAGCCTCGGCACGATACTCAAGGTTTTCGCCAAGGCGCCGGGGCTCAAGTCGATGCCGAAGTTGACCTAGGCGGTCGCACTGGGTGATCGAATTGGACACCACGTCAAGCCTCGTTCGAACTTCGTCGCACGCGAGCCGCTCCTTAACGATTCCGTTGGACGTGTCTCGACGAACAGTTCAAAGAACAAACGCCATCGAATCTAACGACCGCATCCCGTCGCAGATTTTGCAGCAAGAATGAGACGCGGCCGATTTTCCGGCGAAACTGAGACTCGACCAGCGCCGAACCATGCTGCTGAACGTCGTCGACATCGATCCCAACATAAACTACATTCCAGCTCATAGACGCCTCCTGATTGCATACGATCAACCGCTCGAGGTATCCGTCATCGATGCCATCCCTCGAGGCAAGAGGCGGGCGTCCATATCTTCTATCCTCTAGTGCTCTGCCGCGGCAATCGAGGTTAGTGGGGACGAGCATCTCTACCCTTGGAGCGCCGGAGTGTCCAAAACCTGTCGCGCATGCAATGCCGTCTCCCCCTCGGGCGCACGATTCTGCGCTGAGTGCGGGGCCGTCCTGTCGGTTCCGCAGGCGGAGCGTCGGCTGCTCACTGTCGTCTTCTGCGATCTCGTGGGGTCAACGGCGTTATCCGAGATGCTGGATCCCGAGGACATGCGGGACGTGCTGGACAAGTACCAGGCCTGCTGTGCCGAGGCGGTGGAGAGTGCCGGCGGCAGCATCCAGCAATACCTGGGCGACGGCGTTCTGATCTATTTCGGCTATCCGCAGTCGCACGAGGACGACGCGCGCAGGGCCGTTGGGGCCGCTCTGCAGATCGTGAAGACGGTGGCGCAAATCGGGGCCGGGGCCGGAACTCCCGCGATCGCGGCGAGGGCGGGGATCCACACCGGCCTCGCGCTCGTGGGAGAGGTCGGGCGAGGACAACATCGGGAGAACCTCGCGGTTGGCGGCACACCAAATGTAGCGGCGCGCGTGCAAGGCGAGGCCCCGCCGCATCAAGTCGTCATCACCTCCGCGACCCTCGAACTGGTCCAGGGGTTCTTCGAGACGCAGGACCTCGGGGGAGTGGAACTCAAGGGGATCAAAGGCAGGACTGGGCTGCATCGAGTCCTCGGACAAACCCGCGCCGAGCGCCGCATCGAGGTCGCCGCGAAGCACGGCTTGACCCCCTTTGTCGGACACGACGACGAACAGGGCACCATCGCGTCTTGCTGGCGGGACGCGCAGGCCGGGACGGGAAGGGCTCTCCTGCTCGTCGGCGAACCCGGCATCGGAAAGTCACGGCACGTCCAGACGGCAAAGGCGCATGCCGCGCGCTCGTTGATCATGGAGTGCTTCTGCTCCCCCGACTTGCGGAACAGCCCGCTGCACCCCTTCACGCGCACCTTTGCGGAGTTGTTTGGGTTCGAAGAGGCCGACGCGGCGTCGGCCCGGTTCGCCAAGATCCGTGCGTACGCAGACCGGTGCGGGCTCGGGAGTGACGAAGATCTCGGACTTCTCGCCAACACGATGGCGGTCCAGCCGCCGCCCGGGCACCCACCCGTGTCGTCGAGTGCGACGCGCCAATATCAGCGCACCTTGGAACTGGTCGGGGCGCTCATCCGCAGCCGTCAGGCGCCACTGCTGCTCGTCGTGGAGGACCTGCATTGGGCGGACTCATCGACGATCGAGGCGATCGGCCTCTTGCTCAATGCCCTCACCGACACCCACCTCCTGCTCGTCGCCACGGCCCGCCCCGAATTCGCGAGTCCATGGGAGGGGAGCTCCCGCGTCACGACCCTGCATCTGAACCGCCTCGGGGAGGCGGAAGTTCGTCAGATGATCCTGAACCTGACCAGCGGAGTGCCACTTCCCGCCGACGTCACGCAGGTGCTGATCGATCGCTGCGAAGGCGTCCCATTGTTTGTTGAGGAAATGACCAAGACGGTCCTGGCGTCGGGGTTCCTGGTCATGCGCGATCGGCAGCTGTCGCTGCAGGGAGCGTCGGCCGATCACGTCATCCCGGCGACGCTTCTGGAGTCGTTGATGGCCCGCCTGGATCGTCTGGGAGGGAGCAAGCAAATGGCCCAGGTTGCCTCGGTGTTCGGGCGCGGCTTCTCAGCCGAGATCCTCGCGACGGTAACCGACCTTCCCGCGGGCGAGTTCCGGTCATCGCTCGCGCGGCTGCTCGAAGCGGACTTCGTGCGACCCGAAGCGGATGGGTACATCTTCAAGCACTCGCTCCTGCGCGAGGCGGCGTACGACTCGGTCCCGAAATCTCGTCGGCGCGAGCTGCACCTGCGCGTTGCGCGGACCTTCGAATCGGACTTCCCGGATACGGTCCAGGGACATCCCGAACTCGTTGCGCACCATTGGAGCGCCGGTGGAGACCCGGACCGAGCAGCCCAGCTCTGGTTGCTCGCGGGCCAGGGCGCGCTTCGCCGCAACGCCCTGGTCGAGGCTACGGGGCTGCTCCGAGCTGCTCTAGCCGCCATTCAGGGGGTGCCGGCGTCGCCACAACGCACGCTGACGGAACTCGACGTTGTCCTGACGTTGGCCGCATCGCTGATCAATGCCCAGGGCTACGGTACGGCGGAGGTCGCGGCGATGCAGAAGCGCGCACAGGAGTTGTGCGCCAGCGTCGACGACTTGCCCAGGCGCGCGCTCGGCCTGATCAGCCTGTGGATGTTCGAAGCGAACCGTGCCCGACATGCGACCGCGCTGGAGCTCGCAACAACGGCCATGGAACTCGCGCGGGCAGCACAGAACGAAGACTTGTTGCTTGAAGCGCATATGGGTGTCGGCCTCACGAACTTTTATCAAGCGAACTTCGGCGTCGCGGCGGAGAACTTCGAACAGGTCGCGGCGATGTACCGCCCCGAGGCGCACGCCAGTCATCGGTTCCAGTTCGGCAACGATCCGGCGAGCATCTCGCTCGGATATCTGTCGATCATGCGCTGGATCATTGGCGATCAGGCGCGCTCCCTCGAGACGTCCCGGGAAGCCCTCGCGCTGGCGAAACAACTGCGACATCCGTTCTCCGAGATGTTCGCGCTGGTGGTGGCCGGCGTTCACCGGATCCTGAGCGGCGACCTGCCGGCCGCCGAACAGATCCATCAGGAATGCACTGAGCTGTGTGCCCGGGAAGGCATTCCAGCGATTTTTGTCGCCCTGTGGGCCGCGTGCGTGCGGGCGGAACGGGGAGACTCGTCGGCGCCCGAGGCGCTGCAGATGGCGATCGGCTACTCGCGCATGGCCGGTCTGCTCAATTTGCTGCCGTACATCGAAGCCGTTCGCGCCGACGCGCTGTCGGCGCGCGGCGACCACGCGCAGGCCGAGGAACGGCTGGCCGCCAGCCTCGACGAGATGGAAACGACCGGCGAACGCTGGGCGGAAGCGGAGATCCATCGCCTGCACGCCCTCATCCTCGAACGCCGAGGGGCGGACGGGCAGGACATCGAGGCGTGCTACGATTCGGCCATAGCCTGTGCACAACGCGTGGGCGCACGTGGCTGGGAAGCACGCGCGATTGAAAGCCGGGGGCGCTGGCTGGCCCACCGAAGCGGGACGACGCCGGACGCAACCCGGCGCGTCACCGAGGATTAGTTGCCCGGCCCCGTCCGATGCGACGGCAACCTCAATACGGAGTCGTCGTGTCAGCACTTCCAGCGTTCAAAGGCAAGGTCTTCCTGCGTGACGGCTCCGAGGCGTACAGGGTGCACGCCTATCAGTACGCGACGACCTCCGAACCCGATGGCGCCATGGCGCCGGCTGCCATCGTGTATGTCGCCGACGACGCCGACATCGAGATGGCGATTCACTATGCGCGGGAGAACGACCTCGGCGTCGCCGTCCGATCGGGCGGGCACCAGTACCTCGGCGCATCTTCCACCACGCAAGACAACATTCAGATCGATTTGAGCGGGCGTGAGGCATCCGATCCGGCCACGTACCCCTATCGTCAGTCCGTCTTCGACGCCGCCGAAGGCTCCTTGACGCTGGGTGCGGCCCTCAACGTCGACGACGTGTGCGCCCTCTCGATCGAGAACGGCATCTTCTTCCCGCACGGGGAGTGCTGCGACGTGCACATCGGGGGGCACTCGCAGACCGGTGGGTGGTCGGTGATCACCCGCACCTTCGGAGTCATGATCGACTACCTGCTTCGGTTCGACATCATCCTGGCCGACGGAACGAAGCGCACCGTGAAGCGCGACAGCCAGGATCTGGTCGACCAGGACCTGTGGTTCGCCGTGCTCGGCGGCAGCCCAGGCAACTTCGGCGTCGTCACCCGCATCACGGTCAAGTGCCTGCGCGATACGAACCATCCCAAAGCCCGCGGCCTCAAGGTGGCGTGGTTCTTCAATGCGGCGACCCTCCAGCAGTTGGTGCAGCTGATCAACGAGTTCAACGACGACCCGAACTACGACCCGGACTTCAGCCTGACGGTCACCGCGTTGGGTGAGGAACACGACGCGGATATCCCGAGCTTTCTGCCAGAGACCTTCGATGACTGGATGATGCAGCACTATCCGAACCTCGCGGGTCGAGACACGTTCCATTGGATCGTTCCGACCATCATGGTGGGTGGGTGCTGGGCAAACAGCAAAGGACCTGACCAGGACGACTCGCACGTCGAGGCGGTATTCAATCGGTTAAAAGCAGTCCCTGGGATGTTGTCCTTCGAGCTCATGAGCAAGGTCTTTCCGACGTATGGGTTCATGGATGGAACTCAGCGCATGCCGCTGTCCCGGATCCTCAAGGCGCTCACCTTCGAGAACGCGCGCGAATTCAACCTGTCGTGCAAGAAGCTCGTGTGGATCGGAAAGAACAGCACGATGTCGAAGAGGAACCGGCTCGGGGTCACCTTCGCCGAGTGGGTGACCGGGAAGGTGACCGCGTTGGAGAGCCTCAAGGGCCTCTTTAAATTCCCCGGAATGAAGGCCGCCATTCAGGTCGGCAGGGTCGGCGGGCCTGGCCTCGCCAATGCCCCCATCCGTACCGCGATGGGTCAACGCGACGGCAACTACTGGTTCGCGTTCGACATCTTCTACGATCCCAAGATCACGCACTCCATCGAGAAGGCGACGGCATTCATGAACGGCATTGCGAGCGACATCATGAGCATCAAGCTCGACTTCTGGGAAGACGGAAGGGAGCGTCGCCTGCTCCTCGGACCGATGGTCGTCAACGACGAGAAGCCGGTGCTGGATGACCTGTGGGCGCTCTTCTACGACAGCCGCGAGGTCTATGAACGGCTGTTGCGGATCAAGCGGGAGCTCGATCCTCAGCATGTGTTTACGGCGAACCTGTTCTGCGTGGGTGCGACGACTTGCCCGCGATTCGCCGCGACGCCCGCTCACGCCCGCGGGTGACGGACGCGCCGTCCCGTGCCGTAGTCCCATCTGACAGGTCGACGACCTCGTCGCCGAGGACGACGCCGATGCGCGTGCGATTGGATTCAGTGGATGTGACGAGCTTCATTTCGAGTCTCCGGGAGAAAGAAGTTGCGCGAGCGCTTCTGCGTGGCCGCCGATGACGGCTTCGCTGGTGGGATCGATGCCGGCTAGCCGACGGGCTTCCGGCGCCATCGAAAACAGCAGGGCCGAGCCGCCGGTGAGGATGTAATAGAAGTGGACCGAATTCCATCTGCGGCGCGATACCGAGCGCGCGCGCCTCTTCGAACAGTTGTTCTACACGCCGATACCAAGGCCGCACGGCGTGTTCCACCAGCCAGTCGAGAGCAGCGACTTCGGCATGAATCCGATCAGCGTAAAGTTCGATGCGGACGAGTTAATCCGTCGGTTCGAGGCAGGCGAGTCCGAAGCAATGCTCACCGTCCGCCCTCGGATTCCACCAGAGCAAGTGCTCGCGCAGCTCCCCAACAGCTGAGCTACGCCGCGCCGGGAGGAGGATCGAATTCCATTTGAACGAACTTACACATACAGCCCAACCACTCGCCTATGGATTGACCAAGGTTGTCATTTTAGATAACAATCAACAATGCAATGGTCGATCACTTTCTACAATGAAAAGGTCGAAGCAGAGACGCTGGCGCTTCCGCCGAGCATCCTCGCGAACTTCCTGCGTATCGCGGAACTGATCGAGGAGTTTGGACCAAACCTGGGAAGGCCTCACACGGCTCCTTTGGGCCAAGGGCTTTTCGAGATTCGCGCCAAGGGCCGCGAGGGGATAGCCCGATCGGTCTTCTGCACAGTCGCGGGTGAAGAAGTGGTCATCCTGATCACTGTGATCAAGAAGGGAACCAAAATCCCGAAGCGCAGCGTGGACACGGCGCGTCAACGCATGAAGGAGATCCAGCACGATGAGTAAACGACCGACCCTGAAGCAGTTCAAAAAGAAGGCATTGAAGAAACAAGCGGTAAAGTCCGCGTACGAAGCACTGTCATCGGCCTTTGAAATGAAGCGCCAGATGATCAGCATGCGAAAAGAGGCGGGCCTCACCCAAGAACAAATGGCAGACCTCCTCGGAACGCAGAAGGGCAACATCTCTCGCCTGGAGAGCGTGAGCTCCGACATCTCTCCGCGTCTGGCAACCGTGGAGCAGTATGCCCGTGTGCTCGGCTATTCCATCAAAGTCGAATTCGAACGGCGCGCCAGTTGAGCCGACGCGGTTGCACTCCCACTGTGACCAAACTGTGCCCGCACAACCTTCGCTGGACACACACTGAGCTACGCTGAACTACGGTATCGAAATCGGCAAGCGCGCTAAGCGACTGATTTCATTTGTTTAGTTCAAACGTCCAATCCAACTGAAAATCCGCGTGTCGGCAGTTCAATTCTGCCCCTGGCCACCATCTAAATCAGTTACTTGCGACATCGCCAACAGCTCGACTACGGCGCGGTGCCCATTTGGGGCCCAAAACCAGCCCATCCATTACCGATTAGGCAGAGTGGATCACCTACATCACGAAAAACTCTTCGAGTTCGTCGAGGTGTTCAATCGTCCAGAGAAAATCGTCTGAGAACACCGAACCATCTGCCAGGAGACACCGATCTCTCTACGCCTGTGCAGCAACGATTCCCGGTTCCGCATCTACCTCGCCGCAATATCGACTCATGAGACGGATCCTGATTCGCCGACGTGTAAGCCGCGACGCCGTGAATACCCTTAGTACCCATTGCGAGGCCGAAAGTCACCGGCAGAATGTCTGATCCGGCGGAGCCAGGAATCGACATTCCGCCGCCGCCCCAGCGTACACCCTAAAGCTCCAACCCAATCGCGCAACGCACACTAGGATGAGCTGCGAGTCACTGGCTTTGGGCATGCTGACGGTCGCTGGCGATACCGGCGCCGAAAACCATCAAAGGGTATGGCGATGTTCATGTCATCACCGCATTCCCGAAAGTGCACGAGTGTACGACCGGACACTCGTACACTTCGATGCAGGTGTCCACGTACATTTGAGCTGGGCACCTTAACAGCATCGTTAGCCAGAGGCGCTTACGAATCTGGGACTTACGCTGTCTGTGTTCCTTACCAATCCGCGTGTAACTTTAAAATCCGCGCACTCGACTTGGCTGAGCCGTAATGAAGTCGGCCGAGTGGTTCGCGGAGCGGCGCGCCCTCTTACGGCTGGGGCCGTTGCGTTCGATACCGTACAGAGACGGCGGCTGCTTGGAGCCAAACTGGCCTGTCTTGGCATTCACCCGCCCTCCAGGAATTGAGAAATGCGCTACCTGCTCGTCTGTGCGATTTCCGTGCTGCTGTATTCGTCCGCCTCGGCGCACGACGACGTCAGTGTCGGCATCAACATCGGATTCAACATGGGTGCGTATCCGACATTCGTGCACGTGCCGGGCTATCCCGTGTACTACGACCCTCACGTCAGTTCGAACTATTTCTTCTACGACGGCCTGTACTGGGTGTTCCAGAACGACAACTGGTATCAGAGCGGCTGGTACAACGGGCCGTGGTATGCGGTTGCCCCGCGGTATGTGCCGGCGTACGTGCTGCGCGTTCCGGTTCGCTATTACCGACATCCGCCGCAGTACTTCCACGGTTGGCGTGCCGACGAGGCGCCACGCTGGGCTGAGCACTGGGGCAACGATTGGCAACAACAACGGAGTGGCTGGGACCAGTGGAACCGTCATTCCGTTCCGTCGCGGGCGCCGTTGCCTGTTTACCAAAAAAGCTACGTGAAGGACCACTATCCGGTCGCGCCCGAGCAACAGCAATCGATTCGATCTGAGAAATACCGCTACGAACCGCGCGACCCAGATACCAGACAGCTTTGGCACCAGCAGGCCAACACGCAAAACCCGTCCGATCAGCCGAATTACGGGCAAGGCAATGGACACGGGAACTCCGGCGCGAATCAAGATCAAGATCGAGGCAACAGCGCGAAGGAGAAGCATGGAGATCATCCTGACCAGCACGACAACGGGCAGGGCCAACACTAGAAGTCGCGGCTCGTAGGCGGAGCGTCGCTTCGAGATTTCCAGTCCAACGGTTCACTGAAACTCCACAACGTCCGGGCTAAGGCGACTCGTCGCGCAGATCAGCGACTTCCGGATCAGCTCAGCGCGTTTGCGCGTTCGGCAAACTCAACGTTGGCTTCCGCTTCGCGCGCGATACTCGGCCTGATTCACCAACAGGTGGTTTATGCTCCTATCCTGCGCGCGTCTTGTTGAGATCTCCGCTGCCTGAGTTGTTTGAGTTCACCTTCGCCGGGCTTGGCCGAAGTGCTTGCGTGCTTTATGTCTTCGGCGCATTCGAATTGACTTCCGCCTGCGCGGCGCGCGCGGCCTCGCGCGACTGCGGAGGGAACGGGCTGATGGTGATTAGGTGCCCGTTCAGCGCTCGCGCAAGCGGGTCGCCTTGCCGACGCCGTGCACTACTCAAACGAGGAGGTCGTGCATTTTCCTGAGGACTATTTCAGTTGGCTTGTGCACGCGAATCTGCTTGCTCAATTGGGGGATAACGTTCGAGCGTTGGAAGCGCTGCAAGCAGCGCGCCATTTGCTCCCACGACTCAATCTCAACACAGTAATCGAGGGAACAGAGGCGACGTATGGGCGCACTCCAGAGCAACGCGGTTGGCTAACGAACGGCCTACGCAGTTTGAGGAATGACCCAATGGCACATTGACCGCTGGCGATGCCAGTTATTCAGGTGCCCACTCAGGTGCCCAATCTATCGTCATTCATCATGATCCAACGTGATCCACGGTGGTAACCGCCGAACCTTAATCGTTCTGTTGGGTTATCTAACGTTACGCTGGATCAGAAAGTCCGTTCACTGAAAATCCGCGTGTCGGCAGTTCAATTCTGCCCCTGGCCACCAACAAAATCATTGAGTTGCTAACTATCGCGACTTAGTGCACATGTTAGAATGTGCCGATCCTATGACAATCGATGACACAATCAGCCCCGATCTCGCACCTCAACTATCTCGTCGGATTCTGTTTTATCTTTGATAAAACCAGCGCACGGCACGCTCAATCCGGCGCCACGCTTCACTGCTCGCCAGCGTCCAAAACGCCGATTATGGAAGGCACCTCAATGGCATCTTTAGCGAGTTGACCCTTCTGAGACCACGTTCCTCGGGCGCGTGAGTCGACCCGCTGGCGGCCGTCTGCCGCTAACGAGCATCGAATGTCGCGTCTCATTTGACCTGTACTACGCCGGGTGGCTGCCACGTGCCTTCACCGGGCGGCAGGATGGACGGCGGTTCCGTCTTCGGCCAGTAGAGGCGTAGCAGTAGATAGATCGTGCCATCCGGCGCGGGAAGCCAGTTGCTTTGCTGGTCCGCACTCGGCGAATCCTTCTGGATGTAGATCGTGACTGAGCCATCCTTGTTCTTCTTCATGCCGGGCAGCATCGGCGAGTTGATGAGATACCGGTTGATCGGGTTCTGAATGAGCAACTGGCTCGTACCGTCGTACATCGTCACCGACCAGAACGCGTTCACCGGCGGGAGCTGTCCGGCGGGGAAGGTGAGCGTGTAGTTATGCTTGCTGCCGTCGAGCGTCTCGCCGCTGACATCCTTGCGCGTGTAGGGATACATGGCTTCGGCGGGGTCATTCGCGTAGATGCCGGCCTTCGCCACTGCCGCTCGCGCCAGCCAGTCGCCGTGGAAGTGGGAGGCGTCGCCTCCGGACAGGCCCCCCACGCGCCAGCCGTTCTGATCCTTGCCCGTCGAGGCAACGGCGGCCTCGATTTTCTCGTCGCCCTGCTTCATCCCCAACGCCACTTCCGCTTTGTGTTCCGACGAGAGGTCCTTGAAGTTGAAAGTCTTGCCGGCGCCGATTCCGATACGAGCGAGCTTCGCGCGGATTTCCTGTTCTTCCGGCGCTGCCGGAGCGAACTGCAACGCAAAGTCGAGATACTCGAAGAAGCCCGTCTCGACGAGCGCCTTGTCGATCTTCGGGAAGTTGATCGCCGGCGCGGCGGATGGCGCGGGTTGGTGGAGATACGCCGAGAGCGGCTGAACCTTATAGCCAGCCTGGACCTTGACGACATTCGGCATGTCCTCGGCATTGAAGAGCTGCGTGCGATAAGCAGCCAGCGAGAACTGCGTGCCGGAACGGAACGTCTTTTTGATGCCCGGCGGGGCTTCGCCCTTCCAGTCAGGCCCTGCCACCAGATAGTCGCCGGCATCATTGCCGGTGGCCCGGCTGCCGATATAGCCATAGTTATAGGTGTTGCCGTCGGCGAGCATCACCGAGTAGTAACGCTCCTTTTCGACCGCGGGCACCGAAAGCACCATCGGCTCGGCGCGCAGGTCGAGCCACAGGGCGGAATAAGGCGTGTCGCTGTTCGGCGTGACAATCGCGGTGTCCTCATACGTAAAGACACGCGCCTCGTTTTTGATCTCATTGAAGGGCGCCTTGAACTGACCGGAGTCGCGATCCACGGCGTACGCATACATCACCGCGTAGTTCATCACGATGGGCAGGCCGTAGATGAACCCCTCCTCCGCGATCGCTTTGGTCTCTGCGATGCTGGGGCGGTCCGTCTGTGTCTTCTCTGCTGTGGAAATGGCGTCGTTCTTGTTGCCGCAGCCGGACAAAATCGTTAGCACGCCAACGAGCACGGAAGCAATGAGGTTTGGTGTCACGTGTTTCATGATGACTTCTGTCCGCCGTTTATTTGACCAACTCGATTTCGCTCGGCCGCCACTGCTTTGTGAAGAACGGCTCGAGCGGACTGTACAGACGAAGAAGTGTGTTCCAACCTTTACCCGGTACCGTCTGGATCCAGTTGCCGTCACCAACGCCCTTGGGTTTTGTCGGGCCGAAGTACACGGTTGTAGAGCCATCGGGGCTCGCTACAGCGGCCCGCCCCGGATAACTCTGACTGCCCGCGCGCGGATAGCGTTGCGGTGTCTGCAGCATCGACCGCGTCTGATTGTCGTAGACAATGATCGACCAGAACGCCCGCGCCGGAATGCTCGGCGGCAGCGTCACCTTATAGGTCTTACCGCCGTCGAAATAGTCGCCGTTGGAATCGACGAATGCGCCAAGGTACTGGGAGCCGATATCGGGCAGCCGCATGATCATCGCCGGTGTGATGCCGGTTGCGTAGAAGAACATCGCGGTCCGCGAGTTGAGCGTGCGGTAGCCCGTCGGCGCGAAGGGCTTGATGCCCTCTTTCGTCACGAGCGGCGGCGGGGTCTCGAAATCATAGCCGACGACGAAGAGCATGTTGGTCCACGCCGAGTTCGGGTAGTACGCGAAACCTTCCGACTCACGGGCTCGCCAATTCAACGTTCTCCCTGTGGCCGTGCCGACCGCTGCCGCCTCCGTCATAATCTTCTTCATCCGCGCATCAGGTTCGAACGGCTTGCCTTTCACGATACCGATCGCGACCAGCGATCCCATAATCTCCGGATCGAGTGCGTCAGCCGGCTCCTGCTGCACGAGCGCGTTGATCTTCTCGAAGTAACTGAAGTCGTTCGGCGGAATCGTCATGAAGGCCTTGCCCGAGCTCGACGAATTTCTGCGGCGTCGGCGGGGCCGCGCGGCCGGGGGAACCTTGCCCGTCAGGATTTCGGCGATGCTCGTGCCGTAGCTGCCGGACGGATACGGATAGATCTTTGCGGTCCTGATCAACGCGGCCGCCGGCTTCGGATCGTTGTTCTCCAGAAACGCGCGCGCGAGGATCAAGACGCGCGTTGTGCGGGAACGGGCAACAAAGTAGCCACCCTCAGGCACCGGACCGTCGTAACCCGGCGGCAGGATGAGATATTTTCCGCCCTCGCCCCGGTCGGCCCGGGCACCGACGTCGGTTACCCAACGGAACCACATGTCGTCGAGCGTGCCCAACAGCTTGGGCGGCACCTCAAAGACCATCGGCCCTTTGCTGACGTCGATGATCCCCCACAAGTATGGGGTGTCGGTGTTGGCGGTGAGGAACAGCGACTGTGAGTCCATCAACTCGGAGAACACAACCAGCGTGTTGTCCTCGACACCCATGTTGAGCAGCCCTTCGCGGATGGCGTAAGTCGAGGCGCCTTGATAGGCGTTCACGAACGACTCGACGCCGTGCATGAAATCGAGATTGTCGTAGACCTTTTCGACCGTTTCCTTGTTCGGCGCGCCGTCCTTGTATTCAAGCGTGCCGATGCGCGTCTCGACTCTGTCGGGGGTCGTGACGGACTTCGGCGTCTCGGCTACCGCAGGCAACGCCAGGTTGACCGCAAGCACGGCGGCCGCAGCGAGTTGAATCATTAACTTCATGGGCTGTGATCCTCGAGCAGTTCGGGACAAATGGGTCAACGACAGATCATTTCGGGAACATCGCGACCGGATTCTGGGCGATCATCGCCAACTCCTCGACGCTCAACTCGGCGAAAGCCGGGAGCGGCCCACAGGCAGACCAAAAGAATCCGCATTGGGGGTCATAACGCCACAGCCACAAGCACAATGCTGCCGCTCAACGTAACGGCCTCCCTCGGCAGTGTGTTTCAGCGATTCCACTTATGGACGGCGGCGTACTTGCTAACGGTCGGACTCGCTGACCGCACGAATCCGTGTCACTCCCATTTCAGCGCGGGAACTGCGGGTCGTTTTGCGGGATGTATCGAAAGACTGTGACAAAACTGTGCCAACGCAGGATGAGTCACACATACATTGAATTACGCTGAACTACGGTTTCGTCACACAGCAAGCGCGCTAAGTGACTGATCTAGTTAATTTCCTACCGTAGTCCCATCCAACTGAAAATCCGCGTGTCGGCAGTTCAATTCTGCCCCTGGCCACCATGTAGATCAGTTATTTGCGTCGATCGCCAACAGCCGAACTACGGCGCGGTGCCCATTTGGTGCCCGTTTCATCCGAACGAGGAGCCGCTCAATCCTCGTCTGTGGATGTCTCGACCGCGTCCAGAATTTCTCTGACGATCGCTTCCACGCCTTGCTCTGAACTTATCGCTCTCAAGTCTGCGAGTGACGGCGAAATGGACAGGACTTGATCGCGAGTTAGCTGGTGCCAGATAGGTAGGATGAACCTACCGCCGCTCGCCTTGGCGTATAGGCCATCAAAGTCTCTTTGCGGCCATTCCTTGGCGAAGAACGATAGACTCAAAACAACGACACCGTACCGAGATCGGGCGAGTCCGGCGCCGATAGTGCGCCGCAAACTGTCTCCCAACTTCAGGGTGAAATCGTCGTACCAGACTGAAAGACCTCCGGCGACCAACCCGTGCGCGAGGTGAGTCGTGGAGAAATGTCGACTCGTAGTACCAATGATCCCCGCCTGTTCGCGAGGTGCCCACTTAGGTGCCCAATCTATCGTCACCCACCGTTACTCAACGTGAACTAACTTGGTAAGAAATCCGAGCTAAACGTTGTTTCGATCACGGTGGGTAAGACGGATCGCACCTTTGTCGCCGCGTCGTTCGTATCGCCGCGTTTCGTCTAGGCGCGTGCCTCGTACACGATGTTGAACGGAGTCTCGGTGACTCGCCGGAAATGCGAATAGCCCGCCTCGGTGAACACCGCCCGCATGCCGACCTCGCCGGCTTGGGCGCCCATCGCACGTCCAACCTCTTGCGACAGTGAATTCGGCGTGCAGATGAAGGTCGACGCGCCATAAAAGACCTTGGCTTGCGGTGAGCTGTGGTTCACCGCGCGATCGTCGTGCGCGAACGGTTCGACCAGCATGACCGTGCCGGCGTCATTGAGACGCGTACGCGCATGCTTGGCGATGCCGACCGGGTCGCCCATGTCGTGCAGACAATCGAAGAAGCAAATCAAATCGAAGCGGCCTTCGAACGCATTCGCCCGCGCGACCGCGAACTGTACCCGGTCGGCGATGCCCGCAGTCCGAGCTGCGTCGCGTGCAACGTCGATCGACGGCGTGTGATAGTCGAAGCCGCGAATCGCGCTGGCCGGGTAAGCCTGCGCCATCACGATCGACGATATGCCGTGGCCACAGCCGATATCGGCGACGTGAATGCCCGACTTCAGACGCGCTTCGACGCCGTCGAGTGCAGGGATCCACGACGCGGTCAGATTCGATTGGTAACCGGGGCGAAAGAACTCGGCCGTGCCGCGGAACAGATTTGGATGGTGATCGCCCCACGGTAGCCCGCCGTCGCCGCGAAACGCGGCAACGACGCGTTCGAGATCATGAAACATCGATGCCATCACGAGCGAACCACCGGCGACGTACGCTGGCGATTGCGTCTGCGCTAGCGCGAATCCGTGCTCGGGCGGCAATTCGTATCGCCCGCTCGACTTATCGAACGTAACGTAGCCCGCCGCCGCTTGTTGATCGAGCCACTCCTGAATTAGACGACGATTGCAGCCGGTGGCGACCGCGAGCTCGGTTGCGTCGAGCGGTCCTTTGCCGTCCATCGCGCGATAGAGGCCGAGTTCCTGCGCGAGCGCAACCATTGCGATGGTGGTGACGCCACCGAGGTCACCGACGAATTTGCCGAGAAAGTTCTGCAGTTTGCTTTGATCGATCGGCATGATGTTTCTCCCGAGCGTTTGCCGCTAGAGTTTACGCTGCGCCAGCGTTAGCGGCGTGCGCGTGTCCGACGTGGCGACAAAGCGGTTCGATGCGTTCGGCTACGTCGGAATTACTGAGGCGCGCAGGAAACGTAGCCATCGAGCCACACATCTGTTGCTGAACCAACCGGGGTACGCCGAAGTGCTCGAGCACCTCGATTCATTGCAGCGTTCGCCGTAGCGCCAATGCAGCCACACAGGCCGGACTGGTGCCCACTCAGGTGCCCAATCTATCGTCACTTACCGTGATCCAACGTGATCTACGGTGGTAAGAATCCGCTGCTAAACGTTTGTTTCGATCACGCTGGTACGCTGGATCACGAAATCAGTTCACTGAAAATCCGAGCCGACCTGCGGACGGAATTTCCGCGTGTCACCTGTTGGCCCGAATGAAGGAAAGGAATGCGGCTTGTCGACCTGTCGAATGTGTACGAGTGTACGCACCCCTATAGCGCGTACATTCGTACGCTTTCGTTCACGAAGGCGTCAAGTCGACACCATTGAAATGGGCACCTCAACAGCATCGTCAGGATCGGCGCTTGCGAGGCACGTGGCGCGTCCCGATTCCGCGTGTCACTTCTACTTCATTCCCAAGAAAGTCTCGGGTCGTATGAGCACGCGGTGGCCCGCGCTTCAGCGGTCGCATCTGCCAGGCGTGCGTCGAGTCACTGGCGAGTCACTTCGAGATGCGCGTCGACGGTTGCCACGTCGCTCTTCGACCCTCCGCAGAACGGTGAGCCGGTGGCGGTAAACCTGCCACTGGCAACGTTGTCTGCAGTGCCGCGTTCGAGGAGCACAGGAGGCGGGTCCGCTTCGGCGTTCTCGCAAATGTGCAAACCCAGGAGCATCTGGTTGCCGCCCATGTTCGCGCCCATTGGCGTGTTGTGATCAAACTTGAAATGCAGCTCGAATCCAGTGGCGGTTTTCCGGCCGCCCACTCCGTAAGTGATCTGCTTGACTCTTGCGACGGAGGAACGGCCCTGGTCCAACGTGCAGCTAAAGCCGGACGTCAGCTTGGCGATTGCAGTCCCATCGAGCACACCATCCGACCTCTCGGCGAAGGACACGGTGCCGTCCCATTTGTCGTCGCACTTCATTACCTCGGCACCGGTTGTAGCGACGCGGTAGCTGCGGTTTGAATCCTGGGACCACGTGCCCTTCCAACAGGTCGGGAGTTGATTGCCTGCTTTCTCGATGAGCTTGCCGACGCGGTCAACGATGTTCTGGTCGATGTAGTCGCCACTGTCCATCAGCGTGCCCTCACGACCGTCGAGCGACTCGGTCCCGGCCGCGCCGCGGGCAGCGGGGACATTCCGATAGTCGTCGCCCAGACCGAGGAGATGTCCGATCTCGTGCGCAAAATCTCGGCTTGGTTCCATGTCATTGGCCCAGGTGCCGTCGAGATCGTGTTGAAATGGCGACACGTAGTCTTCACCGGGCGCCGCCTTCGGTCCGTAGGGATCAACCACCGCTGGCCTAGGAAGGTAATCCGGCGCGTCCTGGCTTCCGATCGCGAAGATCATCACGTGATGTCCGGGCGTGGTCGTCACTTTGATATAGTCTCCCGGCGCGGACGCCAGGCCGATGTTGTCCAACGCGACGACGGTAAGCACCACATCGACCTTCAACCTGAGACAGTCTCTATAGCGCAATGCATCGAACGCGCTGTTCCAATAGGCGTTGATCCCGTCCTGCAACTTCGCAAACAAAGCCACGCTTTCTTCATCCACGAGGTCGGGTCGCAGGACCACGTCGACGTGAACATGGATCGTCACGACGGTACCATCGACCGTCACAGTGTTGCCCTCCGCTGTATCGGCAGCGAGACATGCATCGGACAAGAACGGGGCAACTACCCACGCCACACACAGCAACGCGGCTAGACCCAGGCGACGAACGGGCTTATTCATGGGAGCCGCACTCCCCTTGTGCGGAGCCGATACGTGGCACCGTTCTCTGCCCACCAGTGGCTCCAATCCGCCATCGTGGCGGCCGCTGCAGCACGATCGTTCGCCGCACGCAGCCCGAAGTCCTGGTCGGTCAGCACCAGCAGTTGACGACGGGCGAACTGCCATAGCTGCTTTGGTGGCGACCAATACGAGAGCGAAGCGTCCGAGTCCAGAAACCCGATGATGACCGGCAGCGCGTCGCGATCACCCAGCGCGACCAGTCTCGTCGCCGCCAACAACTGTTCAGAGGCGTTCCCGGTTTGCAGCAATCCCTTGAGGGCGTCCATCGACGGACCTGCCACTGCAGTGAGCGTCAACGCATACACCGCCCCGTACCGGACACCGGCGTCCGCCGATTGCAGGTGCGCCAGTGCCGCCGACCGGAGCCCTTCCTGTTGCGAACCGGCCAACCGGTTCACGGTCTGGAAACTGGCATCTAACCTGCCCGGAGCGACACTGAACGCGGCCACGGCGCTCTCCACCGCCGCCGGCTCTGCCTGTGCCGCCGGTTGTTGTGGCGAACTGCCACCACCGCACCCGACCAAAAGGACAACGACGGACAGGCCCGCCACCCGAATAGGAAACATAACGCACCACTTCTTGAGTCGACTCGAGTATCGCCCGACTGCGCCAAGAAGGGGAGGGAGTGTTGAATCTTCAGAGTACTGCGGAATCACGCGAACGGATGACGGAGATGTAGTAACGCCGACGTCTACCGCGCATGGTGCCCACTCAGGTGCCCAACCCATCGTCACTCACCGTGATCCAACGTGATCTACGGTGGCAACAATCGCGCCTAAATCGTTCTGTTGGGTTATCTAGCGTTACCCTGGATCACGAAATCAGTTCACTGAAAATCCGCGTGTCGGCAGTTCAATTCTGCCCCTGGCCACCATATAAATCATCGACTTACGAAATCGCCAACAGTCGAACTACGGCGCGGTGCCCGTTTGGTGCCCCATTTCATCGTCGTGTTTCTTGTCACTCCGCTTGTCACCAACCTGAGAATAGTTATTGAGCAGAATTGGCCGCCGCGCGTTGTAGGAGGAACCGTCCCACTATATGTTGAGCGCGTGTTCCTCAATCTCAGCGGCAATGATCAACCTCTCTTCGCAATGACAATCAAGCACGTAGATAAAGTTCACGCCGACGCCATGGTGATTGACGCGCATGCAGATATCGAAGTGCCGGGCAAAGAGTCGCCCTATGTCGGCCCCGACGGTCGTTCCAAGGTCGCCCCGGACAAGATGGCACGAGGCGGAGTGGACGGCGTAGTCCTCTGCGTCGCGACGGGGCCGGGGCCGCGGACGACCGAAGGGTATACGAGGGCCAGACGAATCGCCGACCGAAAGCTGGCTGCCGCTCGTCAATTGATCGCGGATTCGGCCAACAATCTCGTGCTGGCGCGTACCGCCACCGATGCCGACGAAGCAAAGGAGCAAGGCAAACGCTCGATATTCTTGAGCTTTCAGAATACGCAGATCATCGGCACAGACCTCACCGCTCTGGATGAGTTTCGCGAAGCTGGCGTCACAGTGTTTGCCCTGAACCACATCGGACACAACGACTGCGCCGATTCATCCCGACCCAATTTCATTACCGCCACCGGCAAGCACGAGCCCGACGAGGAGCACGGTGGGTTGTCGCCGCTGGGACGCAAGGCAATACGTCGCATCAACGACCTGGGCGGTCTGGTCGATGTCTCCCAATCGTCGCTGAGCGCTACTTTGCAGACGGTCGAACTATCCAGCGCACCGGTGATCGCCAGCCATTCCAACGTGCGCGCTTTGTGCGACGTCAGTCGCAACCTGTCCGATGCTGAAATCGACGCCATTGCTGCAGGCGGAGGCGTGATTCACGTGACACCGTTCCGGGGCTATTTGTTCGATACCACCAACCAGCAGCTGGTGGACGACATTCGCAACGCGCGCTTGCGCGCAGGTCTACCGGAGAAGTACCTGTATCCATTTGAACTGTACTGGGAAATCAAAGACCCGCACGAACAGGTGGCATTCCGCGACATTATCAGTGGCCTGCTCGGCCCGGGTTCCTTGGACAGTCTCATGAATCACATCGACTACATCGTTCAACGGGTGGGCGTGGAGCACGTTGGCATCGGTACTGACTTCAATCATGGTGGGGGCATGCATGGCTTCAATGAAGCCAGTGATGCGCCCAATGTCACCGCAGCCCTGCTCGCGAGAGGTTGTTCACCGGATGAGATCGATAAGATCTGGGGACGCAACTTTCTGCGCGCACTCACCGCCGCCCAGGCGGGTAGCGCTTAGCTATGGCACGAGAAGTGGCCCTTGTCGTCGGCGTCGGTCAGGCAACCGGCCAGGCGGTGTGCCGGCAGTGGTCTGATCGCTACAAACTGATCCTCGTTGCTCGCTCAAAAGAGTTCATCACTACGCTCGCGGACGAACTCCCGGACGCTCACGCACTGCCTTGCGACGTTGCCGACCGCAATGCCTGGGGCGCCACATTGCGCCGCATCCGGGACGAGTTTGGCCTACCGAAGCGCATCCTTGTCAACACGGAGGCTGCCGCCTGGGGCGAATACGACGCGCTGTCGCTGGATCGGCTCGACAACAGTTTCGACGTCAATGTCATCAGCCTGCTGCAACTGGTGCAAACGCTATTCCCGAATCAAGACAGAATTCCCGCGGGCACCCGGATCATGATCAGCAGTTCGCCCGCGGCTTACCATCCGCCCGCACGATTCCTAGGTCTGGCACCCAGCCGGGTTGCACAACGCGTGATGGCCGAGCTGCTGCATGAAACCCTCGTGCATCATGGCCTCGCGTTTTCCGTGTTCTCGATCAATGGCGCCATCGACGAACCGAAGATGCGCGCGATATATGCAGACAAGCCCGCGTCATTCTTCATTCAGCCCAACGACATCGCAAAGGCGATGGTAAGCCTCTTCGACAGTGAGGATTTCAAGCTCGCCACGGAACTACGCGGCGAGTCATCGTTTGCCTAACATGGACTTGAAAATGCACCGCGACTACGGTTCGCTTACCACAGGTTTGATCCCTTACAGCGCCTCTGTCGTGAGCGTAGTGTCGGCGTCCTTCCCTATGATCGTCGCGCAGTCTCGATACCGCTTTTCTCCGGCGAGTGATCTCGCCGCATTCGAGCCGTAACCAAAATGCGAAATCTGACTGACGAGCAGTGGCAAGCTCTGGCGAACGTCCTGGCGCGCGATATGGCGCAGGTGGCGCCCGACTGGACAGCACACAACACGCACGACCCTGGTATCACGGTGCTGGAACTTCTTGCCTATACGTTGGCGCATCTGCAGTACCGCACTACTTCGATTGACGCGCAGAGCCGTGTCCTGGCGCGGCACGTGGCGCAGTTGGCGCACTCGTTGGCAGGCGAGACCGATACCGGCGACTGTCCGCCCGGACTGCAACGCTTGAACTACTTCACCGGCCGTGTGCTCATCGCCGACGATTTGACCGCCGAGCAGGACTACATCAGGCAAAAGACCCATCGCCGCAATCGCGCGTTGCATGGCGCAGGTGTCGTCACGGGCTTGCACGTCACGCTCGAACGCACGGGCAGCAAGGTGCAAGTCGTCATCGCGCCGGGTCTGGCATTCAACAGTCGCGGCGAGGAGATCGAGGTCGGTGCACCCACCGCGCTGCCGCTGCCAGTGCACGGCAAATCCCTTCTGGTGCTGTTGCATTACACCGAGCAGCCGTGCTGCCCCGTCCCGGCGCCAACGGCGGATCCGGAGGAACCAGTGCGTTTCTCGCGCACCGCGGAAACGTTCAGCGCCAGTGTTGCGACGAGCGGTGATGACACGGCCGTTGCGCTCGCGCGCGTGAACTTCGGCCGCGGGCGTTGGGCGCTGGATCGGAAATTCAAGCCCGCGCAGGTTCGCTAAGCAGCGCCGACGCTTTTCAAACTAGCTTCTAGCACCCGCGGTTGCGGCATGGCTCGGACTGGCGTGGCCGAACGCACACGCTCAGTGGCTGATCCGGAAGTGGTTGTGCGGGTGCCCACTCACGTGCCTAATCCATCGTCACCTAACGTGATCGAACGTCACCTACCGAGGAAAGAAACCGTTGCTAAACGTTTTGTTTCGATCACGTTGGGTACGCTGGATCACGAAATCAGTTCACTGAAAATCCGAGCCGAGCTGCGGATGGAATTTCCGCGTATCGGTAGCTTGGCTCGGCTCTAACAAGCAGAATTGAACATCGCATTCGATGCCGCCATCGCCCGTCACCGCGCGGACAACGCCTTTGGATGGCGAGCAGATCATTTTGCGCCTCTGTTCAATCGTTAGTAGCAGAGGTTGTTCCGCTGACGTGCGAGGAACACGTAATCAGTTGGAGCGGAGGCATACCGGTAATACCCGGTTGCCTGATTTCCCCACGTATACGCTCGAAGCAACCCGCCGTTTCCATCCAGCACCGGACCGATGACAGCGCGGTCGCCGTTGGTTCGGTCGATCGAGGTCACATGCCAATTCGTGTCGTTATAGATTGGGTCAGGATTCGCACAACGATAGATGATGCGTTGATCAACTGACTTTTCGTTCGGCTGCGCCGCCAGCGCCCCGAGATACGTGTTCCCAGCCTGCTCCGCGAGACCCGCGACACCTAGCAAGCCAAGATAGGTCAGATCGGTATCCGCAACGCCGGCGACACTTTGCCAAGCGCTTGGCAGGGTCGTCACGACGTTCGCGCAGCTCTTCGGCACTTGCGAGAAGCGAAGGGACGGGAGCGTGAGGTCAGGGTGGTTGATCTGAATGACCCCGTTATATGCGGTCAAACGAGCCAGCACGGGCGAAACGCCCTGCCCATCCGAGAACGCAACGCGGGTGTTCGCGGCGTACCCGACCGCGCCCTGCCCCACATCCCAATATTTCCACGAGCCATCCGACTGCCGTTCGGCGTATAGGGTCAGACCGCAATGTGCGGCGACCAATCCCAGAATGGTTCCGCCAGGCTTGGTGAATAGCTCCACCCTTTCGAAGAATCCGCCCTGATCACCGTAGGTCACGACCGGATCGTCGCGTTCGAGCACCGTGCCAGTGTCCTGCCAACCCTTTTCGTTTCGTTCGTAGACATCTAGAGCGGTATGTCGCGAAGTTTTGCCAGATCTCGTCGTGGTCTCAGAAATGACTCGTTCCACAGTGATCACCGGATCCCAGTGTCCATTGCTATTAACGTAAGTAATGCCCCACGGGTACCCTGCGAAACCACCGGGCGCGTTCGATCCGGATACGACGTGCGTGGTCACCGCCGTACCACCGTCGTCGACGTCGATGACGTCGTAGTACACCTTATCGCTGGTTGTGTAGCCCGCTACGGCCCCAACCCCGCCCGCCGGATTGGCAGCCATCCGTATGCGCGGTTGCGCCGGCATTGGCACCGCAGTTCGCCAATCTGAACTGGTGAACGCGAGTGAGGGACTATTCCTTGGATCTGCGCCGGCGGCGTTGAGTCTGTCTTACCACCTCCACCACCCGGTTTCCCTGCGTGTCCCGAACTGGGCGTTAGTAGAAGCAGGCCCAAAGTCGCGTTCACGACGATCGAGCGAGCGTTTGTTGGCGACAATCGCGCAAGGAGCATTGCCAACTGTTTCATGAAGGTTCTCCCCAGGTTGACGGTGTGAAATCAGCGCTGCGTCCCGAACCCTCTCACAACTCAAAACAACAAAAGGTTCCCAATTTCTTCCCTTTTTCTCCCGGCCGACTAAGAATCTGTCCTCGCGACTCTTTGTGGGGAAATGGGGTCTCGTGAACGACCATGCAAACGGTTCAGCTAAGGCAACGGGGAACGGAAACGATTCGCTCAAGGATTCCAGCTTCGTAGTCGGGCGCTGGCTGGCCGATGCCAAGGCCTGCACGCTGACATGCGGCGCATCAACGACCAAGCTGAGTCCGCGCGCCATGGATGTGCTGGTCTATCTAGCCGAGCGCGCGGCGAGCACCGTTAAGCACGATGAGCTGCTTGTCGACTTCTGGCGAGGCTCGGCGTCGTCGCCAAAGGCCATCCACAAGGTGATCGCGGAGTTGCGTCAGGCGCTCATCGATGACGGCACCTTTATTGAAACCGTTCCCAAGCGCGGGTATCGATTGCTTGCGGCGGTTGCACGCCGCGAAGCGGCAGCCAACGAATCCGAGTTGACGATCGTCTCGTTCAATTCCCGAAACGCGCTGGTGCGGCCGATTAAACCCAAGGGTTTGAGTCTCAATGCGACAACGTTTGCAGAGCGAATTCAACGCGAATTCATGGCGCAACTCGGACAAATGGCCAACGCGTCGGTTCGAACCCAGAAGATGTCGTTGGAACAAACGAGGCGTCCAACGATAGCTGCCGAGCTTGGCTTGGATTACACGGTGGATTTCGACGTGCACGAAGTCGATGGTCGAGCACACGCCACCGTCGCGTTGCTGCCTACATCAAACGAAATGCCGACTCATCAGGAACTTTTCGATTCGTCGACCGCATTGCACGACAAGATCACGCACTTGCTCGACTGCCTCGTGGTCCTTCTCGACGTTGACCACGTGGAGCGTATGCGCGAACGGGGAACTCGCAACGTGGACGCGTACCGCGATGTCGTCGAAGCGGAGGTCTTTCAGCGCGGCAAGTCCTTCGCTTCGGTGCGACAGGCGGAAGCGCTGTTCAAGAGTGCCATCGAGAAAGACCCTCGATTCGCAAGAGCCTACCGTCGTTTGGCCGGTTCTTACCGCGACCTTGCGATGATGGCGAACAGCACGCCGACTCGCGAGAACGTACGTCGGCAGCTACAGGATCTTCTCGACAAGGCAAAGACTTGGCGACATTGCGCCGAATCCATTCACTGCATCGAACAGCAATACCGCTGTGCGTCGCAGGTGAATCCATTCGATGCGGAGTCGTTGTGGAGAGCCGAGATCGTCAAGGACCCCTTCAACGCTCACGCGTTGCGCCGCTACGGCGATCTGTTGGTGGGCGCCAAGCTCGTCGACGAGAGCGAGACGTTCCTCGAACGCGCCATCGCGCTAACCACGAGGAATATCGAGACTGGCTTCAAAATGATCGCGGCACGCTCGCCGGAGCGCGCGGCGACTTTGAACCGGCGGCTCAGTGGCAGAAGCGAAACGTCGAACGCTTTCCTGACGCTACGTTTCTCATGGTCGGATTGGTGCGCAACTTGGCAAAGCTGCGGAGATACACCGAATCCGAGTTCTACGTCAGTCGCCTGGATGCCACCGACACCTCGTGGGCATTTTATGCAAGGCTAACTCTGAAGGCGCTGCGCGGTGACATCCACGCAGGCGGCAACGAGCTTGCGCATGCGTTCGCAGACCCGCACGCAAACAATGCCAACCGCGGCATCATCTGCTTCATCCTCGGGGACATTGACGCCGGCGTTCGCTATTGGCGCGAAATCGAGCCCGGATTCCTGCCGGTGCTCTGGCAATTCAACTCTGGAAATGAATGGTTCTGGGCGCCTGGCGTGGTCGAGGACCCGCGCTATCAGGACCTGCTCGATGAACTCGGATTCGGACGCCGATGGCGGGCGTACATGCGAGCGAAGATCGCGGAGCTCACTCCGATCACTGGCATCGAATTGACATCGCCCCCGCCCCCCGAAGACCTTTCCTATTTGAATGAAGTTGTGGATTGAGCGAGCACGCGGGCGTCAAGACCGGTTGCTGGCTTCGTTGAATCCAACCTTCATATTTCTCATTTCGTGCTCTCGACTATGGGTGCCCACTCAGGTGCCCAATCTATCGTCACTTACCGTGATCCAAGCATGATCTACGGTGGTAAGAAACCGCTGCTAAACGTTTGTTTCGATCACGTTGGGTTACGCTGGATCACGAAATCAGTTCACTGAAAATCCGCGTGTCGGCAGTTCAATTCTGCCCCTGGCCACCATGTAAATCAGTTACTTGCCGCGAATCGCCAACAGCTCGACTACGGCGCGGTGCCCGTTTGGTGCCCATTTCAACCAAGGACCCACCACGTCATCGTTCGCGTTCGACCAGAAGACGGGGTCGTATCGGTGCGGTCGGAGCATTCAATCCACACCGCCCGGATTACTAGCATCGCTCCCATTGACGGCGTCATATTCTTCCGGCAAGGCAGTTGGGCACCTCAACGGCATCGTTAGCAGGCGTCGCTTCGAATATCAGAGACTTACGTAGGCCGCGTTTCTTTGCAATCCGCTTGTCACCAAGGCTAGCGGCTTGGAGACGCCGTTACGATCGCGTCTCACGTAGGCAGACGCCTGGTCAACCAATCGCTCCGCGCTCCCATAGTGCTGTTTCGGGAGCATGTGTGAATAGACCTAACGTGATCGTTGGCGAGGCGTGACCGAGCATTCGCGATACGCGCACGACGTCCTCGCCGTTGGCGATCATTAGCGACGCGAACGTGTGTCGGAGATCCTGGAATCGAATCTGACGCAACCCCGCACGGCGTAACGCCGGATAGAACCCACGTCGAAGAAGGCTCTCCGTGCTCATCGGTCGCGCGGCCAGGTTGGGGAAGATCAGATCATCGGAGCTCGACCAATCTAACGGATCGGATCATTCTCTAAGCCCGCCAGCCGCCAAGGAACCGAGATGGGTCGCGATACCAGGATGATTCTGCGTGTAGCCGTTCCCGCACCGACCTTGGATTCCAGCGATTGGAAGTACGCTCACTTGCGCGAAGCTTGAATAGGCGCGCCGCGACCTCTCGAACGACACTCTCCTGATCATCAATTGTTTGGCCGCTCACGGTCCCGGAGGATCATCGCCATGCCTCACCTCGTTCGGTCCATCCTAGTAGTTGCGGTCGCATGTATTCTCGCTGCCGCGCGCGCCGAGACTCCATCCGACGTGCTCGAGGCGGTCATCGCAAACGGACCAAACGCGGGGACGTACCAGACGCCGGAATCAGAGCTCATCTGCATGAACTCGCCAAAGAACGACATATATGCCGCGACGTGGATGAACCTGGACGAGGCAGTCAAAGACGTGTTCGGTGCCCAGGCCGAGAACAAAAAGGGCAACTCGAACGCAATGCACAGCGCCTCAATCAGGGTTTTGAATCCGAATGACCCGGCCGCGAAGGTCGGCGACGTGAACGTCGATCTGCGCAATCAGGACGCCACGAAGAACAGCTCGTACGAACTCAAATCGGTGCCGATCACGCTGACGATCAAGGGCAAAGGCGCCGAATTATCGTTTGATGGAAAGACGAAGGACGGCATCCAGCTGCGCGTGATTGCGAAATGCTCCGAGATGGTACTGATGTGACGCCACGCGCGATTTAGCGCAGAGCCGACGTGGGCGCGATTCGCTGCGTCATCGAACAAATGGGGGGAATCGATGTCGTGAAGAGAATTTTGCTCGGCGTCCTTTGCGTCGCTTTCGACTGCGATGTGTCCAAGCGCGAACAGCGCATCCAGCACTCCCCAGAGCGTTGCCGATACATGGCCCGACAAGTGGTGTCAGGCGCAGCCCGGGATCACCCCGGAGCAACTGGTCGCGATCATGGGGCAACCCACCACCGCTTTGGACACTCGAATGTCCTGGTCCGCGCATCAATATCGGTTCTCGCGTTTTTCAATTCGATTGACGGAAGTGCGGCTGCCGTGAAAGACGCGCTTGTCAGTCGATACGGCATCGATGCGGCTCGTTTGACGACCGAGGGCTACGGTGAGTCTTCGCCGCACGACACCAACGAGACGCCCGAGGGGCGCGCGCGCAATCGTCGCGCGGAATTGCGGCGGCAATGACTCAGAAAGACCAATCGACCTCACAGTGCCTGGACAACGAAGGGGAGTGATCATGACTGTCGCTAAGTTAGTAGAACTGGAACAACGCCTTGAGGCGATGCAGCGTCAACTGGATGGTACCGGTGTCGAGCTGGCGAGAGTGCAATCCGAAATTCGAATCGTTGAGCAACGCCATCGCCGCTTTGCACCGCTCGAGCGACTCTTCGTCGTCGCCGGTTTAAGCGTGGCCGCCATGGTACTCACTTCGGCTCTGTCGCCTGAAATCAGAGCGGCGAATCCGTCAGGCACGGTTCTCAACGCACCCGTCTACATCCAAGATGAGAGTAAGCGTTTCATCGCGGAAATCGGGAATCGGGCACAGCACCAGGGCATTACCGTATATAACGAAGCCGGCGGCGAGGTGGCGTTCATCGGCGTGTCGAAATCAAACCATGGGGTTATCGGGCTTAGCGCGCCCGATGGTCAAGAGGTTGCGACAATGGGACCATTTGGCTTCAGTTTGAACGAGGGGGGCAAAACGATCGCGTTTCTCGGAAGGAAATCCACGGACCCCACCCACGGCTATTTCGAACTAGGCGATTCGACCGGGCAGGTTTTGGTCAAGGCTCGCGTCAACGCGAGCGGACTCGGCATCGTCGAGGTCGGCCCGGGGGGCTGGGGCGTTGCCGCCGCGCTGACTGGTGGGAAGGCGGCTTCTGCGCTCCTGGGCAAGAAGGGTTAGATGACGGTGCGGTGCTGATGATTCCGGCTCGGCGATTGACCTGCGGACGGAATTTCCGCGTGTCAGCACCCTCGATCGGGTGCGAGCGGCCGAAGTAGGCGTTGGGTTTGTGGCGAGACTGCCGGTGGGCGCCAACGACGGTCGCATCGAGATCGGTGCTGGGCGTGAGGCGGTGATCCGCGGTGAGCCCGACGATCTCGTCGCTCCCGTCGCACCACGCACGCATGGACCTTCAACGTGACGCACGGCAGTGATCCGCCAACAAGCGTCATCAACCAAATTCGACGCATCTTTGGTTCCCAATGGCGCGCTACTTGACCGCGGCGAATCGAACGACCAGCCTACCTATCAATGGCGTCCCCTCGGGATTTTCGCGACCACTCGGTCTGATCGATATGGCAACCAGGAGACATGTTATGAAGCATTCGATCTCCAAATTCCTTTCGGTCAATCTAATTTTAATTGCGACTTGTGCCGCGACCGCTAATGCAGCAGACCTCACCATTCCAGCAACTGCTGCACCGTCACCACAGGCTGAACAACCATCTCCGACGGCCGCCGCGCCACTGCTTCCCAGCCTTCCGAGCCCAGAGAACAAAATCGCCTATGTGGGCCCGACCGCGAACATCACCGAAGTAGCCAATCATATTGAGGTTCAAGCCAAGAGCTTGAACAGCTTGGTCACAGTGGCTCCCGGTCTCGCGCTGACTAAACCAGTCACCATCAGCATCGCGTATCTCTCTCCTTGGGCTGCTGCCGGGAACGAACGGAAAACGCAAACCTACGTTGCGCCCGCGGGCAATAGCTTTTTGTATAGCGATCTGGAGGGAGACGGCAAGCCGCGGAAAGTTCATCTGGACATCACTCTCAGTGAAGCCAAGCCCGCAGGCGGGGTCTTCTCGTTCAACGTTCCGGTCGACTTAGCGCTCGACCCGCTTTATGACGTGAATATCAGTCCGCTGGTTTTCAAACTGATCAAAGGCTGTTCTACCGTGGGCGCCAACCAGATCTATTTGAATTGGTACGCTCCGGATAATTCGGAGTTTGGAAAGTTTCAGACCGTTCACTTCGCCACTAAAGAAGGCGAGACATTCAACATCAAAGAATTCAGCTGGGCGAAGTCCGAAGTGAGCGCGGCCGCAAACTTGCACAAAGTAGTCGTGTATTACGAACAGCGCGGCGTAATTCCGGAGGGCTTCCCAGTGGGTGTCTTCGGCCCAGGGGTAAGCCCTTCGAAAGAGAATCTTGTCCCGGGCAAGACTCAAAGGTCCAACCAAGGGTTGGTGAGTGGACACTACCCACATGGTGACGACTGCCAGGCAACGCTTGACTACACGGTGACCTATCAGTTGCGTGCGTATTTAGGTGCACCGACGGTGCGAGATCATCGCTAATCGTTGGCATCTACACCCTTCAACCCGTCGCAAAGTCGCTACGTCTGATCGTGGCGACGAAACGCGGCTGGGTGCCCAACCTATCGTCACTCGCCGTGATCCAACGTGATCTACGGTGGTAAGAAACCGCTGCTAAACGTTTGCCTCGATCACGTTGGGTCACGCTGGATCACGACGAATTGCGCGTGAACCGCTCCTCAACGATTCCGTTGGGCGGAGATCGGCTGTGCATCGGAGACGTTGCGTAGCTGGGTGCGGCGGCGGAGCGAATGCAAGGCCGACGTCAGCTCAAGATGCCAGCGACGCTCACACGCGGCCCGCGGGGTACCCTCACCGGGCCTGCATCAAGAGCTGCTGGCTCGCTTGCTCGAGAATCGCCTGCACAGCCGGCTGCGTATTGGCGAACTGGATGTCCTTCTCATAGACCTGCAAGTAGTTCATCCGCGCCGCTCCTTTCGAGGCGCCATACAGATCGCCATCCGGCGTGCCGTCGAAGTACACGGAAAGCACATTGGACAGCGCCTGCGCGGGCGTGATGCTCTGGCAGACGGGTGCCTCCGCATTGCAACTGGCCTTGCAGCCCTCGGCGGCCGGCTTCTGCGAGAAGGACGTATTGAACTGCGCGCCGCCGAGAATCGGCGGCGAATGGACCGGTTCGACGACAGCTCCTTGACGCCCTTGATTCCAGCCTCGGTCTCGCGACACGCTTTCATCCCGCTGGTTTGCGTCGCCTTGGCGTTCGTGCCGACGGCGTGGGCCGCGAACGACGACACGATGCTCGCCTGGGCGGACTTTCCCTGACCCCGGGTGAAGTCGAGCAGACCCGAGCCGCGCGTGAGGACGATCGTGACATTGCGGAACACCTCGCCGTAGACCGTCACCGCCGCGTCCCACTCATCGACGAACGCCTTGTCCGACTGCTGGTACGACGGATCGCGGTAGAAGAGTTGGAGGAGTTGTCCCCAGCGTTCGAGCTGATCTCCTGCGCGCGGCAGAATGATCTCCACCGATTCCGCCGTGGGCCCTGCGACGGCGATCGAGACGAAGGCGTCGCGCGTCCCGTACCGTGCGGCGACTTCGGTGAGAAAGGCTTTCCAATAACTCTTGTAGACGGGATTCCACGGCAGCGGCAGCTCTTGTTTCTCGCCGTGGGCCTCTGCCTTCCGACACGTCGAACGTGGCCTTCCCGCAGCTCGGCGCCTCGCCGCTCACCGCCGCTCGCTGGGCGCACCGGTCGCTGCTCTCTGCGCGGCGACCGCTCGCCTTTCCTGCGCGTCCACCGCCCGCCTTCGCCGCGTGACCACCGCTCGCGACTTCCGCCGGCCGCCGCCGGTCCGCCGGAGCGGACAGCAAGTCGTCGCACGACGAGAGCTCGCTGAGGACCCAGGCGGGCGTCCCGAAGCCGGGAACGAGGATGAGCTGAACCGTCTTGTGCACCGCTGCCGCGCTCGCGAAGGCCGCGTCCAGCTGGCTGAAATCGTAGCGATCCTTCGCCGGCTGGAGCGACGACCAGAACATCCGAATCGCCAGCCCCGAGACCGCCGGGTTATTCACGAGCGCGTCCAGATCGGCCGTGGCCGCGCGTCGGTCGATCCAGGACGACGACCGCATAGATGCCCCGAGGCCTGCGGATCGATGCCGGAACGGCCCGCTCGGAACCTGCGTAGCGCCGTGCTCCGCATCAGCGCTCCGAGCCCGCGCCTGAACGATCGATCCCGGAAATCCGTCCACCAGCAGGACTCCGGCCAGTATCACGACCGCCGCCCAGAGAACCTTGGGTGCCATGCGAGTCTCCTATCTGATACGCGGTCGATTCAGCAATACATCGGGCACACTTCGCTGACAAGCACTGTCTTCTACACCGAAATCGCGCCAGAACAGTTTCGAGGGTTCTTCAGGGACTGACCAAGCTCTCGAACCATTCGCTACCGCCAGGCGATTTAAGTTACTTGCGATCAATCGCAACTTAGTTGCGTCGTTAGGATGCACCGCAAAGTGCCATCCGACTGTCTAAAGCGCCTCGATTCGCCCGGCAACCCGCGTTGAGAAGAGACCGATAAACGTCGGGGCACGGGCCGCGCATGACGACAAACGCCGCAGCGCTTCGGCCTACTCCAATACGCCGGCAACCAGTAACTCACCGATCTTTGCATCGTCGTAGCGCAGCACATCGTTCAGCACGAACATCATGTCGCGCGCAAAGGTGGGCGCGCTGGCGTCCACACACGCGCGCGAACGGGACATGTGAATCCGCGCGCCTTCGATCACGGTGTTGCCGCCTTCGTGATGCGGGATCGCGACAAAATGCCCGAGATGATTCAACTGCGGGTCCGCGACCAACTCGGGGCTGTTCTGCACGACCGCCGCGGGTACCCCCGCACGCTGCAGCCGCGCCTCCAGATCGGGCCCGTGCTGGCTCCGAGCGTATCGTGCGATCACCTCATCGAGTTCCGTTTGCCGCGCCACGCGACCCTTGGCCGTGTGCAGCGACGCATCGATGCGATCCAGACCCGGGATGACGCCACACACCGCCAGCCACTGCGCGTCCGTCTCGCACGCGATCGCAATATGGCGATCGTCTCCGGACGTTGCGTACACGCCGTGCGGCGCGCAGTACGGATCTGCATTGCCCATTCGCGACTGAACGTGCCCGTTGGCGACATAGTCCAAAATCGCCGGGGTGAGAAAGTGCATCGCCGCTTCCGCCTGGGCCAGATCGATCAGTTGACCCTCGCCGGTGCGCGCTCGGTGATCCAGCGCCGCGAGAATGGCGATTGCATTGAAGCGTGGCGCGATATAGTCCGTGTACGCACCGAACGGCCCAGCCGGTTCGCGGTCCGGCCAGCCGGTGATCGCGTAAAAGCCGGCAATTGCGGCGGCCAGGTTGCCATATCCCGCGAACATCGATAGCGGACCCGTCTGGCCCATCAGACACGTGCTCAACATGATGAGCTTCGGGTTGACGCGACGCAGGGTTTCGTAATCCAGACCAAACGCCTTCATGGCCCTGGGCGAAAACGACTCGGTCACCACATCACACCAACGCACCAGGTCGAGGATGACTTCGCGTCCTTCCGGCTTGGTGAGATCCACCAACACCATGCGTTTGCCGGCATTCGTACTGTGGAAGATCGCCGACTTCTCCGGCGACGCGTCGCCGCCGATGAAGGGTCGGATCGTGCGGCAAACATCCAAACGCGTGCTCGACTCGACTCGCACCACCGTCGCGCCGAAGTCCGCGAGTGTACGCGTGGCGCCCGGGCCAGCCAGCGCCCACATGAAATCGAGCACCTTTATATCCGCCAGCGGCGACGCGTCCGCGCGGCCGTTACCCTCGACCCGCACCGGCGGCACGTCGGCCATCTCCGCCAGTATTTCCCCGGTGTGTTCGCCGATTCGCGGCGGACGTCTGCGTTGCGCGAGCGGCGTGGCACTGAACTTGGCGAATGGTCCGGGATATTGAACGCCCGCGGATGGACCATCGCCCGCCGGTCTGCAAAAGAACTTCCGCGCAGCAAACTGTTCGCTGTTGACGACGTCAGCGATGGTGGTCATCGGCGCCATCAGCAAACGGCGATGCAGTGCCGCTTGCAATAGTTCTGCCTTGGTCTTCGACGCGGTGCAGGCCGCAACGCAACTCTTGACCCGCTCGAACTCGGCGATCGGCTCCGCGCCCGTCGACAGCAAGAGCCCATACTGGATCCAGTCCTTGTCGCGGGTCGCCGCGTCACAAAAGCCTTGATCGTAGACGTACTCCATCAGACGACGCGTTGCAGGGCCCACAGTCGCGCCGAAGATATGAGTAATGGAAACGTGACCATCCAGTGCCGGGTAGGTCAACCGGATGCGCAGGTCTCCGGTTTTGACACCGCCCGCAATTCGTTGCGCGGTCGACTCACCGACCGCCGCCGCCAGGATGTTGCCTTGGGTTGCGAGTGCCACCGCTTGCTGCGCGCTGACACCGACATGCTGACCGAGTCCGGATTGGTGACGTTCGTGCAGCGCAATCAGCGCGCCGGTCGCGGCTTCCGCTGCCGCGTGATTCCATGCTTGCGGAACGCTCACACGAACCGGCGGACGATCCTCGTCACCGGTGATCGACAACGGACCGGCGGCTGCGAGCAGCGTGAGATCCGAGGCGACCCAAGACGATTTTGGTCCGGTTTCACCATAGGGGGTCATGCTGACGTGAATGAGGGCGGGATTGTGCTGGCGGAGCGCGGCGTAGCCGATGCCACGCTCGTCCAAGCTCCCCACCGGTTCCGCTTCGATCAAAAAATCCGCGCGTTTGACGAGTTCGAGGAAGGTGTCGCGCTGCGCATCGAGATCCAGTTCGATACTGCGTTTCCCGCAGGCGTAACCCCACCAGCTCACCGAGTTCTCTGGATCTTCCAAGCCGGCGAGGTATGGCCCCATCCGCCGGCCGAGCGCGCCCCCCGGCGGCTCGACCTGAATGACGTCGGCGCCCAGGTCGCCCAGGATCTGCGCGCACAGCATGCCGTGCGTGCCCGTCAGGTCCAAGCACACGATACGGACTCAGCAACATGTTTGACCACTCGCTATTGCGCGCGCGATGCGCTGGCGGACCGAATTCAAGATGATACTAACCAACTGACCAGCGCTACATGAAACGTTGCAGGTAGATTGGTTGCCTCGCGCGCCGATCAGCTCGGGTCGCACTCCGTTGCGTTCACGTGGTGCTGCGGCCCGAACACCGGCTTGTTGGGGACGCACACGCCGCGGGGCCCGTTCGCCAGTTCGCATCTGCTACTCTCCTGTGCGTTCTTTTTCTGGAGGCGTACATGGATCTCTTCGAAGAATTCGCGGTCATCGATGTCGACACGCACGTGACCGAACCTCCCGATCTCTGGACGTCGCGTGTGCCGGAGAAGTGGCGCGAGCGCGTGCCGCAGATTCAGAAGTTCGACGGCAAGGATTTCTGGGTGATCGACGGCCGGCGCGGCATCGCGCCCGGCCTCGTCTCGCTCGCGGGCTTTGATGGATATCCGCCCGACGAATTTCCAGCCACGTACGATCTGTTCAATCCCGCGTCTTACGACGCGCGCGCGCGTCTCGCGCACATGGATCGCGAAGGCATCCGCGCGCAAGTGATCTATCCAAACGTCGGCGGCTTCGGCTCGCAGAACTTCCTGCGCATGGACGACGAAGGTCTCAAGCTTGCGTGCGTGCAGGCCTACAACGACTTCTTGACCGAGTGGACCAGCGCCGATCCATCACGGCTGCTCGCCGTGTGTGCGCTGCCGTTCTGGGACATTGCGAAATCCGTTGCCGAGATCCAGCGCTGCAAGGCCGCCGGACATCGATCCATCCTGTTCCCTAGCCAACCACAGGACTTCAAGCAGCCGACGCTGGCAGACCGGCACTGGGACCCCATTTGGTCCGTCGCACAAGAGCTGGGGCTGTCGATCAGCTTCCACATCGGCGGCCAAGCCGCGCTCGGCGTACGCGACGGCGAACCGTTCAATCAAAGCCAGATGGGAATGAAGGCCGGCTTCGCACGCGTCTCCGCGCTGGCGTTCATCGGCAACGCACTCGGCATTAGCGAGATCATCTGCGGTGGCGTGTGCCATCGGTTTCCGAAGCTCAACTTCGTATCGGTCGAAAGCGGCGCCGGCTGGGTGCCCGCGCTTGTCGAAGCAATCGATTGGCAATGGCACAACGCAGGCGTGCGCAGGGAGCATCCGGAGTACGACCTGCTGCCAAGCGAATACTTCCGCAGGCAAATACACGCGTGTTTCTGGTTCGAGCGCGACATGCTCGCGCGTGCGGCTGAGCTCTATCCCGACAACCTGATGTACGAAACCGATTTTCCGCACCCGACATCGATGTCGCCCGGCCCCGCAACCATCGCGAAACATCCGCGTGAATACGCGGCCGAGGCGTTGAAGGGACTACCGAAGGCGACGGTCGGCAAGCTGCTGCACGACAACGCCGCGCGCGTGTACGGCGTAGCGTAGCAATCGCGATCGGTAGAGGCCCATACGACATAACTCGGAAAACTCCTCACCAGAGCGCGATGGTCGGACGGCTCTAGCAAGCATTGTGCGCCGAACGCTGCGCTGCCACGCACTCCGTATCGTCGAGCAACTCTTCGAGCCGTTTCAGCATTGCTTCGCGTGGTGGATCCGTCATTGCGTTTCCTGAGGGCAATCAACCGTGCCATAGCTTTCGCCGAAGCGATCGAACATCCACTTGGCGCGGCACTACCGAAGCGTTAGCAGCGTTGGCTTCGCGCTGAAGGGGTCAACATCACCCGGTACGGCGGGATCTCGGTGGCGTGTTCGTGCGGCGCTCGGTCTTGATCCGTATACTCGACTGAAATTCACGAAAGCAAAGCCATGTCCAAACCGGCGTCGATCGTCGAAGCGTTCGCACCATTGCTACCCCACGTTAGCCCGGACGAGATCCCCATGCTGATCGCGATGATCGAGCGACTGGCCGCCGACCGCTATCGCGGATGGGCGGCCGGCACGGACGACCCGATCGAGCGTGCGGGATTGCTCGCGTGCGCGCTTAGGGAAGACGAGATCGCGGAATTCATCGAGTCGCTGGAAGTGGACGCGAGCGCGAGGACAGCGGATCTCAACAAGCGTTTCCCGGATCTGAACGCCCGTTACGAATCGGTGATGGCCGGGCTCAGCCGCGTCGCACAACTGCGCATTCAGGCAGAAGGCGAGCTCGGCGGCGCGGATTACATGCGACAGTTCGCGGCCGGTAGCCAGGGCGCCGTCGCAGCGCGTTTTGCTTCGCTCGCGTGCTGCGAAGAATCCAATTCCAGATATCTGAGCACGCTGATCGATCCTAGATAGGACGCAACCGGACTGGCACGTCCCTGATCCCCCGAATGAAGTTGTTGGGAGGCGGAATCCGCACGTCACCCGAGTTTGCGTGCTCAACCCGATTACGCCAACAGGTTGTCAATGTAGCGAACGCGCGTCGCTCAGCACGTCGAACGTCAACCGCCGCCGTGGCGTCCATTCGGTGACCCGCTCGTAGGCGACGCCGGTGGAGAAGTGGCCCTCGCGGATCGCGCCGACGCCCTGGCCACGGATCACGCCCGCCGTGGGACACGCCATCCCAGCCGGAACAGGATCGGAGGGCTTCGCCTCGATCGTCCTCATGTGGGTCACGGCCTGCCAGACCGCGGCAGGCGGCACGGCGACAACGATGGCCTCCCGGGTTTCGAACGACATCGTGGGCGGCAGCACATGCTCCACGGTGAAGGCGCAAGCCTACTTGGGGTCGCGTTCGGCGCGTTTTGTCTGGTCGACGTGGACAACACCTCCCCTCTGCAACTGTTTTATGGCTGTTGCGGCGTCCCACTCCACGACGTCGACCTCAGAGTGAACGGCGACAACGGCTACGGCCGGTACCCAGGGCCGATCTGAGATAGCGTTGGCGCCCGAGTCTCTGGTTCAAAGACAGGAAAAACGCTCATGGCCAAAAGACGCACCGTAAAACTTAGGCTCGTCGTGGGTACCACTCAATTGCAGTACAGGGGAAGTGAAGCATTCCTTCAGTCCGTAGTGCCACGACTGCTGGATCGGATCGATTCGCCGCGGATTTCGAACCTTGGTGCTGCGGTCGCGACTTTACAGGAGCTGGTCGCCGATTCTCGCAATGCCATGGAGGAATTAGACGCCACAACTGCGACGCTTGAGGATCAGGTCGGTGGGATGGACGACGCGACGCAACTGATGCAGCGATTGCAGAAGTACTTGGACGCTTACACGAAATCGTTCGAGGTGTTGTCCGACATCCTGAAGCGGATCAGCGTAACTGCTAGTTCGATTGCGCAAACTCTGAAGTAAGGAATGCAATGTCGGGAAGCGGATAGCGATGCGACATCGCGAGCACCCAAGGTGCCCATTCAGGTGCCCAATCTATCGTCACTTACCGTGATCCAAGATGATCTACGGTGGTAAGAAACCGCTGCTAAACGTTTGTTTCGATCACGCTGAGTTACGGTGGATCACGAAATCAGTTCACTGAAAATCCGCGTGTCGCCAGTTCAATTCTGCCCCTCGGCACCATGTAAATTCAGTTACTTGCCGCGATCGCCAACGACTGAGCTACGCCGCGCTGCCCATTTGGTGCCCAAACCGAAGGCACACCGGCGCGAGGCGATGTGGCCGCAGCGCACACCTATATCTATATCGAATCGCGTAGATGACTCGAGTTGATGCACGATTGGATGCTCCATCGGTTGTTCGTTTGTCGCGGCTGGGTGTGGGCTGGGCAACCGTCACGCGACCGCGCGACTCGTGTGGCTGAGCGTCAGGACGAACGCGAGCACGCCGACTCGCAACCACAATCCGGCGAAGCTGACTGACCAGTAGAAACAGGGCGGGATGCCCGAGCGCTCATCGCCAGCCTTGAACAAGCGCACGCTGCGTGTGAGGATTTCGATGCTTCGGCCGAATATTCTTGAATGCAATGTCTTCGCCTCCGGTATGAGATGGGATTCGAGGTTCTGGGATATGGAAATGCTCCTGGGTTTTTGGGGGGCGGCGACTCTGCCTGCGAATTGGCGTGCGTTCAACTCTTGAATTCAGACGCGGTCTCGCGTAACTTATAACCCTGCTTCTTTTTATCCCTCTCTGGTACAACGACCCCGTAAGGGGGCGAATCGGCTCAGGTTCTTCGTGACGCCGGTAAACCGACGCTAGCAATCGATTGGTTGGTTGACACCGCGGGTAACTTCCCGATTCTCCTAAATCCGTGTATCCCATTCTTGTGTGGATACATCCTGCGTCGCTTTGCTGGATGACGAATTCCGAAGCGACCAACTCTACTGAGTGGCGGGGGTGAACCACTGCTTCCTCCCCACCCTGACGGGAATCGGTCCGCTCGCTGTGTGAGCCTCGCCACTAAGACGGCCGCAATGGCACCGCAATTCCCCGAACTCGCAGGTAGTCGCGTCACCGCGTTCAGTCCAACAATCGAGCCGCCGCGACGGATTCGTGCGCGTCGTGCGTAGTATCCATAGATTCAATCGAGGAGGTTCCCATGCGTCGATTTGCCCTCTCCGCTGTCGTCTGCTGCGCGCTCGCCGGCGTCGCGTCGGCGGCGGACCAGAACTCCACCGAGCAGCGTCCGTGCTCGGCCGACATGGATAAGTACTGCTCCAACGCACGCGGTGACCGCGAGAAGATGCACCAGTGCATCCAGCAGCACATGAACGACTTCACGCCCGCCTGCCAGACGCGCATGAAGGAGCATCAGAACGGCCACATGGGTCAAGGCCACGGCATGCCGCACTCTGGCGAGACGCCGCCGGCCGGCACGACGTCACCGCCGACGGGTGCCTGAACGAGCCGCCGACAGGCGCCCCACGGCGTCCGCACAGATGCGCGCATCGTTCACCGGCGGCGTGCGACGTACTCACGGCTTGTGGCACGGGCCGAGTAGGATTACGTCGGCCGTATGATCGAATTTGCGCCGTGGCGCCTGTGACGACTCCTCCGACAAAGCCCGCCTGCGAACAATGTGAGCCGCTCAAGACCGCATGACAGGATCGCCCCGCGATCACTTGCGCCCCTCGACGGGGCAAAATCACACAAGGTTATTGGCGGGCGACATCGACCGCCGCCAACGCCAGAAGTCCAACAAGCGGCCCCGCCACCGTGACGCTCGATCAGTGCGCCCCTTCGTGGGGTTGATTTCGTCGCGGGCGGCTGCGCGCATGCGCGACGCCTCCAGCAGTGATCGGGCATAACAATAGCCCGTCAGGCAAAAGGGGAGACTCAGTGATGGTTGCGGACGCCGATAGAAACGATCATGGCTAATCGAAGCAATCGTCACACGAGTTGGAGGGCCACGCTGCTGGGATCAATGGTGCTAACGGCCTGCGGTTGGGCCGCCTCCGTCGATCCGCCCTCGAATCTCCCGTACCGATCTCGTGAACGCCTGCCACACGCGTGTGGTCATAACGTTTGCGCAGAGTTTGGGTGAGTGCCCTGCCGACGACTTCGTGATGGAGATGTCTCGCGCGGCAAACGTCGTGCTCGTGTTCGTGCGCGCCGCCGGACCTGGGTTGTACCTGTTTCAGTTGGATGCGGACGATGACGATGAAAGTTGCAGTCAGGCGCTTGCCCGGCTACGCGGTGACGAGCGCGTTCGCTCCGTGGATCTCGATCAGCGGCGCCACGTATTGGAGTAAAGAGCGCAGGCGCACGGCACCGCCGCTCCAGCGCCCGGTCTCCCACTCATTCACTCTCACCCGGTCGGGGTTTGCGATGCGTAGCTTCATCATCACGATGTTCGCCGCCACCTTACTCACCACCGCACCATCGGCCAACGCTACAGGCGACGACGGTGCGACGGAACTCAATCCCGTGCGCCACGGCCCAGATGCAGTCGCGACGCAGGGCGTTGCCGAAAACCCGCGGCTCATCGTCAAACTGCGAAATGTCGCCGACCTACAGACGCAAGGGTCGCGTATCGAGGCGCTCGCCGCGCGACGGGGGCTTGGGCTCGACGGGCAGCGGTCCATCACCTCGCGCATACATGTCCTTCAGGTGCATTCGGCGGGTGCCGGTGCAACTGCCAACGAAATGCTCGCGCGGCTGCGCGCGGACCCGCAGGTGGAGTACGCCGTGGTGGACCAGCGCCGCCACATCCAAGCCGTGGCGCCGAACGATCCGCTCTATGGCGAGCAGTGGTATTTGCAGGCGGTCAGTGCCGCCGCACCGGCCGCATTGGACGCAACCGATGCCTGGAGTACGACGACGGGCACCAGCAGCGTCATCATTGCGGATATCGACACGGGCGTGCGCCCGGACCATCCCGACTTCGCCAACAGACTGGTGCCCGGCTACTGTTTCATTTCCGACAGCTTCGTGGCCAACAACGCGACCTGTCCCGGGCCCGATGACTCAGATCCGGGGGATTGGGTCACGAGTGCGCGACATCAGCGCCCATCCAGCGGAGTGCGCGGGCGACTCCCCGTCCTACAGTTCGTGGCACGGCACGCGCGTCGCCGGCATCGCCGGCGCTGCGAGCAACAACGCCATCGGAGTCGCGGGGGTCACGTGGGACGCGCAGATCTTACCCGTACGCGCGCTCGGCAAATGTGGCGGCATCGATTCCGACATCATCACGGCGATGCTGTGGGCTGCTGGGATCGCGGTCACGGTCAATGGTCAGAACCTCGTGAACCCCACCCCCGCGCGCATCATCAACTTGAGCCTCGGCAGCTAGCGGCGCCTGCCCCGCAAGCTATCAGGATGCGATCGATCAGATCCTCGCCAAGGGCGTCGTCGTCGTCGCCTCGGCAGGCAACGATACTGGTCCGGTGGATGCGCCGGCCAACTGCGCTGGCGTGATTGCCGTGGCGGGTCTGCGTGAGGATGGCACTAAGGTCGGCTACAGCAGCTTCGGCTCGCAGGTCGCGGTCTCCGCACCCGCGGGCAACTGCGTCAACACCGGCGCACAGCAGCCCTGCCTCTACACGATCACCACCGCAACCAATCTCGGCATCCAGAGCCCGGATGCGAATGACTACACCGGCGAGTTTTACTGCTATCCGGACAGCACGGGCGGCAGCGCACCGGGGAGCTATCCAGGCTGCACCATCGGTGCCAACCAATACCGTACCAACAACGTCGGTACGAGCTTCTCGGCTCCGATGGTGTCCGGCATCGCGGCCCTCATGGCGTCAGTCAACGGCCATCTGAGTCCAGGCGAGATTACCGAGCGCATCAAGGCGAGTGCGACCGCGTTTCCTCAATCCTCGCTCGACACCTCGCCACCGCCACCCGCCTGCCCCAACACCAACGCGGGTGGCCAGTGCATCTGCACCAACGACGGTCAGACTTGCGGCGCCGGCATGGCGGATGTGTCGGTCGCCGTCGACCAGGCGCTGCGACCCATCGCCGCCGTCTCGCTGCCCACTTCGTCGTTCAACGCCGGCCAGAGCGTTCACGTTGCAGGGTGGCTGGCAGCGCCGCGTCGGACCGGAGTGTCATCAGCACCTACGCATGGAACAACGTGGGCAGCCTCGCGATCGCGATCGCGAATGCCGATCAAGCGACCGCGTCCGTGACATCGCCTGCGTGTGGGATCGGTACGGTGCGGTTGACCGTCACCGATGATGACGGTCGGCAAGACACGGCTGACGTCGTGATCACCCCGAACGCGGCGAGCACAACCGCCCCGGCCAACGCGTCACCGACCGCTCCGGCCGCCGTGACGCCTGCGGTGATGGTGGCCGTATGTCCTGCCGCCGCGACCGTTCAAGCGGGAACCGCGGCACAGCCGTTCGTAGCGTATGTCGCGAACGCCGCGAACACCGCCGTCAGTTGGCAGGTCAACGGTATCGCAGGCGGTAATGCGGCAGTGGGCACCGTCTCTTCGTCCGGTGAATACACGCCACCCACCACCGTAAAGAGATCCACAACCGTCAGCGTGACCGCGGTGTCGGCAGCCGATGCCACGGTCAGCTCCGCCGCGCAGGTCACCATCACGCCGGTGGCGGCGCCTAGTTCGGGCGGCGGGGGTGGTGGAGGCGCGTCGGATTGGTTCGCATCGATTTTGGTCGGCCTGCTCGCCGCGTACGCGACGGTGCGTAGGTTTGCGGATCGGTCCGGCGAGAACTGAGCGAGCTACCCAATTCCTCGATGCGTCGAGGTCGCCCTGACGAACGAACACTGTCGCGCGGTTCAATCCGCTAACCCAACAAAACACTTCAGCTTCGTCAATCGACTTGTTGGACCCGAGGATGACCGTAGAGGTGCCAACAGGTTGTCTACGTCGCGCACGGCGTCTACGGCCACCGCGTCACTGATCTCGCGCCGGATCGCGAAGACATCGTCGAGTTGCCGGTCGAAATCGGCGGACCCGCGCCGTTGGATGAGCCGCGGCCGTCGCAATCGGATTGATCCTCCTTCGCGATGCGCCGTTCCGGGCAAACGCGCTAGCATTCGCCTCCCGGCCCGAACGGCCTTCGAGCGAATAGGAGGACACATGTCACTGCGCATCAACGACGTCGCGCCGGACTTCACGGCCGCGACGACAAAAGGGAACATCCGTTTTCACGACTGGATCGGCGACAGCTGGGCGATTCTGTTTTCGCACCCCAAGGACTTCACGCCCGTGTGCACGACCGAACTCGGCTACATGGCGAAGATCGAACCGGAATTCACGAAGCGCAACTGCAAGTTGATCGGATTGAGCGTGGACCCCGTCGGTGACCACGACCGATGGCTCGGCGACATCGAGGAGACCCAAGGCGCGACAGTGAAGTACCCGCTTGATCGGCGATCCCAGTCTCGAAGTCGCGAAGCTGTACAACATGCTGCCCGCGGAAGAGCCCGGCACGTCGCAAGGTCGAACCGCGGCAACCAACGCGACAGTGCGCTCGGTGTTCGTGATCGGACCCGACAAGCGCATCAAGCTGATGCTCACGTATCCGATGACCACCGGCCGCAACTTCGACGAGATCCTGCGCGTAATCGATTCGATGCAACTCACCGCGAAACACAAAGTCGCGACGCCCGTGAATTGGAAGCGCGGCGACGACGTGATCATCGCCGGCTCGGTCACCGACGACGATGCGAAGAAGCTGTTTCCGCAAGGATGGAAGGCGCCAAAGCCGTACCTGCGCATCGTCAAGCAGCCGGGTTGACGCTCCTCAACGCAGCCGATGAAATAAGCCCTTCACGTGCTCCATCAATTGGATGGAGCGCGCACGCGGCAATGAGTCATAGTCAGCGCGATCTCGGAAAGAGCTCGTCTGAAATATCAATTCGCCTAGAGCCGCCCGCGCGATACGATCTGCGCATCGGGAGGGCAGCGCATGGCGGACCTTGACCTCGTCATCTCCGGGGGGACCGTCGTCGACGGTACCCGCTTCCCCGCGTTCCGCGCCGACGTCGGCATCCGCGGCGGCCGGATCGCGGAGATCGGGCGCGTCGCGAAGACTCGCGCCAAGCGCGTGCTCGACGCGGACGGCCTGATCGTCGCGCCCGGCTTCGTCGACCTGCACACCCACTACGACGCGCAGATCCAGTGGGACCCGTGGTGCACGATCTCGGGCTGGCACGGAGTCACGTCGGTGGCGCTGGGCAACTGCGGCTTTGGCTTCGCGCCGGTGCGCCCCACCGAGCGTGAGCGCGCGATGCTCACGATGTCGCGCCTCGAGGCGATCCCGCTCGTGTCGATGCGCGAGGGCATGCTCTGGGACTGGGAGACCTTCCCGGAGTGGATGCGCACGCTAGAGCGCATTCCGAAGGGCGTGAACTGTCTCTCCTACGTGCCGCTCGCCCCGCTCATGATCTACGTGATGGGGCTCGAGGAGGCGAAGCGCCGGCCGGCCACGCCGAGCGAGATGGCGCGAATGCTCCAACTCCTGGACGAGTCGCATCGACTGCGGGCGCCTGCGGCTGGTCCGCGCAGCGCACCGGCGCGCACTCGATCCAGGCCGACTACGACGGCACGCCGATGGTCACCGACACCATGACCGAGTCGGACCTGCTCGCCTTCGCGCGCCGCGCTCGGGCGCCGCGGCGAGGGCTTCATCCAGCTCACGAACGCGACGGGCGATCTGCAGAAGGACCTGCGTCTGTGCGAGGACGTCGCGGTCGCCGCGGGCCGGCCGGTGCTGTTCAACGTGGTGCTCGCGGTGAACGGCATGGAATGGGTGCACAAGATGTTCGTGGACTGGCTCGAGAGCTGTCACGCGCGGGGCATCCCGATGTTCGGCCAGGCGAACTCGATCCGCGCGCCGTTCCGCTTCACATTCGAGGATTGGAACCTCTTCGACTCGAGCCCGGCTTGGAACAAGGCGCTCACGGGGAGTCACGAGGACAAGAAGCGGAAGCTCAAGGACCCCGAGCTCGTGCGCGCCATGGCGGCGGAGCACGACGGCGGTCTCCTGCAGACGCCGATCCTCGGTGGACCAGTCTCGGGCCACGTGTTCGAGGGCGCGAAGAACGCGCCAGCGCTCGACCGCTTCATCGGGCGGACCGTCGGCGAGATCGCCGAGGAGCTCGGCGTGCACCCGGTCGAGGCTGCGGTACGGCTCTCGCTCGAGAGCGATCTCACCGCAGGCTTCTTGACCAAGAGCGCGACCAGCGACAACGCGCGAGTACGTCGGCGAGCTGCTCGCCTCGCCATACGTGATTCCGGGTGTCTCCGACGGCGGTGCACACACGAAGTTCCTGACCTCGGGCTCGTACACGACCGACACGCTGGCCTGGCTCGTGCGCGACGAGAAGCGCCTCACCTTGGAGGAGGCGCACTACAAGCTCTCGTATCTCCCGGCGCGGGCGGCCGGGTTCCGCGACCGCGGCGCGCTTGCGGTGGGCTGGCCGGCCGATGTGGTGGTGTACGACCTCGCGCGGCTGGAGCGGCTGCCGAGCTGGTGGGACTCGGAGATCGCGCACGACTTCCCCGGCGGCGAGTGGCGACGCATCCAGCGCGCGTCGGGCTACCACTACACGCTGGTGAATGGCGAGATCACCTTCGAGCAAGGCAAGTGCACGGGCGCGACGCCCGGGCGGCTGCTGCGCCACGGCGCGGCGTGACTCACGAGCGAGTCGCGCGCTGCTAGGGGCGAGATAGGATTCCGCGCGTGTCCGCTTCTTGCGACTTAGTAGAACTGTTGTAGCGTCGCAATTTTGCGACAACCTCTGCCGTCCGTCACGCGGCTTACCGCGTGTGATCGAAGATCGTGTGCTCCTTCGTCAGGAAACAACGCGAGGCGCCCATCTCGACGAACCTCCGCTCATCCTCAACCAGCGCCATCGATGCCCTGGCGATGGCGTCGTCGGAGGCGGGTTCCCGCGCGCCGCCGGTCCACACTTCGGTGATGCCGTCGAGCGGCGGCGCGAAGCCCGCCGCGACAACGCGCGCATTCCACTCGGGCGCGATGGCGTGGCTCTGGATATATTTCGCCATGCCCAGGATGCCGGCGAAGCTCTTCACCAGCGGGCCGTGATCGGCGAGCCAGGTGCGATGGCAAGCCTCCTGGCTCAGGTCATTCCGTTTCGTCAGAAGGTACGTCACCTTCAGCGTGTCTTGTGACAGCCCCTTGCCACCGGTGCGATCGAAGATGAGATGCTCCTCGGTGAGGAATACCTGCGATTTCGTGAAATCGATGAACTTCGCTTCGTCCTCGGAGAGGACGCGTCCCGACGCAGCGCCCTCCGGCGTGGCATAGGCCGCCTGCATGTCGGCAAGCGAGTCCCACCACACCTCCGTGATGCCGTCGACCGGCGGGAGCATGCCACGCGCACTGCGCATCGCCTCGTTGCCGGGATTGTCGACCGTGTGGCTCTGCACATATTTGCGCAAGTGCAGTGGCCCGGCCTGTTTCGCAACGAGCGGGCCGTGCCGGTTCAGCCAGTAGTCATAGAACGCCTCACTGGAATAGTCGGCGCGCCGGACGATGACATAGACGAGCTTGATCATGCCGATTTCTCCCTGCGTTCCAGAGACTTTTTATCAGTCGATTGGCTTACGCGCCGGACGCCCTGTTGGGTTCGAGTGGATCGTCGCACGAAGGAGTCGTCAATGTCCCGTATGCCACTTGTTGAGCCCAACGCGTTGCCGCCCTATCCCAAGGCCATCCACGACGCCACGTCTGGCCGCGCCACCTCCGCTAGCTCATACGCCAATCGCGACTGCACAGCTAGTCGACAAAGTCGCGTGGCGTCACCATGCGTTCGGTGATTCGGTCAATGCGTGCGCGGTGCTCGTTGACCAAAACCATACATGCTCGCGCCTGCGCGGGATCGTGAGGTGACGGTCTAGACGTTCCAGAAACACAACTGGGCCGTTGGCCACTTCGCGTTTGATGATGAATGTTTGTTCCAGGATGGGTGCGAAGAACGGCTCAAGCACCGCGCGCACGCCGGCCGGCCCTCGGAACGTGCCCATCGGCCCGTTCGTGTACTCGCAGTTGTCGGCCACATACTTGAGGCCAGTGTCGAAATCCTTCTGCTCCATCGCGGTGCTGAACGCCTTGACGACTTCGAGCGGAGATTTGGTGGTATTGGTCACGGGCATGTCCGGTCGGTGGTGAATGAGACGGGCAGGTTCGCTTCGATTCCACGCCCATTCAATTTCCAGCGAAGTAATTGGCGCGACCGCAGGCGTCTGACGCGGTTCATGCCGGCGATCGCGCGCCCGGCGCGTTATTCGAGGCAGTCGAGTTAGCCGCGAACCGTGAGCGAGGACGCGGAGCGGATAACGCCTCGGTTGCCGCGTCAGCGGGGGAAACAGACTCTCGATGCGCAACTCGTCCGTGCAACCCCCCGGCGGTCAGCCAGTCGTTGCGATCGCGCAATTGGCACGTCCAGCGTTTCGCTCAGTTGCAGAATCATGCTTCGGCTCGGTTTAGCGCGCCCCGACTCAAGAAAGCTCACGTGGCGCCGCGACACGCCCGACGTCAACGCGAGTTCGAGTCGCGACAGGCAAATCGTTCTTGCGCGCCTTCGGCGGGGACGGTCGGCGCGCCTAGCTCGGTAAGGAGACAGATACCGCGCATGCGCGCCTTGTTGGCGCCGACACGCGGATTCTGCGGCTCCCTGGGAAGTTCCGATGGCGACCCATTCAGGCGGATGTAGGTACGACCGATCGAGGGCAGATCTGCACCCCGATGCCGTCCGCTACGTAGACAACCTGTTGGCCCAGCCGGCGTGAGTGCCACCCGTTGGCGTGATGCCGCATGCCTGGCAAACTCAGGTCGTGCTTCCTCCTCGCTGAGCAGTCGCGTGATACTCGATCGGGTTCGAAAGAGCGGGCTGATGCTTCATCCGCTTCCCGGTACGTAGTGGTGAACTGCTGACCGAATATTGCGGCGATTCGAAACGCTCGCGTTTCGGGGCGCATACCCCAAGACCTTCCCGATAAAGGGTCAAGCGGCAAAAGGGAAAAAGCTCTGAACAAAACCAAAGGTCTCGCTCAAGAGTTTCGTGTGCGGCGTATCGAGCCCTTCGCCGCCAGACGCAGTGCCACGTGTTATTCGACGAACAACCCTTCCGGTTTGGCTGCCGAACGATGAAACGGTCGAAACCGCCGCTGGATCCGTCGACCTGGGAGGAGCTTTCGGATGCGTCATTGAGGGACGCGGCCGGAGCGCCGGTCTACGAACGCGGCCTCGCCTATGCCGCGGACGATCGCGTTAGATTGTTGAGGGACGGCGGCGCCAGCGCTACGTTCGAGGTGATCGGCACGCGGACGTACCGAACCGAACTCTATCTCGAAGCCGCAGGCTTACACGTCGATTGCACTTGCCCGCATGCGCAGGAGGGCAGCTTCTGCAAACACATGGTTGCCGCTGCAATGGTTTGGCGACAGCACCGGGTTGGCGGCGAGGTTCCCGTGCCCCAGGCCGAACAGAAGGCCGCGCGATCGAGCAAGGCGGCGCAGACGCGGGCCGCAAATCGCGAGCGCCTCAAGGCATTCGTCTACGCACAGCCTGCAGTTGAACTTGCGAACCGCCTGTGGCAACAGGCGGAGATCGATTCCTACCTGATGAAAGAACTCAAGGCCTGGGCTGCGAGCGCACGCGCCAACGACAATCCTAAGGCGCTGCAGGAGGCAGTGAACGAAATGCTGGCATTCTCGGCAAAGCGCATCATCTATGGTCGTGAAGTATGGGCGTGGGCCGAACGCGCCCGCCAGGTCGAACCGCTGCTTAGAGCGGCGATCGAGCGTTCTCCCGAAGCGGCGAGACTGGTCGCCGAGCGGGCGCTGCGGCGTGTCTACGCGGCATCGCAGTACGCCGATGATTCGGACGGCGAAATCGGCGCGGTCATGCAGATGATCATCGCGATCATCCTCGACGCGGTGCAGCGAGCGCCGCCGCCGGCTGCCTGGGCGAGTCGGTTCATGGATTTGTTGGACGAAGACCCGATCGGGCTTTGGGACGTCGATCAGGTGCTGGAACTCGCCGGCGAATCGGTGACGAAGGCATTCAGCGCCCGCGTCGCACAGCGCTGGGACGAAGTGGACCGGAAGGCAGCAGCGGATCCGGAGCCTGACCACTCACGCGCGCGTGCGCGTGCTCTGATGCTGTCGGATTTTCGGCGCCGCGGCGATGTCGCCGCCGGTTTGGATTTCATGAAGCGCACCGCGTGCGGATTGTTCGAGCACGCGGATCTGATCCGCACGTTCGAGCACCACGGCCGCCATCGGGAGGCGCTTCAAATTGCGCAAGCCGCATGCAAGGCCTTCAACGATCACCCGATCGTCGAGGACTTGCTGCTCGAGGCGTATCAGCGTGACGGTTGGGACGAAGAGGCGTTACAGATCCGTCGGCGACGCTTCGCCGCACGACCGTCTGTGACGAACTACCAAGCGCTGCTCGCTGCGGCGGAGGCCGCGAAGAAAGACATCGTCGCAATCCGCGCGTGGGCCTATGTGGAAGCAGCCGCTTCCGAGCGCGCACCATCTGCCCCGTATCGGGGCGGCCGCGCAGATTCGGCGGATCGAGCTGGCCGCGATGTCAGCGCAACGGTCGCGATGCTATTGCATGACGGCGAAGTAGCGCGCGCCCTCGAACTGGTTCAACCACCAAACGTCTGCGATCCGCGATTACTCGAGGCGGTGGCCGAGCACTTGCCGAACAGTGTCGATGCGGCTGCGTTCGCGCTGCTCGACCGCGTATTTCGCGCCGAGATGCAACATGCCCAGACGCCGTATACCGCGGCGCTCAGAGCCGTGTCGCTCGCGCTCGCGCGACTGAATTCCGAGAAGCGTAACGAGTACCTCGGGCAACTGCGGTTGGAATTCAAGGCCAAGCGCAACTTCATCGCGGGACTGCCCTAACTCGATGCTTCATACCTGTGTGCAAGGCTTCACGCAGGCACACAACCCGTACGCATTAGGCGTGGCGAACTCCCGAAAGCTCTTCGCATCACGCAACGTCGCGTCGCCAGTTCAATTCTTCCCCTGGCCACCATGTAGATCAGTTACTCGCGCCGATCCCCAACAGGTGAACTACGGCGGGGTGCCTATTTGGTGCCAAAACCGGCACCGGTGTCGCCGATTCGCGGGACGCGTTGGCTACGGTTCAGCGAGCACCTTTGGCACAGCGTTCTGCCGGCACGTGGGCAAACGTCCTGGCCGTTACGCGGGTGCGACTTCATTCGCGCCCCAACGAAGTCGACTTGTTCCGCTTCGCCCGAGCGTGCGCACGCTTCGGTCCTCCAACCAACACAGCGACGTCGACGACGGTCCATTTGAGATAGTGAGTGATCGCCTCAACGACGACTGGTCACCCCTGAGTCGCGGAGCGATTCAGGATCCGGTGAATGTTTTCGGGAGCGAAGAACTGCGCTGGAGATACCGCCTCGGTGATCAGGCCGATGAATGCGTCGGTGTCCTCCTGATTGCCTCGGAGCGCTCCATAGAGTGCGAGCATGTCCGGATCAGGAGGAGCGAACGTCGCCATCTGACAAGTCAACTCGAAGAAAGGCGTCAGCCAGTTGACCCGAGCCGCTTCATAGTCCCCAAGGGCCTGCATCAGATCGCACTCGCCCCGTAGAGATCGATCAACGCTTTGCGCGAGAAGTTCAGCGTCGCAAAACGCGTCCGTAATTCCCTGTGCCGTGCAGGGGTCCTTCTTGTGGTGCGCGTCGCCGAGAAGAGCCCAACCCGGTCCGTAAGCCTTACGAAAGAAGTTCCTGGTCGATCCAAGGTATATCCTCTCATCGGCTCGCTTGGCCTGAGCCGCGCGATCAGCGAGGGTTGGCGCCGCATGACGCAGCAGGTCGAAATAGTTGGCCCCGATGTCGCGACGCGCCAGGCGGAATCGATCGATCGACCAGTTGGCGCCGACGAGCGTACTGCCGTTGCTGGTTGGAAAGGCGTAGATGGCCTCGTGTTCGCGCAGATGGAGTTCGAGACCGGCGCAGAGGTACATCCTCCCAGTAGATCCAGGCGGTCCCCTGAAGCGCCGCCTTGGACTTGTATTCGGGGGCGCGAACTTCGGAGGCGATTCGCGACGACGGGCCATCGGCGCCGATGACGATGCGGGCTTTTTCGGAGAACCTGTTTCCTGAAGGCGTAACTCCCGCGACTCCGACAACGCGACCGTCATCCGTCAAGACACTCTCGACCCGACACCCTTCCCAAAGCGCTGCTCCGCTCGCGACCGCGGCACGGACCAGAATCTCATCGAGCAGAATCCGGCGAGGCGCAAAACCGGCACACCTCTCCATCGACGGATGGCGCGGCACCGGAGAGTGTGAAAGCGCCGACGTCTATGTCGACGTGCGTCACCGGGCGGCTTTCGGTCGCGACCACCTGATCACGAAGCCCCCATCGGGCGAGGCACGCCACGCCGCGCTGGTGAACGAAGTGAGTCGACATCGCCATGTCGCTTGGAAACGAGTCGCGATCAACAAGAAGGACGCGGTGACCGCGTTGTGCAAGCAGCATGGCAATCGCGCTGCCTGCGCATCTGGCACCCACCACAATCGCGTCATGCATGCGATGCTCCTCGCAAGAAGCCCAGTACGGCACTTCGAAGCCCACGTCGCTCACGATGGTACTTCGGAGGAATGCTGTGGTGGGCCTCGCAAGTATCAGCGATTCGTTGCTTGCGCGTGAAGTGGACGATGGATGTTGTCCCCGGACCTACGACCATCATGTGCACATCCCGATAACCCGACACGTTCACGACGGCGGCTTCGTTGGACGCCCTGACACGCATTCAAGGCGGGCACCTCAACGGCATCGTCAGCAATGTGTACCTACAGCCACTCGCCGCTCACCGGGCGTCAGAGATGCCAGCCAAATTTTGGGTCTCTCGGACCGACGTCGGCTTGCTGAATCGTCTCGCGGTGTCACCGCGTTCTGTCCGACGATCGAGCCGCCGCGACGGATTCGCGCGCGTCGTGCATAGGATCCAGAAGACTCAAACGAGGAGGATCCCATGCGTCGATTTGCCCTCTCCGCTGTCGTCTGCTGCGCGCTCGCCGGTGTCGCGTTCGCGGCTGACCAGAGCTCCACCGAGCAGCGTCCCTGCGCGGCCGACATGGAGAAGTACTGCTCCAGCGCGCGGGTGACCGAGAGAAAATGCATCAGTGCATCCAGCAGCACATGAACGACTTCACACCCGCCTGCCAGGCGCGCATGAAGGAGCATCAGGAAGGCCACATGCATGAAGGCCACGGCATGCAACCGCACTCGGGCGCCACGCCGCCGACCGCCACGCCGCCGCCTCCGGACGCGGGTGCCTGAACGCGCCGCCGCCCAGGACGCGACGACAGGGCATCCGAGCGCCGCGACACGTCGAGTGCCTCGAACGCACGCGCGTTGCGAACGCCGCATCCGACTAGGATGACGGGCGGCGCGGCGTTCGATCAGGTCGAGCGACGCGAAGGTCGCGAAAGATCCAGAAGCGGTTGGGTAATCCCGACGACGACGAGGTGGCGCCGCAAAGCGTCCGCGTCGAGCTCAACGTTCCGCACAACCCTAAGAATTGCAGCCAGAGATGCACGACGAAAGCGAGATCGCGCGGCCAGATCACGACGCTCTTGTCCTAGCTCGGCCGACATCGGCACCACCGACATTCCGTTCGCGCCGCAACGGGTGTGACGCGACCGCGCGTTGTGCAATGCTCGCGCCTGCGACGGAGGAACTTGGTATGGGAGCGTTGTCCCGATTTCGCATCTGCGACTTCACCGGCCAGCTGGCGGGTGCAGGTGCCACCAAATGGCTCGCGTCGTTCGGCGCCGAGGTGATTCGCATCGAAGACCCGGTGCGCCAGGGTCGCTGGGACATCCTGCGCGGCATCGATCCGTTCGTCGACGAACGGCGCGGCATCGACATGGGCGGCGGCTTCAACAACCACAACACGGACAAGAAAGGCATCACGCTCAACCTCCGCACCGAGAAAGGTAAGGCGCTCCTCGCCGAGCTCGTGAAGCGATCCGACGTCGTGTCCGAAAACTTCGCGGCGGGCGTGCTCGAGAGCTGGGGTTTCGGCTACGAGCGGCTGAGGGAGCTGAAGCCGAACATCATCTACGTATCGAACTGCGGCTTCGGCCACGTCGGTCCGTATCGCAAGTTCAAGACGTGGGGACCGATCGTGCAGGCCGTGTCGGGACTTACGTTCACGTCCGGTCTGCCCGGACTTCCGCCCGCCGGCTGGGGCTACTCGTACATGGATCACACCGGGGGCTACTACATGGCGATGGCGATCCTGCTGGCGTTGATTCACCGCGAACGCACCGGCGAAGGTCAGTGGGTCGATCTCGCGTGCACCGAGGCCGCGTTGACGCTGCACGGCCCCGCGCTGCTCGACTGGACCGTGAACGGCCGCTCGCTTCGCCGCGAGGGACGTCCGAACAGCAACCGCAACGAATGGCCGGCAATGGCGCCGCACGGCATCTATCCGTGTGCCGGCGATGACGAGTGGGTTGCGATCGCGTGTCGCGACGACGCGGACTGGCACAAGCTCGGCGCCGCCGTCGATCGCCCGTGGTGCGGCGACAAAGCGTTCGCCGATGTCGATGCCAGGCTCGCTGCGGAAGACCGCCTCGATGGCCTCGTTGGCGAGTGGACGCGCGAGCGCGGGAAGTTCGACGTCGAACGCGCGCTCCGCGACGCCGGCGTGCCGGTGGCCGCGGTGCTGCGCCCGCAGGAACGCATCGACCTCGACGGCAGCACCGAAGCGTTCGGCCTCTGGCCCACCGTCAAACACACGAAGATGGGTAACGTACGCGTCGACGGACAGCCGGTGCATTTCTCCGCCACCGACTGGCAGATCGAACGCGGCGCGCCGTGCCTCAGCGAGCACACCGAAGACGTGCTGACGACGCTGCTGGGGCTCAGCCGCGACGACGTCGCGGCGTTGCGCACGGAGGGCGTCGTATGACGGCGCTCTCGGGGCTTCGTGTGCTCGAGCTGTCGAACGAGCGCATCGCGTTCGCCGGCAAGCTGCTGGGCGACATGGGCGCGGACGTCGTACTGATCGAACCGCCGGGCGGCGACCGGGCGCGGCGGTATCCGCCGTTTCTGGACGATGTGCCCGGAGACGATCGGAGCCTCTTCTGGTGGAACTA
>CAWHHK010000009.1:0-17272 GCA_963829065.1 uncultured Gammaproteobacteria bacterium | reverse complement strand
CAACGGTCTCCAGAGCGGACTCATGTCCGCTTGCGTGGAGCGCACGCCCGATGGAAAGACGATCCGCAAGGCCGGTGTGATGAGCATCGTCGTAACCGGCGGTGTAGTGACCCCGAACGACGACATCACCGTTGAACTGCCGCCGCAGCCACATCGGGAACTCGAACGCGTTTGAGCGTGATAGCCTCGCCGCTGAGCCCATCGGAGCGCGAATGATGGCCGCATCGACCAATGGAATTGACGTCGCGGCAGCGGATCACGTCGACGAGGAGTTGGCAGACGCGTTCGCTCGCTTGCTGCCGCAGCTGTCGGAGAACGCGGAAATTCCCGACACTGGAGCTGATTCGCGAGATCGTCGACGCGCCGTCGAGCACCGTACTGATCGCGCGCGACGCCCGCGACCGCGGGCGCATCGTCGGCATGTTGACGCTGGTCGTGTTCAGAATCCCGACCGGCGTGCGTGCGTGGATCGAAGACGTCGTCGTCGACGCGGCGGTGCGCGGCCGTGGTGTCGGCGAAGCGCTGAGCGTGGCTGCGCTGACGCGGGCAACCGCCGCAGGCGCTCGGACCGTCGATCTGACGTCACGGCCGTCGCGCGAAGCGGCCGATGCGCTCTCGGCGGCTGGGGTTCGTGCTGCGCGGGGAGGAAGAACTTGTACAGGTATGCGAAATAGCTCTGCAGCCAAGGAAAGGCGACACGACGAATGAAAATCTCGATTGAAGACGAGGCATCGCCAGCCGATGCGTTGGCGGTCGAGCGCGGACTCATCGCGCATGCGACCACGCAAGGGATCGAGCCGCGCAACTACCGCTCGCTGGCCATCGTGCTGCGCGACGATGCGGGCGTCGTCACCGGCGGTTTGATCGCCGCGACTGTGTGGGGTTGGTTGCACGTGAAAGGAACTCTGGGTCGCCGATCAGTGCCGCGGTCAGCGTTGGGGTGCGAAGCTGATGGCACTGGCTGAGGACGAGGCGGTGGCGCGGCGCTGTCACCATGCATTCCTCGATACGTTCGATTTCCAGGCGCTCGGCTTCTACGAACGCCTCGGCTACGCGGTGTGCGGCACGTTGAACGATTTTCCGAAGGGGCACGTGAGGTATTTCGTCAGCAAACGCCTGGACGGCGGCGCGCCATGGAAGCCGGCGCCGCCACGCCCGAGACGATCGACGCATATGTCGCCGCATTCCCGGCGGCGGTGCAGAAGCGCCTGCAGCAAGTTCGGCGCGCTGTCGTCGCGGTAGCCCCTAAAGCGCAGTCGAAGATCAGCTATCGGATGCCGGCATTCGTTCTGAACGGCAATCGCATCTACTTCGCAGGGTTCAACGAGCACATCGGCCTGTATCCGGGACCCGCGGCGATCCGGCAGTTCAAGGACGAGCTCGCGGGATATCACACGTCAAAAGGCGCGATTCAGTTCCCGTTCGACGCGCCGCTCCCGTTGGCGCTGATCAAGCGGATCGTCGGGTTTTGTCTGTTGGCACGATGAGGTAGCCAGTTTGATCAGATGGAACGTTTGACCGTTTGGTTCGCCGCAATCGCGGTATTCGCGCTCGCGGGATGTGCTGACACAACAGGAATGATACGAGAGGGCGTTTATCGAACTGAAGCTGCGATGGCTTTGCCCGAACGGAGCGCGCGACGATGCTGCAACCAGAGAGGACGTTTTGGCTCGGAAGAAGTGTCAGCCTGAGTGGCGTGGAGAGGGATGCGTTTGACAAAAAGTACCCCGCGTATCCCTTCGGGCTCCGCTTTCCATTGCGCATAGAGGTTGCGCCCGGCGAGCACGCGTTTTACTACCGCGGTGGAAAGTCGTGGCTGTCATGCATTGTTGAACTCAATCTGCAGGCAGGGCACGTATACAAGCCAGACGGGATCCTCTGTACATTTCGGAATATTCATCCGGGTGTGACGCACATGCGTGCCTGCTACGCTAGACTGACGCCAGCCCAGACGGGGAAAGCGTCAAGCTCCCGATGACCTGTTACCCGGCATACGTCTATCTTGAGAAGCTGAGGGAGCAGGAGAAGCACGGTGGCCTTCATTGACGTTCGCTACTTCTGCGTGAGCGTCATCGCTGTAGTGGATCGCAGGATGGGAGATGATCGAACGTTCAATCGAATCGATCGAACATCAGAGCGCAGAGCAACATGCGGGCTTTGATCAAAGAACCCGAGTCGTCGACCGGACGGGGCGTGGCTGCTTACCGGAATGAAAGCCGCGCAGTTCGTCACCGCACGACCGAGCCACCGTCACACGTGATGACTTCGCCGACCGTGAATGCACTGGCGCGCGAGCTCAAGAAGATCGCGAGCCCGGCGATGTCTTCGGGCGTTCCGACGCGCCTGCGCGGATTGCCTTTGCCGACCGCCGACCAGTCGGTCGCATCGACGTCGCCGCGACCGCCGACGCCGGTACTGAGCATATAGGTCGGGAACGGACCCGGCGCGATCGCGTTCACGATGATGTTCTCCTTGACCAAGTGAGCCGCCATCACGCGCGTCAAATGATGGACCGCCGCTTTCGACGGTCCGTACGAGAAGTTCTCGAACACCGGCGTTTTCGATGCCGTCGACCGAGCCGATGTTGATGACGCGCGCGGGATCCTCCGCAGTGCCGGCCTTGCGCAAGAGTGGCAGCATCTTTTGCGTCATGAAAAATACCGCTTTGACGTTGGTATCCATCACCTTGTCCCAACCCGACTCGGGAAACTCGTCCAGCGGCGCGCCCCACGACACCCCGGCGTTGTTCACGAGAATGTCGAGCTGCTTTTCGTGGCTCGCGATCTCCGTCGCCACCGTGTTGATGCCGTCCATCGTCGACAAATTCGCCGGCACCGAAATGCACTCGCCGTGATACGCGTCACTCAGACGCGCGGCGGTTGCATTGCACGCGTCGGCCTTGCGCGCGCTGATGTAGACCTTCGCGCCGGCGGCGAGAAATCCGGCCGCGATCATTTCGCCGATGCCGCGCGAACCGCCGGTCACGAGCGCCACTTTCCCTTTGATCGAAAACAGATTGTCGAAACGAGGCGTCATGTTGCGTGCTCCAGCTGTTGTGGAATTGGATGGTTACGGATCGGATGTTTGCCGAATGGATGGGTCGTTACAGTTCGCGAGACATGAACACGCTGTTGGGATCGAGCACGTAGCTCGCGAACGGTCCACAGTACACAAAACCAAAGCGCGAATAGAGCGCGCGCGCCGGCGCGAACGCATCCATCGAGCCGGTCTCGAGGCTCAAGCGCGTATACGCGCGTCGCTGCGCCTCGGCGACGATGTGCTCGAGCAACGCCGCCGCGACGCCTTTGCGACGGTGCCCGGTCGCAGTGCGCATCGATTTGATTTCGCCGTGTCGCGCGTCGATCTGCCACAGCGCGCCGCAGCCCAGCAGCTCGCGTCCTTCCAAGGCGGTCCAGAACGTGATCGACGGGACGCACAACGCATCGACGTCCAATGCGTGGACGCTCTCCGGCGGAGAATGCAGCGCCATGTCGGCGAGGTGCTCACGCAGCAGGCGCGTCACCGGCTCCCGTCTGGGATCGTCCGTTCGAATCTCCACCCGGATTGCCTCCGCGCGATCTGAGTCGTGCATTATAGGAACGCCTTGCAGGAAAGCGGCGGGAGTCCGGGTGGTTTCGACCAGGAGCGTGAGTCATGGCGATCAGCGGCGACCAGATCCATAAAGGCAGGTGCTTGTGCGGCTCCGTTCAATATGAAGTCGAGGGCGCGCCTGTGATCGTCGCGCATTGCCACTGCGAAGATTGCCAACGACTGACAGGCGCGGGGCATTCGACGGGTGCGATGTTTGCGGTCGAGCGGTTCCGGCTGACGGGAATGGTTCGCGAGTACAAGCTGACCTCCGATGCCGGCAACGAAGTCACGCGCGAATTCTGCCCGTCGTGCGGCAGCCCGATTCTGGGCCGCAACACCGGCATGCCTGGATTCGTCACGGTGTCGCTCGGGACGCTGCAGGATTCGTCCGGATTCGAACCGGGCGTCGTCGTATTTGCGCGCAACCGTAAACCGTGGGACACGATGGATGCGTCGGTGCCTACGTTTGGTGCGCAGCCGCAGTGGCGGCCCGCGTCATGATCCGCGGACAGTGTCTGTGCGGCGGCGTGCAGTTCGAAATCGAGCGCGCCAGGGGGCCGTTCGAGCTGTGTCATTGCGCGCGCTGTCGCAAGGTCTCGGGCTCCGCGTTCATGGCCGGCCTCGGCGTTCGCACGGAAGATTTCCGCTTCGTCTGCGGCGCAGGAATTGATCCGCAGTTACGAAGCGCCGATCGTCGAGTCGCCGCCCGCGTATAAGGTCTCGTTCTGTGGCAGATGCGGCTCGGTGGTGCCGGATCCGCCGCCCGGGGCGGAGTGGTTCGAAATTCCGGCAGGACTGCTCGACGACGATCCGGGGCTTGCGCCGGACAAGCACATCTTCGTCGACCGTAAGAGCGCCTGGTACGCCATCACCGATGCGCTGCCGCAGCTGACGAAGGACCAACTGATCGAGCTGCGACGGCGCCCGCGGCGCCCGAAGACGTGATGAGTCGCGCCCCTGTGACCAATCGTTGGTACCGCGTCGGCTCGTGAAATACGCGGACATCACCGTAGACGACCCCAACCCGCTGAAGCGCTGGATGCAACGCCGGCGGCTCGACGGACGCGCTGGTGACGATCAAGGGCCCGCGCCACACGCCGCTGCGTGTGATCGATATTGGCGCCGGCGACGGCGAACTCGTTCTGCAGATGGTCCGCGTCGCATCGGTCGAACCGGTGATCTACGAACCGACCCCGTCGCTGATGGCGCAGGCGAGAGAAAAACTGGCGGGGTTGGATGGCGTCGAATTCGCGGATACCCTCGCCTCGCTGACGTCGGGGTCATTCGACTACGTGTTCTGTCTCGAGGTGTTCGAACATCTGCCGCACAAGGAAACCGTGGAAACCATCGCGCACATCGATCGATTGTTGAAGCCCGGCGGCCACGCGGTGATCGGCGTGCCGCACGAACTGTTCATGCCCGCATTGGTGAAAGGCCTCTTTCGCGCGTCGCGCCGCTACGGTGAGTACGATGCCCGCCCGCGCAACGTGCTGTTGGCCACGCTCGGACGTCCGCCGCACCAGCGACCTGTCGGTGAGATCTCGCCCGGGCTGCCGTATCACTTTTTTCACCTCGGCTTCGACTATCGTGTGCTGGAGCGATTTCTGAAGCGGCGCCTGCAGTTGCGGCGGAAATGGTTCAGCCCGTTTCCCGCGCTCGGTGCATTCCTGAACTCGGAAGCTGTATTTCCTGTTCGCCAAGCCTGAACGAAGCGGCGCGGCCAAAGCCGAGCGCGCACTGGAGTAAGTCATGCGTGCCGCAGTCGCTGTGATCGTCGGCTATCTCATCTGGACCGCGCTCTGGCTCGGCGGCAATGCGCTGTTGTTCGACGCCGCCGCGAAGGTGGTCGAGAGCCGGGAAAACGTTCTCCGACGCCGGGCCGCTGGCCGGGCTGATTGCGCTCAGCATCGTGTGTTCGATCGCCGCCGGGTGTTGTGCGGCCGCGCTTGCGAAAAAACGCCATCGTCTGGCGGTGCTCGTGATGTCTTCACTGTTGCTCGCGACGGGTGTCTTCGTTCAATACGACATCGGGGCGCTGATGCCCGTTTGGTACCATTTGACGTTCCTGGCGCTGATCGTCCCGGTCTGCATCGTCGGCGGCGCGATGATCACGCGATGACCGCGGCGCGGTCGTGCTTTACCGTTGGGCGAGGCGAGGTCGTGATTTGATGAAGAAGTTCTGCTCGTCGTTGTCGGCATCGCTGCGGTCGGCCGGGCTCGTGGCGATCTACATGGGCGCGTTTCAACGCGTTGCAATCACCGAGGAGGATCGCGGCCCCTATACGCTCGTCTATCGGGACATGGCGCCGGGTGCGACGGGTGACGTCGGTGCGATCACGACAGCACCTCGATACGATGCTCGAGTCACACGGCTTCGGCGCCCGTAAGCCGCTCGATGTATTTTTCCCCGACGGTCACGGCCAGATCGGTTTCTCGGTCGACGGTGTGTCGGGCGATCAGCTCGGCGCGCTCGTGCGACGCCGCAAGCGTCAAGGTGATCGGCGCGCGACGTTACCTGGTGGCGCAGTTCCCGTGGCGCAATCGGCTGTCGTTCATGGTCGGCTACATGAAGGTCGATCCGGCACTTGCGCGATACCGCGACGCGCATGGCTACAAGAAGGTCGAGGCGATCGCGCTGAACGACGGCGACACGATCGTGTACATGCAGCCCGTTGTTCGCTTGTGAAGATCGTGCGCTTGTGAACGTGGCTTGTGAGTGACGCTGCTTTCAAACCCGAAGGTTGGCCCAACGTCGCGCCGCGCATCGTCGTGCGCGATACGAAAGGGCTCGTGCAATTTTCTCCACGACGTCTTTGACGCGACCGGCGAGCATCAGACGCAGCGTCCGTCCGAGATCTGGATCGGCGACTCCGTGATCCTGATCGGTGAGCCGGGTGTGCGGCCGGCGCTCGCGGCGTTTCTTTATGTATACGTCAGCGACACCGATGCGACATATCGGCGCGCCATCGCGGCCGGCGCCCGCTCGCTCGAGGCGCCGACCGACCTGCCGTATGGCGATCGTCGCTGCATGGTCGAGGACGCGTGGGGCAACACCTGGCAGATCGCGACGCGACTGAACGCGCTGAACGCGTGCGTCCGGCGCGCGTCGATGAAGCGCAGTTGCTCAGTGAGCTTGCGCTGCGCGTCCAAGGCGCACTGGGGTTATTCGGCCGAGTTCATCGAAGCGTGTCGCGACGAGCTGACGATCTCACCAGAAAACATCGCGCTCGACGCGATGCACTACTTCGTTCTGGAGCACGAGGGCCGCGTGATCGGCTTCTATGCGCTGATGCCGGCTCACGCCGACCGAGATCGAACTCGACGCGCTGTTCGTCGAACCCGCGTACATCGGCGAAGGCTTTGGTCGCGCGCTGATCGAGCACGCAAAACGCACTGCCACCGCGCTCGGTGCGCACCGGCTCGTGATTCAAAGCGATCCGTATGCCGCGCGCTTTTATCGGGCGGCGGGCGGCCGGCAGACCGGCGAGAGCGAATCGGCCAGCGTGCCGGGGAGCTATCTGCCGATGTTCGAGATCACGCTCACACTCGGCGCGTCGGGTGAATCGCGGTCAGGAGACCGCTCCAACACGATCGCCTGTATGCTCGCACTAATGGATTGTTCTGACGGACACCGCATCAATGATCCCCGCACACGAAGCGCTCGAACGCCTGCGCGACGGCAACCGCCGCTTCACGGCCGCATATCGGCAGCGCGCGAGGCGCGACTTGCGTCAGCCGCGGCGCGCGGCGCTGCCGCAGGACCAGTTGCCGTTCGCGATCGTCCTCGGCTGCTCCGACGCGCGCGTGCCGGCCGAGCTCGTCTTCGATCAGGGCCTCGGCGATCTGTTCGTGATCCGCGTCGCCGGCAACATCGTCGCGCCGTCGCAGGTCGGCAGCGTCGAGTTCGCCGCCGTCGCGGTTCGGCACGCGGCTCGTCGTCGTGCTGGGCCACTCGCAGTGCGGCGCCATCGAGGCGACGCTCGAAGAGCTGCAGCGGCCGGCGCGAGAACCAGTCGCGCAATCTGCGTTCGATCGTCGATCGCGTCCGACCGGCGGTCGAAGCGCTGCTGAAGACCGAGCTGAAGCACGACCTGGACGCGCTCGTTGCGCACGCCGTGCGCGCCAACATCCGCGCTGTCGGTCGATCACCTGCGGCACGGCTCCGAAGTGCTCGGAGGAACTGATCCGCAACGACGGCCTGCTCATCGTCGGCGCGGAGTACTCGCTCGAGACCGGCGTCGTCGAGTTCTTCGATGAGGGTACGATCACTTGAATCGGTGGATTTGTTACCGCGCGGCTAGGCGACGGATGCCTCTGCTTGACGCGGTGGGTGCGGCTCTGTAAGGGTGTTGGCGGGAGACGGAATTCGCAACCGAAAGGGGGACACATGAAATCACGCGACTATGCGCTCGCTGTTCTATGCTGCATCGGTCCGCTTGCGATCGCAGCGCAGCCGGCGCAAGCGTCGACTCCGTGCACGCCGGGTATTTGCAAGATCCAGGTCACCGTCGACGAAAGTCACACGCCGTGTACCGTCAGTGTCGACAAGCCGGATGTTTCGACGACAGCGTCGGTCAATCTGCGATGGGAAATCGTCGACTCGACCCGTGAATTTACCGCCGACGGCATCGTGTTCGATGAGCCCGACCAGTTTGATTCGAAGCAACGCAAGCCGAACGAAATCAGGTTCCACGACAAAGCCACGCAAACAGGCAATTTTCATTACAAAGTCTACGTAACGGATTGCGATGTGCTCGACCCGTACGTCCGCAACCAGTGACGGCGGGATCAGGACGGCGCGTTGTCCAGCAGCCTTCGCACCGGTTCGAGCGCCTGACCGATTTCCGAGTCCCGTCCAGCGCCGATGTCTCGGGCGATCTGCGCGGCTGCGGCCAGCGCAGTGCGTGCCGCGGTCGTGTCGCCGGCGAGGTACGACGCCTCGGCGCGAGCGCACAGCAACACGCCGAGGCTGACCACGTCCGATGCGGCGCGCAACAGCGCTTCGCCGGCGTCGAGGCATTGCCGTGCATCGTGTGGGCGGGCGGCGCGAGCGTGCAACACGCCGAGGTAGCCGAGGATCTGTCCTTCCGAGTCGCGATGACCTGACGCGCGCGCGACGGCCAACGCGCTTTCGAAGTGTTGGCGTGCGGTATCCGGCTGCGCGCGTCGCGCCAGCACGATGCCGAGGTTGCACAGCGCGATACCCTCCAGGTGCGCCTGTCCCAGGTTTCGCGCGGAAGCCAGGGCGAGCGTCAGATGCGTCTGCGCCTCGTCGAGGTCCCCGCGCATCTGATGCACCATGCCGAGGTTGCACAGTGTGTTGCCTTCGAGACGTCGGTTGCCGGCCGCGCGCGCGGCGTCGAGTGCGGCGCGGTGATTCGAGATCGCGCCGTCGAGATCGCCACGATCGATACACAGATTGCCTAGATTGCCGAGGATCGCTGCCGCGCGATGACGATCGCCGACCTCGCGCGCGAGCGCCAGCGCCGTTTCGAATTGCGTTCGCGCGGTGTCGACGCGCCCCAGCGCTTCTTCCAGATTACCGAGATCGTTGTGCACGATGCAGGCGAGTCCGCGGTCGCCGAATTCACCGGCCACCGCACCCGCGGCATCCAGGTGGCGGCGTGCGTCGTCGGGACGCGCATACGTGTCCAGTTCTCCCAGACAGCGTTCGGCGCGGGCTGCACCGAGGCGGTCGCCGGCCGCAGCGGCCATGGCTCGAGAAGCCTCGAAGTGGGAATAGGCCTCAGCACTGCGTCCGCAGGCTTCGAGCGATTCTCCCGCCAACAATTCCACGATGGCGAGCGCGGCATCGTCGAGCCCCGGTATGCCGCGGACATCCTGCGCCAGGTCGACGCCGACCTGGAAAGGTCCGCGCAATTTCAACGCGGCCCACGCTGTTCGCAATAGACGCGCGGCCAGAGCGCCATCGTCGCGCTGGACCGCGCGCCGACACGCGGTTACCAGGTTCTCGACGTCGGCGCAGTCATTCGTTTGCGCCTGCGCTTCCGAGAGTTCGGCGAACCAGGCGCCGTGCCGCCGCTGTGCAGTGAGCTGCGCTTGGGCACCGCTGCCGGCGTAGCGCCCCGGCGTGCGCAGGTGCTCGGCCGCGTACGCCTGCACGCTGACGAGCAGATCGAAGCGATTGTCGGTCGGGTGGCGCACCAGGGATTTCTGCACCAGCGATTGCAACGCATCGATGGGCCAGAGGTCGGCATCGAACGCCGCCAGGTCGAGCAGGGCCTCGACCGCATCGAGTGTAAAGCCGCCTTCGAACACGGACAGTTGCGCCAGCGCGGCTCTTTCCGCCTCGCTCAGCAGATCCCAGGACCAATCGAACACGGCGCGCAACGTCGCCTGCCGGTCCACGCGTCCATGGCCCGTGGATGCGAGGAGCTTGAAGCGGTCGCGCATGCGTGCGAGCAATACCCGCGGTGGCATGACGTGAATGCGCGCGGCGGCAAGTTCGATTGCGAGCGGCAATCCATCGAGCAGCCCCAACAATGGCCAGAGTGCGTCGAGTTCTCCTTCGGCCGGTTGCCAGCCCGGGCGGATCGACTGCGCGCGGGCGACGAACAATTCTGCAGCATCGAGTGGCGCGAGCGGATCGAGCGCCAGTCCGACCTCCCCAGTCACGCCGAGCACCTCGCGGGTGGTGACCAGAAAGCGCGCCTGGGGCGCATGCGCGAGCCACTCACCGACCGTGGCTCTCGCGAACCGGGCGACCTGCTCGAAATTGTCGAGAATCATCAGCGTTGGACCGCGCGCGGCAATGGCGCGCCCGATCTGCATGGTCGGATCGCCGCGACCGAGCGGCATGTCGAGTCCTTCCGCGACGGCATGCACGATGCCGTCGACGTCATGGGCGTTCGACAAGTCGCAGAACCAGACACCGCCGGCGAACTCGCCGAGCGACCGCCAGCCGTAGCGCGTGACCAGCCGCGTTTTCCCGAGCCCGCCGATGCCCAGCACGCAGACGAGTCGTGCGCCGGCGTCGAATCGCTGCGTCAGCTGTATCAATGGCTCGCTGCGGCCCACGAACCTGTCGCGCTCGGCCGGCAGGCTGTGGCGCATTTCGCTGACGGGCAGCCAGAACCCTTCCTTCTGAATCACCCGGTAGGATTTGTCGGAATCCGGCGGGGCGGTGAACAGGACGTCGCCGCGCGCCACCTCGAACAACTCCACAGGCTCGGCGACACCTTTCAGGCGCCAGTGTCCGTGCGAGCGGACGCGTACATCAGCGCTCTCCGTGATGGCTGTGCGCGCGGCCGCAGACAACAGTGTTTGTCCGCCCGCTGCGGTTGCCATCACGCGCGCCGCGATCGATTTGGCGATACCGTCGACTTCCAGCGGCTTGGCGCCGCGCTCGACGTCGGCGCGCGGGGTTTCGCGCAGCGCCACCGGACCGACGTGCAGCCCGACGCGCGCCCTAAGGGGTGGACTCAACGAGCCCAGCGCGTCGTGATACGCGAGCCCGAAGGCGACCGCGTCGTTGGCGGCGTCGAACAAGATGAGCATGCCGTCGGATCTGTCGATCTCACGTCCGCGCCACTGGCGCAGCAGGTCGCGCGCCAAACGGTCGTGGGCGGTCCACAATTGCGCGCTTGCCGCGTCACCGAGTTCGACAGTGAGACCCGTGCTGTCGACCACGTCGGTCAACAGCACCCCTTTCGTCGTGTTGGTCGGTTCGAAGCTACGCATTGTCGGCGTAGAGTTTCTACCTCTGCGATTGGACGCACCACTCCTTTGAGCGATGCGGAATCGGTCGCTCCATGTCCGGTCCGGAGTCTACCGGTGCGATTGCGCTGATCACACGCGGCCGCGTGGGATCGTTAGGCAAACGCGTGATCCACTGCCGTGCCGGACTCATCGCACCTTTTGAATTCCTAGGGCTTCGTCCGCGACCGATCCCCCCTCCTGTGTAATCCAGGAGGGGCTAACACTCGACGGGGGTGGCGATCACTTCGCGCCATCGATGACGTTGCCCAGTGCGACCGAGCCGATCCAGGCCTACGGCCACTCCTCAAATCAGCGCGGCATCTTTATGCTGGCGTGCATTGCACGGAGCGACCGGAATGCAGCCACGCATCAGCATGATCACTCTCGCGGTTCGCGATCTTGCCCGCGCGGTGAATTTCTACGAACAGGGTCTCGGGTTCCCGCGGAAGGAGTCGCCGCCGGAAGTCGCGTTCTTCACGCTCAACGGCACGTGGTTGAGTCTGTATGGACGCGACGCGCTGGCCGAGGACGCGATGGTGCCTGCCGCCGGAAGCGGATTCGAAGGGTTCACGCTCGCGCACAACGTGTCGTCTGAAGCCGAGGTGCGCGCAGTGATCGACCAGGCGGTCGCCGCCGGCGCGACGCTCGTTAAAACACCGCAGAAAGTTTTTTGGGGAGGCTATTCCGGCTACTTCAAAGATCCGGACGGCCACCTGTGGGAGGTTGCGCATAATCCTTTTGATTGGATCGGGCCACGCGATGACGCCGCCTGATTCCGTGCTCGATAGCGGTGAGGTCATCGAGGCGCTGACGCGAATGCTGAACGCGGGGCCGCTCGATCATCTACCGAAACGGCGCGGCGACATCGAAGTGTTGGTGGCGCTCGCGGCCGCGGTCTTCCGTCCCCGGCGCATGTATCGAGAAGACGAGGTGAACGCGCAATTGGCGGCGTGGCTCGACAAGTTCATCGTCCCTGGCGCGTTCGATCATGTCTCGCTTCGCCGACTCGCCGTCGACCACCGGCTTTTGCTGCGCAATCCCGCCGGCACTGCGTACCGACTCAATGCCGGCATGCTCGCGGCGCAGATATCCGCGGCAGCGCAGTCGATCGATCCCGGCGAGGTGCTGGCGTCGCTGCAAACCGAGCGTGACCGCCGCAAGCGCGAGCGCGCGAAGAAATCATAGTGTCGTGTCCCACCAGTTTCTGTCATTTCTGAGGTCGCCTGACGCGCGCTCGCGCGACGCGGCGAGGAGGCATATCGGGCATATGGTGACGAGCCGCAACAATGCGCGCGCGCGTCAGGCGACCTCCCGCAGGGCGCGTTCCTCCGGCTGCGGTGCTGTGTTGCCGTCGCTTGACGTGCACCGGGGCACGCCGGCGCTCCGGCGCCTTGCCCCACAGTCGGAGGAGCGCGCAGAAATGACAGAAACTGGTGGGACACGACACTAGATGCCAACGCTGTATATGACGTGCGGCCTGCCGGGATCGGGCAAAACGACGCTCGCGAAACAGATCGAGCAGTCCCGCAACGCGTTGCGGCTGACCGGCGACGAATGGCTATTCGCATTGTTCGGCCCCGAGCCGGAGCTGCCGGAAACCAAGGGCACCCCGAGTCCGCAGCGCAACACTGTCGAAGCGCTGCAGTGGGACGTCGCCGCGCGCGCACTCGCGCTCGGCATCGACGTCGTGATCGACTGGGGCGTTTGGAGCCGGCAGGAACGCGATGACTATCGTGCGCGCGCGGCGGCGCTGGGTGCGCGCGTCGTTCTATGTTTTGTCGACGTGCACCGATCGACGAATTGGTGCGGCGTCTGGCGGCGCGCAACGCGAATCTGCCGCCGGGTGCGTTTTACATCGATGCGCAGAATCTGAAGTTATGGTCGACGTGGTTCGAGCGCCCGACCGAGGATGAACTGCGCGAGATGAAGCACTCGATCTTGCGAGCGGAGCTGTCATGATGGTTCGTGCAGCTGCGATCGTGTGGCTCGCATCGTCTTCGGCGCATCGCTACGCGCCGCGACGAATTGCGACACGGCCGATCGCTATCGTGCAGAAAGTCGCCTGCAGTCGGGTCAAACAGCGGTGATCGCCGAAGGCGATTGCGAGGCGCGGTCGATCGGCAGCTATAGCGTGCGGGTGTATAAGGCCGGCGGCGCCCAGCCCGGCGACGACACGACGTTCTACGCGGCTGGCTGTGATCCTCGAACGCGACGGCACGATCGAAGCCGTGCGACTGGCGGATCTCGACGGCGACGGTCGCGACAGAGTTGGTGGTCGTCGTCCGCTCGGTCGGGTCCGGTGGCTATCTGTCGGCGCAGGCGTTGTCGATTCGCCAACAAGCAAATCGAGGTGCGTTCGAGCGTGAAAGGTTTACCGAAGGACGCCGACCCGATCGCGGCGCTGACGACAAAGTCGACACGCGACAAAGTCAAAGGCACCGGCAAATATCACGACCCGGTCGGCGGCTCTCGCTGATCCGGATCACTCGAGGTCGGCGAACACCGGCGCGTGATCCGACGAAATGAACCCTTCGACTTTTTTGCGGTAGTCGCGATCGATGACGACGTCCTTGACGCGCTGCGCGACGGGCGCGGTCGCGAGCACCATGTCGATGCGCAGGCCCTGCCCCTTGTGGAACGCGCCGCCGCGAAAATCCCACCACGAAAACGTCTTTTTGTCGGGATAATGCCGGCGGAACAGATCGACGAGGCCGAGTTCGAGCAGCGCAGCGTAGCGGTCGCGTTCGGCTTTCGTGTGGAAAATCAGCTCGCTCGTGTCGCCTTCGATCCAGCTGTCGAGATCGCTGGGCACCACGTTGAAGTCGCCGCACAGCACGGGGGACGCTGCGGATCCTGCGCCGACCAATAGCGCAGCAGCGAATCGAACCACGCGAGTTTGTTCGGGAAATCGTCGTGGCCGAGGTCCTTGCCGTTCGGGCAATACACCGTCGTGAACTGCAGGTCGTCGACTTTCACGCGCAGCAGTCGCGAACCGAACGCATCCTCGCCGGGCAATCCGCGGTCGAGCACCTGCGGCGGGATTGCGGCTGAGCACCGCGACGCCGTTCCAGGCCTTTTGTCCGTACGTCGCGACGTGGTAGCCGAGATCCGTGAAGAACTCCGTCGGGAACTCTTCGTCGGTGATTTTGATTTCCTGCAGACCCACGACGTCGGGCTTGCGCGCGGCGAGCCACAGGCGCAAATAGTCGAGCCGGGCGCGCAGTCCGTTGATGTTCCAGGTAGCCACTCGCATGCGCGCGAGTGTGCGATCATCCGCGCGGAGGGGGCAAGCATCGGACTCAGGAGGAGAGCGACGATGAAATTCGAAGGCGGCTGTTATTGCAAAGCGGTTCGTTATCAGGCCGAAGGCGAACCGATGTTCAAAGGCCAGTGTCACTGCCGCGAGTGTCAGTACCTGACCGGCGGTCATCCGAACGTGATCATGGCGATGCCGGAGTCGGGCTTCAAATACACGAAGGGCGCGCCGAAAGCGTTCAAGCGCAAAGACATTCCGAATGCGGTGACGCGCGAATTCTGCGCCGAATGCGGCACGCATCTGACGACGCGTACGCCGAATCTTCCGGGCGCCGCGTTGATCAAGGTCGGCACGTTCGACGATCCGTCGTTGTTCGGCGTGCCGCAGATGGTGATCTTCACGATCGACAAGCAAGTGTTCCACCAGTTGCCGAGCGGCGTGCCCGCGTTCGAGCGCGTGCCGGGCTGACGCGCCCCATTCGATCTTGACGCAGCTCGCTTGACGACGCAGTTCACGACGTCGCGCGACGGCGTCCGTATCGCGTATGACGTCAGCGGTTCGGGACCCGCGCTGGTGCTGTTGCATGGCGGCGGCCACAACCGCACGTATTGGCACAGCGCCGGCTACGTCGAACGCTTGCGCAGCACGTATCGCGTGATCACGATCGATGCGCGCGGCAGTGGCGACAGCGATCAACCACCCGATGCGCGCGCGTACACGCCGCAAACGCACGGCGACGACGTGCTGGCTGTCGCCGATGCGTGCGGCGTCGATCGTTTTGCGCTGTGGGGATACTCATACGGCGGCAACATCGGCCGCTACCTCGCGTCGCGTTCGGCGCGTGTGACCCGATTCGTGATGATCGGCATTCCGTTCGGGCCGCGGCGCGTTCGGTGATTTCCGCGCGATGATCGAACGCGTTGCCGAACACCCGTCGCCAGCGATCGCGTGGCTGATCGGCATGCTCGATTGGCCGGCGAACGCGCCCGGCGATCTCGCGTGTCCGACGTTGTGGCTCGTCGGTTCGAACAATCCATTTGCGATGGCGAGCGTCGACGAGCATCGCTCGGCGCTAACGGGTTCGCTGGTGCGCGTTGCGATCGTCGACGGAGGAATCACGAACAGGAATTTTCAGCAGTCGAGCGCGTGCTGCCGCTGATGCGTTCGTTTACGGCGGAACTCTAGGCGAGCTAGCGAGTTCGTCGAGCGCGCGCTGTCCCGTAGCGCTGCCCCAGTCGCAGCTGCCGCGAAATCGTTGGATCAATACCCCGCGTCGATCGATGAAGTACGTGACCGGAATTCCCATCGCCCAGTAACGTTCGCTGACGTCGCCGGTGCTCGCGAGTGCAACCGGGAACGGTAAATCGTAGTCGTGCGCGAGCGCGCGGATCGTTTCCACCGGGACGTCGTGATCGATGCTGATCGCGACGAATTGGAGATCGCTGTCAGCGAATCTGCGAGATGCGGCCGCGAGCGCCGGCAATTCGTGGCGGCACGGTTCGCACCACGTGGCCCAGAAATGCACGACGACCGGACGGCCGAGATAAGCGGCCAACTCGAACGGCTTGCCGTCGATATCGGTGACGGTGATGCGGGGTGCTTCCTCCGACATCGATTCCGCGTGGAGCGTGTGAAGAACCGCAGCGTGCGTGTCGGCGTGCAAACGAGACGACAAAGGCGCGACGGTGACGAACAGCGCGAGGCACGCCGAACAGCGATGGCGATTCACAACAACAACGTGACGGTGCCGAAGACCCTGTAGTCCTCGCCGAGCTGCGTTTCGTTGAGATCGTGATATACCGCGCGTTGATACGTCGCTTCGATGATCCAGTTGCCGCCAACGACGTACTGAAGGCCCGGCGCCACGTAAACGGTGTTGCCGCCGGAGTCGGCCACACGCACGCCGTCGAGGTGTTCGTAGTCGCGCCACTCTCCGTGCACGCCGAACGACACGAACAACGCATTCGCGCATTGCCCGATCGTGTGCGGCGTCAGTCGATATTTGCCGGTCACGTCGTAGTTGACGGAGTCTCCGAACCGATGCGACGCGTCGCCGACCTCACCGTCCTGGCCGAACGATGCGAGTACATTGCCCGAGACCGAGGTGCGGCCGATCGCGTGGTCAATCGACAGACCCAGCAATGGATCCGTCGAACCGGTACCGGGCTGCAGGTGTGAGTCGAGATACTCGCCTTCCGCGTTGTGTTGATCCGTGCTGCCGGTCGCCAGTTTCACGCCGAAGACGCCGGCGACGAGCGTCGTTGAGTCGAGTGTGTGGCGTTCGAATACGGTGTAGCGCGCCAATAGCGAAACGTCGCCGACACCCGTCGCGTCGCCGCGCACGTGCTCGACGTCGGTGGCGCCGTCCTCACCTTCGATCAATTCGCCGTTGCCGTCGGTTCGTCGCAGCGGTGTGTTGATCAGCAGCATGAAGCGTTCGGTGACGCCATAAAATCCCGCGATGTCGGTGGTCCAGAACTGCTCCTTCACGCCCGGATTGGGAACCTCATCGGTGCCGCTGTAGACGCTGTCGAGCGAGGTATAACGCTGACTCCAGCGCAACCCTGCACCCTGCTGCGTCTGCAGCGGCGAGATGCCCTGTCCGATCAGACAATAGTCGCAGGCCTCGCACAGCGGTGCGAGCAACGGTGTGAAAGCAACGAATAACCATCTCAGGGTGGTCATGCGTGGTCCAGCAAGTCGCGA
>CAWHHK010000008.1:0-64692 GCA_963829065.1 uncultured Gammaproteobacteria bacterium | reverse complement strand
GCTTGCTAAGCAAAGGTCGCTGCGTATAATACGCACCCCTTGGTTGCCGGTCCCCCGCGCAACCTGCTCTTTAAAAAATTAAGCAAGCCATTCGTGTGGGCGCCCGAAAGTTCGTAATGAACCAGAGCGTTTATTCTTGTTGCTGCGTCCTCTCCTTCGGGAGAGGCGAAGCAGACGTTAAAAAGTGAAGAGTTTGATCATGGCTCAGATTGAACGTTGGCGGCAGGCCTAAAACATGCAAGTCGAACGGTAACAGCGGAAGCTTGCTTCCGGCTGACGAGTGGCGGACGGGTGAGTAACACGTAGGAATCTACCTAGTAGTGGGGGACAACCCGGGGAAACCCGGGCTAATACCGCATACGCTCTACGGAGGAAAGCAGGGGATCTTCGGACCTTGCGCTATTGGAGGAGCCTGCGTCGGATTAGCTAGTTGGTGGGGTAAAGGCCTACCAAGGCGACGATCCGTAGCTGGTCTGAGAGGACGATCAGCCACACTGGAACTGAGACACGGTCCAGACTCCTACGGGAGGCAGCAGTTAGGAATCTTGGGCAATGGGCGCAAGCCTGACCCAGCCATGCCGCGTGTGTGAAGAAGGCCTTCGGGTTGTAAAGCACTTTCAGCGGTGAAGAAAAGCTCAGGGCTAATACCCTTGAGTCTTGACGTTAACCACAGAAGAAGCACCGGCTAACTCCGTGCCAGCAGCCGCGGTAATACGGAGGGTGCGAACGTTAATCGGAATCACTGGGCGTAAAGCGCGCGTAGGCGGTTTGTTAAGTGGGATGTGAAATCCCCGGGCTTAACCTGGGAATTGCATTTCAAACTGGCCGACTAGAGTACGGTAGAGGGAGGTAGAATTTCCTGTGTAGCGGTGAAATGCGTAGATATAGGAAGGAATACCAGTGGCGAAGGCGGCCTCCTGGATCGATACTGACGCTGAGGCGCGAAAGCGTGGGGAGCAAACAGGATTAGATACCCTGGTAGTCCACGCCGTAAACGATGAGAACTAGCCGTTGGACCCCTTGAGGGTTTAGTGGCGTAGCTAACGCGATAAGTTCTCCGCCTGGGGAGTACGGCCGCAAGGCTAAAACTCAAATGAATTGACGGGGGCCCGCACAAGCGGTGGAGCATGTTGTTTAATTCGATGCAACGCGAAGAACCTTACCACCCCTTGACATCCTCGGAACTTGGCAGAGATGCCTTGGTGCCTTCGGGAACCGAGTGACAGGTGCTGCATGGCTGTCGTCAGCTCGTGTCGTGAGATGTTGGGTTAAGTCCCGTAACGAGCGCAACCCTTGTCCTTATTTGCCAGCGGGTAATGCCGGGAACTCTAAGGAGACTGCCGGTGACAAACCGGAGGAAGGTGGGGATGACGTCAAGTCATCATGGCCCTCACGGGGTGGGCTACAAACGTGCTACAATGGGCGGTACAAAGGGTTGCTATCCTGCGAAGGGGAGCGAATCCCAAAAAACCGTTCGTAGTCCGGATTGGAGTCTGCAACTCGACTCCATGAAGTCGGAATCGCTAGTAATCGCGAATCAGCATGTCGCGGTGAATACGTTCCCGGGCCTTGTACACACCGCCCGTCACGTCATGGGAGTGGATTGCACCAGAAGTGGCTAGTCTAACCTTCGGGAGGACGGTTACCACGGTGTGGTCCATGACTGGGACGAAGTCGTAACAAGGTAGCCGTAGGGGAACCTGCGGCTGGATCACCTCCTTAAACGAACGGCCACATTCGATCGATCTCTTAGAGATCTTGGATGCGGCACAAAGGTTCATTGCGACTTTCTCGCGCTCACACGAATGGCTTGCTGATGATGCCAGCATAAGTGTTGTTGGGCATTGAAGCGTTCGGCTCAGCGCTCGCGTTGGCCGACCACAAGTCGGGTCTGTAGCTCAGTTGGTTAGAGCGCACCCCTGATAAGGGTGAGGTCGGAAGTTCAACTCTTCCCAGACCCACCATCTAGAACAACGTAGCGAATTGGCAGTTCTAGAGGGGCCGTAGCTCAGCTGGGAGAGCGCCTGCCTTGCACGCAGGAGGTCAGGAGTTCGATCCTCCTCGGCTCCACCAGCGCACCGATGGCGGCAGTCGCATAGAGAGCTAACATCTAGTGCTGCGATTCAGGTGGTCCGCAAGTGGACTGCACTAGATGTTGGCTTTCGTCCCTCTGATGGGCGGAGCTTGTTGTTTAACAATTTGGATTCAATGCAATTGATGTGTCGCGACAGACGTAATGTTGTTTGCGATGCGGACAGGGCTATTGCATGCGACCATCATTTGGCTGATCGTGGTATGCGATAGCAAGTCAAGGTGTAGTTGCGATTGTGGAGATCATTTGATCTAACGAACCGATTAGGGTGCGTTGGGTTATATGGTCAAGCAGAAAAGCGCATTTGGTGGATGCCTTGGCAGCTGGAGGCGATGAAGGACGTTGTAGCTTGCGATAAGCCTCGGGGAGCCGGCAAACAGGCTTTGATCCGAGGATTTCCGAATGGGGAAACCCACCGCTTCGGCGGTATCCTCACCTGAATAAAATAGGGTGTGGAAGCGAACCCGGGGAACTGAAATATCTCAGTACCCGGAGGAAAAGAAATCAACCGAGATTCCCTTAGTAGCGACGAGCGAACGGGGATTAGCCCTTAAGTTGCGCGGAACGTTAATGGAAGTGTCTGGAAAGTCACACCATAGAGGGTGAAAGTCCCGTACATGAAAACGACCGTGCAGTGAAATCGAGTAGGGCGGGACACGTGACATCCTGTCTGAACATGGGGGGACCATCCTCCAAGGCTAAATACTCCCAGCTGACCGATAGTGAACCAGTACCGTGAGGGAAAGGCGAAAAGAACCCCGGTGAGGGGAGTGAAATAGAACCTGAAACCAAGTGCGTACAAGCAGTCAGAGCCCTTCTTCGGAGGGGTGATGGCGTACCTTTTGTATAATGGGTCAGCGAGTTATTTTCAGTGGCAAGGTTAACCGTCTAGGGGAGCCGTAGGGAAACCGAGTCTTAATAGGGCGTTTAGTCGCTGGGAATAGACCCGAAACCGGGCGATCTAGCCATGGGCAGGGTGAAGGTTCGGTAACACGGACTGGAGGCCCGAACTCACTACTGTTGAAAAAGTAGGGGATGACCTGTGGCTAGGAGTGAAAGGCTAATCAAGCTCGGAGATAGCTGGTTCTCCCCGAAAGCTATTTAGGTAGCGCCTCTCGTATCACCGCTGGGGGTAGAGCACTGTTTGGGCTAGGGGGCCATCTCGGCTTACCAACCCCATGCAAACTCCGAATACCAGCGAGTGCAGCGAGGGAGACAGACGGCGGGTGCTAACGTCCGTCGTCAAGAGGGAAACAACCCAGACCGCCAGCTAAGGTCCCTAAATTACGGTTAAGTGGGAAACGATGTGGGAAGGCATAGACAGCCAGGAGGTTGGCTTAGAAGCAGCCATCCTTTAAAGAAAGCGTAATAGCTCACTGGTCGAGTCGGCCCGCGCGGAAGATGTAACGGGGCTCAAACCGTATACCGAAGCTGCGGATGCAACGTCTTCGGATGTTGCGTGGTAGGGGAGCGTTCCGTACGCCGTCGAAGGTGAATCGCGAGATTTGCTGGAGGTATCGGAAGTGCGAATGCTGACATGAGTAACGATAACGGAGGTGAAAATCCTCCGCGCCGAAAGACCAAGGGTTCCTGCGCAACGTTCGTCGGCGCAGGGTGAGTCGGTCCCTAAGGTGAGGCCGAAAGGCGTAGTCGATGGGAAGCCGGTTAATATTCCGGCACCAGATATTGCTGCGATGGAGTGACGGAGAAGGCTAGGCTAGCCTGGTGATGGTTATCCAGGTTTAAGCGTGTAGGCGGGGATTCCAGGCAAATCCGGAGTCCTAACGCCGAGACGTGATGACGAACCTCTCTTATACGAGAGGGAAGTGGCTGATGCCATGCTTCCAAGAAAAGCTTCTAAGCGTCAGGCAATAGATGACCGTACCCCAAACCGACACAGGTGGTCGGGTAGAGAATACCAAGGCGTTTGAGAGAACTCGGGTGAAGGAACTAGGCAAAATGGCACCGTAACTTCGGGAGAAGGTGCGCCCCTGTTACGTGAAGGCACTTGCTGCCGGAGCGGAGAGGGGTCGAAGATACCAGGTCGCTGCGACTGTTTATTAAAAACACAGCACTCTGCAAACACGTAAGTGGACGTATAGGGTGTGACGCCTGCCCGGTGCCGGAAGGTTAATTGATGGGGTTAGCTTCGGCGAAGCTCCTGATCGAAGCCCCGGTAAACGGCGGCCGTAACTATAACGGTCCTAAGGTAGCGAAATTCCTTGTCGGGTAAGTTCCGACCTGCACGAATGGCGTAACGATGGCGACACTGTCTCCACCCGAGACTCAGTGAAATTGAAATCGCGGTGAAGATGCCGTGTACCCGCGGCTAGACGGAAAGACCCCGTGAACCTTTACTATAGCTTCACACTGGACTTTGACCTGACCTGTGTAGGATAGGTGGGAGGCTTTGAAGCCGGGACGCTAGTTCCGGTGGAGCCAACCTTGAAATACCACCCTGGTCATGTCGGGGTTCTAACTCTGACCCGTTATCCGGGTCGAGGACAGTGTGTGGTGGGTAGTTTGACTGGGGCGGTCTCCTCCCAAAGAGTAACGGAGGAGCACGAAGGTGCGCTCAGCATGGTCGGAAATCATGCGTTGCGTGTAAAGGCAGAAGCGCGCTTGACTGCGAGACTGACAAGTCGAGCAGGGTCGAAAGACGGTCTTAGTGATCCGGTGGTTCTGTATGGAAGGGCCATCGCTCAACGGATAAAAGGTACTCCGGGGATAACAGGCTGATACCGCCCAAGAGTTCACATCGACGGCGGTGTTTGGCACCTCGATGTCGGCTCATCACATCCTGGGGCTGAAGCCGGTCCCAAGGGTATGGCTGTTCGCCATTTAAAGTGGTACGCGAGCTGGGTTTAGAACGTCGTGAGACAGTTCGGTCCCTATCTGCCGTGGGCGTATGAGATTTGAGAGGAGCTGCTCCTAGTACGAGAGGACCGGAGTGGACGGACCTCTGGTGTTCCGGTTGTCACGCCAGTGGCATCGCCGGGTAGCTATGTCCGGAAGGGATAACCGCTGAAAGCATCTAAGCGGGAAGCCCCCCTCAAGATGAGATCTCACTGATCTTCGGATCCTAAAGGGCCCTCGTAGACTACGAGGTTGATAGGCGGGGTGTGTAAGCGTCGCGAGGCGTTGAGCTAACCCGTACTAATTGCCCGTGCGGCTTGACCATATAACCCAGCGTATCTAGACGCATCCGACTGACTGCATTGAGTCCAATTTGTCATGGCACCGGTTTAACGGTTTGCCTGACGACGATAGCGAGTCGGAACCACCTGATCCCATCCCGAACTCAGCAGTGAAACGGCTCAGCGCCGATGGTAGTGTGGGGTTTCCCCATGTGAGAGTAGGACATCGTCAGGCATTTATTAGCGCAAGGCCCACCACGCGGTGGGCCTTGTTGTTTTCGGTCATCCGAAGCAGTGCGTTGCGGTTCGTACTTCGATATGGTTCCGGCACCGCTCCTCGAGCCGCGCCTCTAGATGCAGTCGAGCAACGAAGACCTGCAGTCCGCGAATTGATTCTGGCAGCGGTTGTCCGGCGAGACGCGGACTTGGTTGCGCGAACTGCGCGTGCACGCCGAGATCGATTCGACGAACACTCATCTGATGTCGCGCGCGCTGGCGGAGAATATCGACGGCGTTGCCTGTCTCGCCGAGCGGCAGACCAGTGGCAGAGGGCGTCGCGGTCGGACGTGGCTCACGCCCGCCGGGCCGGAATTGCGCTGTCACTAGGGAGGCGGGTGCGCCTCTCCGATCGCCGATGTCGCGCCCCTTAGTCTCGTCGTTGGAGTTGGCGGTGGCGCGTGCAATGCACCGATCGGGGATCGACGGCGTGTCGTTGAAGTGGCCGAACGACATTCTGCTCGACGGAGCAAAGGTGGGTGGCATACTGATTGAATTGGCCGGCGGTGGGACTCCAGTCGTTGCGGTAATCGGCATAGGCATCAATGTCGGATCTGGCGCTGAAGTCAGCGCGCGCCTTGGGGCTCCCGTTGGCGACGTGCTGGACAAGAACGCACGCGTCTCTCGAAACCAGCTTGCGGCCGACATCATCGACTCAGTCCACGCTCTCGCCGCTGCGTTCGAGTCCACCGGATTTTCACAAATGCGAGAGGAGTGGGAACGACTCCATGCGTACCAGGATGAGCGCGTCCGATTGACGAGCGCGGAATCGACTGTCGAGGGAATCGCGCGCGGCGTTACCGCCAACGGCGAACTGGTGCTGGAGACCCCATCTGGCGTTCGGAACTTCAGCGGCGGGGAGGTATCGCTGCGAGCCGCGCTGCAGTAGGCGATGTCGCATCGCCACAACCGAGCGTTGCGCCCATCCAACGCATTCTATAGAATGCCGCCCCCATTTCGGCCGCCATAGCTCAGTTGGTAGAGCAGCTCATTTGTAATGAGAGGGTCCAGGGTTCAACTCCTTGTGGCGGCACCAAGCGCGGGTCATGCAGTGTCAGACGATAACGTAAGTGCTTGCATTTACAGGGATAACGCGCCCTGCGTCGTTGACAAGCGTCAAGGTCGCGGGCAGAATCGCGCGTCCTTGCTCGGAGGGGTTCCCGAGCGGTCAAAGGGATCAGACTGTAAATCTGACGGCATAGCCTTCGAAGGTTCGAATCCTTCCCCCTCCACCAGGCAGTCTGAGTCGAGCTCGGATGGTGACGCATTGGAGATTCGATCGGCGGAAGCGCTGATCGTCGCCGGTCTCCATGTCATTGAAATTGAAAGAATTGTGCGGCGGGTATGGTTCAATGGTAGAACCTCAGCCTTCCAAGCTGAAGGTGCGGGTTCGATTCCCGCTACCCGCTCCATCGAGCGGATGCCTTCCCGAGCTCGTGGGTCGACTCGCGGATGGCGATCCCAACAGCAGGAAGCTCTATTGCTCACATAGCTCAGTAGGTAGAGCACTTCCTTGGTAAGGAAGAGGCCACCGGTTCGAATCCGGTTGTGAGCACCACAATTCCCGAGATCGAACGTGAAATGTCCGTAACACCGGGACGAGTCAATAAGGAGGCGGTCGGGCAATGTCGAAAGCGAAATTTGAGCGAAAGAAGCCGCATGTGAATGTGGGGACGATAGGTCATGTCGACCATGGTAAGACGACGTTGACGGCGGCGTTGACGAAGGTGTGTGCGGAGACGTGGGGAAAGGGCGAGATCAAGGCGTTTGATCAGATCGACAATGCGCCGGAGGAGCGCGAGCGCGGGATCACGATCAACACGTCGCACGTGGAGTATGAGTCGCCGAAACGGCACTACGCGCACGTGGACTGCCCCGGGCACGCGGACTATGTGAAGAACATGATCACCGGTGCGGCGCAGATGGACGGTGCGATTCTGGTGGTATCGGCGGCGGATGGTCCGATGCCGCAGACGCGCGAACACATTGTGCTGTCGCGCCAGGTTGGTGTGCCGCGGATCATCGTGTTCCTGAACAAAGCGGACATGGTGGACGACGCGGAACTGCTCGAGTTGGTCGAGATGGAAGTCCGCGAGTTGCTGGATCGATACGAATTTCCCGGGCGACGACACGCCGATCATCATCGGCAGTGCGCTGAAGGCGCTGGAAGGTGATGCGGGCGAACTGGGCGTCCCGAGCGTGAAGAAGCTGGTCGAGACGCTGGATGAGTACATTCCGGAACCGGAGCGTGCGGTGGACCTGCCGTTCCTGATGCCGATCGAAGACGTGTTCTCGATCTCGGGTCGCGGGCACGGTGGTGACGGGTCGAGTCGACCGAGGCGTGATCAAGGTCGGCGAAGAAGATCGAGATCGTCGGAATCAAGGACACCACGCGCACGACCTGTACGGGTGTGGAGATGTTCCGCAAGTTGCTGGACGAAGGTCGTGCGGGCGAGAACGTGGGTGTGTTGTTGCGCGGTACGAAGCGTGAAGAAGTCGAGCGCGGTCAGGTGCTGGCGAAGCCGGGCATCGATCACGCCGCACACGAGGTTCGAAGCGGAAGTGTATGTGTTGTCGAAGGATGAAGGCGGCCGGCATACGCCGTTCTTCAAAGGTTATCGTCCGCAGTTTTATCTTTCGGACGACGGACGTGACGGGTGCGGTTGAGTTGCCGGCGGATGTTGAGATGGTGATGCCGGGCGACAACGTGAACATGATTGTCACGTTGATCAATCCGATTGCGATGGACGAGGGGTTGCGATTCGCGATCCGCGAAGGTGGCCGTACGGTCGGCGCAGGCGTCGTCGTCAAAATCATCGAGTAATGGAGCGTTAGGCCAGTAGCTCAATTGGTAGAGCAGCGGTCTCCAAAACCGCAGGTTGGGGGTTCGATTCCCTCCTGGCCTGCCATTAAGTCGTTCGCAAGGATCTGAGTTCGGTGAGCACTAATACCGAGACCGGCCAATCCGTCACCGATTGGTTCAAGTGGATCGTTGTCGCCGCGATCGTGGTCGGCGGTGTGTTCGGCAACTGGTACTACCAGGACCAGTCGTTGCTCTATCGAGTGCTCGCGCTGCTCGCGCTCGCGGCAGTTGCCGCGCTCGTGTCGTTTCAGACGAACCAGGGCAAGGCGCTGTGGACGCTGATCAAGGAGTCGCGTGTCGAGATTCGGCGAGTGGTCTGGCCGAATCGACAGGAAACAACTCAGACGACGTTCATCGTGGTCGATGTTGGTCCTGGTGTTCTCGATGATTCTTTGGGGGCTCGACTCGTTGTTGAGCTGGATTGTCTCTATTGTGATCGGGTAGCGCGATGGCGAAACGTTGGTACGTAGTGCACGCCTATTCGGGCTTCGAGAAGAACGTCGCGCGTGCGCTCAAGGAACGCATCGGTCTTTCGAAGCTCGAAGAGTACTTCGGCCAGGTACTGGTTCCGACGGAAGAAGTCGTCGAGATGCGCGCCGGTCAGAAGCGCCGCAGCGAACGCAAGTTCTTTCCCGGCTACGTGCTGGTCGAAATGGAGTTGAACGACGAGACGTGGCACCTGGTCAAAGAAACCCCGCGCGTCATGGGTTTCATCGGCGGCAAGGCGGATCGTCCGGCGCCGCTGACCGAGAACGAAGCGAAGGCGATCCTCGATCGCGTCGAGTCGGGCGGCGACAAGGCAACGCCGAAGACGATCTACGAGCCGGGCGAACTCGTTCGCGTCACCGATGGTCCGTTCAACGACTTCAACGGTGTCGTCGAGCAGCGTGAACTACGAGAAGAGCCGTCTGGTGGTGGCGCGTCACGATCTTCGGACGCTCGACGCCGGTGGAACTCGACTTCGCGCAGGTGGAGAAAGGTTGATCTGTCGACGTCGCGGAACGCGAAGGTTGATGCGAAGACAGGACTGAGCAATCCAGTCGAGGGGAGTGCGATCGCGTGAGTCGACGCACGCTCGAACCCATACAAGGAGCGCGACATGGCAAAGAAAGTACAGGCATACATCCGGCTGCAGGTGCCGGCAGGTAAGGCGAACCCGAGTCCGCCGGTTGGTCCGGCGCTGGGCCAGCACGGCGTGAACATCATGGAGTTCTGCAAGGCGTTCAACGCCGACACGCAGGGCATGGAAGTCGGGATGCCGGTTCCGGTCGTGATCACCGTGTACAGCGACCGCAGCTTCACGTTCATCAAGAAGACGCCGCCCGCCGCGGTGCTGCTGCGCAAGGCGGCGAAGTATCGAAAAAGGCAGCGCGGTGCCGAACACCACGAAGGTCGGCAAGGTGACGCGCGCGCAGGTCGAAGAGATCGCGCGTCTGAAGATGCCCGACCTGACGGCGGCCGGAATGGAAGCCGCAGTGCGCACGATCGCCGGCAGCGCGCGCAGTGCCGGTATCGACGTGGAGGGACTCTAACATGGCGAAACTATCGAAACGCATGAAGGCCATTGCGGCGAAGATCGATCGCGAGAAGGTCTATTCGATCGACGAAGCCGTGAAGCTGCTCAACGAAGTGGCGAAGACGAAGTTCAAAGAGTCGATCGACGTCGCCGTCAATCTCGGCGTCGATCCGCGCAAATCCGATCAGGCCGTTCGTGGCGCGACGACGCTGCCGCACGGCACCGGCAAGGTCACGCGCGTCGCGGTGTTCGCGCAAGGCGTGAACGCCGACAAGGCGAAAGCGGCCGGTGCAGACATCGTCGGTTTCGAAGACCTCGCCGAGCAGATCAAAGGCGGCGAACTGAACTTCGACGTCGTCATCGCAACGCCGGATGCGATGCGAATCGTCGGTCAACTCGGCAAGGTGCTCGGCCCGCGCGGCCTGATGCCGAACCCGAAGACCGGAACGGTGACGCCCGACGTCGAAACCGCGGTTCGCAACGCGAAGTCCGGTCAGGTTCAGTTCCGCGCCGACAAGGCCGGAATCGTCCACGGCAGCGTCGGCAAGGTTGGCTTTGGTTCGAAAGAGATCAAAGAAAACCTCGAAGCGTTGATGGCAGATTTGAGAAAGGCCAAGCCGGCGTCGGCGAAGGGCGTGTATCTGAAGAAGATCACGCTGTCGACGACGATGGGACCCGGCGTGGCAATCGATCAGGCCTCGTTGGAGGGCTGAACAGTTTTGAGGGCGCCGCGATGTCGCAAGACGTCGCGGTCCGTCAAAGACCGTGGGTGTCGGCATCGGTTCTCCGATGTCGGCTTAAGTCGCAAGGGCCCACGCAGGCGGTGAGTCTTGAACGAGATCTGGATCTCGCCGTGCAACCGATCTGCCTTAACGGGCGGATCATAGAAAGAAGGTAGGCCGGGAAACCGGCGTCATCCAGGAGAGCATCAGTGGCACTGAAACTCGAGCATAAGCAAGCGATCGTTGCCGAGGTGAACGAAGCCGCTGGGAAAGCGTTGTCCGCCGTGTTGGCCGACTATCGTGGTTTGACCGTCAGTCAGATGACCGAACTGCGTGCGAAAGCGCGTGCGTCGGGCGTCTACATGCGCGTCATCCGCAACACGTTGGCGAAACGCGCGGTCGCAGGGAACGGAACACGAATGCCTGCAAGTCGGCGCTCGTCGGTCCGACTCTCGTCGCATTTTCTCAGGAGGACCCTGGCGCGGCGGCGCGTCTGCTGAAGGAATACGCCAAGACCTTCGAGAAACTCGAAGTCAAAGCGTTGTCGATTGGCGGTGTGTTGTTGGGCGCGGACCAGCTGGATCGCGTCGCGACACTGCCGACCCGTGACGAAGCGTTGTCGCTTCTGATGGCGGTCATGCAGGCGCCCATCGCGAAGCTGGCTCGCACGCTCAACGAAATACCGGGAAAACTGGTGCGCACGTTGGCGGCGGTTCGGCGATCAGAAGGAAGCGGCGGCCTAATCCGATCGGTACCCAGTATTCATCCAAGCAAACGCAGATTGAGAATAGTCAGGAGATTTCGAGATGGCTTTGTCCAAAGACGATATTTTGAACGCGATCGCCGACATGAGCGTCATGCAGGTCGTCGAACTCGTTCAGGCGATGGAAGAGAAGTTCGGCGTGATCGGCAGCGGCGGCGGTTGCCGCTGCACCGGCTGCTGCGGGCGCTGCTGCAGCAGCAGTGGTCGAAGAAAAGACCGAGTTCAACGTCATTCTCGCGTCAGTCGGCGAGAAGAAAGTCAACGTGATCAAGGCAGTTCGGACGGTGACCGGTCTCGGCTTGAAAGAAGCCAAAGATCTGGTCGATGGCGCGCCTTCGTCGGTGAAGGAAGGCGTGAGCAAGGCAGAGGCAGAAGAGATCAAGAAGCAGCTGGTAGAAGCCGGCGCAACCGTCGAGCTCAAGTAACCTACTTGGGCTTCGATCTGGCGACGTGCTCGATCGAATGGCTGGCGGCGCGACCGAAAGGTCGCGCCGTACCGGCCTTTTGTCGTTTGGCATTGGTCGGGACGAGTTGAAAGGCAGTTGGGCGTAAAAGTAGAGCAACCGGGAGATTCGAATGGCGTACAGCTTCACTGAGAAAAAGCGGATCCGAAAGGATTTCGGCAAGCTGCCGGAAATCATGGAGATCCCGTATCTGCTCTCCATCCAGATCGACTCCTACAACAGATTTCTGCAGCTGAACGGGAGCGCAGAGGAGCGCCAGGACGCAGGTCTTGCACGCCGCGTTCCGCTCGGTGTTTCCGATCGTCAGCTATTCGGGCAACGCAGCGCTCGAATACGTCGACTATCGGCTGGGCGATCCGGTGTTCGACGTCAAGGAATGCGTGTCGCGCGGAATCACGTACGCCGCGCCGCTGCGCGTCCGCGTTCGCTTGATCATTTACGATCGCGAATCCGCGTCGAAAGCAGTCAAGGACGTGAAGGAGCAGGAAGTCTACATGGGCGAAATTCCGCTCATGACCGAGAACGGCACCTTCGTCATCAACGGCACCGAGCGCGTCGTCGTGTCGCAGCTGCACCGGTCGCCGGGCGTGTTCTACGATCACGACCGCGGCAAAACGCACTCGTCAGGCAAGTTGCTGTACAACGGCCGCGTGATTCCCTACCGCGGTTCGTGGCTCGATTTCGAATTCGATCCGAAGGACTGCGTGTTCGTGCGAATCGACCGCCGCCGCAAGTTGCCGGCGACGATTCTGTTGCGCGCGCTCGACTTCACGTCCGAGCAGATGCTCGAGATGTTCTTCGAGACGAACCAGTTCCACGTCAAGAAAGACGGCTTCTCGATCGACCTGATTCCCGAGCGGATGCGCGGCGACGTTGCATCGTTCGAAATCAAGGACAAAAAAGGCGACACGATCGTCGAAGTCGGACGTCGCATCACGGCGCGACACGTGCGCTTGCTCGAGAAATCCGGACTGCGTCGCCTCGACGTGCCGCGCGAGTACCTGATGGATCGCGTGATCGCGCGCGACATCGTCAATCAGGACACCGGCGAAATCCTGATGCCCGTGCAACGCGATCATCACCGACGAAGTGCTGAACAAGTTGCTCGAAGCCGGCGTGTCGACGATCGAGACGATCTACACGAACGAACTCGACTGCGGTCCGTACGTCTCCGACACGTTGCGCATCGACGCGACGCGCAACCGTCTGGAAGCGCTGGTCGAAATCTATCGGATGATGCGTCCGGGAGAGCCGCCGACGAAGGAAGCGGCGGAGAATCTGTTCAACAACCTGTTCTTCACGCCGGAGCGCTACGACCTGTCGGCAGTCGGTCGCATGAAGTTCAACCGTCGTCTCGGTCGCGAAGAGATCATCGGCTCGGGCGTGCTGAACGCGCAGGACATCATCGACGTGCTGCGCACGCTGATCGAGATCCGCAACGGCAAAGGCACCGTCGACGACATCGACCACCTCGGCAACCGCCGCGTGCGTTCGGTCGGCGAAATGGCCGAGAACCAGTTCCGCGTCGGTCTGATCCGCGTCGAACGTGCGGTGAAGGAACGGCTGTCGCTCGCAGAAAGCGAAGGCTTGATGCCGCAGGACATGATCAACGCGAAGCCCGTGGCCGCCGCGATCAAGGAATTCTTCGGCTCGAGTCAGCTGTCGCAGTTCATGGACCAGAACAACCCGCTGTCGGAAGTGACGCACAAGCGTCGCGTTTCGGCGCTTGGACCGGGTGGCCTGACGCGCGAGCGCGCCGGTTTCGAAGTGCGCGACGTGCATCCGACGCACTACGGTCGCGTCTGTCCGATCGAAACGCCGGAAGGTCCGAACATCGGTCTGATCAACAGCCTCGCGACGTATGCGCGCACGAACGAATACGGTTTCCTCGAAACGCCGTATCGGAAAGTGATCAGCGGCAAAGTCACGAACGAGATCGAGTACCTGTCGGCGATCGACGAAGCCGAGTACGTGATCGCGCAAGCGAGTTCGAAGCTCGATGCGAAAGGTCAGTTCATCGGCGACCTCGTCGACGTGCGGCACCAGAACGAATTCGAGAAGTCGACGCCGGAAAACGTCAACTACATGGACGTTTCTCCGAAGCAGGTCGTTTCGGTCGCGGCGGCGCTGATTCCGTTCCTCGAACACGACGACGCGAACCGCGCGTTGATGGGTTCGAACATGCAGCGTCAGGGCGTGCCGACGATCCGCACCGAGAAGCCGCTGGTCGGCACCGGTATGGAGCGCCACGTCGCGCGCGACTCGGGCGTGTGCGTGATCGCGCTGCGCGGCGGCGTCATCGACAGCGTCGATGCGGCGCGTATCGTCGTGCGTGTTGCCGACCGTGAAACCGATGCGGGCGAAGCCGGCGTCGATATCTACAACCTGACGAAGTTCACGCGTTCGAACCAGAACACCTGCATCAACCAGCGTCCGCTCGTGAAGAAAGGCGATGTGATCGCGCGCGGCGACATCCTCGCCGACGGTCCGTCGATCGACATGGGCGAGCTCGCGCTGGGTCAGAACATGCGCATCGCGTTCATGCCGTGGAACGGCTACAACTTCGAAGACTCGATCCTGGTCTCCGAGCGCGTCGTTCAGGAAGACCGCTTCACGAGCATCCACATTCAGGAACTGACGTGTATCGCGCGCGATACGCAGACTCGGACCGGAAGAGATCACGTGCGACATTCCGAACGTCGGCGAATCGGCGCTGGCGAAGCTCGACGAATCCGGAATCGTCTACATCGGCGCCGAAGTGAAGTCGGGCGACATTCTGGTCGGCAAGGTCACGCCGAAAGGCGAGACGCAGCTGACGCCGGAAGAAAAGCTGCTGCGCGCGATCTTCGGCGAGAAAGCGTCCGACGTGAAAGACACGTCGCTGCGCGTCGGCACCAGCATGAAAGGCACGGTCATCGACGTGCAGGTGTTCACGCGCGACGGCGTCGAGAAAGACCAGCGCGCGAAGGACATCGAGCAGTCGCAACTCGCGCAGATCCGCAAGGACCTCGACGACGAATACCGAATCGTCGAACTCGCGACGTATCAGCGTCTGCGTCAGGCGCTCGTCGGCAAGAAAGCGGCGAGCGCGCCGGACATGGCGAAGGGCGGCACGATCACGGCGGAATATCTCGACAAGCTCGAGCGCGGCGACGACTGGTTCCGCATTCGCATGTCGGAAGACGTGCTGAACGAGCAGCTCGAGAAGGCCGAGGCGCAGCTGAAAGCGCGGCGCGAAAAACTCGATGCGCGTTACGCCGACAAGAAGCAGAAGCTCGAAAGCGGCGACGACCTCGCGCCCGGCGTGCTGAAGATCGTCAAGGTCTACCTCGCGATCAAGCGTCGTATTCAGCCCGGCGACAAGATGGCCGGCCGACACGGCAACAAAGGGGTGATCTCCGTGATCATGCCGGTCGAAGACATGCCGTTCGACGAGCGCGGCGAGCCGGTCGACATCGTGCTGAACCCGCTCGGTGTACCGTCACGGATGAACGTCGGTCAGGTGCTCGAAACGCACCTCGGTTGGGCCGCAAAGGGTCTCGGCGAGAAGATCAACCGGATGATCGAAGAGCAGCGAAAGGCGGCACGACATCCGCAAGTTCCTCGACGAGATCTACAACGGTGGCGGCGGTCGTCAGGAAGATCTGAAGTCGCTGACCGACGAAGAGATCCTCGAACTCGCCCGCAACCTGATCGGCGGTGTGCCGATGGCGACGCAGGTGTTCGACGGCGCGAAGGAAAGCGAGATCAAGACGATGCTCGCGCTGGCGGATCTGCCGACGTCGGGTCAGGCGACGTTGTGGGACGGCCGCACCGGTGATCAATTCGATCGCCCGGTGACGATCGGCTACATGTACATGATGAAGCTGAACCACCTCGTCGACGACAAGATGCACGCGCGCTCGACCGGCTCGTACAGTCTGGTCACGCAACAGCCGCTCGGCGGCAAGGCGCAGTTCGGCGGTCAGCGCTTCGGCGAGATGGAAGTGTGGGCGCTCGAGGCGTACGGCGCTGCGTACACGTTGCAGGAAATGCTCACGGTCAAATCGGACGACGTCACCGGCAGAACGAAGATGTACAAGAACATCGTCGACGGCGACTTCCGAATGGATCCGGGCATGCCCGAATCGTTCAACGTGTTGCTGAAGGAAGTGCGGTCCCTCGGGATCGACATGGAGCTGGAGAGCGAGTGAGACCGAACCCATGAACGGAGAGAGACATTGAAAGACTTATTGAATCTTCTCAAATCTCAAGGAAGCGTCGACGAATTCGATTCGTTGCGCATCGGTCTCGCGTCGCCGGACCTGATCCGATCGTGGTCGTTCGGCGAGGTCAAGAAACCCGAGACGATCAACTACCGTACGTTCAAGCCCGAGCGCGACGGTTTGTTCTGCGCGCGCATTTTCGGGCCGGTGAAGGACTACGAGTGCCTGTGCGGCAAGTACAAGCGTCTGAAGCATCGCGGTGTGATCTGCGAGAAGTGCGGCGTCGAAGTCACGCTGACGAAAGTGCGCCGCGATCGCATGGGCCACATCGAACTCGCGAGCCCGGTTGCACACATCTGGTTCCTGAAGTCGTTGCCGTCGCGTATTGGGCTGTTGCTCGACATGACGCTGCGCGACATCGAACGCGTGCTGTATTTCGAATCGTACGTCGTCGTCGATTCGGGTATGACCGACCTCGACGTCGGTCAGTTGCTGACCGACGAGGAGTACTACGCGAAGCTCGAAGAGTTCGGCGATGAATTCGTCGCGAAGATGGGCGCCGAAGCGATTCAGGCGCTGCTGAAGGCGCAGGACATCAACGAAGAGATCGCGCGTCTGCGCGAAGAAATTCCGGCGACGAACTCCGAAACGAAGATCAAGAAGCTGTCGAAGCGCTTGAAGCTGATGGAAGCGTTCGTCAACTCGGGCAACAACCCCGAGTGGATGATCATGACCGTGCTGCCGGTGTTGCCGCCGGACTTGCGTCCGCTGGTGCCGCTCGACGGCGGTCGTTTCGCGACGTCGGATCTGAACGATCTGTATCGTCGCGTCATCAACCGCAACAACCGCCTGAAGCGCCTGCTCGATCTCAACGCGCCCGACATCATCGTGCGCAACGAGAAGCGCATGCTGCAGGAAGCGGTCGATGCGTTGCTCGACAACGGTCGTCGCGGTCGCGCGATCACCGGCTCGAACAAGCGTCCGCTGAAGTCGCTCGCCGACATGATCAAAGGCAAGCAAGGTCGGTTCCGTCAGAACCTGCTCGGCAAACGCGTCGACTACTCGGGTCGCTCGGTCATCGTGGTCGGTCCGACGCTGAAGCTGCACCAGTGCGGTCTGCCGAAGAAGATGGCGCTCGAACTGTTCAAGCCGTTCATTTTCGGCAAGCTCGAATCGCGTGGTCTCGCGACGACGATCAAGGCTGCGAAGAAGATGGTCGAGCGCGAGACGGCGGAGGTCTGGGATATCCTGGCCGAAGTCATTCGCGAACACCCCGTGCTGCTGAACCGCGCGCCGACGTTGCACCGTCTCGGTATCCAGGCGTTCGAACCGACGTTGATCGAAGGTAAAGCGATCCAGCTGCACCCGTTGGTCTGTGCCGCGTACAACGCCGACTTCGACGGCGACCAGATGGCCGTTCACGTGCCGTTGACGCTCGAAGCGCAGCTCGAATCGCGCGCGCTGATGATGTCGACGAACAACATTCTGTCGCCGGCGTCCGGTGAGCCGATCATCGTGCCGTCGCAGGACGTCGTGCTCGGTCTCTACTACATGACGCGCGATCGCGTCAACGCGAAAGGCGAAGGCATGACGTTCGCCGACGCGGCTGAAGTGCTTCGTGCGTATCGCACCGGCATGGCGTCGCTGCACGCGCGCGTCAAGGTCCGCATCATCGAGCACGTCACCGACGACGACGGCAACGTTCGCGAAGAGCGGTCGCTGGTCGACACGACTGTCGGCCGTGCGCTGCTGTACGAGATCGTGCCGAAGCAGTTGCCGTTCGGCCTGATCAACAAGCCGATGGACAAGAAATCGATCTCCGGGTCTGATCAACGCGTGCTATCGCAACGTCGGTCTGAAAGAGACGGTGATATTCGCCGACCAGCTGATGTACACCGGCTTTGCGCAATCGACGGCGTCCGGCGCGTCGATCGGCGTCGAAGACTTCGTCATCCCGCAAGCGAAGGCGAAGATCATCGGCGACGCCGAAGCCGAAGTGAAAGAGATCGAATCGCAGTACGCGTCGGGTCTCGTCACGCAGGGCGAGAAGTACAACAAGGTCGTCGACATCTGGTCGCGCGCAAACGATCTCGTCGCGCGTTCGATGATGGACGGCATCTCGAAAGAGAAGCGTCGTCAATCGCGAGGGCAATGACGAAGACCAGGCGTCGTTCAACTCGGTGTACATCTACGCCGACTCGGGCGCGCGGGGATCACCGGCGCAGATTCGGCAGCTGGCCGGTATGCGCGGTCTGATGACGCGTCCGGACGGCAGCATCATCGAAACGCCGATCACTCGCGAACTTCCGCGAAGGTCTGACCGTGAACGAGTACTTCATCTCGACGCACGGTGCTCGCAAGGGTCTTGCCGATACGGCGTTGAAGACGGCGAACTCCGGTTATCTGACGCGTCGTCTGGTCGACGTGGCGCAGGACCTGGTGGTCACCGAAGTCGATTGCGGTGCGCGCAACGGGCCTGCACATCAGCGCGTTGATCGAAGGCGGCGACGTCGTGGAACCGTTGGCGGCTCGCGTGCTCGGTCGCGTCGTTGCGAACGACGTGCATGCGCCGGACGGCAAGACGCTGCTGATGCCGGCCGGCACGATGCTGGACGAAGCGTGGGTCGAACAGCTCGAAACGCTCGGCGTCGACGAACTGGTCGTGCGCTCGCCGATCACGTGCGAAACCCGCCACGGCGTGTGCTCGACGTGCTACGGACGAGACCTGGCGCGTGGTCATCTCGTGAACGTCGGCGAAGCGGTCGGCGTCATCGCGGCGCAATCGATCGGCGAACCGGGTACGCAGCTGACGATGCGGACGTTCCACATCGGCGGTGCGGCGTCGCGGGCCACGGCAATCGACAACATTCAGGTCAAGCACGGCGGCGCGGTCCGGCTGCACAACCTGAAGACGGTGCAGCGCGAATCCGGGCGAACTGGTTGCGGTATCGCGTTCGGGCGAGATCGCGATCGCCGACTCGCAAGGTCGCGAGCGCGAGCGCTACAAACTGCCGTACGGCGCGGTGATCTCGGTCAGCGAAAACGAACACGTCGACGCGGGCCAGATGATCGCGCAATGGGATCCGCACACCCACCCGATCATCACCGAAGTGGCGGGCAAGGTCGTGTTCCAGGACATGGAAGAAGGGCTGTCGATCAACCGTCAGACCGACGAATTGACGGGCCTCACGAACATCCTCGTGCTCGATGCGAAGGATCGTCCCAGCGCGGGTAAAGATCTGCGTCCGGCGATCAGCCTCGTCGACGGCAAAGGCAAAGAAGTGTTCCTCGCGGGCACCGACGTGCCGGCGCACTACCTGCTGCCGGCCGATGCGATTCTGAGTCTCGAAGACGGCGAACGAATCGGCGTCGGCGACGTCATCGCGCGTATTCCGCAGGAAGGTTCGAAGACCCGCGACATCACCGGCGGTCTGCCGCGTGTTGCGGACCTGTTCGAAGCGCGCAAACCGAAGGAGCCGGCGATCCTCGCCGAAGAATCGGGCACGATCAGTTTCGGTAAGGAGACCAAGGGCAAGCGCCGTCTGGTCATTACGCCGAGCGACGGCGATCCGTACGAAACGCTGATTCCGAAGTGGCGCAACATCGGCGTGTTCGAAGGCGAATCGGTGGAGCGCGGTGAAGTCGTTTCCGACGGCGCTGCGTCGCCGCACGACATCCTGCGTCTGAAAGGTGTCAACGAGCTCGCTCGCTACATCATCAACGAGATCCAGGAGGTCTATCGACTGCAGGGCGTGACGATCAACGACAAGCACATCGAAGTGATCGTGCGGCAGATGCTGCGCAAGGTGGAGATCACCGATCCGGGCGAATCGTCGCTGATTCGCGGCGAGCAGCTGGAGCACGTCGCGGTCGTCGAAGAGAACGAGCGACTGAAGGCCGAGTCGAAAGATCCGGTGCAGTTCGAGCGTCAGTTGCTCGGTATCACGAAGGCGTCGCTTGCGACCGAATCGTTCCTGTCGGCGGCGTCGTTCCAGGAAACGACGCGTGTGCTGACCGAAGCGGCGGTCACCGGCAAGCGCGACTTCCTGCGTGGCCTCAAGGAAAACGTCGTCGTGGGTCGTTTGATCCCCGCCGGTACGGGCCTTGCGTACCACAGCGAGCGCAAGCGCAAGACGCGAGCAGGAACTGGCAGCGCGGCTTGCGAAGGAGCAGGGCGCAACGGCAGACGAGATCGAAGCAGCGCTGTCGGAAGCGTTGAGCAGCAGCGGCAGCTGACGAGGGCCACGGAGCCTCGACGTGGACATTCGGGCGGCACACGGCGACTGAAGTCTCGCTGGCGCATTCGATCGCGTCTCGCGGTTGCGGCTCATGATGAGAGCGACTAGAATCGCGCACCTTTCATCCGGGGGCCGACCAAGCGCCCCCGGTTTTCATCTGGATGGAGAAGTTCAATGGCCACGATCAGCCAGCTCGTGCGCAAGCCGCGCAAGCGCAAGGTCGAAAAAAACCAGGTGCCCGCGCTGCAGGGCTCGCCGCAGAAGCGCGGCGTCTGCACGCGCGTCTACACGACGACGCCGAAGAAGCCGAACTCGGCGCTGCGCAAGGTGTGCCGTGTCCGCCTGACGAACGGTTACGAAGTGGCGTCCTACATCGGTGGTGAAGGCCACAACCTGCAGGAGCACTCGGTCGTGCTGATTCGCGGCGGTCGCGTCAAAGACCTGCCCGGCGTTCGGTATCACACGGTGCGCGGAACTTTGGATACGTCCGGTGTGACGGATCGTCGCCAAGGTCGATCGAAATACGGAGCAAAACGCCCGAAATAGTCTGACGAGCGGCACACGCCGCGAATTCGACTCCAAGTAAGGCCGGCCTGACGTGCCGGACCACCCTGAATAGAGGAGCAACACCATGCCAAGACGTCGCGTCGCTGCCAAGCGCGCAATATTGCCGGATCCGATGTACGGCAATCAGATTCTCGCCAAGTTCATCAACCACGTGATGGTCAGCGGCAAAAAAGCCGTTGCGGAAGGCATCGTCTACGGCGCGCTCGATCGTATTCGCGAGCGCGGCAAGTCGCGATCCGGTCGAAGTATTCGAAAAGGCGCTGGAAGCGATCGCGCCGTACATCGAAGTGAAATCGCGGCGCGTCGGCGGCGCGACGTATCAGGTACCCGTCGAAGTTCGGCCGTCGCGGCGCCAGGCGCTGGCGATGCGTTGGCTGGTCGACAATGCGCGCGGTCGCGGCGAGAAGTCGATGGCCGCGCGTCTGGCCGGTGAGATCTTCGATGCAGCGGAAGGTCGCGGCGGCGCCGTGAAAAAACGCGAAGACACGCACCGCATGGCGGAAGCCAACAAGGCGTTTGCGCACTACCGATTCTGATCGATCCTGTGCGAACACATTCAGCAGAGCGGCGCGAAGGTCCGCCGTCGAGCGATCGACGCAGAGGGAGTATGGCTCGAACAACGCCCATTTCGCGTTACCGCAACATCGGCATCGTTGCGCACGTGGACGCCGGGAAGACGACGACGACCGAGCGCGTGCTGTTCTACACGGGTGTGTCTCGCACAAGCTCGGCGAGGTGCACGACGGCGCGGCGATCATGGATTGGATGGAGCAGGAGCAGGAGCGCGGCATCACGATCACGTCGGCGTGCACGACGTGCTTCTGGGCCGGCATGGACAAGCAGTCCGACGCAGCATCGCATCAACATCATCGACACGCCCGGGCACGTCGACTTCACGATCGAAGTGGAGCGCAGCCTGCGCGTGCTCGACGGTGCGTGTGTCGTGTTTTGCGCGACCTCCGGCGTCGAGCCGCAGTCCGAGACGGTATGGCGCCAGGCCAACAGATACGCAGTGCCGCGCATCGTGTTCGTCAACAAGATGGATCGCGCGGGCGCCGATTTCCTGCGAGTCGTCGAGCAGATCCGCGATCGTCTCGGCGCAACGCCGGTGCCAATTCAATTGCCGATCGGCGATCGAGGATCAATTCAAAGGCGTCGTCGATCTGATCAAGATGAAGGCGATCTACTGGAACGACGCGGATCAGGGCCTGACGTTCGAGACGAAGGAAGTCCCACAGGACATGCGCGCGAGTGTGCCTCGAAGTTGCGCGAACGGCTCGTCGAGGCCGCGGCCGAGACAAGCGAAGAGATGACTGAGCGGATATCTCGAGCGGCATCGAGCTGACCGAGGCCGAGATCAAGCACGGAATACGCGCGCGGACGATCGCCAACGAAATCGTTCCGGCGTTGTGCGGTTCTGCCTTCAGGAACAAGGGCGTGCAGGCAATGCTCGACGCCGTGTCGACTACTCTGCCGGCGCCCGCCGACGTGAGAGCGGTCGAAGGTGTGCTCGAAGACGGTGTGACCCGCGGTTCGTGAAGCGCGCGACGACGCGCCGTTCGCGGCGCTCGCGTTCAAGATCGCCACTGACCCCTCTGTCGGCACGTTGACGTTCTTGCGCGTGTACTCCGGTGTGCTGAGCAGCGGCGATCCGGTCTACAACTCCGGTCAAGCGCAGACAAGAGCGTGTTGGCCGAATGGTGCAGATGCACTCGAACGAGCGCAACGAAATCGACGAAGTGCGCGCGGGCGACATCGCGGCCGTCATTGGTCTGGAAGCACGTGACGACCGGCGACACGCTGTGCGCATTCGAACGACGTCGTCACGCTCGAGCGAATCGAATTTCCGGAACCGGTCATCTCGGTCGCCGTGGAGCCGAAGTCGGTGCAAGACGCAGAAGTCCATGGGCATTGCGCTCGGCAAACTCGCGCAGGAAGATCCGTCGTTTCGCGTGCATACCGACGCGAGTCGGGTCAGACGATCATCGAAGGGATGGGTGAACTGCACCTCGAGATCATCGTCGACCGGCATGCGCCGCGAATTCAAAGTCGACGCGAACGTCGGCAAGCCGCGCGTCGCGTATCGCGAAACGATTCGAACCAGCGTCGAGATCGAAGGACAGGTTCGTTCGCCAAACCGGCGGACGCGGTCAGTACGGCCACGTGTGGCTGCGCGTCGAGCCGCTGAACGACGGTGAGCCAGGGCAGGCCTATCGAGTTCGTCGACGAGATCGTCGCGCGATGCGATTCCGAGGGAGTGCATTGCGGCAGTCAACAAGGGCGTCGTGGAGCAGATGAAAAACGGCGTGCTCGCCGGCTATCCGCTGATCAACGTCGACGGTTGCGCTGTTCGACGGTTCGTTCCACGAAGTCGACTCGTCCGAAATGGCGTTCGAAATTGCCGGTTCGATGGCGCTGAAAGCCGGTGCGTTGAAAGCGAGTCCTGCGCTGCTCGAACCGGTCATGAAAGTCGAGGTCGTCACGCCCGAAGACTACATGGGCGATGTGGTCGGCGACCTCAATCGGCGCCGCGGCGTGATCGAAGGGCATCGACGAAGGGCCGGCCGGCAAGATCGTTCGCGCCGAGGTGCCGCATGGCTGAGATGTTTGGTTACTCGACGGATCTGCGTTCGGCAACGCAGGGTCGCGCGAACATACACGATGGAGTTTTCGAGGTACCAGATCGTCCCCGACGGTATCGCTGAGGGGATCATCAAAAAGTCGTAGTTTGGTCTATAGGGAGCACGAAATGTCCAAAGCAAAATTTGAAAGAACAAAGCCGCACGTGAACGTGGGGACGATCGGTCATGTCGACCATGGAAAGACGACGCTGACGGCGGCGTTGACCAAGGTGTGCGCGGAGACGTGGGGCAAGGGCGAGATCAAGGCGTTTGATCAGATCGACAACGCGCCGGAAGAGCGCGAACGCGGGATCACGATCAACACCTCGCACGTGGAGTACGAGTCGCCGAAACGGCACTACGCGCACGTGGACTGTCCCGGGCACGCGGACTATGTGAAGAACATGATCACCGGTGCGGCACAGATGGATGGTGCGATTCTGGTGGTATCGGCGGCCGATGGTCCGATGCCGCAAACGCGGGAACACATCGTGCTGGCGCGCCAGGTCGGCGTCCCGTACATCGTCGTGTTCTTGAACAAGGCCGACATGGTGGACGATGCGGAACTGCTCGAGTTGGTGGAGATGGAAGTCCGCGAGTTGTTGGACCGATACGAATTTCCGGGAGATGACACGCCGATCATCATCGGCAGTGCGCTCAAGGCGCTCGAAGGCGATACGGGCGAACTCGGTGTTCCGACCGTGAAAAAGCTGGTCGAAACGCTCGACAGTTACATTCCGGAGCCGAAGCGCGACGTGGATCTGCCGTTCCTGATGTCGATCGAAGACGTGTTCTCGATCGCGGGACGTGGGACGGTGGTGACCGGACGGATCGACCGCGGCGTCATCAAGGTCGGTGAAGAGATCGAGATTGTCGGAATCAAGGACACGGTCCGCACGACCTGCACCGGTGTCGAGATGTTCCGCAAACAACTCGACGAAGGTCGCGCGGGCGAGAACGTGGGTGTGTTGTTGCGCGGGACGAAGCGTGACGAAGTCGAGCGCGGTCAGGTGCTGGCGAAGCCGGGCACGATCACGCCGCACACGCGGTTCGAGGCTGAAGTGTATGTGTTGTCGAAGGATGAAGGCGGCCGGCATACGCCGTTCTTCAAAGGCTATCGTCCGCAGTTTTATTTTCGGACGACGGACGTGACCGGTGCCGTCGAGTTGCCGGCGGACGTCGAGATGGTGATGCCGGGCGACAACGTGAACGTGACCGTCGGCCTGATCAACCCGATTGCGATGGATGAGGGGTTGCGGTTCGCAATCCGCGAAGGTGGCCGTACGGTCGGCGCCGGCGTCGTGGTGAAAATCATCGAGTGACGGCAATGCGCCTCTGGGCGGTCGTTGGCAATGAGGCCGCGCCGGAGGCGTCGAGTGCGATTCTCGATTGAGTACATGGACTGCGCGTTTGACTCCTGTCGGAGCGCTCTGTAGAATCCCGCCTCCTTTTTCCATGGGGTGGCTCTTTTTTCCCTTAAAACAAAGGGATGGAGTCAGAACGACGTGCAGAAGCAGCGGATACGCATTCGATTGAAGGCATTCGATCACCGGTTGATCGATGTGTCGACGCAGGAAATCGTCGATACGGCGAAGCGAACCGGTGCGCTCGTGCGCGGTCCGATTCCGCTGCCGACTCGCAAGGAACGATTCACTATTTTGGTGTCGCCGCATGTCAACAAAGATGCGCGCGATCAGTATGAAATTCGCACCCACAAGCGGCTGCTCGACATCGTCGAACCGACCGAGAAAACCGTGGATGCGTTGATGAAGCTCGATCTGGCCGCCGGAGTCGAGGTCCAGATCAGCTTGAACTAGAACTGCTTCGCTGCGCCTTGGGGCGCCCGTCGGTTCGCAACCTACGGCAGACGAGGTGGTGCATCAGGATCCCGAGGGGGGATCACAGATCAGGCAGAAACCGTTTGCGAGCTTTCGGGGCGAAAGTGAGCAAGCGGGTTCTGCATCTGGCCGAGTCTAACGACCGGCGGCGTTTGAATATTTTGAGGAATGGCGATGGCCATCGGTGTGGTTGGCAGAAAAAGCGGAATGACCCGGATATTCACCGAGGATGGCCGGTCGATTCCCGTGACCGTGATCGAGGTCGATCCGAATCGGATCACGCAGCTGAAGACCGAAGAGCGCGACGGCTATACCGCGGTGCAGGTCACCACGGGTACGCGCAAACCGCAGCGCGTCACCAAGGCGCTCGCCGGCCACTTTGCGAAAGCCGGTAGTGTCGCGGGGCGCGGGATGTGGGAGTTCCGACTCGATGGACCGGCAGCCGCGTCTGAGTTGACGTTGGGCGGGACGCTCGGCGTCGATCAGTTCGAGGCAGGCCAGAAGGTCGATGTGTCCGGTGTGTCGAAGGGCAAGGGATACGCCGGCACGATCAAGCGTTGGAATTTCGCGGGGCAGGACGCGACGCACGGCAATTCGGTGTCGCACCGTGTGCCCGGCTCGATTGGTCAGAACCAATCTCCCGGTCGCGTCTTCAAGGGCAAAAAAATGTCGGGCCACATGGGCAATCGGCACATGACCGAGCAGAGCCTCGTCGTGGTTCGAGTGGATACGCAGCGCAATTTGCTGCTGGTCAGGGGTGCGGTCCCCGGTGCGACCGGCGCGGACGTCTATATTCGTCCCGCCGTAAAAGCCTGAACGGCGCACCGAAGTTGCAGGAGTCGAACGTATGAATTTGAACTTGGCGGCACCCCGCGGCGGCACGGTGGAAATCTCCGAGCTGGCGTTCGGGCGCGAGTTCAACGAGCCGTTGGTGCACCAGGTGGTCGTCGCGTACCTCGCGGGTGCCCGTCAGGGTACGCGCAAGCAATTGACGCGTGCCGAGGTGAGTGGTGGCGGCAAGAAACCGTGGAAGCAGAAGGGTACGGGTCGCGCGCGCGCAGGCAGCAGTCGCAGCCCGTTGTGGCGAAGCGGCGGCACCATCTTTGCGGCGCGTCCGCAAGATCATTCGCAGAAGGTGAATCGGAAGATGTATCAGGGGGCGCTGCGCTGTATCGCGTCCGAACTCATCCGCCAGAACCGCCTGATTGCGATTGACACCTTCTCCGTTGACAGCCCGAAGACCCAAGCCCTCCTCGCCAAGCTCAAAACCCTCGATCTCGCCAACGTTCTCATCGTCACCGAATCCGTCGACACCAACCTTTATCTGTCGGCGCGCAACCTCAAGAACGTCGATGTCTGTGATGTCGCCGCGCTCGATCCGGTGGCGTTGCTGAGTCATGAGCGAGTGCTGATCACGGTCGCGGCGCTGAAGCGACTTGAAGAGGTGCTGGCATGACGACCGAACGACAATTCACGATCCTGCTCGCGCCGCATTTTTCGGAAAAGGTTGCGTCGTTGAGCGACGCATCGAACCAGTACGCATTCAAGGTGGCCCGCGACGCGACCAAGCCGCAGATCAAAGCCGCTGTCGAGTCGATCTTCTCGGTCAGCGTTGCGAATGTGTCGACGCTGAACGTCAGGGGCAAGGAAAAGAAAACCCAGCGCGGTATGTCGCGCAAAAACCATTGGAAAAAAGCCTACGTGCGACTGGCGCCCGGTCAGAGCATCGATCTGACGGCGACGGATTGAGGGGACGATCGATGGCAATCATCAAGACCAAGCCCACTTCGCCCGGACGACGGTTCGTCATCAAGATCGTCAATCCGGAATTGCACAAGGGCGAACCGCACTGGCCGTTGGTCGAGAGCCAGAATCGCAACGGCGGGCGCAACAACGCCGGTCGGATTACCACGCGACATCAGGGCGGCGGTCACAAGCAGCACTATCGACTGATCGATTTCCGTCGCGATAAGGACGGCATTCCGGCGGTCGTCGAGCGCCTCGAGTACGACCCGAACCGGACGGCGAATATCGCGTTGCTGAAGTATCGGGACGGTGAGCGCCGCTACATCATCGCGCCGCGCGGCGTCAGCGCCGGCGATCAACTGATGTCCGGAGCAACCGCGCCGATTCGCGCCGGTAACTCGATGCAGTTGCGTAACGTTCCGCTCGGCAGCGTGATCCATTGCGTCGAATTGAAGGCGGGCAAGGGCGCGCAGATCGCGCGCAGCGCGGGCAGCTCCGCGCAGCTCGTCGCGCGTGAGGGTGCGTACGCGACGCTGCGACTGCGTTCCGGCGAGATGCGTCGCGTGCTGATCGAGTGTCGCGCAACGCTCGGTGAAGTCGGCAACAGCGAACATAGCTTGCGTTCGTACGGCAAAGCCGGCGCGAGGCGATGGCGCGGGATTCGCCCGACGGTGCGTGGCGTCGCGATGAACCCGGTCGACCACCCGCACGGTGGCGGTGAAGGCAAGACCTCGGCCGGGCGTCATCCAGTGTCGCCGTGGGGCACCAAGACGAAGGGTTACAAAACGCGTGGCAACAAACGTACCGACGGCATGATCGTGCGTCGGCGCGGTAAGAAATAGGCCGATGGGCGGGAGAAGTTAAGTGCCAAGATCGTTGCGAAAAGGACCGTTTGTCGATGTGCACCTCGCGAAGAAGGTGGAAGTCGCGGTGGCGACCAACGACAAGCGCGCGATCAAGACCTGGTCGCGGCGATCGATGATCCTGCCGGACATGGTCGGGTTGACGATCTCCGTGCACAACGGTCGCCAGCACATCCCGGTTTATGTCTCCGAGGAGATGGTGGGCCACAAGCTCGGCGAGTTCGCGCCGACCCGCACGTATCGGGGTCACGCCGGCGACAAGAAAGTGAAGCGCTAGGGAGCGAAGCGATGGAAGTCTCGGCAATTGCAAGAGGACTGCGGATCGGACCCCAGAAGGCCCGCCTCGTCGCCGATCAGGTGCGCGGCAAGCCGGTGGCGAAGGCGCTCGATATCCTGAACTTCAGTAATCAGAAAGGCGCGGGGCTGATTCGCAAGGTCCTCGAATCGGCGATCGCGAACGCGGAGAACAACGAAGGCGCGGATGTCGATGAGTTGCGCGTGCATCGGATTTTCGTCGATGAGGGCGTCACGTTGAAGCGGATCATGCCGCGAGCGAAAGGACGGGCAGATCGCATTTCGAAGCGGTCGAGCCACATCACGGTCACCGTATCGGACACTGCCGCGAAGCGGCGGTAACAGCGGAGCAGACATGGGTCAGAAAGTAAATCCGACGGGAATGCGCCTTGGCATCGTCAAGAGCCATAACTCGGTGTGGTACGCGGACAAGAAACAGTATTCGAAATACCTGCTGAACGATCTGCGCGTGCGCGAATTCCTGTTGGACCGCCTTTCGCAAGCGTCGGTCAGCCGAATCGAGATCGAGCGCCCGGCGGCGACCGCGCGCATAACGATCCACACCGCGCGCCCCGGCATCGTCATCGGCAAGAAAGGCGAGGACGTCGAACGGCTGCGGCGGGAACTCGCGGTGATGATGGGCGTGCCGGTTCACGTCAATATCGAAGAGATCCGCAAGCCCGAGATCGACGCGGTTCTGGTCGCGCAGAACGTCGCGCAGCAGCTCGAGCGGCGCGTGCAGTTTCGCCGCGCGATGCGTCGCGTAATTCAGAACGCGATGCGGATCGGTGCCAAGGGCATCAAGGTGCGCGTCGCGGGTCGCCTCGGCGGAACGGAAATCGCGCGATCGGAGGTCTATCACGAGGGTCGAGTGCCGCTGCACACGTTGCGCGCCGACATCGACTACGCGACGGCCGAAGCCAAAACGACGTATGGCGTGCTCGGCATCAAAGTGTGGATCTTCAAAGGCGAGATCCTGGGTACCGACGTCGCAGACGCACACGCGGGCGCGAAGCGCAGCGCTGAGTAAGGGAATCGATTCATGTTGCAACCCAAGCGAACGAAATTCCGCAAGATGCACAAGGGCCGCAATCGCGGCCTGGCTACGCGCGGAAGTACCGTCAGCTTTGGCGAGTACGGACTGAAAGCGACCGGGCGCGGACGCTTGACCGCGCGGCAGCTCGAAGCGGGACGTCGCGCGATGACGCGGCACGTCAAGCGCGGCGGCAAGATCTGGATCCGGGTATTTCCCGATAAGCCGATCACGAAGAAACCGCTCGAAGTGCGGCAAGGGAAAGGTAAGGGCGCCGTCGAGTATTGGGTCGCGCTCGTTCAGCCGGGCCGCGTGCTGTACGAGATGGACGGCGTAACCGAAGACCTCGCGCGCGAGGCCTTCGCACTGGCTGCGGCGAAGCTGCCGTTCAAGACCACGTTCGTCAAACGTTCGGTGATGTGATGAAGGCGTCCGATATCAGACAGAAGAGTCCCGCGGAACTCAAAGTCGAGTTGCTGCGGCTGCGCAAGGAACAGTTCACCGCGCGCATGCAATCGGCGAGTGGCCAGCTGAGCCAGCCGCACTTCGTCAAAGAACTGCGCCGCGATATCGCGCGCGTAAAAACGGTGCTCAGGGAGAAGCGTGACAATGGCTGACGTTGAGGAAAAGCGAGTCAAGGGCCGTGTCGTCACCGGTCGCGTCGTCAGCAACAAGTGCAATCAGACGATCACCGTGTTGATCGAGCGACGTGAGCCGCACCCGGTGTATGGCAAATACGTCCGTCGGTCCACGAAGGTTCACGCGCACGACGCGAACAACGAGTGCAACGAAGGTGATCTGGTGACGGTGCGCGAGTCGCGCCCGTATTCGAAAACGAAATCGTGGGTGCTCGCGAGCATCGACGAACGGGCTGCGGCCGAGTAACGGTTTAGGGTCAATTGAAATGATTCAGTCAGAATCGATGTTGGATGTCGCTGACAACAGCGGCGCGCGCCGCGTGATGTGCATCAAGGTGCTCGGCGGGTCGAAGCGTCGTTATGCCGGCATTGGCGACGTCATCAAGGTGACGATCAAGGAAGCAATTCCCCGCGGTCGCGTCAAAAAAGGCCAGGTGATGAACGCGGTCGTGGTTCGCACGAAGCACGGCATCCGGCGGCTCGACGGCTCGCTGATCAAGTTCGATCAGAACGCCGCGGTCCTGCTGAATGCACAGATGCAGCCCGTCGGCACGCGGATATTCGGACCGGTGACGCGCGAACTGCGCACCGAGAGTTTCATGCGGATCATTTCGCTGGCGCCCGAAGTGCTCTGAGGAGAGGTGATGCGCAAAATCAGAAGCAAAGACGAAGTGATCGTGATCGCCGGGCGCGACAAAGGCCGCCGCGGCGAAGTGCTGTCGGTGCGTGCCGATGGCCGCCTGGTCGTTGCCGGTGTCAACGTCGCGAAAAAACACCAGCGCGGCAACCCGAACGCCGGCCAACCGGGTGGGATCGTCGACAAAGAGGTGCCGATTCAGGCATCGAATGTCGCGATTTACAACGACGAGACCGGCAAAGCCGATCGCGTCGGATTTCGGATCGAAGACGGCAAAAAGGTCCGATTCTTCAAGTCGACAAAAAAGACGATAGGAGCCTAACGAGGCTTAGCCATGGCAGATCTACACCGACACTACATCGAAAAAATCCGTCCGAGTCTGATGGAGCAGTTCTCCTATAAGAACGTGATGGAAGTTCCGCGGCTCGTGAAAGTCACGCTGAACATGGGCGTCGGCGAAGCCGTTGGCGACCGCAAGATCATGGATCACGCGGTCAAGGACATGACGCTGATCTCGGGTCAAAAACCCGTCGTCAACAACGCGCGCAAATCCGAAGCCGGCTTCAAGATTCGCGAAGGCTATCCGGTCGGCTGCAAAGTGACGCTGCGGCAGAAGCGTATGTACGAATTCGTCGAACGGCTGGTTGGCATTGCGATTCCGCGGATGCGCGACTTTCGCGGATTGAACCCGCGCTCGTTCGATGGTCGCGGCAATTTCTCGATGGGTGTGACCGAGCAGATCACATTCCCGGAGGTCGACTACGACAAGATCGACACGATCCGGGGACTCGACGTCACGGTCACCACCACAGCGCGGACCAATGCGGAAGGTCTCGCGCTGCTGAAGGCGTTCAGCTTCCCGTTCCGCGAGGCGCACTGAGCATGGCAAAAACTTCGGTAGTGGAACGAGAACGGCGGCGCGGCAGACTGCAGGCGAAGTACGCCGACAAGCGCAAAGGCTTGAAGGCCGTCATCAACGATCGCAATTTGTCGGACACCGAACGGTGGGATGCGCAGGTCAAGTTGCAGAAGCTGCCGCGCGACTCGAGTCCGTTCCGCAAGCGTCGACGGTGTGCGATCACGGGTCGACCGCGCGGTGTGTATCGGAAGTTCGGTCTCGGCCGCACGAAGTTGCGCGAAGCAGCGATGCGGGGCGATGTGCCGGGTCTGGTGAAAGCGAGCTGGTGAGGAATAGTTAGATGACGATGCAGGATCCCGTTGCCGACATGCTGACGCGCATTCGTAACGCGCAGCAAGTTCAGAATCCGGACGTGTCGATGCCGAGCTCGAAGCTGAAGGTGGCGATCGCGCGCGTGTTGCGAGACGAGGGATACGTAAGCGAATTTTCCGTCAGCGATGGCCCGAAGCCCGTGTTGCAGATCGGTTTGAAGTATCACAAGGGGCGTCCCGTCATCGAGGTGCTTGATCGGGTCAGCCGGCCGGGACTGCGCATTTATCGTGACAAGGACGAGCTGCCGACGATCCAAGGCGGCTTGGGAATTGCGGTGATCAGCACGTGCAAAGGCGTGATGACCGATCGGGCCGCGCGCACTGCGGGCGTCGGCGGCGAAGTGCTGTGCACCGTGTTCTGATCCCGCAGTTACGATCGAGCTCAGATTGAGGTGAGAGATGTCTCGAGTTGCTAATTATCCGATCGATGTCCCGAAGGGTGTCGAAGTCACGCTGGACGAGCTGACATTGAGCGTCAAAGGCGCGAAGGGCGCTTTGTCGACCGCGCTCGATGCATCGGTCGAGATCACGCGCGAAGACGGTCGTCTGCGATTTGCGGCGAAAGCAGCGGATGCACATTCGCAGGCGATGGCCGGAACGTTGCGGGCGCTGGTGCGCAACATGATGTTCGGCGTCTCGCAGGGATTCACGAAGAAATTGGAACTGCAGGGCGTAGGCTACCGCGCGCAGGCGCAGGGCCGGCGCTTGGATCTGCAACTCGGTTTCTCGCATCCGATCCAGTATGAGTTGCCCGAAGGTATCAAAGCTGAGACACCGAGCCAGAGCGAAGTCGTCGTGAGCGGTGTCGATAAGCAGCTGGTCGGACAGGTGGCATCGGAGATTCGCGGATTCCGGCCGCCGGAACCGTACAAAGGTAAGGGCGTGCGATACGCCGACGAGATGGTTCGGCGGAAGGAAGCGAAGAAGAAGTAGGGCGGAGAGCAGCGATGAACGAGAAGAAGAAGGCACGCATGCGCCGCGCGCGCAGCAGCCGGATGAAGATGCGCGAGTTGGGTGCGACGCGGTTGAGCGTGCATCGCACGCCGCGGCACATCTACGCGCAGGTCATCGCGCCGGAAGGCACGCGTGTGCTCGTCGAGCGCGTCGACGCTCGATGCGCAGTTGCGCACGTCGGGCAAGACCGGGAACAAAGACGCCGCAGCGAAGGTCGGAGCGCTGATTGCCGAGCGCGCCAAAGCAGCCGGCATTACCCGCGTTGCATTCGATCGATCGGGATTCAAGTATCACGGCCGCGTCAAAGCGCTGGCCGATGCCGCTCGCGAAAGCGGCCTCGAATTTTAGAGGGTTATCCATGGCGTATACCCAGGAAGTCAAAGAAGACGGATTGGTCGAGAAACTCGTTCAGGTCAATCGCGTTGCGAAGGTCGTCAAGGGTGGTCGGATTTTCGGCTTCACCGCGCTGACCGTCGTCGGCGATGGCAACGGACGGGTCGGTTTCGGTCGTGGCAAGGCGCGCGAAGTGCCGGTCGCGATTCAGAAATCGATGGAAGCGGCGCGCCGCAACATGATCGAAGTCGAACTCGATCGCGGCACGATCTGGTATCCGGTCTCGCGCCGTCATGGCGCCTCGAAGGTGTACATGCAACCGGCATCGGACGGCACAGGCGTCATCGCCGGTGGCGCGATGCGGGCGCTGCTCGAAGCGGCCGGCGTGCGCGACGTGCTGGCGAAATGTTATGGCTCGACGAATCCGGTGAACGTCGTGCGCGCGACGTTCGAGGCGTTGCGCCACATGCGCTCGCCGCAACAGGTGGCCGAGAAACGGGGCTTAAGCGTCAAACAACTGCAGGCGTGAGTCGTGCAAGCTGTAGTCAGTGGAAGGTAGTGCCATGAGTGTCGAGAAGAAGATCCGCGTCACCCTCACGAAAAGCGTCGCCGGTCGCCTGCGCAAGCACAAGGCGTGCGTCGCAGGCCTCGGTCTGCGCCGCATCGGCCACACGGTCGAAGTGCAGGACACACCGGCAGTGCGCGGCATGATCGACAAGGTGTATTACATGGTCCGCGTCGAGGGAGCGAAGTGATGCGATTGAACGAGTTGTCTCCGGCGGCGGGTAGCAAGCCGGTCAAGAAGCGCGTCGGTCGCGGCATTGGCTCGGGCTTGGGCAAGACCTGCGGCCGTGGCCACAAAGGTCAGAAGGCGCGCAAGAGCGGCAACCCGAAGCCGGGTTTCGAGGGCGGCCAGATGCCGCTGCAGCGGCGTGTTCCCGAAGTTCGGATTTCGCTCGCGCATCGGCCTCAAGACCGGTGAAGTGCGGCTGAGCGAACTCGCCGATGTGGGCGCGACCGTCGTCGACCTCGCCGCGCTGAAGGCCGCTAACCTGGTCAACAAAGGGGCGAAGCGCGCCCGCATCATGCTGTCGGGAACGATCGATCGAGCCGTCACGGTCAAAGGGATCAAGGTGACCAAGGGCGCTCGTGCCGCCATCGAAGCCTCCGGAGGCAAGGTAGAAGACTGATGTCAGCTCAGGGACAAAAACTGGCGGGCGTGCAGGCGGGGCTCAGCGAGCTGCGCAATCGTTTGCTGTTCGTGCTGGTGGCGCTGATCATTTCGCGCGTCGGCAGTCACATCCCCGTGCCTGGCATCAACCCTGAACGCCTGCGGCAGCTGTTCGAGCAAACCCAAGGCGGCATTCTCGATCTGTTCAACATGTTCTCGGGCGGCGCGCTGCATCGGATGAGCATTCTCGCGCTCGGCGTGATGCCGTACATCACCGCGAGCATCATCATGAATCTGTTGACGATGATGCACCCGCCGCTGCAGCAACTGCGCAAAGAAGGTGAAGCGGGTCGGCGCAAGCTGACGCAATACACGCGTTACGGCACGTTGGTCGTCGCGCTGATACAAGGCTCGGCGCTGGCTGCGACGCTGGCCAATCAAGGGCTCGCATTCGCGCCCAACTTCACGTTTCATTTTGTCGCGATCACGGTGCTCGTCACCGGCGCGCTCTTCATGATGTGGCTGGGTGAGCAGATCACCGAGCGCGGCGTCGGCAACGGCATATCGCTGCTGATCTTCTCGAACATCGTCTCGGGATTCCCGGCGGCGATCGGGCGCTCGTTCGAGGCGGCGCGCCAGGGCGACATCAACATCGTTGCGCTGCTCGCAATCGGCGTGTTCGCGATCGTCGTCGTCGCTTTCGTCGTATTCATCGAACGCGGTCAGCGACGCATCACGGTCAACTACGCGAAACGTCAGCAGGGGCGGCGCGTCTATCAAGCGCAGTCGAGCCATCTGCCGCTGAAGGTCAACATGGCGGGTGTGATCCCCGCCATTTTTGCGTCGAGCCTGCTGCTCGCGCCGTCGTCGCTCGCGCAGTGGTTTGGGCAGACGAAGGGCATGGAGTGGCTGCAGGAAGTGTCGCTCGTGCTGTCGCCGGGACAGCCGCTCTACATCCTGATGTTCGCCGGCGGGATCGTGTTCTTCAGCTTCTTCTATACGGCGATCGTGTTCGATCCGAAGGACGTCGCAGAGAACCTGCAGCGCCAGGGTGCGTACGTGCCTGGAATCCGACCGGGACAACACACCGCGAAATACATCGACGACGTCATCACGCGCTTGACGACGTTCGGCGCGTTGTACGTAACGCTCGTATGCCTGCTGCCCGAGATGATGGTCGTGTTCTTCCGGGTCACGTTTCAACTCGGCGGTACGGCGCTGTTGATCGTCGTCGTCGTCGCGATGGACTTCATGGCGCAGGTGCAGGCGCACCTGATGTCGAGTCAGTACGCGAAGCTGATGGAAAAATCGAATTTGAAGAACTACGGGCGCGGACGCCGGTAGCACGAGGTAAGTCACGTGAAAGTCAGAGCATCGGTCAAAAAAATGTGCCGCAACTGCAAGATCGTGCGGCGCAAGCGCGTTGTGCGCGTGATCTGTACCGCGGAGCCGCGCCATAAGCAGCGCCAGGGCTGAGTGGGTTCGTCAGTTGAATAGAGTCGGTTCACCCGCTAAACTGCGCGCCCTTTTTGCGCCCGGTATGAGTGACCCGCTCTTTTATGAGCAAGGTTACGGAGTTAAGTGAATGGCGCGAATCGCCGGAATCAACGTCCCAGACAACAAGCACGCGGTCATTTCGCTGACCTATATCTACGGTATCGGTCGCACGACGGCGGCGCGGATATGTGAAGCGGCCGGCGTGAAGCCGAGCGCCAAAGTACAGGACCTCTCCGAGGCCGATCTCGATGCGATCCGTGGTGAGGTCGGCAAGATCACCGTCGAAGGCGATCTGCGACGCGAGGTCTCGATGAGCATCAAGCGCCTGATGGATCTGGGCTGCTACCGAGGAATACGGCATCGCCGCGGTCTGCCGCTGCGGGGTCAACGTACGCGGACGAACGCGCGTACCCGCAAGGGCCCGCGGCGCCCGATCAGGAAATAGAAGGTCATGGCAGAGCAACCGGCTCGAAAGAAATCCAAGCGCGTCGTTGTCGATGGCGTTGCGCACATTCGCGCGTCGTTCAACAACACGATGATCACGATTACGGATCGCCAGGGTAATGCGCTGTGCTGGGCGACGTCCGGCGCGACCGGATTCCGTGGCTCACGCAAGAGCACGCCGTTCGCCGCGCAGGTCGCTGCCGAGCGCGTCGCGAATGCGGCGCAGGAATACGGCATGAAGAGTCTCGACGTATTCGTCAAGGGTCCCGGCCCCGGTCGTGAGTCCGCGGTGCGTTCGCTGAACGCGTCAGGACTGCGAATCAACAGCATCGCCGACGTCACGCCGATCCCGCACAACGGGTGTCGACCGCCGAAGAAGCGGCGCGTCTAGGCCGGCCCGAGGTCAAAAGGAGAGATCGATGGCCCGTTATCTAGGCCCAAAATTGAAGCTGTCGCGCCGCGAAGGCACTGATCTCTTCTTGAAGAGCGGTGTGCGGCCACTGGATTCGAAATGCCGCGCTGACACGATACCCGGTCAGCATGGCGCACGGCGTACACGGCTGTCCGACTATGCGGTGCAGCTGCGCGAAAAGCAGAAAGTGCGGCGCTTGTACGGCGTGCTCGAGCGCCAGTTCCGCAACTACTACCAGTCCGCGGAAGGTCAGAAGGGTGCGACCGGCGAGAACCTGCTGATGAATCTCGAAGGGCGCCTCGACAACGTCGTTTATCGTATGGGTTTCGGTTCGACGCGCGCGGAATCGCGTCAGCTCGTGACGCACAAAGCGATGACGGTCAACGGCAAGACGGTCAACATCCCGAGCTACCGCGTGCAGCCTGACGACGTCATCGCGGTGCGCGAAAAGTCGCGCGGTCAATTGCGAATTCAGGCCGCGCTCGAACTGGCGGTACAGCGCGGGTCCGTGGATTGGGTAGAAGTCGATGCGACGAAGATGCAGGGCGTGTTCAAGCGCCTGCCGGATCGCGGCGAATTGCCGAAAGAAATCAATGAAAACCTCATTGTCGAGTTGTACTCCAAGTAACGTTGAAAGCAACGCTGGCTCCTAAGAGATAGAGACGGAGATGGGATCAATGGCACAGTCGGTGAACGAATTCCTCACCCCCCGGCATATCGATGTGCAGGAGCTTGGGCCTACGCGCGCGCGCGTCACGCTCGAGCCGCTCGAGCGTGGGTTTGGCCACACGCTGGGCAACACGCTGCGGCGCATCCTGCTGTCGTCGATGCCGGGCTGCGCGATCACGGAGGTGCAGATCGACAACGTGCTGCACGAATACAGCGCGATGGAAGGCGTCCAAGAAGACGTGATCGACATCCTGCTGAACCTCAAGGGTGTCAGCGTGGTGTTGCACAACGCCGACGAAGCCGTCGTCACGCTGTCGAAAAAAGGCGCCGGCGCGGTCACGGCCGGCGATTTTCAATTGACGCAGGACGTCGAGATCGTCAACCCCGATCACCTGATCTGCACGCTCAATGAAAACGGCGCGATCAAGATGGAGGTCAAGATCAATCGTGGCCGCGGCTACGAGCCGGCGGAAAATCGCGAAGAAGAAGGCGAAGAAGAAGAGTCGCGCGCGATTGGTGTCCTGCGACTCGATGCGACCTTCTCGCCGATGCGGCGCGTGTCGTACACCGTCGAGAATGCTCGCGTTGAGCAGCGCACGAACCTCGACAAGCTGATTCTCGATCTCGAGACGAACGGCACGATCGATCCGGAAGAAGCGATTCGGCGCGCCGCGACGATCCTGCAGCAACAATTGGCCGTGTTCGTGGATCTGGAAAGCGAAGGCGAGCCGGTAGAGACCGTAAAGCACGACGAAATCGATCCGATTCTGATGCGCCCGGTCGACGATCTCGAATTGACCGTTCGTTCAGCGAACTGTCTGAAAGCAGAGAACATCTACTACATCGGCGATCTGATCCAGCGCACCGAAGTCGAATTGCTGAAGACGCCGAACCTCGGCAAGAAGTCGCTGACGGAAATCAAAGACGTGCTGGCATCGCGCGGCCTGTCGCTTGGCATGCGGCTCGAGAATTGGCCGCCGTCGGGACTGCGCGACGACAAAGTGGCTTGAATCGCGGTCGTTCGCTCCGGAAGTAGAGAGCGACGAAGAACAACAGGAACGAAAGGACATGCGGCATCAGAAGAGTGGGCGTCGATTCAACATGCCGGGCGCGCATCGTGACTCCATGTTGCGCAATCTCGCGATTTCGCTGATCGAGCACGAACTGATCAAGACGACACTGCCCCGCGCGAAAGAACTGCGTCGGGTCGCGGAGCCGTTGATCACGATCGCGAAAGAGGATTCGGTGGCGCACCGGCGCCTGGTATTCGATCGCACGCGCAGCAAATCGACGGTCGGAAAGCTGTTCGACGAGCTCGGACCTCGCTACCAGGCGCGGCCGGGCGGCTACACGCGGATTCTCAAGTGCGGCTACCGACACGGCGACAATGCACCGATGGCGTATGTCGAACTCGTGGATCGTCCGGTCGTGGCAGATACCGAGGATGACGAGAAAGACGAATCGGAATCGTGACGCTCAAGCCTCTTGGAGGCGTGCTGCAAAAGCCGGACAATCGTCCGGCTTTTTGCTTTACGAACGCCGCATTCGAATACACGGAGAGCGATAGATGACCAGTAGCTTCAATCCGCCGCGCCGCACGCTGATGGGACCGGGGCCGTCGGATGTCAGTGCGCGTGTGCTGGCGGCGATGGCGCGGCCGACGATTGGCCATCTCGATCCCGAGTTCGTGCGGATGATGGACGAGCTGAAAACATTGCTGCAGAACGCGTTCCGGACGAAGAACGCGCTGACGATTCCGATCTCCGCTCCGGGATCCGCCGGCATGGAGACGTGTTTCGTCAATCTGGTCGAGCCGGGCGACAAAGTGATCGTGTGCGTGAACGGTGTTTTCGGCGGACGGATGCGCGAAAACGTGCGCCGCATCGGCGCCGAAGCGATCATCGTCGAAGACAAATGGGGCGCGCCGGTCGACCCCAACAAGGTCAGTGAGGCGCTCGCCAAGCATCCGGATTCGAAGCTCGTTGCGTTCGTGCATGCCGAGACGTCGACCGGAGCACGATCGGATGCGCAGCTGTTGTGTCGGTTGGCGCGCGACCATGGCTGCTTGTCGATCGTGGATGCCGTTACGTCGCTCGGCGGGATACCGCTCGAAGTCGATGCCTGGGGTGCGGACGCCGTGTATTCGGGCTCTCAGAAGTGTTTGTCGTGTCCGCCTGGGATATCGCCGGTCACACTGAGCGAGCGCGCCGTCGCGACAATCCGCAAGCGCAACGCGCCGGTGCAGAGTTGGTTCCTGGATCTGAATCTCGTGATGGCGTATTGGGGCGGCGAGGGCGCCCGTGTGTATCACCACACGGCGCCCGTAAACGCGCTGTATGGCCTGCACGAATCGCTGGTGATGCTCGAGGAGGAAGGTCTCGAAAATTCCTGGGAGCGACATGCGCGGGAACACGCGGCGCTGCGCGCCGGCGTCGAAGCGATCGGCCTGGGTTTTGTCGTCGATGCGCCGTGGCGCTTGCCGCAGCTCAATTCGATCGTTGTACCTGACGGCGTCGTAGAGGCCGACGTCCGCCGCGTGCTGCTGAACGAATTCGATCTGGAAATCGGCGCGGGCCTCGGTGCGCTGGCTGGAAAGGTTTGGCGCGTCGGCTTGATGGGCCACAGCGCGAGTCGGCGCAACGTGTTATTTTTCCTGAGCGCGATGGAAGCGGTGCTCGGCCGCAGTGGCGCGGTCGCGGCCGCTCGTTAGCACGTCGAACGCGAGCACTCACGCGCCGACAGGTCTTCAACGGGATCGTCGATCCCTTGGATAATCGATGCACGCCCTTCAACGTCTGCTCGCGGTCCCCGGATTGCCGCCGGCCGTTGCGCGGAGTTTTCGTTGCGAGCAGCTGACAGAGTGTACGTTGCCGTGCGCGTTGAGCCTGATCGAAGGCGGCTTCGCGGCGGTTGTCGCGGCGAAGACATTCGACGTGCCACCGTGGCTGCTCGCGGTGATCTCCGCCGCGCCGATGTTCGGGAATCTGTCGAGCTTCGTCTGGAATCGCGTCGCCAGCGCACGCCCGAAGGTGATAATCGTGGTGGCGCTGCAGGCGCTGGTGCTCTGCTGTCTGCTCGCCGTCGCCGTGAGTCCGCGGTCGCTCGCCGGCGCGTGGGTGTTGGTCGGCAGCGTCATCGTCGGCCGATTGCTGATCGCGGGCATCATCACGGCGCGCAGCGTCATCTGGAGTCTGAACTACGGACGTAACCTGCGTGCGCGAGCGACCAGCCGGCTGCAAGTGATCTCCAGTTTTGCGATCGTGCTGACGACGGCTCTCGCGGGGTTGATTCTGGATGCGCATCCGGAGAATTTTCGCTGGTTATACGCCGGCGGCGTGCTCGTCGGCGCGATCGGCGCGTGGTCGTTCTCGCGCGTCAAGGTGCAGGGGGAGCTGCGCCATCGCGTGCTGGAACGCCGAGGCGACAGTCATATCGATGGTCGCAACGGCTTTCTGCAGATACTGCGGGCCGATCGCGACTACGCGCGCTATCAGCTGCACCAGTTCACGTCCGGCGTCGTCGGCGATGATGCTCGACCCTGTGCTCGTCTATCTGGTGTCGAAGCAACTCGGCGCGAACTACGTCGTCAGCATCAGCATCATCATGATCATTCCGTTTGCGATGAATCTGATTACGCTGCCGCTGTGGGGCCGCTATCTCGACCGCGTGCACGTCGCCGAATTTCGCGCGCGACAGAACGCGCTGTGGGTGCTCGGCGTTCTGATCATGTTCTGGGGAGCGTTGACCAGTTCGCTCGTCTGGATCGCCATCGGTCGATTCGTGCACGGCATCGTCAACGGCGGAGGCTCGCTCGCGTGGCAACTGGGCCACAACGATTTTGCGCCGCGCGATCAGCTGTCCGCATATATGGGAATTCACGTGACGCTGACCGGCGTGCGCGGTGCGTTCGCACCGTTTCTCGGGATGGCGCTGTATCTCGGTTGGAGTCCAAACGCGCTGCTGCCGGGAATGCCCGGACTCGGCGCCTACATATTCGTGGTCTCGGCGGTGCTGGGTGTGTTCGCGTGGCGCGGGTTCGACACGTTGCGACACGACGTTCGCGCCAAGCCGCAGCTAGTGTCGTGAATCATAGATTTCGATACATCCTGCGCGAGTGTCGGGGCGCGGGGCAAGGCGCCGACGCGCCGGCGTGGCCGGTCCCACGTCAAGCGTCGGCAACGCAGCACCGCGCCCGGACACTCGCGCCCAAGGGGAGCGTGTCTGGACTGCTGGCGCCGCGTTGCAACTCGTCGCCGTATACCCGATACGCCTCCTCATTGCGCCTTGCGCCAACAGTCCAGACGCGCTCAGGATGCATCGAAATCTATGATTCGCGACACTAAGACTGAACCCCATGCAAGCAGCCAAACCCCTGTTCGCGTATCGCAAATTCTGGGCGCATCGGCTCGGACCTGCGCCCTTTCTGCCGACGACAGCGTCCGAGATGGACGCGCTCGGCTGGGATTCGTGCGACGTCGTCATCATCACGGGAGACGCGTACGTCGATCACCCGAGCTTCGGCATGTCGATCGTCGGGCGATTGCTCGAGGCGCAAGGCTTTCGCGTCGGCATCATCGCGCAGCCGGACTGGCGCTCGGCGGACGACTTTTCGCGTCTCGGTCGACCGAACCTGTTCTTCGGAGTCACTGCCGGCAACATGGATTCGATGGTGAATCGCTACACCGCGGACCGGCGGATCCGCCGCGATGACGCGTATACGCCCGGTGGCGCGGCCGGCAGCCGACCGGATCGCAGCGTCATCGTGTATGCGCAGCGCGCGCGTGAAGCGTTTGGCGACATACCGATCATCATTGGCGGCATCGAGGCGAGCCTGCGGCGCATCGCGCACTTCGACTATTGGACGGAGAAGGTGCGACGCTCGGTGCTGCTCGACGCGAAAGCCGATCTGCTGTTGTTTGGAAACGCCGAACGCGCGCTCGCCGAAGTCGCGCACAGGCTGGCCGCCGGCGAATCGGTCGACACGATCACCGATGTGCGGGGCACGTCGTTCACGCGTGCGCGGACGCCGGCGGGATGGATCGAAATCGACTCGACGCATCTCGACTCACCAGGCCCGCTACCGAGCCATCCCGATCCCTACGCAATGACGCCGTCGCCGCCGCGACCCAACGAAGCCGTTGGGGGCGACGCGGCGAAGGTCGTCCGATTCGTCCGCGATGTGCCCAACGCCCAACGAGACCAAAGCGTCATTCGCTTGCCCGCGTACGAGTCCGTTCGCGACGATCCGGTGTTGTACGCGCACGCGTCGCGGATCCTGCACATGGAGTCGAATCCTGGCAATGCGCGGCCGCTGGTCCAGCGGCACGGGACACAGGACGTCTGGCTGAATCCGCCGCCGATTCCGTTGACGATGAAAGAATTCGACGCGGTGTACGAACTGCCATATGCGCGCGCGCCGCACCCGGGTTATGGCGCCGCGAAAATTCCGGCGTGGGAAATGATCCGCTTCTCGGTCGCGATTCAGCGGGGCTGTTTTGGCGGTTGCACGTTCTGCTCGATTACCGAGCACGAGGGCCGGATCATCCAGAGCCGCTCGGAAGCCTCTGTGCTCCGAGAAATCGAAACCATCCGCGATACCGTCGCCGGATTCACCGGCGTCATCTCGGACCTCGGCGGACCGACGGCCAACATGTACCGGCTCGCGTGCAAAAGTCGCGAGATCGAGTCCGCGTGTCGTCGCCCCTCATGCGTGTATCCGGGCATCTGCCCGAATCTCGATACGAACCATGCGCCGCTGATCGAGCTGTATAAGAAAGCGCGCGCGCTGCCGGGTATCAAAAAAGTGCTGATCGCGTCCGGTGTGCGTTACGACCTCGCGGTCGAGTCACCCGAGTACGTCAAGGAACTGGCGCAGCACCATACGGGCGGCTATCTGAAGATCGCGCCAGAGGCTATCGGCGAGGGGCCGCTGTCGAAGATGATGAAACCCGGGGTCGGCTCGTATGACAAATTCAAAGAGCTGTTCGACAAATTCGGCAGCGAGGCCGGCAAGGTGCAATACCTGATCCCGTACTTCATCGCCGCGCATCCGGGCACCACCGACACCGACATGCTGGAGTTGGCGGTCTGGCTGAAACAGAACGGCTACCGCGCCGACCAGGTGCAGGCGTTCCTGCCGTCACCGATGGCGAGCGCGACGGCGATGTGGCACTCCGGCAAGAATCCGCTGCGCAAGGTGACGCGCGACAGCGAAGAGGTGATTGTTGCGAAGGGGCTGAAGCAACGCCGGCTGCACAAAGCGTTCCTGCGTTATCACGATCCCGACAACTGGCCGTTGTTGCGCGAGACGCTGCAGAAAATGGGGCGTTCGGATCTGATCGGTAATGGCAAAAAACATCTGATACCGCGATTCCAGCCGAAAGGGACGGGTGCTGGCGGCGAAGGCAAGCGCGCACCGAAGTTTCGTACTCAGCACGTGCGTTGACGCAACGTTAGGTGGGGACGCCACCTCTCCCGAGGTGGAGGCGTGTTGCGCCGGACACAATTGAGCGACCAGGGACGGCTCGAGCGAGTCCGGCGCAACACGTCTCCACCCCCACCTTCTAGAGCAGCGGCTTCAGGTATTGCCCGGTAAATGATTTCTTGTGTTTTGCGATCTGCTCGGGCGTGCCGGTCGCAATGACCTGCCCGCCGCCGCCGCCGCCTTCGGGGCCGAGATCGATGATCCAATCGGCAGTCTTGATCACGTCGAGATTGTGTTCGATGACGACGATCGTGTTGCCGTCGTCGCGCAGTCGATGCAGCACTTCGAGCAGTTGTTTGATGTCGTGAAAGTGCAGCCCGGTCGTCGGCTCGTCGAGGATGTAGAGCGTCTGGCCGGTGTCGCGCTTCGACAGCTCCCGCGATAGTTTGACGCGCTGCGCCTCGCCCCCCGATAACGTCGTTGCGCTCTGGCCCAGGCGGATGTACGACAACCCCACGTCGACGATCGTCTGCAATTTGCGCGCGAGCATCGGTACCGCGTCGAAGAATTCACGCGCTTCTTCGACCGTCATCTCGAGCACTTCGGTGATGTTCTTGTCCTTGTAGTGCACGTCCAGCGTCTCGCGGTTGTAGCGTTTGCCCTTGCAGACGTCGCACTGCACGTAGATATCGGGCAGGAAGTGCATCTCGACCTTGATCAGTCCGTCGCCCTGACACGCCTCGCAACGACCGCCCTTGACGTTGAAGCTGAACCGACCGGCCTGATAGCCGCGGCTGCGCGCTTCCTGCGTCTGCGCGAACAATTCGCGGATCGGCGTGAAGAGACCGGTGTACGTCGCCGGATTGGATCGGGGCGTGCGCCCGATCGGGCTCTGGTCGATGTCGACGACCTTGTCGACGAGGTTGAGGCCGTCGACGCCGTCGTGTTCGGCCGCGGTGTGGGTTGTTGCCTTGTTCAACACGCGCGCGGCCACGGGAAACAGCGTGTGGTTGATCAATGTGGACTTGCCCGATCCCGACACGCCGGTGACGCACGTGAAAAGGCCGAGCGGAATCTCGACCGTCAGATTCTTCAGGTTGTTCGCGCGCGCGCCGCGGATGCGGATCAGTTTGTCGGCGTTCTTCGCGACACGCTGTTTGGGCACGTCGATCTTCTGCTTACCCGACAGATATTGTCCGGTGATCGACCGTTTCGCTTTGATGATGTCCGCCAAGTGGCCTTGCGCGACGATTTCCCCGCCATGCACGCCGGCACCCGGACCGATATCGATGACGTAGTCGGCGCGTCGAATGGCCTCTTCGTCGTGCTCGACGACGATCACCGTGTTGCCGAGGTCGCGCAGGTGCGTCAGCGTCTTCAGCAATCGGGCATTGTCGCGTTGATGCAATCCGATCGAAGGTTCGTCGAGGATGTACATCACGCCGACGAGTCCCGCACCGATCTGGCTTGCGAGACGGATGCGTTGCGCCTCGCCGCCGGAGAGCGTATCCGCACTGCGATTCAGCGTCAGATAGTTGAGCCCGACGTCGACGAGGAACTGCAGGCGCGCGCAGATCTCCTTCAGGATCTTGTCGGAGATTTCGCCGCGGCGGCCCGGCAGCTTCAAATTCGAAAAATAGTCGAACGCGTCTTCGACGGAGCGGTCGGTGAGTTGCGGCAACGACGTCTCGCCGACGTAAACGTTGCGCGATTCTTCCTTGAGCCGTGTGCCGCCGCATGCCGGGCAGTTGCGTACGGTCAAGTAACGGGCGAGATTTTCTCGCACCATCGCAGAATCGGTTTCCTTGTAGCGCCGCTCCATGTTCGGCACGACGCCTTCGAATCGGTGACGGCGCTGGATGACGTCGCCGCGATCGTTGACATAAGAAAAGTCGATCCTGTCCGCGCCGCTGCCGAGGAGGATCGCGTCGCGTTGTTTCTTCTTCAGCGTGTTGAACGGCGCTTCGACATCGAAGCCATAGTGTTTGGCGAGTGATGCGAGCATGTGAAAGTAGTAGACGTTGCGGCGGTCCCAGCCGCGCACCGCGCCTTCGGCGAGCGACAGATCCGGATCGGTGACGACGAGGTCCGCGTCGAAGAATTGTTTGACCCCGAGGCCGTCGCATTCGGTGCACGCCCCCGCGGGGTTGTTGAACGAGAACATCCGTGGTTCCAGTTCATTGATGCTGTACCCGCAGTGCGGGCACGCGAAGCGCGCCGAGAAAACCAGCTCTTTGGCTTTTTCGTCGTCGATGAAAGACACGCGCGCGACGCCGTCCGCCAGTGAAATTGCGGTCTCGAACGATTCGGCGAGCCGTTGCTGCGCGTCGTCGCGGACACGCAGCCGGTCGATGACCGCTTCGATCGTGTGTTTTTTGTTCTTCTCGAGCGTGGGCGGGTGATCGAGGTCCGTAACGATGCCATCGACGCGCGCCCGGATGAATCCGTTGGCGACGAGTTCGCGGAAAACGTGCTGGTGCTCGCCTTTTCGATCCACGATCACCGGCGCCAGCACCATGATGCGCGCGTCGCCCGGCAACGCGAGCACCTGGTCGACCATCTGACTGATCGTTTGCGCCGACAGTGCCTGACCATGCGTCGGACAGCGCGGTTCGCCGGCTCGCGCGAACAACAACCTCAAATAGTCGTAGATCTCGGTGATCGTGCCGACCGTCGAGCGCGGATTGTGCGACGTCGATTTCTGTTCGATCGAGATCGCCGGCGACAGTCCTTCGATGTGGTCGATGTCGGGCTTCTCCATCATCGACAAGAACTGCCGCGCGTATGCGGATAACGATTCGACATAGCGGCGCTGGCCTTCGGCGTACAACGTATCGAACGCGAGCGACGACTTGCCCGATCCGGACAGACCGGTGATGACGACCAGCTGATCGCGCGGAATCGTCAGATCGAAGTTCTTCAAATTGTGGGTGCGAGCCCCACGCAGCGTGATGCTGTCCATGAATGTCCGGACGCGACGAAAACCAGCAAAAATACGCGCTCGTTTCGCGCGCCGCAAGGCGGCATACACTCACTCCTGACACGTGCACACGGTGTGGGTTTAGGCGGGGTGATGCGCTAGACTGGCGGTCCTCACGAGCATCGATCACACGAGAAATCACTGTCATGGCGCGCGGCATCAACAAGGTCATTCTGATCGGCAATCTGGGCCGCGATCCGGAGACGCGATATACGCAAGGCGGCTCCGCCGTCACGAACCTGCGCGTTGCGACCGCCGAATCGTGGAAGGATCGTCAGACCGGTGAGCAGCAGGAGCGCACCGAGTGGCACAGCGTCGTGTGTTTCGCGCGGCTCGGCGAGATTGCCGGTGAATATCTGCGCAAAGGCAGCAAGGTCTACATCGAGGGACGGCTGCAGACGCGCAAGTGGCAGGACAAAGAAGGGCACGATCGCTACTCGACCGAAATCGTCGCCAACGAGATGCAGATGCTCGACAGCCGCGGCGGTGGCGGTGATGGCGGCGGCTCCATGGATGCCGATCCGACGGAAGCCCCCGTGCGCCAGGGCGGCATGCGCAATCAGGCAGCGCGCGGCGGCGCCGAACAGCGAGGCGCGATGCAGCCACGCGATTCCGGCGCGACCAGCGACTTTGCCGACGACATCGACGACGACATCCCCTTTTAACTGTCCTTCGCACAGGCCTTAGTCGTCCTTCGGACCGAGCGACCCGCCCCGTCGGCAGACTGCGCGCCGGGTGATGTCCGTCGTACGTGTGCGTGATATCGTGTCACGCATGCGCGCCGAACCCTCAGCCCGTAAGGAAATTCCGCTCTTCCCGCTGGGAACCGTGTTGTTCAGCGGCGGTCGGCTGCCGCTGCGCATCTTCGAACCGCGTTATACGGCGATGGTCAGCCGGTGCCTGCGCGAGAAGTCCGGGTTCGGCGTCGTGCTGATTCGCGAAGGTTCGGATTCACGCATCGGCAAAGGGGCCACGCAACCGGAAATATTCAGCGTCGGCACGTACAGCACGATCGTCGACTTCAACACGCTCAACAACGGCATGCTCGGCATCATCACGAGCGGCGGTCCGAAGTTCCGGATTCTGGATACGTTCGAGACGAGCGACCATCTGCTGATGGGCTCGGTCGAGTTCTTGCCCGACGAACGCCCGCAGCCTCCGGGCGCCGAACATGCCGGGTTGATCGAGATGCTGCACGAGTTGATGCAGCACCCGATGGCGCAGAAGATGGCGCTCGACGTCGATTATCTCGACGCGCGATCGGTATCCTGGCGGCTCGCCGAACTGCTGCCGCTCGAACCCGAGATCAAGCAGGGTCTGCTGCAGATGAACCTGCCGCGAGAGCGCCTCGCGGAACTCGCGCGGCTCGTCAGCAACCTGCGCAGTTGACGCTGCGATGCCCCGCTCCAAGCACGCATCCACCGTTGTCCCGGACGTCGCTGCCTACATGCTCGAACTCGGTCGTAACGCGCGCGCGGCATCGCGTGCGATTGCATGCCGCGTCGTCGGGTTCGAAGTCGACCGCATTGCGCGCGATCGTCGTGGCGCTGAACGCGGCGCGCTCGCAGATCAAGGCCGCGAACGATCAAGATCTCGCCACCGCGGCTGCGGCCGGTCTCGAGCAGGCGCTGATCGATCGACTCGTGCTCGACGCGCGCGGCATCGATCGAATGATCGACGGTATTCAGCAAGTGGATGCGCTGCCGGACCCGATCGGCGAGATCACCGATCTCAAATACCGTCCGAGCGGCATCCAGGTCGGCAAGATGCGCGTTCCGCTCGGCGTCGTCGGGATCATCTACGAGTCGCGTCCCAACGTCACCGCCGACGCTGCTGCGTTGTGCCTGAAGGCCGGCAACGCATGCATTCTGCGCGGCGGATCCGAAGCCATCGCGTCGAATACGGCGATTGCCGAGGCGATCGCGCGTGGTCTCATCGACGCGCAATTGCCGCCGACTGTCGTGCAACTGGTCGCAACGACCGATCGTGCCGCGGTCGGCGCAATGCTCAAGCTGCGCGAATACATCGACGTGCTCGTGCCGCGCGGCGGCAAGGGCTTGATCGAGCGCGTCACGGCTGAGTCGTCGATACCGATAATCAAACACCTGGACGGCGTGTGCCACGTCTACATCGATGACGGCGCGGATCCGGCGATGGCAGTCGCGATAGCGGTCAATTCGAAAACCGAGAAGTACGCGGTGTGCAATGCGCTGGAGACACTTCTGATCGCGCAATCGATTGCGCCGCGCGTGTTGCCGACGTTGCGTGCGCGCTTCGACGAAGCCGGCGTCGAGTTGCGCGGCTGCGCGAAGACGCGCGCGTTGTTGCCCGGCATCGGCATCGCGTCCGAAGCCGACTGGAGCACGGAATATCTTGCGCCGGTGCTGTCGATTCGGATCGTCAGCGGACTCGACGAAGCGATCGCGCACATCGGGCAGTACGGTTCGCAACATACCGACGCCATAGTGTCTAACGACTATACGAGGGCGCGCAGGTTCCTCGCCGAAGTGGATTCCGCATCGGTGATGGTCAACGCGTCGACGCAGTTTGCCGACGGTTTCGAATTTGGTCTCGGCGCCGAGATCGGCATCTCGACCGACAAATTGCATGCGCGTGGACCTGTCGGACTCGAGGGTCTGACGAGCCAGAAATTCGTGGTGTTCGGCAACGGCGAGATCCGGCGTCGTTGATCGGCTTCCTCGGTGGTACCTTCGACCCGATCCACAACGGACACCTGCACGCTGGCCGCACCGCTGCGGCACTGCTGAATCTCGAGCGTGTCCATTTCGTGCTGGCCGCGCGGCCACCGCACCGCTCGCAACCGCGAACGACGATCGCGCAGCGCTGGGCGATGCTCGAACTGGCGGTCGCCGGCGACACAGTGCTGACGGCCGATGATCGCGAAGTTCGCCGAAACACGTCGAGCTATACCGTCGAGACGCTCGAAGAGTTGCGCGCGGAGCGTGGTGTGCACGCGCCGCTCGTGTGGTTGCTCGGATGGGACGCGTACCGCAGTCTGCCGACGTGGCGCCGCTGGCAGGAGCTGCTGGAACTCGCGCATCTGGCGGTGTTGCGCAGACCCGGATCAGAAACCGATCTCGACGCGACGATGCGTGAGTTCACCGCGGCGCACCGCGTCGATGATGCGACGCTGCTGCGTCGGACTGCGGCGGGTGCTGTGTTTCTGTTCGCGGCGCCGATGTTGTCGATCTCGTCGTCCGACATTCGGGCACGACTGCATCACGGTGACAGCGTGAGCCAATTGCTCCCGCGGAGCGTGTCGACCTATATTGAGAACCATCAACTCTACGGAAGGGCCAATCGCTGAATGACACCCCAGAAGTTGCGCGACTACGTCGTAAATGCCCTCGAAGACCTCAAAGGACGTGAAATCGTGGCGCTGGACGTATCGCGCGCGACGAGCGTCACCGACTACATGATCATCGCCAGCGGTACGTCGAATCGACATGTCGGGGCACTGGTCGATCAATCTTCTGGAAACCTCCAAAGCGAGTGGTATCCCGTTCATCGGCGTCGAAGGTCGTGAGTCGATGGAGTGGGTACTGGTTGATCTCGGCGACGTCGTCGTGCACGTAATGCGGCAGGAAGCCCGTGACTTTTATGATCTTGAACGCCTCTGGTCGGAAGTACCGCGAGACGTGCCCCGCGAGCGAGTTGAGTCGACGGTTTGACCGCGCGCGTTCTTTGTGTCGGTCACGACCTTTGTGTCGGTCACGACCTTTGTGTCGGACACGACCCGTGTGTCGGACACCACGCTCCCTCTCGCGTCGCCTGAAAAGCGTCGAATGAAAATTCGCCTGTTGTGCGTCGGCACCCGCGTGCCTGCCTGGGTCAGCGACGGCTATGCGGAGTTCGCGGGGCGCTTGCCGCGCGACAATGCGCTGGTGCTCGAAGAGGTGCCCGCCGCGCGTCGGAGCGGCGACCTGCAGCGTTGTATCGACGACGAAGGTGATCGCTTGCTCGGCCGCGTACACCGTGACGATCATGTGATCGCGTTGGATGAACGCGGCGACGCGTGGAGTAGTGTGGAACTCTCACAACGTCTGGCGGCCTGGCGCACGGATGGTCGCAATGTCGCGTTGCTGGTCGGCGGCGCCGACGGTTTATCGCAGCCGTGTCGCGCGCGCGCCGAGGTGTCGTGGGCGCTCTCGGCCGCTACACTGCCGCACGCGTTGGTACGCGTGCTGGTGGCGGAACAGCTCTATCGAGCATGGACGTTACTGACCGGCCACCCCTACCACCGGGCTTAAACGGATGGCGGCTTCTTCCCACATCAAGGATCCGAACCGGGAGCAGCGCGACTTCACTGGTCGTGCGATCAGCTTGTTCCTGTTTGCGCTGCTCGCGATCTTCGTGCTGCTGGCGCGGATGATTCACCTGCAGGTCGCCGACTACGAAAAATACCGCACGCGATCGGACCAGAACCGGATCCAGGTGCAGCCGATCGGGCCGCCGCGCGGACTGATCTTCGATCGCAACGGCGTCTTGCTCGCGGACAACCAACCCGTGTTCACGCTCGGCATCGTTGCCGAGCGGATCACCGATCTCAACGCATTGATCGCCGAACTCCACAAACTCGTCGAGTTCGACGAACGCGACGTCGAAGCGTTCAACAAACGTTTCGAGCGCCGCCGCCGCCCGTTCGAATCGATACCGTTGAAGGTCGTGTTGTCGGAAACGGAGATTGCGGCGCTCGCGGTGAACCGATTTCGGCTGCCGGGCGTCGTCGTCGAAGCGCAGCTCGTGCGGCACTACCCGATGGGCGCGTTGATGGGGCACGCGATCGGCTCCGTGCGGCGCGTCAGCGAAGACGATTTGAAAGTGCTCGATCCGGTCAGCTACAGCGCGACCCAATTCATCGGCAAGTTGGGGATCGAGCGCGTCTACGAACGCTCGCTGCACGGTGAAGTCGGTTACCAGCAGGTCGAGACGGATGCGCGCGGTCGGATTCGCAAGGTGCTCAGCGTCCAGCCGCCGGTCGCGGGCCAGAACCTGACGCTGCAACTCGATTCGCTGCTGCAGGTCGCCGCGACCAACGCACTCGGCGAACGCCGCGGTGCCGTTGTTGCGATCGACCCGCACACCGGCGGGATTCTCGCGCTCGTCAGCAATCCCGGCTATGACCCGAATATGTTCGTCACTGGCATCAGCGCGACGCACTACAAAGAACTCAGCGATGACCGGCGCATGCCGCTCTTCAATCGCGCAACGAGCGGCCAATACGCGCCAGGATCGACGTTCAAGCCGACGGTCGCGTTGTGCGGGCTGTCGCTCGGCGCGACGAATTGGGACCGCACAATCACGGATCATGGCTTCTTCCGCTTGCCGGGGCAGGCGCGCATCTATCGCGACTGGAGTTGGACGAAGGGCAACAGCGGCGGTCAGGGCATCGTCGATCTGACGCGCGCGATCTATCGATCGTCGAACGTCTATTTCTACGATCTCGCGTCGCGGCTCGACGTCAACGATCTGGGTGGTTGTCTGTCGAAGTTCGGCTACGGTCGCAACACCACGGTGGACGTACTCGACGCGTTGCCGGGGCGGTTGCCGGACCCGGTCTGGAAGCGCGGCGCCAAAGGCGAACCGTGGTATCCAGGCGACACGATCAATATGGGCGTCGGCCAGGGCGATGTGCTGGCAACCCCGCTGCAAATGGCTACGGTTGCCGCGTTGATCGCAAATCGTGGTCATTGGATACGGCCGCGTCTGTTGCTGTCGAGCGATCAGGCATTAGCGGAGTGGGATCCGCCGCCGCCCATGCCCGACGTCACCGGCCTCGTCTCGGGGGCCGACTGGGAGCGGCTGGTCGATGCGATGGAGATGGTCGTGCATCGCGGCAATCTCGGATATGGGCAGAGCGGAACCGCGTTCATCGCGATCGGTCAGAATCTGCCGTATCGGATGGCCGGAAAATCGGGCACGGCGCAAGTGGTCGGCATCAAGCAGGGCGAGACGTACAACGAAAAAGAACTGTCGGAGTTCCAGCGCAAGCACGCCTGGTTCATCGCATTTGCGCCGGCTGACGCGCCCGAGATTGCAGTGTCGGTGCTGGTCGAGAACGGCGGTGGCGGCAGTGCCGTCGCGGCCCCGGTCGCGCGTCAGGTCATCGATGCGTTCCTGTTGCCGCATCTGGCGGCGCGATGAGTAGTCGCGACTACGTCCGTTCGCTGCCCGGTGGAGGCCTCCCAGCCGTTCGACGGCTGAACAACATGCATCTCGATCCGTTGTTGCTGCTGACGTTGCTGGGTGTGATCGCGTTCGGCCTGGTCGTATTGTTCAGCGCGCTGGGTCGCGACATCTCCGCATTCGATGGGCAGGTGATTCGGATGCTGCTGGCGCTCGCCGTCATGGTGATCGCGGCGCAGTTCGAGCCTGGTTTTTACCTGCGCTGGACGCCGCTGCTATACGGCATCGGCATGGTCCTGCTCGTCGTCGTGATTTTTGCGGGCGTGACGGTGAAAGGGTCGCAACGCTGGCTCGAAGTACCGGGGCTGCCCCGGTTCCAGCCGTCCGAGATCATGAAGATCGCGGTCCCGTTGATGGTCGCGTGGTATTTCAATGATCGTCCGCTGCCGCCGCGGTTCGGGCATCTGGTAACGGCGCTGCTGCTGATCGGCGCGCCCGCTGCGTTGATCGCAATCCAGCCGGACCTCGGAACCGGCATCCTCGTCGCCGCGGCCGGACTCGCCGTGGTCGTGCTGTCCGGATTGCAATGGCGCTGGATCATATTGGCCGCGGCTGCCGCCGCCTCTGCTGCGCCCGGGCTGTGGTATGTGATGCGCGACTATCAGCGCGATCGCGTGCTGACGCTGATCGATCCAGAACGCGATCCGCTCGGCGCCGGTTGGAACATCATTCAATCCACCACCGCGATCGGTTCGGGCGGCGTGTTCGGCAAGGGGCTGTTCGAGGGTACCCAGTCGCATCTCGACTTCCTGCCGGAAGGCCAGACCGACTTCATCATCGCGGTCGTTGCCGAGGAACTGGGACTGATCGGCGTCATCACGCTGCTGGTGCTGTATCTCGTCATCATCGCGCGCGGCCTTTATATCGCAACGCAGGCCCGACAGACGTTCGGGCGGCTCACCGTCGGCGGGTTGACGCTGACGTTCTTCGTGTACGTATTTGTTAACATCGCGATGGTCTCCGGGTTGCTGCCAGTCGTCGGTGTGCCGCTGCCGCTCGTGAGTTACGGCGGTACGTCTGCAATGACTCTGCTTGTGGGCTTCGGTATCGTCATGTCGATCTACACGCATCGCGGCTGGTGACAGGGAGTTGTTGATGATGCGAACAGCGGCGTTGGTCAGCGTGGCCGTCGCGTTGCTCTACGCGCTGTATGGATTCGCCGCGACGGATTTCGTCGGTCGGCCCGACGTTGATGGGTATCTCGATCAGTTGGCGCTGCAGCAAGGCTTCTCGCGCGACGAGTTGAACAATCTGTTCAAGGATGCGCAGCGCAAACAGCCCATTCTGGACGCGATCTCGCGCCCGGCCGAAAAGAGCAAGCCCTGGTCGGAGTACCGCGAGATATTCCTCACCGATGCCCGGATCGCGCAGGGCGTCGAATTCTGGCGCGCCAACGCCGCGGTACTCGCGCGGGCACAGCAGGAATTCGCGGTGCCGGCCGAGATCATCGTCGCGATCATCGGCGTGGAGACGCGTTACGGGCGCAATGCCGGGACCTTTCGGGTGCTCGATGCGCTCGCGACGCTCGCGTTCGACTATCCGCCGCGCAGCGATTTTTTCCGCGGCGAACTGACGCAATTCCTGCTGCTGGCGCGGGAGGAAGGCGTCGATCCGCGTTCGCTGATGGGTTCGTATGCCGGCGCGATGGGATACGGCCAGTTCATTCCGTCCAGCTTCCGCGCTTACGCGGTGGATTACGACGGCGACGGCAAGCGCAACATCTGGACCAATCCCCCCGATGCGATTGGCAGCGTCGCGAATTATTTCAGGCGGCACGGCTGGACCGCTGATGGCCACGTCGTCGAACCCGCGTCGATCAATGGGCCGCGCGCGAACGCCGTCGCTAATGAGAGCTTGAATCTCTCATACACAGTCGGTCAGCTGCGCGCACTTGGCGTGACCGTGGCGGGTTTGCCGGATGCGGCTGAAGCTGGCCTGTATCGAATGGACGGAGACGCAGGCGCCGAGTACTGGGTGGGGTTGCACAATTTCTACGTGATCACGCGCTACAACCACAGCAGCATGTATGCGTTAGCGGTCCACCAGTTGGGGCAAGCGATTGCGGCGCGCGCGGCAGAGGTAGCAATGACGGAAGCGCAGCCCCGATGACGGTGCCTGCGCGCGTTGCGCGTCAGAGAATCGCCGCCATTGCGCTGTTGGTGCTCGCAGCGTGTTCGACGGCGCCGACGCGCGATCGAGATCGCGATCCGCACGCGCCGAGTCATCCGCCGGACCTGAGCCAGCTGCCGGACCCGGTGCCCCACATCGAGCCGCCGAGCCGTTACGGCAATAGCTCGCCGTATGAAGTGCTGGGCAAGACCTACTACGTGCTGCCGAATCCCGGGCGCTATCGGGAATACGGCACGGCATCGTGGTACGGCGCGAAGTTCCATGGACGGCTGACGTCGAGTGGTGAGCCGTACGACATGTATCAACTGACCGCGGCGCATCGAAGCCTGCCGATACCGTGCTATCTGCGCGTGACCAATCTCGAGAATCAGCGCAGCGCGATCGTGCGCGTCAACGATCGCGGACCTTTTCACAGCGAGCGCCTGATCGACCTGTCGTATGCGGCCGCGGTGAAGCTGGGTTTTGCCGACCGCGGCGTGACGCGGGTGATGCTCGAACTCGTCGATGGCACCGATGACATCCCGCAGACGGCGTTGGCCGATCAGGACCCAATGCCCGCGGAACCGCCTGCGGTCGCGGTCGACGACACATCGACGCCTATCGCGGAGTCGGGCCCCGGCCGGATATTTCTGCAAGCAGGTGCGTTCTCCAATTCGGCAGGCGCAGAGCGGTTGCGGCGCGATTTGCGGGGTGTGGTCGGCGACGATGTGCACGTGCAGAAACCACCATCCGGCGATCGCTGGTATCGCGTTCGCATCGGTCCATTGACCGAAATGAGCGAAGCGCTGCGACTGCAGGCGTTGATCGTCGCCGCCGCGTTCACCAAGCCGCTGATCGTCGAAGAATAACGTACAATCGCCGCCGCATTTTTCCCCTCATCATTTTTTGAACAAGGCAAACATGACTGCCAGACCCTGGATGATCGTCGCTTTCTTTTTGTGCCCGTTGCTGGCGATCGCAGCGGAACCGGTACCACCGCCGGCGCCATCGGCGCCGCCACAACCGCCGGAGATCAATGCGACCGCCTACGTCCTGATGGATTTTGATACCGGCGACATCCTCGCCGAGAAGGGCATCGACGAAAAACGCCCTCCGGCGAGCCTGACGAAAATCATGACGAGCTATATCGCGGCGCGCGAGATCGAGTCGGGACGTATCCACCTGACGGACGATGTCCCGATCAGCATCAACGCGTGGAAACACGCGGCGCCCGACGAAAAACAATCTGCGATGTTCATTCGTGAAGGGACGACGGTAAAACTCGAGGACCTGTTGCGCGGCGTGATCATCCAGTCGGGCAACGACGCGACCGTCGCCGTTGCAGAGTACGTCGGCGGCAGCGAAGACGCGTTCGTCGATCTGATGAATCAGCAAGCGAAGACGTTGGGCATGTTCGGCACGCACTTCATGAACAGCGACGGCTTGCCGGACCCCGAGCACTACAGCACGGTCCGCGATCTTGCGACGCTCACACGCGCGTTGATCCACGACCATCCGACGCACTATGCGATCTATTCGGAGAAGTCGTTCCGCTACAACGACATCGATCAGCCGAACCGGAATCGACTGCTGTGGCGCGATCGCACGGTCGATGGCGTCAAGACGGGGCATACCGCCGAGGCCGGCTTTTGCCTGATCGCGAGCGCGATGCGAGACGGCATGCGACTGATTTCCGTCGTCATGGGAACCGACAGCGACGAGGCGCGCATGCGCGAGAGCCAGAAGCTGCTGTCGTTCGGTTACCGTTTCTACGAAACGCACAAGCTCTACGAGCCCGGCGTCATGCTGCGCACGGCGGAAGTCTGGTATGGACAAGAGAACGAGGTACAACTTGGCGTCGCGGCTCCGGTTTACGTGACGATTCCGCGGGGTCGTTACGCGGACCTGAAGGCCGAGACCGACGTCGCCCGCGTGATCCGCGCGCCGTTCGCGGTCGGCGACCCGTTTGGGGAACTACGTGTCATGCTCGATGACAAACCGGTGGTGAAAGTCCCGCTGACTGCACAAAGTGCAATCGCCGAAGCGGGCTTTTTCAAACGCTTGTGGCAGAGCATCTATCTGTTCTTCCGGGAGCTGTTGAATTGACCGAGGAGGAATCGCACCGGATCGTCTTTCCGTGTGACTATCCGGTGAAAATCGTCGGTGACAATCGCGACTCGTTCGCCGAGACGGTGGTCGAGTTGACGCGCCGGCATGCACCGGAAGTGACCGAGGCGCACGTGCAGGTGCGCGCGAGTCGCGCAGGCAACTATTGCGCGGTCACGATCACGATCCGCGCGACGGGCGAGCCGCAGTTGCGGGAACTGCACGAGACATTGAAGGCGTATCCGTTGGTCCGACTCGTCCTCTGATGGAAAGCATCGACCTCGGTCGCACCCGCTACACGCCGGTGTTCCGAGCGATGCAGACTTTCACTGCCGATCGCACCGCCGACACCCCCGACGAACTGTGGCTCACCGAGCACGAGCCGGTCTTCACGCAAGGCCAGGCCGGTCGCGCCGAGCATCTGCTCGCGCCGGGGGACATCGAAGTCGTGCAATCGGACCGCGGCGGTCAGGTGACCTATCACGGTCCCGGGCAACTGGTCGTCTACCTGATGGTCGACATCCGGCGCGCTGGCGTGTCGCCGCGCGGCCTCGTCACAGTGATCGAGAGTTCGATCATCGATCTGCTCGCGAGCTATGGAATCGCTGCGGCGAACCGGCGCGATGCTCCGGGCGTCTACGTCGACGGCGCCAAAGTGGCGTCGTTGGGACTGCGGATCCGTCGCGGCTGCTCGTATCACGGACTCGCGCTCAACGTGCAGATGGATCTGGAGCCGTTCGGCCGCATCAATCCGTGCGGGCTGATCGATCTCAAGGTGACGCAACTCGCAGACCTGGGCGGACCGCAACACGTCGACGATGTGAAGGCGCCGTTGATCGAGCGGCTGCGCGCGCGCCTGGTGCGCGCCTGACCGGCGGATGCGTCAGTTGTGATGAATGATGCAGGTCGGATTGCGCCGCAGCCGGAGCTTGTGCCATTCCATCTGCAGCGCGTCGAGGTACAGCACGTGGCCGACGAGCGAGCGTACCGACCCCCGTCAGCAGCTTCCACGCCTCCATCGCCTGCACAGTGCCGATGATGCCGACGAGCGGCGCCGCGACGCCGTTTTCGGAACAGTTCAGCGCGGCATCGTCTGCCCGCGGATACAAGCATCGGTAGCACGGCGAGTCGGCGACGCGCGGGTCGAACACCGCAACCTGTCCTTCCATGCGGATCGCCGCGCCGGACACCAGCGGCTTGCCGGCCGCGAAGCACGCGTCGTTGATCGCGTAGCGCGCGGCGAAGTTGTCGGTGCCGTCGAGGACCAGATCGACCCGCTCGATGGCGCGCGCCAACGCGTCTCCCGCGAGACGCTCGTTGAGCGGCGTGATGCGTGTGTCGGGATTGAGCGCGCGGATTGCGCCGGCCGCCGAATCGACCTTCGGTTTGCCAACGGAAGCGGTATGGTGCGCGATCTGGCGCTGCAGATTCGACAAATCCACCGCGTCGTGATCGGCGAGCACGAGATGTCCGACGCCCGCGGCGGCCAGGTACAACGCGATCGGCGAGCCGAGCCCGCCGAGACCCACGATCAGCACGGTCGAGGCGAGCAGCCGCTCCTGCCCGTCGATGTCGACGGACGGGAGCATGATCTGGCGGCTGTACCGAAGCAGCTGATCGTCGTTCATCGTGTTCCCAGCGTAACACGTTCGTTTCCGGCCAGATCGCGGTGTGTCTCGACGCGGCGCAAGCCGGCCAGTTCGAACAGCGCGCGGACGGTGTCACCTTGGTCGAAGCCGTGCTCGACGAGCAGCGATCCCTCGGGGACGAGGCGGGCGGGCGCGCCGTGGACGATGGTCCGCAAAGCATCGAGTCCGTCGACTCCGCCCACGAGCGCGAGCCTCGGCTCGCTAACGAGTGCATCGAGGTGCGGGTCCATCTCGGCCACGTACGGAGGATTGGAGACGATCAAGTCATAGGCGTCGCCGATTTCCGAGTACCAGTCGCCAACACGAAAATCGATGTCGAGCGCGTGCTTGGCGGCATTGCGCCGCGCGACTGCGACTGCCGGCGCGGAGATATCGGTCGCTGTCACGGCGCAATCAGCGCGCATCTGCTTGATTGCGAGCGCAATGGCGCCGGAACCCGTTCCCAGATCCAGCACCCGCGCGTGCGGCGGCAACCGCTGCAACGCGAGCTCGACGAGCAATTCGGTTTCGGGACGCGGAATCAATACGTCGGGCGAGACGTCGAGCGCGAGATTCCAGAATTCGCGCTGACCGATGACGTAGGCGAGCGGCGTGCCGGCGCGGTACCGGTTCAACATGTCGTCGGCGCGTCGGGCGGCCGATCCGGTCAGTGGCTCGTCGCCGTGCGCGTACAGGTGGGCGCGCTGCACGCCGAGCGCGGCCGCCAGCAGGACCTCGACGTCGCGACGCGTCGATCCGTCGCCGGCATCGCGCAAAACCTCGGCGATCGTCGTCACATCACGTCAGGCGGCCGCATCGCCGAGCGCGGCCAGCGCCTCGGCTTGATGCGTTTGAACGAGCGGATCGATCACCTCGTCGAGGTGGCCTTCCATGATCTCGCCGAGTTTGTACAACGTCAGGTTGATGCGGTGGTCGGTGAGCCGGCCCTGCGGAAAGTTGTAGGTGCGAATGCGTTCGGAGCGATCGCCGCTGCCGACGAGGAGGCGTCGCGACTGGGCCTGTTCCTGCTGCTGCGTCTGACGCGCGAGGTCGAGCAGCCGCGCCTTCAACAACGACATCGCTCTGGCGCGATTTTTGTGCTGTGAGCGCTCGTCCTGACATTCGACGACGAGTCCGGACGGGATGTGTGTCAGCCGCACCGCCGAATCGGTTTTGTTGACGTGCTGTCCACCCGCGCCGGAGGAACGGTACGTGTCGATGCGCAGGTCGCTCTTCGGGATGTCGATGCCATTGGCACCGACGGAGTGATCAAGCGAGCAGGATAGGGTGACAGGCCGGGCGTCCTGTCTTGAGGATCAAGGGGTCAAGAACCTCCACCTCAAGACAGGAGCACCCCGATGAGTGAGAAGCCCATCAGCCCGCTGCGCCGGCGCATGATCGAAGACATGACCGTGCGCAACTTCGTCGAGAAGACGCGCAACGACTATATCCGGCACGTCAGATCGTTCACAGCCTTCCTCGGCCGTTCGCCGGATACTGCCACGCCTGAGGATCTTCGCCGTTTCCAGCTGCATCAGACGCAGACCGGCGTGCGGCCGCCGAGCATCAACGGCTCGGTTGCGGCGTTGCGCTTCTTCTTCACCGTGACGCTCGACCGACCCGAGATGGCACGGCACCTCACGTTCGTGCGCGAGCCGCGCAAGATACCGGCGGTCCTGAGTCCCGAGGAAGTGGCGCGATTGCTGGAGGCCGCCCCCGGACCGAAGTACAAGGCCGCGCTGAGCGCCGCCTACGCGGCGGGTCTGCGGGTCTCCGAGGTGGTGGCGCTGAAGGTATCGGATATCGACTCCGAGCGCCTGCTGCTGCGGATCGAGCAGGGTAAGGGGCGCAAGGATCGCTACGCGATGCTCTCCCCAAAGCTGTTGGAGCTGTTGCGCGACTGGTATCGCATCGCCCGGCCGGCGGTCTGGCTGTTCCCCGGCGGCGATCCGATGCTGCCGATGTCGACGCGGCAGTTCAATCGTGCCGTTCATGCCGCCGCCGCCATGGCCGAGATCAAGAAGCGAGTGACGCCGCACACATTGCGCCATAGCTTTGCCACCCACCTGCTCGAGCAGAAGACCGATGTGCGTTTTATCCAGGTTTTGCTCGGACATGCCAAGCTCGATACGACCGCGCTCTACACGCAGGTGGCCACCAACGTGATCCGCGCGATCATGAGCCCTTTGGATCGCCTTACGCCGCTGACCCCTGAGAAGAACAGGAAGGACCAGGCGCCCGCGTAACGGCGTCATGTCCCGTCCAGCGCTGGAGGTCGCGGATGTCTTCCGCGACCATGGGGCAGCGTGGCGTCGTGCCAATGCCGGGCACGTCAGCCTCGACCAGCTGAAGGTCATGTCAGCGATCGAGCGCTGCCGCACGGCGGCACTCGGCGGCCATGTCGAGCGCTGCGAGGACTGCGCCTATACCACCATCGCCTACAACAGCTGTCGTAACCGGCACTGTCCAAAATGCCAGGGCGCAGCAGCACGGGAATGGCTCGCCGAGCGCGAGGCCGAGCTGCTGCCGGTGCCGTACTTCCACGTGGTGTTCACGCTGCCGGCCAGGATCGCCGCCATCGCCTATCAGAACAAGGCAGTGGTCTACGACCTGCTGTTCAAGGCGTCATCCGAGGCCGTGCTGACGATCGCGGCCGATCCCGAGCACCTGGGCGCCCGCATCGGCATCACCGCCGTGCTCCACACCTGGGGCTCGACCATGACCCACAACATCTCTTATTTTCAGTGAACAACGCAAGTGGTCTTCCGCGCAACCCCCCTGCAGAATTAGCTTGCCAGTGCGGTGGAGGCGCTCAATAATGCTGCGAATGGGTTCAGCATCCAAATCACGGCGGCTAATTCCCAAGGTGCACGAGGAGTTACTTGTTCGCGCTTCAACAGGCCGGCTTCAACCATCCTTTGGATCGTGTGGTGACTGACGCCGCATATTCGCGCAGCTTCGCTCAAACTCACTCTCTCCGGATCATGCAGAGCTCGTTGTTGACCTGCAATCGAATGGTTACGCCGGCTGTCGCTACACGAATCTGATTCCACCGCTTCCCTTTGCCCGTGGAGTAGCCGCGTCGGTTCAACACAGAGGCGATCTGGTCGTCGCCGTATCGAACAGCCATACGACGAATGATCTCCAGCGCCTCCATGGGCGTGGCCGTTTCCGCAGCGGAACGTGGTCGCTCCATCGCGAGTTGCGTATGCGCGCCTCCCTTCCAGTGAATCACCAACTCAAGGTTTTTTTATCTGGTCAGTGCCACAATGATCTCTTCGATGCTGCGAAGATCATCACCCGCATGTCCACATGATCGTGCCGGGCGGCGGCATCGCCTTGGATGGAAAGCGTTGGCTGTCGTGCCAGCCCCGCTTCTTGCTGCCCGTGCCCGTACTCACCAAACTGTTCCAGGGGCTGATGCTTGCCAAGCTCCTCGCCGCCCACAAGGCCGGCCGGCTCACATTCTTCGGCCAGCATGCTCACCTCGCCGCAGCGCAAGGCTTTCGCCGCCTACCTGGCGCCGCTGCGCAGAATCAATTGGTACGTCTATTCAAAGCCTCCGTTCGGCGGACCCAAGGCGGTGCTCGCCTATCTGTCGCGCTACACCCACCGCGTCGCCATCTCCAACCGCCGGCTGATCACGTTCGACCAGCACGGCGTCACCTTCAGATACAAGGACTACTGCGCCGACGGCCGCGCGCGATACAAGCGCATGACGCTCGCCACCGATGAGTTCATCCGCCGCTTCCTGATCCACGTCCTGCCCAAAGGCCTCCACCGCATCCGCCACTACGGCCTGCTCGCCAGACCATCCTGCGCCGACAACATCGCGCGCGCCCGCGAGCTGCTCGCCGTGCCCACGCCTCAAGACCACAATGCCGATGCGGATGCCGTCAATCCCAACGAGCCGCCAACCCCCTCACATCCCTGCCCGTGCTGCGGCGGTCGCATGATCACTATCGAGATTTTCGAGCGCGGCTCCACGCCGCGTCATCGGCCAACCGGTCCAATCACCGCCATCAGGATCGATACGTCATGACCACCATCGCTGTCCTGCGACGACGCAGTGACCTCGGCCAGCGCTGGTTACGCACCGGCGGCGACCACGCTCGCACAGATGCGTCGTCCCATCATCGAACCCAGCCCGCAACTGCAACTCTCAACGATAATCTCGACCAGCAAGCCGAGCTGCTGCTGTCTGCCAGGCGCGTCATCAACCGCCTCCAACGGCTCCGCGCACCAGCCCTCACACTTATCGCGTCACTCAAATCCCCATAGTGGAGTGCGCGGCAACCTCTCTGCACTATCCCCGCGGGTTCGTTCCTTGGCGGCTTTCGGACGCCGGCCGCCGGTGAACGTTGCACGGCTGTCGATGGCCGGCATCCGAAACCCTGCACAGACAGAGACAATAAAAGATGTCAGCGACGAAGGCAGCTTTCGCCGAAAGCGGCCATGAACGGGAGGAGAGCGATGAAAATTCCCCGCCGCCAATTCCTGCATCTGGCAGCGGGCGCTGCCGCGCTCCCGGTTGTCACGCAGATTGCGAGGGCGCAAACCGGGCTTGCTGGACCCAAGACGGGCACACGGGTTATTACACTCGGGACGTTGGCGGGTCCGCCACCGAGAGCCCATCGGGCGCAAGCCTCGAACCTCCTGATCGTCAATGGAGCCGTCTATGTCGTTGACGTTGGCGATGGAGCGGCGCGTCGGATTGCGAAAGCCGGAATTAATATCCGGGATATTGGAACCATCTTCCTCACCCATCTTCATGACGATCACACGGCGGGGCTCGGAACGCTGATGTCTGTCGCCTGGGATAACCAGCGTACCCAACCGATCAATGTGTATGGCCCGCCGAGGACAGAAGACTTGGTCAAGGCTGCGGTCCAGTATTTCAGCATAAGCGCCGAAATTAGGATTGCGGATGGAGGTCGCAGCGTACCTATAGCTCAGGTGTTCTTCGGGCATGACGTTCGACCGGGAATGATCTATCAAGATGCGAACGTCAAAGTGACTGCGGCTGAAACCACGCATTTTGAATTTCATACGGGCGCGGCTGCGGGCAAGCACAAGTCCTATGCCTATCGCTTTGAAACGCCTGATCGCGTAGTCGTGTTTACGGGCGATACCGGCCCGAACGATGCTTTGACCAACCTAGCCAAAGATGCCGATCTTCTCGTTTCAGAAGCCAATTCTGCCGAAGAGCGGATGCAACTCTTGATAAATTCCGGTCAATGGCAGGCAATGACCCCCGCTGAGCAGTCCGGCATCAAGCGACAGATGACCCAGGGACATCTGAGTACGGAGGACGTGGGGAAGATGGCGGCGCAGGCCCGTGTCAAGACCGTGGTGCTGACGCATCTCACGTCGAAACCTGACGACGATTACACGTCGTGGGCCAACGAGGTGAAGAAGCACTTTTCGGGCCAAGTGCTCATCGCGAAGGACCTGATGGAATTTTGATAGGTCAATTACCACGCCTTTCGGCGAATCCGTCACCCCACCACATCGCGGACTACGACCCCGGAGAAGTCCTTTGCAAAGAGAGGCACCCCATGAAACTCCCACGCCGTCAATTTCTGCATCTGGCAGCGGGTGCTGCCGCCCTCCCGGCTGTATCGCGCATCGCCCAGGCGCAAGCCTATCCGACGCGGCCGGTCCGTATCGAATCGTCGGCTTTGCCGCGGGTGGTGCGACCGACATCAGCGCACGCCTGATCGGTCAATGGCTGTCGGAGCGCTTCGGCCAACCCTTCATCATCGAAAACCGGGCGGGCGCCGGCGGCACTATCGCCGCTGAGGCGGTTGTGCGCGCGCCTCCCGACGGCCATACGCTTCTCATGGTCGGCACACCGAATGTGGTCAGCGCGACGCTCTACGACAAGCTCAATTTCAACTTCATACGCGACATCGCGCCGGTCGCAAGCATCGTCCAAAGTCCCCACGTCATGGTGGTGAACCCCTCATTTCCGGCCAAGACGGTTCCGGAGTTCATCGCTTATGCCAAGGCCAA
>CAWHHK010000007.1:0-15510 GCA_963829065.1 uncultured Gammaproteobacteria bacterium | reverse complement strand
CACCGCCGTTGCTTCACAGAGCTGCTTGTTGCCGTAACAATCCTTATCGTCATCCAGGTCGGTATCGACATACGCCAAGCCCCAAACCACGCCGAGCCACTTCGTCGAAGCCTGGATCTTCCAGTCCCGTGTAATGGTCCTCGCCGTTCAGTCCGTCTTGGTTTTCGTCGAATTTGTTGTACGCCAGAATGGAAACTCAGAGGTGAGGTTCTCGATCGGATCGAAGCCGTACTCGATGTACGGGTAGTAGAACTTGCCGCTCTCGGCGAAGTAGTCGTCCGAGTAGTTGAGGCCGACTTTCACACCGCTGAACGTGACGCTTCCGTAGACCTCCGTGTAGGGGAGATCGATGTTGGGATTGGAGAGCCCGTCGTTCCTGTCGTGCGGATAACCGTAGTAGAGCACGCCGATGTCGTAGCCGATGTCGTCGTTGATTTTTCCCTTGAAGCCGCCGTAGACGTCGGTTTCGATCGCGCCCTCGTCAAAGTTCACGTTCGACGCCCACGTGCCGATGTAGAAGCCTATGTCCGTTGCAAAGTCGAAACCGCCCTGGATGGCCGGCGAGAACTGGCCCTTCAACTGGGAAATGCCGCGGAACCGATAGTCACTTGCCAGCGTCACGTTACCGGCGACGTCCGCCGCACTGGCGGCCACTGCGCTGCCCAGCAGAGCCGCGCCAAATAGCAGTCTATCACTCCATTCATCGATGTCTGTCTCCTACTTGTTCGCTTTCGTCCAGTTGAATATTGAGCCGCAGCACGTTGACGCGCGGCTCACCGAGAAATCCGAACTGTCGCCCCTCAGTGAACTCGTCTACCAGCGCTCGGACCTGCGCCGGATCGAGCTCGCGCGCTTTCGCAACGCGCGCAACCTGATACTCCGCCGCAGCCGGGCTGATGTGCGGATCGAGTCCGCTGCCCGACGCCGTGACGAGATCGGCCGGCACCGGCGCCGTGTTGCCGGGGTCCGCATCGCGTAGCGCCTTGATCCGCGCCGTGACCGCATCGATCAGCGCCGGGTTCAACGGCCCCTGGTTGGAGCCGCTGGACGCAGCCGCGTTGTACGGAAACGGTCCGGTCGCCGACGGACGCGACCAGAAGTGACCCGGGATCGGAGAACGGCTGGCCGATCAGCGCCGAGCCGACGGTCTTGCCGTCCTTCTCGATCAGGCTGCCGCTTGCCTGCCACGGAAAGAGCACCGATGCGATTCCGGTGACTGCGGCGGGATACACGCCCCCCAGTAATACCGTCATCAGGACGATCATCACCAACGCGGGTCTCAGGTTCGACAACATCATGATTGGCTTCTTTTTCTCCGAATGTGGTGCTTCACGCGGCACCGACGAGCGCGAGCAGCATGTCGATCACCTTGATGCCGATGAACGGCGCGATCACGCCGCCGACGCCGTAGATCAGCAGGTTGTCGCGCAGCAGCGTCGCGGCGCCGACGGCGCGGTATTTGACGCCGCGCAGCGCCAGCGGAATCAGCGCCGGAATGATCAGCGCGTTGAAGATCACCGCCGACAGAATCGCGCTGTTCGGCGTCGTCAGATTCATGACGTTCAACGCGTTCAACTGCGGATACGTCGTCGCGAACGCCGCGGGAATGATCGCGAAATACTTCGCCACGTCGTTCGCGATCGAGAACGTCGTCAGCGAGCCGCGCGTGATCAGCAGTTGTTTACCGGTCTCGACGATCTCGATCAGCTTCGTCGGATTGGAATCGAGGTCGACCATGTTGCCGGCTTCTTTCGCCGCCTGCGTGCCGGTATTCATCGCAACCGCCACGTCGGCCTGCGCGAGCGCCGGCGCATCGTTGGTGCCGTCGCCGGTCATCGCGACGAGTTTGCCCTGCGCCTGTTCATCGCGGATGAGCTGCAACTTGCGCTTCCGGCGTTGCTTCGGCGAGGAAGTCGTCGACGCCCGCTTCCGCCGCGATCGCCGCGGCCGTCAGTCGGTTGTCGCCGGTGATCATCACCGTGCGGATGCCCATGCGGCGCAGTTGCGCGAAGCGCTCCTTGATGCCGCCCTTCACGATGTCCTTCAACTCGATCACGCCGAGCACGCGCGCGCCTTCGGCGACCACCAGCGGCGTGCTGCCGAGCCGCGCGATGTTGTTGACGGCGGTTTCCACCTCGGCCGGATACTTGCCGCCGTTGCCGGTGACGTAGTTGCGGATCGCATCGGCCGCGCCTTTGCGGATCTCGCGGTTCTGGAAATTGACGCCGCTCATGCGCGTCTGCGCGGAGAACGGCACGAACGTCGCGCCCATGCGACACGATGTCGCGCTCGCGGAATCCGAAGCGTTGCTTTGCGAGCACGACGATCGAGCGCCCCTCAGGCGTGCCGTCGGCAAGCGACGCGAGTTGCGCGGCGTCGGCGAGTTCCTGCTCGGTCACGCCGCTGACGTGCACGAACGCAGATGCCTGACGGTTGCCGAGCGTGATCGTGCCGGTCTTGTCGAGCAGCAGCACGTCGACGTCGCCGGCGGCTTCCACCGCGCGGCCCGACATCGCGATGACGTTCGCGCGCAGCATGCGGCCGATGCCGGCGAGCCCGATCGCCGACAACAATCCGCCGATCGTCGTCGGAATCAGACACACGAGCAGCGCGACCAGCACCGTGATCGTGATCGGGTTGCCGGCCTTGGCAACCTCGACGCTGTACACCGAAAACGGCAGCAGCGTGACGGTCGCGAACATGAACACGAGCGTCAGCTTGACCAGCAGAATCATCAGCGCGATTTCGTTCGGCGTCTTCTGCCGCCGCGCGCTCTCCACCATCGAGATCATGCGATCGAGAAACGACTCGCCCGGATTGGCCGTGACACGCACGACCAGCCAGTCGGACAGCACGCGCGTGCCGCCGGTCACCGAACTGAAATCGCCGCCGGATTCGCGGATGACCGGCGCCGATTCGCCGGTGATCGCCGACTCGTCGACCGACGCCACGCCTTCGATCACCTCGCCGTCGGCCGGAATGAAATCACCCGCTTCGACCAGGAACGCATCGCCCGTGCGCAACGCCGCCGCATTGACGCGCGTCACCGCGCCCGCGCGCTTCGGTTCCGAGAGCTTCTTCGCGATCGTGTCGCGCTTGGCCGCGCGCAACGTGTCGGCCTGCGCCTTGCTGCGCCCTTCGGCAATCGCTTCGGCGAAATTCGCGAACAGCACCGTGAACCACAGCCACAGCGTGATCGCGAGAATGAAGCCCGCCGGCGCTTCGCCGTGCCCCGCCAACGCCTGAAACCACAGGATCGTCGTCAGAATGCTGCCGACGTAGACGACGAACATCACCGGGTTCCGCCACTGGTTCTGCGGCAGCAGCTTCACCAGCGCGTCGGTCATCGCCCGCTTGAAGATGCTCGCGGTCACCAGCGAGCGTTGCGGTGAGGCAGAACCTGCAGGTGTCGCAGAGACTGCTTGTGTGGTGCTCATGAGTTTGCTCCGTGATACAGCTGCAGATGCTCGACGATCGGCCCGAGCGCGAGCGCGGGGAAGAACGTCAGCGCGCCGATGACGATCACGACGCCGACGAGCCAGAACACGAACAGCATCGTGTGCGTCGGCAGCGTGCCGGCGCCGGCCGGGACTCTCTTCTTGGTGACGACGGATCCGGCGAACGCGAGCACCGGAATGATGATCCAGTACCGCGCGAAGAACATGACGATGCCGAGCGCGGTGTTGTAGAACGGCGTGTTCGCCGACAACCCCGCAAAGGCGCTGCCGTTGTTGCCGCTCGCCGACGAGAACGCGTACAGGATTTCGCTGAAGCCGTGCGCGGCGGGATTCGCGACACTCGATTTGCCGGCGTCGAACATCACGCCATGCGCGGTCCCGAACAGACGCGGTAAAGAGCGGCACGAGCACCGCGATCGACGCCATCTTCATTTCGTACGCCTCGATCTTCTTGCCGAGGTATTCCGGCGTGCGGCCGATCATCAAGCCCGGCGACGAACACCGCGACGACGACGAACATCAGCATGCCGTACAGGCCGGAACCGACGCCGCCGAAGATCACCTCGCCCAGTTGGATCAGCCACATCGGGACGAGGCCGCCGAGCGGCGTGAACGAATCGTGCATCGCGTTCACCGAGCCGTTGGACGCCGCGGTCGTCGCCGTCGCCCACAGCGTGGAATTGACGATGCCGAAGCGCGCCTCCTTGCCTTCCATGTTGCCGCCGGACTGCATCGCGGACGTCGTCTGATCGACGCCGAGCGCCGTCAGCTGCGGGTTGCCCTGGCTCTCCGCCCACGTGCACACGCCCAGCAGCACGACGAACACCAACGTCATCGCCGCGAGAATCGCCCAACCCTGGCGCGTATCGCCGACCATGCTGCCGAACGTGTAGCACAGCGCCGCGGGGATCAGCAGAATCGCCAGCACCTCGAGAAAGTTCGACAGCGGCGTCGGGTTCTCGAACGGATGCGCCGAATTCACATTGAAGAATCCGCCGCCGTTGGTGCCGAGTTGTTTGATCGCGATCTGCGACGCCGCCGGCCCAACCGCGATCACCTGCTCGCGCTGAGTCGCCTTCTCGGTGACCGCATTGCCCGCCGCGTCCGTCAGCGTCTGACCGGCCGCGTCCAGTTTCGGCGTGTCGTACTCGACCGATTCGACGAGCGACGCGGTCGGATACGCCGCGAACGTCTGCACGACACCCTGCGAAACGAGCACCAGCGCGAGCACGAACGAAAGCGGCAGCAGGATGTAGAGCACCGTGCGCGTCATGTCGACCCAGAAGTTGCCGATCGTCGACGCGCTCTGACGCGCGAGCCCGCGCGTGAGTGCGATCACGACCACCATGCCGGTCGCCGCGGACAGGAAGTTCTGCACGGTCGAGCCCGGCCATCTGGCTCAGATAGCTCATCGTGCTTTCGCCGCCGTAGCCCTGCCAGTTCGTGTTCGTCATGAAGCTGACGGCCGTGTTGAACGAAGAGTCGGCCGTCACCGGCGCCCATCTGCCGCCGGATTCAGCGGCAGCGACGCCTGGAGTCGCTGCAGGCCGTACACGACGAGCCCGCCGACCAGGTTGAACACCAGCAACGCGATCGTGTAGCCGATCCAGTTCGTCTCCTTCGACGCATCCACGCCGCACGCGCGGTAGATCAGACGCTCGAACGGAGCGCCGATGCGGCTCGCAACGACGGCTGGCCCTCGTAGATCCGCGCCATGTACGCGCCGAGCGGCTTCGCCAGACCGATCAGCGCGACCAGATAGAACGCCAGTTGCAGATAGCCGTTGCCGCTCATCAGAATTTCTCCGGATACAACAGCGCGACGACCAGGTAGACCAGGATCGCCACTGCCAACACGCCGCTCACGATGTAGATCCAGCTCATTGCGGCCTCCGCAGACGTTCGAAGTAAAAGGTCAGTCCACAGCTGACGGCGACGAAGCCGATGATCAGGCCGACGTACAAGAGGTCCATGTCGTCTTCTCCCGAACAGGTTTTGCGTGTGCGAAATGGTGGGGCTTGCGCATGCAACGGCGCGGACAAATTATCGCACGGCGCCGCATAAAGAACGCGTAAGGATTGTGAGCCAGCCACTTGGGGCCCGTTCGCCGTACGATGTCGCTCGGATCTCGGCGCACGACCGCGTAGTGTGTGCGGCACGATGAACCCCGAACGTCCCGACCCGGACAAACTGCTGGAAAAGGTCCAGCGCGCCGAGGCGCGCGCCGGCCACCGGCCGACTGAAGATCTTCTTCGGCGCGTGCGCCGGGCGTCGGCAAAACCTACGCGATGCTGACCGAAGCGCGCGAAGTGGCGGCCGCGGGTGTCGACGTCGTGGTCGGCGTCGTCGAAACGCACCGGCGCGCCGAAACCGAAGCGCTGGTGGAGGGCCTCGAGATGCTGCCGCAACGGCGCATCGACTATCGCGGCGCCGTGCTGCGCGAACTCGACATCGACGCGGTCCTCGCGCGGCGCCCCGACCTCGTGCTGGTCGACGAACTCGCGCACAGCAACGCGCCGGGCTCGCGCCACCCGAAACGCTGGCAGGACATCAAGGAACTGCTGGCCGCCGGCATCGACGTGTACACGACCGTCAACGTCCAGCACCTCGAGAGCCTCAACGACGTCGTTGGGCAGATCACGAACGTCCGGATCTCGGAAACAGTGCCCGACAGCGTGTTCGACGAGGCCGACGAGGTCGAAGCTGGTCGACCTGCCGTCCGACGATCTGCTGCAGCGTCTGAAGTCGGGCAAGGTGTACATGCCCGAGCAGGCCGCACACGCAATCGCCAACTTCTTCCGCAAAGGCAACCTGATCGCGCTTCGCGAACTCGCGCTGCGCCGCACCGCCGATCGCGTCGACGCGCAGGCGCGCGAGTATCGCGACGACGCGGCGATCAAACGCGTGTGGCAGCTGAAGGAACGTCTGCTGGTCGCGGTCGGGCCCGGGCGCGCATTCGGAGCAGATCGTCCGCGCCGGCCGCCGCCTCGCCGGCAGCCTGCGCGCCGACTGGATCGCGGTCTACGTCGAAACGCCGGCGCTGCAGCGTTTGCCCGAAGCCGAACGCGCGCGCGATTCTGCGCGCGCTGCGGCTCGCACAGGAACTCGGCGCCGAAACCGCGACGGTGCCCGGCCAAAACGTCGCCGACCGCGCTGATCGCATTCGCGGGCGAACGCAACGCCGGCAAAATCGTGCTGGGCCGATCGAGCGCCCCTGTGTGGCGCCGTTGGCTCGGACGGTCGACTTACGATGCGCTGTTCGCACACGCAGCGCGCTGTCGATCTGCTGGTCGTCGGCGGCGAAGCCGACGAAGCAACCCGCGCCGGCTGTTTCGATCGACGAACCCGAACGCCGCGCCAACCGAATCGAACTGGCGCGCGTACGCCGAAGCGCATGGGCGCGGTCGCTCGTCATCAGCGTGATCGCGCTGCTTCCTGCGCGATCACATCGACATCACCAACATCGCGATGCTGTACCTGATCGCGGTCGTCTGGGTATCGGTGCGTACCGGTCGCGGTCCGGCGGTCGCCGCATCGGTCGTCGGCGTCGCCCTGTTCGATTTCATCTGCGTGCCGCCGTACTACACGTTCGCCGTGTCGGATACGGAATATCTGCTGACGTTCGCCGTGATGCTGGTCGTCGCGTTGACGATCACCGAACTCACCGCCGGCATGCGCTATCAGGCGCGCATCGCGGCGCACCGCGAACGCCGCGCCGCGGCGCTGGCGGCGATGAGCCGCGAACTGTCCGGCGCGCTGACCGCGGAGCAGATCGCCGAGATCGCCGTGCAGCACGTGCACGGCGTGTTCGAGGCGCCGGCGACATTGCTGCTGCCCGACCGCGCGGAAGCATTGCACATCGCGCCGGCCGAACAGGCAAACGCGCTGCCGAACGTCGATCTCTCGGTCGCGCAATGGGTACACGATCGCTGGCAGCCGGCCGGGCTCGGCACCGACACGCTCGCCGGCACCCCGATCCACTACGTTCCGCTGCGCGCACCGGTGCGCAATCGCGGCGTGCTGGCGCTCGCGCCGCGCAACGAACGGCTGATCTTCGTACCCGAGCAACGCCGCCTGCTGGACACGTTCGCCGCACAGATCGCACTCGCGCTCGAACGCGTCCACTTCGTCGAAGTCGCGCAGGAAGCCGAACTCGGCATGGCGTCGGAGCAGCTGCGCAACTCGCTGCTGGCGTCGATCTCGCACGATCTGCGCACGCCGCTCGCGGTCATCACCGGTGCGGCGAGCAGCCTCGTCGAACAGGGCGACAGTTTGTCGGCCGAGGCGCGGCGCGAGCTGACCGCGACGATTCACGAGCAGGCGGTCAGCATGAGCGAATTGACCGCCAACGTGCTCGATATGGCGCGTTTCGAAACCGGCACGGTGCAACTGAATCGCCAATGGCATCCGTTCGAAGAAGTCGTCGGCGTGGTGCTCGATCGCCTGCGCACCCGTCTCGAAGGTCGTCACGTCGACATCGATCTCGACGCAATCGCCGCCGCTGGTCTGGCTCGACGTCGTGCTGATCGGTCAGGTACTGACGAATCTGCTCGACAACGCGGTGAAGTACACGCCGCCGCGCACGCCGATCGAAGTGCGCGCAATCGCCGTCGACGACGGCGTCGAAGTGACGGTAGCCGATCACGGCGCAGGACTGCTGCCCGGCGAAGAACAGCGGGTGTTCGACAAGTTCTATCGCGCGCGCCCGGAAGGCGCGACCGGCGGCGCGGGCCTCGGTCTTGCGATCTGTCGCGCCATCGTCGAAGCGCACCGCGGACGCATCTGGGCCGAAAACCGCGCCGAAGGCGGCGTTCGCTTCGCGCTTCGTGCTGCCGCAGCCGAGCCAACCGATCGGTCCGACGCCGGAGATCGAAGCGACGGTGGGCAGCGATGAGTGAACCGCACACGATCGTCGTGTTGATCGAAGACGAGCCGCAGATGCGGCGTTTTCTTCGGGCCGTGCTGCCATCGCAGGGAATCGAGTTGTTCGAAGCAGAAACCGGCGCACAAGGTCTCGTCGAGATCGGCACGCGCCGCCCCGATGTCGTCATCCTCGACCTCGGGCTGCCCGACATCGACGGCGTCGAGGTCGTCAAGCGACTGCGCGAATGGAGCGAAGTGCCGGTGATCATCCTGTCGGCGCGTGCGGACGAAGCCAACAAGATCGCCGCGCTCGATGCCGGTGCCGACGACTATCTGACGAAGCCATTCGGCGTCGGCGAATTGCTCGCGCGCCTGCGCGTCGCGGTGCGGCGCACGGCGCGTACGGACGACGGCGCGCAGACACTTCACCGCCGGACCGATCACGGTCGATCTGGCCGCGCGGCGCGTCGAGCGTGACGGCGCACGTCGTCCATCTGACGCCGATCGAGTATCGGCTGCTCGCGCTACTCGTGAAGCACGCCGGCAAGGTGCTCACGCACCGCCATCTGCTGAAAGAAGTCTGGGGGCCGTCGCACGTCGACGACGCGCACTACTTGCGCATCTACATGGCACAACTACGGCGCAAGCTCGAAGAAGATGCGACCCGACCACGCTATCTGATCACCGAGCCTGGCGTCGGTTATAGGCTATCGCCGACATGAAACAACCAACGAGCCAGCCAAGGGGCGGTGCGGTCAGTGATTCTGGCTACTTTGGCGGGGAAAGGGGCTCCAACGAGGCACGTGACCCAAACCATGTCTCCCGCGCGTATCGCTGGGCCACTCTAGCCCTTCATCCTCTGTCCAAACCGACGAACGTCCCGTTGTTGCGATACGTCAGTGCACGCATCGCCGCGGCATATCGATAAAGCGATGCCGGGGGGCTGGCCATCTTGAACAGGTGTGGGAAGCCGACGACGTTGATCCGCACCGGACGACGTCCTTGTGCGTCGGGCGCATTGATCCGATCGACGGTGTCGACCAACTCTTCGATCGACCGGCAATTGAAGTCGTCGCCGAATATGTAAACGCTGATGCGCTTGTCGGGCGCCTGGTATGTCCGTATGGCTTTTTCGATACCGTTGATCGGACACGAGGAGCTGAACGGATTGAACGTACTCATGCGCTCGAGGATCGCCCGGCGCCGCGCGGGCGAATCGGGAATCCAGCGGCCGCCGTACTGCGGAAACATGTATTCGCCCTGGTCGCTCATCACCTGGATGCCCTTCAGCCCGGGATAAACGGTCAGTGTTTCGCTGAGCTTTTTCATGACCTGCGGCCAGACACCCGGGTTGTTGTACATGCTCCCCGACGTGTCGATCACGAATACGACGTATTCGCTGTCGACCGCGATCCCGGCAATGGTGTTGTCGGCACGCTGGAACCCCGCGCCCAGCAGACGCTCCATCTCCTCGCTCAATGATTGTTTCGCGTCCGCCAGCTTCTTCTCGGTGACGACCGCCTCTTCGGCTTCGCTCTTCGAAGTCTGATAGCGCCCGAGCACGCTGCTCAACTCGCGTTCCAGCTGCGCGAGAGACTGCAGATCGGTATCGAGCTCGCGCTGCTGGTCGGACAGTTCGCGCGTCAACTTGTCGGTTTCGCCGCGAATCTTGAACAGCGCTTCCTGGCGCGCCGCGACGGTTCCGTTGAGGTGCGTCGACGATTGCTCGAGCACCGTCGGCGGTATGAACTTCGTCGTCATCAGCAACAGGATGACGGCGCCGAACCCGCAGCAGATGACGTCGAGGAACGACATCGACATCTCTTCGACCGGGCGGCGTGGCCTCATGATCGATCCCTCGACGGTAGCCACTGTGACGCAAGCTGGATCACGTCTCGGGGGGCTTCTTTCAACATGCAATTCTCCGGCGTCTTGACGCCACTACTGCCAGCCGTACCGCCGTGTATAAAAGCCCTTCATGGCCTGCGTCAAGGCCATGTATCCCGCCAGGATCAGCGCGACGATCGGAAAGAACGCGAGCGGCAGCGGCTGCATTTTGAAGTAATGCGAAATCGGCCCCATCGGGATGAAGATCCCCACCGCCATCACCGCAATCGTCGTAGCGAGCAGCGACTTCGACGGACGGCTCTGCACGAACGGGATTTTCGCCGTGCGGATCATGTGCACGATCAGGGTCTGCGTCAGCAGACCCACCACGAACCAGCCCGATTGAAACAACGTCTGCTTCTGCGGCGTATTGGCGGCGAACACGAACCACATCACGAGAAAGGTCGTGATGTCGAAGATAGAGCTGATCGGCCCGAAATAGACCATGAACCGGCCGATGCTCGCGGGTTCCCACCGCTGCGGCGTCTTCAACAGTTCGTCGTCCACGTTGTCGAACGGAATCGCGATCTGAGAGAAGTCGTAGAGCAGGTTCTGCACCAGCAATTGCATCGGCAGCATCGGCAGAAACGGGATGAAGGCGCTCGCGACCAACACCGAGAAGACGTTGCCGAAGTTCGAGCTCGCGGTCATCTTGATGTACTTGAGCATGTTGGCAAAGGTCTTGCGGCCTTCGAGCACGCCTTCCTCCAATACCATCAAGCTCTTCTCGAGAAGGATGATGTCGGCCGCTTCCTTCGCAATGTCCACTGCGGTATCCACCGAGATGCCGATGTCTGCGGTGCGCAGCGCGGGGGCGTCGTTGATGCCGTCGCCGATGAATCCCACTACGTGACCGTTGGCCTTCAGGCGACTGACAATTCGTTCCTTGTGCGCGGGCGTCAACTTCGCAAACACGTGGCACGTCTCGACTGAGGCCGCGAGTTCCGCGTCGCTCATCCGCTCCACGTCCGAGCCGAGCACCACCGTACCTGCATCCAGGCCGACCTCGTCGCAGATCTTCGCGGTCACCAGTTCGTTGTCGCCGGTGAGCACCTTGACCGTGATGCCGTGTTCCGCAAGCGCCTTCAACGCCGGCGCCGCGCTTTCCTTCGGCGGATCGAGAAACGCAACATATCCGATCAACGTCAGATCGACCTCGTCCGGAACGCGGTAGTCCATGTCGACCGGCGGCAAGTCCTTGACCGCCACGGCCACCACACGCAAGCCTTCGTGGTTCAACGCCGCGGTGACCTCCCGGATGCGCGCCAGCAGCTCGCCGGTGAGCGGTTCGTCGAGTTCACCATGCCGCACCCGACCGCATACGTGCAGCATCTCTTCGACCGCGCCTTTGCAGATCAGTTGGTATCGCTCGTGTTCCGCAACCACTACCGACATACGCCGGCGCTGAAAATCGAACGGGATCTCGTCCACCAGGCGACATGCGGTTGTCGTCGAAAGCTCCTGGTTGAGCTCCGCGCTTTCCAGCACCGCCACGTCCAGCAGGTTCTTCAGGCCGGTCTGGTAGTAGCTGTTCAGGTACGTGTATCTCAGTACGGCGTCGGATGGCTGACCCCAAACGTCCGTGTGGCGCGCGAGGAACACTCGGTCCTGGGTGAGCGTCCCGGTCTTGTCCGTACACAACGTGTCCATGGCGCCAAAGTTCTGAATGGCGTCCAACCGCTTCACGATCACTTTGCGGCGCGACAGAGTGACCGCGCCCTTCGCGAGCGTCGATGTCACGATCATCGGCAGCATTTCCGGTGTGAGACCGACCGCGATGGACAGCGAAAAGAGCAGCGCCTGCAGCCAGTCGTGCTTCGTGAAGCCGTTGATGAGCAATACCAGCGGCGCCATCACGAACATGAAGCGGATGAGCAGCCAGGCCACCCGATTGATGCCGGCCTGAAACTGGGTTGGCGCCGGATTCACGCTCGTCAGGCGTAGCGCCAGCGAGCCGAAATAGGTATGGCTCCCCGTGCTCACGATCACCGCTGCGGCCGAACCGGAAACCACGCTCGTGCCCATGAACAGGATGTTGTCCAGCTCCAACGGATTCGCTACGCCGGTACCTCGCAATTCGGCGTACTTCTCGACCGGCAGCGATTCGCCGGTCATCGACGCCTGATTCATGAACAGTTCCTGGGATCGAATGATCCGACAGTCGGCCGGGATCATGTCGCCCGCCGACAGCAGGATCACATCGCCGGGCACGAGCAACGCGATCGGGACCTCGACGCGACGCGCGGACTTGACGCGCAGCCGCACGGCAAAGTGTTTCTCGAATACCGGCGCGGCGTCTTCGGAAACATCACGGCGCATGACCGTTGCGGTGTTGCTGACCATCGCCTTCAATTGGTCCGCTGCCCGGTTGGATTTTGCTTCCTGCCAGAAACGGAGAATCGTGGACAGCACCACCATCGCCCCGATGACGATGGTGGCCTTCATGTCGTCGGTCACGAACGACACGAACGCGAGAAGCGTCAGCAGCAGGTTGAAAGGGTTCCTGTAGCAGTGCCACAGGTGCACCCACCACGGCAGCGGTTTCTCATGCTCGATCTCGTTCGGCCCGACCCGTTGCCGGACGGCGTCGGCGTGGAACTCGGTGATGCCGTCCGGCGTTGATTCGAGTTGCGTCAGCAGCGTGTCGACATCGCAATTCGCGGCAGCAATGAGTTCCTTGGCGAGCGTCGGCGGCAGCGCGCGACTGACACCCGTGCCTCGGAGCGTCTCGAACAGCGCGAGTCGACGAAAATGCCGGGCAAATCGGCGAGTTCGCAGAAATCCCTCGAACAACCCCTTCAGGATGTTGCGCTTCAAGACTGGTTCTCCGGTTTGCGCCATACGCTGCAACGTCCAGCGACGCATGCTCGTCAAGAGTCTATGACCCATGTTCCCACGAGGTGTTCCGTCTGTATCCAAACGATTCTATCGAGGTGCAGAGCGGTGCAGCGTCCGCTGTCCCCGGCCGATTCAATACCCAACAGTCGGATGTAGCACATGCCGAATGAAGATCACGCAAAGCATGAACGCAACCGCCAGCGTGAAACGCACGCCGAACGGTAAACGCCTGAATCGACCGACTAGGGTCGTACCGAGTTTGCGCGACACCATATGGAACCGCCCTACTCTTGAACCCAGCATCGCACAACAGAGAGTCGAGTGAACCATGGTTTCGCACACGCATCGCACGCACAGATCAGGCTGGTTACGCGCCGCCGTGCTCGGTGCCAATGATGGCGTGCTATCGATCTCGAGCCTCATGCTGGGCGTTGCCGCGGCGGACGCGAATCCGAGCGCACTCCTGCTCGCGGGACTCGCCGGCCTCGTCGCTGGCGCCCTCTCGATGGGCGCGGGCGAGTACGTGTCGGTCAGTTCTCAGGCCGACACCGAACGCGCCGACCTCGACACCGAACAAAACGCACTGACTGATGACTACGACGCTGAACACGTGGAACTCCGCGATATCTACGTCGCGCGCGGCCTCGATCACAATCTAGCGCATCAGGTCTCTCACCAACTGATGGCACATGATGCGCTCGCTGCGCATGCGAGAGACGACATCGGCATTTCCGACGCGCTGACCGCTCGCCCACTGCAGGCGGCCATCGCTTCATCGATCAGCTTCGCGCTTGGCGCCATGGTTCCCTATCTCGCGGGAGGTTCTCTCGTTTCTCTCGCGCTGCTCGGCGCGCGCGCCGGGGGCGCCCCGATCGTCCGCGGAGCGGTGCGCGTGCTGATCTGGGGCGCTTTGGCAATGGGCATCACAGTAGCCGTTGGTGCGCCGTTCGGCGCGGCGACGTAACGGCCTCGACCTGCCCGAAGGTGACTTCAACAGCCGAAGTGACGAACATCGACCGCGGGGATCCGCACCTTCGTTCTCGTTCGTCCACGCTTCGTCGACTCCTGCTTGCCGCAGTCGCGGGCATGCTCGCAGCGACCAGCGGCTGCGCCTCGAAGGTCGCGCTCGATCGCGCGGTGATCGCCTACGACACGACCACCGCCGACAGCGTGTCGAAGCAGCTGCTGCTCAACATCGCGCGCGCGCGCGCTACAACCAGCCGATGCACTTCACGACCATCTCGAGCATCGCGGCGACGTACAAGTTCACGGTCAACGCCGGCGTCGGCGGGGCGGTGACCGGAGACAACGGCGAGCTGCTGGTGCCGCTGCTCGGGAGCAGCGCCGAGGAGAATCCGACCATCAGCATCGCGCCGATGCAGGGCGAGGAATTCACGCAGCGGCTGCTGACGCCGTTCCAGGAACAGAAGCTGACGCTGCTGCTGCGCCAGGGCTACGACGTCGACTCGCTGCTGCGCCTGATGGGCGCGGAAGTGCGTCTTGAGGACGGCTCCGGCGTGAGTCGCAATCGGCCCGCCGATCCGGGGGCTATGCGATCTTCCGGCGCGTCGTGGCTCACCTCTCCTCCATTCAGGACCACCACGCGCTGTACGTCGAGCCGCTGCATTTCGACCTCACCTGGACGGTTCCAGCCGACGCGATGACGCCGGAGGCGTTCGCCACGATCTACAGGAGTTCTCGCTCACCTCGAAGCCGACAGCACGCCTACCTCGTGTCGAAGCGGGTCAACGGCCGCGTCATGATCTCCAACTACGATCCGGCGGTCCTGTCGAACGACGAACGCGTGCGCCTGCACGCCGAGGCCGAGGAGGCGCCGGCAACGACATCCTGCTCGACATCCGCATGGGCCACCGGGCGGCGAGTATCCAATGCACGGCCGCCTGCGGCTGCGCAGCTTCCACGAGATCCTGACCTTCATCGGCCGCGGCATGGAGGAGGAGCCGGAGTTCGACGTGCCGCCCGACCCACGTACGCCCGCCGTCGGCGAAAACCCGACGCATACGCTGGAGATCATCGAACTCGGCATCCGCCGCCCCAGCCGAACTGTCGGTGGAGTGGCACGGGAACTACTACAGCGTGCACCGCAGAGCGGCTATCAGTGGAACATGAAGGCCTTCAGCCTGCTCTACCAGTTGTTCCAGATGAGCGTGTCGACCGCGGAGCAGTCAGGGCCGGTGATCACGATTTCAAAATGAAATCGCGGCTTTCCCCGGCGGTACGTCACGTAGGCTAGTAGCAGCGACGTCGCACGAGCCACACCTGTCGGAGGTTGCCGCATCGCCTTCGTCATTTCCCGGTGCCACTATAGCGACGGCGCGGCGCAACCCGCGCAGCAGCGCGGTGCAATAGTCCGCGTGAGCCAAATGGGAGGACGCCATGCGCTGGAGCGGCGGACGTCGCAGCGACAATATCGAAGATCGCCGCGGCATGAGGGGCATGCCCGT
>CAWHHK010000006.1:0-939670 GCA_963829065.1 uncultured Gammaproteobacteria bacterium | reverse complement strand
GTCGGCTTTCCGACCGACGTCGCGTCTGCCGGCATCACCGCTCGGTTCAAGCGCAGCCTCCTGTTCGGACTCGCGCGCATCACCATCGCCTCGGCCATCGCCTGGATGCTGTCCGGCGGCATCATTCGTCCGCTGCGCCAGCTCGAGCGGGACGCTGCGATGCTCGCCGAGGGCAACTCAGCCATCGCACTACCATCGAGGGGCCCAGCGAATTGGCCGGCTCGGTGAAGCGTTCGAACCGGATGGCGTCGTCGCTCGAGCGCCGCCAAGGGCAAGGATTGAGCACACAGACGATCTGCAGCGCGCCAAGAACACGCTTGACGCCGTGATCAACGCTTCACCGGTCGCGACTCCCGTGCCCGATCTCGATCATAAAGTCTTCGTCTGGAACCGTGCCGCCAAGGCATGACGGGCTCACCCAGGTGGAGGCGCCGGCCAGCCCGTCAAGGTCGTCCTGCCGAGTCTCAAGGATCAATCGCTCGAGTTCTGGCAGCGCGCCAGCGCGGGCGAGATCGTTCCGGCGATCGAGACGCACGCGACCCGCAAGGACGGAACGCGGGTTACGTACGCCTCGCCGCCGCGCGGTGTCGGCCGAGGACGGCCGGGTGCGCGGGGTGGCCTTCGTGCACGAGGACACACCGCGCGCAAGCGCGCCGAGGAGCAGCTGCGCCAGTTCGCGCACTTCGACCAGCTCACCGGGGTCTGCCAACCGCCACGCCATGAAGGAGCGGCTCGACAGTCTCCTCTGCGGGGGGGCGCGTGCAAATCAGCATTCGGCGCTCTTCGACCCTCGACGGCTTCAAAGATGTCAATGATACGCTCGGCCATTCGACGGGCGATCACTTGCTGATGCAGATCGCCGCGCGTCTGGGATCGGTTGTGGTGGGCCTCGCGCCGAAGGCGCTGGCTTGCCGCCTGGCGGCGACGAATTCGTCGTCGTTGTACCCGATCGGCCCGCCCCTGACGATTTCCGAGATCGTTTCCGAGGTGCTGACGAGCCTGTCGCAGCCCAACTGGCCAGCGACCACGTTCTTCATCTCGGCGCAAGCGCCGGCATCGCGACCGCGCCGACGCACGGTGCCGACCCACCAGCTACTGTCGAACGCCGATCTCGCACTCGACCTCGCTAAGAAGGGCGGCGGCGGAGTCTATCGATACTTCACCCCGTCATTGCGCGCGACCGCGCAATCGCGACGCGCGCTGGCGAGAGAGCTGCATAGCGCCTTTGCCAACGGCGAGTCCGAGCTCTTCTACCAGCCGCAGATCAGACTGACCAACGGCGCCGTGGTCGGGGCCGAAGCTCTGCTGCGCTGGCATCATCCGGAAGGCGTGGACTGCTCGAGCTTATGCCTTTCACGAGGTCCTGTCGGATACTGCGTTCTCGCCGTCGATGTCGGCCGGTCGGGTGCTCGCGACCGCATGCGCCCAGGCGGCGCAGTGGCGACGCGACGATCGCGGTCTCGCGCATCGCCGTCAACCTGTCTCTTCCCAGCAGTTGCGTACCCCTCGTTGATCGAGGACGTGGAGGGCGCCCTTCGCGACAGCGGGCTGCCGGCGGAACTCCTCGAGCTCGAGATCACCGAAGACATCGCCCTCAACCACGAACAGGCGGCCAAGCCGCTGGCACAATTGCGGGAGCAGGGCGTGAAGCTCGCCTTCGACGATCTCGGTCACCGGCTTCGCCTCGCTCGGCGCTACCTGACGCAGTCCCGGTGTCGCGGATCAAGATCGATCGCGCCTTCATCAAGAGCGTGGACGACGATCCGAAGTCCGCGGCCATCGTCCGCTCGTTGCTCAGCACGGCCCGCAGTCTCGGCCTCGCCGTGATTGCCGAAGGCGTGGAGACCGCCGGCTCAGGCCGCGTTCTAAGAATGAACGATGCGACGAAGCGCAGGGTTATCTTTTGGGCGGCCTCAATCGGCCGCCGACTTTGCGGTTCAGCTTGGCGTGGCACGGCTCATCGTAGGCCTACGACAATAGATGCCGGAGAAGCCGCGATTAGAATAGTTATCGCAGAGGCTCTCATAAGACATGGTGCGACCAGCGGACGGCCACGGCACATCAACCCGACGCCAGAGGCTGCGGCGCGCGCGCAGGCTTCGCGGGCTTCGCAGGCTTCACTTTCGCCGCCCTGCGTGCTGCGAGTGCCGCCAGCTGCTTGGTTGCCAGTTCCTTCGCATCGGCGTCGACCGGTTCGGCCGGCGTGCCGTCGAGCGCGATGCGGTGTTCGGAGCAGATGACGGCGCGGCAATAGACCGGCCCCATCTTCCAGCGGACAGAGCACGCCGCAGTGCATGACACCGGCCACCCCATGGCCACGGCGATCTCGTCGGCGGCGCCGACCGTCAGCGGGCGCACGTCGTGCGGCTTGACCGGAAACGCGCGCGGCCATTTTTCCTGCAGCACCGCGAACTGCGAAGGCGAGTCCTCGATGCCGCGACTGAAGTCAGATGCCATGCCGACCAGGTTAGCAGATGAATGAAGGGGTCGGCTGCGGGTCAGCCGGCTTTCCACCGCAAAACATAGGCTGCCGCCATGGCCGAGGGACGCGGTTACCTCTGATTTACTTTGCTGTGCCACCTTTCCGGGGATCGGAAAAAGCCGACGGGGAGGGGTACACAATGGACAGCAACGCATTGAACGAACTCATCGCGCGAGCCCGCGAGGCGGCCGCCGCAGTTGCGCAGGCCGAGCAGGGGGTCGCGGCCGTCACGGCCGAACTCGCCAAGCTGCCAGAGATCAAAGCCGCGCCGGTGCGATCGATCGGGTCATTTCCCAAGCGGATCTCGGGGTGGGTGCCGACAACGGACAAGCTGCCCAAAGCTTCCTGATAGGCATGCTGCGCGGCGGAGGCCGATCAGGCGAAGGTGCTGACGGCGGACGAGGCGCGGCGGATCGCCGCCAACATCGCGCGGCTGCCGGAGCTGCTGGGGAAGGGCGAGCGCGAGTGAGCAATGGCTACGCTGAGCGACGAGCATCTGCGCGCACTCCGCTTTCTCGCGCAGCACCGCGGCGGCTGCACGGAGGTGATGCTGCTCGAGCAGGGCTTCACCACGGGGCAGCTCGGCTAGCTCGTCTATGCGGGGTTTGCCAAGCTACGACGCAGCGAGCGGCTACGCGAGCCAAGGTGTTCCGGGTGAAGATCACCGCGGCGGGACGGAAGGCGATCGCGGAGTGATCGTGCCGCCGACGCACCGACAACCCGCGGTCAGCCGCCAGGAGCATCCTCCCGGCGGCTGCCGCAGGCTGTGCCCCGCACAGCGGGGCGCTACTCTGCCGCGACTTCCCGCACAGCGGGGCGGCTGCTGATAACAACGTGGCAAACCATGCCATAGGCACGGTTAACCGATCGTTTGCGGCTCAATGCGGGGCTGCTCGGCGACCGGTCTATTCCGCTTCGGCGTCTGACGGCACCGGCACGGCCTCGGGCGACGGCGTGACGTCGAGCGGCTGACGGGCGACTTCGCGGCTCGCCGCCATTCGGCGGCAGCACGACGACGGTCAGGCCCGGCTCTCTCTTCTTGTTGGCGGCTTCGTCCGCGATGACGCCGTCCTTGAGCAACTCGCCGGCGCGGATCGCGGCGACGACCCCCATTCGCTCGTCCCGCGCCTTCGCGAGCACCGCCGGCGAGCCCATGAGACGGTGACGAGTTCGGGCATCGCGGTCCCCTGGAATGACGTCGTTCCGGGGAAGGTCATCGTGCGCGCGAGCCGCCGCAAAGCACCCGCGTAAGTCCGTGCTCCACGGGGTGATGACCGCTGGCCGCCGGTTCCATTAATTTGAATATTAATATGGCGCGCTTTTGACCTTCCGTGACCTCTCCTGATCTCCCGTGGCCTCTCCTGGCGCTCACTACGGTCGCCTAAATGATATCTTACCTTCGCGAAATTAATCGGCTTACTGATTGACGACACAAAAATAAAGGTTTGTGCTCGGCGATAACCGCAACACGTCGCTTCGGGGCTGAAACCCGAGAAATCGCCGCAGGACACGAACCTCAATGCGCTTGCGCGCAATGTGCCGGCGTCGGAATCGCCGGCCCCGAAACTCATCATCGATCGATTGGACCTGACCAATACGCAAACGAGCGTCGAGTCGCCGTACGTGTCGAAAGCGCTCGACGTCAACGTGCCCGATGTTCATTTGACGCAAGTGGGTCGCGCCAGCGGCGGCGCGAGCGTCAATCAAGTGGTCCAACAGATTCTTGCGCCGATTACGCGTTCGATCGCGGTGTCGCTCAGCACGGCCGCGATGCAACGTTTCGGCGTCGATACGAAGAAGCCGACATCAGACGCGCTGCAGCGAATGCAGGATACGCTGCGAAGCCTCGGCCACCCGAAGGACTGACGACATGACGACGACGACGTTTGCCAATGTGCTCTATGCGGTGACGGACCAACTCGCGTTGATCACGATCAATCGGCCCGACAAACTCAATGCGATTTCGCTCGCGACGCTCGACGATCTGCGCGCCGCGGTGACCGTCGCCGCGCAAGACCCCGGCGTGCGGGTCATCGCGATCACCGGCGCCGGCGACAAAGCATTTGCATCGGGCTCGGATCTGTCGGAGGTGCTGCATCGGGACCTCGAAAAGGCGCTCGAACCGATCGTGCAGGGACTCGCGGATCAACTCGAGCGCACGCCAAAACCGACGATCGCGGCGATCAACGGGATCTGCATGGGCGGTGGACTCGAAGTTGCGCTCGGCTGCGACTTGCGTGTCGCGGTCACGACGGCGACGTTCGCGACACCCGAGGGCAAGCTCGGGATCATTCCCGGTGGCGGCGCGACCGCGCGACTGCCCAGAGTCGTTGGGCGCGGCTGGGGCATGGAGATGTTGCTGATGGGCGAGCCGATCGACGCGCAGCGCGCGCTCCAGATCGGACTCGTTACCCGCGTCGTCGAACCCGCGGAACTGATGCCGGAGGTGCGTCGCATGGCGCGCCACCTGGCGAGTTTTGCGCCGTTCGTGCCGCGCACGATGAAGGCGATGGTGCATTTCGGGATGGAGGGTAGTCTCGCCGCGGCGCTGATGCTCGAAAAGTACGCGCAGGGCGCACTGGTGCAAACCGACGACAAGGTGGAAGGAATCAGCGCGTTTCTCGAGAAACGCAAACCCGATTTTCACGGACGCTGATCGGTTGATACCGATTTTTTGCTGATGGATACTGCGAGGCTCGCAACAACTAGCTAGTAGAAGGGGAAGCAATGACGATCAAACAATTTCCGATCGAAGCGGGGCACATCATGATGTTCGCCCGCTCGATCGGCGACGACAATCAGATCTACTACGACGCAGACTACGCGAAGAAGACGGAGGCCAAGACGATCATCGCGCCGCCGACGTTCGTGCAGTCGAGCGCGCAATTCGATCCCGACTATTTTCTGCGGCCGAAGGTCGGGCAGCCGTGGTTCGGTTCGGGCAAGGAACCGACCGGTGTCAAACGTGCCGCGGGTGGCGGTGGCGGCGGTGGTGGCGGCGGGTTGCACGCCGAGCAGCACTACGAGTACCACCGGCATCCGAAAGTCGGCGATGTGCTGACGGCGACGACGAAACCGGGCAAGACGTGGGAGAAAGAAGGCAAACGGTCCGGCAAGCTGGTGTTCTCCGAATCGATCACCGAATACCGTGATCAGAAAGGCGAACTCGTGGTCACTGCGCGCGGCGTTGGTGTGCGCACCGAACGCCCTGTAGATCAGAAGTAGGAGACGACGCGATGGCACTCAAAGCAAGCGAACTGAAAGTCGGCGACACGTACACCGAACGCCTCGTCGAAGATCTGAAGCGAACGCAGATCGTGCAATACGCCGGCTCGTCCGGTGACTACAACCCGCTGCATAGCGATGAGATCTTCGCGACCAAAGTCGCGGGTTATCCGACCGTATTCGCGCACGGCATGTTGAGCATGGGAATGACCGGACGCATGCTGACGAACTACGTCGGCGACGGCCGTTTGACGAATTTCGGCGTGCGCTTCACGAGCCAGGTGTGGCCGGGCGATACGTTGGACGGCACCGCGACGGTCGACGCGGTGCGCAACGAAGGCGGCAAGCACTTCGTCGATCTGACCGTCACGACGGTGAATCAGAACGGCGTCGAAGTGATCAAGGGTTCGGCGACAGCGCGCATCGACGCCTGAGCATTACTCGAACCTGCGCGGCGGTCAGCGACCGCCGCGTTCTCGATTCGCCGATGCGCTATTGTTCGCGGAACGCGTCACCACTTTTCCTGCGATGTGCGGACGTCGACTTCGAACGACCACGCATTGCGCGGCTGTTTGTAGAGAAACTGAAAGCCGTCGACGATGCCTTCGAGGTTGATCAGACCTTCGTCGCCGAGCCGGGTCGCGTATTCCGGAAAACCGCGGATGATCTTGTCGCCGCCGATCGGCCCGTCGATGACGACGTGGCCGACGTGGATGTAGTCGGGTCCGTACTCCTTGGCCATCGCCTGCGCGAGATTGCGCAACGCACCTTTCGCGGAATTGAACGCGCCGAAGTTCGCGCGCCCGCGCAATGACGCGCTCGCACCGGTGAACAGCAGCGTGCCGCGCTTGTGCGGCAGCATCCGGCGCACGGCCTCGCGGCCGAACAAAAAGCCGCCGAGGCAGCCGACGCGCCACGCGCGCTCGAAATACTCGGCTTCCATGTCGACGATGCGACCGGGCGTGTTGTTGCCGGCGTTGTAGATCGCGACGTCGATCGGTCCGCCGGGCGCCGTGTCGGCCGCATCGAACAATGCGATCACCGCCGCTTCGTCGGTCGCGTCGGTCACCACCGCCGTTGCACGGCCATCGTTGGTCGTGATCGAGTGCACGACCTGATCCAGGTGTGATTGTGTACGGCCTGCAACGAATACGTGCAGACCGAGACTCGCAAATCGTTCCGCGAGTTTCGCGCCGAGGCCGGCTTGCGGGCCGACGCCGATGACGATCGCTTTTTTGTCGCTCATCGTCGACGTGCCTCAGACGACTCGGTGCAGCAATGGTTGCGCGTTGGCGAGGCGATGGCAATTCGCGACGGCGACGTCGAGGCTGCGCTGCAGCGTCTCGCGCGTCAGCCACGCGACGTGCGGTGTCAACACGACGTCGTCGCGCTCGAGCAGCGGGTTGTCGGGCGCCACGGGTTCGGTGCCGAAGACGTCGAGTCCGGCGGCCGCAATCGTACCGGCGTCGAGCGCCGCGATCAGCGCCGCCTCGTCGACGAGTGCGCCGCGCGCGGTGTTGATCAGCACGCTACCGCGCCGCATGCGGGCGAAACGCTGCGCGTTCAGCAGCTGGCGCGTCGTCTCCGTCAGCGGCACGTGCAGACTGACGATGTCGGCGTTGGCAAGCAGCGCGTCGAGATCGACAAAGTCGTACGGCAGCTCCGGCTTTGCGGTTGCGGCGGTATAGATGACGCGTGCGCCCATCGCCGTCAGCGTGGGCGCGAGCAGCCGCGGGATGCCGCCCATGCCGATGAGACCGATCGTGCGGCCGCCGATTTCGCCGAGTCGGTCCTGGCGCGCTGCGGGCCACGACCAGCCGTCGCCGCGGCGCAGGTCGCCGTCGAATCGCCTGATCTGCCGCAGCACGGCGAGCATCAGACCGAGCGTGAGTTCCGCCACCGCGCGACTGTTGGTGCCGGGCATGTTGCACACTGCGATCGCGCGGCTGCGCGCCCGTTCGAGATCGATCGTGTTGACGCCGACACCGATCTTCTGCACGAGCCGCAGGCGTGGCGCCGCGTCGAAAACCTTGGAATCCACCGGCCGCAGGCAGTGCCACAGCACGTCGGCGTCGCGCAACAATTCGAACAGTCGCGCGTCGTCGGATTCGGGGCACACCACGACGTCGAGTGCCTGCGTACTCAGCGCGCGCAGCGTGTCGGTGAATTCGGGACCCGCCGCGTAGTTGTAGATCACCTTCATTGCGATTGCGGGAAAACCTTGCGGAACCCGTGCACGTCCACCCGCTCGAACAGTCCGGCCTTGCGGTACGGATCGGCCTCGCTGAAGCGGCGCACCTGCGTGATGTCGTCAGCTTCGACGATGAACAGCGAACCGCGCATGTTTTTGCCGTCGTCGTCGAGCAGCGGTCCCGCGATGACGATCTGGATCGGCTTCGATTCGAGATACGCAAGGTGCGCGGCGCGCGTTGCCATGCGCAGATCGAGTGCGTTGGGTTTGTCGACGCAGTAGATGGCGAATTGCATGAAGCGATCCTCCTGGGGCGCGTGAGCGAAGAATACCGGGCGCGAGTCAAATGCGAACGGCGGCGAACAACAGAAACATCGGGCGCGCGCGTTCATCGAGCAATTCCGGGCGCTCGACGATTTGCGCGTCGGTTGGCGCCCACTCCACGAGGCGCGTCAGCCGGAAACCGACGTCGAGCAACGCGTTCACGTACGTGCCGATCGTGCGGTGCTGCTTGATGACGCCTTTCGCGAGCCAGTCGGTCGTGCGCGATCCTTCGACCGAGTAACCGTCGAGGAGCCACACGCGGCGCCCGGCCGCATCGAGCGTCCATTGCGGATCCGACGGCGCGGTGTAAATCGGATGCTCGAGCGACGCAACGAAATGTCCGGCCGGCGACAAGTGCTGCGTGTACCTGCGTCAGCAGGCGGTGCAGCGCAGCGACGTAATGCAGCGCCAGACTGCTGAAGACGAGTTCGAACGACGCATTCGGAAGGACGACGTCTTCCAGGTCGGCGCGAGAGTAGTGAATCGCCGCGTCGTTCGTATCGGCCGTCGCGCGCGCCAGCATTTTTTCCGATACGTCGATGCCCAGCACAGATGCGGCGCCGTGCGCGCGCGCCCAGCGGCTGAACCAGCCGAAGCCGCAACCGAGGTCGAGCACACGCGCGCCGCTCACGTCGGGCAACAGCGCCTGCAACGCCGGCCACTCGGCGGCCGCTTCGAGTCCCGCCACCGAGCGGCCAAGCTGGCCGTATGCGGCGAAGAAATCCGGGTTGTCGTAAATGTTCTGCGTCATGCCGATTAGCGCGTGCTACTAACGCGAGAGAGGCAGCGGTCGGATCGCGCCGCCACCGCGCAGCAGCTCGGCGATGCGCGTCCCTTCATTCCATTTCGCGGTGCGCTCGCCGCGCGTGATCGAACCCACTTTGAGCATCGGCGCACGCCAACCCACCGCAAGATGCACGATCGACGCGTCTTCCGTTTCGCCGGAACGCGCGGAGACGATCGGCATCACGTTCGATTCGATGCAAGCGTCGAGCGCCGCGCGCGCGTCGGTCACCGTACCCGCCTGATTCGGTTTGATCAGCGCCGCGTCGATCAGGCCCTCGCGCGCGGCCGCTCCGATGCGCGCGTGGTGGGTGACGACAAGGTCGTCGCCGACAATCAAACTGCGCGGCGCGACCGTCGCCCGGAATGCACCGTAATGGCGTCGATCGTCCTCGGCGCATGGGTCCTCGACGAGCACGACCGGATAGCGCGCGCACAAGCCCGCGAGCCGTTCGACCCACTCGTCCGGCGCGAAATCCTGTGCGTCGGCGCGCAGCCAATAGCGCTCCCCTCGATAGAATTGGTTGGCGGCGATGTCGAGTGAAATCGCGACGTCGTCGAGCGGCCTGAGCCCGGCGCGTTCGATCGCCCGCACCATCAATGCGAGCGCTTCCTCGTTGCCGCTGATGTCGGGCCAGAAGCCGCCCTCGTCGGCGACACCGCGCAGCTGACCGGCATCCGCAAGGATCGCGCCCATCGCGTGATAGGTGCGCGCGCACCAGTCGAGCGCGGTGCGCCAATCCGGCGCACCCACCGGCAATGCCATGATGTCCTGCAGGTCGATCCGACCCTGCGCGTGTGCGCCGCCGCCGATGATCTGAATCTCGGGCAGCGGCATCGTGAGGTCGTCAGTCTGCGCGAGATAGCGCCACAACGGTTCACGCGCCGCGGCCGCAGCGCATTGCAACGCCGCCATCGAGGTCGCGATCAGCGTGTTGCCGCCGAGACGGCCCGGCGGCGCGCCGTCGAGTTCGATCAATCGCGCGTCGATGGCGCCTTGCTCGCGGCAATCCATTCCTGTCAGCGCCGGCGCGACTACGTCGCGAAACGCAGCAGCATGCGTCGCTCACGCCATGACCATCGGAATCGCGGCGCTCGCCGATTTCGTGCGCGCCTTTGGACGCGCCGGCCGGCGCGACACCGCGTCCGCTCGCGGCGCCGGCGCGCAATTCCACTTCGATCGTCGGACGGCCGCGCGAGTCGTAGATCGCGCGTGCGATCGCGACGTCGATGCGAGTGCTTTGGCTTGAATCGCTGCGCATCACGGGGAAAACGCGAGACGCCAGTCGTTGACGAAGCTGCGCGAAGGACGTTGGCGGTGTCAGCAGGAACCGCAACGCGTTCGCGCGCACCTTCGCGCGCACTTTGGGATTCAGGTATTCGACCGGCGATTTGCCATCGACGCGCGCGAGCAGCAATGCGGGCACCAGAAAGCACAGCCGTTCGCTGACCGGTTCCGGCGCAGCGGGCTCGTAAGCGTCGATCAAGCGCTTGATCGTCTCGTAGAACCCATCGCGAACACTCGCCATGTGCGATGCCTTCAGCAACAGATGCGCGGCGAGAAACGCGACGTCGAAAGCCGGATCTGCCCAACAGGCGCACTCGGCATCGAGCAGCACCGGCGGTCGCGAGATGTGGATCAGGATGTTCTTCGGACTCACGTCGCCGTGGATCAGCGCGGTGCGGTAGCTGCGCAAGTGCTCGACCGTTTCGAGCAGGCGTTGCGAGACCTCGGGGTTTGCCTGCGCCGCGGCGACGAAAAATGGTTCGAGCCGCAGCGCCGACAGCAAGTCCATGTTGTCGAACGCGGCCGCGAGTTCGCTGCGTTGCGCGCTGTGCCGATGCAGCGCCGCCAGCAGTTCCCCGATCTCGGTGCCGACCGCCGGTCGCACGAGGCCCTGGAGCAACTGCGTTTTCCAGTTGGTCCAGCGCGCCGGGTCGAACCACCCGAGCACCGCGAACCCCACAGTGGAATCGTCAGCGATGACCGCGGGCACTTGCCGCGGCGCGACTTCGGCCGCGAATCGCAACCACCGCACTTCCTCGACATTGCGCCGCACCGGAGCAAACCACTCGCCCGCCACCTTCAGGCGCGGCAGCGCGCGCTTCACGCAATATGTCTGCGACCCGACGTCGACTCGCCACAGTTCCGACGACACGCCGCTCGTGACCGGCGTGAAAGTCGCGTCCGACGCGTCGAGCAGTCGCGTGACGCGTTGCGCGAACTCGGGATCGATCGTGGCCTGCGAAGAATCAGCCTGCAAAGGCATTGCGAAGCGCCGCCACCGCTTTGTCCATGCCGGGTTTGACCGCAGAGAAGCGTCCGCTCATTCCGAGAAAATCGTGGATCAAACCGTCGAAGCGCACGCAGTCGACCGCGACGCCGGCAGCCTCGAGCTTCGCGCCATAGGCTTCGCCTTCGTCGCGCAGCGGATCGAATTCGGCAGTCATGATCAATGCCGGCGGCAATCGGTCGAAGCGTTTTGCGTTCAACGGCGTCGCCAACGGATTTGCCCGGTCGGTGGGGTTCGGACAGTACGTGTCCCAGAACCACTCCATGCCGGCGCGCGTCAGCAGATAACCATCGGCGTTGATGCGGCACGATTCCGTCGCGAAGTTCGCCGTCGGTCACCGGATACGCGAGCAGCTGAAACGTGATTGCCGGACCGGCGCGATCGCGCGCGATGTGACTGACGACCGCCGCGAGATTGCCGCCCGCGCTCTCGCCGCCAACGGCGATTCGTTTCGCGTCGCCACCGATGTTCGGCGGCGTTGTCCGCGACCCAGCACGTTGCCGCATAAGCGTCATCGACCGCCGCCGGATACGGATGCTCCGGCGCGAGCCGGTAGTCGACCGACACCACGACGCAGCCGACGCGGTTGCAGAACTCGCGCGACACCGCGTCGGCGGTATCGAGATCGCCGATCACCCAACCGCCGCCGTGGAAGTTGACGAGGATCGGAAATGGCCCGCGTCCGCTCGGCGTGTAGATGCGTATCGGAATCGCGCCGGCCGGGCCGGGGATCGTTCGATCCCGCACCGCGGCGACGGCGAGTTCCGGCGTCGCGGGGCGCATCGCGCGATAGTTCGCCCGGCTGTCGGCGACGGGAATTTCCGCGCCCGCCGGCGGCGCCGCTGCGGCCACCATTTTCAGGAACGCGACGTATTCGGGATGGACCGGCATGCGAATGTCCTTCGAGTGATTTGGCGCAAAGCTTAACCCAAGATCCGTGCGCCGAGTCGGTCCTACGCGGCTGCGAATCGTCCGCGATCGCGACTTTCGAGTACCATGCCGACATTCACAGTTTCAATGGAGCAGGCGATCATGTTTTCGTCCCGACACGTCATGAACGGCGAAGAGGCCGCCGAAGTAGCGAAGCAATTCAATTTTCTCGAGAACACGCTGCTGAAGCATCGCACGTTGACGATCTTCGGCGAGATCAGACAGGACGTCGCGCAGCGCACCGTGGAGAAGCTGTTGGCGCTGTCGTACGACAGTGATGCGCCGATCACGATCTTCATCGGCTCGCCGGGCGGCCACGTCGAATCCGGCGACACCATTTTCGACATGATCCGCTTCATCAAGCCCGTCGTGCGCACCGTCGGCACCGGCTGGGTCGGATCGATCGCCACGCACATCTATCTCGCGCCGGCGAAAGAGAACCGCTACGCGCTGCCGAATACGCGCTTCCTGATTCACCAGCCGTCGGGCGGCTTTGGCGGTGACGCATCCGACATCGCGATTCAGGCGCGCGAGATCATCAAGACGCGCGAACGCATCAACGTGACGATCGCCGAACAGACCGGCCAGCCGCTCGAGCGCGTCGCGATCGACACGGATCGCGATTACTGGATGAGTCCGGAAGAGTCGGTCGCGTACGGTCTGGTCGGAAAAATCATCCGCTCCGCGGCGGAACTGCCTGGGTAACGCCATGGCTAGCGTCAACGAGATCGACACGCTTGCCGCGCTGACCCGGTTTCACGCCCGCGAACGACCGGACAAAGTCGCGTTCCACTACGGCGATCGTCGGACGACCTACCGCCAGTTCGACGAACTGACGAATCGCGTGGCGAACGGACTGCTCGCCGAGGGTCTGCGTGCCGGCAGCCGCGTCGGTTTCCTCGATAAGAACTCGGATCTGTTCTACCAGCTGGTGTTTGGCGCGGCGAAAGCGGGCGCTGTATCGGTCGGCATCAACTGGCGGCTCGCGCCGCCGGAAGTGGCCTATATCCTCAACGACAGCCGCGCCGAGGTGTTGTGCGTCGGACCGGACTTCTTCGGCCTCGTCGCGCAGATCATCGGCGAACTGACGCACGTCAAACGCATCATCGCGATGTCCGGGGTGCATCGTGAGTGGACCGACTTTTCGCGCTGGCGCGATGGGCATCGCGCCGCGGATCCGGGCGTCGTCGTTGCGCCCGACGCTGTCGCGATACAGATGTACACGAGCGGGACCACCGGACATCCGAAAGGCGTTCAGTTGCAGCACCACTGCTTCTTCGATCTGCAGCGGCTGCCGCCTAACGACGACATGCAATGGAACGACTGGACCGATCGCGACGTCAGTCTCGTCGCGATGCCGAGTTTTCACATCGGCGGCGTCGGCTACGGCGTGTGGGGACTGCGGGCGGGCGCGACCAACATCGTCGTGTCCGAATTCGATCCTGGCACGACGCTCGAGTTGATCGAGACGCAAGGCATCTCGAAGATCTTCCTGGTGCCGTCGGCCATTCGTATGGTCGTGCAACACCCGAAAGCCGCACACACCGACTTCAGCAACATCAAGTACATCATGTACGGCGCCTCACCGATTCCGTTAGATCTGCTGCGGCAGGCGATCGACGTGTTCAAGTGCGGCTTCGTGCAGCTGTACGGCATGACCGAGACGACCGGCGCCGCGACGTATCTGCCGCCGGGGGACCACGAGGTTGGCGGCAACGAGCGTATGCGCTCGGCCGGCCGGCCGTATCCGGGCGTCGAGCTGAAGGTCGTCGACGAGACCGGCGCGCCAGTGCCGTTGCGAACGGTCGGCGAGATCTGCATCAAGTCGCCGGCGAACATGCTCGGCTACTGGAATCTGCCGGACGCCACGGCGAAGACGCTGATCGACGGTTGGGTGCACACGGGCGACGCCGGTTATCTCGACGAGGACGGCTACGTTTACGTGCACGATCGGGTGAAGGACATGATCGTCTCGGGCGGTGAAAACATTTATCCCGCCGAAGTCGAAAATGCTTTGTTCGGGCACCCCGCGGTCGCCGACGTTGCCGTGATCGGCGTGCCGGATGAGCGTTGGGGCGAGGCGGTCAGGGCGATCGTCGTACTGAAACCCGGCCAGAAAGTCACGAGCGATGAATTGATCGGCTTCGCGCGCACGCGCATCGCCGGATTCAAACTGCCGAAGGCCGTGCAGTTCATCGCCGAATTGCCGCGCAACCCGTCCGGCAAGGTCTTGAAACGGGAACTGCGCAAACCGTTCTGGGAAGGGCGGGAACGGCAGGTCAACTGACCCGCGGCAAATGATCGAAGGTCGGTTCGACGCAGGCAACGGAACGCAGGTTTCCTGGATTCTGCAGGAACCGAGCCCCTCAACAGCGTTGTTGGTGCTGGCGCACGGTGCCGGTGCCGACATGCGTCACGCGAGCATGGCCGCAATCGCGGACGCGCTCGCACAACGTGGCATCGCAACGCTGCGTTTCAATTTTCCGTTCATGGAGGCGGCGCAACAAGCGCGTCGATTCGCGTCCCGTTGCGACGGCAACGATTGCGGCAGCCGTACGCGCGCCCGTGAACTGCGCCCCGCGTTGCCGCTGTTTCTCGGTGGGCATTCGTTCGGCGGGCGGATGGCGTCGCACGCGGTGCTCGAACACGACCTCGACGAGCGTGCGCGGACTCGTCTTCTGTTCGTTCCCGCTGCACCTCGCCAACGCGCCCGCTACGGTGCGCGCCGCACACTCTGCCCGACATTCGCCAACCGATGCTGTTCGTCAGCGGCACGCGCGATGCGCTCGCTGACGCGTCATTGTTGACGACGTGTCGTCGCCGCGCATTGGTGCGCGGGCGACGCTCGTGTGGCTCGACACCGCCGATCACGGCTATCGGGTGCGGAAACGCGCGCGCCAGAGCAGCGATAGCGTGTTCGATGAGTTGGGCGGCGCGGTAGCTGCCTTTGTCGTCCCCCTTTGCTGAACGCCCTGATCCGATTCGCTGACTCCGTCAATTTGTCGTTTTGCGGGCGCGCCTCGCGACTGCGCGCGCGTTTCTGACGATTGATAATGATGCGGTGACGATCCATGTGTTGCCTCAATAAGCGGGGACCGCGATGAAGAGAATGTCTGCCGTCGTTGCTGACCGCGTGGTGAAGTACCGTGTATCAGCCACTGTTGAGGTTTCTCGAATGCCAGCTGCGACGTCGCGCGTTTGGGAGCTACGGCGCGAATTGCGGGATCGGTGCGCGCAGGTTTCACACTCACAGGGTCTGGCGGCGGGTCTTGCAGTCCTGCTGCTGACGAGTTGCGGGGGTGGCGGGAACGGCGGGGATGCCGGGGGTGGCGGGGTTGGGGGTGGCGGGGGTGGCTCGAGCGGCCCGCCGCCGCTTCCTGTGGGCCAGATCGTATTTCCACCACCGCAATCGTTTTCGGAGAGCGGTTCGATCACCGTTCTCGGTACCGCCCAGGTCGCTGGGTCGCAAACGCCGTTGAAGGTCAGCGGCGTGGACGCGGCCAGTTCCAACGGCTTCGCCAACTGGACCGCGCAGGTGCGCCTCGTGCCTGGGCAGAATAGGTTGACATTGACGACGCAGGACGGCACGCGCCTCGCGGAAGCGGTGGTCGAGAACGGCGCGGATCTCCGCTCGCCGGCCGGCATCGCAGTCGATGTCGATGGCGGGCGCGCGTTGGTGACGGACTATTCCCTTGGTTCGGTGGTCGCCGTCGATCTCGGTACGGGGGCGCGGACGGTATTCTCCAACGGTTCAGTGCCGAATGCCGACAACGCGTTCGCTGGTCCATTCGACGTCGAAGTGGACGCGGTAGGTGGGCGCGCGTTGGTCCTCGACGTGAGCGCCGGTAGCGACTTTGGTAGGTTGGTTTCGGTGGAGTTGGGGTCGGGTCAGCGCAAAGTCATCACGGGCGGGCTCGTCGATCCGAGCGACATGACGGTCGACGCGGCAAACGTCCGCGCACTCGTCGCCAATTCGTTGAATCCGGTCCTCGGCGTCACGGAAGCGAAGCTGATCGGCGTGGATTTGACGACCGGAGCGATGTCGCCATTCTCCGACCGCACGGTCCCCGACGCGGTCGAGCCGTTCACGTGCACGCAAGCAATCGCGCTCGACAGCGTGCGAAGTCGGGCGCTGGTCGTCGACTGCGGGAAGATCGTCGCTGTCGATCTGACTTCAGGCGGACGCTCGATCGTTGCCGGCCCCGACGTGCCAGCCATAACGCCGCCGATCGTCGTAGACGAGCCGAATGCTCGCGCGTTCGTCGGTGGTCCGGTCGATGTGAACCTGATGACGGGTGAGCGCAATCCGCTCTCGAACGCACCTGTCGGCGCGTTCCGTTTCGCATTGGATCCGGCGCGCAACCGATTGCTTGCGACCGAGTTCTCGAAAGGTGAAGTGACTGCGATCGATCTGGCCACCCAAGCCGTCACGACGCTGACGAGCGCGCACGTGCCGAACTCGGACAACCGGTTGAGGCGGATCACCCCGCTATGTCGAGATCGATGCGGAGCGCCATCGTGCGCTTGTCTGCGACGACGACTTTTCGTCGCAGCAGTCGAATTTGATCGCGATCGATCTCGCGACCGGACAGCGCACGTTGATCTCCAGCAACCAACAACCCAACAGCGGTGAACAGCTCGTCTACTCCGGCGGCATCGCGATGGACGCAACTCCCGGTCGAGCGCTGATCGTCGACCCGATGTCCAAGCGGTTGTTAGCGGTGGATCTCGCAACTGGCGTGCGCAGCATCGTCTCCGACAATTCGACGCCGGATGGCGCCGAGCCTTTCTCGAGCCCGTACGACGTTGCCGTCGATCGCGCCGGCAAGCGCGCGTTGGTGCTCGATACGGGGCGCAGCGCCGTCATCGCCGTCGACCTCGCCACGGGCCGGCGCAGTGTTCTGTCGGATGCGACAACTCCCGATGCGACGAACCCGTTGTATTCGCCATTCCAATTTACGCTGGATCGGGTCCGCAATCGGCTGCTGGTCGTCGATCTTCTGCCGCCTGACAGTTCCGGTGTGGCGCGTCCCGCGATCGTTGGTGTGAATATCAGTACCGGCAGACGGCAGATTCTCACGACGTTCGACGATGTCTCCGCCCAACTACAAGGCATAGCAGTCGACGAGTTCGGCGACCGAGTTCTGGTGTCGGATCTCGGCGAAAGCGCCGTGGTGGTGGTCGATCCGATCACGGGAGCGCAGAAGCCGTTTTCAGGCGCGTCGCAACAGAATCCAAGCGTCGGCTTCAGCCCGGGCGACGTCGCAGTCGACCCCGCGAGCGGACGCATCGTTGTACTCGATCTCTATCGTGAGTTGCTGGCCGTGAACCCTCTCGACGGCGAACGGGTCGTGCTGTCCCGGTAGCGACCGTGATCGGACTACGTCGGACGCCCAGCGATTCGTCAGGTCGTTGAACGAGGATTGGTGCCCAGCCAGCAAGAGTCGGTTGATGCGAGTGGTGCCCGCGCGTGAAAGCGGATCCACAGAGTTCTGAACGGAATCCAACGCAGCACGACAACGAGGGAGGCGATCGCGCACGGCTCGATCTGCACGACGATCTGCGGAGCACGCTCACCTAGCCGGGTACTCGTTCCGAGTTGCCGGCCGTCGGCCCATTGGCGGCGACCGGGTCGTGCTGTGGCGCCGATGGTGTTGAGCTGCCGGAAGTTTCAAGCGGTTTGATCTTCTGTTCGTTTCCGCCGCATCCGTCGGGCACACCCGCGACGTCGCGTAGCGCACCTGCGCGCCATCGACTCATCAATGCTGTTTCTGTCGGGTACGCGCGATGCGTTCTCGAACACGTTGCGCGACAACAGGCACTGCCGGGACTCAGCGTTATCAGCAGTGGGGACGACGGTCGACTGAAACTCCGCGACTGCCGGGACAAGCGGACAAGCAGACTCGTCTCGTGGATCAGCGACTTCCGAATCTCAGCCCGATTCACCAACAGGTAGTTTATGCTCCCTATCCATGCCGATTGATGTGGCGCCGCTATGGGATTCCCGAGGTGAGTGAGCAGAGATTTCGCAGAAATCGAACAGTTGATCAGCAGTGGTGTCATCCGCGCAGGAGAGTGATATGGACCCGATTCGTTATGTCGATACGCTAAACAAACACTATGCCGCCCAGGGCCACCCGCCGTATCAGTGGAGCCTGTACGCCGATGCACCGCTGCAGCGCCTGACGAAGCCGCTGGCGCAGTGCACGGTGGCGCTGCTGACCTCCGGCGGCATATCCCAGTGCAGCATGCCGGCATTCGATGCCATGGCGCGCAACGACCACCGTGTGGATGCCATCGATCGCGACGTACCCTCCAGCGACTTCCAGATTCACGATGCGTACTACGATCACCGTGATGCGGAGGTCGACATCAACTGCCAGTTTCCGATCGACCGGCTGCGCGAGATGGCGGCGCGCGGGGAAATCGGCGCCGTAGCGAAACGTTTCTGGAGCGGCTTCATGGGCCGCACCTATAACCGCACCAAGCTCCTGACCGAATCCGCGCCCGCCTTCGCCGCGGAACTCGCGCGAGACGAGGTGGATCTGCTGATCGCCGTACCCGCCTGACCGCTGGATCACCAGACCGTGGGTCTGGTCTGCCGCGTTGTCGAGGAGACGGGCATCACCACCGTGTGCGTGGCCACGGGTCGCGATCTCATTGCGCAGGTAAAGCCGCCGCGCAGCCTTTTCGTGAATCATCCCATGGGCAATGCGTTCGGCGCGCCCGGTGACACAGCCACCCAGTTACGCGTGCTGGGCGCCGCGCTTGCACTGGCCGAATCTGCGACGGAAGGCGGCGTTCTCGTGGATCTGCCATTGCAGTGGCCGCGCCGATTCGAGTTCAAGCCGGGCGCGTATCGGATGTAACGCCAGCGCCGTCGCGGCGACACCAGGGCGCGACATCGACCAGCCGATGTTGTTCCTGTTCGGTACGCGCGATGCGCTGGCCGAACGAGAGCTGCTGCGCGGCGCCGTCGACGGCATTGGCCCGCGCGCGGAGCTCGTCTGGCTCGACACCGCGGATCACGGCTACAAGGTGCTCAAACGCAGCCGCGCGCGCAGCGACACTGTATTCGAGGGAACTCGGCGATGCGGCAGCCGCGTTCATCAGCGTGTTTGCTGAAATTCCTACGCTCATCGCCGTTCTGAAGGCCAGAGCGGCGGCGCTCAGGCGTGCGCTGCAAACTCCGTTATCGGATCGCCGGCAATGCGCGCGTGATACATCACGCGCGGTTGGCGCATGTCCCACGGGCGAGCTCGGTGCATCAGAGCGCGGTTGTCCCATACCACGGCGTCGCCCGCTGACCATTTGTGGTGGTACACACGCGGTGGTTGACACGCGAATTCGGCGAGTTCATCGAGGAGCTGCTCGGACTCTTCGGGCGGCAATCCGGGAATGCCGAATGCGTGTCGGCCTACCATCAATGCGCGTCGCCCCGTTTCCGGATGTACCTTCACCAGCGGTCGCAACGGCGGTTCCTTCACGGTAGAGCCATAGCCGCCGTAGTCGGCGCCCCCGTTGGACGCCAGTCCCGCCTTTGCCTGGCTGTAGCGGACCGAGTGATACGCGCGCAGGTTCTCGATGCGCGCCTTCATGCGCGGATCGAGCGCCTCGTACGCCGCACACATGTCTGCCCAACCGGTTTCACCGCCCGCGGCCGGGACCACGTGGGCGGTGAACACGGCGCCTTTTGCCTGCACAGGCATGTACGTGCTGTCGCAGTGCCAGCCCATGTTGCCCTTCAGCACTCGTCACTACTTCATCGCTGGCTTCGTCGCTGCGCACGCTGCCGTCCGTGCGCACGTTGCTGAGCGGCGCAAGGCCGAATTCGAGCGCGCCGAAGCGTTTCGCGAACGTCACCTGATCGTCGTTGGAGAGATGCTGCGCCGGAAAGATCAGCAGAGCGTACTGGAGCCAGGTGCGATACAACTGCGCGAACGTGGCGTCGTCGATGTCGGCGAGAGTGAGATCGGTGACAGTCGCGCCGAACGTGGCGTCGAGCGGTGTCACGCGGAAAGATTCGACTTGGCTCATGTGCAAAGCCCCCGGACGGAAGTCCGCATCGTAGCGCAATGCGCCGATCGTGCCATGATTCCCGATCATCGGGACCTGGGTGCCGTGGTGGGAGAAAGAAGCATGGCTACTTTGGCTACGTCGTCGGCCGCATTTACCGGACGGAGTGAAACATGACTTCCGTGCTCACAACGCTGGACGCACAGCTGCACCGCGAGCACACGGCGCTGCTCGTCTGGGACTGCCAGAAGGGTCTCGTCGACCGGGCCTTCAACAAGGACGCATTCGTTGGGCGCACCGTTGCGTTGCTCGCATGGGCGCGCGCGGAGGGGTTGCCGATCGTGTATTCGAAGATCGTCCCGCTACCGGGTCCATGGGAGGCGGGGCCACGAACGCTTCGCATGATGCGCCGCTTCGGCGTTTCGCGGCCCGAGGAGCTGCGCCCGATGCTGGCGCCTGGATCCGCCGAGGCTGAGATTCCAGCAGCGCTTGCACCGCGCGCCGATGATCTCGTGCTGGGCAAGCACACAACCAGCATGTTCGTCGGTACGCATTTCGAATACCTGTTGCGCAATCGCGGCATCCGCACGCTGCTGCTGGCGGGTATCTCCACCGAAAACGGTATCGAGGCCACTGCACGCGATGCAGACAACCGAGGCTACTACACGGTCGTGCTCGAGGACTGCGTCTCTTCGCCTGACGAGGAGGCACACGAACTTGCGCTCGCGTTGATGCGGCGCTATTGCACCGTAGCGCCGTTGGCGCACGTGCAGGCCGCAATGATGGACGGCTGAAAAACCGTCGCTATCTGGCGGTCCGATGCCTTACGCAATGCGGGACACTGAGCCACGCTGACTCAGTACGGTGTATCGCGCAGGTGCGCGCGATACAACAACTTCGAGAGCATCAGTTCGAGGCAGAAGAACACCGCCACGACGATCACGACATCGAGCAGCGATAGATCGAACCACGTTCGCGATACGACCGCGGGCACCAACACTTCCGGAATCTGATCTAGCCCCAACGCCTGACTGCTCGGCGCGAGCCTCAAGCGCCGCTTGCAGAAGCTCGACAACAGATCGCCCGCCATGGCCGTCGCGCCGATGACGACACCGTGCCAGGCCGCGTGGCCCAACAGCGGCGCCAGCAGTGCGGGCGCGAAGATGCCGGCGAGAACACCGCGCACCGTCTTCGATTTGCCGAACAACGGCTGGCCATCGAACCAGCGCACGTGACCGTCGAGCGGTATCGACAAGCGTTGGCCGAGCCACTTCGCGACAACGAGCGGCGCGGTATTGGCGGCGCCGATGAGGACGAGTGCGAAAAAAGCTTGCAACACACACGTGCTCCGAATCTTTCTCGGACCCTAACACGATGGGAACGTGATGCGTTGCCGGCGGTCGCCTTCGTCACGCGCGTTTACTCAATCCATCGACCTCTACCACGCGTCGATGGCCGCGCGTTTCTTGCCGTGCCGCGGCGAAACGCGAATCGAAGAGAGCAGGCTCGCAAGCCACCAGCGCGAATCGGCCGGGTCGATCGTGTCGTCGATGCCGAACAGCGACGCATAGTTCAGCGCCTTGCCGTGCTCGTAGGCGCGCTCCACCATCTCCTCGAAGCGCTTCAGACGCTCCTGCGGATCCTCGATGGCCGCAAGCTCATTCCGGTAGCCCAGCTTCACCGAGCCCTCGAGCCCCATGCCGCCGAACTCGCCGGTTGGCCACGCCACCGAAAAAACCGGCGTCTGGTGTGAGCCGCCGGACATCGCGATTGCGCCCAGGCCGTAGGATTTGCGCACGATGATCGTGAAGAACGGCACGGACAGGTTCGCGCCGATCACGAACATCCGCGACGAGTGCCGCACGAGCGCGGTCTTTTCGATCTCGGGCCCGACCATGATGCCCGGCGTGTCGCACAAGTAGAGGATCGGAATGTCGAACGCGTCGCACAGTTGCATGAAGCGGGCGCCCTTGTCGGCGGCGTCTGAATCGATGGCGCCGCCGAGGTGCATCGGATTGTTCGCGATGACGCCGACCGGCCGACCCTCGATCCGTACTAACGAGGTCACCATGCCGCTGCCGAAACCGGCGCGCAGTTCCAGTACCGAATCGACGTCGGCGAGCGTGGCGATCACGTCGCGGATGTTGTACACGCGCAGGCGATTCTCCGGGACGATACGCCGCAGCAGGCGTTGATCGGGGGATTCCCACGTAGTCAATCGGCCCTGAAAGTAGCCGAGATAGCGCTTGGCGACCTGGACGGCCTCGGCCTCGTCGGCGACCGCGATGTCGACGACGCCGTTGGCGACCTGCACCGGCAGTGGACCGATATCCTCCGGCGCGTATACGCCGAGTCCGCCGCCTTCGATCATCGCCGGACCGCCCATGCCGATGTTCGAACCCGCGGTCGCGATGATCACGTCGCAGCAACCGAGCAACGATGCGTTGCCGGCGAAACAGCGACCGGACGTAATGCCGACCATCGGCACCAGACCCGACAGCTGCGCGAACCGCGCGAACGTCGTCTGCGTGCTGACGCCGACGCCATCGGTGTCGCCGGGACGTCCGCCGCCGCCTTCGGCGAACAGCACCATCGGCATCTGGCCGTGCTCGGCGACCTCGACCATCCGATCCGTTTTGCGGTGATTCTGGCCGCCCTGCGTGCCGGCCAGCACCGTGTAGTCGTACGCCATCACCGCGCAACGGCAAGCCGGGTCGCCGAACAGCGCGCCGTTGATTGCGCCGACGCCGGTGATCATGCCGTCGGCAGGCGTGTTCGCGATCAGATCGTCTATCGAGCGCCGCCGCCGCTGCGCCGCGAGCACGAGGGCGCCGTATTCCACGAAGGTGCCGGGATCGCAGAGATCGTTCGACATTTTCGCGCGCTGTGCGCTGACCGGTCTTGCGGCGGCGTGCGACGGCCTCGGGGCGCGCGGCGTCGAGCGTGCGCGCATGACGCTCCACGATCTCGGCCAGGTCCGGCCGGATGTGATCGAGATCGACGGCCGCTTGTTCGGCCGCGGCATCCGTCTGAACCTCGCCTGGTTCGATGTACAACAGCGCGTGACCCTCGTAGACCGTGTCGCCAACGAGCACACTCAGGCGCGCGACCGTGCCGCCGACGCTCGCGCGGATTTCGTGCTCCATCTTCATGGATTCCATCACCGCAAGCTGCTGACCCACCCGCACCGTGTCGCCGTCGCCGACATTGAGCATCACGACGGTGCCCTGCAGCGGCGCGGCGACCACCACCATGCCGTCGGACGCGGCAGCGGATTCCGCCGGAGACGGCCGATGGCAATTTGCGCTCGGCCCGCGCCTGCCCGAACGTCAATACCGCCAGCGGATCTTTGGTGCCGAGGCGCGCGCCTGCGAGCGTGCCCGCGCCAGCAGCCGATGAGCTGCCGAAGAACCAACGATCATGCTCGGCCGGCGCAATCAGCGCCGCGGCTTCCGCGTCGAGGAACCGCGTGTGCAGATCACCGGCGACGAACTTCGGATGCCTGCAGCAGGTTCTGCAGAAACGCGATGTTGGTAGCCACGCCTTCGATGCGGAATTCGCCGAGCGCGCGATAGGTTGCCGCGATGGCGGCGGCAACATCGGGGCGGCTCGAATGACCGATCACCTTCGCCAGCAACGAGTCGTAGCGCGCGCTGGTCGCATAGCCCGAATAACCGAAGGTGTCCGTGCGGATGCCGGGACCGGATGGCGGTTCGAACGCGTCAGCGTGCCGCCGGTCGGCACCACGGAGCCATCGGCATTCATGCGTTCCATGTTGACGCGCACCTGCACCGCATATCCGCGCGGCCGCGGCGGCGTGTCGATGCCGAGTTCGCGCAGCGTCGCACCTGCCGCGAGCTTGATCTGAGCGCACACGATGTCGACGCCCGTCACCGCTTCGGTGACCGTGTGTTCGACCTGCAGACGGGGATTGGCCTCGATGAATGCAAACCCACCGTCGCGCGTCACCAGAAATTCGAACGTGCCGATATTGTCGTAATGCACCGATGCGGCAAATTTCATCGCGGCCGCGATGATTTGCTCTCGCACGGCGGCCGGAAGCCCGGGCGCCGGCGCGATCTCGACGATCTTCTGGTGGCGTCTTTGCATGCTGCAATCGCGTTCGCCGAGATGGCTCACGTGCCCCGCGCGGTCGGCCACGATCTGCACCTCGATGTGGCGTGCATTGCCGCAAAAGCGCTCGACGTAGACCGCCGCGTCGCCGAAAGCCGCGAGTGCTTCTGAACAACACCGTTGATGCGCGGCATCGATCTGATCGGCGGCGGTGACGATGCGCATGCCGCGCCCGCCGCCGCCGGCGACCGCCTTGATGACCATCGCCGTGCCGGCCGGCAACGCGGAAAAAAATCGGTGCGCATCGGCCACACTCGCGGCCTGAGTGCTGCCGTCGAGGACCGGAACACCGGCTGCCCGCGCGGCCGCGCGGGCTGCAACTTTGTCACCGAACAGCGTCAGCAGCGCGGCGCTCGGTCCGACGAACGTGATGCCGGCAGCGCTGCACAGCTCGGCAAATCGTGCGTTTTCACTCAGAAATCCATACCCCGGATGGACCGCGTCACAACCCGATCGCTGCGCGATGTCCACGAGCTGTTCGGCATCCAGATACGCCGCCACGCCGGTGCCTGCCAACGGCATCGCCTGCCGCGCAGACTTGACGTGGAGACATCGCGCATCGTCCTCGGCGAATACAGCGACGGTTTCGATATCCAGTTGTGCGGCGGCGCGTGCGATGCGAATCGCAATCTCGCCGCGGTTGGCAATCAACAGCTTGCTGAACCCCATCAACTCCCCTCGCTCTCGATCCGTCCCCGTACGACGCGGCGACTGCTTTCGTCACCCGCGTTTGCTGAATCCTTTCAGACGTTCTTCGAGATCCGGTCCGCGTCCCGGACTGTTCGCCCGTTCGAACTTGAGCCCGTCGCCGAGCGTGTAGTCGAGCCCGCGATTGACGAGCATTTTGTCGGCGCGCAGCGTGAACCAGGAATTATCGAGGAACGTGCGCGCGGTTGCGGTCGCGCGCTGCATCAGTTCGGCTTCGGGCACGCATTGAACGGCGAGACCGATCGTGACTGCCTCCTCACCGGAGACCACGCGGCCGCTGAACATCAGTTCCTTCGCGCGGCCGACGCCGACGCGTCGCGGCAACCGCTGGCTCATGCCCCACGTCGGCGACATCCCCCATTTGCCGTGGGTGTCGGAGAAACGAGCGTTGTCCGCGGCGATGATGAAATCGCACGCCAGTGCGAGTTCGAGCGAGCCCGTATAGCAGTGACCTTGCACCGCGGCGATCACCGGCTGCGGCAGCCGCTCGATGGCTTCGAGCGTCTCGGCTTGAAAATGCCGACTCGGCGCGACTTCTCCCGCCTGAATGGCTTTCAGATCGTTGCCGGCAGAGAACGACCGGCCTTTGCCGCACAGAATCACGCAGCCAATGGTTTCGGTTTGCTCGGCGAGTGCGTCGATGTGCGCGCGCAGTTCGACGAACAGATTCGGGCTCAACGCGTTCAGTGTGTCGGGTCGATTCAGCGTCAGGGTGCACAGACCCTGAGCGTCCTCGCGCAATACCAGTTGGCTCATCGTGCGCCTCTACGTTTGTGTGATCGACGAACATCATAGTTCAATGGCGCACGGTTGAACGTAAGGAGCCCGGATGCCGCGGATGAAAGTCGTGATCGTCGGCGGCGGCATGGCGGGCATGTCGTGTGCGGCTGAGCTCGCGCCGCATTGCGACGTCACGGTGTTCGAAGCCGAAGACGCGCCCGGCTATCACAGCTCCGGTCGCTCGGCGGCGTCGTACATCGAGCCGTACATCAATGCGACGATTTTCGCGCTGACCACCGCAAGCCGCGTGTTCTTCGAGCGACCGCCCGCGGGATTCGCCGACGCGCCGCTGGTGGCGTCGCGCGCCGACGTGATGATCGCGACGGCCGCCAAGGCGCCACTGATCGACGTTTACCTCGAGCGCTGGCGCGCGCTGTGTCCCGGACTCGTCGAGATCAGCGCCGCGGACGCGCTGCAGCGCGTGCCGATCCTGCGCCAGCGAATCGGTTGCGCGCGCGGTGTCGGATCCGAACGTGCTGGACATCGACGTGCACGGCTTGCTGAACGGATTTCGCCGCGTGCTGAAAGCCCACGGCGGCGTGCTCGCGACGCGCAGCCGGGTGGAATCGTTGGCGCGTGTCGACGGCAGTTGGCGCGTCGCGTGCGGGCGGCGAGTCGTTGCGCTGCGACGTCGTCGTCGATGCGGCCGGTGCGTGGGGCGATCAGGTGGCCGAGTTGGCCGGTGTCGCCGCCGTTGGTCTGATGCCCAAACGTCGCACGGCGCTGCTGCTGCGCTGTCCGCATCCCGACGTGCCGCGCTGGCCGATCGTGCACGAGGTCGAGAGCGAGTTCTATTTCAAGCCGGACGCCGGGCGTCTGCTGCTATCGCCCGCGGACCAGACGCCGAGTCCGCCGTGTGATGCACAACCGGACGAACTCGACGTCGCGATCGCCGTCGAACGCTTCGAAGCCGCGACCACGCTCGTCGTCGAACGGATCGAGCACCGTTGGGCGGGACTGCGATCCTTCGTCGCCGACAGTGTCCCAGTCGTCGGTTTCGATGATGCTGCGCCCGGATTTTTCTGGCTCGTGGGCCAGGGTGGGTTCGGCATTCAAACCGCCCCGGCGATGGGGCGTTTGGCGACGGCGTTGATTCGCGGCGCGGACGTCCCCGACGATCTGCGGCAACGCGGCCTGAAGCGGGAGCTGTTCAGACCGCGTCGCTGACGCGCTGCTGGGGCACGACGCCGGTCATCCTCGGCAGCACCGTGTCGACGAAGAGCGGGTCGCGCAGATCGAGGTGAAAGAGCTCGATGCCGAGCGATTCGAACTCGAGGATGCGCGCCCAGACGGTGTCCGGACTGCCGATCAGCCGCGCCGCGAATCCCTCGTTGGTGTCGAGCACGGCGAGCGGGTCGTCGGACGCCCACATCCCGACCGCGCCCGAGGTGGCCTGTTGGCGTCGAGCGACCAGAGCCGGATCCACGGCAGCCAGGCGTTCGTCGATCGCGCGCCATGCCGCTTCGTCCGTGCTGCGACAGAACGGTTGTGCATACATCGCAAACCGAACCGTCCGCCCGAGCGGTGCGCACGCGGTGCGGACGCGTTCGATGATCGCGGCAATCTTCTCCGGCGGACCGCCATTGAGGAACATCCAGTCCGAGTGGCTCGCTGCCATCGCAATGGCGGCATCCGACTGTCCGCCCTGATAGACCGTGAGCGGTGTCGTCGGTCGCGGTTCGAGCCGCAACGCATCCGCCCGGTAATAGCGGCCCGCGTAGCTGAAAGGCTCTCCGGCCCACGCTCCGCGCAACACCTCGATGAACTCGCGCGATCGCGCGTAGCGCTGGTCGTGGTCCGGTGCGTCGACGCCGTACATCGCAAACTCACGCAGGTGCCAGCCGCTGGTGACGTTGATCGCCCAGCGTCCTTCGGTGAGGCGGTCGATCGTGGCGCCCCATTTGGCGATTGCCGTGGGCTGGAAGAATCCGGGATGAATGGCGGTGACCAATCGGATGCGTTCGCTGTGAGCCGCGATGAATGCAGTCATCGCCAGACAATCGAGCGTCGAACCCTCCATTTCTTCGCCGCTGCCCCACCAGCGTTGTGCGATCAGCAGATGGCTGACCCCGAGCGCCTCGAGCCGGGCAACGGCGCTTCTGACGAAGGTGCGCAGCGGTCTCGCCCTGCGGCATGGCGCCGCCAGCGGGCGCCCCGCGGACGATCTTCGGGCCGGCGAAGGCGGTGGGTGCCCAGGTGCAGGTCAGCATCGTGAAAGCCGAAATATCCGCGAAGCGACGAAGAGTGCTCCCGTGCGGCGCTACAGACAACGGCACCCAACACCGACGTCACCGAGCGGAACGACTGCGCTGACGCCGGGTGTTCGCGCGTTGGCGTGGCCCGAGTTCGTGAGATCACTATGAGTGGCGCGCGAGCATGGCTCAGCCACTATCGTCTCCGTGCCCAATAGCACAAAGGAGTCACTGGCGTTCGTACCACGACTCGGAGACATCCGTGCACTGCGTAAACTTCGTACGTGGTATGAACCTGGTAGTGCGTGATCCTGGGAATGCCGGACGGTCGGAAGGTGTCGCGCTGAAGGACGCGGTTTGCGCGAGGTCGCCATGAACTGTGCGCGCTGCAGCCACGTCAACTCCGAGCGCGCGAAGTTCTGTGCCGAGTGCGGCGTCGCATTCGAACGTCGCTGTGCGCGACTGTCGCACTGAGCTGTCCGCGATGGCGAAGTTCTGCGCCGAGTGCGGCGCAGCGGCCGCCTCTTCCTCCCAGCCCGACGCGCGATGCCGCGCGCGTACACGCCCAAACACCTCGCCGACAAGATCCTGCAGTCGCGCTCGGCGCTCGAAGGCGAACGCAAGCAAGTCACCGTGCTGTTCGCCGACGTGAAGGGCTCGATGGAGCTGGCCGAACAACTGGACCCCGAGGCATGGCACAAGGTCCTCGAGCGCTTCTTCGAGATCCTCGCCGAAGGCGTGCACCGGTTCGAAGGCACCATCAATCAATACACCGGCGACGGCATCATGGCGCTGTTCGGAGCACCGATCGCTCATGAAGACCATGCCCAACGGGCGTGCTATGCGGCACTGCATCTGCGCGATCGATTGCGTACCCACGCCGACGAACTGCGCGTCGATCCGGGCGTCAACTTCGCGTTCCGCATCGGTATGAATTCCGGCGAGGTCGTCGTCGGCAAGATCGGCGACGACCTGCGCATGGACTACACCGCGCAAGGCCAGACTGTGGGGCTCGCCCAGCGGATGGAACAGCTCGCGCCCGCCGACGGTATCGCGCTGTCGCAGCACACGCAGCGCTACGTGGATGGCTTCTTTGCCTCGCGCTCACTCGGTCCCGTGACTGTCAAAGGCGTGCGCGATCCAGTCGGCGTGTTCGTGCTCGAGGGCATCGGCAGCCACCGCACGCGGCTTGATACCTCCCGCGCCCGAGGGTTATCGCGCTTCGTCGGCCGCAGCGACGAAATGGCTGCGCTCGAATCGGCGCTGCAACGCTCGCTAGAAGGCACTGGGCGCGTTGCCGCCGTGGTCGGCGAACCCGGTGTGGGCAAGAGCCGGCTGTGCGCCGAGTTCGTCGAGCGTTGCCGCGCTCAGGGATTGGTGGTCTACGAAGCGCATTGCCCGGCCCACGGTAAGACGATTCCTTATCTTCCGCTGCTGGAGCTGCTGCGCAATCTATTTGGAATTACCGATCAGGACGGCGTCCGGGAAGCGCGCCAGAAGATCGTCGGCGAACTTGCTTTGCTCGACGACGGCTTCGCTGACGATCGCGCGCTGGTGCTCGACTTTCTTGGCGTCGCGGACCCAAAAAGCCCAGCGCTCCAGCTGGAGCCCACGCTGCGGCAGCGGCGGTTGTTCACGTTCGTGCGCCGTTTGATCCAGTTGCGCACACAGGCCGAGCCGATGGTGCTGCTGATCGATGATCTGCATTGGATCGATCCTGGCAGCGACCTGTTCGTGGCGCAGATCGTCGAAGCGGTGAGTTCGACTCGTACGCTGTTGCTGGTGAACTTCCGGCCGGAGTACACAGCGGCCTGGACGAAAAAATCGTGGGTACTGCAATTGCCGATGGCGCCGCTCAGTGCGCAGTCGCTCGCGGCCCTCGTGCGCGACTGGGTGGGCGCACATCGCTCCGTTGCGTCGCTTCCGGCGTTGATCGGGGCGCGCTCAGGCGGCAATCCGTTTTTCGCGGAGGAGATCGTGCTGTCGCTGCTCGACACCGGCAAGCTCGCCGGCGCACGCGGCGCGTACGAGCTCACGACGGCAATCGACGTCGTCGAAGTGCCGGCGACCGTGCAGGCGCTGCTCGCAGCGCGCATCGACCGGCTCGGCGAGCGCGAGAAGCAGGTGTTGTACAGCGCTGCCGTCATCGGCAAGGAGTTTGCGCGGCCGCTGCTTGAATCGGTGATCGACATGGAAGTCGAGGATCTCGAGGCGGCGTTGTCGGGGCTGCTCGTCGCCGAACTCGTCAACGAACGCGCCATCTACCCGGTCGCGGAGTATTCATTCAAACACCCGCTGACGCACGAGGTGGCGTTGCACGCACAGCTGGGCAGTGCGCGGCGCGCCCGTCATGCGGCCGTTGCGACTGCCATCGAGATGCGGCGCCGACCGGTTGGACGAACTTGCGGGTTTGCTCGCACATCACCGGGAGCAAGCGGGCGACGCAATGCGCGCGGCTACGTGGCACGTGCGCGCCGCGCGCTGGGTCCGCGCCAACGACATGGCTGCGTCGCGACGGCACTGGGCGCAAGCGCGCAAACTGCTCGTCGCGCTGCCGGAGTCCTCTGACCGGACACGGCTGCTGCTCGATGTCTATCCCGAACTGATCAACATGCTGGATCGACTGGGCGCAGACCCGGTCGAGTCGGAGTCCGTTTTCCGCGAAGCGGTCGACCTTGCCCGCAACGCGGGCGACCGCCGTACCGAAGCCCTGCTCGAAGCGGACTACAGCCAGCTCAAGAGTTCGCAGAACGATTTCGCCAGCATGGTCGAGCATGCTTCGCGCGCAATCGCGCTTGCCGATGCCGAGGGCGATCGCGCCATCGGTCTTTTCGCGCGCCACTTTCTGGGGCGCGGTTACGCGTGGCAGGCGCGCTGGAAAGACAGCATCGCGGTCTTCGACCAGAGCATTGCGATCGGCGGTGGCGATGACGCCGCAGAACTCGAGGTGCTCGGTTGGCGTCCTTATGTGGAATCTCTCGCAATCCGCGCCGCATGCCTGAGCATTACGGGCCGCGTCCGGGAAGCATCTGAATTCGCCGAGCACTTTCCTGCGCTGCTGCGCAGATCCGGGCCCGGTTCGGACCTTTCATCGGCGGCTACCGATCGATACTGGGCGTGCTGGATTTCCGGCGATGCAGAGCGCGCCCGGCGCTACTCCGATGAATCGCTGCAACTGGCCGAGCGTAGCGGCTCCGACCGCAACGTCGTCTATGCCCTGATGGCGTGCGGTAACGCCAGCACGCTCGGCCTGCGTTGGGAAGAGGGAAACGGGTTTCTCGAGCGCGCCAGGCAACGCATCAATGCCACAGGTGCGGGCGGAGAGTGGAGCGTATTCGTCGATGCCTTTCAGGCGCTCTGCCTCGCTGGAATGGGCGAGCGCGAGCGGAGCCTCGAGCTGGCGCGCAGGGGTGTGGACCATGCAACGAATGACACCGCGCGTGCGGTCGGCGTCGTTAGGGCGCGCGTGCTGCGCACGGTCAACGGTTCGCAGCACCTCGATGAACTCGAAACGCAGATTGCGGTGACGCTGGAGGTACTGCTGCGAACTGATGGAAAGGGCTGGCTACCGATGCTGTTGTTGGAGCGAGCCGGATTGGCAGGATTGCGCAGTGATATGGATGGCATGGCAAGCGACCTCGCGCAGGCGCGCGCCATGTTCGCGCAGATGGGCGTGACCGGATGGGACGACTATGCACGGTCAATCGAAACCGTACCGGTGTCGCCGTAGACCATCGCTACGCTAACCTTCGCGTCCTGTTTGAGCCGAGGAAATACCGCCCATGTACCCCCACGCATCCACGCGCGAAGATCCCGATCGTCCCTGCCTCGTCATGGCGTCCACCGGCGAGGTGATTACGTACGGGGAACTCAATGCCCGTGCGAACCGTCTCGCGCATTTGCTGCAGGCGACCGGCTTGCAGCGGCTCGACCATTTTTCGATCTTCATGGAGAACAACAACCGCTACATCGAGATGTGTTCTGCGGGTGAGCGCAGCGGCTTGTACTACACCTGCATCAATTCGTACCTCACGCCGGAGGAAGTCGCGTACATCGTTCAGAACTCCGAATCGAAGGTGCTGATCACGTCGCATGCGAAGCGCGACGTCGCGATGGAAGCGGCGAAACTGTGCCCGAATCTGCGCCTTTGCCTGATCGTCGGCGGCACCGGCGACGATGGTCCGTTCGTCGACATCGACAAAGCGACGGCGAACCATCCGTCGACGCCGCTCGCCAACGAACGGGCCGGGACGTCGATGCTCTACTCGTCGGGAACAACAGGTCGACCCAAAGGCATCTTGCGGCCGATGCCGGACATCTCGCCGGACGAACAATCCGGCTTGTTTCAATTTCTGAATCAAATGTGGAAGTACCGCGAGGGCATGGTGTACCTGTCGCCCGCGCCGCTGTATCACTCGGCGCCGCAGGCAGCCGTCGGCCTGACGATTCGCAACGGGGGCACCGCGGTCATCATGGAGCGGTTCGACCCGGAGCAATATCTGGCGCTGGTGGAAAAATACAAAGTGACCCACAGCCAGCTCGTCCCGACGATGTTCTCGCGCATGCTCAAATTGCCGGACGATGTGCGCAACAAATACGACCTGTCGTCGTTCGAAATTGCAGTTCACGCCGCGGCGCCCTGTCCGGTGCAAGTGAAGGAACAGATGATCGACTGGTGGGGACCGATCATTTTCGAATACTACGGCGCCACCGAGGGCCTGGGTTTTACCGCATGCAACACGCAGGAGTGGCTTTCCCACCGCGGCAGCGTCGGCAAGGTGTTGCTCGGCGACCTGCACATTCTCGATGAAGAGATGAAGCCGGCGCCAAAAGGCACACCGGGCACCGTGTGGTTCAAGACGGCAACGCCGTTCGAGTACTTCAACGATCCAGGCAAGACGCAGGATGCCCGCTCGGCGGACGGCTCGATGAGTACCGTGGGTGACGTCGGTTACGTGGATGACGACGGTTATCTGTATCTCACCGACCGCGCCACTTTCATGATCATTTCCGGCGGCGTGAACATCTATCCGCAGGAATGCGAAAACCTGCTGATTACGCACCCGAAAGTCATGGACGCGGCGGTGTTCGGTGTACCGAATGCAGATCTCGGTGAAGAAGTGAAAGCCGTCGTGCAGTTGCTGCCCGGTATCGAGCCGAGTCCGGCGGTCGCCGAGGAACTGATGGCGTTCTGCGCGGCTCACCTTGCCCGTCAGAAGTGTCCGCGCAGTATCGACTTCGATCCGGCGCTGCCGCGCTTGCCCACCGGCAAGCTATACAAGCGCGTGTTGCGCGATCGTTACTGGGGCGACAAGAAGAGCCGGATCGTTTGACCGACGCTACAAACCGAGCACGAGCTTCGCGACAATATTCTTCTGCACTTCGTTGCTGCCGACGGTGCGTGCATCGGGCTGGTGTGGCATCGCGTAACAGCCGATGGCTTCGACCGCGAGTTCGGAGATCCGCTGACTCATGTTGGCGCCGAGGTTTTTCAGGATCGACGACTCGGGACCGGGATTGCCACCCTGCGACAGCGCCGCGAGGATCCGAAACTCCGTGTATTGAATCGACGCGAGTTCGACCTCCGCGGTCGCGAGCTTGCGCGCGAATGCCGGTTCATCGGCCAGCGAGCCTAAGTCGACACGGGTCGCGCGCGCGAGCCGTTTCACACGCGTCCCATTTCTTCGCCGCTGCCCCACCAGGGTTGCGCGATCAGCAGATGACCGACCCCGAGCGTTTCGAGCCGGGCAACGGCGCTTGTGACGAAAGTGCGCAGCGTTTCTCCCTGCTGCATGGCACCGCCAGCGGGCGCCCCGCGGACGATCTTCGGGCCGGCGAAAGCGGTGGGTGCCCAAGTGCAGGTCAGCATGGAGAAGGTTGAACAGGCCGCGAATCGACGAAGAGTGCGCCCGTGCGGCTCGACAGGCAATGGTGGGATTGGTTGCCGTGGGGCCGCCAATCAGATCAGTTACCGACGACGATCGCCAACAACCAAACTACGGCGCGATACGCATCGATCGCGGTGGAGGGGCTGCTCCTTGGTCTGGCGCGTTGATCGCCGTCGGCCGCGCGGTCAGTCGTAAAAGCTTGCGATCTGCGCCTGCATCCGGGGATTGATCAGGTCGAAGTTCGCCGTGCCTCCACCGGAGTTGCGGAAGAAACGATCGACCGCGCGATTGAAGCGCGCCGGGTCGTCTTGCGGCGCGATGTGCGTGGCGTTGCGCAGGATCTTCAGCTTGCCGTTCGGCAGGTGCTGGTAGATCTCGACCGCGTGTTCCGGACGGATCACGTCGTGGTCGCCGACGATGATCAGTGTCGGCGCTGCGATGGATGCAAGCTCCGATGCATCGATGTTCGGCTCGACGAGCATCAGTTGCGTCGCCTTCAACTCGCGCCGGCCTTGCGGCGTATCGCGCTCCTCCGCCGGCATCGAATCCAGCGCCTCGCGCATCAGCGCGATGGTCTCCGGGTACAGCGCCTCCTCGCTCGGATTGAGGTTCGGCGCCATCGCGACCAGCCGTTTGACCTTGTCCGGATAGCGCATGCCGAGCAGCAGCGCTTCGATGCCGCCGTCGCTCCAGCCGAGCACGTCCACGGGGCCGACCTCCAGACGATCGAGCAACGCCGCGAGGTCGTCGGTCATCTTCTCGTACGTCAACCGGTCTGCACTGTCCCCCGAGCGACCTTGGTCGCGACTGTCCATCGCGATCACCAGACGGCGGTCGCGGAAGTACTCGATCTGCGCGGCGAGCGAGCCGATGCTGCCGCCATTGCCATGCACGAGCAGCAGTGGTTCGCCGCTGCCGTAGACCTCGTAGTACAGCGCGACGCCGTCGTGGACGAACGTGTGTCCGGCCGCGGGATTGGCACCGTACTGCGGCGCCCGCGCGAGCGTCAGCGCGGCGGCCTCGGCCCCGCCCAGAATGGCGGTGCCGAGCACCAGCAGCACGCTTGTCAGGAATTTCGCCATCGTCGCGGAGCCTACGCGCATTGTGTACCACGCTGCACAAAATCGCGGCGCGACTCAAGTCTGGAGCGCTGGAGATTTGTTGCCGGACCGTAACAGGACCGGTCTCAAGGGCGGAACGCTCCCGCGATCTTTGCTTCAAAGGCCATTTCGAGCAAAGTGACGGCCGCTGAATTGATCGCTTGGCGCAGTCGCCTTCTCGACGACATGACCAACCCGGGTCGATCGATCAGCTGTCACAGTGCAATCAGGGGTAAACCATAGTCCAAGCGCGAAATGTCGTGGGGCGCGGATGCTGCGTGGCGGCACCGTTCGTATTCGGATTCATCTCGCTCGCGATCGGCCAGGACGCGAACTACGACCTGGCCAACTACCACTGGTACAACCCTTACGCATTCCTGCACGGTCGCGGTGATTTCGACGTTGCGCCTGCCCAGGTGCCTACGTTCTTCAATCCGTTGCTCGACGTGCCCTTGTTTCTCTTCGCGCAACACGCGCCGCCGATGCTCTGCAGCTTCATTCTCGGCGCGCTGCATGGATTGAATTTCATCGTTCTCTACGCGCTTGCGCGCGCGCTGCTTCCCGAGTGGAGCGCGTGGGCACGGGGCGGCGGCGGTGCGTTGATCGCCACTCTCGGTGTTACCGGAGGCGGTGTGTTCGGGCTGCTCGGGACCACGTTCTACGACAACGTCTTGAGCCTGTTCTTCCTGACGGCGTTGTGGCACGTCTGCTCCGCGTTGCGCCGTGATGCGCTCTCAGCACGAACGTTCTTGACCGCGGGTCTCCTCGCCGGCTGCGCGGTCGGATTGAAGCTGCCGACCGCGACGTATGCGTTCGGTCTCGCAGTCGCGTGTGCGGTACTGCCAGGCTCGATCTCGTTGCGGGTGGCCAGAGTGGCGACGTTCGGCCTGGCGGGGCTCGCCGGAGTCATCTTGCTGGGCGGATTCTGGATGCTTCATCTATGGCGTCACTTCGGCAATCCGATCTTTCCGCATTTCAACAACGTGATCGGATCGGCGATGGCGTTGAACGAAGAGTACCGCGACGTCACGTTCATTCCGCATTCGCTCCTCGAAGCCCTGTTCTTCCCGATCGAATTCACGCTCAACCCGTACTACGTCGGTGAGGTCGATTTCACCGATCTGCGCATCCTACTGCTGTGGGTGGCTGCCCTCGCGACGCTCGTCGCGTGCGGGCTCGCACCGCGAGCGCGAAAACGGTTCAGTGTCATCGCACCACCCGTTCGCTTCGTGTTGACCATGGCCCTGGCGAGCTACCTCGCCTGGCTCAGTGTGTTCGCAATTTATCGTTACCTGGTCGCCGCTGGAGATGATCGCACCGCTCCTGACGGCCGCGCTGATTGCAGCGTGGCCCACATCGAAGCGCGCGCGCGTCATGGTCGCGTTCGCGTGCGCCCTGGTCCTCGCGTTGTCTACGAAGCCGTCGTATTGGAATCGCGTTCCGTTCGGCGAGCGCTTCCTCGAAGCGAGAGTGCCCGCTTTCCCCGACGATTCTGCGCCGATGGTGCTGCTGGCCGGCGACGCGCCGCTCGCGTGGATCATCCCGTTCTTTCCGGAGTCCGTACCTTTTGTGCGGATCCAAGGTGAAGCGCTTGATCCGCGCCATCGAGAAGATGGTCTACTGACCGCGTTGGTTCGAGGGCGAATAACGCAACACAGGGGCAGCCTCTACCTTCTGCTGCGAGCTGATGAACAAGAGGTCGCCACCGAAGGCATGGCAAAGTTCAGTTTGGCGACAGACTTCGCAACCTGCGAACCAATCGAAGGCACACTCGCCAACGAACTGCGCCTCTGTACGCTGCATCGCACCAACGAGGGTTCCTGACGGCCCGTTGAGCCAGCGACGCTACAAACCGAGCACGAGCTTCGCGACGATGTTCTTCTGCACTTCGTTGCTGCCGCCGGCGATCGACGCGGCGCGCAGGTTGAAATAGTTCGGCAGCACGACGATGCCGTCGCTGGGGCCGATCGATCGCGACGTTGCTGCCGACGGTGCGTGCATCGGGCTGATGTGGCATCGCGTAGCAGCCGATGGCTTCGACCGCGAGTTCGGAGATCCGCTGACCCATGTTGGCGCCGAGGTTTTTCAGGATCGACGACTCGGGACCGGGATTGCCGCCCTGCGACAGCGCCGCGAGGATCCGAAACTCCGTGTATTGAATCGACGCGAGTTCGACTTCGGCGGTCGCGAGCTTGCGCGCGAATGCCGGTTCATCGGCCAGCGAGCCGGTAAGTCGACACGGGTCGCACGCGCGAGCCGCTTCACGCGCGTCAGCGCAGCCTGCATGCGCGCCGCGCCGCTGCCGCCGCGTTCGAATTCGAGCAGGTACTTCGCGACCGTCCAGCCGTCGTTCTCGGCGCCGACGCGCATTCGTGCGCGGCACGCGGACGTTGTCGAAGAACACCTGATTGACTTCGTGTTCGCCGGACACGAACAGGATCGGCTCGACGCTGATGCCGGGGCTGTCCATGTCGAGCAGCAGAAACGTGATGCCTTGCTGCGGTTTGCCGCTCGCGTCGGTGCGCACGAGACAGAACATCCGGTTCGCGTGATGCGCGTGCGTCGTCCAGATCTTGGTGCCGTTGAGCACGTAGTGTTCGCCGTCGATGTCGGCGCGCAGGTTCAATGCGGCGAGGTCCGAGCCGGCGCCGGGTTCCGAATAGCCCTGGCACCAGTAGTCCTCGCCGGACAGGATCCGCGGCAGGTAGTACGCGCGCTGTTCGGGTGTGCCGTGGCCGATCAACATCGGCCCGCACATGCCGAGTCCCATCGGCGCGAGACCCGGTGCGCCGGCGAGGCTCGCTTCGGTCGTCCAGATGTGACGCTGCAGCAGATCCCAACCCGTGCCGCCGTATTGCTTCGGCCAACTCGGCGCGACCCAGCCCTGCGCGTGCAGAATCCGGTGCCAGCGCATGTTGGTCGCGTAGTCCTGAAAGATGCCGGCGCAGAAGCGCGCGCCGTCGCGCAGGTCGTCGTCGAGCGCGACGTCGAGAAACCGGCGCACGTCGTCGCGGAACGTTTCGTGTTCAGGCAGCAGGCGAATGTCCATCGGCTGCGAGCTTTGCAACGAGGGCCGCCAACTCGAACACGTGCGGATCGTCAACGTCAAGGTCGCGCAGCGCCGCGGCGAGTTCATACAGGTATTCGACGTTGCTGCCGCTCGGCCCGCGGCTCGTCAGGATCTGGCGCGCGATCGTCTCGATCGTGCGCCGGCCCGAGGAATGCGTGATTGCCGTGCTGCGCGATGTAGACGACGCCGTTGGCGCGCTCGTCGCTCGAACTGCAGTTCGACGTCATGGCGTTCGTAGCCGTTTTTCTCGCGATGATCGAGATGATCGAATGCCGCGTGATCGATCAGATACGCGACGCCGTCGCAGAGCGCACCGTGCTCGGGAACCAGCGTGACGACGCGCCCCGGCGCATCGGGCGTGCCGCGATGATCGTGTGAGCCCTGCCAGAAGCGACGACTCCAGCCGCTGATGCGCGCGCGCCTGCGTTGCGCGAACGGAAAATCCGGCCGCCAGATCAGCGAACCGTAGCCGAATAGCCAGACTGGGTCAGCCACCGATCAGGACGTCTACGGATCAGGACAGCCCCAACGACACTGCAAAGGCGCGCTGGGCCTCCTGCTGCAGCGCGGGGCTCGACAGATAATCGATCGCCGTCATCGCGAGCGCCTTGGCGCCGTCGAGCGCCGCCTTGTCGCCCATTTCCGAGCCCGCCCATTTCGCAAAATCGGGATGGTGGATCACGACGTTGCTCGGCGCCGCGGCCAGCATCGGGTGGATCGACGGCACGCGTAGCTGACGTTGCCCATGTCGGTGCTGCCGCTCGATCCGGCCGGCAGCTTCTCCATCGGGAAAAAGACGCGGCCCAGCGACTCGGCATTGCGCTGGAAGCTCGTCGCGAGCGGCACGCTGGTATTCAGATCGAGGTAATCGACGCCGGCCCAGCGCACGTCCACTTCGCAACCGCTGCCCTTGGCGCCGGCTTCGAAGCACGCCTGCACGCGCGGCTTCAGCCGCGCGAGATCCTCGAGCGTTGCGGCGCGCACGTAGAAGTCGCCGGCGGCGAAGTCCGGCACGATGTTCGGCGCCATGCCGCCGTCGGTGACGATGCCGTGGATGCGTTCGGTGCTTTGAATGTGCTGGCGCAGGTTCGAAATCGCCTGATAAGCGAGCAGCAGACCGTCGAGCGCGTTGATGCCGCGGTGCGGCATCGCGGACGCGTGCGCCGAGCGCCCGTGATATTCGACGCGCACTTCGGCGACGCAGATGCACGGCATCGTCGTCAGATTGATGCCGGACGGATGCATCATCATCGCGGCGTCGACGCCGTCGAAGGCGCCGGCGCGAAGCATCAGTTCCTTGCCGCCGCCTTTCTCTTCGGCGGGGGTGCCCAACAGGCGCACCGTGCCGCGCAGCTGATCGCGGACGGCTGCAAGCGCCAGCGTCGCGCCGAGGGCCGACGTCGCGATCAGGTTGTGGCCGCACGCGTGGCCGATCCCAGGCAGCGCGTCGTATTCGGCGAGAACGGCGACGCGCGGGCCGGTCCCTGCGCCGAGCGAACTCGCTCTCGAAAGCGGTCTCGAGCCCGTACACGGACCGCTGCACAGGCAACCCCTGCGCCGTCAGCGTATCGCACAACAGCGCGCTCGCGTGGTGCTCGTTGAACGCGAGTTCCGGGTGGCGCGTGTATGTCGTGCGATACGTCGAGCAGGGTCTGCGCCAGCGCGTCGACGCGATCACAGGCGATCTGTTTCAGTGCGGCGGTCATGGTGTTCTCCTGGGCGAAATTTCCAGTATTCGCTTGCGCTGTCGTCATCATTGCAGGTTGACGGCGCGCGGCACAAGCGCAGGGAACGGCGCCGTCTACAACAGAATTACAGAGGGGCATGCCGGAGCACTGTGGTGATTGTGCTGCGCGGTAACGAAATATGCGGTAATTCACGTGATTTAGTCTTCTTGGCAAGCTTGCGTCATATACCGATTGAAATTTTTTCGCACGGCGCGTCCAATCGACATCGGCCGGGTCGGGCAGGGGGCTGTAGCGACCGCGGTGGGGGAGCAATTTCAGTTCGTTCTTGGGGAGCACTCACGTGAAACGATTGGTCTGCGCCGCGCTCGCGGCATTCCTGTGTGTCCTATGGCAAATCCCGGCATCCGCGGAGGAGGCCCAGAAACCCGCCGTTGAAGAGATCGTCGTCACCGGTTCGTACATCAAGGGCAGCGCCGAAGACGCAGCATTGCCGGTGGACGTGATCACGCAGCAGGACCTGCAAAAGCAGGGCGATCCGTCGATGGTCGAGATGATCCGCAACCTCGGCGTCGCGTCGGGCAACATCGCGGAAGAGAACCAGTTTCAGGTGCCGGCCCAGGGCAACAGCGCGGTCACGACGATCAACCTGCGCGGCCTCGGCGCGACGCGCACGCTGGTGCTCGTCAATGGCCGTCGTCACGTCGTCACCGAGAACACCGGCGTCGACGTGAGTTTCATGCCGCAGGCCGCGCTCGGCCGGACCGAAGTCCTGAAGGACGGCGCGGCCGCACTGTACGGATCCGACGCGATCGCCGGCGTCGTGAATCTGATCACGCGCGGCGATTTCGAGGGTCTCGAGGTCTATGGATCCAACCAATGGTTGGACAATTCCAAAGGCACGCAGGACGGCAGCATCATCTGGGGCGGCGGCAACGATCGGCTGCACGGCATGGTCGCGGCAGAATACGAGCAACGCGACAACCTGAAAGTCCGCGATCGGGATTGGGCGCTGCTGCCGCGGCCGCTGAACCCGGCGGGCGGCTGGTCGTCGATCGCGAACCCCGCGACGCTGTATCCGGCGAACTTCACCCCGATAAATGGAGCCCTGAACCAGGCCGATGTCGGCTGCGCATTGCTCGGTGGCGCGGTGAACGGCGTCACCCCCGCCGGCAGCAGCAACTGCGCATTCCAGTACACGTTCTTCGACAATTTGATCAACAAAACGAAGAGCGGACGGTATTGGGGCGAGGCGAGTTACGAACTGACTGACGCGTCCACGCTGCACTTCGAAGGACTGTTTGCGAAGGTCGAAACCCGGGTCTACACATCGCCGTCGTATGCGCCGCAGTCGTTGTTCGGGCCGGACCGCGTGATCGCGCCGACCCACCCGGGGCTGATCCAATACAGGCTCGACAATCCGACAACGGTCGTCGGGCAGGGCACCGGAGGCGTCTTTGCGCTTGCGCGCGCATTCGGTGTCACCGGCTGGTTCGGTGACACGCAGAAAGGGGACGCGACTACGGACACGTATCGTCTGTCCACCAGTCTGGTCGGCGACTTCGACGAAAAGATCCACTACGACTTCGCGGTCAGCTACTCGAACCGCGAACGCAATAGCGAAACGCCGGACACGGAGGTCGAGAAAATGGCGTTTGCGTTGGACGGCCTCGGCGGGCCCAACTGCGTGCCGGGACCGACCGCGGTGCCGGGCGCAGGTGGGTGCGAGTACTACAACCCGTTCTCCAACGCGATCCAGTATTCGCGGATCAACGGCGCGTTCAATCCGCAGTTCAAACCGAACCTCGCCAACAGCGCGGAGCTGTCCCAGTGGCTGATCGCGTGGCAGACCTATGACCTCACGAGTCAACTGCTCGTGTTCGACGGCGTGATCAGCGGCGAAACGCCGTTCGAACTTCCCGGCGGCACTATCGGTTGGGCCTTGGGTGCGCAAGCGCGGACCGAAAAGTTCGACGCCAAACTCAACGACATCGCGAACCGCCAGGTGAATCCGTGTCCGTTCAACAATCCGTACTCGGTGACGCTCGGCAACATCTCGCAGGCGAACTTTGACGCGTGTCAGAACGGTCTCGATCCGGATCCGACCGGGTTGCTCGGGTTCCTGTCGGCATACGATGAGACGAGCACCAAGCGCACGATCTATGCGGCGTTCAGCGAACTGGCGATACCGGTAACCGACTCGATCGACATGCAGGCGGCCGTACGGTTCGAGGATTACGGTGGCGAGGTCGGATCGACGGTCGATCCGAAATTGGCGATTCGCTGGAAGGCGCTGGATTGGTTGACGCTGCGCGGTTCCGCATCGACGACGTTCCGCGGACCCCCGCTGACGACGCTGAGCGGTCGCACGACGACGCTGCAGTTCATCGCGCCGGTCAACGCGTTCAAGGCGGTGGACATCGTCGGCAACAACAACCTGCAGGCGGAGACTGCGACGTCGACGAACGTCGGTTTCGTCGTCGAACTGGGCGGATTCACCGGGTCAGTCGACTACTGGTACTACAAGTTCCAGAAACCGTTGCAGGTCGAGAGCCAGGGTCAGCTCGTGAACAAATACACGGCACTGGGTTGCCAGGGTCCGCCGGGTGCGGCGGTTGCGGGCGCGGGCTACAACTCGCCGCAATGTCGCGAGCTGTACAACCACATCTTCCCGCTCGCCACGGCGCCGGCTGGAATCACGCGGGTCGACACGTATTGGATCAATGGCTCGGACATCGATACCAGCGGTTACGATGTCTCGCTGCAGTACGTGTTCGATAATGTCTTCGGCGGCGCGCTGACGATTGGCACCGAGGGCACATATACGGACCAGTACAAGTCGGATGACTTCCTCGATCTGGGCGGCGTGATCCTCGCGCCTGGCGGAGATTTTGCCGGCTTCTACAACGTCAAAACCAATCCGTTCACGCCGATTCCGCAGTTGAAGGGCAATGCATTCGTGCGCTACTCGCACGACGCGTTGAACCTGGGGTTGACGGCGCGCTACGTCGACAACGAAAAGGATGCTGCGCCGTCGGTGGCGTACCTGGGCAAAATTGACTCGATGACGACGTACGATTTCACGGCGATCTACCAGTGGCGGGACGTCACCATCGCGGCGTCGGTATTCAACCTGACCGACGAAGATCCGCCGCGGGTCTCCGCAGATCTGAACTACGACGCGTGGTCCGTCAGCGCGTTTGGTCGGATGGCGAAACTCGGGATCACGTACACGATGGGCGGCAAATAACCGCTGACGTGTTCGTTTGATAGGAGGGCCGGTCCCGGCAGCGGGACCGGCCTTTTTCTTGGGCTCGGGGTATCACGGCGTGATACAGTCGCCGCTCGATCAGCCGATTGCTAACGTGACAATCGAGGGGCGCCGTCATTGGTGCGACTGGCAAGCCGATTGCGCGTCCCGCCAGGTGTCCGCCGAGCACATATCCGACTCTCTTTCAATAAGTGGTTGAGTTTCTCGTCAACAGCATGTTCCAATCGGGACAGGCCGCGGTCGGTGGAGCGCTGTCACGACCACGGCTCGGTGGGAGAGTCTCAGGTCATCTTTGGGGGGAATACTGTGAAACGATTGGGATACGCCGCAGTCGCGGCATTGCTGCTTTTCGTATGGCAAATCCCGGCATCCGCAGAGGAAGCGGCACCGCCAGCCGGAAAAGGCGTCGAAGAGATCGTCGTTACCGGTTCGTACATTGTCGGAACGCCCAAGGATGCGGCGTTGCCCGTCGATGTGATCACGAACGAGGATCTGCAGCGCCGGGGCGACCCCAGTGCAATGGACATGATCAGGGCCATGCCGTACGTCGGTCCGATCATGGGGGAGAGCAACCAGTTTGCCGGTGACCAGGGCATCATCGGTACCGGCAGCATCAACCTGCGCGGTCTCGGCGGTCAGCGCACTCTCATCCTGATGAATGGACGGCGTACGACGTACACCCCCGCCGAAGGTCCGCAAGGGGTGGACACCAATTTGCTGCCGATGGAGGCGGTCGGGCGGGTGGAAATACTCAAGGACGGTGCCGCCGCGATTTACGGCTCTGATGCGATCGCGGGTGTCGTCAACTTCATTACGCGGCACGACTTGGATGGCCTCGACATTGGCGTCGACTACCGTCAGGTCGACAACAGCGACGGCGACAAGTCGGGCCACATCAACTGGGGCTGGCAGGGCAACGACGGTTCGAACTTCCTGTTGTCTCTCGCGGTGCAGACGCGGGGGGAACTGAAGACGACGGATCGAAAGTGGGCATTTCCGCCCTATCTGGTGAACCCGACGGGTTGGTCCTCGTTCAGCACCCCGGGCACGTTCCGGCCGCGCGACGCGGCGTTCCTACCCGTCGCCCCCTCCCAAATCGATGCGAACTGCGCTGACTTGGGCGGATTCCAATCCGGGGGCGCTTGTCGCTTCTCCTTCGTTCCCTACGACAATCTCGTGGAGAAGACGGAGATGGGGCAGGTGTACTCCGAAATGAACATGAAGATGGGCGACACCTCGGAATTTCACGTCGAAGGGCTGTACGCTCAGACGAAGTTGCCCGGTTATCGGACTTCGCCGGGTTACCCGCCGACGTCGGGTCCGAATGGGCCCGGCGGCGGTCAGTTCTTCGTGCCCGATCTAGGTCCTACTCCGTTTGCCAACAACCCCGGCGCGCTCTTGGCGCTGCAGCAAGCGGGCCTCACACAGCGCAGATCGATGCGACGAAAAATGTCAGCCTCGAACTCTACCGTCCGTTTGGTTGGGGCGGTATTGCGCAAATCACGGGCGGCAATGGTGGAGAGGAAATTCCGGAGCAGTACACGATGGGACGCGTGTCGGCGAGCCTGAAGGGCGATCTCGGGACTTTCGGGTTCCTGGAAAACGTTGGCTACGACGTCGCGGTGACGTACTCCGACTCCACGTTCCATCGCAGCGGCGCGGACGTGCAGATCGACCGTCTGAAGAACGCGTTGGCCGGATTGGGTGGGCCCAACTGCAACGGCATCCCATTCGGCAGCCCGGGATCGACCTGTCTGGCCTTCAATCCATTCGCCAACGGCGTTCCGGCCAATCCGGCGCTGGGACGCGTGAACCCCGGCTTTGTACAGGGAATGCAAAACTCGCCAGAGCTGATCACCTGGCTCAAGGATTACTTCAGGTCCGAATTCGAACAGACGCTCCTCGTATACGACGGCGTGCTCAACGGGGAGACCGGAATCAAACTCCCCGGCGGTAACCTGGGCTGGGCGGTCGGTGCACAGTATCGGCTGATCAACTTCGACAGCACTACGACCAGCCCTTTGCAGGATGTCCGGATCACGCCGTGCCCCATTCCAGGGGATACGACGTGCAAATTCCATACCGGTCCGAACATCTTCCTCGGTCAGTTCCTTCCGCAGACGTTGGATCAATCGGTGTACGCCGCATTCACCGAGCTGTCGATCCCGGTTCTCGACTCGCTCTCCGCACAGCTCGCTGTTCGCTATGAGGACTACGGCGGCCTGACCGGCGATACGACCGATCCCAAACTGTCGGTGCGCTGGCAGCCTACCGACTTCCTGACGCTGCGTGGCTCGGTCGGTACGACCTTCCGCGGCCCGACGCCGCTCAATGTCGCGGCGCGAGGCATCACCGGTCTGCAACCGCTCGCCGTGGCGGCGAACCAGTATCGATCGATCGACTTCGTCGGCAATCCCGCGCTCCAGCCGGAGACGGCCGATACCTATAGCGTGGGCTTCATCGCCACGTTTGGCGGCTTCCGCGCGATCGTCGATTACTGGAGCTACAAGTTCAAGGATCAGATCGTGGCCGTGCCGTACACGGCAGTGGCCAATGCCGTCGGTACCCTCCCCGGAGTTCCCGCGAACCCCCAGGGCACACAATTGGCGAACTGCAATAGCGGCCTTCGGTACCTGGTGACGTTCAACCTCAACAACACGTGCATTCAAGGCGTCACCACAGGCACCGACATCGCGCGCATCCTTTCGAACGTGACCAATGGCCCCCAAGTCGAGACCACGGGCGTGGATTCCGAGCTGACGTATGACTTTGGCGAAGTGTTCGACGGAGAGTTGACCACAGGCGTCAGCGCCACCTACGTGGACAAGTACAAGGTGGATCCGTTTATTTTCGGTGGTGCGCTTGTCAGCGGGGGGTATGACGCGGTCGGTTTTGCGAACTACGACCGTAACCCCGGCACGATCTCGCAATGGCGCGCGATTTTCAACGTCAACTATCTTCGCGGGCCGCTGAACTTCCGGTATGAAGCGCGCTACGTCGAGGGGGTAAAGGACAATCGAGGAGGCACGTTCGTCCAGCCCGCGGTCGGCCCGGCGATTCCGAACAACTTCGGGCTGCATGTCGATTCGTTCGTGTCGCACAACATCATTGTCGGTGCCGAACTCCCGTGGGGGATCTACAGTTCGTTGTCGGTCATGAACCTCACCGACGAAGATCCGCCGGAGGCACGTCTGCAGTTGAGCTACGACCCCTATATCTCCGACCCATACGGACGGACCGTTCAACTCCTGTTCAAGAAGGAATTTGGGGCACATTGATTCTTGACTGAATCTTCGCTGACAGGGGCGGTCATGTGACCGCCCCTTTTTCTTTGTGCGCCACAAAAGTCGTGGATCCCGCAGCGCGATCGGCGCGATCATGTCGACGTGCGAACCGAGGAACGACTCGTATGAGGCGCACCGTGGCAGCCGGGTCGGCGATCCTGATGGGTGTCGGACTAGCGGCATCGGCGCTCGCCGCCCAGCCTGCCGGGGCTCCATTGGAGGGCTCCCAGGCCGCCGCCGCGTCGGCCTATTCGAGTCAATTGACGTGTAAGCGCGAACGTCAGATGGGTTCGAACATTCCGAGAAACGTGTGCCGAACGCGGGCGCAGATCGACGCCGAGCGCACCGCCGCGGCGGAATTCAATCGAGACATGAATCGGCGAAGTGGCATCAAACCACCGGCCGGTACGTGGCAGCCACCGTGACGCCGAGCGCGTCCGCGTTACGCGGTCGCGGCGGATCCAGTGTTCAATGAACCTCAGGGCCGGCGATCAAGAGCCGGCGCAAAAAACTTGGGCCCATCTGCAATTCAACCGGGAACGGAACCATGGCATACGACTATCAACTGCTGAACGTGACGATCGAGGGGCGCATCGCGTGGGTCACTGTTGATGCCCCGCCGATCAACGTCATCACGCTACCGCTGTACGCGGAACTCGCCGCGTTGTCGAAAGAACTGGAGGCCGACCCGGGCCTCACCGTCGTCGTGTTGAAGAGCGCGGATCCCGACTTCTTCCTCGCGCACTTCGATGTCGGCGCGATCCTGGACGTTTCCGACGGACACGCCGGCGGTACGCGACCTCGAGTTGAATGCATTTCACGCGATGTGCGAGCGGTTCCGCACGATGGATAAGGTGACGATCGCGCAGATCGAAGGTCGCGTCGGCGGCGGCGGCAGTGAACTCTCGGCATCGTGCGATATGCGCTTCGGCGTGCGCGGCAAAACCAAGGTCAACCAGATGGAAGTGCCGCTCGGCATCCTGCCCGGCGGCACCGGTACGCAGCGATTGCCGCGTTTGGTCGGTCGCGGCCGCGCGATGGAGATTGTTCTCGGCGCTGACGATCTCGACGCGGAAACAGCGGAGCGCTGGGGCTATCTGAACAGAATATTCGAAGCCGGCGAAATCGGCCCCTTCGTTGCGGCGTTGGCGCGCCGGATCGCGACCTTCCCGGTCGAAGCGGTGCGTCTCGCGAAAGAAAGTCTCAACAACGCGGAGAAACCGCTGTCCGAAGGACTCGTCGATGAAGCATACCTGTTCCAGCGCACGCTCCGGACTGAGGGCGCGCAACGCAACATGAAACGATTCCTCGAGATGGGCGGACAGACTCGCGCCGGCGAACTGCGCGTCGGCGAGTTGATGGCCAAGGTGGCTAAAGAGTGACGGAGCTTCGAGTCTCCGATTTCGTCTTCGAAGCCGATGTCGCCGGCGATGCGGGTTCGCCGCTGGTGTTGTTGTTGCACGGTTTTCCGCAGACGAGCCACAGCTGGCGGCATCAGCTGCCGGCGTTGGCGCGCGCGGGCTATTTCGCGGTGGCGCCGAATCAGCGTGGCTATTCGCCGCAGGCGCGACCGCCCACGATCGAAGACTATGCGACGGACCTGCTGATCGCCGACGCCCGCGCGATGGCCAAATCGTTGGGGTATCGGCGCTATCACCTGGTCGGCCACGACTGGGGCGGACAGCTATCGTGGCTGTTGGCGGCCCGATATCCCGAAGAACTCGACAGCCTGACCGTATTGTCGCGTCCGCACCCGGCGGCGTTCGCACGGGCGATGAAGGCCGATGCGGCGCAGGCGGATCGATCACGCCACCATCGCGCGTTTCAGGACGCGAATGCGGCGAGCGAATTGTTGGCCGACGACGCGCGTCGGCTGCGCAGCACGCTGCGCAACCAGGGTGTCGGCGACGCCGATATCGCCGCCTACCTGGAACGGCTCGGCAGTTTCGATGCGCTCGACGCTGCGATCAACTGGTATCGTGCGCCGCGCATTCCCGGCGGAGCACTTGCGCTGCCCGACGTGCCGGCCGTCACTGTCCCAACGATGTACCTATGGGGCGATCAGGACGCGACGGTCGGCCGCGTCGCGGCAGAGGCGACCGCGAACTTCGTGTCAGCGCCGTATCGCTTCGAAGTATTGCCGGGCGTCGGTCATTTCATCACCGACCAGGCGCCCGAACGCGTCAACGAACTGCTGCTCGAATGGATACGCCGGAGAGATCACTGAATCAGGCCGAATCGTGATTCAGTTGGCTTGAGTAGCCTCTTTGATAAGGCTATAATGGCCCTATGGAGCGCGTGACGATCTCCCAACTGAAAAACAGCCTTAGCGCATACCTCAAGAAGGTTCGCGCGGGACAGACTGTGCTGATCCTGGATCGCGATGAGCCGATTGCAGTGCTGGAACGTGTCGACAGTAGTCGTTCGCTGACGAGCGACTTGCCCGGCTCGAGCAAACGGGTCTGATCAAGCGCTCGAAGACGTCGAACCCGCTTGAAGCGCTTCGCGGGTACAAGCCGATCAAGTCGAAGGCGAGCGTCGTCGAGGCGCTGATCGAGGAGCGACGCGAAGGCCGGTGAAATTCTGGGATTCGTCCGCCGTCGTCGCGCTGCTGGTCGACGAAGCCGGTCAGAAGTTCGTGCAGCGCGAATTCGAATCGGACCCGACGATGGTCGTCTGGTGGGGTACGCGCGTCGAATGTGTCTCCGCGCTCGTGCGTCGCGAACGCGATCGGTCGACCGACGCTGCGAGCACTCGGGCGGCCTGACGCGCTCGGCAAACTCGGCGCCGAGTGGCACGAGGTGTTGCCGACGAATGCGCTGCGCAACGCCGCGGAACGAATGCTTCGAGTACACGCGCTGAGAGCGGCCGACGCGCTGCAACTCGCCGCCGCGTTGACGGCGGCCGCGGACGATCCGGCGACGCTCGATTTCGTGAGCCTCGACCAGCGACTGAAGGACGCGGCGGCGCGCGAGGGTTTTCGGATCGCGTAGTTGCCGGACGTCACGCCACCTTGACCGGCGGTTGGTTCTCGCTGTTCGCGAGCACCACGTCGTCGGGCGTCGACAGCACGCGTTCGTAGCGACCGGGCGGATAGTTCGTCATGTGCGGGCCCGGCGCGTCGATCCCCGGTTGCTTGACGCCGCCCGCCTGGTCCTTGTAGTCGGACGATTTCTTGTAGCGCGCGAGTTCCATCGCGCTGATGTTGTTGAGCGCGACGACTTCCGGGTCGATCCACGCGCGCGCGTCGATGGCTGTCGCTCGACCATGACAGCTCGAGCGCGAGATTTTCGAGACCCGCGAAGTAGATCGATTTGCAGAAGCCGTGATCGATCGGCCCGAGCACCGGGATGCCCTTCGAGCGGATGCGGTCGCGCATCGCCAGCAGCTCTTCGTCGTTCTTGACGCGCAGCGCCAGGTGCTGCATCACGCCGCGCGCGCAGTTGGCGCCGGGATTGCCGGCGTGCGTCTTGCCGAGCTCGACCGGAATCTTGTCGATGTCCGGGTTGTGCACCAACGCGATGGAGCTCTCGTCATTCAGTCGCAAAAAGCCGTGAAACGTGTTTGCGACGCCGTGCATCCAATACAGCGCGACGAGCTCCATGCCGAGTACGTCGGTGAAATACTCGATCTGCGCCTTCATGTCCGCCGTGCAGATCGCGATGTGATGCAGCCCTTCGACTTTGTTCATGGCCTCGTCCTCACGTGCTCAAACAATTCTGGAATCGTGTTTGCCCCAATAGCGATCTTTCAGCAGCCGCTTGTACAGCTTGCCGGTCGGCAGCCGCGGCAGCTCGGCTTCGAAGTCGATGCTGCGCGGGCATTTGTAGTGCGCAATGTGTTCGCGCGCGAACGCGAGCAGTTCGGCGGCGAGTTGCGGGCTCGGCGTCAATCCGGGTGCGAGCTGCACGACCGCTTTCACTTCCTCGCCCATTTCCTCGTTCGGCACGCCGACGACCGCGACATCGGCGATCTTCGGATGCATCACCATCGCGTCCTCGATCTCCTGCGGATAGATGTTGACGCCGCCGGAGATGATCATGAACGTCGCGCGATCGGTCAGAAACAGATAACCCTCGTCGTCGATGTAGCCGACGTCGCCGAGCGCGCTCCAGTTCGGATGTTGGGGATGTTGCGCGCCGCGCGTCTTGTCCTTGTCGTGGAAATACTCGAACGGCATCTGCGGCAGTTCGAAATACACGAGGCCGCTCTCGCCGTTGGGTACGTTTGCGCCTTTTTCATCGCAGATATGCAGCGTGCCGAGCACCGATTTGCCGACGGTTCCGGGGTGTTTCAGCCAGTCCTGCGGCGTGACGTGGGTGAGCCCGTTCACTTCGGTGCCGCCGTAATACTCGTACAGAATCGGTCCCCACCAGTCGAACATCTGCTGCTTGACCTGTTTGGGGCACGGGGCGGCGGCGTGAATCGCGACGACGTGTGACGACAGGTCGAAGCCGGCGCGCTCTTCGAAGGGAATCTTCAGCATGCGCGAGAACATCGTCGGCACCCACTGGCTGTGCGTCACGCGATGTTCCGCGATGGCCTGCAACGCGAGCAGCGGATCGAACTTCGGCATCATGACGACGGTGCCGCCGAGGGCCTGCGTCGCGGTCGAGAAGCCGAGTGGCGCGGAGTGATAGAGCGGCGCGGGTGACAGGTAGACGCTGTTCGAATCGAAATTCCACAGCTGCCGCTGCAGCGCGCCGATCGGACTCGCCGCGTCGTGAATCTTGATCGGCGGCAGCGGGCGCAGGATGCCTTTCGGCCGCCCGGTCGTGCCGGAGCTGTACAACATGAACGTGCCGGCGGGTTCGTCATCGAGCGGACGCACCGGATAGGCGGCGATCGCTTTCTCGTAATCGTCGAATCCCGCCACCGTACCGTCGACCATCAACCAGGTTTTGCATCGCGTCGACACGGCCGGCAAACCGCCGGCGATTTCCGCGAGATAGCGCGATGCGATCAACGCTTTCGCTTCGCAGTTGTCGAGGATGTACGCCGCTTCGTCCGTCGTCAGATAGCGATTGATCGTCGTCAGGTACAGTCCCGAGCGCATCGCGGCCCAGATCACGTCGAAGTAACGCGCGTGGTTCTCCATCAGGATCGCGATGTGATCGCCGCGCCGCAGCCCGCGTGCCCACAGCAGCTGCGCCAGGCGATTCGACCGATCGTTCAGCTCGCGGAACGTGACGACGTCGCCGTTGCGGCATTGATCAACGCGGGTTTTTCGGGCGAAACCTTGGCCCAGTGTCCTGGATACATCGCGGTCCTCTCTCGCCGTTCTCCGCGTCGTGCCCCAAGGGGGTTGTAGATAGCAGAGCGCGTTCGGCGGCACAAGCGAGGGCTTAGCCGGTCGTTCCCAGTTCGCGCATGGCCTCGTCGGTCGTGAAGAAGATGCGTCCCGACAGTTCGCGCGGTAGATCAGCTGCGTTCAGCTGGTCCATGACCGGACCTTTGACCTCCGACAGATGCAGCTGCACGTCGCGGCGTGTCAATTCGCGGTCGAGGCGCTCGAGCATTGCGAGCCCGCTCGTGTCGATGAAGTTGATTGCGCTGCACACGAGCAGCAAGTGACGGATCTTCGCGTTGCGCGACACGAGCCGCAGCAGTCGCGTCTCTACCAGGTTCGCGTTCGCGAAGTACAGGTTCTCGTCGATCCGCACCGCCATCACGTGCGGATGCGTCGCCACCTGATGGCGCAACTCACTGCGGAAGTGCGCCGTCTCGCCGACCCGGCCGACGATTGCGATGTGCGGCCGGCTGGAACGACGCACGAACAGCGCAACCGCGACGAGAATGCCGATCAACAGGCCGCGTTCGACGCCGAACAGCAGGACGCCGAACAACGCGACGACATGGGTGATGCTGTCGTGTCGGTAGAACTTCCAGTAGCGGTATATCGGCGAGAAGTCGATGAAGTCCGACACCGACATGATGATGATCGCCGCCAGCGCCGCGAGCGGCAGTCTCGCTGCGAACGGCGTGAGCCACAGCACCGTGACGAGCACGAAGAGGGCACAGAAAACGCCGGTCAGCGCCGTGCGGCCGCCGCCGGTCGACCGCGACATGCTGCCCGCCACCGGCATGCCGCCCGTGAACGCTGCACCGAAATCCGCAGCGCCGAGCGCGATCAGCTCCTGATTCGGGTTGAGGCGTTGCCGTTTGCGTTGGGCGAGCTGCGTGCCGATCGAGAAGCTCTGCACGTACGCGACCAGCGCAATCATCGCCGACGCGGGCATCAGGTCGATCCACTGCGCCAAGTCGAATGGCGGCAACGACAGTGTCGGTAACCCACCGTCGATCGGCCCGACGGTCGCGACCGCGTAGCGCTGATCGAGCCCGAACGCGATGACGGCGCCGATCGCGAAGATCGCGACCAGCATCGGTCCGAACCGCGTGATCTGATGATTGCGTCCGACTCGGCGCAGGAACGGCAGCACGAGGTAGTAGCCGAAGCGCTGCATCAGCCACAGCAGCGCGACACTCGCGAAACCGACGGCAAGGGTGACCGGGTTCAGCGCCGACAGGTCGGTGACGAGATGGCGCGCCTGCGCGAACGGACTGCCGTCGCTGGCCGGAATGCCGGTGAACGCGGTCAGTTGGCTGAGGATGATCAAGATCGCCGCGGCGTTGATGAACCCCGAGATCACCGGATGGCTCAACAGGTTCACGACGCCGCCCATGTTCGTGAGCCGCAACAACCACAACGTGATCGCCGATTGCAGGCAGATCACCGCGGTGACGCCGAGGTACGCATCTGAGAACGCCGGCGCATGCGCGCGCACTGCCTCGGCGACCATGATCGCGATCACGGCGACCGGCCCCACCGCGAGACTCGGCGATGAACCGAGCACTGCGTACAACAGCGCCGGCACGACACTCGCGTAGAGACCGGCCTGCGGCGGCAGGCCGGCGAGGAATGCATACGCGATTGCCTGCGGAACCGTGATGACGCTGACGACCAATCCGGCGAACAAGTCGTGGCTCAGATCCCGGCGTTTGTAGTTGCCGAGCACCTCGATCAGCGGAAAGAAGTTGCGCCACGGCGGTACCCAATCGGGAACGGAGAACGCGAACTTCATCGGTGCTCGACGGGTCGATCGGCGATGGTTGCATTCTAGCGACGCCGCGTTAGCCTCGCGCGAACCATCGCAAAGAAAAGAGAGAACCGCTATGGACGTTCGCGCCGCCGTGGCATTTGCCGCGGGTGAACCGTTGTCGATCGAGACCGTGCAGCTCGAAGGGCCCAAGGCCGGTGAAGTGCTCGTCGAAATCAAAGCGACCGGCGTGTGTCACACCGACGCGTACACGTTGTCCGGCGATGATCCGGAAGGGTTGTTCCCGGCGATCATGGGCCACGAAGGCGCCGGCATCGTCGTCGATGTCGGCGCAGGCGTGACGTCGCTGAAGAAAGGCGATCACGTGATCCCGCTGTACACGCCGGAGTGCCGGCAGTGCAAATTCTGCACGTCGGGCAAAACGAATCTCTGTCAGGCGATTCGCGAGACTCAGGGTCAGAGGCGTGATGCCGGACGGCACCAGCCGGTTCTCGTTCAAAGGCAAGCCGCTGCATCACTACATGGGGACGTCGACGTTCTCGAATTTCACGGTGCTGCCGGAGATCGCCGTCGCGAAGATCCGTGAGGACGCGCCGTTCGACAAGGTCTGCTACATCGGCTGCGGCGTCACCACCGGCATCGGCGCGGTGATCAATACGGCGAAAGTCGAGGCGGGCGCGAACGTCGCGGTATTCGGCTTGGGCGGCATCGGCTTGAACGTGATTCAAGGCGCGCGGCTGGTCGGCGCGAATCGCATCATCGGCGTCGACACGAATCCGGCGAAGGTGCCGCTCGCGAAGAAATTCGGCATGACCGATTTCGTCAACCCGAAGGAAGTCGACAACCTCGTCGCGACGATCGTTTCGATGACGGGCGGCGGCGTCGACTATTCGTTCGAATGCATCGGCAACGTCAACGTGATGCGGCAGGCGCTCGAGTGCTGCCACAAGGGATGGGGCGAGAGCATCATCATCGGCGTCGCCGGCAGCGGGCAGGAGATCAGCACGCGGCCGTTCCAGCTGGTAACGGGTCGAGTATGGCGCGGCACCGCGTTCGGTGGCGCGAAGGGCCGCACCGACGTGCCGAAGATCGTCGACTGGTATATGGACGGCAAAATCAACATCGACGATCTGATCACGCACCAGATGCCGTTGCGCGACATCAACAACGCGTTTGATCTGATGCACGAGGGTAAATCGATCCGCTCCGTGGTGCGATCGGGTCGCTCACTGCGGAGACGCGCCGATGAAATTCGGTGCGATGATCGCGACGCGAATCGACGACTGGCGTCTGCTCGTCGACGCGGAGCGGCTCGGCTACGACCACGGTTGGGTGCCGGATTCGCAGATGATCTGGTCCGACTGTTATGCGGTGCTCGCGCTCGCGGCCGCCAATACCAGCCGGATCCGGCTCGGCACCGGCGTCGCGATCGCCGGCACGCGGACTGCCCCGGTCACCGCGCACTCGATCGCGACGATCAACCAAATCGCGCCGGGCCGCGTATTCCTCGGCATCGGCACCGGCCATACCGCGATGCGCGTGATGGGCATGGATGCGGTGAAGCCGAAAGCGTTCGCCGATTACCTGCGCGTCGTTCGCGCGCTGTTGCACGGCGAGGAAGTGGAATACACGTTGAACGGCGTGACGCGGCCAATCCGCTTCCTGCACCAGGACATGGGATTTTTCAACGTCGCGCAGCCCGTGCCGATCTATGTCGCGGCGAACGGTCCGCTGGCGCTGGCCGCCGCGGGCGCGTACGGCGACGGTCGTATATCGGCGGGAAACGAGCCGCGCGCGGTGTTCGCCAACAACCTCGCTCGGGTGCGCGCCGGGGCTGAAGCGGCCGGACGCGAATTCGACGACGATTTCCATACCGCCGCGCTGACGTTCAGTTGTGTGCTGAAGCCCGGCGAAAAACTGACGTCGGACCGCGTCATCGATCAGGTGGGATCGATGGCGACCGCGAGCCTGCATTTCTGGTGGGAACTGTATCGGGCCAGCGGCAGCGATGCTTTCATCCGCGCCGAAGTACGCGATGTCTGGGACCAATATCTCGCGCACGTCAACCGGATCCCGCAGGCGCAGCGACACCTGCGCGTCCACGTCGGCCATTGCACGTTCCTGATGCCCGAAGAGCGCCGGTTCGTCACGCCGGAGTTGATCCGCGCCTCCGGTGGCCTGGTCGGCGAACCGGACGAGATCATCGCGACGTTGCGCGAACAAGAACGCGGCGGGCTGAAAGAGGTGACGCTGCTGCCGCCGATGGCGGTCGCGCGCGAGTCTTACGCGGATTTTGCGAAGCACGTGATCGAACGCTACTGACAGGCGTCGGGAGGGAACGCGATGGAACAGTCGGCTTGGCTCGCGCAGGTGAACGAAGCAGTGTTGGAACCGGACCTGCCGATCTGCGATCCGCACCACCACCTGTGGGATCACCCGAACAGCCGCTATCTGCTCGACGAGTTGCTGCTCGATACCGGATCGGGGCACAACGTGGTCTCGACCGTGTTCGTCGAATGCGCGTCGATGTATCGCGCCGACGGACCGGAAGCGATGAAACCGGTCGGCGAGACCGAGTTCGTCAATGGTGTTGCGGCGATGTCGGCAAGCGGCCGTTACGGGCCGATTCGCGCGGCCGCCGGCATCGTCAGTCTGGCCGATCTCGACGCTCGGGTCGCGCGTCGGTGACGTGCTCGACGCGCACATGGCCGTCGGCGCGCGCTTCAAGGGCATTCGCCACGCGGCGGGCTGGGACGCGTCGGACCAGGTTCGCAAATCGCACACCAACCCCACTGAGGGGCTGCTGCTGGACGCGACTTTCCGCAAAGGTTTCGCGGAACTCGGCAAGCGCGGTTTGAGTTTCGACGCGTGGTTGTATCACCCGCAGATTCCACAACTCACCGATCTCGCGCGCGCGTTCCCCGGCACGACGATCATCGTCGACCACTTCGCCGGACCGCTCGGTATCGGTCCTTACGAAGGCAAGGGCGCCGCGGTGTTTGCACAGTGGAAGAAGTCGTTCGCGGAACTCGCGAAGTGCCCGAACGTCGTCGCGAAGATCGGCGGCATTGCGATGCCGATCAACGGCTTCGGTTTTCACAAACGCGAACGTCCCGCGACGTCCGATGAACTCGTTGCCGCCAGCGGCGACTACTACCGGCACGCGATTGACGTGTTCGGGCCCGATCGCTGCATGTTCGAGAGCAACTTTCCCGTGGACAAGGCGAGCTGCTCGTATCGGACGTTGTGGAATTCCTTCAAAAAAATCGCGACGGGCGCATCGAAGGCCGAGAAGGCGGCGCTGTTTCACGACACCGCCGCGCGCGCGTATCGACTGTGATTCGTGCAGCAACGAGCGCAGACTCGCGGCGGTCGATCTTTCAATTTGGGATTCAATTTGATCGACACAATCTAGTTCGAAGCAATTTAGTCAAAAGCAGGAGATAGCGTGAAAACGATTCTGGCATTCATCACTTCCATCCTGTTCGCAGCCGTCGCGATTGCGGCAGAGGCGCCGATGTCCTCGATTGCCGTCTCGCCATCGCCTCCGAATGCGAGCGTGTACATCATCGAGCCGCTCGACGGCGCGACGGTGCCGTCGACGTTCACGGTGAAGTTCGGACTCAAAGGCATGACCATCGCGCCGGCCGGCACGGACTCGCCGAATTCCGGGCATCACCACTTGCTGGTCGATGTTGCGGAACTGCCCGATCTGACGCAGCCGCTGCCGGCGAACGAGCACATTCTGCATTTCGGCAAAGGCCAGACGGAAACTCAGGTGACGCTGCCGCCCGGGAAGCACACGCTGCAGCTGGTGTTTGCGAACTACCTGCACATCGCGCACGAGCCGGCGGTCGTCTCGAAACGCATTACGGTGACCGTCAAGTAATGCCGTTGGAAATCATCGGCGCCGGTTACGGCCGCACCGGAACGATGTCGCTGAAGCTCGCGCTCGAGCGACTCGGGTTCGTGAAGTGCTACCACATGACCGAAGTGTTCACACATCCCGAGCACGTGCCGCTGTGGGCGGCCGCGCACCGTGGCGAACCGGTCGATTGGGAAAAACTCTACGACGGATACCGCGCGAGCGTCGATTGGCCGTCGTGCAATTTATGGCGCGAGCATGCGGCGCTGTATCCGGCTGCGAAAGTGATACTCAGCGTGCGCGATCCCAACAGCTGGTACGACAGCGTGATGAACACGATCTATGTCGCGTCGACGACGATGCGCAAGTCAGCAGACCCGACGATGCAACGCTTCGGCGAGTTCGCTTGCAAGATCACCTGGGAGGGCCTGTTCGACAATCGGATGCAAGACCGCGCGCACGTGATCGGCGTTTACAACGCGCACGTCGAACGCGTCAAAGCGACGATTCCAAAATCGCGTCTGCTGGTGTTCGACGCCAAGCAGGGCTGGGCACCGTTGTGCCGATTCCTCGATGTCGACGTTCCCGACGAGCCGTATCCGCGCGTCAACACGACGGAGGACTTTTTGAGTCGCGCCGCCCCGCCGTCGCAGTAGCGCATCAAATCGCCGGCCGGGTCAGGCGGGACGCACGCGATCGGGGTGGCCGGACCACGTCCACGCGTACGTCGTGCGGCTGACGCCGAGCATGATGCCGCCGAGCGCGCGCGGGTGAACGAATAGGCCATTGGCATCGGCATCGCTGCCGGTCCAGTCGCGCGGCGCGAGCGCCTTCAAGCGCTCACGCAGCTCGGGTAACCGGTCGGTCTCGCCGTAGCACATGTACAGCGCCGGACCGAAGCGTTCGAAATAGCGCCCCATCGTTTTCGTCCGGTCGAACGGATTGATGGTTTCGATCCGGTGCAACGCACTCGCATCGAACAACGTCAGCGTCCCGTCGTAACCGAACGTCTCGGAACGAATCGGCACGAAATTGCGCGTATCGAGCTCGAACAAGCGCGCAAACGCCGCCGCAGCGCCCCTCGGGTCGTCCGTCAGATGCGTCACTTCGTAGAGATTCGTCAGCAGGCCGGTGCGCGGACGCTGCGCGTCCGTGCTGATGACGAGGCTCAGGCCGGGGATGCGCAGGCGTCCGGCGTCGATGAAGAACTGTTGACCGATTTGCGTCGGCACGATGCCGGCCTCGGCGAGCCGACGCCGCACCTTGTGAATATTCCGCGTCGCGACCCCCGCGGCGAACGGTCCGCCGCCGGCGGCGAGATGACGCGCGACCGGACCCGGACCGGTCGGCTGCAGAATCTCGACCTCGGCGTCGCCGACGCTGATGACGATGCGGTCCGCGCCCAACGCCGGAATCCGGTCGCGCCGCTGTTCGTGCGCGTCGAGCAGGGCCGCCCAACGATTCGCCACAGCCGCGGCGTCGTGCGCGGTGACCATGACACGATCGATTCGAGTCAGCACGGTGACTCCTGCATTGGTGTTTAGGTTTTTACTCTAGCCGCGCGCCAGCGCATCCGCCAGATTCTCGATCAGCTTCTGCGTGTCGGCGAACCCGAGGCACGCGTCCGTGATGCTGCAACCGTAGCGCAACGGCCGCGCGCCGGGCTCCTGGCGGCCGCCGATCAGATGGCTCTCGATCATCAACGCACAGATCGCGCGGTCGCCGGAGTGTTTCTGGCGGATGATCGAATCGACGACGTCGAACTGGCGCTGCGGATCCTTGCCGCTGTTGCCGTGACTCGCATCGATCATCAAGCGCTCACGCAACCCGGCGGCTGCGAGCAACTGCGTGGCGTCGGCGACCGCCGCCGCGTCGTAGTTCGGGCCGGCCTGAGCGCCGCGCAGCACCACGTGGCAGTACGGATTACCCGTGGTTTCGAGGATCGCCGGCGCACCTTCTTTGGTCAGCGACGGGAACAGGTGGCTATTCGCGGCCGCGAGCAGCGCATCGACCGCGACCTGGACGTTGCCGTCGGTGCGATTCTTGACACCGACCGGCATCGACAATCCGGATGCGAGTTCGCGATGGATCTGACTCTCGGCGGTGCGCGCGCCGATGGCACCCCAGCTGACGAGGTCCGCGTAGAACTGGCCGAAGGTCGTGTCGAGAAATTCGGTACCGGCGGGCAAGCCGATCGCCGCGACGTCGGCGAGCAGCTGACGCGCCAGCCGCAACCCTTTGTTGATGTGGAATGACGCGTCGAGGTCCGGATCGTTGATCAATCCTTTCCAGCCGACCGTCGTGCGCGGCTTCTCGAAGTACACCCGCATCACGATCAGCAATCGGTCTGCAACGGCGTCGGAGAGGCTCTTCAGGCGTTGCGCGTATTCGACCGCCGCCACCGGATCGTGAATCGAACACGGCCCAACGATTACGGCGAGGCGCGAATCGCGGCCATCGAGGATGGCCTCCAGCGCGCGCCGTCCAGCCGCGACGACGCCTGCGGCCGCGTCGGTCAGCGGAATGTCTTCGGCCAGAATCGCCGGCGCGATCAACGGCCGGACGCGATTGATCCGCAGATCATCGGTGCGCATCAACAGCCGCCTCCGATGTCGCACTGAGCGTCGATGAGAACCGCGGCGGTTGTCGCGCGCGCGTCGCCTGCTCGAATGCATACGCAAACCCAATCAACGCTGGTTCACTGTGAGCGGGGCCCATCAGTGAGAGTCCCAATGGCAGACCGTGCGATTCACCCATCGGAATCGTGATGCTCGGTGTACCGGCAATCGCAGCCATGCCGGCACCGCCGCCGGTGGGATGATCGCCGAGCAACAGATCGGTCAGCCAAGCCGGCGACGCGCTCGGCACGATCAACGCATCGACGGCGTTGCCCGACAGCGCGTCGCGCAAGCCGTCTCCCGCCAACCGGCGCAACGCGTCGCGTGCTTCAACGTAGTGCGGGTCCTGTAGCGATTGCGTCGCTTGCGCGCGCTCGAAGAGATCCTGGCCGAACCACGGCATCACACGGCTGCGATGCGCGTGATTGAACGCGATGAGATCCGAAAGTGTCGGGTGCTCGGCGTCGGCGCCGCGCAGATACGCGTTGATGCCTTGCTTGAATTCATACGCGAGCAACGTGAGTTGCGCCGCGTTCCAACTCCCGTATCCATCGATCGTGACGTCGATCACCACGGCGCCCGCGCCGCGCAACACGTCGACCGAGCGCTCCATCGCGGCGTCGACGTCGGCGTTGAATCTCATCGCTTTGCGCACGAGACCGAAGCGCTTGCCGGCGAGCGCATCCGGATTCAGGAATATCGTGTAGTCGTGTGCGTCTACGTTCGTCATCGCCGCTGGGTCTGCGGCGTCCCGCGCGGCGAGTACCGAAAGCAACGCGGCAACGTCGGCAACGCTGCGTCCCATCGGCCCCGCGGTGTCCTGCGTGATCGAAATCGGAATGATGCCGCCACGGCTGACCAGTCCGACCGTCGGCTTCAGGCCGACGAGACCATTGACCGCGGCCGGACCGATGATGCTGCCATTCGTCTCGGTGCCGACGCCGACGGTTGCGAGGCTCGCCGCGATCGCCACGCCAGTGCCGGCGCTCGAACCGGCGGGATTGCGGTCGAGTACGTAGGGATTGCGCGTCTGTCCGCCGCGGCTGCTCCACCCGGACGTTGAACGCTTGGCACGGAAGTTCGCCCATTCGGACAAGTTGGTCTTGCCGAGGATGACGACGCCGGCGTCGCGAAGGCGCGTCACGAGAAACGCGTCCTGCCGCGGGCGATTGTTCGCGAGCGCGAGCGAACCGGCAGAATTGACCATCCCGACGACGTCGATGTTGTCCTTCAACAACACCGGGATGCCGTGCAACGGGCCGCGCGACTTGCCCGCGGCGCGCTCGGCGTCGAGTCGGTCGGCATCATCGATTGCGTGGGAGTTCAACTCGATCACCGAATTGAGCGAGGGGCCGGAGCGATCGACCGACGCAATGCGATCGAGATACGCCTGCGTCAACTGACGCGCGCTGACCGCGCCTTGCGACCATGGCGCGCTGCGCATCGGCAACACTCAGTTCGACGACGTTCATCACGTGGGCCGCGGCACGGCCAGCAAAACGCCGATGAAAACGTCCCTCGTGACCTGACGATCCCGCGGGGTGTCGTAGAGGCCGGCGGTTGTGACGACGACGAGATCGCGCGACGGCACCACCCAGATACGCTGACCGCCGTTGCCGATGCCGGCAAACCACGGTGTCGGCGGCGTACTCGCGCAGCCGGGGCCGAGCCACCACAGATAACCGTACGCGGTCCCGCATTGGGGATCGGGTTCGACTTGCGCGTGGCGCGTCGTCGACAGGGCGACCCAATCGGCTGGAACAATCTGCCGTCCCTCCCAGCTGCCATGGTTCAACATCATGACGCCGAGTTTGGCCATGTCCCGCGGCGTCAACCGCAGGCCTGAGGCTGCAGCCGGAACGTCCTTGATCTTGAACCACTCGTGTTGGATCGCTAAAGGCCCGAAAATTTTCTGCTGCGCATAGGTTTCGAGCGGCGTTTTCGTCGCGCGCGCAATCACGGCGCCGATCAGCGCGACGTCACCGCCGGAGTACGCGAAGCGCTGCCCCGGTGGCGCGTCGATTGGCTGCGACAGCACATACCGGTTCGGATCCTCGGCGTTGGACATCGCGATCTCGGAGTTGCGCGGATCCGTATACGGATAGGTCACTTCGTCCCAGTGCAGTCCGGTTGTCATCGACAACGCGTCCTTCAGCGTGATCTTCATGCGATCCGGCGTACGCAAGTCGGCGTACTCCGGAAAATAGTCGAGCACCGGCGTATTCAGATCTTTGATCGCGCCCTCCGAAAGCGCGATGCCAAACAACATCGACACGACGCTTTTCGTTATCGAGCGAATGTCGTGCAGCGTCTCGGGTCCAAACTTCACGCGGCCGAGCGATTGTCCGATCGTCTCGTCGTCGCCGTCGAAGTACCACTCCGCGATCGTCTTTCCATGTTGCACGACCACGACGCCATGGACGCCGGGAAGGTCGCCGGATCGAATCCGTTGTTCGAGTTTCGACAATGTCGCTTGATCGACGTCGGCCGCATGGCCGTTCCACCCCAACCAAACCGTTAGAGCGACCAGCGTCAGCCAGGTCAGTTTCCGCATCACAGATTCTCCTCAACCACCTGCAGCGAGACTTGCAACCTCGGGGTCGGCCAGCGCGTCCCGTTGCATCGAAACCAGGTGCGGCGTCCGCCGCACGAGGTAGGTATATACCGTCGGCACGACGAACAGTGTAAACAGCGTACCCACCGTCATGCCGCCGACGATGACCCAGCCGATATCGTTGCGCGCCTCCGCGCCGGGACCCGTCGCCAACGCCAGCGGCACCGCGCCGAGCACCATCGCGCCCGTCGTCATCAGAATCGGTCGCAGACGCATGACGCTCGCTTCGAGCACGCTGTCCATCAGTGGCTTGCCCGACGCGCGCAGCTGATTCGAAAACTCGACGATCAATATTCCGTGTTTGGTGATCAGGCCGACCAACGTGATCAAACCGATCTGGCTGTAAATGTTCAACGAGCCGCCCGACACCTTCAACGCCAGCAGCGCGCCGGCCATCGCCAGTGGCACGCTGAGGATGATCACGAACGGAGCGACGAAACTTTCGAACTGGGCCGCCAGCACCAGATAGATGAACGCGAGCGCCAGCAGGAACGTCACGTAGATTTTCGACGACGAATCCTTGAACTCGCGCGCGATGCCCTCGTAGTCGATCTGCGTCGTCGGTCCCATCACATCGCGCGTCGTGGCTTCGAGCACGTCGAGCGCCTGACCGAGCGTATGTCCGTTGCCGACCGACGCAGTGATGTGCGCGGAACGTTGCTTGTTGAAGTGATTCAACTCGCGCGGCGCCACGGCCTCGCGCACGGTCACGAGGTTCGATAGTTGGATCATCTCGCCGTTCCCGCCGCGCACGTAGATGTTCGTGAGGTCATCCGGGTCGCGTCGATTCACGTCGGCGACCTGCAGCTTTACGTTGTATTGCTCGGCATTGCGTTTGAAACGCGTCACCTGACGCCCGCCGAGCATCGTTTCGAGGGTGCGGCCGATCTCGACGACGCTAGCGCCGACCGCGGCCACTTTGTCGCGATTCACGTCGACTTTGAGTTCGGGTTTGTTGAGCTTCAGATCGGTGTCCGCGTTCACCACCGCCGGGTCGTTGGCGAGGCGGCCGAGGATCTCCTCGACGGATCGATCGAGTCGCTCGTACGATTCCGACGTCTCGATGACGAACTGGATCGCGAGTCCGCCGCCGCTCGACGCGCCGAGCGATTGCGGCGTCACCGAGAATGCGCGGATGCCGGGGATCGCCATCAACTGCGGCATCATCGCGGCGGCGATCTGCTGCGACGATCGGTCCCGCTGATTCCACGGTTTCATCGAGGTATACGACAGCATGTTGCTGACCGTCGGCCGCCCCATGATCATCATCGAGCGCTTCAACTCGGGCGTCGCCGCGAAGATTTCGTCGATCTTCTTCGTATAGGTGTTGAGATACTCGAGCGTGGCGCCCTCGGGTGCGTTTGCGAAGACCATCACCGTGCCCTGGTCCTCCATCGGCGCGAGCTCGGACGGCAGGCTCCGATACAGCAGCACCGACGCCGAACCGACGAGCAGCATGATCGCGATGACGATCGGGCGCGATCGCAGGCCGGCGCTGAGCGCGCGTCGATAAAGCTCCGACGTGCCGCGCAGAATACGCTCGCCGACGTTGAACAGCGCGCTGTGGCGCGTTTCGTGGTGCAGAATCCGCGACGCCAGCATCGCCGACAGCGTCAGCGCGACGAATCCCGACACCACAACGGCGCCGGCGAGTGTCAACGCGAATTCCGTGAACAACTTGCCGGTCTTGCCCTCGGTGAACGCGATCGGCGTGAACACCGCGGCCAGCGTGAACGTCATCGCGACGATCGCGAAACCGATTTGTTTCGAACCGACGAACGCGGCCTGGATCGGTTCCATGCCTTGCTCGATGTAGCGGTAGATGTTCTCGAGCATCACGATTGCATCGTCGACGACGAGCCCGATCGCGAGCACGAACGCGAGCAGCGTCAGCGTATTGATCGAAAATCCGAAGCCCCACATCAACGCGATCGCGCCGATGAGTGCGATCGGAATCGTTACCAACGGCACCAGAGTGGCGCGCCAGTTGCGCAGGAACAGGAAGATCACGATCACGACGAGCGCGATCGCCTCCACGATCGTCACGAACACGCGGTCGATCGAGTCCTGCACGAACACCGACGAATCGAAGCCGATGTCGACCTGCATGCCTTGCGGCAGCACCTTGTTGAGCTCGACGAGCTCGCCGCGCAGTGCCGCCGCGACGTCGAGCAGATTCGCGGTAGATTGCTTGATCAAACCCATTCCGATCGCGCGCCGTCCCGATGTGCGCGACATGTTGCGGATCAGTTCGGGACCAATCTCGACGCGCGCGACGTCGCCGAGTCGCACCAGATAGCCGTCGGCGTCTTTGAGGATGATCTGCGAGAACTGTTGCGGCGTGCGCAGATCCGTTTCCGACAACACCGTGAATTCGCGGTCGCTGCTTTCGATGCGGCCGGCCGGCACCTCGACGTTCTGTTCGGTCAGCGCGTGCTCGACGTCGGCGGGCGTCAAGCTGTATGCGGCCAGACGCGTGCGGTCGAGCCAGATCCGCATCGAGTAGCGGCGTTCCCCGAAAATCAGCAGTTGGGCAACGCCTGGCAACACCTCGAGGCGGTCTTTGACGATCCGATCCGCGTAGTCGGACAACTCCATTTCCGTATGACGATCCGAGTTGATCGCCATGTAGATGATCGGCGTCGCATCGGACTCGACCTTGGCAACGATCGGATCGTCGACCTCCTTCGGCAGGAAACTGCGTGCCCGCGCAACCCGATCGCGCACGTCGTTCGCCGCATCGTCGGGGTCGCGTTCGCTGCGGAAGCGCACCGAGATCTGCGATTGTTCGGCGCGACTGATCGAGCTGATGTAGTCGATTCCCTCGATGCCGGAGATGCCGTCTTCGAGCGGCTTGGTCACTTGCGACTCGATGATCTCGGCGTTCGCACCGAGGTAATTCGTCGTGACGGTGACGACCGGATCATCGATGTTCGGGTATTCGCGGATCGTCAGACGATCCCACGCGATCAGACCGACGAGCACGATGATCACATTCGCAACGGTCGCGAGTACCGGACGCCGAATGCTGAGATCCGAGAGGATCATGTGCCTTTCGTCGTGCCGGGTACGGCCACCGTGCCGGGTACAGCCGTCGTGCCGGGCACGGCCGCCGCGCCGGTCGCCGTCGCGCCGGCCGTACCGATCGCCGAACCTTCGGGTGCCGCGCGCACGATGACGCCGTCGCGCAGCTTCAATTGGCCGGCGGTCACGATCATGTCACTGGTGCTGAGTCCCGAACGCACTTCGACGCGCGTGTCCTTGCGCTTGCCGATTTGCACTTCGGTGAGCGACGCGCGGCCGTCGACGACGCGATAGACAAAATGCTGATCGCCCATCGGTACGATCGCGTCCTCTGGAACGAGCATCGCCTGCGCATTGGCATCGACGATCAACGTGACGCGCGAGAACAGCCCGGGTCGCAGCTTGTTCTCTTCGTTGGGCAGCTTCGCGCGAATCACGACAGCGCGGCCGTTGATGTCGACTTGCGGCTCGATCGCATAGACCTCGCCTTGGAATTCCTGTGCGGGAAACGCATCTACTTTGACGGCGATGGTCTGCCCCGCGATGACGTCGGGCAAGTACACCTCGCCGATGCGGAAATCGACCTTCAAGAGATCAATGTCGACCAGACTGACGAGCACCTGCCCCACGTCGACAAAGTCTCCGATGCTGACCGTGCGCAACCCGATGACGCCGTTGAACGGCGCGTTGATGCGCGACTTGTCGAGGCGAGCGCGCGCCAGCTGCAAGCCGGCGTCATCCGCCTCGAGTTGCGCTTCCGAACGGTCAAGCACTTCGACCGACGCGGCTTTTTTCTCGACCAGCAGTTTGGCCCGCTCGTAGGCGAGTTCGGAGATCTTGCGGTTGGCGGCTTTTTCGGCGACTTCGGCGCGATAGACCGAGTCGTCGAGCGTGATCAGCGTTGCGCCCGTCTTGACCTTCTCGCCTTCTTTGAAACCGATCGCGACGACGCGGCCGGCAATCTCGGGCCGGATCGTGACCGATTCGTTCGCGCGCAGCGTGCCGACGGCTTCGACGGTCTTGCTCACGGTCCCGAGCACCACCGGACCGACCTCGACCGTCGGCGGCGGCATCTGGAACCCGGGCCCGGCAGGTCCACCCGTTGCGGCCGCGTCGCGGTGCGAATACCAATACAAACCGCCCGCGCCAAACGCGAGCAGGATCGTCGCCACAATCCAGGTTTTCATTGGGTGTTGAGTCGCCGGAGCAACGCATTGAACGGCGCATTATAGGCACGAAGGCCGGCCGGCCGCGCTCGCCGCGCCGGCTACTTCAGCGCTGCTTCAAGAACAGCGCGTCGCGCTCGGCATCGGACGGGCGGCGCCCGTACTCACTGATCTCGAATGCCTCGGCGTATTGTTCGGTGCTGCCCCAGCGTTTCGCGACTGCGCGCGGTCGTCGGCGAACGAAATGCGTGAGCCACGCGAGCCGCGCCGCGACGTCATCGGCGGCCGGCACCGGCGCGGGGATCTGCTCGATGAAGGGTAGCCACTCGTAGACCTGCGACGCGTGACAATCGAGCAGCGCCACGTAGCGCTCGAACACCGCGCCGATGTCGACGACGACGTCGGCTTGAAACGGCTGCGGCCGCAAGAAGAAATCGACCATCGACGCGACCACGGGGTCGGCGCGCAATGCCGGCACGGCAGGCACGACGCCGGGGACTCGAACCATGTAGCACGCGTCGCGGACCAGCTCGCCGGTCGCCCGATGATCGGGATGGTAGTCGTGGATGCGATGCGTCAATACGAGGTCGGGACGAAACCGCCGCATCTCTTCGATCACTCTGCGCCTCAGTTGCAGCGTTGGCTCCAGCTCGCCGTCCGGCGTATCCCAGACGTCGACTTCGGCGCCGAGTCGAGCGGCCGCCCGCGCGGCTTCGTCGCGGCGGCGTGCGGCGAGCGCGGGTCGCGTCAGCGATTGATGTCCAACACTGCCGTCCGTCAGCGACACCAGGCGTATATGGCTGCCGGCGTCGGCATGCAGAGTCAACAGCCCGCCGGCGTGAAATTCTGCGTCGTCGGGGTGCGCACCGAACACCAGAACTCGTATCGGGTTGGCTTGGCTCACAAGCGAATTACACTCCCTTACTCGACCTCGACATGCGCACCGTGCGTCGCGCGTAGACTCGCTTCTCATTAACGGTGTGGTTGTCCCGCGTAGACTCGCCTCTCAGCAACGTTTCCCCAGATCATTTTGCACTTAACGGAGTCAGGTGTGGATTATCGATTCGTTCTCGGGCGCGCGTTCAAAGTAGAAGACCGGACGTACGTCGCCAGTGCGCTGGGCAAGTCGAACGGCGTCGAGATCGTACGGGCCGCGACCCGAATCGACGGCGAGCAAGTGATGCAGGTATTCCCCGCGACGTCGTCGTCGACCATCTGCTCTACGACGAAGAGATCGAGCTTTGTCCGGTGTCGTTCGCCTGAGTCTGTCCCTACGACGTAGCGATCGAACTCTGTCCGGTGTCAATCGCCTGAGCTCGCTTAAGCGGTGACTCGTCACCGCGCTGATTGCTCCACAATACGGGCTAATGGATGCGTCGAGGAGTCATCCTCGAGGCCTTCACGCGTGCAACCGCGGCAAGTCTTGACCCTCAGCTGCGTCCTCGGTCAACGTGCGCGCTTCGCCCTTGTCAGGAGTCAAGTCGGATGGCTGAGATCACGCACCGGTTCGTCGATACCAAGGCATCCGGATGCACATCGCCGAGGCGGGCACGGGGCCGCTCGTGGTGTTGTGTCATGGCTTTCCGGAGTCGTGGTACTCGTGGCGCCACCAGTTGCCGGAGCTCGCAGACGCCGGCTTTCACGTGGTCGCGCCCGATCAGCGCGGTTACGGGCAAACCACCGCGCCGGCGGCGATCGACGCGTATACGCAGCTGCACCTCGTCGGCGACATCGTCGGTCTGGTGCACGCGTTGGGCGAATCGACGGCGGTGATCGTCGGCCACGATTGGGCGGCGCCGGTCGCGTGGAATGCGGCGCTCTGGCGTCCCGATGTGTTCCGGGCCGTCGCGGCGCTATCGGTTCCGGCATCCGACCGTTCGCCCGTCGCGCCGACGCAGGGCATGCGCGCGATCTTTGGCGACAACTTCTTCTACATCCTGTATTTCCAGACGCCGGGGTCGCGGAGCACGAGCTCTACCACGATGTGCGCGAGACGATGCGACGGTTTCTCTACGGCGCGTCCGGTAACGCGCCAGATCGCGGAACCGTGATCTGCGCGAACGCGCCGAACAAGCGCGCGATGTTCCTCGAGCAATTGCCGCGCATCGACGGCCTGCCGCCGTGGTTCGACCGAGACGGATCTCGATTTCGTCGCGCCGAGTTCGAGCGCACCGGGTTTCGCGGCGGGCTCAACTGGTACCGCAACATGGACCGCACGTGGGACTCACGGCCGCGTTCCAGGGCAAGAAATTCGAGCAACCCGCTCTTCGTCAGCGGCGACCGCGACTTGATTCGCGCGAACCCGATGTACGAAGCAGCCATGCGTGCGGTCGTGCCGCAGCTACGGCCGGTCGTCATCCTTCCGGGCATCGGCCACTGGACCCAACAGGAAGCACCGGCCGCGACGAACGGCGCTGATCGATTTCCTGCGGTCACTCTGACGCGGCTCCTCGCTGCGCGTGTCGATCGGATCGCTGCCAACCCGACCACTTTTCGTTCAAAGGCGCCGTCACGCTTGCGGACGATCGACCGCATCTGTTTGATTTCATTGTCGATGAGACGTTGGCGCAGGATGTGCAATGCCTACGCGCCGATCTCGTTTCAACCGGGACACCGATGCTGCGAATCGAACATCTGTCGAAGACCTACCCGAATGGCGTCGTCGCGCTGGACGACGTCTGCCTGACGATTCCGCGCGGCATGTTCGGATTGCTCGGTCCAAACGGCGCCGGCAAGTCGACGCTGATGCGCACGATCGCGACGCTGCAGGAGCCCGACGCCGGCGCGATTGCGCTCAACGACGTCGACGTGCGAGCCGACAAAACGTCGCTGCGGCGCCGACTCGGTTACCTGCCGCAGGAGTTCGGCGTATATCCGCGGGTGTCGAGCGCAGCGATGCTGCATCACCTCGCGGTACTCAAAGGCATCGGTGATCGCGGGCAACGCACTGAACTGGTCGAACGGCTGCTCGTGCAAACGAACCTGTGGGACGTGCGAAACAAGAATCTCGACACGTTCTCCGGCGGCATGCGGCAGCGCTTCGGCATCGCGCAGGCGCTGATTGGCGCGCCCGAGTTGATCATCGTCGATGAACCGACCGCGGGACTCGATCCCGCCGAGCGCCGCCGCTTTCACAACCTGCTCGCTCGCATCGGTGAAGACGTCGTGGTGATTCTGTCGACGCACATTGTCGAAGACGTCAGCGACCTGTGTACGCGGATGGCGATCATCGCGGCGGGCCGGATCCTCGTCGAAGGGGAACCTGCGGCGTTGATCGACAAGCTGACGGGCCGGCTGTGGAAACAACTGGTCGCGCCCGGCGACGTCGCAGGGTTGCGCGAGCGACTGCCGATCGTTTCGACCCGATTGGTCGCCGGACGTACCGAGATTCGCGTGGTCGGCAGCGAGCGACCCGACAACCTGGATCCGGCCGAGCCGACGCTCGAAGACGTCTACTTCGCAACGCTCGTGCAACACGGCGTCAACGTCGTGCTGGATTGACCGTGATGCCGACCCTGTTCGCGGAGATGCTTCGGTTCGAGTGCCGCCATCAGTTGCGCAGCCCGTTGTTCATCGCGATTTCGCTCCTCTTCTTCGTGCTCGCGTTCATGGGCATGGCGAGCGAAGACGTGCAGATCGGCGGCGGCACCGACAACCTGAACCTGAATGCGCCGTTCACGGTGATCCAGACGCACTTCATCTTCAGCATCATCGCGATGTTCGCCATCGTCGCGTTCGTTGCCGCACCGTTGACGCGTGACCGCGAGCAAAAGACCGAAGAAACGCTCATCGCGACCGGGGTCGGCGCGCTGCCGTTTTTGTTCGGGCGCGTCTGCGGGGGTTTCCTGTTTGCGTTCGTGGCCGCCTGCGCGGCCGTGTTGGGAACACTGGTCGCAACGTTCATGCCGTGGCTAGATCCGCAACGCATCGCCGCATTCGATGGGGCGCCGTATTGGTTCTCGGTGTGGGCCGTGATGCTGCCGAACCTCCTGATCATCGGCAGCTTCGTCGTGGTCGGTCGCGGCGTTGACGCGTTCGATGGTCGCGTCGTACACCGTGCTCGTCGCCGCGCTGATCGCCGACATCGTCGTCGGTGCGAACACGGACCAGGAAACGATCGCCCGGATGGCGCTGCTCGATCCGTTCGGGCTCATCGCGTTTGCCGACGTCACGCGTTACTGGACGGTGTTCGACAAGAACACGCTCGTGCCCGCGGTCGCCGGCACGCTGCTGGTGAACCGGTTGATCTGGCTGTCGCTCGCCGGTGTGGCGCTCGGGATCACGGCGTGGCGATTCCAGTTCGTGCAACACAGGCCGCGTATGCGGCTCCGCGCGCAGCGCATGCGGCGTCGCGGCCGTGCCGACGCCGTGCTCGAATCTGCGAACGGTCCGGCAAGCTCTTCGGCGATGCTCGCGCCGCCGCGCATCGCGCCGGTGTTCGATGCCGCGCTCGTCGGCAAACAGCTGCTGTCGCAGATTGGTATGGACGTGCGCGGCGTGCTGAAAAGCGTGCCGTTCTACGTGATCCTCGCGTTCGGAATCATCAACGTCCTGAGCGGATTTTTCGGTGCGATCTCGCAGATGTTCGGCACGCCGGTGTTGCCAGTCACCCGGATGATGCTCAACGTCGTCGACGGCAGCTACGTCTTCATCGTGTTCATCATCGTCGTCTATTACACCGGCGAACTGGTGCACCGCGAACGCCAAAGCGGTGTTGCCCAATACGTCGGCGCCGCGCCGTTCGCCAACGGCATCATGGTGGCGGCGAAAGTGGCGGCGATGTGGTTCATCGTGACGATGCTGTTCGCGGTGGTGATGGTCACATCGATCGCGGTACAGGCCGGCCACGGTTACTTTCGGTTTGAACCGATGCGCTACGTCGTTGGCCTGTTCGTCGTTCACGGCTGGTCGATGTATCTGTTCTGCGTGCTCGGTGTGTGCATTCAGAGCATGGTCGGCAACAAATTCCTCGGGATGCTGATTCTGATCGCGCTGTTCCTCGGCATCGGCGCAATGAACAGCGCCGGCTTCGAACACGTGCTGTACCAGATGGGTGTCCCGCGAACGCCGTTATCCGACATGAACGGATGGGGACATTTCATGCGCCCGATGCTGGCTGTCGGCGCGTACTGGTCGCTGCTGATGGTGTTGGTCGGGGTCGCTGCGCATCTCTTCATGAATCGGGAGATGCCCGCGGATTGGCGCGCACGATTGGCGATCGCGCGATCGCGATTCACGCCCGTTGTTGCGGGTGTCACGCTGTTCGTGAGCGCACTGGCGATCGCGTTGGGTGGTTGGATTTTCTACAACACGAACGTGCTGAACCATTACGAAACGGTCGCCGATCGTGAGACGCTGCAGGCGGACTACGAGAAGCGGTACAAGCAGTATCAGGTGTTGCCGATGCCCGAGATCGTCGACCTCGATACGACGGTCGACATCTTTCCGGCCGAGCGACGCGTCGAGAGTCGCGGCATTGCGGTGCTCGAAAACGTGCACGCGCAGCCGATCAGCGAGGTCGACCTGCAGATTTCGCGGCTGCTGACGATCAACCGCGTCGACATTCCAAACAGCACTGAAATCGAGGCCGATCCGACGCGCGGGTACCACCGCTTCGCCTTGACGGAACCGTTGGCGCCGGGTGCGTCGATGACCATTCGGTGGGACCTGTCGTGGCGCAATCCGGGCTTCGTCAATTCGGGCGCGACGACGCGCGTCGTCGAAAACGGCACGTTCGTCGACAACAACGACATCATGCCGATCATCGGTTACGACCCCTCGATCGAACTGACCGACAACAACAAACGCCGCAAACACGGACTCGGCCCCGTCGAGCGGCTGCCGAAATACGCAAGCGTCGCGATCGATGCGCCGAACCAGTTCGGCGTCCACAAACGCACGGCGTTTCACACGATTCGTCAGCACGAGCGCGGATCAGATTGCGGTGGCGCCGGGATATCTCGTGTCGGACCGCACCGACGGCGGGCGGCGTTACTTCGAGTACGCGATGGATGCGCCGATCTGGCCGTTCGTCGCGTTCCAGTCGGCGCGGTACGCGGTCGCGAACGATCATTGGAACGACGTTGCGCTACAAGTCTTTTATCACCCCGCGCACGAATTCAACGTGGCGCGGATGCTCGAAGCGTCGAAGAAATCGCTCGACTATTTCACGCGCGAGTTCTCGCCGTATCAGTACCGGCAGTTCCGCATTCTCGAGTTCCCGGCGTACGCGACATTTGCGCAGTCGTTCGCCAACACGATTCCGTATTCCGAGAGCATCGGGTTCATCGCGAACCTGAAAGACCCCAAGCACATCGACTACGTCTTTTACGTCACCGCGCACGAACTCGCGCACCAGTGGTGGGCGCATCAGCTCGTCGGTCGGCGCGCGCAAGGGATGACGCTGCTCGTCGAGACACTGGCGCAGTACTCGGCGCTGATGGTGATGGAGCACGAGTACGGCGCGGCGCACATGCGTCGGTTCCTGAAGTACGAACTCGACAACTACCTGACGAATCGCGGCGGCGAACGGATCGAGGAGTTGCCGCTGAAGCTGGTCGAGGATCAACCGTACGTGCACTACCGCAAGGGCAGCCTCGCGATGTACGCGTTGAAGGACGCGATCGGCGAAGAGGCCGTCAATCGGGCGCTGCGCAAGATGCTGGCGCGTTACGCACCCGACGGCGCGCCGTTTCCGTTGTCGGGCGACCTGATCGACGCGTTTCGCGCCGAAGCGCCGGCCGACAAACAGGCGCTGATCACGGCGCTCTTCGAAAAGATCACGCTGTGGGATCTGAGCGTCACCGATGCACGCGTCGCGCCGACCGACGACGGGCGCTATCGGGTCACGTTCTCGGTGGCGACCCGACAGTTCGAGGCCGATGGCGCGGGCCGCGAAGTCGAAGTGCCGCTCGACGTGTGGCTCGACGTCGGCGTCTTCGGCGTCGCGTCGCGACGACGTCGGCGAAAACGATCTGCCGCCGCCGCTCGTCATCGAAAAACGCCACTTCGACACGGCGTCTTCGACGCTCGAGTTCGTCGTCGATCAGCGCCCGTCGCGCGTCGGCATCGATCCGTACAACAAGCTGATCGACCGCAACCCCGACGATAATCTGAAGACGCGTCGCGTCGACAGATTTGATTGGACGCGGCTGTCGAAATCGGCGAGCGTCCGACGTCATTGGCATAGGCACCCACGGAGACGGACATGCAGTACGCGATGCTGATCTACGAAACCCCGGAGTCGTTCGAACGCCGCAAGAACTATCGACGGGAACGAACCGATGCTCGCCGCGTGGCGCGTCTATCATCGCGCGCTCGTCGACGCGGGCGTTTACGTCGGCGGCGACCCGTTGCATCCGCCCGAAACCGGCACCACGGTGCGCGTGAAGAACGGCGAACGTGAGATCCAGGACGGTCCGTACGCGAATACGAAAGAGCAGCTCGCCGGCTTCACGATTCTCGAGCTGCCGTCGCTCGATGAAGCGATCGAATGGGCGGCGCGCTGCCCGGCGGCGGCCATCGGCGCGATCGAAGTGCGGCCGCTGGCGCCCGCGGTGAAGGATCGCATCGTGCGCTGAGCGGTGGGGTCCGCCCGATGGACGAATCCAATCGAGCAGCGACGCACCGCGCGATCGAGTTGGTCGCGCGCCAATCGTACGGTCGCCTCGTTGCGTATCTGTCGGCGCGCACGCGCGATGTTGCCGCGCGCCGAGGATGCACTCAGCGACGCGCTGATCGCGGCGCTGACGACGTGGCCGCGCGACGGAGTGCCGCAATCGCCGGAAGCGTGGCTGCTAACGACCGCACGCCGTCGCTTGATCGACCGCGCGCGCCATCAGCAGATGCGCGATCGCAGCGCCGCGACGATCGAGCTTCTCGCCGACAACCGGGAAACGCGAAGTCACGATGTCGGATCCGATTCCCGACGAACGCCTGAAGCTGCTGTTCGTCTGCGCGCATCCGGCGATCGATGCGTCGATTCACACGCCGTTGATGTTGCAGACCGTGCTCGGCCTCGACGCCGCCGCGATCGCGCGCGCGTTCGTCGTCGCGCCGGCGACGATGGGACAACGGCTCGTGCGCGCGAAAGCCAAGATCCGCGATGCGGCGATCGCGTTCGAAATTCCAGCAGCGGATCAGCTGCCGGCGCGCCTCGATGCGGTGCTTGCGCGCGATCTATGCGGCGTACGGCAGCGGCTGGGAAGACGCCGCCGGGATCGATGCGCGCGACACAGGGCCTCGTCGACGAAGCGATCTGGCTCGCGCGCGCGTTGAAGGAGCTGATGCCCGACGCCGCCGAGGTGCGCGGATTGCTCGCGCTGATGCTGCATTGCGAAGCGCGTCGGCCCGCGCGCCGCTCGGCCGACGGTCGCTTCATTGCGTTGTCCGAGCAGGATCCGCAGCGTTGGCTCGCGCCGCTGATCGACGAGGCCGAACGCGAACTCGCGGCCGCCGGGAAGCTTGCAGCGAATCGGGCCGGTTTCAGCTCGAGGCGGCGATTCAATCGGTGCACGCGGAGCGCGCGCGTAGCGGCCGGACCGACTGGCAGGCGATCGCGTTGCTGTACGAGGGCCTCGTGCAGATCTCGCCGACGCTCGGCGCGCGCGTCGGCCGCGCGGCGGCGGTCGGCGGAAGTCAGTGGGGCCGCGACGAGCCTGGCGCTGCTCGATGCAATCGATGAGCAATCGGTCGCCGCGTATCAGCCGTATTGGGCCGTGCGCGCGCATCTGTTGCGTCGAGCCGGACGCGACAGCGAAGCGACCGCCGCGTTCGAGCGCGCGATCGAACTCGCCGACGATCCGGCCGTGCAAGCGTTTCTGCGCGATCGTCGCAGCGCCAACGAGTAGTTACCCGTCGAGATTCGGCGCGCCGAATCGTCTTAAGGTAATCCCAACCACCGCACGAGGTGTTCCATGTGCCCTCTCTGCTTCGCCACAGTTGCGATGACGGTCATCGCCACCGCTTCCGGCAGCGCGTTGACGGTGTTCGTCGCGAAAACGCTGCGTCCCGTCTCTGCGCAATCCAAAAAGAACGTGTGACTAGCCGATCGTCTCGAGCGACCACAGCGTGACGGCCGCGGGTTTCTTCACGAAGACGCCGCCGCCGACGTTGTGGAAGTTCTTTGCGAGCTGACGTCGATACCAGTTGATCGGTCGCAGATAAACGTCCGGATCCGTGCGCGCGCGATCGCAGTGGTCCCAGTCCTCGGCCGCGAGCACACCGAGGTACAACGCGCCGCGGCTGAGACGCGCCAGATTCTCGAGGGCCGCGCGGCAGTCGCGCGCGTCGAGCGACGGCAACACGTCGTTGCAGACGACGAGGTCGTACGGCGTGCGCGCGTCGTAGTCGGTGACCGATCCGCGAATCCAGCCGTTCTTGTTGCACAGGTGCTCGCTGAATTCCACGCCTGTGCAGCGCGCCTTCGGCAGCTCGTGCTGCAGCGCGCGCAGCATCCAGCCGAGTCCGCAGCCGATGTCGAGGACCCGTCGAACCGGTATGTCGAGGTGCTTCAGGTAGGCGGCGACGAACGCGGCCTGCCGCCGCACCGCGTGTGGCGTCGTCGCGCGCGTCTTCGGGTTCTGTAGTAGCGCTCGTAGTAGCGGGCGTCGAAGCGTGCGTCGGCGTTCAAAGGTGGTCTCGCGTTGTCGAAAGGATTCAAGTAAGTCGTGCGATGAAAACAGCCGATACGTCGACCGGATCTGCTATTCCGAACTCTCGACTTCGACTTCCGGTGATCGCGGCTCGGTCACGTCGTTAGGCGAATCGTCGATCGGGCCGCCTGTGTCGAGCGGCGCGAGAAACGATCGGTTCATCGCGTCGGACGCTTTCGCGTCCGCGAGTGTCGATTCGATGCCGATGTGAAATGCCGCGTAACCCGGCAGCACGACTTGGTTCAGCGCCATGCCGAGCACCCGGCCCGAATACGGCGCGATGACGTCGGAGACCTGATTCGTGACCGGGTCCGTCACGGTGCCGAGGCGCGCACCCTCCGCCACGAGATCGCCGAGTCGCACGCCGCTGATCAGCACGCCGCCGTCGTTGACGCGTACCCAGCGCGATTCGAAATACACCGGCGCCTGGTCCGGCGCCGCGGTGCTCCGCTTTGCGCCGCGGCGAGTGGCGTGATCGTCGCGTGGGATCATCGCCAGAGCGCCCATCGCAGCACGAATCGCGGTAACCACCTGTTGCACTTCATGCTCCTGTACGCGCAGCGGCTCGCCGGTCTCCAGCGTGACCGCCGGAATGCCGGCATCGGTCGCCGCGCGGCGCAGCGTTCCGACCGCGCCGCGGTTGTGCAGGATCACGGTGGAGCCGAAGCGGCGCGACAGTTCGAGCACGTCGAGATTGGTCAGATCGCCGCGCAGCTGCGGCAGGTTCGTGCGATGAAACGAGCCGGTATGAATGTCGACGAGGTCGTCGCACGCACTGATGACGCGGTCGAACAGCGAAAACGCGAGCCGCGCCGCGGCGCTGCCCTGGCGCCGTCCCGGGAAGTAGCGATTGAGGTCGCGCCGATCCGGCAGGTAGCGGGTGCCCCGACGGAAGCCGTCGAGATTGACGATCGGCACGCCGATAACGACTCCGCTGAGTTGCGTCGGGTCGACCTGATACAGCACGCGCCGCACGATCTCGAGCCCATTGTGCTCATCGCCATGAACGGCGGCGGTCAAACACAGCGTTGGACCAGGCTGCGCGCCGTTCGCGACGATCACGCCGCGCGGTATCGGTGCGCCGTCGAACGACACGTCGGGCGTCCAATACAACAGGCTGGTCGACATCGGCGCGACGACGCCGCCGAGCACGCGCAGCGGTCGGCCACCATTCGCGGTTGGCGTCTGAGTGACTTCCGCCGGTTCGGCCCGCGCCGAAATTTCATCGAGCGGCGGCGGCACCGGCGCCAACGTAGCGTCGGTCGGCGCGGGGTCTTGCGCGCGCGAGAGCTGCGGCGACGCAGCCGCAACCACGATTGCGACGCAGCACAGCACGCGTATCCAAACCGGGGTTGTCAGAGAGCGAGGCACGAAATCCAGCGAGGAGCCAACGATAAGTATGCGAATCATATACTTGAACCGCATCACAAAACGAGAAAGCCTCTGCAATTCGCGGCGTCGACGCGGCGTTGCGTCCGCGACGGTGTCGCGTTCGGATAACGTTTTCGCTGGTATCGACGACGCGCTATGCTCAGCGATCACTCGAGCGGGGATCGATCATGGGGGATGTGATTGCGGCGCTGCGCAGCGCGTGTGGCGACGATTCGGTGTTGACGGGCGCCGATGTCAGCAGCCGCGCCGCCGGTATCTGGCGAAAGGACAGTATTCGCGCGAAGGCGTTGTTGCGTCCGCGCGATACCGAGGCGGTCAGCAAAGCGCTCGCGGTATGTCACGCGCATGGTCAGAGCGTGATCGCACACGGCGGCTTGACCGGGCCTCGTCGGCAGCGCGCTCACGCAACCCGACGACGTCGTGATTTCGCTCGAGCGGATGAATCGAATCGAGGAGATCAACGGCGTCGATCGTACGATGACGGTGCAGGCGGGCGCCGTGCTGCAGAACGTCCAGGAGCAGGCCGACGCCGCGGGGCTCATGTATCCACTCGATCTCGGTGGCCGTGGCAGCGCGACGATCGGCGGCAACATCTCGACGAACGCCGGCGGCAATCGCGTGATTCGCTACGGCATGACGCGCGATATGGTGCTCGGCCTCGAAGCCGTGCTCGCCGACGGCACTATCGTGTCGAGCATGAATCAGATGATCAAGAACAACGCGGGTTACGACCTGAAGCAGCTGTTCATCGGGTCGGAGGGCACCCTCGGTATCGTGACGCGCGCGGTGCTGCGGCTGCGCGAGAAACCGCGCAGTCAGGAGACGCTGTTCGTCGCGCTCGACGATTTCGGCAAGCTCGCGCGATTCTTGAAGACGATGGACGCGGCGTTGGGCGGCACGTTGTCTGCGTTCGAAGTCATGTGGAACAACTTCTATCGATTGGTCACGACGGCGCCAGCGAAAGGTCAGCCGCCGTTGTCGCAGGACTATCCGTTTTACGTGCTCGTCGAAGCGATGGGTGGCGATCCGGACCAGGATCACCAGCGGATCGAGACGGCGCTCGGCGTCGCGTACGAAGAAGGCTTGATCGCCGATGCCGTCGTTGCGCAGTCGGACGCGCAGCGGCGTCAGATCTGGGCGCTGCGCGACGACGTCGAGCAGACGTTTCGCTACGCGCCGTCGTTCACGTTCGACGTCAGCATGCGCGTGTCGAAGATGGAGGCCTACGTCGACGAGGTGAACCGCCGAATCGCGCAGCACTATCCGCAGTTCCACAACTTCACGTTTGGTCACATGGGCGACGGCAATCTGCACTTCGTCGTCTCGGTCGGCGAGGGCGGCGCGCACGCGCGCGAGATCGTCGAGCGCAGTGTCTACGAGCCGTTAGCGGAGATCGCTGGGTCGGTGTCGGCGGAACACGGTGTGGGACTCGAGAAAAAACCGTATCTGGAAATCTGCCGTTCGCCGATCGAAGTTGCAGTGATGCGCGCCCTGAAACAAACGTTGGATCCGAAACGGATTCTCAATCCCGGCAAGATCTTCGATCTGGAGGCCGCGCGATGACGGATCTGCATTGGCTGACGCTGTCCGAGGTTTGCCGTCGGATCAAAAGCGGCGAGCTGACGTCCAGAGCCGTCACCGAACATGCGTTGAATCGGATCCGCGCGACCGACGATCGCTACCGCGCGTACGTCACCGTGACGGGCAACGCGGCGATGGCGCGCGCAGAACGTCTCGACGCCGCGCGCGCGAAGGGGGAGCCGCTGGGTCCGCTGCACGGTGTGCCCATCGCGTTGAAGGATCTGCTGTGGACGCGCGGCGTAAAGACGACCTGCGGTACGAAGGTCCTCGCGAATTGGGTGCCGGATCAGGACGCGACCGTGGTGACGCGCCTGCAGCAGGCCGGCGCGGTCGTGCTCGGCAAGGTCAAGCTCACCGAGGGTGCGTTTTCGGATCATCACCCGAGCGTCGATCGCGCCGCGCAATGTCTGGGATCCACACGTGTGGCCGGGCGTGTCGTCGTCGGGATCCGGCGTCGCCGTCGCGGCGGGGCTCGCTTACGGCGCGATCGGCACCGACACCGGCGGCAGCATCCGGTTTCCGTCGGCGGCCAACGGCATCGTCGGCATCAAGCCGACGTATGGCCGCGTCAGCAGGCACGGCGCGTTCCCCCTTGCAGACTCGTTGGATCACATCGGTCCGATGACGCGAAGTGTGGAGGACGCGGCGCGGATGCTGGGCGTGCTCGCCGGTCAGGATCCGAATGATCCGACGTCGCTCGATTCAGCCGTGCCGGACTACGGCGCGGCGATCGGTGAGTCGGTGCGCGGCATGCGGATCGGTATCGACCGCGCGTACGCCGAGACACGCGTCGCCAAGGACGTTGTCGCGTCGCTGAACGACGCATTGCGCACGCTCGAGGAGCTGGGGGCGGTCGTCGTCGAGGTCACGTTGCCGCCGTATCAGTCGCTGGTACAGAACTGGGGCGTGACGTGCGGTGTCGAGTGTGCGCTGGCGCATGCGCCGTACTTTCCGGCGCGGCGTTCGGAATATGGTTCGCCGTTGGCGCAACTGCTCGACGCGGGCCTGCGCGACGCCGGCCACCGCCTATGCAAAGCTCGAGCGCGAGCGCGAACGTTTCGGCGCCGACCTCGAGGCGCTGCTGCGCCAGGTCGATGTGATCATCGCGCCGGCGATGGCGTTCGCGCCGCCGCGCATCGACCAGATTGCGGCGCTGCTCGCGAGCGGTGTCGCGGACTTCATCACGTTCACCGCACCCTTCAACTATTCCGGCCACCCGACGATTACGCTGCCCGCGGGATTCAACGGCGCGCGGCCTGCCGATGGCGTTTCAATTGATCGGGCGGTGGCTCGGCGAGCCGACGCTGATACGGGCCGGGCATGCGTTCGAGCATGCGCGCGGCGAGGCGCCGCATCCCCCATAAACTGCAATGGAGGGACGCGGCGCGTCGACTCAGGCGAACGCCATACGACCCTGATCGAGCACGACTTCGCCCCTCTGGTTGGCCGTCTGGAACAGACACGTCTTGCCGTCGACCCACATCGAGATCGTCAGCGCGTCGCCCGGCAGTACCGGCTTCGAAAAACGCCCGTCCATCGACTTGAAACGCGACGGATCGCCGTTGCATATCGCATGCAGCAGCGCGCGCCCGGTGAATCCATACGTGCACAGACCATGCAGAATCGGCTCGCTCGAAGCCGCCGGCTTTTGCGAACGACGGATCCGAATGCAGCGGGTTGCGATCACCCGACAAGCGATAGGTCAGCGCCTGATCTTCGCGCGTCTGATAGGTGATCTGATGGTCGGCCTTACGGGAAGGAAACGTGAGCTTCTCGGACGGGCCCCGATCACCGCCCCAGCCGCCCTCGCCGCGGCAGAACAGCGAACTGCGCGTCCTCAGCAACGGCTTGCCCGTCGCGACGTTCGTCGACGTGGCTTCGAACTCCAGCACCGCCGCATTGCCCTTGTCCCAGATGCCGACGACTTTGCCGACGGTCTCGATCTCGCCGTCCGGCGGAATTTCGCCGAGCAGCTCGATGCCTTGCGTGCCATGCACCATCAGGAATGGGTTGAACGAGCCGATTTTGTCCATCGGCATGCCGCCAGTTGCGATGATCACCGCGAATGTCGGCAGCACGCGTTGGGCGACGTCCTTGGTGTTTTCGGTCGTGAAGGGAAGCTCGCTGGTTCCGGCGCCGACACCGACCGCATACAGCAGCGCATCTTTCGACGTCCACGAACGGCGGGTCGGATTGCCCGTTGAACCAACGGCCTTGGGATTGATCGGCATGATGAAACTCCTCTTTTAGAAATGCGGGTTGAAGACGGTGCCATGAAGACGGTGCCAGGCGTTGCAAGTATTGCAGAAGGTGCCAGGCGTTGCAGAAGGTGCCAGGCGTTGCAAAACGTGCAGAAGGTGCCAGGCACGATCTGCACGATCTGCAATTCCGCGTCGAGGCCGGTCGCTGATACCATCGGGGGATGCCGAACAGTCGCCCACCGGTTGATTACATCGAGCGCACGCGCGAGCAGTACGACGCGCTCGGTTATCCACCGTACCAATGGGTCGAGAACACGACGCCGCCGCCGTGGGCGGAACTGAAGAAGCCTTTGTCGAGTTGCCGCGTCGGCCTCATCGGTTCGGGCGGCATCTATCAGGCGGGCCAGGTCGCGTTTCACTACCGCGACGATCTCAGCTTTCGCATCATCGATACCCGCGATTCGACGGCGCAGTTGCGCGCCACGCATTTTGCGTACGACCTCACCGACGCGCGCAGCGACCCGAACGTCGTGTTTCCCATCGATACGCTCAATGCACTCGCCGCCGAGGGTTTCATCGGCTCGCTGGCCGAGCGCGCGTATGCGTTCATGGGTGGTATTTATTCGGCGCGTCGCGTGCGCGAGCGGCTGGCGCCGGCGCTGGCAGATCGCGTGGTTGACGACGCCGTCGACGTCGTGCTGCTGGTGCCCGTCTGACCCGTCTGTCATCAGTCCGTTGGACTGATCGCGCGCGAGATCGAGGCACGGGGAATTCCGACGCTATCGATGACGAGCGCGCTGTCGATCACGCGAGCGGCTAATCCGCCGCGTGCGGCGTACGTCGACTTCCCGCTCGGACACACGTCGGGCAAGCCGCATCAGCCAAAGCTCAATTGCGCGATCGTGCGCGACGCGCTCGCGGCATTCGAATCCGTGACGCAACCCGGCGGGATCAAGATGCTGCCGTACGAGTGGGCGAACGACGACGCGTGGAAGGACGCTGTCATGCGGCCGAGTTCAGCAAGCGGCGCGCACGACGACACTCGCGTAGAGCGCGTCGCGCTGCCGCAGTATCAATCCGCCACGGATCGCGCTCTCGCCGAACTGGCGCTGGCGCGCGGCGGGTGTGCGACGTGCGTGTGGCTCGACGACGAGAGCGCTGCGCGTCGGTGAGCGAGTGATCTAGTTCGCGACGCGCTCTCGCGTCGGCGCCGGAGCGGAGCGCGGGGCTTTGCGGACGCGCAGCCCTTCGACCTCGGTGTTCAGCGTGCGCTGGTTCCAGAAATAAGCCAGCGCGCCGATTGTCACATTGGCCGTCGCGATCGCGACGAACACGCCGGTGTAGCCGGCGAGCGATCGGCCGAGCAGCGCGAGCGGAATCAACACGACGACGAGGCGCAGCAGCGACAGGACCAGCGGCGGCGTCGGCTTGCCGAGCGCGTTGAAGCACGCGCTCGCGATACCCATTACACCCATGAATCCGAGGCTGAGCGGGATGATCAGCAGATAGGTCGTTGCGGCGTCGACGACGTCGGCTTCACCGTTGATGCGTCCGACCAGCCATCGGGCCGCTACGAGCATGAAGAGGAATGACACGACACCCCAGCCGATACAGAAGCCGTTGCACAGCTTCAACGCCGCGCGAACGCGATCGAACAGTTGCGCGCCCCAGTTCTGCCCGATGAACGGGGCGACCGAGGCGGCCACGGCCATCACGACCATCGAGATGACGCCCTCGATGCGCGAGGCGACCGAAAATCCCGCGATCACGCCGTGGCCGGAGTCGGCGAGCAATCGCGTCACGATGCCCGTCGACAGCGGCGCGACGAGATTCGACGCCGTCGCCGGCAATCCGACGTGCAGAATCTCGCGCGCCGACGCGACGATCCCGCGCAGTTGCGCAACCAGCAGGTGTTCTTTTGCCACGATCCAGAACATGCACAACACGAAACCGACGAGCCGCGCGGTGACGAATGCCCACGCGGCGCCGACGATGCCCATCGCCGGCAATCCCGCCCAGCCGAAAATCGCAAACGGCCCGATCACGATCTGGAGCGATGATCCGATCGTCATCACGAGCCCGGGCATCGCCGCATTGCCGACCGCGCGCAGCAGATGCGTGCCGACCATTGAGACACCGAAGAATATGAAGCCGACCAGCCACACCGCGATGTAGGCATCGGCGAGTTCGAGCACGCGGCCGTGGGCGCCGAGCAGCACGAAGAATGCGTGCGCGCCCGGCACGCCGATCGCGACGCACAGCGCGGCGAATGCGGCGACGAACAGCAGGCAGTGGGTCGTCAGTTGCGCGGCGCGCGCGCGATCACCGCGGCCGAACGCGCGCGCGATCACCGACGATGCGCCGATGCCGATACCTCGCGCGGCCGCCATCAATGACATGACTAACGGCGACGTAAAGGCGATCGCTGCGAGTTCAGTCGTGCCGACGCTGCCGAGATAGATCGCCTCGATCAGCTGCGCGATCGTCATCGACAGAAAGCCCATGATCATGTATCCGGACAACCGGACCATGTGCCGCGCAACCGAGCCTTCGGCGAAGCTCACCGGTGCGGGGCGCGCGCCTGCCATGGGGGAACTAGGCTGCACCGGGCAACCGGACCGCTCGCGGATTCGCAACTTTGCGATCGACGAAGAGCGCAATGATGTCGGTCAGCTGCCGGCCAAATTCGGGCAACGCGTCGAACGCGTGCGGGGCGCCCTCATAGACATGCAGTTCGACCGGTGCGCCCGCATCGGCCAGGCTCTTGTACATCGAAAAACTCGCTTCGACCGGCACGATGTCATCGGCGTTGCCGTGGATCAGCAGCGTGGGCGGAAAATTCCGATGCACGTAGGTGATCGGACTCGCCGCGTCCTGCGCTTCGCGGCTCGCTTTGCCGCCGAATAGATTCGCGATCGCGTCGCCGATTGCGCCGATGCGCAGCGCCGTCGGCGGATAAATCGCGACGACCGCGGCGCAATCGGACGCCGCGTCCGGATGACCGCCCTTGCCATCGAACACCGGCACGTTCGGCGTCGCGGCGAGCATCAGCGCGAGGTGCGCGCCGGCTGAGTTGCCCGATACCGTGATCTTGTCGGCGTCGACGCCGAGTGAGAGCGCGTTTGCGCGCAGCCAGCGCAACGCCGCTTTGACGTCGTGGATCTGCGCCGGCCATACCGCCTCGCCCGATAGCCGATACTCGGGCGCGACGCAGACGAAGCCGTATCGCGCGAGCTGAACGCCGTAGCCGCGCAGCTGGGTGCGATCGCCGTTCTGCCAGCCGCCGCCGTGGATCAGCAGAATGGCCGCGCGGTCGCGGCGCTCATCGGGCGGCGTGAATACGTCGCAGCGCAGGTCGCGGCCGCCGCCGCTGCCGAATACGACGTTGTCCTGGATCTGCACTCGACCGGGTAGTTTGGCGATCATCTAAGCTGCTCTTCGGTTGAAATCGGTTCAGGCCATGTGCGCCGTTGTCGGCGAATCGGGTTGGGTTGCATTCAAGGTGTCGTGTCGAAGCGCCAACGCGTCGCCGTGCCGCCGAATGCTTCGCCCTCGCCGCCGAGCCACGCGAATGCTTGCTCTACAGATACCGCAAAGACACCGTGGCTCACCTGATCCAGTGTGAAGTCCCACGCGTATTTCGGGTTGTAGCCTGCGAGGAACGCCAACAGTTGCGTTGTGTCGCGCACCTCGCGCGCGCGTCCTTCGATGACGACCACGACATTGCCGTCTTCGAGGTGCACGGCGACCCGCGGATTTTCGCGTAGATTGCGCGCCTTGCGGGAGTCGGGGCTCGTGCTGAACCAAAATCGATCGTCGAGCCACACGCCCCATACCGGCATCGCGTGCGGACGCCCCGACGTAGACGCCGTTGCGACCCAATAGTTGCGGGGTGAACTGAAGCGCCGCGCGGTCTCGTCCCATTCGAGCAGACCCGTGCCCTCGTTCGCGGGCCGAAAATATCCCGGCGTTGCGGGCCGGGAGCGATCGCGAATGACCAACGTCATGCGTTCACGCTTCCGTGTGCGGATCCGGAAAACCCGCGCCCTTGAGCGACTCGCCCGCGGTGTGGCCGAAGATGCCTTTCGCCATCAGCGACGTCTCGCTGTCGCGCCGTTGCTGATAGATCTCGGCGCGCGCGGCGTAGATGCCCGGTCGCGGTTCGGCACGCACCGCGATTTCGATCAGGTGACACGCGAGCCGCAGTTCACCGTCGGCGGCGAGCCGACGAGCGCGCGCGGCGAGCTTCTCGGCGCCGCCCGCGAGTTCAGCGAGTTCGGCCGCGAGCGCTCTCTCGGGCGCCGGCTTCAGATTGGCCGGGTTGCCGTCATACCAGCCGCCGTACATGCGCCACAGATTGCGCACGACGAATTCCGGTTCGTCGTACAGCGGCCGCAGATACGGACGTTGCAGCATCTCAGGCTTCACTTTGACGGTGTGGATGATGTCGTTGAGCGGGGAGCCGGCGTTCATCATTGCCAGCGTCTCGTTGATCAGCTTCTCGAGCGTCTCGGCGACGTCGAGCAACACGCGTTTGATGCGCGCGGCGCCCGCAATCGGCAATCCGTGCGCCGGCAAGAACAGTTCCGCGCCGGTGCCGGCCATCGCGCGCATCGCCGCGGCCCACTCCACGGGATAACGCTGCACCTTTTGCGGATTGCCGGCGTTTGGAAAATTCCAGATGAAGAAATCGCCGGCGCAGATCGCCTTGTGCGTCGGGAATCCACGCCCAGGTGTGGTCGTCGGTCTCGCCTTTGGCGTGGTGCAGGTCGAACTCGATACCGCCGACGCTGAGCGCGAGGTGGTCGCTGTACGTGACGTTCGGCTTGGCGCTGGTGCTCGGCAGGAACCGGCCCGATTCGCCGCCGATGCCATAGCCGCGACCGGAGAGCCCGCGGAACTGCCGCGCATTGATTGCGAGGTTGTAGCCGTTGGTCAGTTCATAGCGATCGAATCGGCGCGGCACGTTTTCATGCCCGGCGATCGTCGGTCTTGGTGCGCCGTGCGTCTGCGCGTCCGCGAGGAACGCGCCGCAGCCCCCTACGTGGTCGATATGTCCGTGCGTGTACACCAACGTATTGAAGCGGTCTTTCGACCAGCCGCGGATCGCGTCGACAACACGGGTGCCGCCTTGCGCCCCACTCGTATCGAATACGACGAGACCATCATCGGTGGAAAACACGACCGAATGCGAAAACGCCTCGACCATTGCGACGCCGGGCGCGATCGGCGATAGCTCGTGCGTGATTCGGTTGACAGGTCCGGTCGCGACGCCATCGTCTATGATCCGGGCCGACAGTGCTAACAGGTCTGCCATGGTGCGGCTCCGCTGATCGCAGGCTCCTCACGCAAATCAGTGTTCGAACTCGAGTATCGCGCGGCCGCTGATCTTGCCGGCCGCGAGCGCGGTGGTTGCTTCGTTGATATCTTCGAGCCGGTAACGCGCGGTGACCATCGCGTCGAGATCCAGATCGCCGTTTTTATGCCAATCGAGGAAGATCGGAAAGTCACGATCGGGCACGCACGAGCCGCCGATGCTGCCGATGAATTTCTTCTCGTTGAGCAGCATGTCCATCGCGTTGAGTTCGACCGGCCCGCCGGGCACGCCGACCAACACCGCGGTGCCGCCGGCGTGCACGCCGAACTGCCCGCTGCGGCACGCGGGCACGATCTGCTCCATGGTTTTCTTGATGCCGATGCAGTCGAACGCGTAATCGACACCGGACACGGGCGTGCGCAGGATCGTGAATTCGCCTTTGCGCGGCGTCAGTGCGTGGATCGCGGCGATCGGGTCGACTTCACCTGCGTTGATCATGTGCGTTGCACCGAAGCGTTGCGCGAACTCGAGCTTCGCCACGTCGAGATCGACAGCGATGATCGGATTCGCGCCGGCCATCCGTGCGCCGACGACCGCAGACAGCCCAACACCGCCGACGCCGAATATCGCGACGCTCTGGCCGCGCTTCACCAGTGCGGTGTGGGTCACGGCGCCGGCGCCCGTCATCACCGCACAACCGATGATCGACGTGACGTCGCGCGGCGTGCGCGGATCGGCTTTGACGACGTATTGCTCGTCGCACAGCGTGTAGTTGGCCCACGTGAACACATTCTCCGATTGCGCGACGCCCTCGGAGACCTGCAGGGTCGCGCGCACGGGCAGCCCCTTCGCGCGCGCCGCATCGCGCGGCACCCAGGTGACGAGCACCAGATCACCTTCCGCTACGTGGCGCACGGCCGTACCGACTTTCTCGACGATGCCGGTCGCTTCGTGCCCGAGGACGACCGCGGACTGGCGCGGGCGATGCATCTGGTGCAACTGCGAATGGCAGATGCCCGACGCGAACTGCTTCACGATCACCTGCGTCGGACCCGGGTCCGGCAACTCGATCTCCTCGATACGCAGCGGTGCGTCCTGTTGCGGCAGGACCGCGACCTGAGCGTGTGTTCCCATCATCTGTCTCCGTGCGCAATGTGATCTGCGCGAAGTATTGATCGGCGCTCCCCGATCACGCAACGCATGCGCCTATCCGGCGCTCCGCGCCAACTAAAGAAGCCTGGATGCGGGAACGAATCGATATCACGGCCGCCGCGTCATCCGCTATCGTAAGAGCGTTGGACAGGCTCGTTGGGCGACGCTTCATGTCGGAACGATTTCGCTTGGTGTTTCGCGGTGAGGTCCTGGAAGGACAGCACAAGGCCGTCGTCAAACAGCGCCTGGGCGCGGTGCTGAAGCTCGACGGCGAGCGGCTGGATGCGCTGTTCACGGGCAAGGCGGTGACGATCCGCAAAGACACTGACCCCGATACAGCGGCGCGTTTCGAGATCGCGTTCAAACGCGCCGGCGCGCGTCTGCGCGTCGTGTCGGCCGCGCTGACGACAGCACCCCCGCCCGAAACGCAGCCGGCGCCTACGCCGGAACAGTCGATTGTGCCGGGACGGCCTACAGTGCCGGGACGGCCACAGGAAACGGACACGGTCGCCGAGGCGGACTCGGGCTTCCGGCTCGCACCGGTGGGCGTGATGCTGGTCGCACCTCGCCCCGTGGTACCGGCGCCCGCGGTGGATCTGTCACACCTGACGTTGGCGGCGTTGGGCACCGCGTTGGGCACGCCGCGCCCAGTGACGGCGTCGGCGCCCGATACCTCACATCTGTCGCTTGCCGCGGCCGGTGTGGATCTCGGCGTTCCGGCGCTTCCGATTGCCGCAATGGACGCGCCAGAGTGGGAGGTCGCGAATGTCGGCGTCGATCTGATGCCGCCGTCACCGGATATCGAACTGGAGTTCGACTTCGACGCCATCGATTTTGACCTGAGCCCGCCTGGAACGTTGTTGATGGACGTCGATGACACACCGCCGCCGGCGCCGCCCGATACGTCGCACCTTCGGATGGAATGACTTCCTATCGAATAAAGCGGGCTAAGGACGGATCGCCTGTTCGAGGCGAACGCGGTAAGTGCCGCGCAGCGCTTGCCACTCGAGCTTGAACCATGGCGTGAAGCGATCGGGCGTTGCGTGCAGTTCCGCGTCCAGCGCGGCCGGTGCGATCCAGCGCCATGCGGCGACCTCGGTGGTGTTTACGACCGGCTCGGCGGTAGTCGTGCCCGCGTAGACCCAACACAATTCGTGTTCGCTGCCGATATCGCCGAATGCAGCCGCGTATTCGAACTTGTACATGAAACGCAAGCTCGCGCGCAGACCGAGCTCCTGTTCGAGGCGGCGGCTCACGGCCAGTTCCATGTCCTCGCCCGCGCGTGGGTGGCTGCAGCAGCTGTTCGACCAGAACAGCGGCCATAGCCGCTTTTCCGCGTGGCGCTGATGGATCAGCAAGCTCCCGTCGGCGTTGAATACGAACAGCGAGAATGCGCGATGCAGGATGCCGTCGCCGTCATGGCAATCGGACTTCGGTGAAGTGCCGAGTTCTTTATCGTTCGAGTCGACGAGAATCAGCCGCTCGGCGTCGGATGAGACGATCTGGCTGCGCGTCTGTGGCCGAGTCACGTCGACACCGGCGGATCGACGGTGAACGTCAAGGTCTGGTAGCCCGCCGCTTCGATCGCGGCGGCCGTCGCTTCGGCGGTGGTTGGGCACAACGCGATGATCGATCCGCCGCCACCGCCGCCGGTCAGCTTCGCACCGACCGCGCCGGTGCGCCGCGCGATGTGGATCATTTCCTCGAGTTCGGGAGTCGACAGCTGCAGTGCATTGAGCAGACCGTGGTTGAGGTTCATCAGTTCGCCGAGTTCCGTCAGATCGCCCGAACCGAGCGCCTCGACGCCGGCGAGCGCGAGCCGGTCGATCTGATCGAACAGCGATTCGTAGCGTTCCGGTTGGCGCTGCCACGCGGTGCGAACGTGGGCGACGTTGTTCGCGGTGAGGCTTTCTTTGCCGGAGATGCCGATGACGATCGGCAGCGGAACGCGCGTCGTCAGCGTCGAAAAACGCGGCCGCGATGCGTTGCTGTACAACACCATCTGGCCATACGTCGCGACGGTGTTGTCGACGCCGGACGGCGTTCCATGCGCGGCTTTCTCGCACTCGAATGCGAGCGCGTTGATGCGTTCCAGCGACAGATTCAACGCGAAGCGCGTATCTAACGAGCGAATGATGGCGACGGCGAGGGCCGCCGACCCGCCGAGTCCCATCGCGCGCGGAATGTGCGGGAATACCTCGATGTCGATCGTGCGATCGTCGAGCGCGAGTTCGTGCAACAGCATCGCGAGAATGCCGGCCACCCCTTGCGGATGTGCATCGACCGGGCGGATCCGCTGCTCGACGCCCCAGCGTGGCACCAGCAGGCGCACGCCTTCCGCCGCGTCGAGGATGCGGACCTCCACCGCCAACGGAATCGGCGCCGCGATCGCGTGCCGACCGTAAACCACCGCGTGCTCGCCGAGCAGGATCACCTTGCCGTTGGCGAAGCTGCGGCGTTCACCCTCCGGCACGCTTTGCCGATGCGAGACCAACGTGCGGACGAGCTCCTTCGCTTTCCAGACTTTGATTTCGCCCGATTCGATCAACGCCTCGACGACGGTGTCGAACAGCGGTTCGGGGACGCCGGCGGTGGTCGCGACGCTGCGCGCATGCAGCGTCATGTGACCTTGTTGAATGCCGTCGGTCGACAACGCGCGCAGCGCCGCGAAATTCTGCGCGAGGCCGACGGTGGCCATGATCGACGCGAGTTCGCGCGCGTCCGGCGAACCGAGCAGCCGGTGATTGATGCGCACCGTCGGATTGCTCTCGAGTGAACCGCCAACGGTGCCGACTTTCATCGGCATTTCGAGTTCACCGACGAGGTCGCCGCGCTCGTTCTGATACCAGCGCGTCAGCGACGCGTACTTGCCGGCGCGCGCCGCGTACGCGTGTGCCGCGGCTTCGAGCGCGCGCCAGTCGTTGCCCGTCGCGAGCGCGACGGCGTCGACGCCGTTCATGATGCCTTTGTTGTGCGTCGCTGCGCGGTACGGATCAACCGTCGCCAGATCGTTCGCGAGGATGATGCCGTCGCGTACTTGCGCGCCGCTGAACCCTTTGCCTTCGAGATTGTTCACCGGGACGATCATCTGTGCGCGCGCGAGCGCACGATCCGTCAGATTCGACAGGATGCGCAGAAACACATTGCCGCCGGTGATCGACTCGACGAGCGAGGCGACGCCTTCGCACATCGTGTTGACGAGATTTGCGCCCATCGCGTCGCGCGTATCGACGAGCAGATGCAGCACGACCATCTCGCGACCGTCCTCGGGCGCATGGTGGTGGAACAGTTCGATGTCGCGCGCGCCGCCACCGCGCGCGACCATTTTTGGATGCAGGCTGTTGGCGAGCGCGACGATTTCCTCGCGGTGCGCTTTCAAGGCCGCAATCGCCGTCAACGGATCGCCCATGTCGACGAGTTGCACCTGACCGATCAGGATCGGGTCCGTCGCGCTGGATTTGAATCCGCCCGATAGTCGCGCGGTGCGCGCCGCGGCCGAGAGCCCGGCGACGATCGAGGGTTCTTCGACGCACAACGGCACGACGTAGTCGCGGCCGTTGATCAGAAAATTCAGCGCAAGACCGAGCGGCAGGCCGAGCACGCCGACGACGTTCTCGATCATCTTGTCGGCGATCTGGATGCGCAGCGTGTGATCGCCGGCGGCGAGCAACGCAATGTCGTCGTCGGACAACAGATCGCGTTCACGCAGCGCTTCGAGGCGCTCGCGGATCGTCATCCGGAAAAAATTCGGTATCCGGGACTGACCGCTATCTTTCGACGCTGACGGTGATGCCATGTTCGTCCAACTCCAGAGGCAACCGATTGAACCCCGCCGCGCGGGCGTCGCGTTCGAACGCGGCGAGGGCGCCAGGCTCGAGCGCAAATGCCATGCCGACATCACCGCCGCCGGCGCCGCACGGCTTGTAGACGACCCCGAGCTTTCGTGCCACGTCCGTCAACGTTCGATGCGCGGTGCTGTAGATTCCCAGTCGAGCCGTCGCATCGAGCGCTTGCAGAGTGATCGCGTAGGCACGCAATTGTCGCACGAACTCCTCGGCGTTCGGCAGCGAGCCGACGACCGCGGCAGCCGCGCCGATCAACTGCGCCAGTGCGCTCGGGATTGACCCCTCGCGCCACGTATCGAAGTCGGCGATATGGGTGCGCGTGTCCGCGCTCGCGCCGGTCCAGATCGCCGCGAACACAACACCCGCAGGGAGAGCGAGCCGCGCAACCCGAGGCGCAGGCGCCGGTCGTCTCGTAACGAATCAATCCGCCGTGACACGCAGCGGCGACATCGACGCCGCTGCCGCGCCCGCCTTGGGCGGCGCGATGCGCACCGTGCGCGAGCGGAAAGACGTCGAGCGCACTGCCGCACTGTTTGAGCAGCACGCCGGTCAACGTCGCGCAGACAGCCGCGCTGGTGCCGAGACCGAGTTTCTGGCCGGCGTCGAATCCGGCGCGCGAATCGATGTCGATCGAAAGCGTCTGCGGCAATGCGTCGATCGCGATACCGGCGGTCCGCAATTGCCGCAGCACGTGCTGGCAAAGGTACGCGGGATCGCTGCGCGGCAACGGCGCATCCGCCAACAGCTCTGCAGTGGGGTGATGCGTGTCCGCGGCGTAACCGTGGGCATTGAAATGCCAGCCGCCCGACGCTTTCTGATGGAGAGCTTCGTTGAGCGTGCACATGACGCGGCGGTCCACCGCGAGCGCCAGCGCCGGTGCGCCGACCAATACCGCATACTCGCCGCTGACGACGAGTTTCCCGGGCGCGCTCGCGAGTATCGTCACGGGGCCGGGCTAACAAGTCGCGCGGGACCGCCGAGGCCGACGACGACGACGTCTTTGACGCCGGGTACTTGCGCGAGCGCCGCACGCACGCGTTCGGCGGCGTCCGGTTCGCAAACCGCTTTGACCTGCGGTCCCGCGTCGATCGTGAAGAAAACCGGATCGCCAGCGGCCCGCATGGCCGAAATGCACGCGATGCAGTCGACGGTTGCGCCGGTCCAGTACCGCAACGACGGTCGCGCCGACAGCATCACCGCGTGCATCGCGAGGCAATTGCTTTCTGCGATGTCGGCCAGGCGCGCGAAGTCGCGCGCGGCCACGGCGGCGCGCGCCGCGTCGAAATCGGTCGCCGCGATCTCCGTCCAACGAGTGTAGTAAGGGGATGTGGTCGACTGCCGCATGCCGCTGCTCGATGAAACGTCTTTTTGCGTCGTCGCACAGATCGCGATCACGACCGCGAGCGGCCAAGCCGCGGCCGGAAGTTCGGGCCGCGCGATCCACGTCGCGGCTTCGTCCGAACCGCACAGGGTGACAAAGCCGCCGTACAGCGAACGCGCCGCAGACGCCGACGCGCGACGCGCTTCGAGCGAACGCTCGGATTCGGTCATGCGTAGTTCGAGTGCGACATCCATCGCGGTGACCAGTGCCGCAAACCCGGACGCAGACGATGCGAGACCCGCCGCGGTGGGGAAATTGTTGTCCGTGTCGATGCGCAGTGCGGCTGGGCGTCGAGGCGCGCGGGCGAGCAGCCGCTCGACGCAGTCGTCGATCTTTGGATCGCGCACGATCGCGCCGTTCAACGTGACCTGGACCGCGGCGCCGCCCGCAGCGTCGACGCTGACGCACGTTCGCGTGCGCAGTTGCGACAGCGTGATCGACAGCGAAGGCGTCGCCGGCACGTTGTCGGCGCCGTCGCGCTTGCCCCAGTATTTGACCAGCGCGATGTTCGGATGGGCTTCGCGCGATTACCTGCATCAATAGCCCGGTGGCGCGCGGAAGGCGAAGCCTCGCTCTTCGAGAATCTGCGCGACTTCGATCGTTGCGAGATCGCCGTACTCCGGCCCGACGATCTGCACGCCGATCGGCAGCCCCTGCGCGTCGGGGCCGGTCGGCACGATCGTCGCCGGCAGGTAGCTGACGCCCGCGAGGCCGGCCCAGAATATTTGCTCGAAGTACGGCCGCTGCGCGCCGTCGACGTCCACGGTGCGGCTATCGAACGGCCGGTGGTCGTGCGGGAACGCAGACGTCGGCATGATCGGCGTCAGCAGTACGTCGAAGCGCTGGAAGAACGCGTGCCACGCCCAGCGCAGATGCGTGCGCGCCTCGTTGTGGCGGATCCAGTCCCTGAACCACGCGGCTTGGGCGCGTAGCGTGTTCGCGGGCTCGCTCGTGTCGTTCGCGGCGAGTCCGTTCACGGTGGTGCGCAGCGCCTCGAAGTCCGCGTCGGGCAGCCGCGAACTCATCGTCGCCTGAAGCAGGAACTGAAACGCGGCATGCGAGGCGTGCGAAGCGAACTCGGGGCGCGCTGCTTCATCGACGGTGGCGCCTGCGTCGCGCAACGCGGCACCGACCGCTTCGACGCGCGATCGAACGGCTTTGGATACCGGTGCGACCGGATCGTCCGACCACACGGCAACTCGAAGCGCGCTAACGGGCTTACCGAGGCGCGACAACTGCAACGAATAGCCGCGACTCTGGATCTCGTCGGGTCCGGCCATCACCAGCAGTGCGGTCTCTAAATCGCGCGCCGAACGGGCCAGCGGTCCGATCACGGAGATGTCCGCCGGTGACAGCACGCCCGGCATTGCGTGGCCGCGTGGCGGCAACAGGTTCCACGTCGGTTTGTGACCGAACACGCCGCAGAAGTGGGCAGGGTTGCGAATCGAGCCGCCGATGTCGGAACCCGTTTCGAGTCCGGTCAGACCCGCCGCCAGCGCAGCAGCCGAGCCACCCGACGAGCCGCCCGGCGTGCGGCCCTTGTCCCACGGATTGTTCGTCGTGCCATAGATCTCGTTATAGCTCTGAAAGTCGGCGAGCCGCAGCGGAACGTTGGTCTTGCCGAAGATCACCGCACCCGCGCGTTTCAATCGCTGGATCGACAGCGCGTCCGTGCGGGCGACGTTGTTCTTCAGTTCCGGAACGCCCCACGTCGTCTTGTAGCCGGCGACGTCGTACGACTCCTTCACGGTCATCGGCACGCCGTGCAGCGCTCCCCAGTCCTCGCCGCGCGCGAGCGCCGCATCCGCCGCTTTCGCACGCGAGCGCGCCTCGTCGCGGTTCTGCGCGATGACTGCGTTGATCGGACCATTGTGCGCATCCACGCGCGCGAAGTAATGCTCGAGCAGCTCGACGCTCGAGATCTTCCGCGCCTTGATCAGGCGCGCGAGATCGGTGGCGGATGCGAAGGTGTAGTCGGTCATGGTCATCTCGTTCGTGTGTGTTCGGCGATACGCGGGCGGGGTGAGAACGCCAATCCTTCGGCGGTTTCGAGCATCCGGCGCGACTCTGCAAGCAACCGGCGATTTATTCAAGGTCGCCCGTTATGATCGCGAGCCTTCATTGATCGACCCCAGGAGAGAGACTGTGGCTAACGTGAATCGACAATGGGTGCTGGCCAAGCGGCCGCACGGCAAGGTGAGCAAGGCGAATTTCGCATACCGCGAAGGACGCATTCCCAAACTGGGCGACGGCAAGGTGTTGGTGAAAAACCTGTACCTCTCGTTCGATCCGACCCAGCGCGGGTGGATGGAGGATCGTCCGAGCTACCTGCCGCCGGTCAAGATCGGCGAAGTGATGCGGGCGAGTTCGGTCAGCCAGGTCGTGCAATCGAATCATCCGGGTTACGCGGTCGGTGACTACGTACAGACGGGCGGTGGCTGGCAGGACTATTGCGTGATTGCGCCCGACGCCAGTGTGTTCGGCGCGAACAAGATTCCGGCGGGTACGCCGCTGACGATGCCGTTGTCGGTACTCGGCATCACTGGGCTGACGGCGTACTGGGGCCTGCTCGATCTCGGCCAACCGAAGGCGGGTGACACGGTGCTGGTGTCGGGCGCGGCGGGGGCGACGGGCTCGGTCGCGGGCCAGATCGCGCGGATCAAAGGCTGCCGCGTCGTCGGCATCGCCGGTGGCGCCGCCAAATGCAAATGGCTGAAGCAACAGGCCCGTTTCGATGCCGTCATCGATTACAAGAGTGAAGACGTCGATGCGCGGCTCGGCAAGTTGTGCCCCAAAGGCATCGACATCTACTTCGACAACGTCGGCGGCGACATCCTCCAGGCGGCGCTGAATCATCTGGCGATGCGCGCTCGCGTCGTGCTGTGCGGTGGAATCTCTGGCTACAACGCGACGAAGCCGGTTCCGGGCCCATCGAACTTGATGAACCTCGTGATCACGCGATCGCGGATGGAGGGCTTCATCGTCATCGATTACATGAACCGCACCCACATCGCGGTTCCGGAGATCCTCGGTTGGATCACGTCCGGCGAACTGGTTTATCAGGAAGACGTTCAGGAAGGTTTCCAGAACATCCCGGACACGCTGACGCGACTGTTCTCCGGCAAGAACGTGGGTAAACAACTGCTGAAACTGGATTAGTCGACCTCCGCCCCTTCAATGGGTAGTTGGGGCGACTCACGAGTCACGCTGCGACGAGGCTGCCGCGAACGCTCGTCAGGATGCTGCGCTTGAACCAGACGTAGCCCCAGCATCCCATCGCGCCGTTTGCGAGCGCCGTCGCAACGAAGATCCCGGGATAGCCGAAAAAATGATCCGCCAGCATCGCGAGCGGTACATAGATCACGAACATCCGCGTGAATGCCATGATCGTCGACGGAATCGGCTTGCCGAGTGAATTGAACGCCGCGGACGTCACCATCAGTACACCCCAGAGACCGTACGATACCGGCACGATCGCGAGGTAATGACGCGCGGTTGCGACGACCTCGGGGTTGGTATCGATCAGCGGCACCAGCCGATCGCCGATCAACAGCAGAATCAGCCACGCACCGGCGCCCCACGCGAGACTGAAGCGGTACGCGACGCGCATGCCTTCGCGAACGCGTTCGAGATCGTTGGCGCCCCAGTTTTGTCCGACGAACGGGCCGATGCTTCCCGACAACGCGAACAGCAGCATGACGGCGACGGCTTCGATGCGCCCGGCGACGCCGAAGCCGGCGACGACGACCGGACCGTGCGCGGCGAGCAGGCGCGTGATGATCGCCCCCGAGATCGGTCCGATCATCTGGGTCGCCATCGCGGGTACTCCTACGGCGAGCACTTCGCGCCAGGATTCCAGCATCCGGTTGCGCCATAGCGAAATCGGCAGGAACAGGCGGTCCTTTACGATGGCGACATACAGCAGCAGCCCCGCCATCGTGAAGCGCGCCAGCACCATCGCGACGGCAGCCCCGGTGAGTCCGAGTTGCGGCGCGCCGAACCAGCCGAATATCAGCACCGGATCGAGCGCGAGGTTCAACGCGGCGCCGCCGGCCATGATCAATCCAGGAATGCGGGCATCGCCGGTGGCGCGCATCGCGCTGCCCGAGACCATCGTGATCGTGAACAGCACCGTACCGGGGTAGTACACGAGCAAATAGGCGTGGATGTGGTCGAGCACCTCGCCGGACGCGCCGAGTGCGGAAAACGTGGGTCGGATCGTCGCGGCGCCGATGGTCGCGAGGCAGATCAGCAACAGCGCCACGAGCAGCAGGCTGTGGGTCGCGAGCCTGCGTACGCTGTCCCAGTCACCGGCGCCGACGCGGCGCGCGATCACCGACGACGTGCCGATGCCGATGCCGAGCGCCACGCTCGTCAGCAGCATCGTGATCGGAAACGTAAACGTCACCGCGGCAATCTGCGCGGTGCCGAGTTGGCCGATGAAGCCGATCTCGATCACCTGCACGATGATCGACGACGACACGGCAAGCATCATCGGCGCCGTGAGGCGCAACAGGCTCGACCCGACGGGTCCTTGGGTCAGATCCCGACCGCGCTTGCGTTCCATGCTTCGACTGCGTCCTTGCCGAGTCTGCGGCCGTTCGTACCCGCCGGCGCGGAGCCGCCCTACCGAGCAGCTCTACCGAGTCGGTTGCGGCGACTCACCCCTCGTAGCGAGCGACTTCTCGCGGTCCAGCGCCTGCCGAATGATGATCGGATGATCCCAGGGGCTGCGGCGACCTTCGTACAGCACCCGCTGATTCGATGACAGCACCCAGAACTTGCTTTGTTTGTCCCGTCTTATATTCATGTATGTCCTCCCCCGCAGTTTCGAAAAAGGACACCGTATGGTCGCGCAAACTCTCCATCGCGTCACCCGTCAACGTAGCGCGCTTGTAAAGCGCCGTGCTTGTATGACAACGGAAGCGGCGGTGATACTCGCGCGATGCAAAGGCTGCCCGACGAGTTGTTCGGTCGCGTCGACGACAGCGACGACGCGCTCTTCTATCAGCTGCCACGGCTCGTTGCACATATCGATCCCGGCACGATCGCTGCGTTGACCCGCTACTACGGCGAGGTGCTGCCGGTCGGCGCGCGCGTGCTGGACCTGATGTCGTCGTGGATCTCGCACCTGCCCGACGCGCCTTATGCGGCGGTCGCCGGTCTTGGCATGAATGCCGCCGAGCTCGCCGCGAACCCGCGACTCGACGTGCGAATCGTGCACGACCTGAATCGGGATCCGCGGCTGCCGTTCGACGCGGGCGCGTACGATGCCGTGCTGATCGCGGTGTCCGTGCAGTATCTGATCCACCCCGTCGAAGTGTTCCGCGACATCGCGCGCGTGCTCCGCCCGGGCGGGCGGTTGATCGTCGCGATGTCGCATCGCTGCTTTCCGACCAAAGCCGTCCGCGCGTTCCATCAACTGTCGCCGATGGATCGGATTCGATTGATTGGCGCCTACATCGAAAACGCCGGCGGATTCGCAGAAGCCGAATTCGTCGACCGGTCTCCGCCGGGCGAAGACCCGCTGTGGATCGTCACCGCGACGACGCTTGCGCGCGCTTAGATTCGAGGTGCGGTAGCGACAGTGACAACGACGGTCGCCGTTGGGTACATTGCGGCGAGGTCAATATTTCTCTTCTTTCTTTTCGGCAAGGGGGCGGTCATGGCGGCAGGCAAAGGCGTGCGGGTGCGTTTGGATCCGCAGGACGAGTACACGCACGCGATCGAAGCGGCGCAGAACTTCAACGAGAGCATGTACTTCAACGTGTTCGATCGCGCGGGTCGAATCGGCGGCTGGTTTCGGCTCGCGAATCGGCCGAACGAAGGCCGCGGCGAGATGTCGTGTTGTATCTATCTGCCGGACGGGCGCATCGGCTTCATGTTCGCGCGGCCCGAATGCAAAACGAACGACGCATTCAATGGCGGCGGCATGTCGTTCGACATCGTCGAACCGTTCAAACGCTTGACCGTGCGCTATCGCGGCAAGCTGTGTTTGATGAAGAACCCGAAGGAGATGGCGGACCCGGCGTATGCGTTCAAGCACAACCCGGTGATTCCCGCCGAGATCGACCTCGATTATGAAGGCGCATCGCCGATGTTCGGCGGCGAGCCCGTCAACGCGGATGGTTCGAAGATCGAGCAGAAAGCCGAAGAATCGTTCGCGCGCGGACACTACGAACAGCACATGGTCGGGCGCGGCTCCATCAAGATCGACGGCGCGCAATTCGCGATCGACGGCTTGGGCCTGCGCGACCACTCGTGGGGACCGCGTTACTGGCAGGCGATTCATTGGTACCGCTGGTTGCCGATGAACTTCAGTCGCCACTTCGCAATGATGGTGTCGATCACGTGCGCGCCGAATGCCGCTCCACGCAAAGGCGGCATGGTGTTGCGCAACGGCGAGTACGTGATGATCCGCGACGCGCGCATCGAGTCGGCGTACGACGCCGATCAGTGCCAGACCGAGTTCACCGTGTGGGCGAAGACAGACGAACGCGAGTATTCGGTCACGGGCAAGGTGATGTCGCTGATCCCGTTGCGCAATCGCCGCAAGACGCCGGACGGTGAGGAGTTGCTGACCCGCATCACGGAGGGGATGACCGAATACACATGCGACGGCCAGGTCGGCTACGGATTGTCCGAGTATCTCGATCAGATCGTCGACGGCGTCCCGGTCGGGCTCAAAGTGGGGAGCTGATCGTGGCGTGGAACTATGGTGACATCCTCGACGCCGTCGGCGGCGTGGTGCCCGAGCAGCGGCCGTGTCTGATTCACGATGGCGAACTCGTCACATGGGGCGACTTCAACCGCCGCACCAACAATCTCGCGCGGCGTTTCCTCAATCGCCACGCGCAGGCGAGCGACAAAGTCGCGTTTTACATGCGCAACTGCCCGGCGTACCTCGAGACGCTCGGCGCGTGTTTCAAGGCGCGGCTGACGCCGGTCAACGTGAACTACCGCTACGTCGCGGACGAGCTGTGGTACATCCTCGACAACTCCGACAGCAAGATCGTGGTGTACGGCGCCGAGTTCGCGGCCAACATCCCCGCGCTGCGCGATCGGCTGCCGAACGTCGCGCTGTGGATTGAGGTCTGCGACGGCACGCCCGCCGTCGAATTCGCCGTGTCGTTCGACGACCTTGCGGAGATCGGCGATGGCGCGCCCGTCGAAATCGCGCGTTCCGGCGACGACATGATTTTTCTCTACACCGGCGGCACGACCGGCATGCCGAAAGGCGTGATGTGGGCGCACGACGACCACTGGCTCGCGGGTGCGGCCGGCGCGACCGCGGCGACGAATCTCATCCCGCCGAAAGACATCGCCGAGCACGCGGCGAATGTCGCTGCGGCTGGGGCCGCGGGCGTGTTGATGCCGTGCTGTCCGCTGATGCATGGCACGGGGCTCTTCACCGCAATCGGCTCGCTCGCGCAGGGCGGCACCGTCGTCACGATGGGCGGCGCCAGCTTCGACGCCGGCGAAGCGTGGGCGGCGGTCGAGCGTCACAAGGTGACGGGCCTCGCGATCGTCGGCGATGCGTTCGCAAAACCGTTGCTGCGCGCGCTCGACGACGAGCAGGGCCGCTACGACATATCGTCGGTGCTCGGAATCATCTCGAGCGGCGTGATGTGGAGCCCCGAGGTCAAACGGGGCCTGTTGCGCCACAACCCGAAGATGGTGCTGACGGATTCGTTCGGCGCGTCGGAAGCGATGGGATTTGGCCGCTCCGACACCACCGCCGACGGGACCACCGAAGTGGCCAAGTTCACGCTCGGTCCGTCCTGCAAAGTGTTCACCGAGGATCTGCGCGAAGTCGCACCGGGTAGTGGCGAAGTGGGGTTCGTCGCCCGTTCCGGCGCGATCCCCCGCGGTTACTACAAGGATCCGGAGAAAACCGCGAAGACATTTCCGGTGATCGACGGGGTGCGGTACTCGATGCCGGGCGACTATTGTCGAGTCGAATCGGACGGCACGCTGACGTTGCTCGGGCGCGGCAGCGTCTGCATCAATACCGCCGGTGAGAAAGTCTATCCGGAGGAAGTCGAAGAAGTGCTGAAGAGCCACGCCGGCGTCGTCGATGCGCTCGTCGTCGGCGTGCCCGATGAAAAATGGGGGCAGATGGTGACGGGGGTGATCCAGCTCGAGTCCGGCGCCGCGTTCGACGAAGCGCAGTTGCACGCCCACGTGCGCGGCCGGCTCGCCGGCTACAAGACGCCGAAACGCATTCTGGTCATCGACAATCTCGGCCGCGCGAGCAACGGCAAGGCAGACTACAAGAGCGTCACTGAATTCGCGCGGACGCGGCTTGGTCGATAAAGCGGGTCGGTAAAAGCGGGTCGGTGAAGCGGGACGATGAGCGTCAAGGCTGCAGGGGACGGCGGCGCCGGCCGCGCGTAGACTGCGGCGAATAAAAACGTCGGATCGGGAGGCGCAATTGGGGGGGAACGCCGCACGCGCCACTTGGTGGTCGCAGGCAATTATGACCGGGGCGCTCGTTGGCACTGCGATGTTGCCGCTCGGCGCGCTGCTGTATCGACTCGGGGTCGGACTGCCGATCGCGTTCTTTGCATTTCTCGGCGGTGGCGTGGTCCTCGCCGCGATTGCTGTGATTGCCGGAATCGTTGCGCTGATTGTCGCGATCAGCACGGGGCGCGATGCCGATCGGCTGCGACTCTATATCGGGCTGCTGCTTGGCGGCGCCGTCGTTGCCGTGATGCTCGCGCAGATCGAGACGGCCCGTTTGGCGCCGCCGATCCACGACCTCTCGACCGACTCCAGCGATCCTCGGGCGTTCGACTTCGACGTCTCGATCGGCTTGCGCGGCGACACGAGCAATTCGCTGACCTACGACTCCGCGACACTCGAACCGCCGACGCTTGCCTATTACCCGCTCGTGAAGGCGATTACGACGAGGCGCAGCGCCAGCGAGAGCTTCGATCGCACGCGCGACGTATTGGAGGACATGGGTCTGCAAATCGTCAACGCCGATGAGGCGGGGGGCCGGATCGAAGCGGTCGCAACGTCGTTCTGGTTCGGATTCAAGGACGACATGGTCGCGCGGATTCGCGCGGATGGCAGCGGGTCGGTCATCGATCTACGATCGGTGTCGAGACTCGGTGTCAACGACATGGGCGTCAACGCCGAACACATCGAGGAATTCATCAACCGGTTCAATGAGGTGCGATCGTGAACGCGACACAGGCGAATGGGCGACGCGCGTGGTGGTCTCGAGCGGTGCTGATCGCCGGCATCTCGGCTTTGGTGCTGCCGCTCCTCGGTGCGCTCGGTACGCACTTCGGCGTCTTGAACTTCAAACTCGGCCTGCTGCTGTGGGCCATCGGCTTGTTGATCGGCCTCATCTGTTTCATCGGTGGCATCATTGCGGTGATCGCGGTGGTGCGGCGCAATCGCACGGCCGATCGCAGACCGGTATTCATCGGCACGGCGCTCGCAGCGGTGATGGTCGTGTTTCTCGGCGTGCAAGTCGCCGGCGCCCGCGGTGTTCCGCCGATCCACGACATCACGACCGACACCGCGGATCCGCCGCAATTCGACGCGGCGGTAAAACTGCGCGGTGAGGGTCCGGACATCAACACGCTCGTATACGACGCGCAGAAGCTGCCGCCGCTGCAGCAGGCCGCGTATCCGAACGTGGTGCCGCTCGACGTCGCCGTGCCGCCGGCGAAGGCGCTCGATGCGACGGTGGCGGCGCTTGGCGCCTTGGGCTTCGAGGTCGTCAACGCGGATCGCGATGCGCTGCGTGTCGAAGCGGTGGCCACGTCGTTCTGGTTCGGTTTCAAAGACGACGTCGTCGTGCGCATTCGGCCGGCGGAGGCCGGTGCGCGGATCGACGTCCGCTCGGTGTCGCGCGTCGGCGTCGGCGACAGCGGCGCCAACGCGAAGCGGATCGTGAAAATTCTGGATGCGATCAAAACCCGAGCGGTTTGACGCCGCGCGGGTTTAGGTAACCTCTGCGGAACCGTCAGAAGCGCAGGATTTCGGCGTCGAGCGACTCCAAGTCGACGACGCCGACGGCGTTGTGGCCTTCCATGTGGCCCGCACACTCGCCCGGGATTGAAGATCAGGCGCGCGCCCGAGCGCTCCAGCGCGATGGTGATGCGTGTGGCCGTGCAGCGCGACGTGGTGGTCCGCGTCGAATGCATGTCGAGATCCCGCGGATCGTGCACGACGACGATGCGGCGTTCGTGCCAGTACAACTGGAGCGGCGGCGTCGTACGAAGCGAAATCCGCATTCGGCGATCGCGGCCGAGTGGCTCGCGTTCCTGTCGTTGTTGCCGAACACGCCCCATCAGCGGCGCGTCAGACCAGCGAACGTGCGGATCGTCTTCGCCTGCGTGATGTCGCCGGTATGGATCACGCGCTCGACGCGCGCGGCGTTGAAGAGTTCGACGATGCGCGCGACGTTCTTGAGATGGTTGTGGGTATCGCTGACGACGCCGATGCGCATGAGAGAAATAAGGTAGGAGCGATCATCGTGGGAGGAGCTCGCCCTCGCGATCGCCCCTACCGATGTGCCGATCAGGCCGCTTTTTCGAGGATGTGGATGCGCGCAGCCGCTGCCGAGGCCGATCACGTGCGTCATGCCGAAGCGCGCGCCTTCGACCTGTCGCTTGCCGGCTTCGCCGCGCAGGTGCGTGGAGACTTCGTAGATGTTCGCGATGCCGGTGGCGCCGAGCGGGTGACCCTTCGAGAGCAGGCCGCCCGAGACGTTGACCGGGATGCGCCCGCCGAGCGCCGCTGCCCCGGTGTCGATCATCATGCCGGCCTCGCCGTCCTTGCAGAGGCCGAGGTTCTCGTAGTGCAGGATCTCCGCGGTCGCGAAACAGTCGTGCAGCTCGACGAGGTTGATGTCGTTCGCGCCGATGCCCGCCATCTCGTAGGCCTTCTTCGCGGCGAGGCGCGTGCAGCTGTTGACGTCGGGCATCACGAGATCGCGCTCCTGCCACGGATCGCTGCGTCAGGATCGACGCGCGGACCTTGACGGCGCGCTTCATCAGCCCGAGTTCCTTGCACCTTCTTCTCCGAACACAGCACCGCGGCGGCCGAGCCGTCGACGTTCACCGAGCACATCAGCTTGGTGTTCGGGTACGCGATCATCTCGGCGTTCATCACCTCGGCGAGCGACGTCTCGTTCTGGTACATCGCCTTCGGATTCATCGTCGAGTGGTGGTGGTTCTTCACCGACACCTTCGCGAACTGCTCGAACGTCGTGCCGTACTTGCGCGAGTGCTCCATGCCCGCTTCGGCGAACACCGCCGGCATCGTGCCGGAGCCCATCAGCCCTTCGCGCGAGATGCCGGCGCCGCCGCCGCCGCCGAGCAGGCCCGTGCCCATCTGCTCGACGCCGACCGCGAGCACGATGTCGTACACGCCGGCCTTGATCGCGAGTCCACGCTTCGCGAAACGCGGTTGCGCCGGTCGCGCAGGCGTTCGCGACGTTGACCACCGGAATGCCGGTCTGGCCGATCTGCTGCAGGATGCGCTGGCCGACCATGCCGCTGGCCTGGCCCAGGTTGCCGCAGTAGAGCGCCTGCATGTCCTGGATCTTCAGGCCGCAGTCGTCGAGCGCACCGAGCGCGGCGTGGAGCCGAGCACGTCGACGTTCGGGCCGGTACCGGCCTTCTGAAACTTGATCATGTCGATGCCGACGACATAGACGTCACTCATTGGGTTGCCTCCTCAAGCGGCCCGGGGTTGAAAGAAATAGCGAGATACGAATTGCCTTCACGATCCTTGCGGCCCGCGTCCTTGATGACGATGTCGACCGGCATGTCGAACTTGATCTTCTTCGGATCCGGCTCGACGTTGATCAGGTTGCCCTTCAGCGTGCCGCCGCCGTCCAGATCGACGATCGCCGAGACGTACGGCACCTCGACGCCCGGGAACGAGCGGTGCACGATCGAGTACACGTAGAGCTTGCCTTTGTTGGCGAGCTTGTACGGCGCGATCTGGTCGCGCGCGCCGCACTTCGAGCACACGGCGCGCGTACCGAGAAAAATCGAGCTGCAGCTCTTGCACTTCATCCCTTCCAGGTACGGCGCACCGGTTTCGGGGATCTTCAGAAAGTCCACTGCGGGGAGTGGCTTGGCGGTAGTCATGAAAAACGTCCTTCTCTAATGCGAATGGCTTATTTCGGCAGGGCTCGAAGCATACTGCGCGGAGGGAGAGGGCGGCAACGCTCGTCTATGATTGAGCGGCACGATAGTTGGGGGCACACGATGCTGCGCACGCGACTGACCGAACGTTTTGGAATCGAACATCCGATCATGTCGGCGCCGATGGCGCACCACAGCGGCGGCCGCCTCGCGGCGGCGGTGTCGAAAGCCGGCGCGCTCGGAAGTTTTGGTGGCATCCACCGCACCCAGGGTCCGGAATGGGTGCGCCGCGAGATCGCGCGCGTGCGCGCGGCGACGTCGAGACCCTTCGCGGTCGGCTTCATCAGCGCGTTCTTGCCCGGTTTTGTCGGTCATTTCGGCGCCGTTCTGGAGGAGAAGGTGCCCGTCGTCGCGCTGTCGTTCGGCGATTTCGAGCCGTGGCTCGCGCAGGCGAAGGCGGCCGGCGCCGTCGTGATGTGCCAGGTGCAGACGCTCGAGGCGGCGCGCGCCGCCGTCGCGGGCGGTGCGGACATCCTCGTCGCGCAAGGCAACGAAGCCGGCGGCCACACCGGCGAGATGAATCTGCTGCCGCTGCTGGTCAGCGTGATCGAGCTGTTCCCCGACGTGCCCGTGCTCGCCGCCGGTGGCATCGGGAGCGGTCGCGCGCTCGCCGCCGTGCTCGGCGCGGGTGCGGACGGAGCGTGGGTCGGGACTGCGTTCGTCGCGACCGGATGAATGTGTCGAGGTCAACGACGAGTACAAACGCCTGATCGTCGCGAGCGACGGCGAGGATACGGTGTTCACGCGCGCGTACGACATCGTTAGCGGTGCGCCGTGGCCAACCGGCATCGGCGAGCGCGTGCGCCGCAACGCGTTCACCGACGAGTGGCATCAGCGCGACGCCGAGGTTGCGAGCAAGCGCGACGCACTCGCGCGCGAAATCGGTCCGGGCGCCGGCGCCGATCGCCGCGCGATTCTGTATGGACAGGCTGCCGGCTCCATTCGCGCTGTGCGCGCGGCAGCTGACGTCGTGCGCGAAATCAGCGGTGACGCCGAGCGGTTGTTAAGGGAACGTTTGCAACGCGTGCTGGCATAACGCACCGCCGTGGGAGCGGTCTCTAGACCGCGATGGTTCTCAGCTATGATCGCTAACGACTCAACACTGGGGATTCATCTTTCATGCGCCGTCTACTGACGATCCTGGGCGCCATTGTCGGCGTCGCGTTGGTCGGCGCATTGCTCGTCTTGCTGCAAGCCCACTGGGAAATTCGCTCGATCCATCCGACGCTGCCGGACAGCGCCGATATCGACGCTGCGCTTGCGAACGAAGACACACCCCTACGCATCGGTTACGTCCTGACTGCTGAGCAGAGCACACCGGAGCGCCGCATCGGCCATCCCGCGTTTCTGATCGAGTGGCGCGATGGACGGATGTTGTCCGTCGATGCCGGCATGACCCGGGACGGTGCGGTGAGTTTTGGCAAACCGTTCGAGCTGATCGGGTCTCAGCCGAGCGTCGCCTATGGTTCCCTCGGCGAACAACTGGGCGCGCGCGCGGCGGCGGTCGGTGCGGTCATATTCACGCACCTGCACGTCGACCACACCGGCGGCATCGGTTCGTTGTGCGCGGGCAATACACGCGGCATCACGATTTATCAGACGCCGCTGCAGGCCGATCGGGTCAACTACCTGACGCGCGGCGGGAAGCGGGACATCGCGGCGGCGGTGTGTGCAAAACCCGTGCGCCTCGACGGTGGTCCCATCTACCCGATTCCCGGTTATCCGGGCATCGTCGCCGTGGCCGCCGGCGGCCACACCCCGTGCAGCACGATGTATTTCGTGAAGATCGGCAACGTCACATGGGCGCTCGTCGGCGACCTCGCGTTCTCGAGACAGGACATCACCGAGAATCGGCCCAAACCGTGGGCGTACAGCCATCTGGTAGTCCCCGAAGCGCCTGACAGATTGGCTGAGCTGCGCGGATGGTTGAACGGGTTCGAGTCGGATGCAAACCACCGTATCGTGGTGTCGCACGCCCTCGACGAACTCGAGCGCTCGGCGATCCCGCGTTGGAGCAATGGCGGGCAATAGCCGGTTTTAGCAATGAAGATCGACACACGAGGGTATGCAGCGCTCGGCCTCGCGGTCATCGGCGCGACTGAATCGCTGGCGATCTACGAGCTGGCCACGCACAACGCGACGGGAGGCTATGTGGCCCCGTTGGCTGCGAGTGCGATCGGCTTCGTTCTTGCGTTCGCCGCCGTCGTCCACTTCGGTTGGACGGGCACGAACCGGATGCGGCTCGGAAGCATCGCCGGCGTCGTTGCGTTGGTGCTGGCAGTGCTGACATATGGCGTATTCAGGCACCTTCCCATCGACACGCATCGTGACTTCGGCGACGGAACGCGGATCCCTTGTTGGATCTTATCGGCCGGTGTCTTGTTGTATGTCGCGGGGCCCTTCATTCAAACGTTTCAACGCTCCGGACGCTTCGCGTTTCCGTATCACGCGTTGTTCACGCACAGTTGGGCAAACTTCCACATCGGCGCCGTCGGCGCGCTCTTTCTTGGCGCGGTCTGGGTCGTTCTCGGGCTTTGGGCTGCGCTGTTTGCGATGATTGGCGTCAAGTTCTTCGCGGACCTGTTTTCGTCGGGTCCATTCGTCGCGGGAATATCCGGTGCGGCGGTCGCGTATGGCGTCGGCTTTGCGCTCGAACGCGCCGATCTGATTCTGACGCTGCGCGGCGTAACGCTCGGCGTGATGCGGCTGTTGCTGCCGCCAGTTGCGCTGATTGCGTTGGCGTTCCTCGTATCCGCGCTCTTCCAAGGGCTGGGGCCGCTGTGGGAAACCGATCACGCGTCGATGATCCTGCTCGCGTGGGCGGTCCTGATGATTCTGCTGCTGAACGCGGTTTATCAGGACGGGTCGGACTTCGCGCCGTTCCCGAGACCCGTCATCAAGCTCATCGAGGCCGCGTTCGTCGCGCTACCGCTATTCTCGGTATTTGCGCTCTATGGGCTGTCGTTGCGGATCCAGCAACACGGACTCACGGTCGTTCGAACCTACGGCATGATTGCCGCGTCGTTCGTTGCCCTTTATTGCTTCGGCTATGCATACGCGGTCGTGCGACGAAGCTCGGCCTGGCTCGCCCGGATTCAGCCGATCAATCGATCGATCGCGCTATCGGTGCTCGCGGTGATACTCCTGCTCCAGTTGCCATGGCTCGACCCGTTTCGACTCAGCGCCAACAACCAGTTTCATCGAGTCGCTGACGGGCGCGTGTCGATCTCGAAATTCGACTTCGGCTATTTGAAGTTCGATCTGGGGCACGAGGGCTTTGAAGCGATCGCAAAATTACGCGGGCTCGCGACGTATCCGCAGCGCTCGGCGTTGGAAGCCGCGCTGGCGCAACTCGATCGCTACGACGATCGATACCAGTGGCTCCGGGCACAACAGCAGGTCGCCCTGAATTTGACGTCTGACGAACCGCTGCCGGCCGAACTTGCCGAATCGATTCAGCGCGAGGCGAACAACCTCGCGTGCGCCGGCGGCACGTGTTTCGTGTTTCCGATCAAGTTGACGCCGGATAGCCCGGCCAGTTTCGGTGTGTTGGTATCTCGTAGGCCGAACGCAATCCCCATCTTTGCGCTCACCGACGGCACCTGGCGAAGGCTAGGTGCGTTTACCAGCAGCGAACCCGTGGACGCGACAGGACTGCGGACCGCCGTTGATGCTGACGATTACGCCGCGGTTGCGCCGGCGACGCCGGATCTACGCGTCGGCCAATACCTGTTCCATTTCGGGCAACCGTAACCGCACGTCATCGATTTGGTTCATTCCGGGTAACGTCTACAGAAGCCGTTTTGGGATTCGGATACAGGTCTTCCTGGTCCTCATCGTCGCGCGGCTCGACGCACGTGAAGTCCTTCTCGACGAGAATCCGCAACACGCCGTGATCGAGCGGCTGTTCGGCGCGGAGAGAAACCTCGTCGCTAGACGCCCACCGCAATGCAAGGGCCCGCGGTAACACCACCTCGATACGTCCCGCGTCGAAGCTCGCGGAAATTCGCTCCACGTCGGCGACGCACAGCGCGTATGCCAACGCTGGCCCGCCAGGGAACCGCGTGCACGACTCGACGTCGAGGCCGCGCTCGATTGACGTCACTTCCGAACGCGCCAGGCGAAGGCGGATCGAGTCGTCGACGATTCGAAGCTTCACCGATGATCTTCCTGAGTGGGACCCGCGCAACTATACCCGACTCAACGACCCGACCGCATAGGCGAACTCTGCCGCTAACGGGTTCGGTAGGGCGCGCGACACATTCCTTTCGCACGAATGCAGTGCGCAGGCGCGCAGCGATGCGCCATTTCGGGATCCATCGCGCGCGTGGGTCTTGCCAAGCCGCGCAAGCGCAGGCCAGGCGCGATGCGGGTTTCATGCCGAATGGACCCGGCTGGCACGCGCATTGCTCGCTGGTCACCGATACAAACGAATGTGAGTGGAAGAAGGCGACCCGGCGACGCTTCGCGCGTCGTTCGGCGCGCGAAGGAGGAGGGATCGTGAAGCGCGACGGCGCCTGGTCGTTCGTCTGTCCGCTGGAGGACATCCGTCCAGAGAGTGGCGTGCGTGCGCTGCTGGATGGCTGGCAGATTGCGGTGTTTCGCGTGGGCGAGGAGATTTTCGCACTCGACAATCGGGATCCGGCGAGCAGCGCCCATGTGCTCTCACGCGGCATCGTCGGCGACGTGATGGGCGAACCGGTCGTCGCGTCACCTGTGTACCAACAGCGCTTCGGCTTGAGGACCGGTCGCTGTCTCGAGAATCCGGAGCTCTCCGTTCGTACGTACCCCGCGCAGGTCGCCAACGGCGACGTATGGGTGCGCGGCGCGGCGCGAGTACAGAGCGTTCGCGGGTTGCACAAGCGGCGGCTGGTCGTCGTCGGCAGCGGGATGGCCGGGATGCGCACAGTCGAGGAACTGCTCGCGATTGCACCGGACGCTGAGATTGTCGTGTTCGACAGCGAACCAGACGGCGGCTATAACCGCACGTTGCTGTCGCCCCTGCTGGCAGGCGAGAAGCACGTCAACGACATCATTCTGCACGACCACCGATGGTATGCCGCACACGGCGTGACGCTGTACGCCGGCGACACCGTGACGCGAATCGATCGGTGGCGCCGCGTGGTGGTGTCCGAACGGGGTCTTGTGATTCCGTACGAACGGCTGCTGCTCGCAACCGGATCGACGCCGGTCGTACTGGATGTCCCGGGCAACGACTTGCCGGGCGCGATGACCTTTCGCGACCTGCGCGATGTGGATGCGATGCTCGCGGCGGCGCGCAGTTCAGGCGCGGCGATCGTGATCGGCGGTGGACTGCTCGGTCTCGAAGCGGCGAATGGTCTGCAGCGGCGGGGCATGAACGTCACGGTGGTGCATCGCTGCGACACGCTGATGGAGCGACACCTGGATCAGGATGCTGCAGCCATGCTGCGGCGTTCGCTGGAGGAACGCGGTGTGCGATTCCGCATGCCCGCCCAAACCACGGCGATCCTCGGCGACACACGCGTCTCCGGCGTGCGGTTCGACGACGGCAGCGAGCTCGCCGCGGATCTGGTCGTCACCGCGGTGGGCATACGTCCGAACATCGAGCTCGCGAAGCGGGCCGGGTTGCGCTGCGAACGCGGCGTGGTCGTCGACGACACGATGCAGACGTTCGATCCGAGTATCTACGCCGTGGGTGAATGCGTGCAGCATCGCAACACGACCTTCGGCCGAGTTGCGCCGCTGTGGGATCAGGCGCGCGTCTGCGCCGCGCATCTTGCGGAAATCGGCCACAGTCGATTCACGGCGGCGATGGTCCCGACGCGGCTGAGGGTGACGGGCGTCGATCTGTTTTCTGCAGGCGATTTCGTCGGCAGCGCGCGCAGCGAAGCGCTTGTGCTCAACGATCCGAAACGCGGCGTCTACAAGCGTCTGGTGATCGAAGACAACCGATTGCGCGGCGCGGTTCTTTTCGGCGATACGAAGGATGGCGCCTGGTATGTCGATCTGATGGGGACCGGCGACGACATCGGGCCGCTGCGACATCGGCTGCTCGTCGGTTAGACGGCGTCACGCTGCTAACGGATCAGCGCGGTCGCCGCGTCCAATCGATCGCAGTACCGCTCCAACGCCTCGGCCGTGATCGCGGCGTACGTGTTGGCTTCGTCGAAGCGATTCTGTTCGATGGCTTCGCGCACGCCCGGTAACGTTTTCGCGGCGTAACCGGTTTGCGTCCCCGGTGCGTAGACGAGGTGGCGGTACCAGCTGCGCCCCGGTAGTCCGCGCGCGTCCGTCAACGTCTGCTCGATCCCTTGCAGCGTCGCATTCAGCGACGCGCGCGTCTCCGCCGTCAGCGTGACCTCGCCGCGTGCAAATTTGTCGTACGCATCGTCGTAGGCCTTTGCGCTTTTCTTCAGACGCACGAGCGTGTTGTCGAGCGGCGCCAGGTCGACGTAGGGGACATCCGGTTCGCGATCGGGCGCGAGCACGGGGCGCGTCGGGTCCAACGCAAGGTCGAATGCGTGCCGGTCGATCAGCTTCGCGAGTTCGTCATTCCGCGTGCGTTTGTCGTCCTGCAGCTTGTGCAGCTCCTGCACGTAGCCGTCGATCGCATCGGAGAATCCGCCGAATCGCATAGGAAGCACGTCCGCGTCGGCGATACGCAACACCGTGCGACCGACGGTCTGAGCCTGCGCCACCGCGTACACGAATCCCGGATCGCCGAAGCGCACGTAGTGATCGTACGAGTCGTATTTCGAGTGGTAGACGCCTGCCTGATCCTCCTCACCCGCGTACGACAGGGCCAGCGTCGTGATGCCGAGGTGCTGCAGGAACGGAGTGAAGTCCGAGCCCGACCCGAGGGCGCGTACCGGGATGTCTCCGTCCGCGGATTTCTTGGCGAACTTCTTCAGGTCCTCAGTCGCGCCTTTATCGAATCCCGCGACGAGAATTCGTGCGCGCATGCGCTCCTGAACGGTCGCGCCCGTCTCGGGATCTTTGACGTCGGCTGCGACGTCGTTCGCGAAACGTTGCAACGAGTGGCTTCCGCCGAGGCTCAGGAATCCGCGCGCATTTTCGTCCGAGTTCAGATAAAGCACTGCGCTGCGTTGCAGCTCGTCCGCGTGCGCCTCGGCCCATTCGGTAGAGCCGAGCAGGCCCGGCTCCTCGCCGTCCCAGCTCGCGTAGACGAGCGTGCGCTTCGGTCGCCAGCCCGTCTCGAGCAGCGCACCGATCGCTCTTGCCTCCGCCATCATCGCGACCGTGCCCGACAAGCGGATCCGACGCGCCGAACACCCACCCGTCGTGATGGTTCGCGCGCACGACCCACTGATCGCCATCGGTGCTGCCCTTCGATCCGCGCGATGACGTCGTACAGCGGCTTCGTGCTCCAGTCCGATTCGATTGTCAGATGCACGCGCGCCGCCCCCGGTCCGATGTGATACGTGATCGGCAACGAACCGCGCCATCCATCCGGCGCAACCGGTCCGGTCAATGCTTCGAGCAGCGGGCTGCGCATCGGCGTACGAAATCGGCAGCACCGGAATCTTCAGCAATGACGTTGCATCCGCGATGCGCAGGCGCTTCGCTTTCTTTGTCGCGCCAACGCCGGGAGTGAGGGGATCGCCGGTGTAGAGCCGTCAGATCGAGCACCGAGCCGCGCTGCACGCCGTCGGCCGGACGCCAACCACCGTTCGGGTACGTGTCGCCCATCGCGTAGCCGTCGTCTTTGGGATCCGAATAGATCAGGCAGCCGATCGCGCCGTGCTCGTAAGCGAGCTTCGGTTTGATGCCCGCGCCAGCCGCCGCCGTAACGCGTGATGACGATCGCGCCCTTCACGTCGATGCCGCGCCGCGCGAGCTCCTTGTAGTCGTCATCCATGCCCTGGTTGACGTAGACGAGCGGGCCGGTGACGTCGCCGTCGGCGCCGTAGACGTTGTACGGCGGCAGCCCGTCGGTGCGCTGCGACGTTGCGTCACCGTCGATCGGCGGCTCGCTCAGTTTTGCGGTGAACGTCGTCGGCGCGACGAGTTCGAGCGCAACCCGCTTCGGTGTCGGATACAGCGCATCGTACGTCTCGATCTCGGCGTGCCAGCCCCAGTCCTTGAATTGCTGCAGCAGAAATTCGGCGTTCTCCTTGTTATGAGGCGCTCCGACGTGATTCGCGCCGGACGACAGCTGTTGCAGCCACGCGCCGATCTGCTGCGCGTCGAGCGCTGCATCGAATCGCTGCTCGAGCGCGAGCTGCGCCGGCGCATCCGCTTGCGAGAAACCATACGGGCGCTGGTCTTGCGCTGCGGTGAAATCGGTCGCGCCGAGAAACACGATCGCGACGAACAGGGATCTGCTCCGGAGCGGATGCATGTGACGAGTCTCGTGGTGTGCTGTGCAGCCATTCTGCCAGAGCCGCGCTTTTCTGCGGGGCCGCGCTTTCCTCTCGTTGATGTTTGATGCAGCCATGTCCGGCGGACGGATCCGACTTGGAATCAGATGAGCGCCATCGAAAATTCGAACCACGCCGAAGGCGATATCGACAAAGCTGTACTGGCGCGTTTTTCTCGGTGACCGCAACGCGACGCAGAATGTTCGTCGACGTCGGTGCGGCGCGTCCGGATTTCCTCGAGAACTTCCTGCGCGACCGCGCGTACGTACGGCGCCTCAGTGAATTGGGTTATGCGCTGTGGCGGCGCAGTTTTCCGAACGACATCTACGTGCTGCCGGAGCTGCTCGATCGAACCGGCGATCGATTGCTGGCGCGCTTGAACGGTTGGCGGTACGGCGCTTAAGTACGAGCGCCGGAGCGAGCGCGTTTCTCCAACGCGCTATCCAACCAGTCGATGAGATCCTGCACGACGACCTCGCGATTGATCTCGTTGAACATCTCGTGGCGGCCGCCGACGTAACGTTGCTCGGTGACGTTCGTGAGTCCGGCCTTGCGGTACGCAGCGAGCAGCCGGTCGAGTCCTTTGCCCTTGCCATGCACGGGATCCTCAGTGCCCGACACGACGTAAATCGGCAGTGCCTTCGGTATCGCACCGATCCGCGCCGGATGGAGCCCCTCACGCGATCCCGCGAACAGGTCGCAGAGGCCGCCGACGCGAACCACGAACCCGCACTTCGGATCGGCGACGTACTTGGCGACCTCGTCGGCGTCGCGCGACAGCCACTCGAAGCCGGTCGGCCCCCCGAACGGATCGTTGGCGGCGCCGAAAATCATCCGGTCGAGCAGCGGGCTGTTGGCGCCGGCGCCGAGGCGCAAGCGTTCGAAACGCGCCAGCGTGTGACTCACCCAGAGTGAAAACGCGGTCCCGAGACCCGGCGAACCCGACAAGATCGCCGCATCGAGCGTATTGCCGTACCAGTACAGGTACTGCTGCGACAGCATCGAGCCCATGCTGTGACCCAGCAGCACTTTCGGTACACCCGGCGCGAGCTTGCCGAGGTGCTCGTTGATTTCGAACATGTCGGTGATCATGCGGTTCCAGCCGTCGGGTCCGATGTCGCCGAGGCGTTCGGGATCCGCCGTCTCGCCGTGACCGCGGTGGTCGTCGGCGACAGCGAGATAGCCTCTCGCGGCCAACCGATCGCCGACGCGCCTGTATCGCGCCGCGTGCTCACCCATGCCGTGGGCGATCTGGACCGCGGCGCGCGGCGCGCCGACGGGTCGCCATCGATAGCAGCGCAGCAGAGCGCCGTCGCTGGTCGAAAACTCGAATGACTCCATGATGTGCTGCTCGCGCGTTGATCAGCCGATCGGATAAACCAGCGCCTTCCACACTTCGTTCGGCGACGTCGTGATTCATGCTGCTCGAGCTCGCCCGGATCGAGCCACACACCCTGGCACACGGGACAGCGGTCGATGATCACGCCGTGGGCGATCTGCTTCTGCAGAATTCCGCCGTGGACCGGGCACGCGCGTTTCGCCTCGTTCGCTTGCGCGAGTGCGAGTTCCAGGTCATCCCGACACGCGGTGCACGTCGGCTTGTTGTCGTACGTATCGCGGGTGCGTTCGCCGCAGCGCACGCATTTGCTTCCAAACAGACTCATCGCAGAGATCTCCCCTCACGTTCCCCGTTGGCGGTGGTACTTTGACGGCGACACTGTGCACTGTCGCCGCGCTGCTGCGCAAGCGGGGCCGCGCGGACTGTAGCGGCTATCATCATCGCCATGTGGAACCGCAATCTCGTCATCCTGCTCGGCAGTCAGATCATCGCCGTCAGCGGTTCGGTGCTGATCGTGACGATCGGCGGCCTGGTCGGCGCGCGCGCTGTCGCCGAACGCGTCATTCGCGACGTTGCCGTTGTCGATCATGGTCGTGGGTACCGCGCGTTGCGACGGTTTTCGCCGCGATGCTGATGCGCCGCGTCGGCCGTCGAACCGGCTTCGTCGTTGGCGCGCTGATCGCTGCCGCCGGCGGATTCATTTCGGCGTATGGACTCTACGTCGACAGCTTTGTGCTCTTCTGCGTCGGCGTCGGCCTCTACGGCGTCAACAACGCATTCGTACAACAGTATCGTTTTGCCGCCGCCGAGAGCGTCGCGAATGAATTTGCGAGTCGCGCGATCTCGCTCGTACTGCTCGGCGCCATTGGCGGCGCGTTTTTCGGGCCGTTGCTCGCGACGGTCGGGCAACACTGGATATCCGGCGCACCTTTATATGGGCTCGATGGTCGCGATCGGCGTCCTGCAAGGGTCGCGTCATGGCGCTGCTGCTCGGTCTCGAAGAACCCGTCAGCGCGGCGGTCGTGTGCGGAGCAGCCGGCCGAACGCGCGTCTGCGCAGCATCGTCGCGCAACCGACGTATCTCGTTGCGATGCTCGCGAGCGTCGTCGGTTACGGCGTCATGAACCTCGTGATGACCGCGACGCCGCTCAGCATGCACGTCTACGACGGCCTGTCGCTGCCCGATACGGCGTGGGTGATTCAGAGCCACGTTCTGGCGATGTACGTGCCGTCGTTTTTCTCGGGCGCACTGATCGCACGACTCGGGGTGGTTCGTGTGTTGTCGCTCGGCGTCGTTGCGCTGCTCGCGACGATCGTGTTCGGCCTGCGTGGTCACGAGGTCGTGCACTACTGGTGGTCGCTGGTGTTGCTCGGCGTCGGCTGGAACTTCTTGTTCGTCGGCGGTACGGCGCTGCTCGTCGACAGCTACCGGCCGGTCGAACGTTTCAAAGCGCAGGCGGTCAACGAGTTCAGCGTGTTCGGCGCCTCGGCAGTGGCGTCGCTGCTCGCGGGCACGTTGATCCACCACTGGGGCTGGGACATCGTGCTCTGGTCGACGGCGCCGCTGCTGATCGTCATGTTCGCGGCTCTGGCGATTTTCTCGAGACGATTCCCGGCGGCGCGACAGATCAGTCCTTCACGCCCAACCGCTGGTGCATGATCGGGCTCGTCGTCGTGTACTGCAGGTGCACTTTCTTGTCCGGCTCGATGCGCGCTTTGATCGCGAACGCCGCGAGTGCAGCTTCGTGAAAACCCGACAGGATCAGTTTCTTCTTGCCGGGGTACGTCGCGATGTCGCCGACCGCATAGATCCCGGGCACGCTGGTCTCGAACTTCTCCGTGTCGGTGACGATCTGGTTTTTCTCGAGACCGAAGCCCCATTCGGCGATGGGCCCCAATTTCGGCGAGAGGCCGAAGAAAACGAGCAGGTGCTCCAGCGGAACGCGCGACAGCGACTCGTCCGGGGCACGCACTTCGATCTCGCGCAGACGTGACCCATCGAGGTCCAGTCCGACCACGTTGCCGACGGCGAAGCGCATTTTGCCGGCGGCAATGAGCTGCTCCATCTTCGCAACCGACGCCGGCGCCGCACGGAACTTGTCGCTGCGGTGAATCAGCATCATCGACTTCGCGTGCTGCGCGAGTTCGAGCGCCCAATCGAAGGCCGAATCGCCGCCGCCGAGCACGACCACATCCTTGCCGTGATGCGCGCGCGGGTCCTTGACGCGATAGAACACCTGCTGGTCGACGAGCGGGTCGACGCCGTCGACGCGCAGCGGCATCGGCTGAAACGCGCCAACGCCGCCCGCCACGACGACCGCTTTGCAACGCAGCTCGGTGCCGCCGCTGGTGGAAACGGTAAACGTATCGTCCTCGTGCTTGACCACCTGCGAGACCTGCTGGTCGAGGTGGAATGTCGCGCCGAACGGTTCGATCTGTTTGAGCAATCGATCCACGAGCTCCTGCGCGTCGCAGATCGGGATCGCCGGGATGTCGTAGATCGGCTTGTCGGGATAGAGCTCCGTGCATTGCCCGCCGGGTTTCGGCAGCGCATCGATGATGTGTGCTTTCAGTCCGAGCAGGCCGAGCTCGAAGATCTGAAACAGGCCGCACGGTCCGGCGCCGACGATGACGACATCGGTCTGGGTGGTCATGGTGTCTCCGTTAGTGGATCACGCCGCGCGCTTGCAGCAGGTCGATGATTCGCGCGGCGCACGCATCAATACCGACGAGGGACGTATCCAGCGTCAGATCGGCGGCGACCGGTACTTCGAACTCGCTCGTCACGCCTGGGAAGCTCGGCAATTCGCCGCGCTCTGCGGCGGCATACATGCCTTCCTTGTCGCGGCTCTTCAATACCGCGATCGGCGCGGTCAGATAGACCTCGAGGAATCGATCCGCGCCGATCACGTCCTTGGCGCGGCCGCGAACCTGCTCGAGCGGAACCGCGAACGCGGTCAGACAGATGACGCCGGCGTCGTTGATCAGCTTGGCGACCTCCGCGGCGCGGCGCATGTTCTCCGACCGGTCCGATGCGGTAAAGCCGAGGTCGCGGCTCATACCGAGTCGGAAGTCCTGACCATCCAGCACAGTCGCGAGTCGACCCATGTCGAACAGTCGCCGCTCGACGGCGTTCGCGATCGCGGTCTTACCGGACTTCGACAAGCCCGTCAGCAACACCGTCACGGGGCGCTGTCCCAACCGCTGTTCGCGTTCGAGTGCCGTCACCGGCGATCGCCGTTCGTGGAACAAACCATGCGGCGTCTCGTCCCAATGGTCTTTCGCCGCGGCGCCGCTCGGCGGACAAATCATGCCGGCGCCGATCGTGCGGTTGTTGATCCGATCGATGACGATGAATGCGCCGGTCTCGCGATTGTCGTCGTACGCGTCGAACGCGATGGGTTCGGACAGCGTGAATTCGCAGCGACCGATTTCGTTCAATGCGAACGTCGGCGCAGGCAACTGCTCGAGCGTGTTGATATCGACGCGGTGGCGAATCGCCGACACGCGACCGAACACCTGCTTCGTGCCGTGCTTGATCACGTATTGTTTGCCCGGCACCAGCGGCTCTTCGGACATCCAGACGAGTTGCGCGTCGAACCGATCCTCGACCGCGGGGATCTCGTCGGAGCCGACGAGCACGTCGCCGCGGCTGATGTCGATCTCGCTCGTCAGCGTCAGCGTGACCGCCAATGGCGGAAACGCTTCGTCGAGATCACCGTCCATCGTGACGATGCGGGCAACCGTCGCGGACTTACCGGACGGCAGCACGACGATCGAATCGCCGGGGCGAACGATGCCGCTCTGCACCGTGCCGCTGTAGCCGCGAAAACTCGAATCGGGTCGATTGACGCGTTGGACCGCGAAACGGAAGTCGTTGAAGTTGCGATCCGACGCGATCTGCACGTTTTCCAACAGGTGCATCAGGGTGCTGCCCTGGTACCACGGCATCGCGGCCGACTTGTCGACGACGTTGTCGCCGCGCAGCGCCGAAATCGGAATGAACTGCAGATCATCGATGCCGAGGTTCGCGGTGAAGTTCGTGTAGTCGGCGCGAATCGCGTCGAAGACGCTCTCTTGAAAGTCGACCAGATCCATCTTGTTGACGGCCACGATCACGTGACGAATTCCGAGTAGCGCGGCAATGAACGTGTGCCGCCGCGTCTGCGTCAACACGCCGCTGCGCGCATCGATGAGGATCACTGCGACGTCGCAGCCCGATGCGCCGGTCGCCATGTTGCGCGTGTACTGTTCGTGCCCGGGCGTGTCGGCAATGATGAATTTGCGTTTGGCGGTGGAGAAGTAGCGATACGCGACGTCGATCGTGATGCCCTGTTCGCGTTCGGCCTGCAATCCATCGACGAGCAGCGCGAGATCGAACTCGCGGTCATCGCCCGGTTTCTTCGACCGAACCGCTTCGAGTTGATCTTCGTAGATCATCTTCGAATCGTGCAGCAGCCGGCCGATCAGCGTGCTCTTGCCGTCGTCGACGCTGCCGCACGTCAGGAACCGCAATATCTCTTTGCGTTCATGTTGTTCGAGATAGCCAAGAATATCGTGCGCGATCAGTTCGGATTGATGCGACATCAGTGGCCTGCGTCAGTCGAATCGGTAGTGTTTGCGCGATGCATCGGCGCGAGAGCAAGCGTGTGACGCCCAGGCCGCCGACGAGCAGTGGCAGGTACCACGCGAGGAGGCGCAACGCCGCCATCGCGTTCGAGGCGCGCGCAGGCGCTATCGATTTGGCTGACGCAGGCCACTAAAAATATCCTTCGCGCTTCTTCTGCTCCATCGACGCGGCGCCGTCATAGTCGATCAAACGGCCCTGGCGTTCGGAGTGACGCGTCAGCAGCATCTCCTGGATGATCTCGGGCAACGTCGTCGCGGTCGATTCGATCGCGCCCGACAACGGGTAGCAGCCGAGCGTACGAAAGCGAACCATGCGTTGCATCGGCACTTCGCCGTCGCGCAGCTGCATGCGGTCGTCGTCGACCATGATCAACGTGCCGTCACGCTCGACGACCGGGCGCTACGCTGCGAAGTACAACGGCACGATCTCGAGGCCCTCGAGGTAGATGTATTGCCAGACATCGAGCTCGGTCCAGTTCGATAGCGGAAATATCCGCACTTCTTCGCCGCGATTGATGTTGCCGTTGTACAGATTCCACAGTTCGGGGCGTTGATTCTTCGGGTCCCAGCGATGCTGCAGGTCGCGCACCGAGTACACGCGCTCCTTTGCGCGCGACTTCTCTTCGTCGCGCCGCGCGCCGCCGAATGCTGCGTCGAACTTGTATTTGTCGAGCGCCTGCAGCAACGCCTGCGTCTTCATGATGTCGGTGTACTTCTTCGACCCGTACGTGAACGGCGTGACGTTGTTCTTCACACCGTCCTGATTGGTGTAGACGATCAGATCGAGCTTCATCTGCTTCGCCATCCGATCGCGAAAGGCGATCATCTCGCGGAACTTCCACGTCGTGTCGACGTGCAGCAGCGGGAACGGTATGGCGCCCGGGAAGAATGCTTTGCGCGCCAGATGCAGCAGAACGGTGGAGTCTTTGCCGATCGAGTACAGCATCACCGGTTTTTCGAACTCGGCCGCAACTTCGCGAATGATGCGGATGCTCTCGCTCTCGAGCTGTTTGAGATGCGTGATCTGATAGCCGGCCATTGCGCGGAGTTGGGCACACAAAAAGGTCGGTCATTCTAATGGCGGCGTTGCGGCTTGCGTAGCGCGGCTGTTGAGGCGCATTTGTTATATGCATAGGACGCGTCGCGCGTGGACGCGCCAACGTCATCCGCACATGTCAGCCTGCGGCGAGGGCCTCGCGTAACAGCGCGTTCAGCTGCGCGGGATTCGCACGACCTTGTGTGGCCTTCATCGTCTGACCGACGAAGAACGCGAATACCTTTTCTTTGCCGGCGCGAAACTGCGCCGCCTGTTCGGGATGCTGCGCGACGATCGACGCGAACGAGCTGCTTCAGTTCGTCGGGATCGGACACCTGTCGCCAATCCCTGTTCGCGGATCAGGTCGTCGACGTCGCGGTTGGGGTCGCCTTCGTTCCACAGCTGGTCGAACAAAGACTTCGCGATCTTGCCGTTGATCGCGCCTGTGCGAACGTTGACGATCAGCAGCCGATTTGGACCGCGCTGGTGGCGCTGCGATCCGGCGACAACTCGTCTCGATTGAGCGCCGCCGACCAATCGCCGAGGACCCAGTTCGCCGCCTGTTTCGCGATCGCCGGATTTCCTGACGACATCCTCGAAAAATCGCGCCACAACAGGGTCGTCGGTGAGCCGGCCCGCATCGTAGTCGGACAAGCCCAACTCGTGTTCGATAGCGCGCGCGTTTCTGCTGCGGCAGCTCGGGCAAGCGCGGCGCGAATCGTCGCGATGAAGTGCTCGATCGATCACCACCGGCAACAGGTCGGGCTCGGGAAAATAGCGATAGTCGTCCGACAGCTCCTTGCTGCGCATCAGCCGCGTTTCGTTGCGATCGGAGTCGTACAGCCGCGTCTCGCGTCGCACCCGACCGCCGCTTTCGATCAACTCGATCTGGCGCGCGATCTCGAAGTCGATCGCGCGCTCGAGAAATCGAAACGAATTGAGGTTCTTGATTTCGGTCCGCTCGCCGAGTTCGGCTCCGATCGGCCGCACCGACACGTTCGCGTCGCAGCGCATCGAGCCTTCGTTCAGATTGCCGTCGCAGATGCCGAGATAGCGCACGAGCGTGTGCATCTGGCGGAAATACGCGGCGGCTTCCTTTGCGCTGCGCAGGTCCGGTTCCGAGACGATCTCGAGCAACGGCATGCCCGCGCGATTCAGATCGATGCCGGTCATGCCGGCGAAATCCTCGTGCAATGACTTGCCGGCGTCTTCTTCGAGGTGCGCGCGCGTGATCGCGATCGTGCGCACCTCGCCGTCGTCGAGATGCACGTCGACGCGCCCAGTGCCGACGATCGGGCGCTCGAACTGGCTGATCTGGTAGCCCTTCGGCAGGTCCGGATAGAAGTAGTTCTTGCGATCGAAAACACACCGCTCGCTGATCTGCGCGCCGATCGCGACGCCGAAGGTCACCGCCATTTTCACGGCCGCTTCGTTCAGTACCGGCAACGTGCCGGGCAGCGCGATGTCGATTGCGCTCGCCTGGGTATTCGGCGGCGCGCCGAACTGCGTGCTGGCGCCGGAGAATATCTTCGATCGCGTCGCGAGTTGGACGTGGATCTCGAGGCCGATGACGCTTTCCCACTGCCCGCTTTTCGGTTGCCCGCTTTTCTGCATAGCGCTACTCGGGCAACGGCGGCGTGCGGCGATGCCAATCGGTCACGCGCTGATATTCGGCGCCGAGCGCGAGCAGGCGCGCCTCGCCGAAGTGCGGCCCCATCAGTTGCATGCCGACGGGCAGATCGCGCTGAAACCCGCACGGCAGCACCAGTGCCGGGATGCCGGCGAGACTCGCGGGAACGGTGAAGACATCCTGCTGATACATCTCGACGGGATCGCTGATGCCGCCAATTGGAAACGCGACGCCGGGTGCCGTCGGCGCGAGCAACGCATCGACCGTTTCGAACGCGGCAAGGAAGTCGTCGCGAATCAGCCGGCGCACGCGTTGGGCTTTCAGGTAGTACGCGTCGAAGTAGCCGACCGACAACGCGTAGGTGCCGGTCAGGATGCGGCGCTTCACCTCGCGGCCGAATCCTTCGCTGCGCGAGCGCTCGTACAGATCCGTTAGATCGATCGGGTGCCGTGCAACGGTGGCCGTAGCGCACGCCATCGTAGCGCGCCAGATTCGTCGACGCTTCGGCCGACGCGATGACATAGTAGGTAGGCACCGCGGCGGCGGTATGCGGCAGCGATACTTCGACGCAGGTGTGTCCCAACGACTCGAGTTCGCGCCGGGCCGCGTCGAATACCCGCGCGAATTCCGCGTCGGTCAGCGTCGCCAGGTACTCTCGCGGCAAGCCGAGCGTCAGTCGTTTGCCGTGGTTGGCAATGTGCGCGTCCGCAGTTCGCCCGTTGCGGATGGCGCTCGTCGAATCCTTCGCGTCGTATCCGGCGATGACGTCGAACACGAGTGCGAGGTCGGCGACGGAACGCGCGAGCGGTCCGCCTTGGTCGAGACTCGACGCGTACGCGACCATGCCGTAACGCGAGACGGCACCGTACGTCGGTTTCAGTCCGCACACGCCGCTCAGTGCCGCCGGTTGGCGGATCGAACCGCCGGTGTCGGTACCCGTGGCCGCCGGCGTCAGTCCGGCGGCCACCGCGGCTGCCGATCCGCCCGATGAACCGCCGGGAACACGCGTCGCATCCCATGGATTGCGCACGGGACCGTAGTAGCTCGTTTCGCACGACGAGCCCATCGCGAACTCGTCCATGTTGGTTTTGCCGAGCATCACCGCGCCGGCGGCGTCGAGGCGCGCAACGACCGTTGCGTCGTACGGCGCGACGAAGTTGTCGAGCATCCGCGAGCCGCAGCTCGTGCGGACGCCGCGCGTGCAGAAGATGTCTTTATGCGCGATCGGCAGACCGGTCAACGCGTCGGCGGTTCCGGCGCGCAGACGCGCATCGGCGACGGCCGCCTGCGCGAGGGCGCGTTCGGGCGTCACCGTGATGAAGCTGTTGTAGTGGTGGTCGAGCCGCGCGATTCGATCGAGCAGGAACTGTGTCAACTCGACGCTCGAGAAGTCGCCGGCGCTGAGCCCGTCCTTCAGGTCAGTAAGGGTGGCGAACGGAACCATCACTCGACGACGCGTGGCACCAGATACAAGCCGTCGCGGACCGACGGAGCGATCTGCTGGAACGACTCGCGGTCGACGTGCTCAGTAACCTCGTCAGCTCGCAGGCGCTGTGTCGCATCCAACGGATGGGCGAGCGGTTCGACGTCGGTGGTCGTCACTCGAGCCAGCGAATCGATCATCGCGATGATGCGTTCGAGATCGTCGCGGGCTCCTCGTCGCTCGTCGGGATTGAGAGCCAAGCGCGCCAGAACGCAGAGCTTGTCGATGTCCTGCTCGTGGATCGTCATGAGAAATCACGGAAAACGCGAACGTTAGCACAATCGTTCCTTGCCCAAAATCCCGGCGGCTGTTAGAGTTTTGCGCGCGTCTCCATTCACCTCCCAAAAGATTTCCATATAGATGTTCAAGTACATACGCGGCATGTTCTCGCGCGATCTTGCGATTGATCTCGGAACAGCCAACACGCTCATCTACGTGCGTGATGAAGGGATCGTCCTCAACGAGCCCTCGGTCGTGGCGATTCGCCACCACAACAATCAGAAAAGTGTCGCCGCAGTCGGACTCGACGCGAAGCGAATGCTCGGCAGGACGCCGGGCAACATCACGGCGATTCGACCGCTGAAGGACGGCGTCATCGCCGACTTCCTCGTCACCGAGAAAATGCTGAAGTATTTCATCAACAAGGTGCACGAGAATTCCTGGATTCGGCCGAGCCCGCGGGTGCTCGTCTGCGTGCCGTGCAAATCCACCGAGGTCGAACGCCGCGCAATCCGCGAATCGGCGTTGTCGGCCGGTGCGCGTGACGTGCGGCTGATCGAGGAACCGATGGCCGCGGCGATCGGTGCGGGGCTACCGGTGCACGAGGCGATCGGGACGATGGTTGTCGACATCGGCGGCGGAACCACCGAGATCGCGATCATCTCGTTGAACGGTGTCGTGTATTCGGACACGGTCCGCGTCGGCGGCGACCGGTTCGACGAAGCGATCGTGGCTTACGTGCGACGCACGCAGGGCAGCCTGATCGGCGAAGCGACGGCCGAACGCATCAAACAGGAGATCGGCTGCGCGTATCCGCAGAAGGACATCCGCGAAATCGACGTGCGCGGACGCAATCTGGCCGAAGGCGTGCCGCGGGCCTTCACGCTGAACAGCAACGAGATCCTCGAGGCGCTGCAGGAACCCCTGTCGATGATCGTGCAGGCGGTCAAAAGCGCGCTCGAACAAACGCCGCCGGAACTCGCCTCCGACATCGCCGAGACCGGCCTCGTATTGACGGGGGGCGGTGCGTTGCTGCGCGACATCGACGTGCTGTTGGCAGAGGAGACCGGATTGCCGGTTGTCGTTGCCGAGGACCCGTTGACGTGTGTCGCACGCGGCGGCGGCAAAGCCCTCGAGTTGATGGACAAGGCCGGCAACGCAGATCTGCTGTCGACCGATTAGACGATATTTTCGAACTCGCGAGTGCTGACTGCGCTGCTATGATGCCGCCGTTCCGGTTCGACTGAGGCTGCCATCAAGGCGCTATTTCTGCGTGATTCGGGTGCCGGCTATCTATTGTCGGCACTGACGATCGTCTCCTGCCTGCTGCTCGCGATCGACGTCAACTCGCGACTGTTGGAGTCCACGCGCTCCACACTTGCGACGCTCGTGAGCCCCATCTATGTGATCGCCGAGAGCCCGTATCGGATGGGTCGCGAGGCGACCGAGACGTTGTCGACGCGGGATGCGCTGATCAGTGAGAACACGCGGCTGACACGGCGCAATCTGGAGCTGTCGCGGATTGCACAACAGTTCGTCGCGCTGCGGGAAGAAAACGCGCGGCTGCGGGAGTTGCTCGGCAGTCGTCAACGGCTTGGCGCCGAGGTGCTGGTTGCCGAATTGATCGGTGTCGTGCCGAGCCCCAACACGTTTCAAGTCGAGATCGACAAAGGCGCTGATGCCGGCGTATTCGTCGGCCAGGCCGTGATCGACGCGGAAGGCTTGTTCGGCCAGGTGGTCGAGGTCGCGAAGTTCTCGAGTCGCGTGATGCTCGTGGTCGACGCGGCGCACGCGGTGCCGGTGCAGGTGAACCGCAATGATTTCCGCAGCATCGCCGCCGGCACGGGGCGGATGGATCGTCTCGAACTCGAATATGTTCCGGTGACCGCCGACATCAAAGTGGGCGACCTGCTCGTGAGTTCCGGACTCGGCGGTCATTTTCCGCGCGGGTATCCGGTCGGCGAGGTTGTCAGCGTCGTCGTCGACCCGACGATGACGTACGCGCAAGTCAGCGCGCGCCCCCTCGCGGCACTGGACCGCAGCCGCCATGTGCTGCTCGTCTACAACAAAGCACCGCCGAACTCCGCCGCGCCAAGCGCTACCGAGCCGGGCAACACCGCGCCGAGCGCAGCCGCGCCGAAAGCCGGTGAACCAACCGCGAGCCGCGCCGACCGTACCAAGCCCCGAGGCGCCCCGGTGAATCCCACGCGGGGCGGCTGGGTCATCGTGTTGTCGATCGGGATCGCAATGCTGCTGGCCGTCATTCATCTGCCCGCCGGAACGTCCGCGTTGATCGGTTGGTTGCGGCCTTCGTGGCTGGTGCTGGTCGTCTTCTATTGGGTGATGGCGTTGCCGCACCGCTTCGGCATGATCTCGGCGTGGATCACAGGCCTTCTCGTCGACGTGCTGTATGCGGACCCGCTCGGCGTCAACGGTTTTTGCCTCGCGGCGTTGACGTATGTGACCTGGTCCTTCTACGAACGCTTTCGGATGTACTCGGTCGCGCAGCAAGGCGTCGTCGTGTTCATGATGGTGCTCGGAACCGAGTTCGTGCGGATGTGGGCGCAATGGCTCGCGCGGGACGGCGCGCCGTCGTGGTGGATCGTCGTGCCGGCATTGACGAGCACCATTGCGTGGCCGTTGGTCGCTTTCCTGCTGGGTCGCCTGCGCAAACAGTTCGCGGTCGAATGATCGATGGAGCAGTCTCCGCGCGCGCCACAACTCGTCCTCGCATCCGCGTCGCCGCGCCGTGCCGCGCTGTTGCGTCAACTGGGGCTCGCGTTCACCGTCCGGCCGTGCGATATCGACGAACGCGCGCGTGACGGCGAAACCGCCGCCGAAACCGTGATGCGGCTGGCGCTGGCCAAAGCGAGCATGGTCGCGCGACAGGAAACGTTGCCGGTGCTCGGCGCGGACACGATGGTCGTCATCGACTCGGTGCCGCTCGGCAAGCCGCGCGACGCGGCGGACGGCTTGGCGATGCTCGCGCGGCTGTCCGGTCGTAGTCACGACGTGTTGACGGCGGTCGCGCTCGTTCACGCCGAACGCTCTGACGTACGACTGTCGCATTCGACGGTTTTCTTTCGCGAGATAACGCATGCTGAGGCGCGAGCGTATTGGTTGAGCGAAGAGCCGCGCGACAAGGCCGGGGGTTATGGGATCCAGGGAATTGGAGGTATATTCGCGCGGCGCATCGAGGGCAGCTATAGCGGAATCGTAGGTCTGCCGCTTGCTGAAACGGAAGCGTTGCTCCAGGCCTTCGGCGTGGACACCTGGCAGTATCGTGATGCGTGAGGCGGCGATGGACGAAGAGCTTCTGATCAACGTAAGCCCGTTCGAAACCCGCGTCGCGCTCATCCAGAATCGTGTGCTGGTCGAAGTGCATCTGCAGCGCTCCGGCCCATACAGTCTCACCGGCAACATCTATAAAGGTCGAGTCAACCGAATCCTGCCTGGCATGCAGGCAGCGTTCGTCGACGTCGGGTTGGAGCGGCCGGGATTTCTCCACGCGCGCGACATTGATTCGCCACGCATCGACGTCGCCGATCCGAATCCGACGCAGAAGGACATCCGCGACCTGGTCCACGAAGGCCAGTCCCTGCTCGTGCAGGTTTCGAAGGATCCGATCGCGACGAAAGGCGCGCGACTGACGACGAATATCGCGCTCGCGAGCCGCTATCTCGTGCTGCTGCCGCGCAACGCGCACATCGGCATCTCGCAGCGCATCGAAGACGCGGCGGAACGCGAACGGCTGCGTCTGGCAACCGAAGCCGCGCGCAGCGCCGCGCATTGTGACGCGGCCGCGGGCTTCATCATTCGCACCGCCGCCGAGGGCGTCGTGGACAAGCTGCTCGATGCCGACGTCTCGATACTGCAGCGGGTCTGGCAACGCGTCGACGAGCGTGCGCAGACCGCCGACACACCCGCCATGGTGTATCAGGAGTTGCCGCTGCACACGCGCGTGATCCGTGACTTCACCGGGCCGGATCTGAAGGCAGTGAAGATCGACGACTTGCGCACCTATCAGCGGGTTCGCGACTTCGTCGATCAGTTTTTGCCGGAGTACGTCGAGCGCGTGCAGTTCTACGATGATCCGGTCGCGATGTTCGATCGCTTCGGCATCGAAGATGAAATCGAACGTGCGCTGCAAACCCGCGTCGCGCTGCGCTGCGGCGGCTATCTGATCATCGAACAGACCGAAGCGATGACGACGGTCGACGTCAATACCGGTGGCTTCGTCGGCGCGCGCAACCTCGAGGACACCGTGTTTCGTGCGAATCTCGAAGCTGCGGCGATCCTGCCGCGCCAACTGCGCCTGCGCAATCTCGGTGGGATCGTCGTGGTCGACTTCATCGACATGGAAGACGAAGAGCATCGCCGGCAGGTGTTGCGCACGCTCGAAAAAGCGTGCGAGGCGGATCCGGCTCGCATCCGGATCTCGGGAATCTCGGAATTGGGTCTGGTGCAGATCAGTCGCAAGCGCACGCGCGAGAGCTTGCGCCAGCAGGTGTGTGAGAGTTGCCCTACGTGTGCCGGGCACGGGGTCGTGAAGACGGCCGAGACGGTGTGTCTGGAGATCTTCCGTGCGATCTTGCGCAACGATCGTCGGCCCGATGCCGAACGCGAACGGGTCGTCACCACGAACCAACGGTGCGGCCGCGCCGGGCGACGTAGTCGTGCAGGCGTCGCAGGGGGTCGTGGATCGACTGCTCGATGAAGAGCGCGATAACGTAGGATGTGTGGCGGCGCAGATCGGGCGCGCGATCCGTTTCCAGGTCGAGCCGAGCTATTCTCCCGAGCAATTCGACGTTGTGCTGGAGCAGAGCGTGGCGCGCTGACGGCGATCTGCGGACGGCTCGCCGAACGGCTTGCCAACAGCTTGAATCAAGCGTCCGCGTGGCGGTCGAACTCCAATAGTTGATCAAGGGTAGCTGAAATTGCGCGCGGTGCTGCGGCCTCTGCTGTTGCTACTGGTTTCGCTGACGGTGCTGCTGGCAATCGTCACGACTTCCGGCCGCCTGCTCGTGCTGTTCCTGCCGCAGCTCGAGCCGCAGATCAACACGTTTCTGCTCCATCGTGGCATCGAGGTGACAGGACTGCGTGGGCGCTGGCATCTGCTGAACCCCGTGATCGAGGTCGAACACGTGCGCTTCGAGGGCGGACACGTCGGCGGCATGACGCTCGAAGTGGACGTGCTCGAGAGCGCATTGCACAGCGCATTGATCGCGCGTCATTTGTCGGCGGAGATCGTCGAAGTGACACCGGTGCGGGATGTCGAAGGACACTGGAGCCTGGGCTCGGGTGCGCGTGCCGCCGGCGGCGGGATCGGCCCGACGGATTTCTTGCGATATAGCGATGGCCTGCGGTTTCCGCTGGTGCAGATCCACTTTGCCGCGGGCTCGCGCGACATGGTCACGTCGTTGGGCGAGGTTCGTGCGAGTGTCGTACTCGCCAACGCGGGATCGCGCCATTCCGGAGAGGTCGTCGTCGACGTGGAACACGGCGGAAGTGGCGAGATCAGACTCGCGTACGATCTGGAAGATGCGCTGTTTGGGCGCCCGGCGAGCGGGCGGATTGCGCTGGACGCCGAACACTTCGTGCTCGAACCGTTGTTCGGCTTAGCGGTCGGCGGCGTTGGCGTGCAGGTCGACCAACTGCACGGCCAGTGGTCCTTTTCCAAGGACAGCAGCGCCGGCAAGCTGACGCTGGCGGCGCGCGATTTGACGCTTCCGAGCGGTACATTGGACTCGGTCGACGCCGTCGTGCGCGGTTCGGTGGATCGCCTCGGTCGACGCTGGGAGTTCGTCGCGGATCGGTTGGGGGCGCAATCCAGACACGGTGCGGCGCGCCTCGACGATACTGTTGTCGCCGTCACTGTCGGTCTCGGTGGCGCGACCACCGTCGAGGCCGCGATGCCGTCATTTGATGCGGGACCCGTCGTCGGCGTTGTGCGCGATGCCGCGGTGAATGTGCGAGGTGTCGACGAGTGGTTGGGCGGGCTAGTGCCGCGCGGGCGCGTCGATGGCGCGCACGCGCGTCTCGACGTCGGCAAGGGCGAACTCGCTTATGTGGCTCGAGTCAGCGAACTTGCGCTCGAGGATTTCAAGGGTGTGCCGCAAATCCGCAACGGTCGAGCGAGCGTCGCCGGCACCGAGCACAGTCTCCAGATCCACGTGAATGGCGAGCAAATGGATTTGGGGTTGCTCAGCTACGTCGATCAGCCGATACGATTCGAGCACCTCGAGGGCGATGTGCTGGTGTGGTTTGTCCCGGGACACCTCGTCGTCCGCGGAAAAGGTCTTGCAGGCACTTTCGGAGCGTCGACGCTGCGCAGCCAGTTTTCGTTCGCGCGCCCGACGGATCCGCTGGAACAGCGGCTGCTGTTGACGCTGCGCATCAACGACATCGATGCGCGTGAGGCTCTCCACTACGTGCCGCGCGAGTTGCCTCAGGCGTTGTTGCACGGGCTCGATCAGACGGTTGTCGGTGGCCATGTCGATGGGCTCGACCTCGTCTATCACGGCCATGTGCGCACGATCGAAGGCCTGCCGATGCGGCAGGCGGAGTTGCGGGTACGGCTGCACGACGGTGTCGTCCGGTTCCATCCCGACTGGCCGGTGGTGACCGGCGTTGCGGGACAAGTTGTGTATACCTCCACCGGAACGACGGGCCGGTTCGACGCGGGCATTCTCCAGGGCATCGCGTTGCGCAACGCGACGGTCCTGTTGCCGCCGTCGCAGGACTTCGTCACTTACGAAGGCGATGGCGCCGGCGACGGCAACGCGCTGCGCCGTCTCATTGATGCGTCCCCTCTGTCGAAATGGTTAACGTTCGTCAAACCCGAGTGGACTTTTTCGGGACCGTTCGATTACACCGCGCACCTGAAGATTCCGATCCGCAGCACGTCCGCGGCGGACGTCGATCTGCAGCTCGACCTCAAGGAGCTCACCGCGCAGCTGGCGGACATGAAGCTCGAACTCGGGTCGCTGCGCGGCAAACTCCACTATCGATATCCCGCGCAGCTGGATGCAGACGCCATCAAGGGTTCGTTGTTCGGACGTCCCGCCGAATACGCAGTCAGGACCGAATCCGGTCAGGTGCGCATCGCGTTCAAAGGCCACGCGGCAGTTCACGAATTGACCGATTGGCGAGCGTTGCCGAATCCCGGTCTCGCCGACGGCGAGCTCGACTTTACCGGCGACTATCGGATCCGACCGGGCTCGAACGAGGCGCCGGTGCTCGCGGTGAAGTCGGATCTCGTCGGTGTCGCGCTTGCGCTGCCGGTGGAGCTCGGCAAAGCAGCGCCGGAGCCGCGTCCGTCGACGCTGCGGATCACGTTTGCCAATCCCGCGAATCGGCTCGATGTTCAGCTCGGCAACGTCGCGCAGGCGTGGCTACGGATGGACACGAATGGTGTACGCGGCGGCAGCGTCGGAATCGGCGTTGATGCCGCGACGGAACGCGGCGACGAAGACGCGGTGACGATCGACGGTAGTCTTGCGCAGATCGATCTGACGGGACGACTCAGGGCCGACGAAGTCACGATCCATCCGGGATTTGCGTGGGGCATGAACGCGTTCAAGATCGGTCGCGTGACGTATCAGAACATCGGCTTCGATGACGTCGTTGCCGACATCTGGAGTCGCGCCGGCGACCTCCAGATATCGGTGACCGGGCCCGACGTCGAAGGCTCGATTGCATGGTCCGACACGGCGCCGCCGAAGCTCGATCTGCACTACCTCAAACTGCCGGCCCGCCAAATCGAAACGGAACCCGTCGAGCACAGCGATCCGCTCGCGCACGTCGATCCGCAGTCTATTGGTGATTTCGATGTCGCCGTCCAAAGCGTGATGTTGGGCGAGGAGAACTTCGGGAGCTGGCAGTTCGAGCTGCGCAGATCTGAGCAGGGCGTCGCGATCAACCATCTCGTCGCCGACCTCAAGGGGCTGCATATCGAGAGCCCCGCCGATACGTTGTGGAGCAACGCGGACTCGGGCCGAACGCGTTTCAAGGGCCAACTCCACGCCGGCGACCTCGCCACAGTGTTGACCCAATGGGGCTACGCGTCGAGCCTGGAGACGACGTCGGCCGACGTGGAAACCGATATCGGCTGGCCGGGATCGCCGGTGAATTTTGCATTGTCCGACCTCGTCGGCCGGTTTTCGGTCAAGGCCAAGGACGGACGCTTCGTCGACGTCGGCGAGGGCTCTGGCGCGGTGCGCATCGTAAGCTTGCTGAACTTCACGGCGATCGCGAAGCGGATGGCGCTGGATTTTTCTGACGTATTTGGTAAGGGGATCAGTTTTGACACGATCACTGCCGACGTAGCGGCGGATCAAGGAACGATCGTGTTCGTCGCGCCGCTGGTGATCGAGGGAACCGGCGGCGAATACGCAATCACTGGCTCGGTCAACCTGCTGACCGGTACGCTCGACAACGAAATGGTCGTCACGTTGCCGGTCAGCTCGAGTTTGCCGTGGTATGCGGCGTATCTGGGTTTCATCAATCCACTCGCGGCGGCCGGCGTCCTCGTCGGCGAACGGATCTTTCACAGTCAGATCGATAAATTCTCGAGCGCCAAATACAAGATTGGTGGAACACTGCAGAATCCCAAAGTGGATTTCGAGAAGGTCTTCCCGAATTCCGTGCGCGAGCGAAGGGCAACCGCGCAGAGTGCGTCACAGCAGGGTGCAGTTCCTGCTGCGACGCCCGCGCAGACGCCACCCGCCGATGGCGTCCATGCCGAGCCGAGCAGTGGCAGCGGTGCGGCCGCGCCCGAGCGTTTGTTACCGAAGGACAAAGATGCATGAGTGACATGATCGAAGCCGCGCAACGCCAGCTGTGGGATGCGGCGGAGTTGCGCCGCGTGGACGTCGAACGGCTGCTGGGACGATTGGCCGACCGCGCGGTCGATATCGGTGAACTGTTCTTTCAGGCGGTGCGCAACGAAGCCTGGGTCATCGAGGACGGCATCATCAAGGAAGGCGCTTTCAGCGCCGACCGCGGCGTCGGGGTTCGCGCCGTCAGCGGCGAGCGAACCGGCTTCGCCTACGCCGACGATATTCTGTTGCCGGCGCTCGAAGAAGCGACGGTCGCGGCGCGCAGCATCGTTCGCTCGGGCGGCACCGGTGAGCATCGCGTGTGGACGCCGACAGCTGTGACGCCGCGCTACGCGTCGATCGATCCGATCGCGTCGCTCGATGAAACCGCAAAGATCGCGTTGTTGCGCGAGCTCGACGCGCAGGCGCGGCGCATCGACCCGCGCGTCAAGGAAGTGACGATCCGGCTCGCGGCGTCGTACGAGACCCAACTCGTCGTTACGACGGACGGCACGATGTCCGCTGACGTGCGACCGCTGGTGCGCCTCGACGTCAGCGTGATCGTCGAACAGAACGGGCGGCGCGAGCGCGGTCACTGTGGCGGCGGTGGACGCAGCGACCTTGCCTGGTTCAGCGCCGACGGGCGTGCGGCGGGATATGTCGCGGAGGCTGTGCGAATTGGTCTCGTGAGTCTGGATGCGGTTGCCGCGCCGGCCGGACCGATGCCGGTCGTGCTGGGTCCCGGTTGGCCCGGCGTGCTGCTGCACGAAGCCGTGGGTCACGGTCTCGAAGGTGACTTCAATCGCAAAGGAACGTCGGCGTTCAGCGGGCGCATCGGCGAACTCGTCGCGTCGCCGCTGTGTACTGTCGTCGACGACGGCACGCTCGCGCACCGGCGTGGCTCGTTGTCCGTCGACGACGAAGGCACGCCGACGCAGCGAACGGTGTTGATCGAGGACGGCGTGTTGAAAGGTTATCTGCAGGATCGGCAGAACGCGCTGTTGATGCGGACGCAACCGACGGGCAACGGTCGCCGGCAGTCGTACGCGCATGCACCGATGCCGCGGATGACGAACACGTTCATGCTCGCCGGCTCGCACGCACCGGAAGAGATCATCGCGAGTGTTCCGCGCGGCTTGTACGCGGTGAACTTCGGCGGTGGCTCTGTCGACATCACATCGGGCAAGTTCGTGTTCTCCGCCACCGAGGCGTACCTGATCGAGGATGGACGCGTGACCCGACCGGTGAAAGGTGCGACGTTGATCGGCAACGGCCCGGAGATCATGACGCGGATATCGATGGTCGGAGACGACCTGGCGCTCGATGCCGGCGTTGGCGTTTGCGGCAAGGATGGTCAGTCGGTGCCGGTCGGTGTCGGCCAGCCGACGCTGCGGATCGATCAAGTCACCGTCGGCGGGACGAACTCCGCCGTCGGGTCTGCCGCGTGACCGGCTGCTTCCTCACGCTGATGCTCGCGTTGCTGCTCGCGTTGATGGTTGTCGCGCAGATAACGAAACAGCGCGCGAAAAGCAGTCGGATCATCGGTGCGCGCGCGCGCGTTGCGGATCAGCCCGCGCAGATGTGTGCGATCTGTTCCCGGATGGGCCTGCACATACGTCGTCAACGCCGCATCGTCGGCGATCAGGAGATCGCGCCACCGCTCGGTCTCATGGTGAGCAAATCGCGCAGCCGCATTGTTGCGCGACAGACCATCCAGCGCGTTCTCGAGTTCGGTGACGTCGATTTTGCGCATCAGAGCGCCGATGAACTGGCCTTGACGACGCTTGGCTTCGTGCGCGGTGATGCGGCGATAGTCGGCGATGGCTTTCGCGAGGACGTCGGGCAAAGGCAGCGACGCGCGTTGTGCGTCGTTGAGGTCGGCGAGTTGCTGGCCGAGCGCCTTCAAACGGCGCGCGTCGCGCTTGCGAGCCGATTTGCTGATTTCCTCTTCGCTCATCTGTACAACGTTATCACGAGCATTTCAGCTGGAGGCGTCAAAGGCGCATGAGCGACGTCGTCAATTTAGTCGCCGCGAGCGACCACGAGGGCGAACTGAAGTCGCTCGTGACCGACATCCTGCGGCGCGCGAGGCAATGCGGCGCCGACGCGGCGGAGGTATCGGCGAGCGAAGACGCCGGACTCGGCGTGACAGTGCGCCTTGGCGAACTGGAGTCGGTCGAATTCAATCGCGATCGCGGTTTCGGCATCACGGTGTACTGCGGCAAACGCAAAGGATCCGCGAGCACGTCGGATTCAACGCCCGAGGCGGTCGCCGCGACCGTGCAGGCGGCCTGCAACATCGCGCGCTTCACCGAAGAAGATCCGTGCCACGGACTCGCAGATGCCGCGTTGATGGCGCACGTGTTTCCGGATCTCGACCTCGATCACCCGTGGACGCCGACGGTCGCAGCAGCGGAAGCGTTGGCACTGGCCGCGGAGTCCTCGGCGCGCGCGCACGATCGGCGCGTCACGAATTCCGACGGCGCCTCCGTCGGGACACAGCGCTTCTGCCGCGTCTACGGCAACAGCAACGGATTCCTGGGTAGCCACATCAGCACGCGTCACAGCATCAGCTGCGGTGTCATCGCCGATGACGGCAACGGCATGTTTCGCGAACACCACTACACGATCGGCCGCTCGATCGACGATTTGGATCGCGCCGAAGATGTCGGTGCGGAAGCGGCGCGCCGCGCGGTGGCGCGACTGGGCGCTCGTCCGATCAAGACGGGGCGTTATCCGGTGCTGTTTGCCGCTGAAGTTGCGAGCTCGCTGATCGGCCACCTGATCGGCGCGCTCAGCGGCGGCTCGCTGTACCGCAACGCATCCTTCCTAACGAACTCGTTGGGGCGCAAGCTGTTCCCCGACGACTACTCCGTCGTCGAGCGACCGTTGCTCCCACGGGCGCCGGGCAGCGCCGCGTTTGACGGCGACGGTGTTGCGACCTACGAGAAAGCTTTTGTCGAGCGCGGGCACGTTGCCTCATACGTACTGGGGACTTATTCGGCTCGACGCCTGGGCATGGCGACGACAGCGAACGCGAGCGGCGTGCACAATCTCAGGGTCGACGGACCGCGCCGCTCACTTCAGGAGCTGATTCGAAGCATTCGAGAAGGCGTGCTCGTTACCGAGCTCGTCGGTCAGGGCGTCAATATCGTCACAGGTGATTATTCGCGAGGTGTGTCCGGATTCTGGATCTCGGGCGGTGAGATCGTGTATCCAGTGGACGAGGTGACGATCGCGGGACATCTCGGGGACATGTACGCCGGGCTGATCGGACTTGGTGATGATCCGGATCTACGCGGCAACGTAGCGACGGGTTCGTTGTTGATCGAGACCATGACCGTCGCTGGCGGTTAGTCCGGCCCGAAGCTCCAAACGAAACTCCGCGCTCGAGTCATGGTTGTGGTGGATATCGGTGCGACGGACTGTCGGCGCCATGGATGGCGCCGGCAAGCCTCCAGGGATGGATTCACGGCGTGTCCGGCGCGCCGATATCCACCACAACCGTAACCGCGCCCCTTACTCCCCTTCGCCGAACCGATCAGCGATCAGCGTCGTGATCGCCTGCAGCGCGTCGAGTTCGTCGTCGCCATCAATCCGCAGTTGCAGTTCGGTCCCTTGCGAAGCCGCGAGCAGCATGATGCTCATGATGCTCTTGCCGTCGACGCTCTTCGCTCCGCTTCCGACTTCGACCTTGCTCGCGTAGCGTTTCGCGACGTTGACGAATTTGCTCGCGGCTCGAGCATGCAGGCCGAGTTTGTTGATGATCGTGACGCTGCATTCCTGCATGGATCGGTTTCGTCAGGCCCGTTGTTCGAGTTCGCGATGCCGCACCAGGACATTCGCGATGGTGGTCCGAAAATGTTCGGCGAGTTTTTCGGCCATGTAGACGGATCGATGCTGCCCTCCGGTGCAACCAATTGCCACCGTCATGTAGATGCGATTGTTCTGCTCGAATTTCGGCAGCCAGGTCTCGAGGTAACGCCGAATGTCGGCGTACATCGCCAGCACGTCGGGGTCGCCTTCGAGATACGCAACGACCGCTTCGTCGCGGCCCGTCAAACGCCGCAGTTCCGGCACGTAGTGCGGATTCGGCAGACATCGGATATCGAACACCAGATCACCATCGACGGGGATACCGAACTTGAATCCAAACGAGCGGAACAGCAGCGACAGCCCGGATTTCGTTTTCGATGCAACGCGTGCGCTGATCAGATCTGCAAGCGCCGGTGTCGTCAGCTGCGTCGTGTCGATCACGAGATCGGCCAGGTCCGCCATGCTCGCGAGCAGTTCGTGCTCCGCTTCGATTGCCTGGCGCAGATCGGTTGTTTCGTTCGTCAGCGGGTGGCGTCGGCGCGTCTCGCTGAAACGTTTGACGAGCGTTGGGCCGAGCGCGTCCAGATAGATGACCTCGCAGTCGAGGTCCATCCGGTCGAGCGACAGCAGAATCTCCGGAAAGCGTCGCAGGTCCATCGCCGAGTTGCGCGCGTCGATGCTGACGGCCATGCGCTGGCTGTGTTGCGGCGGATCGCGCAGCGCCGTGTGCACCATCGCGGGCAGCAATCCGACGGGAAAATTGTCGATGCAGTTGAAACCCGCATCTTCGAGCACGTGTAACGCAGTGCTCTTACCCGAACCCGATCGCCCACTGATGATGACGAGTTTCATGCCAGGGGGCCTCGTTCGACCAGGCTAAATGCGGCCCCGCTGACTGTGATTGCGGGTCTTTTCCTTGTGTTTGACGATTTGGCGATCGAGCTTATCGACCAACGCGTCGATCGCGGCGTAGAGGTCCTCGGACGTTGCATCCGCGTAGAGTTCCGCGCCGCTGGTATGGATCGTCGCTTCTGCTTTCTGGATGAGCTTCTCGACCGACAGCACGACGTGCACGTTGGTCATGTGTTCGTAGTGGCGTTCGAGCCGAACGAACTTGTTCGTCACGTAGGCGCGCAGAGAGTCGGTGACGTCGATGTGATGCCCGGTAATGCTCAACTGCAAAGGCGTTCTCCTTGGCTGGTCCAGACTTTTGCAGGATGTTGAAGGCACATCCTGCCAGTCCGGTGGGTGGGTCCACCGGCAAACTCATGAGATGTGGTTCGCAATCAAACGAGACGCCTGCGTTCGTTCGAAGGTCGTATCGAAAGTAGCTCGCGATATTTGGCAACCGTACGCCGCGCTACATTGATCTTCTGAGATCGGAGTATCGCCGTGATTTTGCTATCGCTCAACGGCTTTCTGGGGTTCTCCTCGGCCGTGAGTTTTTTGATCAACGCGCGTATTGCGGTGCTCGAAACCTCACCCCCGGTACTCGTGCCGACGTGGCTCGAAAAGAAGTACTTCAGCTCGAATATGCCGCGCGGTGTATGCATGTATTTGCGCGTCGTGACGCGCGAAATCGTGGACTCGTGCATCTCGACCGCCTCGGCGATGTCGTGCAGCACGAGCGGCTTCATCGCCTCTTCGCCGTATTCGAGAAAACCGCGCTGATGCTCGACGATCTTCGTCGCGACCTTGAGTAGAGTCTCGTTGCGACTGATCAAACTCTTCAGGAACCAACGCGCTTCCTGCAGATTGTCGCGCAGGTACGTGTTCGCGTCGCCGGCGTCTGCGCGGCGTACGAGATTTGCGTACTGAGCGTTGATGCGTACGCGCGGAGCCGTCTCGGGATTCAACTCGACGACCCACTTGTCGCGTTCGCGCCGAACCAGCACGTCGGGAATCACGTATTCCGTTTCATCGCTCGCGATCGCGGAACCAGGACGTGGATTCAGCGTGCGAATCAACGCGATCGCCGCGCGCAGCTCTTCGTCGTCGAGCCGCGTCTTGCGCATCAATGCCCCAATGTCGTGCGCCGCGAGCAGGTCCAGGTGATCGGCCACCACGGTGCGGGCTTCCTGCAGCCACTGCGTATCGTCCGGCATTTGATTGAGCTGGATCAGCATGCATTCACGCAGATCGCGCGCAGCGACGCCGGGTGGATCGAATTGCTGGATGCGCTTGAGCACCGCGGCGACTTCATCAGCCTCGATCTCGTCCTCAACGGCGAATCCCGACAGAATTTCTTCGAGCGTAGCGATCAGCATCCCGTCGCTATCGACACCGTCTATGATTGCGCGCGCGATCGAAAGGTCGCGCTGCGACATCGGCGTCAGATTCAGTTGCCATAGCAGGTGATCCTGCAACGACTCTTCGGTCCCGTTGCGCTCGGTGCCGTCGAAGTCGTCGTCGGCTCCAGCCTGGGTCGGCGGGGCTGCCTGGAACACATCGTCCCACGCGCTGTCGACCGGCAACTCTTCCGGCATCTGGAGCGCGGATTCGTCGTCCGAGCCCGGCAATTCACGTATGTCGTCGGTCTCGAGCACGGCCGGTTCGTCGTCGGAGGTTTCCAGCGCGACGTCTTCGTCGTTGTCTTCGACGAGCTCCAACATCGGGTTGGTCTCGACGGCTTGCTGGATTTCCAGACGCAGATCGAGCGTCGACAGTTGCAGCAGACGAATCGCCTGCTGCAACTGCGGCGTCATCGTCAGCTGCTGCCCGAGCTTGAGAGAGAGTGACTGTTTCATACAAACCGTTGGGCGCTCAGGATCTACAACCGGAACTGCGCACCCAGATACACGTTACGAACCGTTTCGTTCGCTAGTATGGCTTGCGTATCGCCGTCCGCAATGATGTGCCCCTCATTTACGATGTAGGCACGATCGCAGATGTCGAGGGTTTCACGGACATTGTGATCCGTGATCAGCACACCGATCTGGCGGCGCGCAAGGTCGCGGATCATTGCCTTGATCTCGCCGACCGAAATCGGATCGACGCCGGCAAATGGCTCATCGAGCAGAATGAATTTCGGTTCGCTCGCGAGCGCACGTGCGATCTCGACACGGCGGCGCTCGCCGCCCGACAGACGTTCGCCAATCTGGTCGCGGATTCCCTGGAGGTGGAATTCATCGAGCAACTGTTCCCGTCGAGCGCGCCGCTGCTCCTTCGACAGCTCGCGCTTGAGTTCCAGGATAGCGACGATGTTGTCGGCGACGCTGAGCTTGCGGAAAACGCTGGCTTCCTGCGGCAGATAACCGACGCCGAGGCGCGCGCGTTCGTGCATCGGCTTGCTCGTGATCGGTTGGCCGTCGAGTTCGATGACGCCACCGTCGGCCTTGATCAACCCGGCGATCATATAGAAGCTCGTCGTTTTGCCGGCGCCGTTGGGCCCGAGCAGGCCGATGATCTCGCCGCGCGCCACGGCAATGCTGATGTCCGCAACGGCGATTCGCTGCCCATAGCGCTTCTTCAGATGTTGGGCAACGAGTTGGGACACGAGCAGGGTGATCGACTACGGCTGCTGCGGCTTCTTCAGCGTCGCCGGCTGCAGGATCACCTGCACCTTGCCTTGCCCGTTCGATTGCGCGTCGACCTTGCCTTCGCGAACGTTGTAGTTGATCAGTTCGCCAGTGAATTCGTTCTTGTCCTGCGTCAGGTAAGCATCGCCGGTCAACTCCACGCGCTCTTCCTGGGTGTAGTAGACGATCGTCTTCGCGTCGGCGTTCACCATCGATTGGTCGGCCTTGAATTGCTGCTGGTAGTGCGCGCGGTCGCCAACCGCGGTGATCCGCACGACGAGCCGGTCCTGCAGCTCGATCGTCATCGTGTCGGCCGTCACGGTCAGCGTGCCTTGCTCCATCCGCACGGCGCCGCGATAAATCGCCAGATTCTTTTCTTGATCGAGTTCCGCCGAGTCGGAATGGATATGGATCGGCTGCTCCGAGTCCTCCGGCAGCGCGAGCGTCCGCGTTGCGAGCAACAGCAGTCCGACGCCGATCGCCGCGACACTAGCTCGGGGAGATCGCACGTTTGAATTGGGCCGGAGAAACAATGGTATGAACCCTCTGACTGGCGTTCGACGAGAGCTTGAACAGACCGGAATCCAGGTCGCCTGACATTCCGACCGCGGAACTGCGGCCGCTGGTCGAATCGATGATAACAGGTCGGTCTGTCTCGGCGAATCGACGGTCGGGATAGATGTTCAGGGTCAAGCAGGCGATCTCGATCCTGTTCGGTTCTTTTTGCTCGAGATGCACGTCGTCGCGCAGCAGAATGACTTCGCCGGTGTCGGCGTTCGACGCATCGGGTTCCTTCACAAAGCCTTCGTTGGCGCGTGCAAACCAAGGCGACTGAGGGGCGCGATTGAGCGTCAGCGTCGGCGCGGACAATCGCGTCAAGCCGTCGGCATCATAGTGGAGGACCTCGGCGGACTCGAGTCGGTAGCTCACGGCCCCGGCTTCGTTGTACTGCGTAATCGTGGCTTTGCTCATGAACAGGTCCGGCTCTCCCGCGCGTCCCGGCGTCTCCTCCGGCGCCACATCGGTGCGATTGGATTCCCAACGCGACACCAGCACGGTCACCGAACAGACGAGCACCAGCAACCAGAACCGCCAATTCATGTGTCGTAGCGGCCGAGCGCGGCGGCCCACGTCTGCTGCGCGACCATCAACAATTGACAGACCTCGCGCACGGCACCGAGCCCCGGCGGGGCGTGCGTGACGTAGTCGGCTCGCGCGATGACCTCGGGATGAGCGCCCGGAACGGAGAATGCGAGCGCGACACGATTGAAGAGCGGCAGGTCCGGCAGGTCATCGCCGACATGCGCGGTCTGTGCGCGATCGATGCCGGTTCTGCTGGTGAGTTGTTCCAGCGCGCGTGCTTTGTCCGCCGCGCCTTGGTACACGTGTTGGACGCCCAACTCGGTCGCCCGTCGCGCCACGAGCTGGGATTGGCGTCCAGTCACGATCGCGACGATGACGCCGGTATCGGCGAGCATCTTGATTGCGGCGCCGTCCTGTGTCGAAAACGCTTTCAGCTCTTCACCGGAGTCGGCGTAGTACAAACGCCCGTCCGTCAATACACCGTCGACATCGAGGATCAACAACCGAACGGAGCGCGCCCTGTCGAGAATAGGCTCGGGAAATTTCATCGAGTGGGCCGCGATCGGGGTGCAAGATTAAAGGAGGTGTGGCGACGTATTGCAAGGCGCGCCAAGAGACGCCGAGCAGACGCCCCTCCGCGAGATTGGCCCACAGTGTCGCGCACGCCAGCGATGGTATAGTTGCGCCGCGCACCGCAATCTAAGAAAGCCGACTCAAGTGACCGACAATCTGATCGAAATCGAAGGTCTGCGATACAGTCGCGGAGATCGGCTCATCTTCAACGGCCTCAACCTCCAAGTGGCGCGCGGTCGGATCACCGCGTTGATGGGGCCGAGCGGAACCGGCAAGACGACGCTGTTGCGCATCATCGGCGGACAGATTCGTCCGGACAGCGGCCGCGTGATCGTCGATGGTCTCGATGTGCCGACGCTGTCTCGCGGCGAGCTGTTCGAGTTGCGCCGGAACATGGGCATGCTGTTCCAGTCGTCGGCGCTATTCACGGATTTGTCGGTATTCGAGAACGTCGCATTTCCGCTGCGCGTCCACACCAATCTGCCGGACGAAATGGTCCGCGACCTGGTATTGATGAAGCTAAACGCGGTGGGGTTGCGCGGTGCGCGCGACCTGATGCCGTCGCAACTGTCCGGCGGTATGTCGCGTCGCGTCGCGCTGGCGCGGACGATGGCGCTCGATCCGAAGTTCATCATGTACGACGAGCCGTTCACCGGGCAGGATCCGATCGCGATGGGTGTGCTCGTCTCGCTGATCCGCGGCGTGAACGAGTCGCTGGAGATGACGAGCCTCGTCGTATCGCACGACATCCACGAGACCGCGAGCATCGCCGATCAGATGTACATCATCTCCGACGGTCGCGTGATCGGTGACGGTACGCCGAAGGAGTTGCGCGACCATCCATCGACGATGGTCAGACAGTTCATGTTGGGCTCGCCTGACGGCCCGGTGCCATTTCACTATCCGGCGGATAACTTTCTCGATGACGTCTTGGGAGACGCATGATGGTGCGTTACCTCAGACTGCTGGGTCAGTGGGCGTTGGATTGGGTCGGTGCCCTCGGGCGCGCGTCGCTGGTCTGGTTCTGGTCGATAGCGGGTCTGCCGCGACGCGGTGATTTCACATTGCTCGTCAAGCAGGTCTACGCGATCGGGGTTTTGTCGCTGATCATCATCATATTGTCGGCGTTCTCGATCGGCGCCGTGCTCGCGCTGCAAGGCTATACCCAGCTCGCGCGCGTCGGCGCGCAGGAGTCCGTCGGTCTGGGCGTTGCGCTCGTGTTGCTGCGGGAACTCGGGCCGGTCGTGACGGGACTGTTGTTCGCCGGACGCGCGGGCTCTGCGGTCACCGCCGAGATCGGCTTGATGAAGGCGACCGACCAGCTGTCGAGCATGGAGATGATGGGTGTCGATCCGCTGCATCGCATCATCGCGCCGCGGCTGTGGGCAGGCATGATCTGCATGCCGCTGTTGACGCTGATCTTCAATGCCGTCGCGATCTGGGGTTCGTCGATCGTCGGAGTCGACTGGCTCGGTGTTGATCCGGGCGGATTCTGGGGCGGCATGCAGGACGGCGTCGAACTGTGGGAAGACGTCGGCAAAGGTATGGTCAAGAGTGCGGTCTTTGGCTCGTTCATCAGTTGGATCGCAGTCTTTCAAGGGTATGATTCGATGCCCACGGCGGAAGGCATCAGCGTGGCCACCACGAAGACGGTGGTGTATTCGTCCGTAGCGGTGTTGGCCTTGGACTTTATCCTCACGCTGGTGATGTACGGAGAATTCAAGTGATCCGGATGCGTACCCTCGAGATCAGCGTCGGCGCCTTTGTCCTGGCCGGAATTCTGGGACTCATATTTCTCGCGTTTCGCGTCAGCGGCGTCGGCGTCGGCACCACCAGCGGCACGTATATCCTGCTGGCGAAGTTCGATGACGTGGCGGGACTGCGTCTGCGCTCCAAGGTCAGTCTGGCCGGCGTCACGATCGGCCGCGTCGCGAAGATCGGCGTCGACAGCGCGATGGGCGAAGCGATCGTGACGATGGAGATCACCAAAGACGTCAACAATCTGTCGGTCGATACCGGCGCGCGGATCCAGACCGAAGGATTTCTCGGCGGTCGCTACATCAGTCTGATCCCTGGCGGTGATGACAAGCTGCTCGCCAACGGCGATACGATCACGCAGACGCAGGGCGCGCTGGTCCTCGAGAACCTGATCGGCGACTTCCTGACCAAATCGGGATCCAAATGATGCGTAAGCTCAACGGCCTGATCGTCGTCGCCGTTCTTGTGTCGATAGGGCTTTCGGCGTTCGTGCGGGCGGCGCCTGTCGATCCGCGCGTGACGATTCGCGAGGCGACCGACGCGCTGCTCGCGGTGATCAAGGAAGGCAAGACCTACTTCGACAAAGACCCCGATCGCTACTACAAAGAGATCGAGCGCGTGCTCAATCCGACGATCGACTTCGACACGTTTTCTCGCGGTGTCATGGCGGTTTTCTACAAAGGCGCCACGCCGGAGCAGCGGGACAGATTCCACACGACCTTCAAGAACGGCCTACTCCACACGTACGGCAAGGCGCTGCTCGATTTCGGCAATGAGAAGATCGACGTGCTCCCGGCCGACAAGCCATCGCCAGAGCCGGATCGCGACAGTGTGAAGATGGAAGTGTATTCGAAAGAGGGCAAGATATATCCGGTGATCTACTCGATGCGCCTCGGCGACGACGGGGCCTGGCGGATGTACAACATCATCATCAACGGCATCAACATCGGGCTCACTTACCGCAACCAATTTGCGAGCTCGATGAAAGCGCCGGAGAACCACGGCAGTCTCGATGCAGTGATCGATGGGTGGGGCGAGACGATCGCGCACGTCGATCCGGTGACCCAAGGCGGCCAGGGCGAAGCCCAAACGAGCGGCGCAGCCCAAACGAGCGGCGCAGCCCAGACGAGCGGCGAAACCCAAGCGACCGGCGCCGGCGAGAAGGAGTGATGTTCGAGCTGACGTCCACGGACGCGCTGCACCACAGCGTTCAAGGGTCGCCGACGCTCGAGAACGCCAAGACCGCGCGTTCGCTGCTCGATGGCGTCTTTGCGGATCTCGCAGCCGCCAATGCCGCCGCGCAACAACAGGCGCCGGCGGACGCGCCGCCTCCGCAACCAGCGGTCGAACTGTCGCTGGGAGGCGTCACCGAAGGCAATAGCGTACTCGTGAGCCTGCTGCTCGTGTGGATGCGCCGCGCGCGCGCGGCGGGATTGGGCATCGTATTCGTCGACATACCGCCGCTCGTCGCGAAGCTGATCGAATTCACCGGCCTCGACGAGGTGCTGCCGACTAATCGACCTGGAGCGCACGCGTGATCACCGACGACGTTGAGGCGCGAGTCGCGCAAGCGATCGTGCCGAGCGAAGTCACCGCGCGCGGCGACGCGCATCGCATGGAAGTCACTGTTGTCAGTTCCGCGTTCGAGGGCGTGAGCCGGGTGCGTAAGCAACAACTCGTCTACGCGGCGATCTCCGAGCTGATTCGTGACGGCGCATTGCACGCGGTGACGATTCGCGCCTTGACGCCGGCCGAACGCGGCGACTAGCCGGGTCATCAGGAAACACGACAGTGGATCAGCTGCTGATCGAAGGGGGCCATGCGTTGCGTGGCGAGTTGCGGATGTCGGGGGCGAAAAATTCGGCGCTGCCGATACTCGCAGCGACATTGCTCGCCGACGAGCCGATCGTGATCGCAAACATCCCTCACCTGCACGACGTCACGACGATGATCGAGCTGCTCGGCAGTCTCGGCGTCGAGGTGATGATCGACGAGAAGCTCAACGTCGAAGTGAGCGGCGCGTCGTTGTCGAGCTTCCGCGCCCCGTACGATCTCGTCAAAACGATGCGCGCCTCTTTCACCGTGTTGGGGCCGTTGCTGGCGCGGCACGGCCAGGCCGAAGTGTCCCTGCCCGGCGGATGCGCGATCGGTGCGCGGCCGGTCGACCAGCACTTGAAGGGCCTGTCGGCAATGGGCGCCGACATCCGCGTCGAAGACGGTTACGTCATCGCCCGCATGAACGGTCGTTTGCGCGGCACGCGCATTCTGATGGACATCACGACGGTCGGCGGCACCGAGAACCTGATGATGGCGGCCACGCTCGCGCGTGGCACAACCGTCTTGGAGAACGCGGCGCGTGAACCGGAGATCGTCGATCTGGCGGAGTGCCTGATCGGGATGGGCGCGCGGATCGAAGGACATGGCACCGCGACCATCGTGATCGAAGGCGTCGAACGACTGCATGGCTGCCAGCACCGCGTGATGCCTGATCGCGTCGAGACGGGAACCTATCTGATCGCCGCCGCCGCGACCGGTGGCCGAGTGCGGCTGAAGGACACGCGGCCGGAGACGCTCGAATCGGTATTGATCAAACTCGACGAAGCCGGCGCGACGCTGAGCCAGGGCAAGGATTGGCTGGAACTCGACATGAAAGGCGCGCGGCCGCGCGCGGTCGATATCCGCACCGCGCCGTATCCGGCATTCCCCACCGACATGCAGGCGCAATTCCTCGCGATGAACGCGATCGCGGAAGGCACCAGCCGCGTGACCGAGACGATCTTCGAAAATCGATTCATGCACGTGCCGGAGATCAATCGTCTCGGTGCCAACATCGTGCTCGACGGCAATCACCACGGCGATCATCACCGGCGTTGCGCGGCTGAAAGGCGCTCCGGTGATGGCGACGGATCTGCGCGCGTCGTTCAGTCTCGTCGTGGCGGGTCTCGTCGCCGATGGAGAAACGCTCGTCGATCGCATTTACCACATTGACCGCGGCTACGAATCGATCGAGGAAAAGCTGACTCAGATCGGCGCGAAAGTGCAGCGCTTGACGGGTACGTTGACGTTGACGAAGAAGCCGACAACCAAGCCGCTGACGATTGCACTGAATCGCGGTCGCATTCTCGACGAATGCTTGCCGCTGCTGGCTGCGGCAGGGATCGAACCCGACGAACCGATCAACGAGAGTCGCAAGCTCGTGTTCGCGTCGCGCGACGGCACGGCGCGACTCGTCGTCATGCGCGGCGCGGACGTGCCGACCTACGTCGAATACGGCGCGGCCGACATCGGCATCACGGGCAAGGACACGTTGCTCGAATACGGCGGGACGGGATTTTATGAACGACTGGACCTCGAGATCGCGCGCTGCCAGATCATGACCGCGGGCCCGATCGGTGTGCCGCTCGCGACGGGTACGCTGCGGGTTGCCACGAAGTTCGTCAATATCGCTAAGCGCTATTTCGCGCAACAAGGGCGGCAGGTGGAGGTGATACGGCTGTCGGGTGCGATGGAGATCGCGCCGGTGATGGGTCTTGCAGACTGTATCGTCGACATCGTCGATACCGGCAACACGCTGCACGCGAACGGTCTCGAGGCACGCGACGTCATCGCGCGAGTCAGCACGCGCGTCATCGTCAATCGCGCATCATTGAAGATGCGCTTCGACGAAATCGAGGGGCTGTTGCAGCGCCTGAAGCAAGTCGTTCACGCACGGTCAGGCCACACGCGTTAGGCAGGGATGGCTGACCTCGACATCCGACGGCTGTCGAGCGCCGACTCTGATTTTGCGGACGCGCTCGAGCGATTGACCCACTGGGACGTGTCGGAGAGCGACGCGGTCACGCAAGTCGCGCGCGACATCATCGCGGCGGTGCGCGCACGCGGAGACGACGCGCTACTCGAATACACGCAGCGATTCGATCGGCTGACCTGTACGCGCGCCGCCGAACTCGAAATCGATTCCGCAGAACTCGCGGCATGCGCGGCCGCATTGCCCGCGCTCGAACGTGATGCGTTGGAACAAGCCGCGCAGCGGATACGAGAGTTCCACGAGGCACAACGGCACGGCGGTTTCGAAATCACCGACGCATTTGGCAACCGAATCGGGAACCGCGTGACGGCGCTCGACCGTGTCGGCGTTTACGTGCCCGGCGGCCAGGCGGCGTATCCGTCGACTGTGTTGATGACCGTGGTGCCGGCGCGCGTGGCCGGCGTCGGCGAGATCATCGTGACCGTGCCGACGCCCGACGCAGTCCGCAATCCGCTGGTGCTGGCGGCGCTGCACATCGCGGGCGCCGATCGCGTGTTCGCGGTCGGCGGCGCGCAGGCGATCGCGGCGCTCGCGTTCGGCACCGCCACGATACCGCGGGTGGATAAAATCGTCGGGCCGGGTGGTGCATATGTCGCGGCCGCAAAGCGTCTTGTGTTCGGTCCCGTTGGTATCGACGTGATCGCGGGACCGAGCGAAATTCTGATCATCTCCGATGGTTCGGCGCCGGTGGATTGGCTGGCGCTCGATCTGTTCTCTCAGGCGGAGCACGACGCTGCGGCGCAGGCGATTCTTTTGAGCCCCGATGCCGCGCACCTCGACGCCGTGTATGCCGCGATGGTTCGGCTGCTGCCGAGTCTGTCGCGGCGCGACACGATCGCGCAGTCGCTGCAGCGGCGCGGTGCGCTGCTGCACACGCGCGATCTCGCCGAAGCGGTCGCTATCGCGAATCGGATTGCGCCCGAACACCTCGAGCTTGCGGTCGCGGATCCTGATGCGCTGCTGCCGCTGGTCCGGCACGCCGGCGCGATTTTCCTGGGCGCGTCGTCGAGCGAGGCGCTCGGCGACTACGTCGCGGGCCCCAGCCATGTGCTGCCGACCTTTGGCACCGCGCGATTCGCGTCGGCGCTCGGTGTCGAAGATTTCAGAAAGCGCAGCTCGGTCATTCGTTGCACTCCGCGCGGCGCGCAAGCACTCGCGCGACTCGCTGTCACACTTGCTGAAGGCGAGGGACTGACAGCGCACGCCCGCGCGGCAGGCGCGCGGATCACGGGCATCGACCACAACGCGTGAGTGCCGATCCATCGCTCAGTGCGGCGTTGGACGCACTCCGGCGATCACGTGAACCTCCGTGGGTTCGCCATCGCGGTTCAAGTTCAATTTGACGTCGCTGCCCGGTTCGATCACGCCGATCTGCCGAGTCACGACGCGCGCGCTCGTGGCCGGCTGATCGTTGATCCCGATGATCACATCGCCGCGCAGCACACCGGCGACAGCGGCGGGACTACCGGGCAGCACATCGGCGATCGTGAGTCCGACACCGCGCGACGTATTCGGGTTGCCGGCGATCTCGATGCCCAAGAAGCCGCGAATCACGCGACCCTCGGTGAGGATTTCGTCGAGCACCGTCAGCGCGAGCTTTGCCGGTACCGCGAAGCCGATTCCCTGTGACCCGCCGTTGCGGCTGTAAAAGAGTGAGTTGATTCCGAGCAGGGCGCCGCGGGTGTCGATCAGCGCGCCGCCGGAGTTGCCGGGATTGATCGCCGCGTCTGTTTGCAGGAAATCCTCGTAGGGGCTCGCGCTCAGTCCGCGGCCTTTTGCGCTGATGATGCCCATCGACACCGTCTGGCCGATTCCAAATGGGTTACCGATCGCGAGCACCACGTCACCGACGCGCGCATCGTCGGACGAACCGACGCGGATCGGCTTCAATCCAGTCGCGCCGGCGCGAATCACCGCGAGATCGGTCTCGGGATCGGTACCGATGATCTGCGCCGACGTGGTCTGCCCGTCGTAAAACGCCACGAGGATCTCGTCCGCGTCGGCGATCACATGCGCGTTCGTCAGGATGTAGCCGTCCTCGCGGACGATGACACCCGAACCTAACGAGTTCTGCAGGCTGCGATTCGAAACGTTCGCAGCGTCGCATAGGTCACGATAGCGCGGCAGTTCGCATATCGGGTGCAGCCGCGTGTGGACGATCTTGCTCGAGTAGATGTTGACGACGGACGGTTCCGCTGCCGTCACGGCGTCCGCATAGCCCGAGGTGCTCGCGGGCGCGGTCTTGTGCAGCCACGCGGGCTTGTCCAGCCACGCGAGCGCCCCAAGGCCAAACGCGGTGCCGATCAGGGCGGCGAGCAGTAGATGACGGATGACCGGAGCCATGCGTTGGACCGATGCTTCTTGAGGATGGGAGCTTACCAGTGGAACGATTGTTTTCGGCTGCACGACTAGGGAAGCTCTGCACAAGTTTCACGGTCGCGCCTCGGCCCGTAGGGTTGCCGCCTCAATTGCGCTGCTTCTTTGTCGCGCACCTTGGCAATACGTAAGAGTATTGCCGGCGGCGCGCTTCGCGAATCAGCGCAATTGAGGCGGCAACGCGATCGCGAAACTTGTGCAGAGATTCCCTAGTACAGTGCAGTGTCTTTTTTTGGCGGCCCACGGTTGGTGAATCCGTTAGAGCAATATTCCGCCTGTCTCGCGCAGAAAGGATTTGTCGATGATCCCGCGCAGCGACTCGCGGTCGCGCGACTGAACGCACTGCATGAGAGGTTGCTCGCCGCGCGGGAGGACGAAGCGTCGCTAACGAGGCGATTGAGGGCGCGACTCGTCGGTGATAGCCGCGAAGGCGTCGAGGGACTATACCTGTGGGGTGGCGTCGGTCGCGGCAAGACGTTCCTGATGGATCTGTTTTACGACTGCCTGCCGTTTCCCGAGAAGCTGCGCACGCACTTCCATCGGTTCATGCATCGACGTGCACGGCGACCTCACTCGACTGGCCGGCCAGCGCAACCCGCTCGAACGCGTCGCGGATGCGTTGGCGCAGGAAGCCCGCGTGTTGTGTTTCGACGAGTTCTTCGTCTCCGACATCGGGGATGCGATGATCCTCGGGGAACTGTTGAGCCACGTGTTCGAGCGCGGGGTAACACTCGTCGCGACATCGAACGTCGCGCCACGCGCGTTGTATGCGAACGGTCTGCAGCGCGCGCGATTTCTGCCAGCGATCGATGCGCTCGAGCGTCACACCGAGGTATTGAATCTCGACGGCGGCACCGACTATCGCTTGCGTTTGCTGGAACAGGCGCAGACTTACTACTCGCCGCTCGGCGAATCCGCGGATGCATTGCTGGCGGAGCGCTTCGCGGCTCTGGCCCCGAATCGCGCGAGCGTGGAAGACGACGTCGAACTCGAAATCGAAGGCAGGCCGATCCGCTGTCGCCGCTGCGCCGACGATGTCGCGTGGTTCGCCTTCGCCGCGTTGTGCGATGGGCCGCGCAGCCAGAACGACTACATCGAGCTTGCGCGTCTTTATCACGCGGTGCTGGTCAGCGACGTACCGGTCTTCGACGCGCGGGCCGAAGACCAGGCGCGACGATTCATCAGCCTCGTCGACGAGTTCTACGACCGTAACGTCAAACTGATCGTGTCGGCCGCAGCGCCGGTCGAGACGCTCTATCGCGGAAGCCGCGTCGCGTTCGAATTCGAACGCACCCGGAGTCGGCTACTCGAGATGCGCTCGCACGATTATTTGTCGCGCACCCATCGCGCTTGAAGATCGCGCTTGAACACTGCGCCTGAGGACCGCGCGTGAGCAGGGCTGATTTGTTGTAAATGGCCAGTTGCTCGGCTAACATGCGCGCTCCAAATTTCCCTGTCCTAAGCGTATCTATATGAAAACTGTGAGTATTCGTGCACAGGACGTTCGTCACGCCTGGCTGGTGGTGGACGCTGCCGACCGTACGCTGGGACGTTTGGCCACGCAGATTGCGCATCGATTGCGCGGCAAGCACAAGGCGGAGTACACGCCGAACGTCGACACCGGCGATTTCATCATCGTCGTGAACGCTGAAAAGGTGCGAGTCAGCGGCAAGAAAATGACCGACAAGATCTACTACCATCACTCCGGCTACCCGGGTGGCATCAAGGCCGTTTCGCTCGCGCGGATGCAGGCAGAACAACCCGAGCGCGTCATCGAGACGGCGGTGAAGGGGATGCTGCCGCACAACCCGCTGGGACGCGCGATGTTCCGCAAGCTCAAAGTTTATGCCGGTCCCAATCACCCGCACGCTGCGCAACAGCCGCAGACGATGGAAATTTAAGAATGGCGATGACACAGAACTACGGGACCGGACGGCGCAAGACGTCGACGGCTCGAGTCTTCGTGACTGCGGGCAATGGCGAAATCAAGGTGAATGAGCGGACGCTCGATCAATATTTCGGCCGCGAGACGGCGCGGATGGTCGTGCGGCAACCACTGCAGGTTGTCGAGGCGGTGGATCGCTTCAACGTCTACGTCACTGTCAGAGGTGGCGGCGGATCGGGGCAAGCCGGCGCAATCAGACATGGCATTGCGCGCGCTTTGGTGCAATACGACGAGAGTCTGCGTCAGCCGCTGCGGCGCGCCGGATTTCTGACGCGTGACTCGCGCGAAGTCGAACGCAAGAAAGTGGGCTTGCGCAAGGCGCGCAAACGTCCGCAGTACTCCAAGCGGTAGCTCATTCGTCGAGCGCTCTTTCGTTGCTCGACGCTTTGGATCTGACGCCGCCGCGTTGAGTCGCCCCGCCCCTTAAGAAAAATGGTCTCTGCGCGTCGTCGTGACGCTCAGAGTCGCGCGATGGTGTGCTAGAATTTTTGGCGGTCATGGGGTGATCAAACGGAGTGGGCTGATGAGTGGTGACGAGGTCAACAAACAGCGTCGCTACTTTCTCATTGGTGCCACTTCAGTTGTCGGCGCGGTGGGTGCGATCGCTGCGGCGGTGCCGTTCGTCAAGTCGTGGAGCCCGAGCGCAAAAGCGCGCGCGCTCGGCGCGCCGGTCACGATCGATTTCTCTCGATTGAACCCAGGCGAAATGTTGGGTCCGATTCCGGCATGGCGCGGCCAGCCCGTGTTCGTTCTGTATCGCACGCCCGCAATTCTGGAAACGCTTCCCAAGCTCGATGCGAGCCGCGTCGACCCCAATTCCGAGCGCGACCAGCAGCCCAAGTACGCGAAGAACGAGTGGCGTTCGCGCCGGCCCGAGATTGGCGTGTACATCGGCTTGTGCACGCATCTCGGCTGCTCACCGAAGTATTTCCCGGTCGTGAATCCCGATCCGTCCGAATCGCCGTGGCTCGGCGGTTTCTTTTGCCCTTGCCATGGTTCGAAGTTCGATCTGGCCGGCCGGGTCCGAAAGGGCGTGCCGGCGCCGGCGAATCTGCGCGTGCCGCCTTATAGTTTCGTTAGCGACAAGGTCATCGTTGTCGGCGTTGACGAGGAGAACGCGTGATGCAACAGCAGCCGTCGCGATTCCCGGCCATGTGGACGACGTTCATGACCTGGATCGACCGAAGGTTTCCGGCAACGGAGACGTTCGAACTGCATTTGTCGAAATACGCGGCGCCGAAGAACTTCAACTTCTGGTACTACTTCGGCTCGATCGCGGTCGTCGTGCTGGTCATGCAGCTGCTGACGGGCATCTGGTTGACGATGAGCTACGTCCCGAGCGGCGATGGCGCATTCGCATCGGTCGAATACATCATGCGCGACGTCGAGTTCGGCTGGTTGTTGCGCTACCTCCATACCACTGGCGCCTCTGCGTTTTTCATCGTCGTCTACCTGCACATGTTTCGCGGCCTCATGTACGGCTCGTATCGCGAGCCGCGTGAACTGCTGTGGCTGATCGGCATGGCGATCTTCGTTTCGATGATGGCCGAAGGATTCTTCGGGTATCTGCTGCCGTGGGGCAACATGTCGTTTTGGGCGGCGCAAGTGATCGTGTCGCTGTTCAGCGCGATTCCGGTCATCGGTGCCGATCTGACGGAATGGATCCGCGGCGACTACCTGGTCTCTGAAGTCACGCTGAACCGGTTCTTCGCGCTGCACGTCGTCGCGCTGCCGCTGGTGCTCGTGATGCTGGTGTTCGTGCACATCGTGGCGCTGCACCACGTCGGTTCCAACAACCCCGATGGCATCGAGATCAAGAAGCACAAAGGCCCGGACGGCGTGCCGCTCGATAGCATTCCGTTCCATCCGTATTACACGATCGGTCACGATCTGCCGGGCATCGTGTTGTTCCTCATCGTGTTCTGCGCAGTCGTGTTTTATCTGCCCGAGATGGGCGGCTATTTCATCGAGCGCCCCAACTTCGAAGGCGCCAATCCGTTGAAGACACCGGAGCACATCGCGCCGGTGTGGTACTACACGCCGTTCTACGCGATGTTGCGCGCGGCCACGTATCCGCTCGCGGGCCTGGACGCGAAGTTCTGGGGATTCGTCGTGATGGGCGGTGCGATTGCGCTGCCGGCCATGCTGCCGTGGCTCGACCGCAGTCCGGTGAAGTCGATGCGCTACAAAGGCTGGGTCTCCAGAATGATGCTGGCGCTGTTCATCATCAGCTTCTTCGTGCTCGGTTATCTCGGCACCATTCCGCCGTCGAAGGGAGCGACCATGGTCGCGCAGGTGTGCACGATTCTGTACTACGCCTACTTCGTGTTGATGCCGTGGTACACGCGTGCCGAACGCAGCAAGCCCGCACCGGACAGGGTGACGATGCGATGAAGCGCTCGACGTGGCTCTGGGCATTGCTGCTGCTGCCGGTGCTCGGATATGGCTCGACCGAGGGCAGTGCGTGGCCGATGCAGCCATTCAAACCCAACCTTCAGGACAAGCCGTCGTTGCAGCGGGGTGCGCGGCTGTTCGTGAACTATTGCATCGGCTGCCATTCGTTGAAGTACCAGCGCTACGAACGCACGGCCAACGACCTCGAGATTCCGCACGAGATCTTCATGGCGAATCTGATATTCACCGACCAGAAGATCGGTGGGCTGATGCGAACGGCAATGCCGACGGAGGCATCCAAGGCCTGGTTTGGCGCGGCGCCGCCCGATCTGACGCTGGAGGCCAAGCTGCGCGGTGGCGAGTGGGTGTACAACTACTTGAAGGCGTTCTATGTCGACGCCGCGCGACCGTTTGGCGTCAACAACAAGGTGTTCCCGAACGTCGCGATGCCGCATGCGCTGCTGGAACTGCAAGGTACGCCGGTGCCCGCGTGTCATCAGGTTCCGAAGATCGCCGAGAACGGGGGTGAAATGCGTGATCCGCTGGTTCCAGGGCGTCACGATCACCGAAGAGAAATGCGGTTTCATCGACGTCGTCGAAGGCACCGGGCATGCTAACCGCTGAAGGAGTTCGATCAAGCGGTCGTACGACATCGCGAACTTCCTCTACTACGTGGCGGAACCCGCGCGAATCGACCGCGAACGATTGGGCGTCTACGTATTGTTGTTCCTCGTGGTGCTCTACGTGTTCACCGCGTTGCTGGGCCGCGAATACAACAAGGAAGTCCACTGACTATTGGATTGCTCCGCCGCCTACTGGCGCGGATTCGCTCTAATACGGAACGACCGCTTGAACGGTCGTGCCAACAACCTGCAAATGAGGCGCCACGATGAGCGTTGTTACCAGACGATCTTCGATGACATTTTTTTCGGATCCGCGCGATCACTACAGTCACCGCGTGCGAATGGTCCTGGCTGAAAAAGGTGTCACCGTCGATATCGTCGACGTGGATCCCGACAACAAGCCGGAAGACCTCGCCGAGATCAATCCGTACAACAGCGTGCCGACGTTGCTCGATCGTGATCTCGTCCTCTACGAATCCACCGTCATCATGGAATACCTCGACGAACGCTTTCCGCATCCGCCGTTGTTGCCCGTGTATCCGGTCGCGCGCGCGCAGAGTCGATTGCTGATTCATCGCATGGAGAAGGATTGGAGTCACCGCGTCGATCTGCTGATGATCGGTAAGGGACGCGAGACGGTTCTCACGCGTGCGCGCACTGAACTGCGCGAAAGCCTGATCAGCGTCGCACCGGTGTTTGGCGAGCGGCCGTTCTTCATGAACGACGAGTTCACGTTGGTCGATTGCTGCGTCGCCCCGATCCTGTGGCGCCTGAAAGTGCTCGACATCAAACTGCCCGAGCGTTCGACGAAGGCGATGCAGAAATACATGCAGTCGATGTTCGAGCGTCCGTCGTTTCGCGAGAGCCTGACGGAGGCCGAACTGGAAATGCGCGAGTGACCTCGCATCGACCGTATCTGTTGCGGGCGATGCACCAATGGATCCTCGACAACAATTGCAGTCCTTACGTGATCGTCCGCACGACGATGGCCGGCGTCGATGTTCCGCCGGGCCATGCCGAGAACGGCCGCATCGTGTTGAACGTCTCGCCGACCGCGATCCGCAATCTGAGCATCACCAACGAGCGGCTGGAATTCGATGGCCGCTTCGGCGGACGCGCGTTTCACGTCAGTGCGCCGATCGACGCCGTGATGGCGGTGTACGCGAAAGAGACCGGGCAAGGGATGGCATTCGAATCGGAGTCCGGCACCGAACAGCCTGCGCCGCCGGAACCGACGCCGGGCGGGCACCTGCGCGTCGTCAAGTAGCGATCCGATCAATCGCGCATGAGTCGCGAACTAGTCGATGTACTCGAACACTTTGACGATCTTCGCCACGCCAGCCACGCTCTGAGTCACTTCGACCGCGTATCTGGCTTGTTCGTGCGGCACCGTCCCCATCAGGAAGACAACGCTGTTCTCGGTCGTGACGTTGATTCGATCGGCGTCGATTGCACCGTGGGCAATCAGCTTCGTCTTCACCTTCGTCGTCAGCCACGCGTCGTTGCTGCGCGCAACCAACGAAATCGGGCCGCTGATTTCCAGTTCGTTGTGAACGCTGGCGACGTGGTCCATCGCTGCGACGACCTCCGCGGCCTTGAGCTTCAACGCTTCGCTGCCGACCTCGCCTGCCAGCAGCACGACGCCATGGTGACTGACGACGACGATGTGCGATGACTCGAATTGCGGGTCCGAGGCTTTGATCTTCTGGACGGCGTCGAACTCGACCGTCTGGTCGTCCCACATCGTCTCGGGCGTCCGCGAGCCCGGATCGCCGGTCAACGAGCCGCACGCAGTGACGATAAGGACGAGCGAAAGCCAGCGCGAAGCGGCCGGTAACGTGTCGTTCAAGGCGTGAATGCGTTCCGTATCCATTCGAAGCGCAGACGGTAGCCTGTTCTGGTGACCGATACCACGTCGAACCGACACGGCGCAGTCGTTCGAAGTTCGATGCAGCAAGAAGGATTCGGCGGCGCGAATCAATCGCTGCTGCTTGTTGTGGTCGACCGTCGCGGCGCCGTCGCCGAAGTCGCTGCGGCTGCGAAATCGCACTTCGATGAAGACCAACTCGTCGCCGTGCGTCATCACGAGATCGATCTCGCCGGCGCGTATGCGGTAGTTCTTTTCGACGAGTCGCAAACCGCGACGAGCCAGATAGCGCGGCCGCTGCGCGCTCCGCGCGACGACCCCGACTCGGCGGGCGTAGCTGCGCGATCAGAGTGCCAACGAAGGAATTGCCACAAGCGTGCCGTCCTTCACGATGGCCCAGCCGGGTTCGCGCGCGATCACGCCCGAGCTCTGCACCTTCAGCACACCTGTTTCACCGAGCAGTCTGCCGGGCGAATTGGGAATCAGCAGTTCGGCCCTGTCGCTGAGTGCGGAACGCATCGACGCCGAGCGCGTACAGCGGCGACAGCGTCGAACTCGCGCCCGCAAACGACGCTTCGACTTCACCGCGGATTGCGCTCGCTTGGACGCGCCACGGTAGTTCCGTCAGTCTGACACCGTCGAGTTCCGCGAGTGCGTCGGCGAGCCGCGCCACCGGTTACCTGCGACGTCGCGTAGATCGGAACATCGCCCGCGAAGTGGAACGCCATTGCCGACTTGAGTGCGCGAGACTGGCCCGGATCGGTGAGTGCGACCAGCGCATCCAGATCGGAGCGACTGCGGGGGATGAACTCCGGCTTCGTGCCGATGGTCTTCGCCAATGCTTCCATGCGGTCGGTGCTGGCCTCTACGAGCAATGCGGTGCCGACGACATCGGTAACGGCGCGGACGTCTTCGATCACACCGACGCTGACCACCGTTCCGCCCAACGCGTCAAATTGCGAACGAAATGCACTCGGCGGCGCGCGTCGACCAGTCGAGATCGGACTCGATGATCAGCGACGCGGCGCAGCCCGTCCTCGTAGATGCGTCGTGCGATCGCGCGCGCTTCGTCTTCGATCGAGAGACCGAATTGAAACAGCCCGCCAGTGGCTGCAACGCCGGGCGGAAGATAGTTCAGCGCGAGCACTGGCACCGGTCGATTCGGCACCGCGTTGATTTCCGCAACGCCGGACTTGTCCAACGGGCCGATCACCAGTTGCGCGCCGTCGCTGCACGCCTTTTCGTAGAGTCGGGTGACAGCGTTGCCGTTGGTGTCATAGATGCGGATGGTGGTCTGCGATCCGGCGTGAAAGAAGGCGGCGACGAATCCATCACGAACGGCCTGGCCGGCATTAGCCAGCGACCCCGACAGCGGCAACAGCAACGCCACTTGCGCGGGCGCGCGTCACTCCGCCCTCGATGAGTGCAAATGCGCGCGGTGGCCAACGTGAGGCGGGATGGTCGCGATGATTGCGCTTCCAATCCGAGATCGCCACGCGCTCGGCATTCAGATCGAAGCTGCGCTGCAACGAGTCTGCGAGTTGCCACCATGCGGTCGCGTCGTCGCGGCCGTTCTGTGTGGCGAGTGCGGCAATTCGATGCGCCTGCGTTTGATTGACGTCGCTCCAGATGCGCTCGACGACGGCTGCATTCTGAGGATCGTCGGCGCGTGACGAAAACGTGTAGGTCATCAGCGTCGTTGCTGCATCCTCGTAGCGCAGTTGTGCTTCGGCAGTTCCGGCGGCGGTCAGCACATCGGCGTTGCGCTGCGTGGCGTCGGTTGGTACGCCGGGCTGTCCGCCTTGCCGCGCGCCATGATCGACGCGCGTTTGCGTGCTCGTTGTCGGCGTGGGCTTCGGTTGCGGTGGCGTGACCTGGCAAGCCGGCGTGGTCAGAATGACCAGCGAGCATCGCAATTCTGGAAATCGTCATGTCGGAGATTCGGCCCAAAGGTACGCTGTTTGTCGTCGCCACGCCTATTGGAAACCTGGACGACATCACGCTGCGAGCAGTCGATGTCTTGAAGACGGTAGCGATTGTGGCTGCCGAGGATACCAGACGCAGCGCAGTGCTGTTGGCGCATATCGGCGCGCGCCCGGACCGACTGCTTGTCGATGCACGACCACAACGAAACGGCGCGTTCCGAGCAGTTGCTCGCCCTGCTCCAACAAGGTCACGATGTCGCGCTGATCTCGGACGCCGGGCACGCCGTTGATCTGCGATCCCGGATTCGAACTCGTGCGCCATCTGCGAGCACACGGCGTGAGCGTCACGCCGATTCCCGGCGCGAGCGCGTTGACGGCGGTGCTGTCGGTCTCGTCGCTGCCCGTCGAAAGATTTTTCTTCGAAGGATTTCTGCCCGCGCGTTCAGCCGCCCGCCGCGCACGACTCGCGGAACTGGCGGCGATCTCAGTCGCCGTGGTTTTCTTCGAGGCAGCACGTCGCTTGCGCGAAACGTTGAATGAATTGGTGGAGATCATCGAAGCCGATCGGCGAATTCTGCTTGCGAAAGAGCTGACCAAAATCCACGAACGAATCGAGGCTGGCACCATTGCGGAGTTGGTTGACCGGCTCGACGACGATGAATTCTTCGAGCGTGGCGAGTTCGTATGCGTGCTCGCGCCACCTCTAGACGCCGACCGTTGCTGCTGCGCCGGAGATCGCAACGCTGATGCAAGCGCTGTGCGACGAGTTGCCGCCTGCGCAATCGGCACGGATCGCGGCCCGAATCACGCACAAGCCACGCAGCGAGCTGTACGAATACGCGGTGAAACTTCAACGCGGTCGATGAGCGCGCTGATATGCTGGCGGCGACGAGTCGGCCAGGCAGTCGCTGCGCACGGAATGTTCCGTGCGTGGAGGAAAGTCCGGGCTCCACAGGACAGGGTGCCAGGTAACGCCTGGGGGGCGCGAGTCCACGGAAAGTGCAACAGAGAGTAGACCGCCAACCCCGTCGATCACGGTCGTCGGGCGGTAAGGGTGAAACGGTGCGGTAAGAGCGCACCGCGCGCAGTGGTAACACGACGCGGCTAGGTAAACCCCACCCGGAGCAAGGCCAAATAGGGATCCAATGGTGTCGTCCGCACCGGGTCCGGGTAGGCCGCTAGAGGTGCTCGGTGACGCGCACCCCAGATGAATGGCTGCTCAAGACAGAACCCGGCTTATCGGCCGACTCGTTATTCTACCTTCAACAGTGTCGAGCCAATCGAAAATTCCAAATCGGTCTAACATCTAATGTCGTTTCGAGCTTTCGATAGCTTGTTGATGGAACCCCTGCCTTAAGTCCCTCGTGATCTCCGGCTAATCGCATCCAGATGACCGCAGTGGTGTCGGATGACCCTCATCGCGTCGGGGTCTGCCTTGACACCGCTTTCGTCGCATCTATAGTGTCAAGTGCTGGGAAATTGTGGGTAATTGTGGGACGGTGGGGCGGGTGGTGCAGGTCCGGTCATCTCGGGTGGCGGGGGTGTGCTGTCGCTGGCGAGCGGGTTGAAAGTCGATGTTTCGGGGAATTACGAGCGTCAATCTCGATGCCAAGGGCCGGATGGCCCTGCCGTTGCGCCATCGCGAATCTTTACCCGCTGGAGATGGCCGCCTGGTCGTCACGATCGACTCGCGCGAACGCTGCCTGCTGCTCTATCCGCTGACCGAATGGGAAGCGGTTCAGAGCCGGCTCGAAGCGCTATCGAATATGAAACGCTCGGCGCGTGTGCTGCAGCGTTTGTTGATCGGTCACGCGACAGACGTCGAACTCGATTCCAACGGTCGCGTGTTGCTGCCGCCGATGCTTCGCGAATTCGCCGGAATGGCAAAGAAGCTGGTGCTGTTGGGCCAAGGCAACAAGATCGAGATCTGGAGCGAGGAGCTGTGGCAACCGCGGCTCTCGCAATGGCTCGTCGAAAGATCCGGTGACGTCGTCGATGATGGCGACGACTTCACCGGGCTATCGGTCTGACGTCTTGAGCACGCATCGACCGATCCTCGTCGACGCGGTCATCGATGCGCTGCGTACCGACCCGCATGGAAACTACGTCGATGCAACCTTCGGGCGCGGCGGCCATACGCGCGCGCTGCTGCAGGGATTGTCTCCCACCGCACGAATTCTCGTGATCGACCGCGATCCGACCGCGATCCAATTCGCGCACGCCCTCGCCAACGACGACGCTCGGGTGCTCGTTCGCCACGGTCGAATGAGCGATATGGTCCGGCTTGCGAGCGAGGTCCAACTCAGTGAAATCGTTGGCGTGCTGATCGACCTCGGCGTGTCGTCACCGCAGATCGACGATCCCGAGCGTGGCATGAGTTTTCGCGCTGACGGGCCGCTCGACATGCGCATGGATCCGAGCTCCGGGATTCCGGCGTCGCAGTGGATCAACGCCGCAAGCGAAGCCGAACTCACTGCCGTGTTCTTCGAATTCGGCGAGGAGCGATATGCTCGGCGAATTGCGCGCGCGATCGTCGAGCGTCGCGCGGAAGCGCCGATCCTGCGCACGGCTGACCTGGCCGCGTTGATCGCGCGCGCGCAGCCGCGACCCGATCCGCATAAACACGCTGCGACGCGCGTCTTTCAGGCCATCCGCATCCATCTGAATGACGAACTCGACGAAGTGCGCTTGGGGATCGAGGCTGCGTTTGCGCTGATACGTCCCGGTGGACGGATCGCTGTCCTGACTTTTCACAGCCTCGAAGATCGCATCGTCAAGCGCATGTTCCGCGCGTGGTCGGAAGGCGAGGTGTTGCCGCGGCGATTGCCAGTACCTGGACGTGCGATCGCGGCAGCGCGTCTGATCGGACGCGCGCGACGCGCGGATCCTGCCGAAGTTGCCGAAAATCCGCGCGCCCGCAGCGCACTGTTGCGCGTGCTGGAGAAGGCGGCATGACGCGCCGACTGAAGGCGATCGTGCAGCGCCATTCGCTGCATTGGCTCGCGGCGGCAGGGGTGACCTACGTCGGCATCGCGATCTCGGGTGTCTGCGTCGCTTCGATGGCCTCTGACGTGCGTGCCCGATTCGTTGCCTTGGAACAAAACCAACGCGCGCAGGACGCGCTGCTCGCGCAATACAGCCGTCTGCTGATCGAGCGCGCGACCCTGTCGTCTTATCGCAACGTCGATGAAGTCGCGGCGAGTCAGTTGGCGATGCGCTTTCCGGAACTCGTCGAACGGGTGGCCCCTTGAGTCGCTGGCGCCATCTGACGGTCGTTAGCGTATTCATTGCGATGGCGCTGGGTTTGTCTGGCCGCATGGTCTACCTCAACGTCGACCAGCGGGCGTTTTTGCAAGGGCAGGGTGACGCGCGATCGTTGCGTTTCGAGACGCTGCCGGCGAACCGGGGCATCATCTTCGACCGCAACGGTGAGCCGCTTGCGGTCAGCACGCCCGTCGTGTCGATCTGGCTCGACCCGACGCAGGCGCAGCTCAATCCCGCGGACGTCGCGAATCTCGCGCGCGCGGTCGGCATGAACCGCGTGGAACTCGCCGCGAAGATCGCACGGTACACGAGTCACGAATTCATGTTCGTCAAACGTCGCGTCTCGCCGCAGATCGCTGCCAGCGTGGCGGACCTGCACATCGACGGCGTGCATTTCGAGCGCGAATACCGGCGCTACTATCCGGCCGGCGAGACCGCAGCGCACGTCGTCGGCATCACGAACGTCGACGACCAGGGTCAGGAAGGAGCGGAACTCGCGTTCGACCGGGAATTGAAGAGCGTCCAAGGCCGCAAACTCGTGCTCAGAGATCGACGCGGCGAGGCGGTGAAGGATGTCGAATATCTGACTGCGCCGCGTTTTGGCCGCGATCTCGCGCTCAGCCTCGATCTGCGACTGCAGTTCTTCGCTTATCGCGAACTCAGATCCGCGATCGTCGCCCACGATGCGAAAGCTGGCACCGTCGTGATGCTGGACGCCCGCACCGGCGAAATCCTGGCGCTCGCGAATGAACCGTCGTTCAACCCCAACGAGCTGACTCGGGTGGCGCCCGACGCGAGACGCAACCGCGCCATTACAGATCTCTATGAGCCGGGTTCCACCGTGAAACCGCTGACGGTGCTTGCGGCGCTCGAGTCGGGTCGCTTCTCCGAGGATTCGGTCATCGACACCAGTCCCGGTTATATGCAGGTCGGACGGCTGCTCGTGAAGGATCCGAGCAATCGGGGTCGGCTGTCGCTCGGCGACGTGCTGGCGCGGTCGAGTCAGGTGGGCATCGCAAAGATCGCGATGGCGCTCGATGAGCGGACGGTATTCGACGCGTTCCTGCGTGCCGGATTTGCGGACCCGACGAGTTGCGGCTTGCCCGGTGAAGCCAACGGACGCGTTCCGGAATCGCAGTTGAAAAACCCGATCGTGCGCGCGACGTTGGCCTACGGATACGGTCTGACGGTGACACCACTGCAGTTGGCGCACGCGTACCTGATGTTGGCGACCGGCGGCATTCGATTACCGATCTCGATCCTCCGGCGCGAGAGTCCGCCGGAAGGAGAACGCATGTTCGAGCCGGACGTCATTGCGTCGATCGTGCGCCTGATGAAAGGCGTCGACTCTGTGCATGGCACTGCGCCGAAAGCGCGTGTCGCGGGCTACGAAATCGCGGGAAAGACGGGTACAGCGCGCAAAGTGGGTCCGAACGGGTATGACGAAGGACGTCACGTCGCTTTTTTTGCGGGGCTCGCGCCGGCCGTTGATCCACGCGTCGTGGTGATCGTCGTCATCGACGAGCCGCAGGGCGACAAGTTCGGCGGCGGCGACGTTGCGGGTCCTGTGTTCGCGCGCGTCGTTGCGCGTGCGCTACGTGTATTGAATGTCGAACCGGAAGCGGCATCGTGACGGAACCGTTGCAGTCTCGGCGCAAGCGCCTCAGTGATTGTGTTGGCGACGACGCGGTCGTGCCTGGCGACGCCAACGATGTCTGGATTACCGGCGTTGCAACGGATTCCCGAACGGTCCGGGCGGGCGACCTGTTCGTCGCGATGAGAGGCGCCGCCTACGATGGCCACGATTTCGTCGATGCAGCCATCGCACGCGGCGCCGCGGCGGTACTCGCCGAGCACGATGTGCCCGCAGGTCGGCGTCCCGCTGGTCAAGTCGCCCGATCCGCGCCGCGCAGCGGGACGCATCGCCGCGCGATTTTACGATCACCCGAGCCGCGCGCTGGGTTGCATTGGCGTGACCGGGACCAACGGCAAGACCTCGGTGACGCATTTTGCCGCCGCGCTGCTGAGCGCTTCGGGTCGGCCCGCCGGTTACGGCGGTACGCTCGGTTGGGGGTTCGCGGGTCACATCTGCGCGGCCGATCTCACGACGGAGGACGCGGTCGCCGTCCAGCGCAGGCTCGCGAATCTCGTCTCGCAAGGGGCCGAGTGGGTCGCGATGGAGGTGAGTTCACACGCGTTGGATCAGCATCGCGTCGTCGATGTCGACTACAACATCGCCGTCTTCACGAATCTGACGCGCGATCATCTCGACTACCACGGAACGATGGCCAACTACGCGGCTACGAAGCGGCGATTGTTCGATTGGCCAACGCTGCGCGGCGGCGTAGTCAACTGGGACGATCCCCAGGGTCGCATCATCCACCGCGAAGCGCGGCGCTCGCTCGATCTGCTGCGATTCGGCAGCACGGCTGATGCGGAACTCAGTTGGTCCGATCTGGTGTTCGATGACGCGGGCATTGCCGGAACGCTCGATACGCCGTGGGGTCGCCGCGCATTCCGCCTGCCGCTGTTCGGCGAATTCAATGTTGCGAACTTTGCGGCGGCGACGGGGGCAGCGTGTCTGGCCGGTGCCCCGATCGATGCGGTGATCGACGCCGGCCTGCATCTGACGGCGCCGCCGGGGCGCATGCAATTCGTGCGTGCGACGGGAAAACCATTGGTCGTGATCGACTTTGCGCACACGCCCGACGCGCTCGCAAAGGCGCTTGTGGCGCTGCGGCGCCATGCCAGCGGCGCCGTGATCTGCGTGTTCGGCTGCGGTGGCGATCGGGATCGCGGTAAGCGCGCGTTGATGGCGCGCGTCGTCGAAGACGCGGCCGACCACGCGTGGGTGACGAGCGACAATCCGCGGTCGGAGGATCCGGCCGACATTGCGGCGAACATCGTGGCCGGGTTTGCCGGCGCATTCGCTCACGATGTCGAACTCGATCGCGCGGCCGCGATCGAGCGGGCAATCGCGACTGCGCGTTCGAGCGACGTCGTCCTCGTTGCAGGCAAGGGGCACGAGGCCTATCAGGAAATCGCAGGTCGACGCATCCCATTTCGTGACCTCGACGTGGTCCAACGCGTGTTACGACGATGACCTCGGCGCAGCGACACACGGTGATCTTCGGTCTCGGCATCACGGGCTATTCGTGCCTGCGATTCCTGCACGGTACCGATCGGCTGACCGTCGTCGATACGCGCAGCGCGCCGCCGTTCGCCGAGTCGGCGCGATCGAAGTATCCGGCCGTGTCATTGATCCTCGGCGCGGCCGACGCCGGAGCATTTCGCGGACGCGGACCGAATTGTCGTCAGTCCCGGACTCCGAACGTCCCACTGCCTGCTCGCGCAAGCGTGCGAACGCGGCGTCGCGTTGATCAGCGACATCGAACTCTTTCTCGAACACGCGACCGCTCCGGTCGTCGGCATCACCGGTACCAACGGCAAAAGCACCGTGACGGCATTGACCGGTGAATTGCTGGCGGCGGCAGGACTCGATGTTGGCGTCGGCGGCAACCTCGGCGAGCCCGCATTGGACCTGCTGGCGCCCGACCGGGATGCCTACGTGCTCGAACTGTCGAGCTTCCAACTCGAGCGCCTGAATGCGGGCCGGATCACGGTCGCGGCGAACCTGAACGTCACGGCCGATCATCTCGATCGTTATCCCGACATCGCGAGCTATGCCGCGAGCAAACAACGGGTGTTCGACCGCTGCGACGTTGCGATCTACAACCGTGCCGATCCGCTGACAGTGCCGCGCACAACGGTCGGACGTTCCGAATCGGTCGGGCTCGATGCACCCTCGAGCAATTGTTGGGGAATCGTCGAGCAAGGCGGCCAACGGTACCTCGCCGTCGGGGATCAACGGCTGATTGCGGTAGAGGAGTTGGGAATCCGCGGCCGTCACAACGAATTCAACGCGTTGGCCGCGATGGCGCTCGCCCGCGCGGTCGGTGGCGACGCCGCGCGATGGAACGACACGTTGCGGGGATTCAAAGGCCTGGCGCATCGGTGCCAGACGGTCGCGGTCGTCGACGGCATCACCTTCATCAACGATTCCAAGGCGACCAACGTCGGGGCGTGCCTCGCCGCGCTCGAGGGCCTTGGTGAAGCGCGCAAACACATCGTGTTGATCGCAGGCGGCGATGCGAAGAACGCCGATCTGTCACCGTTGCACGACCCGGTGGCGAGATACGTGCACGCACGTTGTCACGTTGGGGAAAGACGCGGCAGCGGTCGAAGGCGCGGTCGGGGACGCCGCGCCGCTGCACAGGGTGCGCACGCTGCCCGACGCCGTTCGGCTGGCACGCTCGCTCGCGCGGTCCGGCGATCTCGTGCTCTTGTCACCGGCGTGCGCGAGCCTCGACATGTTCGCGAATTTCGAAGCGCGCGGTCGCGAATTCGAAACCTGCGTGCGGGAGTTCACGTAGTGACCGCGAGTGGGACTACACGTTGATCGTGCTCTGGCTTGCCGCCGTGACGGTCGGATTCGTGATGGTCGCTTCGGCGTCGTTCCCGTTGGGCATCGCGCTCGGTTCGCCCGCGCGCTTCATCGTGCGACATGGCGCTTATCTGCTGCTCGGCGCCGTGGCGCTGGGTGTCTGCTTAGTCGTGCCATTGCGGGTATGGCAGGCGATCCATCGTCCATTGCTCGATCGTCGCGTTGGTGCTGGCGTTGCTCGTGCTGCTGCCCGGGATCGGCCACATGGTCAACGGCAGTCGCCGTTGGATCGGCGTGGGACCGTTCTCGGTTCAGGCAGCCGAAGTTGCCAAGTTCGCGCTGGTGATTTATCTCGCCGGTTATCTGGCTCGAAATCAGACGGCGCTCGTCAACGATCCAATCGCCTTAGTGCGGCCGTTGGTGCTCGTCGGTGTTCTGTGCGCGATGCTGCTTGCTGGAACCCGACTTTGGTTCTGTCGTGGTGTTGGTCACGGTGACTGGTGGAGTGCTGTTCCTGGCCGGTGCGAGATTACGCCACTTCCTGCTGATCGTGCTGGTCGTCGGGCTGGCGCTTGCGTTGTTGTCGGTGTTGCAGCCCTACCGATTGCAGCGCCTCGTGACGTTTCTGGATCCGTGGTCGGTTGCTTACGGCAGCGGCTACCAACTGACACAGGCGCTGATCGCGTTCGGCCGCGGCGACTGGTTCGGACTCGGCCTCGGCGAAGGTGTGCAGAAGTTGCTGTATCTGCCGGAAGCGCACAACGACTTCATTTTCGCGGTCGTCGTCGAGGAGTTGGGGCTGGTCGGCGCGCTCGCGGTATTCGCGCTGCTGATTGCGTTGGTGCTGCGGATATTTCGCATCGCGCGCAGCGCAATCGTCGATGGCCGCGCGTTCGCGGGTTACGTGGCTTACGGCACGGGGCTGCTGCTCGGCCTGCAGTGCGTGATCAACGTCGGCGTGAACACCGGAACCCTGCCGACGAAGGGACTGACGTTGCCGTTCATCTCTTACGGCGGCAACAGCCTCGTCGTCTGTTGCGCGTTGATCGGCGTGGTGTTGCGTGTGCAGCTCGAGCGCGGGAGGGCCCGCAAGTGATCGTGCAGGTGCCCGAGATGCGTCGCGTGCGCCAGATCCATTTCGTTGGGATCGGCGGTTCGGGCATGTGCGGCATCGCCGAAGTGTTGCTGAACCAGGGATACCGAATCTCCGGATCGGACATCGCGCGCTCCGCCACGGTCAATCGCCTCGTCCAACTCGGTGCCAAAGTGGCACTCGGGCACTGCGCGGACAACGTGGCCGGCGCCGACGTCGTCGTCGTGTCGAGCGCGGTCGGCGGCGACAATCCGGAGGTGGTTGCTGCGCACGCGGCGCGCATTCCGGTCGTACCCCGAGCCGAGATGCTCGGCGAACTGATGCGTTACCGACACGGCATCGCGGTCGCGGGAACCCACGGGAAGACAACGACCACCAGTCTGATTACGGCGATATTCAAGGCGGCCGATCTGGATCCGACGTTCGTGATCGGGGGCTTGCTGAACAGCACCGGCAGCAACGCGCAGTTGGGTGCGAGCGGTTATCTGATTGCCGAAGCGGACGAGAGCGACGCGTCGTTTCTGCACCTGCAGCCGATGGTGGCGGTCGTGACGAATATCGACCGCGATCACCTGCGCACATACGGCGGCGACTTTCTCAAGCTGTCGCAGACGTTCGTCGAGTTCGTGCATCGCCTGCCGTTCTACGGCGTCGCGGTGCTGTGCATCGATGACCCGCACGTGCGCGCGATTCTCGACGCGGTGTCGCGTCCGATGCTGACCTATGGCACCGCCGATGACGCGGATTTTCGCGCCACCCGAGTCGAGGTTCGTGGTCTTGCGTGGAAGTTTCGCGCGGAGCGGCCCGCAGGGCACGCTCCGCTCGACGTCGTCATGAACCTGCCGGGTGCACACAACGTGCTGAACGCGCTCGCGGCGATCGCCGTCGCGACGGAAGAAGGTGTATCGGACGCTGCGATTCTCGCGGGCCTCGAGGCGTTTTCCGGAGTCGGGCGCCGCTTCGACGTCGCCGACGGCATCCGCGTCGCCGGCAAGACGGTCAGCGTCGTCGACGACTACGGCCATCATCCGACCGAGGTGGCGATGGTGATCGAGACCGCGCGCAAGGTATGGCCCGAGCGACGTCTCGTCATGATCTATCAGCCGCATCGCTACACGCGCACCCACGACCTCTACGACGAGTTCACGAAGGTGCTCTCGACCGTCGACAAGCTCGTACTGCTCGACGTGTACAGCGCCGGCGAAGACTATCTCGCCGGCGCCGACAGTCATGCGCTCGGCCATGGAATTCGTGAACGCGGCGCGATCAACCCGATTTATGCCGCCGATACGCTGCGAGGCTCACGATCTGCTGCCGCAGATTCTCGAGGATGGCGACGTTCTTCTGGTGCAAGGCGCCGGCAACGTCAACCAGTTGTCGAAGCGACTGCGAGGCGACAATGAAGGTTAGCGAGGGGATGTCCCGCCTTCGTCGCGGTCTTGCAGGCGCGTTGCTGATCGCTGTCGTGTCGGCGTGGCTTTCGTTGCTGTTCGCCATGAACGATCCGGTGCAGATCGTCCGAGTCAGCGGCGATCTCAGCGATGCCGAGCGCGCCGAGGTCAAGGCGGCGGTGTTGCACCGACTCAATGGCGGGCTGCTCGGCGTGAGTCTCGACGACGTCGTCGCCGACGTGACGGCGTTGTCGTGGACGCGTGAGGTGCGCGCTCGACGGGTGTGGCCGGCGAGCGTCGAGGTGTCTGTGACGAAGGACCCGATCGCGGCGCGATGGGGCGCGGGTGGCGTGCTCAACAGCGCCGGCGACGTCATTGTCGTCGCGGGCACGCCCGATGCGACGTTGCCGCTCATCACCTGCGCGCACGCGAGCGGCGCCAGGGCGATGCGAATTTTCCAGATACTCAGCGAGGTGCTGTCCGATACGCAATTGAAAATCGCCGCGATCGAGGAGAGACGACATCGGGGAGTGGCAAGTGAAATTCACCAACGACCTCACAGTGTCGCTCGGGCACGAACAACTGCTGGAGCGGGTCGAGCGCTTCGATCGCGTCTACCGCAACGTGATCAAAGACCGAGTCGATGCGGTCGAGCATATCGACGCGCGGTACGGGAACGGTGTGGCAGTGAGCTGGCGCGACGGCATGAACGGGCCGCAATTGGCGTCGGTGTCTCACGCGACTCGGAGTAGTTCGACTAAATGGCATCCGATAACGGGCGTCGACGGATCGTTGGCCTCGACATTGGTACGAGCAAAGTGGCGGCGATCGTGGGTGAGATCACCGCGGACGGCGACATCGAAATCATCGGAATCGGATCGCACCGATCGAGAGGGTTGAAGAAGGGTGTGGTGGTGAACATCGAATCGACGGTGCAATCGATCCAGCGCGCGATCGAAGAAGCCGAATTGATGGCCGGCTGTCACATCGACGAGGTGTACGCGGGAATCGCAGGCAGTCACGTCCGTAGCCTCAATTCGCACGGCATCGTCGCTATTCGCGACAAAGAGGTGTTTCAACAGGACATCGAGCGCGTCATCGATGCGGCGCAAGCTGTCGCGATTCCCGCGGATCAGAAGGTGTTGCACATCCTGCCGCAGGAATATCTCGTGGATAACCAGGAGGGCGTGCGCGAGCCGCTGGGTATGTCTGGCGTGCGACTGGAAGCGAAGGTTCACCTCGTTACGTGCGCGGTCAACGCGGCACAGAACGTCGAGAAATGTATCGAACGCTGCGGCCTGAAGGTCAAGGACATCATCCTCGAACAGCTGGCGTCCAGTTACGCGGTTCTCTCTGACGATGAACGCGAACTCGGCGTGTGCCTCGTCGATATCGGCGGCGGGACGACGGACATCGCGATCTTCACCGAAGGCGCGATACGTCATACGGCCGTGATTCCGATTGCCGGTGACCAGGTCACCAACGACATCGCGATGGCGCTACGCACGCCAACGCAGAACGCCGAAGAGATCAAGATCAAGTATGCCTGCGCACTCACCCAGCTGGCCGGCGCCAACGAGACGATCAAGGTGCCCGGCGTGGGCGACAAACCGCCGAAGGAGCTGTCGCGGCAGGCGCTCGCGGAGGTCGTGGAGCCGCGCTACGACGAACTCTTCACCCTCGTGCAGGCAGAACTCAGACGCAGTGGATTCGAAGATCTGATCGCTGCGGGAATCGTGCTGACCGGCGGCTCGTCGAAAATGGAAGGGGTCATCGAGCTGGCCGAAGAGATATTCCACATGCCGGTGAGTCTCGGCGCACCGAAGCATGTGACCGGTTTGAAGGACATCGTCAGGAATCCGATCTACGCAACGGGCGTCGGACTTCTGTTGTATGGCAAGCAACGTGAAGAGGAGACACGAACTCGTGGCAAGGGACGATCGTCCGGCGCAATGAAGCGATGGAAGACCTGGGTTAGCGAAAATTTCTGACAGCACATTCGGCAATCCCCTTAGGGATGAGGAGAAAAGAAAATGTTTGAACTCGTCGACAGCGGTCCGCAGAGCGCGATCATCAAAGTCATCGGCGTCGGTGGCGGTGGTGGCAACGCGATACAGCACATGCTCAGCCGGGGTATTGGAGGGGTGGATTTCATCGCGGCGAACACCGATGCGCAGGCGTTGAAGAGTCTCGACGCAAAAACCACGTTGCAGATCGGCGGCGCCTTCACGAAGGGCCTGGGGGCTGGAGCCAATCCCGAGATCGGGCGGCAGGCGGCGCTCGAAGACCGTGATCGCATCGCCGAAGTGCTCTCCGGCGCCGACATGGTCTTCATCACGGCGGGCATGGGGGGCGGTACCGGGACCGGCGCCGCACCCGTGGTTGCGGAGATTGCGCGCGAACTCGAAATCCTGACGGTCGCGGTCGTCACGAAACCGTTTCGGTTCGAGAAGCGGATGGAGGCCGCCGAAGCCGGAATCGCGCAGCTGTCGCGGTTCGTCGATTCGCTGATCACCATTCCGAACGAAAAACTGCTCGCGGTGCTCGGCGAACGCACGAGCATGCTCGCGGCCTTCGCCGCAGCCAACGATGTATTGCTTGGAGCTGTGCAGGGGATCGCGGACCTGATCATCCGTCCCGGCATGATCAACGTGGACTTTGCGGATGTCCGAACTGTGATGTCGGAGATGGGGATGGCGATGATGGGCACGGGTCGTGCGAAGGGAGAGAACCGCGCGCGCGATGCCGCCGAGTCGGCCATTCGCAGCCCGCTGCTCGAGGATATCGATCTGCACGGCGCGCGCGGGATTCTGGTGAACGTTACCGCGGGTCCGGACCTGACCATCGGTGAGTTCGCCGACGTCGGCGAGATCATCGACGAGTTTGCTTCCGAGCAGGCGACCGTCGTGATCGGGACCGTGATCGACGCCGAGATGAAAGACGAGCTGAAGGTCACGGTGGTCGCGACCGGCCTCGGCGGAGTCAACCGCCAGAAAGTAGTGGTCGAAAAGGCTGTCGCCCATGCCGCCGGTTCGGACATCGACTACTCGAAGCTGGACCGGCCGACGGTGATGCGACAGCAAGCCGCGCGGCATCACGAGCGTTCGGTGGATACGAGCGAGGCACGGGATCTCGACTACCTCGACATCCCGGCGTTTCTACGCAGACAGGCGGACTGAGGGGCGCTGGCGAGATGTCGACGATTTTTCAGCGCACGTTGAAAAACACGATCCGCGCCACCGGGGTCGGCGTGTTCTCGGGCGAGAAGGTCATCGTGACTTTGCGTCCGGCGCCGGTGAATGCGGGGATCGTGTTCAGACGCGTCGACCTCGAACCGCCGCTCGCGATTCCTGCGCTGGTGACGCACGTCGGTGACTCGACGCGGGCGACGGCGCTCGCCGCGGGTGACGTGCGAATTTCGGGGATCGAGCACCTGATGGCGGCATTTGCGGGACTCGGCATCGACAATGTATGGGTCGATGTCGATGCGGCGGAGCTGCCGATCATGGATGGCAGTGCCGCGCCGTTCGTGTTCATGTTGGAATCGGCGGGCATCGTCGATCAGGCCGCGCCGAAGAAATTCATTCGGATTCTCGAGGAGACGGTGCATGACCGACGGCGACACCGAAGTGCGGCTGTCGCCGTATGACGGTTTTCGCGTCGAGTACACGTTGTACGACCATCCGTTGTTTCGCGAGCACAAAAAGACTGCGGTCATCGACTTTTCGAGCACCACGTTTCTCAAGGAAGTGAGTCGTGCCCGAACGTTCGACTCCATCGTCAATAAGGAAGGACTGCGTCACGCGGACGAGTTCGTCAAACACGGAATCCTCGACGCGATTGGCGACCTGTACCTGCTGGGTCACAGCGTGTTGGGCTCATTCTCGGGTCACAAATCGGGCCATGCGTCGACGAACGCATTGCTCAAGCGCGTATTTGCGAATCCGCGGGCGTGGGAAATCGGCACGTTCGAGAGTGAGCGGGCGGCTTATCCGATCTCATTCGCGAGGCCCGCCTTCGGATGAATCCCCTCGCTCGAGAAACGTCGACGACCGCACGCGGCCACGTGCGGCAAGTCTCAGAATCGCGCTACGCAAGCCCGCATGATCGACCCCGTCGGCGAGCTCGAGGAGAGAGGCTTGATCTGGCGGACGCGCAGGCTGGACCCGCTCTTGGGCGACTACGCTGTCGGCAATGGGCACGACTGCCAGACGAATTTCATTCACTCGACTGAAGTCGGCAAGGCGATTCAGGCTCGGCAGCAGGGCAGGAATCAGAAACCGCAATCGCGTCGCCCATGCGGCGCTGTTGATATGGACAGTGAGGAGCTGATCGCGTACGTTCGCGACTCGACATTCTGATGCGACTTCCTGCGGGAGCAGGGCTCGCAGCTGGCTGGTCCAAGCGTCCTGTTGAGACGCACGGCCCAGTAAGCGAGTAAGCGCAGAATAGGGGAGTTGGCGAGGCGAGAGAAGATTGTCGATCTTTCGTTTGGCCACTGCGAAACGCACGATTAGAAGAAACGATGCAGATCATACTCTTCAGAGAAAAGAGCGGTCGCGCCGAGCCTCGTCGAATTCCGACGGCGGCCTTCGCCACCGTAGCAGTGCTCGTCATCGCGGGTCTGATCGGAAATGTTCTCGTCGTCACGCGCTTTCTCGGCAACGAACTGCTCGACAGCCAGATCATCGACAAATGGCAGGGTCGCCTGAACGGTCAGAGCGAGCAACTCGAACAAATTCAGTCGCAGACGCGCGTAGAAATGGACGCGGTCGGGCGCCGCCTCGCAGACATGCAGGCTCGGCTGTTGCGAATCGAGGCGCTGGGCGAGCGGGTCGCCCAGGTTGCCGAACTCGATTCCGGCGAGTTCCGCTTCAACGAGGCGCCGGCGGTGGGCGGGCCCGAATCCGATGTGGAAGTGTCGCAATCGGTGCCCGCGTCTATGACAGCCGCCGAACAATTGGCGGACCAGATCAAGTTGCGCGAAGACGAGCTCGAAGTTCTCGCGTCGTTACTCGCGAATCAGAAGTTTCACGAAGAGGTTGCGGTTGCTGGGAGACCGGTCAAGTTGGGTTATATGTCGTCGGGTTTCGGCCGCCGGGTCGATCCGATCACCGGGCGCTTGGCGTGGCATTCGGGCGCTGACTTCGCGGGTCCAGATGGACTCGGACGTCGTCGCGGTCGCAGCTGGCGTTGTGACGTTTGCGGGCGAACGCAACGGTTACGGCCGCATGATCGAAATCAATCACGGCGGCGGCTATGTCACGCGTTACGGACATCACCACGAATTGTTGGTGGCGGCCGGGGACGTCGTGAAGAAAGGCCAGCTCATCGCGCGTATGGGCAGCACGGGTCGATCAACCGGTTCGCACGTGCACTTCGAAGTACTCAAAGACGGGCAGCAGGTGGACCCAGCGCGATACGTCGCGCGGAGTCGTCCGACCTGATCGATCTGACACGCCGCTAGCGCTCCCTCGAATTCCGCGTCAAACGCGGTAACATGCCGTTTTTCTCGCGTCTAACCCCGTATGGTCAGCGGAATATTCCTCAAGGTTTTCGGCAGCAAGAACAGCCGCGAGCTCAAACGGATGGGCAAGTTGGTTGTCCGCGTCAACGCGCTCGAAGAGCAGATGCGCGCCTTGTCGGACGAGGACCTGAAAGCAAAAACGGCGGAATTTCGCCAACGGCTCGAAACAGGTGCGACGCTCGATGACCTGTTGCCGGAAGCGTTTGCAACGGTGCGCGAGGCGGCGCATCGGGTACTCGCTATGCGCCCATTCGACGTTCAGATCATGGGCGGCATCACGTTGCACGAAGGGCGCATCGCGGAGATGCGTACCGGGGAAGGCAAGACGCTCGTCGCAACGCTGCCGGCGTATCTGAACGCGCTGACCGGTAAAGGCGTTCACTGGGTCACCGTCAACGACTATCTCGCGCGGCGCGACGCGGAGTGGATGGGGCCGGTGTTCAAGGCGCTGGGCATGACTGTCGGAGTCATCCAGTCGCGTCAGGACGTAGCATCCAAGCGCGAGGCCTACGTCGCCGATATCACTTACGGCACGAACAACGAGTTCGGTTTCGACTACCTGCGCGACAACATGGCGTTCACGCTGAAGGACAAGTTTCAGCGCGGACTGAATTTCGCGATCGTCGACGAGGTCGACTCGATCTTGATCGACGAAGCCCGCACGCCGCTGATCATCTCGGGTCCCGCCGAAGAGAGCACCGATCTCTATCACAAGATCAACCTGCTCGCCCCTAAGTTGAAGCGCCAGGTCGGCACCGAAGACGAGCCGGACGGGATCACCGAAGAGGGTGATTTCATCGTCGACGAGAAGAATCGGCAGATCGAACTCACCGAGCGAGGACACGTCTTTGTCGAGGACGAACTCGTGCGCCTGGGTCTGTTGACTGAAGGCGACAGCCTTTACGCGGCGACCAATCTCGGATTGCTGCACCACGTCCACGCGGCGCTGCGCGCGCACAACCTGTTCAAGCGTGACGTCGACTACATGGTTCAGAACGACGAGATCGTGATCGTCGATGAGCACACGGGACGGGCGATGCCCGGGCGACGTTGGTCCGAGGGTCTGCATCAGGCGGTCGAGGCGAAGGAGGCCGTCTCGATTCAGAACGAGACGCAGACGCTGGCGTCGACGACGTTCCAGAACTACTTCCGCATGTACAACAAACTCTCGGGGATGACCGGGACAGCGGATACCGAAGCGTTCGAATTCCACCAGATCTATGGGCTCGCGGTGGTGGTCATCCCGACCCACCGGCCGATGGTGCGCAACGACGCCAACGATCTCGTATACCTGACGATCGATGAGAAGTACGAGGCGATCGTCGATGACATCAACCAACGGATAGCAGAGGGTCGCCCCGTACTCGTCGGTACCGCTTCGATCGAATCGTCGGAACGACTATCGGCCGAACTCGAAAAGCGCAAGATTCCGCATAGCGTGCTGAACGCGAAGCAACATGAGCGCGAGGCCGAGATCATAGCGCAGGCCGGTCGCCCGGGTGTCGTCACGATTGCGACCAACATGGCCGGTCGCGGCACCGACATCGTGCTCGGTGGGAACTGGCAGGCTGAAGTCGCGACGCTCGACGATGCGACGCCGGACCAGATCGAGCAGGTACGACGACAGTGGCAGCAGCGGCATGACGCCGTTGTCTCTGCAGGCGGGTTGCACATCGTGGGCACGGAACGTCACGAATCGCGCCGCATCGACAACCAGTTGCGGGGGCGCGCCGGCCGCCAGGGCGACAACGGATCGTCGCGATTCTATCTGTCGATGGAAGACAACCTGATGCGGATTTTCGCGTCGGATCGAATTCGCGGCATCATGCAGTCGTTGGGGCTGGAGAAGGGCGAGGCGATCGAACATCGGATGGTCACCAACGCGATCGAGAAGGCGCAGCGCAAGGTCGAAGGACGCAACTTCGACATTCGCAAAAACCTGCTCGAGTACGACGATGTCTCGAACGATCAGCGGCAGGTGATCTATCAGCAGCGCGACGAGCTGATGGCCTCGGAAGACATCTCGGAGATGATCGGTGCGTTGCGCGAGGAGATCGTCGCCAACGTCGTCGGCGAATACATCCCGGCGCAGAGTCTCGAAGAGCAATGGGACATTGCCGGACTCGAGCAAGCGCTGCAGACGGACTTCAACGCAAGCCTTCCGATTCGGCGCTGGCTCGATGAGGACGATTCGCTGAACGAGGACACATTGCGAGCACGGATTCTCCAGCAGATCACCACCGACTACGAAGCCAAAGGAACGCAATGGAGGCAGCAGGGCGTCGAGATCAAGCTGGTTGAAAAGCAGGTGATGCTGCAGATTCTCGACCAGCGCTGGAAAGAACACCTGGCGACGATGGATCACCTGCGCCAGGGCATTCACCTGCGCGCCTATGCGCAGAAGCAGCCCAAGCAGGAGTACAAGCGCGAAGCATTCGAGTTGTTTCAGGAGCTGCTCTATACGATCAAACGCGAGGTGATCCGTCTGCTGTCGCGCGTGCAGATCGAGCGGCCGGAGAGCGTCGAGGAAAGCGAGCGCCGCCGCCGCGAGGAACAAGCCAAGCGGATGCGATTCACGCACGCCGATGCCGCCGGCGCGACGAATGGCGAGAGCGAACCGGAGCCGGAGCCCGTCGCGCAAAAGCCCGAGACCTTCGTTCGCCAGGAGCGCAAGGTCGGTCGCAACGAGATATGCCCGTGCGGCTCGGGCAAGAAATTCAAGCATTGCCATGGACGCGCCGCCTGATGGCGGTGAACTTGCCGGCGCTCGGCACGCTCAGCGCGATTCGCGGCATTCGGATAGGCACGGCTTGTGCCGGAATCAAACAGACGCAGCGCGACGATCTTGTCGTCATGACGCTGAGCGCGGGCAGCGAAGTCGCTGGCGTATTTACGCGCAGCGCGTTCAAAGCCGCGCCGGTTCGTGTATGTGAGCGACACCTCGCGGCGGGCTCGCCGCGTGCGTTGCTGATCAACAGTGGTAACGCGAACGCGGCAACGGGTTCGGCCGGCATCGAAGACGCGCTCCAATGCTGTCGTTGGGTCGGGGAGACCCTCGGCGTGGCGCCGCAGTCGGTGCTGCCGTTTTCGACCGGCGTGATCGGCCAACGACTTCCGCTTGCCAAGTTGCGCGACGGCATTCCGTTGGCGTGCAAGCAGCTTGGCGATGGTTGGGAGGTGGCCGCGCACGCCATCATGACGACCGACACCGCGCCCAAGGCGTTGTCCCGAAGCGTAGATATCAACGGCACCGTCGTAACGATCACCGGTATCGCGAAGGGAGCCGGCATGATCAGGCCCGACATGGCGACGATGCTCGCCTATGTCGGCACCGACGCGGCGGTATCTCGGGCATGTTTGCAGGAACTCGTCAGCCACGCAGCCGATGCGAGCTTCAATCGCATCACGGTCGACGGCGATACGTCGACGAACGATTCGTTCCTCCTGATCGCGACGGGCGCGGCGGGAAATCCGCCGATCGATTCGATTGAACATCCCGGATATGCAGCGTTGCGCGACAGTGTTGTCGCGGTCGCACGCGAACTCGCGCAACGGATCATTCGCGATGGTGAAGGTGCGACCAAATTCGTGACGGTGACGGTCGCCGGCGGACGTGCTGCGGCTGAATGTCTGAAAGTCGCGTACACCGTCGCGGAGTCACCGCTGATCAAGACCGCGATGTTCGCCAGCGACCCCAATTGGGGGCGATTCTGCATGGCGATCGGTCGCGCCGGCGTGGACGACTTGGATGCTGATCGGGTTGCGCTATACCTCGACGAGGTCTGCGTTGCGAGGAACGGCATGATCGCGCCGGAGTACACCGAAGAGTCCGGCGCGCGCGTGATGAGCCGTGATGAATTCTGCGTGCGCATCGAGCTCGGTCGCGGGTCCGCGCACGAGACGGTCTGGACTTGCGACTTCTCTTACGACTACGTCACGATCAACGCGGAATACAGAACCTGACACGTCGCCAATGCCGACACGGTCGATCCTATTCCTGCTCCTCGTCTGAAGCCTCGGCGTCGACATCGACGTCGTTCTCTGGAATGCGGTAGTCCTCGCTCGCCCACGCGCCGAGATCGATCATCTGGCAACGCTGAGAACAGAACGGACGATATCGGTTCGTCGGGCTCCAATGCACCGGCTTGCGGCACGTCGGACAAGCCACGATGCGTGCGGGTGAATCTGTCATGGTCGTTTGTCTCGCGCGAGGTCGAGATAGCGCAGATGCAATTCGGCGACGGTTTTGTCGAGCGCATCGAATCCCGCGTCGTTGGCCACCACATCGTGCGCTTTCTCCAAACGCGCGGCGCGACTCGCCTGCGCCGCCATGATCGCCTTCACCTGCGTTTCGGTGTTTGAATCGCGCGCCATCGTACGTTCGATCTGAGTTCGCTCGGGCACATCGACGACCAGGACGCGATCAACGAGGCGTGACTGCGTCGTCTCCATCAGCAGCGGCGACACCAGCACCGCGTACGGTGATTGCGCGGCTGCGAGTTCACGTTCGAGGTACGCGTTGATCAACGGATGCAGCAATCGTTCGAGCCACTTGCGCTCGGCCGGGTCGGCGAATACCCGCGCGCGGAGCGCCGCGCGATCGAGCGTGCCGTCGGCCTGGATCAGTTCACTGCCGAAGTGCTCGCGGATCGCCAGCAATGCGGGCTGACCCAGCTTCACGACTTCCCGCGCTGCAACGTCGGCATCAACGACCTTGATCCCGAGGCGCTTGAATCGATCCGATACCGCTGACTTGCCCGAACCGATTCCGCCGGTGATGCCCACGACGAACATGCGTCAGTCTCAACCGAAAACGATGGCGACCACCCTATCACGCTCGAGCAGAGTGACCCAGCCGGCGATCGCGAGGTAGGGTCCGAACGGAATCGCTTCGCGACTGCGGCGCGCGAGCAAAAACGCGCCACCGAGCGCGATGCCGACGACCGAGGACAACAACACCAGAATCGGCAGCGTCTGCCAGCCGAACCACGCGCCCATCGCCGCGAGGAGTTTGAAATCGCCGTAGCCCATGCCTTCCTTGCGCGTGATCAGCTTGAACGCCCAGTAGATCGACCACAGCAATAGATATCCCGCGACGGCACCGATCACGGCGGAGGATAGATCGGTGAACCCACCCGACACGTTGACGATCAGGCCGAGCCACAGCAACGGCAGCGTGATCTGATCCGGCAGCAGCTTGGTATCGAAATCGATGAACGTCAGCGCGATCAGAGCCCACGTGAATACGAGTGCGGCGGCGCCGAGCCACGTATAACCGAACTTCGCGGCGACGAAGGTCGACGCGACGGCGGTGAGCAGCTCGACGAGCGGATATCGTGGCGATATCGGCGCGGCACAGTTTGCGCAGCGGCCGCGCAGTGCCAGCCAGCTGAAGACAGGGATGTTGTAACGCGCCGCAATCAGTGGTTTTGCAGCTCGGACAGCGAGAGCGAGGCGTCATCAGGTTGAAGGTCGGCTCGGTATCCGCCGGCGTATCCAGCTCGAGCACGTCGACAGCTTGGGCGCGCCATTCCCGCTGCAGTATCACCGGCATGCGGTAGATCGCGACGTTGAGGAAACTACCGACGGAAAGTGCGACCCAGACGAACAGCGTCAACGTGAGCCAACCGTGGCTCAGCAGGAGCGTCAGCGACATAGGAAAGAACGTGGCGCGCGCGTCAGCCGCCGCCGACGACTCGACCCAGTTGGAATATCGGCAAGTACATCGCGATGATCAGGCCGCCGACCAGCACGCCGAGCACCGACATGATGAATGGCTCCATCAGTGCCGTGAGGTTGTCGACGGCATTGTCGACCTGCTCTTCGTAATAGTTCGCCGACTTGTCGAGCATGGTGTCCAACGCGCCGGACTCTTCACCGATTGCGACCATCTGAATGATCATGTTCGGAAATACACCGGTGCTGCGCATCGAGAAGTTCAGCTGTTGACCGGTGGAGACGTCATCGCGAACCTTGTGCACGGCGTTGACGAATACCGAGTTACCCGTAGCGCCGGCGACGGAGTTCAGCGCATCGACCAGCGGCACGCCCGCCGCGAACGTCGTCGACAGCGTGCGCGCAAATCGCGCGACAGCCGATTTTTCGATGATGTTGCCGACGACGGGCAACTTCAGCGACGTTCGGTCGATCGCGTCTCGCAACGGCTTCGAGCGTCGGCGCGCGACGGTAAAGCCGCCAATTGCGCCGGCGATCCCGAGTAAGAAGAAGATCCAATACGCTTGAACCGCTTCCGAAATATGAATCACGAACAACGTAAAGGCCGGCAGTTCTGCGCCGAAGCCGGCGAATACCGATTGAAACTGCGGTACGACTTTGATCAGCAGGATACCGGACACGATGACCGCGACCACGAGGACCGCGATCGGATACGTCATCGCCTTGCGCACTTTCGCCTTCAAGCTCTCGGTCTTTTCCTTGTAGGACGCGATGCGGTCCAACATCGTGTCCAGAGAGCCGGATTGTTCGCCTGCGTCGACGAGGTTGCAGAACAGGTCGTCGAAGTACAGCGGGTGCTTGCGCAGCGCGGACGCGAACGTGTTACCCGACGAGACGTCGGAGCGAATCGCCTGCACGAGATCGCGCAGCTTCGGCTTGTCGAGACCGTCGGAGACGATCTCGAACGACTGCACCAACGGCACGCCGGCCCGCATCATCGTCGCCATCTGGCGCGTGAACAACGAGATGTCCGCCGAGTTGATGCTCGCGCCGCCGCCGAAACTGAGCCCCGACCCCTTCTTGCGAACCTTGGTCGCAGTAATGCCTTGCTTGCGCAGTTCAGCTTTGGCGATGGCGGGATTGGAACTGGAGATTTCGCCCTTCGCGCGGCGACCCTGCTTATCAGTGCCTTCCCATAAAAATAGTGCGCTTGCAGCCATAGTTCACCTGGACGGGTTAATGCCCCGTGGTCACGCGGTTGACTTCCGCGAGACTCGTGATTCCCTGCATGACCTTGAGTCAGACCGTCGCGACGCAGATCCGGATAACCATGCGCGCGCGCTTGCTTGTTCACATCGATGCTGTTTCCGTCCGCCATGATAATGCGAGATATCTCAGGCGTAATTTTAACTACTTCATAAATTCCGACGCGGCCCTTATAGCCGTCTTTGCACTTCTCGCATCCTTTCGCGCTCGGCACGTACACCTGGAAGCCCTTCTTGATGTCTTCTTCGGTAAAGCCTTCCGCGATCAATGTGTCGTGCGGCACGTCGATCGTTGCCTTGCAGTGCGTGCACAGTCGCCGTCCGAGGCGCTGCGCGATGATGAGGCTCACAGACGTCGCGAGGTTGAACGCGGGGATGCCGATATTGCGAAGCCGCGTCAGTGTCTCGGCGGCCGAGTTCGTGTGCAGCGTCGACAACACCATGTGGCCGGTCTGCGATGCCTTGACGGCAATTTCCGCCGTATCGAGGTCGCGGATCTCGCCGACCATCACGACGTCGGGGTCCTGACGTAGAAACGCGCGCAAGGCGGACGCGAACGACAATCCGACTTTGTGATTGACGTTGACCTGGTTGATCCCTTCGAGGTTGATTTCGACCGGATCCTCGGCGGTGGCGATGTTGCGCTCGGAATCGTTCAGGATGTTGAGTCCGGTATAAAGCGTGACGGTCTTGCCGCTGCCGGTCGGTCCGGTCACGAGGATCATTCCTTGTGGACGGAACAGCGCTTCCATGAACAGCGCTGCTTCTCGGATTCGCCGAAGCCGAGCATGTCGATTCCCATCTTCGCCTGCATCGGGTCGAGGATCCGCAGCACGACCTTCTCGCCCCACAAGGTCGGCAGCGTGTTGACGCGAAAGTCGATCGAGCGCGTCTTCGACAACTTCATCTTGATGCGCCCGTCCTGCGGCAAACGGCGCTCGGAGATGTCGAGTTCCGCCATCACCTTGAGTCGCGCAGACAGGCGCGTGCACAGGTTCACCGGCGGCTTCGCGACCTCGTGCAGCATGCCGTCGGTGCGGAAGCGCACACGGTAGCTTTTTTCGTACGGTTCGAAGTGAATGTCGGAGGCGCCCGTCTTGATCGCGTCGAGCAGCATCTTGTTGACGAAGCGGACGATGGGTGTGTCGTCGGTCGCGGACGTGACCGAGGCGTCGTCGTCGGCCGCAGTTCTCATCGAACGCTTCGAGATCGAGATCGTCGAGATCGTTGTCGCTGCAGGTCCCCGAGCGAGGTGTCGTCCTGGCGCGACAGGAACTGCTCGATGATCGTCGCGAGCTTGTCTTCCTCGACGAGAATCGGTTCGGTATTGATGCCGGTGTGAAACTTGATTTCGTCGAGCGCCTGCAGATTCGTCGGGTCGGACACCGCAACGAACAGCCGGACGCCGCGGCGGATCAACGGCAGCGCGTTGTGCTGGCGAATCAGCCGCTCTTTGACGAGGTCCTTGGGAATCGACTTCGAGGTCGAATGCCGACAGGTCGATGATCGGTACGCCGAACTCTTCCGACGCCGATGTCGCGATCGAACGGGGATTTGCGAGCTCGTTGCGGATCAGATAGCTGACGAAGGCCATGCCGGCCTTGCGTGCGTCATCGCTCGCGGTCTGGGCGGTGTCGGCATCCAGAATCCCGTCCTCGACGAGGCGTCGAGCGAGTCCTGAAAGCGGTACCGTTTGCGTAGCCATTGACGATCGCAGTCCTTGTCGGTTGGCTCAGTTCCTTGGCCAGCAACAGTAGTCGCGCGGGAGTTGGCAAGTCTAATCGCGTGTCACTGGAGTGTCGATAAAGCGGTCACAAAGCGGACAACTGACTCACAATCGACCCGATGCGTGCTAGCGACATGACGGCCAGAGTCAGGTTGTGACGCCGCGAGCCACCTACGCGCGAAGTGCGACGAATGCCGTGGCAATCGGGCTTCGATCGACTAGACTGCGCTAACGTGTTGAAGCCGTTGGTAAAAGGCATCGGTGCGCACGCACGTGAGAGCAGGATCGCGGCATTGGCATACCGATTGCACCTCTTCGGTGGGCTGACGATGAATCGGAATGATCGACAGTCGTCCGCTTTATCGTTCTGAACATGATTTGACGCTTTGGAGTATGGAGCTAACTACGATGAAACAAGCAATGCAGAAGGGTTTTACCCTTATCGAATTGATGATCGTGGTCGCCATCATCGGCATTCTGGCCGCTGTTGCGCTGCCCGCTTATCAGGACTACATCCGCAACGCGAACATGGCGAAGGTGAACTCGCACTACGAAGAAGGCGCTCGCTTCGTCGCACAACGAGTTCCGCAAGATCCAGGCGCAGCTGGCGATGGGTACGCTTACGCTGACGCTGCTGCCGCGATGCGGTCGTAGCGCGGGCGCTGGCGCGTACTTCGTGAACACGCTGAACAGCCAAGGCGGCACGGCGCCGGGTGGCGGAGCTGCCGTACGCGCCGGTGCGCGGCGACACGGCTGGCACGGGCGTGGTCGGTGTTGCGCTGGCGGGTACGATTGCCGGCGGCGACCTGGCGATCACCGTCACGCGTCCGGCGTACGGTGACTTCGCGGCGCGCGTCGACGAAGGTCGTTGCGTGGGCGCAGCATCTAAGAGTTTGACCTCCGTCATAACTCTGGAAGGGGCCGATGGCCCCTTCCTTTTTTGTGCTCTAGGATTTCGACGCATGCAGAACGTCACATGACGAAACAGTCCGGCTTCACGCTGATCGAATTGATGGTCGCGGTCGGCATGATCGCGCGTGCTCTCCGCGATCGCGATTCCGGTCTACAACGGCTACGTCGCGACGTCGCGTGTCGGCGCGCTGGTCAACAACATCGCGACGGTCGAGGTGTTCGAAGAGGACTTCCGCTTGCGCAACGGCGCGTACCAGCCCGGCGTGTTCAACGGTGCGCCTGATGCGAACCTGCTGGTGCTCGGTTGGCAGCCGCAGCAGAACGACGGCACCGTCTACACGATCGTGCTGGTCGGGAGGCAGCTACACAGGTGACCGCGACGGATAGCGTCGGCACGACGGTGTGTCGACAGTTCCCGGAGAAGATCGCCTGTCCCTGAGTCCGTGCTTCAAAGGCTCTGGATCGAACGGGTTATTCTTCGCGCCCTCGCCGGAATAGCTCAGTTGGTAGAGCAACTGATTCGTAATCAGTAGGTCGGTGGTTCGAATCCACTTTCCGGCACCACTATGCAGATTGCTAGCGCGCCAAAGGATGGCCGTGAATCCGGATAGCTCGCGCGCAACGCCGCCTGATTTAACAAACGATCGCCTGATGATGCGTACTCAGCCGGGCCAGTGTCGGCAGACTCGCAGGCGCGGGCGTTTTCCTCAGCGCCGCGTTTGCTGTGAGCCTCGTGTTTTATGGGCCCGCGGTCAATCTGGTCGTGCTGGCGGTCGTGGTCGCACTGCTGTTGTTGGCGCTCGGTTGCGTCGGGCCCGGTGGTATCGAGGCTCTGCTCGAATCGAACCGCGCGGGTCTTGCGATCGCGTGCGCGGCGCTCGCGTATCTGATCGTTGCGTATCGACTGAGTCTGAGTCCGGACAACAGCTTTGCGCCGAGCTGGGTGATCGCCGCGGTGCCGATGGCGTTCATCTGCGGCTTGGCCGTGGTCGCGTCAACCCGCCGCGCTGCGACTGACGACGCTATCGTTCGCGGCGCTCGTCATTGCGCTCGCGACCATCTCGAGCGTGCGGTTCGTGTTTTGGGGCGAGCGCGCGCACGAGCCGATGGTCGATCCGAATCACTACGCGACGCTGATGTACCTGGTCTGGATTCCGCTGGTGCATCGGCACCTGACGTCCGGCTGGCGCCGCGACTCGATGACACGCATCGAGCATGGACTGCATCGTGGCATCGAGCTTCGTGCTGCTGCTGTCGATCATCGCGACATACTCGCGGACGTCGCAACTGATCGTCGCCGGCGCATTCGTGGTGTGGGCATTGATTGCCGCGGTCAGGCGCCTTGCGTGGCGCCGGCTCATCGTTCACGTCGGTGTCGCGCTCGCGGCGTGTGTCGTCGCGTTGGCCGCCAGCGCGGTGAACCAGGCTGCCGCGTCGAAAGGTCTCGAGTTCGGCGGCGGCGTATCCGTTCGACAGGAATTGATTCGAGCCGCGCTTGCGATGCTGGCCCAGCATCCGCTCGGTATCGGCGTGTTCTGTTTTCCGTTGTTGTACCCGAGTTTTCGATCGACGCTCGAACAGGACACGGCCGGCCTGTTCGTGCACAACGACTATGTGCAGTTCCTGGTGGAAGGCGGCGTGCCGCTGCTGTTGTTCCTCCTGCTGTTCGTCGGCGCTGGTCGCGCGTCGAGCGGTTGTGCTCCTTCGAGTCGCACCGACCGACCCGCGATTCATCGACTTGGGTCTGGCGATCGCGTTACTCGCCGTGTGTGCGCACGCGATGGTGAACTTCGTCTTCTATAGTCTGTCGCTGAACCTCGATCATCGGCTCGAGCGCCGCCGCGCTCTTTGCGACTCACCAGGATCGTCAGCGCGCTTCTGAGCCGATCCGTCTGCCACCGAGCACCGTCGCGATCGCAATCGTTGCCGGATGGGTGATGTGGCTCTATCTGGTTCTGGACGTTGCGATCGTCGGTGTATTCCAGGATCAGCCCGCCGCCGGCTTGGTCGCGTTCGATCCGAGGCGACGAGAAGCGGATGCTCGAATTCTCCCGCGTCGCGCAGACGAATCAATGGGGACCGCGGGATTCCGGCGTTGGGCGAAGCGGTACTGCTGTACCGAGCAACGCCGGGTCGAGCCCGACTCGAGATATCTCAAGGATCGCACCTATCAGCAATTTCATCGTGCGATGGAGGTCGATCCGTGGAATCCGCTGATCTACGTTCGGTTCTCGCAGTTCCTCGATGAGTTCGTTCCGCCGAGTGAACGTCGACCGGGCGAGTCCGACGAGGATCTGCTGTTGTCGGCGCTGGGCCTCGATCCGCTGTTCCAGCCAGCGATCGATCAACTGCTGCAGCACTACGCGGCGACGTCGCGCGACTCGCAGCGGCTATGCGCTGTTGCGCGGGTTGGTGTATCCGTGGATGCAAACGCTGCGAAGAAATGATCCCGCAGGCGAGCGACCGCTATTTCGATCTGCTCGAAAGTTACGCACGTTCCGCCGCCGACACGGACTTTCTCGCCGAGCTGGCGCGACGTCGCGCCGAACTGACGAACGTAGCGCCGAAGCTGCAGACGTATTGGCTGTTCTAACGCGAGGCCGCTACGGGTGCGCCGGCGTGTTCAGAAAACCAATGAATCGACCGTTGTCGACCGAAAAACCGAGGTACGCGTACACGTAACGCGCGCCGAAGAGGAAGAACCGGTAGTCGGTCGGCGCGCCGCCGTGCTCCTTTAGCCATCGCGGTAGCGCCAACGAGTCGCGGTCCTGATCCTTGATCTCCTTCATGCTCGCGTTCTTCGTGTACGTCGACCTGTTCGGGCTCGAACGGGACGTAGTAATCGGACACGGTCGAGAGCATGCGGCCGCCGCGGAACATTTCGCCGCGGACCTTCGACTCTTCGTCCAAATCTTCCGGCAGCTTGACGCTCACCCACTTTGGATACGGACCAGGGAACGCATCGAGGTCCGGCACCGGGGCGTTTACTTCTTTGAACGACTGCGCAGTGACGCTGTAAAAAGAACCGTCGACGTACACCATCGCCAACGGTCGCTCCCCGTGGACGATCCATATCCCGGCGGCCAGGCAGGTTGCTTGCACGACGCCGATCGCGGTGAGGTCGAATCGCAGTCCGGGTTTGCCGGCGCGGTAAACGATCAATGTCAGCAGCGGCCCGAGCACCAGGTCGACGCCGAGCAGCAGGCGCAATCCCTGCCAGCCGCCATCGGTCTGGAAGAAGAAATCGGGATACCAGACGTGCACGACGAGATAGGCGAGTACCGCGAATATGGAAAGGCTGATGCCAAGGTGGATGAGGCAGGCTTGCGTGCGATGCATTTTGGATTCAACACCCCGTTCAGTTCTCGAATCGCATCGACAGGTCGATGGGCTGAACGCGTTTCGTGATATCGCCGATTGAGACGAAGTCGACGCCTGATGCCGCGATCGCGACGATGCGCGCGTGCGTCACGCCGCCCGACACCTCGAGCTTCGCCTGCCCTTGGTTGATCGCGACCGCTCGAAGCACGTCCGATTCGGAAAAATCGTCGAGCATGATGATATCCGCGCCGGCGATCAGAGCTGTGCGGAACTCCTCGATATTTTCAACTTCGATTTCGACGCGCGCGCCGGGTGCAATGTCGCGGGCTTGCTTGACGGCCGCCGCGATCGATCCGGCGGCGGCGATATGATTTTCCTTGATGAGAAACGCGTCGTACAGACCCAGACGATGGTTGTCGCAACCGCCGCAACGCACCGCGTACTTCTGCGCGATGCGCAGTCCCGGTAGCGTCTTGCGCGTATCGAGCACGCGCAGCGTGGTGCCGGCGATGAGATCGGCGTAGCTGCGCGCCAGCGTCGCGGTGCCGGACAGCAACTGCAGAAAGTTCAGCAGCGTTCGCTCGACTGTGAGCAACGAACGCGCGGAACCCGCGAGCGAAAGGAGGCGTTGTCCGGGTGTCGCTCGGTCGCCGTCGGCGACGTGCCAGACCACTTCGATCGCGGGGTCGACCTGACGGCATGCCTCATCCGCCCATGGCCTGCCACAGATGATCGCCGACTCGCGAGTAATGACGGTCGCGCGAGCGCGTGTCCGCGTCGGGATCAGGCGGGCGGTGATATCACCGCTGCCGATGTCCTCGGCCAATGCGTCGCGGACATTGCGTTCGATTGCGGCCTGGAGCAGATCATCGAGGTTCATCCGAAGGATTCTCGTTCGATTGATGATGAGTCGCGCGTGATGGTAGTCGCCCGTCATTCGTGTGCAAACTCTCATGTCGTCTCATTCGTTAGGAGCGCATCAGCGCGTTGCCTTGAGATGCCGGCATGCTTGCGGCACGATGCCAAGTGGGTGTTGCTAGTGTCGTGTCCCATCAGTTTCTGTCATTTCTGAGGTCGCCTGATGCGCGGTCGCGCGACGCGGCGAGGAGGCATATCGGGCATATGGCGACGAGTCGCAACAATGCGAGCGCGCATCAGGCAACCTCCCGAAGGGCGCGCCCCTCCGACTGCGGTGCTGTGTTGCCGTCGCTTGACGTGCACGGAGCACGCCGGCGCTCCGGCGCCTTGCCCCGCAGCCGGAGGATGCGCGCAGAAGTGACAGAAACTGATGGGACACGACACTAGAGGTACGCGTGCGAATCGGCACCGACCATTGGCTCGAAGGCGTCGCGCGATTCACGTCGCCGAACTGCGATGCGCGCACCGATCCCGACGATATCTCCCTGATCGTCATTCACGGCATCAGCTTGCCACCGGGACGCTTCGGCGGCGATTGCGTGAAGCAACTGTTCACAAACTGTCTCGACTGCAATGCTGACCCTGCGCTCGCGGATCTCGAAGGTGTGCGCGTGTCGTCGCACCTGTTCATCGATCGTAACGGCGAGATTGCTCAATTCGTGCCGTTCGATCGACGCGCGTGGCACGCGGGTCAGTCGAGCCATCGTGGCCGCGCCGGATGCAATGACTTTTCGATCGGCATCGAGCTGGAAGGCGCGGACGACATTGCGTACGAAGCGCGTCAGTACGAGGCGCTTGCGCGCGTGGTCACAACGCTGATCCGGCATTATCCGAGGCTCGCACTCGATTCGATCGTTGGTCATCTGGAAATCGCGCCGGAGCGAAAGAGCGACCCCGGTGCGGCGTTCGATTGGCACCGGCTGTATGCCGATTGTGTTTGCTTGATGGGAGTAGCGCTTGGCGCGGATCGGCGTTGATCTGGGCGGCACCAAGATCGAGGCGATCGTGATCGGTGCCGACGGAGTCATCGAGGCGCGGTTGCGTCGAGCGACGCCGAGATTCGACTACGACGCCACGGTCGCCGCGGTGGCGGGCGTGGTCGAGGAACTCGATCAAGGCGCGGGCCGCAGATACACCGTCGGTGTCGGTACGCCGGGCGCGGTTGACCCGGTCACCGGACTGATGAAGAACTGCAATTCCACTTGGCTCAATGGACGGCCGCTGCTGCGCGACCTGATTCACCGGCTCGGCGAACGGGTTCGCATTGCCAACGACGCCGATTGCTTCGCGTTGTCGGAGTCGGTTGATGGGGAGGCAACGGAAGCGCGAATCGCGTTCGGTGTGATTCTCGGAACCGGAGTTGGCGGGGGCATCGTCGTCGACGGCAAGCTGCTGCGTGGTCGCAACGGCATCACCGGGGAGTGGGGACATACACCGCTGCCATATCTGCGCGCCGATCCCCTCGCGGATCAAGAGCTCGAAGGCCGTCTCGGTGATCGCCGCTGCTATTGCGGACGCGACAATTGTGTCGAGACGTTCTTGTCAGGGCCCGGCCTCGCCGCTACGCACAACGCGTTGTGGGATGAGGAACGTGAGCCACGTTCGATTGCCGCCGCGGCGGATCCACGCAGCGAGCGCACGCTGGAAGTGTTCCACCGTCAACTCGGGCGTTCGCTCGCACAGATCATCAACATCCTCGATCCGGATGTCATCGTGCTCGGCGGTGGCCTGTCGCTGATCGAGTCGATCTATCGACGCGTGCCGGAACTTTGGTGCGACTACGTGTTCTCGGATAAGGTGGCGACTCGGCTGCGTCCGGCGCTGCACGGCGCCGCCGGCGGCGTCCGCGGTGCCGCCTGGCTGTGGCCGGTGGACGATACGAACAACTCGACTTGACGAACTTGAGCTATGGCATTTCCGCGCGATCTGGCTGATTCGAATCCCGACGAGACTCGTGAGTGGCTCGACGCACTCGAGTACCTGCTCGACAACGAGGGCACGCCGCGCGCGAATTTTCTGCTGGAGCGGTTGTCGGCGCGAATGGCGCAGACCGGCGTGCGACTTCCCTACACGATCACGACGCCGTACCGAAACACGATCCCCGCGAACAAAGAAGCGTTCATGCCGGGCGATCTGTTCATGGAGCGTCGGATCCGTTCGTTGATTCGGTGGAACGCGCTCGCGATGGTGATGCGCGCCAACGAAAGGGGCGAGGATCTCGGGGGGCACATCGCAACGTTCTCGTCCGCGGCGACGCTTTATGACGTCGGCTTCAATTACTTTTTTCGCGCGCCGACAGACGAGAGCGCCGGCGATCTGATCTATTTCCAGGGTCACTGTTCGCCTGGCATCTACGCGCGCTCATTTCTCGAACGTCGCTTCGACGAAGAACACCTCGATCGGTTCCGCCGCGAAGTCGATGGTGGGCTGTCGTCGTACCCACACCCGTGGTTGATGTCGCAGTACTGGCAGTTTCCAACGGTTTCGATGGGCCTCGGTCCGATTCAGGCCATTTATCAAGCCCACATCATGAAATATTTAGACAGCCGCGGCCTGGTGCCGATGGGCGATCGCAAGGTGTGGTGTTTCATTGGCGATGGCGAGTGCGACGAACCGGAATCGTTAGGCGTGTTGGGTCTGGCCGCGCGCGAACGCCTGGACAATCTGATCTTCGTCGTGAACTGCAATCTGCAGCGGTTGGATGGACCGGTTCGGGGCAATGGCAAGATCATCCAGGAACTCGAGGGGACATTTCGCGGCGCCGGTTGGAACGTCATCAAAGTCGTTTGGGGACGACTGTGGGACCCGTTGTTCGCGAACGATGACAAGGGACTGCTGCAGCAGCGGATGAATGAGACCGTCGATGGCGAGTATCAGAACTACAAGGCGAAGGGTGGCGCCTACACACGCGAGCATTTTTTCGGCAAGTCGCCGGAGCTGCTCCAGATGGTGGAGAAGCTCTCCGACGCAGACATCATGCGTCTCAACAGAGGAGGCCACGATCCGTTCAAGGTCTACGCGGCCTATCACGCGGCGGTGCATCATCAAGGTGAGCCCACCGTAATCCTCGCGAAGACTGTCAAGGGTTACGGCATGGGCGAAGGCGGCGAGTCCGAGAACACGACGCACGCCGTGAAGAAACTCGGTATCGACAATTTGAAGCACTTCCGCGATCAGTTCGGCGTTCCTTTGTCCGACGACGACCTCGCGCGGGTGCCTTATTACCGTCCGGATCCGGATACGCCAGAAATGGTGTATCTGAAGCGCAATCGCGACCGTCTTGGTGGTTTCATCCCGCGCCGGGTCGTAGTCGAGCACGACATCAAAGTGCCCGAGTTGTCGGTGTTCGATACGCACCTCAAAGGAACCGGTGAGCGGGAGATTTCGACGACGATGGTATTCGTCAGAATGCTCGCGGCCCTGGTGCGTGACAAAGAGCATAGGTCCTCGTGTCGTGCCGATCGTGCCGGACGAAGCGCGAACGTTCGGGATGGAAGGCATGTTCCGTCAATTGGGCATCTATTCGTCCGAAGGACAGATCTACGAACCAGAGGATTCGGACGAGATCGCGGGCTATCGGGAGTCGAAGGACGGTCAGGTCCTCGAGGAAGGCATCAACGAAGCCGGTGCATTCTCGGCTTGGATCGCGGCGGCAACGTCGTACAGCTCGCACCGTATGACGCTGGTGCCGTTCTACATCTTCTATTCGATGTTTGGCTTTCAGCGCATCGGCGATTTCGCTTGGGCCGCCGGTGACATTCAAGCGCGCGGATTTCTGCTCGGTGGGACGTCCGGCCGGACGACCCTGAACGGTGAGGGACTGCAGCATCAGGACGGTCACAGTCACGTGCTCGCATCGACGATCCCCAACTGCCGTTCGTACGATCCAACATACGGCTATGAGCTGGCGGTCATCATTCACCACGGCCTGAAGCGCATGTACGAGAGTGGCGACAAGGTCTTCTACTATGTCACGGTGATGAATGAAGCCTACGCGCAGCCGGCGATGCCTGACGGAAGCGAAGAGGGGATCATTCGAGGTATGTACCGCCTGAAGAAGCCGGCGCGCGAGGGCGGCGAAGCATGTGCGGCTGCTCGGCAGCGGGACGATCCTGCGCGAAGTCCTCGCCGCGGCCGATCTGCTGGACGCGTTCGGCGTAACGAGTGAAGTGTGGAGCGTCACCAGTTTCAACGAACTGCGACGCGACGGCATGGACACCGATCGATGGAACCTGCTGCATCCCGACGAGTCGCCCAGAACCGCATTCGTGACGCAATGCCTCGCCGACAGCGACGCGCCGGTCATTGCCGCGACGGACTACGTGAAACTCTACGCCGATCAGATTCGACCCTATGTTCCCGCCGCTTTCCGCGTACTGGGGACAGACGGATTCGGACGCAGCGATACCCGCGCCAAACTGCGTTGGTTCTTCGAAGTGGATCGCCACTTCGTCACGATCGCGGCGTTGGGATCACTCGCCGACAAGCAGGTGATTGCGCGCAGCGTCGTCAGAGATGCGATGGTTCAGTTCGGCATCGATCCGGAGAAAGCCAACCCTCGGTTGGCGTGAGTCTCGACAGGAGTTCGTCAGGTGGCGCAGCGGGACATCAAAATCCCCGACATCGGCGGTGCCGAAGACGTCGAGGTCATCGAGATTCTCGTGGCACCGGGTTCGGTGATCGCAATCGAACGATCCGCTGATCGTCATCGAGTCCGACAAAGCGTCGATGGAAGTGCCGGCGACCGTATCCGGCAAGCTGCTGAAAATCACGGTGGCGCTCGGTGACAAGGTGCATGAGGACCAGGTCATCGCGGTCGTCGAGGTCGACGGCGCCGCAGAAGTGCCTGCGAATCAACCGATCGCCGCGAAGGCCGCATCCATCGCTACTGCCAAGCAGACTGTCGGCCCGCCGACGACTCGCCGAAGCCGCCGGCGCCTGTCGCGAAGTCCGCGCCGCCCTCGCGTCGATTCGAAGTTCGAGTGCCGGACATCGGCGATGCGAAGGACGTCGTGGTCGTCGAAGTGGCCGTCAAGGTCGGGCAGTCCGTCGCGCTCGACGACCTGCTGGTGGTCGTGGAGTCCGACAAGGCGTCGATGGAAATTCCGGCACCGGTCGCCGGTCGAATCGCGTCGGTCGATGTCGCTGCCGGCGCGCCGCGTCAATGAAGGTAGCCTGCTCGTCGTCATCGAGACGACTGAAGCAGTTCCTGTGCAGGCGGCCTCGGCCGAGAAAAGCAGCGAAGTCGCGACGATACCAGCGCCGCACGGAGCCGCGCGCGCCGCGAGCCGCCGACTCAGACCGGCGCGCCGTCGTCGACGCCCCCCAGTGGAATTGTCTATGCCGGCCCAGCGGTGCGCCGTCTAGCGCGCGAACTCGGCGTCGATCTGACGAAAGTAAAGGGAACCGGAGCGCGCGGCCGGATTCAGCAGGAACGATGTGAATGCCTTCGTGAAGAAGGCACTGTCGGCCCCTGCCGGGTAGATCGGGTGGCAGCGCGATTCCGCCGATTCCCGCGGTCGACTTCGCGCGCTTTGGAGCCGTGGAGACGGTGGCGCTCTCTCGGATTCGGGCGCGCGGCGCGGAAAACCTGCATCGCAGTTGGCTCAACGTGCCACACGTGACGCAGCACGACGAGGCCGATGTCACGGATCTCGAGGCGTTTCGCGGCGAACTCAAGGCTGAGGCGCAAGCCAACGGGGCAAAGCTGACGCCGCTCGCGTTCATCGTCAAAGCGGTCGTCGCGACGTTGCAGACGTTTCCGACGTTCAACGCGTCGCTCGATCCCGAGGTGCGCAACCTGATCGTGAAAAGGTATTACCACATCGGACTTGCGGTCGACACGCCAGAGGGCCTGATCGTGCCGGTGCTGCGCGATGCCGACCAGAAGGGCGTGTTCGATCTCGCGAAGGAGATCGAAGCGCTGTCGCAGAAGGCGTTGGAGGGAAAACTCGCGGTGACCGATCTGCAGGGCGCCAGCTTCACGATCTCGAGTCTCGGCTCGATTGGCGGCACTGGCTTCACGCCGATCATCAACGCACCCGAGGTCGCGATTCTGGGTGTATCACGGCTGGCGATGAAGCCGCATTGGAATGGAGCGACATTCGAGCCGCGGCGGATGCTGCCCTTGTCGCTTGAGCTACGATCACCGCGCGATCAATGGCGCCGAGGCTGGCCGCTTCGTGACGCAGTTGTGTCAAACGCTGTCGGACATGCGCCGAATTCTGTTGTAGTTACCTACTCGGCCGACTGCTGTTGCCAGAGCAGTTCTGGCGTACTCACGTTGAGCAGACGCGCGAAAACGAATAGTGCGTCGCTCAATCGATTCAAGTACACGGCGAGTGACTCGTCGTAGTCGTCAATGCGGGTTGCCCTCAGATGCCAGAGGCTGCGCTCGGCTCGCCTGCAGACGGCTCTGGCAAGGTGCATCTGAGCACCCGCGGTGGTGCCGCCGGGCAGGATGAAGTTGGCGAGCGGGCCAAGCTGCGTGGTGTACCGCGCGACCAGCGCTTCGAGTTCGAGCGTGTCCTGCGTCAACGATAGCGTGCTACCGGGCGTTGCGACGGCGCCGCCGAGATCGAACAGGCGCGACTGGATCTTGATCAGAGATTCGCGCAGGTCATGCGCCGCGGAGAGGCTAGTGACGACGATGCCGAGTACGCAGTTGAGTTCGTCGATGTCGCCGAGCGCGGCGAACACCGGAGCCGTCTTCGCGTGGCGCGTACCGTCGGCGAGTCCGCTGTCGCCGTGATCACCGCCGCGAGTCGTGATACGAGTCAGTCGGTTGCGCATCGAACGAGATCAGTTTCGGGCGACGGGCGCTTCTGACGCGGTCGCCGTAACGCACGACCGTGATGATTCCGGTGGCAAACGAACGTGTCAGCGCGTCGTACGCGGTACGCATGAACGTTCGCGGATCCGGCACCGTCGTGCTCGCGTCAGCGGCGACGAGACTGACGCCGACGACGACGGGAATGAACCCTTCGCTCGTCTTGAAGGAGTGCATGTACAGATTGTCGAAGATCCGGCGAAAGCTCGCCGACGTACAGTTGTCGATATCCGGTTGCAGCATCGTGACCGCAAACATGTTCGCTTCGGGGCGTGTCACGACGTCGAGCGGACGAACCAGTTGGCGCAGCTTCGCGCCGATACCTGACATCAGCTCGTCGATGACGGCCTTGTCGTACTGCTTTTCGATGACATCGAGGTTGTTGATGCCCACGAGCAGCACGCACGCGGCGCCGCCGCGTGCATCGATTTCCTTCGACAATGCGCCGAGTCGCTCGAGCGTGAACTTCATGTTGCCAAGACCAGTGACCGGATCGACGAGGTCGGTCGTCGTCAGTTCGCGGACCTTGCGACGCAGCAGTTTGTTCGTGCGCAATAGTTCGTTCTGTCGTTCGGCGATGCGTTGTGCTGCGAACACTCGCGGCAACAGCTGGCCGCGCAAATTGGCCTTGTTGAGAAAGTCGTCGACGCCTTCCTTGAACGCTTCGTGCATCGCCTCGATGTCGTCGCGTGCGGTCAGCAACATCACGTACGTGAAGTGTCCGGACGATTCGTCGAGTCGTTTGATGCGCCGCGTGAGTTCGAGTCCGTCCATCGACGGCATCAGCCAATCGGCGATGAGAATTTGTGCCGGGTCGTTTCTCGACCGAACGCAGAGCCTGCAGCGGATTGTTGGTGAACCGCACATTGGAAAACCCGCCGCTGCGCAGCGCCTTGGCGATGATGGCGCTAGAGAACTTGGCGTCATCGACCACCAGGATTGGAATGTCCTCGTGCGACATGTAAGTTACGCGGAGTGGGACTCGATCGAGATCGAAGGTAGATTCAAGTAGGGGTACAGCCTTGTCAAGGAACGGTGTCGCAGGGCTTTGCCCGACTCATGTAACGGGCCGTCGAGCACGCTCGACTGACGATCTGATTGAGGATGCATCGTGCCATCGTTTGACATCGTTTCCGAAGTCGACATGCAGGAAGTGCGCAATGCAGTCGATCAAGCCAACCGGGAACTCGGCACCCGCTTCGACTTTCGCGGGATTGGCGCATCGTTCGAACTGGAAGAAGGCGCGAGTCCTCGTGCGCGCGGAAGAAGAGTTCCAGATCGAACAGATGGAAGACATCCTGCGCGACAAGCTGATACGCCGAAAGGTCGATACGGGTTGTCTCGAGGCGCGGCGCGATCGAAGGCATCGGGAAGCGAGAAGCGGCGCCGCTACCGAATCGTTCAGGGAATCGATCGCGACCAGGGCAGGGAAATTGTGAAGCGCGTCAAAGATTCGAAGCTGAAGGTACAGGCATCGATTCAGGGTGAGAAGATTCGTATCAACGGCAAAAAGCGCGACGATCTGCAGCAGGTGATCGCGATGTTGCGTGAAGCGGAACTCGATATCCCGCTGCAGTTCGAAAACTTTCGCGACTGATCGGCCACCCGGTGCAGGCAGCGCCGATTCCGTCCTGCGCAGGATTGCTGAACCGTCGCATCGTCATCTGTGCCTTCACCGGCTTCACGTCGGGACTACCATTCTTCTTTCTGATTCAACTCCTGCCGGGTTGGCTGCGCAGCGAGGGCGTCGATCTCAAGCAGATCGGCTTGCTTGCGTTGGTCCAGTTGCCGTATGTCTGGAAGTTCGCTCTGGTCCCCTCTGCTCGATCGTTATCAGTTGCCGTTGCTGGGGCGGCGACGCGGCTGGATGCTCGTCGCTCAGGTATGCCTGCTCGCGTCGATCGTGTTGGTGGGTCAGTGGCATCCACACGACAGACCTTCGATCGATTCTGTGGCTTGCGGTCATCGTTGCGTTCTTCAGTGCGACGCAGGACATCGTGCTCGACGCGTATCGGCGGGAACTGCTGCCCGGATCTGGAACTCGGGCTCGGCAACGCGGTTCACATTCAGACGTATCAGAATCGCGGGATTGATTCCCGGCTCGCTCGCGTTTGTGCTCGCGGACCATCTGGCATGGGACTGGGTGATCAGGATCGTTGCGCTGTTCATGCTCGTCGGCATCGGCATTGACGTTGACCATCGGTGAGGCCGATCGCGCAGCCCGTCGCGCCGCGCAGCGCTGCGCAGAGCCATCGTCGAGCCGTTTCGAGAATTCGTTGCGCGCCGCGGCCTGCAGATACGCGCGTTCTTGCGCTCGCATTCATGTTCTTCTACAAGCTCGGCGACAGCATGGCGACTGCGCTGTCGACGCCGTTCTATCTCGATCTCGGCTTCAGTCTCACCGAAATCGGATTGATCGCAAAAAACGCGGCGTTGTGGCCGTCGATCATCGGCGGTCTGCTCGGCGGCGTGCTGATGGTGCGCATCGGCATCAACCGAGCGCTTGTGGATCTTCGGTGTCGCGCAGTTGGTGCCGATCCTCGGCTTCGCGGTGCTCGCGCAGATCGGCCACAATCCGTGGGCGCTGGCGATCGTGATTTCGCTCGAATACCTCGGTGTCGGGCTCGGCACCACGGCGTTCGTCGGATTCATCGCTCGCGAGACGTCGCCGGCGCTCGCGGCGACGCAGTTCGCACTCTTTACCGCACTGACTGCGCGTGCCGCGAACGCTCGCGAATGCGACAACGGGCTTCCTCGTCGAAGGTAACTCGCGCGGGCCAGCCGACGGCGCCGCGGCGACGTTCATGAATCTGCTGGTGATGCTCGGTGTGCCGGCGAACGGGCTCGGCTGGACGCACTTTTTTCTGTTGTGCACGGTGTTCGCGATCCCCGGCATGCTGTTGTTGTTCTGGGTTGCGCCTTATTCGGCAAGCGCGACTACGGCCGCCAACGAAATCGCTTTAGCGCGATGCGTCCGGATGTGTTGAACACGATACCTTCGCTCGTCAGACGTGAGCGCTGACGGGCATAGCCGCTGGACGACTCGGGCAACGAAATGCCGCCCGACGCGTTGACGACGCGATGCCACGGAATTCGGGTACCGCGCGGCAACTGGCTCAAGACGCGGCCGACCCGCCGAGCGCCGCCGGGAAGCCCTGCGAGATCGGCGACCTGGCCGTAAGTCGCGACCGGCCCTTCGGAATCAGTGCGATGACCTGCCAGACCTGTTCAGCGATCTTCGGTTCGTCCGGTGATGATCCTGCCGTTCGCTCATGGTGCGACTATTCTGTCTTGCGCTCGGTTTATCGCTACGGCGACGCACGCTGAATTCGCCTCGGCCTTGAAGTCGAGGTGATTGCCCGCATATTGCGGCTCGATTCGCGGGCTCTAAACATTGATATGTCTTGAATCTCGGTGCCGCGCTCACTATCATTGGCAGTCCCGAGCGGAGAGTGCCAGTATTTCCGGCACGCGCCGCCCGCAGAGAATCGGAACGAATTGGTTAAAGGAATCAGAGACTTGGGAGAAATTTTGCGATGAAAATCCGACCCTTACATGACCGTGTTGTGGTACGTCGGCTCGGAGGAAGAGACCAAAACCGCCGGCGGAATCGTGTTGCCTGACTCGGCCGCAGAAAAGCCGTCCCGCGGCGAAGTGCTCGCCGTGGGTCCGGGCAAAGCGCTCGACAACGGTGATGTCCGCGCGCCCGACGTGAAGGTGGGCGACAAAGTGATCTTTGGCCAGTACGGCGGCAGCACCGTGAAGATCGACGGAGAGGAACTGCTGATTCTCTCCGAAAGCGAAATCTTCGGGGTCCTGAAGAGCTGAACAGTTCGACTTTGCGATTTAAGAGGAAGAATGCGATGAGCGCGAAAGACGTACGATTTGGCGATGACGCACGGCAGCGGATGCTGGCAGGTGTGAACATCCTGGCGGAAGCGGTAAGAGTCACGTTGGGCCCGAAGGGACGCAACGTCGTATTGGACAAGTCGTTTGGTGCGCCGACCGTCACGAAGGACGGCGTATCGGTCGCCAAGGAAATCGAACTGAAAGACAAGTTCGAGAACATGGGCGCACAGATGGTCAAAGAAGTTGCGAGCCAGACTTCTGACGAAGCAGGCGACGGCACGACGACCGCAACGGTGTTGGCACAAGCGATCCTCACCGAAGGCCTGAAGTCAGTTGCCGCCGGTATGAACCCGATGGATCTGAAGCGCGGCATCGACAAAGCTGTTGCGGCGGCGGTGAAAGAAATCGAAGCGATGGCGACTCCATGCGAAGACGCGAAGTCGATTGCGCAGGTCGGCACGATCTCCGCCAACAGCGATTCCGCAGTCGGCGAAATCATCGCCAACGCGATGGGGAAAGTCGGCAAAGAAGGCGTCATCACCGTCGAGGAAGGTAGCGGTCTCGAAAACGAACTCGACGTCGTCGAAGGCATGCAGTTCGATCGCGGCTACCTGTCGCCGTACTTCATCAATAGTCAGGAATCGATGTCGGCAGAGCTCGATGATCCCTACATCCTGCTGTGCGACAAGAAGATCTCCAACATTCGAGACATGCTGCCGATCCTCGAAGCTGTGGCGAAATCCGGCAAACCGCTGTTTGTCGTCGCCGAAGACATCGAAGGTGAAGCGCTCGCAACGCTCGTCGTCAACAACATGCGCGGGATCGTGAAGATTACTGCGGCGAAAGCGCCCGGTTTCGGCGATCGTCGCAAGGCGATGCTGCAGGACATCGGCGTGCTGACCGGAGGCACTGTCATTTCCGAGGAAGTCGGCTTGACGCTCGAAGGTGCGACGCTCGAAGACCTCGGCCGCGCGAAGCGGGTTTCGTGCACCAAAGAGAACAGCACGATCGTCGATGGTGCCGGCGTGCGCGCGGATATCGAAGGCCGCATCAAGCAGATTCGCGCCGAGATCGAAGATACGTCGTCGGATTACGATCGCGAGAAACTGCAGGAACGCCTTGCGAAGCTCGCTGGCGGAGTAGCCGTGATCAAAGTCGGCGCGCCGACGGAAGTCGAAATGAAGGAAAAGAAGGCGCGGGTCGAAGACGCGCTGCATTCCACGCGCGCCGCCGTTGAAGAAGGCGTCGTTGCAGGCGGCGGTGTCGCATTGATTCGTGCGTTGCAGGCAATCACTGGATTGAAAGGCGACAACGAAGATCAGAACGTCGGTATCGGTATCGCGCTGCGCGCGATGACGGCGCCGCTGCGTCAGATTGCCGCTAACGCGGGCGACGAAGGCTCGGTTGTGCTCGACAAAGTGCGTCACCTGAAGGGCAACAAAGGCTACAACGCTGCGACGGGTGAGTATGGCGACATGTTCGAGATGGGCATTCTGGATCCCGCCAAGGTGACGCGTACTGCATTGCAGGCAGCGGCATCGGTGGCGGGTCTGATGATCACGACGGAAGCGATGGTTGCCGACTTGCCGGAAGACAAAGCACCGGGCGGCATGCCGGGTGGTGGCGGCATGGGCGGCATGGGTGGTATGGGCGGCATGGACGGGATGATGTAACAGGCTCGGTCCATGACCTCCAGAGAAGCCCCGCTACGCGGGGCTTCTTGTTTCTGGCGTCCTTGGATCATTGCGTATCGGCGCGCTATGATCGCCGGCGGACAACGGTTCTCCAAGGGCGCGCGGCGCGCTCGTAGAACACCCATAGAACGGCTGAGCGAGGGGGCATCGGAATGGACAACATCGGGTTTGTGCTGGATTACCTGGCGCGCTGGGGCACACTTCATGTTCGGGATCACGTGGATCGGTCTCCTCTACTACTTCAATTTCGTCCAGGGCGAGTACTTCAAGGAAGCGGACGCGCCTGCCCGAGTCGATGCGTTCACGAAGCTGGTGCCGCGTGCGCTCTGGTATTTCCGTTGGGCAGCGGCGTTCACGTTTCTAACGGGCGTGTACATGCTCGCCTATCGTCACCCCGGCTGGACTCTCGACATCACAATCGGCGCCACGATGGCGACGCTGATGTTCCTGAACGTGTGGCTGATCATATGGCCCAATCAGAAGATCCTCATTGCGTCGAACCAGCAGGTCAAAGGCGGCGGCCAGGCATTACCGGACGCCGCTATAGCTGGACCAAAAGCGACACTCGCATCGCGCACCAATACGCTCTTTTCGTTGCCGATGCTGTTTTTCATGGGATCGAGTTCGCACTACGCGCATGGCGGTCTCTCGTCCGACAATCAGGTGGCGCTGATCGTTGCACTCGCCATCGTCGCGGCGCTGGAACTCAATGCGATCTTCGGCAAGGTGGGTCCGATCGCAACTGTTCGCGGCGTGATCGTCAGCGGGCTCGCGCTGACTGCCGTACTCTGGGCCGTTGTAGCGCTGCTGTAGCAAGGCCCCATCCGGTTCCTGCGCAGGGATTCGCGTTCCGCGAATCCCTGTTCGCGTTTGGCTGTGATGGCTAAACTGGCGTGCATTTTTTTTCGACGTGCCTTTTGATAGGGACCGCACATGTCCGAACCTCGCACACCTCTGGCGCCGAAGATCTCAGCCGATCGCAATGACGTCGCGGGATATCGCCGCGGCGGTAAATTCAGCGGAGAGCGCGGTGGCTCCGGTGTTGGGATGAATCTGATAATGGGACTGCTGCTAGCGGGTCTTGCCGCTGCGGGCTGGTTTATCGCGACGCAGCATCAGCAACTCGTGAAGGCCGAGGCGGCACTGACGCAAGGGGATCGACGCCTCGCGGTCCTGGAGGAACGTTCGCAGGTGACGGATCAAGTCATGAGCGAATCGGGGACCGAAGTGCAGAGCAAGCTTGGCCAATGGGACTCGGAGATCGGAAAGCTGCGCGACGCCATGAAGCGCGACAAGCAGGAGGATCAAGCGAAGCTCAAGGAGCACGACGGTTCGATCAACGGTATGCAGACCGCGATCACGGATCTGAAGAGCAGCGATATGCGCCACGAACAGGCTTTGGCCCAGCAAACGGCAATCGCGCAACAACTCGCCGCCGTCGACCAGCAGGTCCGGCAGCTGGTCGCCGCACAGCGTCAACTCTCGGATCAGGTCAATGCAACGCGGCAGAGCGTTGCCGGGATTGAGACGGGACTCACACGTCGCGTCGCCAGCAACGAAAAGGCGATCGAAGCGATTGATGCGTACCGTCTGCAGTTGAACTCTCGACTGGTCGAGCTACAGACCCGCATTGACAGCGTTACACCAAACGCAACTCACTGATTCGGAAACAGTTTGTGTTTCGAAAACTGTGACCTGTGACCGGCCCGCTCCCTGCTTGCCGTCCATACTACCGCTGCGATGAAACAAGGACTTCCCATAGCTGGCGTCGATGCGCCGTTGCTGACGTATGCGTCTGCCCATGGTCATCGACTGCTGCGCGTAGCACGGCAAGCGGGATGGCGTGTCGAGTCTGTCGAGGACCCGCATGAAGCGTGCTTGTCGGGCAGCGCTGCGTTTGTCGCCGCCGATGCAAACGAAGCTCGACAACTGCGCGCGCTGTGTCCGGCGGCGCTCGGCATCGGAACGTCTGCGGACGCGGGTTCGGTCGACGTCGTCATCGCTGACGACCTCGGGAGTGTCGCCCTAGCGAGTTTGTTGGGACATGCGCGCCAGGTCGCCGACTTGCACAATGCGACCCGCCACCACGAGACGGAGTCGGCCCTGCGCCAAGCGCGGACGCGCCAACTCGCAGACATTGGAATTGCGCTATCCACCGAGCGAGATCCGGTACGCGTTCTCGAGACGATTCTGAGCGAAGCTCGGCGGCTCGCGGATTGCGATGCCGGCTCGCTCTACCTCGTCGAGGAGAGCGGCACAGATCGGATGCTGCAGTTCAAGCTCGCGCAGAACGATTCTGCCGTCGTGCCGTTCAAAGAGGCACGGTTGCCGCTGACGTCCGAATCACTGTGTGGATACGTGGCGTTGACCGGTGAGGAATTGAATATCGCGGATGCGTATGAGATCGGCACGGCTCAACCCTATGTATTCAATCGTTCATTCGATGACAAAGTCGGCTATCGCACGCGTTCGCTGCTGGTGCTGCCGATGTCCGATCACAAAGGACGCGTGATCGGCGTGCTCCAATTCATCAATCGGCGAGGCAACACGGTTGGGGAAGACGCCGTGGTGCCGTTTGACGACGAGGTGACCGAACTGCTGCGCGCCGTCGCGAGTCAGGCCGCTGTTGCAATCCAGAAGAACAATCTGCTGCGGCAGATCAATGAGTTGTTCGAGAGCTTCGTGCAGGCATCGGTCAAGGCCATCGAGCAGCGCGATCCGTCGACGAGTGGCCACTCGGCGCGAGTCGCGGGAACCACGACGGCGTTGCTCGTGGCGCTACCGAAGTCTGGGCTCTCACGGTTCCGCAATCTCGTGGTCACCCAGGAGCACCTCACCGAGGTTCGCTATGCCGCCTTGCTGCACGACTTCGGCAAGGTCGGTGTGCGCGAGAATATCCTCGTTAAGGCCAACAAGTTGACGGACGAAAGACTCGAGATCATTCGGTATCGCTTCGAGTTGCACAAGGAGCGCCTGCGTCGCGAGGCCGTCGAACGCGAACTCGACGTGCTGCACACGAAGCCCACAGAATTCGAGTCAGCACGGCGACGGATCAAGCAGGAGTTGAGTCGGGCGATCTCGCAGATCGATGACTATTTCGCGGCCATCACGCGTGCCAACAGCCCCAACGTGGTCGCTGAGGGGGACTACAGTCACCTCGACGCGATCCGAGAAATCCAGTTTGCTGAATCGGACGGCAGCAGCGACTACCTCATTTCGATCCCGGACCTGCTCGCGCTGTCGGTACGTCGCGGCAGCCTGACGCCCGCGGAACGCCGCGAAATCGAAGCCCACGTCAGCTTTACTCGCGAGTTTCTTTCGGCATTGCCTTGGCCTGCCGAGTTGTCGGGGGTCCCGCTGATCGCCGGCGCGCATCATGAGAAGCTCGACGGCAGCGGTTATCCGGACGGTCGTCGCGGCGATGAAATACCGTTACCAAGCAGAGTGATGACGGTATGCGACATCTACGATGCGTTGACCGCCATGGACCGACCTTACAAGCGCGCAGTATCCGTCGACACCGCGTTTCGAATTCTGAATGAAGAGGCGGCCGCGGGATTGATTGATCGCGACATCGTTGACGTATTCATCTCGAGCGGCAGTTATCGAATGGGTGGCGCGACCAGTGATTCCGCCGCGCGCGTCGCAGCGCAATACCACCAACCGGCTCGCGCAGCGCACTGACGCTCAACGCCAGTCCTGCAGCACGTCCATTGCGACCGTGCGTCCGCCGATGTCGAGAACGACACCAGTCTCCGTGATCTCTTTGAGCTGAACTCCGGTACCGATGGTGTCGCCTTCGACGAAACGCTGGCCATTGAGTGTGACAGCACGCAATGTCGGATCGTCGGCGTAGACGTGCGTCGAAAATGCAAACTGTCCGGGCGGTGGTTCCAGGTTCGACTCACGCGCGACGTCCTCGATGTTGGCCGCCGCCCCCGGTTGCATCACCCGGGCTGTGATCGATGGTGTCGGGGCATTGGCTCGTACGATCGATTCGGGTCGCGCGATCGGTGTTGGGGCCGGTTCCGACGCAGGTGCGATCGATGCGGTCTGCCGCTGCGGATCCGTCTGTACCGGTCGGTAGAGCCAGGCGGCGATCAGCGCTGCATTGATGATCAATGCACCCAGCAATGCCCAAATCGCCGCACTCGATTTGAGCAATCCCGGGTTCGGTACCGTCAGCAGCGTGGGCAGACTGCCACGGTTGCGTTCCGCTTCTGACTTTTTCAATGCGTCGAGAATGTACGACATCGTCAGAGGTCGCTGCGCAGGCGCGGCATGTCGTCGGGTAGTGCAGCGCTCATCGCGATCCACGTCAATGGGCCGGCAACACCATCAGGGACCATTTCGTTGTCGCGCTGGAACCGAATCAACGCCGCCTGCATGGCGTCGTCGAAACGATCCGGTTCAACAGCGCGAAGGTCGATCTGCAAGACGCTCGCGAGATGCTCGCGCAACCACGCCACCGACGGGCCTGCATCACCGATCTTCAAGGTGCCTCGGTAATCTGGCGGCATCTGCCAGAGCACGACGTAGTTGCCGTACCAGTGGCGGCCCAACTCATCCACCGTGGCCGCGACGGATTCGTCGCCGAGTTTCATCGTGAGCACGTTGTCGTGGTGCCCGAGTATCGCCGCGTAGTACGGTTCGACTCGATCGTCCCAGAGCTCGAGGACAGCCGGATGATCGAGTCGCTCGATGTCCCGCCACGTGCCCTTCAGCCTCAGACACTGTAGTCCCGCTTGAGGTGCTTGGTTGCAAGGAACGTCGCTCGGAACGAAGGCGGCCTTCCAACGCTCGAAGACCGCGGCATAAGCATCTCGTTGGAGGTCGGAGCCGGTCAAGCCGGGTGGCCTTGCAAGCCGATCCGCGGCGCCTGAAGGCTGCGCGACGTCCGGCGCGACCATCGACGTCGGAGCGACGCTGCCGCTTGTGGACGCGGGTTCTGAGTTCGCCTCGGGAATCGCATGCGATTCGGCGGGCTCTACGGACGCCGGTGGCGTCGTCGCTGCGGTGGGGATATGCGTAGCCGTCACGACGTGACGATCGGATGTGGCGGACTGCGTCTCCTGCGGTACGGGAACGCGATCCCACAGGGCCCAGGCAGCGCCAACAGCGAGCGCCAATAGCGCCGCAACGCCCATCCACAGTTTCGGCCGGAGCCAGCCTTGTCTGCCGAAAGCCTCGCGGGCGGCCTTACGAACGATCCGAGCCGTGATTCTTGGTTTTCCCTCGACATAGGCGCCGAGCAAGCCGCGATCCGCCACGACGTTGATCAGTCGCGGGATACCGCGACTGAGCCGAAAGGTCTCGCGCGCAGCGCCGCGGGTAAACAGGTGCGGACTTCCGCCGGCGAGTGTCAGGCGGTGGGCGATATACGCCCGCGTGTCGTCGCTTCCGAGGGCGCCGAGGTGATAACGCGCGGTGACCCGCTGTACGAGTTGGCGCATCTCGCGTCGATCCAGCATTTCCGCGAGCTCTGGTTGACCGAGCAGAATGATGCGCACCAACTTGCGCTCGTTGGTCTCGAGGTTTGTCAGCAGCCGAATCTGTTCCAGCACCGCGGGCGATAGATTCTGCGCTTCGTCGATGATGACGACTGTGCTGCGGCCCATCGCATGGGTGCGCAGCAGGTGCCGATTGATCCGATCGATCAGGTGCTTGTTCGTCGCGGTAACGCCGCTTTGTTCCGGAATTCCCAGTTCCTCGCACAGCGTCTCGAGCAATTCGTTGACGGTCAGTCGTGGGTTCAGCACGAACGCGATGTCGAGATCCTCCGGCACTTCGTCGATCAAACTGCGAACCAACGTCGTCTTGCCGGTGCCGACTTCGCCGGTGATCAGCACGAAGCCGCCGTCGTTACGCAGGCCGTACATCAAGTGCGCCAGCGCTTCACGATGGCGCTCACTCAGGTACAGAAAACTCGGATCCGGCGCGATCGAGAACGGCTTCAACTTGAATCGGTAGTAGTCGTCGTACATCAATGCACTTCGAGCAGTTCTTCGATGCGCGTGTCTTTGCTGCTCCACAACTGATCAACCCATTCGTGGAGTTGCTGGCGCACGTCCGCCGGCATTTCGTCGTGCACCTCGAGCAATACCTGAGGGACGCGATGGCTCGTGATCTCAACCCGCGCGTAGCGGCATTGGCCCGAGATGAATTCCCAGAATGTGGGTGCTCCGTGTGGATATGCGATTGTCACATCCAATACCTGGTCAATACGTTCGCCGAGCGTACCGACGACATAGCCGAACCCGCCAGTCTTCGGGGTCAGCAGATGGCGGTATTTGGATTGCTGATAGGCGTGCTTCTGTGGGCTGAAGCGCGTGCCTTCCATGAAGTTCAGCACGCTCGTCGGACGTTGTTTGAAAAATTCGCACGCGCGCTGTGTTGCCTCTTGATCGTGTCGTCGCAGGCCGGGGTCCCGCGCCAGTGCTTCGCGGCTGTAGCGGCGAACGTACGGAAAGCCCAACAACCACATCGCGACCCCAAGCAACGGTATCCAGATCAGCTGCTGTTTGACGAAGAACTTCAGCGGCGGGATGCGTGAGAGGAAGGTGTCCTGCAGGATGAGGATATCCGACCAACCCTGATGGTTGGAGATCACGACGTACCATTTGTCGCGGCTCAGCGGCGCGTCGAACTTCGTCTCTACTTGGATCTGAGTAATAGCCAGAACTCGCAACATGAGTCGGTTACCCGCGACCCATGCGTCAATGACGCGGGTCATCGCGGCGCCGATCGCGATCCTGACGGGCGACACTCGAATCAGGGCGCGTGGCAGCGCGAGCAGATAAATCGGCACGCACCAGATCAGTGTATTGATGGCGAGGAACAAGCTCGCGAGTGTGCCCTTGAAAATGGCCATCACACAGTGCGTCAACTAAGATCGATTCAAGTTCTTACCATATGACCCCCATCAGTACCAGCTCAGGGACGGTCGAGCGTGCATCGTTGCGAATCAGGTCTCGATCGAGATCGCGGCGGCCGTTTCTCTGATGCGGATCATCCTCGCGGTCCTTTTCGCGTCACTCGCTGCTTCCTGCGAGACGCTCGCGTTCTATCGACAAGCCGTTGCCGGCCAGATGTCGATACTGCGACATCGGCAGTCGTCAGTGGCATTGATGGCGGCGCCAAACACTGTCCCGCACCTGCGAGAGCGATTGGTTAAGGTCGCCGAACTCGTGCGGTTTGCGCGCGAAAATCTGGCCCTCGAGCCGGGCAAGCGCTACTCGAGCTATGTTCAAATCGATGGCGAGGACGTGGTGTGGAACGTTTTCGCCGCGCCAGAATTCTCGACAGCTCCGATCGAGTGGTGTTATCCGATCGCTGGCTGCGCCGCGTATCGCGGCTACTTCAAGGAAGGTGACGCGCACCGATACGCGCAACAATTGATCGCTGCACGGCACGATACGACCGTTAGCGGAGTCGCGGCGTATTCGACACTCGGATGGTTTGACGATCCAGTGCTGTCGACCTTCATCGAGTGGTCGGATCCGGATCTGGCGGGCCTGATTTTTCACGAACTCGCGCACGCGCGCGTATTCGTGCCCGGAGATACCGCGTTCAATGAATCGTTTGCGAGCTTCGTCGAGCGGCGCGGCGCGCTGGCGTGGCTACGCTCGCTAGGCGACGAGGCGCGGGTTGCGAGGACGGTTGCTCGGTGGCAAGCGTCGGACCGCTTCGTTGCCTACCTGCTGCGGTGGCGAGAGGAACTGAAGTACTTGTACGCGCAGCCGTTCAACACCACTGCATTGCGCTTGTTGAAGACCGACATGCTGTCCGAGGTCGAACGCTGCTACCGAGCCAACCAGAACTTGCTCGGCAATCAGGACTGGTTCTTTCGCGACGGATTGAACAATGCGAGTCTGGTTCCGCTCGCCGCGTATCACGAACTGGTCGCGGGATTCGAACGACTCTTCGAACAGTCCGACGAGTCCTGGCCGATCTTCTACACGAGCGTAGCGAAGGTCGCGCACCTCGACGCCGAAGCGCGCGCCGCCGAACTCGCTCGTTTGGCGCGTGAAAGGCAGGACGATGATCATCGCGCGGCGGATTCTGCGCCCGTACGATGCGATACGCTGCGCTTCTGACAGCAGGTCCGGCACACCAAAGGAGCTATGGCGATCGATCGAGAACCCAATCGTGATGACAGCGGCGCCTCGTTCTTCTGGTATGACCTGGAAACGACGGGTACAGACCCTCGGTGCGATCGAATCGTTCAATTTGCCGGAATCCGCACGGATCTTCAGCTGAACGAAGTGGGTCCGCCGTTCAGCACGTACATCAAATGCCCAATCGATGTCCTGCCGGATCCGGTGGCTTGCGCGGTGACAGGTTTGACGCCGCAGCGCGTCAATCGCGATGGGATGAACGAGCTGGAAGCCTACGTCGCAATCAATCGGTGCTTTTCCCAACCGCAGACGTGCGTCGCCGGATTCAACAGCTTGCGGTTCGACGATGAGTTCGTTCGCTATGGCTTCTTTCGGCATTTCATCGATCCGTATGCGCGCGAGTGGCAAAGCCGAAATTCGCGCTGGGACATCATCGATCTCGCACGTGCCGCTGCCGCGCTGCGACCGGAGGGCATCGAATGGCCGACCGAGGAAGGACTGCCGACCTTTCGGCTGGGCGAACTGGCCGATGCGAACGGCATCTCGCATGCAGGTGCGCACGACGCGTTGTCCGACGTTCGCGCGACGCTGGATCTCGCGCGCCTGCTGCGCGCCAAACAGCCGAGGTTGTTCGACTACTACTTGAAGCTGCGCGATCGCGGCGAACTGCAGCGGCGCCTGCGGCCGGAACGATCCAAGCCGATGCTGCACGTTTCCAGAATGTTCCCGCGCGAACGCAACTGCATCGCGCCGATCATCCCGCTGGCCTGGCATCCTCGAAACCGTAACTCGGTGATCGTCGCGGACCTAGGTCGCGACGTCCGTCCGTTGATCGAGTGGGACGTCGATCGATTGCGCGAATCACTGTTTGGTATGCACCAGGACGAACGTCCACCGTTGAAGGAAGTGCGTTTCAATCGGTGTCCGTTCGTCGCACCGTTTGCGACACTGCGTCCACCGGACGCGCAGCGCCTCAAGCTGGATGTTGCCGCTGCGCAGCGCCGTTCGGAAGATCTGCGCGCGGCCGTGGGTATGGCCGACAAGATTGCGGCGCTGTACGCGGGCCGCGACAACACCGCCGCGCACGACGCCGATGCCTCGCTCTACGATGGTTTCATCGAAGATGCCGATCGAGCGCGGTGCGGCGATGTCGTATCCCAGATGCTCGATGGCGTTGCGTTGCCCAGCTCGGTGTTTTCCGACGCGCGCCTCAACGAGTTGCTGTTTCGGATGCGTGCACGCCGCGATGAATCAACGCTGAGCGCGCCCGAACTCGCGCGTTGGCAAGCGTGGATGAGAAACAAGCTGATCGACGGCGATGTCACCGTGATGACATTGACGAAGTTTCGCCTGTTGCTTGCTGAACTCGACGCGCCGACGGGGCTGATCGTCGAGCTGCAAGAACACGCCGATCTGATCGAACAGAAAATCACGCAGTCAGGCGCGTCAGCGGCCTGACCGTCGATGCTTCGTAACTCGCGTCGGAGTGTCATCGATCTCGTCGAGGTAGGCCTCGAATGACGACGCAGGCGGGCTGAAATCGATACCTTTCGGCGGTGCGGATATCAATGCGGTCCACCAAGTTTGGTTGCCCGTCAATTGAGTGGGTGCGAAGAGAAACTCGCGCCACGGATATGGCTCGTCAGCATAGTGCTCGGCGCGTTCGTAGAAGTAGCCGATTCGAGAGCGCGACGATAGCGCCTCGACGACATCGTCTGGCGCGTGGTGCCTCGACGCGTACTCAACTTGTTCGCCAACTTCCGCGTCGCTGAGTACGATGAGGCGGTGAAGCGCGCCTTGCGCCGTGAGAAATACGAAGCCGGGGGGATCCCCAACGAGATAGTGTTCAAGAAAGCGGTGCTCCTTGCGCAGCATCGCGAAATGCGCCGACACCGCCGGGTCATCGAGGAGCGGGGGTGGATTCAGCGATAGCGTTTCCTGTATGGCGCGCTGTTGATCGAGAAAGTATTCGCGTTGCAGTTCAACGGCATAGTCGACCACCATGTCGAGTGTCGTCGCTCGATTCTTCGGAACGAATCGATCGATGAAGCCGTCATTGAACGCGTTCACCGCGAGTTGTTCCTCGCCCGCGCCGGTCATCAGCACTTTTTTGATGCGTGGATCTTCGATGCCGGCGCACAGTGTGAGGCCGTCAATCGCGGGCATCGCGAGATCGGCGATGACGACAGAGACGCGTCGGAACCGTTGCAGGTTGTTGATCTCCTGCTCGATCATTCCGAGATCGAGGTGGATCAACGAGTCGGGCCAAAGCAACGATTTCGATGGACGCGTGAAACTCCGCTCAGGAATCGGAGCAAGTTCGACCGACTTCGTTGACGCGCTCGAGTGCGCGCCGAGGATCGTGAAAAAGCAGATAGGCCATGTCGCCAGGTATGCGAAGGTCGAACGAATGCAGAAACAGGTCGTTGTCGTCGACGAACACCATCGTTGTCGGATGGAAGTACGGCGTGATCGAATGATCAGTCACCACTCGATCCCTGGAAATGTCAGCGTAAGCCGCGTGTAATGCCCCAGTTTCGATTCGCATTTGATCGAGCCGCCGAGTCCCTCCATGACCATCTTGCAGAAGCTGAGACCGATACCTGATGCGTGACTCGATTCAGTTGTCGTGTAGAAGCGATCGAAGATCCGTCTCAGATTCTGCGGCGCGATCCCGGTCCCGGTGTCTTCGACGATGATCGCGTTCGCGCGTTGGCGACCAGTGATGAGCCTGACCGCTGAGCTCGCCCTTGCCCGCCTTGTGTACGTAGTACAGACCGTTCTTGAACAGGTTGAAGAGCACGTGAACGACGAGCACGTGCGGCGCATTGATCGTGAAATTTCGATCCAATGACAGGCAAATCAGATCTCGCTCATAGCGGCCGACGAACGGATACCGATGCAGAGCATCGAGGACGCATCGCTGCGCGCTGAACACGTTCGAACACGTGATCCTCGACCGGTCTCTCGGACGCGTTCAACAGCAGCCGGTCGATGATGCTGTTGGAGTGATTCGTCTCGATTTCGATTTCACGCAGGCTCGTGCGCAGTCGATCGAGTTGGCGACGTCGAATCGCTTCGATCGGCAACGCGTTCTCGATTGCGAGGTCGTACGCATCGAATCAACCGAGGCAGATACAAGCCGATTCCCTGCGCAAGCGCCTTGATTCCCAGAAACGGCGTGCGCAACTCGTGCGCGATGTTGCTGGTGACGTTCGACATGGCTCGGAGTTTCTCCAGTTCGATTATCTTGCGATTTCTGATCGCCAGGCTCCCGACGATCAATATGAATCCGTAGAGAGGCATGGGTTCCAGGTACACCCGGCGGAGTTCGGGAATGTTCGGCGAGGAGTCCAACAAGAAGACCGCGGCAAGTATCGCGCCGGTGGCCGCGAGCCAGAGTAGCGTTGCCAGTAACCCGTCGTTGATGAGCAATATGAAAACGACGAGCGCAACCACGTTCTGCAACGGCCAGATCAGATTTGTATTGCCGAGCGACCCTGACAGTGCTGCGTTCTGGGCGAGTAGGTATCCAAGAACGAAGGGAAGGACGCATGTGAGACCCAGCGTCCAATATAGGGGCAGCCACTTGGTGAGTCGTTTCGGCCACCGACGGGACAGGATTGCGGGGATGCAGACGACGGCAGCGAAGAGCCGAACAGGGAGGCTTTCGAAATCGGTGGGATATACAGCCGTCCAGATGAAGTAATACGCGATGAGGCAGATCAGCGCAGTCCAGCCGAGCAGTGGCATGTGGTGGCGCGCGTAGCGGACGCTCTCATCGGCCGCGCGGACAAGGTGGTCGTGCGCTGCGATCAGCGACACGGCGAGATTGCTGGTCACCCTGCTAGCTCAGCAGATCGAGCAGCGCCTTTCGCTTCGCACCGGAAAGGCGCCGGAAGCTCAGCACGACCAATTCCTCTTCCTGGGTCAAATTGCCGCGCAGCGTTCTTTCGATTGCGGCAAACATCGGTGGTTCGAGTGAATGTTCGATTGCCAGGCTAGGTAGGCCATTCAACGAATGGTCCAGGCGCAGGATGATCTCGGAGTTGATGCTCCGACGATAGAACCGCGCAACTTCGCCGACCCGCTGGCGTAGGCTGCGTGGAAATCGAACAACGAAGTTATCGGTCGGTTCGCCCATGATGCAGCCCTCCAGTGTTTTGAACTCAAGCATAGCGACTCATTGCTTGGCGCGGAATGATGTCAATTTGATATCGCGACGACTGGAATTGCAGTCGCGATAGAGTTACGGTCACCCGGCGGATTCACGCGGATTCTGTGGTTCATGAGCGAAACGACCGACAGCGGCGTGAACAATCACGCCGCAACCTCGAAGAATATGCCAACGGTTGAGCGTCCTGGCGCGGAGGGCAACTCGGCGAGCGCCGCCGGCGAAGTCGCGCAGTTCTATCGTCGCAGTGGTCCCCGCCTGCTCGTGGTCGACGACAGGCCGGAACTGCTGAAGAGCCTGTCCGAGGTCGTCCGACTGCACGGCTACCAGGTCACGGAAGCGCTCGGCGGGAAGGCCGCCCTCGAGATGCTCGCGACCGATGAGTTCGACGTCGTGCTGCTCGACCTGATCATGCCCGACGTCAGCGGTCACGACGTGCTCGACTTTGCCAGCGCGCGCAAACTCTCTGCGAAGTTCATCGTCGTCAGCGGCGATGCGAGTTTCGACGGTGTCAAACGCGCGCTGACGCGCGGTGCGTTCGACTTCGTCAAGAAAGCCCCACGAACCGGCAGAACTGATCGCGACGCTCGAGAAGGCGCTGCAGCCACCGGCGACTCGAACGCAGCCACGAGTCTGATGGAAGAGCGGCTGAAGGAATCGGAAGAGCTGCATCGATTCATCGTCAACAACTCGCCCGACCTCGTCTATATGCTCGACCGCAACGGTTGCTTCGAGTTTCTCAACGATCGCGTCGAGACGCCTGCTCGGGCTATCAGAAGGAAGAGTTGATCGGTCGACACTACTCGGAGCTCATCTTCGAAGACGACCTCGAAGCCGCGCGCAATCTGTTCAACGAACGCCGCACCGGCGATCGGGCAACGCGCAACGTCGAACTGCGCGTGCGCAGTCGCAGAACGCGCAACGCTGGACCGTTCGTTCCAGACGCAGATCGTGTGGATGGATCTGACGGCCCAAGGTCGTTACTGCAGATCCCGACGAACGCACGCGCGACAACTTCATCGGTACTTATGGGACCGCGCGCGACATCTCCGAGCGCAAAGAAGCCGAGCAGGTCATCAATTTTCAGGCGTATCACGACCTGCTGACGCATCTGCCGAACCGCGCGCTTGTTGAAAGACCGGCTCAGCCTCGCGATCACGCAGGCGCAACGGAACAAGCGGCGTCTCGCGGTGATGTTCCTCGATCTCGATCGATTCAAGATCGTCAACGACACGCTCGGTCATACGATGGGCGACCGGCTGCTGAAGGCGGTAGCGAATCGCCTGCAGGGCTGCCTGCGCGGCGGCGACACGTTGTCGCGATTCGGCGGCGACGAGTTCACGTTGCTGCTGCCGGAAGTGCGCACGCGCGACGACATCGTCGTGATCGCGAAGCAAGATTCTCGACAAGCTCGCGGCGCCGTTCGTCATCGACGGCCATGAGCTGTTCGTCGGCGCGAGCATCGGCATTGCGATGTATCCGGAAGCCGGCGACTCGGTCGAGTCGCTGATCCAGAGCGCCGACATCGCGATGTACCACGTCAAAGGACGCGGCAAAAACGGCTATCAGTTCTTCTCGGACGAGATGAACCACAAGTTCTCGACGCGCCTGTCGCTCGAACGCGAGCTGCGCAGCGCGCTGGCGACGGGGCAGCTGCGGGTCTACTACCAACCGCAGGTCGATCTGACCGACGGTCGCATCATCGGCGTCGAAGCGCTGGTGCGTTGGCAGCATCCGCGGCACGGCCTGATCGAGCCGGCCGAGTTCCTGTCGGTTGCCGAAGAAACCGGACTCATCACGCAACTCGACGAATGGGTGCAGGTGCACGCGTTCGAGCGAAGTCGCGCGAGTGGCGCGCGGACGGGTCGCGGCGACGTGCGGCTGTCGGTGAACATGTCGTCGCAGCAGCTCGAGCAGGACGCTTTTCTCGAACGCTTCCTCGCGAACCTCGATGCGTCCGGACTTCGCGGCCGAACGCCTGAAGATCGAGATCACCGAGAACGCGATCATGCGCGACATGGAAGTGATCGTGCCGAAGCTGCGCGCGCTGCGAAAAGCCGGCATCCGCATTGCGATCGACGATTTCGGCACCGGCTATTCGTCGCTCGTCGTATCTGCAGCATTTCCCGGTGAATACGCTGAAGATCGATCGCAGTTTCGTCGGTGACATTCGCGCCGGATCTGGGCGATGCGAGCATCATCAACGCGATCGTCGCGATGGCGCGCGGACTCAAGCTCGACCTGATCGCCGAGGGCGTCGAGACGCGCACGCAGCTGAAATACCTGAAGTCGCAAGGTTGCCGCGAAGTTCAGGGCTATCATCTTCAGCCGCCCGATTCCGGCGCCGGAGTTCATGGCGCTGCTGCAGCGCAATCCGTTCGTGCGCTTGGTGACGGTCCGACCCCGAGAGCGAGACCGTCGCGTCAGCCGTCTGAGACTGGTTCGCCGGCACGCCGTCACGTAACATTGCGCGCTTCCCACGGATCCAGACGCGCCATGGCGGGTTTCACCACCACGATCGTTCATTCGGATCGCCGCAATCCGATCGAGCACGGCTCGCTGCACAAACCGGTCCATTCGAACGTCGCGTATGGATACGACGACGCGCGCGAACTCGCGGCGGTCTTTCAGGGCCGCCAGAAGGGCTACTCGTACGGCGCCAGATCAATCCGACCGTCGAAGCGCTCGAACACAAGATCACGCAGATGGAGAACGGCCTCGCGATCCGTCTGCTTCACGACCGGCATGGGCGCGATCGGCACGATGTTGTTTGCGCTGCTGCGCGCCGGCGATCACTTCGTTTCGAGCGCGTTCCTGTTCGGCAACACCAACAGTCTCTTTGCGAGCTTCGCCAATCACGGCGTCGACGTGACGTTCGTCGACGCGACGTCGGTCGACGCGGTCGAAGCGGCGATTCGGCCGAACACGCGGCTCGTGTTCGTCGAAACGATCGCGAATCCGCGCACGCAGGTGGCTGATCTCGAGGCGATCGGCGCGTTGTGTCGATCCAAAGGGTCTCGTCTACGTCGTCGACAACACGATGACGTCGCCGTACCTGTTCCAGCCGACGACGGTGGGCGCGAGCATCGTCGTCAACGCGTTGACGAAATACATTGCGGGTCACGGCAACGTGCTCGGCGGCAGCCTGACGGAACAAGGCCACTACGATTGGCAGCGCTTTCCGAACATCGCGTCGGAATATCGCACCGGCAATCCGCAGATGTGGGGACTGACGCAGATCAAGAAGAAAGGCCTGCGCGATTTCGGCGCGGCGCTCGCACCCGAAGCGGCGCACCACATCGCGATCGGCGCGGAAACGCTGGCGCTGCGCCTCGAGCGGCAGTGTCACAACACGCGGATGCTGGTCGCAGAAGCTGGAGAGCGATCCGCGCGTGGCGAAGGTGTTTTATCCGGGGCTCGCCGTCGCATCCGCAACACGCGCTGGCGAAGCGTCTGTTTCGCCATCCCGGCGCGCTGTTCAGCTTCGAACTCGACCCGAACGATCGACGTGTTCGATTTTCTGAATCGACTCGACGTCGTCATCAAGTCGAGCAACCTCGGGCGACAATCGCACGCTCGCGATTCCCGTCGCGCACACGATCTACTACGAAATGGGCGCGCGAACGTCGAGCGAGCATGGGCATCGCCGATTCGTTGATTCGAATTTCGGTCGGAATCGAAGACACCGACGACCTGCTCGACGACTTCGAACAGGCGCTCAGCGGATCAACCAGCTTGACCGGAGAGGACATCGATGTCTCGCTTGAACGACAAAGTAGCGATCATTACCGGCGGCGCCGGCGGCATTGGTCGCGCGGCCGGACGTCTGTTCTGTGCCGAAGGCGCGAACGTGCTGCTCGTCGATCTTGTCCGAGGCTGCGTTGAAGGACGCTGCGAAGGAGATCGGCAGCAATCGCGTGAGCTATTGCGTCGGCGATGTCACGCAGCCGGCCGACAACGATCGATTCGTTCGGGTTGCGCACGGAGCGCTACGGCGGTGTCGACACGTTTCTCGCCAACGCCGGTATCGAGGGGATCGTCAAGCCGATCACCGAATACGACGTCGAGACGTATTCGACAAAGTGATCGCGGTCAACGTTCGCGGCGTGTGGCTCGGTCTGAAATCGGTGATCCCGGCGCTCAAAGCGCGGGCGGCGGCAGCATCGTCATCACGTCGTCGGTCGCGGGCGTGGGCGGAGCGCCGGGCGTCTCGGCGTACGTCACGAGCAAGCACGCGGTCATCGGCATGATGCGCTCCGCGGCGCTCGAGTGCGCGCCGTTCAACATCCGGGTCAACACCGTGAATCCGTCGCCGGTCGAAACTCGAATGATGCGCAGCCTCGAGGAGGGATTCTCGCCGGGGAACGCGGCGGCAGCGAAGGAAATGATCAGAAGTCAGATTCCGCTGCAGCGCTATGGCATGCCGGACGACATCGCGAAGCTGATGCTGTTTCTCGCGAGCGACGACAGCGCGTTCATCACGGGTTCGGTCTACATGGCCGACGGCGGCAGTACGGCGAGGTAGACACATGCGCGAAGCATTGATGACGACGAATCTGTCGCTGCCGATCGACGCGCCGGCAAAGTGCGAGACATCTGTACGACGTTACGGCTCCCGAGCGGCGAGCCCGGCGTGTTGATCGTCGCGACCGACCGCATCAGCGCATTCGACGTCGTGATGGCGAACGGCTTGCCCGGTAAGGGCATCGTGCTGACGCAGATGTCGCGATTCTGGTTCGACCACTTCTCGGGCAACGTCAAACATCACCTGATCTCGACCGATGTCGCCGATGTGCCGGGCCTGACGGGACGCAGAACGCACGGCGCTCGCCGGCCGGATCATGCTGTGCAGGAAGGTCGACGTGGTGCCGATCGAGTGCATCGCGCGCGGCTACATCACCGGCAGCGGCTGGAAGGACTATCAGAAGACCGGCGCGGTCTGCGGCATCCCGCTGCCGAAAGGCCTGCGCAACGGCGATCGGCTCGCCGAAGCCGCTGTTCACGCCGTCGACGAAGGCAGACAGCGGCCACGACGAGAACATCAGCTTCGATGAAGGCGCGGCGATCGTCGGTGCCGATCTGATGCGCTGGCTCGGCGACACGACGCTCGATCTGTACAAGCGCGCTTCGGCCTACGCGATGCAGCGCGGGATCATCCTTGCGGATACGAAGTTCGAGTTCGGGCAGATCGGCGGCGACGTTGCGCCGTTGTTGGTCGACGAAATCTTCACGCCGGATAGTTCGCGTTTCTGGCCGGCGGATCTGTGGCGACCGGGCGCGGAACAGCCGAGCTTCGACAAGCAGTATGTGCGCGACTATCTGGAGACGTTGGTGAATGACGGGTCGGTGGGACAAGACGCCGCCCGGGCCGACGTTGCCGGACGAGGTCGTACAGAACAGCCTTGCGCGATATCTCGAGGCGTATCGAGCGCCTGACCGGCGCGCCGATCGATCTCGATCGGTTCTGATTCAGCGGCTGAGGCGCAACCCAATTTCCTCAATGGATTGGAGTGTTTACAAGGCGCTGTGCGATTCGCCGCACACGTTTTCGCGGTGGATGCTCGAGCAGAGCATCGAACTGTTGGCGGATGAAGCACGACTGACTGCGCGCCTTGCGACGGTGTTACGACGGCGCGCCGCTCGAGAAGCCCGAGGATCATCGCGGCGGTCCGCTGACCGACATGTTCGTCGTGTCGTTGAGCGTGGACGAGGCGCGCGCGATCGATGGAGCGATTGCCGGAGCCGTCGATGGCGGACGATCGACGACAGCGACGCAGTCGCGTGGGCTCGGCGGATTCCGCGAGGCGTGGCGCGAATACGCGATGCACGTCGAACGCAACGAAATCGCCGACTGAATTACACGAGAGACAAAAGCAATGGCCAACCGTCGCGTCGAATCGGAAGTGACCGGTAACGTCTGGAAGGTCGTCGTCGCCGTCGGCGACGTAGTCGAGCGGCGATGTGCTGATCATCCTCGAATCGATGAAGATGGAAATTCCGCTCGAGAGTCCTGTCGCGGGTCGCGTCGCCGAATTGCTGGTGCGGCCGCAGGATGTCGTCGAAGAAGGCCAGGTGCTCGATCGTCATCGCGTCGTGATGCCGACTCGGCGCTTTTGTCGAACCTGAGCGCTGTGTCAGACTGCCGCCGAATCCACATATTCTTGCAGGGGGAACCATGTCCGATCTCGTCACGATTACCAAAATCGATGGCGTCGCCGACGTCCGCCTCAATCGGCCCGACAAATACAACGCGCTGAGCGGCGAAATGTTCGAGGCGATCGTCGCGGCCGGCGAATCGCTGCTCGATGCGAAAGACGTTCGTGTCGTCGTGCTGTCGGGCAATGGTCGCGGGTTCTGCGCCGGCCTCGATTTCTCGAGTTTTCAGGGCATGGCCGGCAGCGGCGAACGGGCGCCACGCGCGACCACCGGCTACGCTGTTCCAGCGCTTCCGGCGATCAACCCGAAAATCGCGCGCAGCGGCCGGCGATGATCTGGAAGCGCTTGCCGGTGCCGGTCATCGCGGCGGTCCACGGCGTCGCATACGGCGGCGGCTGTCAGATTGCGCTGGGTGCCGACATCCGCATTGCATCGCCCGATGCAAAGATCTCGGTGATGGAGATCAAGTGGGGGCTGATCCCCGACATGTCGCTGACGCAGACATTGCGCGATCTGGTGCCGCTCGACGTCGCGAAGGAACTGACGTTCAGCGGACGCGTGCTGAGCGGCACCGAAGCGCAGGCGCTCGGTCTGGTAACGCGCGTTGCCGATGATCCGTTGCAGGCGGCGCTCGATCTGGCGCGCGAAATCGCCGGTAAATCGCCCGACGCGATTCGCGCCGCGAAACAACTCTTCGAAGTGGCGTGGCACGCCGATCCGGCGACCGGGCTGAATCTGGAACAGTCGCTGCAGGGATCGCTGATCGGCACGCCGAATCAGATCGAAGCGGTGAAAGCGAACTTCGAGAAGCGCGCTGCCGGCATTCAAGAATCCCACCTGATCACGCCCCTGCGTCGAGCCGTTGGGATGTCCTGGGAGCGCGAAGTCGAGGAACTGGAGCGACGCCGCCAGCTGGCGTTGCGACAGGGCGGCAAAGAGGCGATTGCAAGGCAACACGCGCGCGGTCGCCTGACGATTCGAGAGCGCATCGCCGCGTTGCTGGACGCCGATTCGTTCGAGGAACACGGCCGCGCCACGGCGATTCCGGACTACTCCGCCGATCGCTCCGGGACGAGGTCAACGACTTCGTTCCGGCCAACTATGTCGTCGGCTTCGGCAAAGTTGCGGGTCGTCGCATCGTCGTCGGCGGCGAAGACTTCACGCTGAAGGGCGGCTCGCCGAACGCCGCGGGTCTGCGCAAGAGCGTCTACGCCGAACATCTCGCGATCCAGTATCGCGTGCCGCTGGTGCGTCTGCTCGAAGGTGGCGGCGGCAGTGTGCGCGGTGGCGGCGGCAAAGGCGGTACCGTCGGCGAACCGGTATTCGCCGAGCCGCGTTTCAAGGTGATCGCCGATGCGCTCGGCACAGGTGCCGATTGCGTCGGCGGCGCTCGGCGCCGTCGCCGGATTTCCGGCTGGACGTTTGGTCGCATCGCACTTTGCCGTGATGACGCGGCACACCGCGCAGGTGCTGATCGGCGGCCCTGCGCTCGTCGAGCGTGCGCTCGGCGTCAAACGACGAAGGAAGAACTCGGCGGCGTCGAGGTTCACGCGAAGAGCGGCGTCATCGACAACATCGCGGAAGACGAGCAGGACGCGTTCAACCAGATCCGGCGATTCCTGTCGTATCTGCCGTCGAACGTCTGGGAGACGGCGCCGCGTCATGCCATGCGACGACGATCCGCCGCGCGCGAAGCAGGAGTTGCTGTCGATCGTGCCGCGCGATTCGAATGCGCCGTTCGACATGCGCCGCATCATCAAGCTCGTGATGGATCGCGGTTCGTTTTTCGAAATCGGCGCGACGTTCGGACCGAGCCAGATCTGCGGCTTTGCGCGGCTCGCCGGGCCAGAGCGTCGGCGTGCTCGCGAACGACTGCCGACATTACGCAGGGGCGATGACGGCAGCCGCGGCGCAGAAGTACCGACGCTTCGTCGAAACGTGCGACACGTTCCACGTGCCGATCGTCAATCTGATCGATCAGCCCGGCTTCATGATCGGTCCGGAAGCCGAACGCGCCGGCACGATTCGATTCGGCATGGCTGCGGTCGCGGCCGCCGCGCAGGCGACGGTGCCGTGGGCGTCGATTCAGATCCACAAAGGATTTGGCGTTGCAACCGCGGCGCACTACGCGCCGAACGCGTACGTGCTGGCGTGGCCGTCCGCGGAGTCGGGTCCGCTGCCGATCGAAGGTGGCGTTGCGGTTGCATTTCATCGCGAGATCGCAGCGGCGCCCGATCCGGACGCCAAACGCGCCGAACTGGAAGACCGCCTGAAAGCTGCGCGATCGCCGTTTCCGCGCGCGGAGTCGTTCGCGGTGCACGAGTTGATCGATCCGCGCGAAACGCGTCCGACGCTGTGCCGGTGGATCGAATGGATTCAGCCGACGCTTGCCACGCTGCGTCGGACCGACGCGTTTCCGATGCGCCCGTGAACGTCGCCGACTCGCCGCTTCGTCTCTCGAGCGAAGCGTGTAGAATCGCGCGTTTTGATTTTTCGGACACTGGAGCATCTCGATGACAATCAGCTTCGACGGGCGTGTTGCGATCGTGACCGGCGCGGGCGGTGGACTTGGGCGTTGCCACGCGATTGAACTGGCCAAGCTCGGCGCGAAGGTCGTGGTCAACGATCTCGGCGGTGCGATGGACGGCACCGGTGGCTCGTCCGAAGCCGCGGACGCACGTCGTCGAAGAGATCAAGGCCGCAGGCGGCGAAGCCATCGCCAACGGCGGATCGGTGTCCGATGCGCGCGGCGCGAAGAGCATGGTCGAGGACGCGATGAAGGCCTGGGGTCGCGTCGACATCCTGATCAACAACGCCGGCATCCTGCGCGACAAGAGCTTCACGAAGATGACGATCGAAGACTTCCGCGCCGTCGTCGAAGTGCACCTGATGGGTTCGATGTACTGCACGAAAGAGGTCTGGCCGATCATGCGCGACGCAGAGCTACGGCCGCATCGTGATGACGACGTCGCCGTCGGGTCTGTACGGCAACTTCGGCCAAACCAACTACGGCGCGGCGAAACTGTCGCTCGTCGGCTTCATGAACTCGCTGAAGATCGAAGGCGCGAAGAACAACGTCTTCACGAACGCGATCGCGCCGGTGGCCGCGACGCGGATGACGGAAAATCTGATGCCGGCCGAAGCGTTCAAACGACTGGGACCCGAACTGGTCACGCCGGCCGTGCTGTTTCTGTGCAGCGAAAAGGCGCCGAACGGCGTGATCCTGCAGGCGGCGGGCGGACGCTATTCGGTCGCTTGTCTCGTCGAAAATGCGGGCGTCGATCTCGGCACCGATGCGACCGTCGACGACATCGCCGACAGCTATGCGGAGATCTCCGATCTCACCGGCGCGCAGCCGCGCAACATGCTGCAACTGTCGCAGCAGTGACGCTCGACAGTGGCCGCCGCGATTCTGACACTGGTGCTGACGATGATCGTGTCCGGCGCGATCTGGCTGACGCTCGGCAATCTGTTGCGCTTGGCACGGACGATCGGCAGAACGATATTGCGAATCTGGCGACGTACGCGGCGGTGTTGTTGCCGATCGTCTTTGTGATCGTGTTTTTTGCGATGGAACGCTTCTGACGCCGAGCAGGGCGTACGCCGTCGGCGTTAGCGGTTGCTGACCGCGATCTGCGGGGGAGTGAAGTCCGCGGCGCGGCGGCGCTGATCGCCGGCCGGATCATCGCGCTTCGGCGTTCCGGTCCGTAGGACGGTTCGCTCTGCTGTTCGCTGTAGACGTGGCTGAACAGATTCGCGATCCACAGCTGACCTTCCTGGGTCTTGCGCAGGAATCGCAGATCCTTCGGAGATATACGGACGTACGCGCTCGAAGAAGAACGCGGGATAGTCCGGCGCGCAACTCGCCGGGATTGTCGTAGCCGAGCCGCTCGGCCTCGCCGGTCTCGGTGAACTCCATGAACAGCTTCGACAGCTTCTGAATGTATTGCGGATCGGCCATCTGACCGATCAGATCGGCCGCGCGCACCAGTCCCGCGAAAGTCGCCGACGCGCTGATAGAACGCGTCGCGCGGTACCGGAAAGCGCGTCATCTCGATGTGGTGGATCAAGCGTGCCGGCTTCGATCAGCGTCTCGGTTGCGAAGCGTTCCTTCACGAACAGGCAACTGCGCGACACGTGGTACGGCGCCATATACGCGTCGGTCGCGCCGGCCGGCGGCGCAACGGTGTCGCCGAATTCGTTGACGATGTAGCGACCGCCGCGGTCGCCTTTGAGGATGCCGCGGATGAATCCGACGTCGTGGTACAGCATCGCGAGAATCGCGTGGAGCCAGTCGTGCGCGGTGACGTCGCCTTGCGACGTCAGGCGGCCCCACAGGATCGACTGACCGACGTCGGTGACCATGATCGTGTGGTTCAGGTCGTGATAGCTGCAGTCGGAGTTGGTCAGCGACTCGAGCGCCATCCGCGCGCTTTGCTCGAGCACGCCTGACTGCGCCTTTTGCGCGCCCGGAAAGGCCTTCTCGAATGTCGTAGACGAGGCACTCGCACGAAGGCGTCGATGACGGTGCGGGTCGGGCTGAACATGTTTTCTGTGTTTGTTATGCCGTGATCGTTCATCAGATGGGAGTTTAGTGGACGGTATTCCGGCCGCAATGTGCATCGCGTGCGCATTTTGCGCGGCGATTCACGCGCCGATGCGCATTTGTCGGAGCGCGCGGCGGCTAGGTGACAGTGCGGCCCGTTCATGAATATGCATGCATACATCACTAGGTCTGACTATTAGACGGCCTCATGTTAGCGCTCGAACTGCGACACCTGCGGACGCTCGCCGCGCTGCGCGACACCGGCAGCCTCGTCGAGGCGGCGGAGCGCGTATTCCTGACGCAGTCGGCGTTGTCGCATCAACTGAAGGATCTCGAGGATCGCCTCGGTTGCCCGTTGTTCGTGCGCAAAACGCGACCGCTGCGGTTTACGTCGGCCGGCAAGCGGCTGCTGCGTCTCGCCGACGAAGTGCTGCCGATGGTGCACGGCGCGCAACGCGATCTCGAACGTCTCGCCGGCGGCGAATCCGGTCGTTTGCACATGGCGATCGAGTGCCACAGCTGCTTCGAATGGCTGCTGCCGGCGATCAACCGATATCGCGAGAGTTGGCCGGACGTCGAACTGGACATCGCGAGCGGTTTCAACTTCGCGCCGCTGCCGGCGCTGGGCCGCGGCGACCTCGATCTCGTGATCACCGCGGATCCGATGCGCGATCTCGATGTCACGTACTGCCCGCTGTTCTCGTACGAAGCGCAGCTGGCGGTCGCGCCGATCGCATCCGCTCGCAAAGAACAAGTGGATCGAACCGGACGATCTGCGCAGCGAGGTGCTGATCTGTTATCCGGTCGATCGTTCTCGACTCGACATCTTTTCGTCGTTCCTCGATCCCGCCGGCGTCGAGCCGCTGCGCGATCCGCACCGCCGAACTGACGGCGATGATGATCCAACTCGTCGCGAGCGGCCGCGGCGTCACGTGTCTGCCGAACTGGGCGCTGCACGAATACCTGAAGAAGGACTACGTCGTCGCGCGATCGCTGGGCGAAGAGGGCGTGTGGCCGACGCTGTACGCCGCGGTGCGCGCCGGCGACGAAGACTCGGCGTTCGTGAAGGGTTTTCTCGAAACGGCCATTGCGACGTGCTTCAAGAATCTGCATCGGCATCGTGCCAGTGATCGACGACTAGAGCTGCTTGACAATCAGGGAATCAATTCGCTCGCGTGCCACATCGCGCCGTTGCGTCGATAGCGACCGGCGCGTGTGGATGCGATCGCCGGCGAGTTCCAGACGCTCGACCGTCTCGACGATCGAGGTAGTAACCCGAGTGCATCGCGCGGGCGCCGTGACATTGTCGGCGAGCTGCGCATCGATCGTCCGCGTAACGTTCCATCGAGATCGTCACGCGATGGCGACCGCCGGACTCTGCGGCTGGAATGTGCTCGTACAACCAGTCCATCACCTTCGGGATGCGCGGGCGATCGAGCCAGCTCGTGCGCACGATCGCGGCCGGCACCGGCTCGAGCGACACGGTCAGGCGGTACTGCACGCCGAGGCTCGCGAGATAGACGAGCACCGCGTGACGCCGCGACAGGCGGAGTTCGCGCATGTTTCGGGCTCGTGCCGTTGATGAACACCGCAAAGTCGTCGCTCGAGATCGCGCAGCACGACGACGCGCGCCTGCGGATTCCGCTGCGCATCGATCGTCGCGAGAACACACAGGTTCGCCCAAGGGTCGTCTGCGACGCGCGCCTTCGTGCGGTCGTCAGCGAGCAGTGTCAGCGGATCGATCATGTCAACGGCGCCGAGTGCCGTCGCGTTCGGTCGGCTGCGTTGTGCTCCGCCTGCACGATGCGTATCCACTGCTCTTCGGTGATGAAGCCCGTCGCGAAGCTCGCCCACTCCGGGCCGAGTCCCGTTCGCGACGATGCTGTCGACCGACTCACCCGCAGCGATGCGCGCCTTGATGTTCGACACGGTCGCCTTCAGCATGTCGTGAAATTCGCCGAGTTCGACCACGCTCGCCAGCGGTCCGTGCCCGGGAATGATGCGCGTGTCTGCCGGAATCATCTCGAGCAATCTTCGCGACGTCCGCGATGATAGCCGTCCATGGTGCCGCCGTTCTCGACGTCGATGAACGGGAACGTGCCGTTGAAGAACAGATCACCCGTGTGCAACACGTTGGCGTTGCGGAACCAGACGACCGCAGTCGCCGTCGGTGTGGCCCGGCCGGAAAGTGAATCACGTCGATCTCGTCGTCGTTGAACTGGACGCGGATCCGGTCCGCGATAGGTCACGACCGGCAGTGCCGAGCGCGGCAGAGCGCGGATCGTTCAGCAGGCGATAACGAACCTGTTCGTTCGCGATGATCACGCCGCGCTCGCCGAACGAGTGCGTTGCCGCCGACGTGATCGTCGTGAAAGTGCGTGTTCAGGACGATCTTCGGGCGCGCTTCCGCCGAGTTCCGTGATCGCGGTCTGAATTCGTTGCGCCAGCGCAGCGAACTCGTCGTCGACCAGCAGCGTGCCGTCCTTGCCGATCGAGACGGCCATGTTGCCGCCGGCGCCGGTCAGCATCGACACGCTGCCGCCGACCGGGATCGACTTTGACCGAGACGTCGGCGAATCGATCCGGCTCGGCCGCGTTGCGACGAGCACTCAACAGCAATCGTCAGGCACAGCGCCACGAATGTTCGCATCGAACCTCCGTCTCCATCAGAACTTGAAGATTGGTTCCGGTGCGTTTCGGGTCGGCCAGTTCCGGCGGCGCGATGGCTTGATAACGTTTTGCGATGTTGTAGACCAGTCCGTGCGACGTCGAATACAGCGCATCGCAGATCATGCCGTCGGGATCGACTTCCCTGGCGCGTGCGATCAGTCGCTCGAACGTATAGATGAAGTTGTTCGTGTGACGCGCGCGGACGGGCGTGCCGTAGAACAGTCGATAGCGCTCGTCGTCGGTGTCGGCGGTGAGATGCGTCGTGATCATGCGCCGCGAAAATACTTCGGGATCGCCTTGGCTGAGCTGCGCGAACAGCTGGCCCTGTTCTTCGTTCGTCACCGTTCCGTCGGCCCCGGCCGCCTGGCTCGAGATGAACAGAAACCCGACGATCGTACCGAGCTGCGCGTGCACGCGTTGCGCGACGCGCAGAAACGTCTCCTGCCGCGCGTGCATTTCGTTGGCGGCCATCTTTTCGGACTGGATCTCGGCTTGCTGAACCGACATGCGCAGCACTTCGGTGTTCTGCGACAATTCGCGCTGCTGCAGAAAGTAGCCGATGACCAGCCACAGAAACGCGAGCGGCGCAAATGCCCCTTGGAGAAAGTTGCCGACCTGATCGGCCGACAAATGTCGGAACTGATCCCACCCGACGGATATCTCGACATAGACATAGCCGAGCACGAGCCAGACGAACGTCAGCATCAGGCCGAGCCAGACGCGCCAGTCGAGATCCTCCAGGCGCTGTCCCAACGACTCGCGTTTGAGCGGAAACAGCGCCAAGTGCGGCTCCTTCGAACTGCGGTTTCGACTGCGAATTCGAACTGCGGGCCGCTACGAGGCCGTGTCGGCGGCGGGCGTCCCGGCGACGGTTCGATGCGTCGCGACGGTGCCGCGCTCGCGGTCGACGACGGTGCCGGAGCGTCGGTGAGCGTGCGTCGAAGCTCCGCGACGTCGCGCTGAATCTCGCTGATGCGAAAGATCAGATCGGGCAGCTGATCGGTGATCCGCCAGATCAGATACGTGACGCCGCGAGCAGCAAAAATGAAAGAAAGCTCATCGTGGAAAGATCCTTGTCGCTTCGCGGCGGGCCATACGTATACCGCGCGTGCCTGGCGAGTCTAGGTAGTTCCGGCCGCGATCGAAGCGATCACGGCTAGTCCAGCGAGCCCGTGATCGACTTGCGCTGCGAGATCTCGATCCAATTTCCATCCGGATCGCGCACGAACGAAATGTAGGCGACATCACCGAGTCGCACGCGGTGCGCTGCCTTCCGTTCCGCCGCGCGCGAGGATTGCGCGATGTTCGCCGACGACATCGAAGACCTGAATCGTCAGGTAGCGATAACCGATGCCGCGCATCTGCGCGTCGGCGCTCGCGTGCGCGTCGCGCTCGAACGACAGCAGCGAAACGCCGCAGCGGTAACGTCCGTCGCCGGTCGGCTCGAGTCCGAGCACGCGTCCGATAGAAATCGTGGTGTGCGGCCGAGTCGCGCACGGCAGATGCATCTGCAACTGCTCGATGCCGTCGTGGCCGGCGGGCACCAGCGTGACGCGATTGCCGTCCGGATCGCGTCAGATTCGCGCGCGGCCGCGACGCCGGGCTGCGCAATCGTCAGATGTCGATATCCGGTCGCGCGGCGTCGGCGGCAACGGATCGCGATTGTGATTGATCTTCAGCACCGATTCGCCGATGCCGTGGCGCAACTGATGCACGCCGCGCCGACCGGCAGCGTTTCGTGGAACGGCAGACCGATCTCGCCCTGCCAGAACGCGAGCATCGCGTCCTTGTTGGTGGTGTGCAGGCCGACGTCGATGGCCGCTTTGGCGATGTCGCACGATACGTCTCCTAGTCGCGAAGGGTCTTGGGTGTGTGCAATCGCGACGAGCGTCGCGCAGCCGAATCGCGCGTCGCGCCAACGCATCGGCAACGTCGAGCAGCGCGATGCCGAACGTCGGCAGGTCGTCGATCACGGCTCTGCCGACCATCTGCGTTGACGAACTCGGTGGAGCCCGGGATTGTGGCCCACCAACGCTGCTGAGGGGCAGTCGTCGGGCAGCTCACGAACGACCTCCAATAAGCGTCGTCGGGCGATGCTTCGTACAGTCGGTGGTCGAACAACAAGCGATCGGGCGGAACAGCACAACCGTCGCGGACGAATTCCGCCGTCGCGCGCGCCCGCACCGCGTCGCTCGAGACAGATGCACTGCGGGACGTTCGGTCTGGCCGCGCATCCAGCGCATCATCCGCTTGCCGTCCTTCATGCCGCGAGCGTTCAGCGGTCGATCGAAGTCGGCCTGCCCGGGATCGGCCCAGGACGACTTTGCGTGGCGGATGATCCAGAGTTTCACGTCGCTCGTCTGATCGAGACATTCCGCTTGGAGCAGGAGCGTCGCGCAGTCTATCATCGGCCCATCTTCGGGGAAGCCGAGGGCGTGACATGGGACTACGAGGCGACGCAGCCGTAGTCGGATTTGCCGAACACAAGCACGAACGCAAATACACGGGTCCGCGCAGATTCACGATCGAACAGTGGGCCGAACTCGCGCAAGCTCGCGCTCGACGATGCGGGACTGTCGGCGCGCGACGTCAACGGCATCGTCTGCTCGGACATCCGCGAGTCCGGCATGTTCACGCCGGCGACGATCGTCGAGTACCTCGGCCATCCGGTGAATTTTGCGGAACGCATCGATCTCGGCGGCGCGACGTCGGTCGGCATGATCTGGCGCGCCGCCGCCGCGATCGAACTCGGCATCTGCGATGTCGTCGTGTGTGCGGCGCCGGCGCGTCCGATACCCGAGCAATCCGAACGCGCGCCCGATCGATCCGCGCCGCTACTTCGGCGCGAGCAGCGTCGAGTGGGGTTCGCCGCAGGCCGAGTTCGACGTTCCGTACGGCAACGTCGCGCAGAACTGCGGCTACGCGATGATCGCGCAACGCTACGCGGCCGAGTTCGGCTACGACCCGCGCGCCATGGCGAAACTGGTTGCGCATCAACGCGCGAATGCGGCGCTGCGAATCCGAACGCGGCGTTCTTCGGTCAACCCGTCAGCGATCGAAGACGTGCTCGCGAGCAAACTGATTGCGGATCCGCTGCGGATGCTCGAGATCGTGATGCCGGTTGCCGGCGGCAGCGCGGTGGTGGTTGCGAGTCGCGAAGTTGCGCGAGCGTTGCCGGCATCGCCGGTCTGGGTCACCGGATTCGGCGAACACCTGACGATCAAGACGCCGACGTACGCGCAGCGACATGGTGCATACGCCGGTCGGTCCGGCATCGAAACAGGCATTCGCGATGGCCGGCGTCAAAGCCGGCCGATGTCGATGCCGCGCGAGATCTACGACTGCTACACGATCACCGTGCTGCTGACGCTCGAAGACGCCGGCTTCTGCGGCAAAGGCGAAGGCATGGATTTCATTCGACGATCACGACTTCACCGTCGCCGGCGACTTCCCGCTGAACACGCACGGCGGTCAACTCGGCGTCGGTCAGGCCGGACTCGCCGGCGGCATGACGCAACCGATCGAAGCCGTGCGGCAGATCATGGGCCGCGCCGGCGATCTGCAGCTCGGCCAATGCGACACCGTGTATGTGTCGGGCACCGGCGGCGTGATGAGCGAACAGGCCGCGTTGATTCTGCAGGGAGATTGACGATGAACTTCGACAAACCGTTGCCGACGCCGACGCCGACCAGCGCGCCGTTCTGGGACGGCCTGAAGGACGGCGTCGTCAAGCTGCAGAAATGCGACGACTGCGGCGTGTGGGTGTTTTACCCGCGCAGCCGCTGTTCGAATTGTCTGTCCGACGCACTCGAGTGGCACGAAGTGTCGGGCAACGGAACGCTGTATACGTTCACGATCGCGCGGCAGCCGACGTCGCCGCATTTTGCGAGCGAAGTTCCGCAGCGGCTTGGCGGTCGTCGAACTCGACGAAGGTGTCCGGCTGACGACGACGCTCGTCAACGTCGCTGACGCCGACATTCGGATCGGCATGCGTGTGAAGCCGTACTTCGATCCGGTCACTGACGAGATCACGCTGCTGCGCTATCAGCCGGCGTGATCGAGCGGCGACGGTCACTTCCAGATCGCGAAGAATTCTTCGAACGCCTTCAGCTGATTGCCGACAGCGGACGACGGCACGATGATCGGCGTTTTGATGCCGGCGTCGAACCAGGCCTCGATGCCGTCGCGCACCTTGTTCTTCGAGCCGAACAGCGTCGTGTCCGCGAGCCAGCGATCGGTCAGGCACTGCGCCGACCTTGTCGGTTTCGCCGCGTGCCAGCGCAGCTCTCGACGGCTTCCATCTCCTCGACGTAGCCCGCTTCCTTCCAGTAGTTGCGATAGTTCGGCAGCATCGCGTAGCCGGTCAGCGTGCGCCGATTGACGGCCTTTGGCCGCGTCTTCGTCGTCGCTGATGCACGTCGGAATCATGTTGCCGATGAAGAACGCGTCGTTCGATCGCGAGCGTCGGCGCTCGAGCACCGACAGCGAATCGCGCCATGTGCGAGCGCGCGCCGTTGGCGAACACCATGCCTTCGCGCGATCTCTTCGGACAGCGCGATCATCTTCTTGCGCAGCGTCGCGAGCGCGATCGGCGGCAGATCGCCGGTGCGCGGCACGGCGCGCAGTTCCTTGATGAAGTTGCGCATGTCGGCCAGCGGTTTGCCTTGGCTGATGCCCATCCGCTTCATCGCGGGCGCGTGGCTGACGCCGACGCCGAACACGAACCGGCCGTCGGAGATTTCGTGAATGAACGCGATGGTCTGCGCGAAGTCCTGCACGTTGCGCGTGTAGATCGGCGTGATGCTGGTGCCGAAGCGGATCTCGCGGGTCGACAGCGCAATCGCTTCGCACAAGCCGATGCCGTCGCCGAAGCTCGGACAATAAATTCCGGGGAATCCGCGCCGTTCGATCTCCTGCGCGAGTTCGAGCGTCGCCTTACGGCGTCCGGGCACGGCGGCCAGGCTGATCGCGGGCAGTCGTGTGGTCATACAATGGTCTCCGATGTTCTTGTGAGTAAACTGACATTTGTGTGTCCGATGCCGGTCTAAGGTTGACGCAATCATTGGGAGGCAGCAAGGTCGAAGCATGCGACGGAGTATTGATTAGCTGTGCTGTTGCTCGTCGTGGTTGGTTGCGGCGGTGGCGGCGGGAGCTGGCGGCGACGCGGGCGGATCGCCCCAGGCGCTTGCGTTTGGAATCGATACGCGCCCGACTGTGGCGACGTTCAATCTACCGACGTCCGTCGGCAATGTCGGCGCCGATCGACCTTGTGGCCGCATTTCCGAATCTCTCGTTCAACGCCGCGATTTTCGTGTCTGGCGTACCGGGCGAGACGCGACTGGTCGTCGCGCAGCAGAGCGGGCAGCTGCGCGCCTTCGTGCCGTCGGCTGGCGTCAGCACGAGTCGTACGATCCTCGACGTGTCCGGGAATCTGGTGTTCGCGCGGCGAGCAGGGTCTGCTGGGACTCGCGTTCGACCCGAACTTTGCGACGAATCGGTTCATCTACGTGAACTACTCCCGGCGTGCAGATGGCGCCACGATCGTCGCGCGCTATACGTGGGATGTGGGCACCGACATCGCGAGTCCCCGCCAGCGAAAAGATCATCCTGGTCGTCCCGCAGCCGGCGGCGAATCACAACGGCGGGATGCTCGCGTTTGGTCCCGACGGATATCTGTACATCGCGATGGGCGACGGCGGCGGCGCCAATGATCAGTTCCGCAACGGGCAGAATCTCGAATTCGCTGCTCGGCAAGATCCTGCGCATCGACGTGCACCCGGCGGTCGCGACCGCCGCGTACGACGTCCCGGCGGACAATCCGTTCGTCGGGACCGCGAATGCGCGGCCCGAGATCTGGGCCTATGGCTTGCGCAATCCGTTTCGCTTTTCGTTCGATCGCCAGACGGGTCAGCTGTGGGCCGGCGACGTGGGTCAGGACGCGATCGAGGAAATCGACATCATCACGCGCGGCGCGAACTATGGTTGGCCGCGCTTCGAAGGCACCCGGTTGTTGCAACCCGGTACGCCACTCACCGGCAGCGCGCCGCACACGCCACCGATCTACCAATACGATCACAGTCTCGGCGTCGCGATCATCGGTGGCTACGTTTATCGGGGCGCGCGCATCGCATCGTTGATCGGCGCGTATCTGTACAGCGACTTCGGCGTCGGGCACGGTCTGGTCGCTCCGCTACGATGGCGTGAACCCCGCGACGAATGCGGAGCTCGCGACCGCGCAGAACCCGACGTCGTTCGGCGAAGACAACAACGGCGAGGTCTACGTCGTGTCGCAGAACGGCGGCTTTTCCAACTGAACGAGTCGGGCGGTGGCGGCAGCGCAGCCGACGCTGCTGTCGCAGACCGGCTTGTTCACGGATCTCGCGACGCTGACGCCGGCGTCCGGTCTGATCGAATACGACTTGAATCTGCCGTTCTGGTCGGACGGTGCGCTGAAGCGACGCTGGGTCGCGATTCCGGCCAACGCAACGGTGACGTTCAGCGCGACCGGTGCACTGGACGTTTCCCGTCGGCACCGTGATCGTCAAACACTTCGAGATGGAGATGACCGAAGGCGACCCGAATTCGGCGCGGCGGCTCGAGACGCGCGTGCTGACGCGATACGGCGAGCGGGTGGCTGGGATTCACCTACGCTGGAATGCCGACGAAACGGACGCCGATCTGCTGGCGTCAGGTCAGATCGGAAATGCTGACGATCAACACCGTCGGCGGCGGTACGCGTCACGTAGCCGTACAACTATCCGAGCCGCACCGAATGCCTGCAGTGCCACAACGAAGCGGCGAATCGCGCGCTCGGACTCGTCGACGCGTCAGTTGAATCGCGACTTTCGACTACGGTGCTGTCACGGACAATCAACTGCGCACGCTGAATCACATCGGCTACTTCGGCGCCGACATCGGCGCCGACTCGCAATATCGGCGCGTATCCGCCATCGGACGACACGAACGTCTCGGTTGCGACGCGTGCGCGCGCGTATCTCGCCGTGAACTGCGCGCAGTGTCATCGACCCGGCGGACCGACGCCCGTCAATATGGATTTCCGCTTCGACACGAGCGATGCGGCGATGAACGCGATCGACGTGACGCCCGCACGCGGGCGATCTGGGGATTGCCGAATGCGCGAAGATCATCGCGCGCGGCAACAAGGCCAAGCAGCGTGCTGTGGGAACGGATACAGCGACTCGACGACACGCGCATGCCGCCGACTCGGGAGTCATCGCGTCGATCAGGAAGCCGTGACGATCATCGGCGATTGGATCGACGGACTCTGATCGAACTGTGCTTCGGTTCGACGGCGTCACCAACGGTGTCGCGCAGTGCGTCTGGCAGGATTTTGCCAGCCGCGCGTCGAGGCGTGCGCGTTGCTTGAACAACGGCAGCGCCAGCGCGAGTCCCGCGACGAAGCCGCCGACATGCGCCCAGAACGCGACGCCGCCCATCTGCTCGCCCGCGAGCCTCGGTAATCCGCTCAACAGCTGCAGCAGAACCAGTAGCCGAGCATGTAGATCGCCGGCACCGCGACCGTCGTCATGTAGAAGCCGAGGAAGATGAACATGTGGACGTGCGCGCGCGGATACAGCAGCGCATACGCGCCCATCACGCCGCCGATGGCGCCGGATGCGCCGACCATCGGCACGATGCTCGCCGGGTCGGCGAAGCATCTGCGCGCCGGCGGCGGCGAGTCCGCACAGCAGATAGAAGATCGACGAAGCGAACGTGCCCCATCGCGTCTTCGACGTTGTCGCCGAAGATCCACAGAAACCACATGTTGCCGATCAGGTGCAGCCAGCCGCCGTGCATGAACATCGACGAGATGACCGTGGTCCACGCCGAGCTGTCCGTCGAGCACGCAGACGATGCCGTTGTCCATCGGCGATCTGCGATCCGACCGCCGCGGTGTCGCAACAGGTCACCCGGCACCAGACCGTACAGACAGATCGATCTCGTCAGCGCGGTTTCGGTGCCGAGACCCTGCAGCAGCACCCACGCGAGCGCGTTCAGCGCGATGATCGCGACCGTCGCCGTCGGCGGATGCACCCGAGGATTTTCGTCGCGAATCGGCAACACGTCTTGGCGGTCTCCGGGTTGGGTTGTTAGCGCGTAGCGTTGCTACCTGATTGTACGCAATACGGTCCGGTTCAACATGTCCACGCTGCTCCAAGCGCGCGACGTCACGCATGGCGTCGGCGAGCGAACGCTGTTCAGCGATCTCGAGTTCACCGTATCCGGTGGGCGCGCGCGTTGGTCTCGTCGGCCACAACGGTTGCGGCAAATCGACGCTGCTCGATTTTCTCGCGGCAGCGCGCGCGCCCGATGCCGGCGAGATCATCTTCACGCGCGGCCTGAAGATCGGCCGCGTCGAGCAGTTCCTGCCGGCTGAGATCGCGCGACGCTGAGCGTCGTCGACGCCGTGCTCGAACGGACTGCCGGACGCACACACGGATCGAGCGCTGGCGCGCGGAGGCGCTGCTCGACGAACTCGGCATCGGCGCAAGCGCCGCGTTCGATCTGGCGACCGGCGACTCTGTCCGGCGGACAGCAGAACCGGTTGATGTTCGCGCGCGCGGTGATTGCCGAGCCCGACCTGCTGCTGCTCGACGAACCGACGAACCATCTCGATCTCGCGACGATGCGCGTCTTCGAGTCGTATCTGAACGCCTACCGCGGCGCATTCGTGCTCGTGTCGCACGACCGAGCGTTTCTCGACGCGGTGGCGGACGTGACCACGTGGTTTCTGCGCGATGGACGATTGTGGTGCTTCGATCTGCCGTTCAGCGAGGCGCGTGCCGCGCTCGCCGCAGGCCGATGCGGCAGCGCGCCGCAGTCGCGAGGCCGAGGAGCGCAAAATCGAGGCGATTCGCGCCAGCGCAAAACGGTTGGCGATCTGGGGTCGCGACTTCGACAACGAGAAGTTCGCGCGACGCGCAAAGAACATGGAAAAGCGCGCGGAACGGATGGAGGCGGAACGAACGTTCGTGACGCGACGGCTCGCCGCTCGATCTGACGCTGGATCTCGCCGCGGTGACGATCGAAAGAAGTCGTTCGCGTCGAAGGGCTGCGCGTGGCGCCGGCAGCCGCGCCCGATCATCTGCTGTTCGACATCGATCAGTTGCTGCATTCGCCCCGGCGAACGCGTTGCACTGCTCGGCGCGAACGGCGTCGGCAAGTCGACGTTCATCCGGCTGCTGACAGGCGTGTTCCGCGGCGCCGAAACAGCGGGCATACGGCTGAGTCCGCAGGTTCGACTCGGCTACTACGACCAGGAACTCGACGAGGCGACGTCGGATTCGTCGCTGGTCGACTTCATCATCAAACGAGTCGATGTAGCGGACGACGTCAGGTCCGGCGGCGTCTCATCAACGCCGGCTTTCCGTATCGCGATCACGACAAGCGGCTCGCCGATGATGAGCGGCGGCGAACGCGCGCGGGCGTTGTTCATCGCTGCTGTCGCTGCGTGCACCGAACTTCCTGATCCTCGACGAGCCGACCAATCACATCGACATCGACGGCAAGGAACAACTCGAAGAGCAACTGCTCGACAGCGGCGCGGCGGTGTTGATCACGTCGCACGATCGGCGCTTCCTCGATACCGTCGCACAGCGATACGTGCTGATTCGGGCAAGCGCCTCGTTCGAGTCACCGATCCGGCGGAATTCTACGAAGTGCCCGACGACGCGATCAGCGCCGCGTCGTTGCGCCGCTCGTCGTGCCGCCGCCGAAGCGCGCCAACGACGATGTGCTGGCGCGAATCGTCGAACTCGAGAGCGTTGCTCGAAGCCGATCTCGCGCGCAAGCCGAAGTTTCAGAAGCCGGAACTGCAGCAGCAGTGGCAGGTCGGAACTCGACGCAGCTGTACTCGCGGCTCGACTGAGACGACGTTCACCCGCTCTTGCCGACGAGCGCATTCCAGTCCGGCGCGCCGTCACCGCTCGCCGGCCACGCGCGCGACAATGCAGCGTTCGAGTTGCGACGAGCCAATCGGCGAGCGGCGAGACCGCTGGCGCCGATCGCGCGGCTCGCATGCCGCGCGAGCTCGGTCGACAGCAATGCTTGCCGCGACGCGCCATGCGCCGACCCACGGCGGATCCTCGGCGACGCGTCGGTCGATCGGCAGCCACGTGAACATGTACATCGCGGCATAGGTTGCGATGTGCGCAAGATCGTCGTCGAACGCGTCGGCGTCGGTGTAGATGCCGGCCGCCAACAGGTCGTTGCGGACTTCGTCGACTATGCCTCGAACCATGGCTCCGGCAGCGGACAGCGAATCCACCACTGCACGAGGTCGGCGAGCACGTGGCGTTGCGCGCCGTACTCGAAGTCGACCAGCCGCGCCTGGCCGTCGGTCGTGAACACGACGTTGCTCGGCGCGGGGTCGCCTTGCGTCAGGCTCGCCTTCGCCGGATGCGCATAACGATCCGCCACCACGGCGATCGCTGCGATCGAGATGCGGCGTGCGAGGGACGCCGAATTCGCCGGCCCAGGCTTCGACCTTTGGCCATCGCCGCGAGCAGGGCAGCTCTGCTCGCGAAGCGACCTCGTCGACGTCTACGGGCGGAGCTCGACGTCGCGACGATCAGGCGCGCGATCAGCGCGCCGAGGGTTCGCATCACCGATGCTGCGGATCGTTGGCGCGTCGCAGGGCTACGAACAGGTCGATCGAGTGCGTCAGATACTCGCACGATCAGCATGCGTCGGTCGGGATCCAGCGCGATCATCGGTCGGTGTGACACCAACGACCTACCAGGCGCGCGTAGCTGTTGAACTCCTGCTGCGCGTGGGCGGACGGTTGCGGAAACTGCTTGACGAACCAGGATTGCGACGTCCGTCGGCGATGACGTCGGCGCGGTACGTGCGCGCCCGCAAACCAGTACCGAGTGCGGCACGATGGATGCGACGCGCGTGCCGGGAACCAGCTCGGCGATGGTGGCGCGCAGTTCAGCGTCGTCTTTCACAGTTCGTGCAGATCGTCCCAGTCGACCCAACGGCGCGGACCTGGACCTTTGATCATCGTGCGGCGAATGCGCGGGTAGTGGACGACGTCGTTCGGATTGCGCTCGCCTGCCATCAGATAAACGAGGTCTTCATCGAACGGATTCTTCAGCGTGTGCGGTTGCGACGGTGCGGTAAAACCCATGAAATCGCCGGGACCGATCTCGAATGTTTCGTCGCCGATCTCCGCGATACCGCGTCCTTCCAACACGTACAGAAATTCCTCGTCGGCGTCGTGGATAGTGAAACTGCGTGCTTTCGCTGCCCGGCGCGAGGTGCACGATGTGCACGCCGATGCGTTGCATTCCGACGCGCGTTCCGAATGTGCGCATCAGACGCACAGCGTTGTCGATTGAACTGATGCTGCCGCCGCTCGGGTTCGATCGCGTCAATTGCGGCGGCGCGCAGCAGCGCGTTTGGCCGATCGCTGGAATTCATTGAACGTCTCCGGGGATGCACATGATCTCATCGATGCTGTCGATGAGCCGATCGTTCTGGTTCGAATCACCAACGGTAATGCGTACCTTGTCGTCGAGCCGCGGCGCATCGAAATAGCGCACGAGAATACCGCGCTGCTTGAGCACCGCGTACAACGCGCGCGCGTCGCAGCGCCGGTCGATCGGCGGCGTCGCGAGCAGGAAGTTCGATTGCGACGGCGGTACGTCGAAGCCACGCGACCGCAACGCATCGCGCAATCGGCGCCGTTCGGCACGAACGAGCGACCAGGTATTCGCCGCATAGTCGAGATCGGCGAAACCAGCGCAGGCGATCGTCTGCGCGATCGCGTCCACGTTGTAGCTGTCGCGTGTTTTCGTCAACATCGGTTCGATCAGCGTGCCGGCGCCGATTCCGTAGCCGAAGCGCAGTCCGGCGAGTGAGTAGCCTTTCGACAGCGTGCGCAGCAGCAATACGTTATCGAACGCGCGCGCCATGTCGACCATGTCGTGGCGCAAGGCCGGATCGACGAAATCGACGTACGCTTCGTCGATCAGCAGCACCCCTTCGAGTTCGTTGGCGATCTCGGCGATGACGTCCGCGCTCACGAGTCGTCCGGTGGGCGCATGTGGATTGACGATACAGACGAGCCGCGCGCCCGCGTCGTTCATCTGCTGCGCAAACGCGCGTGGCAGGTCCCAATCGTCGTTCAGCGACAGCGCATGGACGCGACAACCTTGGATGTCCGCGAGCACCGGGTAGAGCGAGTAGCTCGGGTCCGTCGTACCGAACACGTCGCCGCGATCGAGAAATGTCGTCACGGCCAGTCGCAGCAGTTCATCGCCACCGTTCGTCACGATCAATTGCTCGATCGCGACGCCGTGACGCTGCGCCGCCAGCGCACGGAACCGATCGGCAGTCGGCGGCGGATAGCGGCGCAACGCACTGGCGTCGAAGCTCTTCAGCGCGCGATCGACCGCGGGACTCGGTGGATACGGATTCTCGTTCGTGTTGAGCTTGATCACGTCGTCGGCGTCGGGCTGCTCGCCGAATGTGTAGCCGCGCATGCGCCGAATCGTGTCGCGTTCGTAACTCATGCTTAGTGTCGTGTCCCATGAGTTTCTGTCATTTCTGCGTGCATCCTCCGGCTGCGGGGCAAGGCGCCGGAGCGCCGGCGTGCTCCGTGCACGTCAAGCGACGGCAACACAGCACCGCAGCCGGAGGGGCGCGCCCTTCGGGAGGTTGCCTGGTGCGCGCTCGCATTGTTGCGGCTCGTCGCCATATGCCCGATATGTCTCCTCACCGCGTCGCGCGAGCGCGCATCAGGCGACCTCAGAAATGACAGAAACTCATGGGACACGACACTAGCTACCGCAGGCGCCGATGCTCGAGACTCGGCAGGCGCTTGCGCGCATCGGCGACGACCGTCATTTCCAGATCGGCGATCGCGACGCCATCGCCCTCACCGCACTCGGCGATGACGCAGCCCCACGGATCGGCGATCAACGCGTGCCCGTACGAGTTTCGGCTGCCGTGGTGATGACCCCATTGCGCGGGCGCCAACACGTAGGCTTGGCACTCGATGGCGCGCGCGCGCAACAGCACGTGCCAGTGGTCCTTGCCGGTCGACAGCGTAAAGGCCGACGGTACCGTCAGCGCGACGGCGCCTTTGTCGACGAGCTGTTGATACAGCGCCGGGAAGCGCACGTCGTAGCAGATCGTCAGACCCAACGGCCCGAACGGCGTCGGCGTGACGACGACGTCTTTGCCCGCGAGCGTGCGATCGGATTCGTTCAGTCGTGTCCCGTCGGCGAGATCGACGTCGAACAGATGAATTTTGCGATAACACGAAACGATGGCGCCGGTGGGATCGAGATGCACACCGGTGTTGTACGCCTTACCTTGTTCGTCGGAGCGTTCGTGAAATCCGCCGAGCAGCAGATGCACGCGATGTTTCGACGCGAGGCGCCGACAGCGTTCCAGAATCGGTCCGCCGGCTGGCAGCGGCTCGGTGATTTCCTGCTTCTGCGCGTCCGGACCGATGAATGCGAATGCTTCCGGCAGCAGCACGAATTCGGCGCCGCGTTCGACCGCCCGAGCCGTCAGTCGTTCGGCAGACGCGAGGTTCGCATCGACGTCGGGTGTCGACCGCATTTGAACGACGGCAGTGCGCATGTCCAAGCCTAGCAGCCTGGATTATTCACGAATTCACTACTGCGGCCGCCGATCTGCCCGAAAAGACGGCGCGTAGGCTACCCGCCCAGCTCATTGCGCGTGCTCGACGTACTACCGAGTACGCCTCCGCGCGCTCCATTCCGTGCCACGCCGTCTTTTCGGGCACCTCGACGCCCTCGCTACGCGAACTCATGAATAATCCAGGCTAGTGTCGGGGGTGTCATGCTCGACGTTTAGGTAAGGCCGGTCAACGCCGGTGCTGGGTGCTATAGCTCCGGCTGCGTGCAGACGACCGGATGGCCGAGGAACTCTTCGAGCGCGGGCAGGTTGAACGCGTCGTCTTCCGAGATGAAGCTGATCGAAATGCCGCTGGCGCCGGCGCGACCGGTGCGACCGATGCGGTGGACGTAATCTTCCGGATCTTCCGGCAGATCGAAGTTGATGACGTGCGCTGACGTCGTCGACGTGGATGCCGCGACCGGCGACGTCCGTCGCGACCAACACGCGAATCTTGCCTTGCTTGAAACGATCGAGCGTCGTCAGCCGTTTGCGTTGCGGCACTTCGCCCGACAACATCTCGCACGAGACGTTTTTCCTGCGCAGGTATTCGTGCAGGTTGCGCGTCGAATCGCGGCGATTCGCAAACACCATCACGCGCGACAGCGCCTTTGCCTCGACCATTTCGGCGAGCAGCTTGCCTTTGTTCTCGGCCGACACGAGCCAGAATTTCTGCTCGACCGAGTCGACCGCGACGTTCTCCGGTTCGATCGCGACGTGCACCGGATCGAGCGTCCACGACGTAGCGAGCCGCATCACGTCGTCGTTGAACGTCGCGCTGAAGAAGAGTGTCTGGCGTTCGCGTTTGTGCGGCGTCTTGTAGACGATGCGCCGGACGTCGGGGATGAACCCCATGTCGAGCATTCGATCGGCTTCGTCGATCACGAGAATTTCGACGCGGCTCGAGATCGATGACGCGACGATTGATGAAGTCGAGCAATCGACCCGGGCGTTGCGACGAGAATGTCGACCGGACCTTCGGTCAGCTGCAGCCGTTGTTTGTTGAAGTCCATGCCGCCGACGACGCTGACGACGACCGTGTCGAGGTACTTCGCGAGGTCGTGACCGTCCTGCTCGATCTGAATTGCGAGTTCGCGCGTCGGCGCGAGCACCAGCGCGCGCGGCGTGCCGGGCGGATTCGCCGGCGATTTCGGACGCTCCCATTGGTGCGCGAGGATCGTGACCAGGAAAGCAGCGGTCTTACCGGTGCCGGTTTGCGCCTGGCCGGTGACGTCGTAGTCGGCGAGGCTGTACGGCAACACTTCGCTCTGAATCGGCGTGCAGTACTCGAAACCGAGATCGGCGATGCGCGTGCATGATCGGCAGCGGCAACGCGAAGTCGTGGAAGCGGTCGCGATCATCGACCTGCGGGTACCGGGAACTGATCGAGTGTCCAGTCTGAATCCGTCAATGGGTGCTCCGGGTGGTCATATAGGCGAGCACGCCCGCGTTGCGAGGATCTGTCTCGATGCTCTCGAGTTCGACGCACAGTACGAATACATCGGTGGCCGCTTCGACGTCTGCGAGACGCGGGAAGGTCGGCGCGATGCGGATGTTGCGATCGTTGCGGATCGCGCCCGTAGGGGAACGTAGCGCCGGCGGGCGTCAACGTCACGCCGATTGCGCGCGCGCGCGCGACCACGCGCTTGCGCGATGCCGGGCATCGTGTCGAGCGAAATGAAGTAGCCGCCCTTCGGCCGCGTCCACGTCGCGATATCGAGTTCGCCGAGCGATGCTCGAGTCGTTCGAGCACTGCGCTGGAATTTCGGCCGGATCAGCGCGGCGTGGCGTTGCATGTGCGCGCCGAGACGGCCTGTCGAGAAAACGCACGTGGCGCAGCTGATTGACCTTGTCCGGGCCGATCGTCGATCGCGCTCAGGTGTTTTTCGATCGATTTGACGACCAGCGGTGAACTCGCAAGGAACGCGACGCCCGCGCCGGCGAACGTGATCTTCGACGTCGACGTGAATTGCACGGCGTTGATCCTCGGTGCCTGCGGCGGCGAGCAACGGCGCGAAGCTCGCGAGCCGAGGACTGCTCGAATCGAAGTCGTGTACCGCGTACGCGTTGTCCCACAGCACGAGAAAATGCGCGCCGGCGCGTTTCGGCAGACTGGCGAGGCGTTGCGTGACCGCATCGGAATACACACAACCGGTCGGGTTCGAATACTTCGGCACGCACCAGATGCCCTTGATCATCGGATCCGCGGCGACGAGCGCTTCGACGGCGTCCATGTCGGGCCCATCCGCAGTCATCGGCACCGTGAGCATCTCGATGCCGAGCGATTCACAGATCGCGAAATGACGATCGTAACCCGGCACCGGGCACAAAAACTTGATGCGCCCAGCTGGCTTTAGTCGCGTCGCGCTGCCACGCGGTGTCCGCGCCCCAAAGTCCGACCCGCAGTGCGGTATCGACGACGAAGTGCATCAGTCTGCAGGCTCGAATTACCGCCGGCGATCACGCGCTCCGGTGTCGTGTCGAGCATCTGCGCGCCGAATGCACGCGCTTCCGGAATGCCGAGCAGGCCGCCGTAGTTGCGCGCGTCGGTGCCGTCGGCGAGACGATAGTCACCGTGCAGAATGCCGTCGAGTTCGTTCGACAGATCGAGCTGATCCGCCGCCGGTTTGCCGCGCGTCAGATCGAGCTTGAGACCCGCGGCGCGCAATTGATCGAGCCGCGCCGTCAGGTCGCGCGCGCGCGCCTGCAGTTGCTGCCGTGCCCCTGTTTTGCAACGCCTGTCTGGCGCTCATACCGAGAGTCCGCGCAACTCGTCGATGCCGAGCATCAGATTGAGACACTGCATCGCAGCGCCCGACGCCCCCTTGCCGAGATTGTCGTAGCGCGCTGATCAGCAGCGTATGCGTGTCGTTGCCGAACACCATCAGATCGATCGCGATTCGTGTCGTTGGCGGCAAGCGGCGACAGATAACCGTCGTCGAGCGCCGCTTCGGCGCCGAGCGGCAACACGTTCACGCACGGTTCGTCGGCGTAACGCTCGCTCAAGATCGCATGGATTCGCTCGGGAGACGCACCGTTGAGCCACTCGTTCGCGAGCGGCACGTGAACGAGCATGCCCTTGTAGTAGTGGCCGACGATCGGCGTGAACAGCGGCCGCGCACGAGTGCCCGAGTAGCAGTGCATTTCCGGCACGTGCTTGTGCGTCAGCGTCAGGCCGTACGTCATCGGCGGGCTGCACGCCAGTGATGCCGCGCGCTTCCGCCGCGCGATAGCGTTCGATCATCGAGCGGCCGCCGCCGGAATAACCGGACACCGCATGCACCGACAGCGGTTGCGACGCCGATAACACGCCCGCGTCGATCAACGGTCGTACGCAGAGGATGAAGCCGGTCGGATAACAGCCCGGGCACGCTGACACGCGATCGGCGCCGCGGATCGCAGCGCGTTGTGCCGACATTCAGTTCGGGCAGGCCGTAGGTCCAGCCCGGTGCGACGCGGTGTGCGGAACTCGCGTCGAGCACCCGCGTCGCGGTGTTGTCGAGCAGCGCGACCGCCTCGCGCGCCGCCGCGTCGGGCAGACACAGCACGACGACGTCGGCTTCGTTCAGATGCGCCTTGCGACGGGCCGAGTCCTTGCGCTGCCGCGTCGTCGATTTCGAGCAGATCGATGTCGCGCCGCGCTCGCAGTCGAGCAGCGATTTCGAGGCCGGTGGTCCCGGCCTGGCCGTCGATGAAAACTCGGTTTCGTGCGCCCATTTGCGTGAGGTGAGTGCCCGCGGGAAAACTGCGTATGTTAGCCATTCGCGCGAGGTCGCCGAAAGGAGCGCCGAACCTGGTCGCATTCAGGTCGATGCGGCGCCAGGCCTGTTTGACGAGACCCCAGGCGACAACGAGGAAACCGAGGGGCAACAGCAGCGTCTCGATCACGTAGACGACGATCAGATTGACGACCTGTTCGACGGCCGACTTCGACATCGTGCTTGCAGGCGCGTCAAACGATTTTCGACGTCGAGCGCCTGCGCCGCTGATCGTCGATGAACTTGTTGAATCGTTCGAGCACCGAGTCGGTGCGACGTCGCGGTGACGGCGCGATCGCTTCGTTCGACGATTCGATCTGCGCGCGCGTCTGCGACAAGAAGTCGACCGATGCCTTTTCGCGCTGAGTCAGGAAATGCTCGTTCACGAAGCCGGTGCCGAGCGTCGCGAGCACGATGCGCGAAGCGCACGAAAATCAACGTCGCAGTGAGTCGCAGCAGCGCCGCGCGCAACCTGTGTCCGCGATCCGATGGCCACCACAACGCAACGATGCTCAAGACGATTGCGACCGACAACGCGACGTTGACCGCGGTGTCGCGAACATTTCGCCGAGCATGATCTGAATGCCGAGCGACGTGGCGGCCAGCAGGGTCAGCCACGAAAACTGCTCGACGAGGTCGTTCAGCGGATCGAGGATCTCGCCGGCCGAAATGACCACACCGACGCCGGCCGGTTCGAACGCGAGTTCGGTGCCTTGCGCCACGGAGATCACGCCGTTGAGCGTGCGCGTCAGCGCGAACGTGACGAGCGCGCGTTGCAGCGCCGCGTGCGTGCGCAGCGACGCAGCCTCATCGAGCGCACCCCACCAGGACAGCGCGAGCGATCGCGAGCAACAGCACCGTCGCGGTTGTCGCGCCGAGCGCGCGCCGGACGGTTCACTTGACGTGGTGTTTGCGCTGAGCTGACGAACAGGCTTTCGAGCTTTTCCAAGACGGCGTTGCGAATGTTGACTGCGATCGAGTTCCGAACGTTCGCCGAGTTCGCTCAGTTTGACGCGATGCAGGTGCAGCACCGGCCACGACTCTTCGAAGCCGCGCAGGTCGCCCTTGGCGAGCACCGGCAGGAACGGATCGTCCGCCGGGCGGTTGTGCATCAGCGTGCGCATGCCTTTTTCGAACGGGATGCGGCGATCGCCGAGGCTGCGGTCCTTCTTCACGTTCGCGAGATACAAACCCTTCTGCGTTGATCAGTTCGCCGGGGATGATGTAGAGACCGGTCATCTGCGACCGCCTGGCCAACCACGCCGCTGAACGTATCGTGGAACGCGGCGGGGTCCGGCAGGATCACCATCTTGCGGTGGTATTCGCGCGGAAAAAAGATGTTGTAGGTGCTGTAGAGCTTCTCGACCGACGCCGAATAGACGCACAGCGTCGTTTCGAACTGCATGATGAAGTCGATCGCGCGTTCGCGATCGATCCCTTCGCCGAGGTCCCAGGCCAGATCCGGATTGTCGGGAAGTGCGCTGTTATCCATGACGAGGCGTCCTCGGCCGCGGCGGCACTGATCTTGGTTCGAGCCGCCAGTGGCGGCCATTGTACGCGACTAGGTTGCGATGCGTCAGCGCCCGACCTGGGTCGTTAGCCAGCGGCCGATGTCGTTGATCTCTTCGAGGCACACCGAATGTCCCATCGCGTATTCGTGCCACTCGATCGGATAGTCGAGGGCGCGCAGACGCTTCGCGCGACGTGATCGCGCGCGTGATCGGAATCATCGGGTCCATCAGGCCGTGCGCCATGAAGATGGGAATACCGGCGTTGGCGAGCGAGATGCCGTCGACGACGTGTTCGGGATCGTGCAGGTACGTCGACAACGCCATGATGCCGGCGAGCGGTTCGCCGATAGCGCAAGCCCAGGTGCAGCGCGATGACGCCGCCTTGCGAAAATCCGGCGAGCACGATGCGCCGCGTGTCGATGCCCGCGCGCGATCTGCTCGTCGATCAGCTCTTCGACCGCGGCGGCCGACGCGCGGATGTCGGCTTCGCCGGCGAGCGGCGCGCGCGGATCGATGTCGTACCACGCGCGCATCTCGCGCCGCCGTTGATCGTCGACCGGCACGCATCGGTGCGTGCGGAAACACGAAGCGCACGGATGTGGCGGCCGGCAGTCGCAGCTCCGGCACGATCGGCTCGAAATCGTGGCCGTCCGCGCCGAGACCGTGCAGCCAGATCACCGCGGCGTTCGGCGCCGGTCCGGTGTGATTTCGATGCGCTCGAGCGACATCGTGATGGTCTCCGTGCGTGGTCCTGCAAGTTCATCAGCGGCGCCGCTCGAATGCAGTTCAGCAGCATCGATGGCAGCGCCGCCATGGCAATCGGTGAGCATCGCAGTAGTGCCGGCGCCAATAACGCAATAATGCGTCGCCCGATCAACCAGCGAGTGACACACGCTTGGACCTCATCGAAGATCGCACGTCGAGTCGTGAGCTCGGCAAGTCTCGACCGCGGCGCTGCGATATCTCGCGCCGTATCGGTGGTACGTCGTCGGCGCGTCGCTCGCGTTGGTCGTCACCGCGTCCGTCACGCTGTCGATCGGTCAGGGCGTGCGGATCGTGATCGATGCCGGATTCACCAGCGGTGCGCCCGGGATGCTCGGCAGTCGCTCGAAGTGTTCGCGCTTTCTCGTCGGCGCTGCTGACGCTCGGGCACCTACGCGCGCTTCTATCTCGTCTCGTGGGTCGGCGAGCGTGTCAGCGCGGATCTGCGCCGCGCGGTGTTCGATCATCTCGTGCACCTGCACCCGGGATTTCTTCGAAGAGAATCTGCCGACCGAGATTCAGTCGCGCGTCACGACCGACACGACGCTGCTGCAGACCGTGATCGGCTCGTCGGTGTCGATCGCGCTGCGCAATCTGCTGATGTTCGTCGGCGGCGTCGTGCTGCTGGTCGCGAGCAATCCGAAGCTGTCGCTGATCGTGCTCGCGAGCGCGCCGGTCGTCGTCGCGCCGATCGTGCTGTTCGGTCGCCGCGTGCGCTCGCTGTCGCGATCGAGCCAGGACGAACTCGCGCGCGTCGGCAGCTACGTGGGCGAAGCGTTCCGCCACATCAAGATCGTGCAGGCGTTCAATCATCAGGCGCAGCGACATCAAGGCGTTCGGCGCAGCACGTCGAGAGCGCGTTCGACGTCGCGGTCAGCCGAATCCGACAGCGCGCGTGGCTGGTCGCGCTCGTGATGCTGTTGGTGCTCAGCGCGATCGCGATGATGCTGTGGATCGGCGGCGGGACGTCATCGCCGGTCGAACGTCCGCGGGCGAACTCGCGGCGTTCATCTTCTATGCGTTCATCGTCGCCGGGTCGGTCGGCTCCATCAGCGAAGTCGTCAGCGATCTGCAGCGCGCCGCCGGCGCGACCGAGCGGCTGGTGGAATTGCTGTCGGCGACGAGTCCGCTGCTCGAACCCGTCGATCCGGTCGCCGCTCGCGCACGCAGGGTCCCGCGGCGCTCGAGTTCGACGGCGTCGATTTCGTCTATCCGACGCGCCCGTCCGCGCAGGTGTTGAAGCAGGTCACGTTCACGAGTCGGCGCGGGCGCGACAGTCGCGGTCGTGGGTCCGTCGGGCGCCGGCAAGACGACGCTGTTCGATCTCGCGCAACGGTTCTATGACCCGGATGCCGGCGCGCGTGCTGATCGATGGTGTCGATCTGCGTGCGCTGTTCGCTGCGCGACCTGCGCCAGCAGATCGGCTTCGTGCCGCAGGATCCGGTGCTGTTTGCCGGCAGCGTGCTCGACAATCTGCGGTATGGCGACGACCGACGCCGACGAAGCCGCCGTGCGCGATGCGTTGGCCGCCGCGGGCGCACTGGCGTTCGTCGAGGGCTTCCCGACCGGACTCGCAACACGCGTTGGCGAGGGCGGCGTCGGTTTGTCGGGCGGTCAGCGTCAGCGTCTCGCGATCGCGCGCGCGTTGATCAAGCAGCCGCGGCTGCTGCTGCTCGACGAAGCGACCAGCGCGCTCGATGCGCAGAGCGAGGAAGCGATTCGCGCAACGGTGCGCGCGCTGCGCGGCCGCACGACGGTGTTGATCATCGCGCACCGACTGTCGACGGTGATCGAAGCGGATCGCATCGTCGTGCTCGAAGGCGGCGCGCGTCGTCGCGGAAGGCCCGCATGACGAACTGCTCGAACACGAGTCCGCTCTATCGCGAGTACGCGCAGATTCAGCTCGCGGCTACGAGAGTCGGCGAGGTGCGGTCGCTTCCTGGCACCGCGTCGCGCGCTGATCGCGGCGCGCGATGATCGACGGATCGCTGCGCGCGTACAGACGATCGCTGACGCGTTTGAACTGTCGCGCTAACTCGCTGATTCGCGGTACGTGATGTCCTGATATTTTCCGCGCGCCATCATCGTGCTGCGTTTACAGACAGTTCCCTTAAGCCGCAAAAGGGGTAAACTACCGAGCCATTGCGAACGGATCAGGGAGAGCCATGTGGGACCGTTGAACGGCCTGCGAATCATCGAGCTTGCCGGCATCGGACCTGGTCCGTTCTGCGGCATGATGTTGTCCGACATGGGTGCCGAAGTCATTCGGGTCGATCGCCTGACGGGCGCATCGAGCCGACCCAAAGACGTCCTCGCGCGCAATCGCCGCTCGATCGCCGTCGATCTGAAAAAACCGGAAGGCGTCGAGGTCGTGTTGCGTTTGTGCCAATCGGCCGCGGGACTGTTCGAGGGATTTCGTCCCGGTGTCACCGAGCGCCTCGGGCTCGGCCCGGACGCGTGTATGGCGCGCAACCCGAAATTGGTCTACGGCCGCATGACCGGATGGGGTCAGGAAGGTCCGATGGCGCAAGCCGCGGGCCACGACATCAACTACATCGGCCTGTCCGGCGCGCTGCATGCGATCGGTCGTCCCGGCGCGAAGCCGGTGCCGCCCCTCAATCTCGTTGGCGATTTCGGCGGCGGCGGCATGTTGCTGGCGTTCGGCATGGTGTGCGGTCTGCTCGAAGCGCAGCGCTCCGGCAAAGGTCAGGTCATCGACGCGGCGATGGTGGATGGCGCGGCCGCACTGATGGCGATGTTCTTCACGTTCCGTGCGACCGGCGGCTTCACCGACAAGCGCGGCACGAACCTGCTCGATGGCGGCGCGCATTTTTACGACACCTACGAAACCAGCGACGGCCAAACACATCTGCATCGGCTCGATCGAGCCGCAGTTCTACGCGCTGCTGCTCGAAAAAGCCGGCCTCGACCGCGAGCGTTCAAGCCGCAGATGGATGCGAAGCAGTGGCCGGCGCTGAAAGAAGAGCTGACGCGCGTGTTCAAGACGAAAACGCAGGCGCAGTGGTGTCAGATCATGGAAGGCAGCGACGTGTGCTTCGCGCCGGTGCTGTCGATCTTCGAAGCGCCCGATCATCCGCACAATCGCGCGCGCAACAGCTTCGTCAGCATCGACGGCGTCGTTCAGCCGGCGCCGGCGCCGCGATTCAGCCGCACCAAGCCCGAGATCTCGCATGGTGCGCGGCGTCCCGGCGAGGACTCCGACGCCGTGTTGAAGGACTGCGGATTCTCCGCGCAGGAAATCAAGTCGCTGCAGGCGTCAGGCATCGTTCCGGCGGCGTGAATTGGTGGAACCACGTACTTAACGAGGTAAAACAATGAGTGTCGAACTACTGGATACCCCGCGGTTTCACGGCTATCGCGTACGACGACAGATCAATGGCAAGACGTACCAGGAGTACTTCTCGCTGAAGGAAGACGGCAAGCGCATTCGCGGTTCGAAGCGCGCGTCGATCAAGAAGCAGGCCGATGCACGCGACACCGAACTGGCGCGCAGCCAGCATCGGCGCGAAGGAAAAAGCAGCGCGCGAAGTGTATGTCGACGACAAAGGCCGCGTGCGCGGCATTCTGTTCCGCATGAAGACCGAAAAGAGCGGCACGAAGACACCGGTGTTCCAGATCGGCATCATGTCGACGCTCGAATCGAAGATCGTCAACACGACGGTGTCGATCAACCTGCACGGCCTGAACGGCGCGTGGGGCAAGGCGGTCGAGTTCTACGCGAAACACAAGAAGATCAATCGCAAGTCCGGCGTCGTACAAGCAGCTGATGAAGGCGAAGCCGTCGAATGCGGATCTGCAGAAGCTGATGAAGAGCCGGCCGCGACGCGGCTGATCGCGTCGAGTACCTTGCGCGCGCGCCGGCGACAGCGCAAGGAATCATGAACTACGCAAGCGAATATCGTCGTTCGATCGATGACCCCGAGGACTTCTGGCGCGAGAAGGCGCGGGACATCGAATGGTTCGAATTTCCGCGGACCATCCTCGATCAGGACCCGAACGGCGCGTGGCGCTGGTTTCGCGGCGGCAAGCTCAACACGCTGTTGGCTCGCGCTCGATCGTCACGTCGAACAGGGCCGCGGCGATCAGACTGCGCTGATCTACGACTCGCCCGTCACCGGCACCGTTCGCCGCTACAGCTTCTCGAATTGCGCGACTGGGTTGCGCGCGTCGCCGGCGGGCTGGCCGCACTCGGCGTGCGCAAAGGCGATCGCGTCATCATCTACATGCCGATGGTGCCCGAAGCGTCGGTCGCGATGCTCGCGTGCGCGCGCATCGGCGCCGTGCACTCGGTCGTGTTCGGCGGTTTCGCGGCGCCGGAACTCGCGCGTGCGCATCGACGATGCGACGCCGAAGGTCATTCTCTCCGCGTCGTGCGGCATCGAGTTCAGCGACGGCGATTCCGTACAAGCCGCTGCTCGACGAAGCGATTCGTCTGGCGCACCACAAGCCGATCGACGTGCGTCATCCTCGCAACGACCGCAGGTCGACGCGCGACACTCGATCCGGCGCGCGATCTCGACTGGCGCGACATGGGAGGCGGCGGCGAAACCCGGTCGGCGCGGTACCGGTCGATGCGACCGATCCGCTCTACATCCTCTATACGTCCGGCACGACCGGCAAGCCGAAAGGCGTCGTGCGCGACAACGGCGGCCACGCGGTTGCGCTGAACTACAGCATGCACGCGGTCTACGGCGTCGACGCCGGCGACGTGTTCTGGGCTGCGTCCGATGTCGGTTGGGTCGTTGGGCATTCGTACATCGTGTACGGGCCGCTGATTCGACGGCTGCACGACGATCCTGTACGAAGGCAAACCGGTGCGCACGCCGGACGCCGGCGCGTTCTGGCGCGTCATCGCCGCAGCATCGCGTGAAGACGTTCTTCGTCGCGCCGACCGCGTTTCGTGCGATCAAAAAAGAAGATCCCGACGCGCAGCTGAAAGCGCGCTACGACATTTCGTGCCTTTCGAATATCTGTTCGTTGCCGGCGAACGGCTCGATCCGCCGACGTATCACTGGCTGAACGACATGCTGCCGATTCCGGTGATCGATCACTGGTGGCAGACCGAAACCGGCTGGCCGATGTGCGCGAACATGGCCGGCATCGAATTGATGGAGACGAAGCCCGGCTCGCCGACGTTGCCGGTGCCCGGCTACGACCTGCGCATTCTCGACGACGACGGCGAACCGGTCGGACCGAACGTCGAAGGTAACGTCGTCGTTAAGGGGCCGTTGCCGCCGGGTGCGTTGCCGACGGTGTGGGGCGATCACGCGCGCTACGTCGAATCGTACTGGTCGCGATTTCCCGGGCTTTTATCTGACCGGCGACGGCGGCTATCTCGACGAAGACGGCTATCTGTACGTGATGGGCCGCATCGACGACGTCATCAACGTCGCGGGACATCGACTGTCGACCGGCGCGATGGAGGAAGTGGTCGCGTCGCATCCGGCGATTGCCGAATGCGCGGTGATCGGCATCGAAGATGCGGATCGCGGTCAGGTGCCGCTGGGGCTGTTGTTGCTGAAAGACGGCGTCAACATCGACGACGCGACGCTGCAGACGGAACTGGTCGCGATGGTGCGCCAGGCGATCGGCGCGTTCGCGAACTTCAAACGCGCCGTCGTCGTCAAACGCCTGCCGAAGACGCGTTCCGGGAAAATTCTGCGCCAGGTCCTGCGCAAGATGGTCGACAAACGCCCGTTCAGCATTCCGTCGACGATCGACGACCCGTCGATTCTCAAGGAAATCGAAGGCACGCTGCGCGTTCAGCGGATCATGGAGTAGCGGTCAACGCCTTTCCCGCGTCCTTCGGCATCACCTTCAGCAGAATCCACGCGGTGATGAACGCGCCGAGCGCAAAGATCACTTCGAGCATGCCGAACAGGCTCCGGCGACGTCCATTGCCAGATGCCGTGCACAAATACAGCAGCAGCGTCGAGGCAGATCCACAGCGGACCACGCGCGTCCGGTGCGCAGCGCCAGCGGCGTCACGAGCAACAGCGGCGCGACCTGACCGATGAATACGACCGCACGTCGCGAGCAGCGAGTCGAGCGGATCCAGAACGAATCGCTGCATTCCGAGCAGCGCGAACAACGAGCCGATCCACAGCAGCAGCGTCATACGCAACGCGGTCTGCAATCGCATGTCAACGGCCCTTACGGAAACAGCCGATCGGTGATCGTGCGCTAACCGCAGCCCCAAGGCGCGCGCAAGATCACGCTCGATGGGATCGAGCGCCGGCGTCGCCGGTAGCTGCCGGAAATATGCGATGCGCCGTAAGGCGTGCCGCCGCGCGTCGTCGTGTTCAGGCCCGGTTCGGTATAGGGCAATCCGACCAGCAGCATGCCGTGATGCAGCAGCGGCAGCATCATGGTCAGCAGCGTCGTCTCCTGGCCGCCGTGGAAGCTGCCGGTCGACGTGAAGACCGAGGCCGGCTTTCCGGCGAGCGATCCGCCGAATCCACAGATCGGCCGTGCCGTCGAGAAAGTGTTTCATCGGCGCGGCCATGTTGCCGAAGCGCGTCGGGCTGCCGAGCGCGAGCGCGCGACAATCCGCGAGATCCGCCTTCGTGCAGTACACCGCGCCCTCCGGCGGCAGCGGCGGAGTCGTCTTGTCAGTCGTCGACGCAACGGGTGGTACCGTGCGCAGTCGCGGCTCGAAGCGTCCGTGTGCGGCAACGCCGTGCAGCGATGCATTCGGCCAACGCGGCGGTCGAGCCTTGTCGGCTGTAGTAGAGGATCAGAATGTGGTCGGACACAGCCGCGCTCGCTGTTTCGAAATGTGGCGGACAGATCAGAGGATCTGCAGAACATTTTCGGGCGGTCGTCCGATCACGGCGCGGCCGTTCGCCTCGACGATCGGCCGCTCGATCAGCACCGGATGGCTGGTCATCGCGGCGATCAGTTCAGTCGTCCGTCAGCGCTGGGTTCGTCGAGGCGCAATTCGGCATAATGGCGGCTCCTCGACGCGCAGCAGCTGGCGTGGGCGCATCGACAGCAGCTTCAGCAGACGCGTAAGCGTCGCGGCAGATGGCGGTGTGTCGAGATAGTGCACGATCGTTCGGCGAGAGTCCGCGATCGGCCAGCAGCGCGAGCGTCTGCCGCGACTTCGAGCAACGCGGGTTGTGATAAATCGTGACGTCGCCCATCGTGCCGTGACTCTATAGACTGAAACGCCAGCGCGGCATTGTAGCCGCATCGGCAGTCGTTCGATGCTCCCCAACGTCGTTGCAGAGTTCCGCTGGTTCTGTCGAGCCAGATCGTCGCGCAGTTCGGCGCGCACGGTCTGCTGAACAGCGCCGCGGCGCTGACCTACACCACGCTGTTCGCCGTCGTTCCGTTGATGACGGTGTCGTACACGATCCTGTCGATGTTCCCGGACTTCTCGACTGATCGGACAACAGATTCAGGCATTCGTATTCGAGAACTTCGTGCCGGTGAGTTCGGCGGTCGGTGCAGGAGAAGCTCAACGACTTCTCGCATCAGGCGCGCGAACTGACGATCGCCGGCATTCGCGCTGCTGTTCGTCACCGCGTTCCTGATGCTGGTCTCGATCGAGAAGGCATTCAACGAAATCTGGCAGGTCAGCGTAGCCGCGGCGGGGACTGCAGCGCTTTCTCGTCTACTGGGGCGTGCTGACGTGCGGGCCGCCGCTGGTCGTTGGCGGGCTGCTCGTGTCAGTTCGTATCTGATATCGCTGCCGCTGATTTCCGATACCGACACCGTGGGCGTGCGCGCAGACGTTGTTTGGCTTATCTGCCGCCGCTGTTCAGCTGCATCGGCGTTCACGGTGTTGTTCTTCTGCCGTGCCGAACTGTCGCGTGCGGTTCCGCGACGCGCTGATCGGCGGCGTGCTGACGATGTTGTTTTTCGAAGCAGCGAAGCGGCTCTTCACCGAGATCGTCGCGAACGCGAACATGCAACTCATCTACGGTACGTTCGCGGCGGTACCGCTGTTCCTGACGTGGCTGTATCTCGTGTGGGTGCTGATCCTGTCCGGCGCGATCGTCGTGCGCACGCTCGGGCTCGAGCGCGACGACGTGCGAGAGCGACGGTGCGCCGATGCTGGTGCAGTGCGTTCGGCTGCTGGCGTTTCTGCATGCGGCGCGCATCTGCAAGGGCACGGCCGATCACGCGCAGCGATCTCAACGACTGCGGTGAAACTGTCGCGGACCGAGCGCGACGTAGGTGTTGTCGGTTCTGACGGAACTCAAGTTGTTGTCGAGCGGCGACGGACGACGTCGTGTTGCTTGGGCGCGATCTGCGCGGCGTCAGCGCTGCTGCGACCTCGTATCGCCGACTGCCGAACGGACTCGATCTCGAGCGGCTCGCCAAGCGATACACGATCTGCCGCGGTTGATCGAGCCGCTGCGCGAATTTGCGCGTTATGGTGCGGAACATCTTGCGGTCGACCTCGATTCGATCGTGTCGCGAGACCCGCCGAGGAGCCGCACGCGATGAAGCTGTTAGCGCTCGGTGCTGCTGCTCGTCGCTGTCGGCAGTTGCCGCCGGTCGACTTCGAATATGCCGACGGTGCGGCCGGGCGCTATTGCGGACTGGCGCGGTCATTGGGTGGTCGATCAACTACTGGGCCGAGTGGTGCGCGCCGTGCCGGTATGAAATTCCGCAACTCAACGCATTCAACAAGCGCGCTCGGTGGCCACGAAGCGCTCGTGGTCGGTGTGAATTACGACGGCGATCGACGGCGACGGCGTTGACGTGCGCTGATGCAGCGGATGGGCATCGAATTTCCGGTGATGACGCAGGATCCGCGCGGCGCGTTACGGCTATGACCTGCCCGCGGTGTTGCCGACGACCGTGGTCATCGATCCCGACGGGCGAGTGTCGCTGCGACGCTGGTCGGGCCGCAAACCGAAGCGTCGCTGCAGTGCGGTGATCGGCGTCAGTGCGCGCCGACTTGATGGCGTTGCACGCGGCGAGACCGTACGCCATGCATCCGGCTTGCAGCTTAGGCAGGTCGTCGGTGGTCTGCGTCTGCCAGCGCGCGCGATACGCGTAGACGACGAGTTCCGGATAGTTCAGGCGTCCGCGGCTGCCGTTGTAGCGCGCCAGCGCATCGATCAGATCGCCGCGCGCCTCGCTCAGATACTGCGCGAGGATCGCGGTGCCGTAGCGCACGTTCGTTTCGATCTGCGTCAGATTGTCCTGCGGCCGGCCGATCTCGTTGCGCCAGAACGGCATCACCTGCATCAGACCCTGCGCGCCCGCGCTCGACACCGCGAAGCGATCGAATCTGCTTTCGACCTGCATCACCGCGAGCACGAGGTCCGGATCCATCGTCGTGCCGGTTCGCTTCGCGATAAACCGTGCGCAGAATCAGTTCGCTGCTCGTCGTCGTTGGCGACGTAGCGCGCGAGCTTGGGCACCGAACTCAACAGCCAGACCTGGGCGTCGAAGTGATCGCCGTGGTCGATCTCGTCGGACATGCTGCGCGCGAGCGCGTCGATGACGCCGGGATCGATCTGCTGCGGTGGCGGCGTGATCGCGGCGCGCCAGCAGCCAGCGGAAGGGCGCACAGCAGCACGAAGGCGCGGCAGCCGCCATAACGACTTTGGCGAGCTGCGCCGAGCGAGCGGTGCGTATGATCGTTGCGTTGGGGCGCGGTCAATCATCCAGCGATGGCGGCGCGCACGTGGGCCGTGATGGTGTCGACGGTGACGTTGAGCGTATCAGCGGACCGACGCGTTCGGTACTCGACCTGGCCCGCTTTGAGATTCCGTTCACCGATCACGACGCGATGTGGGATGCCGATCAGATCCGCGTCGGCGAATTTGACGCCGGGACGCTCGTCGCGGTCGTCCAGCAGCGTGTCGATGCCGAGCGCTTCGAACTCGCCTAAGCAGCCGATCCGCCGTTGTGCGCACGGCGTCGGACTTGGCGTAGTTGAGCGCGACGATGTGCACCGTGAACGGCGCGACCGGTTGCGGCCAGATGATGCCGTCGTCGTCGTGGCATTGCTCGATGATCGCGCCGACGAGCCGCGTGACGCCCATTCCGTAACAGCCCATGATCAGCGTCTTCGTCGAGCCGTCCTGGTCGAGCACGTTCGCGCCCAGCGATTCGCTGTACTTGCGGCCGAGTTGGAAGATATGTCCGACTTCGATGCCGCGCGTGATGCGTCAGATGTCCTTTGCCGTCGGGCGACGGATCGCCGTCGACGACGTTGCGCAGATCGACGACGCGATCGCTCGCGACCGCGACGTCGCGTCCCAGTTCGCGCCGCGATAGTGGATAGCCGTCGTCGTTCGCGCCGCAGATGAAATCGATCGCGGCGCGTGCGCTGCGGTCGACGTACGTCGGCAGCGCCAGGCCGATCGGCCCGAACGAGCCGACGCCGCACGCGACGCTCGCGCGAATCATCGCTTCGGTCGCGAACGTCAACGGTGACGCAACGCCGGGCAGTTTCTGCGCTTTGATTTCGTTGAGTTCGTGATCACCGCGCAGCACCAGCGCAACGGGACCGTCGGTGCCGACGACGATCAACGTCTTCAGCGTTTGCGCGGCGGGCACTTCGAAGAACGCGGCGATCTGATCGATCGTGTGTTGGCCGGGCGTCGCAACTTTTTCGAGCTGTCGCCGTGGGTTTCGGCCGCGGTGAGGCGCCGGCGCTACCGCTTCGGCCTTCTCGACGTTGGCGGCGTAGTCGCTCGCGTCGCTGAACGCGATGCGATCTTCGCCGGTGCTCGCGAGCACCTGGAACTCGTGCGACGTGCTGCCGCCGATGTTGCCCGTGTCGGCGAGCACCGCGCGGAAGTCGAGCTGCATGCGCGACAGGATTCGTCCGTAGCAGGCGTGCATCTCGGCGTACGTTGCGTCGAACGACGCCTCGTCGAGGTGGAACGAATAGCCGTCCTTCATCATGAACTCGCGCGCGCGCATCACGCCGAAACGCGGCCGGATCTCGTCGCGGAACTTCAGGTTGATCTGATACAGATTGCACGGCAGCTGCTTGTAGCTCTGCACTTCGCGGCGAACGATGTCGGTGATGACTTCTTCGTGCGTCGGTCCGAGACAGAAGTCGCGCTGCGTGGCGATCCTTCAGGCGCAGCATCTCCGGTCCCATCTGTTCCCAGCGTTTCGACTCCTGCCACAGCTCGGCCGGCTGCACGAACGGCATCAGCACTTCCTGCGCGCCGCTGCGATCGAGTTCTTCGCGAATGATCGCTTCGACCTTGCGCAGCACGCGCAAGCCCGAGCGGCAGCCACGTGTAGATGCCCGCTGCGAGTCGGCGAATCAGTCCCGCGCGCAGCATGAAGCGATGGCTCGGAATGTCCGCATCTGCCGGCGTTTCTTTCAGTGTGGGAATCAGCAAGCTGACTCGCGCGCATGTCTCTGATCGGGTCCTGAACGGCTGGCGGCATTCTAGCGATCTGCGTAAGGCGTGAGCGATCGCGTTCGGCCAACGAAAGACGGTCAAAAAAAAGGGCCGTTACCGGCCCTTTCGAATCGGAGTCGGATCGACGATCAGCCGACCATTTCCTTGAGGCGCTTCAGCGCAGCGACGCGGACGCGAATCGATGCCGGCTTCGCCGGGATCATGATTTCTGCACCCGTTGCCGGGTTGCGACCGAGACGTTTCTTCGTTGCGGGGCGTTTGACCGCGCGCACTTTCAGCAGACCCGGCAGGGTGAATTCACCGACGCCTTTCTTGCTGATGTGACGCTTGATCAGCGCTTCCAGTTCTTCGATGACCGAGTCGACCTGTTTGCGCGTCAATGCAGGTCGCGCTGGCGATCTCGTTCAGGATGCCGGTCTTCGTCATCTTCTGGGTGACTGGACCTTTTGGGCGCTTTTGGCAGCGGCTTTTTTTGGCGGCGGACTTCTTGGCGGACTTGCGGGCGGCGGCTTTCGGATTGCCTTGCGCTTTCGCGGGGCTTTCTTCTTCTTGGCGGGCGCCTTTTTCTTGGCGGGCGCTTTCTTCTTAGCAGCTTTTTTAGCAGGAGCCTTTTTCTTTGCCATTCGATTTCCCTTGTCTAGATTGCAGTCGGGGGTTGTTCGAACCGCGACGACTACACGACGGACATCCAACCCATCACTTATGAGGCATCCTTAGCGAAAACAGCGTTCATCGGCTCCCCAATGAGCGCGCTTTATACTGCATTCAATTATGCCTAGCAAGGAACGACACGTGCTTTTTTCAATGTTTTCGCGGGCTTTTTTCATTATCCTATGCGCCGCTCGACGGTTGCCGGCGCGATACGACAGCGAGTCTTGCGAACGTGCAACGATGCGCCGGACCTGTTTTTTCATTGGTAAAACGCGTGATGCATCGCGTTGTGACGAGTCAGCGAAGGGTTTTTTGAACATGCCGATCTACGAGTATCAGTGCGAGGGCTGCGAACACGAGTTCGAAACGATTCAGAAGATGAGCGAAGCGCCACTGACGCAATGTCCTTCGTGCGGCAAAGATCTGCTGAAGCAAGAAAATCTCCGCGGTTGCGTTTCGTTTGAAAGGCGGCGGTTGGTACGAGACCGACTTCAAATCGGGCGACAAGAAGAATGTCGCGAGCAGCAGCGATTCAGGCGGCGAATCGAGCTTCGAGCAGCACCGCTCGGACGAAGGACGCCAAGAGCGAGACCAAGTCGAGCAGCTAGCTCGAGCAGCGACGAGAGTTCGATGACCGCGACCGAGACGACGAGCAAGCGCGTCCGAAGAGTTCGACGAAGTCCGCGAGCAAAGATTCCGGCGAGACGGCAAAAGAAGGGCGTCGAAGAACGGATCGCCGAAGCGCGCTCGAAGAGCGAATCGAAAACCGGGAGGCGGTGGCGACAAGTCGTCGAAGAACTGACGCGCGCAGATCGATTTGCCCAACGCATTCATTGGCCGAGCGCGCGGCGGGTCGCTGCCACTTGTGATAGGCTGCCGCCCCGCGCGACATCTCCCCTAGGACATTTTCCATGCGCAGTCACTACTGTGGCGATCTCGACGCATCGCATGTCGATCGCGACGTCGAAATCTGTGGTTGGGTCGCATCGACGCCGCGATCACGGCGGCGTGATCTTCCTCGACGTGCGCGACCGCAGCGGCATCGTGCAGGTCGTCTACGATCCGGACATCGAAGACAGTTTTGCGACCGCCGACAAGGTGCGCAACGAATACGTGCTGCGAATCACCGGGCGCGTGCGGCGGCGACCCGACGGCACGCGTGAATCCCGATATGAAGACCGGTGAAATCGAAGTGCTCGGTCGCGAGCTCGAGATTCTGAACGCGTTCGCTGACGCCGCCGTTTCAACTCGACGACTACTCCGACGCCGGCGAAGACATCCGCCTGCGTTATCGCTATCTCGATCTGCGCCGCCCGGAAATGCAGCATCGATTGCGGATGCGCGCGAAGATCGTCTCGGCCGTGCGGCGCTATCTCGAAGAGCGCCGGCTACACCGAAATCGAAACGCCGATTCTCACGCGCGCAACGCCGGAAGGTGCGCGCGACTATCTCGTGCCGAGCCGCACGCATCCCGGGCAGTTCTTTCGCGTTGCCGCAGTCGCCGCAGGTGTTCAAGCAGCTGCTGATGATGTCCGGCATGGACAAGTACTATCAGATCGCGCGCTGTTTCCGCGACGAAGACCTGCGCGCAGACCGCCAACCCGAATTCACGCAGATCGACATCGAGGCGTCGTTCATCGACGAGCGCGACATCATGGCGTTGACCGAAGGCATGGTGAAGCGTCTGTTCGCCGAGGTGCTGCAACGTCGACTGCCCGATTTTCCGGTGCTGACGTTCGACGACGCGATGCGGCGTTACGGCAGCGACAAACCCGACCTGCGCAATCCGCTCGAACTGGTCGACGTCGCCGATCTGGTGCGTCGGGTCGAATTCAAAGTGTTCAACGCGCCGGCGAACGATCCGAAGGGTCGCGTCGTTGCGCTGCGCGCGCCCGGTGCGGGGCGGCTGTCGCGCAAGGAACTCGACGGCTACGCCGAGTTCGTCGGCCGCTACGGCGCGAAAGGTCTCGCCTATATAAAGGTGAACGAACGCGGCACCGGCGCGGCCGGGCTGCAGTCGCCGATTCTGAAGTTCCTGCCGGAGCCGGTCGATCGAGGCGGTGCTCGACCGCGTGCGGCGCGATCGCCGGCGACGTCGTGTTCTTCGGCGCCGATCAGCGCGGCGTCGTCAACGACGCGCTCGGCGCGTTGCGCAATCAACTCGGCGCACGATCTCGGTCTGATCGAAGACCGCTGGGCGCCGTGCTGGATCGTCGACTGGCCGATGTTCGAACGCGGCAAAGAAGGTCGCCTCGAAGCGATGCACCATCCGTTCACGAGTCCCGCGTGCAGCGTCGAAGAATTGCTCGCGAATCCGGAAGCGGCGCACGCGCGCGCGTACGACGTCGTGCTGAACGGTTACGAACTCGGCGGCGGTTCGATCCGGATGCACCGCAACGAAATGCAGAAGGCGGTGTTCGAGATCGCTGCAGCTGGGTCAGGAAGCGGAAGCGCGTTTCGGATTCCTGCTCGACGCGCTGAAGTACGGTTGTCCGCCGCACGGCGGCATCGCGCTCGGTGTCGACCGCCTCGTGATGCTGATGGTCGGTGCCGGCGCAATTCGCGACGTCATCGCGTTTCCGAAAACGCAGACCGCGGCGTGTCCGCTGACGGCGGCGCCGACCGCGGTGGACGAACATCAGCTGCGCGAACTGCACATTCGCTTGCGATAAGGCGCGCGACGGTGACGCGAATCCTCGGCATCGATCCGGGATCGCGTGTCACCGGCTACGGTGTCATCGACGTGCGGCGCGGCAAATCCGTTTACGTCGCGAGCGGCTGCATTCGCACGACGCAGCGTCGACGTGCCGGCGCGACTCGGTGAAATCTACGAAGGTATCGCGGCATTGATTCGCGACACATGCGCCGGATGCGGTGGCGATCGAACAGGTGTTCATGGCGCGCAACGCGAGTTCGGCGCTGAAGCTCGGACAGGCGCGCGGCGCGGCGCTCGCAGCAGTCGTGATGGTGGATCTGCCGGTCGCCGAGTACGCGGCGCGGCGCGTCAAACAAGCGGTGACGGGTACGGGCGGCGCAACGAAAGCCAGGTACAACACATGGTGTGTCGGTTGCTGAATCTCGAACGCTCGCCGTCCGCGGACGCGGCCGACGCGCTTGCCATTGCGATTTGCCACATCAATACTCAAGGCGCGCGCAGCGTCGGCTGACAAGGATGATCGGACGAATTCGAGGCAAACTGGTATCGCTGGACGAACACACCGTACTGGTCGACGTCGCCGGCGTCGGATACGAACTGGAAGTCACCGCGAATACGTTGAGCACGCTGCCGGGCGTCGGTCACGACGTCGTGCTGTTCACGCACCTGAGCATCCGCGAAGACGCGCATTCGCTGTACGGATTCGACAGTCGTCGGCGAACGCGATCTGTTCCGCACGCTGATCAAGATCAGCGGCGTCGGCCCGAAACTCGCGCTGAATCTGCTGTCCGGTATGGACGTCGTCGACCTCGCGCGCTGCATTCGCGATTCCGACATCGCGCGTCTGGTGAAGCTGCCCGGCGTCGGGCGCAAGACCGCGGAGCGACTCGTCGTCGAACTGAAAGATCGCATCGATCGGCTCGTGCTGCATCCCCGAGATCGCGCGGCCGCGCGTCGGCGATGCGCACGCGTCAGGTGATCGAAGAAGCCGAACGCGCGCTGATCGCGCTCGGTTACCGGCCGGCCGAAGCGAGCCGCGCGATCGGCAACGCGTACGTGCAGGGTCAGTCGACCGAAGACGTCGTGCGCAGCGCGCTGAAGCGCATGGTCGGGCAGGAAGCATGATCGGCGCCAGCGGCCTGTTACAGTCGCTGCAACGGAGCTTGTCCTGCAGGGGCGCGCGTGACGATCGAACCCGACCGACTCGTTTCCGGTCGCGATCCCGGCGAAGAAGTGGCGCTCGATCGGGCGCTGCGGCCGACGACGCTCGCCGGCTACATCGGCCAGGAAGTGGTCAAAGAGCAGATGGCGGTGTTCATCGAAGCGGCGCGCCGCCGCCGCGAACCGCTCGATCACACGTTGATCTTCGGGCCGCCGGGTCTCGGCAAAACGACGCTCGCGCACATCATCGCCAACGAAATGTCCGGGGCGCTGAAGAGCACGTCGGGTCCGGTGCTGGAGAAAGCCGGCGATCTCGCGGCGCTGCTGACGAACCTCGATGCCGGCGACGTGCTGTTCATCGACGAAATCCATCGCTTGAGTCCGGTCGTCGAAGAGATTCTGTATCCGGCGATGGAAGATTTTCAGATCGACATCGTGATCGGCGAAGGTCCGGCCGCGCGGTCGATCAAGCTCGACGTGCCGCCGTTCACGCTCGTTGGCGCGACGACGCGCGCGGGTCTGCTTGACGTCGCCGCTGCGCGATCGTTTCGGCATCGTGCAGCGACTCGAGTTCTACAGCGTCGTCGAGCTGACCCAGATTGCGATGCGCTCGGCGGACAAGCTGCGGCGTGCGTCTCGAACATGACGGCGCCGTCGAAGTTGCGGGTCGCTCGCGCGGCACGCCGCGCATCGTCAATCGACTGCTGCGGCGCGTGCGCGACTTCGCCGAAGTGCGAAGGTGACGGGCGCGTCACCGCGAAGATCGCGAATCAGGCGCTCGACATGTTGAACGTCGATGCGGAGGGTTTCGACACGATGGATCGCCGTCTGTTGCTGACGATTCTCGAGAAATTCGGCGGCGGCCCGGTCGGCATCGATTCGCTGGCGGCGGCGATCAGCGAAGAACGCGACACGATCGAAGACGTGCTCGAACCGTTCCTGATCCAGCAAGGTTTCATCATGCGCACGCCGCGCGGGCGCATCGTGACGGAAAAGGCCTATCACCATTTCGGACTCGCCGCGGCCGACGCCGCGTGGCGTCGACATGGCGCAGGCGAGTCTCGACATCGATCCGCATTAGAAGTAAGAGGACGCAAGCTTGACCGAACCGTTGTCCATCTTTTCGCTGGTGCTCAATGCCAGCGTGCTCGTGCAGATCGTGCTGTTGCTGCTGGTGTTCGCATCGCTCACGTCGTGGGTGATGATTTTTCAGCGCATGTTCGCGCTGAAGCGCGTGCAGAAATCGCATCGACGCATTCGAAGAGTATTTCTGGTCCGGCATCGATCTGCGCCAGCTCTACGATGAACTCGAGCGCGCGACTCACGATCTCAGCGGTATGGAGACGATGTTCGTCGCGGGCTTCAAGGAGTACAGCCGCTTGTCCGAGCAGGACGCCGATCCGGAAGCCGTGATGCAAGGTGTGCAGCGTGCCACGCGCGTTGCGCTCACGCGCGAAGCAGGAGAAGCTCGAAACGCATCTGCCGTTTCTCGCGACGCGTCGGTTCGACGAGCCCCTATGTCGGCCTGTTCGGCACCGTCTGGGGCATCATGAATTCGTTCCGCAGCCTCGCGAACATGACGCAGGCGACGCTGGCGTCGGTGGCGCCGGGAATTTCCGAGGCGCTCGTCGCGACCGCGATGGGCTTGTTCGCGGCGATTCCCGCCGTGCTCGGCTACAACCGTTTCTCGGCGCGCGCGGAGGTGTTGATGACGCGGTATGAAACGTTCAGCGAAGAATTCACGAGCATCCTCTATCGCGCGGTGCACACGCGGCGATGAACCCGCAGCGTCCAAACCGGCGTAAGCCGATGTCCGAGATCAACGTCGTGCCGTACATCGACGTGATGCTCGTGCTGCTGGTGATCTTCATGGTGACCGCGCCGATCCTGACGCAGGGCGTGCAGGTCGATCTGCCGAAGGCGCCGTCGGAACCCGTCTCCGAACATCAGGAGGATCCGTTCGTCGTCACGATGCGCCAGGACGGCGCGTTGTTCGTCAATCTCGGCGTTCGCAAGTCGACCGATACCGGCACGCGCGTGACGATCTTCTCGCTCGAAGAGCAGGCCGCGAAGATCTTGCGCGCGCGGCCGGATGCGCCTGTTTATGTGCGCGCGGATCACCGTCTCGACTATGGACAGGTCGTGCGCGTGATGACGGTGCTGCAGAAAGCGGGCGCCGTCAGCGTGGGTCTGATCACGGACCCGCCGGATCTCGGCTGACGGACATGGATGGCCTGGCCCGCAGCTACGCTGTGCCATTCATACTCGCGTTGTTCGTCCACGCGCTGGTCGTTGCGCTGCTGTATTCGAACTGGACGCCGATCGAGCGCAGTTCGCTGCTGGTGCGGCCGAATATCGTGAAGGCCGAGCTGATCGTGATGGAGGCGCCGAAGCCAAAGGCCACGCCGAAGCCGGCGCCGCCAGCGCCACCAGTGGCGCAGGTGACCAAGCCCGAACCGGCGCCGCCGAAGCCGGCGCCGAAGCCGACGCCGAAGCCGACACCGCAGCCGGCGCTGAAACCTGTGCCGAAACCCGATGTTGCGAAAGCCATCGCCGCGCGGGCGCAGGCGGAAAAACAAAAGCGGCTCGATAGTCTGGCCGATGCGTCATTCAGCGACGCGTTGGCGCGCGAGACGGAGGTAATGTCGGACGACAAGAACGAACAAGCCGCGCAGACCTACGCGCAGGGCATCTACCAGCTGATCGTGACGAACTGGTCGCGGCCACCTTCAGCGCGCAACGGCATGCAGACCAAGTTGCTGGTCGAACTCGTGCCGACCGGCGACGTCGTCAACGTGACGATCACGTCATCGAGCGGCAACGAAGCGTTCGATCGATCCGCCGAGCAGGCGGTGCGCAAGGTCGGCAAGTTCGACGTTCCGAAGGACCCGACGCTGTTCGAAAAATTTTTCCGCCGCTTCCCGGTGCTGTTCAAACCAGAGGATTTGTTACGTTGAAGAATCGACTGTTCGCCGCCGCGCTGGCGGCATTGCTGTTAGCGCCGTCGCTCGCCGCCCAAATCACGATCGAAGTGGATCGCGGCTACGACAATCCGAAAAAAATCGCGATCGTGCCATTCGGCGTCGGACCCAACGTCACGGGCGTTGAGAACCCGTCAGCGATCGTGTCGTTCGACCTGGCGCGTAGCGGCCAGTTCGCGCCAACGCCGCCGGAGAACATGCTGAGCATGCCGACGCGCCCGGCGGAAGTGTTGTTTCGAGACTGGAAAGTGCTCGGCGTCGAGTACGTCGTGATCGGACGCACCGAGACCGAACCCGACGGCAGCCTGTCGGTCTCGTACAATTTGTTCGACGTGCTCAGCGAGCGGCCGCTCGCCAACGCGAAATTCACGGGCGCCGCCGTCGAAACTGCGCGACATGGCGCACCGGGTGTCGGATGAGGTGTACGAGAAACTCACCGGCATCCCCGGTGCGTTTTCGACACAGATCATTTATGTGCTGGCGCAGAATCTCGGCACGCCGAATGCCAAATTCAGACTGGAACTCGCGGATGCGGACGGCGCGCGGCCGCAGACGTTGCTCGAGAGTCGCGAACCCATTCTGTCGGCGGCGTGGTCACCCGACGCCAAGCGTGTCGCGTACGTCTCGTTCGAGCGGCAGAAGCCGTCGATCATCCTGCACGAGATCGCAACCGGCACGCGTACGGTGCTGACGGATTTCCCCGGTCTGAACAGCGCTCCTGCGTTCTCGCCCGACGGCAAAACGCTGGCGCTCGTGCTGTCGCGCGACGGTGATCCCGAGATCTATACGATGAACCTCGAGACGCGTGACCTTAAGCGCATCACGCGCCAGCGCGCGATCGACACCGAGCCGAGCTGGACGCCCGACGGCAAGAGTCTCGTGTTCACATCGGATCGTGGCGGGAAACCACAGATTTATCAGGTGGAACTCGCCACGGGGCTCACGTCGCGGCTGACGTTCGACGGGGACTACAACGCGCGCGGCCGGATGTTGCCCGACGGCAAACATCTGATCTTCGTCCACCGCGATAACGGTGTGTTCCATATCGCGCTGATGGACCTCGAACGTCAGCGCTTGATGGTGCTGACGTCGACGTCGCTCGACGAATCACCATCGATCGCGCCCAACGGCACGATGCTAATTTATGCGACTCAAGATCGGGGTCGAGGTATACTCGCCGTCGTTTCGATCGACGGCACCGTGAAGTACCGACTGCCGTCGTCCGTCGGAGACGTCAGAGAGCCGGCATGGTCCCCCTTCTTGAATCGTCCGCGCGGTTGAGACGTGCGGCTCGACTACACACACTCGGTTACCTGGCCCCGTTAGTGCCTGGTTTTAGGAGATGAAAATGCGACACATCGGGTTACGCAGTCTACTGGCGGTCGCGCTCGCGGCGCTGGTTCTGGTCGGCTGTTCGAGCACCGGAAAGAAAGAGCCGCATCCGGAACCGTTGCCCGGCAACGAGCAACCGACGGTAACCGCACCGGCGCAGTCCGATTCGGAAATCTCGCGTTCGGTCGACGAGAGCGGTAACCCGATCAATCCCCAGACCGGCATGCCGTTGAGCCGGGTGTTCTACTTCGACTACGACAAAGCAGTGTTGCAGCCGGATTCGCTCGCGATCCTCGAACTGCACGGCGCGTTTCTGCGCAACAATCCCGATCGCCGCGTGGTCATCGATGGCTTCACCGACGAACGCGGCACGCGCGAATACAACCTGGCGTTGGGTGAGCGGCGCGCCGAAGCGGTGCGTACGTTCCTCGTTTCGACCGGCGTGAGGCGCTCGCAGATCGATGTCGTCAGTTATGGCGAGGAGCGCCCGGCGGATGCGGACCACACCGAGGCTGCGTGGGCGAAGAACCGACGTGCGGAACTCATCTACCGCTGATTCGAAGGCGCGTCGCGTGCGTCGGCTCGTGACGCTGTGCGCGATCGTCGCCGCGCAGTTCGCCGCGGCTGCGGTTCCGGTCGTCGAGTCGCAACCGGTGATCACGACGAGTCGCAGCGGGAACGCCGCGAACCAGGCGCCGGTCGTGCGCAGCTACGGCACGGATTCGGCGCAGGTCGCGGCGAACGACGACCGAACGTCTGCTCCCCCCAGCGCGTCGGTTGGGAATGCGAGCGCCACGTCGATGTTCCAGCAGTTCCAGCAAATGGAGTCGGACGTGGCCGAGCTGCGCGGCATTGTCGAAGAGCAGTCGCACCTGATCGAAAAGCTGCAAAGCGAGCAAAAAGAGCAGTATCTGGATCTCGATCGACGCCTGACGCTCTTGATGAAAGGTCAACCGGGAGCCGGACCCGTGACACCGGGCGGCGTGACCGGACCGGCCGTCATGCCAGGCGACGGCGGCGGTGCGACAGCGTCGAGCGCGCCGCCGACCAACTCGACGAGCACCTCGCCGACCGCTTCACCGACAATGGCACCGATCTCCGAGCGCGGCGCGTACGAAGCCGCATTCACTCTGACGAAGAACAAACGTTTCACCGACGCGATCGCTGCATTCAATCAGATGCTGGTGACGTATCCGAACGGTGAGTACAGCGGCAACGCGTACTACTGGCTCGGTGAGCTCTATCTTGCGTTGCCCGATCCGGCGCTCGAAAAATCGCGCCAGTCGTTCGCGCAAGTCGTCAACAAGTATCCCGACAACGCGAAGATCGCCGACGCGATGTACAAGCTCGGCGTCGTTTATCACCGGCTCGGCGATCGCGCCAAGGCGCTCGAGTTCCTGACGCGCACGCAGTCGCAGTTCCCGGGCTCGCCCGCGGCGAAACTGGCCCAGTCTTACGCCGCCGAGCTACGGTAGGTCCGACGTGATCGATACGTTGAGTACCTCTTCGCGGCTGCGGATCACCGAGATTTTTCATTCGTTGCAAGGCGAGACCAGCACGGTCGGATTGCCGACGGTCTTCGTCAGGCTCACCGGCTGCCCGCTGCGGTGCCAATACTGCGACACCGCGTATGCGTTTTCCGGCGGCGAGATGCAGGAGATCGCATCGGTGCTCGAACAGGTCGCGGCGTTCGACACGCGTTACGTGACCGTCACCGGAGGTGAGCCGCTGGCGCAGCCGGGTTGCGTCGTGCTGCTGCGTGAACTGTGTGACTTGGGATACCAGACGTCGTTGGAGACGTCCGGCGCGCTCGACATCGCGGCCGTCGATCCGCGCGTCGTGAGGGTCGTCGATCTGAAGACGCCGGGATCGGGCGAAGAGACGCGGAACGGTGGGAGAACATCGACCTGCTGACGCAACGCGATCAGGTCAAGTTCGTCATCTGCGACGCCAACGACTATGCATGGGCGCGCGACCAGGTTCGCAAGCACGATCTGCCCGCGCGAGTGGGCGAGGTGCTGTTCTCGCCGAGCTACACGCAGCTGCCCGCGGTGCAACTCGCCGAGTGGATCCTGCGCGACCGGTTGCCGGTTCGACTGCAGATCCAATTGCACAAAGTGCTCTGGGGCGACGAGCCGGGTCGATGACGCGGCGCGCGATCGTGCTGTTGTCGGGCGGGCTCGATTCTGCGACGACGCTCGCGCTCGCTCGCGCCGATGGCTTCGACTGCTATGCGCTGTCCTTCATGTACGGCCAACGTCACGCCGTCGAACTCGAAGCAGCCGCGCGTGTTGCGACGATCCTCGGCGCGGTCGAACACCGCGTCGTAACGATCGATCTGGGTGCATTCGGCGGCTCGGCGCTGACGGATCGCAGCATCGCCGTGCCGGTCAGCCCGTCGCGCGGAATTCCGATCACGTACGTGCCGGCGCGCAACACGATCTTCTTGAGTTACGCGCTCGGCTGGGCCGAAGTGCTCGGCGCGCACGACATCTTCGTCGGCGTCAACGCCGTCGACTATTCGGGCTATCCGGATTGCCGCCCCGAATTCATCGCCGCATTCGAGCAGATGGCGAACCTCGCGACGAAAGCGGCTGTCGAAGGCAATCGCCTGCGCGTTCACGCGCCGCTGATCGACCTGTCGAAAGCCGACATCATCGCTAAAGGAATCGTGGCTGGGATCGACTACTCGATCACCGTGTCGTGTTACCAACCGGATGCGAGTGGTCGCGCGTGTGGGCGTTGTGATTCGTGTCGGTTGCGACGTGACGGCTTCGTCGCAGCGAATGTCGCCGATCCGACGCGTTATCAGTGACGAGCGCAATGACGCGCGACGACACAGTCGTCTCGCGTGGCGTGCGTCGGTGCGGAGGCCGGGAAAAATTTGGTGGGCCGTGTGGGGGTCGAACCCACGACAAACGGGTTAAAAGCCCGCTGCTCTACCAACTGAGCTAACGACCCGGCGAAAAAGAGCGAGGTAGTTTAGCGGCACCTCTTCAAAACACAAGGTGAGCAGCCGCGCTCCGGCGCGTTACACCGGCAACTGAAATGCGTGCCGGTCGGCGTGGCGAATCAGAAAGCTCCAGATCTCGAGATCGAGTTCTTCGGCGCGATGAGTCTCCGCCCACGCGTGCAACTCGATCAGCACTTCCAGGCCTTGCGCATGCCGCGCATTCAGATGCTCGATGCGCAGACTCTCGGCGGAACCGCGCAGGAACTGCGCGATGGGGTTGACGAGGCTCTCGGGTGGAACGTCGCGCATGCTTTCGAACAGCGCGATCATTTCATTGATGTCCTGCATGCGCACCGCGGCCGCACGATCGAACTCCTGCGCGAAACACTGCATCAACATCGCGATCATGCCGACGCTGGACGCCGCGTACGTCGAAGACGTCTCGGGCGTGATCGAGAACAGCAACTTCATTGCGAGATCGGTGAGTGCCTGTTGCGGACGGGGAATCATGCGAGCGGCTCCGCGTAACGATATTCCGAGTCTGGCGCGAGCCGATCGAGCAGGATCCGATTCTGTCGATCGGTCATCACCCAGCCCGCCATCGCGAGGATCGGTTCCTTCGTCGCGCCGTTGGCGAAATCCTCGGTCGACGAAATCCAGATCGCGAGCCCTTTCAATGACGCGAACACCTGCCACCAGCGGAACGCGCGCGGGTCGATGCCGATGCCGCTCGCGGATTGCCAGATCTCCATCGCGCGGTGGCGCGGCAACAGCGCGCCGGCCAGGTGTTTCTCGGGCCATCCCCATAGCGGATCGAGCGACCACGCGAGGTCTTCGAGCGGATCGCCGATATGCGCCATTTCCCAGTCGAGCACGCCGTGGATGTCGCCGGCGGTGTCGTAGAGAAAATTGCCGGACCGATAGTCGCCGTGCACGAGGCAGAGTTTCTTCGGCGGTGGCGGCAGTTCGCGCCGCAGCCAGCGGATCGCGGCCTGGGCAATCGGCTGCGGATGCAAGGCATCCTTGTCGATCACGCCGGCCCAGTAATCGAGTTCGCGGCGGGCGCAGTCGGCGCGCGTCGGCACCTCCATGAACTCATCGACGCCGAGCGCGTGCGGATCCATCGCAGCGAGGTTGCCGAGGATGCTCCACTTCTGCGTGCCGATGTGTTCTTTCAGCGGTGCGTACGCGGGTGCATTGAAGTTCGCGGTGCTGCTCTCACAACCGGAAATCTCCGCCATGATCGAGAACGGCCGCGCGAGTTCGCCGGGATCCTCTTCGAGAATCAATGGTTCCGGAACCGGCACCGCTGTTGGAAAGACCGCCTCGTACGTGCGGTATTCGAGCGCGCGATTCGTATCGATCAGACTCGAACTCGGATCGCGCCGGAAGATCAAACCGCGTTGCTTGGAGTTCCCGGCTTCCCGGAATGTCGTCTTGAGCCGATACGTCTCGCGCGACGCCCCTCCGGGGATCTGTTGGATATCTTCGACCTTGAACCCGTCGAGATGCGGCCAGCGCGATGCGAGGTAGCGCTCGATCGCACCGCGCAATTCGATCAGCGCGGGATGCATGTCAAGCGGCCGGCTTCAATCTGAATCGGATCGGCAGGTGTTTCACGCCGTGCACGAAACTGGCGCGCAGAAAACTCGGATCGCCGGCCAGTTCGATCGACTCGATGCGCGGCAGGAATTGAGCGTAGAAAATCCGCAGCTCCATCCGCGCGAGGATGTTGCCCAGACACATGTGCGGACCCATGCCGAACGCGATGTGCCGATTCGGCTGTCGATCGACCATGAAGCGGTCGGGTTGCTCGAAGACCTCTTCGTCGCGGTTCGCGGATGCGTAGAAGAGCCCCAGGTTGTCGCCGGCGCGGATCGATTTACCGCGCAGTTCGCAGTCGCGCGTCGCGGTGCGGCAGAACTGCGACACCGGCGTCGACCAGCGGATCATTTCTTCGACCGCGAGCTTCAACAGCGAGTCGCTCTTGTTGTTCCGCAGCAGCTCTAACTGATCGCGGTTCTGCAGCAGCGCGAGCAATCCGCCCGACATCGCCGTGCGCGTCGTCTCGTGTCCCGCCGTCGCGACGATGATGTAGTACGAGATCAATTCCTTGAACGGCAGGTACTCGCCGTCGATCTTGCCGTTGGCGATGTAGGAGGCGAGATCCTCCGTCGGTCGCGCGCGGCGCTCGTCCGTCATCCGATCGAAGTATTCGTACAGGTCTTTGATCGTCTCGAACATCGACAGCGGATCGGCCGCGCCGCGGCGCATTTCCGGGTCGTCGCCGGCAAACAATTCGTTCGTCAGCTTCAAGATGCGCCATTCGTCCGCGGGCGGAACGCCGAGCAACTCGACGATCATCTTCAGCGGATGGAACACCGATACGTCGTGCACGAAATCGAGCGTGCGGACGCCGCCATCGCCCATCATCGTGTCGAGGATGTTCGTCGTGATGACTTCGAGACGCTCCTCGAGGCGCTTTCAGATTGGCGGGCTTGAACCACGGCTGCACCAGCGCGCGGTATTTCGGATGATCCGGCGCGTCCATTTGCACCAGCGAGCGGATCAGGCCCTGTTGGCCAGACGTCGCGAGCACCGCGAGCAGCTTGGGTGAGTCCTGCAGCCGTTTGAAAATCTGCGCGATCACGTCGGCGCGCATTTCCGGATTGGTGATCTCCGGCCCGATGATCGGGCGTGGTTCGCTCGCGAACAGTTCCGGCTGCCGTTCCACTTCGACGACGTCGGCGTGCTTGGTGACGGCCCAGAACGGCCGGTAGCCCTCGGTTTCGATATAGCGCAACGGATCGTTCGCACGCAGCCACGCGAAGGCTTGATGCGGATGACTGATGCGGCCGTAGACTTCCGGCGAGATCACATCGGCATCGTTGAACTCGTACGCTTGCGCCATCAAGTTGAGGACCTCGAGACACTGGGGGTCAACAAAGGTATCGGCATATGGTGCGCCATTGCAATGCCGAAACGTCCCACCTAGAGTGCCTGAAAGTTACCGGTTTGCGCACGAGAACTCGATGCCCGCCCACCCGACGCGCGACGACATTCAACTGTTGAGTCCCGCATTCCACCGCGATCCGTTCGAGGCTTTCGCGTGGATGCGCAAGCACGCGCCCGTGTACTGGGACGACAACGCGTCGGCACGGACATGGGACGGCGGCCACGGCTTGTGGGGTGTGACGCGCTACGAGGACATTCGCGCAGTCGCGTCCGACCAGAAGCTCTTTTGCTCCGGCAACAGTTCCCGTCCCGACTCGCCACCGGTGCCGTCGATGATCAATCACGACGAGCCGGTGCACATGCAACGCCGCGGCATCATCCGACAGCGCTTCACCCCTCAGTCGATCCGGTCATACGAGCCGTTCATTCGCGCGTCGGCGACGCGGCTGATCAACAACGTCTGCGAACGCGGCGAATGCGATTTTGTCGCCGACATCGCGACGCCGTTGCCGATGATGTTGATCGGTGAATTGCTGGGCTTCCCCGGCGACGACTATCAGAAGCTGCTGCACTGGTCCGATCTGTTCGCGACGGGGCTCAACGATATGCCGGAGGGCTTCCTCGAGCGCGTCGGCGCGGCCGTGCGCGAATGGAACGACTACGTGACGTTCTATTTCGACAAGCGTCGCGCGGAACCGGGCGACGACCTGATCTCGGCGATCGTCAACGCGAAGATCAACGGCGTCGGCTTGACGCACACGGAACTGATGCACGAAGCGATGCTGATTCTGGTCGGCGGCGACGAGACGACGCGCCACGTGATCTCGGGCGGCATGGAGGCATTGCTGCGGCGCCCCGAGCAGCACGCGCAGCTCGTCGACGAGCCGGCGCTGCTGAGCACGGCGATCGAAGAGATGCTGCGCTGGGTCACGCCGGTGAAGAATATGAACCGCACCGCGACGCGCGACACCGAACTGGGCGGCCAACAGATCCGGAAAGGGGACAAGCTATTGCTGTTGTACGAATCCGGCAATCGCGACGAATCCGTTTTCGATAGTCCCGACCTGTTCGATATCCACCGCGAGCCGAATCACCATCTGTCGTTCGGCGGCTACGGGCGGCATTTTTGTCTCGGCGCGAATCTTGCGCGGCTCGAGATCAAAGTGATGTTCGAGGAATTGCTGCGTCGGCTGCCGGACATGCGCCTGCGCGGCGATGCGCCATGTCCGTATCGCCACGGCAATTTCGTGCTGGGGTTCGAGTCGGTGCCGGTGGCGTTTTCGCGCGCGCCGGTTGAAGCGATCGCTGACGAAAGAATCCTCGCATGACTGCGTCGCTCGCGGGTCACAACGCACTGATCACCGGCGGCGGCAGCGGCATCGGTCTTGCGTGCGCAACCGCATTCGCGCGCGACGGCGCGGCGGTGACGCTGATGGGCCGCAAGCGCGAGAAGCTCGAAGCGGCGGCGCAAACAATCCGCGCGAGCGGTGGCGCTGTCGAGATCGCCGTGGGAGACGTCGGTAACGAAGCGGACGTCGTGGCCGCGGTCGCGGTCGCGTTGCGCGCGGGGCCGCTGACGATCGCGGTGGCCAACGCCGGTATTGGCGGCCTGGGTCCGCTGATCGCGACCGACGCCGCGCAGTGGGAAGCGATCATCAAGACCAATCTGACCGGCACCTTCCATACGTTCAAACACGCGGGTGCCGCGATCGCGCGCGCGGGCGGCGGCGCGATGTGCGCAATCTCATCGATCGCTGGCGCACGCACGCATCGATTCATGGGGCCGTATTGCGTCAGCAAAGCCGGCATCGACATGCTGGTGCGCAATACCGCGGATGAACTCGGTATCGCGAAGATTCGCGTCAACAGCGTATTACCCGGGCTCGTCGATACCGAGATCGCGGCGGGTTTGTTCGCCACCGACGCCGTCCACGCCGACTATCTCGACTGCATGCCGATCCGCAGAACCGGCACCGTCGACGACATTGCGGCCGCCGTGCGGTTTTTGTGCGGCCCGGAAGCGAGCTGGATCACCGGCGTCAATCTATCGGTCGACGGCGGTCATCATCTGCGGCGCGGTCCCGACGTCGAAGTGTTCTCGCGGATGTTGTTCGGCGCCGAGTTGACCGAGGGCCGGCCGCGCCGAGACGTTTGACGATGGATCAGTCGCAACTCGAACGCATTGAGTCATTCGTCGCACCATTCCGCGTGGAGTCGGGCGCAGGATTCTCGTTGAAGGACATCGATCCCGCGGACACCGGCGGGCTGACATCAGCAGACAAGGGTGACGCCCCGGATATGCTCGACGGCCGGTTCAAATGGCTCGGCCAACAACAGGAAATGCTGTACGCGCAGGATCATTGGGCGCTGCTGCTCGTGTTTCAGGCGATGGACGCGGCGGGCAAGGACGGCACGATCAAACACGTGATGTCCGGGATCGATCCGAAGGGCTGCGAGGTGGCGTCGTTCAAGCAGCCGTCGGTCGAGGAACTCGACCACGATTACCTGTGGCGTTACATGCCGCACGTGCCGGCGCGGGGTCAGATCGGCATCTTCAACCGCTCGTATTACGAAGAAGTGCTGGTCGTGAAGGTGCACCAGGAATTTCTCGCGAAACAGAAGCTGCCGCCGTCGCTCGTGACGCAGGACATCTGGAACGAGCGTTACGAGGACATCGCGAACTTCGAGCGCTATCTGACCCGTAACGGGGTCCGAGTGCTGAAGTTCTTTCTGCACGTGTCGAAGACAGAGCAGAAGCGGCGATTCATCGAACGCTACGACAACCCCGACAAGAACTGGAAATTCACCGCGGCGGACATCGCCGAGCGGCAACATTGGGCCGATTATCAGGACGCCTACGAGCAGGCGATTAGGCATACGTCTTCCAAACACGCCCCGTGGTACGTGGTGCCGGCCGACAACAAGTGGTTCACGCGCATGGTCGTGACCGCGGCGGTGGTCAAGGAGATCGCCGAGCTGAAATTGCACTATCCGCTGATGACCGCGACAAAAAGGGCCGAGCTCGACGCCGCGCGCGCGCGGCTCGACGCCGAGTGAGCGGGCAATCGACCGCGCGGGCCTCGGGTTCCGCGCTAGAATCGCGCTACTGTTCTCGTAAAACGTCCGACCAGGAGAATCCCATGGCTCGTCTTTCGAAACTCGATCGCTCCATTGCAGGGAAGGTTGCGATCGTCACCGGGGCCGCGAGCGGCATGGGCAGGGCGACGGCGCACCTGTTCGCCGACGAAGGCGCGAAGGTCGCCGCAATCGATCTGAACGAGCCGGACCTCAACAAAGTCGTTGGGGAGATCGAAGCCGCCGGCGGCACTGCGCGCGCGTGGCGCCTCGACCTCGCCGATCGCGCCGCGATCGATCGAGTGATCGGCGAAGTCGCCGCGCATTTCGGCGGCATCGACATCCTGATCAACAACGCGGGCATTTCGATTCCTGTCGCGATCGACAGCGACAACTACGAGGCCGCATGGCAGAAGTCGCTCGATGTGTTGATCACCGCACACACGCGGACGATTCGCGCCGCGCTGCCGCACCTGCGCAAGTCGAAAGCGGCGCGCATCGTCAACATCGCATCGACGGAAGGTCTCGGCGCGACCCGATTCGGCAGCCCTTACACCGCGGCGAAGCACGCGGTGATCGGCTTGACGCGCTCGTTGGCGGTTGAACTCGGCGCGGAAGGCATCACCGTGAACTGCATCTGCCCGGGACCGATTCGCACCGGGATGACGCAAGGGATACCGGAAGACAAGAAGCAGGAATTTGCGCGACGCCGCGTCGCGCTGCGGCGTTACGCGGATCCGGAAGAAGTGGCGCACGGCACGTTGAGTCTCGTACTGCCGGCCGCGAGCTTCATCACCGGGGTCGCGTTGCCCGTTGATGGCGGCATGACGATCCGCAACGCCTGACGCATGACGAAAGGCAATTCGATGGCGGCAGTCAGGCAGACGGAAGCCCACGGGGTCGATCAGGCCGACCCCATCCCGTGGAGCACGGTGTTCGCGTACGGCGCGCCCGGCGTCGGCGCCGGCTACATGTTCTTGTTGTTGTCGCTGTACGTGATGAAGTTCTCCACCGACGTGCTGCTGATCGCGCCGGCGGTGATGGGCGTGATCTTCAGTGCGTCGCGCGTGTGGGACGCAGCCGCCGATCCGATCGTCGGTTATCTCAGCGATCGAACGAAACATCCGATGGGACGGCGGCGCATCTGGATGCTCGCGAGCGTCATTCCGACGTGCGCGACGTTCATCATGTTGTTCTCGCCGCCGACATCGCTTGGCACGTTCGGCCTGTCGATCTGGATGGCCATCGGCGTAATCGGCTTCTACTCGTCGATCACGCTGTTCGCGGTGCCGCATCTGTCGCTTGGCGCCGAAATGACCACGAACTATCACGAACGCAGCCGGCTGTTCGGGCTGCGTCACGCGGCGTTCACGCTCGGTTCGATCCTGGCGCTCGCGAGCATGCAGATCTTCATCAACGCAGAAGCGAAAGGGCCGGAAGCGACTCGCGCGGCTGCCGAGTGGATCTCGTGGCTCGCGTCGGGGTTGATGTTCGGCATGGTGGTGTTCGCGGTCGTCAAATTGCGCGAGCGCGCAGAATTTCAGGGCCGCAAGATCGGGCTGCCGTACCAGGCCTTCTCCGATGTCTGGCGCAATCCGTACGCGCGGCTGCTGATCATCGTGACGTTCATCGAAAACGTCGGTTCTGCTGCGATCGGCGCGTTGACGTTGTATGTCGCGCAATACGTCGTCGGTCGCCTCGAACTCGCGCCGGCGATCATCCTCGCGTACATGATCCCGTCGACGTTCTCGGTGCCGATGTGGATTCCGTTGTCGCGGCGCTTCGGCAAAATCCGCTTGTGGATTTTTTCGATGCTGCTGACGGGCTTGGCGTTCGGCGTGATGTTCTCGCTGCCTTTCATCCCCGAGGAGAGTGTTCGCATCTGGGTGATCGTATTCGCCGCGATTTTCGCCGGTCTCGCGGCCGGCTGCGGCGGCACGGTCGGACCCTCGATCCAGGGCGACGTCATCGACTACGACGAGTTCCTGACTGGCGAACGCAAGGAAGGCTCGTATTTCTCCGCGTGGAGTTTCGTGCAGAAAAGCGCCACCGGCGTGATGCTGTTGTTGACGGGGTTCGTGCTGCAGGCGTCCGGTTTTGTGCCGAATCATCCGCAGACGATGACCGTGCAGGTCGCCATGGTGTCGCTGTACGGTATGTTCCCGCTGGTGTGCTACGCGATCGGCTCGCTGATGATGCGACGCTTCAAGCTCGACGAGACCGAGCACGCACGCATCCGGATCGAATTGCAACGGCGCCGCCGCGCCGCCTGACTAGCCGTAGCTCGTTAGCGTCCTTTGAAATTTCCGGGACGCCGTTCCGCCACCGCGCGCACGCCTTCTTTGTGGTCCTCGGTCTGTTGCAGGCGATGCTGCTCGATGAACTCGTGGTCGGTCTGCGCCTTGACTGCAGCGGCGAGTCCGGCGCGCATCGTTGCGCGCACCGACATCACCGCGAGCGGCGCGTTCTCGGCGATTTCATTCGCGAGTCCAATGGCGGCGTCGCGAATCGACTCCTGATCGGTCAGCACGTCGGCGAGGCCCCACGCGTGCGCGGTTTCGCCGTCGACTCGCCGGCCGGTATAGAACATCAGGTTCGCGCGCTGTTGGCCGATCAATAGCGGCAGTGTGTGCGTCAAGCCGAAGCCGGGATGGAAGCCGAGCTTGACGAAGTTCGCGGTGAAGCGCGTCTCCGGACTCGCGACGCGAAAGTCCGGCAGCAGCGCGAGACCAAAACCACCGCCGACCGCCGATCCATTGATCGCGCCGATGATCGGTTTCTTCGCGCTGAACAAGCGCACCGCGGCGCTGTACAACGGATTGCCGTCCTGCTCGCGCCGCGTCGAACGTTCGCTCTGTTGGGTGCGATCGGAGAAATTCGCGCCGGCGCAGAAATGCTTGCCCTGCGCGCACAGCACCGACGCGCGGCACTGCGTATCCGCGTCGAGCGCGTCGAGCGCGTCGCCGAGCGAATTGATCAGCTGCGACGTCGAAGAAGTTGTTGGGCGGGCGTTGGATCTCGAGGACGGCCACATGGCCTTGTCGAGTGACTGCTACATCGCCGTATTGCATTTGGATGCCTCGTTGCTTGGCGCGGACGAGGATCTTTGTACAGCGTCGCGGTATTTGCAATGCTGTGCGCATTTCGCGGCGGAGTAACGTAGATGCTCACATGGCAGGTTGGCGACGTACGGATCACCCAAATCGTCGAACTGACGACGGCATCGCTCGGACCGTACCTGTTGCCGCAGGCGACGCCGGAGGCGCTCGCGGCGATCGATTGGATCACGCCGTTCATCGACGAGCGTCAACAAATCGTGCTGAGCATTCACGCGCTCGTGCTCGAAACGCGCGACATGTGCGTCGGTCGTCGACACCTGCATCGGCAACGACAAGGAGCGCACGTATCCGAAGTGGAACTTCATGAAAGGCGGCTTCCTCGACGATTTCGTCGCCGCCGGCTTCGCGCTCGATCGCGTCGATACCGTGCTGTGCACGCATATGCACGTCGATCACGTCGGCTGGAACACGCGCCTCGTCGACGGCCGCTGGCAGCCGACGTTTCCAAACGCGCGCTACTTGTTCGCCGAAAAAGAATGGGCGCACTGGAGCGTTGAGCCGCAGGAATACGGTCCGGTCGTTGCAGACTCGGTGCAGCCGATCTTCGATTGCGGCTTAGCGACGTTGGTTGGGCGAAACGCACCGCGTCACCGACGAGATCGTGCTGGAACCGACGCCCGGACATACGCCGGGGCACGTCAGCGTGCACATCACGTCGCGCGGCGAGGAAGCCGTGATCACCGGCGACATGATCCATCACCCGTGTCAGATCGTGCACCCGCATTGGTCGAGCACCGCCGACGTCGATCCGGCGGCGAGCGCCGTGACGCGCGCGCATTTTCTCGAACGTTACTCGGATCGGCCGGTGTTGATCATCGGCACGCACTTCGCGGCGCCGACCGCCGGGCGCATCGTGCGCGACGGCGAGGTTTATCGGCTGGACTACTGAAGCGACCCGACTCGTGCGCGATGCGTTCGAGCACGGGCCGGATGATCGACAGAAACAGCTCCGGGTTTTCGCTCATCGGAAAGTGGCCGAGACCCTGCATCGTCTGATAGCGCGCGCCCGGAATCAGATCGGCGAGCGCCTGACCCAGCGCCGGCGTGCCGCTCCAGTCGTACTCGCCGTTCAGGATGTCGACCGAAACGCGGTTCGTGTCGATCGACTTCGCGCTCTCGCGCACGTCGTGATCGATCGAGTAGTAGTACAGATCGCCTTTGAACACCGCCGGCGCGCCCTGGCTGTATACCCACGCGGTTTCGCGTCGGTACGGCTCCGGACTCATCGGTGCGGTGAGCCCATACATCAGGTGTGCCTTGAAGTCGTTCGAGATCGCGGGATGGTAAAACTCGTCGACGTGACCGCCGGGCGTGTGCGCCGATGCTTCGAGTCCGACGACCGCGCGGAACACATCCGGATGTTCGATCGCGAGGTCGATCGCCAGATGTCCGCCGATCGAGCTGCCCATGTACACGGGCTTGTCCAACTCGAGCGCGGCTCGCGAGCGTCACCGGCACGCTGACCAGAAAGGCGCGCGTCAACGCGTACGGAGAACTCCACCAGTGTTCGCTCGTTGGCGGCACCGACTTGCCGTGGTACGGCAGGTCGTACGCGATCATCCGAAAGCGTTTGCGCAACTCGGCGTCTTCGAGCACGTGCCGCCACTGGCGGCCATCGGCGCCGGCCGTGTGCTGCAGCAACAGCGGAATGCCGCCGGCGGCACCGCTCTCTTCGAAATACACCCGATGGCTGACGCCGCCGAGATCGAGGTGGACGTAGCGACCCGTCGCGTGGTCGAAGCGTGGCGGTCGCTCAGCCATGACGCACCTCCCGCATCAGTTCGACAAGTCGTCGTACGGCCGGATAGTAAGCGCAGTAGTTGAGCGTATCGCCGGTGACGGAAAAGCCGTGGTGAATGGTCGCTGCATAGAGATCCTGGTAGAACGGCCGCGGCATCGGCTCGAGCAGCGCTCGCCACTCGTCCTCGTCGGCCCCGATCGCGAGGTCGCAGGCCACGGTGCCGAGCCACGGCACGCAGTCCGCGAGCTTGCCGTCGCGGACGTCGAGTCGGTAGTCGGACGCCCCGACGCGCAGCTTGACGACGGCGTTCCAGAAGCGCGCGTGCAGCGCGAATTCGCCGTCGGCGTTGGCGCGCGCCGACAGGGCCGAGAAAATCGAGTAGCATCGTCATTCGAGAGCCCCCTGCCTTGCGGTACTCATTTCAGTATCGGCTCATTTGGGGGCTCGGCCAGAGTGGCCGGGAGCAGATCATGAAACGCTCGATGAAAAGCGCGACGGATGCGCCAACAACTTCACGCAGGGGCTGCGGGCTGCTGTGCAGTTGCTGTGGTCGCTGGCAGTGCTGGCCGGGGATCCGGAAACGACGACCGTGTATCGATCGGTCGGTCCGAACGGTGTCGTCTCGTTCAGCGATGCGCCGCACGCGTCAGCGGTTCCGATCGAAGTGATGCCGCCGCCGCTGCCGCTCGAAGCCGAGGTGGAACGGGCGAACGACATCTACGAACGCCAGCTCGCGTTGCTCGAGATTATGGAGACGAGCGCACAAGGCGCGTGTCGAAGAGGCGCAGGAACAGCAGCGACTGGACCTCGACTACGTTCGCACCGAAGCCGAGCTGCGAACGCGCGCGCGAGCTGCAGGCGCCGTACGAAGACGATCGCTATTACCCGATTTATGCGCCGTGGTTCTGGGGCGGACCGTCGCGGCCGAACCCTCCTCACCGACCGCCGATGGACCGTCCGGACCTGCCGCTGCAGCCACCACCGCAGCACATCCAGTTTCCGCATCATCAATGACCGCATTCAATGACCGCATTTCAATGCCGCATTCAAGGAGGTGCTGCGTGCGCATTGGTCTGATTTCGGACACGCACATCCCCGAGGCGTGCCCGCATCTGTGGCCGCAGGTGCCGACGGCGTTTCGCGGCGTCGACCTGATCTTTCACGCGGGCGACGTGCACGAATTTTTCGGTGCTCGACGAATTGCAGCGCGATCGCGCCGGTGTATGCGGCGCGCGGCAACGGCGAAGACGGCTCGGGCGGCCGCCCGGTTCAGCCGGAAGATCCGCGCGTCAAATATGCGTGGCTGCTCGAATTCGAAGGCGTCAAGGTCGGCCTCACGCACTACGTGCCGGTGCCCGAACGGCCGCCGAACTTCACGCTCGCGAAATGGTTGCAGCGTTTCTTTCCCGGACGAGCGCCCCGACGTGATCGTTTCCGGCGACACGCACGTCGAGCGCATCACCCGTCTGCACGGCATCCTGTGCGTGAACCCGGGCTCCGCGACGTATCCGCACAACTACGACACGCAGCTGGGCACGATCGGCTTTCTCGACCTCAATGCCGGCCACGCCGATGCGTCGGTGTGGCAGCTGACGCCGGATGGCATCGCGCCGTTCGAGTGGGGACGCAAGTGGTTGTGACCAAGTTCGCAAACTCGTAGCGCGTCTTGGCGATCGGTATCCGATCAGATACCATCCACACATGACCGAAGACGACGACATTCACGTGGCGCACGTTGGCCGAACGCTGCGCCTCGCGCGACGCCGCGCGGGCTTGTCGTTGCGCGAGCTCGCTTCGCGTGCGCACACGTCCCACTCGACCCTCGCTGCTTACGAACAAGGTCGTAAAGCGCCGTCGGTGCCGACGTTCCTGCGGATCCTGGAGGCATGCGGGTTTGCGACCGACTTCGAGTTGTCGCCGCGGATACGCGAGCGCGATGGCGTCGACCGTGGCCGCGAACTCGCGGACGTGCTCGAACTCGCGGCGCAGTTTCCGGCGCGCCACGCCAAGTCCATGCGTTATCCGAAGTTCGGTCGAACATGACGGCATTGCCGGCGAAAATCGTCGCGATCCACAAGGCGCTCGCGAGCGCGGGGCTGCCGCATGCATTTGGCGGCGCGCTGGCGCTGGCGTGGTGCACCGAGCGCGCGCGCGGCACGATCGACATCGACATCAACGTGTTCGTCGGCACGTCGCAGACCGAGGTGGTGTTCGCGGCGCTACCGAAGAGAGTCAAATGGAGCGAGTCGGACGTCGCAACGCTGCGCCGCGACGGCCAGGTGAGGATCTGGTGGGACACAACGCCGCTGGATCTCTTTCTGAACACCACGCCGTTTCACGACGAAGTGTCCGCCCGCACGCGGTGGGAGCGTTTCGCAGACGCATCGATTCCGTTTTTGTCATGTCAGGACATCGCGGTGTTCAAGGCGTTCTTCAATCGAACGAAGGACTGGGCCGACATCGAAGAGATGCAAGCGGCGGGTACGCTCGACAAAGCCCGCGTGCTTGCGGTGCTCATCGAATATCTGGGCAGCGACGATGCACGGATCGGTAAGTTGAGCGCGCTCGAGGCACCGGGTTCATGAAAACGTCTGATTCGGTAATGCCCATTCGCTGCATCCTGTTCGACGTCGGCGGCGTGCTCGTCGAGCTGAGCGGCATCAACGCGATGTTGCAGTGGATGCGGCAACCGACCGACATCGAGGGTCTGTGGCGCGCGTGGCTCACGTCGCCGACGGTGCGCGATTTCGAGCGCGGCCGCCTCGACGGGGAGACGTTCGCGGCGCGCCTCGTTGCCGAATTCGAGCTGCGCATCGATGCCGAACAATTCCTGCCGGCGTTTGTCGCGTGGCCGCGCGGACCGATCGCGCGGCGCATACGAGCTGTTGGACACGCTGCGTCCCGGGATCGTGCGCGCGACGTTGAGCAACAGCAACGCGCTGCACTGGCCGCGCTTTTTGAACGAGATGGATTTCGAACGGCACTTCGACCACCACTTCGCGTCGCACCTGATCGATCGCATCAAGCCGGACCACGACGCGTTCGAGCACGTCGCGAGCACGCTCGGCCTCGACCCCGGCGCGATCCTGTTCGTCGACGACAACCAGATCAACGTCGACGCGGCGCGCGTGTTCGGCATGCAGGCGCAGCGCTGCGTGGGCCCGCAGGAAGTGCACACGGTCCTCGCAGCGCGCGGACTTTTGACTCGTTGACGCACGCTTGCGGGGTCGCGCGCGAACTTAGAAGATCAACGCCGCGTAACCACTCGAGTGACCGATGGCCATTCGCATACGACGGCTCGCTGCAAAGGATAAAGTCGGCGTGGCTGCCGCTGTTCAGAGGCTACATCGAGTTCTACAAGGCGACAGTCGCTGACGAGATCATCGAGGCGACGTGGACACGAATGCTCGACGGCGCGAGCGATTTCCACATCGGCCTCGTGGCCGTCGGCGACGACGATCGACCGATCGGCATCGCGCACATTCTGTTCCATCGCTCGACGTGGGCGCTGACGCACTACTGCTATCTGGAAGACCTGTTCGTCGAGCCGATCGCTGCGCGCCAACGGCGTCGGTCGCGCGTTGATCGAGGCGGTCTATCGCGAAGCCGATGCGCGCGGCTGCGTGCGCACGTACTGGATGACGCAGGAGTTCAACTATCGCGCGCGCGGCCTCTACGATCAGATGGCGACGAAAACGCCGTTCGTGCAATACCGGCGATAGACTGCAGGAGCAACCAGGAGAAAACGACATGTCGAGCGTCCCCGAAATTTTTGGTGATTGCGACGCGCGCTTTGCCAAAGTGAAGGACGGGTTTGCGGCGAACTTCGCTGCCGGCAAGGAGATCGGCGCGGCGGTATGCGTCACCGTCGACGGCAAACCGGTCGTCGATTTATGGGCGGGTCACGCGGACAAAGCGAGGACGCGGCCGTGGCACAAGAACACGATCGTCAACGTGTACTCGTCGACGAAAGGACTCGGCGCGCTGTGCGCGAATCTGTTGGCCGATCGCGGCAAGCTCGACATGGATGCGCCGGTCGCGAAGTACTGGCCCGAGTTCGCGCAGGCGGGCAAAGCCACGCTGCCGGTGCGCTATTGCCTGTCGCACCAGGCGGGTTTGTCGGCGGTGCGCACGCCGCTGGCGCCTGACGATATCTACGACTGGAACAAGATGTGCGCCGAGCTCGCCGCGCAGGAACCGTGGTGGATGCCGGGCACCGCGCACGGATATCACGCGATCACGTACGGCTGGCTCGTCGGCGAACTCGTGCGACGCGTGAGCGGACGCCGCATCGGCCGTTTTTTTCGCGAAGAGATCGTGCATCCGCTCGCGCTGGATGCGTTCATCGGCTGCGGTCCCGAACTCGACGCGCGGATTGCCGAACTGGTGCCGTCGCCGCCGGCCGCCGCGGGCACGCGCGATCTGCTCGCCGAGATGATGGCCGACAAGGAGTCACTTGCCGGCAAGACGTTCGCGAATCCTGCACTGCCCGCCGGGCGCGGTGAACAGCCGCGCGTGGCGCGCCGCGGAAATCTGCAGCGCCAACGGCCACACGAATGCGCGGTCGCTCGCGCGCTTTTACGCGGCGGCCGGCGCGTTCACGCGGGGCGAGCGGTTCAATGGCGTGCAGCTCGTGTCGAAGGAACGGCATGGAGCGCGCGCGCACCGAGCAGGTCGCCGGCATCGACAAGGTCCTGGGGTTGTCGAACCGCATCGCGCTCGGTTTCATGCTGCCGAGCCCGATGCGCCGGTTCTCGAACAACGAGAAGGCGTTCGGCCACGCCGGCGCCGGTGGCTCGATAGGCTTCTGCGATCCGGAGAACGGCGTGTCGTTCGGCTACACGATGAACCAGATGCAAGCCGGCGGTCCCGGCGGAGATCCGCGCTGGTGGCCGATGATTCAGGCGATGTACGACGCGATCGGCGTCGCGTTTACGTCACCGGTCGGCAACGGCGTCGGCACCAGCGTCGGTTGACGCAGCGAATGAACAATCTGACGAGGAGAAGTTGATGATCGACGTTTATTACTGGCCCACGCCGAACGGTTGGAAAGTCACGATCATGCTCGAGGAGTGTGGACTCGAGTATCGCATCGTGCCCGTCGACATCGGCGGCGGCGATCAGTTCAAGGCCGAGTTCCTCGCGATCAGCCCGAACAACCGGATGCCCGCGATCATCGACCACGATCCGCTCGGCGGCGGCGCGCCGCTCGCGATCTTCGAGTCCGGCGCGATCCTCGAATATCTGGCGGACAAGACCGGCAAGTTTCTGCCCAAAGCGCCGGCCCCGCGGTACAAGGTGCTGCAGTGGGTGTATTGGCAGATGGCGAACCTCGGTCCGATGATGGGCAACGCGAACCACTTCAAGAACTACGCAAAGAACATCGCGTCCGATCCGGCGCAGCTCGAATACGGCATCAAACGCTTCGTCGGCGAAGTCGATCGCCTGTGCGGCGTCATGGATGCGCAGCTGTCGGCGAACCAATACCTTGCCGGCGCGGAGTACTCCATCGCCGACATCATCACGTGGCCGTGGTCGTTCCTCGCCGGCCGGATGATCGACGACAAGCTCTGGACGACCTTTCCGCATCTGAAGCGCTGGGTCGACGAAGTCGGCGCGCGTCCCGCGGTGCAAAAAGGCTGGCAGATCCAGCGCGAACTCGGCCAGCGCAAACTCACCGACGAGGAAGAGAAGGCGCGCCGGGAACTGCTGTTCAACCAGACGAACGACAAGGTGCGTTCGGCGCGCGAAGCGGCCGCGAAAGTCGGCCGCTGAGCCGGGCCAGATCACGCCGCATCCTGCGCTTCTCGCGCGCCCGGCCGCGGCGTACGATCCGATGACGTTCCGCTTCGTGCGGGTGCCCGAGGACCACCGATGGCTTGCTGCGCCGCGGCCGCTTTTTTCATCTCGCAGATCGTGCTGGCGTTCGGTGCGGTGCGCCGCCGATTGTTCGGTGCTGCCCCGCACGTCGAACGGCGCAACGACGCCGTCGCCTGGACTCTTGGGAGCCCGGGACCGATCGCGCACCGGCCGACGCGCGTTGCGCGGACGCGCCGGCTGATCGTTGCGGCGTTCGTCGCTGAAGCAGTCCTCGTGGCCGGCTCTGCGGCCGCCTGGACCGTTTACCGCGCACCGGCGCAAGCCGCTGCCGAACCCGATTTCTGGGCGCTCGCGCTGGACTCGCTGTGTACCAGCGGGTCCATCGACGCGGTGCGCGAGCGCCTGACCAATTCTATCGAGGGGCATCGAGGGAGGATCGAATGAGTGTCATTGCCAGCAAGGAACAGATCTTCACGCAGCCGGATTGGGCAGCGCTCGGCCGCGAAGGCCCGCTGACGCGAGCGACGGTGCGGCGTTCGTTGCTCGTCTACGCGGCGGTCTGTGCGCTCGGACTGCTGCCGTCGCTGTTCGGCGCGGCGCCGGCCTGGCAGACGTTCGGGCTGGGCCTGTGGTTGCCCGGCGCCGGTTTCATCGCGGCCGGCGGCTGGTCGACGCTGCTGTTTCCGGTGACCGTCGCGCTGTTTGCCGGCGCGCTGATCGCCTGGTTCGGCGCGGGCATGGTGATCGCGCCGGTCATCGTGTGGGTCGGCGCCGCATTCGCTCGCCGCCGCGGCGACCGGCGGTTCGACCTGGGGCGGCGCGTTGTATGTCGTACCGTTATTGACCGCCGCGGTCGTCACGTATCAATGGCGGCGCATCGCCGCGCACGTCGCGCGCGATCGTCTGCGGCTCGAAGCGCGGCGCCAATTCCTGCCGCGCGCGGTCGACATGGCGATGGCGCGCGCGGTCGCTGCACCCGACGTCGCCCAACGCGAACTCACGGAAGCGCAACTCGGCATCGCGCGATATGCACTCGACCGCGCGCTGCAACCGATCGGCGATCTCAACGGCTACGACCACCGCGATCAATTCCAGACCGCGGCGCTGCGCTATCAGATCAACCACCTGGGTTTCTCGCTCGCGCTGCTGCAATGCCACTACACGCCCAGTTTTCAGGGCTACCTCGGACAGGCGCAGCGCAATCTGATCGAGCAGTATCTGCAGCGCCGGATCTGGAACTACTGGATCTACGAGACCGCGTGGGGTCACCTGAACCTGACGAACTTCGACCCGGCAAATCGCGACAACATCATGCTGACGGGCTGGCTGGGCCTGCACGTGAACCTGTACATGATCGCGTCGGGCGATCGTCGCTACGGCGATCTCGGGTCGCTCACGTTCCGTCTGAACGAGCGCACGGCGTACCCGCACGACACGCATTCGCTCGCGCGTTCCGTTGCGGAGAATTTCGAACGCGCGAAATTCTGCCTGTACCCGTGCGAACCGAACTGGATTTACCCGATCTGCAATCACTACGGCATGACGTCGCTCGTCGCGCACGACACGTTGTTCGGCACCAATACGCCGACGCGCACCTCGAGCATTGGCTACAACGGCTCGACAACGAATTCACCGATGCGAAAGGCTCGATCATCGGCCTGCGCTCCGAACTCACCGGTTGGGTACCGCCGTTTCCGTCGGGTGAGCTCGGTTACGCGAACTTCACACACGCATTCGCGCCCGAGCGCGCGTGGCGGTTGTGGTCGATCGCCCGCACCGAACTCGAGCCGCTCGTGCGCAACGTCGATGGCGAGGACGTGCTCGTATTCCCCGGCGACGGCTTCGATTTCGGCAACTACGGCCGCGGCCATGTGTCGAGCTACGCGGCACGCTTGCTGCGCGCGCGAATTCGGTGACGCCGACTTCGCCGCGGCCGCGGCGCGCGGCCTCGATCGCGCGGCGGCCTGAACATTTCCCCTGAGGGGCGACGCTACACGAGCGGCTCCAATCTCGCCAATGCGAGCGCGGTGCAGGCCCAGCTGCTGCAGCGCGACGACTATCGCCTTCTCGTGACGCAGGGACCCGCCGCGTCGACGCGGAGCGGTCCGATCCTGACGGACGCGAGTTATCCGGACGTGCTGGTCGCGCGCGCATTCAGTCACGGCGAGGATCTCGAACTCACGCTGTATCCGGGCAAGTCCGCGGGGCCGCAGACGATCAAAGTCGAACGGCTGCAGCGGAATCGACGCTATCTGGTGACGGGCGCCATTGCCGACGCGATCGTCGCCGATGCCAACGGCGCCGCGAGTTTTGCGGTGAATCTCAACGGTCGCTCGGCGGTGCGACTGACGCCGGCCGGCTGACATGGCGATCAAGGCGATCTTCGGCACCGTCGAAGCGCTGAAAGCAGGGCTCGAGAATCTGTCGATCGCGGACCTGAAGCGGGAAATGCGGGAACGCGACGACCTGTTGCTCGTCGACATCCGCGAAATTCAGGAGACCGTCGATCTCGGCACGATTCCCGGCGCTGTGCACGCGCCGCGCGGCATGCTCGAGTTCTGGGCAGACCCGGCGAGCCCGTACTACCGCGACTACTTCACCGAGAACAAACGCATCGTCGTGTTCTGCGCCGGCGGCGGCCGCTCGGCGTTCGCGGCGAGAGCGCTGCTCGACATGGGTTTCAACGACGTCGCGCATCTCGACGCCGGCTTCAACGGTTGGAAGAAGGCGGGCGAGCCGGTGCAGGACGTCGCGAGCAGCAGCCGTTGGATGCGCAAGCCCGACGTGAAGGACGAGCGCCCGCCGATGTGGATTGGCCACGCGGCGCTCTTCGTGCCCGACATCGCCGCCACGCGCGATTTTTTCGTGCAGCTCGGCCTACGCCTGGTCGGCACATTCGAACGCGTCGTCATCCTCGAACTGCGCGGTGGCACCCACCTGATCCTGTTGCCCGCCGACAAGCCGATTGAGGCGCACGCCCGCGCGTCATTCGATCTGATGGTCGACGACGTCGACGCGACGCACGCCGCGTTGGCGGCGGCGGGACTGCAGCCGTCGACGATCGAGGATGGCGATATTCATCGATCGTTCACGATCAAGGAGCCCGGCGGACATTCGATCACGGTCAACTCGACGCACGTGACGGGATTGCCGGTCTGAACTGAGCGATCGATGCGCCCTCGCTAGAGTTGCCAACTTCACCCGTAGTTCGCTCGATTCGCTGAAGTCCAAAGCTCGCGCGCCGTTCCGTCGCGTGCTATCTGAATCGATTCACAAGCGGTAGGTCACGGAAATCGAGCTCATCGTCCTGTGCGGCAATCAGACGTATCGGTACGACGCCTAGATCGCGTCGACCGTTTCGGGACCTCCATCGTCGAATCGGAGCCGGCCCGCCGCGCTGCGTCGCGCGCATCGAGATCGATCGCGTCGCAAGCTGCGGTCGAGAGAATCTCTGACAGACATCGGCGCTTCTGAAGCTTGCGACGAGATACTGGTGCCGTATCTCGATTGCTCGTCGACAGTCGATCACCGAGATGACGATCTGGTCATCTCCAAGGTTCCAGATCGCGCCGCGAAGCATCGCGGTGTCGTCGCGGATACGCGCGGGACACCGAAGAGCTCTGTGAGTCCAGATGGAGCAGATGCGGCGTCAATGGATACGCGCCATCGGAGACGTCATCTACGAGCGTTGAAGGTCGCTTCGTCACGACCGAGCAGTACGCGATTCATGTCCCGAGAGAATGGCATATCGACATGGCGTTTGCCGGCCTCGGCGCCATCCTTCCTTGCCTCTTTGGACGCACGTCGATGCTCGCGAAGCGCGCTGCGGACTCGGGTCCTTTCATTACCAGCGATGCACCGATTGTTTTGGTCTGGTAGAATCCGAAAGACATACCGCCGGTGTTCCTTGAAACACTCCCGGCTATGGCATGACGGACACCGCGGTGTGTTTTGCAATGTCACAAGACATGGCGATTCTGGGGCAGTTCGAAGGTGACGAAGGCCTTGTCGAATCGAGCTCACGAACGTGTCGCGCACTTGAATGGGCTAATGATCTACATAGTTCCGGCGACAGATTTACGCTCCGACCTTCGATTTCCAGTTCCCTGGAAGGAATCGAAGCCTGGCTTACCGGGCGAGATCTTTTGAAGCACTTGCGTCGTGAAGCTCAGCATTAGAGATGTTCGAGCGACCGAGTGAGCCATCGCGCATCACTCGTGTCGATTTCGTCCCGTGTTCAAACGACAATAGTCATCAACCACCCACTCAGGAGTCACCGCGATGTCCGAAACCACGATTGCACATCCACCGATCACGTCGCGCGACGTGTGGCTGAAGGCGCGCAAGGCCTTGCTCGTCAAGGAAAAAGAGCTGACGCGGCAGCAGGACGCCGTGAATGCGCTGCGGCGCCGCTTGCCGATGGTCGCGCTCGACAAACGCTATGTATTCGATGGTCCGAACGGCGACACCGACCTGCTCGATCTGTTCGACGGACGCCAGCAGCTGATCGTCTACCACTTCATGTTCGGCCCGGAGGACGAGAAGGGTTGCCCGGGCTGCACTGGCTTTGTCAATGCGCTCGGTGATCTGTCGCTATTGAACGCACGCGACACGTCGTTCGCGATCATCTCGCGCGCGCCGCTGCCGAAGCTGGAACGCTACAAAGCCGCGCGCGGTTGGAAGCAGCCGTGGGTGTCGTCGTATCGCAACCACTTCAACTACGACTTCCACGTCACGCAGGACGAAGCGATCGCGCCGATCGAGCACAACTACCACGACAAGGCGGAACTCGAACGGCGCGGCGAGCAACGCATGATGCGCGGCGAAAACCATGGCCTCAGCGTGTTTTTCCGCCTCGACGACGACATCTTCCATTGCTACTCGACGTTCGCGCGCGGCTGCGAAGGCTTGGTGACGGCGCGCAGCCTGCTCGACACGACACCGTACGGCCGTCAGGAAGACTTCGAAGACTCGCCGGCCGGTTGGCCGCAACGACCGACGTACGGCGCGCGCTGACCCCCGTTATTTCGGCGCGCTGTCCCAGATCGTTGCCTCGGAGAGTCCGATCTCGGCGAGTTCCGCCGCGCGCAGGTGGGCTTCGTTCGCGCAGAAAAATTCGTCGAGCTGCGGCGGATCGACGGACGTGCCGGCGAGCATCGCGTGCACCTGTCCGCGATGGTGGATCTGGTGCTCGAAGAGATGCGCGAGCAGCCGCGTCGCGACTTCGGTCAAGACGCCGGCGCTGCGCATGATCGGGATTGGCAGCGTCAGCTTCGCGTCGGTCAGCGCGGCGCACGCGTCGATCAGGCGCCGATCCACCGCGCGCTGCTCCGGCGCGAGCGCGGCACACGTACCGAACGGCTGCTTCCGGATCGAAGAAATCGCTCGACGTCGCGATTGACCGGCTCGCCGCGCAGGCCCCGCTCCAGCGCGTCGACGTAGAACCAGTCGACCGTGAGGATGTGGTTCAGCGTCGCCTTGATCGATGGGAAGAAGCTCGTGCGGTGCGCGACGAAGTCGGCCTGCGACAGTTTGTCGCACGCCGTCAGCAACCGCTGGTTCGCCCACGCGTTGTTGCACGCCATCGTGTAGAAGTGATGCGCGAGCGGGGACATCTGGTGCGCTAGCGGGGCCATCGCGATTATTCGGCGCGCGGAAACGGGCGTCGGCTCACCGGGCCCGGTTGGGATGTTGAATGCGTTCAACGTCATCGACACGAACGTGTAGAAACCGATCGTCTGGATGATGTCCATCAAGCCGTGCTCGCCCCATTGTTCGACGCACGATCGTACAGCGGCTTCGGCAGGTCCTGCGTGTCGTGCAGCGCGCGACAGACCTCGATCGTCAGCGTCTCGTCGGCCGGCGCGTCTGTTGGCAAACGTTCGTCGAACACGGCCTGGATCACCGCGTCGGAGACGCCTTGCTCGCGCGCCATCCGCGCGTGCGCGACCCATTCGACATTGCTGCGCCAATGCCGCCCGGTGACGATGATCGCGAGTTCGACGATGCGGCGGCCGACCGACGTGCGTTCCCAGATGTAGTTGCCGAGGCTCATCGCGCGCTGCGCGACTTCCGGGCGTAGCAGCCACGGATCGAACGGCCCCCCGAACTGGCCGTCAGCGCGTGGCGGCCGCGCGCGTTTGATGCGCTCGTATTGTTCCTGTTGCTGCGGCGTGAGTTCGGCGAACGGCTTTGGGCGCTCAGACGGCTGGTCACGTGGCACCTCGCGGCGGTTGTTGAACGGCGAGGAGAAGTGTAAGGGAAAGCGCCGCACGTATGACTCGCGCGACGAGACTTCAGTTTGCCGCGGCGTGCCCTTGCTCGTACGCGTCGAACTCCTGCGGCTCGATCACGCCGTCGGCATTCGTGTCGACCTTCCCATAACGATCGCCGCGCGACATCACGGGCGCAAACTCGGAGCGGTTGAGCACGCCATCGCCATCAACGTCGAGTCGATCGAACTTCGTGATCGGTTCCAAGCGAGCCTGTTTTGGCGCTGAGGCGGGCGCCGATTTGAGTGAGACTGGTGGCGCGGGGGGCGGGGCGGCGCTCTTGATGTAGCGCTCGCCGCCCGACAGGTGAGCGGTCTTCGAGCGGCTCTCGATCGTTGCGCTGCCCGACGGCAACTCTGTGGACGAGCTGGTTGCCGAGCTGGTGGACGAATCGGTTGGCGAACCGGTTGACGCGGGTGCAACCGTTGCGGGCTGCGTGTCAGCCGCGCCGCCGGACGCCGCGATCGCGTGCGCATCTCCGCGCAACACATCGGGTTTGGTCGGCCAGCGCGAATCACTCGCGAAACGTTGTGCTTTGACGAGTGCGTCGGGATCCGCAGCGAGTTCGAGGACGCTGTCGTTGGCGCGGGATGGCGCGAGCGCGTCGGGTGCGACCGCGATCAAGTTGTTCTCGATCAGAAAGCTGCCGACGGAAACGACGACGATAGATGACCTTGCCGTGTTCATCGATGGCGAAGTCACGCACGGTGCCGAGTTCTTTGCCGTCGCGCGTGGTGACCGCGTGCCCGAGCCAATCGCTCGCCTTGTGCGGCTTCGCATCGCTGGCCGCATAGCCGGGCAGCGCCAGCGTGGCCGCGAGGCCCAGGCCCGTCAGGATCAGTGCTCGCACCACGTTCGATCGCGCCATACGTTTCGAGCATCGCGCGCGGCGGCGGCGAGTTCAAGGGGAGGGGGTCCTACACGAGTGACTCCGTGCACATTCTGTGCAAGAGTCGGGCAAAAGTCGGGGCAAATTCGCCCAATCCGGACCGCACCCAGCTACGTATACAGGTTTCACCATGAGCCAGATCGCCGTCGATAAAACAGACCACGCCGACGCGTGGTCCACCCCGCTTGCCGACATCGACGTGAGCCGCGCCGAACTCTACGGCGACGACACGCTGGCGGCCGTACTTCGCGCGCTGCGGCAGGAAGACCCGGTCCATTACTGCAATAGCAGCATCCACGGACCGTACTGGTCCGTCACGCGCCACGCCGACATCAAAGAGGTCGACACCAAGCATCAGATCTATTCGTCCGAAGTCGGCGGCATCACGATCCTCGATGGAGATGCGACGCGAAGACGATCGAACTGACAACTTCATCGGCATGGACGAGCCGCGCCACAGCGCGCAGCGCAAAACGGTCGCGCCGTCGGTGGCGCCGACGCAATCTGTTCGAAGCTCGAACCGCAGATCCGCGAACGCGTCATCGACATTCTCGACAACCTGCCGGTCGGCGAGACGTTCAACTGGGTCGACGAAGTCTCCATCGAACTCACCGCGCGAATGCTCGCGGTGCTGTTCGACTTTCCGTATGCGGATCGGCGCAAGCTCGTGTACTGGTCCGACATGACCACGGCGTCGCCGCAACTGATGGGCGGTGCGGGCGTTGCGCTCGACGTGCGCAATCGCGAGCTGCAGGACTGCGCGAACACGTTTGCGCAGTTGTGGATCGAACGCGCCGCGCAGGAACCGCGCCACGACCTGATCTCGATGCTCGCGCACGGCGAATCGACGCGGGACATGATGTCGCGTCCCACCGAGTTTCTCGGCAACATCCTGCTGCTGATCGTCGGCGGCAACGACACGACGCGCAACACGATCAGCGGCGGCGTGCAGGCGCTGAACGAGTCGCCGGATCAATACCAGAAGCTGCGCGAGCATCCGGAGTTGATCCCGAACATGGTCGCCGAGATGGTGCGGTGGCAGACGTCGGTGATTCACATGCGCCGCACGGCGCTGTGCGACACCGACCTCGGCGGCAAACGGATCCGCGAAGGGGACAAAGTCGTGATGTGGTATTTGTCGGGCAATCGCGACGAAGCGGTGTTCGACGATGCGGACAAACTCATCATCGATCGGCCCAACGCGCGAGCGCACGTGTCGTTCGGCTTCGGCATTCACCGCTGCATGGGCAACCGGCTCGCCGAGATGCAGCTGCGCGTGCTGTGGGAAGAAATCATGCAGCGTTTCCACTCGATCGAGGTGGTCGGGGACGTCAAACGGCACCCGAACGCTTCATCCGGGGGATCGCGGAGTTGCCGGTGCGGATCCGGCGCGCGTAGCGAATCGGAGAACGCTCGTGGCAGAGGAAATTGTCTTCTACACCAACCCGCAGTCGCGGGGCCGCATCGTGCATTGGATGCTCGAAGAGGTCGGCGCGCCGTATCGGATGGAGGTGCTCAGCTTCGAGAAAAACGAGCACAAGGCGCCTTCGTACCTTGCAATCAATCCGATGGGCAAAGTTCCGGCGATCGTGCATCGCGGCGTCGTAGTCACCGAGGTGGCCGCGATCCTGACGTATCTGGCCGATGCGTTCCCCAAAGCGGGACTGGCGCCGAAGCTCGATGATCCGGCGCGCGGCACCTACTTGCGCTGGATGTTCTTCGGCGCGGGGTGCCTAGAGCCCGCGTTGATCGATCGTATGCTCGATCGCCCGGTTCCGGAGCGCACCGCCGCGCTCGGTTATGGCAGCTACGACACGATGTTGAACGCGCTCGAGCGCGCCGTGACGCCGGGTCCGTACGTGCTCGGCGAGCGCTTCAGCGCGGTGGACGTCTATTTCTGTGCGCAGATCGGTTGGGGCATGCAGATGAAAACGATGGAACCACGCCCGTCGTTGCAAGCGTATTCGGCGCGCTGTACAGAGCGGCCGGCGTTCAAAGTGTTCAGCGGGCAGGCCGGCGCGCCCAACTCGTAGAGGCCACGGTCGCCCCTGAGTGCGGTCGTCAGCGCGACGAGTCGTCCACCATCTTCTCGACCGACGTCATCAGGTCTTTGATCCGATCCTTCTTGCGAAACGGTGTGCTGAGGAAACGCTCAACCGTTGCGTTGAAGAGCTCGGGGTCGTCGATCGGGACCGCGTGGGTCGAGTTGGGCAACACCGCGAGCGCGCCGTTCGGAAGGTGTTCGAAGATCGCGACCGCGTGTTCGGTGCGCACGAGATCGGTGTCGCCGACGATGATCAGCGTCGGCGCCTCAATCGTCTTCGATCGCCGTGAACGCGATATGCGGTTCGGTGAGCGGCATATTGATCACCTTGAGCGTTCGTTTTCCTTCCGGGGTCGTTCGTTCGTCAGCCGGCATCTCGGCGATCAGTTGGCTGAACAGCGCGTTCGTTTCCGGGTACAGCGCCTCATCGGTGGGATTGAGGTTCGGCGCCATCGCGACGAGTTTGTTGACCTTGCCCGGGTGGCGGATGCCGAGCAGCAGCGCCTCGATGCCGCCGTCGCTCCAGCCGAGCACGTCGACGCGACTGAGCTCGAGGTGATCGAGCAGTGCCGCCAGATCATCGGTCATCGTTTCGTAATTCAACGGTCCAGCGCTGTCGGCGGAGCGCCCGTGGTCGCGACTGTCCATCGCGATGACCCGATAGCGTTCGCGAAAGTCAGCGATCTGCGCCGCCAACGAGCCGATGCTGGCGCCGTTGCCGTGAATCAGCAGCAGCGGCTCGCCGGCACCGTATATCTCGTAGTACAGCTTCACTCCGTCGTGCGTGAACGTGTGGCCGGCAGCGGGATTCTCGCCGTACGGTGTGGATTGCGCAGCGGCAGTCCACGGTGCGGCGAGCACGACCAACAGAACAACGAATCGGTTGCCAATGCGGCTGAAATGGGGCTGGGTCATCGCCTGCTCCGATTTCGCGTCAGGGTACGACCAGATCGTAGCGAACCTGCACCTGGCGCTCGACGCGCAAAGAACCCGGTCGAAACGTAGTCGCATCGGCGACTTTGGCGGCCGCCATGCCAAGCGGTATCGGCGCGCCGCCGCCGGTGTCCTGCAACTGCACTTCGAGCACGCGCCCGAGCTTCATGCCCAGGCGCCCTGCGACGTGCGCAGCTTCGTCCTTCGCGCGATCGATCGCGGCATCGAGCGCCTGTTGTTCGAGCGCCGTGCGGTCGGCGAAATCGAGTTCGACGTTCTGCAGCTGATTGACGCCCGCTGCGATCGCGCCGTCGGTCATCTCGCCATAACGACGCAGATCCTTCAGCGTTACGCGGACGGTGCGGCTGACGTTGATGCCTTCGAGCACAGAGCGCCCGTCGAGGTAGCGATACTCCGGCCGCACTTGGATCACCGCCGCGGTGAGGTCGTCGCTTTTGACGCCGAGTTTTTCTGCGAGCGTGACCACCGCGCCTGTGACTCGGTCGACGTCCTGCTTGAGCGCCGTCGCATCCGTCCCCTGACGCACAACTTCGAACGTAAATCGGGCGAGATCGGGCTCCTTTGTCACTTCGCCGCGGCCGGTGACGTAGACGCCACTCGGCGTATCCGCGAGCGCGATGCCGGCGAACCCGAGACCCAACACAATGCACAACCGGGCACTCGATGCGCGCATACCACCTCCGATGTCCAAGCAGGGATTCCTATCGAGCCTCTATCATCGCCAACACCGTTTGCAGACGGAACAGCTGCCGTGAAAAGACCCAACAGCGTCAAAGCCCTCGAAGACCTCGGACGCGTCCGCCTCAGCCCCAACTTCTTCATGCGCGACTTTCTCTACAGCGAGATCGCGAACCACTACGCGATGTCCAACATTCCCGACGATCCCGAACTCGCGATCGACGTAGGGAGGCATCTGTGCGTCGAACTCCTCGAGCCGCTGCACGCGCAGTTCGGTCGGCTCGCGATCCGATCCGCGTTTCGATCCTGCACCGTCAACGCGCTTGGAAACGCCAAAGGTCACAACTGCGCGCGCAACGAGAGCAATTACGGCGCCCACATCTGGGATCGCGTCGATGCGCGCGGCAAGAAGGGCGCAATGGCCTGCGTCGTCGCGCCGCGATTCACGGACTTCTTAGCCAACGGCGGCGATTGGCGCGCGATGGCGTGGTGGATTCACGATCATCTGCCGTACTCGGTGCTGCATTTCTATCCCGCGCTCGGGGCATTCAACATTTCGTGGCATGAGGAACCGGAAAGGCGGATCGATAGTTACATCGAGCCGAGGGGAACGTTGACGAAGGTGGGGATGGCCAATCACGTGGGCAGCCATGCCGCGGAGTATTCGAGATTGGTCGGGTTCTGATCGAGCGGCGTGCGCCGACGACGCACCGCTTCCGGATCGCTTGGCTCGAATCAACCCGATTCCAACAACTTCGCCCCTTTGCGCAACAGCGTCTCCGCATCCGGCGCGAAGTGAAATGCCGTGAAGAACTCGTCGAGCCGGTAACGCGGGTTCGTCACCTTGATGCGTTGCGCGAACGCGCGAGCCTCGGTCAAACGTCCCGCCGCGGCGAGACAGTGCGCCGCAATGGCCTGGATGTGCGTGTGCGCATTCGGACGCGCAACGGCCTTGAGCGCCCACTCGGCCGCCGCGTCGAGTTCGCCGAGGCGCAGATGTCCGATCGCGCGGGTCGCGAGCATCGCGAACAGCAAGGGGTCGAATGGGCTCAGTTGACGCGAATGGTCCACAGATCCAATCGCGGCGCGCGGATCGCCGGATTGGCAGTTCACGAAGCCGAGCGCGTAGTGGCCCGGCGCGAAATTCGGGCTCAAATGCACAGACCGTTCGAGTTCCACGATCGCATCATCGTTTGACCCGCGCAGCCACAGCGCGCGACCCATCGCCCAGTGCGAGGCCGGGTCTTGATCGTCGACGATGATGCTCTGGCCCGCGGCGTCGTACGCAAGATCGATTTCCACTGCTCGATCCGCGATTCGGTGCAGGAACGCGTTCTGGAAATGCGTGAATGAAAGCGCCGCATAAGCGCGCGAGAACGTCGGGTCGAGGCGCGTCGACGTTTGCAGGAACTGGGTCGCGAGGTCGTTGTCCGTCCGGTTGAATCGATACATGTGCCAGAGGCCGCGATGATAGGCCTCCCACGCGTCCAACGAATTCGGCGGGCGCAGGATCGCGCGATTGCGTTCGGTCACTTCGATCTCGTTCGCGATCGCCGCGACGATGTTGTTGCCGATGTCATCGAGCGCGATCAACGCATCGGCAGCGTGATATTCGAACGTGTCGGTCCAGATGATGCGCGCAGAGCGCGTTTCCACGAGTTCGGACGCGATGGCGAGACGATCGCCGCGGCGCTGCACCGAGCCGCTTGCGACGTAGTCGACATTGAGCATGCGGCCCGCTTCCTCCGGACCGATGTTGCGTTCGCCCAGCGCAAACACGCTGCCGTGCGCGATGACGAACATCACGCGGAGTTTTGCCAGGCGCGTAATGACGTCGTGTGCGAGGCCCTCGGCGAGACCGCCGCGCGCATCGCTGACGCCCGTGCGGTCGACGAACGGCATCACCGCGATCGACGCGCGGCGTGACGCAACTGTTGGGGCGAGGTCGAGTGTCGGCAGCGCATCCGCGACGATCACGCGGGAACGGGAGACGTCTCGATCTGTGCCCGGATGCGGACCTCGCGCGTCGCGCCACGCGTTCTTCAGCAATGCGCTGTCGAGACCCTCGGTGTCGAAGAGCCGGATGGCCGTCTCGAGATGTTGCTCACCCTCGCGTATCCGCCCGTGGCGCGCCAGTGCGTTCAAGCATGGCCGCGTGTGCGGGCGCATCGAGCGGCGCCAGTTGCAGCCACTGGTCGAGATCGTCGAACACCGTGTCCGAATCGTCCGGCGCGAGGCGAACCAGACGTTCGAGCACCGCGGTCTGGCACGCGCGAAAACGGCGCCGCTGCGCGACGAGCCAACTCGAGAACAGCGGCTGCCGTTCGATCTCCACGCTCTCGAGAAACTCGCCGCGCGAAGCGCGCCGCGAGTGCGCGCAACTGCGGCGTGTCGAGCGTTTCGATGCCGGCTCTGCAGTGCATCGCGAACGGCGATCGCATCGACGAGGCAATCGCCGAGGTCGAGCGCGACGTTGTCCCGCTCTGCAATGACACGCGTGCGTCCATCTTCATCGAGCACGCTGCGCAGCTTGCTCAAGCTCCAGCGCAGCTCACCGCGCGGGTCGTTCGGAACGTCCCACAGCAGTTCGCACAGCGCGCCGCGCGTGACCGGACGCGGCGCGAGCGCGAGATACCCGAGCAACGCGCGCGACTTGCGCGATGCCGGCAGCGCGAGCGCGACGCCATCCCGGCGAACCGCCACGTCGCCGAGCAGCTGCACGTCCAGCTGGGGCGCAGTCCTACGGCCCTTTCTTGCGCGCGTTTCCACGCTGGCTACCACGCTGAATTCAACGGGCGGATTTTAACGTGCATTCCAACGCGACGTTTCGCGTTCAAAACAAGGAGTCAACAAATGTCCGCGTGTCCTATGACGACAATTCGCCAGAGCGTGAGCGGCGGCATCGTCGCAGTGCTCTACGGTGTTTTTGCCTACGCTCTCTTTCTGGCGACCATCCTGTACGCGATCGGCTTCGTCGGCGATTTCTGGGTGCCGAAGTCGATCGATGCCGGCGGTGGCCACGAAGGGTCGCTGCTCGGCGTTCTGAACGTCAACCTCGCGTTGCTTGCGCTGTTCGCGGTGCAGCACAGCGTGATGGCGCGTCCGGCGTTCAAACGCTGGTGGACCCGCCTCGTGCCGATGGCGGTCGAGCGCAGCACCTACGTCATTTTCGCGAGCGCCGCGTTGATGCTGCTGTTCTGGCAATGGCGGCCGATCGTCGACGCCGATCTGGACGGTCGAAGACAGCGCCGGCCGCGCCGTGCTGAACGTGACGTATCTGGATGGGCTGGGCGATGGTGTTCGCCAGCACGTTCCTGATCAATCACTTCGAGCTCTTCGGCTTGCGGCAGGTGTTCGCGCGTGCGACGAACCGGGCGATACCCGCGCCGGTATTCAGGACGCCGCTGCTGTATCGGCTGGTGCGGCACCCGCTGTACCTCGGTTTCCTCATCGCGTTCTGGTCGACGCCCGACATGACCGCGGGGCACCTCGTGTTCGCGATCGGAACCACCGGCTACATCCTGCTGGCGATCGATCTCGAAGAGCGCGACCTGATCGATGCGTTCGGCGAGAAGTATCGCCGCTACCGGCGCGAAGTGCGGATGCTGTTGCCGCTGCCGGTGCGTCGCCGAAAGAGTGAACCCACGCAAAGCGGCGCGGGCCGCGTAGCGGCCGACACCGTGTGAAGGCCGCTCGACATCGTTGATGGTGATGGACCCGGTAGGTACACGTTACGAACGCGCTTTCAGCAGTCTGATCACGTTGCCGGCAGGGTCCTCGAACTGAGCCAGCGTCACCGAGCCGGGGATCTCGGTGACGTCCATCCTTACCGTGATTTCAAAATGCGCTACTGGATTTGGCATCTTTAGTCTCCGAGTGTGGGGAGGGCGAACGTACGCCGCATGGTGATCGCGGGCAACGTGTGACGGGCCTCATTCAATTTCAGTCGCCAATGCCGGATGCTTGGCGCGAGGAAAATCAACACGGGAATTTGGACATCATGCTGTTCGGCATCGACCGTCTCATCCGCGAACCGTCCCTGCGCGCGGCGTTGAAGGGGCGGCGGGTAGCGCTCGTCGCGCATCCCGCGTCGGTCACGCGCGACGTGGTGCATTCGTTGGATGCGCTCAGCGCACTGCGCGACATCAAGCTGACCGCGGCATTCGGGCCGCAACACGGGCTGCGCGGCGACAAACAGGACAACATGATCGAGTCGCCCGACTTCGTCGATCCCGGTGCACGGCATTCCGGTGTTCAGTCTGTACGGCCAGCACGCGTCGGCCCGATCGCGGCGATGATGAGACACCTTCGATGTCGCTGCTGGTGGATCTGCAGGACGTGGGCTGCCGCATCTATACGTTCATCATGACGTTGCGCTACGTCCTGGAAGAAGCAGCGCGCCTCGGTAAAACCGTCTGGGTGCTCGATCGTCCGAATCCGATCGGCAGGCCCGTCGAAGGGATACGTTTACGGGACGGCTGGCAGAGCTTCGTCGGCTCCGGACCCCTGCCGACGCGCCATGGACTGACGATCGGCGAGATTGGTCGCTGGTACGTCGATACGCTGCGCCTCGACGTCGACTACGACGTGATCACGATGTCGGGCTGGCGGCCCGACGCCGCACCCGGTTACGGCTGGCCGCTCGACGAACGCACCTGGGTGAACCCGAGCCCGAACGCCGCCACTCTGTCGATGGCGCGTTGCTTCGCCGGGTACCGTGATGCTGGAGGGCACGACGTTGTCCGAAGGGCGCGGCACGACGCGCCCGTTAGAACTGCTCGGTGCGCCGGACATCGACGCTCGCGGACTGCGCGCCGCGATGTACAAGCTCGCGCCGCAGTGGCTGAAAGGTTGCCGCCTGCGCGAGTGCTGGTTCGAACCGACATTTCAAAAGCACGTCGGCAAACTCTGCGCGGGTTTGCAGATCCACGTCGACGACGCCCGGTACGATCACGCTGGCTTTTCGGCCGTGGCGGCTCATTGCGGTCGCGTTCAAGGCGCTGCGTTCGCTGTATCCGGACTATCCGTTGTGGCGCGATTTTGCGTACGAGTACGAAGTCGGACGTCTCGCGATCGACGTGATCAACGGCGGTCCGCTGGTGCGCGAATGGGTCGACGATCCGAACGCGGACGTCGGTGATCTGGAAAAGCTCGCGGTCGCGGACGAAAACGCTGGCGCCAGGAACGCGCGCCGTTTTTCCTCTACGGTCCCTAGACCGATCGCGGTCGGGAGACAGTCGGTACCAACTCGAACTCGTCGAAGAGTTCAGTGGTGGGTCCGGCGGTGCGTTCCGCTCGACGCGGCTGCAGCGCTGGCGTCGAAGTCAGCGTCGGGCTTTGTCGTTTGGACTTCTGCTGCGATCCGAACAGGTCGAGTTGTTCTTCTTTGCGCTTCATGGGTTGCTCCGGATTCAATTTGACGACCCGATTCCCTGCACCGCCGTCCCCACCGACTGCAACGGCGCCTCGATTCCGAGCAGCTTCGCCACTGTCGGCGCAATGTCGATCATCTGCACCGGACCGATGCGCACGTTTTTCCGACGCCGCGGCCCATCGCCAGCATCAGCGCGCCCATTTCGGGCAGATTCGGATCGAAGCCGTGGCTGCCGGGGTACACATCTGCGACGGGTCCCATCACCGCATAGAGCGTGCGGAGCCACCACGCCGGGTACGCCAGCGGCAGCGATGGATCGCTGACGACGACGAGATCGCCGGTGCGCGTCGGATGTTTCAGATGGAATCGCTCGGGCAAATCGGCGCCGCGATAGACCTCGAACGGTTTGTGGCCTGACAACAGCGCAAAGGCGCCGTCGATCTGCGTCGGATCGTTCGAGGAAAACTTGCGCGACGCCGGGTCCGCCGAACACGTGCGCCGGAAAGTCGTGCTCGGTCAGAAAGCCGGCGCAGGTCGAAGAAACCGTGCAGCGCGGTCATGCCGTGATCGCTGACGAGCAGCACGGTCGTGTCGTCCCACAGATGACGCGCGTCGATGCCGTCGAGCAGGCGCACGAGCTGTGCGTCCTGGTCGTAGATCTGTTTGACGATATGCGGGATGATCGGGACCGCGACGATGGCCGACTGTAGTCGGCGCCGTGCCAGTACGCCATGATCAGCCCGGGCCGTTGATCGGCGCGGCAGGTCGATCCACGCGAGCATCTGATCGACCTTTGCGCTCTCGGGCACGTCGGCGTTGAACGGCGCGATCCGGTAGTGCTGATGTTGGCCGTGCCAGTCGGTCTCGGAGCCGACCCAGAAATACGTCGCCGCTTTGACGCCTTGGCGTTCGGCGGTGATCCACAACGGTTCTGCTTCGAGCCAGCTGGCGTCGCTCGAATAGGCGTAGCGGCCGCGGACGCGATCGAGGAATTCGTTGTCGACGATGCCGTGGGTACCGGCCCACGCGCCGGTTGCGAGCGTGACGTGTCCCGGAAACGTCGACGACGGCCAACCGGCGATCAGCCGTTCGGCGCGCAGACCTTCGTGCTGCATGCGCGTCAGGCCGGGGAACGGCGCGCGATCGGGATAGTCGTAACGCATGCCGTCCCACGACATCAGGATGACCAGCGGCGGCGCCCGCCGACGCGAGCGGTGCAGCCAGCGCAGCCAGCGCAATCAGCAGTAGCGAGTGCGCGCGCCTTCATGGCGTCGTTAGTCGCTGCCGTCTTTCGGCAATCCCAGGATGCGTTCGGCGATGATGTTGCGCTGAATGTTCGGCGTGCCGCCGCCGATCACGACGTTCGGCCAGTTCAAGCGCCGCCTTCGCCCACTTGCCGCGATCGACCGCCTCGGCGCCGTCTTTCAGTTCGAGGCCGGCCTGGCCCGTCAGCGACACGGCGAAGTCGTCCATGTCGACCTCGAGGCTCGCGCGGTGCAGCTTGTTGACGGACGTTTCGCTCGACAGCGGCTCGCCTTTCAGCTGCTTCGTCAGATAGCGCAGGCCGTTGTATTTCATCGCCGCGATCTTCGACGTCGAACTCGGCGATTCTGCGGCGCACGGCCGGTTCCTGCGCCGCGGGGCGGCCGTTGCGGCGCGTGCTTCTTCACCAGGTGCTTTCAGCGTGTCGAGCTTTTCGAACATCTGCGTCACTTCGCCGATGCTCGAGCGTTCGTTCGCGAGCGCCGAGACCGTGACCGCCCAGCCTTTGCCTTCGTCGCCGAGCCGGTTCGCGACCGGCACCTTGACGTCGGTGAAGAACACTTCGGCGAAGTGGCGATCGCCGGCCATGTTCTCGATCGGGCGCACGTCGACGCCGGGCGTTTTCATGTCGACGAGCAGGCACGTGATGCCGTCGTGTTTCACCTTCGGCGCGAAGTCGGTGCGCACGAGCAGGATGATCCAGTCCGCCCACGGCGCGCCGGTCGTCCAGATCTTCTGGCCGTTGACGACGTAGTGATCGCCCTGGCGCACGCCCTTCGTCTGGATCGACGCGAGGTCGCTGCCGTGATTCGGCTCGGAGTAGCCGGTGCACCAGCTGACTTTCGAATCGAGGATGTCGGGGATGAAGCGCTGCTTCTGCGCCGGCGTGCCGTACTGGATGATGCCGGGCCCGACCCACGCGAGTCCCATGAACGACGTGCCGAGCGGCGGCGCTTTCGCGAGCGCCATCTCTTCGCTGCAGGATCGCCTGCTCGGCGATCGTGCCGTCGCCGCCGCCGACGTCCTTCGGCCACGAGAAGCCGACCCAGCGCTTGTCGCGCACCTTCGTCAGCCAGTTGGCGAGGAAGTCGCGCTGTTGCGTTCCTTTGCCGGCGGCAGGTTCGTCTTGATGAACGCGCGCACTTCGTCGCGAAACGCCTGTTCCTGCGCGCTGAATTCGAAGTCCATTACAAGCCTCCCAGCGCCGCGACGCGTTCGTAGTGATGATCGGAGTCGCCGTACATCGGTCGCGCCCATTTCGATCGCTTCAGGTACAGCTGAATGTCGTACTCGGCGGTGAAGCCGATTGCGCCGTGCAGCTGCACGCCGTCGATGCCGATGCGCGCGAACGCGTCGCTCGCGTACGCCTTGGCGAGCGACGCGGCGCGCGGCAGTTCGGCCGGCGCGTCGTCGACGGTCCACGCCGCGTAGTACAGCAGCGACTTGAACGATTCGATGTCGACGAACATTTCGGCGAGCCGGTGTTTGACGCCCTGGTACTTGCCGATCGGGCTGCCGAACTGGATGCGCTCCTTCGCGTACGCGGTCGTCATCGCGAGCGCGGCCTCCGCGGCGCCGACCGACTCGGCGCGTGACCGCAACCGCGCCGCAGTCGGACAGGTACGCGAGATCGTCGCATCGAAAGAGGCATCAGCTGCGCGTCGTCGATCGCGCAACGTCGAGCGTCAGCGTGCCGATACGTTTCGTCTCATCCATCATCGGCTGCAGCGCGACGCTGACACCCGGCGCGTTGCGCTCGATGATCGCGAGCTTGAAATCGCCACCGCTGCGGCACGCAACGATGAACAGATCCGCGGCGCCCGCGTCGGCGACGAACGGTTTCGTGCCTTTCAGTCGACCGCCGTCGACAGCGTCAGTTTCACCGCATCCGGATGGACCCAGTTCGGCTCGTCGTACAGCGCGAGCGTGCCGACGCGGCTGCCGTCGGCGAGCCCAGGCAGCAGCTTCTGTTGCTGGGTCGGCGCTGCCGCAGCGCAGCAGCGCGGTGGCCGCGAGCGTCTGCGAGATGATCGGCAGCGGCGACAGGCCGCGGCCGGTTTCTTCGAGCACGACGGTCAGGTCGACCCACTTCAAGCCCGACGCCGCCGAAGCGCTCCGGAATCACGAGGCCGAGCCAGCCGAGTTCGGCCGCCTGACGCCACAACGAAGGGGAGGTGCCGGTGGCGCTCTTCATCAGCGCGCGCACCTCGCTGCATCGGACACGCGTCCTGCATGAAGCGCCGCACCTGGTCGCGCAACAATTCCTGTTCTTCGGTAAAGCCGAAATTCATGGTGACTGCCTCGATCGTGTAGTCGTGTGTCAGGTCGGCGGCGCCGCGACGATGCCGCGCGCGAGCCAGTCGTCGATGTGTCGCTGAGAGACCGAGTTCGCCGAGGATCTCGCGCGTGTGTTGTCCGGCGACCGGTGCCGGTCCGCCGGGCGCCGCGGGCGTGCGACCGAAGCGCGGCGCGGGCCGCGCGTGACGTAACGTGCCGGCGGTCGGATGCTCGATCGTGCTGAACACCTGGTTGTGCGCAATCTGCGGATCTTCGTGCAGTTCGGTCAACCGACGCGCGCGCGCAAACGGCACGTCTTCGGCCGCGAAGCGCTCGGCCGCTTCGGCGAGCGTCAGCTGCTTCGCGGCAGGGGCGATGTCGTTGCGCATCACGTCGAGCAGCGCCGGTCGATTGCGCTGACGGGCCTCCAGTGTCGCAAAACGCGGATCCTCGGCGACGTGCGTCGCAGCCATACGCGCGGCACATGCCGTGGAACTCGTCGTCGGACAGCGTCATCGTCGTCGCCCAGCCGTCTTTGAACTCGGCGACGTTGCCGGATGCACCGACCGGCGGGCGCGCTTCGACGCCGTCACCTTGCAGGATCAGGTCGGCCGCGGTGTCGGGCCACAGGAACGCGATCGCGGTATCGAGCATCGACAGTTCGATGTGTTGGCCGACGCCGCTCTTCGAGCGCTCGAGCAACGCCGCCGTGATCGCCTGGCAGCCCGTGTATGCGGTCAGCTTGTCGAGAATCAGCTGATTGACCTGCTCCGGCTGATCCGGATGTTCGAGGTGGATGCGGCCCTGCGTCGCCGCGATGCCCGGAATAGAACTGGATGATCGGATCGTACGCGCGTTCGCCGGCGCGCGGTCCGGTCTGCCCGAAGCCGCTGATCGACAGATACACGAGCTTCGGATTCAGCGCGCTGAGCGTCTCGTAGCCGAGACCGAGGCGGCTGATGACGCCGGGACGGAAGTTCTGCATGACGACGTCGGCGCGCTTCGCCAACCGTTCCACGATGCCGCGACCTTCGTCGGTGCCGAGGTCGAGCGCGATCGACCGCTTGCCGCGGTTGATCACGTGGAAAAAACCGGAAAATCCGTTGCGGCTGCTGCCGACGTGGCGCTGAATGTCGCCGACCAGGCGCTCCACCTTGATGACGGAAGCGCCTTGATCGGCGAGCAATGCAGCGGTCAGCGGCCCCGAAACGATGGCCGACAGATCGAGGACCGAAAAGCCGGCCAGCGGCCCGGGCACGTCGGCTGATCTCACATCGCGCATCGGATTGATCGGCGGCCAGTTTCCTTGCTGGCGAGAATCTTCTCGCCGATGGTTTTCACGTCCACGGCGCGTCTTTCTGATCCTTCGACGCAATCGGCGTGAGCTGCCACGACAGCAGCGACACGTTGTTGCCGGCGACGAGGAACTGCCGACCGCTGACTTCTTTCGCTTCGTCCGTGCACAGCCACACGACGGCGGGCGACACTTTCTCCGGCGGGAATGCGTCCTTCATCTGTTCCGGCAGGATGTCTTCGGTCAACCGCGACATCGCGGTCGGCGCGAGAATGTTGACGGTGATGCCGTACTTGACGCCTTCGAGCCACAGGCAGCGCATGAAGCCGGCGGTGGCCGCTTTGGCCGCGCCATAGTTCGTCTGGCCGAAGTTGCCGAGCAGACCCGACGTCGAACTCGTCATGATGATCCGGCCGCCGTGACCCTGTTCGATCATCTGGTCGTAGGCCGCCTTCGTGACGAGATACGTGCCGCGCAGGTGGACGTTGATGATGATGTCCCACATGTCGTCGGTCATGTTCTTGAACGACTTGTCGCGCAGGATGCCGGCGTTGTTGATGCAGATGTCGAGTCTTGCCGAAGTTCTTGACGGCCGCTTTGCACCATGGCCTTGGCCTGCGCCGGATCGGCGACCGAACCGTAGTCGGCGACGGCTTTGCCGCCGGCCGCTTTGATCTCGTCGACCACCTGGTCGGCCATGTTGTGACCCGCGCCGCTGCCGTCGCGCGCGCCGCCCAGATCGTTCACGACGACCGACGCGCCTTCCTTCGCCAACAACAATGCGTGGGCGCGGCCCAAGCCGCCGCCCGCTCCGGTGACCAGAGCGACCTTGCCATCGAGCATTCCCATGAAAAATCCCCCTGATTTGATACGTGTCAGTAAGAGCGTCAGATTTGTGCGACGCAACAGTCTATGGAAATGATGTGCGAAGGCAAGCGCGGGGCGTGGTGGATGATCGTTGCGATGGACACGCCGTGAATCGGTGCGATGATCGATGCGACGGACACGCCGTGAATCCGTCCCTGGAGGCTCGCCCGCGCCATCCATGGCGCGGACGGTCCGTCGCCTCGATCATCCACCACTTGGGGGTTAAGAGCAGCTTCGTAGTGACGTGCTGCTGAATGTCAGCGTAAGTGACCCGTTTCGTTCAGGCTGACGACGTTGCGTTCGCCGGAGCGGGCGCACAGGAAGCGGTGGATGCTCGTGTAGTACGGTCTCGAAGAAGAGGCGCGGCACCATCTTCAATACGTGGGCGGCCCAGACGTTGATGACGCCGCCGTGGCAGAACACGGCGACGCGTTGGCCCTGGTGGCGCGCGATGATCGATTCGAGCGCGCGCACGACGGTGTCCTGGAACGCGAGGATGTCGACCTCTTCGTTGTAGCGGCCGTCGACGAACGCTTTCCATGCGGCGTAGTCGGTGCGTTTGAGTTCTTCCATCGGAATGTAGCTCGACGTGTGGCGGTCGAATTCGACGATGCCTGTCGTGGAACTGGATCGTGTGGCCGCTGAGGTGCGACATACGCCTGCGCGGTTTCTTTGGCGCGCTGCATCGGGCTCGAGTAGACGGTGTCGATCGTCTCGGCGGACAACCATTGCGCGACCTTCGCGGCCTGTTCGAGGCCGGTCGCGGACAGCGGCGGGTCCGCGGTGCCGGTTGCGACCTGTTGGCGTTCCGGCAGTGCGTGGCGGACGAGGATCAGTTCCATGGATGGCGTCGCATTCGTGAGGGAGCGCGCAAGCGTAGCGACGCGTGCGGCGAGCCAGCGCGCAGCGCGATCGGTTTACTTGCTCGCGGCGCTGCGGGCAGCATGGCCTTCCCCTGCGGGCACGGCAGTGGATCAATGTTCAATCTCGGTGCAGTCAACGAAGCCATCGCGGCGGCGTTTCCCGACAGGAAGCGATCGTGTTTCGCGATCGACGCATCACGTTCGGCCAACTGAACGAGCGTACGCGGCGGCTCGCGAACTATCTGATGTCGCGCGGTCTCGGCGTGCGAACGGCCGCGCGTCGGAGCTGCAAGCGATGGGAATCCGGCCAGGATCAACTCGCGCTGTATCTGTTCAACGGCAACGAATACCTCGAAGGCATGATCGGCGGCTACAAGGCGCGCGTCGCGCCGTTCAACGTCAACTACCGCTACGTCGAAGAAGAACTCGTCTATCTGCTGAACAACGCGCGTGCACGCGCGATCATCTATCACGCGAACTTTGCGCCGCGCGTTGCCGCGGTGCGCGCCAAAGTGCCGTCGTTGGAGGTGTTCATTCAGGTGGCCGACGAATCCGGCAATGCGCTGCTGCCTGGCGCGGTCGACTATGAAACCGCGCTTGCGCAGAGTTCGGCCGAGCGGCCGAACGTCGAACCGTCGCCGGACGATCTCTACATCCTCTATACCGGCGGCACCACGGGTATGCCGAAGGGCGTGTTGTGGCGGCAGGCCGACATTCTGGTTGCGGCGCTCGGCGGTCGTGCGGCCGACGGACAAATTCTCGAAACGCTCGACGAATACGTCGAACGCGCGAAGACCGTCAGCATGAAGACGTTCCCGGCCGCGCCGTACATGCACGGCGCCGGTCACTGGATCGCGTTGTCCGCGTTGCACCAGGGCAACACGGTGTTCATTCAGAGCGATGTCGAACGGCTCGATCCCGACCGACATCCTGTCGTTGATCGAGCGCGAAAAGATCAACTTCCTGCAGATCGTCGGCGACGCGTTCGCGCGGCCGATCGTCGATGCGATCCGCAACGGCAGCTACGACCTGTCGAGCCTCGGCATCATCCTGTCGGGCGGCGCGCCGCTGAACGCGTCGATCAAGGCGGAGATTCTCGACCTGCTGCCGCACGTGATGATCATCGACGGGCTCGGTTCGTCGGAGGCGGGCGGGCAGGGTTCGCAGATCAGCAACAAACAGACCGGCGCGAGCACCGGCAAGTTCGTGCCGGGGCCCGACAACGTCGTCGTCGACGAAGCGATGACGAAGGTGCTTGCCGCCGGGCCACGAAGGCATGGGCTGGTGGGCGAAGCAGGGCTTCGTGCCGCTCGGTTATCTCGACGATGCGGCGAAAACCGAGCGCACGTTCGTGATGATCGGCGGTACGCGCTTCGCGGTGCCCGGCGATCGCGCGCGGCATCTCGCCGACGGCAGCATCGAGCTGCACGGCCGCGATTCGGTAACGATCAATTCCGGCGGCGAGAAGATCTTCGCCGAAGAAGTCGAACACGCGCTGAAACATCATCCCGCCGTGTACGACGCGGTCGTCGCCGGTCGGCCGAGCGAACGGTGGGGACAGGAAGTCGTCGCGGTCGTGCAGCTGCGCAATGGCGTGCGTGTGACCGACGCCGAACTGTCGGAGGAGTGTGCGAAACACATCGCGCGCTACAAATTGCCGAAGGCGTACGTCTACCGCGACGCGATCGTGCGCAGCCCGAGCGGCAAGGCGGACTATCGATGGGCGAAAGAACAGGCGACCGGCTCGGACAAAAAGCTCAAATCAGCTCAAACAAATACGTAGGGGAAGCGCGATGGATCCGTTGTTCGATTTCACCGGCAAGGTCGTTCTCGTCACCGGCGGCAGCCGCGGTCTCGGCCGCGCAGATGGTGCTCGCGTTCGCCGAACGCGGCGCCGACGTGGTGATCGCGAGCCGCAAGTTGCCGTCGTGCGAAGAAGTGGCGCGCGAAGTCGAGAAGAAGGGCCGCAAGGCGTTGCCGTATCGCGTGTCACGTGGGTCGCTGGGACGAAGTCGGCAAGCTCGCGGACGCGGCATACGAACGATTCGGCAAGCGTCGACGTGCTGATCAACAACGCCGGCATGTCGCCGCTGTATCCGTCGCTCGAAGACATTTCGGAAGAGCTGTTCGACAAGGTCGTCGGGCTCAATTTCAAAGGTCCGTTCCGGTTGTCGGCGCTCGTCGGCAGCCGCATGGCGAAAGGCGACGGCGGCTCGATCATCAACATCTCGAGCACCGCGTCGCTGAATCCGAGCCCGACGTCGGAACCGTACGGCGCGGCGAAAGCCGGACTCAACTCGATCACACGCTCGTTTGCGTTCGCGTACGGCCCGAAGGTGCGCGTGAACTGCATCGTCGCCGGACCGTTTCTGACGGACATCTCGAAAGCGTGGGACATGGAAGCGTTCGCAAATTCCGGCGCCGCGGCTCGCGCTGAAACGCGGCGGCGAGCCGAACGAAATCGTCGGCGCGGCGCTGTATCTGGCGAGTCCGTCGGCGAGTTTCACGACCGGCACGCTGGTTCGCGTCGACGGTGGGACGCCGTAGCGGCGGCACGCGCCTCAGCGCCGCGTGATCGCCGCGACGACGCGCGGCGCGAGATTTTCGCCGGTCAGTCGTTCGATCGTCTCGAGGCCGCCGGGATTGGCGAGATTGAATTCGACGATCCACGGATACGCGATGTCGACCGCGACGAAGTGAACGCCGTGCGTCGAGCAACTGCCGCGCCGCGGCGATCGCGAGTGCCGATCTCATCGGGCGACAGCGCAACGGTTTCGGCACGGCCGTCGAGCGTCAGATTGACGCGATGGTCCGCGCCGGGACGCCGCAGATACGCGCCGATGACTTCGCCTTCGGCCAGCAACACGCGCGTTTCGCCGCGTTCGATTTCGGCGATGTAGCGCTGCAGCAGGCAATAGCGCGAGCCGTCGTGGCCGGTCAGCGCGTCGAGGATCACGTCGAGATTCGGATCGTTCGCGCGTCACGCGATAAACGTCGCGGCCGAAACTCGCGGCGGGTGGTTTGACGATCCAGTCGCCGCCGTCGAGCGATGATCGCTGCGCAGCCAGTCGCGGATCGCGGCTCGCGTACGTCTGCGGGTGATGATGCGCGAGCGGGCCGAGCGCGAGTGAGTATTTCGCGTGATGCATCAACAACGCGCGTCGGGCTCGTGACGAAGCGACGTTGGTCGAGCGTCAGCAGCAGCTGCATCCGGTCGAGAAACGACGTCGCGCGCGCCGAGGCCGATGGGCCAGATCAGATCGAATCGATCGAGCGGCGTGTCGTCGGGCGCGATGCAGACGCCGGCGCGCGTCAGACGCACGTCGTCGTGATCGGCGCGCGTCACGTCCCAACCGGCGGCCTCCCACGCATCGGGCAACCGGCGATGATTGTCGTTGCGCGGTGCGCCGTCGGTGCTCGTCAGAAAGCAGATGCTCGGCATGCGTCGGCCTCAGCGCGAAGAGGCTGCGTGCTTCTACATGGTAGAATCGCCCTCCCGCAAGAGAAATGCGCGTCATGACCACGAAACTCGCCGATCACGCACTGCCTCGCGAACGGGTGCCGACTGTTCGAACCGCCGGTGGTCGACACCGCCGATCGGCGCGCGGTTGAAGGACGAAATCAAAGCGCTTGCTCGCGGCGAAAAACGCGGTGCTCGTTTCGCATTACTACGTCGACGGCGACATTCAGGATCTCGCCGAAGAGACCGGCGGCTGCGTGTCGGATTCGCTCGAGATGGCGCGCTTCGGCCGCGATCATCCGGCGACGACGCTGGTCGTGGCCGGCGTGCGGTTCATGGGCGAAACCGCAAAGATCCTCTCGCCCGACAAACGCGTGCTGATGCCGACGCTGAAGGCCGAGTGTTCGCTCGACCTCGGCTGTCCGCCCGACGAATTCGAAGCGTTCTGCAACGAAAACAAGGATCGCACCGTCGTCGTGTACGCGAACACGTCGGCGCAGGTGAAGGCGTTGTCCGATTGGGTCGTGACGTCGAGCATCGCGTTGCCGATCGTCGAGCACCTCGCGGCGAAGGGCGAAAAAATGCTGTGGGCGCCGGACAAATACCTCGGCCGCTACATTCAGAGCCAGACCGGCGCCGACATGCTGCTGTGGAACGGCGCGTGCGTCGTGCACGAAGAGTTCAAGTTCAAGGCGCTCGCCGATCTGAAGGCGATCTATCCCGACGCGGGCGTGCTGGTGCATCCGGAGAGTCCGGCGCAGGTCATCGAGCTCGCCGACGCGGTCGGTTCGACGAGCGCGCTCGTCAAGGCGGCGAAGACGCTGCCGCACAAGATGTTCATCGTCGCGACCGACCGCGGCATCTTCCACAAGATGCGCAAAGAAGCGCCGAACAAACGCTTCATCGAAGCGCCGACCGCGGGCGAAGGCGCGACGTGCCGCAGCTGCGCGCACTGTCCGTGGATGGCGATGAATCAGCTGCGCGAACTGAAGGAATCGTTAGCGCGCGGCAACAACGAGATTCTCGTCGATCCCGAAATCGGCCGTCGCGCGATGATTCCGCTGCAACGGATGCTGGATTTCCCGAAGCCCGCGTAGTGCCAGGCGTTGCGTCTGCGGATGGCGCCACTACGGCTGCGGAGACGATGCACTTGCCTTCAGGAATGCACGTCTGCATTTCGGCGAGTTCGGCGCTGAGGTCGCGAATACGCTGGTCGAGCATCGCGGTCAGGCGATAGTTGTCGCTGCTGACCAGTCCGCGCGCGTACTCGAGGTGCTGGATGCTCTTCTGCAGATTGCCGACGCGCGCGAAATACTCGGCGCGCGCGAGGTGCACCTGCACGATGTCGCCGGCGAGGCCCGCGGTTTCGGCGAGGTCGATACCAGATGTCGATGTCGTCCGGGTTGTAGCACCGATTGCCGCGCAGCACGGCCTCGGCTTCGCGGTAACGCTTCGCGCCGCTCAGCGCATCGGCATACAGAATCGACAGCGGTTTGTTCTCGGGGTTGATCGATCGAGCTGGCCGACAGCACTTCGATCGCGTCGTCGTAACGTCCCGCGGCGTTCAGCAGTTCGCGCTTCGGTCGCCACGTATAGACAACGAATCCGGGTGTTTTGCGAACAGCGGCTTCGCGGTGTCGAGCGCGCCGTCGTGGTCGCCCGCGCGCGACAAGGCGATGACCAGACCGTAGTACGCCCAGTCGGCGCCGTCGGTGTGTTCGACGAGCGCTTTGAACTGTGCGACGGCCTGCTGCCGGCGTCGGTGCGTAATGCACCATCGCGCGCGCCCGCATCATCTGGAACTCTTCGGAATCGGGGTACAGCTTCGCCGGATATTCTGCCGCCTGGTTGCGCGCGTCCGAGATGCGCGCTTCGGTCACCGGGTGCGTCAGCAGAAACTCCGGCGGCCGGCGGCTGAAGCGATACGCGCGCTGCATCTGCTCGAACATCTTCGCCATCGCGGCCGGATCGAGGTCGGCTGCGGCGAGCGTGTTGATGCCGATGCGATCGGCTTCGGCCTCGCGTTCGCGCGAGAACTGCAGTTGATTCTGCTTGTGCGAGCTGCCTGGGTGCCGGACATCGCCGCGATGCCCGGCTTCGCCGCCGGTCGGTGGCGGCAATGACGATCGATGCGAGCATCGCCGCGAGATACGGCAACGCCGATCTGCTGCTGCATTTCGATCTGCCGCGCGAAGTGGCGTTGGCTCAGGTGCGCCAGTTCGTGCGCGAGCACCGCCGAGTATTCGTTGACGTCTTCGGCGGCGAGATACAGGCCGAGATTGATGCCGACGACGCCGCCCGGCGCCGCGAATGCGTTGATCTCCTGCGCGTCGATCAACACCGGGAACAGCTGCTTGCGCTTCAGTTCCGAGTGTTCGGCGAGGCTGTAGAGCTGCGTCTCGGTGTAGTACTTCAGCATCGGATCGCTGATCGGTCGGAACTTCGGCGTGCACCTGCCGCAGCAGCTGTTTGCCGATCTCCTGTTCCATCTCGAGCGACACGACGGCCGACGAACTGTCGCCGAGTTCCGGCAGCTCGCTGCTGACGGTCGCGGCCGCGCTGATCGCTCCAGCACAAGCCGGTGACATCAGCAGTCGCATCGCAGGGTGAGCGCATGGTCGCATGATACTGAAATTGGCCGATCGCACGTGAAGTCGGCCCGGAACCGATCCGCTGGATACGACGCGGGTGAAAAGTTCCGTCGCGGGCGGCGAGTGGCAGTTATGCAATACTCGCACGCGGTTGCAACCGACGAGTGCAAATGGCCGAATCGACTTCCGACAATCAGACCGTGTCTGCTCGATGTGTCCGGGACTCAACTGCCCGATGCCGCTGCTGAAGGCGAAGAAGGCGCTGAACGAACTGGCGGCCGGCGCGTTGCTGCGCGTCATCGCGACGGATCCGGGTTCCGTGCGCGATTTCGAAGTGTTCGCGCAGCCAGAGCGGCAACGCGTTGCTCGAATCGAAGCAGCACGACGGTCGCTTCGAGTACCTGCTGCGCAAGAAGGGCTAGTGATCGACTGTGCCCCGTCAGTATCCTTAGCCGACTTTTTTTCCGGGATTCCCCATGCTTGCGGGCAGCATTGTCGCTCTGGTGACGCCGATGCAACGCTCGGGCGAAGTCGATTGGCCGGCGCTCGATCGGCTGATCGACTGGCACATCGAGTCGGGCACGCACGGCATCGTGCCGGTGGGCACGACCGGCGAGTCGGCGACGCTCAACGTCGACGAACACATCAAGGTGGTCGAACGCACCGTCGTGCGCGTCGCGAAGCAGATCCCGGTCATCGCCGGCACCGGCGCGAACTCGACGTCCGAAGCGATCGAGTTGACGCGCACGTCCGCGGCGCGTGCGGCGCGGATGCGTGTCTGCTCGTGACGCCGTACTACAACAAGCCGACGCAGGAAGGTCTGTATCAGCACTACAAGGCGATCGCGGCGGCGGTCGACATTCCGCAGGTGCTGTACAACGTGCCCGGGCGCACCGCGTGCGACATGAAAGCCGAGACGGTCGGGCGGCTCGTCGACGATCGACAACATCATCGGCATCAAAGAAGCGTGCGGCGACGTCGAATCGCGTGACGCAGATTCGCGCATGCACTGCCCGCCGGATTTCATCGTGCTGTCCGGCGAAGACGCGCAGACGCTCGACATGCTGAAGCTCGGCGCGGTCGGCACAATCTCGGTGACCGCCAACGTTCTGCCGCACGAAATGGCGCAGTTCGTTTCGGCGTATCTCGAAGGCGACGAAGCGCGCGCGCGCGGAAATCGACGCGCGACTGCAGCCGATCCACCAGATTCTGTTCGTCGAAACGAGCCCGCAGCCGGTGAAGTGGGCGCTGCATCTGATGGGCAAGATCGACACCGGCATCCGGCTTGCCGTTGATGCCGATGTCCGAAGGCCAATCGACCGTGAACTGGAACGCCGGCTGCGCGCGGTTGGAGCGATCGCGTGATTCGACACGGTCGTCGCTGGTTGCGCTGATCGCTCTGTGCGACGTTGCTTGTCGGCTGCGGCTGGATGAGCGACGACAAGGGATTCTTCGTCGATCGCTCCAACGACTATCTGAAGGCGAAGGAAGCGCCCGCCGCTGGTCATTCCCGACGATCTGTCGAGCACAGCGATCCAGAACACGAATGGCGATTCCGGAGATCTCGTCGAGCGCAGCGTCACGTCAACTTCGAAGGCGGCGCGCCGCGGCCCGAAGCGATCTACGCGCGCGAAGAATCCGAAGGCGTGAAGATCCAGAAGCTCGGCGATCAGCGCTGGCTGCTGATTCCGCAGCCGCCGGTCGTCGTGTGGCCGAAGGTCAAACAGTTCTTCGCCGACAACGGCGTGGCGATCGCGCTCGAACAACCGCAGAGTCGGCCGCATCGATACCGAATGGCTGACGATTTCGAACGACGGCGGCGCGCGACGTCGTTCGACTGTCGATCAGCGACGGCAAACACGAGGCCGGTATCACGACCGGTCGCGATCGCATCCGCGTGCTGGTCGAACCGGGCATTCGCGACCGCAGTACCGAAATCCATCTGCGCTACGAGAACGACAGCAAGTCGATGCCGCACGAAGACGTGATGCCGGCGCAGTCGGACATCGCCGACGTCGAATCGCAGCTGCTGAACGAACTCGGCGGCTACATCGCGGCGAACGTCGCCGACGCCAGCATCTCGTTCGTCGCGCGCAACATCAGCACGCAGAGCAAGGCGGATCTGCAGCGCGACGCGATCGGATCTGCCGGTGCTGCGCCTGAATCTCGACTTCGAACGCGCGTGGGCCACCGTGAATCAGGCGCTGCACGAAGCGAAGCTCGACGTGACCGACGTCGACCGATCGGCCGGCGTGTTCTACGTCACCGTCACCGATCAGATGCTGAACCAGGAAGAGAAGCCGTCGATCTGGACGCGCTGGTTCCGCAGCGAGAACAAACGCAAGATCGACGATCCTGCATGGAGCCGCAGACAGCCGGGTTACGAACTGACCGTGTTCGACGACAACGGTCAGCGCACGCCCGCGGACATGGCCGAACAGATCCTGATCATGATTCGCGAGTTCGCGACATAGCCGCGGCGGCCGAACAACTTCCGATCCCCTTCGCTTCGATGCGCAGCGGCGCCGGCGCTGCCCTCGCGTCGCTCGGCAGCGGCAGTCGCGGTAACGGCACGCTGGTTTCGCTCGACGGCGTGCGCCTGCTGGTCGACTGCGGCTTCACGCTGAAACAGACGCGCGCTGCGGCTCGCGCGGCTGGGTCTCGTGCCGCGAAGATCTCGCGGCCATCCTCGTCACGCACGAACACGCGACCACATCCAGGGCGTTGCGCCGCTGGCGCGGCGTTATCGACTGCCGGTCTATCTGTCGCACGGTACGCGGCGCGGGTTGCGCGGTTGGGAGAGTCTCGACCTGCGGCCGTTCAACGCGCACGCGGACTTCCAGATCGAATCGGTGTCTGCGTAACACCGGTGCCGGTGCCGCACGACGCGCGCGAGCCGACCCAGTTCGTGTTCGACGGCGCCGGTGTTCGCGTCGGCGTATTGACCGATCTCGGCCACGTGACGCCGCACGTGTGCGAGGTCTATCGGCGACTGCAACGCGCTGCTCGTCGAAGCCAATCACGATCGCGAGATGTTGTGGGGCGGCACGTATCCGCCGCAGCTGAAGCGGCGCATCGCGAGCGACCTGGGTCACCTGTCCAACGAGCAGACAGTGGCGCTGCTGGAGGAGATCGGCTGCGCGGCGACTGCGCGAGGTGATCGTCGGACACATCAGCGAGCAGAACAACTGCGCGCAGCGGCTAGGTCGATGCGTTCGCGGACGTGCGCGCGCGGTTGCCGCGGTTGCGGTTCGCGACGCAGCGCGAAGGATTCGGCTGGATCGATCTGTAACGGCACCGTTTCCCAGTACTACGGTCGCAGCAGCTGGCGGCCGATCATGCCGCCGAGCGTCCTGACGAGCCAACGCGGCTGCGTCTGACTCCACAGCGCGGACATCTGGTTCGCGAGCCCGGGCACGCGCACGACTTCGCCGTTCGCGCACGCGTCGTAGCCTTCCTTCGCGACCGATTTGACGTCGCTGATCATGAACGACGGCACTTCGGGCATCGAACGCGCCGCCGGGTGGGCGATGTCGTGCACCATCTCGGTGTCGGTGAAGCCCGGGCACAACGCGGTGACGGTGACGCCGGTGCCGCGGAGTTCTTCGGCGAGGCCTTCGGTGAACGACAGACACGAATGCCTTGGTTGCCGCGTACAGCGACATGCTCGGCACGGCCTGGAATGCCGACAACGACGAGACGTTGAGAATGCGTCCCGAACCGCGCGCGACCATGTCGGTGACGAAGAGCCGCGTCAGCGCCGCGAGCGTCGCGGCGTTCAGCAGCACCATGCGCGCAACGGCGTCGGCGTCCATCGCGGTGAACGCGCCGCCGTACGCGACGCCGGCGTTGTTCACGAGCACGTCGACCGTCAGGTTGCGGCTCTTCACCTCCTGATACAGCGACTTCGCCGACGGTCTTCAGCGCGAGGTCCTTCGCGATGACGACGACGTCGGCGCCGGTCGGTCGCCAGTTCGTCGCGCAGCGCGTTCAGACGGTCCTCGCGGCGCGCGACGAGGACCAGGTCGTAGCCGTTCGCCGCGAAAACGCCGCGCGAACTCGGCGCCGATGCCGGCGGAAGCGCCGGTGATCAGAACGCGTGGGCGTGCCATGAGCGTCTCCAAGCCTCCGCGGCGAGCGGCCTGTCGACATCTTGCCGAGCGTCGCGGCCTTCAGATCGTCGTAGCTCTGTTGGATGCACTCGGCGAAGAACTCCGGATCCGGCAGCATCTCGCGGCACGACGTCGCCGAGATCGTGAGGCGTCCGCAATAGCTGACGACCGGGAAGATCAGACCCATGCCGTCGAACACCGGGCCAAGGCCGTATTGCGCGACCATCTTCGCGCCGGCGCAGTACAGCGGCACCTGCGGCCCGGGCACGTTCGTGATCACGCAGTTGAAGACCGGGTTCGTGCGATTCGCCATGCCGAGGTTGGTGTACAGCCGCGCCGCGAGCGCTGCGGTCGTCGACGGAATGAACTGCGAATAGTCGGTCATCAATTTCGCGCCGACCGCTTGCGTCATCTCTTTGGACGCCATCGCGTCGGCGTGAACCGCGTTGCAGGCGCTCGACCGGATCGTCGATGTGCGTGCCGATCGCGACGTTCATCGCGGCGACCTGATTGCCCATCGCGCCTCTCTGGTCCGGCTGCGCACCGAGATCGGCGCCATCGCGACCATCGAATCCTGCGGCAATTCGTTCTTCGCCGACAGATACGTGCGCAGTGCGCCGCCGCAGACGGTCAGCACGACGTCGTTGATCGTCGCGCCGGGCACGCTCGATTTGATCGCACGGACTTCTTTCAGATCGAAGCTGCGACCCTCGACGGTGCGATGTGCGGACACGGTTCCGTTGAAGCGCGTGCGCGGTACGGGCTTCGTCGCGTTGAAGCGGCGTTGTGCGACGCCCTGCCGACGCGGCCCATCGCCGGCACCGTGCGCGCGAGCACTTCGGCGAACCGGAACGGTTGCAGCGCGTTGTTGATCGACGCGCGCGCGAGCAGTTCGAGCGGATTCGGTTCCTCTTCGCCGCGCCACGGTGTGGTGTTCGGACGAATGTGCGGGTTGTTCGGATCGAGATCGTGGATCGCCTCGGTCATGTCGACGCCCGAGACGCCGTCGACGCACGCGTGATGGACCTTCGACACGATCGCGTAGCAGTCTTTCGGCAGACCCGGAATGTTGTCGAGACCTTCGATGACCGTGAATTCCCACAGCGGCTTCGACAGATCGAGCGGGCGCGAAGTGCAGGCGCGCGGCCTGAATGCACAGCTGCCGCCAGTCACCGGGTTGCGGCAGACGGATGTGGCGGACGTGGAATTCGAGATCGAAATCTTTGTCTTCGATCCAGTACGGATGGTCGAGGCCGAACGGCACGTTGACGAGCTTCTGGCGGAACGTGCGTGCGCCGTGCAGTCGCTCTTCGATGTGACGCAGGATCGTTTTGAAACCTTGGACGCCGCCCGGCACCGAAGTCTGGTCGTAGATCTGAATGCTGCCGATGTGCATCGGCGTGCGCGGCGTTTCGAAATACAGGAACGATGCGTCCATTCCGCTGAGTTGCTGCATGGTGGTCGTGTCCTCCCAGGTCAGTGGTGTCCCGGGTGCGTGGCCCGAGGCCGTTGCCAGAAGCGTAACGCGCCGCGCGACGCGAGCGAGTCGCGGCGAGGTACCGAGCGGGCGCCCAAAAAAAACGGCGGGTGGATTGCTCCGCCCGCCGTGACTCGACCCGGTCGAGTCGGATCGACGTAGACCGATTAGGCGCTGGTCGTGCCGTCGTCGCGATTGAACAGTTCGCGAACCAGCTTGCCGCTGGTCGTGAAGTTTTCGCGGACGAGGTCGGCTTGCTTCTTGACGCTGTCGGCGACGTTCTTCTGTACCGCGGCGTAGTACTCGCGCTGGGCGGTGACGAAATCTTCGAGACCTTTCACTTCGCGCAGCGCGGTGAAACGCGCGCGGTTCGCGCCGACGTACTGCTCGACGGCTTCGCGCTGAATTTCGAAGTACTTGGTGACGGCTTTGACGTTCAGTTCGTTCATTTCTTTGACGAAGGACTGGCTGCGTTCGATAACACTCATTTGGGGCTCCTGTAATTGGTGCACTGCAATAAACGGACGCGACAATACAGATCGTTAAATGTCGCGTCAACCATTTTTATTGCGGTGCACCAATTATTTTGTGAGCGACGGCTCGAAAGGCAGAGAATACGGACCAAGTCATTGTAATTATTAGATATCGATTTAACGGATCGATGGACGAAGCAGTGCTCCGCATCGTCACGTGACGGATTCCGGACCCGACTGGACCGTTGTCAGACCGCCATCACGGGGTCAACTTGCGCGTCGCATCATTGTGGTCCGATCGGCGGATGCGCCCCGGCGGTGCATTTGGGACGATCGGACGCAGACCGACCAGGCCGTCGTCGAGCGGGCCATTTCGCAGGAGATCCCCGCAATTCTCGACTACCTCGAGCCGATCGCACCGAACGAACAGTTCTTGTTCGGCGAGTTGTCGATCGCCGACATTTCGATTGCGGCATTCTTCAGGAATGCAGCGTTCGCGCGTTATTCGGTCGATGCGCAGCGCTGGCCTCACGTTGCCGCGTATGTGGCACGGGTACTCGACGCAGAGGCGTTTGCGCGGCTGCGCGCGTTCGAGGATTTATCGTGCCGTACGCCGATCGAAACGCACCGCGACGTGTTGCGGCAGGCCGGCGCGCCGATCATGGCGGATAGTTTTGGGACGTCGCAGCCGCGCCGCGGCATCCTGCAGATCTGACGTCATCGCTCTCTGTCCAATGCGGGCGGTTCGCGTGATCGATCCGGAGCCGCCTGAATTACAATTCGATCCCGCAAATCCGTCAAAGGAACTTCGCCATGATCGGCTATGTGACACTGGGAACGAATGATTTGAAGCGTGGCGCAGCGTTTTACGATGCGCTGTTCGCGGAACTGGGAGCGCGCCGTACGATGAACAGCGACCGCATGGTCGGCTGGGGCAAGGCGGGCGCGCCGATGTTGGCGCTCGCGGTTCCATTCGACGGCAAGAAAGCGACGGCCGGCAACGGCACGATGATCGCGCTGAATGTCGCCAACCCCGAGGCGGTCAAGAAGGTGCACGCGAAGGCGATGCAGCTCGGCGGCAAGGACGAAGGTGCACCGGGGCCCCGCGGTGATGGCGGCTTCCACGGCGGCTACTTCCGCGATCTCGACGGCAACAAGCTGGTCGCGTATTGCATGTGAGTTCAGCTCGGCGGTTGGTCGAGCCTGACGTAGCGGTTGACGAGGGCGGCGACTCCAAGGGCCGCAAACCACAGTAGCTGTGGTGCCACGGCGTCGCGGAAGCGGAGGCTTCCGTAAAACACGCCGGCGGTTGCGATTGTTGCGGCGATCGGAATGAATGCGATCAGCGCGGTTGCCAGGTGTTTGCGCGTCGCGCTGAAGACGCCAAACACGAAGAAAGGCGCCGCGCACAGCCACGGGATGCCGAGGGCGTAGTAGGCAACACGGTTCGGGGTTGCCTGAAACGGCGCCGCGAGTCGCAACCAACGCACGATGACGAGGCCTGGCATGTCGGCCGGGTGGGCTTGCACGAAATCGAGACCACGTCGCCACGCTTCGTGCTCGCGTTCAGGTTCGGTTCCAACGAGCGGGGGGTACAACGAGGTCAGACGCTCGTCAAACACCCACGACCCGTATAACGCGGGATTCGTCAGCACGACCACATTGTTTGCGCCCCAGAACGTGTAGCCGCCGACAAGCGTCGACACGGTCGGTGTTCCGATGACATGTGCGTTGCGAATCATCCACGGCGTCACGATCGTGAGGGCGGCGAGCAGAATGAGAACGGCCTGGCGGACGCCAAGCCGCGTATGCCACTCACGAATCAAAACGAATGCGATCAAGCCAGCGGGTACGCACATGATGACCATCGGCCTGATGAGGTGCGCGCAACCCCACGCGATCCCCGCCCAGATCGCAAACTTGCGCATTACTTTTCAGAGCGGTCAATGTCGTCGCACAGGCGGTGTCACGGCGAGCGCGAACGGAGTTTCGCTGAAGAAATGCATCGCCAGATAAGCGTGCGGCGGGTACACGGCGAGAACAGCGCGGCGACGAGGCCGATCACGCCTGATGCTGCGCGGCCGAACGCATACAACGCAACGCACGTGAGTGACGACAAACGCAGAACCACACGTGTGCAGCGAGGTACGAGCGGCCGAATATGAGGTAGATCGGGATCAACGCGAACGAAGTACCGGGGGCTCGGCGTGCGGTCGGTTCCCCCAATTCGAGAACGTACCCGGCTCCGGATACCGTTCTCCATGCCAGTCCCTCGTAGTCGACGACGTCGAGTCCGCCGGCGGCTTCGTCCGGCGGCGAGTCCAGGCCGACGAAGCGCGCCGTGAGCATCAACCGAATCGTCAGCGCAAGCAGGACGATCGCGGCCAACGCGACGCTTTGATACGTCAGGTTGCCGGCGACGACCCGATCAACCCACGCGGCCCTGACGAACCTCATTCGCACCATGTCCTTCAGAATACATGGCCAACGACAACAATGTGGGTCGAAGATCCCCTATGCTAACGGGTGCCTTGCGGCGCGGCCTCGTAAACACCGGCCGAGTCCAAGTCAGCAATCTCGACATACGAACGGTGGCAGCATGCTTCATGGCGAGACACGCGTTTTAGTGACCGGAGGCGCCGGGTTTCTCGGCTCCCATCTGTGCGATCGGCTCGTTGCCGCCGGAACGGACGTCGTATGCGCAGACAATCTCTACACGGGGCGGCGCGCCAATATTCGCCACCTGCTCGACAGCACGAATTTTGAATTCCTGCGGCACGACATCACGTTCCCGCTGTATGTGGAAGTGGACGAGATTTTCAATCTCGCGTGCCCGGCGTCACCCATCCACTACCAGCGTGATCCGGTTCAGACGACCAAGACGAGCGTTCACGGCGCGATCAACATGCTCGGTCTCGCCAAGCGAACGGGTGCGCGCATCTTTCAGGCGTCCACGAGCGAGGTCTACGGCGATCCGAGCCTGCACCCGCAGCCCGAAGACTACTGGGGCAACGTGAATCCGATTGGACCGCGCTCGTGCTATGACGAAGGAAAACGTTGTGCGGAGACGTTGTTTTTCGACTACTACCGGCAGTATCGATTGCGAATCAAGGTTGCGCGCATCTTCAATACGTACGGTCCGCGCATGCACCCGAACGACGGCCGCGTCGTTTCCAACTTTGTCATTCAGGCATTGAAAGGCGAGCCGATTACGATCTATGGCGACGGCTCGCACACGCGGTCCTTTTGTTACGTCGATGATCTGATCGACGCGTTTCTGTTGCTGATGCGGACTTCCGACGATGTCACTGGACCGATCAATCTCGGTAACGAGACGGAGTTCACGATCCTGCAGCTGGCGCAGGAAGTGATCGATCTGACGGGATCACGCTCCACGATCGTTCGGCAGCCGCTGCCGACTGACGATCCGAAACAGCGCCGCCCGGATTCGACCTTGGCGAAACGGACGCTCGGCTGGACGCCCAAAGTGCCGTTGCGCGAAGGTCTCACGCGGACGATCGCGTACTTCGACGATCTGCTGACGGCGGGCGGTTCGTGAGATGAACATGTTGTTGTCGATTGTCGTGCCGTGCTTCAACGAAGAACGGACGCTCGCGAAATGCATCGAACACGTGCTGCGCATCGCCGACGAGCACTTGGCGTTAGAGGTCATCATCGTCGATGACTGTTCGCGCGATGCGAGCGTTCGAGTTGCCGATCAGCTCGCCACCGAGAACGCGAGCGTTCACGTCGTCCGCCACGACGTCAACCAGGGCAAGGGCGCCGCACTCCGGACGGGTTTTGAGCGCGCCAGCGGCGATGTGGTGGCGGTGCAGGATGCCGACCTCGAATACGACCCGCAGGACCTCAAACGACTACTGCAGCCATTTCGCGAAGGCAAAGCGGACGTCGTGCTGGGCTCGCGATTTTTGTCGCGCGAATCGCATCGAGTCCTCTATTTCTGGCATTACGTCGGTAACCGATTGTTGACGCTGCTCTCGAACATCTTCACCGATCTGAACCTGACGGACATGGAGTGCTGCTACAAACTTTTCTCGCGCGACGTCATCAAGGGTATTCGGATTGAAGAGAACCGATTTGGCGTTGAACCCGAGCTTGTTGCGAAAATTGCGCATCGTCGCCTGCGAATCTACGAGATGGGAATCTCGTATTCCGGTCGCACGTATGAGGAAGGCAAAAAAATCGGCCTGCGCGATGCGTTCCGTGCGCTGTATTGCATCATTCGTTACAACGCAGATTCCGCGCCGGTCCCGTTGCAGTTCCTCGTGTACCTCTTCATCGGCGGGGTTTCCGCGGTCGTCAACCTCGTCGTGTTCCTGCTGCTGCTGTACGTGACAGCGCAGGTCGTTGCGTCTGCGGCCGTGGCGTTTGTAGTCGCGGCGTTGTGCAACTACGTGATAGGTGTGTGGTTGCTGTTTCGGCGCGGCGCAAAGTGGCGATCGATGCCCGAGTTAGCCGCATACGCGGCGGTCGTCGTGGTGGCCGGCTGCGCCGACGTAGTTTCGACCGACGTGCTGATCGCCGCCGGACTGGCCGCCGCGTCCGCAAAACTGATCGCGAGCGCGATCGCGTTGATCCTCAATTTCTCGGGCCGCCGGTTCTTCGTATTCCCTGGTCCAACCCGCCCCGATTGGTCACCGTCGCAACCGGAATCGCCGCTGGACTGAAGCACTGATCCTGCGATGATCGGCAATGCGATCGGGATTGCGACGATCGCACCGTTCGTCGCTTGGAGGATCAGATCATGTTGACGTTGACCGTCAATGGCGTTGAACGCCTCATCGACGACGTCGAACCGTCGACGCCGTTGTTGTGGGTGCTGCGCGACAACTTGAATCTCGTCGGCGCGAAATACGGCTGCGGTATCGGCCAATGCGGCGCGTGCACGGTGTGGATCGACGGCGAGCCCGTGCGCTCGTGCTCGTTCAGCGCAGTCGCCGCCGCTGAACGCGCGGTGACGACGATCGAAGGTTTGTCGCGTGCAGACGGACCCCTGCATCCGCTGCAGCAGGCGTGGATTGATCTCGACGTACCGCAGTGCGGCTACTGCCAGGCGGGACAGATCATGTCCGCGGCCGCGCTGTTGAAAAGGAAACCGAGTCCCACCGATGCCGATATCGATGAGGCGATGGCCGGCAATTTGTGTCGTTGTGCCACCTACTTGCGCATTCGCAAGGCGATTCATGCCGCCGCAAAGAACCTGGGCACCGAGGGGAATGCGTGATGAAGTCATCGCAGCCGTCGTACCACAGTGACACGTTTCTCGCGGATTTCTCCGCAGCCTCGAACGAAGCGCCGCCATCGGCGTTTACGATCAGGAAGCTCGCGCGCCGCCGGTTCCTGCAACTGACAGGTATCGCGGGAGGCGGACTGATGCTCGGCATCGGCCGCTTTGCGCCCAAGGCCCTCGCGATCGACGGCAACACCTTCGAACCAAATGCGTACGTGAAAATCGGACCCGACGAGATCGTCATCTTCGCGCCGAATCCCGAGATTGGTCAGGGCGTCAAGACGAGCTTGCCGATGGTCGTCGCCGAGGAGCTCGATGCGCAGTGGTCCGACGTGCGGGTCGAGCAGGCACGCATCGATGCCAGCGCTTATGGCGGGCAGTTCGCCGGCGGCTCGCGTTCGGTGCCGTCGAACTGGGATGTCTTGCGCCGCGCCGGCGCGCTTGCACGTGCGATGTTGGTGACTGCCGCCGCCGCCCGGTGGGGCGTCGAAGCCGATGGTTGTCGCACGCAGAACAGTACCGTGATCCACGCAGCCTCCGGCCGCAGCATTAGCTATTTCGAGATCGCCAACGACGCTGCAAAGGTGCCGTTGCCCGATGTGGCAACGATTCCGTTAAAGCAGCGCAACGAATATCGTCTGCTCGGAACGCGTGTTCCCGGCGTCGACAATTTTGCGATTGCCACCGGCGCGCCTCTGTTTGGCATCGACCAGGTACTGCCTGGAATGCGCTACGCGGTTTACCAGAAGTGCCCGTCGATGGGCGGCAGCGTCATCGACGCGAATCTCGATGAGATCAGGAAGCTGCCGGGTGTGCTCGATGCGTTCGTGCTGAAGGGTAACGGCAAGGTCGCCGAGTTGATGCCGGGTGTCGCGATCGTCGCGAAGAGCACGTGGTCCGCAATCAGCGCGAAGCGGCGGCTCAAGGTGACGTGGAACGAGGCGACCGCTGCAAAGGACAGTTGGACCGCGACGCTTGCGCGCGCTGCCGAGCTTGTCAAGGCGCCCGGCAATAACGTCGTCGCGAACAAGGGCGCAGTCGATGCAGCCTTCGATTCGGCGAAAACCACTGTCGAGAGCGTGTACCGGTATGCGTTCGTCTCGCACGCACAACTCGAACCGCAGAACTGCACGGCGTGGTTTCACGACGGCGCGATCGAATTGTGGTCGCCGACGCAAACGCCGCAGCGGGGCGTTGAGAATGTCGCCTCGACGTTGGCGATTCCGGCGTCGAAGGTCACCGTGCACCAGACGCGTTGCGGCGGCGGCTTTGGACGGCGCCTCAGCAACGACTACATGGCCGAAGCCGCCGCGATCGCGCAGCGCACCCGTGCGCCGGTCAAGCTGCAGTGGACGCGCGAAGACGACATGGCGCACGACTTCTATCGCGCCGGCGGGTTTCATGCGGTCAAAGGGTCGGTCGATGCCACGGGCAAACTTTCCGCGTGGCGGCATCACTTCATCACGTTCTCCAATGACGGCAAGGCGGTGTCGGGAGGCGCGATGTCGGAGCAGGTATTTCCCGGCGAATTGCTGGCGAACTATCAGCTGACGCAAACCGATCTCGCGTGGGATTCGCCGTGTGGCGCCTGGCGCGCGCCGGGCTCGAACGTATTCGGTTTCGTCGTGCAGAGTTTTCTCGACGAGCTGGCCGTTGCGGCGGGGCGTGACCGCGTGGAGTTCTTGCTCGAAGTCCTCGGCGAACCGCGCTGGCTGGTTCCGGGGGATGTCGCGCGGCTGAATACCGCGCGCGCCTCGGCCGTCGTGAAGCTCGCGGCGCAGAGATCCGGTTGGGGCAAACCGATGCCGACGGGACGGGCGCTCGGAATCGCGTTTTATTTCAGCCACGGCGGACATTTCGCCGAGGTTGCGGACGTCAGCGTCGCCGCTGACAAGAAGGTGACGGTGCATCGCGTGACGGTCGTAGGCGATGTCGGGCCGATCATCAACCGCAGTATGGCGGAGAACCAGTGCGAGGGCGCGGTGATCGACGGCTTGAGCACGATGGTCGGTTTGAAAGTAACGTTCGAGAACGGTCGCGTGCAACAAACCAACTTCGATCAGTACCCGATATTGCGAATGCCGCACGCGCCGGAGGTGGATGTCCATTTCATTGAGAGTGATTACGCGCCGACGGGATTGGGGGAGCCGGCGCTGCCGCCGCTCGCCGCTGCCGTCTGCAATGCGATCTATGCGGCAAGCGGTCTGCGCCCGCGCACATTGCCGATTTCGGACGAGGGTTTTTCGATCTAACAGTTCACGCAGGTCGCGGAGCGTCGACTCAGGTCGTGGAGGGTCGACTCAGTAAGCGGAGGCCAGACTCTGCCGTACCGACTCGAGGTGTGCGCGTTTGACGGCCGCCTCGGCGATCAGACGTTCGATCTCCGCCTGAAGTCTGCCTTGTTCCTCCGACAGCGATTTCGTCCGCTCGAGCAGAAACAAACGGTCTGTTGTCGTCGTTTCTGGCGCGATCAGCGCATCGACTGCGTGCTGCATTTCGACTTGCATCTGCTCGATGCGCGTCGATCGCTGCTCGATCGCGCGCTCGACCTGGTTCACCTCGCTCTCGGCGACGAATAGCGTGTGGCCGTTCGAATAGGCCGCATGAAACTCGTTTTCGAGATTGGCCGGACAGATGCGACTGTAGAGCCCGCCGCGCTCGCCCAGGTCGAAGCCGTTCTCGGGCGTGCAGTACTGCGCAATGCCGGCGTCCCAACCTGCCGTGTATTGCGCGCGATCGGGGACGATGCCGTGATCGACGCACGCGTCGTCGTGCTGCAACAACCGTGACGCGTCGTAACCGCTGCTGCCGTCGGCGTACCCGACGGTGTACCAGTCGTTGGCTTTGCATTGATTTTCCGACAGCGTCGCCGCACAGCCGGCGAGGCTCCCGATTACGACAGCGGTGACGAACCGATCGTTGCAGCTGACTGGCCATGAGTACGCATCCGGGCGTTTGCCGGAACGGTACGGTTGATCGCGGCGCGGTTCCAAAGATCGCTTCACAGAATCTTCGCACCCGGCGTGAAACTGTGCGGCAACGCGCACTATGCACGGTGAGCGACCCGTCGCGCTCAGTTCTTCGGGACGTCGCTGAACGGCAGGTCCTTGTCGACGCGGATGTCCGCGCGGCAGTCCGAGCACGCGCTCGGCGATGATGTTGCGCAGAATCTCGTCCGAACCGCCTTCGATGCGGTTGGCCGGCGAACGCATGAACTGGCGCTGGAACTGATTGTGCATCGCGCTCAGTTTCGGCGAGTCGAGCACGCCGCCGAGGCTCTGCAGATCGAGCGCGAAATTCGCCATGTCCTGATTCATCCGCGCGACGACCACCTTGCTGATCGACGCTTCCGGGCCCGGGCGTCGCGCCGCGCGACAGCGCCGACACCATTCGAAAGCCGGTGTACTTCAGACCCGGCCAGTTGCGCATACCAACTCGCGAGCCTTTCGCGCACGGCTTCGTTCGTGATCGCCGGTTTGCCGTCGATCTTCATCGCAGCTGGCGAGTTCGATCATCGGGTCGACGCTGGTGGCGAGGCTGCCGCCGACCGCGAGCCGCTCGTTCATCAGCGTCACCAGCGACACCTGCCAGCCCTGGCCGACTGCGCCGAGTCGCTGCGCTGTCGGGCACGCGCACGTTCGGTGAAGAACACTTCGTTGAACGCGCGATCGCCGTTGATCTGTTTGATCGGGCGGATCTCGATGCCGGGGCTCTTCATGTCGATGAAGAACATCGTCAGCCCCTTGTGCTTCGGCACGTTCGGATCGGTGCGCGTGACGATGATGCCGAAGTCGGAATAGTGCGCGCCGCTGGTCCAGATCTTCTGGCCGTTCAACACCCAATCGTCGCCGACGCGTTCGGCGCGGGTTTTGATGCCGGCGAGATCGGAACCGGCGACCGGCTCGCTGAACAGCTGACACCAGATGTCGTCGCCGCGCGCGAGCGCCGGCAGATAGTGGCGCTTCTGTTCCTCGGTCGCGTAGGCCATCAGCGTCGGTCCGCACATGCCCTGGCCGATCACGAAAAAGCCGTCGGGGGTGACGTAGCGGCTGACTTCCTGGCTCCAGATCACCCGCTCGATCGGCGCCGCGCCGCGTCCGCCGAACTCCTTCGGCCAGCCGAGACACGCCCAGCCCGCGTCGAACAGCGTCGCCTGCCACGCTTTGGCGATCGCGACGGCCTCGCCGTCTTCGCGGCCTTTCGGCGAAGGCGGATTCCGTCGGGTCGGTGCGCAGCGGCGCATGCGCGTCGAGGAAACTGCGCGACTTCCTTGCGGAACGCGGCTTCGGCCGGGGTGTCGTTGAAATCCACGATGCGTCGTCCGTCGAATGGAGGCGAGAGTGTACGGGGTCGCGGAACGCCTCGGAAGCGCTCAGTTGCGGCCGGATGCGGCGCCACTGCGACACGCGAGTTACACATTGTTGCAGTGCGATGCGACTGCGGAAATCACGTCGAAACATCTCTTTGAGAGACTGCTCCCACGTCGGATGAAGCGCAACCCCATCGCCCATCCGACTGACCATGAGTCATCTCCCTCCCCAGAGATCTCAAGGTTATCCGCAAGGACCCGCTGTTTCTCTCCCCAGAGCAGCGGGTCCAAGCGGGCCCCGACGGATCCTCGTCTGTCTCAGCCCACGAGCCTGTCTCAACCCCGTACCAAAACGTGGTTTTGATTCCGGACCCATGCGACTGGAGTTTCGACATGGCGAAAATGTTCCCGAATCACCCGAATCTGATCGGCGGCTTCGCGCCGATCCAGATGGAATGCGATGCGCCCGATCTGATCGTCGAAGGCGAGGTGCCGCGCGACTTGAACGGCACGTTCTATCGTAATGGACCGAATCCGCAATTCGCGCCGCGCGGTCATCATCATTGGTTCGGCGGCGACGGCATGGTGCACGCGTTCACGCTGCGACGACGGTCGCGTGTCGTATCGCAACCGCTGGGCGCGCACGATCAAGTGGAAGATCGAACACGAAGCCGGCGAAGCGCTGTTTGCGGCGTTCAACCCGATGGACTCCGACGAGCGCGTGCGATTCATGCCGACCGACGGCATCGCCAACACGAACATCGTCTGGCACGGCGGCAAGCTGCTGGCGCTCGAAGAAGGCCACGCGCCGTTCGAGATGGACCCGGAGACGCTCGAATCGATCGGCGCGTGGACGTTCGACGGCAAACTCGTCGGACCGATGACGGCGCACCCGAAGATCGATCCGGAAACCGGCGAGATGATCTTCTTCGGCTACAACGCGACCGGAGTGATCTCGGCGGACATGTCGTTCCACGTCGTCGATCGCAACGGCAAGCTGACGCGCTCCGAGACGTTCAGCGCGCCGTACGCCGCGATGGTGCACGACTTCATGGTGACGCGCGATCACGTGATCTTCCCGATCATGCCGCTAACGGGTTCGATGGAGCGCGCGATGCGCGGCGCGCCGGTGTATGCGTGGGAACCGCGAGATGGGCACGCAGATCGGCATCATGCCGCGCAACGGCACCGTCGCGGACATGCGCTGGTTCAAGGGCGATCCGGCGTACGTGTTCCATCCGATGAATGCGCACACCGACGGCGACACAGTCGTGTGCGACGTCTGCGAGTTCGAAGAAGCGCCGCTGTTTCCCGCGGCCGGACGGTACGCCGGGCGATCCGGCGAAGGCGGTGCCGCATCTGACGCGCTGGACGTTCGATCTGGCGCGCAACTCCGACGACTACAAAGTCGAACGCCTGAACGACATCGCGTGTGAATTTCCGCGGCTCGACGAACGCCGCACCGGCCTGAGCTATCGCTACGGATATTTCGCGTGCGATACGAATCCGCAGTTCAAAGTCGGCGGCTTCAACGGCATCGGTCGCATCGATCATCACACCGGCAAACTCGACATCTACGACGTCGGCGCGGGTTGCGCTACGAACGAACCGATCTTCGTGCCGCGCGCTGACGACGCACGCAGAGGGCGACGGCTACCTGCTGGCGAACGTCTACGACGACAACCGCAAAGCGAGCCACCTCGTGATGCTCGATGCGCAGAACGTCGCCGCCGGTCCGCTCGCGACGGCGTATCTCGATCATCGCGTGCCGTTCGGCTTTCACGGCAACTGGAAGCCCGCGGCCTGAGGCCGTGCAGCTGCAAAGACTGTGAGCCCCGGTCGCTCATCTGACGCGGTTCGCGCGATCCTGTTCGACGCCGACGGTGTCATTCAGCGCACGCGCGGAAACTGGCGCGAGCAGTTTGCCGCGATGCTCGGCCGCGACGATCAACTCGACGCCTTCGTCGCCGAGCTCTTCGCGGCGGAGAAACCCTGTCTGACCGGTGCACGCTGATTTCGCGACGCAACTCGCGGCCGTGCTGCGGTCGCTGGTACAGCTCCGGCACACCTGCCGACAGCGCTCGCGATGTGGACGAACATCGAAGTCGACACGCGATGTCATCGCAACGATCGCCGCGCTTCGTCGCTCAGGGATCGCGTTGTTGTCTCGCGAGCAATCAGCAGGCGCATCGCGCGCGGCTACATGCGCGATGTGCTCGGCTACCAGGCGTTGTTCGATCGAGACGTTCTACTCGTGTCGCGTCGGCTCGCGAAACCCGATCGCGCGTATTTCGACCACGTGCTCGCCGAACTGGGCTGCCGGCGCAAGACGTGTTGTTCATCGACGATGTCGAAGCGAACGTCGTGTCAGCGCAGCAGGTCTGGTATCCGCAGCGTGCATTTTGCCGCGAACGCCGGCGCCCCGGCGTTGCTGGAACACCTTGCCGCACACGGCGTCCGCATGATTTGAGCCATGCGGACACAGCGTCCGCACGAGCTGAGTCACGCGCGTGACGCGTAGCGCGGGCGCACGAGGCTTCATCGAACGCATGTTCGATGATTTGGGCGTCGCAGTCTCGCGCACGCTCGACGACGACTCGTCGAGAAGCGCGCTTCAGTCGCGAATAGGGTCCGCGCGTGCGCGGACCCAACGTTCTAGGCGAACTCCGGAACGTCCTCGCTGCGCCGGTCTGTCTGCGCGCGTCGCTCTTCCGGATTGTGTGCCAGTGTCGCCCAGTCTGCGGCGGCGATGCGCCGGTGGCTCTTGCGGCGCTCGATGGTCGGCTGAAATCCGATCGCTGCGGCCAATCGGGTGGCTATCCTGGCCACGGCTGTCGGCACAGCCTGATATCCGATTGTGTACATTCATTGTCAGCAGTTCCCCTGCAACCGATCCCTTACGAAATCCCCCTCGCGGTGTGCAGCCAAACCGATTGTGATGCTCGCGACCAACGCGCTTTGGACCACACGCCACATAGATAACATCCGATCGAGTCTCACTACAAGCCAGACGCGCACCGAAAATGGCCCGTCGGGTCGATCGCTCACACGAAACAAGGAAATCGTCGCGCCGATGGCCACATCGTCTCTAACGCTCGGCTGAGCCCTCGGACTCGGATAGCAGATCAGTCGCGACTTGTCCAGCGCGGCGGCCGCGGCGAGATCCTCCGCCGAATTGACGTTGACGAACGCGTCGCCATCGAGCGCCGCGTCGACGATCGCCGCGCGCTGCTGATCGACGAACGCGTGGACCGATCGGCCGCCGGTGTCGAGATAACGTCGCGAGCGCCGGCGCGAGCGAACGACGCATCAGCATGAACAGATGCTGCCGTCGCGTACCGTCGTGCGGGAGCGCGACGTCCGCGCGTTCGTCGTCGAGAGCCGACGGCAAGGCGCGCGACGAGCGTGCGTCGACAGGAACGGCGCGTCGCCGGGGCACACGAACACGATAGTCGGTCTCGGCGCGCATCAATCCCGGCGAGGATGCCGCCGAGCGGACCCTGCGGCGGCTCGTTCATCGACAACGATCGTGTCGCGCCAGCGCGCATACGCGTCGATGTTGCGATTGCAACTGATCACGATGCGCGCCACCTGCGGCAGCAGCCGTTCGCGCACATGCGCGACAAGCGGCGATCCCGCGAGCAGCTCGAGCGGTTTGTCGCGGCCGTCGAAACGCGTTCCGGCGCCGCCGCACAGAATCAGTCCCGTGATGTCTGTGCGGGTCGATCACGTGGTGCTCTCGGCGGCGAGTTCGTTCAGCGCCGAATTCGCGAGCGGATGCAGGCGCGGCGCGAGCAGCTGCCGCGCGCCGATCAATTGCCCTGCGCATCGACGGGTCCCAGAACTTCTGCAGGTGTTCCTTGACGCCGGCGACCGCTTCGTCTTCGGGGTACGGCGTCGAAGAACTGCGCGATCTGATTGATCATTCTGACGAGATCGTCATGGTGCATCGTCCGGCTCCGGCGCAGACTGCCAGATGATTTCGCCGTCGCTGCCGCGGCACACCAGCGGCAATCCAAGCGTCGTCGGACCATTCGAGCGCGAGGCTCGTCGGCGCCGAAATCGTCGCGAGCACACCGGCCCGCGTGACCGCGGCTTTGTAGACGAGTTCGAAGCTGCAGCGGCTCGTCATCACGATGAATCCGGGTTCGTCGAGGCGCCGGCCGCGAACGCAGTGCGCCGATCACTTTGTCGAGCGCGTTGTGGCGGCCGACGTCCTCGCGCACGAGTTCGATTGCGCCATCGGTGCGACACCACGCCGCCGCGTGCACCGAATGCGTCGCGCGGTTCAGCGGTTGTTGCGCCGCGAGTTCCGCGAATGCCGCGGCGGACCGCCGCCGCGCCGATGCGGACGCGGTCGCTGACGGATCCGCTAGGGCGCGCCGGAAGTCCCGCCAGCGCTTCGACGCCGCACAGTCCGCATCCGACCCGACCTTCGAGCGAGCGGCCGTCGCGGGCCGCGTCGTTCAGTGCGCTGCGCCGGCACGCGTGAGGTCGACCGCGATACCGTCGAGATAGTTGGCGATCGTGATGCGCTCGACCGCGTGGATGTCGGTGACCACGCGTTCGGTCAACGCGAGACCGATCGCGAGGTCCTCGAGATCCGCCGGCGTCGCCATCATGACGGTCCACGGTGCGCCGTTGATGTCGATTTCGATCGGTGTCTCCACCGCGATACCCCAAGTTACGGCGGGATCGCCATCGTCGAGTCGCCGGCCACATGGCGCGCCCGCCGCTCGACGAGCGTCCGCCGCGATCGGCGCGTCAGTCATTGGCGTCGAGGGCGGCGGGTTCGTTGGTCGGTGCGCACTTCAACCGCGGTGACTTTGTATTCCGGACAGTTGGTCGCCCAGTCCGAATTTTCGGTGGTCACGACATTCGCGGCGGTGCCCGGGATGGTGGAACGTCGTGTAGACGACGCCTTCGGTGACCCGGTCGGTCACGTGCGCGGCGAGCGTCGTCGAGCCTTTGCGGCTCGACAACAACACGATGTCGCCGTCGACGATGCCGCGCAGTTCGGCGTCGTGCGGATGAATCTCGAGCACGTCGCGCGCGTGCCACACGACGTTCGCCGTGCGCCGCGTCTGCGTGCCGACGTTGTACTGGCTCAGGATGCGGCCGGTCGTCAGCAACAACGGGATAGCGGCGATTCGCTTGTTCGTCGGTCGGGACGTAGCGCGTCAGCACGAACTTGCCCTTGCCGCGCACGAAACCGTCTGCGTGCAGGATCCGCGTACCCAGCGACGTGGCGTCGGTCACCGGCCACTGCATGCCGCCGTCGCGATCGAGCTTCGCGAACGACACGCCCGCGAACGTCGGCGTCAGCGTCGGCGATTTCATCCATGATCTGCGCGGCGTTGGCGTACTGCATCGGATAACCCATTGCGGTCGCGAGCCGACAGACGGTTTCCCATTCGGTGAGTCCCGCGTTCGGCGCCATCACGGGACGTACGCGGTTGATGCGCCGTTCCGCGTTCGTATACGTGCCGTCTTTTTCCAGAAACGACGTGCCCGGCAGGAACACGTGCGCGAACGCCGAGGTCTCGTTGTGGAACAGATCCTGCACGACGAGACAGTCGAGCGAGCGCAGCGCGTCGGCGACGTGCGCGTGTTCGGATCGGATTGCGCGAGGTCCTCGCCCTGAACGAACAAGCCGCGGAACTCGCCGCCGACCGCCTGCGCCAGCATGTTGGGAATGCGCAGCCCGGGCTCGGCGTCGAGCTGGACGTGCCATTTCGAATCGAACGATGCGCGCACGGCCGCGTCGGAGATGTGCCGATAGCCGGAGAATTCGTGCGGGAACGAACCCATGTCGCACGCACCCTGCACGTTGTTCTGGCCGCGCAACGGATTGACGCCGACGCCGTCGCGGCCGATGTGGCCGGTCGCCATCGCGAGGTTCGCGAGGCCCATCACCATCGTGCTGCCCTGGCTGTGTTCGGTGACGCCGAGGCCGTAGTAGATCGTCGCGTTGCGTGCGGTCGCATACAGACGCGCCGCGCTGCGAACTTCGTCGGCCGGCACGCCGGTGTACGCTCGACCGCTTCCGGTGAGTGTTCCGCGTCGGCGATGAACGCGCGCCAGCGCTCGAACGACTCGCGCTCGCAGCGCTGCCGCGACGAACGCTTCGTCGACGAGACCTTCGGCGACGACGACGTGCGCGAGCGCGTTGATCAGCGCGACGTTCGTTCCGGGCCGCAACTGCAGATGGTGGCGCGCCTCGACGTGCGCGCTGCGCACGAGATCGATGCGGCGCGGATCGGCGACGATCAGCTGCGGCGCCTTCGCGTAAGTCGTCGTTTCAGTCGCGACGCGAACACCGGATGTGCATCGGTCGGATTCGCGCCGATCACGCAGGATGACGTCGGCGTGGTCGACCGATTGGAAATCCTGCGTGCCGGCCGACGTTCCGAACGTCTGCTTGAGTCCGTAGCCGGTCGGCGAATGACAAACGCGCGCGCACGTATCGATGTTGTTGTTGCCGAACGCCGCGCGGACCATCTTCTGCACGACGAACACTTCCTCGTTCGTGCAGCGCGACGACGAAATGCCGCCGATCGCGTGGCGGCCGTACTGTCTGCGAATCGTCGCGGAAGCGTTCTGCGGCGAAACTCGATCGCTTCGTCCCACGTCGCTTCGCGCCACGGTTCGATCGATGCGTTCGCGCACGAGCGGTGTCAGCACGCGATCGCGGTGCGTTGCGTAGCCCCATGCGAAGCGTCCTTTGACGCACGAGTGGCCGTGATTCGCGCCGCCGTCCGGATCCGGCTGCCATCCGGATCAGCTGATCGCCTTTGAGTTCGGCCTTGAACGAACAACCGACACCGCAGTAGGCGCACGTCGTTTTGACGACGCGATCGGGTTGGCCGTGGTCGACGACCGATTTCTCGATCAACGTCGCAGTGGGGCACGCCTGCACGCAGGCGCCGCACGATACGCATTCCGAATCGATGAAAGCGTCGCCCGCGCTGGCGGCGATGACGGAGTCGAAGCCGCGTCCGGCGACGGTGAGCGCGAACGTGCCCTGCACCTCTTCGCACGCGCGCACGCAGCGGGAACAGACGATGCACTTCGACGGATCGAACGAGAAGTACGGGTTCGAAGTGTCTTTTGTCTGAGCGAGGTGATTGGCGCCGGCGAATGCCATAACGCACATCGCGCAGGCCGACTTCGCCGGCAACGTCCTGCAGCTCGCAATCGCCGTTGGCCGCGCACGTCAGGCAGTCGAGCGGGTGGTCGGAGATGTAGAGTTCGAGCACGCCTTTGCGCACGCGCGCCAACGACTCCGTTTGGGTGCGCACGACCATGCCCGGCTTCGACCGGCGTCGTGCACGACGCCGGCATACCCTTGCGACCCTCGATTTCGACGAGGCAGACGCGACACGACCCGAACGGCGCGAGCGAGTCGGTCGCGCAGAGTTTCGGAATGCCGATGCCGGCGGCGAGCGCGGCGCGCAAGACCGAGGTGCCCGCGGGCGCGGTGACTTCGATGCCGTCGATCGTCAGGCGCACGCGTTCGGTCGACTTGGACGCGCGGCGTGCCGAGATCGCGATGCACGTGTTCGGCTGCGTTCATGATGCGGTCATCGATGCTCGTCATGTGGATCGCACCGTGCGGATCAGGTCCGACGCGAAAGTGATGGAGAATACTGCGTACGGGCATCGGCGTGAGTCCACCCAACGCACACAACGAACCGGCCTCCATCGTTTCGCACAGATCTTCGAGCAATGCAACGTTGGAATCGATCGCTTCGCCGCGCCGAATGCGTTGAATCACTTCGACGCCGCGCACCGAGCCGATCCGGCACGGCGTGCATTTTCCGCACGATTCGTGCGCGCAGAACTGCATCGCGAATTCCGCCTGCTCGCCGAGATCGACGCGTGTCGTCGAACGCGACGACGCCGCCGTGGCCGAGCATCGCGGCTTCGCGCGCGAACGCTTCGTAGTCGAGCGGGGTATCCCACAACGACGGCGGCAGATATGCGCCGAGCGGTCCGCCGACCTGTGCCGCGCGCAGCGGTCGTCCCGACAAGCTGCCGCCGCCGAACTCATCGATGAGTCGTCGCAGCGTCACGCCGAACGGCAACTCGACGATGCCGCCGCGCGCGATGTTGCCGCAGAGTTGGAACGGCATCGTGCCGCGCGAACGTCCGACGCCGAACGCCGCGTAGGCGTCGCCGCCTTGCGCGAGGATCGTCGTCGCGGCGGCGAGCGTCAGCACGTTGTGGATCAGCGTCGGGGCGCCGAACAGACCACTGATCGCCGGCACCGGCGGTTTGAAGCGCACGAGCGCGCGTTTGCCTTCGATGCTCTCGAGCAGCGAGGTCTCTTCGCCGCAGACATACGCGCCGGCGCCGATCCGCAACTCGATGTCGAAGGGACGCGCCGGCGCCGCACGCGTCGGCGCCGAGAATTCCGCGCGCGCCGCGCCGTCGTCAGCGCGTGCGTCGAGCACGTCGCGCGCGCGCGGATATTCGCGAGCGCAGATAGATGTAGCCGTGGCGCGCGCCGGTTGCGAGCGCCGCGATCAACATGCCTTCGATCAATTGATACGGATCGGCTTCGATCAGCAGGCGATCGGCGAACGTGCCTGAGTCGCCTTCGTCCGCGTTGCAGACGACGTATTTTTCCGGGGCGAGCGTATCGAGCACGGTTTGCCACTTGATCGCCGCCGGAAACGCCGCGCCGCCGCGGCCGCGCAGGCCGGAGCGGCGGATCTCGTCGACGATCTGTACCGGCGTCAGCGCGCGCGCCCGCGTCAGCCCCTCGAATCCGCCGTTGGCGCGATAAGCGTCGAGGTCGAGCGGATCGATGATGCCGGCGCGCGCGAACGTGAGCCGCGACTGGTTTTTCAGGAACGGCAGGTCGTCGACGCGGCCGACGCACCGCGGATGCCGTTCATCCGGGATTCCGCCGGCGAACAAGCGCCGCGACGTCGGTGCCGGTTGACGCACGGGAAATCCGATCCGACCGCGCGGTCGCGTCGATCTCGACCAGCGGTTCCAGCGCGTACGCGCCGCGAGATCCGTTGCGGATGATGCGCGCGTCGATCGACTGCCGCGTCGAGCGCGGCTCCAATTGCAGCAGCGACCGCGTCGGCGCCGAGCGAACAGGCGCTCGTGTCGTTGGGGACGAAGATGTCGTGCGGTCACGTCCGATGCGCCCGTCAACGGCGCCAGCAACTCGTCGAAACGTTCGGGTGTCACGCGGCCGTGGATCTCATCGCCGATGCGCACCGTCGGTCCACACGCGCAATTGCCGAAGCAATACGCGGCTTCGAGTCTGACGCTCGCGTCCGGCGCCGTCGTCCCCATCGCGATGCCGAGCCGTGCTTCGGCGTGTTTCGCGAGCGCGCGACAACCAACCGCCTGACAGGCTTCTGCCTGGCAGATCTGAACGCACATGACGGGCCGGCGGTTGCTGCGCGCAGGTCGTGATAGAAGCTCGTCACGCCGTGCACATCGGCGCGCGACAGGTTGAAGTGCCGCGCGATGAGGCGGCAAAGACTCATTCGGCACATGGCCGACTCGGCGTTGGATTTCGAGCAGCGCCGGCAGCAATTGATGCTGCGTCGGCGCCGTGCCGCCGAGTATCTCGCGGACGATCTGTTCGACGTCGTTGTTCATTGACCCTCTTGTGGGAGCGATCGAAAGACTACGCGATTGTCGCACCATTAGCATTTGATCATCGCGAGTCTTCCGATCGCTCCCACAAACCTTACAATCCAACCCTTTGTGGGGGCGTTAGCGATGACCATCGGCCGAGGGTTCTGGATCCTGACGCTGTGCTTGGGTGCCGCGGCGCACGCTGACGACCCGACCGCGGCGCTGTTCGCGGGCACACAACCGATTGCGATCACGCTCGAAGGACCGTTCGGCGATCTCGCGGCCGACCACGCCGCCGAGCCGACGTATCGCCCCGCCGCATTGATCTGGAAGGACGCGGCAGGGGCCGAGGTGCGGATTCCGCTCGAGGTCAAACCGCGCGGCCATTCGCGGCGCAGCGATCAGGCGTGCGATTTTCCGCCGTTGCGACTGAATTTTCCGAAGGGCGGTCCGACTGGCACGCCGTTTTCGGCGCTGAAGAAGGTCAAACTCGTCACCCATTGCGGACCGCTGGGGACTGAGCGCGCGCAGTTCACGAACCGCATCCAACTCGAAATGCTGCTGTATCGGGTGTTCAATCGAATCTCGCCGTCGAGCTTTCACGTGCGGCCGCTCGACGTCACGTACGTCGATACCAATCACGCCAACAAGCGCGGCCTCCATCCCGGATTCCTGATCGAACCCGAGGACGTGCTCGCGACGCGCCTCGGTACCAAGGTCGCCGACGTCGTGTCGATCGCGCCTGCCGATCTCGAACCTGTCCAGGCGAATCTCGTCGAAATCTTCGAATTCATGATCGGCAACACCGACTTTTCGATGCTGCAGGGACCGAAGGGATCTCACTGCTGTCACAACATCGTGCTGCTCGCGCCGGCCAGTGGTTTGCTACTCGCGGTGCCGTACGACTTCGACTCGACCGGCGTCGTGAACCCGCCGTACGCGGCGCCGGTGCCCGCATTGAAGATCAGGAGCGTGCGGCAGCGCCTTTACCGCGGGCGTTGCCGGCCGCCGGAGAGCGTAGAGGCAACGCTGAAGGTCTTCCGCGATGCGCGCGCGGACATCACGGCGTTGTTTCGCGACGACGCGCGACTCGACAAGGACACGAAAGACAAGACGATCGAATACATCGATGCGTTCTACACGATCATCGACGACCCGGCGGCGTTGGCCGACAAGGTGACATCGCGCTGCCTCGCCAGTACCGGCACCTAGCCTATAGGTCGAGCGACGGCGCGGAGCCGAGCCAGCGACCAACGACTTGCGTCACGCGCGGATGCATCAGGTAGCCGAGCACGTTGTGCGGGTTCGAGCGGCCGTAACGCGTCGCCATGTTGTAGATGCGGATGTCTTCGATCCGGCTGACGAGACGCGTGTCGAGCATGCCTTGGAAGTCGTTGGCGATGCGCTGGTCGTGGCACACGAAGTCGTCCTCCGCGGCCACGTTGATCCAGGTCACGATGTTGTTCGGATAGCGCGATCGCCGATCCGCGCCGCCGTCGTCGAGCCGATGTTTGACGGTTTCGTCACCGAGCGGCGATCCGAGCGTCAGCCACAGTGCGACCTTGCCGTGCGCGCAGCGTCCGTCGCGATAGCCGCCGCGCGACAACGCCCACAGCGCGTTGTACGCGAGCACGCTGCCGATGCAGTGCGAGATGAGCAGGATCTCGTCGCCGCGCTCGATCGCATCGGCGATCACGTCACACAGGCGCCTGTCGACGGCGCGGATCGCGCTGCCATCGCTCTGCCAGTAGTCGAGTAGCTCGGGCAGGAAGCGGCCGACTGCGCGATCTTTCAGGCCGAGCACCGCCAGCGTCGGCGCGCCGATGTCTGCGAGAAACTCTTTCATCGGCGATTTGCCGGGCAGACGTTCGTAGTGTTCTCGTCTGAATTGTTTGGTCTTCGCCAGTGCGGCGAGCGACATGAGCGTGTTCTTCAGATCCGCCAGGTCGAGCGCGGCGTCGTATTGGCGACCCGCGCGTGCGAGCACGCCGGCAACCTCGTCACCGTAGTAGACGAACTCGCGGCGACAGCGTCGCCACGCCGTCAGCGGATCGGCAAAGTCGCGCGTGAGCCCGCTGCGCAGCGCTTCGAGCCACAACGCTTCGAGGTCGGCTTTCGGGGGTTTGAAGCCGCGGCCATGGATCAGGATCAGCGTTTTGTTAGCCACGTCAACGCGGTCCATAGATTGCAAGCGTTCCTCCCCCCTTCGCAGCCCCAGCCTCGTCGGAAATGATGAACTTGCCGTCAGCAGTGATGGCCAGTCCCTCCGGCTGCGGGTGCAGCTTACCTTGCAACCGCATCGCAGTAACGACCTGACCGTCGAGGCCAACCTCGGCCAGCGCGCGCTGCCGACCCGCAAGGATCCACAAGTGCGTGCCGTCGCGCGAGATCTGGATTTCGGACGGATTGAAGTGCTGCAGCCCGATTTGATCGACGAAGCCGGCGACCGGCACCGCGAACGAGGCCGTTGGATCGAGCGCCTGCCGCTCGAGTGACCACGCAAATACGGCGACTTTGCCTTTGAGCGCGGCGACGCGCGGTGTTTTGCACGCTGCCAGCAGCAGTTTGCGCCGCGCATCGGTTGTCAGGCCCTCGACCTCGCACTGCGCGCCGAGTCCGGTGTCGATGCGCTCGTAGCCGACGTGCGCGCCGTCGGCGCCTTCTTTCGCGCGATAGAGGATCCCGTTGCTCGTGATCAGATAGAAATCGGAGCCATCGATCGCGATGGCTTCGAAGTCGTCGCGCAGCGGCGGGTCGCCGAGCGCAAACGCTTTCACGAGGGTGCCGTGCTGCCAGTCGATCTGATAGATCACCGCCTGCTCGTCATCGTGCGCAAACAGACGTTCATCGGCGCTCAATGCGAGGCCCGAAATTTCCTTGAGGCGTTTCGGCAGCTTCCATTGGACGAGGTCGGTGCTGTCGAGACCGACGGCCGCGTGCGCGGGCGGCGCGGACCTGTCACACGCGACGATGCACGCTAACGCGAGCGCGAGCATGGCGAACGCCGCGCCGTAAGGCTTCGTCACAGGTCCTTGTCATCGTGCCCGCGGCCCGTCAGGAACGAAAAGAACGGCGTATTGAGGTCCTCGCCGTAATCGAGCTTCCACAACGCGAGCGTCAGGTACACAAATGCAATCGAGATGACCATGGCGACGCCGACCGCATTGATGCCCGCGCCGAGCCCCACCGCAATTGCGGCGAATACGTACAACGCCTGCGCCGGATCTTCGAGCGTCAGGCGAAACCGGACTGCGGCGACGACGCCGGCCAGACTGAAAGCGAGTGCGACGCTGCTGTTCACGATCAACGCAATCCCCGCAACGATCACGGGCAGCACGACGATCGTATGTGCAAACCCGCGGTCGACATCTTTGTCGCGCGTCGTGACGAAATAGACCCACGAAATCGGCACCATCAACAGCACGGTGCAGACGAGCGCGATCGCGAGCTTGATCGTCGTACTGTACGGCACCGGAGTCTCGACGTCGGGCGCGTTCACCGGCGTGAAGTCGTTCGCGTGGCGTTGCATCAGCTCCTCGATTCCGCCCATTGGGAGGAAGTCGCTCCACTGCGGGAATCCTTGCATGACCCACGCAGCGCCGAGTATCAGCACCGCGTAATACGCGGTGAGCAGCAGCAGCGGCCCCCAGATGGTTGTCGATCTTCGCATCGGTTACTCCAGGATCGGCCAAGCCTTAACGATGACGTCGCGCCGTTGCAGCATCGCGGCGATCTCGCGGTTGTCGAGCTGGGTGCCGACGGCCTCGACAATCGCGGGTGAGTCGAGCGCGACGAGCCGTGCTCGCAATGCCGGCGGCAGTCGTGGCCATTCGCGCGCCGGATCGCTGCGCAGTGTGGCGGTGCGCGAACGCGTCACCATTGTCGCGCAGCACCAGCTGACCACTGAGTCGGTCGTACCCGAAATTGTCGACGGACCGCGCGGTGTTGCCTATCAATGCATCAAATGCCTGCATCAGCAGGTAATCGCTGCCTGATTCGCAATCATTCGCGCGCGCCTCTGCGCTCGCGGCGCGCGCGCGTTCGGAGGTCCAGCCCGTGCCCAAATCCGCCAGCACACCGCGAGCGCCGTCGATCTCACGCGCAGCGGCGGGTGCAACGATTCCGAGTTGCAGCAGGCGGTCGAGTCGATAAGCGGCCAATTCGTGGCGCAAGCGCTGACTCGACAGCGGTACGAAGCGCGCTGTGAATTCGGCAGCGCCGGGATCGCCGCTCGCGAGCGTCACTTCGCGCTCGCCAGTTGCGCCGCCAACGACGCTGCTCGACCGCACCACCGCGGCGTGCTCGAGTTGGTCAGCCCGGCGGTCGCTCTCAGCCCACTCGCCCGCGTAGCCGCCTGGCTCCGGCAGTACGGTTGGCACGCTCGTGTCGCCCGCAACGACGATCCGGTCGGTGCCACCCTCGATCACGAGCGCGGTCGCTCTACCGTGATAAACCTCGGCGAGCATTCCGGTATCGAGCATCACGACGGCGCCGGAAAAGCGTGACTGCGCGCGCCGGATCGCGGTCGGCGTATGCCCGATCGCAACGCGCCGCACCGACAGTTGATCCAAGGTGCGGCGCAGCCGTTCGCCTTCTAAGAGCACATGACAACGCGCCGTGCCGCGGTACCACAGCGGTCCCTTCTGCGACAGCAACGCGCCTTCGGTCGCGCCGTCTGGATTGAGCGCCTGCATGAGCTCGTCGTGAAAGTGCGCGTTGCCGGCGCCGAGTCCGAGCGCGCCAATGGCTTGCGGCAGGCCGCCGTGCACGAAGGCCGTATCGTTGATGATGATCAGCATCGGCTTGGCGAGCAGCCATTTGCCGTAAACGCCGTCGGTCGAGAACGCCTGCCGATGCTCCGCGGCTCCGGGAACCGGCGGCGGCGCGCCGTCGACCGCTGGGGCGGCGGGGGTGCTCGTCGGCGGCGCGAACGCGGCGTACTCGGCGGCGGAGACGTAGCGCAGATCGCCGGTCAGGTTCATCACCTCGTGATTGCCGAGCACGACGTGGACGAGCCCGCCCGACCTGGGCGCCTCGGTCTCGAGACGCATCAACAGATCCATGACTGCGCGCGAATCGGGGCCGCGGTCGAGCAGATCACCGAGACTCACGAGGTGGGTCGCGCCACCGGACCAGTGCAACTGCGCGTCGATCACGCCTGTCTGCTGCAACAGCGGCACCAGCTCGCGATAGGCGCCGTGCACATCGCCGAACGCGACGACGCGCGCGATCCCGGACCAGCGCTCAGCGTCGTCCGCCGCTGCGGGGACTGTCAGCAGCGCGACGAGGATCAGATTCGTAAGCTGCAGCGCGCCCCATGTCGCCGACGCGCGCGCGCGCCGCAGCGATTGTGCGAACGTGGATTTCAAATCAGCGCCGTCATCAGGCCGCGCCGCATGCCGTGCCCCGGATGCCTCTTCGTAGTCCGCTAGCCTATCACTCGATGCGCCGCTGTATCGGGGAAGGTATCGCCAGCATGGTATCGCGAGGGATGCTTCCTTGGCATGATCACGCCCTCGTTCGCTCGTCGTCTGCTGCTTTCGGAGAATCTCTTGCCAAATCTGAACCTCCCGCTGCTGGCCCTATGTCTCGTCGTGCTGTCGGCGTGCAGCTCGACGAAGCTGACCGATTCATGGCAAGCCCCGACGCTGCATCGCGCGGACATGGACAATGTGCTGGTAGTCGCCATCACGACGAACATGACAAACCGGATTTTGTTCGAGCGTGGCTTCGTCGAAGCGCTGAAGCAGCGAGGCATCAACGCGACCGCGAGCATCGACGTGATCGGCACGTCGGCGCCGACGCGCGAGTCCGTCACGGCATATCTGAAGACGAGCGACATGCGCTACGTCGTCGCCACGCGCTACGCCGGGGCGGAGGTGCAGAAGTATGTGGTCCCGGAGTCGGTCAGGACGTACTACACCGGTCCGTATTACCCGACCTACGGCGCTTACTGGGACTCGTACAACACGATTACGATGACGCGCGACGCGTATGTCGATACCACGACGACGGTCGTGCTGAACACGTCGATCTTCGAGGTGAAGACGGAGGCGCTCGTCTGGGTTGGTCGCAGCAAAACTTTCGAAGTCGGCTCGATCGCCTACGAAGCCAATGATCTGGCGCATGCGATGGTCGATCGCATCACCAAGTGATGTGTCTCACGCGCTGACGGCGCAGTCGCAGTGCGCCTAGCCGTCCGTGACCCGCCGACCGACGCCGATGCGCGCGTCGTCAGCGCGGATCGGACTCGGTGGCAGCCCGATGTCGGTCTCCCGGCGCAGTCCACTTCGGCGATCGCTGTAGTGCCGGTATTTGCAGCGGCAGCTCGCGGGATGATCACAGCCGTCGAGCGGAAATAGCGGCGCCTCGTGTGCGAGATACCGCTGCGCGGATAGCGCGAGCACCGCCTGACACGCGTGTCCGGCCGTGGGCTCGATCGCGACACCATGAAAAAGTTGCCGAACCGTTGCCGGTCGTTGACTCGATGTGCGGCGCTTGAACATCATCGTGCCTCCCCGAGGATCCATAGCGCATGATAGCCCGGGTCACAGCTTGCCAGCCGGCGCGCGACGCCGATACCTTCGTCTGATGAATTTCCGGTACGTGGCGCTCCGGATCGCGCTCTCACCCGGCAGGAGAATGCGATGAGCGTCCAAGTGCCACAGATCCCAGTCGTCTGCGCGAACTCGAACGCGAGATCGAGCGCGGATCCGCGCAGACCGCGTACGCGGAATTGGCAGACGAGCCCGACGTCGTCGTCGCCGAGGTGCTCGGCCGCATGCTCGCGCCGCACGCGCTGCGGATCCTCGAGGAATTTCGCGGCGCGCCGGGACACGATCCTCAGTGAGGTCCCCGCGTCGCGCCGTCGGCAGTGGGAGATCAACGCGAGTTTTCCGACGGAGACGGTGGGTCGCCTGATGGCGCTACCGGTCGGCGTTTTCCCACCGGACACCGTGATTCGCGACGCGGTCGAACAGCTGCGCGAGGCGGTCAGGACAAATTTCATCTCGTACATTCACGTCTGCGATGCGCAGAACCGGTTGATTGGCGTCGTCGTGATGCGCGAGATGCTGCTCGCTGATGCCGGCCAGACGCTCGCCGACATCATGATTCCGAAGCCGTTCGCGCTGCAGGCGACGATGCCGGTCGCGGACGCGATGCGCGAAGCGGTGCAGCGGCACTTTCCGGTCTATCCCGTCGTCGACGAAGGCGGCCACCTCGTCGGCCTCGTGCGCGGTCAGGACTTGTTCCAGCAGCGCGTATTCCAACTCGTGGTACAGGCCGGCAGCATGGTCGGCGTCGAGAAGGAAGAGCGTCTCGCAACGCCGTGGCCGCGGTCGCTGCGGTTGCGCAATCCGTGGCTGTTGCTGAATCTCGTGACGGCGTTCGCCGCCGGCGCCGTCGTCGGCCTCTTCGAACACACGATCGCGCAGATCGTTGCGCTGGCCGCGTTCCTGCCGATCCTGGCGGGCCAGTCCGGCAATACGGGTTGCCAGGCGCTGGCGGTCACGCTGAGGGGCATGACGCTCGGCGAACTCGCCGAGCGACGCGCGATCACGGTCGTCGTCAAAGAGGCCGCCGTCGGCATGCTCAACGGCATCGTGGTCGGCGCGCTCGCAGGCGCGGCGATGTTCCTGTTTGCCCGCGACCAGAGCAACGCGCTGGCGCTCGGGGGCATCGTGTTCCTCGCAATGGTCGGCAGCTGCATCGCGAGCGGCGTGTCGGGCGCGCTGGTGCCGATGGCGTTGAAGCGAATGGGCGCCGATCCCGCCACTGCGTCGAGCATTTTCGTCACGACCGCCACGGATATCGTCAGCATGGGTATGCTGCTCGGCCTGGCAACGCTGTTTTTGTTGTGAGCGGGGGGATGGTTGTGACCGAGGGCAGTCGCATGCGTATCGGGGTCGTATTGCGCAGCATGGGCGATGCCGCCTCAGCAGAATTGTTGGCGCTGGGAGCCGCGCGCGCGGAGGCGGTTGGTCTCGATAGCGTATGGGTCGTCGACCACATTGCGATCCCGCCCGACGACGCCGAGGGCTCGGGCGGCCTGTATCTCGATCCGTTGTCGACACTCGGCTGGATCGCGGGCCAGACGCGACGTATCTCGCTCGGCACCGCGGTACTGATCCTGCCGTATCGTCCAGCGCTGCCCACCGCGAAGGTGCTGGCGACGTTGCAGGCGCTATCGGGCGAGCGATTGGTCATCGGTACCGGCATCGGTTGGATGAAAGCGGAGTTCAACGCGGTCGGCGTGCGCCTCAGTGAACGCGCTCGGATCGCGGACGAGACACTGGCGTTCCTGCGCGCATGCTTCGCCAACGATGTCGTCGTGTCGAACGGACAACCGCTGCTGTTCAAGCCGCGTCCGAAAGCGCCGCCGTTTCTCGTCGGCGGCGCCGCGCCGCACGCGATCGAACGGGCGCTGCGGCACGGCGATGGTTGGTTGCCGATGGGACTGAACCCACAAAAGCTCGCGCCGCTGGCGGCAGACTATCGCCGTCGCGCCGAAGAACGTGGTCTGCCGCAACCGCGCATCGCGACTTTCATCGGCGGGCCGCGCGATAGCGAAGAGGGCCGGCGCTACGTGCGCGAATACGCGGACGCCGGCGTCACCGACCTCCTCGTACAGGGGCGCTACACCGATGCGGCAGGACAGGGAGCACTCGTGGAGTTCGCTGCTCGATTGCTGGTTTGAACTCGAGCGCGGTGGACGTCGACTGCGACGTCGGACAACGTCGACGGAGAAACCGACTACGTTCGCGTGCATCTGTAGCATTGTCCTAAAGCGTTCTCATACACTGGGGTGCAGTCCGCCCGGCCGTCACGAAGCAGTCCAGGTTCAAGGAGCTTTTATGAACACGATCCGGTCAGCAGGTTGGAAACTACGACCCGGACGCGTCGCGTATGCGAGTGCTGTCGCGCTTTGGATCGGGATGCTGTTGATTGCCCCCAACGACGCAGCAGGTGCTGATATCGATACGGACGGGGACGGTCTGTCCGATGCGTACGAAGACGCTCACGGTCTCGACAAGCTCAATCCGGCCGATGCGCTCGGCGATAGTGATTCCGACGGGTTCAGCAATTGGTCGGAGCTGCAGGCCGGCACCGATCCCTTCAGCGCGGCGTCGAAGCCTTCGACAGGCAACCCATCGACAATCGCTGCGGCGGTCCTGCCGCTGAGTCGCTCGGCGCAGATCGACACCACCGTCACCGCGTTCGCAACGATCCTCAACGCGAACACGGTCGCCGCAACCAATTGCTCGATCGCGCCAATTACGCCGTTCTTTTCGAGCTTCTACTTCTATGCGACCGACCCTGCAACGAACGCCATCACGGGCGAGCGCAACGCACCCGTCAACATCCCCCCCGGCGGCGGTGCCAGTTTCGTCTTCGCATTGACGCCGCATGAGGTCATCGATTCGCTCGACATCGAGTTGCGTTTTGATTGCGACAACACGGAGCCCGCGACGGTGTTTACCGGAATCAACACCTTGTTGCTGTCCGCAGCGAATGTGCAGCCGCCGGACATCGTCGCGCTCGCGGCGACGGGGAGCGGCGATGGTGTCCTGCGAATTCCAGACATCGCCAATCCCGGCGCATTCGCGGTTGCGAGCGTCAATGTCGGCGCTTCAGGCTCGCTTACCGTCGACGCCGTGAGCAGCGTTGCGGGTGTGACCCTGTCATTGTGCGAAACCAATCCATCGACCGCTCAGTGCATCAACCCGACGTCGCCCGCCCTGACTGTCGATGCGACGATCAACGCGAACGCGACGCCGACCTTCAGCATATTCGCCACCGCGCAGCAGGCAGTTCCGCTGGCCGCAGCGGCGAGCAGAATCACCGTTCGTTTCAAAGATGCCGGCGGTGTCGTACGCGGCGCAACCGGCGTCGCAATCGAGGCGCTCGCGCCTGCGCCGCCGGCGCCTAAACTCAGCGAGTTGCAGGCGACGATCTTCACGCCGATTTGCGCTGTGTGCCACGAGGGCGTCTTCCCGCCGGCGAGCTTGTCACTTGCCGCGGGTGATTCGTTCGCGAACCTCGTGAACGTGACCAGCGTCGAGCGGCCGCTTCTCAAGCGCGTCGCGCCTGGCGATCCGGACAACAGCTACATCGTACGGAAGTTGGAGGGAGCGCCCGGCATTGAGGGCGTGCAGATGCCGTTTGGCGGCACCCCGCTGGATGCCGCAACGATCAAAAAGGTGCGCGACTGGATTTCTGCGGGGGCACTCAACAACTGACCAGACTCCGGCCATCCCGAGCAGACGCGGCTTGATGTGTTCGATGGCGAGCGGCTTCGTCAGTAGTTGTCGAGCAGATAGATCTGGCCGACGCTCAGGTAGTTTGCCGCGCGCCAATACGCATCCATCACAGCGAGTTCGTCATCGGTTAGCGCTGCGGTGACATGCGTCATTTCGTAGATCGGCGCTCCGGCAAGAGTCGCATCGTATGCTGCGCGATGACGATTTCTTCGTCTGTCGGAATGTTCCGCAAGATCACGCGACTCCCGGTTTCGTCGAAGCGGCTATCGCCGCGCTCGTTGCGCGTCGGATCGCAAGCGATGCCGAGCCACGCCAGTGCTGCACACACCCGCTCGCGAATCCGCGGTTGATGGCCACCGATGCCGCCCGTGAACACGAGCCCGTCCAGACCCCCGAGCGCTGCCGCCATTGCGCCGATTTCGACGACGATCCGATGCACGAACAGTTCGACGGCGAACCGCGCAGCCGGTTCGTCGCTGGCCATCAGCACACGGATGTCGCCGCTGATTCCGGACACACCGAGCAATCCCGACTCCAGATTCAACAGCCGCTCTACGGCTTCCACGTCAAGTCCATGGTCACGCTGCAAATGCAGCACGACTGACGGATCGAGGTTGCCGCTGCGCGTCGCCATCATCAAACCATCAGTCGGCGTAAAGCTCATCGTGGTCGCGACGCTCGCGCCGTCGCGCATGGCACACAGGCTCGCACCGCTGCCGAGATGCGCCACCACGGTGCGCGGCGTCGATTCTGCGGCGCGCAGTTCCCGCAGCTTCGAGGCAATGAATTCGTAAGACAATCCGTGGAAGCCGAAGCGCCGCACACCGCGTTCGAACCAGACCCGCGGCAGCGCGAAATGCCGCGCGACCATCGGCATCGACGCGTGAAACGCCGTGTCGAACGCCGCGACGTGAGATACATCGGGACGCGCGTCGCGGGCCGCGTGAACGACGGCGAGCCCCAGCGCTTGGTGCAGCGGCGCCAGTGATCGCAGCGTCGCGAGTTCGGCGACCACGTCATCGTCGAGCAACACCGGCGCCACGAATTTCGCTCCGCCATGCACGATGCGATGACCGACCGCTGCAATCGCGTGCACATCGACGGCATTTGCGACGGCGTCGATCGCATTGCGAATCGACTCGCGGGTGCCACCGGCCGCAACGTCGACGTGACCACGGGCGAGACAAGCTCCGGGAGAATCGGGCTCGAGCGGTCCGTACACTGCATACTTCAAAGTCGCAGAGCCGGCATTCAGCACGAGGATGTTTGCGGCGGACATTGCGCCAAGTAGACCATGATCGATCCGATCATTCAGCCGAAGAACTATTCAGCTCCGCAGACGTGATCGGCGCGGAACAATTGATTGCCGCGCTCCAAGCGGCGTGGTGCCAGCGATCAGATGCCGCCAGAACCGACGCGGCTCGCCAACCGGAAAGTCCCCGCTCGCCTTGTGCTGCACCGACGCGTTGTCCCAGACGAGGACATCGTGCGCGTGCCAGCGGTGGCTGTAGCGCGGCGCAAGCTGTTCCGCGTGATCCTGCAACATCTGCAGCAGCGTGCGGCCTTCCGGCTCCGGCAGGCCCTCGATGTGCGTCGCGCGGTCGAGATCGAAGTAGAGGGCCGCTTCGTGACTGACGGGATGGGCGCGCACGATCGGATGTGATACGTCGAGGAGTTGTTCCAGCGGCCCGGTTGCGGAAGCCCGCGGCGGAAACGCGCCGCGGTTGTTGTAGGCATGCACCGCCCGCAGACCCATGAGACGTCGCTGCAGCGCGGCATCGAGCAATTGGAACGCCGCGCGCATGTCGATGAAGCGGGTGTCGCCGCCACCGCTTGGCGGCAACACCCGCGCATGCAGGATGGTCGCCGCAGCGGGGTCTTCGACGTACGAGTCGTCGGTGTGGAAGAACTCGAATAGTCCGGGACGCAGTGCATCGCCGCCGAGCGACAGGCCGTCGCGCTTCGCGCGCATCTCGTCGGTTAAAACGAAACCCGCATCGATGATCTGACGCATCTCGCTGTAACGCATGGCGCTACCGTCGCGAGCGCGCCCGATCGGATCCTTGACCGGACCGAACATCGAGCCAAGGGTGTGAAACTCGGCGGCGGTCAACGCGCGTTGAAAACGTATGCAGACGACGCCGCGTCGCGTGAGCGCGTCGCGCAATGCGGCTTTCCGACTTGGATCAGCGAAATCGTGCTCCGGATCGAGATCGTCGATTTCGGCAGCCTCAAATGCGGCGGGCGTGTTCATGGATCGCGCATGTTCCAAAACGACATGTGCCGACAAGGGTACCGCCGGATTGGTATCGTTTGTTCGCTGTACTGCGTCGTGGACAAATCTGAAGGCCTCGAGATGGAACACGTACTCGCGTACCTCGATCCCGAGCATGCGTGCAATCAAGGCAGCGTGATCAAGCTTGCGAACGGCGAACTGCTGCTCGGATACAACCAGGAGCGCGGTCGCGTGCACGCCGACAGCGGGCAGTCGTGTTTGATCAAATCCCGCGACGGCGGCAGGACCTGGGATCCGGCGACACGCCGGACGGTGTGGCCGTGGAGCGAACACATCGGCAACTGGGACTGCGCGTTCAGCCAGATCCGCAACGGCGACATTCTGATGCATACGCGCGTATGCAGTTTCATGGCGCCAACGGCGTTGAAAGGGGGCGCGGATCAGATTCTGGGCGGCCCGCCGCCGGGACGGCGCGAACGGCTCAAACGCCAGACCGGGTATGCGTTGTGCCGTTCGTCGGACAACGGCGCGAGCTGGTCCGCGCCCATTCCAGTCAATACGTCGCCGATCGCCGATTCGGGACTCGGGCCGTACATCGTCGGTGGATCCGGCGCGGGTCACATCATCGAACTCGCAGACGGCGGTCTGCTGATGCCGCTGCACGGCACGTTCACGCGCGAGTGGTTTGCGCAGGGCGGCGAATCGCCACGCGTATTCGTCCTGCGTTCCGACGACGGCGGCAACAATTGGGAATACTGGGCGACCGTTGCGTACGACGCGGCACATATTCTGGAGTGGGCCGAAGCCGGTATGGCGCGATTGTCGTCGGGCCGCCTCGTGTGCCTGTTGCGCACGCAAGCGCGCCCGGCGCGCTTCGACAACATGTGGTTCGTGCATTCCGACGATGACGGCGCGAGCTGGAGCCGTCCGGTGCGGACACCGCTGTGGGGTTACCCGGCCGATGTCATTCAATTGCACGATGGCCGCGTGCTCGCCGTATACGGTTACCGGCGCGCGCCGTGGGGCGTGCGCGGTTGCGTCTCCGACGATGGCATGACGTGGTCGCCGGACGCGCGAATTCGTCGATCCGGGAAGGTGGCGCCGCGGATCCGTCGTTCCGGCAGTATTGGCACATCGGCTATCCGAGCGTCGCGCAGCTCGACGACGGCACGATCGTCGCCGCGTATCATCGAGTACACGAAGGACGCTCGCCCGATCCAGTGCATGTGGGTCACGCGGTTCGAACTGTGAGCGACGTCGACATCGTGCCGCTCGCGGCCGATGAGTGGGCCGACTTGAAGCGGCTGCGGATCACCGCGTTGACCGAGTCGCCCGATTCGTTCTCGCCAACGGCCGAGTCCGCCCGCGCGCATGACGACGACTATTGGCGGCGTGCGGCACAGCGTGCGGCGGAGTCGACGCGATTTCGAGCTGTTCATTGTCCGGCGCGGCGGCGAAGGATCTGGGTCTCGCGTCGGCGCAGCGTGATGCGAGGTCGATAGGTCACATCGGCGCGATGTGGGTCGACCCGGTGTTGCGCGGACACGGCATCGGCGCGCGCTTGTTCGACGCGGCTGTTTCGTTCCTGCGCGACCAGGGCTGCGTCCTGATCCGAGTTGTCAGTGACGGAGACGAACGCAGCCGCGATCGCGCTGTATCAATCCGCGCGGGTTCGCGCTGACCGGCGAGTCGGAGCCGCTGCGGCCGGGCTCACCGCTGCAGAATCTCTTCATGCGTTGGCAGGCGGGCTGACGGCAGCTTGTGCGCAGTCAGAGATCCTTCGCAGAGTAGTGCTGCCCGAGCATCGACGGCGTCACCAGCGTGACGCCCGCCGGTGTCACGTGAAATCGCGCGCGATCCGCCGCGGCGTCTTCGCCGATCACCATGCCGTCGGGAATCACGCAGCCCTTGTCGATCACGACGCGCCGGATCCGACAGCCGCGGCCGATCGTCACGTCCGGCAGTATCACCGCTTCGTCGATGCGACTGTAGTTCTCGACCCTGACGTTGCAGAACAGCAGCGAGCTCGAAACCGAAGCGCCGGAAATCACGCAGCCGCTCGCGATCAGCGAATTGACCGCAATGCCGCGACGGTCCGGGTCGTCGAACACGAACTTCGCCGGCGGCAGTTGCTCCTGATAGGTCCAGATCGGCCAGTTGCGATCGTACAGATCGAGCGGCGGCGTAACACGCGCGAGCTCGAGGTTCGACTCCCAGAATGCATCGATCGTACCGACGTCGCGCCAGTAGCTCTCGCCGCCGGTCGCATCGGTGAACGGATACGCATGCACGCTGATAGTCGCGCGATCAGGCTCGGAATCAGGTTCTTGCCGAAGTCGTGGGCGGACGACGGATCCTGCGCATCCTTCGTGAGTTGCGCCACGAGAAAATCCGTGTTGAATACGTAGATTCCCATCGACGCGAGCGACCGTGTGGGGTCGTTAGGGCATCGTCGCCGGATCATCCGGCTTTTCGGCGAAGGCGGTCACGCGGCCGTCGGCGTCGATGCTCATCACGCCGAACTCGCGCGCCCGCTCCGCCGGCACGCCGACGCAACCCACCGTCAGATCGGCCGCGTTTTCCATGTGCCGCGCGATCATCGGACCGTAGTCCATCTTGTAGATGTGATCGCCGGCGAGAACCAGCACGAATTCCGGCGCAGTGCCGTTTGACGATGTCGAGATTCTGAAACACCGCATCCGCGGTGCCCGCATACCACTGCGGGCCGAGCCATTGCTGCGGCGGCAGCAGTTCGACGAACTCGTCGAACTCGCCGCGCAGGAATCCCCAGCCGCGCTGTACGTGACGAATCAGCGAATACGCCTTGTACTGCGTGAGCACGCCGATGCGGCGGATGCCGGAGTTGATGCAGTTGGACAGCGTGAAGTCGATGATTCGAAAATTGCCGCCGAACGGCACGGCCGGTTTCGCGCGCCATTCGGTCAACGCGCCCAAGCCGAGCGCCTTGACCACCCGCCATGACGAGCGCCAAGCGTGCGATGCGTCAATCGACTGACGTAACGCTGTGTGGGGTCGAGACCCATGTTGGCCCTGAAGCGCAGAACTCGAAGTGCGAAGAAAGCGATCCCATCGATTCATGACAGTATAACCACCCATCGGTAGAATTCCCGATCACATGAGTGGCACCCGCTTTTCCCTCGAAGTTCGTCCGCAGATCCCTGCGGAACTGCGCCGCCTGCCGGAATTCGCCAACAACCTGATCTACACGTGGGATCGAGACCTGCGCGGCCTGTTCAGGCAACTGGACAACGCGTTGTACGAAGCGTGCGGCGGCAACCTCAACGTATTCCTGCGCCGTCTCGCGCAATCCGACCTCGATCGCGCTGCCAAAGATTCGGCAGCTTCATGGCCGCGTATCAACGCGTCGCCTCGTCATATGACGCCTACCACGCGCATCGGATGCCGGCCGATCTGTGCGTGCATCTCGATCCCGAAGCAGGATCTGGTCGCCTATTTCTGCTTCGAATTCGGCTTTCATGAAAGCCTGCCGCTGTACTCCGGCGGTCTCGGAATTCTGGCGGCGGATCATTGCAAGGCCGCGTCGGACCTCGCGCTGCCGCTCGTCGCGGTCGGCTTGCTGTATCACCAGGGATTCTTCGAACAGCACATCGACGCGCGCGGGCGCCAGATCGAGCACTACACGACGACTCGCGTCGAAGATCTGCCGCTCGCGCTCGTGCTGCGACGGCGAGGGCCGCGAAGTCAGCGTGTCGGTCCCGATCGGCGACGCAAACGTCGAACTGCGCATCTGGCGCGGCCGCGCGGGTCACACCACGCTCTATCTGCTCGACAGCGACCTCCCGCAGAATCAGGACGCTGCACCGGTCCATCACGCATCGTCTGTACGGCGGTGACGAGTCGACGCGCGTGATGCAGGAGATCGTGCTCGGCATCGGCGGCGTGCGCGCATTGCATGCGCTCGGCATCAAGCCGACCGTCTGGCATCTGAACGAAGGGCACGCCGCGTTTCAGATCATCGAACGATGTCACGCCAAGATGACGCGAAGGCGCGTCATTCGCCGCGGCGTTCGAGCAGGTTGCCGCCGCGACGGTATTCACGACGCACACACCCGTGGCTGCCGGACACGACGTATTTTCGTGGGGACTCATTCAACAGCATCTGGGCCCTATCTGCGATCGGTCGGAATCGACATCGGCCGCTCGACGAAATGGCACGCAACAGCGCTCCCGAACGCATCAACATGACCGCGCTGGCGCTGCGCGGTTCGCGCCATCAGAACGGCGTCAGCAGGATCCATGGCCAAGTCGCTGCCGTCAACGAACGTTACGTATGGCCGGAGATCCCGCCGGAGGAAAATCCGATCACGCATGTCACCAACGGCGTGCATCTGCAGACGTTCCTGGCACTGCAATGGGTCAACCTGTTCGACGTTCGCTTCGGCGACTGGCGCGGCAATCTTGCCAGACCGGACTATCTGGTCGTGCATCGACTACGATTCCCGATCACCAGTTCTGGAGCATCCGCCAGGAGTTGACCGCGGAACTGTTCGCCGACATCGACAAGCGAATGCGCCGGCAACATCAGGGCAACGGTCTGGCGTCCTCGACGATCGATCGCGCGACTCGGCTGCTGCACCGCCCCGCCGAGGAAGTGTTGGTGCTCGGTTTTGCGCGCCGCTTTGCGACCTACAAGCGCGCGACGCTGATCTTCTCCGAGCGCGAGCGACTTGGCGCGATCTGCTCAACGATCCCGAACGTCCGGTGGTGCTGATCATGTCGGGCAAGGCGCACCCGCACGACGAGCCCGGCAAGCGCCTGATCGAGCAGGTTTACGAACTGTCGATGAAGCCCGGAGTTCATCGGTCGCGTGCTGCTGGTCGAAAACTACGACCTCGCGCTCGCGCGCAAACTCGTCGCCGGCGTCGACGTGTGGATCAACAATCCCGAATATCCGCTCGAAGCGAGCGGCACGTCCGGCATGAAGGCGGCGATCAACGGCGCAATCAACCTGTCGGTGCTCGACGGGTGGTGGGCCGAAGGCTTCGACGGCGACAACGGCTGGGGCATCAAGCCGCACGACATCAACTGGGACAGCGACTACCGATTCCGCGAAGAAGGTCGGGATCTCATCGATCTGCTCGAGAACCAGGTCATCCCGCTGTATTTCGATTCGGACTCGCACCGCCGCTGGATCGCGATGGCGAAGGCCTCGATGCGCTCGATCATTCCGCGGTTCAACGCCGAGCGCATGGTGCGCCAATACATCGAGAACATCTACTGCCCGGCGGCGCGCCAGCATCGCCGCCTCGCGAAGGACGATGCGGCTGAGCGACTCGCGCAATGGAAGCGACGGATCGTCGAGCAATGGCCGGCCGTCAGGATCGAACGCATCGACGTCCCGCCGACGCACGTCGATCACGCCGAAACTGTTCGGTTCGAACTGCGCGCGGAACTGGCCGGACTCGCTCACGACGACGTCCGTGTCGAATGCGTGGTCAGCCAGGATGGCGCCACCAGCCGGACGTTCAGCGCGGTCGAAGCGCCGCCCCATCCACCCGGGCAGGCGTTGTTCCGGATCGAGTTCGAGCCACCGTTTTCGGGCTTGCAGACATATCAGATCCGCATGTACCCCTACCACGAACTGCTGTCGCACCCGTTCGAAATGGGTCGCATGCGGTGGATCTGACCGACGCCATCGGCGCTCGCGTTACCGGGTCGTGCTCGCGCGCATCGTCTGCACTGCACCGTTTGCGCGCCGCGACTGAACGGCGCATTCAGTTCGTCGGGTATCGCGACGCCGAGCGCCGCATAGAGCGCACGCAGGTGCGCGCGGAACAACGCCTCGAATCGCGCGACCGGCTCGCGCGGCATTGTTCTCGCCGAGCCACCAGAACCAATCCGAGCCTTCGCAGATCGCGAGCAGCGCTTCGCATTCAGTCGACATTCGCCAGCCGATCCCGGCAGCGATCGAAGTGGTTCTTCGCCGCAAGCAACAGTTCCCACGCGCGATTCTTGTCGGGGTCGCCGATCCACGTCGAGAACGTGCCGTACACCCAACTGCCCGCAACCACGTGCGCAAGATCCGGTGCGCTCGCTGGAAACGCGGCGAGGTAGTCGGAAAACGTCGTCAAGCGCAGGTTCGGGTGCGCGGCGAGCGCACGGTACAACGTCTGCAGAAAATCGTAGCCATTGCCCGGATACGACTCCCACGCGTTCTCGCCGTCCATCACGATCGCGACGACTGCATCGTCCCGATTGCAGTGTCTACCGATCGTTTCGAGATGCCCGACGAGGTTTGCAACCGCATCTTCCGCGTGCCAGTCCTTGTACGCAAAACCGATCAGGTCCGACAAACCGTCATCGCGAAAGAAGCAGTGCACGCCGTTCACGCATGAACGGCCGGTGTGCGCAATCGACGTTCTGCCGCGCCGCTGCAAGGCTGTTGGTCAAAACGCCGCCGCCGCTGGCTGCCCACCGGAATCCGGCCGCAGCCGATGAGATCCGAGCGTCGCATCGGAGATGCCGCCTTCCGACGGCCAACAGCCGCTCGGCGCGATACCGAAATGTCGCTGCGCGTTGCTCATTGCTTCGCGCAGATGCCAACGCACGCGCGCCTCGCCGCCCGGATACTTCGCGATCGGCGGCAGGCCGATATGCGGCAGCGCCGCGCGCGCACTTTCGAAATCGAGCAGCAGCGGCAGAATCGGATGTGCCCACGGTGACACCGCCAATTCGACGCGGCCGCTTGTCGCCGCAGCGTTCGATATCGCGCGACGATCGAGCCGATGACTTCGCCAATGATGGTCACGAGCACGCGCCGGTCGGCGGCGGTATAGCCGCCGTTCGCGCGCGACCAGTTGCTTGACGCGATCGTCGTTGCGGTGGACGTGTTCGCCGAACCAGGCGATGTGAAACCAGACGAGCAGATCCGCGAAGTAGCCGTCGCTCAGATACCGGCCAGCGTCGTTCTTCAGTTGCCGCGCGAGCTCGATCAGCCGCGCATATGCCGGGTATCGGCCGAGCACGTGTTTTTCGCTGACATGCCGGCATTGCGCGATGAGGTCGTTGCGCTGATCCGGGTCGCGTCGGCAGATCCAGTCGCGCCAACGCGTCGAGCTGCCGATCCGGAATCACTGTGCCGTCGCTGAGGAAGCGGGCAATCGCGGTCGCGTACTGCTCGATCTGATCGAGCAGTACCGGCACGAAATTGACCACCGCACGCGCGCCAGAGACCGTCTCGAGGTGCGCCGCCATGTCCGAGTAATCTTTCATGGCGTGCAGATAGACCCACGGTTCGGCGAACTGTCCGCCGACCCGATACCACGGCTGGTGCATGTGCCAACACAGCACCACGTTGAGCCGCGCAAACGACGGTGCGCTCACAGACACCTCGTCGGCAGGGCGCAGAAGTATGGGACAATCGTTGTGCTGCATAAAGCAATTGCACCACACAGACACCATCGCTGCGGGGGAATTCTGAGCGGACCCAGCGTGTTGTACGCCACCAGCGAGATGGCGCCGCTGATCAAGACCGGTGGGCTCGCGGACGTCGCCGGCAGTCTTCCTGCGGCACTCGACGAATTGGGCTGCGACGTTCGCGTCGTGTTGCCGTACTACGGCGATCTCGCGGGACGCGTCGATGTGCGCGTCGCTGCAGACGACGCAACTGCACGGTTTCACGCTCGAAATTCTCGAAACGATCGCGCCGCAGGGACAACGCGTATGGTTGGTCGCGTGTCCCGAGATGTTCGGCCGCGCCGGCAATCCGTACGTCGGTCCCGATGGTCGCGATTGGCCCGACAACGCCGAACGATTTGCGCTGTTCGCCGCGGCAATCGCGTGGCTCGGCACGGCGAACGATGGACCCGCAGATTCCGCGCCGACATCGTGCACCTCAACGATTGGCACACGGCGCTTGGCAGCGGCGCTGTTGAGTCGTGCGCCCGGATCGGCCCGGCAGCGTGTTCAGCATCCACAACCTCAGCTATCAGGGAATCTTCGACCACGCCACGTTCGTGCGGCTCGGACTGCCGGCCGACCTATGGTCGATGGAGGCACTCGAATTTCACGGGTCGATGTCGTTCATCAAAGCCGGGATCGCGTTCGCGGATCGCATCACGACCGTGAGTCCGACCTACGCGCGCGAAATTCAGACGCCCGAATACGGCCACGGACTCGATGGCCTGATCCGGCATCGCGCTGGCGACTTGCACGGGATATTGAACGGCGTCGACACGACGCTGTGGAATCCGGCGACCGACCGGTTCCTGCGACGCACGTTATACGAGCGACGAACTCGCGGGAAAGCGCATCGACAAGCGCGCCATACAAAAAACGTTGGGGCTCGCGCCGAGCGACGTTCCACTACTCGGTGTCGTGAGTCGTCTTGCGCAGCAGAAGGGCATCGACCTGATACTCGCGGCGATCGACGCCTTGATCGCGCTGCCCGCGCAGACTCGCCGTGCTGGGTACCGGTGATGCCGCGATCGCATCGGGCGTTGCACGATGCCGCGCGCCGGTATCCGGGACGCGTCGCGTTCGCGCCGCGCCTGGACGAATCGCTCGCGCACCAGATCGAAGCCGGTGCCGACATCTTCCTGATGCCGTCCCGCTTCGAACCGTGCGGCCTGAACCAGATGTACAGTCAGATCTACGGAACCGTCCCCGTCGTGCGCCGCACGGGCGGACTGGCCGACACGGTCGAACCCGTCGTCGGGCGCAGCGGCACCGGTTTTCTGTTCGATGACGCGACGCCGGACGGCGTTGCTCGACGCCACCGAGCGAGCCGTGACCGCGTTCCACGATCGGGACGTCTGGCGCGCGATTCAACGCAACGGCATGCAGCCAGGTGTTTTCGTGGCGGCGCAGCGCCACGCAGTACCTGCGCGTGTACGAGGAACTGATGGATCAGCGAGCGAGGCGCGCGTGATGCGGCGCGACGCTGACCCGCGTCGTATCGAACGGCTGCTGGACGGCCGCGAGCACGCCCCTGCGGAACTGTTGGGGATCACAGAGCAAGGCGACTCTGCGACGGTGTACGCGTATCTGCCGAACGCGGTGTCGGTACGATTTTCGGGCGGAGCCGAATTGACGCCCAGTCGCTGGCCCGGCGTGTTCCATTGGCACGGCGATGCCGCGTCGTTGGCGCAGCACTACCGCCTGGTGTGGTCCGACGCCGCGGGTCAGCTCCATCGGCGTGCTGGATCCCTATACATTCGACGTGCGCCTCTCCGCGCACGATCTGCATCTATTCAACGAAGGCACACTGCGCCGCAGCTACGACATGCTTGGGGCACATCAGATGACCGCAGACGGTCACGCCGGCACGCGCTTCAGCGTGTGGGCGCCGAATGCCGAACGCGTGAGCGTTGTCGGCGACTTCAACGGCTGGGACGGGCGCTGCCACCCGATGAACGCGCAGGGCCACAGCGGAATCTGGTGTCTCTTCGTCCCCGAGATTGGTCGCGGCGAACGCTACAAGTACGAGATCCGCAACCGCGACAGCGGTGCGATATTGCTCAAGGCGGACCCGTACGCGCGGGAATACGAGCATCGTCCTGCGACCGCGTCGGTGATTGCCGCGCCATCGACGCACGCGTGGGGCGACGACGCGTTGGATGGCGCGGCGCCGCGCGACGGATCCGCTGCAGCAACCGATTTCGATCTACGAAGTCCACCTCGGCTCGTGGCAACGCGCCACCGACGGCGGATTCCTCAACTATCGGACGCTCGCGACGCGGTTGTTGACGCACGTCCGTGATCTCGGCTTCACCCACATCGAACTGATGCCGATCACGGAACATCCGTTCGATGGCTCGTGGGGCTATCAGACGCTGGGGTATTTCGCTGCCACGAACCGCTTCGGTTCCCACGATGATCTGCGCTGGTTCATCGATTACCTGCATCAGCACGACATCGGCGTGATCCTCGATTGGGTACCCGCGCATTTCCCGCGCGATGCACATGGGCTGGCGAAGTTCGACGGTACCGCGCTGTACGAACACGCGGATCCGCGCCTCGGCGAACACCGCGACTGGGACACTTTGATCTTCAATTACGGACGCAATGAAGTCCGAAACTTTCTGACCAGCAGCGCGCTATTCTGGCTGCACGAATTTCATGTCGACGGGTTGCGCGTCGACGCCGTGGCGTCGATGTTGTACCTCGACTATTCGCGCCCGCCGGGTGAGTGGCTGCCGAATCGCTTCGGCGGGCGCGAGAATCTCGATGCAATTGCATGGCTGCGTGAGTTGAACGAGGTCACGCACGGCGAATCACCGGGAACGATGATCATCGCCGAGGAGTCGACCGCGTGGCCGGCCGTGACGCGCCCCACTTACGTCGGCGGCCTCGGCTTTACGCTGAAGTGGAACATGGGCTGGATGAACGACTCGCTCCACTACATGCGCCGCGACCCGATACATCGTTCGTACGAACACCGGTATCTGACCTTCGGCATGCTGTATGCGTACAGCGAGAACTTCGTTTTGCCGTTCTCCCATGACGAGGTGGTGCACGGCAAATCGTCGCTGCTCGGGAAAATGCCCGGCGACGATTGGCAGAAGTTCGCCAACCTGCGTTTGTTATATGCGTATCAATACACGATGCCCGGCAAGAAGCTGATGTTCATGGGGTGTGAATTCGCGCAGCGAGATGAATGGGATCACGACCGATCGCTGCACTGGCGGGAGCTCGATTTCGCTCCGCATCGCGGCGTCCGCGACCTGGTTGCAGCGTTGAACCGCTTGTACCGCGATGACCCGGCGTTCCGGCTTGACGCCGATCCGCGCGGTTTTGCGTGGATCGACTGTGATGACGCGAGCAATTCGGTGATCAGCTATCAGCGCAGAAACGGCGCCGAATACGCAATCGTCGTACTCAACTTCACGCCCGTGCCACGCCATCAGTATCGGCTCGGTGTTCCTGAGTCGGGAACGTTCGTCGAACTCCTGAATACCGATTCGGTGTACTACGGCGGTTCCAATCTCGGCAACGCAGGGCGTTGTGTCAGCGAATCGCACGCGTGCATGGGTTTCGCCGACTCGCTGGTGCTGACGCTGCCACCGCTGGCGGCGATCGTGCTCAAGCCCGTCCGGTTGCGCGCAGCAGAGTCCTGATGCGAGGGGCGAGTTCGGCGTCCATCTGTGCCCACTCGAAGCGCCACCGCCAGTTTCCGGTCGCGATGCCGGGCGTGTTCATGCGATGACGACCGTCGAGACCAAGCAGGTCCTGCATCGGTACGATCACGGTGTTGGCAGCCGAGCGACACAACACCTCGATGAGCGCCCACGGCATCACGCCGTCCGCGAGCCGATCGACCGTTGCTGCGAGCGCCGGCTGCAGGCTGCGATACCAGCCCAACGTCGTGTCGTTGTCGTGGGTGCCCGTGTACGCGACGGTGTTGGCTCGAAAGTTCACCGGCAGGTGCGGGTTGTGCGGATCCCCACTGAACGCGAACTGCAACACGCGCATGCCCGGCAGGCCGAATGCTTCGCGCAGCGCATCGACTTCGGGTGTGATCACGCCGAGGTCTTCGGCGACCAATGCGAGCGGCTCGAAGCGCTGCTGAAGCGCACCCAGCAACGCCGCGCCCGGCGCTGCGTACCAGGCACCGGCGCGCCGCGCTGTCTGCGTCTGCCGGGACCGCCCAGTACGCCTGCAGACCGCGGAAGTGGTCGATGCGCACCAGATCGAACAACGAAAGCTGTGACTTGAGACGCTCGATCCACCAAGCAAAATGCGAAGCAGCGAGCGCATCCCATGCGTAGATCGGATTTCCCCACAGTTGACCCGTCGCGGAGAAATAATCCGGCGGCACGCCCGCGACTACGCGCGGTCGTTGGGCCTCATCGAGAAGAAAGATTGCCGGATGCGCCCAGACGTCCGCGCTCTCGTACGCCGGATACAGCGGTAGATCGCCAAACAACAGCACGCCCCGCGCCGCTGCTTCCCCGCGCAAGGCCACGAGTCCGTGGTGCGTCGCGAACTGCGCGCAACGCAACCGTTCGATCTGCCCAGCCGAGTGCGCATCCAGTGCGGCAAGTGCGTTGGGGTCGCGCTGCCGCAGCGCTACAGGCCAGGTCGACCAGTCCGGACCCAATCGATCACGGCAAACGCAGAAGCGACAGTAATCGTCGAGCCAGTAGGCCGAGTCCGAGACGAAACGATCGAACGCGTCGGCGTGCAATCGCGCGTAGCGCGACAGCTCGCTCGGCTCATCGAGGCGCAGCGCGGGATCGAGCAACGTTTCATCGAGCGCGAACAACGATGCGCTGTGGTAGGGGGACCCATATTGATCGGGCGGATTGAGCGGCAGCATCTGCCAGATCGACATTCCGGCGTGCTGCATGAAATCGAGGAAACGCAGTGCATCGGCGCCAAGCGTGCCCGTGCTTCCGGTGCCCGGCAGCGACGTGACGTGGCATAGCACGCCGGCGCGCCGTTTTGCGAGCAATCGCGGCGCGTCGCCGGTTGCGGCTACGTGAATGTCCGTAGGGGTCTCAGTTTGTAAAATAACCAGATTGCAATCTCGCAAGCGCATACTGACGACAAAGGTCCGAAACCGAGCGCGGTGCGGCGCCGCGAACAAGGAGTCGACGATGGAACATCGATTGTTTCGCCGATTTTCGTCCGACCATCCGGTCGACATCTTTCGCGGTCATTGTTGTATCTTGCACGGCCGCGCGCGGAATGTGAGCAGGGAAGGCGTATTGCTCGAGGCCGAGGACGGTCCGTTGCCCGTGCAGGGTCACGTCGAGCTCGAACTCAACCTGTCCGACTCGGAAGTCCCGCGGCGGGTGCGGGGCGTCGTCGTGTATCGCGACGATCGGAAATTCGGCGTGATGATTCTGGATCCATGGAGTCAGTCCGAGTGGCATCGCCTCGCGGGACCGATTGCGGCGGGACCGCATCCGCCGGCGAAGAACGCGCCGTCGGCCACGACCTGACTCCCCTGAGGGCTCTCCTGGCTCAGCTGCGAAATCGGGTCAACAGCAGGCGGCCGAGCACAACCGTTGGCGCGGTGACCAGCACAACGACGGTCCAGAATCCGGCTGGACTTTCAGCAAACGGGATCCCGCCGACGTTCATTCCGAAGAGCCCGCCGATGACGTTGAACGGCAGCAGCATGACCGTCGCGAACGTCAGCAGCAGCACGCTACGGTTCGTTTGTTCGTTGACCATCGCCACGAGCTCTTCCTGGACGAGCTTCACGCGTTCTACCAATGCCGCGCAGTCGCCGACGACCAGCGCGAATTCTTCGGCCGTTTGACGTAACTCCTGGAGATCTTCGGCCGCGATCCACACCGGCGGGCGGTTCAACAACCGAAACATCGCCGCGGGTTCCGGCGCCATCAAGCGCTGCAGGCGTACCAGCATTCTGCGCATGGTGGAGAGCTGCGCGCGATTGCTGCGCAGGCGTCGCGTCAACAGGCCATCCTCGATGTCGTCGACTTCCGGTCCGGTAGTACGCACCAATTCGGCCAGCACGTCCGCCTGAATCTTCAGCAGATGCGCCAGCAGATCGACCGGTGAACGACAGATCGCGCCTGCTTTCAGCGTCTCGCGCAGGCGTTCGATCGAGCGCAGCGGTTTCAAACGCGCGCTGATCATCGCGCCAGGAAGCACACCGAGGGTCATCGTGGACACGTCGGAGTGGCCGCTTTCAAAGGCGAACAGCACGTCGTTGATGACTGCGACCAGCGCGTCGCCATCCTGCTCGACGCGCGTGGCGCTGCTCGATGCCCTCAATCCGTCATAGAAGCCGGACGGCAGGTCGACGTATTGGCGCAGCCAGCGCTCGGTGTTGGAGTTCGCCGCGGCGAAGTGCAACCAGAAAAAACTGCCGTCCGATCGGGCCGCACCGGGTCCGAACGGCACGTCTTCAGCATGGATCGGACTCGGCGCGGCGCCTGCGCGGAACGCGTAACCCCAAATCAGTCCATTGCGGTCGGAGCCGTACTCACCCGGCACCTGCTTCGCGAGTTGCTCCATCTGCGCGCGTTCACCTTTCTCTCATCGAAGCGAATTATGCGCCTGTGCGCAGTCGAACAGGCCACAACGCGCCGTTGTACTCGCGCGATACTCGGGCGAGCGGTCTTTGTCACACTCTGATCCGCTGTCTCGTCCTACCGTTTTGAACAGGAGGACATCATGTTCAAGTGGCTGATGCACCGAGGAGTCGCGGCGCTCGAGCGCCAGTGGAATTACGATGCGAGCTATCTGCACGAGGTGATCGAGGCCGACCCTCGCGCGGCATCGCTGTTTCAACGCGCGACGGCACTTGGCAGATATCGGAAGGATGTGCCGGCAGCCGCGCTGGCTGCTGCCGGCATTGCGGCTGTTCGACGCGAGGACTGCGGTCCATGTACGCAGCTCAGCGTGTCGATGGCGGAGCGCGCAGGTGTGGATCCGAAGGTGCTGCGTGCCGTGCTCACCGAGAACGCCGCAGCGCTGCCGCCTGATGTGGCGTTAGCCTGGCGATTCGCGCGTGCAACACTCGACCACGATCCGTCGGCCGATGTCTATCGCGACGAGATCGTCGAACGCTGGGGACGCAGAGCATTGGTGAGTCTCGCGTTCGCGCTCGTCACCGCGCGCATGTATCCGACGGTGAAATACGCGTTGGGCCACGGCAAAGCCTGCTCGCGTGTTGTCGTCGACAGCGCACCCGTCGTGATCGATGCAGCGCTCGTGTCAGAACAACGCGGATGACGATCGACGCGTCTGATTCATCGACAACCTTCGAGCCGCACCGCCGGCGGCTGCTCGGACTCGCGTATCGTATGCTCGGTTCGATGGCCGAAGCTGAAGACGCGGTTCAGGAAGCGTATCTGCGCTGGCACGCTGCCGATCGCGCGCGCGTCGATGAACCGAGGGCGTATCTGACGACGACGACGACGCGAATTTGTCTCGACGTGCTGAAGTCGGCGCGCGTAAGGCGCGAGGCGTATGTGGGCCCCTGGCTGCCCGATCCGGTGACTGACACCGCGGCGCTCGCGCCCGATGCGCAGACCGAACTCGCCGAAGATCTGTCGGTGGCGCTCCTGCTGGCGCTCGAGCGCCTCTCGCCGCTCGAGCGCGCGGCGTTTCTACTCCACGACGTGTTCGACTACTCGTTCGCACAGGTTGCTGACGCGCTCGGCCCGAACGAGGCGGCTTGCCGTCAGCTTGCCGCGCGTGCCCGCACGCACGTGCGTGAGGTGCGCCCGGCTCACGCGACTCGGGCGCGCGCTGCGCCGAACGCATTGGCTGCGAAGCATGCCGCTCTCGTGTCCGCGTTCGTTGGCGCGTCCCGCGGAGGTGACGTCGATGCGTTGATGCGCATGTTGGCCAGCGACGCGAAGTTCGTTGCCGATAGTGGTGGCAAGGCCGCCGCGCCGCTCAAGGTAATCGTTGGCGCTGATCGTGTCGCGGCATTCGTGTGCGGCGCCGTACGCAAGGGCTGGACCGGCGATTTGTCGTATCGGTTCGACACTGTCAATGGCCTGCCGGGCCTGCTGGTCAGCGGCCCGAATGGGCTCGTGCAGACCAACGCGTTCGAGATCGTAGACGGTGTGATCAGGGCGATTTACGTGGTGAGAAACCCCGACAAGCTGCGACATCTGATATCGCTCTCGCCAAATGCCAGCGATTGATCAGCCATTCGGTGGCTTACCGGTGAAAACCGCCAATTGATCGTCGAAAGCACGCTTGTAGGCGGGCCGCGCTTCGCCACGGGCGACATAGGCGGAGAGGTTCGGATATTTCTGAAGCGTAGATCCGTTCACCCTGCGCAGCACCGTCACCATCAATAGATCACCGGCGCTGAATGCTGCGTCGAGCCAGTCGGCATCGCCAAGCCGAGCGGATAGTTCACCCAGTCGTACATGGACGCGATCCTCGAGGATAGGCAGGCGCTCCTCATACCAGGCCTTGTCGCGCTCCAGGAGCGTTGCCATTCCGAGGTCGACGATCGGCGGCTCCACCGTGTTGAGCGCGGCAAACATCCACGCGATCGCGCGCGCCCGAGCATTCGCATCGTCGGGCAGCAGCCCCCCATGGCGCTGCGCGATATGGAGAACGATTGCACCCGACTCGAAGAGGGCGAGGTCGTCTTCCTCATAGGTCGGAATCTGCCCGAAAGGATGAAGCGTAAGATGTGCGGATTCCTTCATTTCATCGAACGAAAGAAGACGAACGTCGTAAGGCTGGCCCACTTCTTCAAGTGCCCAGCGAACGCGCATGTCACGCGCCAGTCCCCTGCCGCGATCGGGCGACCGTTCAAAAGCGGTAATGGTGGGGGTCATTAGAAGGTTCCGGCCCAGTCCTGATCCTAGATGCGCCCTTTATCGAAATGTTGGGACGCGACGTCGATATTCGCCCAACCATGTTTCGATCTCTCCCACACGGATCGCACCGGCGGCGGGAACGAGCAATCGGCAAACGCGCCCACAGCAACCCCGACGAGCCCCGGGTTCTTGCCCGACACCCAGTGCGTTGATGTTGCACAGCGCGGGCAAAAATAAGTGGTGAACTGGTGCCCCGCGTCGGTCGGACGCGAATAGGACCGTGATTCGCCGGAGATCGTGAGTTGATCGATTGGATAGTAGGCGCCGACGCCGAACACCGAACCGGTGCGCCGCTGACAGTCGATGCAGTGGCACGCCACCACCGCCTGCGGCTCACCCTCAGCGGTCACGCGCAGCGACCCACACGAACACTCTGCGGTGCGCGTCATCTCACCTGCGTCATTCATATGCGAGCGAACTCCCACGTGCGCGCGAACTCCGCCGCGCTCCACTCGCGTCTTGCATGATCGCCAACGCGCTGGCGCGAGCGCGCATGTTTTTCAGACTCGGTGGCGTCGGGCGAATCACGCGGCCGGCTCATTTGCGTCACGCTGTCGTGTACTCAGCCGTGACGGGCAACGGATTGGGTGATTGGCGGAGAGACAGGGATTCGAACCCTGGAAACCGGTAAGGGTTTACTTGATTTCGAGTCAAGCGCCTTCGACCACTCGGCCATCTCTCCGGGGCGGCATTTTCCTTGAGTGACCTCCTGCATTGCCAGCGGCGCGAGGCGCCGGGTTTAAGGGCGCGTTGCGCGTGGGTAGAATGCCGCTCCCAAATTGGATCGGCGGACGAGTGATGGCGGAGAGTCGCGCAGTATTCGAAGTCACTGCCAAAAATTTCCAGGCCGACGTCGTCGAGCGGTCGCGGCAGGCGCCGATCGTTCTGTTGTTCTGGGCCGAGCAACTGCCGCCGGCGAAGGAAGCGCGACGCGTGCTCGAGACGCTCGCGGGTCAGTATCAGGGCAAGTTCATGCTGGGGTTGTGCGACGTCGCCCGTGATCAGTCGCTCGCGCAACATCTGCGCGTGCAGGGTCTGCCGAGTATCCGTGTGGTTCAGGACGGTCAGTTGACGGACCAGATGGACGGGCCACAAGGAGAGCGTGCGCTGCGCGCGATGCTCGATCGACTGACGATGACGAGCGGCGAGTTGCTGCGAGAGCAACTCGGTGGGCTGCTGGCGGCGGGCGACTATGAAACGGCGCTCGGCATGTTGAAACAGGCGCTCGCGGCCGAACCGAACAATCCGGCGTTCAAGCTCGAGTATGCCGATGTGCTCATCCTCACCGGCGATCTCGACCAGGGCACGCGCTGTGCTCGCGACGATTCCGGACGGCACCGAGGGCCGCGACCGCCCGTTGACGCGGCTGCAACTGATGGAAGAAGCCGCCGGGATGGGCGAACTCGCGGACATCGAGACATGCGCTGACGAAGAATCCGGATGATCTCGAGTCCCGTTATGCCGCGGCCGTCGTCGAAGCCGTGTACGGCAACTACGAGGCGGCGCTGCAGCACGCGATGTACATCCTGCAGAAGGATCGGAAGTTTCGAGACGACATCGGCCGCGCTGACGCTGGTTAGGATCTTCGCATTGCTGCCGAAGGGTTCTGACCTCGCGAAGAGCTACCGGCGTCGCATGTTCGCGCTCATGCACTGATCAACTTGCCTGCGGCGAAACCGCGAGTGTGCGCGGCATCGCAGTAACGTTGGCTCCACGTTGGCTATCCTGCTGCGTCGACAACGCGATCCGGCGGTTGCATTGGCATGGAAGCTCGGCAATTTGCACCAGCCTCGCTGCTGGTACTTTCATTGGGTGGACTGAAACGGTCCCTGACGTTCAACGAGGGTGCCGAATTTCGCATTGGGCGCGATCCCGACTGCGATCTCGAACTGACGCGCGCGTTTGCATCGCGTCATCACGCGCGCCTCGTCTGTCGACGGCAATCGTTCTGGCTGTTCGATGAGAGCAGCAACGGCACGTTCGTGCGCAACGAAGACGAAAGCGTGCTGTTTCTGCATCGGCGCAGCGTCCGCTTGTGGGGCTCGGGCCTGTTGAGTTTCGGCGAGCCACTGACGAAAGAGTCGGTCGTCAGGTTTGAGCACCCGGGATGAGACCATGATGGATCGTTGGCAATACGCGCTCGAAACGCATCCCGGCAGTCGACGCAAGAACAACGAAGACGCGGTGCTCGCGTGTCCGGAACTGAATCTGTGGGCGGTCGCCGACGGCATGGGTGGCCACGCTGCCGGCGATCTCGCGAGTCAGGCGATTACCGAAGCGCTCGCCGCGGCGAAGCCGCGCACGTCGCTCGCCGAGATGGTCGATCAAGTCGACGATCTGCTGTGCGACGTCAATCGTCCGACTGCGCGATCACAGCGTGAACCACTGCAACGGCCGCACCGTCGGCAGCACCGTCGTGACGCTGCTGGCGGGCGATCAGGTCGGCGTCGCGTTGTGGGCCGGCGATAGTCGCCTGTATCGACTGCGGCACGGTGTGTTGACGCAGATCACGCGCGACCACAACCCGATCGCCGATCTCCTCGACGACGGCGTGATCACGATCCGAACCGCGCAGGCGCGCGAGACCAACGTGGTCACTCGCGCGGTCGGTGGCCAGGGCCAGCTGTATCTCGATGTGGTCGTCTTCGACATCTGCCTCGGCGATACGTTTCTGCTCTGCACCGACGGCCTGTATCGAGAGCTGAAACATCAGCAGATACGCGACCTCCTCGCGGCCGAGACGTGCGCGACTGCGCAGCGCAGCTGCTGGCGGAGTGCCTCGCACGCGGCGCGCGCGACAACGTCTCGGTCGTCGTGTCGCGGCGGGAGCGTTGACCGTGGTGATCCCGGTGCAAGGACACGGCGACGTCACGACCGACACGACCGCTGACGACGTCACTGTGCTGCGTGGTAACAGCGGCTCGGGTAGCGGCACTCCGGCGTGACGCCGCGCATTCTCAAACAGCGCTTCATCCTCGACGAAAAGCTCGGCAGCGGCGGCATGGGCACCGTCTACCGCGCGAAAGATCTGCGCAAGGTCGAAGCGCAGGACCGGCAGCCGTATGTCGCGATCAAGGTGCTGAACAACGATTTCCGCGCGCATCCGGATGCGTTCATCGCGTTGCAACGCGAAGCGTCGAAGTCACAGGGCATTCCGCATCCGAACATCGTCTCGATCTTCGACTTCGACAAAGACGGTGACGTGCCGTACATGACGATGGAGTTGCTGCAGGGGCAGGAGCTTGCGGCGCTGCTGAAGGACTATCCGAGTGGATTGCCGGACGCGATGCTCTGGCCGCTGGTCGAAGGCATGTGCGCCGGACTCAAGCGTGCGCACACGAGCGGCATCACCCATTCGGATTTCAAGCCGGGCAACGTCTTCGTCACGCAGGACGGCACCGCGAAAATTCTCGACTTCGGTATCGCGCGTGCCGTGCGCGTACACCAGCACGACGGCGACGACACGGTCTTCGACCCGTCCAAACTCGCTGCACTGACGCCGGCGTTTGCGAGCCGCGAAATGCTGCTCGGCGAAACGCCCGAGCCCGCCGACGATATCTACTCGCTGGCGGTCGTGATCTATCTGATGCTGACGGGACGCCACCCGTACGATCGTGTGCGCGCCGACGAAGCTGCGCACACAGGGTCTGCGGCCGGAGCGCGTCAAGCGGCTGACGAGACGACAATGGCGCACGCTCGCACGCGCGCTGGAACTCGAGCGAAGCAATCGGCCGCGTAGCGTCGACGAGGTCATCGCGGGTCTGCTGCGGCCGCCACTCGCGCGCGCCTGGTGGGTTGCCGGACTCGCAGCAGCCGTCGCGATCGGCGCGGTGTCGCTCTGGCTCGGCTCTGCGTCGGTGGACCGATCGGAGGTTGCGCGCAATACGTTGCTCGAGAGCCAAGTTGCGCGAGTCGACGCGCTGCTGGCGGAACCTGTGTTCGACGCGAGTTGGCAAGCGCGCCTCGATGCCGAAACGCAAACGCTCGCCGGGCTCGACGGCGCGCATGATGCGTATTCGCAGACGCAGGCCCGCATACTCGAGGCGTTGCGCAGTCGGATCGAATCGACAACCGAATTCGACGCGGCATATGCGCTGCTGCAGTACGCCGACGCGCGTGCGGGCGATCGTTTCGAACCGGGGCACGCGCTGCTCGAGGGTCGCGCCGCCGCGCGTGTGCGCGAACTCGCGCGGAGCGAGCGCTTCGAACGCAAACAGGTCGACGAAATCGAGGCGGAGCTGGCGCGCTTCGAGCGCGCATTTCCAGGCAGCCCGCTGCGCGCGGAACTGGAGCTCGAACTCGGCGAAGCGTATCTGGCAGCGGTCGGCCGACTGGTCGCCGCGCGCGACGCAGCGCGTGCGGATCGACTCGATCAAGCTCGCGAAGCCCCGGGTGTTCGACCCGGACGCGTTCGAGAGCTTTGGTGCGAAGCTCGACCCCTTGCGTGAATCCCTCGCGCGCTCGCAGGCGCTGGCCGCGCGCAAGTCGGATACCGCCAATGTCAAATCCGAACTCGCGGAGTTGACGGCAACGCCGTGCGACCAGCTCGACGTCGCAGAGGTGGGCCGCCGAGCGTCCACGCTGCATACGCGCTATCCGAAGGAAGCGGTCACGGTCGACGCGCAACTCACGCAGTGGATCGCGCGATGCAGCGTCGAGATCGGTCAAATCGACCACACGCGAGCGCGGTTGCTGCGGCAACAAGCGCTGCTGGCATTCGCGGACGCGCCGGCGCTCACCGAACTCAAACTCGATCCGTGCGGCGTGTTGAGCCTGGTGGGCAAGGGTGCGTCGCCGGGCGGATTCTGTGCCGATGATCTCGGCGGTGGGATCAACAGCCCGCCGCTCGTGGTCGTCGCCGACGGCGACCATCGCTTCGCGATCAGCAAATTCGAAGTCTCGTTCGCGGATATGAATCCGTTTTGCGCCGAGACACTTCGCTGTAATTCTCCGACCGCCGCGACGATGGATCGACCGGCCACCTCTGTGAGCGTGGAGCAAGCGGTAGCGTACGCGGCGTGGCTGTCCCAACGCAGTGGTCAAATCTATCGCCTGCCGAGTCGTGCGGAGTGGGAGCGCGTCGCCCGCGCGGGATGGCCGGACCCCAACCGAAACTGCCGGCCGCGCACGGCACTGTTCAACAACGGCCGAGCGCCGGTCGCGGTGAGCGTCGGCGCGGAGAACGAACTTGGCGTCGTGAACGTGCTCGGAAACGTGCGCGAATGGGTCATGGATGGTGACGCGCCCCTCGCAATGGGTGGGTCGTACGCCGACTCGATTTCCAAATGCGACATCAGCGACGCGCGACCGGGCTCGCCGCAAGGCAACGCGCAGACAGGATTGCGTTTGGTGCGGGAGGTTCGATGACGCTGCTGCGCCTGAATCCGGATAGCGAACGGCTGCGCCGGATCGCGAAGGCGCACGCCGCAGGCGAGTTGTCGACGCCGGACTACCGCCGCATTCGCGCGGACGTCATCGACAGCTTCGCCGGTGCGGCACCCGAAGCGACCGGAGACGAGACCGAACCGCGTTGGCTGTATCGTCCGATCGCGCCTGCGATGAGAACGGACTCGCCGTTGTCGCGACGTAAGCCGGGCGGGCCATCGCCGCTCTGGACGTGGTTGTTTGCGGTCGTCGTGCTCGTGATCGTGATATTCGTCGCCGTGGTCGCCGCGCGTGGAAGCGCGCTGACGCCGCGCGCGCAGCGCGACCCAAGCCCGAGTGCGGTCGTCCCCAGCACCGCCGTCGCGCAACTCACGCAGAGCCTCCAGACAACTCTGTAAAGGGGCGCCAGGGCACGCGCCGGGCGCCCTCGATCCAGAATTGTCGGCGCACCTCTTGTAAGCAGACACTTACAACGGCAACCTCCGAACCGCCGCGCGGGTTATGCACAGTGTCCAATCGATTGGCGGCGCAATCGCCGGCGCCACGAGATTCTCCGAATCCAAAAGAAAAATTGCGCCTAACTGACTGAAAAGAAAGGGATTACCTATGTTGATTAATTTTTGATCAATTTGGGGGGACTGCCGTATTCTCTGGCGTCACACAAGGTTCATCCGAGTTATCCAACGAGTTATCCACAGTAAAAGTGCAAAACTGCCGCGCCGGCATCGCTCCGGCGAATCATCATCGCCTCAGGAGCTAGACACGCCATGACCGACGCCGCCCATCCGACCCTGCAGTCATTTCGAGACCGCGGCGTGACCCAGGTCGAACTGGCTCTGACCGACATCGACGGCGTGTTGCGCGGCAAGTACGTGAGCCTCGAGAAGTTCGCGAGCCTGCTCGATGGCGGCGGCGGCTTCTGCGATTGCGTGCTCGGGTGGGATGTCGCCGATCAGCTGTATGACAACGCGCGCTATACGGGCTGGCATACCGGTTTCCCCGACGCGCAGTTTCGGCTGATCGCGAACACGCTGCGGTGGCCGCCGGATTCGGGCACGCCGTTGTTTCTGGGCGAATTCGTCAATGCCGATGGCGGTGAACACGCGCTCTGTCCGCGCAGCCGGCTGCGCGCGGTGCTCGCGCAGGCGTCGGCGCAGGGCATCGGCGTCAAGTTGGGTTTCGAGTACGAATTTTTCGTTTTCGACGAGACGCCGCACAGCATTCGCGCGAAGGGTTATCGCGATCTGAAGCCGGTAACGCCGGGCAATTTTGGATACTCGGTGCTGCGTGCGTCGACGCAATCGGATCTATTCAACGGACTGATGGACTACGCCGCGGCGCTCGATTGTCCGCTGGAGGCGCTGCATTGCGAGACCGGACCTGGCGTATGGGAAGGAGCGATCGCCGTCACCGACGCATTGACCGCCGCCGACCGCGCGAATGTTTTCAAGACATTCACGAAGGTCTTCTTCCAGAAGCGCGATCTGCTGGCGACATTCATGGCGAAATGGTCGATGAAATATCCGGGTCAAAGCGGTCACTGCCATTTTTCGTTCTGGGGCGATGATGGCGCGAGCTTGTTTCACGACACGGCGGCGCAGCACGGTATCAGCGCGGTGCAGCGATATGCATTGGGCGGCCTGCGGCGCTATTTGCCCGAACTGATTGCGCTGGTCGCGCCGACGATCAACAGCTACACGCGTCTCGTGAAGGGCGCATGGGCACCGACCGCATACACGTGGGGAATCGAAAATCGGACCGCTGCGGTCCGTGTGATTCCGGGTTCGGCGAAATCGCAACGTATCGAGTGCCGCGTGTCCGGCGCCGACGCGAATCCGTATCTCGCGGCGGCCGCGATCATCGGGGCCGCGCTCCTCGGTGTGATCGAACGCCTCGAGCCCGGCGAGGCGGTAACCGGCAATGCGTACGACGTCGCCGATCGGATGCAGGGTCCCGGACGATTTCCGGTGGACCTGCGCGACGCCGCCGAGCGTCTGTCCGCGTCGGATGCTGCGCGCGGCTTGTTCGGCGACGCGTTCGTCGATCACTATGTCGCAACCCGTTTGTGGGAGACGCGCGAATACGCCCGCTCGCTCAACGATTGGCAGCTCGATCGATACTTCGAGATCATCTGATGCGCATCGGCATTCTGAAGACCGACTCCGTTCGCGCGGAATTTCAGCCCGAGTTCGGCGACTATCCGGCGATGTTCCGCGCGATGTTGATGGCGAGCGCCGACGATATCCCGATCGAGTTCCAGGACTATGACGTGCAACGCGGCGAGTACCCCGCGTCGCTCGACGAATGCGACGCGTATCTGATTACGGGCAGTCGCGAGAGCGTCTACGACGACAAACCGTGGATTCATCGCCTTGCGCAATTCGTGCGCGAGCTCGACGCCGCGCAATACCCGCTCGTCGGCATCTGCTTCGGACATCAGCTGATTGCGCACGTGCTTGGCGGTGAAACGCGCCAGGCGGATGTGGGTTGGGCGGTCGGCGTGCATGAAACCGTGGTCGTGTCGCCCGAGGAATGGATGCTGCCGTACCGCGAACGCTTCGGCTTGTTGTCGAGTCACAAAGATCAGGTCGTCCGGCTGCCGGAGCGTGCGGCAGTGTTCGCGTCGACGCCGCTGTGCCCGAACAGCGGCTTCACGATCGATGATCACATCCTGACGTTTCAGGGCCATCCCGAGTTCGCGAAAAGCTACGCTCGCGCGTTGATAGAGCTGCGCCGGGGACTGCTCGGCGAGCCTCGCTACAGTTCCGGCGTTGCATCGTTGGAGCGTCCGATCCATCCGTCGTTGATCGGCCGTTGGATCATCAACTTCGTCGCTGCGCGCGCCACCAATCGTGCGTCCGGAGCCGTCGATCAAGCGCGTTAGCGCTCCCGCGGGTTCGCGAGCGCGCCACTCGCGCGTGTGGCGAGTCCTGTTGCTGTTGACCTGTCTGTGGGGGATGACGGGTTGCGGCGTCAAGCTCGCGTACAACAACCTCGACCGCTTGGCGCGCTGGTCCGCAGACGACTACTTGGATCTCGATTCGGCGCAGGAGACTTACTTCAAGTCGGAACTCGCGGCCGTGTTGTACTGGCACCGCACCACCGAATTGCCGGTGTACGCGCGGGCATTGCGGCAACTCGACGTAGCCCTTACCGATGGCGCTACCGTCGAGGAGATGTTCACCTTCGGCGAGGAAATCGAGGCTTGGTGGAAGCGGATCCTCGAGGCGACGCTGCCGTTGTCGACCCAGCTGATGTACTCCGCGAGCGACGTTCAGCTCGATCGGTTCACGGCACAGGTCGACAAGGACACGCTGAAGTACATCAAGCCGTACGAGAAGCTGTCGGTCGACGCGCGACGCGAGCGCTGGGCGCGCGAGGTGCGTGACAACTTCGAGACTTTCACAGGGCGCCTGAACAACGATCAGCGACAACTGATCAATCAGTTCAGCGCGCGTTGGGTGCCGGACGATCGCAGCTGGGCCGACTATCGGCGCCGCTATGGCGCGGCACTCGTCGCGCTGGTGCGCGAACGCGACGGATACGTCGGGTTCTCGCGTGCGTTTCGCGAATTGACCTTCAACCGCGAACGCTATTACGGCGACGACTATGCGTCTGCGCTTGCGGCTAATCAGGACTTGTTCCGCGATCTCAGCATCGCGATCGTCAACTCGCTGACGCCGGAGCAGCACCGCGAGCTGTCGAGAAACCTGCTCGACGTTGCGAAGGACTTCGATGAACTGGCACTCGACGCGCCGCCGACGGCGCCGCCGAATGCGTGCCTGATCGAGTGCTGAATGGCGTGCGGCTCCGGCAAAAAAGAGCCCGGCGCGAGGCCGGGCAAGCGGGGGACTACGATCGTTGATGCAGCTCAGGTTTCGTCGCGGTCATCGAGCAGCAGCCACGCAATGATGTAGAGCGCGAGTGCGCACTTGGTCAGCACGGCGGCGGCGATCACCGCCGTGATGCGCACCCAGGTCACATCGACATCGAGGTATCGCGCGACCCCGGCGCAGACGCCGACGATCAAGCCATTGCGTCGATCCAATTCGAGACGCCGACTGAAACTGCTGTGGCGCATGGTCCTGTTCCTTCTCTCCTGCTTGTTGTGCGATGCGAGCGTTCTATGAGCGCCGAGACGCCAGCGTTTTGACGACGGTGGCGACCGTGGAATGCGCGTCGGTCATGCCCAGCAAATGGATTTGATTGCGATCCGCCGTGTTGGTGCCGATGTTGCTGACGTCGACCCAGATGCCGAACAGGATCGACACGCCGAGCAATAGACGAATGCCCAACGGCGTGGCGCGACGGTGGTGACTGCGCGCGATTGATTGCGATTCGGTAGACGTTGTGTTCATGGTGGGGCTCCTCTCTCCGTTGCCCGTTCTCACTCGACCTCGACGATCGATATTCACAACCTGTGCCAACTCGCCAGTGATCTTCTAACTGACTGTTTTAATTAGAGTAAATGGGCTTTGAGCGGTTTCGAGTGGCACATAGTGACGGGCGCGATGGTCGAATTCACCAACTGTTGGTCGCCTGACGGTGACCGGTCACAATGGTCCTTCGGACACAATGGTCCTTCGGACACAATGCACGTCGAGACAACGACGGGGAGCGCGCGATGGAATTTCACTTTGCGACTGCGTTTGAGTTGATCGCCGACACTGTGCCGGACGAGCCCGCGCTGATCTGCGGTTCCGTGACGCGCACGTGGGCCGAGTTCGACGACCGCGCCGCGCGCATCGCGCAGCTGTTGCTGTCGAACGGCCTGCAGGCCGACGCGAAAGTGGGCATCTACCTGCACAACTCCAACGAGTACTCTGAGGCGCACCACGGCGTCTTCAAGATGCGTGGCTGTCCGATCAACGTGAACTATCGCTACAAGTCGGACGAGCTGGTTTATCTGCTCGACAACGCCGACGCCGAAGCCGTGATCTATCAGGCGACGTACGCGATGCGCATCTGGGAAATTCGCGAGAAGCTGCCGCGCGATCAAACTGTGGATTCAAGTCGATGACGGCACCGAGTCGTTGCTGCATGGAGCGATCGACTACGAACAGGCGATTCGCAACGCGATGCCCGCGCCTCGAATCGATCGTCGGGCCGACGACATGTACATGTTGTACACGGGCGGCACCACCGGGATGCCGAAAGGCGTCATGTATCACAACGGTACGTTTTGCCAGACGCTTGCGAGCGCCGCGATTGCGTCCGCCGGACTGCCGGCGCCGACGTCGGTCACGCAACTGCCGGACCTGGTTCGCCAGCTGAAAGACATGAATGGGCTGCCGTGCAGCCTCGCTGCGTGTCCGCAGATGCACGGCACTGGCATGTGGCTGGGTACGCTATTACCCATGCTGTCCGGCGGCGCCGTCGTGACGATTTCGAAGCTCGGCCTCGATCCCGATCTGATGTTTGCCGAAGTGGCGGCGCACCGGATCACGAATATCGCGATCGTTGGCGACGCGTTCGCGAAGCCGATGCTCGCTTCGCTTGATGCCGCGCGCGACCGCGGTGAACCGTACGACCTGACGTCGTTGAAGCGCATCATCTCGAGTGGCGTAATGTGGAGCGCCGAGGTCAAACAGGCGCTGCTCGCGCACCACGACATGATGTTGATGGACACGATGGGATCCACCGAAGGCGGTATGGCGAGCAATGTCTCGACGCGCGACAGCAGCGCGCAGACGGCCAAGTTCCAGTTGAGCGAAGGCGTGCGCGTGTTCGCGGACGATGGCAGCGTCGTTGCGCCGGGTTCGGGCGTCGTTGGCAAGATTGGCCTCAGTGGGCAGGTGCCGATCGGTTACTACAAGGACCCGAAGAAGTCGGCGGAGACCTTCCGCGTCATCGACGGCGTGCGCTACAGCTTCCCCGGCGACTACGCGCGCGTCGAAGCGGATGGCAGCATCACGCTGCTCGGCCGCGGCAGCATGTGCATCAACAGCGCCGGCGAGAAGGTCTATCCGGAAGAGGTGGAAGAGGTCGTCAAACGACATCCGGCGGTGTACGACTGCCTGGTTGTCGGCGTACCCGATCCGCGGTTCGGCGAGCGCGTCGTCGCGGTTGCGTCGCTGCGCGAAGATTCCGCCACCGACCCGACTGCATTGATCGAATACACGCGCGAACACCTTGCGGCCTTCAAAGCGCCGCGGCACGTCGTGCTCGTCGAACAAGTTCGTCGCGCCGCCAACGGTAAGGCGGACTACAAGTGGGCGAAGGCCACCGCGCTTGCCGAGCTTTCGGGCACATGACGGCGCTTTTTATATGAATGCGGTCACATGACTGCAACCAACGGCCCGCTCGAGGGGATCCGCGTGCTCGATCTGACGAGCATGATCTCGGGTCCCGTTGCGACGATGATGCTCGGCGACCAGGGCGCCGACGTCATCAAGGTGGAGCCGCCCGACGGCGATCTGGTGCGCAATCTGGGTCCCAACCGCGCGGGATTGACGGCGACATTCGTTTCATCGAATCGCAGCAAGCGTTCGCTGGTGCTCGACCTGAAGAGCAGCCTCGGAATGGCGGCGCTGAAGCGGCTCATTCCGCGCGCCGACGTGTTCGTACAGAACTTTCGTCCGGGTGCGATCGAGCGTATGGGACTCGGCGAGAACGTCGTTCGCGCGTTGCGACCCGACATCGTCTATGTGTCGATCAGCGGTTTTGGCGAGACCGGGCCCTACGCGCACAAGCGCGTCTATGACCCCGTGATCCAGGCGTTGTCGGGTTTGGCGGCGATTCAGGCGGACCGCGACACACAGCGCCCGCGCATGGTGCGCACGATCATTCCGGACAAGACGACCGCGTTGACCGCCGCGCAGGCGATCACTGCCGCGTTGTTCGCGCGCGAGCGCACCGGCGCGGGTCAGCATGTGAAGCTCGCGATGCTCGACGCGATGGTCGCGTATCTGTGGCCGGAAGGTATGACGGCGCTGACGTTCGTCGGTCGCGAGGTCAACGCATCACGCGCGCAGATTGCGCAGGACCTGATCTTCCAGACGACCGACGGATACATCACCGCGGGCGCGGTGTCCGACGCGGAATGGCTGGGAATGTGCAAAGCGCTCGATCGACTCGAATGGCTCGACGACGAGCGTTTCAAGACCGCCGCCGGACGCGTCGTTTACGCGACCGAGCGCCTCGCGATGACGGCAGAGGTTTTGCGCCAACGCAGCAGCGCGCAGTGGCTCGAGGTGCTGGATCGCGAAGGTGTCCCGTGCGCGCCGGTGCTGACACGCCGAGCAGGTGATCGAGCACGAACAGATCCGCGTCAATGCGGTCATCGAGGAACATGACCATCCGGTCGCAGGTCGAATCCGCCAGCCGCGTCCAGCCGCGCGCTTCAGCGGCACGCCGGCGATGATTCGCCGCCCCGCGCCGGTCCTCGGCGAGCACAGCCGCGAAATCCTGCTCGAGGCCGGATTCACGAGCGCCGAAATCGACGCGCTCGCGCCCGAAAACCGGACTGCAATAGCGCCTTGATTCGCGCAGCGCTGCTGATCGCCGCCATCCGTCGGCGCTGTCTTCGGCAAAGCGGCCGTCGCATATGCCGACGATTCGCCGCTGCGGATTCGCAATCTGGCGCCGGCATCGGGGATCTATGGCGAGCCGCGCGCATTGGGGGGCGACGTGCTTGCGACGGGCTATGAGCTGATCCTCGGCACCGAGTTCGCCAACAATTTCACCGGCGCCGCGCACGACTCCGCGGTCGCCTATTTCGACGGTGAGACGACGTATCTGACGGTGGGTCTGCGCCACGCGTTCGCGGAGCGTTGGGAGTGGGGTATCGAAGCGCCGTATGTCATCCAACACGGCGGCTACCTCGATTCAGTGATCGACAACTTTCACGACGCCTTCGGATTCGACGACAACGGCCGCAACGCGGCCGCGCACGACAAGATCCGCTATTACGTCGCCGACGGCGGCTCGACGTATGTCGACTTCCGCAACGAACGGCACGGCTGGGGCGACATTCGCGTCAGCGGCGGCTATCAGCTCGTCCGCGACAGCGAGCGGTCGTTGGCGCTGCGCGCGCTCGTCAAGGTGCCGACCGGCGACGTCGACAAATTGACGGGATCGGAGGCGACTGATGTGTCGGCCTGGCTCGACTACACCGACCGTGACCTGCTCGCGCGGCTGCACATGTCGATGACCGGCGCGGTCGGTGTCATCGTGCTCGGGGATGGCGAACTGCTGCCGCACGAGCAGCAGCGAACCGCGCTGTACGGCCACTTCGGTGTCGGTTATCCGCTGACCGACTGCATGGACGTTGAAAGCGCAGCTCGACTATCACAGCGAGCTTGATCGATGCGGCCGTCGATCAACTCGGCGGCGCTGCACTGCAAGGCAGCCTCGGCGCGCGCTGGCGGTTCACGCAACAGCTGTGGACCGACTTCGCGCTGACGGAGGATCTGACCGCCGACAGCACGTCGGACGTGATGTTCCAGCTCGTGCTCGGCGTCGAACTTTGACGCCTTCGCACAGTCGTCAGATCTTGCGTCCCGTGCCTTCCCAGTACTTGTCGCGCAGCAGTCGTTTGTAGAGCTTGCCCGTCTCGTGACGCGGCAACGCGGCGACGAAGTCGATCGATCGCGGCGCCTTGTAGCCGGCGAGGTGGGCGCGGCAATGCGCGATCAACGCGCCGGCGAGCTCTGCTGATGCGAGTTCCGGAGTCTTCAGTTGCACGGCGCCCTTGACCTCCTCGCCGAACTCGTCGTTCGGGATACCGAAGACGGCGGCATCGAGCACCGCCGGATGTGCAGCGAGAACCGACTCGATCTCCGCCGGATAAATGTTCACGCCGCCGGAGATGATCATGTCGATCTTGCGATCGCTGAGGAACAGATAGCCGTCGGCGTCGAGATAGCCGATGTCGCCGAACGTGAACACGCCGGGCTCGAGGTGCGCGTCCGCCGTCTTGCCCGGCTCGTTGTGATACTCGAAGTCGGCGCCCATTCGATTGCGCATGTAGATCTGCCCGGCAACGCCCGGTGGCGCCACGTCACGTCGTCAGCGACGATCCGCAGCTCGACCATCGGCGTCGCCTTGCCGAGAGTGCCGGGTCGTTCGCGCCACTCCTGCCGCGCTCGCGGTCGTGACGATCGAGCCCTCGGTCGAGCCGTAATACTCGTGAATGACGTCGCCCCACCAGTCGATCATGCGGCCGCTTCACGTGCGGTGGACATGGCGCGGCGCCGTGCCAGACCACCTTCAGGCTGCGCCCGCTGAAGCGCGACCGCGTCGCGTCGTCGAGACTCAGCAGGCGATGGAACTGGGTCGGCACGAGGTGCACGTTCGTGACGGCGTGGCGATCGATCAGCTCGAGGACCTCCGCCGGATCGAAGCGCTGGCGCATCACCACGGTGCTGCCCGCAATCAACGGCAGATACGAGAACGCCCATTGGGCGGAGTGATAGACCGGGCCGCACAACAGCGTCACGCCGTCAGCGGGAATCGACAAAAGGTTGGCGAGTCCAGCGCCCATCATCGCCATCGTTTCGATTGCGGGCGGCGGACCGGCCGCGCCGGCGGACGCGCGTACACCCTTCGGCCGCCCCGTGGTGCCGGACGTATAAAACATCGGTCCGCCGAGCGTCTGGTCGTCGGGTTCGTGGTCGGATGACGCCGCGATGAACGCCTCGTAGTCGAGGAACCCGGGCGCACTGCCGCCGATGCGGATACACGTTCTCAACGACGGCGTTTCGCCGCGCGCGATCGCGGCCTGAGCCTGCGGCGTGAATTCCGCATCGGTGATCAGCACCTTCGACTCGGAGTTGTTGATCACGTACGCGAGTTCTTCCGGCGTGAAGTGCCAGTTCACCGGCACGAACAGGATGCCTGCGTGGCCCGCCGCCGCCATCAGTTCGTAATACGCGCGGCTGTTGCCGGCGTAGATCGAAATCAGATCGCCGCGCGTGAGCCCGAGCCCGCGCAGACCGTTGATCAATCGATTCACGCGTGCATTGAACGCGCCCCAGCTCAATTGGCCGGTGGAGTCGATCAACGCGATCCGCTCGGGATCTGTGTGCGCGTGGCGCTCGATCAGTTTTGCCATGTTCGTGGTGCGTCAGGCGGGCGTGAGCAGATAGTGGCCGTGTGCAGCGGCGACCGGCGCCGAACGCGCCTCCTGCCAGATCTCCGTCCGCACGTTGGCGACGCGGCGTCCATGGCGCGTGACGATCGCGCGACCATACGTTTCCACCGCGCGCGCAGAACGCAGGTAATCGATCGAGATGTCGATCGTCTTCGGCAGCCGCTCGCACGACGTGTCGAACAGCAGCTGCACGATCGACGTGATCTCGAGAAACGCGCCGATGACGCCGCCGTGCAACGCGCGGCAACCGCGGATTGCCGACGAGGTGATCGGCAAACGGCAGGACCGTCGTGATTTCGTTACCCTTGCGATCGACGCGGATACCGAGGAAGCGCGCATAAGGCAGATGGTCGACCAGCGCCTGCATATCCTGCGCGCGGCCCTCCTCGCGCAATTCGGCGAGAATTTTCATCGCGGCGGGCTCGGTGTGCCGAGCATGAACGTCGCGACGGAACTCGCGATCGGATCATTGCGATCACCGTGATACGCGATCGCCCGCACGAACGCGACGTTGCTCGTCATCCGATAACAATGCGCTTCGGCGAATAGATCTTCGCGCGGCTGGGCCGGGCGCATGTAGTCGATACGTAGATCGAGCGTCGCCATCGAACGCTCTTCGCCGGGTGCGCCATCATCGCTGCGTACTGCCATGCCGGACGCGTTGTCGAGCAGCGCCGTGATCACGCCGCCGTGAATCACGCCGGTATCCGGATCGCCGACGAGATGTTCGGCGTATGGCACGCGGACGACGCACGTATTCGGGCCGCGCGACACCATCGACATACCGATGGCCGCAGCGTGCGGAATATGGGAGAGGTGATCATCGAGTTCTGCCATCGGCACAGTGTAGACGTCTGCGCCCCAACACATTCGGGGTTTTGCGACGGCAGCATGGCCCGCTACACTCCGGCGATCCGTACCAGTTGAGGAATATGTCGATGGGGATGCAGCGCACGCCGCTATTGATGCACCGTCTGCTCGATCGGGGCGCGCGCGTGGCGCCGAACGAAGAAATCGTCACCGTGACGGCGACCGGGACGCGCCGACAGAACTACGCGCAGTTGCGCGACCGCTCGCACCAACTCGCGCATGCGCTGCGCGATGCCGGCATCGTCGTCGGCGATCGAGTCGGGACATTCATGTGGAACGGGTCGCGCCATCTCGAGGCGTACTACGCAACCGCAGGGATGGGCGCGGTGCTGCACACGCTGAACGTGCGGCTGTCCGATACCGATCTGAACTACATCATCAACCACGCCAAAGTCCGCGCGATCATCGTCGACTCCGACGTATTGCCATTGCTCGAAAAACTCAAAGGCAGGATTCCGAGCGTCGAACGCGTGATCGTCGCGACCGAAGAGGGCTTCGAAAAATGGGATACCGGCCTGCCGAAGCCGGTCGACTACGAGGCGTTCATCAAAGGTAAGCCGACGCGCTACGAATGGCCCGAGATCGACGAGAACGCAGCGCTCGGCCTGTGCTACACGAGCGGCACGACCGGCAATCCGAAGGGCGTCGAATACGAACACCGCTCGCAGTACCTGCACACGATGGCGCAGTGCATGACCGACTCGATGGGTCTGTCGGGTACCGACACGCTGTGCGGCATCGTGCCGATGTTCCACGCGCAGGGTTGGGGGCTGCCGTGGTCGGCGACGATGCTCGGCATGAAGCAGGTGATGCCGAACCGTTACATGGATCCGGCCCGATTGGCCGGGTTGATGGCGGCGGAAGGCGTGACGATCTCCGCGGGCGTGCCGACGATCTGGCAGGGCATCAAGGCCGCGTACGAAGCCAATCCCGGAAAATACGATCTGTCGAAACTCTCGCGCTTGACGTGCGGCGGCTCGTCGCCGCCCCCTTCGTTGATCCGTTGGTACTGGGATACGCTCGGTGTGGAGATGATCCAGGGCTGGGGAATGACGGAAACGAGCCCGCTCGCCACGTTGTCGCGGCGCGTGATGAAACGCTCGCAGCTGAAACTGACGGAGGATCAGCGCTTTGCGAACGTCGCTAAGGCCGGTCAGCTGATGCCGGGTCTCGAGATCGAGATTTTCGACGATCAATTCAAGCGTTTACCGCACGACGGCGACAGCGTCGGCGAAATCCTGATTCGCGGACCGTGGATCTGTTCCGAGTACTACAAAGATGCGCAGCCCGCCAAATTCCACGATGGTTGGCTCATCACCGGTGACGTCGGCAAGATCGACCCCGAGGAATATCTGATCATCAGCGATCGCTCGAAGGACCTCGTGAAAAGCGGCGGTGAATGGATTTCGTCGGTCGATCTGGAAAACCACATCGTCGGGCTCCCCGGCGTCGCGCTCGCGTGCGTCGTCGGGCGCCCGCATCCGAAATGGGATGAGCGGCCCGTTGCATTGGTCATCAAGAAGCCGGGCAGCGACGTCACCGCCGCACAGGTCGTCGAGCACTGCGCCGGCCAGTTCGCAAAATGGCAATTGCCGGATGATGTGTTGTTCGTCGATGCGATTCCGCAGACGACCACCGGCAAGCTGGACAAAAAAACCGTGCGCGCGAACCTCGATGCGCAGGGGTATCAGCTGCCGGATATGCGCGACAAGGCGGGATAACACGCAGCGCCGTCGGCGCTGTTGACACGGGTAACGCTCGCGGGGACGTCCCGTTCAACGAGGACTGCCGCTACGAAGACATCGTGCAGGATCGTCGCCTGTGCTATTCGATGACGATCGCGCGCGCATCACGACGTCGATGGTGACCGTGCGGCTCGCGAGTGTCGGTGTGCGTACCGAAGTGATCGTGACCGATCAACTCGTGATTCTCGATGGTGGCGACACGCGCGGTGATCGCGAGCGCGGCTGGGGCGAGACGTTAGACAAGCTGCCCTCCGCGCTGTAGCGACGCAGCCGTTCAACGCACTCACGCAGAGACCGGGCCCGGTTCCGCCTGCGGCGCGCCCCCGACGGCGCTCGCCTGATAGCGCTGCGCTTGTTCGATCAGCCAGTCGCGGAACGCAAGTGTCGCAGGCGACGGTGTGCGTTCGGTCGGAGTCGCAACGTAGTACGCACTCGACGTCGCCACCGCGGCGTCGAACAGCCGGACGAGGCGGCCGTGGCGGATATCCAGCGCGACCGAGGCGCCGCGCGCCATCGCCACCCCGGGGACGCCTTCGACGAGCGCGCTCAGCGTCACCAGCCACCCGTTGAATCCGAAAGTCAGATCCACGCCACTGGCGTCGACGCCGGCGGCGGCAAACCACTCCTGCCACTCGGTGACGCCGTCCAAGTCGTAGTAGAGCGGCACACGCTTGAGCACCTCGGGGCCGACCGTCATGTCCAGGCTGGCCGCGAACGCTGGCGTCGTGACTGGAAACAACCAGTCTGCGAATAGGCGCCGGCTGTCGAGTCCGGGCCAATGTCCGGTCCCGAAACGGATGACCGCATCGATGGTGGTGCCGCCGATCGGGATTGCCTCGCCGCCGGACTGCACGCGTAGTCGAACCATCGGGTGCTGCGCGTGGAAGCTCGGTAGACGCGGCACGAGCCATTTGGCCGTGAAGGCACTCAACGTGGCGATGGTCAACGGCTGATGGAATTGCCCCGCACGGGTAACAGCGGCCATGTTGTCGATTCGCTCCACGCTTGCGGCGACGGCAATGTAGAGCGCGCGACCGTCGCCGGTCAGCGTCAGGCGCCGCCCGGAACGCTCGAACAGTCTGACCCCGAGGTAGTGTTCGAGGCGGGCTACCTGTTGGCTGACGGCGCCTTGGGTGACGCTCAGCAACCGCGCCGCCTCGGTAAAGCTCGATGTGCGCGCCGAGAGCACAAACGCGCGAATTGCGTTCAGCGGTACCATCAATTAACCATCAGTTTTTCTATTGAACTTGCCGAGAAATGATGACTTGTCTGCGTTTGCTATATCCGAATAATGCCGACGATGATCGGAATCGCTAGCATCTTTCAACAGCAAAACTAATCCAATGATACCGTCATCCATTCGCTGTTACCGCATCGACGCCGCGTGCTTCGACCCGCAGACCGGTGAGGTCACGCGCGCGGGACACACCGCACGGCTCGAACCGATCGTGGCGTGCGTGCTCGCCGAGCTGATTACGCACGCGGGCGATCTGGTGTCGCGCGAGCATCTGCTGGCGCGCGTGTGGGAAGGGCGCGTCGTGGTCGAAGAATCGGTGACCCGTTGCGTGACACAGATTCGGCGCGCCCTCGGCGACACGCCGCCGTTTCGCCTGTTGGAGACCCTGCCGAAGCGCGGCTATCGGCTGAATCTACCCGTCGGCGAGTGCGACCACTCGACCACGGAATGCCCCCGAACGGACGCGCACCGCGGAACCGGGCAAGCGTGTCGTTGGCCTGCTCGCGGCCGCGCGATCCAGCACGCGTAGCGCGCCGTCGACTGTCGCGAGGTAGAACGGCAGCCCGGTTCGTCGCACCGTTGCTGCATCGGTCGCGGAAAAAAACTGCCGTGAAAAGCCGTCGGTGCCGTGGGTGTGCCAGAGCGCGACCGGGGTCGCCTGCGGCCATCGTGGAATTCGAAACCGAAAGCCGGCGTGCCGAGGACAACCGCGACCGATGGCGGTGCCAAAGCGACCGTCGGACAACGCGTACACCGCGCCGACGTACTCGACGTCGAGCAACGCCGACAGCTGCCGATACCGATCCGACACCGCGTGCGCGGCTTCGACCTCCGAGCCGAAAGTGTTGGCGCTGATTTCGGCAGTCGCGATCTCGCAACCGATGGCATCCGCAACGTACAGCACGCAGCTGCTCGTCAGAACGCCCGTCAAAACAACAATCATGAGGAAACGTGCCGCGCGCATTGTTCCAACGCCAACGAAAGACCGAGGGGGAGTCTGCGTTGGCTGTCGCGGCGCCGGCCTGATGGAAAGAATCGGAATTCAGAAGGAATCGGAACGGAAAAAGGATGCTCTCGCTGCTGACCGTTGCGTCGCCGGCGCGCGAAGCGGAGAATCGACCGCTACCTAAGGGGAGGCCGCGAGGCCTGAGACACCGAGTTCGGTGGACCCTGTGAACCTGATCCGGATAATGCCGGCGTAGGGATAGGTGCTCGGCACTCCTCCTCACTCCCCGCATTGGCGTCTCCGGAACATTTGCATCACGGAGCGCGTCATGCGTGTTTTTGCGATTGTCGTCGGTGTCGGTGTGGGTTTTGATCGCCGCCACGGGACTGTGCGCGACCGAGGCGTCACCGCAGATCGAAGAAATCGTCGTGACCGGTGAATTCCGGTCGGATCCGATCGATTCGTTTCCGAGCAGTATTTCGGTCGCAACCGCGCAGCAGATCGCACAACTGCAGGCGCAACAGCTCGAGCAGATCCTCGCGCTGATGCCGAACGTCAACTACGCGAGTGGTGCGTCGCGCGGGCGTTATCTGCAAATTCGCGGCATCGGTGAGACCGGTCAGTTCGTCGAGCCCCTCAATTCGTCCGTCGGGCTGATCGTCGATCATGTCGACTTCAGCGGAATTGGCACGATCAGTACGCTCTACGATGTCCACCAGGTCGAAGTTTTTCGCGGTCCGCAGGGAACGCTGTACGGCGCCAATGCGCTCGCAGGGCTCATCAACGTCACGACGAACGATCCCGGCGATACGTTGGACGCGGGGGTTACGGTCGAGGGCGGCGACTACGACACTGCGAGTCTGGGTGGCTACGTCTCGGGCCCGCTGCTCGATACCCTCGAGGGACGCCTGGCCATTCAGCAGTACAAGAGCGACGGCTACATAAACAATCGTTACCTCAATCGCGACAACACCAACAATTTCGATGAGCTGACGACGCGCGGCAAGCTGCGCTGGCAGCCAAATGAAACCACCACAGTCGATGTCGCCGGCGGATACATCGACGTCAACAACGGCTACGACGCCTTTTCGCTCGACAATAGTCGCAACACGATCTCGGACCAGCCCGGCAAGGATACTCAGAAGTCCCGCTTCGGCAGCATCGTGGCGACGCTGTCGCAGCCGAAGACATTTCAGATCGAGACGATCGTTGCGCACGCCGATTCGGACATCGCGTATGGCTACGACGAGGATTGGACTTACGTTGGCTTTGATCCGAACGGCTACAGCTCGACCGATCTGTACAAACGCGACTGGAGGACGACGTCGGCGGAGGTGCGGCTCGTTTCGAACGAACAGGGCCGCGTACTGGGCGATTCGACCGCGTGGGTCGTCGGCGTCTACGGTCTGAAGCAGGATGTGGATCTGCACCGCGTCTACACGTTTCGCACGCCCGACTTCACGAGTTCACTCGAAATCGAACGAGTCGCGTTATTCGGACAGACCGAGACCGCGCTGTCGCCGATCACGACGCTGACGCTCGGACTGCGCCTCGAACGACACGATGCGAAGTACGGCGACATTGATGGCGTCGCGTTTTCTCCCAGCGACGATTTGTGGGGCGGGCGTATCGCGCTCGACCATCTGCTTGGCGACGGCACCATGGTCTATGCAAGCGTGTCACGCGGCTATAAATCGGGCGGGTTCAATACCGACGGTACGCTCGATGCGGACCTGCGGCAGTTCGATCCGGAGACGCTGTACAACACCGAGATCGGCATAAAAGGGCGCTGGCGTGACGACCGCCTCGTCGGACGCCTCGCTGCTTTTTATATGTTCCGCGACAACGTGCAGGTCAGCACGTCGGTGATCCGCGTGCGTTCCGACGGGTCTGCGGAATTCATCGAATACACCGGCAACGCGGCCCAGGGCGACAACTACGGGATCGAAGCCGAACTGCACTATCGGCCCGTATCACAGCTCGACCTGTTCGGCAGCCTCGGACTGCTGGCGTCGCAATACCAGAACTTCGTCAACGGCGCAGGAGAGCAGCTCGATGGGCGACAGCAGGCGCAGGCGCCGTCGTATCAGTTCTTCGGCAGCGCTCGCTACGACTTTGGCGGCGGCTGGTACGTGAGCGCCGCACTCGAAGCAAAGGACGCGTTCTATTTCTCGGACAGCGATGCATTCCAGTCCAAACCGTACGAACTCGTGCACTTGAACATGGGGCTCCAACGGGACCACTGGGGGGTGACCGCCTGGGTGAAGAACCTCATGGACGAGAACTACGAGGTGCGCGGCTACGTATTCGGCAACGATCCGCGAATCGACTACGCGCCGCGAGGCTACACGCAGCTGGGCGAGCCGCGGCGCGTCGGCGTCACCGTCGATTGGCACCTATGACGTAGCACCGATGCCGGTCAACTATCGCTACGACGAACTCGCCAATCGGCTCATGACGCGCTGCGAAGGCGCCGTAAACCTTGCCGAAGTTGCCGAGCATTTTCGCAGGCTCGGCCGCGACGCTCGACTTAAGCCGCGCTGCGGCGTGCTGCTGGATCTTGCGTTCCTGACGCGACTGCCAAGCCCGGCGCAGGTCGACGACGTTGCAGCGATGATCGAAGACATGATCGAGCTAGTGCCCTTCGGTCGCTGCGCCGTGATTGCCGACGAGGAGATCGGGTTCGCACTCGGTCACATGTTTCAGGGGTTCACGTGGCCCTTGTTCACCGGCATTCGGGTATTCCGCTCGAACGCAGACGCGGTCGAGTGGCTCGACGCAGAAGCCGACTAGCTCAAGCCGCGAATTGGCCACTGTTGAGCAACACCAACGTACATTCCCATTGCACGCGGATGCCCGCCGCTTCGAGCGCCCGCTTCAGCATGGGCGATTCGCTGCCCGGATTGAAAATCACGCGGCGCGGCTTTGCAGCGAGCATTGAATCCGCCAACGGTTCGGCCAGTTCGCTGCGCAAATACACCGTGATCGTGTCGATGTCGCCGTCGATATCGTCGAGCCGCGCGAGGCAAGGTCGACCCGCGACATTGGTGAGATGCGGATTCACCAGCACGACCTCGTGGCCGTGCCGCGTCAGTAGATCGAGCGCTCGAAACGCGTAACGCGCTGGATTGTCCGATGCGCCGAGAATGGCGACTCGTTGACTCATTGTTGGCTTACCGTCGCTGCCAAGCGGGGTTCTTCAGCGGCCCTTGTACACGGGCTTGCGCTTCTGCATGAATGCAGCGGGACCTTCGCGCGCGTCCTCGGTCTGAAACACCGGTGCCGAAAGTTCCGATTCGATCTTCAGCGCGTCGCGCTCAGGCACACCGAGACAGGCGCGCGCCGATTTGCGGATCGCCTTCACCGCGATCGGTCCATTCGCGGCGATTTTTTCGGCGATCTCCATCGCCTTCGCCATCACCTGATCGGCCGGAACGACGTAGTTCAGAAAGCCGATCGCCTTGGCTTCGTCGGCGCTGATCAGATCGCCCGTCAGCAGCAGTTCCATGGCTCTCGCGAACGGGAGCTGCGCCGGTAGTCGCACGGTGGACCCACCCGCCGGGAAAATCGCCCATTTGACTTCCTGCACGCCGAACCGCGCCTCGGGGCACGAGACGCGAATGTCGGTGCCTTGCACCATCTCCATGCCGCCGGCGATCGCGTGACCGTTGATCGCCGCGATGACGGGTTTCTCGGTATCGAAATTTCGCAGCAGCGCGCGCGACGTGATGCCGGGTTCCTTGATGACGCGATGATCGAATTCGTTTTCCGGTTTACGCGCACCCGACATCATCGGAATCAGCTGGCCGAGGTCCGCGCCGGCGCAAAATGCGCTGCCATTGCCGGTGACGACGATCACGCGGACGTTGGCGTCGTCGCGCGCCGCGGTCCACGCATCGGCGAGCCGCACAGCAACTTCCGGATTGATCGCGTTGCGCGCGTCGGGTCGATTCAACGTCACGATCGCAACGTGGCCTTTCACTTCGTAGTTAACCAGCGGCATGTCCGACTCCTATCGATGAATGCGGTGATGAATGCGGCGATGACGAATGAGGTTCGAGCGCGAGTTCGGCGGCATCACGCGCTTCGACAATCGCTTCGATTTTGTCAAAAAGCAGATAGAACGCGAAACAACACAGTGTGATGAATACGCCGGAGCCGAGGAAATACGCATACCAGCCGACGCGATCGGCGATGAGGCCGCCGACGCCGAGCGCCGCCGACGCCGCCGCGGTGGCAGCGACGATGTACGACGTATAGTCGGTCGCGGCCTGCGTTTTCGACGACCACTTCAGTCGCGATGCGGCCATCGCGACGGTGAGGAACGATGGCAACACGACGCCGTTCAGCGTCACGAGGAATACGATGAGCAGGCTCGGCTGTTCGAGCGATCCCATCCACACGATCGGAATCACCGTCGGAATCATCAGAAATGCCGACGTCAGGATCGTCGCTTTGTAACCGAATCGATTCAGGAAGCCGACCGTCAGCGTTGCGCCGATCACCGAACCAAGCAGCGTCGCCGGCGCGAGGATCAATGGGCCAATCTGTTTGACCGTGAATCCGACGTCGACCAGATACGCGATGAAGAGCGCCGGAATCAGCGCGCCGGCGAATGAAATCAGCACCACGAGCGGCAGGATCAGCCGCGAATCGGGACGGCGCAGAAGCCGGATCAGGCTGGGTCGTTCTCCGCGATCGCGCCGGCGCTGCGCTTGCGGGGGAGGCGGCGGTTCGCGACGGATGATTCCCGGTAGCGAAAACAGGATCAGCAGAGTAGCCGCCGTCGTGACAGCCGCGGGCCAGCCGTAAGTGCCATACACCCACGCGACGCCCGCCCACGACGAAAACTGCGCGATGTGTCGGCCGATCTCCATCAGTCCGGCGCCGGCGCCGCGTTCTTCATCGGTCAGGTTCTCGACCATGTACCCGTCGATCGCGATGTCCTGAGTCGTCATGAACGTCGTTTTGATGACGAGGATGCCGATGATGATCCACAGCGTCGCGATTTCGGGTTCGAACAGCGCGAGTGACAGATACGCCGCGGCGCCGAACAGCGTGCACGGGATGAACCACGTCTTGCGCAGACCGATGCGCCGCGAACCGACGCCATCGACGAGCGGTGCCCACAGCGGCCGCAGCCACGTCGGCACGCTTGGCAACATGAAGATCCAGAACATGTCTAGGGGCAGACCTTTTTCGCGATAGATGGCCGTCAACATCAGACCGAAGAACGCGGCCGGAAACACCTGGCCCATGTGGAGGCCGATCACGGCGGCGAATTTCCCCGCGGTGGCGCGGTCGCGAAATACATCGCGCACCTTGAATGCATTCACTCGGGCGGGTTCCCGAATGGGTTCCGGCGACATCACACGTTCGGCAACTACAGCCATCGAACTCATCTCCCCTCGACCGTCGACTCTAACCCGCGCCCGCCGGCATGGGAACGAATTTGGGTTTGTGATTCAATGCGCGGCCCCCGATGGTCGGCCGCCATGCCCCAAATCCTCGTAGATAACCTGGAGAAGCGCTTTCGCGTGGCCGTGCGTGAACCAGGCATGCTGGGCGCGTTGCGTGGCCTCGTCCGCAGGAAACACCGCGACATCGTGGCGTTGCACGATGTGTCGTTCGCGATCGAGCCCGGCGAACTGGTCGGCTACATCGGACCCAACGGCGCGGGTAAGTCGACGACGATCAAGATTCTCTCCGGGATCCTCACCCCTTCGAGTGGTCGTTGTACGATCAATGGCCTCGTGCCGTGGCGTGACCGGGTCGCGCACGTGGGGCGTATCGGTGTCGTGTTCGGCCAGCGCACCCAGTTGTGGTGGGATTTGCCGGTGGCCGAGTCGTTCGAATTGTTGCGCGACATGTACCGCGTCGACGCGGCGCGATTTCTGCAAACTCGGGCGGAACTGATCGAGTTGTTGGCCCTTGCGCCGCTGCTCGACATGCCGGTGCGCCAGCTGAGCCTCGGCCAGCGCATGCGTTGCGATCTCGCGGCGTCGCTGCTGCACGAACCGAGCATCGTATTCCTCGACGAGCCGACCATCGGACTCGACGCGGTGTCGAAACTCGCGATCCGCGATTTCGTGCGGCGGTTGAACGACGAGCGCGGCGTCACCGTACTGCTGACGACACACGATATGGATGACATCGAGGCATTGTCGAAGCGTTTGATCGTGATCAACAACGGCACGTTGCTGTCGGACGGCACCGTCGCGGAACTGCGCGCGCGCTACGGCGCCGAGAGGCGGGTAACCGTCGAGTTCGAGCACCCACCGGAGCTGACCGACGGATTCGCGGACGCGCTGATCGATCGCGCTGGCAACCGCGCTACGTTCGCAATCGAGGGTCGCCGCGCCGCCGGCTTTGTCGCGCAACTGACCGCGCAGCACGCGGTGCACGATCTCGTGGTCGAGAACCTGCCGATCGAGGAAATCATCGCACGCGTGTACGAGAGCAATCGTGGCTGACGCGTTGCGGCCTTACAGGGCCGTGCTCTCTGCGCGATTCCGGATGCTGCTGCAATATCGGGCCGCCGCGCTCGCGGGATTCGGCACCCAACTGTTCTGGGGGGCGGTTCGGTTGATGATCCTCGGCGCTTTTTTCGCATCGAGCGATCACGCCGCGCCGATGAATCTCGTGCAGATTGCCGCGTACGTGTGGCTCGGTCAGGCGCTGCTTGGGCTGTTGCCGTGGAACGTCGATGCGGAACTACAGGAGAAGATGATGACCGGCGCCGTCGCTTACGAACTGCTCCGGCCGCTCGACCTGTATGCGTTCTGGTATGCGCGGACGATCGCGTTTCGCACGGCGACGACGTGCATGCGCATGCTGCCGATGGTCTTGGTGGCCGGCCTCGTGCTGCCGTTGGTCGGCCTGGGCGACTGGGCATTGCCGCCGCCGCGCAACGTGGAGGGCTTCACGTGCTTCGTGTTGTCGCTCGTTGCGACGATCACGCTGGCGACCGCGATCACGAACCTGATGCACGTCGCGTTGATCTGGACGCTGTCGGGGCGCGGCTTCAACGCGATGATGACGGGCGTAGTGACGGTCTTCTCCGGACTCGTCGTCCCATTGCCGTTGTTTCCCGACGCGCTGCAGCCTTTCCTGTATTGGCAGCCGTTTCGCGGCCTGGCCGACGTGCCGTTTCGCATCTACAGCGGCCACATCGATCCGCACGCGGCGGTATTCGAGATCCTGCTGCAGTTCGCGTGGGCGGCGGTGATCGCGCTCGGCGGTTATGCGCTGATGGCGTACGCGAAATCGCGCGTCGTCGTGCAGGGCGGTTAGACCCATGCTGCGCGATGCACTGAGACTGTATGGCCGCATGATCGGCGTATCGATTCGCGGTCAGATGCAGTATCGGGCGTCGTTCCTGCTGATGTCGTTCGGACATTTCGTCACGACCGGCGTCGAGATCCTCGGTGTGTGGGCATTGTTCGACCGCTTTGGCAGTCTGACGCCGTGGACGTTGCCGCAGGTCGCGTTCTTCTACGGCGTCGTCAACATCAGCTTCGCGTTCACCGACGCATTGGCGCGCGGCTTCGATTCATTCGGCGCCGAGTTCATCAAGACCGGCAACTTCGACCGCGTACTGGTGCGACCGCGCAGTACGGTGCTGCAACTCGCCGGCCATCAGTTCACGCTGTTTCGCGTCGGGCGGTTGCTGCAGGGATTGTTCGTGTTGACGTGGGCGTGCCAGCAACTAGCGCTCGACTGGAACGCCGCGCGCGTCGCGCTGCTCGCGTTCACGCTGGTCGCCACGTTCCTGTTCTTCTATGGCCTCGTGATCCTAGGCGCCGTGATGTCGTTCTGGACCATGGAATCGCTCGAAATCATGAACACGCTGACCTACGGCGGTGTCGAAACGGCGCAATACCCGATGGCGATCTACCAGAAATATTTTCAGCGCTTCTTCACCTTTGTGGTCCCGTTGGCGATGGTGACGTACTTTCCGATTCTCGCGATCCTAGACCTGCCGGACCCGCTCGGATCGACGCGCGCGATGCAAACGCTGGCGCCGCTCGCGGGATTCGTGTTTTTCGGTGTGACGCTGCTGGCGTGGCGGGTCGGCGTCCGCCACTACACGTCCACGGGTTCGTGATGGTAGGCTCGCGACCCTTCGCGATTGGCGCAAACACATGAGCCGCTACATCAGCATCACCCAAGCCAGATCGCATCCCGGATTGCGCCTCGCGTGCCTGCGGCGGCGTGCCGAGTCCATGGACCGAAGCGGCGAAGGGGATCTTCCACGTCAAAGGGCTCGAATGTCAGTACGCGGCGCAAGCCAAGGACGAGCCCGACGGTGCCCTGGTCGCGTGGGCCGGCGACGTCGGCATTCCGGTGGTCGCGTACGAAAACGAAAAGCTGCGCACCGGGTGGGCCGAAATCCTGTTGCTCGCCGAACGCTTGAAACCGGAACCCGCGTTGATTCCTGCCGCCGCGGCGGACCGCGCGACGCTGTTCGGTCTCGCGCACGAGATCTGCGGCGAAATGGGCTTCGGCTGGGCGTATCGGCTGTTGATGATTCAGCGCTCGCTCGATGAGGGCGGCGAGTCGAACTTCCCGGCCGGCGTCGCGAATTATCTTGGCGGGAGGTACGGCTTCGCCGCGACGCATGCGCGCGCCGCGAAAGCACGCGTGATCGAGATTCTCGAGATGTTGTCCGAGCGCATCGCCGGCCGTCGCTATCTGCTCGGTTCGTCGTTGACTGCGCTCGACATCTACTGGGCGACATTTTCGAACCTGATCATTCCGCTGCCGGATGACGTGCTGCCCGCGTTGCCGATGATCCGCGCCGCGTACACGTGCCACGACGACGACATTCTTGGGCGCTGTTTCCGCAGAACTACTCGCGCTGCGGCAACGCGTCTACGAGACGCATCTGGAGCTACCCGTACCGCTCTAGCTATTCGGCTACATCAACGCTATTCGAAAAGGGGATTGCATGCAGTTCAAAAACCGTGTCACCGAAATGCTGGGCGTCGAAATACCCATCGTGCAGGCGCCGATGGGTTGGATCGCGCGGGCGCAGCTCGCGTCAGCCGTGTCGAACGCCGGCGGGCTCGGCATCATCGAGACGTCTTCGGGCGAGCTCGACGCGATCCGCGAAGAGATCAAGAAGATGCGCACGCTGACGGACAAGCCGTTCGGCGTGAACATCGCGCAGGCATTCGTGCGCGACCCGGCGATCGTGTCCTTCGTCATCGATCAAGGCGTCAAATTCGTGACGACGTCCGCCGGCAGTCCCGAGCGATACACATCGCAATTGAAGGAAGCGGGGCTCACGGTGTTTCACGTCGTGCCGAGTCTTGCCGCGGCGTTGAAGGCGGTCGAGTGCGGTGTCGATGGATTGATCGTCGAAGGCAGCGAGGGCGGCGGCTTCAAGAATCCGAAAGACGTCGCGACGATGGTGCTGTTGCCGCTCGTGCGCTCGAAGGTGACGGTGCCGATCATCGCGGCCGGTGGATTCGTCGACGGCAGCAGTATGGTCGCTGCGTTCGCGCTCGGCGCGGAAGGCGTGCAACTGGGTACACGGATGGTGTCGTCGAAGGAGTCGCCGGTGCACCAGAACTGGAAAGACGCGATCGTCAACGCAAAAGAGACCGACACGGTATTCCTGAATCGATTCCACTCGCCGGCGCTGCGCGCGTTGCGCACCGAGCGCACGACCCGGCTCGAGAAAAATCCCGAGGTCAATGCGATGACGGAATTCGGCACCGCGCGCTCGCTCTACTTCGGCGGCGACATGGAAGCGGCGATTCCGTTGACGGGCCAGGTCGCCGGACGGATCGATTCGGTGCGACCGGTCGCGGAAATCATCGCCGAGATCCGCGAAGAATTTTTCAGCGTATTGAGGACACTGGGATCGAAGTATCCGGGCTGATCAAGGGCGCGTGAACCGCAGCGGCATTCCGGGATCGTTAGATTCGAAGCCGCCGTCGTGATACATCAAGCGGCCATTGACGAAGGTGGCGCGCACCCGCGAACGGAAGACCATCCCGCCAAACGGAGTCCAGCCGCATTTCGAGTAGACCGGCGACGTATCGACCTCGGTCGTCGCGCTCGGATCGATCAGCGTCAGATCGGCCCAGTAGCCTTCACGAATGAAGCCGCGCTCGGCGACGTGAAACAGCCGCGCCGGCGCGTGCGCCGTCTTCTCGACGACGCGCTCGATCGTGAGCCGCCCGGCGTGAACGTGTTCGAGCAGCGTCAGCAGCACGTGCTGCACCAGCGGTAGTCCGGAAGGCGCCTGCGCGTATTTGCGGGCTTTTTCTTCGCGCGTGTGCGGCGCGTGATCGGTGGCGATCACGTCGATTCTGCCGTCGTTGACGGCGTCGAGCAGCGCTTGCTGGTCGCTCGTGCGTTTGATCGCCGGATTGCACTTGATGTCGGCGCCTTTGGTTGCGTACCACGTGTCATTGAAGAACAGATGGTGTGCACAAACTTCCGCCGTGATCCGTTTGTTCTCGCTTGAACCGCGCTCGAACAATTCGAGTTCGCGCTGTGTCGTCAGGTGCAGCACGTGCAGTCGCGCGCGATGTCGTCGCGCGAGGTCGACGGCCAGGGACGAGGACTTGTAGCAAGCCTCGACCGAGCGGATGTTCGGATGCTCGCGCATCGGGATGTCGTCGCCGTAACGCGCGCGAGCGCGCGCTTCATTGGCCAATATCGTCGGGGTGTCCTCGCAATGCGTCGCGATCAAGAGCGGGGTACTCGCGAAGATGCCTTCCAGCGTCGCCGGATTGTCGACCAGCATGTTGCCGGTCGAGGCGCCCATGAACACCTTGATCCCGCACGCGAGCGCGGGGTCGACTGACTTCACGGCGTCGAGATTGTCGTTCGTTGCACCGAGATAAAACGCGTAGTTCGCGAGGGATACGCGCGCTGCGCGGGCGTGCTTGTCGCGCAACGCAGCTTCGCTGATCGTCAACGGATTGCAGTTGGGCATCTCCATATAACTCGTGACGCCGCCTGCGACCGCGGCCCTCGACTCCGTGGCAATCGTGCCCTTGTGTTCGAAACCGGGCTCCCGGAAATGCACCTGGTCGTCGATCATGCCGGGCATCAGATACGCGGCCCGCGCATCGATCTCCCGCGCGCCGGCGGGCGAATTAATGCGCGGCGCGATGGTATCGATGCGGCCTTCGCGGATCTTCAGGTCGGCCTCGGTGATCGAGCCTTCATTGACGATGCGGGCGTTCTTGATGACGGTGATCGACATGGGCGGTGCGTTGGGAATGGTGCGGCATTCTCGCATGGTGGGCCTGCATGGTGAGAGGCAACCGACGCTATCGCTGGACGATTTCCGGCGCTGACGCGCGAGCGTTGCCCAAGCGCGCGACGCGGTGCGGCGGATAGTTTGAGGACCTCCCAGAGAACGAGGTTCGATCGATGCGCTCCACGATTGCCGGAACCCTATTCATCGTCTGCGCTGCGAGCGCAACGCCGGCAGCGGCGGTTTGCAGCTGTCAATGCATCGAAGGCGTAGCGCGCACGTTGTGCAGCCGCCAGGAAGAAGCGCGCGAAAACCCGAGCGCGTGCGGGACGGGCGCGCAGAAAGTCGTATGCGTGGCTGCGCCACCGCCACCGGACTTGCCCGAACGATTTGCACCGCCCGACGGCGCGACCGATTGCCGCGCCCAGCGCCTGTGGGACCCGCACAGCGACCGCTATAGCGTCGTCGCAAAGGTGTGCGACCTCGATCCGGAGGCGGTCGGGCGGAAGTAACTGGCATAGGCATCGAATCATGCATACGATAATGCCTTCGTCATATGCTGACCGCGGAATGCGAACGACACTGAACATCGATGACGATTTGCTCGAACAAGCCGCCGCGCTGACGGGCCTGACGGAGAAAACGGCGCTGGTGCGCGAGAGCCTGCGGGCGTTGATCGAGCGCGAAACCGCACGTCGTCTCGCCAAGCTGGGCGGCAGCGACAACACGGCGAAGGCGCCGCCGCGCCGGCGGCCGCGGGGCTCTGATCATTGATGGTGCTGGTCGATACGTCGGTTTGGATCGATCACCTGCGACAAGCGAATGTGCGGCTAGCGAGTCTTTTGGAGGGCGGACAAGTATTGGTGCATCCGTTCGTTGTCGGCGAATTGGCGCTCGGGAAGTTGCGACGCCGCGCCACGGTTCTCGCGCTCTTCGCGAAAATGCCGCGAGCCCCGGTTGCGTCCGATGCGGAGGTGCTCACCTTCATTGAGCGTCGCGACTTGATCGGGAAGGGCATCGGTCTCGTCGACGCGCACCTGCTTGCCTCCGCGGTGCTCGCGGGCGTCTCTTTGTGGACGTTCGACAAGCGACTCGGCTCCGTTGCCCGCACCCTGCGAATTGCCTGAAGTAGCTCGAGCGGCACGCCGTGACGTCGTTGGCACGTGGCTGGTAAAGGCGCTACAGTCCGATCACCTTTCGCGAGCGGTGCGATATTCGTTGGATAAACACGCGTCGTCGAAGAGCGAGACCGATCCGGTCGACGTCGCGGTGATGCTGCGTGACGCACAGAGGCTGTGCGGCGAACGCGGACTGTCATTCACGCCGCTGCGCCGCGAGGTCTTCGAACTCGTTTGTCACCATAGCAATCCCGTTGGCGCGTACGAACTACTCGATGAACTGAAGGCGATCCGTAACGGGGCCGCGCCGGTAACGGTGTATCGCGCGCTCGAGTTCCTCTTATCAGCCGGCCTGGTGCATCGCCTCGCAGCGTTGAATGCGTACACGGCGTGTCATGGCCATGAGCCGGGGCATGGCGGCCTGTTGCTCGTGTGCGGCAACTGCTCGAACGTCATCGAACTCGAAGATGAACAGCTCGAACGCAGCATTGCGCGCAGCGCGGCGGATTTGCGTTTCGAAACGGCGCCGGATCCGGTCGAGGTTCGCGGCATTTGCAGCGAATGTCGACTCGGCGCGTCCGAGTAGCGCGCATCGCCGTGAGCCAGGCCCGCGCAGCGACGAAAAAGCATCCTCGCGTGCTCGCGCTGTTGCGCGGGGTTATGCCGGCGCACTGCATCATCACGGATCCACGCGCAAAGAAGCCGTTCGAGACGGACGGCTTGACCGCGATCAAGCAGATGCCGTGGCTCGTGGTGCTGCCCGAAACGGTGGAGCAGGTACGCGCGGTGCTGCGCGTATGTTTTGAGAACCGCGTAGCGGTGGTGACGCGCGGTGCCGGAACCGGGCTTTCCGGTGGCGCGCGACCCGCGGCCGACGGCGTGCTGCTCGGCTTGTCGAAGTTGTCGCGCATCCTCGAGATCGATCCGGACAATCGTTTCGCGCGCGTCGAGCCGGGTGTGCGCAACCTGGCGATTTCCGAGGCGGCGGCGCGATACGGGCTCTACTACGCGCCGGACCCCTCGTCGCAGATTGCGTGCAGCATCGGCGGCAATGTCGCCGAGAACTCGGGCGGTGTGCACTGCCTCAAGTACGGCCTCACCGTGCACAACGTTCTCGGACTGAAGGTATTGACGATCGAAGGCGACGAACTGACGCTCGGCGGCGCGACGCTCGACAGTCCCGGCTACGACCTGCTGGCGATCATCAACGGTTCGGAGGGCATGCTCGGCGTCGTCACCGAGGTCACGGTCCGGTTGCTGCCGACTCCGGCTGCCAAGCGACTCGTGCTCGCGGCGTTCGCGACGCTCGAGGCCGCGGCCGACGCGGTCGGCGCGAGTGATCGCGGCCGGGATCGTGCCGGCGGGACTCGAGATGATGGATGCGCGAGCGATCGCCGCCGCGGAAGCGTTTGTCGGGGCCGGCTATCCAACGGACGCTGCCGCGATTCTGCTGTGCGAACTCGATGGCGCGACCGACGAAGTCGACGATCAATGCGCGCAGGTCGCGCGTTTGATGCGCGCCCGGTCCGCGACGCAAGTGCGCGTGTCGCGCGATGATGCGGAGCGCGAGCGCATGTGGCGCGGTCGCAAAGCGGCGTTCCCCGCCGTGGGCCGGCTTGCGCCGGACTACTACTGTATGGACGGGACGATTCCGCGCGCGCGGCTCGCCGAGGTATTGCGCGCCATTGAGGAATTGTCAGGCGAGTTTGGACTACCAGTTGCGAACGTATTCCATGCGGGCGACGGCAATCTGCATCCGCTGATTTTGTACGACGCGAATGTGCCGGAGCAGCTCGCGCGAGCGGAGCGGATGGGTGAACGGATCCTCGCGCTATGCGTTCGCGTCGGCGGCACCGTCACCGGCGAGCACGGCGTCGGGGTCGAGAAACTCGACGCGATGTGCGGCCAATTCGCGGCACCTGAGCTCGAGCAATTCCATCGTCTCAAGGCCGCGTTCGATCCGGCGGGGCTGATGAATCCGGGCAAGGCCGTACCGACGCTCGTGCGTTGCGCGGAACTCGGCGGCATGCACGTTTCCCGCAACGCGCCCGCATTTCCCGAACTCGAGCGCTTCTAGTGTCGTGTCCCATCAGTTTCTGTCATTTCTGCGCGCCGCCTCCGGCTGCGGGGCAAGGCGCCGGAGCGCCGGCGTGCTGGCTGCACGTCAAGCGACGGCAACGCGGCACCGCAGCCGGAGGGACGCGCCCTGCGGGAGGGCGCCTGACGCGCGCTCGCATTGTTGCGGCTCGTCGCCATATGCCCGATATGCCTCCTCGCCGCGTCGCGCGAGCGCGCGTCAGGCACCCTCAGAAATGACAGAAACTGATGGGACACGACACTAGTGCCGCGTGATCGCGACGATTCGGCGCGATTGCTGCTGGCGGTCGCGAATGCGGTGCGCACCGAGCAGCCGTTGTCGATCTGCGGTCGCGGCAGTAAGACGTTTCTTCGCGGCACCGCCGTCGGCGACATGCTCGCGGTCGCCGACCACTGCGGCATCGTCGACTACGCGCCGGATGAACTCGTGCTGACCGCGCGCGCCGGCACGCCGCTCGCCGATCTCAGACGCCTGCTCGCCGAACACAGACAGATGATGGCGTTTGATCCGCCGACCTTTGCCGGCGATGGCAGTCTCGGCGGCGCGGTTGCCGCCGGTTTGTCGGGTCCAGGTCGCCCGTGGTGCGGCGCCGTGCGCGACGCGGTGCTCGGCGTCACGTTGATCAACGGACTACGCGCAACGACTGAAGTTTGGCGGGACCGTGATGAAGAACGTCGCTGGTTACGACGTATCGCGCCTGATGGCCGGCGCTTTCGGCACGCTGGGGGTGCTGCTCGACGTCAGCATCAAAGTCATGCCGCGCCCGCAGTTCGAATCGACCCGCACCTTTGCGCTCGACCGCGACTGCAGCGCACGCGAGCGTGGTTGCGTGGGCGCGATCGGCGTTGCCGCTGTCGGCGACTTGCCACGCGGCGGGTGTGCTGCACGTACGTCTGTCCGGGACCGAGAAAGGCGTGCGCGGCGCGATCGCACAACTCGGCGGCGACGAGGTCAGCCACGCGTCGGAGTTCTGGGATTCCGTGCGCGATCAGACACACGTTTTTTTTCGCGGTGGACCCTGTTATCGCGTCGCGCTGCCGCCGGCCGCTGCGTATCCCGCGCTCGAGGGTGAGTGGCTGACGGAGTGGGCGGGCGCGCAACGCTGGTTTAGAGCGCGCTCCGAGCGCGCCGATGTCGACGCGATGACGAGATCGCTGGGTGGCTGGGCCGCGAAATTCTCTGGCGCCGATATCAGCCAACGACTCGATCCAGGGGCGCTGAAATACCATCGGCGCCTGAAGCAAGCCTTTGACCCGATGGCGCTTTTCAACCGCGCGAGCCTCTTCTCCGAAAATGGTCGCGCGGCGGCGCCGGATTGAATGCAGACGCAGTTGCCTCTGTCCATTCTCGCCACTGCGTCGGGTCGCCGCGCCGATGCGATCTTGCGCGCGTGCGTGCATTGTGGATTTTGTAACGCGACGTGCCCGACCTACCTGCTGACCGGCGACGAACTCGACGGGCCGCGCGGTCGGATCTACCTCGTCAAGGAAATGCTCGAGGCGGATGCGCCATCGAGTGTTGCGCGCGAACACCTCGACCGCTGTCTGACGTGCCGCGCGTGCGAAACGACGTGTCCATCGGGTGTCGCGTACGGCGAGCTCGCCGAAATCGGTCGCGACTTCATCGAAGCGCGCGATCGTCGTGGCATGGGCGACCGACTGACGCGCGACGCGCTCGTGCGCGTCGTGTCGTCACCCGAGCGACTCGCGTTTTTTGCGCGGCTCGGACGCGCGTTTCGTTGGATGCTCCCCGAATATCTCGCGCGCGCGGTGCCGCGCATCGTGGCTCGGCGCCCGGTCGCGATGAAGAATCACGCGCGTCGCGTCGTCGTGCTCGACGGTTGTGCGCAACGCGTCACGACGCCCGAGGTCAACGCAGCGCTCGCGCGCATTCTGGATGCATCCGACGTCAAACTGGTCCGCGTCGGCGATGAGTCGTGCTGCGGTTCGCTCGCGCTGCATCTGGGTCAAGCCGAACGCGCGCGCGCCGCGATGCGCGCGAATGTCGACGCGCTGTACGCGGCGGCTGCCGGCGCCGAAGCGATCGTCTCGACCGCGAGCGGCTGCGGCGTCACGGTGAAAGAGTACGGCCGACTGCTCGCCGACGATCCGCTCTACGCCGAGCGCGCGCGCTGGGTGGCGGAGCACACGTGCGACGCGTCCGAGTATCTCGATCGCATCGGCGCGAAGCTCGTCGCGGCGCGACCCGGCAACGACCGTCGCGTGGCATCCGCCGTGCACGCTGCAACACGGCCAACGCGTCAACGGAATCGTCGAGGGATTATTGCGGCGAGCGGGCTATCAGTTGGCGCCGGTTGCCGACGCGCACCTGTGCTGCGGCTCGGCGGGAACCTACTCGGTCCTCCAACCTGCGCTCGCCGAAGACCTGCGGCGCCGCAAACTCACCGCGCTGACCGCAGCAGGGCGCCGACGTGATCGCGACCGCGAACGTCGGCTGTCAGTTGCATCTGCGCGACGGCACCGAGATTCCTGTGCGACACTGGCTCGAGCTCGTGGGATAACCCCAGTTCATTCGTATTGACGAGCGGAGCGATCTCCAGACCGCGATCGCGGCGGCGAAAGGGGAGCCGATCATGCAGGATTTTCCGCATCACTATCAGGTCGGCGCGCGGCTGGACGATCCGCACGGCGGACGTCGTGATCGTCGCTCGCGGCCTGCCCGATCTGCCGACGGCGCCGCCGATCGAATTTGGCGGTCCGGGAGATCGCTGGTCGCCGGAGACGCTGCTGATGGCCGCTGTCTGCGACTGTTTCGTTCTCGGCTTCAAGGTGATCGCCGGCGCGTCGCGCCTGACGTGGTCGAAACTGGACGTGCGTGTCTCTGGGACGCTCGATCGCGTCGATAAAAAGATGCGCTTCACGCACATCGCGATCACCGCTGAACTCACGGTGCCGGCGGATCAGGCGGCGCGCGCGCCGCGAATTCTCGAGAAGGCGGAGGAGAACTGTCTCGTGATGAATTCGCTGACGTGCCGTCGTCAATCTGGAGAGCAAGATAGTCGTCGGCTGATATTCGTCGTTTTGTTTTTTTTGGGGGGGGAGCATGCCTGACAGGCCGGTCGAGGCGCGACACTACGCGTTTCTGGTATTCCTGACGTTACTCAACGTCATGAATTTCATCGACCGCCAACTGCTTGCGAGTTTTGCGAACTTCATCGTACCGGACCTGAGCCTGACGAATACCGAATTCGGACTGCTGACGGGGCTGGCCTTCATCACGTTTTATGTGGTGATGGGCCTGTTCATGGGCGTACTCGCCGACATGGTGCACCGGCCGCGTCTAGTCGCGATGGGGTTGGCGACATGGAGCGCGTTGACGGCGGTTTCGGGGGCTGCGCGCGGTTTCTGGAGCCTGGCCTTGCCGCGTATGTTCATCGGTGTCGGTGAATCGATTTTGACGCCGACCTCGATGTCGATGCTGGCCGACAGATTTCCGATGGCGCGGCTCGGTTTTGCCGCCGGCTTCTACTACATGGGCGTGCCGATCGGCGTTGGCATTGAGTCTGTTGATCGTCGGCTATCTGGGGCCGACACTCGGTTGGCGCAATTGCTTTTATCTGCTCGGTGCGCTCGGCGGCGTGCTCGCGGTCGTCGATGTGGTTCGTCAAAGAAACGCCGCGCCGGCACGTGCTCGCCGAAGCGGCGGCTGCGCGGCCGAACCTGGCGCAGATTGCGACGACGTCGCTACGCGCGCTGCGCGACTCACCGGCCCTGCGTTACACGATTGCCGGTGGCGTTGCGCTGCATTTCGTCATCGGCGCCGCGGCGTACGAACAGCTGTGGTTCGTACAGGAGCGCGGTTTCGAACGCGCCGAGATCGCGCGCATGACGGGCTGGATCAGCATGTTCGCCGGTGTCCTCGGAAATCTGTTCGGCGGTCTCGGCAGCGACGCTCTGCAGCGGCGCACCGGCATGGGTCGCGCGACGTTCCTGTTCTGGGTGATGCTGCTGCTGGCCCCGATCAATCTGATCTACCGGCTTTGTGCCCCGGACAGCCTGTGGTTCTGGGTCGGCGTCTTTTTCGGCATGTTCCAGCTCGGCAGCTTCTACGGGCCGACGTTCTCGGCGGTGCAGGAGCTCGTGCCCCCGCAGATTCGCGCGACTGTCGTCGCGTTCTACATCCTGTCGTTGAATCTGGTCGGTGTCGGCTTCGGCATCACCTCGGCGGGGATTCTGATCGACTACTTGAAGGATCACTCGGTGCCGTCGCCTTACACGTGGGCGCTGGTCGCGTTCACGCTGCTGTCGATGCTGTGCATTCCGCTCTTCTACGTCGCCGGCCGTCGTTTTCAGACGGATCGCGAGCGGCTTTACGTGGCGGTCGAGCGCGCCTGATGGGTGCCTGATGGAAAGCGTCGAACCACTGCTGATCGAATTGCCGGGCCAGCTGCTCACGCCGCGCCTCAGTCTCGGTCCGCCGGTGCCGGGTGACGGCGTGATGGTCAACCGCGCCATCGTGGAGTCGTTTGCGGAACTGCACGAGTGGATGCCGTGGGCCGCCACCCTGCCGTCGGTGATCGAGTCGGAGCGTTTTGTGCGCGACGCCGCCGGACGCTACCTGCGGCGGGAAGATCTGCCGCTGTTCATGCGCCTGCGCGACACTGGTGAGTTCATCGGTGCGTCGGGTATGCATCGCATCGACTGGAGCGTGCCGCGTTTCGAGATCGGCTATTGGTGCCGCACGTCTCGTGTCGGTCACGGATATGTCTCCGAGGCGGTTGCGGCGATCACGCGTTTTGCGTTCGAGACGCTGCGTGCGGCACGCGTCGAAATCCGCACCGACGTGGCCAATTCGCGCAGTTTCAGGATCGCCGAACGGCTCGGCTTCACGCTCGAGGGCATCCTGCGCCGTGATTCGCGAACGCCAGACGGGGAACTGCGCGATACACGCGTGTACGCGATGACCGACATCGCGCAACTCATCGTACGCGGCTGAGCGCCGATGAGCGTCGTCGTGGAAACGCGGCGCCTGCGGCTGCGGCGCTACAGTGAGTCCGATCTCGAAACTGTCGCCGCGCTGCTGTCTGATCCGATCACGATGCAGCATTGGCCGGAACCGCTGACAATCGAACAGGCGCGCGCCTGGCTGGTCCGCGCGATCGAAGGGTATGCCACTCCCGGATGCGGCCGCTTCGCCGTCGAGTTGATCGATGGAACCTATGTTGGCGACGCGGGAATTCTCGTCAGCCAGATCATGGGACGCGCCGAGAACGACCTCGGCTACATCGTCGCGCACGCGCATTGGCGTCTGGGCTACGGACTCGAGTGCGCGCGAGCCTGTTTCGAGTACAGCCGCGGTCAGGGTCTGCGGCGCATCATCGCGAACATGGCGCACGACAATGCGGGTTCGATTCGCGTCGCACAACGGCTCGGCTTCACATTCGAGACGCGCTTTCAGAATCCACGCAATCGCCACAAGGAAACGCTACTGTTCGCGTGGAACGCCCCCGATTCGACTCGTTAGCTGCCGGTCTTGCCATCGGGGTTCAACGATTCGCGGCGCGAGCGTCCGCAATGACGACCCAGGCTTGTTGCTCGAGGTCGTATTGATCGCGCGTGAACTGCAAGGCCTTGCGCGCGAACTGTTCCGCCTGCGCTGCGTCGCCTTCCTTCAGATGCGCTCGCGCGAGTGCGAGCCACAACTCGGCGCGATCCGGCTCGATGCGTATCGCGCGTTCGAGAATCTGGATCGCCTTCGGTAGATCGCCGGCTGTTGCAGCGCGTTGTGCCTCGTCCTGCAACGCCAGGGTTACCGACGCTGACGGTGGTCGTGATTGGGGTTGTGACGGCGTCGTCGGCGCAGGTACGCCTTGTGGTACCGAGGCCGGTGGCAGGGGACGCGGCGCGGGGCGCGAGGGCACCGTTTGTGTCGGTGCGGGCGGCGGCGGGGCGCGCGTCGGCGCCGGCGCCTGCGTCGCACACGCTGCGAGCAGCACGACCATGCCCGCGATGATCGATACGCGGTTACCGGGAGTCAGTCGCTGAACCATCGTCGAATGCGCTCCAGCGTCGAAGGACAGTCGAGTTGGGCCGGAATCTGCGCATTGTACGGGATCGGAATCGTCACCGGTTCGCCACAGCCGGATTGCGTCAGTGCGCCGGTCGTGTAGTCGATCATCCGCAATTCATACCCGATTGGTGTAGTCAACGCTATCGGACTGGGATGCAAGTGAGCCGCCAACGCATCCCACACCGGCAACGCGGCTGAGCTGCCCGTCAGTTTCGACGCGCGGTTGTCGTCGTAGCCGACCCAGACCACGGCGAGGTGGGTCGCGTCGAAGCCCGCGAACCAGTTGTCGCGCGACTCGTCCGACGTGCCGGTCTTGCCGGCAACGCCGCTGTTCGCGTAGCGCGATGACCGACCGGTGCCGCGCTGCATCACCAGCGTCAGCGCGTAGTTCAGCTGCGCCACGGCGTCGGGCGCGGCGACCTGTTGCATTTCCAGCGGGTATCGATTCAGCGTGGCGCCGGCTTCGTCTTCGACCGCGAGCACAGTCTTGTCCGGCGTCGCAAATCCGCCACTCGCGAATACGCCGTAGATCTTGAGCATCGACAGCGGCGTCATGTCGATGGCGCCGAGCAATAGCGACGGGTATGCGGGCGGTTGGTCGATGCCGCCGAGCGCGGCAACGCGCGCGGCGATTCGATCGACGCCAACGGCTTCACCGAGTCGCACGGTTGCCAGATTCAGAGAATCTCCGAGCGCGCGCACCAGCGGTACCGGACCGTGGACTTCGTTGTCGAAGTTGTGCGGCGTCCAGCCGGTCTTGTCCGTTTCCGATGGCAGCACCGGCGCGTCGTCGACGATCGATGCGAGGTGGTACGCGCCACTCTCGAGCGCCGTCAGGTAGACCACTGGCTTCAGCAGCGAACCGACGGGTCGGCGCGCGTTCAACGCGCGATTGAAACCCTGAAAGCCGGCCTTGCGACCACCGACGACGGCGGCGATTTCGCCGGTCTGGGAGCTTGCCACGAGCAACGCAGCTTCGAGTTCTCCGCGTTTCAGTTTGCGGTCCACTTCGATTCGATCGAGCGTGTCCGCAACCGCGCGCTCGGCGGCATCCTGAACCCGCGGTGAGAGCGTCGTGAAGACGCGATAACCGCGCGACGCGAGTTCGGCGGCGTCATAGTCGTGGCCGAGTTGCTCCCGCACGAGATCCAGGAACGCCGGATAGTACCCGCCGCCTTGGCGCGCGGAGTGCGTCAGCGCCAATGGCTGGTTGATGGCCACTTTGTGTGCCTGGTCGGTGATCAAGCCGAACTCGAGCATCAAGCCGAGCACGAGATTGCGGCGCGCCTGCGCACGCGCGGGGTGCGTGAACGGGTTGTAGAAGGACGGTCCACGAATCACGGCGACCAGCAGCGCGATCTCCGCGGGGTCGAGTTCCGACAGCGGTTTGTTGAAGTAGAACTGGCTGCCGAGCCCGAATCCGTGAATCGCGCGGTCGCCATCCTGCCCGAGGTAGATTTCATTGATGTACGCATTGAGCAGGTCGTCTTTCGTGTAGCGCGCATCGAGGATCACCGCCATGGCGAGTTCCTTGAGTTTGCGCAGTAGCGTGCGGCGATTGTCGAGGAAGTAGCTCTTCACGAGCTGCTGCGTCAGCGTGCTGCCGCCCTGCGAGAGATCGCCGGCGCGCAGGTCCGCCCACGCGGCGCGCGCTATGCCCTTCAGGTCGAACCCGGCGTGCGTGTCGAAGTTGCGATCTTCGACGACCTTGAGTGCATCCATGAGCAGCGGCGGCGTTTCCTCCGGCGTCACGATCAGCCGATCCTCGCCGTGGGTCGCGAAAAAACTGCCGATCAATGGCGGTTCGAGGCGCACGAGGCTGGTCGGCTGTTGATCGGCAGTGAGTGAATCGAGTGCGTGATCGGCGATGCGCACACGAATCTCGGTCGCGGGTCGCGCTGAGTCGCTGAACGTGAACGCACGCAGCACTGCGCGAATTTCGTTGCCGTTGCGGATGTAGCTGCCGGGTGCGTTGAGGCGCCCGCTCCGATAGCCGAGCCGCTTGAATTCCAGTTCGACCTCGGCAGCCTCGATCGGTAGACCCGGATACAACTCGAGCGGCTGCGCGTATACGCGAGCGGGCACCGACCAGCGGCGCCCATCGAACGTCGTCGTGATGAAACGGTCCAGATACAACAAATACACGGCGATCGACGCGATGGCGATGCACGCAACGATCAGTGTCCCCCCGGCGAGCAGACTCCGTACGCGGTTGGCGCGCCGCTGTTGGCGTGTCTCACGCGGCATGTGGTGACCAGACCATGATGACGGGGTCGGGGATGTCTGCTGCGGATTCGGGCTCGAGTGCCGATGCGACGAAAAGGCACCCGGACCCGTTATCCCGGCGCGGCGCTCGCCGCTCGCGCGGCGCGCTCCGCCTTGATCTTGGCGATCAGGAAGTCCACGACCTCGAACGCCTTCTTGCGCGGCACCGAATCCATATCGATCGCGTAGTGGTCCGCGACCGTCAGCGACGGCACGCCGTTGATCCGCAATGCGCGCTCGCGGCGGCTCGCTTCGGCGACGGCGCGCGCAGTGCCGGGTGAATTGCACGCCTTCAGGAAGTCGTCGCGCGTCACGCCGTGATCCTTGACGAAATCGGCGACCGTCTCGAGCGTCAGGAATTGCTTACCGTTGTCGTGGATGGCCTTGAAGATTCGCTCGTGATTCTCCTCGAGCGCGTGAGTGCTCTCGAGCGCGAAATACGACTGCGCGAGCAGACCCCACGACGGTGAGAACGTCACTGGACTGCGTTCGAACACGACGTCCTTCGGCACGCTGCTCGACCAATCGACGACGATGGGGTCGAAGTTTCGGCAGTGGACGCAGCCGTAGGAAAAAAATTCGGTGACCCTGATCGGACCGCTGAGCGGCACCGGCGGCGCCGAATCGATCACCTTGTACTGCTTGCCTTCGACGAATTCGCCGGAGACATCGATCGCGGTCGATCGGAACAAGCCATATCCGCCGACTACGATGACGATCAAGACTACGCCCGCGATCACGGCATTGCGGATTGTGATCAGGCGCTTGTCTGGCTTGGTCTTGCTCAACGTCCCTTTACTCCGCTGTCCGGCAATGAACGCGCAAGTGTAGCTTTCCGCGTCGGCGTGCCCAAGCGCGAAGTCGCGCCTCGTAATGGACGCAGCGGCTCGGCATAATCGCGCCGCTGATCGAGGTGCCCATGAGCGAGAGCTATACGCTGTACCACTACCCGAGTTGTCCGTATTGCGCGATGGTGCGGCGCTTCCTGGATGACGCCGGAATCGCTATCGAACTGCGCAACATTCACGCCGACCCGCAGGCGCTGCACGATCTGCGCAACGGCGGCGGCAGTACCACCGTTCCGTGTCTGCGCATTCAACGCGGCACCGACGTGCAATGGCTCTACGAATCGCAGGACATCATCGACTATCTGCGGAAACAGCGGACCGCGTCTTAGCCGGCAACAGCCGCGCATCGATGATATGCCCGTCAATACGCTCGTCGATAAAAGCCCCGATGTCGCTCAGCGCGCGACGACCCTCCGGAATGAAATCTGCAAACATCGGAAACACGTGCGGCATGCGATGCCAGATACTCAATTCGACGTCGACGCCGTGCTGCCGCGCGCGTTCCGCGAGCCGTTGCGAATCGTCGAGCAGGACCTCGGTCGTGCCGACATGAATCGCGAGCGGCGGCAGGCCCGTGAGGTCGGCGAACAGCGGTGAGATGTCCGGGTGGGTGAGATCCGCGTGCGGTGCATACAGTCGCGCGGCTTCGTCGATCCGGTGAGCGGGCAACATCGGGTCGCGCTTGACGTTGGCGCGCATCGACGCGCCGCTGCCGGTCAAATCGGTCCATGGCGACAACAGCACCGCCGCGGAGGGCAGCATCAACCCGCCATCGCGCGCGCGCAGAAGGGTCACCAACGCGAGATTACCGCCTGCCGAATCACCGGCGATGACGATCGATTTCGGATCGATCGCGCGCGACAACAGGTCACGATATGCACTGATCGCGTCGTCGGGTGCGGCCGGGTACGGATGTTCCGGCGCCAATCGATAGTCGATCGCGGCGACGTCGCATCGCGTCAACGTTGCCAGTCGCGCGGCCAGTCCCCGGTAGACCTTCGGCGACCCGAGCGCGTAGCCGCCGCCGTGGCAGTAGAGGATGACGCCGCGGCGGGGACGCGGCGCGCGTGTCCACTCGGTAGGCACACCCCCGAGCAGATCCAGATCGCGCGTGAGTTGCGGCGGCAGTTCGCGGCGATCGCCGAGGCGTTCCATCCGCGCGCGCGAAGCCGCGATTGAGGCCGGCGTGAATTCGAGGCGCGCGAGGTGGCGCTTGCCGGCATATCGAATCGCAGCGTTGAGAACATGGCTGCGCAGGCTTGCCACGGGAATGTCTCGATGATAGGGGCCCCGGAATCTAACGAACACATCCGACGAAGTCCAACCGCCTTGTTCGCGATGCCTTGCGTTTGTTAGCCTGCAAAACTCTCGACCGAAATCACGCGTCGAATCAGCTGGGAAAATCGCCATGAAACTCGGACTCATCGCCGGCTACTCCGGCAAGAAAATCAGCATCCCGATCGACGCGATCAAACACGCGGAGAGCCTCGGTTACGACTCGGTGTGGACGTCCGAAGCCTATGGTTCCGACGCCGTGACGCCGGCGACGTGGATGCTCGCGAACACGACGAAGATCAAGGTCGGCACCGCGATCATGCAGATGCCGGCGCGCACGCCCGCGATGGCCGCGATGACCGCGATGACGCTCGCGCAGTTGTCGAACAACCGCTTCATCGTCGGACTCGGCGCGTCCGGTCCGCAGGTCGTCGAAGGCTGGCACGGCGTTCCGTACGGAAAGCCGGTGACGCGGCTGAAGGAATACATTCAGGTGATGAAGCAGATCTTCGCGCGCGAAGACGCGCTGAAGTTCGATGGCAAGGAATACCAGATCCCGTATCACGGCCCCGGGGCGACGAACCTCGGCAGACCGCTGAAGAGCATCATGGTCTGCGAGGACCGGATTCCGATCTACGCAGCGACGTTGACGCCGGCCGGAGTGCAGGCGGCGGCGGAAGTAGCGGACGGCTTCTTCCCGATCTGGATGGATCCGGATCAGTTCGGCGTTTTCAAAGACCCGATCGAGAAGGGTCTGAAGGCGGCGGGTGGCGGCAAATCGCTGAAGGACTTCGACGTTGCGCCGTTCGTGACGGTGATCGTCGGCGACGACGTGAAGCAATGCATGATGCCGATCCGCGGCAACATGGCCTTGTACATCGGCGGCATGGGCGCGAGAGGCAAGAATTTCTACAACGACTATGCGACGCGCCTGGGTTTCGGCGGCGCAGCCGAAAAAATTCAGGACCTGTTCCTCGCCGGCAAGCGCGACGAAGCGATGGCCGCGGTGCCGGAAGAGTTGATCGACGCGTGCCATCTGGTCGGACCGGCGGCGCGCATCCGCGATCGCGCGCAGCGTTGGACCGCGGCCGGTAAGAAAGGCCACGTCGGTTCGATGCTGATCGGCAGCAGTCAGCCGAAGGCGCTCGAGATGATGGCGGAGTTGATGCTCTAGGGTTGGGGGAAAGCCCCAGGCACAGGCACAATTTCCGTTCTTTCGGTCGTTATCGAAGAACTGTTGAGCGTGCCTGGCACAGTTCTGGGTGTAGGGCAGGCCCACTTGCCTTCAGAACGTCGCCAGCCGATCGAGCTGCGATGTATCGGTGATGCACCCAGATACGTCGGGCTCGATGTTGGCAACTACGATGACGACCGTCGAACTGCAGTCCTACGTTTGCGAGCAGCGGGCCTTTCGACAATGCTCGCGACGCTGCGTTTCTCCAGGATCTCCGCGGTGGCATCGCGCACCTCGAGCAACACTTTTCTGATCTGGCACGTCGCCGCATCGACGCAATCATCGCATTTGCGGTATGCCATGCGACTCGCGCACGGCGACAAGGCTAACGGGCCGTCTATGGCGCGAATGACTTCAGCGAGTTCGATGTTCGCGGCGGGACGACCGAGCGTGTAGCCGCCAAGCTTGCCGCGCGTGCTGTGCACGAGCCCGCGCTTTTTCAGGTCGAGCAGGATCAGTTCGAGGAACTTGCGCGGCACTCGCGCCGTGTCAGCGATTTCCGCGATCTGCGCTTGCGCTCCCGATTCCAGTTCAGCGAGGGCGGTCAGTGCGCGCAGCGCGTATTTGGCTTTCTGAGACAGCATCTCGGTAGCGGTCAGAGCCCAGTGAATCGTGCCCTGTATCTTCTGCGCTTTGCCGGCGAGGTCAAGCGAATGTTGGAACGGCGGGCGATCACGGCCACTTCAAAAGAATCAATCTCCATAGGAATGGTAGACATCGCCTGCTATTGACGAGGTGTGCCGGGCAGACACAAACCATTGGTTGTGAAGTACTCGACGCACCAGTGGAATCAAGCGAACAACGTGAATGGGACGACGAATGTCTGTCTCGTGACTCCGATCGATTAGCCCGATATTTCATTTTGGTCTTGGCTTATTATATTAAGTCTATTGAATAGGTAGTGTTACTAGAGTAACAATGCGCCTCGTTTGGGGAAAACCTCACCTTCTCCCTTGTTTCTACTCGAGGCACAAACATGAGACCGGAACGACTTTTGGCTGCTTGGCTGGGAGGCTTAGCGGTCCTGTTGGCGATGCCCGCCGGCGCAGCCGATGCAGAAACGGACGCGAAGATCAAAGCGCTGGAAGAGCAGGTCGCAGGCGCTCAGCACGCAGATCCAGGATCTCAAGATCGGCACGGCGAGCAAGTACGCCGAGACGCAGCGGCAGATCACGGCGACTGCGCTCACGATTCCCAACGGACGTCCCACGATCACAACGTCGGACGGCGCCTTCTCGGCGTCGATACGCTCGCTGGTGCAGTTCGATGCCGGCGTCTACGACCAGGATCGGCCGCCGATGGCTCCCGATTTGTCGAACGGTACCGACTTCCGCCGGGCTCGCATCGGCATCGACGGAAAAGTGTTCACGGATTGGGAATACAGCTTCTTCTACGACTTCGGCGGCAGCGGTGTCGAGGGCTCGACGATCGCCAACGCGTATGTTCAATACGTCGGACTCAATCCGCTGCTGATCCGGGTCGGCGCGTTCCCGCCGTACGCCAACCTGGAAGACAGTTCGGGTGCCTCCGACACTGCTGTTTCTCGAGCGTGCAACCGTGACCGAGATTCAGCGTGGTTTGGCAGGCGGCGACGGTCGATCGGCGATCAGCGCGGTGCGGGCAGGCGAGCGCCTCTTCGGCTCGTTGGCGCTCACCGGTGGGCGCGCCAACCAATCGGGTGTATTGGACGAGCAACAGGCGTTGCTGGGTCGGGTCGCGTATCTCGTTAGATCCAGTCCGGATTCGAAAATCGTTTTCGGCGTCAACGGCACGTCGATCTTCAACCCCGCCGACGTCAGTCCGGCGCCGGGCGTCGCACTGACCTTGGCGAACTCCCCCGAATTGCGCGTCGACGATACCGGAACGAACGGCGCATCGACGAACCTGATCTCGACCGGCAACCTCAACGCCAACTCACTGCTTCAGTGGGGCGTCGACGGCGGTGGCACCTACAAGAACTTCTATGCGGAAGGCGGTTACTACGCGTTCACCGTCGACCGCAGGCAAACGCAGCCTGACGTGGACTTCGATGGTTGGTATGGCACCGTTACGTGGATGCTGACGGGCGAGCAGCGCCGCTACGATCCGGCGCGCGGTGCGTTCCGTACCCCTGTGGTGCTCCATCCGTTCGGCTCGCCCGGTGTGCAAGGCATCACATCGGCCGGTACGGTCACACCCGGCTGGGGCGCGTGGGAACTCGCGGTGCGCTACTCGACGATGGACCTCGATGATCGTCAATTCAATCCCGTCGCTGCCAACCGGGTGCGCGGTGGACTGCAAGACATCTGGACCTTCGGCCTCAACTGGTACATCAACAACGCGATCAAGACTCAGCTGAACTATCAGAACGTCAGCGTCAATCGGCTGAACGCAGCCGGCCTCAGAGATCGGTCAGGACATCGACCAGATATCGATGCGTCTGCAGTTCGCATTCTAAATTCTGAATCAAGTGGAGAATGTCATGAATCTCGCAGATCCTTCGCGCGCGCGGTCGCGCTGGTTCTCGCCGCCGCGAGTACGTTTCCGGCCGGTGCCGCCGAACAGGAACTCACCCTGTTGAACGTCTCGTACGATCCAACGCGTGAGCTATGGCGCGACATCAACGAACACTTCATCGCCGACTACAAGGCGAAGGCGGGCGTGACGTTGACGATCAACCAGTCGCACGGCGGCTCGAGCACTCAGGCGCGCGCCGTGATCGACGGCCTCGAGGCGGACGTCGTGTCGCTCGCGTCGTACATCGATACCAATGCGATTGCGAAGCGGGGACTGATCAAATCGCCGTGGATCGATCGTCTGCCGAATCATTCGCTGCCGTACACCTCGACGATCGTGTTCGTCGTGCGCAAAGGAAATCCCGTGGAAGATCCAGGATTGGCCGGATCTCGTGAAAGCCGGGCGTCGAGATCGTCACGCCGAACCCGAAGACGTCGGGCAACGGCTATCTGACGTTCTTCAGCGCGTGGGGATCGGTCGTGCTGCGAGGCGGCTCCGAGGACCAGGCCAAGAGCTTCCTCGCCGAACTCTACAAGCACGTGCCGGTGCTCGACTCCGGCGCGCGCGGCGCGACGACGACGTTCGTGCAAAAGCGCATCGGTGACGTGCACCTCGCATGGGAGAACGAAGCGCGGCTCGAGGTGCAGGAAGCAAAAGGCGGGCTCGAGATCGTCTATCCGCCGATCAGCATCCTCGCCGAACCGTTCGTCGCGATCGTGGACGCAACAGTCGATCGAGCGAAGGGACATCGTGCGGCCGCCGAGGCATACCTTGCGTACCTGTACACCGACGAAGGTCAGGACATCATCGCGAGCCACTTCTATCGACCGAGCAACGCGGCAATTCTGCAGGCGCACGCCGCCGACTTTCCCAACATCGAACTCTTCCCGATCACGAAAATTGCCCCGGGCTGGGAAGAAGCGCAGAAGCGCTTCACGGGGGACGGTGGTTTGTTCGATACCTTCTACAAGCCGGGGCAGTGAAGCCGCACTCGGTTTCGAATCCCACTCCCCTCGCGCAAGAGCAGCGATCGTAAATGGCCAGCGTCAACCGCAGAGTTTTGCCCGGGTTTTCACTCACGCTCGGATATTCCGTCTTCTATCTGAGCGTCCTGGTCATCATTCCGATCGCGGCGTGCTTCCTGAAGGCGAGCACGCTGTCGCTCGACGAATTCGTCCGCGCGGTTTGGACTGATCGCGCGCGTGCAGCGTATTCGCTGACGTTCGGTGCGGCGTTCGTCGCGGCAGCGGTGAACGTCGCGCTCGGACTGCTGCTCGCGTGGGTGTTGGTGCGCTACGAATTTCCGCTGAAGAAGCTGCTCGATTCGCTGGTCGATCTTCCGCTCGCATTGCCGACCGCGGTGGCGGGCTTGGTGTATAGCGCGCTGTACGTCCCGACGGGCTGGCTCGGTCAGTATCTGGTTCCGTTGGGATTTCAAGGCGCCTACACGCGCGCGGGCATCGTGCTCGTGCTGATTTTCGTTGGCCTGCCGTTCGTCGTGCGCACCGTGCAGCCGATTCTCGAAGACCTCGATCCGGAAACCGAAGACGCGAGCGCGTCGCTCGGTGGCACGCGCTGGCAGACGTTTCGCCACGTGATTCTGCCGTTGCTCTATCCGGCGTTGGTGACCGGATTCGGCCTTGCATTCGCGCGCGGCGTCGGCGAATACGGCGCCGTCGTGTTCGTCAGCGGCAACATGCCGTTCAAGACGGAGATCGCGCCGATTCTGATCGTCGCGCGGCTCGAAGAATTCGCGTACAGCGAAGCGACGGCGATCGCGGTGGTGCTGCTGATTCTGTCGTTCGCTTCACTGCTGTTGATCAACATGGTGGAGCGCTGGAGCACCCGCTATGAGCGCTGAAGGAACCTTGGCGCGGCGCTCGCAGAACGATGCCGTTTGGGTGCGCAGGACACTGACGATCGCGGCGGTGCTCGTCATCGGCTTGCTGGTCCTGGTGCCGCTCGTCAACGTATTCGCTCAGGCGCTGAGCGAGGGCGTCGGCGTCTATTGGGACAATCTGTTCAACGATCACGACACGTTCGCAGCGATCAAGCTGACGATGGTCGTTGCGCCGACCGCGCTGCTGCTCAATCTCGTGTTCGGTGTCACCGCGGCCTGGGCAATCGCGAAGTTCAACTTCCCGGGACGCACGCTGCTGACGGCGTTGATCGACCTGCCGTTCTCGGTCTCGCCGGTCGTCGCCGGACTCATCTTCGTGCTGATCTTCGGCCTGCAGGGTTATCTCGGTCCGTTCCTGCGTCGTGACGGCTACTCCGCGATGCCGTACCTGTTGTCGTTGCTGGCAGTCGCAATCTACGTGTTGCTGTACCTCGGATTGCGTCCGATCAATCCGGTCGAACGCAGCGGCTGGTGGAACCACCCGTGGCTCGCGACGCTCGTTGGTGGCGCGCTCGTGTTCGTCGTCACGTTCGCGCCGCAGATCTACTTCGAGATGTGGCCGAAGGACACGAGCCTGAAGATCATCTTCGCGACACCGGGACTGATACTCGCGACCGCCTTCGTCACGTTTCCGTTCGTCGCGCGCGAGTTGATTCCGGTGATGGAAGCGATCGGCGTCGAGGAGGAGCTTGCCGCCGTCAGTCTCGGTGCGAACGGCTGGCAGGTGTTCTGGCAGATCACGGTCCCGAACATCAAATGGGGTCTGATCTACGGCATCATCCTGTGCAATGCGAGGGCGATGGGCGAATTCGGCGCGGTGTACGTCGTGTCGGGTCACATCGCCGGACTCACCGACACGATGCCGCTGCGCATCGAGAAACTATTTCAGGAATACAACTTGCCCGGTTCATTCGCCGTCGCGTCGCTGCTGACGATGGTCGCGCTGCTCACGCTGCTTGCAAGGGTCGGCGTCGACAGGGCGGAAGCCGCGCGAGTCAAATCTGCGGCCGAAGGAACAAACGAGTTACGTTCATGAGCATCTCCATCGATCGTGTTTCGAAGAAGTTCGGCAACTTTACGGCGCTCGAGCGCGTCAGCCTCGACGTTCCGGACGGCGAGTTGCTCGCGTTGCTCGGACCTTCGGGATCCGGAAAGACGACGTTGCTGCGCATCATCGCGGGACTCGAAGTCGCCGACTCCGGCACCGTCGTCAGCGACGGCGAGAACATCACGGATCAATCGGCGCGCCATCGCAAAGTTGGTTTCGTCTTCCAGCACTACGCGCTGTTCCGGCACATGACCGTTGCGCAGAACATCGCGTATGGACTCAAGGTGCGCAAAGCGCCGCGAAAGCTGATTCGCGAGCGCGTAGACGAGATGCTGCATCTGATCCGCCTCGAAACGCTGCAGAATCGCTATCCCGCGCAACTGTCGGGCGGTCAACGGCAACGTGTCGCGCTGGCGCGGGCGCTCGCGGCGCAGCCCAGCGTGTTGTTGCTGGACGAGCCGTTCGGCGCGCTCGATGCAAAGGTACGTCAGGAACTACGACAGTGGATTCGTCGCCTGCACGACGAAATCCACGTGACGAGCATCTTCGTCACGCACGACCAGGAAGAGGCGTTCGAAGTAGCCGATCGAGTGGTCGTCATGAACCACGCGCGCATCGAACAGATCGGAACACCGCAGGAGGTCTACAGCTCATCCGGCGACGGCGTTCGTGTATCAGTTCCTCGGCAACGTCACGACGTTCCGCGGCACGGTCCGCGACGAGTGGTTTCAACTCGGCCGAGACCTCCGTGTATCTGCCCACGCGAGACGCGGTGCGCAACGGCCCGGCGATCGCTTGCGTCCGGCATCACGACGTCAAGGTTCACCTCGAGCCGAGCGACGCGGCGCCGATTGCGGCGCGAATCACCCACGTCAATGCGGCCGGATCGATAGTTCGCGTCGAACTCGAACGCGCTGACGACAAGAGCCGGATCGCTGCGGAGCTGTGCAAGGAGAACGGTATCCCGCCGCTGCATCCGGGTGCAGACGTGTTCGTCGAGCTGCGCAACGTGCGCATCTTTGCGGACGACGAGACGCAGCCGCCGACAACGGCCCCGCACGGTGCGTGAACAGCGTGACTGGGGGGCGCTCGGTCTGTCGGCGCCGTTGCTCGACATTGTCGATGACGATTACAGCGCCTCGACCAATCCCCATGCGCGATCGGCGCGCATGCGGCACGCGTCCTTGAACAGCGACCGCGGTGTCCGAACTCGCGTTGCCGTCGAGGCCGCGCTTGTACACACCTTGGATGATCGCGGCGGAGCGGAACAGGTTGTAGATGACGTAGAAGTTCCAGTTTTCGATACCGGCGCGACCGGCGAATTTGCAGTAGTCGGCGATGAATTCGCGCTCCGACGGCACGCCGAAGTTCGCAAGGTCCGGTCGCGCGAGTCCCGCCGTCGTGTACGAATCCGAGTGGTAGTCCATGCAGACGTAGCCGAGGTCCGCGAGCGGATGGCCGAGCGTCGACAGTTCCCAGTCGAGCACCGCGGCGATGCGTGGCTGCGTCGGGTGGATCAGCATGTTGCCGAGGCGATAGTCGCCGTGGACGATCACCGTTTCGTCGACGTTCGGTGTGTGTTCGGGTAACCACTGCATCAGCTTGTCCATCGCCGGCAACGATTCGGTCTGCGACGCGACGTACTGTTTGCTCCACCGCGAGATCTGGCGCGTGTAGTAGTTGCCCGGTTTGCCGAAATCTTCGAGCCCCACCGCGCGATAGTCGACGCAATGCAGTGCCGCGAGCACTCGCGTCAGATCCTCGTACACTGCTCGGCGTTCGGCATTGTTCATCGACGGCAGCAGCAGATCGGTGAACACGCGTCCTGCCACTTTCTCCATCACGTAGAACTTCGTGCCGATGACCGACGTGTCTTCGCACAGTGCGTACATCTTCGGTACCGGTACGTCGGAGTCGCGCAGCGCATGCATCACGCGATATTCACGATCGACCTGATGCGCCGACGGCAGCAATGCACCCGGCGGTTGTTTGCGCAACACGTACTCGCGCGAGCCGGCGCGCAACGCAAACGTCGGATTGCTCTGGCCGCCTTCGAACTGCCGCACGATCAGGCCGCCCTCGTAGCCGTCGACGTGCGCAGCGAGATAGGCATCGAGTGCGCGCTCGTCGAAGCGATGCGCTTCGCGAACAGGCGTCAGAGTCGGCATGTCGGTCATCGTGAATCTCTTGCGGCGTTTGCGTTCGGAGCGGTCAAGGATACGGCTTGATTCCGTTCGCGGCAAAGTGAGAGGCTTACGCGGCTTTTCTGCGCAATTCAAATCAGATCTGGGGGAATGATGCCACTAGCGAAGCGGATGGCGGTGACGCTGCCGGCGAGTCCGTTCATCAAGGATTCGGTCGAGCGCGTCAAATGGGCCGAGGCCAACGGCTACACGGACGCCTGGTTCGGCGACGGTGGTGCGCCGGACGCATTGACGTCCACGGTGGCGCTCGCGCCTCACACGAAAACGTTGCGACTCGGAGTCGCGGTCACGCCGGTGTACACGCGCACGCCGGCGGTACTCGCCGCGACTGCAAATGCGATCGGACAACTGTTGCCGGGTCGGTTCGTGATGGGTCTCGGTTCGTCGAGCCAGACGATGATGGGTGGCTGGCACGGCCTGCCCCTCGACAAACCCGTTACCCGTGTCAAAGAGACCGCGATCATGGTGCGGTCGATGTTGAAGGGCGAGAAATCCGAGTTCGATCTGGAAACGATGTCGAGCCACGGCTACCGACAGTACCCGATGGAGAATCCGCCGCCGATCTATATCGCGGCATTGCGCGCGAACATGATCGAGATGGCCGCCGAGATCGGCGACGGCGTGATTTTCAACCTGTGGCCGAAGCGCGCGCTGAAGAAAATGATCGAGCACGTGAAGATCGGCGCGAAACGTGCGGGCAAGAACTGGCAGGACGTCGAAATCGTCAACCGCGCGATGGTGCTCGTGACAGACGACAAAGCCGACGCGCGCAATCGGTTCCGCGGCGCGTTCGCGCCGTACTACGCAACGCCGGTGTACAACAAGTTCCTCGCGTGGGCCGGGTTCGAAGACGCGGCCGACACGATCACCGAGGGCTGGGCGGCGAAAGATCGCGCCAAGACCGGTGGCGCGTTGACCGATGCGCTGATCGACGAAGTTGCGATCATCGGCACGCGAAGACGAATGCCGCGCAACGGATCCGCGAAGACGCGGCCGGCGGGATACACACGCATATCATCGCGCCGCTTGCCGGTTCGAATGCGGCCGAGGCGATGCGCACGTTCAAGGCGTTCACGCCGGATCAGTTCTCGTTCTGACGGAAACGCTGAGGGGGGTCGAGATGGAATACCGCAAGATCATCGTCGACGTACCGCGACCGAAAGTTCAGCGCATCACGTTGAACCGGCCGGACAAACGCAATCCGTTGTCGAACGAACTGCGCGGCGAAATGTTCCATGCGCTCGAGACTGCCGACAACGATCGCGAACATTGCGGTCACGATCATCCGCGGCGCGGGCGAGTGTTTTTCGGCGGGCTACGACCTGAAGTCCAACGTCGCGGAAGGCCAACCGTTTCACACGGCCGCGGGGCTCGGAAACTGGCCGCGTCACGTCGTCGACGGGTTTTTCAGAATGTGGGATCTGGCTAAACCGGTGATCGCGCAAGTGCACGGCTATTGCCTCGCGGGCGGCACTGAACTCGCGACCGCGTGCGACCTCGTCTATGTCGCGGAGGACGCCAAGATCGGCTATCCGGTCGTGCGCGCGATCAGTCCGCCGGACAACCAGTTCTATCCGTGGATCGTCGGCCTGCGGCGCGCGATGGAATTGATGCTGACCGGCGATTCGATGTCGGGCCTCGAAGCGGTCGAATGCGGCTTCGCGAATCGTGCGTTTCCGCGCGCCGAACTCGAAGATCGCGTGCTCGACATCGCCGAACGTGTTGCGAAAGTGCCGTCGGACCTCCAGCAGATCAACAAGCGCGCCGTGCATCGGCAGATGGATGCGATGGGAATCCGCGCGGGCATTCGCGCCGGCACCGAGATGCAGGCGCTTGCGACGTTTACGCGCTCGACGCAGCAGCACCTCGCGGAATTGCGCAACGGACTGACCGACGCGCTGACGAAGCGCGATCAGGAATTCGGCGACTACCGCACGACGAAGAAGTAGCGGACGACTTCTCAGCGCCTGACGCAACGCCGCGATCCGCTCATCCAACGGCGGGTGTGACGCAAACAACGCCGCGAAGTCCGCGCCGCACGCCGCTCGAGATACCAAACGCAGTCGAGCGACTCGGGCATCGTATCCGGCATCTGGCTCGGCGCCTTGAGGCGTTCCAGCGCGCCGATCATGTTGTCGCGACCCGCGAGTTGCGCCCCGGCGGCGTCTGCGCGGAACTCGCGATGGCGGGAGAACCACATCACGATGATGCTTGCGCCGATGCCGAGCACGACCTGGGCGATCATCGAAGTGATGAAAAATCCGATGCCGCCGCCTTGGCGGTCGTCGTCGCGGGAGATCAGACGGTCGACCACCATCCCGATGATGCGCGCGAAGAAGATCACGAACGTATTCAGCACGCCTTGAATCAGCGTCAGCGTCACCATGTCGCCGTTCGCGACGTGGCCGATTTCATGTCCGAGCACGGCCCGCACTTCTTCGGGGCGCATGTTCGAAAGCAGTCCGGTGCTGACGGCAACGAGCGCGTGGTTCTTGCTGGCGCCGGTCGCGAACGCATTCGGCTGCGGTGACTGGAATACCGCGACTTCAGGCATGCCGATGCCGGCTTCACGGGCGAGTTCTTTGACCGTATCGAGGAGCCAGCGCTCGGTTTGCCCGCTGGGCTCGCTGATCACCTGCGCGCGCGTCGACATCTTCGCCGACCACTTCGAGATCAGCAGCGACACCAACGATCCACCCATACCGAACACGGCCGCGAAGATCAGCATCCCGGTCAGGTTGATGCCGATGCCTTGCTGGTACAGGAACTGATCGAGTCCCAGCAGGCGAAACGTGACGCTGGCGACCAGGATGACCGCGAGGTTGGTGGCCAAAAACAACAGAATGCGCATGATCGAATCCTCAATTGTCGATTGGACCCGCAACCGGCGCGCGAGTGCCGCGGTCCCCCGCAGTTCCATTGGCAGTTCCATTGCCAGTGCCATTGTATGGGGATTGCCAGCGGATGAATCAAGCGCCGACTTGGATATCATCTTCGCCATAACAATCCCGAGTAGACACATGGATGTCTTGTACCTCGTGCGGCACGGCGAGACCGAGTGGAACCGTCAGCGGCGCCTGCAGGGACGGATGGATTCGCCGCTGACCGAGGAGGGCCGCGAACACGCGCGGCGCAACGGCGAGTTGCTCGCGCGCGAAGCCGTCGAACACCTGTGGGTATCGCCGCTGGGGCGAACGCGCGAAACCGCCGAGCTGATTCTCGCGCGTTGCAACGTGCCGGCGACGTACGACGATCGCTTGATGGAGCGCCACTGCGGCGCGTGGGAGGGTCTGACGATCGATGAGATCGTCGCGCAGTTTCCGCAGGAGTGGGCCGAGCGCTCGCTCGATCCGTTTCATCACCGCCCGCCCGCCGGTGAGAACCTGCCCGACATGCTGGCACGCGTCGCGCCGCTGGCCGAACGGCTCGGTGAGTTACCCCAGCGGAGGGTTGCGATCGTTTCGCACGGCATCATGGGCCGCGTGCTGCTGACGCACTTTCTCGGACTCTCGCCGACCGAGGCCGATCGCGTCAGGCAGCCAAACGATCTGGTCTATCGACTGGATTTCTCCGGCGACGCGGTGACCGGTGACCACTTTCGCGCCGGCGAAGGTCCGCACACGGGGCTACTTCATGGTCGCGCCCGATCAAGTGGGCTAGTTGCCAATCCGGCGCGTTGCCGCCGTACAATCGCCCCCCGCATTCAGAATCCGGAGTCGCTCGATGAAAGTAGATGGGGGAGTGGGTTGGGATCTCGACAAGGTCGGCGCCGAAGCCAAGGCGCTCGAAGAATTGGGCTACAGCGGAATCATGACGGCGGAGACGTCGCATGACCCGTTCTTTCCGCTGGTCGTCGCGGCGATGAGTACGCAACGCATCGAACTGATGACGTCGATCGCCGTCGCGTTTGCGCGCACGCCGATGATCCTCGCGAACATCGGGCACGATCTGAACGCGGTATCGAAGGGCCGCTTCGTACTCGGCATCGGTTCGCAGATCCGGCCACACATCGCGAAGCGTTTCAGCATGCCGTGGTCGGCCCCGGCCGCGCGGATGCGCGAGTTCATTCTCGCGATGCGCGCAATCTGGGCGACGTGGCATGAAGGCAAGCCGCTGGAATTTGCAGGCCGCTTTTATACGCATACGTTGATGACGCCGTTCTTCACGCCGACCAACAACGAATACGGCGCGCCCAAGGTATTTCTCGCCGCGGTCGGTCCGCTGATGACGGAGGTCGCCGGTGAAGTGGCCGACGGCGTCATCATCCACGCGTTCACGACGGAGAAATACCTGCGTGAAACCACGCTGCCGGCGCTGCAGAGGGGCTTCGAGCGCGCGGGTAAATCGCGCAAGGATTTCGAGATCAGCTATCCGGTGTTCGTCGTAACCGGCAAGGACGACAAGGCCATCGAGGCCGCCAAGGTCGCGACGCGTCGCCAGATCGCGTTCTACGGATCGACGCCCGCGTACAAGCCGGTGCTCGACTCGATCGGCGTTGGTGATCTGCAGAGCGACCTGAACAGCATGTCGAAACAGGGTCGCTGGGAAGAGATGGGTCAGCTGATCACCGACGACATCGTCAAGGAATTTGCGGTGATCGGTCCGCCGTCGTCGATTGCGGGCCAGATCAAATCGCGGTACGGCGATCTCATCGACCGGACTTCGGCGGCTTACGCGAACATCCCGCGCGAAGATCGCAAGAAGATCATCAGCGAATTGACGAACTAAACACACGGGCCGCAGCAAAGGAATTACCGATGAAAGTAGATGCAGGGCTTGGGCACCAGCTCGAGCGCGTTCCCGCCTCGGCGAAAGAAGTCGAGGCGATGGGCTACGACGGCGTGCGGACCGCCGAGATGAACCACGACCCGTTCTTCCCGTTGCTGCTCGCGGCGGAACATACGCAGAAGATCGAACTCATCAGCTCGATCGCGGTGGGTTTCGCCCGCAGCCCGATGCTGCTCGCGAACATCGGCCATGATCTGAACGCCTACGCTAAGGGGCGCGTGACCATCGGCCTGGGTTCGCAGATCAAGCCGCACATCACGAAACGGTTCAGCATGCCGTGGGGAGCGCCGGCGGCGAAAATGCGCGAGCTGGTGCTTGCAATGCGGGCGATCTGGGCGAACTGGTACGACGGGGCCAAGCTCGAGTTCGTCGGCAAGTTCTACACCCACACGCTGATGACACCGGCGTTCACGCCGGAGAACAAAGAGTACGGCGCGCCGAAGGTGATCCTCGCAGCGGTCGGACCGCATATGACGGAAGTCGCCGGTGAGGTCGCCGACGGCATGATCATTCATCCGTTCAGCACGTTGCCGTTCATCAATACGGTGACGTTGCCGGCGATCGAGCGCGGACTCGCGAAAGCAGGGCGGCGCCGCGAAGATTTCGAAATATCGTATTCGAACTTCGTCGTTTCCGGCCGTACCGAGGAAGAGTTCAAGAAGTCGAAACAAGCGAACAAGGAGCGCATCGCGTTCTACGGCTCGACGCCCGCGTATCGCGGCGTGCTCGAGTCGATCGGCGTCGGCGATCTGCAGACCGAACTGAACACGATGTCGAAACAAGGCCGGTGGAAAGAGATGGGCGGGCTGATCACCGACGACATCCTCAATGAATTTGCTGTGGTCGGGGAACCGAAGACGATCGTGCCGGAGATGAAGCGTCGTTACGGCGCGTTCGTCGATCGCAGCTCCGCGTCGTTCGAGTTCGTCGATCGCGACGCGCGCAAAGCGATGATCGCGGACCTGCGGGGAGGTTGAGCGATGGCGTTGCCGCGCGAGTTGGCGCTCGATGCGTCGCAGATCGACGAATTGATGACCGGGCTGTGGAACATGCGGATCGCAACGCTCGGGCCACGCAACCGCATCAACCTGACGCCGATGTGGTTCGGTTGGGCCGGCGGGCGCGTGTACTTCTACGGACGCGGCCAGAAGGTCGTCAATCTTCGGCGCAACCCCGCGTGCACGGTGCTCGTCGACCGCAACGAGAAATTTCCGGAACTCCAGGCCGTGATGCTGCAAGGTCAGGCGCACGTGCTCGAAGACGCAGCGGCGGAGGCGGCGGATCCGCACCTGGCCGAGGCGAGAATCCAGATGGGCCGCAAATACAACGGCGGTCATGGCGCCGCTGCGGTCGACGATCCGCCGCCGAATGGCGCGAGCGCCGGCGGCCGCAATCGCCGGTGGGTGGTCGTCGTGCCGGAGCACAGCGTCACGTGGGATAACTTCAAGATCGGCAAGCGACGCTGATGGCGCTGAAGGAACTCGCCGCGGCCGCGGTCGGCATGCCCGAGTTCACATTTGCGCCTGTCAGCGATGTCAGCGTGTTCGATCTGTCGAGCCACGCGCGCGCGCGCGAGGCGCTGGAGTTCGGGCTCGACCACGCCAGGCAACGACTACAACGTCTATGTGCTCGGCCTCGATCGCAGCGGGCGCATGACGGCGACGCGCGAATTTGTCGAAGGCATGGGCAAAGGCCCAACCGCCCGCCGACGACTGGATCTACGTATTCGACTTCGAGGCGCCGTCGACGCCGCGCCCGATCCGCCTGCCCGCCGGTAGCCGGCAAGCGCTTCAAGATCGCCGTCGACGAAGTCATTCCGACGCTCGCCAGAGAACTCGCGTCCGCATTCAGCAGTGAGTCGTACCAGCACCAGGCGACGACGCTGCGCGCCCAGAACGATGCGCAGATCCAGAGTCGGTTGACTGCGCTCGAAGCGGAGGCGAACGCGGCCAAGTTGTCGATCATCAATACGCCGCAAGGCGCGATCATCGCGGCGATCGGCGCCGACGGGAATCCGATTCCGATCAACATGCTCGCGGCCGAGCAACGCGCGCAACTCGACGAACGCAGCCGGCAGCTGATGGAGCAGATGGCCGAGATCAATCGTGACGCTGCGCGATTTCAGCGTCAGTTCTTCGAGACGTTGCGAGGATTCAATCGTGATGTGGCCGCGCGCGCGACCGACGGCCTGCTCGCCGGACTCAGCGATCGGTTTCAAGCATTCCGCCAACTGACCGACTGGATCGAGGGGTTGCGGCGCGATTTGGTGGAGCACTACGAACTGCTGATCGCGACCGAAGATGGCGTCGTCACGCCTCGCACCGAACGCGCCGAGCGGCGCTATTCGATCAATCTGTTGGTCGATCGCAGCCGGGAAACGCATCCGCCGGTGATCTGCGCACACAACCCGACCTACGAGAATCTCTTCGGTTTCATCGAATATCGGCAACTGCCCGGCGGCGGACTCGATACCGACGTCACGCTGATTCGTCCGGGCGCGCTGCATCGCGCCAATGGCGGCGTGCTGATTCTGCGTGCCGAAGCGCTGGTGCGCGATCCGATGTTGTGGACGTTCCTGAAGGGCGCGCTGCGCGACGGCGAACTGCGCATCGAAGAGTTTTACCGCGCCAACTCGCCGCCGCTCGCCGGTGCGCCGAAGCCGGTGCCGGTGCCGCTCGAAATCGACGTCATCATCGTCGGCGCGCCACAGTGGTATTACGCATTCTTCGCGCAGGATCCGGAGTTTCAGCTGTACTTCAAAATCAAGGCGGAGATCGAGCCGACCGCGGACGCCACGCTCGAAAACCTGTCGGTCTATGCCGGTCTGATCGAAGGGAACGCGCGCCGCAACGGCATCGATGTCAGCATCGACGGCATCTGCCGATTGCTCGGCATGGCGGCGCGCTGGGCAGAACATCGCGAGCGGTTGACGTCGCGCTTCGAGTTGATCACCGACGTGCTGATCGAGGCGTCGAAGCTCAATCCGGGCATAGCTACGCTGACGGGACAGCACATCCGCGCGGCGGTCGCGATGCGGCGCCAACGCAACGGCCAGATCGAAGACCGCGTGCAGCGCTCGATTGCCGACGGCACGATCCTGATTCAGACCCGCGGCAGCGTGGTCGGCCAGATCAACGGCCTGACGGTGCAGATGCTTGGCGACCACGCGTTCGGCTCGCCTGCGCGCATCACGGCGCGGTCGTCGGTGGGTCGGCGCGGCGTCATCAGCATCGAACGGCTGGTCGCGATGAGCGGGCCGATTCAACAAAAGGGCAGCATGACGTTGCAGGGCGTGCTGATGCGCAGCTTCGCGCATCACTTCCCGCTGTCGTTCGACTGCAGCGTCACGTTCGAGCAGATGTACGGCGGCATCGAAGGCGACAGTGCGTCGATGGCTGAATACATCGCGATCGTCTCGGAACTCGCCGATGTACCGATCCGACAGGACCTGGCGATCACCGGCTCGATCAACCAATTGGGTGAGGCTCAGGTGATCGGCGGGGTCCATCACAAGATCGAAGGGTTCTTCGCCGCGTGCGAGTCGCTCGGCGAGCTGACGGGAACGCAAGGCGTGATTCTGCCGGCGCAGAACGAGGCGAATCTGGTGCTGCGCGACGAGGTCCACGACGCGATCGCCGGCGGGCGGTTTCACCTGTACAGCGTGGCGCGGGTCGAGGACGCGATTGCGCTCTTCAGCGGCCTGCCGGTCGGCGAGAAGGACGGCTCCGGAAACTACCCCCCCGAATCGGTCTACGGTCGCGTCATGGCGACCCTGACCCGCTTCGACAAGATGCTGACGGCGCGCCACATCTAGACGGTGCCAGCCAGGCGATGCCGGCGCGACCCACGCGACGCCGTGTCGATTTGCTGCACTGCAGCAATGAATCCGATCGAGGCGATTGTCAGCCTTAGACCGGTTTCGTATCAGCCGAACCGTTTTAATGGATCGAATACGTCGAATGCGCCTTTTGGGGGTGCCAGAGGTTAGCGGTTCCTCATTTTCGAGGCCCCTGATACATCCATGCAACAGTTCAGTCGGGGGTCGATGGCTAGCCTTGGGTTCATTGCGTGACGCAGCGCATATAGAATGCCGCAACCAGAGGGGTCCAGGACGTGCAGATCAATGCCATCAACGACACCGCAGGCCAATCTTCAAGTCGATCGATTCGCCGGAGCCTGGAGCGTATCCCAGTGCTATTGAGAGCCCAAGTAGCCATGGTGGCGCTGGCTGGCTTTGTGTGCACGGCAATGGTGCTCCTGGGTGGCGACCGAGGGGTAGAGCGGACGGCGTTCGCAATCCCGGCTGCCGTCTCGACTCAGGACCTGTGGGCTGACGAAGTGGGCCGCTTCGCGAGCCGGCTCCACACGGTGCTGGGCATCCCGAAGGAGACCGCGACCGAGTTTTCAGGCTGGATTCTCGAAGCATCGAAACGTCAGGGCCTCTCGCCGGAACTGCTGGCGAGCCTAGTGTTTATCGAAAGTTCCTTCCGCAAGGAAGTGACGTCACAGATGGGTGCGATCGGCCCCGCCCAGGTCAAGCCGTACTGGGGTATGTTCTGCGGCAGCCACAACCTCGCGGACCCGGCCGAGAACATCTACTGTGGGGCGCAGATTCTCGCCCACTATCGCGACGTGTGCGGGTCGGAGCAGTGTGCTTTATCTGCGTACAACGTCGGTTTGAAGAACCGGCGCGACGATGGCTACTTCCAAGAACAGGGGATGCGCTACGCGCGCTCGATCGACCGGCATGTCGAGCGGCTCTCGAAGACTGTTCTTTGATTTGGCCTGGGCCTTGTCGCCTCCGTGGTCTTCACACCCGCCCACCAGCAAGCTGCGAGATCAGCTCAGGACCGTTGTCCATGGGAAACGGCTGCTGGAACGACACGGGTTTCTCGCCCGTGACCCGGACCACGACTGACCTCCACTTCGAGTCCGGCGGGACGTTCGATCAACTCGTCGGCGCCTCCATCCACTACCGCATCGCCTTCTAGCGCGATCAACTCGAGTCTGTGTGCTCGACGGGGCGCGCGGACGACGTCATGCACGAGCCCGAGCTTTTCCATGCCCAGAATGATCAGGCCGTTGAGATCGAATTCGTACCAGGCGTGCGAGAGATAGGCGTCGCGCGGAAAGCGATGATGATTATTGTGCAGCCCTTCGCCGAACGTGAGGATCGTGGTCACGAACTCGTTGGTCGAAGCGTCGTCGCGTTCGAAGCGCCTGTAGCCATAGGCGTGGCAGACCGAGCCGGTGAGCTGGCTAGTCATCACCAGTAAGTAGGCGCGAAGCAGGCCTGAGAACAGCACGCAGCCGATCATGGTGTGGGTGCCGCCTAACGCGTAGCCGATGGCGCCCGGGATGAATACCGCCGACAGTCCGTACCAGAGCCAGCGCGTGCGGACGAAGAACATGGCAATCGGGTCGGCCAGAATGTCCTTGGCGTAGTACTCGCCGTCCGTTGTCGCATGGTCGAACACCCAGCTGCCCTGCGCGTGCAACATACCCTTCAGAACGCTGACAGAGCGGTTGCCGTTGCCGTCATAGCGCGGGCTGTGAGGGTCGCCGGGGAGATCGGTGTAGAGATGGTGGCGGCGGTGATTGGCGACCCATTTGAGCAGCGAGCCCTGCACCGCCATCTGGGCAATCGCGCAGAAGAACGTTCGCACGACCGGACCGCACCGAAAGCTGCGGTGCACCAGCAGGCGATGCATGCCCGCGCCGATCCCGAACGTCGTCAGCGCAAACATGCCGGCGAAGACTGCGAGTTCCACCTTGCCGATGCCTTCGGTCACCGCCCACACCAGGCCTGCAAGCGAACCTGCATAGAGAATGCCGATCAGGAGATAGGATTCGCGGAGCTTTGCTTCCACCAGCGGCCCGCTGAGGACGACGCCCGGCGGTAGCCGAGGCAGGGCAGATGCATCCTGGACGACACCTGCGTAGGCGACGGACATTGCGAACCCCCCAAATCTCAACGACCCGCCGCGGTTGTGCGGCTTTCCGGGGGCATGCTACCAGCCGCAACGCGCGATTTCCAAGCAGATCACCGACACGCTCAACGACGAACACTTCAAGGCTCCAAACGACCTCGAGTCTAACGAGCACATCCGGTCGCAGATTTTCCAGCAAACCTCATATGTTTGCGCTCCAGGTCTACGCCTGACGCAACGCCGCAATACCAGCGGCGGGTGCGAAGCGAACACCTACCTCATGCTCGTCAGAATGCGAGTTCAACGCTTGAAGTGGCATTCGATGAAGTTTCGCCATTTACTGCGGGATACTGAGCAATCGCTGAACCATACAGATCGCGCACAACCGGCCCGAAGCACGATGGACCTCGTCACACATGCCCAAAAATCTGCACCCTAGCGTTAGTCCCGACCTGTATCGATCCCGATTGAAAATTGGTTGGTCTCCAGCTCGAGCGGCACGTACACCCGCCAGAGTCTACAGGTCGGTCGTTTCGGTCGACGGTGCGAGCACGCCACTCACAGAGGCACTCGGTCGTTCCGGGGTGAGCACTTCAACCTACTACAGGCGCCTTCGTGCGGGATGGAGGAAAACGAATGCGGCCACAGTCCCTTCGAGACGCGGACGTGGTGACGCAAAGACAGACCGCGTCTTCGAACATGACGGAAAACGCATGTCTCTGCTTGCATGGTCGAAGGCGCTGCGAATGAACTATCGAACGCTCCTCCAACGGGTGAACAGAGGGCTGTCATTCGTGGGGGCAATCGAACACACGCACAAAGCGCCGCTACCGCGGAAGCGTTGAGGATGACAGGTCCGTTCTGCGGGACTAACGATCGCAGTCACCTGACCTCGTCTCCAAGGGCGCGATGCAGCAACACTTTTTTCAACTCGCTGCGGTTCTTGTGCTCGGCCTATGGGGCTGAGCCGAACCCACGCACGTATTCAAAGTGTTTGCGCTTGTGCATCTCATTAGCCAGTTGCAAGACCCGATATCGATACGGGTTAAACCGCAGTGCCTGTTCATCCCGCGTTCAATCGCAACTTCCATCGCCTTCACGAGGTGGTGGCCGAGTTCACGCAAATGTTTGATGTCGGAGCCAGTCTGGACGAGATAGGCCTTTAGACCACGCTCTACGCCGTGCAATGCGTTCGCCTTGCGCACATCATTCGAAATGCTCACGTTGCGACCTTGGACAAGGCCTAGCATGCTGCTGACGCCTCTGTTTTTGCGCCCCCCGTCCCAATTGTTGGCCGCCAAAACTGAGGATAGATTTGCGGACACGGCTTGCGTTCACGATGACGGCGAGACACGCGCTCGATCCTGAGTCAGGAAGTTTCTATGCACGGGCGCCTACTCAGGTGCCCAACCTATCGTCACGTCACCCACCGTCACTCAACGTGATCTACGGCGGTAAGAATCCGCTGCTAAACGTTTGTTTCGATCACGTTGGGTTACGGTGGATCACGAAAACAGTTCACTGAAGATCCGCGTGTCATCGCGACAGGACGATGTGGGAGTCGTCGGGGCAATTCGACGTGCATGTCGCGAGTGGAAGAACCAGCTGCGGAGTTTTTCAGCAACCTGTTAGGTGGCCGGGAGGTTGGGTCGCTGCGGGCGCGGAGTGTTCATGAGGCGCAGTACTAATCGTCATCGATGAATCTGCGTGACACACCTGGCTTGCGGCCGTACGCGAGATCGCTGTAGCCTCGATACACGGGACGAATGCCGTCCAGTTCGTAACCGACGCTCTCGAGAATTACGCGCAGTTCTTCGGTCGTATGCTGCCAATAGGTTCCGTCGCGCTGGCATTCCACAATCTCGCGATTTGCCCTCGTGAACTCGCGTCCTTCCCTGAGGAGCGCGCGAAGTGTTCGAAAGGCGCCCATTCTCGAAATATTGGTCTTGACGAGATAAGACCTCCACTCGCGTGTATTAAGAATCCGACCGAGGTCCACTAGGAAGAGAGAAGCACCCGGTCGGAGCCAATGTAGAGTGCTCCTGAGAATTTGAATTGGCTCCGGCATGGCGTATAGCGCGTGAACCGAGACTACGCAATCGAGATGCCCAGCCGGAAATATGGTCTTGCTCGCGTCGCCATGGATTAGTTGCACGTTCAAGCCGTGCTGTCTGTACTTTTCCCGTGCGATTGAGATCATCTCCGCGTCAGAATCGAGATGAATGAGCTCGCATCGTTGCCTCAGCTCTTCCGGCAGGCCGCGACAGAAGAAGTTGCCGGTGCCACCGCCAAGATCAAGGATGCGCATGCCTTCGCGTAGGTTAACGTTGTGGCAGAAGGCCCTGAACTCTTCAAGGAGCTCAACATACGCGGGGTTCATCCCAGCGAGTAGGTCGTAGAACGCAGCATAGTTTTTCCAATCGACGCGGGACGGAGATCGCGCTCTTGTCGAGCCGGGTTCTAGCGCACTTGCCGTCATTAGCTCTCGATCTGCTTCCGAGGCCTTCTCATTCTTCGTTGGAGCATGAACGCGATTGGGGCGCAGAGGCGATAAATGCTCATGCGCAGTCGATCGACGGCGGTCAGATCCAGCAGTTCCGTGTCGATCATGTAGTTCGTTGCCGGCGCCCATACTGCATTCCAAAAGATCGGATTTACTGACGTCCCGTTCATCGCTCGGCGGACGTCGCCAAGCATGACAGTATGGGGAGCGTCGCCTAACTTGCTGTGGCAGTATTCAAGGTCTTGTCGGTCCATCCCGATACCCGCGTAGAGTCCAATCATGTCGTGCGTACAGCCACAGACCACGTAGGGGCGCTTCGATTGCATCACAGCAACCGCCATGAACTGGAACATTGCTATGAGCAGATCACTTCCGCGAAAGGACGGATCGGTACAAGCACGAATTATCTCGACCATTTCGTCGCGTCTTGGAAGATTGCTGGGCCACTCCACGCCGTCTTCAATTTCCATGCGATCGTAATACTCGTTGAACACCAGGGCGGCTGTTGCTATCACTTTGCCTCGGTACTTTCCGATGACGACTCGTGACCGCGTATCGAAGATATCGGCCATGTCATCAGCGGTGAAGCAATCTGGGATCTTCTGTGCCGCACGATACGCGCGCAACCTGAGGTCAAGGACTTCTCGGTAGTCCTCCAGTGATTTTACAAACGAGAACTCCAAAGACGGCGCGATAGAACGCGGCGCCAGGTCTTGGCGCCGAAGATCCTGGAGCGCGACGCCCTCGCCGAATTGAACTAGATACTGTCCGATGATCTGACGTTCCTGATGATTGAGTTTCTTCAAGCTGACGCCAACCGATAGGAAGTCCTTGCCGTTCTCCGTAGTGAGCCGAACATTTTCGATCGCCATCTTCAACGGAAGTTGAGAAATGAATGGGAAACTCGCCACGCAATCCAGCGTCATACCCTTCACGAGGAACTTGTTCCGAAGGCTCGTTATCAGCCTCATCCCGGTGGGCGATATTTCTCGCACCCGGAGGTAGACGAAATCTTGAAACCGAGCGGGATTTGGCGCTACGCATACCGGGACAAACTGATCGCTGCAAAGCCATCGTCGGTTGCTCCTTCGGTCCTGCCCATCGAATCTTGGCGCCGGCTGCTCTACTAGACGAATTCCGAGGATCTTGTTGTTCAGTTCGTTTGTCGTACTAACGATCGTAAGTCCAGACAACGATGCACTCGATGCGCCAAGCCGCAAGTCGATTTCAACGATTTGGCCCACTGCGAGTTGGCTCGCCCCCGAGGGTGCGAGTACTTCCAGTCCAAGTGGACTCATGCGCCAAATACGCACGTGCTCCACAATTGCGTTCGCGTTAACCCGTATCGTTGCCGAGGCCGCTTCGCCGGGATAGACATCGGCTGGATAGAAGCTTCCATGCAGGTCTGGATCAGGCGCGAATTGTTTGTATCTGTTGGCTAGATCGGCGAGTGTCTGTGACATGGGTTCCCACTATCCCGTCGATCTGCGAGTTTGTGAAACGCGACTTAGCGTCATCAACACAATACAGGAATAGCTGATCAACACTTTCGAAGTCCCGAATGGTGACTCCCAGATCTTTGAGCCATAGTGGTTCCGGTTCAAATCCTGGAACGATTGCCATCAGCGACTTTGCTGTTCGTTCGTCGATCACAATGTGATTGCTGCTTATCATCTGGCGAAGTCGCAGGTTGTTTAGTGGCTTCGTCAATTCGACTCAGGAAGTTGACCGGATTTCCGAGCGCAGTGATCTCGATCGACGAATCGAAACCCGCCAAGATTGCCGACAATCGCTTCGCCAGAGGTCATCAGAACATACCGATTGATTGGCTCTTGTCCCGGTCGACTCGCGTTGAAATCGCTATTTACCTGAATGACGTCGATCGCGGCCTTCAAGCATCGGACCAGGTTTGCTTGGGGTTCCGGCGGATCGAAATACGCGAAGAGAAGGTCACCGATCTTTCGAGGAATTCCACCGCTCCGCTCGACGGCGTACGTACACTGCTTCACGTTTGGGATCACGCCATCGTCGAGATAAGTATCGCCGATCCCTTGAGTGGCCCGAGTAAAGCCTCGGATGTCGCTGAACAAACACGCGATGTCGCGGTGGCGTGGACGAAGAACTTCCTCGATTGCCTGCAGGATTGTCATTCGCTGTACGTCGACATATCGAAATAGTCGCGAGGATATTTCCTTGGGGAGAAATGCACGAATTCGGTCGGCAAACTCAATGTTCAGTTCGATGATGCGCCTTCTGGTTTTCAATGTTCTCTTGGTTTGCCTTGAAGTACTTCAGCTCAGCGAATACCCGGATCGGGCAAAGCACAAGAATACGAGAGTCACGATGCTGCGCTGAAGAGCAGCGGCTTATCAACTCCGGCCTCCAGGTAGGATTGCCATTGACCGGCGATGAGCAGTCCCGCGTACAACAAACTCTGTCGCGATGCTCAGCCTGAGTAGCAACAGTCGCGACGATCACGAATGCAAACGCGTAGAAGTAAAGACTTCCTTCGTACCAGACGAGAACACGAGCCTGAAAGTAGCAGAAGATGGCACCAGTGATCATTGCGGGAATCTTGTAGTACCGTACTTCGTAGAGAGCTGGAATGAAGTAGTACGCCGCGGTTGCAAGCGACAGCGGCCCCATCGACATTCGAAACGTAAACCAGAACTCGATTGGTTGAAGGTTCATAACGCGATCGAAGAATACAGTAGTGGGCGAACGTACGCGAAGCCCGACAAACGTAAACAGTATTCGCGCCAGGAACAGGAAGTCATGTCCGCTCCTTCGTTTGCCAGAGCTGATACCAAGGCGTTCCCTGCAGTGCGAGCGAAGGGAATACCCACGCGATCACTCGGTCAATCCACATGGCTGTAACGCTAGGCCGAACGCATCGGATAGAGCGGATTCGCATCGCCACCGGCCAGTGCGTTCACGTCGATCAACCTCCTGTTGACATCCGTCGTCACACAACCTCGTGTTGCGTCGGTTCTCGCGTCACGTCGAACTTGGATTTGCGTGGCGCTGAGGCGACGGTGAGATTGTCCCACCTCCTGCCCCCTCTAGAGGTATGACACGCGTCACACTATTCGTACCGCTGATCGGATTCGGAAGGCGGTGGCGTACACCGGAAGGGACGCAACTCCGCCGGTGTGGACGAATACGATGTTGTTGAAGTGACGCGAAGTCCTTCTTTCGAATCATCGAAAGCAACCCACCGAACGCTTTGCCGAGTACACAGGGTCCGTGAGGATTCCCTCAGTCGCCGCGAGTAGTCTTGATGGCGTCCGTGGTCTGCCGCGTCGGGATGCCGTAGTCCTTGCCGATGAAGTCGTGAACGATTCGCAACCGAGGCGCGTTGTCGGGTGAGACTCGAGCGAGGAACATTGTCGTGCGCCAGAAGCTGCTCAATCCGACGCTCGATCGCCGCGTGATCCGTGTCGTAGACATTGATTCCGATCACGTCACAGTCAAAGTTCTCTGCTGCGAGGCCGGCGACGAGGCCGGCTTGCGTTCCGCCGCTCGACGTCGCGTGCACGATCGCATCGGGCTTGAATCCGAGTTCGCGGCTTTGCGCGACAATCTCGGCGGCGCAGCGCATGTAGCCCAACGCGCCGATGGCATTCGAGCCGCCGGTCGGGATCACGTAGCAATGTCTGCCGAGCAGCGTCAGGTCGTTGATGAGCGTGCGCGATGCGGCCTCCGCGTTTGCGGGTTCGGTGAAATGGATATGCGCGCCGAGCAGGCGGTCGAGCAGCACGTTGCCGCTCGTTTCGAATTCCGGATGTTGCCACGCAACGCGGCGACTCAGCAGCAGGTGGCATTCGAATCCGAGCTTCGCGCAGGCGGCGGCAGTCTGGCGCGCGTGATTCGACTGCACGGCGCCGTACGTGATCACCGTGTCAGCACCGAGAGATATCGCATCGCCCATCAGGAACTCGAGCTTGCGCGTTTTGTTGCCGCCGGTGGCGAGGCCGGTGCAGTCGTCGCGCTTGATCCAGATGCGTGGTCCGCCCAGCGATGTCGACAGGCGATCGAGCGGTTCGAGCGGCGTTGGCAGGAAGCCGAGGTCGACTCGTGGAAATGTCGCGAGGACGTCGGTCATGGTGCCTCCGCTGACAGAGTTCAAGAACGCGACCACAGCGGGTCCGAAGAAGCGATACCCTGTGGCTGAACGCTCCGCTTCATCCTTGCTCTCGAGCGCAGTCAGCAGATCACGCGCTGCGTCGCGATAGCTAACGATTTCAGCGAGGGGATGGCAGCTGACGCGAATGGTAAACACCACCGTCGTCGGATCGAGCCGTCGCAACGTCTGACGTTCGGAACGAACGACGAGTCCTGTCGCGTCCGTTGCAGCCACGGTTGGCCACGGATCGGATTGCGGATGGTACAGCTCGGCGCTCGTGTGGATCAGCCAGTTGCGTCGCTCGAACACGGCGCCGTCGGGCAGCCGATCGAAGAACTGCAGCATCGTCACGCCGAGCTTGTCGTTCAACGTCGGCACGGGGCCGTGGATTCCATCGAGCGTGCGGCCGATCTTCTCGGTGAGCCGCCAGTACGACGGCGAGCAGACGCACGCGGCAGTCAGCCGATACGATTCGCCGTCGCGCTCCATCAGGCACAGGTCGTCCGGAACGAGCAGGCGGCGTTCGCGAGCGGCGCGCCCGTGTCGACGCGATCGCATCGCCCAGTAAACGCCGTCACAGCATCGAGAATTTTCTGCTGCCCCGTCACCGATCCGTCGATGGCCGCAAACACGCCACTGGTCGGATCGGCGAGCAGCTGTTCTTTGCGCGCACGCTCGGCCGCGTCGATGCGATCCGGCTAGCCACTGCTGCGGTTCGATCGGGCGCAGACCCATGCGGTAGCCGCCCTTGCCGCCGCGCCAGGGCGGATCGCGCCAGAACGCATCGGTCACTTGCGTTTGCGAGCGGTCACCCGAATTTCGACGTGGGCGCCGGGAACCGCGAGTTCGGTGATGCCGATCGCGGTCCACGCGGGCCACGGTTCGCTCAGCACTTCATCGCGCACCTTCATGAACGTGCCGATCGTGCTTTGCATCCCGACGTGGTACGACGTGTACTCGAGCACGTCGGAGAATTCGAATTTCGCGGCCTTCAGCACGCCGCCGACCTTGTGCCAGGCGTTGCGGAATTCGTCGGCGAGGTCGGCCGGAACCTTGCCGTCTGCGCCGGTGCCGATCTGGCCCGAGCAGATCAGCAGCTCGCCCGCGCGAACTGCCTGCGAGAAATGGAAATTGGTCGTAGAGGTTCTTGGTCTCTTTCGGGTTGATCGTCTTGATTGCCACGCTGCCTCTCTCCCTCGTTGATCGCCGGTTGCATCATAACGACCTGCCGCTAGGCGGCTCGAGGCAATGCCTGTGCAATAATCCGGCCCGGGGGAGGGCGTCATTGGATGAATTTCGGCTACCACGACAGGACCGCCGTCTCGGCTCGCGATCGCGACACCTATCTCGCCGCGGCGATCGAGTTCGCGCGCGAGGCCGGTGCCGTGATCCTGCCGCACTTTCGCAACGATCCGGCGGTCGACGAACAAGAACATCGACGGCACCTACGATCCGGTCACGATCGCCGACAAGGCGGCTGAGGCGATCATCCGCGCCGGCATCGAAAAACGCTTCCCGACGCACGGCATCTTCGGCGAGGAACTCGGCCATCAGTCCGGCGCGGGTCTCACCTGGGTGATCGATCCGATCGACGGCACGCGCGCGTTCGTCACCGGCATGGTGCACTGGGGCGTGCTGATCGCGTTGTTCGACGGCGCGGCGCCGGTGCTCGGCGTGATGTATCAGCCGTTCACCGACGAACTGTTCATCGGCACGAACGATGCCGCCGACTATCGGCGCGGTGCGCTCGCGCGTCCGCTGAAGGTGCGCGCCGTGCGCATCGGTTGCCGATGCGGTGCTCGCGATCGACGTCGCCCGCAGGTGTTCGGCAGCGCGGACGAACAGGCCGGCTTTCAGCGCGCTGCGTCGACGCGCGCGACTCACGCGCTGGGGCGGCGACTGTTATCAGTACTGCATGCTCGCGATGGGCTATGTCGACGTCGCGGTCGAGGCCGGTCTCAAGCCGTACGACATTCAGGCGTTGATGCCGATCATTCGCGGCGCGGGCGGCATCGTGACGACGTGGGACGGTGGCGATGCATCGATGGGCGGGCGCGTCATCGCAGCGGGAGACGCGCGCGTGCACCGCGAAGCGATGGCAATGCTGAACGACGGTATGGCCGGCAAACTGGACTGAGGGGAGGGGCGGTATGGAATTCGGAATCGCACTCGCGACGTCGACCGAATCGTGGAAAGCGGTCAAGCGCGCCGAGGAACTGGGCTTCACCCACGCGTGGTTTTACGACACGCAGCTGCTGAACCCCGATGTGTTCATCGGCATGACGCAAGCCGCGATGACCACGAAGCGCATCCGGTTGGGCACCGGCGTGCTGATTCCGTCGAATCGGATCGAACCCGTCACGGCGAATGCGCTCGCGACGCTGAACAAGATTGCGCCGGGGCGCATCGACTTCGGCGTCGGCACCGGCTTCACCGGACGCCGCACGATGGGCCTCGGCGCGATTCCGCTGCGCGGCTCGAGATCTACGTCGAACGCGTTCAGGCGCTGCTGCGCGGCGAAACGATTCACTGGGATTTCGAAGGTGAAACGCGCGCGATCCGGTTTCTGAATCCCGATTTCGGACTGATCAACATCGCCGATCCGATTCCGCTGCACATCTCCGCGTTCGGTCCGCAAGGCGCGAGCGCTTGACGGCGAAACTCGGCGCGGGCTGGATCAACTTCGGCGCCGACGTGCAACGCGCGGCGAAGGAACTCGACGACGATGCGCGGTGCGTGGCGCGAAGCGGGACGCACCGATGCGCTGTACAGCACGCAGTTCGCGCTGGGCTGCGTGCTGGAGAACGGCGAACCGGCGGATTCGCCGCGCGCGATCGCGCAAGCGGGGCCGTTGGTCGCGGTGCTGTTCCACAATCTCGTCGAAACGACCTCGCCGGGCTCGATGGCAGGTGTGTTGCCGGACGCCGTGAACGCCGCGCTCGAGCAATATCGAAAGATCTACAAATGCTATGAGCCCGAGGACGCGCGCTATCTGCATGAACCATCGCGGTCATCTGATGTTCGTCAAGCCCGAAGAGCGTCCGCTGCTGAGCGCGCCGCTGATCGAAGCGTTTTCGTTCACCGGCACCGCGGACGTTCTGCTCGAACGGCTGCGAACGCTCGAGGGCGCCGGTTATTCGCAGTTCACGATCCAGCTCGTCGAAGGCCAGGAAGATGCGCTCGAAGACTGGTCGGATCTGTTCGAGCGCCTGTAGCGAGCTGTTGGTCACCGAATGTCGAAGCAACGACCAGTATGCACAGACTCGCTCGCACGCTAGCGGTGTTGCTCGACGGCGAGCGCGACTGGATTGCCAACCTCGCCAACACCGCGGCGCTGCTGTTCGCGGAACTCGCCGACGTCAACTGGGCCGGATTCTATCTGCTGAAGGACGGCGAACTCGTGTTGGGACCGTTCCAGGGCAAACCCGCGTGCGTGCGGATTGCGCTGGGCAAAGGGGTTTGCGGAACCGCGGCGGTCAGACGCGAGAGCATCGTCGTGCCGAACGTGCACGACTTCGACGGCCACATCGCGTGCGACAGCGCGTCGAACTCGGAACTGGTCGTGCCGCTGTTACGAGGCGACGAGCTGCTCGGTGTGCTCGATCTCGACAGCCCGCAGTTCGCGCGCTTCGACGAGCAGGATCGAAGCGGACTGGAGATGATTGCAGGAATTCTGATCGCCGCGTGCTGACGGTGCTGAAGCGCGTTCGCGTCAGCGCATCGAGAGCCGCAACAGCATGTGGGTCTCGTCGTAGTCGACGCCGTCCACTTTCAGCGCCGCGGGTTCCGTTCCCCACGCGTCGAAGCCGAGCGACCGATACAGCGCGAGCGCCGCTGCGTTCTCCGACGTCACCGACAACAGCACGTGTTCGAGCCCGGGCAGGTCGCGCGCGCGTTCGATCATCGATGCGAGCAGACGGCGTCCGAGGCCGCGGCTGCGGCACGTCGGCGTGACGTACACGCCCCAGATCGAACCGATGTGCTGTCGTTTCGGCGCGGTCTCGCGGACGAAACCGCCGATGCCGACCAGTTGCATCGCCGTCCCACGCGCCGAGCACGTAGTTCTCGGGCGATCCGGTCAGGCGATCGCGATATTTGTCGGCTTTTGCGCTCGCTTCGATTTCGTAGCTCGAGCCGAAGGCAGTCGGTTCCGCGCGCAGCGCTTCGAGGCGCAGGCGTCGATAGCGATCGAGATCGTCGTTGCCGAGTACCCTCAGTTCGATACCGGTTCGCTCACATTGCATCGACCAGATTGCGCAGCGATTCGCAGTAGCGCACGCGGTCCTTCAGCGTCTTGCCGACGAAACCGACGTTGAGCGCATTCACGCCGGATTCCTTGAGCGCCGCCAGGCGGTCGCGGACGAAACCTTCCGGACCGATCAGCGACGTGGCGTCGATGTACGACTGCGGAATGGCCGCTTCGGCCGCGTCCTTCTTGCCGGCGAGATACAGATCCTGAATGATCTTCGCGTCGCGCTCGTAGCCGTATTTCGAGAACGTGTCGTTGTAGAAATTCTTCGAGCGCGCGCCCATGCCGCCGATGTACAGCGCCATCTGCGGCCGCCCGAGATTGCGCAGTTCTTCGAGACCTTCGCCGATTGCAACGCCGCCGCCAGCGAATATCTCGAGGGGCGCTCGTTTCGGATCGCGCTTTGCCGCGCCGGCGCGCAGCGCTTTGCCCCACACGGCGTCGGCGCCTTCGGCCATGTAGAACGCGGGCAGCCATGCGTCGGCGAGTTCGGCGGTGAGTTCCACGCTCTTCGCGCCGAGCGCGGCGACCGCGATCGGAATCTCGTCGCGCACCGGATGGTTGATCAGCTTCAACGGTTTGCCGAGGCCGGTGCCGCGGTTCTGCGGCAGCGGAATCTGGTAGTGGGCGCCGTCGTAGCTGACCTTTTCGCGCCGCCACACCATGCGGCAGATCTCGATGATCTCGCGGATCCGCTGCGTCGGCGCGTCGTACGGCACGCCGTGAAAGCCCTCGATCACCTGCGGGCCGGACGCGCCGAGGCCGAGCATGCAGCGGCCGTCCGACAGATAGTCGATGCCGGCCGCGGTCATCGCGAGCAGTGACGGCGTGCGCGTGTAGATCGGCAGGATGCCGGACGCGATCGTGACGCGTTCGGTCTTCGCGGCGATGTAGCCCATCGCGCTGGGCGCGTCGAACGAATACGCCTCCGGCACCCACACCATGTCGAGGCCGGCCTTCTCCAGTTCCTGAACTTCTTTGACGGCTTCTTTCATGCCGCTCGAATAGCTCAGCAGCGTCGAGATGCGCATCGATTCACTCCCTTTCGATCGCTCTGGTGGCCGACTTTAGCAGCGTATCAAGTCGACGGGACTATGAATGACGGCCGTTCGATTCGCGAACCGAGCGATCGCAGCGAGATCAGCGTCTCGATCAGCAGCTCGCGCTCAGCCAGCTTTGACCTTTGCCTCGAGCGATGCCGGCGTTTCTGCGTCAGCGACGCGGCACGCGCGCCTGCGCAATGATCGGGCCGGTGTCGTAATCGCCGGCCACCCAATGCACCGTGGCGCCGCTTTCGCGCTCGCCGGCGGCGAGGACGGCCTCGTGGACCGCGCCGCCGAAGAATCCGCTGCCGCCGAATTTCGGCAGCAACGATGGATGCGTGTTGATCATTCGGTTCGCGAAGCGCGCGAGCGTCACCGGCCCGAGCCGTTTCATGTAACCGGCGAGCACGACGAGATCGACGCGGGCGTCGTCGAGCGCACTGTGCGATCGCGTGATCGAGCGCTACGGGATCGCGATGTGTTGCGGACGACAGGTGCAGCGCCGCGAATCCCGGCGTCGCGCGCGCGCCTGAGCGCGCCGGAGTCGCTGTTGTTGCTGATGACGACGCTGACGCGCGCACACAGTCGCGCGCCTGTTCCGGCATCGGCGCATGCATCGAGCACGGCTTGCAGCACGCGAGCCTTCGTGCGATGCGAGCACGCCGATCCGCATCAGGACGCCTTCGGCGCCACTTTGTAGATCGCGGTGTGCAACGCTTCGACCGCGACGCCGCCGTCGACGAGAAAGGCCAGATACAGCTTGATGAACTCGTGGCCTTTGCGCTCCCATTTCTCGATCGGGATCGCACGCACTTCGATGACGTTGCCGACCTTCGAGCACGCGCCGGAACGTCATCTGCGTGCCGACGTGAATCCACGCCGGCAACACGAAGCGGCGCACCAGCATCTGATTGCACCAGTGCTGGATCAGGTGTGGATGCACGCACGCCGGCGCGATACGCCGGCAGATCGTCGGATAGTTCATCGGTGTAGCGTTGGTTTTCCGCAACGCTCGGCGTCCAGTGCGACGGACGCGAACGGAACGTCGATGTCGATCGCATCCCAGTTGATCTCGACGCGCGGCGGCGGTTTCGAGACGCCCGGAATCTGCGCGCGGGGATCGACCGGCGGCAGCGTCGATGGCAAATCGACCGTGACCTGCGCGAGCAGCACGCTGCGCTCGCGTTGTAGCACTCGACGAGATATCGTTGATCGCCGGTCTTCGTGAGCGGCACCGACAGATCGATCGCCGTGATACGCCGGCTTCAACAGGCGCAGTTCGACGCGGCTGTGGCCGAGCCAGTCCAACCCCAGGTCGCTCGTCAACGGATACGTCATGTGGCCGAACACCGCCACACCCGGAACCAGCGCGCCGGTGAAACCGTAGGCGCGCGCGATGTCGTCGCTGTGGATGCGATTTTCGCTCGCGTGCGAATGGTTGATCGCAATGGGTTGATGCAGCGACATCGTTGAATTCTCTGGGCGTCGACGCGCATCGTATCGCCATCGAGTGGTCGTGGCGACGACGGGTGCGCAGATGAAAGGACTGCGGTGCATGTTGACGACTGCCGAGAGGCCGCTGCGCGAGTGGACGTCGTGAGCGAGGCCGCGGCAGTGGGTCTCAGCGTGCGCCCTGGACGCGCCGTCGTCGTCGTTCTCCGGGGATCGCGTCGTGCACCGGAAATCGTGGTGCGCTACGAGATCCAGCTGGCGGACCCGTGGATGCCGGAATCGCTGCACCCGTATCACCAGGAACTGGGAGCTGCCGGGGCCGCCTCCGCGGTGCGAGCGCGACGGCGCGGTTGCCGCGCGGCGCAGAAGGCGACCTCACGCGCGATACGCACGCCTGGTGCGCGACATGAAATCCCATCGTCTAACGCCTTGCGGCGCGTGCATTGTCGTCTCGAGCCTGGTCGACCCCGAACAGGTCGTTCGCGCGCACCCGCGAGCGCATGCCCGAGAAGAAAAGCTCTATCGCGAGGCCGTCGAAATCGCGCTCGGCGTCTGCGGTGTGCCGTTCGTGACGATTCGAAGAGAAGCGCGTACGCGCTGTCGCCGCCGAGCGACTCGGACGTACCGCACGTCAACTGGAAACCACGCTCAAGGCGTTGTCGCACGAAGTCGGTACGCCGTGGCGCGCGCCCGAGAAGCAGGCGGCTCTGGGCGCGTGGCTGATGCTGACGCAGCCCGCCGGAGCTCCATGACAGAGAGCCGCCGCCAGCCGCCGTTGATCAGCGCCGCACCATTGCGAACTCGTTGTCTTGAGGCAGCTCGAGACCGCGGTCGATCAACGCCGCGAGCGGCGTCTCGTCCGGCACCCTGGTTGCCGTCCGGATCGCGCTTCGCTAGCCTAGCCCGCTCTTTGCGCGGCGCGCGCGCGATTCGATCTAATGAACGGCGGTCGCGGCGATCTGCCGCGGCGAAGACACACGAGGGGACAGCGAATGCGCATTGGCGTGCCAAAAGAAACCTGGCCCGGCGAGTTGCGGGCGGCGCTCGTCCCGGCCGGCGTCAAGAAGCTGGTCGGCCTCGGCTTCAGCGTAACGGTGCAAGCCGGCGTTGGCGCCGGCGCGCGCATCACCGATGAGGACTATCGCGCCGCGGGCGCCACGGTTGCGCACGATGCCGCCGCGGCCGTCGCTGACGCCGACGTCGTGACGCGCGTGCGCAAGCCGGCCGACGCAGATCTCGCCGCGTTGAAGGCTGGCGTCGTCCACATCAGCTTTCTCGATCCATTCAACGAGAAAGCGCTGGTCGGAAGCTTTGCCGCTAAAGGCATTACCGGCATCTCGATGGAGATGATTCCGCGCAGCACGCGGGCGCAAAAGATGGACGCGCTGTCGTCGCAGGCCAACCTGGCGGGCTACGTCACTGTGATTCTCGCCGCGGCGCATAGCCCGAAGATGCTGCCGATGATGATGACCCCGGCCGGCACGATTCAGCCGGCGCGCGTGTTCGTGATCGGCGCCGGTGTTGCGGGCCTGCAGGCGATCGCGACCGCAAAACGCCTTGGTGCGCGCATCGAGGCGTTCGACACGCGTCCGGTCGTCGCCGAACAGGTGCAATCGCTCGGCGCGAAGTTCGTGCAGATCGACCTCGGTGAGACCGGTCAGGACGCGCAGGGATACGCGCGCGAATTGACGCCGGCGCAACTGCAGTTGCAGCGCGAAGGCATGAAGAAAGTCATCGGACAGTCGGATGTCGTGATCACGACGGCGCAGGTGTTCGGGCGGCCCGCGCCGCGCATCGTCACGCGTGACATGGTCGAAGCGATGCGGCCGGGTAGCGTCGTTGTCGACATGGCGGTGGAATCCGGCGGCAACGTCGAAGGCTCGGTGTTCGACGCTGTGACCGACATCAACGGCGTGCTCGTCGTCGGCCTCGGCAATCTGCCGTCGCGCGTCAGCCGCAACGCGAGCGAAATGTACTCGAGCAACATCGTCAATCTGCTGGACGAGTTCTGGGACAAGGAAACCAAAACGCTGAAACTCGATCCCGCCGACGACATCATCAAAGGCTGCGTGATCACGCGCGGCGGCGAGATCGTCAACGAAACGATCAAGAAACTGTAGCAGGTCGACCAGCTCGATGCGGTTGCACATCGTCGATGTTTTCGCCGAAGCGCGCTACGCGGGCAATCAGCTGGCGGTCGTGCGCGACTGTGCGAGTCTGTCGGACGAGGCGATGCAGACGATCGCGCGCGAAATGAACTTCTCCGAAACGACGTTCGTCATCGCCGAATCGGCGAACCGCGCGAAGGTACGGATTTTCACCCCGGGCAATGAGCTGCCGTTTGCCGGACATCCGACGATCGGCACGGCGTGGGTATTGGGACATCAACGCGCGAGCCTACGTGCTCGAACTCGCTGTCGGCGACGTCGAGGTGCGTCTCGATGGCGCGGCCGGCGATCGCATGGATGATGCCGCCGACGCCCGTCGCTCGGCGATCGTTTCCCGCCGGATCGCGCCGCGACGCTGTTGGGCCTCGACGGCGCAGATCTGGCGCAGGATCTGCCGGCGCAGATCGTCGAGATCGGACCCAAGTTCGTGTTCATCGGCGTGCGCGATCTCGCGACGTTGCGCCGGGCGCGTCTCGATCAGGCGTATCACCGCGCGTGTCTCGACGAAGGATTGCCGGTCAATTCGGTGTTTGTGTTTGCGCCGCAAGCGTATTCGGCCGACGCCCACTACTCGGCGCGATTGTTCTTCGACGCCAACGGCATCCGCGAAGATCCCGCCACGGGCAGCGCGAACAGCGGACTCGCCGCATATCTGTACCGCCACTTGAAGCACCCGATCGACGTGATCGTCGAGCAGGGCTTCGAGATCAAACGACCATCGCGGTTGTATCTTCGGGCCGACGAACAGGGGCTGCGCGTCGGCGGTCGAGTGCAGGCTGTGTCCGAGGGACAGCTCGTCGAGTAACGGACGGACACCGTTCTACGCGATGCCGAGCCGCTCGAACTGTTCGGCCGGCGCTTCGATCGACTTCAGCGCGACGCGCAACAGTTCGATCATGTCCGCCTCGTCCTTCGAACCGAGCCGGTTCTCGGCTTCGACCGGATCGATGTCGAGCCGATAGCAGTGATGTTCGCCGTGCGCCCATGCCGAGCGACCAGATACGGCAACCGCTTGCCCGGCGTTGAACGGCTGGCGGATCACCGGCACGTCCGAGCCCGGCATGTAGTCGAGATACGCGTTGCGATTCGGCCGCGGCAGCTTGAGATCGGGCATCGCAATGCACCGGCATCGTCGACCAGCGGTTCGACCACATCGACAGCGGCAGGTTGTCGGCGTTGACCGGCGCGCGCGCGTATTTGCGTTTGCCGTCGATGACATGCACCCAGCGGCCGAAAACGCCGGCCAGCACCCAATCGCGAATCTGCGTCGGCCCGTCCCGTCACCAACGGCGCCATTGAGTGGCCGTGCGTGCGATGGTCGCTGCGCCACGCCGAACACATCGGCGATGCGTCGCGTAGATGTCGACGTTGGTCGTCAGCGCCTGCGTGCGTCGCGGTTCGACGCCGGGCCACGCGATCATCAGCGGCGTGTGGCCGAGCGGTTCGTAGTGCGGCACGCCCGGTTTGCCGAAGATGTCCTTTTCGCCGAGGTAATGACCGTGATCGGTGCACAGGATGACTGCGGTGTCGCTCCACAGGTTCTGCGCGTCGACGACGTCGAGCAGGCGGCCGAACCAGTGATCGATCATGCCGAGTTTTGCGCCGTAGTTCGCGCGGATGTGGCGCGCTTCGCGCGCGGTGATGACGCCGCGTTCCACGGCGCCGACCGCGTACGGCGGCCAGATGATCTGCTCGCCGCGCCAATCCGGGATCGTAGCGATTCGCCCACGGCGACGGCGTGTCGAACGGCTCGTGTGGATCGAATTCGTCGACGAACAACATGAAGCGGTCGTGAGCGCCCGCGTTGTCGCGCAACCAGTTCGCCGCGGTCGACATCGTGCGCGGGCCGGGGAAATCCAGCTCCTCGCTTGAACCAGGTGCGGCTGAGATCGTACGGCATGCCGCGCCCTTTCGCGGCCGGCAGCGTCGGGGCACCGATCGCCGACGGATCGGCGCGCGTTTTCCATGGATCGCCTTCGTGGCCGCGCAGATACTCCCACGCGCGAAACTCGGTGTGATAGTTCTCGCCACCGGTTTCGAAGAGGTGCGGATGATCAGTGACGAGCATCGTCGTGACGCCGGCGCGGCGCAGCGGCTGCGTGATCGGCTCTTCCCACAGTTCGATCGAGCCCCACGGTTTCCACGGAAAGTCGAGCGCGCCGCACAACACGTCGTGGCGCGCGGGCATACACGGCAGCGAGCCGACGAAGTGGTTGTCGAACTGCACGGCGCGGCGCGCGAATCGATCGAGGTTCGGCGTTTCGAATTCGCGTCCGCCGTAGCTGCCGAGCATGTGGCGATTGAGGCTGTCGAGCAGCACCACGATGACGTTCTTCGGCATGGTCGGCATGGCGGTGACTCGTCGATCGGCGAGCGTTCATTCTATGGAAGTTGCCGCTTTTGACTTTCACTCGTGAATCTGGAAAGCTTACGTGCCGATCACGGGACGATTCGGGGAGGAGGTCGGATGGCACATCGCGTCGAACGGCAGATCTATCGGCGTCGGTTATCGCGAAACGGCGGCGTTCAAAGACACGTATGGCGGCGAAGTCGGGCCACGTGTTCATCGAATGTCTGCGCATCATTCCGGAGCACGTGACCTCCGACACCGTTCTGGTGTTCAGTCATCCGATCGGCGGCGGCGGTTTCTTGCCGGCGATCACGCAGCTCGCGCGCGACGGTCACCACGTGTTGTTCGTCAACACGCGTTACCGCGGCAACGACAGCGCGTTGATCATGGAGAAATGCCTGCTCGATCTCGGCGCCGGGCATCAAGGACGCGAAGGAACGCTTCGGCTACTCGAAGGTCGTGCTCGGCGGCTGGTCTGGCGGCGGGTCGCTCGCGCTGTACTACCAGGAGCAGGCGGAACGCACGACGGTCGACGATGACGCCGGCCGGCGATGCGGTGGATCTTGCCGGCGCGAAGCTGATTCCCGGCGATGCGATCATGTTGATGGCCGCGCACGTGAGCCGCTCGGTGACGCTGACCGAATGGATGGACCCGTCGATCGTCGACGAACTCGATCCGAACGTGCGCGAGACCGAATTCAATCTCTACGATCCGCACAATCCGCATCGGCCGCCGTATGACGGCGAGTACCTCGCGCGTTATCGCGCCGCGCAGCTTGCGCGCAATCGCCGCATCACCGATTGGGTCAAGGGCGAACTGGAGGCGCGCATCCACGCCGACGGCCCGGGCGCGGAACGTGGTTTCGTCGTGCACGGCACGATGGCCGACCCGCGCTGGCTCGACCCGGCGGTCGATCCGAACGATCGTGAACCGGGCACCTGTTATCTCGGTGATCCGCGCGTCGTCAACATGGGACCGGTCGGGCTCGCGCGCTTCTGCACGCTGCGCAGCTGGCTATCGCAGTGGAGCTACGATGAATCGCGCGCCAACGGCGTCGCGAACGCGCAGCAACGTATCGTGCCCGGTGCTGGTCGTCGGCAACACCGCCGACAACGCGTGCACGCCGAGCCACACGCTACCGGCTCTTCGATGCGGTCGGTCATCGAGACAAAGAGCTGCACGAGATCAAAGGCGCGACGCATTACTACGCGGGCCAGCCAAAACACTGCGCCGAAGCGATCGAGGTGTGCACGCAATGGCTGACGCGCAAGGGCCTGGCGCGTGCAGAAGCGGATGCTGGCTGACGCGATGACCCGCGAAGATACGTAAGGAGATCCCAATGAGTAATGGCGGACAGACTTCATCTCTGACGTTGACGGGCTTCGCGTGGCGGTTGCTGTTGGCGCTCGTGGTCGTTCTGATCACGTACAACCCGACCCACTATTCGTTCCTCGACTGGCTGCGCGCCTCGGTCAACGGTCACACGCTGGGCCCGGAGCACGCGGTGGCGGGCATCGCGCTGTTCGGCGGCTGGTTGTTCGTCATCACGGCGACGCGACGGGCGCTCGGATCGCTCGGCTTGATCGTGCTCGTCGCATTCATCGGCGCGCTGGTGTGGTGGTTCGTCGACATCGGCTGGCTGAATGCGACGTCGCGAAGCTCGATCGAATGGATCGTGCTGATCGGCTTGGCCGTGGTGTTGGCGGTCGGCATGTCGTGGGCGCTGATCTGGCGCAGAGTCACGGGGCAGGTCACGGTCGAAGACGCGCATCAGTGAGCAAACTGCTGGCGGCTGCCCCCGCGTCAGAATTGCGAACCGGACCCGCGCCTGACGAGTCCGCAGAGGTCGGCGGACGCTACGCGAAGTACGTGCTGTTCGTGCTCGTCATCGTCTACGTATTCAACTTCATCGATCGCCAGATCCTGTCGATCCTGGCCGAAGACATCAAAGCCGACCTCGGCGTCAGCGATGCGCGAGATCGGCTTTCTGTACGGCACCGCGTTCGCGGTGTTCTACGCGGTGTTCGGCATTCCGCTCGGCAAACTCGCCGACGTCTGGGTGCGCAAGAATCTGATCTCGGTCGGTCTCGCGTTCTGGAGTCTGATGACGGCGCTGTCGGGAACCGCGCGCAGCTTCGGCACGCTCGCGGTGTGCCGCTTCGGCGTCGGCATCGGCGAGGCGAGTGCATCGCCGGCGGCGTTCTCGATGTTGTCCGACTCATTTTCCGACGCGGTTGCGCGCGACCGCGATCGCGATCTATTCGAGCGGCATCTACATCGGCGCCGGCATCGGGATCTTCCTCGGCGGCATGATCGTCGATGGTTGGCGCGACGCGTTTCCCGATCCGGCGACCGCGCCGTTCGGACTGAAGCCGTGGCACGCGGCGTTTTTTGCCGTCGGTCTGCCGGGGCTGCTGATGGCGTTGTGGGTGGCGACGTTGCGCGAACCGCGCCGCGGTCAGAGCGAGGGTTTGACCGAGCGCGTCGAACCGCACCCGTTTCGTGTCGCGGGTCGCGAACTGCTTGCGGTGCTGCCGCCGTTGACGCTGATCGCGGCTGCGCGCATCGGTCGGCGCGCGCTGCTCGACGAATGTCGGTGCTGCCGTGGTCGTTACCGCGCTGGTGGTCGGGCTCATTGATCGCTGGTCGGCAACCCGACGCAGTGGATCGCGCTCGGCATCGGCGTGTATGCGGCGCTCTCGTGGGGCCAGAACCTGGCGTCGCAGGATCCGGTCGCGTTCTCGATGATTTTTCGCTGCAAGACGCTGCGTTGCATCGGCCATCGGTTTTCCGTTCATCGCGTTCGTCACGTACGGCATCGGGTTCTGGGCGCCGCCGTTCATGCTGCGCGTCGCACGGCGTCGATGCATCGACGACGGGAACGATCCTCGGGTTGTCCGCGGCGCTCGGTGGCTTGATCGGCGTCACGTTCGGCGGTTGGATCTCCGATCGCCTGCGCGCGCGTTCGATCAATGCGCGGCTTGTGGGTCGGCATCGCGGCGCCGCTGTTGACGTTGCCGGTCGGCATTACGTTTTTGACGACCGACAGCCTCGTGCTCGCGTACGCGTGCAACTTCGTCTTCAGCATCGTGTCGCCGATGTGGCTCGGTCCGGGCGCGGGCACCGTGAACGACCTCGTCATGCCGCGCATGCGCGCGATGGCATCGGCGTTTTATCTGCTGATGGTCACGTTCATCGGCCTCGCGCTGGGACCGTTCGCGATCGGCCAGTTGAGCGATCGGTTCCTGGCCGCCGGCATGAGTTCGGCGGAGGCGCTGCGCCACGCGATGTTGTGGGGACTCAGCTCGCTGGGCGTTGCCTTCGTGTTTCTGGTGCTGGCGCTGCGGTATCTCGAATCGGACGAACGTACCCGCCTCGATCGCGCGCGAGCTGCCGGCGAACCGGTGTAGTGGAGCGTCGGCAGATTGGCGATCCCGCTTCGGGCAACTCCTTGCTAAATCTCCAGATGCATCAAATACGAGAACGCCGGCACAGCGAGACCGTCGGCGCGGTCGGCGAGGTAGCGCGCATTTGCGATCGACGCGGCGCAGTGTTCGCGGACGCGCCAACCGCATGCGTTGACGAGCCTTTCCATCGCGGCGGGTTCGATCAACGAGCGCATCGGCTCGGCCAGCAGCGCGGTCGCGACGCGCGTACCGGCGAGTAGCGCCTGCGCGCCGGCATCGGTGAGCGTCGCGCGCGACCAGTAGTCGAGCACGAGTTCCGATCCGGCGGCACACAGGCCAGACAGCACAGTGAGCGTGTCGCGCAACGCCCTTTCGCGCAGATAGTAGGTTGTGCCCAGCCACGAAATGAATGCGGGTGTCGCCGATGCAAACGTGGACGCGCCGAGCGCTTGGTTCAGCGACTCGCGTTCGAAGTCGACCGGTACGAATTCGACGTGTTCCGGAAGCGTCGCAAGCTTCGCTTGCTCAAGGACCGCGCGGAGCTTCTCGCGTTTCCATTGTTGCGTCGCCGGGTGGTCGACTTCGAATACCGGCATCGCCCGGCAGCGTGTCGCGCAGCGCAAACGTATCGAGCCCGGCCGCGAGAATCAGGTACTGACCGACGCCGCGCTTGCTCGCGCGCTGCAGCGCATCTTCGGCATACCGCGCGCGGACGACGATCTGCGCGCGCATTTGCGCGAGACCGCCGCGGCGTTGGCGATAGACGCGACGCCAGGACTGCGGCAGCGCATCGAGGCGCGCCAGGAATCGCCGCGCGTAGGTGGGCAACAGCGACTCGACGGCTGCATCGTCGAAGATCGGCGGTGCGTCGTCGATGTGCCGATGCATTGCGCGCAGAATCGCGGCGGCCTCCGCGGTGCGACTGGCACGTCCTGTCTGCATGAACCGCCTCCGACGGTGGCGAACGCCCCCCACTACACCCGTTGGGATCTGCAGCCTCCGTTCGCGCAGAAACCGTGGTACACGGTTGTGCCCGTGCGTTCATTGCCGCGCGGCTCTCATCGGCACGCGTCGGCTGTCCAGTTTGATCGAGATTAGCACGCAGCGTCGTGCTGCGATGGCTCCTTGAGGCGCAGGCGGAATCGTGCCAGAGTTCGGATCCGTTCGGGGAGGGCGTGGTGCAACAAACCGGAGAATTTCGGATCGCGGCTGCGCGCGCGAAGGTGTGGCTTGCGCTCAACGACCCGGACGTGCTTGCCCAGTGCATCGAAGGCTGTCAGAGCATGACGAAGGTCGCCGACGATGCCTACACGACATCCATCAAAGCGAAGGTCGGACCCGTGAGCGCGACATTCGGTGCTGACCTCAAACTCGTCGATCTGGATCCGCCGTCGGCTTATACATTGCAAGCGAGCGTCAAAGGCGGTGCAGCCGGTTTCGGCAAAGGGACGGCGCGCGTCATGCTCGAAGACGACGCCGGCGCGACGTTGCTGCGCTATCAAGTCGACGGCAGTGTCGGCGGCAAACTCGCGCAGGTCGGCTCCCGCTTGATCGACGGCGCCGCGCGCAAGATGGCGGACGATTTCTTTCGCAAATTCAGCGACACTGGTTGCACCCGATGAAAGCTCGCAACAAGGACCAGCGCCGCCGGTCGCGGCCGCGACCGAATACGAACGCAGCGGTCAGCGCATCATCTGGATCATCGCCTTCGCGGTGCTGATCCTCGCGATCGTGCTGGCGTCATGACGTCCCAACAATTTCTAAGAGAGGGTGAGGACGTGAACGTTACGTTGACGGTCAATGGGGAAGCGCGCGCTCGTCGACGTAGCGCCGAATACGCTGCTGGTGGAAGTGCTGCGCAACCACCTCGGCCTGACGGGAACCCACGTCGGCTGCGATACGAGCCAGTGCGGTGCGTGCACCGTGCATCTGAACGGCGCTTCGGTGAAGTCGTGTACGTGCTGGCGGCGCAGGCGGAGGGCGCAGCGATCACGACGATCGAAGGCATCGGTACGCCCGAGCAGCTGCATCCGATGCAGGCTGCGTTCCGCGAATGTCACGCGCTGCAATGCGGCTTCTGTACGCCGGGCATGATCATGAGCGCGATCGATCTCGTGAAGAACTCGCCGTCGCTCGATGAAGACGGCGTGCGCCACGGACTCGAAGGCAACATCTGCCGCTGCACCGGTTATCACAACATCGTGCGCGCGGTGCTGACCGCGGCCACCGAAATGGGGAGTCGCGCGTCATGAGTGCTGACCGGCATCGGCGCATCCGTCAGACGCGTCGAAGACATCCGCTTCATCACCGGGCGCGGCCGCTATACCGACGACATGAATCAACCCGGCCAGGTGTATGCCGTGTTTCTGCGTTCGCCGTATGCGCGTGCGCGCGTCGTCGGCGTCGACAGCGCGGCCGCGCTGGAAGTGGACGGCGTGCTCGCGGTGTTGACCGGTCGCGACATGGCGGCCGACGGCATCGGCGACCTGCCGTGCGGCTGGCTCGTCAAATCGAAAGACGGCACGCGACATGAAGCAGCCGCCGCATCCGCCGCTCGCGGTCGAACGCGTGCAACTACGTCGGCGAACCGTACGGCGTCGTCATCGCAACGATCGCTCGCCGCCGCGCGTGAAGGTGCCGACGCGGTGATGACCGATTTCGAAGAACTCGAAGCGGTCGTGTCCGCGGCGGACGCGACGAGGTCGACGCAGATCCACGACAACGTGCCGGCGAATCGCAGCTATCAGTGGGAACTCGGCGACAAGGCAGCCACCGACGCGGCGTTTGCGCGCGCCGCGCACGTGACGAAGCTCGACATCACGAACAACCGGCTGATTCCGAACGCGCTCGAACCGCGCGCCGCAATCGGCGTGTACGAACGCAGCACCGAATCGTTCACGCTCTATACGACGAGCCAGAATCCGCACCTCGCGCGGCTCGTGCTGTCGGCGTTCGTCAAACTCGCGCCGGAACACAAGCTGCGCATCATCGCGCCGGACGTCGGCGGCGGCTTCGGTTCGAAGATCTTCATCTATCCGGAAGAAACGACCGTGGCGTGGGCGTCGCGTCGCATCGGGCGCGCCGGTGAAGTGGACCGCCGATCGATCCGAATCGTTTCTGTCCGATGCGCACGGCCGCGATCACGTGACGCACGCGGAACTCGCGCTCGACGCGCAAGGTCATTTTCTCGGCCTGCGCGTCAAGACGATCGCGAACCTCGGCGCGTATCTGTCGACGTTTGCATCGTCGGTGCCGACGTTCCTGTACGGCACGTTGCTCGCCGGCCAATATCGAACGCCGGCGATCCACGTCGAAGTCGACGGCGTGTTCACGAACACCGCGCCGGTGGATGCGTATCGCGGCGCCGGTCGTCCCGAAGCGACGTACGTCGTCGAACGCATCGTCGAAACCGCGGCGCGCGAACTGAAGATCGATCCGACGGAACTGCGCCGTCGCAACTTCATTCAGCCGAAGGACTTTCCGTATCAGACGCCGGTTGCGCTCGTGTACGACACCGGCGACTACGAAGCGAGCCTGAACAAGGCGCTGGAGCTCGTCGACTACGCCGGATTTCCGGCGCGCCAAGCCGCATCGGCCGCGCGCGGGCGCAAACGCGGCATCGGTTTCTCGTGCTACATCGAAGCGTGTGGCCTCGCGCCGTCGAAACTCGCCACCGCGCTCGGCGCCGGCGTCGGCTTGTACGAAAGCGGCGAAGTGCGCGTGAACCCGACCGGTTCGGTGACGGTGTTCACCGGCTCGCACAGCCACGGCCAGGGTCACGAAACGACGTTCGCGCAGATCGTCTCCGATCGGCTCGGCGTGCCGATCGAAAACGTCGAGGTCGTGCACGGCGATACGGGCCGCATCGAATTCGGCCTCGGCACGTACGGCTCGCGTTCGGTCGCAGTCGGCGGTTCGGCGCTGATGAAGGCGACCGACAAGGTCATCGCGAAGGGCAAGAAGATCGCGGCGCACATGCTCGAATCGGAGCGCCGACAACATCGACTTCGACGAGGGTGTGTTCTCGGTGCGCGCGAGCAATCGATCGCTGACGTTCGGCGAAGTCGCGTTCGCGGCGTACGTCCCCTCGAACTATCCGTTGGACGAACTGGAACCGGGTCTGTCGGAAAAGGCGTTCTACGATCCGCAGAACTTCACGTTCCCGGCCGGCGCGCACATCGCCGAAGTCGAAATCGATCCGGACACCGGCGTCGTCGACGTCGTCGAACTTCGTTGCGGTCGACGACTTCGGCAAAGTGATCAATCCGATGATCGTCGAAGGTCAGGTGCACGGCGGCATTGCGCAAGGCATCGGCCAGGCATTGCTCGAACACGGCATCTACGACGAAACCGGTCAGCTGATCACCGGTTCGTTCATGGACTACTGCATGCCGCGCGCCGACGATCTGCCGAACTTCATCGTCGACACGACGGTGACGCGCGTGCACGCACAATCCGCTCGGCGTGAAAGGTTGCGGCGAAGCCGGCGCCATCGGCGCGCCGGCGGCGATCATGAACGCGGTGACGGATGCGATCGGCGTCAAAGACGTCGCGATGCCGGCCACACCCGAACGGGTCTGGCGCGCGTGCAGGGGGGAATGAGCATGTACAGCTTCAACTACCACCGCCCGACGACCCTCGACGCCGCCGCGAAACTGCGCGCCGACTGCGAAGACGCGGTATTTCTCGCCGGCGGTCAGACGTTGATCCCGACGTTGAAACAACGCCTCGCCGCGCCGACCGACTCATCGATCTCGGCGGCGTCGCGGGACTCACCGGCATCGACGTCAACGACAAACGCGTGATCGATCGGCGCGATGACGCGGCACGCCGACGTCGCGCGTTCGAGCGCGCTGCGCAAGGTGCTGCCCGTGCTGTGCGATCTCGCCGGCGCAGATCGGCGACGGTCAGGTGCGCAATCGCGGCACGATCGGCGGCTCGATCGCGAACAGCGATCCGGCCGCGGACTATCCGGCCGCGGTGATCGGTCTCGGCGCGACGGTGCACACGAACAAGCGCGCGATCGCGGCGGCCGACTATTTCAAGGACCTGTTCGAAACGGCGCTCGAACCCGGCGAAATCATCAAGCGATCGAGTTTCCGGTGCCGAGGCGCGCCGCGTACTGCAAGTTTCCGAATCCGGCGTCGCGTTATGCGGTGGCCGGTGTGCTGGTCGCCGACTTCGGCGGCAAGATCCGCGTCGGCGTCACCGGCGCCGGTCCGTGTGCGTTTCGCGCAGTGAATCTCGAAGCAAGCGCTGAACGCGAAGCTCGCGCCGCAAGCGGTCGATGCGGTCGAAATCGACTACGACCGGTTCAACAGCGACCTGCATGCGACGGCCGAATTTCGCGCAAACCTCGTGCGCGTGATGGCGCGGCGCGCGGTTGCCGCGCTGATCGCGCTAACGGTCTGTCGAAGTGACGCGGATCCGCAGCGTTCGCTGCCACGCGATCGCGGAAGACATCGGCAGCGTCGTGCTCGAAGAGATCGAACTGCCGCCGCCGGCCCCGGGCGAAGTTCAGGTGCGGCTGAAAGCGTGCGCGGTCAACTTCCCCGACATCCTGATGATTCAGGGCAAGTATCAGTTCAAGCCGCCGCTGCCGTTTGCGCCGGGCGGCGAAGCGGCCGGCGACGTCGTCGCGGTCGGCGAGGGTGTCACGCGAGCGCGTCGTCGGCGACGCCGTCGTGCGTGGGACTGCGTTACGGCGGTTTCGCGAAGCGGTCAACGTGCCGGCGGCCGCGGCGCAACCGATTCCCGGACGCGATGAGCTACGCGAAGGCCGCGTCGTTTCAGACCGCGTATCTGACGGCGTATGTCGCGCTGGTGCCGCGCGGACAATCTGCAGCCGGCGAAACGTTGCTGGTGCACGGCGCAACCGGCGGTGTCGGACTCGCGGCGGTCGAACTCGGCAAAGTGCTCGGCGCCACGGTGATCGCAACCGGCGGCACCGACGAGAAACTCGCGATCGTCAAAGCGCGCGGCGCCGATCACGTCATCAACTACACGCTGCCCGACGGCCGCCTCGGCGGCTTTCGCGATCGCGTGAAGGAGCTGACGGACGGTCGCGGCGCCGATGTCGTCTACGACCCGGTCGGCGGCGACGTGTTCGACGAATCGATGCGCTGCGTGAACTGGAACGCGCGACTGCTGACGATCGGTTTCACGAGCGGCCGCTGGCCGCAGGCGGCGGTCAATCTGATCCTGATCAAGTCGCTCAGCGTCATCGGCGTGCGCGCCGGCGAATACGGCCGGCGCGAACCGCGAGAAAGGCGTCGAGGTGCACAAGGCGCTGTTCGATCTCGCGCGAATCGGGCCGGATCGATCCGTACATCTGCGCGGCCTTTCCCCTCGACGACGCCGTTGGCGCGATGCGGATGCTGACGGACCGTAAGGTGGTCGGCAAAGTCGTCGTCACGATGAACGGATACAGCGTTGAAAGTGGCTAGCCGGTTTTCAATTCGATAGCCGATCGTGTCGGCGCTCGCACTGTCCCTCGTACTCGTGGCCGCGGTGATCCACGCGTCGTGGAACTATGTTGCAAAGAAGAGCGGCGGCGACGTGCGCTTTTCGCTGCTGACCTGTGTCGCGTTGCTGCTCGTGTGGTCCCCGGTCGGGCTCTGGTTCGCGTGGCGCGACGCGCCGGGGTACGGCGTGAAGGAGTGGTGCCTCGTCGCGGCGAGCGCCGGCATCCATGTGCTGTATTACGTGACGCTGCTGCGCGGCTACCGCCTCGGCGACCTGTCGGTCGTCTACCCGCTGGCGCGCGGTACAGGACCGTTGCTGACCGCGCTGGCGGCAACAACGTTCCTCGGGGAGGCGCTCCGCCTCATCGGCTGGCTCGGCGTGCTGGGGATTGTCGGCGGTATCGTCATCATCGCCGGCGGACCCACGCTGTTACGCGCGCTGCGCCGCGGCGGACATTCGCCCGCGGAACTTACCCGGTTGCGCGCAGGCATCGGCTATGGCGTCACGACCGGCGGCTTCATCGCCGCGTACACGCTCGTCGACGGTTACGCGGTAAAACACGCGGGCATGTCGCCCGTCCTCGTCGACTATCTCAGCAATCTGGTGCGCCTGCCGTTGACCGCAATGCTGATCGTCGTTCTCGCGCGCCGCGAACCGTTGCCGCTCGTCGACTACGCGAAAGGTATGTGGCGACCTGCGCTGATCATCGGCGCGCTGTCGCCGATTGCATACGTGCTGGTGCTGTACGCGATTGCGCTGGCGCCGTTGTCGCAGGTCGCGCCGGCGCGCGAAGTGTCGATGCTGTTTGCCGCGTTCCTCGGCGGCGCGCAACTCGCGGAGCCGAACCGGCGCGCGCGCTTGCTCGGTGCTGCGTGCATCGCGGCGGGAGTCGTTGCGATCGCGATGGCGTGATCGCGCAGAGCTATTGCTTCGCTGAAGCCAACGATTGAAACGTCGCCATCGCGAGTTTGCCGGCGCGCATGTCGCCGGTGGTGCCGAGCCCCATCTTGTTCATGACGAACGCGATGCAGACGTGGGCGTCGGCGTCGATGATCACCAACGAGCCACCCCAGCCGCCCCAGAAGCACGTATGCGGGTTTGGTCCCAACGGAAAGGCCTCGCTTGTGAGGCCGTAACCCATGCCGAAGCGGATCGGCGCGCCGAGCACGAGATCCATGCCGTTCGTCTGCTCGTCGAACACACGATCGCAGCCGGCTTGCGACAGAATCCGCTTGCCGAACGCGCTGCCGCCGTTCGCGATCAACGACTGCACCTTGGCGACCGACCGCGCGTTGCCGTGACCGTTCGCGGCTGGGATTTCGGCGCGGCGCCACTCCGACGTGCGTGAGTCGAGCGCGTTGACCGGCGGATAACGAAACGTTCGCGCCGCGATCGAGTCGGGTTTGGAATTGCCGCTGAGCGGCGCGGCGCCGCTCGGCGGCGGGATCAAGTCACCGACGCGGTGGAAGTGCCGCGGATCGAGGCCGATGTGAAAGTCGGCGCCCAGCGGCTCCGCGATCTCGCGCCGGAAAAACGTGCCGACCGACAAGCCGGTGGCGCGGCGAACCACTTCGCCGATCAGATACCCCTGCGTGATCGCGTGGTAGCCGCTCTGCGTGCCGGGCGTCCACCACGGCGCTTGGCGCGCGAGCAACGTCGTCATCTTCTCCCAGTCGTACGCGTCGGCGGCCACGAGCGGACCGTCCATGCCTGACAGCCCCGCTGAGTGGCTCATGAAATGGCGCACTTCGACGCCGGCCTTGCCGTTCTGCGCGAACTCGGGCCAGTAACGCGCGACGGGCGCGTACAGGTCGATCTCGCCACGGTCGGCCAACACGAGCGCGCTGATGGCCGCCATGGTTTTGGTCGTCGAGTAAACGTTGACGATCGTGTCTTGTTGCCACTCGCGTTTGCGGTCCTCGTCGAGATGGCCGCCCCACAAGTCGACGACGTACTCGCCTTCGACGGTGACGGCAACCGATGCGCCGAGGTCGGCGCCGTCGGTGAAGTTGCTCGCGAAGGCTTTGCGCACGGGTTCGAATTGGGCATGGCACTGCCCGTGGATGGTCGGTTCCATGATCGGTCGGTCTCCTGGTGTCGTGTCCCGTGTGTCAGGTGCGGTAGCGTTCGGCGAGGCGGCGCATGCCGGCGAGCCAGCGGTCATAGTCGGCCGTCTTGCGCTTCATGTAATCGGCGACTTCCGGATGCGGCAGCACCAGGAAGCGCTCGGTGTCGAGTGTTTCTGTGACGGCGTCGGCGACTTGTTCCGGTTCCAACATGCCGTCGACGCTCGCGACGCCGCCCTCGTTGCCGGCGGTCATCGCGGTGCGGACGGCCTGCGGACACAGCACCGAGACGATGATGCCTTCGTGGCCGTGCGTGATCGACAGCCATTCGGCAAGCGCAACCGCGGCGTGTTTTGTCACCGCGTAGGTGGCCGATCCGATTTGCGACAAGAGGCCCGCGGCCGACGCCGTATTGAGCAGATAGCCGCCGCCCCGTTTCACCATCCGCGGAATCAGGTTGCGCGCCGCATAGACGTGCGACATCAGATTGACTTCCCAGATCTTCTGCCACACCGCGTCGGGTGTGTCGACGCCGCGGCCGATGCCGATGCCTGCGTTGGAAACGAACAGCGCGATCGGACCGTGGTCGCGTTCGGTCGTATCGATCAATGCCTGGATGTCCGACTCTTTGCTGACGTCGACCTGTCTGCTCGAACCACCGATCTCCTTCGCAACAGCGGCTGCGCCGTTCCCGTCGAGATCCGCGACGACGACGTGCTTTGCGCCGTCGGCGGCGAAACGGCGCGCCAGCGCGCGGCCGATCCCGCTGGCGCCGCCGGTGACGACGACGACTTTGTCCTTGACCTTCATCGATGCCCCGTCGATTTCGAATGAAACCGACGCACCTTACAGTTTGTGTGGACCGTTTCCAATTCGCGGGACTAGCATCAGCCGGTGAACTGTAGGGAATGCAGCCTATGAGCGCCTACGAGACGATCGAAGTCGAGACGCTGACGCCGCATATCGGCGCCGAAGTATCCGGCGTGGACCTTGCGAAGCCGCTGTCGAGCGCGCAGGAGCGCGATTTGAGGCGCGCATTCCTGGACTGGTCAGTGCTGGTCTTCCGTGATCAGCATCTGACGCAGGAACAACACAAAGCATTTGCGCGCCGGTTTGGTCCGCTGCACGTGCATCCGCTGAAATCGAGCGCGGATTACGATTCCGCCGGCGACCCCGAGATCCTCGCGGTCAAGACGACGCAGAAGTCGAAGTTCACCGCCGGCGATGCGTGGCATACCGACGTGTCGTGTGACGAACAGCCGCCGCTCGGCTCGATGCTGTACATGAAACAGACGCCGGACGACGGCGGTGGCGATACGCTGTTCGCCGACATGTATCGCGCCTTTGAAACGTTGTCGGAGCCGCTGCAGAAATTCCTCGAGGGCCTGACCGCAGTGCACGACGGCGCGTTGCCGTATCTCGGCAGCTATCACTATGCGCCGCCGGCAGGCACGAACTATCCGCGCAACGAACACCCGGTGATCACGCGACACGCAGAGACCGGTCGCAAAGTGTTGTTCGTCAACAGCGGCTTCACGACGCATGTGAAAGGTCTCGCGCGCTGGGAAAGTCGTGGTCTGCTCGATCTGCTGTTCAATCACATCGCGACGACGCCGGAGCTTACGTGTCGCGTGCGTTGGGAACCCAACACGTTGACGTTCTGGGACAACCGCTGCACGCAACATCACGCGATATGGGATTACTTCCCGCAGTCCCGCTACGGTGAGCGGGTCTCGATCGTCGGCACGCGTCCCACGGCGTGATCTCGTTTAGACGTTTGCGTATCCCTTTGCCATAATCCGCGCCCGCCGCGGGTGTAGTTCAATGGTAGAACGGCAGCTTCCCAAGCTGCATACGAGGGTTCGATTCCCTTCACCCGCTCCATCTCCCAAATCAGGTTACCTCCTATGCGAGTGGAACCCCGTCGCTGGTTGCTGGCGTGCAACCTGCTCGTGATTCTCACCGTGTCTTCGGGACTCGCGTTCTACAACCTGTCCGTCTATATGAGCCTGCTGGCGGCGCAGCGCGGATTTTCGGTCGCGTCCGTCTCGAACGCGGTCGGCGTATTTTTTTTGACGGGTGGTGCGGCCGGTGTGGTCGTCGGGCGCGTGCTGCAAACGCACGACGCGCGCCGCGTGATGCTGGTTGGGACCATCGTCGGCGGTAGCGCAATCGCGTGCATCGGACGCGTCGAGTCCGCGTGGCAGATGTATCTCGTATACGCGCTTTTCGGGGTCGGCTACACGTGCGTTTCGCTGCTGCCGGCGACGACGTTGATCACGCGCTGGTTCGATGCGCGGCAACGACCGCTGGCGCTGTCGTTCACGTCGACGGGACTGTCGCTGGGCGGAATCGTCGTGACGCCGCTGTCGGCGTGGTTGCTGTCGCGATGGCCGCTCGAGCGCGCGACGCCGGTGCTCGGCGCGGTATTTCTGCTGGTCATTGCGCCGATCGCGTGGTTTGGTCTGCGCGCGTTCTCGGCGCACTCGAGCGCCGACGCCCCTTCGGGAGTTCGTCTGGGAACCGCATTCGCACGCGCCGTGCGATCGCGCTTCTTCGTGGCGCTGACGGCGGGGTACGTATTGGCCTTGGGCACGCAGGTGGGCGTCATCGCGCATCTCTACAACCGTGGCGTCGCGATCGTGACGCCGTTGCAGGCGTCCTTCGCGGTTTCGATACTGGCGATGCTCGCGGTGCTGGGTCGCTTTCTCGGCGGCGCCGTGCTCGGACGCGTTCCGATGAAGGCTTTTGCGCTTGCCAACGTCGCGGGTCAATTGGTGGGATTTCTGATTTTGGGACAAGCATCGGACCGAAATTCGCTGTGGGTCGGCGCCGGGATATTCGGTTTTACGGTCGGCAATCTGCTGATGCTGCAGCCGTTGATGCTCGCGCACGCGTTTGGTGTGATGGACTATCCGAAGATCTTTTCTTTGAGCCAGGCTGTGACGACAGTCGGTGTCGCGCTGGGTCCCGTGCTGCTCGGTGTGATTTATGCGGCGGGTGGGTATCCGGTTGCATTTTCGACCTTTGCGGTAATCTCTGTCGTCGCATTCGCGTTGATCGTCGCGGCCGGGCCCCTGCCCGAGGCGGAACCGGCGCGGTGATCATCATCGTAAAATTCGACTCGAGGACCGAGATTCAATGACGTCAATTCAATCAAGCGCATTGCGGACGTTGGTTGCGCTGCTGTTCGGCATGCTGGCAACAATCGATGCGGGTGCCGCGATTCCGCAGCGCACCAGCGATGGCGGTGACATGCCGAGTCTCGCGCCGATGCTCGATGCGATTACACCGGCGGTCGTCAACATCGCCACGTACACGACGGTGCAGGTGCGCAATCCGCTGATGGACGATCCGTTCTTCCGGCGTTTCTTCAACATTCCGGAAGAACAGCAGCGCTATCGGCGCACTCAAGCAGCCGGTTCGGGCGTCATCGTCGACGCGCGGGCCGGATACATCGTCACCAACAACCATGTCATCGACCGCGCCGACGAGATCACGGTGACGCTGTCCGACGGCCGCGCGTTGCCGGCGAAATTGATCGGAACGGATCCGCAGGTCGATCTCGCGGTACTGAAGGTCGACGCGACGAAACTCACGCAGATCGTCTTCACGGATTCGAGTCGTTTGCGCGTCGGCGATTATGTCGTGGCGATCGGCAATCCATTCGGGCTCGATCAGACGGTCACGTCCGGAATCGTCAGCGCGTTGGGCCGCAGCGGACTGGGCATCGAAGGTTTTGAGGATTTCATTCAGACCGACGCGTCGATCAATCCCGGCAACTCCGGCGGTGCGTTGGTGAATCTCCACGGCGAACTGATCGGCATCAATACCGCGATCCTGGCGCCGGCCGGCGGCAACGTCGGCATCGGGTTCGCAATTCCGAGCAACATGGTGTCCGCGATCATGGCGCAGCTGATCAAGCACGGCAAAGTGGAGCGCGGCCGGCTCGGCGTCCGCGTGCAGCCGCTCAATGCCGAACTCGCACGGGCGTTCGACGTCAGCATCGACGAAGGCGTCGTCGTCGTCGAGGTCGAGAAGGACAGTGCCGCTGCCGCGGCGGGCATCGGCACGGGCGACGTGATCGTCAAGGTCAACGAACGCGAGATCAAACGCGTCGTCGATTTTCACGCACAGTCGGCGCTGTTGATGGTCGGCGATTCGGTGAACATGACGGTCATTCACGATGGCAAGTCGAAGCACGTCGCGTTCGTACTGAAAGCAGAAGACTACGAACAACTCACCGGCGAGCGCATCGATGCGCGACTCACGGGCGTCGAGTTGCAGAACTTTCGCAACGAAGACGATCCGTCGATGGGGGCAGGTGTGTTGGTGACGGACATCGACCCTAACAGCACCGCTTGGGGGCGCGGATTGCGACCCGGCGACATCATCGTCGCGGTGAACCGGCAGCCGGTGAAAAGTCTGGCGGAGATTGCGGGAAAGATCCGTGGCGGCGCCGAACAGCTGTTGCTGCGCGTCTACCGGTCCGGCGAGTTCGGCTACATCGTCATTCCGTAGCGGCCCGGGACGCGGCCGGAGCCGCGTCTATTCGACGAGCGTGAGTTGCGGCTCGACGGGATCGGGCTCCGGTGCGTCGACCAGATTGACCTGATTGAGGTCGACACACTGCAGCGCTTCGGCGAGCGGGACCAGCACGCGTTGGAGCACACCAGCCTTATCGCGATACGCCGCAACGACGGTCGTGTCGTGCGCCTTGATGATCAGGTACTTGGTGTCGCCGCGCTTCAGCAGGTGGCCTACCAAAGACTCCGAGATGTTCATGACCTTCGCTCCACGCCAATGCGCAAACGATAGCGCCGGCACGAATCCCCCCGTGATTCCATCCATCGACGCGATTGCGCCGTTCGGCGGCGCGTGGCGTGCAGCCGCCGAATCGGCGGTCGATTCGGCGGTATGACTGGTGCTTTGAGGTGGGGGTGGCTGGCTTCGGGTGGCGCGCGATTCGGAGAGGGGGGCGTCGCGGGACGCCCGCCTCACGGTTCGAATCTCAGGCGTCGAACATGATCACGCTGCGGGCGACTTCGCCCTTCTTCAGCGCGTTCATCGCGTCGTTGACGTCCTTCAGTTTGATGCGGCCGGAGATCATGTCGTCGAGGTGCAGTTTGCCGGCCAGGTAGAAGTCGACGAACCGCGGCATGTCGACCCTGAAGCGGTTCGACCCCATGTTCGATCCTTGAATCTTGCGTTCCATCAGAAATTCGGCGCCGTGCAGTTCGACCATCGTGCCGACCGGAATCATCCCGATGATCGTCGCACAGCCACCCTTGCGCAGCATCTTGAACGACTGCTCCGTCGTTGCCTTCATGCCGATCGCTTCGAATGAATAGTGCACGCCGCCGTTCGTCATCGAGACCACCTCACCAACCGGATCCGTCTCCTTCGCGTTGACGACGTCGGTCGCGCCGAATTTGCGCGCGAGTTCGAGCTTACTCGGTACGGTGTCGATCGCGATGATGCGTCCTGCGCCGGCGATCGCCGCGCCGTTGATGCACGAGAGGCCGACGCCGCCGCAGCCGAGCACCGCGACCGTCGAGCCGGGTTCGACTTTGGCAGTGTGGATCACGGCGCCGACGCCAGTGGTGACGCCGCAACCGATCAACGCGGCGCGATCGAGCGGCATGTCGGGGCGGATTTTAACGATCGCGTGTTCGTGCACCAGCATGCGCTCGGCGAACGACGACAAATTCAAAAACTGAAACACGCGCGATCCACCGGCGCTGAGTCGCGGTGGTTGGTCCATCGTGCGGTCGAGGTTTTCCCTGTCGCACAACGACATGTGGCCTGTCAGGCACGGCTCGCAATGACCGCAGAACGCGGACAAACACGTGATCACGTGGTCACCGGGTTTCACGTACGTGACGTCCGACCCGACAGCTTCGACGACACCGGCTGATTCGTGTCCGAGCACCGCCGGCAGTGGATACGGATACGAGCCGTTCTGAAAGTGCAGATCGGAATGGCATACGCCGGCCGCGACAGTCCGCACGAGCACTTCGCGCGGGCCTGGTTTGCCGTGGCTGATCTCCTCGATCGCCAGTGGCTTGTTGACTTCACGCAATACTGCTGCCTTCATCCGAAGATCCTCCGCGATGCTGTTGACGAATCTCAAAAAGGGCTCGGAGTGTGCCAAAGGCGAAGTCTGAATACCACTTGGGGGAACCCGTTCAGGAAACCATTCGAGAAGGCGTTCTGCCCGCGAGGTCGGCGATGCTGATCCTGGTCGGCATCGGGTCGAATCGCGGCGATTCGATTCGCATCGTGCGCGCGAGCATCGATGCGCTGCGCGGCTTCGCGGCTGGTGCGTTGCGGCAGTCGTCGCTGTGGCGGACCAGCCCGATCGATTGTCCGCCGGATTCCGATGATTACATCAATGCGGTCGTCGCGTTCGAACCGCGCGCGGACCTCACTCCGGAAGGTTTACTCGCGGCGTTGAAGCAACTCGAGCGTCAATTCGGTCGTGCAGTTGCGCCGGTTCGCAACGCGCCGCGTGAACTCGATCTGGACCTGCTCGTCTACGGCGATGAGCGCCGCGCGACGACCGATTTCGTGCTGCCGCATCCGCGCGCCACCGATCGACGCTTCGTGTTGGCGCCTGCCGCGGAGATCGCGCCCGCGTTGCGTTGGCCGGGAACCGATGCAACCGTTGCCGAGCTGCTTGCGCGAATCGATGACGGCGCACGGGTCGAGCGGCTGAGCGAAGGCCGTGCTTGAACGCTGATTGGAAGGCCGTGTTAGCATCCGATTGAAACGAGGGTCGCGCCAAACGAGGCGGTGCCGAGCGGCGATTGCGGAGATCCGCCGCGTATCTTGGGGAGGATTCCGCGCATCATGGGGAGGGATTCCGCGCATCATGGGGAGGTGGAGACGGATGCTCGCAGGCTGCGGGCTGATTGCAGGTGCGCTGCTCTGTGAAAACAGCGCCGCCTACGAGCCGTCACTGCATCAGCAATTTACGTTCATCGCAGCGCAACAGCTGAACCGTTGCCTCGAGGGGTCGTCGTTGCCGCGGCTGACGCCGCTTCAAGTCAGGTACATCGCGAAGAGCGACGTCGCTCAGGCCCAAGGCAGTTGGTTTCGAGCGCCGTTCCGGTGGGGCTATTACGATCGTGCCGCACAGGAACAGCGCAAACTGCTGTGGGTCGTCGACACCCGCCTCCACGATCACTTCGAGCAACTCGAAGGCGATCTATTACAGGCTCAGGAGATGGGCGATCAATATTCCGATCTCGGCGCGCTCGCCAACTATCTGCAGAACATGACGTCGCCAGCGCACGTGGTGCCGGTGTACTTCACGCGCTGGTGGCGCCTCAGCTTGTCTGACCGATTCGACAGCTACCCGATTGACGAAGCGGCGGTCCAAGCCGCGCTGCACGTCGACTGTGCGGCGCTGCTCGCAGCACCGGATCCGTCGATCGACGACCTGTTGCGCGAGACCGCCAGCGCCACGCTGCGCGCGGTGCAACGCCGCATCGACGATCTGCAGATCACGTGGCAAGCGTTCTGGAAGCTCGCGGATGACCCGGAGGAATTCGGCGAGTACGGCCGCGCCGGCAATAACTTCGGCCGCCGCGCGGAATTCAAATGCGGCGACACCCGCTGCGTCCTGCTCGAAAAAGATCCGCTGTATGACGCGTTCGCCCTCGAACGCCACGTCGAGGCCGTCACGGTGACGATGCGCGCGATGCTCTGGCTGCAGCGACGGTTGGCGGGTGGCTAGCGTCTCGGGCACCGAACCGATGCTTGTCGGCACGCGGGTGCTCGACCTCACTGACGCGGGATTGAGCGACACCGGCGGGTTGCTGGCGGGCCAGATCCTCGCGGATCTCGGCGCCGAAGTGATCCAGGCGCTGCCGAGCCTACGCGGGGGCGGCGCTGACACCGATTTGCATTGGCGCGCGTATACGCGCGGTAAGCGCGTGCTCGATGTCGACCTCGACGCCGTGTCGATCGCGAAGCTGCTCGCCGGCGCCGACGTGTTGATCGAAACCTTGTCCCAGGACACGGCCGTGCGTCTCGGCCTCGATCCGCAAACCGTCAGCGAGCGGTATCCCCACGTCGTGCACGCGTCGATCACGCCGTTTGGGCGCGCTGGGCCGAAGTCGCACTATGCGGCGACGGACCTGACGTTGACGGCGGCATCCGGCTTTCTGTTCGTCTCCGGCGCGACGGGTGAAGTTCCGCTGCGCATCTCGATTCCGCAGGCGCACGCGCACGCCGGCGCGGACGCTGCGGTCGCGATTCTGATCGCGCTGCGCTCGCGCACCGCGAATGGGCGCGGCCAGCACATCGACGTCGCGGCACAGCATTCGTTGACGCTCGCGCTGCTCGGACGCGGTCTCGACGCGGCCGTGAATCAGCCGCGCGCCGAGCGCGTCAGCGGCTACGCGATGATCGGTGCGGTGCGCGTCCGCACCGTCTATCCGGCGCGCGACGGGTGGGTGCTGGTATCGCCGGGCATCGCGCCGCCGGTTGCCGCGTTCATGCGCCGATTGATGAGCTGGGCGGTCGAGGAAGGACTCTGCGATGCCGCGTTTGCCGATCGCGATTGGGGCGGCATCGCGGTTGCGATGCTGCAGGGCGCGTTCAGCGCGCAAGAGTGGGGCGCGGTCGATGCGGTGATCGCCACGCTGCTTGCAACGCGCACCAAGGCGCAGGTGATGGCCGAAGCCGCGTCGCGCAAGCTGCTCCTCGCGCCGGTGATGCACGTCGGCGAACTGCTCGACAGTCCGCACTTCGCGCAGCGCGGTTATTGTCAGCAGTTTCAAGAAGTTGAACAGACGTCAGCGGCCGCGCGCGCGCTACATCGGTCCGTTCGCGCGCTTTTCGCGCAGCCCATTGCAACTGGCGCCCGGCAGCAGCGGCGTCGATCTCGCGACGTTGCTCGATCGTTGGCGTCCACGCCCGAGTCCAACGCGCGAAACGCGAGCGGCACCGCTCGCCGGACTCAAAGTGCTCGATCTGTTCTGGGTCGTCGCCGGTCCCGGCGCGACGCGGATGCTCGCCGACTACGGCGCGACGGTGATCCACGTCGAGTCGCGCAACCGACTCGACATGTTGCGCGGCGTGCCGCCTTACATCGACGCATTGCCGGGTCCCGAGCGAACGCCCGGATTTCATTCCACCAACGCCAACAAGTTGAATGTGTCGCTCGATCTCGCGAGCGCCGAGGGTCGCGCGGTGCTCGCGGATCTGATCCGTTGGGCAGACGTCTTCGGTGAATCGTTTTCGCCCGGCGTCATCGAGCGCATGGGATTTGGCTACGCCGCGGCGCGCGAACTGAATCCACGGATCATCATGATCAGCAGCTGCCTGATGGGACAGTCGGGACCGTGGCGCGACTACGCCGGCTTCGGCAACATGGCCGGCGCCGTTTGCGGTTTCTATCAGTTGGCGGGACATCCGGGCGCGCCGCCCAGCGGGAGTTTTGGTCCGTACACGGATTTCATGGGCGTGCGCTACAACGCGCTCGCGATCCTCGCGGCGCTGGCCCAACGCGATCGCACAGGCGAGGGCCAATTCATCGACATGGCGCAAGCCGAAGCCGCGCTGCACTTCGTCGCGCCCGCGGTACTGGCCTACCTCGAGTCGGGGACGGTCGCCCGTCGCGCGCGGCAATCGCGCCGCGGAGATGGCGCCGCACGGCGTCTATCCGACGCAGGGCGTCGATCGCTGGGTCGCGATTGCGGTGCGCACCGACGACGAGTGGCAGCGGCTCGCGCTGCACGCGAATTGGCCGGATCTCGCCGCTGACCCGATGCTCGCCACGCTCGAGGGTCGCAAGGATGCCGAAGATCGCCTCGACGCAGCCGTCGCCGCGTGGACGCGCGAGCGCGACGCGCACGATGTCGAACGTCGAGCTGCAGCGGTTGGGCATCGCCGCGCATGCGGTGCTCGACACTCACGAGTTGCTGCACGATGCCCAGCTCGAATCACGCGGCTTCATCGTGCGGATCGCGCATCCCGAGTTTGGAGCGACCGCGATCGAGGGCAGCCGGTTCCTGCTGTCGGCCGCGCCCGCGCTGCGACCCGAGAGCGCGGTGAGCTATGGCTCGCACAATGCGACGGTGCTGAGGGATATCCTGCACTACACCGATGCGCGCATTGCGCAACTGACGGCACAAGGAGCTCTGCAATGAATGCACTGCGCGTCGGGCGTTCGCGCGTGCGCCTGCATCGTTGCAGCGGCCATCGCAGCGGCGACGCTTGGTGGGACAGCGCAAGCGGCGACTGCGGACCTCGCGTGGCTAGACGATCATGCGGCGGTCCATCAATTCGTCGACGGCGTGATGGCGTCGCAAATCGCGCGTGGCGATAGTCGTTGGCGCGACCGTTTCGGTTGTGCGAGGCGGGGAGCTGGTGCTGGCGCAAGGTTATGGCCTCGCCGATCGGGCGGCGTTTCGCGCTGTCGACGCCGAACAAACGCTTGTTCCGTATCGGCTCGGTGTCGAAGGTGCTCGTGTGGATCGCGGTCATGCAGCAGGTTGCGGCAGGGAAGCTCGACCTCAACGCAGACGTCAATTCGTATCTGCAAACCATGCAGATTCCATATACGTATCCGCAGCCGATCACGCTGACGCATTTGATGACGCATACGGCGGGGTTCGAGGACCGGTTGATCGGCCTGTTCGCGTACGGCCCGATGACTGTCGGCGATTTTCATTCGAATCTCATCGCGACGATGCCGCGGCGCGTCATGATTCCCGGCCACTTCGCGGCGTACTCGAACTACGGCGCCGCGCTGGCGGCACATCTCGTGGAGACTCGCCTCGGGCGAAGACTGGGACGCCTACGTCGACCGCCACATACTGAAACCGTTGGCGATGTCGAACACGACGACGCAGCAACCCGTTCCCCCTGCGCTCGTGGAACAGCGTCTCGAACGGCTACTTCCGTGACGGCCGCGGCTTCGACAAAGCACCGTTCGAGTTCGTGACGATTCCCCCCGCCGGATCCGTCAGCAGCACGGCGCCCGACATGGCCCGGCTGATGATCGAACTGCTCGGGCGCGGCGACTCGTCGGTGCTGACGGCGGCGGCGCGCGCGCAATTGTTTGCGTCCGGGTATCGCGCACGATCCACGCCTGAATCGCATGCTGTACGGAATGTACGAACAGAACAGCCATGGTGAGACGCTGGTCGGTCACGCCGGCGACACGCTCGCGTTCCACTCGATGCTGTTGTTGTGTCCAGCGTTGGATCTCGGCGTCTTCGTTTCGTACAACAGCGAAGGCGGCGAGAAAGCCCGCGTCGAGTTGATCGACGCGTTGCTCGATCGACTGTACGGTCGGCCCAACCTCCACCGGGATGCAGCGAAAGGCTTTGTTGCGGAACGCTACGTCGGCTACTACTCGAGTCTGCGCGCGCCGAGCAGCGGCCACGACAAGATCGCGTCGTTGCTGGGCACGCTGCGGGTAGCCGCGGATGCGGACGGCTATCTGTGGCTCTCGAGTGCAGGCGGCACGCGGCGCTTCGTCAAGGTCGACGACAACCTGTTCGCGGAAGACGAGGGGACCGAACGTCTCGCGTTCCAGGTCGATGGTGATCGCGCGTCGCATTTGTATTTCGACTCCATGCCGATGATCGATTTCGCGCGCGTTGCCCCCAGCGGCAATCCGCTGCTGCACATCGCCCTCCTGCGTCGGCGTGCTGCTGATCGGCGCGGCGGCGTGGCTGGTCTGGCCGATTTCGTCGTGGCGTCATCGCGACCGGATCGGCGTGCGCGGAGAAACGAGCGCGACGCTGCTCGCACTGCTGAACGCCGCGCTGATCATCGGCTTCGTAGTCGTGATTGCCCGGCGAACTCGCGCATGCGCGCGATCTCGCGTTCGGACTGCCGAAACCAATCGAAGACGCGCTGTGGGTACCGATTGCGTTGATCCCGCTGCTGCTGCTGCAGCTGCTGTATGCGGCGCGCGCGCTGGTCGGCGGGTTCTGGTGGGCAACACGGTTGACGCACTACACGTTGCTCACGGTGGCGGCGATCGCGTTCGTCGTCTGGGCGCTCTATTGGCACCTCACCGCGGTGATCGTCGACGTCTGAACGGAACCGCCCCTAGCGATCAGAGGGGAATCGACACGTGGCCGACCTGTTTGCTCGCCGGGTTGCGATTCGAAAGGCGAAATTCGCTGCCGAAGACGATAGTCGCGCTCGCGGCCGGGCTTCGACTGACGAAGGCTGAACGCGCCGCGATCGAAGTCGATGCGGCGCGGCTGGTCGAGCAAGTCCGCGCGCGGCGCTACCGAACACAGCGTGCTCGACGTCTTTTTGCAGGAATTCGGGCTCGCCAACGAGGAAGGTGTGGCGCTGATGTGTCTCGCCGAGGCGTTGCTGCGGATTCCCGACGCGGCAACGGTCGATGCGCTGATCGCGGACAAGATTCTCCCCCGACGCTGGGTCGATCACATCGGTAACTCGGAATCGACGTTCGTCAACGCATCGACCTGGGCGCTGATGTTGACCGGGCGCGTGATCGCGCTCGACAAGCTGGGCGCCCGCGCGCCGGTGGACGTGTTGGGTCGCCTGATCGGCCGCGCCGGAGAGCCGGTGATCCGCAATGCGATGCGCCAGGCAATGCGGATCCTCGGCGGCGAATTCGTGCTCGGCCGCGACATCGACGAGGCACTGCAACGCGGTGAGAAGGAGCATGCCAGTGGCGTCTTCTCGTTCGACATGCTCGGCGAAGGCGCGCGCACTGCGGACGATGCGCAGCGCTACTTTCACGCTTACGCGGATGCGCTGGCGCGCATCGGCCAGGTCGCGGCCGGGCGCGGCTCGCGCGGTCCGCGGATGAGTTCCGGCATTTCGGTGAAGCTCTCGGCGCTGCATCCGCGTTACGAACAGGCACAGCACGGCCGCGTGATGAACGAGCTCTATCCGCGCCTGCTCGAACTTGCGATGCAGGCGGCCCGCTACGACATCGGACTTTCGATCGATGCCGAAGAGGCCGATCGACTGGAACTATCGCTCGATCTATTCGAACGTGTCGCGCGCGCGCCCGAGTTGGCCGGTTGGGATGGGCTGGGCCTCGTCGTGCAGGCGTATGGCAAGCGCGCGCTGCCGGTGCTCGACTGGCTGATCGAACTGGCGCACGAACTGCGGCGCGGCGTCCCGGTCCGGCTGGTCAAAGGGGCGTACTGGGATGCCGAAATCAAGCGCGCGCAGGAAAATGGTCTGCCGGACTTTCCGGTGTTCACGCAGAAGGCCAATACCGACGTTGCATACCTTGCGTGCGCGGAGCGATTGCTCGCAGCGCGCGGAACCGATTTATCCGCAGTTCGCCACGCACAATGCGCACACGGTGACCGCCGTGCTGGCGATGGCCGGCGAAGGCGGTGAATTCGAATTCCAGCGCCTGCACGGAATGGGTGAGTTGTTGTATCGCGTCGCCGCCGAGCAGCGGGAAGGGTTTCCGCAGGTTCGCGTGTACGCACCGGTCGGCGGACATCGCGACCTGCTCGCGTATCTCGTGCGTCGGCTGCTCGAGAACGGCGCCAACTCGAGCTTCGTCAATCGCTTCCTCGACGCGGATACGACGGCGCCGACGTCGTGCGTGATCCCGTGACGCTCGTCGCGCGCGGTCCGCGGCGACACCCGATGATCCGTCTGCCGACTGCGCTCTATGGCGCTGGCAGGCGCAATTCGATCGGGTTGGACCTGACCGACGTCGACGTCATCGAGAAACTCGCGCTTGCTCTGCGGTCGCACGCGGCGCGACGTTTCGATGCGTCGCCATCGCCAGGTGGCGATGGGGCGTCGAGCATCGATATCCGCAATCCTGCTAATCGCAACGATCTCATCGGTACCGCGTGCGTCGCGACGTCGACACATATCGATGCGGCGATGCGCGCCGCCGTCGCCGCGCAGCCCGACTGGAATCGGATCGGCGCGATCGCACGCGCAAGCGTGCTCGTTGCACTGTCCGATCGCATCGAACACGAGCGCGACCTGTTCGTTGCGTTGCTCGTGCGCGAAGCGGGCAAAACGATCGCCGATGCGGTGTCCGAAGTGCGCGAAGCAGTCGACTATTGCCGGTACTACGCCGAACTCGCGGTCGAACAGTTCGCGACGCCGACGCGATTGCCCGGCCCGACCGGCGAGTCGAACGAACTCAGTCTCCACGGTCGCGGCGTGTTCGCGTGCATCAGCCCGTGGAATTTTCCGCTGGCGATTTTTCTCGGTCAGATCGCGGCTGCGCTGGCGGCGGGTAACGCGGTCGTCGCGAAACCGGCACCGCAGACCCCGCTGATCGGCGCGCAACTGATCGAACTCGCGCGCGCTGCCGGCGTGCCGGCGGCGTGTTGCAATATCTGCCGGGAGACGGCGGGGTCGGTGCCGCGCTCGTGAGCCATCCCGAAATCGCCGGCGTCGCGTTCACCGGCAGCACGCAAACCGCGCGTGCGATCAATCGCGCATTGGCGCAGCGCGACGGCCCGATCGTTCCGCTGATCGCCGAGACCGGCGGCCAGAACGCATTGTTCGTCGACTCGACGGCGCTGCTCGAACAACTGACCGACGACGTGATGCGCTCGTCGTTCGGCAGCGCCGGACAGCGCTGCTCTTCGTTGCGATTGCTGTTGCTGCAGGACGATATCGCGGACGCTGCGCTCGCGATGATTCGTGGCGCGATGAGGGAACTCGCGATCGGCGATCCGGCGGATCTCGCGACCGACGTCGGGCCGCTGATCGATGCCGCTGCGGTTGCCAGACTCGAGGCGCACGTTGCGGCGATGCGCGCGCGCGGCTGTCGCATCGATGCGCTCGCACTGCCCGCGCATTGCGCCAACGGATCGTTCATGGCGCCGCACATCATCGAAATCGACGACTTCGACGCGCTCCATGAAGAGCACTTCGGTCCGGTGCTGCACGTCGCGCGCTTCGCATCCGAAGCGCTCGACGCAACCATCGTCGCAGTGCGCCAGCTCGGGTTCGGGCTGACGATGGGCATTCACAGCCGGATCGACGCGCGTGCGAAGCACATCTTCGACAACTCCGCCGTCGGCAACACGTACGTCAATCGCAACATGATCGGCGCGGTGGTCGGCGTGCAGCCGTTTGGTGGTCAAGGATTGTCCGGGACCGGACCGAAAGCGGGCGGACCGAACTACCTGACGCGGTTCGCGACCGAACGCGTGCTGACGATCAACACGATGGCCGGCGGCGGCAATATCGACCTGCTGCGCGGTGGCTGACGCAGAGAAGCTCCAGGCTGCTGGCGCGGGCGCCCGCGGGTGAATTAACCTGCAGCCCGGGAGAAGCAGAACGATGACACTGCAGGACTGGGGAGCCCTCGGCGAAGTGATCGGCGCGCTCGGCGTCGTCGTCACGTTGATCTACCTGACGAAGCAGATCCGGCTCAACACGGAGGCGATGGAGGAGAGCCGCAAGCTCGCGCTCGCGCAAACTTACCAGATGCGCTCCGATGCGCTGCAGGCGATGACGGTGCAGGCGGCGGATTCACAGCACATCGGCCCGATCATCGACAAGCTGACCCAGCTCGGCTATCCCGAAGACGTCACCTCGATCGCGAAGCTCACCAACGACGAACGCAGCCGCTTCCGGCTGTGGCAGATCGCGCAGCAGACGCACTGGGACAACATGTATTTCCAATACCAGCACGGCTATCTCGACGATGAGTCGTACGAAGAGGTGTTCAAACCGCGCGTGCGGCGGCTCGCGCCGACATGGGCCGCTCTCGGCCTGGTCAGCTTGCGGCGCAGCTTCAACAACGAGATCAAACGTCTGCAGCAGGAGTGAGCGTGAGCGAAACCACAGCACCGAAGGAAAGATTCAGCGCGTATCACGTCGTGCTGTTGGGACTGCTCGGCATCGCGACACTGTACGAAGGCTTCGACGCATCGATGCTGACGCTCGCGTCGGTCGACGTGCGCGCGACGCTGCACATCGGGCTCGACGAGTGGGGCACGCTGTACGCGATCACGCGCGCCGGCATGATCGCGTCGTTTTTCTTCCTGATGTGCGCGGATCGGTTCGGCCGTCGCACGCTGTTGTTGATCACCGTGGGTGGTTTCGCGATCGCGAGCGGCGCGACGGCGTTCGTGCAGACGAAGGTCGAGTTCACCGTCTGTGCAGACCATCGCGCGGCTGTTCCTGACGGCGCAGTACGGTCTCGCGGTCATCATCGCGAGCGAAGAACTGCCGGCGCGGTCTGCGCGGAACCGGCATCACGATACTCACCGGGATTCGCGACGGTCGGAACAGTCGCGATGGCGAAGACGTCGCCGTTCTTCCTGCTGATTGCGACGCGCCGGGAATCCGGCGCACGACTTCGCGATGCACTGCGTCGCGGTCGGCGTCGCGCTGGTTTGGCATCGAGAACGACGGCGCGCATTGGCGCGGGCTGTATCTGATCGGCCTGTTTCCGCTGTTCCTGCTGCCATTGCTCGCGTTCGGTGTGCGCGAGACGAAACGCTATCGCCGAGATCGCCATGGACCGCGAGCGCGCATCGATGCATGACGACGATCCGTGCGCAGTTCGGCGAAGCGCGCCGCTTGATCGAACCGCGTTATCTGCCGCGCTTTCGGATCGTCGTGCTGTTGTGGAACTGCGTGTATCTCGTGATCGCGCCGGCCGTCGCATTCTGGTCGATCTACGCGCGCGAAAACGTCGGCATGACGCCGGCGCAGGTCGGCAACGTCGTGATGTGGGCGTACATCGCCGGCACGTTCGGACATCTGCTCGCCGGCCAACTCGTCGATCGCATCGGCCGCAAGGTCACGTGCGCGGCTGTTCTACAGCATCGCTGCAGTCGCGATCGTCGGACTCTTTCATACGAACACGGTGTTCGGACAGTATTTCTGGCACATCACGACGGTGTTTTTCTTCAACTGCGCGATCGGCGCGACGCACGTGTACGCGTCGGAGCTGTTTCCGACCGAACTGCGCGCGACCGGCTATGGCTGGACGACGAATCTGTTCGGCCGCGTGACCGAAGTGGCGGTGCCGTTCCTGATCGGTCAGTTGATCCCGTTGATGGGCATCTCGTGGGGCATCACGTGGGTCGCGATCGGACCGATCATCGGCGCAATTCTGGTGATGAAGTACGCGCCGGAGACGCGCGGCCTGACGCTCGAACAGATTCAGGAGCGGCTCGACGGCAGGTTCGGCAAGACCGCGCAGCGGGCGGCGGCCTGAGGTCACTGTTTCCGCTCGCTGGCACTGAAGCGCGATGTACTACAGCACTGTGTACTAAAGCACGATGTACGAGCTCTTCTACTATCCCGGCAACGCGAGCCTCGCGCCGCATTTCGTGCTCGAGGAACTCGGCGTCCCGTTTGCACTGCGGCTCGTCGACCGCACGCGCGACGCGCAAAAGGAACCGGAGTATCTGAAGCGCAATCCGATGGGGCGCATTCCGACGCTGCTGGACGGCGACCTCGTCTTGTTCGAAGCGGCGGCGATCTGTTTGCATCTCGCCGACCGACATCCGCACGCGGCGCTGGCGCCGCGCGTGGGGTCCGACGAACGGGCGGACCTGTACAAATGGCTGATGTTTTTGACCAACACGATCCAACCGGACTTCATGACATTCCGCTATCCCGAGAAATACACCACCGACGTCGGCGGGATCGCGGCGGTCAAGGCGTCAGCGGAGGCGCGCTTGGACGCCGCGTATGCGGTGATCAACGACGCGCTCGACCGCGGCGGACCGTATCTGTTGGGCGACGTCGGTCTCGGTGGCGGACTTCTATCTGTTGATGCTGGTCGGCTGGAGCCGCTCGCAGAGAAATCCGCCGGCGAATCTGCCGGCGATCCGCCGGTGCGTCGATCTCGTTGCGACACGGCCTGCCGTGCGACGCGCCGCGGCGACTGAACGGATCGAGCGGCTCTACTGAGCCCAGCTTCAATTTCAGGCGGGGCACGCGGCGTCAACGCCGCACGAACCCGACTCGGTCGGATAGAACACCGGCGCGAAGCCGCCGCCGGGCGTGCGGAAGTTCGTCGTCTGGCCCTGATACAGGCGCGCCGCGATCAGCAGACTTCACCGTCGTACACATAGTTGCGCAGGTCGACTTTCAACACCGGCGCGCCGGAGCTGTCGGGACCGAGCCGCTCGCTCGGTGGCACCAACGCCTGAGCGACGTAGTCGCCTGCGAGAATTTCGGCGAACACGCTTCGCGTGAGCTTTGTCGCCGCGATACGCGCCGCCGCTGCCGAAGCCGCGTCCGGGTTTGAAGAACAGGCGCTTGCGGTCGCGCCACAGCGCGTCGGCGTCCGCGGGCGTGACGCGCGTCGTGCGCGGAATGGCTTGCAGCAGTCGTGTCGGCGATCGAGCGCTCGATGCCCCAACGATGCAACACAGCCGCGTCCGACAACAGCGCCAGATTGTGTTTGTTGGCGTACAGCGCGTGGCTGTGCGGATGCGGCGTCACGACGGCTGCGTTGGCTCGATAGGCGCGCGCGAGCACCGCGTGCTCGGGCGCGTCGAAGTAGAAATCGGTGAGGCGGTTGTAGACCATGTCGATCGGGTCCGCGCGGCGTGGCGCAGCACGCCGCCATCGAGCGTCGAGTTCGCGACGGATCAGCGATGGTCGCGGTGATGCCGCGCGATTCGAACAGGCGCTGGAACAGCAGGAATTCCGGGTACAGGTACTGCGTGCTGCGGCGCGCTGTCGACGATCGCGATGTGGCGCAGCGGCGCCGTGACCGCGCGCGCGTCGCCAATCGGCGATGAACATCGCGAACAGACGCTCTTCGATCGTAGCGAAGTCGCTCGGACCGCTGATCAGATCGGCGACCTCCCGACAACACGCCTGCTGCGCGCGACCCATCACCGCGTTCAGCATCGCGCCGCCCGCATTGGTGTTGATCTCGATCAGCTTGGGTCCGTCGCTTCCCGAGGTGAAAATCGTAGCCCTGCAGCACGCCGAGCGCGGCCGGTGCCGGCGTCGCGATCGCGCGGCGCGTCGGCGAGCACGGTCTGACGAAACTGCACAGTCGCGGCGACCGCGTGGACCGCCCGGATCACCTGCTGCATCTCCAGCACGTGCGCGCGCGAGACGAACACCGGCAGCGACGAAAACAGATTCGGGTGCGTGTCGATGACCGGTCGCGTGAGACCGCGGCTCTTCAGATCGTCTTCGAGCCAGCGATGCACCGCCGCGACGTCGGTACCGATGCAAAAACACTCGCGGTTCAAGCGGTCGGCGGCGGACAGCGATGCGGATATCGAGCAGTCATCGTCTCATCGCGACGGGCGCGATGATGAAGCGCGCACGGCAATGCAAGCGCCGCTGTGGTAACGTCGCAGCCATGAGCGCACCACTGCATCTCGGACTGACGCCGTGGCTCGCGCCGCTCGCGCGGCGCGCCGACGAACTGTCGCGCCAGGCGGTGCTCGCCGGAGCAGTGGGGCTATGAATCGTTCTGGTTGCCGGAAAACCACTTCGGCGAAGGCGCGATTCCCGAACCGATGATGTTGTTGTCCGCGGTCGCCGGCGCGACGCAGCGCATCCATCTCGGAACGACGTCGTATCTGCTGCCGCTGCGGCATCCGCTGCAGGCGGCCGAGCAGGTGGCCGTGCTCGATCAGCTGTCGGGCGGCCGCGTGATCCTCGGCCTCGGCCGCGGCTATCAGCCGGCGCTGTTCGACGCGTTCAATGTCGAGCGCGCCGAAAAGCGCGAAATCTTCGCCGAGAGTCTCGCGATCATGCGCCGCGCGTGGAACGGCGAGTCGATCGGCGCGGACAGCGAGCGTGACGGTGTGGCCGCGCCCCGTGCAGATTCCGCATCCGCCGATCTGGATTGCGGCGTTCGGGCCAAAAGCGTTGCGGCAGGCGGGCTCGCTCGGCTTGCCGTATCTCGCATCGCCGATGGAGTCGCTCGACGTACTGTCGCGCAACTACGCGCGTCACGCCGAGGCGTGTCGCGCGGCAGACTGTGCAGTTCCCGCGATCGTGCCGATCATGCGCACCGTGTTCGTCAGTGAATCTGAGGCATGCATCGATCGAGTGCGCGAAGCGCTCGCGGCGCAACTAACGACGATGCGCGCGCAGGCGACGGGGGACATGCGCGCGCGGATGCCGCAGGAGATCGACGAGTGGGGCATCGTCGGCACGCCGTCGCAGGTGCTCGCGCGCATCGACGTGCTACCGTCGCGTATTGGGCATGACGCACCTGATCGCGACGCGCCTGCGCATCGGCGGAATCGACGCGGACGAACTGGAACATTCGATGCAGATGCTCGCGGAACTCGTCCGCGCGATTTGAACTTCGGTGCTTTCGTTGGGTCAGTGCTCGATCTGACCGAGGTTCGCGTGTATGACCGCGCCGTTGACGACCGGGTGGTGCGCGGCCCAATGCAGCGTCTGCGCAATTTCCTCGGGCGTGATCAAGCGACCGAAGGTCGACATCGAACGCACGCTGTCGAGCGCGTCCGCCGGCACGTGTTCGCGCAGCATCTCGGTGTCGGTGAAGCCGGGACAGATGCACGCGGTATGGATCGCGCGGCCGGCGAGGTCCTGACACGTCGCACGCATCATGCCGACGAGCGCGTGTTTGGTGACGACATAGCTGAATTTGCCGGGTATGGCCTTCTCCGACAGCGTCGAGCCGACGTACAACACGCACGAACCCGGCCGCATGAACGGCAGCGTGAAGTAATTCAGCGTGTTCGGTGCGACGAGATTGACCTCGAACACTTCGCGCAGCCGATTGCTCGGCGTCTCCACCGCACTATCGTTGTCGAGCCGCGCCGCGTTGTGAACCAACACGATCCGCTCGGCATCGCCGAGCAGCGGACCGAGGTGGCCTGAGATGTTGTCGAGAAACCGCGGCGTCGCGAGGTCGCAGTTGATGTGCGTCGCACGCGGCAGCGGACACCGGCGGCGCGACAGGTTCACTACGGTGAATCCGTCCTCGGCGAACGTCCTCGCGGTTGCGAGACCAATGCCGGCGCTGGCGCCGGTGATCAACAATACCTTCATGGGCGACTCCAACGGCAGGAGGCCCACTGTCCGGGGCCGGAGGAAACGCGCACGTTCATCGAATCGATCGGTTGCTCGCGCAATTCAGCGTCGGCACCGAGGCGGCTCGCGAACCAGCGTGCGAACTCTTCGACGGTCGCATTGCGAATCGGCAACAGCAGCGCGTCGCGCTCGAGGAACGGGATCCGTTCGTCCGCAAAACACACGACCAGATACTGCGCGTCTTGCTCGAACGTCAGATGCGGGGACAGTGCCGGCAGCAACACGCGCTCGTCGAGCTCATCGCATAACGCCATCAGCCGATCTTTGACGACGTTGTAGTCGAACGCGAGACCGTTGGCGCCGACGCACGTGTCGAGCGAACAACTGACGTCGAAATTATGTCCGTGCAGATTCTCGCGCTGGGTCGCCGAGAAGATCGTGAAGTGCGCGGCGGAGAAGTGCAGGTAATCCTTGGTGATTTCGATCGTGGTCGACGTCGATGGCAACTCCGAAGGAGGTGATTTCGGCGTGGCGACGGGTTTTGGCATGGTCGTCGATGCTACTCAGCTTTGGTTTCGTTGAACAGCACACCGTCCTTAATGCAACAATGCAACGCCTGCCACCGGACACATCGTATGAGAAGACTTTTCGTGCTGCTATTGGCGTGCGTGGCGTCACTCTGCGCACGGGCGGCCGACGTGCCGACATTTCGCAGCGGCGAATACGCGGTCACCACCACGATTGCCTCGAGTGAGCCGATCATGAAGAAGGTGTGCCTGACGGCGTACGACGATTGGTTCAATTCGCTGCGCAGCGAATTCGCCGAGCGCGGCTGCGAGCTGGCGCCCGACGGCCAGACGGGGAACGTCTACCGCTACCACCTCGACTGCGCGAACGGGACGGGCGGAACGATGGAAGTGACTCAGATCAACGCGTCGACGTTCACGTCCGTCGCGACGATCAACATCGCGATCGCGGGTTTTACGCAGAGCATTTCGACGCGCGATCGCGCCGAGCGTGTCGGCGACTGCCCGGAGGAATAGCGCCGTTACATGCGCGGCGGCGGTGCGGGCGGTCGCGCATGCCGCGCCAATGCTGTGCGATTCGACGGCGTGCGCTCGCGTCGTCGTGGGTGGAACGAAAGGCGTCGGACCGCGCCAAGACATTGACCGCGCGCTGATTCTGCCGGACCCGGACCCGGCTGCCGAAGTTGGCCCGGACATTGCAATCTCTACGACAGGCGGCAGTGCACGGTGTGACTCCCCCCTCGTCGGCACGATTTCGTGCTCTCTCCCCAGACACCGTGCCTGCCGCCTTCTAACCCAATACGGCTTCACACCGGAGGCGACGTGCACAAGCTCGGCATCACCGACGCATCGTTCTTATACATGGAGAGCCCGGCGAGCCCGATGAACATCGGCTCGGTGCAACTCCTCGACGTGCCCGCGCGCGAGACATTCTTCGACGAACTGAAGTGCTACCTCGCGGCACGTGTTCACGCGATCCCGTTCATGTGCAAACGCCTGAAGTCGACGCCGCTGACGCTCGACCAGCCGGTGTGGGTTGCCGATACGACGTTCGCCATCGACAACCACGTCTCGCGCGTCAAACTCGGCGCGCCGGGCAGCTGGGCCCAGCTCGAGGCCATGGTGGCCCGGCTGCATGAAGCGCCGCTGCCACGCAACCGACCGTTGTGGGCGTTCTACTACATCGAAGGTCTCGCGAGCGGTCAGGTCGCCTGGTTCAGCAAATATCACCACGCGTGCATCGACGGCATGGCCGGTCAGGGCATCATCGACATCCTGTTCTCGAAGTCCGCAGCGACAGATCCGCCGCTCGTGGAAGCGGCGCACGACGAACCCGAGCCCGGCGCGCTCGATCTCGTGCTCGACGCGGCGCGTTCGTTGTTCGATCAGAGCTTCAGCTGGACCGTCGCGAATCGAAGGGCAGCGCAAGGCCATCGCGCGCCTCTTCAATCGGGCCATTCAAGGTCAAGAGGGCCTCGGCGCGCTGTATGGCGCAGCGCCGCGCACGCCGTTCAACCGCGCGATCAGCCGTTATCGGGCGTGGTCGGCCGCGTCGTTGCCGCTGCACGAGCTGAAGGCAGTCGCGAAATCGCAAGGCGCGACCATGAACGACGTCGTGATGGCGGTGTGCGCGGCCGGGTTGCGTCGTTACCTGGTGCGCAACCACGCGTTGCCGGACGCGCCGTTGCGCTGTGGCGTGCCGGTGTCGCTGCGCGCGCCCGGCGATACGACGATGAGCAATCAGGTCACGATGCTGGTGGCGACGCTCGCAACCGACGTCGCCGACCCGCTCGAGCGTCTGCGCGCGATCAAAGCGTCGATGCTGCTCGGTAAGAAGGTCGTCGCCGATACCGGCGCGTTGCAACCGAACGACCTCCACGTGCCCGGGTTACCCGCGATGATGGCGACCGCGTCGCTGTGGGCCGAGCGCCTGCGTCTCGCCGACTACGTTACGCCGATGGTCAATGTCGTCATCTCGAACGTGCGTGGACCGCGCGCGGCCCATGTATCTGCACGGCGCGCGCATGTGCAGTCATTTCCCGGTGTCGATTCCGGCGCACACGGTGGCGTTGAACCTGACCGTGCAGACCTACGTAGACCGCATCGACCTCGGCGTCACGGCGTGTCTGGAAGCAGTGCCGGATGTCGCTGATCTACGCGACGACATCGTCGAGGGTTGGCGCGAACTCAGAGCCTGCTTGGAAACAGTGTTGCCGCTCGAGACGCCACAGCGAACGGTCATCGACGCGTGTGCGGCCTGATCTCCGGGAAAACCAGGCGAACACGGGCTCGCGTTCGCTTAGTGGCCGCCCACCGCGCGCCGCCAACGTAATCCATCGGCGGTAAATTCGACGCGTTCGCGCGCGTTGAGTCGGACACTGAAGCCGAACTCGTCGTTCTCTCCCTTGAAGCGCCCGAACGTGACTGTGTCGTTCAGTTTCCAGCCATAGATCTTGCCGCCGTCCATCGGAAGTCGCTGGACACCCCACGCGTACTCTTTGATGGGGGGTTCGTCGACAATCTGACTGTCCTGCGCGTTCGCGTCGAATTGAAAACGCGGGCCCGCGAGAGGGTCCGCCATCTGATCGTCGCGGGCGAACTTCGCGTCGAACTGAGGCGGATCCGCAACACCGGTGGTGGCCATGCCGAGTAGTGGGAGCAACGTCGCCACAACGTAGGTTCGATTCGCGAAACGCATCATCACCTCGCGTTACCGGCAATCCGTAGCGTGCAGTCTTCCAAGGGAACCGATCGAGCGCTGTAGGTCCGGCACGCGGATTTCCGACGTCGTATTTCCTACATGAAATGCGCCGCTGATCAACCGATTCACCTCGTTTCAGAGGTCGTCGGCTTGGTCCTACGAGACTCGGCGTTGCGCACCGACTAATCACGATCGCGGCGGAACCTAAGATGGTTTCACGCGGTGCGAGCGGTCGCAGCGCTGAATCGAGCCAGAAATCCCAAGGAGATATTCATGAACAAGGACCAGGTCAAAGGACGCGTGAAGGAAGGCAAAGGCAAGGTGAAGGAAGTCGCCGGCAAGGCGATGGGCAACAAGACGATGGAAACCAAAGGCAAGGTCGAGAAGACCGCAGGTAAAGCGCAGGCCGCGTACGGTGATCTCAAGCAAGACATCGAGGACGACATGGAGGATGACCGCAAGTACGACTGAGCGAGTATCCAGGAATAGGTTGCTTCGATGCGTCGTGGGACCAGCGTGATGGCGCCAACGACTTAACCCGGCCGCGGGAACGCCCAGCGGCCGTTCCGAGCGAGGAGGCTGTATGGCGTCGACATATTTTGAACCCGATCGACAAGACTCGACTGGTCTGAGTGACCACCTCAGGCAGTGCGAGTTCGCCTGCGGCTTCAAGCATCAGCTGTTGTGCGTTTGCGAAACGCTCGACGCATTTCTGGCGCCGCGATTCATCACGACGTTGACGTTCGTTACCGCGCTCGTGGCTATCGCCGCCGGGCTGCCATCGTGAAGCGGCCATACGGTCCATACGGTAGAGGCGCAACGGGGACGCCATGAACGGCGCGTGGTTCGGCGCGGCCATCCTGATGGTCGGGGTGATCGCGTGTGGCCAGGTCGCGCGGCTGCCGGTGTCTGCGGGTATGGGTCCCGAACCGACGTTGCCGCCGCCTCATACAACGCTGTTCCCGACGATCAAGGTGGCGCCAGCGATAGGGTGGCCGTCGGGCACGATGCCCGTCGGCGCGCCAGGAACGAGTGTCACGGCATTCGCCGCGCACCTCGATCACCCGCGTTGGATCTACGTGCTGCCGAACGGCGACGTTCTTGTTGCCGAAACAAACGCCCCCCCGAAGCCGGACGACGGGAAAAACATCCGCGGCTGGATACAGCGCATGCAGATGAAGCGGGCCGGTGCCGCAACGCCCAGCGCCAACAGAATAACGCTGCTGCGCGACGCCGACGGAGACGGTGTGGCGGAAAAGCGAGTTGTATTCGTCGAAGGCCTTTCGTCGCCGTTCGGAATGACGTTGGTCGGCGACGAGTTGTACATCGCCAATTCGAACTCGCTCGTGCGCTACCACTACGATGCAGGCGAATTACACCTGAACGGCGGTCCCACAAAGGTGGCCGAGCTCCCCGCCGGAACAATCAACCACCACTGGACGAAGAACGTCATTGCGAGCCCGGATGGTTCGAAGCTCTACGTGACCGTCGGCTCCAACAGCAACGTCGGCGAAAACGGTATGGCGCAGGAAGAGGGTCGGGCGTCGATCTGGGAGATCGATCGCATGACGGGTGCGCAGCGGATTCTCGCTACCGGCCTGCGCAACCCGAATGGTATGGCGTGGGAGCCGGTGACCGGCGCACTGTGGACCGTCGTCAACGAACGCGACGAGATTGGCAGCGACCTCGTTCCTGATTACCTCACGTCGGTGCGCGATGGCGGCTTCTATGGCTGGCCGTATTGCTACTACGGCGCGCATGTCGATGAACGCGTACACCCGCAGCGGCCGGATCTCGTCGCGAGCGCCATTGTGCCGGACTATGCACTCGGGCCGCACACAGCATCGCTTGGCCTCACGTGGTCCGCTGGAAATGCGCTGCCCGCTGAATTTTCGAACGGCATGTTCGTCGGTCAGCACGGCTCCTGGAACCGCGAGCCGCGCAGCGGTTACAAAGTGATCTTCGTCCCGTTCTCGGGCGGCAGGCCGATCGGCGACGCGATCGATGTCTTGACCGGATTCCTCAACAGCGATGGGCAGGCGTATGGGCGCCCGGTTGGCGTCGCGATCGACAAGCGCGGCGCGCTGCTCGTGGCTGACGACGTCGGCAATGTCGTCTGGCGCGTCGCGTCGACCTCGACGAGTGGGCTTTGATTCGTGGGAGCTGGATCTTGATGGCGCTGCTCGGGGCCGGGTGTACGCCCCTCGTGCAGTCGCCCCAGCACGCCGGCGATGTGACGGTCGAAGGCGCGCACGGACGGGTCTCGCCGGCGCAGGGCAGAGCGATCGTCGCGACAGCGGTCGCCGACGCACCCGATCCGAAAACCGCCGGAAACCTCGTATCGCTGATGGAGACGCTCAGCAGCGAGCCGCTCTATAAGGACAACGCGGTTACGCTGCTTGTCGATGGACCCGCCACCTACGCCGCGATGATGAAAGCCATCGAAGCTGCGAAGCAGTACGTCGAACTGGAGACGTACATCTTCGGTGACGATGAGGTGGGTAGGAAGTTTGCGCAGTTGCTGTCGCAGAAAGCGTTGGCCGGCGTTCGCGTCACGGTGCTGTACGACAGCATTGGAAGCGTCGGCGCGCCGGCGGGATTCTTCGAGGACATGAGTGCAGCCGGCGTCGACGTCATCGCGTTTCATCCTGCGAATCCCGTCACCGGCGGCAATCCGATGAACATCAACAACCGCGACCACCGAAAACTGCTCGTGGTCGACGATGAAGTCGCGTTCACCGGTGGCATCAATCTCGATCGCAACTACTCGAGCAGTTCGATCGGTGACCGGCAGGACAAAACTAACCCGCGCGGCTGGCGCGATACTCACATCGAAATTCGCGGTCCGGCCGTCGCCGGCTGTCACTCTCTCTTCCTCTCGAATTGGCAGCGTGCAGGCGGGGCAGCGCCGAGCACGCCCGTGCCAGCGACCACCGCGTCAGGCGCGACCACGGGAAAACACGAAGGCGACGACCTGGTTCGGATCCTGTCGTCCGTCGGAGGGGAGGGCAAGATCTCTTCGATTCGAATTGCTTATGGCCTTGCGGTTGAGCATGCGACCGAACGGGTGTGGATTACTCAGCCCTATTTCGTGCCGGACCCGGCGTTTCTGAAGACGCTCGCGGCGGCGGCACGACGCGGCGTCGATGTCAGGCTTCTGTTGCCGGGCACCTCGGACTCGGCGATCTCACTGCAGAGTTCTCGGTTTCGGTACGAAGGTCTCCTCGACGCTGGCGTGCGGATCTTCGAGAGCCAGGACACGATGGTGCACGCCAAGACGGCGGTCATCGACGGCGTCTGGTCGACCGTGGGTTCGAGCAATCTGGACTATCGCAGCTTCATCCATAACGATGAGGTGAACGCCGTCATCGTGGGCAGCAAATTCGCTGCGGAACTCGAGGCGTTGTTTCAATCCGATTTGGAGACCAGCGACGAGATCACGCGCGACAAATGGAAACGGCGATCGCTGATGAGTCGCGTGAAGGAAGCGCTGGCCAGCATTGGCACGTATTGGCTCTAGCACACCGTGGGAGCGGTCCCCAGACCGCGATGATCCATATCACGATTTTCTAGTCACGACCGGGAGGGGAGATCCCTCCCACAAATGATCGCTCCCACGAATCACCGGTCCTGACTCAGGCGTCCTTACGGATCTTCAAGTTGTTCTTGACGGTCACGACGCCTTCCGTGTTTTTCGCGATCGATACCGCTTTATCGATGTCGGTCTGGGTTTCCGCGTTTCCACTCAGCCACACGACTCCGTTCGCGTCCGTGTCGACTTCGATGTGCGCCAGGCTGGAAGGATGCTCCGCTGCGAGCTTTGCCTTGATCTTGGTCGTGATGGCCGAGTCCTTGATGTATGCGGTGGGATGGCTGCGATCGACGTCGGCATCCTCGGAAGCCCAACTGACGACCGGCGCCAGCGAGGCGACCGATGCACCAACGACAAAGCACGTGATTGCGAGTTTCGTTTTCATGTTGTCTCCTTTGTGAGCAGTTGCTCGGTAGATGCATACTCCACGGCGAACGCAACTCGATCCATTCCCGCGGAGCACTTTCCGCTGTAGGTTTGCTCTTACCGTCCGCCGCCAACGGATTCAGTAAGTCGCGTCTGTAAAAAAATCGAGGCATCTCGGAGAAGGAGGGGAAGAGATGCCTCGATTTTGCCCATGGGGGCAAGAATCTTCGACGGGCTGCAATGGCGCGGGTCGGACCTCAATGCAAGGTCGCATTCGTGCCTGCTCGATACCGTCAGTCTGCGGTGGCACCGGCGGTAGGATCACGCCGACAGCGGCAGATCACCATGTTGCCCGTCGGGGGTGCTCATCGAGACCGCGACCGGTTCCTCTGCCTCGGTGTCGGTTGCGACCACCAAATGGCAGCTGGATTCTCCCGCATCGGCGAGCACGAGCGATTCGCCCACGTGCAACTCGACGGCGCCTCGTGCTGTCGCGCGCGCGATCTCGGTGGACGCCCAGGGTGCGCAAACGATCAGTTCGTGCGTGCGCCCTTCGCGCCTCAACGTAATCGTTATCGACGGCCAATGCGTCGGCAGCCGTCGGCGTGACGTTGATGCTGCCGCCACGCACGCGCAACCCGCAAATCGATTCGATTGCGGCGCGATGCATCCACGCGGCCGATCCCGTGTACCAGCTCCAGCCGCCGCGACCGACGTAGGGCGCGTGCGTATAGATATCACCCGCCATCACGTAGGGCTCGAGCTGATACGCCGTCGCCTGCGTCGGGTTCGCCGATCGGTGCGCGGGCGAAAGGCGCGTGAACATTCGATAGGCTGCGTCCGCGTCGCCGAGAGACGCCTGCGCCATCACCGCCCAGACGCCGGCGTGGGAGTATTGGCCACCGTTCTCGCGCACGCCGGGAGGATAGGCCTGAATGTATCCCGCGTTGGGTGTCGCGGTCGCGAACGGCGGGTCGAGCATCCGGATCAGACCACCGGCGTCGTCGATCAACAAGCGCATCGCCGACGCCATCGCAGTGCGCTGCTGCGACGGTGTCGCCGCGCCGGACAGCACTGCCCAGGTCTGCGCGACCAGATCGATGCGGCATTCTGCGTTGACGTGCGAGCCGACGGGCGAGCCGTCATCGAAGAACGCCCGCAAGAACCACTCACCGTCCCATGCGGCGCTCGAAAGCGCCGCGCGCCAGCCACGCGCCGCAGCGTCCCAGCGTTGTGCGCGCGAGTCGCCCCGTGCGCGCGCGATCGGCGCCCAGTCGTTGACCAAACTGCACAAGAACCAGCCGAGCCACACCGATTCGCCGCGACCCTCGGTCCCGACGCGGTTCATGCCGTCGTTCCAATCGCCGCTGCCGATCAACGGCAGTCCGTGCGCGCCGACAGCGAGACTGCGATCGAGCGCGCGCGCGCAGTGCTCATATAGAGTCGCGCTCTGCCCGCTGACTTGCGGCACGAAGTACACATCTTCGGCGCCGACCGGGATCGACTCGCCGTCGAGGAACGGCGCTGTTTCATCGAGCACGTTCGCGTCACCGGTGACTTCGATGTAGTGCGCCGTCGCATAAGGCAGCCACAACAGGTCGTCGCTCGATCGTGTCCGCACACCGGCGCCGGTCGGTGGATGCCACCAGTGCTGCACGTCCCCTTCGACGAACTGGCGGGACGCCGCGAGCAACAGCTGATTGCGCAGCAAGTTCGGCGCGGCAATCGCGAGTGCCATCGCGTCCTGCAGCTGGTCGCGAAATCCGAATGCACCGCCCGCCTGGTAGAAGCCGGCCCGCGCCCACAGTCGACACGCGACCGTCTGATACAGCAGCCAGCGATTGACGAGTACGTCGAACAGCGGATCGGGCGTAGCGCACTGTCACCGCGCCCAGCAGCGCATCCCAATGGACCCGCGCTGCCTGTTCGCGTCTCGATGCCGCGTCCGCGACGGACTGTCGCAGCCAACGCGCACGCCGCTGCGCGCGTATCGCCGTGGCCGAGCAAAAACGCGCATTCGCGCGTTTGGCCAGGCGCGAGCGTCACGATGACGGCGACCGCTGCGCACGGATCGAGAGCCGACGCCGGCCTGCTTGCCGAGCCGATCCGGAATCACGCGACGACCCGCACCGTCGAACAATTCGCGACGATCGCACGTCCAATCGTCGAGCGTCGCGTCGGGGGTGTCCTCGATTCGCGCCGCGACGAACGCGGTGCTGCCGCCGAATCCAGCGTCGCTGTCACGCTGCGTCGCAAGCAACGCATCGATTCGCGTCGAACGATTGCGCGTGGACGTCAACGACGCGAAAGCCGTCCGCACCGATCCGCGATCGGACTGGCGCGTGCCCATCACCCACTCGAAAATACCGACCAGCCGGAACCGCTGCGATCGAGATCCTACGTTGTGCAACTCGACGCGAACGTGTTTGATCGATTGCGCGGTGTCGACGCACCACGTGGCGCTGATGTCGACCTCGCCGCGCCGATGCGCGATCGTCGTCGATCCCTGATCGTGCGCGACGGCATAGGTCGCGTCGGCGCTGCCGCTGCCGGCGCCTAGACTCCAGACCTCGCGCGTGCGCAGGTCCTGCACGAAGAACGCCTCCGAACTCGAATCCGTCAGCGGATCGTTCGACCACGACGTGAGCTGGTGCAACTGGCTGTTGCCGGCCCAGGTGTAGCCGGTGCCCGCCTCGGAGATCTGTGCGCCGAACAGCGGGTTCGCCAATACGTTGATCCAGGGTCGCGCGGGTCGGAGTGGTCCGCTGACGCGAAATCGGAAACCGCCACGGGAGCCGTCGAACTCGCCTTGTGGCGCGGGTCCGACCGAGGTCCAACCGGGCGCTCCGCAGCGGCGCGTGCGCCTGCTCGAGACGCGACGCGAGCGCCTCGTCGTGCCATTCCACGAGTTCCTGGACGTGATGCGACAACGGCCGGCCGTCCGCGTCCAGCCGCAGGCGGGCAAGCGTGTTCAGCGTGGCGCGCTCGGCCATCGAAATCTCATCCGCATGAATGACGTACAGGCCGCACGAACGCGCCGGTGCCGTCGTGAGCGTGTCGCGGGCGTATCGGTCGCGCAGCGTTGCCAGGTCGAGCTGCACCGGCATGTGGTAGGACTTCGGCTCAGCGTCAATGACGACCAGGTCGCACGGCAATCCTCCCCACGACCACAAGCGCAGTGCCTGGGCCAGCGATCGAACCAATCGCAAACCCTGTGAGTCGCTGATGACTGACGACGATGATTGGTCGATCGCCCGAAATGCCGAAGCGCCACACCGATTGCCGGTCACACAGGGTGTCGCTGTCCGAACTCGTCGGCCGCGAGAGCACCAACGCGAGCGTAGTCGTCAGTGTCTGGATCGCCACGAGGTCATCGACGCGCACTCGCATCTCCCGCAGACGGATGCTGACAAACGTCGCCGACATCAACGATGAGCGATCGATGATCGATGGCTGGCGATAGCGCTCGACGAGGTTTTCGAGCGCGACGCGTTCGATCGCGGCGGCGGTGGCGAGCGTGACGTGAGCCACGCCGTGTGCAGGCACGATCAGCTGCATCGACAACGACGCCAGCGGATCCAGGCCGGTCGCTCGCTGCGCTGCCTCGGCGGCCACTGGCGCGTCGTAACGCGCCAACGGATACGAAGCGTCGCGGTTGCGGCCCAGCCAACGCGCGCGGTCGGTTTGCACGCGGACGTCCGACACGTGCTCGTCGGCGTGTGCGATGAAATGCACTGCGTGAAGCCCCGCCTCGGTGACGAGTCGCGGTTTGCGTGCAAAGTAGAGTGCCTGGTCCCGCGCGTCCCAGTCGGCGCAAACGAACAAGTTCGAAAACGCCGGATGCATCTCGTCGGCGCGCGCTTCGGCGAGCGATACTTCGAACATCGACATCAACTCGATCTGAATCGTCTGCGACGAATCGTTGTACAACTCGATGCGACGCAGCTCGACGTCGTCCTCCGCGCTGACCCACACCGTGCATCGCGTTCGCAACTCGTACCAACGCGCGTCGAACTGGACGCGGTCGCTGCAAATGACCGTTTCGTACACCGCCGCCGGATCCGGCGCCGGATGCTGTGTGATCGAAACCGGTGCAGTCGATCCTGATCGCCGCACGTACAAGAAGGTTCCGTACGCGTCGCGCAGCGCGTCGTCGCGCCAACGGGAAATGTCGGCGTCGCCGAAAGCGGCTCCAGCCGGCGCCATTGGCGCGCAGCGCGACGCTGTAGTGGCCGTTGGACAGCAGGTGCGTCGGCTGCAGAGCGCTGCTGCCGGGAATCACCGTGTAGGTGGATCCGTGGACCTGTTCGCGTCGCTCGCCGCGGCTCGGCACAGGTGGCGGCTCGAGCCGCAACACCTCGCGCGGCACCCGTTGCTGCAGCAGCGATGCCACTGCGCTGATCCGCGGATCGTGCATCGCCCAGCGCCTCGGTGCGCCCGTCAGCAGCACGTTGGCCAGCGCGACGATCGTCATGCCCTGGTGATGCGCCATGAACGTGCTGACGAGCGTGCAGGTGTGATTGGCCGTCTGCCGTTCGGCAGTGAAGTCGAGCGCCTCGACGAAGCCCATTTCTTCGCGCGCCTGCAAGTTCTCAGAGCGCGCAGATTGTCGAAGGCAGCGCGCGGAGCGAGCATCGCCGCGAGCGCGGTGGCGTACGGCGCCACGACCAACTCGTCGGCCGGTGTCCGCCGCAGCGCGAGACGCGGTACGCCCTGTGGGGCGTACTGATAGGCCAGCGTGTCGTCATTCGTGGCGTTGGCGCATTCGGAAATTCCCCACGGCAGTTTTTGCGCCGATCGCGAACCTGATCTGCTCGTGCAACGCGGTCAGCGACGCAGACGCCAGCGCGCCGCCGCGCCGTTCGTCGAGCACGAGGTACGGCATCAGATACTCGAACATCGAGCCCGACCAGCTGCGCAGACCGGCGTCGGTGCCGACCGCGAAGAACGGTCGTCCGAGCGCACTCCAATGGCTGACCGGCACGTCGCCTTTTGCGATCGCCCAAAAGCTGGCGAGCCGCGACTCCGAGGCCAGCAGGTCGTAGAAGCTCTTGTCGAGCTGCTGCTCGGCGACGCGGTATCCGATATGGAACAAGCGGCGACGGCTGTCGTACAGAAACCCGAAGTCCGGTTCGAAGGCGAGCCGTCGGCAGTTCGCGGCGAGCGTTTGTAGTCGCGCGGCCCATTCGGCCTCGGTCGCCGCCGCGCTGTTGCGGCAACCGCTCGTCGCAGGCGCCCGCGAGCGCGATCAGGTGACCGCATAGATTGCCGCTGTCGACGGTCGATACATACGAAGGCTGCAGCGGCGCGAGTGACGCCGTGTCGTACCAGTTCAAAAAGTGGCCGCGGTGGCGCGGCAATTCCGCCAGTGTCGTGAGCGTGCGTTCGCAGCGCGTCAACATTTCCTCGGTGTCGATCCAGCCGAATTGGCGCGCGCACGCGACCGTGAGCAGGTACAAGCCGATGTTCGTCGGCGACGTGCGCTGCGCAACCATTGTGTGAGGAACGGTTTGGACGTTGTCCGGCGGCAGGTGGTGACTGTCAGGACCGACGTAGCGTTCGAACAGACGCCACGAATCGCGTGTGACGCCGAGCAGATATTCGCGGTCCGCGTCGGTCAATCGTGTTTCGTGCTGCGTACGTCGCGGCCGGCTCGCCCACCAGATCCACAATGGTGCGGCTGCCCACACCAGACATGCCGCGATGCTCAGCCGCGGCCAGTCCGTTCCGTTCCACAGCAACGCCGCAAGCAACGACATCGCGGTCAACGAAACGGGCAGATGGCGTCGTGCGAGCCCTGCGAGGTCGTGTCGAGCCGACGCGTGTGCGACCGCCGCGGTAGTCCACTGGAGCAAGCCGCGCCGACTGATGAACGTGCGATACACCGCCGTGACGATGGCATTGACGAGCAGCAGCGCATGTTGCAGCAACAGCACGACGTTCCACAGCAGAGCAGCCGAGCGCGCGCCCGACGTCGGCGAACGCCTGGCGATAGAAATGCAGCAGAGCGATATCGTCTCGACTGGGAGCAAGACCCGCGATCGCGCCGAGCAATGCGCCCGCGCCGAATGCGGCGCCGATCAACGCGAGTGCCGCCGTCGGCGCAACTTTTCCGAGCGCGAGGCCCACGAGCATCAATCCGACCGACAGCGGCGCCACGAGCGAACGGCGCAAATTGTCGATGATCTTCCAGCGGTTGATCGCGCGCAGCTGGAACTTCTTAACGCGCAGCAGCAGCGGTAACAGTTGCCAATCGCCGCGGGTCCAACGGTGCACGCGCGAATCGGCGACGTCGACGTGCAACGGCGCGTCTTCGATCAACGTGACGTCGCTGACCCCGCCGCAACGCGTGATCGATCCTTCGATGAGATCGTGGCTGAGGACCTGTCCGTCAGGCAGGCGGCCCGAAAGTACGCGGTGCAGCGCGTTCACGTGCAGCAGGCCCTTGCCCGTGAACGTGCCTTCCTCGAACAGATCCTGGTAGACCTCCGATGTCGTCACGCTGTACGGATCGATGCCGCACTGACCGGCAAACAACCAGTGAAACGGCGTGACCTGCTCCGGCACCGGCAGCGGTGTCGCGATGCGCGGCTGCAGGATGCCGTAGCCGGCCACGACGCGGCGCCGCGCAACGTCGACTTGCGGTGAGTTCATCGGATGCGCGGCGATACCCACCAGATCGCGCAGTGCACCGGGTGGCAGCTCGGTGTCGCTGTCGAGCGTAAGCACATACGCGGTTTGCGCTGCGGGTTGCGAGCGCGCAGCGAGGTCGATGAATGCGTTGCCACGTTGTTCCGCCAGCAGATTGATCAACTGCTCGAGCTTGCCGCGTTTGCGCTCCCACCCGATCCATTTCTGTTCGGTCTCGGACCAGCTCCGTTGCCGGTGCAACAGCAGAAAACGCCGCGGCGCGTCTGGCGCCGACGGATAGCGCGACTCGAGCGCGTCGATTGCCGCAGTCGCATCGGTGAGCAACGCCGCATCGCTATCGCAATTCGCGCTGGACGCGTCCACGAAATCGGTCAGCAGTGCGAATTGCGCGTGGCGCTCACGGTTCGCGAGATAGTGGTGTTCGAGATTGCGCGCCAACGCGCGAACCGAGGCGACGTCGGTGATGATCGCCGGGATCACCACGAGCACGCGGTGCTCGCGCGGGATACCACCTGCCAGTGCCAGACGCGGCAGCCGGCGCGGCGGCACCGATTCGCTGATCAGCCGGTTCACGACGGCAATCACTGTCTCGCTCGCGGGCCCGAGTGCGAGCAGCAGCAACAGCGCGACCCATATCGGTGACGCGTCGGCCGCGGCATAGCGCATGACGAACCAGCCCGTCAGAGCGATGCTGCCGAGCACTACGGTCGCGAGATACGTGGGCATCGCAACGCGCCGGCGCACCGCGGCCCATTGCGGTATCACCGCCGCGCCGAGTCCAATCGAACGGTACAACATCCGGCGGCCTGGGCCGCGCAGCCAATAAGCCGGCGACTCGATCGGGGCAGCTGGCGACGCAGCGCACGGCGCGGTGGGTGGGCACATCAGGTCGAGCAGCGTGCGTGCGACTGCGACCTCGCCGGTTCGGCTGCGTCGCGCGAGCCGCTCGAGCGCGTGCAACGTCGCGTCCTGGGTGTCGTCGCGTTCGGCGCAAAACGTCGGCGACGTTTGCATCAGCTGCATCAACGCGCTGGTGCGACCGATCAAATCGCGCCATTGCGTATCACCGAGCAGGCGCAACGACGTAATTGCGTTGCTGACGCTGAGATTGTCGGCAGACTCTTCGGCCTGCTGCTGCACCCTGGCCTCAGCGAGGTCAGGCAGCGCCGCAGCAAGCGCGGAGCGGATCGCGTCGTCGTCGTATTGCGCGGAATCGGACTGCATGCGCTGCATGATCTGGAGTGCAAACGGTCGCATGACGCCGCGCGCGTTTGCGGTATCGAAGACGATCGCCGGCTCGCTGTCGGCACGCCCCTCGAGGCGATCGCACCACAGATTTCCGAGTTCGCGTGCCGCTTTCGTCGCGGCGACCCGCTCGGACAAACGCCGCAGGTTCTCGATCAACACGACCCGCAGCGCGGTCGGCAGCGCCCACAACTCGCCCAGCGTCAGCTCTCGCGTCTCCTGGTACGCGCTCAGGAAGTCGACGAGCAGCGTCTCGTCGAACGCGCTGTCCGTGTGCGCAACGTACGCCCATGCGACGCCGTAGATGCGCGGCAGTCCGGCGAGATGCGCATCGACCAGCACGGGCAAGTCGCGGAAGTACCTGCGCGGCAAGCCATCATGAATCTCTTTGATTTGCGCGACGACGACGTGAAAGTTGTCGAGCAACCATTCGCCGGCAGGGCTGACGTAGCGTCCGCTGCGTTCCTGCGAGCCGATGTAGCGGTGCGCCTCGCGCAACACGGCAACGTTGTCGTGCAGACGAGGGAAGAATGCCGAGCGGGACGTTCGCGAGCGCGCGGCGTGCGCCTCGCCGAGGCTGCGGCCATGCTGCCGGAACCGGGCCGCCGCGAAGATCTCGGCGCGGATCGGTGACTCGACCGCACCACGCGCCGGATCGAGTATCGCGAGCACCTCGGGCGCAGCGTTGGGCACGTGCCGGCGCAGGCGCGCAGTGCTCATGGTCAAACCGGCAACGTCGGGCCGACGCTAACGAGCGCGCCCAGTCGGTCGCACGAACGCGCTGGATCCTGGGCCCGTGTGACGCTCGTAAGGCCGGTCGGACGCTGCCGGCGTGGACTGCATTTGCGAAATGCGGCGTGCAACGATCTGTGAAGCAACGCCGGCCACCACCGCCGGCCGCACCATCCAGCGCCACCCGCGGGACTGCACCAACACGGCGCCGGCGATCGCGGCGACGCCAAGGACCGCGATCGGGTGCCGCCGGATCAACGGCACAATGGCCCGGCGTGCGGCTTCGGTCGCGATGTTCGCCGAAGGGTACAGTGGATGGTGCCGCCACCAGTCGTTCAGCAGCTCCGTAAAAATTGCTGCCATGGAATGTGTCTCGTCGTTGTGTGAATTGTCGTGTGCGTCGTCGCGACCTTTGTCGAGCCAGACCCCACGGCCACGTCAATAGCCTCAGTCGCGCGCGCCGGCGCGGCTGCCGATCGTGATCAGCGCCATCAGTGCGGCGCCGACAGCAGCCGCGATCAATACGGCTTTGAGTGGCTCGTCCTTGACGTAGCCGACGGTCGAGTCCGAGGCGCGCAGTGCCTGTTCACGCAGCTGCTGCGAGCGGTCTTTTACCGCGTCGATGCCACGGCGCACCAGCCGTTCTCCGTCGGTCGAGATTCGATCCAATGCCCTATCGGCTTGCGTGCGGGCGCCGTCGAGGGTCTCGGCGAGGTGGTTCGCGGTGTTATGCGCGACGCGCTGCGATGCGCGGATCACGTCATCGGTCGCCTGCTTGGCGGCGTCCGCGAGACTTGCGGCGTTGTCGCCGACACTGGTGCTGGGGTTTTGTAAGCTCACGATAATTCTCCTGTTGGGGTTTACGGAAAATTCGCGCCGCGCCTGATCAGTCCAATGAGAAAACTGGCGACGGCGAGAACGACGAATATGAAGAACAGAATCTGGGCGATACCAACGGCGCTCGATGCAATTCCACCGAAGCCGAACATGGCGGCGATCAATGCGATGACAAAGAACACAACGGCGAAACGCAACATGGCGGCAATCTCCCGAACTGTGGTCCGCGTGCCGATCGGCACCGATGGCTGCACAGTAGGTTGCGCATTCGTTGTCGGCCATGGGTCGTCGGCGGATCGGCCTGTCGGTGTGGCGGGCGTACTGGCGTAGGACCCGTCCGATCACTGCGGTCGTAGGAGGCCAACTACGCAATGCTGGGGCGCCGTCCGCTGCGATGCATCGCGCGAAAAGTACAGCGTCAGTGACCACCTTCATTCACGCGCACCAGTCATGGCGACTACCGGCATCGGTACAGGCGTAGACTTCGGCGACACATCGCGTCCGCTCCAACAGCCGCGGGCGGCGCTAACACCGAGCGATCGCTGATGCCGACTTTGAAATCCGACGGTCCTGCCGTGGATGACAACGCCCAACGGGGCGGCACTGAAAATGGCTTCGTGATGGTGCGCGTGCCGATCGACGTGCGCAGCGTTGCACTCGCCGTGCTCGCCGTCTTCGGTACGGTGTTGATGCTCGACTGGGCGGCCGCGGTGTTCATCCCGGTGTTGCTCGGCCTGATGTTCAGCTACGCGCTATCGCCGATCGTTGACCGCATGCAAGCAATGCACATTCCGCGGGCCATGGGCGCGGCACTGTTGCTGGTCGGCATTCTCGGCGGGGTCGGTGCGACGGTCTATTCGCTCGAGGACGACGCCACGCAGTTGATCGACTCCCTGCCAGATACGGCGCAGAAGTTGCGCCAGGTGCTGCGACCGCAGGCGGGCAAACAGGTGAGTGCAATCGACAACGTTCAGAGAGCCGCAAGCCAACTCGAACGTGCCGCGCCGCAAGACAACTCGGCGACGGCGCGCGGCGTGACCCGCGTTCAGATCGAGCAGCCGACGTTCGACGTCAAGAGCCATCTGTGGACGGGTACGCTCGGCCTCATCGCCTTGCTCGGCCAAACGACCGTGGTGTGTTTCATCACGTTTTTCCTGCTTGCGGCTGGAGACACGTTCCGGCGCAAATTGGTGCGGATTGCCGGACCGACATTTGCGAAGCAGAAGATCACGCTGCAGGTGCTCGATGAGATTACCGGGCAGATCAAGCGTTATCTGCTGGTGCAGCTCTTCGCGAGCCTCATCGTCGGAGTTGCGAGCTGCGTCGCGTTCCTTTGGCTCGGTCTGCAACACGCAGCGGTGTGGGGAGTCGCGGCCGGCGTGCTGAATCTGGTCCCATACATCGGTGGAATCGGGGTCACTGGCGCCGCCGCGATTGTTGCCTTCATGCAGACCGGCACGCTCGATCTCGCGTGGCAGGTCGCCGCTGCGTCACTGGTGATTCACGGTGGCGTCGGATATGTGCTGACCCCGTGGCTGACAGGGCGCGCCAGCAGCATGCATCCCGTCGTGGTTTTTGTCGCGGTGCTGGCGTGGGGCTGGCTCTGGGGTATCTGGGGACTGTTGCTCGGCGTGCCGGTCATGATGGCGATCAAAGCGATCTGTGACCACGTCGAGGGCTTGAAGCCCATCGGTGAATTGTTGGGAGACTGAGTCTCGCTGAACCCCGCAACGTTATGCGAGAGCGTCTGCGAGTTCACTCAGATTGTGCAACGTCCACATCGGCGTGGCGTCGGCGCTCGGCGTCGCGCCGCTGCCATGGCCGTCGTGCCGATCGATCCATACCGTGTCCAGGCCGAGCGCGGTCGCGGGCCGGATGTCATGGTAGAGACTCTGGGCGACATGCAGGATCCGTGATTGCGGCACGCCGATGCGCGCAATCGCGGCCGAGAACGGCCGCGGATCCGGCTTGTAAGCCCCGACTTGTGCGGCCGTCACGACATGTGTGAATTCGACGCCGAGCCGTAACCGGGTGAGTTCGAACAGATCGTCGTCGATGTTCGAAATCACGCCCAGTTGATAGCGACCGGCGAGGGTTTTCAACGCGGGGACAGTGTCCGGAAAAGGCAACCAGTCGGCGATGCTCTGCGGGAACCCCGCCAACGCCTGCGCTGAGGGGCGAAAACCGAGTCGCTCGCCGAGCGCCGCCAGAACCCCTTCGAGAATCTGACGATACGGACGGTACGGGCCCGCCTGCAGCGCCGCCTCGGTGCGGCCGTAAAAGTCGAACAGGAAACTCTCGACGACGTGGCAATCGTGCGCGCTGAGCAGCGGCTGCAGGTAGTGGCTCAAGCCGGCTTCCCAGTCGATCAGGGTTCCGTAGCAATCGAACGTAATTGCGTCGTAGCGGCTGCCGGCGAGCTCGACCGTCATGTTCGTAAGACTCACTGCTTATCGGTTTGAATGCGATCCGTGATCAGGCCGAAAAAAGCGTGGTTGTCACGCGAATGCGCGAAGAACCAGCCGAGATGGACCGCGCATTCCTCGCATTGCGCAAGCCGCCAGCGATAACCGGCAAACCAGGTATCCGCGGCATTGGGAGGGCCGGTGACGGTGCAGCCGAGCGCTTCGCGATAGCAACCCAGGTGATACCGGAACCCGTGCGGATTCGTAAGGTGGTGATCGTGGCTGCCGCCGACTTCGATGCGGTGATCGACGTGCGTGATGACGTGCGAACAGATCGCACAGTAGACATAGCCTTTCTGCGCATGTGTCTCCTGATCGAGCAGCGCCTTCAGTTTTGGATCAAGCGTGGCTTGACTGGGTTTGTCGACGACGTCGATCATCGAACTGCGATCCTAAGCAGGACAGACATTTGCAGGCATTTTCCGCGATCTATCAGAAAGCCGCAGCGCGTAAGGGCGGTGACGATGCACTGGAAGCGTTGTTGCCAAAACCCAAAACGGCCGCGCAGCTCAATCGTATCACCGACGATCGCTATCTGGCCGAGATGACGAAATGCGTATTTCGTTCCGGATTCGTCTGGCAAATCATTGAAAACAAATGGCCCGGTTTTGAAGCCGCGTTCGATCGCTTCGACACCGCGGCGTGCGCGATGTTGTCCGACGAAGCGCTCGAGCAGCTCGGCGAAGACACCCGCATCGTACGCAACGGCGCAAAGATCGCGTCGGTGCGTGCCAACGCGCAGTTCATCCGCGCGGTCAAGGTCGAATGCGGCGGCTTCGGCCGCTACGTCGGCGCTTGGCCGGTCGAGGACATCGTCGGACTCTGGGCGGAGCTCAAGCGCCGCGGCTCGCGGCTGGGTGGCAACACCGGGCCCTTTTTTCTGCGCTTCATCGGCAAGGATACGTTCATGTTGTCGCCGGACGTCGTTATCGCGCTGATACGCCAGAAGGTCGTCGACAAAGCGCCGAGCAGCAAGAAGGCGCTCGCGAGCGTCCAGGCGGCGTTCAATACGTGGCGCGCCGACAGTGGACGGTCGCTGGCCGAGATCTCGCGCACGCTCTGCGTGTACGGTGGGTTGACGATGACCGCCGATACGAATCACGACATCGAACAGCTGCGCACTCGCGGGACAGATCGTGCGGACCGCATTCGAGCGCATGAAAGCCGCCGCCGTCGCAGGGATCACCACGGCGCAACTCGACGCGATCGCTGCGCGTTATTTCGCCGAGCGCGGCGCGCGCTCGGCGCCGCAGGCGATGTACGACTTTCCTGGCGCGACGTGCATCAGCGTGAATGAGCAGGCCGCGCACGGCATCCCCGGACCGCGGCGTCTCGAACCGGGCGACATGGTCAACATCGACGTGTCGGCGCAGTTCAACGGCTATGTCGCCGACATGGGTGAGTCGTTCGTGCTGGCGCCGGTTGCGCCGGACCGTGCGCGCATCTGCCGGGCGGTGCGGCACGCTGTCAACGAAGCGCTGCGGCGGGTGCGCGCCGGCCGCTCGCTGAACGTCATCGGGCACGCGGTGCAGCAGGTGGCGGACCGTTACGGGTATCGGATCATCGGCAATCTCGCCAGCCACGGCACCGGCCGGACGCTGCACGAAGAGCCGAGCTATGTCCCGTTGCACAATCCGCGCGAACGGCGCGTGCTCGAACACGGCATGGTGTTGACGATCGAACCGTTTTTCACGACCGACGCCGATGACGTGACCGAGACCGGGGATGGCTGGACGTTGGCGTGCGCCGCCGGAGAGCTCGTGGCGCAGTTCGAGCAGACGTTGATCGTCACCGACCGCGCGCCGATCGTCGTGACCGCGGCCTGACGCGGTCGTTAGTGGCCGTTGAAAACGGACTAGATCAGTTCCTTCAGCGCGACTTTCGGATCGGCCAGCTTCGCGGGATCGGGTCGTGAGCGTTTGTCGACCATCTGCCGGCTCGCCATGAACTCGCGCGGACTGTTGACGGCGTCGACGGCGACGACGACGCCGTGTTTCAGATAAAACGTCGCGAATTGATTGGCTGCGGGGTCACCGCGCACGACCGCCGTGTCGCCATCGCCCGAGAAACCGACCATCTGCAGCTTCAGCTCGTATTGGTCCGACCAGAACCACGGGATCGACGCGTACGTCGCGTCGCCGCCGTTCATGTTCGTCGTCGCGACGCGCGCCTGCTCCATCGCGTTGGGCACGCTCTCGAGGCGCAGCCTTCGGCCGAGCAATGCGTTGGGATGATTGGTGCAATCGCCGGCCGCGTAGATGTCCGCAACGGACGTGCGGCAATGATCGTCGACGATGATGCCGTTGTCGCATTCGATGCCCGCCGCGGCGGCGACTTCGACGTTCGGGATGATGCCGACGCCGACGATCACGAGGTCCGCGTCGATCCGCTCACCCGCCGCAGTGAGCACCGCCTCGACGCGGCCCTTGGCGCCCGCGAAGCCGGACACTTTCGTGTTGGTGCGAACGACGACGCCGCGGCCCGTGTGCAGGCCGTGATAAAACGCGCTCATCGCGGGGGTCGTCACGCGCTTCAGAATGCGGTCTTCCATTTCGAGCACGGTCACCGCAAGTCCGGCGACGACCGCGACCGACGCAACCTCGAGTCCGATGTAGCCGCCGCCGGCGATCGTGACGCGCTTGGCGGTGCCGAACGCCGCGCGGATCGCATCGACATCGGCGATCGTGCGCAGGTAATGGACACCAACGAGATCGCTGCCTGCGATACTGAGTTTTCGCGCGCGGCTGCCGGTTGCGATCAACAGTTTGTCGTAGTGCAACGTCTCGCCGTTCGACAACGTCACGGTGTGTGCGCCTGGGTCGATGCGTTCGCCGCGGACGCCGAGGTGCAGCGTGACCTTGCGTTCGGTATAGAACGTCGCGGCGCGCAGATACACGCGCTCGATCGTGTGCTCGCCGGAGAGATATTGCTTCGACAGCGGCGGCCTTTGATACGGCAAAAATGGCTCGTCGCCGATCAGGTCGATCTCGCCCTCGAAGCCGTCCTGTCGCAGGCTCGCGACGGCTTGTCCGGCAGCATGGCCGCCGCCGAGCACGACGAATTTTGGCATGACCTCAATGCACTCCGCTAAACGCGCGGACGAGTTTAGCTTGGACTTACCGCGAGGTCGTCGGTAGGGCGCGTGCGATTCCAGATTCCGCCGCTCGAGTACGCCGTCCAGCCCCAGCGCGCCCAGCGCACGATCGCGAATGCGAGCCACAACGACCACGCCAGCATCGCGACTCGATAAGCCCACATCGGCAGCGACACGATGAATGCCTGCGGCAGCGCCTGCTGGGACCGATCCTGGAACCAGTGGTAGTCGAATGCGCTCGACCCGTTGCCGACGATCTGCATCGCCGGTGTGCCGAGCAATCCCTGCGGTACGCTCGAGACGAGCGCGCCCAGCGCGGCGATCGACGTCAGCGCGATCAGTACCTGGATGATCTTGAAGCCGCTGTCGCTGGTGCGGCCGAGTCGATCGGCGGCGCGCTGCCGCGCCAACAGGATCAGCAACCATGCGGCGACCAGCACCGTGCTCGGCAGGTTGCACAGGCTCATGCCGAAACCGAGCAGCACGCCGTCGAGCGTCGTCAACGGCAAACCCGGGACTCGCGCGAGCAACAGCGCAACGCCGACGACGACCAGCATCACGCCCCAGTACAACACGGCGGGGCCCAATCGCGGGCCGCCGACGAACAACGGCCAGCGATCAGTCGGCAATGTGACGTGCAAGCCGACGTTGTACGCGTTGCCCGGCAATTCGACGGCGCTGGTGCGCGTCGTCACGTCGATTGCGCGCGGCGCTTCCCAGACGATCTCCGCAGCTTGCCGACCCGGCACGACCGGCAGCGGCAACACAGCACCCGCCGTCGGAATCGGCTGCGGCGCGCCGTTGAGCGTGATGCCGAGGATCCTTGCGTCGGCGGGCACGTGGACGGCGTAGTTGCCACCTTGGCTGCTGAGCAGACTGAGGGAGAGGGTCGAGCGGCGCGCGCGCGCGCCGGGCAACTCGGTCAGGTCGACGCGTTCGACGGTGATCGTCTCGCCGGGCACCGGTGTCGGCCGCGAGATCTGCACGTTCAATGTGTCACCGGGCTGCGGTGCGAAGCGCGGCCCCGCGGCTGCGCCCGACGCGAGCTTCAACGGCGCGAGGCCCGTGTAGTCGACGTGCCAGAAGTTCGACGGTATCAGCGTCCATTGTTCGCTCCACTGCGCGAGCGGCGGTGCAACCAACTGCAGCGACTGCGTCGTCGCGAGCGTGCTTTCCCAGCCAAGCGACTGTTGATCCGGCGCCAGCACGCCGGTAATGCGATCGTTCTCGACGCGCACGCGTCCGTCCTGCAACGCTTCGCCGGGCACCAACGGCACCGCAAAGGGGATGCTGCCGCTGCGCGGCGCGACCCGCGTCAGCTCGGTATGAATGCGCCACTGCAGCCCGAACTCGATGACGCGGCTGAGACTGAAGTATGGCGCGATCGGATCGGGCGCGAGGCTCGCTGCGGCGCGACCCGTCGATGCGGGCGCGTCGCGTTCGAACTGCAGCGCCGCGCCGCGCAGATGGCCATCCTGCGCGCCATACGCGCGCCAACCCTTGAGATCGAGCGTCACGCTGCCAATGCGCATCGGGAACGGCAGCTCGAAACGATCGAGTTGGGCAACAGACCCAGTGAGTTCGATCCGGTGTTGGCCCTGCGCGACGGCGATCGCCAGCTGTCCGCCGGTATCCCGTCCGACCACGGCGGCGCGGTCGCCGTCGCGGGCTTCGGTGGGCCACGATTCCGGGTTCGTCGATGGCAACGGCAGCGCGACGGCCGTTGCCGCATTGATCTTCAGCACGACCGTCAACGCGTCCGGCGTCAACTGCACGTTCGCCTGGTCGATCGCCGCGCACGCCGGCAGACAATCCGGCGGCTCGGTCAATCGGCGTTCGAGTTCGCCGAGCAATTGCGCGCTCGGTATGTCGGCGCGGGCATCGGGCGCCGCCACGCTGCCGAACACCGCGACGAGCAGGCCCGCGGGCGCCGCTCGCGCAAGACGCTTCAACCACGGCGGCAACGTGATCGACGGCGGCAGCGTCGCGCCAACGAGCACTGCCGCAAGCAGCAACAGCAGCACTGGACCCACGACGTGGAGACTGCGCGTCAGCCACGGCGGGGACAGTACCAGCGCGATCGGTTGCGCCGCGGTGACGGGGCCGTCCCATATCAACGCTTCGTCGTGCCAGCGCCAGGTCGGCACGCCGGGGCCGGTCTGCACTTGCGTATTCGCCTCGTACGTTCGGGGTGGCGCTGATGCGGCCGGTGGCGCAGAGGCGACGTTCGACGACTCGAGCGGATCGATCTGGCGCTGCGCACAGCATCTTCTCTTCAGCCTGCAGCATCGGTGCCGCGCTCGGCTGGGACGGCGCGAAGGCGGCGATATTCGCGTTCTCGAGCTGCGGATAAAGCGCCATCCTGAAACTGTCGACTGAAAATGTGAGTACCGCAATCACCGTTGCGGCCAGTACAACGATATAGCTGAGGCGCGTAATCTGGCCGAGGCGTGCGCGGGCGACGCGCAACACGCCGAGCAACAGCAGGAGCACGATCCACGTCATTGTCGGGGCGTTGGGCTCCTGATAGACGACGACGAGCGTGACCGCCGTGAGAATCGCGGCAGCGCGCCCGAGCAGCCGCAGCGCGAGTACCGTGGTGATGACGACGAGGAAGATGTCCCAGAGAGTCCAGGACGCCAGCCACGCAGTCGGCGCGCGATCCACGCCATGGGTCCACAGCAGACGCCAGCCGGGCGGCAGATGCAGTTCGCCCGACAATCGCGCGACGTCCGTCTCCCAGCCGACGGCCGTATCGAGCCGCGCACGCGCGAACTCGCTCGTCGCGATGATCCGGTGCGTGCCGCTCGGCAGTTCGATGCCCGGTTGGGCATCGCCGAGCTCCGTGATCAGTTGCGGCGCATCGTCGACGGTGACCCGACCGGGGATGAAACGGGCCGCGAGACGGGTTGGTTTGGCGACGTTGCCGTCGAGTGTGTCCTGCACGGTGTAGCTCGCGCCATCGAACGCGAGCCAGATGCTGCGCGCCAGCGAGAATTCGTTGGGAGATGGGTTCGGATCGCCGCGGAACTGTTCAATCAGTTTGAGTTCGGTCGTTGCAGTGACGACGAAGGCGGGCAGATCCTTGAACGGCGCATCGGTCTGACTGAGATCGATCGGCGTCGCGCCTTCGACGCTGACGGAACGCAGCGAGCGATCGGCGTTGAATCCCCAGATTTCCTCGACCGGCCATGGTGTGTTCGCAGGTGCCGCCCGGAACGTGGCGGGCGCGCCGAGTGCGCGACTGAACAGACGCACGTGCCACTCGCCCGGTTCGATCTGCACCTTGAGGTCGCCATTGGGCTCGAGGCGCGCCGGGACGTCACTGTCGATGCCGGTCGGTACAAAGCCTTCGGGCATTGCGCCGTGCATCGACACGATGCGATGACTGCCGGCGACCGACAGATCGACGAACGTGTCGAGCGTCATCGGCACGCCATCGCTGAGCCGTCGATACACGCGCACCGTCAATGCGTCGTTCGGCACCGCGCCGTCCGCGCCCGGCGCTTTGCCGAGCCACAACTTGTCGCCCTCGATCAGCGGCTGCGCGACCGCCGCGCCGTCGATGGTCAGCTTCAGCAGGCCATGCTGGCGCGGCAGCGGAATCGAATCCGGCAGATCCTTCCAGACGTACGTGCCCGTCAGCGTGACGCGACCCGGCGCGAGGTGGACGCGCGGGCGATCGTCGAGCCGTGTGACGATTGCGGGCCCGCTGGTCGAACGCACATCTGTCGGCCACTGGTCACCACCGCCGGGCAACAGCACGTCGGCGTCGGCAAACACGTCGACGTCGGCGACAAAGCGGCCGCCGGCGTGCGTCAGATCGACGTCGAGCGTGCTCAGCCACGCACACGGCCGAATGGCACCGTTATCGTAGCGGGGAGGGCAGCGCACCTCGGGGTGGCGATCGAGCACCCAGCCGCGCCACGGTTCGAGCACTGTCGGAATGTTCGGATCGGCGGCGCCGGCATCGGCAGCCATTGCAATGAATGCGGCCAACGCGAGCCAGGCACGGAGTCCTTTCATGCGGCGCATCCCGAAGTAGTCCCGCTGATTCTAGTAGCGCCGGGCGGTGCAGAATGTGAGGCGCTGCAAGTGATTGGCGCCTCAGGGTGCGGTACCGCCCGTCGCGTTCAGGGTTTGCCTTCGTTGCGCGGGATCGGCATCGGAAAGTGAGCGATGTTCGTGCCGCTCTTGTTCTCGCTGACCTTCGCGATTCCCTCTTTTTCCACTTCATCGATGCGGACGATCGCGTGCATCGGGATGAAGCTGCGCTGCACTCCTTCGAACTCGGTGCGCAGGCGGTCCTGGCCGGGGTCGATGACGACTTTTGTCTTCTCGTCGAAGATGTAGTCCTCGACTTCGATGAATCCGTAAAGATCGCTTTGATAGATCGCGCGCGCATACACCTCGTAGATCTGTCCCTGGTTGTGGAAGAGGATCTTGTAGATATGCTGCTGCTGATCGGCCATGCCCTTTCCTGATGTGCAAGTGCGCCCATATATAAAGGACCACGCCGGGAATTCAAGTGCCGTTATAATTCGCGCCCCGTTTTTGTCCTATTTAGACGACTTATCGGATCACACGATCGATGCCCGGCAAGGTTTTCATCGAGAGTCAGGGTTGTCAGATGAACGAGTACGACTCGGCGCGCATGCTCGATCTGCTGCGCGTGAGTCACGGACTCGAGCCCGTGCAAACCGCCGAAGAAGCGGACGTGCTATTGCTCAATACCTGTTCGATTCGCGAAAAAGCGCAGGAAAAGGTGTTTTCCCAACTCGGCCGCTGGAAACCGCTGAAGGTCGCGAAGCCGGGGTTGTTGATCGGCGTCGGCGGTTGCGTTGCGAGTCAGGAGGGCGATGCGATCCGCGTCCGCGCGCCGTTCGTCGATGTCGTGTTCGGTCCGCAGACGTTGCATCGCCTGCCGGCGCTGCTCGACGCGGCTCGTGCGCGCAACGGCGGCGCCGTCGTCGACGTCAGTTTTCCCGCGATCGAAAAGTTCGATGCGCTGCCGGCGCCGGAGGTCGACGCGTCCGGTTGCGTTGATATCGGTCATGGAGGGCTGCAGCAAATACTGTTCGTTCTGCGTCGTGCCGTACACGCGCGGCGCCGAGGTCAGCCGTCCGGTGCGCGACGTGATGCGCGAAGTCACGCAGCTCGCGCGGCAGGGCGTCCGCGAGATCACGTTCCTGGGTCAGAACGTCAATGCGTATCGCGGCGACATCGACGGCGATCACGCGGATCTCGCCGAATTGCTGCACTACGCGGCCGCCGTGCCGGGCATCGAACGGTTGCGCTTCACGACGTCGCATCCGGTGGAGTTCGGAGGCAGTCTGATCGATGCATACGCGACGCTGCCGCAGCTCGTGAGTCATCTGCATCTGCCGGTGCAGTCGGGTTCCGATCGGATCCTGTCGCTGATGAAGCGCGGCCACACGATTCTCGAGTACAAGGACAAAATTCGACGCGTGCGCGCGGCGCGGCCGAACTTGTCGCTGACGTCGGATTTCATCGTGGGTTTTCCGGGCGAGACCGACGCCGATTTCGCGGCAACGCTGCGGTTGATCGAAGAACTGCGCTTCGACATGTCGTTCACGTTCCTTTACAGCCCGCGACCCGGCACGCCGGCTGCGAGTTTGCCGGATCCGACACCGCTCGACGTCAAGCGGCAGCGGCTCACGACGTTGCAGGCGCTGATCCGCAAGCAGGGCGACGCCGTACAGCCACGCGATGGTCGGCACGACGCAGCGGGTGCTGGTCACGGGGACCGCAAAGAAGGACGCGACCCAGCTGCAGGGCCGCACCGAAAACAACCGCGTCGTCAATTTCACCGGTGGATCCGCGCAACTGAAAGGCCAATTCGTCGACGTCGTCATCAACGAAGCGATGACCAATACGCTGCGCGGAGCGGTGGAAACCGCCTGTGGCGCCGTCCAATGAAACTTCATTTGACAGGGCATGCCTCGCCGATATGCTAGCCCCCATATGTTCAATCACATCGCAGTTTGACGGACCAGCCTAATCGCGTTGTCGCGCTGACGACCAGCGTGACACTCGAACCCAACGATTCCCGACGCCTCGCCTCGCTGTGCGGACCGTTCGATCAGAACGTCAAGTTCCTCGAGCAGCGCCTGGGAATTCGCATTCGCAACCGGGGCAACGAATTCCAGTTGTCCGGCCCGGCGCAGCGCGTCGAAGCCGGTGAAGCGCTGCTCAAAGCCCTGTACGAAGACATCGTCGACGGCGCTGCGCTCGAATCCGAATCGATTCATCTGTATCTGCAGGACTCCGGCGTCGAAGCGTTGATGCAGGGTCCCGCTGGCGAAGACGGGTTGCTGATTCACACGCGACGCAAAACGATCAAGCCGCGCGGCGCGAATCAGCTCAATTACGTGCGTGCGATTCGGATGCACGACGCCAACTTCGGCATTGGACCTGCGGGCACCGGCAAGACGTATCTGGCCGTCGCATGTGCGGTCGCCGCGCTCGAGCAGCAGCGCGTCAGCCGTATTCTGCTCGTGCGGCCTGCGGTAGAAGCCGGCGAAAAACTCGGCTTCCTGCCCGGCGATCTTGCGCAGAAGATCGATCCGTATCTGCGGCCGCTGTACGACGCGCTGTACGAAATGATGGGCGTCGAGCGCGTACACAAATACATCGAACGCAACGTCATCGAAGTGGCGCCGCTCGCGTTCATGCGCGGCCGGACGTTGAACAATGCGTTCATCATTCTCGATGAGAGTCAGAACACGACGATCGAACAGATGAAGATGTTCCTGACGCGGATCGGCTATGGCTCCACTGCCGTCATCACCGGCGACATCACGCAGATCGATCTGCCGCGCGGCAGCCGATCCGGATTGATTCACTGCATCGGCGTTCTCGACGGCGTCGAGGGTCTGTCGTTCACGCACTTCACGTCGAAGGACGTCGTGCGGCACCCGCTCGTGCAGCGGATCGTCGAAGCGTACGCGCGTCACGACGAAGCGACCGAGTTGCCGCGGGAACGTTCGCGGAGCGACGACTAGCGCAAGCCCGATGACCCGCGCAAGCCGGAAGACAAGGGCAGGTCCGATCCCAAGATCTCTGTGCAGATCGCCAGTGGCGTCGATGTGCCTGCGCCCGCGGCGTCGTTGCGGCGCTGGGCGCGCGCTGCGCTCGACGGCGTCGGCAGGTCCGGCGCGTTGTGCATCCGCGTCGTCGGTGCCGCACGAGATGACGGACCTGAATGCGCGATTCCGCCACAAGCGAGGCACCACCAACGTACTGTCGTTCGCCGCCGATGCGGACGAACACCTGACGCGGACGCGTTGAGCGCTGACGCGCCATGCTGGGTGACCTCGCGATCTGCGCGCCGCGTCGTCGTCTCGGAAGCGGCCGCGCAAGGCAAGCGCGCGGCGGATCATCTGGCGCACCTGGTCATCCACGGCGTGCTGCATCTGTGCGGTTACGACCACGACGACGGCCGCCGACGCGCAGGTGATGGAAGGTCACGAAGTCGCCATACTGAGTGGCCTTGGGATCGATGATCCGTACCTCACAGAATCGAAACGATGAGACGCGGTTCACGAGAGCTGCGACGCATGAGTGATTCCGAGCCAGACGACACCGGCACCGGACGCCGCTGGATCGAGCGCGTCGCCGACATGTTCTCGGGCGAGCCGACGTCGCGCCAGGAGCTGATGGAGACGCTGCGCTTCGCGGCCGATCGCGATCTGATCGACGTCGACGTGCTCAACATTCTATTCGGCGCAATCGCGGTCGCCGACATGCACGCGCGTGACGTGATGGTGCCGCGATCGCAACTCGTCTGCGTGAAGGTCGATGCGCCGCCGCGCCAATTCCTGCCGATCGTCATCGAGTCGCAGCATTCACGCTTTCCGGTGATCGGCGACGACGTCGACGACGTGCGCGGCATTCTGCACGCGAAGGACATCCTGCCGCTGCTGCTGCAGGACGAGTGGGACGACTTCGACATCAAGGACTGCATGCGCCCGGCCGCGGTGATCCCGGAGAGCAAACGGCTGAACGTGCTGCTGCAGGAATTTCGCGCGAACCGCAATCACATGGCCGTCGTCATCGATGAATACGGCCACGTCAGCGGCGCCGTGACGATCGAAGACGTGCTCGAGCAGATCGTCGGCGACATCGAAGACGAACACGACGTCGAAGATGAATCGGACATCAAAGAACTCGGCGGCGACAACTACACGGTGAAGGCGACCACGCCGATCGCGACGTTCAACGAACGCTTCGGCACGGACTTCAGCGACGCCGAGTTCGATACGATCGGCGGCCTGTTGATGAAACATTTCGGTCACCTGCCGAAGCGCGACGAGTCCATCGCGATGGGCGAGCTGATGTTCGAAGTGCTCAATGCCGACAGTCGGCGCATCCGATTGATGCGGGTGTCGCCGGTCGGTCGGGACTGACGCTCGCCGGTGAATCGTGCCCGCACGTTCTGGCTCGCCGTCATCGCGGGTGCCGTGCTGCCGCTGGCGCTCGCACCATTCGACTATTGGCCGTTGTCGCTGGTGTCCGTCGCAGTGCTGTTCCGGGTGCTCGATGATGCGCGACCGGCGCGCGCGGCGTACCTCGGCTGGGGCTTCGGCGTCGGCAAATACGGCGTCGGCGCGTCGTGGATCTACGTCAGCATTCACGACTACGGACCCGCACCGGTGTGGCTCGCCGGATCACTCGTCGCGGTATTCGTCGTTGCGATGGCGCTCTTTCCCGGCGGCGTTCACGTATGCGTACGCGCGCTGGGTGCGCGGGACGCAACCGTTGGCTCAACGCGATCGGTTTCAGCGCGTGTTGGGTCGCGCTCGAGTGGACGCTGACGTGGTTCCTGACCGGTTTCCCGTGGCTGTATCTCGGCTATGCGCAGCTCGACAATCCGCTGCGCCATTGGGCGCCCGTTGGCGGCGTACTGCTCGTGAGTCTCGTCGCCGCGCTGAGCGCGACGCTCGCGGTCGCCGGTATCGCGCGGACTACGACGCGCGTCCTCGCGTGCGCAGCAGTCGCGATCGGGGTCGCGTTTGCGCTGCTGCCGTGGCTGCTCGGTGTCGCGCTCGGCCACGTGCGCTGGGTCGAACCGGGCGCTGAAGCGACCGTCGCGCTCGTCCAGGGCGACATTCTGCAGGAGGTCAAGTGGCGCCCCGAGAGCGTCGATGAGAATCTCGATCGCTACCGGCAGCTGTCGGCGCCGTACTGGCGTCGCGATCTCGTGATCTGGCCGGAAGCCGCCGTCACGCTGTTCGAACAACAGGCGATGCCGTTCATCGAAGAGATGGCGCGCCAGGCGAATCACGGCGGCGCGGCATTGGTGTTCGGGGTTCCCGGATTCGAACGCTCGCCTGACGGTGCGGTTACGTTTCGCAACATGGCCGCGGTCGTCGGCGACGGCGAAGGACACTACGTCAAGCGCAGGCTCGTGCCGTTTGGCGAATACGTGCCGCTCGAAGGCCTGCTGCGCGGCGCGATCGAGTTCTTCGATCTGCCGATGTCGCACGCCGTGTCGGGTCCGGCCGAGCAACCGCTGCTGCGCGCCGGCCGGTTCCATCTCGCGATCGCGATCTGCTACGAAATCGTCTACCCGGACCTGGTGCGCCGCGACGCGCGCGCGGCAGACGTCATCGTGACGCTGTCCAACGACTCGTGGTTCGGGCGATCGATCGGTCCGCACCAGCATTTGCAGATGGCGCGGATGCGGGCGCTCGAGAACGGCCGCTATCGTGTTGCGCGCGACCAACAACGGCATCACCGCGATCGTCGATTCCGCCGGGGCGATCGTCGCGCAGGCGCCGCAATTCGCACCGACCGTGCTCGACGGCCGCTTCGTCGCGATGTCGGGAACGACGCCGTATGGCGTGCGTCGGCGACGTCCCGGTGCTCGTGCTGCTCGCGCTCGGGATCGCAATTCCGCTCGTCGGCGCGGCGCCGGAATCGCGCCTGACCTGAACGACTCCGTTGCGACGGCGCCGCCTTGTCGTTTGTGGGCGGCTCGATTAACGTTGCGGGTTTTCTCGCCATGCCCGAGTCATGAGCAACATCCACGATCGCTACGACGCGCAGGCCATCGAATTCAAGTGGCAGGCCGAGTGGGTGCGCCGCGCGACGAACACGTTCACGACGGCGCAACTGCGCGATGCGGACTCGACCGTTCTACAACCTGATGATGTTTCCGTATCCGTCGGCCGAGGGGCTGCACATCGGCAACATCTTCGCGTTCACCGGCGCCGACGTCTTCGGGCGCTACTGGCGGTTGCGCGGCAAAACCGTGTTCGAGCCGATCGGCTTCGATGCGTTCGGCATTCATTCGGAGAACTACGCGCTGAAGGTCGGCACCAATCCGAACGATCTGATTCCGCGCAACGTCGCCAACTTCACGCGCCAGCTGAAGCGCGTCGGCGGCATGTTCGATTGGAACCACAGTGTCGATACCACCGACCCCGCGTACTACAAGTGGACGCAGTGGATTTTCCTCAAGCTATTTCACGGTGGTCTCGTCGAGCGCCGCGACGGCGCGGTGAACTGGTGTCCGTCCTGCAAGACCGTACTCGCCAACGAGCAGGTGATCGCGGGGCGGTGCGAGCGCTGCGACAGCGTGGTCGAGCAACGCCGTCTGCCGCAGTGGTATTTCAAGATCAGCGGTTACGCGGAACGGTTGCTCAACAACATCGAAGGGCTCGATTGGTCCGACGTCACGCGCAAGGCGCAGGCGAACTGGATCGGCCGCAGCGAAGGCGCCGAGGTCGATTTCGCAATTGCTGGCGCCGACGCGCGGGTGCGCGTGTTCACGACGCGACCGGACACGTTGTTCGGAGCAACCTATATGGTGCTGGCGCCGGAGCACCCGCTCGTCGACGTCGTCACGACGCCGGGCCAGCTATCTGAGGTTTCGCGTTATCGCGACGACGTCGCGAAACGCGACCTCGTCGATCGCAAAAAGACCGATAAGGAGAAATCCGGCGTCTTCACCGGCGGCTACTGCATCAATCCGGTCAATGGCGCGCGCGTGCCGGTCTGGATCGCCGACTACGTGCTGATGGACTACGGCACCGGCGCCATCATGGCGGTGCCCGGCCACGACGAACGTGACTTCGAATTCGCGCAGCGCTTCGCGTTGCCGATCGTGCGCGTGATCGCCGGCGCCGGCGAATCGGCCACGACGCCCCTGACGCAGGCTTATGCCGGCGACGGCGTGCTGGTAAATTCGGGCCGCTTCGACGGTGCGAGCGTCGTCGCCGGCAAGCGCGCCATAGTCGATGCGTTGGCGCAGGCCGGCGTGGCGGAGGCCAAGGTCAATTATCGGCTGCACGACTGGTGCGTGTCGCGGCAGCGCTATTGGGGCCCGCCGATCCCGATCATTCACTGCGATGATTGCGGCGCGGTGCCGGTGCCCGAGGCGGATCTGCCGGTCATCCTGCCGCGCGTCGAGGATTTCAAGCCCGACGACTCGGGAATCAGTCCGCTCGCGCGTGTGCGCGAGTGGTACGAAACGTCCTGTCCGACCTGCGGCGGCCACGCACGTCGCGAGACGGATGTGTCGGACACGTTTCTCGACAGCGCGTGGTATTTCCTGCGTTACCCGAGCAGCGACCGCGACGACGTCCCGTTCGATCCGGCGCTGACGCGCAAGTGGTTGCCGGTGAACGCATACATCGGCGGCAACGAACACGCGGTACTGCACTTGATGTACGCGCGTTTCGTCACGATGGCGTTGCACGATCTCGAACTTCTCGACTTCGAAGAGCCGTTCACCCGGTTCCGCGCGCACGGGATGATCATCAAAGACAGCGCGAAGATGTCGAAGAGTCGCGGCAACGTCGTTGTACCGGACGCGTTGATCGAACAATACGGCGCGGACACGGTGCGGCTGTATCTGATGTTCCTCGGTCCGTTCGAGCAGGGTGGCGATTATCGCGATAGCGGCATCGTCGGACCGCACTCCTTTCTCGCGCGAGTGTGGCAAAGCGTGCTGGACGCACAGGACGGCGAGCCCGCTCCGCACGTCGAGAAAAAGCTGCATCAGACGATCCGTCAGGTCACCGAACACGTCGAGCGGCTGCAATACAACACGGCGATCGCTGCAATGATGGAATACCTGAACGTGGTCCGGGCCGGTGGTCGCACCGCGCAGCGCGCCGAAGTGGAGCCGTTGGTTCTGTTGCTCGCGCCGTTTGCGCCGCATATCGCCGAAGAGCTGTACCAGCGCCTCGGCCACAACGAAGGCGTGTTCGACAGCGGCCGCTGGCCGACATTCGATCCGGCGAAAGCCGCCGAGGATTCCGTCGAGATCGCGATTCAGGTGAACGGCAAGTTGCGCGCGCGGCTGGTCGTGAGTGTGACTGCCGATGAGGCGACGGTCACAGCGGCCGCGCTGGGCAATGCGAACGTGGACCGTCACGTCGCGGGTAAGACCGTACGCAAGCGCATCTACGTCGAGCACAAGCTGCTCAATCTGGTGGTTGTCTGATGCCCCGTTTGGGCTACGCGGCCTGCCTGTTGCTGCTAGCGGGTTGCGGCTTTCACCTGCGCGGATCCGGCGTCGATGCAACGGTTGAGTCGGCCTACGTGCGCGCCGACCGCAACGTCGCGATCACGAACGAGTTGACGCGCGTGCTGCGGCAATCGGGCGTCGATATCCTCGACAGCCCCGAGCACGCGGCAGTCGTGATCAATCTGCTCGAACAGCAGGAGAGCGATCGCACGGTGTCGTATACCGAGCGTGCGACCACCGCGGAGATCCAGCTCGAACAGGCGGTGCGCTTCCAGATCGACGGCCCGAATCACGTTGCGCTCGTCGAGGAACGTTGGGCGCGCGCGACCCGCACCTACCTCGTCGATACTCGCAATCTCGTCGGCAGCAACCAGCAGCAGCGTTTGCTGCGCGTCGAACTGGTCACTGATCTCGTGCAGCAGGTCATGCGCAGTCTCGCGACGGCGACGCGCGCGAAGGCGTCTTGATGGGGCTGCGTCCGGAGCAACTCGGCCGCGATCTCGAACGCGGTCTCAAAAGCGTGTATCTCGTCTCGGGAGACGAGATGTTGCTGGTTCAGGAAGCGTGCGATCAGATCATCGCGGCGGCGCGGTCGGATGGCTTTACCGAACGCACGCTGATCCAGGTCGAGACGGGGTTTCGGTGGCACGAGTTGACCGAAGCGGCGAACGCGATGTCGCTGTTCGCGCCGCGCCGGCTGCTCGACGTCCGCGTCCCGCCGAAACGCTTCGACAAAGACGCAGCCGAAATGCTGCTCGCATATCTCGAGAAGCCTTCGCCGGACACGCTGTTGCTGCTGCGCACCGAGGGACTCGACAAGAAACAGCGCGGCGCCGCGTGGTTCAAACGCATCGACGCGATCGGCGCGACACTGCTGGTATGGCCGATCGACTCCAAGAAAATGCCTGCGTGGATTGCGCAGCGCAGTCGCCGGGTCGGTCTCGAATTGAGTCGCGATGCGCTGGTCCATCTGGCCAGCAGCGTCGAGGGGAACCTACTCGCCGCGGTTCAGGAGATCGAAAAGCTGGCGCTTGCGGGTTTGCCGCAACCGGTGACGCTCGCCGCGTTGACGGCTGCCGTCAGCGACGCCGCGCACTACGATGCATTCGATCTGATCGACGCGGCGCTGGCCGGTGAAGCGACGCGAGTGCGCCACATCGTCTGGGTGCTGCGCGCGGAAGGCGTGGCGCCCCTCACCATACTCGGCGCGCTCACGTGGCGGCTGCGCCAGCACATCGGCGGCGGCGCTGGCACGCCGCAGCGCGATCTCGAAGCGCTGCTGGCTCGCTGTGCGTGGATCGATCAGCAGGTCAAGGGCGCGGCCGACGGTGATCCGTGGCAATCGCTCGAACGGATGGCATTGCACATCGCCGGCGTGACCGACCTCGACTGGCTCGATCAACGGATCGCGAATCTCGACTCGAGTGGACTGAGATAGCTGTCGATATCGACCTTGATCGGCATCAGATATGCGTTGTCGCCGCGATCGGCGACTTCGGACAGGAACCGTAACGCAAACGCGTGGTTCCACTTCAACGTCGGCGTAAATCCGCTGGGGAACCACACACCGTTGACGTCTTCCCAGTAGCGCTGGCTGCGTGGCGAGACGACCGGACTCAATCCCCAGAAGGTCGTCGTGCCGCGCACGCGGGGCGCGCAGCGTTCGAAATCGCGCAGATCGAACAGCGGCTGTGTGAAGAATCCGCGAGCGCCGGCGCGCAGCTTGTCGTCGACGTTGCGCGCGAGTGCCGAGTCGTCGCGATAACGGTACGGGTCGAGAGCGGCATACACGGCGAGCCCAGGCGCGTGATCGCGCAGGAATGCGATCAGCTCGATCGGTTCAAAACCGACGGCGCTGTCGCCGCGCCGATCGCCGGCGACGACGATGACCTCGTCGATCGCGTATTCAGTCAGCCGAGCGGCCAGCTGAATCGCCGATGCGGCGTCGAAGTCGCGCGATCGCAGATGCGGAATCCGATGCGCTATTCGCCCGTGGACGCAATGCGCCGCCGCGACGCTGTCGAGCGCGCAATTGGGCCGATCCGGGATGTTGACGGTGTCGATGCCGGGATAACGCGCCGCGAGCAGCGCAACTGCGGCCGTAAGGTCCGCAACGCTGCGCGGCACGATCTCGAGTGAAGTACGCATGACACAGTTGGCTCAAGTTCGACGAGCACTGAGTGTGAGGCGCCGACGAACCCGATCAAAACCAAGTGCCTCATCGACAAGTTGAGCCGGCCTCATGACGCGCCGGGATCTGCGTGAACCAGGCGTCAGAATGTGTACGTCGCCTGGCCGGAGACGATGATCGAGTCGCTGTCGTAGGTGCCGTTCTGCAGCGCGTTGGCGGCGACGTCCGGCAACCCGGCCCCGAATACCTGACCCGGCGCGAGCGCGAGCGCAAATGCGCCGGCCACCGCGGCGCCGATCGACGCGGGTCGGAACCGTCGGCTCATGACCGCGTCTCTCGGTCAGCAAAGCTGTTCAGTGTCAGTGACAGGTGAAGTTGGCGGCGCGCCAGTTGGTGCGATCGTTCGCGCCGCCGTCCGGGCCTGTGTACGCGGCGCGTTGGGGATACGGGCACAACGGACGCTCGTTGTCGATCGTGCCGTTGGTCAAGTGTGTTGCGATCGCGCGCTCCGGCGCTTCGGCGTTTTCGACCCAGGCGGTCAGCAGCGACAACCAGTCGACCTGATCGGGGCCGGGACCGCCGCTGCAGTGGCTCATGCCCGGCGCGAGGAACAGACGCATGTGGGCGCGCGCCTCATCGGCATTGTTGGCGAACGTGGTTTTGACGACGGCGTCGTAATAGTCGACCACGGATTGCGGCGGAATGACCGCGTCGGCGAGGCCTTGATACAGCAATAGCTTGCCTCGCTTGCGAACCAGATAGCGCTGCAGATCCGGATCGGTTGCGTCGAGCGCGCGCGCGCTCGCTGACAAATCGGCGCGACTCAAGTCATCGGGATTGACCTGCCACCAGCCCCACTCGGGAAGCGCGCTGTCCGTGTCGAGGGGATCGCCCGGTTTGCCGAACCCGTCGGGCAGCAGCCCGGGATCGACGCGGTACATCGTGTAGGCGATGACCGGTGCGGCCGAGCTGAGGAAATACGGCACCCCGCGATTGCCCGCGTGCGGCACGATGGTTGCGGCCCACGCGAACTCCGAACCGACCGGTCCACCGGGATAGATGATTGCGCCGGCACTGTTGCGCGTGCCGTCATAAATCTGGTGGACGCTGCGCAGTTGTTCGCTCGTGAAGCAGCGCTCCGCATCGACATCGTCGGGGCATCGATAACGCGCGAGATCACGTTCGACGTCGAAGTCGCATAGCGCGGGCTCGATCACGCCGTCGATGACGCCGTCGTTGGCGTCGCAACGCTCGATGACGGCGCTGCGCAGCAATTCGAGCTTCGCAAGACTGTCCGGCATGCCGTCGCCGTCGGTGTCGAAGGCGAGATTGGCGCGGTAGTTATGTTCGCTCAGCTGTTTGACCGTGGCCAGGCGATGCATCATGCGCGGCAACTGCCGGTACGCCGGCGCTCCGGCGATGATGCCGTCGAAGTCATTCGGGAAGACCTGGGCAGAGACCAACCCCTGGCGCCCGCCTGTCGAGCATCCGACGTGATAGGCGTAGTCCTGCGCCTTCTTGTAGTAGTTGGCGACGATCGTCTTACCGGCGTTGGTCGTCAGATGCACCGCGCGCCACGCGAAGTCCGCCGCGGCCGCGTCGTCCGCATAGCCATAGGCGTCTCCGGCAGCACCGAGATCGTGGCCGGTATTGCTGTTCGCGACCGCGTATCCCCGAGTGACGAACGCATCGGCATAGTCGAGATCACCGTCGGCGCCGCCGTCGCCGAGATGAATGAAACGCCCGTTCCAGTGCCCCGGCAGCGGAAGTTGGACGTGATAAGTGATGCGGCCGGCAATCAAACCCTTTGCGTAACAGTACTGGGTTGCGCCGTCGGCGGTCCGACGCAGGTCGGCGTGGAAAATCGTCAGGTTGTCCGAGCGCACCAGCGCCTGACAGTCCTCGGCCTCGCCGGCGGCCGCGGCCGCCGTGAAGGTCAGCGCAAACAGCGATACCGCGGTCGCGGCCGCGCTGATCCAATTGGTCTGACGTTGCGCGCGCCGCGCGGCGTCAACCGACAACGGTGTCGCTCTCGCGGCCGAGTTCGATCAGGCGCAGCCGACCGTCGTTGTTGGCGATGCGCGTGATCGAGCCGTTGTCGGGACGGAAGCAGACGAGCCGGTCGTCCGACGTCGCGGCGCCGACCGCGACGTTGATCGCGATGAAGTGGCAGAACACGACGCTGTCTTCGCTGATGTCGAGCAAGCGCTCGATCAGCGCGTGGCGCCACTGCTGCAGATCGCCGGGCAGCGTTCGCCAGCGACCCTGCATGCGCCTCGCGCAGCCACTGCGCGCGCTGCGCGCAGATCGGCGGTCGGCGACGGGATCTCGGCGACGCGATGTTCGATCACCGGTTCGATACCCCAGCGCTGCGACAACGGGATCGCCGTCTCGCGTGCGCGCGCGAGCGGACTCGAATAGATCGCGAGCGGACCGAGCGGCGCGAGGATCGCACGCGGTGCTGAGTCGCCTGCGTGCGGCCGAGTTCGTCGAGTCCCGGATCGAGGTGGCTGTCGAAGCCGGCGGCGGCGCGGCCGTGACGAACGAGGAAGAGTGTCGCCATGTCGTGTCTGTCCGAAGTTAGTGGTTAAATACGCGATTCGCTCGTAGGGGACGATGCCTGATTCGCGTCGCGTGCGCACCGCATCGAGATCTCGAAGTTGCAGTCTGAAGTAGTGGAAAAACCTATGAAATCGCACGACTCCGGCTTGTCGCCGGACATGGTACCCGACACGAAAGTCAGCGTCCGCGAGATCTTCGGCCTCGATCAGGATCTGCGAGTGCCCGGCGTTTCGCGAACGCACCGCGTACGTGCCGGACATCGATCCGGCGTATCGCTTCAATCCGGAAACGACGCTGTCGATTCTGGCGGGCTTTGCGTTCAATCGCCGCGTGATGATTCAGGGCTATCACGGCACCGGCAAGTCGACGCACATCGAGCAGGTCGCGGCGCGGCTGAACTGGCCGTGCATCCGCGTCAACCTCGACAGCCACATCAGCCGGATCGACCTCGTCGGCAAAGACGCGATCGTCGTGCAGGACGGCCAGCAGATCACCGAATTCAAAGAAGGCATGCTGCCGTGGGCGCTGCAGCACCCGACGGCGCTCGTGTTCGACGAATACGACGCGGGCCGGCCCGACGTGATGTTCGTGATCCAGCGCGTGCTCGAAGTCGAGGGCAAACTGACGTTGCTCGATCAGAACAAGGTCATCAGCCCGCATCCGGCGTTCCGGCTGTTCTCGACGACGAACACGATCGGCCTCGGCGACACGACCGGCCTGTATCACGGCACGCAGCAGATCAACCAGGGTCAGATGGACCGCTGGAACATCGTGACGACGCTGAACTATCTGCCGCACGACGCCGAAGTCGAAATCGTGCTCAGCAAGGAGCCGAACTGGAAGATCGGACAAGGGTCGCCGGCAGATCTCGAACATGGTGTCGGTTGCCGATCTGACGCGGCGCGGCTTCATCAACGGCGATCTGTCGGTCGTGATGTCGCCGCGAACGGTCATCACGTGGGCCGAAAACGCCGAGATCTTCAACGATCTCGGGTTCGCGTTCCGCGTGTCGTTCCTGAACAAGTGCGACGAACTCGAGCGTCCGATCGTCGCCGAGTACTACCAGCGTTGCATGGGCGAAGATCTCGGTGATGCCACGCGCGGCATCACGCTGAAAGCCTCCTAAGCAAGGTCCGGTGGTCGAGCAACGTACATGTCCGCGAACGACAAGGACAATCCGCTAGAGCCGTTCAAGCGCGCGACGATCGCGACGATGCGCGCGCTCGCGGAAAACGACGAACTCGACGTCACGTTCGGCCACGGCACGCCGGCGGCGTCGGGTAATCGGATCCGCGTGCCGTTGCCGGCGATCGGCTCGACCGACGCACAGATCAACGTCGATGCGCGGCGTCGGCGACGAGTTCGCGCTGCGGCTGCGCTATCACGACGAACGCGATCTACAAGCGCCGCGCGCCGCGCGAAGGTCCGGCGGAAGAGATGTTCCGCTGGGTCGAAGACGCGCGCATCGCGTCGATCGGTTCGCTGCGCATGCAAGGCGTCGCGCAGAACCTCGATGCGTCGCTCGAATCGCAGTGCCAGGAAGCCGCGTTCGACACGATCACGACCGAAACCGAAGCGCCCCTCAGCGTTGCCGTTGGACTGCTCGTCCGCGAGCATCTGACCGGCCGCAAGCTGCCGCCGTCGGCGGAAAACGTCGTCAGACACTGGCGCGAGTTCGTCGAAGACGCGCGCCGGCGCGCGACATCGACGCGCTGAAGGAATGCCTGCTCGATCAGGACCGCTTTGCGAAGGCTGTCGCGTGCGATTCTGTCGCGACCTGGGCCTGGCGGCCGAGTTCGACGATCCGCCGGAACTCGAAGAAAACGACCAGGACACCGAAACCGTCGACGAATCGTCCGATTCCGATTCCGATGCGAGTCCGGAAGACGTCGTGCTCGACGACGACTCGATGGCCGACGAAGACGCCGAAGGCGAAACGTCGACGATGCAGATGGAAGCCGACATGGATCTGTCGGACCTCGGCGCCGAATCCGATCCGGACGAAGCGCCGAACATTTCGCCGGACGAATCCGGCCGCATCCGGATGGACGTCAACTACCAGGCGTTCACGCCGGAATTCGACGAGGTGGTGCGCGCCGAAGAACTGTGCGATGCCGGACGAACTGACGCGGCTGCGCGCGATGCTCGATCAGCAGCTCGTGTCGCTTGCAGCACGCGACGTCGAAGCTCGCGAATCGCTTGCAGCGCCGCTTGCTGGCCAAGCAGAACCGCTCGTGGGAGTTCGATCTCGAAGAGGGGATTCTCGACGCATCGCGGCTCGCGATCGTCGTTGCCGACCCGATGAATCCGTTGGCGTACAAGCAGGAAAAAGAAATCAAGTTCCGCGACACCGTCGTGACGATGCTGATCGACAGCTCCGGTTCGATGCGCGGACGTTCGATCACGATCGCGGCGATGTGCGCCGACATTCTCGGCCGCACGCTCGAACGCTGCTCGGTCAAAGTCGAGATTCTCGGCTTCACGACGCGCGCGTGGCGCGGCGGTCAGTCGCGCGAGCGCTGGATCGCGGCGGGAAAACCGTCGAATCCGGGGCGCCTGAACGATCTGCGGCACATCATCTACAAGGCGGCCGACGATCCGTGGCGGCGCGCGCGCCGCAATCTCGGTCTGATGATGCGCGAGGAACTGCTGAAGGAGAACATCGACGGCGAAGCGTTGATCTGGGCGCACAACCGCATCGTCGTGCGGCAGGAACAACGCAAGATCCTGATGGTGATCTCGGACGGACTGCCGGTCGACAACTCGACGCTGCTCGTCAATCCGAGCAACTACCTCGAACAACATCTGAAGTACGCGATCGACATCATCGAGAACCAGTCGCCGGTCGAACTGATCGCGATCGGCATCGGCCACGACGTGACGCACCACTACCACCGCGCCGTCACGATCACCGACGCGGAGCAGCTCGGCGGCGCGATGACGGATCAGCTGGCCGCGTTGTTCGATGTCGATTCACGGGGGATGGCGCGAGCGCATTGACGCAATGCGCTGGACGCCGTCTCAGCGGCTGGTTCGCGTCGCGGTGAGAGTTTCCTCAACCGACTGCTCCAGCTGCACGATAGAAGCGCGTTTCCTTTCGCACGTCGCTCGATAACTACGTCTTGCCGCCTCCGGTGAGGTTCAGCCGACCACGGTCAAACGCTGAATCTCCGGCCGTCCCGTCGTCAGGCCTGCGAACTTCGGTCCCCATGATTTGAAGTGCGCGCTCTGGCCGTGTGCGGCGAGCGCCGCCTCGGACTCGTAGAGTTCGAGCACGAGGTACTCGCCGGCTTCGGTTTTGGCCAGCGTATACAGCTTGTTGCCGGGTTCGTTAGCACGAACCTCCTTCGCAAGGCCCAGCATGACCTTCTCGAATTCCGATTCCTTGCCGGCGGCGACTTTGAGTTTGGCGATGAGCGCGAGCATTGCATTTCCTTGGTCTGGCGTGAGTGAACACGGATGATAGAAGAATGCATCGCGAGCGGGTAACGAAAATCCTGGCCGACTATCGGGGCCGTCATCCAGACGAGTCCTCGACGATCGAACGCTTCGCCGCGTTCGTCGCCAGCGAGCCGCGTTGTTTCGAGCGCGACTGCTGGAACGGTCACGTCACCGGATCAGCTTGGGTCGTCAACGCGGCCGGCACGCACGTCTTGCTGACCCATCACCGCAAGCTGAACCGGTGGTTGCAGCTCGGCGGGCACAGCGAAGGCGACAACGATCCGCTGCGGGTTGCGTGTCGGGAGGCTGCCGAGGAGTCCGGTCTCGCGGTCCAAGTCGTATCGGAGGAACTGTTCGACGTCGACATCCACCCGATTCCGGCGCGCCGCGGCGATCCCGCGCATCTGCATTACGACGCGCGATTTGCGCTGCGCGCGGTCGGCGACGAGCGTTTTCGCGTGAGCGACGAATCACACGCGCTGCGCTGGGTCGCAATCGATGAGCTCGCGACCGTCACGACCGAACCGTCGATGTTGCGCATGGCGCGGAAGTGGTCGGTCGCGCGGCGCTACCGTACAGCTTAGTCGAACAGGTGACAAGCGACGAGGCGTACCTCGTCGCTTGATGTCTTCAGCGGTTTCAGTTCCGGACGCTCGACGCGACACACGTCCATCACCTTGGACAACGTCCGGCGAATCGGCAACCCGGCGGAATGTTCACCGGCGACGGGATTTCGCCGGTGATCTGCGTGCTTGTCCGGGTCCGTTCGGCGGCGGGATCGGGTTCGGGATTCGATCCGACCAACAGTTGTGTATAGGGGTGCTGCGGCTCGAAGAAGACGCCGATCGGCGGGACCGATCTCGACGAGCGAACCGAGATACATCACGGCCATCCGATCCGAGACGTACCGCACCATCGACAGATCGTGCGCGATGAACAGCAGCGTCAGGCCCAGCGATGCCTTCAGATCGTCGAGCAGATTGACGACCTGCGCCTGCACCGACACGTCGAGCGCCGAGATCGGCTCGTCGCAGACGATGAACTCCGGCTCCAGGATCAACGCGCGCGCGATGCCGATGCGCTGCCGCTGCCCGCCGGAGAACTCGTGCGGATAGCGCGACATGTGGTCCGGTTCGAGGCCGACGCGCGCGAGCCACTCGCGCAACGCGATCGCGGACCTCGACGCCGCTCGTTGCTCGCTGTTGAGCGTAAGCCCTTCGCCGATGATCTCGCCGACCGTCATCCGCGGATTCAGCGACGAATACGGATCCTGAAAGATCATCTGCATGCGCTGCGCGTGGCGCTGGAAATCGAGCGGCGTGTATTTCTGCGGCAAACGCTCGCCGCGATAGGTGACGGTGCCGCTGGTCTTGTCGTGCAGCCCGACCATGGCCTTGCCGAGCGTCGATTTGCCCGAGCCGCTCTCGCCGACGAGGCCGACGATTTCTTTTTCGGCGATATCGCAGTGAAACCTCATCGAGCGCGTGCACGATCTGCGTTGCCGCCGATCGTGAAATGTTTGCGTCAGCTTGTCGGCGCTGATCAGCGCCGTCATGAGAGCACGCGCGCTGACTCGCGGCATGACATGCAGCCGATCGACGCTGCGATGTGCGTCCTCGATGGTGCAGCCAGCAGCGCGACGCGTGGCCGGCGTCGAGGCCGAACAGCGGCGGGCGATCGCTTCTGGCAGATCCGCATCGCGTGCGGGCAGCGCGCGAAGTAGCCGCAGCCGACCGGCGGCGCGAACAGATCCGGCGGGCTGCCGTCGATCGGTTGCAGCCGGTGCGCTCGATCGGTCGTGCTGGACGGCATCGCATCGCGCAGGCCGAGCGTGTACGGGTGCGCGGAACGGTAGAAGATATCGTCGGTCGGTGCCGTGTTCGACGATCTCGCCGGCGTACATCACGTTGACGCGATCGGCCATCCGCGCGACGACGCCGAGGTCGTGCGTGATCAGGATGATCGCCATGCCGGTCTCGCGCTGCAGGTCCTTCAGCAGATCGAGAATCTGCGCCTGAATCGTCACGTCGAGCGCCGTCGTCGGTTCGTCGGCGATCAGAATCTTCGGTTCGCACGCGATCGCCATCGCGATCATCGAGCGCTGCAACATGCCGCCGGAGAATTCGAACGGATACTGCCGCGCGCGTTTGGCCGCGTCCGGAATGCGCGTCGCGGTCAGCAATTCGATCGCGCGATCGTGCGCCTGCTTCTTGCTGAAGCCGCGGTGCACGATCAGCGTCTCGGCGATCTGATCGCCGATCGTCATCGTCGGATTCAGCGACGTCATCGGATCCTGAAAGATCATGCCGACTTCGGCGCCGCGGACGTCGGCGCCGTCGATCTGCTTGCTGCGCAGGATGTCGTGGCCGTGCAGGCGCGCGCTGACCCGCGGTGATGCGCCCGGGCGGCATCGGGATCAGGCCCATGATGCTCTGCACCGTCACCGACTTGCCGCAGCCGGATTCGCCGACGATCGCCAGCGTTTCGCCGGGTTCGACGTTGAAGCTGACGCCGCGCACCGCGTGCACGGTGCCGCCGTACGTGTCGAACTCGACGTGCAGATCGGCGACTTCGAGCAGCGGCGGTCGTCATTCGCGCGACTCTCATCCGCGCATCGAGCGCATCGCGCAGGCCGTCGCCGAGCAGGTTGAACGCGAGCACCGTGATCGAGATGAACAGCGCGCGGGAAAATCAGTTCGTGCGGATGCGTCAGCATCGTCTTGATGCCGTCGTTGCACATGCTGCCCCACGACGGCGTCGGCGGCGCAACGCCCATGCCGATGAACGACAGGAACGCTTCCGTGAAGATCGCGCCGGGCACCGCGAACGTCAGCGTCACGAGAATGACGCCGAGCGTGTTCGGAATCATGTGGCGCAGGATCAGATAGCTCGTCTGCGCGCCGAGCAGCCGCGATGCGCTGATGTAGGCCTCTTCGCGGATCTGCAGGATCTGGCCGCGGACGAGGCGCGCCGTGCCGGGCCAGCTGAGCACCACGAGCGCGACCAGCATCGGCAGGATGCCGCTCTCGCCGGGTCCGATGCCGAACGCGATCTTGAACAGGATCATGAACAGCAGGAACGGCAGCGCGATGACGAAGTCGGCGAACGCGCATCAGCACTTGATCGATGCGCGCCGCCGACAAACCCCGCCGCGCTGCCGTACAGAATGCCGAACAGCACGTAGAAGAACGGCGCGACGATGCCGATGAACAGCGACACGCGGGCGCCGTGCATCAATCGGGCGAGCAGATCGCGGCCGAGATAGTCGGTGCCGAGCGGGTGTAGCGCGAGTCGTACTGCGTCGCCCGGCCGCAACTCGCGCGTCGCTATCGACGAGCCCGCGCTCGACGGCGAGTTCCGCCGTGATCACGCGCGTGACGTCGACCGTCAGGCGCGCGCGTCGTCCGGCAGTTCGTTGCCGTCGGCGTCGAACGCGACGACGCGTGTAGTAGTAGCGCACCGGCACGAGATTGAGGCGATCCTCGAAGCTGACCTGATCGGCGCCGTACTGTTCTCCCAACGGCAGGCCCAAGGCGCGCTGCGGTGCCGGCGCGAAAATGTTGCGGTAGATGCGATAGCCGCCCGCGCGTGGATTCGGGCTCCACGTCAAGCCGCACCGACTGCGTATTGGCCGGCTCGGCCAGTTGCAGCGCCATTGGCGCTGACGCGTTGGCGCCGTCGAGGTTGGCGACGATGCCGGTCCAGGGCTTGATACGGCTCGACGACGCGTCGCCGTGCGATCGGCAAACGGCGGCTGACTGATCTGATCGACGTCCTGGCTCGCCGGATCGACGCGCCACAGCGCACGGTCCCAGCAGCGTGAACAGCAGCAGCGCGACGATGATGTACAACGACGCCAACGCGCGCGTGTTGCGCTTGCAGCCGCAGCCACGCGTCCTGCCAATACGACAACGATGGCCGCGAGATTTCGTGCACCTGCCGCGCGGCGGTGACCGGTTCGAACGCGCTCGCGGAGACGGACGTCATGGCTGTCGGCCATCGTTACTCGAGCCGAACGCGCGGATCGACGAGGCCGTACAGCGATGTCGACGACGATGACCATGAACACGAGGAACGCCCCATAAAACACCGTCGTTCCCATGATCACGGTGTAGTCGAGCTGCTGCACGGCCTGCACGAAGTAGCGGCCGAGGCCGGGAATCGCGAACACGAGTTCGACGACGAATCCGCCGGTCGTGATGCCGGCGATCGCGGGGCCGAGCACGGTGATCACCGGCAGGATCGCGTTGCGCAGCTCGTGCTTCAGGAAGATCCGCGTCATCGGCAAGCCCTTTGGCGCGGGCGGTGCGCACGTAGTCGGCGTTGACGATCTCGAGCATCGACGAGCGCATCAGCCGCGTCAGGAACGCCATCGTGCCGAGGCCGAGCACCAGCGACGGCACGATCATGTGCGACACGGTTCCCCAGCCGGCGACCGGCAGCAGCGTGCGCCCGAACAGCGCGTTGATGTTCACGAGCGCCAGTTGCCCGAGCGCGGCGAACACGAAGCTCGGAACCGATATGCCGAGGATCACGAGGAACATGATGACGATGTCCGGCAACCGATTGCGGTAGAGCGCCGTCAATGCGCCCCACAGGATGCCGCCGAGCGCCGCGAACACGATCGCGAGAATGCCGAGCGTCGCCGACACCGGGAAGTGTTTGACGATGATGTCGTTGACGCTGCGATTCTGCTGCGTGAACGAGATGCCGAAGTCGCCGCGCAGCATGTTGCCCATGTAGATCAGGTATTGCTGGACGACGGGTTTGTCGAGACCGTATTTGATCTCGAGGTTCTTGCGGATCTGCGCCGTCACGGCCTTGTCGTGGATCAACGGGTCGCCCGGCACCGCGTGCATCGCGACGAACGTCGCCGTCGCGATGAACCAGACCGTGATGACGCCCTGCAGCAGCCGCTTGATCGAGTAGCGCAGCATCGATCTAGTGACGTGGTCGGCGAGTGGCGCGGATCATCGACTCCCCTCGATATAAGCGCCGGTGTAGTCGGGATCGGCGCCGACGACGCGGCGCACGATTCCTTTCAGCCGCGCATCGCGCACGTAGACGAGGCCGCGTTCGAAGTTCGGCATGATCACGACGTCGTCGCTGCAGAATCTTCTGGATTCCGCCGAACGCGTCCATCCGCGTCTTGGGATCGAGCGAGCTCTGCGCGATGCGCACGAGGCGATCGAGTTCCGGATTCGAGTAGAGGCCGCGATTGTTCTTGTTCCACGACGAGAACAGATCGCCGAACGTCAGCGGGTCGTCGTAGTCCGGACCCCAGCCGGCCGACACCATGTCGAACTCGCCGGCGGTCATCTTCGCCAGACGCTGTTTGAAGATCTGTTTGTCGATCTTCACGTCGATGTCGAGCGTGCGTTTGAAGACATTCTGGAAATATTCGGCCTGGGTATTCGACGCCGGGTCGTCGCCGGTCAGCAGCACGAGCGGCGGCAACGCATCGACGCCGAGTTCCTGCTTCGCAGTCGCGAGGTAGCGGCGCGCCTCGGCGACGTCGACGCGCAGCGGTTCCGGCGGGTACTCCACGCGAAACAAACCGTTGACGCCCGGCAACCAGGCCGGAAACAGCGATACGCCCGGCAGGTTGCCGGGCAGCTTCATCACCTTGTAGACGAGTTCGCCGGGGTCGGACACGAGCTGCAGCGCTTTGCGCAGGTTCACGTTCGCGGTGACGCGCCCCGGCCGATGATTGAACTCGATGTAGAAGACGCTGCCGTCGTTGAAGCGGTTGATCGGCCAGTCGTTCTCGAGTGCGTTGTCGAGTGTGTCGGCGTTCAACCCCGCAGCCGCGATCTTGCCGTCCTTGTACAGATTCAGCACCGCGTTGGGATCGCTGGTGACGTACGGGAGGTCGATGACGTTGAGCTTGATGCGATCGCGCATCCCAGTAGTACGGATTCTTTTCCATCCGCAGGTGCGCGCCGTGAACCCACGTCGTGATACGGAACGGTCCGTTGTACAACATCGCGTCGGTGTCGGCGCCGTACCGGCCGTTGAGCGATTCGTAGAAGTCCTGGCGGACGGGCCCGTACGTGCTGTAGACGACGAGCTTCTCGAAGTACGGCGTCGGGCGTTCGAAGTCGACGACCAGCGTGCGGTCGTCGACCGCGCGCACACCGAGCGACTCGATCGGCAATTCGCCGCTGTTGATGCGTTCGGCGTTCTTCAACGGGTAGAGGAAAAACGCGTATTCCGATGCGTTTGCGGGGTCGACGACTTTGCGCCACGCGAACACGAAGTCGTTGGCGGTGACCGGTTTCCCGTCGCTCCAGCGCGCGGTGTCGCGCAGCCAGAACGTGGCGCCCGTGTCGTTGATCTCCCAACGCTCTGCGACGCCGGGGAGCAGCTTCGTGCCGGGACCGCGGCGCAGCAGGCTCTCCATCACGTGGCCGAGCACGAAGCCGCTGACCTGATCGGTCGCGCGCGTGCTGTCGAGTTGCGGCGGTTCGCCGGCCATCGCGAGCGTGATCGTGCCGGTGACGGGATCGACGGCTTCGGCGAGCGTGTCGCTGCCGCTCGTCAGCTTCGACAACCAGCCGAGCAGCAGCGCCAGCGCAATGAAACCGAGGAGACCGAGCAGAGCGAGGAGGATCAGCTGCCGCCCGGCGGTGCGCGTGAAGGAATCGCCCGAATCGGTGATGACTTCGCTCATGCCCGGGTTTTTCGATTACTGAACGGTGCGCAGCAGGTTACCGACTATCCGCTCCAAATGCATGAGGCTGTTGCACTCCTCGACCTGATGGCAGTACGCGGAATAGCGCCGCATCTCCGCGTCGCCGACAGTCCAGCTATTGCGCGATTCCGGATTGAGCCAGATCAGCCGTTTGCAGCGGTCGTACATCTCTTTGAGGATCTCGGCGCGCGGATCGCCGTAGTTGTTGCGCGCATCGCCGAGGATGATGATCGTCGTGCGATTGTCGACGTCGTCGAGACAGTTCTTCTTGAAATCGACGAACGCCTGACCGTAGTCGGTGGAGCCGCCGCTGTAGTCGCGCAGCGTCTTCGCGATTGCGTCCTCGATCTTGTTGCGCTCGAACAACTCGGTCACTTCGGCGAGATCGGACGAAAACGCAAACGAGCGCACCTTCGGCATGACTTCTTCGAGGCTGTACAAAAACATCAGCATGAAGCGCGCGTAGTTGGCGACCGACCCGCTGACGTCGCAGATCGCGAACACCTTCGGGCGGTCGATCTTCACCGACTTCCAATGCAGATCGAAAATCGCGCCGTCGTACGCCATGTTGTGGCGCAGCGTGCGCGGCACGTTCAGCGCGCCGCGCTTGAACACCTTCTTGCGGCGCGAGTGCAGCGACGCGAGTCTCTTCGCCATCCGGAACACAACGTCCTGGATCAGCCGGAAGTTCCGTTGCTCGACGTTGGACAGTTTGACCTTACGCAGCAGGTCTTCGCGCAGGCGCCGACCCGTCGCATCGGCGTGCAGCAGGAACTGCTGCTCGACGTAGTCGCGCACCTGTTCGCGCAACCATTCGCGCCGTTTCGTCAGCTCCTGACCGAGGCGTCGATCCGGTGTGCTGCGGCTTTGACGCAGTCCCGAGATCTCGCGCGCGAGTTCGTTGAGGCCCATCGCCTCCATGATCCGGCGCGTATACAGACCTTTCTGCGTGAAGACCTGGATTTCCTTCAGGTTCACGGCGTCGGCGGCGCTGGCCATCGCCATCGCGAGTTCGGTGCGCGCGCCGGCGATCAGCAGCTTGCCGAGCGTCGACGAAGGCTCGGACGTCTCGCCGGCGCCGAGATCTTCCTCTTCTTCGTCGCTGACAGTACCTTTTCCCTTCTTCTGCTTCGACTTGCGCCCGCCGCCCGCGCCCGCGCCGCGGCCCTCGGCGCCCTGGCCGCCTTCGGCATTGCCGCCCTCGTCGCGATCCTGCCCCTCAGTGTCGTCGTCGGCTTCGCTGCGCCGTTCTTCCGCGCGGCTAGGCGGATCGGTCGCGAATTTCTTGAACGAGAAGAACGAATCGAAACACTCGCTGAACAATTCCTTTTCGTCGGCGGTCTTCGGCAAGACCATCGACAGCGCATCCTTCAGAAAGGCGCGGTCGCGATAGCCGACCAGTTCCATCGCGTTGAATGCATCGAGCGTTTCGGCGGTCGACACGCGTACTTCGGCGTTGCGCAGCGCCCGAATGAAGTTGGAGAGGGTGCGTTCCATTACGCGGTCTTCGTCAGCCATCGTTCGATCAGCTCTTCGTGGCCTTGCTCGTCAGCGTCGTCAGCTCCGCTTCGACGTTCACGATATCTTCCTGGAACTTCAGGATCACGTTCAGCGTGTCGCGCACGAGTTCCGGATCGAGTCGATCCGTGTGCAGCAGCAGCAACGTGCGCGCCCAGTCGATGGTCTCGGATATCGCCGGCACTTTCTTCAGATCGAGTCCGCGCAGTTCGTGGATGAAGTTCACGAGCTGCCTGCGCAGCTCGGGGAGTATTTCGGGCACGCGGGCCTGGATGATGCGCTGTTCGAGATCGACGTCCGGGAACGGAATGTACAGATGCAGGCAGCGGCGTTTCAGCGCGTCCGAGATTTCGCGCGTGTTGTTGCTCGTCAGAAATACCAGCGGCGGTTCGGCTTTGGCCTTCACGGTGCCGATTTCCGGAATCGATACCTGGAACTCCGACAGGATTTCCAGCAGCAGCGATTCGAACTCGTGATCGGATTTGTCGACTTCGTCGATCAGCAACACGCAGCCGTGTTCTTCCTTCAGCGCCTTCAGCAGCGGACGCGGTTCGATGAATTCCTCGGAAAAAAAGATGTCGCCGAATTCGTGCAGTCGGCTGACCGATTCCTTGAAACCCTTCGCGCCCTGCAGCACTTCGTCGAGCGTCTCTTTGAGCACCTGCGTATACAGCAGCTGTTTGCCGTACTTCCATTCGTACAGCGCCTTCGCTTCGTCGAGCCCTTCGTAACACTGCAACCGAATCAGCGGCATGCCGAACATCGTCGCCGTCGTCTTGGCGAGTTCGGTTTTACCGACGCCCGGCGGACCCTCGATCAGCACCGGCTTTTTCAGGTGGTACGCGAGGTACACCGCGGTCGCGATCTGGTTGCTGCAGATGTAGCGGTGTTGCTCGAACGTTTTCCTGATCGAGTCGACCGACGAGGCGATTTGTTCGATATCGGGCACTATCCCCCCCTTGCCTGCGAAAAAAAGCGTTCGGCGAAAAAAGCTCGTTCATTATCGTGGCCAAGTCCGCGCCAATGCAAAGCCGAGAGGGTGCGTCGGTTTCAGCCGGCGCGTGTCGCGCAGCCGCATCAAGCCTTCTTGCGCGACGCTCGCGATCAGCGCGCCGTCGCGCCGGTAGATCAGTCCGCGGTTGAAGCCGCGCGCGCCGGAGGCGCTGGGACTGTCCTGCGCGAACAGCAGCCACTCGTCGGCGCGAAACGGCCGATGAAACCACATCGCATGATCGAGGCTCGCGACCTGCATGTTCTGCTGCGTGAACGACACCGCGTGCGGCAGCAGCGCGGTATCGAGCAGCGACCAGTCGGACAAATACGCGAGCACGCACTGGTGCAGCCGCTGATCGTCCGGCAGTGCATCGCGCGCGCGCATCCAGCAGTTCTGAAACGGCTGACGTCGCGTCGGATTGAAGAAGTCGTTGGGGTCGATCGGCCGCACGTCCATCGGTCGTTCGCGCGTGAACATTTCCCGATATTCCGGCGCCAGGTCCTTTGCGAAGCGCTTGCGCAGCTCGACTTCGTCTTCGAGGTCCTCCGGCGGCGGCACGTCCGGCATGTCGAATTGATGGCTCAAGCCGTCTTCGACCGTTTGAAACGAAATCGCCATGTTGAAGATCGCCATCCCGTGCTGCACAGCGACGACGCGCCGGGTCGTGAAGCTTTTGCCGTCGCGAATCCGATCGACGACATAGAGGATCGGCACCGTCGTATCGCCCGCGCGCAGGAAATAGCCGTGCAGCGAGTGCGCGTGCCGCTCCGGCGTGACGGTGCGTGACGCGGCGACCAGCGCCTGGCCGATCACCTGCCCGCCGTAGACGCGTTGCCAGCCTTCGCTCGGACTCGAGCCGCGGAAATGATTCACGTCGATCTCTTCGAGATCGAGCAGTTCGATCAGGTGTTGCAGGCTCTTCTGCATGACTAGAGGGGGGATTTCAAAGGACCGGCTATTGTAGTGATCTGCCGGCGCAACGCCACGCTAAGCGGCCGATTGCTTGCCGCGACGTCCGCCGATGGCGACAATTCGGACTTACTGCGTTGTGGGAGCGATCGCAAGACTCGCGATTTTTTAGTCACGACTAGGAGATCGCTCCCACAAGTTCCGCGCCTTCCTCACCACATTTGGGAGTTCATTTGGGCGTCCAGAAAAACGCGCCGGGCTGGTTTGCCAAGGCGCTGGAAATTCCGTACGAGGACGGTTGGATCACCGTCGACGGTGCGCGGATCCACTATCTGCAGTGGGGCGGCGTCAGCGACAAACCCGGAATCGTGCTCGTGCACGGCAACGGTGCGCACGCGCATTGGTGGACGTTCATCGCGCCGTTCCTGCTCGAACACTACCGCGTGGTCGCGCTCGATCTATCGGGCATGGGTGACTCGGATCATCGCAAACACTATTCACCGGAAGGATTCGCGGCCGAGGTCGTCGGTGTGATGGACGCAGCGGGGTTCGGCAGCGACACGATCGTCGTCGGTCACAGCTTCGGCGGATTCGTGACGCTGAATACCGGTTTGCGCTATCGGCAGCGCGTCGCGGGAATCGTGTTGGTCGACTCCGCGGTGCGTCCCCCCGACTATCAGTGGGAACGTGATCCGCGGCGTTCGCCGATTCGCCCGAAGCGCGTGTACAACGACTATGCTGAGGCGCTATCGCGCTTTCGACTCATGCCGCCGCAGGATTGCAACAATCAATACATCCTCGATCACATCGGCAAGCACTCGCTGAAACAAACCGAAGGCGGTTGGACGTGGAAGTTCGACGACGGCTTGTTCGGCAAGATGGCGTTCCACACGAACATGTCGGAAGGCCTGGCGATGATCGGCTGCCGCGTCGGCGTGATCTATGGCCAGGACAGCTATCTGTTCGACCAGGAAGTCGCCGACTACATGTTCAAGGTGCTCGATGAGTCAGTGCCGTTCGTCGCGATTCCCGAGGCGCAGCACCATCTGTTTCTCGATCAACCGCTCGCGTTCGTCGCGGCGTTGCGCACGCTGCTCGCGGAGTGGCGTCATTCAAAACCGCTGCGCCAAGCTCCGCTTTAATAGCAGCGCCGCTATAGCCCACCAAGGAGATCAGGACCATGCCGTCCAGGCGCAACAACATCGAACTCAGCGCCGCTGAGATTCGCGAATTTCTCGCGAGCCAGAAGACGCTGATCATCGTCTCTAACGGCAAGGACGGTTATCCGCATCCGATGCCGATGTGGTTTTACGTCGATGACGAGGATTGTCTGTACTGCACGACGTTCGGCAAATCACAGAAGATTCTGAACTGGCGTCGTGATCCCAAGGCAAGCTTGCTCGTCGAAACAGGGACCGAGTACGCCCAACTCAAAGGTGTCGTGATCTATGCGCGCGCCGAGGTGATCGAGGATCTCGATACCGCGATCGACACACTCGTGAAGATCAACACGCGTGGTACCACGGTCGATGCGGCGCAACGCCAGGCGTTGACGGCGGCCGTGTCGAAGACGGCGGCGAAGCGAGCGGTGATCAAGTTCCATCCGCAACGCTATGTCAGTTGGGATCATTCGAAGCTGGGCGGGCGGTATTGATTGCGAGAGCTTCGTAAGCTCCATGGCGATTGCGCTGCGCTAAAGCGGAGTTCCCGTCCGAACCGATTCGACAACAGCACGCACAGCCGCGGCGACCAGTGCGGGATTCTCCATCGCGACATCATGTCCATTGTTTTGCGCGACGACGATGCGGCTGTTCGTCGAGAGCGCTGCGAGGCGCGCTTGACCATCGGCCCAGCCGCTCTCCAGATCGGCCAGAGCTGCGTTCAATCCGCCGAATGGCTTCCCATGCCGGATCACGATCAGCGGCCGCTCACCCAGGGTACCGAAGCCGCCGGCAACACGATCGCTAGCAGGCGCCGCGTCGTATGCCGTGATTTCATCGAGCGAGGTGCGCCACGCGGTGGGTCGTACCGACAACGCGATGGCCGCATCGATCGCCTCTGGAGCGGCGTCGGGCGGAATGCGCCCGTCAGCTTTGGCTTGTCTTGCGAGTTGGGTGAGCGCCAAGCGGGTCAGACCAAACCGAGATGCCAACGCGGCGAACCGCAACGACGATTGGGCCTGATGCATCAGCGGCAGGTGCGTGAAGATGATCTGCTCCTCAGCAGCGTCGACCAGGACCACTCCCGCTACACGGTCCGGATGCTGGCGGCGTATAACTGCGCACGAGAAAGCCGCCATACGACGCGCCGACCAATACGTGGGGCCCCTCGACGTGCGCGTTAGTCAGAACGAGATCGAGATCGGCAGCCCGCGCGTCGAATGAACGTCCGGGGGATGTCGGTTCGCTCCAGCCGTAGCCGGCGCGGTCGTACGAACAGACGTGGGTGAAAGCGGCAATTTCACGCTGTAGCGCTCCGACGAGTGCCGCAAATTCACCCGCGCCGGGCTCGAGTACGACGGTGGGATTGCCTTCTCCTGTGCAGTGAAGGTGCATCTTCCGTCCACCGATATCGACCAGTTGGCCGGGCGGTTGGAATCGCTTCACGTCGGACCTCTCGGACCACTCCTCGAACGTCCAGCCGCCGATTAGAAGGACGATGACCAGACCCGCGAGACCCAAAGCGCCGCGACGCAGCCACTTGAGCGCACGTGCCATTGCGGGATCCCCCCTGGGCAATCGCTGGTAGTCAGACCGACGTGTTTGCGCGCAGCGGACCCGATTCCTTCAGCGCGCGAAATCCTTCGATGATGGCCTCGATCTGCTGCGGCGTATGCGCGGCCGACAAGCTGACGCGCAACAGGCAGAACGGTCCGGGCGACGCCTGCAGCGGAACCAGGTTCACGTAGACGCCGTGATCGATCAGAAAACGCCACGCGTCGAGCGCGTGATCTTTGTCGCGGATATGCACGCCGACGATCGGAGTGACCACCGGTCCCAGTTCGAAGCCGAGTTGCTGCAACGCGCCGTAGGTCACGCGTGCGTTGCTTTGCAGTCGCTCGCGCAGGTCCGGATTTTCGCGGATGACTTTCAGCGCAGCGCGCGCGGATGCCATCACCGATGGGGAACTCGACGCCGAATATGCGTACGAGCGCGCTGCGGCGCGCAGCTGCGCGAGGTCGTGCTTGCGACTGACCGCGTAGCCGCCGATGCAGCCGAGGCTTTTGCTGAACGTCCCGACGATAATGTCGACCTGGTCTTCGACGCCGACTGCTTCGGCGAGACCGCGCCCATGTTCGCCGAGCACGCCGAACGAATGTGCCTCGTCGACGAGCAGCGCGGCGCCGTAGCGCGTCGTGACCTCGCAGATGTCCACCAGCGGCGCGGTATCTCCGAGCATGCTGTAGATGCCCTCGACGATCACGAGCGCATTCGTTGCCTTGTCGCCGAGGCGGCGCAATTTCTTATCGAGATCAGCGACGTCGTTGTGCTTGAAGCGATATGTCGTCGCGCCCGCGAGCGTCGCGCCGTCGTAGATGCTCGCGTGGCTCTGCGCATCGAGGACCAGCACCGAGTCGCGATCCGCGAGCGCCGAGATGATGCCGACGTTGGCCTGGTAGCCCGTCGTGAATACCATCGCCGTCCTCGCGTCGTAAAACGCGGCGAGTTCGCGTTCGAGAGCAGCGTGGTCGGGATACGTGCCGCTCGCGAGGCGCGACCCCGTCGTGCCGGTGCCATAGCGCGCGGCGGCCTCCGCCGCTGCGCGGACGCAATCCGGATGGAACGTGAGTCCGAGGTAGTTGTTGGTGCCTGCGAGGATGACGTCGTGTCCATCGACGACACCGGTCGTCGGGCCGCCGTCGACGACCACCACGGTGCCGAGGACATTGCTGCCTTGCCAAGGCAATACCTCGGCGGCGATGCGACGCTCGATCAGATTCATGCTTTGTCGACCAGGCGCTCGAGTTCCTTGACCATGTCGTTGATCGTGCGGATCTCGGCGAGGTCGTTCAACGGAAACGAAATGTCGTAGCTGTCTTCGAGCTGTTCGATCAGTTCCATGATCTCGATCGACGACAGTCCGACGTCATCGACGAGATCGCTGTCGACGTTGACGACGGTTCCCGCCTCGGCCAGTTGGTTGACAAGCTGCGTGAGCCGAGCGGCATAATCCTCGCGCTTTTTCATGATGTCGTGATTGATTGGGGCGGACGTTGACCGGGGGCGATTATACAGACAAAGCCTCGCCCCACCCACCGGCGCGGGTCTGGGCAGTCGCCAGCTACCGGGCCGGTGAAAACTCACAGATTTTCGGGCTTGCGGGTCGTCTGAGCAGCGCCCCGCAGATCAAACGCTTGCACTATCGTACGTCTGCGAGCGCGCTCGGCCTGATGCGCCGCGTGTCGCAACGCGGCATCGACGCTGCACGTTCCGATGCACTTGCACCGCCGTGGCCCGATCTGATCATTTCCGCGGGTCTCAAGAACGAGCCCATCTGCCGCTGGATCAAGCAGAGAAGTGGCGGTCGCACGCGACTGGTTTTTCTCGGCCGGACGTGGGCACGCCGCAGCGAATTCGATCTCGTGATCACGACGCCGCAGTATCGGCTGCCGCGTGAGCCCAACGTCGTACACAACCTGATGACCCAACACGGCGTCGTGCCGGAACGGCTCGCGGCCGATCGCGCTCGTTGGGACGGCACGCTTCGCGCAATTGCAGCGGCCGTTGCTCGGCGTGCTGATCGGCGGCGACAGTGGACCTTTCGTGTTGGGCCCGCGCGCGGCGCGGCGGCTCGCGGCGCAGATCAATGCGATGGTCGGCGCGCGCGGCGGCAGCGCGATCATCACGACGAGCGCGCGCACGCGCGTCGAGGTCGCCGATGTGCTCGAAGGCACGCTCCGCGTGCCGGCATTGTTGCACCGCTATCGCCGCGACGACCCCGACAATCCCTATTTCGGAATACTCGGCCTCGCCGACGCGCTGTTGGTGTCCTCCGACAGCGTGGCGATGTTGTCCGAAGCGGCCGCGACGACGCGGCCGGTACACATCTTCGATCTCGCGGCGACAGGCCCTGGAGGGTCGCGATCGGACGCTGAAGTCGGTGAGTTACCGCACGATGATGGCGCTGCTGCCGAAGCGTCTGTCGCGCGACATTTCGCTGTTTCACGATGCGTTCGTCGCCGCGGGTCACGGGACCTGGTCGAACGAGTCGTGCGCGGTTGCAGATGGCGCGGCGGCTGCCGAGATCGAGGCGACGGTGGCGCGTGTGCGTGCGCTGCTCGGCAGCAACGCAATGCGGTGAAGGATCTGCCGCGTCAGGTAACGCGCTGACTAGCGCGACTCGTCGCGCGCCTCGTCGCGTACCAAGACGGCGTGAACAATCCTTGTGCCTCAGGTAACTCGTGGCTGACGCGCGACCCCGCGCGCCCCGTCGCGCACCGCGTTGCGCGTCAGTCCGCCGCGGTCGACGCGATACACCTCGTCGGCGATTTCAGCCATTGCCGATTGGTGCGACACCGCGAGAATCGTCAACTGGCCCCGCAGCGAACGCAGTGTCGCGCAGATGCCGGCTTCGGTCGCCGGGTCCAGCGCGCTAGTCGCTTCGTCGAGGATCAAGCAGCTTCGGTTTATGGGCGAGCGCCCGAGCGATCATGATGCGCTGGCGCTGACCGCCCGACAGCAGCGTGCCGCGCTCGCCGACGACGCTGTCGATGCCTTTCGGCAACCGCGCGACAAAGTCCCATGCGCCCGCGATCTTCAGCGCGTGTTCGGCGTCTGCGCGCTTGAGGCTCGGGTCGCCCAACGCGACGTTGTGCATGATCGTGTCGTGCAGCAGCAGGTTCTCCTGCGGAACGTAGCCGATGCTGTGCCGCCACGCGTGCATGTCGAGCGAGCCCAGATCGACACCGTCGATGCGAATCGCGCCGGCTTGCGGATTGATCAAACCGATCACGAGATCGGCGATCGTCGTCTTACCCGAACCGGAGTCGCCGACGAGGCAGGTGATCACGCCCGCCGGGATGACGAACGACACGCCGTCGAGGATACGATGCTCGCCATACGCAAAGTCGACCGCGTCGAACTCGATCCCGCGCGTCAACGCGACGCGCTGCGTGCCCGCGCTGTGTTCCGCTTGCGAACGCGCTTCGTCGATGGTCTTTTCGAGTGCCCAGTACGCGCTCTCGCATCCGAGCACGATCTGATAACGCTTCTGCACGCGACCGACGCGCTTCAACGTCTGGCCGAGCACGACCGCCATGAAGGTGACCGTCGCAAGCTGCACTTCGAATGTCACCAGAGCGACGAAGATGCCGCCGATGATCACGAGTGCGAGCAGCGATTCCTGCGCGCTGTCGAGCCCGGCTTCGCCCAGCACTTGGCGGCGCAGCGCGCGCCGCAGCTTACTGGTCCCCAGCGACAGCACGTCCTCGGCGACTTTGTCGCGGCCCATCGCCTTGAACGTTTTCACCGACTGCAAGGTGTCGGTCAACGTCTTCAGCAGCGCGCGATACCAATGCGTTTGTCGATCACCGGCGCGGCGTGCGATCCGGACGAATATGTGCGACGTGGACAGGACCAGCGCGCCGGCGCCGACGCACATCAGCGTTGCTTGCCATGACACGGCCACAGCGACCGCGGTGTAAACCGCGGCTTCGATCGCGCCGGCCAGCACGCGTACCGCGAAGACGTACGCTTGCGCGGCTCGCCACGCTTCGGTCGCCATCGCGTTCGCGAGTGCGCCCGTCGACTGGTGCGTGAAAAACGACCACCGCGACGCGATGACCGCGCTGAGCAGATTCATGCGCAATTCGGTCGCGACGTCGGCGGCGATGTAGCCGATGCGCTGCTCCGCCACGAAGATCAGCGCGTTCTTGACGACCATCGCGCCGAGAATGATCGACAGCAACAGCCCGAGCGTCGGCGAAACTCCGATCCTCGCGAGCGCGTCGTGAATCGCCTGTACGAATTCGTTCTGCGGGGTGCCGTTCGATTCGCCGGCAATCGTCAATTGCAGCGCCGGCAATAGCGATGACAATCCGATTCCATCGGCGACGCCGGCAAGCAACAGTGCGACGGCCAGGAAGACGCTCTGAAACGGGTACCGCGTGATGAATGCTTTGAGCAGTTTCAAGGTGCAATCGACCTAATTCAGCCGCCGCATCAGCAGCACGGCGAAGATCAGCACGAGGAACGGTGGCACGGCGGCAGTCATGGCAATGGGCAGGCCCGCGAGTATACCTGCGTTGGTCACCACCTGCTCTGCGACGTACATCAGAAACGCAAGCGCTGCGCCCAAAGCGAGGCGCCCGGACCTGCCGCCGCGGATGTTGGTCAGCATTGCAAAAGGCGCGGCGAGCAGTGCGTACGCAATCGCTGCCAGCGGCAGGCTGATGCGACGCCAGAGTTCCGTTCGTTCGGCCTGCGCCCCGATCGATTCGTTGGCGGGTAGGGTGACGCGGCGCAGCAGTTCGCGCATGCTGAAGCTCGCAACGGGCAGATCGTATAACGCGATGCTGCGATCCCATGTCGGCTGCCAGTGCTGCGTCGCATGCGCCTCGACGACGCCTGGACCTCCATCGGCGGCATAACTCTTGCCCCAGACGTCTTCGAGCTGCCAATTGGCGGCGTCGACGATTTCGGCGGACGCAGCGCGCTGATAACGCGAGAGCCGTGAGTCGCTGGAGAACGTGAATACTCGGATGCCGCTCGGTCGCCGCGCTTCCTCGAGCGCGGCGACGTTGACGAATGTTTCGCCGCTACGGATCCAGAAGCCGCCGCCGCGCAACGGATTACCGGTGGGTGCGGTCTCTTGCATGCGCAACAGGCTTGCTTGCAAATGCAGTGGCCGTGCGGCGACTTCGACGGCGGCGATCATGAACATGAACCCGGCCGCGACGCATCCGGCGATCAAACCGAGGCGCGCGCCCGAGACGCCCGCCGCGCGCAACGCGATCAGCTCGCTGCTGGCGTTGAGCCGGTCGTACGCGGTCAGCGTCGCGAGCAGCGCGACGAACGGCGACAGATCGACGAGCAACGCCGGCGTACTCAGCATGATCACCAGCAGTGCGTCGCGCACGGTGTAGTGCGCCTCGCCGATGTGCTGCGCCTCGGTCAAGAAAGCCAATAGATCGAATAACACGAGCAGCGCGGCGCTCAGCAACGCGTAGCTTTTGCCCGTTTCGCGCGCGAGATACCAGAATGCGCGACTCATCCGGGGCGTCTCAGACTGACCCACGGGAGCTGCCGCACCGCGCCGAACAGCAGCGCCGTGAGCAACGGTACCCAGAGCATGCCGGGAATCTGGCCGATCTGATCGTTTTCGAGCCAGGTCCGGCCGACGGCAGCAAGGTTGAAGATCAACGCATACACACCGATTCCCGCGAGCAGGCGCGGATATGCACTGGCGCCGGGGAGGGTGCGGGCGATCTCGGCGGCGATCAGCGTCATGAAGAACGCGATCACGGGGAGGCAGACGCGCCACTGCAACTCGGCGCGTTCCTTCGGGTTGACGGCGCCGATCAGACTGCGCGTCGGCGCCGAGCGCCGTTTGTTCGCGATGTCGGAGGTTGGTTCTGACGATGCGTAATACACCAGTGTCTCGAATTCGGAGGTCTTGTCCGAGCGCGTCGTCTCGCTGACGGCGTAGCTGATGCCGTGCTGCAGCTCGATGCGTTGCCGATTGGTTGCGTCGGCACTGAAGATGCGTCCGGACTCGGCACGAATCACGCGCACGTGCGTGGGCGTCTGCGACTCGACGAAGACGTCGTGCATCTGGTTATCGGCCGGATCGATCGATGTCGCCATCAACACGAGGTTGCCGAAGTTGTAGAAATGATCAGGTTGCATCGCGCGCGTCGTCAGTTGTGCGGCGGCGGCATTCAGGCGATACGTCTCCGAGTAGGCCCAGGGCCGCACGTACAGCGAAAGCGCGGCGACACCTGCGCAGATCGCGAAGGTGATCAACCATACCGGCAATACGGTACGGGTGGGCAGGACGCCCGCACCGTACAGCGCATAGGCTTCGCGGTCGCGGTGCCACTGATTCAACGTGGTCAACACGCCCATGTATAAGGCGGTCGGCAACAACACTTCCGCGGTGATCAGGTCCCGCAAGCCGATCAGCTTGAAAATCTGGTTCATCGGAATCCGCGAATACGCGGCGTCACTCAACAACGCAGCGGCGTTGAAGGCGGACACCATCAGGCTCAGCAGCGCGAAGCCGGCAAGCGTCGGCACCAACACGAGACGCATGACGTAACGATCGATGATCACGCTGTCACCCGTGTAGTGTCGTCAGTGTCGTCCAGCATCGTGGTGGGAGGGATCTCGAGATCGCGACTAGAATCGATCAGACGTTACCTCAAAATCCGCTCAACATCTCCTGAGCATCGGAGTATCGATGTCGAACGTTCGGCCACAGGTGTGGATACTCAGAGGTCCAAAAGCGGGCGACTACGCACAGCTGCAACTGCTCGCGCGCGCGCTCGACGTGCCGTCGGTGACGAAACACCTCGTATTTCGGCGTTGGGAATTGTTGCTGCATGCACGGCCGCGGCCGACACTCGCGGCGCTCGACCGCGCTGCGTCCGACGCACTCGTTGCCCCGTGGCCCGATCTCGTGTTGACAGCGGGGCGACGCAACGAACTGGTCGCGCGCTGGATACGCGATGCGTCGGGCGGCCGCTCGCGGTTGGTTCATGTCGGGCGTCCCTGGTCGCACCCGAGTCGGTTCGATCTCGTTGTGTCGAATCGCCAGTATTGGCTGGACAGCGGCGCCAACGTCCTCGTCAACGACTTGCCGCTGACCGACTTGACCGCCGCCTCGCTGGAACCGGAACGGCAGGCGTGGAGCGCAAAGTGGAATGCGCTGCCGCGGCCGTGGACCGTGCTGCTGGTCGGCGGCGACAGCGGTCCGCTCGTCTTCACGCCGGAACACGCGCGCGAGTTGGCCCGTCAGATCAACGCCCGCGTTGCGGGGTCGCGCGGTAGTTTGCTGCTGACGACGAGCGCCCGCACGCCGACGCGCAGTGCAGATGCGTTGCTGGCGACGTTGCACGCACCGGCATTCGTGTATCGATGGCCGTCGAACGACGCGAATCCGTTCCGCGGACTCTTGGCCTGCGGCGATGAATTCGTCGTCACCGCGGACAGCATGTCGATGCTGGCCGAGGCCTGCGCAACCGGAAAGCCGGTATATCTGTTCGACTATTCGGATAGTTCGTCGGATACCGCGGGAGGGTCGCGAGCGTCGGCTTTTCGCTGGAAACCGTTGGTGCATCGGCTGGCGATGTCGATCGGACCCATTCGCATGCGTCGCGACGTTCGCCGCATTCACGCGGCACTGCTCGACGCCGGTCGCATTCAACGACTCGACGCGATTGGCGTGGATTCCATGCGCGTGACCGCATCAAACTCTGCGATCGATTTGGCGCGCACCGTCGAGCGCGTGCGCGCACTGTTTTGAAATCCCAAGCGATCAACCCGGCAGCGCGAGCGGCGGACGACCTGGCGGCGCGAGCGCGGGCGTACGGTTGAGGACCTCGAATGCGTCGTGCCGCACGTGGTTGTGCTGCATCTCGTGACGCAACATGTCCTCGGTGACGAGCTTCGCATCGATGCACTCGCGCAATAGGCCGAAGAACAAGCGTTCCTGATTCGCGTCTGGATGACTTTTGTAGTTGCCGAGGAATGCGTACTCGCCGAACAGTCGGCGGCGCGCGCGCATCAACCAGCCGATTGGCGGAAACGCTCTGAAGCGCTCGGCGGGTCGCCAGTCGACCGGCAACCCGGACTTCCATGGCTGCGTCTTGCGACGCGTCGTGTGCAGCATCTTCGTGCGCGCGGTCAGCCGGTCGAAATCGTTCCACTCGTCTTCGAGCATACCGATGGTGTCGCGGTCTTCGTGCTTCAGGCAGATCCAGTCGGAGTAGTCGAGCTGCATCTCGAACATCGACCGGAACTGCGCCTCGCAGCGCCAATGCGTCAGTCTGGCGCAGTCGAGCAGCATCACGCTCGACGCCATACAGCGATCGATGAGTCCCTTCGTACCCGAACGCGGACGGGCGATGATCGCCTTGCCTTGCATGTCGCGCGACAGCAGTTCCCAGATGTCGCCGACCGCGAAAATATCCGGATCCATGATCACGGCGCGACCCTGATACCCCATCAGCTCGGGCGGCATGAACCGCAACGGTGTGAACGATTGCAGATCATCGTTCAACCACACGCGTTTGACGCCGTCGCGCAGATACAACTGGCCTTCGTATTCCTTGAAAAAGGGATGGTCTTCGGTGTCGATGATCTTCACGTCGAACTTGTTGCTGCTGCGCGAGTTCCGCTGCAACGCGTGCTTGGCGACGATCGCGCCGACCATCTGCTTGGGGTTGCTGTGAATAAAAACGCAGTGATCCATGTGGCTACCTCGCTTGCGTCGCTCGATCGGTTCGGCCATAGCCGAAACGGGGATCGAGGGTCGTATCGATGACGTGGTCGATCGCCGCCACTTCGGTGGCGTCGAAATAGTCATGATATCCGCCCACCTTCGCGCGCCGCGCTTTGAACGAATCGGGATTGTCGACGTCGCCTGCGCGCAACCGATCGCTCGACGACGCGGCGTCGGACTCGCGCTGTTTCATGTTCTCGAAGCCGGACCATTCCACTGCGTCCGCCAATTCGGCGTCCGTGGCATCCATCCGCATGAAGTCGGCAATGCGACGCAACTGCGCTGCGGTATCCGCGCGCATCGACTCGTAGCGGACGATCAATGTCGACTCGAGTGTGTCGAGACCGGCGGCCCATTCGTTGAGCCAGCGATTGACCTTCGGCAGTCCGCTCGATCCCATCATGAACTCGTATGGCGTCACGGCCGCATCGACCGGCGGATACTGATTGAGTTGTACCTTGTGCGGTCGCATCCGGTGCTTCCACTGAAAATATTGCGACATCGTGATGTCGGCTGGATGGCGCACGAGCAGCAGCACGCGTTTGCCCGAGAACGCGGCTTTGCCGCCGCCGTGACCGGTGTGGTCGCGCAGATAGTTGTCGTGCGTGAACAGCACGCGCGGCAGCGTGGCGTTGACGCGATGATAGTTGCCGTATTCGATCAATTCGTCGGACAACCCATGCCGTTGCTGATAGATGCGCGAGATCATCACGCGCAACCACGTGCGTCCGCTCTTGCCGAATGAAACGAACACGTAGTCGGCTCGATCCAGCCGCCATTGTTCGAGCCAGCCGCGCAACCGCCGTTCGGTCGGAATGCGCTTGGCTTCAGGTAACAATCGGCCGGCTTGTTCGAGAATTCGTAGAGGCATCATGTGTCGGTGCGCGCGCGGCGCGTGGTGTCGGCAAAACCGGCGCCATTCTAGGGAAACTTGGATCAATTCTCACGCGCGCGCTGGTCCGGGCGTTGCGAACCTTCTCGGAACCTTGACGCTGTCGAACAATTCCACTGTGATGCGTCGATCCACCAACAGGGCAATCCCGATGAAATTCTTTGTCGCTCGTATCGCGGCGGCGCTGGCGGGCAGTGCGTTGCTGTGTGGCCTGCAGGCCAGCGCAGCGCAGAGCAGCGCGCCAGCGGAAGCGGCGGACGCGCCGCGCGCCGCGCCAATGGACGTGCTCGGCGCTGTCGGCATTGGCGTAAAAAATCTCGAGGCGTCGGTCGCGTTCTACAGCGACGTGCTCGGTCTTCAAGTCACGCGGCGCTTCGAACTCGGCGATCTCAACGAGGTCGTGCTCGGATTCCCGGGTGGCGTCGGCACCAGCGTCGTACTGATGAACTGGCCCAACGATGCGGCTCGTCGTTACGACGGCGGCGACGTCAAACTCGTATTCTACGTGCAGGACCCGGCAGCCGTGCTGGCGCGCATTCGCGCCCGCGGTGGGCGCATCGAACGGGAAGCGGCGCCGATCGAGGCGCTCAATGGAACCGTCGTCGGTCTTGGGCGCGACCTGGACAACTATGTCGTCGAACTCGTGGCGCGGTAGCGTGACACGATTGCTGCGACGACCCGGTCGACTTCGTCCGTAGCGGTCGGGCCCCCATCGGGCAGCGGCGCTCCAGCAGGCACCGCGAACCCCGCGTCGAACAGCTGGCGATGAATCTGGCTGAGGTCGCGCGGATACAACGTGATGCCGACGCGCGGTAGCCACTCGTATTTCACCCGGTTCGGAACCTCGGCGACCCAATTCGGCACTGCTGAACGTAGCGACGTCACCCACTTCGATCGACGCAAGCCGAAGATCGCGAGCGGCCGGTTCAAGCGCGCGACCTCGGTGATCATCGACATGCTGTCGCCGGTGACGACGAAGCCGTCGGCGTGCGCGAGCAGGCCGAAATACGGATTCTCGGTGGCGCCGGCGCGCCATTCGTAGAGTTCATCACCTTCGTCGAGGTGCGCGCGCAACGCAGCGATCGCCACGCGCGGCGTTCGCCTGCTCGTCGTCACGTACAACGACCCCGCAGAGCCGCAATACGCGCGCGCCAGCCGGATCAGATCTGCGGCCGCGGCTGCATCGAATACGAAAGGTCGCGTGGCCCCGCCGACGAGCACGGCGATCAACGGGTGTCGTCGCTGTTTGAAATGATCCTTCCAACGCGCGCGCTCGTGCTCGAGGCGCGCAAGATCGATGCGCATCAGTGGCAACGACACGCTGACGACGTTCGGTGCCTGCGGGACCTGGAACTGCGCCGAGACGATCACGAGCGCAAAGTGCTCGAGGTGCCGCCGCGGCCGTCCGAACAGGACGATTCGGGTGTGGTCGCTCGATTGCCGACGGATCCACAATGCCGCCATCGCGGGCCGTCGGCCGACGGTGATCACGACATCAGGCCACGGCGGCGCCAATGCATCCGAACGCGCTTTGTCGACGTGAAAAAGCGACGCGAGCAGCGGCGGCTTGCCCTTGACGAATGGACGTCGGAACACGAGGCGGCGATATTCCACGGGCCACGGCAGACGTTCCACGACGGCCTCGATTTGCGCGTTGTCGCCTGCTTTGTCGCCGACGACGACCCAGACGCGTGGGATCGGGCGCTCGTCCTGCGTCAACGAAGCTCTCAACGAAAGACCCCAGCGCGATACAGGCGCCAGAAAAATCCCCACATGTGCAACGCCGGATGCCGCCGCACGCGGTCGGGCACTTCGATGTGAACGCCGGAGTGACGCTCCAGCTTCCAGATGATGTAGTCGAAGCCACCGTCGAACGTGATCCACGCTTTCAGGATCCGCGCCAACGCGAGTACCTTGCCGGTGATCGCGCGGACGCGCCATTTCGATGCGCCGACTCGACGTTGGCTCGGCGTCAGCGCGTTGCGCCAACGGCCGGTGTCTGTCGCGACGATTGGACTCGCCGACGCAGCAGCGACGGTGACCGCGTCGTAGTACGCAGCGTTTGCGGTGTAGAGATCAGCCGCCCGATCGGGACCCTCACTGCGCAACTCGGTCGCGTAGCTCGTGCGCAACCCGTCGATCCACAACGAGCGCGTATCGAACTGCGTCGGTTGCAGCGCCGTTGTCTCGGCGATGAACTTGCACACCGCGCCACCGAAGCACGTCAACGTCTCTTCACGCGTTGCGGCGTCGCGCGCGTACGCCAACGACACGGGCTGACAAAAGCGACCCCACAGATAGGAATGAAACCAGCGCCGCGTGCCGCGCGCGAAATCAGACCGCGAGATCAGTGTGCATTTTGCGCGTCGCGTGCCGGCGGCTGTGGCGACCTCGACGTAGTAAACGTTGGGCGGCAGTACCGCCGCGAGCCAGGCTTCGTGTCGCGGCAATGCCCGATAGGAATCGACGATGACGTACAGATCATAGAGACCGTCGGGTTGATCGACGCGACGACACGAGCCATAGAACAATATCGCCGCCACGAGTGGGCCAAATCGTTCGCGAACGGCATCGACGAATGCGGTAACCGCGAACGGCAGCGGCTGGTCGGCTTCGGTGGCGACCTCCGCGATAAGAGAGGTGAGCAGAGAATTCGACGGCGGCGTCATCGTGCGTCGCCGAGCGACACGATCGTGACCGGTCCGTATGCCTCGACGCGAATCTCACCCGACGGCGCGCGATAGATCTCGCCGTCGATCGTGTACGGACCCTCTCCGCGGATCTCGACGCACGCGCCGCGTCGGCTCAAATAGCCGGCTGCCTCGGTGAGGTGGGGCACCGCTCGGCCGCGCAGGAAATCCGGGAAACTGCGCAGGAACCGAGCCGCGTGTTCGCGGACCAGCGTGATGCGCAGCGGCGCGGCGCCGTCGCCCCAGAATGGATGTACCCCCATGATGAGTTCGCTGAGCGTCGTGATCAGAAAGATCGACGCACGCGCGCTGTGCGGCTCACTGTCGATCGTAAGATCCAGCGGCACACCGTCCGCGAACACCGCCTCGCGACGCGCGATGCCCCAACCCGCGCGCAGCAACGCGACAAACGCAGCCCATTCGTCGCGCAGGCCCAGGCTATAGATGCGCTCGTGACAGTATTCGATCCCGCGCACGATCGCGCCCATGCCGAAGCACATGCCGAGTTGCGCGGCGGCGCCGATCGCGTGCACCTTGACGAGGTGTCTAGGTTGTCCCGCGCGTTCACCACCGAGCGCAGTCAACAGTGCGTCGAGTGCACGATCGAACGATACGACTCCTCCGTTGACGCCGCGCGCGCTCATGCTCGTCGTGCCGCCCGGAAGCAGCGCGAGCGTCGGCAGCGGACGTCCGTCGGCTGCGTGCAGCAGTGCCGTCAACACGAGGTGAACGGTGCCGTCGCCGCCGTTGATCCCGAGGAGTTCGGTGCCGTCGTCGAGCAAGGTTGCAACCGCGGCGGGCAAATCCGCGAGTGTGGCGGTTTCGATGTGACGCACGCCGCGGCTTTCGAGCAACGTTCGCAGGTGCGGCAGATGGCGCCGATTGCGATTGGAATGGGGATTCGTGAGGATGGCGGACCGCAACGGCAGGCAGCTTTCGAAATACGACTAACGCGCTATGTTAGCAATCCGTTCACGACGCCGTCAGGCGAGTTGAATCGATGAGCGAGACGGGGTCGACCGCATTCACCCTTGCGCATCTGTCAGATCCGCATCTGACCTCGCTGCGCGGTGTGCGCGCGCGTTTGCTCGCCAACAAGCGGATTCTGGGGTACCTGTCGTGGTGGCGTCGGCGGCGCAAGGTGCATCGACTGGACGTGCTGGATGCGGTCGTTGCCGACATGCGCTCATTCGCACCGGACCACGTCGCGATCACCGGCGACCTGACGCACGTGGGACTTCCGACCGAATGCAGCGCCGCGTTGCAGTGGTTGCGAGGATTGGGACGCAGCGACTGGGTGTCGGTGGTCCCCGGCAACCATGACCGTTATGTCGCGGATCGATTCGATTACACGGTCGGCCGTTGGCGGGAATATTTTCGCGGGGATGCCGGTGCGGCCAAGTTTCCATTCTTCCGGCGCCGCGGCCGGGTCGCGTTGATCGGCGTCGACACCGCGGTGCCCACGTCGCCGTTTCTGGCGTCCGGTCGCGTCGGTGTTGCGCAGCGCGAACAACTTGCTGCGCTGCTCGCGCAAGCGGGCGCCGCGGGCTTGTTTCGAGTCGTACTGCTGCACCATTCGCCATTGCCCGATGGACATACCCGTCGCAAGCGTTTGAACGACGCGTCGGAAATCATGCAGGTGCTGACGACGCTCGGCGCCGAGCTCGTGATTCACGGTCACGGACACGAGGCGAGAATCGACCGCGTGATGGGTCCCGCCGGCCCGATGCTCGTGGTCGCCGTGCCGTCCGCATCGCACCGCGCGCTCGGTCTCGCGGGATGGAATCGGTATTCCATTTCGGGCGAACCTGGACGCTGGCGGCTCGACGTCGAGACCCGGCGCACCGCGGCGGAAGGATTGACGACGACGAGCCGCGAAACAGTGTTGTGGGGCGAGCCCGATCAGCCCCGCAAACGCGCCCACGTCTGATTGACGAGACGCCAGTCGTCGATCGAGTCGACGTCGACCGCGGCTTCCGGTTGCGTCAGCACGACGTGCGCGATGCGGCACTGCGTTCGTCGGCTCAGCTGCGCGAGCGCGTCGTCGAGCGATAAGCGTCCGGCCAAATAACGCAGGAACAGGCCGACGCCAAGCATTCGCATGATGCGCCACGGGCGTTTGCGTTCCTTTTCCACATTTCGCCAGAAACCCGTCACAGCATGTCCGGCCGGTTGCAACACCGCGAACAGGTTGCAGCCGCAGTAGCTGTCGTCGCTGAAGCGCCAACCGGTCCTGCGGGTATTCGGAAACGCCGCGAGCACGTCGGTACGCCGCGCAAACGCGACGACGAAGTCGGCGTTGGTCGCGCACGCCGCGCTGCAGAACTGCTCGAGGATCTCGGGTGAGAGAAATGGGTGATCGGCGGTCGTCAGCACGATGTGCCCGTCGGTACCGACGGCGTCGAACGCGGCGCTCGCGCTGCCCGCCGGACTATCGGTCGGCGCGAGCCAGGTCCAGTTGCCCGAGTCGATGCGCGCGCGCAGTTTGGGTTCGGCCGTCAGCGTCGCGGCGGTAGGTCCGACCAACATCCGGCGCGTGATCCAGTCGCACTGCTCGATCGTGTCGACCACCCGATCGATAACGGCGACGCCGGCGATCGGAACGAGGATCTTGCTCGCGACGCCGGCGGCTGTCGCGAGTGGATCGGTCGCCGGTGACGGGCGCTCTCCGGCGAGCACGACAGCGGTAAAGACGCCTGCGGCGATCACGCGCGCCTCAGGCCAGACTTTTTTCGTACATGCGGTACCGTTTCGACACGCGACCACCGATCGTTTCGATGATGTTGCGCATCCCGGTATTGTTCTCGAGGATCCACGACATTTCGACGCGCTTGACCCCGCGCGCGACCGATGCGTTGCGGACCGCGTGGATGACCGCGAACGCGAGTCCCGGACCGAGCCGCGTGCGCTGGAATTTCTGTCGCACGCCCATCAGTGGTACGCGGGCGCTCTGTGGGTAGCGCACTTTCAGACGCCACAGCAGTTTCAACCAGCCGAACGGCAACAGGCGTCCATTGAGATCCGCGATGGCTTCGTTGACGTTAGGCAACATGACGATGAACGCAGCCGGTTCGCCGTCGACCTCGGCAATCTGGATGAAGTCATCGCTGATGATCAGCAGCATCTCGTGGCCAATCGTCAGGAACTCCTCGTCCGTGAACGGCACGAAACCCCAGTTGTTTTCCCACGCGTCGTTGAAGACGGCACACATCGCCTTCAGGTCGCGATCGCGATTTTTGCGGTCGATCGGACGGATGACCATGCGCCCGGCGAGGCGCCGCTCGACGGCGGCCATTACCGCCGGGATTTTGAAATTCGGATCCATCTCGTACGCGAGCAGGTCCTTGACCGGATGATAGCCGGCTTCTTCGACGCGTCGACCGATGTGGGGGAGGTTGTGGCCCATCATGAAATACGGCGGGGTATCGAACCCGTCGACGAGCAGTCCGACTTCCTGATTGACGTTCAGGTTCATCGGCCCCAACACCTGCGTCATTGCGCGCTCGCGCAACCAGCCCTCGGCCGCGGCGAACAACGCGCTGAAAACAGCCGGATCATCGACTGCGTCCAACATGCCGAAATAGCCGAGCCCGGGCCGACCGCGATCGGCATTCAGCGCGTCGATCTGCGCGCTGATGCGGCCGACCGGCCGGTTGTCCTGATAGGCCACATAGGCCTGCATCTGCGCGTGCTTAAAGAACGGATGCTTTGGATCGATCTGCGAGCGCCGGTCGAAGAGCAGCGGCGGCACCCAGTTCGGATCGGCCTGATAGAGTGCGAACGGCAGGCGAATGAAGGCCTCGCGTTCTTGTTTCGTGCGGACCGGCACAATTTTAGGGGTCAAAGTTTCGTTTTACCTCTCAATGGGCATCGGTATAATGGCCCGCGGATCAAATCATAACCGCCTCAAGGCGGAGAGAACTCAAGTAGAGTGCAGTCTCAGGGGTAAGTAGCTGCTAGCGCGGCTTAGTTTGCGTGTTAGCGAACCTTAACATAATAAGCTTGAGTGTGTGTTGGTGGTAAACAGCGTTTCCCTTCAAACGGATGCTGACAGCGTAGTAGAAGAACAAGTTTGGCGACCAGGAGACTTTTCGACGCTTCATGAAGCGTTGGATCACGCGGCACGAAGCCGTCATTCACTGACGTTCTTCAATGGTCGCGGTGAAGTGGACTGTGAGCTGAGCTATCGGGAGTTGCGTGCGCGCGCCATGCACGCGGCCCGGCGTCTTCTCGGGTTGGTCGACATCCATCGCGGCGATCGCGTCGCACTGGTCGCCGAAACTCGTTCCGAGTTCGTCATCCTATTCTTCGCGTGTCAGTACGCGGGGTTGGTCCCTGTGCCGCTGCCGGCAACGGTCAGCCTCGGTGGGCGCGAACAATATCTCGCGCAATTGCGCTTTCTGATCGAAAACTCCGGCGCGCGCGCCGCGTTTGCGACGGATGCGTTCGTCGCGCTGTTGCACGATGCGACTCGAGGCCTCGACCTGGCGATGGCGGCGCGACTGGAAGACTTGATCGAACAGCCGGCGATCGACGCCGAGCTTGGGGTTGCCGGCGCCGACGAAATCGCATACGTGCAGTACACGTCCGGCAGCACGCGGGTCGCGCGCGGCGCGGTGATCACCCAGCGTGCCGTGATGTGCAATCTCACCGCGATCATCAAGGACGGTCTGGGACTCGGACCCGAGGACCGCTTTTTCTCGTGGCTGCCGTTCTATCACGACATGGGTCTGGTCGGAAAATTGCTGGTGCCCGTGGCGTCGCAGCTGCCCGCCGCCTACCTCGGTACGCGTGAATTCGCGATGCGACCGCGGATGTGGCTCACGTTGATGGATCGCACCCGGGCGACGATTTCGTTTGGCCCCCCGTTCGGCTACGAGTTGTGCGCGCGGCGCTTGCGTGACGGTGATGGGTCACGTTTCAACCTGCGCCAATGGCGCGTAGCCGGCGTCGGCGCGGAGATGATCCGGCCGGAAGCGCTCGCGTCGTTCGTCCGTGCGGTGGCGGGCAGCGGTTTCACGGGCGATGCGTTCGTGCCGTCGTACGGCATGGCCGAAGTTGGCTTGGCAATCAGTTTTGCGCAGCGTGGTTCTGGTGTCGGGGTCGACCAGGTCGACCGCAACGACTGCGTGAAACACCGTCGCGCGCGTCCCGTATCCACGTTCAATCGAGAGCGCGCACCGATACGGTCGTTCGTCGACTGCGGCGCCGCGTTGCCGGGCATCGATGTCGAAGTGCGCGATGCGGACGGCACCGTCCTGCCGGAGCGCGAGATCGGCACGCTCTGGGTTCGTACCGACAGTGTGATGAAGGGTTATCTGAATCAGCCGGAGGCCACGGCCGAAGTGCTGACCAGCGATGGCTGGTTGGATACCGGCGACCTTGGTTATCTGCTGGACGGTCGCATCTTCGTGACCGGTCGCGAAAAGGACATGATCATCGTCGGCGGCCGCAATTTCTGGCCACAGGATCTCGAGCATGTCGCCGAGAGTCAGCCGACGGTGCGAACGGGCGACTCGATGGCGTTCTCGCTGACCGACGCAGACGCCGGCGAGCGGGTGATGCTGTTGATCCAGAGCCGCGAGACGGACCCGGAAGCGCGGGCCCGCTTGCAGCACACCGTTCACGCGCACATCAAGACGGAGTTCGGCATCGACTGTCACGTCGAACTCGTCGATTCCCAGGCGTTGCCCCGCACCTCGTCGGGCAAGCCATCAAGGTCGCAGGCGCGCCGCATGTACGCGGCGACGCTCGAAGCCGCCGAGCTCGCCGCAGCCGCTCCGTCGGACGCGACGGCCGGCCCCAGCCCCTGACTCTCCCGGCGCGACCGTCGACGGGCCTACCTTGCGTCGCGGTGACCGGCGCGACCGGATTCATCGGTACCCACCTGCTCGCACAGCTGCGCGTCGAAGGCTATGTGGTTCGCGCGTTGACGCGTGCGCCGCGCGCATCGAGTGCGATCGATCGGATCACTTGGGTCCAAGGTGACCTGGCCGACGGACGCGGCGTCGACGAGTTGCTGCGGGGCGCGGATGCCGTCGTGCATTGCGCTGGCGCCGTTCGCGGCGCACGCCCGAGCGACTTCGACACGATCAACGTCGACGGCACGCGACGCGTTGCCGAGGCTGCGGCGGCCGCTGGGGTCAGGCGGCTGCTGTTGCTCTCGTCGCTCGCGGCGCGCGAACCCGCACTGTCGATGTACGCATCCAGCAAGCGCCGCGGCGAAGACGCATTGCGATCCGTCGACGTGCGCTGGACCGTGTTGCGACCGCCGGCGGTGTATGGGCCCGGCGACAAGGAACTCGCGCCGCTGTTCGGTTTGATGCTCCGTGGACTCGCTGTCGTGCCGGGTCATTCGGGGCGGACGTCGCTGTTGTACGTCACCGACCTGGTTCGCGCTATGAGCGCCTGGCTGCGCGCGCCGGCCGAGCGCGGCGCCGGTGAATGCTTCGAACTCGACGATGGCACGCCGGGTGGCTATGACTGGTCGGACATGATCCGGATCGCGCAGGCCGTGCGCGGCGCGCGCATTCATCGCCTCGACATTCCGCGGGCAGTGCTCGGCGCGATCGCCGGCGCGAATCTCGGCGTCGGCCGCGTGCTGGGTCGCGCACCGATGTTGAGCCCCGGCAAAGTCCGCGAACTGTTCCATCGAGACTGGGTGTGTCGGACCGAGGCGATTCGCGCGACATTGTCGTGGCAGCCCGAGGTGCAATTTGCGGCGGGTTTGCGGCTCACGTTTTCGGATCTTTCGAATGCCGCCAAATGAACCGGTGTCGCGCGGTGCGCGCTTGGGTATCGAGTGGCTCTGGTCGCCGCTGCCGGTCGCGATCTCGGAGTCTGACCTTGCGTTGTTGTCGAGCGTCGAGCGCGCGCGGGCCGCGGACTTCGCGGCCGCGCGCCGGCATCTCGAATACGTCGCGGCCCGGGCGCTGTTGCGCCGGACGCTCGGAGCCGCGCTGGGCGTTGTCGCCGACCGCGGTCGAGATCGACGTCGATGCGTTTGGCAAGCCGCAGTCGCCGTCCAGTCGGCCTGCAATTCAATCTTTCACATAGCGCCGGGGGTCTGTTGATCGGTTGGGGGGACCGCCCGCTCGGCGTCGATCTCGAAGCCACGGCGCGACGACCGCGTCACATCGGTCGGGTGCAGATCGTCGCGGACGTGCGCGATGCGCTGGGCGTCGACCTCATCGTCGCGTTCACGCTCGTCGAAGCAGCCGCCAAAGCGCTCGGGCGCGGGATCGGTGCGTTGCGCGGGTTGCGCCTCGATGGGGTCGTTGGGCCGGACGAGGTCAAGCTTGCGTCACCGGGCGGTGTCTTGATCTGCGCCGCGCGTGTGCCGGTGCCGGACGCTTATGCCGGCGCGGTCGCGGCGCCTGTTTATGCGAGCGCGGTCGAGGCGCCCGTCTGAGGTCGCAGATAGGCGGACAACGCGGCGATGTCCGCGAGGCTGTGCAGGTCGCGGTCGAAGTGCGGCAGGCGGTGCACCGGAACTCGTGATCGCGCCCAACCGGTGGCGTCGATGGCGGCTGCGTCGCGCGCCGCGTGCATCAGCTGATCCCGATACGCGGCCAGCAGTCGCTGCAGCAAGATCGGCGCCGCCGAGATGGCGATCGGGCAGCGTGTGAATGAGCGAAATGTCGTGCGGCGTCAGGCTGGCGTCGTCCGGCGATCGCGTCCGCCTGATGCACTCGATTGACGACGACGCCGCCGATCGGCATCGAGTCGGCGGACAAGCGCGTGAAAAACCGCTCGACCTGCGCCAGGCTCGCGGGCTCTGGCGCGCAGATCAGCAGAAAACTCGTGTCCGGCTGCCGCAGCATCGTCAAGCACGCGTTGCGAGCGTTCCTTGAACCCGGCGGACATGCCGGCGAAGGCGAGAAAAAAATCCGACAGATCCGCCAACACGTCATAGCCGGTCAGCCGTTCCAGCACTTTCAGCGCGCGGTCGGACGAACGTCGGAAGATGTCGAAACCGATGCGTCCGGCGACGCGATACGGCTGCAGCAGCAGATTGACGAACGAGCCTTCGAATAGATCGAAGAGTCGCTCCGGCGCTTCGAGAAAATCGAGCGCGTGCTGCGCGGGCGGCGTATCGACGATCAACAGGTCGTACGTCGACGCCTGGACCATCTCGTAGACCTTCTCCATCGCCATGAACTCGCGCGATCCGGCGAGCGAGTTCGACAGATGGTGGTAGTAGCGATTCGCAAAGATCGTTTCGCGGGCCGACGCGCTCGGTGCGTAGCGCTCGATCAGCGCATCGAACGTGCGTTTGCTGTCGAGCATCATCGCGTGCAGCCGGCCCGAGCACCGGTCGGTGCCTGTGATGCGTGCCGATCTGAATCGGTTGGGGTTCGTGGCCGAGGGCGTCGAGACCGAGCGCCTGCGCGAGTCGTCGCGCGGGGTCGATCGTCATCACGAGCACGTTGCGACCGCGCGTTGCAGCCAGATAGCCGAGCGCGGCCGCGGTCGTCGTCTTGCCGACGCCGCCGCTGCCGCAGCACACGATGATGCGTTTGCGTTGGCTCAACTCGACGAGATCGAGCGCCGTCGAGTCAGCCATGCGGCGCCTCGAGCGACGTCGGGCAGGCTCGCGACGATCCCGTCGATCGAGCGCGGACGGATCGTGGCCCGGCAGCACGATCTGCGGCACTTCGACGACCCAAGGACGCTCGGCGCGCAACGTCGCGATGTATTGCTCCTCGCGCCGTGGCGCGTTCGAAACGCGCGGCCGCGACGCAGCGTGATCCGCGCGCAGCGCCGGCGATGGGTTCGGCAGCGCGCGCATCGCGTCGATTTCCTCGGCGCGCGAACAGCTGCGCGCGTGACGCGGTTGACGATCATCGGACCGAGGTGCATCGCGAGTTCGCCTCTGACCACGTTGGCGAGTTCCAGTGCTTCGCGAATCGCCATTTCTTCGGCGAGCGCGACGATCACGATACGCGTCTGCATGTCGTTCTCGAGCATCAGCTGGATCTTCAGCGCGTTGTGGTGCAACGGGCCGGTGCGCACCGCGGCGCCGGTCGTTCGCGGCACGCGCAGCATCAGTGCCGCGTGTCCCGTCGACGGCGCGTCGAACACGACGAGGTCGTACTTCGAGTCGGTCACCAGATCGTACAGCTTGCCGAGGCACATCAGTTCTTCGAAGCCGGGCGCCGCTTCGGTGAAATGTTTCAGCGCGGTGCTGTCGAGAAACCAGTTGTAGAGATTCGCGAGCGGCATCGTGCGATGCACGTACTCTTTCAACGCCGAGCGGCCGTCGACGCTGCACAGATCCAGATTCGCTTCGACGGCTGACCGGCTCGATAGCGCGCCGCAACGCCGAGTTGCGGATGCAGTACGTCCGACTGTTGCTGGACGACCAGCAGTGTCCGCCGGCCCGCGCGCGCGGCGGCGGTCGCGAGCGCGGTTGCAATCGCGCTCTTGCCGACGCCGCCTTTGCCCGTGACGAACAGCAGCCGGGGTCGAATCGTTCACGCCTTCAATATTTGTAGGCGTCGGGTTTGAACGGGCCTTCGACCTTGACGCCGATGTATTTGGCTTGCGTGTTGGTCAACTGCGTAACCACGCCGCCAAAACCTTCGACCATCAGCTGCGCAACTTCTTCGTCGAGTTTCTTCGGCAGCACTTCGATCGTGATCGGCTCGCGCTGGTTCGTGCGGCTGATCCGCCCAGCGTTGCTCGTACAGATGCATCTGCGCCAGCACCTGGTTCGCGAACGAGCCGTCCATGATGCGCGACGGATGCCCCATCGCGTTGCCGAGATTCACGAGCCGGCCTTCCGACAACAGAATCAGGTAGTCGGCGGGTCCGCGCTGCGATAGACCTGATGCACCTGGTCTTTGACCTTGTCCCAGCGCCAATGCGTGCGCATGTATGCCGTGTCGATTTCGCTGTCGAAGTGGCCGATGTTGCAGACGACCGCGCCGCGTTTGAGCGACTTCAGCATGTTGGCGTCGCAGACGGTCGAGTTGCCGGTGCAGGTGACGATGAGATCGGTCTGGCCCAGCAGGCGCGTGTCGATGTCTTCGATGCGACCGGTGTTGTGTCCGTCGATGTACGGCGAGACGACCTCGTAGCCGTCCATGCACGCCTGCATCGCGCAGATCGGATCGATCTCGGCGACGCGCACGATCATGCCTTCCTGACGCAAGCTCTGCGCCGAGCCTTTGCCGACATCGCCGTAACCGATCACCAGCGCGCGACGGCCCGCGAGCAGCATGTCGGTGCCGCGTTTGATCGCGTCGTTCAGGCTGTGACGGCAACCGTATTTGTTGTCGTTCTTCGATTTCGTCACCGAGTCGTTGACGTTGATGACGGGCACCTTCAGCGACGCCGCTTTCAGCATGTCGTAGAGCCGATGCACGCCGGTCGTCGTTTCTTCGCTGATGCCGTGAATCTTCTCGAGCATCGCCGGATACTTTTCGTGGATGCGCTGCGTCAGATCGCCGCCGTCGTCGAGCAGCAGATTCGGCGTTCCACGGCTTGCCGTCCTTGTTGATCGTCTGCTCGATGCACCACCAGTACTCGTCTTCGGTTTCGCCTTTCCACGCGAACACCGGCACGCCGGCGGCGGCCGTCGCGGCGGCGGCGTGGTCCTGCGTCGAGAAGATGTTGCACGACGACCAGCGCACTTCGGCGCCGAGCGCGCACAGCGTCTCGATCAACACCGACGTCTGTACCGTCATGTGAATGCAGCCGATGATCCGCGCGCCCTTGAGCGGCTGTGTCTTGGTGTACTTGCGGCGCAGCGCCATCAGCGCCGGCATTTCCGATTCGGCGAGCTTGATCTCCTTGCGACCGAAGTCGGCCAGGGCGATATCCGCCACCTTGTAATCTTGTTGGGTCATCACGCAGCTCCTTTTTGATAAGACTTGAATTGAATGCGAAATCCGTTGCGTTGGGCGAGGTACAAGCTGGTGTCTGCCGCAAGGCCGACGCCGTGCGCCCAATGGTCGAGGTCGTCGGGCTCGAAGCCGAGCCACAGATCGCCGCACGCGCTTTTGGCCCATTCCTGATCGTGGCTGATCAGTTCGACGATGACGAGCACGCCGCCATCGTTGAGCAGACGTTGTGCGTGCTCGAAGAATCGCCGCGGCGACGGCGCGTGGTGCAACACCATCGCGAACAGAATCAGATCGTGATGCGGCGCCTTCAGCGACTCGAAGTCTTTCAGACGCAACGTGACCTCGCCGCGTCTTTCTTTGCCGATGCCGGCGCGCGCGCGCTCGAGCATCTCGGGCGAGTTGTCGATGCCGAGGACCGTGTCGAAGTATTGCGCGAGCACGCGCAAGGTCTCGCCGTCACCGGGTCCGACATCGAGCGCGCGTTTGCGTTTGCAGGTCGCGCGCTCGAGCAATTCATGCAACGCCCCGACGTAAGTCTCCGGAGCGCAGATCAGCGCCTGTTGATTGGCGAACTGACGGGCGTGGTCTGCGAAAAATTTGCGACTGCGTTCGGCGCGTTCCGAATGTACGTCGTCGATGCGGCGCTGCAACGCAGGATCGGACGCGAATGCATCCAGAGTCGAGTACAGCTGCGACAGATAGTCGTACAAGTCGCAGTCGGCGAGGGGCTGCGCGCGACGGTAGTAGATGCCGTTGCCGTCGCGTCGGGTCGCGACCAGTCCCGCGCGACTGAGGATTTTCAGGTGATGGCTCAGCGCCGGTTGCGTCACACGGAAAATGTGCGCCAGCTCCAACACGCCGAATGAATCCTTGCTCAGCGTGCGCAGAATTTCGGCGCGCAGCGGATCTGCCACGGCGCGGGTCGTGTTGAGGAACGCCTGATAGGATGGCGCGAGCATGAGTTACGCACCGGCGTGGGTCGAAGCCGCGCGGATCGTAGCATCACTTCCAAAGAGCATCAAAATTTATTTATATAGAGTGTGCAAGCAGAGTGTGTGAGGATCTCGTCTTCGGACTACACCTGACGACATCTCGATGACGTTCGATTCGCAAGTTGCCCACGGTCGGCACGACGATCTTCACCGTGATGTCCAAGCTCGCGGCGGAGCACGGCGCGATCAATCTGTCGCAAGGTTTTCCCGATTTCGACGCGCCGCCGGAGCTGCTCGAGCGCGCCGTGTACCACCTGACGCACGGTCACAACCAATACGCGCCGATGGCCGGGGTGGTGGCGCTGCGCGAGCAGGTGGCGCGCAAAGTTCTCGACCTGTACGGCAGTTGCGTCGACAGCGACACCGAAATCACGATCACGGCCGGTGCGACCGAGGCGATCTTCTGCGCGATCACCGCGACGGTGCGTCCCGGCGACGAGGTCATCGTCTTCGATCCGGCGTACGACTGTTACGAACCGACGGTGACGCTCGCGGGCGGTGTCGACGGTTCACGTGCCGCTGTCGGCTGCGTCGTTCACGCCGGATTGGGATCGCGTGCGGGATGCGATCACGCCGCGAACACGATTGCTGATCGTCAACACGCCGCACAATCCAACAGGGTCGATCTGGCGCGCCGCCGACATGGCGGCGTTGTGCGCGCTCAGCGCTGATCATCCCTTTTACATCGTCGGCGACGAAGTGTACGAGCACATCGTCTTCGACGGCGCCCGGCACGAGAGCCTGCTGCGATATCCCGATCTGTATGCGCGCAGCTTCGTCGTCTCGTCGTTCGGCAAGACGTTTCACGCGACGGGGTGGAAAACCGGCTACTGCGTTGCGCCGCCGGAGCTGACGAATGAACTGAGGCGCATTCATCAGTGGGTCAATTTCGTCGCGAACACGCCGATTCAGCACGCATTGGCCGACTACATGGCGATCGCGCCAGAGCACGCGTTGACGCTCGGCGCCTTTTATCAACGCAAGCGCGATCTGTTCGTCGGCCTGCTCGCGAATTCGCGATTCAAGATCGTGCCAAGTTCCGGCACCTACTTTCAGCTGCTCGACTACCAACACATCTCGAACGAACCCGACGTCGATCTGGCGCGTCGACTGACGGTGGAGGCGGGCGTTGCGTCGATCCCCGTCTCGGTATTCTGTCGCGAGGCGCCAAACATTCGCTTGTTGCGATTCTGTTTTGCGAAACACGACGCGACGCTGACACGGGCCGCCGAGATCCTATGTCGGCTCTGAAGGACATCGACGGTACGTCGCTGCGCATAATTTTGCTTGCGATCGCTCTATCGGTACTGCAGGGGTGCGACCGCGGCGCCGGTGGCGACGTCGGCCGGGGCGCAGGCGCCCGGCCAACTGACGTATCAGCGTTTCTGCATTTCGTGTCACTCATCTGGCGTCAGCGGCGCGCCCGCCCTGGGCAACGCGGTCGCGTGGGCGCCGCGGATCGCTCAGGGTGACGCGACGCTGCTCAAACATACGATCGAGGGTTTGCCGTCAAAAGGGATGCCGCCGCGGGGCATGTGCGGCGCGTGCTCGGATCAGGATCTGCTCGATGCGATCCACTACATGACGTCTCGCAGCCAGTGACTCGTCGATCTCGCCAAGAATTCGCGTGCGAGACCAGTCGCGGACGATTCGCTCGATGGGCAGACTGCCCGGATTGCGGGCAGCGAAGCGCAGATGGAACGAATCGTGCTTGCAGGTTCGAGTCTTGTCGGAGCGATCCCTCCGATCGCGACTGCGCATCCGTATGAAAAACGAGGAACCATGAAACGCTATTTACCCGGGGATATCGTCTCGCGGCGCAAGGGCTTCGTGATGCATCGAGGCGTTGCGCTCGGCGACGGCCGCGTGCTGCACAACACACCGTTCAAAGGCGAACACATCTGCAGCGAGGCGGAGTTTTGCGCGGGCCACCCGCTCTATGTGACGCGCCTCGATCGGGCAGCGCGGCAACGCGCGCTGTTGCACGCCGATACCGCCGACCGACCGTACAGTCTCTTCAACAACAATTGTGAGCACACAGTGGCGCGCGCGATCGGCGCGGAGGTCGAGAGCCCGCAGCTGCAGAGGCTGGGTCGCGGGACTCGCCGCGGGCGCGGCGGTTTTCGCGTTAACGCGGCACCCCGCCGCGGCGGCCGCGGGATTCGCGGCGGCGCGCAACTGGATGTCGCGTAGCCGCTGAGTCGAGCTCCGCCGGCACCGGCGCCGAAATCGAAATGCCGTCGATCACGATGCGGTGGCAGTGCAGCGCGAGGCGCGCTCCGCGCTGCGCATCGGAGTCCGGCTTTCCGTACAGCGAGTCACCGCTGATCGGGTGACCGATCCACGCGAGGTGCACGCGCAGCTGATGCGTACGTCCCGTCAGCGGCTGCAACGCGAGCAGCGTGTGGCGACCGTCGCCGCCGAGCCGACGCAGCCGCGTGATGCTGTCGTGGCCACCGGCGCTGCGCCCGGTCAGATGCCAACGATTGCCGTCACGCGCGATGCGGTCACGCGGCCCGGCAACGCGGAAGCGACTCTTGCGCCCCTTTGCCAGCGGCAGATCGATCGTGCCGGTGCGCGCGCCGAGTTCGAGATCACCGAACACGCGCGCGACATAGAATTTCCGGACCGCGCGCGCCGCGAAAGCCTGCGTCAATTGCGCCTGTCGTTGCCGCGTCAGTGCGACGATGAGCACGCCGCTGGTGCCTTTGTCGATGCGATGCACCGACAACGGCTCGTTGCCCTCGGCAGCGAGCTGTATCCGTAGCAGATCCCACAGACACGGCGCGCCGCTGCGGTCGGCGAGCAGCGAAATGCCGCTCGGTTTGTCGATCGCGAGCAGATCCGACGCCGCGATAGAGGACCTCGATCATCGATGCCGAACGGCTCATCGAAGCGGCGGCGTAGCGCCCCTGTCATCGCGCGAAGGGTTCGGTGAAACGGATGTTCTTCAGCTCGAGACCCTGCTGAACCACGCCGATTGCGCCGTTGCGGATCATCCACTCGAGGCGATGGTCGCGATATTCGCGCTTGAAGAGCCCCGCCTGCAGCGCCTGGCGCACGGCCGCCATACCTGCGCTCGCGCCTTGCATCGCCATCGTCGCCGCTTCGGCGGACACCTTGCGCACGCTGTCGCGCGCGTTGGCGCGCGCGTGCCAGTCGGCCAGCGCTGAACCCGCTTTCGGCGCATGCCCGAACGATGCCGCGCCGTTGACGAACGGGATCACGCACAGATCGCCGACCCCGAAGGTGTCGCCGTTGAACCAGCGCCGCTTGCCGAGCTGAGATTCGAGCCATTGATACCAACGAGACAGCTCGGCCGCACCGGCGGCCTCGAGCCGCTTGGCTTCTGCGCCTTCGGCGCGACCGAAGTTGCGGATTTCCGACAACGCCCACGTGATGCCTTCGAAGTGGGTGTCCATCACCTCTTCGAGCATACGAACTCGCGCCCGATCGATCGGTGCCGCGGGCAGCAGCGGCGGCGTCGGCCACTTGTCTTCGATGTATTGGAGAATGATCGTCGAATCGAAAATGGCGGCATCGCCGTCGAGCAGCGCCGGCACTTCGCCGCGCGGGTTCGCGGCGACGAAGGCGGCATCGACCTGACCGCTGCCGATCGCATTCGGCAACATGCTCGCGAATTCGACGCCTTTCTCGATCAACGCGATTTTCACCTTCTGTCCGTACGGAGACAGCGGGTGGTCATAGAGCTTCAGCGCCATAGTCGTTCTCGAAAGCGAAGTGGGCCGTCATTCTTTCAGATGACGCTGGCAGCGTCATGGTCAAGTTGTGTCGTTTCCGGACATCAACCAAACTCCTGGGCAATTCAAGTTGCTGGAGTGAATGATGCGTGCAGCGGTGATGCGTGATTCGAAGATCGTCGCGACCGATGTTCCCGAGCCGATCCCCGGCGCCGGCGAAGTGTTGGTGAAAACTCTCGCGTGCGGGATATGCGGATCGGATCTGCATGCGCTGAAGCACGCAAAGCAATTCGTCGAGAACGCGCCGGGCGGCATGGGGATGGATGTCGGCCGCGACGTCGTGATGGGACACGAGTTCTGCGCCGAAATACTCGACTACGGTCCCGGTACCAGTCGCCGGCTGCCGGTGGGTACGCGCGTGTGTTCGATACCGATCCTGCTGCGCGGCGGCGCGCCGGTATCGGTTGGCTACTCGAACGATGTTCCCGGCGGCTATGCGCAGCGGATGGTGTTGATGGAACCGTTGCTGCTCGCGGTACCGAACGGATTGTCGACTGAACGCGCGGCGCTGACGGAGCCGATGGCGGTCGGTGTGCACGCGGTCGAGATGGCGCGCCTGTCGAGCGACGACGTGCCGCTCGTGATCGGCTGTGGACCCATTGGGCTCGCTGTGATCAGCGCATTGAAGGCCAGAGATCAGCGACCGATCATCGCCGCCGACTATTCGCCGCTGCGGCGTCGGCTCGCAGAGCAACTCGGCGCCGACATCGTGCTGGATCCGGCGAAGACGTCGCCGTACACGAGCTGGCGCGAAGTCGCCGCTGTCAGCAAGAGTGGCGGGCGTTTGCCCGAGAATCCGCTGACGGGAACGCCGCTGCTGCGCCCCGGCGTGTTCTTCGAATGCGTCGGCGTGCCGGGCGTCATCGATCAGATGCTGGTCGGCGCGGAGCGGGGCTGCCGTTTCGTGATCGTCGGCGTCTGCATGGAGCCGGACCAGATTCGGCCGCTGCTCGGTATCACGCAAAGAGATCAATCTGCAGTTCGTGCTCGCGTACACACCGGAGGAATTCGCGCGGACGTTGACGATGCTCGCCGAGGGCGAGCTGTTCGCCGATCCGCTGGTCACCGGCACCGTCGGCGTTGCCGGTGTCGCGGATGCGTTCCGCGACCTCGCGAGTCCCGAGGCGCACGCGAAAATCATCGTCGAGCCCTGGCGAGAGCGGTGAATCTGCGGGATCTGCGCTACCTGGTCGCGCTGGCGCAACAGCGGCACTTCGGTCGCGCGGCCGACGTCTGCTGCGTCAGCCAGCCGACGTTGTCGACGCAGATCAAGAAGCTCGAAGACGAATTGAACGTGACGTTGATCGAGCGCTCGAACCGACAAGTGATCCTGACCCCGGTTGGCGCCGCGGTCGCCGCGCAGGCGCAGCACGTGCTGCGCGGCGTCGACGATCTCGTGGCTATCGCGCAGCTGCACCGCGACCCGCTCGGCGGTGACCTTCGGCTCGGCGTCATCCCGACTGTCGCCCCGTACCTGCTGCCGCGCATCCTGCCGATCATCCGGCGCGAATTTCCGAAGTTGTCGATCAAGCTGAACGAGGCGCAGACGCACGTCATCATGCAGATGTTGTCCGACGGCGCGCTGGACGCAGTGATCGTCGCGTTGCCGGTGCCGGGCGAGCATGTCGTCGCGACGAAGCTGTACAGCGAGGCGTTTTACCTCGCGGTCAGCAAGCAGCATCCGAAGGCGGGTCAAAAGACCGTGTCGCTCGATGATCTGGACGGCGAGCACGTGCTGCTGCTCGAAGACGGACATTGTCTGCGCGATCAGGCGTTGGCGATCTGCAAATCGCATCACGCTGTCGAGAACACCGATTTCCGCGCGACGAGTCTCGAGACGTTGCGCCAGATGGTTGCCGCCAACATCGGCGTCACGCTGATGCCCGAGCTCGCGCTCACCGGGCGCGGAAGTGCGGTCCGCTACATACCCTTTCGCGGTCGCGCGCCCGGCCGCGACATCGGTATCGTCTGGCGCGACACGGCCAACCGGACCGAGCTGTTAGGCCGTCTGGCGCGCGCGATCCAGAATCCGCTACCCTGACGGCCCGAAAAAAAGGCCGCCGGATTTATTTGCGTCACGCACTTGAAAGTGGTTCGCGTGGGCCCATTATCCGGGGGCGCGGCGCGCCGCAAAAACCGAACGAGAGAGAGGAAAACGTTATGAATTTCAGACCGTTACACGACCGTGTTTTGGTGGAACGGGTCGCCGAAGAGACCAAGTCAGCCGGCGGCATCCTGATTCCGGACAATGCCAGGGAGAAGCCCCAACAAGGCATCGTGACGGCAGTTGGGCCCGGCGCAATTCTGGAGAACGGCAACGTTCGTGCGCCGGAAGTCAAAAAAGGCGATCGAATCCTGTTTGGCAAGTACTCCGGCAGCGAGCTCAAGCTCGATGGCAAGGAGTACGTGATCATGAAGGAAGAAGACGTGATGGCGGTGCTGAAGTAACGGCAGTGGTGAAATGAACGCGGTGCTGAAGCAAACGGCAGTGCCGAAGCGAACATAGGGACGAGGAAAAGGAACAAGAAGATGAGCGCGAAGAGAATCGTATTCGATGAAGACGCACGCAAGCGTCTGGCCAAAGGTGTCGACATTCTTGCCGATGCCGTCAAAGTCACGTTGGGCCCCAAGGGGCGCCACGTCGTTTTGAGTAAGAGTTGGGGTTCACCGACCGTCACGAAAGACGGTGTCTCGGTCGCCAAAGAAATCGAACTGAAGGACAAGTTCGAGAACATGGGCGCGCAACTGGTCAAGCAGGTTGCGAGCAAGACGTCCGATGAAGCCGGCGACGGCACCACGACCGCGACCGTCATCGCTCAGGCAGTGCTGCGCGAAGGCTCGAAAGCCGTAGCGGCGGGCGTCAACCCGATGGATCTGAAGCGCGGCATCGATCAGGCCGTGAAGGTCGTCATCGAAGGGCTCGAGAAGCTCTCGACGCCGTGCACTGAACGCAAAGCGATCGCTCAGGTCGGCGCGGTGTCGGCGAACGCGGATGTCGCCATTGGCGAACTGCTCGCCGAGGCGATGGACAAAGTCGGCAAAGAAGGCGTCATCACCGTCGAGGACGGCTCGGGTCTCGAGAACGAACTCGAAGTTGTCGAAGGCATGCAATTCGATCGCGGCTACTTGTCGCCGTACTTCATCACGAAGCCGGACCGCCAGGTCGCCGAACTCGAAAATCCGGTGATCCTGCTGCGCGACAAGAAAATCTCGTCGGTGCGCGAACTGTTGCCGATCCTCGAGGCGGTCGCGCGCGCCGGCAAGCCGCTCGTCATCGTCGCCGAAGACATCGAAGGCGAAGCGCTCGCGACGTTGGTCGTCAACAAACTGCGTTCGATCGTCAGCGTGGTGGCGGTCAAAGCGCCCGGATTCGGTGATCGACGCAAGGCGATGCTCGAAGACATCGCGATCCTGACGGGCGCCAAGGTCATCTCGGACGACACCGGCATGCAGCTCGAGAAGGCAACGCTGGACGATCTGGGGAGCGCCAAGCGCGTCGAGGTCTCGAAAGAGAACACGACGATCGTCGGCGGCGCGGGGCAGAACAAAGGCATCAAGGGCCGGATCGCGCAGATTCGCAAGGAAATCGAAGACACGACGTCGGATTACGATCGCGAAAAGCTGCAGGAACGTCTCGCGAAGTTGGCCGGTGGTGTCGCTGTCGTGAAAGTCGGCGCGGCAACAGAGATCGCGATGAAAGAGAAGAAAGCGCGACTCGAAGACGCTCTGCACGCGACTCGCGCGGCGGTTGAAGAGGGCGTGGTACCGGGCGGCGGCGTCGCGCTGCTGCGTGCGGGCCGCGGGCTCGACAAGCTCAAGGGCGAGAATGACGATCAATCGACCGGAATCAAGATTCTGCGCCGTTCGATCGAAGAGCCGCTGCGCCAGATCGTTGCGAATGCCGGATACGAACCGTCCGTCATCGTCGACAAAGTGCGGGCCGGGAAGGGCAACTATGGGTTCGACGCGGCGACCGGCGAGTACGGCGACATGGTGGAACTCGGAATTCTAGATCCCACCAAGGTCACCCGGCTGGCGCTGCAGAACGCCGCGAGCGTCGCGGGTCTGATGCTGACGACGGAAGCGTTGATCGCGGACGCACCCGAGAAAGCAAAGGCCGACGACGGGCATGATCACGACCACGATCACGACGATTACTGATCGCTGATCTCGCGACTTCTGGAAACTGAAGAAAGGGGCCGCTGTGGCCCCTTTCCTTTTCTGCGGCTAGCCGATTTTTTTGAGGGGCCTGCTAGAGCAAAAACGACAGCAGCGTTGCGATTCCGAGGAACGAAAAGAAACCGGCCACATCGGTGACGGTGGTCAGCACGATCGTCGAACTGGTGGCGGGGTCCTGGCCGAATCGGCTCATCATGATCGGAATGAAGGCGCCGGCGATTCCGGCAATGGTCATCGACGCGACCATCGCAAGGCCGATCACGAGTGCAAGTCCTGTCGACTTGCTCCACAAGTACACCGCCAGCGACGTCACCAGTGCGACGCCGAGTCCGTTCAGCGATCCAGAGAGCATTTCCTTGCGCAGCACGCGCAGCCACGCGTTGACGCCGATCTCGCGCAGCGCGAGTCCCCGCATCGTCACCGCCAACGCCTGCGCGCCCGTGTTACCCGACTGACCGGCAACGACCGGCATCAACACCGCGAGTGCCGTGAACTGCGCGATCGTGTGCTCGAACAAGCCAACGACGGACGCGGCGAGAAATGCGGTCAGCAAATTGAACTGCAGCCACGGATGGCGTTTGCGGATCGTGGTCCACACTGTCGACAACGCGTGCTCGTCCTTGCCCGCACCGACCATCGTCTGCAGATCGGATAACGCGTCCTGCTCGACCGCGTCGAACAGGTTCTCGCTGCGGATGAAGCCGGAAAAACGTCCCTGCAGATTCACGACGGCCAACGCGTTCACGTTGTACCTGCCGATACCTGCAGCGATTTCCTCGCGCGTCGTGAATTCGTCGACGTGCCATTTCACCGGGCGCATCAGGGTGCCGATCCGAGCATCCGGCGACGCCGCGATCAGGCTCTGCAGGTCGATTGCGCCGACCAGCAGATCATTCGCGTCGACGACGAACAGCGTTCGGGCCAGGCGCGTCTGGCAGTGTTGTACCCGTTCGAGACAGTGAGCGACATCGGTCTGCGTCGTGATCTGCAGCGGCTGAATTTCCATCAGCGCCGCCGCCGAACCTTCGCGCACGCGCAGGATGCGCTCGGCTTCGCGCTGCACGGCGGCAGGCAGTGATGCGATCAACGCTTCGCGGCGCCTTCGTGGAATTGTCCGCAGGCAGCGAAAGGCGTCGCGCGGTTCCATCGCAGCGATGACCCGCGCGCGTCGATCTTCGGAAAATTCTTCGATCAGACGACCGGCGGTGTCGGCGTCGAGGTGGCGCAGCGCAACCACCGCGCGGTTCAGCGGCCCGGCTTCGATCCACGCGAGTAATTCGGCTTCCGACTGGCGCGTGAGAACGCTCATCGCGACATCGGGCGCGGCATAAAGAACTTCGTCGGACAACATCATGATCAGGACCTGCTGCGACGACGACCCATCAGCGCGACGAGCAACTGGGCCCACGAACCGATGATCAATACCGGCAGATTGAGCGGCCGCGCGTTCGCTTCGGCGTCCGTCAGCCGCAACGCGCGAACGAGATCGCCGAGGCGCAACACGCCGGCGAATCGTTCCGCCTCGTCGACGACCGGCAGACTGTCGTGCAGCTGCCAGTCCGGCAGGCGCATTGCGCTGTCGAGCAATAGCACGCTGCGCAGTAGCGGGCGTTGCACGAGCGGAAGCTCCGACAGCAACGTAGTGGGGTCCGCACGCGCGACGTTCACGAGGGCCACTTGGCCTGCGTAACCTTCGACGTCGTTGACGAGATAGATCCAGGATTCGCCTTGCGCGCCGCTGTTGACGATGCGGCTCATGATCGTGCCGGCGGTCTCACCCAGATGGGCAATCAGCGGGTGATCATCGAGCGCAGACAGCACGCGGTCGCGCGGCAGCACCAGCGCCCGCGCCACGCGCGCACGTTGGCGTTCCGGGAAACCGGCGAGGCGATGATCGCGGACTTCGCGGGATGCGCCGCGCAGCATGCGGATCACGTTGATATCGACGCCTGCCTCGACGATCGCGGCGTCCCAGGGCAGTTGCGGGAGTTCGTTCTGGACGACGTTCAGCCACCAGACCGGCGCGTGGCGCAACAGCAGCGCGAGGTCACCGGAATCGCATTCGGCAAGCGCAGCGGCGCGCTCGTCGGAACCCAATTTCGCGAGCGCAATACAGCACGCCGGCGCATCGGCGCGCATCCACGCGTGCATCAATTCGACGTCGATCGTCACGGCGCCTTGTCCGGCTCGACGAGCAGCGGACGCGTCGCGAGATAGCGCCCCGGAATGTGAATGATACCTTCCGTGCCCTCGACGATGACGCTCGTTTCGGTCACTTCGATGACGCGGCCGCGGATGTTGCCGACGCGGATGCGGGTGCCGGGCCGGATCAACTCGGGAAAACGTCGCATCGTCATCAGATCCTGAACGAATCCGACGCTGCCGATCGACAGCGCGACGCCAACACTCGCAACGAGCGCGATGACGACGCCGACGAGCGCATTGAGGATCCAACCGACATAGACCCCGACCAGGTCGAGCGCCAGTACGATCGCGAAGAACAGGATCACCAGGTACGTCGTGCGGCGAACGAGGTGTTCACTGCCGGTGCTGACGACGCGCGCGCTGCGGCCCATCAGATCCTGACCGGCCACACCGAGCAGGTGTCCGAGCACGACGACCGCGACCGCGGCGAGAAACGCCGGACCGTGCACCGCGAGCGTTGCCAGCGCGTCGCCGACTTCGGGTGCGGCCAACATCCGCACGGTCATCGCGAGGCCGCCGATCAACATGCCCCAGAACGCGATGCCGCCCATCACTGCGACGGTGTCGGCGCCCAGATGCAACCAACGTCGTCCAGCCGCGCGAATCAACGTCCGCAAGCCGTAGCCGCCCAACAACGCGCCGCCGAGCACAGCCAGAGCAGTGTAGGTGATGTCCATATACGACCGCTCCTTGTTCAAGGGACCGTTAGGGGCGCACGACGATCGTAGCGATCAACCCGGTTGCGCGCTGAGTACCCCTGCGCGTTTTCGCGCGGGCAACTCAAGCGTATCGGACGCCCCTCAGTCGCCGCTGCTGGAAATCACCAGATCGATCCGGCGATTGCGCGCGCGCCCGTCGGCGGTCTCATTGCTCGCGATCGGTCGTGTTTCGCCGTAACCCATCGCCGAGATTCGATACGGGGCGAGTTCCATTTTGGCCAGCAGATACGCGCGCACCGCGTCGGCACGGCGTTGAGACAACTCGAGATTGACTTCGTCACCGCCGAAGGAGTCGGTATGACCTTCGACCGTCATCACGGAGTCGTCGAAAATCTTGATCGCCTGCTCGACTTTGCCAAGCAGGGTGAGGGCATCCGACGGAATAGTCGATGCGCCGCTGTCGAAGTGCAGGCCGACCAGCCGCAGCACGACGGAATTGGCGGAGCGCAACACCTCGGCCTCGGTCGGACTGAACAACTGCTCGACCTTGGTCACTTGGTCGCGGCGCTCCTGCTGCTCGGCGAGCAACGTGTTGAGCGCGACCGTCTCCTGCGAAACGCCACCGAGCGTCGTCTCCAGCGTCGCGATGCGTTCGTTGCGTTCGTCGAGTTCGAGCTTGAGTTGTGCGAGATCGTGTTGCGCGCGCTTGACGGCGGCAAGCGTCGCCGCCGCTGTGGACGCGACGCCGTTGGTCAGATCCGGCGTGGTGCCGAGTGCGACGGCGATATCGACCACTGGCGCTTCCGAGCGCAGCAGCAGTTCCTCGAGCGAGCGGTCGTCGCCGTTGACGGCTTTGATCTGCGCTGCGAGATGCAACGCATGGCTCGCCTGTTCCTTCGCCTGCTTGGCGAGCAAGCGTGCGCGATCGGTGTCGTAACGGTCCTCGACGATTGCCCGATCCGCCTCCGCGTAGGAAGCACGCGCCAGTGCCAGCGTCTGCGGCGCGAATTTCTCGACATTCTCTTCGTCGGCTTGCGCGAGCAGATGTCGCGCGTCGCGCAGAATCGCGCCCCTGATCGCCTCGAGTTCGGCGGTTCGATAGGTCCCCACCGCCTCGGTCGCCTGCGATTGCGATTTGTCGGAGTGGCCCTGTTCGAGAGCGACCGCGGCCTTGCGAAACTGGGCTTCCGCATTCGCGTAGATTTTTGGCACGAGTTGATCGGCCCCGGCCGAGAGCGCGTTGGCGCGGCTCGTCAACACGGTGCCGAAGTTGATACGGCCGATCCGCAGCGTGTCGGTCGCACCGGCGAGCGCTGCGCTTGCCTCGTTGATGTATTTGTTCGTCTTCTCCGGCGAGCGATTGTGTGCGTAGTTGTCCTTCGCGTGGTCGTAAGCTTCGGTCGCCTTTTCCCACGCCAACGGTGCCAGTAATGGCATCTGATTCTGACGGGCCGACTCCATCGCGGCGTCGATTTGCGTGAACGGGGCTGCGCCCTCGCTCGCGCCAACGGCAAGGCGCGTTGCAAGCAGCAGCGTTCCGAGTAACACCCAACGCATAGTCGACCCCCGGATGAACCGGGCGATAGATTACAGTGGAAGCGAGCGCAGGAGAATTCGATGACCACGGCACACACGCTGGCAGAACGTTGAGCGAGCCAGCGCAAACGGAAATCGATCCGCGCCTGCGCGAGAGCATTCCGTGGATCATGCGCAACGGCGTCGGCATCCAGATCATGGAGACGCTCGCCGTCGGCTCCTTCCTGACAGCTTTTGCGATTCAACTCGGGGCGAGCAATTTCACGATTGGTTTGCTCGCGGCCGTGCCGCACCTTTCGCAGCTGGCGCAGATCCCGGCGCTGGCGGTCGTCGAACGCGTGCGCAATCGCGGCCGCATTTATTTCATCAGTGGACTGATCGCGCGTCCCGCAATGTTGATCATCGGCGCTGCAGCATTCATTCCGAATCCCGATGTCGCGATCGCGGTGATCGTCTTTGCGTTTGCACTGCGTTATGCGATGGGCGCGTTCTTGGGTTGCGCGTGGGGCTCGTGGATGCGCGACCTGGTGCCCGATCGTCTGATGGGCGAAATCTTCGGCGCACGCCAGAAGCGCATGACATTCATCGGCGCGGTGTTGAGCCTGGTCGCGGCGGGATTTGTCGATGCGTGGAGCAAGTGGGTGCCGCTCCCGCAGACTTACAGCTTCGCGGTGATCTATACGCTCGCGTTTTTTGGCGGACTCTACGGCGTCTGGTGCGCAGGGCACGTCTATGAACCGCCGATGTCGGCCGCGGCGAGCGATCGACGCTGGTATCTCGCGCTGGGCATCCCGTTTCGCAACAAGAACTTCCGCCGCCTGCTCGCGTTCCTCGGCAGTTGGAACTTCGCGATCAACCTCGCCGCGCCGTTTTTCACCGTGCACATGCTGAAGCGGATGGAGTTGAGCCTCGCGCTGGTCGTGGGACTCGGTACGCTCAGTCAAATGGCCGCGTACCTGATGGTTTCACAATGGGGCGCGATCGCCGACCGGTTCAGCAACAAGTCGGTGCTGTCGGTGTGCGCGCCGCTGTTCATCCTGTGCATCTTCGCGTGGACATTCACGATGGTGCCGAATCGTTACGCGGTGACGATGCTGTTGTTGATCGCGATCCACATCGCGACCGGTGTCGCCAGCGCCGGCGTGACGCTGGCGTCTGGCAACGTGACGCTGAAGCTCGCGCCGCGCGGTGATGCGACGGCCTATCTCGCGGCCAGCTCGCTGGTCAATTCGCTGGCAGCGGGCACAGCGTCGATGGTCGGCGGCCTGACGGCCGACTTTTTCCTGTCGCGCAAGTTGTCGGTTCTGATGCGTTGGCACAACCCGAGCGGCGATGTCGAGATCAACGCGCTGGATTTTGCCCAGTGGGATTTCTTCTTTTTGTTGGCCGCGGTGGTCGGGCTTTATGCACTGCACCGCCTGACGCTCGTGCGCGAGGAAGGCCACGTGAAGGAGGGCGTTGTGCTCGATGCGTTGTTCGAAAATGCGCGCCGCGGCATGCGCAACTTGTCGACCGTCGCCGGGCTGCGCGCGGCGACGGAGTTCGATTTTGGTGGGTTCTTACGCCGTCGTGGACGAAAAAACACCGAAGGCGCCTCTTCAGTAGAGCAGTCCGAGGAGGCCGGCGACGGCGAACTCATCGACTGACAGGTCGACCCGGCCGCGCGTGCACATCGGCCTTACGCGTGATCGATCCACGGAAACTCGTGGAAGTCGAACTGTCGCTCGATCGTCGGCTTGATCACCGAAAAATACGGCGACAGATCGAAGTCACGCGGCGTATACGCCGTGTGCGAGCGCACTTTGTAGACCCACCGCGTATTGGAACCAGTGTCGGCGCGCGATTCGAGGTCGGGCAGGATCGGATAGCGGACGGATTCGAAAGCTTCGGCTATCAGCGAACTGCAGATCGCTTTCGTCGGCTCGCCGCTCCCGTAGGTGATCAGTGAACGGCGAAAGCGCGCGGGGACCGGCGGCGTCGGAAACAGGTAGCGCGCGAGGTCGAAGACATTCTTCAGGTCATATGTATTGCCGATATGCGCAACGACGAAATCGATCACGCGTGCGCGATCCTCGTTGCTGAGTCCGATCGGGCGGCAGATGCGAACGTTGGAATCCATGTACTTCGAATACGGTACGGCGGTTACGCCGAATTGGACATCGGCCTCCACCAGCTCCGCGGCGCTGTCGCCGACGCAGATCGCCGAATGCGACCACGTCGACTGCGTCAGGTATTTGATCGCGGTGCTGATTCGCGAGGACCCTTCGACGAGCAGCACGTCGCATGGCTGAATGAAATCGGGCCAGCGCGCTTCGCCCCCGCTGACGACTGTTGGCCGATAATATTTCGCCGGTGCCGCGACATAACGTGCGAGTCGTTGGCCGAGGCCGCCGAGCAACTTGTTCATGCTGGTTTACGATCGAAGTCGAGCCAGACGTCGATGTTAACTCCGTCGGTAGCTGACAGACCGCGCATTGGTTCACTTAGGCTCGCGTTTCAGTCGAGGTCGGCGGCGAGGCTCGCGCGAACATCCTCCGGGACTGGGTCGATGCGATACGGCAACGCGGGGTGATCGATGCCGAGCGCGATCGCGGCGCCGGACTTGACGCGGTCGATGAGTGCGGTCGTCAGATCAAAACGCAAGAAATGCACGGCGGCTGTTTTTTCGTCGTTGCTACGTGGGAGATCTTCGTTCGCAATCGCGTAGATCGGTTCGCTGGATCCGATCCTGACCCACACGCGATGTTCGATGTCGATCATCTGCGCGAGTGCGGCGCGGCGCTCGGCGACATCCTGGTATTCGATCATGAAGGTCGCTTTCCAGTTGTGACCGTCGGGGATCAACGGGTTGTACGCGGCGATCTCCTCAGCGATGCCGGCAGCTTCGAAGATGCGTTCGACACGCAGCATTTCCTGAACCTGATATTTCATCGTAATGAAGTCTTCGAAGACCAATGTCGCGTGCGGACCGAGCGCGACGCGCCGGGATTTCTTGTGTTCGATGACCTGCGCGCGAAAAGTGGGGCGCACCGTCGCGTAATCCTCCAGACCCCAGAGCGTCGCGCGATCGAGTTTGCGCATGGCCGTCAGATTCCGTACGCGCGCCGCACGAGACTGATCGGATGCTCGGCGTGCGCCTGCGAGTCCTTTTGTGCGAGTCCGTGCTGGATCATGCGTCCCGCCATCGGACAATCCGATCCGTAATGGTCGGCCTCGACCTGCTCGACGCGCGTCACGACCGGCCGCGCGATCTTCATCGCTTTTTCGTAGGTCTCGCTTTTCACAGCGTACGTGCCATCGTGGCCCGAACATCGTTCGATCGCAGTGACCTGCGTATCCGGAATCAGCGCCATGAAATCCCGCGTCTTCGCTCCGATGTTCTGGACGCGTTGGTGACAGGCGACGTGATACGCAACGTTGCCCAGGCTCTTCGCGAACGCAGTTTTGACGAGGCCAGCCTTGTGTCGCAGCATCAGATATTCGAACGGGTCGAAGAACGCGGCTTTGACGCGCGCCACATCGGGGTCGTTGGGGAACATCAACGGAATTTCCTGCTTGTACATCAGCACGCAGGACGGGATCGGCGCCATCAGGTCGTAGCCGTCGTCGATCGCCGCGAGGAATATCGGCAGGTTGACATCCTTCAGCTTGGCGACCTTGTCCAGATCGCCGAGTTCGAGCTTCGGCATGCCGCAGCAATGCGCGTCTTTCAGCAGGCGCACCGAGATGCCGTTGTGATTGAGCACGGCGACCATGTCTTCGACGACTTCGGGTTCATTGTGGTTGCCGTAACAGGTCACATAAATCGCAACCTTCCCGCGGGTTCGATCGGTGGGTTGCGCCGCGGTGTCTACGTCCTGTCGCTCGTCGAGCCTGCGGTTCAACGTGCGCGTGTGGAACTTCGGTATCGGCGCGTGCCGATGGATGCCGACGGTGTTGTCGGCGAGCGCGCGCAACGGACCATTGCCGACCGCCGCGTTTGCGATCTGGCCGATGCCGGGTGTCGAGAGCGTCGTGAACAGCGGATCGGTCGTCGTCAAAAGACGGTCGCGCCATTTGGTATCGCCGTTGCGAAAGCGATACGCCTTCGCGCGCAACATCAGATGCGGGAAGTCGACGGCCCAGGGGTGCGGCGGCAGATACGGACATTTGGTTTCGGCGCACAGGTCGCACAGGTAACACTGATCGACGACCTTCGTGTAGTCCGCCTTGTCGACGCCATCGACTTCGAGCGTCGGCGATGCATCGATCAGATCGAACAGAGTCGGAAACGAGTCGCATAGACTGACGCAGCGACGGCAACCATGGCAGATCTCGAACACGCGCTCGAGTTCGCCGTACAACGAATCTTTGGCGTAGAACTCGGGATTGCGCCAGTCGATCGGACTGCGCCGCGGTGCTTCGAGGTTGCCTTCACGGGTGCCTGCCATCGAACCCTCGCTGGAATGAAAAGATGCGCTGAACAAAAAGGGGTCGTGGTTGAGCGACCCCTTCGAACGACTCGGCCCGCGAATCGGGCCGCGCGTTTGCGTCTTTAGGACATCGCACCCAACGCTTTCGTGAAGCGATTTGCGTGCGAGCGTTCGGCCTTCGCGAGCGTCTCGAACCAATCCGCGATTTCGGTGAAGCCTTCGTCGCGCGCGGTCTTTGCCATACCCGGATACATGTCGGTGTATTCGTGCGTTTCACCGGCAATCGCCGCCTTCAGATTGTTCGACGTGCTGCCGATGGGCAGACCGGTGGCCGGGTCGCCAACCGCTTCCATGTACTCCAGGTGGCCGTGCGCATGTCCGGTTTCGCCTTCCGCAGTGGAACGAAATACCGCAGCCACGTCGTTCTCGCCTTCGACGTCGGCCTTGGCGGCGAAGTACAGATAGCGGCGATTGGCCTGCGATTCACCTGCGAATGCATCCTTCAGATTGCTCAGAGTCTTGCTCTTCTTCAGATCCATGGTGTGACCTCTCTTTTGGCTGTGTGTCTCTCGACTGTCTGACGAGGAAAGCCCACGTCACAGTGGCAGGGGGGAGTATATGAGTTATCGCTGCCGGGGGAATTCGAATCTATGAATGGTATCGATCGAGGCTGACTATCAACGCTGAGCCGGGTTGCCCTCGAGGGTGCCGCGCATCAGCGCCGCGAGCTGGCGCTCGTTCGACTGACTCTCACGCTCATCGAGCGCCGCCGCCGCGGACAGCACCTCTTCATTCCGACGAGTCTGACCGAGCTTCATCTTTGCGGAGATCGACTCGATGCGGACGCGAAACGCAACGATCGCGTCGAGCAATTTGTCTCGCTGAACGGGATCCATCTTGTCGGAATGCCACGGTCGCGGCAGCGATGCCTCGTGTCGCACGCTCAAACGGTTGACGAGGTCGAGGCGCGCGGCGCGATCTTCGAGCAACTCGATGCGGCCGCGGACCTCGACGGCGACGTAGTTCCACGTTGGCACGAGATCGGGGCCGCCTTGATACCAGGTTGGCGAAATGTAGGCGTTGGGTCCGATGAAACCGACGAGCAGATCACTGACGCTCGCGAACTCACGCCAATGCCGATTCGCGCGCGCGATGTGGCCATCGAGTGAGGCGCCGTCGAGACCGATCAGAAACGGAATCGTGCTGATCGATAGACGTCCGCCGCTGACAGTCGTCAGCGTGCCGAACGGGTACCGATGGATCAGGTCGAGCTGCGCGGCCCGATCGGTCAGCGCGAATTGGCTTGGCGTGTACATCTTGGATCTCGCCGTCAGCCGTGCATCGTCAGGCCGCCGGACACCGACAGCGTCTGCCCGGTGATGTATGCGGCGTCGTCGCTGAGCAGGAACGCGACGGCGCCGGGATAGTCGTCGGGTTGCGCGAGCCTTCGCATCGGCATCGCGCGTTCGAGCTTCGGCACCACCTGTTCACCCATCGCGCCGTCGGTTGCCATCGCGGCCAGCAACGGTGTGTCGGTCGGACCGGGACAGATCGTGTTGATGACGATTCCGTCGCGGATGTGTTCGCGCGCGAGCGTCTTCGCCAGTGCGATGAGGCCGCCCTTGCAGGCCGAATACACCGCCTCGCCGGACGAACCGACGCGTCCGGCGTCGGACGCGATGTTGACGATTCGGCCGGCCTTGCGTTCGACCATGCCGGGTAACACCGCGTGCAGCACGTTCAGCGCGCCGAACAAATTGATGTCGACGACCTTGCGCCACAGCTGCGGATCGGTGTCGATGAAACGCGCCATGCGATCCCACCCGGCGCAGTTGACGAGACCGGCGATCGGCCCGACGGACTCTTGCGTTGCTGCGACGCACGCGCGCACCTGCGCGTGATCGGTGATGTCGACGACGAACGCTTCTGCGCGACCGCCCGCAGCGTGAATTGCGTGTGCCGTCTGCTGCGCGGCGTCGGCGTTGATGTCCCAGATGCCGAGCGCGGCACCTTCGGCGGCGAGGCGCACGGCGATGGCCCGCCCGATACCGCTCGCGCCGCCGGTAACGATGATGCAGCGATCGGTGAGGCCGCGCATCACGCGGGCTTCCGCATCGCGTCGGTCGCGGCCGCGCGCTTCGCGTCGGTCGCGCGGAGGAACTGAAGAATCAACGTGTTCACGGTGTCGGTTGCTTCTTCCATCAGCCAATGCCCCGCATTCAATTCGTGATGCTCGAACTCGCCTTCGATGTACTGCGATTGCGCGTCGACGGCGGCGCGACTGACCGCCGGATCCTGATTACCCCAAATGAACAAGATCGGCAGTTTGACCTTCGGCGCCGCTTGCACCGAGAAAGCGGCGGGCGCGCGGTACCAGTTCAGCGCCGCCGTCAACGCACCCGGTTCCGCGAATACGGCGTCGTATTCGGCGCGCTGCGCGTCTGACATGGCGCGATACATACCTTTGTTCATCAACTCCAGATGGTTGAACGTCAATAGCGCTTCGGGCAGCAACGGCGTGCGGAACAGCAGCATGTAGCGGCTCTTGCGCCGCTGATCCGGGTCGTTGGCGAGTGCGCCGGCGAATGCCGAGATGTGCGGAATGGAGAGGCTCGTCCACGACAGCAGGTGTTCCGGCCGCGCGATCACCGCGGCCCAACCGACGCCCGCGCCCCAATCGTGCCCGACGAGGTGAAAGTCGTTCATCCCGGCGGCCTTTGCCACGGCGAACACATCGCCGACCAGTTGCGTCGATCGCATACGACGCAACGTCGCGCGGCCGCGCGCCGGGACTGTAGCCGCGCTGATCGAACGCGACGACGCGATAACCCTGGTGCGGCCAGCAATTCGATCAGCGGCGACCACATGGCGGAGGTCTCCGGAAAACCGTGCAGCAGCACGACGCCAGGACCGGTGTTGTCGAGCCCGGCAACGCGCGCGCGAAATTCGAAGCCGTTCGCGGGGATGCGGACAAGGTCCATGCGGACAACGTCCCCCTGCGGGACGAGCCCGGCGTGCGTGGTTGCATCGAGCAATGGCAACGCGGCAGTGGCGGCACTGTGCTGACGAGCCCGATCCAACGACATCAGACTGCCGGCGCCGAGCACGGCCAGCAGCGCGACGAGGACCAGGACCAGCACGACGACGAGACCGCGGATCAATCTCATGCGGTGAGCTCGGTAACGATTTGACGGACTTAGCCTAACATCCATCCACCCGACAAGCAGGCTTGTCAGCATCGACGGCTGCGTCGAAACTGCATCGTCGATAGGAGGCTTCCATGAAGTTCAAGGCGCTCGCAATTGATCTCGACGGCACGCTGCTGGTCGGTGAACGCATACCCGCAGACAACGTCGTCGCGGTGCGCGCGGCGCGCGATGCGGGATTGAAGATCATCATCGCGACCGCGCGGTGGCACCACATGGCGTTGCGCATCGCGAACGAACTGGAAATCTCCGGACCGTTGATCGCGTGTTCCGGCGCGCAGGTCCACCTGGCGGTCGACGATCGCGACATCTTCGACGAACGTCTGCCGGAGGACTTCGTCGCCGAACTCTACAAACTCTGCGACGGCGAGCGCTGCGTGGCGACGGTCACCGTCGCCGATCGCGTGCTGCTGAAACTCGACGGCGAACCGGATCGCGCGTTGATGCTGCCGGAAATGAGCTGGGTGCGGCAGCTCGCCGGCGCGGCGGATTCGTTACCGCGCGTCGCCGCAATTCAGGGCGGCCGCGTCAACGCGCGCATTCGTGCGGAACTCGAGCCGCGCTACAAAGATCGCGTGCATTTCTTCGACTCGATCGGTCCAACCGGCAAGATCATCCTGACGATCACCGCGGCGACCGCGAGCAAAGGCGCAGCGCTGCAAGCGGCGTGTCGATACCTAGATCTTAAGACCGACGAAGTCGTCGCGTTCGGCGACGCCGAGAACGACATCGAGATGTTTCGTGTGGCGGGCGCGTCCGTTGCGATGGGTCAGGCGGAACCCGCGGTGAAGGCGATGGCGACCGCAGTGACGCTGCGCAACGACGAAGCGGGCGTTGCGCGCGCCATCGAACGCTTGTTGGCGACCGGCACGGTCAACGCGTAGCGGGGATCCGCAGATCGCTGATGCTGGGCTTCCTCCAGTTCGACGCCGCCGCTTCGGGGCCGTACTCCTGCACGCGCTCGTGCACCGAATTGAGCGCGTCGTAGATCAGTTTCGTTGCATCCGGCACGGAGGTGCCCGGCGGCAGCCGGACCGCGGGTTGAAAATGCGCGCCGGCCGGGCCCGGATGAATTTCGCGCGAACCCTTGGGCCGCAATTTGTTGAGCCCCGTCAGATAAATCGGCACGACGGGAACATTCAATTCCGTCGCGAGAATCGACACGCCGTGCTTGAATTTCGACATCTTGCGACTCGTCGAGCGGGTGCCTTCCGGGAAGATCATCAGGTTGGCGCCGTTTTTGATCAGCCACTTCGGATAATCCAATGCGCGGGAGCCGCCGCCGCGCGTGATCGGAAAGCTGCCCATCGCCAGCGATTGATACCACGGCTGCATGATCAACTCCGGGCGTCCCTTGACAAACCAACGGTCGGCCGCGGCGCCGGCATAGATATTCCACTTGATTCGCTGCGGCAGCGAATGAATGAGCACCAGGCCGTCGAGGTGGCTCGTGTGATTGCCGACGACGATGCACGGCCCGCGAATGTCCTTGAAGTGCTCGCGCCCGGTGATCGTCAGCGGCTTGCACGCTTTCCAGATATGGCGCGAAATCGTGTGCCAGCGCATCGCCACGCGCGCGACCTTGGCCCACGTTTGGATCTGCCATTCGTGCGGGCCTTCGGTACCGGCTTCGGCGGAAATGAGTCGTTGGAACAGCGGCAGGTCGATCGCCGGCATCAGCTTCGTGTCGATCGCGTCGCTCAAATCCTGGCCGAGGCTCGCGTGGTAGGCGCGGAAATTGTCGGAGGCTTCGAAGATCGTGCAGTGATCCCATTCGCCGAGGATCTGGAACTCGCCGACGATTTTCGCTTCGCGCGATTCGAGGCCTTGCCGCAGCCTCAACAGGCTCGTTGGATCGGCCGAGATGCTGCGCAGCGCGTCCGTCGTAAAGCGTGACAACATCACATAGCTGGGCATGCTGCGCTCCGCGTGAGTTAGGCCCCGCCCGGGCTTTTGCCGAGCAGCATGTCGACGAACTGTGCGACCGGCATCGCCGGCATCGTCGTCACCTTGATCGTGCCGCGGGCGCCGAGCTCCATCGCGATGCGCGCCATCACTTCGTTGGTGGGCGCCTCGATGATGTTGACGAAGTCGTACCCGCCGAGCACCGCGTACTGACTCGTCACGCGCGCGCCCATCGATTCGACTTCCTTGTTGACCTCGCCGAGACGTTCGGGACGTTCTTTGAGTGTCTTGCGTCCCTCGTCCGTCAGATTGCTGAACATGATGTACGTGGCCATGGCTCTTCCCCCTCATTCGTGTCGTCGACTGTACGCGGATCGATTTGTGGCGTCACCCGCTGTACCCCCGTGCTGACGCGGGGCTACCATCCGCTTCTTTTGGTGGGGATTATCGGACGATGAAGGCCGCAGTGTTTTCCGGTCCGGGTGCGCTGAACGTCGTCGATCGAAAAATGCCGGAACCCGCGCCGGGCTGGGTTCGCATCGGTGTGACGGCCGTGGGCATCTGCGGCAGCGATCTGCACATCTTCGGCGGCATCATCGGTGACCCGACAGGACTACAACCCGGCCACGAAGTCGCCGGCGTCGTCGATGCCCTCGGCGACGGCGTGACGCTCGCGACCGGCACGCAGGTCGCGCTCGAGCCGCTCACGTCGTGTGGCCGTTGTTTTCAATGTACGACGGGTCATCGCAATCGCTGCGCGGAGCATCGTTTGTTCGGCGTCACCGCGCGCGGCGGCATGACCGAGTACCTCAGCGTGCCGGTCGATTGTCTGCACCCGTTGCCGGCCGATCTGAACGGCAACGTCGCGGCGCTCGCCGAACCGATGGCGGTGTGTGTGCGCGGCACGCGTCGCGCGCGGATCGAACTCGGCGACCGTGTCGCCGTGCTCGGCGCGGGCACCATTGGACTGTTGTCGGTGTTGACGGCGCGCGAAGCCGGCGCAAGCGAAGTGTTCGTGACCGCGCGGCATCCGCATCAACGCGCGCTGGCGCAGTCGCTCGGGCGCGACGCGCGTGTTCGCGAACATCGACGAGATGATCGCGGACGTCGGCCCGCAGTCGATGGACGTCGTCATCGAAACCGTCGGCGGCAAATCGGATGCGTTGACCGAGGCCGTCAACGTCGTCGCGCCGCGGCGGCACGATTGCGATGTTGGGCGTGTTCGAAGGTTCGCCGCGCATTCCGGGTCTGCCGTTCGCGGATCGCGAACTGACGCTGGTCGGATCGTATTGTTATGGGCGCGACGCGCGCGTCGGCGATTTCGCGCACGCGACGACGTTGCTGTCGAAACACCGCGACGTATTGCCGGACCTCGTCACGCACCGCTTCAAGCTCGACGAGGTCGCGCGCGCGTATGCGACGGCCGGCGGACAAGAAGACGGGCTCGATCAAGGTGCAGATCGAACCCTAGGCCATCACCTGTGGGAGCGATCTCCAGATCGCGATTGTCGTCGCAGATCGATCGCGATCTGGAGATCGCTCCCACAAGAGGCCCGACCCTCACGTCTCGACGACGTAACGCCCCGGCGCCGGGTACAGCGACGGATACTTGTTCGAGCCGAGCAGGCTCGGCGCCTGGATCCGATCGCCCGAGTGGTCCGCGAGCCACTTGAACCAGTGTTCGCGCCAGTCGCCTTTGGTCTCGCGCGCCAGTGCGAGCCAATCGTCGGCATCGGGCGGCAAGTTCGTTCGGCCATCCAGTACTTCAGATGTTTGTTGTCGCCGCGGGCGCTGATCGTCTGCGTGTGATTCTGGTTCGTCAGCACGAATTGGACGTTGCCGCCGAACAGTTGCGTCGAGCGATACGCGCCTTTCCACGGCGTGATGTGATCGGTGCTGCCGGCCATCAGATAGACGTCGCAGTGCACGTCTTTCAGGTTGATACGATTGCCCGAGCGCGCGCAGCTCCCCCTTCGCGAGTTTGTTGGCGTACGACAAATCGAGGAAGTCCGAATACAGTCCGGCCGGCAGGCGCGTGTAGTCCATCGACCAGAACAGCAGCGGGTGCGACGGCGGATCTTCGCCGAGCAGATAGTTGCTGCGGAAAAACGTCATCACGTTCTCTTCGGGCCGCAACCACGCGAACATCTCGAATACGTTCTTCTCGTCGAACACGCCTTCGCTGCGCACGCGCGCCTTCTGCGTCGTCACCGAACGCTCGCTGACGAACAGGCCGAAGTCCGAATCGAGCGGGCGGTTGTCGAGGATGTTGATGAAGAGCGCGAGCGACGCGAGCCAGTCGTCGCCGCGTGCTGCGAGTACGCCGGCGGCAACCGCGGTGGTGAGTCCGCCGGCGCAAACGCCGATCAGATTCACCTTCGGCTGGCCGCTGATTTCGCGCGCGACCGCGACGGCCTGAATGACGCCTTCGGCGTACGTATCGAGTCCCCAGTCGCGTTGTTGTTCGCGTCGGGTTGCGCCAGCTGACCGCGAATACCTGGATGCCCGGCGTCGAGCAGTTTCTGGAACAGGCTGCGGTCGGGCGTCAGATCGCCGAGATAGAACCGGTTCACCTGACTGAACACGTAGACGAGCGGAATCGCGTGGACGTCCGGCGTCTTCGGCGTGTACTGAATGACCTCGAGCAATTCGTTGCAGAACACGACCGAGCCCGCGCTCGCGCACGACGTCGATGCCGACTTTGAACGCGTTCCGGTCGGCGACGGCGGGATAGCCGTGGTTGTGGCGCACGTCGTCGACGTAGTTGCGCAAGCCCTTTCATCAAACTCTCGCCGCGCGTTTCCCACGCTTTGCGCAGCGCTTCGGGATTGCCGGGCAGCGTGTTCATCGGCGCCGCGAGGTCCTTCACGATGTCGAGCATGAAGCGCGCGCGTTCGTGCTCCAGTTCGTCGAAGTTCGATCGCTCGAGCCATTCGTCGATCGAGCGTCCCCACGCGAGATAGCCCTGGCCCATGCGGCGGAACAGCGGATTGTCGCGCCACGAATCGTCGTCGAAGCGTGCGTCCTTCGGCGCCGGCTCGATCTCGCTGCTGCCGAACGTGATGCTGACGAGATCGCGCAAGAGGTTGCCCGGCGGTGTCGACGACGGCGCGCGGTTGTTGCGTCGCGCGATCGACGACGAGTTGCAACGACTCGAGCATCGCGCGTCGATCGAGCGCGAGCGCCGACGTCAGCGCGATTCCATCGCGAGCTTCGCCGATTCCTTCGGCGCGCATCGGGACGAATATCGGCTGGACTGGCCATGACGTTCGACTCCGCGAGTGAGGCTGGTCAGTCTGCCGAAGCGGCGATGACCAGGCAATGACAGCGGGGCATGACGAGTCGATCAGGCGCGCGGTTTATCCAATCGCTGCGCGACGATGCGGAACACCTGCGGGTTCACGCCGAAGCCGACGTGTGAACTGTCGCACCTCGATGTGCTCGACGTCCGGGTTCGTGTCGATCGATCGCGGCCTGCCACGAAACGACGCCGTCGGTTTTGCTGTACAGCGCCGTGACCGGCACCCGGATCGGCGTCGTTCGCGCCGGCGGATCAACGCGTGCATCTGCGCTTCGGTCATCCCGGTGCTGGCTTGCACCAGCCGGCCGATGCTGGTCGCGCCGGGTCCGCCTTTGACCGGCGTACCCAGCGTGATCACCTGGCGCACGAGGTCCGGACGGGCGCGGGCGATTTCGCGCGCGATGCATGCCGCCGCGACTCCAGCCGACGAGATTGACGCGTCTGGTCGTGGCCGTGGTTCAACGTCACGGCGCGTTCGATCAAGCGATCGATCAACGGTTGCCCGGGGCCGGTGTTGCGTCCCATGCCCCAACCGGTGACCGAATAGTCGATGTCTTCGAGGAACCGCCGCAGCACCCACGTCGACGTTGTCGTTCGCCATGAAGCCCGGCAACACGATCACCGGTCGTTCGTCGCCGCGCGGCGCGCTCATCCGCAGCAGCGGCAACATCAGCATCAGCGACGCGAACTCGGCGCCGGCCCGCGCTTCGAGGAACTGATACAGCATCGGCGGCGGCGCGATGGAGTCATGGTCGGTGCTCATGTGACCGACGATACCCAATCGATCGCGGATTGTCCCATTGCGCGTATGTCGGTAGGTCGGACGATACGCAGAATTCACCGGTGACGGCGACTTCGACCGGGTCGATACTCCCCCGGGTTCGACGGGAGGGTCGAATCGGGGCCGGGTCCTCCTTTACAGTAAAGCGACGAACTGAACCGGACTTCAGCATATGAAAGACAACTCACCGAATGATCTCGGGCCGCTCGACTGACGTTTGGACGCTGGTCAGCGCGTTCACCGATGCGATGAACCTGCGCCACCTGCGAGGCGAACTCTACGGAGAACCGCCCGGGTCTGGTGCCGACAGCCGACTAAGCGACCTTCAACTCGCTCGGACAGACAACGTCGTTCGATCCTCGCCTCGCGTACGTTGGGTTGCAACGTGCGTACGTCGACACGCCGGTTCAGAACCCGCGCGCGAAGATCGATGTAAGCCCGCAGCAGATCGTCGCGAAGCAATGCGACATCCGGCACCGTGCGGCGCACGCGGTGATGCCGATGTCGAAATGTTCCGCGTAGCTCTGCACCGTGATGTTGACGGCGGCGCCGTGCGCCGGAATCGATACCGGGAAATGCGTCGACATGCGCGCGCCGTTCGAATACCGGATCGCCCGCGGCCCCGGCACGTTCGATATCACCAGGTTGACGAGTGGCGGCACGTAGTTCGCGGCGCCGCTCAGTTCCCACAGCCTCGATGCGGCGCGGCCGATCCACGGCGCGCCGAGAACGCGCAGATTCGCCGGCAGCAGTGCGTTGATGTCCTGCGCCAGTGCTTTTGCCGCGTCGCTCGATGCGTGCACGGCGACGAGCCGCGCGACCGGATCGTCGATCTGCGTCGCCGAGCGCGACCCGCGTCATCGTCACCTGTGTGTTCATCGTGCGATCGCCGGCGGCCGAACGGATACCGGCACGCCTGCGATCAGTGACGCCGTCGGCAACGCGCCTCTGCGCAACAGATACGCGCGCAACGCGCCGCCGCACATCGTCAGGAACACGTCGTTGACCGAACAACCGTGGCTCTTGCCGATCGCTTTCACGTCGGTCATCGAAATCCGCAGCACCGCATAGCGCGCGCGGCGCCGATCGTCCGATTGATCGGCGTGGACGGCGCGAGTGCGCTGAGTGCCGAACCGCCCGGCGCCAGCCAGACGTCGGCCGATGCGCGCCAACGCGTCGATGCGTCGCGCGGCGTCGGCGATCGGTTCGACTGCACCGCGCTCGAGCTCGTTCGGTGCAACGGGCTCTGACGCGGGATGCGGATCGGTTGCGTCGGGAGTCGAGTCGGTCAGCACGTCGACCGCGGCCTGTCCGGCGAGTCCGTCGAGACACGCGTGATGCACGACGTTGAAATACGCGGCGCGCTCGTCGCTCAGTCCGTCGATGTAGTAGATCTTCCACAGCGGCCGCGCGCGATCGAGCGGTCGCGCATGCAATGTGGCGACCGCGCGTTCGAGCTGCGGCATGTCGCCCGGCGGCGGCAGCGTGATGCGCTCGATGTGCGCGTCGTAGTCCGGCTCGGATGCCACCCAACTCGGGTGATCGATCTGCAGCGGCGCCTGTTCGAGCCGATGCGTCATGTACGGCAGCAGATGGCTGCGCGAGTGGACGAACTGCTTTGAGTTCGGTGAAGAAGGTCGCGCTTCGATGCGGCGGCACTTCGAGGATCTGCACCGAGCCGATGTGCATCGGCATGCGTGCGGTTTCGGCGTACAGGAAATCTGCGTCGAGCCCTTTCAAACGATTCATGGAATGGTTCCTCTACAGCGTTTACAGCGTTGGAATGAACTAGCGGGTTGCTTGCGTGTGCGCGATTCATACGATCGCTCAATGCAATGACGATTCAATGAACGGACGCGACCGCGCCCGTGGTTCGATTACGCAGATGAAGTGAAGTTCGCGATGGGTTGTACACACCGATCGTCCGACCAAACGCATGATCGCGTGGTGTAGTACGTCGAATTTCGGCTTCGTTTTCGCTAAGCGCTCCCGTAATGTGACGGTTCGGACAAAGCAAGGGAGAGGACTCATGGCATTGCTCGAAGACAAAGTCGCGATCATCACCGGCGGCGGCACCGGCGTCGGGCGCGCGCACGCGCTGCTGTTTGCGGAGCACGGCGCGCGCGTCGTCGTCAACGACACCGGCGGCGCGTTGAACGGCGAGGGCTCGAGCGACGCGGCGCAAGCCGTCGTCGACGAAATTCGCGCACACGGCGGCACCGCGTGCGCCGACACGCACTCGGTCGCCAGTTTCGAAGGCGCGGCGGCGATCGTCGCGACCGCGGTGAAGGAGTTCGGCGGGCTCGACATTCTCGTGAACAACGCCGGCATCCTGCGCGACCGCACGCTGCTGAAGATGGCGCCGGACGAGTGGCAGGCGGTGCTCGACGTCCATCTGACGGGCACGTTCGCGTGCCTGCAGGCGGCGGCGCGACAGATGGTCGCGCAGGGGCGCGGCGGTCGCATCATCAACACGAGTTCGTCGTCGGGACTGCTCGGCAACTTCGGCCAAGCCAACTATGGCGCGGCGAAAGCGGGCATCCATGCGCTGACGCGGATCGCGTCGATGGAGCTGGCGAGCAAAGGCATCACGGTCAATGCGCTGGCGCCGAACGCGTACACGCGAATGACCCGCGAACTGCAAGGCATGAAGCATCTGTCCGAGGCCGAGATGGGACCGCAGTTCATGGCGCCGCTCGTCTGTTATCTGGCGTCCGATCAGGCGGCGAACATCACCGGTCAGACGTTCGGCGCGAATCAGAACCAGCTGTTCATCTACAAGATGCTCGTCAGCGAAGGCGTCAACAAACTGTCGTCGCAGCCGTGGGATCCGGAGCAGCTCGGCGCGGTCATCCAACGCGTGATCACGTGGTGACGCGATAAATGGCGCCCGTTCCAAGAGCAGGCACGGTCGCGGTCACGGGCGCGGCGGGATACATCGGTGGGTGGGTCGTGCGGCGGTTGCTCGACCGCGGCTATCGCGTGCGCGCGTGCGTGCGCAACGTCGACGATCCCGCGCGAACGACGTTTCTGCGCGCAGATGCCGGGCTATGCGTCGGGCCGGCTCACGCTGCACGCGGCGGATCTCGACACCGACGGGTTGCTTCGACGACGTCTTCAAGGGCTGTCACGGCGTATGCCACGTCTCCCACGTGAGCACCTACAACGACCAAGAGTACGTCAGGCGCGTATGCGACCACGTCATCGCGAGCGTGAACGCGTCGGGCACGGTCAGTCGCGTGATCGTCACGTCGAGCATCGCGGCCGTATTGTCGGAAGCCGACATCAAGGAACTCGTCAGGCGCCCGGTCATCTACGAGGATCGCTATCCCGACGAGAGCAATCCGAAGCGAACGCCGGAGCGCGGGCAGGGTTACTCGATGGGCAAGGTCATTGCCGAGCGCGCCTTCGCCGAAGCGGCGGCCAAGAGCGGGCGTTGGGATGCGATCCAGTGCTGCCCCGCCGACAACGTCGGACCGATTCAGTCGGCGCATCAGGAGGCCGGCGCATGGCAGCACATCATCGGGATGATGCTGCAAGGCGAGTATTACCAGACGGACGCGTATCGGCCGTGGATGACCGTCGATGTGCGCGACGACGCGGATTGCCACATCGGCTTGCTCGAGAGCGTCGCGGTGAAGAACGGCGAGCGCTACATCGCGTGGTCGACCGATGCGCGCAACGTCGAGGACATCTGCGCCAGCATCGATCGCCTGCTGCCGGAGCTCGGTCACGCGACACCCGCGGTCACCGATAAGGCTCCCGATCGGATCAAGGCGAGGGAAGCGGAGCTGCGCGGCGTCTGGGCGGGTCTGGAGCTGCGCAACGACCGCATACGCGCGGTGACGGGTGTGAAGTTCCGCACGCTGGATGAATCGATTCGCGACTGTGTGGAGTCGTTATTGACGATCGGTGGCGTGCAGCCGAAGCTCAGGCCAGGATTCGAATCGCGAGGGTGACAAATTCCGTTTAGAGCAGGCCGCTAGGGCGGCCCGGCTCAGTCGTACAAGCCGCGCGGATTGCGCGCCATGACGGAATAGTCAGGGCCTTCGTGCCGCCAGCCATAGGGTTGCTTGGCGCCGAGCAGGATCCGGAAACGCTCGTCGTTGGCGTGCCTTGCTAAGACACCGGCAGGCACGCAGTCGGCATGCTTCTCCTGCGTCTGGATGTACTGTCGATTGAAATAGACCGCCAGGTTCATGCGAATACCGGGGATGTGCCGAGCGAACGAGCCGTGCCACGTATTGCCGTGCCACACGACGGCGTCGCCGGGCTCGAGGTCCATCGAAACCGCGTCGCGATTGGCCCGTTCTCCGCTCAACTGCATTTCCGTCGAGTTCGGCTGCCGGGCGAGCTTGTGGCTGGCCGGCACCATCGCGAGCGCACCGGCGGCGCGACTGTACGGCGTCAGCGCGTAGTTCACATTTGCCACCTGGGAGATCGACGAGAACGGCGCGGGCATGCCGTTGCCGTTGTCGGAATGCAGTGGCAGCGGTTCACCGCCCGGTCCCTTGAAGTGACAGCCGATGCTCGACAGCAGACAACTCTCGCCGAGCAGGTAGGTGACGAGCGCGAGCGGCTTTGGTTCCAGCAGGATTTCTTCGAACACCAGGTCGTCGTACAGCAGATAAGGGATGTAGCTGACGCCGGCGATGTTGTCGCCGGACTCGGTGGCGACGTCGACCCGCTTGCCGGTGGTGCGTTCGATGCGATCGAGTATCGCGGCGGTCGCGCGCGCAATCTTGCGCTCGTCGAGGACGCCCTTGAGCGTCGTGTAGCCATTCGTCTCGAGCTCGATCAGGTGCTCGGTCAGGTCGAGCGCGCGAATCTTCTCGAGAATTCGATGCAGCGCATCGGACGTTGCGGCGCGGCTTCCGCCGAGCTTTACGGTAGACAGTCCTGCAGTACGCGAGTGCGACATGCGGCCCCCTTAGATTGTCGCAACGAATATAACACCCGCCGCGCGTGTCGATCGGCAACAGTCAGTCGTCCGACCGTGGCTTGCCCCGGAGCTTCTTGAGCGAACCCAGGTGGGTCTTCGTGGTGCGCCGCCGTTGTTTGGACGCCATCGTCGGCCGCGTCGCGACGCGGCGTTTCGGTTGCCGTTCGGCGCGAGCGACGAACTCGGCGAGGCGCTCGAAGGCGTCTTCGCGATTCGCTTTCTGCGTTCGAAAGCGTTGCGCGAAAATGATGATCTCTCCGCTTTGCGTCAAGCGGCTGCCAACGATGCGCTCGAGTCGCGCGCGCACTGTCGGTTTCAATTGGGCCGCGTCGAGATCGAGTCGCAGCTCCACTGCGGTGGAGACTTTGTTGACGTTCTGGCCGCCGGGACCTGCGCTGCGGACGAATGTCAGCGCGATCGCCGACGCTGGCACTGCGGTTGAATCCGTTAGTTGGATGTCGCCCATCAGGGTGTCTCGATTGACGCGGTGATCGTCTCGATCAACTGCGTGCGCGCCGCGCGGTCGATCGCCGGCTCCGTCCGCAGCGAACGAAATAGCTTCTCGAGCGTACGTCGCCGCGCGGGATCGATCGTATCGGCGAGGTGCGCGCCAACGTCCGCGTCGATCACCAACGCTTCGCGCCGCGCGTGATTGCGTTCCGCGATCAGCCGCAGATGCAACAGCGCGCGGCCGAGCATCACCCACGGAAAATTCGGATCGGTGATCGGTCCGACACGCAGTTCGAAACCGCCGAGCGGGTTGCCCAATACCTCGACTTTTGCGAGACGATCGGCGCCGACCAGCGCGCCCGCGGCGCCGATCATCGCGCCGATGCCGGCGCCGAGGAATAACGACGCGCCCCCCAGCATCGCGTCGATCAGGCCACCGGCGACAGCGCCCGACGCAGCGCCGGTCATTGCGAGTTGTGACGACGACAGGCCGAATACGCTGAAGCTGCGTTGCGAAAACAGATCTTCCGTCAGGAATGCCGCGGCCGCTTCGCGCGCTTCGAGACCTTCGTGATGATAAATCCCGGCGATCGCGCGACGCGCGTTCGCCTCGCGCTTGCTAACGGTCTCGCGCAGCCGCGCGCGCGCTGCCGCTTCGACGCTCGGGGCGACATTCGCGTCTGGCAATGCGGCCGACTCGCGCTCGGTCAGAACGGCGATCAGCAGGTCGGCGATCTCGCCGGCCGCGCGCGACTTGCGGCGCTGCCGATCCTGCACGAGCGCGTCCGCGGCCCGATTCAATTGCGCGGTCCAACCCTCGTCGATCGCGCCGAACGCACGCAGCAGATCGATGCGGCGCGCGAAGTCGGCGCGCATCGCATCGAACACGCGCACGATCGAAAAAAACTGCGACAGCGCCGCGCGCCATTCGTCCACGTGATCCCCGCTCGCAATCAGGTTGATCAGGGCCAACCGCGGCCGACCGGTCCAGCGCAACACCTCCATCTCGGGTTCGTACTCGCGCCCGTAGGGACGGCTGCCATCGACGACATATAGAATTCCGGCGCCTTGCAGAATGGGCCGTAATAACTCGCATTCGTCGCGGAAACGCGCGTCTGTCGCGTGGCGCTGCACGAACTCGGCGACGACAGTCGCCCGCGCGCCGGCGCCGCGATCGTTGGCGCGCAGCCACGCAAGGACGTCGCGCGCGCGTTGGAACCCGGGCGTGTCGATCAATTCATACAGAGTCACGCCATCGACGCGCATCGGATACGCGCGCGCCGCGACGGTCGTGCCGGGCTCTGGCGAGATCGCGACCGTCGCGTCTTCGGCGAGCGTCGCGACAATGCTGCTCTTGCCCTTGTTCGGATGGCCAACGATCGCGAAGCGCGGCAGGCTCACGCGGCACCGGTCTCGAGATACACGCGGGGATCTTTGATGCGTGCGATCGCGCGAGACCAGGTTTCCCGCTGCACGGCGTCGACGCCGGATGCGGATTCGGCGACCGGTGCGACGACGATCGACGTGCCGGCGCCGACGCTCTCGCGCAACGCTGTAATGAAGTCCGTGAATTCGAGCAGCGGCGGTTCCCATGCGCGGGTGAAAACCACGACGCTACCGCCGCCGTCGTCGCGCAGTTCTGCGAGCGCCGCGCTGTCTTCACTCAGGGTGCGGCCCCCGCCCGCTTCGACGACGCGCGTCACGCTCAGTCCGAGCGCGCGGCGCGCGTACGCACCCGCGGCGTTCCGCTCGATGCTGCCGCTCCAGATCACGACGCGCGCCGCGCCAACGAGCGCGCCATGGCGCGCGGTCTCGCTCGGTGGCGACGCGACGAACGGGTGCTCGGGCGCGTCCGCTGCCGTCTCGATTGCCGGTGCCGCCATCCGATCGAGCAACGCCGTGACGCGCGGATCGTCGAGTAACAATGCGCGCGTGGCACGGCGCAGTTGCACGGCACACACCACCAGCATGACAAGTCGCGGCAGCGCGCCATACGTGACGATCGCAAGGATCGTGAACGGCCACCAGCCCGCGAGTTCGCGCGACGCACCGGCCAGCGCGCGTCCGCCATCGAGCCGAAAAAACTGCGACCGTTCGATCAATGTCAGGTCCGGCACTGCGTTTGGTAACAGCGTGGCCCACGGCAGCGCGATCGCCCGCACGAGTCGCGCGATCGTGGCGGGATCCGCCGCGAGCGTGGTGCTCCAGCCGAACGCGAGATCGGTGAACGTGACGAGCACGATCGCGGTCGTGATGACCGCGGCGAAAAGCGCGACCGCCGCCGCTTGCGACCAGTACAGCAATTGCCATTTGCCAAAACGCGATGCGGCGGCGGAGCGGCCCTGATGCCAGCCGAACAGCGGCGCGAGTTGTTGCGGGGGTTGTGCGAGGCGTCGATACAACGCAGCACCAACCGCGCCCGGATTGATCGTCGCCAACGCATCTTGAATGGCGCGCAACGCACCGACGCGGGTCGGAATCAGCAGCAGCGTCGCGAGCAGCAGCATCGACGGCAGCACGACCAGCGCGGCGAGCAGCGTCACGACGTTGACCGGCCGCGTGCCGTCGTAGTGAAACGCCGTGAGCGCGACCCCGACGCCGATGATCGCACCGACGAGGGCCATCGTCGCGCTGAGGAGTTGTCGTGTCCGTTGCAGCCGTGCGCCGGCCGCGCTCGGTGATTGCACGTCGACGTGGCGCCACCACCCGCGTACCCGCGCGACAGCGTCGTCGCTGCGCAGTTGCTCGCCAACCGCCCGATCGCGCTGGCTGCGTTGGACGAACGGCGTCTCCCGGTCGGCCTCCAGCCATAGCGGCACGTCGATGGCGTCTTCGAACAGCGTGGTCGAGGGGCGTGCGGGCGGCATCGGCCCATGATAGGTGCGCCACCGGTATGGGTCCACGCGCCCGTCGGCGCACTCTTCACGCAGGAGGGAGCCACATGACGACGCTTCCGGTACAGTAGCGCGCTCCACCCGACGTTGGAGTTTTCATGCCTCGCGTGACGTATGTCGAGCACGAAGGTGCGGTTCACGAAGTCGAAGTTGCCGTCGGTCTCACCGTCATGGAAGGCGCATACAAGAATGGCATCACGGGCATCGAGGCCGAATGCGGCGGCGCGTGCGCGTGCGCGACGTGTCATTGCTATGTCGATGACGCATGGGTCGCATCGTTTCCGCCACGCAAAGACGAAGAAGTCGAGATGCTCGAGTTCGCCAAATCGGAATTTCGCGACAACAGTCGGCTCGCCTGTCAGTTGAACATCACCGAGGACCACGACGGCTTGATCGTACGGTTGCCGGAACTTCAGTGAAACTGAAGGCACTGCAGTGAAGCAGTCGCTACCCGGCGTGCGAAGCACGCGAAATTGACTGCGCCGCTGCGCTGGTATCTGACGAGTACCGCGTCGTTCCTGATTCCGGGCGGCATCCAGATGGTGTTGTTCCCGTGGCTCGTCGCGGTGCTGCTGCACGAACCGGCGCAGCGCGTCGGTATCGCGCAGATGTGCGGCTCGTTGCCGGCGCTGTTTCTGATCCTGTTCGGCGGCGTCATCGGCGACCGCTTCGATCAGCGCCGCATCCTGATCGCGTTGCACCTGCTCGGCGCGTTGCCGCCGCTCGTGATGGCGCGTTGCTGATCGGCAACGATCTGCTCACGCTATCGGACTGATGATCGGTTATGCGCTGGTCAGCGGCATCGTCGGTGCGTTTTCGCAGCCGGCGCGCGATGCGTTGTTGTCGCGCGTCGCGGGCGAGCGCATTCAGCGCACCGTGACGATGCGTGATGGCAATGCAGTTCGGCGTGCAGATTCTCGGCATCAGCCTCGGCGAGCCTCGCGGATCGTGTCGGACCCGTGCCGTTGATCCTGATGCAGGCGACGGTGATGGCGCTGCGGTGCGCTCGCGGTGATCGCGGATCCGCGTCGATCGATTCGTGCACGCCGCACAAGCGCGAACACGCGCTGAAGGAAATCCGCGACGGTCTCGCGCTCGTGCTTCGCTCGCGAGCGGATGCTGCCGGTCATGATGTTGACGTTTGCGATCGGCGTGTTCTTCGCCGGTGCGTTCACGGTGCTGATTCCGCTGCACGATTCGCGACGTCTACCACGGTGGCGCGCAGCAGATCGGCCTCGCGTACGTGCTGAACATGATCGGCACCGTCGCGGTGACGTTGCTCCTGCTCGCGCGCGGCGGCGTCGCGCGGCCGGGTCGAGCCGTTATCCTCGGCGCTCGGGCTGGGTGCGCTGCTGTTCGTGCCGATCGTGTTCGGCGTGCCGATCGGGGCGTTCTATCTGCTGATATTCCTGTGGGGCGTCGGCGGCGGCGTCGCGATGAGCATGAGCCGCACCATCGTGCAGGAGTCGGCGCCGGCGTCGCATCGCGCGCGCGTCATGTCGGTGTATTCGCTCGGCATGATGGGCGGCATGCCGATCGGGTTCGCTGTCGATGGGCTACGTCATCAGCGTGTTCGGGCCGCTGAACGCGGCGCTGGGTGCCGGTCATCGGCATGGCCGTCGCCGTCGCGTGGGTCGCGACGAAGTCCGAACCTGTGGTCGCTGGTGCCGCATCCCGAAGCGGTGCAGGTATGATCGCACGTAGACGGCGAGAGCGGTGGAGAGAGCGATGCAAGGTCGACGCAGTTTCTGGACGTGGGGATTCGAACGCGACGAACCGAGTGACGCCGATCGCCGCAAGTTCGCGGCGAGCTGGTCGAAGCGCGTAGGGCACGCGGTCGAACCGCCGCCGATTCCAGCTGTCGCCGACATCGAGCTGCGCGCGCCGCGCATCGAGATTCCGAGCGCGTTGCAGGGCTGGGTCACCGCCGATAAACACGAACGCGTCGTGCACACGCACGGCGGGCATTCGCTCGAACTGCTGCAGGCGACTGCGCGGCGATTTCGCGTCGCCGCCCGATGCGGTCGCGCATCCGCGCACCGAAGCGGAACTCGAAGCAACGCTCGCGTGGTGCGATGCCAACGGCTACGTCGTCATTCCGTCGGGCGGCCGCACGTCGGTCGTATGGGGCGTCAACGTGCCGCAGGCTGCGACGCCGCGGTGACGATCGATCTCGATCGCTTGAACAAGGTGCTCGAAGTCGACGACGTATCGCGCGCCGCGCGAATCCAGGCGGGCATCTACGGACCGGATCTCGAAGAATTCCTGCGGCCGCGCGGTTACACGCTGCGGCATTTTCCGCAGAGTTTTCCGTGGTCGACGCTCGGCGGCTGGATCGCGACGCGCTCCGGCGGTCACTACGCGACGAACCACACGCACATCGACGACTTCGTCGAATCGACGCGCATGCTGACGCCGGCCGGCTGGTGGGAATCGCGGCGGCTGCCCGGGCAGCGGCGCGGGCCCGAGTCCCGACCGCATCGTGCTCGGCTCGGAAGGCACGCTCGGCATCATCACCGAAGCGTGGATGCGCATTCAGAAACGGCCGACGTTTCGCGCGACCGCTGGCGTGACGTTCGATTCGTGGCGCGCAGGCTACGACGCGACGCGCCAGGTCGTGCAGGCGAAACTGTGGCCGGCGAATCTGCGGCTGCTCGATCCCGTCGAAGCCCAGCGCGCGGCGGGTCTCGACGGCAAGCGCGCGCTGCTGATCATCGGCTTCGAATCCGCCGACGTGCCGCAAGGACCGTTCATTCAGGCGGCGGTGAAGATCGCGCGCGGCGCCGGCGGCGCAGATCGCCGACGACGCGATCCGCGTCTCTGACGGTTCCGGTGAGGCGACGGGACGCGACGGCGCGGTCGGTGCGTGGCGCGACAGCTTCATCGGCGTCAACGCGGGACTGACGAACGGCATGGGGCTGCTCGCCGATACGTTCGAAACGGCGATCACGTGGGACAAATGGCCGGCGTTCGACGCCGAGGTGCGCGACAAAGTCGGACGCGTCCTGACGGAAGTGTTGGGGAGCCGGCACATCGCTGTCGTGTCGCTTCACGCACGTCTATCCCGACGGCCCGGCGCCGTACTACTCGTTCTCGGGTGTCGCCAAACTCGGCGGCGAATACGCGCAGTGGAGCGAAATCAAAGACGCGGCGTCGAACGCCGTCGTCGACGCCGGCGGCACGATCACGCACCACCACGCGGTGGGGCGCCTGCATCGTCCGGCGTGGGAGCGACAACGCCCGCCACTGTTTGCGGAGGCGCTGCGCGCGGTGAAGAAACGGCTCGATCCGAAGTCGATTCTGAATCCCGGTGTGTTGTTGTGAGCGACGCCGGTCGTGTGTTCCTGTTGTCGGTGAGCCTCGTTGCCGCATCGCCAGTCGTTGCTGCGGCGTCATCCGTCGCGCGGCGGAACCACCGGTTCCGCGCGGCCCGGTGACGTACGTGCAGGTCTGGCTCGGCGCGCTGCATCCCGAGGAGCAATTCATGGAGGGTCACCGATCCAACGAATGGTCGAAACGCGGTCGGTGATATCGGCACGCTGCCGTTCGGCGGCGGCGCCGGGCAATTGTTGTGGGGCGACGGCGCGTTGCAGTTCGGTTACGAAGGTGGCGCGCTCGGGCGTGGAAAAGCGAGACGACGGCGTTTCACGGCACCAGCAACGGCGCGGACGCGTGATTCATCGACGGTCGATTTTTCATGTTCGGCGTGTTCATGGGCGGCGTGCTCAGCGCGAACCTCGGTCACAACGTGCGGCTCTATGTCGCTGGCGGCCCATCGGCGACGTGGGCGTGGCTCGGCGACAGACAACAATAACGTTCAGGTTCAACCGCTTCCCAACAGCAACGTCATCGTGCTCGACAATTCGGAAAGTGACGCGTCGTTCGTCGCGTACGGTCGCGCCGGTGTCGAGTTCGTGCTCAACGATGGCTTTGCATTCGGCGCGAGCGTCCGTTATGCCGACGACGAGTTCGATTTCGGCAGCGGCGGCAAACTGCGGTTCGACGAGCCGATGTGGCTGCTCACGCTCGGCGCGCATCTGTGAAGTCTTCGGACGCAATCTAGCTCCCCTCAATTACGTCGATGCAGCGGTGTGAACCACGTCTCCTTCGCGACGTGGGTGGCGCCGCAGATGGTGCGCGGCATCGAACATAGACTCGGACCTACGTGCGTGCGAATCGCGAGGGGTCGGATTCGCGAAGATCCGGTAGCCGACAAGGACGACTGCGAAGGAACGATGCCATGGTACGGTTCGCGGCAAATCTGCTGCTGACGGGGATCGCGATTGCTCTTCTGGGTGTCCTGGTATTGCTGTCCACGACATCCGACGAAGCGCTGCGCCGCCGCGCGGATGTGAACCTGCGGCAGTTGCGCGATATCGCTGCGGCGATCGAGCGCGAGGTGCTGAACGCACGCAATCTCCAACTCGACAGCGACGCGAAGTTGCGAGCGCTCGGTAGTGCGCTGCACGCAGGCGTCGAAGCGATCGGACCCGATCTGCACCAGCTGTTTCCGGCAGAGCCGCACGGGCTCTCTCTCGCGCGCACCACCGCGGAGGCCGCGTTCAACTCGATTGATCCGCGCAGTCCCGAGCGCACCGACGCCGAACCGCTGCTGCGCGAATACGCGCAGCTGTATCAATCCGCGGCGCGACTCGCCGACCGGCTCGACGGGTTTCGCGAAAATCAGACGCAATATCTAAAGTCGCGTTCGACGCTGACGACCGATGGCCGCGCATTCGTCAAACGGTTGCGCGAACGCGGCGCGCCGGCGCGCGCGGATTCGATTTTCCGTGGCTTGCAGCAGGTTCTGGAGCGGGCCGAGCGGGGCAGCGATTCCGACCTCGCTCAAGTCGAAACGATCGCGAATCGACTGGTCGCCGATTCCGAGACGTCCAACGATCGCGACTTCCTCGCGCTGATCGAAGCGATGCGCGCGCTCGCGCCGGCCCGTCGCGCAGTCGAGACCAATCTGACCGACATCGTCGGCGGCCGCTTCCAAAGTCAGGTGATGAATCTGCGCGAACTGATCACACGGGATACGCTCTACAGCCTGACGACGGTCAATGATTCGCGCGTCCTGCTGAACGTCTACACGGTGCTGCTGCTGATGGTGCTCGGGTATTTCGGTATCCGCCTGCAAGTCAGCTACCGCGCGTTGAATCTCTCGCACGTAGACCTCGCGGTCGCCAACACCTCACTCGAGGCGCGTGTCAAAGAGCGGACTCGAGACCTCGAGACCGCATACGACGAGCTGAAGGAGTCACAGGTACAGCTGGTCCAGGCCGAGAAGATGTCGTCGCTCGGACAGCTCGTCGCGGGCATCGTCCACGAGATCAACACACCGCTCCTGTACGTCCTGAACAACGCGACAGTGACGGCCGAGAACGTCGAGGAACTGCGCGAATGCACTGCAAATGCGACTCGACTCGTCCAAGTGGTCGACCAACGCGGCGTGCAGGCGCCGGAGGCGCGCGAGGCGCTACAGCGCCTCACCGACTGCGTCGACCCGACAGCGCTGAACGAGACGATCGACGAGATCGTGGCGCTCGCGCAGGACAGCACCGAAGGACTGAAACAGATCAGCGAACTGGTGCAGAGCCTGAAGGACTTCAGTCGGCTGGATCGCGCAGCGGAAGACCACTTCGATATCAACGAAGGCATCGAAAAGACGCTGCTGATCACGCGCAACCTGCTGAAGTACGGCGTGACGGTCGAGCGGCGGCTGGGCAACGTGCCGCGGATCCTGTGTGCGCCGTCGCAGATCAACCAGGTGTTCATCAATCTCGTGACGAACGCTGTCCATGCGATGGATGGCAAAGGCACGCTGACGATTGCGACGAAGGCGCGCAGCGGATGGGTCGACATCGAGGTGCGCGATACCGGCTGCGGAATTCCGCCGGAGAACATCGACAAGATCATGGACCCGTTCTTCACGACGAAACCGGTCGGGCAGGGCACCGGACTCGGGCTGTCGATCGTCAGCAGAATCGTGAAAGAACATGGTGGACGCATCAGCGTCAATTCGAAGGTCGGGGTCGGTACCGCGATCACGATCAGTCTGCCGGTCGAGCGCGCCAGCAACCGCGCGGATGCGGACGCTGACGCGAAGCCCGATGCGGAGGCCGCGTGACATGGAAGCGGCTGTGAAGCGCGGAACGGTGTTGTTCGTCGACGACGAGCCTCGCGTATTGACGTCGATGCGCGCGATGTTCCGTCGTGACTACGAGGTGCTGCTCGCCAACAGTGGCCAGGAAGCGCTCGATCTACTGCGCGGTCACACGGTCGATGTCATTGTTTCCGATCAGCGGATGCCCGGCATGACCGGTGTCGAGGTATTGAAGGCCGTGAAGCATCTCGCTCCGAAGGCGATGCGGATTCTGTTGACCGGCTATGCGGATCTGAACGCGATCGAGGCGTCGATCAACGAAGGCGAGGTGTTTCGCTACCTGACGAAGCCGTGTCCGAGCGACCAGTTGAAAGAAGCGATCGGCCTCGCCGCCGGGATCACGGTCGATGCGCTGCGTCAGTCGGTCGCGCCCGACGTCATCGAAGCGGCCGAGCCGACTGCGACAGTCTTGCGCCGAGGCGAATTGGGATCAGCGCAATCGAACAGGCCGCAAGCACCGCAGCCGCCTGCGCCGGTCCGGCGAACGACGTTGACCCCGATTCTGCGCAGACCGGCGCAGAAACCGTCGCTGGCCCTTCCCGACGCAAACAAGCCGGACGCAACCAAGCCGGGTGCGCACAAGCCCGACGCGCGCAACAAGCGCGCTTCGGCGAACGATGTCGACTTGCTCGTATTGACGCGCGACAGCGCCGTCGTTGCCGCGTTGAGTGCCGCGCTCGACGGCAGCCACCGGGTGCATCACGTCCAGACGCTCGAGGCCGCGGTTGCCGCGCTCGAAACGCATCCGATCGGTGTGATGTTGACCGATACCGCTGTCAGCGAAGACCAGATCGCGACACTGACGACCACGTTGAAGCGCCACGTCCCCGAACTGGTAACCATCGTTGCGAGCAGCCGTTCGGACGCGCAGCTACTGATCGATCTGATCAACTACGGGCAGATCTTCAGATTCCTGATGAAACCGCTGCACGCCGGACAGTGTCGATTGTCCGTGGAATCTGCGGTGATCAAGCATCGAGAGCTGACCGCGGATCCCACGATGCGCCGACGCCATGCCGTGCCAGAGCAAGAGGTGGCGACCGACGGTGTCATCGGCGCGGTGTTCGGACGCATTCGACGGCTGCGCGATCGATTCCTCACACTCAACGGCATGGCGTGACAAATGGCGACGACCTTGACTGAACGGGAAAGCGCACTGTTCGGAGGAAAGAGCGCCGGTTCGAATATTGCCGACAGTTTTGGCGCCGCTTCGGCGGTCGTCATTGCCGGCGTACTGGCGGCCTGGGTATTCGTCAAGCACGACGCGACAGTGATGCCCGAGGTGATATTCGATCGGGATGCGCAGGTTGTCACTCCTGTTGCGAGCGCGCAAGATCGAGCGCGGCCCAGTGAGCGCGCCGACGTCGAACTCACTGCTCGAACAGGCGGAGATCGCGTTCGCGGCGGGGCGCATCATCGAACCCGAATTCGACAACGCGCTGAGTTATTACCGCTCGCTGCTCGAGACAGAGCCCGGCAACAAAGACGCGACGCAAGGCGTCGAGCGGGTCGTTGCGTATCTCGAGAACCAGGCCGAAGGCGCCACGTTCCAGAACGATTGGGAAGCAGCGCGCGCGTATGTCGGCGGTGATCATGAATGTGCGCCCCGACGATGCGCACGCGCACGATCTGCGCAAGCGCATCAATCGACTCGAACGCATTCAGGTGTTGACGGCGAAAGCACTCGATCAATCGGTGCGCGGCAACCTGGTCAGTCCGAAGGGCGACAACGCAGCCGAATCCTATCGCGCGATCATCGCGTTAGACGCCAACAATTCCGTTGCGGCGCAAGGGATGCGCTCGATCGTACAGCGGATGCTCGCGAACGCGCAGTCGGCGTCGATTGCGGGTGAGCAGAGCAAGGCGCAGAAATTCATCGAGGCGGCGCGCGCGATCGATCCCGATGCGCCCGGCCTCGCCGAGACCGAGAAATCGTCGAGTCAGGCGAGACGCACCGATGACCGCAGCATTCAGAGCGACCTGCTCGCCGCGTCGGAAGCGCTGCAAGCCGACCGCCTGATGCCACCAGCAACGCCCAACGCGTACGACCTGTTCAGCGCAGTGCTCGCTCGCGATCCGAAATCTGACGCGGCGCAGCAGGGAATCAATCTCGTTCGAAACGCGCTCCTTGATCGCGCCGAGACGTTGGTTGCTGGCGGTTCGCTGGATCAGGCCGACGGCGTGTTGCTGCAGGCGAAGCTCGTCGGCGCCGACGCCGGGCGGGTCGCTGCCGTGCAGCAGGAACTCGCGTATCAAACCCGCCTGAGCGACGCGCGCGTGGGGCGGTTCGACCGACTCTATGCGGTAAGCGAATTGAAGGTCAGGCGGCAGGTCGCTCCGACCTATCCGCGCGGCGCAGAGGCGAAGCGCGTCGAAGGCTGGGTCAATGTCGAATTCACCGTCACCGAGCAGGGTGAGGTGCGCGACGCCAGGGCACGCGACTCGTCGGCACCGATCTTCGAAGGCGCCGCGATCTCGGCGATCAATCGCTGGCGGTTCGAGCCGGTGCTCGAAGACGGACGTCCGGTGCCGGTGCGCGGCGCCGTGCGGTTCACTTTCCGCGATGGTGCTGCGGGCTAGCGCAGCAGTTGCAGTCCTTCCCTTGAGCGCAGCCGGGCCGTTGGTCTAAGGTCGTGCGCATTCCACGGCGTTGAGAGGGATGCGCGATGGACTGGTACAGCGGCACGAGCGGCTACAGCTATAAAGAGTGGAAAGGGTCGTTCTATCCTGAGGATATCGCTGCTGATGCCATGCTCGCGTACTACGCGCAGAACCTGCCGGCCGTAGAGATCAACAACACGTTCTATCAGATGCCACGCAGCCACGTTCTGGCCGGGTGGGCCGACGCGGTGCCGGCGTCGTTCCGGTTCGTGATCAAGGCGTCGAAGCGCATCACGCACAACCAGCGCCTGGTCGACGCGGCAGACTCCGTCAACTACCTCGTGGAGAAGCTGGAAGCCCTGGAGGACCGGCTCGGTGCGGTGTTGTTCCAGTGTCCGCCGAATCTGCGCAAGGACATGGAGCGGTTGAATGCGTTCCTCGCGACGCTGCCGGCGGCAATGCCGTCGGCGATGGAGTTCCGCCACGTCTCGTGGTTCGACGACGAAGTGTTCGATACGCTCGCGAATCGAAACGTCGCGATCTGCGTTTCGGACGACGGCGAACTGGCGCTGCCGGAACGCATCGCGACGACGTCATGGTTGTACCTGCGTTTGCGACAAGCGCAGTACGACGACGCGGCGTTGAAGAGCTGGCTCGCAAAAGCCAGCGCAACGTCGGCCACGACCGGCTACGCGTTTTTCAAGCATGAAGACGACGGCGCTGGACCGGCGCTGGCGGCGCGGTTCCTGGGACTCGCCAACGACACGACTCGGGCGCCGAAAGCGCCGCGGTCCGTAGTGGGACCCGCATCGAGTAAACGCCTGCGTAAAGGGGGCTAGCTCAAGCAGCGTCCGAGTGCTGCGTGACGCGTCTGCCGAGCCAAGGCATCGAGAGGAACAGCACGATGTAGATCGCCGCGGCGAAGGCGTATGGCAGCGCGGGATTGATCTGATACAGCGCGCCGCCGACCAGTGGGCCGATCGCGAAGCCGAGCGGTCCGCACGAGCCGGCGACGCCGGCGACGGCGCCTTGTTCCTGCGGCGACACGGCGAGCGACGCGCCGGCTGAAAACGCGGGTCCGGCGAGACCCATGCCGAAACCGAGCACCGCCATCGCGACCGATAGCCACATCTGCGAATTCGCAATCGCCATGATCGTGAACGCCGCAATCAGCAACGGCATCGCGAGGCGCAGCAACGTGAACGGCGCCAATGTCAGTCGTTGGACGATCACCGCTTGCGCAATCAACGAACTCGCGGCGGTTCCCATCATCGCAAAGCCGAACGTGCGGGCCGTTTCGCCGGCGCTGAGCCCCAACGTGTCCTGGAAGCGAAATCCCATCGTCTGTTGCACGAGCGCGGTGCCGCTGAACATCAACACGCCGACGAACAGGTACGGCAGGATGCGGCGGTCGGTGTATTTCATCCGAGGACCTCGCCGCGGCGCGCCCTGACGCGGGGGCTCCGGCAGCACGCGCCAGACGAACAGCCCGTTCACCAGCGCAACCGCCGCCATGACCCACAGCGGCAGCAACAGCGAGATCACTGCGAGACCGGCCACCGCGGGTCCCAGAATCGAGCCGAAATTGTTCGCAGCACCGGCCGCACCCATCCCCTTCGTGCGATTGCTGGAATCGGTGATATCCGCCATGTACGCATTCGCCGCGGGCATCGTGGCGGACATCATCGCCGCGTGCGTCATCCGCGCCGCCACGAGCGCTCCAAACAACGTCCAGCCCTGCAAGACACCGGACAAGCCCGAATAGAGCACCGAATTGAACAGCACCGTTCCGGCGGTGAATCCGAACAGCCCGACGAGCAGCACGCGTTTGCGGCCCCACAGGTCGCTGATGCGTCCCCATATCGGACTCGTCAGGAAGATCGTCAGCGACGACGCGCCAATGATGGACGTGATCTGGAACTCCGATAGACCCATCTCGCGCCCCGCCGGCGCGAGAACCGGAAACAGGACCGTGAATCCCATGCCGACACTGACGAGCGACACCAGCAGCGCGCGACGCGCGTGGTCAAGCGACAACTCGGGCACTGACGACTCCTCGAAGCGCGCTTGACGCGCCAATTGCGTTTGCTAGGCTTTCATTAAATGTGCGTCATGGGTCTGCCCCGAGACGCACATTTTTTTTGACTGCGAAGAATACGCGACGCAGCGGCAAAAGCTTCTGTGTCATCCGACGTTGCGCGGAATGTCCCGAAAAGGTCCTGCGTCGGAGCGCGGATCCTTTGGCAATCCCAATACGCGCTCGCCGATGATGTTGCGCTGGATCTCGTCGGTGCCGCCGGCGATCGACGTCGCGGGAACGGAAACGAGGATCTCGGCGATGACGCCGTCGAGCGGCGCGTCCTTGCCGGTGAGCATCGATTGCGCACCGGTGATCAGCGTGTGCACCAGCGATGCTTGGCGGGCGACATTGCTGCCCGCCAGTTTGCCGAGTGAACCTTCAGGTCCTTGTGGACGACCGATGCGTTGTGCAGCGGCCGCGCGGCGCGCCATCCAGCCGGTCGAGCGCGACAGCGTCAGCAGTTTGGCGATTTCCTGCCGAATCACCGGATCGTTCCACGCGCCGGTTTCCTTCGCACGCGGTACCACGAGATCGACGCGCCCGGCGCGTTGCGGGTACCACTTGTACGGCTCGTTGGCGATCTCGGCTTCAGAACGCGCTTCGTCATAAGCGCGGCCGTTGCGGCCTTCGAAGCTCGCGCCGGAGACGCCGATCGCCGGCCGGCGTTCGTGCGCGAGCGTCGTCATCGCAACCGTCCACCCCCCGTTTTTCGCGCCGACGATCCAGTCAGACGGAATCTTCGCATCGGTGAAGAACACCTGATTGAACGACGCGTGTCCGTTCATCTGTTTCAACGGCAGCACCTGCACGCCGCTCTGACGCATGTCGAGCACGAAATAGGTGAGGCCCTGGTGCTTCGGCGCGTCCCAGTCGGTGCGCGCGACGAGTAGTCCATAGTCCGCGTGGTGCGCGCTGGTGTTCCACACCTTCTGTCCGTTGACGACCCACTGCTCGCCATCGAAGTCGGCGCGCGTCGTCGCGCCCGCGAGGTCGGAACCGCTGCCCGGTTCGCTGAACAACTGACACCAGCCGTCTTCGCCGGTGATGATGCGACGCAGAAAACGCTGCTTGATCGCGTCGCTGCCGTGCTCCAACAACGTCACTGAGGCGAGGATGCGCGGGCCCGTCGCTGCCGCGCCGACGGCGCCGATCGCGACGAACTCGTCGTTGATGGCCGGCAGCGCGCGCACGGGGAGTCCGCGCCCGTGCCATTGCTTCGGCCAATGCGGCATGCCCCAGCCCGAGTCGGCGAGCTTAGTGCGCCAGTCGATGAGCGCGAGATCCGGATTCCAGTTGCTCTTCAGCCACGCGCGCACCTCAGCGGCGATTTCACTGTCGTTCGGCTCGCTCATGTGGCGCCCTCCATCCGTTGCAGCATCAGTTCGCGGTGATAGTTCGGATCGCCGAGCAATACTTCGGAACTCTTCGCGCGTTTGAACCACAGGTGTGTGTCGTGATCCCACGTGAAGCCGATGCCGCCGTGCACCTGAATCGTGTTCGCGGCGGTGCGCATGTAGGCGTCCGCCGCAGCTGCTTTGGCCAGCGACGCGAGACTCGGCGTTTGCGGGTCACCATCGGCTTCGGCTTGGGCCGCGTAGTACGCCGCGGACTTCGCGAGTTCGACATCGAGCAGCATGTCGGCGCATTTGTGTTTGATCGCCTGGAACGAGCCGATCGCGCGCCCGAACTGGACGCGCATCGCGGCGTATGCAACGGCCGAGTCGAGCAGCGCTTGGGCGCCGCCGACCATCTCGTTGGCGAGCGCGATCGCCGCGTGATCGAACGTGCGCGACAGCGCAGCGCCGCCCGCGCCGGTCTCCCCCAACAGTTGTGCTTGCGCGCGCCGGAAATCGACTTTCGCCTGCTTGCGCGTGGCATCCATCGTCGCGAGCGGCGTGCGTGTCACGCCGCCGGCGCTTGGATCCACGATGAAGAACGACAACCCGGCGGCGCCCTGGCTGTCCGGCGCGCGCGCGACGACCACCAACGTATCCGCGGTGCAGCCGTCGATGACGTATGTCTTGCTGCCGTCGATCGACCAACCGGAGCCGCTCTTCGTCGCAATCGCGCCGACGCCGACGGCGTCCCAGCGACCGTTCGACTCCGTCACCGCCAACGTCGCGCGCACCCGACCGCTCGCGATCGGCGGCAGCAGCGTCGATTTCTGATCCTCGGTTGCGCTGTTCGAAATGGCGCTCGCGGCCAGAACCGACGACGAGAAAAACGGCGCGCACAACAATGCGCGACCCTGCTCTTCCATCGCGATGCCGAGTTCCACCGGCCCAAAGCCGGCACCGCCATACGCTTCGGGGATGTGAATGCCGGTGAGCGCCAGATCGTCAGCGAGTTGGCGCCACACGCCGGGATCGAAGCCGTCTGCAGTCTCCATCAGACGCCGCACTGCACTCGGCGGAGATTTGTCGGCGAGGAAACGCCGCACGACGGCGCGAAACTGGTCCTGTTCGTCGGTGAACGCAAATTCCATCCCGCCTCCGCGGCTCGTTTTTCGAATAGTCGAGGTTTCGAATAGTAGACCCTGCGCGACGCGGTGGAACGCGACGCCGTGAAATCCATTTCAACGTTGTTGAAATCGATTTCACGACGTGCGACCCTCCCGCGTGAATCGACGGGGTAGGGGAGATACCGATGACGATTTCATTCGAGCGTGTGTCCGACTTTGCGCGCGCGTGGCGCACTCACGTGTTCATTTCGGCGGTCGGCGTCTGGCTATTGCCGGCGGCGGCGATGGCCGCGGATGCGGTGCCGGTTCCGGAAGCCGCAACGTCCGGCAAAGTCGAGGTCGTCGTGATCACGGCCGAGCGCCGCGACACGAACCTGCAGGAAGCGCCGGTCGCCGCGGTCGTGCTGTCGGGCGACGCGCTCGAAGCGCGCAATATCACCGGCGTCGACGATCTGGAATTCGCAACGCCGTCGCTGACGGTGTCGCAGAACGGCCAGAGCAACCAGATCAACATCCGTGGCATCGGCAAGGAGGACAACTCCGGCACGGCGACGTCTGCTGTCGCGACGTATCGGGACGGCGTCGGCACGATCTCCGGGTTTGCCACCGGCGAGCCGTATTACGACATCGCGAGCATCGAGGTGCTGCGCGGACCGCAAGGCACATTCGTCGGCGAGAACGCTGCGGGCGGCGCCGTCTTCGTCAATACGCGCGACCCCGAAGTCGGCGGCAAATACGACGGCTGGGTCGAACTCGGCGCGGGTGACTACAACGAGCAGAAAGCGAGTGGCGCGCTCAACCTGCCGATCAACGACACGTTTGCGGCGCGCATCGCGTTCAATCACGTCTCGCACGACAGCTACTACAAGGCGTACTTCAACGACGCGCTGACGATCAAAAACAAGGGGCTGAACGACGTCGACTACAACAGCTACCGCGTCGGCTTGCGGTGGATCCCGGACGATTCGTGGGACATCAAATTCAAGTACGACTACAACAACATCGACAACAACGGTTATGCGTTCAGTGTCGTTCCCGGTTATCCGACTGGCCTCACTCCGGCGCCGACGAACCTCAGCAGCGACGGGTTCACGATCGGCAACAACTCACCCAACAACTATGCGCGCGATCAGATTCAGCGCGGCATTCTCGACATCCACAAGACGTTCAGCGACGGCCTCGTGTTCCGTTCGGTCAGCGGCGCGCAGGACCTCGACACCTGGATTCGCAACGACGACGACGGCAGTCTCCAGCAGGACCGCCGCCAGGACATTCGCGGCGTGTTCAAGATTTACACGCAGGAGTTCTCGTTGCTGTCGCCGGTGGAGAACCGATTCAATTGGATCGTCGGAGCGTACTACCGCGACGAAACGCTGGACTTCCCGACGGATGACGGCTTTTTCCTGTACGACTTCACCACCCTCAATCCCGGCGGCGGGCCCGAGCAAATTACGATCAAGTGGCACACGCCGCGACAGACGGCCGCAGCATACGGACAGGTCTCGTACGATCTGACGGATGCGCTGAAGCTGCAAGTGGGCGCGCGATACACCCATTTTCATGTCGACGAGGAGTGTTATCTGGGTCTGCCGGTCATCTTCCCCGGGTTCGTATTGCCCGACTTCGCTTCGTACAGCGAAGACAAAGTCACCGGGAAAGTCGCGCTGAACTGGCAGGTGACGCCGAACAACTACTTTTATGCATTCGTCGCGACGGGCAACACGACCGGCGGCGTCAGCGTCGTTCTCGGCACGCCCGACTTCAGGAATCAGGAGACGACCGATTACGAGGCGGGCTGGAAAGGCACGCTCGTCGAGGGCAGCCTGTATACGCAGTTTGGCGGCTTCTACGACAGCATCGACCACTACCAGGCGTACTTCTACGACAAGCTCAGCGGGCGGCAAACGTACCAGAACCTCGACGGCACGAGCCGCATCTACGGTTCCGAGCTGCAGTTGCAGGCGGTCATGGGCAACTTCTCGTTCGACACCGGGGCCGCTTATATTCACAGTGAGCTTGGCAGCGCACTGATACTCGACCCCGACACCAACGCGACCATCCAGACAAAGGGCAACCAGCAACCCTACACGCCGGAATACACGTTCTTTGCCGGCATGCAGTACAACTTCCACCTGTGGGAAGACGCCGTGTTGACGCCGCGCGTCGACTACTCGTGGATCGACCAGCAGACGGCGACGCCGCTGGAACGTCCCTTCGACAAAATCGACTCGCACGAGCAGCTCAACCTGCGGCTCGAACTCGCGATGCACAATTGGGACGTCATCGGGTACATGAAGAACGCGACCGACGAGAACTACATCGAGGCGCACGGCGGCCCCGGCTACAACGCGTACGTCAATCCACCGCGCACGTGGGGCGTCAAAGTCAATTACACATTCTGATCGAACGCTCGCGCGCGATTCGAGCGCCGATACAGCGCCGACGGCGGTTCAGGAGACTGAGCCGCCGCCGTTGCCGTTTCGTACCAAAGCGTTCTACGGTCTTGGCGAGTCGGTGTCGGGCGTTACGCAGACCGCGACCGACACGTTTCTGCTCTTTTACCTCACCGCGGTCGTCGGTCTCTCGGGCACGCGCGCGGGTGCTGCGCTGTTCATCGCGTTGCTGGTGGACAGCATTGCGGATCCGTTGATCGGTTACCTCTCGGACAACACCCGATCGCGCTGGGGTCGGCGGCATCCGTACCTGTTCATCAGCGTCGTTCCGTTGGCCATCGCGATCGGCCTCGTGTATTCGACGCCACGCCTGTCGAACGAATGGCTTCTGTTCGCGTGGGTCACGTCGGTGCTGCTGATGCTGCGCATATTTTTCTCGGTGTACGCGCTGCCGTTCATTGCACTCGGCGCAGAACTATCGAGCGACTACCGCGAGCGCTCGGTCATCCAGGCGTATCGGTCGTTCTTCTGGATCGCCGCGTACGCAATCACGATCTACGTCGGTCTCGGGCTGTTTCTCGATGGCGACGACGGACTGCTGAATCGGCCCGGGTATGTGGGTTTCGGCTGGACGTGCACCGTGCTCGTCGTGCTCGTCGGACTGCTGTCGACGTTTGGTACGTTCAAAGCGCGTCCCGCGCTGCCGAGGGTCGTTGCGCGCCGCGGCGCCGGCGTAACGCAGCTGTTGGCGGAGGTCGGCGACGTCGCGCGCAATCCGTCGTTCCTCGTGTTGTTCCTGACCGTGTTGACCTTCTGGGTTGCGCAAGGCGTCGCCAATTCGCTGTGGCTGCACGCGAGCAAATATTTCTGGGACCTGCCGCCGTCGGTGATCCGCATCATTCCGATCACGGGGTCGATCGGTTTCGCGGTCGGGATCCCGATCTCGGCAGTACTGTTGCGCCGGTACGAAAAGTTGACGGTCGCGGTCGTGAGTCTCGCCGTGATCAGCCTCATTCAAGTGCTGCCGGCGCTCGCGCGCATCCTGCATTGGATGCCCGACAGCGGCACGCCGCTCTACGTCATCCTCGGCGCGTTGCAGTTGCTGCTCGGCATCACGAGCACCGCGCTCGGCATCGCGTTCCCATCGATGATGGCGGACGCGGCGGACGAGCACGAACTGTTGTTTGGCTCGCGCCGTGAGGGACTGTATTTCGCGGGCCTGACGTTGTCCGCGAAGTCGGCGAGCGGCGTGGGTGCATTCGCCGCCGGCGTTGGTCTCGACCTAATCGGCTTCCCGAGCAACCTGGCCGATTCCGGCGCGCTGCACCTCGCCGACGACGTCGTGCGCAACCTCGGCATCATCTGGGGGCCAGGCGCAGGCTTGATATCGCTGCTATCGGTCGTGACGATGCTGCGCTACCGCTTGAATCGGGGTGAACACGCGCGCATCCGGCAAGAGCTGCGGCGCCGCGCCGCTGAGACGTAGACCGCGGCTCCGGGCGATCCTCGCGCCTGGGTATTCTCGTTAGCTCACATGGCCTTCGGTGGCTCCAACGTCAACTGATCGATCGCGGCGAGCTCCTCGGTGGTGAACTCGAGCTGTTCGATCGCCTTGACGTTCGCCTCGATCTGCTCGACGCGCGACGCACCGACCGCGACGCTCGTCATCGCGTCGCTGCGCAGGATCCACGCCAGCGCCATCTGCGCGAGCGTTTGCCCGCGCGATGCCGCGATTCGATTGAGGCCGGTCAGGATCGCGCTGCGTTGTTCCGGTGAGTGCGCGCGCACCCACGCGCCCGGCCACAGTGCACCGCGGGCGCCCGCTGGAATGACACCGTCGAGATATTTGTCGGTCAACAGTCCCGATGCCAGCGGACAGAAGGCGATCACGCCGCTGCCGTGTTGCGTGGTATGCGGCAGCAGATTTTTCTCGACGCGGCGGCCGAGCAGATTGTAGTAAGGCTGATGGATGGTGATCGGCACGCCGAGTTGCCGCGCCGCTTCGGTCGCGGCGACGAATTGTTCGCCGCTGTAGCTCGACACGCCGACATACAGCGCTTTGCCCTGCGCGACCAGACTTGCGAGCGCGCCCACCGTTTCTTCAATCGGCGTCTGCGGATCCGGCCGGTGATGATAAAAGATGTCGACGTAGTCGACCCCGAGGCGCGTCAGCGACTGATCGCAGCTCGCGATCAGGTATTTGCGCGAACCGCCGTCGCCGTACGGACCGCTCCACATCGGAAATCCGGCCTTGGTCGCGATGATCAGTTCGTCGCGCGGCAGCTCACCCAGCGCTCGGCCGCAAACGAGTTCCGCATTTCCCGGCGGCTTGCCATAGTTGTTGGCGAAGTCGAAATGCGTGATGCCGAGATCGAAGGCGCGATGGATGCATTCGCGCGCGACCGCTTCGTCCCGATAGCCGCCGAAAGTCTCCCACGCACCCAGCGAAATTGCCGGCAGCAGCAGGCCGCTGCGACCGCATCGCCGATACTTCATGCTCTGGTATCGATCGGCCATTATGACGCCCCTTGCGATGACGCCTGTCTGTCGCCGTACATCATCTCGACGATGAGATGCGTGAAGTGCGACAGCAGGAATTCCGGCTCGCGCAGCACGCGGCACGTCGGCGCCAGACCGCCTGCGTGGCCGGCCTGAACCCGCGTGCACAGCTCGACGTCCTGTCGAATCGTCGCGTCGGCCTCGAGCTGCTTGTAACCCCGCGCCAGCAGCTCGACCGGTGTGCCGCGCGGCATGAAACAGATGTGGCGGAAACGGATCTTGTCGACCGCGATGATATCGAGACTGCCGATGTCGAACCCCTTTCCGGAATGCTGCAGGTACGTCGTCGGAAACACCCAGTGGTAGTAGTAGTTGAACGGCACGCCCGGAACCTTTTTCGTCGTCAAACTGCCTTCGAAGCCTTGTCGGAACGGGATCGAGTGGTGAATCCAATAGCGCCCCCCAACGCGGATGTTCTGCAGGCTCGGTTTCATTTCGAGCACGCGCGCGAGTTCCGGGTGCGTCGTCGGGCAGTGATAGCACTCGATCGTATTGTCCTGAAACACCTTCCAGTTGCAGTTGATCTCCCACGTGTGATCAAAACCGAACTCGTGGTCGTTGACGTCGAGTCCGCGCTCTCGCAGCAGCTCGGGCATGCCCTTGACCCATTCGTCGAACGACGGTGACTCGAGGCTCGAGATTCACCCACACCATCGGTCCCCACACGTGCGTCTTGATCGGGACGAGGCCGAACTGCGAGGGGTCGAACGTCGGATCGCCTTCCGATCGCGGCGCCTGCTGCAGTTTGCCGTCGAGTCCGTACGTCCACGCGTGCTGGTAGCAGCGCAGCTTCGGCTGATTGCCGGAACTCATCACGACCGGGTGACCACGATGGCGGCAGATGTTGATGAACCCGCGCACGGACTGATCCGTGTCGCGCACGAGAACGATCGGGACGCCGGCGACGTTGCGGACGTAAACGTCGCCGGGCGCCTGCAGGTCGCCGGTGTGCGTCGCGAAATGCCATGCACGCTGGTGAATACGCTCGAGTTCCGCCTTGAAGATCGTGCGTGTCGGCGTACCAGCGCGTCGGCAGCAGGTATCCGGCGTCAATGTCACGGTGCAACTGCTCGGCGTCGGCCCGCGGGGTCGCTGCCGCCGTGCTGGCGATGATCGCAGCGGGAGGCATGGATCGTGACTCTGTGATTCGGGCGTTCGAGCTTGGCACCGCATGAAATCGATTTCAACCCGCGAACCAAGGACATTTCACTGTTTCGATTCGATCTGCGCCTGACCTTACTGCATCGGGATTTTTTCGCGTCCCGATGTACCGACGATCAACCCGATCACGATGCCGACGAACGTGCCGAGCGTCGCGAGCGCCATGTCTTTCTGTGCGTCCCACTCGTCGCCTTGCGCGCCGACGTAAGCGGCGCCGAGCTGACCGCCGAACACTTCGGCCGCGCCCCACTCGATCAGTTCGTACACATGCGATGCCGACATCGCGATCAACAGCGTCACCCACCACGCTGCGCGACTCGTCGCGTGGCCGCTGCGCACCAGCACGTCGTGGCATCCGTTGGCGAGCAACACACCGAATGCGAAATGCACGACTCGATCGAATTCGTTGCGCTGCCAACCCGTGAGGCTGCTGATGCGTGTGACCGAAGAGCGTCTGCGCCCAGTCATCGTACGGCACGAGCGAATAGGTGTAGTGCGCGCCGGTGGTGTGCAGCGCGAGGAAGACGAGCGCCATCGCGACCGAGAACTGCGACAACCATCGCGCGCGCCAGAACGCGATCAGCAAGCCGACGCCGAGCAGCGTCATCGCGTTCTCGAGCAGCCAGTCCGAGCGGCTGCGCGGCGCGATGGCCATCACGCACCAGAAGACGGCGAAAGCGCCGATCGTCAATCGCGCGATCATCGGTTGCACCGTTGAGTTGATGGAGGCGCGCCTCAGTACGTGATCAGCGTGTCGTCGAGGTGATCGACACGGTTGAGATAGCGCACGCGCGCGCCGAGCGGTGTCAGATCGACGTGCGTGATTGCCGGTATTGCGATGTTCGTAGTACGCCGCCGTCGCCGATGTCCTCGTTGCAGAGCGACTTGAGCAGCTCGCTGAGGAAATCGCCGTGCGAGACCAGACCGACACGCGTGTCCTCGCCCGCCCGCGCGCGCAGCGCACGAGCGACCCCGACGGCCCTCGCGTACCCCACGTGCGCTTCCTCGAAATCGCGATTCCACCAACCCTGTTCCGACAGATCGTGCGGCAGCGTGCATTCCGGGAAATGTTGCAGCAGCTGGCTGCGCGTCTGTCCGGCATAGCCGACTTTGCGGCCGTCGCGATCGAGGTAAATGCCGCCGATCTCGTGGATGTCGACCCACACCTCGTACGGCACTGCGAGCGTCCGAGCAATCGGCCGCGCGGTCTGCATAGCGCGAATCATCGGGCTGCAGTAGAGCTGATCGAAGACGGGCCTCGCGCTGTCGCGCGCATCGGCGTGCAGATGGCGGCGCGCGGCGAGATACGCCGCCACGCGTTCGGCCTGCAGCTCCCCCGCGGGCGTCAGCCACGGATCTTCGACGCGCAGCTTCGGGTCAGCGAGTGCGTTGTTCGCGGATTGTCCGTGCCGAATCAGGAACAGCTCCATTCGATCCTCAGTCACTCATCACGTATGTGTCAGCAGGCCAGCGCGGGTGAGCAGCTGCTCGAACTGCTGCCGCTCGATGCCGTAGCGGCGCATCAGCGCGGCTGCATCGGCGCGTTTGAGTTCGCGGTCTTGCAGCGCGGTGTCGCGTACGCCGGTGATCATCACGTTGCGGTGGGTGTGTGCGTCGGAAATGAACTCCATCACGCGGGTTCGATAACCCTGGCTCTCGAGCAAGAGACCGCGCAATGCATCCGTCACCATTTGCGAATATCGATCCTTGAACGTGTCGTGTTTGAGCAACGCGCGTTCGTCGGCCGGCACCTCGAGCTGCGCGCGCAGTTCCTTCTGGCAACACGGTACGGCCAACACGATCGTGGCTTGCGCGGCGACGGCTTTGAACAACGCGACGTCTGTTGCGGTGTCACACGCGTGCAGCGCAACGACGATGTCCGCGCGGCCGAGTTCGATCGTTTCCACCGACGAAGCTTCGAATTTCAGCCGCGCGTAGCCGAGCTTCGTGGCGATCGCGTTGCACACGCCGACCAGTTCGGTGTTGCGATCGACGCCGAGCACGTCGGTCTCGAGCCCCAGTTCGTTGGTGCAGTAATCGTAGAGCGCAAACGTCAGGTAGCCCTTGCCGCATCCCATGTCGACCACACGCAGACGTGACTGCTGGCGTAGATCCGATTTGCGCACCAGGTCGTCGAGAATCTTGATGATGCTCTGCAGCTGTCGATACTTGTCGGCTTTGGCGCTCCTGACTTTGCCCTCGGCGCCCACGATGCCGAGCTCGCGCAGATAGGGCGCTTTCGCCGGATCCAGCACGTAGCGCCGGACGCGGTCGTGCTCCGGCGGCGGCGCCGTTGCCAGCGTCGCTTTGCCGCGGAACAGCCGCGCCTCACCTTTGTTGTTGGTTCGCAGCTTCGATGGTCTGCTGCGTTGTGAACAGATGCGCGTTGTGAAAGTGGTCCGTCAGCAGTGCGCCGATCACCGCGGCAGCGTCCGCAACAGCGTGGTTCTCCGTGACGTCCTTCGTCGGATGCCGCAACAGAATGCTGATGTGCGGCGCGTGCTTGATCTCGACGAGCCTGACGAATGCCTGCGTCGCCCCGGATTCGGCCTGCGCAGCACCGCGCCGCGGTTTGCTGAGCGTGAGCTTGACGAAGCGCTGCGTGGCCAACGCGGTGTCGAGCTCCGCCAGCAATTCATCGACGGGTCGTTGGATTCGAGTGGCTTCGATCATTCGGACAATTTATCGGCTCCGTGACAGCGATGCTACAACGCGCCGCAACGTGCCCAAACTCAACACTGGTTTAGGCTTCCCCGTGCAGTCGCGCGATACTCAGCTAGATTCGCCAACAGGTGGTCTATGCTTCCTGTCCTCCCGTCAGGGTTTTCTTATGAGCTTGGCTGAGCCACCAGCTGTGGACGCACCAGGGAGCTCGATTCATCGACACCGAGTTTGGCGACGCAGACCTTAGCTTCGCCAAGTTACAAGACGTGGTGATTTATAGGAGTGATGCATTCAAAGTGAACTTCACGTGCGCGAACCTGTCAGGGGCGCTCGTTGTCGCGTCGGCCATTCAGCCACGCCAGCTAAGAGAATCTTGCGATGACGCGAACACTAAGATCGTTTCAACCGGCGTTAATTTAGTTTTCCATCCTGACGGCCGACTACTGTCTGATTCGGTCAGCGACAAGCCAACAGAGCTTGTTCTCGATAACTGTGAGCCGAACGGGTTAGCCGCTGGCTGTTCCGACTCAGGGCAACATTGGACCGATTTCGATCCTACACAGTGGGATTCAGGCTGGGACGTACCAGATGTTCCTGTGTTTCCTCCCCGGATCTGTCACTTGGCGCCGAGCTCGCGACTTGAATATCCGTGTGACGCGTGGAAGAAATCGCGAGCGCTAGCAGAACTTAGGACGCACTCTGACACACCCGCCCCCGCCTTCGTGACCGAGGCGATGCAGGGGAGTTGCGAGATCATTCCTCCACTAGAGCCCGGTAGGCGACAACTGCCGGTAGTGTACAGGGGCGATCCGAAGACGGAGTTCATCCAGTTCTTTGAATTTGGCTTCGAGGGGCGCGTTCACCGACCTTGCCAACACCGGCATCGAGGCGCGCCGGAAATTCCGCGAGCAGACGAAACAGCTGCGGTTATCCGCCCCAACAACCTATTCGCGGATGCAAAACATCGCTGATGAATCGTCGCGAACCCGCCGATATTCCGCGGAATAGGGAACCACCCGGTACGCAGCACGCTGCTCCGCGACACGATCGCAATGCGCTGACGACGGCACTTCGACCGGCCGCCCATCGGGTCGCACGAAGTAATAGCGCCCATCGCGAGCGCGCTCGATGCCGAATCCACCTTCGTGTACGAGCCGGTGGTGCGTCGTGCAAAGCACCAACAGATTGTCGAGGCTCGTCTCGCCGCCGTCCGCCCAATGCGCGATGTGATGTGCATCGAGATAGCGGTCGTGATGACAACCGGGAAAGGTGCACGTGCGGTCGCGCGCGAATAATGCGCGCTTGAGTGCGGTCGGCACATTGCGCTGTTTGCGACCGACGTTGAGCGACTGACCCTCATCGCCGTCGATCATCGGCACCACCGAGCCGTCACAACACAGCCGGCGCACCGTCGGTAACGGCAGATCCGACTCACCACCGCCAACACTCAGTGCCGCTGCGTCCACATGAACCACGACTTGATAGGACTCCGGCGCAGCGCCGCTATCGCCGTGTCCCGCGAGCGCGTCCCGCGCCATCTGTAACAGCGCGTCAGCGCCTTTCGCAAACAACGACCGGGTCGGATCGTCCGGCAGCGTGCTGCCGACGAATTCGAGTGCCGTTAGCACCAGTTCGAGTTCTACTCTCGGCAACTCGACGGTCAAGCAACCCGAGCCATCTTCCCGGAACTGACGACACAGACTGCGCGACTCGTGCAGCCGTTTTGCGTCCTGCGCCGACACCTCGGCATCGCCATTGCGCAAGCGACGGCAATACGCCTCGACCTGCGCCGCACTCGAATCGAGCGCGAAGCCGAGCAACTCGGTCTCGTTGCCTTGCGTCGCGACCCGGCACAGCGCGCGAACTTTGGAATACGACAGATCTCCGCGCGCAAACGCTTCGTCGATCTGCGGCAAGCCCCACAACGCGCGAGCGATTCGCACTTTCTCCTGCCCAGTGACGCGCGCGATGCCGCAGCGCCAGTTCAACCAATCCGCGCAATCGACATTGCCATACGCTTTCCAACCCTGCCGCAGATCGAACTCACGCAGCAGCACGAGAAATCCGTGTGTCGCGCGACAAACGTCCTGCCAGCGCTCGATCAACGTCGCTTCCAGGTCATCGATCGGACGAAACTAGAGCACGTTCGTTGCGGGTGCATTCATGGTGAGTTCTCTATAACTGTACGTGCATACAGTATACGTGATCGATACAAAAAGTCAGTAATTTCATTGACGAAACGCGTTTTAATTGATCGGTCAGCACCGATATCGGCGCGCCTTCGACGAAGTGTTGGATTAGAGCAGTCGCGATCCACGCGAAGTCGCGTGATACTCGGTGCGCTTTCCCAGAGGTGCCCAAGTTGCCTCCGATCCTGCGAATTCGCCGCGTACGCGGATGGATAGCCTTTGTCGGCACAGCATCGTCGGTTGCGGTTTGCCTGCTGTCTGCCTGCCAGAACGAAGCGAAAGGGGCCAATGCCGTTTCATTCCGGACTCTCGACGGAAAACCGCCGCTGGTGATCGCCCATCGCGGCCTGCCGGGATTGTTTCCTGAAGAAACTCAGCCTTCGTACGAGAAGGCCGCAGATGTCGGTGCCGATGCGCTGGAGCTAGATCTGCATCTGACCAAGGATTGCGTGTTGGTGGCGCGTCACAACCCGTGGTTGAGCGACAACACCAACATCGCGGCGGTCGCGGCGGCGAATCCAACGGTCGCGGCTCGCAAGCGCACGGTGCCGGGTCGTTTGGTCAACGTCACATACGATGTCGCGATCTACGGCGGCCCCGCTCAATACCTGACCGACCTGACCGACCCGAACGATCCCAAATCGGTCTTGAAATCGCTGATCGTCGACGGCGAGGATCACACCGGCGACTGGTCGATCACGGACTTCACACTGGCGGAACTGAAGCAATGGGTTCGCGGCACCACCTTTGATGCCCGTGACGAGCGGCCGACCGTCGACAACGGCCGGTATCCGGTGTTGAGCTTCCAGGAAGTCATCGACATCGCCAAAGCCAAGAGCACTTCCAGCGGCCGGACGCTCGCAGTCTACCCGGAAGCGAAAAATCCAATCTGGAACGACGCGCAAGCCATCGCCAACGGGTGCGGCGCCGCCGGTAGCCATCCGCTCGAAGACGCGGTGATCAAGGCGATCAGCGACAACGGTCTCAACAGCAAAGACGCGCCAATTGGCGTGCAGAGTTTCGATCCGGAAAGCGCCAAATACCTTCGCGCTGCCGGCCTCAAGACGAAGCTGATACTGCTGATCGACGGCAATGGGGTCGACTACAAAACCGGTGCCGTGATTTATGCGACGGAGAAATCGTCCGAGTTTGTCAGCGGACGTCCGTACAGCTGGACCATCGCCGGCAATGGCCGCTATTTCGGCGAGCTGCTGACGCCCGCCGGTCTTGCGCAGATCAAGACCTATGCCGACGGCATCGGTGCGTGGAAGCCCCAGCTGGTGTCCTGGGTGATCTCACCGTTCCCGGCAAGCAACGCAGACGGAACGCCGTTTTCCGGCACGCTGGCAGACGTCAACGAGGTCAAGCCGACCAGCCTGATCAAGGATGCGCACGCGGCGGGACTGTTCGTGTACGGCTTCACGTTCCGCGATGAGACGCGCTATCTGCCGGGCGCGTACAAGGGCGATTCCAAAGCGGAGCTGATCCAGTTGTTCGAAGCCGGCCTCGACGGCGCGTTCACCGACTTCGCCAACACCGGCGTCGAGGCGCGCCGGCGGTTCCTGGGGCAGAGGGACTAGAGAGGCAACCCCGCTACAACGCGCCTTCGACGAAGTGTTGGATCACGGCGGTGGCGATCCACGTGAACGGCGGAATCACCAGATAAATCGCGAGCCGGCTGGCGACACCAATGTTGAAGGGCCACTCATGAACCGCTTCGATCTCACGGCGGTAGGCGAGCAGCGCCGCGAGCGGCTCGAGGCGGTCGGCGCTGGTGCCGCCTCCAGCGGAGGTCAGCGCCGCAACCTCCGCGTCGAGGCGCTCGATTTCCGCGGCCTTGTCGGCCGAGATCCGGCGCTGAACCGGCAGCAGTGGCATCAGAAACAAAAACACCATCGGAATGGTGGTTCCGATCAAGCCCGGGACGTTCTCAGTCACCGAGAATCCGTTGCCGAGCCACAGGAGTGGAAATGCGGCCTGCGCGCCGATCATTGCGAGCGTCAGAATCACTGCGACGCGCGCAAACGGCGTCAGCGCGCGTGGCTGCAGCAGGTCGACGCGGACGCGCTTCGCAAGGCGCGCAAACACCAGCGCAACCTGGACCAACGCAGTGACTACGGTTGTCATCACGATCCACACGAGCAGCGTGCCGCAAATCACGGCGGCCTCTGCGGGGCTCGCCGAAAACGTCTGCACCAGACCCTCGGGACGAGTCAGCGCGATGTTGTGCGCGATTCCCGCAGCGGTGCCGATGGCGACGATGCCCATTTGTGTCGCGACTCGGCGTTCGCTGATCGCTGCGTGCAACGCCGCTTTTTCCTCGGGCGATGCGTCGAGGTAGCGTTCGAGATCGGCGAGCGCGTCGTTGCAGCGCGCGACGATGTAGTGATACGTGGGCACGATGTAGGCGAGGATCACCGCGAAGAACACCGCGACATTCGGCGGTGCCACACGCGACGAGTGTTGCGCGAAGAGTCCTGCTGCCGCGTACGCGCCCAGCATTAGCAGCAAGACCACAGTGGCGCTCAGCAAGCGACCGAAGCGCACGTTCGGCACCAGAGACAGCACCCATATCGGACGGACATCGGTCATTCGCATCCGGCGCATGGTAACCGCGTCCACCGATTTCGGTCGTGCGAACCGTCGAGTCGGTGACCGCTGCGATCCATGCGTTACCATGGCTGTCCATGGCAAAGCGCCGACCCAGTTCGACGAAACGACGCGACCGGCCGTACCGGTGGGTCGATTTCGACGACGACGCGTTACTGGCGCTGCGGCTGCGCGATCTGCGCTTGCGATTTCCCGGCAGCCTCGTGGAAGCGCAAGTGCAATCGCTGTATGGCGAACTCGAACGGCGCGGCATCGGCTTCGAGCCTCACGTCTGGCTCTCCGAAGAGTGGTTCTCGCCGGACGGCGTGCCCGGCATTGCAATTCCGTTTTTTGTTGCCCATCCGCGCCTGCGGCAACTCGAGCGCAGCATCATGGGTGACGTCGACGGCGGCAATGCGCTGTGGCGGTTGCGGCTGTTGCGGCATGAGGCTGGCCACGCGCTGGATACCGCGTTTGGATTACGCAGACGCGCCGATTGGCGCGCGGTCTTCGGACCGGCCTCGGCGCGTTATCCCGGAACGTATGTCACCGAACCGAGCAGTCGGCGGCACGTGTTGCACGTCGGCCATTGGTACGCGCAAAGCCATCCGACCGAGGACTTCGCCGAAACGTTTGCGGTATGGCTGCAGCCGAAAGCGCGCTGGCGGCGCGACTACGCCGGCTGGCCCGCGCTCGCGAAGCTCGAATTCGTCGATCATCTGATGGAACAGATCGGCACCACACGGCCGCGCATCCGAAACCGCTCGGTAGTCGAGCCGTTGTCGCAGAACGATCTGACCCTCGGCGAACACTATCGCCGCAAACGCGCTCGCTATAACCGCGTCGAGCGCCGCTACGACAGGTGGCTGACGCGCGCATTTGCGGCGCGCCCGGCGCGCCCGCGCGCGGTTGCGGCCGGACGTTTCATCCGCGAGATCGAGCCGCAGTTGCGACGCTTGCTCGTGCGCCGCGATCGGCTGAACGCGTACCTCGTGGAATTTGCGATCGCGACACTGACGCGACGTTCGCAGGAACTCGACCTCGTGTTGCGCTCATCGCGGCGCGACAGCAAGCGTGACGTCGTGCGGTTGCACGAGCGCGTGATGCTCGATGTGTTGCGACGAAATCGGGAGAAATACACGTTATGAGGCGATACCGCATCCTGATCATCACGCACGAAGCGCTCGTGCCGGCGGACCTCGAGGATCTGGCCGGCATGGACGACAGCATCACCGAGTACCATGTGTACTCGACGCTGCTGGCCCTTGGGCATCACGTGCGTATGCTCGGCATCGGGGATCAACTGACCGAGTTGCGCGACACGATTCGGGACTGGCGTCCGCACGTCGTCTTCAATCTGATGGAACAATTCGCCGGCATCGTGTCGTACGACTACTACGTGGTCGCGTTTCTCGAACTGATGCGCCAGCGCTACACCGGCTGCGGTCCGCGCGGCCTGATGCTGTCGCGCGACAAGGTGCTGACGAAGCAGGTGCTCGCGTGGCATCGCGTGCCGACCGCCGCGTTCCACTTCATTCCGTTTGGCAAACGCTTTCGGGAGCCGCGTCGCTTGCGGTTTCCGTTGTTCGTCAAATCTGCAACCGACGACGCGTCGCTCGGCATCGCGCAGGCCTCGATCGTCGATGATATGCAGAGCCTGAGAGAGCGCGTCGAGTTCATACACGAACAGGTTCAGAGCGATGCGCTGGTCGAGGAATATATCGAGGGGCGCGAGCTCTACGTCGGCGTGATCGGCAATGCGCAGCTGACGACGTTCCCGCCGTGGGAGATGAATTTCGGATCGTTGCCGCGCGCAGGCATTGCCACGCGCAAGGTCAAGTGGGACCGCAAATACCAGCAAAAACACGGCATCACGACCGGTGCCGCGCCGGATTTGAGCCCAGCGCAGACGGAACAACTGAGCCGCCTCGCGAAGCGCGTCTATCGCGCGCTGCACATGAACGGTTTCGCGCGCATGGACTTTCGCATGCGGCCGGACGGCGGCGTCTTTTTGCTCGAGGCGAATGCGAACCCGAACCTGACGCGCGACGAGGATCTGGCCGAGTCGGCAAAGACCCAGGGCGTCAGTTACGAAGCGTTGTTGAAGCGCATCGTCAGTCTCGGGCTCGCGTATATGCCGGAGTGGCGGATGTTCGAGGGCTAACGGAGCCCGCGCCGTAGTTCAGCTGTTGGGAAGTTGGGCGAAGATCCTGTCCGGTGGTATCCGCGGTCGCGCCGTCAGCGTCGCCTCTGGCTCGCCAGCGTCGAAGCGACGGATGAGCTCATCGGCGTCGAACTTCACGCCAATCGGATTGATGCCGAAATCGCTGCTGCTGAACCATTCATCGATCGCTGCGGGCGAATCGAATACGTCGATCTGCAGTTCCACCTGATTGGCGTCGGGATCGCGATAGTAGAACGACAGATTCGGCCCGTGGTTGATGCACCAGTACGGCGTGATGTCGAGCGTGCGCAATCGCTTGAACGTGGCTAGCAGGTCGCCGAGCGACGCATACGTGAACGCGCAATGGTCCATCGCGGCCGCGCCGCGATTCTGCGGCGCCGCGTCGGGCACGCCGACGATCGCGATCCGGTGGTGCTCGGCGTCGAACGTCAGGAATGTCAGCAGCGGGTTCGCGAGCGCGACTTCCGCTTCGAACACCGTCCGATACCAATCCACCATTGCGTCCTTCTGCGCAGTGCGGAACACGATGTGGGCGAATTTGACCGGTGCGATGCGGCCGCGTGAGGCTGCTGTCTGGGGGACGGCGTGAGTGGGCATTGGCAGATCTCCGTTGAATAACTTGACGAACGACGGGAAATGTATACTATATTACGTCATATGACAAGTTTTGAGCGAACAAACCCCATGGCAGCCCAACCGCAACGCGATCTGGTCCAAGACCGGGCCGTGGTCACGCGCGACAAATTGCTCGAAGCAGCAATTCGCACGTTTGCGCGCGTCGGTTACGACGCCGCATCGACGCGGCAGATCGAGGCCGACGCCGGCGTCAAGCGCGGTCTCATCGCATACCACTTCAAGACGAAGGACGTGTTGTGGAAAGCGGCAAGCGAGTGGCTGTTCGCACAAGCAACCCAGGAACTCGCGTCGGCCGAACGCCATGCCGCGGCGGTCGATTCGCTCGCACGCATGCGTTATTTCGTTCGCGCCTTCGTGGGCTTCTGCGCGCGCTTTCCGGAGGTGAACCGGCTGATGGTCCAGGAGGGCATGCGCGATGACTGGCGGCTCGACTGGCTGGTCGAGAACGTGGTCCGCCCATGGTACCGCCGTGTAGAACAACTGTTCGAAGGGGCGCGCGCGCTCGGCATTGCGCCACAAATGGACTTCGTTCATTTCTATTACATTCTCACGGGCGCCTCGGCCCTGCTGTTTTCAATGGCGCCCGAAGCGCGCCGCCTTGCCGGCATCGACCCGACGAGCGCCACTGTCATCAACGCCCACGCCGAGGCGCTTGCCCAACTGTTCTTTCCCGGAGACTCGAAATGAAACTCGTCACGTTCACCGAATCGAACCACACGCGCCTCGGGATCGTCGTTGGTGAGGAAGTCGTCGATCTGTCGCAGGCAGCGCCCGAACTGCCCTCCGACATGAAGACGTTCCTTGTCGCAGGTGATGCCGCCGCGGCCAGGGCACGCGACGCGCAAGGCTCGGGGCGCGGGCGCCTGCCATTGGCAACCGTGCGTCTCGAGGCGCCGATCATGAATCCCGGCAAGGTGCTGGCCATCGGCCTCAACTATGCGGACCATGTGGCAGAGAGCAAGCAAGCGATGCCGCAGCACCAGATCTGGTTCAACAAGCAATGGAACTGCATCACGGGGCCCGGACGCGTCGAGATACCGGCGATCGCCCCCCGTTTCATCGACTACGAGGCGGAACTGTGTCTCGTCATCGGCAAGCGCTGCCGGCACGTGCCGAGGGAGCGCGCCGCCGAGGTGATCTTCGGCTACACGTGTGGCAACGACATCTCGGTGCGCGACTGGCAGTTGCGCACGCCGCAATTCACGCTCGGAAAATCCTTTGCTACGCACGCGCCGATCGGTCCATGGATCGTGACCGCCGACGCGTTCGGCGATCCGCACACCAAGGAGATCGACTGCTTCGTCAACGATGAACCCAGGCAGCATTCCAACACGCGCCACCTGATCTTCGACTGTTTCGCGCAAATCGCCGAGCTGTCGTCGGCGTTTCAGCTCGATCCCGGCGACGTGATCTTCACGGGCACGCCGAGCGGCGTTGGCGGCGCGATGAACCCACCACGCTTTCTCTCCGCCGGCGATCGCGTGCGGGTGCAAATCGAAGGCATCGGTGCGCTCGACAATGAGATGGTGGCCGAGGTTCGGGAAACCGTCATCGACTAGACGAGGGGGGGAGGATGTCGCTGAATTTCGATTGCATCGTAGTCGGGGCCGGACCGACCGGCGCGGTGCTGGCGAATCTGCTCGGCCGCGCCGGTCACCGGGTGCTGATACTCGAGCGCGACGAAGAGGTCTATCCGCTGCCGCGCGCGGTGCATCTCGACCACGAAGTCATGCGCGTGCTGCAGCAGCTCGGCGTCACCGAGCGGTTCGCGCAGCATTCCAGTGCGGTCGACAATTATGTGTTTCAGAACGCGGCGGGGGAGTTGCTGCTCGAAGTACGTGGCGGCGGCGAACTCGCCGGTTCCGGCCATCCGGCGAGCACGATGTTCGTGCAGCCCGAACTCGAATCGATTCTGCGCGCGGACCTGCGGCACATCGCGACGGTCGATTTTCGCGTCGGCGCGCAAGCGACGCATGTCAGTGCCGACGACACGGCGAAGGTGACCTTCACCCATCTCGGCGATCAGCAAACGGCCACCGCCCGATACATCGTCGGGTGCGACGGCGCGTCGAGCTTCGTGCGGCGCGCGCTGTCGGTGCCGATGGACGACCTCGGCTTCGACGAGCCGTGGGTTGTGGTCGACACGCGGGTGAAACGCGACATCGGTTTGCCGTCGCATACCGCTTATCAGTTCTGCGATCCGCGTCGACCGACGACGTGCGTTCCCGCCGGGCCGGGTCGCCGGCGCTGGGAGTTCATGCTGCTGCCGGGCGAATCGCGCGAAGCGTTTGGCCGCTGGGAGACGGTCTGGCCGTTGCTGGCGCCGTGGGGCGGCGAGGCGGCGCTGGACCCGGTTCGGCTTGCGGTTTACCGATTCCACGCGCTGATCGCGCAACGCTGGCGCGTCGGACGCGTCTTGTTGGCGGGCGATGCCGCGCACCAGACGCCGCCGTTCATGGGTCAAGGGCTCTGTTCAGGCGTTCGCGATGCAGTGAATCTCGCATGGAAGCTCGACCGCGTGCTCGCCGGCCGCGCGCGCGACACGCTGCTCGATTCCTATGAGACCGAACGTGCGCCGCACATCCGCCACGTCGTTGAGACGTCGGTCGCGATGGGGCGCGTGGTCTGCGAACTCGATGGTGCGAAAGCTGCCGCACGTGATTCCTTCATGATGGCCGCGCGTGCGGCGGGCGAACGCGGCCTGGGTGCGCCGCGCGGCGGGCAAGTGGCGGCGATCACTGACGGATTGATCCGGCCGCATGATGCCGGCGCTGGCTGGCTGTTCCCGCAACCGCACGGCCGCAATGACGGGCGTGAAGGTCGCATGGACGACCTGTTCGGGTGTGGGTTGCGCCTCGTGACCGACCGCGCCGAATTTCTGCCGGACTCCGCGACGCTGGCACGCATCGGAGCATGCGGGATCGCGATCTGCGCCGAGGGCTTTGTCGAGTCAAAGCCGCCGAGCGCGCGCGACTGGCTCGCGGAGCGCGGTGTGCACGCGGCACTGGTGCGACCCGACCATTACGTGTTCGGCACCGCAGCCGATCGGGAGGGTGCGACGAAGTTGATCGAGGACTTCGCCGCAACCTGCTAGCCGACGATCTCGGCGACGTCCCGCAAGCAATCCCGCGGATCGTCGCGGTGATAGATGCGCTCCGACGGCTCGATGTTGTCGAGGAATTTCCGGTAGATCACAGCCTTGCGAGCCTGCCCGATCGGCGCGATCAGGTCCCATGCGCGGCTTGGGTCGGATGTTGGATACACCGCACGCCACGCGGTCTCCCATACGTTGCGCAATTGCTGCTGCACTTCGGTCGACACTCGGCCCAAGAATGCAGTGTAGTCCAGCAACGGATGGCCGACCCCGGCGTCGCCCCAGTCGAGAATCGTCAGATGGTGCGCATCTCCCCGCACGTTGCCCGAGTGGTAATCGCCGTGCACGAACGAGTCCGGCAGGCCGCACTCGGCGAGCGCGGCGAAACGCGTGTCGAGGCCCGCGATGAATCGTTCGATTGCGCGCGCCTGCGGCGTCGTCAGTTCACCGCGCGTGCGTTCGAACACATCGCCGATTGCGCGACCGAGCGCCGGGGCACGCCAATCGGGCAAGCCGAGCGCCACCAGTTCGTCCACGCGTGATACCCAGTCGCGTTGCAGGCGCACGAGCATCGCGATCATTGCGAGGCGTTGGTCGAGCGTTGCGTCGAATAAATCCGCGCCCGGGATATCGCGCATGACCAGACGGCCGCGCTCGAAGCCGAACAGACGCGGCACCGGCGCATCGGGCCCCAACGCGTTGATGAAGGCGCCTTCGTGCTGGAACATTGTCGGGACGACTTTGAGCCACGCCCGTTCGGTGCCGAGCGGTAGACGCCACAAGCTCGACAGATTCCACGTCTTGACCTGGATGGGTGCGCCGGTGAGCGCCAACCCATGCCGCGCCAGCACCGAACGCGCCCAGTCGAGGTCCGTTCTCGGCCCACCCGGTTTCGCATAGCCGTTGCGCAGTGGCTGCTCGTCGAGCACGACGTCACACGGATCAGCGTCGGCGCGTCCGTCGACCTCCGCCAGATACGTGACGTTGCCGCCGGCCATTCCGTATCGATCCGTGCTCAGCAGTCGCAGGATCGTCACGTCGAGTCCGAAACGTTCGCGCACCGCGCTGACGACCGATGCAACCTCCGACCACCACGGCACGCCGACGAGCATCGGCGGGAGTTTGCCGATCACGTGGCCGTTCGGGTCGACCAGCACGAGTTCGGCGTGGCGCGCGGGCGGATCAGAGGTCATCAGCCGGCTTCGTCGTCGTCAGCGGCGCCGCGCTTTTGCCCGCGGCGCGCGCCCGTCGGGTGGCCATGGTTCGACGCCATCTTCCAGTTGCACGTCGAGGCTCTTCAGCAGCTGCGAGAACATGGTCCAGTTGCCGATCGCGATGACGAGTTCGACGAGCAGGTCCGCGTCGAGTTGCTTGGCGAGCCGCGTCCACGTGCGTCGCGAGATGTGGCCGTCCGTCAGCGTTTCGTCGGTGGCCGCCAGCGCCGCGCGCTCGAGCGGCGAAAAACACCGCGCCGGTCGTCCAGTCGCGCACCGCGAGCAGATGCGCCTCGGGGATGTCGAGCCCGCGCGCGACGCGCCAATGTTGCGTCCACTCGTAACAGCTGCCGGTGGTCCAGCCGATCCGCATGATGACGAGTTCGCGCAGGCGCGTGTCGAGGCGGTTGCCGGTATACAGCAGCGTCGTCAACGTGCCCGCGACCGCCTTCGTGACACTCTCCTGATGCAGCAATGTGCGGAATACGTTCAGCGACGAAAGCGCTTCGGCGAGTCCGAGCGCGCGGCCGCGAGCGCGCGCGGTGTCGACGTCGAGCATTTCGATGCGGGGCGGTTGGCGGGACGGTAGGCGGCGCGGTTTCCGGGGCGCTCTTCGAGAGGTGGGTTTCGCCATCAGCGTGGATCCCTGATCGTCACGGTGCCCTGCGCGATCGCCGCGCGGCGACCTTCGTTGACGATGTCGATGCGCACGACGGCCTGCGTGCGCGACAGGTTGATGATCTCGGCGTGTGCGGCGACCGTGCCTTGTGTCACCGGCGCGGTCAGGTTGATCTTGAACTCGGTCGTCGCGCCCCACTGGCCTTTTTTCATGACCGGATAACACACGCAGCCGAGCATGTGATCGCAGAACGCCGACAGCACGCCGCCGTGCATGTTGCCGATGCCGGTCATCAGTTCTTGGCCGCACCGTCAGTTCGCCGGTCATCGTGCCGGGTCCGACCTGCGTGATGCGGATGCCGAGAAATTCCGGCAAGCCGCCGGCGCCGCCTTTGTTGGCGAGGAAACTCGCGGCGATCTTCTCGTCGAACTCGAATTTCGGTTTGAGGTCGAGGTTCTGGCTCATGATTGTTCGTCTGTCCGTCAGTCAGGTTCGAAACGTGTCGATGATCGCGTCGACGTTCTCGGCGACGCGGCCGGGCTTGATGCCGACTGATGGCGAATACAGCAGCACGTGGTCGGCGAGCGGTTCCCATTGTTTCAGCCGGTCGCGAACTTCGTCGGGACGCCCGGTGATCGCGATCGCGTCGACCATCTCGTCGGGCACCGCCGCTGCCATCGCAGCGAAATCGCCCTTGCGGAACGCAGCCGCGATCGTCTCGCCGATGCTCTCCCAGCCGTGTGGCTTCAGGATCGAATGATACAGCCGCGTCGTGTAGTAGAACGCGATCTGCATGCGCGCTTCGTTGCGCGCCTGCGTTGGATCGTTGGCGACGCTGCGTGATCACGTACGGCAGCAGCACGCACAGGCTGTCCTCGCAGCTCGGGCAGCACAGTCTCGGCGATGTATTTGCGCGTATAGATCGGATGTCCGACCAGTCCGTTGGCGACTGCCGCGGCGGTTCGGATCATGCCGCGGTTCACGGCGGCGATCGCGATCGGAATGTCGAGGCGCGCGGCGCCGGGGCGCGAGAACTGCGGAATCTTCACGTGATAGTACGGCTGCCGTCGTAGGTCGAGCCCGCCGCCTTTCTGCGCGGCGAACGCGGCGCGGATCAACCCGATCGCGTCCTTCATCCGCGGCGCCGGCGGATCGTTGAACGGCGTCGAATACCAGTTCTCGTTCATCGTCTTGGTGCCGCTGCCGAGGCCGAGGATCATCCGGCCGCCGGAGATTTCGTCGATGTCCATCGCGGCGCTGGCGGCGAGCATCGGCGAGCGCATGAACGCGTACGCGATGCCGGTGCCGACCTTGACGCGCGTGCGTCGCGGCCGCGATCGCCGCGAGTCGCACGAGGCCGTTGGCGTTGAAGAATTCGATGGTCCACACCGACTCGAAGCCCGCGCCGTCGGCGCGTACTGCCGCGTCGATCTGACCTTTGATGTCGGAGCGCGTGAGGATCAGGCCGTATTTCATCGGATATCTCCCGTCAGCTGTGGCGGAATCAGACACGAATGAATCGATTCGTGGCCGGGCACCTGACGCGCGAGCGTGCGGATCGCGAGCGCCGCGTCTTCGAGCGCGAAATCGTGCGTGTGCATCTGTTCGATCGGCACGCGGCCGGACTCGATCAGACGGATCGCCGCCTTGTAGCCCGACGACGTCACGCCGATCGCGCCTTTGATGTTGATCTCCTTCATCACGACGAGATCCGAGACGAAGTTGTCGACCGCGCGGAAGCCCTTGACGCCGGCGAGCACGACCGTGCCGCCGGGCCGCACCATCGACAGCGCATCGGCGACCGGCTTCGTCGCGTACGAGGAGACGTCGACGACGATGTCGGCGCCGCGGCCGTTCGTCAGTTCCTTGACGCGCTTCGACCGGATCTTCGTTGTCGACGTCGATCGTGTGATCGGCGCCGAACGTGCGCGCCAGCGCGAGCTTGTTGGCGTCGGCCGCGATGCCCGGTGACGATGATCGTGCCGGCGCCGACTTCGCGGCACGCGATCACGCAGGCGAGCCCGCGTTGTCCCGGCCCGAGGATGACGACGGTGTCGCCGGGTCGCGTATTCGGCATCTCGACCGCCCAGCGGAAACCGGCGCCGAGCGGATTGAACATCACGGCGATGTGCGCGCGGCAGCGTCGGATCGACGCGATGCACGATCGTGTTCGGCGCGAGGTACATGTACTGCGAGTAGCCGCCCCACAGTCCCGGCGGTTCGGACGAGCGGAATGTACGAATAGATGCGCCGCGTGTCGCACAGGTGATAGCTGCCGGACAGGCACGGACCGCAGTGCCGGCACGACAACATCGTCTCGACGGCGACGCGATCGCCGACGTCGACGCCCCAGCGCTGCGCCGCGCGATCGCCGATCTTGGCGATCCTGCCGAGCGGCTCGTGTCCCGGCACCACCGGCATCGGCGTGCGCAGCTGGCCCTCGAACTGTTCGTAGTCGGAGCCGCAGATGCCGCACGCCTCGAGTTCGCAGCATCGCCGAGTCGTCGTCGATGTCGGGAATCGGCACGTCGCGTGGCTCGAGCGTGCGAATCGCGGTCTGCACCATCGTGAATGCGGTACGCGGCAACGTGCTCATCGTCGCCGGCCTTGATGCCTGATTTGACGAGCTGGGCGACGGCCTTCTGTTGCGCGAACTCGTCGCGGCGCCGCGCGAGTTCGTCGGGCGGCAGCGCGGCGACGTTCAGAGTAGTCGTCTTTCCAGCGCGGGTCGTCGGTCCAGATCTGCGGCGACACGAAGGTCGTACGCGGCGCGGTGGCCGTTTCGAACAAAGCGAGCGCCTGCGTCGAGCGTCGTCGCGCTGCGACGCCGGATCGAACGGTTTGCCGGCGGAATTGCCGAGCGGAAAGTCGCTGAAGTGAAAACGCGGCACGCCGACGTGTTCGACGATGTCGCGCGCGCACCCCATCACGACCGTTGGGATGCCGTTCGCTTCGAGATGCCGCGCGACGAGACTGACGGATTGATGGCACACGGGACAGTTCGGCACGAGCAACGCGACATCGGCGCGCAGGTCGACGCACGCGGCGAGCACGTCCGGCGCATCGCGCTCGAGCGTCGCGCGTTGGCTGCGGTCGGTCGGCACGCCGATCAGTTCGCTCGCGAGCGACCCGACGACGCCGCGCGTACACCGCATCCTGCAGCGCGGCGATCGGCAGCCACGTATTCGGATCGGCGGCGGTCGTGTGCTTGCGGTCGTAGCCGACGTGCGAGATGCGCAGATCGGGCGGCGGCGCGACCGGCGCGCGATAGACGCGATAGAACTTCGCCGCGGCGTTGTACGCCGCGCCGGGGCCTTGATCACCGAGCGCGGGATCGAAGCGCGCGGCGGTCGTGAGCAAGTACGACGCGCGAACGCGCGATGGCGGTGCGGTGGGCGTCGCGAACGGAACCGTGTCGAAGTGCGCCCACTGGTACGGCGGATAGCCGAGCGCCGCGTAGTAGTCGCGCGTGCGCTGCATGTACGGAATCGGCGCCCCCACCGACGTCGCCCACTGGTCTTGCCTTGATCTCGCCGGCCTCGCCGCAATGTAATGCAGTTTTTCACGGCGACCAACCGATGGCGCAATAGCAACGGCGGCACGCACAATTCGGCTCACGCACGACGGCGGACGAGGTGGTCGCGGGTCGTCGACCTCTCCGGCCGCACGATCATCGTCACCGGCGCCAACACCGGCATCGGCGAACCGACCGCGACGGCGCTGGCCGGCGCCGGTGCGCGCGTGATCTTCGCGTGTCGGCAGGCGCGCGACCGGCGAAGCGGCGGTTGCGCGCGCGCGCGCCGCGCATCCCGGGTGCAAAGCCGAGTTCGCCGAACTCGATCTCGCGTCGTTCGCGAGCATTCGCCGTTTCGCGGAGCGCTTGCAGGCCGACGCGATCGACGCGCTGATCTGCAACGCGGGCCTCGCGACTGCTGGAGTATGCGGAAACCGAAGAAGGCTTCGAACGCACGGTCGGCGTCTGCCACATCGGCCACTTCCTGCTGGCGCGGCTGCTGATGCCGCGTCTGCTCGCGTCGGGTGCGCCGCGCGTCGTGATGGTGTCGAGCACCAGTCACCGAGTCGCCGCCGAAGCTCGACTTCAACCAACTGCCGATGACGCGCGACAACTTCAAAGGTACTGGCGGCGTACGGTCAGGCGAAGTTGTGCAACGTGCTGATGGCGAAGTCGCTGCAGCGGCGCTACGGCGAGCCGCGGCATGACGGCGTGCGCGCTGCATCCGGGCACGCTGATCACGACCGACATCGGCCGCAACTCGAAGGTGGTCGGCGCGTTGATGAAGCTCGTCAGTCCGTTCACGAAGAATCCGTCGCAAGGCGCCGCGACGACCGTCTATGCGACGGTGCACGAACCGGCGGCGGACGTCGCCGGCGCAATACCTGCAGGATTGCCACGTCGTCGACGTGCAGCGCCGAAGTCCAACGACCCCGCTGTGGCGCAGCGGTTGTGGAACGCAGCGACGAGTGGATGAGCCGCGCCGGCGCGCCGGACTGGCCGTGATGCGGACGACCCGTCTGGAAAAAACCGCGCGCGCGCGCTCGGCATCCCGTTCGCGGGGCAACCGGGCGCGTTGAACGCGATTACCGACGTTGCCGGCGTCGAAGTCGGCTACACGACGTTGATCGAAGGATCGGGCAAGCGCGTCATCGGTCGGGGTCCCGTTCGCACCGGCGTGACCGCGCTGTTGCCGCGGGGTCGCGGCCGCGCTGCGTCGTCGGTATTTGCCGGCTACTTCAGTCTGAACGGCAACGGCGAACTCACCGGTTGCCACTGGGTCGAAGAGGCGGGGCGTTGCGACGGTCCGATCTGCATCACGAATACGCACTCGTGCGGCACCGTGCGCGACGCAACGATCAAGTGGCTCGTCAAGGAGGGCGGTGGGGCTGACCAGTGGTGGCTGCCGGTCGTCGGCGAGACGTTCGACGGCTACTTGAACGACATCAACGGCTTTCACGTCCGCGACGAGCACGTGTTCGCCGCGCTCGACGGCGCGCGCGGCGGCGCGATCGAGGAGGGCAGCGTCGGCGGCGGCACCGGGATGATCTGTTACGGCTTCAAAGGTGGCTCCGGCACCGCGTCGCGCGTCGTCGAATTTGCGGGCCGGCCTTATGTGGTCGGCGCGTTGGTGCAGTCGAACTTCGGCCGCCGCGATCAGCTGACGATCGCGGGCGTGCCGGTCGGCGCGGCGCTTGCAGGATTGGCAACCGGATCCGCGCAGCGGCGAAGCGGGTTCGGTGATCGCGATCGTCGGCACCGATGCGCCGCTGGCCGCGCATCAGCTCAAACGATTGGCGCGGCGCGTCGGCCTCGGGATCGGTCGCGGCGGGTCGACGGCCGGACACGGCTCGGGCGACATCTTCCTCGCGTTTTCGACCGCCAACGCCGATGCGCTGCGACGACGCCGAACGCCTTGCGCACCTCGAGTTCATCCCCGACGCACGGTTGAGTCCGTTTTTCGACGCGGTCGTTCAGGCGGTCGACGAAGCGGTGATCAACAGCATCGTCGCGAACGAGACGATGCGAGGGTGCGACGATCACGTCGTGCACGCGCTGCCGCACGACCGCGTCGTCGCGCTATTGCGAACTGCGGGGGCGCTGCGCTAGGACGTGATGGCCGGATCCGGAGTGTTCGCGCCGCGCGCGTGCGCGACACTGCTCCCGACGGTGCCAGGCGTTGCAGAAGTGCCAGGCGTTGCAGAACGTGCCAGGCGTTGCAGAACGTGCAGAAAGTGCCAGGCGATTGCATTTGTTGCAGAGCGTGCAGGAGTCAGGGCGATGATCGAGCCGGATGAAGTGTGGTGGAACGCGATCAGCGGTCGCGACGCGGCGTTCGACGGCGCGTTGTTCTACGGCGTCGTGACGACCGGCGTGTATTGCCGGCCGGGGTGTCCGAGCCGGCGACCCAAGCGCGAGAACGTGCGCTTTTTCCCGGACGCGGCGAGCGCGCAGCGCGCGGGCTTGCGCGCGTGCAAGCGCTGCCGGCCGGACGCTGCGGCGGCTGGCGACGGCGCCACGCGGCTCGTGGTCGGCGCGTGCGATCGGCTCGCGAATCAGGACCCGCTGCCGACGCCGGCGGCCTTCGCGACACTCTCCGGTTGCAGCGACCGCACGCTGCGGCGCGCGTTCAAGGACGTGCTGGGCGTCACGCCGGGCCAGTATCTGCAGGCGTTGAAAACGCAGCGTCTGCGCGGCGCGCTGCGCGGCGGTGAACGGATCACCGACGCGCTTTATAGCGCCGGATACGGATCGTCGGGACGCGCGTACGAGAACACTGCGCGGCTCGGCATGCGACCGTCGCGTTACACCGCCGGTGGCGCCGGGATTCGGATCGAGTACGCGATGCGGGAAACCGCCGCCGGCTGGCTGCTGGCCGCGGCGTCGGCGAACGGCTTGTGCTGCGTACGATTTGGCGAGTCGCGGGCGGCGTTGCGTTCGACATTGGCAGAAGAATTTCCGGCCGCGTCACTGATCGAGGCGCCCAACGAGTGGACTGAGGCGCTGTTCGACTTTGCCGACGGCCGCGCGGATTGGCGCGTGCTGCCGATCGACGTGCGCGGCACCGCGTTCCAGGAGAAGGTGTGGCGCGCGCTGCGCAAGATTCCGCCGGGACAGACCAGAACCTATGCGCAAGTCGCGCAAGCGATCGGACTGCCGAGTTCGGTGCGCGCCGTCGCGAATGCGTGCGCGGCGAATCCGGTCGCGCTCGCGGTGCCGTGTCATCGCGTCGTGCCAAAGGCCGGTGGAATCGGCGGCTATCGCTGGGGCGTCGCGACCAAGCGCGCGCTGCTCGAGCGCGAACGCGCGTCTACGACGCGGGCGCGTGATCGATCAGACCACGCGCAACGCATCCGACGACCGACATGCGCGCGGCGCGGATCGCCGGGAACAATCCGCCGAGCAGGCCGATCGTCGCTGCCCACACCATGCCGGCTGCGATCAGCGGCGCCCCGACGTGCAGGCGCACCGCGACCTGTCCCAACGCGCCGCCGGTGCTGAACGCGTTGCCGTTGAACAACAGCCACGCGATGGCGGCGCCGCCGGCCGCGCCGATCAGCGCGAGCGCCAGCGCTTCGACGAGCACCGAGACGACGACCGGAATCGCGCCGAAGCCGATCGCGCGCAACGTCGCGATTTCGACGCGCGCGCGCGCTGACGGCCGAGTACATCGTGTTGAGCGCGCCGAACAGCGCGCCGATCGCCATGATCGCGCCGACCGTGGTCGCGACGATTTCGAGCAACGCGGCGACCTGCTTCGACTGGCCTGGCGTAGTAGTCGGTCTCGCGCTGCACGTCGACCTTCAGCGTCGGATCGTGCTTCAACGCCTGCTTGAACGCGTCGAACGAGTCCGGCGAATCGAGCGTCACCGTTGCCGCGCTGAACACGGTGCGCTGCGCCGCGGACATCAGCGTCTTCGCGTCGGTCAGCGCCTCCGATTCGTGCACGTCGCCGTGGCTCTCGAAGCGGCCGACCACTTTCCAGTCGCCGTTGTAGAAGCTCGCGATGTCGCCGACGTTCAGATGGGCGAATTGATCGTGCGCCGACTTGCCGACGATGATTTCGTGCACGCCGGTTGCGAACATGCGGCCTTCGGTGATCGGGATCTCCGGACGCACGGCCGATCGCGATCGGCGTCATGCCGCGTACCGACACCGCGCCTGAGCCTGACCGTCGCTGGCGCGCGGCAGATTCACCGACAGCAGCGCTTCCGGCGAGACGGCCGGCTTGCCGTCGGCGGTGCGGCGGATGCCGGGCGCGGCTTCGATCGCGACGAGATCGTCGCGCGAGACGGTCGACTGAGCGCTTCGGCGAGCGACCCGCTGCGCAAGCACGATCGCGCGATCGTCGCGCGCCGCGTTCGCGAGCGTCGATTTGAGGCCGGTCGCCATCGCGAGCACCGTCGTCAGCACCGCGACCACGCCGGCGATACCGACGCAGATCACCAGCGACGTGCCGAGGCGCTGCGGGATGCTGCGCAGATTGATCGCGGTGATCGCCACCGTTTGTCGTAGTGCGCTCATTGGATCCGCTACCGACCCGACAGCGCTTCGACGATGGTCAGACGCCGCGCGCGCGCGCGGGCAGCGATGCGCTGAGCGCGCGCCAACAACAGCGCGATGCCGAAGCCGATCGCCCAGACGCCGGCCGGCAGCGGGATCGGCCCGTGAATCTGCAGCGAGCCGAACACGGTCGGAAAAACCGCCGCGGCGATCGCGAGGCCGATCGCGGCCGCGAACAGGCACAGCACCGCCGCCTCGACGACGACCAGCAGCCACACGGCCGTGTCGCTGAAGCCGAGCGTCTTCAGCACGCCGAGTTCCGGAACCCGGTCGCGCACCGATTGCGACATCGTGTTGCCGGCGAGAAACAGCAGCGTGAACAGCACCGCGCCGATGATCGAGTTGACGAACATCTGCACGTCGCCGACCTGACGCAGTTGCGCGACGACGTACTCCCGCTCGTTCAGCGTCGTCGTTTCGGCGCTCGAGTTGGCGAACAGACGATCGATCGCCTGCGAGATCTCCGTTGCGCGGCTCGCGTCGTCGATCGCGACGACGAACTGGTGCACGGTGCCCTTGCCGGTCGCGCGCGCCGCGTCGAGGTAGTCGTAGTTGAAATACAGCTCGTTGGCGAACACCTTGTCGTCGTTCTCGCCCGCGTTGACGAATCCGACGATGTCGAACGTCCACTCGGGCGAGCCGTCTTTCTTGATCCAGTTCATCGAATGGAGCGTGATCCGATCGCCGATGTGCCAGTTGAACCGCTTCGCGAGTTCGCCGCCGACCACCGCGCCGGCGCGCGTGTTGCGCATCGCCTCGACGCTGGTCGCTCGGTACCTTCATCTCGGAAAACATCTTCGCGAAGGGTTCGAGCGCGAGCGCGACGGCGCTGAAGCCGTTCTTCGGGTCCTGGTAGTAGCGCGACCAGGATCGCGAGATGCGACACGTTGCGGACGCCGGGCACCTGCGCGATGCGCGCTTCGTACGAGATCGGCATCGCTTCGAGAATGTTGGCGCGATTCATCACGCGCAACCGCGTCTCGCTCATCTTCGACGCCGCGTAGTCGAAGCCGGCGATCACGCCGTTCAGCACGCCGAACAGCAGAAACGCGACGGCGATCGACAGCACCGTCAGCACCGTGCGGATCGGCTTGCGCCAGAGCCCGGCCCACAGCAGAGGCAGGTATTTCATGGTGTCTACCGTGCCCGACAACGCTTCGACGACGGTCAGGCGGCGAGCGCGTAACGCGGGAATGGTTGCGCTCAGCACCGCCAGCAGGAGTGCAATGCCGCATGCCGACCGAATAGACGCGCGACGGCAACGCGATGGTCGCCCCGCGCCGAGCGTCTTGAACACGCTGGGGAAGACGGCCGCCGCGATCGCGAGGCCGATTGCGGCCGCGACGCAGCTGAGCACCGCCGCTTCGGCGACGACCAACAGCCACACGCTGGTGTCGCCGAATCCCACGCCTTCAGCACGCCGAGTTCCGGAAGCCGATCGCGAACCGATTGCGACATCGTGTTGCCGGCCAGAAACAGCAGCGTGAACAGCACCGCGCCGATGATCGAGTTGACGAACATCCGCACGTCGCCGACCTGCGCGGACGTTGGCAGCAAACCACGCCCGCTCGTTCAGCGTCGTCGTCTCGCTGCTCGAGTTGGCGAACAGCCGATCGATCGCGATCGCGACCTGGTTCGGGTCTGCGCCTTTGTCGAGCGAGACGACGAATTGGTTGACCGTTCCTTCTCGCGTCGGCGCGCGCCGAATCGAGATAGTCGTAGTTGAAGTACAACTCGGTTCGCGAACTGCGCGATCGTCGTCGGGACCGCCGTTGACGATGCCGACGATGTCGAGCGGCCACTCCGACGAACCGTCCTTGTTGACCCAGATCATCGAATGCAACGTGATCCGATCGCCGATGTGCCAGTTGAATCGTTTGATCAGTTCGACGCCAACGAGCGCACCGGTGCGCGTCGTATGCATCGCTTCGCGTTGGTCGGCGGGTACTCGAAATTCGGAATCGCGTCGAGCCATGAGTCGACGTCGACCGCCGCAATCGAGAAGCCGTTCTTCGGGTCCTGGAAGTAGCCGACGAAAATCGCGAAGTAGGAAATGGCCCTGACGCCGGGGACGTGAGCGATCGGCGATTTGTAGGCGATCGGCATCGCTTCGAAGATATTGGCTCGGTTCGTCACGCGCAGACGCGTGTCGCTCAGTTTCGCCAGCGCGCCGTCGAAGCCGGCGATCACGCCGTGCAGCACGCCGAACAGCAGGAACGCGACGGCGATCGACAGCATCGTCAACACCGTCCGAATCGGCTTGCGCCAGAGTCCGGCCCACAGCAGCGGCAGATATTTCATGTCAGCGCGTCGATGACGACCTCGTCGAAATCCTTCAACCACAGGCGACCGCTCGACAGCGGCGCCGGAACGTACGAGCGATAACCGAGCAGCCGCTGCGTGCGCGGCGGCAGCGTCTTGATCAACTCGAGCGGATAGTACGAGCGCGCTCGCTTCTTCGGGCGTCAACCAGCCAACGACGAAACTGATGTGCATCGCGAAGCGCCAGCGATCCGTCGTTCGATTCGCGCCGCCGCCGTGGATCACCTTGCCGCTGTAGATCATGCCGCTGCCGGCGCGCATCTCGGTCGCGACGGTCTGTTCGGGCGAGCCGGGCCGGTCGCAGTCTTCCCACAGATGGCTGCCGGGAATCACGCGCGTGCCGCCGAGCTCCTCGGTCATGTCGTCGAGCGCGATCATCGCGCTGACGCGTGACCTCGGGGCAGTTCGGCCACAGCGGTTTGCAGTACGACGTCCAGTTCGCGCAGTCGCGATGCAGGTACTGCGCGGGTTCGCCGGGGCCGATGATCATCGTCTGGCCGGTGTTGAGCCAATACGGACCCCCTTGCTGCCCCTGCAGGGCGTCGTCAGCGATGCGCGCCAGAATCGGGTTGGCGAGCATCTCGAAGAACGCGGGGTCGATCAGCCCGAGGCCGGTGAAACGGATCGTGTTGCGCGCCGTGGAATGCTTTCCACGACGCGTGTGGCGACGCGGATCCGGGGCGCGACGTCTGCGCCTTGCGTTTGACCGCATCGCGCATCCGCTCGATCACGTCGGTCGGGAACAGATCCTCGACGATGAGGCCGCCATCGCGATTCAGCGCTCCATCAGCGTCGCGTGATCGGCGGTGTTCGACAAACGCTGCAAACCGTTCACGCCGTACCTCCCTGCTCGTCGCGCTGTCGTGCGACGCCCCTCAGCGCTCGTGGTAGACCATGTCGAGGTCTTCGTCTTTGTTGATGCCGAAGATCGGCTCGCATCGCGTCGAGCAGCGGCGGGGCGAACTCGGGATTCGTCCACGAACCGGCCGTCAACGCGCCGTCGACGACCAGCGCGTGTCCCGAGATGAACGACGCCTCGTCGCTGGCGAGAAAACACGCCGCGTTCGCGATATCGGCTGGGTTCGCCGGCGCGCGGAATCGGCTGCATTTTTTCGAGGAACGGTTTCACGGCGGCGGCGTAGTCGGTGTTGCCGCCGCGCTTCAGCGCGAGTTGGCCGGCGAAGATCGGCGTCGCGATGCCGCCGGGACAGATTGCGTTGACGCGGACATTGAACGGACCGAGTTCCTGCGCGACCGAACGCGTCAGGTTGATCACCGCGGATTTGACGGCGGTGTACACGTGCGGACCGTAGCCCGCCTTGATGCCGGCGACGCTCGCGGTCGAAATGATCACGCCGGAGCGCTGTTCGCGCATGATCGGCGCCGCGTACTTCATGCCGAGGATCGGCGCCGGTCAACATCGCATCGATCGTGCGGCGATACGGCTCGCCCATGTCGGTTTCGTGAATCTCGCCCGGTGACGCCGCCGAAGCCCGCGTTGTTGAACAGGCACGTCGAGCCGGCCGAAGCGTTTCACCGCGATAGTCGATCATCGCCTTGACGTCGCGCTTCGCGGCACACGTCGGTGTTGATGTACGCGGTCGCGCCGCCGAGCTGCGAAGCGAGCGCCTCGCCTTTGTCGTCGCTGCACGTCGGCGATGACGACGCGGGCGCCTTCGGCGACGAATTTCTCGACGGTCGCGCGACCCATGCCGCTCGCGCCGCCGGTGATGACCGCCACCTTGCCGCTGAGTCGATCCCCCATCGCGCCGTCTCCTGTCGTTGCGTCCGCGGCGAAGGCTACCATGCCGCAAATCACGACTGGGGTGTTCGCATGTCGGAATCGGCGCAGGTGTATGCGCATCTGCGCATCTGGGACGGCGTTGCGCGACGGCTACCTCGACGGCGTCGACGCGATTCGCGTCGAACGCGGCGCGATCACCGCGATCGGGCGATGCGACGGAGATCTCAGTCGGCGCGACGGTGCGCGACATGGACGGCGTGACGCGCGATGCCGGGACTGATCGACGCGCACGTGCACATGGTGCTCGACCCCGACGTGCGCGATCCGCTCGCGCAGACGCGCGGCGATGCGGAGACGCGGCTCGCCGCGATGGCGCAACGCGCGGCGGCGATGGTGCGCGCGGGCATCACGACGCGCGCGCGACCTCGGCGGCGGCGAATGGCTGGAACTCGAACTGCGCGATCGGATCGCGCGCGGCGAAATCGCGGGGCCGCGGCTGTTGTGCGCCGGTCAGCCGGTCACGTCGCCCGGCGGCCATTGTCACTTCTGGGGCGGCGAAGCCGGCGATGCTCGCCGATGCCGCGGCCGTGATCGCGCGTCAGCACGAACACGGCGTCGACCTGATCAAGGTGATGGCGACCGGCGGCACGCTGACGAAAGGCAGCACGCCGCGCATGGCGCAGTTCGATCGGCGACACGCTGGCTGCGATCGTCGCCGATGCGCGCCAACGAGGTTATCCGGTCGCGGCGCATTGTCACGGCACGCAAGGCATCCGCTACGCGGTGCACGCCGGCGTCAATACGATCGAACATTGTTCGTGGGTCGGCGAGGCGCGGCTGGGGCACCGAGTACGATGCGGACGCTCGCCGCGGAAATGGCGCGCGCGCGGCGTCTGGGTATCGCCGACGGTCAACCTCGGCTGGAAGCGCCATCGTGGGCAGCGGCAGCGATCACGAAGGTCGCTTGCTTGCGCAATTTCGCCGCGATGCGCGCGGCCGGCGTCGCGTTGGCCGCGTCGACCGATGCCGGGCATCCCGAACGTTCGCCACGAAGATCTCGCGAAGGCACTGCCGGTGTTCGCGCACATTGCGCAGATGTCGAACGTCGACGCGTTGAAGAGCGCGACGTCGGGCTGCGCGCGCGCGATCGGGATTGGACATCTGACGGGGCGGCTCGCGACGGGCTTTGCGGCGGACGTGCTGTTCGTCGACGGCGATCCGCTGACCGATCTGACGTGTCTCGCAACGCCGGTCGGCGGTCGTCGCGCGCGGCGTCGCGATCCACAGCTAACGGCCCGCTACGGGCAGCTAGAACAATCCTTTCAACATCGCCCCTTCGGGCGGCAATCCGAGCAGCACGCGACCGCCGTCATCGATGTGCTGCGGCGCGACCGTCACGTGCTGGCGCACGACGCGAACGTCGCGGGCGAGACGTTCGAGCGGACCGGTGCGGTCGTTGGCGGTCGTGCCGGCGGCGAGACATACCGCATCGACCGCTTCGGCGGCGCCGACCGCCGCGTCGGAACACGCGATCTGAAACAGCGCGAATTCGCGTTGCGTGATCCGCTCTCTGGCGCAGATCTTCGCCCACATCGCTTCGACGAGTTCGAATACGAGCGCGCGCGAAGCGGCCACCCGCACTTCGGCCATCGCGACGGCGCGTTGCGCCATCGGACGCTCGCGCAGCGTCTTCGATGTGAATCGCGGAACCTTGCCGGTCGCGATGTCGATGAATGCGTCGATCGCGGCACGCGCGATGCCGAGCGCGACGCCGACCTTGTTGTAGGAGAGTCGCGGCGACAACGGAAAATGTTCGAGCGGCGTATCGCCGCGGTGCATACCCATCCGCGCCAATATGCGCTCGTTGGGGACTTCGACGTTGGTGATCGTGACGTCGTGCGAGCCGGAACCGGACAAGCCACCGACGTTCCACGTGTCGAGAATTTCGAAATCCGGGCGCGTCGACGACCGCGTACACCGCGGGAAGGTCGGGAATCACCACGCCGTTGCGCCGTCGTTGCACCAGGCCCGCGAATACGTCGGCGTTGTGGCAACCGCTGACGAACTGCCAGCGCCCGTTCACGCGAAATCCACCGGCGTATTTCGTCCGCCGTGCAAATCGCCGCGGTCGAACCGCACAGAATCGTCAACGGGTCCGCGAGCAGCTCGGCGCATTGCTCGAATGCGGGCGCGATCAGACCGAAGCTTTCGATGCCGATCATCAGATTCCAGCCGGTGCTGCCGTCGGCGGTCGCGGCGGCTTCGATCGTCGCGATCTGCGTCATCGGGTCGCATTCGGTGCCGCCGCAGCGGCGCGGCGCAGCGATCCGATACAGGCCCGCTTCGGCCATCGCGCGCGCGACCTCGGGCCGCAAGCGGCGATCGCGTTCGGCGGCGTCGGCGTGCTGACGGATCAACGGCGCCAGTGCGCGGGCGCGCGCGATGGGATCGAACGTGGGGTCAGACGGTGCCAGGCGTTGCATTATTGCGGAGATCCTGCCGTGACGATGGGTGAACGAATACTGCAACAATGCCGGGTTCGGCACCACATGTGATGCGACGTTGGCGCGGCGCGGCAGCCGATCGATTATGCTGTGGCGGTCGGATGTAGGTGCGTTCAGGAGAAGGTTTCGATGACCTGCAGTATTCGTTCGATGAACTGATGAGCGAGCCCGCGATCGACGAGCCGCTGATTGCGGGCGGCGTGCGCTGCCACGGCGGTTACGTCGACGGCAAGTACGTCTCGCCGCGCAGCGTCGTGCGGCGTCCGGCGATCGTCGCGTGGCGCAATCGCTTGGCCGAGGAGGGCCAGCCGCTGATTCACGTGCCGGCAAAGTACGTGCCGCCGAACTATCCGAACTACCCGCAGGCGAAATTCCTGCTGAAGGAAGGCGTCGTCGAGCCGGTGACGCGCGCGCTGACGATCATTTCGATCGTCGAAGGCTTCGGCGCGAGGATCCGCGAGGTCAAGGTTCCCGACTTCAACGTGGAGCTGAAGGAATCCGTCGAAGGCACGGCGCTCGCGCATCTCGCCAACGGATTGTTCGAGGCGCACGCGCGCGACGAAGCCGGCCATCGCAACGAGGGCGGTCACAAACAGATGTGGGAGGCCGCGCGCGATCTGGGGCTCGCCAAGCCGCAGATACCCGGCGACGTGTTGCTGCGCTTGATGTCGGGCGGCGCGGTGGGCGAACGCGTGCGACAGTTCCCGGCGCTGTCGGAGCGCATGGAGAACATGATCACGATGATGGCGAACGTGCTGATCGTCGAGACATTCGCCGAGGACACCTTCGAGTGGGCGCAACAACTGCTCGGTGACCCGGAGGTCAGTTCGGATCCGGAGCGCGCCGCGCACGTCGTCGGTTGCATCGCGGCCGACGAGGTCCCGCACGTCGACTACCTGACGGTCGCGCTGTCGGAGCTGCGCGCGCGCACGTTGATCGGCGCCGACGAGAAGACGGAATTCGCCGGCGCCGACGTCGTCGACGCGATTTTCCGGCGCCAGCTGCGCGGCATGGCGACGCAGCGCCCGCGGCAATCGCGCGACCGTTTGCGCGACGAGATCCGGCAGTCGATCGCGGACACGCAGCGCGCGTCGGTCATCGCGTCTCGTTTCGAGAGCCTCGATTCGGGCTGGGCGTTTCCGCACGCCGACGACGAGGCGCTGGACGTCCTGCTGACGCCGCTCGCGTTGAACGCTGTAGGTCGCGTTGCCGAGCGCGCGTATCGCAGCGCGCGCATCGGCTGGACCGCACTGTGCGTGTGGCTGCGCTACAAGTCGCCGCATGTGGTGGGATCGGCTGCTGCGCCGCGATCCTTCGAAGCGCGACATGGACCGCGATCCATCAGCGCAACGCCGATCAGATCTTCAACACGGCCGTCACGATGCGCGGCATGCTGGTGAAGATGTGCCAGGTCGTCGGCACGCGCTCCGATGTGTTCCCGCCGCAGTACGTCAAGACGTTGTCGCAGTGCCACGACCGCTTGCCGGCGCGCGATTTTGAGACCGTCAAGCGCGTCGTCGAGGAAGACTTCGGCCGGCCGCTGAAGGAGATATTCAGCGAGTTCGCGCCGACGGCGGTTGCCGCCGCGTCGCTCGCGCAGGTGCATCGCGCGCGGCTGCTCGACGGTCGCGAGGTCGCCGTCAAAGTCCAGTACCCCGACATCGAACACATCATCCGCACCGATCTCACGGCGTCGCGGCGCGTGGCGGCCATCTACCAGCGCTTCGACTCGAATCCGATGGACTTCCTGCCGCTGCTCGACGAACTGCAGCGGCACCTGAAGATGGAGCTCGATTTTCGGCGCGAAGCGCAGAGCGCCGAACGGATCCGCGGATTCTTCGCCGACGACCCGACGGTGCGGATCCCGCAGATCCTGCACGAGCACTGCACGCGCCGCGTGATCACGATGGAGTACGTCGAGGGCGTGAAGGTCAACGACCGGGACGGCGCTCGAGAAGGCCGGCATCGAATATTCCGACCTGATGGTGCGGCTGATGCGGATCTTCAATCAGATGATCCTCGCGCACGGTTTTTTCCACGCCGATCCGCATCCCGGCAACATCCTCGTGAACCGCAGCCCGCGCGGCAAAGCGCTGTTCACGTTGCTCGACTTCGGTCTCGCGAAGGAACTGCCGGACGGCTTCGGACTCGGCATCTTCGAGCTGATGTTCTCGATGATGACGTTCAACGAGTCCGCGATGTTGCGCGCGTTCCGCGAACTCGGCTTCGAAACGAAGACGGGCGATGACTCGACGCTGCTGATGATCGCGCGCCGGATGATATCGCGCTCCGACACCGGCGCGTTTCAGGGCGAATTCACCGAAGACATGACCGACGAGATGTTCGAGGCGATCCGCGAAAATCCGGTCGTGAAGGTGCCGATCGATTTCGTGCTGGTCGCGCGCGCCTTTGCGCTGTTGTCGGGCATCGCGCACACGCTCGGTCAGCGCGCCAATGCGCTCGATGCGATGGGACCCGCGGTCGCCGGTTGACGGTCAAGCAAAAACGCGTGCAGCGCTGCGACGCTGCGCTCCAAGCGCGTCAACAGGAACAGGTGCCCGCAGTCGAAGATCTCGAGTCGGGCGTTCGGAATCAACCGGGCCAAGCAGCCGCGCGTTGACGAGCGGAACGATCGGATCGTCTTCGCCCGCCATCACGAGCGTCGGCTGCGTGATCTCGTGCAGCCAGTGCACGCTGGTCCAGCCCGTGAGCGCCCACAATTGATTCAAGTAGCCGACGATGCTCGGCGGCGACATCCGACGCGCGTGGCGTTCGCTGAGGACGCTGTCCGTGCGGAAATCGCCGCCGTAGATCGCGCCGGCGATCGCCTTGAAGTAGCCAGCGGACAGGTAGCGCAACGGCGTCGCCATCTGCACGATCACCGATGGCCGCGGCGGCACCATCAGGTGGCCCGTCGACGTTGCCGCGAGCACGAGCCGCTCGACGCGCGCCGGATACTGACGGGTGAATTGTTGCGCGAGGCCGCCGCCCCACGAAATGCCCATCACGTGCACGTTGCCGATCCCGAGCGCGTCGAGCAGTTCGCGCGCGAGTTGCGCGTAGCCCGGCAGGCGGCGAATCAGCATCGATCGCTGCGACGCGCCGACGCCCGGAAGGTCGAATGTCACGGTGGCGACGCCGGTCAGTCGCCGCATCAGCGGTTCCAACAACTCCGTGCTGGCGCCGATGCCGTTGAAGATCAGCAGAGGCGGTCCGCTTGCGCTGCGGCCTCGGGATGCGTCGTCGCGACACGTAACCGATCGCCGCCGATGTTGTGGAAGCTGTGTTCGATCGTCGTTCGGCAGTTGCGTCTGCCGTGGGAGCGATCGTTTGATCGCGATCTGCCGCCGACTCCTCACTCGAGCACGTACGTGCCGGGCGCGTCGGCCAACGGCGGATATTTCGCGCTGCCCAACGTCGTCGGCGCGGCGTGCTGGCCGATCCCGCGCGTCTTGAGCCAGTCCGACCAGTAGGGCCACCACGAGCCGACGTGTTCCTGTGCATCGCGGCGCCACGCGTCGGCGTCCTGCGGTGTTTCCGGATTCAGGTAATAGCGCCGCTTCGACGCACCGGGCGGGTTGATCAGGCTCTGGATGTGCCCGGCCGTGCTGAGCACGTACGTGGCGGGCCCGCCGAACAAATGCGTCGAGCGATAACACGCCTGCCACGGTGTGATGTGGTCAGTCGTGCCGCCGGTGATGAAGACCGGACAAACGACTCGCTTCAGATCGATCGACACGTCGCGGACTTTCAACGCATCGGCGCGCCGAAACGGGTTGTCCTTGAAGATGTCGAGAAAATCGCTGTGCAGACGTGCCGGCAGGCGCGTGTTGTCGTTGTTCCAGTACAGGATGTCGAATGCGGGCGGCGTCTCGCCGTGCAGATAGTTCGATACCACGTAGTTCCAGATCAGATCGTTCGGCCGCATCCAGTTGAACACGCGCGCCGTATCTCGTCCGTCGAGCACGCCCTGTCGCGCGGTTCGTTTGCGCGCCGCCTCAATGGCCTCGTCAGTCATGAAGAGTCCGGCGACCGAATCCTCGGGGTGCGTGTCGAGCACGTTGACCATCAATGTCAGCGACGCGATCCGATCGGCGCGGCCGAGCGCGGCCATGTAGCCGAGCGTCGCGGTCAGCGTGATGCCGCCGGCGCACGCGCCGACTGCAGCGACGTCGGGGCTGCCCGTGATCTCGCACGTCGCGACGATCGCGTCTTCCAGCGCCTCGATGTACTGCGCCAGTCCCCAGTCGCGAAACTCCGCCGTCGGGTTGCGCCACGACACCATGAAGACCTGAAACCCAGCGTCGAGCAGGTATTGGACGAGGCTCTTGCCCGGCGACAGATCGTAGACGTAGTACTTGTTGATCTGCGGCGGCACGATGAAAATCGGCCGCGACTCGACGTTGGGCGTCGTGGGTACATATTGGAGCAGTTCGATGAGCGGACTGCGAAACACGACCGAGCCGCGCGTGTTGGCCAGATTGCCGCCGACCTTGAACTGCGTCTTGTCGACCTGCGACGGCATGCCGCCGTTGTGCAGCACGTCATTGACGAATTGCCGCGCGCCGTTGACGAGGCTCTTGCCGCGTGTCGCGCGCGCACGTTTCAGCGCCGACGGGTTGCCGAGCAGGAAGTTCGTCGGCGCGAGGCCGTCGGTCAACAAGCCGAGCACAAAGTGCGCCCGCTCGCGATCGATCTTGCTCATACCGACCGCGTCGACCCATTCATGAACGCTGCGCTCGAACGCGATCCAGTTCTGCGCGACGCGCTTGAAGACGGGTTGCTCGCGAAATGCGGGATCGCGGAAGCGCGCGTCCTTCGGATCCGGCGCCGTATCCGATGCGCCGAACGCAATGCGTACCGATTCCTGCCACAGGCGCGTCGCGTGCTCCACGCCGATCGCCGGCTGCAACAAGCCCTGACGCAGCACGTTGACGCCGGCGCGCACGACGTCGTCGAGGCTGAAACCCACGACGGGGTTCAGCGCCAGCGTGCTGTCCGCCGCGGATGGAATGTCGCCGCGCAGCGCGACCTCTTCCGGATGTGAGACTGTGTTGTCTGGTTGGGACACGGAACCTCCGCCGTCGGTCAGATCCTGCCCGACTATAGTCGGGATCGACGCTCAATATGAAGTTACAGATGCTCATGTCTATAATCCGCGGCGTTTTTGTGCCGGTATTTGTAGCTTGACGCAGCCTCGCCGTGAACCGTCCGAACATCGTGTTCGAGTCAACGACATCGAGTTGTGCTATTTCGAATGGGGTCGCGCCGACGCCCAAGGCGGAAAACACGAGGCGACGCTGTTGCTCGTGCATGCGACCGGCTTCCACGGCCGCTGCTGGGACGCCGTCGTCGCGGAGTTGCCCGCGGATCGCCACGTGATCGCGCTCGATCAACGCGGTCACGGGAGAAGCGCCAAGGTGCCGCCGTACAACTGGGAATCGTTCGGCGCGGATCTCGACGGCCTTCGTCGCGGCGCTCGACCTCGAACGGATCGTCGGCGTCGGCCATTCGATGGGCGGCCACGTGGTCGTGCAAGCGGCGGCGGCGCAGGGCTCGCGTTTCGAGCGGCTGTTGCTGGTCGATCCGGTCATCATGGATCCTGCGCTCTACGCACACGTCAAGGGTCACTTCAGCGACGTTCCGAACGACCATCCGACGTCGAAGCGCAGGAATCAGTGGCAATCGTGGCGCGAGTTCTACGACCGCCTGAAGGGGCGTGGTTCGTTCGCGGTGTGGCGCGACGACGTGCTCGAAGACTATTGCCGACACGGCGTGTTGCCGAATCCGGACGGAGGAGGGTACGTGCTCGCGTGTCCGCCGCTCGTCGAGGCGGCGATCTACACCGGCTCGGGTGGACGCGACATCCACGACCTGTTCAGCACGATCGACGTGCCGGTCGACGGTGCTGCGCGGTGAAAAACGCGCGCGCGCCGAAACGATGGACTTTCTCGCTTCGCCGACGTGGGAGCACCTCGCTGACCAGTTTCCGAAGGGGCGCGACGTCTACCTCCCGCACCTGACCCATTTCATCCCGATGCAGGATCCCGCGCTCGTCGCGCGGTACGCCCTCACGTAGCCGGCTCGTATCGCCAAAGGCCGCTCGACGTCACGCCGATCGCGAAGATCACGAGCGACATGACGATCGCGGGGATCAGCGCGGTCAATGGGTCGTACAGCGCGATCAGATTCCCGAGCAGCATCGAACTCAACGGGGCAGAGACCATGAAGCTCACCAGCAGCACCGAGAGTATCTGCGCCCGATGTATGCCCGATGCCAGTTCCTGCACCGTCGTTTGGACGAGCGTGGACGTCACGCCCATGTTGAAACCCCACCCGAACATGACGATGTAGAAGACCCATTGCGCCGGGTTGATCCACAGCGTTCCGAGGATGATCACGCGCGTCAGCTGCATCAACAGGAACAGGCGCCCCGGGCGCAGCAGCGGCATGAATCGCAGCAACACGACGTTCGAACCGATGCTGCCGGCCGTAAACACGACCATCACGCTCGAGAACAACGCCGCATCACCGCCGTAAACCTGTTTGACGATGAACGGGATTGCGACGATGTAGGCGCCGGCGTTGGCGAGCGACGAGAGGAAATTCAGGCCGATGATGTTGCGGATCAACGGCGCGCGCCACGTCGCCTTGATGCCCGCCAACAGATCCGGCCGGTCGCGATGCGCCGCCGGCGGCATCGGCGGCATTTGCCGCGCTGCACCCGCGCCGAGCGCGAAGCAGGCCGCCTGCAGCAACAATATGATCGGCAGTCCGGTCTTCTCGAGATGCCCGCCGAGCCACACGCCGCCGACGCCCGCGATCGACGTCACGATCGTCATGATCGTGACGCTGCTCTGAATGTCCGTGCGCGTCACGCGGATCAGGATCGACTGGCGGGCCGGATCGGTTGCCGCCTGCATCGCCGACACGGCGATGCCAAACGCGATGACGAGCCAAAAGCTCAGCAGCGCGTTGCTGATCATCAAGGCGATTGCGATTGACGGAAGCGCAATCGCCAGATGCATGACGATCAGCAGCCGGCGACCGTCGGTTCGATCCGCGAGCACGCCGCCGAGCAACAAAATCACGAGGCCGGGCAGCTCGATCAGCGCGCGACCGAATCCCACGCGATCGGCCGGCGTCTGCAGCGTGCCGACCAGCATCCACGAGATCAAAAACCCCTGCAGGCTCATCGCCGCCATCCACAGGCTCGAACTCGTCAGATACCACGGGAACGCGGAGCGCGGGACGGCGACGTGTCGCGTGGCTCGCTAAGTCGGACATGCCCGTCGCGCGTTGTGAAAGAGGGATCATACCGATACGCTTCGATGCCCCGGGGAAAACCGTCAAGAGCGTGAGAGAACATGCAGATCGGTGTCGCACTCGCATTCAGTCACACGACGGCGCCCGCGTTTGTCGCGGAGGCGGCGCAGTTCATCGAAGCAGCAGGATTTCATTCGCTGTGGGTTCCCGAACACGTGTTGTTTTTTCCGAACTACGCATCGCGCTATCCGTACTCGGACGACGGCAAAGTACCCGGCAATCCGCAAGGCGTGCTCGATCCGTTCGTCGCGCTGACGTTCATTGCGGCGCACACACAGCGCTTGCGCCTCGGCACCGGTATCTGCCTCGTGCCGCAGCGGCAACCGGTTTACACCGCAAAAATGGTGGCGGACCTCGACTATCTGTCCGGCGGTCGCGTGGATTTTGGCGTCGGCATCGGCTGGCTCGCGGAAGAGTTCGATGCGCTGGGTATGGATTTTCGCGTGCGAGCGCGGCGTTGTGCCGAGTACATCCGCGCGATGCAGGCGTTGTGGCGCGACGGCGTTTCGGAGTTTTCCGGAGAGACGCTGAAAATCGAGCCGTGTTACTTCAATCCGAAGCCGGTGCAAAAACCGCATCCGCCGATCTACTTCGGCGGTGAGAGCGATGCGGCCCTTGTGCGCGTCGCGACTCAGGGCAATGGTTGGTACGGCTTCGACCTCGAGCCCGCGGGTGTTGCGGAACGGCTCGGCGTGCTCGATCGAAAGCTCGCCGAAGCGGGCCGCGCGCGCGCGGACGTCGACGTATTCGTCTGTCCGAATCGCCGTCGCGTTACGGCAGAGAGCCTGCAAGGGCTATCGAGACGTCGGCGTCGACCAACTGATCGCGCCGCTGTACGCGCGCGATCTGGATGACCTGAAGCGTCGCGCCGAGCGAATCCTGACGGTCACGAACGCCGCATGATCGAGGTTGTCTGCGGATTGTTCGTCCGTGACGGCCGTTTGTTGATCGTTCAGCGCAAACCCGGTGGGCGCCACGGCGGCTATTGGGAATTTCCGGGCGGCAAGATCGAAGCGGGCGAGTCTGCCGAGCAGTCGCTCGTCCGTGAGCTTGGCGAAGAACTCGGCGTGAGCGCGCGGGTGGGGGCGCTCGTTGGTGAAGCCGATGATGGAACCATCAGGCTGCGCGGTTACCTGATCCACGAATGGCGCGGCGACGTCGTGCTCGTCGATCATGTTGCGTCGCGATGGTGTCTGCCCGCCGAACTCCTCGACATCGCGTTGCCGGAGACCGACATCGCGTTGGTGCGATGCGTGCTCGCCCACCCCTGAGCATTTGGCCACGTAATTCACAGCGCGGACAAACGCTTACACTCCGTAACAACCGTGGCACATACATACGCTGCGTACCGCCCCGAGAATCAGCCTCTGTTTCATTCTTCGGGACGCTCCGCAATGCTCGTGGGCCGCCGCGACGAAAAATCCAAGACGTGGTTTCGCTGCGACCGTGTGTTCCACACGAACGGCCGCTGGTATTTCCACACGCGCGAGGGCATCGATATTGGCCCGTACGAGTCGCAACTCGAGGCCGAAATCGAAGCGGGTATGCTGAAGGAGCTGATCAAGAACACCGGCGTGCATGGTGAGTCGCTGTCGGTGCTGCGCGATTTCATCCTGGAATCGTTCTCGCTCGGTCGACCCCTGAACGTGATGGTCACCGACAACGCCGAACACATCGTCGTAAGTCCACCCGCCGCGGAATGACCCGACGCGCTCGTCGCGAGCGCGTTGCGAACGCGTGAAAACTTCGGGGTCGGGGCATAGAATGCGCCTCGCTTCAACCACCGTACGACTGCAACACCATGGCAGAACCGGCTGAAACAGCATCCGGCGCGTTCGACTTTGTCGCGATGGAACACTCGATTCTGGACTTCTGGAGTCGCGGTGATCTGTTCCGCAAATCGCTCGAACACACCAGCGACAAGAAGCCGTACATCTTCTATGACGGTCCGCCGTTCGCGACCGGCTTGCCGCACCACGGCCATCTGGTGTCCTCGACGCTGAAGGATATCGTCCCGCGCTACTGGACGATGAAAGGCCGCTACGTGCTGCGCCGCTTCGGCTGGGACTGTCACGGTCTGCCGATCGAACACGAGATCAACCAGCAATTGGGCGTATCCGCGGCCGACGTGGTCGCGCAGCTGGGCATCGCCGGCTACAACGCCGAGTGCCGCAAGATCGTGCAGCGTTATGTCGCACAGTGGCGCCACACGATTACCCGACTGGGGCGGTGGGTCGACTTCGACAACGACTACAAGACGATGGACACCTGGTACATGGAGTCCGTCTGGTGGGTCGTCAAACAGCTGTGGGAGAAAGGGCTGATCTATCAGGGCGTCAAGGTGATGCCGATCTCGACGGAACTCGGCACCGTGCTGTCGAACTTCGAAGCGACGTCGAACTATCAGGATGTGCAGGATCCCGCGATCACGGTGATGTTCAAGCTGCGCGACGAGGACGCGCACCTGGCGATCTGGACGACGACACCGTGGACGCTGCCGTCGAACCTCGCGATCTGCGTGGGCGCAGACATCCGCTACGCAAAGGTGCGCGATCGAACGCGCGATATTGTCTTCTACGTCGCGGAAGCGCGGCTGGACGAGTATCGCAAGAGCCACGACCTCGAGGTGCTGCAGACCATGTTCGGGTCGTGAACTCACCGGTCGTTCGTACGAACCGTTGTTTCCGTACTTCGCCGATCAACGCGATGCAGGCGCGTTCGTCGTGCTGAGTGACAACTACGTCACGACAGAGTCCGGTACGGGCCTCGTGCACATGGCGCCGGCCTTCGGCGAAGACGACTATCGCGTGATGAAAACCGCCGGGATCGAAGCGTTCGCATGCCCGGTGACGTTGCACGGAATCTTCACGGACGAAGTGCCGGATTTCGCGGGGCGTTACGTCAAAGAGGCGGACAAGGACATCATCAAGCGCCTCAAAGAATCCGGCGCGCTGTACGAGCAGGGGGTGCTGCAGCACAGCTATCCGTTCTGCTACCGCTCGGACACACCGCTGATCTATCGCGCGATTCCGTCGTGGTACGTGCGCGTCACGAGCATCGTCGACGACCTGCTCGCCGCGAACGAACAGATCCGTTGGATTCCTGCGCACATCAAGCACGGCCGATTCGGCAACTGGCTGAAAGGCGCAATCGATTGGTCGATTTCGCGCAACCGCGTCTGGGGCACGCCGCTGCCGATCTGGATCAACGACGTCAACGGCAAGATGCTGTGCATCGGCTCGCTCGATGAACTCGAGAGTTACACCGGCCAGCGACTGACGGACCTGCACCGCGAGTTTGTCGATCCGCTGACCTTCAACGTACCGGGCGAAGCAGGGACGTATCGGCGCATCGAAGAGGTGTTGGATTGCTGGTTCGAGTCCGGCTCGATGCCGTACGCGCAGTTGCACTATCCGTTCGAGAATCAGAGCGTCTTCAACGCCGGTTTCCCAGCCGAGTTCATCGCCGAGGGACTCGATCAGACGCGCGGCTGGTTCTATACGTTGACGGTGTTGTCGGCCGCGCTCTTCAAAAAACCCGCATTCCGCAACGCGATCGTCAACGGGATGGTCATCGCCGGTGACGGGCGCAAGATGTCGAAGCGGCTGCGCAACTACACGCCGCCCGATGAGCTGATGGAAATCTACGGCGCCGACGCGCTGCGACTGTATCTGATCAACTCGGGTCTGGTGCGCGGCGAGGAACAGCTGTTTTTGGACTCCGGCGTCAAGGACATGACGCGCCGCACGCTGTTGCCGTGGTATCACGCGTTCCAGTTCCTGATGACGTACGCGACGATCGATCACTGGTCGCCCGACAAAGGCCTGCACTACGGCAGCAACATACTCGACCAGTGGATTCTGTCGCGGCTGCAGACGCTCGAAAAAGACATCGGCGCGGAGATGCGCAAGTATCGGCTGTACAACGTCGTACCACGCCTGCTCGAGTTCATCGACGAGTTGACCAACGGTTATATCCGGCTGAATCGCGACAGGTTCTGGGGCAAAGACATCACGGCCGACAAGATCGCGGCTTACAGCACGCTGTATACCGTGATCGAAGAGTTGACGATGGCGATGGCGCCGTTCACGCCGTTTCTGTCCGAGCATCTGTATCAGGAGCTCGCGAAGCTGACGGGACGCGGCGCGCCGAAGCCGTCGTCGGTGCACCTGTGTTCGTATCCGGATCCCGAAGAATCGCTGATGCAGCCGCGTCTCGAGCTCGCTGTGAGTCGCATGCAGCAGGTCATCCTGTTGGGGCGCGCGCGGCGCGAGGAGGTCAAAGTCAATCTCCGCAGGCCGCTGCGACGGCTCACGATCGTGCATCGCGACGCTGAATTGCTCGCGGAGTTGCGCACGCTCGAGGCGTTCGTGCGTCGCGAGTTGAACGTCAAAGAAGTCCACTACGATCTGGCCGAGGACAACTACATCTCGCTGTACGCGCGTCCGAACTTTCCGGTGCTCGGTAAACGTCTCGGCAAACGCATGAAGGACTTCGCGCAGATGATCCGGCAGCTGACACGAGCGCAGATCGATGCGCTGCAGGAAACAGGATCGATCACGCTTGATGGCGAGGTATTCGGCCCGGACGAGATCCAAGTGCTGCGCGAGGCCAAGGCCGGCACCAACGCGGTGTCGAATCGATTCATTTCGATCGATCTGGATTTCACGCTCGATGATGAGCTGATCGCCGAGGGGATCGCCCGCGAGGCGGTCAATCGGATTCAGCGCAGCCGCAAAGAAATGAACCTCAACGTTGCGGATCGAATCGCCGTGACGTACAGCGGCGCCGATCCGGTGGTCGTTGCGATCGGAAAATACGCGGGCTACGTCGCCGGCGAGACGCTCGCGACGCGATTGGAGGCGGGTGACCCGGGCGCCGGCGCTTTCGATACGACGATCGACGACCAGACGTTTCGCTATCGCATCGAAGCGACGGGGTGAACGGGCGGTGCAACCGGTTTGATTGAGGGGCGGGGCGTGCGCATCGAGGAAACAAAAAGGCCGCAATTGCGGCCTAAGTTTGCGCCAGTCGATCGGCGCGGTGTCTCTCTAATTCTCCCTCCTCCTAGCGGCGCGAATATCAGCAGAATCGCGTGGGTGTGTCAATTGCCTGCCAATGCGACTGCGTCTCATGCCTGATCAACGTCGTTATCCGCCCGCGCCGGCTTCGCAACTGCCGCACGTCGGAACCTATCGACGTGTGCTTCCGGTTTCGCTGGAACGCCTCTACGAAAATGCGCTCGACTGGGAACACCTGCCGCATGTGCACGGCGGCACTTTTAATTCAGTTGATTGCGAAGCTGCGGGACCGTGGGGCTGGCGCGCACGCACGACCACCGCGCGGGGTGACAGTGTCATGCTCGAGCTTCGCCTCGATCGTGACTGTCGGCGCTGGATCACGCGCACGCTCGAAGGCCCCAACGCCGGCAGCGAAGTGTGGACGCACGCGTTTGCGGTGTCGTCGCGCCGCACCGACATCGTCGTCGACTTCTTCGTGCCCGACGTCGCCGCCGCCGCGCGCGGTCGGCTCGGCGATGCGTACTGCAATCTTTACGAACGGCTGTACGACGAAGACGTCGCGATGATGAATGAACGCCAGCGCCAACTCGACAAACGCATCGACCCCGAGGTCGCGCCGACGCCGCAAGTGCCTCGGCGCGCTCGATGCATTGCAGTTTCCGCTGCATGTCGACTTTGGTGGGCGTGACTACCACGTCGCACGCGTCGACGACGAACTGATTGCCCACGTCGCGCGCTGTCCTCATCAGATGGGTCCGCTCGAGCCGGCTGCCGCCGGCATCGTGCGTTGTCCATGGCACGGCTATCGCTTCGACGCGAGAACCGGTGCGTGCCTGACCGGTCAGCTCTGTCGACTCATCGAAGCACCTCGCGTCGTCGTGCGCGACGGTCATGTATGGCTCGAACGCTAGCGATATCTCGCGCCCCAGCGTCGGCGATCGCGCACACTGAAGCGCCACTCAGGATGGGCGGGACACCACACTAAATGCCGGGCGCGCCAAAGCGGCTTCGCTGTGAATATCTCGACAGCCCGATCGGTATCGACGAGCCGCATCCGCGGTTGTCCTGGTGGCTCGATGACGAGCGACCCGCGGAAGTGCAAACCGCCTATCACGTCCTCGCAGCACGACGGCCGGAACTGCTGGACGCCGACACCGGCGACCTGTGGGACAGCGGGCGCGTAGAGTCGTCGAGCACGTGTCAGATCCCGTACGCCGGTCGTCCATTGACGTCGCGCCAACGCGTCTGGTGGAAAGTGCGCGCATTCGATTCCGACGGCATCGGCAGCCCGTGGAGTCGCGCGACGTATTTCGAAGCCGGGCTCCTCGATGCAGAAGACTGGCGGGCGCGCTGGATCGGCGCATCGCTGATGGGCGGCAAACGCACGCCGGTGCAGGTACCGGCGCTGCGGCGCTCGTTCGAGTTGACGCGCCCAATCACGAGTGCGCGGTTGTATATCACCGCGCTCGGTGTCTACGACGTCGAGATCAACGGCGCGCGCGCGATCGATGTCGAACTCGCGCCGGGCTGGACGGATTACCGCAAACGGGTGCATTACCAGGCCTTTGACGTCACGCGCCTGCTGCGGCCGGGCGAAAACGTCATCGGCGTGCTGCTCGGTGACGGGTGGTATTGCGGCACGCTGGGTCTGTCGGATCGTCAACAGTATGGCGACCGGCCAATGTTGTTGGCGCAACTCGAGGTTGGTCTTGTCGACGGAACGACGCTGCGCGTCGCGACCGACGATCTGTGGAAGTGGCATCGTTCGCCGATTCTGTACTCGGACATCCTGCACGGCGAAAGCGTCGACGCGCGCCAGCAGCTTGGCGCGTGGACGACGCGCGGTTATGACGCCGCGCATTGGACGCCGGTGGAGGTCGCGCCCGTGCGCCGCGACATCGCGCTCGAATACAGCGCGAGTCCGCCCGTTCGCGTCATCGATCGGCTGGTGCCGATTGGCGCTCCGAGCCGCCGCACCGGTGACTTTGGCGTGCGTCGACTGATCTACGACTTCGGCCAGAACATGGTCGGCCGCGTACGGCTCAAGATCAAAGCGCCGCGGGGCACGCTGGTGCAGATCCGTCATGCCGAGCGGCTCGATGAGCGGGGCGAGCTCTACACCGCAAACCTGCGCCGCGCTGCCGCGACAGATCTGTACACGTGTGCATCGGATACCGCCGCCGAAGTGTTCGAACCGCGCTTCACGTTTCATGGGTTCCAGTTCGTCGAAATCAGTGGCGTGTTCGCGGAATCGGCGATAGAAGAAGTGACCGGCATCGTGCTCGCGTCGGCGCTGCCGCAGATCGGAGAGTTCGTCTGCGACCACGCGCTGCTGAATCAGCTGCAGAGCAATATCGGCTGGAGCCAGCGCGGCAACTCGCTCGACGTGCCGACGGATTGCCCCCAGCGCGACGAACGGCTCGGCTGGACGGGCGACGCGCAGGTTTTCGTACGCAGCGCGGCGTTCAATCTCGACGTGGCAGGTTTTTTCGCAAAGTGGCTGGTGGATCTGACCGACGCTCAGTCCGCTGACGGAATCGTTCCGCCGCTCGCGCCGGTACCGCCCGCGCTCGACGCGCTGCGTCGCGATGGCGGGCCGGCATGGGCCGATGCAATCGTGATCTGTCCGTGGACGATTTATCGTTGTTGCGGCGATCGACGCATGCTCGAGCGCCACTACGCGGCGATGCAGGCGTTCGTCGACAACATCGAGTCGCGTTACCCGACGCTGATTCGCGGCGATGTGGCCGTCGAGGCGTGGCAAGGATTCGGCGACTGGCTGGCGACCGACGCGGCCACGACCGGCGACCCACGTTCCGGCAGCACACCAAAAGATCTGATCGGCACCGCGTTTTTCTGCTACAGCGCGAAACTGCTGGCGCGCATCGCCGGTGTGCTCGGCAACGTCTCTGACCTCGAATACTACGAGGGGCTGGCGCAACGAGTACGCGGGGCGTTTCGCCGGCGGTTCGTCACCGGTGAAGGTCGCCTCGTCAGCGAAACACAGACTGCGTACGTGCTCGTGCTGTACTTCGGCCTGCTCGATCGGGCCGAAACCGATCAGGCGGTCGCGGCGCTGGTGCGCGACATCGAGGCGCGCGGCGTGCACCTGTCGACCGGATTCGTCGGCACGCCTTATCTGTTGCACGTGCTGACGAACTACGGCCGACTGGATCTCGCCTACCAGCTGTTGCTCGCGACCTCGCCGCCGGGGTGGTTGTATCCGGTTACGCAGGGCGCGACGACGATCTGGGAACGCTGGGACGGATGGACCGAAGCGCGCGGGTTTCAGGATCCCGCGATGAACAGCTTCAACCACTGCGCTTACGGCGCCGTCGGGGAATGGCTGTACGGCACGGTCGCCGGACTCGAGCTGGATCCGGACCTGGCGCCGAATCGCAACGCTTATCGACGCGCGCGTATTCAGCCGCGACCGCCGCGGATCGAAGATTTTCCAGACGGCGTGCCGATTCGTTTTGTGAGTGTCGCGCTCGATTCCGTTCATGGTCGCTACGAAGTGAGCTGGGAAATCAGCAACGGTCGCTTCACGCTCAACGTTAGCGTTCCACCGAATTGTTCCGCGATGGTCGTACTGCCGGACGGCCGATCGCACGACGTCGTCGCCGGGCGCCACGAATTCAGGGTTGCCTACGGCGCTGCGGCAGACGCCGCGATTCCAGTGCTGTCGGAAATCACTCAGCTAGCGAGCTAGACATGGACGGCATCCACGACCTCGGCGGCAAACAGGGATTCGGCGCGGTGCAGCGCGAAGCTGACGAACCGGTATTTCACGAACGCTGGGAGGCGCGCGTACTCGGCATCCGTCTGCTGGGCGACGGCGGAACGGCGCTCAACATCGACCATTTTCGCCATGGGATCGAACGCATCGATCCGGTCGCGTACCTGACGCACGGGTACTACGGGCGCTGGCTGGGCGGACTCGAGACCCGTCTGGTCGAAGCCGGCGTGCTCGATACCGCGACGATCACGCGGCGCGCGATCGAAATCGGCGCCTCCGCCAACGATCTGATTGCGGCGCGACCGATGGCGGATCCGGATCGTGTCGACTACCGTCCCGCGGCATCCGGTAATCAACGAGCGATCCCCGGGGTGCGTCGCCGCGATTTGCAGTGGGTGCGCGCGTGCGCACTCAGGCGCACGGCGTGCCGGGTCATACCCGGCTGCCGGCGTATGCGCGCGATCGCGTTGGGACGATCGTTGCGTGGCGTGGCGGCTGGGTGTTCCCGGACACCAACGCGCACGGTCACGGCGAGAATCCCCAACACTTGTACACAGTCGCATTTTCGGGCGCGGAACTGTGGGGCTCGGGGGCGGAGTCCGGCGTCGTCGTGCATCTCGACTTGTTCGAGCCGTACCTGGATGCCGCGACTGATGCTCACCGAGGGGGTTCGGATGACTGACTCACGCGCTCCGGCGATTCGCGCAGAAGCCATCGAATCGCTGTTGATCGAGAAAGGGCTGATCACGGCGGCTGCCGTCGATGAGGTCGTCGAACGTTACAACGATCGCGTGGGGCCGCTGAACGGTGCTCGCGTCGTCGCCCGCGCGTGGTGCGACGCGGGCTTCAAACAAGCCCTGCTGGCCGACGGCACGGCGGCGGTCGCGACATTCGCATTCGACGGCGGTCAGACCGAAAAACTCGTCGTCGTGGAGAACACCGCGAACGTCCACAACGTCGTCGTATGTACGTTGTGCTCGTGTTATCCGTGGGCAATTCTGGGTTTGCCGCCGCGTTGGTACAAAGATCCGGCGTACCGCTCGCGCATCGTGCGGGAACCGCGCCGCGTGCTCGAAGAGTTCGGCGTACGGCTCGACGCCGACGTGGAGATCCGGGTGTGGGATTCGAGCGCCGAAGTGCGCTACCTCGTGCTGCCGCAACGACCGGCGGGGACGGACGGCGCGACCGAAGCCGAACTCGTCGGGCGCGTCACGCGCGACGCGATGATCGGCGTAGAAGTGCTGCGGTGACCGCAACGTACGAACTCGGCGGCGCCGCCACGCCGCCAATGGTCAACGGTGAACTGGTGTTCGAAGCGCCGTGGCAAGGACGCGTCTTTGGAATCGCGCGCGGCTTGGCGGAGCAGGGCGTTTACGAGTGGGACGATTTTCGCGCGCGGTTGATCGAGCAGATCGCGTTGTTCGACCGCAACGCGGCAGCGATAGACGACATGGCGACGGCGCCGCAGTACCGCTACTACGACCATTTCCTGCGCGCGCTCGAATCGCTGCTCGTGGACCGTGGACTCGTTGCAGCGGGCGAACTCGCGCGTCGGATCGACGCGTTCGCCGCTCGCCCGCACGGCCACGACCATGGCCATCGTCACGACCATGACGACGACCATGACCACGAGTGAAGTTCAATCAAGCGTGGTGTGTAAATAAGCGCGGACGAGCGCCCGATCGCCTTCGATCACGATTCGACTGCGCTTCAGCGCGAGCTGGTGGTCGTACATCGGATCGTAGTACCACTCGAGCAGCGATTCGATCCACGCGTAATGCACAGCCGGGTCTGCGCCGGCCGACGCAAACGCCGCGTCGAGTGCGCCGCGCATCGCGGTTTGGCGAGCACCGCCGAGACGGCGCTGGATCCGATCCACGGCATCGGTGAAGCGCGCATGCAACTGCTCGCCCGACACGCCGCGCGATAGCGGCGCATGAACGTACTCATCGTAGATGCGCCGCGCGCGTTCTTCGCGCGGCACATCGAGCACGATCAGCGGCGCCGTCTGCATCGTCGCGTGCAGATTCGCGGGAAGGGCGAGCCGGCCTATCGTGCGGCTTTCGTCTTCGAGCAGGACGTGCGGCTGTTGCAGGCGCGGCAGCAACTCGATCGCGAGCGCGTTCTCGAAGCCGATCGGCGTGGGTTGCGGCGTGAACGTCGCGCCGAACGCGGAGCCGCGGTGATTCGCAAGCCGCTCGAGATCGATCGCCGCGACGAATTCATTCAGCAACTCGGTCTTGCCCGATCCCGTGCGTCCACCGAGCACGATCAGGCGCGGCCCGCTTGCGGCGCAGACCTGGTCGATGACATCGAGGCAGGTACGCCGCAACGCCTTGTAGCCGCCGTCGATCCGCGCGACCGCGAGGCCTTCGCTGCGCAACCAATCCTGCACGATCTGCGATCGCAAGCCGCCGCGCCAGCAATACAACACCGCGTTCGGGTGCGCGCCGATAAACGCGACCCACGCGTCGACCCTCGCGCGTCGCACCGCGCCGGCAACGAGCGTCTCGCCGAGCTCAATGGCGGCGTGCTGGCCGCTCGCCTTGTAGCACGTGCCGATCGCCGCGCGTTCGGGATCGGTCAACAACGGCAGGTTGACTGCGTGTGGAAATGCGCCTTGCGCAAACTCAGCGGGGGACCGCAGGTCGATCAGCGGGAGGCCGTCGCGGAGTATTCGCCGATGATCGGCGATGATCACGGCACAGGGTCGATGACTGTCTCGCCGCGTTGAAATGCATCGAGGTGCGCCTCGAGCACTTGGACGACGGCGGTGTCTTCCTGGTCGCGAGCCGCTTGCACTGCCTGCTGCTGCAGCGCGACCGCCTGCGTGAAATTGCCATTCGCGGCGTACGCCGCCGCCCACGTGTCCAGATACGCCGGATTTTTGCGCGCGGCTTCGTCGCCCTTCATCGCGTGATCCATGATCTCGAGTGCATAGCTGGGCTTGCGCAGGCGCTCGAGGTGGGTGACGGCCAGCGTCCAGGCCACCTCGTTGACGATGTTCACATCGTCCGGCGACTTGTTCACGGCTGACTTGAACCACGTCAGCGCCTGACGGTAGTTCTGCGACACACCGACGCCTTTCGCGTACAGGTTGCCGAGCAGCAGCATTGCCTCCGGTTCGCCGGACTTGGCGTCCTCATTCAGCCATGTGCGCGCCTGCGGATCGAAATCCGACGTGTCGTCCAGAGACAACAGGTAGCGCGCGTATTGCAAACGCGCGCGAGTGTCCCCGGTCGACGCGGCGCGCTTGTAGTAGTCCTGCGCGAGCGCCGGATCCTTCGGTGCCTGAATGCCTTCGGTGTACATGTGACCGAGCCACATCAGCGCATTTGGATTCTGCAGATCGGCAGCTTGTTTCAGCAGCGCTTTACCCGACTCGATGTTCTCGTCGCCGTAGACGCCATCGAGATAGAGCCCTGCGAGCGCAAACATCGCTTCGTCGGAACCGACGGCGATCGCGTGCAGATACTGCTCGAGCACGAATTCCATGGCTTCCTTGCGCGCGTCGCCCTCGAGGTCACGCGCTTCGAGCTGATAGACACGCGCCAGCATCAAGTTCGCCAGCACGTTGCCGGTCCTGCTCGCGGCATTGAGCCAATCGGCCGACTCGCGAAAACGGTTTTGCGACAAGAGGTACGCGCCGATCGCCGCCTGCGCCGCCGTGTCGTCGTTGCGCGCCAGGAAGCCGATCAGCATTCCGGCGCTGAACGGTTTGTCGGATTTGGCGTCATCGGTCCGCTCTTCCTGTTCGACTGCGCCTTCGACTGCGTGATACGCCGCGGTCAAGTCGAAGTAGATGTTCTGCAGCGGACCCGTCGCCGGTCGCGCGCTCACCAACATCATGAAGGGGATATTGTCGCCGCTGTGATACATCGAGCCGACGGATGTCATGCCCTTGATGCGCAAAAATGCTTCGGCTTCCGACGCCGAAATCACGGGATACGGCTTTTCGCGCGAGCCGTCGCCGGACTTCTCGATCGATTTGGTGATCTTGTCGATCCACGCCTGGTGCAAGGTCACCGAGTCGGTGCGCGTCGACGTGCTCGTAGAAATGTTTCAGCGAGTAGTGACCGGCGAGGCTGCCGTAGTACAGCGTCAGGATCGCGCTGCCGACGGCTCCGAGGCGCAGCGGCTCGTCGATCATCAGTTGCAGCGCCTGCTGCTCGAGCGGCGCAAGTTGCCGCATGCGATCGTCGAAGTCCGGCGCCGCGAGAAATGCGGCCCGTAATTCGTCGACCGATACCGGCTCACCCGCGTCGGCGGCCTTTGCGAGCGTCGCATAGTCGGCAGGACGGGGAGCGACTGTGTGGCATCCGGTCAACGCGATCAGCGCGAGCGAGAACGCCCATGTGGCGAAACGAATCTGCAAGGGATTTTCCATCGGATGTCGGCGCGAAGTGTATCGCACCTTATGAGACCGCGGTTGATATCACGCGTTCCACGGATGGTGCCAGGCGTTGCCTCGCACCGTCTTCGTTCAATCGAGCGTGGTCTTCGTAGCCCCGCAGCGTTCGCATTTGTGCAGCGTGACGAGACGGCCGCGATGCACATCGAACTGTTTTTTCGGCGCGACGCGCCACTTGTGGAAGCCGCGGGCGCACAACGTTTTACCCTCGGCTTTCTTCGCCGGCGACGTGCGTTTGAACTGGACGACATCTCCCACGCTTCGATTCTCCTTCGCACCGGGTGCCCAAACTAGCACATCCCAGGGGCCGGGTTTAATATCGGTTCCCTTTGTCAAAAGGTGCTGTTGGTGCAACTCGCGGCTGCTGATTATTTCAATCTCGCGACGTTTCGCAAGAACGGCAACGCGGTCGCGACGCCCGTGTGGTTTGCCCCGCAGGGGAACACGTTTTACGTCTTCAGTGCCGGCGATGCAGGCAAGGTCAAGCGAATTCGCGTGAGTGGCAGAGCGCGCGTCGCCGCGTGCGACGTTCGCGGCAAGCTGACCGGAGACTGGCGCGACGCGCAGGCGCGCCTCGTCAATGACCCGGCCGAGATCGAAACGGCATACCGATGCTTGCGGCGCAAGTACGGGCTGCGGATGGCCGTTTTGGATTTTTTCGCGAAGCTGAGCGGCCGCTACCAACGCCGGCAGATCATCGCCGTGAGCCTTCCTGAAACAGACTTTCCTATGACAGACCTTCCTGTAACAGATAGGGCTGCGCCATGAACTACCCGTTGGCAGGAATCCGTGTCCTCGACATGTCGCGCGTTCTCGCGGGTCCGTTTGCCGGGCGGATGTTGTCCGATCTGGGCGCCGACGTCGTCAAAGTGGAGCCGCCGGAAGGCGACGTCACGCGCAACTGGGGCGCGCGAATCAACGGGCAGGCGGGCTACTTCAATCAACAGAACGTCGGAAAGCGCGGCATTTGTGTCGATCTCGGCGTCGCCGGCGGCGCCGACCTGATCAAACAGCTGGCGACGCGTGCGGATGTGCTGATCGAAAATTTCCGGCCGGACGTGATGGGCCGCTTAGGTCTTGGATACGACGTGCTGAAGGAGCTCAATCCGCGCCTCGTGATGTTGTCGATCTCCGGATTTGGCCACAACGGTCCCGAGTCGCGGCGCGCCGCTTATGCGCCAATCATCCACGCAGAGTCGGGACTGGTCGCGCGTCAGAAAAATGTCAGCGGCGCGCGGCGCGGCCGACATCGCGGTGTCGATCGCCGACACGAACGCGGCGCTGCATGGCCTCGTCGGCCTGCTGTCGGCGCTGTTGATGCGCAACCGCACCGGCGCGGGGCAACACATCGATATCGCGATGATCGATGCGATGCTGGCCACCGACGATCACCTCCACTACACAGTCGACGACGCACTGCACCTGAAACCGATGCCGAGTGAAGTCTGGGACACTGCCGCGGGTACGCTGCTGATCGCGAGTGATTTTCGCCACGTCTGGAAACAGCTGACCGGGCACGGATTCATCGTTGATCCGACGCCCGCCGACGCGTCGCTCGACAAGAAGATCGAGGTGCGCCGCGCGGCTGCGCGTGCGTTCTTCAAGGATCTGCCGGATCGCGCGGCGGTGATCGCTGCGCTGGACACAATGAATCTCGCGTGGGGCGATGTGCGCGAAGGCGCGGCGACGCTCGCATTGCCAACGGTACAACACCGCCGCACGATCACGCGCGTCGACGACGGTGGCGGCGGCACCCGTCCGGTCGTGCAATCGCCGTATCGCTTTTCGGATGCAACGAGCGGTGCGCGCGGCGGCTCGCCACGGCAAGGCGAGCACAACGACGCCGTCCTCGCGGATTGGCTCGGCCTGGACGCGGCGGCGATCGACGCGCTCAACGCGGCCGGGATTCTCGTCAAGGTCGGGACACGACAGTAACCGTGAGTCGTATCGGCATCGGCATCGACTTCGGGACGACGAACACGGCCGCCGCGGTGTATGACGGCGAGCGCGTCACGCTCGTCGAACTCGATGCGCCCACGCAGATCATGCCGTCGGCGACCTACATCGACTCGGAGTTGCAGACGCTCACTGGCCAGGCCGCGATCGATCGTTACATCGCGGACAACGTCGGGCGCACGGTCGAACTCGTATCGGAGGTCGTCGCCGAATCGACGCTGATGGTCGGCGATCCGGATCCCGAGAGCCGGCGACCGGTCGAGACGCTGACCCAAAAGGTTTACGGGCGGCCGGTGCGGGATTGCGGGCTGCCCGGCCGACTGTTCCGTGGCGTGAAGCGGCTGCTGGGTGACCCCAACGTGCGCCGCCTGATGGTATTCGATCATCCGTTTCGCCTCGTCGCGTTGATCACGCCGATCCTGTTGCACGTGCGCAAGGAGATCGAGGCGCAGGTGGGCACGGCGGCACACGCGTGCGCCGGTCACCCGGTGACGTTCGAGGGGCGCGATCCGCACCGCGACAAACTCGCGCTGTCGCGTCTCGGTGAAGCGTACGGCCACGCTGGAATCAAGGAGCATACGTTCTACCCGGAACCGATCGCTGCCGCGGTCAGCTATCTCGTTGCACATCCAGAAGAGGCGGGCAGGTGCGTGCTAACGGTCGATTTCGGGGGCGGCACGCTCGATTTCAGCGTGTTGCGCGCGCGCGCGAACGACTTCGACGTGGTCGCCACGCATGGCGTCGCGCTGGGCGGCGATCACATCGATCAGCGTCTGTTCCGTGCGTTGTTGTTTCCTGAACTCGGCAAAGGGGAAACCTGGCGGCGACGCGGCTTCGACAAGGAGGAGATCGAAACGCTGTTCCCGTTCGAGGACTACGAAGAATTGATCATCAACTGGGCCGTCACGTATCTGCTGAATCAGAACAAATACACGACGCCGATGATGGACTGCATCGCGCAAGGCGGACCGGCGGCGCACAAATTTCGTCGGCTGCGCGAACTGATCCAGCAGAACCTGAGCTACACGGTGTTCCAGTCGATCAAGGACTTCAAAGCGGCGCTGTCGTCCGCCGACGTCGCCGTGCTCGATATTCCCGAGATCGACATCGAGATCAGTCTCACGCGCGAGCGGTTCGAAGAACTCATCGCGGATCTGTTGCAGCAGTTCGAACGCGGCGTCGACGACACGCTCGCAAAAAGCGGACTCGGCGCGAGTTCGATCGATCTCGTGCTGCGCACCGGCGGCTCGTCATTGATTCCCGCCGTGCGCCGCATACTGGAAGAGCGCTTCCCCGGCCGCGTCGTCGAGCACGACCCGTTCACGTCGGTCGCCGCGGGACTCGCGATCGCCGACTATCGCGGCTATCGCTACAGCTGAGAGGCGCTCGGCGCCTGCCAGTTCGGATCGAGTGCTTCGAAGAACGACTGCATCACGCGATACGTCAGTCCCCACACGAAGTGCCCGCCGTTGATGCGATAACCACTGAAGCGCACCGGCGAGCCATTGACGATTCGATCCTCTTCGGCGTGGTTGTCGCCTTTCGCGATCGGGGCGAGCGGCGTCCAGACCACTTCGGCGACTTCGTGATTGGGACGGAATTCCGTCACGCGGGCCGCGACGTTTCCTTCGTCGCGCAACCGGAATACATAAGGCGCGATGACCATGTTCAACGGACGTCCGCGCGGCTGCGCGTGCTGATGGTCGAGCGTGCCAATGTGGCTTGCGGACGTTGCGAGATCGAGCCCGATCTCCTCGCACGTTTCGCGCACCGCCGCCGCGAGCAACGAAGCATCTGACGATTCGATGTGGCCGCCCGGAAAAGCCATGTGGCCGGACCACGGATCGCCGGATTTCTCCGCGCGGCGTATGAAGAGCAGATCCGTCACGCGCACGCCTGCACGGTCGCGTTCCCGCAAAATCATCGCGACCGCAGCCTGGCGCGTCGACGGTCCTATCGGCGATTGCCTGGCCGTGTAATTCGCGAGACGCAGCTCGATGTCGGGTAGGGTGATCACGGTTTGGTATTCTTTTGAAAAGTCGCGATGATATCCAGCCAATTTCCTCGGGCCCAAGGGATGAGCTCTGTGATCGAGTCACCGGCGAATCGTTGCTTCGTCTGCGGTCCAGGCAATCCCATCGGTTTGAAGCTCGTCTTCCGCATCGACGGTGGCGTCTGCCGCGCCGAGTTCACGCCGGCCGAGGCGCACATGGGTTACCAGGGTCTGACGCACGGCGGCATCATCTTCAGTTTGCTCGACGACGTGATGGCGAACTGGTTGTGGCTGCAGGGAGAGCGTTGTTTCACGGCGCGCGCCGATATCCGCTATCGCGAGGCGCTGCCGATCGGCGCGCCAGTGCGCGTCGAAGGTCGCATGCTGAAACGCAAAGGCCGGCTGGTTCAGCTCGAAGGCCGCGTGATTCGGCAGGATACCGACGCGATCGTGGCCGAGGCGAGCGGCAGCTTCATGACCGACTGAGCCTCGCTTGCCGCGCGCCGCAGGGATGGCGGATCATCGACGCGCAATGGTGTTGGCGCTCTGCCGATGCACGTGCACCAAAACGACAATCAACGAATCTCAAGCCGATCGGAGGGGATCAATAATGGCCTGGGTCACCATCGTCGCCATGTTGGCGCTGCTCGAGTACTTCTATTTCAGTGTCCAGGTCGGTCAGGCGCGCGGGAAATACGGCGTCAAAGCGCCGGCGACGACCGGTAACGAAATTTTCGAGCGCTACCATCGCGTGCATCAGAACACGATGGAGCAGCTGGTGATCTTCCTTCCGGCGCTCTACGCCTTCGCGTTCTGGGTGTCGGCGATGTGGGCCGCGATGCTCGGCGTCGTATTCATCGTCGGCCGCGCGGTTTACTTCAACTTGTATATCGGCAATCCGGACAAGCGCGGGCCGGGCGATCATGATCTCGGTACTCGCAAATGCGGTGCTCGTCCTCGGCGCGCTGATCGCGGCAATCATGTCGTTGATGTGATCGGGCGCGCGCGGCGCCCGTTGCCGCCGTCGCTAGGCCGGATAGTTTCGTTCGAGCCAACGCAACATCAGTGCATTGGTTTGCGCGGGTTGCTCCTGCTGGATCCAATGTCCGCATTCGAGCGTAGCCACCTCGGCGCGCGGCACGAATTCCGTGAGCTTGGGCGACTCGGGCACGATGTCGTATTTGCCGTGGATCATCAACGCGGGACACGTCACCTTCTGCGGTACGGTGCCGAGCGTTTTCCAGTTGCGCGTGAAGTTGCGGTACCAGTTGATCGGTCCCGTGAAGCCGCCGGCCGTGAACGCGGCCGCAAACGTATCCAGTTCCGCCTCCGACATCAGCAGCCGCCCCGGCGGATCCTGCTCATCGACCAGGTTGATCATCGCCATGCCGGGTTTCGGCGTCGCGCGGCGGAGATTTCCAACCTTCCGTTCGATACAGGTTGCGCAGCAGATTTTTGGGGTTGCGCGCAAAAGCCGCATCGGCGACGCCCGGCTGGCGGTTGAAGTGGACGATGTAGAAGTCGCCGCCGCGCATCTTCTCCCAGAATCCCACCCACTCGGTCGTGCCGCGATCCATGAACGGCACGCTCAGATTGATCACACCGGCGACGCGTTCCGGATGCAGCAACGCCATCGCCCAAACGACGATCGCGCCCCAGTCGTGGCCGACGAATACCGCGTCCGGGTACCCGTAATGATCTAACAGGCCAACGAGGTCGCTGGTCAGCGCGACGATGTCGTAGTCCTCGATCGCACCCGGTTTGTCGGTGCGCCCGTAGCCGCGTTGGTCGGGCGCGAGCACGTGGTAACCGGCGTCGGCGAGCGGTTGCATCTGGTGGCGCCACGAAAACGCGAGTTCGGGAAAACCATGACACAACACGATCGGCTTGCCGGCGCCTTGTTCGTAAACCGCCATGCGGATGCCGTTGGTGTCGATGTAGTGCGGATCGTCGAACGCGGTCATGGGTTGGCCTTGCTGTTGCGAGCTTGCTAACGTACGCGACCTCGATCAACACACGCAAGGCAAGCATGGCTAACGTATCTGCGAACGGCATTCAAATCGAATACGACACCTTCGGCGATCGATCGGCACGTCCGTTGTTGCTGGTGATGGGTTTGGGCGCGCAGATGATTCACTGGCGCGAGGAGTTCTGTGAACAACTCGCCGACGCTGGCCATTTCGTCGTCCGGTTCGACAATCGCGACGTTGGGTTGTCGTCGAAATTCGATGCTGCGGGCGCGCCCGACATGGCCACGGTGATGGCACAGATGCTGGCGGGAGAGCCGATTGCGGCGCCGTACACGCTCGACGACATGGCGGACGATGCGTTCGGTCTGCTCGACGCGCTCGACCTGCAACGCGCGCACCTGTGCGGGGCGTCGCTGGGGGGCATGATCGTGCAAGCGATGACGATTCGACGGCCGCAGCGCGTGTCGAGCCTCACATCGATCATGTCGACGACCGGCAATCGCGAGTTGCCGCCTGCGAAACCCGAAGCCGCGGCGGCGCTGGTGAGTCCGCCAGGTACCGATCGGGACTCGGTGTTGGAGCGCGCGGCTCGCGTATCCAAAATCATTGGCAGCCCCGCGTATCCACCGGACCCTGAGGAACTGAAAGTGCGCGCGCTGGAAGCGTTCGAGCGTTCGTACTATCCGGTGGGTGTTGCGCGCCAGATGGTCGCGGCGGCGACGCACGGCAACCGTAAGCCCGCGTTGCAAAAGCTCGACATTCCGGCATTGGTGATCCACGGCCGCGCAGATCCGCTGGTGCCCGTCGAGGGCGGCATCGACACCCACGACGCGCTTCGTGGTTCACAGCTGATGTTGATCGACGGCATGGGCCACGACCTGCCGAAGCAACTGTGGCCACAAGTCGTCGCCGGAATTGCGCAGCTGACGAGTCGCGCGCGCTGAGAATCTCGCCTTGTCGGCGCGGCCCGATGGAATTGTTGGTGCGCTCGCTCTCGCGCTAGCGCTCACGTGCATCGTCTGCGGTTGCGCACACGTCGCGCGTCCCGGTTTCCCGGCCACGACTAGCGCGGGCGTCGAACTGACGCAGACCCCGTTTTTTTCGCAGCAATTGCACGAGTGCGGCCCGGCGGCGCTGGCGACCGCGCTCGGCGCGTCGGGCGTCGACGTCGCGCCCGCCGATCTGGTGCCGCAAACCTATTTGCCCGGACGCAAAGGCTCGCTGCAACTCGAATTGATCGCCGCCGCGCGCCGGCACCACCGTGTCGCCTACGTTCTGCGACCGGAACCGAGCGCGCTGATTGCGGAACTCGATGCCGGGCATCCCGTCGTGGTACTGCAGGATCTCGGTGTAGGGCCACTGCACGTCTGGCATTACGCCGTCGTGATCGGCTATCGCGCAAACGAGCAGCAGATCGTGTTGCGCTCGGGTACGTCCGAACGGCTCGTCTCGACGTATGACGATTTCCTGCTCAGCTGGCGCGGCGGCGGCTACTGGGGACTCGTCGTGCTCGACAGCGGGACGGTACCGGCGACGGCCGATGCAACGACTTATGTCGACTCCATCGTACCGCTCGAGGCGCTCGGCGATACCGAAACCGCGCGCGCCGCTTACGCGACTGCGCTCACGCGTTGGCCCGACAGCGTCGTCGCTCTGTTTGGCCTCGCCAACACCGAACACAAACTGGGTCACTTTCCGGAAGCAGAGCAGACATACCGGCGATTGCTCGAGCTTTCACCGGACAACGCGATCGTGCTGAACAATCTTGCAGAGGTGATGCTCGATCAAGGGTGCGCGGCGCGTGCGTTGGTCTACGCGGACGCAGCGCTCGAGCGGGTACCTGCCGGCAGCGCTGTCGCGGCCGCCGTTCGAGACACGCGCGCGCAGGCAACGGCGGCCCCTGTCGAGAATCCCGAGAACCGGTGCTCAGGCCAGTAGCAACGACCTGCTAGAACTTCTTGAAGATGTGGATGACGCCGACGAGTTCGAGGATCAACAACACGACGAACACGACGCCGACGAGGGCCAGCACGTCACCGCCGGCGGGAAGGTCTCCGATCTGGCGGTCGAGCGTCTGCAGTTCTCGGTCCGTCAATGCGGCAACGCGCGCCTGCGCGTCGCGCGGGTCGACGCCGAGCGCGACCATCTGTTGGCGCACGGAGTCCCGCGCCAGCAAACCGTTGATCTTGTCGATCGTGGCGGTGCGATTCAGTCCCTGATTGACCTGACTGACCTCTTTGCTAAAGAGCGGCGTGTCGATCACCGCGGCGTTTGCGGCCGGGAGGCAGCCGAGGGTGATCAGGTTCAGGCACATCGCCCAGATCAGTGCGTTTCGAACCGAAAATCCATTGTTCGTGTTCATGAAAGTCCTCGATTTTTACAGCTGCGGCAGTCTAGCTCCCAGTACCCCAAAATTCACGGCCGCCCCCGCAACTCCTTGATGCGCGTCACTAATGCCCACATAGTGCGCCGATACCAACTCATACGAAAAAGCAGGAGATCAGCCGTGCGTGCAGCGCGTCTCAGTTTGCTCGCGATCATCACTACGATCGCCGGGTGCGGCATCAACAACATTCCCAGCTACGACGAGGCAGTCAAGGCCGCGTGGGGCCAGGTGCAGAACCAGTACCAGCGGCGCGCCGACCTCGTGCCGAACCTCGTCGAAACCGTGAAAGGGTATGCCACGCACGAACGTGAAACGCTGGAGGCCGTCGTCGAGGCGCGCGCGAAGGTGTCGCAGATGAACGTGTCGGCGGAGACGCTGAACGATCCGGCCGCGTTCAAGGCGTTCGAGCAGAACCAGGCGCAGCTGTCGAGCGCGCTGTCGCGGCTGATGGTGGTCGTCGAGCGTTATCCGGATCTGAAAGCCAACCAGAATTTCCTGCAGCTGCAGTCGCAGCTCGAAGGCACCGAGAACCGGATCAGCGTGGCGCGCCGCGACTATGTCGCTGCGGTGCAGCGTTACAACACCGAGATCCGAACGTTCCCGGGCCGGATCTGGCACAGCGTGATGTACAGCGACATGCCGATTCGCGAGACATTCGCTGCGACCGAAGGCGCCGAGAAAGCACCGGCCGTCAAATTCTGATGCGGAAGTCGACCGCGCTGGCTGCGTCGTTGTTCGCACTGACGGTCGCGATGGCGGCGCTCGCGGACGCGCCGGAATTTCCGGCGCTGACGGGACGCGTCGTCGATGCGGCCAACGTTCTCAGCCCAGCCACCGAGGCCGCGTTGAATCGTCAGCTCGAGGCGCACGAACGCGCGACGGGGCAGCAGATCGTCGTCGCGACGGTGAAGGATCTGGGCGGACTCGACATCCAGGACTACGGCTACCAACTCGGGCGCCATTGGGGAATTGGTGGCAAGGAGCACGACACCGGTGTCGTGCTCGTCGTCGCGCCGACGCTGCGCAAAGTGCGCATCGATGTCGGCTATGGGCTCGAGGGCGACCTGACCGACGCGCTCTCGTCGAACATCATTCAGACGCGGATCCTGCCGGAATTTCGCAGGGGCGACATGGATGCCGGCGTGCGCGCCGGCGTCGACGCCATCATTGCGGTGTTGGGCGGACACGGCGAAGCGCTGAAACAGAGCGAGCAGGGCGGTGCGAAGAAAGTGCTGCCGGTCGGGATCTTCTGGCTCATTGTTCTCATCATCGTGCTGAGCGGCGGATTTGGCGGGCGCCGGGGCGGTGGCGGCGGGCTCGCGCGCGCGATCGTCTGGGGCAGCGTGCTGAACGGTATGTCTGGTGGTCGCGGTTCCGGTGGTTTTGGCGGCGGCGGGGGCGGGTTCCACGGCGGCGGCGGCAGCTTCGGTGGTGGCGGCGCCTCCGGTAGCTGGTGAGGGTGTAGCTGGTGACGCAGTTCGTGCGGCAGTTCTTCAGAAGGGAGCGATGAGTTTGTTCGGCGAAATCGAGCGCAGACAGATTGCCGATGCGGTCGCGGAGGTCGAGCAGCGCACCAACGCGGAACTGGTGACGGTGCTCGCAGCGCGCAGCGGCGACTACGTCCACTACGCGCTCGCGTGGGCGGGCGCGGCGGCGCTGCTGTTGTCCGCGCCGCTGCTCTTCGCGCGGCTGAGCGTATTCGTCGTGTTGTCGAGCCAGCTTGCGCTCTTCTGCGTGCTGATATTGCTGTTCCGATTTCCGCCGCTCGCGCGTCGTCTGATCCCGCAACGGATCGCGCACTGGCACGCGGCCAACATGGCGCGCCGCCAGTTTCTCGAGCAGGGGTTGCACCACACCAAAGGCGAAACCGGCGTGCTGATTTTCGTCTCCGAAGCCGAGCGTTATGTCGAGATCCTGGCCGATCGCGGCGTCAGCACCCACGTCGATGACGCGCGCTGGCAATCGATCGTCGAGCGCTTCGTCGACAACGTGAAACGCAAACGGGTACTGACCGGGTTCGTCGGCGCGATCGGCGAGTGCGGCGAGATTCTCGCCGAAGCGGTGCCGAAGACCGACGACAACCCGAATGAGCTGCCGAATCGGCTGATTGTGATCGGTTACGACTGATTCGCGGGACGGTACGATACCCGCCTGCCTGTTGCCGGAGCGCACGATGACACCGCGAACCGAGATCGATCGTGATCTGCTGAAAGCCTATGTCAAACGCGTGGGCAGTTCGATCACCGCCGGCTACAACTGTGCGATCAGCTCTCTCGGCGATCGACTCGGTCTGTATCAGGCGCTGAAAGAGTTGCGCATTGCGAGCAGCGAAGATCTCGCCCATCACACGGGACTCAATGAGCGCTGGTTGCGCGAATGGTTGCGGCATCAGGCCTGCGTCGCGCAGATCGAATACGACGCAACCACCGATCGCTTCTGGCTATCGCCCGAGGCCGTCGCGGTGCTCCTCGACGACACCCAGCCTTCGTATCTGGCCGGCGGCTTCGACGGCGTCGTCGCGACGATGCCGTCGCTGCCGGGACTCGTCGAGAGCTTCCACACCGGTGTCGGCCGCACGTACGACGACCACGGCGCCGGCTGTGCGTGCGGCATCGAACGCCTGTCGTCGCACGGCAGGAAGTTCGAGCTGGTGCCGAATGTACTGCCGCTGCTCGACGGCATGGTCGAGCGTCTGCACGGCGGCGCGCGCGTCGCCGACGTCGGTTGCGGCGGTGCGCTCGCCACGATCGCGATGGCGCGAGCGTTTCCGCGCTCGACGTTCGTCGGTTATGACAATTCGACGCACGCGCTCGAACGCGCGCGCGCCAATGTCAAAACGTCAGGCGTCGGCAATGTCGAGCTGGTGAATCCCGACGTCGATCCGTTGCCGCGCCAACCGCGTTCGACCTGATCACGACGTTCGACGTCGTGCACGATGTCGCGTATCCCGACAAGTTGATCGCGGCGATTCACGGTGCGCTCGCCGCCGATGGGATCTGGCTGTGCGAAGACATCAAGAGCCTGCCGACGTTCGACGAAAACCTGCGCGACAACAAATATGCCGCAATGATGTACGGCTTTTCGATCATGGTGTGCATGGCGTCGGGATTGTCGAAGGCCGACGGCGCCGGCCTCGGAACGATGGGATTCAACGAGGGCATCGCGCAAGCGATGACGCGTGCCGCCGGATTCACGCGTTTCCGCCGGCTCGACTACGACAACCCTTTCAACAGCTACTACGAAGTTCGCAAATGACCGGCGTGCACGACGCACTCGAAAGCCGTCGGCTACGTGTTGTGGATATTTGGGTTCATGGGGTCGCACCGCTTCTACTTCGGACGTCCCGTTAGCGGCACGCTGTATTTTTTTACGCTCGGACTGCTGTTCGTCGGCTGGATCGTCGACCTTTTCTTGATCCCGGGAATGGCCGGCGACGCGGACACACGCTATCGGTCGGGTCATGTCAGTTATACGGTCGGCTGGGTGCTGCTGACATTTGTCGGTGTATTCGGGATTCACCGGTTCTACATGGGTAAGTGGGTGACCGGGCTGCTGTACCTGCTGACGGGTGGCCTGTTGCTGGTCGGCGTTCTCTACGACTACTGGTCGTTGAACGAGCAGATCGACGAACTCAATTCATGACACGCGTTCGATGAGCCGTATTCTCGAAATTCGAAGGTGCGATCAATCTGCGCGATTTCGGTGGTTACCCGACCATCGACGGCGGCCGCGTGCGACGCTCGCTGCTGTATCGCTCCGGCATGCTCGCGGACCTGACGCGCGAAGGTCAGTCGGCATTGCGCGAACTGGGCATCGGCGTGATCTGCGATCTGCGCCGCGACGACGAACGCGCGCTCGAACCTACACCGTTTCCGGCGCATGACCCGCGCCAGGTCGTCGTGTCGATCGATCCAGACAAGGGCGTGAAGTCGCGCCTCTTGACGGAATACTCCGGCTTGGACGTGGCCGGCCGCATTCGTACATGATCGAGATCAATCGCGAACTCGCTGTCGTGCACACGCGGCATTATCGCCGCGTATTGGACGCGCTGTGGTCGGCGGGCGAAACGGGTTTCCTGATTCATTGCGCCGCCGGGAAAGACCGCACCGGATTCGGCGTGGCGGCGATACAGCTTTCGCTCGGTGTACCGCGCGAGACCGTCGTCGAGGACTACCTGTTGACCAACGTCGCGATGGATTTCGAACGATTCATCGTGCCGCGGTTGCGTCCGAGCTACGGCGACGTCGACGTCGCGCAAGCGCGGGCGCTGTCGGGCGCGCGTGCCGAATACATCAATGCCGCGCTCGACGCGGTCGATGACGAGTACGGTTCGTTCGACGTGTATCTCGAACGCGGACTCGATATCGACGACGACCGTCGCGCGGCATTGCGCGCGCGCTATGTGGAGTGAGTCTGGAGGGAGCGATGGCAGACTCTAATCGTGGATCGGGTGACGGCTTCGATACGCTGTCGCTGCACGCGGGCCAGCGTCCGGATCCGGCGACCGGCGCCCGCGCGACGCCGATCTACCAATCGGCCGCGTTCGTGTTTCCCGACACCGATTCTGCGGCGGGTCTGTTCAACATCGAACGCGCGGGGCACGTTTACTCGCGGCTGTCGAATCCGACGAATGCCGTGCTCGAGGAACGCGTCGCGGCGCTCGAAGGCGGCGTCGGCGCGATTGCGACTGCCAGCGGCCAGGCGGCGATGCACCTCGCGGTTGTCACGCTGTGCAGCGCCGGTGATCACATCGTCGCGTCGCGGTCGATTTATGGCGGCACCCACAACCTGCTGGCGTACACGTTGCCGCGTTTCGGCATCACGACGACGTTCGTCGATCCGCGCGACCCCGCGGCGTTCGCCGCGGCGATCCAGCCCAACACGCGCCTCGTGTTCGGCGAGACACTCGGCAATCCGGGGCTCGAAGTGCTGAACGTCCCCGCTGTGGCGCGCGTTGCGCACGCGGCGGCTCTGCCGCTGTTGATCGATTCGACATTCACGACCCCATATCTGATGCGACCGATCGAATGCGGGGCCGATCTGATTCTGCACTCCGCGACGAAATTTCTGTCGGGCCACGGCATCGTGATCGGCGGCGTTCTCGTCGACGGCGGGACGTTCGATTGGGAAGCGGCCGGCACGTTCGCGACGATGACCGAGCCGTACGCGGGATTTCACGACCTGATATTCGCCGAAGAATTCGGTCCGGCCGCATTCATCACCCGCGCCCGTAAAGAAGGTCTGCGCGACTTCGGCGCGTGCATGGCGCCGACGACGGCGTTCCACATTTTGCAAGGTCTCGAGACGCTGTCGTTGCGCATGGAGCGACACGTCGCGAACGCGCGGCGCGTCGCCGAGTTTCTCGAAGCGCACGCGGGCGTGAACAGCGTCTCCCATCCGGATCTGACCGAGCCATCCCGATCACGCGCTCGCGCAGGAACTATTGCCGCGCGGCGCCGGCGCCGTGTTGTCGTTCGATATCGTCGGCGGTCGCGCCGCTGGACGCACGTTCATCGAGAACCTGACGATCTTTTCGCATCTCGCGAATGTCGGCGACGCGAAGTCGCTGGTCATTCATCCGGCGAGCACGACGCATCATCGGATGGACGCGGACGCGTTGCGCGCGGCGGGCATCGGCGAAGGGCTCGTGCGGTTGTCGATCGGTCTCGAAGATGTCGACGATCTGCTCGGCGACCTCGATCGTGCGCTGCGCCGCGCGCAGCGATCCGTTAGTTGAAATGCGGCCGCTGAAATGAGGGCGTTGAAATGCGCGTGAGTGTCGATGGCCGGTCCGCCTTCGTCGGCACTGGAGGTGGTCGGGCAGCTGCTGATGCGCGCGCCGTCGTCTTCGTTCATGGCGCCGCTCACGATCACACCGTGTGGGTGATGCCCAGTCGCTACTTCGCCCGACATGGCCTTCGTGTGCTGGCGCCGGACCTGCCGGGCCACGGTCGCTCGGCCGGAGCGCCGCTGACGACGGTCGAAGCGATGGCCGATTGGCTCGCGGCGCTCATGGATGCGTGCGGCGTCGCGAACGCGACGATCGTCGGTCACAGCATGGGCGCGTTGGTCGCCTGCGCATTCGCCGCACGCAGTGCCACGCGCGTGCGCGCGCTGGCGCTGCTCGGCATTTCGACGCCGATGGCAGTCGCCGAGAAGCTATTGGGCGCCGCCCGAAACAATGACCCCGCGGCAACGCAGATGGCCAACGGCTGGAGTCACAGCGCGCGGGCTCGGCTCGGTGGCAATCCGAATCCCGGGTTCTGGATGCTCGGCGGCGGTGCCGCGTTGATTGCACGCTGCGATCCCGGCGTGCACTACGCCGATCTCGCCGCGTGCGACGCATATCGCGGGGACTTCGCTGCGATCACCCAACCGACGCTCGTGATCGTCGGCGACGCGGATCAGATGACGCCGGCGCGCGGCGGTCGCGAAATTGCATCGGCCATGCCGAACGCGCGCCTCGTGACGTTACCCGGTTGCGGCCATGCGATGTTGTCAGAGCAGCCGAATCAGGTGCTCGACGCGCTGATCGGTATCGTCGATCCGCACGCTCAAACGCCGTGATCTTTGCGGTACTCGCGACCAGCGATCGAATGAGTTGCCGATCGCCGCACCGCGCGCCTCGACCATCGCCTTCAATTCCGGATGCGTGAAGATGTATTCGTCGTTGGCCTGGATCGCCGCGAGCACCATATCGCCGACGACCGCCGGATCGAGCGCGCCCGCCATGATTTCCTGCAGGCGAGCCATGCGCTCGGCGTCGGATACGTCGGCCGTCAGCACCAACGATGCCGTGTCGGTGTCGCCTTGAAGTTCCTCAGGCCGATTGCGTCCGGAGTTGAAGATGTTCGTGGTGACCACGCCGGGGCATAGTACCGATACGCCGATCCCCTGCGCTGCGAGATCCGCACGCAACGCTTCCGACAAGCCGACGACCGCGTACTTGCTGGTGTTGTAGACGCCGAGCCCCGGAAAAGCGACGTGGCCGGCCATCGATGCAGTATTGACGATGTGGCCACCTTCTCCGTGCGCCTTGATCCGATCGACGAACGTCTGCACGCCGTTGATCACGCCCGCGAGGTTGACGCCCATCACCCAATCCCAGTCCTTGTAACTCATTGCGTCGATGCCGCCGCCCACTGCAACGCCTGCGTTGTTGCACAGGACGTGGATCTTGCCGAACGCGGCCTCCGTCTGCTGCGCGGCGCGTTCCATCGCATCGCGGTCGGTCACGTCGACCTTGAGCGTGATCACCTCGGCGTTCGATTTCGCGAACTCCGCCTTGACGCGATCGAGCGCCTCCTGCTCGATATCGGCGATCGCCACCTTCATGCCCGCGGCCGAAAACGATCGCGCCATCGCGAGCCCCATGCCGCTTGCGCCGCCCGTAATGAATGCCACTTTTCCAGTCACGTCCTGCATCTTGTTCCCCTCGATGAAATCGCTGGAGCGACTATAGCGGATCCGCGCTGGTGTCGGGGCGCTTGTGTCGCAAAAAGAAACGCGCAGAATCGATACTCACGTCCGCTTTGCAGGAGAGCGAGCATGGGCCAGTTGCTATTCGCGGCAGCGTTGTTCATCGCGGCGCACCTCGGCGTCAGCAGCACGCCGCTGCGGGCAGCGCTGGTGGGCCGCATCGGCGAGCGCGCTTATCTGGGCGTGTATTCGCTGCTGGCCGCCGTAACGCTGATCTACCTGATCATCGTCTACAACCGTCTGCCGCACGCCGATTTTCTGTGGACGCCGACGCCGGCGCTGCGCGGCGTGGCGATGGCCATCATGCCGGTCGCCTTCGTCTTTCTGTTGGGCGCGTTCGTGACCCGCAACCCGACGTCGGTCGGGCAGGAAGCGACGCTGAAGGCGATCGGTCAGGGGGCGGGGCTCATTCGCATCACGCGCCATCCATTGCAGTGGGCGATCGTGTTGTGGGCGATTGCGCATATCATTGCGAACGGCGATGCGGCGTCGCTGATATTTTTCGGCAGTCTGGGCATTCTGTCGCTCGTCGGGACCTTCCTGATCGACATGAAGAAGGCGCGCAGCGCCGCGGCGGATTGGCCCCCGTTCGCGGCCGCGACGTCGAATGTGCCGTTTGCGGCGATCCTTCAAGGGTCGAAATCGATTCGTCGCCTGGCGAACTGATGATCCCGATACTCGCGGGACTCGTGGTCTGCGCGGTTGCGGTGTGGGGTCACGCGTGGATATCGGGCGTCCCGCTTTTCTAGCCCCTCTGGGGCCATTTGAGAGCGTGCTCGACGGCCCTGGCGACCTTCGGATAGGCGCCTGAGAAGAAGTGATCCGCGCCTTCGATGATGTCGATCTGCGCAGGCGGGGTTCTGTCGCGGCCCCAACGGCCGAGTTCGGCGATATCCACGTAGTCGTCCGCATCGCCCGCGATGACGGTCACGCTGACAGCCGCGGCCGGCCGCGCGCTGAAATCCATCATGCCGACGGGCGGCGCGATCAACAGCACGCCGGCGGTTTCGCCCGCGTCGTCGAGCGAACGCCAGACGACGTTCGAGCCGAACGAATACCCCGCGAGCCAGATCGGTCTCGCACCGATCCGCCCGCGCAACCACGCAACTGCAGCGAGTACGTCGTCGACTTCGCCGACGCCGTTGTCGTACCGCCCCGCGCTCGCGCCGACGCCGCGAAAGTTGAACTTCAGCGTTGCAAATCCACTGCGCTGTGCGGCCGACTCGACGATGCCGATGACGGCGTCGTGCATGTTGCCGCCGTATTGCGGATGCGGGTGGCACAGCACGATGGCCGCGTGCGGCACATGCGGCTGCGTGCGCGTCATCGGGTTCGGTGAAGATCGCTTCGAGTTCGCCGATGCTCGAAGGCAGCCTGAGATTCTTCGACGTCATCACGGAACATTGCCCGCTCCAGATTGTCTCTGCAAGCGCGCCGCTTGAATTTGCTCTGCAGCTGAGTACGCTTGCGCACCGAAACCGGTCGAGCGAAACCGGTTCGCTTACAGGAGAGATGAGTGATCAAGGCGGAACAACTGACCCGTCGATACGGGGATTTTCTGGCTGTCGATCGAGTCGACTTCACGATCAATCAAGGCGAAATAGTCGGGCTGTTGGGCCACAACGGCGCCGGCAAGACGACGATCATGAAGATGCTCACCGGCTATCTCGAACCGAGCGCGGGGCGCGCGCTGGTCGACGGAGTCGACGTCGCGGAACAACCGAAGGTCGTGCAACGCTCACTGGGTTATCTGTCTGAGAGCCTCCCGCTGTATCCCGAGATGACGGTCGTCGACTATCTCGAGTACGCCGCGGAACTGCGCGGCGTCACCGCGAACGATCAGGCGACTGCGGTGCGCGAGGCGATCGAAGCGACCGAGCTCGAGGTCAAAGCGTTCGATGCAATTCATACGTTGTCGCGCGGCTATCGCCAGCGCGTCGGCGTCGCGCAGGCGATTCTGCACAAGCCGCGCTTTCTCGTACTCGATGAACCGACCAACGGACTCGATCCGTCGCAGACCCAGCACATGCGCGATCTGATCCGGCGCCTCGCGGCGAACGCGACGATCGTGTTGTCGACGCACATCATGCAGGAGGTCAATGCGATCTGTGACCGGGCGATGATCCTGCGCAACGGCGCGCTCGTGCTCGATGAGTCGCTGGCAAAGCTCAAGCGCAGTGAACGGCTGTTGGTCGGCACCGACGCCGATCCGGATCGCGTTGCCGCGGCGCTGCGTGGTGTCGCGGACATCGGCGTGGGAACACCGGTGCGCGCGGACGCACGACGCATCGCGTTGCCGCTCACCGGTGACGCCGAAGCGACCGCCGCCCGCGTCGTCGACGCACTGGTCGCGGCGAACATCCGCGTCTTTTCGGTCGCGCCCGAGCAACGCGATCTGGAAACCGTGTTTCGGCAAGTCAGTGACGAAGGAATTGCCGCATGAACAATCACCGTATGAAGAGCGCGAGCATCAAGCGCATCGCCGCAAAAGAGTTGTCGCTGTTCTTCTCGTCGCCGATCGGCTACCTGTTTCTTGCGAGTTTCCTCGCGATCACGCTGTTCATATTTTTCTGGGGCGAAGCGTTTTTTGCGCGCAACATCGCCGACGTGCGGCCGATGTTCGAATGGCTGCCGCTGCTGCTGCTCTTCTTGTGTGCGGCGCTGACGATGCGGATGTGGAGCGAAGAGCGCCGCTCCGGGACGCTGGAATTCGTGTCGACGGTGCCGGTCACGACGTGGTCGTTCGTGCTCGGCAAATTCTTCGCCTGCTGGACATTGCTCGCGATTGCATTGCTGTTGACGCTGCCGCTGCCGTTTACCGTCGCGTATCTCGGCAATCTCGATTGGGGCCCGGTGCTCGCCGGTTATCTCGCGGCGATGTTGCTCGGCGGTGCCTATATCGCGATCGGCCTGACGATCAGCGCGCGCAGCGACAACCAGATCGTCAGCCTGATCCTGTCGGCGCTCGCGTGTGGTGCGCTGTATCTCGCCGGGAGCCCATTGTTGACGGACCTCGCCGGCAACGACTTCGGCGTCTGGTTGCGCGGCATCGGCACCGGATCGCGGTTCGAGTCGATCACGCGCGGCGTGCTCGACTTCCGCGACCTTTACTACTACGCGAGTCTGATACTCGCATTCCTCGCGTTGAACGTGTTTGCGCTGGAGCGGCAGCGTTGGGCGAAGGACGGCGATACGCGTCGTCATGGCACGTGGCGGATGGCGATTGGTCTGGTGGTTGCGAACCTGCTCGTCGCGAATCTGTGGCTCGCGAACCTGAGAGATGCGCGCGTCGACGTCACGCAAGGTCGCCTGTACTCGATTTCCGAACCGACTCGCAACTACATCGATCAGCTGCGCGAGCCATTGCTGATCCGCGGCTATTTCTCGTCGAAGACACACCCGCTGCTCGCGCCGCTGGTGCCGCAGATGAAGGATCTGTTGTCCGAGTTCGAAGTCGCAGGTCACGGCAAGGTTCGCGTCGAACTCGTCGATCCCGCCAAAAATCCCGAGGCGGAAGACGAAGCCAACAACAAATACGGCATCCACCCGGTGCCGTTCCAGGTCGCCGATCGATATCAGTCGAGTCTCGTCAATTCCTACTTCGACGTGCTGGTGCAGTACGGCGACCAGTTCGAAGTGCTGGGTTTTCGCGACCTGATCGAAGTCAAGGTGGCCGGCGAATCGAACCTCGACGTGCAGCTGCGCAATCCGGAATACGACATCACGCGCACCATCAAGAAAGTGTTGTACGGCTTTCAGTCGGGCGGTGAGCTGTTTGCGAGCATCCCGAAGCCGCTGAAATTCGTCGGCTACGTTTCAAATGACGCCGCGCTGCCGCCGACGCTGGCGACGTTCAAGCAGACCGTCGTCAAGGTGCTCGATGGATACACGAAGGATGCCGGCGGAAAACTCTCGGTCGAGTTCGTCGATCCGGACGCCGGCGGTGGCGCCGTCGCGAAGAAGATCAGCGAGCAGTACGGATTCCGGCCGATGGCGGCGAGCCTGTTCTCGACCAATACCTTCTACTTCTATTTGACGCTCGATGGCGGCGCCAGCACCGTCGTGCAGATTCCATTGCCGGAGGATCTGACGGAAGAAGGCTTGAAGCGATCGCTCGACGCCGCGTTCAAGCGCTTCGCGACCGGCTATCTGAAGTCCGTGGCGTTGATGGCGCCGGACACGCCTTCGTACATGCAGGAAATGTCGCGGCGGCAATCAATACTCGCAACTCGCCGACACGCTGATGACCGATCACAACGTCGAAAAGACACAGTTGACCGAAGGGCGAGTGCCCGAAGGCGCCGAGGTGCTGGTCGTCGCGGATCCGCAACAGCTGAACGAGAAACAGGTATTCGCGATCGACCAGTTCCTGATGCAGGGCGGCACCGTGATGCTTGCGGCCTCACCGCTCGCGCCGAGCCTGACGCGGCAGGCGTTGACCGCGGGTCCGCGCACGACCGGCCTCGACGAGTGGCTCGCGTTTCAGGGCATCGACGTGCGACCTTCGTTCGTGATGGATCCGCAGAACGCGGCATTTCCGATTCCGGTGACGCGCCAGGTCGGTGGCTTCTCGTTCCAGGAAACGCGGATGCTCGACTATCCGTACTTCGTCGACGTGCGCGGGGACGGCAAAAATCCGAGTTCGCCGATCACGGCCGACGTCCCGCAGGTCACGCTGCCGTGGGTCTCGCCGATCGACGTCGACGCGAAGAAGAATGCGAGTCGCACCGTCGTCGAACTGCTGAAGAGTTCTACGAATAGTTGGCGCTCGACGTCGATGGACGTGATGCCGAAGATCGATTCGAGCGGACACTCCGCGTTTACGCCGGAGGGCGATCGCGCCGCGTCGGTGGTGGGTGTCTCGGTCGAGGGTCAGTTCAATTCGTACTTCGCCGACAAAGACAATCCATTGCTCGCCGAATCCAAAGACGCGAAAAAGCCCGCGCCCGACGACCCGAACGCCGCGAAGCCCAACGAGCCCAAGAAGGGGGATGCGGGAGTCATCACGGGAATCATCGACAAATCGCCCGAATCCGCGCGTCTGTTCGTATTCGGATCGAATACGTTCCTGTCGGATCAAACGCTGTCGATGATCGGTTCGGCGGAAGGCACGGTCTACGGCAACTCGTTGCAGTTGATCGCCAACGCGGTGGACTGGTCGCTCGAAGATCGCGGCCTGCTGGCGATTCGATCGCGCGGACACTTCAATCGCACGCTGCCGCCGCTGCCGGAAGCCGAACGCATGACGCTCGAGTACTCGAACTACGGCATCGCGCTCGCGTTGCTCGGTCTGATCTTCGTGTTGCACCGGTCGCGCGCGAAAACGCGCATTGCAAAGTACCGGCGCTGGCTCGGCGCGACCCGCGAACGATGCGTCAACCGGAGCCCGCGCATGAACCGTCACGTCAAAGCGCTGACGCTGCTGCTCGCGTTGCAACTGCTCGTCCTCGCCGGGATCCTCGGGTGGCAACAGCGCAGCGTCGCGACCACCACCGGCAACCTGCTTGCGATCGATCGCGGCAAGGTCGATGGCCTCGTCATCGTCGACGACAAGGGCCAACAACTCAAACTGCAACGCGGCGACGCCGGTTGGACGCTGCCCGACACGCGCGGGTTGCCGGCCGACGGCGACAAGATCAGCCAGTTGCTCGACAAACTGATCGCGGCGAATGCGCCGTGGCCGGTTGCGACGAGCGCCGAGTCGGCAAAACGATTCGAGGTGGCGGCGGATAAATTTCAGCGCGAGATCAAGCTGACGGACAAAGATCAGGTCGTCGCGGACCTCTACCTTGGAACGTCTCCGGGGTTCAAGAAAGTGCATGCGCGGCGCGCCGAATCGGACGACGTCTATGCGATCAGTTTCGCCAACTACGATGCAACGGCGCGCAGCGACGATTGGCTCGACAAAGCGTTGCTGAAACCGACCGGCGACATCACCGCCGTCACTCGACCCGACCATTGGAAATTGCAACGCACCGGCGACACCTGGACGCTCGACGGCCTCGCGCCCGGCGCGACGACGAAGCAGGACGAAGCGAAGGATCTCGTCAATAAGCTTGCGAACCTGCGCGTCAGCGGCGCCGCCGATGCACCGCCCGCGGACGGCGTCGAACCGGTGCTCAAGTTGACGGTGAGCACCGCCAGCGGCGAATTCGACTACCGTTTCTTCCAGCCGCAGCCGAAGAGCGACTTTCTCGTGGCGCGCAACGGTCAGGACGGTTACTTCAAGCTGGCCGCGTACATCGCCGAACCGTTGGTCAAAGACAGAGACGATCTGACCGTCACGGCGGCGCGCGCCGGGCGCCGCGCACGCGCCAGCGACAGCGCTGAAGTCGATCGCGACGCCAGTGAAACCGACGGCAAAACCGACGCGAGCGTTAGCGACCTACTCGCTGCAGACCTGATTGCGCCCCGAGTCCTTGGCGCGGTACAGCGCGCGGTCGGCGTGCGTCAGGATGTGGTCGAGGCCGTGATCGGTATGCGACATCGTCGCGACGCCGATGCTCGCGGTGACCTGGATCGGCGCGCCCTTCGCGGCGGCGATGACCTGTTCGTTGATCGTGCGGCGCAGCCGCTGCGCGAGTTTGATCGCGCCGTCGCGGTCGGTGTCCGGCAGCAGCATCGCGAATTCTTCGCCGCCGATGCGCGCCGCGACGTCGGAGACGCGCTTGACTTCCTGGGTGACGCTCGCGATGACCTGCAGCACGCGATCGCCGACGTCGTGTCCGTGGGTGTCGTTGACGCGCTTGAACGAATCCATGTCGAGCAGCAGCACGCTCATCGGTTGATGGCCGCGTTTGACGCGTTCGGTCTCCTCGTGGAGCCGCTGCATGAAGATAGCGGCGATTCGCGAGGCCGGTCAGGAAGTCGGTATGCGCGAGGCGCTCCATCTCCTGCTTGATCCGGTCAGTTCCGTGATGTCGCGCAGCACGAGCGCCATCTCGCCGGGCCGTTCGGTGTCGCGTGACAACGGCGTCGCGAGCACGTGGAACGAGCGCTCGCCGATGGTGATTTCGGCGTTCGAAAAGAGGCCAACCAGCAGTCCCGGCAACAGCGGGGTCTTGATGAAATTCGTCGCAAATTGATTCACCGAGGAGTCGACCGGAATCGCGAAGATCGCGGCTGCGGCCGGATTGAGGTCGATGATCCGACCATCCTTTTGAATGACGACGACGCCGTCGGTGAGTTGCTCGACGACGCGATTGCGAATCGCCGGCGTCACTTCGAGCAGCCCGAACCGCAGCACGCCGTCGTTCAGCAGCAGCGCCGATAGCGCGAAGCCAAACGTGGTCAGATCGATTCCCGGCAACGCATACCAGCCGGACAGCGACAGCAGATTCAATCCGGCCGTGACCGCTGGTGCAGCGATCACCGCCACCAGCGCCTTGCGGTAGCGCGTCGAACTCGACAGTTCGAACGCGAGGATCACGGTCGCTGCGAACAGCAGCGCATGCGCATAGACGACGTGAACCATCAGCCACGGACCTTGGTTCGGCGACCCACCCGACGTAGCCGTTGTGCTCGACGAGGTGCGGCGACTGCCAGACGAGCTGATGCCACTCGTTGGTCAGCGCGAGCAGCAACGACACCGTCGGCAGGATCGATACCGCGACCATCACCGGCGTCGACACGTGACGCCGGCGACGTGCGTACGCGAGCGCGAACCAGAACCAGCAGACCGTCAGGTAGGCGATACCTGGAACCTGCACCTTCAATGCGAACATCTTCAGCGCCGGCGTCGTGACCAACGTGCCGAGCAGTTGCCCGGCCGACCAGATGATCACGCAGGCACACAAGGCGAGCATCGGCGTGACGCCGGGGACGTTGGCACTGCGGCGAACGAGCAGCAGCGTGTATCCGGCCAGGATCACGGCGGCGAGCGAAGGCAGCGACCAGACGGTCAGCTGAAACATGAGAACAGCCCTTCCGTGTTCTGTATTCGGCGCAAGGAACGAGGTACTTCGCAAGGTTCGGGCATGGCGTCGTCGACCTCAATCGAGGTGCCGGCGGAACATGACGGCGATCACACTTGTGATGCCGAATTCCTGCTGTGCGTCACCGTCCGCCTGGCACGTCCGGACGAAACGTTGGCACGTTCGAATCGGGTTGTGATCCGAGAAAATGCGGCGATGGAACGGATGAGATGACAGCGTTGAAGCATCCGCTGACGGGAGCCGTCTACACGCTGCGCGACGACGGGCTGGTCGACGTCGACAACAACGGACTGACGGGTGTTTTCCATTTCAGTACGACGCGATCGTCCTGGCGAATTACCAGGAAACGAAAATCCGCCATTTCCACGACGTGCTGAAGCGATACATCAGCGATTGAAACGCGACGCTTGAACGTCAGCGCGCGAGCGAGCGTTCGCTCAATGCGAAGAACTGCAACTCACCGAGTTCTCCGTCGAGTCGCGCATCGTTGATTCGCGAATCCCGCGCCAGCGTTTCGGCGCAGCGTCGCGCGTCGTCGAGGAAGTGTCGATACAGCAGCGTGCGTTGCGCGGCGGTGCGCGCCGTCGGTTCGACGCGCGCGGCGTTGAGCGCGGTCGCGAATGCCAGGTGCTCGTATTCGGCGTGCGATTCCGCGTGCGTCCACGTGCCGGATTCCAGTTCGAAACGGTACAGGCCGATGAAGCGCGCGCCGTACTCGCCGATGAATGCGACCGCGTCGATGATGTAGTCCGCCTCGGCGTCATCCATCGCGTAGTGAAAACCGATCGCGGCACCAGCCGGGCTTGATGCCGCCGTAGCCCTTTTTGACCCAGGTCCGGTAGCGGTTGGAGCGCGCGAGATCGATCTGCGAGCAGCTGGTGGCCGTACGGACCCGCGCACGAACATCCGGCGCGCGATTGAATGCCGAACAGATCGTTCAGCAACGCGGTGACGAATTTCGGATGCAGGTAAAGCCCGGCGGCGCGCACTTGGCGCTGCGCGCACTCGGCGCTTGCGCGCACTTTGAACGACACGATCGCGATGCGTCGTCGCGGGTCCGGGTTGCCGAGAATTTCGATGCCCGGCGCGCGCTGCCAGCGCTGCATCGCGCGCTGCCAGCAGCGCGTGTTCGCGCGCCTCGATGCGCGCGCTGCCGATCCAGTCCTTCACCTGGAGTGCGAGCGCAGCTTTCAGCACCTGCAGCGTGCCCGGCGTTCCGGCTTTCTCGCGTTCCTCGATGTCGGCGATGAAGTCCTGATCGTTCGCGCTGACGTAATCGACGGTGCCGCCGGCAGCAATGGTGGGTGCGAGTTGTTCCTGATACAGCCGTTTGTTGAAAACCAGGATGCCGCTCGATCCCGGACCGCCGAGATATTTGTGCGGCGAGATGAACACGGCGTCGATCGACGCGTCGCCGTCGGGCGACATCGGCGGGTTCATGTCGATCGGTTCGTATGGCGCGCTCGCGGCGTAGTCGAAGCACGCGATCGCGCCGTGTCGATGCAACAGGCGCGCGATGGCGTGCACGGGCGTGCGCATGCCGGTGACGTTCGATGCGGCCGAGAACGAGCCGATGCGGACGCGCGTCTGGTACTGCGGCAAGTGCAGCAATTCTTCCAGGTGCGCCAGATCGATGCCGCCGTCGGCGTCGAGGCGCACTTCGACGACGGTCGCGAGCCCTTCGCGCCACGAGACTTCGTTCGAGTGATGCTCGAACGGACCGACGAAAACCACCGGCTGGCGCTGCTTAAGATGCGCCTCGTACGCGGCGCGCGCCTCGGCTCCCGCGCACGCTTCGAGCTCGCCGAGAATCCGCGCGCGCGTCGCCGGCGGACAGTACACGCCGAGAATCTGCTGCAGTTTATTGATCGCGCCGGTTGCACCGGTACCAATCGCAATGATGCGTCCGTCGGGTCCCGCGTTGACGGCGGATTTGATCGAGCTCTCCGCCTCGTGCAGCAGCTGCGTCATGTTGCGCCCGGTCGTGTCGTCCTCCGTATGCGTATTGGCGTACGTGCGCTGCAGGCTCTGCAGATAATTCTCGACGAACAGCAGACACCGACCGGACGCGGTGTAGTCGCAGTACACCATCAGGCGTTCGCCGAACGGCGTCGTGAACGTCGAATCGACGCCGACGATCTGTTCGCGCAGAAATTCGAAGGTCATGGTGGTGCCAGGCGTTGCAAGTCGGCAGTATCGGCCCGGTGCCAGTCGTTGCAAAGTCGGCAGACGGTGCCAGGCGTTGCAAAGTCGGCAGAACGGTGCCTGGCACTGAATCCGGAAGGGGGCACTTCGATACACTCGCGTGGCACGTAGGAGCACTCGAATGCAGACACAACGGTTGGGCAATCTGTGGCCGGTGAGCCGGTTGACGCTCGGCGGCGGCGGTCTCGGCCAGGTGTGGGGGGCGACCGATCGCGACGAAGCGGTCGCGACGGTGCACGCCGCCGTCGCCGGCGGCATCACGCTGTTCGACATGGCGCCCCTTTATGGCCGTGGTGAAGCAGAAGCCGTGATCGGTGCGGCGTTCGGTGGGCGGCCGCCTCCGGGCGTGCGCGTCACGACGAAATGTCAGCTCGGCACGGTGCCCGCGGCCGACGTCGATGCAACGATCCGACGGCGCCTCGAACGCAGCCTCGAGACGCTTCGCCTTGATCGGGTCGACGTGCTGTTCCTGCACTCGAACATCATTCCCGACGGGTACGCGTTTCCGCGCGACGCGGCCGTGCAGGATCGGTTCGCGACGCCGTTGTCGTTGTACCGCGATCAAGTCGTGCCGACGTTCGAATCTCTGGTCGCGGAACGTGTGATCGGCGCGTGGGGCATCACCGGCGTGGGACTACCCGCAACGATCATCGACGTGTTGCGCGCCTCGCCGAGGCCGGCTGTGGTGCAGTGCGTTGCGAATTGCCTCGACTCGGCCGGCGGGATGCGCCGTTACGACGAGCCCGCGCGGCCGCGCGACATCATTGCGGCCGCGCGCGCCGCTGGCGTCGGCGTGCTGGGTATCCGCGCCGTTCAAGCGGGCGCGCTGACAGATTCACTCGACCGCAAGCTCGACTCGGCCGATCCTGACTTTCGCGATTTCGAACGCGCCGCGCCGTTGCGCGCGCTGGCGCGGACGCTCGGCACCAGCACCGCGAAACTCGCGCATCGTTACGCGCTCGGGATCGCCGGCGTGGACAGTGTGATCCTCGGCGTCAAAAATCGCGTCGAACTCGCGCAGTGCCTCGAGGCCGAAGCGGAGGGCACGTTGTCGCCGGACGTGACCCGCGAGATCGACGCGGCCGTCGCCCGCCGCTGATCAGCCGGGCTTGCGGAACTTCAGCGTCATCCGGTCGGATTCGCCGATCGCGCGATACTCCGCTACGCAGGCATCTTTCTGCGCCCCTTCGGGCATCGGTTGGCACACGCGCAGATTGGGCGGCAGCGACCAGACGCCTTCGGGATGATCGGTCGTATCCTTCGGATTCGCATTGACCTGGGAGCTCGCCTCCAGCGTGAAACCGGCCTGCTTCGCGAGACCGGTGACGTATTCCTCGGTCATGTAACCCGTCTTCTTCATCACGTCGATCGACGCGCCGGCCTTCGCGCGATGCTCGACGACGCCGAGCACGCCGCCGGGCTTCAACGTCTGGTAAAACACCGCGAACATCTCCGGCGCGTAACCGCCGGCGAGCCAGTTGTGCACATTGCGAAACGTCAACACGAAGTCGGCTCGGCCGGGCGGCGCGATCACCGTGCGGCCCGGGATGCCGAGCTCGGTCAGCACCACGTGGTCGTACAACGGATTGCCGGCCAGTTTGTCGGCCAGCGCCGTTTGTGCCTTCAGCTGATTCGGCGGGACGTCCTTCGACGTCGTCGTGAGCCCCGCCGCATAGTAGACGCCGTGATCGCGCAGATACGGGACCGAGAATTTCGGTGTACCAGCCGCCGCCCGGCCAGACCTCGACGACCTCGGCCGCCGGCGTCACGCCGAAAAATTCGAGTACCTCTTTGGGATGCCGGTACACATCGCGCGCGGCGTTTGCGGGATCGCGCTGGGGGCCGGCGAGGATCTCGTCGAGCGTCGCTGCGTGCGCGGTGGCCGGGGGCACGATGATGGCCAGGGGCACGATGAATGTCAGCGCAGCGAGCAGCAGTGTCGTCACGTATCGCATCGTCCCGTGTCCTCTTCGTGCCGCTTTTCGTAGAGAGTTTTGTTGAGCTGTCACAGCAAGCGCGACCTGAGTTGCGCGATCAGCGGTTGCGGATCCGGATACGGCCGCGCACCGGGCACGCTCCACACCGGCGACGGCCACGCGATGTCGGTCGAGTGTCGCGCGATCACGTGAATGTGCAGTTGCGGCACCATGTTGCCGAGCGCGGCGACGTTGATCTTGTCGGGCCGCGTGATCTCCTGCAGCGCGAGCGAGACCCGTTCGATCTCGCCGAAGAGCGCTATCGCGCTGCGCGGGCGGCACCTCGTGAAAGTCGCGCAGCCCCTCGATTCGCGGCACCAGAATGCACCACGCGAACCGCGCATCGTTGTTGAGCAACAGCGTGCACAGCGGCAACTCACCGACGCTGATGCCGTCGGCGGCGAGGCGGGGATGGAGTACGAACGTCACGACATCACCTCGATCATGAGCAGTATCCACCAGCACGTATGCGCTCACCGCCACGGCTCGACGAGAATTTTTGCGTGCAGTTGCGGATCGCGCAGCGCGTCGAAAGACGCGGCAACTTCCTCGAGCCCTACGCGCGCGGTGATGAGTGGCGCCACGTCGTATGACCCGTCTGCGATCGATTGCAGCGTCTGCGCGAACTCAGCAAGCGTGTAGCCGAGGACGTACTGCACCAGCAGTTCCTTGTTGATCGCGATCAGCGGCCGACTGTGATCGAGTTCGAGGCACACGCCGACCACGACGATGCGCGCATTGCGTGGCGCCGCGACGAAGATCTGATCGAGAATCCCCGGAACGCCGATGCATTCGAAAACGACGACGCTGTCGGGCCGTCGCAACTCCGCAAGCGCATACGGCGAACTCTGCTTCGGATCAACCGCAGTGTCGGCGCCTTGGCCCAACGCGAGACTGCGTCGACGTGGCGAATAGTCGGCGGCGACGATCGGCGCCACGCCGCGTCCTTTCAATGCGGTAATCACGGCGAGACCGACGGGACCGCAGCCGAGCACGAGTACGGCCTCGTGGCCTTCGAGTCGGGCCTTGTTGACCGCGTGCAGGCCCACTGCCATCGGCTCGGTCAACGCCGCGTGGATGTCCGGCGTTCCCGCCGGCACCGGCAGCACGAGCGATCTCGACAGCACCATGTACTGCGCGAACCCGCCCGGAATCTCCGCTGAATAACCCACTGCGAGCGGCTGTTGCCGCACCAGCATCGGCACGCTGCAGACGAGCGTGCCGAGGGGCAGGTCGTGCGGCGTCTCGGGTCCGTAGTCGACGATCTCGGCGGCGAATTCGTGCCCGAGCACGACCGGATCGAACGTCGTCAGCTTGAACGCGCCACCCGCTTCGCGGCTCGTATTGACGAATGCTTCAGTGTGGCGCGCCGCGTGCAGGTCGGAGCCGCAGATACCGCAGGCGCGGGTTTTCACGAGCACTTCGCCCCTCAGCGGCACAGGGTCCGGCACGGTGTCGACCCAGATCGAGCCGCGTTGCATCAGCGCTGCCTGCATCCGACCTCCGCTAGCGTTCACTCATGTTTGCTTAGCGCCGCCTCGATCGCAGCCGCGACTGCGAGCGTATGTCGATCGCTCATCGCGACGCCGCACACCGACAACCCGACCGGCGCCGTTTCGGGCGGATGACACGGCAGCGACACCGCGCAGCCGTCGAGGAAATTGATCAGTCCGACGTTGCGCAGGATGCGTCCGTTCCAGCGAAAGTAGTCGTCGTCGGTCGCGGTGGCTTCGGCGATCGTCGGCGCGACGCACGGCACCGTCGGCATCAGCATCGCGTCGAACGGCGCGGCGATCGATTCGACTTCGCGGATGAAGCGGTCGCGCAGTCGCCCGAATTCGACATAGTCGGCGGCGCTGAGGTCGCGGCCGAGCGCGATGCGTTTGCCGACGCGCGGGTCGTACTCGTCGAAACGGTCGAGCCGACGCTTGGTGGATCGAATACGCTTCCGCGCCGGCGAAGCCGCCGGCGCGAAAGTAATCGGCCTGACGATCGAACGCCGGCATCGGCACTTCGACGACGAGCGCGCCGGCCTCGACGCAACGTTGCGAGCGCAGCAGTCGAACGCGGCGGCGACGGCCGGATCGAGATCGTCGAGCACGCTCGAACGCGGCAACAGCAGCCGCAAGCCGCGCGCCGTCGAGCGTCGTTAGTGCCGGCTGCGCCTCGGCCGCCAGCACCGCATCGAACGCGGCGCAGTTCGCGACCGATCTGGCGATCGGACCCACCGAATCGAGCGTGTACGACAACGGAAACGCGCCGTCGCGCGGCACGCGCCGCGCGGTTGGTTTGAATCCGGTAACGCCGCACAGCGCCGCCGGCACGCGCACCGATCCACGCGTATCGCTGCCGAGCGCCATCACGCACATGTCGTCGGCGACCGCGACCGCCGCGCCGGACGACGAGCCGCCGGGGATGCGACCGCGTCGCGCGATCGAACGGATTTTTCGGCGTGCCGTAGTGCGGGTTCGCGCCGATCGACGCCGAACGCGAACTCGACCATGTTCGTGCGGCCGACGATGACGGCGCCGGCCGCGCGCAGTCGCGCGACGGCGAGGCGCGTCGCGTTGCGCGGGCGCGCGCAGTCGGACAGGATCTTCGATCCGGCGCGCGTCACGTCGCCGCCGACGTCGAACAGGTCCTTGACGCTGACCGGCAAGCCGTCGATCGGCGAACGCACGATGCCCGCGCGCCGCAACCGGTCGGAATGATCCGCTTCGGCGCGCGCCGTTTCGGCGTAGACCTTCGTGAATGCGCGCGCCCCTTCGCCGGCTGGGTCAGCGATTCGCGCGAGCGCCTGTTCGACGCGTTCGCGACTCGTCATGTCAGCCGTTGCGCTCATTCCGGTCTGCTCATTCTGTCTGCTTATCCCGTGTTGCGCAGGCCGCTCGAAATGCCGGCCATCGTCACTTTCAATGCACGCGCCGTCGCGTCATCGGGTTGCTGACGATAACGCGCGAGCAGTTCGGCCTGCAGCAGATGCAACGGGTCGAGATAGGTGTTGCGCACCGACAACGACGCGCGCAACTCGGGATCGTTCTGCAGCAATTGTGTCGAGCCGTTCAGTTTCAGCAACGCGTTGGTGAGAACGTCGGCGCGTTCGCCGAGCTGCTTCACAGCGTGTTGCTGCGCGGTGCTCGTCAGCCTGCGCGCGTAGTACTGCGCGAGGTCCGGATCCGTTTTCGCGAGCACCATTTCGAGCATGTCGAGCTGCATCCGGAAGAACGGCCAGCGCGACATGTCATCCAACACCGGGTCGCGCGCGCGTTCGCAGGCTTCCTCCAGCGCGACATCGGTGCCGAGCCACGCCGGCAACATCAAGCGGATCTGCGTCCACGCGAACACCCAGGGGATCGCGCGCAGGCTGCTGATGTCCGCGGTGTCGCGCCGCCGCGACGGGCGACTGCCGAGCGCGAGGATGCCGAGTTCGCGTTCCGGCGTCAGCGCGCGAAACAGCGGCACGAACTGCGGGATCCTCGCGCACGACGTGGCGATACGCGTGCAGCGCAAGCTCCGCAAGTTCGGTCATCCGCGCGCGCCATGCGGCGGTCGGCACCGGCGGCGGGTGCAGTGTCGCTGCGAGCACGGCGGAGGCGTAGCGGATCAGCGTTTCGGTTGCGAGCCCCGGATTGCCGAGCTTGAAGCGGATCACTTCGCCCTGTTCGGTCACGCGCAGGCTGCCGCGCAACGAGCCCGGCGGCTGCGACAGGATGGCTTGATGCGCCGGACCACCGCCGCGACCCACCGCGCCGCCGCGGCCGTGAAACAACCGCAGCCGCACGCCGTGGCGCTGCGCGACGTCGACGAGTTGTTCCTGCGCGCGGTACTGCGCCCAGGCCGCCGCCAACTGGCCGGCGTCTTTCGCCGAATCGGAATAACCGATCATCATCTGGAGTTCAGTGCCGACCTGGTGCCGATACCACGGAATGCTCAGCAGCGCGTCGACCGTCGCCGCCGCGGCATCGAGATCCGCGAGCGTCTCGAACAGCGGCACGACGGGCAGACTGCGCTCGAGACCTTGCGACCGCAGCAGCAGCATCACCGCGAGCACGTCGCTCGGCGCCGTCGCCATCGAGATGACGTATTGCGCGACGCCGTCGCCGAGCGGTGACGCGACCACCCTGCATGTGTCGAGCACCTCAAAGCTTTCGTTGGACGCCGGCCAGCTCTTCGGAAACAGCGGTCTGCGGCCGACGAGCTCCGCGAGCAGGAAACGCTGACGCTCCGTTTCCGGCCATTCGGCATAGCCGCGGCCGTCGTGCAGGATGCCGAGGTAGCGCGTGATCTCGTCGAGCACCGCGCTGTGGCGATCGGCGCTCTGGCGTACGTCGAGCCGAACCAGCGTGGTACCGAATGCGGCGACGCGGCGCAGCGTGTCGAGCAATGGACCGTCGGCGATGAGTCCCATGCCGCACTCGTGCAACGAGGCGTGACACAGGGCCAGCGGCGCGTGGAGATCGCGGGCGTCGAAATAGATCGCATGCCGGTCTGCGCCGGCGGGTCCGAACCAAGCCCTTCGGCCCAGTCGCGCGTGCGCCGCAGGCGCTCGCGCACCTCCTTCAGTACCGCGCGATACGGTTCGAACGTGCGTGCCCGCGCGTTCGCGCAGTGCAGCGCTCGCGCGCGTCATCGACAGCGAGCCCTGCAGCGCATCGACATCGCGCAGGTACAGATCCGCCGCCATCCAGCGCGCCAGCATCAGCACGTCCCGCGTCACCGTCGCGGTGACGTTGGGATTGCCGTCGCGATCGCCGCCCATCCACGTCGCGAAGCGGATCGGAGTTGCGCGCTGCGTCGAGCGGCGGCCGCCCGGCGCGCGCGAGGCTCGCGTCGAACGTGCGCAAGAATCGCGGCAGCGCATCCCACAACGAATTCTCGATCACCGCGAAGCCCCACTTCGCTTCGTCCTGCGGTGTCGGCCGCTCCTGCCGCACCTCGTCGCTGTGCCACGCCTCGGCGATCAGACGCTCGAGCGTCGGCACGTCGATCGGCTGTTGCGCCAGCGTTCGGCCGATCGCTTCGTACTTCATCACCAGCGTGCGCCTGAGCACTTCCGTTGGGTGCGCCGTCAGCACGAGCTCGATCTGCAAGCGCGGCGATCGCGGCGTCGAGTCCGGGATCGTCCGGCAACTCGACCGCGAGTCCGGCCTGCGCGGCGACCTGGTGTTGCTGCTCGGCGATGTTGGCGAGATTCAGGAACTGATTGAACGCGCGCGCGACATCGGTGATCGCATCCGCCGGAATCGATTCGAGCAGCAGCGCTCAGAGCGTCCCACTCTCCATTGGAGCTGCCTTGAGCCGCCTTGACCGGCCAGCCGGAGCGCGCGGCTTTCGCGAGCGCGCGGATCTGCTCGATGCGCTCGACGAACGCGGCGCCGCGATCCGCGCGATGACGCGGCCGAGGATCTCGCCGAGCAACCGCACGTCGTCGCGCAGCGCTTTATCCAAGTGCCAAGCTTCGGACATCGGGCGATAATGCCCGGCATGTCGATCTTGTACCAGGTCCGCCGCACCGGTCGGCGCAGCAAGAACATCTCTGTCCGCGTGGACCGCGATGGCGTCGTGCGCGTCGGCGCGCCGACCTGGGCGAGCCTGAAGGAAATCAATCGCGTGGTGCAAATGCACGCGCAATGGATCGCGGAGCGCATCGCACACGAGCGCGAGATGGCGCCGTGCTACGAAGACGGTGCGCCGCATTTCTACCTGGGAAAACGTTATCCGCTCGCGCTACGAGCGCCGCTGGATCGCGACGGCGTCAGCTTCAACGGACGGCGTCTGCTGGTCGCGGCGGGCGAGCCAACGGCGGCGCGGGTACGCGACCTCTTGCGCCGCTGGTATCGCGCGCAGGCAACTGACGTGCTGACGCACCGCATTGCACGCTTCGCCGATCTGCCATGGTTGCGCGCGACGCCGAATTGGCGGGTGCGCCGCATGCGTTCGCAGTGGGGCAGCTGCATGGAGACGGGCGACATCACGTTGAACACGCAACTCGTCAAGGCGCCGCTCGAGTTGATCGACTACGTGATCGTGCACGAGTTCGCGCACATCAAACATCACGACCACGGACGCGGCTTCGAGCGGCTGATGGACCACCACATGCCGGACTGGCGCGTGCGTCGGCGCGAATTGAACACGCTCGGTCCGGAGATTCTCGCGGATTGAGACTCCTTATCCGGTAGATCCCACGCGGATCCTGGCGGTAGAACGCGGACAACTGCGCGTACGCGTCCGGATAGGTGTCGCTGCAGTACGTCCGGCGCGGTGAAGAACAGTTCGCTGACCACCGCAAAAAATTCGGCGGGATCGGTGCCGGCGTAGTCGTCGAACGGCGGTTCCTCGCCGCGGTCGAGTCGGTCGTTGAAAGTTTCGTACGCAGCGGACATCGCCTGCGACCACGCAGCAACGCTCATGTCCCGATGCAACGGCGGCAAGCCGTTCGGCGCGCCGGTCAGTTCGTCGAGTTTGTGGGCGAATTCGTGGATCACGACGTTGTAGCCGTCGTCTTGCGGCTCTTCGCAAAGGCTGTGCTTCGTCCCACGACAGCGCGACCGGACCGCCTTCGGCCGACTCGCCGTCGAGTTCTTCGTATCCCGTGTGCACGACGCCGGACTCGTCGTGCAACTCGCGATGCGCGACGAACGCGCCGGGGTACAGGATCACCGTGTACCAGCCGCGATAGTAGTCGAGGCCCGAGATTGAGGATCGGCAGACACGCCTGCGCCGCGATCATCACGCGCATGTAGTCGTCGATCGCGAGGTCGTGGGTCCCAACGAATGTCTTCTGGTGCAGGAACACCGTTGCCAGTTCGCGCAACCGCGCGAGTTCGTCGGTCGTCAGTCGATCGAGGATCGAGCAGCTCGCCGACGACGCGGCGCCACAAGGCGTCGGCGATCGCATGGCGGTCGAGAATTCGCGCGAGCCGCCACGCCCGCAGCCGCTTCAGCATCGCTTCACCATCTATCGCGCGTGGCTGCGCCGCGCGCTGATGACGCCGGTGTTGAAGCCGAGCCAGTGCATGCGGCCGAGATAGCGCGCGTGTTCGATTTTCAGGCAACGATCCATGACGACGTCGAGCCCGTCGGCGCGCGCTTGCGCGGCGCCCGCTTCGTGAATCACGCCGAATTGCAGCCACAGCGCTTTTGCGCCGATCGCGCGCGCGTCGCGTCGCGATCTCGGGAACGACGCTCGGTTCTCGGAACACGTCGACGATGTCGACTGGCGTGTCGATCTGCGCGAGGCTTTCGACGCTGCGTTGCCCGAGCACTTCGCGTTCGCGCGGATTCACCGGAATGACGCGATAACCATGCCGCAGCAGATAGAAGCCAACGAAATGACTGGGCCGCAGCGGATTGGACGACAGGCCGACGATCGCGATGGTGCGCGCCGTGTGCAGCAAGCGCTGAATGACGCGCGGGTCCTGGTAGTCACTCATCGCGTCACCGATCTCGTTTGAAGGGCGTCGAGCGCCGCGCGCAGATCCCAGATCAGGTCGTCGGCGTCTTCGATGCCGATCGACAACCGGATCGTGCCGGGGCCGATGCCCGCGGCGTGCGAGTTCCGCGTCGTCGAGCTGCCGGTGCGTCGTGCTCGCCGGATGAATGACGAGGCTCTTCGCGTCGCCGACGTTGGCGAGGTGCGAAAACAACTGCAACGACTCGATGAACGCGCGTCCGGCCTCGCGGCCGCCGGCGAGATCGAAGCAGAACACGGCGCCGGCGCCGCGCGGCAGGTATTTCTCGCGCAAACGCCGGTACGGGCTGTCGTCGAGGCCGGCGTAGCGCACCCGTTCGACGCGCGGATCGCTGTCGAGAAAACGCGCCACAGCGAGCGCGTTGGCGACGTGCGCCTGCATCCGCAGCGGCAACGTCTCGAGCCCCTGCATGAACAAAAACGCGTTCAACGGCGCGAGCGCGGCGCCGAGGTCGCGCAACGTCTCGGCGCGCAGCTTCATCAGGTAGCCGTAGATGCCGAAATTCTCGTGGAACTTGAGGCCGTGATACGCCGGCGACGGCGCTGCGACGACCGGATAGCGCCCGTTCGACCAGTCGAACGTTCCGTTGTCGACGACGACGCCGCCGATGCTCGTGCCGTGACCGCCGATGAACTTCGTCGCCGAATGCACGACGATGTCGGCGCCCCATTCGAACGGGCGGCACAGATACGGCGTTGCGAACGTGTTGTCGACCATCAGCGGCGCGCCGTGTGCGTGCGCGATCCGCGCGAGCGCTTCGATGTCGAGCACGTTGCCGGCCGGATTGCCGATCGTCTCGCCGAACAGCAGTTTCGTCTTGTCGGTCAACGCCTTGCGCCACGCATCGAGCGTGATCCGGATCGACGAACGTCAGCCCAATCGAGAGTTTTCGCAGCAGATGTTTCAGCTGCGTGACCGTGCCGCCGTACAACGCGCTCGATGCGACGACGTGGTCGCCCGGTTCGAGCATCGTGAACAACGCCGCCGTTTGCGCCGCGAGGCCGCTCGCGAACGCGACCGCGCCGACGCCGCCTTCGAGATTCGCAATGCGCTCCTCGAATGCGGCGACGGTCGGATTCATGATCCGCGAATACGTGTTGCCGTATTCCTGCAGATTGAAATACGCGGCCGCCGCGTCGGAATCCTCGAACACGTAGCTCGTCGTTTGGAAGATCGGAATCGCGCGCGCCCCGGTATTCGGTTCAGGCCGCGCGCCGGCGTGCACGGCGCGCGTGTGAAAACCCAGCGTCCGCGGCGGCGTCGATTCCGGCATCAGTTCAACGCCGCGCCCGCCGGTATGTCGGCGTATTGCCACGCCACTTTCTGGGCCTCGCGCGTCGTGGCCGCGTCCTTGCCTTGCGCGGCGATCGCTTCGCCCAAGCCCCACAACGACCAGCCGTTGTTTTTGAAATACGCGAGGTCCGCTTCGAACATGCGCTGCGCGTCGGCCGGGCGTTTGGCGCGCAGATACGCAGCGCCGAGGCTCTGCCGGACCGGGAAGTACCAGTACGGCGGCTCGGTGTATTGCAGCGCATCCTGTGTCTTCACCGCGTGTTCGAGTGCGGCGATCTCGGCGGCGTGGTCGGCGTGCGCATTCGCGATTGCGGCGGTGAGCAGATCGGTTGCGACCGCGACCATGCCGTTGATGATCTCGGGCTTGCCTTGAATCGGCACCGTCGCGCCGAGATCCGCAGCGGCCTGCAGGAATTTCAACTCGGCCTGCGCTTTGTCGATCGCGCCTTTGTGCGCGTACGCGACGCCGCGGCCGTAGTGCCACATCGCGGTCGCGAACGGCACGCCGTCGGGCGGCGCCGGCTCGGCGAGCATGTCGTCCCACATCGCGAACCGCACGAGCGTGTAGATCGGTACCGGCACGTACTGCTGCACTTCCGGCGTGGAGCGGGCGAATTCGATCGGCACGTGCTGCGCCATCTTGCGCGCGGTGTCGAGCGACAGTTTCTTCTGGCCTTCCATCATCGCCGCGTACCACAGGAAATGCAGGTTGTGCGGGTAGTAGACGGCCGGGTAGAAACCCTGCGCGTTGCACTGCGCGATGTAGTCTTCGTCTGCCTCTGCGGCCTCTTCGTTGGCGGTGATCGCATCGTGATAACGACCGACGCGCAGGTAGATGTGCGCCGGCATGTGCACGAGGTGTCCGGCCACCGGCACGAGGTCGCTCAGTTCGTCGGCCGCGGGTTCGGCGCGCTCGGGTGTCGTCGTCGCTTCGACCGCGTGAATGTAATAGTGCAGCGCGCCGGGATGATCCGGATTCGCGGCTTTGACGCGTTCGAGCTGCGCGAGCACGATCTTCGTGTCGGGTTTCGGCGTGCCGTCGGCCTGGTAATAATCCCACGGCATCAGATCCATCAACGATTCGGCGTACAGCGTCGCCGCGTCGAGATCGTCGGGATAGGCCGCGACGAGCTTGGCCATCGCGTCGGCGTACGCGCGATCCAGCTTCTCGCGCCCCTCACCGGTTTCGTTGTAGCGTGCGGAGACGGCGTCGATGTAGGCCTGCTCTTTCGGCGTTTCGCCCGCGCGCAGCGATTGCGCGGTCTGCAACGCTTTCCACGCCAGCGGAATCGCATCTTTCTCCATCGGCTGGTTGATGTTCGGTCCGTACGACAGCGCGACGCCCCACCAGCAGATGCCGCACGTCGGATCGAGTCGCGCCGCTTCCTTGAACGAGCGGATCGCCTCGTGATGGTTGAAGCCGTACATCAACGTGAATCCCTGATCGAAGTACTTCTGCGCCTGTTCCGACTTAGTCGAGATCGGCACGTGCAGCGGACCGATGCCGTGGAACAGCGGCGCTGTGGTGCCGTCGGGTTGTACGTCCGCGAGCTTTGGCGCCGCGCCCGTTTCGGCGGCCGCCGCGTGTGTCGCGTGGGCCTCTTGTTGAAGAGCGGGCTTCGGTGTATCGGGGTTGCCCGCTGAGAGACCAGCGGACAGAACAACCAGTACTGCGGCGAGCATTGCCAGCCGCGTCAAGCGTGATTGCGCCATGTGCATGCCTCCTCCTTACGATGACGCAAACGATAGCAGATAGAGGCATACAATCGATGGATCGGAGCGGGGAGTGCGTGCGATGTTGGACGAGATTTTCAGCGGCTTGAGCGTCGTCGATTGTGACTCGCACTGGACCGAGCCGCCCGACCTGTGGACGTCGCGCGCGCCGGCGCGGTTGCGCGATCGGATGCCGAGAGTCGTCGAGCGCGACGGCGTGCAGCTGTGGCACGTCGGCGACGTGATGCTCGGCCCGATCGGGTTGTCGGTCGTCCGGCGCAGCGGCGACAAAGCGTTCGGCAAGCTGTTCCTGCCCCACATCGACCAGCTGCACGCCGCCGCGTACGACCCGGTCGCGCGCCTCGAGCTGCTCGATGAGCTCGGCATCGGCACGCAGATCGTTTATCCGAACGTCGCCGGCTTCGCGAGCGCGCGCTTCCTCGAAATCACCGACCGAGCGGTGCGCGACGCGTGCGTCTCGATCTACAACGACGCGGCGGCCGAACTGCAAGCCGCGTCCGGCGGACGGCTGCGGCCGCAGGCGATCCTGCCGTTCTGGGATCGTGCGGCGACGCTCGTCGAGATGCGGCGCGCGCGCACCGAGCTCGGACTGACCGGCTTCACGATCACCGACGCGCCGGAGCGCATCGGTCTGCCCGACTACGGCGACGCGTCGTGGAATGCGTTCTGGGAGACCGCGACCGAGCTGCGCGACGCCGTTGAACTTCCACATCGCGGCTGCGGGCACGCAATTGTTCACCAGCGCGCCGTGGCCGTCGCTCGGCCCGGAGTGCCGGATGGCGGTGGGCGGGGCGCTGTTGTACCTCGACAACGCGCGCATGATCACGAACCTGATGTACAGCGACGTGCTGGAGCGCTACCCGGCGCTGCGTTTCGTCTCGGTCGAGAGCGGCATCGGCTGGATCCCATTCCTGCTCGAAGCGTGCGAATACCAGTGGGATCAGATGGTGCCCACCGAGGTGAAACACCACGAGCTGCGTCCGACGGAGAAGTTCCGGCGCAACATCTCCGCCTGCTTCTGGTTCGAACGCGAAGGGCCCGCGCGGCTGATCGACAAGATCGGCGCCGACAACGTGCTGTTCGAAACCGATTTTCCGCATCCGACGTGTCTGTATCCGCACGCTCGCGAGCACCTGCGCGACGTGCTCGGCGGACTAAGCCCGGCGGTGCGGCGCAGCGTGCTGCACGACAACGCGGCGCGCCTTTACGGAATTGGTGAGGTGCCGGGTACGGCTCACTCCGCGGTGCATTGAAAGTCACCCGATGAGTCAGATGGCGGCCGCCGCGCCGCTCGATCACGCGCTCGTCGAACGCCTCGAGGAACGACTCGGCGCGGCGCGCGCGAGAAGCCGGCTCGCGATCGAACTCGAGCACGACGCGCACGCACTCAAGTTCTGGCAATCGCGCGCGACGCACATGGAGGAATGGTATCGGGCGCCGGGTCTGATCCGCCTCGCGTTGCGTCTGGTCGGCATGCTCGAGCGGGCGCGCCGCAGCGCGCTCGACATCCGCATCGTCGAGAACGAACTGCCGATCGACGGACTCGATACCGCGTTCGACGGCTTTACGCTGCTGCACCTGTCGGACCTGCACGTCGACATCAACGACGAGTTCCTGCACGTGCTGATCGAACGCGTGCGCGACGTCGAATACGATCTGTGCGTGCTGACCGGCGACTACCGCGCGAAGACGTACGGGCCGATCGACGCGACGCTCGACGGCATGCGGCGACTGCGCGCGCACATCGACGCGCCGATCTACGGCGTGCTCGGCAATCACGACAGCATTCGCATGGTGCCGGACCTTCGAGGCGATGGGGATCGCGATGCTCGTCAACGAATCGACAACGATTCGGCGCGACGCCGCGTACGCTTTCGCTCGCGGGGATCGACGACGCGCACTTTTTCAAGGTCGATGACATCGCGTTGGCTGCCGCCGACGTGCCACGCGCTGCTGCCGTCGATCCTGCTGTCGCACACCCCCGAGGTCTATCGTCAGGCGGCCGAGGCGGGGTTCGATGTGCTGTTGTGCGGCCATACGCACGGCGGGCAGATCTGCCTGCCGGGCGGGTATCCGGTGACGCTCGATGCGCGCATTCCGCGGCGATTCGGCCGCGGGCTATGGCGCCACGGGCAGATGCTTGGCTATACGTCGCCCGGCGCGGGGACGTCGATCGTCGACGTTCGGATCAATTGCCCGCCGGAGATCACGCTGCATCGATTGCGCTGCGGATAGCGTTGGCGCGGAACATCCGTAACGGCGCGGATCTCCCCAACGAGATCGACCGGCAACTCGACGGGCCAAGATCAAACACTTGCTCTCACGCACACAACGGCCAATGTCGGCTTGAAGCCGCTGCATGCGCGGCGTAGCCTAGCTAGATTAGCTAATGAGGGTGTCACGCATTGCGCAAGGTAAACATACATGAAGCGAAGACCACGCTGTCGCAGCTGGTCGAAGCCGCGGAAGCCGGTGAGAAAGTGGTTCTTGCACGCGCGGGTAAGCCGGTTGTCGAGCTCGTCCGGCTACGGAAAAAGAAGGGCATCAAGCTGGGCGGTCTCGAGGGCAAGCTCACTGAACAGGTGCTCGATCGAATTGCGAAACCATTAAGCAAGAAGGATATCGACCGGCTCTTCGGGCGGCCCTTGACATGAGGTTGCTGCTCGACACGCATTTGGTGCTGTGGGCATTGGCTGATAGCCCGCGCCTGTCTCGCCGCGCGCGCGACCACCTCGCTGACCCCGAAAACGAATGTTGGGCAAGCAGTGCAAGCGTCTGGGAAATCGCCATCAAGGTGGCGCTCGGAAAGTACTCGCTCGGAGTGCCGTTATCCGATCTGGAACGCGCGATCGAAGAGGCGGGCTTCGTATCGCTCGACGTCACCATGCGTCACGCCGCAGCGATCGCGCAGATCCGAACACCGCACGCGGACCCGTTCGACCGCTTGCTGCTCGCCCAATGCGACGTGGAGACGCTTCGCCTGCTCACGACTGATAAGGCGCTGCTCGAGAATCCAGTCACGCTGGCCTGCTGACTAACAACAACTACGCGCGCGAACGGGCTGATATCGACGCGGCCCGGCGTCGACACGTAGGGTTTCGAGTGCCCACGTCCGCGTCAACTGTCCACCGGAGATCGCGCTGCACCGTCGCGCGGCGGGTTGCGTTCAGCGCGAGCGTTGTAGCGAGTCGAGATACGCGAGGGCCTCGGCGTAGCCCGGCATTTCCCGCAATCCAGGGAACTGGTGGGGCATGCGGATGGAGGTCAATAAAAAACCGCTGCGGTCGTCGATTCCGCGCCGCAACCAGACGAGCGCATCGTCATACGCCTTTAGACCATAGTACGTAATGAAAACGAGGAAAGGGTCGACATCGGGTTCGCGGCTCATCTCCTCAGCCAACGCGCGTGCTTCGGATTCATGTCCCAGTACCGCCAAGGGGTAACCGAGAAACGCGGGACGCGCGTGTTTGAGTTTGGCCCACAGCGGCTCGAACTCGGCTTTGGCTTTATCGATGTCGCCGTGCTCGATCGACACCCGAATCAGACCCACGGTGGCGGCGGCCCAAGAGAAACCCTTCGGCGACAGTCGCTTCGCGGCGTCGAATTCGCGTTCGGCGCCATCCGTGTCCTTTTCCTGCAGCAAGAGGTCCCCATAATTGAAATGCGCCATCGCGTCGTAAGGGTCTGCATCGATCTGTTGCTCCCAGTACTGAATCGCCTCGCGCGCCCGACCTCGCGTCATCGCGAGCATTGCCAACTGTTCGTTGAGTTTGCGTTGGTGCGGATCGATCTGACGGATCCGTTCTAGCGTCTGCTGCGCGCCGCCGGGATCGAGTTCGAATGCCCTCTGGAGAACGGCCAATTGGATGAGCGAGCGGGGATTGTTCGGCGTCAGCTCGAGTGCCCGGTCAAGCGATTTGCGGGCTTCCCGCTCGGCGACTTCCCATCGCGCAGTGCCGTCGACGCCATTCAAGTACGTATTGGCGCGTAGATTCAGCGCCGAGACGAAGTCTGGATCGATTGCAAGCGCCGCGTCGACGTCATCGAGGATCTGCTGTCCGACCGGCAACGCCGTGCCACCGACTGTGAGCTGATTTTTCAGGCGCCGCGCCGCCGCGTAATGCGCATAGGCCTCGTCGCTGGTGGTCTCCATGCGAGACCTTTGCAGGTCCATTTCCGCGTCGAGGTGGGCGTCGATCATCAGGCTGACTGTCTGCAGCGTGTCTTGTTGTCCGCTCGCAGTCGTGCCCGTGGGCAGATCGTACGTCTCGGACCACACGTGGAAGCCGTCGCCGGCGCGCACGAGCTGAGCCGTCAAACGGATGCCGTCACCTTCCGGTCTGACGCTTCCTTCCACGACGTAGGCGACGCCGAGCGAGCGGCCGATCGCCGTGACATCGCCGTCACTCGCTTGAAACGCCGACGTGCGCGATGCGACCTTCAGGTCGGGACGACCCGCCAGCTGGTTGGTTATTTCCTCGGCAAATGCATCGCCGAGATGGCGCGTGGCCGGGTCGTCGCTCATCGCGACGAACGGCAGCACCGCGACGGACGCGTCCGGCGGTCGGAGCGACGCCGTGCCCGGTCGGAATGAGACCGCGCCACCACGCGAGCGCAACGATCGCTGCTGCAGCGGCAACCGCGGCGCCGATTCCCCAATACCTTCGCTTGCGCGGCACATCGGCGCTGCGACGCGTGATGCGTGCGGTCGATTCGGCCTCGCGTGCCGCGCCATCGCCCGTGATCGCCGCGAGCAATTTCGCGCGCACTTCGTCGGGTTGCAGGCGATGCGCCATCAGCGCCTGCACGCGACTCAGGCTCACCTGCAGTCCGGGCGTCAACGCGACGTCTTCGAGAAACACCGGGATCACTTCTTTCGCCCGATCGATCGCGAACGACACTTCGCGACTGCAATGATCCGAGGCAATCGATGCGCGCGAGACGAAAAACAACAGGTGCGTCGCGCGCTCGAGCGCTTTGCCGATCTCTTCCATCCAGATCGTGCCGACGCGAATGTGGCGGTCGTACCAGCACTCGACGCCGTGTTGCTGCAGCCACTCGACGTGCGGGCCGACCCGCGCTGCTTCGTCATGCGCATAGCAGACGAAGACGTATGGCGCCTGCGTGCTCAACCCCGAAAATCCCCCCAATCGGTTCTCCAACAGTTCGAGACTGTCGAACCGCGAATCCGCAGTGTTGACCGGCTACGGATGGGCGTCAACGAGCGCCTTGCAGTGATCTGCGGGACGACTCAAGATCGGCCGTCTGCGTCACGGCGAGGGGAACATGGCCAAACTGCAACAGATCGAGGTTCCGCGCGTCGACTACGGGTCCGAGGAAGCAGCGATGGTGCGCTACCGCGAAGAGGGCGAACGGCGCGCTGCGGCGCTCGGCAACCGTGGGCCGATCCGCTTCGATGCGCGGGGTAAGCTCGATCCCGCGATCGTCGAAGCGTACTCGCGTTGCGGCTTCTACATCTTCGAAGGCGTATTGAAGCAAGCTGAACTCGACGACATCGAACGCGACGTCGCGGAGATGTTGGCGAACGCGCCGGTGACGCGCGGCGCGCTTCTCGATCGCCAAGGTCGTCCGGCGCTGGGAGCCGACAACAAGGCGCCGACGATCAGCTGGGTGAGGCCGTTGTCGGATCCGCTCGGCGGCACCAAGTTCGCGAACGGTCGTCATCCCGCGAAAATGTTCGAACCGCCGGCGCCGGCCGAGGCGCCGGAACACGTCGTGCAGCTGATCCTCGGGTCGCTGCAGTTCTCCGACGCGTGCCTGCGCGTGTACGGTCACCCGCAACTGCTCGCCGTTGCGGCGGCGATCAACGGCGACGACTTCACGCCGTTCAACGAAGCGGTGTGGATCAAGCAGGCGCGGCTCGGCGGTTCGGTCGCGTGGCATCAGGACGGCTGGACGCATTGGGACAGTCCGCAATTCGACGACGGCACGCACGGCTTCAACTTCATGGCGCAGCTGTACGGCTGCAACGCCGTCAACGGGCTGTGGGTCGTGCCGGGTTCGCATCGAGCCAAGGGCGACATCAAGGCGCTGGTCGACGCCGCGGGTTCTGATCGCTTGCCCGACGCGGTGCCGCTGATCTGCGCGCCCGGCGACGTCGCGATCTGCAATCGTCAGGCGATTCACGGCTCGTTCGCGAACACCAGCGACGACGTGCGGGTGACGATCAACTTCGGTTTTCATCGCCGCGCGTCGGTTCTCGGCGTCGAGAGCGGCGGCGTTCACAACCCGGTCGCCGTATACGACGACGCGCGCATTCGCGAGCGGTCGCGCGTCATCGCGTACGCGATCGATGCGCGCGCGCAACGTTTTCCCGACGAGACGCCGTTTCGATATGCGCCGCTCGCGGACGTCCAGGCGCAGTATCGATGGACGCCGGAAGCGCGCGCGAGCATCAAGGACTACAACCTGCTCGACCTCGGCATTTAATGCATCTAGCGATGCGCATCGATACGTTGCCCGACATTCTGCGCGTGCACGCGCGCGAGCGCGGCGACAAGAGCGCGCTCGTCTATCCCGTCGACGGCCGCAGCTGGACGTTCGCCGAGCTCGACCAACAATCGAGTCAAGTCGCGGCGGCGGCTTCGGAGGTCGGCGTCGGCAAAGGCGACCGGATCGCGTTTCTCGACAAAAACGCGCCGGAGTATTTTCTGTATCTGTACGGCGGCGCAAAGCTCGGTGCCGTCACGGTCGCGGTCAACTGGCGACTCGCGGCGCCGGAAATGGAATACATCCTCAATCACAGCGAAGCGAAGGTGCTGTTGATCGGGGCGGAGTTCCTCGGTCATCTCGCGAAAATGAAGCTCGAAACCGTGCGCCGGATCGTCGTGATCGGCGATGTGTCCGGCACAGACTACCTCACCTTCGCGCAGTGGATCTCCGAACGTCCTAGTATCGATCCTCGCGTCGCGCTCGATCCGCACGAGACCTGCTTTCAGCTCTACACGTCCGGCACGACCGGCTTGCCGAAAGGCGTCGAGCTGACGCACCACAACCTGCTGTGTCTCTTCAACGAGGGCCACAACATCTATCGGATGTCTGCCGACACCGTGAACCTCGTCTGCATGCCGTTGTTTCACATCGCGGGCAGCGGCTGGGGCATCGTCGGTCAGTACCAGGGCGCGCGAACGATCCTGCTGCGCGACGTCGATGTCCCGCGGATCCTCGAGCTCATTCCGTCGCAGCGGGTGACGCACGCGATGTTCGTGCCCGCGGTCCTTCAGATCATGATCAATGCGCCCGGCGTGGATGCGGTCGACTTCAAGAGTCTCGAGATCGTGCTGTATGGCGCGTCGCCGATCAGCGAGGCGGTGTTGACGCGCGCGATCAGCATCTTCGATTGCGGCTTCATGCAGGGCTACGGACTGACCGAGACCACCGGCATGGGCGCGCTGCTGACGCCGGAAGATCACGATCCGGGCGGTCCGCGCGCGCATCTGCTGCGGTCGTGCGGACGGCCGCCCGGCGACCTCCAAATAAGGATCGTCGGCGCTGACGGCGCCACACAGGCGCGCGACGGCGAGGTCGGCGAGATCTGGATCCGCGGCCGCAACAACATGAAGGGTTATTGGAAAAATCCGAACGCCACCGCCGAGACGATCACGGCCGACGGCTGGCTCAAAACGGGCGACGCCGGATTTCTGCAGGACGGCTATCTGTTCATCCACGATCGCGTGAAGGACATGATCATTTCGGGCGGCGAGAACATCTATCCGGCCGAGATCGAGAACGTGCTGATGCGGCACCGAGGCGTCGCCGATGCGGCGGTGATCGGCGTGCCGAGCGAGCGCTGGGGCGAGACCGTCAAGGCGATCGTCGTGCGCAAGGACGCGGCGCTGACCGAAGACGCGGTGATTGCGTTCTGCCGCGAGCATCTGGCGCGCTACAAATGTCCGACGTCGGTCGACTGGGTGACCGCGCTGCCGCGCAACCCATCGGGCAAGATCCTGAAAAAAGAGCTGCGCGAACCCTTCTGGCGCGGTCGGGACCGTCGCGTGTCCTGAGCGACAGACTTCCTCTGTTAGTGCGTGTTAGTGCGGCGCGGCCGGTGCGCCGTCTGCGGCATTGGCGGCCGCGGCTTGTAGCGACTTGATGTCGGCGTCCGTCAGCTGGGGTCGATCGACCGTCAACGTCAGCTTGTTCAGCGTGCCGGTGAACACAAACGGCGGCTGGTAGTCCGCATCGTTCACGCCGGTCAGCGTGTCGGAGCCGATGTCGAAGCTCTCGTCCCACTGCAGAATCATCGGCAGCGTGCGCGGCATCTCCTTCGTATCGACGACGTTTCCATCGACTTTCAGCGTGCCGGTGCCAGGACGTCCGACGCCGCTGAAGTTGTTGTATGTCAGCGTGCCGGCGCCGAGACCGTCGTATTTGAAATCGAACTCCACCGTATGGTGTCCCGGCGGCAACGCATCTGCCGCCTGCCATTTCAGTCGTTCGAGGTCGACCATGTTCCACAGGAATGTCGGCTTGCCCTTCAGCAGATAGAAGCCGTAACCGGCGAAGCGGCCGCCCGACGTCAGGATCATGCCTTCAGCGCCGCCTTGCGGCACGTCGATGTCGGCGGTGATCGTGTACGACGTATTCAGCAGCACCGGCGAGTCGCCTTGGGGCAAACCGGTCATCGGCCGCGTGTAAACGAATTCGTTGCGTCCGGCCGTGATGTTCGGGCGCGGCGCGACGATTCGCGCCGCCACCGACGCATCCATCGGGAATACGTGATACATCTTCGCCTGTTCGACGAATTTCTCGCGCATCTGCTTGACCTTGTCCGCGTTCTTCGCGGCGATGTCGTTGGTCTGCGAAAAGTCCGTGTTCAGGTTATAGAGCTGGAACACCTGGTTGTTCAGCGGATCGGTGTTCGCGGGACCGAACGCTTCCCACGGCGCGCGGTTGACTTTCGTCGACAGCATCCAACCTTCGTCGTACAGGGCCCATTGACCCATCATCTCGAAGTACTGCTCTTTGTGCCGCGACGGGGTCTTCGCATTGGCGGCGTCGAACGTGTACGCGAAGCTCGTGCCTTCGATCGGCGCTTGCTTGATGCCGTCGACAGATTCAGGTGCGCTCAAACCCGCCGCTTCGAGAATGGTCGGCACGACGTCGATCACGTGCACGAACTGTTGCCGCAGCGCGCCCGCGTCCTTGATGCGCGCGGGCCACGACACGACCATGTTCTGGTTGATCCCGCCTAGCCGCGATGCATTCTGCTTGAACCAGTCGAACGGCGTGTCGAACGCCCACGACCAGCCCGCGGACATGTGGTTGTAGGTTTTCTCGGTACCCCAGACGTCGTAGAACTTCATCTGCACTTCGACCGGCAGCTGGTTCAGCCCGTTGAAGAACGCAACTTCGTTCGGCGTACCCATCGGTCCGCCTTCGGCGGAGGTGCCGTTGTCGCCGTTGATGTAGATGACGAGCGTATTGTCGAGTTTGCCGAGTTCGCGGAACGCCTCGATCACTCTGCCGATTTCGTGGTCGCTGTACGCGGCATACGCGGCGAATACTTCGACCTGCCTGATGAACAGCTTCTTCTCATCGGCGCTGAGCTGATTCCAAGGCTTCAGCATGTCGTTGGGCCACGGAGCGAGCTTCGTGTCTTTGGGAACGACGCCGAGGCGTTTCTGGTTCGCGAGAATGCGGGTGCGGAGCTGTTCGTAGCCGTCGTCGAAGAGATGCATTTCGTGGATCTTGTCCACCCATTCCTGCGTCGGGTGGTGCGGCGCGTGCGTGGCGCCCGGCGCGTACTTGATGAAGATCGGCTTGCTCGGATCGGTCTGGTGAATGCGCGTCATCCAGTCGATCGCATCATCGGCCATCGCGGTGACCAGATTCCAGGTGCCCGGCGGCTTGCCGAGGAACGGATAGATCTGCGTCGTATTGCGGAACAGGTTCGGCTCCCACTGGTTCGCGTCGCCGCCGATGAAACCGTAGAAGTACTCGAAACCCATGCCGATCGGCCATTCGTCGAACGGGCCGACCTGGCTCGCCGCAAATGCCGGCACGTTATGGTCCTTCCCGAACCACGACGTCGAGTAACCGTTGTCGAGCAGCATTCGCCCGATCGTCGCTTTGTCCTTCGGGATGATGCTGTTGTAACCGGGGTAGCCCGTCGACTGTTCGGAAATCACGCCGAAGCCGGCGGAGTGGTGGTTGCGCCCGGTGATCAACGCGGCGCGCGTCGGCGAGCACAGCGCAGTGGAGAACATGCGGTTGTAGCGCAGACCGTTTGCGGCGAGCGCGTCCATCGCCGGGGTCGGAATCACGCCGCCGAACGTGCTCGGCACGCCGAAACCCGCATCGTCGGTGATGATCAGCAGCACGTTCGGTGCGCCTTTCGGCGGCACCACGCGCGGCGCCCACCACGGCTTCGATTGCAGGGCATCGTCTTTGATCTCGCCGCCGAACTTCGGATCGGGCGCTGGCAGTTGGGCAGCGCTGATCGTGGTGGTGGCGCCGGGTGAACCGACTTCGCCGGTCGTCTGGACGTCTGCGGCAGTGGCCACACCGACGGCGATCGCCGCAGCGGCGATCGCCATTTGAAAGCGCTGCATGAGATTGCCTCTGTCTGGCGGAAGGAGCGCAGTATGGTCGGCGCCGCCATCGGCCGCAGCAAGGGGTATCACGGGCTTGATTCGCTCCCGACAATCCGTTACAACGACGACCCCTTCGCGCCTCAGTGAAACTGGTTGGCAGGCGCAGCGCAGCCCGATTTCCCGAGTCGTTTCGGCATAGTGGCCGAGGCGGCCCCCGCATCGCTATCATCCACGACCGACATTTGAAAAAAGAGGGAGGAACACGCTGTGGATTTCGACATTCCGAAAGATCTGGCCGACTACCTCGTCGAACTCGACGAATTCATCGAGCGCGTGATCAAGCCGCTCGAAAATGCGGACGACAACATCCGCTTCTTCGACCATCGCCGCGAAGACGCGCGCACCGACTGGGATCGCGGCGGCCTGCCGTCGGAGGATTGGGAGGCGTTGCTCGCGAAAGCGCGCAAGCTCGCCGACGACGCGGGCCACTACCGCTATCCGTTCCCGAAGGAATACGGCGGCAAGGACGGCACCAATCTCGGCATGGCCGTCATCCGCGAACACTTCGCGGCGAAAGGCCTGGGCCTGCACAACGATCTGCAGAACGAGCACTCGATCGTCGGCAACAACGTCGGCCTGATGCTGATGCTGCATCACGGCACCGAAGCGCAGAAGAAGGAATGGATTCCGGCGATGCTCGCGGGCCAACGCGGTTTTGCGTTCGGCATCACCGAGCCCGACCACGGTTCCGACGCGACGCACATGGAGACCGTCGCGCGGCGCGACGGCGACGACTGGATCATCAACGGCGGCAAGACCTGGAACACCGGCATCCACAAGGCGAAATTCGATCTGATCTTTGCGCGCACCAGCGGCAAAGCCGGCGACGGCGACGGCATCACCGCGTTCCTGACGCCGACCGATTCGAAAGGCTTCAAGGTCGAAGAGATGATGTGGACGTTCAACATGCCGACCGACCACGGCCGCATCTCGCTGACGAACGTGCGCGTGCCGCACGATTCGATCTTCGGCGGCGAAGGCAAAGGCTTGGGCGTCGTGCAGATGTTCTTCAACGAAAACCGCATCCGCCAGGCCGCGTCGAGTCTCGGTGCCGCGCAGTTCTGCATCAACGAATCGGTCGAATACGCGAAGGTGCGCAAACCGTTCGGCAAACCGCTGTCGGTGAATCAGGCGATCCAGTTCCCGCTCGTCGAACTGCAGACGCAGTGCGAGATGCTGCGCGCGCTGATCCACAAGACCGCGTGGCAGATGGATACGTACGGCGCGTTCTCGGCATCCGACAAAGTGTCGATGTGCAACTACTGGGCGAACCGGTTGTGCTGCGAAGCGGCGGACCGCGCGATGCAGGTGCACGGCGGCCTGGGTTATTCGCGGCACAAACCGTTCGAGCACATCTACCGGCATCACCGCCGCTATCGCATCACCGAGGGGTCGGAAGAAATTCAGATGCGCCGCGTCGCCGGCTACATGTTCGGCTTCATGAAGCAGCGCGCGCCGAAAGGCGTTCAGGAAGACTGATCGATGGCGGCGACCGAATTCGAGGTCAAACTCGCGGCCGTGCTGCGCCGTCAGATCGCCGGCTTCGAGGCGCTCGTGTCGGCGGAGCGGTTGTCGGGCGGTGCGAGTCAGGAGACGTATCGGCTCGTGATTCGCGATGCGGCGGGAGAACGCCGCCTCGCGATGCGCCGCTCGCCGGGCGGCGTCGAGAGCGTGCGTGGACCCGGGCATCCGGGGTTGCAGACCGAAGCGCAGTTGATGCGCAGCGCGCGCGATGCCGGCGTACCGGAGCCGGAGGTCTATGCGGTGCTCGAACCGGGCGACGGGCTCGGCGACGGCTTCGTCATGCAATGGCTCGACGGCGAGGCGCTCGGCGCGCGAATCGTGCGCGCGCGAATCGCTCGCGTCGGTTCGGCCGAAGCTCGCGTTCGAATGCGGGCAGATTCTCGCGCGGATCCACGCGATCGATCTGCAGCAAGACCGGTCTCGGACAACTGCTCGATCCGATGGATCCGGCGGCGTTCGTCGAACAGACGTGGGAACGCTACAGGGTGTTCAACACGCCGCAACCGATGATCGATTACGCCGGTCGTTGGCTGCAGGAACACCTGCCGAAAAATCCGCGCGCGACGCTCGTGCACAACGATTTCCGCAACGGCAACTTCATGGTGGGTCCTGACGGCGTCGTCGCGGTGCTCGACTGGGAGGTTGCGCACATCGGCGATCCGATGCGCGATCTCGGCTGGATCTGCACGAATTCGTGGCGCTTCGGCCGCAGCGACTTGCCGGTCGGCGGCTTTGGCGAGTACGCGGATCTGTTTCGCGGCTACGAGTCGGTATCGGGCATCCGCGTCGATCCGGCGCACGTGAAGTTCTGGGAAGTGTTCGGATCGTTCTGGTGGGCGGTCGGTTGCCTCGGCATGGCGGAGCATTTCCGCACCGGGCCCGACAAAACCGTCGAGCGTCCCGGCATCGGCCGGCGCAGTTCGGAGTGTCAGATCGACTGCGTGAACCTGTTGATTCCGGGGCCGGTCTCGATGGTCGAGGGTCAAGCCGTTCTCGTCGGCGCTCGACATGCCGCGGACGGACGAACTCGTTAGCAGCGTGCGCGACTATCTGCGCGGCGACGTGATGGCGGCCACCGAGGGGCGGACCAATTTCCTCGCGCGCGTCGCGTCGAACTCGCTCGACATCGTGCTGCGCGAACTGAGCCTCGGCGCACCGCAGCGCGCGCTCGAACTGACACGTCTGCGCGCGCTGTTCGATTCCCGCGACGATCTCGAGACATTGCGCTGGCGCCTCGTGCGCGGACTGCGCGACGGCAGCGTTGCGCTCGATAAGCCGGGCCTCGCGGAACACCTGCGGCAGACCGTCGCGAACCAGGTCGCGATCGACCAGCCGAATTATTCGGGGTTGAAGACGGCGCTTCGATAGGGTCGAGATAACGGGGTCAGAGTGCCTTGCGCGCGCGCGAGGCGCGCGATCGTGACCCCCCTTGTCAGGTACGCAATCGTGCGCTCCAGTATCCGGGTCGACGCGATTGATGTGCGAACGCGACCACGACAATCTCATCACGTGATTCAGTCACGACCACGTCGAATGGGAATCGCTTGAGCATCAGGCGTTTGACGCGATTGCGATAGCGTCCAGGAATCACGGTGAGTGGAACGATTTCTTCTTCCAACAGATCAAGTGCGGCGTCGATCGCACGGGCGAAATCGGCGCCTAGCCCGGCGCGCTGCGATTCATACCAAGCGACCGATCGCGGTCCGGAGACCGTTCCCGCTAGAGTCGCGATGTCCCAGCGCATCACGGTCTGGCGGAGCGATCCTCCAGATCGACCGCTTCCTTCCGGCTACTTCGCGAAAATCTCCTCGAAGAAATTCTTCATCGCAATCCACGAGCGCGCGTCGGACTGCGCGTTGAATTTGATGCCCGGCATCATCGTTCCGTCGGCGTCGGGGTTCGTGAAGCTGTGCACGGTGTTGCCGTAGCTGATCAATTCCCAATCCGCGCGCGCCTTAGTCATCTCGTCGACGAAACCGGCCACCATCGGCATCGGGATCATCGGATCATCAGCGCCGTGGCACACGAGAATCTTGGCTTTGACCTGACCGGCGGCGGCGGGGCGTTGCGTCTGCAGCCCGCCATGGAACGACACGACGCCGCGCAGCGGTGCGCCGTCGCGCGCGAGTTCGAGCGCGAACGTGCCGCCCATGCAGTAGCCCATCGCGGCGAGGCGATTCGGGTCGACCTGGGGCAGCGACGCGAGTTTGTCGAGACCGGCGCGCGCACGCGCGCGAAACTTCGCAGGATCAGCCATCAGCGCGCCGGCCACTTTCATCGCGTCCGGCAGCGTGGTGAACTCCTGGCCGTCGCCGAACGGATCGCCGCCGAAGCCGACGTAGCCGAGCTCCGCCAGTCGCTGCGCGCGCGCTTTGGCGTTCTTGCCGAGACCAAACGCTTCCGGCATCACGAGCACGCCGGGGCGTTTGCCTTTGATCTTGTCGTCGTACGCGACGAAGCCCTTCAGCGTGACGCCGGCGTCGGTGTAGGTGATCGATTCCGCGGTCATGGATCTCTCCCGAGGTGGTAGCGGTGATTGGGAACGCCAACGAGACCGCATCAACCGACGAATGTCCAGCCCGGTCAGCGCCTCCCGATTCAAATCAATCCATCGATGGCTGACGGACGTGTTACGGTCCATGCCGCGAGGGGGGGACCTTCGCCAATCTGTTCGTATCATCGACCTGGGAGAGATTTATGAAGCGATTCAATTTGCGAACGACATTTGCCGCGCTGGCGGCGCCGATCACCGCGATCTTGTTGGTCGTGGCTGCAGGGACGGCCCAATCGGCCACCTCGGATGGCGATGTGCTGATGCAGCTGGAAAGGGATTCGGCCAAGGCCATCGTGAGTGGGGACATCAAGTTCATCGAAGCGCTCGAGGCCAATGAGCTGATCATTACGAACCCTGATGGTTCTGTCAGCAACAAGGCCGAAGATCTGGCGGGCTATAAGTCCGGCAAAACCAAGGTCGTATCGGCCGCCGTCAGCGACATGAAAGCCATCGTGATCGGTGACACGGGTGTCACCGTGGGCGTCATGAGCTTCAAGGGTATGTATCAAGGTGTGGCCTACGAGGGGATGTACCGGTTCACCGATACGTATGTGAGACGCGACGGCCACTGGCAGCAGATTGCCACGCACGCCTCCGAGATCCCGAAGAAGTAGCGGAGCGGGGATGAACGGGTCGGAGCGCCTGCTGCGAAAGGCACTCTGACCCTCTTCTCGAAGGGCAGCACGTACACGGCCGCGCGTGAGCGCCGGCGCGATTGCCAACTAGAACACTAAGGCGCAGCATCGTCCTCCGGTCGATCTATCATTGGCCTGATGAAAAAACCGTTTGCGGCATACACCGGTGACGAGCCGTACGTCTTCGTGTGCTACGCACACGAGGATTCGAGTGCGGTCTATCCGGAGATCCAGCGGCTGCATGAGTCGGGCATCAGAATCTGGTACGACGAAGGTATCTCGCCCGGCACGCGCTGGTCCGACGAGTTGGCGCGCGCACTCGGCAAAGCGTCTGTCGTGTTGTTCTTCTGCACGCCTCGATCCGTCCAATCGCGGCACTGTCAGGACGAAGTCAACTTCGCGCTCGACGGTGAGCGCCCGGTGCTCGTGGTGCAGGATGGCGACGTCGATCTGCCCCCTGGACTGCGCCTGCGACTCGGTGGCCTCGCTGATGACCCGGTACAAAGCATTCCTTCGCAAGATGAAGCTGCCGGAATGACTGATCACGACGGCGGTGTGACGAGATACCTGGGGCGGGCAGCTGCGTGATGCTCAGCCCCAGTCACCAACAGGTCGTTTATGCTCGCTATCCTCCTCCCCATCCTCAGGAGTCTTTTCTATGGAGACCGTAATAATCACCGGTGCCAACCGAGGCATCGGTCTGGAACTCGCCAAACGTTATTCCGCGGCGGGCAATCGTGTACTGGCCTGCTGCCGCGAACCCGGGCTCGGCGGCGCAGTTGGTGACGCTCGGCAAATCACGCAAAGGGCTGACGGTCCATGGCGTGAACATTGCCGACGGCGCTTCGGTAGCCGCTCTCGCCAAGGAGATCGGCGACGCGCCGATCGATATTCTGATCAACAACGCCGGGATGTCCGGTCCGGCCCCACAACGACAATCCGTACTGAACATGGACTTCGATGGTTGGGCGCAGACATTTGCGGTCAATACGATGGCGCCGCTGCGCATGCTGCAGGCGTTCCGGAGCAATCTGAAAGCCGGCAAAAACCCGCGTGCGATTACGATCACCAGTCAGATGGGCGCGCTGGCCGTGAACATGCCGGTGATGTACGCGTACTGCTCGTCAAAAGCGGCGGTCAACAAAGTCATGAAGTTGGCCGCAGCCGAGTTGGCAAACGACGGCATCGCGGTTGGCCTCATCCATCCAGGTTGGGTGCGCACCGACATGGGCGGCGCCAACGCGGAAATCAGCGTCGAAGAAAGCGCTGCCGGAATCATGGCGGTGATCGCGGGCACTACGGCCGCTAATACCGGTCGCTTCCAGAAATGGAACGGTGACGAACATCCCTGGTAACCGAACATAGTTACTGTCGCGGTCGCGCGGCGGTCGGCAGTCTACGTCGCCTCGCCGTCCAGCATGCCGCCCAACATACGCCGAACGGCTGTCGCTGTGTTGTCCCAACAGCGGCGCTGGGCTGCGCAGCCGGGCCGGTGTGCGTGAGAACACCGTCGCCGGGCCGTCGTAGGGCGTGGGTCCCATGACGGGATGATCGAGCGTGACGAAGAATTCGCGGTGCCGCAGTTGCGGATCCTCGTACAGGTCGGTCGGTCGCAGCACCGGATAGCTCGGCACGCCGACGGCCTGCAACCGCTCCGCCAATTCGAACGCGTCCTGGTCGACGCACCACGCGGCGAGTTCTGCTTCGAGCTGTTCGCGGCGGGCGATTCGCGCTATCGAGCGTGCGCAGCGCGGACGGCCGCGGCCGAAAAAGGCACGAGCCGCGCGAGCGCATCCCACTGCGCCGCGGTGACAACGCCGATCGCGATGTAGCGCTGCGTGCCGCGCGTCGCGTACGTGCCGTGCGGGCACGCATACGCCGATGCATTGCCCTGCGCCGTCGCGATGCGGCCGTTGATCGCGTAGTCGAGCACCAGCGGCGCTTGAAACTGGATGCCCGCTTCGATCTGCGACAGGTCGATGTACTGGCCGTGGCCGGTTGCGTCGCGATGAATCAACGCAGCGGAGAGCGCCGCGACGCCGTAGCGCGGCGTGATGAAGTCGGTGTACGCACCCCACGGTCCGGCGGGCGCGCGATCGGGCCAACCGGTGATCGCGACGAGTCCCGCGAGCGCCGCGCCCTGGTTGCCGAAGCCGGTGTAATGGCGCTCCGGACCCGTCTGGCCGCGCATGCACGTGCTCAACATCACGAGGTCGCTGCGGCTGCGCCGACAACGTCGCGTAGTCGAGTCCGTAGCGCGCCATCGTTCCCGGCGTGAAGCTCTCGACGACGACGTCGGCCCAGTCGGCGAGTCGGCGCGCGACCGCGAGATCGGCCGGCTCGTTGAGTTCGAGCCGCAGGCCCTGTTTCGACGTGTTGAAGTTCGCGAAGAACTGCGAACGATCGATGCCCGGCTGCGCGTCCTTGAACGGCGGCAGATTGCGCAGCAGATCCGTTTTCACCGCGGACTCGACGTGGATCACCGTCGCGCCGTGATCGGCCAGCGTCTTGCTGATGATCGGACCCACGCCGACCCACGCGAAGTCGGCGACCTTCAAGCCATCGAACACCGCTGAGTCGGGCGTCTTGCGCGGTGCGATCGCGCGCGGCCCGCGCGCGGTCGCCGGCCGACAGCGCCTGATCCGCGCCGAGGCGCGGCGCAGGCGCACGCCATGCGGATCGGCGTCGCCGACAAGCGCGCGAAGGGGCCCGGATGCGAATCGCCGCCGACGTCGGTCCAGTAGTCGCGCGAGGCCAGCTGCGGGTCCGCGCGCACGTCGGTCACGTCGTGGATCGGCGCGAGCAGCAGTTTGCGTTCGAGCGCGCCGTCGAGCAGTTCGCGCTTCGTCTTCGTCGCGACGAATGCGCCGATCGCGTCGTAACCGCGATTGAAGTCGTCGACGGTCAACGCGCCGCTCGTCAACTCGCTCATGTACGCAAGCCAGCTGCGTTGCGTGAGATCGGGCGCCGCGACGCCTTCTTCGCCGGCCCAGCGCAGCATCAAGTCGAGCGTGCGTTCGCCGATGCCGGGTTGATACGTGCCGATGACGACGTAGCCGTCGCGGCACTGCATCGTGCGCGGCGCGCGCATACCCGGCACCAGCGTCGGGCGCGGGTCGTTGCGGAATTCGCTGGTTCCCGGGCGGATTCCCGCCGGTGTTGGCGGGATAGCCCGTCGCGTGCATCAGCGTCCACACGATCGCGGCCTGCATCGACACGTCGAGATGCTGGCCGCGACCGCTGCGATTGCGCTCGTACAACGCGACGAGACTGTCGGCGGCGGCCTGCACGCCGGCGTGAAACGACGCTTGCGGCAATCCGATCGCGAGCGGTGGGCGGTCGCCGTCGCCCTGCAATCCGACGAGACCGCCGGCGGCCTCGAGCGTCAGATCGATCGCCGGCGTGCGCGCGGCAGGGCCGCTCTGGCCGAACGGTGTGATCGACGTGTAAACCAACTGCGGATTGCGCCGCGCGAGCGCTGCGTAACCGAGCCCCATCGCGTCCATCACGCCGGGATCGAACGACTCGATCAGAATATCGGCGCCGTCGATCAGCGCCACAAGTCGTTCGCGATCGGCGGCGGATGCGACGTCGAGCACGACGCTGCGTTTGCCGAGCGCCACGTTCGCCCAGTACAACGACCCCTCGATGGAGTCGTTGGCGTCGGACGCTCGAAACGGCGGCAGACGGCGCGCTTCGGACCCTTCCGGCGGTTCGACCTTGATGACCGACGCGCCGAGATCGGCGAGCACGCGCCCGGCGAGTTCCGCCCGCGACGTCGCGAGATCGACAACCCGCACGCCGTCCAGCGCGCGCAGCGCGGCGTCGGTCACGTGGCTACTCCGTCAGACTTGCGAACGTTTTGCCGGCTCGCGCGAGGCGGGCGAGCAACGCCGACGGCTTCCACGCGGCGCCGTATTCCTGATGGAACTTCAGGATGTCCTGGTAGATGTTGTCGAGGCCGATCTGATCCGCGTAATACATCGGTCCGCCGCGGTATTTCGGAAAGCCGTAGCCGTAGACATAGACCACGTCGATGTCGGCGGCGCGCAACGCGACGCCGCGTTCGAGCAATTCCGCGCCGATATTGATCAACGGATACAAACAGCGCTTCAACACTTCGTCGTCGCTGATCGCGCGGCGCTTGATGCCCAGTTCCGCGGACGTCTCGACGACGAGCTTCGCGACGTCCGGGTCGGGAATGCCTTGGCGGCTCCCCTCGGCGTAGCGGTAGTACCCGGCGTTGGTTTTCTGACCGAAGCGCCCGAGGGCGCACAGCTTGTCGACGACGCGCGCGGTCAACGGCACGTCTTCCGGCTTGACCTTCGCCATCTGGCGCGCGCGCCAGCCGAGGTCGAGGCCGACGAGGTCGTTCATCGCAAACGGCCCCATGTTGAAGCCGAAGTCGTAGATGACTTTGTCGACCTGCTCCGGCAGCGCGCCCTGCAGGATGATCTCGCCGGCTTGTTGCGTATAACCGCCGAGCATCCGATTGCCGATGAAACCGCGCTCGTTCGTCGACAGCACCGGGATCTTGTCGATCGTTTTACCGAGCGTCATCGCGGTCGCAATCGTCGTCTTCGCGGTTTTATCGCCGCGCACGACTTCGAGCATCTGCATCACGTTCGCCGGGCTGAAAAAGTGCAGACCGATGACGTCCTCGGGGCGGCGCGTCATCGCGGCCATCTGATCGATGTCGAGCGCTGACGTGTTGCTCGCGAGGATCGCGCCGGGCTTCATCGCGTCGTCGAGCTTCTTGAAGATCTGCTTCTTCAGATCGAGGTTCTCGTAAACGGCCTCGATCACGACGTCGGCGTCGGCGATCTCGGCGTAGTCGGTCGCGCCTTGGATCAAGCCGACGCGCGTGTCCATCTCGGCTTGCGTGATGCGGCCGCCTTGCACCATGCGCTGATAGTTCTTGGCTATCACACCGAGGCCTTTCTGCAGCGCTTCGTCGCTGACCTCGAGCACTTTCACGGGGATGCCGACATTCGCGAAGTTCATCGCGATGCCGCCGCCCATCAAGCCGGCGCCGACGGTCGCCGCCGACGCGATCGTCTTCTTCGGCGTCTCTGCCGGCACGTCCGGAATCCGCGCGGCCTGACGTTCGGCGAAGAACACGTGGATCATCGCGGCGCGCTGCGGGTGCGTCAGACACTTCTGGAAATTGTCGCGTTCGACTTTCATGCCGGCGTCGAAGCCATCGAGCATCACCGCGGCTTTGACGCACTCGTACGCCATCTGACCGTTGAACTGGCCGCGCAACCGCCGTGCGAGAAAAGCTTCCGCTTCTTTGAAGATTGCCGGGTTCGCGCGATCGGCGCGCACTTTGTCCGTCTTGTTGCGAACGAGCGGATGCGGGCCACCGGCTTTGACTTTGCGCTTCGCGAACTCGATCGCGCCGGCAATGAGATCGCCGCTGATGATCTCGTCGATGATGCCGAGTTTGAGCGCCGTATCGGTGTCGAACGGATCGCCGGACAGGATCGCGGTCATCGCCGGCGCCGCGCCGATCAGGCGCGGCAGGCGCTGTGTGCCGCCGCCGCCGGGCAACAGGCCAATCTTGATTTCAGGCAGGCCAACCGGCGCGCCGGGCGACGCGACGCGATAGTGACAGATCAGCGCCTGCTCGAGGCCGCCGCCGAACGCGGTGCCGTTGATCGCCGCGATGACCGGCTTCGCGCTTTCTTCGACGATCACGCCGGCTTGCCGCTTCGGCTGCTCGTCGGGGTTCGGCGCTTTGCCGAAGTCGCGGATGTCGGCGCCGGCGATGAACGCGCGACCTTTGCCGGTGATGACGATCGCTTTGACAGCGGCGTCGGCGAGCGCGGTCTCGAGATGCTGGGACAGATAGAACCTAACGCCGCTGCTGAGGGGATTGACCGGTGGATTGTCGATCGTCAACAGCGCGACGCCGTCGCGCACTTCGTAATGAACGGTTCCGAGGAGAGCCATTTTGAATCACCTGGAATTGCGAGCCGGGGGCACGTTGTAACCTTTTCGGCAGGGCGTGAAAAGCCGATTTAGTAACCCAGCGCTTTGTCGATCGTCCCTTCGAGCGGCGCACCGGCGCGCAATCGACCGAGATTCGTCACGAAACGATCGATGTTGCGCGCCGCGCGATACTGGCTCGCCCCGGCGGTGTGCGGCGTCATCACGACGTTGTCGAGCTGCCACAACGGGCTGTCGGGCGGCAGCGGCTCGCGCGGCGCGACGTCCAACGCCGCGCCGCGCAGACGACCCTGTTGGAGCGCGCTCACGAGCGCGGCCTCGTCCATCACCTCACCGCGCGTCACGTTGACGAGGAATGCGGACGGCTTCATTTGGGCAAAAGCGTCTGCGTCGAACATCGAATGCGTCTCGCGCGTCAATGGAACGCAGATCGCGACGACGTCGGACGCCGCGAGCAGCGCGTAAAAGTCGTCGGGTCGCCCGACCGTGGCCACTTCGGCGGATGCCGGTTGCGGATCGCGGTCGATCGCGTGGCAGTGCATGCCGAACGCGGCGGCGCGGCGCGCCATCGCGCGCCCGGTGCCGCCGAAGCCGACGATGCCCAGCGTCAATCCGGTCAGTTCGATTTCGAGCGCGCGCATCTCGGGCCGGTGATTCCACGCGTCGGGTCCGTGCTTCAGCGCGGTCGCGAGTTGGCGCGTCAACATCAGCAGCAAGCCGAACGCATGATCGGCGAGATGTTCGCCGACCAGACCTTTTTCGCTCGTCAGCACGACGTTGCTCGTTGCGAACTCCGGATAGAGGAACGCATCGACGCCGGATGCGATCGCGTGCACCCAGCGTAGTCGCGGCGCCGCCTGGAACAGCGCCGGCGGCACGAAGCCGAGGATCACCTGCGCATCTTCGGCATGTTCGTGCGCGAGACGCTGTGACGTCACGATGACCTCGGCGCCGGGACCGGCCGCCGCGCGGATGCGCTGCAGGTCGGATTCGGACACGTCGGGCAGCGTGAGCCCCGGAATGATCAGGATCTTCATGTCAGCCATGTCTGCTCGTCTTGAGAGTCGCGCGTCACGCGAAACTGATCGACACGGTGCCGAGCGCGCCGAAATCCGCTTCCCATTCGCTTGGCCCTTTGACGCTCTGGCGCGTGAAAGATCCGGTGATCACGCGTTGTCCGGCCTTCAGGCCCCGGCCGAATTTCGCGAGCTCGCGCGCCAGCGCCGCGATCGATACGAAATGGTCGTCGATGTGGCCGCGCGCATCGACGCGCTCCACTTCCATGCCATCGCGCAGCAGCACGACCGAGATCGCCTCGAAGTCGAAATCGTGCGGCACGCGTTGGAACTCACCGACGACGATGCCCCAGTGCGACAGATTGTCGGCAACCCGGCACGCTGCGTCGGATTGGCCGACGATGCGCGTTTCGTTGACCTCGAATGCCGGCGCCAACATTGCCCGCGGCCGCGCGCGCCATCCCGGGAGTCACCGTGAGCCCCGACAGGTCCCGTTCGATGATGAAGCAGAGTTCGTTCTCGACGCCGCACTGGCGGATCACGGAGTGCTTCAGCTCATCGCCCGATTTGATGATGCGATTGCGCAGGATGTGACCGAACGGGCGCACACCCTTTGCCGAATGCGTCGCGCGAACTGCCGGACGTCAGGCCGACTTTCCAGCCGCCTAACGATTCCCCTCGGTTGCACCAGCGATCGAGGACGTCGAGCTGCATTGCTTCGGCTTCTTCGATCGTCAGTTGACCCTGCATCTTGGTCACGTCCATCGGAACCCCGGTCGCGCCTTTCCAGAAATAGTCGACCAGAGCGTCGTGATTGATGTGCATGATGGATTCGTCTTTAGTCCGCGTACTTTTCGAGCGTCGCGCGCCACGTCAACGCGTCCTCGGGGCTCGAGATCGTCGTTGCCATGCCAGCCATCGGCGTCACCGGGACCAGCACACGATTGACGCCGCGCGCCGCGAGGCCGGGAATCTCATCGAGCGACGCCGGCATGCTGGTCGTGATTTCGAGTTGCTGCGGATCGCGGTCGTGCGCCTGCGCGCTGCGCCGCGCGGCGTCGATCAGTTCGGCGGAAGCGCCGCGCGCCGGGAAAAAACCGTCACCGAGGCGTCCCGCGCGGCGAGCGGCGGCTTGCGAGTGTCCGCCGACGATGATCGGCACGGTCCCGTTGACCGGTTGTGGCCTGCAATACGCGCCGTCGAAGTTGACGTACTTGCCATGAAACGTCGGTTTGGTCTGGCTCCACAGCGCGCGCATCGCGTGCACGTATTCGTCGGTGCGTTTGCCGCGATCGTCGAACGACGCACCGAGTGCGTCGAACTCTTCCTTCAACCAGCCGACGCCGATTCCGAGCAGCACGCGGCCGCCCGACAGATGATCGAGCGACGCGACCTGCTTCGCGATCACGACGCAGATTGTGTTGCGGCAGAATCAGAATCCCGGTCGCGAGTTTGATCCGCGACGTCGCGGCGGCGACGTACGCCATCCAGATCAGTGGATCGGGCAGCGGAAAATCGTCGACGCCGCCGCCCATCTTGCCGTCGTTCGAATACGGATACGGCGGATTGATAACCCGCCGGAACGACGGTGTGTTCGACCGTCCACGCGGATTCGAAGCCGGCTTCCTCGGCGGCCTGCATCAACTCGATTGCACGGCGCGGGTCCACATAGCGGCCGGTGTTGCAGTAGCGCAGTCCGAACTTCAAGGGTCCTCCCGACGACTGTAGGGCGCCCGGGCTGAGGATACACCGAGCCGCGCGGTGGCGTTTCGCTGGTCGAAAGAGTTAAAAGACATTCGGACAGTCCGGAGGACCGCACCGTGCGCAATGGATTTCGGATCATCGATACCGATTGTCATCAGATGGAACCGCCGTCGATCTGGGCCGACTACATCGACCCGCGCTTCGCCGATCGCGCGCCGCGCGTCGGCGATCTCGCACACGGCCGCAAAGGCATGGTCGTCGAAGGCGAAGCGTTGACGCGGCAGACCGGGTCGTACCCGATGGACTCGGACGAGTTCATCGCCGCGACGGTGCGCGCGATGAAGCGGTTCGAACGTTCGCGCAACTCGGGTTTTTCTCCGCAGAGCCGGCTCGGCGACATGGACGAGCAGGGCGTCGACGCGCAGGTGATCTATCCGACGGTCGGCGGGCAGCTGCTCGGCAAGCCGTTCGAGGACGTCGAGTTGCTGGCTGCGTGTTGTCGCGCGTACAACGACTGGAGCCTCGAATATTGCAGCGCCGCGCCCCAACGACTGCGCATGGCCGCGATGCTGCCGGTGCAAGCGGTCGATCTGGCGATCGAGGAGGCGCGGCGGGTCACCGCGCTGGGCGCTGCCGCGTTCTACGTGCGGCCGAATCCGGTCGCGGGTCGCAACATGCACCATTCGGATTACGACCCGCTGTGGCGCGAGATCGCGCGGCTCGAGCGACCTGTTTGCATCCACGACTCGGGGTCGCCGTACCTGCCGTCATTCGGCGAGCGGATGGAGACCCATACGTCCGGTCACATCATCGCGCACCCGTTCGAAGCGATGGTCGCGATGATGAGTCTGATCTGGTATGGCGTGATCGAACGCAATCCGACGCTTACGCATCGTGCACGTCGAAGCCGACGCCGGTTGGTTGCCGTATTGGTTGCAGCGGATGGAGCAGCACTATGAATTTTCCGGCAACGCCGAGCACCCGGACTTGAAGCGGCGCCCGACCGAGTATTTCAAATCGAACTTCCTCGTCGCGTGCCGCGGCGACGAGGCGACGCTGCCGAGCGTCGTGGAACTCGTCGGCGACGATTACCTGACGTTCAACACCGATTACCCGCATCCGGACGGCACGTGGCCGTCGGGTATCGAACGCCTCGAAAAGCAACCGATTCCGCCCGCGAGTATCCGCAAGATTTTCTGGGACAACGCCGCAAGTGTGTTTGGAGTGAACTAGCGCCGCGCGATGCTGATAGCATCGCGCAATTTCATTTCGGCGGTGCGCGCGGATGCCGATCTATGCGGTAGCGGCCATTGTCATCGCGAGCGTCGCCGCGATGCCGAGCAACGTGCTGCCGGTGATGGCGGGGCTGCTGTCGGACTTTCGTTCGCTCGATGAAGCAACGCTCGGCTTGCTGATTGCGTCAGGCACGTCCGCGGGGTTGGTTGCGTCGTTGTCGGCGCCGCACTGGATCGGTCGCGTCAACCTGCGATATGCGATCGGCATCGCGCTGGCGCTCGATGCGGTCGGCTTGCTCGGATTGCGCTTTGCTCCGGGAATCGCTGCGTTGTTCGTTGCGCAGACGCTCGCCGGCGGTTCCGCGATCGTCGTCGCTAGTGGTTGCTTGACGGTGATTGCACGACTCCCGAATCCGACGCGCGCGTACGGCATCAAGATCACGGCGGACGTGATTTTTGCCGGCGCGTTTCTCGCGTTGATTCCGTCCGCGCAGTGGGGCCTCTCCGGCTTCGTCGGCGTCCTCGCGATGATCAGCATCGCCGCGGCGCCGCTGGTCGCCGAAGCTGCCGACGTTCGCGCCGATCGCGGTCCAAACCGATGGTTCGCCGTCCCGCGCGCGCGATGCGCACTGGTCGGCGTGGCTCGCGCTGCTGATGATCATCGTGTTCTATGTCGGCGCGATCGGCGTGTGGGCATTTCTCGAACGCTTCGCGGTGCACGCGGGCATCGACCGCGACACCGTCAGCACCGCGATCGCCGCGGGCCTGATCGTCGGTGTGATCGGTTCGCTCGGCGCTGCGGTGTTCGCGGGCCGCACTGCGCGCATCTGGCCGCAGACGCTGAGCGGCATCGTGCTCGTCGGTTCGCTCGTGATGCTGATCCACATCGACAGCGCGCGGCAGTTTTATGTCGCGGTATTCGTGTTGAACTGCAGCTGGAACTTCTTCATGCCGTTTGTCATCGGCCTCGTCGCCGGACGGGACAGCACCGGGCGCTTGCCGTCATTGGTGCCCGGCACCGTGATGATTGGCGGGATCCTCGGCCCGGTGCTGGCCGGCGCCGTCATTCGTTCACAGGGTCATGCGATCGCGATGATCGTGCTGACGACGATCGTTGCGTTGGCGATTGCGGGTTATGTCGCGATCGCGCGCCCGTTGCGTACGAATTCGTCGATGGCGGCCGCGACACCGTCCGGTTCGTGAATGGCGACGTCGTGTCCGGCGCGGGAAAACACGTGTAGTGCCGCGTTCGGCAGCCGCTTGAAATCGTCGATATTCGCCGCGAGCAGCGTGTCGGCGGAGCCCGCAATGACGAGCGTCGGTAGCCGGATCTGCGCCAATCGCGCACCGACGTTCAGGTTTCGCATCGCCTGCGCGCCGCCGTCGATAGTGGCCGTCGGACACCGCGAAGATGTGGTCGATGCGACTGTTGAACCACGCGTCGGTTTCGACGTCGGGCCGCACGCATCCCGCCCGGTACTGCGCCAGCAACGTCGCGCGATCGCGCGTGCGCCGCAGCGCCGCGCGCTCGTCGTGCAGCCGAGGATCGCTGTTGGGAAAACCGTCGGCGGGCACCGATGCCATCAGGATCAGTCGATCGAGCCGCTGCGGATAGTCGAGCGCGAGCACGTAGCCGACGCCACCGCCCATGCTGTGGCCGGCGTACGTGAAGCGGTCGACGCCGATGTGATCGACGACGCCGATGACATCGGCGGCGTACTGCTCGAGCGTGTAGCCCGCCGCGGTGTGTTCGCTGTCGCCGGTGCCGCGACACTCCATCATGATCACGCGGTGGTGTTGCGCGAGCCGCTCGGCGACCGGCAGCCAGTTCACGCGCGACGCCGTGTAACCGTGATGCAGCAGAATCGGTGCGGGGCTTCCCGCGGGTCCGCGCACGTCGTACCACAGGCGCGCGCCATTCACGGTTGCAAATGCCATCGAGGATCTCTTAGGAGGTATTCGGCGAAATGCGATCTTATACTCGCCGCTATTTTCTTGTGCGTTCCTAAATGCTGATCCGATTCGGCCTTCACCTCGACGCAGCGCAGCCGCAGCGGCAACCGACGGCGATCGGCGACGTCACGCTAGGTCCGCTCGGACTGCTCGACGTGCTCGAAATCGCAACTCGGTCTCGCGCCGGTCGTTGCGACAGCCGCCGATCGCTTGATGGCGTATCGCGCGTGTCTGGCGGAGGCCGATCATGCGGCGCGCTTCTATCACGCGTCGTTCGCGCTCGATCCGATCAACGTCAGCCGCACGCTGCTCGAGTGGCGCGCGACGCTGTACGAACACGGCTGGGACGGAACCTTTGCGCAGCCGAAAGCGCCGGCGCGGTTGCGCGATCTTGCCGACGTCGAGACGCTGGCGCGCGCGCGTGTGCCGCTCGATCGGGGGCAACGCGTGCGACGCGCGACGGCCGCGCTCGACGAACTGCGCACGCAGATCGACGCGATCGAACTGCTCGACGAGTTCGACGAACTGCCGCCGGTGTGGCGCGCGCTGCTCGATACGATCGGTTTCAGCGTCGCTGCGGGCGTCGACGCCAGTGCCGCTGCGGCCGAAGGCAGCGATCTGCGGATCGTGCAGGAGACGCTCGCGCGGCTCGTCGAGGTCGACGCTGGAACGGTGGTGAAGAAGACGCGCTGCGCGGCGACGGGACGCTTCGTCGTGTTGCGCGGCGCGTCGCGCGACATCACCGCGCAGGCGATCGCCGAGTGCGTAATTGCAGGCGAAGGAGACTCCCGCGGAGCGCGCGACGGGTCGCGCGACATGACCGCGCAGGCCATCGCCGAATGCGTAATCGCGGCCCGCGGGCCCGACGGTGAATCGTCTGGCGCAGAGGACGCTTTATGGGCCGACGCGACTAATGATCGCGGAACACGACGGCATCATTCTCGACAACGCGTGCGAACGCGTCGGACTGCCGCGCGCCGGTTTCCAGCACTACTCGCGTTTCCGCGCAGTCACGCAGGTGTTGAAGCTCGCGTTGTCGCTGATGTGGCGACCCGGTCAGTCCGCATCTGCTGCTGCAGTTCCTGATCCATCCCGATCGGACCGCTGCGGCGCCACGTGCGCAACGCGCTCGCCGATGCGGTGGCGGAACAGCCGGGAATTGGCGGGCCGCAAGTGGCGCGAAGCGCGCGCGCGGCATCGAAGCGCGCATGCGCGAGACCGGAGTCGAGCCGAGCGCGATTGCCGCGATGAACTCGGCGATCGACGCCTGGCTCGGCGGCGATCGCTTCGATCCCGCGCTCGGCGCGCCGATCGCCGCGCTCGCGCAACGCGCGCAGCTGTGTTCGACGTATCTGGCGATTCGCGTGAGTCAGCTTTCCGACGACGCCGAACGCGGCTTGTACGCGAACGCGCTGGCGCAGTCGGAGGCGCTGCTGCGGGCGTTGCGTTCGCTCGACTGCGCAAGGACAAACGCGCGTCAATCGGATCGACCTCGATCGGTTGATCGACGAGGTTGTCGAGCGTCGCGCCGGACCCCAACACATTTGCGCAGGCGCACCACGTGCGCGCGGCGACCGATCCCGCGTCGGTCACGCAACCGTGGCGGCGCGTGTATTGGTGGGATCTCGCGCCGCCCGCGCGTGATGTCGGCTATCCATGGTCGCGCAAGGAAATCGACGTGGCTGCGCGCGAACGGCGTCGCGCTGTTCGACGTCGCGCAGACGCTGCGCATCGCGACGCGACATTGGTTGCGGCCGATTCTGAATGCGCGCGAGCACCTGACGCTCGCGGTGCACGATTCGGAGCACGGTTATCACCCGCTGTGGACGCAGATCGCCAACAGCTTCGACGGATTCATCGACAGTGCGCGTCGATGACGCGCTGCTCGGTGCGCTGCCGCTGCCTGACATCGGCGTCGCGACGCGCGAGCTTCCGATCAACCCATTGCCGGCGCCGCGGCGCTGGTGGCAGCTGCCGCGACGACGTCGCGTTGCCGCGGCGCGAACTCGAATCGTATTCGAGTTTGTCGAAGCTGTTCGACTGGCCGCACGGTTACGTGTTGCGATATTGCGCGCAACTGCGTCCCGGCCGCGCGCAGGACCTGTCCGACGGCAATCGACTGTACGGCAACCTCGCGCACCGTTTGATCGAGCGGTTCTTCAACGCAATCCGCTGTGGGCGATGTTCGATGCGCGCTGCGCGTGCAGCGAATGGTTCGCGGCCGAGCTGCCGCTGCTGATCGAAGCCGAAGGCGCGGTGTTGCTGGAGCCCGGGCCGCGGCGTCGACAAACAGCGCGTCACCACGACGCTGCGAACGCGCGCTCGTCGCGCTGATCGACCACCTGCGCGAGCGCGGACATTCGTGACGGTGCGGACCGGAGTTGCACGCCGAGGCGCCGTTCAAGTCGATTCGCCTCGGCGGCGACATCGATCTGCTGCTGACGGATCGCACGCGGGCGCGAGATCGTGCTCGACGTCAAATGGGGCAGCGAGAACTATCCGCGCGCGAGGATTTGCGCGCGAATCGTCACGTGCAGCTCGCGACGTACGCGTATCTGCGCGCGCGCGCACAGACAGCTGGCCGTATCAGGCGTTACTTCATCGTCGAATCGGGGCACATCCTCGCGCAGGACGCGAGCGTGTTTCCGGACGCGGTCGTCTGCACCGCCGGTGAACGGCGAATCGGTCGAAGATCTGTGGAATCGGATCGGCGTCGACGCTACGACTGGCGCTGGCGCCAGCTCGACGCGGGGCGCATCGAGGTCGAACGTCGCGCAACACAGTCCGCACCGATGCGTCGATTCCGCCGCCCGGCGCGCTCGACGGCGGCCGACGATCCGGACCGATTCGACGACTTCGTCAATCTCACCGGCTGGGCGGACTACGAATGAACGACGACCTGACGAAACCGTACCGGTCAGATGCGCGTACGCGGTCGCCGCCGCGCTGGTACCGTGTTCGCGTGGTTTCTCGGCCGAGCGCCGCCGCTGACGGAACGCCAATGGCTGCATGCTCGGCCTCGTGTCGGCCGTGTCGTTCTTCGAAAGCTACGACCTCGTATCCTGCTCTCGCTGAACCTGAAGCAGATTCAGGCAGGCCTCGGCATCGACGAGGGTTCGCTCGGCAACGATGCTGTCGTTCGTGCGCAGCGGCGCGTTGCTTGCGCTGTTCATCGTGCCGTTCGCCGACCGTTTCGGCCGCCGCCGCGTGCTGCTTGCGACGATCGTTCGCATATACGGTCACGACCGCACTGACCGCGTTGGCGCCGAATACCGAGACATTCGTCGTGTTGCAGTTCCTGCGCGCGGACGTTCGCGGTTGCGGAGAGCCTGCTCGCGACGGTCGTCATCGTCGAAGAGTTCGCGCCCGAAAATCGCGCATGGGGAATCGGCGCCGCCGCGGCGATTCAGGCGTGCGGCGCGGGATTCGCCGCGTTGATGTTCGGCTTCGTCGACGTGTTGCCGTACGGCTGGCGCGCGCTGTACGCGGTCGGCGTGATTCCGCTGCTGTTTCATCGCGTATTGGCGGCGGACGCTGCCGGAGACGGGCCGCTTCGCGAAGCTCGATCGAGCGCGCGCACGCGACTTGCAGCAGCCGTTGCCGATGTTCTCGAACATCTGGCGCGCCGCGCGCGAACATCCGCGATCGTTTGTGGTGCTCGCCGTGACGTTCTTCTGCATCAGCATGGCCGGCAGTTCGTCGGCTCGTTCGCATCGAAGTACCTGCAGGACGTACACGGCTGGGCGCCGTCGCAGGTCGCGACGCTGACGTTCGTCGGGCGGCGGGCTCGCGATCATCGGCAATCCGCTGTCGCGGCTGGCTCAGCGACCGCTTCGGCCGGCGGCCGATCGGCGTCGTATTCGGACTCGGCTACGCGATTGCGATTGCTCGCGTTCTATTCGGTCGGCGGCTGGTTCGTGCCGGTGCTGTGGATCGTCTACATATTCTTTTCGATGGGCATCGACGTGACGTTGTCGACGTACCGCGCCGAGCTGTTCCCGACGTCGATGCGTTCGTCGGCGAGCGGCGCGACGCAGTTCGTCTCGGTCGCTCGGCGGGATCGTCGGGGTGCTGCTCGTATCGGCGCTGTTTCGGCGATCGTCGGCAGCTACTGGACGGCGATTCTGATCGTTGCGTCGGTGACGCCTGCTGGTGCCGCCGGCGATCTGGTTCTTCTTTCCGGAGACCGCGCGCCGGTCGCTCGACGACATCGCGCCGGAACGTGCTCGTCAAGGCGCCGGACAGCATGACGCGCGCCGATTTCTCGCACGTCACGTTCATCAGCTGCCGGCGCTGGCAGCGGTAAGACCTATCGGCTGACGGAAGAACTCGAGCGCGCGTTGATCGGCGGCGTGCGAGCCTGTCGCGCGTGATCGGCACGACGTTCACCGTCAAAGCGGCCGGCGAACTGAAAGACCGCGTCCGCGAACGCTTGATCGGCAGCGGCCGCACGCAACTCGCCGAGCAGATGTCGCAGGCGCTGGTCGGAACGGTGCACAGCGTCTGCGAGCGGCTGCTGAAACGCTTCGCGTTCGAGCTGGGCCTGTCGACCGAACTCAACGTGCTCGGCCTCGAGGACCATCGGCTGTTCCACCAGGCGCTCGACGAAGTCGTCGCGCTCGACGACGTGCGGACGATGAACGTGCTGGAGGCTCGCCTGTCGGCTGAGAAGACGCTGGCAGGACGGACGTCAAGCAGGTCGTCGATCGCGCGCGCGACAACGACATCGATGCACGCGCGCTGATCGCGATGGGCGTGCAGAGCGCCGATAGCCTGCTCGGCTTTCTTTCCGGAACCGGTCGACGCCGACCATCGCGGCGATTTGATTGCGCGCGATCGAAAGCGCGCGTGCGTCTATCGATACCGACATCGACACGACCAAAGGCACGCGCGATTACGTCGAATGTCTGCGACGATGCGAGCCGTTCACTGCGCCAGAGCGATTGTGCGTGGGCCGTGTGGTTGCGGCTCAGCAAAGAGAAAGCGACGAAAAAAAGCGAGAGCCACGCCGCGAGGGTGCGCGACGCGGCGCAGTGCTACGAGGTCCACGCCGATTTTCACGCCGACATCCGCGGATACATCGATCGCTTGTACGCGATCGCCGCCGGCACGCTCGAGCGCTTTCAGACGCTGAAGACGCAACGCGGGCTGATCGATTTCACCGACATGGAGCAGCTGACGCTGCGTGCGCTCGACAACGCGGTGGTCGTCGAGCGGCTCGACGACGAACTCGAGTTGTTGCTCGTCGACGAGTTCCAGGACACGAACCCGATGCAGCTCGCGTTGTTCATGAAACTCGCGCGCATCGCGACGCGCGTCATCTTCGTCGGCGACGTGAAGCAGGCGATCTACGCGTTTCGCGGGTGCGATCCAGAACTCGTGTCCGCGCGCGCTCACGAGTCTGCGCGCCGCCGGCGCGCGGATCGACTATCTGACGTCGTCGTGGCGCACGCGGCGGCCGCTGCTCGGCTATCTCAATGCGATATTCGTAGCCGCGTTTGCGGCGGACGGAATCGCGGCCGCCGAGGTCGAGTTGCACGCGCAGCGAACTGACGTGCTCGAAGGACCGGCCGTCATTCAGTGGCGCTCGCCCGGCAAGCTGGATGAGCAATACGAAGCGCTTGCGCGCGGCATTGCCAAACGCGTGGCTGATGGGGACGCCGTCATCGATCCGGAGTCCGACGTGGCGCGTGCGGTGCGATTCGGCGATATCGCGGTGCTGGCGCGCACCGGGCAGCATGTCAAGGCGATTGCGCGCGCGCTGCAAAGCGGCGCGGGTGCCGATGAAGATGTCGCTCGACGGTTTGCGTCGCTGTGCCCGAGGTGCAACTCGCGAATGCGTGCCTGCGTCGACTCACCGATCCGTCCGATACGCTGGCCACCGCCGAGATCGTCGCGTTGGCCGGTGGCAGCGCACCGGAAGTCTGGCTCGCGGATCGGTTGCGGTATCTCGGAAGCGGCGCGCCTTCGCACGATTGGCTTGCCACGACGCACCCCATCGTAAAACGGTTGGCGGAGCTGCGCGAGGACGTCGCATACCAATCGCCGGTCGAAACGGTCGCGCGCGTGTTGAACGACGTCGGCATCCGCGAGGTGACGGCGGCCTGGGGACCCGACGCGATCAAAGCGGCGCAGCGCCAGCGCAATCTGGATGCGTTCCTGAATCTTGCGGTCGAATACGAGGCGTATTGCGCGTCCCAACACGAAGCCGCGACGTTGACCGGATTCCTATTCTGGGCGGAAGACCCGCACTCGCCGGAGCTCGATCTGCAGCCGACCGTTACGACCGGCGACGCAGTGCACGTGCTGACGTACCACAAAGCCAAAGGACTCGAGTGGCCCGTCGTGGTGTGCGCGGACTTCGATTGGGCGGCCCCGAGCACCATCTGGGACGTGCGCGTGAATCTGACGGCGCCATTTTCGATAGACGCGCCGCTGGAGAACCGCGCGGTGCACTTCTGGCCGCGGATTTTCCCGGACCAGCGCAGGAGCTATCCGATACTCGATGCGATCGCTGCGTCTGCATTTGGCCTCGCAAGCGAACGCAGCGACGCGGCCGAGCATCGGCGTCTCGCGTATGTCGGCACGACGCGAGCCCGCGACACGCTGATCCTTGCGTTACCGGCGCGCGCGCTGAAGGAAGACGCGTGGCTAACCACGTTTGCTTCCGAAGCGTTGTTGCCGAGTGGCGCCGGGATGCGGCTGCCGAACGGCGACATCGTCACGAGTGGTTACGCGGAACTGCCGACCGACGGCGCTGCGCCGGCCAAGCTTTCGTATGCGCCGCGCTGGTTCCCGCAGCGAACCCGGCTGATTGCGCCGCTGCGCGAGCTGTTCAACCCGTCGCGCGCGGCGCCGGTCGGCGGTGCGACGATTGAAGAAGTGGTCGACCTCGGCGAACGCATCGCCGTGCGCGGCGACGACATGACGACGATCGGCAACGCGTTGCACCGGGTGATCGCTGCCGAACTGATCAACCCCGATCGTGCGACAGCGTTGTTCAACGCCCAAGCGATCCTGCAAGGATTCGCGGTGGATGCATTCGTCGACGCGGCGGATGCGCTGCGCTGCGCGCGGCGATTCCGCACGTTTGTCCTCAAGCGATTCGAACCCAAACGCATACTCGCGGAGGTCAGCGCAGCGGCGTGGCTCGACAACGGGCAACTGGCGCGCGGCTGGATCGACGTCCTCGTCGAGACCGCCGACGGTTGGGTCGTCATCGACCACAAATCGTCGCCGCGGCCGCGCAGCGAATGGCACACCGAAGCGTTGGGGCATTCGGGCCAGCTCGCGACCTATCGATCGATGATCGCAGCCGCGGGCAATCTTGCGCTGTCGACGTGGATCCATTTTCCGGTCTCGGGCGGAATGGTTCGCGTCTCACTTGCAGCGGGCGGGTCCGAAGCATCAGTCTATGCGGCGCCAGTCAACACCATCACTACCTAAGAGGATTCTCGATGACGATTTCGATCGACCAGATTTCCGTTGCACCGTTCAAAGCCGGCCTGAAGAGTCTCGATGCGATTCTCGACAAGGCGAAGGCGTGGATCGAGACGAAGAAGATCGATCCCAACGCATTGCTGCAGGCGCGGCTCGCGCCGGACATGTTCAACTTCGCGCGTCAGGTGCAGGCGGTCACCGACCAGGCGCGCAACTGCGGGCGCCTCGCGGGTATCGAGCCGCCGAAATACGAGAACACCGAGACGTCGTTCGACGAACTCAAGGCGCGCATCGCGAAGACCATCGCGTTTCTCGACACTGTGACGCCGGAGAAGACGAACGGCGCGGAAGACAAAACGATCGATGTGCCGTTCGGTCCGCAGACGATGCAGATGAAGGGCATCGACTACGTGCAGCGCTTCTCGCGCCGAACTATTTCTTTCACCTGAGCGCGGCGTACATGATCCTGCGCCACAACGGGCTCGAGATCGGCAAACGCGACTTTCTCGGCATGCGCTGACGGTGAGCGACGAATGGGTCGTTTGCAGAACAAAGTCGCGGTGATCACGGGCGGCGCCAGCGGCATGGGTCGCGCGACGGTGCTGCGTTTTCTCGCCGAAGGCGCGAGGGTCGTCATCGCCGATTACAACGCGGCGACGGGCGAGGACACGCTGGCCGAAGCGTCGCGCGCGGGTCACGCCGATCGCGCGCGGTTCATCCGCACCGACGTCGCGAAAGAGGCCGACATCGAAGCGATGATCCGCTGCGCGACCGACACGTTCGGCCGCCTCGACATCGTGTTCAACAATGCCGGCGTTGGCGGCGCGATCGGGCCGTTGACCGAAACGAGCGTCGCCGACTGGGATTACACGTTCGACGTGCTCGCCAAGGGCGTCTTCCTCGGCATCAAGCACGCCGCGCGCGTGATGCGCGCGCAAGGCCGCGGCGGTTCGATCATCAACACGGCGTCGATCGCGGGTTTGAGCGGCGACGGCGGGCCGCTCGTGTATTCGGCGGCGAAAGCGGCGGTGATCAGTCTGAGTCAATCGGCGGCGGTCGAACTCGCCGGCGATCGGATTCGCGTCAACGCGATCTGCCCCGGGTTCATCGTTACGCCGCTGGCGCAAGGCGCGAATCGCGAGGGCACGCGAGGTCGCGTTTGCAAAATCGCAGCCGTGGCCCGACTACGGGCGCGGCGAACACATCGCGGGCGCCGCGCTCTTTCTCGCGAGCGACGATGCCGAGTTCGTGACCGGCGAAGCGCTGATCGTCGATGGCGGCTTGACGGCCGCGGGGCCGGAGTTGTCGAAGAAATTCGCGCGCGCGTCGGCGCGCACGTCGAAAGTCTCGGGTGTCACGAAGGGCAGCACCGGCGAACCGCCGGAACTGCGGCGTCTGTAGACGACGCGATCGCGTGATGCTCAGTCACGTCGTGTTCTTCGTCCTCGGCCTCGTGGCGCTGCTGGCGGGCGCCGAGGCGCTCGTGCGCGGCGCGTCGCGAATCGCGCTGTCGCTCGGCATCTCGCCGCTCGTCGTCGGCCTGACGATCGTTGCGTTCGGCACCAGCGCGCCGAAGTGGCGGTGTCGGTCGGTGCGTGCTGCACGGCGCGAACGACATCGCGATCGGCAACGTCGTCGGCAGCAACATCTTCAACGTGCTGATGGTTCTCGGCGTGAGCGCGCTCGTTGCGCCGCTCGGCGGTGCACGTCCAGATCATCCGCCAGGAAGTGCCGATCATGATCGGGGCATCGCTGCTGCTGCTCGTCGTGATGCTCGATGGACGCCTGAGCCGCGGCGATGCGGTGATCCTGCTCGGGCTGCTGGTCATCTACACGGTGTTTCTCGTGCGTCAGTCGCGCGCGCAGACCGCGCGAGACGCAGGACATCTACGCCGAGGCCGCTCGAGGATCGCGGCGCGTTGGGATCGGCATTGGTCGGTGCAGGCTCGCGTTGATCGTCGCCGGGCTCGGCTTGCTCGTCGTCGGCTCGAACTGGCTCGTCGACGCATCGGTCGCGTTCGCGCACGCGCTTGGGCGTCAGCGATCTGGTGGTCGGCCTGACGATCATCGCCGCCGGTACGTCGATGCCCGAACTCGACGACCTCGGCGCTCGCGGCGTTGCGCGGCGAGCGCGACATCGCCATCGGCAACGTCGATCGGCAGCAACACGTTCAACATTCTGGGCGTGTCTCGGCGCGACCGGGCTTGTCGGCGCAGCAATGGGCTCGTGGTCGCCGCGCCGGTGATGCACTTCGACATCTGGGTGATGAGCGCGGTGGCGCTCGCGTGCCTGCCGATATTCATCGCAGGGCGCGAGATCGGGCGCGCCAAAGCGATGTTGTTCCTCGCCTACTACGTCGCCGTACATCGCGTACCTGGTTTTCGATGCACGCGGTCACGACGCGCTGCCGCAATTCTCGGCGATCATGATCGGATTCGTGCTGCCGTTGACGATCGTCACGCTGATCGCGATGTTGATGAGGAACCAACGCGCTGCGCACGACTGAGGGCTGCGATGGAATTCAAGGATTACTACACCATCATGGGCGTCGCGCGCGACGCGACGCAGGATGAGATCAAGCGCGCGTACCGCAAGCTCGCGCGCAAATATCACCCCGACGTCAGCAAAGAAAAGGACGCCGAAACGCGCTTCAAGGAAGTCGGCGAAGCGTACGAGGTGCTGAAGGATACGGAAAAGCGCGCGGCGTACGACCAACTCGGCGCGAACTACAAGGCGGGTCAGGAATTCCGTCCGCCGCCGGATTGGAATACCGGATTCGAGTTTAGTGGCGGCGAATTCACCGGCGGCGATTCGGCCGATTTCAGCGATTTCTTCGAGTCGTTGTTCGGTCGCGGCGGGTTTCGTACGGGCGGCGGCCGCGCGGGCGCGAGGGAATTTCATGCGCAGGGACAGGATCGCCACGCGCGCGTGTTGATCGAACTCGAGGATGCCTATAAGGGCGCCACGCGCACGATCACGCTGCGCGTGCCTGACGTCGATGCGCAGGGGCGCGTGCTTACGCGCGAACACACGCTCAGCGTGACGATTCCGAAAGGGATTCGCGCGGGACAACATCTGCGGCTCGCCGGGCAGGGCGCGCCGGGGATTGGTCAGGGCATGGCGGGCGATCTGTATCTCGAAGTCGAGTTCGCGCCGCACGCGCGTTACCGCGTCGAAGACGCCGACGTGTACCTCGACGTGCCGATCACGCCGTGGGAAGCAGCGCTCGGCGCGACGGTCAAAGTGCCGACGCCGGCGGGCGCGGTCGAATTGAAAGTGCCGCCCGGATCCGCCGCTGGAAGCAAGCTGCGTCTGAAAGGTCGCGGCATTCCGGGAACCACGGCGGGCGCCTTTTTCGTCGTACTGCAGATCGTTGTCCCGCCAGCAGATACCGCGTCTGCGAAGGAGCTGTATGCAAAAATGGCGGACCAGTTCAAAGGATTCGACGCACGCCGTAAGCTGGGGACGTGATGGCAAACAACGAGACATTGACCGAATTGATCGGCGTCATTCTGGAAGAGCAGACCGAGCTGACGTTGGCCGAGATCAGCCGCGGTTGCGCCGTGCACGCCGAATGCATCATCGAACTCGTCGAGGAGGGCGTGCTCACGCCGACCGGGCAAGATCCGCGCGCCTGGCGCTTCACGGGGGTTCAACTGCGTCGGGCGACCGTCGCGTTGCGCCTGCAACGTGACCTCGGCGTCAACCTCGCCGGTGTTGCGCTCGCGTTGGAGTTGCTCGACGAACTGAACGCGGCGCGCGCGCGGCTCAATTCGATTGTTGGGGGTAGAGGAAGAACGGGGTCAGAGTAACTTGCGCGCCACGCATAGGTCGATGAATGCGCCGTTGGTCGATAGTCCCGCAGCCAGTAGCCCACGATGGCCCTTCTCTAATTTCTCCAGTCGTCACCGGGCATTATCCGGCGGATGAATTCGTCGAATAGCGGAACGGTGAACGCCGTATCTCCGTGATTGGGACTCCAGATCATCCCTTTGCCGATCAGTTGATTTCGGGTCGGTCCCAAGGAGGTCACCTTGCGACCGAGTTGGTCAGCAATATCGCCTGAGCGATGCGGTCCCGGCCCCAGTTCAGCCATCGCGCGCAAGTATCTCTTCTCTTGCGGAGTCAACCGATCGAATCGCACCCTGAAGAAGCTCTCGTCCAGTGCGGCAATGGCGGCCTCGGATGCGATATCCACGTCGTGGAGACTGATGGGTGACTCGGTTGCCGTGTCCCACGCATGCTTACCCCACTCCTGAAGAAAATACGGATATCCATGTGTCTGTTGCACGATGCGTTGCAAGGCGTCCTCATTGATCTCAACACCCTGCTCGTGAGCAGGCTTCGCGATCGCAACACGCGCATCGTTGTCCGGAAGGGCGCCAATCTCTGGAAAGTCGAATAGACGTTCGGCATAGGACTTCGCCCGACCCATGCGACCTCGTAGCTGCGGCAAGCCAGCACCCACCATCACGACTGGAAGCCGGCGTTGCGCTGTTCGATGTAGCGCAGTGATGAGGGCCGCGAGCTGGTCTTCCTCCACGTATTGCAGTTCATCGACGAAGAGCACAAGTGCTGTGCCAGCTTCTTTGGCCGCGGCACCAACTACCTCGAGCAACGCTTGCAGGTCATGTTCCAAGTCGCCGTTGTCGGCAAGTCCCGGCTCGGGTTCGAAATCGAAACCTACCTCGATGTCTTGATACTTGAGCTTCAGGCCCTTCGCGAATCCGGCCAGTGCTCGCAGAGCTCGCTGAGCCAGGGCCTTCGCCTGCGCATTGCGGGACAGGCGCAACAGCGCTTGCCGCAACTGCGGCGCGAGCAGGGCCGGCAAGGAACGGGTCTCTGGCGCCTCGACCCGGACCGTCTGGATGCCTACGGCCTCGGCATCATCGCGCATGCGATCGAGCAGAACGGTCTTTCCGACGCCTCTGAGCCCGACCATCAAGATGCTTTTGGTCGGGTAACCCAGCCGTACGCGCTCAAGCGCGACGCGGATCGTTTCGCGCAGTTCGTCGCGGCCAGCCAGTTCAGGCGGCGGCGTACCCGCTCCAGGGGCAAAAGGATTTCTGACGGGATCCATGAGCAAGGATCATAGGGTAATTAGCCAAATTACACACGTGTTAAAAGATAGCTAATTTACATCAAAATGGCCCGATCGCGGAGCGATGGCCGACAGTGCAACGGGTGCCCTTCGCGTCGCCGTCTGACCTCGTTTTTGCCGTCCGAACATCCACCTATCTATTCCGCGAATCGACACCGAAGAACTCGGAGTAATCCGGACAGAGCGATGCTCGCTGTCTGCCGTGTCGCACCGACCTCACTCGTAGCAGAGAAAACCCTGGCTGAACGCGAGCGCGCCGTCGTCGCGTGCGCACGCCGAAAAAGAGCGTCGCGTCTTCGTCCGCCTTCACCTCGAGCGTCAGCGTCGACGGCATCAGCACCATCGCACTGAAGCGGCCGCCGAGCCGGCGCACGCGGGTTGGGTCCGCACCGAGATATGCATCGACCAATCGTGTCACCGCGAGCGCCATCGTCGCGGTGCCGTGCAGGATGATGTCGGGCAGGCCGGCCGCGAGCGCGACAGCGCGATCGGTGTGGATCGGATTCCAGATCCGCGCGCATTCGGTATAGATGTGCGCTGCGCCCGCGGCGACGGGTATTTCGAAGCGCTGCAGTACGCGCGTCGCGTCTCTCGGTTGCGGGACTGGCGGCGGCTGTTCGCCCACGACGGGCGGGCCGATCACGTCGACGTTGCGGCTGATGCCGAGTTGGTACGTGCGGCAGACCAGCGCGCCGTCGGCGTCGACGGTATCCAACCGCATCGTTTGCGCCGCCCCCGGCTTGATCTGTTGGAGCGCGATGACGGTCGCGTGTGTCGTCAATCGTTGACCGGGTCGAATCGGCTTCAGCAGGTGCAGGTCGTGCGCCGCATGAACGCCCCGCGCGCTCTCGGCCGGCGTGACCGACGCATAGCCCGGCAGCTGGCGGCAGCTCAAGATCACCGGCCACTCGAGGCATACCGGGAACACCGGGTGCGCCGCTAACGCGGCGTTGTCTGCTGTATCGAGATAACGCGGGTTCAAGTCCCCCAATCCGGCCGCGTACGCCATGATCCAGCGCGCGTCGACGGCGTGCGTGATCGGCGCCGTGCTCGCACCGACCATGGCCGTATCGAGCGGCATGGCGGTCAGCGACCTCCGGCGTATGCCTTGATCAACCGATCGAGAAATTCGCGGCCTTCGTACAACGACTCCACGCGGACGCGCTCGTTGAGGCCGTGCGCAAACGTCGTTTCGGGATTCGCGAAAATGCCGCTGACGCCGTACGTCGGAATGCCGTTCGGTGTCAGGAAACGCCCGTCGGTAGCGCCGGCCGACATCGTCGGCAGCACCGGAACGCCGGGCCACATCTGCTGCGTGATTTTTTCGATCGGGCCGAGCACGGCTTGCGTCAACGGTGGCGGCGGCGAGACCTGCTCCGGTGGATCGACGAACGTCACCTTGATCGCGGGATCGGCGACGACCTGTTCCAGCGTCTGCCGCACCGCTTCCTGCGTGGTGCCCGGGAAGATCCGGCAGTTCACGTTGGCGCCCGCGCGTTGCGGCAGCCCGTTCGGCGCGTGGCCGCCGTCGAGCATCGTCGCGACGCACGTCGTGTGCAGCAGAGCTGTTGTAGTTCGGGTCCGCGAGGATGCGCGCCAGCGCGGCGTCGTCGGGCGGCGTGCTCAAGATCGCATGCATGTCGGCGCCGACCTGGCCTGACTCGGATCGTCGACATGCGATCGAAGAAGCGCCGCGTGGTGTCGTTGAATTGAATCGGGAATTGGTAAGCCGAGAAGTCGGGTCAAGCCCGCCGCCAGCTGATAGATCGCATTGTCTTTGACGGGTCGCGACGAATGGCCGCCGGGGTTCGTGACTTCGAGGCGGTAGTCCTGGTAGACCTTCTCGCCGGCTTGCACGCCATTGAAGATTCGTTTGCCGTCGGCGCTGAGCAAGCCGCCACCGCCCTCGTTGATCGCGAATTCGGCGTCGATCAGTTCGCGCTGGTTTTCGGCGAGGTATTTGGCGCCGTCGAAATCGTTCGGCGTCTCTTCGCCGCACGTCAGCGCGAGTTTGATGTCGCGCTTCGGCCGGTAGCCGTCTTTCTTGTAGCGCATCATCGCGTCGACGAAGATCGACGCCATTGCTTTGTCGTCAGCGGTGCCGCGGCCGTAGAAGTAGCCGTCCTCTTCGACAAGCGTGAACGGATCGCGGACCCAGTCCGCGCGTTTGGCTTCGACGACGTCGATGTGCGCGAGCAGCAGCAGCGCCTTCGCTTTCTTGTCGGTGCCGTGCAGCACCGCGACGAGATTGGCCTGTGTCGGGTGTGTGGGCAGCGCTATCACATGAATATCCGCGTCGGTGATGCCGGCCGATTTCAGCCGCGCCGACATCGCGTTCACCGCGCCGATGCAGTTGTCGGCGGACAGCGTCGTGTTGATCTCGACGAGTTCTTTGTAGATCGCGCGAAACTCGGGCTGACTCGTCGGTCAATGGCGCAGCCGTTGCCGACGCGGCGAGCAGCGCGATCAAGAGCGTTGTTCCGAATTCGAGCCGAACCATGGATTCCCCCCAACGTGTGGCGCATAGCGCGCGTAGCGAGACGATGAGACGCTCCGGTCGGACTACAAGTCGCGATCTGGTGATCGCACATGTGTTGGGAGATACACGATGGCACGCGACTCGACGCCGTCTATCTAACTGACGCTGCTGGCTCTTATGTGCTCGGTCTCGCAGCGTGCGAACCGCACGATCGGCGACCGGGCCAGTGGCTGCACGGTGAGGTCGTCACCACGCCGGTCACCGACTGGTCGTTCAGTAACGACTTCAACGAAATCTTTGTCGAAACAGCGACGTGGTATTTCGTGCCGCACTCGGTGACGACGACCGTCGTGACGAGCGACGGCACGTTGTACGTCCCGTCGCTGTACCGGGAGGGCGGCGAGTTCCCGAGCGAACGGCGGTGGAACAAGAACATTGCGCGGGACCCGAACGTGCGGCTGAAAATCGGCGCAAAGATTTATCCGCGCACCGCATTCCTCGTCACCGATCCCGCCGAACGCAGTCGCGTGCTCGCGGCGTTCGCGGCGAAATACGACTATTGGCGCGAGATGCTGAAGAACGGCGATCCGGTGACGCCGAAGATCATCCTGCTGCGGATGGACCCGCGGACGACTTAGCGCGATCCGTTTCGAGCAGCAGCGTCCGCACGTCGTTCAGCACCGTATCCGGGTGCAGAAACGACACGCTGTAGATATTGCGCACGCGACGCTGCTGATCGATCAGCACCACGCGCAGCGATGTGCGAGATCGCGCCCGTACTCGTCGCGGATGACCGCACTGATCGTAGCCGTCGAGCAGCGGCCGCAGCGCCGCGTCCGACGTGCCGGTCAAGAACGTCCAGTCGAACCCGGGCGCGCGCAGGCGCGCGCCGTACGCGGCCATGACGCTCGGCGTGTCGTGCTGCGGATCGAACGAAACGCTGACGAGGCGCAGCCGATCGCGCAGCGACGGGTCGGCGAGCGCGCGATCCTGCACGCGCTTCAACACATAGGCGGCGAGCGGACAGCCGTTGACGTCGCTGCACGTCGTATAGATGAAGCTGAGCACGACGACGCGATCGCCGAGATAGTCGTGCAGCCGGTGCGCGACGCCGGCTTCGTCGAGCACGGCGCCGTCGGCCGCGATGCGCAGCGGCGGCAACTGATACGTGCCCGGCGCCGGTGCGCACGAACTCGAGATCGGAATAGCCCGGCGCGAGCACCGTGGGTGGACGCGTGCTGGTGCTCGGCCGCGTGCGCCGAGCGCGGCGGACAGCAGAACGGCCGCCGCGACGCGGCATCCAACTACACTAATTCGCGACTCACCTGCGCCGTTGGGGCCTTCATCCCGTACAGGGAGTACGCGCCAAAGCGCATCTGGTGCGGCGAGCCGAGTTTTTCGGCGACGAAGTCGATGTTGAACTCGCTCTTCAGCGCCTTGCCGTCCCAGTTGTACAGCTTGAAATACTGCAGATCAGGGCCGGCCGGCGCCGTTTTGTCCCAGTTCGCGAGCAGCGACGACGTGAAGTAGACGCGCTTGCCGTCCCAGCTCTCCGACACCATGTTCAGCTGTTCGCCGATCTTCTGTTCGAAGATCTGTTTCGGCGCGTGCGGGTCGCGGATGTCGTACAGATGCACCTTGCCGTCGTTCCACGTGTCGACCCACAGCAGATCGTCGTCGGCGGAAATCGAGATGTCGACCGGCAGCGGAATTTTCGACGCATCGCCGATGTCGGCGACCGCGGCTGCCTGCCACTCGCCGGCTTTGTCCTCGTAGATCAGCCAGATCTTCGACGTCAGCGCGGTCGACGTGAAGCAATAGTTGTGCTTCGCGCCCCACGCGCAGCGGATCTCGAGCGGCGCGCCGGGTACGTCGAGCACCTTCTTCGGCTGCATCGTGTGCAGATCCCAGACCACGACGGTGTTGCCGAAATGCTTCATCGCTTCCGCGTCGGCCATCAGCTTGCCGAGGTTCATCATGTAGTTGTTCCAGCCGGTGAACGACGAGCTGACGAGCACGTTGCGGCGCGGCAGCGCGCGCGACGTCGTAGCCGTAACCGTCGGCGAATTTGCCGGCTTTGACGGCGCCTTGCAGCGCGGCGTCGGTCGGCATCCAGTGCGTCGCGACGTACTCGCCGTCGTTGGTGTACTCGACCATCGCAGTCCGCCGCCGTGGTCCTTGTTGTTCGACAGTCCCGTCAGCAGCATCCGCCCCGGCGAGCGCGTAGCTCGTATGCGGGCCGACGACGCCGCCGCTCTTCGCAACGAAGTCGTCGATCGTCTTGACCAGCTTCGGGTTTGCCGGGATCGGCTGTAGACGTCGAAGATGAAGATCTTGCTCGTGTCGAGTCCGGTCGCCCACAGGAAGCGCCGGTCGTCGGTGAAGCCGGAGTGGTGCGCTTCGTTGCGGCCGCCGACCGACACGTTGCCCAACGACCTTGCCGTAGCTCGCGCGACTTCGGATTGACGTCGACGGTGACGAGCTTGTCCTGCTCGTCGCCGACGCCGACCATGCCGAGCGTCCAGACGTAGACGAAGTCTTCCTGGCCGACGATCTTCGCCATGTACGGCGACATGCAGGTTTCGTCGGAGCGACGGCTCCGGTGACGAACGGCTGACAAACGCGTTGCAACGACGGATGAACGCATGGTGTCCCCTCCAGTGCCAGAGACGGATGTACGTTCGATGATTGGCCGGTCATCCGACAGTGCGAGCAGGTGTCGCGATGCATACGACCGATGGTGGCGAACGTGGGTCACTGGCCGCGTGGCTATGAACGCGATGACTACGGTCGCGTCCGCGGCGATTGCAGGCGCGCGCGCTCGATCTCGTCGCGCTGATCGCGCAGCCGCCGTTGGGACTGCCCGCGGTCACCGCATCGCAGCGCCGCCGCGCGCGGTCATCGATCTCGGCCGGCGGCTGTTCTTCGATCGTCGCCTGTCGTTCAACGGCACGTTGTCGTGCGGCATGTGCCACGTGCCCGAGCAGGGCTTCACGCAGAACGAGCTCGCGACGCCCGTCGGGTTTCGCGGGCGCGAGTCGGTCGTCGCAACGCGCCGGCGCTCTACAACGTGGCGTATCGGCCGCGGCTGTTTCACGACGGTCGCGAAGGCGCGCTGGAACTGCAGATCTGGTCGCCGCTGCTGGCGGCGAACGAGATGGCGAATCCGTCGATCGGTCTCGTCGTCGAACGCGATCGCGGCGTTGTCGGACTATGCGGATGCGTTTGTGCGCTGCGTTCGGGCGCGGTCCCGACGTCGACAGCATGCGGCGCGGCGCTGGCGGCGTACGAGCGAGGGCTGCTGTCGGCGAATGCGCCGTTCGACCGTTGGTATTTCGGCCGCGACGCGGCGGCGATGTCGGCGGCGGGCATCCGCGGTTTCGCGCTGTTTGCGCAAGCAGCGGATGCAGCGACGTGTCACACGATAGACGGCGGACACCGCGCTGTTCAGCGACGATCTGTACCACGACACCGGCGTCGGCTATCGCGCCGCGATGAACGCTCGGCGCGCCGTCGCAGCTGCAGCCTCGCGCCCGGTGTCGTCGTGCCGTTGGCGAGCACCGCGCTCGCATCGATCGCGCCGCCCGTCGCGAACGATCTGGGACGCTACGAAGTGACGCTGCTGCCGAGTGACCGGTGGCGTTATCCGCACGCCGACGCTGCGCAACGTCGCGCTGACCGCGCCGTACATGCACGACGGCAGCCTCGCGACGCTCGCGAGCGTCATCGACTACTACGCGGCCGGCGGCGTACCGCACGACGGCCAGGATCCGCTGCATCGAACCGTTCGCGTTGACGCCGCGACGAGCGGGCGGATCTCGTCGCGTTCCTCGAATCGCTGACCGGAGACGAACGTCGACGGCGCTGGCGGCGGATGCGCGCACCGCGCCGATCGGCGACCGTTGACCGCCAGACCGATCGACGGCGGTCAGGCAGTGTCCCTGTCGACACAGCGCACCTGCGTGACCATCGCGCTCGTCACGACTTCACGCAAGGCAACCACGGAAGTCATGGCCGCCATTTCACTCTCACGCATCCTCGCCCACTGGGTGGACCAACAACCCGATCGCGTCGCGGTCAGCCACGAAGGCCGCGACGTCACGTTCGCGCAGCTCGAGGCGCGTTCGAACCGTCTCGCGCGCGCGTACGCGAAGCTCGGCGTCGAGCCGGACGACTTCGTCACGATCGCGTTGCCGAACAGCATCGCGTTTTTCGACGCGTGTTTTGCGCACGTGGAAACTCGGCGCGACGCCGCAACCGGTGTCGGCGAAACTGCCGAAGTTCGAACTCGATCAGATCGTCGAGGTCGGCAATCCGAAGCTCGTGGTCGGCGCAGACGACGGCGCGCACGGCGGGGTCACGACGCCTGCCGGTGGGCTTCGAAGCCGACGCGACGCTGTCGGATGCGCCGCTGCCGGAGCGCACCGCGACTCGTGGAAAGCGATGACGTCCGGCGGCAGCACCGGCCGGCCGAAGCTGATCGTCACGAAGCAACCCGCAACGCGCGATCCGGAAGATCCGTTCCTGAATTTTCCGATGCGCGGCAGCGTGCTGATTCCGGGGCCGCTGTATCACAACGGTCCGTTCATGTGGGCGACCGGCGGTTTGTTCAAAGGCAACACCGTCAGCATCACGACGCGTTTCGACGCGGAGCAGACGTTGCAACTGATCGAGGCGCAGCGCGTCGACACGATCTATCTCGTGCCGACGATGATGCAGCGGATCTGGAATCTGCCGGACGACGTGCGCCTGAAGTACGACGTCTCGTCGCTGAAAACGTTGTGGCATCTCGCGGCGCCGTGTCCGGTGTGGCTGAAGGATGCGTACATCGACTGGCTCGGCGCCGACGTGATCTGGGAACTGTACGGCGGCACGGAAGGACAGGGCGGCACGGTGATCACCGGACCCGAGTGGCTCGCGCATCGCGGTTCGGTCGGCAAGCCGAACCCGACGTGCGAGATGAAGATCGTCGACGAACAGGGCAACACGCTGCCCCCCGGTGAAGTCGGTGAGGTGTTCATGCGACCGATGGCCGGACCGGGCACGACGTATCGCTACATCGGCGCCGAAGCGAAGTCGATGGACGGCGGTTGGGAGAGCCTCGGCGACATGGGCTCGATGGACGCCGACGGCTATCTGTATCTGTCGGATCGGCAGACCGACATGATCCTGTCGGGCGGCGCGAACATCTATCCGGCGGAAGTGGAAGCCGCGATCGATGCATTCCCCGGCGTGCGTTCATCCGCGGTGATCGGCTTGCCGCACGAAGATCTCGGCAACTACGTGCACGCGATCGTCGATGCGCCCGACGGCGCGGTATCGAAGGACGCGTTGCTCGCGCATCTGGCCGAACGCCTCGTGCGCTACAAGTTGCCGCGCACGGTCGAGTTCGTCGCGGAGCCGCTGCGAGACGACGCCGGTAAGGTGCGCCGGAAAGTCGTTGCGCGCGGAGCGGATGCCGAAGCAGTAACTGTTCGGCATTTGCTCCGCGAAGGTTCAGCGCGCTGCGGTCTTCGCGGCTTGGGCCTCGAGCGCCTTGTCCTCGTTGGCGCGCTTGATGACGTAGAGCCGGATGTTCTCGATCTGCGCCGGCGTCATGTTCGCTGACCACGCAACCATGCCGCGATCCTTGAAGATGCCGTCGTGGACGATCTGCTGCCACAGCTGCGGGCTGTTGATCGCCGCCGAATGCCGCAGATCGGTAATCAGCCCTCCGGCGACCGCCGCATCGCCGTGGCAGACGCCGCACGAATTGCCGAACGAATGCGCGCCATCGGCGATCTGTTCCGCCGTGCCCGTGACCGGCGGCGGATCGAGCACCGCCGTTGCCGTCGGTGCCAACGGCGGCAGCTTCGCCGTACCGTCGAGCTTGAATACCAGCAGGCGGCTGACGTTGCGAACCGACCCCGACTTGCCCGCGAGCACCCCTGCGCTCAAATCCCAGACGCCGCCCCAGCCCGCCAGCACCGCGACATATTGCGTGTTGTCGACCGAATAGGTAATCGGCCCCGCGATCACGCCGGTCTGCGTCGGAAAGCTCCACAGTTTCTTGCCCGCGTCGGCGGAATACGCGTGGAACTCACCACCCGCGGTGCCCTGAAACACGAGATTGCCTGCGGTGGCGAGCGTCCCGCCATTCGTCGGTCCCGGATACGGCACGGTCCAGCGCGCCTTGCGCGCGACCGGATCCCACGCGACGAGCGCGCCGGTCGTCGCTTTGGCGTTGGTCTCGCGCACCGCGGGGTCAGCCGGCATCGAGACCGCGCTGAGATCGACGCCGAGCTGCATGCCGACCTCGCCCGGCTTCCAGTCTTTGCCCGCGGTCATGTAGCCGGCAGCCTGCTTCGTTGGTCGGCATATACACGAGCCCGGTCTTCGGGCTGTACGACATCGGATTCCACGTATGCGCGCCGGTCGCGCTCGGCAGACTGGTGAACGCTTTGCCGGTGATGTCGTATTTGGCTTCGGGACGCACGTTGGGCCGGCCGGTCACAGGGTCGAGTCCGAAGGCCCAGTTCACGGTCGCGAACGCGGTGCCCGAGATGAACTTGCCGGTTTTCGCGTCGAGCACGTAGAAGAACCCGTTCTTCGGCGCGTGCATGAGCACGCGCTGCGTTTTGCCGTTCACCGCAATGTTCGCGACGATGATCTGCTGGTCGGAATCGAAATCCCAGCGATCCTCCGGCGTTTCCTGGTAGTGCCAGACGTACTCGCCGGTGTCGGGTCGGATCGCGACGATCGACGCGGTGTAGAGATTGTCACCCTCGGTCGTGTTGCGGATGCTCGGGTTCCACGGCTCGGCGTTCGCGGTGCCGAAGTAGACGAGGTCGGTTTCGCTGTCGTACGTGATCGAGTCCCACACGGTTCCGCCGCCACCGCGTTTCCAGAACTCGCCGCTCCAGGTTTTCGCGGCGGCTTCGAGATGTTTACCTTCGAACGGCTTCGATGGATCGCCGGGGACCGTGTAGAAGCGCCACGCTTCTTTGCCGGTCTCGGCGTCGAACGCGGCGATGTAGCCACGCGAGAAGTACTCCGAGCCCGCCGCGCCGATCAGCACTTTGCCTTTGACGATGCGCGGCGCTCCGGTGATCGCCATGTGCGATTTTTCCGGAATGCTGCGCGTATCCCACACGACCTTGCCGGTCGCCGCATCGAGTGCGACGACGTGGCCGGCGAGCGTGCCGACGAACACCTTGCCTTTGTAGACCGCGACGCCGCGATTGACCGCGTCGCAGCAGACGTCGACGAGTTTTTCGCGCGGCACCTTCGGGTCGTACGCCCACAGCGGTTTGCCGGACGCCGCGTCGAAGGCTTTCACCATCGACCACGCGGTCGACACGTACAGCACGCCGTCGACGACGATCGGCGTCGCTTCCTGGCCGCGCGCGGTGTCGAGGTCGAATGACCACTGCAAGCCGAGCTTGCCGACGTTGGTGTCGTTGATCTTGGTCAACGGCGAGAAGCGCTGCTCGTCGTACGTGCGGCCATACGACAGCCAATTGGCGCCATCGTCGGCCGCGGTAAGCAGCCGCTTGTCGTCGACGTTGGCGGCTTTCGTGGCCGAGTCGGCCCAAACACCCGGCGCTATCACGCCCAGCAAAATCAACGCGCAGGCGATCCGTTTCGAACTGTTCACGTGGTTCCCCCCATCGGCATGCCGACCCGGTAGATCGGATCGTGGCGAGAAGTATGGGGTGATGTTCGAGTCGGACGCAACGTCGAGCACGGAAAGACGTTGGCGAGAACGCGTGTCGCAGCACTGACAGCCGTGGATGACCGCGCACGTATTGCTCGGGCTATCATCACCGCGCCCTCGGCGTCTTTGTCCATGAAGCTGAACGCGAGTTGCCCGGAATCTGTGAACGGCTGAATCCGCAGGTAGGGGACCAAGAGATGAGCAAGGCCCCGGTTAGCCTCCTGCTGCTATTGGCTGTGGTCGCCTGCAGCAAATCCGAAGATGGGGGTGGACCGCAGGCGTGCCCAGCCGACAAACCGCTCGGCGGGCGAATCGAAATCGAAACGGGCGTGAACGAAAATGGCTGTCGGGGTTCGGTCCGTACCGTATTGCGATTTCCATTGGACGGAAAGACGTCTCTTCCCTGGGCAGACCAACTCAGGGCCGGGATCTTTTCAGCGCCGGAAGTCAGCTATGAATCAAGCACAGGCGGTTGCTCGGGAATGACCTCCAACAACGAGGAGACCTGCAACGCGCCGAGCGCACGCTCGAAGGGCAAGCTCGTGCTTGGAAAAATGGGACCGCAGGGCCTGATCGAGGAACCGAATACGCTCGGCTACGTGACCTTCTACCCGGTGAAGCCGCAGATCAGCGTGCATCTGGATCTGGATTCACACTACACGGCGTCGACGCCGCTGGAGTGCGTTGGGCCAAGCAGCAGCGGCAAGGGCATCTGGCAATACGGTTTTCAAGAGCCGCTGTCGATTGAACCGAAGAGTTCCTCGTGTACACCCGACCCGGAGGACCGAGGCCTCATCTGCATCGAGCAAAGCCGCTGCTCCGATCCGGCGGACGAGTCGTCTCGCCTCGAGTGCATCACCCATGCGGATCGCTACGCGGTCATTCCATTTGCCGGCGAATCGCGCTGGACCTCGCCGAAGGCATCCGACCCCTACTACTCAGGCTTCGTCAGTAGCACGGTGCATTGGAAGATCTGCTGTGGCTGCGCTGAGGACGCTGCGCCGCCCGAGCCGGCGGCCGACCGTTGCCCGACCACGTTGGAGGCAGACAGTCGGCTGGAGACGAACCGAAAGAAGCGCAAGGAGATACTTGCGGAGTTGGAAAAGGTGAGCGCGACCTACGAAGAACAATTTAAAGAAGCCGAGGCGCACTACGCCGATTACGCGAAGACGGTCAAAGCGTGCCTGGTTCAAACGCTCGCGACGAAGGCGATGATTGCGTTGCTCGCTCCGGAACTGGCCCCGGAACTAGAAGGGAGCGCAGCGATACCGCATGAAGTGGAAGCAGCCATTGAGTGGGCGGAAGAGAACGGTCTCTTCCCTCCGATGGGGATGCAGCTCATCGCCAAGATCATCGAGAAGATCCTCAATGGCGAGGATCCGACGACGGCGCTGAAGAAGGAGGGCTCGCAGAACTGGAGCGAGACGATCGCCGTCCTGAAAAAAGTCGAGACCCTGATGTCGGACGCAACGGTTGCGGACATGGAGAAGTCGTTGGATGAGTGCCAGGGGGCGTTCCTGGTTTCAGCCGAAACAAAGCTAAGCGCGGACAAGAGTGTAGAGAGCTTCAAGGCGGCGCTCGAGAGCTTGGCCGAGTTCGATCGGCTCGCCAACGACATTCGTCAGCTCGACGTCGACTACCCGGACCTGCAATACAAAGGCTGGGCTGCCTGTGTGGAACGCGCGCGTTGTCAAAGTACGCCGGAGTCGGCGTGCGCTGACAAGAAGCCGCCCGGGGACTGGCCCGACGTGCCGTGAACGAAGCTCTACTGACCTCGCAGCTAAGCGAGTGGACCTTCCTACGCTCGCCAAACCGACCAACTCAAGCGCACGGACACATAGAACAACGTCGCGCCGAAGATCAACTTGACCGCGGGCGGTCCGAGCACGAACGCGATGGCGAAGCCGCCGTAGAGCCACAGCAATGCGCCCGCGATCATCAGCAGAAATCTTCGCCAGCCGGGATCGCGCCACCAAACGCCGCTGCGAAAGGCGGCCTTGATGTCACTGAAGCTGTTGCTGGTCTCGACCTGCTGGCCCACTGCCTTACCGCGAAAGTAGCCGCGATAAAACGCGAATTGGGGCACGCGCAGAGCGGCGCTGGCATACGCCTGCGCATCCCGTGTCGGTCATCCGACGTCCGCGATCGAACGCGGTGACGATGCCGGTCCCAATGAATACCGCGACGCCGAGCACCGTCATGCCGATCGCGACGCCCAACCAGGGCTGCGGATGTCGCAGCAGTTCGTCAGAGAATTGTTTGAGTGGCGCGATGTACGGCGCGAACGCAATCGACAGTGCGACGAAAACGAAAAACACGATGCGGGATACGCTCATGCCGACCCGTCCTCGATCACATCCGAGACAAGTGAAGATCAGAAGTCGGTCACTTGCCCGTCGCGAATTTCGACGGGTTTGAACGCCTCGCCGCTCTTCAGGTTGTATGCGCCCACCGGCAACGCGAACTTACCTGCGGTCACGAATCGCAATTCGTTCGTCTTGGTCTGATCGTAGATATCTGCCGCCGTGGAGAGTTTCAGCACGCCGATCTTGATGCTCGTATCCATCCCTTGCTGAATGGGCACGGCTCGCAGAAGCGCGCCATTGATCGTGATGTCGTAAGCCCCCGGCGCAAGCGCAATGTCGCTGCCCATGAATACCAACGCACCTCCCGGAGCGATCATGACGGCACCTTCGGCGCCTTTGTCTATGAAGCTGAAGACGAGTTGCCCTGTTTGACTCTTGGGATGGTCGCTCGCCTTGATTTCGTAGCTGCGCCCGTTCTGCGCCGAGACAATTTCCGAGGCGGCGCCGCCAACGGCGGTGAAGTTCGCGGTTTGGCTTTGACTGAGCGGGTTGAACGACGCGCAGCGGAGGACTTGAAGTCAGAGTCGGCCCGCACCGGTCTCACTGCGTAAGAGGAACTGCCGTTCGCTACGAGATCAGCAAACGCGTAGTTGCCGCCGATATCGGTGCGCGTCTCGGTGTTCGAGGCACCGCTCAACAGTACCCGTACATCGCTCAGACGTGTGCCGTCCTTCGATGTGACCTTACCGGTGATGCTCGCGTGGGAATCCGTCGGAGGTGATGTCCCGCCGGTCGATCCTGACGTGCCCCCTGATGCTGACGAGGGGGTTGAGTCGGGGGTGCGACCCTGAAGTCGTTGGCGCGGGTCCGCTCTGTGGCGACGAGGTCCCTGAACAACCGGGCGGGGGCGCGCATGAAATGAATTCCTGGTCTACGGCGCCGCCGGAAAACTATCGGTGGGATTAGACACTATAAGTAGCGTTCACGCTGCCCATACCCGACTCCCGTCTTGAGCCGAGTGCAATGTGCCAAAGGCACCTTTTTGTTATCAAAGTCGATGCCAAACGCTTCTCCCGAGGGAGAGTCGACCCAAATGTAGTCTTGAACCCGCACCATCGGCGCCAAAGGGTCACCGTCATCCGTGTTGGGCGATCCGTCGCAATTCATATCGACTTGCGGGTCGCACGGCTGCTTGGTTTTGACCGCTTGATCTAGTGCGGCGCAACAAATGTCCGGATGATCAAAGTCATTCGACCCTGGACAGTGCCCGCCTCGACCTGAGTTGTTCGCGAGCGTCTTCGACCTGGTGAGTGTGTGTCCGCAGAACATGAAGACGTTCTTGCAAACTACCGACCCATTCTCGCCAAATTCTCCCGTTGAAAGCATCTGTACCTTTGCGCGAGAGGGGCAGTCTCGCGTATCGAACCAGGTCGGCGGCGGCGTCTTCCAGCATGCCTCCGCCTGAACTCTGGAATCACACAGCGCAACCAAGCACAACGTGGTCAGGCCGAGAACAATTCCATTGCGGCGCATGATTCAAGCCTTCGAAGCGGTCGTGAGCGTTATCGAAACGCACGTACGCATTGTCGCGACTCGCAGGCATCGTAGGCCGAAAGTCCGATGCTGTCCTCGTCCGACTGCTTTCTTACTTGAAGAACACCGACACGCCGAATCCCGCCAGCACTCTCGGACTATCGGACGTGAGTCCGAAGTCTGCGGATAGATCGAGTTGCACCGTGTGAGTCACGAACAGCGTGAACCCGCCGCCGGCGACCGCGCGGTTCGGGCCGTGGTCGGGAAACGTTGCGCCGGCCTCGACGAACGCGCCTAACGACTGCGTCAGGGTGACGTTCAGATTGGGTGATACGTCCACGCTCGTCGAGCCATCGAGACGATTCGCGTGGACGTACATCTCTGCGACGACATCGTCGCTGAGCTGATCGCCGAGCGCGATCCCGGCGTCGTACGCCGTGTCGCCGTTCGTGAATCGATTGGCGCCGTTCGCGACAGTGACCGCGACCAACGTCGCCCATGACAAGCTCTCCCGGGAGGCCGGCAGCGCCACCTTCAGGGCGAGACTCAAATCGCCGTGCCCGTCCGCCGTCTCGGTCCGCCCTGGTTCGTGCGACCGCCACGTGTTGAACAGCGACGTGGCGGCCTGCACCTCTACAGAATCGGTGATCGCTGCGCGGAACCGAACGTCGGCGCTGTAGATCGTCTCGCTGTCTTCGTCGCGCGAGCTCGTTTGCATATCCGGAATGCCTTGCTCCAACGCAAACGTGCCGGCCGGAAGCGTGCTCGTGGAGAACGCAATGCCGGGGCGGTCGAATGCCGGCGTAACCGTAAGCGTCGACTGGGCATCCGCGAACGCCGGGGCACATAAGTGTGTCGCCAAGAGAACCACACCGACGATGGCTGGCGTGGAATCAGAACGCCCTGTACCACGTTTGCACACGGGCAATGCGTTGCGGCCGTCAGCTGCGATTGAGGATTTCGCGCAGCACCCAGTCGGTGTCGCCGCCGAGGCTCGGCACAGCGCCGACGCATGCCTGCATGTCGGAGAATCGATAACCGACGCTCTCGACGTAAACGTCGCCGAGCTTCGCGTGCGTCGTGCGCACGAAGTGTTCGCGCTCGGCGAGTTGCGCGTCGGCGCGCACGATCGCGGCGTTCTGCACGGCGTGCGCCGGAACTCCGAACCGCTGCAGTTGCGCTTCGACGTCGAGCGCACTGCGCCCCGTCGTCCATTGCGCAATCTGGACGCGCGATCGAATCCTGTGCTGCGCGCCGCGCCTCGAGCCCGGCGTCGCGTAACGCGTCGAGTTCCGGTGATCCGATTGCGGCGACGAGCTTGCGCCAGTCGGTGTCGTCGCGAATCGCGATTGCGATCCACTGATCGTCGCCGTCGCAGCGGAACACGTCGTGCGGCGACATGTCAGGATCGCCGTTGCCGAGACGATCGGGATAGTCGCCCGTCGATGAGGCGTGCGCGACGGCGACCGATAGATAGTGCATCGCGCTCTCGGCCTGCGACTGGTCGACGTGCTGGCCCTCGCCGGTGCGGTCGCGGTGATGCAGCGCGGCCAGCAGCGCGACCACCGAAAAGCGCGGCGCGACATAATCCGTATACGGACCGAACGGCCCACACGGCGCGCGGCCGGGTTCGCCCGTTGGCAGCGTCAAACCGCCGAGCGCCGCGCCCATCGTTCCGTAGCCGGCCATCGTCGAGTACGGACCTGTCTGGCCGAACAGACACGTGCTCAACATGATCAGATCGGGTTTGCGCGCGCGCAGCGATGCGTAGTCGAGCCCCCACTTCTTCATCGCGCGCGGCGAAAACGACTCCATCACGATATCGGCCCAGTCGACGAGTTCGAGGATCGTCGCTTTGCCGTCGGGTGTGCCGGGATCGACCTCGAGGCTGCGTTTGCCTGCGTTGATGCTCGCAAACGACGCGGATGTTTCGGCCGAAAACGCGTCGCCGTAGAACGGGCCGAGGATCCGTACGAGGTCGAGCCGCGTGCGCGATTCAATCTTGATGACCGTTGCGCCGAAGTCCGCCATCACGCGCGACGACCACGGACCCGCCATCACCCACGTGAAGTCGAGGATTTTGATGCCCGCGAGGGGCAGTGGCGCCTTCGACGGGTTCTTCGACGAGAGTGTCGATGCGACACGCGCCGACGGCTCGGCTCGGGGGCGAAACAACGGCTCGGGATGGGCGTCCAGAGGCGGCGCGCGGTTGCGCAGCTGCAGTGGTTGTGCGCTGAACCGCGCAAATGCGCCGGGCAACTTCACGGCGCCGGATTGCCACCAGAAGCGGCGCTCCTCGAGTTGCGGGCTCAACAGAAGTTCCTGCGCCGTCGACACGGGGACGATCAGCGCGCCATATTCGAGCGCGCCGGCGAGCAGTACCGCTTTTGTGCGCTGCGCGATGAACGTTCCGATGCTCGCGACCAATTCGTTCATATGGGTTCGATCGGCTGTCGTGCGCAGCGCGGCGACGTACGTTGCCCAATCGAGCGTCGCCAACGCATCCGTGATGGCGCGCTGGTCGTGCATCCACTTCAGCAGATTCTTCGTGAAGCCGATCATCGGTCCGGCGAAGCCGAGCGTCAGCGAGACAAAACCGTCGGCCGCGGGCCAGATCAGCGGAACGCGCGCCGTCTCCTGCGCGGCCGAAACGCGACGCATCGATGTACGCAGTCAGCAGCGAATACGACGCGGCCAGATTGCAGGCCTGCTGCGCCGAAATGTCGACGAGCTGGCCGGTGCCGGTCTGATCGGCGCTGCGCAGCGCGAGCAGCGCGCCGCCGGCGGCGGCGACCCCGGCGTGCGACCACGCGGTGATCGCGCCGGTGCGCAGCGGTTTGCTGTCGCCGTACCCGGTGATCGCCATCGTGCCGGACGCGGCCTGCACGATCAGGTCGGTCGCGAGATAGCCGGCTTTTGGGCCGGTGGCGCCGAACGCGGTGATCGATACCCACACCAGCCGCGGATTCACGCGCTGCAGTTTGGCGTATTCGATGCTCGCCGATGCCGCCGCGCCGGTATCGATGACGAGATCGGCGTGGGTTGCGAGTTCGACCGAACTGCGCGCGGCCCGCGTCGGTGTCGAGGTCGATGACGAGACTCGCGCAGTTGCGCGCATAAACCTCCCACGCGCAACGACTCGGCGCGCCGCGCGCATCGGTGAGCCGCGAGCGCGGCTCGACCCGCACGACTTGCGCGCCGAGGTCCGCGAGCAGTTGCCCGCACAACGCGCCGCGTTCGTCGGAGAGATCGAGTACGCGATAGTCGGACAGCATCGTCGGCTCCGTCACGTCGTCGCCGCGGCATATTCCGCGGCAATGCGATCGACGAGGTCCGCGACGTCGGGCAGGTCGTGAACCTGCGCGACGGTGTGCCCGGCGGACCAGACGTCTTTCCAGCGTCGCGGCGCGTTCGCGGCAATGCCGCTGGCGCCGGCGTCGAGCGAGCCGACGCCGGTTGCGTCCATTCCCGCCAATTCCACCGAGGGGCGCAGCAGGTTCGTCTCGAGACCCGTCAGCGCGCGCGACAGCACGATGTCGTCGAGCGACGACGTGACCAGCATGTCTTTGTACGCGGGCGCCGCGAGGCTCTGCTGCGTCGCGATGAATCGCGTGCCCATGTACGCGAGGTCGCAGCCGAGCACGATCGCGGCGCGCAACGCGACGCCGTCGGCAACGCCGCCGGCGAGCACGACGGGGCCGTCGAATACCGAACGCACCGCGCGCACGAACGCAAACGGATTCGCCCAGCCGGTTTGTCCGCCGGCGCCGGCCGTCAGCAGAATCAACCCATCGACGCCGACCGCCAGTGCGCGCTCGACGTGACGCATCGATGCGACGTCGGCGAACACCAGTCCGTCCGCGGCGTGAATCGCATCCATGACCGGCGCCGGACTGCCGACGCTCGTGATCACCATGGCCGGCGCGTATTTCTCGACGAGCTTCATGTCTTCCTGCAGGCGCGTGTTCGTCTTGTGCACGATCAGGTTCGGCGCATACGGAGCGCGCCCTTCGGTCTCTTCCTGAATCCGCGCGAGCCAGCGTTCGAGTTCGTCGACGGTGCGGCAGTTCTTCGTCGGAAACGATCCGATCACGCCGGCGCGGCACGCTGCGATCACGAGATCCGGACCCGACACGAGCAGCATCGGCGCCGCGATCAGCGGCAGGCGCAGGCGTTGACTGATCGACGCAGGCAGCGGCATCGTTCATCGTCCTTTCCAGACGGCGTCGCGTTTCTCGGCGAACGCGCGCAGGCCTTCCTGCAGATCTTCCGACTGCATCACGGCGCGCGAAGGCTCCTGTTGTTTTTTCCAGCCGTCGGCGTCGGTCCACAGCTCCGCCGCCGAGCGAAACGCAATTTCCTTCGCCGCTTTGACGGCGACCGGCGAGTTGCGCGCGATGATCCGCGCGAGTTCCAGCGCGCCTTCGAGCGCTTGGCCGGGCGCGACCACCTTGTTGACGAGGCCGTGCGCGTACATCTCGGCCGCGGTCTTCGTTTCGCCGGTCAGGATCATTTCCATCGCGACGTGATACGGCACGCGGCGCGGCAGCCGGAAACAGCCGCCGCCGACCGCGAGCAAACCGCGTTTCGCTTCGGCGAGACCGAACACCGACGTTTCGGTCGCAACGATCAGATCGCACGACAACGTCAGTCTCCATGCCGCCGGCGAGCGCCTGACCGTCGATGGCGGCGATGATCGGTTTCGTCGGCGGCATGCCCATGATGCCGAAGCCGCCGCGTTTCTTTGCGGCGCCCATGTCGCCGGTGCGCGCGGCTTTCAGGTCCTGGCCGGCCGAAAACGTCGGCCCGTTGCCTTTGATGATCGCGACCCACAGCGCGGCGTCGTCTTCGTAACGGTCGATCAGCGCTTCGAGTTGCGCGGCCATCGCGCCGTTGAATGCGTTGCGCGCTTCGGGCCGGTCGATCGTGATCACGAAGATGTGACCGTCGATCACTTCGGTCTGAAAATAGTTTCTTGGCTCGCTCATCTGCGTCCCCCCATCAAATGTCGTTGGTCTACATGCCGAAATCGTAGCCGCCGTTGACCGGATAGGTTTGTCCGGTCACCCAGCTCGCCGCGTCGGACGACAGGAACAGCACCATGTTCGCGACGTCGGTCGGTTCGCCGAAGCGCCGGATCACGTAGTTCGACAGCGCGCGTTTGGCGAAGTCCGGATTGTCCATCGCGCGCGCCGTTGCCGGCGTGCGCGTCGCCGAAATCGCCACGCAATTGACGCGGACGCCGTGGCGGCCGGCGGATTTGGCGAGCGCGCGAGAGAAACCGGCGGCGCCGGCTTTGGCTGCGCTGTAGACCTCGAGGCGCGGTTCGCCGACGCGGCCCGCGTCGGAAATGATCGTGACGATGCTGCCGCGCTTGGCGTCGATCATCTTCGGCAGCACGAGGCGCGACGCATTGAGCACGCCGAGCAGGTTGACGCCGAGCCACGGCGTCCATTGTTCCGGCGCCTGCTCCCAGAATTCCCCGCGACCGACCTTCGACGGATCGGCGCCGGCGTTGCCCGCGTTGTTGACGAGCAACTGGATGTCGAGCGGTTCGAGCTTCTGCTTGCATCGCGGCGAAATCGGAGACGTCGCACGCGACGGCCTCGGCGCGGCCGCCGGCCGCTTTGATTTCGTCGACGACGCCGTTCGCGCGTTCGGCCGAAAAATCGTTGACGTAGACGATGCCGGCATTGTGCGCCGCGAAATGCAGCGCGACCTGCCGGCCGACGCCTTGCCCGGCGCCGGTGATCAGCGCGTTTTCGCCTTTCAGATCCAGAATGTTCATCGCTTCGACCTCTCTGCCTTCGAGGCATCGTATAAACTCGGCTGTACGATCGAGTCAATGGTTGCGATGACGCGGAGCCTCGCATGAACGAAGAACTGAGTCATCCCGATCTGTACCGACGCGCCGACGGCGACACTGTCGTGTTGTTGGGAATGCGGTGCGCGAGTTGCGGCTACGTCGCATTTCCGCGCCAGCGTTTCGGCTGTGATCGCTGCGGTGCAGTGGGTGAGTCGTTGCGCGACGTCGAATTGGGTTCGCGCGGAACGCTGACGTCGTTCGCAACGGTGCACATGCATCAAGCGAAGTCGATCGCGGCCCCGTTCGTGATCGGCGAAGTCGTGCTCGAGGACGGGCCGACGGTACGGGCGACGATGGTCGAAGGCACTGACGCCGCGATGCGGATCGGCGCGCGCGTGGCGGGGCGTCTGGTGCCGGCGCCGTCAGCGCCGGACACGCCGTCGAACAAGCTGGAACTGCGCTTTGCGCTGACGGAGGGGCGAGCATGATCAAGCCGTTGTCCGCATTTCGTCCCGCGTACGTCGTCGGTATCGGCCTGCATCCGTATCAGCGGATGACGGAGACGCCGTATCCGGCGTTGGGTCTCGCGGCGGTGCGTGAAGCGTTGCGGGATGCGCGCATTGCGTGGCCCGCGGTCGAATCGGTGTACCACGGCACCGCGCTGCTCGGCATGGCGTCGACGCGCGTGATGCTGCGACACCTCGGCGGCACCGGCATCCCGATGCAGCAGGTCGAAAACGCGTCGGCGTCGGGATCCACCGCGTTTCGGCTCGCAGCGTTCGAGGTCGCGACCGGCGTCAGCGACGTGGTACTCGCGCTTGGCGTCGACAAGCCGAGCGCGCGTCCGCTCGGCGGTTCGCAGACCGGCATTCGCGGCATCGAAGGCGGTCGCATCGTGCCTTTCACGCATTTTGCGCTGCTCGCGCAGCGCTATCTGGATCGCCACGGCGCGACGACGCCGGAGGATTTCGCGCGCGTCGCGGTGAAAAATCACGGCAACGGCGCCCACAACCGCTACGCGCAGCGCCAGCAGGCGCGCACGTTGACCGACGTGCTGAACGATCCGCCGATCTCCGGTCCGCTGACGCGCCTGCAGTGTTGTCCGGTCGGCGAAGGCGCCGCGGCGGTGATCGTTGCGTCGGAAGATGCGATCGCGCGGCTCGGCATCGATCGCCGCCGCTGCGTGCGCGTGTTGTCGTCGGCGCAGCGCACCGAAGTGGTGTACGCCGAGTCGTCGAACTTCGACGCGGAACTGACGCGGCAGACCACCGCGCAGGCGATCGCGGAGGCCGGCATCGCACCGCGCGATCTCGACGTCGTCGAGTTGCACGACGCGTTTTCGGTCGAGGAGATCTTCTATCTCGAAGCGATGGGGATCGCCGGCGACGGCGAAGCGCCGCGGATGCTGCGCGACGGCGCGTTCGACATCGGCGGCGACGTCGCGGTGAGCCCCTCAGGCGGATTGTTGGCGATGGGACATCCGATCGGACCGACCGGGGTCGGTCAGATCGCCGAGCTGACGCGGCAACTGCGCGGCGAGGCAGGCGTGCGCCAGCAGCCGAATGCGCGCCTCGGTCTCGCGCACATGGTCGGCGTCGGCGCGGTCTGCGTGGTGCACGTGCTCGGCGAAGTGTTGATGATCTGTGGGAGCGGTCTCCCGACCGCGATGATCGCTGCGACGATCGCGATCAGGAGGGGAGATCCCTCCCACAAATGATCGCTCCGACAGGTCGCACCGACCTGCAAATCCGCTCATCAGCGCGGAACCTGCGCGAGAAACGGCTGCAGATTCGGATAGCCGGTCGTCTCCCAGCCGCCGTCGACGAACAGATTCGAGCCCGAGATATAACCGGCGTCGTCGCTCGCGAGAAACAACGCGGCGGCCGCCATGTCGTCGGGCGTGCCCCAGCGTTTCATCGGAATGCGATCGAGGTACGCGCCTTCGATGCCGGCGATGTCGTGCATCGGCGCCGTCAGCGGCGTGTCGGTGAGTCCGGGCGAAACGGTGTTGACGCGGATTTTTCTCGACGCGAGTTCGAGCGCGGCGTTGCGCGACAACATTTCGACACCCGCTTTCGCGCAGCAATACGCAACGCCGCCGTACATCGGCACGTGCGAGTTCAGCGACGCGACGTTGACGATCGCGCCGCCGCGGCCGTGCGCGATCATGCCGCGCGCTTCGTGCTTCACCGACAGGAAGACGCCTTTCAGGCAGATGTCGACGACCCGATCCCAGTCTGCTTCGGTCAGATCGATGATTTCGCCGAAGCCGCCGAGACCGGCCGCGTTGAACGCGACATCGAGCCCGCCGAAGCGTTGCGTCGCCGTGCGCACCATCGCTTCGACCTGCGCCTCGACGCGAACGTCGACGGTGGCGCACGCAACCGCGTTGCCGAGTTCGGCGCGGGTCTTTTCGAGCGATGCCTCGTTGATGTCGCCGACGACGACCGACGCCCCTTCGGCCACCAGTCGACGCGCTGATCGCGAGCCCGATTCCCGACGCGCCACCGGTCACCAGTCCCACCTTGCCTTCGAACCTGCGCGTGACCATGCTCATCGCGGGACTCTTTTGCTGGAGAATGGGGGGCGATCATGGCACGTGCGCACGAACGGCGAGAAGCGTCGATTGGTTTTGCATTGATGGTGGTGACAGCACGCATGGCTGCTCTCGCGGCGCTCGCGTACGTGATGCAGGCGAACGCCGCGTCCGACTTCATCGAAGGTCGCGAGGTCGTGTCGGGCGCCGCGACGCCCGAAGCCGGCGTGTGGGTCATCGCGGAGACCGCTGCGCTGCCGACGCCGTATCGCAAAATCGTCGTGACGGACGATGAGGGTCGTTTCGTGTCCCGGACCTGCCCGCCGGCCGACTACCAGGTGTGGGTGCGCGGGTACGGGCTGGTCGATTCGGCGAAGACGGCCGCAACGCGCGGCGCGATCGCTGACGTTGCACGCGACGCCCGCAGCCGATCCGCAACAGGCCGCGGTGATTTATCCAGCGAGCTATTGGTTGTCGTTGCTCGAGCCACCCGATCACAACGCCGGCTGGGTCAATCAGTTCAAGCTCGGGTGCCAGCTGTGTCATCAGGTCGGCTCGCTGATCACGCGCTCGAAGAATCGCGCCTTGTACGACCTCGGGTTCAAGAAGGCGATGTCGATGAACGCGACCGCGAACCAACTGAACCGTCAGCAACTGCTCGATGTGCTCGACGACTGGGCGAAACGGATCGCGGCCGGCGAGACGCCGGAGTCGCCACCGCGACCCGCAGGGTATCGAGCGCAACGTCGTGATCACGCAATGGGCGTGGGGCGACACGTTCACGTACGCGCACGACGAAATCGCGACCGACAAACGTAATCCGTCGCGTATCCGAATGGACCGATCTACGGCGTCGACCTCGGCAACGATCGCGCTGCTGACACTCGACCCGATGACGCATGTCGCGAGCGCGACGAAAACGCCGACGTTGAACGGCTACAACACGTCGTGGTGCGATCTCACGTATGAACCGCTCGGCGGCAGCGCGGCCGTCGCGGCCGGGTTCGGCTCGCTCGGATGTCCGGTCGAAAAAGGCATCACGGGATTCGAAGGGCAGTATCCGAACCCGGCAAATCCGCACAACCCGATGTTCGATGATCATGGTCGCGTGTGGATAACGACCCAGATCAGGCGCGAGTGGGGCCAGGATCTGCCGGAGTTCTGCAAAGCTTCGCCGCCGATCGCGAAGAACTACCATCACCGCCAGCTCGGCTGGTTCGACACGAAGACGCAGGCCTACACGCTGATCGATACGTGCTACGGCACGCATCATCTGCAGTTCGACGCGGACGGCGTGTTGTGGACCAGCGGCGACTCGTACGTGATCGGCTGGTTCGATCCGAGCAAGTACGATCCGGCAAAACCAGAGACGCTGAAAGCGGCGCAGGGCTGGTCCGAACTGCGTAGTCGACAGCGACGGCGACGGCCGAAAGACACCCGCTCGTCGGCTTCAACTACGGCGTGATTCCGAATCCGACGGACCACAGTGTCTGGACCGCGCAACCCGGCGGTGATCCGGGTGGCGCCGTTCGACTATCCGCGGCCGGCTCGTGCGCTACGACCCGAAGACCGACACGTTCGAGGCCTTCACGCCGCCGAAGCCGGGTCCGGGCCCGCGCGGCGTCGACGTCGATTCGCACGGGGTCATCTGGGCAGCGCTCGGCGGCAGCGGACACCTGGCGAAGTTCGATCGCTCGAAGTGCAAACAGACGTGGGGTACCGGTGATCAATGTCCCGAAGGTTGGACGTTGTATCGCGAGTCCCGGGCCGCGGATGCGCACCGGCGCTGAGCCCGCAGAACGAGCGCGCGCCGACTTCCACTACTACCTGTTCGTCGATCAGTTCGACACGCTCGGCCTCGGCCGCGACGTCGTCGTGATGAACGGCACCGGGTCGGATTCGCTGCTCGCGTTCGATCAGAAGACCGAGAAGTTCACGGTCATCCGGATTCCGTATCCGCTCAATACGTACACGCGCGGTCTCGACGGCCGCATCGACGATCCCAACGGCGGCTGGAAGGGGCGCGGCCTGTGGTTCACGAACGGTCTCGATCCGATCGTGCATTCCGAGGTGCAGCAGTCGTACGTCGGCCACGTGCAGTTGCGCCCGAATCCACTAGCCAAATAAAGGCGAACCGATGACGTATCTGCTGTGCTCGGCGATTCTGGTGATCTTCTACTTTCTGCTGGCGCTGAACGTTTCGTTGACGCGACGCCGGACGAGGGTCGGCGTCGGCACGGGAGATGACCCATCGGGGCCACTCAACAGAGCGATCCGCGCCCACGGCAATGCGTCCGAGTACATCCCGATTTTCGTCGTGCTGTTTCTTTATTTTCTGACGACCGGCGCGAGTGGCTGGATCACCTGGGTCGTTGTCGGCGTCACGATTTGCCGGGTGCTGCACGCGGTGTCGATGTTCATGGCCCCGGACCTGAACTCCGCGTACCCGCTGCGCTTCGTGGCGTCGCTCGGCACCTACGTCGGCGGCTTGGCTCTCGGCGTTGCGCTGTTGATGCGGGCGTTGCCGATGTAGGCGACAGCATCGGACGAAGGCGCTTGTCGAATTAATAAAGAAAGTATAGTCTTTCTTTATTAATTCTGATCGTGTCGGGAGAACACCGATGGCCAACCGCTCAATCCGCCGGGCGAACGCTCGGGATTCGATACGCGTCGCCAGCCACGCGGAACTGAAGCAAAAGGGCGTCGTCGTCGTGCCGGGGCTCAACCGCCGCATCGCAGTGTTCGCCGACGGCGAGGCGGTCTACGCCGTCGAGAACAATTGTCCCCACATGGGTTTTCCGCTCGATCGCGGCAGCGTGCGCGACGGCATGTTGACGTGCCACTGGCACCAGGCGCGGTTCGATCTGCGCTCCGGTTGCACGTTTGATCCATGGGCGGACGACGTGCCGCGTTACGAAACCTGGATCGACGAAGGCGTCGTCTACGTGAAGAGCGAGCCGACGACGATATTCGATGCCGCGCATCATCGCGCGCGGCTGCAACGCGGCATGGAACAGAACATCGGGCTCGTGCAGGCGAAGAGCATTCTCGCATTGATGTCCGACGCCGCGTCGGTCGATCGAATCGTGCGCAGCGCGATCGACTTCGCGTCGACGAATCTGACCGAGTTCACCGAAGGACTGACGCGTCTCGCGTGCATCGCGCGCCTGTACCCGGACCTCACCAGCGAAACGGCTTACCAGGGGCTGTACTACGCGATTCGCGCGATCGCGAACGAGGCGAGCGACTCGCCGCCGCGGCGCGCCCGAGAAGCCGTTGTTGGAGCACCACGATCTCGCGACGTTGAAGGGTTGGCTGAAGCAATGGGTGCAAACGCGCCACCGCGACGGCGCCGAACGCACGGCGCTGACCGGGTTGCGCGAGTTGTCGCCGAAGGACAACGCCGATCTGATCTTTGCCGGCGCGACCGAGCGGCTGTACGCCAACGGTGGTCACGAACTCGAGAGCTGCAACAAGGTATTCGAGTTGATCGAACTGCTCGGCGCCGACGATGCGCCGAAGCTGGTGCCGCTGCTGATGCCGGGCTTAACCGAAGCGCGCGGCCGCGAAGAGAGCACGAACTGGCATCACCCGGTCGAACTCGTCGAACCGTTACGGGGTCTCGAGCGGCGGCTGGCGGACGTGCTCGATCGCCGGGACGATGCCGCGTGGACGCCGCCGCAGTCGCTCACGACGCTGATCCTGGGCGACGATCCGATCGCGACGATCGACGGGCTCGAACAGGTGCTGCGTGCCGGCGCGCCTGCGCGTCTCGTTGCGCGTCAGGTCGCCTACGCCGCGGCGCTGCGGTTGGCGCGTTTCGCGACGTCCAACGAAGTGACGGACTGGTTCAACCCGCAACATACCTTCGTGTACACCAACGGCACCTACCAGGCCGTGCTGCGCTCGCCGACGCCCGACGTCGTGCGCGCCATCTTCCATGGTGCGATGTCGGTCTACATGGACCGGTACCTCAACGTGCCGCCGGCGCGGCTGCCGAGTGAGCGCAAGACGCGCGACGACCTACCAACGACGGCGGACGCGCTGCAGCGGACGTTGTTGGCCGAACTCGACCAGCGCGCGAACGTCGAGCGCGTCGCCGATATCGTCTCGCGTTACGTCACGCTCGACCTGCCGTTCGCGCAATTGATCGACATGCTGACCTTTGCGACCGTCCGCGAGGATCTCGATTTTCACAGCCTGCAGGTATTGGAAGCCGGGGTGAATCAATGCCGCGCGTGGAACGGCGGTGGGCCAGAGCGAGAGAACATTCTCGTCGGTGTCGCGCGCAATCTCGCCGCGCACTGCCCGACGCGTAGAGCCGGACAGCAGACCGCGATCATCGCCCAGCGACTGCATCGCGGGGAGAAGATGTTCGAAGAAGGTGGCGGATGATCACTGCGACGGACACGCCGTGAACCCGTCCGTGGGGGCTCGCTCGCGCCATCCCTGGCGCGAGACGGTCCGCCGCAGCGATCATCCGCCACTAAGAAGTGGGCGCCTTCGATCGATGTTCGGACAGCAGACCAGTCGGCAACTTCACGAGGCCCTCAGGGAGCTCCTTGACTGGAGCAAAGCCACCAAACTGACCCAGAGATGGCTGTTCATTGCGCCGGACTGTCGCGCGCCAGGGATGGCGCGCGGCGAGCGACCAGGGATGGCTCGAGCGAGTCCGGCGCAATGAATAGCCATGTCGCCTACCCGTGATTCGCGTTGCGCAGTTCCTGTTGCGAGCGCTCGAAGTCTTCGTCGCCGATCTCCAGGCGCGCGCCACAGTCGCATTCGATCACGCGGCCTTTAGGCAGCGCCTCGGCTTTGTGTTCGTGCACGGTGCGGCACTTCGGGCAGCGGATCGAGAACCACAGCGTCAAATCCGGATCGAGCCAGAAATCGACTTCGCAATCTGATTCGGGGTCGGTATTCATGTCGCGCATTTGACCGCTGGTTCGACCAGAAGTTGTTCGGTGGCGCGCATCATACGCATTGTTCGCGATGGTCTGCCAACGCGCGTTACGTCTCGAAAGTGCGATCGATCCGCTCGAACCGGCGCCGGATGAAGCCGCGGCTCTCTGCGTGCGGCAGGACGTACAGCTGCCGTTCGTCGATCGCGCGCAGGACCTGCTTCGCGACGTCGTCCACATCGAGCACGGCGCCCGCGAGATCGTTGTTGGCGCCGCCCTGGTCGGGCACCGCAGGCGAGACCGCCGCGCCGCCATAACGCCCATCCCGGTTGCGCTCCGACGAGCCGATATTGGTGCCGACCCGCATCGGGCACAGCACCGACACGCCGATGTCGTCGTCGCGCAGTTCGCGCTGCAGAACCTCGGCGAGCGCGACGACGCCGTACTTCGCCACGCAGTAAGGGCCGAGGCCGACGTTCGGCACGAGTCCCGCGAACGACGACGTGAACAGGATGTGTCCGCCGGCTTTCGCAGCGCGCATATGCGGTAGAAACACCTCGACGCCGTGGATCGGTCCCCACAGATCGACGTCGATGATCCAGCGCCAATCGTCGTGGCTCATCGCGCTGATCGGCCCGCCGACGGCAACGCCCGCATTGTTGAAGACGATGTGCACGCCGCCGAACGTCGCGACGACATCGTCGGCGAGCGCGCGCATCGCGGCGTAATCCGAGACGTCACAGACGCGCGTTTCGACGCGTACCTTGCCCATTGCGCGCACGGCTGCGGCAGCCGGCGCGAGCGCCGCTGCCTGCATGTCGACCAGCACGACGTCGGCGCCGCGCGCAGCCAGTTGCTTCGCGGTCGCAAGGCCAATGCCGCTGGCGCCACCGGTGATGACCGCCACTTTCTTCGAATAGTCCATACGTCCTCCTGTGCTCTTCTGTGTAAGCCGATGGGGCCGTTCAGCTCAACTCATGACTGCGTGCGAGATCGGCTTTCAGATCCTTCGCAGCCATCAGATAGAAGACGGTCGCGAGAATGTTGAAGATCAACACGCTCACGAGCGCCCAGCGCACCGACTCCTGGCCGAGGCTGGTGTATGCATTCAGCAGGTCGGACGTGGCCCCGACGACCATGGGACCCAGCCCCATGCCGATCAGATTCAGGATGAAGAGCAGAATCGCGGCTGCGAGCGCGCGCATGCGCAAACCCACCAGGCCTTGCGCCATCGAAAACGTCGGACCCAGGTAATACGAGCCGAGAAAGCTCGGGATGATCGCGATGCAAAACGCGACCATCGGATCCGGCCACGTGTAGAACGCGGTGGAGAACGGCACCGACGCGAGCGTCGCAATTCCCGGCAACCACATGTACCAGCGGACATCCCGTTTCCCGAGCCGATCCGCGACGTAACCGCCGGTCGCGGTGCCGAGTATTCCGGCAAACCCGAGCCAGAAGAGCGCCGTGCCGATGTCGCGCGTGCCCCACGCGTGCACGCGCATGAACAGCGGCGCAATGAACGGGCCAACGCCATAGCCGACCAGTGCGTGCAGCCCGGCGCCGAGCGACATGTAGCGAAAGCTCTTGCGCGACCACAGCGACTTGAACACGAACATCACCGGCGGCGCCTGCGCTTTCGCCTGTACGATCTGTTCCGAAAATCCGCGTGGCGGCTCCTTGATCGTGAAGCGCAGAACCAGCGCCATCGCGACGCCCGGCAAGCCGACGAGGATGAATGCGGTGCGCCAATTCAGCGCTTCGTTGATCCAGCCACCTGCGAGGTTGCCGATCATCGTGCCGACCGGAATACCGAGCGCGTAGATCGCGAGCGCCGTCGCGCGCCGATCCGATGCGAAGAGATCCGAAATCATCGAATGCGCCGGCGGACTGCCGCCGGCTTCGCCGACGGCGACGCCGACACGCGCGAGCAGCAGCTGCCAGAAATTCTGCGTGAGCCCGCACACGGCGGTCATCGCGCTCCACACTGCGAGACACCACGCGATGATGTTGCGGCGATTGCGGGTGTCGGCGAGCCGGGCGATCGGAATGCCGAACGTCGTATAGAACAACGCGAAGGCGATCCCGCCCATCAATCCGATCTGCCAGTCGTACAGGCCCAACTCGTCTTTGATCGGCTGCGCGAGGATATTCAGGATCGAACGATCGATGAAGTTCAGGACGTATACGAGGAACAACATCGTCAGCGCGTAGTACGGGTACCGGTCGCTTATACGGCGGCAGGGGCGGCGGGCTGCTGCAATCTGACGACTTCCGTCGCGAATGACGCCGCAGAGTCTCCGATGACGTCACGTCGGTCAAGCCGCGACAGCAGCGGTATGATCAGCGCGTTTCGATTGCCGCAGGTGCGTTGATGAAGCTCGGCACGTCGCTTCGCTTTTTGTATCCCGACCGGGCCGCAGTCGTATGAGCTGTTCAAGCGCGCGCTCGCCACGATGCCACCCGGCGGCTTCATCGAGCGGCCGATGGGCGCTTTCGATACGGCGCAACAGGCGCGCAACGTGCTCGAGATCGCCGCGGCCGCAAACGCGGCCGGCCTGGATACGCTGCTGTTCGGCGACAACCACGCGGTTCCGCCCGCGTTCGCGAATTCGTTCGCGCCGGTGCCGAGCGTCGCGCGCTTGCTCGGCGTGACCGGTGCGATGCAGGTCGGCATGGTGCTGCTTGCGCCGTTTTATTCACCGATCGTGCTGGCCGAGCAGATCGGCACGCTCGCGGCATTCGCGCCGGCGCCGCTGATCGTGACGCTCGCGAACGGCGGGCGTGCGCAGGCATTCGATGCGTTCGGCATCGAGATGAGCAGCCGTGCGGGTCGGCTCGAAGAATTGGCGACCGTGCTGCGTTCACTGCTCGCGGGCGAACGCGTCAGCTTCAAGGGCCGCTACATCACGCTCGACGGCGTGCAGATCTCGCCGCTGCCGCGAGTGCCGGTGGAGATCTGGATCGCCGGCACGGTTCGCGCGGCGGCCGCGCGCGCCGGTACGATCGGCGATGGCTGGTTGTCGGGACAAAACAGCTCCGACGCCGAGGTCGCCGCTCAGCTCGACGTCTATCGCGAGGCCGCGGCGAAGTCGGGCCGGCCGGTGCGAGCGGTGTTACGCCGCGACATATTCGTTGCCGATACCGATGCCGCCGCGCACGCCGAGGTCGACAAAGTATTGGCCGAAGGTTATCGCGGCACCGGCAAGGCAGAACTGTTGGTCGGCGCGCCCGAGTCCGTCGTCGAGCGCCTGCACCAGTGTCGCGCGCTCGGGTTCGATGAAGTGATGGTGCGTCATATCACCGGCGATCATGCAATGATGCTGCGTTCGTTCGAACTGATCGGCGAGCATGTGATGCCGGCAATTCGTCAGCTGTGACAGAAGCTCTCGAGGATTCGAAGGAGTAGTCGATGCGTGAATACCGCAACGCCGTGATGGACAACGCCCGCTGGACCGGTTTCGAGCCGCGCCCGGACGACGTGTTCGTCGTGACGCCGTCGAAGTGCGGCACGACGTGGATGCAGACGATTGTCGCGAGCTTGATATGGCCAGATGGCGACTTCCCCGGGCGGATCGTCAACGGAATTTCGCCGTGGATCGAAGCGAAATTCATGCCCGCGGACGCGATGCACGCGATGTTGCGAGCGCAAACGCACCGTCGCGCGATGAAGAGCCATTCGCCGGCCGATGCGATTCCGTGGTTTCCGCAAGCGAAATACATCACCGTCGGCCGGGACGGACGCGATGCGTTCATGTCGTGGTGCAATCACTCCGAGCGCATGAAGATGATCGACATGCTGAACGCGGCTGCCGCGAAGGAAGGGCTGCCGCCGATCAAGCGGTTCAGCGGCGACTATCACGACTTTTTTGCAGACTGGCTGCGCGAGAACAACTTCTTCGACGTCGTCGCCAGTTATTGGGCGCTGCGAGCCGAGCCGAATCTGCTGTTCGTGCACTACAACGACATGAAGACCGATCTCGAAGGTGAGATGCGGCGGGTCGCCAAATTCCTGGACATCGATATCGCCGAGTCGAAGTGGCCCGCCGTCGTCGAGCGCTGCACGTTCGAATCGATGCGTAGTCAGGACGCCCCGGAACTCGACATGGGATTCGAAGGCGGCATCAAAGGCTTCATCTTCAAGGGCACCAACGGCCGTTGGCGCGACGTGCTGACCGCGGACGAAGTCGCGGCGTATCAACGCCGCGTGGCTGAGACGCTGCCGGCAGACGCCGCGCGCTGGATCGAGCACGGACGTCGAGGCCTCAGCTAGAGACTCCTAACGACTCACATGAGGTGCGGGCTCTCGGGCTAGTCGCGCCACGTTTCGCTTGCCTCGGCCACCAGCTTCGGCACATCGCGCGGCAACAGCACGCCCGCGGTCACGGCGCGTTGTGCCGCCGCCGCGAACTTCGTCAGATACGATGCCTTGTTGGTGTACAACGCGCGCAGCTTTTCTGCGGTGAACGGGTGACACGATCCTCGCAGGTACGCGAAGACGTCTTCTGCGAGCGGAATGGCGCTGTTCTGCGCGAGCGGAACTGCTGCCTGCGGCAGCCGAATGCCGCCTTTGGCGATACCGTGCTCGTCGCGAACCACTTGCGCAGGGTCGCCCGCGAATTCGACTTTCGGTTGCACCGGAGGCGGTGTTCCCTCGGTCAGCCAACGCTGCATGTGGTGAAAGGCCGCGTCGTACAACGGCGCGATCGGGATGCGATTGATGCCTTGCTGGATCGGGACGAGCCGCACGCCGTCGCGGGCATGTTTGACCTCGCGGTCGCGCGTCGCCTGCGCCGAAACGTGACAGGTGCCCGCCGATTCCCAGTAGCGGAACGTATCGCTGTCCGGTTGGCGCACGCCATAGCAGGCGATCGCCTCGAGTTCCGAATTGACGACGAATATCGGGACGCGCTGGTCGTCGCGCAGCAGGTTGCCTCCCCGCAATCGATCGCCGGGTCGCGCAGCGGGTGCAAGATTGATGTTGACCACGGCGTCGCCGACCTCGAGCGCACTCCCGGTACCGAAGTAGATCTGGAGAATGAAGCCGTCGAACGCGCCGGTCAGCGGCTGAATCGCATTGACGTACGTTCCAAGACGACCCGCTGATTGTGATGCGCCTTGTGCAACGACACGCTCCACCGCAAGACCCGCCATCGGATCCACACTCCCTCGCGCTCGGTCTTTGCCGATCGCGGCCGCGCCTTGGGTGAAGATGTCGTACGAGTAGTCATCGCTCGGAATCGAGAGTGTTCCGTAGCGCTGCGGGTCCCACGCCGCGAGGCCTTGCGGCATTGGCGGCAGCCCTTCGATGCCCACCTTCTGAGTCGTCAGGCACACGAGCGCATAACCGCCTTCGAACAACTCCAGACTCTCCGCGCCGAACAGATCGTGGCCCGCAGTGACGTTGTTCCACGTCAATATCACCGTTCCATTGAAACGCGCGCCATCGTTCGGCCGGTAGACGAGCATGCGCGTGCGAAACGGCGCTGTGCCGGCGGGTTCGGCGCGCCAATGGCCGTCGCGCGTCAACTGCGCGCCAGGTGCGAGGCGGTAACGCGTGGCGGTGCCTTCGAGCAGGTATTCGGCTTCGGTGTAGCCGTAGGCCGCGACGTCGAGCATCGAAGCCGCAAACGGCCATCCTTTGCTGCCGCCGGTGATCGGTCCGGTGACGATGGGACGCGCTTTGACCGGGTGGTTCATGACTATCTCCGCTTTTGTCGTCGAGCCATCGGTATGATGCCTGAATCACCTGTGATATCGCCGGACTCGGTAACGTGCCCGACCAAGCGATCCCGACCTATGTCCGCCGCGAGCGCGTGGGTCGCCTGTCATTCTCCACCAAGCTGTTTCAAGGCATCGGCGCCATTCCGGACACGGTGAAGACGTGGGCGTTCAACACCTTCATCCTCCTCTATTACAGCCAGATTCTCGGGGTCGATCCCAAGCTCGTCTCCGTCGCATTGGCGATCGCCGTCATTTTTGACGCCGTCATCGATCCGCTCGTCGCGTCGTACTCGGACAATCTGTCCACGCGCTGGGGACGCCGTCATCCGCTGATGTTGATCGGCGCAATCCCGCTCGGTTTTGCCTTCTACGGCGTCTTCGTGCCGATGCCGGGACTCTCCCAGATTGGACTGTTCATTTGGCTTTTGACGTTCGCCATGCTGACGCGCGGTTTCATGGCGCTGTTTTTCATTCCGTGGGCGGCGATCGCAGCAGAACTCTCCGACGACTACGTTGAGCGCACCAGCGTGATGTCGTTTCGCTTCGCGGTGGGTTTGCTGATCGCGGTGTCGTTCCCATTTTTCGTCTTTACGTTCGTGATGCCGGGTACGCCGGAGCATCCCGTCGGCCAGCTCAACGGGCAGCTCTATCCGAGGATGGCGTTGTGTGCGGGCATTCTGCTGAGCGTCGGCGCAGTGGCCACGACGCTGCTGACGCGCCGGGAGATTCCGTTTTTGCGGCAGCCCGCGACAGCGTCGGCGGGATTCAGCTTCGCGGGCGCGGCACAAGAGCTCGTCCGTGCGCTCAAGAATCGCCAGTTCGCGCTGGTCTTTCTGATCACGTTGTTGTCTTCCGCGATCGCCGGCACCACCGCCAATATCGGCATCTACATGACGACGTTCTTCTGGGGCTTCACTACGGCGGATCTACGCTGGTTTGGAATTGCCGCAATCGGTGCGGTCATCGCGTTTCCACTCGTCGCGGCCACGCAGCGTCGTTGGGACAAGAAATCCATTCTGCTGGTATGCGCGATCGTCAGTCTGTTCGACGGCATATTCCTGGTTGCTCTGCGCCTGCTCGGCGTGTTGCCCGAGAATGGCGATCCGATGCTGCTGGTCATCCTGGTGGGCATGGGAATATTCGGCGTCGCGATCCTCTTGATCCAGGGGATCATCGGCGCCTCCGTGGTCGCGGACATACTCGACGACCAGGAGCTGCGTACGCACTATCGCCAGGAAGCGATGTTCAACGCCGCGCTGTCATTCTCGGGGAAAGCGAGCTCCGGCCTGGGAATCGTGCTCGGCGGCCTCCTTCTCGATGTGATCGACCTGCCACGTGGCGCCGCACCAGCCGATGTTCCGCACGAGGTGATCATGCGCCTTGGTTGGATCGTTGGCATCTTCGTGCCGCTGCTGTACCTGATTCCGATCAGCCTCATCAGCCGCTACAAGATAACCCGCGCGGTCCACGCCGATATCCTGCGCGCGCTCGATCAACGTCGCGCGCAAGGCACCACGATGAATTGAACTCGGCGCTGGCGCTACAGCGTTGGCCTAACGGGGCCCCACTGGGGCGCGACCGGCGACTTTGCTTGACATTCGCCTCCCGCCGCCAGATGTTACGAGGCAGAAGACGGAGACCGTACGTGGCGTAGCCGCGATTCGGTCCACGCAGTATCGGTGTTGAGGAGGGGCAGACGATGCAAGCTGCGGGAATTTCCGGCGCGCTGATCGTGTCGGCGCTTGCCGGCCACGCGATCGCCGAGGAGGTCCAGACCGAACGACGGGCCGCTGTTAAAGGGCTCGGCATCGAGGAAATCGTCGTCACCGCGGAGGGCCGTCAACAGTCGGTTCAGGATGTTCCCATTTCCGTCACAGCCATCACGGCGAGGCAGCGTGAGGACATCGGGATCGTGACGATTTCGGATATCGCCGACTTTACGCCCGGCTTCACGTACGGCCCCGGCGATCGGCCGAGCATTCGCGGGATTGGCCGCCTCTCTAACAATCTCTCGGTCGAGAACGCCATCGCGACCTACGCTGACGGCGCGTGGACCAACAGCGTCGCTGAGGCGGGCAAGGACGCGATCTTCGTCGAGCGCACCGAGATCCTGCGTGGGCCTCAGGGTACCCTGTACGGACGCAATGCGATCGGCGGCGCGATCAACGTGATCTCGAAGCGGCCGTCCGACGTATTCGAAGCCGAGGCCAGGCTCACGCTGTACAACGAAAACGGCAGCACGATAGAAGGTTCGATTGCCGGCCCAATCACCGATTCCTTGCGCTACCGTTTTGCAGCGTCGCAGCCAAAGAACGATGGCTTCAGTCACAACGTTGCGAACGGCGACAAGATGAACTCGTTAGATCTCTGGTACGGGGAGGGCCAGATCGAATGGGACGTCACCGAAGATCTTCAGCTGTGGGCGGTCTATCGCACGACGAAGGTGAATGACGATCAGCTGTTCAATGAGTACAGCACTGCCCCTTATGTGACGACGCTTGAATTCCCGCCGGCTCTCGCCCCGTCGGCCGCGTTCGGCTTCAGCCAACCGGGATACACGCAGCTCGGCGTCACGCGCCGGTCAATCCCAGTCATTTGGTCTATTCGCCGGCTCAGACCGGCGATAACGACGCCTACGCGGGCTATGGCCAGATCGACTGGGACGTGACGGACCACTGGCAGGTGACCCTCGGTCTGCGTCGAACCAGAGACGAAAAGAACGTCGACGAATCGTTTCGGGTCGTGTGCTTCGGCAACGTGTCGATTGGCTGTTCACCGATCAACGATATCCCGCTCATTGGATACGTGTCACAAGCCAACGATGTGACGACTCGTTTCTATCCGGGTTCTGGAGTTACGCCCGGCGCGACATGGACCGTGGTCGGCGCACCGGGCGTTGCATCCAATCCGGTGACCGACCCTGTCACCGGCCGGCGGCATCGTAAATTAGAGGGCGATTGGGAGCAGACGACCGGAACGGCGGGGGTTCAGTTCCGCCCGAATGACGACGCGCTGTTTTATCTGCGCTACAGCCGCGGCTACAAAGCCGGCGGTTTCAATGCCGGCACACTCCTCGACTTTCCGGCCACCGACGAAGAAACGATCGACGCGTTCGAACTCGGCTGGAAGCAGACATTCGGCGATGAATTCCAGATCTACTCTTCGACGTTCTATTACGACTGGCACGACATGCAGGTGCCGCTGACGGTCGAGCTCCCAAACGGTCTCCCACGAAACGATTTGGTCAATCTGAACAAAGTCGAAATCTACGGCGCGGAGTTCGAGACTCAGTGGCAGCCGATCAACGATCTGTTCCTGATGACGAGCTATGCGTATCTGCACACGGACATCAAGGATGGCTGTTGCTTCGAGAACCCCCTCGGATCGGGGTTCGAGGACCTGCAAGGCAATGCGCTCCCCACCTCCCCGGAACATCGCGTGACGTTCAACGCGAGCTACGACATCAACTTTGCGACGGGAACGGTCATTCTCTCGGGCACGTACATCTGGCGCGATGACACGTACAACGACGTCTTCGACAATCCGGAGGCCGTGACGCCCAGCTACGACCAGATCGATCTGCGCGCGGTCTGGCGCCCGACAAGCGACAAATACACGCTCATCGCGTTTGTCCGAAACTTGAACGACTCCAAGATTTATACCGCCGCCGGGGCAGATCGAGTCCCGACGGGTGATCCGGCCAACCCGACCCGCATCGACCAGCGGTTTTCGCTCGGCGCGTGGCGGACCTACGGCATCGAAGTGCATTACCGCTTCCGCGCGGGTTCCTGATCTCTGCTGACGACTCAAGCCAGCCGCGGTGCTTGCCGGGTAGACTTCGTAGCGCAGATCGTGGGAGCGAATGCGTGAAGAGACTGCCGGCAGCGTACCGCGGTGATGGACCGTACGTGTTCGTGTGCTGGGCGCACGCCGATGCGGCGCGCGTACTCCCCGAAATCGAATGGCTGCGCAGTCACGGCGTCAACGTCTGGTACGACGAAGGCATCAGCCCCGGTGCCGAGTGGCGCGAGGAACTCGGCGATGCGATCCGCAACTGCCGGATGTTTCTGTTCTTCGTTTCACCCGCGGCGCAACTCGCCCGACCATCCCGAGGAAGCGACCGCCGGAGATCACCGCGTTCGAGATTGGCCCCGTCGATTCCGTTTGACTCATTCTCGCGCTCGCTTGCGATTTCCGACGACGGTCGCCACCTCATTTACGTCGATTCGGGGGTGAAGTACGTACGCTCGTTGGACGTGCTCGACGCCGCTGCGTTGGGAAGCCTGACAGATCCGTTCTTTTCGCCCGACGCAGCGTCGGTTGCCGGCGAGCTCTGGCAACGTCGTTGGTGCGCGTACCTCGCACGGGCGGTGCGCAATCGAAGATCACCAGCGCGATCATCGGTTCCCGTTTCTACGGCGGCAGCTGGGGCGACAGCGGCGTCATCGTCTACGCCGACACCCGCGGCGATGTTCCGCATCGCGAGCGGCGGCAGCGAGCCCGAGCTGCTGGCCGCGCCCGACGCAGCAGCAGGAGAGATCGCGTATGGGGCCCCGCAGCTGCTGCCGGGCTCGCGTGCACTGCTTCTTACCATCGTCTTTGCCGATTCCGCAGAGGTTGCGGTGCTCGACATGCAGACGCTGGCAAAACGCGTGCTGCTGCCTGCGGCCTTCAACGCGCAATACGTCGACGGCGGATATCTCGCTTTTGCCAAGGCTCGACGGTTTGTACGCAGTTCGATTCGATCCGGCGTTCGCTGAGCGTGGTCGGGGAGCGCGTCGCGCTCGACATCCGCCCGGCGTTGTACGGTCTCGGGCGCGCAATACGCGGTGTCACGCAACGGCACGCTGGCCTATCTGCGTCGCGAGGTCCGAGGGTCGTGGCGCGCCGCCGACGCTGAGCTGGGTCGATCGCGCGGGTCGCGAGGAACCGGTCGGCGCGCCGGCAGCCGGCTGGATCTATCCACGCGTTTCGCCTGATGGCCGCTACATCGTTGCGGACGTCTCCGGAACGCACCGCAACATCCGGTGTGGGATCTGCAGCGCCGCAACATGATCCCGCTGACCGATTCCCCGGCCGAAGACATGATGCCAGCTCTGGAGCGGCGACGGACGCGTCGTCTATTTCGCGTCGAGCCCGGGGCGGCACGTTCGACGTTTTTGCCGTTCCGTCCGACGGCTCGGGCACCGCACGTTTGATCTACGGGACCGATCTTTTCGAGGTACCGCAGGTACTCACGAGCGGCGATGCAAGACTCGTGATCGGACGTGCAGGGGCAGGAGCTGCGATCTGCATTTGATCGAACCGGCCCATCCCGACCGTCGTGACGCCGTTGCTGGTTACGCCTTACAACGAGCTGAATCCGTCGCTGTCGCCCGACGGACGCTGGTTCGCGTATCAGTCGGATGACTCCGGAAAGCACGAGATCTACGTGCGGCCATTCGAGGATCCTGCAGCGACGGCGCTGGAAAGTCTCCATCGACGGCGGTAACGTCTCCGCTCTGGTCGCGGCAGGGCGACGAGATCTTCTTTCGCAGCTCGACCGGCGACATGATGGCCGCGTCGTACGTCACGGAGCCGGAGTTCGATATCAAGGACACCGTGGCGTTGTTTTCGGGCGCGCCGCTTCGCGAATACCGGCGGCTCGCGCAACTACGACGTTTCGCCGACGGACGGACGCTTCCTGATGCTGAAGACCGGCAACCAGCCCGAAGGCCCGACGGATCGGATCGTGGTTATCGTGAACTGGTCGCAAGCGCTGAAGAAGCTGTTGCCGGAGAAAAGGTGATGCCGACCGCCCGTAACATTACAGCCAGCCGCGGCGCTTGAAGTAGGCATACGGCAGCAGCGCGGAGGCGACCATCATTACAATCGCAATCGGATAACCCCACGTCCACGTGAGTTCCGGCATCACGTGGAAGTTCATGCCGTAGATGCTCGCGATCAGCGTCGGCGGCAGGAACGCCACTGCGGCCACCGAGAAGATCTTGATGATCTGGTTCTGCTCGATGTTGATGAAGCCCTGCGCGCCCTGCAGCAGGAAGTTCACCTTCTCGAACAGGAAATTGTTGTGCGGCAGCAGCGCGTCGATGTCGCCGATCAGATTGTGCAGCCGGTTCGAATGCTCTTTCCATTGGTGCGCGTTTTCATCGAGCGCATTGCGCAGCAGGTAGGTCAGGTCGCGGCGCGAGTCCATCAGGCAGAGTCGGACTTTGCCGTTGAGATCTTCGTGCTGCGCGAGATCGTCGAGCGACGCCTCTTGATCGGTATTGGATTCCTCGAACACCCGCCGTCCGGTGGCTTCGAGTCCGAAGTAGAGTTCCTGCAACGTGTCGCCGAGATCGTCGATGGCGGTCTCGAACAACGAGATCAAGAGACCAATCGGATCGGCGAGCAAACGCGGATCACGCCGCACCGTGAGCCGCAGCAACCGCAACGCCGGTACGTCGCGATCGTGCACCGTGATCAACCGATCGCCACGCACGACGAGCGTGACGTTGGTGTTCTCCGGGCCGTCCTTCGACCCGGTGTAGAAACAGCGTCGATACGTGGGCGCCGGCGTCGTCGACATACGAGCGCGCGCTCGACTCGATTTCATCGGCGTCCGGCGCGTCCTCGAAAGGTCGCCGCAGCAGATTTTCGAGCAGCACGCGTTCCTCCGGCGTCGGATCGACGAAATCGACCCACGCCGCGTGTTCGAGCGCGACCGGGTCATCGACGATCTCGAGACCTGCAGGGGTCAACTTGTGCGCCAACAACATACGCGCGACTCCGGGTAGTTCTAGTTGCGCATCTCGCCGCGAATCTGGCTTTGAAGAGCGCCGCGCGGCATTGCGTCGGCGTCACGCAACGCGCGCCAGCCGACGATCGCACCGATCGCCGAGATCAGCTGGCCGACGAGGTAAAGCACGCCGACAACGAGCAATCCGACAGCAGAAAGCTCAAAGAGTTGGTGCAGCACGGCGATGCCGAGCGCGAGGATGCCGGCGGCTACCTCGATCGCGGCGGGACGCCGGAAGCCGGCTGCAAGGCCGTCGAACGCATCCGCGTTGCGCTGTGGGTCGACCGACGCGACTGGCAACTGGCCGGCGATGAACGCCGCCGCGACGAGTGAGCCGGCCCCCATCACGTACCACCATCGCAATGTGTGCTCGACGCCGATGCTCGCGATCTGTGCGTCGACGAAGATCAACACGCCGATCGGGCCCAGCAGATCGAGCGCGCGCGGAACCCGGTCGGTGACGACCGCCGTGAGCACGAAGCCGGTCCACATCTTGATGATGATCACGAAGGCGACGAGCGCCTGACACCAGATCCCGGCGGCGACGATCGTGAACTCCCACAGTGCGTCGACTGTCGGCAACCGATCCAGCAACTGCTGCAACGCGAGCGCGACGACGATGCTGACGAGCGTGATCTGAATCGTCGGGAATAAGGCCCGCGCGTTGGCGGCCGGATCAGCCATGGTCGTGCATCCGAGACAAGTCCGGGGCATCCAGAACAAAAACGAGCGACATCTTATGCCGGCCACGGCGTGGGAGCGACCTGCGTCACGCTTGCGGGTGCGCTCGCGTGACCTGGAGGCGACTTCTTTTTATAACGTGTTGTACCATTCGCGCCTTTTGTGCGCACAGCAGAGCGGGTGAATCAGTGACAGCATCGTTTCGGAAGTCCCTTGGCAAACGCGTCGTGGTCGCGGGCGGCAGTCTCGGCGGCATGCTCGGTGCGCGCGCGGTCGCGCCGCACTTCGACGAAGTCGTCGTGCTCGAACGCGACGTCATCGCGGATGCGCCGGCACCGCGGCGGACGACCCCGCAATCGCATCACGTGCACATGCTGCTCAAAGGCGGTGAAAACGCGATCGATCGAATGCTGCCGGGTTTCTGCGCGGACATCGAAGCCGCGCGGATCCGTGACGATGCGCGCGGGGCTCGATTTCCTCGCGGCTTCCGAACTCGGCTTCGCGCCGCGTTACGACGCCGGCCTCGATCTGCACGGACAGAGTCGCTGGATGCTCGAACATCGGCTGCGACAGCGCGTGCTCGCGTCGACGCCGAATGTCGAGTTCAAGGGCGGCACCACGGTGCGAGGCCTCGTCCACGACGCGCGAGATAATCGGATCCGCGGCGTGAAATTCGAGTCCGACGCCGGCGCGTCGACGCTCGACGCCGATCTCGTCATCGACGCCACCGGACGCGGCGAGGGCGGCCTGCGCTGGTTGTCCGCGCTCGGCGTGCCGCCACCCGAAGTCGAGGAAGTACTCGTCGATTTCGGCTACTCGAGCGCGATCGTCGAATTGCGCCCCGATCCTAAGCGTGATTGGAAAGCGCTCGCGATGGGCAATCTGCCGCGCGTCGGTGCGCGCGGCGCAGTGCTGTTGCCGATCGAGGGCGGGCTGTACATCTGTTCGCTCGGCGGTCGCGCCGGCGATTATCCGCCGGACAACATCGCCGGCTTTCTCGAGTTCGCGAAAAGTCTGCCGCACCCGAACATGTATGAGGCGCTGCGTGACGCGCGATTTGTGTCGAATGTCGCGCGGATGATTTATCCGGCGAATCGGCTGCGCCACTACGAGCGCTCGTCGACGCTGCCGCGCGGCCTCATTCCGCTCGGTGATGCGTTGTGCAGCTTCAATCCGACCTATGGTCACGGCATGACCTCGGTCGCGCTGCAGGCGGAAGCGCTGCTGACGACACTGTCCGAGCGCACGGCGGCGCAGTCGCTCGACGCGCTGCTGCAGGCGTATCTCGAACGCGCCGCCGAAGTCGTGCGGATGCCGTGGCGGCAGGCGAATTACAACGATTTCCTGTACCCGACGACGCAGGGCGACCGCGCGATGTTCACGCCGGAGGAAATGCAGTATCGGATGGAGATTCAGATCGCGGCGACCAAAGATGCCGTCGTGCGTCAGCTATCGCAGGAGGTGGGACATCTGCTCGCACCGTTCGAGCGTCTGATGGAAGCCGACGTGCGTGCGCGCGTCGCAGCGGCGCTCGCGCAGAACGGGTCCTGAACTCTCGAGCCAGCGATTACTCTCGTAAGCGCGCACTACGTAAGCGCAACCGCGTGCATTCACGCGGTCGCGCACTGTCGTAAGCACGATCTCGTGCATCACGAGATCGCGATCGCGCGCAACGCCGATGCACCGATCCACGCGCCCATCGCGAGTAAGGCGCCGAACGCGACTCTGCGCATCGCTGCCTCGCCGAACGCCGGCGGGAAGCGGCGTCCCAACCACACGCCGAGCAGCACGGCGGGCAGGCCGATGCCCGCGAGCGTCGCGACATCAAGCGTCAACTTACCCGTCGCTGCGACCATCAACGTGCGCGCGAGCGTCGTGATCGCAAAGCATCCGAGCAGCGTCGCGCGGATCTCCGTGACGGGGAGCGGCTGGCGATAGCAGAACCAGCCCATCACCGGCCCTGATGCGGCGAACAGCCCGCCGAGCAGGCCGCCCGCCAAGCCGGCCGTCAGCGTTCCCGCGGTACCGGACAACGTTGCGCGCGGCTGCGGGCGCAGCATCATCGCGGTGCTGCCACCGATCAGGAACAGCGCCAGCAACAGCTCGAGCCATGCGGTCGCGGCTGCATTGAGTACGCCGAGCAGCCAGATCCCCAAGGCGATGGCGGGCAGTTGAGCGAGCGAGAGCAGTCGCAACACGCGTCCGTGCACCAGATGATAGTGGCCGCGCAACGACAACAGGATGTTGGCGAACGACAGCAGGCTCACTGTCGCGGCGACGACTTCGAAGTCGTAGAGCTTCGTCGTCGTCGCGAACGCGATGATCAGTAGGCCCATCGCGAAACCAGCGACGGCCTGGACGTAGCTGCCGATCAGCACGATCGCGAGGAATAGCGCGATCGCCACCTAAAGCGCCCACTGGCACGGCGCCAAGCGGCGCCTCATTGATCGCGTTGGAATACGACGCTCCCGCGCGCCGTCGTCTCGACGACCGCGAGTTCGAGCAACGCTTGCGGCTCCATCGTGAGCGGATCGCGCGACAGCGTCACGAGGTCGGCTTGTTTGCCGACAGTCAGCGAACCTTTGTGATTTTCCTCGAAGTACTGATACGCGCCATTCACGGTCAGTGCGCGCAGCGCGTCTTCGATGCCGATGCGTTGGTCCGGACCGATGACGTCGCCGCTACGCGAAATCCGATTCACCGTGGCCCACAGCAGCCGGATGCTGTCGGGCGGAACGACGGGTGCGTCGTTGTGGATCGTAAACGGCATCCCGCGCATGAGCGCCGAATGCGTGGGACTGATCCGGTACGCGCGCTCCTTGCCGAGTACCGAGTCGCGATGCCAGTCGCCCCAGTAGAACGTGTGCGCCGAAAAAAACGACGGGATCATGTGGAGATCGCGCATGCGGTCGAGTTGGTCCTCGCGCACGGTCTGCGCGTGGATCATCACGGTGCGGTGGTCGGCTTTTGGCGCGAGCACGACGGCCTTTGCGACCGCATCGATGAGCATCTGCGCGGCCGCATCGCCGTTCGCATGTGCGATGACCGGGATTCCGGCGGGTATGAAGCGCGCGAGCGCGGCATCGACGAATTGTTGGGGAAAGATCGGATAGCCGCGGTAGTCGGCGTTTTGGCCCGGTGGCGGTATCAGATACGGTTGTGACAGGTAGGCGGTTTTGCCTTGTGGTGAGCCGTCGAGAATGAGTTTCACGCCGCCGAACGCGATGCGATTGCGGTACTCGCGTACCGGAACGTCGGGCAACGGCTGTGCGACGTCGACGATGCGCGGATAGAACACGACGTCGAGTGGCGCGGTGCCGGCCTGCGCGAGGCGTTCGAGCGCGGCGATGTCTGCGGGCGTACTCGCGCCGTCCTGCACCGTCGTAAAACCAAAGCTCGCATACACGTCGAGCGCCCGCCGCAATGCGTCGGCCGTCACTGGCGTCAGCAGCGGGCTGTGAGCGACCAGCGCGCCAATCGCGGCTTCCTCGGCAACTCCGTTCGGCTCGTTGCTGCCGTCGCGGCGCCGGAAATGGCCGCCCGCCGGATCGGCAGTCGCCGCTGAGACGCCGGCCGCGGCGAGCGCCGCGCTGTTGGCGACGGCGAGATGTCCGGAGACGTGCAGAATCAGAATTGGCGTGTCGCTCGACACCGCGTCGAGTTCGTCGCGCGTCGGATGGCGTTTCTCTGCGAGCAGCGAGTCGTCGTAGCCCCAACCGATGATCCAGTCATGTGCTGTCGAATCCTTCTTCAGTTGCGCCCGCAGCGCACTCTGCAGCGTCGCGATGTCGGTCACCGCGCCGACCGGCGGCGACGACACGTTCACGCGATCGATGTAACCGGCGAGCATCGTCACGTGGCCGTGGGCGTCGATGAAACCCGGCAGCAGCGCACGCGTGCCCAGCTCGACGATGCGCGTGGACGGGCCGACGAAGGCGCGACACGCGGCGTCGGCCGCGACGCAGACAATCTGTTCGCCGCGTGTTGCGAGCGATTGCGCGCGCGGCAATGCGGTGTCGAACGTGATGATGTGATCACCGACGTAAACGGTGTCGGCGGGCGCGTTCGCCGCATGCGCAGCGCAGCTTAGTGCGGCGGTCAGCGCCGCCGCGCAGCGCAAAGAGCCTCTCAATTGAAGCGTCAATTGAAGCGCTTCAGGTTGTCCGCGGCCCAGGCCTCGATCGGCGCGAGGTCGTCGTATTCAGTGAACTGCAGCATGAAGCGCTCGCAACCGGCATCGATGTACGCTTCGAGTGTTTCGATTCCTTTCGCGCCCTCGGCCCAGGAGAACGGTCCCATCAATGAGCGCTTCACCGAACGCGGATCGCGCCCTTGTTGTTCGAGCAGTTCATCCAGGCGCTTGTTGCGCGCGCGGTAGTTGTCGACGTCGAGAAACACACCGTTCCACTCATCGGCGTACTTGGCTGCCAGCGGCAGGCTGCGCTTCGGACCGTTGCCGCCGATCAGGATCGGTGTTTTCCGCTTTGGCCGGGGCAGCAGCACCGCATCGTTTACGCTGATGAGCTTGCCGTTATGGCTGACGGGATTTGCGTCGCGCAGCAGGCGCTGCGTGATCTCGAGCGCATCGGTGAGTTTGTTGAAGCGCGTCGGGAAGTCATCGAACGGGATGCCGTAGTTCTCGTGCTCGCGCCGTTGCCAGCCCGCGCCGAGTCCGAGCACGAGACGACCGCCGGACAAATCGTCGATGGCGGTGGCTTGCCGCAGCGTCATCGTCGGATGCCGGAACGTCACCGGCGCGACCAGCGAGCCGAACTCGATGCGTTTCGTGCGCGTCGCCGCGTACGTCAACGACGTGAAGAGCTCCAGCGAATCGAGATCCGGCGCCGCGGGATTCGTGAAGTGATCGGAACGGAACACGCACTGGTAGCCCGCGCGCTCCGCCATGTCGAGCACGCGGGTCCAGCGCGCCCAGTTGAGTCCGAACTGCCCTTCGACCATCAAGCCGATTGCCGCTTTCATCAATATCTCCGTACGTGAACTGTCAGCCGATTGCCGCGAGCACGCGGATTTCCACTTTGTACTGCGGCGCGGCGAGCTTCGCTTCGACACACGCGCGCGGCGGCGTGTTGCCTTTCGGCACCCACGCGTCCCAGACGGAGTTCATCGCCGCGAAATCTTTGATGTCGGCGAGCCAGATCGTCACGTTCAACAACTTGCTCTTGTCAGTGCCGGCTTCGGCGAGATAGCCGTCGATCTGCGCGAGGATCTGACGAGTCTGCCCGGCCGCGTCGGCGGTCGCGTCGCCCGCGACGATGCCAGCCGTGTAAACCGTGTTGTCATGGATCGCCACCTGAGACAGGCGGGGGCCGACGTGCAGGCGCTTGATGGTCATCGAGTGTGCTCCGTTGAATCGGGTCAGTTGGGAATAGTGCAATAATGCAACGACTGGCACCAAATGCACTAAATGCAACGACTGGCACTAAATGCAACGACTGGCACATGCAACCGGCCTAAATGCAACGACTGGCACCACGCCGGGGATACACGATGAGTGAGCAGAGGGAGTTTGCGCCGCGCGGCGTCAATGTGCTGGGCGGGCCGTTGCGGACCTGCAGCGTCGCGCCGCTGACGGGGTTCTTTCGCGACGGTTGCTGCCGTACCGATGATTCGGACGTCGGTGTGCACAGCGTGTGCGTGCGGACGACGCGGGAATTCCTGGAGTTTTCTCGCAGCGTCGGCAACGACCTGTCGACGCCGCATCCTGAATTCGGATTCGCGGGGCTCAAGCCGGGCGACCATTGGTGCTTGTGCGCAGCGCGTTGGGTCGAGGCGCTCGACGCGGGTGCGGCGCCGCGCGTCGTGCTCGAAGCGACCAGCGCGAAGACCCTCGAGTTCGTCGCGCTCGAGACGCTGATGGAGTACGCGACCAGCGCGCAGGAACACTAACCGCCCAACACCATTGACGGCCGGATCACGTTCCGGTCAGGGCCGCCAAGTCTCGCTGTAATTCTCCGCGCCTTCTCTGCGCACATCCGCGAGCCAGTCACCGGCATAAGGCCAGTCGTCCGGTTTCGCCGGGTCGGGTCCCTGCCAGAATCGCGCGAGCGGACCGTCGATGACCTTTTCGAGCGACCACGCCTGGCGCCGAAACGTCCAGCTCTCCGGCACGAGGCGGTGGGCTTCCCGGAAGTGATGCACCGCTGCGGCGTGATGGCCGTCGATCTCGAGTTGCGTCGCGAGCGCGAAGTGCGCGTGACCGCGCGACCTCGCGTTGTCGCGCGGGCGCGAGCGTTCGACGACCGCGTCGGGCTTCAGCGCAAAACGACTCGCGGCGCCGTTGTCGACCCAGTCGCGCAGCGCCGCGTGATATGCCTGTGCATCGTTCTTGATCTTCGCGGCCTCGGTCATGATGTCGACGAACCGCGGCGGCAGTGCGCTCGGCATGTCGATGCGCGGTGCGGCACGCGGGATTTGCGGAGGCGCGGGTGCGGCCTCGGCCGGACGCACGATCATGCCCTGTTCATCGATCCACACGCTGCTTGGGATGTTGATGACGCCGAAGAGATCCGCGAGGACGTGATGTTGGTCGAGCAGCGACGGATGCTGCGGTTTTGCGGCTTCGATGAATGCGCGACAGCCTTCGGCGCCGAGTGTATCGAGACCGACCGTGACGAGTTCAAAGCCTTTTGGATGGAACTCGTTTCGCAATGCCTGCCACACGGGCAGGTCGCCTGAACAGCCTCAGTAAGGGGCCCACGCGTACAACAGAACCTTCTGCCCGCGCAGGCTCGATAGCGAAAACTCTTTGCCATTGAGATCGGGAAGTCGCAACTCAGGCGCTTCGGCGCTTGCGAGCGCGCGCGATCCGACCGCGGCCGGTCCGAGCGCCCACAGGCCCTGTTCGCGCGCCTCGATCAGCGGCATCCCGATGTCGTTGGCGACGCGCTTCACATCGACGATATCGCCGGTTGGTTGCGACAATGGGATGCAGACATGGCCCTGGCAGGCGCCTTCGGGCTTCAACGTCCAGCCGGTGCCGGCTTCGAATTCGCTCTTCGGGATGTGCAGGGAGCGTAGCAGCATCGTGGTGCCCTCTCGGTCAGTGTCGTGAGTCTACGCCAACGAGCCCGAGGGTTCGCGTGCGCGCGGCCAAAAGCTCCTTTGTGCTCGCGTCTCGTCCCTTGTGCGTGCGAATCCGTTTAGTCATTGCGCTCCGGAGCAAGCAATTTCCAATGCCCTTCAGAGACTACTTCGACAGTGCCGTCGACCACTTTGATCGCAGTTTCGTCGTCGATCGCGTACGCCGGACCTTCGATCGCTGCCGCCCATCTTTCGGCGGCGGCCATGTTGTTCCCCGGCAGATCCGGGTTGTCCAAGTGCGGGAAGATCGAGAAGCCGACGACTCCCAGCGTCATGTCGTCACCTGTGATAGACGGCTTCGACGCGACGAACGCCTCTCCGACACGAGGGGTCATCACCATGCTTCCGGCACTCAGTCCCACCCAGACGATTTGGTCCAGCGACGGCAGGAGATCTGCGAGGCCGGACTGTCGCATCCAGTGGCACAGGTACATGGCGTCGCCGCCATTCACGAGTAGGACGTCCGCCTCTCGGACCCAGGGGACCCAACGCTCCTTGCCGATGCTGGGCAGCGCGGTGAGTTCCAGCACTCCCAAGGACTTCCAACCCAACTCGCACATGGGGCACCGGGGTTCACGGCCGCTAATGAATAGCCATGCGTTGGCGGGACGATTGCCGGTTGGGTAGCCGTATCCCGCGGTGGGTATGCACAGAGCGTTGGAGTCGGCAATGGGTTTGCCCAGGAGCTCGACCAGGGCGTTGTGGATGCTCGCGTTCTTGACGCCTGCGGAGGTGAGTAGAAGCTTCATGATTGGTGTCCGGTAGGTGTGTGTCCGAATTGGAATGCTTCTGGAGTCGCTCCCCTAGATGGATTGTGAGAGGTGCCCGAAGCGGTCTAACAACTGAGTTGGGCCGCCCCTTTTTGGGTCCGCTCGAAACGAAATGTTAGGCGACTCTTTCGACGATGAAGCTGAGTAGAGCATCGGCGTCCCGTAGGGGGTGGAAGAACCGCAGCCCGGTCAAACTCTCAAGCTCGACGCGACGATCGAGGATGTCGCTGTCCTGCGTAACCATTGCAGCACAGCCGGATGTATACGCAGTATGGACATGTGACGCATCCCTCTGGTGATTGGATCTGACCTTCCGTTTGTTGAGAGATCGCGCATGGCCTATCGGTGCCGCCTAACGACCGGCGTTCAGCTGCTGGCGCGAGCCCGGCTGCGCGTACTCGCGCATGACCGGGCGAGTGACAGTCAGCTGCAACGGCATGTTAGGCGGTGCTCCCGGTGCTCTCTTGAAACGGCCGAGTCGTGAAGCCCCAGCGGGGAACGGCACGCCGGTAGGCCCGATACGACTCCCCGAACTGTGACTCAAGGGCAGGCTCCTCGTAGAGGACCACGAACAAGTGGAAGAAGATGAGGACTAGAAGTGCGTACTCTGCCAGACCGATGCTCCGGAAAAGCCACGCCTCCCCGAGGATGAGGGCGATGACGCCGTTGTACATAGGGTTGCGGGTGAAGCGGTACAGACCTCGGACAACAAGGAAGCGTGGGGGATCGATAGGGGCGAGAGTGCCCTTGCCTGCGTCGAAGAAGTCCCAGACGCACCGGAGGAGGACAAGAGCACCGGTGATGGCGAAGACGGCGGCGCAGACGGAGGCGAGCCCGAGGTCTGGGACGCGCAGTAGGTTTCCGGCTTGGAGGATGCTGAATGGGATGTAGCCGGCCACTGTACCGGGTAGCAGCAGGACGAAGAAGAGAGCTCTGAGTGCGAGGAGGAGTCGCATATTGAGAGGGATGGGCAGCGCCTAACGTTGGAGTTCACCGGCTGCCGAAGGCAGTCCGGTGCAATGACGGGTTGGGCGGCACGCTTCAACTTCGAGTCACCCCATAACGCTGTCGAATGGTTTCTACCAACCCGATCGTCCAGCAAACCGGGCAGCCGCGCATAGCCACCAATGCCAGCAAACCCGCCAACAACGAGGCGACAGGGTGAAGATGCTGCTGCCCGATAGCAAGGTAGAGCAGGGCAAACGCCACAGCACCGCGGATCACATGACCCGTCAGGGTTTGTGTAGCGAACAAGCCAGATGGACTTTTTCCAAGAAGTTGCTTCATTTCTTTCCTCCTCGCGGCTCATCGCCTTGCAGGTACTCGCGTAGAAGAGCTCGGCCGCGATGAATACGGCTCTTGCATGCTTCGCGAGTGATGCGCAAGTGATCGGCCACCTCGCCGATGGTGAGCTGCTCCATGTCACGCAGCAGGATCACCTCGCGGTACATGTCCGGTAGCGACTCCAGCGCACGGACGAGGTCGATACGCAGCTCGTCCTTTGGAACCTGCGCAAAGTACTCAGCCTCGTGCCGCTCCGTCAGTTCTTCCGCGCCACGTATCAGCCCCAGCACGGGAAGCATGCACAGCCGGGTGACCACGCGGAATATCCAGCCCGCCAAGGCCAGAGGGTCGCGCACATTGCCCAGGCGGCGGTACAGCACGATCAGGGCTTCCTGAACCACGTCCTCAATGGCCGACGTGCGATGGCACTGGCGCCGTGCATAGCGGCGGATGTCGGGCTGCAGTTCGCGCAGCAGCCGCTCCAGAGCGACCGGATCGCCGGCCTGGGCGGCGGCGAACACGGCTACGTCGACCCGGATCACCGCGGGTCTTCGAGCGGCTTGCGGCCAGCCATGGCACAAGCGGGGCAGAAGCCAACCAGCCCCGTCAGCGCCGTGAACACGCCACTTACGGCAAGCACCAAGCCGAGCAGCGTCAGGCCGATTTGCGTGAGCGAGCAGGCCACGATCAACGCGCCGCCGATCACCCGCGCCCAGCTTTCTTTGGAACCCATGTTCTTGCGGTAAAACATCTCATCACCTCGATCTGCCCGATCACAGCGAGCATCGTAGACAAGGAGAGGCATTCGGTAGAAAAGGATTCAGCACTTTGTCTAAAGCAGTAGCAGTTCACCTTTGCTCCCGCACTGCGGTGATCAGGCGGGCACACCGACTTGCGGTGAAGGTGAGCGACAAAGCCAGCTTTCTGCTTGAGCGACAGGCGGAAGTGACGCCACAAAAGTTAGGTCTGTTTTCAGTGACATCGCGCAAATCACTGTGCAACTCGTGACGCCTAACGAGATTGTAGGAAAAGTGGGTGCGGAAAAATCGCGTCAAAAGGCATCGACGAAAACGTGCACGACAGTTCGATTCTGAGGCATTTGGCTAGCTCATTTGCCATTTCATTCAACTCTCGTGCGTGTCCTCAACGCACCCAAAGTGAGTCGTTGGGTTTTCCTACAGTCTCAACAGCCAGCATCAGCCGCGACCCAGGCAGGCGGCAAATTTGCGTATGCAAATTTGATGACTGGCTGGGGCGTCGGCTGCATGCAGTGGTTAGGCGGCGCCTCGCGCGACGTAGCGTGAGATCGAGGGATTCGATGACGTAAGCGCCCGCTCTGATGCATTTGGGCTCGTTCAATCGCTGTTGAAGCGAAAAACGTCCTGTTCAGAATTGTCGAGGTGCTGGACACGACGACGACTCTCCTCGAACTCGCCTCCGGTGAAGGATTTGATGATCTGCTTCCAAAATGCGTACGCGCCGATGTTTCCAGGTATGACCATAACCTCCCAGAGTCCGGGGTACATGCGAAAGCACTTCGTTGCGGCCTGTCCGCCTATTCCGCGACCCTTGAACTTGCGAAGAACGAAGAACTGCGCCATGTTGAATTCGACAATGGATTCGGTTCCTGCGGAATTCACAAGCGCGAATCCGGCGATTTCCCCATCGACGCGAATGAAGAATGGGTGAGCGTCCGCATCTACAAAGTACGGCCGCAGATCATCGCATTCATAACTGCCGGTCTCAGGAAATTCCCAACCTGGCAGGCTCCCGAGAAATTCGCTCATGTCGTAGACGTAGTAGCTCGCCATTGCCTGCATTGCCGGTAAGTCGGAAAGCAGCGCCGGAGAGAGCTCAATCACGCTTTCCTCCTACCTGAACCGATTGACTCGGACTTCTGTCACGGACGATGACCTCCGAGGTTGACGCCTAACTGAACCTGCACAGTGGTATCGGCGCCTAACAACGATTGGACGACGAAATGTCGTAATGAAATGCGACATCCGTTTCGCCTTGGCTTCCGCTCATGCCAGCCTCCTTACATCACACGCCAGATGCTTTAGTCCAACCAACTGGTGATTCACGCCAACAAGTGGTCGCGCAAGCCTGCCGCAACCACCTGGTGATGTCATCCTCACCTGGCCATCGACGCATCGCGTAATACATCGCATCGAATTGTCGTGAGAAAAGACGACATCGTGTCGCCTATCCGCGTCCGCGGCTCACCGTGTTCGCATTGTTACCCGAACTGCCATCCAACGTGGATGACGCGCGTTCCCTATGCCGGAACATGCGCGAGTATTCCCACGAGCATCGCTTTCGCATCGCCGAACAACATCTTGGTGTTGGCCTTGTAGAAGAGCGGGTTGTCGACGCCGGCGTAGCCGGTGGCCATGCTGCGCTTGAAGACGACGACGGTCTTGCGCGTGCCACACTTCGAGCACCGGCATGCCGGCGATCGGGCTCTTCGGATCTTCGAGCGCGCCCGGATTGACGATGTCGTTGGCGCCGATGACGAGCACGACGTCGGTGTTCGGCGAAGTCCGGGTTGATCTCGTCCATCTCGAGCACGATGTCGTACGGCACGTTCGCTTCCGCGAGCAGCACGTTCATGTGTCCGGGCAAGCGTCCGGCGACCGGATGGATGCCGAAGCGCACGTTGACGCCTTCGTTGCGCAGCCGCTGCGTGATATCGCTGACCTCGCCTTGCGCGCGCGACACCGCCATGCCGTAGCCCGGCACGATGATCACTTCCTTCGCGTCGCGCAGCGCGTTCGCGACTTCTTCGGCCGTCGTCGCAACGACGTCGCCCTGCGGCACCGCCACGGCCGAGTCGCCGGCGGTACCGAAGCCGCCCATGATCACCGACGACGAAGCTGCGGTTCATCGCGCGGCACATGATGTAGGAGAGGATCGCGCCGCTCGATCCGACGAGCGCGCCGGTCACGATCAACAGGTCGTTCGACAACATGAAGCCGGTCGCGGCCGCGGCCCAGCCCGAATAACTGTTCAGCATGCTGACGACGACCGGCATGTCGGCGCCGCCGATGGCGGCGACCAGATGCACGCCGATCGCCATCGCGATCAGCGTCATCGCGAGCAGCGGCACCATGCCGCCGGCGCCGGCCGGCGAGCCGACGAAGACGTAACCGAGCCAGAGCGCGGCGCCGCAGCGCGACGAGATTCAACAAGTGCCGCGCCGGCAGCAGCAACGGCTTGCCGGAGATCGTGCCCTGCAATTTGCCGAACGCGACGATCGAACCGGTGAACGTGATCGCGCCGATGAACACGCCGAGGAAAATCTCGACGTGATGAATCGTCTGCTCGACGCCGGTGAACTGGATGTCGGGATCGACGTAACTCGAGATGCCGACCAGCACCGCGGCGAGCCCGACGAAGCTGTGCAGCATCGCGACCAGCTGCGGCATCTGCGTCATCTCGACGCGCGCGGCGACCGAGCCGCCGATCGCGCGCGCCGATCAGCATTGCCGGAATCAATACGACGAGGCCGCCGACAGTGAACGCCGAACACGGTCGCGGCGACCGCGATCGCCATGCCGAGCACGCCGTAGACGTTGCCGCGCCGCGCGGTCTCCTGCTTGCTCAAGCCGCCGAGACTCAGGATGAAAAGTATCGCGGCGCCGAGGTACGAAACGATGATGTAGCCGATCGCCATAGTGATCACTTAGTCCCGATGGAACATCTTCAACATGCGGTGCGTCACCCAGAAACCGCCGCAGATGTTGATCGTCGCGATCAGCACCGAGACGGCCGCGAGCGCCTTGACGAACCACGATCCGTTGCCGATCTGCAGCAGCGCGCCGATGACGATGATGCCGCTGATCGCGTTGGTGACGCTCATCAGCGGCGTGTGCAGCGCCGGCGTGACGTTCCAGATCACGTGGAAACCGAGGAAGCACGCGAGCACGAACACCGTCAGGTGCTGCATGAAGATCGGCGGCGCGTCGGCGCCGATCGCCGCGAGCGCGATCGCGCCGAGCGCCAACAACGTGATCGCGCTGCTCGCTTTGATCGGTCCGGCTTTCGGTCGGCGCGTTGAGCCTGCGGTTTGTCGACCGCGGCGGCCGCCGCCGACGGCATCGCCATCGGCACCTTCGGCGCGGGCGGCGGCCATGTCAGCTGTGCCTTCGTGCACGACCGTGGCGCCGCGAATCACGTCGTCGTCCATGTCGACGACGATGCGGCCGTCCTTTGCCGGCGTCAGCTCGGTGATCAGGTGCTGCAGATTGTTCGCATAGAGCTGGCTCGCCTGCGTCGGCAGCCGGCTCGCCGAGATCGGTATAGCCGATGATCGTGACGCCGGAGTGCTCGATGACCTCGCCGGGGACCGTCAGATCGCAGTTGCCGCCTTGCTCCGCCGCCAGATCGACGACGACGCCGCCGTCGGTCATCGATTCGATCATGCCGGCGGTGATCAGTTTCGGCGCGGGCTTTCCGGGGATCTGCGCCGTCGTGATGATGATGTCGACTTCCATCGCCTGCCGCCGCGAACAGATCCATCTCGGCCTTGATGAACTCCGGACTCATCTGCTTCGCGTAGCCGCCGACACCGGCGCCGTCTTCGTCGAGGTCGAGCTTCGAGCACCTCGGCGCCGAGGCTCTCTGATCTGATCTTGTGCACTTCGGGCCGCACGTCGAACGCCCTGACGATCGCACCGAGGCTGCGCGCGGCGCCGATGGCGGCGAGCCCGGCGACGCCGGCGCCGATCACCATCACCTTCGCCGGCTGCACCTTGCCCGCGGCGGTGATCTGGCCCATGAAGAAGCGGCCGAAGTGCTGCGCCGCTTCGATGACGGCGCGATAACCGGCGATATTCGCCATCGAACTCAGCGCGTCGAGCTTCTGCGCGCGCGTCATGCGCGGCACGCAGTCCATCGCCAGCACGGTCGCTTTGCGCGCGCATGAGCCGGTTCATCAGATCGGGGTTCTGCGCGGGCCAGATGAAGCTGATCAGCGTCGCGCCTTCGCGCAACAGCGCCGCTTCGTGCACGCCCATGCGCAGATCCGGCTCCGGCGCGCGGACTTTGAGCACGATGTCGGCGATCGCCCACAACGCGCGCGCCGTTCGGCGCGATGTCGGCGCCCGCCTGGCGGTACGCGTCGTCGGTGAACGCCGCGGCCGCGCCGGCGCGGCTTCGACCGCGACGGTATAACCGAGCTTGACGAGCTGTTCGACGGTCTCCGGCGTCGCCGCGACGCGGCGTTCGCCGATGTGGATCTCCCTCGGAATGCCGATCTTCATCAGGGCTGTTCCCTCAGCGTCGATTGATCTTCCAGCAATGATGGACGCGCGGACTGCGACGAAAGTCTTCGTCGATCGTGTCCGCGGTGATGTTATCGCAGACGACGCCGTCGAGCGCGGCTTCGTCGAGCTTGAAGCCGCGCAGGTTCGTCGAGAAGTACAACGTCCCATTCGTCGCCAACAGACCGACGCAGGCGCGAATCAGCGCGACGTGATCGCGTTGCACGTCGAGCGTGCCTTCGGTCGACTTCGAGTTCGAAAACGACGGCGGGTCGAGCAGGATCAGATCGTAGCGATCGTCGCCGTGCGTCGCGTCGTCGAGCCAGGCCTTGCAGTCGGCGCGAATCAGACGGTGGTCTGCGCAGATCGCGCGCGTTCAGTTCGAGATTGCGCAGCGCCCAGTTCAGATACGTGTTCGACAGGTCGACCGACGTCGTGCGCGCGGCGCCGCCGCGGATTGCGTGCACTGTCGCGGCGCAGGTATACGCGTACAGATTCAAGAAACGTTTGCCGTGCGCTTCGCGCTGGATCCGCATCCGCAACGGCCGATGGTCGAGAAACAGTCCCGTGTCGAGATAGTCGCGCAGGTTCACCAGCAGCGCGCAGCCGCCTTCGTCGACGCGATGGAACTCGCCCCCGTCGTCCTGCCGCGTGTACTGCGCGGTGCCGCGTTTGCGCTCGCGCGTCTTCATCACGATCTGTCGGGCATCGACGCCGAACAGCTCCGGCAACACCGCGACGACCGAGTCGCGCCGCAACTGCGCGCGCGCGGCGTCGACGCTCGGCGGGTGGCGCGTACTCCTGCACGTGCAGCCACGTCGCGTCACTGTGCGCATTCCGTGATAGAGATCGACCGCGAACGCGTAGTCCGGCAGGTCCGCGTCGTAGACGCGGTAGCACGCTCACCGCGTGTTGTCGCGCCCACCGCGCGAGGCGTTTGTGATTCTTGCGGATGCGGTTGGCGAAATCCTCGATGTGCGGATCGAGCGCGCGCGGCTGGTCTGGCGCGCTGCGGCTGCTAGTCGGCGGGTCCCTCGCGGCGTCAACGTCCGCTCCGGCGCGACGTCGAACGTCAGCAGCACGACGTCGATCGCGCCGTTGCGCGCGGCGTTTTTCTTCTTCAGTCGCAAGCCGGTGCGAAAGCCGAGTTCGACATCCGGCGCGAGCACGCTTGCGCGCCAGCCGTCGAAGCGCGCGCGCAGCACCTCGCCGAGTTCGGTGAACAACGCCGGCAGATCGTCCCGCTCCGACGAGGCGCTCGCCATACGGCGGATTGCGATCAGCAGACCCGCGCGGCGTCGGGCGGTGCGATGTCGCGCAGCTCGCGCTGTTCGACGCTGATGTACCGCGTCAAGCCGGCAGCGGCGACGTTGCGCAGCGCCGCCTCGACCGCGCGCGGGTCGTGATCGCTCGCGCAGACGACTCGGTGCGCGCTGCAGACCCGCCTCGCGGCGCTGTCGCGCCTGCGTCGAGCAGCGGTCGCCCACAAGTCCGGTTGATGACCTTTCCAGCGTTCGAAGCCGAAGCGCGGACGCGCGCAGGTTCGGCGCGATATCGGCGGCGATCAGCAGCGCTTCGATCGCAAACGTACCGGAGCCGCACATCGGATCGAGCAGCGCGCCGCCGTCGGCTGCGATCTGCGGCCAGCCGCGCGCGCAGCAACAGCGCCGCGGCGAGATTTTCCTTCAGCGGCGCGGGACCTGCGACCGCGCGATAGCCGCGCCGATGCAGGCTTTCGCCGGACAGGTCGATCGAAACCGACGCGCGATCGCGCTCGAGGTGGACGTTGATGCGCACGTCCGGCGACTGGATGTCGACGTTGGGGCGCACGCCGGTCGCGTCGCGCATCTGATCGACGATCGCGTCTTTGACGCGTTGCGCGCCGTACAGGCTGTGATTGATCTGCGAATGCGTCGTCGTGAAGTCGACGGCGATCGAACAATCGGGCTCGAGGTGGTCGAGCCAGTTCGTGCGTTGGTGCCGTAGTACAGCGCATCCGGTTCCGGCGCGTCGAACGTATCGATCTGCAGCAGGATCCGATTCGCGACGCGGCTCCACAGACACGCGCGATACGCGCATTCGAGCGATGCCGGAGAACGCGATGCCGGCGGTCGTGCGCGCGGTGATCTGCGCGCCGCAGCCGAGCAGTTCCTGTTCGACGAGGTCGGAGAATCCGAGCGGATGCGTGGCGAACAGATTCATCGACGATCAAACGCGGGTGTGTCGGCGCGGCATTGTACGGGCTCGACGGTCCACTAACCCGGCAGCGCGAACGCGACGACGTAGTCGCCGCGCGTCGTGCCCAGGCCGCCGTGACCGCCGGCGGCGATCACGACGTATTGCTGGCCCGTCCGGACGATACGTCATCGGCGTTGCCTGACCGCCGGCCGGCAACCGACCGCGCCACAGCTCGGCGCCGGTCTCGACGTCGAACGCGCGCAGGAAATCGTCGGTCGCCGCGGCGATGAAGATCAGCCCGCCGGCGGTCACGATGGAGCCGCCCATGTTCGGTACGCCGTCGATGAACCACATCGGGCCACGGCGCCAGATCGCGCGACGTCCCGAGCGGCACCTGCCACTGAATCGCGCCGGTCGTGAGATTGACCGCGCTGAGCGTTCCCCACGGCGGCGCGATGCACGGCACGCCCAACGGCGACGCGATCAATTCGCGCCGCATGGCGTACGGCGTGCCGGTCTGGCGCGCGAATTCCGAATCCGGAAATGCGTGGGAGTCGTACATCGGCGCTCAGCTGGTCGCGCGGAATCAGTTGCACGACGAACGGCAGACGATTCGTGTTCGCGATGACCAGCTGGTGCGTCGGGGTCGAACGACACGCCGCCCCAGTTGGATCCGCCGGTGTAGCCGGGCCACTCGATCGTGCCCTCGAGGCTCGGCGGCGTGTAGATGCCCTCGGAGCGCAGCTTTGCGATCTTGTCAGCGCACTTGCCGCGATCCCACGGCGTGAATCCCCACGCATCGTCCTTCGTCAACGGACCGTTCGGCACCAGCGACGGCAGCGCCGAGAACGGTTGGGTCGGCGACGACACTTCGCCGGCGACGCCGTCCTGCGGCACCGCGCGCTCCTCGATGCCGTACAACGGTTCGCCCGTGCGGCGGTCGAACACGAACAACATGCCCATCTTCGTCGCCTGCACGACGGCCGGAATCGTCTGGCCGTTGCGCTGCAGATCGATCAGCACCGGCTGCGCCGGCATGTCGTAGTCCCAGAGGTCGTGATGCACCAGCTGCTGTGACCACACGACCGCGCCGGTTTCCGCGTTCAGCGCGACGATCGAATTCGCGTAGCGGTTGTCGCCGGGGCGTTCGCCGCCGTAAAAGTCCGGACTGGCCGAGCCGACCGGAACGAACAACAAGCCGCGCTCGACATCGACCGACAACACCGACCACGCATTCGCGGCGCCGGTGATCTTCGCGGCTTGTTCCGACCAGTGCGAATACATCGGGTTGTCCGGCGTGCGCGGGATCGGATCCCACGTCCACGCGAGCGCGCCGGTGCGCGCGTCGAACGCGCGCACGATGCCGAGTTCGACGTCGACGGCGCGGTTGTCGCCGACGGCGGACCCGGTGATCACGAGATTGCGGAAGATCACCGGCGGCGACGTGACCAGATAGTTGCCTTGATCGCGCGGGCGCGTGTCCTTCGTTGAGATCGACGGCGCCGTTGACACCGAAATCCGCGCACGGCCGACCGGTTGCCGCGTCGAGCGCGATCAATCGCGCATCGAGCGTGCCGAGAAGATGCGCAGCGCACACACGTTGGCCGGCGGCACCGCCGGGATCACGCCAGGCGCTCACGCCGCGCGACGTGTTTTCCGAGTAGCGGCGGCGCAGGCAGCTGCGCGTCGTAGTGCCAGATGCCGGCGCCGGTCGCGGCGTCGATCGCGTGAACGTGGCCGTACGGCGTGCTGACGTACAGCACGCCATCGAGCAGGATCGGCGTCGCTTCGTAAGCCATCCGCTTGCCGCTCGGAATATCTTTGCCGAGATCGCCGGTGCGGTAACTCCAGACCTGCGTCAGCCGCGCGACGTTGCTGCGGTCGACTTGCGCGAGCGTCGCATAGCGGCTGCCGCCCGCGTCGTTGCCGTACGTCGGCCACTGCGTGTCGGTGCCGTCGGCCGCGCGCAGCGCGATCGGCGCAGCGCAGAGCGTCATGACGAGAAGCGCGACCTGACGGCGAGCGGCGAACATGGCGGGCCCTTCTATGACGAGCGCTATGACGAGCGGTGGACGCATTATGCGCGCGGCAGCTGAGTTGCCCCGCTACGTACAAGGCACGATGATCGACGCCCGCACACGATGTAAGGGGAGAGCAGATGAACCTCGAATGGCAGATCGGCAACGTGACGATCACCAGCATCGTCGAGACGGAAATTCCGATCCCGTACAACGCGGATGCGGCGTTCCTCAAGGAGGCGACACCCGAAGCGCTGCGCAAGACGCCGTGGTTGTATCCGCACTTCGTGACCGACGCCGGCGAACTGCGCCTCGCGATCCAGGCGTTGCTGGTGCGCGCGCCGGGATTGACGCTGATCGTCGATACCTGCTTCGGCAACGACAAGCCGCGCGCGGTGTTGGGCGGTCAGGCGCTGCAGACGCGTTTCCTCGACAGCCTCGAGGCGGCGGGTTGTCCGCGCGACGCCGTCGACATGGTGGTGTGCACGCATCTGCACGTGGACCACGTCGGCTGGAACACGATGCTCAAAAACGGCGAGTGGGTACCGACGTTTCCGAAGGCGCGTTACCTGATCGGACGTCGCGAGTACGCGCACTGGAGCGCGGAAGACGATGCGGAACAGCAGCGGGTTCTCGCCGACTCGGTGAAGCCGATCTTCGAACACGGCCTCGCGACGCTCGTCGAAATGAACCACCGCATCTCGCCGGAGATCAGTCTGACCCCAACGCCGGGTCACACGCCGGGCCACGTCAGCGTGCTGATCGAATCGAGCGGTCAGCGCGCGATGATCACCGGCGACATGCTGCACCACCCGTGTCAGTTCGCGCACCCGGACTGGTCGCCGAGCTTCGACAGCGATGCAGCGGCGGGCGCGCACATGCGCCGCGCGGTGATGGAGCGCGTAGCCGGTGAGGCGGTGCTCGTCATCGGCACGCACTTCGCGGCGCCGACCGGCGGGTCATGTTCGGCGCGACGGCGACGCGTTTCGCTTCGACGTGGGTTGACGGCGCACGGCGCGACTGTCTCCAATCCCGATGGCCCCAACATGTGGACTAAGGGTCCGGCGGGGTAGCGAATCAGGTCAGTGAGAGTGCAGAAGCGATCTGATCTTCAACGCCGCGCAGGAATTCGGAAAGGAACCGTAGAAGAACCAGCCTCCTCGGGCGGAGGCGGCGTTGTCACTTCAATGCCGGTGATCGATGTGAGTTCCGCCGCCTTGGACCGCATATAGGCACGCCAGCGTCGGCCAAACCCCAGTTCGTCGAGCAACGCCTGATAATGCGGGTTATCCACTACCCCAGGAGCCCAATACCACTCGATGCCAGTAATGTAGTCCCACCAACGCGGCAGCGACGCAGGTTCGATCTCGCGCCAATAGCCCACGCCGGCCGCTACATCACCCAGGATGAAGCTCACCGCGCCGCGCATCGCGTTGTCCGCATGCGGATCAGCGAACAAATGCGCCAACTCGTTGCTGCGCGGCGAGAAGTCGCCCCTCATGGCTCCCATCGTCAGCCTCGCGAAGTACGCCCACACCGCGTCCGTCGCTTCCAGACGGCTGAGGTAAAACTCCGCTTCCGGATATCTCCCCAGCTTCGCCAAAGTCCCCACCAATCCGTACGTTGACTGTGTCAAATCAGGAAACCGTTCAAGGTTTCGTTTCATCAACGCAACAGCCCGCTCGAATTCGCCTCTGGCCAGCGCAATCGAAGGCTCGGTTTGATCGAGCCACTCACGCGAATCTTCGTCGGTCAAGGAACGTACACGCGCCAAATAGGCCGCACTCTCATCGATGAGGTTGGATCCACGCAGCAGATCACCGTACCGCAGCAGTGCGTCAGCGTTGCCAGGATCCTTGATGATCTCCGATCTCCAGAATGCCTCTGCGTCGAAGGGATTGCCGAACGACATGTAACGGCAGAGCCGCTCGATTTCGAGAATGGTTTCTGGGTCAATGCGCCATCGTCTGGCGCTTCGGAGCACCGCCTGTGCCTGTTGTCGGAGTTGTTCTCGGATCGGTGTGTCCGTCGCCACCCTGCCCAAATCTTTATAGGCGGCCGCAAGCCAGCAATACGCCAGTGCGAATCTAGGGTCCTTCTCCAACGCGCGGACGAATAGCGCCGCCGCACCCTCCATCGCATCGAACGTGTGGCTGCGTCGTAACAGGTCTCCTTCAAACGTGGCTCGATAGGCTTCTACATTGCGCGTGCCCCATTGGCGCATACGCTCCACGTGGTCAACGTCGAGCAGGACTACGAGCGTGTCGACGATGTGCCTGATCGTTTCGTGCAGCACGACCGACGAATCAAAGTGTTCTTGATGCGACGGCAATTCAGATGCGGGCGTAACCGCAACCGTGGCATACAACTGAGAATCAGTGTCCTGCACGTCGAAGTCGACTGCGTAGTCCGCGCTCAATTTGCCACTTAGGGTGACTTCCGTTTGCTCTCGCACGACTACGTTGGTTAGTTGATTCAACTGGGTGACCATCTCGCTTCGAATGCGTTGCGCAAAGGTCTTGCCACGCGAGGTCGAGCCGCCTGGTTTGATTGGCTTGATGACCGCAGTTCTCGTTCCAACGGAAACGATCATCGGCGCGAACGATTGTTCTTCCGCCACATCTGCATCGACGGATGTGACAGCCGCTATGAGTCGATAGCCGCGCTTCGATACATTCTCGACTCGCACTGCATCGTCTCCGAGGCGATCGAATGCCAACCGAAGCTCTGCAGCGCACTTGTGGATCGCATTCTTAGAAGACAGCGAACCCCTCCAGAACCTGTCCAAGAGTTCGTCATACGCGACAGTGGACCCTGCTCGGTGAGTCAGGAGCGTCAAAACGTTCATCGCGCGTGGACTGAGCCTGGTGCTGGTGGTTCCACAGGTCAGCAGACAGCTGGCCGGATCGACCTCGATCAGTCCGATCCGAACCTTTTCCGGACCTTTTGATCCGTTGGTCACGCGAATCCCCATTTAGCCCCGACCAAATGTTTAGCCGAGCGGGAAGAAAAAAGGAAGAAATAAGGAAGAAATCGAGAGCGTCGATCGTGGCAGATTCCCGTTGCACGTCAGTTCCCAGGAGATTTGCAAAATGACAATCAGGATGGAATCGGTTCTTGCGACCTTGTTTGCGCTGGCGTCCATTGCGGGCTCCGCGCAGGCGGCCGATTTTGGATTCTATTTCGGTGGCAGCGTCGGTCGGTCCACAGTCGAGTTCCGGGAGAGTGTCAGCAACAACTTCGACTACCACTTCGACGAGGACAACGCCGGCTACAAAGTACTCGCCGGGTTCAATTTGCTGCCTTTCCTCGGCGTCGAAGCGGCGTACGTCGATTTCGGCACTCCGTCGGATAACCAGAACATCGTTGGGCTCGGCAATGTCGATGCCAAATTCGATTTGACTGGCTGGGAAGCGTTCGTGGTGGGAACGGTGCCGATCGGTCCGGTGGATCTGTTCGTCAAGGCCGGCGGCATCTCAGCAGAAGGGGATGCCAAGTTGGCTGCGGTTGGGGGTGGCTTTGATCACTTCTCTCAAAACAACGAGTACTTCGCGTATGGCGTTGGCGGCACGTTCAACTTCGGCAAGTTCGGGATTCGCGCCGAATACGAGGGCTATGACGTCGATATCGACAACCTGTACTTCATCTCTTTGGGCGCGACTTATCACTTGTAGCAGTGGTTGACCGGCTTGCGTGTGCCTTATGGTTCCTATCCCGAAGGACGAGTAAGGGAGACGACCATGCTGCGACAGGAAAATTACGAGACGATGTTGATCGAACGGCGCGACCACGGCATCGCCGTCGTCACGCTGAATCGGCCCGAACGGCTGAACGCGATCAATGGGCGAATGCACGCGGAACTCGCGCGCTTCAGCCGCGACTTCGCCGATGATCGGGAACTGCGCGTGCTGGTACTGACCGGCATGGGACGGGCTTTTTCGGCCGGCGGCGACTTTGGTCCGGGCGATCCGATCGGCTCGAATCCGGATGGCCCCAACATGTGGACTGAGGCGCGGCAGATCGTCGATCACATTCTGGAATGCGAAAAACCGATCATCAGCGCGGTGAACGGATTTGCGATGGGGCTCGGCGCCAATGTCGCGTTGCTGTGCGACGTCGTCGTCGCCGGTCCGCAGGCGGTGTTCGCCGACACGCACGTGAACATGGGCATCGGCGCCGGCGACGGCGGCCAGTTGATCTGGCCGTTCCTGATCGGCGTCAACAAGGCGAAGTATTTCCTGATGACCGGCGATCGCGTGAAGGGGCGGGAGGCGTACGACCTCGGGCTGGTCAGCTTCTATGTCGAGGAGCAGGCGCAGCTGATGCCGAAAGCGCTCGAGATCGCCGAGCGGCTGGCGGCCGGTGCGCCGAAAGCGATCGCCGCGTCGAAGATCGCCGTGAACGCGTATCTGCGGTCAGTGTCGAGCATGATCATGCCGCTGTGTCTGACTGCCGAACAGGCGACGATGGCGACCGAGGATCACCGCGAGGCCGTCCGGGCATTTCAGGAAAAGCGCCCGGCGAAATTCGTCGGCAAGTAGCGTCAGCGCGGCGGCGCCGCCTCGATGCAGTCGATCAACAAGCGCAGCGCAGCTGCCGCGAACGTCCGCATGTTGTCGACACGGTCGTTGCGTCCGGTTTCGAGCGTGATCGCGCGTTCGATCGCGCCGCTAACCGCGATGCAGCTGTGGCCGGCGGCGTCGCCGTACGGATTGCCGGTGGGACCGGTGGCGCCGGTCTCGGCGATCGCCCAATGCGTCGCGAGCCGCGAGCGCATCGTCTGCGCGCCGAGCCGCGCATAGGCTTCGGTGGATGCGCGGATGCCGCGCAACTGATCGCGTGGAATGTCGAGCAACCCGCGCTGTGCTGCCGCTGTATAGATGACGCCGCCGCCGACGAAATACGCCGACGCACCCGGCACTGCGACCAGTGCCGCGGCGATCAAGCCGCCGGTCGACGATTCGGCCACCGCCACGGTCTCGCCGCGCGCTTTCAACAACTCGGCAACCTGGTGCGCCACCGGGAGCAGGACCTGCATCTCATTTCTCCTTATTGATTGGGCCGTTTTTAAACGGCCCGTTATTCAACGATTGCTGCCACTGTGTGATACTTCCGAAGTCCCGAAGAATTCTCAAAGGCGATCATGAGCGAAACCGTCTCGAAACCCGTCTCCACCATCGATTCCGACATCGCAGCGAAAAAAGAACGAATCAAAGCGCAGATCAGGGCGACGATGCCCGCGTTCGACCCCACGATGACGAACGCGCAATTCGCCGCGATGTGGCCGATCGACGTCAACCAGGACCCGTACTCGATCCCGCTCGAAGACATCAACGTCGGGCATCCGGATCTGTTCGAGGCCGATACGTTCTGGCCGTATTTCGAACGCCTGCGCAACGAAGCGCCGGTGCATTATTGCGCGAAGAGTCAGTTCGGCCCGTATTGGTCGCTGACGAAGTTCGCCGACATCATGTATGTCGACACGCATCACCAGATCTTCTCGTCGGATTCGAAGATCGGCGGCATCAACCTCGGCGGCGGCGCCGATCCCGATCCGCAGTTCGATCTGCCGATGTTCATTCAGGAGGATCCGCCGAAGCACGACGATCAGCGCAAGGTCGTCACGCCGATGTTCGCGCCGCGCCAGGTGATGGAACTCGAGCCGATCATTCGCGAGCGGGCGGGCAAGATTCTCGACGCCCTGCCGCGCAACGAAGACTTCAACTGGGTCAGGCACGTATCGGTGGAACTCACCGGCCAGATGCTCGCGACGCTGTTCGACATCCCGCAGGAAGATCGCCACAAGCTGATTTACTGGTCCGACAGCGTGTCGAACCTCGGCAACCCGGAGTATTTCGAGACGGTCGAGGCCGGCTTCAAGGTGCTGTGGGACTGCTATGCGTACTTCAACGAAGTGTGGCAGGAACGCGTCAAGTCGCCGCACAAGCTCGACTTGATTTCGATGCTCGCGCACGGCGAATCGACGAAGAACATGCCGCCGAACGAATACCTCGGCAACATCCTGCTGCTGATCGTCGGCGGCAACGACACGACGCGCAACTCGATTTCCGGCGGCGTGCTCGCATTGAACCGCTTCCAGGATCAGTACACGAAGCTGCGCGCGAATCCGGGCCTGATCACGAACATGATTCCGGAGATCATCCGCTATCAGTCCCCCGTCGCGCACATGGCGCGCACCGCGCTCGAAGACACCGAGATCGGCGGCCAGCGGATCAAGCAGGGCGAAAAGGTCGCGATGTGGTACATCGCCGGCAACCGCGACCCGGAGGCGATCGAGAATCCGAACCAGTTCATGATCGATCGAATGAACGCGCGGCATCACCTGTCGTTTGGCTTCGGCATCCACCGTTGTCTCGGCAACCGGCTCGGCGAGATGCAGTTGCGCGTGATCTGGGAAGAGATTCAGAAACGCTTCCCGAAGATCGAGGTCGTCGGCGACCCGGTCTACCTGAAGTCGAGCTTCATTCACGGAATCCGCGAACTGCCGGTGCGCATCCGCGCCTGAGCGATATCGCGCGAGACAAGCGGCGGCCCCGTCTTGTGAGCGGTGCCGCCGTTCGTTTCTCAGGTTGTCTATCAGTGAGGTCGGCGCGCAACGCGGCGCCTATTCTGTAATCGCGAGAACAAAAACGGCGACCATTCGAGGTCGCCGTGTCAGTGGTGGATAGACTACCAGCGTTGCATCGCGCTGACCAGACTGTTCAGGCGCAGCGACGCGGCGTACAACGCCGCGTCCCTTCCGCGTAAGAGGCGTTCGTATGCGCAAAACCCGGCAGCTGACGAAGGCGCGGTCCGCGCAACAACTGTTGAAAACGTTGACCGACAGTCCCGCGCTGCCGGGATTTGTGCGCAATCTACAGGCGCCGGTGTTGAAGCGGTTGATCGAGCACGTCGGCCTGCACGATGCCGGCGACCTGATCGCGCTGACGACGACGCAGCAGATGCGCGACCTGTTCGAAGTGTCGCTGTGGGAGTCGCTGACACCGGGCCAGGCAGAGCGGCTGCGTCCGGAAAAATTTCTCGAGTGGCTCGACGTGATGCTCGATGTGAGCCCGGCATTTGCGGCGGAGCGGCTGATCGAACTCGGCAACGATTTTGTCGTGATGAATTTCGCGCCGTTTATCGAAGTGATCGACGCAAGCGTCACCGCGGAGCATCAGGAGGAGGTGGCGCGGTGCATCTGCGGTCTCTGCCTGTTGGCGGAACGGGGGGCGTCGTACGAGATCATCGGCGAGCACATCGTGGTCGCGGTGCACGAGGATGAGTGGGACAGCATCCGGACCACGCTCGTCGAACTCGACGGCGAGGACGCCGGATTTCTGCAGCGCGTTCTGACGCGCTGCTGCGCCGCGCCGACGGTGCGCGGCGCCGCCGATGCAGCCGAGGCGCTGCTCGATGACGAGACGTACGAGCGCGAGCAGCGCCGCGAACGTAGTGGTTTCGTCACGCCGCAGCTCGCTGCGGTGTTTCTGAAGACGGCAAAACAGGCGTCGCTCGCGGACCTCGCCGCGCAGCTCGAATACGACGCGATTACGCTGCGCTACTTTGAACAAATGCGGGACCAGCGGGACCAAACGCGGGAACAAATGGCTGCATCGGCGGCAGGTCCCGACGAGACGACTCCGGAGCTCGACGAGGTCGATGCCGACGAGCTCGATGAGGTGTCGCCAGTTCAGCTGCGCGCGTTGGAGGAAGCGCTGGTGGAGGCGGACGTGATCGGCGGCCAGCCGAAGTTGTTAGCAGGACCCAAGGACGGCCGCGAGCCCACGCTCGAACTGCAGACGCGACTCGACCGCCTGCAGATCACGCAACCGGATCTGTTTGCCGCGCGGCTCGGCGAGCTGATTTATCTGGCCAACGTATTGATGGCCGGCAGCTGGTATCAGGGCGCGCGCTACACCGAGAGCGAGGCCGCGCGCGCCGCACTGGCCTGCGCGAACCTGGGACTCGACGCGCTGGTCGCGGAGCACTCGCCGACCGACGCAGCCGAAGTCGCAGAGACGGTTCTTGCTAGCGCGCCGGGAATCGTGCGGCTGTTTCAACTCGGCTGGAACCGGCTGCAGGCGCTGCCGTTGCGCAGCGCCGTCGCGTTGCTCGACGCGCTGCGCGCCGAGCACGTCCGCGAGCAGCTGAAGCGCAAGCGCTGGATACTCGATGAAATCGAGTCGGCGGTGAATGACCCCGATATGCTCGAATTGATCGAGCGCGGCGAATTCGAGGATGTCGGCGACAATCTGACATTGCTCAGCCTCGTGCTCGATCAGCGGGCGTGCCAGTGCCTGCGCACGCTGATCAGCGACTTTCCGCGGTATCCGCTGCAGCTCAACATCGGTTTTCGCGGCAATGGCTCGACGAACGAAGCACGCTACCTGGCGACACTCGGTCAGCTGCGCACGGTGGAGGCATTTCTCGCGAGCCTCGACGACCTGCTCAAAGTCTAGTCGCCACAGGCGCGCGTTGTTCGCCGCGACTCGCCGCGCAAGCCGCTACAATTCCGATCGACCATCCACGGAGAATGATGATGCATCGGATTGCGCGACGAGTTGTATTAGTGCTGGCGGTTGTATTCGCGTCACCGTTTTCGGTGTCCGCCCACGACCACGATGCCAGCTGCGACGCGAAGAACATGGACACGTCCAAAATGTCGCCCGAAGACAAACAGGCGATGCTGACGAAATGCAAGGAGCAGCTGCGCGCGGAGAACTGCGGGATCACCGGCGTCGACATGTCGATGATGTCCGCGGACGACCAGAAGACGATGAAGGACGCGTGCGTCGCCAAGATGACGCAAATGGGTTGCGACATGAAAGGCGTCGACATGTCGAAGCTCTCCGCCACCGACACCCAGAAGATGATGGACCAGTGCCATGAGCGGCTCGTCAATGACAAGGTCAAACAGGCGCCGAAGTCGCTCAGCGCCCCGGCCGCGGCGCCGGCACCGAAGGCATAGCGATCTCCGTGTGCAGCGCGCACGCTGACGAACCCTCGCAGGGGCGCTCTCTCGGAACTACGGTCAGCACTGCGATCGACCCCGTGTGCGGCATGACCGTCACGATCAAGCCGACGAGTCTCGTCGCCGATCACGCCGGCCACGCGTACTACTTCTGCGGCGCCAAATGTCGCGCGAAGTTCGTTGCGGATCCGCAGCTCTATCTGACGCCGCAGCCGCGCGTCGCCGAGCGTCGCTCGGCGCCGGACGGCGATCGCAATGGACGTGTCCGATGCATCCCGAAATCCTTCGCGATCGTCCCGGGCGCGTGCCCGATCTGCGGCATGGCGCTGGAACCGCTGACGCCGACGTTGACCGCCGGTCCCAATCCGGAACTCGCGGACATGACGCGCCGGTTCTGGATCGCGTCTCGCGCTGGCGACGCCGGTTTTCGCGCTCGAGATGGGCGCGCATCTGCTTCGGGTTGCATCGATGGCTCGGCACCGCAGACATCGAACTGGGTGCAGCTGGTCCTCGCGACGCCGGTCGTGCTGTGGGCCGGTTGGCCGTTCTTCGAGCGCGCGTGGGCGTCGCTCGTCAGTCGCAATCTGAACATGTTCACGTTGATCGCGATGGGAACCGGCGTCGCGTGGAGCTACAGCGTCGTTGCGACGCTGGCGCCGGCGCGTTTCCGGCGGCCTTCGTGGCGTCCGCACGGCGCTGTCGCGGTTTATTTCGAAGCCGCCGCGGTGATCACCGTGCTGGTGCTGCTCGGCCAGGTGCTCGAACTGCGCGCGCGCGAGACGACCGGCGGCGCGATCAAGGCGTTGCTCGACCTGACGCCGAAACTCGCGCGGCGGGTTCGCGCCGACGGTGTCGACGAGGAGATCGCGCTCGAGCACGTCAGCGTCGGCGACGTGCTGCGCGTTCGTCCCGGGCGAGCAGGTGCCGGTCGACGGTGTCGTGCTCGAAGGGCGCGGCGCGGTCGATGAATCGATGGTGACGCGGCGAATCGATGCCGGTCACCAAAGCCGTCGGGCGACGCGCTGATCGGCGGCACGCTGAATCAGAGCGGCGCGCCTGCTGATGCGCGCGCGAGCAGGTCGGTCGCGACACGATGCTCGCCCGCATCGTCGCAATGGTCGCGGAAGCGCAGCGCAGTCGCGCGCCGATTCAGCGGCTCGCCGATCAGGTCGCCGGGTATTTCGTGCCGGCGGTCATCGCGATCGCGCTGGTCGCGTTCGTCGCGTGGTCGATCTGGGGGCCGCCGCCGGCGATGGGTTCGGGTCTGATCGCCGCGGTCGCGGTGCTGATCATCGCGTGTCCGTGCGCGCTCGGACTCGCGACGCCGATGTCGATCATGGTCGGCGTCGGCCGCGGCGCGCAGAGCGGCGTGCTGATCAAAAACGCCGAGGCGCTCGAGCGGATGGAGAAGGTCGACACGCTGGTCGTCGACAAGACCGGCACGTTGACCGAAGGGCAAGCCGACGGTCGTCGCGACTGCAGCCCGGCCGCCGGCACAACCGAGACCGAGCTGCTGCGGTTGGCGGCGAGCGTCGAGCGCGCCAGCGAGCATCCGTTGGCGCGTGCGATCGTCGCGGCGGCGATGGACGCGCGGCGTCGCGTTGGCGCAACCCGAAGACGTCGACTCGCCGATCGGTAGGGGCGTGCTCGGGCCGCGTCGATGGACGTACGGTACTGATCGGCAATGCGCGCTTCCTCGCCGAACACGCGGTGGAGGTCGGTGCGCTCGACGCGGACGCGGATGCGCTGCGGCGAGACGGCGCGACCGCCATTTTCGTCGCGGTCGACGGTCGCGCGGCGGGCGTGATCGGCATCGCCGATCCGGTGAAGGCCTCGACGCCGGAGGCGCTCGCGGCGCTGAAGCGCAGCCGGCATCCGCGTGATCATGCTGACCGGCGACAACCGCGCCACGGCTGAAGCGGTGGCGCGCCGGCTCGGCATCGCCGACGTCGAAGCCGATGTGCTGCCCGATCAGAAGAGCGCGGTGGTGGCGCAGCTGAAGGCGCAGGGCTGCGTCGTTGCGATGGCCGGCGACGGCGTCAACGACGCGCCGGCGCTGGCGGCGGCCGACGTCGGCATCGCGATGGGATCGGGTACCGACGTCGCGATCGAAAGCGCCGGCATCACGCTGTTGACGGGCGACCTCAACGGAATCGTTAGAGCCCGGCGCCTGAGTCAGGTCACGATGCGCAACATCCGCCAGAACCTGTTCTTCGCGTTCGTCTACAACGCAGCGGGTATTCCGATCGCGGCGGGCGTGTTTTATCCGCTGTTCGGGCTGCTGCTGTCGCCGATCATCGCGGCGGCGGCGATGTCGGCGAGTTCGATCAGCGTGATCGCCAACGCGCTGCGATTGCGCCGCGCGCGGCTGTAGAGTTATCGGAAAAGGTACTCGTGACCGCCTTGATCGGGTATCGTTCGACTTTTGGCTTCGCAGCTTGGGAGCGACATCGATGTCCGGCGCGCTACCGCTGTCGCGATACACCGTGCTCGATCTGACGATCGCGCGCGCGGGTCCGACCGCGGTGCGATTGCTCGCCGACTGGGGCGCGAACGTCATCAAGATCGAGCCACCGCCGGCGCGCGACGGAGCGGGCGGATCCGTCACCGGCACGCGTCACGGTCCCGACGATCAGAACCTGCATCGCAACAAGCGCGGCGTCTGCATCGATCTGAAACACGCCGACGGCGCGGCGCTGTTTCGTACGCTCGTCGCAAAAGCCGACATCGTCGTCGAGAATTTTCGCGCCGACGTCAAAGACGCGGCTCGGCATCGACTACGCGCAACTCAAAGCAGTCAACCCGCGCATCATTCTCGCGAGCATTTCGGGCTTCGGTCAGGACGGGCCGTACGGCGACCGTCCGGGCGTCGATCAGATCGTGCAGGGCATGAGCGGGCTGATGTCCGTCACCGGCGAGCCGGGCGGACCGCCGATGCGCGTCGGCATCGCGATCTCCGACACCACGGCCGGCATGTTTCTCGGCCAGGGGATTCTGCTCGCGCTGCTGCATCGCGAGCACACAGGCGAAGGGCAGTGGGTGCATACGTCGCTGCTCGAAGGGATGTTGAGCAAGCTCGATTTCCAGGGCGCGCGCTACACGATGAACGGCGACGTGCCGGGCAAGCAGGGCAACTTCCATCCGGTTCAGGTGCCGATGGGCACTTACGAATCGAAAGACGGGCTCGTCAATCTGGCCGCGAGCACCGGCAAGATGTGGCAGAACTTCTGTCAAGCGCTGGGCGCGACGGACATCGCGAACGATCCGGCTTATGCCGACGGTCGCAGCCGCGCGCGAAATCGCGAGCGACTCAATGCGGCCGTTGGCGACGTGACGCGGCGCTTCACCACAGCGGAACTCGTCGAGCGGTTGAACAAGGTGGGCGTCCCCTGCGGAGCGATCTACACGATCGGCGAGGCGTTCGAAGACGCGCAAGTGAAGCACCTGAAGATGACGCGCGCGGCCCCGCATCGGAAATTGGGCGACATCAATCTGGTTCGCTCGCCGATCAATCTCTCCGACTTTCCGGTGGCCGAGCCGTTCCACCACGCGGGACCCGATCCCGGGTGAACACACGACCGAAGTGTTGCGCGAATTCGGCATCGCGCAACACGACATCGAACGTCTTTTTCGCGAAGGAGCGATCGCATGATCAAGCTGAAAACCGAGAAGATCCTTGCCGACGTCGACGGCGGCATCGGCTGGCTGACGTTCAACCACCCGCAGCGGCGCAACGCGGTGTCGCTCGAGATGTGGCAAGGCATCGGCGACGCGCTCGAAGCGTTTCAGAATGATGACCGCGTCCGCGTCGTCGTGATGCGAGGCGCCGGCGGCAAAGCGTTCGTCGCGGGCGCCGACATCTCGGAGTTCGACCAGCACCGCGCCAATGCGCAGCAGCGCAAGGAATACGGCGAGACGTCGGGACGCGCGCACCACTGGCTGTCGCATCTGGAAAAACCGTTCATCGCGATGATCCAGGGCTTCTGCATCGGCGGCGGGCTCGCGATCGCGTTGAACGCCGACGTGCGCTTCGCAACACCCGGTTCGCGCTTCGGCATTCCGGCGGCGAAACTCGGGCTCGGTTACGAATACGCGGGCACCGCGGCGCTGGCGCGCCTCGTTGGTCCGTCGCACGCGCGCGACATCATGTTCAGCGCGCGGTTCCTCGAGGCCGACGAAGCGCTGCGCATCGGCTTGATCAACTTCATCGTCGCTGACGATGAACTCGAGGCGCGCGTGCGCGCGTATGCCGCGATGATCGCGGCGAACGCGCCGTTGACGGTGCGCGCAGCGAAAGCGTCGATCGATGTGTTCGAGCGCTATTCGCAGATCGCCGCCGCGCGCGAGGTCGCGCCGCTGGTCGACGCGTGCTTCAACAGCGAGGACTACAAAGAAGGGCGGCGCGCGTTCGCGGAAAAACGCGCGCCGGTGTTTCGCGGGCGCTGACGTGGACTCGCTGCGTCGAAACACGTACGGTTGGCGCCCGAACGCGCATCAACCTGCAAGGAGAACTTCATGAAACTCTATTATTCGCCGGGCGCCTGCTCACTATCACCGCACATCGTCGCGCGCGAAGCGGGCATTGCGATCGAACTCGAAAAAGTCGACCTCGGCGCGCACAAGACGGAGAAGGGCCAGGACTTCATGGCCGTCAATCCGAAAGGTTATGTGCCGGCGCTGCGCCTGGATGACGGCAGCGTGCTGACCGAAGGTCCCGCGATCGTGCAGTACCTCGCCGATCAGAAACCCGCGACGAAACTGGCCCCCGCGGCCGGTACGCTGGAGCGCTACCGCGTGCAGGAATGGCTGGCGTTCATCGGCACCGAGCTGCACAAGAACTTCGGTCCGTTGTTCAACCGGGCATCATCCGACGACGTGAAACAGGCCGCCAAGACGAACATCGCGAAGCGCCTGGGCTACATCAACGAACAGCTCGCGAAGCGCTCGTACCTCGTCGGCGATGGGTTCACGGTGGCCGATGCGTACGCGTTCACGATCATCAATTGGACGAACTTCGTCGGCATCGATCTGAAAGCGTACCCGAACGTGGCCGCTTATTCGGCGCGCATCGCAGCGCGACCCAAAGTGCAGGAAGCGCTGAAGGCTGAAGGATTGATCAAATAGCTTCACCGCTGCGCGAAGTACTTCCGCTACTGCGCGAGCGCGACTTTCCGAAACTGTTTGCAGCACATCTGGTCGCGTGGTTCGGCACGTCGATGGCGCCGATCGCGATGGCGTTTGGTGTTTTACATCTGACCGGGTCGGCGCGTGCGACCGGCGTGGTGGTCGCGAGTCAGACCGCCGCACAAGTCGTGGGCCTGCTGTTCGGCGGCGTCGTCGCGGACCGCGTGTCGCGGCGGCGCGTGATGATTACCGCGGATCTGGTCGCGATGACCAGTCAGGCGACGATCGCGATTGCGTTCGTCAGCGGTCACGCGACGGTGCCGCTGCTCGTTGCGTTGATGATCTGCAACGGCCTCGCGCTCGCGTTTCATTCGCCGGCGCTCGTCGGCTTCATTCCGCAAGTGGTCAAGCCCGAGAAGCTGCAATCCGCGAACGCGCTGCTCGGAACCGCGCGCAGCGGCGCGTTTGCGTTGGGGGCCGCGTGTGCCGGCGTGTCGGTCGCGCTGTTCGGCAGCGGACCGACCATCGCGGTCGACGCGTTTGGTTTCGCAGTGGCTGCGTTGCTGGTGTCGCGCATCGCGGCGCCGGCGCTGACGGCGGCCCGGTCGACGACGATGCTGCAGGATCTCGCGATCGGGGTGGGTCGAGTTCATGTCGCATCGGTGGCTGTGGGTCATCGTGCTGCAGTTTTCGCTCGTCGTGGCCGCGAGTCAGAGCGTGTACGGACTCATCGGCCCGATGGTCGCGAATCAATCGATGGGAGGCTCGCCGGACTGGGGATTCATCACGGCCGCGTTCGGCGTCGGCACGTTGTGCGGCGGCTTCGTCGCGCTGCGCATCAACGTCGTACGCGCCGATGCTGGTGGCGACGAACTGTGTATTTGCGTACGCGGCGCCCGCGTTGCTGCTCGCGTACACGACGACGGTGTGGCCGATTGCGCTCGCGACGTTCGTGCATGGCGTGTGCGGCCAGATCTTCGGCGTGCTGTGGTTCACGACGCTGCATCGCAAGATCCCGCACGACGATGTTGTCGCGGGTCGCCGCTTACGACAGCCTGGGATCCATCGTGCTCGCGCCGCTCGGCATCGTCGCCGCCGGATTTCTGCTCGAGTCGCTCGGCACGCGAACGGTGTTGTTGATGGCCGTCGCGCTGGTCGTGGTGCCGACCGCATGCGCGTTGCTCGAGCGCGACGTGCGGCAGATGCGATTGGATTCGTGAGACGAGGCTGATTCTCTGCGACTCAACTTGACGAGTAAGGAATTTCCTTACATTGGCCGCAGTTTCCGAGTAGCGAAAGCGATGATCACGAGCAAACTCACCAGCAAGGCGCAGACGACCATCCCCCAGCCGGTGCGAGCGGCACTGAAGCTTCGAGAGGGAGATGAGATTGCGTACGAGATCGAAGCCGGCCGGGTGATCCTCACCAGGGCCGGACAAGAAGGCGACGACCCGTTTTCGACGTTTGCCGAGTGGAGCACGGATGCGGATCGAAAGGCCTATGACACGCTTTAAGCTATGACGCCTTTAAGCGGGCGACGTCGTCAAGGTTCCCTTTCCGTACACGGATCGTGCAGCGCGCCAGTTTCGGCCGGCGCTCGTCGTTTCGACCGGTGGGATCGAAGAGCGACACGGATTGCTGTGGCTCGCGATGATTACGAGCGCTCAAAATCGAGGCTGGATCGGTGACGTGCCTTTGCAGGACATGAAACGAGCGCGACTTCCGGCCGCATCGATCATCCGAACCGCCAAAATCGCGACGATCGACGCGAAGGACGCGGTCAAACTCGGCACGCTAGGCCGACGAATTCACGGCAGTTCTCGACTCGATCAGCGAAGAACTCGGCGATCTGACGATCGCGCCTACCGGATTCGCTACGGCGTCGGTTCCGCTACGCCGCTCCGTCTCTGATCATCCGCTGCAACCGCCGCATCCCGTTCAACCAGCGTTCGAGATCGGCGGTCTTGTTGTTCATCCACTTCTGCGCGATCGGATCGGTGAGGATCAGGAAGCGCTCGGCGCCGATCGCGTCGACCACCATGTCGGCCACTTCGGCGGGTTCCTTGATCGGTCCCAACGCGCTGCTCGCGAGTCCGGGATCCGGATTGCCGAGCATCGGTGTGCGCACGCCGAGCGGCGCGAGCAGCGACACGCGAATGCCTTTGTCGTGGTACGTGATCGCGAGCCACTCGGCGAGTCCGACGACGGCGTGTTTCGTCACCGCGTACGTCGCATTGCCCTGGCTCGTCAGGATGCCGGCCATCGACGCGGTGTGCAGCAGATATCCCGCGTCCGCGTTCGAGCATGCCGGGCAGCACCGCGCGCACCGCATAGACGTGGCTCATCAGATTGATCTGCCACTGATCGTTCCAGACGTCGATCGGTGTCTTCAGCGGATCGCCGCCGGTGGCGACGCCGGCGTTGTTGAAGAACACGTCGATCGGACCGACGTCGCGCTGCGTCTGCGCAACGAGCGCGTCGATCTCCGCTTCCTTCGCGACGTTGCACGGGATCGCGAGACCGCCGATCTCCTTCGCGATCGTGCGCGGCGCCGTCCGCGTTCACATCGACGACGACAACCCTCGCGCCCTGTTTCGCGAATGCGCGCGCGCACGCGGCGCCGATGCCGCTGGCGGCTCCGGTGATCACCGCGACGCGATTGTGCAGATCCATGGTGCTATACCGAACCGACGGTCGAGGCGTTCGGCGGGACCATGCCTTTCGCCATCTCCTTGCGGCCTTCGACGACCCAGGGACGATGGGCCGGCACGTCGAGCATGATCGGCGCCGACTGGTATTCGTTCGCCCACGCGCGGCGCGCCTTACCGGTTGTGTTGGGGCCCGCGTAGTGCAGCGTGCGCGGATGATGAAAACTGATCGCGCCGGCCGGCAGCGGCACCGGCACCGCGGCGGAGGTGTCGATCTCGTCGACAAGTTCCAGCACCGCGATCGCTGGGTTGTCGTTCATGTGCCGGTGTTCGACGATCGGCTTCAGGTGTGATTTCGGTAAAAACCACATACAGCCGTTCTCGACATAGACGTCGTCGAGCGGCGTCCACGCGCCGAGCGCGTAGTACTTGTGTTCGGGCGGCCAATACGCTTCGTCCTGATGCCATGGTGTCGCGGCGCCGTGGCGCGCCGGCTTGTGCACGATGTGGCCCCAGTATTCGATCTCGCTCTCGGGCAGCTTCAGCAGCTTTTGCGCGATGCGCCGCGCGTTGCGCCACAGGTTCGTCTGCTTGATCGCGGGCACGCGCTGCTCCGGGAACAGCAACTGCCCGAGGATCGGCGTATCGCGCGTGCCGTACGGCCGCACCGCGTCGTAGTAGGTATCGGGAAAGCCCGACATCGGCCGCGCGAGCAACTCGTCGTAAACGACGCGCAACCATTCGAGTTCTTCGTCGGTCGTCACGCGGCCGAGCGCGAGATAACCGTTCTCGGCGAAGAATCTCGCCTGCGCGTCGTCGATGTCGACGACGAGGTCGGTCTTGGGCGGCGGTGCAAAGTCGTTCATGTCGATGTCCTCGGTGTTGTTAGCGCCCTGCTAACGAACGGTTGATGGCGTGGTGGCGCGCGCGGCTTTTGCCCAGCTGCGTTCTCGGGCCTGCTTCTGCGTCAATTCCGCCAGCGTGTGGTGCCCGGCGGGTTGGTAACTGAACAGCAGTGCGCGGCGCTGCTTCGCAGATCGATTCGGCTCGGACGCGTGGACCAGGTAACTGCCGAACATCACCATCGAGCCGGCTCGCAGCGGCACCGGCACCATCGTCACGTCGGCGTAAGCGCGGGCATCGATCTCGTTGGAACCGAACTCGTCCGTGTCGTTGCGACCGCGCCATCGACCCGAACGGTGGCTGCCGGGAGCGACCTGCAGACAACCGTTCTCGAGCGTCGAGTCGTCGAGGAACAGCATCGCGGTTGCGACGCGCGTGGGGTCCTGCGCGACGTTGATCCAATACGGGTAATCCTGATGCATCGGATTCACGCCGCCGAGGCCGGGGCGCTTCAGATTCAGTTTTTCGGTGAACAAGCGACGGATTCGCATCGCCGACGAAGGCCTGCATCGGCTCCGTGAAGCGGGCATCGTGCGCCCACCGCTTCAATACCGGATCGATATGGGCGAACGGTTCGATGCCGTGCACGACGTCGGTGTCGCCTTCCCACTTGATCGTCGTGTTGCGCTCGTAGTCGGGCGCGAAGACGTAGCTGCCCGCCTTGTAGCGCTTGAGTTGGCGGTCGCGGACGAGGCGCGCGACGAGGTCTTCGCACGCCTGCGTGATGTCGGCGACCTCGGACGGTGTGAAGACATCTGTCCGCACGACGTAGCCGTCGCGCTCGAGGCAACTCTGCCCGCTCGTCGGCGGTCAAACGTGCATCTACCATATCTCGTACCCTTGCTGTCAGGCCGGGACCAAATGTAGAGGAACCCCGGGGTCGATGGAAGCCGGGTAGGCGCGACGTAGTTGTAAGTTCCTGGGAGGAAATGTTCGTGATTTCAAAGACGCGCATGCTCGAGTGGGTCAAAGGGTTCGACTGGAAAGACGTCGCGCGCGGCCTCGACGAGAACCCCGAACTGCTCGGTTTTCGCGACGACAGAGGCCGCAACTGGTTGCACCTTTGTTGTGGCGTCAACGCTGCGAAAACAAAACAGAGCGTCGCCGATTCAATCAAAACCGCGGACGTGCTGCTGAAGCTCGGATTTCGACGTCAACGAGCCGGCGTTCACCGAAGGCGGATTCTTCGAGGCAACGCCGTTGTGGTACGCGATCGGTCGCGGCGAGAACCTCGAGCTCGCGAAGTTCCTGTTGAAGCGCGGGTCGAACCCCAACTTCTGTTTATGGGCGGCGTCGTTCAACCACGACCTCGACGCCATCCGCCTGCTGGTGCGCAGCGGCGCCGACATCGACCAGGATGGTCCCGAAACGCCGTTCCTCGGCGCGGTGAAATGGAGCCTGTTCGACTCCGCCGAGGAATTGTTGAAGCTCGGCGCCGACGTGAACTGGCAGGACGCCAAGAAGATGACGGCGCTGCACTACATGCTGAAGAAAGGCAGCGACAAAAAGCACGTTGCGATGGTCATCAAGTATGGCGCGCGCGGCGACATCGCGAACAAAGACGGTGTCACCGCAGCCGAGATCATGCTGAAGAAAAAGGATCCCGACTACCGCAAGCTCGCGGCGCAGCTGAAGAAGGGCGGCTGACAGCGACTCTTTCAGCTCTTCGAGTACAGCCGATTCACGTTGGCGTAACGATCCGGATCCAGATCGCGGTCGACGAGCCCCGGATGATCGACGCCATAGCGGTGCACCCGAAATACGATGTTCATGCGTCCGCCGAGACGCGGATTGCTGGTGAACATCGGGTTGATGTACTCCCACACGACCTTCTTGCTGCGGGTCACTTCGAAGAACTGCCCCTTCGCCGATTCGCAGATCAGCATGTTGTTGTTCGGCAGGCGATCGACACTGCCACCCATGAACGTGTAGAAGGAAAACGGTGGATCGTCCGCGTACTCCCAGACGATTTCGCGGGTTTTCGCGTTGATCTCGATGGCGCGCGAAAAGTCCATGCTTTTGCGATGCACGCCGTTGTCGAAGATCGTGATGGTATCCGGGCTCGAATACTTGGCGTCGTGCTGATGTCCGGTGGTGCCGTCGGCCCACTTCCAGTTGAACTCGCCCGATTCGGCGCTCACTTCACCGACCATGCTGAGGCGCCTGAAACTGAGCAGCCAATCGCCCGTTGGCGTCAGCGAGATCGAGTTGCAATGACTCCATTCCATCCGATGATCCAGCGGACAGATGATCTCGGTGGCCGGATCGAAGTGGTCCCACGATTTCCATTCTTTGACGACCTCGCCCGCTGGCGTCACTTCGAGCACGACGTCGCCGAGCATCAGGTTCGGATCGTCTTCCTTGTCGTTGTAGCCACCTTTGACCTTGCGAATGAGGCGCTTCGGCAGCGGCACCCACTTGACGATCAGCGTGTTGCCGTTCGGCAGTCGCTGGTAGTCGTGGTGGATCCACGGATCGTCGTAGCGCCACACGATGTTGCCGTCCCAGTCCAGCTCGTAGCAGGCAGCCGCCTGACCGTTGAGCCCGCGTTGACCCGCGACGTTTTCCGACGGCATCGCGAGCGCCATCAGATGGCCGTTGGGGAGCAGTTCGGCATTGGTGATGCCGAGCGAACACTGCCACCGGTGCACGAACCGCCCCTGCATGTCGATCAACCACGCCTTGTCGAGATCCGCCGTGAACAGCGTGTAGCCGGGGTAGCTCAACTGCGGGTTGTAGTGGATCAGCCCGTTGGGATGATGTTCGGAACGTGCCATCAGTGCCTCGCAGCCTAGCTTCGAAACGAGAGAAACTATCACACCGATACACCCTCACACAGACTTGATATGACGCAACCGCCGACCACGCCGCCGCTGACCTGGCTGCGCGCCTTCGAAGCCGCCGCGCGCCTCGGCAGCTTGAAGGACGCCGCGGAAGAATTGTCGGTGACGCCATCCACGATCAGCCATCACGTGCGCGATCTCGAAGCCCGGCTCGGCGCGCCGTTGTTCGCGAAACAGGGACGCGGCGTCGCGCTGACCGCCGAAGGAGAGCAGTACTTCCGCACGCTACGGCAGGCATTCGAGTTGTTGCGCGGCACGGTGCTCGAGCCGGCTGACCAGCAGCGTCGACTCCGCATCGGCTGTTTTCCGTTTCTCGCCAACGAGGTCATCGTGCCGCGGCTGGACGAACTCAAGCGTGCGTTGTCGGGCACCGCGATCACGCTGCGCAACGAAGTCCACCTCGATGCGTTGCTCGATCCGCAGCCGGCGAATCGTCTCGACGTGCTGATCCGTTACGGCGACGGCGACTTTCCCGGCTATCTGTCGCTGGAACTCGCGCCGATCGATCTGGTGCCGATCACCGCGCCTGGCGCGTATCGCGTCGAACGCGCCGAGGACGTGCTGCGGCTACCGATCATCCACGTCGTCGGCCCGTTCGATGGATGGAAGGCGTGGGCGGACGGACACGGGCTCGCGGGGCGTCCGACCCAGGTCGTGCTGGAAACCGACAGCTATCACGCCGCCGCGCTCGCGGTGGAGCAGGGCGCCGGCATCTGCCTCGGCATACTGCCGTTCATGCGGCCGTGGTTCGCGGCGCGGCGGGTGCAGATGATCGGCGCGCTGACGACGCGCATCGATGAACGCGCGTATCTGGTCTACGGCCTGCACAACGAGCACAACCGCGATATTCCGCGTTTGCACGAATGGCTGAAAGCCGCTCTCGGAGAGACGCTTACCTGACGAAGATCAGTTTCGCGCCGGCGGGCGCGTCGCGAAATCCACGTTCGATATCGGACCACGCGTACATCGCCGGCTCGATCGCGAGCGGATCGAGTCCGCCGGCAATCAGCGTGAGCACGCGGTCGAGTTGCGACGCGCTGTTGACGCGCCCCGTGTGGAAGCGAATTCCTTTCATGTACATCTCGGCAAGGGGCATCGGCGGGTTCTGCCCGAAATAGATCGACGCGCTGGTGCACAGACCGAACGGCGCTGTCGAACGAATCATCGCGGCGAGTCCGTCGGGCGCCTGCGTGCAGTCCATCGTGATGTCGTGCGTCGCGAATCGTCGCGGCCACGTATCCGACTGTATGCAATCGGCGCCGAGGCGTTCCGCAATCGCGAGCGCGCGTTGATCTCCACTGGCGTACGTGATGCGTCCCGCACCGAGGTGCCGCGCTGCGGCAATGGTGTACAGCGGAATGCTGCCGGTACCGGCGATCAACACGCTCGAGCCGGGTCGCGCCGCGAGTTCGTCGTCGACGGCGCGCAAACCGTCCGCGAAGTTGTCGCTGGCCGATGCGGCGGCGACGCGGTGTCACGTTGGTCGGTAATCGACGCAGGTTGAAATTCGCCCACGGCACGCGCACCGCGTCGGCGAGCGCGCCGGACCATTCGCCGGCCGCTTCGCCGATGCCGTACATCGACGTCGGCGGCACCTCCGTGCACGCGGCACTGTTGCCTCGTTTGCACGGGTCGCACGCGCCGCAACTCGGCTGGAACGACGCGAGCACGATGTCGCCGACCTCGATCGCCGTCACGTGCTCGCCGCGCGCGATCACCTCGCCGGTGAATTCATGGCCGATGACGAACGGCGGTTTGAACGGCGCGGTTCCGGCGAAGATCGAGCGATCGAGATCGCAGGCAGCAACGGCGAGCGGGCGCACGATTGCGTCGGTTGGATTGATCAGCGTCGCGTCGGGTACGTCCTGCCAACGCAGTTGGGAATCGCCGAGATAGTGGAGTGCCTGCATGGTGCCTTAGTCCCGAGAACGACCTACCACGACGCTATCCGCGGTGCTGGCACTCGACAAACGGAGATTCTGATGAACAGGTGAAGCGTCTTCAGCTGTCCATCGCCAATGGACACCGCGCGTGGTTGAGCGAATGGGGACCGGCGCAGGTGCCTGATATTCAGCGCGACCAGTCCTCGATTCGGAGCCCCTCGAAACGGCGAAAGTCGGCACCGTTCGCGGTTACCAGGATCAGCTCGTTGACGACTGCGATGGCGGCGATCTGCGCGTCCGCCGCCGCCGGGTTGCGGCCGGTTCTGGACAGCCGTGCGCGTTCGCGTGCGTGCCACGCTGCGGCTTCCTCGTCATAGGGAAGGATCGGGATCGCGGGGCGGACTGCTTCCTCGAGGTAGATCGCGATTGCATTCTTGCGACGCGACTGTGGTAGACGATCGCAGCCGAATCGGAGTTCATGCCAAACCACCGAGCACGTCGCCAGCTTGCCTTCTCGGGCGGCCATGGTGTTGAGCACCCGCGGATTCGGCACCGATTTGATAGGTTCCGAGAGGATGTTCGTGTCGAGCAGATATCGCGACGTCAGAGTGAGACCTCGCGCCCGGGCGAACGATCGCGCAGCCCGGCAAACGTCTGATCGTCGATCGCGAGATCGGCGACGCCGAGTCTGTCTCTCAATTCGCCGACAGCGATCACGAAGGGGCGGCTTTCGCCTGACAGTCGGGTGTATTGCGCTGCTGAGATTACGACCGCGACCGGTTTCCCCCGGCGCGTGATCTCAACCACACCACCGCGTTCTGCAGAGGCGATCAGATTGGCAAACTGTCGGCGGGCCGTAGCCACCGAAAACGTCTTTTCCATCGCGCACTCAAAGTGTACATTCATTTGTACATTACGCTTCGCGGTGTCGTAGCGTCAAACTCGATGGCGCGTCGTATAGAAAGCGCCAGTCTGAAATGGACCGTTGACCGCGTCTAGAGGTTGCCGCCGGGTTCGACGTGAGCCAATCGCTCTAGAGGGACTCCGCGCGCATCCAGTCGAGCAAGCGGCGAGCGCCCCGATTGGCCAGCCGCGGCGCGAACGACGTGGGCGTAGGGTGCGTCAGTCGCTGCAGACGCAACACGTCGGTGTGGGCGAACTCGGGCAGCAATGCGCAGAAGCGAAATCCCAGTTGTCGCAGCGACTCCACGGCGTGTCCGATGCCGGGATCGTCCATGCACAGATCGACGTGCGTAACGCGGATCGCGTGGTCAGACAGCGCGGCCTCGACTACGGGCGCGAGATCCTCGCCCGCGGCGGTCACATGCACATTCAGCAAACCGCGCCTCGCGTTGAACGCACGCGTTGCGCGCGTACTGTGTGCCTCGAGGCGGTCGCTGGCAGCCTGCAGAGTGCGAACGAGCTGAGCGGACCCGTAGAGTTCATTTGCCAGGTCGAGATAGTCGCGTGGCAGCCACAGGTCGCGCGCCGGGGCTCGGTGTGAGAGGTTGATAGACGACGGTGGCCGCCAGCCGACCTATGCCTTGATCGATTCCACGGTATTCGGTCTCGGCCGGGATGTAGTCGAGCATCACGCCGGTCTCTACACCACCGCCGCGCACCGATGCCTTCTGCATGATCTCGTGCGCGGTCGTCGGGTAATGGACGTACCCGAGGTATCGCTGCGCAAGACACAGGTCGGTCAGTGCCGCGGCCATTGGGCCGAGCAGGCCTTGGCCGCGACATGCCGGATCGACGACGGTGTTCCCGGCTTCGATGGCGTTCGCGCCCGGATGCCGCACCGTCAGTCCGGTGTGACCGACGAGCGTGTCGTCGACGATTGCGACAACGGAACGCAGCGATCCCGACTCGATGCGTTGGGTCAGGCGCGCGACGTCGTAGAAATCATCCGACGGATACGTGTCGCCGTAGCAGCGGCGAAAACACGCGACCAACGCCGCCGCGTCGGCGGCGACGAGGCGACGGATCTCAGCGATACGCCGCCGCCTGGATGCCGTACAGCTCGGCGTACTGGCCGCCTTTCGCCATCAGCGCTTCGTGCGAACCGATCTCGACGAGCGTGCGCCGTCGAGCACGACGATCAGGTCGGCCATGCGCACGGTGCTGAAGCGGTGCGAAACGAGGATCGTGATGCGGCCGTCGGCGTGCGTGCGGTCCGGTCGCGGAAGCCACCGCGCGCCGCTTCGGCGTAGCGCTCGAACAGCATGTGCTCGGTCTCGGCGTCGAGCGCGGCGGTGGGTTCGTCGAGCACCAGCAAGAGCGGCTGGTCGCGCATGAAGCCGCGCGCGAGCGCGAGCTTCTGCCATTGGCCGAAGCTCACTTCGACGCCGCCGGGCCACGTCGGCCCGAGTTGCGTCTCGAGTCCGTCGATCAGCCGCTCGACGACGTCGGCGGCGCCGGCGCGATCGACCGCGACCGATCACCGCCGGTTCGTCGTCGAGCCGCGGCACGTCGCCAACGCCGACGGTATGGCGCGCGCGGAACTCGAAGCGGAAGAAGTCCTGGAACGCGCCGGCGAGCCGTTCGCGCCAGCTCGTCGGCCGGAATGCGCGCGAGGTCGACGCCGTCGATCAGGATGCGGCCCTGCGTCGGCTGATACATGCGGCACAGCAGCTTCACCAGCGTGCTCTTGCCCGCGCCGTTCTCGCCGACGATCGCAACGACGGTGCCGGGTTGCAGTTCGAAGACTGACGTCGTCGAGCACGTTGCGCGTGCGTGCCCGGATACGCGAACGACACGTGTTCGAAGCGGATGCCGCTGCGTCAGCCGCTCCGGCACCGCGCGCGTCGGCGTTTTCGGTCAGCGACGCCGCGTAGTCCTCGAGCCACGCGAGCCGCCGCGAGCCGTCCATCCAGATGCCGCGCAGGAAGCCGATTTCGCCGACCGTCGCGCCGATGTACGCCGAGAGCCGCGAGCCGGCCGCGAGCACGAGCAGCACCTGGCCGGCGGTGCCGCTGCAGCCCCGACGAGACGAACACGATCGCGCCGATGTACGCGGCGCCGAAGATCGCCCAACCGAGCGCGTGCCACAACGCGCTGCTCGATGCGCGCCGCGCCGACCGGGCCGTACCAGCGCTGCCACGCCGCGCGGCGCATCTCGACGAGCCGCTCGCCGATGCGCGTGACGCGCACTTCCTTGCCGGGCGGCGCGGTGGTCGCGGTCTGGAACAGGTGGCGCGCCAACCGATTTGCCGAGGCGCCGCGCTCCTCGGCCGCGCGTTCGACCGCCGGGCCGCCACGTCGACGTCAGCACCGTCGGCAGCGCGAACAGCACGCAGCAGCACCAGCGACCAGTGGATCGACATCAGCAGCACGACCGTGACGCCGAGGCGCAGGATCCAGCCGCACGTCGAGAACAGCGACATGTACATGTGGTCGAGCACGAACACCTGATCGCGCAGCACCGCGAGCCGGTCGAGATAGTCCGGGCGTTCGTGATGCGCGATCGTCTGCACCGACGCCTGCAGCTGCGCCACGTGCGATTCGAGCGCGATCGTCACGCGGTCGCGGAAGCGCCGCTGCGTGCGGTCGCTGATGACGCGCAGGAACCACGTCGCCACCGCGCACGTCGCCGAGCCCGAGCATCGCGACGATCACGAGCGGTCGTCGTGCGCGTGCGCGCCGTCGGCGAGCAGCATGAACAGCAGCGCGATCAGCGCATCCGGCAGCGCCGCGAGCAGCGACAGCGAAAACGAAATCGTCAGCAGCCGCGGCTCGGCCTGATAGCCGCGCTTCAGCGCGCGCCACATCGACGGCCAGCGCCGGCGGCAGATCGTCAACCGAGGACATCGAGCGTCACTCCTCTTCGCCTGCTCGTCGTCGCCGTCGGTGCCGAAGCGCGACGCCTGCAGATCGAACATCGTGCGGTAGCGGCCGTTCGCGGCCATCAGCTCGTCGTGCGTGCCGAGTTCGACGACGCGGCCGTGTTCGAGCACGCAGATGCGATCGGCCTGGCGCACGGTCGAGAAGCGGTGCGAGATCAGAATCGTGGTCGCGTGGCGCGTGGCGGCGAGCATGCGTTCGAAGATCTCGGCTTCGCCGCGCACGTCGAGCTGCGCGGTGGGTTCGTCGAGCAGCACCACGCCCGCGCCGAGGCGCACCGCGCACAACGCGCGCGCGAGCGCGATGCGCTGCCACTGGCCGCCGGACAGATCGGTGCCGCCTTCGTAACCGCGCGCGAGCACGGTATCGAGGCTCGGCGAGATGCGCGGCGCCCGCGTCCGCGAGCGCCGCCTTGATGACCTCGTCAGGCGCGCCGCCGGGCGCAACGTTGTCGCGCAGCGGCAGCTCGAAGCGGATGAAATCCTGGAACACCGCGGTCACGCGCGCGCGCCACGAGTCGAGGTCGAACGCGCGCAGGTCGACGCCGTCGATCTCGATCGCGCCGGCTTGCGGGTCGTACAGGCGGCACAACAGTTTCGCGAGCGTCGTCTTGCCGGCGCCGTTCTGGCCGACGATCGCGAGCGACGAACCGGCCGGAATCGTCAGATCGAAACCGTCGAGCACCGGTTCGCCCGGCGCCGCCGGATACGCGAACGTGACGTTGCGGAAGCGGATCTCGCGCGCCGGCATGTCCGCTGCGCGGACGCGTGCCTTGCGCGCAGCGCGCCTTCCGGATCCATCGCGCGCTGCAGGCGCAACACGGCGCCGGCCGGCGCGGCGGCGCCGTCGAGCGCCCACGACAATCCGCCGAACGCGATCATGCTCGTCGTCACCGCGGCGCTCGCGAACGTGACCGCGCGGCCGAGATCGATGCGCGCCCGCGCTCAGCGTCGAGCGCGATCGACGCGAACACCGCGACGTTCGCGCGCGAGCACGATCAGCAGGCTCCACACCACCGGCCGTTCGCGCAGGCGCGTCGCTTCCCAGCGCAGATCGAACAGCCGGCGCCGCTGCGCGGTGAAGCGCTCGACGGTCCAGGTCGACAAGCCCGAACAGGCGCAGCTCTTTGGCGGCCGGCGGATCGACCGCGAGCCGGTACGCGTAGTCGGCGTGACGCTGCGCCTCACGTACCTCGTCGGTGTTGCGATCGCGCCACACGGCGCTTTCGCGCAGCAGCCATTGCGTCGCGAACCAGCCGCCGCGCGAGCAGCAGCGGCGCCCACCACGCGTACGCGGCGAGCAGCAGCGCCGCCGCGACGCCGGCGATGAACTCGACCAGGCCCGCGCCGATGAAGTCCATCGAGATGCGACAGCGGCGGGCCGCTGATGCCGAGATCGAAATCGCGCGCCACCGTGAGGTCGGTGGTGAGGCGCGGATCTTCGAGATGGCCCATGCCGGGCGGCCGCACGCAGGCCGACGTCAGCTCGTCGTAGAGCCACGACGGCGGTGCGGCTGCCGAGATTCTTGCCGATCGCCTGGTGCAGCGGCGACAGGACCTGCAGCAGCAACGAACACGACGCCGACGATCGCGAGCGGTCGCGGCGAGGTCGTCGCCGCGTTGAACCGCGCCGACCAGCACGCCCATCGCGACCGCGAACAGCGCCGGCAGCAGGCCGCGCAACAGCAGCAGCGCCCACCACACGATTGCGAGCGGACCGTCGGCCTTCGGCAGAACGCCGAAGAACTTCCACTCGTCGCGTGCGCGCAGCCAGTCGAGCACGATCGTAACCCTCTCGTCAGCGGTCAATCATCCACACAGTGCCGGCGAGGATCCAGTATGCGAGCCACGGCAGGCTTGTAGATTTTTTACCGCGTGCGCGATGGATCACACCAATTCCGCATAGCGGTCGAGCCGACGCAGCATGTCGTCGGGCGAGCCCGGCGCGCAGTGCGAGGATCGCGCGTTCGACGCCGGCATCGCGGAACGGTTGCGATCGCTTCCGGTTTCGCCGCCAGGCCGAATGCGCTGATCGCGATGCTGTCTTCGGTCGCGTCCGGCCGCGCGCGCAAAGGCGCGCAGTCTGCCGATGCCGGCGAGCACCATGTCCGGATCGCGGACGCGCGGCAGCCAACCGTCGCCGTACTTCACGATGCGACTGCAGCGTGTGGTCGGTCTCGCCGCCGATGAAAATCGGCGGATGCGGTCGCGACACCGGCTTCGGCCAGCACCACATCGGATCGAAGTTCACGTGTTCGCCGTGAAACTCGCTTCGTCCTGCGTCCAGATCGCTTTCAATGCCTGCAGCTGTTCTTCGAGGCGCTGGAAGCGCGTCGCGTAAACGCAGCCGTGATTTTCCATCTCCGGCTTGTTCCAGCCGCCGCCGACGCCGAACAGCACGCGTCCGCCGGACAGATGATCGAGCGTCGCGACGGTCTTCGCGGTGTGGATCGTGTCGCGCTGAATCAGCAGACAAATGCCGGTGCCGAGTTTGATGCTGCGTCGTCACGCTGGCCGCCGCGGTCAGCGCGACGAACGGATCGAGCGTGCGCGCGAAGTCGCGCGTCACCGGACCGCGACCCGGGATACGGCGTCGAGCCGGTCGTTGGGAATGTGCGAATGCTCCGGCACCCAGATCGAATCGAAGCCGCGCTCTTCGATCGCGCGCGCGAGATCGGTGACCGGCATCGATGCATCGGTGAGAACGAGATAGAGACCGATTTTCATGAGATGTCTCCGCTGCGCAGCGGCGCCGAGGATAGCAGCAGACGTGTGCGAATTGAACGCACGCGAGGCACCGGTATCGTCGCGGTCCAGTTGACGAAGGAGTGTCGGCGATGCAAACGGTGGCGCTCGGTCGCACCGGACTCGATGTCACGCGTCGTCGGTCTCGGTTGCGGCGGCCACAGCCGGCTCGGCATGGCGAACGGCCATGACGAGGCGCACGCGAGCCGCATCGTCGACGCCGCGCTCGACCTCGGCATCAACTTCATCGACACCGCGCGCGCGTACGGCACCGAAGGCGCGGTCGGCAAAGCGCTGCGCGGCCGGCGCGATCGGTCGTGCTGTCGACGAAGGCGTTACCGGTCGGTGCGTCCGGGCCGCTCGAGCGCCGCCGAGCTGCGCGAGAGCCTCGAACTCGAGCCTCGAGCGCCTCGGCACCGACTACGTCGACATCTTTCATCTGCACGGCGTGCTCGCGGATCAGTACGCGCACTGCGTCGACGTGCTGCTGCCGGAACTCGTGCGCGCGCGCGACGCGGGCAAGATCCGTTTCATCGGCATCACCGAACGTTTCGGCACCGACACGGATCACGCGATGCTCGAAGCGCGCGCTGCCCGACGATCACTTCGACGTGATCATGGTCGGCCACAACCTGCTGAACCCGTCGGCGCGGCGGATCGGTGTTTCCGACTGACGCGTCGCGAACGACGTCGGCACGCTGATCATGTTCGCGGTGCGCCGTGCGTTGACGAATCACGCGAACGCGCGCGCGCCGTCGTCGCGCAGTTGATCGAAGCGGGCGCGATCGATGCGCGCGCGTCGATCGCGACGATCCGCTCGGCTTCGTCACCGCGCATCGCGGACGTGAAATCGCTGGTCGAAGCCGCGTACCGATTCTGCCGCTACGAGCGCGGCGCGCACGTGATTCTCACCGGCACCGGCAGCGTCGAACACCTGCGCGAGAACGTCGATTCGATTCTCGCGCCGCCGTTGCCGAGCGAGATCACGCGCGCCTGACGCAGATCTTCGGCGACGTGGATTCGGTGTCGGGCGACTAGCGGCCGGCCCGCCAATCCTGCCCGACTATTTGGTGCGCGGTCGACCGCGCCACGTGCTGCCAGATCACGCGAGCTTTTCCTGCGTACGTCAGGCGCTCGTCCGACAGCGCATCGAGAATGTCCGACAGCCGTTTCGATTTGACGATCGTGTACAGCGTCAGCCAGCCGGTCGCGACGAGCACGACCGAGAAGTAGATGATCTTCGTCGCGAGCGGCGAGTCCGCGGCCGCGATCAGATTCATGCCGAGAAACCCGGTCGTGACGGTGCCGATCAGACCGAAGACCGTGACGACGGTCAGGCGCACGACGGTGTTCGCCTGCCGGCGCAGGCTGTCGCTGTCGAGGTACTCGTCCATGTCGTGAATCTGTTCCTTCACCTCGACGTAGAGCGGATCGAGGCCGAGATGTTCGGCGCACATCTTGAACAACGCCTTCGCGGTCGCCTGCTCGGAAATGTCGTGGAACCAGTAGCGATGCGTGAAGCGCAGGAAAATCTCGAAGCGCTGCCGGATCGCGCGCTTGAACCGCTTGACCGAATCGGGATTGCCGACCTCGAGGCGTTCGAGCGCATGGACGAGCTGATCCGACATCATCAGCAGCGCCGCCTTCTGAAAGTGGGCGATCAGGAACAGCAGGAAATGCTGATGCCGGAACTGCGCGAGCACGCCGGTGTCGCGGTTCGTAAAAAACGGCCAGTGCGCGTCGCCGACGACGACCAGCGCGTGACCGCAGCACATGTAGCGCGTGTTGTGGCCGTCGCCGCCGTCGCGACTCCAGAAACGATCGAAGCAGTAACGCTCGCTCGAAATCGTCGACGTACGCCATCGGAATACGGCAGCGTCGAGTCGTTGCCGGCTTCGGTGACGAGACCGAGGCGCACGAAGTCGTGCGCGAGACAGCGCGCACATCGTCCATCCCGACGTACGCCATCACCGGCATCCGGTAGTACTCGATCTGACGATAACGAATCGCGCCGGGCGTGGCGGCTTGATCCTGCACGAGCGGATGCAGCAGGTGCGCCCAATGCGCGCCGATCCGCGGCGTCCGGTGCGCGCCGACGAACGTCAGGAATTTCTCGCGTTCGTTCGAATCCGATGCTGCGAGCACGGTGCCGTCGGCCGCGAGCCACTCGATACGGTACATCGAGTGAATACCCTGGCCGTGGGCATCCCAACCGGCCGGATACGCGCGTCCAAACCGATGCAACAGGTCCTGCACCGTGTCGAGCGAGAGGTCGTCGGCGAAGACCTCGACGTTGAGCAACGTCACGTCGATGATCGAAGAAAAAATACAGATCGACGTGCGCGATCGTGAGCTGGATCGGTGCAGCGTCCGGCCGCGACTGCAAACGCACCGCGTGCGACGTCGTCGCGTCGGAATACGCGCATCGGAGAATGCCGATGGGCGTCCGGGTCATCGCCGGAGTAGCTCCCCATAAAGAAATCGTTGGACGTACGGAAGGAACGTCACGAGTTCGTTGTAGTGGCGTTCCTGATACTGGCCAGGCGCGCCGCCAAATTCGTCGATCACCTCGTGCCACGGATTGGAGGTCCGCCCGACTGCAGGACCTCCCAGTGCCGCTGGATCTGCGTACCTTCCCGCAACGGCATCAATTGCAACGGCCACAGCAGGATCTGCCGGAAGTGGCGGACGCGCTTCGGCTGGCTGGCGGCGGTGTCTGGTCATGATCCCCGGTGATCGCAGCAGCTAGCAGGGTCGGTCTGCACGCCGAAAGCGGAATGCGTGGCGGCATTGACCCACCCGAGCGCTCGCACAACAATCGGTTCATGGGGCGCAACGATCTGATTCAACGCTTGCTGCGATCGGACGAACCGTCGATCCGATTCAAAGTGCGCGTCGGCGTGCTCGATGAGGACCCGCTGTCGCCGTCGATCAAACGCTTGCGGCGTCAGATCCGCGATGGCGCGCTCGTGCGCGCATTGTTGTCGCGCCGCGACAGCTCCGGGCACGATACGCACGCGCCGCGACGTCTACGACAAATGGCACGGTGCGCACTGGGTATTCGCGGCGCTCGCCGACCTCGGATATCCGCCCGGCGACGAGTCGCTGACACCGTTGCGCGATCAGGTGTTGTCGTTCTGGCTGCGAGACCAGTACTTCGTCGAATTCACCGCGACGTCGCGCGAGCAGGCGTACCGCCGATCCGGGTGCCGATGATCGAAGGTCGCTACCGGCGCTGCGCTTCACAGCAGGGCAATGCGCTCTACGCGGCCGCGAAGCTGGGCCTGCTCGATCGCGACGCCGATCGTCTCGTCGAGCGTCTGCTGCACTGGCAATGGCCCGACGGCGGTTGGAATTGCGACAAAAATCCGACCGCCGATACGTCGTCGTTCATGGAGACGCTGCTGCCGATGCGCGGCCTCGCGCTGTATGCAGCGCAACGCGATGACGCCATCGCGAGGCGGCCGCACGCGCCGCCGCCGAGGTATTTCTCGAGGGCCGTCTGTTCAAACGCCGCACGTTCGGCGAGGTGATCAGCGAGGATTCGTCGCGCTGCATTATCCGTTGTACTGGCACTACGACATCGTTGCGGGCTGAAGGCGATGGCGGAGCTCGATCTGATCGACTCGCCGCATTGCGCCGACGCACTGGACCTGCTCGAGCAGCAGGAACTCGACGGTGGCGGCTGGGCCGCCGGTGAGCGCTACTTCAAACCGTCGTCGAAGCCGGCGCTCGGTGGCGACTACGTGGACTGGGGCGGCACCGGCGCGAAGACGTTGAACGAATGGGTCAGCGCGGATGCGTTGACGGCGCTGCACGCGGCTGGGCGCGTTTGACCGGGACGAAGCGCTTCGGCGTCTTTCGAACGCCTCCGATTTGCGCTCGTCGCGGTGTTACCAGATCATCGACCCGGCGTGCCGCAGTGTAGGGATCAACCGTGCAGATGATCGATGAATTTCGCCGGGAAACCCGCGACTGGCTCGCGCAGAATTGTCCGCCGGGCGCGCGCGGTCCCGGACAGATCCCGTGGGGTTCGACGCGAGTCCCGCTCGAGGACGATGCGCGGCTGTGGCTCGAACGGATGGCGGCCCGGGGCTGGACGGTGCCGACGTGGCCGCGCGAGTACGGCGGCGCCGAGCTGTCGACCGCGCAGTACCTGGTCCTGCTCGAAGAGCTGCGGCGCATCGACGCGCGCTCGCCGCTGACCGGTCGCGGCGTCAACTACATCGGCCCGACGCTGCTCGACTACGGCACGCCGGAGCAGAAGGCGCGCTGGCTGCCCGGCATCGCGCGCGGCGAAGGCGGCTGGTGCATGGGCTACTCCGAGCCGGGCGCCGGCTCGGACCTTGCGAATCTCAGCACGCGCGCGGTGCTCGACGGCGATCGCTACGTGATCAACGGCCGCAAGACGTGGACGTCGGATGCGATGGAGTCCGACTACATCTTCGCGCTCGTGCGCACCGATCCGCTGGCGCCGAAACACGACGGCATCAGCCTGATGCTGATCGACATGCGGCAGAGCGGCGTGCACGTGCGGCCGATTCGTCTGATCAGCGGCAGCTCGCCGTTCAACGAAACGTTGTTCGAAGACGCGGTCGCGCGGCGTGACGACGTCGTTGGGCCGTTGAATCAGGGCTGGACCGTCGGCAAGCGCCTGCTGCAGTACGAACGCTCGACGCACGCGGGCATCAACATTTCCGGAACGCAGGGACGCGTCGCTGAAACGCCGCTGTCCGATATCGTCAGGCGCTACGTCGGTGAGCGCGACGGGCGCATCGCCGACGCCGATCAGCGAGCGGCGCTGACGCGGCACGAGATGAACCAGCACGCGTATCGGCTGACGCAACGGCGCGTCATCGAAGAAACGCAGGCGCGCGCGCCCGGGTTTGCCTCGTCGGCGGTCAAGCTGTCGGGTGCGATCCTCGCGAAGGAACGCACCGAACTGCACGATCGCGGCGATGGGTTTCAACGGCGTCGGCTGGGACGGCGACGCATTTTCCGACGACGAACTCGTCGGCAACGCGGACGTGGTTGCGGCAGAAGTCGGCGACGATCGCCGGCGGCACGGCCGAAGTGCAGTTGAACATCATCGCGAAGCGGGTGCTGGGGTCTGCCCGACTGAGCACGCATTCGACGATGGAGGGAGAGAATCCGCGGTTTCATTCGCGGCCGGGCAATTGCGTGTCGTACGAACGAGGTGCCGGATTGCTGTTGCTGTGGGTCGGATTCGTCGTCTTCATCCTGGCGATGCTCGCGCTCGACCTGGGCGTATTTCAGCGCGATCCGCACGTCGTGTCGATGCGCGAGGCGCTCGTCGCGCTGCGGCTGCGTGGATCTCGCTCGGTCTCGGCTTCGGCGTCTTCGTCTACTTCGCGTACGAGCTGCAGTGGTTCGGCCTCGGACGTCGCGATCGACTCGGTCGACGGTACGGTCAACGACGGTCGACATGGCGCTCGCGAAATACCTGACCGGCTACATCGTCGAACAGTCGCTGAGCGTCGACAACGTCGTCGTCATGGTGACGATCTTCGCGTTCTTCGGCGTGGCGCCGCAGTACCAGCATCGCGTGCTGTTCTGGGGCATCCTCGGCGCGATGGTGATGCGCGGCGTGATGATCGCGATCGGCGCGGCGCTGATCAGCGCGATTCCATTGGATTCTGTATCTGTTCGGCGCGTTCCTGATCGTCACCGGCATCCGGATGTTCTTCGTCAAGATCGCAGCACGCGCGACCTCGAAAGAAATCCGCTGATGCGCCTGGTGCGTCGCGTGATGCCCGGTGACGGCGCAGTTTCACGGCGGCCATTTCGTCGTGCGCGCCGGCACCGAGCGACGCGCGCGAACCGCCGGTGCCGGGCGCGCAGTGCAAAGCCGATACGGTCGTCGAAGAGGCGAAGACGGGCGCGCTGATGCTGACGCCGCTCGGTCTCGCGCTGATCGTCGTGGAACTGAGCGATCTGGTGTTCGCGGTCGATTCGATTCCGGCGGTCTTCGCGATCACCGCCGATCCGTTCCTCGTGTTCACGAGCAACGTGTTCGCGATCCTCGGCCTGCGTTCGATGTACTTCGCGCTCGCGGGGCTGCTCGATCGGTTCCGCTATCTGAATGCGTCGATCGCGAGTCGTGCTCGTGATCGTCGGCACGAAGATGCTCGCCGCGTCGTGGATCAAGGCGACTGTTCGGTTCGCACGCGAACCTCTACCTGCTCGGCGCTCGATCGTCTCGATTCTGGCGATCGGCATCGCGGCGTCGTGGATCGTCAGCGCGCGCGAAACGCGCAACTGAGGCGATCGCGCGCTAAGGCGAGCGGACGTCAGCGCGCCGAGCGCTTGCGCAGCGGCGTCGGTTCCTTCGGCCCAGCTCGGCCGCGGTTCGTTCGGCGCGGGATCCGCCGGCAGCGGCTGCACCGGCGGCATCGGCTTTGCGCGCGACCAGGCGCTGCAGACAACATCTGCACCCAGTACACGTACGTGAACACGACCGGCACGACGACGAGGCTCAGCAGCGTCGACGTGATCAGTCCGCCGATCACGGCGATTGCCATCGGCGAGCGGAAACTGCCGTCGGAATCGAGCCCGAGCGCGACCGGCGACATGCCGGCGATCATCGCGAGCGTCGTCATCACGATCGGGCGCGCGCGTTTGCGGCACGCATCGAGCAACGCTTCGGTCTGTTCCATGCCGCGGTCGCGCATCGCGACGATCGCGTATTCGACGAGCAGGATCGAGTTCTTCGTCGTGATGCCCATCAGCATCAGCAGCCCGATCATCGCCGGCATCGACATGTACTGACGACACAACAGGAGCGCGAGGAACGCGCCGCCCACCGACAGCGGCAGCGCCGCGAGAATCGTGATCGGCTGCAGGAAATCCTTGAACAGCAGCACCAGCACCATGTACACGCACAGGATGCCGGTGACCATCGCGAGGCCGAAGCTGCCGAACAGTTCCTTCATGCGTTCGCCGTCGCCGGAATCGATCTTGCGGATGCCGGCCGGCAGATTGACGATCGACGGCAGCTGGTCGACCTGGTGCTGTATGTCGCCGAGCGGCAGGCCGCCGAGTTCGGCTTCGATGTTGACGTTGCGGCTGCGGTCGAAGCGGTCGATCTGCGCCGGTCCGCTGCCGATCGTCACCTTCGCGACGCTCGACAGCGGCACCAGTCCGTCGCGGCCGGGCACGCGCATCTGTTCGATCGTCGCGAGATCGCGGCGCGCTTCGAGCGGCAGCTGCACGCGGATGTCGATCTGCCGGTCCGGCAGATTCAGTTTCGGCAGCGCCTGGTCGTAGTCGCCGGCCGTCGCGACGTGCACCGTTTCGCCGATGCTGCCCGCGGTGACGCCGAGTTCGGCGGCGCGCGCGAAATCGGGTGTGATCAGAATTTCCGGGCCGCAGCAGGCTCGCGGTCGACGTGACGTTGCCGAGGCCGGGAATGCCGCGCAGGTCGCGCGCGACGTCCTGCGCCGCGCGCTGCAGCTTTTCGATGTCGTCGCCCGACAGCACGAGTTGCAGTTTTTCGCCGGGGCCGCCGGCGCTGATCGTGAAGCGTGCGCCGGGGATGTCGAGCAGCTTCTGGCGCAGTTCGTTTTCGATCATCGTCTGCGAACGCTGCGCGTTCGCGGCGCGGCACGAGGTTGATCGTCAGCGACGCCTTGCGCAGGTCGGCCGGACCCGCTGCCGCCGCTGCCTTGACGGCTCATGCCCATCGCGCCGCCGCCGGCGCCGATCGACGTGAACACCTGACGAATTTCGGGAATCGTGCGCGTGATCGCGAGCACCTGATCGACGACGCGACGCGTTTCATCGAGCGTGCTGCCCGGCGCGATTTCGAGCGACAAGCTGCGTCTGCGAACGATCGCTCGCCGACATGAAGCTGGTCGGCAGCAGCGCGACCAGCGCGAGCGAACCGAGGAAGAAACCGGTCGACGCGACCATCACGAAGCGACGATGCTTCAGCGACCACGCGGCGACGCCGACGTACCAGTCGAGCATGCGGCTCTTTTCCGGCTCGCCTTTGTGATGCGTCAGGAAGCGCGCGGCGAGCATCGGCGTGATCAGCCGCGCGACCGTCAGCGACGCGAGCACCGCAACCACCGCGGTCCAGCCGAACTGTTTGAAGATCAGGCCCGGGAATGCCGCTCATCATCGCCGTTGGCAGGAACACGGCGACGAGCGTCATGCTGGTGGCGATCACCGCGAGACCGATTTCGGTCGCCGCATCCATCGCCGCCTGCAGCGGCGGTTTGCCGCCGCGCAGATGCCGCACGATGTTCTCGACCTCGACGATCGCATCGTCGACGAGCAGGCCGATCACGAGCGACAGCGCGAGCAGCGTGACCGTGTTCATCGAAAAGCCGAGCCAGTACATCGCCGCGAACGTCGGGATGATCGACAGCGGCAACGCCGACGCCGACACCAGCGTCGCGCGCCAGTCGCGCAGGAACAGCCAGACGACGGCGATCGCGAGCATCGCGCCTTCCCACAACATGTTCATCGACGCGACGTATTCCTGGCGGATCATGCTCACCGAGTCGCTGACGAGCGTGAACTTGCACGCCGGGATGCGCGGCGCCGAGTGCCTCGATGGTCTTGCGTGACGGCGTCGGCGACGGCCACGGCGCTGGTGCCGCGCGAGCGCTGAATCTGCACGCGACGACCGGTTTGCCGTCGAGCAGCGCGAGCTGCGATGCGGTCGGCGACGGTGTCGGTGATCGTTGCGATCTGGTCGAGCCGCATGTGGCGGCCGTCGGGGAACGTGATGTCGAGCGCGGCGAGTTCGCCGGCGCGTTTGACGGTGGCGAGCGTGCGCAGCGACTGGCGCGAATCGCCGACTTCGGCGCGGCCGCCGGACAGCTGTTGCTGAACGCGGCGCAGCTGACGAGACACCTCGGCCGCGCTGAGATTGAGCGCCGCGAGCTGTGCCGGGTCGAGTTCGATGCGCACTTCGCGATCGACACCGCCGATTCGCGTCGACCTTGCCGACGCCGGGTACCGACAGCAGCGTTCGCGCGACACGGTGTCGTCGACGAACCACGACAGCGCTTCTTCGTCCATACGGTCGGACGCGACCGAGAACGTCAGGATCGGCTGGCCCGCCGTGTTCACCTTGCCGACGATCGGTTCTTCGAGATCGCTCGGCAGATCGGAGCGGATGTTCGATACCGCCGCGCGCACGTCGTTCAGCGCTTCGAACAGATTTTTCTCGAGGTGGAACATCACCACCGTGGTCGACACGCCTTCGGTGACGGTCGACGTGATGTGTTCGATGTCGCCGACGGTCGCGACCGCGTTTTCGATCTTGCGCGTCACTTCGGTTTCGAGCTGCGACGCCGATGCGCCTTGCATGACCGCGGTCACCGTGACCGCCGGAAAATCCATGTCCGGCAGGTCGGTGATGTTCAGGTGTTTGAAGCCGTAGATGCCGGCGAGCGTCAGCAGAATGAACGCGACGATCGGCGGGATCGGCTGACGGATCGACCAGGTCGCGAAGTTGCCGCCGTCATGACTGATGTCCTGCGCTCCGGCGGAGGCGACGACGCGCACCGCGTCGGCGTCGTTCAGGAACGCGGCGCCGGCCGCGACGACCTGCTGATCGTCGGCTGACGCCGGCGCTGATTTCGACGCCGTTGCCGAAGCGCCGGCCGACGTCGACCTTGGTCAGCGCGACGCGACCGTCGGCACCGAGCACGAACACGTATTCGTGGCCGTCGCGCAGCACGATTGCGTCGGACGGCACCGTCAACGCGGCGCGTTGGCCGAGCGTGATCGTGCCGCTGCCGTACATGCCGGCGCGCGCGCCGCTGTTCGCTGCCGATCGCCGGTGCGATCGAGTTCGACATACGCGATGCCGATGCGCGTGTTTTCATCGAGCACCGGCGCGACCTGGCGCACCTTGCCGTGCGCCGTCGTGCCGTCGACCAGTTGCACGCTCGCTTCGTCGCCGACCTGCACCTGCGCGAGTTGCGCGCCCGACAATTCGGCGCGCCATTCGAGTCGATTCTGGCGCACGAGCCGGAACAGTTCCGTGCCCGGGCGCCGCGACCATGCCGAGCGTCGCTTTGCGCGACGAGATGACGCCGTCGTCGGGCGCGACGACGCGCGTGTAGTCGAGCGCGAGTTGTCTGGCTGTGCAGTCGCGCGCTTGGCCGATTCGAGTTGCGCCTTCGCCGTGCGGCCGCGCGTCACGTACTGCGTGGTGTCCTGTTCGCTGAGCGCGCCGGTTTTGCCGAGCCGCTCGGCGCGTTGCGCATTCGCCTGCGCTTCGGCGACGTTGGCTTCGGCTTCTGCGACCGCGGCTTCCTGCTGCTCGACCATCGCGAGCATCGTCGCGTCGTCGAAGCGCGCGAGCACTTGCCCCTTCGTGACCTCGTCGCCGACGTCGACCAGCAGTTCGGCGAGACGCAGTCCGCTGACTTCGGCGCCGACGATCGCTTCCTGCCACGCGGCGATGCGTGCCGGACGCCTGCATGACTTCGGGCCACTCGACGCGTTCCGGACGCACGACGCTGACCGTGAGCGCGGTCGACGACGCGGCGCGCGCGGCTTCGGCCGTGGCCGCCGCAGCGGGGGCGGGTGTCGAACGCAATCCGAACACGCCGGCGCCGATGCTCACCGCAACCGCGAACCCGGTGATCCAGAACCAGGCTTTGCGCGACGATCGATTTCATGATCGCTCCAGACGACGCGAACGGCGCGTCGAAGTTCTGCGACGCGCGCTTCGACGCGCGATCGCGATCGGGCTCGCGACGCGAGCGCCGGGCGATCTCGCCCTCGATCAGCGCAACACCGTGGTCGGCGAGGCGATCGATCGTGGCGTGCAGCGCCGCATCGTCGGTGAGCAGCTGCGGCGCGACCTGGTCGACCGCGTTGCGCTGCACGAACAGCACGAGCGCGAGACCGCCGATGCTGAATGCGAGGTGATGCAGCGCGGTGTCGGCTTCGTGAGCGCCGATCGCGCGGCAGAGATATTTGACGAGTTGCTCGTGCATCCGCAGCGCGGCGTCCCGGTGGTCGTCGAGCACGCCGCTCGGGTGCAGCTCTTCGCGCAGCAACAGCAGCCGCATCTGCTGTACCTGTTCGGGCGCGACGATGTACGACAGGATGTGGCGATAGAACGCCACCAGCACCGCGCGCATCGGCACGTTCCGGATCGTCCATCTCGGCGGGCAACTGGCTCGAGCTGCTCCGGCATGCGAAACACTTCGCGATACAGCGAGGCCTTGTCGCCGAAGTAGTAGTGGATCGCGGCGACGTTGACCTCGGCGAGCCGACAGATTTCGCGCGTCGAAGCGCCTTCGTAGCCCTTCGATGCGAATACCTGGAGGGCCGCCTGCACGAGGCGCTGCTGCGCGTCGGTGTGATCGGCCAAGACGACGTCTCTTGATGAGTGACGGGGACGCGCAATTTAAAGCAGTCGCTTGAATCAAGCAAGCGCTTGATTTCGGATTTGTGACGCGGGCGGGTTCCCGAAGGGTTCCACGGGTTCGGACTGAGCCGACGCTCAGGGGAATACGAGATTGCGGCCGATGAGGAACAGCGGTTGCGGAGAACGCCGAGCCAGATGGTCGCGATCGTAGCGCCAGCAGGACCAGCGCGCCGACCCTGCGAGATCCAGCCCGTCGAGCGCGCGCGCCGAGCCCGGTTCAGCGGTGGTCAGCAACGTATTGATGACGCGCAGGTAATAGAACATGCCGATGGCGCTCGCGAGCGCGACGCCGCCGACGAGCCACCACTGCGCCGCCTGACGCCGACGCCGATGACGGCGAGCTTGCCGATGAAGCCCGGCCGTCAGCGGAATACCGGCGAGCGACAACAGCATCGCGATGAGAATCGCGGCCAGATACGGGCGATGCCAGAACAGGCCGCGGTATTCGTCGAGGTCTTCGTGATCGCGTCGGCCCATCGGACTCGACACCACCGTCATCACGCCGAACACGCCGAGCGACGTGACGAGATAGCGCCACGAGGAACACGCCGGCCGCGCGCACCGCCAGCGAGGCCGGGCAGCGCCAGCACGCACGGCGAGATAACCGAAGTTCGCGATCGACGAATACGCGAGCAGGCGTTTCAGATTGGTCTGACGCAGCGCGAGCACGGCTGCCGACCAGCATCGACGCGAGCGCGAGCAGCGACGATCGCGGAGACGATCAGCGGCGACGCGCTGCCGACGCCGGCGTGCAGCAGCCGCAGCGCAGCGATGAACGCGCCGAGCTTCACGACCGTCGCCAGATACGCGGTGATCGGCAGCGGCGCGGCTTCGTAGACGTCCGGCGTCCATTGATGGAACGGCACGAACGACAACTTGAATGCGAGGCCCGCGAGCAACATCGCGGCGCCGACGGTGACCAGCGGCGAGCCGAGTCCGGCGCCGGCAATCGCGCCGGCGAGCGACGCCATGTCGAGCGCGCCGGTACTCGGCGTAGATCAGCGCAAGGCCGAACAACAACGTCGCCGACGCGCCGGCCGACAGGATCAGATACTTGACGCCGCCTTCGATCGAACGCGGCCGATCGATCGCGTACGCGACGGCGCCGACCATCGGCAGGCTCGAGCAGTTCGAGGCCGAGCAACAGCGTCGCGGCGTGACTTGCGCACGCGAGCGTCAGACGCGCCGAGCGTGCCGACGCCGAGCAGCAGATACAGTTCTTCGCGATGGCCGCGATAGCCGCTGAAGTAGGCGGGACACAGCGTCAGCACGCCGAGCGTCGTGATCAGAATCAGCGCCATCGCGAACTGCGCGATGCCGTCGATCGTCGAGCAGGTCCCGATCGCAACGCGGTGGCGTCCTGCGGTCGAGCCCAGCTCGGCACGAGGCTCAGCAGCGCCAGTGCGATGCCGACGATCGTGACGCCGCCGGTCGAGCCGATGGCGCGCCGCAGTGCGATCGTCGAACATCGACAACGACGACGGTTGCGGTCGTGATCAGCAGCGGCAGCAGCGCCAGTGACTGATTCGTTCACGGCGTCACCTCCGTTGCGGCACCGGCGCGGCGTCCTGCGCATCGACGTAGATCGCGTCGAATGCGTGTACCGGCGCGCGCGCGGCGTCGATCACCGGTTGCGGATACAGCCCGAGGCCGATCAGCAGCGCGATCAGCGTCAACATCATCGCGAGTTCGCGCATCGACAGATCGCACGAATGTCAGCGACGGGTTCGGCAACGGCGCCGTGCATCGGTCCCTGCAGCGCGCGCTGCACCATGATCAGCGCGTAGACGACCGCGAGGATCAGGCCGCTCGACGCGACGACCGCGACCCACGGCGCGACGACGAACGTGCCGGAGAGAATCAGGAATTCGCCGACGAAGTTGCCGAGGCCCGGCAAACCGAGCGACGCGAGCGCGAAGAACAGCAGGAACGGCGGCAGGTTCGGCAGGCGCGTCCACAGGCCGCCCATCTCGCGCAGGTCGCGCGTCTGCAGGCGTTCGTGGATCTCGCCGCACAGGATGAACAGCGCGCCGGCCGACAGACCGTGCGCGATCATCTGCACGACGACGCCGATCAGCGCCTGCTTCGGTGCCGGCGTAGATGCCGATCACGACGAAGCCCATGTGGCTGATGCTCGTGTACGCGACGAGGCGCTTGATGTCGGTCTGCGAAAACGCGATCACCGCGCCGTAGACGACGCCGGCGACGCCGAGCCACATCGCGAGCGGCGCGATTTCGAGCGACGCGTGCGGGAACAGCGGAATGCCGAAGCGCAGCAGTCCGTACGCGGCGGTCTTCAGCAGAATGCCGGCGAGATCGACCGAGCCGCCAACGGGCGCGTTGGTGTGCGCGTCGGGCAGCCAGCCGTGCAGCGGCACGATCGGCATCTTCACCGCGAACGCGAGGAAGAAGCCGAGCATCAGCAGCCACTCGACCGACGCCGCCATCGGCGTGCCGAGCAGGTCGTGGTAGTCGAACGTGACGACGCCCGTTGCGTCGTAGTGCACGTACGCGAGCGCGAGGATCGCGACCAGCATCAGCAGACCCGACGCCTGCGTGTAGACGAAGAACTTGGTCGCCGCATACGACTTCGTGTTCTGCCGCCGGGCGCGTCGTGGCCCCACAGCGCGATCAGGAAGTACATCGGCACCAGCATCACTTCCCACAGGAAGAAGAACAGCAGCAGATCGAGCGCGAGGAACACGCCGACGACGCCGCCGAGATTCCACAGCAGATTGAGATGGAAGAAGCCGGCGTCGCGATCGATGTCGCGCCACGAACTCGACGCACCGCCATGCACGCCGAGCAGATTCGTCAGCACGATCAGCAGCATCGACAGACCGTCGAGGCCGAGGTGGAAACTCGCGCCGAACGCCGGAATCCACGCGGCGCGGAACTCGATCGTCCAGTGCGGCGCGCCGGACGCCGCGGAGAAACCGGCGCCGGTGAACGAAAAGTCGTTCGTCGCCCACAACCACAGCGACAAGCCCGAGCGCGATCAGCATCGCTGACGAGCGCGATCCAGCGCGGCGCGACGCGCGAGTAACGATCGCTGCGCCAGCTCAGCAGTCCGCCGATCAGCGGAATCAGGATCAACCAGACGAGTGTCATATCGAGCGCTCATGTGAATGCGACCAGCGCGATCAGCACGCACAACCCGGCGCCGGCGACCGCCGCGTACCAGCGCAGATTGCCGTTCTGCGTGGCGCGTCGCGAGCGCGTTCAGACCGCTCAGCGTCGCCGGGACCACGATTCATCGCGCCGTCGATCGGATCGTTGCGGTTGATGCGCGACAACCAGACGAAGGGGCGCACGAACAGGCGGTCGTAGATCCAGTCGAATCCCCACGCGTTGCTGCCACAACGCGCCGAGCCACGCGGTCGCCGGATTCGCGCCGAGCGCCGCCGGCAATCTGCGGCGCCTGCAGGAACAGCAACCACGACAGCGCGATGCCGGCGAGCGACGCGATGAGCGGCAGGTGCTCGATCCAGCCGCTCGCCTTCGTCGACGACGTGCGGCTGCGGGCAACACGCCGGCGAGCGGCAGGTGGATGAAGCCGCCGACCAGCGCGAACACCGCAGTACCGCGAGCGGAATGTGGTGGCTCAGAGCCGTGCCCCGGATGCGGCTCGCTGCGCCGTCCGAGCGCCAGCGCTCCGGTCCGAAGAACACGACGAAGATCAGACGGAAGCTGTACAGCGACGTCAGGAACGCGCCGAGCAGACCCGGCGAGCCACAGGTCGTGATGACCGCGTCAGATACGCCTGATGCAGGATCTCGTCCTTCGAGTAGTAACCCGACGTGAACGGAAACGCCGTCAGCGCGAGCGTGCCGATCAGCATGCTCGCGAACGCGAACGGCAGGCGCGTGCGCAGCCCGCCCATCTTGAAGATGTCCTGCTCGTGGTGCATCGCGAGAATCACCGAGCCCGCGGACGAGGAACAGCAGCGCCTTGAAGAACGCGTGCGTCATCAGATGGAACATCGCCGCAGCCGTACGCGCCGACGCCTTCGGCGAGGAACATGTAGCCGATCTGGCTCATCGTCGAATACGCGAGGATCTTCTTGATGTCGGTCTGCATCAGCGCGGTGAAACCCGCCAACAGCAGCGTGATGGCGCCGATCGCGCCGACGCATTCGAGCGCGAACGGCGACAGCGCGAACAACGGATGCATCCGCGCAATCAGATACACGCCCGCGGTCACCATCGTCGCGGCATGAATCAGCGCGGACACGGGCGTCGGGCCGGCCATCGCGTCGGGCAGCCACGTCTGCAGCGGCAGCTGCGCGGATTTGCCGACCGCGCCGCCGAGCAGCAGCAGACACGCGAGCGTTGCGAGCGGGTCGCCCGACAGCCCACGCGCTGCGGTGCGCGCGTGCAGAATCGCGTCGATGTTCAGCGTGCCGAACTCGCGATACAGCACGAACAGACCGATGATCATCGACGTGTCGCCGATGCGCGTGACGACGAACGCCTTGCGCGCGGCGGCGCCGTTGGCCGGATCTTTGTACCAGAAGCCGATCAGCAGATAGCTGCACAGGCCGACGCCTTCCCAGCCGAAATACAGGAACAGCAGATCGTCGCGCGAGCACGAGGAACAACATGCTCGCGACGAACAGATTCATGTACGAGAAGAATCGCGCGAAGCCGTCGTCGCCGCGCATGTACCACGCGGCGAACAGGTGGATGAAAAAGCCGACGCCGGTGATGACGCCGAGCATCGTCAGCGACAGCGCGTCGAGCTTCACGCGCGAACGTCGGCGCAAAGGTGCCGATCTGCATCCACGTCCACAGCGTCTGCGGTATACGCGCCGCCGCTCGGCGGATGCGTCAGGAAGTCGTAGCCGACGAGCAGCGTGACGCAGCGCCGACAAGCCGATCGCTGCCGACGCCGATGATCGCCGCGACGCGTTTCGGACATGCGTTCGCGCGCGAACGTCAGCACGCGAAACCGACCAGCGGGAAGACGAAGATCAGCGGGATCAGGTTCATCGCCGCGCGTCATCCTTTCATCGTCGTCGCCGCGTCGACGTCGAGCGTGCGGAAGCGGCGATAGAGTTGAATGACCAGCGCGAGGCCGACGCAGGCCTCGGCCGCCTGCAGCGTCAGCACCAGCACGAACATCACCTGGCCGTCGGGCTCGCCCCAGCGCGCGCCGGCGACGACGAACGCGAGCGCGGTTGCGTTCATCATGATTTCGGTCGACATCAGCATGAACAGCACGTTGCGGCGCATGACCAGGCCGACCATGCCGAGCGCAAACAGCGCCGCGGCGAGCAGCAGACCGTGTTCCATCGGAATCGGGCTGCAGCATGTTCAAGGGTCCTCGTGCCGGCCGAGGTGATACGCCGCGACGAGGCCGCCGAGCAGCAGCATCGACGCGAGTTCGACCGCGAGCAGATACGGCCCGTACAGCGCGATGCCGACGGCTTTGGGTCCGATGATCGTCAGTACCCGCGGCGCGTCAGCGCGTCGTGCGGCCACAACATCACGACGCAGTTCGACGAGCAGAATCGCTGCGAGCGCGACGGGCCCGACCCACACGCCGCCGCTGCAGCCACTGCCGTTCCTGTTCGACCGTGCGCTGGCCGAGGTTCAGCATCATCACGACGAACACGAACAACACCATGATGGCGCCGGCGTAGATGATCACTTCGAGCACGCCGGCGAACGGCGCGCCGAGCGTGAAGAACACCATCGCAATCGCGAGCAGCGACAGCACCAGATACAGCAGCGCGTGCACCGGATTGGTGTTGGTGATCACCATCGTCGTCGCGAACAGCGCGACGGCGGAGGCGACGTAGAAACCGATTTCGATCATCGTTCCCTCGTCACGACAGCTCAAGGCAGCAGACTCTTGTAGTCGACCGGCGGTTCTTCGTTCAGCGCCTCGCCTTTGTCTTTGCCGGTGATCGACATGCCGGCGACGCGATAGAAGTTGTAGTCGGGGTATTTGCCGGGGCCCGAGATCAGCAGGTGTTCTTTTTCGTAGACGAGGTTCTGCCGGTTGTATTCGCCCATCTCGAAGTCCGGCGTCAGCTGAATCGCGGTGGTCGGGCACGCTTCTTCGCACAAGCCGCAGAAGATGCAGCGCGAAAAGTTGATGCGGAAGAACTCCGGATACCAGCGGCCGTCTTCGGGGCGTTCGGCTTTCTGCAGCGAAATGCAGCCGACCGGACACGCGACCGCGCACAGGTTGCACGCGACGCAGCGTTCGTCGCCGTCGGGATCGCGCGTCAGCACGATGCGGCCGCGATAACGCGGCGGCACCGGCACCTTGCACTTCGGGATACATCTGCACGTCGCGCGGCCGGAACGTGTGCATGAAGACCATGCCGATCGACCGGAACTGAGAGCCGATGCCGCGCAGCACTGACAGCAACTGCGATTCATCCGATCAGGCTCCGGGCGTGCGCCACAACACGAAGGCCGCGGTCACCAACAGATTGATGAGGGCGAGCGGCAGGCACGACCTTCCACGCCGCCGACATCATCTGGTCGTAACGCGGCCGCGGCAGCGACGCGCGCAGCAGAATGAACGCCGGCCATGAACACGGCGGCCTTCATCGCAAACCAGATGAACGGAATCTCGCCGAGCAGCGGTATCGAATCGTCGATGTTCAACGGCACCTGCCAGCCGCCGAAGAAGAGCGTGACGGTCAGCGACGAAATCAGCACGATGCCGACGTATTCGGCGACGAGAAACATGCCGAACTTCATGCCGGAGTATTCGGTGTGATAACCGGCGGCGAGTTCGGCTTCCGCTTCCGGCAGGTCGAACGGCGTGCGGTGAATGACGGCGATGCCGGCGAGCACCCAGACGCAGAAGCCGAAGAACTGCGGCACGATGAACCAGCAGGTCGCGCTGCGCCTCGACGATCTCGTTCAGGTCGAAGCTGCCGGCCTGCATCACGACGCCCATCAGCGACAGACCCATGAACACTTCGTACGAGATCATCTGCGCGGTCGAACGCAGGCCGCCGAGCAGCGCGTATTTGCTGTTCGACGACCAGCCGCCGAGCATCACCGCGTAAACCGCGAGTCCCGCGATCGCGAAGAAAAACAGGATGCCGTCCTGCGGCGATGCGACGACCCAGTCGGCGTGAACGGCACGAGCGCGAATGCGAGCAGCATCAGACCGATCGCGAGCGCCGGTGCGAGCAGGAACGTGAACCTGTCGACGAACGGCGGGATCCAGTCTTCCTTGAAGAAGATCTTCACCATGTCGGCGGGGACCTGCAGCAGGCCGAACAGACCGACGCGGTTCGGGCCGTAGCGGTCCTGCCACAAGCGCGAGCAGGCGTCGTTCGACCCAGATCATCTGCGCGCCGGCGACGACGGCGCCGAGCGAGAATGACGATCGCCTTGAACATCGCCCAGAAGATTGCGGCGAGTTCGGGTGTGACCCAGTCGAACACCGTCAGCCTCCTTCGCCGACGCTGCACGGCGTCGCCGAGGCGAACGGCGGGATGCCCGGCAGTCCGACCGGCACGCCGACGCGCGCCGGTCGGGAACTCGTCGCGCGTAGCGCGCCGGCAGATCGACGTGACGCCGCCGATCGTCACGCGCGCGAGGCCTGCTCTTCGATACCGAGGCGCCGTGCGTCGTCGGCGTTCAACACGACGTAGCTCGTCGGCATGCGAGCCTGGATCGGCTCGGCGAGGCTCGACAACTCCTCGGAACCGAAGTGTTCGTGCAGCGGCACGCAGCGCGCAGACTCGCCCCTTTGCTGACGGTCGTCGGCGGCGAAATATCGCGGCGCGCCTGCGGCTACGCTGCGAACAGATGCACGCCGGGATCGCCGCCGCGCAACGCGCCGCCGACTTCGGTCTGGAACTTGTTCCACGCCTGCGGCGAGTTCCAGCCCGGCGCCCACGCGAACGGCAGCAGTTCCGGCGGACGATCCTCGGCGCCGGCGCCGTTGTAGCCTTCCATCGAGAAATTCAGCGCGCGTGTCGACGATCCTGCGTCGCAGCGCGGTTCGTGCACGAACACGATCGCGCGCGCGGCGGTGCGGCCCGACTGGCGGTGCGGCGCGCGCGCGAGCCCCATGCCGTGCATGCGGAACTCGGCGCCGGGCGCTGCCGCCGCGACGCCTTTGAACTGCGGCAGTGCCGGCTTCGAATTCCGCGAGCACGTCGTCGAGGTTTTCGGCTTCCGCTTCGCCGCCGCGCACGCGACCGAGCCAGCGCCACGACTCGAGCGTTGCGATCGAGCGGTCGTAGTACGCGGGATCGAAGTTCTGGAAGTAGCGCTGCGCGCGACCTTCCATGTTGACGAGCGTGCCGGTGGCTTCGGCGAAACTCGCTGCGGGCAACACGACCTCCGCGCGACGCGCGGTCGCCGTCATCTGATGATCGAGCACGACGAGGTGCGCGTGGGCGAGCAGCGGCTCGAGCATCGCCTTGCGGCAGACGCCGTTCGAGATCGTTTTCGAGCACGACGACCACGGCTTCTTCGCCGGCCGACGCGCGCGAGCGCGTCTTCGAGCGCGGGCGCGTCGAACAGCGCCACACCGAGACTGTTGGCTTCCGGCACGGCGAGGCTGAGCAGCACGCGCCGGGTTGACTGCTTGTGCAGCGCCCACGCGACGTTCGCCGCCGCCTGAATGACGGCGGTCGAACCGAGCCCGGTGCCGGAGACGATCAGCGGTCGCTTTGCCGCGCGCAGCGCATCGGCGATCTGCGTGCGCGATCGCGCGTGACGTCGCTCGACGTCGAGGCGCCGGCGCGGTGGCGTCGAGCGCGTGCGCAACGGCGAAGCCGAGTTGCGCGATTGCGTCGGGCGCGAGGCGCAGCGTCGCGCTGGCGATGTCGTCGAAGCCGGTTGCCGCCGGTGTTGCGATGAAGATCGGATAGCGTCTCGTGCTGCGCGATGTCGGCAGCCGACTTCGGCTTGCCACTCCGGCACGTTGTTCTCGCGCGTCATATCGAACGCTTTGCCGCGCGCGGCCTGACGCAGCGCGAGCGCGACGAGCGGCGCCGTTGCGAGCACGTCTTCGCCGAGCACGCAACACCGCGTCGGCATCGTCGATCGCGCGAATCGTCGCAGCGGCGACCGGACCGTCGCGCAGCACCTGCAGCACGGTGCCGGTCAGTTCGCGCGTCGTGCCGCGTCATTCCGCTCGAGAATGCGTCTGCCCCGACGAGCGCGCGCAGGCGGAAGTTCGCTTCGAGACTCGCGCGCGGCGAACCGATGCCGACGACCGGTTTGCCCGATGCGAGCAGCTGGCGCACACGCGCGATCGCGCGTCGCGACCTCGACCGGTGACGAGCTGCGCCGTCGCGCTTGACAGCGGTTTGCGCGGGCGGTCTTTGCGATTGACGTAGCCGTAGCCGAAGCGGCCGCGGTCGCACAGGAAATAGCCGTTGAGTTCGCCGTGATAACGGTTTTCGATACGGCGCACTTCGCCGTAGCGCTCGCCGGGCGAGATGTTGCAGCCGACCGCGCAACCCGCGCAGATGCTCGGCGCGAACTGCATGTCCCATTTGCGCGCGTAATGTTCCGAGTGCGTTTTGTCGGTGAACACACCGGTCGGGCAGATCTCGGTGAGGTTGCCGGAGAATTCGCTCTGCAGCGTGCCGGACTGTTCGCGACCGAAGTACACGTGTGCGGCGGAGCCGAACACGCCGAAGTCGGTGCCGCCCGCGTAGTCGTTGTAGAAGCGCACGCAGCGGTAGCACGCGATGCAGCGATTCATCTCGTGCGCGATGAACGGGCCGAGATCCTGGTTCAGGTGCGTGCGTTTCGTGAAGTGATATTGGCGGCGGTGATGGCCGGTCATCACCGTCATGTCCTGCAGATGGCAATGGCCGCCTTCTTCGCACACCGGACAATCGTGCGGATGGTTGGTCATCATCAGCGCGATGATCGCTTCGCGGAACTCCTTCGACTTCGGGATCGTCGATCGAGATGCGCGTGTTGTCGGCCGCCGGCGTCATGCACGACATCACGAGGCGGCCGACCTTGTCGTTCTCGTCGCGATAGATCTTCACCGCGCACTGCCGGCACGCGCCGACGCTGCCGAGCGCCGGATGCCAGCAGAAGTAGGGGAGGTCGAGGCCGCGGCTCAAGCACGCCTGCAGCAGATTGTCTGCCGGGTCGACTTCGAATTGCTTGCCGTCTACGTGAATGATCGCCATGAGGTCTCTCAGGCCGTACTCGCCGTCGGTGTTTGCTGTTCTGCTGCGTTCTGCGGTGCAAGCCCCGCGTCGAATTCCGCGCGGAAAAATTTCAGCGCCGACTGCAACGGTTCCATCGCGCCGGGCGCGTGCGGGCAGAACGTTTTGCCGGGGCCGAGCCAACGCGTCAGTCTTGCTCAGCACGTCGATGTCTTCGGCGACGTCCGCGCCCTGCTTCGAGCGCACTGCAGGATCTTCACGCTCCACGGCAAACCGTCGCGGCACGGCGTGCACCAGCCGCACGATTCGCGCGCGAAGAACTCTTCGAGATTGCGCACCGCCGACACGCATGCTCTGATTGTCGCGCAACGACCGTGATCAGCCCGGTGCCCAGGCGCGAACCGGCCTTCTGGATCGTCTCGTAGTCCATCGCGAGATCGAGATGTTCCGGCAACAGAAAGTCGGTCGAGCCGCCGCCGGGCAACCACGCTTTCAGTTTGCGGCCGTCTCTTCATGCCGCCCGCGTGTACTTCGAGCAATCTCGCGCGCGCGTCGTGCCGATCGGCAGTTCCCAACAACCCGGCTTGGCCGCGCGGCCGGAGCAGCCGTACATCTTCGTGCCGCTGTCCTGGCTCTTGCCGTCGCGACAGACCTTTGAACCAGTCCGCGCCGTTCGCGACGATGTGCGGCAGGTTCGACAGCGTCTCGACGTTGTTGACGATCGTCGGCCGTCCCCAGAGGCCCGCGATCTGCGGGAACGGCGGTTTCGCGCGCGGCGTCGCGCGGCGCCCCTCGAGAGAGTTGATCAGCGCGGTTTCTTCGCCGCAGATGTAGCGGCCGGCGCCGGTGTGCACGTAGAGCTCGAAGCTCCACGGACTGCCGAGGATGTTCGCGCCGACGTAGCCGGCCGCGCGCGCGGCGTCGAGCGCTTCGATTCAGACGCTTCGCCGCGGTGACGTATTCGCCGCGCAGGAAGATGTAGCCGGTGGTCGCCTGAATCGCGTAACCGGCGATCAACATCGCTTCGATGAGCTGATGCGGCACCTGCTCCATCAGCAGGCGGTCCTTGAACGTGCCGGGTTCCATTTCGTCGGCATTGCAGACGAGGTATTTGGTGCCGGCGTCCGGTCCCATCGGAATCAGGCTCCACTTCACGCCGGTCGGAAAACCGGCGCCGCCGCGGCCGCGCAGGTTCGATGCCTTCGACGAGCGCCTGCACGTCTGCAGGCGTCAGCTCTCTGACGCACCTTGCGAAATGCGGCGTAACCGTTTTCGGCCTCGTAGCCTGCGAAATCGAGCGGACCGGCGGCGCGATCGATCAGGCGCGTCAGCGGTCGCGCGTAGTTCGGGTCGGCGGCGCTGCGCAGGCTCATGCGTACTGGCTCCAGCAGTTTGCGCGACCTGCGCGGGTTCGATCGGGCCGTGCAGATCGTCGTCGATCATCAGACACGGCGCCGCGATCGCACGCGCCGAGACAACAGATCGGCAACAGCGTGAAGCGACCGTCCGGCGTCGTTTCGCCGTAGCGAATCGCCGAGTCGCGGCGCACGAGCGCGTCGCGCAGTTCGTCGTAGCCGGTCAGGTGACACGCGATGCTGTCGCAGACCTTGATCACGTGACGGCCGACCGGGTGGCGGAAGATCAGGCTGTAAAAGGTCGCGACGCCTTCGAGATCGGCCGCACGGAATGCCGAGCATCGCCGGCGATTGGCGCGATTGCGCCGTCCGGCACCCAGCCGCGATGTTTCTGCACGACTTTGAGCGCCTCGATGCTGGCCGCGCGCGGATCCGGGTAGTGGCTGATCTCGTGTTCGATCTCGTGCGCGTTCGCGGTCGCTCAGTTCGAACGGCGCGCGCTCGATCGCGGATCGACGATCTTCAGAACGGTCTGCGCTCATCGGTCGACATCCGACATTACGAAGTCGATCGAGGCGATGTACGCGATCAGGTCCGGCACCATCTGCCCGCGAATCACGCTCGGAATCTGCTGCAGGTGCGCGAAGCTCGGCGTGCGGATCCGCGTCCGGTAGCTCATCGTGCTGCCGTCGCTCGTCAGGTAGTAGCTGGTGATCCCTTTGGTGGCCTCGATCATCTGCGACGTTTCGCCGGCCGGCATCACCGGTCCCCACGACACGCCGAGGAAGTGCGTGATCAGCGTGTCGATGTCTTTCAGCGTGCGATCTTTCGGCGGCGGACAGGTCAGCGGATGATCGGCCTTGTACGGACCCGACGGCATGTTGTTCAGGCACTGCTCGATGATGCGCAGCGATTGGCGCATCTCCTCGTTCGCGCACCAGCGTGCGATCGTAGACGTCGCCGTGCGCGCCGGTCGGCACGTCGAAATCGAAGTTGTCGTAGCCGGAGTACGGCCGCGCTTTGCGCAAGTCGAAGTCGCAGCCGGTCGCGCGCAATCCCGCGCCGGTGATGCCCCAGTCGAGCGCGTCGTCGTGTTGTATACGGCGCGACGCCGCGCGAGCGCGCCACCAGAATCGCGTTGGTGAGAATCGATTTGCGATAGTCGTCGAGCCGCTTCGGCAGCCAGTCGATGAACTCGCGCACTTTCTTCTCCCAGCCAATCGGCAGATCGTGCGCAAGCCCGCCGATGCGAAACCAGGCCGGGTGCATCCGAAAACCGGTGATCGCCTCGATGACGTCGTAACCCTTCTGCCGGTCGACGAACATGATAGAACACCGGGCGTCATCGCACCGACGTCCTGGCAGAAGGTGCCGTAGTACAGCAGGTGCGACAAGATGCGGAAGAACTCGCACAGCATCACGCGGATCGGTCTTCACGCGGTCGGGCACTTCGATACCCGCGAGCTTCTCGAGCGCGAGCACGTACGGCAGGTTGTTCATCACGCCGCCGAGATAGTCGACGCGATCGGTGTACGGAATGTAGCTGTGCCACGACTGGCGCTCGCCCATCTTTTCGGCGCCGCGATGGTGGTAGCCGATATCCGGCACGCAGTCGACGATCTCTTCGCCGTCGAGTTGCAGCACGATGCGGAACGCGCCGTGCGCCGACGGGTGGTTCGGGCCGAGGTTCAGGAACATGTAGTCGTGATCCTCGGTCGCGCGGCGCATGCCCCATTCTTCGGGCTGAAAGCGCAGCGCCTCCTGTTCCTGATCCTGCCGCAGCGCATCGAGCTGGATACGGATCGAACTCGGTCGCGCGCGCCGGATATTCCTTGCGCAGCGGATGCCCTTGCCACGTCGGCGGCAGCAGGATGCGCCGCAGGTGCGGATGACCGTCGAACGTGATGCCGAACAGATCCCACACCTCGCGCTCGTACCAGTTCGCGTTGGCGAAGAGCGGCACGATCGTCTTGATCGACGGATATTCACCGCGCAGCGCGACCTTGATGCGCATGTCTGCGTTGCGCTCGATCGACAGCAACTGATAGACGACCGTGAAGTCCGCCGCCGGCAAGCCTTCGCGGTGTTTGCGCAACGCGTTCATCGACCGCGGTCAGATCGAACAGCATCCGATAAGGTCGCGCGATCTCGTTCTTCAGGTAACGCAACACGTCGTGCAGCATCGTGCGGCCGGCACCCACACGTCGGCATCGCGATCGGCGGTGGTCTGCGCGACGAAGTCGCCGTCAGGAAACGCGCGAACGAGATCGCGGACGATCTCCGGCCGATGTCGGCAGCGACCTGTGCGGCAACCGCGCTCACAGGGCATCCGGGCTGCGCAACGTGGTCTGTGCTTGACGCTGCGCGAGGTGAAGGTCGCGCTGGACCGGCATGTTGGGCTTGTAGATGCCCTGGTCGCCGACCATCCACGACAGCGGCCGCTGTTCCTTGCCGATGGCGTCCTGCAGCAGCATCAATCCCTGCAGAAACGCTTCCGGTCGTGGCGGGCAGCCCGGAATGTACAGATCGACCGGCAGAAATTTGTCGACGCCCTGCACGACCGAGTAGATGTCGTACATGCCGCCGGAGTTCGCGCACGCGCCCATCGAGATCACCCACTTCGGTTCGAGCAACTGCTCGTACAGGCGCTGCACGACGGGCGCCATCTTGATGAAGCACGTACCGGCGATGACCATCAGGTCCGCCTGCCGCGGTGACGCGCGAATGACTTCCGCGCCGAAGCGCGCGATGTCGTGCGTCGACGTCCACGTGGTCACCATCTCGACGTAACAACACGACAAGCCGAAGTTGAACGGGTAGATCGAGTGCTTGCGGCCCCAGTTGACGAGGTCCGACAGCTTCGCGGTGAACACGTTGCGCCGCACCTGCTCCTCGGTGAACACCTCGGCTGACGGCGGCTGCGTGTAGTCCTGCGTCAGCGGTGACACGCCGGTGGGACGATTCGGCTCGATGCGCGTGAACGTGTATTTCATGTGGCGCTCTCGGGTGGTGATCGGGCCGGCCGTCGTGCGCATCGCGCTTGCGAGCCTGCGGCGCCCAGTCAGCGCGCCGATGCGCGCGAGATAGAAGAGACTGACGACCAGCACGCCGATGAAGGTGGTCGCCTCGGCGAAACCGTACCACCCGGCTTCTCGCACCGAGATCGCCCACGCGTAAAGGAACAACGCCTCGACGTCGAAGATCACGAAAAATACCGCAACGAGATAGAACTTGGCGGACAGCCGTAGCCGTTCGGGCGACGCCGACACAACGCCCGACTCGAACGGCTCATTGCGCGCGCGCGCGCCACTCTTGCCGCCGAGCGCGGCCGACAGACCCAGCATGATGCCGCACAGCGCGAGCACGCCCGCGACATAGACGGCAATCGACCAGAATTCGGGCGACGTCGGCATGTGCGTCCCCTTCGTTAGATTGTTGGATTGATGCAGCGCTGCAGTCGCTACGCGGAAGCGCATTGTACAGAGTTTGTTTGTCACTGCGTCACAGGGGAGATCGCTGTTCACTGCAACATCGATCGAAGCCGCCCACTCCCTAGTGGCGGATGATCGTTGCGCCGGACCGTCTCGCGCCAGGGATGGCGCGAGCGAGCCTACACGGACGTACGTGTGTCCTGTGGATTCACGGCGTGTCCGGCGCGGCGATTATCCGCCACGCCCCCCTAGATTCGTCCGAGCCGGGATGCCCCAATCCGCGAACGCCGGCGGCGCATGCGGTCCTGGAGTTGGAGGCGGCGCGACTCCAACCATTGCTCGGGTGAGGTCTTCGGCGTCTTGCCGCGCCGCTGTTCTTCCGCCTCGCGGTATTTGCAGAAGTCGTCGTAGGCCTCCATGTCGTGCTTCAGCGCCAGCGCGCCACACACGAGATCGATCACGACGGCGTCGTCGAGCAAGCCAAATCCCGGCACGTCGTCGGGAATCAGGTCATCGGGATCGGCAAAATACGCGAGCGCATTCTTGATGCGTTCGCGGTCCTCACCGGGCAGCTTCCAGACCGTGTCCTCGAGCATCCGGATGAGTTTCGCGAGCTTTTCCATCCGCTCTTTGATGAAGCTCGCCTGTTCGACGTGGTTGGCAGTCTCGAGCAGGCGGCGGGCGGCCCCGATGATTTCAGCTTCGCTGAGCGTCGCGACTTTCGCCGCGGCTCGATTCATGACGTCGCCGAGCAACTCGAGGTCGCGGTCGGACAGCTGAAATGTGATCGTGAGCGGCATGAGAATTCCTGGTGTTGAATCGGGCTAAGACGACGACTGTTCCTGGTCGATGTGTTTGATCCAAGTCTCAGCCTGCTTCTTCACCTTGTCGTACGCCAAGGCCCGTTGGAACCAGACCTTCGCTTCCTTCGGTTGCTTGTTGCTGTAGAACGCAATGCCCATCAACAGCTGCGTATTGCCGGTGTCCTTGAGTTTGCCTTTGGCGAGCGCCTTCTGCAGCGCGTCGGTCGCGCCGGGCCAATCCTGTCGCTGAATCTGAACTTCCGCGAGACGGACATACGTGTCGCCGGTATCGTGCAATTCACCGGCCTTCTGCAGCGGCCCGATGGCTTTCGCATAGTCGCGCGCCTGGATCCATGAATAGCCGAGGCGTTCGTAGACCTTTTCATCCGGCTTGATCTACGCCCTTCGCAATGGAGCGCTCAAGCAGCGTCGCAGATCGGTACGGGATTTCGACAAACGCTTCGAGATCGGCCAGTTGCCGCAGCTCCGAGTCGCTCGTCAGCAGGCCCGCGGTATTCGCCAACTCCATCGCCGCCAGCGAATCGTCATAACGCTCGAGCTGACGATTGACGCCCGACAACTGGATCCAGTAATTCTTTTTCCCCGGATCGGAGGCGACGAGTCGCTTCAGCAGCGGAACCGCCTCCGCGTATTGCTCCTTGTCGATGCGCAGCGCCAGCAGCAGCTGGATCCAGCTGTCGCGGGGACTCTCCGCCAGATCCACGGCCTTTTGCGCAGGCACAAGTGCCTGGTCGACCTTCTTGAGCTGGTAGTACGCGACCGCGAGCAGGTAGTACGCCGTCGAGTTCGGATTCACCGCGGTCGTGAACCATTCATTCAGCGCATTGATGCCTTCCTGCCACTTTTCCTGCGCGATGAACATCTGCGCGATCTGATAGCGCGCTTCCTGCTGCTCTTCGTCGTTCAGGCCGCCGGACGAGATCGCGAGCTGCATGTTCTTGCGCACGCCGTCGTAGTCGTTCTGCGCGCCGGCGATCGACGCGTAGATCTGGTAGACCCGGCTCTTCTCGTACGGAGTCAGCTTGTCAATGTTCATCTTCGACAGAGCGGCTTTCGCTTCGTCGTACTTCTGCGCGTTCAGCGCCTCGATCGCTTCGTTCAGGCGCTTTGCCGGTCGTGACGTCGATCGTTGGCGCTTCGCGTTTGCCGCCTTCCTCCTTCGATTCCTTTTCGCCTTCGGCGGCATGGGCGGGCACCGCGGCGATGCCGAATACTCCGACGGTGATCCACGTGATCGCAATGGCAACGCAGGCACGCAACGTCATTTCTCCAACTTGAACGTCAGGACGACGCCGACGCCGCGACGTTCCATCGCGCGCCCGTCGACGACCTTCGGGTTGTATTTCCAGCGCGCGATCGCGTCCAGCGCCGCTTTCTCGAAGAGACCTTTTGGATCGGCGTCGACGACTTTCGCGTCCGACACAGTGCCGGCCGGCGTGATCGTGAACTCCACCTGCACCCAACCCTCGACGCCGCGCGATCGAGCGCGTTGCGGGTATTCCGGGTTGATGCGCACGAGCGGAATGACGTCGCGGTCCGACCCGACCGAGATCTGTCCCATACCGGTCGAGTCGAACGTCGGCGTCGCGACGGAGACGCCGGCACTATCGATGCCATTCGTCGTACTGCTGATCTGCGGAATGTCGGGCATCTTCTGCGGCTTCGGCGCGATGACCTTCTCCCGCTTGGTCTCGGTTTCGGTGTCGTGCCGCAACGTCGTGAAGTCGATCTTCACCGCGGGTTTCAAATCAGTGAAATGGCCGTGGCCGCTGACGGCGGTCCACAGAGCCCAGAAAAGGCCGGTTGCGAAGAGCAACCCGAAAATGAATGCGATCGGAAGTCTGATTGCTGGAGACATGTACGTGCCCTCTCAGTGATTCAGTTGCGCCGAGATCGCAATGTCCTTGATGCCGGCCTTGCGGGCCTGGTCCATGACCTTGGCGACCATGCCTGCGGGCGCCAGTTTGTCCGCAATGATCACGACGGTGTCGTCGGGACGTTCGATGTGCAATTTTTCGATCGCTGGGCGCAGTTCGCGCATGTCCATCTGCTTGCGATCCATCCACACATCGCCCGTTGGGCTTGACCGCGATCAGAAGATTGCCCGACTCCCTATGCTCCGCCGTTTCTGCCGTGGGCCGATCGACCGTCGCGCCCGGCTGTTTGACGAATGACGTCGTGATGATGAAGAAGATCAGCAAATTCAGCACGAAATCCAGCATCGGCGCGAGGTCGATGCCGTGCTCTTCCTGATCTGGAGCGTGATGGCGTAGCGCCACGTTGGTTACTCTCCGGTTGCAAAGGTCACGTTGTAGACACCAGCCAGGTGGCTCTCATCGATGACCTGGACTACGAGCCCGGTGGGCGCCAGGTCATCAGCGAGGACCAGCACACCTGCCTTCGTATTGACCGCGTGCAGCCGCTCGACGTTCGCCTGTACCGCCTCGGGATCGATGATGCGTCCGTCGATCCAGACCTCACCGTTCGCGAGAACCTGGATCGCAATACTTTTGTCCGAATTCGGCGGTGGAGGTTCCCCGGTGGGTCGTTGCACCATCAACCCGGACTCTTTGATGAAGACCGCGATGATGATGAAAAAGATCAGCAGATTCAGTACGAAGTCGAGCATCGGCGCGAGGTCGATGCCATGCGCCTCTTCGTGCACCGCTGCCGCGTGTCGACGGGACCTCATGGCTAGAACCTCAACTGGTCAGCGAAGAGTTCGGAGCGATACTTGGCTTGACTCGTGAAGTACCACACGGGCAACAACCCGGTGATGCTGACCGCGAGTCCCGACATCGTGCACAGCATTGCATGCGACACGCCGGTCGCCATCGTGCGTGCGTCCGCCGAACCGCGCAGCGCCATCGAATCGAATACCTCGAGCATGCCGCTGACCGTACCGACGAGCCCGAGCAACGGCGCCATCGGGACCAGCACACGCAGCACCAGCAGGTTCGTCGTCATCTGCACATTCAGGCGCGAAATCATCATGTCGCGGATCTGCCGCGCGCACCACGACAGGTGATCGCTGCGCTGGTTCCACTCGTCGATGGACTCCTGGGTCACCTTGGGCAGCACCTTCCAGTAGAACCACGTCCGTTCCATCACCAGCGTCCACATGAGGACGCCGGAGATGAAAATGAAGAATACGAACGGACCGCCCCCATCGACGAGGTTTACAAGCGCCGCGTACGGTGCTTGCAGCTTATCGAGCATTCTTTTTCTCGATCATTTTGGCGAGTTCTCCGGATGACTGGCCATCCAGTATGGAACTCAGTTGCCGCGAGAACGCGCTGAGTACGGCGTTGCCGAACAAAAGCGGAATTGCGATACCGAGACCCAGCACCGTCGCGATCATCGCCTGGCTGATACCGTGGGCCATCAGCTTCGGATCGCTCGAGCCGGATTCCGTGATGCTTTGGAACGTCAGGATCATCCCGATGACGGTACCGATCAGGCCGAGCAACGGGCCGGCTGCGACGGCCAGCCGCAGGAACGCCTGGAATCGTTCGAGTTTCGGAATCTCGCCGACGATGGCCTCGTCGAGGCGCAGTTCCGCGATCTCATAGTCTTCTTCGATGCGCGCCGGGTCACCCTTGAACGCAAGCAGTACGCGGCCGAGCGGATTGTCAGTCTGCGGACGCTCGATATCTCTCACCTGGGCGGCGACCTTCATGCGCGTACGAACCAGATAGATGACCTGGTAGATCCAGCAGATCGCGCCCGCGATGCCGACCGCGATGATCACGTAGCCGACTTCCTGGCCTTGCTCGATGCGCTCAGCGACGTCCGGGCGCTCGCCGTAGAGCGCGACCAGCACGCCGCGACCGGGGTCGACGACGGAGCGGACGTAACCCGTCGTGGCGCGTTGCAGATCTGCCGCAGCGGACAGGAATTCGCGGGGCGGCTGACGGGCCAATACCGCGAGGCTCTTCACCGAGGACAGGTACGACAGGTACTTGCCTTCCGACATGATCGTGAACGGACCAATCCGCACGACCTGGGCGGTCGCCGATTGCCCGTCCGGCTGGACGACCGGATGCTCGAAACGCTGCACATCGCCTGTGGCTGTCATCTCGCGCTGCATTTCGAACCACAGCCGCTCGAGTTCAGTAATAGAGGGCAGGGTCTTCGCGCCCGCGAGCGTCCGTAAGAATTCTTCGCGATCCGGATACTGCGCACTGATGATCGACTGTTCCATGACCGTCGCGGTGTCGCCGGCGACCTGCCGCGTAACGCCGAACAGTTCACCGAGGTTGCCTTCGCGCTGTTTCAGCAACTCGTTGACCTGGTTGATCTCTTTTTCGTTGTTGTCGAACTCCGTGGACAGCGACGCGCTGCGCGCATCGGCGGCCGCCTGCGCTTTTTCCGCTTCGGCCAGCACGCGCGCCTGCTCGGCGCGGTTCGCGGTGAAGTCCTTGAGGCGCTGCGCATTGGCCTCCGCTTCGATCGCGCGGCTGTTCTTGACCTGATTCAACAGTTCGTCGAGCGTGACCGCGGCGGTGGCGGTCGTCGGGAGCGCGAACTGGGCGACGAGCAGCGCCGAGGTCAGCAACGCCAAGCCGCGTTTCGAGATGATCATTGACGCACGAATCACGGTTGCACCTCCGTCGGAGCTGGCAGTTGAACCCAGAGCAGGTCAGGCGCGCCTTGCTTCTTCGCTACCCGAAGGGCGCGCTCGACGTCCTTCTGTATGCCGGTATCCGACACCCACTTCTTCTCGGCTTTGTCCCAGTAACCTGCGTCCTTGCCGTCGGGACGTCGATACATCAACGCGACGCGGCCCACGCGCACGACTTCGACGAGGTTCGCGTTGTCGCCTTCACCGAGTTTGTACTCGTAGCTGTCGATCGTGCGGCCGTATTCCATCTCGATCTGGTACGCCTCTAGGATGCGTCGATATTTCTCCGAGACGGTGACGTCGGCGCGGTCCATCAACCCCTTGAGCGTTGCCACCCGCTTAGTGCGCTCATCGATCCTGAAGGGCATGTCGAGCGCGACAAATTGCTCGAGCGTGGTGACCATTTTTTCCATCAGCGGAAATACGTCCCGGCTGGTGGTCTCGATCGTCTGCAGCTGCGCGTTGATCGACGCGATCTCGGTGCGCTGCGCGACGACCTGCTCGGTCAGATGCGCGTTGTACTTCGTGATACTTGCAGTGTCTTCCAGGGTCCGACGGTATTTGGTCAGCATCTCCTGCGTGCCGTCGTCGAGCGAGTCGATTTTGCCCTGCGCCGCCTTTGCCGCCTTATCGCCGGCCGTCTGCTGCGCGAGCAAGTTGTCGAGCTGCTTCGTGTCGGCGGCAAAGGCGGGGACTGTCAGCATCAGGGTTATCAGTACGACCACGCGGGATCGCTGAATTCTGTCTGTCATGGTGCTTGCTTCGTTCCTTAGACCGCCCGTGCAACGGCGCGACCCTATTGTTGATGTAATCGATCTCGCGCGAGATCGGTCCCCCAGAACCTCAGCATGTCCCCGATCTCATGCTGAACGATCTACTCAACCATCTCTTTACTGCGGGCGACTATGACACGTGGGCAGAAGTCTCCTGCACATTTGCCTAGTTCCGTTGGATGACCTCCCCCCAAGGAGTCGCGATCCGCGTTGCTGATTTCAACACTAACTTGGGGCGGAACGCAAAGGTTTGATTCAATCGGATCGTATCCGACCGATCGCAATGCGTTGACCGGTCCACTCACATATCGAGCATAGTCGTGGATGCCGCGCTGCAGTAGCGCCGCGACGCGATGATGCACGTGATGTCGGACAGTCTTCGAATCGGGTACGGATTGTGGTAGCGCGGAATGCCCCGCGGCCTCGAACCCAGGTATTTCACGGACGATTCGATCATGGGGTTGCGTCGATGCAACGTCGGCGGCGCGGCGAGGGACGACACAGGCGCCGTCGCCAACATCCCATTCGGGGGGCGACCGCAACGGCGTTGCCATGGCCCCGCGCGCTGCGCCCAATTTTGGTGCGGCGTCTCGGTGTTCATCGGCGGCCAACGTTTTTGCAGAGTCGCGCGTTCGGTGGAACGCAGTGAGGCGAGTCCATTGCCGTTGACTTCGCCCCTGCGAGAAGTCTAGCGATACGCTAGATCTCTACCTGAGTGCCCAACTCGACGACGCGATTGGTCGGTATTCCGAAAAAGTCGGACGCTTTCGTCGCGTTCTTCGACATCGACACGAACAGGCGCTCGCGCCATTTGGCCATGCCCGGCATACCGGTCGCGATCAGTGATTCGCGCGACACGAAAAACGACGTTTCCATCATTGCGAACGGGAACCCGCCGCGCCCGCATTGCTCGAGCAGGCGTGGCACGTCGGCATCTTCGGAGAAGCCGTAGTACGCGCTGAGCTGGAAGAAGTCGCCGCCAAGCTCTTTGATTTCGTAGCGTTCATCGACGGGCACGTACGGAATGTCGCGCGAGATGATCGTCAAGAATACGACGCGTTCGTGCAGCACCTTGTTGTGTTTGAGGTTGTGCAACAGCGAATTCGGCACGCTGTTGACAGCCGAGGTCAGGAAGACCGCGGTACCCGGTACCCGGACCGGCGGGTCCAACTGGATGCTCTGGATGAAGTCGTCGAGCGGCAGTGAACCGTCGGAAAGGCGCAGCATCAGGATCGAACGGCCGGTTTTCCACGTTGTCAGCAGCGTGAACACGGCGATCGCGACGATGATCGGAAACCAACCGCCCGATGGGATTTTGAGCGCGTTCGACGACAGAAACGCCAGATCGATCAGCGCGAGTGGCGCGGCGATCGCGAGCGCGACCGGCAGCGACCACTTCCACATCCGATACATGACCGAAAAAATGAGGATCGAGTCGATCAGCATCGCGAGCGTCACCGCAATTCCGTACGCACCGCCCAGATTGTCGGAATGGCGGAAACCCACGACCAGCAGGATCACCGCGATGCACAGCACCCAGTTGATGAACGGGACGTAGATCTGGCCGATCTCGCGTTCTGACGTGTGCGTGATCGTGAGGCGCGGGCAGTAGCCCATCTGAATCGCGGCCCGCGTCAGCGAAAACGCGCCGGAGATGACCGCCTGCGACGCGATCACGGCCGCGCACGACGCCAGCACGATCAGCGGGACCAACGCCCAGGTGGGTGCCAGCAGATAAAACGGATTCTTGATTGCGGCCGGATCAGCCAGCAACAACGCGCCTTGTCCGAAGTAGTTCAACACCAGCGCCGGCATCACGCAGAACAGCCACGCCCCGCGAATCGGACGGCGTCCGAAATGGCCCATATCGGCGTAAAGAGCTTCTGTCCCGGTGACCGCCAGCACGACGGCGCCGAGCGCGAGAAATGCCGCGCGCGGACTCTGCGCGATGAATTCGATCGCGTGCACCGGATTGACGGCGGCAAGCACCATCGGCTCCGAAACGATCTGACCCACTCCGAGCACCGCAAGGGTCGCAAACCAGACACACATGACCGGTCCAAAAAACGCGCCAACGCGCGCGGTGCCAGTGCGTTGGATCACGAACAGCGTGACGATGATTCCAAGCGCGAGCGGCAACACGAAAAGGTGCAATTGCGAAGTGACGATCTCGAGTCCCTCGACCGCGCCGAGCACCGATATCGCGGGCGTGATCATGCCGTCGCCATAAAACATCGCGGCACCCACGATGCCGAACAGGACCAATAACCAGCGGCGGCGCGGACGTGTCACGAGTCCGCGTGAGACCAGCGCCGTCAGCGCGAGGATCCCGCCTTCGCCGCGGTTGTCGGCGCGCATGATCAATACGACGTACTTCAACGTGACGACGATGACCAGCGACCAGAAGATGATCGACAGAATGCCGAGGATATTGGTGTGCGACAGATCGAGTCGATGCAACCCCGTGAAGCATTGCCGCAATGTGTACAACGGGCTGGTGCCGATGTCGCCGAAAACGACGCCGATGGCGCCGACGAGCAGTTGCGTCATGCGTGACGGCGCGATGGCGCGCTGGGCCCCGACTTCAGCGTGCATTCGACATCCGCGTGCGACGATCCGATTCGTGGTGGCGCGGCATTGTTCCCGAACCCGCCATGAACATCAATTTGTCGGCCACGCAGGCTGCAGCGCCAACGGAAGCTTCGAGGGGCGTCGAAGCGCGCGGCTTGTGGGAGCGATCTCCCGATCGCGATCGGATCGCCGGTCGACAAATCGCGGTCTGGAGACCACTCCCACGAAAGTGCGCAATTCGTAAGCAGATCGTTCATTTCTTGCCCGAATTCGGGCAAGAAAGTTGCCTAAATCATCGAGTTGCGGCTCAATGCGGCTCATGTCTGACGTCGACGAACTGTCCGCCTACCTCGCGAGCACGACGCGGCTCGAACCCGGCGAAGCGCGCCGGGTCGTGCGTGAACTGCTCGATCTCCTCGCGGAGGAAACCGCGGAAGCGTTTGCGGTGCGGCGGCATCGCGAGCTCAAGGCGGAAGGGACGGTGAAAAACGAAGCGATCTTTCGGCTGATCGCGGCCGAGATGGCGCAGCGGCCGTTTGCGGCGCCGCGGCTCACGCAACGCCAGATCCGACGTCTGATCTACGGCTGATCGAAAATCACTGCGGGAGTAATCACGAGTGTGTGGAATCGTTGGCTATGTCGGACATCAGAATGCGGTGCCGATTCTGATCGAAGGGCTGCATCGGCTCGAATATCGCGGGTATGACTCGGCGGGGCTCGCGCTGCAACGCAAGAACGGAATTGCCGTGCACAAACGCCAGGGCAAGGTGCGCGACATGGAGGCGAGCCTGCCGAAGCGGTTTGCCGGCGTCGTCGGGATCGGCCACACCCGGTGGGCGACTCACGGCGCGCCGAGCGATGCGAACGCGCACCCGCACGCCGACGCCACGGGCCGGGTCGTCGTCGTGCACAACGGCATCATCGACAACGCGCATGCGCTGCGCGCGCAACTCGAAGCCCGCGGAATCGTGTTCGGATCCGATACCGATACCGAAGTGCTCGCGCAACTGATTGCGAGTGTCGAGACCGATTCGCTCGAGGACGCAGTGCGCACCGCGCTTCGCGCGATCACTGGCACGTACGGCATCGCGGTGATGGATTCTCGTCATCCGCAGCAGATCGTCGTCGCGCGTAACGGCAGCGCAGTGATCCTCGGCATCGGCGACAACGAAATGTTCATCGCCTCCGATGCCGCGGCGCTCGTGCGCCACACGCAGCAGGCGATTTATCTCGATGACGGCGAGATCGCCGTCGTCGAGGCGCGCGGCTATCGCGTGACGACGCTCGACGCGGTGCCGTCGGTCAAGCAACCGACGCAACTGGACATTGTCAGCGAGCAATTGTCGAAAGGTGCATTCGACCACTTCATGCTCAAAGAAATTCACGAGCAGCCCGAGGCAGTGCGCGGTACGTTGCGCGGCCGTCTCGACCGCCGCTTCGCGACCGCGCGACTCGACGGGCTCAATCTGACGGCGCGCGAGCTGTTGCGGTTTCGTCGGATCAAGATCATCGGTTGCGGATCCGCGTGCATCTCGGGTCTGCTAGGCGCACGGATGATCGAACGCTTGAGTCGAATACCGTGCGATGCGGAATCGGCCGCGGAATTTCGCTATCGCAATCCGGTGATCGAGGACGACACGCTGTATGTCGCTGTCAGTCAGTCCGGCGAGACGTTCGACACGCTCGCGGCGATCGACGAGATCAAACGCAAAGGCGGCGCGGTGGTCGGCATCGTCAACGTCGTCGGCAGCACCATTGCCCGCGCGTGCGGTCGCGGCGTCTATTTGCATGCCGGTCCCGAAATCGCGGTCGTGTCGACGAAGACATTTGTCTCGACCCTCGTAGCCTTCGTGCTGCTCGCGCTCCACCTCGGTCGGATGAAAGATGTCGCCGCCAGCGCCGGGCGTCGCTTGATCGATGCGCTCGATCGCTTGCCGGATCTGGTCACTGCGCTGATCGCGAACCAGGCCGCGTACGCGACGCTCGCGCACACCTATGCGCGCTTCTCGAACGCGTACTTCGTGGGCCGCAACGAGGGGTATGCGCTAGCGATGGAAGGTGCATTGAAATTGAAAGAAATCAGCTATCTACACGCTGAAGCGTATCCGGCTTCTGAGCTCAAGCACGGCCCGCTCGCACTCGTTTCGCCCGACACGCTGACGGTCGTGATCATTCCGTCGGACGATCTGTTCGACAAGAACGTCGCGACGATCGAAGAGATCCGCGCGCGCCGCGGGCCGGTGCTCGCGCTGAGTCAGCGGGCGTTGCCCGTAGCCGTCGACGACGTGATCGTGGTGCCGCAGTTGCATGAGTTGCTCGACCCGTTGCTGATGCTGATTCCGTTGCAGTTGTTTGCCTATCACGTCGGGATCGAACGCGGCTGCGACATCGATCAACCGCGTAACCTCGCGAAGAGCGTCACCGTCGAGTAGCGCGGTAGGGCGTCTGCGTCCGATAACGTGGCACAATTCCGCTTCGTCGAAGCCCCTGTTCGGTAACATCGCGGATCGGCGTCGATCGCGCCGCTGGAAGCCAGCTCTTGATGAACAAGCTTTTGATGACGCGCTTTTCATGACCCGCTCTTCAATGACCCGCTTTTCATGACATTGGAAGAGGAAGCCATCGCATTGCTGTTGCGTTCGCCGCGACTCGAGGTCGGCACGATCATCGATCTGCTCGACGTCAGCGATGCAGCGTTCAGGCAGATGGTCGTGAATAACCCGCGCATTGCCGCATTGCTCGAAGAACGCCGCGCGGGCCTGCTACCGCTGCCCAGCACGGAGCCGGCCCAGTGTTCGGCGTGTGAGGACTGGTTTCTGCCGTACGCGTCGGCGCGGTTCTGTTCGGATGCGTGTCGCGATCTGGGTCGCTTGCAGGCCCAGCGCGCGAAACGGTTGCGCTGATCCGCTGAATCGATCGTCTAATCGAAGGGAGAGATCCATGAAGACTCGTCGATGGCTGATGTTTGTGTCGTGCGTGTTTCCCCTCAGCGGATTCGCGGCGACACTCGACCTCAAACCAGGGAGCTGGGAGGTCTTGATGGCAACGTCGGTCGCCGGCCTGCCGATACCACAGGACGCCTTGGCGAAGATGCCGCCCGACCAGCGGGCCAAGTTCGAAGAAGCCATGAAGGCGCGCGCCGGCAAGGTGAACACGAGCACGATGCACACGTGCGTGACTAAAGAGGATCTGGATCGCGGCGACCTGATGAAGAGCGAGCGCGACAATTGCACCCGCAAAGTCATCGATCAAAGCGCGCGCCGCTTCGAGGTAGAAGAAACCTGCGCAGCGCCCGATCCGTCGCAAACCCATATGACGTTCGATTCGAAATCGTCCGAGACCTATACAGCGACCATCGAGCGCAGTCAGGGCGAGGCCGGCAAGGTCCACATTGAATTGAACGGACACTGGGTCGAGACGAAGTGCGCGGCGGATGACGAGGACTGAACCAGTTTTCTTCGCGCGCGAACGGCGTTCAGTAGTGCGGCGGGCGTTCCTCATCGAGGGAATAGCCTGAATCATCGTTGCGGCGTTCGAGCGCTTCGAGGAGTCGCGCCAGCGTCTCGCGCAACTGATCGAGCTGGCGCTGCTGATCGACGAGTGCGTCGTTGAGCCTGGCGATGGTGTCTTCCTGAAACAGCAGACGCGTCTCGAGATCGATGCGGCTGTCCGGGTCCATCAATCGTCCGCCGAACTGAAGGGTTTCATCCTGCGCAACAGTCGATCGGGATCGGCGCTGCGACTCTTGCGCATCGAATCATCGACCAGCTTCTCGTACTTCGGATCGAGCTTTGCCGTCTTTGCGTTGTTGGACGCGTGATACGCGACCCGCCCGATGACCCGGTACGTATCGCCGCCGTGGCAATGCTCGCACTCGATGGGCGCCGGCGGATCGTCGATCCGCGCGTAACCGTCAGTGACGCCGCCACAGGCGCGGCATCGATAGGCATAGATCGGCATCGGGAAATCAAGCGACAGGTGTGACGCCGCCGGCGCGCGCGCCGGCGTCGAAGAACGCCTGCAACGACGTATGGAAGCGCAGGAAATCCAGCCTTTTGCGCGGGTTCGCGACTTTGACGATGGCGTCGGTCGTGTCGAGTTCGGCCAACGTACGGCCGTGACCCTCGCGCCGTCCGGCGACAAATCGATCCCACCCCGCGGCGGTCATCTGGATCGTGAAGTCCGCGTCGCGCAGATCCCGCTCGTCGATCGCGCGCACGCTGTGGCACGTGAAGGCGCTGAACGTCACCAAATAGGCGGATTTGTCGACCTTGACCGCCATCCGCGTATCGATCGATCCGCGTTTGCGGAACGCCGGGTCGGCGTTGACGGCGCGTTGCGCTGTTTCGAGCCAAGCCGACGTCAACGTTGCTGCCGCGCTCATGTTAATGCCGTGTCCTAGTACTCGAGGTATTTCTTCAACAGCGGATGCAGGTTCTCGGCGCGTGGCACGCCGAGCCATTCGCACGCTGCGAGGTAGTTGCGCACGAATTCACCGACGAGGTGCAGATACGCTTCCATGCCGACGGTGCGTCCTCCCGCGATACCACCGCCGAAGATGATCGCCAGCGCCGGCCGCAGCGCGGACTCTTCGAGTTCGACCCCCATCATCACTTCGCCGAGCGTCAGCAGCGTCTGCATGACGTTGGCTTGGCCTGCGTGATGCGCCACCGCGTATTTCAGATGGTCGTAACCGTAGGTCATGTGGCGCGCGTGATCTTCGATCGCTTTGCTGAAGATAAAGCGCTCGGCGTCGTTGTGTGCGGCGGTCAACATCGCAGTCAACACGTGCATCGTGAACGTGCCACGCATCAGATATTGGTACGCGGCCGACTCGGTCCAGCCACCCCGGCTCTCGAGGATCATTCGATTCACGAGACCGCGTCCCTCGACGCCCAAGCCGCCGCCGTTGGCGAGCGCGCGTTTACGCAGCGCGTCGATCAATCGCGTGCAATCGAACGTCGCGGTCGCGAGAAATTGCTTCACCTCGTAGTAGCCGTAGGACATCTGGTCCTGCCAGTACGCGATGATCTCGATTTCGGTGTTCGCGTATTGCGACAGCTCAGTGCAGACCTGACATACCGCGCGCTCGACGTCCTCGGGCAACGGCCGCAACGTGTCCCACGGCACGTCGGTCGCCGGAATCCAGCGCCGCTGAATAGCCTCTTCGTAAAGATTGGCCGCGCTGTCGGCCCACATCTGATATTTGCTGCGCAGGTTGTACGGCAGTGGCGGCACCCCTGGCCGGGGCAACGCTCCGCGGGGCCGGCGCGTCTGGTCCTCCCAGACCTCGGGCACTTCACCGTAGATGCCGACGTTCAGATCGCCCAACCGGAGCCCGTGTTCGCCGGGCCGCACGCGCGTTCCCCATTCGGCGGTCAACCCCATCCATTCGAATGTCGGAACGGGTACGCCCTCGACCGAGTCGGCGTCGGCTGAGCCGGGCATCGCCACGGGCACCGCCATTGCGCCGGTCGCTTTTGTCGCCATGCTGATCTCCGCTCTAAAAGAAGCGTCGCGTCGTTAGATCGCGGCTTCGTACTGTTTCGGAACCGTCGAGCGGCCGTTCTCGAAGCGCGCACCGAACCCGGCGGTCTTGACGCGTTGCATGTATTCCTTCAACTGCCGGCGGCGAATCACGAGCAGCTTCTTGTGGCCTTCGTCGTAGTGTTCTTTACCGCCCCCCAACAAAATCGCCAGTGCTTCCGCCGTCTCGGCCTGCGTACCCGCCGGGTTCTGCACGCCAGAGAGAATCTGCGCCTCGGCTTCGTCGAGGTAATACTCGATTTCCTCGCGCCGCTCCGGCGCCGTCTCTGCGAGGTAGCGCAGATGCATCACGCCGAACGCGACGTGCCGTGCCTCGTCCTGCGCGCACAGTCGATACATGATTTTTTCGGCTTCGTTCTGGCCGAACAGTTCACCCATGCGGAACATCGTCAGTACCGCGCCCTCGCCGGAAATGTGCAGGCGCGTCGACATCTCGGTGAAATCCCGCGCGAGATCGATGCTGCCGACGAAGCCCGAGGTCGCGCCGGACATGCGCATCAGCCCGCCGCCGTTGGCGAGCGCGCGCTTGCGGAACACGTCCATGTGGCGTGCTTCGTCCATCACCTGCGCGGTCAACACGTTGCGCGGTTCGAGAAAATCCGGTGACGTGTTCGCGACCCAGCGTGCGGGTACGTCGCCAGCAACGAACTCCACTTCATTGAAGAACGTGCACAAGAGACACTCGGCTTCTTCGATGTCGTCAGGCAGCGGTTCGATCGTATGCCACGGCACGTCTGTCGCCGAACTCCATTGCCGTTGCAGCGCTTCCTCGTACAGGAACGTCGCGTTCGCAAGCCAGATCTCGGATTTGGCGCGCACGCCGTAAGCGCCTACGCGATAGGCATCCGCGCGTGCGCCGGCGCCGCGCGGCCGGCCCGTCATGTTAGAACTCAGTTCCGGCACGTCGCCGTAGCTGCCGAGCTGGATCTCGGTCAATGTCAGACCGCGCTTGCCGGGTTCGGCGCGCATGCCCCACTCGCCCATCTGCTGCATCCAGCTCGTGTCGAGGTCGTATTGCTGCTGCTTGACGGGTGCTTCGCTCATCGCTTCGCCTTCAACGCTGACGTAATGGGGTCATATAGCACTGTCGAGCCGGCTTTTGAATACGTGGTGGCGGTGGAGGTGTGTTGCGTCCGACGCACCGAGCCTCCGCCGCGGCGACTTTGATCGATTGACTTAATCAGTCGCGCAAGTAGCATCGCGCGCATGCCCGACCGCAGCCCGTCATCGTCGCGCGGCGACCAAACCCGCGAAGCATTGGTCGACGCCGCGCTCGAGATTTTCGGCCGCGATGGATTTCGTGCCGCGAGCACGCGCTCCATCGCCGACGCGGCCTCGGTCAATCAGGCGTTGATCGGCTACCACTTCGGCGGCAAGCCCGGACTGTACGTCGCGGTGTTCGACCGGATCGTCCGCCGGGTCGAGCAGTACTTCGGCGCGGTGGCGCTCGCGATCGAACAGCAGATCGACGCGATGGCGTCGGATCCGCTGCGCGCCGAGCGATGCCTGGGCCTCGTGCACCAGTTGACGGATGCGTTTGTCGGTACGTTCGCGGCGCCGGAGTCGGCCGCGTGGGCGCGCTTGATACTGCGTGAACAGCAGGATCCGTCGGAGGCGTTCGACCGCCTGTATGCCGGCGTGATGCTGCGGTTGCTCGCTCTCCTCGGACGTCTGATCGCGCTGGTGCGCGGCACCGATCCGCAGTCCGCGGAAACGCGGCTCCTGTGTCAGACGATCATTGGCCAGGCACTGGTGTTCCGTTCGGCGCGCGCTACGGTGTTGCGGCATCTCGAATGGAATCAGATCGGCGCCGCCGAGATCGTCACGATTCAGGCCGTGATCCGACGCAATGTCACCGCTATGCTGCAACCTGGGGGGAGTAGTCGATGAGTTCAAAAGGGGTGGTCGCCGTCGGCGCCATCATTCTGGCCGCCGCTGCCGCGAGTGGATGGTATTGGTTCGCCGGCTCGCACCAGAAGGGCATGCAGGCATTGACGTTGTACGGCAACGTCGACATTCGTGAGGTCGAACTCGGCTTTCGGGTGCCGGGTCGTCTGATCGAGGTGCTGGTCGACGAAGGCGATGTCGTCGCGCAGGGACAGCGGCTCGCCACCATCGACGCCGAACCCTACCGCGAGGCGGTCGCACTCGCGGACGCTCGGGTGCAGCTCGCGACGGCGAACTTCGCGAAGTTCGAAAAAGGCTCGCGTCCACAGGAAGTGCAGCAGGCGGCCGCACGCGTTCACGAGGCAGAAGCCGCGTACCAGAACGCGGCGCGCGAGTACGATCGTCAGGTCGGTTTGTTCAGGACCGGCGGCACCAGCGCAACGGCGCGGGATGCGGCCGAGTCGCAGCGCGACCAGACGGCAGCGAGTCTCGCCGCGTTGCAGGAATCGCTCGCGCTTGCAAGCGAGGGATTTCGCAGCGAAGAAGTCAACGCGAGTAAAGCCGAACTCGCGGCCGCGGTCGCCGAGCGCAGCCAGGCCGAAACGGCGCTGGCGGACACCGAACTGTTCGCGCCGAGCGCCGGCACTGTACTCGCGCGCGTGCGTGAGCCCGGCAGCGTCGTCGCGGTCGGCGCGACCGTGTACAGCCTGTCGTTGCGCGACCCGGTTTACGTACGCGCCTATGTGGCGGAGCCCGAGCTCGGCAAGCTTGCGCCCGGTACCGCAGTCGAAGTGGCGACGGATTCGTCCGCGAAGCGCTATCACGGACAGATCGGCTATATCTCACCGCGCGCGGAGTTCACCCCGAAGTCGGTGGAGACCGCAGATCTGCGCACGGATCTCGTGTATCGACTGCGCATCGTCGTGTCTGACGCCGATGAGGGACTGCGGCAGGGGATGCCGGTGACGGTCGCGATCGCGCTTCGATCAGGCGCGGGTTGAGTTGAGCGCCGCGGTCGAAATCCGCGACGTCGTCAAGCGCTTCGGCGACGTCGAAGCGCTGCGGGGCGTGTCGGCAGACATCGGCGCCGCGCGCCTCACCGGGCTCGTTGGGCCCGATGGCGCGGGCAAAACGACGCTGATACGCATCATCGCGGCGTTGATGACGCCGACGCGTGGCAGTGTTCGCGTCGGTGGACGCGACGTCGTCGCGTTCGCCGATACGGTCCATGTCAATACCGGTTACATGCCGCAGCGGTTTGGCCTCTACGAAGACCTTTCCGTCATCGAGAACTTGCGGCTGTATGCAAAATTGCGCGCGCCGAAAAGTAGGGCGCTGGAAGAGACATTCGCGCAGCTGTTGCACTTCACGCGGCTCGAGCCGTTCGTCGATCGTCGCGCCGGCAAACTCTCCGGTGGCATGAAACAAAAGCTCGGACTCGCATGCGCGCTGATGGCGAAGCCGGACGTGTTGTTGCTCGATGAGCCGAGTGTTGGCGTCGATCCGGTCAGTCGGCGCGAACTGTTGGCCATGGTGGAGGCGTTGACACGCGAAGGCATGGCGGTCGTCTGGTCGACGGCGTACCTCGACGAGGCCGAACGTTGCGACGCCGTGCTGCTGTTGAAAGACGGTCGCGTGGAGTTCGACGGCCCGCCGGGCGAATTGACCCGACGCGTGGCGGGGCGCAGCTATCGACTGCGCGGCATGCGCGACGAACGGCGCAACGCGCTGGCCGCGACGCTCGCGCTCGACAGTGTGCGCGATGGCGTCATTCACGGTGACGCGGTGCGCGTCGTATTGAAAGACGGTGCGTCGGTCACGCAACTCGACGCGGTCGCGCAGCGCTACGGCGGCGTCGTCGAACCGACTACGCCGCGGTTCGAGGATGCGTTCGTGGACCTGCTCGGCGGCGGGCCCGGCGGGATGTTGTCGATCGCGCGAATGATGGATCCGGTGGATCTCGGCATCGACGTCGCGATGTCGTGCCGCCAGTTGACCAAACGTTTCGGCGATTTCGTCGCGACCGACGACGTGACCTTCGACGTCGGCAAGGGCGAGATCTTCGGCCTGCTCGGACCGAACGGCGCCGGCAAGTCGACCACGTTCAAGATGCTGTGCGGGCTGCTGAAGCCGACCTCGGGCGAGGCGCGCGTTGCGGGAGAGGACCTGCGCGAGCGCCGCGCGCGGGGCGAAACAGCAGATCGGTTACATGTCGCAGAAGTTCGCGCTCTACCGCCTTTTGTCGGTGCAGCAGAATCTGGACTTCTTCTCCGGTGTATACGGCCTGACGGGCGCACTACGCCGCGATCGCATCGACGAGATGATCGAGCTGTTCGACCTGAAGCAATATCTGAAAGCATCTCCGGAGACGATGCCGCTCGGCTTCAAGCAACGCCTCGCGCTCGCGTGCGCGCTGATGCATCGACCGCTGGTGCTGTTTCTCGACGAACCGACGTCCGGCGTCGATCCGATCACGCGACGCGAGTTCTGGACGCACATCAACGGGCTCGCGCGCAAAGGCGTCACCGCGATGGTCACGACCCATTTCATGGAAGAGGCCGAGTACTGCGACCGCGTCGCGCTGATGCATCAAGGGAAAGTGATCGCGCTCGACACGCCCGATGCACTCAAGGCGCGCGTGACCGATCAGGCGCACCCCGATCCGACGATGGATGACACGTTCGTCGCGCTGATCGAAGCGGCCGATGGCGACCGACGGGATGCCGCATGAGCGCGCGGCCGACACCGGCTTCAGCGGCCGGCGACTGTGGGGCCTCGTCTACAAGGAGACGCTGCAGGTCATCCGCGATCCGTCGGCCATCCTGGTCGCGTTCGTGCTGCCCGTCGTCATGATTTTCGTCTTCGCCTTTGCGGTGTCGTTAGATCAACGGCGCGTGCCGATCGGCGTCGTGATGGAGAGCGACGGCGCCGCGGCGCACTCGCTGGCCGCGGCATTCGCGGCAACGGACTACTTCGTCGTGACGCCGGCGCGCGATCGGCGCGAGGTGGCGCCCGGCGTCGTGTCCGGCCGGCTGCGCGGATTCGTCGTCATTCCGCAGGACTTCGAGGCACGCTTGAAGGAAGGCAGCCGTGCCGCGCTCGTGCAGATCATCACCGACGGCTCGCAGCCGAACACCGCGACCTTCGTCGCCGCGTATGCGCGCGGCGTGGTTGGCTCTTGGTTGAGCGGCCGCGACGACGCCGCGAACATGACGCGGCCGCTCGCGCTGGATGCACGCTTCTGGTTCAACCCGGAGATCAACAGCCGGCGATTCCTGATCCCCGGCGCGATCGCGATCATCATGACGTTGATCGGCACGCTGCTGACGGCGCTGGTCGTCGCGCGTGAATGGGAGCGCGGCACGATGGAGGCGTTGATGTCGACGCCCGCGACGCGCACCGAGATCCTGCTCGGCAAGTTGCTGCCGTACTTCGGGCTCGGGCTGGTCGCGACATTGGGTTGCGCGCTGCTGGCGACGCATGCGTTCGGCGTGCCGTTGCGCGGGTCATATCTCGCGTTGTTGGCGCTGGCGGCGACGTTCCTGGTGCCGGCACTCGGCCAGGGCCTGTTGATCTCGACGGTGGCGCGCAATCAGCTCGTCGCATCGCAGCTCGCCGCAATGACCGGATTCTTACCGGCGTTCGTGCTGTCGGGCTTCCTGTTCGAGATCAACAGCATGCCGGGCTGGCTGCAGACGATCACGTATCTGTTGCCCGCGCGTTATTTCGTCGCGTCGCTGCAAACGGTGTTCCTGACCGGCGATGTCTGGCCGCAATTCCTGCCGAACATGCTCGCGATGCTCGCGATCGGCGCGGGATTTTTTGGTCTCGTCGCGCGCAATACGCGCAAGAGTCTGGACTGTAGTCACTATGCGCCTCGTCGCCCAAGTCACGAAGGAGCTGCTCAGCAATCTGCGCGACCCGCAGACGCGACTGTCGTTGATCGGTCCGCCGCTGCTGCAGCTGTTCGTCTTTTCGTTTGCGGCGACGCTCGAGGTGCGCAACGTCGACATCGCGATCGTCAACGACGATCGCGGGCGCGCATCGCACGAACTGATCGAGCGGATTGCCGCGGCGAGCTTCATCGACGAAGTGATCGTCGTCGATCGGCAGGACGCGATCACGCAGCTGCTCGATCGGCGTCAGATCCTGGCCGGACTGCATTTCGCCGCCGATTTTTCACGCGACGTCGCGGCGCACCGTCCCGCGTCGGTGCAGGTGGTCGTCGACGGTCGCCGCGCCAACGCGGGCCAGATAGCGATGAGTTACATCGACTGCGATCGCGAGCGACTACGGCGTCGAACTCGCCGGCGTGCGATCCGTTGCGATGCCGCGCACGATGACCACGGCATTGGTTCAATCCGAATCTGACGTACACGTGGTTCATCGTGCCGGCGATGACCGCCATCCTGGTCATGTTCCAAAGCCTCGTGATCACGGGACTGTCGATTGCGCGCGAGCGCGAGCTCGGCACGTTTGATCAATTGCTCGTTGCGCCAGTGTCGCCGACTCGAGATCGTCATCGCGAAATCGGTGCCCGCGTTCATCCTCGCGACGTTGCAGGCGTGCATGATGATCGCCGTGTGCGCGCTGGTATTTCGAATTCCGCTGGCGGGATCGATCCCGCTGCTCTTCTTCAGCATCCTGCTGTTTCATTCTGTCGATGGTCGGCATCGGGATGATGCTGTCGTCGATTTGCGAAACCCAGCAGCAGGCGATCCTCGGCGTCTTCGCGGTCGGCTATCCGTTGATCATGATCTCGGGCTTCGCAACGCCGGTGGAAAACATGCCTCATTGGCTGCAAATCGTCGCGCAGGCGAGTCCGCTGAAACATTTTCTGGTAATCATGCAAGGCAGCTTCGTCAAGGCGATGCCGGCGGCGGATGTACTCGCCAACGCATGGCCGATGGCGGTCATCGCCGCGGTGACGGCGTCGGCGGCGATCGTGATCGTCAAACGCAAACTGCAATAGCACAGGCATCGCGCAACGCGATGCTCCCCAAACTCATGGAAGAAGGGCGCGTTTTCCTCGTAGACTGACGAGCGAATTTCGGGAGGGCACAGCTGTGGCGAGTCAAGTACGCGACGCCGCGATTGTCGGCGTGCACGAATACCCATCGCGCAAGGTCGAAGGCTCGGTCAGCCCGCTGCAGATCAAAGCCGAGAGCGCGGCGCGCGCGCTCGCCGATGCGGGATTGACGTGGAAAGACGTCGATGCGATCTACGACGCAGGCGAAGGCGGCGGCATGAGCGGGTTGACGACCGCCGAGTATTTCGGTCTGAAACCCAACGTCATCGACACGACCGCCGTCGGCGGCAGTTCGTACGAATTTCACGCAGCGCACGCGAAGCGCGACATCGCCGCCGGCAAGGCGCGCGTGGCGCTGCTCAGTTACGGCTCGACGTCGCTGTCCAACATGATGGCGATCGGTACCGGCGGGCGCGGCGGGTTCTCGAGTCATCCGGCCGACAACATGGATGCGTTCGTCGGCATGACGCTCGTGTCGAACTACGCGATGGTCGCGCGGCGGCACATGCACCAATACGGCACGACGAGCGAGCAGCTCGCCGAGATCGGCGTTGCGACGCGACTGCACGCGATGCGCAATCCGGAAGCGGTCGCCGCGATGACCGCGCTCGGTTTTCTCGATATCCGCGAGACGACGATCGCCGACGTCATCGGTTCGCCATTGATCGCCGACCCGCTGCATCGGCTCGACTGCTGCATGATCTCCGACGGTGGCGGCGCCGTCGTCATCGCCGCCGCGGATGTCGCCCGCGACTGTCGCAAGCGACCCGTGTGGATTCTCGGCAGCGGCGAAGCCACCAAGTATCCCGAGAACGGCGGCGACATCACCGTCAGCGCCGCGGCGCAATCGGGGCCGCCCGCGTTCGCCGAGGCGGGCATCCGTCCGGACGAGATCGACATCGCGATGATCTACGACTCGTTCAGCATCACGGTGCTGACGTTGCTCGAAGATCTCGGCTTCTGTCGCAAAGGCGAAGGTGGCGAGTGGGTCACCGGCGGTCGGCTGCGCTTCGACCGCCCCAACGACGGACCCGCACTGAATACCGACGGCGGCGGCTTGTCGTCGAACCATCCCGGCATGCGCGGCATTTTTCTATTGATCGAGGCGACGCGGCAATTGCGCGGCGAATCGACGTCGCAGGTCCGCGACGCGCGCCTCGCGATCGCGCATGGCAATGGCGGCATGCTCGGCAGCCGCCACAGCGGCGGCACCGTGATTTTGGGGAGAGATTGACATGGCGGAATTGCGACGACCGTTGCCGAGTCTCAGAGAACTCGACACGCAGGCGTTCTGGCAGGCAACGAAAGACGGCGAACTGCGTTATCAGCGCTGCGACGCGTGCGGCACTGTCGTGTTTTATCCGCGCCTTCACTGTACCGGCTGCTTGAGCGGCACGCTGACGTGGCACACCGCGTCCGGTCGCGGCACGGTGTATACGTTCAGCGTCGTGCGCAAAGCCGAGCATCCGTTCTTTCGAACGCTCGTGCCGTACGCGGTCGCGTGGATCGATCTCGACGAGGGCCCGCGCATTTTGTCGAACATCGTCGGCGTCGACGATCCTGCGACCGATATCGAGGTCGGCGCGCGCGTCACCGTCGAGTGGGAAGTCCACGACGAACTCGCGCTGCCGTTGTTCAGGCTCGAATAGGACGGATCCGACTCGACTCTCAGACCGGCAACTTCACCGACGCGGTGCCGAACACGCGCGTTTCGTTCGCTGCATTGCTGACCGTGAGATCGATCATGACGGTGCCGGCATCCGCGTCGATGTCGGTCACGACGCCGCTGATCTGATACGCGTCGTCGACGACCACCGGCGCGCGAAACACGGTGTCGACGTTGAGAATCTGCGCGTCGGGCGCCCAGCGGTGAATCATCGCGACGAGAAACCCCTGGCTCATGACGCCGGGCACCAGTGCGCCGGGGAGTCCTTCCGCGCGAGCCGCTTCGTGGTTGGTGAAGCGCGGTCGATCCCAACCCGCCGCACGCGCGAAGCGGCGCACGTTGTCCATGCCCGTGTCCGGCGTGAACACCGGCAACTGCGCGCCGAACTCGACGTCGGATAAGCGTTTGACGGTCATGCGTCGGGCCGCTCGCGGATCACCATGCTGGTGTCGGCCGATGCGAGGTGTGTGTTCGCCGGCGTCGTAGAGTTCCATGCGCAGCACGATGAAGACCATGCGCCCGGAGCGACCGGACTTCGCGTAGATGTCGTGGATGTGGCTGCGCCCGGTCAGTTGCGTATCGGGCCGGATCGGCCGTTTCGGCGTCACCGCTTTGCCTGCGTCCATGCCCATGCCGGGCAGACTCGGAAAACCATCCGGCAACCGTCGCCCGGCGTTGAAGCTGCACGGAAATGTCGGCAACGCCTGGAAGTCGGGATGCGTCGGATCGGTGTAGCGCGGCGCGAGTTCACCGCACGTCTTCGCGTAGTCGGCGAGCTTTGCCGCGGTGACAGAGAACGTCTGCTCGTCGAAGTCGACTTTCAGAAAGCGTTGCTTGAGGTCTTCGATATCCAGGCTCATGCGTCGGACTCGGCCGTTTTGAACGAAATCGCTTTGAATTCCTCGGCGCGCAACGCTTCGACGAGTTCGGCTTCGCTGTTGACCGGCGCGGGAAATCGCGTCGCGCAACGGCCGATGTGGCTGACGATGTGCGCGTCGCTGCCGCCGATGCCGAGATAGTTCAGTTGCTGCGCCATCGCCTGCGGCGATGTCGTCTTCGCCTTGGCGGCTGCCGCCGTTGAGCGTCTCGACGATGCGCACGCCCGCCGGCGCGCCGAGCGTTTCGATGTGCGCGGCCATGCCGACCCGTTTGCGCCCCGGATGACACGGCACCGCGATCGCGCCGTGGCGCGCACACGCGTCGATCGACCGTCGCGAGCGGCAGATGGATGTCGTGGAAATCGAATGCCGCGCGCAGCGCGTCGTTGACGCCGAACACGAGCACGTGGCCGTATTCGGTTTCGACTTCGCTCGCTTTCAGAATCGTCAGATCGAATTCCTGCGCGAGTTCGCCGTAGTCGGACTCCGCGTCGAACTGCCGGTGTTCGGTCAACACGAAACCGTCGATCGGAATTTCGCGCGAACGAATCCACTGGCAGTAGTTGCGCACTTTCGCGCGTCCATCGTCGGATTTGATCGAGTGGGTGTGCAGATCGAGGATCATGCCGCATGGTAACGGCCCGGTTCGGGTTGCGCGAGAGGGCGGCCGGCACTGCTACACATTCGCTCGTATGCAACTGTACGAACCGCAACGGCACGAGCGGCTCAGCGGGGCCGACTGGAGCGAGGCGCGCGCGCGTGCCGCGATCGAGCAGATCGTCGCCGACACGCAGCGCAGCTTCAGCGTCGACGGTCTGTGGCCACTGCATCCGTTCGACGTCTCGCCCGAACGTCCGCCGTCGTTGAAGCCGCTGTATTACGGTGCGGCCGGCGTGATCTGGGCGCTCGATCACCTCGCGCGACGCGGCGCCGTCGGCGCCGGGCACCGAGTATCTGCCGACGGTGAGCACGCTGACGCGAACGCCATCACGCCGACCTCGACAACCACGCCGCGGTCAACGCGTACATGGGACACGCGGTGGCGTCGTATCTGATCGGCGACGTCGGCATGCTGATGCTGCAGTGGAAGCTGACACAGTCCGCGGCGCTCGCCGAACGCATCCATCGCGCGCTACGCGCCAATGTCGGTGACGGCCGCGGTCTGCTGTGGGGTGCGGCGGGATCGATGGTCGCGACGGTCCTGATGAGCGAGCTGACCGGCGAGTCGCGCTGGCAGACGTTGTTCGTCGAACATTTCGATGCGTTGTGGAAGCGCTGGACGCGCGCGGCCGAGTTGGGTTGTTGGGTGTGGACCGACGAACTGTATGGCGTCACCGAGACCCGCCTCGGCGCGCTGCACGGATTCGTCGCGAACGCGCACGCGATCGTCCGCGGCGCGCACCTGCTGCAGCCGCAGCAGCGCGACGCCGCGTTCGAGCGCATTGCGCAGACGCTGCAATCGCACTGTATTGATCGACGGCGACCGCGCGAACTGGCCGCACGACGTCGGCGCGTCGACGCGACCGCAACGGATGCCGCTGCTCGTGCAGTTCTGCAGCGGCGCGCCCGGTGTCGTCGCGTGCATGGCGGAATTTTCCGCCGCCACCGGCGGCTCGCTCGATGCGCTGTTGCGCTCGGCCGGCGAACTCATCTGGGACGCGGGCCCGACGACGAAGTTTCCGGTGTTGTGTCATGGCGCGGTCGGCGCCGGGTATGCGTTACTGAAACTGCACGCGCGCTTCGGCGACGACGTGTGGCTTACGCGTGCGCGCGCGTTTGCGATGCACGGGGTCGAGCGCGCCGAACGCGCGGCGCGCGAATACGGTCAGCGCAAATTTTCGTTGTGGACTGGGGACCTCGGTCTCGCGGTCTATTTGTGGGACTGCGTTCGCGCGAACGCGCAACTGCCGACGCTGGATGTGTTCTAGCTCAACATGCCGAAGGTGACGTTCGAACATCCCGATGGTTCGCGCGAAACACATGCGGCGAACGCGGGCGAGACGGTGATGGACTGCGCGCTCGATCACGGCGTCGTCGGCATCAAGGCGCAATGCGGCGGCGCGTGCACGTGCGTCACGTGTCACTGCTATGTCGCGCCGGCGTGGTTCGAGCGATTGCCCGCCGTGCATTCCGACGAACTGGAAATGCTCGAGTACGCGCCGGGGCGGCAGCCGAACAGCCGGCTCGCGTGTCAGATCGTGCTCGACGACGCGTGCGACGGTATCGTCGTGGTGATTGCCGACCCCTCTGTGTAGTCGTCTGGGAGAATCGAATAGATGCGCGTCAGCGATGCCAAACTCGACGAGGTCAGGGAACGGGGATTTGCCATCGTCGAGGGCTTCATCGGCGCAGATACACTCCGCGCGGCGCAAGACGCGTTGTGGGATATCTATCCACGGCCGGCGGAGTTCTTCGCGGACCCGGACCGTTATGCGACGTTCTCGAGCAGCCAATTCGCCGGCATACGGCATTTCCCATACCCGTCCTGGGCTTTGAACCAATTGACGGTGCTGCCGGATCTCGTCGATGCCGCGGAACGGTTTTGCCGCACCACGGACCTGAGCCTGTACAAGGTCGAGCTGTGGGGAAAATACTCGGGCGCAATCGACTACACGCAAGCGCACCATCGCGACTACGGCAATCACATGCTGGTGGTGCCAAAACTCGCCGGCACCCACGTGCAGATGACGACGTTCATTCTGCTGTCCGATGTCACCGATGCGGACGGGCCGACGAAGGCGGTGCCGCTGCAGTTCTCGCGCGATCGACCGCTGGTGCCGAACCGGCTCCCGATGGGCGAGTTGTTCGACAAGGAAGAGTCGATTACCGCGAGCGCAGGGAGTCTGTTGATCTACAAAACCGACGTATTGCATCGCGGTTCGAACTTCACCGCGCCCGGTCGGTCGCGCTTTGCATTGTTGCTGGACTTCGAGCCACGCGGATTGCCGTGGACGGGTAAAACAGCGTGGCCGAACCATGCGCTGTCCGCCGGGTGGGTCGACTCGATGGTGCGCATGACACCGCGCCAGCGTTGCCTGTTCGGCTTTCCTGCTCCCGGTGACGATTACTGGGATGCCCAAACGGTGCGCGACGTCGGTCTGCGCTATCCCGGCATGGATATGACCCCGTACCGTCACAGCGTCGCCGATCGTGGGTAGCGGCCCTTAGTGCATTCGTCAGCGAGGCCACGGACAAAGAACTCGAGTTTCTTACGTCCGACGTAATCGACGCGCTGCGGACCCTCCTGCACCATGCGCCCGCGGACATGCAGGATGCCATTGTGAATCGACGCAGTTTTCTGGTGACCGCCGGTACCGGCTTCACAGCGATCGCTGCTGCGCCGGCGCTGATGGCCGCCACGACAACGACACAATCAAAATCGAGGTCCGACATGCACTCTCTACAAACGAAAGACGGCACGCGCCTGTACTACAAGGAATGGGGCAACGGCGCGCCGGTGGTATTCGTCCATAGCTGGGCGCTGAACAGCGATATGTGGCAATACCAGACCGCCGAATTCGCCGAACACGGCCTGCGCTGCATCACGTACGATCGACGCGGACATGGCCGCAGCGATCAGCCGAGTTACGGTTACGACGCCAATACGCTCGCCGACGATCTCGCAGCGGTGATGAATTCGCTCGATGTGTCGAACGCGACGTTGATCGGCCATTCGATGGGATGCGGCGAGATCGCCCGTTACATCGCGCGCCACGGCAGCAAACGCGTCGCCCGTATCGCATTGTTGGCGCCGACGACGCCGTTCCTGAAACAGACCGCCGACAATCTGGAAGGCATCCCGGAGCAGGCATTCGAGGCAGTGCGCGCCGCGTGGCGCGCGGACTTTCCGAAATGGATCGTGGACAACACGCCGCCGTTCTTCACGAAAGACACGTCGGAAGCTATGCAGCAATGGGGCGCTTCAATGATGCTCCCGATGTCGCTGCCGATCGCGGTTGCATGCAATCGCTCGATGGTCGATACGGACTTCCGCGCGGATCTGCGCGACATCACCACCCCGACACTGCTGATCCACGGAGATTCAGATGCGTCGGCACCGTTGCCGCTGACTGGCGCAAGAACCGCAAAGTTGGTCCCGAACTGCACGTTCAAAGTTTACGAGGGCGCGCCCCACGGCCTGTTCTTGACGCACAAGCAGCGCCTCAATGCGGACATCCTGCAGTTCATCGGGGTGTGACCAAGCGCAGGGGAGCTGAACCGCTTGCGGCCCGAAAAAGAGGCTACCGGCCTCGGCGCGCACCGTCGTTGAGCTTTTGTTCGACCTTCACCAACAACGTCCGTGCCTCGACACGTCGACCCTCGTCGCCCACCGAACGGCCAGGACGATCGGACGCAGCGAGCGCGGTCGTGAGATACGCTTTCGACTGCGCGTATTCGCCCTGTTCGAACAGGAACTCACCCATGAAGAAGTTGGGATCGATCCCGGTCGGATTGATCAAGAGCGCCTTCTCCAAATTCTCCCGCGCCTTCTTGTCGCTGCCGAATCCGATCGGCCACCCCGGAACTTTGTAGTACAGCGTTCCCAGACTCGTGTACGCCGAACCTTGTAACGCCGCCGGGTCCCGCCCGATCGCGAGTTCCAGCGAGTCGCGCGCATCTTTGGCCAGCCCCAACGCGCGCGAATCCACCCTTCTCGCCTGCGTACGAGCTGACGACGATGCCGTACCAGATCAACAGCCCGGCGTCGTTCGGATTCGCGACCAGTTCCGCGTGTGCGGCGTCCTTCAGTGTCTGCAGCGCCTTCCAGCCGAGTCGCGGGATCGTGGTGATACGTGATCTCGTCCCACGATTGGGCCAGCGACGTCACATCGGCCAATGCCGGAAGCGCCGTCACCAGCCATCCGAAGACGAACGGTCTCAGCACTCGAAATATCACCGTATGACCTCCTCTTGTGTCGGATTCGAAGCAAATTGCCTGACGATCGGAAGCTGGCGCGCGATCGCGCGGTCCACGAGCGACGGGATCAACTGATTCAGCGCGGCGACGCCGCGCTCCGGCCACCCGATGCCGGTACGGCGCCGACTCTTGTGCATCGATTGGAGAATCCGTCGGGCGACCGTCCGCGGCGCGTCCTCGGTGTTCCCCAGCGCGCAGTTCAAGGCTGATGCCGCATCCGAGTTCATGCCGGTGCGGGTTGCGCGCGGCGCGACGTAGACCACTCGCACCGCGCTGTCCGACAATTCGCGCGCAAGCGCTTCGCTGAATCCACGCAAGCCGAACTTGCTCGCGCAATACAGCGTGTAACCGGGAAATCCGATCGCGCCGAACGCAGATCCGACATTGACGATCATCGCTTCCGAACGACTCTTCAGGTGCGGTAGCAAGGCCTGCGTAAGTTGAATCGGCGCAATCAGATTCGTCGTGATCAGCGCATGGACATCTGGGCTTGTCTGCTCGTGCAGCAAGGCAAAACGATTCCCGCCGCAAAGATTGATCAGAGTTGCTGCATCTTCGGCGCGCGCCAGTCGCACCAGGGCGCATTGCGCGGCGGATTCGGATAGATCGCCGGCGCAGATTCCGACGACCGATCCCGGCGGTAACGCATCGGCCAGCGCAGTCAGCCTGTCCGGATCACGAGCGGCCAGGATCAGCTTCATGCCGGACTCCGCCAGGCATTGGGCCAGCACGCGGCCGATGCCGCCGGTCGCGCCGGTCAGAACGCCAACGGTACCGCTAAGCCGCATTGCAGAACCCGTCGTTGCGCACGGAGCGGATCACGTCGCCGTACAGGTGATACACGCGGTCGGCGACGTGGATCATCGCCCCCACATCCTGTGGATCGGTGAGTTTGTTGACGAGATTCTCGAAGAACTCCACGTGAGCCAGATCCAGCTCGCCGTGACTACGCAGGTAGCGGAATGCATCGTCCGGCAACCCGAGCTTTGCCTGCACGAGTCGGGCGATCTCGGTTGCGAGCCGGGTGCTCGTTCCTTCCAGCACGTGAACCATACCGAGCAGGCCAACCGGATTGCGGCGCTCGATGTAGTCGTACACGTAGCTGACGAGCAGTTCGACTGCGAACGGAGGTTCGCCGTGCTCGATTGCGGAAGGGCGGACACCGCACGCAGCAATGTCGTCGAGAATCCACTGCTCGTGGCCTATTTCCTCGTCGATGTATTGCTTCAGGCACGCGCGCATCCAGTTCGACCGCTCGGGCAACCGTGCTCCGCACGCCATCATCAGCGGCACGGTGTGCTTGACGTGGTGATACGCATTCGTCAGAAACCGGACGTAGGTATCCAGCTCGAACCTGCCGAGAGCGACGTCCTCCAGTATTGGCGCCGCGTACAGGTAGTGCTGCGCGGAACGCGTTTCCAACTTAAGCCTTTCGTACGGCCGCATGAAGCTGCTCCTCGATTTGCGAGTACATTTCATCGAGATCGCTGCGAAAGCGACTAACGATTGCGTTGCGGCGCGGCCGGCCGTTGGCGGTCAAACATCCGGCGGCAGCGAATTCCGCGGCCGGAATCCTCCGCCACAGCGCCACACGCGCGTAATCCGGCAAACGTGCATTCGCCGCGTCGACCGCCGCCCGAATCGCTTGGTGATCCGCGTCGCCGCGCGCAACGATCAATGCGACGATCTCCGGCAGCGATTCACCGAAGACCGCCGCGTGAGCAATGGCAAACTCCGCCTGCAACTCGGCTTCGATCCATTCAGGACTGACGTTGCGCCCGAACGCAGTGATGAAGCCGTTCTTGCGACGGCCGAGAACCCGCAGGTAGCCGTCGTCGTCGAGGCTGCCGAGATCACCCGTGGAGATGCGCTTCGCCGCGGGCGCGTCGCCGAGATAACCGAGCATCGACGCGCCGATCACGTGGATTTCGCCGCGGACCAACTCGACGGCGATGTCGCCCAGTGGACGTCCGACGCTGCCGGGCCGGTTTGCATTCGGCAGATTCAACGCAACCACCGATCCGCATTCGGTCAGCCCGTAACCTTCGAACGCGGGAATTCCGATCCGTTGTGCGCGCTCGATCAACGACACGGGGACGGTGCCTCCGCCCACGGCGACGAATCTGAGCGTCTCGGGCAGCGTCACGCCGAACTCCGCGGCGGCAGTCATCGCGAGCAACAATTGCGGCACGACGATGATGCTCTGCGGACGGTAGTGGTTCTGGGATCGCATGAATCGCGCGACGTCCAGGCCGCTGGATCCGTTGACGCCGACCTCGCTCAGGCGCGGCGCGCAGATTTCATGACCGGCGCCGAGATTCGCATAGACACCCGCAACGTTTTCCAGCAGCAGCGACAACGGCAACACGCACAGATGACGCCATTCGGGTGCACCGCCGAGGGCTGCTTCGATCGACGCCGCCGTAGCGAGCAGGTGCGCGGCCGACAGACAAACCCCCTTCGGCTGCCCGGTCGTACCGGACGTGAACGTGATTTTGGCGGTGTCTTTGTGTAACGGCGGTGGTTGCGCAACACGCGATTGCAGAATGCGGCAGCCCGAGTACGAGCCGACGGGAGTGAAGTCGTCGGCTTCGTGCTCGGCGTCGACGACATAGGTATCCGCGCCGCTGCGCAGGAGCACGTGGCGCTCTTGCCCGGGCGAGAAGAAATCAGGAATCGGTACAGCGACTCGACCGCTTTTCAGCAGGGCGAGGTCGAGCGCAATCCAGTTGCCGCCATTGCTCAAACGATATGCAACTCGCCCGGCGTCGAGCCGTCGCAATTGCTCGACCCACGATTCCACTTCGCGTTCGAGCGCCCGGTAGGTCCAGATCCGTTCGCCGTCCTGCAACGCGATGCGCGTTCCGTATTGCGCAATCGAGTCGAAAAATTTCGCGACGCCCACCGGCTCAATCTCCTGCACGCGGCGCGGTCATCAGTTCGTTCGCGCGCTGCAGATTTCCCGCCAGTACCCGCGGACGCGACGCGTAGTACCGTCCCCATGCAGTGCGCATCTCGGAAGGGATCGATTCGATGCGGGCGTCGGCGAGCGTAACGGACGGGACGCCTTTGCGTTCAAAGAACCTGGCGAGCTGCTCGGTCGCGGTGCATGTCAGATAGCGAAAATCGCGATCCATCAGCGCCACCGGCAACAGCGGCGAGAGTTGCGCCAACAACCCGTAGCCAGTCGCACACAGATGGGTGACTTCGACCGCCTCGCGACGACTAACCGGGTGGGCGAACACGTTGCTCAATGCCGTCTCGAGCGGCGCGTCGAGATAGTGCTCGCAGAAGAAACCGCTTGCCGAATCGCGCAGACCGAAGCCCGCGACGAGTGCGCCGCTGCCATCGAATCCACCAATCAGCGTGGGCGTGTCGTCCTCGACCGTGGCGCCGAAGCACGCTTGGAACCGCTGCCGTATGAAGGCGAGGACGCGCGAACGTGCCGCATCACCGCGTGCGATCTTCAGCACCAACGCACCTTTCGACGCGAGGATTTCGAACGCTTCCGGCATGGGGCTCCCCCGTGGGTGAATTGCAGTCCCGCTGGTAGAGGCGCGCGACGGTACTGATCCGTCGAAGATCGACGCGAATCTTTTGTAACGACGTGTGTCAACGGAGAGCGGCGTTGCCGCCACAGGATGGAAATCGGTGAATCAGCGACGGAAAAGTTCAGACTGGTGCCTCTGTTGGGGTGAGCCGGCGATCGATTGGGCATGACTGACGAAATAGATCAAGTGACGCGGGCACGCGACCGACGTCTCGCGAGTCGCATGTGCGAGGGCGACGAGGACGCTATTGCTTCGTTCTGCCGCGAGTACCTGCCCAAGGTCTATCGATTCGCGCTGGCGCGGGTGCGCGTGGGCGCAGATGCGGATGACGTAGTGCAGATCGTGATGAGGAATGCGGCTCGACGGATCGAGACCTATCGCGGCGAAGCAACGCTGCTGACCTGGCTGCTGCATATCTGCCGCCGTGAGCTGTCGAAATGGTACGCACGAGCAGATCGGCAACCGACGCCGCTCGCGTTCGACGGCGACGATGCGCTGCGGGCGGTCGTCGAGTCGATCGAGGCATCGTCATCGGACGATCCCGAGCACGTGGCGCTGCGTGACGAGTTGAACGCGCGTCTGCGTTGTGCGATGGAAGAGCTGCCGGAACGTTATGCGGACGCGCTCGAAATGAAGTATGTCGATGACATGAGTTCGAAAGAGATCGCCGAGCGATTGGGTATCGGTGACGAGGCGACGCAGTCGCTGCTGGTGCGCGCAAGGCGCGCGCTGAGAGTGGTATTCGCCACCTCTGGATGGATCGATTCGACCGGAACCGGAATCAATGGATACGCAGACTGACAACGAATCGAGCCGTGACGACGCGCTGACGCGGCGCCTGTTGGCCCCGTTGGGACGGCGCCAGGCACCCGACGAAGCGGCAATGCGACGCGCCGAAGCAGCGTTTCGGCAGGCACTCGCGCCGATCGTGTTGCGTAGAAAGCAGCGGTCGACGGCGGACGTTGCTGTCTCTTGCAGCGACGGTTGTCGTGGCAGTCGGCGTCGGCGCGACTTTCCTCGCTCAGCGATCCGGACCTGCGGACGCCGACGCGGTCGCCACACTGGTGAAATCGATCGGACCGGTCGAACTGATCGGAGATGCGGCGGCCCGACCGGCCGCAGGCCCGATCCGAACCGGTCAGGTGCTGATGACCGGCGCGGACGGCCGCGCATCGCTTCGTTACCGTGGTGCGGACGTCAGGCTCGATGTTGCAAGCACCGTCCGGTTCGACTCGACGAGACTTGTGCTGGAGCGCGGGGCGATCTATGTCGATACCGGTGACGCCCGGTCGAGGACCGAACCACCGGTTCTGATCGAGACGCGCTTCGGCATGCTGGGCCACACCGGAACGCAGTTCGTGGCGAAGCTGGAGGCGGATCGGCTGACGGTCGGCGTTCGTGAAGGCACGGTGTTCGTGAAATCCGGAAACGAGCGGCGCGACATGACCGCGCCCGCGCACCAGGCGTCGATCGCGGAGGTCGACGCATCAGGGATCATTGAGGTTCACAGTGCCGCGCCGTTCGACGGCCTGTGGTCGTGGGTGCCGGGGGTGTCGCCGGGCTATGCAGTGGAGGGCAATTCCGTGGCTGCATATCTTGGATGGCTGGGTCGAGAGCACGGTTATTCGCTGCAATACGACGGTGCCGCGAGCGAAAGACGCTCGACCGAGACCGTGTTGCACGGCGACCTGAACGGCCTGTCATTCCAGGATGCGATTGCGGTCGTCAACGCAACGACTCAACTTGCCGTCGAACTCGATCGAACAGGCACAATCCGCGTCGCGTTAGAAGGCGACCACGATTCCGACCCACGGCACGATGGGCAGTAGCGACGTATGGTCGGGCGAGAATTGCAGTGTTCCGGCGGTTTCATCGACGGCGTATTGGATGCCGACCGCATTCTGGCGATCGAGCGTGTTCGTAATGTCGGCGAACACGGTCACTGTCGAACGCCAGAACGGATGCGATGCAGAAGCGCTCAAATCCACTGAGAAATAGTCGTTGAGGCGTCGATTGTTCAGCACGTCTTCGATTGGGATCGTCACGCCGACCGGGACGTTCAACGGCGGCGCGGTGGTACGCCAGCCGGAATGCCAGGTCAACGCCGCGGATGCGCTCAGCGTGTCGGACGCCCACATCGCGATGCCGGTGATGGTGTGGTGTTGCGACCAGCGCCGAGGAACCCAACGCCGCGCTACTTCATCGTCGGCGTCGAGATAGCTGTATCTGGCGATGACCGACGTGCGGTCCGTCACAGGTTGCTGCAGTTCGAGATCGATGCCATGCACCTTGGCACGTGTCGAATCGATCTCCACTCGGTCGGTCGCAACCTGCGGCAACAGCACGAACGGATCGAACACGTTTTCGAATCGCGGTGTGGTGCGCTCGTATTCCTTTTCGTAGGCTTCGACACGCAGTTGCGAACCGGCGGACCAGTGCCACAACAGGTTCGCGATGTAATGATCCGCGCGCTGCGGCTTGTAGAGGTGATCGACACCATCCGCCGTGTCCATCTGGTTGACCCCATCGGGCTGATAGTACCGGCCAGCATCGAAGCGAAGCGTCAGATCGTCGGCCGGTATCCATTTGATCCCGAATCGGGGTGAAACCTGCGCCGCGTCGCTTTGCGCCGTCTGATAGTCCCAGCGTACGCCGGGCTGAAGCGACAGGTTGGAGCCGATCGGGAAATCGCCCGACCAGTAGAGTCCGCCGGCCACACCATCGAGCGTGGCGTCGATGTCGTGCGCAGATACGGCCTGGCCGTCGAACAATACGCCAAGCGGGGCCGCGATCGATCAGCGCTTTGGAATCGTAGTTGGTTCGGGTCCAGTCCGCCTGCACGCCGAACTCCTGACGGGCTTGCCCGGTCGCAATGGCAAAATCGCTGCGCAGTGCGTACGCGCTCGGTATCGCGCGAGTCATAGAGAGTCCCGGCAGCGACCTCCTGTGAGGGCGCGCTGGAGTCGCGGATCTGATTGCGCGACGACACGTAGCTGACGACGGTCGAACTCGTGAAGCGATCGTCGAGACGTGCATCGAAACGCGACCACAGATACGTGCCGTTGGTCTTCCACTTGGCGCGCTGTCCGGCGTCATTCAGGCTGACGTCTTCGTCGACGACGAGTCCGCCGAAATAGAGCTTCGCATCCGGATCGAACGAATGGCCGACGCGAAACAGCGCATCGGAGAAGTACGGCTGTCCCGACTGAAGGCCCAGCCGCTGTATCAGCAAATCGGAAGCGCCGTATCGCGCCGATGCGAGCCAGGTGGTATCGCTGTCGGGATTTGCGTTGCGCGCATTCGCAAACGCCGAGTACATCGACAGTCCAACCTCCGCAGTCGGCTTGTCGCGTTGCTCCAGCGAGTCGATTTCCATGACACCGCTCATGCGATTGCCGTAACGCGCGGGGAAGCCGCCGCTATAGACGTCGACATCGTCGATGACCCGCGGATCAATGGCGCTGAAGAGATTCTGGTAGTTCGCAAAATGATATGGATCGATGATCTCGACGCCGTCGAGCAGCACCAGCACTTCGTCCTCGAGCCCGCCGCGGATCTTAGGGCTGACCGATACACCCATCGACGACATGCCCGGCAGCAGATTTGCCGACCTGAGCGAGTCGCCGCCGAGTGCGGGTAGTCGATCCAGCTCTTCGCTGGACAGGACATTTGCAGGTTCCGGGCCGATCGCAGCAAAGCGATGGCGAGTACCCGTGACGATGATCGTTTCGATCCGCGACGCGTCGCGCGACTGTTCCTCGCCAACGGCATCGCTGTGTTGCGCCTGGCTCGCGATCGTCGGGCCGCGCACCAGGAGCCAGTTGCCATCGCGTTCGTCGAGCTTCAGTCCAACCGTCGGGAGCGCGCCGCGAACCGCTTCGAGAGTGATTGCGTCGACTTCGATGTAGAGATCCGCAGGCGCCAGGGCCGTGCTGTACACGATGGGCGCACCTTGCGCACGCAACCCATCGAGCGCATCGATGAGCCGCACGCGCATTCCTCCCCACGCGATCGCCGTCATCGACAGCGCGGCCAATGCAACCAGCACCCGCATGAAGTGTCGAGCGCTCCAACACGACGCACCGGCAAAGCCCAAACGTGCCAATTCCTCGAGACCAGGCCGTGCATTCTGGCAGAGATTCACGAGCCTCGAGCAGATCGAGAAACCCGACGCGGTCCGCTGCGTCGAACAGGTGCTCGCCCGACCGGGCTGACCCGTGAGCGCAGCCACCCGCTCGCTGGGCACCATCGCGCGTCAGATCGTGCTCTAGGATGCGTGCGACGGTATCGTGGTGCGCATTGCCGGCTCGAGCGGCGATGAACCACGGGACGACGGCAGGCAACGATGCGTGCGAGCGACGAAGTCAGATTCGATGTCGGCGGGCGTACGCTCGCCGGCAAACGATTTCACGGCGGTTCGGTGCCGACGCTTGCGCTGCACGGTTGGCTCGACAACGCGAATTCGTTCGATGCGCTCGCGCAGGCGCTGCCGGAACTCGATCTATTTGCGCTCGACTTCGCCGGCCACGGCTACTCGGATCCGCGCGCACCGGACGTCGGCTACTGGGGCTGGCTCGACGTACAGGACGTGATCGCCGTCGCCGATCGGCTCGGTTGGCCGCGTTTCGTGATCATCGCGCACTCGATGGGCGCGGAGTACAGCACGCAACTCGTCGGCCTGTATCCGGAGCGGGTGTCGGCGCAGATCTGCATCGACGGCTATGTCGAGGCGACGTCGATCACCAATGTGCTGAACGGCGTTCGCGAGAATCTCGATACGTGTCTGACGGCGGCCGACGGCGCGCTGCGCGGCTACGCATCGCTCGATGCGATGGCGGCGCGGCTCCAGGAAGCCAAGGGCATCGAATTCAACGCGGCGCGCGCGCTGGTCGAACGCGGTCACAAGATCACCGACGCGGGCTACGTATGGTCCACCGAACCGCGGATCCGCCGCACGCACACGCAGCGGCAACCCGACGCCGTGGTCGTTGCGCTCGCAAGCCGCACGACGACGCCGACGCTGATGATCAGGGCGCGCGACGGTGAGCGCTGGTTCCTCCACTCGCTGGAGCTGGTGCGTTCGGTATTGCCGGTATTCGAAGAAGTAACGCTCGACGGCCCACATCACCTGCATATGTCGGTGGCGCTACCCGATGTCGTCGCGCAGGTGCGGCGCTTCCTGCGCGATCACGCGACCCGTTAGCCGAACGTGCGACCTTTTGCCGCGCCGGCGCATCTATAGAGCGGGTCGCAAGGGTTTCCATGTCGCACTTCGCGCGCATTCACATCGAAGTAGCCACCGTCGCCGCGTTGCAGCGCGGCGATCGAGCCGCCGCCGGAGAGATTTACCGGGCGCTGGCCGACGTGGTGTATACCCTCGCGCTGCGCGTACTGGCCGACCCGCAGCTCGCGAAGGAGGTTACCCAGGACACGTTCGTCGATGTGATCGAACGCGCGCATACGTTGCAGGTTCCCGGCGCGTTCGTCGGCTGGGTACGCAGCCTCGCGATCAATCGTTGCTTGATGCGGTTGCGCTCGCCGTGGCATCGACTGAGGTCGGCGATGGTGGAGTTCGATCACGTCGACGCCGCGTCCGACGCGGGGCGGCTCGATGGGATTGGCGATATCGAACGCGCGCTCGCGCGGCTGTCGCCGCAGGCGCGTTTCGTCGTCTGGATGCACGATGTCGAGGGACACACCCATGCAGAGATCGCGCAGTTGACGGGGCGCACCGAGAGTTATTCGAAGAGCCAACTCGCGCGCGGCCATGCGCGGCTGTTGGCGTGGCAAACGGAGCGAGCAGATGAAACAGCAAACGACACACGAGAACGCGCTGCGCGATGCGTTGCAGGCACTTCCGGTGGTGGCGCCGCCGGATGACGTATGGGCGCAGATCGAGCGGCGAACGTGGACCGAGCCCGAGCATCGCGGTGGTTTCCCGCGCTGGTGGCTCGCGAGCGCAGCGGCGGGACTGGTCGCGATCACGGCGGTGACGCTCGTGCTGCTGCGGGCGCCGGCGCCAGCGACCGGGGACATCCCGTTGCTCGTCGCGCAATCGCAGCAACTCGAGCGGCGCGTGGTGTTATATCAAGCCGAATCCGACGATGCGTGGGCCGCGAGCCGCCGTGCGCTGTTGTATCGAATCGCGGACCTCGATCGGGATCTCGCGCCGTTGAGCGTCGACCCGACCCGCAACCTTGCGCGTACCGAAGCGCTATGGCGCCAGCGCGTCGCGTTGATGCAGTCGCTGGCCGAGATCGATCGCACGGGCGCTGCGCAACGTCGAACGTTCGCGCTTTGAAATTCACATGAACTTACATGATGGCTGGAGAACAACGATGAAACGAGCCTGGCTATTGTTGTTGGGTGCATGCGCCGCACTTGCGTTCGCGGACGACGATCCGGAATTGCAGGCGAAAATCGACGCGGCGCGCGCGCGGCTCGACGCCGCCGCGCACGAGCTGGCGCAGCTGCACCAACAGCTGCACATGCAGCAACCGGGGCAGGAGCAGGACACCTTCGAAATCGCGATTCCCGGTCCGGGTCCGAATCAGCGCGCGTCGCTCGGTTTGCTGCTGATGCCCGGGAGCCGCGATGGCGTCGCGGTCGCCGGCGTCACACCGGGAGGCGCCGCCGCCGCGGCGGGAATTCAGGCCGGTGACGTGTTGATTGGATTGAACGGCACCAATTTGAAGGAGTCCGGCGCGAAACCGCCGGCCGCGCGGGTGTTCGAGCTGCTCGCGGACGTTGCGCCGGGCGACACGGTGCGTGTGGACTACGTGCGCGGTGGCGAGACGCAAAGCGCGGACGTCACCGCGCAGGAACCGATGCCGATGCCGACGATGGGCTTCGCCGCATCGACAATGGCATTCACGCAGGCGCCGGGTGCACCGATGGGGTTTGGCGGTCGCGCGATGATTGGCGGTGTGGAACTCTTCGACGTCAACGAGACGCTCGGGCACTACTTCGGCGTCTCGGACGGCGTGCTGGTATTGAACGCGCCGGGCGCCGCCGACGCGGGCGGCCTGCTCCCCGGCGACATCATCAAGACGGTCGCGGGCCGGCCGATCGCGTCTTCCGCGGATTGTTTGAACGCGTTTTCGCAAAGCAAAAGTGAAGTCGCGGTCGAGGTGCTGCGGGATGGCGCCGTCGTGTCGGTGCAGGTCAGCGGGATCGGCAGCGGACCTACGCTGATGCCGTTCCCGCCGCAAGGCGGCGTGCGTGTGATGGGAATGGGTGCGCCGATGAAAATTGAGTCGGGTGCGACCAAGAGTGGCGGCGCCGCCAGCGTCGATCAGCACTAGAGCGATGTTGAAACAGCGGTGTAAATTCGATCAGCCCCGCAGCACCTTCTGTTCGATCAGCGCATCGATCTGCGCGTCGGTCAGGCCTAACGATTTTGCGACGGCGCGCGAATGCTCACCGAGCAACGGCGCCGGCGAGCGGGGTCCAACGTCGGCGGTGTGAAAGCGCATCGGCGCGTTGACCGTTCGATACGGTGCCGTGCTGCGGATGCTCGATTTCCGGAAACAGGCCGATCGCCTCCGCGTGCGGATCCGCGGCGACTTCGTGCAGCGCGAGCACCGGTCCCCAGATCAGGCCGCGCGGCATCGAAGATCGCGCCCCATTCGTCGCGGCCGCGCACCGCCAGCGCGGCATCGATGCCTTCGACCAGCACCGCCATGTTCTGGTAACGGCTGCGCGCGTCGACGAAGCGCGGATCTGACAGCCATTGCTCGCGATCGATCACGCGACACAGTCGCGGCCACGCCGATTCTTCCGGCATGTTGAGCACGACCCATCTGCCGTCGCCGCACGGATAACGGTTCGCGGTCGGCGCCAACAGCTGATGTCGCGCGCGCCGACGCACCGGCGCGCGATCGACCGCGGTCACCGCGTAGTCGCTCGCCTGGGTCCACACCGCTGTTTCGAACAGCGACGTCTCGACGACCTGTCCGACGCCCGCTGCGCTCCGCGAGACGCAGCGCCGCGAGAATGCCGCCGACCAGCGCAAGCCCGGTCGTGTGGTCGCCTTGTGCGGGACGCGCCATCGGCACGGGACCGTCGTCGCCTTCGCGGCTCGCGTCGTACAGACCGGAACGACCGAAGAACGCGGTGACGTCGTAGCCGGGACGATTGGCTTCCGGCCCGGTGGTCCCGTAACCGGTCAGCGTCGCGTGCACGAGCTTTGGATTGATCGCGAGCAGACTTTTCGGATCGAGACCGAAACGCGCTTGCCGGTGCGTCAGCAGATTGCACATGAAGATGTCGGCGCGCTCGATGAGGTGCCGACGAGATCGGCGCCCTGCGCGGTGTCGAGCGCAACCGCGATCGAGCGCTTGCCGCGATTGTCGACGTCGAACTGAAAGTCGTAGCCCTTGAACGAGCCCTCGATCTTCGCGGGTCGGCTCAGGCCCCGCATCGGATCGCCCGTCAGCGGTTCGACCTTGATCACGTCGGCGCCGAGGTCCGCGAGGATCGCGCTCGCGCTGGGCGTCGCCATCCAGCTCTCGATGGTGATGACGGTGATGTCGTCGAGTGGGGCGGCCAACGGATGTCTCCTGCGTGCGTGCGATTCTGAAGCCTTGTACCAGAGCCATCGGACAGGCGCATCATGCATTCCTTCCTTCGGCGACCGGAGTACCCCCATGAGCGACTTCCACACACAAGCGGATAAACAAGCGACCGTGGCGATCCTCAACAAGATCCTCGAAATGGAATTGGCCGGCGTGGTCCGGTACACGCACTACTCGCTGCTGGTGTTCGGCTTCAACCGGATCCCGATCGTGTCGTGGTTGCGCGCGCAGGCCGACGAAGCGTTGCGCACGCGCAGGAGGCGGGCGAGATGGTGACGCACCTCGGCGCGCATCCGTCATTGGCGATCGGGCCGTTGCTCGAGAGCCATCATCACGACGTTGGCGCGATTCTGAAGGAGTCGCTGCAGAGCGAAGCAGAAGCGCTGGCGTCGTACAAAGATGCTGCTGACGCTCGTGCAGGGTCGCTCCGTGATGCTCGAGGAATACGCGCGCAGGATGATCAGCGCCGAGGAGCTGCACGCCGGCGAGGTCGACAAAATGTTGCGTCAGCCGGGCGCTATCGCGACGTACCGCGACGGCTGAGGTTGTCCCGAACTACATCGCGAGTTTCTGATAGTCCTCGTTGGTGACCGTGACGTCGAGTTTCGACTGACGGCAGCGTCAGCGTGGTCGTCGCAGGGTAGTTCGTCCCGTCCGGCAGCGACTGGAACTGCACAGTGAGCGTCACTGGTTTCGACGGGCTGTCGAGCCACGTGGCGACGTTGACCGTCTGGATCGATTTGGGCTCGATCGCGAACGTCAGCGTCATCGCATCACCCGGCAGCTGGTAGTTCGCAAACACCAGCGTCGCCACGCCCGGCGGCGCCGGCGACATCGTCATGTTGCCGGCCGCGACGGCAGCTCTGCAGTTGTTGTGGATTCGGCGGCACGTAGCTGTGGATCAGCGCGACAGCGCTCTCGAGTTCGTGCTGTGATCTCCTCGCCTTTGCGCTCCGCGAGTGCGCCGCGCAGTCCCGGCGGCTTCGGCGCCTCGGTCTGCGAGACGAGTTTCTTCTGCTGCGCGCCGTCGAGACCATACGACACCGACTCGACCTTCGTGTTCTTCACGTTGCCGTCGTAACTGACCTGGGTCGTCGAGATCCACGAGTAGTGGCGTAGCTGAGCCTGGTTGCGTTCCGCGGCGGCTTTGACCGCGCTGAACGGACCGTCGTCCGCGCTGGCGCCGAACGGCGTACCCAAGACGCACAGCGCTCCGAGCGCGACAACAGCGCGCAGCACACGCGCATTGAATTCGATCCGCATCACGTTGCTCCTATAGCGCGCGATTATTGGCCTTCAGCAGCAAAGCAGCCGTTCGAGCCGTCCTGCGGGCAGACCACGACGTAGGTCTGGCGCTGATTGCAACCGCTGACGCCGATCGTGTACTCGGCGCGTTCCGGTCCGCGCATCAGCGGGCCGTTGATGGCGGGCTGCACCATCTGGCTGGACAACACCGAGCCGGTCGCCGCCGGGCAGTTGAGTTCGAACTGGCCGCGCTTGACGGCGACGCCCATCGCTTCCGACTGTGACGAAGCGAGCGCCTGCTGGTCGGATTGGCAGCCGGCGACGGCGAACGCGACGGTGATGAGTGCGAGACGAGTGCGAAGGTTTTTCATTGTTGCTCCCCGTGAAGTGGTGCAGTCCAGATTGTCACGCGAAAGTCGAGGCACGATACTGCCCGAAGGTCGAGTTGTGCAAACGTCGCAGCTGTGGTGGATCTCGCGTGCGACTGTTGCGTACCATCCGGCCTCTCAGCCCTCTCAACGAGAAAAAGGGAAGCAGTCCGATGAAGCAATTCGAAGGAAAAACGGCGGTTGTCACAGGTGCAGCGAGCGGTATCGGCCGCGCGCTCGCCGAACGATTTGCGCAGGCGCGGATGCAGGTCGTGCTCGCCGACATCGACAAAGACGCGCTCGATCGCGCGGTCGCGGAACTCGAGCAGCGCCAGCATCGCGTGATCGGCGTCGTCGCGAACACGATGATCCGCGAATCAGTACAAGCGCTCGCGGAGCGCGCGATCGCCGAGTTCGGCAAGGTGCACATCGTCTGCAACAACGCGGGTATCGCGGCGATGGCCGGCGGGCTGAAGCCGATCTGGGAAGTGTCGGACCGGGACTGGCAGTGGGTGATGGGCGTGAATTTCTGGGGCGTGCTGTACGGCATTCAGGCGTTCGTGCCGCACATGCTCGCGCACGGCGAGGAAGGCCATATCGTCAATACGGCATCGCTCGCCGGGTTGATGCCGGGCGGCGGCACGTACGGCGTCAGCAAGCACGGCGTGCTCTCGCTGACCGAAACGCTGCGTCAGAGTCTGACGGCGGTCGGCGCGAAGATCGGCGCGTCGGTGCTGTGTCCCGGCTTCGTCAACACGAACATCTTCGACGCGGAGCGCCATCGCCCCAAAGAACTGTCGTCAGGAACGGCGGCGGCTGCGTCGACCGAGATGGCGGCGATGGGTAAAGCGATGCTGGCGCAAGGCAAGCAGCCGGCGGAAGTGGCCGACATCGTATTCAAGTCGATTCAGGAAGACCGCTTCTACGTGCTGCCGCATCCGGCCTGGGATCCGATCGTGCGCGCGCGCGTCGACGCGGTGCTCGCGCGAGGCGCCCCGATGACGCTCGATCCGGCGATATTCTCGACGCCGCGCACCGACGGCGAGCAGTTCTGAATGAACGCCGGCGCGAACGACACGCGCTGGGACGTCAAACGCCTGGCGGGCGCATTGGGGGGCGAGGTGCGCGGCGTCGATCTCGCGCACGTGTCGGCGACGACGTCGCGGCGATCGAACGGCTGCTGCTCGAACACCTCGTGCTGTTTTTCCCGGCGCAGAACCTGACGATCGACGAACACGTCGCGTTCGGCCGGCACTTCGGTCAGCTCGAAGGCCACCCGAACCTGAAAAATCCGTTCACGCCGCACAACGAACTGTTCGAACTCGCCGCGAGCCACGGCGGCGTCGCGGACGAGTGGCACACCGACATCACGTTCCAGAGCGAACCGGCGCTGCTGTCGGTGCTGAAGATGGTGAAGTGTCCGCCGATCGGCGGCGACACGATGTGGGCGAGTCTGTACGCCGCGTACGAGGAACTGTCCGCGCCGATGCGCGATCTGTGCGACGGACTCACCGCGCTGCACGACGCGCTCGCCGCACAACCGACCCGACAAAATGGCGGTGCATCCGGTGGTGCGCGTGCATCCGCTGACGGGCCGTCGCGCGCTGTACGTCAACGAGCATTTCACGCGCCGCATCGTCGAGATGAACGCGACCGAAAGCGACATGCTGCTGCGCTATCTGACGAAGTGGGTGTCGAACCCGCGCTTCACGGTTCGCTATCGCTGGACCGAGGGCACGATCGCGATGTGGGACAACCGCTGCACGCAGCACTTCGTGCTGAACGACTTCGTCGGGGAGCGGATCATTCAGCGCGTCACGGTGATGGGCGACAAGCCGATCGGGCTCGCCGCCGAGGTGGGATCCGTGGGTGCGACCGGGGCCGTTGTCGGCCGCGAGCCGGCACGATCGGCAGCTGCATCAATTTCTGACGCGGCCGCAGGGCGACGGCGCGGACTGAACTATCGAGTCGCGCGAGCCCCGGGTCCAGCAAGCAGACTCTCCGCGCACTCGACGACCGTCGTCGTCGCGGGCCGCGGCGCAAATCCCAGTACGCGCCGCGCCTTTTCAGCAGTGAGCGGATTCGTGCGCCCGAGGAACGGCGTCATCCACTTCAGTTGGGCGATGAACAGCGACAACAGTTTGACCACGGCGTCGCGCAACCCGCGCGTGGGCACCTTCGCTGCACGATCGCCGAGGTTTGCTCGCAGCGTTGTTGCGATGTCACGCACGCCGGCGGCGATGAAGCGCTGACCCGCGGCGGTGGGCGACGTCATTGCACGGACGTGCAGGTCTGCGAGATCGCGCACATCGACGATCCAGAATCCAAGGCGCGGGATCACCGGGGCCACACCGCTCGACGGTTTCCTGATCATGCATCGATCGGGCTCGAGCAAACGCGCCGCGCAAATCGGCCGCGCTGAGATCGAGAAGCACCATCATCGCGCGATGACGGACGCGCTCAGAGGCGGCCTCGCGGCAAAACGCGCCGCCGTGGTGCTTTCCCTCGTGGCGGGTTTCCAGATCATGCGGCAGATGATCGGCCTGTCTGCGTTGACGACAGCGAAGCCAAAGGATCTCGTGAAGATTCTTGCACCGCTGTTCCAACAGCTCGTTGACGACGAACAGTGCCGCTAGATGCTGCGCGTCGTTGACGTTCAGCCGGCGCCGCGTGCGTCGATCCGCTCGAACGCGGCTCGCGCGCTGCGCATACCTTCCACCGCGCGGGGGAATCCGCCGTACACGGTCAGCTGAACCATCACTTCCTCGACTTCGTCGCGCGTGACGCCATGGTTCAGCGCGCCGGGAACGTGAATCGCGAGCTCTTCGGCGCGGGCGAGAATTGCGAGTATCGCGACCGTCACAAGGCTACGGTCGCGACGCGACAGTTGGGTACGCGCCCACAGCTCGCCGAATCCCCAGTCGAAGGCGAGTTCACCGACGCCGCCGAGCGACGCGACGATGCCCGCGCGGGCAGCCGCCGGATCCGACGCGGTCCGTCCGGCAAATAACGTCGACAAGACGTCGGTTGCGTCGGCCCAGCGTTGTGCGTCGTCTTTCGGCGTTGCTTCGCGCCGCTCCGGTTGGCGTTCGATGCCGTCGATTGCGCAAAACACCTCGTCGACGATGCGGGTCGCCTGCATCGCCATCGGGTAACCCGCATAGCCGGCGACCTGGAGAATCACTTCCTCGATTTCTGCGCGCGTGACGCCATGCTGCAGCGCGCCGCCGACGTGACTGCGCAATTCCTCGATCGAACCGATCGTCGCGAGGAACGTGACGACGATGAGGCTGCGGTCGCGCCGGGACAGTTGCGGTCGCGACCATAGATTGCCGAGTACATGGTCGACGGCGAATGTGCCCAGCGCGCCGTGACGGCGGACCATTGCGGTGGCCGCGCGCGCCGGATCGTAGCTGCCGCCGCCGAGCGTGCGCAGCAGATCGATGCCGTTGGCGCGGCGTTGCGATTGTGTGCTCATGATCGTCTCCTTCGTCAGTTCCGCCGTCAGTTCGATTGGACGCGACGGCGTGGGGTTACTCCATCCACGTCAACACGTCGCCGCCTTTGCCCATCAACACCGTGCCGGGAAACACACGCAGCCGCCAGGGTTCGAGCACAGCGCCGCGAAATTCGGCGACGTCGGGCCATCCCACCCGGGAATCATCGCCGGGTCGTAGCCGACCGGCGCCGGAGCCTTCCTTGAACATGCCGCCAGACGCTTCTTGCGCGTGTCGTCGTCGAACGCCCACTCCGCGCGACACTCGGCGACGCACGTGTCGTGCGACGGCGTCCAGTAGTTGCACGAGACGTACGCGACTCGCCTTCAGATGCGCGCGTTTCGTCGGCGTTGGGCCGGTCGCGATCCAGCCGATCAGTTCGCGGCCGTCCCATTGCCAGATCGGATGCAGGATGCGCGAGCGCGGACGGCCGTCGCTGTCGACCGTGGCGACCGTGCACCAGACGATCTGATGCGCCATCTTGACGAATGCGGGGGCGACTTGTTTCAAGCGTGCTCACGCGGTTTCTTCCTCGTTACCAACGGGGTTCGAACGATGCGAGAGGGTAACGATGCGCAGGGGCTTTGCGCTACTGGTACCGTGCGCGTCCGATAGGCACGATAGATCGCATTCAACACGTCCGGATGCCGCAATGAGTTCGTCTCACATCGAAGTCACCGAACACGCCGTCAAAGACCGGCGCGCATACGACGTTCTATCTCGCCGCGGGTCCGGTCGACGGACCGTTGCTGATCTTCGTGCACGGCTGGCCGGAACTCGCGATCAGCTGGCGGCATCAGTTGCCGGCGTTCGCGGCGCTCGGTTTTCGTGCGATCGCGCCGGACATGCGCGGCTACGGACGCTCGTCGGTGTACGCGCACGCACGCGGCCTATGCGCAGGAACCGATCGTCGGCGACATGATCGCCTTAATCGACTCGTTGGGCCGCGAGCGCGCGGTGTGGGTCGGCCACGATTGGGGCAGCCCGGTCGTGTGGAACATCGCGAGCCACCATCCGGAGCGCTGCGCACGCCGTCGCCAATCTATGCGTGCCGTACTACACGCTCGAGCGCGGCCTCGGACGCGTGTCTCGCATCTCGTCAATCGCGACATCTATCCGGCGGACCAGTACCCGGCGGGCCAATGGGAGTACAGCTGCACTATCAGGAGGACTTTGCCGGCGCGACGACGGAGATGGATTCGAATCCGTACAACATCGCGAAACTGCTGTTCCGCAAAGGCGATCCCGGCGGATTCGGCAAGCCCGCGTTCACGGCGATGGTGCGCACCAACGGCGGGTGGTTCGGCGGGACGGGCAATATTCCGTCCGTCCCGCGCGACGCCGACGTCGTGACCGAAGCAGACGTTTGCGCGTACGCAGCGCGCTGACGCGCAATGGTTTCTTCGGTCCGAACTCGTACTACATGAATCACGCGGCCAACGCGGCGTATGCGGCGCGCGCGCGTCAACGACGGCTATCTCGACATGCCGGTGCTGTTCATCGCCGCGCAATACGACTACACGTGCGAGTGCATCACGTCGCGGCTCGCCGAGCCGATGCGCAAATACTGTCGCCGCCTGACCGAAGCGGTGGTGTACTCGCGGCCACTGGATGGCGCAGGAGAAGCCGCTCGACGTCAACGCGCTGCTCGCGCGCTGGCTCGCAACGTCGGTTGCCGAGACCTGGCCGACTCCGCAGCGCGAGCTGGCGTCGGCCTCGGTGCCGAAGTGACGCCTGGACTTACTTCTCGCTGAGCTGCACGAGCACGCCGTTCGCCGAGGCGGGATGCACGAACGCGCCGCCGATCGTGCGCACGGCGTTGTCGGTGAGCTGCTTTGACCGTCGCCTCGCGATCGTCGATCGCGAACGCGACCGTATGCACCCCCTCACCGAGCTTGTTCAGCGATCCCGCGATCGGCGAGCTGTCGTCGGTGGGCTGGATCAGCTCCAGAAACGTGCCGTTGCCGAAATAGAAGAACGCCTGCTCCGCTTTCAGCGCGCTCGACGACGCGCGCTTCGGTTCGATGCCGAGAATCTTCGTGTAGCCGTCGATCGCCGTGTCGAGATTCTTCACGCGCACGACGACGTGATCGAGACCTTTGAATGCCATGCTGTTGCCTCCTCCGTGCCGACTCCGATTCCGGTTTGAGTATACTCACCGTCCACTCCGATCAAGGCATTCTCGATATGACCGCAACGCCGCGGCAACGCGTCCGAGAGCCTTCGAAGAGATCGTCGCGCTCAGCGCGCGCATGGGCACGCCGGAAGACGCAGAAAGGTCGAACGCGGGCTCGCATTCCAGCCGACGCCCGACGACGTGATCATCACGCCGTACGGCAAGTGCGGCACCACGTGGCTGCAGCAGGTTTTTCACGGCCTGCGCACGCGCGGCGACATGGACTTCGACGACATCTCGCGCGTCGTGCCGTGGATCGAAACCGCGCACGATCTCGGCCTCGATCTCGACGCGCCGCAGCGCGGCGCGCCGCGCGGCTTCAAGAGTCATCTGTCGTACGACCTGGTCCCGAAAGGCGCGCGCTACATCGTGTCGATACGCGATCCGAAGGACGCGTTCGTTTCGTCGTTCCGTTTCATGGAAGGCTGGTTGTTCGAAACCGGCAGCGTGCCGATCGAACGCATGCGCGCGAGGAGTATCTGCGCCGCGGCGCGCGGCGCGACTACTGGCATCACCTCGCGTCGTGGTGGCCGCAGCGCAACGACCCGAACGTGCTGATGCTGTGCTACGAGCAGATGAATCGCGACCTCGACGACGACGGTGCGCCGCATCGCGCGCGTTCGTCGGCATCGAGCTCGACGACGAGCTGTTCGAACATCGTGCTGCGGCAGTCGTCGCTCGAATTCATGCTCGCGCACAAGGACCGCTTCGACGATCGGCTGATGCGCGAACGCAGCGAACGGATCGGCGGATTGCCGCCCGGCAGCGACTCGGCGAAGGTGCGCAAAGGCAAGGTCGGCGAACACGCAACGAACTGCCGCCGGACGATCTCCGCAGAATTCGATCGCGTGTGGCGCGAAGCAGATCGAGATCGAAGTTCGGCTTCGCGAGCTACGCCGCAGATGAGCGGATGCGCTCGAGCGCGAACGAAGCAACTATCAGACGTCAACGGGAGAACGAGTGAAATGAAATTCGGCATCTTCTATGAAATCAGCGTGCCGCGGCCGTGGCATCGCGACACCGAAAAGCGCGTCTACGACAACTGCATCGAGCAGGCGATCCTCGCGGACAAACTCGGCTTCGACTACTGCTGGGCGGTGGAGCACCACTTTCTCGAAGAGTATTCGCACTGTTCGGCGCCGGAGATTTTCCTGACGGCGATCGCGGCGCAGACGAAGCGCATCCGCGTCGGTCACGGCATCAACGTTTGCGTACCCGAGATCAATCCGGTGATTCGCATCGCCGAGCGCTGCGCCGTGCTCGACATCGTGTCGGGCGGACGCCTCGAAGTGGGGACGGGCCGCAGTGCGACGTGGACCGAACTCGGCGGTTTCGGCGCGAATCCCGACACGACCAAGGCCACCTGGGACGAATACGTCCGCGTGCTGCCGAAGATGTGGACGCAGGAGCGCTTCGGTTACCAGGGCACGTACTTCTCGATGCCCGAGCGCGCGGTGTTGCCGAAGCCGTATCAGAAACCGCATCCGCCGATGTGGGTGGCGGTGACGAGCCCCGGCACCGAAATCGACGCCGCGCAGCGCGGCATGGGTGCGCTCGGCTTGACGTTCGGCAGCTTCGCCGAGCAGGAACGCAAGGTGAAGGCGTACAAAGACATCGTGCACCGTTGTGAACCCGTTGGCGCGTTCGTGAACGACACCTGTCGCTGCCGTCAATTTCTTGTATTGCCACGAGAATCCCGACGAAGCGAAAGCGACCGGCATGCGGTTGATCGGCACGTTCGGCTATCTCGCGGCGCAACTGGTCTCGGCACGCGAGGTGTATGCGTCGCCGTCGTACGCAAGCTTCGGTCTGCTGCCGCAGGTGCGCCGCCAGGCGACCGCGCCCGGCACGGCGGCCGAGATGCCGCCCGGCATGTGCATCGGCGATCCCGATACGCTGATCGATACGCTGAAGCAGTGGGAGAGCACCGGCATCGACTGCGTCAACTTCCTGCTGAACGCATCGAGACAGTGCCGCAACGGCGGTGCTCGCGAGCCTCGAACTGTTCGCGCGCAAAGTGATGCCGAAGTTCGCAACGATCGACGCCGCCGCCTGAGCGGCCGACCAAGGAGGTTCCATGCCGCTGTTCGGCCAACTCGATACCGCTGAGCACTTGTCGCGCGCGCCTGCAGTTACGAATCTGTTCACCGAGGCGGAAGCATTTTCCGTCGATAACGTCGACATACTTGCGTTCACGTACGAGATCGACATCGAACGCGGTTTCGCCGTGACCCCAAGGGCGTTGCATCCGTCGATTCCGAGTTACTGTCAGATCGTGTTGCGGCGTCACCGGGACAGCCCGCTCGGCGCATTCACCGTCGCAGAGTTGCGCGTGAATACGCGCGCGAGCACGCACTATCTGGCGTATTGCGTCGGCGCGTTCACCGACAGCGATCGGGCGCTGCGATTCTTTCGCGATCGCTACGGCGCGCCGATGCAGCGCGCCGACGTCACGCTCGACACGCGCTACTACGGTGTCGTTGGGAACGTCGCGAGTCCGAAGGCAAAACGATTCTCGATGGCGTGCTCGAACGGCCGCACTACATATCCGGCAGCGACGTGCTGTACACGCCGAATCTGAACCTCGCGCGCGTCGGCAACGAGACGCGCCTCGTGCATCAGGAGATGGAGTACGTGATCGGCCGCGCGCAGCGCGGCGAAGCGGTGCTGAAAGCGTTCGATGCAGCGGCGTTCGGCGACGCGCGCGTCGTGTTGCGCCAGCCGCTGCCGGCGACGATCGTGCAGACGAAGATCACGTATACCGGCGTGCGCTACCTGATCGATCCCGAGCGTCCCGCGATGATGTCCACGGAAACGGTCGCCGCGTGACGATCGGTCCGGGGACGCGCGACAGGATGCCGGTTCGCCAACGTCGTTTTGCGATCGACGGTGATCCGCCGATCGAGATAGCGGCCTGGGATTGGGGCGGCGACGCGACCGCTCGCGCTGCTGCATCACGCCAACGGCATGTGCGCGGCGACGTGGACGCTCGTTGCGGAGTTGCTCGCGAACGAATACCGCGTGATTGCGATCGATGCGCGCGGTCACGGCGACTCGTCGGCACCGACCGCACCCGATGGTTATCCGATGCAGGCATTCGTCGACGATCTCGTCGGCGTTGCGCGCGCATTGCTCGCGGAAGCCGGCCATGCGCGCATCGCCTACGGCATCGGCAGTTCCTTCGGCGGGATTGTCACGGCCGTCGCCGAAGCGACGAGTCCCGGATTGTTCGAACGCATCGCGATGCTGGATCCGCCGATCCACCCCGATACGGCGCTGCGCGCGCGACTCGATCCGACCGGCGGCATCGTCGATCCGCGGCCGCAGATCGCAGCGCAGGCGCGGCGTCGCACCGCGATCTGGCCGTCACGCGACGCAGCGCGCTCGGCGTGGATACGCAAGCCGATGTTCGCGCAGTGGCAACCGCGCGCGTTCGATCTGTATCTGCAGGAAGGTTTCCGCGATCGGTCCGACGGCGCGGTTGAGTTGAAGTGTCGTCCCGATGTCGAAGCGACGATCTTCGCGAACAGCGGCGATCTCGACATCTACGCGGTAGCACCCGCGATCGACGCGCCGGTGCTGCTGGTTCGCGCGGCGAACGGCATGTTGCCGGCGCAAGCGTTCGAACATTTGAGCATGCTGTTGCCGCGCTGCACGCTGATCGCGCCGGCGGTGGGACATCTGATGCCGATCGAGTCGCCGGAAGTCACGGTGAATCTGCTGCGGGAATTTGCTCGTCCCGGCTGACATCTCGCGTGGTCGATCAGTGTGCGACACCGCGCCGTCGTACGGACGGACGAGCACGTTCATGCGGCCGGGTTCTCCCAGCGCAGATCCGGAAAGCGCGCGAAGTCGTTGTCACAGGATACCAGCGTCGCGCCGTGTGAGAGCGCGAGAGCGCTCAGATGCGCGTCGGTCGTCAGATTGCCGGCAACACCGACCTGCTCGAGCAGATGCTTGAGCAACGTCCAATGCGAATCGGTTTCGGTGACCACGCGGACCATGGGCTGCTGGAGCCAACGGTCGATACGCGCGCAGGCGTCGTCGGGTGACAACGGGCGTGGAAATATTCCATGGCGCGTACTCAGCCGAATGAATCCCGAGATGACCGGCCAGCAAAGCGCGATCGGTTCGTTGCCGTTGAGCGAACGTTCCCACCAGTGCAGCACGCGACGATGCGACGGGGCCGCGGTGTTCACCGCATAGAGAAGCACGTTCAGATCGATCAGCTTCATTTGCGCAGCTGAAGCTTGCGGAGCTGTTCCTCGTCTTCGACTTCGGCAGCGAGACCGAGTGCCTTCGTCAAATCGACGCGCGGCTCACCCATGTCGATGGGCGCCTCCTTGAAGATTCGGACTCTCTTGGGCGGTTCGCGCATTGCTGCGAGGCCTGCACGCAGAACCTCGTTCGCGACGTCCGTCATCGGGCGCTCGGCACTGCGCGCGAGCTTTTTCAGCTCGCGCAGGATGTCGTCGGCGATAGCAAGTGTCGTTCTCATGGGGCTGATCATAAGTATCTCGCGATTGATGTCAACGCATCATCTCGGAGATGCGTTGATGCGCCAGCTCATTCTCATGTCCGCTGACCGCGGTTGAGATACGCAAGCCGCCGAGTCTGTTGTAGGACATCGGCGGTGTGGCGGTGATGTTGGGTCTGACGCACGCCGTACCAGCACGTGATGATTTCGGTGAAGTGGCCTCTGCTTCGGCACCGCGACATCCTCGGTGGCGCGCACGGGACGCAGCGGCGTCAGTCCACAACAGGGGCTATGTCTCTCGCCCGGTGAGTACTTCGCTGCGCGAGCGCCACGCGCGCTCGATCAGATCCTCGACCGCGCCGGGTTCGAGCGCGGCCTCGCGCGCGACCCAGTCGAGTTCGGCGCGGATCGTCGTGTCGAAGATGCCGGGGTCGTCGCTGGCGACGACGAACGGGACGCCGGCGTCGAGAAACGGTGCACCGGATGGTGCAACGGGTCGGCGATGCCGCCGATGCGCAGATTCGATGTCGGGCACACTTCGACGACCGCGCCGGTCGCGCGCACGCGCGCCATCGCGTATGTCCTGCCGCGCGCGTACGTCGGCGAGCCGCGCCGCGTCGTAGTGGTGCGTCACGCGATCGTCGCGTTTGCGCTGTTGCAGCTCGTCGCGCTCGCGCGCAAGTGCGTTCTCGTTCACGCGTACACCGCGCGCCCGCAGCCCATCCGCGTGCGCGAGGTCGTAACCGATCTGGTCGAGACGCTCGGCCACCGATTCGCTGCGCGTGTGTGCGCCGTACACGCTCGGGGTCGACGCCGAGCGCGATCGCGTGGCCGAGCCGGTGCGCGCCGAACTGCGCCGCTTCGTGCACCCAGCGCACCGCGCTCTCGAGCGATTTGTCGGTGAAGCTCTCGCCGACGTGGTAGAGGATCGCGATCGCGCGTTCGGGATGGCGGTCGTTCCATTCGTGCACGGCCGCGAAGAATTCGCGTTTGTCCTTCGGCGGAAAACCCTCTTCGACGTTGCAGAAGTCGATGCCGGTGACGATGTTCGCCGTGTGGACCGAGCGCGAGCTCCTGCGCGAGTTCGAAACACGGCCACGGATCGGCGCGTGGCAACCCGAGCGCGAGTCGCGCGGTGAGTCCGTCACGCGTCGCGTCTGCGTAGCGTCGAAAGGATCGACATCGCTGAGGTGGCGCATCGTCTCGATCGGGAATGTGTTGCCGAACAACATGCGCTGTTCCGCGTACGCGATGCCTTGACGGCGCTGGTCGTCGAGCATGCGCCCGACGAAGAAGTCGATCTCCTCCGCGACCGGCTGCACCGGGTCGGCGTGAACTGCGGCAGCCACGTTCATCAACTCGCTGCCGTTGATCAGCAGATTGAACTTGGCCTGGAAGCGCGCGAAGTTGCCGGCGTCGGCGTCGCCGAACACGAACAAGCTGACGGAACGCATCCGCGGCGTCGGGATCGCCCGCGCGATGCTGTTCGAGAATGTCGCGCAGCGGTGGTCGCGTCGCCGTACGCGTGCTCGTAGTGTTTCTCGTAGCAGCGCCAGTCGATCGCGCCAGCGCGCGCCCCGAGCCGCTCGAGATAATCCGTCGGCGCGAATCGTGCCGTACAGGTGCAGGTGCAGTTCGGCGAGCGGGAGGCGTGGGTCGATCGTCATGCTGCATCGTCATGAGCTCGAGCTTCAGCACCTTGCGCGCGTTGTCGCGCAGGAACTTCGGCCAAACCGCGTCCTTGAACGGCACGCTCTGCATGTCCGTCATGATCCGTTCGAGCGACAGTCCCATCGGGAAATAGCCCGCGTAGATGATCTTGTCGGCGCCGCGCGTGTTCGCGTAGTCGACGATCGCTTTCGGGTAGTGCTTCGGCGCGAACGCGGACGTCGAGTAGTACAGGTTCGGCCACTTCAGCATCAGCTTGATCGCGAGGTCTTCCCACGGTTCGCAGCCGTGGCGCGTGACGAAAACGAGTTCGGGAAAGTCGTACATCACCTGGTCGATCAGCCGCACTTCCTGCGGCCACATCGGAAAACGCGGCCCGGGCACGCCGGCGCACGAGAAGATCGGCACGCCGAGTTCGACGCATTTCGCGTAGATCGGATACATCAGCGCGTCGGCGATGCCGACCTGCGGGTTGTAGCCGGCGTTGAACGCGCCGAACGAACGCACGCCGAATTCCTCGTACTGGCGCACCATGTCGCGGATCCCCTCCATGCCCTTGTTGGGGTCGACGGATCCCTGCGCGATGAAGCGGTCCGGATGCTGTTTCAGCGCTTTGCGGCTGACGTCGCCGCCGACGCCGATCAGCCCGATCTCGACGCCGTAGCGATCCATCTCGTGCAGCGTGATCGAGATCGGATCGCCCGAGCCGTACAGCTCCTTCGGCACGTTCTTGAACATGTATTCGACGGGGAAGTCGAACTTCGCGGACGCCGTCTTTCAGCTGCTCGCGGATGAAGTCGTACATTTTGAAGTCGTCGGCCGGGAAGCCGATCATCGTGTCGACGATGCCGATGCCTGATGGCATGCCCATCGGTCAGAGTCCGTACAGCGCGTTCTGGAACAGATAACACGTCGAGTCGCGCGGGATCGCGTCGCGCGGCAGCGGCGTGCTCGACCTGTGCCGGGCGTCGGACCGTACTGCGCGGCGAGCGGCTTCAGCTTCTCGAGATCGAACTTGTAGAGTCGTCGCCGCGTTTTCGCCGAGCAGTTTGCGGCGCCGCGTCTCGGACATGCCCGCGAACGTGAGGCGCAGCGACTCGAGGTTGTACGGAAACGTGCCTTCGTAGTGCGGGTAGTCGTTGCCCCACAACACGCGGTCCTCGCCGATCGCATCGATGCCGTTGAGGTCGGCGATGCTCGGGAAACTCGCGCCGTACCAGCAGTTGCGCGCGGCGTAGTCGCTGGGTTTGTCCTTCAGCACCCACTGCATGCCCTGGTAGTTCATCTCGCCGATCGAGCCGTGGACGAAGCCCATGTGAATGCGATCGAGTGCCTTCAGCATGTCGCCGACCCAGCCGCAGCCGCTCTCGGTCAGGATGTATTTCAGCTTCGGAAACTTCTCGTACGCGCCGCTCATCAGCAGATGGCGGAAGCCGGTCTGGCAGTAGAACGTCACCTCGGAAATCCACAACGCTTCCGGCACCGGCCCTTCGCCGTAGTTCGGCGAACCCTGGCCGGAGTGCTGATTGATCACGAGATCGTGATCCTGGATCGCGGCATACACCGGATCCCACGCCGGGTCGTACAACGGTTTCAGCCAGGTGCAGTCCGGCGGGATCAACGGCAGCAGCACACCGCCGCGCAGGCCGGCGTTGGCGATGAACTCGATGTCTTTGATCGCCTCATCGAGGTCGTTGGGCAGGATCAGCCCGATGCCGGCGCGGCGGATCGGGTCTTCGGCGCAGAAATCCTTCAGCCAGCGGTTGTGCGCGCGAATGCCGGCGAGCGCGAGTTCGTAGTGCTCGGGGCGGGGCGGCTGCGCGGTGACGATGCTCTTGCGGAAAAACGGCGGCACCGTGTTCGGGAACACGACCTCGCCGACCACGCCCTGGCTGTTCTGGTCCGCGTGCGGATCGCCAGATCCCAGTTGCGCAGCTTCTTGCTGCCGTAGTGTTCGAGCGCCGGATTTTTGTAGCCGCCGCGCCAGGCGTCGAAGGCGTCGCGATACTTCGGATCGAGGTACTCGCGGTACTGCGCGTGGCTGCCGCCGGCGTGGGTGTCGGCGGTGATCAGGACGTAGGGTTCGTTGCTCATGGGGTTGCCTCGTACGGTCGACGCGATCTTAGTGAACGTCGACGGGAAGGTCGACAGTGTTGCCAACGCGCTGGGTCCTGTTGCTAACTGAGCGCGACCGACTCAGGCGTTACCCATGATCGTCATCACCGGAAGCGTCATCGCGCGGGAGGGGCGACTCGCCGACGCGCTGGCGCTCAGCCTCGAACACGTTCGCCGCTCGCGTCTCGAAGGCGGCTGCATCTCGCACGCGGTGTTTCACGATGCGGAAAATCCGAATCGGCTCTTTTTCTTCGAGGAATGGGCCGATCAAGCCGCGGTGACGGCGCATTTTGCCGTGCCCGCGTCGCAGGCGTTCGTGCAGGCGCTCGGGCAACTCACGAACGCGGCGCCGAAGCTCGCGATGTACGAGGCGACGCCGATCCGCGCGCGTTGAGGCGCGCCGCATCGGACGACGACATGCCGACAGCCGCCACGATCCAACGCTTCGTTGCCCGCGTCGAGCAGGGCGCCCATGCGGACGTGATCGCCGAGTTCTATACGCCAGGGGCGTCGATGCAGGAGAACGAACAACCGCCGCGCGTCGGCCGCGACGCGCTCGTGGCAAACGAACGCAACGTACTTGCGCGGGCGCGCGCCGTGCGATCGCAATGCGTCGGCGCGCCGCTCGTCGACGGCGACCGCGTCGTCATCCGCTGGGTGTTCGAGTTCGATTGGCACGACGGCACGACGACGCGCATCGAAGAGATCGCCGATCAGCGCTGGGAAGGGGAGCGCATCGCGCAGGAGAAATTCTTTTACGATCCGGCCCAACGGCGCCCCAGAGAGGTGAACGCTCGATGATCGAAGGCGGTTGTTTCTGCAAACGGATCCGCTACGCGATCGATGACGGTGAATATCTGACCGCGAACTGTCACTGCACGATGTGTCGGCGCGTGCATGCGGCGCCGTACGTGACGTGGCTCGTCGTTCCGGTGGGTAAATTCCGCTACACGCGCGCTGCACCGCAGCAGCTCGAATCCTCGGCCGACGGCACGCGCTACTTTTGCGTCAGCTGCGGCACGCACATCGCGTGCGTGAACAAGAGTCACGCGGACGTCATCGACGTGACGCTCGGCAGCCTCGATGCGCCCGAACGATTTGAACCGACGTTGGATGTCTACGCGGATACTAAGCTGGCGTGGGTACCGGCGAGTAGCTAGCGGTCTACTGGCGCCGCCGATAGCCGATGTACCCGTAGATCGCGACATTGACGAACACGACGAACACGCCGAGCCATAGCTGAATCGTTGGCGTGAGGCCCGCCGGATAGATCACCGGCACGATGTAATGCTCGACGAAGCCGCCCGTGTAGCCCTCATCTCCGGCCATCGCGCGCAACCGTTGTTCGATGGGGGTCAGCGGACATACGACGCCATAGAACTCGACCGCCGCGCCCCAGACGAACGCTGGCACGTGCAGCCAGATGAGCCACTTCCAGCGCAGCACGAACCACGCGCCGAACAGCACGAACGCGATGAATGCGAGATGTGCGAGGACAACGGCATTCGCCGCGACATGCGCGAGCATCGATGCCTCCGCTATGTAGTGCCGGGCAGCGTAGTCGACACGCGCGTCATCGCGCTAGGCTGAACGCTGGCATCGCGGCGCGCCTGACGGCAAGATCGTTCGCTCTACCGCGACCGTCAGGACGCTCGCACCCACCGTGTCGGATCGCCGCCAATATCGCAAAGCGCTCGGTTTAGTCGAACTGTTCTGCCTGGGCGTCGGCGGCACGATCGGCTCCGGCATCTTCGTGGTTCCCGGAATTGCGGCCAGGCTCGCCGGCCCGGCGTCGCTGATCGCGTGGGCGATCGTGGCAGTATCGGCCTGCATGGTCGCATTCGCGCTCGGTTCCGTGCAGGCGAATTCCGGCGTCACCTTTGCGACCTTGTTCGCCGAATCGTTTGGTCGCCCCATTGCCGCACTGTTGGTGGCGCTGTACGTCGTCTCCTCGGTGTTCGGTATCGCGACCATCGCGGCGGGACTCGGTCAGTATCTCGCTTACTTCGGGCTCGGTGAGTTGCGTACCATGGAAGTCGCAATCATTGCGGCGTTCCTCGTGATCAACCGGATCGGCATGACACCGTCCGGCATTACCGAGAACGCGCTATCGCTGGTGAAGATTGGCGCGATAGCGATGATGATCGGTGTTCTCGCGCCATTTGCGCACGGCGCTAACCTGGTCGTCTCTGAACTGCCGTCAGTACCGACGCTGCTCAGCGTCGTGATCATCGTGTTCTGGCCGTTCACGGGCTTCGAGATCAGCGCGATTCCGGTCGCCGAGACGAAGGACCCGCGACGCATCGCCCGTGCACTGCTGCTGGTAATGCTATTCGTCTGCGTGATGTACCTCGCGCTCAACGTCGTGCTGATCGGCGCGGTTGGCTCGGCCGATCTCGCCGCGTCGCCAGCGCCGGTGGCGTATGCGATGGGATTGGTGTTTCCCGGCTCGGGAGGGTTCGTCGCGATTGTCGGCATCGTGACGATGCTGTCGGCACTGAACGCCTACATCGTCGGTGCGTCACGCGTGTTGCACGGCGGCGCCGAACTATTCGGCGTGGCGCTGCTCGCGCGTCTGTCGAACCGCGGCGTACCCGCGACTGCACTCGACGTCACGTGCGGCGCTGCGGCACTGATGCTGTTGGTTTCGAATCGCTTCGACACGCTCGCGGCGGCTTCGGTCGTGACGACGCTGGTGCCGTATGCCGCGATATGCGTGGCGGCGGCAAGGCGCGCGAAGACCGCGACTGTGCGGATCGTGTCGATGACCGGCGCGTTCGTGACAACGGCGATACTGGTGCTGTATTTCGCCTCGTAAACTGGCGCGCAGTCGTGAAGCGTGCGCCGCCGAGAAAATTGAGGATCAACGATGAGGGCCATCGTACTCGACCGTCCGGGCGGATCACTGTCGCTCGAAGAATTGCCGACGCCACTGCCCGGACCCGGCGAAGTGCGCGTGCGAGTGCATGCGTGCGGCGTCTGCCGCACGGATCTGCACATCGTCGACGGCGACATCCGCGACGGCGTCTATCCAGTGGTACCGGGACACCAGATCGTCGGCATCGTCGATGCGCTCGGCCGTGGCGCAACCGCGACAATCGGCGCGCGCGTCGGGATTCCCTGGCTCGGCTATACGTGTGGAACTTGCGACTTCTGTCGCGCGCAACGCGAAAACCTCTGCGATCACGCGCAATTCACCGGCTATCAGCGCGCCGGCGGTTATGCCGAGTACGTGGTCGCCGATGCGCGGTTCTGCTTTCCGCTGCCCCACGCGCTCGACGATGCGCAGGCGGCGCCACTGCTGTGCGCCGGTTTGATCGGCTTTCGGGCGCTGTCGATGGCGGGCGCCGCGCAGCGCCTCGGATTCTTCGGCTTCGGCAACGCGGCGCACATCCTGACGCAGATCGCGGCGGCGCAGCGACGCGAGGTCTACGCGTTCACGCGCGACGGTGATACATCCGGTCAAGCGTTCGCACGACGGCTCGGGGCATGCTGGGCCGGTGGTTCGAGTGACGAAGCACCGGTGCCGCTCGATGCCGCGATCATCTTCGCGCCGATCGGCGCGCTCGTACCGCGCGCATTGCGGGCCGTCCGCAAAGGCGGTGACGTGATCTGCGCCGGCATCCATATGTCGGACATTCCGTCGTTCCCCTACGCGGATTTGTGGGGCGAACGCAGCATCCGTTCGGTTGCGAACCTCACGCGCGAAGACGGCACGCGTTTGCTCGAACTCGTGGCGCGCACGCCGGTGCATACGGAGGTCGCGATCTATCCACTCGAGCGCACGGCCGATGCGCTTGCGGCGTTGCGCGAAGGCCGCATCGAGGGCGCTGCGGTCGTGAAAGTCGACTGAACGATCTTCGCGCGCTCGCCAACACGATCACGCAGGGGCGTCGGCGGTCAGCGCGGGCGCACTTTGGGAAAGCCCGGATGCCGGAATGGGTCACCGGGCGACAGCGCCGCCGCCGCGCGGCGGAACACGTTGCCCTCCGGATCATCGGGCGGGCGTTTTCCGGCAGTCATGCCCGGTCGCGCTGCGTACACCGCGTCGGCGCCGAAGAAGCGCAACGACAAGGTCCGGCGGCGCGACCCGCGGTGCGTCGGCGCGCCGCCGTGCAGCATGCCGGGATGGAAGACCAGCACGTCGCCGGGTTCGACGTCCCAGGACACGATGTCCCAACGAGCGCGCGCAGCCTCGATGTCCGGCAGACGCGGCAGACTGCCGTCGCCGTACAGCGGCGCCGTGTCGTCGGCGGGGTCGAAACGCGACCCGTCGTACATCACGCCGCGATGCGAACCCCTGACGAATTCGAGCGAATCCGCTTTTGAAACCGCATCGAACGAAATCCACACGACCGCTATCTGGGAACCGTCGATCGGCAGGTACGACGAGTCCTGGTGCCACGGCGTGCGTCGGTTCTCGCCGCCTTCCTTCAGGAACACCTGCTCGTACATGAACCATACGTCAGCGCTGCCCCACAGCGCGGCGACGACGTCCGCCGCGGGCGAGTCTTCGATGACGCGGCGATACGAAGGCTGCGCCTGCGGATTCGCGAGGTCCTGATAGAACGTGCCCTCGCCGCCGGCGTACCGGTTTGCCGCCGGACTCGGATGGGCGAGGCTCCAGTCGAATGCCGATTGCGCGAGCGCGAGCGATCCCGCATCGAACGCGCCGCGCACGCAGACGACGCCGTCGTCGCGGAACTCGGTGCGTTGCTCAAGAGGAACGGGGGAGGGCATGTCTCGACTCAGTACAAAAATGCAGTCTATCGCCGCTACGGCAGATACGGAATCCGCGGCGCGCCGAGCTGCGACCGCAAAATCCGCTGCGCGTCGTCGACGAACTCACACAGCAGCGCGCGCGTGTCGCGCGGATCGATGATGTCCTGGCCGGTCGACTCCGCCGTGCGAAACGGCGACGCAATGGCGCGCAGTCGCGCTTCGATCTCCGCGCGCATCTTTTCCGGGTCCGGTGCGTTCTCGATTTCGCGCCGGTACGCGGCGCTCGCGCCGCCGGCGATGTGCATCGAGCCCCAGTTCGCCGACGGCCACGCGTAGCGGCGGAACATGCCGCTCGGGCGGTGGTGGCACTGGCCGGCGACGCCGTACAGGCGGCCGACGACGACCGTCGGCCACGGCATCCAGCTCTGATTCGTCATCGCGACGAGCCGCGCGCCGGCGCGTTCGATGCCGAGCTTTTCCGATTCGAGTCCGACCATGAAGCCGGGTTCGTCGGCGAACGAGATCAGCGGCAGATGGAACGTGTTGCACAGCTGGATCAGCCGCATCACCTTGTTGCCGGCCGCAACGTCGGTGGCGCCGCCGTGGTGTTTTGGATTGTTCGCCATCACGCCGACCGGATAACCGTTCAGCCGTGCGAGCCCGGTGACGCGCGAACGACCGTACAAAGGGGCGATCTCGAAGAACGAATCGCGGTCGACGACCAGACGGATCATCAACTTCGGATCGTAGATCTGCCGCGGATTGCGCGGGATCAGCGACAGCAGCCGTTCTTCGCGACGATTCGGATCGTCGGACGTATCGCCGCGCGGCGGCATCTCCCAGACGTTGCTCGGCAGGTACGACAGGAACTGCCGGATCAACGCGAATGCGTGCGCTTCGTCGTCGGCCAGGTTGTCGACGCTGCCGCTGACTCTTCACGTGAATGTGATCGCCGCCGAGATCTTCCTTGCGTGATGTCGTAACCGAGCGCCGCCTTCACGACCGGCGGTCCGCCCGGGAAACAGCTGGCTCTTGTCCTTCACCATCAGATTGAAGTGCGCAAGACACGCGTTGATCGCCGGCAAGTCCCGCGACCGAGCCCATCACGGCGGAGACGACCGGCACGCAGCTCAGCAGTTCGACGTCGATCGCGGTCCAGATGTTGCCGTCGGGCAGATACGTGCGGCCCATCGTTTCGAACGAACGCACGCTGCCGCCGGCTGCGTCTAACAGCCGCACATAGGGGATGCGCCACTCGCGCGCGCGCACGTTCGATGCGAGTTCCTGGCCGAGTCCGCCGCGCGTGCCGGCGGAACCGCCGCGCACCGTGAAGTCGCCGGCCGTGACGATCAGCTTGCGGCCGTCGACGCAGGCACGTGCCTTCGACCGACGGTTTCGGCGTGAAGCCCGGTGAGCTCGTCGCCGTCGTACTCGCGCGTCGCCGGCCAGTCCCATGAATTCGCGAAAGCTGCCGGCATCGGCAAGCGCGTCGATGCGTTCGCGCACCGTCAGTTTGCCGCGCGCGCGTTGTCGCGCGATGCCTTCGGGTCCGCCCATCTGTTGCGCGAGTTGTTTGCGCCGCGCCAATTCGTCGATTTCGTCCTGCCAGCTCACTGTCGTCTACCGTTCGTTGCAACGTCGATGCTAACATCCTGACCGTCCTGATCTCGGGGTACACTCGATCGGGTGCGAGGGGAGGGTGCGATGGCCGAGGCGGCTGGTCGGGCCGGGAGAAGTCGTTCAGCACCGCGTATCAGTGGTACGCGCTCGGCGTGCTGTTCGTCGTCTACGTCTTCAACTTCATCGACCGCTCGGTGCTCGCGTTGCTCGCGCAGTCGATCAAGGAAGATCTGCAGATCTCCGACACGGCGCTCGGCCTGCTCGGCGGACTCGCGTTCGCGGTGTTCTATACCGCGCTCGGCATACCGATCGCGCGGCTCGCCGACAAAGGCAATCGCCGCAACATCCTCGTGGTCTGTTTGTCGATCTGGAGTGCGATGACCGCGCTGTGCGGACTGGCGCAGAGCTACACGTATCTGTTGCTCGCGCGCATCGGCGTCGCCGTCGGCGAAGCGGGCGGCAGTCCGCCGTCGCACTCGATGATCTCCGACATGTTCCCGCAACATCGCCGTGCGACCGCGCTCGGCATCTATGCGCTCGGCATTCCGGTCGGCTCGATGATCGGCGCGCTCGCCGGCGGCTGGATGAACGACGCGTTCAACTGGCGCACGGCGTTCGTCGCTCGTCGGTCTGCCCGGTCTGCTGCTCGCGGTGCTCGTGCGCCTCACGTTGAAGGAACCGCCGCGCGGCGTGTCGGAACCGGTGCGGGTCGACGCGCGGCGCGACGCCGCCGATCGCGGACGTGTTCCGTCTGTTGTGGCAGCGTCCGCAGTTTTCGCTGGTTGTCGATCAGCGCCGGTTTTCAGGCGTTCGTCAGCTACGGCGCGGGCGCGTGGATTCCGCCGATGTTCGAACGCAGCCACGGACTGTCGAGCACGCGAGATCGGCACCGCGTTGTTCTGGCTCGGCGTGCCGAGCGTGATCGGCACGTTCGCCGGCGGCTGGTACGGCGACCGCCTGGGCGCGTCGCGACGTGCGCTGGTACATGTGGCTGCCGGCGGTGACGACGCTGCTCGTCGTTGCCGTTCTCGGTGTTCTGCTATCTAACGAGCGATCCCTGGCTCGCGTTCTGGGTGATGATCGATTCCGAACATGCTCGGTTCGTATCTGGCTCGCGCCGGTGTTTTCGCTGACGCAGGGGCTCGTCGGCTTGCGCATGCGCGCGGTGGCCGCGTCGATCATGTTGTTCGTGCTGAACATCATCGGCATGGGGTTCGGGCCGTGGTTCGTCGGCATCGTATCCGACCTGCTGCAACGCGTACACGTCGCTCGGCGTCGACTCGCTGCGCTGGTCGCTGGTGATCTCGCTGGTCGTTCGCGTTCGTCGCGGTCTACTGCTGCATGCGCGGCGCGCGGACGTTGAAGGAGGATCTGGCCGGCGCGACATCATGAGGGGTCGCCACCGTAGGAGCGATTTCCAAATCGCGATTCCGTAACCCCAAGCGGCACTACGCGACATCACGAAGAACTGATAGCCGAAGTACGCGGAGTAGTTGCGATAGACAGCCACTTCGCTGATGGCTTCGTCCAAGCACCGCTTCGGCGATCGCGTCGCCGCGATATTTTTCGCTCGAGCTGCCGCGTGCGCGCTTCGAGCGGACCGTAGTAGTCGATCCCACCACGCCGCTTCCGGCAGCACGAAGTCTCCCAACAGTTTCAGTCCGGCGCGGCGGATGATCGCGCGGCACCCGGCAACGTCGGTCATCGCCGGATACTCGGTCCAGTTTGCGCGCACCGGCTCCGGCGGGTCCGGCTTCAGCCACACCGGCTTCGGTCAGCGCGATGCGCCCGCCGGGTTTCAGCAGCGGCGCCCACGCGGCGAGCGCCTCCGGCACGCCGATGATGTATGCGGCGCCTTCGCACCACAGCACGTCGACGCTGCCGGGCTCGAACGGCAAGCGCGCGCATGTCGCCAACGCGTGCGTCGATGCGATCGCGCGACGCCTGCCGCGGCCGCGCGGCGGCGCAACTCATCGAGAAACGGCGGATGCGCGTCGATTGCGACGAAGCGCGCGTCGGGCACGAGCTCGGCGAGATCGAGCGTCTGCGCGCCGGGCCCGCACGCGACGTCGATGATCAGCGGCGCTTTGGGCAGCGTCGCCCATCAGCTGCAACGCGCGCGCGGTGCTGTCGCGATTGCCCGGGCCTTCGCGCGGCAGACCGCTGTGCGACGTCGAAGAACACGCGGCGTTGTGTCGGGATCGGAAAGATCCATCGAGTCGGTTCCTCCGTGCTTCGCGCGACTTCGCAACTCTACGGCGTCAAACGTCCGTCTAACCGTGCCAGCGCGCACGGTACCGCGCCGATGAACGGATTCGCCCGGTGCCGCGTAAGAAGTTGATCCGGCGCAGCCCGGATGATCCGCCGCTGCGATGGACAACGACGGAGAATAAATGGCAGACACCGAGCAAGCCACGAGTCCGACGCGCAGCGCGACGCGGCGCCTGACGACGCCGCGACGCCGGCGCCCGCGCGCGGTCCGCCGCGTCGCGAAGCGCGCCGGCGCATCGGGCTGATCGCGGTCCGCGGCGGTCGTCGTTGCGTCGCGATTGCGGGATATTGGTGGATGCATCGCGTCCGCCGCGCCGCACTACCTGACGGCCACGGTCGACGCGCGGCGACGTGCATGCGCACCGTCACGGCGAGCGGCACCGTCAATCCGATGACGACGGTTCAGGTCGGCACGTACGTATCCGGCGTGCTGCAGGACCTGCACTGCGACTTCAACACGCAGGTCAAAGCGGGCCAGCTGTGCGCGAAGATCGATCCGCGTCCGTATCAGACGATCGTCGATCAGGAGAACGCGGCGCTCGGCACCGCGCGCGCGCAGCTCGCGAAGGATCAGGCGGCGCTCGCGTTCGCGAAGGTCATCTACGACCGCGACGTCGACCTGCTGAAGCGCCGCATCGTGTCGCAGGAAACCGTCGACACCGCGCAGCAACGCGCGCGATCAGGCGCGTCGCGCAGGTCGCACTCGACGAAAGCACGATCGCGCAGCGCATCGCGACGCTGAACGCCGCGAAGGTCAATCTCGACTACACGAACATCATCTCGCCGGTCGACGGCACCGTGGTGTCGCGCAACGTGACGCAGGGCCAGACGGTCGCCGCGAGCTTCCAGACGCCGACGCTGTTCCTGATCGCGACCGACCTCACGCAGATGCAGGTCGACACGAACGTCAGCGAATCCGACATCGGCAACGTCGCCGTCGGCAACAACGTGCTGTTCACCGTCGAGGCGTATCCCGAACAGAACTTCACCGGCACCGTCACGCAGGTGCGGCAGGCGCCGCAGAGCGTGCAGAACGTCATCACGTACGACGCCGTCGTCGGCGTGCCGAATCCGGAGCTGCTGCTGAAACCCGGCATGACCGCGGCGGTGCGGATCGTCACGGCGCGAGCGCGAGGACGTGCTGCGCGTGCCGAATCAGGCGCTGCGGTTTCACCGCCCGGGTCGGGCGCGCGAAGACGGGCGCGTCCGCACGGAGACGCCGCGGTCGCAGGAACGCGTCGGAGCACGCGCGTATGGAAGCTCGTCGACGGACCGTCCGGTGCGTGTGCCGGTCGAACTCGGTCTCGACGACGACACGTTCACCGAAGTCGTCGGCGGTGCGCTTGCGGCGGGCGACACGATCATCGTCGGGCGTCGACGGACGGTCCCGGTCGCGGCGCAGGCGCGGTCGGCGGCGCGAGCCCGCCGCGGATGCCGCGCTTCTGTAGCGCGGCGATCGACGCATGACCGACACCGTCATCGAAGTGCAGGACCTCGCGCGCACGTACCACGCCGGCGACGTCGACGTGCACGCGCTGCGCGGCGTGAACCTGCGATCGAGCGCGGCGAATTCGTCGCCATCATGGGCTCGTCGGGATCCGGCAAGTCGACGCTGATGGCGATTCTCGGCTGTCTCGACCGGCCGACCAGCGGCCGTTATCTGTTCGAAGGCGTCGACGTCGCGCAGCTCTCGGAACCCGAACTCGCGCGCATCCGCAGCCAGCGCATCGGCTTCGTGTTCCAGAGCTTCAACCTGCTCGCGCGCACCAGCGCGCTCGAGAACACCGCGTTGCCGCTGTTCTATTCCAGCGACGCGCCGCCGCGCGCGAGCGAGCGGGCCGAGCGCGCGCGACACGCGCTCGAGCTGCTCGGCCTCGGCCATCGCGGCCGGCAATACGCCGGCGCAACTCTCGGGCGGCGAGCAGCAGCGCGTGGCGATCGCGCGCGCGCTGATCAATTCGCCGAGCGTGCTGCTCGCCGACGAGCCGACCGGCAACCTCGACACGCGCAACTCGCACGACATCATGCAGACGCTGGTGCGCTTCAACCGCGAGCAAGCCGTCACGATCGTCGTCGTCACGCACGAGCCCGACATCGCCGCGTATGCCGACCGCGTGATCACGATGCGCGACGGCGGCGTGGTGTCGGACGAGCGCCGTGCGTCGCGTGCCGCGGCGCAGACGCCGCGCCGACGCGCCGACAGTCGCCCCGCAGCCGCAACGGTGCGGCAGCCGAATCGCCGGATCGTTCGCGGCGCTGCTCCACGGCACGCGCGACCGCCTTCGCGCTGATGATCGCCGGCGCGGCGCTGCAGGCGCTCGCGCGCAACAAGATGCGCTCGGCGCTGACGATGCTCGGCGTGTTCATCGGCGTCGCGGCGCTGATCGCGATGGTCGCGGTCGGCCAGGGCGCCAACGAAGCGGTGCGCAAGCAGATCGAGAGCCTCGGCACGAACATGTTCGTCGTGATGCCTGGCGCGTCGTACGAGCGGCGGCGCGCGCGGCGGATTCGGCAGCGCGTCGACGCTGACGGTCGCCGACGCCGAGGCGATCCGCCGCGAAGCGGCGTCGGTCGCGCAGGTCAGCTACATGATCCGGCAGCGGGGCCAGGTGCAGTTCGGCGATCAGAACTGGACGACCGGCATACAGGCGGTGACGGCGACGCTATCCGCCGATCACGAACTGGCGCATCGCAGCGGGCCGCGGCCTGTCGCGACGACGACGTCGCGAGCGCGGCGCTCGTCGTCGTGCTCGGGCAGACGGTGTATCGCCAACTGTTCGCCGAAGGGGACAACCCGATCGGTGCGGTCGTGCTCGTCAAAGGCATTCCGCTGCGCGTGATCGGTCTCTACGAGAGCCAAGGGCCAGTCCGGCATGGGGCAGGATCAGGACGACGTCGTGATGATTCCGTTCACGCACCGGCGAACGCAAGATCGTCGGTGTTGCGGCGCCGACCGCTGCGTCGCAACTCGACGCGAGAACCGCGCTGTATCCGGCGCTGCCGAACCCGTACGGCATCGCGCCGCGCCTCACCGGATTCGTCAACGCGATCTTCGTGCAGGCCACGAGCGAGGCCGAGCGTGCAGAAAGCGATCGACGAAGTGACCGAGCTGCTGAACGTCCGTCATCGCGTCCGGCCCGGCGCCAACCGCCGACTTCAACGTGCGCAATCTGAGCCAGATCGCAGAGCGCCGCCGAAGGCAGCGCCAAGATCATGGGGGCGCTGCTCGCGGTGGTCGCGTCGATTTCGCTGCTGGTCGGCGGCATCGGCATCATGAACATCCTGCTGGTGTCGGTCACCGAGCGGACGCGCGAGATCGGTCTGCGGATGGCGATCGGCGCGCAGCGCCTGCACGTGCTGCTGCAGTTCCTTGCGGAAGCGGTGATCCTGAGCGTGACCGGCGGCATCGCCGGCATCGTGTTCGGCGTGCTTGTCACGCAGGCGATCGCGGTCCTTGCGGAATGGCCGACGTTCATCTCGTTACAGGCGATCGCGCTCGGATTTCTGTTCTCCGCCGCGATCGGCATCTTCTTCGGCTACTACCCGGCGCGCAAAGCCGCGCGGCTCGAATCCGATCGAGGCGCTGCGCTATGAGTAGCGCGCCGCGAACGTCGCGCGCGCTCGCGATCGCTGCGTTGCTGCTGCTCGGCGCGTGCGCGGTCGGACCGGACTTCACGCGACCCGACGCGCCGGACGTCGACCGCTACGATCAGACGCAGGTCGTGCTTGCCGGGCGCCGGCGACGGTCAACCGCAACAGACGCTGATGGCGGGGTCGGCGCCGGCGGCGCAGTGGTGGCAGGCGTTCGGGTCGGCGCCGCTCGACGATACCGTCGATCTCGCGCTGCGCGGCAGCCCGACGCTGCAGGCGGCGCAACGCGACGCTCGCGGCCGCGAACGAAACGCTCGCGGCGGTGCGCGGCGCGCTGTTTCCGCAGGTGGACCTGGTCGGCTCGGCATCGCGCGGCAACAGCGGCGGAGTGCCGCGCGCGGGCGGCGGCTCCGTCCGCAACCTCTACGACGTCGGCGCTGCGCTCGAGCTACAGCGTGGATCTGTTCGGCGGCACGCGCCGGCGCATCGAGCAGCAGGCCGCGCTCGTCGATTTTCAGCGCGGCCAGGTCGGCGCGGCGTATCTGGCGCTGACCGGCGACGTCGTCACCGCCGCAATCAACGCGGCGAGCGCGCCGGAAGAACTCGCAGGCGGCGCAGGACATCATCGCCGTCGACGAACACAACCTGCAGCTCGTGCAGATCTCGGAGGCGGCCGGAAAATCCGCCGGCATCGACGTGCTGGCGGCCGAAGGTCAACTCGCCAACGACCGCGCGCTGCTGCCGCCGCTGCGGCAGGATCTCGCCGTAGCGCGGCACGCGCTCGCGGTGCTGATCGGCCGCACGCCGGCCGAGTGGGCGCCGCCGGAATTCACGCTTCGCCGACATGACGTTGCCGACCGATCTGCCGCTGACGCTGCCGTCGGAGCTGGTTCGCGCGCGGCCCGACATTCTCGCCGCCGAAGCGCAACTGCACGCGGCGAGCGCCGCGGTCGGTGTGGCGACCGCGCAGCTGTATCCGAGCCTCACGTTGAGCGGCTCGTGGACGACGACGCGGCACGACGAGCGGCGATCTGTTCAGCGCAAACAGCGACGTCTGGTCGATCGCCGCCGGACTGACCGCGCCGATATTCCACGGCGGCACGTTGCGCGCAGAGCAGCGCGCCGCGGTGCAGACGTTCGCGGCCCAGCTCGCGCTGTACCGCCAGACGGTGCTGCTGGCGTTCGGTCAGGTGGCGGATGCGCTGAATGCGCTCGAACACGATGCGCAGTCGGTCGAAGCGCAACAGGCCGCGCTCGAAGCGTCGCGCGCGTCGCTCGAACTGACGCAGCAGAGCTACGAAGCGGGTCAGGCGAGCTTCCTGCAGGTGCTCGTGACGCAGCGCATCTATCTGCAGGCGCGGCTCGGCATCGCGCGCGCAGAAAGCCAGCGTTATCTCGACACGGCGCTGTTCTATCTCGTGCTCGGCGGCGACGTCGTCGGAAACGAATTCGTCGGCCGATAGATGCCAGCGGAGCATCAGGACGCAGGGTCCTGCGCGCCCTGCAATGGCGATCTAAGCCACGCTCGACCGATCGCCACGTGCGCAATGACGGCCAGAACTCCATTGATCAGCAACGCCTGGCGCACCCCGAGCGCGCTCACCGAAATGCCGGTCAACAGACTGCCGAGCGACACGCCGCCGCGCACCGCGAGCATGAACAGGCTGACGGACTGTCCGCGCAGGCGCGCGGCCGCGGCCGATTGCAGGAGCGTGTTCGCCGAGGCGTTGCTGACCGTCATGGATATGCCGGCAAGCACGAAGAGTACGGGCAATCCCCACGACCACGGATCCAGCGCGGCCGCCACCAACACGCCGCCGTAACCGACTGCAAACCAGGAACTGAGCGGTCGATGGTCGCGCTCGGGGTCGAGCGCCAGAAGGCCGCTTGCACCGATAAGGCCGCCGATCCCGAATGCACCGACGGCGAGACTGAAGTGACCGACATGGCCCTTGAAGACCTCCTTCACGAGCACGGGACAGAACGTGATCAGCGGTGAACACAGCATGCTGGTCGTGAGCACCGTCAGCAGCGCACCGCGCAGCACCGGGTCGCGCGCGATGTCGCGCACGCCATCGTAAAGCTGTTGGCGATCGAATCCGGAAGAGTCGCTTGGCAGTGTCCTGCGCGGCAGCACCCACAGTGCAACGAGGATGAACGGCACGTACGATGCCGCGCTGACCGCGAACGCGCCGGCCGCGCCGACGCTGACCATCAGCGCGCCCGCGACCGCGGGACCGACGATACGCGAGAGATTGAACTGGGTGGAGTTCAATGCGATTCCGGCGGGAATCTGCTCGTGTTCGACGATGCTCGGCACGATCGATTGAAATGATGGCATCGACAACGCATCGGTGATGCCGACGACCAGCGACAACGCGATGATCATCCACGGCTGCACACTGTGGAGCAGGATCAACACGACGATCAGAACCGGGCAGAGCATCTGGATCGATTGGAACGACGCGATCACGCGGCGCTTGTCGGCGCGGTCCGCGAGAATGCCGCCGACCAGTGTCAGCAGCATCACCGGAGCGCCCATCGCGAACGAATCGAGCCCGAGCAGGAATGACGAGGCGCCAAGACTGAGGAGCAGCCACGGCTGTGCTACCTGCTGCGCCCAGGTGCCGATGTTCGACAGCAGACTCGCGAACCAGAAGGTCCCGAACTTCCGCGTGCGCAGCAGTTGGATCGATCTACGCGAAGGCGCTGTCGGGCATTCGTTGGCGATGGTTGAGAACGCGCGTCAGCGCGCGGGTCTGGGTGCGTAGTCGATGCGTGCGAACGGCCAGCGCTTCGCGAGCCAGTGCGAAACCGCGCGATACAGGATCGCGTCGAGTGCGGCGTGGCTCAGCGCGCACCCACGACGTGACGCGCGCGTCGTGGCTTCGTCGCGGCCCGGATAGATGTAGACGCAGCCGATGACGTCGTCTGGCGCGTCGAGCACGGTGTACGTGAAGCCGCGCCGCGCGGCGAAGTCGGCGGCGTGTTTGGCGAGATCGCCGCGGTTGTGCGTCGAGGCTCATCGGGTGCGGCCACGTTTCACCGACGAATCCCGGCGTGGCCTTGATGTGATCGCATGCTCGTCGTCCACGCGGCGTAGTCGCGTTCGTTGTGTTCGACGTCGAGCGGCCGCAGACGAAACGGCGCGTGATCGAGACTGTTCGCGGCACGTCGAAGTCGTCGGGCACGAACGCGCGTCAGTGGCGGTTCGGGTCATGAATCGTCGATGTGCGCGTCGCCGCAGCATGCCGCAATTGCGCGCGCAGAATGCAGCGCGCTTGCCGCGCCGCAACGAGCCGCCAGAATGCGCGCCCCTTTTTCGAGCGTTCGTCGTGAGCGCGTCGGCCGAAGAATTTCGCACGCTGGTGCGGCTCGCGCTGCCGTTGATGGCTGCGCAGCTGCTGCAGATGGCGCAGGGCGTCATGGACACGATCATGGCGGGGCATCTGTCTGCGCCGGATCTGGCCGGAATCGCGCTCGGGCTCAACGTGTTGTGGCCGTCGCAGTTCCTCGTCAGCGGCCTCGTGCTGGCGGCGACGCCGATCATCGCGCAGCTGCGCGGCGCCGGCCGCGTGCCGCGAAGTCGGCGAAATCGTGCGACAGGGATTCTGGATCGTGGCGTTCGCGTCGCTGGTGCTGATGGTGTTCTGGCGCAACGTCGAGTTCGTGTATCGTCGCGCTCGGCATCGACGCGCAGACGCGGCGATCGCGCAGCGGCTACCTGTTCGCCACGAGCTTCGGCGCGTTGCCGCTGCTCGGCTATTTCCTCGTCCGCTATCTGTGCGAAGGCATGGGGGAAACCAATCCGGCGATGTACATGGCGCTGGCGGCGCTGGTGCTGAAGCTGCCGCTGAACTACGCGTTCATGTACGGCCATTGGGGCGTGCCGGCGCTGGGCGGCGTCGGCTGCGGCTGGGCGTCGGCGATTCTGTGGTGGGCGGAATTCTTCGGCATGCTGCTCGTCGCGCGCCTGCCGTTCGTGCGCGTCACCGGACTGTTCGCGAAGTTCTCGTGGCCGAAGTGGTCGGTGCTGCAGCGCTTCGTCGTCATCGGCGTGCCGATCGGCGCCACCGCGTTTGCCGAAGTGTTCGCGTTTTCGCTGATGGGCCTGCTGATCGGCCGATTCGGGCCGGAGACGCTCGCGTCGCACCAGATCGTCGGCAACCTGAACGGCATGACGTTCATGGTGCCGCTGGCGCTCGGCATGGCGACGACGATCCGCGTCGGCTTCAACGTGGGCGCCAACGATTTCGATCGGGCGCGCCTGTCGGCGCTGGTGGCGCTGCGCGCCGCGGCGTTGTTCGCGGTGGTCGTCGGCACGGTGCTGCTGCTGCGCGATTCTTCATCGTGTCGCTGTTCAGCACCGACCCGCAGGTCAACGCGCTCGCGGCGACCGTGGTGATTTTCGTCGCGGCATATCAGCTCGCCGACGACACTCAGGTGGTCGCGATCGGTGCGTTGCGCGGCTACAAAGACACGCAGGTGCCGATGTGGATCGCGCTGTTCGGCTACTGGATCGTCGCGGTGCCGATCGCGATGCTGGCTCGGCTTCGGCTGGCTCGTCGTCGAAGCCGCTCGGCATCTACGGCTTCTGGACCGGCATGACGGCGGGGCTCGCGTTCGTGGCGGTCGCGGCGACCTATCGGCTCTGGCGCACCGCCGGCGATTCGGCGCGCATCGCGCGGCTCGCGTCGCGCTGAGGGCTCGGGATTGGTCGCACACGTGTTGCTGATTCGACGCTAAGCTGGCTGGAGCACAGACCGCATCCAACGGCCGGTGCTCATATGAACTCAGCGTGATGCCGTCAAAACCAATGAGAATTTTCGTCGTCGCCGGCGGTTGCGTCGGTCTCCTCGTTCTCGTGGCAGTAGCCCTGCTTCTTTTTGTCGACCCAAACGCCTACAAGGCACGACTGGAGGCGACCGTCTCGAGCGCTCTTGGGATGGAGGTCAAAGTCGGCGGCCCGCTGCGCATCCGCTTGTTCCCTCGTTTGCTCGTCACGCTGGCGGACGTACATATTCGCAGCCGGGGTACGACCCTCGCGTCTGCATCGGAGGCAAACGTTCAAATCGGTTTGCTCGCCCTGCTGCAAAACGAAATCGCGTTGACGAAGATCGAGCTGAAAGAGCCCACGATCTCGATCGAGCGAGACCTGGGCGGTACGTTCAACTTCCAGAGTCCGGAAACCCCAGACGCAACGTTAGCCGCTCTCGACGTGGCGGACGTTTCCATTTCAAACGGGACCCTCCGATACGCGGACAAGCAATCAGGCGCAGGGTTCGAGGCGCAGGATTGCAGCGGCCATGTGCAGCATTTGCGCCGACCGACTGGCAAAGCATCCGACTTCATGAAGGACCTCTCGATAACTGCTGAAATCGCATGCGGCCGGATCCCGAAACACGACTTCCGCGTATCTGAATTGAAGTTTTCGGTCGACGGGACGAATGGAGTCTTCGATGTCGAAAAGGTCACGATGCGTCTATTCGGCGCGCGTGGATCCGCGAGTATCCACGCCGACTATTCGGGCGCCGTTCCGCGTTATCACGTGCGTTACGATCTGCCGCAGTTTCATATTGAGGACTTCTTCGAGACACGCTTGTCGCAGAAGGTCGCGGAAGGGCGAATTGATTTTTCTTTGGATCTGTCGATGCAGGGAAAGACGTGGCGTGGATTGACCGAGACTGCAGCCGGGCATTTTTCGCTGGGGAGCGAGAATCTGACGCTTGTCGGCACCGACGTCGACGAAGAATTCTCGCGCTATGAGTCGAGTCAGAGTTTCAATCTCGTGGATGTAGGTGCCTTGTTTCTTGCGGGACCATTCGGTTTGGTGGTTACGAAAGGGTACAACTTCGCGAGCGTCCTGCAAGGATCGAGCGGCCGCACCGATGTCCGGACGCTCGTCTCGGAATGGAAGGTTGAGCGCGGCATGGCGCAAGCGCAGGACGTTGCGATGGCAACGAAAAAGAATCGGATTGCGCTGCGCGGAGAACTCGATTTTGTAAATGAGCAATTCAATGACGTGACCGTGGCGCTGATCGACGCTGACGGCTGCGCCAAGGTGCAGCAGAAGATACGTGGCACGTTCCAAGAGCCTGTCATCGAAAAGCCGAACTTCCTCGAGGCTGTCGCCGGGCCAGCGGTCGAGTTGCTCGAGAAGGGGGCGCACCTTCTTCCAGGCGGAGAATGTGAAGTGTTCTACGCCGGTTCGGTAGCGCCGCCGTAGCGATCTTCAGCATGTGGCGAACCGCCGGCAATTCGGCGCGCATCGCGCGGCTCGCGTCGCGCTGAGCAGTACCAGCACTACCGTTACAGACGACGGCCTTGTATGACGCGCACCACAATTACGACGATCGCGATGACCAACAGAATATGAATGAATCCACCCATCGTGTATGAACTGACCAGCCCCAGAAGCCACAGAACAATGAGGATGACCGCAATCGTTTCGAGCATTTCAATTCTCCGTTGACTCAAAGCAAACCATACGCGTTCCAGAAACTGGGCCGCAAGTCGCCGAAGATAAGCACATCCCACGATGCAACGTCGGAATTGACCCAGCATCAGTCGATGCCGATCCGACCCGGACGTGAAAGACTGCACACTACCGGGCTATTCACTTGAGACGACGATGGACCAACGCGAAACGAGGGAATCGGCAGCGCTAACTGCAAGCGACTGGGGTTCACCTATCCACGTTCACGCACTCGTGCTGATAGTCGCCACCGCCACCGGTATCTATTTCTGTTATCTGCTGGCGGCACCGTTCATTCCCGCCCTAACAGGTGCGTTGGCGCTGGCGGTCTTGTTCGCTCCACTGCACCGATGGATCGAGTCGAAAATAAGACGCCCAACGCTCGCTGCGACGATTTGCGTTCTGGTGATCTGTTTCGTCGTGGTGGTCCCGGCATCCCTGGTGATCGAGCGGATCGTTGGAGAAGCAGCCACCGGCGCCGAGATCGTCAAGACCAGGATCGATACCGGAGAATGGCGTCGCGCATTCGACGCGCATCGCAACCTCGCGCCGATTGGCCACTGGATCGAGCGCGAAGTCGATCTGCCGGGGCTGGTGCAGACGGGCGCCTCATGGCTCACCAACACGGCCACGTTACTGGTCCGAGGATCCGTCCTGCAGGTGATCGGCGTCGTCCTGACGTTCTATCTGCTGTTTTATTTTCTGCGCGACCGCAGCACAGCGCTCGGAGCGTTTCGATCGCTGTCGCCGCTTTCCAAAGCCGACATGAATCGACTCTTCAGCGACGTCTTCGATACCGTTCATGCAACGGTTTACGGCACGTTTGCGGTCGCCGCGGTACAGGGTTCCCTCGGTGGATTGATGTTCTGGTTTCTCGGGTTGCCCGAGCCATTGCTCTGGGGAGTGGTGATGGGCCTGCTAGCGGTCGTGCCGGTGCTGGGAGCCTTCGTGATCTGGATTCCCGCTGCGATCTTTCTCGCGCTGGAGGACAGCCCGGGTAAGGCGCTGGTGCTCGCGCTATGGGGCACGATCGTGGTTGGCGGAATCGACAATCTGCTGTATCCGTTGTTGGTCGGCCGTCGATTGAAGCTCCACTCGGTCGTCGCGTTCATTTCCATCGTTGGCGGCCTGATCGTGCTGGGTCCATCGGGGCTCATTCTCGGTCCAGTCATATTCACGGTTACCCGGGTACTGCTCGAAATCTGGAGCGGTCGGAACGCTGCCGCGAGCAGTTGATCCTGCGCGACGAAGGGTCAGGCGTTAGCAGAGCAGACGCTTAGTCATACGGCGGTACCGAAAAGGGCTCCGACTCCGGCCGTCAACGCCATCGCAAGTGCACCCCAGAACGTGACGCGTGCCGCGCCCACGATGACGCGAGCGCCGCCGACGCGTGCTGCAAGCCCACCCAGGATCGCGAGGAACAACAGCGAAGTTCCGGACACCACGCCGATGAGTGCCGAATCGGAAGCAGCCGACACTGCCAACAACGGCATTGAGGCGCCAACCGCAAAGCTGGCCGCCGATGTGAGCGCCGCCTGAATAGGCCGCGCGCTGAATGCCTCAGAAATTCCGAGTTCGTCGCGGGCGTGTGCGCCGAGCGCGTCGTGCGTCATGAGCTGCTCGGCAACTGCCTTTGCCAGCGCGGGATCGAGGCCGCGCTCCACGTAGATCGCCGTCAGCTCCCGGTGTTCGCCCTTGTCGTCGGCGGCGAGTTCGGACTGTTCGAGATCGAGCGCCGCCCGTTCGGAGTCCGCCTGCGAACGCACCGACACATACTCCCCGGCCGCCATCGACATGGCGCCCGCGACCAACCCGGCGATGCCTGCGATCATCACGTTGGTGTGCGTCGCGTGCGCGGCCGCAACCCCTAGCACGAGACTCGCAGTCGAAACGATGCCGTCGTTTGCGCCTAGCACCGCCGCGCGCAACCAGCCGATGCGGCCGGTGCGGTGACGCTCGATGTGGCGTACTGCCATTGGTGTTCCTTGCCGGTGGAAATGATGCGCAGATCGACGTCAGCGCCCGAATGGGCCGAGAGCAACCCGCTTTACAGCCACAGCTTCGTCATGGATCTCGTTTCAACGAGATGATCGTACGCGCGCCTGTCGAGCATATGACACTCGCATGCCCGCGCTTCCAGCCGCTCCCGATGCAGTACCGCCATGTGACCCCGGCGGCACTGAATCGCCCCTGCCTTTTGCAGGCAACCTAACGCTTCGCTGACACCCTCACGACGCACGCCCAGCATGTCGGCGATCAAATGTTGCGTAATCGCCAAATCGTTCGAAGGCACCCGGTCCAGAATTGCCAGGATACATCGGCAGGTTTGCTGCGCGACCGAGTGGTAACGGTTGCACACGGCGGTCTGACCGATCTGCGCGATCAACGCCGCCGTGTAACGCAGCAGCAAACCCGGCAGCGCGCTGCCGTGCCGGAATTCGGTCAATACGGTGTCGGCGTTCAGTCGATAGGCCGAGCCGGCGGTCAGCACCATCGCCTCGCTCAGCGTGCTGACACCACCGATTCTTCTCCGCGCGCCACGGGCACTCGCAGCGAAGCCGCGGCGCCGGGCACCGATCGCCATACCGCCGCGCGAAGAGGTGATGGCTGTGCGGCACGCGCGGCCGGGGCTCGAGCTGTGTGATGTTCGAGCATGCCGGGCGTGATGGCGGCGCCGCCGGTGACCGCGACCGCGCCGAACCCGAGCGCAACGGCCTTGGCCGCGACGGGAACAGCCGGGTTGGCGCCGCCGGCAAATATCCGCCCGAGCGCCTCGATCCCGGAAACGGCACCCAGCGTTGTTCGGATGTGCTCAAGGCGCACCCGGAGTCGCTGACGGGCTCGGTTGAGCAGCGAGCGGACAGACGGGCCGCTCAGCGCAAGGTCGTCAGCGAGCTGGCAATAGGAAAGCCCGCGGATCTCCCGGAGAAGCAGCGCGTCGCGCTGCGCTCGCGGCAACTGCGCGATCTCTTTCCAGATAACAGCAAGCTCGGCGCGCTGGATCGCTTCCGACGCAACGGAAGGAGTAGCGCGGTCGGCTGCCTCGGTAGGGGCGGCAACCGGGGCATTCATCCGAGTGCAGCATCGGCGACCTCGTTGCGGGCGATCGTGGCGAGCCACGCTGCCGGGTCTCGCGGGAGAGCGCCGTTCAGAAGTGCGCGATGGGCAGACAGGAACACCTGCTGGGCCGCGTCCTCTGCCTCGGTACGGTCGCGGAAAGCACCCGGCAGATCCGCGCGACGGTACCACTGTGCTGCCGGTACAGCGCATCGGTCCACCCGCGGGCTGCCTCGACGTCACCGAGGCCCCCGATCTCTTCGGAAGCGAAGCTAGCCGTCGCCGTCGCCGCCCTCATCTGGCCGGCGTGCTCGATGGCCTCTGGACAGATGATGGTCGCTCGAATCGAACATGTCGTGGTCGCGGAAGCGACTCAGTCGGTAACCAGCGGCGGCAGAGACTGAGGGCCACCGCCGCTGGTCCCGGTGCCGACAGCGAGCTTCAGGCGCTGCGAGGCGGGCAATGTCATTTCTGTACGTGTCGGCGGGACGAGCGGATTTGTATGCGCCCGTGCGTGCTCCGGACCGATCGCAGGAGACTTGCCAAGGGCCGTCACGGGTAATGCCAGTGGGAGCTGCCGTGGGCACGGCTGCCAACCGTGAACAGGGTGAGCATGCCGCGGGCGAGGTGGCCGCCGTCGAGAATGGTGCAGGCTACGACGTAGGCGCCAGGTACGAGTGTTGCGGTGACGCGGAAGGTCGATCCTGGTGTGACCGTGCCGCTGTGAAAGCGAACTGGACAGTAGATCGCGGTGAAGTTGTGAGGGAAGCGCCCGCGGTCATGGATGACGAAGCGCGTCGGTCCGGGTCGGAGTTTGGTGGGCATGGTGATCGCGAACTCGCGCAGCGTGACCCCGACGGTCTGCAGGGCAGCAGGCTTCGCTGGGGTGGCGAGAACTGTCGCCAAGGCCGCGGCCGCGAGTGTCGCTGCAGCCCGGCGCGTGGCGTTAAGAGCGCAAGCCGGTGGGGGCAATGTAGTAATGAGCGCCGCCGTTGGGGTGTGTGAGCATGACCGGCGCCAGGCAGATCGCGGGCAGAGCGAGCGCGTCGCGGATGGTGGCGTCATCGCCGCTTTTCGCAGAGATCGGCACCGTGGCTGTTGTGTCGAGACCGCCGCAGACCAGTCGGTGCGCAATTGAGCGACGCAGTTCAATCCTCCTCTGAGCCGGGTTGGAGAACCTGCCGC
>CAWHHK010000005.1:0-356834 GCA_963829065.1 uncultured Gammaproteobacteria bacterium | reverse complement strand
CCGTGAACGAATCCGTCTTTTTTGAATCCGCATTCTTCGCGCTGGTCGCGTCGTCGATCGTTGCGCCGGGCGTGATTTTTGGACTGATGCTCTGGAAGCGCGCGATGTCGAGCACCACTGTGCTGTTGTTTGGGGTGATGCTGATCGTGCTGTCCGGAATCGACGTCGCACTGCTGGTGACGCTGGAATCGGAGGCGAAGCTGACGCCGTCGTTGATCGATGACCAGGTGTTCGCGTCCGAGATTTCGATCGCGCTGTATGTGCTGCCCGCCGTGCTCGCCGGGTTGGGCACGAACGTCGTGTCACAGCTTCTGATCAAGCATCTCGAAGATCTGGAGCGAGAGTTCGATCGCGAGCACGAGGAGCGTTTGAAAAACCGATAGGTGAGAATGGGGGATGACCGAGTTCAGCGCGATACGCCGGCCAGCACAGCAGCGAGCGATTTGTGAAAGTGCACGATCGCTTTTTCGTAGTAGCCGTACGTGAAGTGCTCGTTGGCGCCGCTGCGAGATGCCGTTCTGGATCCCGCGGAGCATCGCGGCGTCTTCCTTGCCGCCGGTGTCGCTGACGAACCCGGCGTCGCGCTTCGCCCTGGCATCCGCTTCCGCGTCGGAACTTTCACCGGCCCCTTCACCTGCCGCTGCACCGGTATTGGTGAGGCGATACGTGTGAAATCGCGTGCGGCTCGGCGTCACCGGTTCGAGCACCGACATCGTCGTGTGGTTCGACAGCACCGCGAGAATCACATTCGGGAACAGGTGGTAGACGAACGTGACCATGCCGGCGATTTTGCGTTCGGCCGGCGGCAACGGACGCAGCTTTTCGATGCGCCGGAACGGAAACGTCACGCGGCTGTTGCGACCGAACGTCTCGATCAGCGTCAGGTTGTCGAAGCCATACGGATAGAACGTCGTCTTGTGCGTGGGCTTGATGTGATAGCCCTCGAGGTTCCCCTCCATGAACACCTTCCAGTTGACGTCGGTCGCGGTTTCGGTGGTCGCGAAAATGCGCTGATCGGCGGCGATCAGATTCGGCAATCCGTCGAGCGCGCCGGCGCCGATGCGGATCCTCGATCTGCGTGACGAAGACGAGCCCACACTTTTCTTCGGCGTGCACGGGCACCAGTCCGTGCGTCGCCTTGTCGACGTCGGGGAAGCCGCCGTCGTGCGGGATGTGCTGCAACCGGCCGTCGAGGCGATACGTCCAGCCGTGGTAACCGCAGATGAACGCCTTCGTGCAACCGCTGCCGTCGGCGAGCCGCATGCCGCGGTGGCGGCACACGTTGCGGAACGCCCGCACGCGGCCGTCATCCCCGCGCACGACGACAGGGGTATCCCGGCGGCGTTGCGCGCGACGTAGGAGCCGGCCTCGGGCAGCGCGGCCGACGGGCAGAACGGCACGGGGAGACGCTTGAGCATCTCGATCTCGGCGCTGAATCGTTGCGCGCAGGTGTAGTTCGCCACCGGCTCACGCCAGGTTTCGGCGCCGAGGTCGGTGGTTTTGTGGTCGATGTGGTCGAGCACGCGCTGAACTACGCGTTGGTCGTCGAGTAGCGCTTCCATCCAATTCTCCCTCTTGTACGAAAGAGCGTGGGAACCAATCGGTGATGATCCACCCGGTCGCGCGGAGTAAGCAACGATCCGCTTTTAGGACCGCTTTTAGAAAAGGGGCGCACCACGATAATTCTTGCCCGCGGCCGAGTTGACCATGTACATTCCGCGCTCGATTTTTAACGCACGTCGCTGATTAAGCCCCCGGGTCCTTCTCCAACCCCTCGTTGTACCGGCTTAACTCAAATAATCTCGACACCGCAGACGTCTCGACAACCCAGATTTCCAATAGGGCAAAACCGTGGCCAGGCAAAAAGAGCTCAAGCTGTACCGCAACATCGGCATCATCGCGCACATCGACGCGGGCAAGACGACGACCACCGAGCGCGTCTTGTACTACACCGGCAAGAAGCACCAGATCATCGAGGTGCACGACACGAAGGACGGCAAAGCCAGCACGACCACGGACTACCTCGAGCAGGAACGTAAACGCGGCATCACCATTCAAAGCGCCGCGGTATCCACCGAGTGGAAAGGCTTCCAGATCAACGTCATCGACACACCCGGACACGTCGACTTCACGATCGAAGTGAACCGCAGCCTGCGCGTGCTCGACGGCGCGGTCGTCGTATTCGATGGCGTCGCCGGGGTGGAGCCGCAGACCGAGACGAACTGGCGCCTCGCGAACCAGTACAACGTGCCCCGCATCTGCTACATCAACAAGATGGATCGCATGGGTGCGAACTACACGCACTGCGTCAAAGGGATTCGCGAGCGCCTCGGCGCGAACGCGCTGCTGTGTCAGATTCCGATTGGCAGCCAGGACGAGTTCGTCGGCATGGTCGATCTGGTCGCCGGCTGCGCGTACATCTGGAGTTCGGACGACAAAGACAGCGAATGGGAAACGGTGCCGCTGGACCAACTGCAGGGTCGCTTCAAATTTTCGTTGCCGACCGACGCCGAGTGGATCGAGCGGATTCCGGCGCTGCGCCAGGAAATGCTCGAAACCGCGCTCGCGCTCAACGATGACGCCTTCATGCATCTGGTGGAGACCGGCGAATTTGATCCGGCCGTGCTCAAAGAGTGCATCCGCAAGGGATCGGTGACCGGTGCGCTGGTGCCGGTGTTGTGCGGTTCGTCGTTCAAGAACAAGGGCGTGCAGCAGTTGCTCGACGCGGTCGTCGACTATCTACCGTATCCCGGCGAGAACGGCGGCATTTCGCTCGTGGACGTCGACGGTCACATCATCGGCGAGCAGCTCGTCACCGACGACGGCCCGTTGCGCGCGCTTGCATTCAAAGTGATCAACGATCAATTCGGTTCACTGACGTTCATCCGGATTTATTCGGGCGTGCTGAAGAAAGGCGACGCGTTGTTCAACGTGACGCGCAGCAAGAAAGAGCGCGTCGGCCGCATCGTCGAGGTGCAGGCGAACGTGACGAAGGACATCGAAGAAGCGCGCGCCGGCGACATCTGCGCGCTGGTGTCGATGCGGGAAACCGAGACCGGCGATTCGTTGTGCGATCCGGCGCATCCGGCGCTGCTCGAACGGATGCGTTTTCCGGATCCTGTCATCAGTGTCGCGATCGAACCCAAAACGCGCGGCGATTCGGACAAGTTGTCGGCCGCGCTGTACAAGATGGTGAAGGCGGATCCATCGCTGAAGCTCAACGTCGACCACGAGACGGGGCAAACCGTGTTGCGCGGCATGGGTGAGCTGCACCTCGAAGTGACGATCGACCGGATGCGCACCGAACTCGGTGTCGAAGCCGCGATGGGCAAGCCGAAGGTCAGCTTCCGCGAGGCGTTCGGTAATAAGGTCGAACACGTGTACACGCACAAAAAACAAACGGGTGGCGCGGGTCAGTTCGCGGAGGTCGAGATTTCATTCGAACCGGGCGAGCCCGGATCGGGTATCGAGTTCATCGACGAGGTCGTCGGCGGACGTATTCCGCGTGAATTCATTCCGTCCGTCGAACATGCGATCAAGACGGAGTCCAAGAGCGGGCAGATTGCCGGCTATGAAGTCGTCGACTTCAAAGCACGGCTGCTCGACGGCAAATTCCACGACGTGGACTCATCCGCGCTCGCGTTCGAAATCGCCGGCCGCGCGTGTTTTCGCGAATCGCACCGGCTGAGCAAACCGAAGCTGCTCGAGCCCGTGATGCGCATCGAGGTGGTCGTCGAGTCGACGTACCTCGGCGACGTCATCGGCGACATCAACCGGCGGCGCGGCCAGGTGACCGAACAAGGTCAAAAAGGGACGTCCGCGTTCGTGCAGGGATATGTGCCGATGGCCGAGATGTTCGGGTACATCAGTTTCCTGCGATCAGCCACGAGCGGTCGCGGCACGTTCACGATGGAGTTCGATCGTTACTCCGAAGTGCCGCAGGGCATGGTCGACTCGATTCTGCAGAAGGACGGGCGCTGACCGGTTGCTAGGGTGGCGTTGCCACGCCATGACGGCGTGGTTGGCGACGCCGCTGAGTTCGAACGAAGCAAGCGATTTGCGATGCTAGTATTGCATCGCCTCAACGCGCTTGTTCGTTCGAGCAAATGAGCGATCCACACTACTCGAAAAGACCGAACCCGGCCGCGATCCATCGCAACCCCACCGCGATCGGTTCGTACACGCTGTTGCTCGCGCGCGCCCTCGAGGCACGAGGAATATCGAGTCGCGACGTATTCGCGCGGGCTGGCGTTGCAGAGTCCGAGTGGCATGACCCGCTGCAACGCATCCCCATTGCGACGGTGCGACGCATCTACGACGTCGTATTCGAGGTGACCGGCGACCCCTGTTTCGGGCTCGAAGTATCTAAGCATTTTCAGCTACCGATGTTGCACGCGCTGGGACTTTCGTTGATGGCGAGTCGAACCTTGCGAGAGTTCTGCACTCGACTGTCGCGTTCCCTTCGTCTCGTGTCGCAAGGTGCCCAGCTCAGGTTGGTCGAAACGGGTGACGAAGCGCGCGTACTCGTGAGCGACATCGCAAGCGTGGTGCCGGCCGAATCCGAGGATGTCCTTTGCGGCTTCCTCGTGCGCACGATGAAAGAACTCACGGACGGTCTCTTCAAGCCGCGGCGCATCGATCTGCGTCGCAGTGCGCCGGCCGGCGCAACAAGACGACATGAGGCATTTTATGGTTGCCCGGTTGCATTCGAAGGAGCAGGCATTGCGATTGCCTTCGACCGTGCTCTGCTCGACGTTCCACTCGCGCTCGGAAGCGAGGAACTCGCTCAACTCAACGACAGAGTCGTGCGCGCATATCTCGCCAAATTTGATCGAGCGGATTTCGAAAACCGCGTGCGTACGTTCTTGATCGAGGCGTTGCCCTCGGGTCGCACCACCAAGGCGGCAATTGCGAGTCGCCTTGGAATCAGCGCGAGAACGCTGCAGGCAAGGCTCGGAGATCGGGGCTCGAGTTTCGTCGAATTGATGAACGCGACGCGCCGGACACTGGCTTGCGCCTACCTCGACGACCCGAAGATCTCGATCGGCGAAATCGCGTACCTCATCGGATTTTCGGACGTCAGCAACTTCACTCGCGCATTCAAGCGCTGGATGGGCGTCTCGCCGAGCAGCCATCGGACGAATTCTGCTCGGGAAGCCAATGGCGAAGCACGAATGGCGTAGTAGAGTTCCAGCGTAGCCTCGGGGGGGAGCTTCACATGGACACGAACACTCGGGTCGCGCTGTCGGTTTCTGGCATGGCGCTGTATTTCGTATGCGCATTCTGCGTTGCGGACGAAGTGACCGGCGAGTTGGGTGCGCCGAATGCGACCACGACGATCAGCGGCAAACAACTGCCGCCGCCCGATCCGAAGTTCGGCGGCGTCATCAGCGAAAAGGCTAGCGATTCCAAATCGTGGTGGGCGCCGCGCATCGTGCCGCCGAAGGGCGCGCCGAACGTGTTGCTGATCATGACCGACGACTCCGGATTCGGCGCGCCGGGCACCTTCGGAGGCGTCGTGCCGACCCCGGCGCTCGACCGGATCGCGAAGGCGGGACTGCGATACACGCAATTCCATTCCGCGTCGCTGTGCTCACCGACGCGAGCGGCATTGATCACAGGACGCAATCATCACGTGGCTGGTTTCGGCGTCGTCGGCGAGGCGGCGACGGGATTCCCCGGCTATGACTCCGTCATCAGGAAGGACGTCGGTACGATCGGGAGGATCCTGAAAGAGAACGGCTACGCGACCTCGTGGTTCGGCAAAGATCACAACACGCCGTTCTATCAATCGAGCCAAGCGGGGCCGTTCGATCAATGGCCGGTCGGAATGGGTTTCGACTATTTCTACGGCTTCGTCGGCGGCGACACGAACCAGTGGCAACCGAACCTGTTCCGCAACACGTCGGCCATTTATCCGTTCATGGGGAAACCCGGCTGGAATCTGACGACAGCGATGGCGGACGAAGCGATTCAGTACATGAAGCAGTTGAAGGAGATTGCGCCCGGCAAGCCGTTCTTCGTCTACTACGTGCCCGGCGGCACGCACTCGCCCCATCACCCGACGCCGGAATGGATCGACAAGATCAGCGCAATGCATCTGTTCGACGGCGGCTGGAACAAGATCCGCGAGACGATCTTCGCGAACCAGAAGCGTCTCGGCATCATGCCCGCAAATGCAAAGCTGACACAGTGGCCGGCAGATCTGCCGACGTGGGATTCGCTTGGCTTGGAAGAGAAGAAACTCTTCATCAAACAGGCCGACGTCTATGGCGCGTACCTCGCGTACACGGACTATGAAATCGGTCGCGTGATTCAGGCGGTGGAGGATATGGGCGAACTCGATAACACGCTGATCATCTACATCGCCGGCGACAACGGCGCGAGTGCGGAAGGGATGCTCAACGGTACGCCGAACGAGTTCACGACCTTCAACGGTGTGCCGGTACCGGTGAAGGCGCAGTATCTGTGGTACGAGTTCTGGGGATCCGAGAAGACCTTCCCGCATTTCGCGGCACCGTGGGCGTGGGCGATGGATACGCCGTTCAAGTGGATGAAGCAGGTCGCGTCGCACTTCGGCGGCACGGCGCAGGGGATGGCGATGTCGTGGCCCGGGCACATTACGGACGTTGGCGGCATCCGCAGCCAGTTTCACCACGTCATCGATATCGTGCCGACGATACTCGAAGCGACCGGCATTCCTGCGCCCGACACGATCGACGGCATTGCACAGCGGCCGATCGAAGGCGTCAGCATGGCGTACACGTGGCCGAAAGCGAACGCGAATGCTCCCACCCGACACACGACGCAGTACTTCGAGATGCTCGGCAACCGCGCGATCTATCACGACGGTTGGGTTGCTGCGACCACGCCGGTCACGAAGCCGTGGGTACTCAGCAGCGCGCCGCCACCCGACGTCATCACCGGGTACAAGTGGGAGCTGTACAACATCGCGAAGGACCCGACCGAGGCCAACGACCTCGCTGCGTCGATGCCGGACAAAGTCAAAGAGCTTACGGACGTGTTCTACGCGGAAGCGAAGAAGTACGACGTGCTGCCGCTAGACAACTCCACGCTGGCGCGATTTACGACACCGCGCCCGAGTGCAACCGCGGGACGAACGCGGTTCGAATACTCCGGGACGTTGAGCGGCGTGCCGGCTGCCAGCGCACCGAACATTCTGGATAAGTCGTACACGATCACCGCTGACGTCACGATCCCGGAAGGCGGCGCCGAAGGCGTCATCGCGACCGAGGGCGGTCGCTTTGGCGGCTACGCGCTGTACCTCAGCAAAGGCGATCTCGGGATCGGGCACGCCAGGGTCGTGTTCCTCTACAACCTGCTCGATCTCGAGCGCACGGTGTGGGAAGGCCCGGAGCTGAGCGCCGGCAAGCACACGATCGTTTTCGACTTCAAATACGACGGTCCGGGCCTCGGCAAGGGCGGCACCGGTGTGCTGTCGGTGGATGGGCAGACCGTGGCGACGAAGTCCATCGAACATTCGACGCCGATCCTGTTTCCCGAAGACGAAGACTTCGACGTCGGGCAGGACACGCGAACACCCGTAGCGATGATCGAGTATCGCTACGATTGTCCGTTCAATTTCACCGGAACGATCGACAAGCTGACGTTCGACCTCGGCCCTCAGCAGATCACAGAAGCCGAGCGCAAAAACCTTCCAGCCATCCTCGACGCGGTCGCGCGTGCGAAAGACTGACGTGGCGCGAAGGCTCGTTGCGTTCTCGGCCGCGGCCGAGTTCGGGACGGGCCTTGCGTTGTTGATCGTGCCGGCGACTGTCGTTGCGTTGTTGTTGGGGGCAGAGACGCCTGCGGTGACTGAGCTCGTCGCACGATGCTTTGGCGTGGCTCTCGTCGCATTGGGATTGGCATGCTGGCCGCCGGGTGGTCGCGCCGGCGTTGGCCGCGCTGGCCTGCGCGCACTGCTCGCGTACAACGCGCTGATCGCATTGATCCTCGGCTACGCCGGCGCGGTCGGACAACTCGTGGGTCCGCTGTTGTGGCCCGCCGTGGCGTTGCATGGTGTGGTCGCGTTGCTCCTCATTTGGCTGCGCGGAGCAGCTCGGCCAGTCGATGCGATTGCTTGATGTGTGTTCTACAACGTCCGCGACGTGCGGACAGTTCAATTGAGGGGGGATGAGATGAAACTGAATGTTGCCTCTGTCGTTTTGGTCGTTCTCGTAGCCGGATGTCAGGGTCCCAACGTGCAACAGGTCCAGAAGCAGGAGGCGGCGCCGGTGAACTGCGCGACCGCCGAGGGCGATCTGCGCACGCTTCAGTCCGAAAAAGTCAGCACCGCCAAAATGATCGAAGACGGCGTTACTGCAATTACGCCGATCGGGCTGGTCGCCGGCACCGCGACCGGAAAGGAGAAGGGCAAACTGCAGGTCGCATCGGGTGACTACAACAAGATGATCGATCAGAAGATCGTCCAGATTAAGACGACCTGCGGCATCAAGTAGTCGGTCGGCCCGTACGCCGCGCCGTACCCTTGGCGGTCAAACGATCGGAGCGAAGCGGCGCTTCGGTCTGTGCTGCCTGAGCCTCATCGTGGCGGCACCCGCGGCTGCCTTCGAGTTCGAGCGCAACCTCGTACAAGGCATCGTCAACGTCGACGTCTCGTACGGCATCACGTACCGGCTCGACGATCCGACTAGCGGCCTCATCGGCATCGCCAACGGCGGCACTGAGGCGAGCGTCAATGGAGACGACGGCGAACTGAATCAAAAGCAGGGCGTCGTCTCGCATATGGTGCGCGGCACCGGCGAGTTGATTCTCGCGTTCGAGAATTTCGGCATCTACGCTCGCGCCGCGGCGTTCGACGATTGGGTCGAGGATGGCGACCTGTCGCGCACCAGGGTTACCGGAGCGGGCCGCGAACTGGTCGGTTCGGATGCGAACCTCCTAGAGCACTACTTTGCCGGTCAGGTGAGCGTTGCTGGAACGCCCGTGTATTTCCGCGTCGGCGATCAAATCCTGACGTGGCAGGGTACGTCGTTCGTTCGCGACGGGCTCGACGTCATCAGTCCGTTCGATTTCGCCACGGCGCTGCAACCCGCGGCACAGTCGGCCGACAATCGCGACCCGGTCGGGATGGTCTGGGTCGCGTCGAGCCTCACAGATGTGATCGCGGTCGAGGGCTACTACCAATACGCGTGGAAGCCGGTCGTACTGCCGCCGGTTGGAACGGTATTCAGTTCGCTCGACCTCTACGGTGGCGACGGCGTGGACGGCCACGGCGTGTTCTTCGGCGCGGGCCAGATCTCCGACCTTGGAACGAATCTCGATCAGCAGTTCGCGCTGCCGACGGGAACGCTCGGCTTCGATCGACAGTTCGATCGGATGCCGGGGCGCGCAGTCGATCGACCGTCCGATGGCGGTCAGTACGGCATCAGTCTGTTCGCGCGGTTTCTCGACGCATATGCGACCAAGATTGGCGTGCATTTCATGCGCTACAACGCTCGTCTGCCGATCATCTCCGGTCTGACGGCGAACGCCGCGGCGATCGCCGCGACTTCGCCGGTGTCCGTCGCAACGACTGCCGCGCCGTTGGTCCCGATCTACGTCGGCGAAGGACTCGACCCGGCTGCGGCCGCGGCGACCGCGACGAATACCGCGCAAGCGCTGACGCTGAGCGGGTACATGAATCAGGCGGGTTACTTGATCGAATTCCCAGAGCACGTCGACGAGATCGGCACATCGTTCAGCTTCTCGTCATTGCGAACCGGCACGTTGGTTGCCGGTGAATATTCCAGACAGTTCGGCTACCCGTATCAGCAGTCGATCGACACGGTGCTTGGCGCGGCGCTGTCGCCGGTCGAATTCAATCCCAACATCGGCACGACTCCGCTCGGCGAGTACGGTCCAGACGCGGTGATCCACGGCTATCGGCGCCTTGATCACACGCAGGCGGCGATCGGCATTCGGCAATTGCTCGGCCCGCAAGCACGCGCGACCCAAATGCTGATCGATCTCGAACTCGCGTGGGCGCACGTACACCACTGGCCGAACAACGGCGAAGTGCCGTTGCAAGGGATGCGCGCAACCGCGAATTCATGGGGTTATCGCGTCTCGGTCGCCGCGGACTACAGCAGCCTCTTCGGCGGCGTGAACATGACGCCGAGGGTCGTTTACGGTCGCGACGCCGGCGGCACCACGCCGGCGCCGACCGCGACGTTCATCGACGGCCGTCAATTCGCGCAATACGGCGCGACGTTCAGCTATCTCGAGCGCCTAGAGGTCGATCTCGCGGTGACGCAGTTCTGGGGCGGTTCCAACGCAAATCAATTGCGTGATCGGGATTACGCGCAGGCGCGTCTCACGTACTTTCTCAGATGAAACAAGGCGCTCGCCAACGGTTCCGAAGAGGCGCGGTCCGCGGCATAGTCGCTTTGTTGGCAGCGCTTTGGCTATCGAGCCTCGGTGCGGACGAAGGTGGGCTCACGCCGATCGGCGCCGAAGCCGCTGGCAACGCTGATGGCTCGATCCCACCGTGGCTGGGCGGCATCACGCGACCGCCGCCGAACTACAACCCAAAGCAACACTGTGTCGATCCTTACCCGGACGACGCAGTGCTGTTCACCATCGACGCACACAATGTGGACGCGTACGCGGACAAGCTCAGCGACGGCCAGCGCGCGCTGTTCGCGGCGTACCCGGATACCTGGCGGATGCGCGTATACCCCACACGTCGCAGCGCGTCGTATCCGGACTTCGTCTACGACGCAGTTCGGCAAAACCAGCAAACCGCCCAGCTACTGCCGGGCAAAGGCGGCGTCAGCGACGCGCGCGCGGGACCGCCGTTCCGGCAACCGAAGAGCGGCCTCGAAGCGATCTGGAATCACAATCTCCGCTGGCGCGGCCTGCGTGTCGAGCGTTCCGAAGGCAGCGCGGCGGTGACGCCCCGCGGGCGCTACACACTCGTCATGTCGAATCAACAGTTGGCGTTCCCCTACGACGTGCCGGGAAAGCGCTCCGATTGGAAGTTCTCGAACGTATTGCTGGCGGCAAAAACGAAGACGTTGACACCGGCGCCGCTAACGGGACGCGGCACGCTCGCGATCGAACCGATCGATCAGACGCGCGACTCGCGCAAGGTGTGGCTGTATACGCCCGGGTTGCGGCAACTCGTTCTGCAAGCCAACTACGGCTACGACTTGCCCGCGCCGAATACCGACGCGCTGCGTACGGTCGATCAGTTCGAGCTGTTCTCGGGACCGACGGACCGGTACGAATGGACGCTGCTCGGTAAGCAGGAGATGTTCATTCCGTACAACGCCTATCGCGTCCACAGCGACAGCGTTGCAGTGGAACGGATCGTTGGGCCCAACCACCTCGATCCCGATCTACTGCGATACGAACTGCACCGCGTATGGATCGTCGAGGCGGTGCTGAAGCCCGGCGAGAAACACATCTATGGCCGCCGTCGGTTCTACCTCGACGAGGACAGCTGGCAGGTCGCAGTCACCGACAGCTGGGATCTAACGGGTCAGCTGTGGCGCACGGCCGAAGCGCACGCGCTGAATTATTACCAGGTGCCCGTGCTGTGGGCCACGCTGTACGCATTCTACGACTTGCGCAATCACCGCTATCTCGTCGAGGGTCTCGACAACGGTCGCGCGCCGTATCGGTTCACCGACACGGCTGACCCGCGCGAATTCAGTCCCAACGCGCTGAACTACTATCTGCGGTAGCGCAGCAAGCGATCGTCTGGCGCCATCGCGACGACAAGGGACTCTGACCGGCTTCTAGCCTGTTCCTCCTTCTCAACTTTTCTGGGCGATCCATGCGGCGATCAGATCCGCGACGTCGTCGCGTGCGTCCTTCGGCGTCTCGAGATAGTGATCGCCGATGATGAACTCGAGCGTCTTGTCTTTCGCGCCTAACGCGTCGTGTATGCCGCGCGCGTCGCTCGGAAACACGCCTGTGTCGGCCATGCTCTGAACCACGAGTGCCGGCACGCGAATGCGCGCGAGGTGCGGCGCGCCGCGGCATTGCGAGTCGCGCAGGCTCCACATCGACAACCAGGTGCGCAGCGTGTTCGTCAGCCCGATGCCGCGCGGTCCAAAGTTCGCGGCCTTGGGGTCGCCGGCGTAACACACGCCGACCGGTCGGTCCGACGGATCGAGCGCGCCGTCCATCAGACGCGGATCGGCCCACGTGCGTTGCAGCGTGAACGCGCGGTCGAACAACCCGACTTTCTTCAGTTGATCGAGCTGCGAATACACCCAGGTCGTGATGCGGTGATTGCGCGCTTCCTGGGCGGCCCGGTACCGCGCGACGAAGTCGGCAGAATACGGCGGACCGTTGTCGGGGTTGTACATGCTCAACGACGCATCGATCAGCGTCGGATCGCGTTCGTCGACGACTGACGGATCCATCCAGGCGGTCAGCACTTCGGGGCGTCCCGCGTGCGAACACAGCGATACGTACAGATCAGCCGGAATCAGTTCGTTGACGGCGCTCGGCAACTTCAAGCCGGGTGTCGCGGTGATATTCGGCTCGACGGCTTGCGACTGGTATGCGCCCATCAACGAACCGCCGCCCGAATTGCCGAGAATCACGACGCGTTCGACGCCTGCTTGTTCCTTCAGCCAGCGCACGCCGACGCCGATGTCGATCAGCGCGTGTTCGAGCAGGAAGAACGCTTCGTTGCCGCGAAAGCGCGTGTTCCAGCCGAGGAAGCCGAAACCGCGGTGCGCCATGTAGTCGCCGAGATAGTGCTCGCTGAAATCCACGTTGTAGTGCGTCGCGATGAACGCCGTCGTCGGCCGTTTGTCGCGCGGCCGATGGTACAAACCCTGGCACGGATAAAAGCCGGCGCCGTTGCGTGGCGCGGTCGGCGACACGAGTGACACGAATTCACGTTCGATTGCCTGCATCGTTCGTCCCCCAGAGATTTTCAGGTATTCAGTTCAGCGCGGACGAGATCGCGTCCGCGAACCATGCTGCACAGTTTGCCGAAAGCCACGTCGCGCGGCAGATACTTCATGCCGCAGTCGGGCGCAATCACGAGCCGTTCGGCCGGCAGGTATTGCAGCGCGTCGCGGATGCGTTGCGCGACGAGCTGCGGCGACTCGATCGAAAGATCGCGCAAATCGATGACGCCGACGTGGATGCGTTTCGACGGCAACAGTTGCAGCAGGTCGAGTTTCAGCGCGCGGCTGCGCGCATTCGAGCGAAATTTCGTCCGCGACACAGGCGTCGAGCGCGTCGAGGAACGCATAACCCGTTCGGCTTGTTGGCGACGTGTTTGCCGTAACCGAAACAGACGTGCAGCGCCGTCGTGCCGGTGGCGCCGCGCAATGCACGGTCGATCGCAGGAACCGCGTATTCGGCGGCGGCTTCGGGACGCGCCTGCACGTACGGTTCGTCGAGTTGCACCACGTCGACGCCGGCGGCGAAGAGTTCGAGCACCTCCTCGTTGACGGCGGCCGCATACGCCAGCGCGAGTGCCGCGGAGTCCTCGTAGAAGTCGTTCTGCGCCTGCTGCGACATCGTGAACGGCCCGGGCAACGTCACCTTGATCGGCTTGTTGGTGTGTTGCTTGAGGAATGCGATGTACGGTGTTTCGACCGGTCGCAGACGTTGTATCGGCCCGACCACGCGCGGCACCGGGACTTTTTTGCCGGTGCGATCGAGCGACTCACCCGGGCGATCCAGATCGACGCCGGCGAGCGCCGTAGCGAAATTGTTAGAGTAGCTCTCGCGGCGCGTTTCGCCGTCGGTGACGATGTCGACGCCGGCGCGGTGTTGATCGTCGAGCGCGACGACCGTCGCATCGTTCTGCGCTTCTTCGAGGTGCGACGGCGGGATGCGCCACAACTCGAGCGCGCGCACGCGCGGTGGCAGCCGCTCGCCGAGCCGCGCGCGGTCGATCAACCAATCCGGCTGCGAATAGCTGCCGACGAGACACGTGGGAAGCAGCACGTTCATGCAAAACGATCCTCATCGAAAAATGCGACGGCGCCCGACTCGGCGAAATTCTTGTGCATCGCAACGAGCACGCGGCGCGTCGTCTCGATGTCCCGGCGCGGAATGCCGCGCTCGGCGATTGCGTGCACGTCGGCGACGTACGGCAACAGCGTCGCCTCGAGCCGACGTGCGCGCGCGGTGAGATAAATCCGAAACTTGCGCGCGTCGACCGCGTCGTCATGCCGCTCGACGAGGCCGCTGCTCAGCAGACTTCTGACGGAGCGCACGGTCGTTGCTTCCTTCGCGCCGACGCGCTCGGACAACTCGCGCTGGCTGATGCCGTCCTCTTCCCACAAGACACGCAGGAAGCGCCACTGGCCCGGCGTGACATCGTGTTTGGCGAAACGCGCGCCGAGCGCGCTGGAAAAATCGCGGAACGCGATGCGTGTGAGGTGTCCGATGCTCTGCATCCGATCCGCGTAACGGTTCTTTGCCATCGACTGCTCCGTCGGAATTGGTTTGCGAGCTAAGGATTGAGTATGCAAGAATCGCTGTCAACGGCCCCACCGTGGTCGCGATGGGGACCAAGGCGGCACGCCACTTCGCGCATTGAAGGCACGTGACGCTCGGCTGCTCACAGCAGCGCGCGCAAACCCTGATAGCCGATGAAGAGTCCGATCATCAAAATGACGGCACCCGAAAAGTACGGTGCCTTGCGTGCGACGTCACCAAAACCGGTCCAGTGCTTTGCCGCGTGGTGCACGCTGAGCGCTGCGACGACGCCGGACAGAACCAGCGTGAGCGCGAGACCGATGCTGAAGCACACAACCAGCGCGACACCCAGCGTGAACTGCTTCAATTGCAGACACAGCAACAGCACCGTGATGGCCGCCGGACACGGCACGAGACCGCCCGTCAACCCGAATATCAAGATCTGACCATTCGTTACGTGTCGTTCCGCAAAGCGACGGCGCAGATCGTTGGCGTGCGCGAGTTCGTGCGGGTCCTGATATCCGGGCGAGGTCGCGTCGAGCGCGGCATAGTCTCCGACCGCATGCGTGTGACCGTGCTCGACATATTCCAAGTCGTAGTCGTGGGTATGGTCGCCGTGGCCGAGGCTCAAGCGGGCGATGAACTCGTGCGGCTCCGGAATTTCTTCGACCGATTCGAGGAAACGGTCGCGGTGTACGAACGTGAATGTCTGATGGTTACCGTTCGCGCGCAGCGTTTGTACCGACACGTCGTGCGGCGACCAGTTCTGCCGATGCGCACTTTCATCGTAGAGCCGGAAGCGCGGCGGCACGCCGTCTTCGAACACTTCCATGCGCATGACGCCGTGCCCGGTGTCGATCCGTTTGCTGTCGCTGCCTTGTCCGTGCGGGTGATGATGTCCGTGCGCGTAATCATGTTCGTGCGCGCGTTCGTGGTCGGCCTGATCGCGCAACCAATCGTTCTGGTGCCGCCATGTTCGCCAGAGCATCCACGACGCTACACCGATGATCATCACCGCAGAGGCGACCTGAAAATACGGTTCACTCGTCTCAGCATTCCATTGGCCCGCGAAGTGCAGCCCGGTCAACGCGACCACCCAAACGACCGCCGTGTGCGATAACGTTGCAGCCAAACCCAGTAGGACCGCCTGCGCAACGGTGCCGCGGATGGCAACGATGAATGCGGCCATCATCGTCTTCGAGTGACCAGGCTCCAGACCGTGCAGCGCGCCCAGCAGAATCGCGCTGGGGACGAACAGCCAGGCGTTGGTCGAGCCTTCCTGCAGGAGAGTGGCGATGTCGCTCATATCGCTACAGGTATTTCGTGATGGCTTTGAACTCGCGGACCACATCATCGGCACTGCGTGCGCGCTTCTTCACCGCCTGCTCGAGGCAATGATCGATGTGATCGTGCACCAGTACCTTTTTGGAATTGGCGATGGCGTTCTCGACGGCTTGGAGTTGCTGCGTAATCTCCAGGCAGCCGCGGCCGCTTTCCATCATCGCGACGATGCTCTTCAGGTGACCTTCGGCGCGTTTCAGGCGTTTGATGACGTCGGGGTGTGAAGTGTGAATGGCCATCGCGTATCCTATCCTGGGGGAGAGGATAATGATCCAAGTTGCAATGGTTTGTCGAACGTTCCGGGCCGACACGATAGACTTGCGTCGAAGCCATCCGGGTGCGACATACACTCCTGCCCACTGTTCAGCTGATCTTGCGGGTTCCGTTGATGACGCACCTGAAACTCTTTGCTCTGCTCTTCATGCTCAATCCCGTGGCGCGCGCTCGGTGCGCAGTCAATCAACGAGTGGGTCCAGTCCGCTTGCGATGACTGCACGACGCGCATGGAGTCGCAGACGGGCGTGTACATCCTCGAAAAAGGCGAGGAAGCCCTGATCGGTCGAGCATGGCTGACGCAGCACGCGACGCGGTCGATCGATGTGCAGTATTTCATCTGGAGCACGGACAACATCGGTGTGCTCGCCGCCGAACAGTTGTTGAGCGCCGCTGAACGCGGCGTTTCGGTTCGCGTGCTCGTCGATGACTTTCTCATCGACGCAGAAGACCGCACGCTCCTGCTTATTGTCGGCGCACCCGAACGTGCAGATCCGAATCTACAACCCCAAGTTCGTCGTGGGCGTCAGCCTTTGGGACAAGGCGAAGAACTCCGTTACGCAGTTTCGCGACGTCAACCAGCGCATGCACGACAAGACGGCGACCTTTGACGGTGTTGCCGGCATCACCGGCGGCCGCAACATGGCGGCCGAATATTTCGACTTCAATCACGAATTCAACTTCCGCGATCGCGACGTACTCATCCTGGGATCGGCGGTGCGGGAGATGCAGGACAACTTCAATGAATTCTGGGACAGCGCATTCGCAATCCCGGTGGAAAAGATTCTCCGAGGCATGAGGCTGACACGATTTCGAGCGAGGATGTCGCGCGCCGGTCCGCGGAGTTGCACGCCTATGCGCGCAATCCGGCCAACTTCGAACCGGAAATTCGGCAGGCCATCGACGCGACTCCCCAGTACTTTCCTGCGCTGATGCACGCGTTGGTATGGGGTGACGTTCGATTCATCAGCGATGTGCCCGGCAAGAACGACGGAACGTCGGGTTTCCGCGGCGGCGGCGCATCGACGAATCAGCTGATCAACGCGGTAAAGGCGGCGAAAAAATCCATCCTGATTCAGTCGCCGTATCTCATATTGCCGGACGGCGGCATCGACGCTCTTCGCGCAGCTCATCAAACAGGGCGTCAAGATTCGGATATCGACCAACTCACTCGCATCGACAGACAACATTCCGGCGTTCGCCGGCTACTCGTCGCAGCGTAGCGATTTGCTGGAAGCGGGCGTTGGGATCTACGAATTCAATCCAAATCCGGCAATCCGAAACCAATTGATCGAGCACTATCCGCGCCTCGCCAAATATGATCCGATCTTCTCACTACACGCCAAAAGCATGGTGATCGACGACGAAACGCTCTTCATCGGAACATTCAATCTCGATCCGCGATCGGCGAACCTGAACACCGAAGTCGGCGTGCTGATCAAAAATCCCGAACTGGCCCGCCAGCTCACTGCGAGCATCGAGCGTGACATTCGGCCCGAGAACAGCTGGCACACGACGGCTGATTTCAATCCCGACTCCGAGGTGGGTTTCGGCAAACGGTTCAAGGTGTGGATGTTTCGACTGCTGCCTGTCGAACCGGTGCTATAGGACCCGCCTATGAAAATCTACAACGTGCTGGGTCTGACGATACTTGCGATGCATCTGCTGATATCGGCGCTGCTGGCGCCGTCCTCGGCTCGGGCCGTATTGGGGAATGGCGGTCGGCTTTGCGTACTTGTTGGCGTCCTGGTTTTCCGGCGGGCTTTATCTTTCCGACATGATCCACTTAGGTCATCGCGCACCGGGCTCTGGACTACAAGGACTGGTTCATCAAAACCGTGACGCTCGTCAACAACACGTTCTTCGTCTACGTCGATCCCGTGAGCTGGGTCAATCGCCACCGGCTTCACCACAAGTTCTCCGACCACGCCGGCGATCCGAACAAGCTCGACTCCGACGGTTTCTGGAGAACGCTGTACCACTGCCTTTTTCCCTACCCGTGCACGGACGACCTGGCGAACGACGCCATCCTCAAAACGTGGCCGTTCCGTCTGGTCTCGCATCCACTGTTCGTGGTCGTCTCGCCGGTTTTGAGCTGCGGACTTTTGTGGTTGTTCGTTCGCGACTGGACGTTTGCCATTGGCGGTCTGGCTCAGCGTCCGGATCTTCGCGCTGTGGGTGAACATGGTGCAGAACTATTGGACGCACGACCGCCGTTGGGGCTCGCGGCGCTATGACGTGCCGGGCGACAACGCGATGAACATCGGCGACTGGCTTCCGGTGATGGCGACCTTCAGCGCCTGCTGGCAGAACAACCATCACCACTATCCGCATCTGCTGCGGACCACGCACGATCCCGCCGAGTTCGATTTCGGTTATCTCACCGTCCGGGTCATGGGCGTGCTGGGGCTCGTGAAGGCGTCCAATACGGGAACGCTACAAACCAAAGGAGCTGGCGCTCGCGGAAGTCACGCTCTGACGGCGGACTTTCTTGCGCTTGAACGGCGCGACGAACTGCGCGAAGAATCCCGACGGGACGGAAGGATTGATCAAGCCGTAGCGGTCGGGCCACGCGTCTTTCGGAAGATGGTACGTGCCGAACAGACGATCGATGAACGGCAAATGGATGGCGAAGTTGACGTCGGCCGCCTCCGGATGCGCCGCGTGATGCCAGTGGTGATAACGCGGCGTCACGAAGTGCGGCTCGAGCCAGATCGTACGCGGACGAAAGTCCGTGTGGCAGAACGTCGCGTGAAACGAAACGAAGATCAGATACCCGGCCATCGCGCTCTGCGAGAAACCGACGAGGGTCATCGGTATGAGGATCAAGCCGCGCGTGATGAGAATATCGACGAAGTGCGAGCGCGAACCCGCGATCCAGTCCATCGTCTTGATGGAATGATGGATGGCATGGAAAGCGCCACAGGAACGGGATCTGTGAAACGCCCGGTGAGTGACGTACTGAGAAAAGTCCGCGACGACGATCGCCATCGGCAGCTGCACATATAAAGGCAAGCTGCCGACCGTCTGCATGAGCACGGGAATCGCCAGCCACTTGGATGCAAACGTTGCGGGTAGCAGCATCACGAACGTGATCAGTTGCGCGGGCAGGTGGGTGGACACGAAATAGAAGGCATCCGTGGTCCACTCGGGTCGAAACGTCTTTTGCTCCGGATGCAGCGGCCACAATCGCTCGACCGGAACGAATACGAGCGTCATCACCAGCAGGTCCAGCAGAAACCAGTCGAGGCCGATGCCGATTTTCGACCCGATCTCATTCGGCAGCGGCGTGCGTCGCTCCGCCGAGCAGCACCGCAGTGAGCCCGAGCGCGGCTCCGGTCAGACCGAGAACGTTGCGTTGGCGCAGGATCGCAGAGATCGCGCCGAGCACGAGGGCAGCGGCGATCGTTGCCTGAATGATCAGGCGAATGATGTGGACCGGATAGAGCGCGCGCGCCTCGGGAAGCGTCAGAGCCGCGGGAAAAAGCAGGCACAAGGACGCCGCCAACGCCGAGCATTCCGAAGAAGATCGATGCCACGCCGCTGACCCAGCCACTCCCCAAGTGGGTTGGCTCGGAGTCACCGAATAGCTTTTGGAAGAATGCGTCGGACACTTCCGGACTCGGGAACGATGCGCTGACTGAGTGTCCCGCAAAGCCCCGGACTTGCAAGGGATGCGTGCCCGAAACAGGTCGGAGATCACAGCTCCGCTCGAGCGTGAGGGTCTCGCATGAACGTATCGCGACGGTTAGCGCGCGTTGAGGTTTTCGCGCATGCGTATCGCGACGCGCAAAAAGGTCGCGAGATCACGCTGAGAAATCCCCCGCGTCGCGATCGCGTTCACGCGCGCCGCGTAGTGCAGGAGTTCAGGTTTCATGCGCCTCGCCTTCGCCGTCAGGAAGACCTGTATGCGGCGCCGGTCGCTCGTGTCGCGACGTTTGCGCACGAGTCCGGCGCTAACCATCGAATCGAGCATCAGCACGGTCGATGATTCCGTGAGATTCGCTTCGTCGGCCAGTTCGCGCTGCGACATGCCTTCGCGTTCCCACAACACGCGCAGCACATACCAGAAACCGTTCGACAGCGCGTGTTTGCCGATGTGTCGCTGCAGCGTGCGATCGAACGCGCGGTGCGTCGCGCGCGTTTGATACCCGTAGCTCTTCAGCGGGTCCGTGTCGAACCGAGCCTTCGCGCCGCTCTTTGTCAAAGCTTCAGTCCGGTCGGCGCATGTCGTAGATCGCCGCGACGTTCGTGTAGTCGCTGTAGCCGAGGCGGGCGACCTGCGCGAGCGCGAGCGTATCGACGCGGCCATTGGCGAGGATCAGCGCGTCATCGATGTACACACCGATCACCTCGCCGAGCACGAGATGGCTCGCGCGCCCGTCGCGTCCGGCCGGCAGCGTGATCACGTCGAATACGCGGCATTCGAGCGCCGCGCGCGCTTCACCGACGCGCGGCGGGCGCACGTTGCGCGACGCAACCGCGGTGAGTCCGGCGGCGTCCAGTTCGCTCTCGCCGTACGGCAGAGCGCGCGATGTTTCGTTCATCGGCCGCGCGAGATCGGCGGAAACGATGCTCGCGGTGAATTCGGGTACCTCGCGCACGTTGCGCAGCGTGTCTTTGTCGCTGCCGCGCGTCGGGTGCGCGTTCGGCGCAAAGCCGACGATCGGCGGGTCGGCCGAGAACGCGTTGAAATACGAAAACGGCGCGAGGTTGACGTGGCCCAGGCTGTCCAACGTCGTGATCCAGCCGATCGGCCGCGGCGCAACGAGCGCGTTGAGGGGATTGTATTTGAGCGGTGCTGGCTTGAGGTCGACGCGCGGATCGTAGTGCATGGGCTTTTCTTTTTAGTCGCGCAACAGACCGCTCGTGCGCAGCAACGCGTCGAGCCGCCGCTCGAGTTCCGGCGTCGCCGGCACCATCGGCAGCCGATGTTCGTTGCGGGGGATGATGCCGAGGCGTTTCGCCATGTATTTGATCGGGATTGGATTCGTATCCCAGAACACGGCTCGATTCAGTTCGAGCAAGTCGTAATGCGCGCGCCGTCCGGCCTCGAGATCGCCGCGCGCGGTGGTCTCATAGAGCCGCGCGACAGGACCGGGAACGAGGTTGCCGACGGCATTCATCAGACCGCACGCGCCCAATGCGAGCATCGGGAAACTGAGTTCCTCGAGACCGACGAAAATGCGGAAATCGCTTCCGAGGCGCGCGAGGCAATCCGAGACGAACGCGAGGTCGGTCGATGCGTGCTTCATGCCGACCAGGTGCGGCACGCGTTCGGCGATTTCGACCAGCGTCGGCAGTTCGATATTGACCGCCGCGCGCACCGGGATGTGGTAGATCATCAGCGGCAGATCGCTGCGTTTACCCAGCGCTGCGTAATACGCGACGAGCCCGCGTTGCGGCGGCCGGATGTAGTACGGCGTGACGATCAACAGCGCATCGACGCCGGCCTTTGCCGCGAAATCGGTCAACGCGCACGACTCGGCGAAGGATTGCGAGCCCGTTGCCGCGACGATCTGCGTGCGCCCCTTTGCGCAGTCGACAGCGGTGCGCACGAGTCGGTTGCGCTCCTCGACGGACAACGTGCTCGGTTCGGCGGACGTGCCGTTCACCAGAATCCCGTGGCCGCCTTCGGCGATGTGGCGTTCGACGAGCGCGGCGTACGTGTCGTAGTCGACCTCGCCATCACGGAACGGCGTGATCAGCGGTGTGATCGATCCGCGCAGCGCGTTTGCGTCGAGTGTGATCATCCCAACCCGTTCTCGTTCATTCGAATCCCCCGTGGCAGGTCACGTTCGATTCGTCGCGAATCCGGCATCGACGCCGAGAATGCGGCCGGGATAATCGAGACTCTCCTGCCACAACAGCGATTCCATGTAGATGTTCAGCGGCTGGTCCTGAATCGTCAGTTCGTACACGGGCGATGCGTCATACGACGCGTGATTGTGCACGGCCCAACCGGGTGCGGAGACCATCAGATCACCGGCCGACCACTCGTAGCGCTTGCCTTCGACGCGGCTGTAACCCGAACCGTGGAAGTAATAGTTGATCGCTGACGACACGTGCCGGTGCGGCCGATCGACGATGCTCGGCGGACGGATCGTCATCGTCGCGAAGAAGTTCGGCGTCGTGCCGTTGAAGCGCTCGGTCTTCGAGTTGTACAGCAGATAGAGGCGTCGGCCGACGTACGTCTCGCCGAGCGCTTCGAGCTTGTCGAGGTTTGCTTTCACGGTTTGCCACGGCCAGTGCAACACGTGCGATTCGACCGCCGGCGGATTGATCAATGTCTCGTATGGCATCAGTGCGGCGCCGTCGTCGCCGATTTGAAACGTCGGCAGCTGGAGCGTCGGCGGATGCGCATTGCGCTCGACGCGCGCTGGGGGCGGTTGCGGATCGTCCTCGACGAGGTGCACGCGCATCATCTCGAGCAGCGCCGCGTTTGAATACGTCAGCCGGACTTGCAGTTCCTTCGTGTCGTTGACGTGCCGATAGGTCGCATAGGACGGATGATTCCAGACATCGTATTGCGCAAACGTAATGCGCCGATCGCCGACCAGCGTCGTGCCGCCGCCGCGAATGCAGAAGTTGACCTGGGTCGAGTTGTGACGGACCGGCACCGTTTCCTCGCCGGGTTTCAGTACGTCGAGACTCACCTGCACGCCGGGCGTGAGTCCGCGCCCCGGGGACGGTGCGTTCGGGTGTACGAACAGTGCGCTGCGGCGTCCGTTCGCGGGGCGCGGCGCATCGGCCAGGCGCTCTATTTCACTGTCGATCAGCGCGCGCGTGATCAACACCGGCGGCCAGTCACGCGCGGGTTTGGCGCGCTCGGGATTGCAGTGCGCCGGCGTCGACGCGTCCGCATCGACGATATTGACCTCGGGTCGCGTCATGTCGGCTTCCTCGCGTGGTTGATCGGCCTAACTGCAAGAGCGGGCGCGGTTGAAAAGCTTTGGCATAAAAGTATTATCGCACCGATCGATCGGCGTCAATCGGGCGATGGCTATGAACGACATTACGAATCTGGTGTGGCCGGCGGAGGGCAACACGCGGATTCCGTACCGGATCTATTCCGACCCGACGATTTTCGAACGCGAAATGGAGCGGATTTTCCGCGGCGCCGGGTGGGCCTATGTCGGGCTCGAAATCGAGATTCCGAATTCCGGTGATTTCAAGGTAACCCGCGTAGGCACCACGTCGGTCGTGATCACGCGCGATGCGAACGGTGCGATCCACGGCTTCGTCAATCGGTGCGCGCACCGCGGCGTGAAAGTGTGCCGACACGAGTTCGGCAACACCCGCTTTTTCGTCTGCCCGTACCATCAGTGGTCTTATGACGCGACCGGCGCGCTGCGCGGCGTGCCTTTCATCAAAGGCGTCAACAAGCTCGGCGGTATGCCGGACGACTTCGACCGCGCCGACTACGGTCTGCCGCGGCTCGCGATCAGCACGCGCAATGGCGTGATCTTCGCGTCGTTTCGACAGGACGTGCCGGCGCTTGCGGACTATCTCGGGGAGACCAATACACATTACTTCGACCGGGTGTTCGACGGCCGCGGACTCGTCCTGCTCGGCTATTCGCGGCAGCTGATCCCGGGCAACTGGAAGCTGATGTTCGAGAACATCAAGGATCCGTACCACGCGTCGCTGTTGCACGTTTTCCTGGTGACGTTCGGGCTGTTCCGCGCCGATCAGAAGTCGCAGGTCCGTATGGATCCGAGCGGTCGGCACGCGTTGTTGATTTCGCAACGCGGGGCCGCGCAGGCGAGCGCCGCGACGCGCGACATCGCCAACCTGCGCGAAGATTTCGTGCTGCAGGACAAACGGCTGCTCGATCCGGTCAAGGAATTTCCCGACGACGCGACGGTCGTGATGCAGACGATCTGGCCGAATCTGATCGTGCAGCAACAGTCCAATACGCTCGCGCTGCGCCAGATTCAGCCGCGCGATCCGGGTTCGTTCGAATTGCATTGGACTTTTTTTGGATACTCGACCGACGACGAAGCGATGACGCAACGCCGGTTGCGGCAGGCGAACCTGATGAGTTCCGCGGGTCTCGTCTCCGGTGACGACAGCGAAGTGATCAAGCTGACGCAGCTCGGCGTCGAGCGACATCCAACCGACGCGGGCGTGTTGTTGATGGGCGGACGCGACGCGCACGACACGCCGCACATGGTGACTGAAGCGGCGCTGCGCGCGTTTTATTCGCACTACCGCGTCGTGATGGGATTCTAGTCGGTGGACGTCGCGTTGCAGTTCGAAGTCGAGGCTCTGTACTCGCGCTACGCGGCGTTGCTCGACGACGGTCCGTTGCTCGAGTGGCCGGATCTATTCGCCGAAACGTGCCTCTATATCGTGATTCCGCGCGACAACTTCGACCGGGGCCTGCCGCTGGCGATCATCCGTTGTGAAAGTCGGGGCATGCTCGTGGATCGAATCCGCGCCGCGCAAGAGACGATCATGCACGAGCCGCGCTATCTGCGGCATCAGATCACGAACGTCCGTGTGACGAGCACCGATGGCGGCCGGATCGAGACGATTGCGCACTACAGCGTCATCGAAGTGCTGCCGGACGAGCTGCCGCGAATCCTCAGCGTCGGGCGCTACATCGATGCGCTCCAACGACGCAGCGATGGCGCGCTCGAGTTCACCGAGAAGCGCTGCGTCTACGACTCGGTGCTGGTCCCCAATACGATTGTTTATCCACTCTAGTGGACCTTGTCCGCTGTAGCGGGCGGCAGTCCGCCCGCTCATCGCGATCTGCGAACCGCTCACGCGGCCGCCACTGAGCCGCCGGCCGCGACCGAATGCGGCTCGCAGTTGACGTCCGATTCGTTCATCTCGCGGGTCCACGCGGCGAATTCCAGCTGAATGCCGTCGGGATCCTGGAAGTAGATCGAACGCACGAACGTCGACGGCGTGAGTTCGGGGCTCGCCTGATTCGGCGAATCGTCGTGGTTGATGACGCGGGTCACGTCGACGCCGGCTTTCGCCAGACGTTCGCGGTACTCCTCGATTTTGTCGGGCGATACGTCGAATGCGACGTGATTCATCGTCGCGTTAGCGGTCGTGATCGGACCGCGCGTGACGAGATTCGCGGGATGCGTCACGCCCGGTACCGATTCGGGTGAATCGGGAAACCAGAAGAACGCGAGCGAGTCACCGTTGCCGATGTCGAAGAAGAAGTGCTGACCCATGCCTCGGGGCAGGTCGATCGTCTTCGTCAGCGGCATGCCGAGAACGCCGGAATAAAAGTCGACGGTTCGCTTCATGTCTTTGCACGTCAGCGCCAGGTGATTGACGCCGCGAATCTCGAACTTCTTGTTTTGTCTCTTTGCCATGAGCTTTGCTCCTCAGTGTTTGTTGAAAACTCCGCGGACGCGGAGTTTGGTGCATTGGGTCGAATGGTCGAAGTCTACGCCGACGAATCCTTAGTAGGCAAACCATCGGCGGCCGTGCGCCGTTTGCCGCGCGTGTCCGGTGTCACGCTTTCTTCCACGCGTTTCCTGCCCAGTCCGCGACGGCGCCGCCCGCGGGGATCGGCACTTCGCGGATGCGTTCATCGACGTCGTCGAACTCCAGGCGCAACGCTTTGCACGTCACCGCGTGGAGGTTGTAGGCGAGCGAGTGATAGGTGATTTCGAGGATGTCCTCGTCGGAGAAATGCTTCTTCAGCGCGGCGAACGTCGCGTCCGGGACGCGGCCGCCTTCGAGAATCAGGCAATCGACGTATGCAAGCAGCGCGCGCTCCTTCGGCGAGAACGCATCTGACACCGACCACGACGGAATCGCCGCGATCTGCTCCTCGCTGATTTTCCATCGGCGCGCGGCTTTGCAATGTTGTGAGAAAACGAACTGACTCGCTTGCGTGAATCCGACGCGCATCAGCGCGAGTTCGCGGCTCGCGGGGTCGAGTTGGCTGATGCTCTTGTCCGAGAACATGCCGAACATGCCGAATTGGCTGGTCGCGTGATCGAAGATGAACGGACGCAGCGCAAAGACGGTCCACCAATTGCCGGGCGTGCCAGTCGCGGTGCCGGGCTGCGTGACGGGATCGCGTTCGCCGAACAACTGGTCGTAGTACTTCTTGATCGTGCCCGTCGCCTGCGCGCGGGTGACTTGTTTGAGTCTTGGCATTTTGGATTCTCCGCTTTTGAATGAAAATGTGTTGGATGAAATTCTAGCGAACGGCGGCCGCGCGTGAGCGCTCGATGCCGGCATTGAGTGCTTTCGATTGGGTCGTGTCCAGGTATTCGTCGATGCGCGTGATCTTGCCGTCGCGAGCGGTGACGAAGATACATGCCGGAATCACGAACTCTTCGCCGTTGGCGAGGCGGCAGCGCAGCAAGTGGCGCTGCATGACGCGATCGCCGAGCAACACCCGTTCGGTCACGTCGTAGCGGATCTGCGCGACGTTTTTCGTCAGACCGTCGAGCACCTTGAGGTTCTCCGGTTTCGTCTGCGTCGTGTTCGAGAAGTTGTGCCAGACGAGCACGTCCTCCGCATACAGCGCCGCAACGCCGTCGACCCGTTTGGCCTCGATCTGCTCGAACAATTGCTGTGCGACCTCGATTGCCGTCTTCGCCATAATTCCCTCGTTAGTTCGTTGTGGTTCGATAGTGCGAAATCTGTATTTCGTCCCCGTAGTCGGCGTAGTCGCCGGCGGTGCGGCTGGCGCGAAATTCCCCCCAGTTGATCGGTCGATAGTGTGGTGGCTCTCCATCCTCGCATGCGCTCGGCAGCGGCGCGTAAAACGCGCTCGGCGCCGGATTGAAGAAATACGGCGCGCTGTAGCGTTCGCGTCGGTCGCTCGCGATCACGCGATGCAGCGCGGCGGGATAGCGATCGTTCGACCACACCTGGACCACGTCGCCGATATTGACGACGAGCGCGTCGGGGTTCGGCTCGACGAACGTCCACGCGCCGCGCCGAAACACCTGCAGACCGGGTTGCTCGTCCTGCAAGAGCACCGTGAGCGCGCCGGAATCGGTGTGGTGGCTGATGCCGAAATTTCCGGGCGCGCCGGTCGGCGCAGTCGGCGTCGCCGGACTCGCGCACAGCGGGTAGTAGTTGAGGCGCAGGAAGCTGCTGTGGCGCGGCGCGAACGCGCGCGCGAGGTCAGCCGCTGGCGTCTCGAGACAACGCGCGATTGCGCCGAGCAACTGGAAACTCAGCGATTCGCACGCGGCCGAGAAGGCTTCGAGCACCGGCCGCAACGACGGCAATGCGCCTCGGCCATTGCGCGGTCATCCCGGCCAACGGTCCTTCGACTTCATCGGGACCCACGTCGAAGACCTGTTTCCAGTCACGCCGGTTCTTCGTCAACTCGCGATCGTAGAAGCCCCACGAATTCGTTGCAGTGCGCTCGATGCCGCGTTTGTCGGCGTCGGGCAGTGCAAAAAACGCGCGCATGCTCGCGTGCGTTGCATCGATCAGTTCCGGCGGCACCGAGTGACCGACGACCTGGAAAAATCCCCAGTCGACGCAGGCTTCGTGGACTTGTTGCAGCACCGTCGCGTCGGTGTCGATACGGCGGATGTCGATCACCGGAATGTGCGTCGTGTGAGTCATGGTCATGGTCGTTTCGAGTCTAACGCGACACGTGTTTCAGCGCCGGTTCTGCGGCGACGAATGGCGCGATCCCGAGCGCGCGATCGATCTCGCTCGGTGAAATCAGTACGCCTTGCGTGATCACGCAGACGACGTTTCGGATCGCCGAAATGTCCGTGGTCGGATCGCCGTCGACGAGGATCAGATCGGCCAATTTGCCCGGCGCGATGCTGCCGCGATCGCTCGACGTGCGTGTATACAACGCGCCGTTGCGCGTCGCGATCTGGAGAACCTGCGCCGGCGTCATGCCGGCCTGCACATACAGCTCCAGTTCGCGCTGCAACGTGAATCCGGCGAGCTCATCGGTGCCGGCGACGATCGGAACGCCCGCGCGATACAGCCGGCCCACGAATTCGACCATCTTGGCGTACGACTTCTGATATCGCCGCGCGGTGGCGTCGTCGGGAATGTCGAGGCCGCCGCTGCGCATGCCGCGCTGGACGTTGATCGGCAGATGCGCCGCAACCGGCGCGTACACGCTCGAGAGTTCGCCGTCGCGCTGGTTGAGGAAGTCGAACGTAGCGAGGGTCGGATCGATGACGGTGTGCTTGTCGCGCAAGAGCGCGATGAAATCCTGTACAGGCTGGCTATCGAAATCGAGGTCCGCCGTCTGTCTGTGCCGGCAAATAGAAGCGCTCCAACGTGCGCGTATCGGTCGTCGGCGTGACGAAAAAATTCAGCAGCACCTGATTGATGTGCTGTATCTCGTCGAAGCCTTGTTCGACGACATCCTGCGCGCGCATGAACGCGGGCACGTGACCGCTGACGCGCATGCCGGCAGCGTGCGCATAGGCGACCGTTTCGCGCACCAGCGCCGGCGGGAACGAGTTGTAGATCTTCAACTGCGGGTAGCCGTGTTCGGCGTACCAGTCGATCGCGTGCTTCGCGCCGGCGAGGTCGCTGACGACGAATCCGTTGCGCGCGGAATAAGGGCTCTCGCCTTCGAGGAAACCCGCCGGAACGATTTGCGGCGACAGCAGTTCGCCGGCCGCGATCTCGTCGAGCATCTGCTGCAGCGTCGCGTTGTCGTTGCCCATGTCGCGCACCGTGGTGATGCCGGCCGCGAGATGCAGGCCGCCGCTCCATCGATCCATATGCGCGTGCATGTCGAACAGACCCGGCAGCAGGACTCGACCGTCGGCGTCGATCTCGTTGTCGGCTCCTTCGGTCGGCGCGCCGGCCGGACGCACCGCGGCGATGCGACCGCGCAGCACGTACACGTCCGACGCAGCGCCGAGCGTCGCGTTTTCGCTGTCGAAGACGCGCGCATTGCGGATCACGGTGACGCCGCGCAGCGCGTGCCGCGATTGTGCAGCCAGGTCTTTCAGCAATGCCGTCTCTGCCGACGCCTGATGTTCCTCGAGCAGGCCGCGCGTGCTTTCCCAACCATCTTCGATCAGCGTGAATTGGCCGCGCTCGATACTTGCGAAAAGTCGCGGCGGATCTGCCTGAGTCACCCAGACGAAGTCGGGCGTGAACCCAGCGCCCGACAGCGCGAACAAGCGAACCTGTTGGGTGTGGCCGCCGCTGCTGATCTCGACCTGATCGAGCATGCGGCTGCTCAGCGTGCCGGAAGGTAACAGCGCCGCGCGCTGATCCGTCGAGTCTTGCGAGTACACCAACGGCAACGGACGCGGTTTCGAAAGTGCCGTTCATCGGCGCGTACAGCGCGGTTCCGGTGATGGTTGCGTGACCGTGTTCCGAGCGTGAATGCCATTTCACGTGCGTGCCGTTGCGCACGAAATGTTCATCGACGGGCCCACCGAACGTCGATGTCCCCTCAACGTCGTAGTTAGCGTAGGTGCCGTCGTCTGCTAACCGAAACTTTTCGTTGAGTTCCGGGCCCCGACCGTTGTCCTTGAACACGAAATGCACGCGAGTCCAACCGTCGTCGCCATGCACGACGACCTGTTCTCCCGCTTTGGCGCCGTCACTGACGAACGCGACGTAGCGGAGCGTTTCCGCGGCGCCGGCGGGCAGAGCGCTCAGCACGGTGCTTGCGAGCAGTGCGGTGGCGATCCTTCGCGCAGGCGATGGAATCGACACCGGGGTCCCAAAAATCAAATAATTTGATTCAGATATTGAATTATTCAATTTTGAGGCCTAAATTTGGACCGTCGAAGTTCCCAGGAGGCACCCATGCAATCTGAAATCGAGCGGGTTCTCGAAATGGTAAAGGACGGCACGCTGACCCCGGAGCAGGCGTCCGAAATGATCGTAGCGCTAAAAGACGCAATCGGCACAAGCGCCGGTGGTGACTCTACCGAGCCCCAAGAGGAGCCCGCGCGCGACGAGCGGCGGCGCCACCGGCACCGCCGCTACGGTCGTCACAACCGGATGCACGGCGACTTCGGCGAGGACATCGAACGCGCAATGGGCGCCGGGGTGCGGACCCTGCGCTGGGCACTGAAGTCGGGGCTGCATCTCAAGGGCTCGTCGTGGGGACACGCATCGAACAGCGCCGTGTTCTCGCGGGCGGATTCGCCGACGGGGGTCGACTTCGTCTGCGAAAACAACGAACTCGCGGTGTCGCACCTACGCGATGTGCGGCTCAACCGATCGACCTTCGCGCACAACGACCTCAACGCGGCGAACATGCAGGACGTCGAACTCAGCGATTCGCGCATGACCGGACAGCACCTGCGCGGCTCGTCGATCAAAGGCGCGCTGATCGAACACGGCGAAGTGACCGACAACCACTTCAACGGCGCGGGCGTCGTCAATCTGGCGGTAAGTCAGGGTCGTCTCGTCGGTTGTCATTTCAACGGTGCCCAAGTACGCGATCTCGGGATTTCGGCGAGCGCTATGGAGGCGAGCCGGTTCAACGGGACGAAGCTGAGAACGATCGTGCTGAAGGCAGACAGTCTCGTAAAGGGGCTCGCGCTCAATGGCGTGCTCGGACGCAACTGGCTCCTCGAAGGCGGCGTCGTTGCCGACGTCCAGTTCAGGGGTGTGCGCGTCGATGGTTTGGTCCTCAAGCGCAGCGGCATGGAGCGCGTGACGTTCAAGACTACCGATTGGTCCGGCGACGTCGACCCGAGTTCGCTCAGGTTGATCCGAGATCTCGAATTCGATCGCGTGATCCTGAAGGACTGCACGTTCGAAGACTGCCACTTCGACGGCACGCGCCTGGAGGGCTTCGAGGCGTCGAACCTGAGTTTTCGCGGCGTGGACTTCAGCGGGCTGGTGATCACATCTGCCGAACAGTTTGCGAAGCTCACCGGAGCGCGCGACGTTGCCTGATGAGACGCACACGGCGTGTCCCGCCTGCCATGGTCGGTTGTTTCCGAAGTTGCTGAAGTGCGTCGATTGCGGACTCGAAGTGACGACGCGTTACGGCGGCAACGAATTCGCCGAGCTGGGCGCGGACGACCTGCATCTGTTGCGGATCTTCGTATTGTGCGAAGGGCGGATCCGCGACATGGAGGCGTCGTTGGGCGTGAGTTACCCGACGGTGAAATCTCGCCTTGCGGCGCTGCGCGAGCGTCTGGGGCTCGCATCCGAGAACGCGAAGAGCGCGCCGACCCGCTCGTCATCGGAGGCGCAAACGGAGCCGACGACCGCGCGGCAGATCCTCGATCAGCTGGCCGAGGGCGCGCTGACGTACGCGCAGGCGTTACCGAAGATCCGTGCGTTGCGGAGTCGCTCGCCGAACGATTGACTCGCCCTGCGCTGCGCCGCCCCGCCAGGCGCCAAAGTGCAGCGAGGCGGCTGTGACGACGCCGTACACGACCATTCCGATTGCGATGCACGCGCAGACGTAGTCGAGCCCCCTGTCGAAAAAGCGCACGCCGATCATCGCGGCGCCTGCGACGACGACGAATCGCAGAATCGTTGCGATCACGGGCCACAACACCGTGCCCGCGCCTTGAGATGCGAAGTACAACGACAGGCCAAGACCCTGGAACAGGAAAGCGGGTCCGGCGATTCGCAGGTACGAAGCACCCGTCGCATAAGTGGCCGGGTCGTGGGTGAAGAGGTTCATCCAGAGGCCGGGCGCGATCGTCAGGATCGCGCCAACGGTGCCGGTGAGTAGCGCTGCCGCTAGGCCACCGGTCCAACCGATGCGTTCCGCACGTTTGAAGTTCCCGGCGCCGGTGTTGACGCCGACCAGCGCCGTCATCGAAACCCCAAGTCCGAATACCAACGGAATCAGCAGGAATTCGAGCCGCGCGCCGATGCCGTACCCGGCAATCGCGGCGGTGCCGAATGCCCCCATCACGCTATTGAGCATGCCAACGGTCAGCACGACGAAGATCGGCGACAACGACGCGAGCGCGCCGACGCGCAGAATGTCGGCGAATAAACCGGGCTCGAAGCGCATCGCATTGCGACGCAGCGCGAGTGGAGTTCGACGTCCGGCGAGCCGCGCGAGCAGGACGACGCAGTTGAGCGATGCGATTGCGATCGCGGAGATCGCGCCGCCCGCGATACCGAGTCGTGGGATGCCGAACCAGCCCAGGATCAGCGTGCCGGATAGTGGAATCTGCACCGCGGCGCCGACGAACATCATCAGCGCCGGCGTCTTCATGTCGCCGGCGCCCCGAAATGCCGCGCCGAGCAGCGACATCAGCCAGATCGCGATGGATCCGCCGAATAGGATCCCGGCGTAGCTGCGAGCCTGATGGAGCACCTCGCCGCGGGCTCCAATGCCGACGAGAATCGCGTCGCCGAAAGCGCGATCGAGCGCGAGAAACGCCGCCGCGGCGATGATTGCGATTGCGACCGCGTGCCAGAGCAGCTGCTGCGCGCGGTCGACTCTGCCGCTGCCCAACGACCGCGCGATGGCGCTCGTAACCGCGCCGCCAATTGCGCCACCCGACAACATCTGCATCAACATCAGCCCGGGAAAAACCAGCGCGATCGCCGCGAGTGAAATGGTACCGAGCTGACCGATGTACCACGCCTCCACCATGCTGACGCTCGCGCCGACGACGAATGCCGCGGCATTCGGAGCGGCCATTCGCAAGAGCGTCGGAAGAATCGCCCCTTCGAGCATCACCCGGGTGCGCGATGTCACCGGTGCCTCGACGACTGGCGCGGCGACGGCCGAAAACAGTTCGATCGAGTCAGACACGAGGACGCCGCGATTTCGGTGTATCGCCGGTTCGACGCAGCACCGCGGGACGCTGTGTCGCGGCAAATTCGAGGCGGCGGCGAACAGAGTCGTCCGCCGCCGGGCCGGGCGCGAAATGTGACGTCGCAAACTCGAGCGGCTCGCGTGTCGCGCGGTCGACGACAATCGGATGCGCGACGTGGCCGGTCGCGGAATCGACGACGCGGACGCTGACACCGTCGTCGGCGAAGTGTTTGTTGCCCCACGCGAGCAGCGCGAGCAGAACCGGCCGAAAGTCGAGTCCTCTGCGCGTCAAAAGGTATTCATCGCGCGGCGGGTGTTCGCTGTATGCGCGACGTTCCAGTATCCCGGCATCTATCAGCGCGCCGAGGCGCCGGGTGAGCATGTTCGGCGCGATGTCGAGGCTCTTCTGGAACTGCTCGAAGCGAGTCAACCCGTGCAACGCGTCGCGAATGAGCAGGATGTTCCACCAGTCGCCGACGTGCTCGAGGCTGCGCGCGATGGGGCAGTGCATGTCTTTGAAGCTCTTGTGACGCAACGGCGCAACCTCGCAAGCTGGGTCACATTAGCCATGTAACTTGCATGATGCAAGTGACTCGACGATCAGGAAACGCCGTAGAACGCTGCGGCTGTTCCGCCGAAGATGTCGTCCCGCTCGTCACCCCGCACGCCCCGCAGCAGCCAGGTCGCGACTTGGTGCCACGATTCGTAGGCCAACGACGTCGCGCCGACGTAGGCCTGATGCAACACCGGCCAGTCGCTGCCCCACATCAGACGCCGCGGACCAAATGCGTCGAGCAATACATCGGCGTACGGTTTCAGCGTCTCGGCGCTCCAACCGGGGGCGGCCTGCGTGGCGAGACCCGAGAGCTTGCAGAACGCGCGGGTGTGCCGCGCGATGTCGCGGATCTGTGTAGCCCACGCATCGATCTCGCCAGAGGCAATCGGCGGCTTGGCGCCGTGATCGATCACGACATCGAGTTCCGGATTGCGCTCGAGAAAACGCAGCAGGACGGGTAGATGCCGCGGCGTCACGAGCGCGTCGAATTTCAATCTCGAACGCTGCATCGCCGCGAGCGCGGGTGCGATGGATGCGCGCAGCAACCAGGCGTCGTCCCTGAGGTCCTGCAACATTGGACGCAATCCCACCAAACGCGGACGACGCGCGAGCGCTTCGATCGTCGCGACCGCATCGGGCGTTTCGAGGTCGGTCCAGCCGACGATGCCGCCGATGAACGAGTGTTTCCGAGCGAGTTCGAGCAGGAACGCAGTTTCGACGTCGCTCGGTGCGGCTTGGACGACGATGGTCCGATCGATGCCCGAACGTTTCAATTGGGGGGCGAGAAGATCCGGCAGGAAGTCGCGGAAGAGCGCGGGGAATTCGCGCGCCGTCAACCAGCCGTAGTCGGCCCTGTCGAGTTGCCAGAAGTGCTGATGCGCGTCGATTCGGAGCATACGGTCTTAAGCCTCGTGCTCGTGGATGGTTGGGTGACGCTACATCACACGGGACTGCTTGGGGACTGCTAGTATGGCGCCATGAATACGCTTGCATCGCCAACACAGCTCGATCAGCTCGTCTTCGACAATCGGTTCGTGCGCGACTTGCCCGCGGATCCGGAGGCAGCGAACTTCCGCCGGCAGGTCGCCGGCGTCTGTTTTTCACGCGTGCTGCCGACAGCCGTCGTGCGGCCCGAGCTCGTCGCATATTCGAGCAGAGGTAGCCGAACTTCTCGACCTCTCGCCGGCAGACGTGCGAGGCCGCCGAGTTCGTCGAGATCATGTCGGGCAATCGTGTGCTGCCCGGTATGGATCCGTACGCGACCTGTTATGGCGGTCACCAGTTCGGCAACTGGGCGGGCCAATTGGGCGACGGCCGGGCGATCAACCTCGGCGATGTCGTCAATTCCGCGCGGCGAGCGCTGGACCATGCAGCTCAAAGGCGCCGGCCCGACGCCGTATTCGCGCACGGCGGACGGCCTCGCGGTGCTGCGGTCGTCGATCCGGGAGTTCCTCTGCAGCGAGGCGATGTTTCATCTGGGCGTGCCGACGACGCGTGCGCTGAGCGTGGTGACGACCGGCGAACAGGTGATGCGCGACATGCTGTACGACGGACATCCTGCGCTGGAGCCGGGTGCGGTCGTGTGCCGCGTCGCCCCTTCGTTCACTCGTTTTGGGCATTTCGAGATCCTCGCTGCGCGCGGCGAGATCGATCTGCTGCGGCACTTCGTCAATTTCACGATTCGTACCAGCTTTCCGGAATTGGGCGATCCGGGCACGGGCTCGGAATCGATCTATCTCGAGTGGTTTGCCGAGGTATCGCGCCGCACGGTTGCGATGATCGTCGAATGGATGCGCGTCGGCTTCGTGCACGGCGTGATGAACACCGACAACATGTCGATGCTGGGCCTGACGATCGACTACGGCCCGTACGGGTGGCTGGAGAACTACGATCCCGACTGGACGCCGAACACGACGGACGCCGGTCATCGCCGATATCGGTTCGGTCAACAACCCGCAATCGCGCAGTGGAACCTGTTGCAGCTCGCCAATGCGATCTATCCGTTGATCGGCAAAGCAGAGCCGCTGGAAGACATACTGCGCGAGTTTGCGTCGACGTTACACCGAACAATGGCAGTCGATGATGGCGCGCAAGCTGGGCCTTGCGCGCTTCGAGCGGTCGGATGCTGCGCTGATCGGCGAATTGGAGGCCGTGCTGCAACTCGTCGAAACGGACATGACGATCTTCTTCAGGCAATTGGCGACGGTCGACGCCAATGCACCGAACGCCGGGCTGTTGGCCGATGCCTACTATGTGCCCGAACAGCTGACCGACGATGCGCGCGGCCGCATCGAGCGCTGGCTCGCAAGCTACGTCGCGCGAGTGCGCGAAGACGGCATCGAACCGGCTACGCGGCGGGCGAACATGGCTGCGGTGAACCCGAAATTCGTACTGCGCAACTATCTCGCGCAGCTCGCGATCGACAAGGCGCAATTAGGCGACTACTCGATGGTGAGGGAGCTTCTCGACGTGCTGCGTAAACCGTATGCGGAACAACCGGGCCGCGAGTCGTATGCGGAAAAGCGCCCGGAGTGGGCCAGGCGCCGGGTCGGATGTTCGATGCTTTCCTGCAGTTCCTGAGCGAGAGGCGGGCGCCCCTCAACGGGGACGTCAGCGGTCGGAGTCGGACTGCTGCGCGTCGTCGTCGCTGTCGGTGTCCTCTGCGTCACTCGCGCGCTGCAGAATCGCGTCGAGCTCTGCGTCATTCGCTTCGTCATCGACCCGCGCCGGTTTGAACGCGGTCACGTTGATTTTTTCGAGCGCATCGAGCCGCGCTTCGACGTCATCGCGATCGGTCGGCTCCGAGCCGTACGCAAACGTCGCGATTGCCAACGTCGCCGCCGCGAGAATCACAGATTTCATATGTGTTGCTCCCCGAGGTAGAAGTTGTGGTCGGTGGGTTGGTCGCGCTGTGCCGAGCCTGCCGGGGATTCCGTGTGGTCCCAGATCCCGTTCTCGTTGATCGAGAACAGGAAGCGATAGTTTTTCTGCGCGCGCTCGCCGCGCGGCGGTCCGCCGTCGACATCGAGAATGAAGACCTCGCCGTCCAGGTGGACCAGGGTGACCGCGTGATAGTCCTGCACCTCCCGGTCCCAGGTGATCGCAATGCGTAAATCGTCTGTCGCAAAGCCGACCTGACGCAGCAGAAAATATTTGGCGATCGCGAAGTCTTCGCAGTCGCCGCCGTACTGCAGGAAATCTTCGAGCGTGCGCCAGTCGTCGTCGCGACGCGGCTCGATCCGCCATCGCCGCGCATTGATGAATCGGTTGGCCAGTTTCATCTTGCGCTCCGCCGAGAGATCGTGGCTTGCGAGCACAACCTCGCGGTAGCCTCTGAGTGAGTTGGGGCACGCAAGGACGTCGCTGAGGCACGCCTCGATCTGCGGCATTTGCGCCGCATGGCGCGCGGTCAAGGCGGCCCAGCGCGGATATTCCTGAGACTTCGTCAAGAAGTGATCGTCTGGGGCGAATGAGTACGCGACCGGGCGGGTCGCTGCGACACCCGACGCTGTGCAGAGCAGCGCCAGCGATGCCAACAAAATGCGGGCGCTGCTTCGAACGATCGAACCGCGCCTTTTCACCGTGCTTTTTATAAAGAGCTTCATGAAGAGCTTCATCGCGATCTCCGCCGTCAAACGTCACGACGCGATGTGCCGAGGCTATGCCGAACTGTCCGACCGGGCAAGGGGATCAGCGCCGCGCCATTCGGAGTCTTTTGCGGTCCAAGGGCGCTGCGGTTTTCACTCACCGTGGGTCGTTCGGCGATCACGGCTTGGGATCCGCACCGATCGCGGGCGCGGTGACGTAGCGCGCCAGAAACGCGAGCGTGCGCTCGTAGAGTTCGGTGCGGTTGTCGAGGTCGTAGTAGCCGTGGCCCTCGCGCGGTTTTTCCAGATATTCGATCGTGCGACCTTGCGCGGCGACGGCGTCGCGCAATTGTCGTGCGTGGGCGATCGGCGCGCGCGCGTCGGCGCCGCCGTGCGCGATGAAGAGCGGCACCGTGAGGCGCGCTGCATTTTGCACGGGTGAGATCGCTTCAAGCGCCGCGGGGTCGTTCCCCACCACTTGGCGCAGATACGCGAGTCCGAGCGAGCGCTGCTGCACGTCGCCGGCCTCGAACAGCAGCGGCAGGTTGTAGACACCGGAAACGCCGATCGCACATCGATACAGAGTGGGTTCGAGCAGCGTGTTCATGACGGCCGCGTACGCACCGAAACTCTCGCCATAAATCGCGATCCGTTGCGGATCGGCGATGCCCTGTGCGATCGCCCAGCGCGTGGCGTCGGCAATGTCGTGCTGAATGACGCCGCCCCATTGGCCGAATCCGGCGGCCATGAAATGGCGACCATACCCGGGCGAACCGCGGTAGTTCACTTTCAATACCGCATAGCCGTATTGCGCGAACAGTTGCGCGGTTTCGTCGAACAGCGGAGTGTCGTTGGCCCCGTGCGGCCCGCCGTGCGGCATCACGATCATCGGGCCCGCTCGGGAACCCGGCTGCCCGGCGTCGGGCGGCAGTGTCAGAAAACCTCGCAGTACAACGCCGTCACGCGCGACGATTTCCACCGGACTGACGCTCGCCAACCGCTGCGGGTCCAGCCAACGGCGGCTGCGCAACAGGCGCTTGAAGCTGCCGTCGCGCGCGTCGTACAGATAAAACGTGCCCGCGTCGCGGTCGCTGACGACCTGAATCAACGCGCGCGCGCGATCGCGCGTGAAGCTCGTGATGTCGACATATTGGTCGGGGAACCGCGCGATCGCCGCGCGCAACATTGCTGCGTATGGCTGCGCGTCATCGAGCACGTGATACGCGAGCAGACCCGGAACATAACGCGCGCCGTACACGATGTCGTCGGGCGCGGCCACGAGCGCTGCATCGACGTCGACGCGAGGATCGCGAAATACTTCCGTCGAGACGCCGGTTCTGAGGTCGAGCAGCCACAGGCCGCGCGTGTCGGTCGCGCGATTGTCGAAGACGTAGACAACATTCGGGTCATTGGCGAATGCGACGGGAATCATCTCACCGTCGCCGAACGCGCTGACCGCGACGCGTTGCCAGGGCGCGTCGGCGTTCTCCCGGTAATGCACCTCGATCGCGAAATCCTTGTTGCGGCCGAGCGCAAAGCGCACGACGCCGGCGTGGTCGGCGAGCAGGTAGGCATCGCGCAGCGGCGAACGCGCGACGCTGCGAAGCCGCCCGGAATAAATGTCGAGCAGCGCCGCTTCGGTAATCCGTTGGCGCGTCTGGTTGTCGAGGTAAGTCGTAATGAGCACGTGCCTCGGATCGTCCGGCAGGATGCTGGTGAGCCGATGCGACCCGCGGAAGTCTTCGACGCCACCGATGCGACTCGGTGACGCGTCCCGGTCGGCGGCGCGCCGTCCGAAGACCATCAGCGCGTTCTTGCCGTCCGCGTCCACCGCATAGAGTTCGCCGGTGGTCGCGGGAAAGTCATAGGCGCCCAGCGTGACCGCAAGCGACACGAGCAGTCGCTCGTCGTTGGCCCAGTAGAAACGATGCACCTCGTTGGGTGGATTGAATTTGACGACGCTCGCGACGTCGAGCCCATCGAGCGTGAGCACGACCAGGATCTTCTGGCCATCGCGCCGCAGCGAGACCGCGAGGTATTTGCCGGTCGGCGAAAGTTTCGCTTCTTCGAATTCGGGGAGGCGGGCGAAATCGCGTACCGGGATTGGTTCCGCCGCGACGCGCGCGCAGCCGATCAGCAGGATCAGCATCAGCGCGCGGACGCGCACGTCAGACGTCGGACGCAAACGTATCGCAGCTGTCGATCGAACCCGATTCGAGACCTTGTTTGAACCAACGCACCCGTTGGGCAGACGTACCGTGCGTAAACGAATCCGGCGTCACGTGTCCCTGCGTCTGGCGCTGCAGCCGATCATCGCCGATTGCGCTTGCCGCGGTGAGCGCTTCGTCGACGTCGCCGGGTTCGATGATCTGGCGTCTGGCGGTCGGCGCGGTTGGCCCATACACCGGCAAAACAGTCCGCCTGCAATTCGAGGCGCACCGACTGACGGTTCGCCTCAGTCGCGGTACCGCGCTGCTGGTTCTCGCGCACGCGATCGGCAGTGCCGAGCAGGTTCTGCACGTGGTGGCCGACCTCGTGCGCGATCACGTACGCCTCGGCGAAATCGCCCGGCGCGTTGAATCGATCGCGCAGATCGCGATAGAAGTCGAGGTCGATGTAGACCTTCTGGTCATTCGGACAATAGAAAGGTCCCATCGCGGACTGAGCCATGCCGCACGCGGAGGCGACGCTGCCGCTGAACAGCACCAGCGTCGGGTCGGTGTAGGTCTCGCCCCGCTGCGCGAACTCGGCGTGCCAGGTGTCTTCCGTCGACGCGAGCACGGTCGCGACGAAGTCGGCGAGCGGGTCCTTGGCGAGATCGGGCGCCGGCGCCGGCTCAGACGAGACCGAATCGGTCTGAATCCCCTGCAGCAGCGGGGTCGGATCGATGCCGAAGTACCACGCGAGCAACAGCAGCACGACGGTGCCGATGCCGCCGCCGAGCACCGGCATGCCCCCCATGCCGCGTCGATCTTCGATATTGTCGCTGCGACGTCCTTCGCTCCAGCGCATGGAGTCCTCCCGTTTGGCTCGCGCGGACTGCACCGCGTCGATGGCTATAGTGGCACCGCGCCCGCGTTTGCGAAAACCGCGAATGGCGCGCCTGCACGCAAGCGTCACGCGCGGCGTCGTGTCCGGCTGCGTCTGACGGGCGCCGCATCCAGGACCTGCAGGCGTGGATGCCGTTGGCGCTCGGGCAGGGCGCACAAGCGCAGCGGCGGCGTCCGAACTGCCACGCGTGAAGCGCGCGTAACGCTCGGTTATTGCTCAGGGCGCCTCGAGTCGGTAGCCGACGCCGGGTTCCGTGATCAGATAGCGCGGCTGCGCCGGATCGGCTTCGAGCTTGCGCCGCAATTGCGCCATGTAGATGCGTAAGTAGTGCGCGTCGTCGACGTGCGAAGGTCCCCAGACCTCTTTCAGCAGATGTCGATGCGTGAGCACCTTGCCGACGTGCTTCACGAGTAGCGCGAGCAGGCGATACTCGATTGGCGTCAGATGCACAGGCGCGCCGTCACGTTCGACGCGCCGTGCGGCCAGATCGACGGTGATGGGTCCGGCCGTGAACGTCTGTCCCCCGGCATCGGTCCGCGCCGTGCGCCGCACCGCGACGCGCAGACGCGCGAGCAACTCGCCGACGCCGAATGGTTTTGTCACGTAATCGTCGGCACCGGCATCGAGCGCGGCGATCTTGTTGGCTTCGTCCGCACGCGCCGACAGGATGATCACCGGCACTTCGCTCCATTCGCGCAGTCGCTTGACGACCTCGACGCCGTCGATGTCGGGCAGCCCGAGGTCGAGGATGACGATATCGGGGCGGCGCGTGCCGATCTCGACGAGACCTTGTGCGCCGGTTTCTGCTTCGAACAACTCGATTCCCTGCGACGGCAGCACGGCCCGAAGAAAACGCCGCATCTGCGGCTCGTCTTCGATCAACACGACGACCGTGTGCGGTTCACTCATCGCTGCCCACCGTCGCTTCGATCTCCGGCGTCGGACCGATCGGTTGGCTCGGCTGCGGCAGCACGAACGCGAAGCGAACGCCGCCTTCGGCGCGGTTTTCGGCCCAGATGCGTCCACGGTGCGCTTCGACGATGGCGCGACAGATCGCAAGACCGAGTCCCGCGCCGCCGGTCGAACCTTCCGGGCGGGCGCGATAGAACTTGTCGAACACCCGCTGTTCTTCCCCTGGCAGCAGCCCTGTGCCGTGATCGGCCACCATCACTTCAACGCCGTCGTCGACGGCGATTGCGCGCACTTCGATCGACGTGCGCGGCGGCGTGTACTTCACCGCGTTGTCGATGAGGTTGGTGAGTACCTGGCCGATGAGCACGACGTCGAGCCACACCAACGGCGGCGACCGCTCGAGATCGATGTCGACGTGACGACCTTCGAGACGAGCGCGCAAGCGATCGAGCACTACGCCGACCACTTCTTCGAACGGATGCCATTGGCGATTCAATTGCACCATGCCGGTTTCGAGGCGCGCCATATCGAGCACGTTGGCGGTCAATTCGCTCATGCTGACTGCTTGTTCGTGAATCGTCGCGGTCAACTCGCGTCGGGACTCCGCCGACAATTTGTCGCCTTGTTCTGCGAGGCTGCTTGCGGCTCCCGTGATGACCGCGAGCGGCGTGCGCAGATCGTGCGAGATGGACGCGAGCAGCGAGTTGCGTAACTGCTCCGACGCCATGCCGATTTCGGCTTCCTGCGCGACTTCGACGAAGTGGACGCGCTCCAGCGCGAGGGCGATCTGCGCTGCGAACGTGTCCAGCAGGCGGCGTTGCTCGGGTACGAAAATCAACCGTTCGTTGCGCGGTGCGAGCGCCAGTACGCCGCGATTGCGCACCGGTGCGCGCAGCGGAACATAGTGGATCGGTGTACCGGCGAGCGTGTCGGTGCCGAGCCCCGCGGGCTGCCAACGATCGTGTACCCACTGCGCAACGGAGAGATCGACGTTCGGCAGCGCGTTTGCCTGGCTGGCCGGCGCGATGTGCAACTCCTTCCGCGCGGTCGGGCAGCAGCAATGTCGCGGGCGCCTCGAATACGCCGCGGACGTGCTGCACGGCGATCTCGGCGATCTGCTGTGCGGTGAGCGCGCCAGACAGCTCGCGGCTCATCGCCGCCAGCGCTGCGGCGCGGCGCTCGCGGTGCGCCGCGATGCGCGCCTGATAGCGCATGCCGGCGGTCAGCTCGGTGATCGTCAATGCGACGATCAGCATCACGGCGAACGTCAGCAGATATTCCGTATCCGACACCGCGAACGTGTAGTACGGCGGCACGCAGATGAAATCGAACAGTGCGACGCCGACGACCGATGTCGCTACGGCCGGACCCCGACCGGTACGCGCTGAGACCCAAACGACCGCGATCAGATACAGCATCGCGATGTTGGTGATGTCGATGTGATCGCGCAGGAACAGCGCGATCACGCTGATGACGGCGACCGCGACCATGCGCCTCGGCGTATGCGCGCCATTTCGACCCGGAATCGCGGCGCTCGGGCTCGTCGATCGATATAACCGGCGCCGGTTGCTCCGTTGCTTCGCCGCCGACCACGAGCAGATCCACCGCGCTTGCGTGTGCGAACAAGGCGTCGTACGTCGAACGTCCGAACCAACGGCGCCACACAGGGGCGCTGGATCGGCCGAGAACGATCTTGCCGGCGTTGCGTTCGCTCGCGAAGGCGATCAGCGCGGTCGCCACGTCCTGACCGGGTACCGTCGCCGTCTCGGCGCCGAGTTCCTGTGCGAGACGCAGCGCGCGCAGAATCCGAGCGCGTTCCGCTTCCGGCAGGCGCTGCAACGCCGGCGTTTCGACGTAAACCGCGATCCATTCGGCGCGCAGACTGCCCGCGAGGCGGCGTCCGGCGCGGACGATCTGCTCCGAATGCGCGCCCGGCCCGACCGCGACCAGCAGGCGCTCCTTCAACTGCCAGACGCGCTTGATTGCTTCGTCGTCGCGATACTCGCGCGCCTGTGCGTCGACGCGATCGGCGGTACGGCGCAGCGCCAGTTCGCGCAGCGCGATCAGATTGCCCTTGCGGAAAAAGTTCGCGATCGCGTGTGCGGCCTGCTCGGGCATGTACACCTTGCCCGCCTTCAGACGCTGGATCAGATCGTCGGACGGCAGGTCGACGAGCTCCACTTCGTCGGCCTCGTCGAACACGCGGTCGGGCACCGTTTCCGAGATGCGGATGTTCGTGATCTGCCCAACGACGTCGTTGAGGCTCTCGAGGTGCTGCACGTTGACGGTCGTGTACACGTCGATACCGGCGGCGAGCAGTTCCTTGATGTCCTGCCAGCGCTTCGGATGGCGCGAGCCCGGCGCGTTGCTATGCGCGAGTTCGTCGACCAGCACCAGATCGGGGCGGCGCGCGAGCACCGCATCGATGTCGAGTTCGTGCAGCACCGCGCCGCGGTACTCGACGCGGCGTTGCGGAAGTACCTCGAGGCCGTCCAACAACGCTTCGGTGTCGGCGCGGCGATGTGTCTCGACCACGCCGACGACGACGTCGACACCTGCGGCGCGCACCTCGCGCGCTTCGGTCAGCATCGCGTAGGTCTTGCCGACGCCGGCGCACGCGCCGAAGAAGATCTTCAGTTGACCGGTTCCGGCACGCGCCTCCGCGCGCTGGACTTTTTCCAGCAATTTATCGGGATCGGGACGTCGGTCGGTCATCGTGGATCGTATGGCTAAGCGAACACAGTGGGCTCGTAGGCAACGTGGCCTCGCGACTCACTGATCTTTACGCATTCTTTACTCGCACGCCGTCGAATCTTTGCCCGCGCGGTTGCGCGGCAACCTCCACGATTTCCATCCGCATGATACCGGCTCAGGAGAACGCGACTATGGACACTTCTTGTACGTTGGACTTGATCGTCGGCTTCGTCGCCGTCAGCTGTGGATTGACCTTTTACTTCGAACGTCTGCGGAGGCCGCAATGAGCTGGATCTACGTCGTTAGCGGCGTGTTGGCCGTGGGAATCCTGGTCTACCTGGTCGTCGCGCTGCTGTATCCGGAGAAATTCTGATGAGTGGCAACGGCTATCTGCAGCTGGCGTTCTACTGGTCGTGCTGATCGCGCTCGGCGAAGCCGCTCGGTGCGTACATGGCGCGGATCTACGAAGGCCAGCCATCATTGCTGAGTCGCATCGGCGGCCCGTTCGAACGCGCTGATCTATCGTGCGTGCGGCGTCGATGCGTCGAAAGAAACGAACTGGATCGGTTACACGATCGCGTTGCTGGTATTCAACCTGATCGGCGGCCTCGCCGTGTACGGTCTGCAACGGCTTCAAGCGTCGCTGCCGTTGAATCCGGCGGGCATGGGCGCGGTGTCAGCGGACTCGTCGTTCAACACGGCCGTCAGCTTCATGACGAACACGAACTGGCAGGGCTACGGCGGCGAAAGCACGATGAGCTATCTGACGCCAGATGGCCGGGCTCGGCGTACAGAACTTCCTGTCCGCGGCGACCGGGATGGTGGTCGTGATCGCGCTCGACGCGCGCGCTGGCGCGCCAGAGCGCGTCGACGATCGGCAACTTCTGGGTCGACATGACGCGCACCGTGCTCTACATCCTGCTGCCGCTTTCGTTCGTGCTCGCGCTGGTGCTCGTTTCGCAGGGTGTCGTGCAGACGTTCTCGGCGTATCCGACCGCGTCGATGGTCGAGTCGGTCGAATACGACACAGGCGAAACTCGACGCGGCGGGTCAGCCGCTGAAGGACGCGGCGGGCAACGCGATCACGCGAGAAGGTCACGCAGAGCGAACAGGTGATTGCGGTTGGGCCGGCGGCGTCGCAGATCGCGATCAAACAACTCGGCACCAACGGCGGCGGATTCTTCAACGTGAACTCGGCGCATCCGTTCGAGAATCCGACGCCGCTGTCGAACTTCCTCGAGATGCTGGCGATTCTGCTGATCCCGGCGGCGCTGTGCTACACGTTCGGAATGCATGGTCGGCGATACGCGGCAGGGCTGGGCGATCCTCGCGGCGATGACGTTGGTGTTCGTCGTGCTGCTCGGCGTGTGCGCGTGGGCGGAGAACCAGGGCAATCCGCAGCTGACCGCGCTCGGCGTCGATCAGACGACCACCGACACTCAGTCCGGCGGCAACATGGAAGGCAAGGAAGCGCGCTTCGGCATCGCCAACTCCGCGCTGTGGGCGACCGCGACGACCGCGGCGTCGAACGGCTCGGTCAACTCGATGCACGACTCGTTCACGCCGCTCGGCGGTCTCGTCCCGATGTGGCTGATCCAACTGGGCGAGGTGATCTTCGGCGGTGTCGGTTCCGGGTTGTACGGCATGCTGATGTTCGTCGTCGTCGCCGTGTTCATCGCGGGCTTGATGATCGGGCGCACGCCGGAGTACCTCGGCAAGAAGATCGAAGCCTACGAGATGAAGATGGCGTCGATCGTCGTGCTGGTGCCGCTCTTCACGTGCCTGTTCGGTACCGCGATCGCGGCGTATCGTTCGACGCCGGCAAGATCGAGCGTTGCGAATCCCGCGCGCGCACGGCTTCAGCGAAATTCTGTACGCGTTCTCGTCGGCGAGCGGCAACAACGGCAGCGCCTTTGCGGGGTTGTCGGCGAACACGCCGTTCTACAACACCGCGCTCGGCATCGTCATGTTCTTCGCGCGCTACTGGATCATCATTCCGGTGCTCGCGTTTGCCGGATCCGTCGTCGTCAAGAAAAGAGTACCGGCCGGTGTCGGAACGCTGCCGACGCACACGACTGCTGTTCGTGCTGTGGCTGGTCGGCGTCGTCATCGTCATCGGCGCGCTGACGTTCTTCCCCGCGCTCGCGCTCGGCCCGATCGTCGAGCACCTGCAGCTGTACCACGGAGCAAACACATGAGCACCACGCAAGCAGTCTCTGCAAACCCGTAGCGTCTGCGTCACCGCAGCGCTCGCTGGTGACCGCGAGCATTTTCAAGCGGGCGATGACCGACGCCCTCGTGAAGCTGCTGCCGCAGAACCAGTGGAAGAACCCGGTCATGTTCGTCGTCTACGTCGGCAGCGTGCTGACGACGATGCTGTGGTTTCAGGCGCTGGCTGGCCACGGCGAAGCGCCGGCCGGGTTTCATTCTCGCGATCACGCTGTGGCTGTGGTTCACGGTGCTGTTCGCGAACTTCGCCGAAGCGATTGCGGAAGGACGCAGCAAGGCGCAGGCCGACACGCTTGCGCGGCGCGCGAAGCGCGACACGATCGCGAAGAAGCTCGCTGAACCGAAGCGCACGGGCACGGTTACGCGCGTCAACGCGGCCGCGTTGCGCTCCGGCGATGTCTTCCTCGTCGAAGCGGGCGACTTCATTCCGGCCGACGGCGAAGTGATCGAAGGCGTCGCGTCGGTCGACGAATCGGCGATCACCGGCGAATCGGCGCCGGTCATCCGCGAATCCGGCGGCGACTTCAGTTCGGTCACCGGTGGCACGCGCGTGCTGTCCGACTGGCTGGTCGTGCGCGTCACGGCCAACCCCGGCGAATCGTTTCTCGACCGCATGATCTCGATGGTCGAAAGCGCGCGGCGGCAGAAAACGCCGAACGAAATCGCGCTGATGATCCTGCTGGTCAAGCTGACGCTCGTGTTCATGTTCGCGACCGTGACGCTGCTGCCGTTCTCGGTCTACAGCGTCGAGGTCGCGAAGACCGGCGACCCGATTACGATCACCGTGCTGGTCGCGCTGCTGGTGTGCCTGATTCCGACGACGATCGGCGGATTGTTGTCGGCGATCGGTCTCGCCGGCATTGGCCGCATGCTGCGCGCGAACGTCATCGCGATGTCTGGTCGCGCCGTCGAAGCCGCCGGCGACGTCGATGTGCTGCTGCTCGACAAGACCGGCACGATCACGCTCGGCAACCGGCAGGCCGCGTCGTTCGTCACGTCGGCGGCGTGACCGAACAGGAACTGGCCGACGCCGCACAACTCGCGTCGCTTGCCGACGGCACGCCCGAAGGGCGTTCGATCGTCGTGCTCGCAAAGCAGCGGTTCGGCTTCCGCGAGCGCGACATCGTCTCGCTGGGTGCGACGTTCGTGCCGTTCTCCGCGCAGACACGCATGAGCGGCGTCAATTTCCAGAATCGCGAGATTCGCAAAGGCGCGGCCGATGCGATACGCACCTATGTCACCAGCAACGGCGGCAAGTATCCGGCCGAGGTGGAAACCGCTGTCAACAACATCGCGCGGGTCGGCAGCACGCCATTGGTGGTCGCCGAGGGGCCGCGCGTGCTCGGCGTCATCGAGTTGAAGGACATCGTGAAGGGCGGCATCAAGGAGCGCTTCGCGCAGTTGCGTCGCATGGGCATCCGCACCGTGATGATCACCGGCGACAACCGGTTGACCGCGGCGGCGATCGCGGCCGAGGCAGGTGTCGACGACTTCCTCGCTGAAGCGACGCCGGAAGCGAAGTTGCAGCTGATTCGCGACTCGCAGGCAGAAGGCCGACTCGTCGCGATGACCGGCGACGGCACCAACGACGCGCCGGCGCTCGCGCAGGCCGACGTCGCGGTCGCGATGAACACCGGCACGCAGGCCGCGAAAGAGGCCGGCAACATGGTCGACCTCGACTCCAATCCGACGAAGCTGATCGAAATCGTCGAGACCGGCAAACAATTGCTGATCACGCGCGGTTCGCTGACGACGTTCTCGATCGCGAACGACGTCGCGAAGTATTTCGCGATCATTCCGGCCGCGTTCGCGACGACGTATCCGCAGTTGAATGCACTCAACGTGATGCATCTGACGACGCCGAACAGCGCCATTCTGTCGGCGGTGATCTTCAACGCACTGATCATCCCGGCGCTGATTCCGCTCGCGCTGCGCGGCGTCAAATACCGCGCGGTCGGTGCCGCAAAGCTGCTGCGCGACAACCTGCTGGTCTACGGCGTCGGCGGCATCGTCGCGCCGTTCGTCGGCATCAAGGTCATCGACATGCTGCTCGCGCTCGTCGGTGCGCGCGTGAAGCCCTCACATTCGCAGAACAAGGAGGCCAATCATGATTTCTTCGAACTTGAGACCCGCGCTGGTGATGATCGTGCTGATGACGGTGTTACTGGGGGGCGTGTATCCCGCCGTCATTACCGGGATCGCGTCAGCGGTATTTCCGTGGCAGGCCGACGGCAGCCTGATCGAGAAGGACGGCAAGACCGTCGGCTCGGCGCTGATCGGCCAGCCGTTCTCGGATCCTGGTCACTTCTGGTCGCGTCCTTCGGCGACGGGGCCGTTTCCGTACAACGCGGCTTCGTCGAGCGGCTCGAACCAGGGACCGCTGAACCCGGCGTTGATCGACGCGGTCACCGCGCGGGTCAAGGCGCTGCGCGATGCGGATCCCGGTAACACCGCGCCGGTTCCGGTCGATCTCGTCACGGCGTCCGGCAGCGGGCTCGATCCGCACATCAGCCCGGCCGCGGCGCAGTATCAGGTCGCACGCGTCGCCAGAGTCGCGCAACCTCGATCCCGCGCAGGTCAGGGCGCTGGTCGACGAGTTCACCGAGGGGCGGCAGCTGGGATTTCTCGGTGAGCCGCGCGTCAACGTGCTGCGGCTCAACATCCGGCTTGGATTCGCTGACGCGCGAAAAGCGCACGTCGACGGCGCGACTCGACTCGCCGCCGGCTGCCGTCGCCGGCACTGGTTCGGTTTTTCGATATCGATCAACTCGACGTCGAAAATCAGCACGGCGTTCGGACCGATCGGTCGCCGGCCCGGCCACGCCGTACGCGAGTTTCGGCGGAATGACGAGCTGGTATTTGGCGCCTTCTTTCATCATCAGCAGCGCTTCGGTCCAGCCGGCGATGACGCCGTTCACCGGAAACGTCGCCGGCTCGCCGCGCTGAATCGAACTATCGAAGACGGTGCCGTCGATCAACGTGCCCTGGTAATGCACTTTGACGGTGTCCTTCGGTCCCGGGCGTTTTGCCCGTACCGGGTTTGATGACTTTGTACTGCAGCCCCGACGCGGTCGTTTTGACGCCTTCTTTCTTGGCGTTGGCGGCGAGGTACGCGTCGCCTGCACTCGCATTCACCGCAGGCGTCGGCCTGCTGTTTCGCCTGCTGTTTTGCGACCAAATCGGCGCGCGCCGCGTTCAGCGTCGTACTGATCTCCGCTTCGGTCATCGCGAGCTGCTTTCCGGCCAACGCGTCTTTGATCCCGGCGAGCAACACATCAGGGTCGACGTCGACGCCCTGCTTCTTGAAGTTGGCGCCAATCCCGGTACCGATGGCGTAGCTGAGTTTTTGTTTGGGATCTTTCAAATCCGGCGCGGCGTTTGCGAGGGTCGCAAGGCTCGTCATCGCAAACAGGGCAAGGGTCGTCATCAGTCGAATTTGCATTGGGGTTTCTCTTACTTGGGTTAGCGCGCGGCGGTGCGCATTCTCGCCGATCACGCCATTGCTCGCCAACACACGCCCGCTCTTTATCAAACGCTCAGAGCCAGCGGGGCGTTGCCGTTCCGAGGTCGGACGCCGGTAACTCCCAGCGCATCGGCGCGCCGTCGATCGACGCGGGCGGGAACAGTCGTTGGGCGTCGCCCCACGGTGTGCGCTCGATGTCCGGTGAGCGATCGGCGGCGCTCTCGTCTGCGAGCAATGGCGCAGGCGGTGCTTCGCCCTGGTCGACGAGCAGTTTTGCGGTGCGCGCGAGCGACAGCCGCGACTGGGTGCCCTGCGCGGTCGCGAGACGCCGCGTGATTCCGCGCACTGCGGCGGCCGCCATCAGATATCCGGTCGCATGATCGAGTGCCTGCGCGGGCAGCGGGATCGGCCGGTCGGCGTGCTGCCAATGCATGCCGGCGTCGGCGATGCCGGCGCTCATCTGCACCAGGCTGTCGAAGCCGCGCCGGTCGCGCCACGGGCCGGTCCAGCCGTAGGCGTTCAAACAGACGTCGATCAGGCCCGGGCGCAGCTGCGCTTCGCGTCGCGGCGTCGTAGCCGAGCCGCTCGAGCGCGTCGGCGCGGTAGCCGTGCAGCAGCACGTCCGCGCCCGTCAGCAGCTCGTCGAAACCGAGCGCGGTCGTTGGGAAGCCTCAGGTCGAGCCGCGCGCAGCGTTTGCCCAACGTCACCTCCGGCACCACGCCGGGTTCGTTCCACGACGGCGGGTCGATGCGCAGTACCTGCGCGCCGTAGCCCGCCAGAAAGCGACTCGCGACCGGTCCGGCGAGCACGCGCGTCAGGTCGAGCACGCGGATCCCGGCGAGCGGTCGCGCGGCGTCGAATGCCCACGTGCGTCGCCGGCCCGGTGTCGGTCGCGGTGTTGTCGACGAGCGGTTCGTCGGCGACCGCGCGTCCCTGCGGATGCGCGCGCCATTGCGGCACCGAGCGCATCGCCGCCGCGCAGCCGCCGGCGCCGACGATCGCGCGCTTCGAGATCGGCGCTCGACCAGCGCGCGACGGCGGCGGCGATCGCTTGCTCTGTCGGCGTGCGCCGCGAGCACGCGTTCGGCGGCCGCGCGATGGTGCGGCGCGTTGGTGTGCAGGCGGATCCAACCGTCGTCGGTCGCGATAGTCGCCGGCGATCGGATCCCACGGACGCGGGCAGCGCCCAGCCCATCGGACGCAGCGACGACCTGAACCAGAACGACGCGAGCCGGCGATCGACGCGCACGAGCGGACGGCGTTCCGCCGACGGCGCTCGATCAGTTCCGCGATCGCGAGCGCAGCGGTCGCGATCGCGGCGCTCGCGAGGTCGGTGACCGCGAAAATCGACGGCAGCGCGCCGTCGGCGTCGAAGCGCAGTGCCGAGAGCTGGGCGGGATCACCGCCCAGCGTCTTCCAGACGGAAGTTGTGAGTTGCATCGCGAGGTCATTCATCGTGTCTGTGTCGGCGCGTGAACAGGCAATGCGATCGAGGATAACGCGCGCACCGTTCAAGGACTATCCGCGAGCGCCTATCGACAAGCGCGCGGCCAACGTGAATTCTTGATCGTTCGCAACTGCACCGGATATCGATGTCTGTATTCAGCACCGCTCGCGCCGTCGCGACATGCGTCGTGGTGCTGCTCGTCGTTGCATGCGGTGGCGGCAGCGGCGGATCGGGCGCTCCGACGGCCGCGTGGGTCGCCGGCACCTTCGTAGCGGCGAGCAATTTCCAGGCGCAGTGCGCCGTGCCGCGCAGCGGCATCAATCCCGGCCACCGGTCGCGCGTATCCCGATGTGCAGGGTTCCGTGCTCACGCGAAAACAACTGGCTGCGATCGTGGAGCAACGATCTGTATCTCTGGTACGCCGAGATCGTCGACCGAGACCCGGCCGGCTTACAGCACGCTCGACTATTTCGACGTGTTGAAAACGACCGCGCTGACGCCGTCCGGCCGAGCGAAGGACCGATTTCACTTCCACCTGGCCACCAGCGACTGGTTGGCGCGCTCGCAATCGGGCGTCGCGCCCGGTTACGGCGCCACGTGGGCGCTGGTCGCGGCGTCGCCGCCGCGGCAGATCGTCGTCGCGTATACCGAACCCGGATCGCCTGCGACCGGCACGTCGGTGAATCTCGCGCGCGGCGCGACGGTGCTCGGCGTCGACGGCGTCGATGCGGTCAATGACGCCACGCAGGCCGGCGTCGATGCGCTGAACGCCGGTCTGTTCCCGTCGCAGGCGGGCGCCAGCCACACGTTCGTCGTGCAGGATCAAGGTGCGACGACGACGCGGTCGGTGACGATGACGTCGGTCAACGTCACGTCGGTGCCCGTGCAGAACGTCGGCACCTTCGCGACGTCGTCGGGCAACGGTCGGGCTACATGCTGTTCAACGACCACCTGGCGACCGCGGAGCAGGCGCTGATCGACGCGATCAGCCAACTCGATGCGCGCCGGAGTCACCGATCTGGTGCTCGACATTCGCTACAACGGCGGCGGCTATCTCGACATCGCGAGCGAGGTCGGCTTACATGATCGCGGGCGCCGCGCGCACCACCGGCAAGACGTTCGAGTTGACGGTGTTCAACGCCAAATACCCGACCACCGATCCGGTCACCGGTGCGCCGCTGACGCCGGTGCCGTTCCAGTCGACCGCGGACGGCTTCTCCGCGCCGGCGGGACAGCCGTTGCCGACGCTCGAATCTGCCGCGCGTGTTCGTGCTCACCGGGCCCAACACGTGTTCGGCGAGCGAGTCGATCATCAACTGCGCTGCAGGGCATCGACGTCGAAGTGATCCAGATCGGTTCGACGACGTGCGGCAAGCCGTACGGCTTCTATCCGCAGGACAACTGCGGCACGACCTATTTCACCGTCGAGTTCAAGGGCGTGAACGCGAAGGGTTTCGGCGACTACCCGACGGTTTTTCGCCGGCGAATACGACGAGCAGTCCGGGCGCGGTGATCACCGGCTGTTCGGTCGCCGACGACTACGCGCACGCGCTCGGCGATCCGCTCGAGCGGCGCCTGGCCGCGGCGCTGGCGTATCGAGCGACGGGGACGTGCCCGGCGCCGTCCGGACTCGCGCGGCCGGGCGTCGGCGGCGCTGTCGCTCGAAGCGCCCCCCGACGGCATCGTTATCAAGCCGCGTCTGGCTGCAGAACAGGATCATGCGGCGGTGATGCGACCGATTCGGATCGTTGGCGATCACCGTTACGATCGCGGCGCTGACTGCGTGCAAGGTCGATACGTCGGAGCCGATCGTCCCGCACGCATCGTCGCACCGACGCCGGCGAGTCGCGCCGAACTCGAACGCGTCGTTTCGGCCGCGCTCGACGGCGTCGCCGTGCAGCTCGCGGACGACGCGCTGGTGCACGACAGTCTGTTGATCATCGAGCCGCGCGCGTATCGGGATGCGCAGAACAATCGGATCATGGGGCGTGACTCCGGTGTGCCGACGCAGTTTCGCCTGCTGAAACACGGCGAACAGTGCATCCTCGAACGGCACCGACACGCACGGACGCTGGGTGCTGTCGGATACCAGATGCGAAGTGGAGTGAACCTCGCATGAACGCGGATTCGCCGCCGGTCGTTCCCATTGTCGAAGATGCGTATCTGCAGTGGGACCGATGGGCGCAGCAGCGCATCGGCGTGCGCGCGTACCTGCGCTCGACGTACGACCGCACCGGCGGCAACCGCACGGCGGACGCGTCGCACTTCCTCTATCAGGTAGCCGAGGACTTCAACGTCACGCTCGATGTCGAAGGCGCCGGCGTGCTGTATTTCGTGCGCACGAATCACTGGCACGGCAGCCCGTGGCACTACGAGATCGACGGCGTCGATCACGTCGTCGAGGAATCGACGACGCGCGATCCCACGCGCAAGCTCGACGCTGCGCGTGTTCCTCCCGGAGGCGCTGTTTCCGGCGCCGCTCGACGCTAGACCTATGCGACGACGCACGGCGCCGACCTGAACTGGGTGCCGATGCCGTTCGCGCGCGGTCTGCGGCTCGCGTACTCGCGGACGTTCTACGGCACCGGCTACTACATCTATCACCAGTTCGTGCCCGGGCTGCGCGTTGAGCCGACCGTTGGCTGCCGTGGGACGGCCGCACGCCGCCGGATCCGGCGGTGCTCGACGCTGCTGGCGAACGCCGGCGCCGACCTGGCGCCGACGGCGGGTGCGCACGACGCACGCGGGCAGCTGTCGCGTTGCGCGCCGGATTCGACGGTGGTCGTTGTGCGAGTTGCGCGACGCGCCCGGCGATGATCCGATATTTCGAGATCTCGGCGCCGGCGGCGCGCGCGGTCGAGTTCGGCGGCGCGCGACTGACGATCACGTGGGACGATCGCGCGTCTGCGTCGGTCGATGCGCCGCTCGATCTGTTCTTCGGCGCCGGCACGCTGCACAACCGCGATGGCCGCGAATGGCTCGTCAAGGCGTTGCCGATGGCGATCCGTTTCAACGCGGATCGCGTCGTGCTCAGCTGCCAGTTTCCGATGCCGTATTTCCGCGCGGCGAAGATCGAACTCGTCGCGGCGCACGACGGTGCGCCGATCGACGACGTCCGATGGTCGCTGCGTTGCGTGCCGTACGACGGGCCGTGGAATCATGTCGGCTATTTTCATGCGACGTATCGCGATCACGGCGAGCCGCCGTTCGGTGAGGACCTCGACATTTCTCGACACGCGCGGCGTCGAAGGTGCGCAGCGATTGGTCCGGCAGTCTCGTCGGCACGTCGTTCATCTTCACCGACCGCAACGTGTTGACCACGCTCGAAGGCGATCCGCGATTTTTCTTCGACGACAGCCAAACGCCGCAGGCGCAGGGCACCGGCACCGAGGAGTGGGGCGGCGGCGGCGACTACTGGGGCGGCCGCACCATGACGCTGCCGTTGGCCGGCCATCCGGTCGGCGTCGTCGACGCAAGCAGCTCGCGCAGAATCCGCCGATCTGATTCATTCGGCGTACCGCTTCCTGCTGGCCGATCTGATGCCGTTCGGGCAGCGCGCGCAGATTTGCTTCGAGCACGGCGGCGAGAACGAATCCGTCGAACACTATCGTTCGGTGACGCATTGGTACGGGTTGCCGAGTCCGAGCCTCGTGCTGACGGATACGCTTTCGATCGGCGATGCGCGAGCGAACGCGCGCATCGATACCACTCGCCGGACGCGACGGCGCCGTACGAGATCACGTCGCGCTACGAATGGGGTCCCGATCACCTGCCGCTGTCGATGGCGCATCCGCTCGCGGAACCCGACGCATTGCGTCGACTACGAGTTCGACGCGCCGCGCGGGCGCTATCACCTGTGGATCGAACTGCAAGCCGGCGCCGAGCCTGTTCGATGCGGCGGTGTGGGTGCAGTTCAACGACGACATCGGTCGGCGCGAAGTCGCGCGAGGCGTACATGGGCGCTCGCCGGTTTCCGAACGTCGGGCGCACGCGCGGGAACGTATCGGTTCCAGACCGGCGCGCGGCCCGTCGTCGGTCGTCGAGTTCGCCCGCGACGGCCGGCAGCGGCTGCGCATTCAGCCGCGGCATCGGTCGCGCTGCCGTCGGCCGCGTGCTGTTGAGTCCGGATCGCGCGACGCGTCCGGCGGCAGATGTCGAGGCGGGTCCGGACGAGATTCGTGCTGACACCTGAGCGACGTCGCGCGCGCTGACCGGTTCGTTCGAGGTGCGCGCGGATCCGACGCGCGAATGGCGGCGCGGCCATCGTCTCGCGCGAGCCCCCGGCCGAGATCGAAATCTTCCCTGCCGAGACGCATGAAGGGGCGGCGCACGATCGGCGCGTCGGAGTTCACGTTGCGCATCCGACCGGACAATCACGGCGTGATGCTGCGGCGGACGCTCGACTACCAGTTCGCGAACCAGCGCGCGATCGTATCGGTCGCGACCGAGCAGCGGATGGGCCGACGCCGGCGTCTGGTATCTCGCCGGCTCGAACACCGTCTATCACTCGTTCCCGTTCTTCGACGGCGAACTCGGCGCGAGTCGCGCCGACGCGTGATCACGTCGAATCGACGCTTCCGCGACGACGAGTTCCTGCTGCCGCTCGCACTGACCCGCGGGCGCAGCGAGATTCGCGTGCGTGTCGAATTCGCGCCGCGCAATCCGCCGCTGCTGCCAGGACGCGCGAGCGAGCCGTCGGCATGGACGGAACTCGCTTATCGCGTCTATTGCTTCGTGATGCCGCGCGTCGAACTGTCGTGACGAGCCCGTGACGCGTCAGATCACCTCGAGATAGTCGCGGTCGGGCAGCGGCGGGAACGGCGCGGTCGGCAGCGTCTGGTACCAGAAGGCGACCGAGGCGATGTCGTCCTGCAGCGGCAGATAGCGGCGGTCCTTGTGCGTGCGCCAGCCGAGCGCCTGGATCGTGACGCGCAGGTCCGTCTCGAAGCGGATCGGGTCCATGATGTGCCAGCGGTACAGGCCGAAGCGCTGCTGCGACTGGTAGAGCGCCGTCCGGCCGGATCACCTGCGGCAGGCCGGCGTAGGGCGTGGTGAACTCGACGTAGCCGGGGCCGCCCGGCATGGTCGCGCTCGATCGAGCCGGGGTCGAAGTTGTAGGCGCCGCAGAAGTAGTCCTCGGTGCCGGTGCCGCAGATCGTCGGGAACTCGCTGTCGCCGTCCATGAAGAACTTGATCTCGCCTTCGCCCCACCAGCCGGTGTTGTTCACGCCCCAGGCCATGTAGGTGCCGACGTAGTGGCCGTGGCCCTGCACGCCGTCGAGGATCGTGTAGACCTCCTTGTACGGCAGCGGGTTGGTGCGGCGGAACTGCGCGTGGAAATAGGCGGCGTCGTCCGGCACGTCGGTCAGCGTGTAGTTGATCTGGTAGTAGACGTCGATCTGCTCGTCGCGAGAGGTTCTCCATCGTGATGCGCGCGCGCTTGCGGAACGGCATCTCCCAGTAGCAGTTGAACGCGCGGCCCGGGATTGACGCAGACCGGCAGCGAGGTCACCTGCGCGTAGCTGCTCCCAGCCGCAGGCGAAGAAGTCGCCGACCGGGCATTCGACCGACGGCTGCTCCTGGTCGTCCCAGTAGATGCGCAGGATCGTGTGGCGCCACTTGCCGCGCGCCAGCGTCATCCAGATCTGCTGGATCGCGCCCGGGCCGTCGATGTCGGCGAGCGTGAACGTCGCGCCCGGCGCGATGAGGATGGAGGGCGAGACCTTCCAGCCCTGGCCGAGGCCGCGCGCGGCGCTGGCGGCCGGTGCCGTCGGTCGCCATGCCGCCCTTGCCCTTCTCGCCGGTGAAGTTCTCCGGGCTGATCGAGCGCGTCTGCGCCGTCGACAAGCGCGACAGATTGCCGAGGTGCAGACCCAAGTCCGGAAAACGCCATGTCAGATCCTCTGTGTGGGGTGGTGTGGTCGAAAAGAAACGTAACCTACCACACCGGTGAAATCGTTTTCGAGTCAGGGAAATGCATGGGTACGACTGGAGGTGCGCGCGCTGCATCCGGCGCCGTTCCCTCCCCTCGACAGTTCCGTCAGCAGAATTTTGAGGTCATTCGCTCGATTGCTCCGCGGTCCATCGAGCTGGGCAACTGACCCCACTGACCGATGGCGTTCGGCGACCCGGAACCCGAGCGCCCGATTGTCCTGCCTCGGACCCTTGAAATCGATTTCACCTTCTGCGAAGCTCACGGCGGGGTACAAGAGGAAGGAGAGCCTCGATGCCGACGATTCCGGTTCGTTTCATTGCCTTGCGTTTGATGACTACCGGCGCCTTTGCGCTGCTGTTGGGTATTGGGAGGGCCGGTCAGGGCCGCCGAGACGGCCACCGCCGCCACTGCCGCACCCAAAGAAGGGGTCGAAGAAGTGGTCATCACCGCGGAGCGGCGGAACGAGGATCTGCAGACCGCGGGAGTGTCGGCGTCGGTCCTGACCAGCGAAGACCTCATCAACAAGAGTGTCTTGGGCCTCACCGCGCTGCAGTACGCGACGCCGTCGCTGACGATTAGCGACTACGGCTCCGCAAACGTCATGAACATCCGCGGCATCGGCACCAGCCAGGTCGACATCGATCTGCCGTCGGGCGTCGTCATCTATTTCGAGGGCGCGCCAACGATTTCGGGCTACTTCAACAACGAACCCTGGTTCGATATCGCGTCGGTCGAAGTACTGCGCGGACCGCAAGGCACGTTCATCGGCCGCAGCGCCGCCGGCGGTGCGCTGTTCATCAACAGCCACGATCCGGAACTCGGCAAGACGAATGGTTCGGTGCAAGTCGGCGGGGGCGATTTCAGCGCCGGCGAATTCACGGGCGTGTTGAACATGCCTCTCGGCGACACGTTCGCGGTCCGGCTGAGCGGGCACCACTACCAGCGCGACGATTATCACGACCACATCAGCGGAACGTTCACGGGACATCCCGGCGATCAGGATCTGAACTCGGTCCGGTTGGCGACGTTGTGGCAGCCCAACGACAAGTTCGACGCCATGTTCAAAGTGGATTACAGCCATCTCGAGTTCGGCGGCAACGCGGTCACGTCCGCCGGTTTCGACCTGTTCGACGTCACGAACCAGGACGCGAACTTCCAGTACAAAGACGAATCGGTGCGCGGCGTGCTCAAAGTCGAGTACGACGTCGGCGACGGGGTCCACCTGACGTCGTTGACCGGGGCACAACATCTCAAGACCACGAACAATCTCGACGCGAACGGGTCGAACACCGGTTTTGGAATCTTCAATAGCAAGGGCGACGTCAACATCTACTCGCAGGAATTCGATCTGGTCTCGCCCGACGACGCGACGATCCGGTGGGTGCTCGGCGCGTTCGCGCTCAGACAGCAGATCGACGTTCCGCGCTACCAGGACGGCGGCTTTACGTTCCGCGGATTTTTTGCCGGCAACAACATCGCGTATCCGGCGCTGACAACGCCGTGGGACCAGCAGCAGACGAACTATGCCGGATTCGGCCACGTCGCCTATAACCTGACGAGCGCGCTCGAACTGGCAGCGGGAATCCGCTACGGTCAAAGCTACACGACCCAATCGACCTTCTGGTTGCTCGGATTCGGCGCTACTCCGCCGTTCATCCCGCTGACGCCGGATTCGGAAACGCAGCAGAACATCCACGAATCCGACGTCGACGGCACCGTTGGCCTCAACTGGACGCTGAATGAAAAGCAGTTTCTGTACGGCTTGATCTCGCTTGGCCACACGATCGGTGGGATCAACCTGTTCTTCTCCGGGGTGCCGGGCGAGAACTTTCCGTACTACGACCCGATGGAGGTCGTCAACTACGAAGCCGGCTGGAAGGCGACTTGGTTCGACGACCAGCTGCGCACCCAGTTCGATGCGTACTACGAAACCTTCGACAACTACCAGGCGAATTTCGCGCAGTCGTTTCCCGGCGGCGGCACAGCGCTTTCAACGTGTCGGGGTTTCAAGAATGCCGACGGGGATAGCAAAGTCTGGGGCTTCGAGTTCACCGGGCAGTCGGACTTCGGGAATCTGGCCGTCGATTTCGGGGTGGCCTACCTCGACAGCGAACTCGGCACGTTCAGGAACGTCATAGATCCGTTCCTGCCGCCGGTGCCTCCGAATCCTCCGGGTTCAAACGTCATCGATTTGAGCGGCGCGCACTCGCCGTTTTCGCCGAAATGGACGGGCAACGTGGGAGTCGGGTACGCATTCCATCTGACCGGCGATATGACGCTCACACCGCGCGCCGACTTCGCATACATCGACAAGACACAGGCCGGATTGTGGGATAGCCCGCAACTGACGCTCGAGGACAGAAAGCTCACGAATTTCCAGGTTCGCCTCGAAACCAACAAATGGTGGGCCCAGGCGTGGGTGACGAATGCGACCGACGAGAAATATGCCAACGCCATCCAGAACGTTCCGCCGATTTACTACGCAGCGCCACCGCGCATGTATGGCTTGCGCGTCGGCATGAATTTCGGCGGCCTGATCGCGGAGGCTTGCGTAAGCACCTTCTTGTCGAAGCGGGGGTCAGACTGTAGTTGACTGACTACGTCTGGCCCCGTTTCACACGATTTCCCGCGACGCGTTGCACCACCTCCAGCGCGGATCCGGTGTGAGGCCGTCCCACACCGCGCATTGACGCATGAGCGGCGAAGCAGCGACTAACGAGCCCCTCGAGGCGCGTCACGCGTTGCTGGTGCCCGACATGATTGCGCGATACGCGAGCTGATCGTCGATCATGCGGCGATACACGCGGTACTTGCGGTCGTGAAATTCGGCGTGGCGCGGATCGGGTTGGATGACGCGACCGAGGCGCGTCATCGCCTGCATCGCGGCGGGCAGCGACGCGAACGTCCCGGCGGCCGCGCCGCCGAGCATCGCGGAACCGAGCAGCACGCCGTCGCGTTCTTCCGGAACCGCGACCGGAATCCCCAGCGCATCGGCGTGTGTCTGGCACCAGCGCGCGTTGCCGGCGCTGCCGCCGGACGCGATCAGCAGATCGACGGGGCGTCCGCGCGCGGCGAACGCTTCGACGATGTGGCGGGTCGCATACGCCAGCGCCTGCAGCGCGGCGAGATACCAGCGCGCCAGGTCGTCGCGATCGTCGCGCAGCGTCCAGCCCGAGACGCCGCCGCGCAGCTTCGGGTCGGCCAGCGGCGCGCGATTGCCGAGCACGTTGGGTTGCAGATGCAGATCGTGCGTCAGCTCGCTGCCTTCGCGTCGACGCCGCCCCCGAGCAATTCCGTCAGGCGTGCATCGAGAGTCGCGAACGATTCGTCGCCGGCTCGATGCGCCGGGTGCGAGCGCAACACGTGATCGAGGAATGCGCCGGATGCCGAGATGCCCGCTTCGAGCAGCCACTCGCCGGGCAGCAACGCCTCGTAATACGGACCCCATACGCCCGGCACCGTGGTGCCCGCGGGCGCGGTCGCGAGGTGACACGCCGACGTGCCGGCGATGATCGCCATGCGGCGCGAAATCGGCGCGGCGTGGCCGGACGCTCCGAGCGTGCCGAGCGCGCCGGCGTGCGCGTCGATCAGTGATGCCGCGACCGGCACGCCGGCCGGAAGCCCGAGGTCGGCAGCGGCGGCCTTCGAAAGACCGCCGATCCGCTCGCCCGGTACCCGCACGCGCGCGCCGATCTTGCGAAAACCGTCCGCGGTCAGATCGCCGAGACCGATCGCGTCGAAATACGAAGGATCCCAGCGGCGCTCGTGGCCGAGGTACGTCCATTTGCACACCGTGCTGCACAGCGAACGGTCATCACTGTCGGTTGCGCGCCACGTCAAATAGTCCGGCAGGTCGAACCAGCGCGCGGTGCGTTGCCACGTGCGCGGCAGTTCGCGTTTGAGCCAGCGCAGTTTGGGGGTCTCCATTTCCGGCGAGATGACGCCGCCGACGTAGTCGAGCACCGCGTATCCGCCGGCATTGATTTCGGCGGCGTCGCCGACCGCGCGATGATCCATCCAGACGACGACGTTGCGCTCGTCGCCGCCGTCGATGCTGACGCTGACGGGCCGCCCATCGGCGTCGATCGCGACGAGCGAGCAGGTCGCATCGAAGCCGATGCCAACGACCGCGTCCGGCCGCGCGCCGGACTCCGCCAGGGCGCGCCGAACCGACGCGCAGACGGCGCGCCAGATGTCGTCGCTGGATTGCTCGACGTGATTCGGCGTCGTCTGCCACGTGCGGATCGGTTCTTCGCCGCGTCCGGCGAGCGTGCCGTCGGGCGTGAACAGTCCCGCGCGGGCACTCCCGGTGCCGACGTCGATGCCGAGCAGCAGCGCTCGCGCTTCATGTCACGTCGGCGCTCACTTGCGGGACAGCACCCGCACTTTGAAGCCGAGCCGGCGCGACAGTTCGACCATGTCGCTGAACACGTCGCCGTACGCGACCGCGACGTGATTGCTCTGGTAGTGCGCCATCAGATCGTCGCGCGTGATGCCGAGATCGGCCGCCATGAACGGCCACTGCGCGCGTCGTGCCGTTCCACCACGCGTCGCGCACGTGCGGCGGCAGCGCGACGACTTCGCCGCGGCCGACATCCATGACGAGTTCGTCGTCGCCATTGAGCCAGGCGCGCGCCCACGTGATTTTGCCGGGCAGACTCTCGCCGGCAAACGTCCCGCCGGGGATCGGGAAATACGCGGGCGGCTGCCGGTACGAGTGCACGCCCCTGCAGCGTATCGGGATCGTGATTGAACGCGTACGCGCCGGCAGAACCCGGAATTCAGCAGCAGCCAGATGAAGCGCCCCTCGTGCATCGTCGCCCCAGCGCACGTCGTGGAACGCGACCGATTCGTGCAGTCCGTGCGCCAGCAGCAGGCGCTTCAGCATCTCCATCGGCAGCGCGTTGCCCTGGTCGGCTTCGGTGGAGCAGACGACCGTGCTGCCGTTGCTCTCGGGCCGACACGCCGAGTTGAGCAGACCTTCGGCGAAGTCCGACGGCGGCAACGAACGGATCGAGTCCGAGCTGGTATTGCCAGCCGATGCAATCGGCCCGGAATTCTTCGAGAAAATCCAGCGCCGCGCAGTAGCCGCGCAGCTGTCCGCGCGTCGCCTTTTCGGTGAAGTCGTCGCCGTAGTGGAACTCGACGCCGTTGTCGTTTGACGAATGTCGAGCGCGTCGTCGATGCGCGTGTCCTTCACCTGCTTGCCCTGTTCGATGATCCAGGCCTGATCGACCTTGTGTTCGGAGAAGCCGACCTTGGCAAGCCGTTGCGGACCGAAGTAGCCGTTGATCATTCCCATCGACGTATCGCCGAGCATCATCATCAGCGGCCGCTTGGCCTTCATGTCGGCGATGATCTTGTCGACGATCGCCGACTCCCGCGCGCGCGGCGCGCGGCGAATGCAGCCCGTCGTCGTACTCGATGGAGCCGGTGCGCACCCACGCGTCGAGGCGCGCCATGAACGCCTCGTCAGCGACGAGATCTTTCGCGTCGGACCACAACCGGCTGTGCTTGCGGCCGAGGCTCGTCAGACACGCGCCGGTGTTGAGCAGGCCGACGAGACCCGGGCCAGGTGCCGTCGAAGTTCGACGCGAGCAGCAGTGGATTGTCGCTGCCGACGACGCCGTCGGTCGTGTGCGGACCGTAGACCCAGTGCGAATAGACGCCGATCAGCGGGTCGTCGATGCCGGACAGCGCGTCGATCGCGTCGCCCGGGCGTCGTGAGGAATTTGTCGATCAGACGCGGTCTGGTGTCCGAGATGCGTCACCGCCTTCGTCATCGCCGCGACGAACGTCGCGCACGTTCGGCTCGGCGAGCGTATTGGGTATCGGTCGATAATCGCCCGGCAGGAACATCGTAACGCGTGCCATGTTGCTTCCCCTCGAGTTCCGCCGTTTTCGTAGGGTTCGAACGTCACCGCGACTTTGGCGTGATTTTCTCGCCGGTGAATTGATTGACGTAAACCTTCCACGGATAGTGGTCGCCTTCGCCCTCGGCGCCGACTTCACGCAGATGCTGGCTCAGAATTTTGCGCCACTGTGTCGTCGTGTTCGCCGGCGTCATATGCGGCGTTTTGCCGTGGTGGAACGTCACGCCGCCGAGCTTGAGCGGACACGCGACGACCTTGGCATCGGCGGGGAGATCACACGTGAGCAGGTCGCTCTGGATGTGATCGGGCTGGTGGTGCGTCAGTATCCCGAGCTTGTGGCCGCCGTCGATGAAATGCATGCAGCCGTTCGCCGCATCGACATCGTGAAACGGCATCCAGCACGTCAGCGCACGCTCCCACGCGTTGCGACCCCAGTAACCTTCATCCTGATGCCACAGCGTCGGCGCACTGTTGCCCGGCGGTTTCGCGAGGAACTGGTCGTACCAGAACTCCATCGGTTTCTTCAGCAATCTGCCGCCGAACTCGATCGCCCAGCGGCGGAAACGCGAATGATTGAGTTCCGGCCAGTACCGCGTCGGGCTCGCCTGCACGATCTTGAACTCGCGCTTTTCGCGCGGCGTCCCCTTCTCCCAGGCCCAGTCGTAGGCCATCGTTTCCTTTTTTGCGAGAATCTCGTCGCAGCGCGCCTTCAAAACATCAAGATCAGCAGGATCGATCGCATCAGCCACGACGATATAGCCGTGTTCCCAGAAAAATTCGACGTCGCGGTCAGTGGCTTGGGGATAGGGCACTCGGTCTCCTTGAGGGTGTCTCCCGTGGCAAATACACTAACCCAATGTAGAAAACGATTTCAACGCTGGAGAAGAACTCAAGTGCGTGATCGCCGAGCGTTCGACAATCGTCATCCGTGTCACCCTCCCCGCCATATAGGCGACCAATTTCAAACATGAAAACTAAAGCCCGCGTCACGAAGATCACCGACGTCGCGCACGCCGCGCAGACGTCGCCTGCGACGGTGTCGCGCGTGCTCAATCGCACAGGCGGCGTCAGCGCGGAATTGATGGCGCGCGTGCTCAAAGTGGCAGCCGAACTCGGTTACGTGCCTGACGGTTCCGCGCGGGCGCTGCGGCGGCAGCACGCGAGCGTCTGGGCCGCGATCGTGTCGGACATCGAGAATCCGTTCTTCACCGCGGTGGTGCGCGGCATCGAGGACGTGGCGCGACAGGCGCAGCACCGGCTGGTGTTGTGCAACTCGGACGAAAATCTCGAGCGCGAAGCCGCGTACGTCGATGTCGCGATCGCCGAGCGCATGGCCGGCGTCGTCATTGCGGTTGCGTCGGACAAAGAATCGAACCTCGCGCCGTTGATCGCGCGGCATATACCGGTCGTGGCCATCGACCGGTCGGCCGGACGCGATATCGATGCCGTCGTCGTCGACAATCGCCTCGGCGCCGAGGAGGCGACGCGGCATTTGATCGATCATGGCAGTCGTCGGGTCGCGTGCATCAGCGGTCCGGCGCGCGTCAACACCGCCAACGAGCGTCTCGATGGCTACCGGCGCGCGCTGGTCGCGTCCGACTTGTCGGTCGACGAAGACTTGATCCAGCGCGCGGACTACAAAGAATCCGGCGGCCATCAGGCGGCGTTGTCGTTGTTGACGTCGCGCACGCCACCGGATGCGCTGTTCGTCGCGAACAATCCGATGGCGGCGGGCGCATTGCGCGCGATCAAGGAACTCGGACTCGCGATCCCGAAGGACGTAGCTCTCGTCGCGTTCGACGATTCGCCGTGGACCACGCTGACGAGCCCGCAACTGTCGGTCGTCGCGCAACCCGCGTACGAAATCGGGCGCGTCGCGGCGGAGCTGCTGGCGACGGCGCGCGAGCGGCGGTCGCCGCGGACGATCGTGCTGTCGCCGCGGTTGATCGTGCGCGAGAGCTCGATGCGCCGGCATGCGCGGGCGATGAAGCTGCGAAATTGAAATCGATTTCAGAGCATGCGATCATCCGGGCCCGACCGGCCGAACCCGAGCACTTCGTGTCCAATAGTCCACAAGCGGAGACCCGATGACGTTTGGATCACCCCCGGCGACCGATTTTCACGTGGACATCGGCGCCGTCGAAAAAGACTTCTACGACCGTAACGGCTACCTCGTCGTCGAGCAGGTGTCGACGCCGGCGGAAATCGCCTGGCTGCGCGACGTCTACGACGATCTGATCGCGCGTCCGGCAACCGGATTTCTCGACGGCATCTTCGACCTGACCGCACCGTACGGCACACGATCGGCGCCCTCGGTAGGGCAGCTGCTGTTTCCCGAACATCTGGTGCCCGCGATTCGCGAAACCGCAATGTGGAAAAACGCGCGGCGGATCGCGACGCGGCTGCTCGCGGTCGATGCGAGCGCTGTCGAGAGCTGGGGCCACATCATTTTCAAGAAGCCGAACACCGGCGGCGAAACGCCGTGGCATCAGGACGAAGCGTATTGGGACGTCGCGCTCGCGTATCACGCGATCGGTTCGTGGATGCCGCTGCAGGATGTCGATGTCGACAACGGTTGCCTGTGGTTCATGCCGGGCAGTCACCGCGACCCGGTGCGCGAACATCGACACCTCGGCAACGATCCGGCGGTGCACGTACTCGAGGTCGTGACGCCGGTCGACACGACGCCCGCGGTCCCGGTGCCGCTCAAGGCGGGTGGGATGAGCTTCCACCATCCGCGGATGCTGCACTATGCCGGTCCCAACAGGCGCGGTGGCGTTCGCCGCGCGTGGGCCAATGAGTTTCAAACCGCGCCGGTCAAACGCAGCGTGCCGGCCGATCGTCCGTGGGTGCTCCATGGCAAACAGGCTCTGTCCCAGAGTCTTCAACGAGCGAAACAGAAACAAGAATCATGAAACTGAAACTGTTGAAGTGCGATTGGGGCATGGAGCATCTCGGGCCGATGCCGGATCGACTTGCGCGCATTCGCGGCGGCCGGTTATGACGGCGTCGAGTGCGCGAGCATCGGCATGGAGCCCGCCGAGTTCGGCGACCTCACGCAGGAACTCGGGCTCGACTACGTCGCGATGATGTTCTGCGACGACGAAGCGGCGTTCAAGAAACAACTCGAAGCCGTGAAGAAGACCCGCCCGATTCTCGTCAACTGTCATCCGGGGCGCGACTACTTCGATCTCGATCGCAGCGTCGCGTTCTTCAACAGCGTCAACGAAATGGCGAGCGCAATCGATGCGCCGGTCGTGTTCGAGACGCATCGCACGCGGTGTCTGTACTCGGCGTGGCAGACTGAACGCATTCTGAATGCGCTGCCGTGGTTGCGGATCACCGCGGATTTCAGCCACTTCACGAACGTCGCGGAGAACAACCTCAAGTTGCCGCCGTACTCCGACATGATGGACATCGCGATCGAGCGCGCCGATCACATCCACGCGCGTGTCGGCAACGCGCATTCGCCGCAGGTTCCCGATCCGCGCGTCGGCAGCGGACTCAAATGGACCGAGTTCTTCGAACGCTGGTGGGACCGGATCATCGAGTCGCGCCTGAACGAGAACAAACCGTTCCTGACGATCAATCCGGAATTCGGTCCGCCCCCTTACCAACCCGTTAACCCGGTCGACGAAAAACCGCTCGCGGACATCTGGGACGTGTGTCTGTGGATGACCGATCGCTTCCGCACGCGGTGGGCCGGACGATGTACATGACAGAGAGAAATTCATGACCCAACTCAAATTTGGACCGCCGCCCGCCAAGCAATTCGACGCGTTCCCCAGCGCGAAAGAAGTGCAATTCTTCAAGGATCAGGGGTATCTCGTCGTCGAGCGTCTGACGACCGACGAAGAGATCGATTGGCTGCGCACGATCTTCGAGTACATCTTTTCGCCCGAGCATCCCCAAAACCACACGTCGCCGGTTGATCGTTCCGGCACGTTGGCGCCCGGCGAAGAACCAAAACTCACGCAGGCGTTCCATCCCGAGATCGAATTTCCCGAGCTGCTGACGACCAATCACTGGCGCAACGCCAAACGTTACGCAGCGGCGCTGCTGGGAGTCGATGCGAGTCGGCTCTCGAGTTGGGGGCACATGATCAGAAAGCCGCCGGGCGGGCGCCCGGCGCTGTGGCATCAGGACCACGCGTACTGGCAACCGGAACTCGACTATTACGCGCTGGGCGTGTGGATGCCGATGCATGCGGTCACCACCGAAATGGGCGCAATGCAGTTCATCCCGGGGTCGCACAAACGCGGTCTACTGCGGCATCGACACGCAGACTCGCCGCAGCACAACGTGCTGACGGTCGACGAGCCGTTTGATATGTCGCGCGCGGTGCCATGCCCGCTCCCCAAAGGCGGCGCGACGTTCCATCATTCGGAAACGCTGCACTACACCGCGCCGAATACGACGAACCAGGTGCGGCTGGCGTTCCCGATGGAGTTTCAGATCACGCCGGTACGCCGCGCAAAACCGGCGGACATGCCGTGGATGGAAGAATACCGGCGCGCGACCGGCGGGCCGCACAAGCTCATCCACGTCGCCGACGGACAGGTCGTCGAGCTTTGAGAGGCCCAAAAGCTCCGCGCTAGCGGAGCTTTTCTACAACTTCTTTTCTGCAACTGAGGCGATCAGAGCAGTCCTTTGTTCGGGTTGATCAGGTACTTCTCGCCGGTTGCCTGCTTGCCGTAGACGGCGATCGCATTGAGCTGCAACGCTTCGGCAAGCGACACCTGTTTCGTGTAGGTGCTCGCGAACGTCGATTTGACCTCCGCGGCGACGCGCTCGCGCAACTTCTGCGCCTCGACGGGTCCGATCTTCTGCAGGAACGGCGTCAGCAACCAGCCGCCGATGCCCCACGCCATACCGAAGTTGCGATTGAACTCGGTCGGGCTGCGATCGAGACCGCCGTAGATGTACACCTGCTTGTGCGTCGTCGAGCCGTAGCGGCTGTACTCCTTAGCGGTCTTGTTGGCGGCGATTTCCATGCACGTGAGAATCTGCCCGGCGAGTTTGCCGCCGCCGGTTGCGTCGAACGCCAGTGTCGCGCCCGTGGTCACGAGCGCGTTCGTCAAATCATCCATGAACGATGGCGCGCTCGAGTCGCAGACGTGCTGCGCGCCGATCCCTTTGAGCAACTTCACGTGCTCGGGTTTACGCACGATGTTGACGAGTCCGATGCTGTCTTTGTTGCAGAGCTTGACGAGCATCTGCCCGAGGTTCGACGCGGCCGCCGTGTGCACGAGCGCCTTATGACCTTCGAGGTTCATCGTTCCGACCATGCCGAGGGCGGTCAGCGGATTGACGAAGCACGACGCGCCTTCGGCCGCGGTCGTGCCGGGCGGCAGCCGCAGACACTGCACGGCTTTGATGACGCGATATTGCGAGTACATCGCGCCGCCGAGAATCGCGACGGTCTTGCCCATCAGACTCTGCGCCGCGTCCGACGACCCCGCGGCCACGACGACACCGGCGCCTTCGTTGCCGACCGGCAGCGACTGGTCGAGCCGACCGGCCATCATCTTCAGCACGTTGGGCGCGACGTTGGCGGTCACGACCGGCTGAGTCGGCGTGCCCGCTACCTTCGCGGTGCTCATGTCGGCCATGCCGAACAGCAGCCCGAGGTCGGATGGATTGATCGGCGCCGCGTCGACGCGAACGACGACTTCGTCGGGTTTGGGTTCCGGGGTCGGTGTGTTGACGAGCGTCAGTTCGAGGACGCCGTCTTTCTTGACGTTCGAGCGCAATTGCAATCCGGTCGAGTGGCTGGCCATGTTCGTCTCCGATGAGTGATGGTTTGGCTGCGATTCAATCTACTTGGGGCGCTTTAAGCAAACGCTGATTGTCGCGTAACCTTTGTTGCAAAGCGGAGTTGCACGAGCAGATCACGTGAGGAGCGCATTCATGTCCGAACCCATTGACGTCTACAGCACCGCAACCGAGATGTTGGCGGCGCTGCGGGCGCGCAAAATTTCGTCGGTCGAACTCATCGAGATGCATTTGCGGCGGATCGATGAGCGCGACGGCGCGCTCAATGCGATCCCGATCCGCACCGCGGAGCGTGCGCGCGACGCGGCGCGGCGTGCGGATGCCGCTCTCGCGCGCGGGCAGCGCGCGGCGTTGCTGGGGGTGCCGACGACGTTGAAGGAGTCGACGCAGACGGCCGGTCTGCCGCAGAGCGCGGGTTTCGTTGCGTTGAAGGACTATCGCCCGGCGAGCGACGGGCCGTGCGCGACGGCGGTCTTCTCGGCGGGCGCGTGCCTGCTCGGCAAGACGAACATCCCGGTCGCGCTCGGCGACTGGCAAGCCGACAGTCCGGTCTACGGTCGCACGAACAATCCGTGGGATCTCGCCCGCACGCCGGGCGGCAGCACCGGCGGCGGCGGCGCGGCACTCGCGGCCGGTATGACGCCGCTCGAAATCGGCAGCGACATCGGCGGCTCGATTCGCGTGCCCGGCGCGTATTGCGGTGTGTACGGCCATCGCCCGTCGGAAACCGCAATTCCGCGCGCGGGCGCGTTTCCGCGCGCCGACCTGCCGAACCCGGCCGCGCTGATGGCCGTGCAGGGACCGCTCGCGCGCAGCGCCGCCGATCTCGAACTGCTGTTCGACGTCGTCGCCGGTCCCGTCGTCGGCGAAGACGCCGCTTGGAGGCTCGCGTTGCCGGAAGCGCGACACGCGCGGCTGCAGGATTTCCGCGTCGCGGTCATGCCGCCGATGCCGTGGGTGAAACCGGCATCCGAGATGCAGGGCAAAGTCGAATCGCTCGCGCAGTTCCTCTCCCAACGAGGCGCCAAAGTCGCGCAGGCGATGCCGGCGGTCGACTTCGAGCAGTACTTCCGCGACTACCTCTGCCTGCTCAGTGTGCAGATGACGCAGGGGCAGACGCGCGCCGAACGCGAAGCGAGAGCAAAGGCCGAAGCGGACGCGGGTGTGCTGGGCGCGCAAGCGGAAGGCCTGACGATCGACGCGAACGGTTACCTCGCGCTGGTACGCCGGCGCGAAATGGCGCGCGCCGCGTGGCGCGCGTTCTTCGCCGATTGGGACGTACTGATCGGCCCGATGACGCTCGACGCCGCGTTTCCGCATCAGGACGGTGAGTTCCGGTCGCGCACGTTGCTCGTCGACAACGAACCGGTGCCGTACGCGTTCAATCTCGTCTATCCGATGTGGGCCATCTTCGCGGGACAACCGTCGACGGCGTTTCCGGCCGGACTCAATCGCGCCGGACTGCCGCTGGGGCTGCAAGCGATCGGACCGTATCTCGAGGACCGCACGACGCTGCGCTTTGCGCAACTGCTCGAGCGCGAATGGCAGGGATTTCAGCGGCCGCCGGGGTACTGAGCGCTTCGTCTGCGCCCGCGGCGCGAATCACTCGAGGTCGAGCACGACGTCCCAATGCGCGTCGCTGACCGGCATGACCGATAACCGGTTGCCGCGCTTCAGCAATGTAAAGCCGTCGAGTCGCGGCTCGGCCTTGAGTTCGTCGAGACTCAGCACGCGCTTCAGTTTCCTGACGAACTTCACATCGACCATCATCCAGATCGGATTTTTCGGGTCGCTCTTCGGATCGTAGTGCGCGTCCTTCGGATCGAACGCGGTGTGATCGGGATATGCCTCGCGAGCGACCTGCGCGATGCCGACGATGCCGGGCTCAGGGCAGCTCGAGTGATAGAAAAAAACTTTGTCGCCTTTCTTCATGCCGTCGCGCATGAAGTTGCGCGCCTGGTAGTTGCGCACACCGTCCCAGTGCGCGGTTTTGTTCGGCCGCGCCTTCAGATCGTCGATGCCGAACACGGATGGTTCGGATTTCATCAGCCAGCACGCCATCGCGCGCCCCCGTCAGCAGTCGTGGAGCCGCGATGTTACGCAGCAAAAGGTGCCTGGCACCACCCGCAAAGGTGCCTGGCACGTTTTGCACGTTTTGCAACGCCTGGCACCGTCTGCACGTTTTGCAACGCCTGGCACCGTCTGCAACGTCGGGCGCCGGCTATGAACAGCTTTATGGCGCTGGCGTGGGGCCGCCTTTACGCGGGAACCATTGCGGCGCGAGATCGCTCGCGGCTTGCAGCGTTGCGTCGACGAGGTCGCGATCGACCTTCGGCAAATTCAGGTCGTCCAAGTTGCGCGTGAGTTGGAACAACGCGCGGATGAAGTACGCCTGGGTGCCTGCACTGGTCGAGAATTCGGGTGTAACAGCGCCGTACATCAGCGCCATCACAGCCAGCGTGAACGGTTCGGGATTAGTGACGTTGCGGCGCGTGAGGAGATCTCCGGCGGAACGCCATGTGGCGACGACGAGATCGAGCCCCATCGTCTTGGGCATTTTGACGTCGCCGAACGACTCACGCGCCTGCCGATCGAACTGTTCCTGAATGATCGACGCGGCTTTTGCCTTGTTCATTGATTGACCTGGGTGGATGACACGCGTCGGTGCGCGTCGAGCGGCCGAGAAGTTTAAAGTGTCCCTATTCGACGGCCGGTCAAGTGGAGCCAAACAATCGTCGCACTCGGCCATTCGGCGCGCGTCGAGTAAACTCGCACACCATGATGGAATCACTGACTTCCCTCGCACTCGGTCACGAAGCGACGTCGCGCGTGCTGACGCAGTATCAAGTGGATCCTGCGCAGGTATTTCGCGCCGCAGGGCTCGACCCCGAACCGTACCGCGACCCCGACGCGCGGGTGCGTGTCACGGCGGCGCGCAAACTGTGGGATCAGTGCGAGCGCTTGACGAAAAATCCGTGCATCGCGTTCGAGATCGGCATGGCGCTCGTGCCGGCCAATCTCCACGCGCTCGGTTATGCGTGGCTCGCGAGTCGAACGCTGCGCGAAGCCCTCGCACGGCTGGTGCGCTATCACCGCCTGCTGTCGACCGCCCTCAGACTGCACCTCGAAGAAAGCGCGACCGAGGTGATATTGGTGGTCGAGCCCGTGGTCGCGCCGGGATGGCCGCTGCAGGCGATCGATGCGCTGATGACCGGCATCGTCACGCTGTGCCGGGACATCGCGAACGACGACTTCAAGCCGACGGGCGTGCAGATGCGCCGTCAGGTGCCGCCGTGCACGAAGAAGCTCGCGCGGTTCTTCGGCTGCCCCATTCGTTACGGTGCCGAACGCGACTGCGTCACGTTCCAACGGGCGCAGGTCGACAAATTCCTGCCGCGCCACAATCCCGCGCTGGCGCGCGCGAGCGACGAAATCGCGCTGAAGTACATCGCGAACATGGATCGCAGCGATGTGCTCAGCAAAGCGAAGCTCGCGCTGATCGACATGCTCGGCGACGGCGACCCGACGCGCGCTGGACTTGCCGATCGCCTGAACACCAGCGAGCGCACGCTGGCGCGGCGTCTGCACGCGCGCGGCGTCTCGTTCCGCGAGCTGCTCGACAGTGTGCGCAAGGAACTCGGACTCGGCTATATGCAGGAGGCGCGCTTCGCAGTCACCGACGTCGCGTATCTGTTGGGATTCTCCGATCAATCGAACTTCGCGCGTTCGTTTCGCCGCTGGACCGGTGTGCCGCCGTCCAAATACCGCGCCGCGTATCGCGCACGCGAAAGCGCGAACGACGCGACAGTCACCGACGCCGCGTGAATCAATGACCCCTCGCCGCGTCAATCCGCCCCATTACTTTATCGGCAGTATGCTGCTGATGTTCGCGCTGGCGCAGATTGCGTGGGCCAGTCACCTGCTGCCGCCGCCGTGGCAGTGGCTGGGGTGCGTCCTCATCGTCATCGGAGTTCTGATCGCGATCCTCGCGTCGCGCCAATTCGCGCAAGTCGGCACCAGCATCGTGCCGCTGACGAAGTCGAGCGCGCTGGTGACGAACGGTCTGTTTGCGCGCACGCGCAATCCGATGTACCTGGGCATGGTGCTGACGCTCGCGGGCCTCGCGTGGTTGCTGAACAGCGCACTGCCGTGGCTGGTGCTGGCGGTATTCATCGCAATTCTCAAACTGCGCTTCATTCGCCACGAGGAGATGTTGATGGCCGAGACGTTCGGGGACCAATATCTCCAATACAAAGCGCGCGTCCGGCGCTGGATGTAGTCGCGTGGCAACGAACCCATTGGTGAACCCATCCGCGTCGCCGGTGGCCGCGATCACGTCGCAGGTGGGCGCGATCGAGTCGCGCGTGCCGCTGTCACAGCACCTCAACTACAGCCTGGGAATGTTCGCGCCGAGCGCGCTGATCGTGTTTTCGCGCTCGTTCCTGTTGTTCTTCTACTCGCAGGTCGTCGGTCTCGATCCGTGGCTCGCCGGCATCGCGCTGACCATCGGTCGCGTCTGGGACGCGATCGGCGATCCGGTGATGGGCGCGATCTCCGATCGCACGCGATCGCGCTGGGGACGCCGGCGTCCGTACATCATGTTCGGCGCGGTCCCGCTCGCGATTGCGTACGTGTCGATGTGGGTGCCGCCGACCGGCTGGTCGCAGACCGGGCTGTTCCTTTATCTGATGGCCACCGACATCGTCTTCAACATCCTCGTCACCGTCGTGACGATTCCGTACAGCGCGCTCGGCTCCGAATTGACCGACGACTACCACGAGCGCACCAAGGTCACGGCGATCCGGATGCTGTTCTATCAAGTGGGTTGGTTCGTCGGCGCCGTTGGCGTGCGCCTCAATCAATGGCTCATCGACACCGCGAAGGAGGTCGGCGGTGTCTACGGCACCATCCTCGGCTTCCGGCAAGGCTACGCGGTGTGCGCCGTGATCTTCGGCATCGTCACGATGATCACGCTCGCGTGGTCGGGCTGGGCAGTGCGGGAGGGCCGCGCGACGACGCAGGCGGTTTCGGTGGGTGCGTTGCAAGGTTATCTGCGCACGCTGAAGAACAAGAGTTTCGTCATCGTCGTGTTCGCGTTCTTTTTCGCATCGCTGTTCGAGTCGGTCGGCTTTTCGATTTTTCCGTTTCTGATCGGCTTCTTGTACTACCTCGGCGACATGCAGGCGATGAACACGAATCTGTTCTGGCTGATGATGCCGCTCTTCTTCGTGTCGTTCCCCGCGGTGTGGTTCTGGACATTCCTCAGCACGAAGATCGGCAAGAAACCGGCGGTGCTCGTCGGCACCGCCGCGAGTGCGATCACGCTGTTCCTGCAGTATCCGATGATCACGCCGTACCACCCGAATCTGGATCTGGCCAATCATGATTCTGTTCGGCTGGGCGATCGCGAGCTTGAACTTCCTGGTCAGCGCGCTCGTGCCCGACATCGTCGATGAGGAAGAACTCGCGACCGGCGGACGCCGCCGCGAGGGCTCGTTCTTCGCGATGCAGTCGTTCGTCACGAAGCTCGGCGGCGCGCTCGGATTACTGGTGGTCGGCGGCTTCCTGTCGCTGATCGGCTTTCAGCAGGGCGCCGCGCAACAGTCCGATTTCACGATCGAATGGATCCGCATTTTCTTCGCGTATTTCCGCGGCGGCGGCTATGTGATCGCGTTCTTCATCCTGCTCGCGTATCCGTTGACGGAAATGCGCGTGAAGGAAATCCGCCGCGATCTCGACGGGAGGCTGCAGAAAGGCGCCGCATGACTTCGGACGAGTTCGAAACTTATCGACGCGAGTTCGACGCGCAGCCATTGCAGAAGATGCTCGGCATCACGTTGATCGAACGTCGGGTCGGCTTCGGCCGTATCTGTCTCGCGCGCACGGCGGCGACGCCACAGGGTATCGGCGGCAGCGTGCACGGCGGCGTGCTCGCGGCGATGGTCGACATCGCGATGCTGGTCGCCGTGTTCACGCAACTGCGGCCCGGCCAGGAGCCCGCCGGTACCGCGGATCTGAACATCAGTTACCTGCGGCCGGCGCAGGGACCGCGGATCTTCGCCGACGCAACCGTCGTCAAGCACGGCCGCCAGCTCGCGATGGTCGAGGTCGGCATCGTCGACGATGAGGATCGCCTCTGCGCGAAAGGCCGCACGCTGTATGCGTTTCGCAGCTCGACGTGAATGGCGTCGACGGGACGCTGCACTGACGGTAGTCCTGGCGTGCCCGGCGTGATGATAGAGTCGTTACCCTGATACCAAGGCTCATACCGTGTCGCACCAGCAACAAACCGGCGCCGAGTCCGTCCACTGGGATCTCGCGATCTGTATCCCGACATCGACGATCCGAGTCTCGATCACGACCTGAACCGCCTCGTCGCGATGGCAAAGCGCTTCTACGACGACCACGCCGGCAAGCTCGCGGCGACGCTCGGTGCGGCCCTCGAAGCACACGCGCGAATGACATGCCTCGCGGACCAGATGTTCATCTATCTATTCCTGCGCCGCAGTACCGATGCCACTAACGAGCGCATTCAGCAGCGACTTGGGAGCGTGCAGGAAGCGTGGAGTCGCGCGAGCGCCGACTACCTGACGTTCTTCGAACACGAACTCGTCGCGATCGACGATGCGGCGTACACCGCCGCGCTCGAGCGCAGCGCAACGGCGGCGCGGCACCGCCCGTTGCTCGACCACATCCGCGCCAATCGCCAATTCCTGCTTGCGGAGCCGATCGAGCGCGCGCTGACGTTGCGCGCGCCGTACGGTCCGTCGGAGTGGTCCGACTACATCGACGAAAGCGAGACGGAACTGCGCTTCGAATACGACGCGCGGCAATTGACGATGCCCGAGATCCTGCACGTCGTGTCGAATGATCGCGATGCGACGCGGCGCGCGGACGCACTCGCCGCGTTCAGCACCGGGCTCACCGCACAACGTTTCGACAAGCTGATGGCGCGCTCGCTGAACGTCATCCTCGGTGCCAAATCGGTCGAAGACCGCGAGCGCGGCTACGCGAACCCGATGAGCTTCGTCAACATCAGCAACCGCGTCGATGACGCAACCGTCGAGGCGCTGCACGAAGCCGTCGCGAAACATGGTGCTGCGCAAGGGCGGCGCTATTACCGATTGCTCGCAGCGCATCTCGGCAAGACGACGCTGCGCTGGTCCGATCGCAATGCGCCGTTGCCGTACGCATCGGACCGAATCGTGCCGTGGACGGAGTGTGTCGATACGGTGCTCTCCGCATACGCGTCGTTCAGCCCGACACTGCGCGATCTGATCGCGAAAATGCTCGAACGCAAATGGGTGGACGCTCCGCCCTATGTCGGCAAGACGGGCGGTGCGTTCAACTACGCCGTGTTGCTGCCCAACGGCGAAGCGCGCGCGTACAACTTCCTGAATTATCTGGGCTCGCCGCGCGACGTGATGACGGTGGCGCACGAAGCGGGCCACGGTGTGCACGGCATGCTCGCGGCGAGTGCGCAAGGCGCGTTGATGTTCCGTGCGCCGATGGCGTACGCGGAGACGGCATCGATCTTTGGCGAGATGACGACGTTCCGTTACCTGCTCGAGCGCACCGCGTCGGACGAACAGAAGCTCGCGTTGTTGATGGAAAAATCGGCCGATCACGTCAACACCGTCGTCCGGCAGATTTCGTTCTCGAATTTCGAGCGCCGCGTGCACGATGCGCGCCGCGGCGGCAAGCTGACGGTTGCCGACTACAGCGCAGCGTGGATGGACGTGACGCGCGCGTTTTACGGCGAACCCGGCGAACTGTTCACGTATGAGCACGTCGACAACTTGTGGTGTTACGTCAGCCATTTCCTGCGGCCGTTCTATGTCTATGCATACGCGTTTGGCGAGCTGTTCACGCAGTCGCTGTTCGCGCGCCGCGCGGATTTCGGCGATGCGTTCGAGCCGATGTATCTGAATCTGCTGCGCGCCGGTGGCAGTCAAAGCGCGGTCGAGTTGATGGCGCCGTTTGAACTCGATCCGCGCGACCCGGAATTCTGGCGCCGCGGCATCGACGCGAGCATCAGCAGTTGGTTGGATGAGGCGGAAACGATATCGGCGCGCCTCGGAGTTACGCCGAAATAACAGGGTCAGAGTGACTTATAAGGCACGCTGCCCCCGTTATTCGAAAACTAGACCATCAGGAGGACACGCCGTGAGCGACATTCGACCCTTTCGCATCGAGATCGCAGACGATCAGCTCGTCGATCTGCGCCGGCGACTCGGCGCCACGCGCTGGCCCGACGCGGAGACCCCCAACGACTGGACGCAGGGGGTGCCGCTGACCTACATGCGTGACGTCTGCGCGTATTGGGCAGCCAAATACGACTGGCGCGCGACGGAAAGGCGGCTCAATGCGTTCCCGCAATTCATCACGAACATCGACGGCCTCGACATCCACTTCCTGCACGTCCGCAGCAAACACACCAACGCGCTGCCGCTGGTGATGACGCACGGCTGGCCCGGATCGATCGTCGAGTTTCATAAAGTGATCGCGCCGCTCTCCGATCCGACCGCGCACGGCGGCGACGCCGCGGACGCGTTCCACGTGATCTGTCCATCGCTGCCGGGATACGGTTTCTCGGGCAAACCAACGTCGACGGGGTGGGGCGTCGGCAAGATCGCCGGCGCGTGGGACACGCTGATGACCCGGCTCGGGTACCAGCGGTACGTCGCGCAGGGTGGCGATTGGGGATCGGGCGTCGCGACGGCGATCGGCATGCAGAATCGCGGTCAATGCATCGGGTTGCACCTCAACATGCCCAACGCGGGCGCCACGAAGGAATCGTTGGCGAATCCGACCGAACGCGAGAAACGGGCGCTCGAAGGGGCGCGCTTCTACCAGCAGTGGGACTCGGGTTACTCGAAGCAACAGGCGACGCGACCCCAGACGCTCGGCTACGGTCTGGCGGACTCCCCGGTGGGTCAGGCCGCGTGGATTCTCGAGAAGTTCTGGGCTTGGACGGATTGCAACGGTCATCCCGAGAACGCCCTGACGCGCGACGAACTGCTCGACAACGTGATGCTGTATTGGCTCACGGGTTCCGGCGCATCGTCTGCGCGGTTGTATTGGGAGAGTTTCGGCAAGGGCGGCGGTGGTGCCGATGACGGCGTGGTGCTGCCGACCGGCTGCAGTATCTTCCCGAAAGAGATCGTGCCGACGCCGCGGTCGTGGGCGCAGGCGCGCTACAAGAACATCGTCTACTGGAACGAACTGGAACGCGGCGGCCACTTCGCGGCGTTTGAACAACCGGCGCTATTCATCGACGAATTGCGCAAGTGCTTTCGGTTGATGCGCTGAGAGGTCTACGTATGTCTTACGCCAACGAGCGTCGCGTCATCGACGCCGACAGTCACCTGATGGAGCCGCCGGATTTTCTGCGCGCGCACGCGCCGCGACGAATCCGCGACCAGTTGCCGACGATCGCCGGTGGTTTGGCGGGACTCAACGTCAAAGGGGCCGACCGCGATCCGGGCGCCTACGCGGCGCTCGTCGCACTCGGCGACGATCTGTTGCGCAAAGGTCCCAAATGGTACGACGCGCTCGGGGCTGTGATTCCCCGCGAACGCGGCACCGCGCTCGACCTGCTCGGTTTCGAACATCAGGTGGTGTACTCGTCGTTGTGTGCGCCGCTGTTCGGGATCGCCGACAGCGAGTTGCGATATGCGGCTTATCGCGCGCACAACCGGGCGATGGCGGAATTCTGCTCGGCCGACGCGCGTCTGCTCGGTGTCGCGCTGTGTGATCTCGACGAACCGGATGCCTCGCTCGCCGAACTCACGTTCGCGCTCGACCTCGGTCTGCGCGAAGTCTGGATACCCGCGCGCGCGCCGGGCGGCGTCTCGCCGGGACACGACAAGCATGATCGGTTCTGGGCATTGCTCGCCGAGCGGTGCGTGCCGTTCGTGCTGCACGTCGGCAGCGGGCCGTTGCCGATCGGTGCCGAGTGGACCCTGAACGGCCGCGCGCCGCCGGAGCGGATGCCGGTTGCGGAAATCATCACGTCGAAGGACCTGATGGTCGTGTATCACGCCGCCGAACGATTTCTATCGGTGCTGTTGCTCGACGGCGTGCTCGAACGCCATCCGGAGTTGCACGGCGGTGCGATCGAGATGGGCGCCGGCTGGGTGCCGGATATGCTGCGGCGGCTCGACCATGCGGTGTCGATCTGGAGCAAATCGGAGCCCGAGTTGCGCGCGATGCGGCGCACGCCGTCCGAGCAGGCCGCAGCGCAGTTGCGTTTCACGCCGTATCCGTTCGAGGACGTCGGGCTGTTGTGTCGCGAGTCGGATCCGCGGCTGTACCTATTCTCTTCCGACTATCCGCACGCCGAAGGCGGCCGCGATCCGCTGGGACGGTTCACGAAATCGCTCGCCGGCGCGAGCGACTCGGTCGAGGCCGCGTTCTTTGCCGATAACGCGAGGGCGTGGCTGCGATTGCCTGGCTCGCCCCCTAGTTCGGTTGGTTAGGCCGGCGAGATCACATTCCCGCTTTGGCGGTGTCGAATATTTTCTTCGCCACCGCGGGAGTGTCCTCGACCCCCGAAAACACGATCGTCACCAGGTCTTCGCCGGTACGAATCATCAGCGCAGGGCCGACGGCCACCGCCTGATCGCCGATCCCATCGTACGGACTGGTCAGTCCCGGTTCGTGCTGTTCCGCCATCCCCACTCCCTGCATCGCCGCCTCGCCGTCGCCCCAATCGACGGAGAACTCTACGTACGGCGAAACGGCCGCAGTCGGTTTGTAGATACATTTATTGTCGCCGTTGGCCTGCGCAGCCATCGGCGTGCCGAGGATCGTCGACATTTGCGCCTCGGTTACCAGCGCGCACGCGCTGGGCATCGCGCGCTGGGGTTTCGCGTCGGCTACCTTTCTCGCCTCCGATTCGCGCGTGCGTATCGTGTCGCACGCGAGCGCGGATTTTTCTGCATCGCTCAGCGAATGTTGATTGGTGTCGAGCTGCCGCACCGTTCCGTCGGCCTCGAGAAACGCGTTGAACTGAAACTGGTGCGCAGACCAGGACATGAACTCCGCCGAGCCGCTGGTCGGTTGCCCCATGATCGCGACGAGCTGATCTTTCGTGATGCCTGGCTCCGCCTGGCACCACTTCGCCGGCCAGGCGTCGGCCACGCCCTGCGAAATACCATTGCCGCCGGAGCACGCGCCGATGGAGAGGACAAACACGACACCGAGCAGCATTCGATTCATCTATTGAGTTCCCGTTGGTTTAGCGAGCGCGCGATCATAAATAACTCCGCGGCGGAAAGGCACTGCTATCTGCCGGCGGCGGCAACGAACGATCTTGCGGTGGCCGGCGCGCCGACTTCGAACGGCGTCACTTCGCTCCAGAATCGATTCCTGAATTTGCTTGCGTCAACGACATACGGGCGATCGAACGTGAAGCCGACGTCGACAACTTCCTCCATGAAGCGGGAGAACACGCCAACGAGCGGCAACAGGCGCAGGGGAATCGCTGTGATCTTCAGCGGAACTTTGATCGCGTCGGCACCGAGTTGGAGGATCTCACGCGGAGTACGTGTCGGCGCACACGGCATGTTCCACGCTTGACCGAATGCATCGTCGGTTGCGTCTAACAACGTGACTGCGGCGCGCGCGATGTCGGGCACGTAGGCGAAATCATGTGGGGTGTCGGGCGGCGCGATCATTTGCGCGGTCTTCCGCTGCGCGAGCCTGCCGAACGCGCTCGCGCCAAGATGCGACACGACGACATTAGGACCATAGAAGTCGGAGCAACGCAGTGCCGCCAGACGCACCCGGTCGCGCGCGCCCGTCCACATGCGCGTCACCTCCGCGAGGATCGCCGGCTTTTCGCCCGTGGACGTCAGCGGCATGTCCTCGCGCCGCGCGTCGCGTTGCGGACCCAGCTGATAGAGGTTGTCGATGAAGACGACTCGCGCGCCGGTCGCGGCGCACGCGTCGAGGATGTTGGTCATCGCTTTCGGCCAGACAGTGCGCCAGACGCGCGCGTCGTATGGAAAGCCGACCGACAACACCACCTGCGCGGCGCCGTTGACCGCCGCGCCCACGGCGGTCGCGTCGAGGATGTCGCACGGGACGAACTGCGCGCGCTTCGATGCGCCGGCCGGTGGACTGCGCTGCGCGATTCGGACCGAATCTCCCCGCGCGAGCAGCGTCTCGGTAACGACGCGACCCACCGCGCCATGTCCGAATACGACATTGAGTCCGCTCATGGACTGCGTGATTCCGCGTCTCTAGCCCGGTCGGTTCTGCAGCAATGGCGGGTCTTTATGCGTTGATCAGAACTGAATGCAGCGAGCGTAACCAAGCGTGCGATCTCCCCGAATCGAAAGCGGCCCCAAATCGAAAGTGTCCCCACATCCGGCGCGGACAATACACGGGCGTCTCGGCGGACTGCCACTGCGATCTCGTTCCGTCCGCTGCGCAGTCACGCCATACTCATCGCAGCTCGAATGGGAGACACGTGAATTGGCGGATCGCACAGTGGCGGGTGTCATCGCAGATCTCGCACCGAAGGGTCGGCTGCGCGCGGCGATCAACTTCGGCAATCCGGTGTTGGTCCAGAAGGATCCGTCGACAGGTGGGGCCGTTGGCGTGTCTGTGCGAATCGCACAGGAACTGGGTCGGCGACTCGGCACGCCGGTGGAGTTTGTGCCGTTCAATGAGGCGGGCGAAGTCGCTGCAGCGGTTCATTCGGATCGTTGGGACGTGGCGTTCCTGGCCATCGATCCGGTGCGCGAGGTCGACCTGAGCTTCACCGCGCCTTACGTCTTGATCGAGGGGTGTTATCTGGTTCGTTCCAGTTCGCCGATTCGATCGATCGAAGACGTCGATCGGCCGGGCGTGCGCGTTGCCGTCGGAGAGCGCAGCGCTTATGACCTCTACCTGACGCGCACACTCAAACATGCGCAGCTGATCCGCGTGCGGGGTTCATCGGAGGCTTTCGATCGATTCCTCGCGGATCAGCTCGAAGCGGCCGCCGGCGTGCGGCAGCCCGTCGTAGCGTTCGCGAGCGAACATCGAAACCTGCGCGTGATCGAGCCGAGTTTCATGGTCATCAGGCAAGCGATGGTTGTTCCCAAGGGTCGGGAAGCGGGCCTCGAGTACCTTTGCCGGTTCATCGAGGAACTGAAGTCCTCCGGCTTCGTCGCCGACGCGCTATGGGCGACTGGCAAAGGCGACGTGACGGTGGCGCCGCCGCTCTCGCGCAGCTAACGACTCAGCTCGCGACTGTCGGACGCCCCCAACAGTTCTACACAGTCCCGATTATCTGGAAGGGGATACGGAAAGCGCCGATGCCAACGCCCCGGCGACATCCGTCGCGAAACCAGCGAGCGTTGCGTTCAGCGCGCTGACGATGTCGTCGTAGTTCTTCGGCCGTTGGGCCTGCGCCGTATAGCGCGACGTGTGCAGCGGCACGACGGGGGTGCGCTCGTCCATCACGCAGTCCCATTGCACCACCAGCGTCGCCGCACCGGACGTGTCCGTGTCCCACTGTGAAATCGTTCCGCGCACCCGGTAAGGCGCGCCCGAATGGCCGACTGATGGAAAGGCGACGACCACGCCATTCGGGAGCTGACGATCGACTTCGCGCGCGAGCCACGGCACCAGCGCCGACTGCGGCGCGGTGGCCCAGCGATCGAACTCGGCCATCTGCAGCTCGTTGCCGGTGTCCCTGACGATGATCTGCGGGCGCTGCAGATACTGCGCAATGCCGAAGGGTCCGAAGATCACCACGGCGTCGCCGGTCTTCGCGACGGTCGCCGCAACCGGTTGGCTCAGCGAGTAGTAATGCACCGGTGGCGACGTGCCGCAGCCGCATACGAGCGCGAGCAGCATGGTTAAGCAAAACGCTGGGCAGAACCGCGACATCGGTATCCTCCGTTTCATTTGCTCTTGCCGCGCAGCAACGCTTCGGGATGTTTATCGAGATAGTCGAGCAGATTAGCCGCGGCGTCCGACATCGTCTGCACGTCCTGCAGCGTGCTTCTCACCTCGAGCGACAGTTCCGAATCGTCGCGCAGATGCGCCGAGACGGATTGCAGCGTCGCCTGCGTCGCCTTCAACGTGTCGTCGAGGTGACGCACGACCGGCAATAGATCAGTCATCAACGGGTCGACCTGCTTATCGACGTGTGCAACGAGCGCGCGCGCATCGTTGGTCGCGGCGCGCAGGTCGGCTAGCGATTTCTCGAGCGAACCGGTGAGGTGGGGCAGGTCTTCGTTCGTCAGCTTGTTGCCGCCCGCCAGCATGCTGCGCAGATCCGGTGAGTTTGCGAGTTCGTTCATGCCGGAGAGGATGCCCTGAACGTTCTTCGCGAGCGCGTCCACGTCGACTTGCTGTGCCATTTTGACGAAGAAGGTCTGCACCTGTTCGACGATCTGCTCGACATCGCCGGGGATCGTCGGGATCTCGGGCGGTCCACGTTTGTCGCGTGCGCGAAACACTGCGGGCAGGTCGGGTCTGAAGTCGAGTTCGACGAGCAGTTGTCCCGTCACGTAGCTTTCAGTTCCTAGCTTCGCGCGGATGCCGGCCTTGACGTACTGCGCTGGCGACAGCACTTGGGTGTCGAGCTGGCTGCCGTTTGCCGACAACTCGAAGCTGTTGGAGAGAATCTCCATCGTAACTTCGACCAGCGTGTCCATCGTGTTGTCGGATTTCAGTAGCCCTTGCAGGCGAATGTTCTGCACGTAGCCGATGCGCACGCCGTTCAGCGCGACGCTGGAACCCTCGCGCAGCCCTTTGACGGAAGTCGGGAAATAAGCCACGACGATGCGTTTGGGTGCGAACAGCGGAAGCCCCGCCGAACAACAACACCCCGACGACCAGCAGCAGTACGGCGCCGAGAACGAACGCACCGATCACTTTGGGATTGGACGGCTTGCTCATGTGTCATTCACCGGCGCGGCGGTGCCACGCATCAGAAAATTGCGGACGGCAAAGTTGGCGCTGTGGTCGCGTAGATCTTTCGGATCGCCCGTCGCGAGCTGCGTCTTCGGCATCGGCGATCGAGGAACACCGCGTTGTCGCCGATCGCGAAGATGCTCGCGAGCTCGTGGTCACGACTGACGACCGTCGTGCCGAGGCTGTCGCGCAGTTCGAGGATCAGCTCGTCGAGCAGTCGCGCGCTGATCGGGTCGAGGCCCGACGAGGGCTCGTCGAAGAACAGAATTTCCGGATCGAGGGCCATGGCGCGCGCGAGTCCGGCGCGCTTCTTCATGCCGCCGGAGATCTCGCTCGGGTAGAAGTCCTCGAAGCCGGCCAGGCCGACGAGCGAGAGCTTGTAGGCGCAGATGTCGTCGATCTCCGCCTCGCCAAGCGGCGTGTACTGGCGCAACGGCAGCGCGACGTTCTCGGCCAGCGTCATGGAGCTCCACAGCGCGCCGCTCTGGAAGAGCACGCCGAACTTCCGCTTGGCCCTGCTCGCGTTCGTCGCTGGCGTTCCAGAAGCTCCGTCCGTCGTAGAGCACGTCGCCTCGGCAGGCGCCTTCAGGCCGATCATGTGCTTCAGCAACGTGGTCTTCCCGCAGCCGCTGCCGCCCATGATGATGAAGACCTCGCCGCGCCGGACGGTGAAATTGAGATCCCGCTGGATGACGAAATCCCCGTAGGCCATCGTCAGGTCGCTGACCCGGTATGCGCGCGTCACCGCCACTCTCAGATATCCAGGTGATGTAGATCACGGTGAGAACCGCGGCGCTGACGATGATCAGCACGATGCCCATCACCACCGCGCGGGTGGTGGCCTGGCCCACCGCCATCGCGCTGTCGCCGCAGGCCATGCCCTGCTGGCAGCCGGCGACGCCACCAGGCTGCCGTAGACGAAGGCACTTGAACAGTCCGCCCAGCAGGCTGCCCAGGCCCATCGAGGCCGTGGTCTGCGCGAGATACTGCACCAGGCTCGACGTCGAGCATCGACCAGGCTGACGACCGCGCCGCCGAGTATGCCGAGCAGGCTGCCGTACAGCGTCAGCGCGGCATCATGATCACGAGTGCCAGCAACCGCGGCAGCACGAGGAAGTCGATCGGGTTGACGCCGAGGCTGGAGAGGGCATCGATTTCCTCGTTGACCTTCATGGTGCCGAGATCCGCGGCGTAGGCGGCACCCGTGCGCCCGGCCATGATGATGGCAGTCATGATCGGCGCCATCTCGCGCACCATGGCGACGGCGACGAGATCCGCGACATAGATGCCGGCGCCGAACTGCTCAGCTGGCGCACGCCGACGAACGCGAAAATCATGCCGATGAGGAAGCTGATGAGGCTGACGATCGGCAGCGCTTCGCGCCGGCCTCCTGGATGTGCTGGATCACGTCGGAGCGCAGGTACTTGGCACGCCCTGTCGCGAAACGACCGACCGACAGAGTCGCCTCGCCGAGAAATGTCGTGAAATCCACGCAGCTCTGCCACAGCGCCTGGGCGCCTTCGCCCATTTGTTGGACAAAGCCAACCGTGCGCGTCTTGCGTTCGGCGCCTTCGCGGGCTTTAACGGCAAAGGCGAGCGCGATCAGGCGTCGCGCGCCGTCGGGTAGCCCCGAGTCGTCGACGGCGACTCCGTGTTGTTCAGCGTCGCGGTGGATGTCGATCAGGCGGGTGACGAAGCCGCTATCCCAGCGTCCGACGGCGGTGGTGTCGAAAACGACCCGGGCGGGCGCTGGCGTCCGCGCGACGGCGCTTGAGACTGGTTGCGACGATGGCAGCTCGCTGCCCAGCAACCAGTCGCCGGCAAGCACCACGCGCAGCGAGTCATTCACCGCGACGGCGTCGAGCGTCGGCGCGCGGGACTCAATTGATGCGTCGAGATTGGACACCGCCTCGCTCGCGTGTGTTCGTAAATCGAGGACCAGCCGAACACGATGGTAGTACCAAGCGCGTTCGAACGCACATGGTGCCCGCTCAGCGAAATCGTCAGGGTGGGAGTCGATCCGTCTGACGCAACCCTTTAGCCTCTGCTCACCTGTTGGGAGCGAAGGCGATGCACTGGTACGAAGTGGGGTCGATCGGTCGGGTTCCGGGTTCGGTGGTCGTCTTGATCACGCTCGATACCTCGCGATTCAGAGGCTCCACGCCAAGGACGATACCCAACGCGCCTCCCGAGGCGACTCGCCACATCGAAGAGGTGCTGGCACGGGCGGCCTGACGCCTGCACAATCCGCGGACTGGAGGTAGCAATGGAACTGAACGGCAAAGTCGCCGTCATCACCGGCGGCAGCGGCGGAATCGGCCGCGCGATGGCGCGCGCGTTCCTCGACGAAGGCGCCAAAGCCGTGATGCTGGCGGATCTCGACGCTGCGACCGTCACGCGTGCGGCGCGCGAACTCGGTTGTGACGGTATGGCATGCGATGTCACGAACGAAGCGCAGGTCGCAGCACTCGTCGAACGCACCCGGCAGCAGCACGGTCCGATCGACCTGTTCTGCTCTAACGCCGGTGCTGGGGGGCAGGGCGTGCTGATCGATGCGCCCAACTCGGTGTGGCAGAAGCAGTGGGAGCTGCACGTGATGGCGCACGTCTATGCCGCGCGCGCGGTGTTGCCCGCGATGATCGAGCGCGGCGAGGGTTATCTGCTGAACACGGCGTCCGCGGCCGGCCTGCTCGCGGCGCTCGGTTCAGGGCCGTACACGGTGACGAAAGCGGCCGCGGTGAAGCTCGCCGAGTTCATTGCGATTACGCACGGCGACGACGGCATCAGAGTGTCGGTGCTGTGTCCGCAAGGCGTGAACACCGCGATGGCGCCGCGCCGCCTCGGCGATGGCCAGACCGACGGCATCATCGAGCCGGAGCAACTCGCGCGTACCGTCGTCGACGCGCTGCGCGCCGAGCGGTTCTATGTGCTGCCGCATCCTGAAGTCGAAGAGTACGTGCGCCGCAAAGGCGACGACGTCGACCGCTGGTTGCTCGGCATGCGGCGGTTGCGGCGGAAAACGTTCGACGCAGGGCCGTCATCCTAGGTGAGCAACACCACCTCCGGCACCGCGTCGGCGCCGATCGATAGGATCGCGTTCTGACCATAGTGACGGCCGAGTTGCTCGGCCCGTTCCCGAGGAATTCCGAGCACGAGGACGCTTTCTTCTTCGGGCCAGTCGCCGGTGGGGTCCACCGCGACGCCGGCGAACAGAGAGAATCCAGCCGCGCGCAACGTTGCCTCGAGCTCGGACTGCGCGGCCTGATTGATCTCGTTGGCGCGGCGGCGACTGCCCGGATTCCACGCAGTCAGAAAAGCGGAACAGGCGACGCGGGTCCGCTCATGTAGTGCCTTCAGTTCGGCGGAAGGTTGACCACCGCGCAACACGAACGGAGGCTCGATGCCATTCACGACGTAGTGCGTCGCGGCGTACGCCGCGATCGTGGCGGGATCGACCTTCGAGATCGCTGCCACAATCTTCAAACAGCTGGCCTGGCGCTCGCGAGACTGCGCAGGTTCTCTTCGTGTCCGGCGCGCGTCAGCGTATACGCGCACATCACGAGCAACATCGCCATCCACAGCGAGAGGATCGTGGGGACGTAGTAGGCGCCGAGCCGCCACAGCGTTTCGTCGGATACTTGTGACGGATCCGCGCCGCGCGCGAGTCCCGCCATCGTCAGCACGAACGTGGCAACGGTCAGTCCAAGCCCGCCCACCACTTTGCGAACGAACGCCGATGCCGCGAAGAAGATGCCCTCCGATCGACGACCGGTCTTCAGTTCCGCCTGCTCCACGAGATCCGCCATCATCGCGCCGGACAAAATCTGGAAGCAGATGATCAGGGCGACGTCGAACATCGTCGTGAAGAACACGAACCAGAACACGAAGGGGTGACCGTTGTCGGGCAGCACGCCGAACAATCGCAGGACCAACGGCATCGGTGAACCCAGGAACGCGATGAGCCCGATGATGATCGCGCCCCACTTCTTGCCGATCGTGCGGCTGACCACCGGTGCGAGCCCCGCGCCCAACACCGCCGAAACGAATACGCCCATCGTGATGAAGCCGTTCTGTTGCGTCGTGAACTCCCAGAAGTAGGTGAGGAAGTAGAACGACAGCGCCGCGGAGAGTCCGCCGGCGATCGCGCCGAAGATCGCCGAGATGAACAGCGCGATGAACGAGCGATTCGCGAGCGTCTCGAAAATCTCCTTGAAGATCTTGCGCGGCGTGAGTGTGCGTCGGGGCGGCGGCCGCTTCAGCGTCGCGATATGCGAATGGGTGCCGATGGACGACACCAGAATCGATATCAGTATCAAGCCCGAGGCGATCATCCCGTAGGTGGAGTAGGCGTCGCGGTTGAACTGACCGTTCGGAATCGCGGCGGTCGCGAACAGCGGGAACAGCACCGAGAACATGAACACCGACATCGCGTTGCCGCCGGTCCAGCCGAAATAGGACCGATACGCGAGCAACCCGCTGCGTGCGTCGTAGTCGTCGGTCAACTCGGGTGCGAGCGCCGTGCTAGGAATCTCGTAGAAAGAGATGAGGACACGGATGAGTACCGCCAACGTGAGCAGGTACCAGAAAACATTGATTTCCGACCAGCCGACCGGCGGATTCCACATCAGAAAATACGCAGCGGTGATCGGCAATGCGGCCGCGTACATGAACGGGTGCCGGCGGCCCCAACGGGAACGCAGATTGTCGGACCAGTAGCCCACGATCGGATCCATGAATGCGTCGACGAACAGCGAGATCGTCAGCGCGAGGCCGACGAGGCGGGCATCGATGCCGATGACCTGGCTGTAGAAAAGCAACAGGAAGTAGCTGAAGCCGTTGTCCTTGACTCCGAATGCGACCGCCCCCGCGCCGTACGAGATCTTCGTCCACAGCGAAGGGACGTTCGCAGAACTCATCCGTTCGTCTCCGAGACGCGGAAGCCGGGATAGCCAGCGGCGGCTTCGTGTTCGCAGCGCTCGCGGTAACGCGGATAACCGCCGACGTACGGCATGAAGATGCGCGGCTTACCGGGAATGTTGGCGCCGAGGTACCACGAGTTGCAGCTCGGCGCGGTGAACATCGTGCCTTGGGCCACTTCGTTGACGTGTGCGATCCACTGCTGCTCCGACGCAGGGAGCGGTTCGATCGTGGCGAGCCCGTGTCCGCGCATATGTTTGATGCAGTCGCCGATCCAGTTCACGTGCTGCTCGATCGCAACGATCATGTTGCACAGCACCGACGGGCTGCCGGGACCCGTGACCGTGAACAGATTCGGGAACCCGGACATCTGCAAGCCGAGGTACGTCACCGGCCCGTCGCGCCATTGGTCGTTGAGACTTCGGCCGCCGCGGCCTCGGATGTTTGCGCGCAGCAGCGCGCCGGTCATTGCATCGAAACCAGTCGCGTAGACGAGCACGTCGAGTTCGTGGAGTTTGCTGCTCGTGCGCACGCCGGACTCGGTGATCGTCTCGACCGGCGTCGCGGCCAGATCAACCAGCGTCACGTTGTCGCGATTGAACGTGTCGTAATAATCGCGGTCGAGCACCTGGCGCTTGCAACCCAGGCCGTACGTTTTCGGCAGCAGATGCTCGGCGGTCTCCGGATCGCGAACCATGCTGCGCACGGTGTCGCGATAGAGCGCATTAGCGATCTCGTTAGCTTCGGTGCTGCTGTAGACGTCGCGGAACGCGAGCAGCGCGCCGAGTCCGAAGCGTTCCATCACCTGCGCGCGCTGGTCCGGGGTCAAGTCGAGTATCCGATTGGGGACCGCTGCATCGCTGGGTGTCGAGATATCGCTCGGCCGCGTGACGTCAGCCGGCACGCTGTCGCCGCGCTGTACGCTTTTGCGCGGCCGGAAGTTCGAGATGCCGCCTTGATTCTTCTGCTGCATCTCGCGGATCAAGCCGTAGTTGTTGCGGAACTCCTGCTGCACCGCGGCGCGCATGCGTTTGCGGTTGGCCGGCACGGTGTACACCGGCGTGCGCTGGAACACCGTCAGGTGTGCGGCTTGGCGCGCGAGTTCGGGAATCGTCTGCACACCGGAGGAACCCGTGCCGAAGACGCCGACGCGTTTGCCACCGAGCTCGACCGGTTCGTGCGGCCATCGACCGGTGTGATAGACCTCGCCGCGGAAGCGTTCGGCGCCTGGAATTTTCGGTTCGACGGGCACCGACAAGCAGCCGGTCGCCATCACGCAGAACGGCGCTTCGAACGTCTTGCCGGCTTCGCTCGTCAGGCGCCAGCGCCGCGTGGCGTCCTGCCATTCGATGTGCGCGATGCGTGTGTTGAATTGCATGTCGCGCCGCAGATCGAATTTGTCAGCGACATGGTTGGCGTAACGCAGGATGTCTTCCTGCGCCGAGAACACTTCGGGCCAGTCCCATTCCTGCTCGAGCTCGCGCGAGAAGCCGTACGAATATTCGAGGCTCGGCACATCGCAGCGCGCGCCGGGGTAACGATTCCAGTACCACGTGCCGCCAACGTCCGAGCCGGCTTCGAGCGCTTTAGCAGAAAGGCCGAGTTCGCGGAACCGGTGCACGGCGTACATGCCGGCGAAACCGGCGCCGACGATGAGTACGTCGGGTTGATCTGACATCGCGTTTGTCTCCGAGGTGACTCCGGGAGGCTAGGGGAATCGGCGGGGCGATTCAATGGAGGAGCCTGAACGCATTCGCGCACGGGGCGTCGGGCCGTTGTCGTCGTGCGTCATGCGACCGACTGCGTTGGGATGCGCTGCATGTATCGGTCGACTGTGTGGCCGAGTGGGCGCAAATCCATCGCCGTGGGCTTGATCGAAACTGGACGAGTCTCGCGACGCAAGGTACGTTTGTTCGGATTGAGCCGCTCGAATAGGAGCATGTATTTGAATTGGGTAACCGCCGCACGCGCACTCGCGAACTACCGGCTGTGGGTTCGCTTCGATGACGGCGTCGAAGGCGAGGTCGACCTACGCGAATTTGTGATGAGCGATCCGCGCCCGATCGTGGCGGCGCTGCGTGCATTCGAAGCCTTCGCTGACATCCGTCTCGAGCACGACACGGTCGTGTGGGAAAACGGCTTCGATCTCGCGCCGGAGTATCTCCGCGCAAATCTGCGTACGCGTGCCAGCGTCTGATCTCAAGAAGACTACGCCACCCGAAACGCTAGGAGCAGCCGATGTCCGCTAACACGAGCGGTGGTACGCCGCGCTACTTAATGCCGACGACCGCAGCGGGTCGACTGGCTGGCCAGCTGCTCAACTCCACCGTTGCGGGCCTCACGCGGCTCGGCGTCAGCGTGCTCGGCAGCCGCGTGCTCTACGTGCGCGGCCGCAAGAGCGGGGAGTGGCGCACGGTGCCGGTGAACTTGCTGGTCTACGAGGGAACCAACTTTCTGGTCGCTCCGCGCGGACACACGCAGTGGGTTCGAAACCTGCGAGCCGCCGGTGAAGGCGAGTTGCACGTCGGCAGGCGCATCGAGAAGTTCACTGCGCACGAACTCGCCGACGCCGCTAAGCCTGCGATTCTGCGCGAGTATCTTCGGCGCTGGAAAATCGAAGTCGCTGCCTTCTTCGACGGCGTCGGACCGGACGCGACCGACGCGCAGTTGCTCGCAATTGCGCCCGGCTACCCGGTGTTCCGAATCGAGATCAATTGACGAGGATCAGTCCCGTCGCGGTCGAGACTCCCCCGATCGCCGGCGCAAGAGTTCGCGCAATGCATCGTTCACTGCTTTCTCGGTGGGAAACTCCTTTGTGAGCTCCGGTTCGATGACGATGTGCAACGGCGGCGCCTTGATCCGACCGGCATACTTGCCGCGCACACCAGGGCTGAAATCGTATTCGTCACTCAGTGAATCATCTTCCTGATTCATATCGGCGAGTCTCACCCGGCGTTGCGCGCCGCGAAATGATGACGATGCTTGCGCGCTGCGCGTTACAGCCAGCCCGACCTACGGAACCCCCAATACATGATGCCGCACGAGATCGCGATCAGGCCCAGCGCCAGAGGGTAACCCCACGGCCACGTCAGTTCCGGCATGTGCTCGAAGTTCATTCCCCAGATGCCGGCAAAAGCGGTGATCACCGCGAAGATCCCCGCCCACGCGGCCAGGCGCTTGGTCACCTCGTTCTCTTCGATGGTGACCATCGATAGGTTCACTGCCATTGCAGTGCTGATCGTGTCGCGCATGGTGTCGATCGATGCGTTCACCCGCGCCAGGTGATCGCTGACGTCGCGAAAATACTCCTGCGTGTTCGCGCACACGCCCGGTGTGCGGCCGCCGTGCAGGCGTCCGGCCGCGTCGAAGACGGGCGCCACCGCGTGTTTGAGCTCCGTCACCTTGCTCTTCAGTTGGTACAGCGCTTCGATGTTGGCGCGCGCTGCGCCGCGCTCCCGCGAGAAAATCCTCGCCTCGATCGCTTCCAGTTCCGATTCGAGCGTGTCGATGATCGGAAAGTAGCGATCGACGACCGCGTCCATCAACGCGTAGAGCACGAACCCCGATCCCTGTTTCAAAGTTCGGGTTCGGATTCGCAGCGCTTGCGCACGCTCATGAAGCCCTGCTCGCTGTTCTTGCGCACCGACAACACGTAGTTCGGCCCGACGAACACGTCGAGCTCGCCGACGTTCAGTACACCGTCGACCAACTCGATCATCTTCATCACGACGAACAGACTGTTGCCGTACTCCTCGATCTTCGGCCGCTGGTGCCCATGGCCCGCGTCCTCCACGGCCAATTCGTGCAGGCCGAATTCTTCCTGCATCAGCGCAAGGTCCGCGGAACCCGCGTCGTGCAGCGCGACCCAGACGAAACATCCGGGCAGCTGCAGATAGTCGCTGATCGCCTCGATCGGCGAGGTCGGTCAGCTTGGCGCCGTCCTGGTAGGCGACGCAAGCGACGAGAACGGGTGGTGTAATGTTTTGCGCGACCGCGGGATTGTCGTGCGCCGCAGCGAGATTGTTAGTCATGGTCGTGCTTGATCATCCATCTAACGAAGTAGTCGTCTTTGCCCCGTCACTTGGAGATCACGATTTGGAAATCGTTCCCACAGATGCGGTTCCCGTGGTGGGAGCGATCATTTGTGGAAGGGATCTCCCCTCCCGATCGCGATTCTTCACACTCAGGCGATCGACATCATTTCCTCGAAGTTGCGGCGATGGAACCGATCCAGCACGTCCTCGTCGAACCCGGCGATGGAGCGGTCGAAGCGCCCCTTAGGATCGTTGGTGCCTTCCGGATGCGGATAATCGCTCGAGAACATGAAGAGATCGGCGCCACCGTCGCGGATCATCCGGCCGACGTCTTCGCCGGGGAACGGCGTGAACTTCACCGCGCGCCGGATGTACTCGGACGGTTTCAGCGGCATCGACTGTAAGTACGGGTCCGTGCGGCCGAAGCTCTTGTAGCCGAGGTCGAGTTCGCGCAGAAACTCCGGCGCCCAACCCGCGCCCGACTCGATGATGCCGCCGCGCAGTTCCGGAAAGCGTTCGAAAACGCCGTCGTAGACCATCGCCGTCAGCCAGACCTGCGGCGCGAACGACAGCATGATGTAGTCGCAGAAGCGCAGGTTCTCGCCGCCGCCGTGCAGGTCCGGCGCGCGTGCACGACCATTGTTCTGAAATGCTCTCGGCTGCGTCTTCGTACCGGGACCGATGTGCAGCATGAACGGTACTTTGGTTTCGCTGAGGCGCGCCCACACCGGATCGAAGTCCGGATGTCCCGGCGACTTCTCACCGGCCGGTCCTGCCGACACCAGTATGGCGCGATTGCCGGCGGCGATCGCCGCGTCCACTTCTTCCAACGCACGCTGCGCGTTCTCGAGCGGCGCGTACGCCACACCGAACAAGCGCGGGTCGTGTTTGCAGAACGCCGCCATCGCTTCGTTGTGTGCGCGCGCGCCGGCGTACAACACGCCTTCATCCTGCGCCGCGCGGACGGGTCCGAGCGCCGCCGTGCCGAACACGAGTTGACCGGAGAAACCGAACAGATCGAGCACGCGCGTGCGCTCGTCGGGATCGAATGCGCCCGCGGCGAGCCAGCCCTTCGGTCCCGCGATCGGATTTTCGAAAGCTTTCGCCTCGGCCTCGGCGTTGCCCTTACGCGCTTTGGCCTGGTCGAGCAGTTTGTCGATGCGGTTCGGCTTGTGTCCGTATAGAGGACGCAGCTTCGCTTTCAGGTTCGCGTCCATGAATGGCTCGAGCCATTCGCGCGTTTCCATCACGTGGCTGTCGGCGTCGTAAATGGTGCGGCCCGCGGCGTAGGTCATTTTTGGCAGCCCTTCGGTGAATAGACTGAAATCATATTAACTTCGGCGACCGGATTTGCGCACGTAGAACATACCGCGCAGTGCTCGACGACGTCGTCATGCTAGGTCGATCTGGTCGGATGGGTGTTGCGACGTCAGCGCAATTTCGACAGCGTTTCGACGAGTGCGTCGAGGGGCAGCACGTCGATTCGATCGGACAGCGCGTATCGTGTGTTCCCCGGATACACGACGAACAATCGGTGGAGTTTCAGGTCCTTCAAGGCGGACTGCATCGAAGGGGTGACCTTCGGCGCGTCGCTGCGTTTGATCTCGATCCCGATGCGCTCACCGCGAATCGTCAAAAAAAGATCGAGTTCCGCGCCGGCCTGCGTGCGCCAGTAGAAGCCCCGCGCTCCGACGATCTGCGTCAATGTCTGCTCGATCACGAATCCCTCCCATGACGCGCCGACCTTCGGGTGTCCGTCGAGTGCATTGTGATCCGTGATTCCAAGCAGCGCGTGCAGGATGCCCGTGTCGCGGATATAGACCTTTGGCGCCTTCACTTGCCGCTTTCCGATGTTCTCGAACCACGGTTCGAGAACGCGCACTACAAGTGCTGCCGACAGCACATCGAGACGGCGGCGCACTGTCGTGTGCGCTTCGCCGATGGAGCGCCCGATCTCGGATCCGTTCCATGTGCCGCCGGAGTAATGCGCGATCATTGTCCAGAAGCGCCGCATCGTCGGGGCGGCCACGCGGCTGCCGAGTTGCGCCAAGTCGCGCTCCAGAAACGTTCGAATGAAGTCCTCGCGCCACTCGAAGCTTTGACGTTCCGAGCGCGCGAGAAACGAACGCGGGAATCCGCCCCGCACCCACAACTTCGAGACGTCCCGCGCCGGTATTTCATTGAGCACGAACCCGCCCATGTCGATGAACGCGATGCGACCCGCGAGCGTTTCGGACGTCTGGCGCAACAACTCAGGCGACGCGCTGCCGAGGACGAGGAATTTCGCCGGCGCGGGCTTGCGATCGATCAGGACGCGCAGGATTGGAAACAATTCGGGGTGGCGCTGCACCTCGTCGATCACGACGAGACCGCGCAACGGTTCGAGCGCAGTCATCGGTTGCGACAATCTCGCGAGATCGCGCGGCGACTCGAGGTCGAAGTACGAACTGCGCCGGTCGGCAGCCAGCTCGCGGGCGAGCGTTGTCTTTCCGCACTGACGCGGGCCGAGCAACGCGACAGCTTGGTTGCTCTTGAGACGACTCGTGACCTGGGCCAGCAGTTCGGTTCGCTCGATCATGGCCCTTGTATATTGAGCGGTAGACGCACAATTTACGAGGTATGTGGCGTATCGATTCGAGCCGGCGAGCGGTTGCGTGCGGTAGTTCAATGCGCCCAAACATCGCGGCGCGCTGCGCTCGACGATCCGCGCGCGGCGGAGTTCAATGCAATGTCTAGAGGAGACGCAGCATGATCGACTATCACGGTACGACGGCGCTGGTCACGGGCGGTGCATCGGGGATCGGCAAGGCACTCGCCGCGGCATTGGTTGCGCGCGGCGCGCGGGTGATCGTCGCCGACGTCAATGCGGAGCTGCTGGCAACGAGCAGTAAAGAAGTCGGCGCGATCAAGAGCATCGTCACGGATCTCGCCGCGGCCGAGGCGCCCGCGGCGCTCATCGAAGCCGCATTCGCGATCGACGGCCGTCTCGATCTCGTCTGCTCCAATGCCGGTATCGGCCGCGGCAAGCGCGTGCTCGAGGAGAACTTCGACGACGCCGCGCTGATGCGACTCTTCAACGTCAATTTGTTCGCCGGCATGCGCATCGCGCAAGCGTATGCGAAGGCGTTGCGCGGCAGCGGCGCGCGCGGCCGGTTGTTGCTGACGTGTTCGGAGAATTCGCTGAGCCTGCCGAGTGCAGTGAGGGGCGCGCGAATGGCGATGTACGCGGCGACCAAACACGCGCTCCTGATCGCGGCGGAGTGGCTGCGCGACGAAACGCAGGGCGATCCGTTTGCCGTGCACGCGCTGATGCCGGGCGCCGTGTATACGCCGCTCGTTGCGCGTGCGTTGCCGGATCCGAAGCTCGCACCGAAGGCGCTCGAACTGATCATGCCGGACCGCTGCGCCGAGGTGGCGCTGAAAGGCATGGACCTCGGGCTTTTCTATATTCCGACGCAGCCGCACTTGGCGGTGGATATGGGGCCGCGGCATGAAGGGGTCGCTGCGGCGGTCAAAGCGTTGGGATTGGGCCCACGCTCGTAGCGGCGATCAGCTGTTCCGAGAAATCACCTTTGAAGTCCAGCTTCGTCGATCGCATTCCACGCTGCGCCCGTGGTCACCAGGTCGCCTTCGATGACGATCTTTTCGGCAAGTGATCCGATCAGCTCCGCGTTTGCCTCTTTATACGGAATCACGCGCGCGAGCATGCGGCCATGCTTGGTGATGACAATGCCGTCCGCGGGCAGCTTTTCGAGCAACGCCAAGCACTGTTCTTTGAATTTGGTGGCAGCAATCTTCCTGAGCATTTGGGCGTCCATATGTTCCGCCGGGCCATGAATTATGGCCGTTGTGAACTCCCGAGATAAGGGTCGCGATCATTCGTCGGTGCGCTCCGATTCGCTATCCCGTCTCGTGTGAATGAGGGTACCTTTAGGCGGAGTTTGCTCGATCCGAAACGGCTGAGGATCTCGCGGCAGAATCGCATAGCTGAAAGCGGGCGTGTCGAATTGCAGCGGATCTCGAACTGGCAACGAACACGAGGTAAATCGCTATGGCGCAAGGTATCTCCGTTCACATCGGTCTGAACAGTGTCGATCCGAAGCAGTACGAAGGGTGGGATGGTCAGCTCGCTGCATGCGAGGCGGACGCGAAGGACATGCTCGCTCTCGCAAAGAAAAAGAAATTCAAAACCAACACGCTCCTTCTGACCAAAGCTGCAACTGCTGATGCAGTGTCGCGAGCGATTTCCGACGCCGCGAAAGCCCTCAAATCGGGCGATATTTTCCTCCTGACGTACTCCGGCCATGGTGGGCAGGTCACCGACACCAACGGTGATGAGAAGGATCGCATGGACGAAACGTGGGTCTGCTACGACCGCGAATTCGTTGATGACGAACTCTATGCGCTGTGGGGCACGTTCAAAACCGGGGTGCGTATCGTTGTGCTTTCGGACAGTTGCCACAGCGGTTCTGTTACGCGCGAGATTCCCAGGCTCGTTCCCGGTGCGCCGCGTGTTCGCGCGATGCCGACCAGCGTCGCGCGCGCTGTGGAACAAGCGCACGCAAAGCTCTACAAGGACATACAGAAGAAATATCCCGGCGCCGAAAAAACCAAAGTGAAAGCCAGCGTGCTGTTGATCTCCGGTTGCATGGACAATCAGCTTTCGCGGGATGGCGACGAGAACGGTCTGTTTACGGGGACCCTCAAGACCGTCTGGAACGATGGCAAATTCAAACGCGGCTATCGAAAATTCCGCGATGTCATCGTGGCGAAGATGCCACCGGATCAGACGCCCAACTATTCGCTGGTCGGCGCAGCAAGCGCCAAGTTCGAGGCACAAGTTCCGTTCACCATCTGACGATATAACGAGGGGGCACGCCAGATGGCTAAAGCACGTAAAACGCACGTAGCACCACCGTCGGAATGGGACCGCATCGAGGAAGCCCTTGCCGAAGGTACGGTTCGGGGGGCGAAGAGCGCCACGGCAGCGAAGGTGCTCGACAGTTTTGATGCGGCCGAGTTGCCGGTATTGCAGCGTCTCGCGACGCGCGCGCGGTTGTCGCGCTCCAGGGGCGCGCCGCTGGGCAATGTCGTGTTTCTGCACGGGATCACGGGGGCGGATCTCGCCACGCTTTCTGGCGGCAAGCTCGACAACATCTGGACGAATTTTGCGCGGTTGATCGTGGGTCAGATTTCGCGGCTCAAGCTGCGGCCCGATGCGCTCGGCGAAGCCAATCCGAAATACGAGGTCGTGGCGACGCGGCCGAACCAACGGTACTACGCGCGCGCCATTCTTGCGCTGCGCGCGAATTGGAACGCCGTGCCGTTCGCGTATGACTGGCGCAGAGACATCGACGCGGCATCCGATCAGCTCGCCGCATTCATTCGCGCTCAATTCGGGGATAAGCCCACGCACATTGTTGCCCATTCGATGGGTGGGCTCGTGGCGCGCAACATGATTCGCAGGGATCCGCAGCTGTGGGACGCAATGCTGGATCCGGCGCGCGTCGCGGGCGGGCGGCTCGTCATGCTCGGCACGCCCAACTATGGCTCGTTCGCAATCGTTCAGGCGATGACGGGCGAAGACCAGATGATGGCGCTGCTCGAGAAGTGCGACCTTCCGCACAACCTCACTGAGCTGCTCGAAATCACGAATACGTTCCTCGGCAGCTATCAATTGCTGCCGGCGCCATCGCATTTGCCGGCGGCGCTCAAGTCGTTGTACCAGGCAGACACGTGGTCCCCGTCCGCTCACATCTCGCAGGCGCATCTGAACAATGCCTTCGCGTTCCACGAGAAGCTCGCGGCCAGCGCGACCGTCGATCCCGTACGGATGACGTACGTCGCTGGTTCGGCACAACCCACCATCGTTGGAATGACGATTGCGGGCCAGGGCGATTTCGACTACGAGTTCTCGCGCGAAGGTGATGGTCGCGTGCCGCACGCGCTTGGCCTTTTGCAGGGCGTCTCGACGTACTACGTCGACGAAGTGCATGGTGATCTCGCGCGCAACGAAAAGGTGCTGAACTCGCTCGATGAGTTGTTGGAGACAGGTGCGACAAAGCTGCTCAGCACGGCCGTTCTAAGGGGCGTCGAGCGCGGCCCGGTCGGTATGCGCGATTACCGGTCCCCGACCGATCAGGTCCTGATGAAAGAAATCGATCGTGTTGCGCGCATCGCGCAGGAGCAGGCACGCAAACAGCCGGACACCTCCCCGGAAGACGTGGAGCTCGAGATCGCACCGGAGGATCTGCGGCTCGGGGAGATCGCGCTCGTCCGGGCGGCGCTCGGCAGCGGTCGCGACGCGGCGCCGCTGACGTTGCCCGAAGATCGCGAAGTGGCTCAGGACGCGCGGAAGTTCGATCTGAACGTGTCCCTGAAATTTGCGGACATACGCGAGGTCAAGTCTCCGATCGTCGTCGTTGGGCACTATCGCGGTGAGCGACCCACCCACGCGATTGGCGCAATCGATCAACGACTCGGCGGGTTGATCGGACTCGCGGTCAAACGAGGCATGATTGCGGGCAATGTGGGCGAGACGTTCTACGTGCCGACCCGCGGCCTCATCGCTGCAGCCGGTGTCGTGGTGGCGGGCATGGGGGACAGCGGGCAATTTACCGAGGACGACCTGAACGTTCTCATGATGAACGTCGCGGTGGGTGCGGCGGCATTGGGTCACCGACGCATCGCGACGTTGCTGGTCGGTGCCGGCGAAGGCAACCTCGATCAAGACAGCGCGTTGCGTGCAATTCTGAATGGAATCGGTTCCGGGTTGTCGAATTTCTGCGACGAAACCGGGAACGCACCATCGCTGCGGACTGTGACCATCGTCGAAAACAACGGTGAGCGATTCCTGTCGCTGATGAATACCTTGAGCGCAATGAAGCCGGATGCGCTCGCGAAGGTGAAGGTCAGATTCACGAAGCCCGTAGCTAACGAGATCACCAGAGCGCGCAGGAAACCTGCACAGTCCAAACGCGGCAGCGTGCGTACGCCCGCGCAGCAGGCAGCGGAAGCAGAAGGCAACGACGTTCGGCTCACCATTGAATGCGCTGATGAAAAGAAAGGTGTTCTGCGGGTCTCCGCGATCACGCAGAGCGCGGTGATTCCGGTGCGCGAGGTCACGATCAACCTGCAGACATTCAAAGGCGTCGCGGAAGAACTTCAGAAAGCCAACATCAGGTCGGACCAGGAAGGTTATGGCCGCATGCTTTTCTACTACGCGCTGCCCGAGGATTTCGATGATCTGATCGCCAGAACGACATCGGTCCGCGTCATCGTCGATCGCGCCACGGCGTCGTTTCCATGGGAAATGGCGTGCTTTCGAACCAGGTCGGATCGCAAGCTGCGATCGCTCGGCGTCGAACTGGCGCTGACGCGTCAGTTTCGCACGATGTTGACGCGGCCACCCGGTGCATCGCCGCCGCTGAATGACAGGCTGCGCGTGCTCGTGGTCGCCGACCCGGCGCAAGAGGCCGAGTTGCAGCTGCCGTTCGCGCGCAGTGAAGGGCGACAAGTAGCCGAAACGCTGCGTAGACAGAGTCGGGCGGGGTTGCGCATCGACGTCGAGAGCCGCATCGGTCCCAACGAGTGCAATATGGTCGAGATCCTCCGACAAATTCTCACGGGCGAGTTCGATATCGTGCACTTTGCGGGACACGGCGATTACGATCCGGCGAGATCCGTCGAAGGCCGGTTGGATCTTTGGGCGTGATCAGGTTCTGCGAGCGACGGACATCTTTCGCGCGCGCCAGGTGCCGCGTCTCGTGTTCGCGAATGCGTGTTTCTCCGGCGTCATTCAACAAGGCAGAGCCCAGGCGTCGGACGAAATGTCGCGGGGACTGGCCACGATTGCTCAGGCGTTCTTTGAGCGGGGCGTCCCCAATTACCTCGGGTCGGGGTGGCCGGTCAACGACACGCAAGCCTCGACTTTCGCGGCGGAGTTCTATCGTCAGGTGTTGGACGAGGCAACGCTGGGTAAAGCAATGCAGGAGGCGCGTCGGAAAATATTCGATGAGTCGCTCGGTTCGACATGGGGCGCGTATCAGCTCTACGGAAATCCGAGGGACGTGCTCGTGCGCCTGAAAACCGACTGATCGTTTGCTGCGAGGATGAATTGATCTGAATAGATTGATCGGAAACAGAACAGACGGGAGAAATACCCATGGCGATCATCACTCCGGACGACACGCGTTCATTCATTTCTACGGCGAAGTTCGTTGGGCCGCCGCCGCGCACGCGAGGGCCGCTCGACGAGCCGCCGGTTGAACTGAAGGCGACGGAAGCCCAAGCGCTCGTCGTCGGCTCCAGTCTGGTCGTCGCGTCGGCAGACGTTCCGGTCACCACGCGTCAGGACCTGATCAATTGCACGTTGTTCGCTCAACTCGCCGCGGGCGGTGAAGTTGCGGATCCTTCCGACGTCGTCAATTGGTACGCGGCCTACTTCAGAGGCTTGACGGCGCTCGGCTGGGCCCAGAGCGACGTGCAGTTCGAGCAATACGACGCCGGCTCGAAAGGCCTCGAGGCGAACAAGGCGATCATCGAAGTGCTCACCGTCCTGCTCGGGCCGCAGGCAGCGGCGCTGGCGGTGGTGAAGACGACGCTCGACGCGCTGGCGTCGATGGACCAGGGCAACCCGTGGATTACGCTCTTCAACCGCGAGAGCAAGTCGGCGAAATCCGCGAAGTTCCAAGTAGCCACGGCGCAAATCGATGCCAATGGGTTGCTCGAGATTGCGCTCGTCGGTTTCAACCTCCAGTCGAAATCGACGCTGACGCAAGTGCTGTTCTTCAAATACGGCAGCAATAAAACGAAGCTCAGCTACGCATCCGGCAAGGCCACGATTTACGAAGCGGCGCTTGCTGGCCAACGCGCGGCGATCGCGCAGCGATTGGACGCGTATCGAACGGCATACGTCATGCAAGTGAAATTTCCGCCGGCGCCGGGCACTCGCGCGGCGAGCAATGCGCGCGATGTGGACACGCAGCGAGCGCGCGCGATGGCAATCCAATTGAAACGCGAGCAATACCTCCCTGGCAGCACCATTGGGCGGTTGTTCATCGATGGGGCGTTCGAGTGCTTCACGCTCGAAGACGGCATTCGGACACACAAGGTGGATGGGGAGACGGCGATCCCCGCCGGGGCGTATTCGTTGGTAATCAACTACTCGCCGCGATTCAAGGCCGATCTACCGCGCCTGCTCGATGTCCCCGGCTTCGAAGGCATTCTGATCCATCCCGGGAATACGTCCGCGGACACGCGCGGTTGCATTCTGGTCGGACGTTCCTGGCAGGACGGCAGCGAGGCAATCGGTGAAAGCCGAGTCGCGTTTGCAGCGCTGAAGGACAAGCTCGCTGCCGCGATCGCGCGGGGCGAGCAGGTGTCCGTGCACGTCATGCAGGAAAACGCGCCGGCGGAATTGGCCACGCGCTCGGCACCAGACAAGTTGAAGAAGGCGCGGTCGCCTCGAGCCACTAAGGGAAGAACGAAGACGAAATCGCCTGCGAAGACGAAAGCGCCTGCAAAAGCGCCGAAGAAGAAGCGCCCCCGAGCGAAGTAGTCAGGCTCAAATGGAATTGACCTGATCCGCAAACTTCTTCGTGACCAAGTCGAAGCCGCGACCGCTCGGGTGCAGTTCGTTTGCCCAGTAGCTCTTGTAGGTCGCGTCGTTCGGCAACGTGTTGCGTAGATTGAGGTAGTGCACGTGCGCGAATTCCGGATGTGAACTCACGTCCGCAAGCATTGCATTGAAACGGTCGATCAGCTGCACGACCACCGCTTTGTTCGCGGTCAAATCGCCATACCCCTTCTTGCGAAAACCCGGCTGCAGCCAGGGTCCCGGCAACAGCCAGAATCCGCCGAGGAAACCGCGACCGTCGGGCACCGCGTAGTCGTATCCGTGCGTGACGATGGGGATCGGGCGATTGAGGAACGACATCGCGATCGTCGTGAGACCGCCGATGATGCTGGCATACGCCGCTCGCAAGCGGACGTCGATCACGCCGCGCAGGATGTCCTCGTTGAGCACGGGCAGCGACGAGGCGGCGTGATTCAGCAGGATCGCAAATTCGTTGCCGGCAATGTCGTTGCCGCCGCCGGAAAGCAGAATGGCGCGGGGGACCTTGTTGTCGCGCAGCAGCTTCTCTAGCCGGCGCGCGAACTCCTCGAACTGACCACCGGAGTGGGCCATGTCTTCGACGCAGTCGCCGCGGTGCGCGACGGATTCGACGTCGAACAGATAGTCGTCTTCGAGCAGTCGCAGCACATCGTGCATCGGGTAGTCGAACCAGGAGTCACCCTCAGCGATGAGCGTGCCGGACCGCGCTCTCGCGCCGAGTGTAGTACGCGTTCTGGCAGGGATCGACGGGGGTGCAGGCGGCGCCCGCCGACGAACCATCTCGCGTTCCTTGCGCGCACGTTTGCGGCGTTGCGCGGCGCGGAACGCGAGCACTTCGGTAGCGACTGCTCGTCCACTTTTGGCGGCGGCACTGTCTTGTCGTTGGCGACGTTGTTTCGGAGTGTTTCGCTTTTTCGTTGGCATGTTCGCTCTCCTGATCGATGCACCCGCTCTTCGATACTCAGCGGCCGCGAGATGCTTGGATATAGTCCTTGAGAAACGCGCCCCAGCCGGTTCTTCTTGGTGAAATCCAATCCTGCGTAAAGCGGCGATATCGCATCCGTCGGAAAATAGATCGCGAGCCCGTGGGAGTTCTTCATGCTTGCGCCCTTGGATCCGAACGCGATCACGTAGTGCGATTGCACGGCGCGGATGACGTCCTCGCAACGCTGGGCGATGTCGGTGTTCTGGCAAGCCCTTGGACAGGAGCGAGCAAAGATCGACGAGATCGATGTTGTCCGGCACTTCATAACTTTGCACCTTCGTGCGCGCGACCAGAATCTGCTGCGTTTTCGCGGCGTCGTTCAGCGCCGATCTGAGCGCCTTGGCGAGCGCGGTTACCGGTGCGGAAACCTTGTCGGCCGCTGCGAGGTCGCACGCGGATTGGGTGACGGCATCGCGGGTATACGAGGCCAGATATTTTTTGACGATGAGCGAACTCAGCGCCTTTGGCGTCATCGTCGGCTTCTTCGTGAGTTCGCCGAGAATGGCGTCATACGGCCAACCGTTGAGCGGTTCGGTTTCCTCGGACCCGACGGTGTAGGCAACACTGCCGCGCACCTGATAGCCGACCTCCGCCATGCTCATCAGGCACGCGTCCATACCGAGAATGTCGACCTTGCGTTTGAGCAATCCTTTCGCTGCCGCAAATACCTTCTTCGTCTCGAGGTTGTCGAGAAAATCCTTCGCGTCGTCGTCGAGCAAGATGGCGCGGGTTGTCTTGTCGGTGGCCGCTCGTTTCAGCGTGCGGCGCACAGGCGTTCGGAACAGCGCATGGCGTATCCGGCCGCTTGCGAGACGACGCACCGCGCGGAATCGTTCACCCGCGTAAATGTCGGTGTCGTCCCATCCCTGACCGTGATTCCACAGCACGATGATGTAGCGTTGAGCGGGGTATGTTTTGACGGCCCACGCGATGAAGTCGATGAGCTGTTTCGGATCGCCCGTGTTTGCCTTGCCCAAGGTGGCCACGGTGTCGGCGTCGACCGTGCTGCCCTTGCGCAGAAAATATCGTTTGGAGCCTTTGGAAGCGCGATCGAACTGGGCCACGACGTTTACGTCATCGGTCGACCCGGTCTTTTTCATTTCCTTGAGGTCGACGACGCCGTTCGGGATCGAGATTGTTGTCGCCCGCCATGTACACCATGAAGGTCCAGGACTTCGCCTGCGTTTTTTTCTTAGCCATGGTCAGTCTCCTTGTTGGGAATGGGAGCTTTGCGCGCGACGTTTCGCACTTCGGGTGGCGGATCTGATCCTGGTTATTGCCTCCACGGTGACGGTGATGACGTCGCGTTTTCTGGCATTGATCGTACGCCTTTAGATGCGCCGGGCGGATGTCGTATCGCGTTGGATGTTCGCTTCTACCTCGATCCGAGGACGGGTCTGGCGCACATCCATTCGCACGGAGTCACGGAGCCGGAGGTCGAATTCGTGCTGGCGCGACCAGGCGAAGACCGGGCAGGGCGAGATGGTTCTCGTATCGCGATCGGACGCACTTCAGGTGGCCGCTATCTGAGGGTAGTCTACGTTCGTGACGGTGAGACGGAGCGGCTGTTCGTCATCACCGCGATGGAACTGACTGGCAAACCATTGCACGCGTATCGACGTCGACGTCGCAAGAATAGGCCCATGAAGCGAAACCAATACCCGACGGGTTGGAGCCGGCGTCGAGTCAAGCGAGTTCTCGACCACTACGAACTGCAGACCGAAGAGCAAGCGGTCGCGGAAGACGAAGCTGCCTTCGGCGTTGAAGGTCAAACCGTCATGACGGTCCCTTCGGAGTTGGTACCCGTGGTTCGCGATCTGATCGACACTCACAAACGCGATCGCGAAAAACGTGATCGAAGGGCATCGAGAAAGTGATGCTGGTCCCGCCTCAGTCGAGCCGTTTGCGGAAGCGCAGCACGGCCGCGGTCATCGCGAACAGCGTCACCGCGCCGAGCGCGGACATCGGCGCCCAGAGCTCGTGCAGCGGCGTACCGCGCAACAGCACGCCCTTGATCACGCGGATGAAGTGCGTCATCGGCAGCACCTCGGCGATGGTCTGGATGACCTTCGGCATGCCTTCGAATGGAAACACGAATCCCGAGATCAGGATCGACGGCAGCAGCATGAAGATCGACAGCTGAATGGCCTGGAACTGCGATTCGCACGCGGTCGAAATCAGCAGTCCGATCGCGAGGCACGCGGTCACGAACACCAACGCTGCGAGATACACATCCAGCAGGCTGCCGCGTATCGGCACGTCGAACAACAGTCCGCCGAGCCACAGGATGAGGGTCACCTGCACGAGACCGATGCCGATGTACGGCAGCACCTTCGCGATCATCAGCTCGTACGTCTTGATCGGCGTGGTGATCAACAGCTCGAGATTGCCGCGCTCGCGCTCCCGCACCAGCGCAATCGCGGTGAACAGCGTCATCGTCAACGTCAGGATCACCCCGATGAGTCCCGGCACCGTGTTGACCGCGGACTTGCGCTCGGGGTTGAAGTACGCGCGCACTTCGAACAACGGGCGGGCACGCGCGACGCTGCGCGGGTTCGGCAGCTGCGCGAGCGAGTTGGCCACCCCGAGCACGATTGGATCGGTGCCGTCGACCATGATCTGAGCACTGCGCCGCGTCGGGTCGAACAGGCGGCGTTCGAAATCCTTCGGGATCAGTACGCCGACGCGCACGTCGCCGCGTGCGACCAGCGCTTCGAGCTGCTCGCCCGACGCGACCTGAGCCTGCACGTGCAGCACCTGCGAATGCGCGATGTCCTGTACCAGCTGGCGCGAATACGTCGTGTGCGCTTCGTCGGCGATCGCGGCCGATAGACCGCGCACGTCGAAGTTGATCGCATAGCCGAACAGCACGAGCTGCAACGCCGGGATGCCGATGATCATCGCGAACGTGAGCCGGTCGCGGCTCAGCTGGCGCAGCTCCTTGACCGTGAGCGCGGCGATGCGGCGGCCGGCGGCGTGCATCAGGTGAACGCCACGAATACGTCTTCGAGATTCGCATCGGCCGGCGTGATTTCTGCGCGACCGACGGTGTGCAGCAACGCCGCGACGTGCGCCACCGGGTCCTCGATCGAGCGTTGCACCATCACGCGCAGCCGACGGCCCACCTGCGCCACGCTGATGACGCTCGCATCGGCGCGCAACGCCTGTTGCGCGATTCGCGGCGCGTCGATGTCGACCGTGACGATGCGAGCGGGCACCGAGCGGACGAGTTCGTCCGGCGAACCCTCCGCGCGCAGTTTGCCCTCATCGAGAATCGCGAGCCGATGGCAGCGCTCCGCTTCGTCCATGAAGTGCGTCGTCACGAGTATCGTGACGCCGGCCGCGGACAGATCGAACAGACCCTCCCAGAAGTCGCGACGGTTCTCCGGATCGACCGCGCTCGTCGGCTCGTCGAGGAACAGCAACTCCGGCTCGTGAATCAGCGCGGCGGCCAACGCCAACCGTTGCCTCTCGCCGCCGCTCAACGTCCCGGCGCGCTGCTTCACGCGCGCAGCCAGCCCGTAGCGGTGCAGCAATGCGTCGATCGTCCGAATCCGGCGTGCCTTGTCGAGGCCGTGAATGCGCGCCATGAAGTCGAGGTTCTCGCCGACCGTCAGATCCTCGTACAGCGAGAATTTCTGCGTCATGTAGCCGATCTTGGTCTTGAGCGCCTCCGCGTCGCGCGGCACGTCGTGCCCGAGCACGCGCATGGTGCCCGCTGACGGCAGAATCAGGCCGCACAACATCCGTATCGTCGTCGACTTGCCGGAACCGTTAGGCCCGAGAAATCCGTACACGGCGGCGCGCGGAACAGTCAGCGTCAGACCATCGACCGCCGCGCGGTCGCCGAAGCGCTTCGTCAGACCCTCGGCACGGATTGCGGGCTCAGTGACCAACGCCGTTCCCGGGCAACGTGATCTCGACCGGTGTGCCCGACGTCAACGCATCGGCATCGGTGAGATTGATCTCGGAGACGAACGACAGGCGCGCGCGATCGTCGCGGGTCAACGCGAAATACGGCGTGAAGCTCGCGTCGGCGGAGACGTAGCGGATCTGGCCCCTGAACGGTGTGTCGATGCCGTCGACGCGAACGTCGACCCGGTCGCCGGGACGCAGCCGCGCGCGCCACGGCTCCGGCACATAGACGCGCGCATACGGGGCGCCGCTGCGCAACAACACCGCGATCGGCGTGCCGACGGCGGGCGTTTCGCCTTCCTCGTACGGCAGTGCCTCGACGATCGCATCCATCGGCGCGCGCTGCGTGAGCCGTTCGAGGATCTCCGCCGTCTCGGCCACGTGCGCATCGGCCTCGGCCAACGCCTGGCGCGCCTGCTCGAGTTCCTCCTTCGTCGTCCCGGTGACGAGCGCATCGAGCGCGGCCGTTGCTTCGTCGACGTCGGATGTGGTCGCGCGGAGCACCGCCCGCTGCGCATCGACCGCCGACTGGCTGACGAACTTCCGCTGCAGCAGATCGTCCAGCCGATGCATTTCGAGCTCGGCCTCGTCGCGGCGCGCACGCGCCGCATTCTGCCGCGCGATGCCTTCGCGGATCTGTTCCTGCCGCGGGCCGCGCACCAATTCTTTGAGGCGCGCGTCGCTCTGGTCGCGCCGCGCAACCGCCTGACGGTGTTGCGCGTCGTAGCGGGCAGTGCGTTGCGTTGCGACGACCGTGCCGGCGGCGACGCGCTGCCCTTCCGTCACCGGAATCGTCTCGATCGGTTCTGCAAATTGCGCGGTCAACTCGACGCGGTCGCGTTCCACCGTGCCGACGATGATCGGCTTTTCGGCGTCACAGGCAGCGACCGCGAAGGCGACGAACGCGATGGCACACACCGCCTGGACTCGATGAATCACCGCGGAATCCTTGATTGGGAGCGCGTGACGCGACGGACCAATTATAGGGCCGCTATCGCCTCGGTCGTGCCGACGCGGCCTAAGCGCAGCGGCTCGCGATGCGGTTGGGCTCGCGTCCATATCGAGGACGCAGCTTCGCCTTCAGTTCCGCGTGCGTGAATGGCTCGCGCCACTCGCGCCGAGTGCGGCGCGCCAGCATCGACGTGTGAGAAGTCAATCAGAGGCAGCGACGAAGGCGACGACCACGAAATAGCGCACCCATCGCCGGAGCGCACCGCTTCGCGCCATTGCGGTCTCGTCGGTGATCACCGGGAGCAGCGATTCATGAGGTCGCGGTCAGCACCGTCACCTCGCGCCTGCTCAGTAGCTTCGTGAACCCTCGATCGAACGTAACGAGATGACCGTTATTCGCGCGGATCGCGGCGGCGATCCAGGCGTCGGGAATCGCGTTGCCGCTCAGACTCTGCTCGATGATCAGGTGGCGCAGCAACGGCCACTCGCGACCGAGCGACGGAATTTCAACGCCCGGCGCCGACAGCAACGCGTCGAGAAATTCGGTGGCGACATCGATTGGCGTCGGGTCCGGAAACACGCGCGTATTCGTGACTAGCCGCAAGAATCCCTCGGGGCCACGCAAGGTCGGTTCGTCGGCGCTCGCAAAACGGGCCGGCAGATCGGAAGCTTCGACGACCTGCTGCACCAGCGTTGTCTTGCCGACCTGGCGCGGGCCCGCCACTACCTGCAGGTGACGACGTCGTTCTGCCAGGCGCTCGGCGAGCGTGGTTGCTTGGGGGCGCTGGTAGGTTATCGAATTACTCAATACCGCGAGTAATTTTACTCAGTGAGCCGCGTAAAGGGCAATGGCGCAGCGGTTTCGCAGCCGGGTTCAGAGGCTCCAGTTCAGATCGCCGCCAACCGCTCGACGGTGTCGGGATACCGCTTCACCAGATTGATCAGCAATGACGCCTGCGCGTTGGGCTGTGCGCGTCCCTGCTCCCAGTTCTCCAGCGTCCGGGTGTTGGTGCGCAGATAGGCAGCGAAGAGAGGACGTGAGAGTTTCAGACTGCGCCGGAGCGCGACGAGTTGTTTCGGCGTCAGTACCGGCGCGGGCTTGAATTCCATCGTATGGGTTCGCAACGTTCGCTTGCCCTGACGCGCGTCGGCCAGCGCCTCCATACCCTCGCACAATTCGGCGAAGAGATCGCGCTTTTCGAGGAACCGCCTACCAGACTTCTTGCGAGATGGCGTGGTCTTGGATGGTGCCGTCATGGTTGTCTTCTGGATCGCAATTCCGACTTGATCATGGCCCTGAGCGTCTTGCGTTGCTGGGACGAGAGGTCATCCATCGTATCCTTGTCGTAGATCGTGAATAGCCAGAACTGTGATCCGCCTTCCCACACGTAATAGATGACTCGTAGCCCACCGCGTTTCCCCTTGCGGCGTCGCGCATTCGTAAAGCGCAGCTTGCGCAAACCGCCGGTGCCCTCGATGAGATCGCCGGCCGTTGGACTGGCCATCAGAAAGTTCTGCAGCGCGCGATAGCCATCGTCATCCAGATATTCCGCGCGATGGCGTTCGAATGCCGGAAACTCGATGAATTGCGCGTTCACGAGTATACGCAGATTGCGTAACTACGCAATCTGCGTAGTGTGTTGGAGCGTTCGCCGAACACGTTTGGCCGGTTTTCTAGCCGTGGGCACCGATTCGTCGGATCATCGCCGCTGGTCGATGCGGCGGCTTGCAGGCAATCCGAGATAGTGCGCGTGAGACTTCAACGCTTGATCGATCGCGGATGGTCGTTCGCGTCCACGACGCGCAGTTCAGCGGTATACGTTCTTCCGGTCCGCGATCTTGTAAACGGTAACCTCACGACGCTCGTCGTCGATCAGATAGATGACTCTGAAGTTGCGTACCGACCGTTGCCAGTTCCTTCGCCGCCGAGGTTTTGAACAGCAGCCTATATTCGGCCACGCCGCTTCAGATCCTTCAGCACGGTCTCGAATGGAACGCTGCGTTCGCGGACCCGCAGATCGAACGCTTCGAGATCTTCGGTGTCTTCGGCCAGCGCCAGTCGCACCGCTTCGTTGACGATATCTGAGATCGAGCGGTCATTCGCAACCGCGCGCAGGCGCAGCGCGCGATGCAATTCCGGATCGAAGTAGACGGTAGAGCGTTTCGGAGTCTTCATGGCTGAAGCCTGATGTCTGAGCGTCAAAGGTGATGCCGGGTTGGCGCGGCGTTGGCGCCGCTGCAGCTTGGTGGCCAGTCTGCTCACGCGGCGTCGGTCTCCACAAACACACTCTCGCAGGACGGCTTCGGAATTTCGTCGCCGGAACGTTTGAGGCTATCGAGATGCAGATCGACCGCTTCTCGAATCAGCGTGATCACCTCCGACCTGGTTTCAGCGGCGGCCACACAGCCGGGCAGGTCTGGAACGTGCGCACCCCAACTGGAACCGCTCTGCTCAACGATCACGAGATCGAACTGTTGTTCCGTCCGCGACAGAGTGATTTCAACGTAGTTATCACCGGCTTTCATACGTACCGCGACCTTCGCGTGCGCGTGAAGGCGATCGATGCGGTGTCGCCGTGATCCGCCGTCTCAACTACACCGGGCGTCGCAAGATCTCACGCGCGCGGGTGACGGTTCGGCTGATTCCATCGAAACACGGCGACGGCACCGCGTTTCATGTCGACTACGATCTAAAGGGACTGCGCTTCCCGGACGCCGCGCGTGTATACGTCGAGGCGTACAACGTTGCTTCGTACATGCGCTTCTCGTTCGGGACCGTCGGGGAGCGACGTGATCCCCGCAGCGTGGATTTGCGCGACGTCACGCCGAGGCCATTGCCTCGGTTCCGCTTGAAGGTCGTCGACGAACAGGAACGGTTAGGTCTGTTGCTCGGTGTTGCGGACAAGATCGTCCCGCTGCAGCCCGAAGAAGAACTGAGCCACAAGCAATCGCTGTTGCCGGTGGAATTCTGCGATCTCGGCGACCGTGTATGGCGACTCGACCTGACCGATAGCCCAGTCCTCGAACTGAACAATCGCGTAGAGGGGATCGCGGATGCTGCGAGAGTAGGCGGGGCGTTCGTAGGGCTCGTATTCCCCGAAGTAGTGCGCCTGGTCTTGAGCCACATCTTGTTCGTGCTGGAAGATGACGATCCATCAGGTGACGATTCCGAATGGTCGACTCAATGGTTGCGTTACGCGTTGGCGCTGCCGGATGTCGGCGCGCTGCCGGAGCGCGGGCCCGATCGCGAAGAATGGGTTGATCAGGCAGTGCATGCGTTCTGTCGGGCCCGGCAAGCGCGCGAAAAGCTCGAGACTACGCTGCGCAAGGAATCGCAGTGATGCTGGTTCGAGCCCTGAACCACAATGGCGTTGCGCGGTTTCGATCTGCGCTCGCCAAGATGCGCGAGGGGACGTCGGTCGAAGTTCCTACGGACCTGCTCGAAGATGCCGCCCACACGGAAATGTTGTCGACAGAGATCAACATCGAACCGCGCTCGTTCGCGTCCCGCTTGGAACTTGGTGAGTATTTGAATGCATTGCTGAGTCCATTGCCGATCGAGGAGATCGATCGCAATCGAGGACTGTGGGCATGGCTGTCGTTGTGGCTGTTCGATGCGGTGAGTCCGCGTCGCACAGATGGTTCTCGCAAGCCCGGTCGTGACTATCGGCATATCCCTGATTTCAGCTTTCGCCATCGCCACCGCCACCTGCTGTTCGGGCCGTACGAGCTGTTTCGACGGCACGGCGCGCGTTCGCTTGTGCTGCTCGCGGGCGCACCGAGTTCAGAAAGCGGGCTTTATCATGAGATCGCGGGTCGGCAGGAACTCGTCTCCAATCCAGGCGTGATCGACGCGACGGTGCGGCTCTATATGGATCGAAATACGGCCGCGCCGAAGAAAGGTGCGCAGGGGTCGGCTACGGTTCCCGGTGGAGTGCGACGCTTGGTACACGTGCTGCAGCAGTTGGATCTGACATTCGACATTCACGCGATGACGGGTAAACAGATCGTCGACTTGTTGCCGGACGAGTTCGACGTTTGGAGGAAGCGCTAAGCGATTGCGCTACTGGTGGGTAAATCAGAACCAGACGCACCTCGCGGAGATTCGCGGCAGGTATCTTTGGTCGCCGAAGCGCAAGTCGAATGGCCAACACAATCCGTTCTATGAATTCATGCGCGAGGTCTCCCCGGGAGATCTCGTGTTCTCTTTCGTGGACACAAGGATTGTGTCGATCGGCATCGCTTCGTCGTTTTGCTATGAGTGCCCGAAGCCAACTGAATTCGGCGGTGTTGGAGAGTACTGGGACGCAATCGGCTGGAAGGTCGATGTCAGCTTCAGAAGTCTGGCGAATCGAGTGCGACCGAAGGATCACATTGCTCAACTCCGCAGTACGTTGCCCTCGCGCTATGCGCCGATCCGCCTAAACGGAGATGGTTTGCAAAGCATTTACCTCACGGCGATTCCGGAGGCTCTGGCGAACGTGCTGTTCACGTTGATCGGCGCCGAATCGCATCAAGTGCGCGAGACGGCAAACCATCTGGAACTCCGCAAAGACGCGGGACCTGGATTCACACCTGGATTGGAGGAGTGGGAGCGCGTCGTCGAGGGGCGCATCCAACGTGACGTTCAGATCTCGGATACCGAGCGGACTGCGTTGATTCAGGCTCGCAAAGGACAAGGACTGTTCAGATCGAACGTCTTTCGCGTCGAGCGCGCGTGTCGCGTGACAAAGGTCGATCGTGCCGAGCATCTGATCGCGAGCCATGCGAAGCCGTGGCGCGATTCAGACAATGAGGAACGCCTGAACGGAGAGAACGGGCTTGTCTTGACGCCGACAATCGATCACCTCTTCGACAAAGGGTTCATTTCCTTCGAGGACAACGGCGATCTGCTGATGTCGCCAGTCGCACATCCCCCGTCGCTTGCACGCATGGGGCTCGACGTTCGAATCAATGTGGGAATCTTCAGCCAAGGGCAGAGGCATTTTCTCGACTACCATCGCGAGAGCGTTCTTCGACGTGCGCAAGTACGGCAAGACTCAGAGCGCGAATCGACGTAACTGTGTTGGACAACTTCCTACGGTGGTGTGACCCGATCGCCAATTGTTGAAACGCGTCGTCTTGCACATATTCACCGCTTGACGAGGGATTCGTTGCCGGAATAGATGGTGGCCTGGGATGATCCACACCGCTGGTTGCTGGAGCGAGACCGGCTCATGGAGCACGTCGACATAGATCGACTGCGAACGACCCCGGTGTATCCGCTTGTAGAAGCGGCGCACTACATCGCCGTGCCGATTACGACGTTGCGCTCGTGGTGCGTCGGCCAGGTGTACGCATACCGCGGCGAAAAGCGAGCGTTTGCGCCGCTCATCCGCTTGGATGGCAGCCGTGTGGAAGGACTGTCGTTCCTGAACCTCGTCGAGGCGCATGTGCTTGCTGCAATTCGCCGCGTGCATGGCGTCTCGATGCCACGTGTACGCGCGGCCCTGGCTTACGTGATGACTCGCCTCGGAGTCGATCGGCCGCTGATCGACACGCGGTTTCAGACTGACGGCGTCAACCTTTTTGTTGGTGAGCTCGATCAGATCGTCAACGTATCGCGCGAAGGCCAGTTGGAAATGGCGTCGATGATCAGGATGCATCTCGCTCGAATCGAGCGTGATCCTCGTGGGGTACCGGTCAAGCTCTATCCGTTCACTTGCCTGCACGCTGTGGTAGAAGCGCCGAGTCCGGTGGAGATCGATCCAAGCGTCGCATTCGGTCGGCCTGTCTTGCGAGGCCGCGCCGTGCCTACGGCGGTACTCGCCGATCGATTCAAGGCGGGGGACACCTTTCGAGAGTTGGCAGATGACTATGAAGTCTCGATCGAGATCACCGAGGAAGCCATCCGCTGCGAGCTCGACCGCCGCCAAGCGGCTTGAGTCCACGGTCTTCTATCTCGACGAGTCCATCTATTCGCGCGCGCTCCACCAACGCATGTTGAGTCTTGGTGCGCGGGACAGCCTGGCTCGTTTGCTGCGTCGGTTCGTGAACATTGCGGCGAGTGAACCGCGTCCCTTCATCAGGAGCTTTGGTCTCGGCAATACGATCGGACGCGTGAAGCTGGGACGTTGAGCCCGGTCCACCGCATCGTTTGCCGTTCTTCCGCCCACCGCAGGGCGCCGGGCTTCCCGGTTAGTGACGCCTGCGCGCGTGCAAGTCTAACGAGGCTCCTCGGCCGCGCGTAGGTACCTGCGACACTCGCTATCGCATCGCGCCCGCATTCCGTTTAGCGAGCTGCAACAACGCTGCCTGAGCGGCCGGCACTGCCGCTGCATTCCCGCGCCAGGCGTCCAGCACCGGCTGTTGCAACGCGCGGCCATACGAAAAGCTCAGCAACCAGGGGCACCCGCGTCCGGCTGCGTTGACGGCGCGCAGGTTTTCGGTCGCTTCATCCGGCGTCTGGCCGCCGGACAGAAAGTTGACGCTTGGCACCGCCGCCGGCACGGTCCGCCGCAGCACCGCGATCGTTGCTGCGCCAATCGCTTCGCTCGTCGCTTTGGGATGGTCGTCGCCGGGCAGGATCATGTTCGGCTTCAACAGCATGTATTCGAGGCGCACGCCATAGCGGTACAGCGCCGCAAAAACGGCGCGCTGTACGGCTTCCGTCACCTCGGCGCAGCGCTCGAGCGAATGATCGCCGTCCATCAGCACTTCCGGCTCGACGATGGGCACGACGCCCTCGGCCTGACAGATCGACGCATAGCGCGCCAGCACGACGGCGTTGGCTTCGATCGCGCGCCAACTCGGTCGCGCCGCATCGATCGAGTAAGTCGCGCGCCACTTCGCGAAACGTGCGCCGCTCTGCTTGTAGCCGGCGAGACGCTGCGCGAGACCGTCGAGCCCTTCGCTGATCTTGTCATCGCTCGCTGGAAGTTTGACGGTACCTTTGTCCACCTTGATGCCGGGCACCACGCCGGCGCGCGTCAACAGATCCGGCAGCGGTGTACCGTCGTCGCTGCGCTGGCCCAACGTCTCTTCGAACAGGATGACGCCGCTGATGTACTGCCCGAGGCCCGGCGTGCCGAGCAGCAGCGCTCGATACGCGCGACGGCTGTCGGCGGTCGATGCCACGTCGATGGCGCGCAGGCGCTTTTCGATGGTCGGCAGACTCTCGTCCGCGGCCAGAATGCCCTTTCCCGGCACGACGAGATCCGCGATGGTCTTGCGCAAGTTGTTCATCGATGTCCAATGCCGTTCTCCGTTGTCCGCGAAGCGATCGAGGCTTCTATTCGTCTCGGACACACAACCACAGTCGGAAGCGCACGTCGACTACCTGCGCGACACCGCGGTATGTGGAAGGACCGATGATCGAGCAGCCGGCAGGCAAGCATTCACAGCAAAATCACTGACGTCCCGCGGTCCTACAGCCACGAAAAAGATCGGCAATTTCCTATGCCGGAAACGCTCAACCTCAACGACACTGACGGTTGACTGTTGTGACCTAAAAGCTACAATGCAGCCGAACTATCGGATCGAAGAGTACGTAGGTGCTGACGGCACAGCACCCTTCAGCAGATGGTTGAGTCAATTATCTGACTTGCGTGCGAAGGCCAAGATCTTGATTCGCATCAAACGCACCGAATCCGGAAATGCCGGACAGCATCGCAGCGTGGGCGGCGGAGTGATGGAAATGATCGTCGATACGGGACCGGGATACAGAGTCTATTTCGCGGGCGCTGGCCGACAGGCTCTCGTGTTGCTCGCGGGTGGATCGAAGCGGTCGCAGCGGCGCGACATCGTATTGGCGCGCGAGCGCTGGAGCGACTTCAAGTTACGCAGCAATTCGGCGGTGTCCGGATCGTGAGTACGCCCGCAGCTCGCCACGCATCGCGCCAATTCGATGCGAGCAATTTCATCGATAGCCCGGAGATGGTTGCGGCATATCTCGACGAAGCGATGTCGGACGGCGATCCAAAGGTCGTCATGTCGGCGCTGCGCGACATACTGCGCTCGCGCGTGTTCTCTGAGATTGCTGCCGCAGCGGGCGTCAGTCGCGAGTCGCTGCATCGGACGCTTGCGAACGGCCGTGACGCGCGACTGTCCACGCTCGCAAGTGTTCTTCGTGTGATCGGGTGCCGGCTCGCGATTGCCCCGGTCACATCGGTACGACCGAAGCGGACCCGAAAACTCAAACGTCGGGTGCCCGGTGCGCGCGTCAAAGGCAAACGAACTGTCTCAGACCTGCTGGTTGAAGATCGAGAGTGATCGTCCATGTCGACGCAAGCGCGTTGGTGAGGCGCTACGTGGCGAGTCGGGTTCGGCGGAGGTCCGCGACTTGATCGCTGAAGCTGCAGCGGTGGGTACAACGATTGTGAGCCGCGTCGAGGTGGCTGCGGCCCTCGGCAAGGCCGCACGCCAACACAGAGCGCGCTGAGCGTCTGGGGCCCGGGAGCAACAGAAATGCATCTTGAATGGGGGAGAAGCGCTTGAACTCCGACAACCTTTCGCGGTGGATCTCCGCCGCCGCCAACATCGCGGTGTTGGCAGGGCTCGTCCTCGTTGCCGTCCAGATCAGTCAGAACTCGTCGCTCGCGCGTACGGCTCTGATCAATGAAGGGAATGTCGTATCAAACCAGATCTGGGCAAATCTGATGGGAGAAAACCCAGGCCAGGTGATCGCTCGCGCGATCGAATGTCCGCAACGAATGACCTACGCGGACTTCATGGCAATGGACGCGTTCCTGTTCTCGAACATGAACATGCTGTATCGGGACTATCAGCTAACCCAGGAAGGCCTCTTCAGGAGTTCCGACTGGAAAAGCTCAGTGGACGCATACGCGCATTGGTATCTCGGAAACACGTTCGGACGTGCGTGGTGGGATCAGGAGGCGAGACACTTCTTTGCCCCCGAATTCGCCGAGTATGTTGACAAACGACTGCAGGAAGACGGATTGGATAGCCACACGCATTGGGAGCGCATTCGAGCGCGAGTCGTCGTAGGGTCGACTGGACAGATCAGCGATAGCTGTCGACCATGATCCACCTCGGGATGAAATCTACTCGTACACCACCCGACGATTAAGAGGACCACGTCTGTGCCAAACACCCCAACCAAACTCCCACGCTACCGCGAACTCCCCGCCGTGCCCGGCAATCCGCCGAAGACCGCGTGGGGTCTCTTCGGCGCAAACGACAACGTCGGCATGTTCAACCTGCAGACGCCCGACGTCGTCATCGCGGCCGCCCAACTGGTGCGCAAAGGGGCGGTGTTTGCGATGAACTGGGAACAGGAGAAGCCGAACCCGCCGCTGTTCGGCCGCGGCAAGTTCCGCCACACCGTGTTTCGCGAGATCCCGATCGGCCATCACGGCGACGACTGTCTCGACAACTTCTTCACGCAAGCGTCGAGTCAATGGGACGGGCTCACGCACGTCGGCGATTTCGAGCACGGCTTCTGGGGCGGCGTGAAGAACGAAGAGCTGCGCAGCAGCCACGACAAATCGCGACTCGGCATCGATCACTGGGCGCGGCGCGGCATCGCCGGACGCGCGGTGGTGCTCGATGTGGCGCGCTGGCGCGCGGCGCAGGGCCGGCCGATCGACTGCGACTCGAGCGAGCCGATCACGGTGGCCGATCTCGAAGGCACGTGCCGCGCGCAGAAGGTCGAATTCAAGCCGGGCGACGTGTGGATCATCCACCTCGGCTGGGTCGCGTGGTACGAACAGCAGTCGCCGCAGAAGCGCCAGCAGATGACGAACACGGCGACGCTGAAAACACCCGGACTCGAGTGCAGCGAAGCGATGGCCGAGTGGATCTTCGATCGTCACCCGGCCGCGCTGTGCTCGGACAATCCCGCGCTCGAATCGTGGCCGCCGCCGAATTTCATGGACCCCGACGGTTTCCTGCATCACTGGATCATCGGCCGCTTCGGCATGGCGATCGGCGAGATGTTCCAGACGACGCACCTCGCGGCCGACTGCGCGAGCGACGGCGTCTACGAGGGCTTCTTCGTGTCGGCGCCCCTCAACATCGCCGGTGGGACCGGCAGCCCGCCGAATGCGCTGGTGATCAAGTAGACCGTGAGGCGCGTGATGAGCGCCAACAACGTCGCTCATTGGCAGAGACGTTTACGTTGAACGACAATCCGCATTGTCGATAAACGGGGGTTACACAGATGCTCTCGAACAACGGTTGCGTGGCATTCGCTATCGCTATTTTCATGGCCGGTATCACCGTGGCGCCTTCGGCGACTGCCGCCGCTGACGATGCGTGTTCCCTTCTCACGCAAGCCCAGGTCGGCGCCGCGCTGGGTGTCCCGGTAAGCGCTGGCACCTACGTCATGGCAACGACGAAGAAGACCTGCACCTGGAAGGCCACTGGCAAGGGCGGCGAAATCGCGACGCTCATGCTCTCGACGGTTGATGAACACGAACGCGGGAAGAAAGGCGCGGCCTATGGTGCGACCTTCGCCCCGTTGAGCGGAGTAGGAGATGACGCCTACTACCTCGGCACCGAACAGTTTTTCAATCTCTTCGTGAGCAAGGGAATCACAGCGTTCAAAGTTGCCGTGTACGCGAAGATCCCCGTTGAGAAACAGCAGAGCATAGAGAAGGCGCTTGCCGAGCAAGCCGTCTCGGCACTCTGATGAACTCCGGGAGACGCTGTTGCTCGCGCAACGCCACGACGAAGCCCTCGGCACATTGGACCGTTCGCTGATCGCCAATCTCAATTCCGCGATGGGCTACTACGCCCGCGGACTCATTGCGCGCAATGCAAGAACTGAACGCGCACTTTCACATATTCGCGATCGCGGCGGCGTGCCAGGAGTTGGCGGGTTGGCGGGTAAGCATCGCGCTGCGCCAGCGCATGCGAGAAATCGTCCTGGCGAAGCATTCCACGTACAGCGCGCGGTCAAACGCACGCCTAACGACGGTCCTCGGCCGCGTGCGTACTTGCGAGACTTCGTCATCGCATCGCGTCGAACGGATTCAACACATCGGCGCCCAATCCCTCGACAGCTTTGGAATTTCGCGTGACGAGGGTCATCCGGCGCATCTTGGCAGTCGCAGCCAGCAACCCATCGATTGTCGCGACGTTGCGAAGCCCGCTCATGTGTCCCCACTCGTCGGCGATATCCCGGTCGACGTCGAGCAGACGATCGTCGAACGCGCGACGGAGATCGTTGAGCCATAGCTCCAGCGTACGTGCGCGCTCGGCGCTGCGGCGGCGCGCAAGCTGAATGCCTTTGCGTATCTCTCCGAGCACCAGAACGCTCAGATACAGTTCGTGATCGTGCACGCTACGCCACCAGCGGACGACGTTCGGGTTGCAACGTGCGCCTTTGCGGATCTCCGAAATGACGTTGATGTCGATGAGATACCTCAAAGCGCGACGCGCCTGCCGCGCTCGCGTGCGCGCTCGATTCGAATGCCTTCGAGCGGCGCGCATTCCAGCAGCATCTTCAAGCCCTTCGGTGACTGACCGAGGCGCTCGCGCAGCAGCGCACGCATCTGCGGAGCGTTCGTTGGGTCGGCCAACGCAGATGCCACCGCGCGAATCAGCGTTGCGTCGTTTTTCGCCACCTGCACCTCGACCCGCACCATGCCGCGCCCTCGCATTCGATCTCGATAGCGTTCGACTGCGGCGATTGCCGGTTTCTCGGAGGATTTTCGCTTCGCCAACGTCGTTGTACTCCGAGCTATTTCCGGACATCCTGCCGGAAATCGCCTACGCGGACAATCGATGACACCCGTCTCGGTCGGTGGGGCGGGCCGCGGCGTTACGTGTCAGGCGAACGCGTCGATTGCGCTTCGAATGAGACGACATTCAATGTAGCTACAGGGCGCACGCCACTGCCGGGGACGCGATCGTGAAGCAAACGTCGGTGAATATACGCGAGCTGAAGAGCAGGCTGAGTCATTACCTGGGCGCTCGGGCCTGTTGGACTGGAACAAGCGAAAACTCAAACGTCGGGCGCCCGGTGCGCGCATCAAAGGCAAACGGACGGTCGCGGACCTGCTGATTGAAGATCGCAGGTGATCGTCTACCTCGACGCAAGCATGCGGTGAAGCGCTACGTGGAGGAGCCCGGTTTGGCGGAGGTCGGCGGGCGAAGCTGCAGCAGCGAACCGGTCACCGTCGCGAGCTATGACCGTCAGCTATGCGACGCGGCCAATGCCGCCGGCCGTGGATGCCTACGGGTGGTCGCGCCACCGACGTGACGCGTGTCGAGCGATCGCCCACGCCCGGATTGAGCATTCACTGGTGCCGACCAATGCACAGTTCGGGTCGAATGAATCGACGATCGCAGTCCATTGGCCGCTCTTCTCTACTAAGCCATTGACTTACTATGCCATTGACCTACACTGCCTGTGAAATTCGAATGGGACAGAGAGAAGGATAGGAGCAACCAAAGCAGGCACGGACTGTCTTTCACGGAAGCTCGGCAGCTGTTCGAATCGGGCAGAGAGTATGTCGAGATTTACGATTCCGAACACTCGGTTGCTGAGGACAGATTCATCGCCGTCGGCACAATCGATCGCGGCATTGCCGTTGTCGTCTACACCGAATCCGAAGAAGGCCTGATTCGCATCATCGGCGCACGCTTGGCCAACAAGCGAGAGCGCGACCTGTATCGTGAGCAAGTGATCAGAATCAATGAGTGATATTCGCGAGCTGACAGACGAACAATTCGCTCGCGCGATTCCGGCGCGCCAACGAAAGCGTCTGATGCAGGGCCTGTTCGAATCCGGCGCCGACGTTGCGACGCTGCGCAATTTCATTGGCCTGACCCAGGCAGAGTTCGCGCAAGCAATCGGAATCAGCGTTCACACCCTGCGCAACTGGGAGCAGGGCCGGAGGCGACCGGAGGGTCCGGCGCTCGCGCTGTTGCGGATTGCCGCGCGACACCCAAGGATCATTCGCGAGAACCTGGTGTCTGTCGCCTGACCCGTCGGCCGAACGCACTCGTGATCAAATGGTTCGCGACTGGCAGTCGTACGCAGCAAGTCCTCAACCGAGGTCAATAGATGACGAACACACGCCGCTTGTTGGTCGGAATCGACTTAGGCACCACCGGCACCCGCTGCATGATTTTCGATACCAGCGGTCGCTGCGTCAGCAGTGCGTATGCGGAATATCCGCTGATACATCTGCAGAGCGGCTGGGTCGAGCAATCCGTTCCGCTGATGCTGCAGACGACGGCGCGCGTTTGCCGTGAAGCCGCGGCGCGCCCGGGCGTCAACGCCGGCGACATTGCGAGTATTGGGCTGTCGACGCAGATGTGCGCGACGTGCGCCACGGATGCGTCGGGTGAGCTGCTGCGCGAGATGATCTCGTGGCAGGACACGCGCGCGGGCGTCGAAGTGGACGGCATCGCGAACGCGGTGAGCCAGCAGGGCTTCAAGGCAATTACCGGCGGTCCGATCATTGCGCAATTGGCGATCGCCAAGATGCTGTGGCTGCGCACACACGAGCCCGACGTCTTTGCGCGCGCCGCGAAGTGGCCCCAGCCGCAAGGGCTGCTGTTGCGTTTTCTGGGCGCGGAGGGATTCTTCGTCGATATTCCCGCAGGCGGTCTACTACGGCATGTGGGACGTTGCGAAGTCGCAATGGAGTCCGCAGCTGTTGGCGCTGGCGGGCCTGAACGCTGACAGTTTTGGTGAGGCGGTCGCGGCCGGTACCCAGGTCGGAACGCTGAGCGAGACTGCCGCGGAGTTGACGGGCTTCCCGATCCACACGCCGCTGTGTGTCGGCGCGGGCGATGCGGCGTGCGCGATGGTTGGCATGGGTGCCGTCGCAACCGGATCGGCCACGATCACGCTGGGTACGGCCGGTGTGCTGACGATGGGGGTGGCGAGCCCGCGTGTCGACCTCGCCGAGTTCTTCACGCTGAACCACCCCGCGCCGGGACAATGGATGCTGCAAGCGCCAACATTCGCCGCGGCGAGCGCCTATCGATGGTTTCGCGATGCGTTCGGACAGCTCGAAGTCGCCGCTGCTGCGCGCGACGGCAGCAGCGCCTTCGATCATCTGAATGCACTTGCGGCCGATGTGACCGCGGGTGCCGACGGTTTGCTGTTCCTGCCGTACCTCAACAGTGCCGGCTGCGCCGCATTTCAACACGCAGGCGCGCGGCGCGTTCATCGGCATCGCGCAGAACCATGATCGTGGCCACTTCGTCCGCGCGATCATGGAAGGCGTGGCGCTGGAGATGCGCGACAATCTCGAACGCCTCGCTGCGCACGATCTTTCACCGTCGAAGATGCGCGTTGGCGGCGGCGCCACCAAATCGCCGCTGTGGAATCAGATTCAGGCGGATGTTTATGGCAAACCGATCGAGGTGCTCGAGCAAGGCGAGAGTACGGTGCTCGGCGCTGCGATCCTGGGCGGTGTCGGCGCCGGGCGTGTTCGCCACACTAGATGAAGGCGTCGACGCGATGGTCCGTGTCGCGCACACGCTGGAGCCCGATCCCGCCAATCAGCGTCGCTACACCGATGTGTATCTGGCGTACGCCGACGCCTACCACGCGCTCGCGGCGTCGACATTCGGCAGGATCGCTGAAATACAAAGGGCGCCGTTGTGAATTGTCTTGAAGCGCCAGGTACCTCACACGCCAACGGCACTCGCGAGGGGAGAACGATGCGAACACTGATGGTCGTTGCGCTGCTCGGTGCGTCGCTTCTCGTTCACGCCGTCCAAGCGTCGGAGCCGGCTTGCGAGCGAGCGGGAGGGCTCGAGTTCGTCTGCGGTATCAAGAATGCGGAAGACCTCGTACTCGTCCCGGGTACGCCGTGGATCATTGCCAGCGGCTTCGCCGCGGGCGCGGGGATCACGTTGATCGACTCGCGCGACGGCGCGCACTCGACGCTCTATCCGGGTGATAGCCCGCGCGCGAGTCACGACGCGCGGTTTGCGGCGTGCTCGACACCGCCGGCGCCCGCGCAGTGGTTGACGCACGGTTTGAACCTGCGTCCCGGCGCCAACGGCCATTCGACGCTGTACGCGGTCGGTCACGGTGCGCGCGAGGCGATCGAGGTATTCGATGTCGATGCGACGGGCGCGCGACCGGCATTGACGTGGCAGGGATGCGTGCCGATGCCCGAAGGGCTCAGCGCGAATAGCGTCGCGTCGTTCGCCGACGGCTCGCTCGTTGCGACTGTTCTGCTGATGCCCGGTAAGACGTTCCCCGACGTTTTCGCGCGCAAGACGACCGGTGCGGTATTCGCGTCGTTGCCCGACATGCGCGGCTTCGAGTTGATCCGCGGCAGCGAGCTATCCGGGCAACAACGGCATCGAGGTCTCGCGCGGACGGCCGCGAGATCTTTGTCGCGTCGTCCGGCCTCAAGACGATCGTCGCGTTTTCGCACACGAATCCGACGCAGCAACTGCGCACGACTCGGCCGCTGCCGTTCACGCCGGACAATGTGCATCGCGGCCCCGACGGGCGCCTGCTCACGGCCGGTATGAAGGATGATGAGCCCGCGTGCGGCGGCGCGCCGCCTCCGACGGAAGACTTTCCACATTTCTCGACGTGCCCGCGCGGATTCATCGCGATGGCGATCGATCCCGCGACGATGCAGGACACGCTCGTCGCAGACGGCCCCACGAATCCGGCCTTCAGCAACGCGACGATGGTGCTCTCGGTCGGCAAGCAGTTCTGGATCGGCACGTTCTCGGGCGATCGCGTTGGGTACGGAGCGCTGCGCTGAGGCGCGGCCTCGTGGCTACAATTCACGTTTCGTGAGTATGAGTTGCGGCTCGAGGACAACGCATGAAACCCGGACGCAACGACCCGTGCCCGTGCGGCAGCGGCCGCAAGTACAAGAATTGCTGCTTGCGCACGGCTGCAGTGATTCCGGAAGCGGAGCAGCAGTGGCGTCGCGTGCGGCGTGCGGTCGAACCGCTCAACCTCGAGCTGGTTCGCGCGGCGCAGCGGCACTTCGGCGAGCGCGGATTCGAAGAGGCGTGGGAAGAGTTCTTCCTCTTCGACGACGTCGGACCGTTCGATCCCGTCTCGCGTTTCGCTTCGCATTTCTTCTCGTGGTTCCTGCACGACTGGCTACCCGATCCGCACGGCACCGAACTCCCCGCGAGCGTACAAGACACCACCGTCGCTGAGGCGTTTCTGGCGCGCGCCGGGCGTCGGCTCGATCTCATTGCACGCCGCTACGTCGAAGCTTGCATCGCCACGCCGTACAGCTTTCATGAGGTGCTGGATTGCCGACCCGGCGCGGGCTTCCGGCTGCGCGACGTGATGTTGGGAACGGACGCAGACGTCACCGAGCGCACGGCGTCGAAGAGCGTGGACGTCGGCGATGTCCTGTTCGGTAAAGTCGTGCCGATCGACACGCTGGTGCTGCTCGAAGGCGTTGGCTCGACCGTGATTCCGCCGGTGCACAAGCCCGAGATCATCGAGCTGCGCAAGGCGTTGGGCACGCAGCAAAGCCTGTTCGGCGTCGAGACGCTGCGCGAGTTTGCCGACGAGCTGCGCGATCTCTATCTCCACATCGACACTGCGTTGCACCAGCGGCCGGAGTTGCGCAACACCGACGGCGACCTGTTCGAGATGTATACGCTGATCTTCGATCTCGACGCGCCGGAGGTCGCACTCGATCGGCTCGCAGATCTCGGCGGCGACTTCGCCGCGCCGCAGATCGAACGCGACGCTGCCGGTGCGCTGCTGCGGGCCGACATCAGCTGGGTTCGCGGCGGCAACAAAGTGCACAAGGATTGGGACAACACCACGCTCGGTACGCTTCGAATCGAAGGCACGCGGCTGACGGCCGAGGTCAACTCGGCCAAACGCGCTGCGACGTTGCGGAGGTTGGTTGAGCAGCGGCTCGGCAACTCGGCGCACGTGCGGCCGAGCGTGGTGCAGTCCGTGCAATCTCTGCTCGAGCGCGAACCGACGCCGACGGAGCGCGCGCGGCGCGAGCAGCACGAACGCGAGCGGGCCGATCTCGCCGCCGACCCTGAAGCGCAGGCAGCGATGCGAGACGCGCTGCGTCGCCACTACCAACGCTGGATCGACGAGAAATTGCCGGCGCTCGGCAATCGCACGCCGCGCAAAGCGGTGCGTGACCCGGATGGCCGCGAAGCGGTCGCAGCGCTGCTGGCGCAGATCGAGCGCGATACCGCACGCATGAACCCGCAGCTGGATCTCGACTTTCTCCGCGAGCTGCGCGCGACGCTTGGATTGAGTTGAGCGAGAATCCCCAACGGGTCACGACGCCGCGCCACTGCCACTTCGCCCCCGGTTCATGCCTTGCAATCCGGCACCCAGAGTTCAATTTTGCAAGGGATCGATCGCACCGAAGACGCAAGCCGTTCAGACGTTCGCCAACCATCGGCCGATCGATTCGATCGCGCGCGCGTTCGACACGATGCCGAGGTGTGACGCGCCATCGACGAGTTCGGTCACCGCGCCGCGAGCATATTGGGTGACGAGTGGCGGGAACTGCTGGGCGACAAACGCTTCATCGTCGCGCCCGACAATCACGAGCGCCGGCACTTCGATCGCGGCGAGATCCGCGCGAAAGTCGCGCGGCGCGAAGCCGGCCATCAGGCGGAACGAGTACGCGAGCGTCTCGAGTCCGTTGCGATAACGTTCCGGCAAATCGAAGCGCAGCGTCGTTGCGCCGTTGAAGCGGCGGATCCCGAGCGCGTTCAACGCACCGAGCGCCGCGATTGCCGCGACGTTCGGCCGTGCCCAGCCGCCGGAATTCGGCCGCACCGTGGGTGCGTTGTGGCCGAGGAAGGGCGCGATCAGTAGATAAGCGGCGGCCCGATTGCCATAGCGGCTGCCGGCGAAGCGCACGGCGAGACCGCCGCCCGACGAGTGCCCGCCGACGATGCATCGGCCCGTCGGCGCGGCGGTCGTGATATGCACGATCAGATCGGCGAGGTCGTCTTCGAGTTGATCGATGTAGTCGATGTCGCCGCGCCGCGTCGGCTGTACGCCGTGGCCGCGCAAGTCCGGCGTATACACGTTTGCGGCCCCGGCCTGACTGAGCGCATTGGCGAGGGTAAAGAGGTATTGGCTGTGCGTGCCGGAGCCGTGGATCAGAATCAGATGCCGCTCGGAATGGGCGGGATACTCGCGGTACGGCAACGCGGCGCCGTCGCGCGCTACGTACGTTCGCAGCGCTGGCAGCGACGCGGACGGCGGCGCAAGATCGTCGAAACGAAGTCCGGTGCCGGATGCAGTGGCCATCAACGCCTCCGATCGTGCCTGACGGATCTGTTGAGTCGATGCTAGGCAGCTCGAGGGTTTGTGGCAATATTCGAGCTTCCTCGAGTTCCTCGTGTGTCTCTACCCAAGGAGCGTCCCATGAACCAACGCGAAGCCATCACGAAAACTGCTGTGGACACCCGGACTGCTGCGTCGGTTTACGTGCCTTCACTCGCAACGCACCGCCGGGCAGCCACCACCGATCGCGGCGAACGGCGGTTTGTCGTACATGTCGTTCGATCGCAACGGCGACGCTGGAACCGCGGCGGCCATCGAAGCGGCGCTCAGTCAGATTGCCGAGCGGCGAGGGACAGGACGTCATCGACATGATCGACAACGCGCCCCCCGGACCGATCGAAACCAAATGGGGCGTCGGGTTTCGGCAGCTACTCGGAGTGCCTCGAACACATCCGGGCGAACCGCATCGAGGCGCCCGAAGGCGGCTTGGCGCTGCCGCTGCGCTACACGATCCACGAGCAGCCGTCGTACTCGATCGTCTCGTCGAACGCGCTGTGGCGCGACCCGGCGCGCGAGGACGACGCAAGGGCATTGCGCAAGGACGAGCGCGACACCGCGCGGCGCTGTCTCTATTTTCCGCAGGTGATGCGCGACGCGCGGCGCATCGGCGAGTACTACCCGGGCCTTATGCCCAACAGCCCCGAATGCATGGACAAGCTCGGCGTTGCGCTCGCGCACTGCGAGTCCCGGTGCGCGAACTTTTACGACGCAGCAGAAGTGGAGCGCGTGTTCTACCCGGAGATGGAGAAGCTCCTGTTGGAATTTTTCCCGGGCGCGACCGATGCGCTCGTGTACAACCACGACGTATTCGACAAGGACTACGACGGCGACCGCACCGAGGATCAGGACAACAAGAACCCGGGCGTCAACGCCCACTACGCGAACCTCGTGCACAACGACCTGAACGACAACAGCGGCCGCGTGCGCTGCCGCGAGCTGCTGACGAAGAACCTGCGCAACTTCGGCCGCGAGCAGCACTACACGCCGGCGCAGGCCGACGCGAAGATGGCGCGGCGGTTCATGTCGATCAACCTCGCGAAGCCGATGCAGACGGTGCGCCAGAACCCGTTCGTGCTATGCGCGTGGCCGTCGTTTGCGGATCAGCCGTATATCAACAACTACCGCGTCTACGACGATCGCGTCGGCGAAACCACCCGCTTCACGTACCGTCCCGAGCACGAGTGGTACTGGATTCCCGCGCAGACGCCGACCGAGGTTTCGATGCTGAAGTGCTACGACTCCGTCACCGATGGTTCCGTGTCGCGTTGGTCGTTCCACACGGCGTGCGTCGACCCCACCGCGCCCGAGCGACGCGCCGTGCCGCAAGAACGTCGTCGTCCGATCGTTCGTGTTTTTCTGAGGATTCGGGGGCCGTTCTCCCAACGCAGATTCGCGAGCAATGGGATCGCGATCGCGGACTCAGAGGGTTGGAGGCCCTTCAGAACTTCGCCAACCATCGGGTGTCGCTTCGCTTACCTAATCTAGGGAGCACGTCCGATCCTCGATCCGCTCATCTCGTCTGAGAATGTTCGACGTGGCATGGCAATGCAGATCGTCTACGCGTGGACTTCCAGTGGGATCCGAAGAAGGCGCGTCAGAACCAAAGGAAGCATTGGGTCACCTTTGAAGAGGCCGCCGAAGTATTCGAAGACGAGTTGTCATCGAGTGCGTCTGATCCCGACCGCTCGCGCGGTGAGTCGCGGTTCGTGATCTTTGGACGAAGCCGCCGAGGTCGATTCCTTGTCGTTGGATACGCCGAGCGCGGTGATATAGTCCGCATCATTTCCTCGCGACCGATGACGCGGCGAGAGCGGCAGGCATATGAAGGCGAGTAAAGACGAACTTCGACCAAGGTACCCGGCTGAACTGATCCGTAGCGGCGTACGCGGCAAGTACGCCGGCCGCGGGCGGCGAGGCGCGAACGTCGTTAAGATCGATGCCGATCTGCGCGATCGCTTTCCGGATTCAGAATCGGTCAATCGCGCGCTTCGCGAGTTGCTCGAACTCCAGCAGCGCAAGACGCGTTGAAACAATCAGCTTCGGATCTTAAAGAGGTGCCGCCCGCGTGGCGTGCGCTCGAGTTGAAGGTGCCCGTGAAGCTTCGGAGGATTACGACGCTGCGCCAGGTTCGGGGTGTCGCGGCGTTAATCTGACGACGCGGCTCAGCTCCGCCGGTTCGCGCGTGCGATTTCAGCCGTGAGATTCGGCACCCTGGATTCGATATTGCAAGGTCTCAATCACTCCAAATAAGCAGGTCGTTTGGCGTCTTTGCAAAAGCCGACGCAGCCCTTACGCGACGTCCCCAACCAGGATCTCGAGAGGAATCTGCAACCCGCTGTGAAGTCGTCGGATCATATCGATCGATAGGTTGCGTTTTCGGTTGAGAACTTCAGACACGCGATGCCGCGACCCGATGAATGGCTCGAGGTCCTTGCGCTTGAGGCCCATCTGCTCAACGCGAAACAGAATGGCTTCGATCGGATCCGCAGTCGCAATGGGAAAGTGTTTCTGTTCGTACGCCTCGACGAGCGTTGCAAGAACATCGAGCTCGTCGCCCCTGTTCGTACCGAGCTTGGCCGACATGAGCTTCTCAATCCGCATCAGCGCGTCTTGATAGTCTGCGTCCGTCTTGATGGGCCTAATGTTCATCAGAATGTCTCCGGGTCGATCCGATCGTATTCAACGTGTGTCCCTATGAACTTGATATAGACGATTCCGAAATCAAAGTTCACGTGAACCACAAGGCGATACTTATTTCCGCCTATGTTGAAGATCACACGATTGTCGCCAACGAAACTCGCATGCCGATATCGTCGCTTGATCGCCGCTGTGTCACGCCAGTCGGCAGCCTGAACTTCCGCGAACCAGGCCTTCAGCGGCTGCTCCGCGGCGGGATGACGTTTCAAGAACTCGCGGAGTGACCGCCGGGCTATGACTCGCATTTGGCGTAAACTATCACGTTCCCAATATGGGAACAACGGCGAACTGCTGAAGGACATGCAAGTTGCGGGCGTGGAGATCTACACTGCCTCGGACGTCAGGCAGGAGGACAGGACCATGACCGAGCATGTGTACAAGACGATCGAGCTGACCGGCTCGTCGCCGAAGGGGATCGAAGAGGCCATCACCACCGCAGTCAGTCGCGCGTCGAAGACATTACACAATCTGCGTTGGTTCGAGGTGAACCAGGTGCGTGGCGAGATCACTGCCGACAAAGTCGCGCACTGGCAGGTGACGCTGAAGGTCGGGTTTACGCTGGACGACAATCCGAACGGTTGATTGCGAAGACTATCGCGATCTGGAGGGTCTCCCCTCCAGACCGCGATCAAGTCCGCGACTATATTCGAAGGAGTTCGATCATGATCGGGCTGAAGGAATTGACTGTCCGCGGCGCGAAGAGCCTCGCCGACGCGCACGCGCGCCATCGTTGGAACGTTAGTCCCGACTACAACGTCGCGGTCGATTGCCTCGACCGGCCGTTTCACAAGAACGATGCCGTCGCGCTCTACTACGAAGACGACGAAGGTCACACGGCGACCTACACGTTCGGCCAAATGCGCGAGGCGAGTTGCCGCATGGCGAACGCGCTGCGCGGCCTCGGGATCGGTCGCGGCGACGTCGTCGCCGTGCACACGCCGCAGCGGCCGGAGACCGCGATCATGCACGTGGCGCTGTATCGCCTCGGCGCGATCGGCTTGCCGATCTCGAAGCTCTTCGGCCCTGACGCGATTCAATACCGGCTCGAGAACAGCTCGGCGAAAGCGATCCTCATGGAGCCCGAGACGGTCGCCAAGCTCGACGGCGTGCGCGACGCGGTCGCAACGCTGAAGCATGTGATCGTCTGCGGCGGCAAAGCGGCCGGTCTCGGCGGCGAGCAAGCGTGGACGGCATCGATTTCGACGACCTGCTCGCGAAAGGCGCCGCGCAGTTCACGCCGGATCGCGCATCGCAGGCGGAGGATCCGCTGCTCCTCATGTACACATCGGGCACCACCGGGAATCCGAAGGGTGTGCTGCATGCACATCGCTACGTGCTCGGCCACAACGGCATCGACTACTCCTACAACTTTCTGCGCGACGGCGACCTCTACTACAGCCCCGCGGACTGGGCGTGGGCGGGCGGTCTGCTCGACGGGCTGCATCGCGATCTGGCCGTACGGCATTCCGGTGCTCGCGTATCGCAGCAAAGCGCGCTTCGATCCCGACGTGACGCTGCGGCTGCTCGAGAAATACGGCGCGAGCGTCGGTCTCTATCCACCGACTGCACTCGAAGACGCTGCGCGAGGTCAAGCAGCCGCGCGAGAAGTACAAGAAGCTGCGCCTTCGCTGCGTTGTCAGCGGTGCCGAGCCGGTGCCGCCCGAGCTCGCCCGTTGGGTCGACGAAGAGCTGCAGGTCGAATTCAATCAGGGCTTCGGCCAGACCGAGGCGAACTACTTCATCGGCACCTGCGGGGCCCTCGAGCCGTACACGCTCGAGGCGCTCGGCAAGGCGTATCCCGGGCATCGCGTGCAGGTCGTCGATGCGCAAGGTCAGCCGGTCGCGCACGGCGAAATCGGCGAGATCGCGATCGGCCGCGAGAGTCCGGTGGTGATGCGCGAGTACTGGAAGAATCCGGAAGCGATGAAAGAGAAGTTCAAGGGCGAGTGGTGCGTGACCGGCGACATGGGCTATGCCGACGACGACGGCTACTTCTACTTCCAGGGCCGCGGCGACGACGTCATCAAGACGTCGGGCTACCGCGTCGGTCCCGCCGAGATCGAAGCGAAGATCATCGAGGTGAAGGGCGTGGCATCGTGCGCGGTGATCGGAGTGTCCGACGCAAAGCGCGGTCAGGCGATCAAAGCGTTCATCAAGGTCATGCCCGGCATCGAGAAATCCGACGCGCTGATCCGCGAGATCCAGGAGCACGTGAAGCAGAAGCTCGCGGCGCACGAATACCCGCGCGAGATCGAGTTCATCGACGAATTTCCGATGACGGTGACGGGCAAGGTGCGCCGACGGGATCTGCGCGATGCGGAGGAGAAGAAGCGCGCGGCGTCCGGCAGTTAGTGCATGCAGGACGTCCAACTCGTCGCGCTCGACATCGACGGTACGCTGATCGCGCCGGGCGCGGGCCATGAAGCGCTCCCGGATGCCGAAATAACCGATGCGATCGCGCGCCTCGTCGAAGCGGGCGTCGCGGTGGTGTTGGCCAGTGGGCGCATGTATCCGGGCACGGCGCGGGTTGCGAATCACCTCGGGCTCGCCAGCCCGTTGATCTGCCAGCAAGGCGCGAGCGTCCATCGGTTGGATGGCAGTTTGATGCACCGATATGCGATCGATGCCGACATCGCGGAGCAACTCGTCGCGTACGCGCTCGAACACGACTGGCCGTACGCGTGGTTCGACGCGGTGCGCTATCTCGTCTCGCGCCCCAACGACGCATCCGCCTTCTACGGTCGCGTATCGGGCGTCATCCCGGAGTATCGCCTCGACGCGCATCGCGCGGGCGTCATTCCGACCGGCATCGACATTATCAGCACCGCCGAGCACGCCAACGGCGTCCACCAAGAACTCGACGCGCGGTATGGCGACCGCATCAATCTGTTGGACTTTCCATCGGTCACCGCGGCGCACGCGCGAGAGGCGAGCAAAGGCAATGCGTTGGCGTTGCTCGCGCAGGACCTGGGCATCGAACCGGACGCGGTGCTCGCGATCGGCGACAGCGTCAACGACGCGTCGATGCTGCGCTGGGCGGGACGCGGTGTGGCGATGCCGCACAGCGATCGCTATGCGCGCGATGCGGCCGACGAGATCCTCGGTGGCACCGGCGTATCGGCACTGGCGCCGCTGTTGCGGTCGGTTCTTAGGGGAATGCCGGGTCGCCCTTAAGCAAACTGTTAGACCGCGTTCTAGAGAGCAGCCGCGCACAAGCGTCGAATGCCAGCAGCGTCGCGAGCCAGCTAATTAGCGGCAATGAAATTGAGCTGCCTTCATCCTCGACCCGCAAAGTCACCACGGACAAGTCATCCAGCACCCAGCCGCCGACCAGGGCGTTGGTCACGGTCCACACAGCGAGGAAGCCGAAGCACAGCATGCGCGAGACGTCGATTCGCGAGAGATCAAGCCGCTCGGCGACCAGAGGCACCGCGGCCAGCAGCACGAGATCGACGGCATTGGCTGAAAATGTCTGCAGCGACAAGTCGGGCGTTGCGTCGAATGGCTTTCCTGCGACAGCAACTACACCCAGTACGAGCAGCGTCCAGAAAGCTTGACGCGACACGGCAACGGCGCCGTAGCGGGCGGCCATCGAGGACAAGACGAGAAATAAACCGAGCACAGGAACGTATCCGACTCGCAGCGGGCCGAGCGCGATCTCGAATCCGATCGCGAGCGGAAGCAGTGCCATCCAAAGCGCGACCGATGGTCGACGCGTCGCAAGCTCCGGATGTATCAGGCGGCCCCAGATGCCGCGCCAGTAACCCTGCAGGTCTGCATCGATCATCGTGGCCGACGCCTGCGCCAACCACCACGCCACGACTAACAGGCCTATTAAGTGCGCAGGTCCCTGGATGGAAGGCCACAGCTGGACGTTCTCCAATTCGTCTCGGCCCAGATCGGCGACCGTTGCATACGCCACCCACGAACTCGCGACCAGCCAAAAGGCAGCAGCGACGGCGCGGGCGAAGCCGCCACGCCACGCGATCACGCCCACGACGCTCGCGGCTAATAGCGGTGGAAATATCCTCAGCGTCCATGAATCGAAGCTGGCGCTGATCGTGAAATTCAGCAGCGTCAGCAGCGCCAGCACCGCGGGCGTGAGCAGCATCTGCCACGTGGTCGCGCCAATAGGTTTTGCCGCGTCGGGGTCCGGCCACAAGATGCGGCCGATGCCTTCGTATGCACGTTGCAACGGGCCGACTCGACTGGCGCCTGTCAGCAAGCTCGAGAGCGGCCGCCCGAGGAAGCCCTCGATGCGGTCAAACGCCCAGCCGCCCAGAAATCCGGCGGCAGCAGCCATCGCAGCGTCCTGCATCGAGAAACCGGTGAGCGCAAAACCTTGTCCGAAGTAACGGTTGAGCGGGCCGAGCAAACCCTGCTGCACTGACGCAGGCTCCTCGCCGAGGAAGGTCCACGCCAACAGCGCCAGCGTCGACAGCAGTCCGAGCGCCGCGCCGGGCCAGCGACCGAATTTGTAGCCCGCGTAGATCGCGATCAGGTAAGCGATGGGACGCAGGTCGAAGCCGATGTTGGGCGTGATTTGCCAAGCCAAGTGGCACGCCGCGGCAGCGACGAGCAGGAGCAGCCAAAGTCCCCAATCGCGCTCCCCGGGCGTGAGTGTCCTTCCCATGCGCGTCCTCCCAACAATTCAGGACAAGTCAGCATACGACTAGGCATCATCAAACACTGAACATCATTGGAGAGGCATATGGCGAACGGCATTTACGAGATCCGTGACTACACGATCGATCCGGTCTGGTTCGACCGATATGTCGAGTGGGCGCGCAATGACGCGGCACCGTGGCTCGCAGCAAATCTCGACGTGGTCGGGTTCTGGGTGCACGCCGGCGAAGCGCCCGAGGTCGCCGGCTCGAATCCCATCGTCTCGCCGAACGGTCAGCCGAACGTCACGTGGATTCTGCGTTGGGCGGATCGCGCAACGCGCGACACTGAATACGCGCGCACGTTTGCGTCGAAGGGTTGGCGGGAAGTCTGGAAAAAGCATCCGAAGCCGGATGCGTATCTGCACACGAACGCGCGCTTCATGGAAATCCTCGCGCCGTAGCCCACGTTCAGGCGCGTCGACGATCGTGCTAGCCTCGCCCTCACATTTCGCAACACGAACCGGGGGACATGATGGCTATCGTCGATACCCGCGACGGCAAGTTGGAAGGACTCAAGCAGGACGGACTGCACGCGTTTCTCGGCATTCCGTTTGCGGCGCCGCCGGTGGGCGCGAAGCGTTGGCGCGCGCCCGAAGCGCCGACGCCGTGGTCCGGCGTGCGCAAAGCCGACGGTTTCGGTCGCCAAGCGTGGCAGATGATGATCGACAGGCCGGGGCCACTCAGCTTCGCGTTCAATGCGCGCGGGGCTGCCAATCGCGATGAAGACTGCCTGTATCTGAACGTCTGGACGCCCGGTCTCGATGCGCGCAAGCGCCCGGTGCTGGTGTGGATTCACGGCGGCGCGTTCTCCGCCGGCACCGGCGGCACGCCGATGTATGACGGCAGCGCGCTCGCGCGCCGCGGCGACGCGGTGGTCGTGACGATCAACTATCGCCTCGGCGCGCTCGGCTTCCTGAATCTGAACGAGGTCACTGGGGGGCGCATTCCCGCGAACGGCAACGAAGGACTGCTCGATCAGGTGAAGGCGCTCGAATGGGTGCGCGACAACATCGAAGCGTTCGGCGGCGATCCGCGCCGCGTGACGATCTTCGGTGAGTCCGCGGGCGGCATCAGCGTCGGCGCGCTGCTCGCTTTTGCGCCGGCCAAAGGCCTGTTCCACCGCGCGATTCCACAAAGCGGTGCGAGCAGTACCGCGCAACCGCTCGCTCGCTCGACGCAGATCGCACAAGGTCTGGTCGATCGGCTCGGCTTTTCCGCGAATGACGCGGTGGATCGATTGATGAAACTGCAGCCGGAGGAACTGATCACCACAGCTGCGGTGCACGGAATGGCCGAAGGCGGCATGATTTTCGGGCCGTGCATCGACGGCACGATGTTGTCGGACCTGCCGATCGAGGCCGTGAAGCGCGGCGCCGCCGACGGCATACCGGTGCTGGTCGGCGCGACGCGCGACGAATGGCGGTTGTTCACGGCGATGCCGGGGGTCGCTCCTATCGACCTCGACGATGAAGGGCTGACGAAACTGGTCGGCCGCCGCGTACCCGAGGCGGAGCGCGTCATCGAATGTTATCGAGACGCGCGCGCGTCGCGCGGCGACAGCGTTGATCCCGTATCGCTGTTCGCCACGATCGAGACGGACCGTGTGTTCCGCGTACCGGGCATCCGCCTCGCGGAAGCGCTCGAGACGCGCGGTCAGCGCGCATATCAATACCTGTTCGAGTGGGAATCACCGTGGAACGGCGGCGCACTCGGTTCGCCGCACGCCATCGACATCGGCTTCGTGTTCGGCACGCACGCGTTCACCGCCGGCAGCGCTGAATTCTTCGGCAGCGGCGCGGCAGCCGATCGCCTCGCCGCGCGCGTGCAGGAAGCCTGGCTCGCGTTTGCATCGACCGGCGATCCCCGCACCGACGCGCTGTCGGACTGGCAGCCGTACGATGTCGTGACACGCGCCACCGCGATCTTCGACGACCCGGTCGCGATCGCGAACGATCCGTATGGCGAGGAGCGCGCGATCTGGGACGATGTGGGTGCCACTGTAGGCACGATCTAACGAGGACGTGCAGGGGTTGAGGAGCAGTTGGCGAGCGTCGGAGCTTGAATCATGAAGACAGAGATTGGCGCGCACGACGCAAGAACGCGGCTGCCAGAACTCCTACGCCAAGTAAAGGCCGGCAGACGATTCACGATTACGAATCGCGGGGAAGCCATCGCGGATCTTGTGCCCAGTGAAGTGCAGCGCAAGCGGGATGCGAAGGCTGCGATCGAGAAGTTTGAGGCGTTTCTGCGCGCAAATCCGGTGAGCGCGCCGAGGGTCAATGTGAGGAAGCTGATCGAAAAGGGCCGCGCGTGAACTTCGAGCTCGACGCGGTGACAATGGCGTGGCGTTTGGGAGACGCAAGGCCCGCCGAAGGAAACGAACCATTCGTGGATTGAGACCACGCTCGCTACTCATCGTGCTGTTGTTGATCGCGGCGAGTTCGGGCCGTGCCGATCCCGCCGAAACCGCGCAATGGGCTTATACGGAAGGTGCGCCCGGCGGCGGCCGGTTCTCGCCGCTCACCGACATCACACGCGAGAACGTCGCGCAACTGCGCGTCGCGTGGACGTACGAGCACCACGATTTCTGGGAAGGGCGATGGCCGACCAAGGTCAATGGCGGTACGTCGGCTGAGTCGACTCCGATCGTCGTCGATGGAAAGCTCTTCATCACGACGCCTGCGAACCGCGTGATCGCGCTCGAGCCGGAAACGGGACACGAGATCTGGACATTCGATCCGCAGCTCGAGCGCGGCCGAGTCTACGCGAACATGTGGATCAACCGCGGCGTCGCTTACTGGCGCGACCCCGCCGCGAGTGGTGCGTGCGCGTCGCGCGTCTTCCTCGCAACGCTCGACGCGCGTCTGATCGCGCTCGACGCAGCGACCGGAACACCGTGCAGCGACTTCGGCGCGACGCGGCACGGTCGATCTGCTCGCGGGACTCGCGCCCGTGCACGACACCTGGGAATACAACGTCACCTCGCCGGGCGCGGTGATCGGTGATCGCATCGTCGTCGGGTCGTCGATCGCCGATGTGCTGCGTCCCGATGCGCCGCCCGGTGACGTACGCGCGTTCGATGTCAGGACCGGCGCGCTGCGATGGACGTTCCACACGATCCCGCACGCGGACGAGCCTGGTCACGAGACGTGGGAGAACGGGATTGCGCATACCGGCGCGGCGAACGTCTGGTCGACGATCACCGCCGATCCGGCGCGCGGACTCGTTTTCCTGCCGGTGAGCTCGGCGAGTCCCGATTTCTACGGCGGCGAGCGCCTCGGCGCAGACCTCTATTCCGACTCGATCGTCGCCCTCGACGCCGCGACTGGACTCGTTCGTTGGTACTACCAGACAGTCCATCATGATCTGTGGGACTACGACCTCGCGGCGCCGCCCGTGCTCGTGACGCTGCGGCGCGGCGACGCGCCGATCGATGCGGTCGCGCAGGCGACGAAGAGCGGTTTCGTCTTCGTCGTCGAACGGGAGACCGGCAAAGCGGTGTTCCCGGTCGAGGAAAAACCATTCCCGGCAAGCAATGTGCCGGGCGAACGCGCGTGGCCTACGCAGCCGATTCCGAGCCTGCCGCCGCCGCTCGTGCCGCAGAGGCTCACCGAGGCGGATCTCTACGCGCCGACGCCTGAGCATTTGGCGGCGTGCAAAGCCAAACTCGCGACGCTGCGCAACGACGGACTTTTCACGCCCCCCAGTGAAACTGGCTCCATCGAATACCCGTTCACCGGTGGCGGTGCGAACTGGTCCAGCGCCACGTGGGATCCGGAGCGCCAGCTGCTCGTGGTGCCGGTGCAGAACCTCGCGCACGTGATCCGTCTCGATCGCGTCGCACCGCACGAACCAGGCGACGTGAAGCCGCTGCACGGTTTCAGCTTCGGTACGCTGTGGTGGTTAATGACCGGCCGCGGCACCGGCGATCGATTCCGACTAAGTCCCACGAACGGCCGCACCGTCTTCCAGATCGACGACATCCCCTGCAACGCGCCGCCGTGGGGTCGCCTCGTCGCCGTCGATCTTGCGAAGGGAAGCATCGCGTGGAGCGTGTCGACCGCAACGGGTACCGACGACGAGATCGGTCTCTCCGGATACGGCCCGGCGCTCTCGACCGCGAGCGGTCTGGTCTTTCACGGGGGCACGCGCGTTTCCGCGCTGCGCGTACACGACGCGGACACGGGTCGCCTGATCACAACATTTGCACTGCCGGCCGGTCTCCACGCGGGGCCGATCACGTACAAGCTGCGCCCCGACGGCAAACAGTTCGTCGTCATCGCGCCCGGAGGTCACATCGGCATCGGCTCGAAGCAGGGGGGCTACGTCATTGCGTACACGCTGCCCGACGCGGCGCCCGCCGCACCTCAGGGCGAACGTTAGGCGGACGACGCCGGGGCTGGGCAGGTGTTGCGGTGATCGCCAGACAGATCTGCCACCCACTGGAAAAATTTTGGAGACATTTCCCCTTGCAAACAATCGGTTGGACGCATAACCTCAGGGCGTGTCTAGTGCGATGGGGTAGCCAGGGATGGCGAATACCGGGCAATTCAAGATCGTTTGTGGCGACAAGCTCGGTGTTCAGCTTCATCGACGGGGCGTGCTGGGAACGTTCCGTCGTCGCATCGCCGCCGACTGCCTGCATTTCTCGATCTCCCGAATCCAAGTCGAGACGGTTGCGGAATTCAGGGTGGGACAGCCGGTGGTGATGGATCTCGTTGTCGACGATCTTCGGGTAGAACATCTCAATGGCGTCGTGCGCAGTAAGAGCGCCGTGGAAGCCAGGCACTACTACGACATCGATTTCCGCGTAGACGAGGCGACTCGCGCCAACGCGCTGCGCTGCCTTCGTCACATGGACGCCGTCCCGCAGCAGCTGAATCGAGCGGGCTGAACCGCCGGCCGCATTCCCGCTATGCTCGGGCTCAGCCATCGAGCGTTTGGGGCCGACGTCATGACAATCCCTCAGTTCTCTCACGCTGAGCGCGGCTCGGAAATTGCGCGCGCCCTCGGTGAGACCGGTTGCGTCGTTGTCACCGGTCTCTTGAATGCCGACGATCGCAGCGCGATTCGCGACGAACTCGCGCCGTACATGGAGAAGGTGAAGGTCGCGAAGGACGATCCAGCAGCGTTCTATCCAGGTCTCACCCGCAGATCGAGCGCGCTGGTTGCCAGGTCCGAGACGGTCGGCCGGATCGTGCTGCACGATCGCTCGATCGAACTCTGTGATCACTTCCTGACACCGAACAGCGAGTTCGGTTATCAGCTGCACGTGACAGCCGCGCTCGACGTGGGGCCTGGTGCGCGCGCTCAAGTGCTGCATCGAGAGCACGACTCCTACACGTTTTTTCCACATCCGCGGCCGAATCTGATCGTCGCGAGCATGTGGGCCGTCACCGATTTTCGGGCAGACAACGGCGCGACGCTGCTGGTGCCGGGCAGCCACACGTGGCCAGGGGAGCGGCGCGCCATGCCTTCGGAGATTGTCTCGGCCGAGATGCCCGCGGGCTCGGTGTTGTATTGGCTGGGCGGCACGCTGCATGGTGCCGGTGCGAACACGTCGCAGGATTGGCGTTACGGCGTGATCCTCACGTACTCGTGCGGGTGGCTGCGGCAAGAGGAAAACCAGTATCTGGACGTGCCCGCCGAAATGGCGCGACGTCTCTCCCCGGCACTGCGCGACATCATCGGCTACAAGATGTACCACGGGCTGGGATTCTCTCTGAATCGTGACGTCGGCGTACGTCCCGACTAGGCGCGTTGGGTCTACACTAGCGGCGACGTCAGCAAGGAGGCCGACGATGACAGACGCCTTCGCTACGCGCGGGTTCTTGCCGGAGCGCGATCCGGCGCGTGCGTTCCCACGCGGTTCCCGCTACGCGCTGCTCGATGATCTCGGCAGACGCCTGCCGGAGTGGGTGCAGAATCCCAACTTTCGCAAAGACGCCGAGCGGTGGTCGCTTCCCGAGTGGAACGACCCCGTCACGCCGAAGACGCTACCGCTGCTGCGCCTTTATTACGTGCGCGTCGGCTTCCTCGCGTCCGGATACGTGAATCAGATCGGCGAGCCGCCGACGAACCGGCTGCCCGCGTCGCTCGCGCGCCCGCTGTGTCGCGTGTGCGAGTTGCTCGACCGTCCGCCGATGCTGAGTTACGACGGCTACGCGCTCTACAACTGGTACCGGATCGATCCGCGTGGACCGATCGCGCTCGGCAACATCGACACGGTGCAGAACTTCGTTTCGTTGTACGACGAGCACTGGTTCATCCTCGTGCACATCGAAATCGAGGCGCTCGCGGCGCGCTCGTTGGCCGCGATCCTGGCGTTGGAAAGCAGCGGCTGGACGGATCGTGCTTGCGTGAACACGGCCATCCGCACGATCACGCAGAACGTGCAGCGCGATGACCGCGGTGCTGCGACGGATTCCGGAACGGATGTCGCCCGCGCTCTTATTTCAAGGAGTTCCGGCCGTACATCCGCTTCTTCGAAGACGTGCATTACGAAGGTGTCGCGCACCCGGCTGTGAGTTATCGCGGCGAAACCGGTGCACAGAGCACGGTGATCCCCGCGCTCGTCGCATTCTTCAAGATTCCGCACGAGCCGAGCGCATTGACGCGTCACGTCGCGGACATGCGAACCTACATGCCGCACAGCCACCGGCAGTTGCTCGAACGCCTCGATCGTGCGCCGGATCCGCGCCCGTTGGCGGAGGCGGGTGCGTTCAACGCCGCGATGGAAGCGATCGCGGAGTTCCGCGGCGTGCATCATGGCTGGGCGCGGCAGTACATTGCGGAACGCGTCGATGATCCTCGCGGCACCGGCGGCACGCCGTTCATGAGCTGGTTGCAGCAACTCATCGACGAAACGCTGGCGCATCGTTTGTAGAGTGGCGTTCGGCACGAGAGGACATTGATATGGATATTCGCATCACCTACTGCGGCGCCTGAAACTACTTACCAGCGGCGGCGAGTCTCGCTGCCAAGCTCAAGGATGCGTTCGGCGTGGAGCCGACTCTGATAAGGGGCAAGGGCGGAATCTTCGACGTCAGCGTCGACGGCAAACTCGTTTATTCCAAGTTCAAGACGCACGAGTTTCCGGATGAAGCTGCGCTGGTCGCACAGCTGAGAGGGGAGGCGAAGGGGTAGGACATTTTCAAGGACTACTCCGCGCGCAGGTTGTCCATTCGCCACGCCAAACTCTTGGGCGACGGCCGATATTTCGGCTCTCCATAGAAAATCACGTCTTTCTTATCCAGCTCGACGAGTGGCCCGTTGTCTGGAATACGCGACTCAACGATGCGCGACACATGCCATTTCAGATCGGTGCCCGGCGCGATCAGGTTCTGATCGAGGGCACGGTGAAACGTCGGCGTCAATGCCATGCCATTGCACGGGTCGTTGTTTCGCGTTTCGGCATACGGTATCAGATGCGCCGCATCGATCAGCCCCCACGCGCCTGGCACTATCAATCGCCAACCGGTAGCCGCGCACCGATAGTCGTAGGCTTGGAGGACAACGTTGCGGAACGCCGCCTGCCCAACCCGTTGGTTGATCGTGTATGGCGGCGGTGTGCCCTCGCGTAGCTTGAGTTCGTACGCATCCTCTTCGGAATGCATCGACAGCGCGCAATTGAGTTCGGTTGCCTTATCCGCAAACCAGCGCTCGATTAGTGCGCTACGCAGCGCGGCTCGGCCAACAGGATCGCGCACGAAACCGTACAGGTCCGGATCCAGCTCGACGTGGTCGATGTTCGCTTGAATATCTGCATGGCCGCGCGCGGTGCGCATCGCGGCTAGTTGAGGTCCGCGCCCCGCGATCGGCACTAAGTGCCAGAACGCTTCGCGGCTCAAATGAAAGAAAGGGAAGTACGGATTCGCGTGATCGGTCGGTGTGCGGACGACGTCGAAGTATGCCTGGTATCGCTCGAGCAGGTTCGGCAGATAACGGATCTCGTTCCTCTCCAAGGCGCCGGCTTCCGCGAGATCGAGCACCGCGAGCAACATGCAGGGCTTGTGCGGGCTGATGGACTGTGCGGTGTTGACTCTGAGCTTCGAGAATGCGGTCGCATACTCATCCAGGCGCATCCTCAGCGCTCCGTAGACTTCTTGTTGCTTCCCTTCGCGCGCTCCACCGGATATTTCTGCGCATTGATTACGAGCTTTTTCGTGGCCGCGTCGATCAGATTGATGTCGAGCCGATCCGCCAATCGCACCAGGTAGATCAGCACGTCGGCCATCTCGAGTTCCACTTCGTCGCGCTTCGCAGCGTCGAGCGATTCGCTCTCTGCCGCGGTCAACCACTGGAAGTGTTCGAGCAGCTCCGCCGCCTCGACGATCAATGCTGACGCGAGATTCTTCGGCGAATGGAACTGCTGCCAATCGCGCTGATCGGCGAATTGGCGTACCTGCGTGGTGAGATCGGAGAGGGTGTCTCGGGGCATGTCTGTCTCCCGGCGCAATTGCGCACACGTTAGTCAGTCCCTGTTGGAAATGGAAAGGGGTCCGCCATGGATTCTTCGCACAATAGAACGCGTCGAGATCCGCCAGTGGCGACGCTCGAAACAAGCTCATTCTCCGACGTCAATCGGAAGTGCCCGCGTCGTGTACAAAGCCACAGAGTATTTTCGATTCCGACGGCAGCGATCGGATCGATTGAGCATCCACGACGAATGGATCGAGGCGGCAATTCATCGTCCAATTCGCGAAACGATTCAAGCGGATGGTCGAATTCGTCGTTGGACGTACATTGACTCGGAACGGAGATTCCTTAGAGTCGTCCTTCTCGCGGACGGCTTGACTGTGCACAACGCGTTCTTCGATCGAGGATTCCCGAGATGAAGGTCACCTACTTCAAGGATACGGACACCGCAGTGGTCGAGTTGATCGACGCGCCGGTCGAGGAAACGCGGGAACTCAACGAGAACGTTTACTTTGACCTCGACGCAAACGGCAACCTGGTCAGCCTCACGATTGAACATGCGCGTGAGCGTGCGAACCTGCCGGAAATGCTGTTTTCTCACGGCGGCTAACGCTTCGGGTTCGCTCCGCGAGTTGCCGTTGCGCTGAGGGTGCCGCGGTGCTCAGCGCACCGCGTCGAATGGATTCAGCACGTCGGCGCCGAGGCCTTCGACATCGGCAGAATTTCGAGTGACGAGCGTCATCTGTCGCACCTTGGCAGTCGCAGCCAGCAGTCCATCGATTGTTGCAACGTTGCAGATTCCATTCGTGTGTCCCCATTCGTCAGCGATATCTTGGTCGATGTCGAGCAGGCGATCATCGAACGCGCGGCGAGTCTCGCTGAGCCACAACTCCAACGTCCGTGCGCGCTCGGCGCTGCGACGCCGCGCGAGCTCGATCCCTTTGCGGATTTCTATCCCCTTGTGGATCTCGCCAAGCACGAGAACGCTCAGATACAACTCGTGATCGTGTACGTTGCGCCACCAGCGGCCGACGTTCGCATCGCATCGGGCACCCTTTCGAATTTCCGAGATTACGTTCGTGTCGATCAGATACTTCACAGCGTGATGTGTCTACCGCGGTCGCGTGGACGATCGATTCGAATGCCCTCGAGTGGCGCGGATTCCAACAGCATCTTCAAGCCTTTCGGTGAATGACCGAGCCGTTCGCGCAGTAGTGCGCGCAGTTCCGGCGCGTTCGACGGATCGGTCAGCGCGGATGCCACCGCGCGAATGAGCGTTGCGTCGTTCTTCGCCACCTGCACCTCGACCCGCACCATGCCTCGCCCTCGCATTTTGTTTCGATAGCGTTCGACCGCCGCCATCGTCGGTTTTGCGGTGACTTTATGAGGGTCCGTGGTCAGGAACCGTGGTGGTGACTTCGATACCGGTAACCGAAGCCAACTCTTCAGCCTTTGCCCCATGTAGGCGCGCCACGTTCGACCAATCCCTAGTTCTTCGAGCATCGCTTGATAGCGAGGATCATTGACGACGGCTCGAGGTAGATGCGCTTCATTGATCGGCTCGTACACCCACCACAGTCGCAGGTACCAGGCGAGCCCGCCCGCATTCTGATATCCAGCCGTGATGGCACGAGCGGCCGGCCCCGCGTGGATATCTACGAAGCGCAAACGGGTGTGGTAACGCACGACGTTGGCACCGGCTTTCGACCGCCGAACTGCGCAAGCGGCGAGCCCCCGTCGCAACTAAAGAGCCACTTTTCACGCAGTCCTGTAATTTCCTGCCCTGTCGATCGTAGTACCGGATAACAGACAGTCATTGGGTTCCGGTCAGTGCCGTGCAGGGATTGTATTGAAAGTCGACTTCGAAGCGCTTTACCGGGACCACTACCGTCGCGTGTTCGGCCTGTGTCGGCGGCTGCTCGGCCGCTCCGCACAGGCTGAAGACGCGACGCAGGAGGTCTTCGTGCGTGCCTATCGAGCGCTCGACCGTTACGACACGCACCAGCCGTTCGCGGCGTGGATTCTGAGCATCGCGAGCAATCATTGCGTCGATCTGCTGCGGGACGCGCGCACGCGACGGGAAGATCTTCGACGACGTCGACGCCGAGATCAGCGAACTCGAATCGTCGGCGCCCGGCGCCGCTCGATACGCTCGTCGATGCGGAGCGCGGCGCCGAAATCCGGCGGCGATCGCGGCGCTGCCGGACAAATATCGGCTGCCGATCGTGCTCGCGTACTACAACGACGTCGAGCTACGACGAGATCGCGCACGCGCTCGGCATCACGCGCAACCACGTCGGCGTGCTGCTGCTGCGCGCCAAACAGATGCTCAGGCGTTCGCTTGCGCGCTCGCAGGAGGAATCGTGACGAGCACTGTCCATCCGAGCTGACGCTGTCGATGCATGCGGATCGCGAGCTGCCGCCGGCGAGGCCGTTGCGATCGAATTGCATCTAGCGACGTGCGCGGAGTGCCGCGCGCGGCTCGCGGGGCTGCGCAGCGAAACGAGCATCGTCGCCGCGGCGCTCGCGCACGACGACGAACCGGTCGTGGTGCCGGCCTATCGACGGCCGGTGTCGCGCATGGCGATGGCGGCGACCGCAGCCGGTGGAATGCTCGTCGCGCATCGTCGTTGCCGTGGCCTCGGATTTGATCGGCGGATCTGCTGCAGGGACCGGTGAGCTGGTTCAACCCTTTCGATGCCGGAACGTTCGCCGACCTCGGCGTTGACGCGGCGATTTTTCTGGCCAAGCATGGAGGTGAAATCATGACTTCGATCGCCAAGACCGCGCTGATGGCGGCGTTCACGACGCTCGTCGGGTGGTTTGCGTTCGCGCGGCGCGGACGCGGCCGCGGTCCGCTGATGCTGACGGCGCTGCTGGCCATCGTGGTCATGCAGCCGACGCCGTCGCAGGCGCTGGAGATTCGCCACGATGAAAACGCGGTCAGTCGTCCCGGCCGGCGAAACGATCGACGACACGCTGATCGCGTTCGGCGAAACCGTCGAGATCAACGGCGACGTGACCGGCGATCGTCATCGCAGTCGGGCGACGCGTCATCGATTCGCGGCCACGTCGGCGGTCAGGTATTCGCGGCGGCGAAGAGCGTCACGATCGACGGCGAGGTCGACGGCAGCGTGCTCGGCGTCGGCACCGAAACGCTCGCGATCGCATCGACGCGGATCGGCCGCAACGTCTACGGCGTCGGCTCGACGATCGAAGTGAGTCCGGCGTGCGAAGATCGAACAGAACGCGCTCGTTGGCGCCGAGCGCGTGCAACTCGCGGGCTCCGTCGGTCGCGACGTGTTCGGCGCGGTGCCGAGAACGTCGACGTGAGTGGCAGCATCGGCGGCGCGCTCACGGCGTATGCGGAACATATCGCGCTGCGCGCGCCGGCGCACATCGCGGGCAACGTCACCGCGCACGTCGCACGCCGATCGCCTCACCGTGTCGACCGAGCGCGGTGATCGGCGGCGAACTCAAGACGGCAATCATGGAACCGCACGAAGAGCGCAGCGAATACCGGACCGGGCGATTTCTATGTGTTCCAGTTGCGTGCGTTTCGCGGCGGCTTTCCTCGCCGGCGTGATCGTGCTGGCGCTTGTGCCGGGCCTGCGACGCATCGCGCATCGATCGCGGCGAGCGATGCGTTGCTCGCGGGCGGGGTAGGGCTCGTCGCGCTCGTCGCGACGCCGATCATCGCGGTGCTCGTCGCCGTCACGGTCATCGGTCTGCCGATTGGCGTGCTTCGGCATTGCTGCTGTGGATGGTCGGCATCTATCTCGCGAAAATCGTCGCTCGCACACTTTGTCGGTGCGCGCATCCTGGAAGGGACGACGAGCCGCGCCACTACGCGATCGCGCTGGCGCTTGGCCTCGCGCTCGTGATCGTGCTCGTCAACCTGCCGTTCGTCGGCGGCTGCTCAATTTCGTGATGACGATTCTGGGGCTCGGCATGCTCGTGCTGTTCGTGTGGCGCTTCTACGCGGACCAGCGAACCGCAGATTGACAGCCGAGTCGACCGTCTTGAAATGACTCTGACGCGCTCGTGGCCAACCACGAGATGCGGCGTTCATCGTCTTCGGTGACTGCTTTTCAGAAATCCGGTCGGCTGACCACGTCGAGGCACCTGGCACCGTAGCCAACCTCGTTGTCGTACCAGACGAGAATCCGTGCGAGGCGCCCGACGACCGCGGTGGCATTCGCATGCACGATCCCCGACAGCGGCTCGCCGACGATGTCGACTGACACGAGCTCCTCTTCCGTGTAGCCGAGGATCCCCTTCATCGGCCCGTTGGCGGCATCGCGCAACGCCGCGTTCACGGCCTCGCGCGTTGCGTCGCGTTCGAGTTGCGCCGTGATATCCGTGACCGAGCCGTCAGGCACCGGGACCCGAATCGCCGCGACGCGGATCTTGTTCGCCAACGCCGGCAGTACCTGCACGGTTGCCGCATCGGCGCCCGTCGAGGTCGGGATCATCGAGAGGGCGGCTGCACGGCCGCGATGCATTTTCTTCGCGGGCTTGTCGACGACAGCTTGCGAGGCCGTGTATGCGTGGACCGTCGTCGCCGTCACGGCCGCGACGCCGAACTGATCCAGCAGCACTTTGAGCGGCGGCGCGAGCGAGTTCGTCGTGCACGACGCGTTCGACACGACGAAGTGTCTGCGCGAATCGAACGCCTGATCGTTGACGCCCGGGACGAGCGTCACGTCCGCGTCCGGCGACGGAGCGCCGATCAGCACCCGACGTGCGCCGGCTTCGAGGTGTCGAGCGGCGCCGGCCCGCTCGGTGAATTGTCCCGTGGTCTCGATGACGACCTCCACGCCGAGGTCGCGCCAAGGCAGCGCACGGGGATCCTTTTCACGCAACAGGCGTACCGATCGATCGCCGATGCGCAGTTCCCCGGCCTCGGCTCGCACGGGTGCATTGAGCCGTCCGTGCACCGAGTCGTACTTGAGCAGGTACGCGATGTCATCCGGGGCCGCGACGTCGTTCACCGCAACGACCTCGATGTGCGGCGCGGCGCCCGAAAGGACTCGGCGCAACATCAGTCGTCCGGTGCGTCCCATGCCGTTGATCGCGATCTTCTTCATCGGTCCCTCCTGGTGGCCATTAGCTGCAGCCGGCGCGCCATTGTCCACGCGACACCAGGTGGTGTCGGCACGGACTTATACTTAGCGGGCGAGCATTCGGTCGTGCGCGTGCAAGGCGTGGCAGATCGTCCGACGACGTCGGTCGTGCGCAATGCTTCGATTGGTTGGCGCGGCCCCCCTGCGAGTTCGTTGGGCGTTTGAACAGGCGATCGCAGATTGATGCACTCGCGAAGCGTGGCACATTGCAGCGGTCCGTTCATTGGAAGCGGTGTGCCAAGTGCAACTCGCGCAGCATCGCGCGCTTCTTCGCTCTGATGCGCCTGCATGCGTCTCAGGATGTCGTCGAGAACGCGGACCGCGCTGACGACATGCGGGCCTTTGTTCAGCATGACGCATTCGGCGCGATGTGCCATCGCCGCGTCGGTGATCTCCGCGCGCGACGGCATGCCGTCTTGCGACAGCGTCTCGAGCACCTGGGTCGCCCAGATCACCGGCACGTGGGCCGCTTCGCAGACCCAGAGAATCTCTTCCTGGACCTCCGCCAGCCGTTCGAAGCCGCACTCGACTGCGAGGTCGCCGCGGGCGATCATGACGCCGCACTTCGGCGCGCGCATCGCGGCGAGCAGCATGTCCGGCAGGTTCTCGAAGCCGCGCCGCGTCTCGATCTTCAGCACGATCGCGGGACGAGCGGGGCCGAGCCGTGCGAGCTGTGCTTGCAACGACTCGACGTCTTCGACCGAGTTCGCGAACGACAGCTCTACGATGTCGGCGTGCCGCGACGAACGTCGAGGTCCTCGAGGTCCTTATGCGTGAGCGCCGGCAGCCGGAGGTTGCTGTCCGGCAGATTGATGCCTTTGTCGCTGCTGAGCTTCGCGCCACGCGTTCGGGCATGCGTGATCCCAACCTGCACTCGCGTCCTGTCGACCGCCTCGATGAGTCCACCGATTTTCCCGTCGTCGAACCAGATCGACTCGCCTGCCTTCACGTCGTCGAACACCTCGGGAATCGTGCAGCCGATCCTGGCGGGTGTCAGGACAACGCCGCTGCGATCGTGCGTCGCCGCCCGCCCCGGTGTCAGATCGCGGGTCAGCGTCAACCGATCACCGATTCGCAACGAGATCGGCTGTTCGGTGCATGGAACGTGACTGACCTCGGCGATCTCGCCGTCGTCCTGGCGGCGCAACTGGGTACCGTCTACGACATATGACGTCTTGCTCGACTCTGCCCAACAACCCTCGCCAGTGACGTCCACCACATCGAACGCACGTTTCGCTGCGCGTGCGTCCGTGAACTGCACACAATCGCCGCGGCGTAGCTTCGTGAGCCACGCATTGGGTACGCAAAGGCTCGCATCGGCCGGTGACGGGGACGGTTTCGGCGCGGCATCGCCCGTCAGCCAGATCCGTGCCGGTGCAACGACGCGCCCATAGACGTCGCGTTGTGCTCGGATGCGCAACACGGCCGGTCCCGGTCGCAGCGGGCCAGTCCGCAACTTGGGTCCGGCGAGGTCCATTGCGACGCGACAACGGCGGCCGAGCACCGTCTCCGCGCGACGCAAATGCTCGATCATCTTCAGCCATTTCGACGCGTCGTCATGCGCGCAGTTGATCCGCATGCAATCCATGCCTTGTTGCAGCAGCGCGTGCACGAGCGTGTAGTCGGTTGCGGCTTCGCTCGGCATGGTCACCATGACGCGGACCCCGCGTTCCGGAGCATTTCCGCCGAAGAGGTCCTCGGTGTGCTTCGCAAGCAGTCGTTCGCCCGCGACAAAATCCAAGGCGGGCTCCTCTTGCGATGCGTGCGGCGCGCGTCCGGGCAGGCCGCACAGTGCACCGAGAACGGCGTCGATCGTCGAGAGCACATGCGACTCCGCACGGCCGAGCGACGATAGACCCAATTTCGCTAGGCTGAGCTGAAGTGGACGCAGATCGTGACGCCGCAGTGCGAGATAGTGAACCAGATTGCGCGCGCTCGCACGGTAGTTCTCGTGCACGGCGTCCAAGAGCTCCTTGCTCTCGCCGGGCGCATCGAGAATGTCCGTCCGCAGCACCTGCAATGCATCAACGAGCGTGTCGACGTCTGGGTTTGCGGCGGTGTTGGCGTCGACGATTTGGGTGCTCAAGATCGTCTCCGGCGTCAATAGCGGGGATTCTGTCTCGATGATTCGAAGGCTGCTGATCGAGTTGCTTGATCGGCTGGCCGCCACTCATCGATGAACATCACGCCAAGGCGTGTCTTGTCACGATGTACCACTATGCCGCGGAGTCGAGCCGGCGAGTTGCGCGTTGCGAACTCGATCTCGACATACCCGCGCGAGATCGAAGGTGAATCAGCGCACTCCACCAGCGCGCCGTGTCGGCTCGCGTTGCGGATGTGGCCGGGTCCGATACATCGATCGAGCTGATAGATCGCGACCCGCTGATTCGACTCGCATCGGATGAACAGTCGATGCTCCATTCTCGACGTCACTGAACTTGCCGCCGCATTCGTCGTATCGTGAAGAAACCTTGATCAAGCAGTCCTTTTAGCAGGTGTTTGTTAAAGACGCATGACCGTCGGGCAGGTCATCGACGCTTGGTATGTCCGAATGTCCGATTCGAAGCCCTCCAACGAGCGTGGGAACCAGGTGACGATGCGCGAAAGGCATCCGAAAAGAGGAGACCGCAGCGGTTGGCTCGCAGTTATGAAAGGCGCGATCAGCAAGAATGCGTCTTACTTCAACAGTCATCGGATGATGCGCCGCTATGCCACGGAGGCGTATCTGCGCTGAGACGGATCATCAGCCACCCACACTTGATGTATGGTCGTCGGACATCCTCGTCCGTGACGCTGGCTCGATGCCACGACGCTCGCTAGGATCGTGGGCGTTGGTAGGGACGAGGACTTGATCATGCCGGTACGAAGGGACGCGCGGCAATCGACCGCCAAGTCAAAGGCACGCAAGGCGTCGAAGCTCTCGAGCAATGCGGAATCTGTGCCACGACACGAAGCGATCGCAATGGCCGCGTACTTTCTGTCGGAGCAGCGTGGCTTCGAACCGGGTCACGAACTCGACGACTGGATCGAGGCGGAAATGCAAGTTGATGCTACCATCGAGTCGCGCTGAACGACCTCGTTGGGGGGCGGTGAATCTACGGTGAGGCGGCACCGGTGACGGTGCTACTTCACGTTACATCGCGTCGTACCGAGAATCGTTCCACCACGCCGCACGATGTCCGCCGACGGGTCGGGACATCATTCAGAGAGCCCGGGGCTTCGTAACGCGCCCGCGGGTTTCCCCTGATCGAAGCCGTCCGAGTTCGGTGGTACGGTTCGACGCTGCGACCATAGGGAGACGCGGATGAATACGCAGCGACTTCGCAATGAGATGGTGGAGCGCCAGATCGCCGCGCGCGGCGTGCGCGACGCGCGCGTGCTCGCCGCGATGCGCAAGGTTCCGCGCGAGCACTTCATGCCGCCGGAACTCGACGAGTTCGCGTACGAAGACTCCCCGCAGCCGCTGCCGCGCGGCCAGACCATTTCGCAACCGTACATCGTCGCGTTGATGATCGAGGCGCTGCGGCTGAAAGGCGGCGAGACGGTGCTCGAGATCGGCGCCGGGTTCGGCTACGCGGCGGCCGTGCTCGGCCAGATCGCGCGCGAGGTCTACACGATCGAGACGATCGAGCCACTCGCGCGCGCCGCGCAGGCGAACCTCGCGCGGCAGGGCTACGACAACGTTCACGTGCGCCACGGCGACGGCACGCTCGGATGGCTCGAACACGCGCCGTATGACGCCATCGTCGTCGCCGCCGGTGGGCCGAGCGTTCCGGAAGCGCTTGAAGCAGCAATTGAAGATCGGCGGCCGGCTGGTGATCCCGGTCGGCGTCGATCCGCGCGCGCAGGAACTGCTGCGTGTCACGCGCGTCGCTGCGGATGCGTTCGACACCGAAGATCTCGCCGACGTGCGCTTCGTTCCGCTGATCGGCGCGCAGGGTTGGGAAGACGGCGCGCCGCTGCCGGCCGAACCGCGCAAGCCGGCCGCCGCAGCGGCGACCCGTCGGCGACACGCTGGCCGCGCAGATCCGCGCCGGTTGCGAAGCCGTTCACCGACATCGACTCGTTCGCGCCCGACGCGCTGCTGCGACCGCATCGGCGACGCGCGCGTCGTGCTGATCGGCGAGGCGTCGCACGGCACGTCCGAGTTCTACCGGATGCGCGCGCGCATCACGCAGGCGCTGATCGAGCAGAAGAACTTCAGTCTCGTCGCGATCGAGGGCGACTGGCCGGATGCCGCGCGCATCGACCACTACGTGCGCCACATGGAGTATCCGCCGTCCGAGTGGCGCGCCTTCGCGCGCTTTCCGACCTGGATGTGGCGCAACGTCGAGACCGCCGCGGTTCGTCGACTGGCTGCATACCCACAACGCCAACGTCCCGTTCGAGGGGCGACGTCGCGTTCTACGGCCTCGATCTGTACAGCATGTACACGTCGGTGCAGGTCGGTGCTGGACGTATCTCGACGAGGTCGACCCGGCGGCCGGCCAGGTTGCGCGCTCGCGCTACGGCTGCCTGACGCCGTGGCAGGGCGATCCGGCGAGCTATGGACAAGCTGCACTGAGCGGTCAGTTCCGCAAGTGCGAAGACCGGCGTGGTGCGGATGCTCGTCGACATTCTGCAGAAGCGCGAGCATTACATGGCCAACGACGCCGAGCGCTACTTCGACGCCGCGCAGAACGCGCGACTCATCGCCGCCGCCGAACGGTACTACCGGACCATGTACTACGGCTCACGCGCCTCGTGGAACCTGCGCGACAGCCACATGTACGACACGCTGCAGAATCTGCTGGCGTTCCACGGCAGCGATGCCAAGGCGGTGGTGTGGGCGCACAACTCACACATCGGCAACGCGCTCGCCACCGAGATGTCGGCGCGCGGCGAACACAACATCGGGCAGTTGTGCCGCGAACACTTCGGCAGGAACGTCTATGCGATCGGCTTCGGCACGCACGACGGCACGGTGGCGGCCGCTTCGAACTGGGATGCGCCGATGGAGATCAAGAACGTGCGGCCGTCGCACCCGAATAGCTACGAGTACCTGTGTCACGCCGCCGAAACCGCGCGGTTCCTGCTGCCGCTGCGCAACGCCGACGCGCGCCTGATCGGCGCGCTGAGCAAGCCGCGGCTCGAACGCGCGATCGGCGTGATCTACCGGCCCGACAGCGAACTCGCGAGCCACTACTTTCAGGCGAACCTGCCGCAGCAGTTCGACGAGTACATCTGGTTCGATCGCACGCAGGCAGTGACGCCGTTCGAGACGCAGATGCTCAAAGGTTTGCCCGATACGTATCCGTTCGGGCTCTAACGGAAATCGTGGGCGGCATCACCGACATCGACTATGTGCTCGCGAAGCTGCGCTCGATGGAGACGTCGCAGATCTGGCCGAACGGGCTGCGTTATCTGTGGACCGATGCGTTCGGCGTCGTGTTGCTGGTATCGCTGTATCGTCAGCTGAACGAGCCGAAATACCTCACGCAGGCGGAAGCCGTCGTCAGCGACGTGGAACGCGTGCTGGGTCGACCGCGCGGCATCCGCATCGGCGAAGCGGCCGATCGCGACGGCCAGTACTTTCACTATTTGTCGATGTGGCTGTATGCGCTCGCGATGCTCGGCCGCTACAAGCCCGGGTACACCGAGCGCGGTATCGCGCTGGTACGGCAGATCCACGACGCGTTCGTGATTCCGGGACGCGGCGTCGTGCTGGAAGATGCGTGAGGATCTGTCGGCGCCGTATCCGGGGTACGGTTTCGGCGCGCTCGATGCGTTCGACGGCTAGGTCGCATATCGGCTGCTGGATTCCGACGCGCTCGCGCGCGAGATCGGCGACATGCGCGCATTGATCGATGCGACGTACCGCGAGTTGCACGTCACGCAGGACCTCGGCATCGGCATGATGCTGTGGCTGTCGCACTTTTTTCCGGACGAGCCGTGGGCGCGCGTGCAGCGCGCGCGCTGTCTCGAGACACTGGATGGCATGTGGTGCAACGCGCAGTACTTCTGCCGTGAACCCCGTGCGCGCCGCACGAAATTCGCGTTCACGAACTACGGCGTCAGCATCGGCCTGCAGGCCGTCGGCGTACACGAGGATCGCGTGCGCGCGCTGCACAAATTTTTCGAGCACTATCGCTCGCACGACGAATACGACCGCGAGGCGATCACGCACGTGATGGCGTGCAGCTCGCACTTTCCGGGGTTGCTGCTGGCGGATGCTCTCGGCGAGCCGATCAGCCGAGACTCGCCCCCTGACTGAGGCGTTGGCGTTGGAGTTCGGTCACGTTGAGCGTGCCCGGCTTGCGTAGCAGCGCGGGATTGCCGATCTGCTGGTCGGCTTGTTCGGTGCCAGCACCGGCGCGCCAGGTGCGCTGATTGCCGTCGCGGAGCGGCCCGAGCGGATCGCGGCCGTCGTGTCGCGATGCGGTCGGCCGCATCTCGCCGACCGCGCGCTCACCCGCGCGCGCGCCGACGCTGTTGATCGTCGGGTCGCTCGACGGCGTTGTGATCGACGACGTGCCCGCGCGCGACTCGGAACGAATGCTGCAGTCCGTGCCGCAGTGCCATCGCTTCGAGCGCCGCCCTTGCCTTTGCGCCTGCACCCTTCAGCGCGAGTGCAGGGCGAATGTCCCGCCTCGCCATGCACCGCTGCTCTTGCATTAATGCATGCCGAGGTCCGCGCGCCGTCCCGCGTTTGCGCGATCGGACACGATTCTACCGTCGACGAGTTCGATCGTCCGGTCGCACCGCGCTGCCAGAGATAGGTTGTGGGTTACCAACAGGAACGTCGTGGCGTGCGTTCTGCAGACGTCGCGCATCAACTCGAACACCCCCTCGGCGGATTTGGTGTCGAGATTGCCGGTGGGTTCGTCGGCCAATATCAGTGCGGGTTGCAAGGCGAGCGCTCGCGCGATCGCAACCCGCTGCTGTTGACCGCCGGACATGTTCGTCACCAGATGGTCCCGCCAGGGCCGCAGGCCTACCTGATCGAGCAGCACTTCGGCTGCTTTGCGCATCGCGGCGTTCGGACGTCCCCGTTCGAGCAACAGCGGCATCATCACGTTCTCGAGCGCAGAGAACGCCGACAGCAAATAGTGGTACTGGAAGACGAATCCGATCGTGTGCCCGCGCAGCTGGGTGAGCATCGCTTCCGTCAGCGTACGGGTATCGCGCCCTTGGATGAATAGACCGCCGTCGCTCGGACGATCGAGTAGTCCGATGATGTTCAACAAGGTGCTCTTGCCCGAGCCGGAAGGACCGATCAGCGCCGCAAATTCGCCCTGCGTCAGCGTCAGGTCGATCTGATGGAGCACTTCGGATTCGGCCGGCGTACCAACCGCGTACGACTTGCAGATGTGTTCCAGACGCAGAACCTCGTCAGCCACGGATCGCAACCACCGGATCGAGTCGAGCCGCGCGGATCGCGGGCGTCAGCGCCGCCACCAGCCCCGTCAACGTAGCGATCACGGCGGCCAGCACGTACAGGTGCCCGTCGACCGTGATCGGGAACATCGGCGTGCCGTCGGGATTCTTGGCAACGCCGCGCCACACGGTGACTAGGCCGGTCGCGATCAACGAGCCCAGCAGCGACCCCACCAGACCGACGACGCCGCCTTGGATCAGAAACACGCGCAGGATCTGTCCGCGCGAGCCGCCCATCGCGCGCAGGATGCCGATGTCCTTCGAGCGTTGCACGACCGACACGACCAGCACGCTCGCGATGCCGGCGGCCACCGACAATGCGACGAAGATCCGGATCATCCGGCTCGAGAACGTCTGCGCATTCAGCCCGAGAAAAAACTGCTTGTTGTTCGCGATCCACGACAGCGCGTCGAGCCCGGTCGAACCCGCGATCGACTTCGCGACGTCTTCGGCTTGCAATGGTTCGGGCACCGTGAGGTCGATGGTCGACACACCGCCGATCAGACCGAGCAGGTTCTGCGCGGTGCTGAGCAGTACGTATACGTTGCGCTGATTCGCACCACGGCTGCCGAGATCCACCACGCCGACGATCGTCAGGGTGAGACTGCCGCCAGTCGCCGTTGCGACGCGCAGTTTGTCGCCGAGATCGATGCCGAGGTCGTCAGCGAGCTGAATTCCGATCAGCATGTCGGTGTTCGTCATCCGGAACGTGCCCCGCACGATCTTGTCGCGCAGCGGCACAATTCGCGTGTACTGCGCGGGATCGATGCCGATCAGCGAGATTGCCTGATTCGCTTCGCCGCGAACCGCGAACGCAGGACCAGTGGCGGTCGGAGACACAGCGAGGACGTCTTGCCGCTGCCGCATCTGATCACGCACCTTCTGCCACTGGTCCACGGCGTCCACGCGCTGCGTCGGTCTCTGCACGGAGGCGACGATGGTCTCGCCGGGCGCCGCGAGGCGCAGCTTGCGCGCGACTCGTTTGGGACGCTCGATCGTGATATGCGGCTGTGCGCTGAGCACACGATGAAACATGTTGGCCTGCATCCCGTCGAGCAACGCCGACATGAACACGATGACGGCAACGCCGATGGCCACGCCGGATACGATGAAGAGCGATTGCATGCGCCCTTCCCGCAGAAAACGCAGCGCCACGATCCACTCGGCCGGCAACAATGAATTCATTCTCTGGTCTCCGCATTCGAGCGTTGCGCCAACCTGGCGCGAACGCGTTGACCCGGCACGATCACGGGGCCGGTCCCAGATATCACGGTATCCGCGTCGGTCAGGCCCTGAGTGATCTCGACCGTATCGGAACCGACCGCGTCGATCGTCACCTTCTCGCGAACCGCGCGGCGTCCATCCACCTTCATCACCCACGGCGTGCCGGTGAGATCCCGCACCACCTCCAGTGGAACCGTCAGTGCATTCGCGTGCCGAGCCACTTCGATGTCGACCGACACCGTCATGTCCTCACGTAGATAATTCGGAGGCGAAGGAACCGATAGTTTGACTTCGATCGATCCCCGCTCCGGATCGACCGACGGATTGAGGTAAGCGATCGTCGCCTCGAACGTTTTCGCCGGGTACGCATCGGCGGACGCGAGCGCCGTCTGTCCGAGCTGCAGGTTCGCCAGGTGTTTCTCGTCGATCTGTACGACGAGTTGGGTTTCGCCCGCCGGCGACAACGTCATCAATACTTTGCCGGGTTGTACCACGTCGCCGACTTCGACGTCGCGCGTGATCAGCGTGCCCGCCACCGGTGCTTCGATCGTGGTGTAGTCCAATCGCGCCAGCGCGTTCCCAAGGTTCGCGTCGGCCTGCTGCAACGCTATCTTCGCGATCATGTAGTCGCTGCCGGACGCTCGCGCTGTTTCGACCTGCAGTTCCGCGGTTCGCACCTGACTCTCCGCGACGTCGAGCACCTTCTTCGCATCGTCGACCTGCGACTGACCCACATAGCCCTTGGTCGCCAGGTCTTTGACGCGGTCGTATTGTTGCCGCGCGTTCAGCAGCGTCGCCTTCGCCTGCCGCAGCGATTGCTGCGCCGACGGAAGCGCAACCTCGCGCAGTTGCCTCAATCGTGCCTGCCCCTGAGATACCGCGGCCCGTGCAGTGTCCACGGCGGCCTTGTACTCGTCGTCCGTCAGTCTGATCAGCAATTCTCCCGCGCGAACGGACTCGCCCTCTGCTACGGGAACCTCATCGACCGTTCCAGTGATCTGACTGCCGATTTCGACGCGACGGGGCGACGCCACGCGACCGCTTGCGACCACGGTCTGAACGACGTCGCCGCGCGTGACTGGATAAACCTCCACCGCAGGACCCAACCACCACCGCACCACAGCCGATGCCGCAATGACCGCCAACACCACCACGAGGCCGACGACTCGCCAGACTTTCAGATGCAGACTCCTCGATTCGAACGCAGCGATCATAAACAAGGGAAGTTCGGCCCACGGAGTCGCCGCGCGGTCCGTGCAGGCATTTTCAATGGGATGCATCTGTATGTCAGGCTGCAATCGACCGGAGATCGACAGGGCACTATGATCGATCGGCGTCGTCGCCGCATCACACGATGGCTCGGGAGAAATGCGCGTAGCCTCCAACCACGAGGTGTTCTCCGGCGCAGTCACGTCCCTGAAGGACAAGCGGTCCCCTATCTGTGCTACGCGCGGAAAGATCGGCGCACAAAGAGCCGCGATCCAGTGTCGACGCGATATGTCACCCGCCCCTTCGAATCGATCGGTGCCGATCGCATCACGACGATAGATGTGCACAACCTTGCGGCGTACGCGAACGCGTTTCGCACCGACTCGCGCGCGTCGTCATCGACATCGGTGATTTCATGGACGAACTCCGTCGCCGCGATGGCCGACGCGGGGCGCGCGAGAATCTGGCTAACAGGGGTCTGATCGCATGCACCGAATCTATCGTCCGAGGCTCGCCCCTTGCTCGATCAGTTGGCGCTGTAGGTCGCGAACGTGCAGCACTCGAGGCGACACGCCGGCACGAACCGACATCGCCGCGGCGGTGCCGGCCGCTTCGCCGGTGGCGAAACAGGCCGGAATTTCCTTGGTGGAGTGATGCACCCGGTGATCGACCGAGATGCAGCGGCCCGCGGCGAGCAGATTGGAGACTTCACGCGGGTACAGACAGCCGTAAGGGATGTCATACAACATGCCGGCCTTGGTCCAGTTGCCGGTGCGGGCGACGACGTCCGCCTGCGGCGTATTCGCTTCTTCACGCGTCAGCATTCGCGCGCCGGTCATTCGGCGCGATTCGGTGATACCGAGCTGGCTCGCGATGTCGGTGACGAACGCGGCCTCGAAGCCCGGCACTTCGCGCCGCAGCCGATCGGCTTCTTCCATCACCATGCGCCGGCACTCGATCTCCGCATGGCTCAGATCGGCGACGTCGAGTGCCGAGATCTGCCGGTCGATGCGCCCCGACGACCCCCACGGCGCGAGGATCCGTCCCTCGCCCGGCGGCGTCTTGAATACGCCGTGCCGCGCCGCGCGTACAGCCGCGTCGGTGTCTTTGACGCCAGCCATCCGGAACCACAACCACGGATAGACCTTCTCCGCCTCGAACGGAACACCGGCCGAAGCAAACACATCGCCATCGCCGGTGGTGTCGATGACGACCTTGGCTTTGATCGCCTCGCGTCCCGACTTCGACTCGATCGCGATGGCCGCGACGCGATCGCCGTCCATGATGGCCCGCGCGCCCCACGCGTGCAGCAGCAGCTTCGCGCCGGACGCGAGCACCATGTCGTTGGCGATGAACCGGAATTCCTCGGGGTCGTACGCGACTGCGTAGCGCACCACGGCCGGACTGCGCCCCCAGACCAGACCCCAGCGGCTGTAGAGTTCGACGAGTTCCGGATCCCGGCTGCCCCATTGTGACGCCGTTGGCTGCACGGCCGCGCCGCGCTGCTCGAGGCGATCGATGAACTCCTGGCAGAGCCCGGCGATCACCTGGCGTCCCTCACCGTCGTCCATCGTCAGCAGCAGGATGATCAAGCCGCCGGTCGCGAGTCCACCGAGAGATCCATAGCGTTCCAACAGAATCGTATCGGCGCCGTTGCGCGCCGACGCAATCGCGGCGGCGATGCCGGCGGGGCCGCCACCGATGACGGCGACGTCGCACTCCGCCCTGATCGGTAACGCACGCGCGGGTTCATCGATCGTTTGCGCCATAGCGAGCCTCGAGTAGCGTTGTCTCAGCCTATACTGCCGCCATGCCGTTCTTTCGCACATCGCTGGCGTCCGCCTATCGCAGGGAAGGCGATGCCGTGCTCATCGAATTGAAGCTGCGTGAGACGCGGCAGCTGTTCAACAGCTTCGATCCGGCGCCGTTCATCGAGAGGACCCTCGACGACGATGCCGAAGCCTACATCATCGATGCGATCCGCGAGGTCAGGGCGCACGGCTCGAAGAAACTCATCATCTATCTACCGCAGGATCAGGTCGTCACCGAAGACGCGCAGTCGATACCTGCCGCGATCCAAGCCTATTTCGACTATCGCGCGGAGCATGCCAATTTGCAGCTGCATCAGGCGCTGCGCCAGGGCGTCGTGTCGCTGGGCATTGGGCTCGCGTTCCTCGCCGTCTGCCTCCTGCTGCGTCAGTCGTTGGTGGGAACGTCTGCCGCGGAGGGCGTTATCGACGAGGGGCTGCTCATCATGGGTTGGGTCGCGATGTGGCGGCCGATTGAGACGTTTCTATACGACTGGTGGCCCATCCGCAGTCGCCGGACGTTGCTGCGCGAGATCGCGCATATGCCCATCGAAGTTCGGCCGCGCTGATATCTATGGAGACATCTATGACTCAGATATGACTCAGACCGAAGTACGCGCTTGGCCCAAAGAACATTGCCGCGATCACGCTGTTCGTCGAAGAACTCGATGCGGCGAAACAGTTCTATCGAACGACGTTTGGTTTGCCGGTGATATTTGAGAACAAAGATTCTGCCGTGTTCAAGATTGGCGGGACGCTCATCAATCTTTTACGGATTGAGTCGGCTAACGAACTGATCGATCCGGCGAAGCTTGCCGGACGCGCCGCGGGATCGAGGCACGTCTTCACGATCGAGGTCGAAGACGTCGATGCGTTGTGCGCTGAATTTGGTCGCGCGCGGCGTCAAGCTGCTGAACGGTCCGATGGATCGCCCGTGGGGAATTCGAACAGCAAGCTTCCAGGACCCCGCGGGCCACATGTGGGAAATCGCAAAGTAAAAGATGCGCGCCTCCTAGGCGGCGCCCGCACGCCGCGGTTCGATTTGCACCGCGACGGCGTATGCTTCGTTCTGAGGCAACGGTCGGAGTCGCACCCATGAAGATCACGGTCGAACCCGTCGACGCAACGCTCGGCGCCGTCGTCACGGGCGTTGACATCGAGCACCTCGACGATCGCGCGTGGGCGGCGATCCACTCGGCGTTCCTCGATCACGGTGTGCTCGTGTTCCCCGGTCAGGCGCTGTCCGACGCCGGCCAAGGCGCATTCGCACGGCGTTTCGGCGACGTCGAGAAGCTGCATCCGAAGCAGACGAGCCCGACGTTGCTCATCTCCAACGCAAAGCCGGACGGCACGCTGTCGCGTCCCGACGAGCAGCAGTATCGGATTCTCAAGGGCAACGAAGGCTGGCACACCGACAGCACCTACATGCCCCTCGCGTCGAAGGCGGCGATGCTGTACGCGCTCGTGCTGCCGCCGTCGGGCGGGGAGACCGAATTCGCCGACATGCGCGCCGCGTGGGACGCACTCGATCCGGCGATGCGGGCAAAGCTCGAACACCTCAGCGCGTACCACTCGATCTACTACTCGCAGTCGCGGCTCGGCTACACGCATACGACCGACAATATGTACGGCTTTCACGACAAAGGCGCGCCGCTGCGTCCGCTGGTGAAGACCCATCCCGAAACCGGCCGCAAGTCGATATACACCGGCCGCCATGCGCACGGCATACCCGGGATGGATGCGGCGGAGTCCGAACGTTTCCTCGACGGTCTCCTCGAATTTGCGTGCACGGCGCCGCGCACGTATCTGCATCGCTGGACGCTCGGCGACCTCGTCGTCTGGGACAACCGCTGCGTGCTGCACCGCGCGCGCCCGTACGATCCGAACCATCCGCGCGTGCTGCGCGGCTGCCGTATCTCGGGTGACCCTGCGACGGAACTCGCGCCGACGTTCGCCGACGCGTGGGCCGCGTCGTTCGCGCCGTCGGCATCGAACGCGTCGTCGCTAACGACCTAGGTGGGGGGTGCTCGGCTCCCGCGCCGCACACCCACCGCAGCCTCGTGATTTGCTCCTCAGTGTTTGGCAGGGGAGGGCGCGCCAGGGGAAGTGGGACGATCGGCCCGACACGATGAAGGAACATCGGCTCTGGACGACCGCGCGATGATGCCAAGCCGTATCAGCTCCGTGCGGTTCGGGCGGCGATTCAGGAAGCATCGAAATGAAGGACAGCGCTAGATACGTGAAGATCGTCGAGTGGTCCGAAGAAGATCAATGTTATGTCGGAAGCGCCCCTGGCCTGGTGTTGGGCGGTTGCCACGGACGGGACGAACGCCGCGTCTTCGATGAATTGTGTAGCCTCGTGGAGGAAGCGATCGAGCTCTATCGAGCAGACGGGAAGCAGCTTCCTCCGCCCACTTCCGGTAAGGACTTCGCGAACAAGATGCAGCACGGTCCGCCTACGACTGTTCTGTGAACGGATCCGTCATGCGTGACGTGAGTTCCACGTCGAATGCATTCAGCGTCAGCGAGATCAGACAGTAGTAGCCGATGATCGTGACGAGTTCGATCAACGCCGCTTCGCCGAAACGGGCTTTCGCGTCGGCAAACGTCGCATCGCTCAATCGATGTTCCCGCAGCAGCTCGCGCGCGACGCGATAGCTCGCGAGATCGGCGGGGTCGGTGAGTTTGGGATCGACGCCGAGCCGAATCGCTTCCACCGCTGCGGCCGGTACACCGGCTGCGATTGCCATCGGCCCGTGCGCGGCGAACTCGAACTTCGCCTTGTAGTGCGAACCGACCGTGCAGATCGCGATCTCCTTGATCCGTGCGGGGAGTTGAGTCTTGAAGCGCACGGCGCTGCCGAACGCCTGCGCCGCCTGTCCGAGTGCCGGTGCATGCGCCCATACGCCGAACGGACCGATCAGTCCGATCTTGCCGCGTGGTCCGCTGTTCAGCGCGTCGAGAAATGCGCGCGCGTCGGGCTCGAGGTTGTTCTCGTCCAGCGTGCTGAGTCTGCTCATTGTTCCTCCCCATCGTGTTCGCCGCGGTTTGCAGCATCGTAGCGTGGGAGCGATCTCCCGATCGCGATTTCCCTCAATTTCGACGCCACTATCGCGGTCGTTGGCACCGTATCTGCACTACGGATTGTGCAGATACCGACTCAGGTCCGCTGCGTCGGCGACGATGCCGAAGCCTACATCATCGATGCGATCCGCGAGGTCAGGGCGCACGGCTCGAAGAAACTCATCATCTATCTGCCGCATGATCAGGTCGTCACCGAAGACGCGCAGTCGATACCTGCCGCGATCCAAGCCTATTTCGACTATCGCGCGGAGCATGCCGATCTGCAGCTGCATCAGGCGCTGCGCCAGGGCGTCGTGTCGCTGGGCATTGGGCTCGCGTTCCTCGCCGTCTGCCTCCTGCTGCGTCAGTCGTTGGTGGGAACGTCTGCCGCGGAGGGCGTTATCGACGAGGGGCTGCTCATCATGGGTTGGGTCGCGATGTGGCGGCCGATCGAGACGTTTCTATACGACTGGTGGCCCATCCGCAGTCGCCGGACGTTGCTGCGCGAGATCGCGCATATGCCCATCGAAGTTCGGCCGCGCTGACGTCAACCCGGTTCGGTACCGGGCAACGGCGCGACGACGTGCGCGAGATCCGGTTCGCCGAGGCGCTCGAGGATGGCGTCTCGCGCCCGTTCGCGCAGTCGCACCGTCGCCTGCCAGTCCGTCCCCTCGGCGGCGACCGGCGGAGCGATCTCGACTGAAATTGCACCGCGATGCGCGAACCAGATATCGGAGCGCAGGATCGATCGTGTACCGCGTATCGTGATCGGCACGATCGGCACAGCGGCTTCGGTCGCGGCCGCGAACGCGCCGACGTGAAACGGCAACAGTCCCGGCATACGCGTCAGCGTACCCTCCGGGAAGAACAGCACCGATTCGCCAGTCTCCAGCAATTGGGTAATGCGTTGTGTGTCCTGCACGCCCTTCTGCGCATCGAAGCGTTCGACGAAGCTCGCGCCGATGCGCCTGAGAAAAACACGCGGGAAGAACTGCCCCGCCAGTTCCCCTTTGACGACGAACGAAACCGTGGTCGGAAGAGCCGCGACCAATGCCACGCCGTCGAGGTAGCTCGCATGATTGCTGACGTAAACACAGGGCCGCGTCGGCAGGTGGTCGAGACCACGCACGGTGAATGGTACGGCGGTCAGCCGGAACAGCAGACGTGCGGCGCGGCGCATCGCGTGCCAGCGCAGTTGCTTCGACGGCAGCAGGACGACAGCGGTCCACAACAGCGCCGCGGTCGTGCCGAACACGAATCGCGCCCAAAGTGCGTACAGTTCGTCCGACAATCTGCGCCGAATGCGCCGCCCGCTGACGCCGCCCCACCACAGGCGCACCACCTGCCAAGAAACGGTCTTCGCCGGTCGCCCGAGATCGCCGCGTTCGTACAATTCGCGGCACGCGGCGCGGCGGATCTTGCCGCTCGACGTTTTTGGCACCGAATCCGGTCGCACCAGCGCAACGTCGTCGGGAGCGAACCCGAGCACGGCCGAAACTGTGCGGTCGATCCGTTCGCGCAGCGCTTCCGCGTCCGCTACGGTCTCCGTGGTCTCGGCGGCGACGACGAGCTTCTCCGTGCGTGCAACCGCGTCCGACGACCCGAATGCCGCGACACAACCTCTACGGATGCCGGGCAGGTTGCCGACCGCTTCCTCGATTTCGTACGGATAGATGTTGCGGCCGCCGCGTTTGATCAGATCCTTGACGCGACTCGTGATGAACAGATCCCCACCGACGACATAGCCAAGGTCGCCGGTATCGAGCCAGTTGCCGTGAAACAGCCGTTCGGTTGCTTCGGGATTGCGCATGTATCCGCGCGTTGCGGAGGGGCCGCGGAATTCGACGCGTCCTTCGCGACGATCCGGCAATTCGCGGCCGCTGTCGTCGGCGATACGCAGTTGATAACCGGGCAGCGCTTGACCGCTGGAGACGAATTCGAGCGCCGATGCATCGCCGTGCCGCGCGGGTAGCGCTTCGCCACCGCGTTGATACGCGTCGCGCTCGACACGCTCGAACAACGGTCCACGGTCGAGCGGCGGCACCGTGAGACACACGCCGGCTTCGGCAAGACCGTATGCCGGCGCCATCGCTTGCGGCCGAAAACCGTACTTCGCGAACCGCTCGGCGAATCGTCTGATGGTGTTCGGGCTGACCGGTTCGGCGCCATTGAATGCAAGCCGCCAGCTGCCGAGGTCGATCCCGGTAATCTGTTCGTCGCGGACGCGCGAGACGCACACTTCATAGGCGAAGTTCGGCGCGCCCGAGATCGTGGCACGATGCTCGTGCAAGCGCGTCAACCAGCGCGATGGGCGCCCCAGGAAGGCTGTTGGCGGCATCAGCACGAGCCGCATCGCGAAGTAGAGGCTGCCGAGCCACGCGCCGATCAGCCCCATATCGTGATACAGCGGCAGCCAGCTCAGGAACACGTCGTTCGGGTGAGCGGCGATCGCCGTCCCCATCGCGCGGATGTTCGCGAGCAATTGCGCATGCGTGAGGACGACGCCTTTCGGATGTCCGGTACTTCCGGACGTGTACTGCAGCATCGCGACGTCGTCTGCGCCGATCGGCATCGCCACGAACGGGTCTTGCTCGGCGGTCATGAGTGCGTCCGGCGTGACCACGGTCGAAAGCGACAGCGCCTGGTTGCGCAACAAGCGCGCCAACGGTTGCGCCTGCGCGGGTGCTACTAACAGTTTCGCTTGGGCGTTATCCAGGATCTGTCCGTGGCGCTCGAGATGAGTCTCGAGCTGCGACGGGCGCTCCGGCGGGTAGATCGGCAGCGCGATGCCACCCGCCAGCAACACCCCGAGGAATGTTTCGAGGTACGCGGCGCTCGTCGGCAGCATGATCGCAACCACCTGGCCCGGCTCGACGCCCGCGCGCCGCAGCCCTGCGGCCACCCGACGCGTGGCCGCGAACAGATCGCCGTAGCTGATCGGCCGCGGCGCGTCGCTCGATCCCTCGTACAGACTGACGTGAATCCGGTCGGGCGTCGCCGTCGCGTGTGCGAGGAGCACGTCGACCAGCGTCTTTGCTGCATGCGGCACTTCGATCGAGGCCGTCGCGGAGACCGCAGGTGCCACCGATGGCGCGCGCGCACGCCCGACCGGCGCGGCCTTGAGTCCCGCAACCAGATCGCGCGGCCGCTCCGCAGTCCCGAGCAGCGTATCGGCGAGTTCGATGCCCGTTGCCTCCGATATGCGCAGTAACAATTCGCTGCGCGCGAGGCTGTCGAGGCCGAGATCGCGATCGAGGCTCGAGTCGAGCGTGACCGCACTTTCAGTTCGATGCGGATGCAGCTCATGAACGACCGCACGCACGATGTCGAGCACCTGCGCTTCGAGTGCTGTGTCGCGGTCCGCCTCGGACATGTGCGAAGTCCGCCTCGATCAGGTGGGAAGCTGCGGACCCTTGCGCGCCACCGCAGTCTTGAATTGCCGCGGCTTGACGACGAGCACGTCGCACGTCACGCCGTCGATCACCGCCTCCGCCGTGTTGCCGATGTGCGAGTGGCCGAGCCCGCTGCGCGAGACGGCGCCCATCACCAGCAGGTCCGCCTTCATTTCAGCGGCGCTCTCGACGAGCGCGTAGGCCGGCATTCCGATCTTCAACACACACTTTGCCGTGCCAACGCCATTGCGTCTCGCAAGGCGACCCATCGTTTCCACCGTCACCGCACCGGGCGGGCCTAACTCGCCAGCAGGACGCGTGAAGCGTCTGCGCGGCAGTAGCTGGCTTTGGTCCTCGACGTGGATCAGCGCGATTCGCCCACCCAGCTGCCGCGTCACCGACGCCGCTGCCTGCAACAGGCGGTCATCGAGTCCGGACGGCTTTGCGCGTGCGTGGGTCGGATCGATTGCGGTCAGCACGAGTGACTTCTTTGCCAAGCGATCGTGCTTCACGAACCACACCGGGCACGGGCATTCGCGAATCAACTCCCAGTCCGAGTTCGCGAGGAACCACCGAGCAAGCCGCGTGTGACGATGGGACTCCGCCACCACCAGATCCGGCTTACTCGTAAGGACGTGACGCACGACCGCGTGCGCGGGCGGGAAATCCCAGACGACTTCACATTGCACTTGGAGACCGCGCGCGCGCAGCGGCCGCGCCAGTTTGAGCAACTGCTGGCGTCGCGACTTGGCAACCATGCGCAGAATCGCCGTGGGATCCGACGGCATCGGCTGAGGCAACGGGAACGGTGCCGAGAACGCATGCAACAAAGTGAGCCGCGCGCCCGTCTGGGCGGCAATACGAGCAGCCTTGCGGATAGCGGTTTGTTTGCGCGCGCCCGGGTCGCGAACCGCAACCACAATGGCGTTCCAGGACTGAGTCGACATCGTCGAGACTCCGCTGATTGAATCGGCTGTCATTGTTGCGAGCGACAGGGTCGCGTCGTTAGCGCGGCTACATGCCCATGTCGGGCGCCGTTGGGCCGGACTCTTTGTGTGGTTCCTCGATCTCCGTCATCGTCGCCTCGGTCAGCAGCAGAACGCTTGCGACGGACACGGCGTTTTCGAGCGCAATCCGGACCACCTTGGTGGGGTCGACGATGCCGGCTTCGAACAGGTCCACGTACTGGTTGTTCGCCGCGTCATAGCCGATCGCGCCGGTGCTCTTGCGCATTTCATTGACGACGACGCCGCCGTCCACGGCGGAGTTGGCGGCAATCTGGCGCGTCGGCGCTTCGAGCGCGCGCTTTAGGATCTGCATGCCGGTGCGTTCGTCGCCGTGCGTTTGTGCTTCCTGCTGTTCGATCTGCTCGATGCAGCGCAGCAGCGCGAGTCCGCCGCCGGGGACGATACCCTCGGCGACCGCGGCCTTCGTCGCGCTGATGGCGTCATCGAGCGCTTCCTTCTTCGACTTCATCGCCGCCTCGGTCGGCGCGCCGACACGCAGCACCGCGACGCCGCCGGCGAGTTTGGCGAGCCTTTCTTCGAGTTTTTCCTTGTCGTAGTCGCTCGTCGTCTTCTCGATCTCGCGCCGGATCTGTTGCATGCGGGCCTCGATCCCGGCGCGATCCCCAGCGCCGCCGATGATGGTCGTGGTGTCCTTGTCGACGACGACGCGGCGCGCGCGGCCGAGCTCCTTCAGCTGCACGTTCTCGAGCTTGAGCCCCACTTCTTCGGAAACGACGACACCGCCGGTCAGCGTCGCCATGTCCTGCAGCATCGCCTTGCGTCGATCGCCGAAGCCCGGCGCCTTGACTGCGACGCTGTGCAGCACGCCGCGGATCTGGTTGACGACCAGCGTCGCGAGCGCTTCGCCCTCGATGTCTTCGGCAACGATGACAATCGGACTGCCGGATTTCGCGACCTGTTCGAGCAGCGGAATCAGGTCCTTCAGATTGTTGATCTTGCGATCGGACAGCAGCACGTACGGGTCTTCGAACGCGGCTTCCATCTTTTCGCTGTCGGTGACGAAGTAGGGCGACAGATAGCCGCGATCGAACTGCATCCCTTCGACGACATCGAGGACGGTCTCGGTCGTTTTCGATTCCTCGACCGTAATCACGCCTTCACCGCCGACGCGTTGCATCGCCTCCGCGACGAGTTCGCCGATCGTTTCATCATTGTGCGCGGCGATCGTTGCGACCTGCGCGCGCTCCTTGCGCGTGCTGACCGGACGCGACATTGCGTGCAGTCCGTCGAGCGCGACCTTGAGCGCCTTTTCGAGGCCGCGTTTGATGTCGATCGCCGACGCACCGGCGGCCACGTTGCGGACACCGTCTGCGTACATCGCGGCGGCGAGAATGGTCGACGTGCTGGTACCATCGCCGACGGCATCGCCCGTGTTCTGCGCCGCCTGCCGCAGCATCTGCGCACCGAGATTCTCCTCAGGATCCGCGAGATCGACTTCCTTGGCGATCGTGACGCCGTCGTTGCAGACGATGGGCACGCCCCATTTTTTCTGGATCAGTACGGATTTGGATTTGGGTCCGAGCGTGACGCGCACCGCATCGGCGAGCTTGTTCACGCCGCGCAGGATTTTTTCCCGCGCTTCGGATTGAAAGAGGATCTGTTTGTGGGCCACGACATACCTCCTGCGATTGCCCGGACGATCTCGAACCGAACCGATTCGAAGCGAGGGCCGCGGAACACCTGACGTGATTCCGCGGCCGCATTTAGGGCCCGCCGAAGCGCTACTTCACGTCAACCTGGATGCGCTTGGTCTTGGCGATCTTCGGAATCGTGATTTCGAGGATGCCGTCCTTGAACTCGGCCCGCGCTTTCGTACCGTCGACTTCCGCGGGTAACGCCAGCGTGCGCGACACCTCGCCGGTGGAGATCTCGCGACGGTAATACTGACCCTTCTCTTCCTTGCTTTCTTTGCGCGTCGACGCGCGAATCGTGATCGTCCGATCCGTCAACGATACCTCGATATCCTTCTTTTCAACGCCGGGCAGCTGGGCGCGAACGACCACCTCGCTGTCGCGCTCGACCAGGTCCACACGGGGCGCTTGCGGCAGCTCGATATTGCCGCGCAGGCTCGGGAAATCGCGCAACGGCCGCAGCCAGCTGCGCGACATGAAGTTGTCGAACATCCGTTCGATATCGTGCTCGAATTCGTCGAACCGCGATACTTCGCGTTCGGTGGACTTCGAGGGCGTCGGTGTCTTGTCCAAGCTCACACTTACCTTGGACTCTTTTGCAGATTCCGCCATGTTGATTTCTCCAATTGTCGGTCCCACCGGGAACCCAGGCTAAGTCCGACGTCGCGAGGCGAACATCAGGGAATTCCCTTACAACGTGAGTCCGGTGTTGGTGCCAACGCGATGGAAAAACTCGAGCAACACGAAACTCGACGCCGGGGGTTGGGGCACTACTTCGCGAGCAGAATCGGATAACCCAGTTCGCCCACCATTTCCGGTTCGCGTGCGAGGAGCGGACTGTCGTGGGCGATGATCAGCAGGCCGCAGTCGTGTTCGGCCGCGAGCGCGCGCAGCTCTGCGGCGCCGTCCGCCACGTCGGCGATCGTCACCCTGACGACATCATTGGGGTGCGCGGCATCGACCTTTACGCGCAATCGCTCCCGCGTACCGGCATCGCCAGTCAGCACGATGACGAGGTCACTGCCACGCGCCGCGGCGAGCTGTTGCGCCTGCGCGAGGACGCGGTCGGCGGATGGCGAATCCTCGTACAGCAGCAGCAGCGCGGCGCCGGTATGTCGTTTGTGATGTTCGATCAGCACCGAACAACTGGCATCGGTCACGAGGGCGCGCACCGTTGATCCGAGTCTCCGGCCGGCGACCTCCATGTGACCGGACGTACCGAGCGCGACGAGGTCCACGTCGGCCGCGGCCGCCAGCAGTTCGGCGACGACGTGGCCGCGCGCGACTCGGAACGAATGGCGCAGCCCGTGCCGCAGCGCCATCGCTTCGAGCGCCGCCCGTGCCTTTTGCGCCTGCGCCTTGAGCGCGAGGTCCATGGAGTCCGGATCGAGGATGCGCCTGCCGGCCGACGTGAGCCCCACTTCGCGCGCGAACGGGAACTGCGCGAGTTGCACCAGGTCCAGGTCCTGCACGAACAGGCCGAGCAACTCGGCATTGAGGCGGGCCGCCATCAATGCCGCTGCCTCGAGTGCGGCGTGGCTGTGCGCGGAGGCGTCCAACGCAACGAGGATGCGTTTGATGTGGGTGTTCATTCTTTCCCGTCACTGCCGCGACGAGCGCGCGCCTGTCGCGCCATCGTGACAAGCCGGGCTTCCACCTTGTGATTGAGCGTGCCGTCGGGAAAGTTGCCTTGCTGATCTCGTTCGCCGGCGGGCAATCCCGTCAACAATTCGAGACCTTGGTCGGCCGTTTCCATCGCGTAGACGTTGAAGCGCCCGGCGGCCACCGCGGCGACGACGTCCGCGCGCAGCATGAGGTGCTTGACGTTGGCTTCGGGAATCAGCACACCCTGGGCGCCGGTGAGGCCGCGTTTGGCGCAGACATCGAAGAACCCTTCGATCTTTTCGTTGACGCCGCCGATCGGCTGGATCAGGCCGTGCTGATTGATCGAACCAGTCACCGCAATCGATTGCGCGAGCGGTGCGTCCGCCAACGACGAGAGCAATGCGAACAGTTCCGCGGCCGACGCGCTGTCGCCGTCTACCGTGCCGTAGGTCTGCTCGAACACGAGGCTCGCCTGCAATGACAGCGGCTCATCGGGACAATACCGCCCGGAGAGGAAGCCGCTCAGGATCAACACGCCTTTCGAGTGGATCGGTCCGCTGAGCTCCACCTGGCGCTGGATATCCACCACTTCGCCTTTCCCGAGTCGCGTGCGCGCCGTGATGCGCGTCGGATGCCCGAAGCTGTTGTCACCGAGCGACAGCACCGACAGACCGTTGATCTGACCGACCGCCGCGCCGTCGGTCGCGATCATCAGAGTGCCGCGCAACGTGCTGTCGAGCAGCTGCTCGTGGATGCGCGAGTGGCGCTCGACACGCGCATCGAGCGCGCGCTGGACATCGGCAGCGTCGATGCGCTCGTGACTGGCCTGCGCCGCCCAGTAGTCGGCTTCGCGGACGCAGTCGGCGATCCTGCCGAATCGCGTCGAGAGTTTTTCCGCGTCTTCGATCATCCGTGAACCGTGTTCGATGAGGCGCGCAACCGCGCTCACGTGAAGCGGACGCAATGCCTCGCGCCGCGCAAGCGTTGCGAGGAATGCGGCGTACAGAGTGTTGTTGTCGGGATTGCGGTCCATCAGTTCGTCGAAGTCGGCCGCAACCTTGAACAGGTCGTTGAATTCCTCGTCGTATTGGCACAGCAGATAGTAGAGAGAGCGTTCGCCGACGAGCACGACTTTCACGTCGATCGGAATCCGCTCCGGCTCGAGCGACACGGTACTGATCAAGCTGAATATCTGCCCCAATGACTCGATGTCGATCTCACGGGCCCGCAGCACGCGCTTGAGTCCCTCCCACGCATACGGCTGCAGCATCACTTTGTGCGCGTCGAGGATCAGGTAACCGCCATTCGCCGCGTGTACGGCGCCCGGTTTGATCATCGTGAAATCCGTGACCAGCGCGCCGAGTTGGGCTTGATGTTCGACGCGTCCGACCAGATTCGGATAAGTCGGATTGTCGAGATGGACCACGGGCGCGCCTTTCTGGCGACTGTGATCGACCAGCACATTGACCTGATAACGATTCAGCAGGGGTGCGCGGCCGTCCTGCTCCGGCATCGCGGCGCCCGCGACCATCGCCTCGTGGCCGTCCGCGCGCCGAAAGTGGTCGGCGTGTTCGATCACGTCGCGCTCGACGGCGTCGAAGAATGCGATGACCGCAGGCTGCTGCGCATACTTGGCGCGCACGTCGTGCATCAGCTGGCGTACCACCGACATCACGACGTCGCGATTCATGCGTTTGACTTCATCGAGCATTTCACGACGCCACCGCGGCAACTGCTGGATCACTTTATCCAGAGACTCCTGCAGCACGCCGACGTTGCGTTCGATCGTCTGCCGTTCCCCTTCTGGTAACTTTTCGAAGTCTTCGGGCTTCAGCACTTCGCTGCCTTTCATCGGTGCGAACGCAAAACCCGCCGGCGTGCGCAGCAGGCGCACATCGAGTTCCGTGGCCTGTGCGCTCATGCCGCATGAACGCTTCTTCCTGTTTCTGCTTGAAGCGTTCCTCGGCCTCCTGCAGCCGCGCCTGGTATTCGTCGCTCTCGAGCGCGCCGGCGACGGCGCTCGAAAATTCGGCGACGAGCAGCACCATGTCGGCGCGCAGTTGGGTGCCCATCCCGGCCGGCAGTTCGAGTGCGCGCGGTTTGTGCGCGTCGTCGAAGTTGTTGACGTAGCAATAGTCGGGCGGTACCGGCTCCTTGGCCGCCTGCGCCTCGATGACCTGCTGGACGATGGAGTGCCGGCCGCTCGCACTCGGCCCCAGCGCATAAAGGTTGAATCCCATTTGACGGATCCCGACGCCGAAGCGGATCGCATCGAGCGCCCGTGCATGGCCGACGACCCGATCGAGATCGGGAATCTCTGCGGTGGATTCGAATCCGAGCCGCGCCGGATCGCACGGCGTGTACATCGCAGCAACGTCGAGCCTTCGGTATTGCATCAGAAACCCCCGATTCCGCGATGCAGGCTGTGTCCAATCGCGTTGCGGCGCAAGATGTGGACGTTACGGATAGACGCAGCTGCGCCCGTCGGATTGGATTGCAATGTTCAGCGGAGTTCAACGGTCAATGGCACGCAATACATTGAAAAGCGACCTCAACAAGGGATTTGCGATCGGCAATCGCAACCCCGACATCGAAATCAACAAACCGGGGCCGCGCAAATTCTGGCAACAACCGGGTTTCACGATCGTCGTCTACGTGTTCTTCATGCTCGCCTCGTTGTGGTTATGGCGCGCTAACGAACAAGCCGCGGCGCTGGAGATCCCGTACAGCGAGTTCGTCGAACATCTGAACAAGGGGGAAATCAAGGATGCGGTCGTCGGCGATACGACGATTCGCGGCACGTTGAAGCTGGAGGATCCGGCGACGCACCAACCGCGCCGTTTTGTCACGGTGCGGCTGCTGGACAACGACCTCGCGAAGGATCTCGAGACGCACGGCGCCAGTTACAGCGTGCAGCACGAAAGCAATTGGCTCGGCAATTTCGTGCTCGGCTGGGTGTTGCCGATCGGCTTGGTGTTTCTGTTCTGGAGTTGGATGGGCCGACGCATGGGCGGGGCGGCGCGCGGATTCCTCAACATCGGCGCCAATCGCGTGCACATTCATGCGCGAAACCGGCACCAAGGTGACGTTCGACGACGTCGCCGGCGCCGATGAGGCGAAGGAGGAATTGAAAGAGGTCATCGAGTTCCTGAAGGACCCGACGCGCATTCAGCGCCTCGGTGGCCGGATGCCGAAGGGGATTCTGCTGCTCGGTGCGCCGGGTACCGGCAAGACGTTGCTTGCGCGCGCCGTATCCGGCGAAGCGGGCGTGCCGTTCTTCGACATCAGCGGTTCCGAGTTCATCGAGATGTTCGTCGGCGTTGGCGCAGCGCGTGTGCGCGAGTTGTTCGAACAGGCGCGCGAAAAAGCGCCGTGCATCGTGTTCATCGACGAACTCGACGCCATCGGTGGGGCGCGCGGCATCGGTCCGCGTTTTGGCGGACACGACGAACGCGAACAGACGCTGAATCAACTGTTGACCGAGATGGACGGTTTCGATCCGTCGAGCGGCGTCGCCGTCATGGCCGCGACGAATCGCCCGGAGATTCTCGACAAGGCGCTGCTGCGCGCCGGTCGTTTCGATCGCCAGATCGTCGTCGACAAACCGGATCTCGAAGCGCGCGTTGCGATACTGGCGCTGCATGCGAAGAAGCTCACGCTCGCGCCCGACGTCGACCTGCGCATCATCGCGCAGCGTACGCCCGGATTCGTCGGCGCGGATCTTGCGAACCTCACGAACGAAGCGGCCATTCGCGCCGTCCGGAAGAACCATGAGTCGGTCACGATGAGCGACTTCGAGGAGGCGATCGACCGGATCATGGCCGGGCCGGAGCGAAAACACCGGCTGATCGGTGCCGTCGAAAAGCGCCGCATCGCGATTCACGAATCGGGCCACGCGCTGGTCACCAGTTCGGTGCCGACGGCGCCGCCGGTGCACAAGGTTTCGATCATTCCGCACGGCGTCGCGGCGCTCGGTTACACGCTGCAATTGCCGGTCGAGGAAAAATTCCTGTCGACCGAAGCGGAACTCAAGGATCAGCTGACAATTCTATTGGGTGGCCGTGTCGCGGAAGAACTCGTGCTCGGCGATACATCGAGCGGCGCTGCCAACGATCTCGAACGGGCGTCGGAGATTGCGCGCAACATGGTCACGCGGCTCGGCATGAGCGCCAAACTCGGCGCGTTGACGTACGGCAAACAACAGCAGCTCGCGTTCCTCGGCGTCGTCGGTCAGGAAGAACGCAACTACAGCGACGAAACCGCGGAGCTGATCGACAGCGAAGTCAAAGCCCTGATCGACGCGAGCCAGGCGCGTGCGCGTGAAATTCTGACGGCGCGCCGCGCGGCGCTCGATGCCCTCGTCGCGATTCTGATCGAAAAGGAAGTCATCGATGCCGCGGAACTGGCGAAGGTCATCGCCGATCACGCGGACCGATGAGCCCGAGGGCCGACATTACTCGAGCAGATTGCCAGGGGTCGGAGGGAGCCGCGGCATCACTTGTGTAGGAAACGTGCCCGTCAGGCTTTCGAGGAACGCGACGATGTCGGTCGTCTGATCGGTGGCGAGGGTCTTGTCGAGCTCCAGTTTTGCCATCACGCGAACGGCTTCCGGGAGCGTCTTGACGGCGCCGTTGTGGAAATACGGCGCCGTGTAGACGAGATTGCGCAGCGTCGGAACCCGCCACATGTGCTTATCGGCGTCGTTACCCGTCGCGACGAACCGCCCCTGATCGCTTTCGAGATCGTACTTGGCGACGAGCGCCGCATCCGGATACGTCGGGACCTTCATAAAGAACCCAGTTCCCAACGGCAGCGCTGGGCCGTTGAATGCGGGACCCGCGTGGCAACTCGTGCAACCGGTGCTTTCGAACAGCTTCATGCCCCGTAGTGCGGCGACCGACAGGGCGTTTGTGTCGCCGTCGACGTAGCGGTCGTACGGGCTGTTTGGCGTGACTAACGTGCGTTCATAGGCGGCAATCGCCTTGGCGGCGTTGTCCATCGTCACGCTGTCGCCTGCGCCAAACGCAGCATCGAAGTAGGGTTTGTAGCCGGGGATAGCGCGGATGCGATCGATCGCGTCTTTCAGATTCGACATACCCATCTCGACCGGGTTGACGACCGGACCTTTCGCCTGATCTTCGAGCGTCGCCGCGCGGCCGTCCCAGAACTGCACCGAGTGAAACGCCGCGTTCCACACCGTGGGCGCATTCCGGCCGCCTTTCTCTCCGTGCACGCCGATCGACGTCGGGCGATGGTCGTCGCCGCCTTCCATGACGTTGTGACACGAAAAGCACGACACGGTGCCGGTCGAGGAGAATCGCGGATCGAAGTACAACATTTTCCCGAGTTCGACCTTATCGACCGACGTCGGATTGTCGGCAGGGGAAGGGGCGATGGAAGGTAGGGAGTCCCACGCGTTCGCGGAACCGGCGGTGTTGAACATCGTCAGGGCGACTAGCCATGCGTAGGTTTTCATTTGTCGTATCCGGTTGAAGGGAGCCGCTTGCCCCGATTACTCAGATTCAAAGTCAGTGATCTGCGTGTTTGCGACCCGTCACCATCGCGCGGATCAGATTTTCCCGGTGCGCAAAGCTCGATAGCAGCACGCCGCCGATGTGTAGTGCGACTAACGCCAGCGTCAGGTTGGCGAGCACTTCGTGCGCCTCTTCCCAGAACTCCTCCACGGAGTCGCTGGTTTTCTTGCCTGCTTCGTTCGCCGCGTTCGCCGATTGATTGGACACGATGCCGGCGAGCGGGCCGGCGTGTTTGTCGTACGCATAGACGACGAGGCCCGACCCGGTGGTTGCGAGCAGCGCCAATAGCAGTGCGTACACCATCATCGCGCCGGCTGGACTATGCCCGAGATAGCGCTTCGCATGGCCCTTGAAGAGATCCGTCAGGTAGCGGAGCGCTTGTTGCGGCGAGTAGAGAAAATCGCTGAAGCGCGCGTGTTTCGAACCGAGCAGGCCCCAGACGATGCGCACGCAGACGATCGCCAGGACCAGATAGCCCGCCCACACGTGAACCGTCAGCAGGTCGTCCTCCGTCAGATACGCGATCGCGAATCCGACAGCGAGCACCCAATGGCCGTATCGCACGAGCGGATCCCAGATGCGCACCTCGGCGGCGTCGCCAGAAGAGACCGGGGGTTTCATGATGACCTCACATTGTCGTCGCTCGGGTAAACATCGACAGCTGCTGAACCGCTACCATCCTGCACATGTGATCGGCAGCGGAACATCAGGGAAATCCACAGGTTGGGCGACTTGATTGCGCATCTGACAATGCTTCTGCCGACGCGGACCGCATCAGCCCGACATCAAACAGCGCCTCGGACCAGCAGCCGCTTACGCCAGAGCGGCTTCAATGCTTCGAGCGAAACCAGCACGACGGCGCCGGCACCCAGCGTCACTGCAAGATCGTTCGCATGCAGCGGACCGAAGCGGAAAACGCCACTCGCCAGCGGCCACAACAGCGTCAGACTCAGCATCGCGACGACCACGAGCAGCACCGCCAGCAGCGTTGTGTTCGGCCGCAGCACGGCAGCTGCCAGTGACGTGCTGAACGAACGGTTCACGAAGATCAAGCTGATGACGCTCAGGACCAACGCAAAGAACGTCAGCGCGCGAAGCTCGTCTTCCGGCATCCCGCGCATATGCCCCGTGACGAAGATCGAGGCAACGAGGCCGAGTGCAAAGGCGCCCTGGAGCAGGCCCCAGCCGATCAATGACGCCGAAAACAACGGCTCGTCGGGCGATCGTGGCGACCGGCGCATCACGTCGCTCTCCTCCGTTTCCGCCTCGAAGACCAGCGAACAGACCGGATCGATCACGAGCTGCAGAAACGCGATGTGCACCGGCCCGAACAGAATCGGCAGTCCGAACAGCAGCGGCAGTAATGCGAGACCCGCGATCGGTACGTGAACCGCGAAGATGAAGGCCATCGCTTTGCGTACGTTGTCGTAGATTCTGCGGCCGAGCCGAACTGATTCGACGATCGAACCGAAGTCGTCGTCGAGCAGCACGATCGACGACGCCTCGCGTGCGACGTCGGTGCCGCGACCGCCCATCGCAATGCCGATGTGCGCCGCCTTCAGCGACGGCGCGTCGTTGACGCCGTCGCCGGTCATCGCGACGATTTCGCCGTTCGCCTTCAGCGCATTGACGATGCGCAGCTTCTGTTGCGGCATGATCCGCGCGAACACCGTCGCGCTCCGCAGCCGTTGCGCCAGAGCCCCCTCGCTCAACTGTTCGAGCTCTTCGCCGGTTACGAGTTCGTCCGCGTCGAGGCCCGCCTGCCGGGCGATCGCGCGCGCCGTCGCCGGATAATCGCCGGTGATCATCATCACCCTGATACCGGCCGAGCGGCACTCGTCGATCGCATGCGGCACGCTCGGCCGCAACGGATCCGCGAGGCCTACCAGCCCGAGAAACTCCAATGCGAAGTCGCGTTGCGATTCCGGCAGTGCCTGCGTTGCCAGCGAGGACCGCGCGACGGCGAGCACGCGCAGACCATCCGCAGCCATCGCGTCGACGGTTCGCTTCAGTGCAGCGCGTTCGCCGGCATCGAGCCGACACAGATCGGCCACCGCTTCCGGCGCACCTTTCGTTGCGATAACGCAATCGAGGCGATCGGGCGCCGGCTGCCATACCTGCGACATCGCGAGCAGTTCGGGACGCAGGGCATACGCACGAAGGAGCCGCCAGTCGCGAACGCGCGAGTACTCCAAGTCCGGCAAACGCCGCCGCGCCAGCGAATCGATCGCCTTTTCCATCGGATCGACCGGCTCTCGCGCGCTGGCGAGCAGACCGAACTCGACCAGTGCGCGGAAGCCGTCGGGCAGCGCCGCCTCAGTGTCATTGCAACGGAAAATCGAGTGGTCGATCAGACCGAGCGCGGCGACCGACATCCGGTTCTCCGTCAGCGTGCCGGTCTTGTCGGTGCACAGCACCGTGGCTGAGCCCAAGGTCTCGATCGCGGCGGCACGGCGCGTCAGCACGCGTGCGCGCGAAATTCGCCATGCACCCATCGCCATGAACACGGTCAGTACCACCGGAATCTCCGCCGGCATCATCGACATGCCGAGCGCAACGCCGGCCAGCAGTGCGTCGAGCCAGCCGCCTCTCAGAAATCCGTACAGCAACACGGCGAGTACGCTGATTGCGCCACCGATCGTCGCGAACAGTTGAACCAGTCGGCGGGTTTGTGCGTGCAATCGTGGCGGCTCGGTTTCGAGCGTGCTCAGCGATTGGCCGATCTTGCCGATCTCGCTCAGCTGGCCGATCGCGGTCACTTCACCGACGCCGGTGCCGCGAACCACCAGCGAACCCGCAAATGCGTACGGCAGATCATCGCCGCCGGGACGCGCAACGTGCGACAGGGTTCGGTCGTTGGCAGCGATCTTACGCACCGGCACCGACTCGCCGGTCAACAGCGATTCGTCAACCTGCATATCGTGACTGTGCCGAAGCATCGTATCGGCCGGCACCCGATCGCCCTCCGCGAGCACGACGAGATCGCCGCGCACAACCTCGCGACCCGCGATGCGCTTGCGCGCGCCGTCGCGAATGACGAGCGCGCGAGGACTCGTGAGGTCGCGAAGCGCCTCGAGGACGCGCTCGGTGCGGGTCTCCTGGATCACCGTGATCACCACCGACAGCGCCGCGAAGCCGAGTAGAATCAGCGCGTCCTGCAAGTCGCCGAGCAGCAGATACACCGCGCCACCCCCGAGCAGCAATGCGAGCATCGGCTCGCGCAACACCTCGCTGACGATCCGTAGCGGCGTGCGCCGTAGTGGCTCGGGAAGCTCGTTGTACCCTTCGGCTTTCAGCCGCGCCTGCGCTTCAGCCTCGCTGAGCCCAACGAACTGCTCCGAGTTGCTCACTGGGCTACCCGGGTCGGTTCCATCGTAGCCTCAAGGAGAGCGTTAGGAGGGCACACGCACGAGCCTCGCCTCCACGCTGTCGTCGGCATTCCCGCCATTAATCACCGGAAATCTTCCCACCATTCAATCGCTGCTCGGTGTTCGTCGCATGGTACCTCGTGGCGCTGGTGCACGATGATGCAATCGATCGCCTCCAGAGAGGTCGCTTGTTTGTGTCCCGTTCGCTGACGACGAGGTCGATGCAAACACCACCTATTTCGCGGGTGCCGTTTCCTTCTGTGAAGCATTGATGCCGCCCGTCCTCGTCTGAGTTCAACGAGTTCATGAAGGGGCGAGAAGCCGGCCCGGGTAGGTGAATTCACGGATTGGCGTGCTGCCAGGAGGCTTCGCTAGAGTCTGGGCTCCATTCGTATTAGGGACCGCGCGATGAAAACACATTAATGGCAATTGCGTTCGCCTTGTGCTTGGGAAGCGGGGCCGCAATGGCGGCGGCGGAGGCAATCGCCGAGAAGCTCGAACTGAAGGACGGTTCGACGCTTTATCTACATCCCGATGGTACGAGTCGCCTGGTCGATGCGCATGGAAAGAAGGTGGAAATGCATGACGGCGAGGAGATGCAGCTCGCCGACGGCCATACGATTTTGATGAAGAACAAGAAGGTTTGGGTGAACTACGGTCCGCCGGGCAAGGGTGGAAGCGTTCAGAAGAACGACTGAAGCGGACAGGGGACGACTCGATGCCCTGGGCCGACCATCATTGATGCCGTTCGATCACACGGCCGAGCGTCGCGAGGAAACGTTCGCCGAACGAGCGGCGCTGCCACGCAGCGAGATCGACTTGCTCGCTGTGGATCAGGTCTTGGTCGAATGCGCGCGTCAGTTCGCCTGCAAATGCGGCATCCGCGACCAACAGATTCACTTCGTCGTTCAAACCGAACGAGCGATGATCGATGTTTGCGGAGCCGACCAGCGACCAGCGACCATCGATGATCAGCGCCTTCAGATGCAGCATGTGCGACGCGTACTCGTGTACCGCGACGCCGGCGGCGAGCAATGGACCATATCTGCGTCGACCGGCGCGTCGAACGATGCCGTGATCGCCGTATGGCCCACCGGTGAGGACGCGAATGCGCACGCCGCGCTCGCGGGCAGCCATCAGTTCGCGCCTGATGCCGAGGTCTGGAACGAAATACGGCGAACAGAGATCGATCGTTTGCTGGGCGGAGGCGAGCAGGAATTGCACGACGACGCGCGCGCGCGTCGAGCCGCCGGCGGTCGGCGTACTCCCGATCGCCAGACCGCTCGCGATGCCCGGCGCCGGTGCGCGCACGGCGAATGCGTCCGCACCAACGAGCAGCTCGCCGGCGCATTCGAGCCAATTCTCGGCGAAGACGGCTTGCAGGCCCGCGACGATTTGCCCCGTCACGATGACAACGCAGTCACGCCACGGCGGCGGTTCGGTCCGTGCCCAGTGATCTGCGACACCCGCGCCTCCGATGCACGCGCGCGTGCCGTCGAGAAGGAGCAGGTTGCGGTGCGTGCGGCTGTTCCAGCGCCGCAGCGTTTGCAACTCGAGAGGATGGTACCGATGGACCTCGCCACCTGCGGCGACGAGCGCGCGAAAATACGCATGCGGCGTCTGGATGCTGCCGACGCCATCGATGATGACGCGTACCCGCACCCCGGCCTTGGCCCGTTCCGTCAACGCATCGAGGTATGCCGCGGCGTATCGACCGGGCCGGAACATGTACGCCTCGAGATGGATGGAGTGCTTCGCAGCGCGGATCGCGCTGAGCTGACGTTCATACATCGAAGGCCCTTCATGCAGCAGCTCGAGGGATTCGATCGACTGCACGGGCGTTGCGATGACCGCCGTCAGCAGTCCCAGGCGATCGTCGTCGCGCAGCTGCCCGAGCGGGCTGCTCGTGCGATAGGACGGTCCTCGCTCGAACAGCAGGAGCCACGCAAGCCAACCGAGAAAAGCGATCGCCGCGAGGGCGACGTATTCGAATACCGGCGTCATTGAACGTCGTTGGCGCGTAGTTGATGTATCGAAGCCGAAGTCGATGCTCATGCGCAAGCGTTGAGTCAGCACTCCTTTCGCGCATTTACGTTATTCGGATGGCACACTTCACCGGAACATGAGCGTTCAGCTGCCGCAGATTGCCACCGCCGCGCCCCGCGCAACGACGCTGTCCGGTCGCGCGTCTGACGAAGGTGTACCGAACCGGTGACGTCGAAATCCACGCGCTGCGCGGCGTCGACGTCGATCTCTTCGAATCCGAACTCGTCGTGCTGGTCGGGCCTTCCGGCAGCGGCAAGTCGACGCTGCTCAACATTCTCGGCGGGCTCGACTCTGCCGACGTCCGGCGAAGTGCTGTTCCGCGGCGTAGCCGCTGTCGCGCGACGATGCCGCGATCACTCGATTCCGGCGCGATCACGTCGGCTTCGTCTTCCAGTTCTATAACCTGATCGCGAGCCTGACGGCCGAGGAGAACGTCGCGCTCGTGACCGAAATCGCGCGAGCCCCGCTCGCGCCGAAGCGAGGCGCTCGCGCTGGTCGGCCTCGACGAGCGCTGCGACGCGTTCCCCGCACAGTTGTCGGGCGGCGAGCAGCAACGTGTCGCCATCGCGCGCGCCATCGCGAAGCGCCCGGAGTGCTGCTGTGCGACGAACCCACCGGCGCGCTCGATTCGCAGACCGGCGTGCTCGTGCTCGAGGCGATCGAGACGATCAACCGCGAACTCGGCACGACCACGGCATTGATCACGCACAACCGCGCGATCTCCGGCATGGCCGATCGCGTGATGCGCTTCGCCGACGGGCGCATCGTCGAAACGACGATCGAATCGCGACGCGCGTGCCGCCGCGATCAGCTCGAGTGGTGACCATGCATCCGCTCGATCGCAAGCTCGTGCGCGATCTTTGGCGGTTGAACGGCCAGGCGATGCGCGATCGCGCTGATCGTCGCATCGGGCGTCGCGGTCTGGTGATGTCGCTCGCCGACGATCGACGCGCTGCGACGACACGACGTCGGCGTACTACGAGCAGCAGCACTTCGCCGACGTCTTCGCAGCCGCGAAGCGCGTGCCGCAATCGCTCGCCGCGCGGATCGCCGCGATCGACGGTGTGCAGCTCGTGGATACGCGGATCGTGCGATACGCGAACGTCGACGTGCGCGGGCTTCACGAACCGGTCATCGCGACACTGGTGTCGGTTCCCGACGCCGGCGAGCCGATGCTCAACCAGCTCGACGTTGCGACGCGGAGCAGCCGCTGTCGCGCACGCGCATCGACGAAGCCTGGTCAGCGAAGCTTTCGCGGAAGCCCACGACCTCGCGTCCGGGCGATCGCATCTACGCGTGTTGATGAACGGACGCAGCGCGACAGTCGAAATCACGGGCATCGCGCTGTCGCCTGAATTCGTCTACACGATCGGGCCCGGCGCATTGATGCCGGACGCGAAGCGCTACGGCGTGTTGTGGATGAACGAACGCGAACTCGCCGCGGCATTCGATCTCGACGGCGCGTTCGACGATGTCACGCTGACGCTGTTGCCGGGCGCGTCGGACCGCGTCGTCATCGAAGCACTCGACAGCTGCTCGAGCCGTATGGCGGCACCGGTGCGTATCGCGCGCCGCGACCAGCTCTCGAACTGGTTCGTCAAGAACGAGATCAAGCAGCTCGAAACGATGGCGCGCATCCTGCCGAGCGTCTTTCTCGCGGTAGCCGCGTTCCTCACCAACGTCGATGCTGACGCGGCTCGTCTCGATCGAACGCGCCGAGATCGGCCTGCTCAAAGCCTTCGGTTATACGGGCGCCGCCGTCGCCTGGCATTACGCGAAACTCGTCGATCGCGATGACCGCGATCGGCGTATTGCTGGGGTGGGCCATCGGTTGGGGCTCGGCCGCTGGATGACCGGACATCTACGCCGAACTGTTCCGCTTCCCGATCGCTGCATCTACGCGCCGGGTCGCGCGCGCGTTTCGTGATCTCGGCGTGCGATCAGCCTCGGCGCGGCGATCGTCGGCGCCATCGCCGCGGCCAAGCGTGCGGCGCGGCTCGCTCCAGCCGAAGCCATGCGCCCGCCGACGCCGCCGCTGTTCCAGCGTCGGGGAACGCTGTTTTCGCGCTTGATCGGCTGGCTCGATCAGCCGACTCGCATCATCCTGCGGCAGGTCTCACGCCGACCGCTGCGGGCATTCGCTCACGAGCCTCGGCGCGGCGACGTCGGTCGCGGTACTCGTCACCGCGCTGCAGTGGCTCGACGCGATCGACCTACTCGATCGACGACGTCTTTCAGCGGCAGCAGCACCAGGACGTCACGCTCGGACTCGTCGAAGCGGCCGCGAGACGTCGTCGGCAGCGTCGGCCGGCTTCCCGGTGTACTCGCTGTCGAAGCGCGCCGCGCGGTCGCCGCGCGCTTGACGCACGAACAGTACACGCGGCGTGAGGCCATCATCGGCATTCCCGCCGAGGGGCAACTCGAGTCGTTGCACACCAACGATGGCACCGAGGTGCGCGTGCCGACGAGCGGTCTGCTGCTGTCGAGCGCGCTCGCCGACAGATCCTCCACGCCCACATCGGCGACATCGTCACCGTCGACGTACTCGATGGCCGTCGCAAGCACCTCGACCTGCCGGTCGCGGCGATTTTCGATACCTACATCGGCACGACCGCGTACATGAACCTCGCGGCGCTGACACGTGCGATCGGTGAGCCCGATACCGTGAACGCGCTGCTGCTGCGCGTCGATGCGTCGCGGCGTGATGCGTTGTTCGAGCGTTTGCAGTCGCTGCCGACAATCGGCGGCGCCGTCGTGAAGGCCGCGGCCATTGACGTGTTCCACGATACGATGGGCAAGACCCTGCTGATCTACGTGTCGTTTTACGTGTTCTTCTCCGCGACGCTCGCGATCGGCGTCGTCTACAACAACCTTCGCATCGCATTGTCGGAACGCGGTCGCGAACTCGCGACGCTGCGCGTGCTCGGTTTCCGGACGGGCGAAATCACGTATCTGCTCTTCGGCGAAGCGGCACTGCTGGTCCTGCTCGCGCTGCCGGTCGGCGCGCTGCTCGGCTGGGGTCTGACGTCGCTGATGGCCGCGAGCTTCGCGACCGAACTCTTTCGGGTGCCGGTCGTCGTGCGCGCCGACACGTACGCGTATGCCGTGCTCGTGGCGCTCGCCTCCGCGGTCGCTTCTGCGCGCTCGTGCAGCGACGCCTGCAGCGGCTCGACCTGATCGCCGTCCTGAAAACGCGGGAGTGAATCCGATGCGCTGGCAGGCAACCACGACAAAGCGATTGCTGTTCTGGGCCGTCCCCGCGACGGCGCTGCTCGCGTTCCTGGCTGGTCTGCGTTGCGCGGCGATCCGCAGCGTGTCGATGTCGCCGTCGTCACGCGAGGTCCGCTGACCGTCACGGTCGACGACGAAGGCCAGACGCGGGTGCACGACATTTTCACCGTGTCGGCGCCGATCACCGGCACGCTGCAGCGAACGGCGCTGCACGTCGGCGATGCCGTCGAAAGCGGCAAAACAATCGTCGCCCGCATCGAACCAGCGGATCCGGCACTGCTCGATCCGCGTGCGCGAGTCGAAGCCGAAGCATGCCGTTCACGCCGCCGAAGCCGCCGCGCGCCTGGCGCGGGCCGAACGCGATCGCGCCGTCGCGGAGAAGGAGTTCGCGGACGCAGCCGTGGTTCGCACGCGCGAGTTGCGCGCGAAAGGCGTCGTATCGAAGCAGGCGATCGACGATGCCGAGCGCGCCGACCGATCCGCGAATGCCGCGCTCGTCGCCGCGGACGCGGCAATCGGGATGCGCGACCACGAACTCGCGAGGGCGCGGGCAGCGTTGACGACCCCGACTCCCGACGCCGCCGGCTGCGCGTGCGTCGATCTGCGCGCGCCGATCAGCGGGCGCGTACTGCGCATCGCCGAGAAGAGCGAGACGGCAGTTCACGCGGGATCTGCCGCTGCTCGACATCGGCGATCCCGCACAGATGGAGATTGTCGCCGACTATCTCTCCAACGAGGCCGCCATCGCTGCGCCCCGGCCAACGCGCGATACTCGAGAACTGGGGCGGCGCGCCCCTCAATGCGATCGTTCGCGAGGTCGAGCCGACCGCGTTCACGAAGGTGTCGGCGCTCGGCATTCAAGAGCAACGGGCCAACGTGATCCTCGATCTGACCGATCCGCCATCGGCCTGGGAGACGCTCGGTCACGCGTATCGCGTCGACGTTCGTGTGGTCACCTGGGAGACGGCCGAGGCGACGCTGGTTCCGCTGACGGCGCTGTTCCGGCATGACGACGTCTGGGCACTGTTCGTTGACGACGCAGGCCGCGCCCGCCTGCGCAACGTGACAATCGGTCACCGCGCGGGACTCTCGGTCGAAATCGTCGATGGCGTGGCGGCGGGCGAGCGCGTCATTGTCAACCCGAACCAGCGCGTCGAGGATGGCGCGCGCATCCGAGCGCGCGGGTTCTAGTCACGACACTAGGGTGCGCGCTGATACCGACTCAGGTCCGCCCCTTCGGAATCGAGAGCAACGTTCGGCTTGCCCTTCAGATACCGATCAAGGAACTCGATCCCGTAGCGGTCGATCGCATTCGCGTTGGGGACGTTCGTCAGGCACTGCGCGACATTCGTCTGCCCGGCACAGACGAGATTGGTCCATTCGAAATGCGTGCCCCCCTTCAATTTCGCGAAGTACTTCGGCGCCGCGGTCATCGCGTATGCGCCGCGCCGACCTTCGAGGCTCGGCGTAATCCCCCAATCGAACTGCGCGCCTTGGTACATCACGGGCACGCCGAGGTGTGTGAGCGCGCCGTTGCCGATGTACGGCTCAACGTAGGGCGATAGCGCGAGTACCGCCTTGATCTCGGGCGTTTTCCACGCGGGCCAGCCACCTGCCATTCCGACCACGGTGTAGCCACCCAACGAGTGGCCGACGGCGCCGATGCGCGACATGTCGACGATGCGCCCGAGCAGCGGATCGTCGGCGACGAGGCGCATCACCTTGCGCAGGTCCTGCATGCGATCGATCTCGCTCTGATCGGTCCACTGTCCGGGAGTCAGAAACGAGTTGTCCGTGCGGATGTTGTCGATCTTCAAATCATCGGCGCCGATGGCGCATCCGGCATCCGTGTGGTCGGGTGCGGCGACGACATAGCCGTGTCGCGCCAGTTCCTCAGTGATGAAGATCGATTGCAGCGCGCATCCACCCAGGCCGTGCGAGAACAAGACCAGGGGTACGCGCGGGCACGTGTCGTTGGGTGGTGCGTCGTGCGCGACGTTCCCCATAAAGCCGTAGTTGGCGCGCGAATAGGCCATCGGTTGCTCGGCGTCTGCCGCGGGATACCACACAGCCACCTTCCTGCCGTTATCCAATGCGAGAACGCGATACCCGGCAGATTGGCGAGCGTCGCAGTCGGCAGCGAAGGCCAGTGCAGACGCGCCGACTTGCAGCACCAGGCTTAGTGCGACCGCAAATGCCTTCAATCGATACCTCGCGGCATCTATATCCGTGTCGATGTCACTCTAGCCGGCGTCACATCTGCCTGCATCGAATCTGCCGCACGGTGGTGCCGTCGGCTTCACGCTGCACTCCTATGAAGCGCGCGCAATACGCGGCATACCGAAAAATCGGGCGTCCGCAAGGTTGGCGCGTCTCTTGCTTTCTTTCTATTTGAATCATGCCGACGCGGGAGGGAACAGCAAGGACGGAGGTTCCTGTCATGTGTGCATTCAATGCGGCACTCAACTTCGGAAAGGACATCATTGAACTGAGCGTGTCGACGCTCGGCACGATTGTCGGCGTTCAGCTCGCCGACCTCACGACGTTCCTCGAGCGTCAGAGCGATGTCGTCTCGAGAACCGGCGACGTCCACGACGTCGCCGCTTTTTTGGCGTTGCAACGCGAATATCGCGAGGCATTCTGGACCGACCGCCGCAAAGCGCTGGCGGCTACCACAGGCGCGCTCCAGGTTGCGTCGCGACTCGCCGCGAAGAGCTGGGCCGAGTGGGCGCGCGAGCGCAACGCACCCGCGGCGTTGGTCGAACCGAAACCGGCGAGCGAGCCAGTGCAGCGCGATCCGGTCGCGCTCGAGCACGCGGAGCCACCGGTCACGCATACACCCGAGCCAACGAAGGCGCGCGGTGCGGATGCCGACACGAAGATCCGCCGCAGTCGTCGCCGCAAGATCGAGAAGGACCATGCTCCGACGAAAGCCGGCATTGGAACGACGCGTTCAACGGCGGCGAAGCGATCCGGTAAAACCAGGCATCCTCCGCCGGTGAAACATTAGCTATCGCGGGTTGCGATCAATCAAACCCGACAAACGAGGCCACTTCGCTGACCGCTCTTCGCTGCGAAACCACGAGGTTCGCCGCGAAGTTGTCATCCGGATATCCCATCGCCACACAGATCATGATGACTTGATCATCCGGTATACCGGCATGCTCGCGCACGACCGGCGATTGCATGATGCCCTGGCTGTTGACGACCGCGCCGAGGCCTTTCGACCACGCGGCCGTCACGAGGCCATTCACGAGCGCGCCGCAATCGAACTGCGCGATGTCGCCGCCCTGCAGTTCTTTGTCGTACGTGACGACGATGGAGACCGGCGCGTCGAACTGACGAAAGCCGCGCATCACCCAGTCCTGGCGTTTCTCGGCATCGTGTCGTTCGATGCCCATCGCCTGAAACAGCTGCACCGCGATGTCGATCTGGCGCTGCCGATGCGCGCCCTGGTATGCGCCGTGAGAGCGAATCTCCCGCGAGGGCGCAACGCCCGCCAGGTTGCGCTCGGTATTGCCGCGCCGGACTTTGTTCAGCACTTCGCCGGTCAGTACATACAAATGCCACGGTTGCGTGTTCATCGACGACGGCGATCGGATCGCCATCGCGATGACTTCCTCGAGCACTTCACGCGGAACCGGTTCTTGCTTGTAGCCGCGGATGCTCCGCCGGCCCATCACGACTTCTTCGAACTCCAATCCGAAACCCTCCGTGCCTTTTCAGTAAATCGTTCGTGCAAATTGTTCGTGTAAATCGGCAGCGCGCAGTTTAGTGCGACTTTCGCCGCGGCCGGACCAGAAAGAGAGGGCATTGCGACTGTATTTGCATACAGCCATCCGGCATCATCGCGCGCATGAAGACCGCTCTCGCTCCATCTGAGTCCCCGACGTTTGGTCACAACCTGAACCCGGCGCAACTGCAGGCCGCCACCTTTGGCGCAGAGCACGGCGAACGCCCCGCCGGGCCATTGTTGATCGTCGCGGGGGCCGGCACCGGCAAGACCAACACGCTCGCCCATCGCGTCGCGTTCCTGTTGCTGCAGCGGGTCGCGCCGGAGCGCATCGCGCTGCTGACGTTCACGCGGCGCGCGGCGCGCGAGATGCTGCAACGCGCCGAACGCATCGCGCACGCCGCGCTGCGCGAATCGCCTCGTTCGGCCTTCCATCCGAACGCGACGCGCATGATGTGGTCGGGCACGTTTCACTCGATCGGCAATCGATTGCTGCGCGAATACGCGCACGTCCTCGGATTGGATCCGTCGTTTTCGGTCATCGACCGCGGCGATTCGGCAGACCTGATCGACTTGAAACGCAATGAACTGGGATTTGCCAAACAGGCGAAGCGCTTTCCGCGCAAGGATACGTGCATCGCGATCTATTCGCACCGCGTCAACACGCGCTGCACCCTCGCGCAGTCGTTAGAGACCCACTATCCGTGGTGCGCCGAATGGCGCGATGAACTCACGCAGCTGTTTCGCGCTTACGTAGAGGCCAAGCAGACTCAGCAACTGCTCGATTACGACGACTTGCTCCTTTACTGGCACCTGCTGACGCAGGAGCCGTCGGTGGCGGAGCATCTGGGCGCACGCTTCGAACACGTACTCGTCGATGAATATCAGGACACCAACACGCTGCAGGCCGAGATCCTGTTGGCGATGAAACCGGATGGCGCCGGGCTGTGTGTGGTTGGCGACGACGCGCAGGCGATCTATTCGTTCCGTGCCGCTGCGGTCGAGAACATCCTCGAGTTCCCAACGCGATTCACGCCAGCCGGCACAGATCATCACGCTCGATCGCAACTACCGTTCATTGCAGCCGATCCTCGATGCGGCGAACGCGTTGATGAGTGAAGGCACGCGTCAGTATCAGAAGCGGCTGCACTCAGAACAGCCGTCGGCGCAGAAGCCGTGGTATGTCACGGTCGAAGACGATCGCAACCAGTCGCTGTACGTCGTGGAGCAGGTACTGGAGAAACGCGAGCAGGGCACGCCGTTGAAGCAGCAGGCAATTCTGATGCGCAGCGCGCACCACAGCGACGTGTTGGAGGTCGAACTGGTCCGCCGCAACATCCCGTACGTCAAGTACGGCGGCTTGAAGTTCCTCGAAGCAGCGCACGTCAAAGACGTGCTCGCGCTGCTGCGGTGGATCGACAATCCGCGCAATCGCATCGCCGGCTTTCGCACGTTGCAGTTGCTGCCCGGCATCGGTCCCGCCATTGCGGACCGGTGTTTGAACGCGCTGGAGGATGCCGGTTTCTCGCATGCAGTCACTCGTCGAGCTTTCGCGTCCCCGCGGCGACCGAGCACGATTGGCGCAGTCTCGTTCAGCTGTTGAATGAACTGCATGCCACGCACGAGTGGGCGGGACAGATGACGCGCGTCAGGCAGTGGTACGAGCCGCATCTGCAGCGCTTGTACGATGCCGCGCATGTACGCCAGGGCGACCTGGAGCAACTCGAACTCATCGCGATGCAGTCGCCGTCGCGCGAACGCTTCGTCACCGAACTGACGCTGGACCCGCCGCAAGCGACCGGCGACGAATCCGGGCCGCCGCTGCAGGACGAGGATTACCTGATTCTGTCGACGGTGCATTCCGCGAAAGGGCAGGAGTGGGACTCGGTGTTCGTGCTGAACGTCACCGACGGCAGCTTCCCGAACGAATTCGCCGCCGGCAAACCCGCACTCGTCGAAGAGGAGCGCCGCGTGTTGTATGTGGCGATGACGCGCGCGAAGCGCGACCTGCACCTGGTCGCGCCGCTGCGATTCTACGTCACCCAACAGAGTCGTTGGGGCGACAAGCACGTCTACGGCGCGCGTAGCCGTTTCCTGACGGAACCCGTGCTCGCGGCATTCGAATCGCGTGTGTGGCCCGCGGAAGCGCGAGCAGCCGAGCGGGGCGCACGGTGAGCAGCAATGTGCGCATCGACGCCGCGTCGCGTCTGCTTGGCATGTGGAACGAGGAGAATTCATGAAGGCGTGGCAGATTCGCGGCGAGTACGGCATCGACAAGCTGCAACGCGTCGACCTGCCCGAACCGACGCCCGGCGAGCAGCAGATCGTCGTGTCGATGCGCGCGGCGTCGCTGAATTTTCGCGACCTCGCGACGATCCGCGGGTTTCCCGGCGCGAAAGCGCCGGCCGCGCTGGTGCCGTTTTCGGACGGCGCCGGCGTCGTGCACGCGATCGGCAAGCGTGTGGGCGGACTCGCGGTGGGGGATCGCGTCGCGCCGACGTTCTTTCAGAGCTGGCTCGACGGTCCGGTCAGTGCCGAGGCGCGCTCGCTCGCGCTCGGCGGATCGCTCGACGGCGTGCTGCAACAGCGCATCGCGTTGCGCGCCGATGGCGTCGTCCGCATTCCAAACACGATGAGCTTCGAAGAAGCGGCCACGCTGCCGTGTGCGGGATTGACCGCGTGGCGCGCCGTCGCGGTCGAAGCGCCGGTCGGCCCGGGCGACACGGTTCTGGTGCAAGGCACCGGCGGCGTATCGATCTTCGCGCTGCAATTTGCGAAAGCGCTCGGTGCGCGCGTGATCGTCACGTCGTCGAGCGACGCGAAGCTCGAGCGCGCGATGGCGCTCGGCGCAGACCACGGCATCAACTATACGAAGCACCCCGAGTGGTCGGCGGAGGCGCGCCGTTTCACCGACGGACGCGGTGTCGACGTCGTCATTGAAGTCGGTGGCGAAAATACGCTGCAGCAGGCGATGCTGGCCGCGCGCGTCGGCGGTCGCATCATCGTGATCGGCGTTTTGAGCGGCTTCGGCAGCACGATCTCGTTGCCGATGCTCTTCAGCAACAACCTGCAGCTGATCGGCATATCGGTGGGTAGTCGCGCGCAATTCACCGACATGCTCGCGCACATCGAACAGTGGAAGCTGAAGCCGGTGATCGATCGCACGTTTGCGTTCGACGAGGTGCCGCAGGCGCTGCGCACGATGGAAAGCGGCCGCTTCTTCGGCAAGCTCTGCGTGCGGTTCGATGCCTGATGGATTCGGTTACCTATCGCCGGGCAGCGGCGCTGAGGTGTAACGCGCCCTAGGGTGGTCGTTAGCACGACGTGCGTCAGCCCTTGCGTTTCGCGCGCGCTGCAATGTCCCGGCCGATACCTTCGTACAATGCCGCTCGCCACACACACGCGTATCCTGTGTTGGCGAACCACCGACAGGAGACTGCACCCATGCCGACGACCGATGCCGCGAAAGTCCTTCTCGACCCCAAAGACACGATGCTGCTGTTGATGGATCATCAGACCGGCCTGTTCCAGACCGTCAAAGATGTTCCGGTCGCCGATTTGCGGGTGCGCGCCGTCGTGCTAGCCAAAATTGCCGAACTGGGCAAGGCGCCGATCCTCACGACCGCGTCGGAGCCGAACGGCACGAACGGTCCGTTGATGCCGGAGCTCGCTGCAGCGGCGCCGAGCGCAAAGTACATTGCGCGCAAGGGCGAAGTCAGCGCGTGGGACAACACAGACTTCCGCGGCGCGATCGAAGCGAGTGGCAAGAAGACGCTGATCATGGCCGGCGTCTGGACAAGCGTGTGTGTGGCGTTTCCCGCGCTGCAAGCAAAAGCCGCAGGCTTCAACGTTTACGCGGTGATGGATGCCTCCGGCGACCCGAGCGAGATGGCGTCGCTGACGACGATGATGCGCTTGACGCAGGCGGGCATCGTTCCTGTGTCGACGAACGCGGTGCTGTGCGAGTTCCAGCGGACGTGGGCACGATCCGATGCAGCGCAGTGGGGCGCGCTCTACAGCGAGCTCGTGCCGCACTACCGCGCGGTCAGTGAGAGCTATCAACGCGCACAGGAAGCGGCCATGGCGCGCAAGAGCTGAGCGTCCTGGGCGGTGCATGAGGAAGGAGGCAGCGACGATGTACTACCACCGGGCCGAAGAGCGCTCGAGAAGTATGCTGACGCCACCCGATGCAGTGGAATCCGTAGCGGATTCCGTCACGCGTGAGAATCGTCGTCGACGAAGCTTCCCTCGACCGCGCGGTGCGGAATCGACCAGCCGAAGTAAACCTCGACGTCGACGATGTGCGCGTCTCGAACCGTGAGGATTTCGGTGTTGCGAAATCGATGGCCGTCATTGCTGCGGCCTTCGTAGACGACGAACACGCGATCGCCGACGCCTTCCAATGCGACAAAGTCGAAACCCGTGATCGTCTTGCTGTTCGGCCAACAGCGCCGGAAATAGGTCGCTCGATCGATGCGGTTGTCGAGCGGACTCGTGAAGTGGAAGTCGTCGGAGATGATTGCTTCGATGGCACCGCGATCTTTGTCGACATAGGCCTGATAGCAGCGGCGGACGACCGACAGGTTGTCACTCAACACCGCAACTGCCTTCGCCATGACGGCTCTATCCCGTATGCCCCGAGTCAGAGCGCAGTCTGGCACACCGGGGTGCCAGACGCGCTGCGTTGCTACTGCGTTTCCTGCATCGAACTCGAGTCGGGGGGAGTTTTCGACATCGTGCTCGTAGACGATTTCGAGCTTGTCGATGAATGGATCGAACTCGCGACTGCGGCAAATTCATCCGCATCCAGGCGCCCGTCGGCGTTCTTGTCGGCCATGCTGTAGTCCGTCGACTCCGCGGCGAACGTCGCATCTGCGCTTACCAAGAGTGCGATTCCGATCGATACCAAATGTCCTCGTTCCACAACTCAGCTCCTTGGGTTTGGCCGGGGTGCCGGCCGGTCTGGCTCGTCAAACAATTCACTGCGCGGTGTTCTGGTCACCGTGCGACGCTCCGTTGCACCTGCGCTTCCATCGCGATTCGCAACGGCAACCGCATTTCGATGGCCACAGCCCTTGCCGTCCGCGCATCCCTGGCTGCGATAACGTTTGCCGTCATGACTCACCGAGGCCGCAGTGACGCGGCACCGGCAGTCTTCGTGCGCACACCATTTGCTGGGTCGACTGTGCATGGCGATATCCTTCCGAGAGATGGGCGCCGAAAAGACGGGCGGGGTCCAAAAGCAATGGGAACATTTCTGTTGCCTTTGCTTTTATGTGGACCCCACCACGCAACTGCAGTGTCTCGCCGCGGCCGAAGTGCGAACAGCCCAAGATTTCCCGACCGTGCGCCAGATGTTTCCTACGACGGTTCCAACGCGTTGGATTGGCGAAAACGCCGGAGCTTCGTGCGACTCAGTGGACTAGTTGGGGCGATGCGCGCGTGTCGATCGCGTTCTAGGATTTTCGCGTTGCGGATTTCCCGCGCGTCGTCGCCTTCGCCTTCGCAGCAGGTTTGGAGAGCGGACGACGCGCTTCGTCGAACTCGCGCCAGGGATCGGCGCGCAGTGTCTTCAAGCGCTTTTGAACCCTGATCAAGTCGAAGTCGGCGCCCGACGTCGTGGTTCGCAACTCATCCCATCCGAGCGGCACGCATACGGGCGCCCCTTCGCGCGCCCGTGTCGAATACGAAGCGATTGCGGTGGCACCGCGGCCATTGCGCAGGTAGTCGATGAAGATCCTGCCATCGCGTTTGGACTTGGCCATGTTCGTTGTGAAGCGATCGGGATCATCACGCGCCACGGTCTCAGCGATTGCGAGGCTGAGCCCTTTCACGGTGTCCCAATCGGCCGACGGTTTCAGCGGCACGACCACGTGCAGGCCTTTACCGCCGGTGACGCGGGGGAACGACGCCAACCCGAGGGTGCTGAGGCGCTCGCGCAGTTCTTTTGCGCCGCGAATGACTTCGGACCACGCAAGTTCCGGGTCCGGATCGAGATCGAACACCATGATGTCCGGTCGTTCGAGATCGTCGACGTGGCTTCCCCACACGTGCAGTTCGAGCACGCCCATCTGCACGAGGTGGATGACGTCGGACAGTTTTCGGACGTACATGTACGAGTCAACGTCGTCTTTCTCGCGAATCGATACGCGCGGCAGGTCCTTGCTCATCGTCTTGCCAGGGTGCTTCTGAAAAAAGCAGTCGCCCGTTCGTCCGTCGGGCCCGCGCAGTAGCGCCAGCGGTCGATTCGCAAGCTGTGGCATGAGCCAGGACTCGATGGCTTCGTAGTAGCGCGCGAGTTGCAGTTTCGTGATGCCGCGCTCCGGCCACAACACGCGATCCGGGTGCGTCAGACGCACGCCGGCGACGATCGTCTCGGTTTCTTTCTTCGTGCGACTCGGCTTTGTTTGTTCCGTGACCTGCGGAGGTTTGAGCGGCGCTTTCGACGACACCGTCGGCGGCGCTTTCGACTGCGCTTTCGGCGGCGTCTTCGAGGCAGCGGTTGTCAACGCAGCGGCTTCGATCTCCTTTGCGTCCTTGTCTTCGCGCAACCCGCGGAACGACGGGTGGCGCAACAAACCCTCGCCGGTGCGTTCGGTGAATTCGACTTCGGCAACCAACTGCGGTCGTACCCAATGCACGCCGCGCTCGGGAGGCGTCGCAGCGAACGGACTCTTGCGCGTCGACAGCTTCTGCAGACGAGCGCCGATCTGGCTGAGTTGGCGTGCGTCGAATCCGGTGCCGACGCGTCCCATGTAGGTGAGCTTGCCGCGTTCGTCGAACGCGCCGAGCAGCAACGCGCCGAAGCTGCTGCGCGAACCCGCCGGGTCGGTATATCCGCCGATCACGAATTCTTCGTGCTGTGTGCACTTGATCTTCAGCCAACTGCGCCCGCGTCCCGCTCGATAGGGGGCGTCGGCGATCTTCGAGACGATGCCCTCCAGGCCGATTGTGCCCGCCTGGCGAAAAAACTGCGGACCTTTACCCTCGATGTGATCGGTGTACCGCACGCGCGCGCCCGGATCGAATCGTTCCATTTCCAACAAGCGCTTCAGGGCGCGCTTGCGTTCGAGCTGGGTGACTCCGGTGAGGTCGTACCCCTCGAGGTGCAGAAGATCGAACACCTGATAGATCAGTTTGGCCGTGCGCTTCGACGACAGCGCTTCCTGCAGCAACCCGAAGCTCGAGGCGCCGTTCGGCGCGAGCGCGACGACTTCGCCATCTAGAATTGCTTTGCCGACGGGTATCTCGGCGATCGCGTCGGCGATTTCCGGAAACCGACTCGTCCAATCTTTTTCGTTGCGGCTGAACAGACGTACGGTACCGCTGTCGATCCGGGCAATGATGCGGTAACCGTCGAATTTGATTTCGTGGATCCACTTCGCGCCGTCCGGCGGCTCGCTGACGAGTGTGGCGAGCTGCGGGACGACGGAGGCGGGTACTTTCATCTGCTTGACGGATCCCTCGAGGCGCGTCGGTGCCTTGGGCTTGGCGCTGTGCGCACGTTTCGGTTTCAGCTCGCCGTTGCGTGTCCACGTGCGATCACGCGCGCGGGCGATTTCGTCCATCGAGCGACCGGTGGCCACGCTCACGTCGGATGGCGGCGCTGGGTGTTGGCCATGATCGTGGCGCTTGATGAGAAGCCAGTTCTTGCCGTCGGCATTCCTTTTGCCGCCCATGCGCACCAGCGTCCAAGCGCCTTTCAGCTTGTCTCCATCGAGAACGAAATCGAGCTTTCCGGCGTCGAGATCGGCGCCATCGTCCGGTCGCCACTGTCCGCGATCCCAGAGCATGACGGTGCCGCCGCCATATTCTCCTTTGGGGATGACACCTTCGAAGTTGCCGTATTCGAGTGGGTGATCCTCGACTCGAACGGCGAGGTGCCGCTCGCCGGGCACGAGTCCCGCGCCTTTCGGTACCGCCCAACTCTTGAACACGCCGTCGAGCTCGAGGCGAAAATCGTAGTGGAGGGCGCGCGCTGCATGCTTCTGGATCACGTATTTACCGCCAGTTCGTCGCCCGCGCGTGCGCGCCGCACGCCCCGCCGGCTCGGGTGTCTTGTCGAAGTCGCGCTTCTTTCGGTACGTCTGGAGAGTGTCCACGGAGAATGCCGATCGCAGACGGACGGGAGCCTAGTCGCGCCTCAGCACACCCGTCAGGGTGAGCACGACCACGGCCGATAACGCGGTACCGACCAGTACATAAAGACTATGCAGCAATGACCAGACCCATCGCCACGAGCCTTCGGGCGCAAAACGGCAATAGGTGTCCTGACCCAGATTGATGAGCGGCAGTGCGACGTCGAGCGCGTACTCGAAAACGTTCAATCCCGGACATCCCCGTTCGGTCGTCTCTCGAGCGAGATCGAACGGCAACACGTACTCCGTGGGTTCGGGCGACATCTCGAACGGCACGAACGGCTGCTCGAATCCCCACACTGCGATCGAGTACATCAGCGCACCGAGCAGCACGAAGATCACGAAAGACGCATTGCACGGCCCGTGGAGTAGCCGTGGTGGCTGACGAGCATCAGCAGGTTCGGCACGACCCGCGCCCACGGCCGATCGATGCGCGCGGCAAGTCGCATGCGGATCTTCTCCACGGCGATAGCGTCGGCTTCCTGCGCTTGCCCGTGGCGGCGCAGCACGCGGCTCAGTTCCTCATACGGCTGCGGCTTGAAGGTCTCGGCGGTCGGACGTCCGTCCGGAAACTGGCGGCGCAGCCACGCGATGCGGCTGGCGACGAGCTCTCGGCCAACAGTGCTGCCGAGCCGCTCGTACGTGGCGCCTTCCAGATCGAGGTAACCGTGCGCGGGCCAGCCGTTCTCGAGACTGTCGATGACGCCATTGAGCTGCGCGCCATTCAGCAGAAACCAGCCCTCAACCGGCTTGGCAGGCGTCGACCGCGACGGCGGCGGCCCGTTGGGATCGAGGGCGCCGATATTCGTCATGACGAGCGCGTTGGAAACGCGCAGCTGCTGCAGGTTCAGCGCGACCGGGTCGCCCGCGGCCGAGGAAGTTCATGTCCGGGCCGGGCGCCAGCCGAGCGCTGGTCATGAAAAAGCTGCCGCCAATGGTTGCCGAGAGGAAGTTGAGCCGCCCCGTGGCCTCGAACGGCGCCTCGCCGTCAGCCGCCCAGAAAAACCGACTCGACCCTGCAGATCTTCGCAGTGCAGCGCGCGGCCAGATCGCGTTGCTGAGTTTTGCGCCGCTCAGAATCAGATCGCCCACGATGCGCGACGCGGCGAGCGAGACTTCACCGAGCGCCTCGAATCGGTGACCGCCGGCCCAGCCGAGATCGACGTTGCCGCCGACGATCATCGAGCGCGCGTTGAGCGCGATGTCGCCGCGGCCGTCGATGAGCGCGCCGTCGAGGCATACGTCGCCGTCCACCCGGACGCCGTCGAGGCGAACGATTCCGTTCATCGTGGACGCGCGCTTGTGCGGTCGAACTGATTGCGAGCCGCCCGCCGATGCGCGCGTTGCTCAGGTGAATCGCACAGGTGCCGACATCCGCGAGTTCGCATTCGTAATCGTCGACACCGGCGAAGCGAGAGCCGGATAGATCGAGATCGGCCTTCGTGGTCAGGCTCGCGCCGATGAACGCCGGCAGCGTGCAGTCGACGAATCGCAGTGACAGAAAATCGCCGCCGCTCAAATCGACCGGACTGTCGAAGCTGACAGGACCAGAACAGCAACGCCGCAATCCCGTCGCCGCGCTCGCGTCGCAACGGACGCAAGCGTGCCGACAATCTCGGCGCCGCGAATGCGCAGCGCGCCGCGCAGCATCGGGTGACCCGTATCGGTACCCGAGATCAACGCTTCGAGAAAAGCCGCGCTGAGTCGTCGTTGCGCCGGCGGTCGCGTCGAGAAGTCGGCAACCACATCGGCGGCGATGCACGCAAGCAAATGCCGCTCGGCTTCCGCCGTGTGAATCGCAGGTACCGGAACTCGTCACCGTCGTCATTGCAGGTCGATGGAAATGCAGTGATTAATCATGACACGAACGACCGCGCTGGACACCGGGGAGGGGCGATCAACCAAAAAAGCCCAATGGACTAATTGCTCCTGGCGACGCTGACGATATAGGCGAATACGACTAAGGCGCTTACCCACAATGGGGGCGCGGTGGTTGATAGATGGATACGGTTCCAGCCGCCCGATTCCTGCCGGCGACCGTCTGGCAATGGACGCTTCCCCGAGCTGCCGTCACGCTGAGAAGCAGGCGCACGCCGTCCCGCGTGACCGACGCGAAGGCGGGCAAGGCGTCCTGCTCCAATGAGAATCCGAGGAACGTCGTATAGAAACGTGTCGCGGCCGGGACGTCGTCAATGATGTAACGCACGCTGATTCTGGACATCGCGCAGTTCCTCCCAATCTAACAACCGCCACGAGGGGCGGCGCAGCGATTTGAATGAGACAGCCGCTCAGTCATCGCTGCGGCGGCCATTGACCGGCGGGTTGAAACAGTTCGATGGGATTTCCCGAAGGGTCGTCGAGCACGATCTGCGCGCCGCCCGGACCGGTCACGATATCGCTGCGGAACTTCACTCCGGCGTCACGCAGGCGCGCAGTCTCGGCGCGGATGTCGTCGACGATCAGGTGGATCCGGTTCCAACCACCGGCGTGCGGCTTTCGCCCATCGGGCATTGGCCGTGCGGCGGAGCTCACGGGTCCGCTCAGCAGCAGCCGCAACTGGCCGCGTGCGACGTCAGCGAAAGCCGGCGGAAAGTTCGTCAACTCCTTGAAACCCAGGTGGGTCGTGTAGAACTTGAGCGATTCGGCGACGTCGTCGACGAGGTAACGGACATTCACAAATTCATCAGCCATGGCGGGCCATCCTCTTTGATGGGTTGTCGATGAGCGAGATCAGGAATTCGATGCGCGACTGCAGGTCGGTCACCAGCGCGCGAAAGTCGGGCAGCGTTGCGCGCAGACTGCCGGACGCGAGGCTGGGATCTGCGATGCTCCAGTGCATTGTCTGTCCGTGGCCGGGAAACTTCGGGCAGATTTCACGGACCTTGTCGCACAACGTGATCACGTAGTCGAAGTGGTGTCCGCTGAACTGAGTGATGGGCTTGGACCGCGCGTCGGAGATATCGATGCCGACTTCGGCTAGAACCTTGATTGCGTTCGGATGTATTGGCTTCGGATGACTGCCGGCGCTGACCACTTCGACTTGGTCGCCGGCTTTCTCGCGCAGCAGGGCCTCGGCGATCTGTGAGCGAGTTCCGTTGCCGGTGCAGACGAACAACACCTTGGCGTGACGCCGATCCTTCGCCAACGGACGGGCTTGGGTGCGCTGGCCGTTCGACGCGAGGCCGGGATGAAGCGCCGCACCCGTTGCCGCGAGCAACTCGCCGCACCGATCGAGGTGCACGCGATAGTAGGCGGCGCGACCGTCGAACGAACTCTTGCGTGACGACACCAGCCCACCATCTCGAAGACGCGCGAGGTGGTACGACACCAGACCCTGCGGCTGGCCCACGAGACGAGTCAACTCCCCGACCTGGCGATCACACCCGGCCAATTCGACCAGCATCCGCCACCGCAAGGGGTGACCCGCAAGATCCAGAAAGGGTGGAACCACACCGGTCTCCTTACGTCATCGTGCAGCGATATTACATCTATTTGAGTTGATGTATCAAGTCCAGTTTAGTCGATTATTCGTCAACGACGACCCGGAGCGATGGTCGCTCTCTACTAATGCGTTTTGATACCCTCAGTTTCGCGAAGCACGTCGCGTCGCTCGTGGGGAGATGGTCAGCATGGTGCAGAGCGCGGCACTTTGTCGTGGTCGCCGGGTCGTCAAGTCAATCTGCGTGATCGCGATCGCCTCGGGCCTGTTCGCCGGTTGCAGCGGAGGCATCGCAATCGAACGGCTCACCGAAGCCAGGCGGCTGTCGGCAGACCTCTTCGTTCAATTCACGCAGGCGAGCAATGCGGCCAACCAGGCGGTGATGGCCGTCACCGACGAGGCGTCGATCGCCTTCGCCAACCAGGCCGAAGAGACGAAGAAGCAGTTGCAGGCAGACATCGATGCGTTGCGTCCGGTGCTTCGCGACCTCGACTACGCCGATGAGACGCGGCTGCTCGATGAGTTCGTAACGGCGTTCACGCAGTATCGCGACCTGGACCGCCGCATTCTCGATCTCGCGGTCGAGAACACGAACCTCAAAGCGCAGCGTCTGTCGTTTGGCGAGTCTCAGCAGGCCGCGGACGCTTTCGCGCGAGCGCTCAACGCGATTGTGCCGGCGGTTCGTGCCGCCGATACGTGGAAAGTCAGGGCGCTCGTTTCCGGTGCGGTCGCGGATCTGCGCGCCATTCAGGTCGCGCAGGCGCCGCACATCGCGGAAGCCGACGATGCAGTGATGACGCGCATCGAGCAGCAGATGAAGATATCCGAGGCCGCTGTGCGGACTGGGCTCGACTCGCTGCGTCCGCTCGCCCCAGCGTCGACGCAACCGCAAATCGCGGAGGCAGATGCCGCCTTCGACCGGTTCATGTCACTGAACGCGCAGATCGTCGACCTCTCGCGGCGCAACACCAACGTGCGCTCGCTGATGTTGACCTTGAACGAGAAAGGCAAGGCGACGAACGCGTGCGAGGAGAGCCTGCGCGCACTGCAGGACGCGCTCTCGAAGCGCAGACTTGGCGGTAGCCGGTGACACCGCGGATTCCCGATGACTGTCGTGACGGCGTTGTGGCCCGCGCCTCAATTGAGTCGTTCGACGTCAGCCTCTGTCCAGACCGACAAACGTGCCGTTGTTGCGAAACGCCAGTTCTCGCATCGCAGCCGCATACCGATAAAGCGAAGCCGGCGGGCTGGCTAACCTGAACAGGTGTGGGAAACCAACGACGTTGATCCGCACCGGACGCCGCCCTTGCGCGTCGGGTGCATTGATCCGATCGACCGCATGGACCAACTCTTCAATCGAACGGCAGTTGAAGTCGTCGCCGAAGATGTACACGCTGATGCGCTTGTCGGGTGCCTGGAATGCCCGTATCGCTTTTTCGATGCCGTTGATCGGACAGGAAGTGCTGAACGGATTGAAAGTACGCATGCGCTCGAGAATCGCCCGGCGCCGCGCCGGCGAATCGGGGATCCAACGTCCGCTGTACTGCGGAAACATATATTCGCCCTGGTCGCTCATCACCTGGATGCCTTTCAACGCGGGATAGATCGTGAGTGTTTCGCTGAGCTTATTCATCACCTGCGGCCAGACGCCCGGGTTCTCGAACATACTCCCCGATGTGTCGATCACGAATACGACGTATTCGCTGTCGACCGCGATCCCGGCGATCGTGTTGTCGTTGCGCTGGAAGCCCGCGCCCAGCAGACGTTCCATCTCTTCGGTCAGCGATTGTTTTGCTTGCGCGAGTTGCTTTCCGGTGACGGTGCTCTCTTCGGCTTCGCTCTTCGACGCTTGATATCGGCCCTGAACTTCACTGAACTCGCGCTCGAGTTGCGCGAGAGATTTGAGATCGGCGTCGAGCTCGCGCTGTTGCTCGGACAACTCGCGGTTGAGCTTGTCGGATTCGCCGCGAATCTGAGACAGCGCGTCCCGGCGTGCCGCAACGGTTCCATCAAGGTGCGTCGGCGACGTTTCGAGCACCACGGGAGGAATGAACTTCGTGGTCATCAACAAGAGGATCACTGCGCCGAATCCGCAGCAGATCACGTCGAGGAACGACATCGACATTTCTTCGACTGGGCGGCGTGGTCTCATGGCCAACCCCCGGCTGCGCGATATGCCGTCACGCTGCCTCCGCCACCGGCAATCGCACAGTGAACTGCGCGCCGCCGTCGCTACGCTTCGATGCCTCGATCCTGCCCCCGTACGCGCGAATGATCGCCTGTGATACAGCGAGTCCGAGTCCGGTGCCTGGCACTTCGCGCGCACGCGCGTTTGCGCCGCGGTAGAAGCGCTCGAAGATGTGTGGAAGTTCCTCGGGTTCGATACCGGGACCCATGTCGGACACGCTGACAAACGCTTCGGATGCTTCCGACGCGATCGCGACGGTCACGCGACCGCCGACCGGCGAAAACTTGATCGCATTGTCGAGGAGATTCGTGAACACCAGATTCATGTGACCGTGCGTCACGCGCGCCGAGACGAGTGGCGAAGGGGTTAGCACGACCCGTACCCGCTGCGCGTCGGCGATGGGCTCGAATCTGCGAATCGCTTCCTCTGCGATCGAATTCAACCCCACGGCCTCGACGGGCACGCGTTCCTGACTCGCGTCCAATCGCGCGAGCAGCACCAGTTCGTCGACGAGTCGCGTCATCCGAGCCACCTCGTCGAGGCAGGAACTCAGCGCTTCGACATACTCGAGCGTTTTGCGGGGTCGCCTTAGCGTCACTTCCAGTTCGGCGCGCAGCCGGGACAGCGGTGTCCGAAGCTCGTGCGACGCATCCGCGGTGAAGTGCCGCTGTGCTTCGAAACTTCGCTCCAGGCGATCGAGCATGTCGTTCAACGTATCGATCAATCTGCCGATCTCGTCGCGTGTGCCGGGATGCGGCAAGCGTTCGCCGAGACTGCCGTCGCCGATGCGATGCACCTTTTGCACGACGTCGTCGACGGCACCGAATACTCGGCCCATGAGAAGCGCGCCGACACTGCCGACGGTTGCAAGCAACGCGACGGCGAGCGTTGAGAACAGGATTCCGGCCGATGAGACGACGTTGTTGATGTCGTCCAACGAACCGGCGACTTGTACGGCGAAGAGCTTGTCGCCGACATGCACGGGCACCGTCACGAGGCGCGTGGGTTCCTCGCCGAAGCCCGTCAACGTCTCGAAAGTGATTCCACCCGACGAGAGGCGTGACAACGGTTCTGGCGACACCGGTAATTTCGCGGCGCCAAGATTAGCGCTGCGTGCCAGCACGGATCCGTTGGAATCGATGATCTGAACGAGGCGATCGAGGCGTACGAACGATGGCGGCGCCGGTCCAGGAGGGATCTCGTGTACTCGGACCGGTCCGTCGGGTGTGGCCGCGAGCGTCGCGGCCTCCGTCTCAGCGAGCGCGAGCAACGCGGCATCGAGTTGTCCGTGCACCGCTCTGGAGAGCGTCCAATGGCCGACGACCGCGGCGATGGCGACGACGATAACGATGACGCCGATGTGGACCAGCGTCAGCTTCGTTCTGAAATTTGTCAGATTGAGCATCTAAGCCAACCGATACCCGCGGCCGCGCACCGTTTGGATCAACGGCGGACCGATGGCATCGACCTTCTTGCGCAGATTGCTGATGTGCACGTCGATCAGATTGTCGAGCGAGAGCAGGTCGCATTCCCAGATGCGGTCAGCGAGCCGAGACCGGTTGACCACGTCGCCAGCGTGGCGCATCAGAAGTTCCAGAATCGCGTACTCCTTCGGTGTCAACACGAGCGGCTGACCCGCGCGCGTCACTTCATGACTCACCGGGTCGAGCGACACGTCTGCAAACGTGAGCACGACGGGGCGCGTCAATCCGGACCTGCGTAATAGAGCGCGAATTCGAGCGATTAGTTCATCGAACGCGAACGGCTTCGTGAGGTAATCGTCTGCCCCGGTATTCAGACCGGTCACGCGATCGGTCAGTGCATCGCGAGCGGTCAACATGATGATCGGCGTCTGGACGCCTCTGCCGCGGAGGTCTCCGCAGAGCGCGAGTCCGTCCTTCTCTCTCAGCAGCCAGTCGAGCACGATCAGGTCGTAATCGACGGCGAAGCTCAGTTCGTCCGCGTGCTCCGCCGAATGAGCAATGTCGACGACGAACCCTTCCTCCTGCAATCCTCGCGCGAGGAGTCTGGCTGTTTTCCTGTCGTCTTCTACGATGAGTATCCGCATCGTCGTGCGTGAGCCGTCGCCACGCAGCTATCTTAATGTGGATCCGCGTTCGCAACTGACCCTGAAGAAAAATTCAGGTCAGCTCAAGCCGGGCTTCAGTCGACGGGCGGCGCCGCAATGCGCGATGGGTGCTCGTTGCAACTCTGCGACCGCGGCGGAGCATCGTTGTTGGATCTCCTGGAAGCATTTCCGATGAGCGACGCGGTAAACGGTGCTGCTGAACTTCGGAAAATGATTCATGGTCCGACCGACTCGCCGTGTCGCGAAACGTCGGCCATGACAGCGCGAAGTTCACCGGCGACAGTATTTTCGGAGTCACGACCGGCACGCCGTCGGTCGAAAAGAATGGCGTGCGTCGATAGGCACCGGTGATCCGCGCTTTCAGCATCATGCCGCCAAGACGCACCGCGGCCCCGAGCAAGCCCTGCGAGTCCGGCTTCGGATCGCCCGCCGCGGATTGGGTGTTTACGCGCATGCGCGACGGACCGAACGACTCATCGAGCGAATGCGCGGGATCGATGAGACACGCGTGCAACAGACCGACGAACGACATCCTGTAGTTCGACAACGTGTTTCCGATTGGCGTGTTGCAACAGCGCGCGTACCAGCGCATGAGGCCCTTCGGCGTGAGTCGCACGCATGCAAGGTTTTCCGTGCCCGTCGTGAACTGCACCGCCTGCGGCGACGTCTGCACGATGTCACTGCCGCCGCGCTCATCGAGAATCCGTTCGGCGCGCCCGAGAAAGTACGCGAATGCCTGGCAATCCTTGCAGTAGCACGTACCGCGATTGACGACCGCGGTTAGCTCGACGCGGCCCTCCAAACGTCCGCACTCGCACTGCAAGCGATGATGCGCGGTCATCATCCTTCTCCTGCGTGGCCGTTCTCGTGACGACCACCTTATACCAACGACTTTGCGTACGACGACCGTCACGCTCGCGATACCGATGGACGTTGCATTGGCTAGTTGATGGATTCAGTGCCCGGTACCTATTGTGGTTTCCGCGACTGACGCACGTGCGCGCGGCGCCGAAGTTCAAGACCTTCTTGATCGACCAGGGCTTACGTGACATGGGGCGCCAAACTGGGTCGTGGGGCGACTTTTGCGAACCGGTGGGTGACCACGATTTCCGCTGCGGCGAGTCGGAAGCTGACGCGCCTCAATTAACGTTTATCATCACGCGTCGGATCCTCACCCGAGCTTGCGCATGACGAACCAACCCGGACCGTTTACGACGCTCTGTTGCGCTCGGGGATTGCGCCGCTTCGGAGAGAATGACCCCAACGCCGACTCGGGCCGGTGGTGACGGTGAACGGGGATGACTGAGCGCTTTCACATCGCGATCGTGGGTTCAGGTCCGTCCGGACTGAGTGCGGCTGGTCGCGCCGCGCACTACGACCGCGTGAACGGCCGCAGCGACGCCGAGCTACGTGCTGCTCGAGGGCTATGGCGCGCCGGCCAAGACGATCCAGCGCTATCAGAAAGGCAAACTCGTGATGGCCGAGCCCGGCTACCTCGACTTGCGCAGCGATTTCGATTTCGCCGAAGGCAGCCGGGAGACGATCCTGCAGAGGTGGACCGACAACCTCGCCCGGTCGGCGGTCAACATGCGCTACGACTGCGAAGTCACGTCGATCAAAGGCCAGAAGGGCGACTTCGTCGTGTCGTTGGCGGGCGGCGGCGAAATTCAGGCCGAGTTCGTCGTGCTCGCGATTGGCCTCGAGGGCAATCCGCGCAATCTCGGCGTGAAAGGCGAGGATCTCGACGGCGTGGAATACCACCTCGACGACCCCGAGGCGTTTCGCGACGAGACGATCATCGTCGTCGGCGCCGGCGACTCGGCCATCGAGAACGCCCTCGCGCTCGCCCTGCAGAACGACGTCTACGTCGTCAACCGGCGCGACGAGTTCAGTCGCGCGAAAGACGCCAATCTGGCTGCGATCCTGGCCGCGAGCAGTGATCCGGGCAACCGGTTGAAGGTCCTATACAAAACCCAGACGAAGGAAATCCGGCCGGGCACGGAGCGACGGCTGTCAGTGGTGCTGGAGACCGACGCGGGGCCGCTCGAGATCGCCGCCGATCGGATCATCGGGCGGTTGGGCGCGATCCCGCCGCGCGCCTTTGTGGAAGCGTCAGGCGTGCAGTTTCCGAGCAACAAACCGGAAGCAATCCCGCAGTTGTCGCGGCAGTACGAAAGCAACGTCGAAGGTCTTTACATCATCGGCTCGCTGGCCGGCTACCCGCTGATCAAGCAGGCGATGAACCAGGGGTACGATGTCGTCGAGTTCATCCACGGCAATCCGATTCGGCCGGCGGACCACCCGTTGCTCGAATACCAGTTTCGCGGCCTGCCGTTCGAGCGCGACGTCGACGAACTGATGGACCTGTTCCAGCGGCGCATTCCGATGTTTCGCCAACTCAATGCGTTGACGTTTCGCGAGCTGATGATCGAGAGCAACGTGATCGCGAGCTATGCCGCCGGACCGACGCTCGAGGACGCCGCGGGACGCAATGCGCACGCTGCTCGCGGAACTCGAATCGCGCCAGCCGATACCGCGCGCGACGCGCGTGGTGGCCGAAGGCGCATGAGATCTATCGCGCGGGGGATTTCGGCACGTCGTTCTTCACGATCGCTGCCGGCGAGGTGATTCTCGAGGCGCCCGGAAATCCGCCGCGCGTCACGCACCTCGGTCTGGGCCAGTTCTTCGGCGAAATGAGTCTGCTGTCGGGGCGGCCGCGGCTCGAGACCGCGCGTGCCGGCGCAGATTGCATCCTCGTCGAGACACCGCGCCGCACGATGTTGAAGCTGATGAACTCGAACGACGAGGTGCGCAGCGGCATCGACTGGATCTTCGTCGTGCGCGAGTTGCAACGCCAGTTCGCGCCGTCCGCCAAGGTCAGCGATCTGCGCGACATTTCCGCGAACACGCGCATCCGACATTTCAAAGCGGGCGACGTGGTCTTCTCCGAAGGCGATCGCGGCGACAGCCTGCACATCATTCGCGCCGGCGGCGTCGGACTGAACCGCCGCTCACCGAAAGGTCCGGTGCTCGTTGCGCAGGTTCGCTCGGGGCAGCCCTTCGGCGAGATGGCGCTGATGGGCGATCCGATCCGCCGCGAAACGGCGACCGCGCTGGTGGCGCTCGAGACGATCGAGATCGAGCGCCGCGAATTTCTGGCGTTGGTCGAACTCGGCGGGCAGCCATTTTCAGAGTTCATTGCCGGAGACCTCGCGCCGCTTGATCGACATGGCAACGATGGAAATGCGTCCGGAATCCGGCGCGATGATCGACTTCCTGATGAACGAGGGACTCGGCGAAGCCACCAACGTCCTCGTGATCGATGAGGCGCTTGTGTATCGGCTGCGACAACTGCGAGAAGGCGTGCGCCGAAACCCATGGCGGCATCACGCGGTTGGATCGTGAGGCCGGCAACTCCTTCGCGCAGATTCACGTGCCGATCGCGTGTCGCCACTGCGAGCAGCCGCATTGCATGAAGGACTGTCCGCCGAATGCGATTCACCGATCGACCACGGGCGAAGTGTTCATCGACGACACCTGCATCGGCTGCGGCAACTGCCAGGTGAACTGCCCGTACGGCGTCATCAACATGGCCTACGCGCCGCCGCCAAAACCCGGCCTCTTTCAGTGGTTGCTGTTCGGCCGCGGCAGCGGGCCGGGCGAGATCCCCGACTACGAGCCGCGCGAAGCGGCGAAGGCGCGCGGCAAGAAGGCCGTCAAATGCGATGCCTGCATTGACGTGGCTGGTGGGCCGGCATGCGTCAGCGCGTGTCCGACCGGTGCGGCGCTGCGGATCGGCCCGGACCGTTTCGTCGATCTCGTCGCGGACCGGCGCTCTTGATCCACGAAAACGTTCTGCAGTTTCGCAACGCCCGTTATTTCTGGTGGTCGATCGGCACGCTGATCGTGAGCGTCGCGATCTACCTGTCTCAAGACGCCGACGAACCGCGCAGCGGTGGCACGTGGCAAGGCTATGTCCTCGGCACACTCGGTGCGCTGTTGATCGTGTGGCTGACGCTGCTCGGTGTTCGCAAACGGCGCTACCGTTCGCGGCTCGGCAGCGTACAAGGTTGGACGTCCGCGCACGTCTACCTCGGGACCGTGTTGTTGCCGGTTGCGACGCTGCATTGCGCGCTGCAGTTCGGCTGGAACGTCCACACGTTGGCGTACGTGTTGATGTGCGTGGTCGTGTTCAGCGGATTCTTCGGCGTGTATAGCTACTTGCGACAGCCGCGACATGCTGTCCGACCTGCGTTCCGGCGGATCGCGCGATGCGTTGTTTTCGGAATTGTTCGAACTCGACAAACGCGGCCGCGAGATCGCGCGCAATTGCGACGCCGACGTGCAGAGCACGGTCGCGAGCAGCATTGCGCGCACCGCGCTCGGTGGCGGCGTCTTCGCGCAACTGACGGGGCGCGATATTTCGCGCTTCGTCGCGCCGACGGCGACCGGTGCCGCGACGTTGTCGAACCGCAATCAGCAGGCCGTGATCGATTTCGTCGCGGAGCGCGTGCCGCGCGCGACGAAGCGTGCGGAGGCGGCGAATCTGCAGGCACTGCTGTCATTGTTATCGCGCCGGCAGGCGGTCCTCGGGCGATTGCGGCGCGACGTCCGCGTGCAGAGCTGGATGCGAATCTGGCTCTACATCCACGTGCCGGTCACCTTCGGGCTGCTCGCCGCGTTGATCGCGCACATCATTTCGACGTTCGTGTACTGGTAGCCGCATGGATCTGCTACTGCGAGAGCGGCGAACGCGCACCGACGGATTCGTCGAGTTCAGTGACACCGAGATCAGCGCGGCGGCGATCAATATCGGCAGCGGACCGGATCAGACGCTGCAGTTGATCGGGCGCAATGTCGCACCCCGGCACGCGCAGTTGAAGGTCGACGGCGACAAGATCGACATCGCCTGCCGCAGCGGTCTGCGTGTCGTCGTGAACGGCAAGTCGGTCGCGTCGACTGCGTTGGCCGAAGGCGACGTCGTCGAACTGGGCGGACATCGGCTGCAACTCGTCGCGGCGCCGGCCGGATTCGATCTCGCGCTCGAGTTGACGCCGAACGCGGCCGTTCAGAATCGCGACTTCGCGAGCGCATTCGTCGCCGATCTGTCGCAGACGTGGCTCTCGAAGCGACGTCCGGCGTGGCTGCTGTTCGTCGGCATTCTGGCGGCAACGCTGTTGATTCCCCTCAGTAAATTCGTTGGGGATGGCGGCCAGCAGCGGCCGTTGGCGCATTGGGACCAGCAATGGAGCGCGGGACCGCTGCATCCCGCCCATCAACTCATCGCCGGCGACAATTGCAATGCGTGCCACGCGGTGCCGTTTCACCGAGCGCGCGATGTCGAGTGCACGAAATGTCACGACCGCACGCACGATCACGTCGAGAAGTCGCTGGCCGCCCAAGCCGACCTCGAGCACGTCCGATGCGCGAGTTGTCACAAGGAGCACAACGAGCCGGCGCGATTGATCGTAACTGCCAACGGACTATGCACGGATTGCCACGCGCGCCCGACACGGTTTGCGGCGATCACGACGCTGGAACCCGTGACGGGTTTCTCGATGACCGCGCATCCGAAGTTCGCGGCGTACCTGTTGCGTTCGGTGCGTCGTCCAGGTGCGGCGGGCCTGGTGCTCGACTGGCGGTACGAGCCGAGCCCGATCGGCGGCGCGCGCGAATCATCGAACTTGAAGTTTCCGCACGACGTGCATCTCGACGGCAGCAAGGTGCGCCGGACCGACGACGGCAAGGCGCTCGGCTGCGGTGATTGCCATCGCTTGGCGCCCGACAAGGAGCACTTCCTGCCGATCACGATGGAAGCGCACTGCCGCGCCTGCCACGATCTGAAATTCGATCCGCGCGATCCGACGCGCGAGCTGCCACATGGCCAACCCACCGAGGCGATCCTCGCGATCGAAGGACATTACCTGCGGAAGTTCGGCGACCCGAACCTGGCGACGGATGCAATCGTTCGGCGCCGTCTGCCGGATCGACCGAACGACGAGGAACGTTGTACCGAATCGGCGTTCGCGTGCGCGATGCGCAAGACCCGCGACGAGTCGGTCAACCAGTTCACGATCCGCGGCTGCGTGACCTGCCACGTCGTCGAGGACACGCACGACAGCGACATCTACAACCGATTTCAGGTGTATCCGATTCGGCTGGTCGGCGACTACCTGCCGAAGGCGCACTTCGATCACATGCGCCATCTGACGCAGAGGGACAAGACCGGCGACGACGCGTGCGTCTCGTGTCACGACGCGCGCAAGTCGAAGGACAGCGCAGACCTGCACATCCCCGACATCGATACACTGTGTGGGCTGCCATTCGGATAGCGTCGCGGAGCGCGTCGATCGGCCGGGCGTCGTGCTGCCGTGCATCGGCTGTCACGTCTACCATCCCGGCGAATCGACGTCGCACTTAGCGACAGCGACCGCGCTCAACTCGGCGTTCATGAAACCCGCACGCGCGGATCCGGCAACGCGAACGGTCCCTTGAAGTACGGCCGACGAACCTGCATTGTCGCGCTTCAGATCTCGCGTAGAATCCGGACGAACCGATCGCACGAACAAAAATAGGAGGGGGAATGGCGGCAGTCAGCAGTTTGCCGGCTTGGTGCGTTGTCGTATGTGACGCGGTTGCCGTGCGGCGCCCCTGCGGCACCGGCGGTGTGAGAGGAACCTTCTAGGCCGTTCCAACAGGCGGCTCGACGCGCATCGCGCGTACCTGACGAGGGTGTCCAATGCACCGTTTGCGATCTTCGCTTCCGCTGCTTGTGTCGTTTGCCCTGTATGCGTGCGGCGGCGGTGGCGGTTCGGGCAGTTCGGTCGGTACCGATCCGACGCCGGTCGGTTGCTCAGGCAATTGCGCGACCGCGACGTCGATCCTGACGGTCGCGGACGTCGGTCGCATCATCGCGCAAGGCGTGTTCGAAGCGCAGGCTCAGCACAAGAACGCGACAATCGCCGTCGTCGATCGCGTCGGCAACGTACTGGCGGTGTACCAGATGGCCGGCGCTGGGGGCAACGTGCTGGTGGCAACGCGGCCCGATGGCGCCGGCGGATCGACGATCAGCGGCGGGCTCGAAGGAATCAACCTGCCAATCGACGCGGCGGCCGCGATCGCCAAGGCGGTGACCGGCGCGTATCTGTCGTCGGAAGGCAACGCGTTCTCGTCGCGCTCGGCGTCGCAGATCGTGCAGGAGAATTTCAACCCGGGCGAACGCGACCAGCCCGGCGGGCCGCTGTTCGGCGTGCAGTTCTCGCAACTGCCGTGCTCGGATTTCATCAGCGGTTCAACGGCGTTGCGCCCGACGCGGGCCCGAAGCGTTCGCCGCTCGGGTTGTCCGGCGATCCCGGCGGATTTCCGCTGTACAAGGACGGCACCGTCGTCGGCGGCGTCGGCGTGATCGCAGACGATCTGTATTCCATCGATGTGAACATTGCGGACGTCGACACGAGTGTCGACGAAGCGATCGCGTATGCCGCGACGTTCGGTTTCGCGGCGCCGCTCGATCGACGCGGCGACCGCATCACGGTCGACGGCAAGACGTTGCGCTTCAGCGACGTCGACTTCGGCGGACTGCTGAGCCGCGCCGCAGAATGCACCGGGTTTCGCGACGCTGGGCCCGCCAGTAGGCGCGTTGGTTGCCGTCAACGGCTACACGCAGGCTGCGATCAGCGCGGGTCTCGCGTTCGGCTTCCCGCCGTCCGGAATTCGCGCCGACGGCGGCGTCGACTATCCCGGCACCGACGCGTTCGTGTTCGTCGACGACGCCGATGTGCCGCGCTATCCGCCGATTGCGGGCACCGACGCGGGCACGGTCGGGTCTGCGGCGCTGACCGCCGCCGAAGTGCACAGTCGATGCTCGTGAGCGCGCTGAACGTTGCTGCTAAGGCACGCGCTCAGATTCGCCGGCCGCTCGGTAGCGCCGCGCGCGTCACCGATCTGCGGTCGTCGATACCAATGGGGCGATCCTCGGCATGGTGCAGTCGCGTGACGCGCCGGTATTCGGCGCGGACGTGTCGTTGCAGAAGGCGCGGACGGCGGCGCTGTTCTCGTCGAGTTCGGCAGCGACGTTTTCTCGATGGGCTGCCCAACGCGAACTACGTCGACGGGACGTCGATTGTCATCGGCGACTACGTGACTGCGTTCCAGTCCTTTCTCGCGGACCCGGGCGCTCTGCAGGACGGCGAGGTCGCCTATACCGCGCGCGCCATCGGCAATCTCGAACGCCCGTTTTTCCCGGACGGCCTCGAACGGCAAGCCGCCAGGTCCGTTCAGCAAACCACCGGGCGAATGGAGCGCGTTTTCGACCGGGCTGCAGTATCGACCTGGTCAACAACGCGATCGTGCAGCACGTCGTCTTCGTGCTCGGCGGTGGGCCGGACGTCGGCCAGATCTGCACCGGCGCCGGTACCGATCCACGCATTGCAACGGCATCCAGATCTTCCCGGGGAGTGTGCCGATCTATCGCGGCACCACGCTGATCGGCGGTATCGGTGTGTCCGGGCGACGGCGTCGATCAGGACGACATGGTCGCCTTCCTCGGGCTGCAGAACGCGAGCGTCGCACTCGGCGGCGACGATCGCGCAAGCACCGGCTGACGAACGCAGCTGACACGTTGACGCCGCAGGGCGTGCGGTTGCGCTATCGTGCAGTGTCCGCAGGCGCCGTTCGTCGACAGTACGCAGACGAACGTCTGCGAGGGCAACTGACGTGGCGTCGTCGAACCGCAAGCGCGTGTTGCCAATGGCCGGACTGCTGGTCTGCGAGGTGCTCGCGATCCTGTACGTGCCGCTCGGCGCGGGCGGAGACCTGCTATCAGGACGACAGCGGCCGCATCGTCGCGCGCCGGCGCCCGGGGTACGTCGAAATCGAATGTCCGAGCCCCGAGGGCGAGGGCGCGCCGGCCGCGCCGTCGACGGATACCACCGCCCCCGAGTACCAACGTCAGGGACGCGTGCGCGCGCCGGAGCCGGTGCGCGAGACCAATGCCGTGTCGCCGGTGCCGCGTCCGAGTATCGACGACTACGTATCTTCCGTGCCGGTTCCCGACCGCTGGCGCATCGTCGATGCGCTCGGCTATCAGCGACCGCTGGTTCGATCCGTACAACCGCAACATTCTGAAAGCCGACAAGCCCGTTCACGACGACTGGTTCTTCAATCTCGGCGTCATCTCCGACAGCGTCGTCGAGGTGCGCGACCTACCGACGCCGGTCGGCCTGAGCTCCACGCGATCGCCGGCGAGATCGACGTGTTCGGCAACTCCGATCAGACAGCCGCGATTCAGAACGTCGCGCTCGAGTTCGAGTACTACAAGGGCGACACCGTATTCAAACCGCCGGAGTACGAGTTCCGGTTCACTCCGGTGTTCAACGTGAACTACACGCAACTCGACGAAATCCTCGGCGTCAACGTCGACCCACGCGACGGGCGCAACGCGAACCGAGAACTTCGTCGGAATCCAGGAGGCGTTCGTCGACAAGCATCTGCGCAACGTCTCGGACCGTTTCGACTTCGACAGCATCCGCGTCGGCATACAGCCGTTCTCGTCGGACTTCCGCGGCTTCCTGTTCCAGGACAACCAGCTCGGCGTGCGGTTGTTCGGCAACCGCCGCAACAACGTCAACCAGTACAACCTCGCGTGGTTCCGCCGCATCGAGAAAGACACCAACAGCGGGCTGAACGACGTCGGCAAGCCGCTGCGCGACGACGACATCTTCATCGCCAATCTGTACTGGCAGGATCTGCCTGTGCCGGGATTCACCTCGCAGGTTCCTGGTTGCGTACAACCGCAATCGCGAAGACCACGGCACGATCACTACGACCAGAACGACTTCATCGTTCGTCCGGCGTCGATTGGCGTCGAGCGGCCGCGCAGCTACGACGTCGGCTACGTCGGCTACAACGGCGACGGTCACTTCGGCAGTGTCAACCTGACGACGTCGTTGTACTACGCGTTCGGCGAAGAAGACGGCTCGGTCTTCGTCAACCGAGCACTCGGACATCAGCGCGCTGTTCGCGGCCGCGGAGATGTCGATGGATTTCGACTGGATTCGGCCGCGCTTGTCGTTCCTGTACGGCAGTGGCGACCACGATCCGTTCGACGACAAGTCGAACGGGTTCGATGCGATCTTCGAGAACCCGCAGTTCGCCGGCGCCGACACGAGCTATTGGATCCGTCAAGCGGTGCCGTTGATCGGCGGCGGCCGCGTTGCGCTGTCCGGTCGCAACGGCGTGCTCGCGAGTCTGCGATCGTCAAAGGACGAAGGTCAGTCGAACTTCGTCAACCCGGGCATCTGGCTCGTCGGGATCGGCGCCGACTTCGACGTGTTGCCGCAACTGAGGCTGTCGCTGAACTGGAACTCGCTGTGGTTCGACGACACCGCGGTACTGGAGGTTGCGCGCAATCAGGGCTCGATCGACTCGGCCATTGGGCAGGATGTGTCGTTGTCGCTGACGTATCGACCGATGATGACGCAGAACATCGTATTGCGCACTTCGTATGCGCAGCTGTTCGGTGGCGACGGCTTCAAGGCACTGTACCCGGACGACGACCCCGGATATTTCATGTTCAACCTGATTCTGACGTTCTGAAGGATCCGCGATGAGACGGTCGCAACGCGTGAGGATTTCCGGGCGCTCTACCATCAGCGCGGCGATAGCGCTGATGGTCGCGCTGACGTGGAGTCTCGGGACGCTCGCGGACGACGAACCACATGCCGTCGAGCGCGACTACCACACCGCGCCGCCGTCGCCGCAAAGCCAGAGCGCGAGCGACGTGACGGCAAAAAGCAGCGGCTGCATGTCGTGCCACGAACGCACCGATCGAACCTCGATGCATGCGAGCCCTGCGGTCAAGCTCGGCTGCACGGATTGTCACGGCGGCGATGCGTCGGTGGCGCTCGCCAACGGTACCGCGAAGGGGACAGCGGCGTATGCCAGCGCGCTGGAGCACGCGCACGTGTTGCCGCGCTTTCCGTCGGCGTGGCCGTCCAGCGCGAATCCTCAACGAACTTATACCCTGCTGAACAAAGAGAGCCCCGAGTTCGTCCGGTTCGTGAACCCGTCGGACTACCGGGTCGCGAAGGAAGCGTGCGGCGCGTGTCATCTGGAGATCATCGAGGCGTCGGTGCGCAGCATGCATTCGACCGGCGTGATGTTGTGGGGTGGCGCGGCCTACAACAACGGGATTCTGCCGTTCAAGCGCTACATTCTCGGCGAGTCGTACGATCGCAATGGCGTCGGCACGACGTTGTACGGCCCGAAGATCCCCGACGCGCAGAAGCAGGCTGCGGAAAATGCCGGTGTCCTGCCGGTGCTGCATCCGTTGCCGACATGGGAAACGATCGAAGCAGGCGGATGTGTTCCGCGTATTCGAGCGAGGCGGGCGCAACATCGGCAACCTGTTCGCGGAGACCGGCCTGCCGGACGCGCTCGGCCAGTTGCAACGCATCGAGGAACCCGGCCGGCCCGACTTTCGTCAATCGAATCGCGGGCCTGGCACGGGTGCGCGCATCGCGGTGCCTGTCATCAACATCACGAAGACGCGTTTGAACGATCCGTTCACGTGGTTTCTCGGCACCAATGATCAGCCCGGCGACTATCGCAGTTCTGGGTGCGCGTCCTGCCACGTCGTCTACGCCAACGACCGCGATCCGCGGCATTCGTCCGTTTACGCGCAGTACGGTCACGACGGTCGTTCGATCACGGTGGATCCGACAATCGACCACGCGCGCCTCGGGACATCCGCTCGAGCATGCGTTCACGCGCGCTATTCCGACGAGTCAGTGCATCGTGTGCCACATGCACCAGCCGAACATGTTCATGAACAGTTTCCTCGGCTACACGATGTGGGACTACGAATCGGACGCGCCTGCGATGTGGCCGGAGAAGCAGCAGTATCCATCCGACGCACGCGTGCGGCAGGTGCTCGACCGCAATCCGGAAGGCGCCGCGCCGCGTGGCAAGTGGGCCGACGTCGACTTTCTCGGCGCCGTGGCCGATCTCAATCCGCAGCTCCACGACACGCAGTTCGCCGACTATCACGGCCACGGCTGGAACTTTCGCGCGGTGTTCAAACGCGACCGTAAAGGCAACCTGCTCGACGGCGCGGGTTCGGTCGTCGCCGAAGACGATCCCGCGAAGTTCAAGAAGGCGGTCCATCTGTCATCGGTGCACGTCGACGTCGGCATGCAGTGCGTCGATTGCCACTTCTCGCAGGACAACCACGGCAACGGCCACATCTACGGCGAGGTCGCGCAGGCGGTCGAGGTGGGCTGCATCGACTGTCACGGCTCCATCAAGAGCTACCCGAATCTGTACACGTCCGGTCCGGCGGCCCTCGGCGGCGGCATGGACATGGCCGTGCTGCGCACGCCCGACGGCCGCAAGCGCTTCGAGTGGGTCGGCGACGCGCTGTATCAGCGGTCCATGCTCGATCCCAAGCTCGAATGGAAGATGAGCCTCGTCAAGAACAGCGTCGATCCGGCCAGTCCCGACTACAACGCCAAGGCGGCCCGCGCCAAGCTGATGTCGAAGGACCCAACGAGCCAGCACTGGGGCGCGGACGTCAAGCCAGAAGAATCTGGCGCATTCGTACGACGACATGGAGTGCTATTCGTGTCACACGTCGTGGACGAACAGCTGCGGCGGCTGCCACCTGCCGATCGAAGCGAACTGGAAAACCCCGCGGCAGCACTACGAGGGCGGCGAGACGCGCAACTACGCGACGTACAATCCGCAGGTCGCCCGCGACGACATGTTCCTGCTGGGCCGGCGCGGACCTTCGAAAGGCGGCAAGATCGCGCCGGTCCGCTCGTCGTCAGCGCTGGTGTCTGTCTTCGACGAACTCGAACCGAGAGCACATCTACGTGCAGCAGCCGCCGATCTCGGCGAGCGGCTTCAGTTCGCAGGCGTTCAATCCGCACTATCCGCACACCGAGCGCAAGACCGAGACGAAGACGTGCAGCGACTGCCATCTGTCGGCCGCGGGCGACAACAACGCAATCATGGCGCAGCTGTTGATGCTCGGTACGAACTTCGTCAACTTCGTCGGCTTGCACGCGTGGGTCGGCGAAGCGGGGGGGATCAGCGCGGTGCAGGTCACCGAATGGGACGAGCCGCAGGCGGTCATCGGCAGCTATCTGCATCGCTACGCGTACCCGGACTGGTATGCGGCGCATCAAGCGAACGGCGATGAGTTGAAGACCGCGCACGATCACGCCGCGGGCGACGCGAACTGCCTGCAGCTGCGCGGTGAATACCTGTATGTCGCCGAAGGGTCCGATGGCGCGCGCGTCTACGACGTCGCGAGCATCGCGCAACAAAGGTGTCTCCGAGAAGATCATCACGGCGCCGTTCAGCCCGCTTGGGCAGGACACGCACATTGCGTCGAAGGACGCGACCTGCATCGCGCTCCCGACGAATCAACCGATCAATCCGCTGCGCAATGAAGGCGAATTGATGCGCGTGACGAACCAGGAGCAGGCCGTTGCATCCGATCTACCGCTACGCAGTCATCACGGACGCAAAGGAGGGTCTGATCCTGACCGACGTGACGACGCTGCAGAACGGCGAGCCGCGCGACAATCACCTGCGACCGCGCGCTGACGTGGAATGCCGGCGGCGTTCTGGCGGGCGCGCGGCACGTCACGTTGGGCGGCTACTACGCGTATGTCATTGCGGACACTGGACTCGTGATCGTCGATCTGAACGATCCGCTGAAGCCGGTGATCGTCGCGAGCGTTCCGCTGACGGATGCACGCGCCTCGGCGCTGCAGTTCCGCTATCTGTTCGTGACCGATCGCGACGGACTGAAAACGATCGACGTCACCCACCCGACGGCGCCTCGATTGGTCGCAGACAACACGGTTGCGATCAAAGATGCGCATCGCGTGTACGTCGCGCGCACGTACGCCTACGTGGCAGCCGGTGACGAGGGTATCGTGATCGTCGATGCCGAGCGCCCCGAACACATGCGCGAATACATGCGGTTCAATGCGGGCGGCCAGTCTGACCGACAGCCGTGACGTGATCGTCGCGTCGACGAATGCATCGCTCTTCGGCTACGTCGCCGACGGCGCGGGCGGACTCAAGGTGCTGCAGCTGACGTCGCCCGAATCGCAACCGCGCTTCTACGGCTTCGCGCCGGAGCCGAAACCGCAGCTGATTGCGACGTATGCGACGCACAAGCCCGCGCTCGCACTGTCGAAAGGTCTGGATCGCGACCGCGGTGTCGACGAAACCGGCGGACAGATCGCCGTGTTCGGTCGGCTCGGCTCGAGACCATTCAACCTCGAAGAAATGCATCGTCATATACCTCGATGGTCAAGCGAAGCCGTGGACGGTCGTCGATCAAGCCACCGGACCGTCGCCTTGACGCGCAGGCGATGCGGCGCGCGCGCGATCGCAATCGTTGCGCTCGCACTCTGCGCGAGCGCAGCCGTTGCAAATGCGATCAACGACGACGTGCATCTCGGCGTCGCGAGTTGTGCGACCGGCGTCTGCCACGGGAAGCTGACGCCGCAGAAGGACAAGAATGTCGCGCTGAACGAATACCGCGTCTGGTCTGCCGAAGACCGCCACGCCCGCGCCTATCAGACGCTGCTGTCGGCGCAGTCGAAACAAATCGCGGACAAGCTCGGCATCCCGAGCGCGCAGGCATCCGATCGATGTCTCGACTGTCACACCGACAACGTCAAGCAGAACCTGCGCGGTCCGAAATTCCAGATCAGCGACGGCATTCAATGCGAGGCTTGTCACGGCGGCAGCGCGCGTTGGATCGAAACGCATACCGAGGCGACGGCGACGCACGCGGCCAATATCGCGCGCGGCATGTATCCGACCGAGCAACCGACCGCGCGCGCGGATCTCTGTCTGCGCTGTCATCTGGGCGCCGAAGATCGGTTCGCGACGCACGAAATGATGGGCGCGGGACATCCACGTCTGAGTTTCGAACTCGATGCGTTCTCGACGAACCAGCCGGCGCATTACATCGTCGATGACGATTACGTGCGGCGCAAAGGCCACATCGAGGGATTCAACCTGTGGCTGACCGGCCAGCTGGCCGCCGCCGCCCGCGTTTGCGCGCTCGCGTCGGGTCCTTGGTTTCACGGTGCCCAACCGATGTATCCGGAACTCGCGTTCTACAACTGCGACGCGTGTCATCACCAGATGGACGATCGCCGCTGGGATCGGCGCGTGGCCGGTCCTGGGATACCGCCCGGCAGCTTGCGTTTGCAGACGGACCACTTGCTGATATTGGAGGCGACCGCCGATGCACTCGATCCCGGTTCGGCGGGCGCTCTTTCCAAATCCGCTAACGAGTTCGTCAAGGCGGGGCAGCGCAGCGTCGCGGCAGTCGCAGATTCGAGCGCGAACATCGCGAAATGGGTGACGACACATCAATCCGACTGGGTCGGCCGCTCGTTCACGAAGGCAGAGGTCGGCCAGGTCCGGCGCAGCCTTGCACGTTACGCGGCCGACGGCCGAATGGGCGATTTCGCGGCCGCCGAGCAGACGTTCCTCGCGATCGAGAGTCTGAGCCTGTACATCGGCGACGCCACGCGGATCCGCGCGCCGCTCGACGCGCTGTTCAAGACCGTCGAAAGCAACGGCAAGTTCGATCCCGCGCGCTTCGCTGCGGCGGCGAAGCCTCTGCTCGCCGTGCTGTGATGGTGCAGTTCGCCACACAGACACACGCCGGCCGGCTGCACGACGACAACGAAGACGCGATCGGCGTCGACGCGGCGCGCAAGCTGTGGCTGGTGGCGGACGGCATGGGCGGGCACGCGAGCGGCGAAGTTGCGAGCACCATCGTGAGGGATACGATCCTGCGTTCGACCGCGACGTCGCTCACCGAGGCGGTCGACGCCGCTCACCGCGCCGTCGTCCAAGCGGCGAGCCAGGACGACCGCTACAGCGGCATGGGGTCGACGGTCGTTGCTGTCGCGTTGCACGGCGGCGAAGCGGAGATGGTCTGGGTTGGCGACAGCCGCGCGTATCTGTGGCGCAGCGGGTCGCTGCGCCGCGTCAGCCGCGACCACTCCGTCGATGGAAGTGTTGCGCGACTCGAGTGGCCTGACGGAGGCGCAGATCCGCACGCACCCGCAGCGTCATCTCGTCACGCAGACGCTAGGGCATGGTGATCCGGTCGCATCCACCGCGCGCGTCGAACTGCGCGCGGGCGACATTCTGATACTGTGCAGCGACGGTCTCCACGACGAACTCGATGACAGCGAGATGGCCGCGCTATTGAAGGTGAATCCGTCTCCGGAGGACGCTGTCGCGCGGTTGGTCGACGCGGCGCTCGCGAAGGGGGGGCGCGACAACATCAGCGTCGTCGCGGTTTCGCTGTCGTCGGAAGATGTGCCGAGTCGATGGCCCGGTCTGCGCAAGATCGCGAACGCGCGTCCGTGGCTGCCTGCGATGCTCGGCGTCGCGACTGCGCTGGTGCTCGGTATGCTCATTTTGTATCTGGTGAGAGGTAGTTAGTTCAAATGACGCCTGGCCTGTTGCTGAAGGGACCCTCTAACGAATCGGTCGAGGTGAAGGACGGGCTGATCGCTGGACGCAACCCCGATTCCGACATCGTGCTGGTGCAGGGCCACCCGTCGCGGCGTCATGCTCGGTTCACGCTGAAGGACGGCGCGTTGTGGCTCGAAGACCTTGGGTCCGCGAACGGCACATTCGTCAACGACCGCCGCATCACGTCACCCGTGGAACTGCACGCGAATGACCGCATTAAATTCGACGTCGAGCAATGGCTGCTCGTCTCGACGGCGCCCGTGGAATCGAGCACGGTTCGGCGCGGGGCGGTCGACAAGTCGCCCCAGGACGTGAGTCCAAGGGCCAACGTCGCCGCTAAGGCGCCGCCGCCGAGCTGGGTGGACCCGACCGCCGGTAACGGCCCGGGCACGCAGCTGATCGATCCACGGGACCTGAAGAAAATGCTGGAGGACGCCGCGAAGCGCGCGACCGAACCGGCGCTCGCCGATGTCGCGGGCGCCTTTCTGCAGGTCAAGTCGGGGCAGCGAGCGGGACAGATTCTGAAGCTCATGACGCCCGCCGGCGAGAATGTCTGGACGATTGGGACAGAAGCCGCGCGGGACATCGTCATCCCCGACAAGGGTGTATCGGGATACCACGCGACGCTGCGCAATGAAGGTGCGCGGTGGAGGATTACGGATGAGATGTCCGCCAACGGGACGTTCGTTGACGGTGCGAAAATCGGCCGGCACTTTCTGTCGTCCGGCGATCATGTCGTGAGCTTCGGTCCGATCGAGTGCGAGATTCATTTGCCGGGCGAGGTCGGCGGCGGCACGAGCAAGCGCCGTCCCTGGTGGATCACCGCGACCGCGGCGTTCCTCGGCACCGCGCTGTTGTTGGCGGCCGCGTGGTGGCTGATGAGAGGCGGCTGAAGACGGTTGCCGCAAGCGGTGTCGCAGAGAGTCGTGATGTACTACATTCGATCGCGTCATTGCTTGTAGCGGAACGCAGATCGTGTCGCGCCTTCTCGAACGGTTGGGCAGCCGAATTGCCCGCTATCTCACGACTGAGCCGAAGGGCGCGCAGCCGACGGTAGTCGTCGGGCGTGAAGCGCATTGGTGGGATTACATTCGCCCCGGCGACGTCCTGCTGGTCGAAGGCACCGCGCGAATCAGCATGGCGATCAAATACCTCACGCAGTCGACCTGGTCGCACGCGGCGCTGTGCGTCGGTGATGCGGCGGAGCATCCGCTCGTCGAAGCCGACGTCGTCAAAGGCGTCATCAGCATTCCGTTCGAAAGCTATCACGCAGCGAACGTGCGCATCTGCAGACCGATCGGCCTGACGGACGTGGATCGTCGCCGACTCGTGAACTTCGCCATCCAGCGGCTCGGTCATCAATACGATCTGAAGAACGTCGTCGACTTGGTGCGCTATCTGCTGCCGCGACCGCCGGTGTCGGCGTCGATGCGGCGGCAGCTGCTCGGCTTCGGCAGCGGCGATCCGACCCGCGCAATCTGCTCCACACTGATCGCCGAAGCGTTCTCGTCGATTCCGTATCCGATTCTGCCGAACGTGCCGCACGGCATGGATCCCAACGCGGACGGTTTCTACTACGAGATCCGGCACCACTCGACGTTTACGCCGCGCGACTTCGACCTGTCGCCGTACTTCTCGGTCGTCAAGCCGACGATCGAGCATTCTTTCGACTACGACAAATTTCCGTGGCAGCAGGTCATCTGGCTCATCGAGCCCAAGTCATCTGTTACCTTGCGGCGCTAACAAAGTCGTCGGCGCCGCGCTGGGGCGAAATTCCAGGTCGATGTCGGGACCCTGCGAAGACAATCGGAGCGTGCAGCGCCTTTTCGGCAAGGGCTCGCGCTTGATTGCGACTCCGTCGAGCATCGTGCCATTGCGGCTACCGAGATCCGCGATGTACCAGATACCGTCCGCGAGTCCGATCTCCACGTGGCGGCGGCTGACCAGAGGGTCTTCGAAGCGGATCGCGCAGGCGGGGTCGCGGCCGATCGAGAACGGTTGATCGAGAAGTCGTTCGCGCGGTTTAGCTTGCGCGTCGCGCCACGTCACCTTGATCACGCCGTGCGGGCCGAGCAAGTCGGTGCTCGCGGCCTGCCCCCCCAACCTCCGTCGCCGCGATCCCGAATCAGGCCCTCCGGCGTCGCCTCGAACATCCAGGCGACGACAGTCGCGATCGGCAGACCGATCGCGGCCAAGAGCGCGACCGCTTCGACCACCCAGGTCGGCGCACCGACTATCGGAACGAGCTGGACGGCGCCGGTGACTGTTCCCCACGCGGCGACAACATAGATGCTGACGACCTTGAACACGCCGCGTTGCTTGAGTTGCCCGATGAATCCTTTGGCGCGAATGGCGATGCCGCTCATGATGTTGCGCGTCGGTCCGATCCGGCTGCGTTGTCCGCGCGCCGCGCACCTGTGGTCAGCGAGAATGCCCGCAGTCTGATGTCCCACGGCGGCGGGATATTGGAGAGGGGGTGTCCCACGATCGTGAAAGCGCAAGCTTGGATGTTGCCACTCCCGCGCCGCGCTGATAGCGAGCATCGGCGTCCGCAGTTGACGAGATATTGTTCCATACCCGCCAGACGCTGTCGCCGTTGGGAGGATCGGTCACCGGTTGCGCGGTCTCGTCAGGAATTCCTGGCGCACAGTCCACCATCGATGGTGTAGACGACGCCGCTCGTATAGCCCGCACGATCCGACGCGAGAAACACCATCGTGTCCGCTACTTCGCGCGGCTTGGCGGCGCGTCCGAGCGGAAAGTGAGACATGAGTTCCGTGTAGCGTGATTCGTCACCGAATCGGCTAAGGGCACGGGTCTTCAGCAGCGTCACGATCCGATCGGTCTCGACCGGACCCGGGTTGATTCCAACGACGCGGATTCGATCATCGAGGCTGCGCCCACCCAGCGCGCGCGTGAAGGCCATCAGCGCCGCATTTCCGGCGCTGCCGGCAATGTAGTTGGAATCGAACCGCTCGCCGGCTGCACCGATGTCATTGATGATCACGCCGCCGCCGCGCTCTTTCATTGCGGCATAGATGTGCCGCGTGAGATTGATGTAACCAAATATCTTCAGATCCCACGCGTGCCGCCATGCTGCGTCATCGACCTGATCCAACGAGCCGCCCGGGATATCGCCCGCGTTGTTGACCAGCACATCGACCTCTCGCGTTCGTGACGCGAGACGTTCAATGTCCGAAGCAACGCGCAGATCAACGACATGCATGGTCGCCCTTACACCATGTGTTTGTTGCAGTCGCTCACTCAATTCTCGCAGAGCTAGCTCGTTGCGAGCGGCCAGGTCGACGTCGCAACCCTCCTCAGCGAACGCCTCGGCCGTCGCGGCACCGATCCCTTTCGAAGCACCCGTGATCAACACGCGCTTTCCGCGCAAATAAAGATCCATTTGCGATCTCCTCAGTGGCTTGTCTGTTAGCTGGACGAGTTTCTATTTTCTGCGCGCCGCGCGTTTAGTTCGGCCAGTATCTGGTGCGTGGGTGCCCTTATCGAGCCGATATCGCAGAATCATCGCGATCGCGTGAAGGAACCTTCGCGCGCAATGATGATTGCTGGGATAGAGGCGCGCACGAAAGCGATGCTCGAAGCGATGCCGTCTTCGCGTTAAAGGGTTAGTTTATTCCGACCGCAAATGAAAGAAGCAACGGAGACTCACATGGCCGATCAACAGACGACTGCGTACCAGCGAATTCGCTACGAACTTCCCGATCCGCGAGTCGCGCGCGTCGTATTGGCGCGACCGGAGACGCGCAACGCGCAGGACCGGAAAATGCTCTATGAGATCGATCACGCATTTCAGGTTGCGGCGCGTGACCCCGACGTAAAAGTCATCATTCTGGCCGCGGATGGCCCGCACTTCTCGTCGGGACACGACTTGAAGGACACGTCGAAAACGCTGGACTTCAATCCGGTGGTGCAGGGCGCGGGACATCACGAACCACGGGCGGCCGGCATGTATGCGGGCGAGGAAGAGTATTTCGTCGGCTTGCACTGGCGATGGCGCAACCTCGCCAAGCCGACGATCGCGCAGGTGCAGGGCAAGGCGATGGCGGGCGGGCTGATGATTGCGTGGCCGATGGACATCATCATCGCGAGCGAAGACGCGGAGTTTTCGGACCCGGTCGTCGCGTTCGGGGTGAACGGGCACGAGTACTTTCTGCACGCGTGGGAACTGGGACCGCGCAAAGCGAAAGAGATGCTGTTCACCGGGCAGATCCTCTCGGCGCAGGAATGCCATCAGCTCGGGATGGTGAACCACGTGGTACCTAACGATCAGCTCGAGTCGTTCACGCTGGATCTTGCCAAACGGATTGCAACTCGACCTTCCATCGGCCTGAAGCTCGCAAAGCAAGCCGTCAACTTCAGCATGGACCTACAGGGCCAGCAGCAAGCGCTGACTGGAGCGCTCGCGATGCACCACGTAGGGCATGCGCATGCGCGCGTCGAGTTCGGCGTTCCGGTCGATCCGGCCGGCCTCGACGTGATCCGAAACGACTCGAAAGCGACGCTGGCCGCGAGAAAAGGCGCGAGCTGACGGCGGGGAACGTGGCGCTGATCGGCGTACCAAACAGTTCTACTGAGCCGCGACACTTTGGTATTGTGCGCAGGCGGTGGTTGCAACTCGAATCGTCTCTCAGCAAGGGCGCACGCTTCGGTACGCGCGGGCCGAACCCTCCGTCTGAGCGAGACGCAGGATCACAAGGACTATGTCTTTAGAACTGCTTGCGCACCTCTACGCCCTCGGGGCGGTCGCCGGTGTTGGCGCCATCTTGTGGCTGGTGAGCGTCGCCTTGCGGAACGTGAGCATCGTCGACATCTTCTGGGGACCCTTGTTCCTGACGATCGCGCTCGTGCACGCGGTGCGTGCGGAGGCACTCGATGTGCGTGCTGTTATCGTCGTCCTGCTCGTGGCGGTGTGGTCGCTGCGGCTCGCGGTATATCTGCTCCTTCGCAACTGGGGACACGGCGAGGATCGCCGCTATCAGAAGATCCGACAGGCGAACGACCCGGGCTTCTGGTGGAAGAGCCTGTACATCGTCTTCGGTCTCCAGGCGGTGCTGGCATGGATCGTTTCGCTACCGCTCGTACCTGCGATTCACGCGCCTGGTCCGGCAGGACTTCTCGCCGGCCTCGGCATTGGTGTGTTCGCGCTCGGCCTGTTCTTCGAGACGGTCGCTGATCTGCAGCTGCGTTCCTTCAAGCAGAACCCGGAGAATGCCGGCAAGGTCATGGACCGTGGGTTATGGCGATACTCCCGGCATCCCAACTATTTTGGTGATTGCTGTGTGTGGTGGGGCTTCTACTTGATCGCGTTGGATGCGGGCGGCTGGTGGACCGCCGTGGGCCCGGCGCTGATGACCTTTCTGTTGCTCAGAGTCTCCGGCGTTGCCTTGCTCGAGCGAGGCATGAAGCGGAGACCGGACTATGCCGCTTACATCGAGCGCACCTCGTCCTTCTTTCCATCGCCGCCCCGCAGTTGATCGTTCGTCGGCTTCTCACCATTCCGGCTCTCTTCATTTTTACCGGTGTGGTCAGTGTCACGTTGCCCGCATGGCTGCTCATCGCCTGGATGCTGTCCTGCGCTGCCCGGTTGGCGGGGAATGTTGCGCTCAGCCGTGTTCGTTTTCGGTTATCTATGGTGTGAATCGCTGGGTGTCGTCATCAGCTTCATGATCTGGGTGCGGCACGGTTTCTGCGGTCGGAACGCGGCAACAGAGAGATGGAGGCGGTTTCTCGCCGACAACCGGGAGTTGCAGTTTGCTTGGGCTGGGGCGCTCAAGCGCCTTGCGGAGTGGCTCTTCGAGCTGCGATTCGTCGTCTCCGGCGAAGCCGCGCTCGCGGGCAACGACGTGATCTTCGTGCTGCGACACGCCAGTCTCGGCGACACGGTCATTCCCATCGTGTTCTACGCGGCCCGAGAACATCGTGCCCTGCGCTATGTGCTCAAGCGCGAATTGCTGTTCGACCCCTGCCTGGACATCGTCGGCAATCGCTTGCCGAACTACTTCGCGGATCGGTTTTCGGACGATTCGACCCGCGAAGTGCGAGGTGTCGTCGCCTTGCTCGATGAGCTCGAGCCGGGTGAGGGTGTGCTCATCTACCCCGAGGGCACGCGCTTTGGCGAGGCCAAACGGGAGCAGATTCTGGCAAAGCTCACGGGGGAGCCGTATGCGCGAGCGCGGCGCTGGACGCGAATACTGCCGCCGCGGCTGGGCGGAGTACTCGGGCTGCTCGAACACAACCCGGGCCTGGATCTCCTGTTCTGTGCCCACGTCGGCTTCGAGGGCTCGTCGCACTTTCGCACGTTACGCAGTGGTGCGTGGATTGGTTCGGTGATCCGCATCCACTTCTGGCGCGTGCCGTACCGGGACATTCCCCAGGGGGCGGATGCGCAGCGTTCCTTCTTCCTTTCGGCTTGGGACACGATGCAGGCCAAGCTCGACGAGTTGGCCGCGACATGATTCCGGACCGATCTGAGCCAACCCACTGCCCGTAGCCAGTGACAGCGACGCAGATACTCCGTTTGATCGAGTACGCTGCGTACTCTCCTTTCTTTCGTGGCTTTTCATTCTGGAGAACCGTATGGGGAGAGTAGACGGCAAAGTGGCAATCGTAACCGGTGCCGCGATGGGACTCGGTGAGGCCGACGCGCGGATTCTCGCGCGGGAGGGCGCACGAGTCGTCGTGACGGACGTCAATCGTGAGCTGGGTGGCGCAGTCGCGACGTCGATCGGCGGCGAATACCGGTTCCACGACGTGACGAACGAAGGGCAATGGACCCTGCTGATCGCCGACGTCGCGAAGAAGTACGGGGCTTTGCACATCCTGGTGAACAACGCCGGCATCGTCGAACCCGGCAACATCGAGACGCAGACGTACGATGAATACAAACGACAAATGGCTGTCAGTGCGGACGGCACCTTTCTGGGCTGCAAATACGCGGTTCCGGCGATCGCCAGGAGCGGCGGCGGATCGATCGTCAACATGGCATCGATTGCATCCAAACGCGGCGTGCACAACGTCACCGCCTATTGCGCAGCCAAGGGTGCCGTCGAAGCGTTGTCGCGCGCGGTGGCGGTGCATTGCCTGACGCAAAAGAACAACGTGCGTTGTAATTCGATCCACCCCGGCAGCATCGACACTCCGATGGTGCGCGGCATCGGCGCCAAGCTCGTCGCGGCAGGCCTCGTAAACATGCAAGCGCCGAACACGCCGCCGCCGCGGCAGCAGCGCCTCGGCGAGCCGCTCGACATCGCGAACCTGGTGCTGTTCCTGGCATCCGATGAGTCAAAGTTCATCAGCGGCCAGGAGTTCGTTCCCGATGGCGGGATCTCGGCGGTGATGGCGGCATTTCCGAGCTGACGAGACAGCAGAGGCGCTGCGTTTCTCCGTCAGCGTTCCGCCACTTCCGTTGTATTGCGTTCCGGCACACGCCAGACCTCCTTGAACCCGAGCGCCCGGTAGAACGCGAGCGATCGGTCGTAGTCGCTGCAGTTGATGTTGAAATGCACCATGCCAGTGATTGCCATTTTTCTGCTTCCTTCTCATGTCGAGAGATTCTCATGTGGAGAGATTCGCTCGCACGCGCTGTAGAACGTGTTTTACGACCCAGTGTCGGTTTCACGGACCAGCCGACGATGTTGCGTGCATACAGGTCATCAAATGCCTCGAGATACCGCCAACCGTGCCATGTACGAACGTATGTCACGTCTGTCACCAGTTGACCTAGACGCCGCCTGACGATCGCTCCCATGATTCCACCGGCCCCGGTCTACAACGAAACAGCGGATGACATGAGGGGGCTGAGACGCTGCTTAATTGGGCCAGTATGGTTGGACTCCGCGCCGCCAGCTTTCGCTGCAGATGCAACCACTCCGATGCGAGTTGGCCCGAGTTGACTGGGATCAATTTAACCGTGCGAACAGGGCCGATCTTGGACCGATCGAAGGCGTAGCCACGTCTAGTCGCCTCGCTATGGACCGCAGCGAGATACGAATTGATCGCTAGTCGCGGATGGGGGTGCGCCTTGAAGCGATCAAGCTGGGGATGGTTGATATACCCGCGCGTCGATCCGCGAAGGACCGCCCGAGCCAACAATCCCTCGCGCCACAGAGCTACTAAACCTTGCGGATCAAGGTACTTCGGGTGCAATGACCACAGACGCATGCAGTCGCGCCTAACGACTGAGTTGAGTGGCCCGCCAGGTAGGCCGACAGTGGTGAAGCTGCGAGCATCGTCCTTCATTTCCTTCGAACTTGCCGCGCACCTGACAACGATTGGACGTCAGAGTATCGCAATGAAACGAAATCGTGTCGCCTATCCATCGAGCCGGACAGGCGCGCGGCTTAGCAGCAAAGAGACGCTGCAGGTCGCGGAATGGGAATCGTCATCATTATCGTTGAACGACGAGAGTTTGCTGGTCGTGATGACGCGCCACTCTGGACTCGTTGGGAGTTCCCGATACGCGAGTCGATGCGCCGGAACGAACGGCGCCGATTGCTGTCGGAGGCAATGATGACGAAGCAAGGAGCTGATGAGTGAAAGCCCCGCCGGGTCTGTTTCTTTTGGCTGCGATCCTGTCGGCGGGAGGCTGCGCTGCCGAGGGCGGGGTCCCCGGCACCGGCCGGACCCGCCGTCGTTACCGAACCGACTCCGGCGCCGGTCGCGAACACGGAGGTGATCTTCTATCCGAGCGCCGGCCAGAGCGCGGCACAACAGGATCGCGACCGCTACGAGTGTTATCTGTGGGCGGTCAAGCAGAGCGGCTTCGACCCGAGCCAGGACAATCTTCAACCGCCGCAGCGAGTGGTCGTCCGCCCGGCGCAACCGGCGGGCGCCGATATTGCGGCGGGTGCTGTGACGGGCGCCGCGATCGGTGCTGCCATCGGCTCGCCGCACGATGAAGGCGAAGGGGCTGTGGTGGGTGCGATGGCGGGCGCGGTACTTGGTTCGGTCGTCGAATCTTCGAGGCAGGCTCAGGCGGCGCAGATGCAAAGCCAGTACGACGCGGACGGCTCGGCGCGTCAGGCGCGTCTCGAAGCGCAAGCGGGCAACTACGGCCGAGCCATGAGCGCGTGTCTCGAAGGCCGCGGCTACTCGGTCCGGTAGAGGAGGTCTACGTCCACCATGAACCATTCGACGAAACGATCGCTGTTTGCAATTGCGACGGTGCTGGCCGTTTGTGCGGCCACGTCCGCCATCGGTGACGACGGTTATCGCTCGGGCCACTACGATCGCGGTGGATACTACCCGCCGGTTGGCCGGGTATATCCCGGGCCGCCCCACGGTGCGGTCGGAGTGCCGTATCACGGTGGAAACTACTACTACCATCAAGGCAACTGGTACCACGAGCACGGCTCGAACTTCGTCGTGGTCCTTCCACCCATCGGGCTCGTCGCGCCGTATCTGCCGCCGTTCTACAGCACGTTCTGGATCGGCGGCTTTCCGTACTTCTATGCAAACAACGTGTACTACGCGTGGCAGCCGCAGCAGCAAGCCTATGTCGTTACGCAACCGCCATCGACCGCGCAGGCGAGCGTCGCAACGCCGGGCTCGGAGTTGTTCATCTATCCAATGAAGGGCCAGTCGGACTCGCAACAAGCGACCGACAGATACGAGTGCCACGCGTGGGGCGTCAACGAGACCGGGTTCGATCCAGTCAAGCCGCTGGGTGGTGTCGACGAGCAGAACTGGGCTCAGAAACGCGAGGACTACCAGCGGGCGCTCGCCGCGTGTCTCAGCGCCCGCGGCTACAGCGTGAGGTAGCGCAGCGGCTTGAGGCACCGTTCAAGACGGGAAATTCAGCGGCTTCCTGTGTTGTGCAATCGGGACGGAGGAGTGTCCGATGGAATTTGCGCGATTCGGATCTGCCTCCGACTTGCTGAACATACTGACGACCACACAAGGCGCACTGACGCCGTAAGCAGCACTACGCCGATGCCCCGTGCCAGAGCACGTCCGCGATTTCGAGCAGCGTCGCGACCCATCGCGTAGGAGGCCGCAGAGCAGCGGGTCGTTGGTTCGAGTCCCTCGCGTGGACAAATTGAAACCATTGCAGGCGCCCGTGTCCAAGGAATGGTGTTGAATTTCTTCGACAGCAAGCTGCAGATGATTTCGATCTACTTCGACGCCGACAATTTCGACCAAGTTGTCGATGTGCTCTCACGCAAAAATACGGTGAAGGCGCCGAGCAGACTGAAATACTCCAGAATCAAATGGGCGCGACTTTCGAGAACCGGATCTATTCCTGGCGTAGACCTGGGGAGAATCTTGAAGCAAGGCGGTTCACAAGCAAACTGGATCGATCCTCTGTCGTATTCGGAACAGACTTCGGCAGGGAGGAAACCGTTCGCCCTCGTCATTGATCTTCCAAGGATCAATCGAAGGATTTGTAGCGCGTTGATGTCCACGACGAACTCGCTGGCGTGTTGATCGTGTTGCTCGAAACCATCGAGGACGACACCGCGAAGGACGTGGCGCGCGAGATCTGGAAAACGTTGCAGGAAGACTTGGAATCGCCGATGTGACGACCGAGCCACTGAAACCGGAGCGGTACTGAAATGGACTGGAAGCGCACCGTATTAGTAGGAATCCCCGTCATCATCATCGGCGGGTACTTTCTGAAGGTCGGATGGTGGGACGCCCGACACACCCGCACTGAACCTGAGGAGCGACAGCCGCACGATCCGAAACCGCCGACGAATGTGGTCGTGACATTGGTCAGCGGGCAACCGAGCTTTACGTGGGTCGCACCCACACAAGACGAAAGCAACGCAGCACTCGATGCAACGGGGCCGCGCTCGCTCAAAGAGCATCGCATCGACTGTGACCCGGCGAGCGTCACCAATGGCCTCACGAAAGGGGTCGCTGCGATGCCGGCGCTCACCTATCAAGCGCCGCCGGGTACGTTCTCTGCGGGTGCGCATACGTGTGCCGTGCAAGCGAAGCTCGTCAACCGTGACGGTTCATGGGAGTCGAATATCGTCTCTTTCACGGTACCCGTGGCGCCTGATCAGCCATGACCTGCTGGCGTTGATGCAACAGGCCGGGACGTGAAGCTAAGGCACTCTCCATCGTGTAGCCCATCGCCCATTGCGAGCCAGCCGCACGTCGTCGCATTCTCCGGCGCAGGAACCCAAGCGAGCGTCGCGATGGTCAGTCGATTCAGACGTTTGCCATTTCCCGCGCGCTACGTGTTGGCCTTGGCCGTGGTGTTCGCTGTCGTCGCGATTCATAAGCTCACCTTCCTTTGATGACCAAGGAAAAGAAAATCGAGGAGGAAGTGAGAATCGCCGCGCTTCCCGATGACGAGCAGATCGAGGAAATCACGCCGATGTTTTCCCGCCTAACGCCGGATCAGCAGTCAGCCGTTCGGGCGCTGATGATCGAGTCCGATGAAAAGCTAGCGGAGTAGTCCCGCTGCGCCCGGTGGTCGCGCCCGGCCGCCGCTTCTATCGCCTCCCTTGTATTGGTATCGTTGAGCCGGGATTGGGGATGATCCACGATGGCAACGAACGACGACGCGCTCGGCGGACCGCACGCCGCGGCTACCGGCCGGCTACTACCTGTCGGTCGTCGTAAGCGGCCAAACGTGACGATCCTAGACAATCGCGATCTCGCCGCCATGCTCGACCTTATCGATGTCGCCGCAATCGAAGCGGAATTGCGTCGGCGCGGAATTCGGTATCACGTCAGCGCCGGCAAGATATACGCGACTGCGGCGGACGTGCTCGCGACGTTCGACTGACCCAACACGTCGTAACGTCACCGGCTGATCCACACGCTTCACCCCGGCTGCGCCAACACGTTCTCGACGTAGCGCACGGCGTCGGGATGAGAGCGAGGTTTGAGAATAGCCTCGTAGACGATACGACCAATGCTATTTGCCCCGTAGGCAAGCCGAATGGCGTTCTCAAATTGGTGACGTTCGATGGCAGACAATTCGTCGACGTTGGGAATGGTATGGGCAATTTGTTCCCACTGCATTCTCGCCAGCTCACGAGCGAGTAGAGACACAGTAGAACTGTTGGGAGCGTCAGGGAATCAACCCGGCTGTGCCAACAGATTGTCTACGTAGCGGACAGCATCGGGATCGAGAGCGGCTTTGGACGTGCCGTACCAGAGGCCGCCGAAGCCACTGCCGTAGCTGTTTCGGGTGCCTACGTCGAACTCAGCTCGCTGTCCCGCTGTCAACTCGTCGATCTGCATCACGGTCGAGGCTCGGTAGGCCCAGAACGCATACTGATGAAAGATAGCCGCAGCGATCTCGTCGTTGGTCAGTCCGGCGTCCAACAGCGGCTTCTGGACCGCATGAGGCTGCCCGCCCAGCGCCAGATGGGCTTTGAAGATGCCCCTGGACAGCAGCTCGTTGCCAGCAATTTGAATGGAAAGTTAGCGAGTGGCATCTGATCGACCTTGACTGACGGATCGCCGCACCTCCGCCCTTGCGTGCTGCACCTGCACTGCCAGATACCCCAGCGTGGCGAGTACCACGATAGATCCCAACATTTGCCCGATGGCGCCGACTTCGTCCCATAGATGGTCGCCCCGATTTGTCAGACGCCGTACCGGGATGGCACCACCATTTGTGTTCGAGCCGATGGAGTTCCTGGCGAGGCTGGAGATGGTTTGTGTTTCCTATCCTCGGACAAGATCGTGCAGGCCACCCTGGACGAGCCGGAGTTCGGTCGGCTGCCGCGCGATGACCCGATGGTCCGCGCGGTCGGTGTTACTTTCGACCGTGTGCATTAAACCTGCCGAGGCAAAATCGCCGCAGCGCTATTCTTTCGCCTTCACGCCGGGGCGGAACGTCGTGTACAGATAGATCGGAATCTCGAGATCGCCGAGGTGGCGGTCGATCAGCGGTTCGACGTCGGCCCATTCAAGACCGCCGACACCCGTGGCGAGGCGTGGCATTGCAACGCTCTCGAACGACTCCTCTTCGATGAGCTTGCGCAGTTCCTTGAGCGCGAGGTTCACGTTGTGGGTGGTCGCCTTGCCGGGCTTGGAGCCGTGTGCCGGGGATTCGGCCTGGGTCAGCAGACTGACGATCCGGACGCCGTTCGCGCCGGCCCACACCCACAACGTGCCGGGCTTTGGATTCTCGAGCTGGCAATAGTGCCTGAAATCCTTGTACATCGACGGGTATTGTTCCCGCAGCGACAGTGCGAGTCCCTGATGGAAGTTGTCATTTGGCGCGATGCCATGAGCGATCGCGTGCGCACCCGAGAGCAGAATGTCGCCGGTGATTTCTTTGAGCATGGCTGTCCTTTGCTACGATCGAGAACTTGTAGTGTCGCGGCGCCGCAGCCCATCCGATATACGCGGATGCCCTTGGTGACTTACCGGCGGGATATGGCAAGTGGCCTACAAAAGCACAGATCGGCTCTTCGGCCGATTTGTGTTGACCAGACTCGCGGCGCTGGCCCCAGATCTCCTGAAAAATTCGCGGTCGAATGGTTGTCCCGCGCGCTGGCATCGGACTGCCCAGGTCAGGCCGCGGCCACCGGATCACCCGATATACAGGGAGCCGCCGCGCGCGATCTTTTTGCGCCGGCAGCAGCAACCCGCCGCCCGCTGGGCAGCCGGGAATCACCATTCCAGGCGGCACTGCGCATCCGTCAGCAAGCTACCAAGCGGAAGGCAGACGAGGCCGGCAAGAAGCTCATGCACATGCAACTGGGCGCCGAGATCAGCGAGTCGATCCGAATTCGGGCGAAGGACGAGCGCGCAGAGTTGATTGAGGAAACGAACTCGCCACCACAAGTCCCAGACGTACCCGTAGACTTCCCGTGTGAAGTGACGGTGAGCTTGCGCATTACTCCCGAAGAGGACGAGTCACAGAGCCGGATTCACCCGTCTGATGAGTGACTCCGTCACACGAAGACCGGCGGCGACTCTCAGCTGGCTCACCCGCCGAAGCATCGGAGGTCAGCATGCAGGCATCAGAGCAGGTTCAGCGTGAGCGAACTCGTTGCGTTGAGATTTGCAGGCGTCGAGCCGAGTTGTGGCGGCAGACGAGCGAGGCGCGCAGTGGGATCCCCGGCGCACGCGAAGAGGCGCGAGCCCGGGCGAACGAAGCCATGTATCTCGCCGACCTGCTTGTCAGTGGCAAGGACATTTCGGACTAGCTATTACACGCCGCGATCATGAAACCACTGCCAAAGATCGAGCCGATGGAACTCGTGCAGCAGGCGACGCCGTTCGATGACGCTGACTGGCTTTTCGAGGTGAAGCACGACGGCTTCCGCTCACTCGCATACATCGAGAAGGGCGCGTGCAAACTCGTCAGCCGCAACGACAACGATTACCCACGCTTCGCCGATCTGCGAGACGCACTGCCCGCGCAGATCAACGCGAAGAACGCGATCCTCGACGGCGAGTTGGTGGTCCTCGACAAGACCGGTCGCTCGCTCTTCTGCGACCTGATGGAGAATCGCGGCACCGTGATCTTGGCCGCGTTTGATCTGCTGTGGCTCGACGGCCGGGATCTACGCGATCTGCCTTTGACTGGGCGCAAAGAGATTCTCCGATTTCGCATTCAGACCTCGTCGAGTCGCGTGCTGTTCGTCGATCACATCGAGACAAAGGGCAAAGCGCTCTATCAGTTGGCCTGTAAGCGCGACCTCGAAGGCATCGTCTGCAAGCCGGCGATCAGTCCGTATCGAACCGTCCGTGGCAAGACGACGTGGATCAAGGTGAAGAATCCGAAGTATTCGCAGGTCGTAGGGCGGAGCGAACTGTTCAACCAGCGGCGGAGCTGAGGCGCATGAATGGACCGTTGAGGCTCGTTGTCGGGATCGTGTCTTTAGTCGTGCTCGTATCCCTGACGCTGCTGGTGTCCGGCAAGCGAATGCTCGTCTACGAGACGAAGTTGAACCCGGGCGATCCGTATGTCGACCAGGAGTCGGGGACCTCAGCGTGAAACAAGAAGCCAGACTAGTCTGTCGCTATTTCACGGGGCGCAGTATCAGAACCTCCGTCTTCTGGTACTCATCGAACAACTTCCTGGGCCAGGACGAGTGCCCATTCATCCGCAGCGAAGACAAATGAAGCGATTGCTACCGCGCCGGCGTGGCAGTCGCCGCCCAGCTCGACGCCGCAATTACTGGAATTGCGCTGCATGGCCTTCCGAGTTCGCTGGTAACGCCGACCATGGTCCTCAGCGCAACAGTTCGCCAATTTCGGGGGAAGATCGAACAGGTGTTGCGCGTCCACCGAACGATGGATGCGGCCGCATTCGATGACTTCTTTCGCGCGCTTGATGAGATGAACGCGACCGTCAAGCGGATCGTCAATGAGATCGACCGGAAAGGCCGCTGACGGGATCTCAGACCGTCTACGCTGAACGCAGCGGACGTATGTCTTCGGATGGAGCGCAACCCATGAACACCCTGTCGATCCCGATACAGCAACTCATCGCCCACAACCTGTCGATCATCGCGATGTACACCTTCTCGCGGGAACCGCTGCGGAAATTGATGGAGTCCGGGACTGAGGGCGAGTTGAAGCGCGTGTATGCGACGGTGTTCGACGTGGCCGCTCCCATTGCGGAGAGGGCTTGGCTGGAACTCGCGGTGTTGTTTCGCTACCTCGACGATGAGGAGGGTGGCGGGCTATCGGGATATCTGGGGACGACTGAGCACAAGTTCGGGAAACTGATCAAGCCGGACAGAAGCGAAGTACCGCTTCAGCCGCGCGAAGTCGCCAACAAGATCATCCATGCGCGCAGCTTCGATCTGAACGTGGTTCGCGATGGCCGGCCAACGCTCATCTGTCACGCGCGCTCGCCCGACGAGGGTGACGGAGAGCCAAGGCCAAGGCGAAGGGAAGAAGAGTGGCTCGCGGCGGAGATCGATGTGGGGACGCTCATCATGGCCTTGGGCGCAATGGCGACTGGCTGAACGCGGCTGCAGCGATCTCGCACGCACCGCCTCACATCACAACCACCTCGATCCGCGCACGCTGCACCCGTCGCCCGCGCTGTCGATCTCACGCGCTACGGCGCCCGGCGCGGTGCGACTCAACACGATCACCGCGACTCGTCAGCCCCTCATCGTGTCCCCTCCTGTGTGGAGAGGACAGAGTAGAACTGTTGGGAGCGTCAGGGAATCACACCGGCTGCGCCAACAGATTGCCTCAACGCGCTCGGGGCCGCGAATGAGAGTCAGTCGTCGGGTGCCTTCGTGGGCTTCTGAGTCTCACTCGACACGTTGGATTTGACTTCGAGCAGCACCTTTTCGAGTAATTGCTCGATCTCGAAGAGGCGCGAGTTCTGCTCTCGCAAGATCGTCTTGGTCCCGTATATCGCGAAGGGGAGAAATATCCACAGCATCAGCGTGATGACGAGCAAGACGCTGAAGGCAACGATCAGCCAACCGGGTGCGGATGAGAACGAGTCCGACCAAACCCAAGACCTGCTCGAAATCGTATCGTTCACCAAAGGATCGGTCTCAGCGCATCGCTTGAAGGCGTCGGTATAACGTTGAGGGATCAACCTTCAGAAGTCGAGCAACCTCATTCCTGGACTTGCTCACGGCTACCCCGAGCTTGGCTGATCGAGCTGCGTGTCTCTGCTGCCGCATGCCGCACCTGTAGGATCACGATGATCAACGCCAACGCGCTAACGGATTGTCCTATCGCCCCAATAACGGGGCTGGCAGACGATCCGCGCATCCCTTTTTTGGGCACCACGCGGACTAGCGCTTCGTATCATGCAGATCTATCAGAGTGAGCATCGCGGGATCCAGGGACGTCGTTCCGTTTGCAAGCGCGCGTTTTTGCGCCGGGGACATCATCGCCACCTGGCGGCTGGCGATCTCGACAACCATGTCGATCAGTTGATCGACGTATCGTTGTTGCATGCTGAGCTGATCGCGCAGTGTGTCCCGGTCACGCCCAAGCGCGGCGAGTTGTGTTTCGAGCGCGGATAGTCGTTCAAATGGATTCATTGCAGGGTCTCAAACTCCAGTCCGTTGGCGCTGACGCGGCGCGCGATGTTGGGACTCGATGATGACAATCTGATGACGGCTGAATTGCGTCGGCGCAGCGTCAGATATCACGTCAGCGCCGGCGGCATCTACACGACCGCGGCAGACGTGCTTGCGACGTTCGAGCAACCACACGCGGAATAGGGGAATTCAGTGCAGCGACTCGCAACGATCGATCTGCCGACCGTGCTGCGAATGGGGCCAGCACGAAGCTGCCGGTCGTTTCGCTCATCTCAACCTCACCCCGCAACAGGCGTTGGGGAGGCGCGCCGCCGCCGTGCGCTTGATCACCGCGCCGCGCGATGTCTAACGCGCCCGCGTCGAGCCGTCCGAGCGTTCGCAAATTCGACTCGGGCAGGGCAACAGAACAGCCGCGAGTGGCGGATCGAGATTCAGGGCGACGCGAAACCGAACTACGCGCAAAGCCGCGAGCATTACGCGCGGCTGATCGCGACCGACGCGCCGATCAACACCTTCGGCATGTTGGTGCTGGTCGAGACGGACCAAGACGATGCACTGATTCACGTCGTTGAGGGATTCCATCGCGCCGCCGCGCGGGACCTCCATTGCAACCGTGTGGTGAGGCCTGACTACGTCGATCTCACATGCATTCTCACCGCCACCGGCTCACAACGCCGCCAACTCTATCCGATCACGCTGAATCGTCGCCCGTGCTGTTTTATCTCACGCGCCAGAGCGCCCGGCGCGGTGCGACATCGAAGCTAAGGCTTACGACGCCGCCGGTTGGCGCATCTCCGACGCGCTCCAAGTCATCTTCAGTTAGGTTGTGTCGGCGGAGCGCTGCGATGAGTTCTTCCTCGTTCAAGAGTTCCCGGAGTGCCCCGCCCTCGGCTCTTTTGAACACCTCAATCAGTTCGCTCCGAAACGCGCTGATGCGTCGATTTAAATCTTGGGTTTCCAGTAGCTGCTCGCGTTCCTCCCGCGATAGACGCCCGAATCGGTTGCTCATGGTTCTCTCCGTGAGGGGAGGGTTAGGTTCCCACGGATCAGAATCTCGTCACGTGAACTCAATCACGCCTGGGTCGCTTGAACCTCGCGGATGTCTACGGCGTCCGGCGCGATGCAACGGGACGTCCCTACGAGCACCAGTTGTCCGTCGGTACTCAATCCCCGGCGGTCCTGTCTCGACGATATGTTGACCGCGCATCACCGGAAAACATCGACACCACGGCGCTACAGTGCCGCTCCCACCTCACGTGGTGACTGAAATGTTCGACCGGGTGAAGCGCAAGGCGCAGGTTGCGGGTACAAAGCCCGCCACGACAGACTTTGATCGGATGCTGACTGTGCTGCGTGCGGAGACCAATGACGAATTCGGTACGGTGCTCGGATTCGCAGACGGTTGGGGCCGCTACCCGGACACACCGACGATCCTGGACACGAACGAAATCGGTGCGATGTTCGGGCTTGATGATGTCGATGAGATCGCCGCCGAACTACGACGCCGAGGCGTCAGGTATCACGTGCGCGCGGGCGGAATCTACGTGGTTGCGGCACACGTACTTGCGACGTTCGGCTGAGTCACGCAGTAGCGCGTGACTCAGCTCGCAGGCATACGAATATTGACGTTTTGCGTACATCCTGCGCGAGCCGTCTGAGCTGCTTGCGAACAATCGCATTGCCCGTTCGTCCACACCGTGTACTGGAAACACGCTCTCCGCCAGATCGATCCCCACCCTTGTGAGCTTCATCTCGGTCGCTCCCTTCTCGTCAGTGATCAACTCATCACTACCTTGGCACATCAGATGCCGTTCGAGTTGGGGGCGACCATCCCACTAGTTCATGACCAATCCCCTCCTGTTTAGATGGAGACACGGTAGAACTGTCGGGAGCGTTGGGGAATCAGCCGGAATCAGGAATTAGCGGCTCTAGAGGATTGGGCGGGGGCACAGGTGGCGGCGAGGCGAGCAGAGCCAGGTAAAGATCCAGGATCTGAGGCGCCATCAAAATGAGCTCATCATTGCTCATGGTTCTCACGAGGCGCTCAATCTGTCCCGATTCGCTCGCCCATTGCCCCCACGGCACATCCTGACGACCGAACAACGCCGCGCCCAATTTCGCGTGAATTTCTTCCGGCAGGTCATGCTCATTTAGGTGCAGGAGCTCGTTCGCGGCGGATATCACACGATCGGGCAAATCGCCCAAGCCTACAAGAGATCTGATCGCTCTGTAGAACAGCTCCTCGCCGCGGAACCAGTCCATGCCAGTCACCTCCGAATCAACGACGCGATCAATCCTCACCTGCTGAACCTGCGCCTAGTTACTCGGCGTCGCGCCGATCCTTGCACAAGCCGTAACGTCACTAGCTGACATTCCCACGGGGCGCTACTTCACCCAATACTTCGCGATCCGAAACAGCACCGGCACAATCTTATTTGCCTCCGCTTCGGCCTCCTCGCGCGTCAGCCTTTTAGGAAAGCGTCTAGACACTCCCACGTCACCGAGCTCGGCTTCCAACACCCACTCCGTACATCCGTTTCCTGCGTCTTGTTCGAGGCTCCACGCAATAACCGCATGCCTGAACGCAAATAATCCTCCCACTGCATCAACCTGACGCGGGCTGCTATCCATAACGGCTCCTATCCCCAGGGGCAGATGTGAATATTTTGGACGAACTGATTCCACTTACAATTTACTAAAAGCAGTGTTTGCTCGTACGAAGTGTCCGACAAGAACGCGGTGGCGCGTGCTCTTAGTCCACATCGTGCCCGGTCTCGATGACGGGCATATTTCCACCGTGTAGGGCATCGCCCATTGCGAGCCAGCCGCACGTCGTCGCATCCTCGCGTGCTCGTAACCAAGGATCGTCCGTGACACACGAAGAGTTGACCTTTCACGTTCGGTTGCTCGAAGAGCGAGTCGCAAGATTGGCCAGCGCATTCATCGTGCTGCTCGAAGCAATCGACGACGGCATGGAAAAGACAGCGGCGAGCCAGATCCGGGAAGTGCTCAAAGCCGATCTGGCGCCAGATCGATGAACTGGCGCTATCTCTTGCCTACCCAGCCGCTAGCCCTTTCCACAATCTCACCCGCACGAGCACGCAGCTCTATCGGCAGCTGATAGTCGCTGACCTCGACAGACCTTTGAGCATCCCAGCCGCTGACATGTGGATGCACGCCAAGCTCGCTCAAACGCAGCAGCAGTATGTCGATGTCGTCGCAGCCCAGAAGCTCCGGCGCGGCGTGAAATTCCGGTTCTTCCATAAGGTGACGAATCTCGGGCTCAGCACCGACGGAACGCGCATCGCGACGATCGACGTCGAGCGCCAGGTGGAGTTGAAGGACAAGACGTCCAGGCGCGGAATATCTGCCACTGTTCAACGTCAACGATCTGCCGTGCTGGCCGTCGCGTCCACTGTACGACCAGATCGAAGACGGCGACGAGATGGACCGCGCAGCAGATCAATCTCGAGAGCATGTGGGTGCACTGGAAGAAGGGGCCGACGAAAACCCTCGTCGAAGGCGACGACTTCGACCTGGTGGTGCTCGGTATTTCGCTCGGCGGCCTGCCGTACATCGCGGACGAGTTGATCAAGAAGCGGCCCGAGTGGGAAGCGATGGTGCAGCACATGCCCACCATCGCGACGCAGGCGATGCAATTCTGGTTCAACGACGACCTGAAGCAGCTCGGCTGGCCGGCGCACACCGGCGTGCTCACCGGTTACAGCGAACCGCTCGACACGTGGTCCGACATGTCGTTTCTGTTGCCGCGCGAGCAATGGGGCGCAACGGCGCCGAAGCAAATTTCTTATTTCTGCAGCGTGTTTCACCCCACCGAACCGACGCCGCCGTTCGGTCCGAACGACTATCCGGCTCGCCAGCTCGACGCAATGAAGGCGGCCGCGCTGCCGTGGATCAACCAGCACCTCACGCAGTTGCTGCCGAAGGCCGACGGCGCCGGCGGCAGCGTTCGATTTCCAGAAGTTGTTCGACGAGAACGTCGGTGCGGGTGATCAGGAACGCTTCGACGCACAGTACTTCCGCGTGAACATCGATCCACCGTCGGAACGGTACGTGCAATCGGTGCCGCGTAGCACGCAATACAGACTGACGGCCGACGGCAGCGGCTTCGACAACCTGTTCCTCGCCGGCGACTGGTTGCGCACCGGCCTCAATGCAGGCTGTGTCGAGGCAGCGACGATGGGTGGTCTGCAGGCCGCGCGTGCCGTCTCCGGTCGCGATATTCCCGATCGTCGGCGAGCGCGACGTCTCGGCATCACCGCCGGTCGTGACACCGGATGCGTTGCGCGGCTGGCTGTATTCGTTTCTCGATTACCAGTTCGATATCGCGCGGATCACGCCATTGTGCGGCAGCGTCGATATTGCCTCGGGAATCCTCGGCAATGACGCGCCGCGTACGTGGCCGGTAAACTCCGTGCGCACCACGTCGATGGGCGCGTTTCAGTTCGATGGATCGTGGACGCTGACGAATCCGTTCGAGAGTCACGGACGGAAAGAGATGATCGCGGCGCAGCGCTCGAAGCCGAAACGCTGACCATCTGCCAGGTACTGAAGTATTCGTCAGCATCAAGTGTCAACGTTTCTACCTGTGGCGAGGTCAGGTTAATGGCTGATAACCCAGGCGTAGATTGTGGAGCAGAGCCGGTGACCGAGCACGTGCTTGCGCCGGTCGATCTCGCGCCCGCGCATCTGATCGAGTTGCGCAACGCAAAAGAATCGTTGGAGACTCCGCGGTTCGCCGTTCAGGCGCTCAACTTTCTCGGCGTCCCAATCGAACACGGCATCAGTCACCTGCCGGCGAACTGGCGCGAGAAGATCCTGGCGATCAGCCATGCGGCGCTCGAGAAAGCGGCGGAGATCGCGTTGTGGAGCGTCGATCCGGCCGGGCCGCGTTCGGCAAACGAACTGCTGCACAAACTCGCGGTCACCGGCACTGGCGCCGCCGGCGGTGCGTTCGGCGTTTCGGCGCTGGCATTGGAACTGCCGCTCTCGACAACCGTCATGCTGCGCTCGATCGCCGACATCGCCCGGTCCGAAGGCGAGGATCTGCGCAGCGCGGATGCAAAGCTCGCGTGTCTCGCGGTATTCGCACTAGGGGGCCGTGCCGCTTCGGACGATGCATCCGAGTCCGCCTATTACGTCGCGCGCGTCAGCCTTGCGAATGCCGTTAGCGAGGCCGCGCATCACCTGATGTCGAAACACGCGATCAAAGGCGCGGCGCCGCCGTTGCTGAATCTAATTCAGAAGATTGCGGGGCGGTTCAGCCTGCAGGTTTCCGAGAAGGCCGCCGCACAGGCAGTTCCGATCATCGGTGCTGCCGGCGGCGCGATCCTGAACTGGCTCTTTATCAGCCACTACCAGCAGATGGCGAAGGGTCACTTCACGATCCGGCGCCTCGAGCGGTTGTATCCACCGCAACTGGTCGAGTCCCGCTACCGGGAACTCTGAACGCAATCGTCACGCCGACGAATCGTCGAGCGCAGCGATTTGACTGTCACCATAGGAATTTCCAGAAGGCGAAGAGCAGAACCCCAACATTGAGATAGCCCGTGGCCGCCACGCCGAACGCTCGATAGAGAGGATGAATTCGGTATCCGACCCAGAACGCAATTCGCGCGATGACAAACACAACCGTCGCCGCGGGAATCACCCCCATCTGCTGGCCTGTGAGATTGACACTTAGCGCGAGCGTGCCGACCAAAAACAGCATGGACTGTTGCAACGTGTTGTCCACAACACGACCGTTGATCTCCGTGCTTGGACTCTCCTTGGAATCGACAGCGGTGCCGAAGCAAGTTGCCGGCGACCCAGCGCCTTCTGCTTGCTACCCCACACTGCGCTGCGATGCACAGCAGCGCCGCGAGGATCATCTTTTGTATCAAACGCGCTTGAGTCAGTTCTGCGAGTAGTTCGACTTGGCAGTTGCGATGCAGCTTTCCTTGGCACTGCCCGACAGTGCATCGCATTTCTCCAAGGCCACTTTGTAGTCAGCGTTGCGCTTGGCTTGCGCGGCGTCTGTTTTGGCCTCGGAGACTTTAGCGTCGGCCAGCGCCTTGGTCTTGGCGGCCTCGGCTTGCTTCACGCAAACGTCTTTGTCGTTGCCCGCCTTGTCATCGCATTTCTCTTTCGCGACGTCGTAGGCCGACTCGGCCTTTGCCACCAGAACCTTATTCTGGTCGTCAGGCTTGCCACTGTATTGGTATTCCAACTCCGCCAAGGCGACCTTCTGCTTCGCCTTGGCTTGTTCAATACAAACATCCTTGGCGTTGCCGGCCAGCGCCGCGCACGCCTTCTCGTCGGCCTTGTAGTCCGCGTCGACGCGGGTAGTAGTCGCATCGTATTCGGTCTTGCTGATGGTCGCCGCCTGTGCCATCGGCGCCGCGAACGCGAAGGCGACAATGAATGACTTGAGAATGATCGAAGCCTTGAGACTGAAATGCTTGTTCATGAGAACTCCAATGATCGCGAAAGGGTAGGTCGGTCTCGGCCTGTGGGGTTCACTTCACGCGCATCTCCATTTCCGGCTACGCGATTGACGCCGCGCGCCACTTCAACCGCCTTGTCGATGTCGACGCTGTCCAGCTAGGCCAAGACGAACATACTTGTGGTTCCCCGAATCGTCAGTGCGCTACCGTACATAAATGGGCGTGTACAGCAGGTGGTGCCTGCGACTGCGACGGCCTAGCGCGGATCGTTCATAGCAGACGTCCCGCGCTCCGGACAACCACTCCTTCGTTCGCGGCAGAATCGTCGGCGCTTTCACTTCACGCTAAGTTGGGTAGGCAACAACAGACTGCTAACGCTGGTGGTGCAAAACTGAACTTCACTGGCGCGAGCCTTTCATCCTCGTTGAGGGCAGCGCCGAGGAGAACCACATGTATATCGGCGGCGGCGCTCTCTTAATCATCGTAGTCATTTTGCTCGTCTACTTTCTGTAGACATTGCGATCGGACCAACCTGCCTATTCCATGGTAAGGAAGCCATTGCGCCGAGGGCCGAGGGAGGGGGCGGTCGTCGCCGCAAGGGTGAGAAGACTTTCCGTCTCTTTGCGAATGAACAGCTGCTCGCGATCTTCGAGTGCTCCGAAGACGACCACAACATCGTCGGTTCGCTCGCGCACAAGACATGAAAGGCTATGCAACGTGCGTCGTTGAGGCCCGGCCGACATCGGCAAGCGTCGAGGCACCACGAATCGAACGCGCTTCGATATAGATCCGGGTGATCTTCGGGTATAGCTGGCGAATCTCCGTTTCGATTCTCGCGATCGCGCGGACGATTTCGTCGGCCGTGGAATCGCGCTCGAATTCGACGTCGAGCGTCAGCAATATTTCTTCGGGCCCAAGATACATCGAGAGCGGGCTGGTCGCCTTTCGCACGCGCGGATCTTGCAACACCAATGCGCGAATCGCGGCCGCCGTTTCGCTGCGCACACCTTCGCCGATCAGCAAGCCCCGCGACTGGAGAATCAGCAGCACCGCAACGCAGACGAGCAGCACGCCCACAACCACGGATGCGGCGGCATCGATCACCGGCATATCGAAGCGATGACTGAGGTATACACCGATCGCCGCCACCGCCAAACCGCCGAGCGCCGCGGCATCCTCGGCGAGCACGCTGACCGTGGTCGGATCTTTGCTCCTCTTCAACGACTGCCAGAACGGCGTGTCGCCCTGGCTGATGCGGAACTGACGAAGTGCCACTGCGAAGCTCGCGCCTTCGAACACCATCGCCACGCATAGCACCACATAGTTCCAGGTCGGATCGCGCAGCGGCGCTGCGGATAGCATGTGCAACACGCCGCCGTAGACGGATATGCAGCCGCCAAGCCCAAAGATAAGCACCGCGACCATGAGGCTCCAGAAGTACAACTCCTTGCCGTGGCCGAAGGGATGCTCGGCTGTCGCCTGCCGTTGGCTCAACTTCATGCCGATGAGCAGCAACGCGCCGTTGCCGGTGTCGACAATCGAATGGATGCCTTCGGAGAGCATCACGGAGCTTCCGGTAACGCCGGCGGCCACGAACTTCGTCAGCGCGATCGCGGCATTCGCTGCAATCGCACCAAAAACGGCAATTCTCGATTCGGACACGGCGCGCCTCAGGCCATTTGGGAACTGAATTTGATGAGCGGCTAACAAAAACCGAATTATCGCCCGTCAGAGCCGACATACCGTGTGCCCGAAAGCCCGAGATATCTGTCGGCCGCTGCTCCGCTGTTGCGTAGGAGCACCCGAAGCTTGCGCTTCGGACGGCGTTGCGCTTCTACTCGAGCATCCGCGTGTTTTGCGTCGGTCTTGATGGCCGCTACGGCCAAGTTCGTTAGTCACAATGCTGAAGGTGGCGGTACAACGTGAGGGGTCTACCTTCAAGAGTCGAGCCACCTCATTTATCGATTTACCTTGGTCGATGCGTGACTCAACTGAGCACTATCGAGCTGAAGCAGCGCGCGCTCCTACGGATTCGTTGGTAGCGCAGTGCAGCTCAAACTCGCTTTTGCGAGCAACACAAGTGCGCCACTGATCCCATCCCTCGTTGGGAGACGAGACTAACTGCCTTTCTTGGCGTCATCCTTGATCTCGCTCTTGAGATCACCATAGTCCGCTTGCACTTTGCCGACTGCCTTTTCCATCTTGCCCTTCGTTTCTTGGGTCTTGTTGCCAACGACCTTGCCGGTGACTTCCTTGACCTTGCCTTTCGCTTCCTTGATTCGGCCCTTGACTTGATCTTTATCCATGACGATCTCCGCAGAATTGAGTTCAAAAACCACGTCTTGTACAGCGCAATCTCGCAGCACTGCACAGCTGATTGAGTTTGTGCTCAATGCCTCTGCATGATCTGTACGCCAGCGCTCATTAGATGCAGTTGGCAGGCAGCACCGATCAGAGCGCCTGGCCACATCTCACCATCAATTGCGAGAGGAGACGGCTCAACCACAAAGCCAGAGCTGTCGTTTGCTGCTGATCAGCATCGCGTTGATCTCCAACGTGCGTCTCGCTGCATTCGTTGGGATGAGCAGCCTCAGCCAACCATCTGCCTAAACTCGTTGACGCGGGTGGCGACAACATCCGTAAACGAAGTACGCCCCTTCGTCAGCGTGAACCGCCGATTGCGCGGCGCCATCTCAAGCCATCGGTAGTGATCTCGACGCGTTGCCTGGAGTTCAACTCAACACTGAATCCGAACTCGTCGTTCTCGCCCTTGAAGCGTCCGAAGGTGACCGCATCGCTGATTTTCCAACCGTAGATTCTTCCACCGTCGAGCGGAATTTGATGGACGCCCAGTGGGTATTCCCGAATAAATTGCTGTTGAGCGATTACCGGCAAATTCGCAATCGGCGCCGGTGGAGGTCGTGCGAATGCATTGGTGGCAATCAACAGAGCGATAGCCAGAAGGAGGCAGGACTCCAGCACTACCGCATTCGGCCACCTAGGTCTCGAATCAGTTCTTAAGACGTTTCGGGGCGTCATGGCGCGCTCGCTGTCTGCGGCCGTGTCCAACAGCTACTACTGGTTCAATGGAGCTTGCGTGCGGCTCCGGATCGCAAGACTCGATGGAGGATCAACCTGGAGCCATTCCGAGGTAAGGCATCGCCAGGTCAATCGCATCGGTTCTCCTTGGCGTCGCCACCCTCTACGAGGGGACAAAGCACACGTCAATTGCCCATTTGACCACCGCAATCGTAAGGCAGTCTGTGGTCTAGCCAACTTAGTGCGAAATGAATAACTGGGGGTCGCCTCAATGATCGATCTCTACAACACGCAAGTTGAGCAGCGGCCACCTCGTGCGTCTGCTCGAGCACCTCACGCCGATCGAACTGTCGATCAATGCGTTGTATCCGCATCGCCATCATCTGGCGACGACGGTGTGCCGCTTCTTCGATCTGTTGGCGGAGCGACTCGCGGCTCACCGGACCGAGTCGTGTGAATGGTGGCGCGACAGGTGACCCTATCGCAGTGATCGCTAGTAAGGAGAGCCGTGGTGATCGAGGATCGTCGCTCGACGTGGATTGCGGCGATCTATACGACGGCCAGCGAGATCCGATAAGTGCTCAACGCCGATCTGGGCTCGTCCGAGCGCGCGGTGCGGTCGAGCTCTTCGTCACTCATGCCTTCGAGCACTTCCAGGACCGTGACGAGTTCTTCGTCATGGTGTGTTGGGGCAGACGTCGCGCGATCTGCTGAGGACTTGAACGCGCGCTGTGAGTTCGTTGTTGGTCACAGGAAGGTGAGTTTATGAATCGCGACGACCACGAACATCACCGCCACGGCCAGGGCGTAGCGCACGGGAAATGGCAAACGCCTGAATTGAGCGACCATCGGGGCACCTCCCTTGGGTTCCTGCGCTGAAGAATGCGGCGATGGAACGGCCATGGCAATGAATAGGACCGCCGCCGTGCCGTAGGTTTTGTCCTTCAATTTGTACGGCAGCGAACGGTGCGTTGAGCAAGCTCCATATTAGGATTCAGTTCGCCCAAGAATTTGATGGTCCTTGGGGAGGGAGCCGTAGAGTGGATAACCGAACACGCCGCACTTACGAACACGATGCCGTGGGAGGGTTGTTTACGTTCAAGCAAGTGGACATTGCGTGGAGCTTCGAGGAAGACGGCGGATTCGCAGGAAATGGACGTACCGAGTGGGTGCTGGAAGCAAAACTGGCCGACGTGGCAGTGACTAGACGCTTTCCCGCGAGGCTGACCCGGACGAGGCCGAAGCGGAGGCGAATAAGATTGTGCCCGAGCTGTTTCGGATTGCGGAGGCTTGGGTGAAGTAGAACTGTCGTAGAGACGCGACTCCTGCCGCGTCGCGTTGTGGCACGCGGATTACAAAGAAATACCGCCTACGTAAGTCTCTGAATTCGAAGCGACGTTGCTAACGATGCCGCTGAGGTGCCGATTTTTTGCTTTTCCCCTTTTTGTCTTTCGCGCGAGAGGAAGCGGTTGCGCCTCGGCCGACGTGAACATTGAGGGGGATGCCCCCAGGGTCTTGAAAAATCGGACCGATGCATGGCGTTGCATAAGATCGCCCTGAGGCATGTGGGCGAATCTCCAAAGGCGACGATCTGTCCGGCATAAGGGTTCCCGTTTGCATCAACACGCCGGCTCGTTAGTTATCAAATGGTTTGCATCGTGCTCGCGTGTGCGAACGCGATGGTTCGAGACCCGGTCTGGTGTTGTTGAAGCGAATAGTGAGGTCGTAATGCCCGCAAATTGCCCACATTGAGACATGGTGGGATTTGGGGAAAACGGGTAAGCCGATGATTTGATGTTGGACTCGAACCAACGACCCGCTGATTAACAGAATGCGAGTGATGTTGTTGCAACCGATTTAATTGAGGGGCGTTTCGCTGTTTTTGGCACCTTACGATTTGTCGAAGATGGCCAAAGACGTCGAAACTTGGGCCGTTTCGTAAGGTGGTGGGCCAGCTGTTCGAACCGCTTCGCAGCATTCAAACTAGGGCTGTTCTACGCGAGATCGTCCAGGTCGCAGGCGAGCGTCTGGGCTAGGCGTTTCAGCAACGCAGCCGAGTCCTAGGTCCGTCGGCTCTCCATCTGGCAGCCGTAGACTCGTCTCGGAGAACGGTAGCGTCCGGATCAGCCACCGAGCGTGTGCGCGTTCGGCCACGACGTCCATCAGCCGTTCGCGTGATGCCAACGCGCGCTCGAACTCAACGCTGGTTTCCGCTTCCCCTGCGCAGTTGCGCGATACTCAGCCGGATTCACCAACAGGTGGTTTACGCTCCCTGTCCTCGGCCAATGAGATCACGGCGCTTCGACGATCGAGGATTCGGTACGCCGCGATTGGAACGTTGGTGGTAGTCGCGCTGACGGTCGCAGCGTGCTGGTTCCGCCCGGCGTCCATCGATCGCTCCACCGGTCGGAGCATCGATGTCCTTGAGCAGGTGGAACTGGGCGGCGCGAGGCAATGGATTTCGATCCGCGGAACCGATGTCGACAATCCGCTGCTGCTGTTTTTGCATGGCGGACCGGGAAGCGCGAACCTCGCCAAGCTGCGCACCCAGTGTCCCGAATTGGAGAGACACTTCGTCGTGATCAACTGGGATCAGCGCCGAGCCGGGAAGAGCCACGCATACGGATCCGATGTGCGCGACCTGACCGTGGACCAGCTCAGACGCGACACCCATCAACTCGTCGCGTACCTGCGGCAGCGGTTCGGCGCCAGGAAGGTCTATCTGACGGGGTTGTCGTGGGGCACGGTCCTGGGGCTCTGGACGGCACACGACTACCCCGACGACCTGGCCGCCTTCATCAGCGTCGGCCAGATCGTCAGCTATGCAGAAGGTGAAGCGCTTTCGCTCGCCTACTTACGGCAGGTTGCCCGCGATACGCGCAATCGAGCGGCGTTGCACGACCTGGAAGGCATTGACTCGAGCTATCGGGCCAACGATTGGTATCCGCAGCTGATGCGGCAATGGAAATGGCTGCTCGCGTCGGGCGGGGTCTACCGTACCGCAAGCAGCTACGACCACGAAGTGTGGATGCTGCTGCGGGCGTCTGAGTACTCGCTGATCGCTCTCGCATTCTGGCCCTCGAGCAGCAGCAGATCGCTGCAGGCGATGTGGCCGGACCTGATGCGATTGGATTTCCGAAAGAGCGTGCCCGAGGTGACTGTTCCCGTGTACTTCCTGATTGGACGGTACGACTACAACGCGCCATCTCGGTTGGTAGAGGCCTACTACGATCAACTCTCGGCGCCGCGAGACAAACACCTGATCTGGTTCGAGGAGTCGGCTCACGATCTCTTCTTCGATCAACCCGATGCGGTGGTGAACACGATCGTGGGCATCAGCGAGAGCATTCGCTAATCGCGCCAACGGTTCCAACCTGGCGCGGTGCTCCCAAGTCGGTTTTAGGCGCCAGTAAACTCAGATTGGGCGCCGTCTCATCCGATCGCGGGGAGCGTCATCCGTGCAAGTCCAGCGTCACGACGGCGGCAGCGCGTCGACACCGATACACGTGCGGCCACCGCCCCGCCGATTCATTTCGTTTCAAAGGGGACCTGCCTTGCGGTGCGCACGAAATTCCAGCGGATCCGACCCAGTTGCCAAGGAATTCCTGCGCTCTCCGGCACCGCGAAGGACCGGGAGCCGGTCACGTTCTTCTGATCCGCTCGCAGGATTCGACCGCAGAGGTCGGCGCGGATCAGGTGGTTGAACTGGGAGACATCGCGTGGTCCCTCCCGGCGTTCTTACCGTAGAGGTTCGTGCCGCTGATCGCGATACCACGCAGGAGTGCCATGTTCTCCTCGTCGCTCCAATCCTCAGTGCCACTGCCGCGGCTGCCCATATCGATCGCAATCCGAAAATCGCCAGGGGAGATTCTCGTAGAACGCGCACTCTTCGAAATCGGTGTTGCGCCGCTCCTCCTGCCCAGCGTTGCCTCCCTGATCGCCGGCAATACGCAGCAGCTGCCAACGAACCGTTCCGTCCGCCCCGGTTCATGCCCTTGAGCACCGGCATTTGGATCCATTTGTGCGCACGGTCTCGATGGCGATTGCCGCCTGGTTGGCAAACAGTTCGAGGGTGGCTAGTTCGACGGCGTCAAACGGCCCGGTGGAGTGCGTGCAGGTGGAGTCAGTTCTGTGAGGACGACGAAGGCACAACTGCTGGAACAACTCGCGCAGGCCCAGCTCATATATCGCGGGCGGCGCAAGCGAATCTTCGAGAAGGCAGTACCACCTCAACTCGACGATTCGCCTGGCGTCCATCTGACGTGTCGTTACTAGCGATCGGGTAGTTTGTCCCCATACCCTGCATTTGCATGCGTGCCGCCGATACACCCTGAGTCTGTAGGTATTGCCCCACGGAGATCGTCACGTGATCGTGATTATGAGGTGCGGCACCGTGACCTTGAATGACCCGCTGTCGGCGTCGAGGTCGACGGAGCCATCCAGGAGCTGGTACTCCGTCACCAGCGAGACCTCGATCAGGATGAAAGCCTGCGCCGGAACGAACACTCCCGCGCCGGCCATGAACTGATCGACGGCGAGCGACGTGCTGTCGTCGCCGCCGAAGAACCCTCCGGTAGCGTCGACGGTGCCTAGGATCACGTCGCTGACGATCGAGTTGATCGACGAATCCATCGCAAAGACGGTCGTGCGCGCGCGCACGGTTGCCAGCGCTTTGGAATCCGGGAAGAACCAGGCGGCCACCCCGTTCCAATCAGCGTCGACCGACAGATTGGCGTTCACCTGAACCCGCGGCCCGACGTTCGCCACGATCGTCTCGGTGCGTGGATTCTGCCAGAGCACGAAAAAGCTCAGTCGGCCCGTCCCAGTTACGCCGATCGAGTCGCCCGAGTGCTGAAACTTGTACTTCGCCCAGCTGTCGAGCGAGCCGATGTTCGAGTCGGTGACCACGCCCTGGTCGGCGAAGCTGCGTATGAACGTGACCCTGTCGATGATGACGTTCATCGGGTCGGCCGGCACCACGGGCGTGCGTCCCGAGATCCATTTGGCGACCGCGGCCGAGTTCTTGATCGCCAGCCGGCGCTGCTCGTCCGCGCGCGAGCGTCGGGCCTCGGCGCGCTCGCGCGCGAGTTCGTCGAGTCGTTTGAGATCCAAGCCGCCGGTCGACAGCACCTTTCGAGCGAGCTCCGTGTCTTTCCGGCCGGCCGCGGCTCGCGCGCGCCTCACCTTTGCGTCGATCGTTGGCGGGCGTTTCGCTTTCGCGATGTTCTTCTCGACGAACGCTTCAGCTTCCTTTGCGGTGAATGTGCGCTTCATGCGTGCCTCTTTTGGAGTTGGGGGTGGCTCTTTCGGAATTCCTCTTGCTGGGGCAGTGGCGATAGACTCGCCCAATGGTTAGTCGATGCGAATATCTCGTCAAGCGCGAGCTCGCGTCGCGAGAGGATAGGGACCATAAACCTGCGTGCGCTCCAATGATAGCGTCGTAGTATCACGTCACTATCACGCGTGATCGCAGCGTCTCTGCGGTTGATGTGTTGCGCGGTGACGAGGCCAACCATCTTTCACCCGGCGTCGATAGAGATCGATCGTGACGCTGGGATGGAGATCCTGCAGGAAGCGCTTGGAGTGGCCCGCAAGACGCTGTCGGCGATTCTCAATGGTCGAGCCGGGATCAGTCCGGAGATGGCGATTTAACTTTCGAAAGCGTTTAGCACGTCTGCTGACAGATGGCTTACGCAACAGGCCCATTACGTTCTGTGGATTGCAGAGGAGCACATGGGGAAGGTTCGCGTTGAAAAGCTGTCAGCGGCCTCTAACTGACACCTAGACGACTTCGGACGCCGCTTGCTCGTTGCGGATCAAACTTGAGGTCCGGCGAAGGCGAACGCCGCCGCCTGAACGACGCTACGACTGACCCGCTGTCTTAGTAAGGCAGGTTGGTGGTTGATAACCCGTAAGCGACGTAGCTGGGTCCGCCGTTGCGGCCGAACCACGATCGATTGAGGCGTTTTACAGCGTTTCTGACGCATTTCATAAGGTCGATTCAAATTTATAAGGTGACCAACAGAAACGCTAAGGGGCGACAGATACAAGCGATTGATTATAAAAGGATTTGGCTCCGCCTGTTGGACTCGAACCAACGACCCGCTGATTAACAGAATGCGAGTGATGTTGTTGCAACCGATTGAATTGAGGGCGTTTCGTTGTTTTTGCCGCCTTACGAATTGTCGAAAGAAGGCCAAAGTCGTCGAAACTGGAGTCGTTTCGTAAGGGCGCGTCGTGTGCTCGTCGCACTGGCCACTGGCACTGAACTGAACAGTCGTTGCACAGTGCCGACACGCGGATGTTCAGTGAACTGATTTCGTGATCCAGCGTAATCTGTGAAGGGCGCCATTCGACATGGCGGCCGATTTCATTGGTGGCCAGGGACAGAATTGAACTGCCGACACGCGGAATTGGGCCGCGCTGGGTTTCGTTCCGAACTGGTCGAAGCCTCGGTACCACCGACGAGCGCGGCGATGTCGACGTGGTGCCGAGCTACGAAGCGCTGTCGTCGGGCTTTTCGACGACGAACGCGAAGAACGGATAGAGCGGCACTCCGAACCGACGCTCGAACACCAACCGGCCCCCCGCACGCTCGAGCGTCGGAAGGACCGAGACCGCGCGACAACCCATGGAGACCCGCGGCAACCGCCATAGGACATCGTCGAAACGTGCGGCCAGCCAGCGCATCGACGCGCCCGGCGGCCGCGCCGAGTGCGCGACACCGAGCCGTCCGCCACGCTTCAACACGCGAAACAGTTCGAGCGCACCGTCTTGCGGCGAATGCAGAGGGCAGACGCTGTACGTCGCGACCACGGCATCGAACGACCCGTCTGCAAACGGCAGCGCAAGCAGGTCGCCGACTACGAAATTCGTTCGACTGACAAGATTCTGCTGGTGCGCGCGGTCACGTGCCACCGCGAGCATCTGTTCGCAGAAATCGAGTAGCGTGACTCGGCCCGAACTACCCGCTCGTCGCGCCGCCAGGAACGCCGTGCTACCGGTACCGCCACCCGCATCCAACACGCTGTCCCCCGCGCGCACCGTATGCTCCACGAGTAGCCGTCGTCCACGTTGATCGGCACCGAAGGTGGAAGTGTAGTGTTGTAGGTCATAGCGCGGCGCCAGAACCGAATACAGTGCTCGCACCTTCTCGGACGCGAGTGCCTCTCGCTCGACGAAGTCGTCCGCATTCGCCGCCAACGCCCGTGCCCTAACAGACGCGCGGCAGTTGCTCGCCGCTCAACATATAAATGATGACGCGCGCGGCGTAGAGCGGACCGCGGCGGGACACACGTCCGCCCCGGTCGGCGAATGCTTCCTTCTGCGCGACGAACCCCTCATCGAGGCGGCTGACCTTGTCGGCGATTTCGAACACCTGCTGAGTGGACCTACAACAGAATCGTTACGCAGACCGCCGGCCGCACGACGTACGAATCGGTCGTGAATGCCACCGGCCCGTCGATGCCGAAGGGTGCGCGACGAGCAAGACGGCGGTCGTTTTTGCGCGATCGAGTCAAGGTCGTCGTGGACGATGGCGCCGTCTCGCACGATCGGACCGACGACTCGGTAGCCGGGCGCGGCGAGCGCATACAGCAGCGCCTGGAGGCCGGCGACTGTGATCACACTACAGTGTTCGATCTGCATCGATACGATCCGACTCGGCAGAACGTGCAGCGTAATGCCATCGGACGGTAAAGTAAGTACGCGGCAGACACATCGAACAGGCGGGCGCTTGATCTCCCTCGAAAATTTGCGGCACCGTCTCGCGTCCGCCGACGCCGTTCCGCAGCTGGCGATACTCGGCGTGTTGGCGGGTCTGTCGACCGGCGTCGTGATGCTGTTGTTCCGCGCCGCGGTCCAGTTGCCGCTGATGGCGCTGCTGCCGGGGCACGACAGCGAAGGTTTTGAAGGCCTCACACCGTTAGTGCGCGTCTGTCTCGTCGTCGGTGGTGCGTTGCTGCTCGGCGCGTGGATGCAGCGCCTCGACTCGGAGCGCCAGTCGGTCGGCGTGGTCCATGTGATGGAGCGCTTGAACGCGTTCCAGGGACGCATGCCGCTCGGCAACGCGGTGGTGCAGTTCATCGGCGGCGCGTTCGCGTTGCTAGCAGGTCAGTCGGGGGGACGCGAGGGGCCGGCGATTCATCTCGGCGCCGCGTCGAGCAGCCTGCTCGGCCAGTTCCTCGATCTGCCGAACAACAGTATCCGCACGCTTCTCGCCTGCGGCACCGCGGCCGCCATCGCCGGCTCGTTCAATACGCCGCTGGCCGGGGTCATCTTCGCGATGGAAGTCATCATGATGGAATACACCATCGCGAGTTTCATTCCGGTCATGCTCGCCGCGGTGACCTCGACACTGTTGAGCCAAGCGGTGTTCGGCAACCACACCGCGTTCGTCGTTCACGGCGACATGCAGGTTCATTCGATGATCGAGTACCCCCTTCTGCTGCTCGAGGGGTTGCTGATCGGGTGCATCGCGGGCGCATTTCTCGCGGCAATGGAACTATTGTCGCGCCCGCCGATCGAGACTGCGTCCGCGCGCATCGCGATCGCCGGCGTGGTCACCGGTCTCGTCTGCATCTTCGTACCCGAAGTGATGGGCATCGGCTATGACACCGTCGAGCAGGCCCTCGACGGCAACATCGCCTTCGGTGCATTGATCGGCATCGTCGCGGCGAAGACTCTCGTCAGCGCCGTGACGTACGCGATGCGCGTGCCGGTCGGCATCATCGGTCCGACTCTGGTCATCGGCGCGTGCATCGGGGCGGCACTCGGCAAGGCCGAGAACATGTTCGCACCCGATCTCGCCTCGGACACTGCGATCTACGTGATGGTGGGGATGGGCGCGATGATGGCTGCGGTGCTGCAAGCCCCGCTCGCCGCGTTGATCGCGGTGGTGGAGCTGACCGGCACGCTCAATAGCTTGTTGCCGGCCATGCTCGCGATCGTCGTTGCGACGATGATCGTCGGCTCGGTGTTCAAACAGCGGTCCGTATTCCTATCCGCGCTCGAAGCGCGCGGGCTCGATTACCCTGCCGATCCGATCGCCCAACACCTGCACCGCACTGCGGTCGGTGGCGCGATGCAGCGTAGCTTCGCGTGCTTGCCGCCGGTCGTCGCATACACGCAAGCCCTCGAGGCGCGACGTGCGCAACCGCGCTGGATCGTCGTCGAAGACACGCGCGGTCCGCGCTACATCTTTCCCGCGCTGGATCTCGCGCATCACCTTGACACGATCGACGGCGACCAACGGGCAGAACGAGGGGCAACGATCGACCTCGACGCAATTCCCGCCACTCGCCTGGAGGCCCAATCGATCGACGTCCGCGCGACCTTGTACGAGGCTTGGGAGGCATTGAAGAAGCCGACGATCGAAGCGTTGTGCGTGCGGCGCGGCTCGTCGTATCCGGCGATCCTCGGCATCCTCACGCGCGAAGACGTGGCCCGATTCGTCCGATTCGATCGCTGAACATACGCGCGGGGTCTCGCTCAAGGAACGGCATTGGGATACCCAGATCGCGAGCCACTCCGGCAACCGTTGCACCAGGTTGACTCGCCAATTCGACCGCTTCCTGTTTGAACTCAGGTGAGTAATACCGTCTCGTCTTGTTTCTCATTGAACACCTCCCGGGTCATTATCGACCCTATCTCAGGTGTCCACGAAATCAGGGGAAAACCACATCGAACCGGAGGGAAAGGCGCGCGTTGGGCAGTGTAGGGACGCTCGGTCGGTGGTGCGCTGTTTACCCACAGTGTTACCCAGCGAACAACGAAGTGAGCGAGCGCTTTGGCCGAGGGTGCGGCAAGTATTGGCTCCGCCTGTTGGACTCGAACCAACGACCCGCTGATTAACAGAATGCGAGTGATGTTGTTGCAACCGATTGAATTGAGGGGCGTTTCGCTGTTTTTGGCACCTTACGAATTGTCGAAAGTCGGCCAAAGTCGTCGAAACTGGAGTCGTTTCGTAAGGGCGCGTCGTGTGCTCCTCGCACTGGCCAATGGCGCCGAATTGAACCGGGCGTGGCACAGTGCCGACATTCGGATTTTCAGTGAACTGATTTCGTGATTCAGCGTCACCCAATATGGTCGAAACAAACGTTTAGCAGCGGTTTCGTACCACGTAGTTCATAGTTGCTAGATGGGCGCTTGAACCGCGGGCTCGCGCCGGTTCAATGGTCGCACGCGCCGGTGTCGACATCGACGCGGGTCGCGAGTGTTTCATCGGCGGTTACGCGCGAGACTCCGATTTGCAGTGAGTGGATCAGGGGATCCGTGGCGACGTCAAATAGCCACCGCTGATCCCGTTGACCAACACAGTCTTCGTAAATCGCGGTCGTTGCATCCGTGTGGATCGTTTGCCCCAGCACGCGAATGTCGGGATCCGCGTATGAGGCAATGCGCGTGGCAATCGACGCTCCGCTCGCATGCGTGCTGACGCGTCCGGCGACGAGGAGGTCTCCGACGGGTCCACCGACGACGCTCAGCGCGTCTCCGATTTGGATGTCGTCGATGCCCTTCGCCTGCATCGTGTCATCGACGACCACCGTCGCGGGCAACAGCTGCACTGGGAATCCCAGGACGCTGAGCGATGCGTTCTGCACGTCTACGGCGTCCACGGGTCCGGTGACCGACACTCGGTCGGTGGCAACGTCCAACAGTTCCACTCGGTCGGCGTTCGCGGCCTGAACAACGGCTACGAGCGTTCCGATCTGTGCCTCAGGCCGATCTTCGCAATGGAAGAACGCACAGTCGACCGAACGACCCGCCACGACCAACTCCGATGGAGAGGCTCGGCTCGAGACCACCCCCGCGAGAACCTGGATGTCCAACGGCGAATAGCCCAACGCACCTCCAGTGAACTGCACAGCTTCGGTAACGAAGTTTGATGCAAAGAACACGACGACGGGGTCACCCTCAACAGGTCCATTGGCGGGGAAACCTTCGAACCCGTAGTCCCACACGTCGTCAAGGGCCAACCCACCGACTTCCACGATCCCCGAATCCTGGACGTGCAGAATGCCGCGCAGCACGAAGCCTCCCCCGTCCGCGTCGCGGTCGATCGCCGTGGCCACGACTTCGCCGTTGGGTGAGAAGAATCCGCTCACCGACACGGGGTCGCCCACCGCTAGGTCAGCGATCGTGCCGTCGCCGTAGATCTGCGTGGTATCCGAGACATAGATCTGCTGACCCAGCGCCGCAAATCGGGCGTGCGCGGCGTCCACAGATTCGATCGCGCCAACGACCACCCGCTGAACGTCGATCGACGTGACGGTGATTTTTCCGGTCGTCTGCGCACGTGAGCCGCGAACGACCGCGACGGCGGCGTCGGGAAGTCGGGCAGCGTCAAACGGCGCACCATCGAGCGTCACTTCGGCCGCAGCATCGATGCACGCCGAGACGTCGTTGACAAACGCGAGCGGATCCAACCCCTTCAGGCAACCCGACGAAGGGAGAAACCTGACGACGTTTTGCACTTGGAAATCACCTGCCGCGGGCGCGGGCGGCGGCGTGGTCGGCACGTTTGCAAGGCCGCCGCCACTGCCACCACCGCCACTGCCGCCACAGCTCACCAAAATCGGAACAGCGATCACCAGAACCAGGCACCGCACGTGTGCGCTCGTCGACGACCGGCGCATCGTCCTCTCCTGCAGCAAATCGTTCCGGCCAATTTGCACGTCGCGGCCGCAGCATCAATCCCGCGGCGATCACGAATTCATCTCGCGTTTCTCTCGTGCTAGCGCGTTGAATGCGCGGCGTTTTCGGGTGGAGATCTCTCGCACTCCGGCTCATGCGGAGACAAACCAACGAGCACCGGAAGGTTCGTATTGCGCAGCCGCACGCAGAGAGACTGCACGGGTATAAGGTGCCAAAATCCACCAGCGTCAGGGGGAGAGTTTCTCCGTGGCAATGTCAGTCGAACGCACGCACGTATTTCGCTTCGGTGTATTCGAAGTCGATCAACGCGCGCGCGAGCTGCGGAAACAGGGCGTCCGCGTTCGGCTGCAGGAACAGCCCTTTCAAGTCCTCATCTTCCTGCTGGAGCGCGCGGGCGATGTCGTCGCACGGGACGAGCTGCGCCAGCGCCTGTGGCCGGCGAGCGTCTACGTCGATTTCGATCACGGTCTCAACAACGCGATCGCTCGGTTGAGAGAAGCATTGGGTGACGCTGCCGCAACGCCGCACTTCATCGAAACGCTGCCGCGGCTCGGATATCGCTTCATATACCCGATGGGCGACGTGCCCGCCCACCCGTTCCGCGACGCACCTGCGCAGCTGCATGCGACCACGAATGCGCCAGCAGAGCTCCGTCGGCGCGGCGTCCCTCAGTGGGTGACGTCTCGCATCGTATGGATCTTCGGCGTAGTGGCAGCGGTAGCCGTGGTCGGACTTCTGGTAGGTGCCTGGTCCGTTCGGCAACGGGCCGATGAGGCAGTCGCGAAAGTAGTTCCGTCAGGCGAACCATCGATCGCCGTCCTGCCGTTCGTCAGCGTGGACTCAGACATCGACAGTGCGCACTTTGCCGACGGTCTTTCGGAGGAGATGATCGTGAAGCTTGCGAGCATTCGCGGTCTCAGGGTGGTCGGTCGCACTTCGTCGTTCTACTTCAAGGGCAAGCAGGAATCGCTCGGCATCATCGCGCAGACGCTGAAAGTGAACTACCTGCTGGAGGGGAGCGTGCGGCGCGCAGGCGAGCACCTGCGAGTCACGGCGCAGCTCATCGATGCAAGCGACGGCAGCCGTTTGTGGTCCGAAGCATTTGATCGAGATCTGACCGATATCTTCGAAGTTCAGCAGGACCTCGCGTTCGCGGTGGCGACGGCGCTACGCGTGAAGCTCATGGACGCCGACGAGCAGCGGCTTCGCAAACGCGGTACACAAGACGCCGAGGCGTACCGACTCTATGTCATCGCGAATGCATATCTGCGAGGCATTTCCGTCAATAAAGATTCCGCGACTGCGAAGCAGTTGTTCGAACGGGCAATCGCGCTCGATCCGAAATATGCCGCGGCCTACGCGGGACTGGCCCAGTACCATTTCCAACGTGCGTGGACATCGCTCGACGACGTTGAGGGCGGGATGCGCCTCGGTCAGGAAGCTGCTCAACGCGCAGTAGCGCTCGATCGCGAGTCGAGCGAGGCGCTTCAGGCACGCGCCAATTTCGCGATGTGGCGGTATCGCTTCATGGACGATTTCCAGGCGTACACGCAAGCGCAAGGTGACTATCGACGCGCGATCGAACTCGACCCTGCCAACGAAACGGTCCTGTTCGACTATGGGCGGGCGGCCCTCTGGCACCAGCCCGAACTCGCGCAAAGCCTGTTCGAGCAGCTGGTCGAGCGCGACCCACTCGCGCATGCAGCGCGCGGCATGATTGCGGCGGCGCTCAGCCATCGAGATATGCGCGATCTCGCCCGCGAGCAGCTGCAGGAGCTGAACGAGAAGATTCTCGATAGCCAGGGTCATACGGCTGCCGCGGTATATGAGGCCGGCATCGAGCAGGATCTCGGGCACCTCGACAAAGCCGTTGTACTGATGCGCGACGCTGTCAAGCGCGGCGGGGTCGAGCTACCCGTCTGGCTCTGGAGCCTCAGCATGTCGTTGGGGGACCGCGTAGCAGTTCGCGAACCGTTGGATTTCGGCAACACTGGGTTGGGCATGGCCTTGAGCGAGGCTGCGGCCCCAATGATGCACGATCGCTACGACGCAGCGTACGAGTCCCTCGAGCACCATCGCGGCGAATTTCCTCAGAGTCACATCCTGGATCTCCCCACCGCCAGGCTCGCGCTGATCAACGGTAAACCGGAACAGGCGCTCGCGATCCTGACCGGACGCATCCCGGATCTGTTCGAAGGGATCGAGCCAGTGAACGCGCAGAACATCATTCCCGCCCTCGATCTCGTGGCAGCGTGGGTCGGCACCAACAATCAGACCCAGTCGCGTCAGCTGATCGATCGAATTGCGGCCTTTCTCGATGGACCCACTGCACCACGGATACCGATGTTCGTCTATCTGCGCGCCCGTACGCACGCGCTGGCCGGTGAGTCGGAGTTGGCGCTGCAGGCACTCGATCGCGCCTATGAAGCCGGTTTTAGAACCACCTGGGCGCTCGACCTGCATCCTCAACCGCTCCTCTATCTCGATCCGATCGACGTTGACCCAGCCTTCGAGAAGCTGCGGACTGAACCGCGATACGTGCGTTGGCTGGAGCGCATCAGCGCGGATAACGCGCGGCAGCGCGAACAGCTGAACGCGCGTGATGCCGTGAAACCGGCCGCTTGACCAAAACGGTGTGGTTGCGATCCCGAGCGCGCGAGGCGAACATTCCGTGAACGCGTCTGCGCTCGGCCGGTCGGCAATCGTGGCCGTTCAGATTGTCTGTTCTCCAATCAGAGCGGACATCGCTGACGGGCCGATCAAGGCGCGGTCGGATAGTTCACAAACTCAACCAATCCTCGAGGAAGTAGTAATCACGGCGGAGCGCCGCGAAGAACGATTGCAGGACGTGCCGATTTCCGCGTCGGTGTTGTCGTCGGTTGACATCGATCGCCGGCAACTCGACCAGGTGAGCACGCTGCAGTACGCCGCCCCCAACCTCACGATTACGCCGTATCCCGGCAGCCAGACGCGAGTGACCATCGCGATGCGCGGTCAGCTCGAGCCGGAGTTGTTCCCGACGCTCGATCCCGCTGTCGGCGTCTATCTCGACGGCGTGTACATCGCACGCATGAGCGGCGCCAATCTCGATCTGATCGACATGGACCGCGTAGAGGTGCTACGTGGACCGCAAGGGACGCTGTTCGGCCGCAACACGATCGGCGGCGCGATCGACCTCATTCCGCACAGGCCCACTTCCGAATTCTCTGGCGCTGTTGCGGTCGACGCCGGCAACTACGACCAGCGCGATCTAGTGGCCATCGTCAACGTTCCGTTGTCCAACGACAGCGCTCTGCGCTTTGCGGTGTCGCACAGAGAGCACGACGGCTACGGCCGCAACGTCCGGCTCGATCGCGATCTCGACGCCGACGATACGGATTTTGCGAGAGTGCAACTGAGACTAACGCCCGCGGATCGATGGGATTTGAATCTGTCGTTCGACTTCACTCGGGTCGATACGCCTCTAGATCTACTGACGCTGCTCGCCGCTTCTCCGCCGAATACGTTGGTGCCGGCCGCCCGCGGCAACCCGACCGACAGCCTCACCCATTACGAAAATCCGCTCGCTCACAGCATCGACGCCAATCGCGCGGGGACGGCGGACGCGGACGTCGGGGGCACATCCGGCACCCTAACGATCGACTTGGGGCCCTTCACGGTGAAGTCGATTGCCGCGTACCGCTGGCTGCAGAGCAATGACAACGACCTCGATCTGGACGGCACGCCGTACGATTTGTTCACGATCCTCGCGCGCGACGAACGCGAACATCAGTTCAGCGAGGAACTGCAGGCATATGGCGACGCTCTCGAGGATCGGCTGACCTGGATTGGCGGACTCCATTATTTCGATGAGCACGGCACTTTTTCGCAAAGTATCGAAGCGATCGCGCCGATCACGTTGAGTGAGGCGATCAACCTGCCGCGCGGAACAGTAGACAACGATTCGATCGCGGCGTACGCGCAGCTCACGTACGCGATCACACCAACGTTTCGAGCAACCCTGGGCGCGCGTTACAACCGCGACCGACGTCAACTCACGTCGCGCAACGCGCGCATCTTGAGCGGGTCTGAAGTCTGCACCCTCGCACCAAACGTGCTCGATGAGCCCGGTGTCTGCAGAGCTAGTCTCCCCTACAGAACATTCAGCTATGTGCCTTTTACGTTCGGCGTCGAGTTCGAACCGATCAACACGGCGCTGCTCTACGCGAAGGTCAGCCGCGGCTATCGCGCCGGCGGCTATAACCTACGCGGCACGAGCGAAGTCGATCTGGACACCTTCGAGCCGGAGCAAGTAACCGCGTACGAAGTCGGCGCCCACGCGGAGCTTTTAGACCAACACCTGCGGCTCAATCTCGCGGTGTACCGCTCGATGTTCGATGACATTCAATTGCTCGAGCGAGTCCCCGCTCCCGGTGGAGCACTACCGTTGCCGCTCACTCAGAACGGCGGTAGGGCTCACATCGACGGCGGCGAACTCGAGATCAGCGCGCTGCTGTCGGACCTGCGCCTGGCCGGCACGCTCGGCATCACCGATGCGAAATACACCCACATCGATCCTCGCGTAGTCGACGTAACCGTCGACTCCAAGTTCCTGCAGACACCCGACGCGACCGCCTCGGTCGCGGCGGATCTGCCGATCGTCGTTGGCTCCCGAGAAATCAATCTCCACGCCGACTATTCGTGGCGCGATGACGTCGCGTTCCAGTACGACCCACGCTCGCTCGCTCACCAGGATGCCTATGGTCTGCTCAACGCGATGATTTCGGTTCAATTCGACCCATCGAACATCGAACTGAGGCTGTGGGGGCGAAATCTCACCGACAGACACTACCTGGTCCGGGCGACCGACAGCGTTTCATTGGTGACCGCGATGCCGGGCGATCCGAGGACTTATGGCGTATCGCTGATGTATCGGTTTGGGTCTGGGTCAAGCGGTGCCAGCTCGCACCATTGACTGCGTTTCGACTGCGTCGCGGGCGAACTTCTCAATGCGAACCTTGCGCGCTCGATCTGCCGATGACCTTCAACCCGCAATCCACTTAAGAACCGAGGATTGCTGTTCCGGAAACTGACCGTCTCCTACGTCTTCACGATCAAGCGTACGAACGGTTAGCCGATACGATCTGTAGCGCGATCACGCCATATTTGTGATTGGTAGCGCGCGCGGGGCGTTGTGGCGGCTGCCGAAACGTCCATCCCAACATTTCAACTAAGGTGCGAATCGACGACATGTTCCGGAAGAGATGAACGATCGCTTTGGTCAACGCCGTGCTCACGACGTCGGCGGACGATGAAAACGCGACTGACCCGCTGTCTTCATAAGGGACGAGGTTAGTGGTTGGTAACCTCGGAAGCGAGTGTAGATCTGGCTCCGCCTGTTGGACTCGAACCAACGACCCGCTGATTAACAGTCAGCTGCTCTACCAACTGAGCTAAGGCGGAATTGAGGAGGGCGTCAGTTTAATCGGCGTCGATCGATTTGCAAGTGCATCGGCCGGTCGCGTTACGCGCCGCCGAAGACGGTCCGCAAGATCTCCGGTAACCGATGCACGACCAGGAAGTGACCTTCGTCGGGATAGCGATGCACGATCGCGCCGCGCACTTTCGCCGCCATCAGTTCCGCGTGCTGCGCCGGCACGTTGCGATCGAGGCCGCCCTGGAAAAAATGCACCGTGCAGCGGATGTCCTCGAGCGCAAACCCCCAGTCGGAAGCAAACAACACGAAGTCCTGCGCGGCGGCGAGCGCCATGGTCGGCGAGTTCGTGCGCATTTCGTCGATCATCATCGTGCGGAATTCGCGATCCTCGAAGATCGCCTGGTCGGGCGCGGGCAGCTGACGCACCATCAGATCGATCATTCGCTCGGGATTGCGCTGCACGGCGCCGAACTGCACGCGCATCAGCGCTCGCAGTAGCGGACCGGAGACGCGCGACAACCGCGTCAGCCATTTGTTCAGCGTCAGCATGCCGTCCATCGCGGCCGGGTCGTACAGGGGACCGATACCGCTGACGCACGCGACGCCCGTCAACCGGTCGGCCAACGCGTGCGCGCAAGCGAGCACGTGCGGACCGCCGCCGGAGATGCCGAACACACCGAAGCGATCGATGCCGAGATAATCGGCGATCGCGCAGACGTCGCCCGGCCAATCGGTGAAGCGTCGATTCGGGTCGTATGTGGAGTGTCCGTAGCCGGGTCGATCCGTCGCGATCAGGCGATAGCCAGGTGGCGGCGGCGATGACGGCTGTGGCGCGAGCTGCAAACGCGATCCAGGCGTTCCGTGGAAAACGAAGATCGGCGCGCCGTCGGGATCGCCATATTCGCAAAACGCGAGATCGCGCCCGTTTGGCAAGCGCAGCACCGAAGCTGTCAGTAGTGTTTCGTTGGACATGCGGCCCCCCGCGCCGGCGAAGGTACAATCGTGCCAGCGAACGACGGAACCGTCATGCCGCACGCAGTCAATCAATTCGAGGTGGTCGCACCTTACAAGCCGGCCGGCGACCAGCCGGCTGCGATCGCGCAGATGATCGATGGCATCGAGTCGGGTCTCGCGCACCAGACGCTGCTGGGCGTCACGGGCTCGCGGCAAGACATTCGCCATCGCGAACGTCATCGAAGCAGTCAACCGCCCGACGCTGGTCCTTGCACCGAACAAGACGCTGGCCGCGCAGTTGTACGGCGAATTCAAGGATTTTTTCCCGCACAACGCGGTCGAGTATTTCGTTTCGTACTACGACTACTACCAGCCGGAAGCTTACGTCCCGTCGTCCGATACCTATATAGAGAAGGACTCGTCGGTCAACGCGCACATCGAGCAGATGCGACTGTCGGCGACGAAAGCGATCATCGAGCGTCGCGACACGATCATCGTCGCCTCCGTGTCGGCAATTTACGGCCTCGGCGATCCGGGGTCGTATCTGAAGATGGTGCTGCACCTCGATCGCGGCGATCGCGTCGATCAGCGCTACATCGTCGTGCGGCTCGCCGAGCTGCAGTACACGCGCAACGACATGGCGTTCCAACGCGGCAGTTATCGCGTCCGCGGCGACGTCATCGACATTTTTCCGGCGGAGTCCGAGAAAGAAGCGGTGCGCGTCGAATTGTTCGACGATGTGATCGACAACCTCGCGGTATTCGATCCGCTGACCGGCGAAGTGATCAACCGCGTGCCGCGCTACACGATTTTTCCGAAGACGCACTACGTGACGCCGCGCGAGCGGATCCTCGGCGTGCTCGACGAGATCAAGGAGGAGATGGCCGACCGGTTGGCGTACCTGACGGAACATCACAAACTCGTTGAAGCGCAGCGGCTCGAACAACGCACGCGTTTCGATCTCGAGATGATTCGCGAGCTCGGCTATTGCAGCGGCATCGAAAACTATTCGCGCTACCTGTCGGGACGCAAAGCCGGTGAACCGCCGCCGACGTTGTTCGACTATCTGCCGAAAGATGCGCTGCTGGTCGTCGATGAATCGCACGTGACGGTTCCGCAGATCGGCGGCATGTACAAAGGCGATCGGTCGCGCAAGGAGACGCTGGTCGAGTACGGTTTCCGCTTGCCGTCGGCGCTCGACAACCGACCGCTGCGTTTCGACGAATGGGAGAAGCTCGCGCCGCAGATGATCTTCGTATCGGCGACGCCAGGCCCGTATGAGGGTAGTCACGCCGGGCAGGTCGTCGAACAGGTGGTGCGCCCGACCGGCCTCGTCGATCCGATGATCGAAGTGCGGCCGGCGTCCACGCAGGTCGACGATCTGTTTCAGCAGATCCAGCAGACGGTCGCGCTCGGCGACCGCGTGCTGGTGACGGTGTTGACGAAACGCATGGCCGAAGATCTCACGGAATATCTCGACGAACACGGCATTCGCGTGCGCTACCTGCATTCGGATATCGAAACGGTCGAACGCATGGAAATCATTCGCGACTTGCGGATGGGTAAGTTCGACGTGCTGGTCGGCATCAACCTGTTGCGCGAAGGCCTCGACATGCCGGAAGTGTCGCTGGTCGCGATCCTCGATGCCGACAAGGAGGGCTTTCTGCGATCAGGCGGTTCGTTGATTCAGACGGTGGGTCGTGCGGCGCGGAATTTACGCGGTCGCGCGATCATGTACGCGGACCGGATGACGGGTTCGATGGAGCGCGCGATCGGCGAGACCGAACGCCGCCGCAACAAACAGATCGAGTTCAACGAGACGCATGGGATCACGCCGACGAGCATTACGAAATCGGTCGCCGACATCATGGAAGGCGCGCGCGCGCCGATGCCGGGCCAGCTGCCGAAGCGCAAAGACGGCGACTTGGGCAAGCGCTTCCGCGCCGATCTGCCGACCGATCCGCAAGCGCTCGGCAAGCTGCTGCGCAAGCTCGAAGAGCAGATGCTCGAGCACGCGCGCAATCTCGAGTTCGAGGAGGCCGCGCAGTTGCGCGACGAGATTCACGACCTGCGCGCAAAGAGTCTGCTGGCGGGTTGATCGCTATGGCGCAAATGCTCGAACAGATCAAGGGGTGGTCGCGTCTCGTGCGGTTCGACGTCACGAACCGTCCACCTCGCTGACGAGGACGATGGTCGTGATGTCAGCCGCGCCGTGCGACAGCTGGCCTTCCCACTTCGCCTGCACTGCGCTCGCCACTGCATTGCCGACGACATTGGTCGCGCTGCGGCCCATGTCGAGGAAATGATCGACGGCCAGGATCAGCACGAGGCCGGCTTCGGGCAGATGGAAATACGCGAGCGTCGCGGCGATCACGACCAGCGATGCGCGCGGCACGCCGGCGATGCCTTTCGACGTGACGAGCAGAATCAGCAGCATCGTCGCCTGCTGTCCCCAAGTCAGTTCGATGCCGTAGACCTGCGCGATGAACAACGTTGCAAAGGTGCAGTACATCATCGAGCCGTCGAGATTGAACGAGTAGCCGAGCGGCAGCACGAAGCCGGAAATGCGGCGCGGCACGCCGAACCGATGCAGCTGCTCGAGAATGCGCGGAAACGCCGCTTCTGAACTGGCGGTGGAGAACGCGACCAGAATCGGCTCGCGCATCGCCGCCATCAGCGGCACGACGCGGCGGCCGATGACCAGTCCGCCGAACGCGGCAAGTACCAGCCACAGCACGACGAGCGCGAAGTAGAAACTCGCGATGAACTTAGAATACGTGAGCAGAATGCCGAGGCCGTTCTGCGCGACGGTCGCGGCGATGGCGGCGAATACCGCGAACGGTGCCACTAACATCACGTAGCCGGTGATCTTCAGCATCACATCGACCAGTTGTTCGGCCAGCGCGACGATGCCGGCGCCGCGCTCGCCCAGGCCCGCGAGCGCGACGCCGACGAACACCGAGAAGACGACGATCTGCAGGATCTCGTTGTTCGCCATCGCGTCGACGATCGAACGCGGGAACACGTGCGCCACGAAATCCTTCAGCGTCAACGCGGTCGCGTCCACGCCGCTGTGCGCGCCTTCGGGCGGCAGCGGCAGCGACAAGCCCGCGCCCGGCTGCAGCAGGTGACGATCACGATGCCGAGCACCAGCGAGATGACGGACGCGCCGAGGAACCAGGCGACGGTGCGCGCGCCGATCCGGCCGAGCTGCGCGCCGGCGCCCATGTTGGCGATGCCGGCCACCAGCGTCGAAAACACCAGCGGCGCGATGATCATCTTGATCAGTCGCAGGAACACGTCCGTCACGATGCTCAGCTCCGCCGCGACCTCCACGGCCCGCTCGGTCGTCAGCTGCGCGTGGCAGAGCTGACCCGACGAAGACGCCGACGATCATTGCGACCAGGATCCACAGCGAAAAACGATTCGACATCGACGCTTACCGTCGGAGAGGTTCAGAGGGTAAGTGGATCAGAGTGCCTTCCGGCGTCGTTTCGACGGCGCGGCGGCGGAATGCCCTTTGACCCACTCATCCGTCAACCGATGCGGCCGTGCCAGTACGGTTGGCGCACCTGGCGCCGCTGAATCTTGCCAGACGGCAGGCGCGGTAGGTCGGTCGAGTAGTCGATCGACCGTGGGCATTTGAAATGAGCGAGACGATCGCGCGCCCACGCCATCAGTTCGTCCGTCAGCGCTTGCGAGGGCTCGTAGCCGGGTCTCAGTTGCACGACCGACTTCACTTCCTCGCCCCACTCTTCGTTCGGCACGCCGATCGCGCAGGCGTCGAGCACCGCGGGATGTTTCAACAGTTCGTTGTCTACTTCCTGCGGATAAATGTTCACGCCGCCGGAGATGATCAACTCGGCCGAGCGGCCCGTCAGGAACAGATAGCCGTCTTCGTCGAAGTAGCCCATGTCGCCCAGCGTGAAGTGCTCGCCGCGATACGAACTCGCGGTCTTCTTGTCGTCCTTGAAATACTGGAAACGACCTAGCGCAGGGGCGCGCATGTAGATCGTTCCGACGGTGCCAGGCGGTACTTCGACGCCGTCGTCGTCGAGGATCTTGTTGTCGAACTCGGGACCGGGTCGACCGACGGTGCCGGGCTTCTTCAGCCACTCTTCTGACCCGACGAGGAAGCCGCCGCCGCCTTCGGTCGCCGCGTAATACTCCCAAACGATCGGCCCGAACCATTCGATGATCGAGTGCTTGACGTGCATCGGGCATGGTGCCGCGCCGTGGACGATCAGTCGCATGCTCGACGTGTCGTACCGCTGCCGGGTCTCCGCGGGCAACTGCAGCAGCCGATGGAACATCGTCGCAACCATGTGCGTGTGCGTGGCGCGGTGCGCGTCGATCAGGCGTAGCGTTTCTTCCGCGTCCCAGCGGTCCATCATCACGACGGTCACGCCCGACGCGAGCGGGGTGATGACGTTGAGCAATAGCGGCGCGGCGTGGTAGGCGGGGCCGGTGCATAGGTTGACGTCGAGTCCGGGTCGGTAGTTCGACAGGGTGCCTTCCCATTGCGGGGCTTGCGGTTCCCGTTGATCGCGATACACACCCTTCGGCCGGCCCGTCGTGCCGGATGTGTACAGCATGCGGCCGCCGAGGCTCGGATCGTCTATGTCCCTTCCGCTGTAGTCGGCCAGTACGGACTCGTACGCAACGAATCCGTCCATCGGACCGCCGACCGACAGCGCCATGCGGACGTTCGGGGCGTCCCTCAACGCTTCGGTTAGCGCGTCGCCGAGCGCGGACTCGGCGATGAACGCCTTCGCTTCGCAATTGTCGGCGATGTAGCCGATCTCGTCCGCTTTGAGGTGATAGTTGATCGGCGTAAACCGGATGCCGCTGCGGTCGGCCGCTGCGAGCGCTTCGACGAATTCGGGACGGTTGCGGATGACGACCGCGATCGAGTCGCCGTGGCCAATCCCGGCATCGCGCAGTGCACGCACGAGGCGATTCGCGCGAGCGTTCAATTGCGCGAACGTGCGATCGCCGAATGGAGTGATCAGCGCCGGCACGTCCGGCTGCCGGCGCGCGTGATACGCAATCGTCATGCCGTACCGAACGGCGTCATCGAGCGACAACGCGTTCGACATCTGCGTCATTCAGGCAGTCGCGTGAGCTACGGAGCCCATTGAATAAACCGTCGTGTCTGGTGCTGCAGACCGACGATCCAGCGCGGTAACGACGTGCCGGTGCCCGCGGGTCGCAACTGCGGATGCCACGCGAGAATTCGCTTCACGGTCGGTTCCTGCGCCGGATCGACATCGACGAAGAATATGTGAGCGCCGGCGCGCAGGGCTTTCTCGAAATCGGCGGAAGCGCGAATTCGGTGTCTGAATTCCGATCAAGCCGCCTTCCCACGTGAAGAAGCCGAGCAACACGATCGCCAGGAAGACAAAAGGCGCCCAGCCCACTTTGGAAGCGAGACCGCTGAGGTAAGCAGCGGTGATTGCGATGATCGATGCGGCGATACCGATCAGTGCGCCGATCTCCGCGGAGTGAATGACGTCCTTCTTCATCAACGACTGCACGTCGTGCACGTGGTGCAGCTCCGCGTCGGCATCATCGAGGCTCAAACAATGGATTTGTTCGGCGGCGATTCCGTTGGTCAGCAACTCGCGCTCGGCCATCTGCAACGACATCGAGATCATCGCCAATGAAGTAGTACCGCTTCATGACAAACCTCCCGGTTGTTTCGCATTTGCGTCCCGATTAGACACCTCGAAGTCGACGTATGCCAGCGTGTCGGAATCGTCTGTCGGAGCCCGAAATGACGTCTCAGCTGCCGACCATGCGCACTGCGACGCTCGTCGACCCTCGGGTAACCCCGCCGGCATCTTTGAATCGTACGATGACGCGGTGATTTGCGGGATCCAGCGCGATGCTGCCCGCGCCGTTGACGAATACCGTGTATGTCGAGGTCTCACCGGCCGCGATGACCTTCGTCGCCGCGCTCGATGGTGGGGACAGACATGCGCCGCTCGAATTCGTGTCGCAGATGAATAGTGCCAATGGCAGAGTCGCGTCGCTCGATTCCGCGGTCGCAGTGATGTTGCCGGCGACTCCGACGTTGACTGTTGCGATCGCGAACGCACTCGCGCCGTTGTTGCCCGGTACGTCGACGATACCGTTGGCCGTGGGTGTTGCGGCCAGCGCGACGATGTCGGGCGTCGCCGACGCAGAGGCGGACATCAGCAGCGTGTTGAGCCCGGTGAGGACGGTTACCGGCAGGCCGCCCGCGCACAAGAATCTGAACGTGACGTCGACCGCTTGGAGCGCCTTCGGTGACGTCACCGAGACCAGGAAGCTCTGTGCGCCGTTGTTGCCGGGAATCGTGACGGGCGTATTGGGCGATCCGATCGGCGCGTTGGTCGTGGCGTCGGTCGCCTGGTACGAAAAATCGCCCACCGCGCCGTCTTCGAGCGCGATCTGGCAGCCGGTGGCCTGAATCGCGTTCGTGTTGATGATCGTGGCAAACGCCGTTGCGGCATTTCCGACGACAACCGACCGACTGGACGGCAACACCGCAGCGACGAGCGTGCTCGTCGGCCCGCCTCGGTCACTGATCAAGACGTCCGACGAACCATTGCTATCCGGTGTGATCAGGTTTGTCGCGATCGTCGAATACGCGACGAGCCGCCCGTCCTCGCTGAGCGACGCGGCACGAGAGCGATCGTTGCCCTGCACACCGGAGTTCGAAAGGCTGACCCGCTCGTTCGCATTGTTTGCCAGCGTATGGACGAACACGTCGAGGGTGCCGTTGGTATCGTTGGGGACGTAGTTGGTGCCGAACGAATGGAACGAGATGTACCGGCCGTCGAGGCTCAGCGATGGGATGAAGCTGTCGTCGTCGCTTTGCGTGCCGGTGGCCGTCACGCTGGCGCGGGTCGTCGTATTGTTTGACCGATCGCGTACGAAGATGTCGCGCACTGTACCCGTGTCGCCGGCGACGAGATTCGTTGCGATGGATTCGAAGGCGATGAGTAGACCGTCACCGCTGATCGCGACCGTGCTGCTTTCATCGTTGCCTTGAACGCCGGCGGTCGAAACGCTGACCCTCGCGGTCGTCGCATTCGATCGATCGTGCACGAACGCATCCATCGTGCCATTGGTATCACCGGCGACGAGAGTGGTTCCGGCGGATTCAAACGCGACGAAGCGGCCGTCTGCGTTGAGCGCAGGCAATTGACTCGTTCCATCGCTTTGCACCCGCGCCGAAGAGACGCTCACACGCGTGGTCGTATTGTTCTTCTGATCGCGCACGAACACGTCGCGAACGCCGTTGGTGTCACCGGGAACCAGGTTGGTGGCGTCCGAGAAGAACGCGATCACGGTGCCGTCGGCACTGATCGCCGGATTGCCGCTGAAACCGTTGGCTTCCTCGCCCGCGCTCGAAACGTTGACGCGCGTCGTGATTCCGGTACGGCGGTCGTGAACGAACACGTCGCCTTCGCCGTTGGTGTCGTTCGCCACCAGATTGCTTGCGAAAGACAGGAAGGCGATGAATCGCCCGTCCTGACTGATCGCGGGTTCGTCGCTTTCGTCGTTGGCTTGCGCGCCGTTGGATGCGACGCTGACGCGCGTAGTGACACCGGAACGCCGGTCACGAACGAAGACGTCCGGGAAGCCATTCGTGTCCCCGGGGACGAGGTTGGTCGCCGTGGAGACGAACGCAACGAAGCGGCCATAGTCGCTGATGTCGGCCTCATCGCTCAGGCCATTACCTTGCGCGCCAGTCGACGAAACGCTGATTCGCGTGGTCTCCAATGTAACCGCGTTGGCGCTGACGCCGGCGGACGGTGCGTGTCCGTCGCGATGGCTGCCGATGGAGTCATTACGTTCGTCCGGGGCGTCACTCGGTCGCGATGCAGCGCCCGCGTTGTCGCGACGCACAGAATCGAGAAAACGTAATGGTCCGTGTGCAGCGGGTCGGTGTGCGCATTGACCTCTCCTTTTGGGTTGTCCGCCGATACGATCATCGGCTGCACGGCGGTGATCCCGCACGAATTGTAGGTAGGCCGGCGCGCAGCAGTCACCAGCGAAAACGTGCTGAAACGCAGTTCGAACGATGGTAGGCGATTGGATTCGAACCAACGACTCGAGCGTGACCGAGGTGGCGCGAATCGGGTCCAGTGAACAGAGTGAAAACGAATCCGTCGCGAGACCATGCTCTACGAACTGAGTTCGCGGATGGGTCTGCCGGGATCGGCGAATGGGTCTGCCGGGATCGGCGAAATGCTCGTTGGGAATAGTTGTTAGCGACTACCGGTAGCGTACTTGCAGGTATGAAACGGCTATGCCGTTCGCGGAAGTTGTCGTTTCTCGATTGCTACAAATCATAAGTGGAGAGTTGAAGTGGTCAATCAAGGGATTTTACGAGGTTGCGCGCTCGTTTCGGTATTTGCGATGAGCAGCGCATTTGCTGCGCCGGAGGGTTTTTTCTTAGGTATCGGTGCCGGTCAATCGACCGCGAAAGCGGACGCTATTATCACCCCACCAGGGAGCCTCACCGGCCCTCCTTTTTACCACGTCAACTACGATGAAAACGCGACCGCCTACAAAGCCTATGGCGGCATCAACTTCACGAAGTGGTTCGGCATCGAAGGCGGCTATGTCCAATTCGGCGACACGAACAATTCGACCCTAGTCCCGCAGGCCGGTTTTCAATCGGCACTCGTGGAAGCCGAAGTCAAGCCAAACGGTTTTCAGGGCTTCGGCGTGTTGTACCTGCCGTTCGGCAATTTCGACCTCTTCGGGAAGGTCGGCGGGATTGAAGCAAACATCGATCTCAAAGTTACATCGACGACATTGGTCGGAATCGTGCCGATCACGAACCACACGAAGCGCAGCGAAGGCAACGGCATGATGGCATACGGCGCCGGCGCCGATTACAACTTCGGGCATTGGTCGGTTCGCGCCGAATACGAAGCCTACGACGTCGCCAAGCTCGACAATCTGAACGTCGTCTCGGGCAGCCTGCAGTACACGTTCTTCCGCGAGAAAGAGACGCCTGCTCCAGTCGTCGCTGCACCCGCACCGGCGCCGAAGCCGATGGCGCCGCCGCCACCGCGAAATGTCCGGACAGCGACCATGACGGCGTCTGTGACGCGGTTGACCAATGTCCGAATACGCCAGCCGGCGCACGCGTGGGACCGCAGGGTTGCGATTGCGACTACACGCTGGCGTTGGAATTCAAGTTCGATTCGGCTGAATTGAGCGCTGCCGACAAGACCAAAATCGACGCGATCATTCCGGTCCTGAAGAATCCGAAGGTTGGCTTCATCCTTGGAGAGGTCGACGGTTACACGGACAGCACCGGCGACGAAAAGTACAACATGGATCTGTCGAAGCGCCGCGCGCAGTCCGTTGCGGAGTACGTGAAATCACAAGGCGTTGCTTTGGGTGATCGATTCGGGATCAACGGCTATGGCGAAGCGAATCCGGTCGCGAGCAACGACACTGCGGAGGGGCGCGCCCAGAACCGTCGTGTAGTCTTGCGTCGAACGGATTGCGGCCCCGCGCCGCACTAATAGTACGGTCCTGACGGAAAGCCTCATGGCCCGCGACAGCAATGTCGCGGGCCACATTTTCGAGAGGTATCCAATATGGAACCTGACTCAAAGGGACCGAAGGCTGCCGAAGATCGTCGTCGAGTTCTGGCCGAGAGTACGGACACTCGAGCGGTCGACGCGCTACAGGCGAAATTGTTCGCGAAGGCACTGGTTGATCTCGGGCTCACCAAATACTCCGCACTCGCAATGGACCGAAGACGCGGTACTTGACCGCTGTCTTCATGCAAGACGCGCCGGACACACGCTGCATCGCGTCAGTGCGCAACAGGGTAGGGGCTCAGAGCGTAAGCAACAAAACGAACGCGCGCTCACGATAGAGCCGCGTGGCGCAATCGCACCGAATAGTCACGGGGCGAATGGCCGGTCCAGCGTTTGAACGCGCGGCAGAAATTGCTGGTGTCGGAAAATCCGAGCAGGAACGCAATCTCCGTGATCGACATCGCGGAGCTGTCGATGTATCCGCGCGCCAGCGCCAATCGCGTCTGGTCGAGGACATCGCGAAACGTTGCATTGGTCTTTGCGAGTTTGATCTGCAGCGCGCGCGGGCTCATGTGGAGCTTCTTCGCGACATCTTCCTTGGTCGCGCGTCCGGCCGGGAACTGCTGTACGAGCATTGCGCGCACGCGTATCTGAATGTCGCTTCGGTCGAGCTTCGCGAGGTAACCGACGACGATCCGCTCGTTCTGTTCGGCGAGCTCGGGGCTGGCGCCGATCAACGGCAGATCGAGCGCAGATGCGTCGAAGACCAGAGATGTCTGGCCGTGACCAAAAGACACTGGGCAGCCGAACGCGTGACGGTGACGCACGCCGTCGTCGGGCGGACTTGCGCGGTGTAGCTCTATCCGGATCGGGCGTACCTTTCCGTCGGAGAGTTCGGAAAACAGACGCACCAGAAACAAGCCGAATATGTCGTCTGACAGCGGCGGGGGCTCGGCGATCAGCGGAAACTCCAGCCGTGCTTCGCCGCTGTGAACGATCAGACGTGGTCTCGAGCTGCCCGATAGCAGACGGAAATAGCGCGTCACACATTTGCACAGTTCGAGCAACGTTCCGCTCGCGGTCATTGCATAGCCAAGCGCGTGGAGGTTTGCCACGTGCAAAAAGTCGGCTGCGTACAAGCCGAAGTAGGGGTCGCCGGTCAATTCGACCGCGGAGGCCAACAGAGACCGGACCGACGTCAGCGATATCCGGTTAAGCGGATCGTTCGACGGCGACTGCGAGATCCCGGCCGCATGCTGAATCGCGTCAGTTGCGATGCCTCGAGATTCGAGCGCGCGCAGGATCGCGCCGACGTAGCCACCGACGACAGTGATGTGTGCGTCATCGGAAACCACCGAGGCAACCGACAATTGATCTGATCCCCTGATGACCGAACGTGCGATCATCGTACGTGAACGGTTGTCTTTGATGCCACTGGCAACAGGCGCGAACTCAGGACGCCGCCCGCACACGGCGAGGTCAAACAGCGTTCGATGTGTGCGGCGTGACGAGACTGTTAGCTACGCGCACGGGTGCAACTGACAGCGAGCGAGCGCAACTGCCTGATTTGATTGATGGTAGGCGCGATTGGATTCGAACCAACGACCCCCACCATGTCAAGGTGGTGCTCTAACCAACTGAGCTACGCGCCTGCGGAATCTCACCGAAGGGCGCGTAAGCTAACATCGGCCTCAGACACCTGCAATCCGCCGTGCTGTCGCCGACTCAATCGTCGGCCGAATAATTGTTTTGCGACAATGAGTTAGGGCCGCGTGGCCGCCAACGTCGAGGTTGCAGCGCACAACCGGGCCAGTAGAATCCGCCCCCGCGACGCAACCGCGAGGGCGCGGCGCAATCGAGTTCGAGCTGAAGCGGCCTTTCAAACTGAAGGGTCGGTGAAGGCTTTATCGCTTTGGAGTGTGCCTATTAAGAAACCAGGAGCAAAAGGCGGCGATCGTTCTCTGATCAATGAGGACATTCGTGTATCGCCGGTACGCTTGGTCGGTGCCGCTGGAGAACAGATCGGCATCGTGACTCGGGACGAGGCGCTCGCCGAAGCGCGCAAGGCAACGATGGATCTGGTGCTGATCGCACCTGAAGCAGATCCGCCGGTGTGCAAGGTGATGGACTATGGGAAGCATCTGTTCGAGCTGAAGAAGCAGAAGTCTGCGCAGCGCAAAAAGCAGAAGCAGATCCAGGTCAAGGAGATGAAGTTCCGTCCCGGAACTGAAGAAGGCGATTACCAGGTCAAACTACGCAACCTGATTCGCTTCTTAGGTGACGGAGACAAGGCGAAAGTGTCATTGCGGTTTCGTGGTCGTGAGATGGTGCATCCGGAGATCGGGATGCAGCTCATGCAGCGAATCGAAGGCGATCTCGAGGAGCACGGCAGCGTGGAAGCACAAGCCCGCTTCGAAGGTCGTCAAGTGACGATGGTGCTGTCTCCGAAGAAAAAGAAGAAGTAGCTCGACTACTCACGGCAGCGATGGGCGCAGGTGCGCACATCGCATTTCCAGCAATGCGGAGTATTTTGAAATGCCGAAATTGAAAACCAATCGCGGCGCGGCGAAGCGTTTCAGACGCACCGCGAACGGCTATAAGCATCGCCGCGCGTTCAAGAACCACATCCTGACCAAGAAGGCGCCCAAGCGAAAGCGTCAGCTGCGCGGCCTCGGTCAGGTATCGCCTTCGGACGTCGGTCTCCTCGACCGGATGCTGCCGAAGAAAGCACGCTGACGGGAGGAGCACATGCCAAGAGTCAAACGCGGCGTCACGGCTCACGCCCGTCACAAGAAGATCCTGAAGCTCGCGAAGGGTTATTACGGCGCGCGCAGCCGATCGTACAAGACCGCGAAACAGGCGGTCATCAAAGCGGGCCAGTACGCGTATCGCGACCGGCGGCAGAAGAAGCGCCAGTTCCGCACGCTGTGGATCATCCGCATCAACGCGGCGGCGCGCGAACACGGGCTGTCGTACAGCGCGTTTATCGCCGGCCTCAAGAAGGCGGCGATCGATGTCGACCGGCAGGTCTTGGCGGACCTCGCGATGCATCAGAAGGTGGCCTTCGGTGTACTCGCTGAGCAAGCCAAATCCGCGCTTGCAGCGTAGCTGACTTAAGCGACATCGTCCGTCTTCCGGAGGCCTCCAATGGCGCCCTCCCGGATGACGTTTGCGAAAGGGGAAGGGCAGTCACTGTCGCTTCCCCTTTTTGCATTTAGGAGCCGATCATGAAACTCAACGAAATCGTCGCGGCGGCGCAAGCCGCGATTGCGCAGGCGCAAGACCCGCGCGCGCTCGATGAGGTGCGCGTGCGATACCTTGGAAAAAAAGGTGCGCTGACAGCCCAGCTCAAATCGCTCGGCACACTGCCGGCGTCCGAACGGCCCGCCGCCGGTGCCGCGATCAACGACGCGAAGCACCAGGTGCAGAGTTGGCTCGATGCACGCGAAGCGGCGCTGCGCGCGGAGCAACTGTCTGCGGCACTCGCCAACGAGACGCTCGACGTCACGTTGCCGGGGCGTCGCCAATCGGCGGGCGGCCTGCATCCCGTGAGTCAGGCGCTCGAACGCGTCGAGCAGATTTTCGCAGCCGCCGGCTATGGTGTTGTCGACGGCCCGGAGATCGAGGACGACTATCACAATTTCGAAGCGCTCAACATTCCGGCGCAGCATCCCGCGCGCGCGATGCATGACACGTTTTATTTGAGCAACGATCTGGTGCTCCGCACGCACACATCGCCGGTGCAAGTGCGCGTCATGGAGAGCCAGCAACCGCCGATCCGCATCGTGTGTCCCGGACGCGTGTACCGGCGCGACTACGACGCGACGCATAGCCCGATGTTTCACCAGCTCGAAGGCCTGGTGATCGACGAGGGCATCAGTTTTGCGGACTTGAAAGGCACCGTGATCGAATTCCTGCAGCGCTTCTTCGAAAAGCCGCTGGGCGTTCGTTTTCGGCCGTCCTACTTCCCCTTCACGGAACCGTCAGCCGAAGTCGACGTCGAGTGCGTGCATTGCTCGGGTGCGGGGTGCAGGTCGTGCGGCAACAGTGGTTGGCTCGAAGTGATGGGCTGCGGCATGGTCCATCCGAACGTGCTCGAGATGTCCGGTATCGATTCGGAGCGCTATACCGGATTCGCATTCGGTTTTGGCGTCGACCGTTTGGCGATGTTGTTTTATCGCGTCGATGATCTGCGGCTGTTCTTCGAGAACGACCTGCGCTTTCTCGAACAGTTCAACTGATCATTCGGAAGAAGAAGGGCACAGATGAAAATCAGTGAAGCCTGGCTGCGCGAATTCGTGACGCCGCCCGGTGGCACCGGCGAACTCGTTCGGCGCTTGACGATGGCGGGATTGAAGATCGAATCGGTCGAACCGGTCGCTGGCGCGTTCAACGGCGTCGTGGTGGCAACGGTGCGCGCCGTGAAGGCGCATCCGGACGCGGCGAAGCTGACCGTTTGCCGGGTGTGGGACGGCGCGGCTGAGCATCAAGTGGTGTGTGGTGCGCCGAACGTCGCATGCGGGATTGCAAGTCGCGTTCGCGCGACCCGGCGCCGAGCTGCCCGGTGGGATGCGGATCGAGCGATCGACGCTGCGCGGCGTGGAATCGAACGGAATGTTGTGCAGCGCCGCCGAACTCGGCATCGGCGACGACGCTGACGGCATCATGGAGTTGCACGGCGTCTATCGTCCTGGAGATTCGTTGCGGGACGCGCTCGCGCTGGACGATGTCGCGATCGACATCGAGCTGACCCCCAATCGCGGCGATTGTCTGAGCATGCGCGGCATCGCGCGCGAGACCGGGGTGCTGTTTCAAACCGAGGTCAGCCAAACCGACTGCACGCCGGTGGCGGCCGCGAGCGCCGCGACCTTTCCGGTGCGCGTCGAAGACCCGGCGGCGTGCCCGCGCTACCTCGGTCGCGTGATTCGCGGAATCGACCTCGACGCCGCGACGCCGACGTGGATGTGCGAGCGCCTGCGCCGCGCTGGGCTCCGATCGATCGACCCCGTCGTCGACGTGACGAACTACGTGATGCTCGAACTCGGCCAACCGCTGCACGCGTTCGACCTCGCGGTGCTGCAGAAAGAAATCGTCGTGCGCAAAGCGCGCGCAGGCGAAAAGCTGCTGTTGCTCGATGGGAAGGAGGTGGCGCTCGATCGCTAATACGCTGCTGATCACCGATGCATCGGGACCCATTGCGATGGCCGGTGTCATGGGCGGCGATCGCAGCGGGATCGGCGCCACGACGACAGACGTATTCCTCGAGTGCGCGTTTTTCTCTGTCGCGGCGATCGCCGGCACGGGTCGACGTTACGGTCTGCAGACCGATGCGTCCCAACGATTCGAGCGAGGGGTGGACCACGGCTTGCAATTCGCGGCGATGGAGCGCGCGACCGCGCTGTTGCTCGCGATCGTCGGCGGCGTGCCGGGGCCGGTCGTCGATGTCGCTTCGATCGCTCAGTTGCCGCGTCAGCGCACGGTGACGCTGCGGCGTTCGCGCCTCGATCTCTACGTTGGCGAGACGATCGCAGTGGATGAGATCGCCGATACGTTCGCGCGACTGGAATTTCAACCCGCAGCGCGAGCGGGGCGACGACGTCGTCTGGTCCATCAGCGTGCCGAGCCACCGGTTCGACATCGAGCGCGAGGTGGATCTGGTCGAGGAAGTGTGTCGCGTTCGCGGCTACGACCGTATTCCGGTGCGGATGCCGTTGGCGCGCCTCGAACTCGGCCGGATTCCGATCGACGTGACGCCGCGCGCTGCACTGAAGCGCCTGCTCGCGGATCTCGGTTATCAGGAAGCAGTCACGTACAGCTTCATCGATCCGACGCTGGCCGATTTGCTCGACCCAGGCGCCGCCGCGGCCGTCGCGTTGACGAATCCGATGTCGCAGGACATGTCGGTCATGCGCACCACGTTGTTTCCGGGTCTATTGAAGACGCTGCTCGCGAACGTGAGTCGACAACAGACGCGCGTGCGCTTGTTCGAAGTTGGGCGCTGCTTTCACGATGGTGACGGGAACAGCACCGAGTTGACGCAACCGGTTTTGCTGGGTGGTCTGTTGTGGGGTTCGCGGCTGCCGGAGAACTGGACCCACGCCAGCGCGGGGCTCGATTTCTTCGACCTCAAGGGCGACGTCGAACGCGTGCTCGAACACAGTGGTCATCGCGCCGTGCGCTATGAACCGCTGCAGGATCCCGTGCTGCATCCGGGACAGTCGGCGAGCATCTGGAGCAACGAGATCAAGTTGGGACGACTCGGCCGACTGCACCCCGAACTCGAACATCGGCTCGAGCTCAAGAGTGGCGTGTTCTTGTTCGAACTCGATGCGGACCAGGTCGGCGCGCGATCGCCGCGCGCGCACGAAGCCATTTCGCGCTATCCGAGCGTGCGTCGCGACCTGTCGCTCGAGCTCGGCATCGATGTCGCGGCGGCGACCGTGCGAGCGTGTGTGGAGCGGGTATTGGGGAGCACCCTGAAGGACTTCACACTATTTGACGTGTATCAGGGGGAAGGTATTGATTCTAATAAAAAAAGCATCGCCATAGGCTTGACGTTGCAAGATCATTCACGCACGCTCACCGACACTGATATCAACACTGGGATGGAAGCCGTTGTCAGCGCGCTCGAAAGGGATCTCGGAGCACGTCGACGCTGAACAGCGTGACGGGAGCCACGATATTCAAGGAGCCGTTGGAATGAACGCGCTGACAAAAGCCCAGATGGCCGATCGGCTGTTTGAGGAGTTGGGCCTCAACAAGCGTGAGGCGAAGGAAGTGGTCGAGCTGTTCTTCGAAGAAGTGCGCGCGTCGCTCGAGCGCAACGAGCAAGTCAAGCTCTCCGGTTTTGGCAACTTCGACCTGCGCGACAAAGGCCAACGACCCGGACGTAATCCGAAAACCGGCGAAGAAATTCCGATCACCGCGCGGCGCGTCGTGACGTTTCGACCGGGACAAAAACTGAAGGCGAGAGTAGAGGCATATGCTGGACCCCGGCCAGAATAACGAACTCCCGCCGATCCCCGGCAAACGCTACTTCACGATCGGTGAAGTGAGCCAGCTGTGCGACGTGAAGCCGCACGTGTTGCGTTACTGGGAACAGGAATTTCCGCAACTCAAACCCGTCAAGCGCCGCGGCAACCGCCGCTACTACCAGCGCCAGGACGTGATCGTCATTCGGCAGATCCGTTCGTTGCTGTACGACCAGGGTTTCACGATCGGCGGCGCGCGCCAACGGCTCGAAGGCGACGACGCAAAACAGGATCAGACGCAGTTCCGCCTGTTGATCAAGCAGATGATCTCGGAACTCGAAGACGTCTTGCGGGTGTTGAAGGTCTAGCTCGCGCTACACGCTCGATCACACGTCTGCGTAGGCGCACACCAATCCGTTCGGTATGATTCGCGGTCTTCGAACGGGGCGTAGCGCAGTCTGGTAGCGCACTTGACTGGGGGTCAAGTGGTCGCAGGTTCAAATCCTGCCGTCCCGACCAACTCCAACCTCTTGATCTTGCTTCCCTCCCTCTCTTCGGCGATCATTTCTACCAATGAATTCATTGGTATTTTCTGCTTACTAGACCGCTCTCTGACTTTCTTTGAGCTTATCCTGACGTAAGCGCAGTTCTTTGGAGATCTCCGATTTTAGTATCGCAATTAGTATCGCAAGTATCCCAATTGGTATCCCAAATCGGGATGTAGATGAGCTTCACCGCACGGGGTATTAGATCCTTGCAGCCGCGGGAACGCCTGTATGAGGTACCCGAGGCTGGAAATCCCGGGATTCGTCCTGCGGGTCCACCCGACGGGCCGCAAGGTCTGGATGTACCGCTACCGAATCGATGGTCGACTGCGCAGGCTCAACCTCGGCGTTTACCGGGACGACGATCGCGGTGTTTCTCTGGCCGAAGCGCGGCGCCGATATTTCACTGCGCGGACGCTGCGCGAAGCGGATACGGACCCCATCGAGGAGCGCAATCGAGCGCTCGATGCGAAGCGAATCGCGAGTGAGCGCGAAGCGAAGCGGTGGTCGCTTGCGCTTGCGGCGCTATCGAGCGATGGGGTTTGATGAAGTGATGGGGCGACACATCACCGGCGACCACGCGTTGATGTTGCGGTCGTTCGAACTGATCGGTGCATTGGTCGCGCCGCAGGTCCGCGATCTTTGAAATTGGGGGGAACATGCGTGAGCTTCGCGATGCCGTGATGGACAACGCTCGGTGGGCGGGATTCGAGCCGCGCGCCGGCGACATATTCGTTTGCACGCCGGGAAAATGTGGTACGACGTGGATGCAGACCATCGTTGCGAATTTGCTCTGGCCGGACGGCGACTTTCCGGGACCCATCGTCAACGGCATTTCGCCGTGGATCGAAGCGAAGTTCATGCCGGCCGATGCGATGCACGCGATGCTGCGGGCACAGACGCATCGACGCGCCATGAAGAGTCACTCACCGGCGGACTGCATCCCGTGGTTTCCGCACGCGAAATACATCACCGTGGCGCGCGACGGCCGCGATGCATTCATGTCGTGGTGCAACCACGTTTCGCGGATGAAGATCATCGACGCGATGAACGCCCAGGCGGAGCAGGACGGGTTGCCGGCGCTACGCAGGTTCGATGGCGACTACCGCGCGTATTTCAAAGAGTGGCTTGCCCAGGACGATTTCTTCTTCGGCGTGGTTGCGAGCTATTGGGCGAAGCGCGGCGAGCCGAATCTGTTGTTCGCGCACTACAACGACCTGAAGGCCGACCTCGGCGGCGAGATGCGGCGCGTTGCGCGGTTTCTCGAGATCGACATTCCTGAGTCGAAGTGGCCCGCGGCGATCGAACGTTGCACGTTCGAGGCGATGCGAAATGCCGAAGATCCGGGTATGGACGCCTTTTTCGAAGGCGGAGTGAAAGGGTTCGTCTTCAAGGGGACGAATGGCCGTTGGCGCGACGTGCTGGGTCCGGAGGAGTTGTCAGCGTATCAACGTCGGGTCGCCGAGACGCTGTCATCGGAGGCGGCGAGGTTCGTCGAAGGCGGGCGCCACGTGATCGGGATGCGTTAGAGCCAGCCGCGCCGTTTTAAATAAAGATACGGCAGCATCGCCGACGCGATCATCACGCCGATCGCGGTCGGATAGCCGGACGTCCAGGTGAGTTCCGGCATCACGTGGAAGTTCATGCCGTAGATGCTCGCGATCAACGTCGGCGGCATCAGCGCGACTGTGGCGACGGAGAAGATCTTGATGATCTGGTTCTGTTCGATGTTGATGAAGCCCTGCGCGGACTGCATCAGGAAGTTCACCTTTTCGAACAGGAAATATCCAGAACCGTGCAAATGTCGCAACGACCGTCAAGGTCATCGGTTCATCTTGAAGACTACGGATCCTCGATCCGTTCGTTCAAGTCGGGCATTCGCCCATCCTTCCTACCGAGATCGAGGGATCGCCACGGCGATCGCGAGACCATCCATCAACCCGCGGCTCCGCCGCATCATCCAAAGGAGGTGTTCTTCATCGACGAGGTATTCGTCACCATCAAGGGTCAGCGTTTCTACCTGTGGCGAGCCGTGGATCAAGACGGTGACGTCATCGATGTATATCTACAGCCGCGCAGAGACGCCAAGGCGGCGAAACGATTCTTCCGGCGGCTGCTCAGATCGCACGGCAAAAGCCCCTGGAAGATCGTGACGGATAAGCTGCGCAGCTACGGTGTGGCGCATCGAGAACTGCTGCCGGCGACGATTCACGATACCGATCCCTATGCGAACAATCGGGCAGAGCTATCGCACCAGCCGACCCGGGTCCGCGAGCGGGGCATGCGTGGCTTTTCATCACCGCAAGCAAGCGCAACGATTCCTGAGTGTCCATGCCGTCGTCTACAGCCTGTTCAATCTACAGCGCCACCTGGTATCGGCGGCGTTCTACCGATTCCGTCGGCTGCGTGCATTTGAATCTTGGAACAACGCAGTTGCTGCATGAGGATGTCGAAAGACTTCTTCGCATCCGATGCCGTTAACTTGTCAGTACCCTTCGTTTCGGTCGGTCGCGTTTCGTGTGGAGCGGCCCGATCGTCGGCAACCGGCCTTGCTTTAGGCCCGCGCTGCGCTCGCGATGCTGATCGCTGGCTTGACCTTCACTTTTACTTCGACTCGCGAACCGAGGCGGTTGAGAATTCCAACAAGTCGATCGAGCGTGAAGCGCCCGAGATCCGCGTTGCGGATGCGCGAAAAGTCGGCGGCGGCGATACCGGTGCGCGCATGCGCTTGGCGCACCGACAGACCTTCGCGATCGAGCGTCTTGATGATTTCTGCAGCCAGCAGCGCCTTGAACTGTTTCACGTCTGCGTTGTCCTGGCCGAGGTCGCGATACACGTTTCCGCTGCCGCGGAGCACTTCCAACTGTTCGCCCTTCATCACAACATCTCCTTCAGTCGTTTGAGTCGATCCTTAACCAGATCGATGTCATGTTTCGCGGTCTTGATGCCCTGGGTCGACTTCTTCTGGAACGCGTGGACCACCCAAATGTCGGCCCCGAGTTGAACCGCGTACACAACCCGAAAAGCATTGCCGCGGTAAGGCAACGCGATCTCGAACACGCCCGAGCCAAGCCCCTTCATCGGTTTGGCGATGTCGGCCTTGCCGCCTTCTGCAGCAATCGTGAGAGTCGCAAGGCAGATCGACTGCGCACCTTCCGGAAACGATTCGAATGCCTTGCGCGCGGCAGTGACCCAAGAAACGGGCCGGGTTGTTCTCGTCACGAATCACTCCACCGCGCACGTTGTCATATTTGACAACACACTTCAAGTCGCTGCTCGTCAACTCGCAAAGTTCTACCGCCTACCGCCCGAAGTTAGTCATGATGGCAACAGGGTCCGCGGTGAAAGGCGAAGTATTCGGGCAAAAGACGTAGCACTGTGTTCCGATCGAGAATTCTCAGTATCGCAAGCAGTATCGCAATTCGACCGACTAGACGATAAGTTATTGAATTAATTGGTGTGAATTCGTGACTGGGGGTCAAGTGGTCGCAGGTTCAAATCCTGCCGTCCCGACCAATACCGAATTGATAACGCGATCGGCTTCGAGAGGGTGTGGAACCTGCGCCTCCTATGCGTGGTCGCAGCAACGCGGTTGCCGGTTAAATCCTGCCGTCCCGACCAAACTCCGAGAAAGCCTGCGAGTCGGTCGAACCGGATCAAGCGTCGATGCGGTTTGCCGGGGTGCGGGCCGCGCGATCAGCTAGTGGCCGATCAGCCCTTCCTTGCGCAGTTCCTTCGCTACATCGGTCGCCAGCGTGTGCACGACCTTGTCGACGTCGCGCGGATTGGTCGTTCGGCTATCCGCACCCCAGACGAGCTTGTTCTGCCTGAAGGAATAGATGAGCGTCTCGATCGTGACGATCGTGTTCGTGCGGATCTCGCCGGTCGTAACAGCCATGCCCCACGGCGAACCCCAACCATAGCCGTAGTAGCCGCCCCAGTAGGTGCCGTACGGGCCGCCAGGGCCGCCCGGGTACGCGCCCCCTGTCGAAACCACCTCTTTGTCCACGCTGACGGGGCGCATCACGACGACGCCGGCCATGCCGGCGTTTTCGAGCGCCTTTCTGGCTTCCGGTTCGCTCGTCGGCCGCGCGTCCGGAAAGATCTGGTACATCGGCACGCCCTGCGCACCGTAGGCGGTGATCTCGTTCGCGAGCGCAGATTCCGCGGCGCGCCGCCCCGCTTCGCTGCTCATCATCACCACGGCGGCCACCTTGGCGCCGGACAATTCGAACGGTTGGGCATCAGGCGCCTTCCACGTAGACACGAAAGCGGACGCGCAGCCGCAAAGCGCGAGCAGGCCTGCCGCGAGATAGATCGTGCGAATGGAAATCATCGGAGGGCTCCCGCGTCGCCGTCGACTTAGGATGTCGATTATGACCGCTGCGGGTGGGTTCCGGAATTCGATCGTCGAACCCGATCCCGTCGCTCGAGTGTCCGTCCGGCGCCGGGCTCTCCAATCTCAGTGGTCGGGTTCAAACTCACTCCGCGCAAGCACGCCAACAGGTAGTCTATGTGGCGAACGGTGCGTTCATTCGCTCCGGGGCGGTCGATGAGAATCCATGAATTGTCGGTGCTCGAAGCGCTCGCGCGTCTGAAGACCGCGGCGGCGGGCTTGAGCGACGCCGAGGTCGAGCGCCGGCTGCGCGAATTCGGCCGCAACGAGGTGGAGAGGGTCGCCCGCACCGCGGTGTGGTTGCGCCTCTTCAAGGAGCTCACCACGTTCTTTTCGCTGATCCTCTGGGTCGCCGCGGGCCTTGCGTTCTTCGCCGACTGGAGCGACCCCGGCCAGGGCATGGCGAAAATCGGCTACGCAATCGTGATCGTGATCGTCGTGAGCGGCCTGTTCTCGTTCTGGCAGGAGTACCGCGTCGAGGAAATGCTCTCGGCGCTGCGCAACCTGCTGCCGCAACAGGCGCAGGTGACGCGCGACGGCAAGGTCGCGCGAGTGCCCGCGGAGCAGTTGGTGCCCGGAGACATTGTCTTCCTGGAACCGGGTGACAACATCCCCGCGGACTGCCGGCTGATCGAGGCATTCGGCGTGCGCGTCGACAACGCGGCGATCACCGGTGAGTCGCTGCCAAAATCGCGCGAACGCCGACGCATCCACGACGAATGAACTGGTCGACAGTCGGAACATCGTGCTGGCCGGCACATCGATGGTGTCGGGTCAGGCGAAGGCCGTCGTCTTTGCGACCGGGATGCAGACCGAGTTCGGCAAGATCGCGCATCTCACGCAGACGACGGAAGAGGACGTCTCTCCGCTGCGGAAAGAGATCGCACAGTTGAGCCGCTTGACGGCGACGCTCGCGCTGGTGATCGGCCTGTCGTTCTTCGCTATCGGCTGGCTCATCGGCATCCCGTTCTGGAAAGCGTTCATCTTCGCGATCGGCATCATCGTTGCGATGGTGCCGGAGGGGCTCCTCCCGACGCTGACGTTGTCGCTCGTGCTCGCCACCCGGCGCATGGCGAAGCGCAACGTGCTCATCCGTTACCTGCCCTCAGTCGAGACGCTCGGTTCGACGACGGTGATCTGCACCGACAAGACCGGCACGTTGACGCACAACCGGATGGTGGTCCGACAAGTCTACTTGGGCGCATCGTTGGACTCACCGGCTCAGCTCACGGAGCAGGCAGGTCTTGCGGACCTCTACCGCCCTTTCTTCCTGACCGCGCGCATGTGCCACGATCTGAAGGAAACGGAGGACCACGGAAAGCCGGCATTTCTCGGCGATCCGATGGAAGTCGCGCTGGTGCAGATGGCGCTGCCGTTCACCGCCGAGCATTCCGCTCTATCCTCGGCTGGACGAGATTCCGTTCGACACCGACCGGATGCGTCTGTCGCACCGTGCATCGGACGCCCGAAGGTCTCGCGCTGTATTGCAAAGGCGCGCCGGAGACCGTGCTTCCGCTGTGCCGACACATGTCTGATCGACGGTGAGGTTCAACCGCTCGGCAATGACGCAACGTCGAGAGATCACGCAAGCGCAGGAGGCGATGGCGGAGCGGGGCTTGCGGGTCCTTGCGCTCGCCTACAGAAACCTGGGACTCGATTACGAGCGGGAGAGTCTCGAGGAGAATCTGGTCTTCGTCGGGCTCGTCGGGCTGGAAGACCCGCCCAGGCCGGAGGTGCCGGAAGCGCTCCGGAAATGCCGAGAAGCCGGGATCAAGGTCATCATGGTGACCGGCGATCATCCGCGGACGGCCGCGGCGATCGCGCGCGAGATCGGTCTGGTGCAATCGGACAATCCAACGATCATCACCGGCGAGCAGCTGCGGCGCCGCTCGGTCGCGGAGCTGCAACTGGCGTTGGATGACCCGGAAATCATCTTCGCGCGCGTCGTCGCCGAGCAGAAGTTGCGCATCGTCGAGGCGTTGAAGAAGAAGCAGACACGTCGTGGCCGTCACCGGCGACGGTGTCAACGATGTTCCGGCGCTGAAGGCCGCGCACATCGGCATCGCGATGGGCATTCTGGGCACCGACGTCGCGAAGGAGGCGGCCGACATGGTGCTGCTGGACGACAACTTCGCCAGCATCGTGAACGCCATCGAAGAGGGGCGCGCCGTATTCGACAACATCCGCAAGTTCCTCACGTACGTGCTGGTGCACAACGTCGCCGAGCTGGTCCCTTACCTCGGGTTCCTGTTGTTCAAGATCCCGCTGGCGTTGACGCCGATTCAGGCGCTGTCGATCGACATGGGCTCCGATTCGCTGACGGCTCTGGGCCTCGGCGTCGAGCGAGCCGACCCGCAGATCATGCAGCGCCCGCCCCGCCCCGAGAGCGAGAGGCTGATGAACTGGAGCGTCGCGCTGCGCGCATACCTGTTCCTGGGTCTGATCGAAGCGGCGGCCGCGATGGCGGTCTTCTTCTTCGTGCTGCATCGCGGCGGACTGGCAGTACGGTCAGATCCTTGCGGCATCGGATCCCGTTTACCTGCAGGCGACGACCGCCTGCTTGAGCACCATCATCGTGCTGCAGATCGTCAACGTGTTCCTGTGCAGAAGCGCGACGCGTTCGGTGTTGTCGACCGGATTCGGCGGCAACGCGCTGATCACGCTTTGGCGTGTTGTCGGAGATCGCGATCCTCGTGTTGCTCAACTATTCGCCGTGGGCCAATTCCATCGTCTCGGAACGGCGCCCATCGTGGGCGCGGTGTGGAGTTTCATCGTCCCCTTCGCGGTGGGCATGTTCGTGTTGGAAGAGGTGCGCAAGTGGGTTGCCCGTAGAAGACTCGTGGCCGGGGACGAAGTCGCCCGGCGTGCGACGCAGCACTCCGGCGCCTGATGGTCACGCTTACGTAGCCACCAGCCGGCGCGGCGTTAGCGAGCCACCGCAGATGCGCGACAACTCGGCAATAGGTGGAAGCCCTCAATCGCACGACGCGACCGGCCATGGCGCCTGCGCGCGTGCGACTGCATCCTGCACGCGTCGCAGAACGACTCGAACGAGCACCTGTTTCGACGGTCTCACCGGTGAACCATGACGCGATTCCTCGTAACCGGCGGTGCCGGATTCCTCGGCATCAACCTGTGTCGCGCGCTGCTCGCGCGCGGCGTCGCAGTGCGCTCGATCGACATCGCGCCGTTCGACTATCCGGAGCGCGACGCCGTCGACGCGGTGCGCGCCGACATCCGCGACGTGACCGCGGTCGATCGCGCGCTGCGCGACGTCGAGGTCGTCGTTCACTGTGCGGCGGCGTTGCCTCGCGCCTCCGCTGCGGAGATTCGCTCCACCAACGTCACCGGTACGCGCATCGTTCTCGACAGTGCGCGCCGACACGGCGTCGCGCGCGTCGTATTCATCTCGTCGACGGCGGTGTACGGCATTCCCGATCACCAACCGATCGTCGAGACGGACCCGCAACGCGGCGTCGGACCCTACGGGGAAACCAAGATCGACGGCGAACGACTGTGTCTCGAGTTCCGACGCGCGGGGTTGTGCGTGCCGATTCTGCGGCCAAAGACGTTCGTTGGCCCCGAACGGCTCGGCGCGTTCGAACTGCTGTACGACTGGGCGTACAGCGGCCGCAACTTCCCGGTGCTCGGTCACGGCGACAATGTGTATCAACTGCTCGACGTCGAGGATCTGTGCGACGCGATTCATCTGTGTGCAACACACGATCGCACCCTCGTCGACGACACGTTCAACGTCGGCGCCCGCGAGTTCGGCACGATGCGCGAGAACTTCCAGGCCGTGCTCGACCGCGCCGGACACGGCAGGCACGTCATCGGCGTGCCGGCTGCGCCGGCGGTCGCGACGCTCGCGCTGCTCGATCGCCTGCATGTCTCGCCGCTGTACCCCTGGATCTATCGAACCGCCGCGCACGACAGCGTCGTGTCGATCGAACGACTGCACCGCGCGTTGGGATTCGAGCCGCGCTACTCGACAAGAGACGCGCTGATTCGCAACTACGATTGGTACGTCGCCCACCGGGCGGACTCTCTGCACATGACCGGCGATACGCACCGCGTGGCGTGGAAGAAGGGCATGCTGAGGATCGCGAAGTGGTTCTTCTGACCCCAGTTCCGCTCGTCGTCGACCTCGACGGCACGCTGTTGCGCAGCGATTCGCTCATCGAATCGCTGTTGGTCCTCGCGCGAACGCGTCCGCAAGCGCTGCTCGCACTGCCGCTCTGGCTGCGCCGCGGTCGGGCAAGCATGAAGCAACGGCTCGCACGACTCGCGCTGCCTGATGTCGACACGTTGCCCTATCGATCCGACCTGCTGGCGCATCTCGCGGAAGAGAAGCGGCACGGGCGCACCCTCGTGCTCGCGACCGGCGCGGATGAACGCATCGCCGGTGCGATCGCGACGCAACTCGGACTGTTCGACGCGGTGCTCGCGAGCGACGGCCAGACGAACCTGAGCGGCGAGCGCAAGGCGGAGACGGCTGACCGCACGGTTCGGTGTGCACGGGTTCGACTACGTCGGCAACAGTCGCACCGATCTACCCGTGTGGCGCGCGGCGCGCGGAGCGATCGTCGTTTCGGCATCGCGCCGACTGACCGATCGCGTGGCGCAAACGACCCCGGTGCAGCGCACGTTCGAGACGTCCAACCCGCCGTTGACGAGCTACCTGCAAATGCTGCGGCCCCTGCACTGGATCAAGAACACGCTCGTGTTGCTGCCGCTCGCTGCGGCGTATCCGCAGGGCCACCCGCAGCTGATCTGGCGCGCGCTGCTCGCCTTCGTCGCATTCAGTCTGTGCGCATCGAGCGTGTACCTGTTGAACGACCTGCTCGACCTGCGCGCGGATCGACGACACCCACACAAGAAGGCGCGCAAGCTCGCGTCGGGCGAGATCCCGCTGTTACACGCGCTGCTGTTGCTGCCGATGCTGCTGCTCATCGCGTTCTGGTTGGGCGCCGGTCTGCCGCGCCCCTTCGTCGGGGTGTTGGGCACCTACTTCGCGCTGATGACGGCGTATTCGCTCGGCCTCAAGGACGTCCCGCTCTTCGACGTGCTGCTGCTCGCAGGGGGCTATGCGCTGCGCGTCGTGGCCGGCGCGATTGCGGTGGGCGTGCGAGCGTCCGGATGGTTGCTGGCGGTGTGCGTCTTGCTGTTCCTGAGCCTCGCGCTCGTCAAGCGCTACGCAGAGTTGATGCTGATGGACACTCTGCCGGGCGAACGACGCGCGCGCGGCTACCGCAGTGGCGACAAGCCGATCGTTCTTCGCCCAAGGTCTGGCCAGTGGCTATCTGTCGGTGCTTCTACTCGCGCTGTACACCTTTGCCGAGACAACCGGACAGACTGGCGCGCGGCGCGCATTATTGTGGATCGTCTGTGCGCTGCTGCTGTGCTGGGTCAACGTGATGTGGTTCGCCGCGACGCGCGGCCGGATGCACCACGACCCGGTCGTCTTCGCGCTCACGGACCGCGCGAGCCTCGCGCTGCTGTTCGCGAGCGGCATCGTGAGCGCAATCGCGCTATTCGCCGCATGAGTCCCGAGCGCGTCGCCGCGTGGTTGTCGATTGCGCTGCTCGCGGCGGGCGTCGCGGCGGCCGACTCCGACATCGTCGACCTTCAGCCGTTCAGGAGCATCAGCCGCATCGAGATCGAATCGCCGCGCGGCCCCGGCACCGCGACGCTGGTCGGTCTCAATCCGTACGTCAACGACTGGTATCTGCTCGCGCTGCAGATCCCGGCTTCGGCCGCGCCGACCTTTTATCACCTCGAGAATCCACAGCCCGCGACACAAACGTTGGAACTGGACGGACCGAACGGCATCCGCATCGTGACCCGCGACCACAGTACCGACTGCGCCCTGTGGGATGCTCGTGGCGCCGACGCGCTCGCGCAGGCGCAGCGCTCCGGCCTGCCGTACGCGCCGCTGTGCGACGATCGTGTCTACCTGCGCAATCCGGTTGCGGGCAGGTACACACATATCGAACGCATCACCGACTTCCTGCGCGACCACGTGTGGGGCGGCGATCAGATCGTCACTTTCGCGCGCGAGACGTTCTTTCGCGACGCGTTTGTCGAACGCGCCGCGCCGCAGAGCGGCACTGCGACCGAAGCGATCGCCCCGGCGCCGAACGCGCCCCGCTCGGCGACGATCGACCCGGAGTTCGCACAGGAGTCGGTCGATCCGCCGCACCTCGGTATCGACGTTGGCGCGGCGCCGCAGCAGCTGCGACTGGGCGCGTGGTATCCCGTGCCCGGCGCCGCCGGAGTATTCATCAGCGTCATCGAGCCGCGCACGATCGACGCGAGCGTTCTGAAGAGCTTTGCAAACATTGTCGGCGCGCTCGATGGCATCGAAGCAGACGCGCTCGACTACCTCGTCGCGATGGATCTCGCGCAGTTCGACGTCGCATTCGCGCTCGGCACGGAGCATCCGCGCGTCGGCTGGTCCGAACGCGTGCTCGATACGGTCCGCGACCCGGCGCTGCCAGGTCCCGACGGCATCGGCAGCGTCGCGCCGCTCGTCGTCAACGGGATGGTGAGCCCCGCGGTGGTCGGCCGCACTGTCGCCGCGTTCGCGGGGGGCTTCAAGCGCGAACACGGCGCGTTCCGCTACGGCGCACTCGCGCAACAGAACCGCGGCACGCACTATGGGTTCATCGAACACGGCACGATGTTCAGCGCGCTGCAGCCGGGTCTCGCCACGTTGTCCGTGCATACCGACGGCGGCGTGTACATGACGACGTGGCGGCGCGACGACGACGCGCAGCTCGCGCGCATCCGCTACGCGCGCCAGAACGGCGTGCCGATCATCGACGACGATCCGCAGACGCATACGCCGATGCCGGGTGCGCTCGTGAATCGCTGGAGTGCGGGCAACTGGTCGGGCTCCGAGGACGAACGGTTGCGCACGCTGCGCTCGGGCGCGTGTCTGCAGGCGACCGCGTCGACGCGCTTTCTGATCTACGGCTATTTCTCCACCGCCACGCCGTCCGCGATGGCGCGCGTATTTCAAGCATACGGTTGCAGCTACGCGATGCACCTCGACATGAATGCGCTCGAGCACACGTACTTCGCGCTGTACACGCGCGCGCACGGCCAGTTGGTGGTGCAGCATCTGATCGACGGCATGGCCGAAGTCGACCGCAAGGGCGGCGACGATCTCGCGCCGCGTTTCCTGAGCTTCCCGGACGACCGCGACTTCTTCTACCTGACGCGTCGGGCGACGCCGTGACGAGCCGAACCGCAGCGCTGATCGCGCTGGTGTGCATACCACTGCTGGTTGGTGCGGACAGCAGCGTCCCGACGCTGCACGAACAGAACGCCGCGCTGTTCGCGCAATTGCGTTCGGTCCGCGGACTCACGGAACGGCAACTGCACGACATCGAGGCGATCTTCGCGCGGTCGGGTTTCATCGGTCAGGGCAATCCTGCCATCGCCAAACATCCGGACACACCGGAGCAATGCACCGCGAAGCTGCAGCGCGACGCCACCGATTACGCGAATCCGCAGTTCGAACGGATCTGCGGCGGCAAATACATGGCGCCGCTGTACGATCCGCGGACGTCGACTGCGGACGAGCCGCACGCGCGTGCATCGATCAGTTCGAATTTCCGGACATCCCGTGCGCGTATCCGGTCGTGTGGGTGCGAGCGCGCGAAGCCGCGGAGATCTGCGAGGCCGAAGGCAAGCGTCTGTGCGACGCGCACGAATGGGAAGGCGCGTGCGACGGCCGCCTTGATCCGCCGGACTACCGCTTCGATCTCGCGCGCGATGTGCCCGCCGACGTCGCCATCGGCCGCATGCGCACCGCGCACAATGCGGCATTTCGGTCCAGTCAATCGTGGAGCTACGGGCCGAGTTACCAGCGCGGCGTCTGCGCGACCGGCAGCTTCAAGACATCGGGCTGCGAAGGCGGTGGCTGGAGCCAGTGTGGGTCGAACACGTATCCCGCCGGTGACTTTCCGAGTTGTCACAGTCCGCTCGGCGTCTACGACCTCAACGGCAATGCGGCCGAACACATGAACCTGCCGCTGAACGAGTCGCAGATGGCGAGCCGCGGCAGCACCGAACTCGGCTACACGGAGATGAAAGGCAGCTGGTTCATCTTCGACACGTACCGCGCGCACGAGGACTGGTGTCGCTGGCGCGCGCCGTTCTGGCACGGCAGCCGCGTGATGGACGAGCACAGCCACGAGAACTATCACCTCGGCTTTCGCTGCTGCAAGACGATCGAACCGATTCGAGCAGACGCGCCGTGAGCGCGCCGACGGTCATTGCCGCGCCGACGGCGCCGACCGCAGCACGTCCATCAACTCTGTGACGTGCGCCATCACGCCCTCGTCGGTGAGCACCGAAGCCCAATCGGGATCCTGCAGCAGGTCGACGATGCGTCGCGGCCAGCCGTCGACATACGCGATCGCTCCGATCAGTCGCACGCCGTGGCTGTAGTCCGTATACCGCTGGCCATGCCACGTGCTCAGCGGCTGGATCGGCGTGCCGTCGAGCCGATGCCATCCGTAGATCGCGACGCTCGATAACTTGTTCCACAGCCGATTCGTCAGCACGAGATCCTTCTTGTCGCCGGTCGTCAGCTCTCCGAGCGAGACGCCGAGCGTTCGACGCTGGTCTTCGATCAGATCGCTGTGGGTCTTGAAGTAGCCGGTGGAACGCATCGCCGGTCCGGCCGGCAGCGGCTGCGGCGCCAGCCGCGCGGTCGCCTGTGCTGCAATCGCATCGACGATCTTCGGTGTCGGAATCACGAAGCCGTAGTCGTTCGCGATCGTGAGTGCAGTCGCCAGACGCATCGGCACCAGCACGAAGTCGGGATCCGAACCGATCGCGAGATAGTCGGGCAACGCGCACACGACGACGCTCGCGCCGCCCGGCGCATTCGCGTGCATGTCGACCGGGACGAGGCGGCGCAGGAACTGGGGCACATTGCCTTCGAGGAGTTGCGCGCGAATCTCGCTCTCGCGCGCATCGTCGCTGCTGTCGGCGACGTCGCGAACGAACTGCGTCGCGCTCAATGCGCTGACGGGACGCGTCGGAATCTGTCGGACGGGGGTCTGATCGCAGGTGGCCTCGCTCGCATCGGCGGCTCGGTCATACACGACGGCCGCAACGATCAGCGCAACCCAGGCAAATTTCCCCATCGGCTCCAGCCTCATGTACGTGGCATTGCCTGCGGCATCGTTCTGCAGTCCCGAGAGCCCGACGATCGCAACTACGACTCCGAAGCCGCACTATATCGTGGCGCGCGAGAAATTTCGTGAAGCAATCGAGGCTCGTCGGCGCATCATGAGGTCCGCCAACCCTCGGCTCCTCCCGCTTTCTTCGGCGTCTTGAGCCTCAAGCGGCTTTTGCAGGGCGTAAAGACCGCATCTACTATGCGAAACGACGTCGTGGCGCGGGAACGGGGACTCGTAAATGGCACAGCGATATCAGGATTACCAGCGGCTTCGATTCGACTATCCCGCACCGCGCGTTCTGCGCATCACGATTCATCGTCCCGAACGACTCAATGCGCTCGACGCGATCGGTCACCGTGAACTCACGTACGTGTGGCGAGAGGTTGATGAAGATCCCGACATCGACTGCGTGATCCTGACCGGTTCCGGTAAGGCGTTTTCAGCCGGCGGCGACTTCGACATGATTCAGCAGATCATCGATGACCCGACGGCGCGTGCCAACACCTGGAAAGAGGCACGTGATCTTGTCTATAACCTGATCAACTGCGGCAAGCCGACGATTTCGGCGATCAATGGTCCCGCCGTCGGTGCGGGGCTCGTCGCCGCATTGTTGTGCGACATTTCGATTGCGGCTCGGTCGATCTTCATCACAGACGGCCACACGCGGCTCGGCGTCGCCGCCGGCGACCACGCCGTGATCATCTGGCCGCTGCTGTGCGGGATGGCGAAGGCGAAATACTACTTGCTGACGTGCGACCGGCTCAGCGGCGAGGAAGCCGAACGAATCGGGCTCGTGTCGTTGTGCGTCGACGATGCGGCACTGATGGATCGCGCGCTCGACGTCGCACAAAAGATTGCGGCGGGCGCACCCAATGCGATCCGTTGGACGAAGTACGCGCTCAACAACTGGCTCAGGATGGCCGGACCGTCGTTCGATGCATCGACGGCGCTCGAAATGCTGGGTTTTGCGAGTCCGGAAGGGCGCGAAGGTCTGGCAGCGTTGACAGAAAAACGCGCGCCGAATTTCGCCAAAGGATCTCCGCTCTAGCGATCTGCTAACGCAACGTCACGCGAGCGGGTCCGCTGACGATCTCGCCGACTTATGTGACGCGCTCAGATCACTCCACGAATTGAGCAACAGACCGTCACCGGTTCGCGATCGCGGCGGCCGAGATCGATCTGAAACGATTCCCCTGCGTTTTCCTTGCTGCGTGGTTCCTCGAAAGATACCGGCATCCGTCGTGCGAATCTCTCCTTGCCGCGCCGGCGCGTCTTGTCGGGGTGGGTTCGAACGAACACCGCGGCCTCGCCCGTAAAGTCGCATTCATGTAGTGTCAATAAGGGAGATTCGCAATCGCAATGAACGATGCCGATCCGCACACTTCAACTGTATGGCGCCCCTGGCGCCGTCATTTTGCAAGTCGTCTTGAGTGCCGTTGGGGAGAATCGTGATGGTGCCGACCAGGTTGCGCGTATTGATCGCGGCGTTCGCGGTCGCAAATGGCGTGCTGCTGCTCGCGCCCGGGACCGCGCATGCGGTGCCGAGCTTCGCGCGTCAGACGGGATTTGCGTGCGAGGCGTGCCACACGGTGTTTCCCGAACTCACTCCGTTCGGGCGGCACTTCAAGCTCAACGGGTACACGATCGACAATCTGCCGCAGGTGAGCGGAATGAACTCCGGCAAGGAGCAGACGCTGCTGCTCAACGAGCTCCCACCGCTGTCGTTCATGTTCCAGACTTCCTATACCGACACCAGCAAAGCAGTGCCGGACATCAACGCCGGTGGTGTCAATGGCAATGGTGTCCCGGTTCCCGCGGACGCGCTCGCGAAAAACGGCGAGGTGTTGTTTCCGCAGCAGGCAAGCCTGTTCTACGCGGGCCGGATCGCGCCGAACCTCGGCGCGTTCGTGCAGATGACGTACGACGGCAGCGTCGGGCAGTTCGGCTGGGACAATACCGACATCCGGTACGCGAGGCTGATCAGTGAGAAATTCACGTGGGGCGTCAGCCTCAACAACAACCCGACCGTACAGGACCTCTGGAACACCACTTCGGCGTGGCAGTCGCCGTTCGATCAGCGCAGTTCGACGGCGCCGACACCGAGCGTATCGACCATCATCGATGGCGGCTTGGCAGACGCCGGCGTCGCGGGTGCGAGCCTGTACGCTTATCTATACGACTCCATCTACATCGAGCTCGGTGGATATCGCTCCGCTCAGGCCGCGGCGCAGATCAACAGCGACAGCACCGACGTGGTGAAGGGGACTGCACCCTACTGGAGGCTGGCCTACGAGCATCAATGGAACCGCAGTTCCTGGGAATTCGGCACCTACGGAGTGCAAGCGAAGATATCGCCCGGCGACGGGTCGCTTTCGGGCCCGACCAACGAGTACACGGATTGGGCGGTCGACTCGCAGTACCAATACATAGGCGATGAACACATGGTGACGGTGACGGCGACCTACATCGACGAACAACAAAGACTCGATGCGGCGTTCGACGCGGGCGAGTCCGAGGGCAGGTCGCAGTATCTGAAGACGTTCAAGATCGGGAGCAGCTACTTCTATCGGCGCATCTACGGCGCAGCGCTCGGGTATTCCTCGACGACCGGATCGCAGGACGCGCTGCTCTATCCGTCGGGCGAGCCGCTGAACGGTTTTGCGCACGACCAGCCGGACAGCGAGGGCTGGATCGCGGAACTCGACTGGGTGCCGTATCAGAACACCAAACTCGCGCTGCAGTACACGTGGTATACGAAGTTCAACGGCGGCAACAACAACTATGATGGCGACGGCCGCAGCGCGTCGGACAACGACACCTTCTACATACTCGGGTGGATCAACTTCTAGGCGGACGACCATGAGACTGATCACTGCACTTGCAGCAGGTGTGATACTGGCCGGCGGCGCTGGCGCGGTAGTGGCGGCGCAGGATGCCAACGAACTCGCGACGGGCGTGTGCTCTGCGTGCCACGGTCCCGCGGGCCAAAGCATCTCGCCGGTGTTCCCCAACCTCGCCGGACAACAGGCGGCGTATACGATGCTGCAGCTGAACGCGTTCCGCGAGCACGCGCGCGGCGACCCGAACGCGCAGGCATACATGTGGGGCATGTCGTCCCAGCTGAGTGACGACACGATCAAGGCCCTAGCGGACTACTACGCGGCGCAGAAGCCGGCGCGCGCGCAGGCGACCGACCGCGCGCTGCTGGCGCAGGGAGAATCGATATACACGCAGGGTATCAAGGAGCCGAACGTGCCAGCCTGCGCGTCGTGTCACGGTCCCAACGCCGAAGGGGCGGCCGCGTTCCCGCGGCTCGCGGGGCAGCATGTCGAGTACCTGATCGCCCAGCTCCAGGGGTTCAAGTCGGGGCTGCGCGCCAATGCGCCGATAATGTTGGGCGTGGTGGCTTCGATGAACTCCCAACAGATCAATGCGGTGGCGAATTACGCTGCATCGAAATAGTCGACGCGTGACACGCTCTCACATAGCGATTGCGGGTGTTGTGGCACTCCTCGCTGCTGCGGGCGCTGCGGCGTCCGACGATGCGGCGTTGCGACAAGAGGTCGACGCGCTCAAGGAGATCGTGCGCGACCTGCAGACACGCGTGGCGCAGCTCGAAGGCCGCGATGCGGCTGTGGCGCAAGCCGCGCCCGATGCAGCGTCGAACACGGCGGAAGCCGCCCTGCAAGCGGCGCCGGCAGTTGTTCCGGAGGCTGCGCCGATCGTCCCACAGGCTGCGCCGGTCGTTGCGCAGACCGCAGCGGTCCCCGCGCATGCCGCGCCGCTCGTCGGCGCGAGTTCGTACGTCAGCAAAGAGGCGGCGCTCAACGCGAACTGGTCCAGAGTTGTCAAAGGCATGGACCAGAACGAAATCACCAGACTCCTCGGCCCGCCGTCGAAGCAGACGACCCTCGACGGCAGGACCGTCTGGTACTACTACTACCCGGGAACCGGGAGTGGCTCGGTGTTCTTCACCGATGTCGGCCGGGTCTCGAGCCGCCAGTCGCCGTTCGGCCTGGGTTGGTGAACTGCCGGCGCGGGCGCCGGTCAGTACCGATCAAGCGGTCGCAGGTTCAAATCCTGGCGTCCCGACCAACTCCAACCTGTTGATCGAACTTCCCTTCGCAATTCAAGTGGCCTTTCAGCGCGCAAAGGCCGCATCTACTATGCGAAAGCACATTTCGGCGATCAATGGTCCCGCCGTCGGTGCGGGGCTCGTCGCCGCGTTGTTGTGCGACATTTCGATTGCGGCTCGGTCGATCTTCATCACAGACGGCCACACGCGGCTCGGCGTCGCCGCCGGCGACCACGCCGTGATCATCTGGCCGCTGCTGTGCGGGATGGCGAAGGCGAAATACTACTTGCTGACGTGCGACCGGCTCAGCGGGGAGGAAGCCGAACGAATCGGGCTTGTGTCGTTGTGCGTCGACGATGCGGCATTGATGGATCGCGCGCTCGACGTCGCACAGAAGATTACGGCGGGCGCACCCAATGCGATCCGTTGGACGAAGTACGCGCTCAACAACTGGCTCAGGATGGCCGGACCGTCGTTCGATGCATCGACGGCGCTCGAAATGCTGGGTTCTGCGAGTCCAGAAGGACGCGAAGGTCTGGCAGCGTTGACAGAAAAACGCGCGCCGAATTTCGCCAAAGGATCTCCGCTCTAGCGGCGACCCGAGTTAGGTAGCGCTCGGCTTCACCGCCCACAATTTCGCGGTGCGTGGGGCTGCGGCAGGCGCCGCCTGATCGAGCTTGTACTTCACCGCGAACGCGTGTTGGACCGGCGCGACTTCGTCGGGGGATGTCAGCGGCTCGAGACGAACCGCGTACACTTTGCCGTCGATTTTGAGCTTCACGTTGGGATCGGCGTCGGCCCATGCGGGCCAACGCTTCGTCTCGGGGGCGCTCGAACCGACGTAGAGCTTACCGTCAACGGAGCTGCACCAGATCGTCACGGAGTGGGGCAGCAGATACGGCGTATGCACCTGGATCGCGATTTCCGGAATCGTGTTCGTAAAGGACCAGTCGGTGGCAAATGGCGCCGTTTCTCCGGTCAGCCACAATCCCGGGCGACGCTCGTTCGGATCGCACGCAACGATCGCAATCAACGCGAGAGCGATCGCAACGAACCTGACTTGCCGGGACATCGGAGACCTCCGTTCTTGAACTAGCGCACCGTCACGCGGGCGGGCCCGTCGACAATCTCGCCGACGATTGCAGCATCGCCGAATCCGTCGCGGTGGAACACCTGCAGTACGTCGTCAGCCACATCGGGTGCGCACGCAACCAGTAAACCGCCACTGGTCTGCGGATCGGTCATCAGCGTCTTTGCGTTCTCGTCGTGGCGACCCAGGTCGACGGCGTCGCCGTAGCCGGCCCAGTTGCGCGGCGAAGCACCGGTCTTGAAACCCGCCGCGAGAAGGTCTTTGACGCCCGCCAGCACCGGCACGTCCGCATAGCGGACGACTGCCCCGCACTGACGAACCGCGACAGACCTCGAGCAGATGGCCGAGCAGACCGAAGCCGGTGACGTCTGTCAGCGCGTGCACGCCGTCCAGTCGCGAGAGTTTCGTACCGGGCGTGTTGAGCTTCGTAGTGCTCGCGATCATTGCCGCATAGCCGGCGGCATCGAGTTCGCCCTTCTTCAGCGCGGCGCTCTGGATACCGACGCCGAGGCCCTTGCCGAGTATCAACACGTCGCCCGGCTTCGGCGGCCGAATTGCGCTTCACGTTGTCGGGATGCACGAGACCGATCACGACGAGTCCGTAGATCGGCTCGACCGAGTCGATGCTGTGGCCGCCGGCGATCGGGATGCCGGCAGATGCGCAGACCGCTTCGCCGCCGTGCAAGACGCCGCGGATCGTTTCCATCGGCAGTTGGTTGATCGGCATGCCGACCAGCGCCAACGCAAACAGCGGCGTGCCGCCCATCGCGTAAACATCGGAGATTGCATTCGTTGCGGCGATGCGCCCGAAGTCGAACGGATCGTCGACGATCGGCATGAAGAAGTCGGTGGTCGCGACGATCGCCTGTTCGTCGTTCAGCCGATACACCGCCGCGTCGTCGGACGTTTCGATGCCGACGAGCAGTTGCTTCGGCACAATCCTCGAAGCGTCCCCCAACGAGCCGTGCGCGAGCATGTCGCGCAATACTCCGGGCGCGATCTTGCAGCCGCAGCCGCCGCCGTGGCTGAACTGGGTCAAGCGGACCGGTGCTTCGGCTGCGTTCATGACAACTCTCGACTGGCGTTGCGCACAGCTTCCCTGCTGACGCGCCTTCGCGCAACACTCGATCACGACGCAATCGACCGAGGTAGCCTCGACGGCCGCTTCCGTGTGGAGTAACCGTCCTTATGAGCTGAGCCGCCGGTTCGCAGTCGCGTCAACCGAAGCGCCGCAACTCCCGCCGTGCGATCACCATCTTATGCACCTCGTCAGGGCCGTCGGCGATTCGCAGCGCGCGGCCGTTACGCCACATCGACGCAATCGGCGTGTCGTCCGAAACGCCTAGCGCGCCGAGACACTGAATCGCGCGGTCGAGCACCGTCATCATCATGTTCGGGACGACGACCTTCACCATCGACAGTTCGGTGCGGGCCTTCGTCTTGCCGACCGCGTCCATCTTCCACGCCGCGTATTGCGTGAGCAGGCGCGCCTGATCGATCTCCATGCGCGACAGTCGCGATCCAATCCTGCACGATCTGTTTCTCCGCGAGTTTGACGCCGCCAACTTCCCGCTCATTCGCATGTCGGCACATGATCTCGAACGCGCGTTCCGCCGTGCCGATCGCGCGCATGCAGTGATGAATGCGGCCGGGACCGAGTCGTGCCTGCGCCAGCATGAAGCCGCCGTGCAGCGGTCCGAGCAGATTCTCGGCCGGCACGCGGCAGTTGTGATACTGGATCTCGCAATGCCCGCCGCCACCGGTATGCCCCATCACCGACACTGGCGCGCACGATGTTGAAACCGGGTGCGTCCGTTGGGACGAGGATCATCGATGCGCGTTCGTGCGGCGCGCCGTGCGGATTGGTCACCACCATCGCGATCGCGAACTTCGCGCCGATCGCGCCGCTCGTGAACCACTTGTGGCCGTTGATGACCCACTCGTCGCCATCGCGCACGGCGAGCGTGCGCAGACCGGTCGGATCGGCGCCCGACACGTCGGGCTCGGTCATCGAAAAGCACGAACGGATCTCGCCTTCGAGCAGCGGCTTCAGCCATTGCTCCTTCTGCGCGGGCGTGCCGAACTCGGCGAGAATCTCGATATTGCCGGTGTCCGGCGCCTGGCAGTTGAAGGCGCGCGATGCGATCTGACTGCGGCCCATGTGTTCGCAGAGCACCGAGTAGTCGTGGTTCGAGACGCCCGGACCCCACTCCGGATCGGGCAGGAACAGATTCCACAAGCCGAGCCGTTTTGCGTCGGTGCGCAGGCTCTTCATGATCGGCGGATCGTCGCCGCTCGCGACGGAGTGGATCTGGTCGGCGTACGTGCGTTCGGCCGGTATGACCTTTTCGTTGATGAAGCGGACGACCTGTTCTTCGATCAGCCGGCCTTCTTCCGAGATTGCGAATTCCATGACGGTGCCCTTCAGGTGGGATCGAGGCGAATCTAGCCGCGCCGAGCGCGCAGCGGTATAGGGGGATGCCGCAGGCGTGTCGACGCGCGTTGCCCGCAAGCGCGTGCGGACACTACGTATTCCCCGGAGTGGGACGGCCTTCGACAATGACCATTCACGAAGCGAGAGCAGATCATCGCAGCCATCGCATTCGATCGCGGCCTCGTCGAGAAGTACAACGTCGCCGGCCCGCGCTACACGTCCTATCCGACGGTGCTGCAATTTGGCAGCGGCTTCGGCGAACAGGACTATCGCCGCGTCGCGGTCGCATCGAATCGCCTCGAGCCCCGGCCGGACCTGTCGTTGTATTTTCATCTGCCGTTCTGCGCACGCCTCTGCTACTACTGTGCGTGCAACAAGATCGTGACGAAGAAGCGCGATCGCGTCGTTCCTTATCTCGACTGCGCTGCACCGCGAAATCGCGATGCACGCTGAGCTCTATGACCGATCCCGTCCGGTGACGCAGCTGCACTGGGGCGGCGGTACGCCGACGTTCCTCAGCGAAGCACAGATGCAGATGCTGATGGCCGTCACGCGGCGTCACTTCGCTGTCGCCGCCGACGACCGTGCCGAAGTCGGCATCGAACTCGATCCGCGCGAAGTGCGTGAACCGACACTGCGCGTGCTGCGCGAGATCGGCTTCAATCGTGCGAGTCTCGGCATTCAGGACTTCGAGCCGGCCGTGCAGAAAGCGGTCAATCGGATCCAGAGCGAGGCGCTGACCGGCGCGCGTCATCGACGAAGCGCGACGCGTCGGATTCCGCTCCGTGTCGGTCGATCTGATCTACGGTCTGCCGTATCAGACGCCGCGCGACGATGAGCGCGACGCTCGACAAGATCGTTGCGCTCGATCCCGACCGGATCTCGATCTACAACTACGCGCACCTGCCGGAACGTTTCGCGCCGCAGCGCCGGCTCGATCCGGCGACGATGCCGAGCCCCGCCGCGAAGCTCGATCTGCTGAAGCTGTGCATCGACCGATTCACTGCAGCGGGCTACGCCTACATCGGCATGGATCACTTCGCCAAGCCAACGGATGAACTCGCCCGCGCGCAGTCTGCCGGCACGCTGTACCGGAATTTTCAGGGCTACTCGACGCACGCCGACTGCGATCTGATCGGCTTCGGTGTGTCCGCGATCGGCACTGTCGGCGGCAACTTCTACCAGAACAGCAAGGACCTGGATGCATACGAGGCGGCAATCGACGGCGGGACGGCTGCCGATCGAAAAGGGTCTCGAACCCGATGCGGATGATCGGCTGCGGCGCGCGATCATCATGCGGCTCATCTGCGCGTTCGAACTGAAATACGCCGATTTCGGCGCCGATTTCACGGCGACGTTCGCTGCTGAACTCGCGCGTCTGGCGCCGATGGCGGCGGATGGATTGGTGACTCTCGACGCGACGGGCATCCGCGTCACCGACGCGGGGCGGCTGCTGATTCGCAACATCTGCATGGTGTTCGACCGGCATCTCGCGGCGACGGCGCAACAACTCAGGTTTTCGAAGGCAATCTGAACCAACGCAACGCAGGCGCATCATGCAGACATCCGGAGGCTCCACCCTCGCCAAAACGCTCGCCGACCTCGGCGTTCACGACGTATTCGCGTTGCACGGAGGGCATCTCGATGCATTCCTCGTCGCATGCGCGGACCACGGCATTCGGCTGATCGATACGCGGCACGAAGCGACGGCGGGTCACGCCGCGGATGCGTATGCACGCGTGACCGGCAGCGTCGGCGTCGCGGTCATCACCGCGGGTCCCGGTTTCACGAACGGCCTCACGCCGATGGTGAGCGCGTATCTCGATGCGATCCCGACGTTGTTCGTCGCTGGTGCACCGCCGATGCGCGAAGCGGAGACGAATCCGCTGCAGGGCGGTTTCGACCAGGTTGCGATGGCGCGGCCCGCAACGAAGTGGGCGCACCGCATCACCAATCCCGAACGCGTTCCGGATCTCGTCGAAAAAGCGATGCGCATTGCGACCAGCGGGCGCCCGGGACCGGTGTTTCTCGAAATACCGATCGACGTGATGTTCGCGCCGGTCGACGAACCAATGATCCCCATCAGCGCGTTGCAGCAGCGGTTCCGGCCTGCGCCGTCGCAGCCCGCGGTAACCGCGATGCTGCAAGCGTTGTCGCGTGCAAAGCGCCCGGTGATCATCGCCGGCGGCGGCGTCGTGCTGTCCAAAGCAGCCGACGTGCTGCGGCATTTCGTTGAGCGTACCGGCATTCCGGTGGTGACGAATTCGCGCGCGCATGGCGTGCTGCCGCACGACCACCCGAACTATTGCGGCGGAACCGGCTCGTTGGGCGGCGCGGTTGCGTCGCGCAACGCGCCGGACGTCGTCGTGCTCGCCGGCGCGCGGGCCGGCCTGTTCACCGGCTCGCGGTCGGGCGGCGTGATTCCAAACGACGCGACGCTGGTGCAGATCGATACCGACGGCGGCGAGATCGGCCGTTTGCGCGCCGTCGACATTCCCGTCATCGCGGACTGCGCGGAATCATTCGACGCATTGCTGCGCGAGGCGAGCCGATATGCGTGGCCCGATCTCAAAGGCTGGCGTACCACGCTGCAAGGCTTTCGCCACGGCCTCGCCGCGCTCTTCGAAAAGGCGCCGACCGAGACGCGCCCAGGGCGGCTGCATCCGTATCACGCGGCGAAGGCCGCGATGGGCGCGCTCGATGCTGGTACGGCGATCGTCTTCGACGGCGGCGAATCGTCCGCGTGGTGCGACGCGCACCTGCGCGCGGCCGGTCCCGGTCTCTTCATGACGAACGGTTACCTCGGTTGTCTCGGGGTCTCGCAGGGCTTCGCGATCGGCACGGCGATCGCGCAACCCGATCGACGCGTGGCGATTTTCTGCGGCGACGGCGCGGTCGGCTTCAACATTCAGGAATTCGATACGATGGTCCGACACCGCTTGCCGATCCTGACGGTCGTCATGAACAACGCGTGTTGGGGCATGTCGCAGCACGGTCAGGACATCGTGTACGGATCGAATCGGCGTAGCGCCGTCGCGCTCGCCGACACCAACTACGATCAGGTCGCGGTCGCGTTCGGCGGTTACGGCGAACGGGTCGATCGGTACGACGACATCGTGCCGGCAATACGGCGTGCGCTCGACTCGGGCCGGCCCGCATGCATCAACCTCATCATTGATCCGGACGTCGTGCACCCGGTGACACCGGCGATGGTCGGCAACGTCAAGGCGAAGGACGAGATCGCGATTCCGTATTACGAAAATCTGCCGAACAAGAAGTAGATTCACTACCACGCGAGTCGCACCCCCCTAGCGCGATCGTTAGGGATACACCGACGCCGATTCGTCGTCGTACTACGTAGATCCCCGAATGACCATTGCCCGCGGCGGCGACTAGGATTGCGCCATTGCTCTGATCGGATGGGTATCCTGCCTGTCCGCGGGAGGCAGCCTTGTGCAACACCGCTCTGGTCGTTGACGAGTGCCTGGCAGCCAAGTGTCGCAGCAGAGCCTTATCCCGGCGCGGCATCCGGGCGCCGCGCGTTCCTCCCCCAAACCACGATCACAGTTTCGACGTCGCCTGCGCGGCGGCGGCCGTTCGTATCTTCTTTCAACGAAGGAGCATTGAGCCATGGCAGTAGCAACTGAACTCGACGTCGAAGTCGCGACGAAACCAAAAGCGCTGCTCGGCAGTGAAATACTCGCTGAGACGCTCCGGCGGGCCGGCACGAAGGCAGTCTTCTTCGTCCCGACGTTCCTGTATCCAACCCTCGTGAATCTCGCGAGCGACAACGTCAAGCGCGTGCTCTGCCACGCCGAAAAAGCGGCGGGCTATATGGCGGACGGTTACGCGCAGGCGGCGAATCAACCCGGTGTCGTGATCACACAGGGTGGACCTGGCGCGACGAATCTGTTCGCGGGCCTCGCGGATGCGTGGCAGAGCAATACGCCGGTGATCGCGCTTACACCACTGATTCCGGATGCGCGCTACCAAGGCAATTCGTATCAGGAGGTCTACGTCGACTTCGGCGCGGTGACGAAATACGACGCGGAAGTACGGCAGATGAACCGCTTGCCGGAATTTCTCGGCAAGGCGTTCCGCGAAGCGACCGCGGGTGTACCGCGGCCGGTGCATCTCTATGTCGCGGGCGAACTCGAGTACATGAAACTCGAGACCGATCTTGCCGAGCTGGATCCGCGCTACTTCACCTATCCCGCGTTCCGTCCCAAGGCCGACGAGACCGATGTGCGAACGGCAGTCGAAATGCTGACGCGATCGCGGCGTCCGGCGATCGTCGCGGGTCGCGGCGCGATCGCTTCCGGCGCATGGAAGGAAGTGACCGAACTCGCTGAGCGCCTCAACATTCCCGTCACGACGTCGCTCGGCGGGAAGGGCTGCATCGATGAGAAACATCGACTCGCGATGGGCGTACAAGGTTCGTATCGCCGTTCGGCGGCCAACGACGTCATCAACGACGCGGATCTGCTGCTCTACATCGGCAGCCACATCGGCGGCGCGACGACGTTGCTGCATACGTTGCCCGGTCCCGGAACTGCGATCATTCACATCGACATCGATCCCGCGCAGCCGGGCAAAAACTACGCGACGAGATTGCCGCTGATCGGCGATGCGCGGACGGTGCTGCGGCAACTACTCGATGCATTCGGTCCGGTCGATGCAAAAGTGCGTCAACCGTGGGCGGAAGAATGCGCTAAGCGAATCACTGACTGGTGGAAGGAACACGAACAGCACGTGACCTCGAATGCATCGCCGATCCGTCCCGAGCGTCTCGCGGTGGAACTCGTGAAGGCGCTGCCGAAGGACGCGATGATCGTCACCGACACCGGCTATTCGGCCGCGTGGAGCGGGGCGTTCCTCGATCTGCCGGCCGGCAAGAACTATCTGTCGTGTGAAGGCAGCATGGGTTGGGCGTTCCCGGCGGCGATCGGCGCGAAGTGTGCCGTGCCCGACCGACCGGTGGTTGCGTGGACCGGCGACGGCGGTTTCTGGGTGCATTTCGCGGAACTCGAAAGTGCCGTGCGCAACGAGATCAACACGATCACGGTCGTGATGAACAATCATGCGCTCGTATTCGATACGCACCTGCTGCAGGCGTTCTGGTCCGCGTCGCACGACGTCGACAAGCTGTCGGAGTTCGTGCACGTGAACTTCGCCGAAATCGCGCAGAGCATGGGCGCGTTCGGGATCCGCGTGACCGATCCGAACAAGATCGGCGACGCCATCCGCGCGGCGCTCGCGGCGAACAAGCCGGCGGTCGTCGAAGTCATCATCGACCACGCGGCGGTTGCACCGGTTGCGTTCATGGCGGGACAGGGCAGCCGTGGCGGCATGCTCAAAGATCCGCAGCTGATGAAGTGAGGGGCGCATCGTGTTGCTCGCAGATCGTGTTGCATTGGTGACGGGAGCGGGGCAGGGCATCGGGCGCGACATCGCGCTGGCATTGACGAAAGAGGGCGCGCGCTGCGTGCTCGTCGGTCGGCGCGCTGGCCCGCTCGAAGCACTCCGGCACAGCATCGAAGCCGACGGTGGCCGTTCGCTCGCGATCGCGGCAGACGTTGCATCCGAAGAAGCCGTGAAGGGCGTGTTCGCGGAAACAGCACGACGCTTCGGCGCCGTCGACATACTCGTCAACAACGCCGGCATCGCGGGACCGATCGCGGACATCGGCAAGATCGACCTCGCGGGTTGGCTCGAAACGCTCGCGATCAACCTGACCGGGCCGTGGCTCTGCTGCCGCGAAGCAGCGGTTGCGATGGCGAGCCATGGTGGTGGCCGCATCGTCAATATCGGTTCGATCAGTGGTAAACGACCGCTCGCGCAGCGCACGCCGTACTGTGCGTCGAAGATGGGATTGCTCGGGTTGACGCGTGCGCTCGCGCTCGAACTGGGACCGGCCGGCATCAACGTCAACTGCATCAGCCCGGGTGCGGTGCGTACGGCGCGCCTCGAACTGCTCGCCGAGAAGGCCAACATTCCGCTGCAGGATTTCCTGAAGGGCGTGGCGTCGATTTCGGCGCTGAAGCGCGTCACCGAAGGCAGCGATATCGCGGCGCTGTGCGTTTACCTCGCGTCGGACGCCGCGCGCAACATCACCGGCCAGGACTTCACCGTCGACGCCGGCACGTACATGGACTGACGGGGGGACTGAACGTGGCGCAACGGGTCAATCGGCGACGTTTCCTCGCGGCTGCGGGCGCAGCCGCCGCGAGCGGCATGCTACCGCTCTTTCATGTTCGCGCGCGCGCCTCAGAGCCGGCCATCGCCGCGAAGAAGCTCGGTTCGTGGCAGGAACTGTATGCGCAGCGCTGGACGTGGGATGCGGTCTTCAAAGGCACGCACGGTTGGGTCAACTGCCGCAGCGCGTGCAATTGGGATCTGTACGTCAAGGACGGCGTCGTCGTGCGGGAAGAACAGACGGCCAACTACGAAGCGTCGGAACCGGGCGTACCGGACTTCAATCCGCGCGGCTGTCAGAAGGGCGCATGTTATACAGAGGTCATGTACGGGCCCACGCGTCTGACGGTTCCGTTGAAGCGCGTCGGGGAACGCGGCGAAGGCAAGTGGCAACGCGTCGGTTGGGACGAAGCGTTGACCGACATCGCGGACAAACTCGTCGACATCTCGGTCAAGCACGGCGGCCAGACGATCGTGCACGATCTCGGTCCGCACTTCGATCTCGGTGCGACAAACGCCGCACGCAACCGCTTCTTCGGCATGATGGGTGCCGCGCTGCCCGACGACTGGGCCGAGATCGGTGATCTCAACATGGGCGCGACGCTGACGTTCGGCATGCCGCACATCGGCGGCTCGAGCGACGAATGGTTTCTGTCCGATTATCTCGTCGTCTGGATGATGAATCCGGCGGTCACGCAGATACCCGACGCGCATTTCCTGTTCGAGGCGAAATACAACGGCTCCGAGCTCGTCGTCGTCGATCCGGTGTACAGCGCAACGGCGATGCACGCCGATCTGTGGGTGCCGCTGGCGCCAGGCTCGGATGCGGCGCTCGGACTCGCGACGGCGCGCCACATCTGGCAGTCGGGGCACATCGAAGTCGAGTACGTGCGCGAGCAATCGGACTTCCCCGTGCTGGTGCGTCTCGATACCGGACGATTCTTGCGCGAAGCGGACCTCACCGAGCGCGGTCGGGTCGATCTGTTGTACGTATGGGATCCGCGGATCGGTGCGCCCGTGCAGGTGCCGGGCTGCGAAGGCGACAAAGTCGCGAAGCTGATGCTGCCGGATGGGTTGGTGCCGCCGATCGAAGGCACATTCAAGGTGCGCGACAAGGACGGTGCAGAGATCGGCGTCGTCACCGTCGGCTCGCTCGTCAAGGAGCACCTCGAGCCATGGACATTCGAGCACGCCGCGGCCGTCACTGGACTCGACGTCGCGATGATCGAGCGCTTCGCCGACGGCTTCGCGAAGGCGCAGCGGCCGATGGTGCTGTCGAGCTGGGGGTCGAACCGCTACTTTCATTCCGACCACATGAACCGCAGCAAAATTCTGTGCCTGACGCTGAAAGGCGCGATCGGCAAACGCGGCGCCGGCTATCACTCGACCGGCTGGATCGGCATCGACGGCTTCGGCGCGGTCGCCGGCGAGTCGGGCCAAGGCGCGTGGGCGAAATTCAAATCCATGGCGAGCCTCTTCGGCGACGGTTACGCGTTCGGCATGATCGTCGACCGCATCGTCGGGCGGAAATCCGAAGCGCAGGTGCAGCACGCGCTCGCGAAACACTTCACCAGCGGTCCGGACAGCTGCCTGACCAACTCGGCGAGCCAGAACTACTCTCACCAGGGCATCGCCGCCGACCTAGCGAAAGAGACGGACTCGCTGTATCCGCGCACCCTGAAGTCGTATGTCGACGAGTCGATCGCGAAGGGCTGGATGCCGGTACGGCCGTCGCCGCAGAACAAGCCGCGCGCGTGGATCACCGGCGGCAGCAACGTGCTGCGTCGTTCGAATCTGCCGCAGCGGATGCTCGAGCACGTCTGGCCCGGGCTCGAGCTCGTCGTCGACGTCAATCAGAAGTTCACGTTCACCGGCTTGCACGCGGACTACCTGCTGCCGGCGGCCGGCTACTACGAAAAGCCCGGCATCAAGTATTCGGTTGCGTACATTCCGTACCTGCACTACTGCGATCAGGCCGTCAAACCGGTCGGCGAGGCGAAGAACGAGTGGGAGATCTTTTCGCTGCTCGCCGCGAAAGTGCAGCAGATCGCGCGAACGCAAGGGCTCGGCGCGTTGCCGGGTTGTGGCAGCAGGACGGTGGATTTGACGACGATCGCCGATCGATTTTCGTTCCAAGGCGAGTACGGGCCGAATGACGTCGAAGCGGTCAACGCGCTGATCATCGCGCGCTCGCCGTCGGCGGGCGGCGTGTCCGTCGCGCAGCTCAAACGCGACGGCATCGTCAAGTACGCCAACGTCGGCAACATGGGCATTCAGGAGAACCTGTTCAATTCGGAGTGGCGCGGCCAAGGCGTGCTGACGGCGCTGACGGATTTCACCGAGCGCAAATGGCGCTGGCCGACGTTGACCGGACGCCAGCAGTTCTACATCGATCACCCGTGGTTCATCGAAGCGGGCGAAGCATTGCCGAGTTACTTCGCGAGTCCGAAGGCCGGCGGCGACCATCCGTTCCAGCTCGTGTCGTGCCACGCGCGCTGGAGCATTCACAGCGTCTGGCGCGACACGCCGATGATGCTGCGGCTGCAGCGCGGCGAGCCGGTCGTGTATCTGAATCCGCGCGACATGGACGAACTCGGCTTGCACGATGGCGACTGGGCGCAGCTCGCAAACGATTACGGCGCGATGCGCATGCGCGCAAAAGTCTCGACGATGGTGCGGCCGAAAGTCGCGTACTACTTCCACGCGTGGGAGCCGCATCAGTTTCCAAATCACAAGAGCTACAAATTCCTGACTCCGGGGCTCATGAAGCCGCTGCATTTCGCCGGCGGCGATGGCCAGGTCGGCTGGTTCTTCGGCCACTTCGAACCGGGGACGCACGTGCAGGATACGCGCGTCGCGATCAGACCATTCACCTGGAGCGTGCAGTCATGACCGTTGCCTCTACTGCGACCGCCAGCGCCCCTAAAGTCAGCCGTCAGCTCGCGATGGTGCTCGACCTCAACAAGTGCATCGGGTGCCAGACCTGTACCGTCGCGTGCAAGAAGCTGTGGAACCGCGATGCCGGCACCGACTATGCGTACTGGAACAACGTCGAGTCGCGGCCCGGTAAAGGCTTTCCGAAAAACTGGGTCAAGGATGGCGGGCGCACGGCCGCTGGCGAAGTGCGGCGGGGCACGCTCGCGAATCTCGACGCCGGTTACGGCCGATCGTGGTCGTTCAACCACGCGCAGGTCATCGCAACCGATGGCGCGCACAACCCGGCGTGGATCAAACCCGACGGCGATCCCAAATGGGGTCCGAACTGGGACGAAGACGAGGGTGCCGGCGAATATCCGAAGGACAATCACCACTTCTATCTGCCGCGGCTGTGCAATCACTGCACGCATCCTGCGTGTCTCGATGCATGCCCGCGCGGGGCGATCTACAAACGCGGCGAGGACGGCATCGTGCTGGTCGATCAGGACCGCTGCCACGGTTACCGGTTCTGCGTCGAGGCGTGTCCGTACAAGAAGGTGTATTTCGATCCGCTGCGCAGCGTGTCGACGAAATGCATTTTCTGTCTGCCGCGCGTGTCGCAGGGAGTCGCGCCTGCGTGCGCCCGTCAGTGCCCGGGGCGTTTGCGCTTCGTCGGCTACCTCGATGATCCGCAAGGTCCGATCCACAAGCTCGTGCATCAGTGGAAGGTGGCGATTCCGCTGCACCCTGAGTTCGGCTTGGAACCGAACGTGTTCTACGTGCCGCCGCTCAGTCCGCCGCAACTCGACGCAAACGGCCGGCCGACCGACGAACCGCGTATTCCGATCGAATACCTGATCGGGTTGTTCGGCGCGGCAACCGTACCTGCACTTGCGACGCTGCAGCGCGAGCGGGCAAAACGCAAAGCGGGTGAGGCGAGCGAACTGATGGATCTGCTGATCGCGTACGACTGGCACCAGAACTTCCACCTCGGCGAACCGGCAGCGTGAAAGAGCGCATCACACTCATCGCGGCGCCGACGAGCATCCAACCGGGCGGCTATGTGCGACGCGCCTATGCCGACCGCACACGCGCGTCGACGCCGTGGGCTGACGTGAGCGTCGAGGCGCGCGGTGGCGGATGGCAGGTGTTCATGGCGTGGCCGTGTCCCGAATCGGTCACCGACACACGCCATGACGTCGATCTGTTCAGCGACGCGGCGGCGATTCTCGCACCATCGGCGCCGGACGCACCGATGTTGACGATGGGCAACGCGGTGGCGGGCGTCGACGGATGGCTGTGGCGCGCGGACCGGGAACAGAGCATGCGAGTGATTGCGCACGGCCTCGGTTCGGTCGAGCGCAGCGATGCGCCGCCAGAAGTCGTAGTAACTTCCGCGTGGGCGAACCAACGCTGGGGTGTCCGCTTCGAACTGCCGGCGTGGCCATCGCTCGACATGCAGCAACTGATCGGGGTCGCGGTGTGGCGCGGCACCGCGGCTGAGCGCGGCGGACTGAAAGCCGTTTCACCGAACTGGATACCGCTCAAATGACGCTGCTCGAGTGGGCGCGCGTGTGGAGCCCGGTGGTGCCGGCAGAGGCGGTGCACGCGGCGTGGCGCGAACTGGATCTTCCGGGCGATGCGGTGGCAATGCAGCCGGAGTTCGTCAGCGCATTTCACTTCGGCGCGCCGACGCCGCGCGTGCCGTTGCTGTTGCACCATACGTTGAACCTGCCCGGCGACTCGACGCGCGAAGACTGGATGCGCGTGATGGCATGGCTCGATCTGGAGTTCGGCGACATCCGGTTGCCGCCGGATCATCTCGCGGTTGCGTGCGAGGTGCTGACGGTCGCGCTGCGGCGCGGCGAGGACGTCATCGTCGATGAGTTGCTGCGCCGCTACCTGCAACCGTGGTGTTCGGTCGCGATCGAAAGACTGACCACCGCAGGCGATGCGCTCGCCGCGATCCCGCGACGGTTTGCAGCGGATCTGGCGCCATCGTGAACGTCTCGCGCGTGATCGAAGCGCTGTCGCCTCAGGCGGCAGTCGATGCGCTCGTTGCGTGGCTGCAGCCGATCGGCACCGAAACGATCGATGCGGCGGATGCGTTCGGTCGGGTGCTTGCGCAGCGCGTGGTCTGCGATCGACCGAGCCCGGCGGCAGACGTCAGCGCGATGGACGGCTATGCCGTGCGGCATGCGGATTTGTCTCGCACTACGACATTGGCGGTTTGCGGCGAAGTGCGCATAGGAGTCAAGCCGTTGCGGCTGTCGTCCGGGAAAGCGCTGAGGATCGTGACCGGCGCCGGGATTCCGCCGGGCGCCGACACGGTGATCCGACGCGAAGACACGCTGGAATTTCCCGACCGGATCGTGCTGAGCGGCGCACATCCGACGCGCGGCGAACACATCCGCCGGTGTGGCGAAAACGCGCAGGCGGGTCAGGAAGCCGTTGCGTCCGGAACGTTGATCACGCCGCCCGTAGCCGCGGCGCTCGCGACGTTCGGCTGCGCGCGGCCTATCGTGCATCGGCGCATCCGACTCGGCGTGATCGTGACGGGTGACGAAATCAAAGCCGCCGATGCCGACCTCACGCCATGGCAGCTGCGCGACTCCAATGGCCCGGCGGTTGCGGCGATGTTCCGCGACTGCCGGCGGATCGATGCGGTGCAGATGCGCCGGGCGGCCGACGACCCCGAGGAACTGAGGCGCGTGTGCCGCGAACTGCTGGACACGTGCACTGCCGTCGTTCTCACCGGCGGCGTGTCGATGGGCGCGCGCGATTTCGTGCCGGGCGTCCTTCGCGCGCTCGGCTCGCAGATCGTGTTTTCGGGCGTGCGCCAGCGGCCGGGCAAACCGACGCTTGGTGCGGTCGGTCCCGAGGGACAGGCGATCCTGGGTCTGCCGGGAAATCCCGTTGCGGTGTTGGTCACCGCGCGCCGCATCGTGGCGCCGGTGCTATCGCATGTGGCCGGAATGTCCGCGGAGCCGTGTCTGGCCGCCGTCGCGATCGACTCGGAGGGCGAAGCGCCGGTCGACGCGTGGTCGCATCGGCCCGTCCGTATGACCGCGCCGGGTCGCGGCGCGCTCATTGCGCTTCGCGGGTCCGGCGATGTGTTCGCGGCCGCCTCGGCCCACGGCTTCGTCGAGATTCCGCCCAACGAATGCGGTGAGGGGCCATGGCCGTACTACGAGTGGATGCGGTGAGCACCTGGATCTGTCGGATCCATGAGCTGCGTCGCGCCTCAGGGTCCGTCATATGGGCTTCGAGCCGAACCACACCACAGCTTTATGTAGGTGATACCCGGAGTCAGGGCCAAGCGCCAGGCGTCTTCGATGAGTTCATCGAATTCGGGATCGAACTCTGCGACCGTCTCGATCAATGCGTCGAGCCAACGATCGTAAAGATCCGGCGAGATCGCGAGGTGCTGGTGGACGTGGGCGACATGTCGCAGCGACTCAGTCAGCGTTCCGGTCACGTAGAACGTCACAAGCTCATACATCGAGTGGCGCAACATGTTTACCTGGCGCGCCATGTCCGTCTTGGCAAACATCATGCGGACCCTTGGGGACACGAGGAAAATCTCGTAGAAGCGGAAGAAGAAGGCCTCACCCGCCAGCGTAATGCCAACCTGATTCCCGAAAATCCGGGAGAAGCTGGCTTCGAATCGATTCAATTTCATTGGGTCAGTCTACGCGCGTGGGTGACAGCAGCGGATCCGTGGAACCGCCTAGGTTCGCGTTTGCGCTGCGAACGGTAAGACGCACTGGTGGAAGCGCCTTATGTAACGCGTCGGCGATGCTGTAGGCGGGCGTTTACCTGCGCAACGCGGCGGCGTGGCGAGTTCGCCCCGCCAACGACATCGACATGGTGCGCTGCGCGCTCGCGGCGATTTGCGCGATTGCGGCGGTGTTGGTGTGTCGGTTGGGCGTTCGAGGGGCATCAATAGCCAGTTCTACTTCGAGGCGTTGTTCTGGCGCGACGGGCATGTGCTGCAGTTCACGAACACGGTGCTCGTGTTGCTCGCGTGTCTGCTGCTCGCGTGGGCGGCGGGCTGCAACGTGCGATTGTCGCCGCGAATCGGAACGCTGCTGTTCGTCGGTATCGCGGTGCCGCTGGTGAGCGTGCCGTGGATCTTCGCCGACGGCGTCGCGAGCGAAGCCGTCTGGCTAGTACAGCGATCCCGCGTACCACGTGACGAACTCCGCTACGTTCGGCATCTGCAGCGCATTGATGATCGGGTCGACCACGACCTGCACCACCGCGGGTTTGTCTGCTGCGAACGCCCGCTCGACGGCGCCGCGGATATCGCGCGTTCGCTCGACGTATTCGCCGTGCGCGCCGAACCCCTCGGCGATTTTGTCGAGCCGGATCTTGCCCCAGTCCACCTCCACTTCGCGGCCCTGACCGAATTCCTGATAGAAACCCGGCCGCTCCATTCCCCAGGCGGAATCGGAGTTGACGATGACGACCACCGGCAATTGCTTGCGCACCGCGGTTTCGAGCTCCGCGATATGGAACAGGAACGCAGAGTCGCCCGTGATCAGGCAGACGCGTCGCCCTGCTCCGACCGCAAGTTGTGCACCGAGCGCATACGGCAGCCCGGTGCCGAGATGCCCGAAATGCAGCGTCGACAGCTGATCGCGCGAACGCATTTCGTGATAGTGCATTTCGGCCAGCGCTGTTGCGCCGCCGTCGCGCACCACAACGGCGTCGTCAGGCAGCAGAGCGGTCACCTCGCGGATCATGCGGCCGGGATGGATCGGATGGACATCTCCGGCAGATTCCCACAGCGCGTTGCGTGCTGCCTGATGCGCCGCCCGCCATGCAGGCAGCGCACTCAGCGCTGCGCGGTTGCCGCGAACGGCGAGCGCCGCCGCGAGCTGCGGCATCACGTCGCGTACGTCGCCGACGAGCGGCACATCGATGCGCCGGTTGACGCCGATGTTGCCGGGACTGCGCTCGACGTAGATCCACTTGCGATCGGTGTGCCCATGCGCCCAATGACGACCGGTCCCGTAATGCAGGTTCTCGCCGATCGACGTACCGAGAGCGAGCACGACGTCGGCCGCTGCGATCGCGTCGTTCGCCGCGGCGCTCGAGTACAACAGCACATTCGGATGCGTATCCGGCACGACCCCGCGTGCCGCCCACGATGGGATGACCGGGCACTTCAGCGCCGCGACCAGCGCGTCGAGTGCGTCGAAGGCGCGCGCGTTGCGCACGCCGCAGCCGACCAGGACGAGGGGCGATGCCGCATTGGCCAACAGATCGGCGGCCGCCTCGATCGCATCTGGATCCGCCTGCTGATGGATGAGCCGGTAGTCCTGTGGTCGCCGTAGCGGGCCCGGATCGACGTCGGTATTGGCATGCTCGTTCGGAAATTCCACGTACACCGGACCCGGCGTGCCCGACAGCGCCTGGCGAAAGGCTTCGTGGAAGATCTCGTCGACCTGATTCGGGAACTCGATGACGCCGACATACTTCATCGCCGCTTCGAAGAAGCGCGGCTGCGCGGTGTACTGAAACTTCGACCGGCGTACCTGCGAATCGAGCATCCGACCGCGCTGGCCGGCGATGAACACGACCGGCGCTTTCTCTTTGGCCGCGCAGATCGCGGCTGGCACCAGATTGGCGACGCCCGGACCCTGGTTGCCGATGACGACCTGCGGTTTGCCGGTGAGTCGCCACATCGCATCGGCCATGAAGCCGCCGGCCGATTCGTGGTGTGGCGCGACCAGCCGCATACCGCGATCGGCCGCCACCCGATACATGCGTTGGAAATTCGGATCGGGGATTCCGAAGACCGTGTCGATGCCTTCGGCTTCCAGAAGTCCAACGATGCGCGCCGCGACAGACCGATCGGGAGGTGCCACAGCCAGTCTCCGGAAGACGTTGGAGTCGCCTTTCTCGCACATCGAGCGCGCATGGTCGATCAGTGGAATTACGGACTCACTGCAATTGTCGTCGCCACAGTTCGCACGAAATCGGGGTCGAATTCGCCGAGCTTGGAGGTGCGCCCTCGGATGACGCCATCGCCATCGAGCACGGCGATGATCGTGGAATGACTGAAGGTCTGGTCCGGCAGCTTGAGATAACGCACGCCGAGCACAGCCGCCAGATCGCGAACGCTCGACGGCGGGGCGCGCGCCACCAGCCAGCGCGGATCCTCGAGCTTGTTCATTCGCGCGAATTCCGCCAGGGCTTGGCCGTCGTCACGTGCCGGGTCGAAGCTCACCATGACACAGCGCAGCGCACTGCGTTCTTCCGGCGTGAGCGCTGCCTCGATTTTGCGCATCGTGAACGCAATGGTCGGACAAACGCCGCCGCATGTTGCGTAGAACATCGAAATGAGTACCGGATGCCCGCGCAATTCATCGAGCTGGCTGGCACTGCCGTCCGCTGCCGTGAGTTCGACCTTCAGTTGATAAATGGAATCGCCGGGAAGGATCGGCGCATCCGCGCGGGCGCGTGTCGTCGTCAGGACCAGCGCCAGCGCCACCCATACGTATTTCATTGCGCCTCCGCGGCACATCGGAAGCCGAGATTGGTCGTCGTGTAGCTCGCCTCGAGCGAGCTCAGGAACGCGATTCGCATGAGCACGGCGTAATTCTCTCGGTCCGCGGTGCTCAGCGCACCCTCGCCGCAGAACTTCGCTCGATCCGCCCCGTCTTGCTCGCGGCTGTCGTTGCTCACGAGCAACGCGTTGTAGTCGAGCACCCATTCCCAAACCAGACCGTGCAGATCGTGAACCCCGTAGTAATTGGCCGGCGCGCGACCGACTTCCTGCAGCGGCGTCGAGGAAGGCCGCGCATACCAATCGAGAACGCGCTGCCGCCACGCCGGATCGCGCCGTGCGTCCGGGCTTGTCTCATCGGCGGCCGCCGCGAACTCCCACTCGTACCAGCTCGGCAGCCGTGCGCCGTGTGCTTCGCAATAGGCCTTCGCCGCAAACCAGCTGACGCTCGTGACCGGCTGCGCGGACCGTGCCGCCGGCCCGAGCGACGTCGGTCCGCGCCAATGCACCAGATACTGGCTGTCGACGAAAAGGCGCGGCGCCCGGTCGCGCCGCCATTCGGGGTGGCTGCGCACAAACGCGAGAAACTCTCCATTCGTCACGGGGCGCCGATCGAGAAGGAAGCGCGCCACGTCGACGGTCGCAATGCCGGGGCCCGGAGGCAGCGCCGACTCGAACACGCCGGGTCCGATCACAGCGCGCTGCGCCCCCCAAGCACCGCTCGCGATCGTGACCATGATCAGCATCGACAGTGCGCGCATCGCGCCGGTCAGTGAACCGCGCCCGCCGGGCGCTTGGTCGCCTCGCGCACTTTGCTCACCTCTTCACTCGTTACGGCGTCACCCTTGTTGCCCCAACTGTTGCGTACAAAGGTCAGGATGTTCGCAATCTCATCGTCCCTGAGCTGACTCATGGGCGGCATGACCGAGTTGAACTGCGCGCCGTTCACCGTAACGGAACCGGTGAGCCCGTTGAGCACGATGCCGATCGCGCGGTCCGTGTCGGCCATCAGGAAATCGGACTTGGCGAGCGGCGGGAATACATTCGGCAGGCCAGCGCCGCTCGTCTGGTGACAGACGGAGCACGTGCCGTTGAAGAGTGCGGCGCCCGCCTTGATCTGATCCTCCTTGGTGAGCTTGCCGCTGGCGCTTTTCGCGGCAGCGGCACCGACCGCGGCGAGATTGCTGGCCACATCGCCGAGGTACACAGCGTCGACTTCCTTGCCGGAGTAGATGTCTTTGCGGTCGGGTCCTTCCGCCTTGAGGATCGCGATCGCCCCCTTGTTGAACGCGCGGAAGATCGAATGGTCCACCAGGATGTAGCTGCCCGGCACCTGCAGTTTGAATTCCGCGATCGCAGCGCCACCTGCCGGAATCAACGTCGTCTGAACGTTTTCCTGAAAGTTCGTGCCGCCTTCGAACCAGACCTTGTCGAAAATCTCACCGATGACGTGAAAGCTCGAGACGAGATTCGGGCCGCCGTTACCGACGTACAAGCGCACCGTTTCGCCGGTCTTGGCGGTCAGGGCACGGTCGCCGGTAAGCGCGCCTTCGGCACCGTTGAACAGCACGTACGTGGGGCGCTCGTCGATCGCCTTCTGCATGTCGAAGTCCTGGTGGCCCTTTTCGCGGTACTTGCCGACCGTGTAGAAGTCACCCTGCATCACGTAGTACTCGTGGTCGACCGGCGCCAAACCCTGCGGCGGCTCGATCAGGATCAGGCCGTACATGCCGTTCGCGACGTGCATGCCGACGGGCGCGGTCGCGCAGTGATAGACGTACAGGCCGCTGTTGAGTGCCTTGAACGTGAATTGCGATTCGTGGCCCGGAGCGGTGAAGGAGGATGCGGCGCCACCGCCCGGCCCGGTCACCCCGTGCAGATCGATGTTGTGCGGCATCTTCGAGTCCGGGCGATTGCGCAGGTGAAATTCCACGGTGTCGCCCTGCCGCACGCGGATGAAGGATCCCGGCGTCGTGCCGCCGAAGGTCCAGAACGTGTAGCTCACGCCCTCCGCGATCGGCTTTTCGATTTCGTGCACCTCGAGTTCGACGATCACTTTTGCAGGGGCGCGCCGTCCCGTCGGCGGCGGCACCTGGGGCGGTGAGGTCAGCACGGCGTTGATGGGTTCACCCTGCGGTGGGCCAAAGTCGCCCGGGACCGCAATCGCGGAAGTCGCGGATCCCTCGGCCGGTGCCGCAGCACAGGCGGCTACCGGCATCAACGACGCAGCAAGACCTGCGCACAATATCGCCCAATGATGATGACTCATCGCAGTCTCCCGTATCAGTTGTCGAGATCGCCTCGCGCGGCCGCACGGTGTCTGACGGAATTCTCGGCCCCTCGCAGCGCAGTCTAGGGACCGCCGCCATTGCGAGGCGCTCAGGGAATACGCGTAGTGCGAGAGGGTCACGGGCGCTGGATCAGATTCTCTGACGGTTTCGTATGGGCGCCGGAGCTGAGGCCGAGATATCTGACGAACACACTCGCGCGACGGACGGCGCGGAAGGCGGCAGCAAATCTTGGCGATGAGCGGCATTTCCTGCTCGGCTACCAGTTCCACAAGCGTGTCCGCGCCGAATTGATTTTCGGCGACTTCCATGGCGGCGACGTGGGTTGTCAGCACAGGCTGAAGGCTCGGGTCCAGATCATCGCGAGTTTTCCTTGATCGTTTGACTCAAACCCGTTCTCTGCGGCAATTCCTTAGTGCAAGCGCCGCTGCGCCGCGGAAACTAGTCACGAGTCAGCGAACGCATTCAAGGAGGCATCATGGCCGCAAGAGCAAACGAAATCGCACACGAGAGCACGATCGATCACTACCAGACGTTGATGGACGTGGCGTGGAATTTCGACTACGAGGCCGGCGTACCGAAGGTCGAAGATCTGTACCGGCGCGCGAAGGACAACCAGTGGAACGCGGATCATCTGAAGTGGGACACGATGATAGACCCGGCCAATCCGATCATCGCGGCCGATCACTCGATGTACTACCGCATGCCGTTCTTCAAGAAGCTGTCGAAAGTGCAGCAGGAGACCTTCGGTGCGCATTCGACCGCGCAACTGCTGTCGCAATTCCTGCACGGCGAGCAAGGCGCGCTGTTGACCGCTGCGACGATCGCGCACGGCGTGCCCGACGTGAAGGCGAAGTACTACGCCGCGCACGCAAGCGATGGACGAGGCGCGTCACGTCGAAGTGTACGAACGCTACGTGAAGAAGATCGCAATCGACTATCCGATGACGCCGTGGTTGAAGCTGTTGATCGACGCGACGCTGAAAACGCAGAACTACATGAAAGTCATGATCGGCATGAACATGATCGTCGAGGGCCTCGCGCTCGGCGCGTTCAACAACATGTACAAGCAGACCGACGAGCCGTTGCTGAAATCGATCACGTTCAATGTGATGCGCGACGAATCGCGGCATGTATCGTTCGGCCACATCTTCCTGACGCCGTTGATCGCGCGAATGCACCCCGACGAACGCGAAGATCTGGCGCAGTTCGCGTACGACGCGGTGATGATTCTCGTGAAGGGTCAGACCGAGGTCGATCCCGGTTTCCTGAAGGTGCTCGCCGTGTCAGGCATCGACGCGCAGGACTTCGCCAAAGGCATGGAGGAGGCGAATGCGCTCGGAATTACGCGCGACTTGCCGCCCGGCCAGATCCACTCGCTGAAGGACCTGATGATGCCGGCGCTGATCCGTGCGGGGCTCGTCACCAAGCGTACGAAGGCGCTGTTCGAAGCGGCCGGCGTGCCGGTCGAGCGCCGATCAGACGATTCTGAACAAGATGGAGGATCAGAAGTCCGAGTTGAACGTGCTGGAGGCGGCCGGCGCGCGCTACTGACACGCGATCGTTCGCCGTGGCGGAGTTGTTGGTCGGCAGCGATCTCGTGCTGCTCGAGGCGCTTCCGGAAGCGACGCTCATCGTCGCTCCGGACGGGCGCATCCGCTACCTCAATCGCGCCGCGACGGAACTGCTCGGGCACGAGCGCACCGAACTCGAAGGCGAGTCGGTCTCGCGCATCATCGTGCCGCAGACCGGCCAACGACTCGACGTAGTCGCGTGGTTCGCGCGGTGGGCGGACGATCCGGCGTCACCGCAGTTGCGGTATCTGACGCTGACCGGCCGCACGCGCGGTGGTCAGCAATTGCGGCTGTCCGTTCGCGTTTCGCGGCTCACGCAACCCGAAGCGTTGTATCTCGTCACGATGCGCGACGTGACGGCCGAACAGCGCGAACACCAGGACGTCAAGCACGCGTATCTCGTGATCTCACGCATCCTCGCGATCGCCGACGACGCAATCGTGAACGTCGACGCGCAGCGCAGGACGTCACGTTCTTCAACCGGAAGGCCGAGCAGCTGTTCGGATATCGCGCCGACGAAATGCTGGGCCAATCGCTCGATCGCCTGCTGCCGGAACGGCATCGCGCCGAGCACGGCGCGCACATCGACGCATTCGAACGCAGCAAGTCGCCGTCGCGACTGATGGGCGAGCGCGGCGAGATCGCCGGCCTCACGCGATTCGGCGAGGAGATTCCACTCGAAGCGTCGATCACGAAGGTGTTCATCGATGGCGCGCCGACGTTCAGCGCGCACCTGCGCGACATTCGACCGCGCAAAGACGCGGAACGGCAACTCATCGAGAGCCGACGAGCGGTTCCGCACGGTGTTCGATCATGCGATGGAAGCGATCGCGCTGCTCGATCCGGACGGCCGCGTGCTCGAACTGAACGCTGCGACCCGCGCAGCTGCTCGGCACCAACATATCGGCTGAGGGGATGCCGTTCTGGGAACTCCCGTGGTGGCCGCGTGCAGCCTCCGATGCTGCGCGCGAAGAAGCGCGCCTCGATGCTCAATTCCACGTTCGCCGCGCGGCCGAAGGGGAACCGATTCGATTGCGCGCGGAACTTGCCCACGTTGATGGCAGAACGCACGTCATCGATTTCTCGCTGCGCCCGGTGCGCGCCGAGGGGCGCACGCTTGCGATCGTCGCCGAAGGACGCGACATCACTGCGCTGGTGGGCGGCGGCTGAGCGCGATCCGATGCCGCGTATCACGTACGTCGAAGCTAACGGCACGGAACACGTCGTCGAAGTGCCGGTCGGCGCGAGCCTCATGCTGGGCGCCGTCAACAACCTGGTTCCCGGCATCGAGGGCGACTGCGGCGGTCTGTGCGCGTGCGCGACGTGTCACGTCTATGTGCCGACGGAGTGGAAGAAGCGCTGCGGCGAACCGGACGAACTGGAGACCAACATCCTCGATTTCGCGTTCGACGTCCGTCCGGAGAGCCGCCTCGCGTGTCAGATCGAAGTCAGCGACGCGCTCGACGGCCTCGTCATAAATATGCCGGCGCGGCAGTACTGATCCGCGCCTCCTTCTCGTTTGCATTTCCTACACGTTGATGTCGGTCGAGCCGCTGCGCGATTGAGTCGCAATGCGCCTTCGACTTCGACAAGCGCTGGGGTGCCGGCGAAAATGAAAAAACGGTGAAGCAGATCGAGACGTCTAGAACGAGGCTACAGAGGCGCACTGCGTCTGCCGTATCATCCGTCGACGCGTCCGGGCACGATGTGCATGACGCACCGGCGCACGCCGCGCTAGGACGCCATTGAGGGGCGCCACCAGCGCGGTCGGGTGAACGCAGTTAGCTGGGCCGTGGTTCGGGCCGAGTCCGAATCGGGCTCAGCCATTTGGTCAGCTCGAGCAGCGTTTCGGGTCTTCGCCCGTGCGCGCGCTCAAATGCGTCCCGGTCTCTTTGGTACGAGTCCCGCCACCACGATACGGGATCGGTGGATAGCGGGGTGCCGCTGCGTGATTCCACGTCGTTTTCTGCAGTCCCCGAAGACGCCCAAAACTAAACTGAATGAGCCCCGCGAGTCCAGCTGCGTCGATCGAAATGAAAAGCTTGACAGGATGGGGGCCCCGAAAGGTCAAAGCGGTCGCAGGCGGCACTACTCGAGCGCCACTCCTGCGCTGATCCGCGCAGGATGTGTTGCAATACACATACGGTGTCGGAGGGTTGGTTCGGCCCGTTGACGCAAGGCGCACGCGCCTCAACGTGCATGTTGGGAAGTCGGATAGGGACGATGAAAAACACGTACAACTTGAGCCTCGTCAGGCGGCGGATTCAGGAAGCGCTGCCGAGACAGTTGTCGGCGATCGGCGAATCGGCGCTGGAGGCGTTCCTCACTGTGCCCGGCGTCAGCGCGTGGCGTCCCGCGAGGTTCGGCTTGAAGGAGCTGTCGTACGTCTTCGATATTGGGCTCCCGTTCGCGTTGATCGGAGACAACCCGTCGGTGCATTCGCGGCGATTGCGCACGGGCGACGCGGTGCGGGACGGGCTGTATCCAGAGCGGTGTCTGTGGGATGAGATTCATGCCGCGGCCATCCTGCGTGCGTGGGGAGCGCAGGTGTGTTTTGCCGCACAGACCACCACCTCCGCAGCTGGCCTCGAAGTGCGTGTCGACGATGGTGAGACGCTGGAGGTAGAGGTACTGCGCACGAACACGGCTGACCGCGCATCACCTCGCGCGCGGCTGATTGCCGTCGACGTACGATCGCTGCCGGATCGGTACGAGCACAATGCGGTCGACATCGCCGCCGATGTTGTTGCCGTCATTAGGTTCGAGCCCCGGTTCTGGATCGGGTTGCAGCAAAAAGAGTGGCTCTACAGCGTCCGCGTGAATCCGAGCACGACCGTCAAAGTGCCGTTGGCGATCCTCGGAAATGCCGACGGGAGTCGCCATTCGATGCGGTTTCCTTTGTTAATCTGAGTTCACACGTGCCGCTTTTGCGAACCAGCCGGAGCCGAACATGAAACTCGCCGTTGATTTCCCATCGATCGTTTTTCGCGAAGGTCCTGCCGGGGTCACGCAACTTGCGCGCGAGATCGAACGGATCGGTTACGACGAACTCGACATGTTCGATCACGTCGTGATGGGGTATCCGATCGAAGGCCGTACGGGTCTGCAGTACCCAGCGAAGATGCCGATCCTCGAAGCGCTGGTCACGTTGGGCTTTTGCGCCGCGGTCACGTCGAAGATCGGCCTCGGTACCGAAGTGCTCGTGTTGCCGCAACGCCAACCGGTGCTCGTCGCCAAACAGATCAGCACGCTGGATACGCTGTCGGGCGGCCGCGTGCGGTTGGGCATCGGCGTCGGTTGGCAGGCGTCCGAATATGACGCGCTCGGCGAGTCCTTTGGCGACCGCGGCAAGCGGATGGATGAAGGACTGCGCTTGTTGCGTGCGTGCTGGGCGGATGAGCGAGTCGACTTTGCCGGCGATCACTATCGCATCGACGCGATGGGTATGGAGCCCAAGCCGCCGCAAGGCGCGTCGCTGCCGATCTGGGTCGGCGGCCATTCGCCGGCGGCGTTGCGTCGCGTTGGCCAGTACGGTGACGGCTGGCTCGCTGCGCTCGTCAACAACAAGGAACGTGTCGCGGCGGAAATGCGCACGATTCGCGAACATGCCGAGCGTTTCGGCAGAGACGCGAGCGCGATTCAGTTTCAGACGATGCTGGCGCCGCCGCCGCGCGAAAACGACGATGGTAAGGGGCGCAGCTTCTACGCCGATGCCGACCGCGTCGCGCGTCGCGCCGCCGAGATCGCCGCCCTTGGATTCGGCTGGGTGTCGTTGAACGGCACCAACGTGTTTCAGTCGGGGGCGCGAACGGTCGCCGCGATGACCGACGCGCTGGGCTTGCTGCACGATCGCCTGCGCCGCGAAGTCGGCTGAGCCGCACACGCCGCAAATGGCGCGCCTGCTGCAGTTGATCTTTGTGGTGTGCCTCGTGACGTTGCCGGTCGCGTGGTTGAAAACCGACACGCTGCCGAAAGTGCTTTCGTTCTCGCGCGCGCTCGCCGCGGAGCCGCGCCAGACCGAGATCAAGTTAGCCCCGCTCGATGTCGCGTTCGGCGGCGTCCAATATCACGTCGAACCGTCGCACCGTTACGCGCTCGACGGGATGGTCGTCTCGTACAAGGTCCACGATGCCGATCATCTGTTGCATCGAATCTGGAACGACCACCTCAACGTGGCCGATCTGTGCGTCGTCTGGGGCAACGATGCGGGCGGCGTCGATCTCCACGCGTTCGAGTTCGCCAACGGCGAATTCACGTGCACGTTTCGCACACACAGCGACGCGGCATGGCATGCGTTTCGGCTCGATCAGATTTCGAATAACCACCTGATCACCGCCGATCCCGTGCTGCGACAGCGGATCGGCGACACTGCGGTCGGCGATCAGATCCATCTCGAGGGTTATCTCGCGAGCTATTCGAATGCGTCGGGCTTCCATCGCGGCTCGAGCACGACGCGCAAAGACACCGGCAACGGCGCGTGCGAGACCGTCTATGTCACCGCGTTCGACACATTCGATCCGGCGCCGCGCGGCTGGCGTAAGCTCTCGAGCGCGGCGCTGTGGGGAATGCTGTTGAGCGGATCGTTCTGGTTAGCCGGCGTTGCGAAGGGATGGTTGTGAGTCAAGGACAGACAACGTGCGTGTACTGATACTCGGTAGTGGCCTCGCCGGAGTTACGGCGGCCTATTACCTTCACAAACTCGGTTGTGACGTCGTCGTCGTCGATCGTGCGGTGGCGCCAGGGCGCGAGACGAGTTACGCGAACGGCTCGATGATCACACCGAGTCTCGCCGATCCGTGGAATGCGCCGGGCGTCTTGCGCGTGCTGCTCAAGTCGCTGGGTCGTGAGGACGCGGCGATCCTGTTGCGCGCGGCCGCGATTCCGTCGCTTTTTGGCTGGGGTATCTCGTTCATCCGCAATTCGGCGTCGCAGCATTTCGAGCGCAATTACCTGCGCAACGTTGGCTTGGTGCATTACTCGCAGTGGACGATGCGCGACCTGCTGCAACTGCACCCGCTGCAGTTCGATCATGTCTACGACGGCACGATGAAAATCTTTCGCGACCAGGCGGCGCTGGATTACGGCATCAAGATCGCGCACTGGCTGAAACAAGTCGGCGTCGAGCACCGCGCGCTCGATCCGCGCCGGTGTGCTCGAGATCGAACCGGCGCTGCATCCGGTCATCGATGAGATCGTCGGCGGGATCGGCTATCCAGGCGATGAGACCGGCAATGCGCGGCTGTTCTGCGAGGAGATGCGGCGCGTCTGCGCCGACGCCGGCGTGCAGTTTCGATTCGCCGAACGCGTCGTCGAAATCAGTCGCGCGCGCAACCGCGTTACGGGTATGCGAACAGCGAAAGAAGTGCTGACCGCCGATGCATACCTGCTGGCCGCCGGCAGCTTCAGTACGTTGTTGGCGAAACAACTCGGCTTCCACTTGCCGGTACGTCCGGCGAAGGGCTATTCGATCACGTTGTCGATGGAAGGCTTCCGCGAGCGGCCACGCGTGCCGATCGTCGATGATTCGTTGCATGCGGCGTTGGTTCCGGTCGGCAACGCGTTGCGCGTGGCGGGTACCGCCGAGTTCACCGGTTACGATCTCACCGTGAATCCGCAACGCATCGCGAACCTGGTCGGGTTGTTTGAACGCGTGTATCCGCAGTTGGCGGACGCCGCGCGTGACACCGACGTGCAGCCGTGGTGCGGGTTGCGGCCGTTGACGCCGGACGGCATGCCGATCGTTGGCCGCTCGCCGATCGAGAACCTGTTCCTCAACACGGGCCACGGTCCGCTCGGTTGGTCGATGGCGTGCGGCTCGGGCAAGGCGGTCGCCGACATCATCACCGGCGCGCCGACCGACATCGACATGACGACGTTCGCGCTGGCTCGCTTCTGATGAATGCCGCGCCGTCGGTACTCGTATACGACGGCGAGTGTGGGTTTTGCTGTTATACGGTCGACTATGCGCGCGCTGTCACCGATAGCGAGTCCGGTGCTTTTCATTACGAGCTTCGTTACGAGCCTTATCAGGCAGTCGCTCAGAACTATCCCGATGTGACGCTCGCCGAGTTCCAACGCTCCATTCAATTGATCACGCCGACATCGCGCTATCAAGGCGCCGAGGCGGCGTTTCGCGTGCTCGCGCACGCCCCTCGGTTGCGCGGTTGGCTGTGGTGTTATCGATTCGTGCCGTTGTTCGCGACGCTCACCGAAGCGATGTACACGTTCGTGTCCCGGCACCGCGGTGTGATGTTCCGCATCGCGCGGCCGTTGTTCGGCGCGCAGCTGTTGCCGGCCGAATATGGCGTAACGGCGGCGCTCGTCACGCGCGGCATCGCTGTCGCGTCGCTGTGTGCGTTCGTGTCCTGGTGGTGGCAGGCCGATGGACTGATCGGCGCGAATGGCATATTGCCGGTCGCCGACTACTTCGGCGCGGCGCGCGCGCAACTGGGTGCCGGCGGTTGGATGCTGCTGCCGTCGTTGTACTGGCTGTCGAGCGCCGATTGGATGACGACGGTGCTGTGCGCGACTGGCACAGTCGCGTCGGTGCTGCTGCTGTTGCGCGTCGTGCCGGTCGCCGCGGCGCTCGTTGCGTATGTGTGCTACTTATCGCTCGAATACGGGGGCCAGGTCTTTCTCGAGTACCAGTGGGACATCCTGTTGCTCGAAGCGCTGGTGCTGGCGGCGGTGTTGAGCCGCCAGCCGAGAGTCGGCATCTGGCTGACGCGGCTGCTGATATTCCGGTTCATGCTGTTGTCCGGCGCGGTGAAGCTCGACCTCTGGCGATCTGATGTGGCGCTCGCTGTCCGCGCTCGACGTGCATTTCGAGACCCAACCGTTGCCGACAGTGCTCGCCTGGTATGCGCATCATTTGCCCCGCGGCCTGCTGCACGCGGGCGTTGTGGCGACGTTCGTCATCGAACTCGGCTTGCCGTTCTGCATCTTCGCGCCGCGCAACGTGCGCCGGTTCGCCGCGGCCGGCTTTCTGCTGCTGCAGGCGTTGATCGCGATGACCGGCAACTACAATTTTTTCAATCTGCTGGTGATCGTGCTGTGCTTTGCGTTGCTCGATGATCGTGTATTCCGCTCGACGCAGCTTTCAATGACAAACGCAACGCCCCGCACGACAGCACGAGCACACTCGGGGGCGGGCTGGCGCGTCGTCATTGCAGTCATGGCGTTCCTCGGCGTCTCGCAGATCCAGCAGACAATCGCTCGTGCAAGCCTGCAGGGCTGGCAGATGTCGGTGCTGCGCGCGGTCGAACCGCTGCAACTCGTCAACAGCTATGGGTTGTTTGCCGTGATGACCACGCAGCGTGACGAACTGGTGGTCGAGGGTTCCGACGACGCGTTCAACTGGCAGGAACTACCGTTCAAATTCAAACCACAGCGGCTGACCGGCGCGCCGACGTGGGTGACGCCGTATCAACCGAGACTCGATTGGCAGATGTGGTTCGCGGCGCTCGCGCCGCGCGAAGGGTCGCCGTGGTTCGACAACTTCGTCGTTCGGTTGCTGAGCGGTGCGCCGGCCGTGACGCAACTGCTGGCGCCATCGCCGTTTGTCAACGCGCCACCGCGCTACGTCCGGGTGCTGCGCTATCGATACCGATTCACGACGCGGGAGCAGCGGCAACGCACGGGTCAGTGGTGGGACCGCGAGTACGATGGCATCTGGTACCCGCCGGCGCGTCTGGCTGTGGGAGCCATAGCGAACTGATCAGTCCGCCCCAGGCATCCGCGCAGACAGGACGTTCGCCGCCTCCAGCGCGTCGAGCGTCGCGTCGTCCATCTGCAACCAGTCGCGCAGGACTTCGCGGTTGTGTTCGCCTCGATATGCCGGCACGCCGCGCACGCCGGTGTCGGCGCGCGAGAATCGCCACGGCGAGTTCGGCAGCTTCAACGTGCCGCCGCCGCGATCGCTGACTTCGACCACCGCGCCGCGCTCCTTCGCCCATACCGTTTGACCCGCCTCGGTCACCGAGCGAACGACGCCCATCACGAGCCGGGCTTTCGCGAGCGCCGCCTCGAGTGATCCCAGATCGGGGAACTGCATGACCCACTCTTGCAACAGCGCGACGAGCTGATCGCGATTGCCGCGGCGAACCTGCTCGTCGGCGAAACGTGGGTCGGACGCGAGGTCGGGGCGCTGCATCGCGCGCAGCCATTGCGCGAACGGCCCGCGCGCAGCCGGGTCGAACGCGACGGATACGGTGCGTCCCGAGCGCGTCTTGAACAGCGGCGATGCGCTGGTTGCGAGCGGCAGCGTCTCCGTCATGCCGGTCAGGTTGGTCGCGCCGTGTTCGTTGACGCACAACATCGTCTCGGCCATCGACACGTCGACGTGTTGACCTTCCCCCGTGTGCTCTCGTTGGTAGAGCGCGGCCAGGATTGCCGACAGGCACTCGAGCGAGGTGTACAGATCGCCGTGCGAATACGGCTCCTGTTGGGGATCGCTCGAGTGATAACGCGACTCGCCCTCGATGTAGCCCATCTCTGCATGGACCATCATTGCGTAGGCGCCGCGTTGCGACCAGCTGCCATCCTGACCGTAGCCCGAGATCGACGCGTATACGAGGCGTGGATTCGTCGCGCTCAGGTCGGCGTAACCGAGGCCGAGGCGCGCCATCACGCCGGGACGGAAATTCTCGAGCACGACGTCGGCGTATAACGACAATTCGCGGGCCACGTCGCGGCCAGCGGTCGTGGTCACGTCGAGCGACACGTTGCGTTTGCCGCAATTCTGCTGCGCGAAATACAGCGCCATCGAGTGCAGCCGCGGCGCGCTCTGGCGCGTCATGTCGCCCTCGGGTGGTTCGATCTTCACCACTTCCGCGCCGAGGTCGACGAGCATGCGTCCACAATGCGGTCCCGCAAGCACGCGCGAGAAATCCAGCACACGAACGCCGGCGAGTGGCGCGGGTCTGGTCATGGTCGTCTCCGTGATAAGGGGGTGGACACCGGCGGCGGCGTGCTTTCGTTGATCTGCGCGGGCCCGATCTCTGTGAAAAGCGCTTCGAGCGCTTCGTCGTCCGTTGCGAGCAAACGATCGAGCAGACGATGGAAACGCTGGCCGCCGCCCTCATTGCGACCGAACATCACGTGACTGCGCGTGCCGGTTTTGAGCGCGCGCTGTTGCCGCAGTCCCGTCGCGTAGTCTTCTTCGGTAACGACGTATTCGAGCAGCTTGAATTGCGCGTCGGCCGCCGCGCGCTGCGCGTCGTTGGGCAGCTGTTCCATCACGTACGACTGCACCGTGGTCGATGCGGCGGGCGTGTCGCCGGGGAACAGCTGCGAGATCATCACGCCGCGTCCGCCACCGCCGTCGAACGACGCAATCGACACGTGTGGAAAAATCGTCCACACGCCGCCGAGCAACTTCGGCGTCGGCCACTCGTCTTCATGCATGCCTGCGAAGCGCAGCAGCGATGGGTCCGGCGAACTGACGCGCTGATGCGCTCCCCACGCGTCGTACAACGCTTGATTCGGCATGTTCTCGCCGAACGTTTTCTTGTCCAGGATCGGCAGGTGATACAGGTCCATGTAGCCGTCGTACGCGATCTTCCAGTTCGGTCCCGCAATCGATCGCCGCGCGAACAGATGCCAGTCCTCGAAGCCGAAGTGTGCGAGCAACGCGTCGTAGCCGGCCAGAAACGTGTCGATGGATAGTTGCGACTTCGGATCGAGCGTCACCCAGATCAGTCCCGCGCGTTCGGCGACCGGCAGCGGCGTCAGACCGTTGCACGAAACGTCGATGTCGCCGAAATCCTGCTTCGCGTAAATCGCCACCAGCGCGCCGTTCTGATCGTAAGTCCACGCGTGGTAGGGACAGCTGAAGCGACGGGCATTGCCGGAGCCCTCCGGCATGATCTGCGAGCCGCGGTGACTGCACATGTTGACGAACGCGCGCACCGCGCCGTCGCCGCCGCGCGTCAGTAACACCGGGACGCCCGCCGCAACGATCGAGCGATAGTCGCCCGCGACAGGCAGTTCGGTGCTCAACGCGAGCATCAGCGGCATCCGCTTGAAGACGCGGTCCATCTCGAGCCGCCAGCGTTCGGCGTCGTAATAATGCGACGCCGGTACGCGCAGCACATCCGGTTCACGTCTGATCGTGCGCGCGTTGACGTGCGCGATGTTCTCCTGCGCCATCCGGATGAGTTGGGCTGGGCTCATGGTGTCGTCTCGCGCCATGCTCGTTCTGAGTTATATGCGTTGCGCTGCGGGCAGCATCGTCCAACGGCTGCCGATCTTCAATCCTGCACGCACTGCGCGGCGGGACTGCGGATGCCATTCGCGACGGATCCACTTACACTCTCTTTTACACGACGGCCCACACCGGTCATCAACATTGAAGGGGTTCATTCATGGCACAACTCGTGGCGACGTTCAAAACCAGCAAAGGAAACATTCGCGTCAATCTGATGGACGACGTCGCGCCAATGACCGTGGCCAATTTCGTGAATCTGTGTCAGCGCGGCTTTTACGACGGCTTGACGTTCCATCGGGTCATCCCCGATTTCATGATTCAAGGCGGTTGTCCGCAAGGGACGGGAACCGGCGGTCCCGGCTACAAGTTCAAGGACGAGTTCTCCGCACGCGTCAAACATGACGCGCCGGGCAAGCTGTCGATGGCCAATGCAGGCCCGGGCAGCAATGGCTCGCAGTTCTTCATCACCCACGTGCCAACGCCGTGGCTCGACGGCAAGCACACGATATTCGGTGCGGTGCAAGGCGCCGCGGATCAAGCGGTCGTCGACAAGATCGTCAAAGGCGACTCGATCACGTCGATCACGATCGAGGGCGACACGACGAAGCTGTTGGCCGACCAGGCCGATCAGATCGCGAAGTGGAATCGGGCGCTCGGCGACGCGTGATCGATCCGATGACTGCGCCCGACGTCGTCATTGTCGGCGGCGGTATCGGCGGCGGCGCGCTGTCGAAGTGTCTCGCCGATGCGGGGCTCGAGGTTCTCGTGCTCGAGCGAACGCTCGAATATGCGCGACGTCGTTAGAGGCGAGTGGATCGCGCCTTGGGGAATTGCAGAGACGCAAAGCGGTGGGTGCGTACGACCTCTACCGCGCGAACGGCGGACACCACCTGACGCGGCACGTGTCGTACGACGAAGACATCGATCCGGCCGTTGCCGAGAGCGGGGCGTTCGATATGACGACATTGCTGCCCGACAATCCAGGCCCGCTCTGCATCGGCCATCCGGCGATGTGCAACCTGCTGAATCAGGCGGCGACGACGGCGGGCGTGACGGTGCTGCGGGGTGTTGCGAACACGCACGTGATGCCGGGCGATCCACCGACCGTGAAGTTCGATCACGAAGGTCAGACCCACGCGTTGCGCCCGCGTCTGGTCGTTGGCGCGGACGGCCGCCACGGCAAGACCGCCGAACAGATCGGCGCCGACGCTGCAACAGGACCCACCGCATCATCGATTCTCCGGCATGCTGATCGACAACGTGCGGGAGTGGCGCGACGACACGCAGTTCATCGCAACCGAAGGCGACGTCAACGTGTTGGCGTTTCCGCAGGGCCACGGCCGCGTGCGGCTGTACATCGGAATCGGGCTCGAGCAGAAAACGCGCCTCGCCGGACCGCAGGGTCCGCAGCGATTTCTCGATGCATTTCGCTTGAAATCGGTTCCCGGCAGCGACGCAATTGCCGCCGGTCGTCCGATCGGCCCGTGTCTGGTCTATCCGAACAACGATACGTGGATCGACGCGCCGTATGCGGCTGGCGTGCTGCTGATCGGCGATGCGGCCGGGCGCAACGATCCGATCACCGGCCAGGGTCTGTCGATCACACACCGGGACGTGCGCATCGTACGTGACCTGCTGCTGGCGGAGCGCAACTGGACCCCCGACGTGTTCGCCGCTTATGGCGCCGAACGCAAAGAGCGCATGCGCCGCTTGCGCATTTCTGCGCGCCTGACCGCGGCGATGGATGCCGAATTCACGGACGAAGCCCGGGCGCGGCGTCACCGCATGCACTTGAGACGTCGTGCGATGGCGCCGGAGTCGCTCGCACTGCTGACGCCGTTCGTCGGCCCGGACATGGTGCCGGCCGAAGCCTACTCCGACGAGGCGGTCGCCGCGTTGCTGGCGTGAAGATCGCGCAACGTCGGGTCGAGCCGCCACAGGTCTGGACGACGCGCGATCAGAGTCACGACGGCGAACATCGTCGCTGACGCGAGTGCGATCGCGCCGCGCGGACCGATCCACTGCACCGCGAAGCCGTTGAGCAACGCGCCGATCGGGCCCGAGCCCATGAACGCGAACGAATAGAAACTCATCACGCGACTGCGCTGATCCGCCGGCGCCTGCTCCTGCATGATCGTGCGCGACATGCTCATCGCGATGCCGCCGCCCATTCCCCACACGTACACGAGCACCAGCAGCGTCGTGAAGCTGACGCCGAGACCGATCGAGCCGAGCATCAGCGCGCCGAGACCTTGCGCGAGCAGCAGCGCGCGACCTTGCCGGTGAATGTCGCCGAAGCGCATCAGGATCAGGATCGTCGTCACGAGGCCGAAGCTGTTGGCCGCGTTCATCAGCGCCAGATTGGTTGCGGAGCCGGCGTAGAACTCGCGCACGAGCAGCGGCAGCGTGACGATGTACGAGCCCATGAAACACGTGCCCATCGCGCAGCTCACCAGCAACGTCATGCGCATCGACGGCGACGCGGCGATGGTGCGATAGCCCTCGGCGATGGATCGGCCGAGGTCGCGCAGCGGGCGCTGCGCGGGTCCCGTCGGCGGCGGCCGATCTTCGGAATCCGCGAGAAGAAGCGCACGCCGACCGCCAGCACGACGGCCTGCGCGGCCAGAATCGGTATCGGTCCGACGTGTTCGGCAAAGGATGCGATTGCGAGCCCGGCAATCTGCACGCCGAACTGCATGACGCTGGCGCGCACCACCGCGCGGTTGAATGCCGCGCTCGGCGACCTGATTGAGCAGACCGTCGCGCGCGGGTGTCACGAACGCCTGCGCCAATCCCATCGTCGATTGCGTAGGCGAGCATCGCCTTGAAATTCAGATTGCCGCTCCACGCAGCGATGCACAGTAACGCCGGCGGCAACACCGCGACGCTCTGCGCAATGAGGATGATGCGGCGGCCGCCGATGACGTCCGCGAGACTGCCGCCGACGAGGATCAACAACATCGTCGGCACCAGCATCGTCATCTGCGCGACGCCGACCATTTGCGGCGACTCGTGCAACACCATCGTCACGAGCCAGGCGAACATCACCGACTGAATGCCGAACGCGAGAAACCACGACCCGGTGCCGAGCAGGTAGAGATGAAACGGTCGCAGCGTCGGACTGTTACGAGCCATTGGCGCGCTCGAGCGTTTCCCAACGTGCGTACGCTGCCGCGAGGCGCTCGTTGACGAGATCCAGCGATGCGAGCGACGCCGCGATTGCAGACTTGTCCTGACGATAGAACGTCGGACTCGCGATGTGCAGCTGCAACCGCGCCTGCTCGGCCTCCAGCGCATCGATCGTTTGCGGCATCGAGTCGAGTTCGCGTTGTTCGTTGTACGTGAGCCGACGCCGCGCTGGAGTGGGTCGGGCGGGCGTCGAGCGGCCCGGATCGCTCGATGCCGCGGGCCTGGGCGAGCGGGGAGTGCGGCGTTGGCGCAACCAGTCGCTGTAACCCCCGACATATTCGCCCCACGCGCCGTCGCCTTCGAACGCGAGCACACTGGTGACGACGTTGTCGATGAAAGCACGATCGTGACTGACGAGCAGCAGCGTGCCGCTGAATTCCGCCAACAGCTCTTCCAGCAGTTCGAGCGTCTCGGCGTCGAGGTCGTTGGTGGGCTCGTCGAGCACCAGCAAATTCGCCGGCTGCGTGAACAGCTTCGCCATCAACAGACGGTTGCGCTCGCCGCCGAGAGACTCGCGACGGGCGAGTTTGCGCGTTCCGGCGGAAACAGAAACTCACCCAGATAGCCGATCACGTGGCGGCTGCGGCCACCGATGGTCACGTGATCGGAGCCTTCGGCCACGTTCTGGCGAACCGTCTTGGTCGCATCGAGTTGCGCGCGTTGCTGATCGAAATAGGCGACCTGCAGCCGGCTGCCCAACGTGACGCGACCGCTCTGCGGCGCCAATTGCCCGAGCAGCAGCCGCAGCAGCGTGCTTTTCCCGCAGCCGTTGCCACCGATGATGCCGATGCGGTCACCGCGACGAATCGTCATCGACAGCTTCCGCACCAGCGCTGGGCCGTCGTAGCCAAAGGTGACGTCGTCGAGTGTCGCGACGAGCTCCCCCGAACGGCGCCGAGCTGTCGAGTTCCAAGCCGACACTCCCCTGGCGGGCGACGCGCTGGCGGCGCTCGTCGCGCAACGCCTCCAGCCGGCGGACGCGGCCCTCGTTGCGCGTGCGCCGCGCTTTGATGCCTTGGCGGATCCAGACCTCTTCCTCGGCGAGGAATTTGTCGAAGTTCGCGTTCTCGCGGCTCTCGGTCTCGAGCATGCGCTGCTTGCGTTGCAGGTATTCGTCGTAGTCACCGGGAAACGACACGAGCCGGCCGCGATCGAGTTCGATGATGCGCGTGGCGAGGCGTTTCAGCAGCGCGCGGTCGTGCGTGACGAACACGGTTGCGCCGGTGAATGTCAGCAGCATTTCCTCCAGCGCGGTGATCGCATCGATGTCCATGTGGTTCGTGGGCTCATCGAGCAGCAACAGGTCCGGCTCGTCGACGAGTGCGCGCGCGAGCATGACGCGTCGGCGCATACCGCCGGAACACGCGCTGACGAGCTGGTCGGGGGGCAGCCCGAGCCGACTCAACACCTGTTCGACCTTTTGCGACAAGTTCCAGCCGCCAAGAACGTCGATCCGGTGCTGCAGGTCGGCGAGGCGTTGCAAGCCGGATTCGTCGCCGGCTGCAATCGTATGACTCAGGTCGTGATAGTCGGCGAGCACCTGGCCCAACTCCGGCAGACCCGCGGCGACCGTCTGGTAGATCGATCCATCGAGGTTGTCCGGAACGTCCTGCTCGAGGTGCGCGATCTTCAGCGAATCCTCGCGCCACACGCCGCCTTCGTCGGGCGCCAGCGAACCGCCGATGACGGCTAGCAGCGTCGACTTTCCGGTGCCGTTGCGACCGACGAGGCAGATGCGTTCGCGGGGTTCGATCTGCAGATTCGCGTGGTCGAGCAGCAGCTTGTGGCCGAAGGCGAGCGTTGCATTGGTCAGCGTGACGAGACTCACGGCGGTGGCGTGTCGCTGGCGGCCATCGCCGACGCCGCCGCGCCGTCGGCGTCCGGCGGTGCGTCAGCGTCGCGGATCACGCGCAGGAACGCCTCGCCGTATTTGTCGAGCTTCGCGTTGCCGACGCCGCTGATGCCGATCAGTTGCGCGGCGGTGCGCGGCCGCACCGCGATCATCTCGAGCAGCGTTGCATCATGAAAGATGACGTACGGCGGCACGCCCTGCGCATCAGCGAGTTGCTTACGGCATGCGCGCAATGCGTCCCACAGGCCGGTGTCGGTGACTGCGAGCGGCTGCGCGCCGCGCCGTTTGCGCGATCGCGTCGCGCGGCTGCCGTCTTCGCGCAGGCGCAACGAGATGTCGCCGCGCAACAACGGCCGGCTGAGTTCGGTCAGCACGAGCGCGCCAAAACGTTCGACGTCGGCGCGCAGATAGTTGCGCACCAGCAACTGCCGGATGACCGAGCGCCACTGCGCATCGGTGAGTTCGGCGCCGATGCCGAACGTGCTCAAGTGCGCGTGTCGATGCTGCTCGACTTTGTCGCTGTTTTTGCCGAGCAGCACGTCGACGACGTGTCCGGGTCCGAAGCGCTGGCCGGTGCGGACGACGCACGACAACAGTTTCTGCGCGGCGACGGTCGCGTCCCACGTCGCCGGCGGCTGCAGACAGACGTCACAATTGCCGCAGTCGTCCGGATAGCGCTCGCCGAAATATTCGAGCAGCGAGCGGCGGCGACATTGCGTGACTTCGCACCAACCGAGCAGCGCATCGAGTTTGTGGCGCTCGACGCGCTTGAAACGTTCGTCCGCGTCGGATTGGCTAACCATTCGACCCAGTCGCACGACGTCCTGCAGGCCGTAGACCAGCCATGCCTGCGCGGGTAACCCGTCGCGACCGGCCCGACCGGTCTCCTGATAATAAGACTCGATGCTTTTCGGCAGATCGAGGTGCGCGACGAAGCGCACGTCGGGTTTGTCGATGCCCATGCCGAAAGCGATCGTCGCGACGATGACCACGGCGTCGTCGCGCAAGAAGCGATCCTGGTTCGCGGAGCGTTCGGCCGGCGCCATGCCGGCGTGATAGGGCAGGGCGTCGAGCCCCTGCTCGCACAAGAACTCGGCCGTGGCGTCGACGCTGCGCCGCGACAGGCAATAGACGATGCCGGCCTCGCCGCGGTGCGCACTGAGGAACTCGAGCAACTGCCGGCGCGCGTCGGTTTTCACCGCGACGCTGTAACGGATGTTGGGCCGATCGAATCCGCTGACGAATCGCAGCGGATTCGTCAGCGCGAGGCGCGCGACGATCTCGTCCTGCGTGCGTGCGTCCGCGGTCGCCGTCAGCGCCATGCGCGGCACGCCGGGAAAGTGCTCGCGCAACGCATCGAGCCCGAGGTAATCCTGGCGAAAGTCGTGTCCCCATTGCGAAACGCAGTGGGCTTCGTCGATCGCAATCAACGCGATGCGCAGCGGCAGCAGCCGCGTGAGCGTCGCGCTCTGCAACAGACGTTCCGGCGCAATGTAGAGCAGATCCAGCGCGCCGCGTTCGACGTCGCGCAGCACCTGCTCCTGGGCGTCGCGTGGAAGCGACGAATTGAGATAGGCGGCGCGAATGCCGAGTTGGGTCAGCGCCGCGACCTGATCGCGCATCAACGCGATCAACGGCGAGATCACGATGCCGACGCCGTCGCGCAACACGCCGGGCACTTGGTAACACACCGACTTGCCGCCGCCCGTCGGCATCAGCACCAGGCAATCACGCCCGGCCAGCGCCGCCTCGATCACGTCCTGCTGTTGACCCTTGAACGCCGAATAGCCGTAGGCCTCGGACAACAGTTTCAGTGCGCGATCCATCATCGCGGCATGATATCTCGATCACACCGTCGAAAAACGGACCCGGTTTGTCGACAAGCCCGCTAGGTGTTCGCCGGTCCGCGCGCCTATGATCCGAACACCAGATAAAGACTTACGAGGAGTTCAGCGATGGCGGACAAACCCAGTTACATCGGCCTGCTCAATGCGATTGCGAACGGCGAGCGCGTCGGCCACAAGATCTTTCGCAAATGGGCCGAGGTGACCACGTGCGACGACATTCGCGGCACGCTGCAGACCGTGGCGATTCGCGAAGCGGAGCACGCGTGGGCGTTCGAGAAGCGGCTGTGCGAACTCGGCTTCGGACTGCGCGCAGAAGGAATTCCCGGACCTGAAGAAGACGCTGAAGATCGTGAAGTCGGATGCGACCGACCTCGAGAAGTTCGAGCATCTCGGCTACGGCGACAAGTCCGAAGCGCAAGACGCAGGACGACGGCTTGTTGAAGATCCTCGCGGATACGACGATCGATCCGCAGACCGGCGCGCTGCTCGGCCGGTTCATCGCCGAAGAGCGCGACACGGGCCGGCGTCTGCAAGGCGTGTTATCAGGCCGCTGAAAAGCTCAGCGGAAAAGCCGACCGCCAAGCCGATGGCGGAGACGAACCTCGATCAGGTGTGCGCGCAGCTCGCGATGCTGACCGAAAAAGTCGAGGCGATGTCGCGGCTGAAAGCCGTTCGTTGACTTGTGAGTGCTAGACCGATCGAACGAGCAGCGCCGCCCGGCGCTGTCGTTGGCGAGCCGCATCATCGCTACCCCCATTGAAACCGCCGCGGTCCGGCCCGATGAGGAAATGGACTGGCCGAAGGTCGCCGCGTACGTATCGCAGCACGTCGATGGCGCGCGCGGTCCGATGCAGGTGCGCCAATTCCCCGGCGGCAGCGCGAACCTCACGTACCTGATTGCGTTCGGTGCGCGCGAGTTCGTGCTGCGGCGTCCGCCGCTTGGGTCCCGTCGCGCCCGGCGCGCACGACATGGCGCGCGAACACAAGGTGTTGTCGCGACTGTACCACGCGTATCGACCGCGCGCCGCACTGTTTGCATCTATGCACCGATGAATCGGTAATCGGCGCGAAATTCATCGTCGTCGAACGGCGCAACGGCGTCGTGATTCGCGACCGCTTTCCCGACGCGATGCTGGCGCATCCGCGCCTCGCGCAGCGCACGAGCCACGCGCTGATCGATGCGATGGCGCAGTTGCACAACGTCGATCCGACGGCCGTGCGACCTGGCCGACCTGGGCCGGCCGGATGGATTCGCGCAGCGTCAGGTCGACGGTTGGGCCGCGCGCTGGGAACTCGCCAAGGACAAAGACGTGCCGCGTTCTATGCGATCCACCAACGGCTGCGCGCGCGGCTACCGACACCACAGCGCGTCAGCATTCTGCACAACGATCTGAAATTCGATAACTGTCAGTTCAATCCCGCAGATCCGGACCGCGTCACGTCGATCTTCGATTGGGACATGGCGACGCTCGGCGACCCATTGTTCGATCTCGGCACGTTGCGCGGCTATTGGAGCGACGACGGCGATCCCGCGCCGCGCGGCGCGCGGCCACTCGGCGCGACCGACGACGTTCCCGACCCGCGCCGAGATCACGCGGCGTTACGCCGACGCGACCGGTCTCGACGTGCGCGGGATCCATTGGTACGAAGCGTTTGCGTTGTGGAAGACCGCGGTTGTCGTGCAGCAGATCTACATCCGCTTTGCGCGCGGCCAGACGCAAGATCCACGGTTCGCGCATATCGCGGAGCGCGCGCCTATCCTATTGGCTGCCGCGTCGAGGCTGGAATTTTGACTTCAACTGCTATGAACGAGCTTGTTGTGAACGAGCTGGGTTTCTACACGTTGGCCGGCGCGCCACGGGCGGCGCCCCTCTGGAGACTCGAACTTTGATGCAGAGCATGAACGAGTTGGGCTTCTATACCCTGGCCGGCGCCCCTCGTTCGCCGCGCGATCTGATTGACGAAGTACAGGCAGCCGAGGCGCTCGGCATCGGCGCGTGTTTCATTTCCGAGCGATTCAACATCAAAGAGGCGGCGACGCTGTCGGGCGCCGTTGGCGCGGTGTCGAATCGGATCGGCATCGCCACCGCCGCGACGAACCAGAACACGCGGCATCCGCTCGTCACCGCGGCCTATGCAACGACGATGCATTTCCTGACGGGCGGCCGCTTTGCGCTGGGTCTGGGACGCGGCATCGATGTGATGTTCGATGCGTTCGGGTTGCCGCACATCACGACCGCCCAGTTGGAAGACTTTGCCGGGTTGATGCGGCGGCTGTGGCACGGTGAGACCGTCGTCGGTCACAAAGGGCCCGCCGGCAGTTGGCCGGCGCTGCGCCTGGACCCGGCGTTTCGCGAAGATATCCCGCTGATGCTGACCGCGTTCGGGCCGCAATCTCTCGCGCTCGGTGGCCGCGCGTACGATGGCGTTGTGCTGCATACATTTTTCACCGATGAAACCACCGCGCGCTGCGTGCAGACGATCAAGCGGGCGGCCGAGACAGCCGGACGCGATCCGGCCGCCGTGCGCGTCTGGTCGTGTTTTGCGACGATCGGCGATCATCTGCCGCATCCGGTGCGACTGAAGAAAACCGTTGGGCGGATGGCCACGTACCTGCAGGCTTACGGCGACCTGATGGTGAAGACGAATCGCTGGGATCCGGCGGCGCTGACGCGTTTCAGGCAGCACCCGCTGGTCGCAAAGTTCCAAGGTGCCATCGACCAGCGCGCGACGACCGAGGAACTCGAGCAGATCGCACGAGTTGATTCCGCCGGCGTGGCTCGCGCCCGCCGCTGTTGGCAGCCCAGCGCAATGCGTCGCGAAAATCGAGGGCCAATTCGCGCTCGGCTGCGATGGCGTCATTCTGCACGGTGCAGCGCCGGCCGAGCTCGAGCCGATCGTCGAAGCGTATCGAGCGCAGCGCAAGACAGGGCGGTTCGATCATCTGCCGGCAAATCCCGCTGCCGTGGCGCGGCGGTGATGGACGCTCTCGTTGCTTGAACTGTGGACGCTCAGGAGCTTCTGAAAAACGCGCGACAACACGCGGCCGCGGGCCGCGCTGCCGACGCCGATGCGCTGTACCGCCGCGCGCTCGATCTCGAATCCGCGCCGGCGCGGCTCGAGGCCGTGCATCATTTCGCGCGCAACGCGTTCGCATCGCGCAACATTGACGATGCGTTGCGTCTGTGTCGGCTCGCGACCGAGATCGAACCTGACAGTTCCGGTGAGTGGGTCAACCTGGGCGCCGCGCTGCGCGCGAGCGGTGATGAAACCGGCGCTCAAGGCGCGTTGCAACAGGCGCTGAAGATCGAGCCTGCGAATCGACTCGCCGCGTTGTGCCTTGCGGAATCGTGGGAAAAAACCGGCGACGTCGACGGCGCGCTGCTCGGCTACTTTCAGGCGATCGCGCTCGCGCAGCGGGACGGCGCATGGCTCAGTCGCGAGACGACGCCAGCGGTGCTCTATCCACGCGTGCAGCACGCGGTGCGGTGCATCGACGCCGGTCGGCGCGCGCTGTTCGAGGCGGCGCTTGCGCCCCTGGTGGCCCGCTTCGGGCGTGTCCGAGATGCGGCGCGTCGAGCAATGTCTCGCGGTCTACCTCGGCGAGGTCGCCGCCGCGCTACGCGGATCCGCGGCAGAAGCCGACGTTCCTGTATTTTCCCGACCTGCCGGCGGTCGCGTATCCACCGCCTCGAATTGTTCCCGTGGATCGACGCGCTCGAGGGTGCGACCGATGCGATCCGCCGCGAGGTGCTCGGCGTCATTGCCGCCGGCCGCGGCCTCGAGCCGTTCGATGATCCCGCGCAACTCGAACAGGTCGTCAGCGGCGCGCCGGGGGACGCGAGCTGGGATGCGATTTTCCTGTTCAGGCACGGTCGGCGATTCGACGACAACTGTGTGCGTTGTCCGGTGACACTGCGCGCGATCGAGCGCGTACCGCTCGTGCGGATCGCGGATCATGGCCCGGAAATTCTGTTCTCGCTGCTGCGACCCGGCGCCCACATCCTGCCGCACCGCGGCGTCACCAATACGCGCGTCGTCACGCACCTTGCGTTGATCGTGCCGAGAGACTGCGCATTCCACGTGCTCGGTGAGCCGCTGCGTGAATGGCGCGAGGGGCGGGCGTTCGTATTCGACGACAGCTTTGGGCACGAAGCGTGGAACCGCAGCGACCAGACGCGGGTGATCCTGATGGTCGATACGTGGAATCCGTATCTGAGTCTGCCGGAGCGCGCTGCCGTCGAGACGCTCGTAGCGGCGATCGGAGATTTCCGAGTGCGCTGCGAAGCGATCGCGCAGCGGCCCATCGCGGCGCGCTAGTTCAATCGCGTGAACCGAACCTTGCGGTCGCTCGATTGTTTGCGAAGAAAAAACGAGTTGAATCTGCCGCGTTCGATGACGACGGCGTCGCCGACCTTGAGCTGATACCGATCGGTTCCGACCTGCTCCCAGACCTGACCGTTATCCAACGTGACGCGCAGTTGCCCGTAGCCGCCGCTCTCGACCAGCGCGAGCGTCGCGCTCAACGTTTCGCCCGACGGGTGCGTAGAGGTGCGATGCTCGAGGCCGAAGTCGGCCGTCGAGACGACCGGCGGCGGTTCGGGACGCGGCGTCGGCTGCGTTGCGATGGGTGGGGCTGGCTGTGTGGGGGCTGCGGGGGCTGCAGCGGCAGCGGGTGCAGAGGGTGGTGCAGGTGCCGAGGTGGCGGGGCCATCCGGCGTCACACCGGTTGACGGCGCAACCCGCCCCGGGTTCAGCGCGTCGCGCGCGAGCGTGTCGAAACAGGCGAGGCGGTCGTGCTCTGACGCGATTGCGCTGCACGTGCGCAACGCGGCCGCGAGATCCTGGGCCCGGGCCTCGATGCACGCGACGCAAGCGAGCACCAGCAGCAAGAGACCCTTCGTTGAATCGGCGATGTCGGGCACCTCAAAAAGTTTCGGGGCCGGCGAGTTGCCCCGCCGACCCCGATGTCACGACGCGAATCCGATCAGAGACTCATCTTGATGCTCATGAACGCCCTGCGGCCGAGCGAGTCGTAGTATCCCGGTGCCGTATCCATGTTGAAGCCGCTGTGGAACAGCGGCGGCGGCTCGTCGGCGACATTGTCGACGCCGAGGATCACCGAATACGCTTCATACGTGTAGGTCGCGGTGATGTCGTTGTAGTAAACCGATTCCGCCTCCGCGTCGTTGGTGATCGACGCGGGCCGATAGATGTCCTTACAGCCGTCGACGTAGCGCAGCGTCCACGTGACGTTCCACGCTTCGTTGCCGACGCCGAGGGTGGCGTTGTAGCGCCACTCCGGATAAACGGAGACGCCGCCGAGACCGGCCGTGCCCTTCAGCGAATAGCTGCCGGTCAGCGGGAAACTCTGATCCGCCTTGTCGAGGTAGCCGGCTTCGAGACCCGCTGTCAGCGTACGTGATGAACCCCCACTCGACGTCGCGCGTATATCTCGCTGAGAAGTCGATACCGGCGCTCTCGCTCTTGCCGAGGTTGCCGAGCGCCGTGCTCGCGTTGTCCGTGAGGCCGTCGGTCGCATAAGGCAACACGCTCTTGCCGGAATCGAATGCCTGGCACGCAGGGGCCGAGAAGCCGACCGACTCGAGGCACGTCTTGACGAGGAAGTTGTAGTCGGGCAACCCGATGTAGTCGTTGATCTGGATGTTGTACCAGTCGGCGCTGAGTGAGAGCCCTTCGAGGAAATGCGGCGTCAACACCACGCCCGCGGTCCACGTCTCCGATTTCTCGGGTCCGAGATTGTTCCCGCCGGCCGCGGTCTGCGAATACGTCGGCTGCCATTGGAAGCCTTGCTCGTAGTTGGTCGGGTAACCGAGCGACGCGCAGTTCGCCTTGCCGACGGCGTTGATGTCGTTGCGCATGCCGGTGAATTCGCAATAGTTCTCCGAGTCGGGGAACGTCACGGCCTGCGTGAAGTACTCGACCATGTTCGGTGCGCGGAAACCCGTGGAATACACGGCCCGGGCCCGAACCTGATCGTTGAGCGCCCAGTCGAGACCAACCTTGTACGTATCGGTGCTGCCGGCCGACGTGTTGTAGTCGGAGTAGCGCGCCGACGCATCGATGTCGAACGACTTGATGAACGACCTGTCGGCGATCAGCGGCAAGCGCACCTCGGCATACGCTTCTTGGACAACGTACGACCCGCGCAACGGATCGAGCGCGCCGCCAGTCGTAAGCCCTCCGGAGGAGAACTCGTCGGGCCGGATGCGGGCACTTTCACTGCGCTGGTCGAGACCGGCCGCCCAGCCGATGGCGCCGCCCGGCAACTTGCCGAACTCACCGTTCACGACGAAACTCGCCATCGTCATCTTGGTCGAGTAGTCGTCCTTCAACGAGTTCGCCATCAGGTACGCGAGCTCGGCTTGCGTGATGCCGCCGTAGTTCGAGAACGGATTGAGGGCGCCGTCCGCGCCCACCGCCGTGACGCACTTGGGCTCTGCGGCGCACTTCGCGGGGTCGACCATCGTCTGCCAGCGGTCGAACCGTGCGTAATACTGCGTCTCGTAGGTCTCGGCGTTGTTCGCGTAGATATACGAGAAGTCCCAGTGGATGCCGTTGTCCATGTCGCCGTCCATGCCGGCCACCATCCGGAAGGTGTCGACGTCCTGCGTGAACAAGCGGCCGCCGGTCTCGACGAAGCGACGGCGCACGATCACGTCTTCGCCGCTGACGCCGTATGGGTTGTTCGGCGTGTCGCCGAACGGGTTGAACGGGTTCGACGCCGGCACGAAGTTGTTGGGCAGGCCATTGACGGTGGTTGTATCGAACGACGCGTCCGGCGCGAGTTGCTGGGCCGATTTGCGCTTCGTGTATTCGAGTTCACCGTGGACGTTCACCGTGCCCATCGACGTGGCGAACAGCTCTGAGTCGCCGAGCGCGGTCAACTGCCAGCGCTCGTTCGGCGTGATCAGCGCGTTCACGGACGCGTAGTTGTACGTATCGGTGGCGCCGTTGTAAGGACGCACGACGTGCGTCGTCGGATCGACAGTAAAGCGGCTCGGACCGCTCGGATCGATAGCCGCAATCTGCGCCAGCGCGGCGTCACTCAAGCCCGCGATCGTACGGCTGTTCGACGACCCGAGATTCTGGTTCTCGAAGACACCGGTCGCCGTGTTGAGGATGGGCCACGTCGCGAACTCGCCCCATTTGCGATCTTGCTGCAACAGCTCGTCCTGGTTCGAGTACTCGAGTCCCATGACGACACCGCCCTTGTCGCTCTCGGCGCCGATCGTCAGCGCCATGCCCTGTGTTTTGGCGTCCCAGTTCTCGGTGCCGTAGCCGGTATTGCCCGAGATCTCGATGCCCTCGAAGCGTTTGCGCAGGATCACGTTGACGACGCCGGCGATTGCGTCGGAGCCGTACGTCGTCGACGCGCCGTCCTCGAGTACTTCGACGCGTTCGACCATCGCCATCGGAATCGTATTGAGATCGACAGCGCCGAGATCGAGTGCCGAGCCGACGAAGCTGCCGACCTGCCGCTGGCCATTGATCAGCACAAGCGTGCGCTTGTGGCCGAGCCCGCGCAGATCGACCATCTTGACGCCGTTGTTGCCGTTGTTCGTCGACGTGCCGAGCGCATAGCCCGAGAATTCTGGCTGCTTGATCAGGAATTCATCGAGGCTGGTTGCGCCGGATTCCGCGAGGTTCTCGGCCGAGTACACCGAGACCGGGCTCGCCGATTCGAACGCGTCGCGGCCGATATAAGACCCCGTAACGTAGATGACTTCCGGCGTGGCGGCGTCTTCTGCGAAGGCGCTGCCGCAACCGGCCCCATACAGGCTCGCAGCCGAAATGGCTGCTGCCAGAGCTTTGCGTTGAAACATATGTACCCCATGTGTCGAGTGGCATCTGCTGCGAACGGGCCCGATAAGACCCGGCGCAACCGTTACGGCGAACTACCGTCTGTTTTCCCCAGCGGGAGCCCCGAACGCCGATCGTCGAAGCATACCGCCGTGCTGCCGCACAACGCGAGCGTTTCGTCGCACGCCGCCTTCGCTTCGTCGTGGTCGGTTCAGCTGCGCAAAGCGGCGCAGAGCCTTGCCGTTGGCGGGACGCGTCTCTATAGTCGGCGCCACCTAGGCGGAGAAAAAAAGGAGGTGATCCATGTCTATCCGTTTCGCTCGCGAGGGCAATCATTAAACGGGCCCTCTCGGGCTAACGGGGGCCGGCCGCCAGGCCGGCCCTTTCATTTGGGCCACCACCCCAGTCATCCGGTCCTCTCGTCACCGTGTCGTCGAACGACAAGAAACGTTCTACCGCGCCCTGACCGCCTCGTGAGGGGGTCTTCGGCGGCTCTCGTCGCGCTGTGCGCGTCGTTGTGCCTGTCGCGGTCGCTGTTCGGTGCAGATCTCGCCATCGCCGCAGCGGGGCCTACCGACCCAATGCGGATAACGCGCGCCGACGACGCAACCCCGATCGTCATCGACGGCAACCTCGACGAAGCGATCTGGCGGGACCTGCCGCAGATCACCGATTTCGTCGTCGTCGAGCCGGACACACTGCAGAAGCCGCCGCACGCGACGCTCGTCAGATTGTTCTACACATCGCGCGGGCTGTATGTCGGCTTCGCACTGGAGCAGCCGCGCGAGACGTTGTTGAAACGCCTGTCGAGTCGCGATGGGTTCTTCCAGGTGACGCGCGATGAGGTCAGCTTCACGATCGACACCTCCGGCGAGGGCCGCTACGGCTATTGGTTCAACGTTGCGCTAGGCGGTTCACAAAGCGACGGCACGGTGTTGCCGGAGCGCCAGTATTCCAATACGTGGGACGGCGCGTGGCGCAGCGCGACGCAGATCACGGCGACCGGTTGGAGCGCCGAGATGTTCATCCCGTGGGGAACGGTGTCGATGCCGTCGTCGGGACCCACGCGCCACATGGGGCTCTACATGAGCCGCCGCGTCGGCTATCGCGACGAACGCTGGGGCCGGCCCGCACTGCCGCCGACAAAACCGAAATTCCTTTCGGTGCTCAATCAGATCGAATTCGAAGGCGTCGCGCCGCGCCAGCAATACAGCGTCTATCCCTTCGCGGCCGCGACCTGGGACGAAGTCAAAAACGAGATGAAATACAAGGTCGGCGCCGATCTGTTCTGGCGTCCGACGACCAATGCGCAGGTGACGGCGACGCTCAATCCGGATTTCGGCGCCGTCGAAACAGACGACCTGATCGTCAATCTGACCGCAACCGAAACGTTTTTCCCAGAGAAGCGGCTGTTCTTTCTCGAGGGCCAGGAGATTTTTGTCGCGACACCGCGGGCCGAGCCGCGCACGCGCGACGTCGGCAACGCCGGCGCGCCGTACACGATGGTCAACACTCGGCGGATCGGCGGTCAGCCGCGCACGCCGATCGCGCGTTTGAATACGATCATCAACAATCGCGATCTCGTCGAACCCGTCGATCTGCTCGGCGCCGCCAAGGTCACCGGGCCAGGTCGGCCAATTCCGTTATGGGGCGCTGGCCGCGTTCGAGGATGACTATCGCTTGCGCGGTACGTTTGCGGGCACCCCGTTCAGCTTCCAAGAACCGGGCGACGACTACGGCATCGCGCGCGTGCTGTACGAAGATTCAGCGAGCGGCGCGTATCGGGCCGTAGGGCTGATGTCGACGGCAGTCGCCAACCCGGATCGTTCTGCGTTTGCACAGGGAATCGACGGGCACTACCTGTCGCCGACGGGCAAGCTCAAAGTCGATGCGCAGGCTTTCACGTCGAATCTCACCGATGTCAAAGATGGTTATGGAGGCTTCGTCGATTTCGAGTACTTCATCCGTCAAGGCGTGACGCAACGTCTGGGTTTCGAATATCTCGACAGCCACATCGATTTGAACGACCTCGGTTATCTCGAGCGCAACGACACGCTGCGCATCCGTTCGTCGCATCAGCGGACCGTGTCCAATCTCGGCTGGGCGCACGAGAACCAGTTCGACGTGCGCGGTTCGTTGCAGGTCAATCACGAAAATCTGTACACCGGCGGCGGCATCTTCTTCGCCGACCGGTTGACGCTGAACGATCTGTCGAAGCTGACGTCACGATTTTCGTTCTTCCCCGCCAGCTACGACGACATCAACAGCGAAGGCAACGGCACGTACCACATCGACGACCACACGCAGACCAGCGTGCGTTGGGACTCGAGCGCGGCGCGCGTCTGGGGTGTCGGCATCGGCGGCGGGTTCCTCGAGGAAAACCTCGGCGGCAACACGTGGACCGGCGAAGCGCAACTCGACTGGCGTCCGAGCGATCGATTCAATGCGTCGGTTGCCGCGGTGTATTTCGATCGCGGCGGCTGGCTGCTGCATCAATTGGGCACGCGCATGGCCACGTACGACGCGCACCAGTGGCAGCCGAAGGTCACGGTCGAGTACTACATCAACTCGAAGCAGCAATTTCGCACGTCGCTGCAATGGGTCGGCATCAGGGCCGACCAGGACGAGCTCTTCCTCGTTCCGCAGAAAGCCGGCGACCTCGAGCTCGTGACCGATCCAGGCGTGCCGCGCGATTTTTCGATTTCGAACCTGATTCTCCAGGCGCGCTATCGTTGGGAAATCGCACCGCTGTCGGACGTCTTCGTCGTATTGACGATCCAGGCGAACCAGACGCGCGCGCTCGGCGATTCGACATTCGAGGATCTGTTCACGGATGCGTTCGAAGATCCGCTCTTCAACTCGCTCGTGTTCAAAGTCCGCTACCGGGTCGGATCGTGACGCTCTCTGTGGCGCACTCTGTGAAGAGCGGTGATGCAGCTTAGTTGACGTCTGCAGCGACGGCGGTCTGTTTCGTCAGTGTGCAGCTGATTTCCACGATACGGGGTCCGTCGAGCGCGAGCACGGTCAGCACGCAATCGGGCAGCACGATGCGATCCTTCGGCAGCGGAATGCGCTCGAGCCGTTGATAGATGAAACCGGATAGCGTCGTGTAGTCACCGGGCGGGATATGCACGCCGACCGCCTCGGTGAATTCGTCGATGCGCATGCGCGGATCGATCAGCAGTTGATCGCCGTGGCGGCGGATGCGCAACGATTTGGCGCGCGGAGAATACTCGTCTTCGAATTCGCCGACGATTTCCTCGAGCACGTCTTCGAGCGTGACGAGTCCCGCCGTGCCGCCGAACTCGTCGATCACCGTCGCCATCTGCTGGCGTTGCGCGCGAAATTCCTTCAGCAGCGTCCTCAGCGACATCGTTTCCGGAATCAGATACGCCGGCAACATCAGCTCCTTGACCGGCTTGGGTGCGTCCGAATTGCCGTGAGTCAAGTCGATGTGATTCAGCAGTTCCTTGATCGACAGAGTGCCGACGATGCGATCGATGTTGCCGTCGTAAACCGGATACCGGTGGTGCCGATCGATGCGGAAGATGTCCAGCGCCTCGTCGATCGTCGCGTCGACTGGAACTCCGACCACGAGGTTGCGCGGTGTCATCACTTCACCGGCCGTATGTTTCTCCAGATCGAAAACGCCGCGAATCATTGCGGTTTCCGCGGCGCCGAGGACGCCGGCGGATTCGCTGGCGATCAGAATCATTCGCAACTCTTCCTCGGAGATCGAGAAGTGACCGCCGCCCGGCGCGGTCAGGTCGCGTTGGCCGAACAACTTCAGCAACGCGCTCGACATCGCGTTCAACAACCAGATGAACCATCTGAACAGCCGATACAAAAGGTCGATGACGCGCGCGACGGACAGGCTCAGTGCTTCCGGCTTGTGAAATGCATACACCTTCGGCGCCAGCTCGCCGCCGACGATGTGCAGCGTCGATACGAGCAGGAACGCGAGCACTTGTGCCGCGGTGTGCGCGACCGACTCCGACGTCAGCGTGCTCCCGAGAAACTGAAGATGCGTCAGGCCGTTCACGAGCGGTGGATCGATGAGATCAGTGAACGTCACGATGCCGATGGCGCCGAGCGCCAGCGACATTAGCGTGATGCCGATCTGCGTCACCGAGTAGAAGCGCTCCGGATTGGCGTGCAGCATCTGCACGATGCGAGCGTTGCTGTCGCCCTCGGACGCGAGCTGCGCAATCCGGCTGCGCCGCGCGGACGTCAGCGCGATTTCAGATGCGACAAAAAATGCATTGCCCAGGATCAGGACGACGATCGCGGCCACTTTGGCCGACAGCAGTACGTCCATCAGTCGTGCGCGACGCGGATCATTCGCTTGCCGCGATTCTCCCCCGCTAACAATCCGACCAAACCGGCCGGCGCCTGGTCGAGCCCGTCGATGACGTCTTCGACGACCTTGAGCTTGCCCTGCGCGGTCCACTGCGCGAGGTCACGCTCGGCCTGTTCGAGCAGGTCGACGTAGTCGGATACGATGAACCCCTGCATCTTCAATCGCTTCGTCACCAACAAGCCGGGTACGCCGCGCGGGCCCGTCGCGGGATTCGCAGTGTCGTATTGCGACACCACGCCGCAACAGACGATGCGACCCTGCAGATTCATCCGCGGCAACGCGGCCTCGAGGATGGTTCCACCGGTGTTGTCGAAATAGACGTCGATGCCGGTCGGGCATGCCGACTTCAGTGCCGCGTAGACATTGCCGTCGTGATGGTCGATCGCGTCGTCGAGACCCAATTCGTCGACGAGCCAGCGGCATTTGTCCGCACCGCCCGCGACGCCGACGACGCGCGCGCCCTTGAGTTTGGCGATCTGCGCCGCGATCGAACCGGTTGCGCCGCCCGCCGCCGAGACGACGACCGTTTCGCCGGCCTGTGGCTTGCCGATGTCGAGCAACCCGCAATACGCGGTTTTGCCGGTGATGCCGAGCACGCTCATCAGATGCGTGATTGGGTCGTGCCGGGCGCGCTTCTGCAGTCGATGCGCGGGCTCGACGAAGTACTGCTGCCAGCCGCCATCGCCTTCGACCAGATCGCCGGCCTTGAACTGGATGTCGTTCGACGCGACGACCTCGGCGAGCGTGAATCCCGGCATGACGGTGCCGGCATAGACTTCGCCGCGATACGTCGCGCCTTGCATCCACGCGCGATTGGCGGGATCGAGCGACAACAGCAGCGTCCTGCACAACACCTCGCCGGGCCCGGGATCGGCGACCGGGCTCGACTGTGTGCGAAAACAATCCACGGTCAATTTTCCGCTGGGCTTGCGGTCGAGCATGATCTGTTTGTTCAGCGTCATTCGGAGCCTGGAGTATTCATGAATTCACTACTGCGGCCGCCGATCTGCCCGAAAACACGGCGCGTACTCGTTCCGCGTGCTCGACGTACTGCCGTGTACGCCTCCGCGCGCTCCATTCCGTGCCACGCCGTCTTTTCAGGCACCTCGACGCCCTCGCGACGCGAACCCATGAATACTCCAGGCTCACAGCCCGAGCACCGCTTTGGCGATGATGTTGCGTTGAATTTCGTTGGAGCCGCCGTAAATCGAAGCAGCGCGATTGTTGAAATAAAACGGCGCGACCGTCAGCGCATCTTCGCCGCCGACATAGCCCGAGCGCCCGAGGCTCGTGATTGCGTCGGGTTGATACGGCGCGCCGTAGTAGGCCGCGGTCTCGATCGCCACTTCGGTGATCTGTTGGGACAGTTCGGTTGCTTTGATCTTCAGCATCGACGACGCGGCGCCCGGCGAGCCGCGTTGCTCGGTCTCCGCGAGGCACCGCAATTCGGTCATTTCCAATGCGTGCACTTGTGTTTCCAGTGCGTCGAGACGCGACGCGAGTGCCGCCTCGGTCGGCAATGCGTTCTCCGCGCTCCACATCGCGCGGATACGATCGATCGCTTCGATCAGGCTCGGCGCGGAGCTGCCGCCGCCGCGCTCGAATTCGAGCAGATACTTCGTGACGGACCAGCCCTTGTGCTCTTCACCGACGATCTGCGTGCGCGGAACCCGGACGTTGTCGAAAAACACCTGGCACTGCTCGTAGTCGCCGGAATAAAACCGGATCGGCTGCGTCGTGACGCCGGGCGCTTTCATGTCGAGCAGCAGAAACGTCACGCCCTGTTGCGGACGTTCGAAATGACCGGTGCGCACCAGACAGAACATGCGGTTCGCGTAGTGCGCGTGCGTCGTCCAGATCTTGGTGCCGTTGACGATGTAGTCGTCGCCATCGGCGACCGCGGCGGTCTGCAGACGCGCGAGATCCGATCCGGCCTGCGGCTCGGAATATCCCTGACACCAGAAATCGTCGCCGCGCAACATGCGCGGCAGGTAATAGTCGCGCTGCGCTTGCGTGCCGCAGCCGAGCAGCGCGGGCCCGAGCATCGCAAGTCCCATCGGCGAAACCGGCGGCGGATTCGCGCGCGCGCGTTCGCAGTTGAAGATGTAGCGCTGCGTCAACGTCCAGTCGGTGCCGCCGTACTCGACGGGCCAGCTCGGTACGAGCCAGCCTTTGTCGAGCAGGATCTTCTGCCATTTCAAACCGGTCGCGTGGTCGCAGTAGACGCTCGTCATGAACCGTCGCGCGCGCGCGCAGCTCATCCGTCAGCGCGGTGTCGAAAAATTCGCGGACCTCAGCGCGAAAACGATCGTGCTCGGGGGTGAAGCTCAGTTCCATCGATTCGACCTCAAGAACGTTCCCATTGCAGCAGCGTGAACGCGGCCCCATTGGAATCGTGGTGTTCGAAGACGCCGCGAACCTGCGCGCCGATTTCGACGCTCTGCGCGCGGATCGCCCAGCAAGTTGCCGACGACGCGCACGCCGTCCGCGGCGGGCAACTCGACCAGCACGATCACGTAAGGCCCTTGGTCAGAAAGCGCCGGATGCACCGGATGCCAGACCCGCTCGTAGCTGTAAATCACGCCGTGCGGCTCGACCGGCGCGTAGCCGACATCGAAACTCAAGCAGCGATGGCAGATCCATTCCGGTCCCCACTGGAAGCGCCCGCACGCGTCGCAGCGTTGCAGCAACAACTGTTCGTCGTGCAAGCCTTGCCAGAACGGCGCGTCGAGTCCGTCCGGCGCCGCGACCGGTCCCGGTAAGCCCGCGTGCAGGTACGTCACAATGTTGCTGCTCCGCCGAAGATGCATGCGCTGACCGGTGTGACCATCGGCCCGGAGATCACCATCGACACTTCGGCGTCTTTGACCTGACTCGTCGACTCGCCCCAGATCTGGCGCACGGCTTCGACGTTGAGCCCCAGGCCGTGCATGTAGCACTCGGCGAGGTTGCCGCCGCTGGTATTCAACGGCAACTTGCCGTTCGGAGCGAGGAAGTTCTCGGTTTGGAAATACTCGTTCACGGCATCGGGGGCGCAGAAGCCGTGTTCGACGATGCTCATCAACACGCCGCCCGTGAAATTTTCGTAGCTCTGCAGCACGTCGACATCGTCGGGTGCTACCTGCGCCATTGCAAACAGACGCGGCGCCAGCGTCTTGAACGTCGACGTCGCGTAGTCCGGCGTGTTGTGTACCGGCGCGGCCGCGCGATAGTGACTGCCCGCGACTGCGGACAACAGGTAGCAAGGGGGGTGCGCGAACTCGCGCGGCGCGTTCGGCCGACACCAGCACCATCGCCGCGGCGCCGTCGTTCTCGAGGCAGCAGTCGTATAGATGAAACGGTTCGACGATCCAGCGCGACGCGTCGTAGGCCGCCTCGTCGAGCGGGCGCCCGTGCATCACCGCGCGGGGATTCGCTTGCGCGTGCGCGTAGCTCGCGAGCGAAATCGCGCGCAGCGCAGATTGTTCGACGCCGTGCTCGTGCATGAAGCGCTGCACTTTCATCGCGAACATCTGCGCGGGGGACATCAAACCGTACGGAATCGTGTGCGCAAACTCGCCGGCGATGCGTTGGCCGCGCATGCCTTGACCGAAGCGTCCGAACTGACCTTGCGCGAGCGCGCGAAATACCACGACACATTCGGCCTGGCCGGTCGCGATCGCGGCTGCGGCATTGGCGATCGCGCCGGAGCCGCCGCCGCCACCGCCGCCCCATTGCATGTTCGCGAGGCGCAGATCGGCAATGCCGAGCGCCGCTGCGAGGCGCGACGCGTCGCTGCGGTCGTTGCTGAACGACGCGAAGCCGTCGATCGCTTTCGGCGAAATACCGGCGTTCGCGCACGCGGCGACGATCGCCTGCAGCGCGAGCTTGAATTCGGCGTCGGGCGACTGACCGCGTTTGTAGTACGGCGTTTCGCCGACGCCGACGACGGCGACGCGGCCGCGCAGTGTGCGGTTCGGTCATCGGGCGCGGGCGAGCGCGGCGGTGTCTTCGAACTTCAGATAACGCGCCGGGACATCGAACTTGAATACCCGTGCCGCGTTCAGGCCGAGAATCTTGGCGCGTTCGGCGTCGGTCAACGCGCCCATCGTGCGCTCGATCGCGGCGGACGAGTGCGGCCACGTGCCTTCGTGGTGCGGGTAATCATTTGCCCACATGAAGTTGTCGACGAGGTCGTGCTCGCGCGCGAGGTCGAGTCCCGGCGGATCTTCACCGAAACTCGCGAAGCCGCGCGCCTTGAAATAGTCGCTCGGCAGCGCTTTCAGTTTCGGCCGCACCCACATGTGGTGTTTGCGGTAAGCCTCGTCCATTGCAGTCAGCGCCCACGGCACCCAGCCGATGCCCGCTTCGATGCTGCCGAAACGCAGCGTCGTAAAACGTTCCAACACGCCGGATGCGCACAGGTTCACGATCGGTTCCATCGTCGGTGCGAGCGAATGCACCGCGTAGTTGATCACCGCGCCGCCGTTGCCGCGCGCGGTGCGCGGATCGCGTCCGGTCGACACGTGAAACGTCACCGGCATGTCGGCGTCCTGGATCGCGGCCCACAACGGATCGAATTCCGGCAGGTTGTAGTTCAGCGCTTCGTGATCGGGCGCGCCCCACACCGGTTTGCACGGCAGCGACAGGCCCTTGAAGCCGAGTTTGGCGGTGCGCTGCACTTCGGCGATCGAACCTTCGATGTCGCCGGATGCGATGCATGCCATCGGCGCGAGTCTGTCGTTGTACGGACCGAAAACTTCCCACGCCCATTCGTTGTACGCACGGCACATCGCCTGGCTGAACTTCGCATCGGGCGTCGCCCACATCGCGAGGCCTTTATTCGGAAACAGCACTTCGCAATCGACGCCATCAGCGGTCGAGATCGGCGATGCGTTCTTCCGGCGTCTTGCCCGATTGGTTGCGCAGCCGGTCCTCGCCGTCGAACGGCGTGTCGCGGATCCGGATCGGGCGGAAGCCTTCGGTCTTCTGGAATTTCTGACCGTCGGGTTGAACGCTGACGCCGGGCAAACGCCCATGCAGTTCCTTCGGCATCCGCTTGACCCACAGATCGTTCGGTTCCTGCACGTGGCAATCGGCCGAGACGATGAAGAACTTGTTCGGGTCGGCGGCGCGCGCCGTGCGTTTCCAGCCCGCGGCGCCGGGGGTATCGAGCCGCCAGACGTTGTTCTGGTCCGCGTGGCGCTTGCCGCGGGGCTATCGGGTGACGACTGACTGACCATGGGCGGACTCCGAGGGACGTAATGTTTTGATGCTACTGGTATTCGCCAGCGCGGTCACGGTCAGGCGGCCTTCTGTGCGCCATTGGGCCAGGTGCAGAAGCTGGCGAAGCACGGCGTCGAGACCTTTCACTTTTACACCATGAACCGCGCCGACCTCGTGTTCGCGATCAGCCATTTGCTGGGCATCCGTCCCAATGGCGCACAGAAAGCCGCCTGACCGATGACCGCGCAAGCGCACAAACAAGTCTCTCCCAAGCGCACCGCGCTGCTCGCGGCCGCCGCCAAGCGCATCCTGGTGCTCGATGGGGCCATGGGCACCATGATCCAGGGCCTCGACTATGACGCAGCGGCGTTTCGCGGCGAACGGTTGAAGGATTTCCACCGCGACGTCAGAGGCAACAATAATCTCTTGATCCTGACCCAGCCGAAGGCGATCGAGGACATACACGCCGACTATCTGCGCGCCGGCGCCGACATCGTCGCCACCAACACCTTTTCCTCGACCTCGTCGCGCAAGCCGATTACGACCTCTCCAGCTATGCCTACGAGCTCAATCTCGAAGGCGCGAAGCTGGCGCACGCCGCCGCCGCGCGCGTCGCCGCCGAGGACGGCAAGCCGCGCTTTGTCGCGGGCGCCATCGGTCCCACCAACGCACCGCTTCAATCTCGCCCGACGCAGCCCCGGGAAGCGCTTTTGAC
>CAWHHK010000004.1:0-11824 GCA_963829065.1 uncultured Gammaproteobacteria bacterium | reverse complement strand
GCCTCTCGATTTCACGAACGTAGAACGTCTCGCCCGGACGCAGCAAAAGCAGGCCGAGAATCTGTCGGCGATACGCGCCGAAGAGAACCTCTGCGAGCCGAGGAGGAGCCGATGCCGGCCTGTTCGTTCTCATATAGAGAACAATTGTAGCCTATTTGAGAACGACTGACTACGAAGACATGTCTCTCCAACCGCGACTGATCGGCAAGCTCTTGTCGCAGTCAAACGATCTCGACCTCGTATAAGTCCCGAATCAACGAGATCGTCAACGGTGCGCGACGTCTGGTGGGCGGTCGATCTACTTCCGAGACCGGAGTTCTGGCTGAATCTGCGGCCTACTTCAATATAGAGCTGCCGCGTGAACGCATTGGCGCCTAGATTGGATGAACCTGCAGGTGAGCTACGAACTGGGCAAAGCAGCGCTCCTATTCGACAAGTCGATCACCAAGCAGATCTCGCCGCGCGCGGCCTGACTCTCGCGAGGCTCGATCGCTGGGTCGCTACATCGTCCCGCCTAGCGACGCGAACCGGATGTAGGCGCGAGTGGTGCTGCGCCGAGCGTGGTCGCTTGGCGGCGCGTCATGGCGTGGAATCTCCGCCAGGTCGGGGTCGCGGTCGTCGACGGCTGCCACCGCGTCGGCCGAGCGGGTACGCTAGCGGCAAACGCTGCGGCGGTTGACGGAGAGCACGGATGGATCATCGACGTTTGGGTGCTTCGGGACTGAAGGTCTCCGAAGTGGGCATCGGCTGCAACAACTTCGGCGGGCGCTGCGACGCTGCGGCGACGCGCGCGGTCGTCGATGCGGCGATTGGCGCCGGCATCAATCTGTTCGACACCGCCGATGTCTACGGCAATCAGCAATCCGAAACATTGCTCGGCGAGGCGCTCGGCGCGCGCCGCAGTCAAGTCGTCATCGCGACCAAGTTTGCGATGCCGACCGGGATGACTGTGCACGACCGCGGCGGTTCGCGGCGCTACGTCCATCGCGCGGTCGAAGCGAGCCTCAAACGGCTGCGCACCGACTACATCGACCTGTACCAGATGCACGCGCCGGATCCGGACACGCCGATCGACGAAACGCTCGCCGCGCTCGACGATCTGGTGACGCAGGGCAAGGTGCGTTACCTCGGCAACTCGAATTTCACCGGCTGGCAGATCGCCGACGCGGACTGGACGGCGCGCAGCAACCACGGCGCGCGCTTCGTCTCGGCGCAGAACCACTACAGCCTGCTCGAGCGCGGCGTCGAAGCGCGAGGTGTTGCCCGCGTGCGAGCGCTTCGGGCTCGGCATGCTGCCGTACTTTCCACTCGCGAGCGGCATGCTGACCGGCAAGTACCATCGCGGCGAACCGCCGCCGCAAGGGACTCGGCTCGCGACGGTCGGCCGGTTGGCCGAGCGCGCGCTCTCCGAGCGCAACTTCACGATCGTCGAGAAGCTCACCGAGTTCGCCGAGGGGCGCGATCGCAAGCTGATCGACGTCGCGTTCGGCTGGCTGCTCGCGAAGCCCGCAGTCGCGAGCGTGATCGCCGGTGCGACGTCGGCCGAGCAGGTCGAAGCGAATGTCGCGGCTGCATCGTGGCGGCTCGGTGCGGAAGATATGGCGGCCGTGGACGCAATCGCGAAGCGCTGATGTGCGGCCGCGTGAACGTCAGTTCGGGCCCGTTGACGCTGCTGTTCATGGACATGGTCGGTCAGCCGTACCCGGACCGGGAGGACCGGCACAACGTCGCGCCGACGTTGTCGTTACCGGTCATTCGTGCACCGGACCGCGCGTTGGACGGACGCCTCGAGTCGGCGACGATGCGCTGGTGGCTGACGCCGTGGTGGTCGAAAGAAAAGTCGCCGCGTTACAGCACGTTCAACGCGAAAGCCGAGACGCTCGAGCGCAGCAGCGCCTTCAAGGATCCGTTTGCGCGGCGTCGTTGTCTGGTGCCCGTGGCCGGCTTCTATGAGTGGCTCAGCGACGGGACACATAAGTTGCCGTACTACATCCGCCCGCACGCGGATGACGGCCTGTTGCTCGCGGGCGTGTGGGATCGTTGGCGCAATGGCGCCGAAATGCTCGAGAGCTTTGCGGTGGTGACGACGGCAGTGCACGATCGACTCGCGTTCATTCACGACCGCCAGCCCGCGATGTTGACGCGCGCCGAAGGGCGCCGCTGGGTAGCCGCGACCGAAGAGCCGGCGCAGCTGCTTTCCGATCTGCTGGTGCCGCGGCTGGCCGTGCCGCTCAGCATCGTTCCGGTGAGCACCTACGTGAACAATGCGCGCAACGAAGGGGCGCGCTGCATCGAACCGATCGGCAAGACCATCGAGATCGGTTCGGAGGATGGGTAGCTGTGCGGGTTTTTGCATGGCCGATGCTGACGCTGTTGTTGACGATGGTGTGCGGCTGCGGCGACAGCACGGTGGTTGCCTGCTTCGGGGATACGGCGTTTTGCGCGCTCGCGTTCAAGCTGATCGCGAACGCCGGGACCGATCAGACGGTGGCGTCCGGTGACGTCGTGACGCTCGACGGCTCCACCAGCACCGGCGACATCAAGTCGTATTCGTGGACGCAGACGGCGGGGCCGCCGATTGCGCTGACGAATGCGGCGAACGCGCGCGCGACGTTCGTCGCCCCGCAGGTGACCAACGCGACGGATCTGACATTCCAGCTCACCGTCGTCGACCGCGGACATCAGGCCGATAGCGGATTGACGCACGTCACTGTACAACCGCCGGCTGCGGCCGCATTGGCGAGAGCAACGCAATTGCTCGCAGGAGCGCTGCAGCCGCAGATCGTCGCGATGCAACCGTCAAGTACCACCGACGGCTGTACCTCCGCGACGGTCGATTTGCCACCGGAACAGACCGTCGCGCAGATCGGGCTGTGGCTGGCTGCCCGCACGATTGCGATAGCCAGCAACGTCGATGATGACCCCAGCGCATTCCTCGATGTGGCGCGCGTGTTGGTTGCGGAGTGGGGAGTCACGCGCGATATCGCCGGCCAGATCGAATCCTTCGGGTTTGCGCTGCTCGACGCTGTTCTCGAGGATCGAGTTGACAAGGGGCTCGGTGAACTCGATCCGGCGCTGCGCGACGCGATCGTGGAGCGACTTAAGCGGGCCGCGACGCTGCGCGACCCGTTCGCGCTGTTGATGGGACGATCGCAGGTGCGCAATGTCGCTGGCATCACCCTCGAGGCCGTGGACCCCGCGGTCAGCATGCAGCGTGCGGTGGCGACGCTGCTGGCGTCGCGCGGCGGCTGTGTGGACGCGACGCAAGCGCTGGACCTGACCGCGGCCAGTCTGCGCGTGATCGGGGAGCCTGCGACTCGAGCGGTCAAGGAGTAGCGACATGGACGTCAACACATGACGAACTCATCGAAGTGGCTGCTGGCGGTCACCTGCCTCTGTGCGTGTTCGGTCGACGCGGCCGATCCGATACCTACCGCAACGCCTACGGCCGCCGAACTGATCGCCGGTGTCATCGATCTCACGCGCGGGCAGACGTCGTACGCAGAGTTCTCGATGGTGATCCACCGCCCGGATTGGGAGCGTTCGTCGAAGCTCGTGGCGTGGACCCGCGGCCGCGAAGACGCGCTGATCCGCTTCACGGCGCCAACGAAAGACGCCGGCAATGCGACGTTGAAGCAAGGTCAGCAGATGTGGACGTTCACGCCGAAGCTGAATCGCGTGATCCGTTTGCCGTTCAGCATGATGTCGCAGGGCTGGGCCGGTTCCGATTTCTCGTACAGTGATCTGTCGCGCACCGATCAGTTGCTGCACGAGTACGAGTTGGCGCTGGTCAGCACGGAAACGCGGGATGGTCACCACGTGTACACGGTGGACGCGATTCCGCACGACGACGCGCCGGTTGTGTGGGGCAAGGAGCAGATCGTGCTGCGCGATGACTACGTGTTGCTCGGCCAGACGTTCTTCGATCAGACCATGAAACCGCTGAAGCGGCTCGAGTCGCGTGAGATCAAGACGCTCGGCGGCCGCACCTTCGCGACGCGCATGCGGATGGCGCCGCTCGACAAGACCGACGAGTGGACCGAGATCGCGTACGACCAGGCGCAATTCGACGTCAAGATCGACGACGGCATGTTCACCGTGTTCGCGCTGCAATCGGGCCGCAGCCAATGAACGCAGGCGTCGCATCGAGCGCGGTGATCGCATGGCGCAATCTATGGCGCAATCGAAAGCGAACGCTGTTGTCGGCTGGCGCCATCGCGTTCTCGGTGACGTTGCTGACGTTCGCGATGTCGATGCAGGCCGGCACGTACGGCGCGATGGTCGACAACGCGACGCGTCTGCTCGATGGCCACGTCCAACTACAGCGCCGCGGTTACCTGGACGACCCTCGCATCGAAAACGCGATCGACGGCGCCGCGGAGCGTGTTGCGAACGTCCGCGCTGTTCCGGGAGTGATCGCCGCCACGCCGCGGATCGCGGCGTTCGCGCTGGTCTCCGGCAACGATCGCAGTTATGGCGCGCAGTTGCTGGGCGTCGATCCCGCAGGCGAGCGCGCGCTTTCGACGTTGCCTGACATGCGTACAGAGGGGCGATACATCGAGGACGGGGCCGAAGCCTACGCGGGGCGCCTCTTGGCGCGCAACCTCGGCCTTTCGGTCGGCGATCAGATCGCCGTTCTCGGCACCGCGCCAAACGGCGGCGTCGCCGCACTCGCGGTGACGTTGGTCGGTACGTTCGCGTCGGGAATCGCGGAACTGGACCGACAGTTGCTGGAGGTTCCGTACGCGGCAGTGGCCGAAGCGTTCGAGATGCACGACACCGCACACATGATCGTCGTGCGCGCGAAGTCGGTAGCACGCGCGGCCGCGGTTGCCGACGCGTTGCGCAAGGATCTTCCGGCGAACGAGGTCGTGCTCGAGTGGCCGACTCTGCTGCCTGACTTGGAACAGGCGATCACGCTCGATCGTTCCGCCGGCAACGTGATGTTCGGCATACTGACGGCCGTGGTCACCATCGGCGTGCTCAATGGCTTTGCTGATGACGGTGTTCGAGCGGACGCGCGAATTCGGCATGCTGATGGCGATTGGGATGCGCGCCCGCGCGGTGATCGTTCTGCTCCAGGTCGAAGCCCTGCTGCTCACCGGCATCGGCTGCGCGACTGGAGTGGCCATTGGCGTCCCGTTGGTGCTGTGGCTCGGTCGCGTCGGCATTCCGGTGGGCGATTCCGGCGCCGCGATGCGCGCTTTCCACATTGCGGATCGGCTGCGTCCCGCATTGAACGCGCCCGCGATCGTGCGCAGCGTCGTCTTGCTGATGGTGTGTTCGCAACTCGCGGCGCTGTTGCCGACGCTGCGCGTGCGCCGGCTCAAGCCGGTGGAGGCGTTGCGTGCCACGTGAAGCTTCGGCCGTGAACGTCGCCGCGCTGCAGCTGCCGCGCGCTCATCGTTCCGGCGGCCTAGGGTTGAGCAGTGCGCTCGCGTGGCGCAACCTGTGGCGCAATCGTCTTCGCACCACTCTCACCGCCGGCGGCATCGCGTTCGCGGTGACGTTGATCGTTGCTGCCTATTCGCTGCAAGGCGGCGCGATGGATGCAATGGCCGATCAAGCGACGCAACTGCTCAGCGGGCATCTGCAGATCCAGAATCCGGCGTATGCCGACGACCCGTCGCTGCGCAACCTGGTGCCCGACGCAACCGCGGTAGCGCGCGCGCTGAAGAGTGTTCCAGGCGTAACGGCGGTCGCGCAACGCGCGGTGGGCTTCGCGCTGGTGTCGGTTGGCGAGCGCAGCTACGGCGCGCAGGTGATGGGCGTTGATCCGCAACGGAACCGGCTGTCTCGTCGTTGGCCAACCTGGTGATCAAAGGGGCGTTACATCGCGGGTCCGGGCGACGCGCTGCTCGGGTCGGTGATCGCGCGCAACCTCGGCATCGACGTCGGCGACGAATTCGTTCTGCTCGGCAGCAAACTCGACGGCAGCGTCGCGGCGTTGTCGCTGCGCGTCAGCGGCATCGTCGAATCCGGTTCTGCCGAACTCGATCGCGTACTGGTGCAGATTCAGTTGGTCGCTTTTCAAGACGAGTTCGGGCTCGGCGACCAGGTACACATGGTGGTCGCCCGGGTCGCGCGACTTCGAACACGTCGACGCGATGTTGCCCGCGGTCGATGCGGCGATCGCGCCGCTCGGGAACGGCGAGCGTCGCGTTGTCGTGGCAACAGCTGATGCCGGAAATCGCGCAACGATGCAGCTGAAGCGCGCCGGCAGCCTGGTGATGCTCTCGCTGGTCGCGGTGCTCGTGACGTTCAGCATCTTCAACAGCTTCATGATGACGGTGTTCGAACGCACGCGTGAGTTCGGCATGCTGCTCGCGATCGGCATGCGGCCCGCCGGCATCATCGGTGTGCTGCAGATCGAAGCGGCGTGGCTCGCGCTGCTCGGCGCCGCGATCGGCCTCGTGATCGCCGGCGCGCTGATGACCGCGACGCAGCACGTCGGCATTCCGCTCGGCGCAGATGGCGGGCGAACTCGCGCGGCGATTCCATCTGCCCGACCGGATCTACCCGCCGCTCAACGTCGGCGCGATGCTCGCGGCGCCGTTGTTGATGATCGTCGCCACGCAGCTCGCCGCGCTGATTCCGGCGCTGCGAATCCGCACGCTCGCACCGGTCGACGCATTGCGCGTGGGAGCCTGACCGGTGCCGTTGAAGCTGCTACTGCAACTCAGTTGGCGCAATCTGTGGCGGTACCGGCGCCGCAACCTGATGCTGTTCACCGCAATCCTCGTCGCGATCGCCGCGTGCGTGCTGCTCGGCAGCCTGATCCGCGGCATGCAGGTCGACATGATGAAGGACGCGGTCGAGAACCTGTCCGGCAACCTGAAAGTGCTGGCGCCCGGATACCGCGAGGATCCGTCGATCGAACGCGCATTTGCGGTGGGTGACGGTTATCGCCCGGACATTCCGGACGACGAGATGATCGGCTGGACGCGGCGCGTGCGGGTGCCGGCGGTCGTGACGTCCGAGCGCGAGACGCGCGGCATTTCGCTGGTCGGCGTCGATCCGCGCGAGGAACGCGCCATCTCGTTTCTGGCGCACGTCGGCATTCGCGGCGAAGCGCTGACCGACGCCGACGACGATCGCCTGCTGCTGGGTGCGGAACTCGCGGCGCGCCTCGATACGGCCGTTGGGCGAAGAGTCGTCATCATGACGCAGGGTGCCGACGGCAGGAATCGCGAGGCCGGGTTTCGCATCGCCGGACTCTACGACGCGCCCGGCACGGCGCTGGAGAAGAGCTACGCATTCACCGGCATCCGCCCCTTGCAGAAGCTGTTGGGGACCAACGACGTCACCGAGATTTCGGTGCGGCTTCGCGACGACCGCTTCAGCGCCGCCGCGAACCGGGCGCTGACGAACGAAATGGGTGGGCTGGAAGTTCTGAACTGGCGCCAACTCGATCCGCAAGCGGCCGCTTTCTACGAAATCGCCGACGTCGGCATCACGATCTGGTACGTGATTCTGCTGCTGGCGCTCGCGTTTGGCTTGATCAACTCGCTGATCACGGCGGTGCTCGAACGCGTGCGCGAATTCGGCATGTTGCGCGCGCTCGGCATGCGGCCGCGCGCGGTGGTCGTACAGGTGGTGATCGAATCGGTGCTGATCGTGGCGTTCGCGCTGGCCGGTGGCATCGTGGTGGGCGTCGGATTGGTCGAGTTCTTTGCCGACGGAATCGATCTGTCGAGCTACGCGGCCGGTGCCGAACTGGCCGGAATGCGCAGCAGACTCGTACCGCATCTGATGTTGCGCGACGTGGTTTCGCTGGGCGCGCTCGCGGTCGCACTCGCGGTGTTCGCGAGCGCGTACCCGGCGTGGCGCGCGGTGCGTATCAAGCCGCTCGATGCCCTGCGCCGATGATCGAGCAGGTGATCAAGGAGATGAATCGATGAGCGACGACCTGGTCGTCAGGTGCCGCAATCTCGGCCGCACGTACGCCGCCGAAGCGATCCCGGTGCATGCGCTGAGCGGGGTCGACCTCGACGTGGCGCCAGGAGAGTTCGTGAGCCTTGCCGGTCCGTCCGGATCCGGCAAATCGACGCTGTTGAATCTCATCGGCGCGCTCGACCGGCCGAGCACCGGTGATGTGGTCGTCGACGGCGTCGCGCTGTCCGGTCTCGACGAGGCGCAACTCGCGGATTTGCGGTTGACCAAGATCGGTTTCGTTTTTCAGGCCTACAACCTCATTCCGGTGCTGTCGGCGCGCGAGAACGTCGAGTTCATCATGCAGTTGCAGGGGGTCGACGCTGCGCGAACGCCGCGAGCGCGCGCTCGACATATTGGCGTCGCTCGGCATCAGCGGAGCTTGCGAACCGCAGGCCCGGCGAAATGTCCGGCGGCCAGCAACAGCGCGTGGCCGTTGCACGCGCCATCGTCACGCGTCCGGCGTTGCTGCTGGCGGACGAGCCGAGCGCGAATCTGGACTCCGAAACGACGAAGGGTCTGCTCGAACTGCTCAGGCGCATCAACGAAGAACGGCACGTCACGATCGTCACTGCGACGCACGACCCGATGGTGATGAGCTACGCGCGCAGACGGGTACAACTGTTGGACGGACGCATCGCGTCCGACCAGAGGGTTTCCGCCGAAACCGCATGAAGGCGCTGAAAGCCACGCTGCTGTGCGCCGGCGCGATCCATGCGGGTTCGGCGCTCGCGTGGGATCTCGACGCGCGGGCGCGCGCGTTCGGCAATGCCGAGTCGCTACCGGAGGACGACCTGCAGCGATCGCTCGACGGCACGCCGGTCTACGAAGCGAGCGCCGATCTGCGACTGATGTTTCGCGACGAATACGCGCGCTGGCACCTGAACGCCGCGCTGACCACGCTGTACGAAGGCGGCGACCAGTTCGCGTTCATCAGCAATCCACAGGACACGCTCGATCAGACGCCGCGCAACGATCGATTGCGTTACATGGACCTGACGTGGACGCTCGAAGACGGGCCGCGGCACGAGACCATTCAGCGATTCGATCGCCTCGCCGTCGAATATCGCGCCGAACACTGGGGCGTAACGGTCGGGCGCGACGCGATCAGTTGGGGCAGCGGCATCGTGTTTCAGCCGCTCGACATCTTCGCGCCGTTCGCGCCGACGACCGTCGATCGCGACTACAAACCCGGCGAGGACCTGGTGAAGGTCGACGGCGTCACCGAACACGGCAGCGACTGGCAACTGCTCGGCGTGTTCAGGCGCAACCTGCAAGGCGATCGCACCGCGTCGGTCGATTCGTTCGGCGGCAAGTGGCACAGCCTGCTCGGCGACTACGAGGTCGAACTGCTCGGTGCGAAGCACTACCGCGATCGCGTGGTCGGCGTCAGCGTGAAGCGCGCGATCGGCGGCGCGGTGTTGCGTACCGACTGGCTGGTGACCGATCTCGACGATGGCGGCTACAAAACGTCCGGCGTCGTGAATCTCGACTACAGCTTCACGTGGCTCGATCGCAACTGGTACGTGTTCGGCGAGTATTTTCACAGCGGTTTCGGCACCAACCGCAACCGGTCGAGCTGACCAAGTTGCCCAATGCGCTGAGCGATCGGCTGCTGCGCGGCGAATTGTTCACGCTGATGCAGGACTACTCGGCGATCGGCGCGCGCGTCGAGTGGCATCCGCTGCGTGACGCAGAGCCTGACGCTGCTCACGAACCTGCACGACGGTTCGAACCTGGTGCAGACGCAGCTCGCGTTCGAACCGAGCGACGCGCAGCATCTCGACGCCGGATACGTGCGAAACCTCGGCGGACACCGGCGACGAATACGGCGCGATCGCATTGCCGCCGCCGGCGACCGGTCTCACGACCGGCGGTGGTTCGCAGTGGTATCTGCGCTGGACGTACTACTGGTAATGCGGTTGTGGAGATGCGCTCGTCTGCGGGAAGGCGGCGGCGTCAGTCGATGACGACCGATTTGCCGGCGATCTTCACCGCCGCGTCGTGGGTCTTGCGTGCTTCGATCAGCATCGGCACGTAGCGGTCGAGTTCCGCGAGCGTCCACGGGCCTTTCGTTTTCTGGAACGACTTGATGATCGCCGGCTGCTGCATGATGCCGATCGATCCGCGCGCGGCGTGAAGGATCTGGTTGGAGACGCCGGATGCGCTTTCCGATGCGAGCCACGCGACGAGCGGCGCGATGTGCTGCGGACCGCCCGCTTCGAGTTCCGACTCTTTGACCTTTTCGCCGCGCGCTTCCCGCAGCGGGATCGTCATGCGCGTCAACGCGCCCGGCGAAATCGTGTTGACGGTGCAGCCGTATTTCGCAAGTTCCAGCGCGAGCACGCGCGTGAACCCGGCGATGCCGGCCTTCGCCGCGCCATAGTTCGCCTGGCCGAAATTGCCGAACAGCCCGGATACGCTGGAGAAGTTGACGATGCGGCAGTTCGTGCGGTTCTGGTCGCGAATGTATTTCGCGAACGGCCGCGTGCAGCAGTAGTGGCCCTTCAGGTGCACGGCCATCACCGCGTCCCAATCGGCTTCTTCCATGTTGAAGATCGTCTTGTCGCGCAGGATGCCGGCGTTGTTGACGAGGATGTCCATGCCGCCGAACGCGTCGAGCGCGGTCGCGAGCAACGATTCGCCGCCTTTGACGTCGGCGATCGACTGCGTATTCGAGACCGCTTCGCCGCCGGCGGCGCGGATCTGCGCGACCACGTCGTCGGCGATCTTGCCGGTGCCGGTGCCGTCGGTGTTGCCGCCGAGATCGTTGACGACGACCTTCGCGCCTTCATCGGCCATGAGCTTTGCGATTTCGGCGCCGATCCCGCGACCGGCGCCGGTGATGACCGCAACGCGACCGTCGAGCCTACCCATGCTCCCCCCTTCGTCGTCTCGTCAGCGCCGGCGCGTGCACTCACCACGGATCGGTGCGCGGCGGCTCCTTGTCCGGGTATTTGCCGAGTTCCATCCGCGCGACGGTACGGCGATGCACCTCGTCCGGGCCGTCGGCGAGCCGCAGCGTGCGCATGCCCGAGTACATTCTCGCGAGCGGGAACACCTGCGATACACCGGCGCCGCCGTGGATCTGGATCGCGTCGTCGATGACCTGCAGCGCGATGTTCGGCACCGCGACTTTGATCTGCGCGATTTCGCTGCGCGCGACCTTGTTGCCGACAGTGTCCATCATCCATGCCGCCTTCAACGTCAGCAGACGCGCCATTTCGATGTTGATGCGCGCATCGGCGATCTTGTCGAGGTTGCCGCCGAGTTCGGCGAGCGGTTTGCCGAACGCGACGCGCGAAACCGAACGGCGGCACATCAGTTCCAGCGCCCGCTCGGCGACGCCGATCGCGCGCATGCAGTGGTGGATACGTCCGGGTCCGAGGCGGCCCTGAGCGATTTCGAAGCCGCGACCCGAACCGAGCAGGATGTTGTCCTTCGGTACGCGGACGTTGTTGAAACGCACATGGCCGTGGCCGTGCGGCGCATCGTCATAGCCGAACACGGTCTGCATCTTGATGATCTCGATGCCTTTGGTGTCGCGCGGCACCAGGATCTGCGACTGCCGCGAGTGGCGCGCCGCATCGGGCTCCGTCACGCACATCACGATCAACACCTTGCAACGCGGGTCGCCGATACCGGACGACCACCACTTCTGGCCGTTCAGAACCCATTCGTCGCCATCGAGCCGCGCCTCGAGGGAAATGTTGGTGGCGTCGGACGACGCGACCAGCGGTTCGGTCATGCAGAAAGCCGATCGGATCTCGCCGTTCAACAGCGGCTTCAGCCAGCGTTCTTTGTGTTCGTCGCTGCCGTAGCGTTCGATCACTTCCATGTTGCCGGTGTCTGGTGCGGCGCAGTTGAACACCTCGGAGGACATCGGATACAT
>CAWHHK010000003.1:0-91327 GCA_963829065.1 uncultured Gammaproteobacteria bacterium | reverse complement strand
CCAACTGCGCACATTGCCGCGCTCGCCCTGTGCCCGTTCCAACGCTTTACTGATGTGGTCCATACTGCAGGCGACCTTCGCTCTATCGGAACCGCGGCGCGGACGCGCGCCTGAATCGCATCTGTGGAATGATCGCGAGCGGAGGCGCGCCGAAGATCGCTGCGATCGCGCGCGAATCGCGCACTGTCTTATCCATGTGCTCGACGACGGCGACGAAACCGACGCCCGCGGCGAACGCGAGCAATCCACCCAGCAGCATGATGCCGATGCGATTCGGGCTGATCGGCATCGACGGCAGATACGCGCCGCTCGACAGCACGAATTTTTCGGCGTTACCGCCCGATTCGACCTGTTGAGCCAGGCGCGCCTGGAGCTGCTTGTTCTTCAAATCGTTGTACTTCTGCACCGCGTTCTCGTAATCGCGATTCAACGACTTGAAGTCGCGCTCGACCAGCGGTGTCTGGAAGATCCGGGTCTGATACTCGGTCAACTTCCGCTCGAGTTCCGCGCGCTGATTCTGCTCGGCTGCCAGGCTCGTCTGATCCGAATCGATCTGCGTCTGCAGCGCGACGTAGCGCGGATTGTCGGGCGGTATGGCCTGCGTCGACGTGTTGTGTGTCGGGCGCGATCAACGCGCTCTGGAACCCTTTCTCGACCGACGCGACCGCCTTCTCGAGTTGTTGAACCTCCGGGTGATCGCTCGAGTACTTCTGGCGTGCCTGCCGCAACTGCTCCTGCAGCTGCGTCAACTGGACCATCAGCTCATTGGCGCGCGCGCCAGAGCCGGTTTGCTTGTGCCAGCACGCGAATCTCGCGCGACAGCCGCAGCACGTCGGGATGTTCGGGCGAGTAACGCGCGCACGCGCGCAGATAGTCGGCGGTGAGAACGCTCAAACGTTCGCTAGCGGACAACATCCGCTTGCCGTCCTCGGTTACCACTTCCTTGTACGGCTGCGTCAGCGACAGCTCGGACTTCGCCGCGTCGATTTTCGCCTGCAGCGCGCGGATCGTCGTCTTCGACGTTTCGATCTCCTGCTGCGTCCTCTCGAACAGGCTGAGATTCATGTCCCGCAATTCGGGCAACTGATTCTGCTCGCGCTGCTTGAATTGCGCCTGCGCCTTCTCGAGCGTCGCAATCTCGTCCTTCAGCTTGTCGGCTTCGTCTTGCAGAAACGCCGACACGTCGGCGGCCTGCTTCTTCGCGTCCCGCCGGTGTTCATCGAGGTAGCGTTTCGCCAGCGCATCCGTGCCACCGCCTGCGCGGTCTCGGGAGTGGACGCATTGAATGCGACCGTGAAGGCGATCGTCGCATCGCGCTCGCCGGCCTGATCGGGCGACGACGCCTTCACATCGACCATCTCGACCTCGATGTTCTTCGCGACTTTCGCCACAACGCCCGACGGGTTCGATTGACGCTCGCCGCGGATACAGATCGAACTTCTCGGCGATGGCCAAGCAGGTTCTCGTACGACGTAATCCGTTCCTTGTCTCCTGAATCTGCTCCTCGACGTACGTCGTGATCGTCGTGTCGACCAGATTCTTCGGAATCGATTGTCGTTGAATGAGAATCGTCGCTTCGGAGCGATACGTGGCGGGCAGCAGGAACGCGAGCGCCGCGCTGATCGCGAGCACCGCCGCGAACGGGGCGACGAACCACACCTTCCGGCGCACCAGCATCGCCCAGTAGTCGCTGAGTTCGAGGACAGTCTCGTTTGACGTCGGTCATTTGCCGTTGCTTCGCCGGCGCGAGCTAGATCTCGCGCTGCGGTTGATAGGAAATGAAGATACCGACGGCGTTGTCGGTGGCGCTACCGGGATCGCTCTGCCGATCGACCCACGTATATCTATAGGTGGCTCCGACCGAAAAATGCGGCGAGAACGCCCACCGCAGCTCGGGCCCGGCCGACACGTACTTGCGCTCATCGTTGTTCGACGAGTTCGTGCTCGCGCTCGTCCTGTACGTATCCACATTCAATGTCAGCGCGACCGTGTCCGAAAGCGATCGCTGATAGCCGAACAGCAAGCGATCGGTTTCGTTCAACGTGCCGAAGCCCGACGGCATCAGCGAGCGCTGCGCCTGCAGGTACAGGCTGCCCGACTCCGTGTTTCGAAAGCCCCTCACGCTCAGCGAGAGTCCGTCATTGGAGTCGCCGTTCTGGTCGCTCTCGTTCGCACCGACGTCGATGCTGCCGCCCGCCGTTTCGGAGAACTGATGCACCCAGCCGACGGTTGCGCCATACGCGTCGGTCGATGAGTCGTTATCCGGTTCGAACCGACCCGCGCTGGTCGTCAGGCGCACCGTGTCCACTTCCGACAGTTCGTGGCTCAGCTCGCAGCGACACGAGGTTCGCATGGCTGTTCTGCAGATCGGCCTGCGCGCCGTTGTGATAGTCCAGGCGCTGGTAGCTGTAGCCGAGCGTCGCGCTGGTGCGCTCCGTGACTCGATACTCGACCGACGGATTCACGCTGATATCGTAGCGCCGGACCTGCTGGTCGACGGACCCCTGGTCGACGGTATTCCCGGTGGACACGCCCTGATCGATGGGGTTGGTGCCGGCGGTGCCGCTCGCGGCGCCGACCGCGTTAGGGGTGCCCCCGGCGCCCGCGTTAGCGTTAGAGGCGCCACTGGCGCCGCCCGCGTTAGGAATACCGGCCGCGCCGCCCGTCGCGTCGAGCGGGTTGCGGATGATCCCGATGGTCTCGAGCAGCACGTCGCGGCGCCCCGAACGCGGACAACTGCCACGTGACTCGATCGCCGCGCCATTCGCCGCGAAGATCGCCGTACTCGAGGTCCTCGTTGGTGAGATCTTCCTGGCCCGAATAGCTGGAGTAGTCGAGGTAGGTCACGCCGGCAAGCGCCGAGAGCTCCGAGTTTTCGGTGACGCGGCGAACCTCGCCCTGCGCATTCGCGGTCGTCATGATCGCGTCGTCTTTGGTGGTCGGCGACAGAGCTGACATTGTCCTCGTAGCGCGAGTCGACGCGCGCGGTTCCGTCAGCGGTCCATGCGCCGAGCGCCTCTGCGCTCGACAACGCGCATATGCACGGCAACACGATCTGCAAGCTGCCGCGCGTCACGTTCCTTGCAGCGCCCCTCCACATCTGTAGATACGCGACCATTGCTATGGCACCACGATGACGTCGTCGGCTTGCAGCACGATGTTCTGCTCCAGGTTCTTGCCGCTCCTCACGTCGTCATAGTCGAACTTGTAAACGACCTCTCTGCCGTTCTCGCGCCGCAGGATCTTGATGCCGCCCGCCTTCGCGTACGGATTGAGTCCGCCCGCCAGCGTCAGCGCCTGCAGGACATCGACATAACGGCCGACCGTAAATTGTCCCGGGTTGTGCACCTTTCCGTTCACGTAGATGCGCATCCCCTTCAGTTCCTTGACGGACACGGTGACGACGGCATCGGGGATATACCGCGCGAGGCGACGCGCGATCTCAGCTTCCACTTCCTTTGGCGTTTGGCCCGCGGCGTGAACATCGCCGGCCAGCGGAAACGACAGGCCGCCGTCGGGCCGCACGATCACCTCCTTGTCGAGCCCCTCTTCCTTCCACACGGTAATTTGCAGCACGTCCTCGGCGGCGATCCGGTATTCAGGACCGGGGACGGCGCCTGCGACCGGCTCCGCATCTTCCGCCGCGACAACCTGGGTTCCGAGCGTGACGCCCATCAATAGCGCCAGCAGACGTAGCGTCAGGATCTCTTGGCAGCCTTCGCGAATGTTCATCGTTGACCCTCTGTCGTCGCTGCATCGCGGTTGCATGAGCAAGCATGCCCTGGCCAATGATCCGCAGATCCCCCGAGGCCTGCAATCGAATCCACCGGAAATGGGCGATACAGGCAGGCGGCACCGCAAACGATCTACCGCGTCGAGTGTCGAGCCGACAGAATGGCGCGACCCCGACCGCAACGAGCGTCGAGGCAGTCTACGCAGCGCCCGGAAATGCAGTGTGCCGAAGATGTAATGGGGACGTCCTAACGACGCCCCGCTACTGGATCGTCTTGGAGGCTTCGTTGGATCGCGCGATCTCTCTGCCCGTGCCATCGAGAGCGCGCATCGCGAAGTAGTACGTGCCCGGTGACAACGTCAGCGTCGTCGACCGCACGGATCTGTCCGCGATGCTGACTCCCGCGTCGTAATTGCCGGGCGCGTTGCCATAGTCGACGCGGAATCCGGCGATCGTCGCAGCGTCGGCGACGCTGGGCGCCTGCCACGTCAGCCGCGCGGTTCGCGTTGAGACGGTCGTGGTCGCGAGCGCGGTGCCCGGCCCGCCACCGCAGCTCAAGCTGAACGTTGTGTCGGCGGTGATTGGTCCCGTCGTGACCGTACCCGACATCGGCTTGTTGCCGCTCCAACCCCCGGAGCCGGCGCACTGTGTCGCGCCGGTGCTCGACCAACGCAGCGTCGTCGACGTGCCAGGTGAGACCCACATCGGGGTCGCTGACAGCGACGCCGTAACCGGGATTGGCGTCGGCGTCGGCGCCGCCACGGGCGGCGGGTTCGTCGGTGGCGGCCTCAGCGCCACCGCAGGCGCGGACACACTGACGACCACCTGATCGGTCGCCGTGCCACCCGCTCCAGTGCAGGTCAAGACGTAGCGGCTCGTCGCGGTTGGAACGACCGTTTGGGTGCCACTGGATGACTTGGCGCCGGACCACGCATCGCTGGCCGCGCACGCGTTGGTGTCGGCCGAGGTCCACGAAAGCGTGACGTTGCCTCCACTAGGCACCGCGTCGGCGTTCACCACCAGATCGACTCTGGGAAGCGGAGACGGCGGCACGCCGGCGAGACCCACCGTGAGTTGCGCGGTTGCTGTGCCACCGAGTCCCGTGCAGTCGAGGCGATACGTCGTCGGCCGCTCGACGGGAGCCGTCACCAACGTCCCGTCCGCGGCTCTTGTGCCACTCCAACCGCCGCTGGCCTGGCACCGAGTCGCTTGGGTCGACGCCCAGGAAAGCCGCGCAGTGGTGCCTGGTCGCACCTGCTCGGGGACCGATGCAAACGACACCAGCGGCGGGCTCGCTTCGTGCAGTACTCGAGCCAACGCCATCGCCTGCGCCACTGTCCGATCGTCAGCGAGCGCCACCCGTTCCGCGAATCCGCTCATTTCGGTCGAGCCCGGTGTCGCCGCCTCCAACCGGACCGCGTTTGTCAGCTCGCCGATCGGCGTTTGGTCGAGCAGCATCACGTAACGCCCCACCGGGTCGCCGCCGAACACCTGAAAGACCGCCAATGCATCCCGCGTCTGACGGATCAGCGCAGGGGTGACAGCCGCATCGGTCGTGCTGACCGTAGTCGCGGCACCCGGCATCGCCTGCGCGATCGCGCGGTCCATCCCAGCCATCGCGTCGGACCCATCGACGCGAAGTTGTTTTGCCGCCATCTCCAGCAACACAGCGCCGCTGGCTGCCTGAAACACCGCGGCGACCCGCTCCGACGCAGCGACTCCGCCGCGCCCGTCGATCATCGAGTCCGCGCGCAGATCACACGCGACGACGTCGATCATGGCGTCCGTCGTCACACTCGGCGTCGAGGCGGCCAATGCGGCAGTCGCGCGTCGCATTGCTTCGGCCAGCCCCTCACTGGCGAAGATCAGTTCTGCGATGTTGTCCGGGGTCACCGGTGTCGTGGCGGGGTTACCAGCTTGTTCAGCGTCGAAGCCCATGTTCATGCGGTCGAGCACCTGAGCCCATGCGGCGTCGAGTTGCGCCGGGCTCGGCTCGGAACTCGCACACTGCGCGACGCGCGCGGCGAACGTGCTCAGCGGCGACAGATTCCCGATGGTTTGTGAAGGGTCCGCAATCACCAGTTCCAATGGGACGTCCGGCGCACGGCCGGTAACGAGGTCGGTGCCTCCGATGCTGCGTAGCGTGATCGGATACAGAGTCTGTTCCGGCACCACGATCTGATAGTGCGCTCGAGCGTCGCTCATACCGTTCGCAACGACGTCTCCCGCTCGATCCCGAAGTTCGAGAGTCGCGTCCGCGACCGGCCCGTCACCGACGCTTCCGGACAGTGTCACCGCTTGCTGATTCAGCAGCAGGACTGACGGCCCCACCCTGCTGCCGTCGTTGTGACAGCCCGCCAAGAGAAGTGAAAAGGTACCCACCAGCACCTGAACACAAAGTCGATCCCAGAACTGCATGGGTCTCTCCTTTGAACAACGTCCAGCCCCCCCACACACACGTCGTGTGCGTGACGTGTGTGCAGATGAACGGTACTTGTAAGGAGATGAACTGCCCGTGACCGAGTAGGCAGATCTGAGAATTCAGCGCCACGACAGGCCAGAAGTGAGCAGTCCGAGCCGAGACTCCCGCTCGGCGACGCGTGTGAGGATCGCCAGTGTGTCGATCACGACACACTTTCACGACTGCTCAGGTCGTCAGCCGGGAATCCGCTTCGATACTTCTTTGGAGCGTGCGCTCTCGTTGCCCGCTCCATCGAGCGCGGCCATCGCGAAGTAGTAGTCGCCGGGGCCCGGCAGGTCGATCACGTGGGCGCGGACGCTCGGGTCCGATATCTCAACCCGCCTGCTGTATACACCTGGACTCGAGCCCCATTGCACGCGAAAACCGGCCAGCGTCGCGCCGGCTGCAAGCTGCGGTGCTTCCCAGCGCAGCGTCGCCCGCTGCAATACGACCTGCGTCATCGCGATGCCGGTGCCGCCGGGTCCCGTGCACGACAGTGTGAACGACGTATCGCGCGCGAGGCCGCCGACCAATTGTGTTCCGTTCGGCGACTTGGCGCCGCTCCAAGCTCCGGAGGCCTGGCAGGAATTCACGCCGACCGCACTCCACCGCAGCGTCGCGGTACCCGTCGCCGGGATCGACGCGGGCGAACTCGTCAGCACGACGTTCGGCGCACCCTGGCTCGGATCCTGGATATCCACCGTCACCCGCGCGACGGCGCCGCCTGTGCGACCGCTGCAGCTCAGCGCAAACGTCGTCTGTGCGTTCAGCGGCGGTGTAGCGAACGTTCCGGCCGTCGGTTGTGTGCCTGACCAGCCGCCCGACGCCTCACACGAAGCGGCACTGCTCGCGGTCCACGAAAGCGTCGCCCGTCCGCCCGTGGCGACCACCAGCGGATCGGCGGTCAGGGCCAGCGAGGTCGGCTCCGGTGCAGCGTTGTCGTCCGATTTATCGGCGCAGCCGCCGAGCAACCCCACACAGATCACGACCAGAGCAGTCCCTCGCTCAACCAATTTGCAGCTCTCCCTGCCGAATGCGCCCTTTGCGTCAGTCTATCGGTCACCGGTGGGGCCCCGGCGTGACGCACGGCTCAGCGCTGCATCTTCGATGGAGCGCAGTGTACGGAGTGACTGCCGGGGGGCAACGGAACAACCCCCGCCGGCGGTTGATTGGCACGTTAGGATTGATCGTTGTCCGGTATCGGCGCACGATCGGATGCCCCCCAACTAAATCGTTGGCTGATTGGCGGCCGGATACCGAATCAACGCTTGGGTGGCGTTGCTCGGACTTGCCAGGGCCACACTGCCGAAGCGCCACAACGTCGTGCTACGATCACTCCGCACGTCGCATCCGCACTGGACCCGACCATGAACGACTCGGTCGTCACCGCCTGCGTGCTGATCATCGGCAACGAGATCCTGTCCGGTCGGACGCAGGACACCAACCTGCGCCACATCGCGATTCAGCTGAACGAATGGGGCATACGCGTGCGCGAAGCGCGAGTCATCCCCGACATCGAAAGCGTGATCATCGACACGGTGCGAACGCTGCGCGGTCAATTCGACTACGTCTTCACGACCGGCGGAATCGGTCCGACGCACGACGACATCACCGCCGACTGCATCGCAAAGGCGTTCGATCGCAAGCTGGTCATTCATCCGGAGATCGCGCACCTGATCCAGAGTCGCGCCGTGCCGCCCGACGTGATGGCCGCGCGCATGCTGATGGCGCGCGTACCCGAAGGCGCCGGACTGATCGGCAATCCGAGCGGTGGCCCGCCGGGGTTCTTCATCGAAAACGTCTACGTGATGGCCGGCATTCCAACCGTGATGCAGGGCATGCTGTCGACCGCTCGAGGGCAAACTGCGCGGCGGCGCGCCGGTCCGATCGCGTTCGGTCACCGTCTATCTCGGCGAAAGTCAGATCGCCGGCACCGCTCGGACGGATTCAGAATCGTTATCCGGACATCGATCTCGGCAGCTATCCGTTCTCCCGCGAATCGCGCTACGGCACCACGCTGGTCATGCGCGGCACCGAGCGCCGCCGGCCTCGACGCGATGCTCGAAGAAGTGATCGCGATGATCGTCGCGGCGGGCGGGGAACCGCAGGACATCACCGCGCGCATGAAGTCGCGCTGCGTCGTGGCGACGCTTGCGCTCCTCGGTTCGCGCTGATCGGGCAGTCGTCGCGACGCGGCGCCGATGCGACCTCTCTGCGTACGCCGCGTTGCCGGCCCACAAGGCGATCGCGCGCCGTCGATGACGTCCGTCGGTCGGCGGCATCGTCTCCGGCGCAGCCGAGCGATCGCAGCGGCGAGCCTGGCGCGTTGCAGCACTGCAATGCGTCGCGCACGCCGCATGCCGGCGTCTGCGAAGTCGTCGCCTCAACGACGTCGCATGTCGCCACCGGCAGTCAGATTCGCGCGCGCGTTCCGCGCACCGCGCATCCGTTATTTCTGTGGCAGTTCGACGCGCGGCGGGTCACGCGTCTATCTCGCCGGTTCGATCCACGTGATGAAACCGTCGCTGTTTCCGCTGCCAACGCAGTTCGAGCGCGCGTTCGCGACGCGCAGACCGCCTCGCGGTCGAGGTCAACACGGACGCGCTCGCACCGGACGTGATCGCGTCAGAAGTTCCGTCAGGCTACGCGCTGCTGCCCGCGGGTCGATTCGATCGGCACGGTGCTGCGAACCGCCACGCTCGACTCCGTCACACGCTATCTGCACACGCAGACGATGTCCGTTGGCGAGCGTCGCGGCGACTGAAGCCGGTCGATGCTCGCAACCCAACTCGCCGTGGCGCGCCTCAGTGCGCTTGGTTATCTGCCCGAGTTTGGTCTCGAACAACATTTCACGAGCGCGGCCGGCACGCGACCGATTCTCGAACTCGAGACACTCGATCAACAACTCGCCGTGCTGACGAGTCCACCGATGCCGGTTCAGGACGAGATGCTCGCCGAGACGATCGAGCAGATGGATACGATCGAGCCGATCATCGCCGCGATGATCGTCGCATGGCTCTCCGGCGACGATCGCGAATTTGGTCGACTGTTCGATCTGGAGTCCGGCGACTCGCCCGAGATTCAGGCGTTCATGCGCCGCCTGCTCGAAGATCGCAACGTCGGCATGGCAGAAAAGATCGCCGGATACCTGAATGCGCCCGGGACGACGTTCGTGCTCGTCGGTGCCGCGCATCTGACCGGACCAGAAGGTATCGTGGCGCTGCTCGAAGCGCGCGGCCTGCAGGGTCACCGCATCAACTCAAACGATTCGATCTGTAGGGGACCCTCATGGATCTGAACGGCAAACGCGCGATCGTGCTCGGCGGCACGTCGGGGATAGGACTCGCCGTCAGCAAGCAGCTCGTGGCGGCCGGCGCGCGGGTCACGGCTGCAAGCCGTACAGCAAATCGCGCGGTTGCCGAAGGCGTCACGGTCCGGCCCGTCGACGTGCTCAATCGAACCGCACTCGAGCAGCTCTTCAAGGAACTCGCGCCGTTCGACATCCTCGTCAATGCCGCCACCGGCGGCGGTCGCGCGACCGGACCGTTTCTACCGATGGACCTCGACGGTTTCGAAGGCTCGTTTCGCAAGCTCTGGGGTTACGTCAACTCGGTCCGTCTCGGCGCGCCGCTGATGTCGGAACGCGGCTCGATCGTGCTGATCAGCGGTTCGCCGGCGCGCAAGGCGATGCCCGGCATGTCGGCCATCTCGACGGTCGGCAACGCGGTGGAAGGGTTTGTTCGCGCCATCGCACCCGAACTCGCGCCGCGCCGCATCAACGTCGTCGCGCCCGGCGTCATCGACACGCCGATGTTTGCGGCCAGCGGCGAACAGCGCGACGCATTCCTGAAGCAGGCGACCGCGCGCAACGTGATCCCGCGCGCCGGCACCGCCGACGAAGTGGCCGACGCGGTGATGTTCCTGCTGCGCAACGAATTCACGACCGGCACGACGATCGATGTCGACGGCGGCGCGCTGCTGCCCTGAGTCTCAGAACCGTTCGGCGCCCGTCTCGCGAACATCGTCGGGGAAGTCGCGGTATAGCGCCGCAACGAAATTCGTCACCTTCGAGTTGACCGCGAAGTGAAAACTCTCGACCGGGTCAGCGCGACGCGCGACGCTGCTGAACGCTTCGTCGAGTTGCGCGAGGTCGGTGAACTCGAGCTGCACGTGGAATTCGCCGAACGCCGGATGACCGAGTCCGAGCTTGCGCCGCGTCAGCCGATAGCGCTCGAGAACGCCATCTTCTTCGAGGAGGCCGAGATAGGACTGCACCGCGTCCGCGAATTCGAGATCGTCGACGCCTTCGCGCAGATCACACCAGATGTGGTAGATGTTCATGTCACGCGGTTCCCGTCTCGCAAAAAAGCAGGCGGAATACAACAGCGATGCACTCGCAGTAGGATCACGATGCCGACGCCGCAGACAAAGCGCAAATCCAGATCACTACTGACGCCGCTGCTGCTCGTCATCGCGCTCTGCGCGCGGATGCGGGCCCCGCGCGCCGCCGATCGTGCCGCCCGTTGGCGGCTTTCCGCCTGACTTCCCCGCTGCGTTCTACGCCGCGCAGGCGCCAGAGGCGGTCTATCGGATCGTCCCCGCGCGCTCATCGCTGCTACTGAAGGTCTATCGCGCCGGTCCTCTCGCGTCGCTCGGCCACAATCACGTGATCGAGAGCCGTAGCGTCGACGGATTCATCTACCTCGCTGACGATCTCACAGCGGCGCGCGCCGATCTATTCGTGCCGGTCGCGAGCTTCGTCGTCGACGATGCAGCCGCGCGAGCGGCGGCCGGACCCGATTTCGCAACGCAACCGACCGCTGACGACATCGAGGGCACCCGAGCAAACATGTTGGGGCCGAAGTTGCTCGACGCAGAGCAGTTCCCGTTCATCGTCGTGCACGTCGCGCCGATGCAGGTCGGTCCGCAGTCGACGCAAGTGCAGCTGGAGCTTTCGGTACGCGGCCATACCGCAGCAGTTCCCGTCGACGTCGTCTGGCGTCGCAACGGCGACGAACTGACGACGCAGGCGAGCTTCCAGGTCGATCACGCGACGCTGGGGCTCGAACCGTTCAGCGCGCTCGGCGGTCTGCTGCGAGTCGCGCCGCAGATCGACATCACCGTTGCGCTGGTCGCGCTCGTGATAAGGGACACGCGCTGAATGCGCGATCAAGTCGGCAGGAACTGCACCGGATAGCTGATCGTCGTCGTACCGACGTCGCGCTTGCCGAAGTCGAACATACGGATCCGGCTGACGATCTTCTCCATCAGATTTTCATCCGGCAGTTCCGACGACACGACACGACAATCGAGCACGTGGCCCTGCGGATCGATCTGCAGTTCGAGCACGACCTTGCCCTGCAGCGACGGATCCTGCCGCAACGCGCGGTTGTAGATCGCGAAGATCGCGCCTTTGTTCGAGTCGAACACGCGGCGGATGTCTTCGATCGATGCGCTCGCGCGGATCGATTGCCCACCGTCACCGGGTTGTCGCGGATCGTCGACGTGCGCCGATGTCCCGGCGGCGCATCGACCTTGGTCGTTTCGCGACCCGACAACGCAACGCCGCCGGTCTTGCGCGACAGCGCCGCCGACGTTGACACCGGCGCTGCGCGAACCGTGCTTCGACGTCAGCAACGAACGATCGAGCGTCGCGGCGTCGCCGGTGCCGCGACGAATCGCGCCCGGTGTCGTTGAGCTTGCCGACGTCGACGGCGTCGCGCATGTCCGCGAAGCTGTCTTTGAACTGCAACAGGCCCGAGACCGCGGCTTTTTCGCGCGCGTCGGCGACGGTCGGCTTGCGGCGCCACGCGTTGCGTGGCAACGGTACCGGAATCGGTTTCTTCACGTCCGGCGGCGTTGTTCCTTCACCTCCGGTTGCGGCAGCGGCTCGGGTTTCACCTCGGCGGAGGCGGCGGTGGAATCACGATCGGCGGCTTCTCGAGCACGATGTGCGCGAGCGGCGGCGGCAGCGACTTGAGTCGATTCGCGAAAGATCTCGGGCACCGTCAGCGACGGCATCAGATACCGAGCAACACCACGGCGCGAGACAGATTCCGAGCAGTTGCCGGAATCGCCGATCCGCGGACGACGTCCACGGCAATTCGTACTGCATGCGCGGCGACGGCGACACTCATGATGCGCCATCCGGCGATGCAGCGTCAGTTGCCGCGCCAACGTGCATGACCGCACTCGGAGGTCGGCACCCTTGTTCGATTCACCGCGAGCGACACGTTCGCAAAGTCGGTCGCCTGACACGTCATCATGATCCGCTTCAACAACCAGTACGGAATCTCACGATCGCCCATGACCGTGACGTCGTAACCATCCTTGGGTTCCTTGCCGCGACGCTTCGCTTCGTCGCGCAGTTCCTGCTCGAGCCCGGCGATGAGTCCGGTCTGGGTCGGCTTTCTCGTCGAGGTCCGCAACACGGCGGCTGTTCACGATACGATCTGTCGTTGCTCACCGAAATCATCATGCGGTCTTCGGGACGTTGATGCGACGTCGACTCCGGCAGTTTGATCGTGGAGTTCATCGTCAGCACTTCCGTCTCCGCTCGAGTTGGCCAGCAGGAACACCAGCAGAATCGTGAAGAAGTCGGTCAGCGACACGAGGTTCAGTGTCACTAAGCTGTTCTGCCGTTTCACTACAGCACGTCGATGTTTCGCCCGGAACGAAGCCATCGTTATACTCGTTTCTTTTCAGGTTGCTTTCGCGGCGGATCGCCGAGCGAAATGACGGGGAACAGTTCCGCTTCGACGACTTCCATCGCCACCACGGTCGGAGTACGAGCGCACGCGATCCATCACCGATACGAGCGTCTGATAGTTCGTATCGGACTCGAGCAGGATCATGATGTCGCGCTTCTCCGGCATCCGCCGCTTCAGTTCCGCATCACCAGCGACAGCCCGCCGAGATCCTGGACGCCATTGACCATCGGCAGCGTCTTGATCGTGCCGCCGCGGCCGTCCGCAACCACGAGTTGATCGTCTCTAACGATCACCTCGAGGTGCACCATGTTCGGGATCGATCGCACCGGTGCCGTTGCCCGCCGGAAAGTCGAGATCGATCACCGTGATCTTGGTGAACACGACCGAAGCCAGCAGTCGCGCACACCAGCACCATCATCATGTTCATGAACGGCGTGACGTCGAGCTCGGCTTCCTTGTGGTGCGCGATGCGGCGCTTCTTCAATCGGCTCATCTGAGTTCGCTCCTTGGGCGCGTCAGCTGCGGCGACGCGATCAGCGAGCAGCCTTCGATGCGGCTGGGTTCATCGCCGGCTTCGGAGCCGGTGCCGCGTTCGACGGTGCCGAGGCCGCGCCTTCGGCGCTGCACGTTCCGGTCGGTCTTCCAGCAGATTGAGGAACTTCACCTGCGCGATTTCGAGACTCTCGACGATTGCGCTGGTCTTGCTCTGCAGCATCGAGTGCAGCAGCAGCAGCGGAATCGCGACCATCAGACCGAACGCGGTGCAGTTCATCGACACCGAGATGCTCTGCGACAGCAGCGCTGCCTTCTCTGCCGGATCCGCCGAAGCGACCGCGGTGAACGCACCGATCAAACCGATCACCGTACCGAGCAGGCCGAGCAGCGTTGCGACGTTGGCGAACGTCGCGAGATACGGCGTGCGGCGCTCGATATTCGGCAGCACTTCGAGCAATTGCTCTTCCATCGCGTATTCGATGTCCTGGCGGCGCCGCGTATGACTCAAGCGTGCGATGCCGTCGGTGACGATCGCGCACACCGCCGACTTCGACTTCGATGCAAGGTCCTGCATCTCGCGCATGCGTTGCTGGCGCAGCAGCGGCAGGATCTTCTCGTAGTCGCGACGGTTCGCGGAGGTCTGTCGCGCGAGATAGAAGTAGCGCTCGAGCGAGATCGCGACGCCAATCGCCATCACGAGCGCGATCGGGTACATGAACTCCCCGCCATGTTGAAAGAACAGGACGATCTTCGCGTACAAGTCCATTTATCACTCCTTACGTTGCAGTCCTACTCGGCAATTCGAACCAGCGCAGCCTCGACTGCTCTGAACTTTTTACAGTACTTCGCACGAATCTGGGTTGCCTGAGATCACGATTTGATCGATAGCAGACGCGCCTCACTCGGCTTTTGCCTTCGACGACTTCAGCACGTCGTAGTACTGCAAGTTCGCGCTTGTACGCCGGCGGATACAGGCGGCGGAACACTTCGTGTTCGGTGAAATTGGGATCGAGTTCGATCTTCGGAATGCCGCTCGGATCCTGCCACGGCACGATGTACAGCACCTTCGGCAGTTCCTGGTTGCCCGAGATCACCGTCTCGTCGAGGCGGATGTGGCCGCTCGGCTTCGGATCCTGTTCGGCGATGCGCGCCGGCGCTGATCGCGAGCGCGCAGATCAACGCGACGGTTCGCACGCATCGCGCTCATGATTCGTTTCCTGCGAAACGGCGTTCGAGATCGGATACCCACGCCGCAACGCGCATGTCGGGGGTCTCCGACAGACGTCTGATAGGTCTGATACGCCTTCAGCGCGTCGTCGAGACGTCCGAGATACAGCTCGTACAGAATGCCGAGGTTCAGATACGCCTCGCGAAAGTTCGGCACGCGCTGCGTGCACGCGAGGTAGTTCGCTTCCGCGCTGAGGAAGTCGCCGGCGCGTCGCGACAGCACGCCGAGATCGACATACGCGGCGCAGTTGTTCGGATTCGCATCGATCGCTTTTTTGTACGCCTGCTGCGCGGCATCGTTGTCGCCGAGCGCTTCGTACACGGCACCGAGATTCACCCACGGACCCGACAACATCGGATCGCGCGCCGTCAGTTCCTTCAACAGCGATTCGGCTTCGCGTATAACGCTCGGCTTGAATCGCGTCGAGCGCCTGCTCGAACAACGCTTCGGACTTGCGGTCCACCTCGACCGGCGGCTGCGCGCCGCGTTCGCGTCGCGTGCTCGTCCGGTGCAGCGATTGACAGGCGGCGATCGAACTGCAGCCCGCGAGCGTCAGCGCCGCGCACATCGTCAGCGCGTCAACTTGCCAGCGAATCGTATCGACATAACCCACCTGCATCTCTTGCTTGTCGAAACGCGCCGGCACCAACGCGCGCAGTGCTTCGAAGCTCTTCTGAACCCATTGGTCGTACACGCCGTCCCAGCTGCGGTGCACGTTGATCTCGTGAATCGAAATCGCCTGTTCTTCGAACGGGAACGCCTGCTCCTCGAGCAGCACGTCGTATTGCTCCAGCTCCATGTCGGATAGACCCTTCGGGTCGCGCCGATGCCATCAGCTCGCGCGACAACGCCGCGTAGATATCGGCGATCTGATACGTCGACGCAGTGGCGAACTCCGCAACGCCGTAGCTCGCCGCTCGTTCATACGCAGCGATCGTCTCCTTCAGTGCCTGCTGCTTGCGCTTGAGGCTCGTGGCGAGCGGATCCGCCAGTTCGACCGCATCGAATGCGGCGCGCGCATCGTCCGCGAGCACCAGCTGCGCCTCGGCCGCAAGGTATTTCGCGCGATCCGGCGCCGCGTTGCCCATCGTCGCGACCAGCTCGATCTTCTTGTGCAGCCAGAAGCGACGTTTCGCCTGATCGCCCGGCGTTCTGATACAACTGTCCATGTGCTGCATCGCTTCGAGCGCGAGGTCGGCCGGCTGCGGATACGTATCGCGCGTACGTCGCCGAAAGCTCTCCATCGCGCCGTCGACGTCGTCGGTCTGCAGATACAGTTCGCCTGCGCGATACAGCGCCTGGCGTCGCACCTCTAGCATCGCCGTCAGCACCGGCCATGCGTCGATACTCGCCGCGCGGCCTCGTTCCACGATTCCGATTTCTCGTACAGTCCGGCGAGCCGTTTCGTCGATGTCGGCGCCGTAGCGGACTGTCCGGATACTTCGAGCGCGAAATCCTGCAGCAGATCGCGGCTTCCTTCCAGTTGCCGCTGGCCTTCGACGACCGCGATCGCGTCGTTGTGACCCTTCGCGGCGAGTTCGGAACCCGGCGCATCCGTCAGCAATACGCAGGTAGTTGCGCACCGCTTCGTCGGTCGCGCCGCTCTGCTCGGCCGCCTCGCCTTGTTTGTAGATCGACGCCAGCAGCTTGTCGTTGATCGCTGCAACGTCGGTCGCCGACGCCGCCCGGAATCGCCAGCAACGAACGATACGAACGTTCGGCCGCCGCGTACTGGCCAAGTTCGAATGCGCCGTGACCGAGAATCACGTAAGCCGTACGCTCGAGCTTGGGATCGAGATTCGGCCGCGTTCGAATCAGGTGATCGGCCAGATCCATCGCCTGTTGATACTGCGCCAGCGAGAACAGCGTATCGGCGGCAGCGGTCTGAACTGCGGGCGCGCGCGGATCGTTCGGCGAACAGCATCGCGAACTCGATCTGCGCATCGATCTTCACGCGCTGCCACAGCTCGCGATCGTCTGGACCCGAGACCTTTCAGCACTTCGTCCAGACCAAGAATCGCGGCATAACCCGCCTCGTTGGCGCGTTCGTAGTCCGGATGTTCGTGAACGACGCGCTGATACGCCGCGACCGCGCGCGCCGGCTCGCCCGCTTCCGTATAAACCTCGCCGAGCAGGAACAGGTTGTCGGCCACGCCGGGATCGTTCGGGAACGTCACCACGAACTGTTCGTAGTAGTCGGCCGCCTTCAGATAGTCACGCGTGGCGCTGGCTCGTCTGCGCTTCGCTGTGCGACAGCTTCGACAGTTCGGTCAGATACTCCTTCAGGTCGGCACGTAGTCGGCGCGCTCGGCCTCGCTGTACATCGTCCAGAAGCTCGCTGTGCACGCCGTAGCGCGTCACGAAGTCTTCTTTGCGCGAGCGGACTTCGCTCGGAAAGTTGGCCGCGATCAGCGTATCGATGACGCGCTTGTTGAACACCGGCGCGCGGCGATCGAGGCTGTTGTTGACGATGAACGTCTCGAGCGTCGCGACGCTGTCGAGATAACGTTCCTTCGCCTGCAGATCGTCGGCCAGGCGCTCGTAGACCCGGTGCTGCCACACGGGCTTGTTCAGCTGGTCCATGTGCTCTGCGAGCGTCTTCGGACCGTCGAGGTACGACACCGCGAGCACGATCACGCGCAGCACGTCGTCCAACAGTTCCTTGGAGCCGCGATCCGGCTCGGCGTCGTCGCGGAGTGATCGAATCGACGACGACGAAGAAGCTGTCGAGGCTGAGATCGAGCTGCGATTCCTTGAAGCGGCACCAGCCGAGCATGTAGTTCGCGTTCTGCCAGTACGGCGTCTGACGAGCCACGTCGCGACGACGAACGAGTAGTCCTCGGCGGCGGTCGCATACTGCTCCGCCGAGAACGCCATCTCCGCGCGGCGGAAGCGCGACTTCGACGACGTATGCACTGTCTGGATACTCGGTGATCAGTCGATCGAGATATTTCTTTGCGCTGACGTTGTCGCCAACGACGTCGTACGCCCGCGCCAGCTGATAGACGATCTGGTCGACGTCCTCGGCCGTTCGGCTGCTTGCAGCAGCTCCTCATAGAGCGCAATGGCGGCCTGATACGGCGCCGCTTCACCGGCCGCATCGCGATCTTCGCCGACCTGCATCTCGAGGTCGGCCAGCCGCTTGCCCACCGCCTGGTTCTCGCGCGCATCGGGCACGGCGCCGTAAACGCGGCTGATACGCGCGCGATGACATCGTCGCGGCTCGGCGGCGGCACGCGCACTTCCGGCAGTTCGAGCTTCGGCAGTTTTTTCGACGACGTCGGCAACCGCCGGTCCGCGCACTTCGAGCGGGCCGTCCTTGCCGCCGCCGAACAGTCGGCAGCCGCCGAGCGAATGCCGGCAGACCGACGCATGCAGCAATGCAGGCGCTTCATTCGCCAGCCTCGGTCGCGTTGTCCATCGCCAGATGATCGGTTGCACGCGCGATCGCGATCCGCGTGACCAGCATCTGTCGTTCGACCTGCGCGATTTCGCGGTGAATGCCCGAGCGGATCTGATCGCCGAGGCGCGTTTCACGATCGGCTATCGCGACCGCGACTTCATCGCGTGATCGCGTCAGCGCGCGTCTTGAAACGCGAGAAAATCGGTTCGCACGCCCGCGCGAGCGCGCCTTCGGCGCGTGTAACGCGGGTGAGCTTCGCGTCGATTTCCGCGAGCATCGCCTCGGCTGTCCGCGGCTTCGTTTCTCCGCGTCGCGCAGGCGCGTCTGGCGTTCTTCGACGAGATTCCAGAACACGATCCCTTCGAGATAGTCGATGCGCGCAAGCAGTCGCGGCCCGCGTTGCGTCGTCGGGCGTCTGCATCAGCAGGCGCGTTTGGCGCCAAGGTTGTTCGAGCAGCTTCGCTTCGTCGGCGTTGGCGAGCGCAAGCATCCAGTCGGCGGTGCGTTCCGGTGTCGCGGCGTCAGCGCATCGATGCGCGCGTGCATTCCGACAGCGTCTGCGCGTTTTGCTCCGACGATCGCGCAAGTCCGCGCTGTATCGATCAGTTCGCGCGCAGCCGCCGCGCGGCGCCGCTGTTCGGTTGCCAACGCATCGAACGTCGCAAGTTCGTCCGGCAGCGCGTTCAACCAATCCGCATCGCGTGCAGTTCGCGCCACTGCAGCAGCAGTTCCTGTACGTCTTCGGTGGCGAGCCACTCGAGCCAGTCGGTGTGGCCGAGCGTGCTGCTGCCATTCGTCCATGACGTCGTTCGTGGTGTCGTCGCCTGCTCGGGTTGCGCAAACACCTGCAACAGTCCGCCGACCCACACCGGATCCTCGCGCGCGCGCCGCAACCGTCTGCAGTTCCGACAGGCGTCCTTCGAATGTCGCTTCGGCCGCGCGATAGTTGCGTCAGCGCGAGTTCGCGCGACGACATGTGCTCGAGGCTCATCGGAAATCCGAGCTGCGCCGTGGCACTGCTCTCCGACCAGTACGCGTCTTTCTTCAGCGACAGCCAGATGCGCGCCGCGAGTTCGTAGTTGCCGTTGTCCATCGCGAGACCGCCGTACGACGTCAGCGCGAGGTCGCGATAGCGGCCGTCTGCCGGCATAGCCGCCGATCACCGACTCCGCCGACGCCGGCTTCGGCGCGCTGGCGCTTCACCACCGACAACGCGACTAAGGCGCGCTGTTTGAGGTCGAGCGCGTCGGCTTCGTAGACATCCATCGCGCCGAGCGTCGCGAACGTCTGCTCGGCCTGCTCGAGCTGACCCGCGGCGCGCATGCGCAACGCCGAGGTTGAACAGCGCGTAGGCGCGAAACGGCTGCTTTGGGATCGATACGCTCGATCGCGGTTCTGCGCAGCGGCGAAGTCGCCGTGCTGCGTCGCGACTTCGGCGCGCATGAATTCGACTTCGGGATGAATGCGCTCGTGGCCGAGCCAGCTCTTGCCGAGATCGATGTTCGACGAGATTGCGCTCGACGCCGGCCCAGTCCTGGCGGCGGAAATCTTCGCGCGCGAGATGGAACGACAGCCGCATCTTGTCGAGCGGCGTCAGTTCGCCGTCGCCGACCGACGCAAACGTCTGCTCCGCCATCGCGAACATGCCGTCGGCGAACGCGAAGCTGCCTTTGGCCAGTTGCAACGAACCGGATCGTCGCCGACGACGCCGCGGCGCTCGACGATCAGCGCATCGAGCAGCGCCTGCTGGTAGTCGTCCTGGTAGTAGTCATAGAGCACGGTGCCGTAATACAGATCCGGCAACGGCGTCACCGGCTGCACCGAGAGCACACAGCTCAAGATCCAGTCGCACAGAAACTCCTTCATGCACCATCCTTGCTGCTGGTGCCGCGCTTACGGCGAAACCGTCGCGACGAACTCCGGCTGATACTTCGCCGTCGAGTCGGAGATCTTCAGTTCCACGTAGCTGGGCTCGAATGATTTCTCGAAGGTCACCGTCGTTGCGCGACGGTAGTCGCGGCCTTCCGGACCGCGACCGGTGAAGAACGCGGTCAACTGGTTTTCGCCTTGTTTGACGTTGCCGACGATACAGGCGCTGCACGCCGCCGCGAAACAGCGCATCGGTCTGCTTCTCGGTGTACAGGTAGTGCGTGACGTCTTTGCCGTTGAGTTTCAGCGTCACCGAGTCGAGTGCGAAGAACTCACCGACATCCATCGACAGGAACACCGCGACCTGCGAACTCGCCGGATACAGCAGATCTTCTTCGAGCACGACGAGATCGCGCTTGAGTTCGACGAGGTCGCGCTTGATGCCTTCCATCTGGCTGCCGAGCGCGGCGGGGTTGCCGGCGCTGCTTGCGACCGCTGCGGTGCGCGCCGCCTCGCGGCAGGCGTGCGGTCTCGTCGACCGGCGCATCCATCAGCGTCATCCAGCGCGTCCGCGAATGCGGCGCCGCTGATGCTCAGCGAAACGAGCAGCGCGCCGAAGGTCAATGCGATCCGTTGCATCTGGTGGGTCCTCTGCCGTGTCCGACGATCTACTTGTTGATCAGTTTTTTGACCACTTCGAGGTACTTCGCTTCGTCACCCGGCTTGTAGCCGCGATGCACGTAACGGACGACGCCGTCGCGATCGACGACGACGCTGCTCGGCATCGACTCGAGGTCGTACAGTTCGCTGACTTTCTGGCCTTCGTCGACGAGCACCGGGAACGACACGCCGGCTTTGCGTCGCGACTTCCTTCGCCGGACCGGCTTTGCCTTCGACGTTGACGCCGAGCACGGTGAAGCCGGCGTCCTTGTAACGTTCGTCGATGCGCTCGAGCAGCGGCATTTCCTGGCGGCACGGGCCGCACCAGCTCGCCCAGAAGTTGATCAGCACGACCTGGCCGCGATATTCCTTCAAGCGCGTGTTCGTGCCGTCGATGCTCTTCAGCGTGAAATCCGGCGCGACGTCCGAGACGGCGACGGCCTGTGCACAGGGCGGGCACGCACACGCACGCGGCCGCAATGAGTCTTGCGAGTTTCATGGCATTACCTTCCTTTGTTTTCCACACCTCGACACGGTCACTGCTCCACGACCGCCTGCTATCCGCTTGCGACCGCTGTCACTGGGCAAACTACGCGATCGATCATGTCGTCGAAAGTCCCTGCACCGCCGACTGCTGCAACTGGTGAGGCGCCCGAATTCCGTTCTCAGTCGAGCTTTCGAACTACCGACATGGATCGCTGATGGGCGCTCCTGCGCCCGCCTGCGCACCGATCCTTGGTGACGCAATGACTCGACCGGGATCCGTTCCGGTCACGCCAATCTGAAATTCGTCGCAGATATCGACGGCGCGACGAAAGAAGAACCGGGAATCGCCGACTGCTCGTACGGATTGGGTGAGGTGTGGAACACCCAACGGCCACGACAGCGATTCCCAGTTCTTTGACCGTTGCAACGTCTCTTCAGTTCTGTTGGATGCAGTCCTGCATCGTCGTCGTCCAGCGTGCACCGCGTGCATCTTCGGAAACCGAACGTTAGTCGAGCGCGTCGAAGTCGTTAATGCGGTCGTGTTCACAATTCATCGGGCGTCGCGGCGCTCGCCGAGTGGAGCAGCCGCACGGACCGACGGTTTCGCGATCGGCAGCCTGCAATAGACTCGAACAAGGGCTGTGGGGGCACGCACGATGAAACTCGAATTCCGTTGATCCGTTATCTCGGTCCGCGATCGATCCGCTTCGACGCGTCCGCGCGACGACTGGCGCTTCTGGTCAGTCCGCGGCTGCGCGGATGTGGCCGGAATTCCGCTCGAAGTCGCTGCGCGATGGTCGAGAGCTTCAAAGCTCTACGGGCGAGCCGTCCGCGACCTGACGCGAGCACCTCTGTCGATATTCTGAAGTCGTCTTTGGCCGCCGGCGAGCCGGTAGACTCGCCGCTCTTTCGGTTCAAGAACGGCATGACTATCCGCACCGGCTTCATCGACACCGTCGGCAACACGCCGCTGATCCGCCTGGCGAAGCTGTCCGACGAAACCGGCTGCGAGATTCTCGGCAAAGCCGAATTCCTGAATCCGGGCGGCTCCGTCAAAGATCGCGCCGCGCTGTGGATCATCCGCGCCGCGGAAGCCGATGGTTCGTTGCAGCCCGGCGGCACCGTCGTCGAGGGCACCGCCGGCAACACCGGGCATCGGCATCGCCCACATCTGCAACGTGCGCGGCTACCGCTGCGTCATCTACATGCCCGACAACCAGTCGCAGGAAAAGGTCGACATCTGCTGCGCACGCTCGGCGCCGAAGTGCGGGTCGTGAAGACCGTGCCGTACAAGGATCCGCATGAACTATCAGAAACAGGCCGGCCGCTATCGCCGCGCGAGTTGCCCGGCGCCGTCTGGGCCAACCAGTTCGACAATGTCGCGAACCGGCTCGCGCACTACGAATCGACCGCGCCCGGAAATCTGGGCGCAGACGAACGGTCGCATCGACGCATTCACCTGCGCCGTGGGTACCGGCGGCACGCTGGCCGGCGTCAGCCGCTATCTGAAGGAACAGAAGCGCGAACGTGAAGATCGTGCTGGCCGACCCGCCGGGCAGCGCGCTGTACAGCTATGTGAAGACCGGCGACGCGGTCATGAGCCCGGGTCCGTCGATCACCGAAGGGATCGGCAACAGTCGCGTCACCGACAACCTCGCCGGTACTCCGATCGACGACGCGGTGCAGATCAGCGATCAGCGACAGCGTGTCGATGGTGTATCGCATGCTGCGCGAAGAAGGCTGGTTCTTCGGCTCGTCGACCGGACTCAATCTCGCGGCCGCGGTACGACGTCGCGCGCGACCTCGGTCCCGGGCACACCGTCGTCACGCGTGCTGTGCGACGGCGGCGGCAAGTACCAGTCGCGTCTGTTCAATCCGCGCCTGGCTCGCGCGAGCGCGGTCTGAACCCGGATCAGACGCTGAGTCGAGCGCGACGCCCGGATCGACGGCCCTGTTATGATCCCGGCATGCGCGATCTGTCTGCGACGGTGTTCGCCGAATGGTTCGCCGTCGCAGCGATCGCCGGTTCGCATCGCTTTCGGCGCTCTGCCTCGCGCGCTTCTGTCTCGTGCAGCAGCGCTCGCGACACGCAGCCGGCAAAGCGGTCTGGCTGCTCGAACTCGATGGTGCGATCGGCCCCGCAACCGCGGACTACTTCATCTCGAATCTGCAGAGCGGCGCAGCGCGCCGACGCCGCGTTGTTCGTGCTGCAACTCGACACGCCCGGCGGCCTCGATCACTCGATGCGCGACATGATCAAAGCGATCCTCGCGTCGAAGGTGCCGGTCGCGACGTACGTTGCGCCGAACGGCTCGCGCGCCGCGAGCGCCGGCACGTATCTGATGTACGCAAGCCACATCGCCGCGATGGCGCCGGCGACGAACATCGGCTCGTCGACGCCGGTCAGCATCGGCGGCGACGAGTTCGCCGTTCCCGATGCCCGGCACTTCACCGCGATCCGGAGCAACGGCAAGTCTCGCAGACGCGACCGATCCGGCGACGGCGAACCAGCCAACGCGATCCACGCCGGCGCCCGGGTACGACGATGGAACGCAAAGTCGTCAACGACGCGGTCGCCTACATCCGCGGGCTCGCGGAACTGCGCGGGCGCAACGAGGACTGGGCCGAAAAGACCGTGCGCGAAGCCGCGAACCTGCCCGCGTCCGAAGCGCTCGCCGCACACGTGATCGATCTGATCGCCGACCGACCTCGACGATCTGCTCGCCAAACTCGACGGTCGCGAGATCGTACATCGACGGCGCGAACGCGTCACGCTCGATCTGAAGGACGCCGCAGATCACGCGCGTCACGCCCGGCTGGCGTTACGAACTGCTGTCGCTGATCACCGATCCGAACGTCGCGTACATCCTGCTGATGATCGGCATCTACGGCCTGATCCTCGAGTTCTATCACCCGGGCACGGCCGTGCCGGGCGTCATCGGCGTGATCTGCCTGCTGCTCGCCGGATACGCGCTGCAGATGCTGCCGGTCAACTACGCCGGGCTCGCGTTGATCGTGGTCGGCATCGGCACTGATGGTCGCCGAAGCGTTCGCGCCGGGCTTCGGCGTGCTCGGCGTCGGCGGCGCCGTTTCGTTCGTGATCGGTTCGGTGATACTGATGGACACCGACCTGCCCGCGTATCAGATCTCGATGCCGATCATCGCCGCCTTTGCCGTCTCGTCAGTCGCGATCTTCGTGTTCGTCATCGGCGCCGCCGTCAAGTGCGCGCCGCCGCAGAAAGTCGTCACCGGGCGGGAATCGATGGTCGGCGCCACGCGCGGTGGTCATGGACGACTTCGCGGGCGCGGCCTCGTGCGCCTGCACGGCGAAATCTGGCAAGCCGCGTCGCGCGTTCCGCTCACCAAGGGCACTAAGGTGCGCATCGTCGCGCATCGACGATCTCGTTCTCACGGTCGAACCGCAGGAGCAAACCTGATGGAGATGTTTTCGACGGAATATCTGATCGCGCTCGTCGTCGTCCTGGTGTTCAGCGCGTTTCGCGTGCTACGCGAATACGAACGCGGCGTCGTGTTCTTGCTCGGACGATTCTACGCGCGTCAAAGGTCCCGGCCTGATCATTCTGATTCCGATCGTGCAGCAGATGGTGAAGCTCGATCTGCGCACGGTCGTGCTCGACGTACCGAGCCAGGATCTCATCACGCGCGACAACGTCTCGGTCAAGGTGAACGCCGTGCTGTACTTTCCGCGTCGTCGATCCGGAACGCGCGGTCATCAACGTCGAAGACTACATGGAGGCGACCGGACAACTCGCGCAGACGACGTTGCGTTCCGTGCTCGGCCAGCACGAACTCGACGCGCTGCTGTCCGAGCGCGACAGACTCAACATCGACCTGCAGAAGATCCTCGACCAGCAGACCGATCAGTGGGGCATCAAAGTCGCCAACGTCGAGATCAAACACGTCGACATCAACGAGAGCATGATCCGCGCGATCGCGAAGCAGGCCGAAGCCGAACGCGAGCGGCGTGCGAAGGTCATCCACGCCGAGGGCGAATTCCAGGCGTCGCAGAAGCTCGTCGAGGCCGCCGCACAGCTCGCGACGCAACCGATGTCGATGCAGCTGCGCTACCTGCAGACGCTGGTCGAAATCGCCGGCGAAAAGAACTCGACGATCGTGTTCCCGATTCCGATCAATCTGATGGACACCGTGCAGAAATTGCTGGAATCGCAGGTGCCGCCGAAAACGTAGCCAGGAGGCGCGTTCGCCGCGATCAACCCGTCGGCAACGCGGTTCGCGCGGGCGCGACCGGCAGACCAGCGACATTGCAGCGATGCCGATACACCGCACCGCCGCGCTCCGAGCCGCTGCCGTCGGATCCGGAGACGATGTACAGATCCTTCAGATCGTCGCCGCCGAAACAGACGCTGGTACACATCGGCTGCGGAATCTCGACGAAGTCGGTTTGGCGTCCATCCGGACGCAAACACGCCGACGCCGTGTCCATCACCCGCGAGCGCAACCCACACGGCGACCGTCGATCGACACGACGAGTCCGTCGGGTACGCCTTTCTCGGCGCGCACGAACAATCGCTTTTCACCGAGCGAACCGTCGCGCGCGACACGAATAGCAGAACACGCCGCTGCGCGGCTGTCGGAGTGATACAGCGTGCGGCCATCCGGCGAAAAACCGAGACCGTTCGTCAGCTGCACGTCGCGACCGACGATCCGGACGCTGCCGTCGAGATCGATCAGATACAGATTTCCGGCCTGCGGTGTGCGGCCGTCCGCGAATACCGGACTCGCGCCGAGCGACCCGACATAGATGCGCCCCTTAGCGTCGGTCGTCAGATCGTTGTAGCCGACGTTGCCGTGGTCGGGGTCGGAGTCCAGCAAGCGTCACCGTGGCGCCGCCGTCGAAGCCTTTGTACGACAATGTTGCGGCCGCTGACGACGAGACCACCCGCGGCGTGCAACGCCATTCCGCCGATGCCGCGACGATGCTCGAACACGGTGCTGACTCTGACCGTCGCGCGACAGCGCAAACACGCCGCCGAACAGACACGTCGCTGAACAACAGACCACGCTTGCGGATCCCAGACCGGCCCTTCGATCAGGCCGTAACCTTTCGCCAGCGCGTGCATGCTCTGCCCTCTATCGTCATTCGCGCGGTCTGTCCGCACCTTGTCATAGCGATCCGGAAACGGCAACACTAGCGGCGCACCGACCGAGGACGGACGACATGCTGATGCAAACCCGCGCGCACTGCGGCGACTTCGTCACCGACATTTTCAGCCGCGCCGGCGCGACACACGACGTCGCGCGCGAGGTCGCGCATACATCTCGTCGAAGCGAATCTGAAGGGCCACGACTCGCACGGTGTCGGCATGATTCCGGCGTACGTGCGCAACATCCGCGTCGGGACACCTCGACGCCGAACGCGCACGCGGACGTCGTGCGCGACACGGCGCGGTGCTGCTCGTCGACGGCCGGTTCGGTTTTGGTCAGGTGGTCGGCCGCGAAGCAACCGACATCGCGATCGAGCGCGTCAAGACGACCGGAGTCGTCTGCGTGGGCCTGCGCAACGCGCACCACCTCGGTCGCATCGGCGCGTACGGCGAACGCTGCGGGCGCGCGGGATTCGTGTCGGTGCATTTCGTCAACGTCGTCGGTCACGAACCGCAGGTCTCGCCGTGGGGCGGGCGCGAACGCCGCATGACGACGAATCCGTTCTGCTGCGTGGTGCCGCGCGACGGCGACGAACCGGTCGTGCTCGACATGGCGACCAGCGCCATCGCGCTCGGCAAAGTGCGCGTCGCGCATTTCAAGGGCGTTCCCGATCGAAGACGGCGCGCTCGTCGATTCGTAAGGCGAACCGACCAACGATCCGAAGCGTGATGTATCGAGGCGCCGTTCGGTGCGCTCGGGCCGTTCGGCAAACACAAAGGCTACGGGCTTGCGCTGATGTGCGAATTGCTGGGCGGCGCGCTGGTCGGCGAATGGACGGCGCAACCCGGCGCGCGAACGCGTCGGCACGATCGTCAATCACATGCTGATGTTCGTGATCGATCCGGCCGCGTTCGGCAATCGCGCCGCGTTTCAGCAGGAAGTGTTCGCGATGGTCGACTACATCCACTCGACGACGCCGGCGCGCGGTTTCGACAAGGTGCGCGTGCCGGGCGATCCGGAACGCGAAGCACTCGCCGCGCGCGATCGCGACGGCATCGAGATCGACGACAACTCGTGGGACGGCATCGTCGACGCCGCGCGTCACGCGGGACTCTCCGACAGCGAGATCAGCGCGCTGACGCCGCTTGAGGTTGCGCTCGAACAACGCGTGCAGGCGTTCCCAGTGCCGCTCTGCGGCGCGCGTGTCGTACAGCGCCCTGGCGCTGCGGAAATGCAAAGCCGTGGTGCGTGCCCGGATACCACTCGATGCGATGGCGAATGTTCGTTTTCGCGAGATGTTTGCCGAGCGCTTCGATCATCTCCGGCGGCGCCCACACATCGGTCTCCGCGCACGCGACGTACAGCTCGCCGGTGATCTTGCTCGGCCGTCAGATGCGGTGAGTCCGGCGCGTCGGTACACAGGCGCACGCCGTAGAACGACGCCGCGGCCGCCATCCGCGGCGCAAATTCGGCCGCAGCGGACAGAACGAACGGTCCGCTCATGCAATAGCCGACGCAACCGATCGGCCCCGAGCTCGCGTGTTCCTCGCCAACGAGAAAATCGAGAATCGCCTGCGTGTCTTCGTTGACGAGGCGGCTGTTGATCGAAGTTCATCAGCTCGAACATGTGCGCGCGCGTCGCATCGCTCGCGTCGATGACGAAGTTGCGCTCGGTGCGATAGTAGAGATTCGGCAGCACGACGTAGTAGCCGGCCGTGCCGATCCGCCGCGCCATGTCGTGCAACTCTTCGCGTTTGCCCGGCGCGTCCATGTAGAAGAGCACGACCGGAAACGGCCCGCCCTCTTCCGGATACGTGATGAACGTGTTCATCAGCCCGTCGCCGGTCTGAATGTCGAGTTCGCGATCGATCATGTGCGCGCCTCCGGTTGCGATGGCACTGAGGCGTGCAGGATGCCTCGTTCGATACGCGCCACGCACTGCAACGCCCGGGCGCTCGCGCTAGGCAGCGCAAAGTCCAACTGCTAAGGTGCAGTTCCGATCGAGACAGCGGACATCACGTGGCACGTTCGGAACTCACCAAGGCCGGCCTCAAGGTCACGACGCCGCGCCTGCGCGTGCTCGAAATCCTCGAGCAGGCGGAGCCGCATCACCTGAGCGCCGAGGACGTCTACAGACAGCTGATCGGCGCCGATGACTCGGTGGGACTCGCCACCGTGTATCGCGTGCTGACCCAGTTCGTCGACGCCGGCATCGTCGAGCGCCACAACTTCGACGACGGTCGCGCCGTCTACGAAGTCTCGAAGCACGACCATCACGACCACATGGTCGACGTCGACACCGGACGCGTCACCGAATTCGTCAGCGACCGGATCGAAACGCTGCAGCGCGAGATCGCCGCCGAACACGGCTACGAACTCGTCGACCACGAACTCGTCCTGTACGTCCGCAAGCGCAAGACCTGACCTGGTCGGCCCGCTCGCTAGTCCGACCCCGCAATATCCCGTATTGCAAATGAGAACTATTTCTATTTAAATCGCGCCCCACTGCGACGATGATGCAGGGATGGTGCGTCTCTCCGAACTCAAGAAGGGTGATCGCGCGCGGGTCGTCGGCTTCGACGAACCGGCGACGTCCTACGCGCGCCATCTGCTGAGCCTCGGACTGATCCCCGGCACGCGCATCAAGGTCGCGCGTTTTGCGCCGCTCGGCGATCCGATCGAAATTCAGTTCCGCGGCGCGTGTCTGGTGCTGCGTCCGAGCGAGGCGCGCGGCCTGCGTCTCGAAAAGCTATGACCACCATTGCGCTGATCGGCAATCCGAACGCCGGCAAAACGACGGTCTTCAACGCGCTTGACCGGCGCGCATCAACGCGTCGGCAACTGGCCCGGCGTCACGGTCGAGCGCAAGTCCGGACACTTCCGCCACGGCGACGAGCGTCTCGAAGTGATCGACCTGCCCGGCATCTACAGCCTGCTCGTCGGTGAACGCGACCGACGCACAGGACGCGCGCATCGCGCGCGACTTCCTGCTCGACGCCGACATCGATGTGATCGTCAACGTCGTCGATGCGGCGAGCCTCGCGCGCGGCCTGTATCTGACCGGCGAACTGCTCGACCTCGACATTCCGGTGATCGTCGCGCTGAACATGATGGACGTCGCCGATCGCCACGGCATGCACATCGACCCGTATCGGCTCGGCGACCGACTCGGCGCGCCGGTCGTGCCGCTGATCGCGAGTCGGCGCGAAGGCATCGGCACGCTGAAAGACGTCGATCGAGAGCGCGATCGGCAACGCCGACGCGCCGCACGGCAGACGAGGCGAAACGCGGCATCAAGCTGACGCACGTACTCGAAACGACGCTCGCTGACCATTGTCGCGCGAACTCGCCGATCAAGGTGTGGCGCGGCATCGCCGCTTCGTCGCGGCGGCGCTGCTCGAAGGCGACGACGCCGTCGCGGCGCGCGTCGGTCGCGTCGACCAGCTTGACAGCGTCGGTCGGCGCCATCCGGCGAAGCGCTGAGCGTCGCGCGCTATCACGCCATCGACAAACTGTTGGAGCACGCGCTGCACACGACGCCGGTGCGCCGCACCGTCACCGACATGCTCGACGCCGTGTTCCTGAATCGCGTGCTCGCGTTTCCGCTGTTTCTCGGCGTGATGTATCTGATGTTCATGTTCACGATCAACGTCGGCAGTGCGTTCATCGACTTCTTCGATCTGTCCGGGCATGGCGCTGTTCGTCGAAGGGCCGCGACAGATTTATGCGTGGATCGGGCTTGCCGGTGTGGCTCAGCACATTTCTCGCCGACGGCATCGGCGGCGGCGTACGGCTCGTATCGACGTTCATTCCGGTCATCGCGTGCCTGTTCCTGTTTCTGTCGTTCCTCGAAGATTCCGGCTACATGGGTCGCGCCGCGTTCATCGTCGACCGGCTGATGCGTCGCGTCGGACTGCCCGGCAAATCGTTCGTACCGCTGATCGTCGGCTTCGGCTGCAACGTGCCCGCCGTGATGGCAACCCGCACGCTCGACAGCGAACACGATCGCGTGCTGACGACGTTGATGGCGCCATACATGTCGTGCGGCGCGCGCCTGACCGTGTATGCGCTGTTTGCGGTCGCGTTCTTTCCGACGAACGGTCAGAACCTCGTGTTCGCGCTGTACCTGCTCGGCATCGCCGTCGCGGTCATGTCGGCGCTGATCGTGCGGCGATATCTGTTGCCGCGCGCGGCGTCGACGTTCGTCATGGAGCTGCCGGCGTATCACATGCCGACGCTGCGCGGCCTGTTCATGCACACGTGGCAGCGCCTGAAAGGCTTCGTGCTGCGCGCCGGCAAAGCGATCGTCAGCGTCGTCATCGTGCTGAATCTCGTCAGCACCGTCGGCACCGACGGCAGTGTCGGCAACGAAAACACCAACAAATCGGTGCTGTCGGCGATCGGCCGCACGTTGACGCCGGCGTTTGGCCGATGGGCATCGCGCAACGACAACTGGCCCGCGACCGTCGGTATCTTCACCGGCGTGTTCGCGAAGGAAGTCGTCGTCGGCACGCTGAACGCGCTCTACGAAAACCTCGACGGAAGCGACGCAGCGCAAAGCGACGCTTCGACTTCTGCGGGCACGATGCACGCAGCGGCGGCCAGCGTTCCGGCGAACCTCAGCGCGCTCGCGAATCGCGTAGCCGATCCGCTCGGCCTCGATCTGGGCGACCTCGGCGACACCGCGGCGCAGGCCGCACAGCAGAACGTCGCGTTGACGACGATTCAACAGATGCAGCGACTGTTCGCGACGAGCCTCGCGGCATTCGCGTATCTCGTATTCATCCTGCTGTACATGCCGTGCGCCGCGACGATCGGCGCGATCTACAAGGAACTCGGCGCGTTCTGGGCGACGTTCAGCACGACGTGGTCGGTCGTGACGGCGTATTGCCTCGCGGTGATCACCTTTCAGATCGGTTCGTTCGCTGCCGCGCCGCGCCGCGTCGGCGTGGACGATCGTCGCGGCGCTGCTCGGGCTCGCCGCATCGTTCACCGCTGCTGATCCGCTGGGGCCGGCGGCGCTTCGATCGCAGTCGGTTGATTCCGCTCGTGCGGCTCGGCTGACACGGGGGCAGCACCTCAAAGCGTAGTCGATCAGTCGGTGGCTTCGAGCAGCTGCTGGTACCGGCGCAAGATGGCGTAGCGCCGCGAGTTCGTCGCCCCGCATCTCGCAGATGCGCGCGAGGTTGTAGTGCGCATCGGGAATCCGCAGCGCCTGACGGTAGTACTCGGCCGCGGTGTCGAGTTCTTCGAGTTCGTCGAACAACGTGCCGAGGTTGTACAGCGCGAGTTGATGATCCGGCACGCACTCGAGCGCCTTGCGGTAGTAGCGGCGCGCCGCCTTCAGCTGTCCTTTCATCTGATACAGCCGCCCGAGATTCACGTGCGCGTCGGCGTTGGTCGGGATCGAGCGCGATCGCGCGCAGATACGCCTCCGGCGCGCGCTCGGGGTCGATCTCTTCGAGATCGAGCCCGAGGTTGTACCAGTCGTCACTGTCGAGTTCGCCGGTGGATCGGCGCTCGTCTGCGCCGATCGAGCTCCGCAACGTTGCTCTCGAGTTCGCTGACGGCGAAATTCAGGTGGCCCTGGCCCGACTCGGCATTCCACACGGCGCTGTCCTCGCGCACGACGACGTTGTTGCCGTCGGCAAAGATTCGCACTGCCGACAACGACTTCACCGCCGTGAGTTCCGACTTCAGCTTCAGCAGCACGCGATACGCGCGGCGCGACGACACCTGCGCGTCGAGCAAGCCCTTCGCGGTGCGTAGCAACACGACATCCTGGAACGAAAACCGATACTCGCCGCGCCCGCCGCGCTCGGGTGTCAGCAGTCCGCGCCGAACGTAGTGACGGACCTGATCGGCGTTGAACCCGATCAGCTCCGAAACATCACGGGTGGCGTAGCCGGTCATCCGTATCTTTGAAATTCGTAACCCTGGACCTTGTGGTCGGGCTCGATTACTTTGCCGTCCGAAGCATGTGCCTCGTCGGGTGCCCGCGGGACTATAGCGCAGCGTCCTGATGCCCTCAAGAAAACGCCCAGCCGCGAGCGCCCGACTCACTCAATATCGAGACAAACGGCGTGCGTCGGCGACCGCCGAACCGTTTGGTGCGACGACCTCTCCCGTCGCCGCTGCGCTCGGTGGACTGTTCGTCGTTCAGCAACATCGCGCGCGACACCTGCACTTCGACTTCCGCCTCGAGATCGACGGCGCGTTGCGTTCATGGGCCGTACCGAAAGGTCCGTCCGCCAATCCCGCGGACAAACGCTTCGCCGCGTTGGTCGAAGATCACCCGCTCGAATACGCGGACTTCGAAGGCGCGATCGCGCCGGGCAACTACGGCGCCGGCTACGTCATCGTCTGGGATCGCGGCACCTGGACGCCGCTGAACGACATCGCGCAGGGGTGGCCCAAAGGCAAACTGCTGTTCGACCTCCATGGCCACAAACTGCGTGGCCGCTGGACGCTCGTGCGCATGAAGCAAGGAGACGGAATGGCTGCTGATCAAGGAGCGCGACGACGAGGCGCGCGATGCAACGCACGTCTATTCCGACGAATCGATCCTCTCCGGACTCACGCTCACCGAGATTGCGATCCGGCAGCGCCATCGCGCAAGCTGATCCAACAATTGAAGAAGAGCGCGGTCGCCGAAAGCGACGGCCATCCGGGTCACCGCCGAAACCGATGCTCGCGACCGCCGGCAGTCGCGTTCGATCGAAAGGGCTGGATCTTCGAATTCAAATACGACGGCTATCGGCTGTTCGCCGAAAAATCCGCCGACGGTGTTCGGCTGCTGTCGCGCAACGGATTGTCGCTGACCGAACAGTTTCCCGACATCGCAAAGGCCGTCGCGCATGCTGCCGTACGAACAGCTGCTGATCGACGGCGAACTGGTCGTCAACGACGCCACCGGGCGGCCGAGTTTTTCGGCGCTGCAGGCGCGCGCCGCATTGTCGAGTCGAGCGCAGATCATCGACGCAGGTCGTCACCAGCCGGCGACGCTGTATGCGTTCGATCTGATCGAGGCAATGCACTACGACCTGCGCGAATCTCGAGCTCGAAGAACGCAAACGGCTGCTCGAACGAGTGTTGCCGACGGTCGGTCCTGTCCGCTATTCGCACCACATCGAGAACAGGGCTCGCCGACGTTTGCCGCGGCACAGCGGCTCGGCATCGAGGGCATCGTCGGCAAACGCGCGGCGAGCCGTTATCAGAGCGGCCGCTCCAACGACTGGGTCAAGGTGCGCACACGCCGCACCGGCGACTTCGTCATCGTCGGCTGGGCGCCGTCGCGCAATCCGACCGCAACGACATCGGCGCGCTGATCCTCGCCGAATATCGCGGCGGCAAGCTGACGCCGGTCGGGCGCGTCGGCTCGGGTCTGAGTGGCGCGCAACGCAAAGAAATCGAGACGCAGCTGCGCAACTGCCGGCAGGACAAGCGCTCGACGACGACGACGGCCATTGGGTGAAGCCCGAACAGGTGTGCGAAGTCGCGTTTCGCGAATACACCGCCGCGGGTCATCTGCGTCAGCCCGTGTTCGTCAGGATGCGCACCGACAAACCGCCGAAGAGTGCATCGGGCAATTCGACGAACCGGCGCCGACGCCGCGCATCGACGTCGAAGAACGTCGCGTCGACGTGAGCCACCGCGACAAGATCTTCTTTCCGGAACTCGGCCTCACGAAGGGCGATCTCGTCGACTACTACGACGCGATCTCGCCGTGGATGCTGCCGTATCTGAAGGATCGACCGCTCGTGCTGACGCGTTTCCCCGACGGCATCCACGGCAAATCGTTCTATCAGCGCGACGCGCCCGAGTTCGTGCCGGAGTGGATTCGCCGCGAGACGTTGTGGAGCGAAGGCGCCGAACGCGAAGTGCACTACTTCATCGTCGACGACGCGGCGTCGCTGCGCTACCTCATCAACCTCGGCACGATTCCGATTCACACCTGGCACAGCCGCGTCAGCGACCTGGCGCATCCGGACTGGTGCGTGCTCGATCTCGACCCGAAGGACGCGCCATTCGCATCGGTCATCGCGCGTCGCCCGAGCGATTCGCGATCTGACGCTCGAACTCGAGCTACCGGCGTATCTGAAGACGAGCGGCGCATCCGGTCTGCACGTGCTGATTCCGCTGGCGAATCAACTGACGCACGAACAGGCACGCACCTTCGCGCACCTGCTGGCGCGCGTCATCGTCGATCGACTGCCCGACATCGCAACCATCGTTCGCGCCGTGCGGCGCCGCGAACAGAAGGTGTACATCGACTACCTGCAGAACGGCCACGGCCGCCTGCTCGTGGCAGCCGTTCAGCGCGCGCGCGCGAACCGAGCGCCGGCGTGTCGATGCCGTTGCGCTGGGAAGAACTGACGAGTCGCCTGAGGAACGACAAATTCCACATCGGCAATGCGGTGCGCCGAATGCGAAATCACAAAGAGGATCCGTGGGCCGATTTTCTCGGCAATCGCGTCGACCTCGCGCGGACGCTGCACCGCTTGACGGCCGTCGCGCGTTGAGCCGAAATCATGCGCAATCATAGGAGTCCGCAATGGCAGATCTGAAACTCGGTCTACAACTGGGTTATTGGGGTGCAACGCCCCCCAACGGATTAGTCGCCTCGTCCAGCACGCCGAGCGACTGGGATTCGATTCGGTGTGGACCGCCGAAGCTTACGGATCCGACGCATTGACGCCGCTGGCGTGGATCGGCGCCAACACGACGCGCATTCGCCTCGGCACCGGCATCTGCCAGCTGTCGGCGCGCACGCCGACGGCGACAGCGATGGCGGCAATGACGCTCGACCATCTGTCCGGTGGACGCATGATCCTCGGCCTCGGCGTATCCGGACCGCAAGTCGTCGAGGGCTGGTACGGGGCGCCGTTCGCCCAACCGCTCGCGCGCACGCGCGAGTACATCGACATCGTCCGCCAGGTGCTGCGGCGCGACGCGCCCGTTGCGAATGCGGGCCCGCATTATCCGCTGCCGTATCACGGCGACGGCGCGTGGGGTCTCGGCAAGCCGCTGAAGTCGATCGTGCATCCGCTGCGCGCCGACCTGCCGATTTTCATGGGCGCCGAAGGTCCGAAGAATGTCGCATTAGCGGCGGAAATCGCCGACGGCTGGTTGCCGCTGTACTACTCGCCGTTTCGCACAGGACGTGTACAGCGCATCGTTGTCGAACGCCAAACCCGGCTTCGAGATATCGCAAGGCGTCGTCGTCAACATCACCGACGACATCGAGAAGGGGCTGTTGCCGATCAAACACATGCTGGCGCTCTATATTGGCGGAATGGGCGCGAAGCAGCGCAACTTCCACAAAGAACTCATATCGCGAATGGGATTCGCGGCTGAGGCCGACCAGATCCAGGATCTGTATCTCGCCGGCCGCAAGCAGGAAGCCGCAGTCGCGGTGCCGACGAAGACTCGCCGACGAAATATCGCTGGTCGGTCCGATCGGCCGCGATCCGGGAACGGCTCGCTGCGTGGCGCGAAACGCCGGTGACGTCGTTGCTCGTCTCCGCTCGCAGCGCGTCCGAACTGGGGACGCTGGCAGACGCAATTCTCGGGGCGTAAGGGTTCGATCGGGGGGTAGCAGATCGATTCAAAAGCGATCCTGCACCTCGACCAGAATTTGCATCGTTTGAACATCGGGACCGTCGACGAGTGGAAACGCGAAATCGACGTGGAGCACCCGATCCTGACGGGTCCGCGTCGATTCGAAACGCAGCCCGATGCCGACGTCCGCGAGCGCGCCATAGCCGTGGTTGTCCGGGCTGTCCGAAAACCACGTGCGACCCGCGTCGACGAATGCCGCAAAGCCGAGACGCACGATGCGCGCCAGATAGATGTCCGAGAAATAGCGCTCCTCGAGACTGAACAGCACGCTGCGATCGCCTGATTGGTACCGGTTCGGATAGCCGCGCAGTCCAGTGTCGCCGCCGCCGAGCAGTTGTTCGTCGGGTGGCAGGTTGTGGGTCATCACGCCTTGCAGCGTACCGGCCAAACTGAAGCGCCCGCTCCGTTGCTGGCGAAATGTCGCATACGCGTGCGCCCACACCTGCTCCGTCTCGTCGAGGTCGAGATTCCAATAGCCGCGCAGATCCGCGCCATAGAACAGCAGGCGTTTGGCGTCGCGGCTGCGTAGGCCGTCGCGATAATCGCCGGCGAACACGATCCGGCTCTGTGAATCGCCGCCGAATGCGGAATCCGACCAGCCGAGGCGCATCGCGTACCTGCGGCCGAGGTCGACATCCTCGGTCCGATAGATCCGGTCGACATTGATCGTCTTGTCGAACCGATCCTCGATGCTCGCAAAACCGACCCACGGATAGCCGAGCGTTCGATCCGGCGGAAACGGATTCGGCGGCACACTGCCCGGGACCGGGCTGAACTTGTGCTCTTCATACGCATACCCTGCCAGCCATCGCCACGTCCGCCCCTCTTGTAGACCGTTAGAGATCCCGCCATTGAGGTCGAAACTGACCAACTTGTCGCGAAATTCGCTGACCTTGTCGCCAAACTGATACAGGCCCTGCTCCGCATCGGTATCTTCGAACCGCGACTCGAGCGCGCGTCGGACATCGAGTCCGTAAAACGGCTGTCCCAGTTCGACGACCAGCCGCTCGCCGTCGCTGCTGTTTTCGACCAGCGTTTCAAATTTGACGCGCGATCCGCCGACGTTGGGATTGCTGTAGAAGAGGCCTTTGCTGTCACGATCCTGGTCTTTCGAAAAGAACACCGACAACGTGCGTCCGTCGCCGAACAGATTCGTGTCCACGAGTCCGTACTTGACTGCGTTGTGGCCGCCGGAGCGCGAAAAATCGAGGCTCGGATACAGCGTCCAGACTTCGCGCACGACGACGTCGACATCGACGCGGTCGCCGCAGAGTCGGCGCGGAATGACGCGCGCATCGTAGATGTACGACTCGGCACGCAGGATGCGTTCGCTTTCGAGCAGCGACGCGCGCTGCACCCGTGATCCGGTGTGAAACAGGATCACCTCTTGAATCACGTTGGGTCGCGTCTTCGGATGCAACCGATTTGCCCAGCTGTATAGCCAGCCGTTCTCCGCGGGGTCGAACGGATTGAAGATCGGTTGGACCACGATCCGCACATCGCCGGTCACGTAGACGCGATCGGGTTCCAGCTGTCGCATCGCCGCCGCGTCGCCAGCGACGTTGAATTGATACGTCGCAAGTTCCGCTTCCGTGAACTTCGTCAGTTCGGTGCAGGCCGAGTCGTCCGCCAGCGCATGCATTGCCTGCCAACCGCAGACCATCAGCGCGGCGAGACTGCGCATGGTCGATGGCATCAGCAGTTCGGCGTTGGCCGCTGCAGCCGCCGCCGCGTTGACCGTTGTTGTTTGAACTGCAACATCAACGCCCTGAACGATCGGCTATTGCTGGGTCTTCGATTTTTTCGGCATGTGTGCGTGTGCCGGCAGCGCTGTACGGAGTGCGCCGGCCTGCGCTTCAGTGATTCCTTCGAAATGCCCGAGCATACAGCGGATTCCCGGCGCGGTCGGTCCCGCCCGACTGGTGGTGCCACGCACAGTATCGGTGGACGAGCCCGGACCATCGCTGCTGAAGCCATCCATGTCACACAGGTTGCGGTTGCGCATCTGAAAGACCAGCACCCCGCCACTCCCTAGTCCCGCACAGGCATAACGCAACTGATTCAACCAGACGACACCTCTCCTACCCAGGAACAACAGATGTCGATCATCCAACACTTCGACCTTGCGATACGAGTCGCTGTCGATGCAGCGGTTCGAGTCGACGTAGTCCGACTCGGGCAGCGGATTATCGAGTATGAAGCCCACCTGCGCGTCGACATCGGCGTGCGTGGGTTCTGGCGCTTCGACCGGATCAGCGAAACTCGTGGCCGACGCGAGCCAGAATGCGAGCAAGACCATGCGAACGGATCCGGCATTCATGCCGGCATACTGCACGTTTCACGGATCGAAACAAAGATCAATCCCCTCGCTGTCAGGTGCGGCGTCGACCCGCGGCCCGTCGCAGCGCGCCGATAGGTGGTTTCCGGGCGTTCAGTGGCGCCGCGCGGCGGTTGGCTCAGGCGTCCAGATAGCGCGCCGACAAATGCGCCTTGAATGCACGTGTATTAAGCGTAGAGCCGGTCGCATCGATCAGCAGCTGATCCGTCGTCACCAAACGACCGCGACCATGGACGTTGTGACGCAACCAGGCGAGCAGAGGGGCAAAGTCACCGCGCTCGATGCCGTCGATCACTGCGTCGGTCACGTTGCACGGACTGCCGCAAAGAGCTGCGCGGCGATCACGGCGCCCATCGTGTACGACGGGAAATAGCCGAACAGACCGCAATACCAATGCACGTCCTGCATGCAGCCGTCGCGGTAGTCGTCCTGCGTCGAGCGACCGAGATAGTGCCGCATCTTCGCGTCCCACGCCGACGGCAAGTCCGCGACGTCGAGATCGCCGCGACAAGAGCGCCTGCTCGAGCTCGTAACGCAGAATCACGTGCAGCGGATACGTCACCTCGTCGGCATCGACGCGGATCAGACCGCGACTGACCTGCGTGCTCGCGAGATACAGATTGTCGGCACCCCAGGCGTCGGATCCGCTGCGTGCTGCCGCATCGTCAGGTGTTCGCGGATGATCGGCGCGGCAAACGCGAGGAAGTCCCGGCCGCGACAGACCTGCATCTCCATCAGCAGCGATTGACTCTCGTGCACGGCCATGCCGGCCGCTTCGCCGACCGGCAGGCCGCGCCACGCTCGCGGCAGACCCTGCTCGTACATCGCGTGGCCGGTTTCGTGCAGCACCGCCATCAGCGACGACAGAAAATCGTTTTCGTCGTAGCGCGTCGTGATGCGCGTGTCGTCCGGATCGCCGCCGCAGAACGGATGATGGCTCGTGTCGAGTCGACCGTGTTCGAAATCGAAGCCGATCTTCCGCATCAACGCGCGCGCGAGCGCTTCCTGACGCGACCGCGTGAATCGAGCCCGTCGAGCGGCGATGGTGTCGGGCGGCTGCGCGATGCACGCGATCGACGAACCCCGGCAGAAATCCGCGCAGCTCCGCGAAGATCGGATCGATCTGCGCCTGGTCCATGCCCGGCTGGTATTGATCGATCAACGCATCGTACGGCGCGAGGTGCGTGGCCGCGCCGAGCGTCGACTGCCATCTCGCGAGTCAACCGCATCGAGTTCGGCCAACGGCGCTTCGATGGCGCGCCAGTCGTTGGCGGCGCGCGCAATGCGCCACGATCTGTTCGCAACGCGTGCTGTGACGACTGCGCTCCACCACCAGCGCCTCCGGTAGCGCCGTCGCATGGAGGTGTCTGCGCGCGTATTTCGCGCAGATTCGCGCGTTGCCAGTCATCGAGATCGGCTTCTTCGCCGGCGGCCGCGATCAGGTCTGCCGATCTCGGGCGACGTCAGCTGCCGATGAACGATGCCCGCCAACGTCGCGAGCACATCGCCGCGACGCTCGCCGCCGCCGACCGGCATCATCACTGCTTCGTCCCAGCCGAGCATCGCCTGCGCGTGACCGAGATTGCCGAGTTCCCGGAACCGCTGCTCCAGCGCCGCGTAGCTCGAATGCGTTGTCGCCGCTTTTGTCATTGATGCGCATATTCACACGCGCAGGCGATCCACCGCTTTGATCGCAGCGCGCGCGATGCGCGGCATGCGCACGTCGCCCATCGGCGAGCCGACGCCGCTGTTGACCGTCAGCGCAACTGCGAGACGCCGCGACGGATCGCAGAATCCACCGCTGCCGCCGAAGCCGTAATGACCGAACGCCGTCGGCGCCGACGCGCCGAGACTGAACGCGCGGTGATAACCCATGCGCCAGTGCATCGGCACGAACACCACGCTTGTCGCGCTTCTTGCTCTGCACGCGTGCCATTTCCCGCACGCGCTGCTTCGGACAACAGCCGCACGCCGTCGAGCTCACCGCCATTGGCGATCATCGCGTACATGCGCGCGAGCGAACGCGCCGTGAACTGACCGTTTGCGGCCGGGATCATCGCCTGCACGGTCGTCTCCGCATTCCAGTCGAATGGCTCGTTCAACGCCATCGCCGCACGGAACTCGGAGAATTCGATGCCGAGTCTTCGCAAAGGCCCGCTCGATCCAGTCGCGCACCGAATCGTCCAGTCGTCCGATGCCTTCAGCGCGCGGCATGATGCCGTCGCGCGTGATCAGTTTTGCGCGCCGATACAACTCGTTGTGCGGCATGCCGATGAACATGCCGTCGAGTCCCAACGGATCCACGAGTTCTTCCTGCAGCACGCGCTGCAACGGCTTGCCCGTGAACGACTCGATGATGCCGCCGATCAACCAGCCGTACGTCAACGCGTGATAGCCGTGCCGAATGCCGGGCTCGTGAACCGGCCGCGCCTCGGCGATCAGCTGCTTCATGTGTTCCCAATCGAGGATCTCGTCCGCATGCGTGATCATTTCGTCGATGCGATACAGCCCGCCTCGTGACACAGCGCCTGCCGAATCGTGATGCTGCGCTTTACCGTTCGCCGCAAACGCGCGGCCAGTGCTTCGCGATGGGATCGTCATACGACGCGAGGCCCTGATCGACGAGTATGTGCACCAGCGTCGACATCACGCCCTTGGTCGTCGAGAACGACGGCGCGGTCGTGTCGGCGAGCCACGGATTGTCGTCGCGATCGCGTGTGCCGCCCCACACATCGACGACCTTGCGCGAGTCGTGATAGACGCACACGGCTGCGCCGCCAGCGGATTTCCTGGGAATCTGACGAATCAGAGCCGCCGCAACGTCGGCATAGTCCGGGATGAACCGATCCATCGAGCATCGACGACCAACCATCACGAGCAGGCGCGCATTCTAACGCGGATTCCCGCGAACGCGGATGTCGGGCTAGGAAACGGTGCGACGGGACTCTAGAATGCTGTCGCAAAATAGAGAAAAAAATGGCGATCGACTGGACGCGAATACCAAGCCACCGGAATCTGGGACGAACTCATCACCGATCGCGGTCGCGCCCGCCAAGGCGCCGACAAATCTGTGCCGCATGTTGGCCGGGTTGTCGGATCGACGAACTCACCGCGCGCAAGACCGCTGCCGAAGTCGCCATTCGGACGATGGGCATCACGTTCACCGTCTACACCGGTGAAGGCAGCGGCTCGATCGATCGCGAGTGGCCGTTCGACATCATTCCGCGACTCGTCGTCAAGAGCGAGTGGGACGTCATCGCGCGCGGGCTCACGCAGCGCGTCAATGCGCTGAACCGATTCATCGACGACGTCTACCACGAGCAGCACGATCCTGAACGACAACATCGTGCCGCGCGAACTGATCGAGAAGTCGAAGGATTTCCGCCCCGAGTGCATGGGCGTGAGCCCTGCGCACGGCGTCTGGTCGCACGTCTGCGGCACCGATCTGGTGCGCGACGTCGACGGCATCGTTTATGTCCTCGAAGACAACCTGCGCGTGCCGTCCGGTGTCTCGTACATGCTCGAGAACCGCGAGGTCATGAAGCGCGTATTCCCGGAACTCTTCGAGGACTACTCGGATCCTGCCGATCGACGACTACGCCGATCAGCTCGTGCGCACGCTGCGTTCGCTGTCGCCGCGCCAGATCGAAGAGTCCCGAGGTCGTCGTGCTGACGCCCGGCATCTACAACTCGGCGTATTTCGAACATGCGTACCTCGCGCAGGCGATGGCATGCGAACTCGTCGAAGGCTCGGATCTCGTCGTCGGCAAAGACGATTGCGTCTACATGCGCACGATCGAAGGGCTGATCCGCGTCGACGTCATCTACCGGCGCATCGACGATCTGTTTCTCGATCCGAAAGTGTTCCGCGAACGACTCGATGCTCGGCGTGCCGGGGCTGATGCGCGCCTGGCGCGCAGGCAACGTCGCGCTCGCCAACGCGCCGGGCTGCGGCGTCGCCGACGACAAGGTCATCTACACCTACGTGCCGGAGATCATCCGCTACTACACCGGCGAGGATCCGATCCTGCCGAACGTGCCGTCGTATCGCTGCGTCGACAAAGACGTCGCGCGACTACGTGATCGACAACATCGACAAGATGGTCGTGAAGCCGGCCAACGAGTCGGGCGGCTACGGCATGTTGATCGGCCCGAAGTCGACGAAGGCCGAACGCGAAAAATTCGTCCGGCAGATCCTCGCGAATCCGCGCAACTACATGGCGCAGCCGATGCTGATCGCTGTCGTCGCGCGCCGACGCTGGTGAACAACCACGCTGAGCCGCGCCATCTCGATCTGCGGCCGTTCATCCTGTCCGGCGCCGCGACGTACGTGACGACCGGCGGCCTGACGCGCGTCGCGATGCGCAAAGGCTCGACCGTCGTCAATTCGTCTCAAGGCGGCGGCAGCAAGGACACCTGGGTCGTCGACGTCGAATGAAGCAGCACACGCTGTCGAAGACCGCGGAGCGCATCTACTGGCTGGGTCGCTACCTCGAACGCGCCGAAAGCACGGCGCGTCTGGTCAACGTCAACGGCAACCTGCTGATCGACCTGCCGCGGCGCATTCCGCTCGCGTGGACGTCGTTGATCGACATCATGGGCAACCGGACGCACTTCAACGAACTGTACGACACGCCTGACGAGCGCAATGTGGTGCGCTATCTGACCGCGGACCAGCACAATCCGGGCTCGTTGCTCGTGCTCGCTGTCGATGGCGCGCGAGAACGCGCGCACGATCCGCGAAATCATGCCGCGCGTCGCGTTCGAGTACATCAACGATCTGTACCTGTACGCGAAGGATCGCGCTAGCCGGCGCGCATGTCGCGCAGCCGCACGAGCGAATCGATGGAAGGGGTGATGCGGCGCGTGCAGCACATCGCCGGATTTCTGTCCGGCACGATGGTGCACGGCGACACGTGGAGTTTCCTGCGAATCGGCGAATTCCTCGAACGCGCCGACATGACGACGCGCATCATCGACGTCCGTTCGGTCGACATGCTCGAAATGACCGACGGGCTCGAACCCTACAGCCAGCTGCAGTGGCGCTCGGTGTTGCGTTCGCTGCACGCGCTGCAGACCTATCAGCTGGTCGTGCAGGAACCGATCCAGCAACCGCTCGTACTGCAGTTTCTGTTCAAGAATCACGAACTGCCGCGCTCGATCGCGTATTGCACGAGCCGGATTCGATCGTCGCTGCGTTCGCTGCCGCGCAATCAGAAACCGCTCGCCGCGATCAATCGCGTCATCCGGTTTCTCGACGGCGTCGATGTCGCGCGGCTCAAGGACGCCGAGCTGCACGCGTTCATCGACGACTGTCAGCTGCACCTCGCCACGCTCGATCGTGCAATTGCCGGCACCTACTTTCACGCGCGCCTGCGGGTGGCACAGACCTGACATTGCGGCTTATCCTTGAAGCAGGCGTCAGGGACCACACTGAACATGCGCTACATCATCGAATTTCTGCTTCCCGGCGCGATCGTCGTGATCGTCGCATTGCTGCTGTTTCGCAATCGGGGACAAACGCCCACGCAGAATGCAGCGGCGACCCAAACCCCGGACGCGTCCGGCACGCTGTCTACCGGCACGTTCGTGCTGATTCTGATTGTCGGCGCTGCCTTTACCGTCGCGCTGGTCTACGCGCTGCACTCGAACGGCCGTAGCGCGTCGCCGCGCTAGGCCGGCATGCGCTCCCGCACGAACGTGCCGATGCGCTGCAACGCAGCGGTCGCTTCCGGCAGATCCCGGAATCGCTTGATACACGTGTGGCGCGCCGTCCTCGATTTCCAGACGCACGGTGACGCCCGCCGCACGCGCCATGTCGGCGACGCGGGTCGAATCATCGAGCAGGATCTCGCGGGTGCCGACCTGAATCAGCAACGGCGGCAATCCCTTGAAGTTGCCGTACAGCGGCGCGGCCAACGGATTGCGCATCGAGTCTCCGGCATACATGCGCCCCATGTCGCGCAACGCCGCGACCGGCACCATCGGATCATCGGCGCCGCCGGGTTGCGCCGACGCGCCGGTGCCTTCGAGATCGGTCCACGGCGACAAACACACCGCGCACGCCGGCAACGCTTCGTCCGCATCGCGCAGCGCGAGCAATGTCGCGAGCGTCAGGCCACCGCCGGCCGAGTCACCGGCAATGGCGATCGAACTCGCCGCAACGCCCTGCTTGCGCAACCAGCGATACGCCGCAGTCGCGTCGTCGACGGCCGCGGGAAATGGATGCTCGGGCGCCAATCGATATTCGAGGACGAGCACGCGCGCCGCCGCCTCTCGCGCGATGCGCGTCGCGAGTTCGCGATGCGTTCGCCGCGAACCCAACGAGTAGCCGCCGCCGTGCAGATACAGCACGACGCGCCGATTCGCGCTGTTCGGCATCGTCACCCAATCCGCGACCAGTTCGCCAACGCGGATCTCGTTGACTTCGGCGTCCTCCGGCAGCGGCAGAGCGCCGATCTGCGCCTCCATTGCCGCGCGCTGCGTTTCGATCGAACCGTCGAGCATCGACGGCCTCTCCGCGAACGTGGCCATCAGCTGTTCGAGTTCTTTGCTTGGCATTGGGATTCCCTCGTCTGGACGTGCGTTCACCCTAGCCTCTCACCGTCCGCCATTGCAAACCTGCTCGGCCGACGAGCAGAGTCTTTGTCGATTGGCGACTTGGTCATTCGTCTATCAACAGCGAGTGCGATCGGAGGACGAACAACGTGAAGCTCTACTGGATCAAAGCTCAAGCACCGCAGCGCGTGTTGGCGCTGATCAAGTTGCTCGGCATCGATGCGCAGTGCGTGCAGGTGGCCGGCAAGTTGAAGCAGCCGGAGTACGCGCGGCTGAATCCGAACATGAAGGCGCCGACGCTCATCGACGGCGACCTCGTGCTGTGGGAATCGTCGGCGATCATGGCGCATCTGTGTATCAAGGCCGGTTCGGACATGTGGCCGGCGCACAATCCGGCGGAGCAGGTCGAATTGTTGCGCTGGCTGTCGTGGAACGATTGCCATTGGGCGGTCGCGGTCGCGCCGTTTTATTTCGAACATATCGTCAAGGCGACGTTCGCGATCGGGCCGCCGGACCGCGAGTCGCTGAAATCGAAGGTCGCCGATCTCGCGCGTTATGCAACGGTGCTGGACGGCCACCTCGCGGGCCGCACGCACGTCGCGTGCGGCAGGCTCACGATCGCCGATTTCCAGCTCGCCTCGATGGCGACCTATTGGCGCGAATCCGAAATGCCGTTGCAGGTCTATCCGAACATCGTGCGCTGGCTCGACTCACTGATGCGCATTCCGGCATGGGCGGACCCGTGGCCGGCAGCGTCATGAGCAACCGGATGTATCAATCCTCGTCCTTCGGAAACGGCTTCAGCCGTCGCAGCACGCGATCGGGGTCGCCCTCGGGCGTATTCTTCATCGCCGGATCGACCATCCTGTCGTACTTCGGATCGAGCCGCGCGACCTTGCTCGCGCTCGACAGCCGCACCGACGATTGCGACACGATCCGCGTGCGCACCGGGTCGGCCGCAGTGTTCGCAGACGACCGTTGTCGGGCGATCCGCGATCGCACACCAGTGGGAAGTGAGTTCGCCGCAATCCGGCGCAGCGGAATTCGTAGACAGCCAAGAGTCTCAGGCCGCGAGCCGCGCCCCTGTGTCGAGAAACGACTGCAGCGTCAGGTGATAGCGCTCGAACTTCAGTGTCTTGAGCGGATCCGTCCCCTTCACGATTCCGTCAGGCGTGTCGACGTCGAGGCTGACGAGCGTCGGTGCGGTCCCGGCGCGGCGACCGGCGAGATAACGACTTCCACGCGTCGGGATTCAATTCGAGATAGAAGTCCGCATCGCGCAGCGCATCGACGTTCGATGGCGGCGACAGCGGCGCACTCGAACGCTTCGAAGTCGACGACGAACGCCGATTCGCCGACTTTGATGCCGACGCGCGCATCGCACGTGCCGAAGCGGCGAAAGTCGCGGTCGGCGTTCACGGCGTCGCGCGTTCTGGTCAGCAGCGCCAGATTCAACGAGGCCTTCGGCATATCAGATTATCATCCTTCGGACTATTTCGCGAATTCGCTGGCAACGCGCGCCGACGCGTCGAAGAAATACTGCATCGTCTGGTTGTAGCGAAAGAACAGGTCTTCGCGGTATTGATCGCCGTGCAGCGAATGCGACAGTCCCTCGGGACGACCGAGATCGAGCGTGTTCAACGTGTGATGCAGGTCGGCGTGTCCGTTCTTCGCGATGTTCTGAATCATCTCCTTCCAGTCCGGCATACGCCATCTCGAGCATGAAATCGGCCGCGGCGAGATCGCCGTCCTGCACCTTCTGCGCGTCGCTGCACTCGGCGCCTTCGAACGTGATCAGGAACGAATCGCCGGCGATCTTGATGCCGATCAGCGCGTTGCACGCGCCGCCGCCGCCACCTTGAAACGACTCGTCGGCAGTTGAACACCGCGCGCACCTGCGTCGAACCAGTCTTTTGAGGGGAACGCCGCCATGTTCTACGACGCCTTCAAATACGCAGAGAATTCGTCGGGGAACAACATCTGTCGCTCGACGCCCAACCACTTCAGCGTGGCGAGATAACGTTTGATGTAGTCGGACATCATGCGGCTGTGAATCTTCAGGCCCGCGTCGGCGCCGCTGATCCCGTTGCCGAATACGATCGCGAGCGCTTCGCGCAGCACGACGTCCTTCAATTCCCGCACGAGCACGCGCTCGCCGATGATGCACAGCTGCGTGCACGATCAGGTTCTGATCGTCCTGATGGGTGATCGCGTAGCGCAGGTGATCGATGCCGTACGTCAGGTGCCGGGCTTTGTCTTCGAGGCAATGCGCGAAGATCGTGCGCTCGGCGTCGTTGTGCGCGTATCGCTCGCAGATAGCGATACATCGTCTGCGTAAAAAGGCCGCGCATGACGAACAGATAGAGCACCGCTTCGGTCCAGCCGCCGCGGCTCTCGAGAATCATCCGATTGACCTCGCCGGGACCTTCGAGTCCGAGCCCGCCGCCGTTGCACAATGCGCGCTTGCGGAACACTTCCATGTGCCGCGCGCCGTCGAAACTCACGGTCGCGAGAAACTGTTTGACCTCGTGATAGCCGTACGCCATCTGCGACTGCCAGTGCGTCACGCTCTCGACGTCGGCATTCGCGTACTGCGACAGTTCGGTGCACACCTGACAGATCGCGCGCTCGACATCGTCGGGCAGCGGCTCGATCGTGCTCCACGGAATGCTGGTCGCTGGCGCCCAACGGCGCTGAATCGCCTCCTCGTACATGTCGGCCGCGGAGTCCGCCCACAGATCGACCTTGTCGCGAATGGCGTAGCCGAGCGGCGGTACGCCGCGACGCGACACCGCGCCGCGCGGCGCGCGCGTCTGATCGGTCCACACCGGCGGCACTTCGCCGTAGATGCCGACATTCAGATCGCCGAGCCGCAGCCCGTGCTTGTCGGGCTTCACGCGGGTGCCCCATTGATGCGATCTTGCCCATCCAGCGCAGATTCGGCGGCGCGGGTTGCGGCGGCGTCGGCTGGTCGGTGGAGTCGACGACCTAGCGGGATCGCCGGCCGGCTTGCCGTCGGTTTTTTCGGTCACGAAGCTCATCCTCGATAGCCGTCAGGCGGCCGCGTGGTCGATCGAACGTCGTCGACCAGGGTCGAACGGCCGTTGTCGAAACGATCGCCGAAGCCGGTCGAACGCACGCGCTTGATGTACTCCTGCACCTGACGTCGGCGGATCGCAATCAACTTGCGCACGCCTTCGTCGTACTTGTCCTTGCCGCCCCCCAGCAGAATCGCCAGCGCTTCGCTGGAATCGGTCTGCGTGCCGGCCGGGTTCTGCGAACCGGCGAGAATCTGCCGCTCCGCTTCATCGAGATAGCACTGGATCTCTTCGCGGCGCTGCGGCGCCGTTTCCGACATGTAGCGCATGTGCATGACGCCGAACGCGACGTGGCGCGCTTCGTCCTGCGCGCACAGCCGGTACATCGCCTTTTCGGCCTCGTTGTACGCCATCAGTTCGCCCATGCGGAACATCGTCAGCACGGCGCCTTCGCCGGAGATGTGCAACCGCGACGACATTTCGGTGAAGTCGCGCGCGAGGTCGATGCTGCCGACCACACCGGCCGTGCCGCCCGAGGTCTGCATCAGCCCGCCGCCGTTGGCGAGCGCGCGTTTGCGGAACACGTCCATGTGGCGCGACTCGTCCATCACCTGCGCGAGCAGGCACTGCCGCGGTTCGAAAAAGTCGGGTGTGGTGCTCGCAATCCAGCGCGCCGGTACGTCGCCGGCGACGAACTCGACTTCGGTGAAGAACGTCGCGAGCTGGCACTCCGCCTGTTCGATATCGTCAGGCAGCGGCTTGATCGTGTGCCACGGCACGTCGGTGGCCGAACTCCACTGCCGCTGCAACGCCTCTTCGTAGAGGAACGATGCGTTGTCGAGCCAGATCTCGCTCTTCGACATCACGGTATAACCGCCGATGCGATACGAGTTCGCTCGCGCGGCGGCGCCGCGCGGGCGGCCGGTCTGGTTGTCGCTGTGCTCGCCGGGTTCGCCGTAGCTGCCGATCTGGATGTCGGCGAGCGTCAAGCCCTGTTTGCCCGGAACCGCGCGAATGCCCCACTCGCCCTGGCGCGTCATCCACGCCGAGGTCGAGCGCACTCGTTGGGTGCAGTACTTCTGCTTCGCTCATCGTTGATCCTCTTCACGCCGCCAGGATCGACGCTGCCTTGGCAATGCTTCGGACTATAGGCCCTTCGGCCACTATAGTGGTGTCGCGACGATACCGCAATGACTCGATTCGAAAAAGTACTGGGCCGCCGTTGTGAACGGCCGACGCGCAGCGCGACGCCTTCCGACGCCCCTATAATGCCGCGCCCATGGACCCCACACTGCCCGAACTGCTGCACATCCTCGACCTCGAAGTGATCGAGCAGAATCAGTTTCGCGCGTCAGCATCCGCCGCGGCACCGAAGGTCGCGTATTCGGCGGCCAGATCATGGCGCAGGCGCTGATGGCGGCCGGTCGCACCGTGCCCGCGACGTTGCGCGTGCATTCGCTGCACGGCTACTTCCTGCGCCCGGGCGATCGCGCGTATTCCGGTGCTGATGTCGGTGGATCGAATTCGCGACGGCCGCTCGTTCGTCGACGCGCCGCGTCGTCGCGATTCAGCGCGGGCAGGCGATATTCGAAATGTCGGCGTCGTTTCAGACGCCCGAAGACGGGCCTGTCGCATCAGGCGCGAACGCCGTAGCACGCGCCGCCCGCGAGCATTCCGCCGGTGCTGCAACGCACCGCGTTCATTGCGATTCATGGAAGACTGGAAGCAGCTACCGGCAGGACAAGCCGCGCGCGCCGTTCAAGCGCGTCTGGTTTCGCGCCAACGGCGAGCTCGCCGACGATCCGCTGCTGCACGCGTGCCTGCTGACGTACCAATCCGACTCCGACCTGATGTCGACGTCGCGGCTGCCGCACGGCCGCATCGACCGCTCGCGCATGCAGCGCGCGAGCCTCGACCACGCGTTGTGGTTCCACCGCCCGGTGCGCGTCGACGAATGGCTGCTTGTACGACCTCGACAGTCCGTCGTCCGCGTCGCAGGCCCGCGGCTACAGTCGCGGCGAGATGTATCAGGCCGACGGCACGCTGGTCGCATCCGCGATGCAGGAATGTCTGATGCGGACGCGCTGATGCGCCGACGGATCGAGATCGCGATCTGCGTTCCAACGGGTTTCGAGCCTGGCGCGTATGATCCACGTTGCCTGCGTTGGCGCCCCGTCGAGTTGAGGCCGTCATGATCACCGCAAGACGCCGTCGTCGCCGCGAACCGCTTCGGCTACGGCGCGAACCCCGATCAGATGAGCGACGATCGCCGCGGACCCGCGCGGCTGGGTCAAACAGCAGATCGTCGCCGGAACGCACGCTGCCCGCGCCGCTCGCGGCGTTGCCGTCGACGATTGGACGACCAGCTCGCGTTTTTCCTCTGGCTGCGCGACTACCGCAAGGAAATCGCGGCGCCGGACGCGTCGATGACGGGCAGCGTCGAGAAGTCGTACGTGAAGGCGCTGTATCCGCGTTATCAACCGCCGTGAAAGCGCGTTTCGATACGGCTGTCGGCAGCGACAACACCGGTGTTCGAACGGCTCGTGCATTTCTGGTCGAACCACTTCGTCGTTTCGGGCGTCAAACCCGTCGCGATTGCATTGCCGCCGTCGTTCGAACGCGACGCGATACGCCCGTTCGTCACCGGCAAGTTCGCCGACATGCTGCTCGCGGTCGCCAAACACCCGGCGATGCTGATCTACCTCGACAACACCCAGAGCATCGGTCCGCATTCGCGTGTGGGCGCGGGATCCACCGCGGCGAACCGGCGCTGGCTCGCGGCGTTTCCCCGCCCGACGGGGCTCAACGAAAATCTCGCGCGCGAAATTCTCGAATTGCACACAGTCGGGGTGCACGGCGGCTACGAACAAGCCGACGTCACACGCTTCGCCAACGTCATCACTGGGTGGCAGGTGCTGACGCCGCGCCAGCTCGGACGTTTCGCAGCGCGCTGGGCCGGCATCGGCACAGATCTGTTCTACTTCAATGCGGATGCGCACGAACCAGGCGCACAGACGGTGCTGGGCAAAACGTATCGCCGCCGGCGGCGTCGAACAAGGCGAAGCCGTGTTGCACGACCTCGCGCGCCATCCCGCCACCGCGCACTTCGTCGCAACGAAGCTCGCGCGCCATTTCATTGCCGACGACCGCCGGACCCCGCGGTCGTCGACGACCTGACGACCGTGTTTCGCGATACCGACGGCGACCTCGGCGCGGTGACGCGCGCGCTGGTCGACTCACCGCGAGGTGTGGGCAGCAGCCGCGCACGAAGCTGAAACAGCCCGAGGAGTATCTGATTTCCGCGGTGCGCACGACTTGGCGGCCCGCCGCTGCGCGATCAACAGGTGCTCGCGAGCCTCAACGCGATGGGTCAGCGGCCGTACATGTCGCCGGGGCCCGACGGGTGGAGCGATCAGCAGGACTACTGGTTGTCGCCCGACGGCGTTTGGAAGCGCATCGAGTGGGCGCAACTGGCCGGGCGCGCGCTGGCCGGCGCGATCGCGCAACCCGACGCCTATGCGCAGGCAGTGTTCGGCGACACGTTGTCGGCGTCCACGCGCACCGCGATCGGTCGCGCCGAAAGTCCCGCCCAGGGCCTCGCGCTGCTGCTCACGTCACCGGAGTTCATGCGGAGATGATCACGTCGAACCGCCGCACGCTCAACCGCCGTGCGCACCGCGGTTGACGCTCAACCGACGCGGTTGCCAAATCCGGCGTCGGCTCGTGGTCGCCGCGACCGCGCTGCCGCGCATCGCGTTCGCGAGTCCCGCCACCGACCGCCGTCTGGTCGTCATCGTGCAGCGCGGCGGCATGGACGGGCTCGCCGCGCTGCCGGCGTACGGCGATCCGAACTTCGAGACGGCTCGCGCCGGTATCGCAGCACCATCGCCGGGCAGTCCCGGCGGCGCCATCGCGCTCGATGCGGATTTTGCGCTGCATCCGACCCTCGCAGGCTTCGCGTCGCTGTACCGAGAAAAATCTCTGCTGCCGATCCACGCCGCGTGCGTCGCTTACCACGGCCGTTCGCACTTCGAAGCGCAGAACGTGCTCGAGAACGGCTCGGCCGTTCCGTATCTGCTGAACTCCGGCTGGATCAATCGCGCGCTATCGGCGTTGCCGAGCCCGCGCGACGACGTCGGCATCGCGATCGCGCAGACGATGCCGGTCATCATGCGCGGCGACGCCGTCGTGACGTCGTGGTATCCGTCGATCCTGCCGCAGCCGAACAGCGACACGATCGCGCGGATCGCGCAGATGTATGCGGCCGCCGATCCGAAGCTCGACGCGGCGCTGACGCGCGCGCGCAGCGCGCACGAAATGGCGACGGACGCCGACACGGCCTCGCAGTTCGCGGATCTGATGGCGGCGGCCGGCGGCTTTCTCGCCAAACCGCAAGGCCCGCGCGTCGCGATGATCGAGAGCACGGGCTGGGATACGCACGCCAATCAGTCGGCCGACTACGGCGCGCTGAAGCGCAACCTGCGCGACCTCAATCGCGGCGTCGCTTCGCTGCGCACCGCGCTCGGCGACGCGTGGACGCAATACGGTCGTGTTGATCATGACGGAGTTCGGCCGCACCGTCGCGATGAACGGCACCGCAGGGCACCGACCACGGCACGGGCGGCGCCGCGTTTCTGCTCGGTGGCGCGGTCGACGGCGGGCGTGTACTCGCCGACTGGCCGGGACTGCGGCCCAACGACCTGCTCGAGGGGCGTGACCTGCGGCCGACGACAGATCTGCGAGCGGTGATGAAAGGCGTTCTGGCGGAGCACCTCGGCGTGCCGGACGGCCACATCGAACGCGTGGTATTTCCCGACAGCGCGAACGTCAAACCGATCCGGGACCTCGTCCGGCTGATTGCACCGCGTCCTACGGCTTCTTCTGCCAGCCCTGGTTCGGGCTGACGGATATACGTACCGGGCGCCGCTTTCTCGAATACCTTTGCGGCGCCGAGCCGACCCACGTCATCCGCGGTCACCGGATCGGTCGGCGTCGACGTCTCCTTGGCGACCTTCTCGTACACGGCGCGCCGCTTCGCGTTGACGTCGTCGACGAGCGCCTGAACCTCCTTCGTTGGATTGGACGACACGGCTGCGACGTAGCCGGTCGAATCCTCGCCGACGAGACCTTGTATCGCGCGCCTCGTCGAGCGTCAATGCAACGCGGCCAACGGCACCAACAGCAGTAATACGCACATCAATCGTCGAACCATGTTCGGCTCCTTCCAAAATGCGGCAACAAAATGCGGCAGAAACGTCGTCAGAAAATGTCGCTGTTCTTGTCGATGACCGAGTCGAGCTGTTTGTCGACCTTGACCAGAATCTCGTGGCGGATGTTCACGTTGAGATTGATCGTGATCGGCTCGTCGGTCGCAACCTTCACCGTCGGTGTGCATCCGCCGAGCACAGCGATCGTCGCCCACGCCACGGCGAACAAAAAAACGAAAGACCTCATTAACGTCATTGCGATTCCTGCATGAACGGCGAGCCGACGATAGCACAGCAGCCGCGCCTGCGGACGCCGTTCACCGACGCTCTTTACGTTCGCTGTTCATCGACCGTTCAGCGAGGCTCTCATGGACGTTCTTGTGTAGTGAAGCGCTGCTCGACCTGATTCGTGATGTGCTCCGCAGCGCGCAGGCTCTCGAGCAACGCGGGCAGGTTCTCATTCAGGTTCAGGTTGAACTGGATGGCGCCGCCCCTCCTCCACGGCGGGATTCGAACCGCGCAGGCGCACCGCGAGCGTCAACGCGCCATCGCTCGCCAAAGCGACGTTGGCGTCGAGCGTGTCGTAGTGGAAGTCCTCGAGCGCCTTGAACGCGAAGCCGAAACCCGATTGGGCCACCATCGACGACGCGGCCGCCCCTTTGTAGATCAGGGTGCCGCCCGGTGGCCGCGCCGCGATCGTCCCGTTGTCGACGATGAAATCGTCGCCATCGATCGTGATCGGCAACTTGCCGTCGAGAGTCCCGCTGCCCTGGACGTCGCCGCCTTCGAGCGCAAGCACGTCCGCCAGCGAGATGTCAGAGAGTTCGACCTCGAGCGACGCCTTGTCCTGCGCGATGTCGTAGCCGAATTCGCTCGCCGTGAAGCGGCCCCCCAATACCGATCCGCCGAGATCACGCAGCCGCGCGACGCCGTCAGCCACGGAGACGCCCACGGCGACCCCGCTCAGTGGAAATCCGATGTCGATCTGATCGAACGTGATCGACGTCGCGGCGACGCCATACGTCCGGGAGTCGAAGCTCACCGGCAGATCCGCCGTCATGCCGCTGATCACATAGTCCTTGTAGTGAGCCCGATCCGCCTTCATGCGGACGTGGCCGCTGCCGTGATAGCTCGGCTCGTTCGACAGATCCCACACGCCGGTCAACGCGAGCGCGAGCGTTCCCGCGTCGAGGTCGTACGGTGCCTTGAGACCCGGCAGCTGCGTCGCCAGCACCGCTTTCTTGATCTGCCAGTCGCCGGCGATCGCAAACTTGCCCGCCTGGCTCGACAGATCGTGCGACAGCGTCACGCGCACCGGCAGTGCGTCACGCGACGAATGGCTGCGCACGATCGCCGAGGCGGACAGCGCGTTGGCGTCCAGCGTGACGCGTTCGAGCGCGACCCACGCGTTGTCGAGCGCGAATGTATGCACACCGAGGTGCATCGGCGGCAGCGCCAACTTGAAATCGACGGGACCGAGAGCGACGTGCGAACCATCCGGCTGCGCTTCGACGTCGAGCGCCGAGATCGACGACACTTCGATGCCGTCCGACGGCAGGTTCACGTGCGCGCCCGAATCGAGCGTCGCCTTGATCGGACCATCGCCGATCACATACGCGCCTTCGACGCCGACGTCGAACGATCGCTCCTTCGCGCGGCCGGTGAGCGCCAGTTCCGACGCGCCCGTGACCTGCGACGTTCGAAAGCCCTCGCTCCGGCGCCAATGGCCAGTGCACGAGCCCGTCGAAGTCGGCGAATACGCGCCCGCCAGTGGTTGCGAGCCCAATCGACGCTCCGCTTGCGCGCAGTACGCGACCCGCCAACGCAAAGCGGCTCTTGATCGCGAGATTCTGCTCGGCGGCGGGTAAACCCGTCGCAAGAATGATCGGCGCGCCGTCCAGGCTCACGACGCCGAGTTCAAAATGACCGTCGGCACCCAGCGCGCCGCGCAATCGAAACTGGATCGGATTCGAAGGCGCCCCCGCGGTGACGACGAGACCGTCGCCGAGCCGCACGTTCTTTCGGCGAATAGTCGATGTCGACCGCCTGATCGGTCGCGAACGACACGCGCTCCGCGAGCCCCGATCCTGGCCCGAGATGTTGCAGCTCCGGCACATCGGCCTGCAGCGTGCCGCCGGGATCGACGCGCACCTTCAAGTTGTCGTCAGCAAACGTGAAGTCGCCGCCGACGCGCGCCTGCGCACGACTGATCGCGGCGGTCGAGGCGACGAGTTCGACGAGATATCGGCCTTCGAGCGTCAGCGCCTTCCACGGCGCTTGCGTCGGCAACGGCCAGGCGGCGCGACCATGGCCCTCAATGCGCACGTTGCCGGACTCGACCGTCGCTTTTGCGTAAGCCGCCACAAACGCGAGCGGCGCTCCGGACAATTCGACGCGTCCATCGAGCGTCATCGCGCGATGATCCGGATCGGGCACGCCGACAACCGACGCGATCGGCGCCGCGGCGCCGCGTTCCAGCAACGTCAACGCAACACGGCCGTCGGAGTTGACCGCCCCGTTGACGAGCAGCGGTACCGACAGCAGCGGACTCTCGACATCGAGATGCAGTCTGCAGCACGTCAGGATCGAAATTCACGCTGCCTTGCGCGGAGACCACAGGGTCGGCGTTCGAGATGATGAGTTTTACGATGCTCGCGCGCCGCGCCGGAATCAACGACCAGAACGGCGGCGGTTCGAGGGATCCGCCACCGGTCGGGTAACTGCCGCCAGCGCGGGCGAGCTCGAACCGTCAGCGCGTCGATCACGACGGAGTCGACCTCGCCGCGAACGAGCTGCGTCAGGCGGTACGCGATGTGGGTCTGATCTCCCGCGACCACCGTGCCACCGCTTCGCAGTGAGAAGTGTGCGATGTCGATGCCGTTCCATCGCGGATAGCCGAATTCGAAACGGCTGTTCTCGATTCCCCAATGCGGCAACAGAGGCGGCAGCAGCGCATCGGCGAGCCATGGCGCGGACGCCATAAGCGACGCACGAGGACCAACGACGAGTCCCAGCGCGACGCGCCTCGCGGTCACGCTCCCGGGCTCGCCAGAACCGGAATGACGACCCGAGTCGACGGCTTGCACCATCGACAGGTCGAGGTCTGGGTTGTACTGGCGCAGCAACCAGACCGGCACGTTGTAGCGCCGCTCCGGCGAGCACCCAGATCGACTCACCCGGTTTCACGACGTGTTCGCTCGTCGCAACGATCCGATGGTTGGCGAAGAACTGTTCCTGCAGATCCTGGTGATAGGCAACGCGCGCGCTCTCGAACTGTTCCGGCGTCGCTTTCGAGAAGTCGAGTTTCAGCCGCTTGCCGACGCGCACCGAGGACGTCCCCTTCATGCCGTTGAGACGACGCAAGTCGCTCGCGCTGCACGCCGAGCCAATCGGCGTAGTGACCGATCGTTTCGTCTTCCTGCACGCGGATCGTGCGATCGTCGGCGACCGAGTAGTCGCTCGGATCGGCGAGCAGTTGCTGTTGCTCGATCCTACGACTTCGACATCCTGCGGCGGCGCCGCGGCCGGCAACTCCTCGGCGACGATATCGGGTTCTTCGGCGACGACCGCTGGGACCTCGATGCTGGCCACCGGAACAGCAACTTGAGGAACTTTTGTTTCGGCGAGCAGCTGCTTGCGGAGCACTTATTTGCGAGCTGACTTGAGGGCTGATTTGCGGAGCGACTCGCGGACATCGGCTTTCGCAATTCGCGGTGGCGCTGCGCGAGGGCTCTTCGCCGCGACCACGACCGGTTTTGACGTCGGCGCCGCCGGCGTCGGGATAAATGCCCTGATCGACGACCGGCTCCGTTGTGTTCTTCGACACGCCTGCCGGCAGAATCAGCTTCTGGCCCGGTCTTGATGCGCGCGCCGCTCGACAAACTGTTGATCGCGACCAGGTCGGAGACGCGCGTGCCGTAGCGCGGCGCGATCGACGACAACGTTTCGCCGCGTTGCACGACGTGGAACAGATCCGGGGTCTGTTTCGAATTCCACGCATCGTTCGGCAACGACGCGAGCAATTGTTGCGGATCGCCGGCCGATGCGGGGAACGCGCAATTCGTAACCCTTCGGCACTCTTTTCGTGCCGTTCCACACGGCCGGCTTGAGACCGAGATTGATCGGCTCGAGCGCGTCGCGGTCGACGCCCAACGATTTTGCAAGGGTGCCGACGGCGATGTAGTCGGGCAGCACCAGCACGCGGCTGTTGTCGCGGCGCGTGACGATCGAGCGGACCGAAGTAGCGGTCCGGATCGTCGTCGACGTCGACGGCGGCCAGCAGCGCCGTATAGAAGTTGCGCGACGCAAAACCGAAGCTGCGGCTCTTGTACTTGCGCACGATCACCGCGATGTCGTCGGTGCCGACCTGCTCGATCGCGCGCCGCATCCCGGACGCACCGTGGTTGTACGCGGTGATCGCCAGCGGCCACGCGCCGCGTCACTTCGTAGTTCTGCTGCATCAGCAACGCCGCCGCGCGGGTCGATTTGTACGGATCGAGGCGCTCGTCGACGACGTTGTCGATGCGCATGAAGCGCCGGCCCGGTCGACACTCATGAACTGCCACATGCCGGCCGCGCCGACCTTCGAACGCGCGGCCGGGTTGAACGACGACTCGACATGCGGCAACGACGCGATCTCACGCGGCAGCCCGGCCTCGGTCATCGTCTTTTTGATGTAGTGCCTCCCACGCGCCCGACGCGAATCAGCCCCTCGCGGAAGCTTGTCGGCCTGGCCCAGCTGGAAGCGCACCCGATCGGCTGCGTCGGACACCGCCGACTTGTCGATGTTCGGGCCCCACAACTCCATCACGCGCTGCTCCGATGCAGATCAGGTTGTCGCGCTTGCCGCGCGGCAATCGCGCGCAACGCGCGCACGTAGCGTCGCCGGCTTCGCTCGCAGACGAGCGTCGCGCCTTGATCGTTCGCATTCGACAAGCGGACCGTTTCGTAGACGATGTCGAGCTTGTGATCGTCGTGGACGAAACCTTCGTTGGTGGTGATCTCGGTGTACACGCGCCGCCAGAACGTCGACGGCCGGTTCGAGCTCGGCCGGACGCGCCAATGGTTCCGGCGCGGCGCGTGCGCCGGATGGGCGTCGCGAGCAGCAAGCAGGGACAACAGAAGGATGGCGCGGATAATCATGCGCGCGTATCAAGACCGAAGATGCGTCGCATTTCAAGGGGTGCGATTGTGACGCGGCGCTCAACCTCTCTATCCTGCGCCCTGATCAGGTCCTGGCATCCATTATGTCGTGGGAGAGCTCGATGAAGGTCGCCGCGAATCACGCGTCGATGCTTTGTGGAATCGCTTGCGCGTTCGCGGCGGCGCTCGCCACCGCACGCCGATGCCGAAACGCCCGCGCAACACGAATCGAACGCGTCGCGGCTGGGTCGAGGTCGCGCCCCCGAGGCTCGCTGCTGCGGACGGCTCGCCGTGGCGGTTCTGGTATCACGGCGGCAGCGCGGACAAGCTCGCAGTGTGGTTCGAAGGTGGCGATGCGTGCTGGAACGCCGCGCTGTGCGATCGCGTGTTGAGAACCGAGCTCTGCCGCGCAGGTTGCACCCGCGCCACCCGCCCCCAACGGAATCTTCGACGCCAGCCGCGCCGACAATCCATTGCGCGACTTCAGCATCGCTGTGTTGCCGTACTGCACCGGCGACGTGCACATCGGTCGGCGCACAGTCGAATATCGCCGCGCCGATGGAACGCAGTACACGTTCGCTCACGAAGGCGCCCGCAACACGCGCAGCGCACTCGACTATTTGCAAGCGGCTTTGCAAGTCGCGCCGCAGGCGTTTCCACCGACGACGCTGCAAACGCCGCCAGCCCCGCAAACCGTGTTCGTCAGCGGCGACGGCACCGGCGCGATCGGCGCGGCGTTCTGGGCAGTCGAGATCGGCGATCGATGGCCGCGGCGCAATTGATCGTGCTCGGCGACTCCGCGGGCGGCTATCGGTCGCTCGGCGCGAACACTGCATTGCGCGCGTGGGGCGTGCTCGATGCGTTGCCGGAGCTGCCCGCCTACGCCGATCGCGACCGCGTGTTCTTCGAATCGTTCTACATCGCGGCCGCGCAGCGACATCCCGCGGCCCGCCTGGCGCAGGTCAACTTCGCCGACGACGCGGTGCAGCGCCGCTTCATGTCGTTGTTGGGGACGCCGGTCAAGCAACTGACGAAGCCGTTGACCTGCAATCTGAACGAAGTGCGCATCGACGCGCCCGGCTTTCGCAGCTTCATCTATCCCGGTACGCGCCACACGATGCTGCGCACCGACGCGGTGTACTCGACGCGTTGCGAGGGCCAAAGCCTCGTCGACTGGATCGATGATCTGATCGCCGGTCGCCCGATCGAGAATCGCTGGTGCGACGGTTCGACGACCACCGCGGGACTGACACAGCCGAAAAAATCGCCACAGCTCTAACCGGCGCTGCCGCGCGCCATCGAGGAGACCACGATGACACCCCGTACGTTGATGATTGCCTGCGTCGCCGCCCTCAACATGACCGTCAGCGCGTTTGCCGCCGATCTGTCGGTCGGCGATCCGGCGCCCGACTTCTCGCTTGTCGGAACCGACGGCAAGACCCACACGTTGTCCGACTACAAAGGCAAACAAGCCGTCGTGCTCGCGTGGTATCCGAAGGCCTACACGAGCGGCTGCACGATCGAATGCAAGTCGCTCGCCGAAAATGGCCAGCTGATCAGGCACTACGACGTCACCTACTTCATGGCGAGCGTTGATCCGCTCGACCAGAACAAAGGTTTCGCCGCGCAGGAGAAGGCCGACTTCCCGCTGTTGTCCGACCCGACGAAGGAAACCGCGAAAGCGTACGGCGTGCTGAACGTGATGGGCTTCGCGAGCCGCGTGACGTTCTTCATCGGCGTCGACGGCAAGATTCTCGCGATCGATCGCAACGTCAACCCGGCGAGCGCGGCGCAGGACATCGCCGCGAAGCTCGGCGAGATCGGCGTTTCGAAACACTCATGACGGCATCGGCGCCGGCGCTATCGCTATCGCAGTATTGGCCGCGCCGCTTCACGCTGGTGCTGCTGTCGTTTGGCGCGGTCTTCATCTGCTACATGGATCGCGTCAACATCTCGGTCGCGATCATTCCGATGGCGCAGGAACTCGGCTGGGACGCCGCACGGCAGGGCACCGTTCTGTCGGCGTTCTTCGTCGGCTATCTCGCAACGCAAATACTCGGCGGTCGGCTCGCCGATCGCTTCGGCGGCAAAGTCGTGCTCGGCATCGGCGTTTTGTCGTGGTCGCTGTTCACGTTCGTGACGCCGTTCGCCGCGCTCGGCGGCTTCACCGCGTTGTTGCTCGCGCGGGTCGGCATGGGCGTCGGCGAAGGCGTGACGTTCCCGGCGATCTACAGTCTGTTCGGACGGTGGCTGCCGAAAGCCGAGAGCGCCCGCTCGATCGGCGCGATCTTCTCGGCAATCCAGCTCGGCAGCGTGTTCGCGCTGCTGGTCACGCCGCTGATCGTCGTCAAGTGGGGATGGCATTGGGCGTTCTACGCGTTCGGCGCGGTCGGCGTCGTGTGGTGGTGGTTCTGGCACTGTCAACATCACGGCCGATCCGACGGCGCATCCGACGATCGGCGACGCACGAACGCGCCGCAATCAGCGGCGTCAGTGCGCCAACGGAGGCGTCACGTCCGCCGACGCTGCGCGAACTGCTCGAGCGCGGTCCGGTGTGGGCGATCATCGTCGGCCACTTCTGCAGCGAACTGGGGCGGCTACGTGCTGCTCGCGTGGATGCCCACCTACATCACGAAGGGACTCGGTGTCGACTTCGCGTCGATCGGCTCTTCGCAGTGATCCCGTCGCTGTGTTCGTTTCTGTTCCTGAACGTCGCCGGCTGGTTCGCGGATCGGCTCGATCAAACGCGGCTGGGACGTGACGACGGTGCGCAAGACGATGCAGACGATCGGATTCGGCGGCGCCGCGACGACGCTGATGTTCGTCGGCTACATCCACGATGCGCCGGCCGCGATCGCGCTGATGTCGGTCGGCAGCATCCTCGGCTGCGTGCGCGGCTGGTGGTTTCGGCGTCAATCACCTCGATATCGCGCCGCGTTACGCGGGCGTGCTGATGGGGCTATCGAATACGGCGGCGACGATCCCGGGCATCGTCGGCGTCTACGTCAGCGGCCTGATCCTGAACGCGACGAACTCGTGGACGCTGGTATTCCAGGTCGCCGCGGGCGTCTACCTGTTCGGCATGGTGTTCTATCTGATCTTCGCGAGCAGCAAACGGCTGTTCGACTAACTAAGCTGGCGCTCACTTAACTAAGGCAAACCGTGACGGAATCACTTGCGAGGAGGAAACGATGAAACGAACACTATTGGGTGTGGCGTTGCTGAGTGGGTCCGTGGCCGCGTGGGCCTCAGAGCCGTGCTGCGGCGTGATCGGTGTCAACGCGAAGACCGGCGTCGTGACCATCAAGGATCTGAAGACCGGCAAAGTGATTCAGTACAACGCGGCGCCGACGAGCGACGCAGTTGTTCAGAACAAAGCTCAGCCGGTCGGAATTCAAGGGCTGAGGGTGGGCGACGCGGTCGACCTCGTCGGCGGCGAGCTTCACACGGCGAGTGGCGCAACGATCCCGGGCCGCATACAGCCATAGCAGCGGCACGGAATCTCTTCTGACGAGGAAAACGATGAAACGACTGCTGTTAGGTGTGGCGTTGCTGATTGGGTCCGTCGCTGCATGGGCTATTACTCCGTGCTGCGGCGTGACCGCTGTCAACGCGAAGACCGGCGTCGTGACCATCAAGGATCTGAAGACCGGCAAAGTGATTCAGTACAACGCGGCGCCGATCAGCGACACAGTTGTTCAGAACAAAGCTCAGCCGGTCGGAATTCAGGCGCTGAAGGCAGGCGACGCAGTCGACCTCGTCGGCGGCGAGCTTCACACTGCGAGTGGCGCAACGATCCCGGGCCGCATACAGCCATAGCAGCGCCTTGATCGCTGTACGACTGACTAACCCGGCGCTAACTTAACCAAGCCAAGCCGTCACGGAATCACTGCGAGGAACAAAACGATGAAACGATTGCTTTTGAGTGTGGTGTTGCTGACTTGGTCCGTCGCCGCATGGGCCATAGCTCCGTGCTGCGGCGTGACCGCTGTCAATGCGAAGACCGGCGTCGTGACCATCAAGGAGCTGAAGACCGGCAAAGTGATTCAGTACAACGCGGCGCCGATCAGCGACGCAGTTGTTCAGAACAAGGCTCAGCCCGTCGGAATTCAGGGGCTGAGGGTGGGCGACGCAGTCGACCTCGTCGGCGGCGAGCTTCACACTGCGAGTGGCGCAACGATCCGGCCGCATACAGCCATAGCAGCGCGGATCTCTTCGACGAGGAAAACGATGAAACGACTGCTGTTCGTGGTATTGGGTCTGTCGCTGCATCGGCTATAGTCCGTGCTGCAGCGTGACCGCTGTCAACGCGAAGACCGGCGTCGTGACCATCAAGGATCTGAAGACCGGCAAAGTGATTCAGTACAACGCGGCGCCGATCAGCGACACAGTTGTTCAGAACAAAGCTCAGCCGGTCGGAATTCAGGCGCTGAAGGTAGGCGACACGGTCGACCTCGTCGGCGGCGTGCTCCACACTGCGACGGGCACAACGATCCCGGGCCGCATTCAGCCATAGCAGCGTCACGGAATCACTTGCGACGAGGAAAACGATGAAACGACTGCTGTTAGGTGTGGCGTTGGTAATTGGGTCCGTCGCTGCATGGGCTGGAGCTCCGTGCTGCGGCGTGACCGCCGTCAACGCGAAGACCGGCGTCGTGACCTCAAGGATCTGAAGACCGGCAAAGTGATTCAGTACAACGCGGCGCCGATCAGCGACACAGTTGTTCAGAACAAAGCTCAGCCGGTCGGAATTCAGGGTCTGCGGGTAGGCGACGCGGTCGACCTCGTCGGCGGCGAGCTTCACACTGCGAGTGGCGCAACGATCCCGGCCGCATACAGCCATAGGCGCCAGGAATCTGCGACGAGGAAAACGATGAAACGACTGCTGGTGTGCGTGATGGTTCGTCGCTGCATGGCCATAACTCCGTGCTGCGCGTGACCGCTGTCAACGCGAAGACCGGCGTCGTGAGCCTCATCGACCTGAAGACCGGCAAGCAGTTTCAGTACAACGCGGCGCCGATCAGCGACGCAGTTGTTCAGAACAAAGCTCAGCCGGTCGGAATTCAGGCGCTGAAGGTAGGCGACGCGGTCGACCTCGTCGGCGGCGTGCTCCACACTGCGACCGGCACAACGATCCCTCGTCGCACACAGCCATAGATCGAGACGGGTTGCGCGATCCGACGCTGCTGAATAGCCGCTGACGCTAACTCGATACGGCAGCGACCGCAGGGAACGTCACCGTGAACTCGGCGCCGGGATCGCAATTGCGGACATCGACCGTGCCCCCCATCGCGCTCGTCAGTTCGTGCACCAGCGCAAGCCCGATGCCGGTGCCGACGGTCTCGCGCGTCAATTCGCCTTCGGCGCGATAGAACAGCTTGAAGATGTGCTTCAGGTGCTGCGGCGCGATGCCGGGACCGTAGTCGCGTACGCGGAACGTGACGCGTCCGGCTGCGTGACGCGGCAACCGATCTCGACCTCCTTGCGCTGCGGCGCGCGCGGAGAACTTCAGCGCGTTGTCGACCAGGTTGATCAGGATCTGCACGAAACTGTCCGCATCGACAACGACGGCCGCGTCGGTCATCGGATCGCGCTCGAGCGTCGAGCCGAAACCCGGCCTGTTCGACCTGCGCGGCGACTTTCGATTCGACGAGACTGAGCAGTTCCGACGACCGGCACGCGCTTCGGGTCGAGCCGCTCGCCGTTGCGCGTCAGCCGCGCCAGCCGCAGGACGTTGGCGATCAAGCCGCGACAGCCGCTCGCTCTCGTGGTAGATGAAGTCGTAGTACGTCTTTTTCTTCTCTTCGCTCGCCCAGCCGGCCTTGCAGAATTTCGCCGTACATCCGAATCGACGTCAGCGGCGTCTTCAGCTCGTGGCTCACGGCCGAGACGAAGTCCTGCTGCTGCGCGCGTCAGATCGATCTGCGCCGCACCGAAGCGATACACCACGAAGCAGCCGGCGCACAGCACGACGCGCCAGAACGAACGTCGCCCAGCCGACGATCACGCCGCCGGGGCCCACCGGCAGTCGCGTCATCGTGAAGATCAACTCGACGTCGTCGAGCGGCGCCGACAGCGAGGTCCGATACAGCAGTTCGCCATTCGCGTGCGCCGCCTCGACGTAGGACGAGCCGGCGGTCGCGTTGATTGCGCCGATGACATCGCCGTTGTACGCGACGAGCAGTTCGGCTGGTCTGCGACAGCGCGGTGTCGCGAAATGGCGCGCCGACGATCCCCTCGATCAATCCGTTCTGCGCGATCACGGCGCCCTGAATCAGACGTTGCGCCGTTCAACCAGACCTTGCGAAACAACACGAAGTGTTCGCCGTCGAGGCGCCGGAACACGAACGGATCGAGTTCGCTTTCGAACGTTCGTGACCGGGCCGCCGAATTGCGCGACGCTGCCCCCACTGGCGTGTTCGAGTTTCGGCACATTCGTGACTGTTCCTTGCGCTTCGAACGCGCAACGCTCGCTCGGCCGATTTCTCGAGCGCAGGCGCCTGCGGTCGGACCTCATCGCTGCTGCGCGTCGCCAGTCTCGAGTCGAGTTTCAAATCCTCGACGCGCCCCATCGCGTTGGCGGCCTGACGTTGCGGCTCCGCCTTCGCACCGTGTCCTCGGCGTCGGCCAACTGATCGAATACGCCTTGCAGTACGCTGCTGCTTTCCTCCGCGATCTTCTTCTGCGCCGGCGATGCGTCGGCTTCGACGGGTTCTGCGACAGCCGCTGCGTTCGCCGCTGCGCCTACTTCTGCGACGCGTCAACAGCGCGCGGACGCGTTGCTCGAGCGCGCGCGCGCTGCGCGACCTCGGCGGCGGCCAGGCCGTACGTCGCCGGATCGACGCCGACCGGCAGCAACGGTGTGCTGAACGCACCGTTGGCGTCGATCTGGAAATACGACATCAGTCCCGGGAATCGCCGCGTCTACCGGAAAGTTCGACAGCGGCGAACGCTGCAGGAAATTCTTGCTCGCGTCGCCCTGCAGAACCAGAAAGCGATAGTCGGTGAGCGAGCGCGCTTCTTCGACCGCCATCAGCGAGCGCACGTCGCGCGTCGATGCGATGCGCGAGCTCTTCCGCGAGCACGCGATGCTGGTAGAACGCTTCCGGCGTCAGCTGGCCGATACGCCTGATACACGAGCACGCGCGGTCGGCACGACGAGCGCAACGAAGAACAGCGCCAGCACTGATCCGCAGCCGAGCTTTTCGATGCCGAAATGAAACGCGCGCGCGCCATCAGCCATGCGTCGAGCAACCGATAACCGGCGCCGCGCACGGTGATCAGGTGCACGGGATCCTTCGGATTCGCCTCGATCTTGCGGCGCAGCTTCGCGATGTGAATGTCCACGGTGCGCGTCTCGAGGTCGAGCGTGTTTTGCGTAACCCCACACCTGGGCCAGCAATTCGTCGCGCGACACCGCGCGCGACGAATGCGCGTGCAGATACTGCAGGACGTCCATTTCGCGGCGCGTGAATGCGATGGCCTCGCCGCCGCGCCGGCCCGACAGATTGCGCGTGTCGATGTCGATGTCGTCGCCGAGCCGAATGTGGCTCGCCAGTTCCACCACGGCGCGCGAACGGCGCAACACCGCTTCGACGCGCAGCACCAGCTGCGCGATCGAAAACGGCTTCGCGACGTAGTCGTCGGCGCCGAGCGACAAACCGCGCACGATGTCGTCGTCGTCGACCTTCGCGGTCAGCATGATGATCGGCTGATCGCGATCGCGCGTGCGGATCGCGGCGCAGATGTCGAAACCACTGACGGACGGCAACATCACGTCGAGAATGATCAGATCGAATTTACCGCTGAGCGCTTTGTCGAGCCCGGTCTTGCCCGTCCGCCGCACTGTCGACGTCATAGCCGTGGATACACGAACACGTCGATCAATCCGCTGCGAATCGCCGCTTCGTCCTCGACGATCAGAATGCGCAACTTCTGCTTCATCGCGGCAGACTATCAGCGACATGCGCGTGCGCGCGTGTAAATTTCAGGTAAAAAGCCTCTTCTCAACGAGAGGCGGTCTCAGATTCGACCGGTGATGTAGTTTTCCAGCTGCTCGATGACGAACTGCTTTCTCCGAAATCATCGCCGCGACGAGATCGCCGATCGACACGATGCCGATCGACCTTGTCGTCTTCCATCACCGGCAGATGGCGGATGCGCTTTTCGGTCATCAGCGCCATGCATTCCTCGATCGTTTGATCCGGCCGCACGAAGATCACGTTGCGCATCATGATCGCGCTGACCGGGGTTTCGCGTTCGCGTGTGATCCTCCAGAATGACATTGCGCGCGACGTCCCGCTCCGACACGAGGCCGACGAGTCGATCCCCTTGCATGCACGAGCACCGAGCCGATGTTCTCTGCGATGAAATGCTGTACCACCTCGAAGACGCTTTGATCTTCGCGAACGAAACTCACCGCGCCGCTCTTGCGCCTCAAAAGGTCATGAACCGTCGTTTGCATCTCGCCCCCCAGCGTGAAGTTGATGGAGTCTCGCATTCCCGCGCGGCACGCTCAAGTAGGCACGCGCGCTCAGTCGTTTGAGCAGCACATCGTAAAGCGCATCGTAAAAATCCGGTAAACCGACGGGCGCAGCTTTTACCAAACCGTGTCTACTGCGGCGCCGCGTGCGCCGGCACTCTGCACTCCGACCTGCTCGTCCCAACACGACCGTAACGGAAGGAGATTGCATGGCACTCATCACACGCGTTACCCGATTGTTCACGGCGGATCTGCACGCGGTTCTCGATCGACTCGAAGAACCCGACGTGCTCGTCAAACAAGCGATCCGCGAAATGGAGGACGAACTCGCATCGCGCGAAACACGTTTGCGCTGGCTCGACCATGAACACGCACAGCTGACCCGTCAGAGCGCGGACATGAACGCGTCGCTCGACGCGATCGCGCAGCAGCTCGACGTCTGTTTTGCGTCGGACGAAGACACACTCGCGCGGCCGCTCATCAAACGCCGACTCGAAACACAGCATCTCGTCGGCCGACTCGCCGCGCGGCTGCTAGCCAACACGCAAGCGCGCGTCGAAGAGACAGCGAACGTCGAGAACAATCGCCGCGACCTCGACGCGATGCGGCAGAAGGCCGAGGTTCTGCTCGACGAGGCGGGCTCGGCCGCGCGGTGTGTCGGTCACGCGGCTCGACACGACCGTCACCGATGCCGACATCGAGGTCGAGTTGCTGCGGGAAAAACAGACACGAGCCTTGCTGGAGGACCAGCAAGCGGGGAGCCGGTCATGACGCAATCGAACCGGCCCCGGCCCTCCTTTCTGAGCGGCGCCGCGATCGCGGCCGTGCTCGCCGTCGCGGCGGGCGCGTCGTTCGCAGGACTCACCGTGTCGCTGACGCAGGCGCTGGCGGTGCGGATCATCGCGACGCTGCTCGCGGGCAGCTATGCGTTGTACCTGTTGTGCCGGAGCAACGAACGCACGGGACGCGTCGTGACGGTCGCCGCCTGGTGCGTCGCCGCGGCCGTCATCGCGCGCCTTCGTACCCACGCTGACGCTCTTTCTGATCGCGCACACGTGCCTGATCTGGCTGGTGCGGACGCTGTACTTCCACGAATCGACGATCACGGCGTTGTTCGATCTCGGCTTGAGCGCCTTAGCGCTCGCGTCAGGGATCTGGGCGCTGCGCAGTTCGCAGAGCCTTTCGCTCGCGACGTGGTCGTTTTTTCTCGTCCAGGCGCTGTTCGTCGTATTGCCGAGCGGCGCGCCACGATCGATGCAATCCGATGACGGCAACCAGGCGTTCCAGCGCGCCCAGCGCAGCGCAGAAGCGGCATTGCGCCGCCTCGCTGCCGGCGATTGACCGTCTCCGACGGCAATTGACCGCTTACTTCACCAATCCGAGTCAATCCCAAGTCAACCAGTAGAGGCATCACAATGAAAACCACATTAATAGGTACTGCTCTGTTCGTCCTGACGGCCGCCGCGGTCGCGTTCTATCCCGCTGTGAAGAGCAGCGGTTCCGTCGTCGGAACCACCAACCACACGTCGACCCAGATCGATCCCGTGCATGGTGGCAAACCGAAAATCGACGTCGTCTTCGTGCTCGACACCACCGGCAGCATGAGCGGGTTGATCGACGCCGCGAAAGAAAAGATCTGGTCGATCGCGACGTCGATGGCGTCCGCGCAACCCGCGCCGGAGATTCGGATCGGGCTGGTTGCATATCGCGACCGCGGCGACGCGTACGTCACGCGCGTCGTCGATCTGTCGTCGGATATCGACACGATGTACGCGACGTTGATGCAGTTCACCGCCGACGGCGGCGGCGACGGTCCGGAGAGCGTCAACCAGGCGCTCAACGACGCCGTCACGAAGATGTCGTGGAGCCAGGACGCCAACGCCTACAAGGTCATCTTCCTCGTCGGCGACGCGCCGCCGCACATGGACTACCAGGACGACGTGAAGTATCCGCAGACGCTCGAGTCTCGCGGCCACCAAGGGCATCATCGTCAACACGATTCAGTGCGGCGAACGAATCGGAGACGCGAAACCGCTGGCAGCAGATCGCAGCGATCGGCCACGGCAGCTACTTCAATGTCGATCAGGCCGGCAGCGCGGTCGCGATCGCGACGCCGTTCGACGCCGACCTCGCGCGTCTGTCGGCCGACCTCGACGAGACGCGGCTGTACTACGGCACGCCGGAAGTGAAGGCACGTCAGCACATGAAGGTCGACGCGACCGACGAACTGCACGCGCTCGCATCGCCGGCGATCGCAGGCGCGGCGCGCCGCGTTCAATGCATCGGCCGCGGGCGCCGTCAACGCGATCGGCGACAACGAACTCGTCGCCGATGTGTGCGAGCGGTCGCGTCGATATCGCCAAGGTCGAAGCCGACAAGCTGCCCGAGCCGCTGCAGGCGCTGTCGGTCGAAGAACGCCAAGCGGTCGTCGAGAAAAACGCCGACGAACGCGCGCGAGCTGCAAAAGCAGATCAAATTGCTCGCCGACAAACGAGAAGAATACGCCGCGGCGAAGATCGCCGCCGCGGGCGGCGCGAAGGACGTCACTCGACGACAAGATCTACAGCGCCGTGAAAGAGCAGGCGAAGGATAAAGGACTGACCTATCCAGAAGCGCCGAAGTACTGAGGCATCGACGCATCACCAGGAAGGTTCTCGCCGGTTGTCGGCGAGAACCTTCGTGCTTTCTTCGTCAGAAATCGAGGCGCCCGACGCTCGACGGCAACCGCAGCGCGCATTGAACGACGTCGCCATATGACAGCAGCGGCGACGTCTCAATACCCGCCACGCCGATACGGCGACCGCCGATGCGCCAAACCCGTTCGCCCAGCGCGCTCGTCACCGTCGCCGCAATTCGCAGCGTCAGTTCCCCCTCGCTATGCAGCTCGATCGACCTGTTCGGCAACAGTGGCATCGAGCGGCGCGCCGCGGATGCAGAGCCACGCGACGGTGCGGTTGCTCTCGGCCCAATGCGCCGTGACCGGAACCGCTTGCCCCGTCGCATCGCGATGCGCCGGCGCAACCGCGCCGAGCATCAAGTCATCGCGCAGCGTCGCGGTCACGGTTCGCTTCGGTCCGCGCCGCTCGATGATTCTGTTGGCGCCGGGTTCGATCAACGCCGCGCGGGTGTCTGAGGCGATCAGCGGCGGCGCGAGCGCAAGCAGCGGCGTCGCGCAGAAGTCGTGCGCGTGCGCGAATGGGCGCTTCGGATCCGGGAACGCGCGCGCCGCCTCGCCGCACGTCCACCACAACCACAAGCCGAGCAACGACGCGTAGCGCGTCATGTCCATGCCGTACGCGCGATCGTAAGGTCCGCACAGGTTGCGCAGTCCGGCGTGATAAAAGGCCGCGATATCGCGCCACAGATCGGCCTCGAGCCGCTGACCCGCCGCGACCAAGCGCGGTGAACTCGAGCGCCGCCACAACGCAAGCGCCCACAGGTCGACGCCGTAGTACGTCGGTGAATTGAACTCGCGAAATCCGCCTTCGCTGCGATACAGATCCTCGACCGCTGCCGCGAGCCGTTCGCCGTGCGCCCGATCGCCGTACTCGCCGAGCAGCCACGCCTGCATCAGCGCGATGTTGCTGTACGTTGCGACGATGCGATCCGAACCCTCGCCGCGAATCGCGTGCGCGATCGCCGCGTCGATTCGCGCACAGCGGGACGGTCCCAACACCTGCGCAAAGTCGCGCGCGAGTACGCCGAGCACGCAGCCGATGAACTGACGCCAGTTCGGATCGTAGTCGCGCCAGATCGTCGCACCGGTGACGGGCCGGCGTTCCTCCGGCGCGCGCGGCCAGGTACCGTCCCAGACCGCGCCGGGCTCGTCGAATTGCATCGCGAGCACCGCGTCGATGATGGCCAGCGCGCGTGAAGTGCCGTCGCGTTGGGCCAGCAACCCAGCCGCGTACCACAGCGATTCGCGCACGGCATGGTGTTGGATCGCGCTCGGATGGCGCAGCAGGCCCACCTCGGCGTCGAAGAACGTCGCCATCCAATCGACGCTGGTCGCCAGAATCGCGCGCTGCTCGTGCGTCATGCTCAATTGATGTCGTCGTCTCTTCGCTCTCTTCGACGTCGAGAAAATCGAGATTCGGCGCGATCCCCTGGATCACACTGTCGTTGAGACCGCTCGCGCGACGCACAGTGTCGCGCCCGAACCGCGCCGTCAGCGTATCGATCGTCGTTTCGAGCCTGCGCTGCTCGTTGGCCGTCGGCAAAAATGTCGAGTTGCGCATCTTCCACGTCCCGCACGAGATCGTACGCGGCGAGGCCGACCAGACGGAACGGCCCCGCATCGTCGAACTCGTCGAGCAACGTCAGCGCGGCCGCGTGCAGCGTCGCTGCGACATCGGTCGAGCGCGGCAGTCGGCGCTGCCGCGTCAGCAATCGGAAGTCGGTGGTCTTCAGCTTGACGCGCACGCCCATCGCGACATAACCGCGCCGGCGCAGGCGCCGCCCGACATCGTCGGCGGAACGATGCAGATGCATCACGATGTCGGCGCGTCGATGCACGTCGCGCGATCAGCGTGCGATCGCGAGCCGATGCTCTTCGATCGTCGCGAGATCGCGACGTCGCGCGGATCTTCGCCGTGCGCCAGTGCATAGAAACGCCGACCGACGCCGCCGAGCTGTTCCTCGAGATATCCCGTCGTCAGCGCGCGCAATGTCGCCGATCGTTTTGAAGCCGAGCGCGATCAGGCGCTGCTGCGTCTTCGGCCCCGCGCCCCACAATCGCGAGACCGGCAACGGCGCGAGCCACGCGACCGCGGCCTCCGGCGGCACCACCGTCAAGCCGTCGGGCTTTGCGAAATCACTCGCGACTTTCGCGACGTATTTCGTGCCCGAAATGCCGACCGACGCGATCAGATCCGCGTTGCGTCCTTGACCGCGTCCTTCAGCTTGCGACCGATCGCGGCCGGATCGCCGAACAGATGTTCGCTGCCGGACATGTCGAGAAATGCTTCGTCGAGACTCAGCGCTTCGACGTCCGGCGAGAAATCCGCGAACACCTTCATCACCTGCTCGCGAGATCTCGGTGTAACGTTCGAAGCGCGGCGGCACGATCAACGGCGTCGGGGCACAGCTTGCGCGCGCGCGCCATCGGCATCGCGCTCGCAACGCCGTACGGTCGCGCCTCGTAGCTCGCCGTCAGCACGACGCCGCGATTGCTGTTCGGCCCGATCAGCAGCGGTCGCCCGCGCAACGACGGATCGTCGAGTTGCTCGACCGCCGCATAGAACGCGTCCATGTCGGCGTGCGCGATGATGCGGGGCCAGGTGCGTTTCAGCATGCGGTTCATTCTGCCGTTTGACGTCGTGCCGTTTTGACGCATCAGGTCGGCGCGGCGCGAGGACTGTTCGTCCAGATGCTCTTGACGTGCGCCATCGCGAGACCGGCGCGCTGCTGGTTGCGCTGGCTCTGCGATCCCCACGCGGCGCCAACGGTGACGACCCTGCATGGCGCGCGCGACAGCGCGTCCAAGCGTGCCGCGATCAACGCGGCGTGGAGTCCGCGGCCGCGAAACTGCGGTAGCACCGATGCCCGCGGCGAGATAGCCGATGTCGCCGTGAATCGACAACACCGCGGCGCCCGCCGGTACGCCGTCGATGCGCGCCAGAAACAGGTGCCAGTTCGGCACGTCGCACCAGAAGCTCTGATTGCGCCGCAGCGGCGCGAGCGACTCGCAGCGGCGTAGTCGAAGCCCAGATTCATCGTGTCGAGAAATCGTCGAGTTCCGCCGCGGTCGATTTCGTGCACGTCGGCGCTCGTCGTCGGCGTCCGGCACCGGCTCGGCCACGAGCGTCGCCGAGTAGCGCTCCACGCGGAATCCCGCCGCCATCAACGCATCCGTCACCGACGATCGGCGCGATACGGCGGCACCGGCACCCAACAGGCCTGCTCAGTCGCGGCATAGAACGCGAGCACCTCCGGCAACAGCGCGGGATCGTCGAGACGGTGGACGCTGTTCATCAGCTCGTTCTGCGGCAGGAACGGTACCTTCGTCGCCACCGTGTCGCCGATGCGCAGGATCTGCGTACCCATCGGATTGCCGGGGCCGTGAATAGCGCTGCACGAGATAGTCGGACGTCGCGTCTTCGATCGCGCGGCTCAGTTCCGGCGTTGTCGCGGTCATCGATGCCACCACTCAAAGCGCATGTTGCCAATATCCCACGTCGATCCACCGGTTGAATTTAAAACCCACCTCCGCGTAGTGCGCGACTTTGCGAAACCCCAACTTTTCGTGCAACGCGACGCTGCCGGGATTCGGCAGTGCGATGCCGCCGATGGCGACGTGCATGCCGCGTTCCTTCAGTTGCTGCAGCAGCGCCGCGTAGAGCCCGCTGCCGATGTTCTTTCCGAGATAGTCTGCATCGAGATAGATCGTCGTTTCGACGGAATAGCGATACGCGGAGCGATCGTGCCACCGCCCCGCGTACGCGTAACCGATGACCCGGTCATCTCGCTCTTCCGACGAGGTACGGCAACGAAGCGGCCCGCACTTTGCCGATGCGGCCCGCCATTTCGGTTGGCGATACCGCCTCTTCCTCGAACGTGATCACCGAATTGAGGATGTAGTGGTTATAGATGCCGGCGATCGCTGCCGCATCCTCGTGCGTGGCTGAACGGATCACGTCGGCAATCCCTCCATCGCGGCTTTCACCCGCGGCACCACCTGCGTCGCAAACGCCGCGAGACTCGCGGTCATGTCCTGCGGCCGCACGCCCGGCGGCACGCCCCACGTCACGATGTCGGTGATGCCGTACGTCTTGATGAAATCGCACCAGTTCTGCGACGCAGTGATTCACGTCGCCGACGATCCACGACTGCGGAATCTGCGCTCGTCCGCCGCCGAGCCCGTCTGCTTCGACTCCGGCAAAGAAGCGGCTGTACAGCCGCATCCGATAACGCTCGGCCTCGCGCACGATCGGCCAGTCGCGTTCCTTGTCGTCGGTGACGAGACAGCCGCGAATGATGCCGACGCGATAGTGCGACGAGATCGTCGTCCGCCGCGCGCAGCGTCTCGCGCCACGGATCGAGCACCTGATCGCGCGCGCCCTGCGGCAGGAAGTGCGTGCGGTGCTTCGCGGCGCGAACGCGCGCCGCCGCGCGACATCGCGGCGAGCCACAGCGGCGGTCCGCCCGGCTGCACGTACCCGGGCGTGATGCGCACGTCGTCGAAGTGATAACGCTTGCCGTGAAAGCTGAAGCGTCTCGCCGGTGAAACAGCGCTTCAGCACCTCGACGCCCTCGTCAGTCATCGACACGCGGCGCGACACCGGCATGCCGAAGCCGCGAAATTCGTGCGGCGCATAACCCATGCCGCAACCGATTTCGACGCGGCCGTTCGACAGGTTGTCGAGCACCGCGAGATCCTCCGCGAGGCGGATCGGATGATTGAACGGCAGCAGGCAGATGTCGGTGTTGAAACGGATGCGTTTCGTGCGCGCCGCCATCGCACCGGCGATCGGCACCCACGACGGCAGGTACCCGTCGTCGACGAAGTGGTGTTCGGTGAACCACGCAAGATCGAGGCCGAGCGCCGTCGAGCCACGCGACCTGGTCGAGGATCGCCGCGTACAGCGATGGATTGTCGAGGCCCGAATCGGGCGGGTTGCGAAAGTCGTATGCGACGCCGAAGCGCAACGGTGTGGCATGTGCGAGCTCCTCGTCCGCGCTTGAAGATGACCGTAAGATGCCAGCAAACCCTCTCGAGATGCCAGCAAGAACGTGCGCGCCAACGCCGCATGCGGCACGCTGCCGCGAACGCGCTTGTCCTTCGCTGACCGCCCGGACACACTGCCGCACGCAATCGTGACGGACCCGATGATGATTCGATTCGGCACCCTCGGCGCCGCTGCGATCACGCCGCGCGCATTGATCGCATCCGTGCGTCGACGAGCCGCGGGCGTTCGGTATACGCAATTGCCGCGCGCGATCGCAAGCGCGCCGAGGCGTTCGCGCAGTACGCCGGCATCCGCCACGTGCTCGACGACTATCAGGCAGTGCTCGAACATCCGAAGGTCACGCGATCTACAACCCGCTGCCGATCATCCTGCATCACGAATGGACGGTCAAGGCGCTGCGCGCCGGCAAACACGTGCTGTGCGAAAAATCGTTCGCGAGCAACGCGGTCGAAGCGCAGGACATGGCGCAGCGTCGCCGCGGAAACCGGGCTGCGTGCTGATGGAAGCGTTTCACTATCGCTATCACCCGATGTTCATCCGCGCAAAAGAGATCTTACGACTCGGGCGTGCTCGGCACGATCACCGAGATCCGCGCGACGTGTTCACGTGCCGGTCGGCGATCCCGACAACATCCGCATGAACTACGCAACCGGCGGCGGCGTCACGATGGACATCGGCTGCTATCCGATCTCGTGGGCGCGGCACATCACCGGCGAAGAACCCGATCGAAGTCACCGCGCGCGCCGAAGTGGGACCGCCGCACGTCGACGTGATGCTCGAAGCGACGCTGAAATTTCCGAGCGGCATCGTCGCGCACACGTCCGGCGACATGCGCGCAAACGCGACATTCAAAGCGGAGCTCGAAGTCACCGGCGACGCTCGGCACGCTGACGCGTCGTGAATCCGCTGCTGCCGCAAACCGGTCATCAGATGCGCGTCGCCACCGCGGCCGGCACGACACACCGAAGCGCTCGATCGACGCCCGACGTTCGGCTACCAGCTCGACGCGTTCATCGACGCGGTCGAGAACGGCGCCCCGTCTGCTGACCGGTGCAGACGACGCGGTGAAGCAGATGCGCGTCATCGACCGCTGCTATCGAGCCGCCGGGCTTGCCGCTGCGCGGCGACCCGGACGTCGATCGTTGACGCGACTGCGCATTTCGACGCGCGTACCGTGGATCACGCTGACGCTGATCATTGCTCGCGATCGCCATCAGCGTCATCGCGCCGGAGACCTTCGGCACGATTCGATCTGCTGGTGCTCGATCGGCGCAGCCGCGACTGGTGGCCGTGGCTGACGGCGCACTGTGCTGCACACCGACCCGCGTTCACCTCGGCTGGAACGTGCTCGCGTTCGGCTGTCTCGGCGTGCTGGGTGAGCCGCGAAGCGCGATCGCGATATCGTCACGGCGATCGCCGCGGGCATCGTGGCGGTCGACATCTGGTTCGCGTGGTTCAACGTCGACCTGCGCTTCTACTGCGGACTGTCCGGCGTCCTCAACACGGTGCTGCTCGTCACGCTGTACGGGTTGCGCGATCGCATCGCGGCGCGCTGGCTCATCGCGGCTTCGCAGTGCTGGTCGCGGTGAAGCTCGCGCTGGGAGTGGCACAGCGGCGTCGCGCTGCTCACGCATTCGCACTGGCCGCCGCGGTCGGCGCGCACGTCGCCGGATTCGCCGCGAGCATTGCCGCTGCTGGCGGCCTACGCGTGGCGTGACCGGCGCGCGAGCGCAACGCGCGTCGTAACGTAATCGATCTCTCCGGATCATCCATACCTTCCTATACCTTCCAGTCACATACGGTCTCGGGAGCCTGAGCTAAGGTCCGTCGGTCCGCTGTGTCGGAGGGGCGTCGACCCCATGGAGAGCAAGAGGGCCTCGACCGCGCTGCGTCGGGCCCAGTCAGTACTTGCGATAGCGCTGCTGGTGACATTGCCTGCGCTCGCCAATGCCGGAATCACCGTGCTGATCGACGGCGCCGCATATCCGGCCCAGCTGCGCGAAAACACCGAGCTGCTGAACCGCCTGAACGTCGCGCGCGCAACGCGCGCGCGCCACTTCGAAGGCGAACTCGATCGGCATCGACGATTCGTGGATTCGAGTGTCGAACATCCGCGGTCGCTGGCAGGGCGTCGTCTCGCTCGACGGCTCTCGCTTCGTCGATTACTTCGAGCACGCCGAGCGGCGCCTCCGGGCGAACTCGTGCTCGATGCGCAATCGCCGAAAACGTTGATGACGCGCGCGCGTTGCGCGAGCCGACGACGCACCCGCGATCGCCTCACCCGCAATAAGCCCGACGAACCTCGCTTCGGCGTTGAGTGTCGACGCGCAACCCGCGAACTTTGCCGTCGTTTGCCAGACGAACGGTCGACGGCGTGTGTCTGCTCGCCGAACTCGACATCGTCTTCGACCTGCTGTTTCAGCAGCGCTATCCGTCGACCTATTCAGGATCAGGCCGCTGCGCTGCTGAACATGGTCGACGGCTACTACCGCAACGACATGAAGCATTCAGTTCGACGTCTTGTCGATGAACTTTCCGGCGACAGACCTGTTCAGCACCACGCTCGACGCAAACGACTTGCTGACGGACATCACGACGAAGAAAAACAGCGGGCAGATTCCGTTCATCACGAACCCGCGAGCGATCCTCCACGTCGTCACCGGTCGACGACTTCAATTCAGACGACCGTCGGCACTCGCCAATATCGGGTACGCTGTGTTCACCGACCAGCAACACCGGCACCACGCAGATCGTTTCGAACAACACCGCGCTGACGGCGCTGGTGATCGCGCACGAGATCGGTCACAACTTCGGTGCCAGCCACGACGGCACGGCCAACAACGTCTGCGGCAGCGGATTCATCATGGCGGCGACGCTGTCGCAGGGCGCGACGCATTTCTCGTCGTGCTCGATCGACGAGATGACCACGAAGATCAACACGCTGCCCAATCTCGGCGCGTGCTTCGAATATCCGGTCGACGCAATGCTCGCCGCGCGTCCCGGCAATCCGACCACCGCCGCGCGCCAACGAGAACTTCACGCTGAGCTACGACCTGAGCGAAACGCACGCATCCGTCGCGCGCGCCGAGCTGACGCGTGACCGGCAGCTTTACGGGCGGCACCGGGTACGTTCGTCGGCGCCACGGTCAACGGCATCGGCTGCACCGTTGCGGCCAACGCACAGACGTACACCTGCGTCGCGGGCAACGCGGGCGGTCTGCTCGAGGTCACCGCGCGCGTGAATGGCGGCGGCGCGTTGACCGTCAACTCGACGGTGGTTGCGAGCACGACCGGCAGCGTCAAGGACTTCAACGCGCTCAACGATTCGGTCGCACTGTCGGTCACCGCGGGTATGCCTCCAATGGCGCCATCGTCGTTAACGGCAACCGCCGACTCGTCGCGCATCGATCTGACGTGGCAGGACAACAGCAACGACGAGAATGGCTTTCGCATCGAACGCAGGAACGGCGCGCTGCCGTGGTCCGAGATCGCAACCACGGCGGCAAACGCGACCACGTTCGTCGACAACTCGTCGTTGAGCGGCGGCGTCATGTACGAATACCACGTCGCATCGTTTGGCGTCGGCGGCACGTCGTCACCGTCGCAGAGCGCAAATGCTCAGCTGAGCGCGGCACCCGTCACCACCGGCGCGCGCGCTGGTGGCGGCGGCGGCGCATTCGGATTCGAACTCATGCCGTTGCTGCTGGCGCTGGCCGCGTTGCGCCGCACGCGGAACCGGACTTGACGGGCTGCCGCTGACGACCCTGCTCGGGGGCTATCAGCGATGTACCCCCTCGCCGACGCGCGATAGTTCGAGCAGCAATTCATCGATACAGTCCGTCAGCGGGTTTGTCGTATCGATGACGATCCTGTCGACGGTCCACGCGTCGTACTCGCGATTTTCCACGTCGTTCCACGTCGGCAGCTTCAGCCCCGGGACGTTGACGCTGCGCGTCTCGACGCGGCGCCGGTGCTCGATCGGGTCGGAGCAGACGACCTCGATATTGACGTAACGCGCCTGCGTTTCCAGCGCGACCCGTTCCCATTCGCGCCGTGTCAGTTCGATCGGATTGCACGAATCGGCCACCGCGCTGACGCCCAGACGCAGATTGTCGGCCGCGACCCGGTACGCCAATCGATACCCTTCGCCTTGTACGTCCACGGAACACAGATCACGCAACGCCTGCTCGATCGTGTCGATGCGCAGATACGCACAGTTGAGGCGTTCGGCGAGCAGTTGCGACAGCGTCGTCTTGCCGCTGCCCGGCAGACCCGAAAAAATGTAGAGGATCGGTCTATCGGACATGGTCCGCGCTTTCCGAGCCATCGCTGTCCTCGAGTTTCAGGTCACCGGATCGATCACTTCGCTTGCTTCAACAATGCATGGCGAACGAGGGCGAGGCGATCGTTGCCCCAGAACATGCGCGGTCCGATGAAGAACGTCGGAACCCCGAACGCACCGCGTTCGAATGCCTCTCGCGCCGACGCGGCGAGTTCCGCAGCGACGCCCTCCGAATGCAGTTCTTGCGCGAACCGTTTGCGGTCGATGCCATGCGCTGTCGATAGCTCGAGCAGCAATGCCTCGTCGAGGGGCCATCTGCCCGCCCCCCATATGGCCCGCGCAATTGCCAACAGGAAACCAGGGCCGCCACCGAGGCGCTGCGCCGTCACGGCGCCTCGCGCGAGCAGTTCGAAATCGAACTGCGGCTCGCGGGGCTCCTGATAAGCGACGCCGTAGAACGCGGCCCACGCTGCGGCGTCGGCTTGGCGGTACGCCGGCTCGTATTGGCCGGACAGCGCCGAACCGTCGAACGGGTCGCGACCTCTGAGCTTGCGGATGTCGGGCCCGTGCACCGGGCGCCAGGCCACCGTGCATCCGGTCTCTCGCTCGAGGCGGTTGATCTGCGTAGCGGCTAGATAGGAATACCTGCTCGCCGGCGAAAAGAAGAAGTCGACCTGTTGCGCCACGGCCGCCGCTCCTAACGGATTGTGTCGCGCGCGAGCGCTCGACAGCGCCGCGAGCCGCGGAGCGAAAGCCCGACGCGGTGATTAGACGCCGATAGCCGCATGTGCCCAATGCCAAGGTTCATAGGTGAATCCAAACGGGTTGTCGCGAGGATACGACATCGAGAACCCAAATGTCTGCGCGTGCGCGACGAGCCAACGAAACGCGTCCGTGTCCTCGAATTCCTCGGTCAGTGATTCGCATCCCGGCGTGCCGACGTCAACCGCGCAGCCCGTGTGGTGCTGGCTGAATCCGGGCGCCGCGTTGACGCGCGAGAATCGCGTCAATCGTGATGCCCGCCGCGAGCTTCCTGCGAAAGATCTCGCACTGGTATTCGACGCTTCGAAATCCGGACACCAACGTCAGTTGAACACCGTCGGCACGTGCCGCTTCGACCATTCGCGCCCACGCCCACGCGGCGTCGGGCGCCAACCTGTGCGCGCGGCCGCGTGAATCGATGCCGACGTCGACGAGGTATCTGGCCTCGATGAACTCCGGTCGAAACGGCTGCTGTCCGTAATTCGGTGGTATCCCGAGTGCGTGATGAATCTCGGCGACGGTCAAGACGGTGCCAGGCATGAGCGCCTTGCGCATCGAGATGAACGTCGGGCGATCGTAACCCTCGTGCGCATGTTCGCCGCTCTTGACGAATCCCAGCGCGGCGAAGGTCGCGTGGTTCTGCGTCAGTTCGATGCGCGTTTCCAACTCCAGACAACGGACGCCGTCCGCGCGCGCGTATGCTTCGACCGCGGCCATCAGTCGTCGTGCGACGCCGCCGCGTTGCCGATCGTGTCGAACTGCGAGCTTGCCGACGTAGAGCGCATCACCCTGCGGTCGTGCGAAAACGCAGCCGATCAATTCGTCGTGATCCCGCGCCAGGAACAGCGTTTCGTCGCGCGACTTTGCCGCGAGCGACGCCGGCGTCAAACGCGATACCGACGACGGCGGGTCGATCCGAACCTCCATCGGCGCAAACGCATCTTGCAGCAACTGCAGCAGCGCGACCCAGTCCGAATAGTCGCTCGGCGGCGCGCTCAATCAACAGCTCGTTCAACGCAGGCTCCTCGAGTCACACGTGCAGCGCGCCATGACGCGCTCGACGATCCCGTCCACGGTCTCGGTCGCAGTGTCGGCCTCCACTGCGTATTTGCCGACGGGACTGCGCGCGGCCATCCCTTGCGCGAGACCCTGGAACAGTGGCGGCCGATCCGCCTCGCGCCTTTCGAGGGCCGCCAGCGGAGCGCTCAACTTCACCCAACAAGGGGCGATCCCCGTCAACGCGTCAGTCCAATCGTTCCAATCGGCGTCGTCATAGACGATCGTCTCGCAAACCACACTGACGCCTGAATTCACAGTCGCCGCAACGGAACGATGAAACGCCGACAACATGCGACGCGCGTCGACTCCGAGCGCGAGTTCGATGCTGCCGTCAGCGGCGCGCGAGTAGATGAATCCGCGTTCGGCATAGCGGCCCGCTCGCCCCCCGATCGCGATCCAATCGCGCGGCAGGGCGCGCGCAAACACGTCGAGCTCGACCGCGAGCCACAGCTCTCCACGATTCGAGCGTTCCGCCTGCAGCGCCTTCGCGAGCGTGGATTTACCAACGGCCGCCGGGCCCGTGATGACGATCAGATCGCCGCGCCTCATTTCAGTCGTCATTCAATCGGGCTCGTCATCGGTCAGCACTGCGCATCATCGTCTCCATAATCGCGGGACGCTGCGACAGTCGGCCTACCCAGTTCGCGACGCCGCGTCGCGCTGCGACTTCATCCTGCAACCCGACGCGATCCAGCACGATCACGAGCGGCGCGTAGCACACGTCCGCCAGCGAGTAATCGCCGACGAGCCAGTCCTGTCCCGCGAGGCGCGACTCGATGACGTCGAGATGCGCGGCGATTTCCCGTCGGCCCTCCAACACCGAAGCATCCGTCCAATCTGCGCCATCGAGACGAGGCGCCACCCACTTCTTCCAAGCGGGTGGCCAATAGTCGGTACTCCAACACATCCATTGGCGAACCATCGCGCGCGCGACGATATCGGTCGGCAACAGCGCGGGTGCCGGATACCGTTCCTCGAGATATTCGAGAATTGCAATCGACTCTGAGATCGTCGCGCCGTCGTGCTCGAGGACCGGGATCTGGCCGAACGGATTCATCTTGAGGAAATCGGCCGTGCGATGCCTCGACCCGTACACGTCGACTTGAATCGACTCGTAGCGAATGCCTTTCTCATGCAGCGCGATGAGTATGCGCCACGGCATGATCGAGAACGGATGCCAGTAGAGTTTCATGTGTTCATCTCGCGGGAGACGTTTTGCATCAAACGGGCCGAGCTACGTAACCCGTCTTTTCGTCCGCACGGAAACCACAGGATCGATAGAACGCATGCGTCGATTCTGTTTGGGAGCCCGTCTGCAACATCGCTTTGTAGCACCCTTCCTTCCACGCGAATGCCAGCGCGTGTTGCAGAAGCCGCCTGCCGTACCCTTTGCCGCGCAACTCTTCGTCGGTGACGACGTTTTCGATGATCGCGTACGGGCGCGCGGAGCGTGTAATGTTCGGAATGATGTTGAGATAACACGTCGAGACAATTCGGCGCGCTTCCTCAAGCACGAAAATCCTCAACCATGGTGCATCGACGATCGATCGAAACACGGCCTCGTCGCGACCGTCGGCGAGCACCGGATCTTCCGCGTGAAGCTGCCGGTACAGCCGCATGACGTCCGCGAAGTCGGCGGCGATTGCCTCACGGATTTGCAGAGGGGACATGGCACACCTCGAGTTTGACTCAACCCGCGCCGGCATCCAGGTCGATCCGCGCTTTGCTCGCGTGCAGCTTAGCGTTCTCGTCGATGCATTCTTGCGCGAGCGCGATATCACCCAGCGCCGCAAACGCGTGCGCACACCCGCGTGGTATGTCCCGGTCGGTGTAGTGTCTCGCGGCGATGCGACAATGCGCGGCGGCGCGCTCGAGCTTCTCGGCGGCGCTTCTGAATACCTCTGCAACGTCATCCCTCGGGTCGGACACGATTCATGCCTCAAAAGTGCATTGAAGGAGATTCGCCGAGAATGAGGCGACGGTGGCAACGCGACCGTCGAGGGGCTGGAAGTCTCCCATGCAAGTAGCCTACACCCCACACCCGATGCGGGGTAGATGGCGCGTTTCGAGTCGAGTTCGTATCGTCGCGACCCGAAGCATCCGCACCGGAGTGAAGCATGAACCTGCAACCCGAACTCGATTTCTGCCCTGAATGCGAAGCAAAGATCGAATACGACTCCGGAATGATCGCTTGTCCCAACTGTGGATGGGAAGCCGACGAGGGTTACGTGCTGCAGTACGAACACAGCCATGGCTATGCCAGCGGCGAGAAGAACGCTTGAACTACCAGCTGTCGTCTAACGGTGAAGATAAGGGGCCGCGCCACGACGGCCCGAGTCACGCCGGCTTCTGTGGGATCCGACGCATGAATCCCCACCGATGTCCCATCCCGTCGGGCACATCCAGGATGCGGACGCCGAACATTCGATCCACCGGGGCTTCACAGGCGATTCCCACTGCCTGCACTCTTGCGTACATCGCATCTCCGCGCGTGTCGCCGCAACGCTAGGCAGTTGCGCAATCCGTGCAAAACTCGGCCAGAACATTGAGCAAGGCCACAATTGGGCCCGACGTCGTGACATGGCATCATGCCGCGTCGCGCTCTGCGCCTGGAATGAATCAGCAGTGAATCTCAATATCGGCATCAGCGGTGCAACCGGAGTGACGGGCGAAGTCACGTTGCGCATTCTCGAAGAGCGCGCGTTTCCCGTCGGGAACTTGCGCCTGTTCGCATCACGGCGCTCCGCCAACCAGATCATTCGCTGGAAAGGGCGGGACTACACCGTCGAAGCGCTCGAAGACGGCAACTTCAAGGATCTGGATCTCGTCATCAGCGCAACATCCTCGGCGCTCGCGCGCGAATGGGCGCCGCGCATGGTCGAGGCCGGCGCAATCGTCATCGATCAGTCGTCGGCGTTCCGGCTCGATCCATCGGTGCCGCTGGTCGTGCCCGAGATCAACGCTGCCGATCTGGAGTCGCACCGCGGCATCGTCGCGGGACCGAACTGCACGACAGCGGTTGCGATCATGGCGGTCGCGCCATTGCACCGGGCATTCGGCGTCGACAGTGTCGTCAGCTCGTCGTATCAGGCGATATCCGGCAAGGGCCGCGACGGCATGGCCGAATTCCTCGATGCGTCGGCTAGAGCCGTCACACAAAGCGAAGGGCTGCGCGGACACCAACCGCTCGATGTACCCGCCCCTGTGCAGTATCCGCATCTGTCGGCGTTCAACGTATTCCCGCAGTGTGAAGAATTCCGACCCGGCGAGGATACGTCCACCGAAGAAGAGAAAATGCAGGCCGAGATGCGCAAGATACTGCGCGCGCCGAACCTCTCGGTGCATGCGACCGCAGTCCGCGTACCGGTTCTCGTGGGACACACGGTGTCGCTGGCGATGAGCCTCACCAATCCCGCGAGCCCACAGGACGCGCGCCGCGTTTGCGAAGCGTTCCCCGGCGTGCAAGTGCTCGACGAACCGTGGGCCGGAAAATATCCGACGCCACTGGCGGCCGCGGGAATCGACGACGTGTTGGTCGGGCGCTTCCGAACCGTCCCGTTTCTGAAGAACGGCTTGGCCGCGTTTGCGTCGGGCGACAATCTGCGCAAAGGCAATGCGTTGAACGCGATCCAGGTGGCCGAGATCCTGTTCGGCCTGGTGCCCTAGCTCATCCGTCAGCTCAGATTTTCGTTCCACCGCGTGTACGTCGGCGGCCAGCTCGGCCGCGACTCGTACTTTGCGAGCAACGCTCGTTCGAGCAGCAGCTCGAAGAGCGTGTCGTTCGACGTGAACGCACCCGTCGCCGTGTACGTGTCGTAGACGATCTTGCGAACGTCAGCGTCGTCCTCGCGCACGCCGACTCCGGCCACGTAGAACTCGTCGTCGACGTCGGGCTTCGGGATCGTGTGCAGCGCATAGCGGCCGTCGCGCAGCAGGTCGTGGACCTTCGGCGAATGATTGCCGATGAACACGTACAGCCCACCCGCCGCGAGCACTGGACAGACCGGATGAATGCGCGGCGCGCCGTCTTTGCGCAGCGTCGCCAGATCGACGCGATCTCCGAAGGGTAGATCCGCCGGCGGCTCGACGATCACGGCGCCCGCGCGCATCGCGCGTTGATGGTGGACGTCGAGATCGTCGACGAACACGTAGACGCTCGAACGCACCGTTGAAGGCCGCTCGCGGTTGCGCAAGCCCACGTTGCCGATCATCACGACGCCGCTGCCGATTTCGACTTCAGCGTGCGCAATGGCGCCATTCGAGCGCTCGCTGAGACCAAACGCTTCGGACAGCCACTGCAACGCAGCGCGGGTTCTCGTAGAAGAGGTACAGCAATGCTTTCAAATGCGTCGTTGGCTGAGTAGTCACGCGCTCTCCCTGTTACAGAGGTTTCACATAACGGCAAATGCCGGGAACCCCAACGGCTGCTTCGAAATCCGCGTGACGCCGTTCGCCGTCGAACACGAAGCCTGCCTTCGAATACGCCCGCTCCGCCGCCGAATTCCCAATGAAAAAGCTGATCTGTGTGTTCTGCAACGCGTGGCGCCGGCCTTCCGCAACCACGTGGTCGATCAACTTGCCCGCCAGTCCGCGGCCACGATACGCGGGTAGCGTCGCGACATTCTCGATCGTCCACCAATCGTCATGGTCTTCGAAGGTACACGTAAAAACATAGGCGCCGCGCGTCCACATCGCCTGCTGCTCGGCGTCATCCCAACCGAAGCTCTTTGACACTTCAACCATCGCCGCGGCCGATAGCGGATAAGCGTCGCCGGCGCGAAACGCGCACAGCGCGGCGCCTCTGTTTCCATCAACCTCGGCAATATGAAATCGGGAGTAGTGCCACCACGACGGCGCCTCTGTGACGACGAGCCGCTTCAGATATTCCAGACATTGCGGCTCCGGACGCGCGAGCACGATATCGAACCAACCTTTCGCAACATGCGAACGCGCCGCCGCGAGTATCACCCAGGCCAGAAAGTCAGCGTCACGGGGTTCGGCGGGTCTGATGGTTTCCATGTCCCGCCTACTTACCGCGCGAGAGCACCGCAAGCTCGGTCTTTTGTTTGCGCGTGAGACCGGCACACACCAATTCGTACGAATGTCCCACGAGCTGTTCGATCTCATCGGCCGGTACGTCGGCGTCGAGATTCACGCTGATCCAATAGCGCCGGTCCAGGTGCGAACGGTGGCCGACGCCGCTGTACTGCTCCTTCAAGGCCTGCGCCAGATTCGGGTCGCATTTCAGAATCACGTTCTCGATGCCGCGAACGGACAGGATCGCGAACATCTTGCCCATCACCTTGTAGATCAGAACGCTGGGGCTCACTGACCTTGGCCCAGCCATCGGTTTTGCCTCGGCGCCGGGTTTGGCTTCGAGGCACGTCATCAACGCCGCCGTGCGTTGACCCACGTCGAGCCGCGCGCGTGGAGTTTGTTTGGTGGTTGGACGTTTGTTCATTGGGGCCGCACCGGCGTCGCAATGGGAATCGATGGACCACTCAGAACCAATAATCCGCCACACATCGGCCATCGTGTGGCAGGGCGTCAAAGCTCACGAGTCCATCGAAATGGTCGATCGGTATCCGCGCAATGGTACGCCGTGGCGCCTTCGGGCATCCCGTCGAACTGCCATTGAACCGCACCGCAGTGGCAGGCACCTTCGATCATTTCCATCACCGGCGGCGACCTCGACCGTACGGTTTTACCGGAACTTCCGCGTGATTCGCAAGCGTCCGGTTCCGACCAACGGCGCCTGGTGCGTCGCTCGTGATGGTCTGCGCGTCTTCAGCGACCTAACGCCTGCACTGAGGGGCCACCGCAGGTTAGCCCTGGCTCTCGTCAGGACGGCTCTTCTGGACGCTCTTTTGGACGCTCTTCTGGAATGGGGCAAACGACCTCGAGCTTCAGTCCGTGCGGATCGAGCCAATAGGTCGCGTAGTGCTGACCGTACTCGGGGAAATCCCGTGGTTCATCGAGGATCTCGGCATTGCGTGCGCGCGCCCACGTGTGCGACTCGCGGACGATCGCGCGGCTCGCGACGAAGAATGCAACGTGATGAAGGCCCGTGTTGTGGCGCGAATACGTGCCGGGCTCGCGCGCAACGAGATCCGGAACACCAATGCCAATGTGGTCGATAAGTCCTGTTCGCGGCATCGGTCACCTACCCCAGCGGAACTCTACTTGCGCGTGTATTTCCCGTCGAACGCGACGCTCCACTGACCCTTCGCATCGGTGGACTCCCACAGCTGACGAACGCTTCCGTCCGCGTTCGTTGACCACGTGATCCGATGCTTGGTCGGCTCTGCATCGGTATTCGCGGTTTGTCCCTCGAGCACCATCGCTCCGTCGCGCGGGCCGCCTTCGAGCAACAGCAACGTTCCGTCGGTATCGACCCACGTCTGATGCCAGACTTTTCGGCTGGCGTCGTAGATGTTCAGACTTTCGCCGCTATAGCCGCGGGCGGTCGCATAGTGCTCGTGGAGAACGCAGCCGCCGTACTCGCGCTCGATCCGGTTGGTTCCAGCGAGTTTTCCGTCCGGCGTTCGCACGTCCCACTCGCCGATCCAGAAGTCGAAGGCGCGATTGGCCGGTTCGTCGCACGGCGCGGCCGAGGCCGCAAACGAAACGCCGACACTGAACGCCAGCACGACGGATTGGCGAAGGATGTTCCTCATGGCTAACTCCGGCTTGTACGTTGCGCGCAGAGCGACGGTGACGACGCATCGTGACTGAAGTAGACGGTGGATACCCCCAGCGCCTTCAATCGAATGATCGACTCGCGATATCGATCCTCGAAGCCTTCGTGGGCTTGTTCTTTGGCGTCTCCGCCTCTGTGATATTCGTCGATGGTGAACGCAGCCTGCGCCGCGACAAGAACTCGCTCGGATGAACTGGTGATCAGAATGGATTGGTGACCGGGTGTGTGGCCGGGGCTCGCCAGAAGTCGAACGCCGGCGACGATCTCCATGTCCCCGTCCACTTCGGTGATGCGCGCACCTGAATAGTCGAACCAATGGTTGACCGTATATCGGGCCTTCAGGTCGCGCGCCACTTCGAGTTCGGCCTTCTGAATGAAAACGCTCGATTTCGGAAAGAGTCTGTTGTTGCCGCAATGGTCGAAATGCAGATGCGAGTTCACGACAAACCCGACATCCGACGTGCTAACGCCGAACCGGGCCAATTCGTCGACGATGGATGTTCTGGCCGGCTCGAACGTGATGTCGATGTAGGTGTTGCCGTCGCCTACGCCGGTATCGATGAGTACGACATCGGACGATTCCGTGACCACGAGGTAGCCGTAAACATCAATGCGCGTATCGGCATAGGTCGGTGGGTTGTAGCGACCGGCGAGCTTGACGGTGCCCATGTGGAGACGGTTGACTGATGACGCGCTCACGTACGTCGGCGCGCTCCGATCGCGGCGCTCACGTGCGGTCCAACTCCCAGTAGACCTCGACCCGGTATCCATCGACGTCATCGCATTGGAACGCGACGATGTCATCGAACTCGACCAAAGGCTTTGCGAGGTCCATCGTTCTCTCCCTCCACGCAGATACGGCGCTAACGTTTCAGCTCAGCCGCGCGGATCCGGCTAGTCGACGCGCCTGAGTTCAATGAGGTGTTTGCTCGGATCAAGCAGATAGATCGACGGAATGTCACCCGTTGCACCGGGTTGTGGTGTCGGCCCCTTGCCATTGCTGGTGTCGTCGAACCGATCGCCATAGGGAAGCTCGTCAGCGCGGATTCCGGCGAATATCTCGTCGAATCGGCGCGCCGCAAGATTGAAAGCCAGGTGCATTCCCCCACGGGTTCCGTAAGGACTGAGCAGGATCAAGAAGCTCGGCGAGACGCGGACGCCCTGAAACGGCCCTTGTTCGTCGTCTTCAGCGAATCCGAGCAGACCACAATAGAACGCCAGTGAATCCGCGAGCGGTTCGTTGACGGGAAGGATCAGGTGATCAATGGACGCATCCACGGCTCGACCTCCTTGCCCGTCTACTTTATTGAACCGTCCGCTCTCCGGTAAAGACCGTGATGATCTCGACGTCAACTCAAGCCGCGCGGAAAACACCTCTCACGAGCCGTACCTGGCCCTCCTCGAGACTGCGCCGCGCGTTACCGGCTTTTTGTCCGAGATTGTCGACGTACACCGCCAAGCCGAGTTGTCCCGCCGCCGCGGGCGTGGCGTTGGCGGTGGTCTTCCCCAAATGCGCATCGCTGGTGTCTTCGAAGAGTTCGGCGATGAATCCGCTATCCGCGAGCATCGACTGCATCTCGCCGGCGGAAACGAGACAGCTGTCGGCAGGATCGGTCGCCCACGGTAACGGGAAATGCGACGTCGGCACGGCCCCGGCAGCCATCTCCTGGAATGCGTATCGGCCGCCCGGTTTGAGAACCCGGTAGATCTCCCCGTAGAGCGTTCGCTTGTCCGCGATGTTCATGCCGACGTTCTGCATCCACACGACATCAACGGAATCGTTGGGAAACGGCAGGTCGAGCGCGCTGCCCTGGTGCACGTCGATTCGATCGTCGAGGCCGGTCAGTCGATTGAGCAGCACCGCACCGGCGCAGAAATCGGCCGACATGTCGACGCAGTCGACCCGGCAACCGAGCGCGGACGCGAGCAACCGCGCAGGTCCGGCGAGTCCCGCTCCGATGTCGAGCACGCGGTCTTGCGCGCGGATCTTCGCGAGGCTCAGCAACTCGCGCGAAGCGCTAAGTCCACCCGTGTGGAAATGATCGAGCGGCGCCAGTTGCTCCGGCGACAAACGTTGCTCCGGATTCAGACCCGCCGCGCGGATCGCAGCCAGGATGCGCGCCTCGATGCCGCCGGCGGAGTAATGTGCTTCCAGACTAGACATGAATGACTTCCTCTCGAGGTCCAACGTGTTCTAACGGGACCTTGGCTTTGTGTATGTGCACACGTAGCGAATGGCTCCAGGATATTTTTCGCCGAGGCTTCGAACCGCGAAACCGCGCTTGCGATGGAGATCCTTTGCGTTGTCGTCGGTCTCGGCTTCCACTATGCGCTTATCGGTACGCTGAATCGCTACCTCCATGATTCGACGCCCCATCTCGAAACTCCTCGCCCATGCGAATCTGCCTCACTTGGAGTTCTCGGAAAAGCCGCTATGGGCAGCAGCTTGAGATATGGCTCGTTCAGCAATTCCGCGGAGGCTTCGAATATCTCGACGTTCATCTCGACCTCCAAGGTCCTCCCGACTCATGTTGGGCCTAACGACTGAACTGAGTGGTTCGACGAAATCGGTTGAGCCGCGTCTGGTAGATTGTTTGATCCATCCAGCACAAGGACGATCTTGCCTGTCACGCCGCCCTTCGCGAGCAACTCCTGCGCCCGCCTTGCCTCGGCCAGTGGAAATCGCCGCGCGATGAGCGGTTTGATCTTCTTCTGCCGAAGGAGGTCGAACAGCGCGATCAAATCGTCCCGGAAAAAATCAGGTTTCAACCGCTTGAGCGTTTGGATGCTATACGGGATCACTCGCTTTCGGCCTGGTAGAAGCCAGCCAGCGGCGATGTACAAGGCGAAGTGCGCGGTTCCACGAAAGCGCTGACGATTTCCTGGCCGGCCTGATGCCAAGCCCTCACCCCGCATCGACGACCTCAGGCCGTAACCGACCACACACCCGCCGACGCGCAGTGCCTTGCGGGAATGCCACAGGTGATTGCCGCCGATGGGGTCAAAAACCGCGTCAACGCCGCCGGGCGCGAGCCGTTCAATTGCTTCGACGAAGTCTTCGTGCTGGTAATTGATTGGTATGGCGCCCATATCGGCGACAGCCGGCGCGGTCCGCGCTGAGCAGGTACCGTACATCTCGAGCCCGGCGATACGCCCCAGCTGCAACAGCGCGGTGCCGACGCCGCCAGCAGCGCCGTGAATCAGCACGCGCTGACCCGATCTGACCTTGGCGCAGCGATGCAGCATCTGGTGCGCCGTGACGTAGTTCAGCACGAGACTGACCGCCTCGGCGGCGTCCAATCCGGATGGCACTCGAACCAGTTCAGATTGCGGCAGGCATATGAACTGCGCGTACGCACCGTGTATCGGCAACGCGGCAACCACCTGGCCCGGTTCGTTCCCGGAGGTAGCGTCTCCCAGACGATCCACTACGCCAACCAGATCCCACCCAGGCGTGAACGGCACGGGTGGCGTTTCGGGATGAACGCCCTCGCGCGCCATCACGTCGGGCAGCGAAACACCGGCGGCGATAACTCTCACCCGCACTTCTCCGCGCTTCGGCTCCGGACACGTTTCTTCAATGAGCCGAAGCGCATCGGGTCCACCGTAGTGGGTGACGACGACGCGTTGGTGTTTCATGGCCTTCTATCGAGGCGAGAGCGAACAATGATGAAACGGAATCAGCCCGCCTGTGCCAACGATTTTGTCAGACGACCTCGGCACGGACCTCGTCCGGATCGGGCATGACCGCGAATCGAACCGCGCGTATCGTGCTGCGGCCGTCGAGCAGGGCCTTGCATACGCGATGTCCGCCATCCATCAACGAACCATCTGCGTTCAGGATGATCGGCCATTCGAGATTGGCCGAATTAATGCGCTCGCAGTGGCGCGCCACTTCGCGCAGCGTCGGTTTCCGACCGGAACTTCCGGGGCCGAACCAACAGTCCTGGTCGAGTTCGCGAATAGACGACAACTCGACGTCGAATGGCTCTAGCGTCTTTGCTTGCGACCAGAGCCTCTGCGTGTACCAGACGAGCCTCTTGCCATCCCGTATCGTGCTGTGCGTCTCTCGCGCTGCCATCGGCCTCTCCTGATCGCCTAAACGTTGCAGTTGAGCCGCGGCCGCACCGCGCCGTTCAACGTTGGTTGGACACCACTGACGACCAACGAGGCACCTCCTGCTTTCCCCTCGGAGAAAGTGCATACACCCCAAGTGTCGCTCTATCGAACCACCCGTATGCGTCTCTGTACAGGATGGCCCTCGCGCCTGGATCTTGC
>CAWHHK010000002.1:0-79578 GCA_963829065.1 uncultured Gammaproteobacteria bacterium | reverse complement strand
GGCGACAACCGGATCTTCGTGCGTCGCGCCGCGCCCGACCGCTGCATCGAATGCGCGCGTCACCTGGTCGGGATCGATCTCCAACAATCTCGCATAGGCGCGCAGGTAGCCACGCGTGAAAGCGACCGGGGGCAACCGTGACCAGTTATCCGCTTCGATGTCGACAACGACGCGCAACGTCAGATTCAGCGTATCTGCGATGTCCTGTTGCGACAGCTTGCGCGACTCCCGACCGGCCCGCACGAGTGCGCCGGGTCCGGCGGCCGTCGCATCATTCACCAGTTCCGGTCCTGATAGAGCCGATATTCCGGTGAATCCGGAAACAGATTCTTCAGCGCCAGCGCGAGGCTCGCGAGCTGATCCTGATCGCCAACGACGCGACTCAGGCGAATACCCAGCCACAGACTGCGCGAAGTGGGTCGCGCCATCGAGTTGTAGGATTCGAAATACTGTTTGCTCTTGACGAAGTCGCCGTTGGCGAAATAGATCTCGGCAAGTTCGAATGCGCTGCGCGGTTGCAAGGCATTCAACATCAGCGCATGCAGGAACGACTGCTCCGCGTCGGCTGGCGCGGCGAGTTTGAGCTGCGTCAGACCGAGATTTTCGTAGGCCTGCGCGCGCCGCGCGTATTTCGGATCTTCCGCCGCGACCTTCAAGTGTTCCGCCGCTTCCTTGTACTTGCCCTCGGCGAACAGGAAGCTGCCGTAGTTGTTCTGCACCATCGCATTGCGCGGCTCATGCCGCAGCGCCTCCTTGTATTCGCGCTCGGCGAGGTGTTTGTCCCCTTCGGCGAGGTTGACCGTCGCCATCAACACGTGCGCCTCCGCGGACGTCGGGTCCACCTTGAGTGCTTGTTCGAGCGGCGGCCGGGCATGCACGTAATCGCGCTGTTCGAGGTAGCCGCGCGCCAGGTCCAGATACGCTTGTAAACGCTGCGGGGTAGTGCCCTTGGAGTGGTTGTCCGTGACGCACCCGCCCAGCAGCAACACGATCACCGTGCACGACAGTGCCATCGTGCGCGACAGGGCCACTGTGCACGACAGTGCCACGCCACGTAACAGAGTCCGCGTCATGCACCCTCCGCCGCTTTGACACGCGTCAGATAACGCGCGTGGCGTCGCGTCCGGTCGACGACTTCGCCAACGAGTTGACCGCACGCGGCGGAGATATCTTCGCCGCGCGTCGTGCGCAGCATCGCCGCATATCCGGCATTCAGCAGAACCGTCTGAAAGGCGCGCACGCTCGCGTCGTCGGGTCGCTCGTAACCCGACGCCGGAAACGGATTGAACGGAATGAGGTTGATCTTGCAGCGCAGATCCCTGAGCAGTCGGGCCAACTCGTGCGCCTGCGCGACGGCGTCGTTGACGCCGCGCATCAACGTGTACTCGATCGTAATGCTGCGATGCGCACCCAACACATGTAGATAGTGGCGGCACGCGGCCATCAATTCGGCGATCGGGTATTTGCGATTGATCGGTACGAGTTCGTCGCGCAACGCATCGTTCGGCGCGTGCAACGACACCGCCAACGAGACGTCCGAGCACTTCGCGAGTTCATAAATTGCTGGCACGACGCCGGCGGTACTGACCGTGACGCGTCGTTTTGAAATTCCGAACGCGAAATCGTCGGTCAGAATCGCAGCCGCGCGCACGGTGTTGTCGAAGTTCAGCAGCGGCTCGCCCATCCCCATCATCACCACGTTGGTGACGCCGCGTTCGTCGCCAAGCGCGCGCAACGCTTCGCCCACGATGATGACCTGACCGACGATCTCAGCCGCCGACAGGTTGCCGTTGAAGCCCTGCTTGCCGGTCGAGCAGAAGCTGCAATCGAGCATGCAACCGACCTGCGTCGATACGCACAACGTGTTGCGACCGCGATCGGGAATCAACACGGTTTCGACGGCGTTGCCATTGGCGACCTTCAGCACCCACTTACGCGTTCCGTCGATCGACACGCGCTCGCTGATCACCTCCGGCAACTCGAGCGTCGCGGTTTCCGTCAAGCGATCGCGCAGCACCTTCGATAGATCGGTCATCGCGCCAAACTCGCGCACGCCGCGGTGGTAGACCCACTTCATCACCTGCGCGGTGCGATAGCGTTGTTCGCCGATCGTGTCGAACAGACCCGCGACGCCGGCGCGATCGAGGCCGAACAGGTTGATGGCGGGCGCCGAAGCAGACACGATCGATTCAGCCTCTTGGACAGATGTCGTCAGCGTTGAAGAAGTAGCTGATCTCGCGCGCCGCAGATTCCTTCGAATCCGACCCATGCACGGCGTTGGCGTCGATCGATTCCGCGAAGTCCGCGCGGATCGTCCCCGGATCAGCGTCCTTCGGATTGGTGGCCCCCATCAGCTTGCGATTCACCGCAATCGCGTTCTCTCCTTCGAGAACTTGAACGACGACCGGCCCCGACATCATATAGGTGACGAGACTCTCGAAGAACGGACGGTTCCGATGCTCGGCATAGAAGCCCTCCGCTTTTGTTCGCGACAAGCGTTGCATGCGCGCCGCAATGATCTTCAAGCCGCCCTTTTCGAAGCGCGAATAGATCTCGCCGATGATGTTTCTAGCCACGGCGTCCGGCTTGAGGATCGACAATGTCCGTTCTATTGCCATCGAAAACTCCAGTGTTGTCCGCGGTCAGCAACAACCCCTATGTAATTGAATTTACACGCAATAGGGGGCTTCAGCGGGCGCGCATTATACGCATTTCCTCGTTCGAAAGAGAGTCGCCGTCCGGTTTCTTTCTGCGAGCGTTGCTCAGGCTGCGCTGCGTTCGCGCAACCGCTCGACCACTTCGACGACGCGACGCCCGGCGCGTTCGATGTCGTCGTCGGTGGTGAACCGCCCCACCGTGAATCGCAACGACGCGTGCGCGAGATCATCGGGCAGACCCAGCGCGCGCAATACGTACGACGGCTCGACCGTCGCCGACGTGCACGCGGAGCCGCTCGATACCGCAAGATCATCGAGCGCGAGCATCAACGTCTCGCCATCGACCCCGGCAAATGCGACGTTCAAGTTGCCGGGCAGGCGCCGCTGCAGATCGCCATTGACGCGAACGCCTTCGAGTTGCGAAAGATGCGCCCACAGACGATTTCGCAATGCCGCGATGCGCGCGTTTTCGGCAACCATGTTCTCGCGCAAGATGCGCGCCGCTTCACCCATGCCGACGATCTGGTGCGTCGCGAGCGTGCCCGACCGCATACCGCGCTCGTGGCCGCCGCCGTGAATCTGCGCAACGATCTTGACCGGCGGGAGGCGCCGCACATACAACACACCGATTCCTTTCGGCCCGTACATCTTGTGCGCGCACAGCGACATCAGGTCGATCTTCATCGTCGCAAGATCGATCGGCACCTTACCGGCGCTCTGTGCGGCGTCGACGTGGAACAACACACCCGCCGCGCGGCATACATCGCCGATTGCCGCGACATCGTTGATGACACCGATCTCGTTGTTCACGTGCATCACCGACACCAGCAGCGTGTCGGGGCGCAACGCCGCGGCGACTTGCTCCGGTTCGATGATGCCCGACGACCCGGGCACCAGATACGTGACCTCGAATCCTTTTGTCTCGAGATACGCGCACGTATCGAGCACTGCTTTGTGTTCCGTCACGCTCGTGACGATGTGACGACGGCTCGCGCCGTGCGCCTCGGCGACGCCTTTGATCGCGAGGTTGTCGGACTCCGTCGCACCCGATGTCCACACGACCTCGCGGGGATCGCAATTCAACAGCTTCGCGATCTGCGCGCGCGCCTCTTCGACTGCTTCCTCGGCGAGCCAGCCGTACACGTGCGAGCGCGACGCGGGGTTGCCGAAGTTGCCATCGGTGAGCAGGCAATCGCTCATCTTCTGCGCAACGCGCGGATCCACCGGCGTCGTGGCCGAATAGTCGAGATAAATAGGTTTGCGCACGTGAGCCGCTGCTTCAGTTCAGCACGCGTGCGTCGATCAGCCGTCCGTCATGGCGGTCGGAAGCACCCGCCAGCGCATCCTGTCGGCGCGCGATTGATTGAACTTCAGAGCGTTCGACGAGCGAGCCGAGGCTGATCTCCGCGAGGAACGCGTCGATCCGCTGCGACAGGTCCATCCACAGATCGTGGGTAATGCACACGAGGCCATCCTGACAGTCGCCGCTGCCGCCGCACCGCGTGGCGTCAATCCCCTCACCGACCGTGCTGATGATTTCGGAGACGCTGATGCTGCGCGGGCGGCCGCGCGAGCGCATAACCGCCGCCCGGTCCACGCAGACTCTGCACGAGACGCGCGCGCTTCAACTTGCCGAACAACTGTTCGAGATAAGACTTCGAAATGCCCTGCCGGGCCGAGATATCCGCGAGCGTCACCGGACCCGCGGCGCTGTGCAGCGCGAGATCGAGCATCGCCGTGACCGCATAGCGGCCTTTCGTCGTGAGCCGCATGGCAAGACCGAAACCGCGTAAAGAACGCCGGAGTATGCAATACCCGACTATTTTGGTCCAGTATCCAGGCCCCGCGCGGGCAGCGCGCGCTCAATCTCTGTCAGTGCCCCACGCAGCATCTTGATCTCGGTATCGTCGGGTCGAATGCGCGTGAAAAGCCGCCGCAACCGCGTCATCACCTGCCCGGGATTGGTCTGGATCGAGAAACTCGACGCGCGACAGTACCGCTTCCAAATGCACGAGCAGGCCATCGACCGCGGCGACCGACGCCGGTTCGCGATCCCAGGTCTCGGCGTCGATGCGCGCCTCGAGCGTCGCCAGATGCAACTCGTAACACACGACCTGCACTGCCATCGCGACGTTCAGCGACGAGTACGCGGGATTCGCAGGAATCTGCAGATGCAGGTGGCAGCGCTGCAGTTCATCGTTGGTCAACCCGCTCGCTTCGCGGCCGAACAGCACTGCGATCGGCGAATGCGGCGGCTCGCGGCGCAGACGCTCGCCGAGTTCGCGCGGCGTCAGCAGCGGCCACGGAATGCGACGCGCGCGCGTGCTCGTGCCGATCACGAGCGTACAGTCGGCGATCGCGGCATCGAGCGAATCGACGACCACCGCGCGGTCGAGAACATCGAGCGCACCGGCTGCGCGCCACTCCGCCTGAGGATCCGGATAACGCTGCGGGACGCACGAGCCACAGATGCTCGAGTCCCATCGTCTTCATCGCGCGCGCGGCGCCGCCGATGTTGCCGGGATGGCTCGTTTCGACGAGCACGATGCGCAGATGTTCGAGTGTGAACGGCTTACGGCTTCATGCGCGGCATTATAACGGCCGCTTTCATGGCGCGCCGTGGCAGTACGCGACCTGAACTGCGTAGAGATCGCGCCGCCTCTCGACAACGTACCGCCCTTCCGCACTTCCTCATGCACGCAATGATCAACATGGCGCTTCGCGCCGGCCGTCGCGCGGGACAGATCATGGTGCGCGCGATGGATCGCGTCGACACGCTGAACGTCGTCGAAAAGCAGCGCAACGATTTCGTGTCCGACGTCGATCGCGATGCCGAAAACGCGATCATCGAAGTGCTGCACAAGGCGTATCCCGATCACGGCATCCTCGGCGAGGAATACGGCGAATCGTTCTCCGGCGCCGAATACACGTGGATCATCGACCCGCTCGACGGCACCACGAACTACCTGCACGGCATTCCGCACTTCTGCGTGTCGATCGGCGTCGAAGTATCGCGATCGCCTCGAACACGCGGTGATCATCGATCCGATTCGCAACGAAGAGTTCACGGCGTCGCGCGGCGCCGGCGCGCAGCTGAACGGCAAACGGATTCGCGTCAGCAATCGGCATCGACTCGAAGATGCGGTGCTCGCAACCGGCATCCCGTTCAAGGACGTCGCGCAGCATCTGGAACCGTACATGGCGATGCTGACTGCGTTCAGCACGCAGTGCCGCGGCATCCGCCGCGCCGGATCGGCGGCGCTCGACCTCGCTTACGTGGCGGCTGGTCGCGCCGACGGATTCTGGGAACTGGGACTCAAACCCTGGGACATCGCGGCCGGTGCGTTGCTGATCCTGGAGGCCGGCGGTTTCGTCAGCGATCTGATCGGCGGCGAGGACTACATGGAGACCGGCAACATCGTCGCCGGCAACCCGAAAGTATTCAAAGCGATGTCTGCAGACGATTCGACCGACGTTGACGCCGGCTGCTGCAGGGCTGACGGCTGACGACGTCCTAGGGCGCGTCGAGCTACGGCGCGTCGTCCCTCGCAGACTTCTCCGGCACCATCAGGTCTTCGCGCGTGTTGCCCATGAAGAACACGATGCCCGCCGCCACATACGTCGACGAGTACGTGCCGAACACGATGCCGACGATCAGCGCGATCGAGAAGCCGCGCACCGAATCGCCGCCGAACAGGAACAACGCAACCACGACCAGCAACGTCGTCAACGACGTCATGATCGTCCGGTCGAGCGTCTGCGTCAGCGACAGGTTGATGATTTCGAGCGGCGTGCCTTTGCGCAGCTTGCGGAAGTTCTCGCGAATCCGGTCCGCGACCACGACCGTGTCGTTCACCGAATAGCCGATGACCGCGAGAACCGCCGCAAGCGTCGGCAGGTCGAACGTCCACTGAAACACCGAAAACGCACCGACCGTCACGACGACGTCGTGAATCAACGCGACCACGGCGCCGATACCGAATTTGCTCGTAAAGCGGAACATCATGTAGACCATGACGGCCGCGAGCGCGATCGAGCGTCGCGAGCCCGCCGGTTTCGCGCAGTTCGGCGCCGACCGCCGGCCCAACGAATTCGGACCGCCGCATTTCCACGCCGGGATAATTCGCCTGCCAGCGCTCCGCGCACGTGATCGGCGAGCAGCGCTTCCGCTTCGCCTTTCTGCGGCGGCACCCGAACGAGCACGTCGCGCTCCGATCCGAAGTGCTGCACGACGGCTTCGTTGAAGCCCGCGTGCTCCAGCGAAACGACGCACGTCTTCGGGAACCACGGGATCGACGAACTTCACCTCGACGAGCGTGCCGCCGGTGAAGTCGAGCCCGAAGTTGAGTCCGCGCGTCGCCGATCGAGACCGAGCGAAATCAACATCACGATGATCGAAAAGGCCGCGCCGTAGTAGCGCAGTCCCATGAAGTTGATGACGCGCATCGGCTTGCGGACGGCAGCTGCTTCGCTCATACCCAGAGCCTCTTCAGGTTGCGGCCGCCGAACGCCAGATTCACCATCGCGCGCGTCACCGTGATCGCGGTGAACATCGACGTGATGATTCCGAGCGTCAGCACCACGGCGAAGCCCTTGATCGGCCCGGTGCCGAAGCCGAGCAGAACGAGCGCGACGAGCAGGTGCGTCAGGTTCGAATCGACGATCGTCGTAAACGCACGATCGAAATCCGGCGGTGATCGCGGCTTGCGGCGATCGTTCCAGCGCCTCCTCGCGGACGCGCGAAAAGATCAGCACGTTGGCGTCGACCGCCATACCCATCGTCAGCACGATGCCGGCGATACCCGGCATCGTCAGCGTCGCGCCGAGTATCGACATCAACGCAACGAGCAGGATCACGTTGATCGCGAGCGCGATGTTCGCAATCATCCCGAACGCTTTGTAGTAGAACACCATCGTCAACAGCACGAGCACGTAGCCGCCGATCGCCGCGCGCAGACCGGCGCGAATGTTGTCTTCACCGAGGCTCGCACCGACCGTGCGTTCTTCGACGATGTACATCGGCGCCGCCAATGCACCGGCGCGCAACAGCAGCGCAAGGTCGCGCGCTTCGCCGAGCCCGACGCCGGTGATTCGGAATCGATAACCGAGCGCCGAACGAATCGTCGCGACGTTGATCAGGCGTTTTTCTTCGACGCTGAAGTTCTGCACGACTTCCTTGCCGTCTTCGACGACGGTGCGCGTGCGCGGCTTCAGTTCCTTGTACAGGATCGCCATCTGATTGCCGACGTTGTCCTTCGTCGCAGTCGTGCATCCGATCGCCGCCGGCGCCGTCGAGCGTGATGCTGACCTGCGGCAGATTGTTCTGCGGGTCGTAGTCCTGCACCGCGTTCGGTCACGCGATCGCCGGTCACGATGTTGCGCGCTCGACGACGATCGTGCGGCCTTCGTACGGATACTTTCGCGTTTCCGACGGACGTGTGTCCTGTTTTGCGACGAGGCGAAATTCGAGGTTCGCGAATTTGTTCAGGATGCGTTTTGCATCGGCGCTGTCCTGCACGCCCGGCAGGTCGACGACGATGCGCGTCCTGCCGAGGCTCTGCACGAGCGGTTCGGACACGCCGAATTCGTTGACGCGATTGCGCAGGCTCTGCAGGTTCTGCGGGATCGCGTACGTCTCGATCTCTTTGATCTTCGCGTCCTTCATCGTCAGCCAGCAGGCCGGGCTTGCCGTCGACGTCGCGCGCGAGGATCTGGAAGTCGCCGGTACTCCTTCTGGAGTCCCTGCTGCGCCTGCGTCGCGCACGGACGCGTCGTAGAACGCGAGGTTGATCCGCGTCCCGGACACCATGTCGCCGGCCGGCACGTAACGCAGCCGCGCTTCGCGCAGGATGCGGCGAATGTTGTCCTCCTCGCTCTTCATCCGGTCGCCGAGGGCTTTTTCCATGTCGACTTCGAGCAGGAAATGCACGCCGCCGGAGAGGTCCAGGCCGTACGACATCGGATGCGCGCCGAGCGACTGCAGCCACGCGGGCGTCGTCGATGCGAGGTTCAACGCGACGACGAACGGCGACGTGGCAGACGAATCGCCCTGCAGCGCCGCTTGAACGAGTTCGCTGCCGCGCAACTGATCTTCGTTGCTGTACAGGCGCAGCACGGCGTTCTTCGCGTCGACATGTGTACCCTTTATATGGATGCCGCCGGCGTCCAGCGCTTTCGTCGCGCGGTCGACGATGTCCTGCGACATCTGCGCATCCGCCGCTTCGGCGCGGATCTGCAACGCAAAGTCCGGCGGATACAGATTCGGCAGCGCATAGACGGTGCCGAGCAGGATGATGAACAGGATGCCGAGATAACGCCCCAGCGAATAGGTGTTGGGCGCGCGAGCGGTTTCCTTCGGACAACCCGAGCAGGGTGTCGGTGAGGCGACTCATCGCGCCGATCCTGTGCGCGGTAACCGAATCACTTCTCGTCCAACGACTTCAACGTACCCTTCGGCAGCGTGGCGCCGACCGCACTCTTTTGAATTCGCAGATCGACGTTGTTCGAAACCTGCAGCTTGATGAAGTCGTCTTCGACCTTCGACGACCTTGCCGACGATGCCGCCGGCGGTGACGACTTCGTCGCCTTTCGCAAGCCCCGCCATCAGCGTCTGCTGTTCCTTGCGTCGTTTGCTCTGCGGTCGCCACAACAGGAAGTAGAAGATGCCGACGAATCCGACGAGCAGCAGCAGATCCATGTAGCCGGGTCCCGGTGCCGCGCCGGCTTCGGCCGCGTAAGCCGCGGTATCAAATAGCGTCATCGTGGGAGTTCCAACCGTTGTGCAGAGTCTCGACGAGGGTGCGAAATGTACCCATTTCGATGGCCTCGCGCAAACGACGCATCAGTGTCTGGTAGTAGTGCAGGTTGTGGATCGTCATCAGCACGCTGCCGAGAATCTCGCCGCAACGATCGAGGTGATGCAGGTATGCACGCGAAAATCCGCGGCACGTATAACAGGCGCACGCTGCATCGAGCGGCGCGTCGTTGGCGCGATGTGCGGCGTTGCGGATCTTCAGCTACGCCGCGCGACGTGAACAGATAACCATTGCGCGCATTGCGCGTCGGCAACACGCAATCGAACATGTCGACGCCGAGTCGCGACCGCAGCAACCAGATCGGCCGGCGTACCGACGCCCATCAGATAACGCGGCCGATCGTGCGGCATGCGCGGCAGCAGCGCGTCGAGCACCGCGGCCATCTCTTCCTTCGATTCACCGACCGACAGACCGCCGACCGCATAGCCGTCGAAACCGAGCGCGACGAGACGCTCGAGCGATTCGCGCCGCAAATCCGAATACATCCCGCCCTGCACGATGCCGAACAGCGCGCTTCGGAACTGCCTGCGTGCGCGGACCGGCTGCGCGCCGCCCATCGCGCCGAGAGCTCCATCGACTCGCGCGCTTGCGCGTGCGTCGCCGGATGCGCCGTGCATTCGTCGAACACCATCACGATGTCGGCGCCGAGATTGCGCTGCACCTGCATCGACCGCTCCGGCGACAGGAATACCGGATCGCCGTTGATCGGCGATTTGAAATGCACGCCTTCTTCGCTGATCTTGCGCAACGCGCCGAGGCTCCATACCTGAAAGCCGCCCGAATCGGTGAGGATCGGACCCGGGCCAGTTCATGAACCCGTGCAGGCCGCCGAGGCTCGCGACGGTCTCGTCACCCGGTCGCAGCAGCAGATGAAACGTGTTCGCGAGCACGATCTGTGCGCCGAGTTCAGTCAGCTGCGCGGGCGTCATCGCCTTGACGGTGCCGTACGTGCCGACCGGCATGAACGCAGGCGTTGCGAACGCACCGTGCAACGTCGTCACACGACCGGCGCGCGCGGCGCCGTCGCGGGCGTGCAGTTCAAACTGCATCGGCGTCGCGCTCGGAATGAACATTGCGTCTCCATAACTGAAAAATCGATATCCGCGCTCGCACGGCGGTCGGCATACGCGTCCAGCACGCGCTGCCGACCCGCAAATGCGGCGACGAGCATCAACAACGTCGACTCCGGCAGATGGAAGTTCGTCACGAGCGCATCGACGACGCGAAACCCGAACCCCGGCTGGATGAAGATGTCGGTCTCGCCGTCGAGTGGTTCGAGCGCGCCCGACGACGCGGCCGATTCGAGCGCGCGCACGACCGTCGTGCCCACCGCGACCACGCGGCCGCCGCGGCGCCGGCATGCGTCGACTGCCGCGACGACGTCGGCCGACACCCGCATCCGCTCGCTGTGCATCCGATGCAGCGCGAGTTCCTGTCCGCGCATCGGCTGAAACGTGCCGGCGCCGACGTGCAGCGTGAGCCGCGCAACGTGAACACCGATCTGCGCGCAACGCGCGAGCAACGCGTCGATCGAAATGCAGCCCCGCCGTCGGCGCGGCGACGGAACCTCGGTGCTCGGCGAACACGGTCTGGTAGCGCGCCTCATCGGTCTCGTCAGCGGCGCGCGCGATGTACGGCGGCAACGGAACCTCGCCACACGCGTCGACCACCGCGTCGACGTTGCGCCGAAATTCGAAGCGATACAGATCGCCGCAGCGTTCGATCACCGTCGCGGGCTCATCGAGCGGATCGAGCAGCACGACGCGTCCCGGTTTCAACGGTTTGCTGACGCGCACCTGGCACAACGCGCGACGATCGCCCTCGATCCGTTCGATCAGCAACTCGGCCGCGCCGCCAGAATCCTTGCGTCCGTGCAGACGCGCGCGAATGACACGCGTGTCGTTCAGAACGAGCAGATCCGACGGCGACAACAGTTCGGCCAGGTCAGCGAAGCGCTTGTGCGAGACCGCGTCGGATTTCGGATCGAGCACCATCAATCGACTGTCGGTGCGATTGTACAGCGGCTGCTGCGCGATCAGATGTTCAGGCAGGCGATAAGCGAAGTCGCTTCGTGTGAGGGGCATTGGCTCGACCGACCAATGAAAAACGCGGCGAGTCTACGTGAGGTCTTCCGCGCGACGCCAGGCGCCGCACCCGTCGATTGACGAACCGCTTCACGGTTCGGTAACCTGCCCGCCCTCCCGCCTGAGTGGCGAAACTGGTAGACGCGCCAGACTCAAAATCTGGTTGGGGAAACTCAGTGTCGGTTCGATTCCGACCTCAGGCACCAACAAAAAAAGCAGGGCTTTTGTCACAAATCGTCCGACTCCCGCCTAACGACCTCACTCAGTCCGGTCAGCAATCAGGTCAGCAAACGCTCCATGTGCTCAATGGATCTAGGAAGTCTCGCGGATTGGGTGGGTGCCATCGCGACGACTGCTGCCGTCATCGCCGCACTGTGTCTCGCGCGTCGTTCTGATCGCGAGCGCATCACCGTCGCGTTCAACCTCGGCGACGATGCGCTCGATGTGTATGTGGTGAACCCGACCGATCTGCCGATCATGGTGCGCGATGTTCGTCTATCGCTCGGACGCTGGCGGCCAACCGAACGTGACGACATCGAAGTCCTGCTCACACAGGTTCAGCGACTGCCTGCGAAGCTCGCACCTCGCGCCGACATGACCTTGCCAATCGCAATCACATACGCGCCGTCGTACCTGCCCCAACGATTGCACGATGGGTGGTCGAAGCGTTCTCGACTTGATCGCGGCGTCTACGTCGTTGTCATCAGTGGATCGCGCGCTAAATACCGCACGCGGGTTCCGCGCAAGATCGTCTCGACGATGCTCGCACGATGGCGGCAGGCCGCAGGGAAATAGTCGCGTCGATCTCGCACGCGTCGCAGCGTCCTCGAGCCTGGGGCACGATGCATCGGTCGCCCGCGCTGTTTGATTTACGGCGCATAGGCGCGGTGCGACCTCCGGCGACACTTCGGGTTTGCCAGCACGACACAACCGGCCGCAAGATACGCCGCCGCCAAATCGCCGAGGTGCTCGATGCCAGCAGCCAAGAAGGACCGCCTCACGATCGACGAACTGCGCGCCGAATTCGAAGTGCAAGTCGCGCGGCCGCTCGTCGAACAGTTGTGGACGCGCTACCTACGTCGACTCGTCAATTCGAAAAAGTTGCTCGCCCGCGATGCGAACAAAATGCTCGACGTGCCGCTGCCATCAAACTCGCTGATGAGTGAGATCCACCAGCTCGCGAACGGGCGGCGGCCAACTGCATACGAGGGCGTCGAGGCGCGATCAACGGACTAGAAGAAACAGGCGCGACCCGAGTCAGCATCGCGCCGAAGTGGTCCCGTTTGGCTTGGGACCGGGGGGAGGAACCAGTTGCCGAACCTCGCTAACGGGTTCACCAATTCGCCAGCCTCCGCAGCTCGCTGACGAACTCCTCCCAATCCGCCAGTGCTGCACCCCGGTGGTGCCGTCAGCGAGGTCCCAATAGATCGAAAGGGTGACTCCGTCTTCACACCACCGCGCGGAGTGAATGCGGCGCTGGTTGATGACCAGCTCGAGCGTCGCGAGCCTCGCTTCGAGTTTTGCAAATTCGATGCGCACGATCTCGTCAATGAACCGCGCGAGTTCGGGGGGCAGCTCGATCATCGACCGGACTTCACAGCGAGCGTCCAATCGGTACCAGTCCCGGGCTTCGTTGTGGTCCGCTGATTCGCGTGCCATAAGCCGCCCGCGTGCGTGCACAAATTGCCTTTCAAATACTCCCGGCCTTCGACGTATGTGCCGAGGTAGCCAAAGTCTTGCCAGCTCTTCGCCTGTGCCTCCAGTGCTGCGAGGCGCAGTTCGAGTTTTGCGAGGTTCGCGCGACGCGCCCCTTCACAATGCCGGTGGATCTGCCTCGTTCATCGCGTAATAGCGTGGAAATTTCGGGTTCTTCGAGCGCCCGGATGCGATTCAGTACATGGCTCCTTACAACGTCGCCGATTGTCTGCATCAACCAGGGGATATCGGCATGTGTAATGGGGCGCGATCCGTTTTGCTGCAAGTACGCAGCCTGTTCGACGTCGTTCACCGCTTCCTCCGTTCCAATGCGTCAATGCGCGCCTTGAGTTCGGCGATCTGGCGCGCCAACTCGGCCAACTGCGGCGCAACCAGTTTGTCGATGACTTCTTCGAAGGTCATGTCGTCAAGTACCGCGCGCCGGTGACCACCTGGACGCAGGGGCGCACCACTTGCCAGTTCACATAGATCGTCACCTTGAGCGCGACGCTGTTCGTCTGAAAGAGTGAAACGTGATTCGTCGCGTGCACAGTCTGCGGACTGCCTGAAAAGGTCGGCGAGTTTGTCGGCGCGTCGCTCATTTCGATCGTACCTTGTGTGCTGCGTTCGAAGTTCACCGCGCCGCCGCCGAACGCAACGCCGGAGGGATCGATCAACGCCAGTTGTCCGCGACTCACGCTCGGCGAGCCGCTGATCGCACGCGGCGACGATTTCGACACCAAGAGCGGAATGCCAAGGATGTTGCCGTCGCCACGCACTGATGCGTTTGGAAAGGCGTAAGGTCCGGTCGAACTAACGCGCGTCAACGCTATCTGTGCGGCCAACGTTGGGTCAGTGACGAACACCGCCACGCCGAGATCGCCGCTGAATGCAGCGATCAGCGCAGCAACGTCAGCCACTGCTGAACCGCTCGATGTAATCGGCGAGACCCCGGCCGTGACACTCGCGGGTTTTTCGTCGGTGATGCCGGTGTTGGCGGCGTCGAGAAAAGACGAGTCGAGCAACTCCACAGGGGCGGCTTCGAGTTCGCTGTCAAGATAGGCCTCGGCTTCGAGGCCGCCGAGCTTGACGACCTCTTCGGTGACCACCTTGATTGCGCCGAGTTTTCGCTCCGGGAACGTGAACGCCTGCATCGCATCCTTGGTCACCGCCATCGGTTTACCCGGACCCATCCAGGTTGCGGTCGCACCGGCAGTGAGTCCGATCAACCTCACGTTGAATGGCACGCGCCGCAGCGCCGGCATTTTGCCGACGACGGTACTCGGGTGAATCAACGTCCAAAATTCCTTACCCGCTGAGTCGACGGCGTTGAGCGCGCTCGCATCCCAGCCGGCACCCGCAATCGGTGTCGCCGCGCCAACGCTCGCTTTCAAAACGCGCGCCTCGGGACTATCGGCACCCCACAGCCGGGCCGCGTCCGCTGCTGCGGCTGACTCGTCGACGTGGCGCAGCCGCGCGCGTGCGATGCGTTTCTGCACGATTCCAAGGGCGCTACTACGCTGATCGCCAGCCATCAGACGCCGGGCCAGATCTACTCGTTCCGCTCGTGTCTCCATTTCGTACTCGATGACTTCAGTCCTAGCGAGCCTACGCGCTGCCGGTCAATTCGCTCGAAGTCGTGCGATTCGATATGGCTCGTCGCGCAGCTCGGCTGAAATGTTGGGAACGTCCCGGTTGAGGCGCTTCAGCAGCGTGTCGATCACGACGAGTCCCGCCACGCCGAGAACTCGCGCGGTAGACGTTTTGTGAGGACCTTCGACGGCGCGGGAAACGTCGAAGACAGCGCCAGCGACCAAGGCCGGAATCTCGCTCGCCAGTGCGATCAGTTGCTGCTCGGCCGGCGTCGCAGCGAGCCAGCAGCGCACAGCGTCGACATCGACCAACGTGCAGTCACCGCCACGTCGACCACGGCGCACCACTGGGCAACCACCCCGCAACCACCGGCGCAGCGTGCCTCGACGCACGTTGAGCGTCGCGGCGGCTTCGGAAACGGTGCAGAAGGCCGTCACGGTCCCTTCAGTCTGTCTGGCAAATGCTTCCGACGATCGCGTCTCGCGGGATCGATCGACAATGCACGCGAGGTGCGCGGAATCCGTGCGGCCCGAGTGAGCCTCAGCGTCGCGCTGAGCTGGCACACCGAGCGCAGGATCGTCGCGTGCGCGTTGATCGCAGGATTGGCCTTCATGGTGCCGGCCGCCGAGGCGACCAACGGCCCGTCGCGCTCGATCTGCTCGGCGAGCCGATCCTCGATGGCCATCAGCCGGCAAAGCTTCGCTAGCAAGGTGAAATCGGCGTCCGAGAACTCGGCGAGCGGTTGCGCCGTCAAGAACTGCCAGTACAGGGCCGCTTCCCCTTGAAGCTCAATCGGCGATTCGGATTCGTCCATTTTCATTCCTCAAAAAGTACCTCCCAGGCGCAAATCCGGCTGCGAAAGGGAGCTGCGCCGGTTTCGCGGTCTTTGATTGTCGAACGCACAGGTCCCGCCCACTGTCATGCCGCATCCGGTGGTGGTTGGTACGGCGCCTTGCCGTAGAAGTTGCACGCCTTGCAACCACCACCCAAACACGCGCGACAAACGGTGCGTTGCTGGTATTCGAGGAAGTGTCGCGCTGCGTGCATCGTCAGCTCGCCGGTGACGAGCAGCCGAAGATCCAGCGGGCTGAACAGGTATCCCGACTTGCACTCCTTGAGCGTGAAGTCCGTACCAGCGCGCGCTTCGTCGAGCAGCGCATTCAGATCCTTCGGCGTGCGCAGCAGCTCCTCGAGGATCTCGACCTTGTGTCGGCGCGCCCACGCGACAAAACGATCGTCATATGCGCCCTCGACAATCAGTTCGTCGCCGTCCGCAATGAGCCGGATGCCGCGAGACGGCGCCTCTGCAATGACGTTGGCGACCGCCGTCATATGCGCAGGCTCGGCTTTTGAGGCGTTCCATCCGCTACACCGCTACAAGTCGCGCCGTTCGTGGCTTGCGGCGTTTTCGCATCCGCTACAGATGGGCTCGGTGTAGCGGTTTGAATTTCGTTGGAGGCCGCGTCGTTGCTCGGTTGTAGCGGTGTAGCGGTTGCATCGGCCGGATCGGGGAGGTAACGACGAAACGCGTCCTCGAAGTGCTTCGCCTTGTAGCCCTTCTTCACCGTGCTATCGGTGCGCAGGTTCATCGGCATGATCTTGAACGGCTTCAGCATTCTTGCCAGCCCGTTCGTCGTGAGTGGCTTGCCGTGACGCCATTCCGCCCAAGGCCGGTCGTCGAGTTTGATCAGCGCGTTGATCAGGTCGTCGCTGTAGATGCGATCGCGGACCTTCAATTGATCCCGGATATCCGCCAACAGAATCGTCGTGGCGACGTCCTCGGGCGCACGGTTGAGATACGCCTTCTTGAAGATGTCGCGCGTCGTGTCGTACCAACCCACCGCTTCGGCAATCGTCAGCAGCACCCGCCAGTTATCTTCAGCGCGGTCGTTGCCGACGGACGGCACAACAGGATCCGCGGCGCGCAGCGCGTCTGCGTGATCGATCGCCCATCGTTCGCACTTCTGCCGGATCGGCTTGCAGAGTTCGTAGAGCTCCGTAGGGTAGTCGGTCGCGTCTCTCTCCGGGCGCCTTCCGGCGCATTTCGATCTCGATGCTGCGATCGACGATCGTATCGGCGGGTGTCTTGATGCCTGCGATCGCCATCGCGCCCCATACCGAGAACTTCGTCGGCGTGTGGTCGTCGCCGACCATGCGCCCAGACGAATGCAGATCGGCGCGTGTGTCCGGCGTCGACGATCGCGACCAGTTGGTCGTCGTCCTTCAACCACCGATCGGCTTCGTCGAACAGCAGCGTCGGCCGGTATGCGTCGACTAACCGGAACAGCACCGCCGACGTCACGTTGGACGCGAGCACCGCGGATCGGCACATGGCTTCGATGAACTCGAGCAGCGTCGTTTTGCCGCAGCGTTTCTCCGGCGACGAGATCAGCAGTTTCGGAAACAGTCGGAACGCGTGGTAGCAGTACGTACCCAGGCACCACAACGCCACGATCTCGGCACCGCCTTCCGGTAGCACAAGATGACGACGCGCCGCTTTGCGGATCGCGTTGGCGACGGCATTGCCATCAACCGGGTCTGACCACAGCTCGACCAACTCAACCGGACTGTCCTCGAGTTCCTCGCCTTTGGCGTCCGCCACCTCGGCGTCGGTCTCCCGGGTCGTATGCCGAGCAGTTCAGCCGCGGCCTTGCGTTGCTTGTCGTAGTCGATGCGGGACAGTTTCGCGAGACGCGCGATCTCCGTCGCCGAATCCAGTTCGGGTTCGCCGCCGATCGGCGCTGGTGCTTCGTCATCCGACATGGCGGTACACCCCGGAGAAACACGCCTTCAACGCCGCGTCGCCGTATTGGCATCGGTAATCGTTCCAGTCGGTGAGATCCGCCGTCAGCGCCTTCATGCTGAATTGCGGCACGAGGTACCGACCGCCAACGGCCGCGGCCGCCTCGATCGCGCTCGTCAGTCCAGGATTCCCAGTCGTGCGCGCGTCGTTGTCGCCGGCGATCACGATCATCGAATCCGGGTAGCGCCGCTTCAATTCGATCGCGACCGGCTTCAAGTTGTTTGCGTTGAATGCCACCGCGACGCCCAGCTCGAGCGCTTCGTGCAACGTTGCCGCGGTCGCGTAGCCTTCAGCGACGATCAACAGCTTCGCCGGCATACCGATGCCGTGATTGGCGCCGCTGACACGACCGCCATAGAGAAATCGTTTCTCGCCGCTCGGTGAAATTGTTTGCAGGCTGCACATGCGACCGGCGTAGCGCAGAGGTACGACCAAGTCGTCGTCGATCTGGCGAATGGAATGCACGCCAACGCGCTTGCGAACCAAGTACGGATGATCCGGATCCGCGCGTCGTGCCTGTCGCCAAACCGATTCGGCGTGCGCGGCAACGTCGGCCTGTGACGCTGCTCGCCGCGCCCGTTCCTCGGCGCGTAGCCGCATCATGCGGTTGAATTCGACTCGAGTCGGTAGATGCGAGCCGGCCCCGTCTGAGTACAGACCTTGAACGCCCGTGGCGTGATTCTGGAACCAGATTCGTAGCGGCCGGACTGACAGGACGACAACGGCGCCGTTCTTCGAGCGCGGATGGTCGTCGGTAGGAAATCGTTGGAAGCCGGAGCGGTGGAGATCGATCAGGTCGGCATTGATGCCCGCTTGCAGGTAGCGAGTGTTGATGTAAGATCGCTTCGCATTTCGTTCCCTCGAAAAGCAAGGCCGGGAACAGCGTTGCGGGCGCTGTCCCGGCCAGTCCCACTACCAAGGCAAATCTTCGCTATCGACGTCCTCCGCGGCGGCAGCGCGTTCCGCGTCTTCGTCGATCGCGGCCATGGTCTCTTGCAGAGGCGGCGTTTTCGGCGTTGCGGCTCGAGGCTTCGACGGAGCGCGAGCACGAACTCCACCCATACCGTCCGGACCGCGCACGCTCAGGTCGTCGAACAGCACCACCTTGTGGCCGACCAGATCCTCGATGAACTCGACGCCGGTGGCCGCCTGATACGAGAGCCCCTTCTCCCAACCGAGCACGTCGCCTTTTTCGATCTCGGCGAAATACACGACCGTCTTGGGGGTCTCCTGTCCGGTCTTCGGGTCGCGCACCACGTCCTTACGGACCGCGGTAACCGTCAAGAGCAGCGGCGGATTGACGTCGCCTCGGTTGATGTAGTTAGAGGTTTTCAATGAACCAAACGTTGTCTTGCTCATACCCTTTCTCCTTCGGTTTCAGTTTCGAATGTCGGATCGATCGCCGCCACCGCGACGAACAACAGATCTTCCATCTCGTCCCCGCACGGCTTGCCGTTACTGCGCTCTTTCACTTCGAAGACGGCGTCGGCGAATTGCTCGCTGAACGCGCAGGCCTCGAAGCGCATCGAATTCGCGTTGCGCGAACTCGCGTTCGGCGCACTCGACCCGCAGGACGGTCCCGCTAAGGCGCGTCGGATCCAGAATGACCGGATTTCCGGCGCACTGACGGCGGATGCCGTCGATCACGACGGTCGCGATCGTGCCGTCGTGGCGCACGTGCAGGGTGTGTTTTCGATCGACCTTGATCGTGTACATGGTCAATCCTCCTGCGCCGCGATGAAGACTCTGATCATGTCGCCGGTCGGCTCGAACTTCGCGCCCGCCTGCGTGCACGCGTAGCCGACATCGCCGGCATATTTCGCGGGCGTGGTGACTTGGCTGTTCTTGATACATGCGTCCGAAAAGCAACCGCGCAATGCGCATTCGCCCTTCCACGTCAGTGCCGTGAATGTCGCGTCGCCGCCGTCGATCGCGAGTCGTAGGTCGTACTTATTTCTCATGTCGTTCCCTCAATAAATTTCAGTTTCGGAATGGGTCATGCGGGTCTGTATTTGCCGGCTACCTCCTTACTCGGTATAGGGTTTGAGCGGGACGCCGCGGAAGGTCAGCGCGTCGTCGAGCAATTGACGGCGCTCCGTGGCGCCAGACCGCTTCCGAGCCTTCGCGGCGGCGGCCTGGAGCGCGTCCCAGTCGCTCTTGAAAAGAAGATAGGAACCGTTTTCCGGGTCTTTCCCGTGCGCTCGCCGATAGTCTTCGAGGGTGCCGGCGATCCGTGCCGCGGTCTTGCCTTGCAATGCGGTGATTTCCATCACGCAGCCTCCGGCGGCGACTTCGCACTCGCGCAGGTACGCCTCGAGGACCGACTTCCGGTAGAAATACCGTCCGCCGATCTTCAAGTAGCCAAACGGCAGAGTGCCGTCGCGGCGCTGTCTCCGGACGGTTTGCTCATGCCGGTGGATGTATGCCGCACCGTCCTTCTCCGGCAGCAGCTCGTCGTCGTCTTGCAGTGGCATTGAATCGATCCTCCTGACATGCGCGTAAAGGCGCGCGGGAGGAATTGAAGCACTGCTAACGGGTGTGAATTGGGGCAGAAACTAGGGAGTACGCGGCGTATTCCCTAGCTTTCAGTCGACCCAATGCGGAGGCGCGGCGCGTCCCTATTTTCGGGGAAGGCCCAACTCGTCTAGGTATTTGGCGATCGTCTTTCGATCCATCTGCGGCTTAGTGTTCTTGCGGATGTACTCGATCGCCGATCGCAGGCGCGGATTGCGCCGTTTTGCGGACAGGTAGCTCCCGTGCTTGGCCTTGACCAGAACGCGGCTACGCCTGACCCGAGCGGCGTTACCGGCCGCGCCGCGGACCTTCTGAACGTAGGAATTTAGCCGATCGGGGTCTACCCAAATTTCCCACCCGTCAGGCTTGTCCAGCCAGATGATGCCGAGTTCGGAATTGCCGGCGTGCGGCTTGCCCGGCCTCTGCTTCAATACCAACATCTTTGCGTGAATGACCTGGCCTTTGCCACTCACCGACGCGCGGCTTCGTCGCAACCTTCCCCGCGCCGGTTTTCTTCTTCATCGCGCGAGCCTCACGAAGTGGCCGCGATCTGCTCGATCGGCCCGCGATACGGCTCTGGCGACTGCTAGATGTAGCCGGCGGTCACGTCGCGGCCGGTCTTATGATTCAGCAGCTCGCCGACCAACACTTCGGTAACCGATGTCGCGCGCGTGAGTGGCGAACGAGCGCGCAGATCGTGAACGTGAACGTGACGCCAGCTCGCCGCGGTCACCTGATGCGGTAACGCGGCAGTGACGCGCGATCGATCGGAAACAGACGGCCGTCGCCGCCGCGCCGCTTCAGGATCGCGAGCACAGGCTTCGACGCTGGCAGAGTGAAGTCGGTCCCGTTCTTTGTGCCGTTCAGCGTGAACGTCGTCGCCTTGAGGTCGACATTGTCGTCGGTCAGATTCAGCGCCTCGCCTAAACGAACGCCGGTGAACACGCAGAACAACAGCAGATCGCGCACGACGTCGACGCGGCTGGTGGTGCGTTCCGGCTCGAGCGCCATCACCGCGTCGATCCACGCCTGGAATGCGCCTTCTGCGCGACGTGCTACGACTTCGGCTTGTTGCCGTGCCACTGGCCGAGTCCCGACAACACGTCGAACGGATTCTTACCCGCAGTCGCGACTCGCCGGTCGCGTCGTCGACGTTGTCGGCCCATGCGAAATTCCAGAACGCGCGAACTACGCGCATGGCCGCATCGGCGCGCGATGGAACTCGCAATCGATGCTGTGCAGTCGCTTCACGTCGCCCGGCTTGTCGTGTCGACGCTGTGGCCTCGCCCAGTCGCCAGCCAGATGCGTGATCAGTCAGCAACTGATAGTCCGCCGCGGCGCTCGGCTCAGTCCTTGCACCTTGCGGCAGGACACGTAGCGACTCCTGAGCACCGTCTGCACACCGTCGGCCGTTCGCCGGATTGACCGTCGCTTCGGCCGCCGTCGAGTTCGTGCCGCGCCTTTCCGCTCGCCTACGCGGCCATCGCATCCGAGCGCAGCCAGCTTGACTTCGCGTCGTCGAAGTCGTCGTTCGCGATCGGATGGTCGGCGACCGTCTGCGGCGGATTGCTTGCCGGTCCGGTTACCCGCGCCTCGACAACAACGAACGTGATGCCGGCGGCTACACGCAACAGCGAAACCGACCAGGTCGTCAATCCGTCGTGACGTTCGTCCGTCGCCTGCGGCTTCAGTCGGCGTAGTGACGGTGCGGTGACGTTGAGCACTCGTGAGAATGCGCGTCGGCCATAGTGATCTCCTCAGTCGATCCGATGTGGTTAGTCCCAGGACTGGCGTTAGCGCGCCGTTCTGGGACTGCTTGCTTGACCCACCGCGCCGTCGATCTGGTGCGTTCTACCCGGGTCAGCAAGTCAGCAAAATAGAAGAAAAGAGCGAAAGAGAGTGCATAAGGAGCAGGCGAGATAAATAACGCAAGTGACTGATTACTTAAGGGAAACTAAAGAGAGTGGCGGAGAGCCGAAATCGGCGTTTTAAGACTCAAAATCTGGTTGGGGAAACTCAGTGTCGGTTCGATTCCGACCTCAGGCACCAACAAAAACACTGCATTTTTTCCAGCGTTAGCGATCCAGACTAACGACCCGATTCAGTCTGGTCGGCAAACGCATCAGCAAGTCAGCAAATTTGAGAACATACTAGGATCCATGTTGCCCCACGTGGCGAGACGGACGTGACGGTTCTGCGAATCCTATATGTCGAGGACAACGATGACTTGCGCTATGCGATGGCGCATCTACTGCGTGGGGATGATCGCGAAGTCGTCGAGTGCGCGAGTGGCGAAGATGCGCTTGCTGTACTCGAGTCATCGAGATTCGACGCCGTAGTGACGGACGTCAGTTTGCCCGGCATATCAGGCACCGATCTCGCGCGAACGATTCTCAAGACTGAACCACTTCATTGGATCGTCCTTTGTTCGGCCTACGAGACTACCGATTGGACACTTCAGCTTGGTCGCAACGTACGCTCGCTGCTCAAGCCGTTCGATTTGGACCAGATGGAAACCTTGATGGCCGAGATCGCCGCGTCCGTCGAAAGGTCCTGCATCAAACCCGATCGAGATCGATGAAGGGACGGCGGCAACCCGCATGATCGCGTAGGACGAGTCTTACGACGGCGCTCATCAGTACGCGCGCCTACCAACTGTTCTATTGCGTCGCGCCGATCCCGTCTCTTCCCAACCCAACACCACACAATTTTCGTAGGAAATTTCTGGCGCACGATGGCGGCGAAACTGGTCTATCCGCATTCCTATGGCGGCGCGAGACTGCAATCCCGTGGTGGGTCCACTCACGAGCAAGGGCAGCGGAAATGTTCCTCTTTATTTTGGATCAACAGCGTCTCGTGGATTACAGACCCGTTCCGAGACCAAAAGTCCGGTCGGGGAAACTCAGTCTCGGTTCGATGCCGACCTCAGGCGCTCTCACTCGAGACCCGTCCTTAAATCGCGCCTCGGTACAATTGGCTGGGGTCGGACAGCCCGAGGATCGCGAAGCTCGGCGAAACCCTTCGGAACCTTCCTTCAGTACATCGCGACAATCGCGTTCCACCGCGTCGTCGGCTCGGGGCGTTCGACGCGGACCTGCTTGAAGCCGGACGTTGTCAGTGCGTCAACGACCTCGTCACACGTGCGCGCTGTGAAGATGTCCGCGGGGTGACCCAGTTGATCCATCCATTCCTTCGGAAGGAGCCCGACGACCAACCGACCACCTGGCGTGAGCACCCGATGGATTTCATTGAAACCCGACTCCAGCGAACGCCAGAAGTAAACGCTGTTGACGGTGCACGCTTTTTCGAACGATGCCGACTCGAAAGGGATCGCATCGACGCTCCCCTCGCGAAAGTCGGCGCATCCGGCAGTTACGGCGCCCGAGAATTTTGCGTTCGCCCAGGCGACCATCTCCTGCGACAGGTCAACGCCACCCACGAACGCGGCGCTGCGCATCAATGTCGGTAGTGCCACGCCGCCACCAAAACCGATTTCGAGCACGCGATCAGACGGCTTCAGGTCGAGTTGCTCGACCGCGAACGCATTCATCCTGGCGTTGCGTCGATTCATGAGCCGACCCATGACGCGCGCAAACACGCCCGACGGACGCGAGAGCTGCGCAGATATGAATCGCGGAGGCATTGATTGGCCTTACCGTCGTCGAGAATGCTCGCTACCAACCGGGAGTATCACACCACTGTGCGGGGAAGCGAAGTCCTGACGAACGCCGATGTCCACTATCCGATCAGATCGTCTATGATTCAGCGGCCCCCACTTTTGAGGAGCTCCAATGAAGCAGTTCAACGACATCACGATGAATTCCATCACGGGTGAGCCGGTCAAGTTTTCGACGTATAAAGGGAAAGTCTGCCTGGTCGTCAACGTCGCGACCAAGTGAGGCCTCACCCCGCAGTACGCAGGTCTGCGTACCCTTCACGAAGAGAACAAAGCCAAGGGTTTTACGGTCCTCGGTTTTCCCTGTAATCAGTTCGGCAAGCAGGAACCCGGCACCAACGCCGAGATCCTCGAATTCGCGCGCTCGAAATACAAAGTCGACTTCCCGATGTTCGAAAAGATCGAAGTCAACGGCCCCGGCGCTTGTGATCTCTATCAGTTTTTGAAAGGCGAGAAGAAAGACGAAGACGGCAAAGCCGACATCGGCTGGAACTTCACGAAGTTCCTGGTGGATGGATCCGGCAAAGTAGTGGCTCGCTTCGGGCCGAAGACGACGCCCGAAGAAATCGCCAAGGTATTGCCCGACTACCTGTGAGGCGCCGTTGCTTCGGCAGGTGCTTCAGAGAAATCTGAAGCACTCGCCGAGCGTCCGCGCGTCCAGCACCCGCACTGTTAGCGGGCAGAATGCGCAGCGTATCGCCAACGGGAAGCCTATGGCGCTAGACTTCGCGCCAAATCTCCGATCCAGGTTTTCCGATGGCGATCGAGCGTGTGCGCACCGCGCTGGGACAGGTGTTCTTTCAGCGTTGTTTCTATCTGTTCGTCGGATTACTCGTATTGATGATGATCGCCATGCTGCTGGAGCCGACGCCACACGAACGTTTCCTCCTCAATGCCATCAACCTGCTGATAGACGTCGCCGCAGTCGCCGCGGTGGGTCGGTCCCCATGGTCATTCTTGGTCGCGACCGCTTTGGCAATGCCGGCGATGTGGTTTCAGATCCGCGGACTCGTCGAGGATGACCAGGCTCGATTGGTGATTTCGTGGGCGTTCAATGCGGCGCTGTATGCCGCGACGATCATCTATCTGCTGCGCTATGTCTTCCAGCGCGACGTCATGACCACGGACAAGTTGTGCGGCGCCGCAGCCGGCTATCTGATGATCGGCGTGCTGTGGACACTGCTCTACGCGATCGCGTGCCACTTCCAGCCGGGCTCGTTCGCCATGGGCGGCAGCGCCGCGACGCCCGCGTTCGAAGACCTGCTCTATTTCAGCATCACCACGCTGACGAGTACCGGCTTTGGCGACATCGTGCCGATACTGCGGCGCGTTCGCGCGCTTTGCGTGCTCGAACAATTGACGGGGGCGCTGTTCCTGGCGATTTTGATTGCGAGGCTCGCCGGCGTATACCCGACGTCACCACCGCCAGAACCGCCCGACCCGACAGCGCCACCTGTACCGCGCTTCATCCGTCGCCTGCGCGAGCGGACCCGTACCGGCGGTGGCCGCTAGCGAATGGCGGATGCTGGCTTTGGGCTTGACCTGATCGCGCCCGAGACCACATTGGGTTTAACGCGGTATCTCAACACGCCATCAATGGCGTGAGGTTCGAGCATCTCAGCGAGCTGAATCGTCGTTCGAGCAAGTTACGGTGAAACCTGCCGGGTGACCAATCCCTGCATCAGTAGGACTTTCCCGACAACAGTCTCCGCCACTTCCGATAGCGCGGATTCGGGATACCGGGCGATCCTTGGTGCGACGCGAACTTCCCGCGCTCGTCGCCCGAGGATAATCATGACCCGAGCCGCTCCGATAGACGTGAAGACCCTTCGCCAACGCGCGCGCCAACACATTGAAGAAGGTGCGGTCACTGAAGGCTACACCGCCGACCGCGATGTGGTGCTGAAACTGCTGAACGACTCGCTCGCGACCGAAATCGTCTGCGTGCTGCGATACCGTCGCCACTACTTCATGGCGCGCGGGATTCACTCGCAGGCGGTGGCCGAGGAATTCCTGGCGCATTCGAACGAGGAGCAGGGCCACGCGGACCAGATCGCTGAACGCATCGTCCAGCTCGGCGGCGAACCGGACTTCTGCCCGGACAGCCTGACCGAGCGTAGCCACGCCGAGTACGTGGCGCCCACGACCCTCGGAGACATGATCAAAGAGAACCTCGTCGCCGAGCGCATTGCGATCGACAGCTATCGCGACTTCATCCGCTATCTGGATGATCAGGATCCGACGACGCGCCGGATGCTGGAGTCGATTCTCGCCGTCGAGGAAGAACACGCCGACGATTTGGCCGACCTGCTGCAGGGCGTGCCTGACAAGCGTTAGTGCCGAGTCGCCCCGCGTCAGAACAGATTGCTCATGTTCTGCGCGAGGATGACCGTCTGATCGAGATAGATGTAGCGACGCGCGAGTTTCAGCGCGCCGTTTTCGCGGCGCAGCAGATCTTCGCGCCGGCCGATCCAGCTGTCCTCTTCGCTGTTCGAGGCGCGTGCGGTACAGGTGGAAGTTCAGCGCCACGAGAATCTCGTCGGCGTCGGCGCTGAGAACGCGCACGTTGCTCACGGTGTGGCGCGTGCGCGACGGCGGATCTTCCGCCCACGCACGTCCGACCTGCAATCGTTGTATCCGCAAACCGAGCGTGCGCTTGTCGTCGTCGAAATACGCCATGCCGCCGGGCTTCGTGAATTCGTTGTCGATTTCCTTCGACGGTGGTCGTTCGGCGGATCGGCATCCAGTAGTGAATGTCGTCGGTGCACAGCGCCAACCATTCGTCTAAGCGGCGCTCGTCGAGCAGGCTCGCCTCGCGGTACAGGAATTCCTCGACCTCGAATGTCAGCAGCATGCGTTCCTGCAGGCTCGAGATCCTCGTACCCGGACATCAGACGACCCCTGACGGCACCGGTGAGTGGTGCGCCATCAGTTCCTGCCAGCTGTCGGCGTGCATCCAATCCTGCCAGGACTGGTACGTCCATCGTTGTGCGTGTTCGTTGACGACCGTTTCGATGCGACTTTGTCCCGACGCGATCGTGCTGTACGCGATCGCGACCGCGACCCATCGCGTAGTTCAGCGGCAGCCGTCCGCGTAACCGTGCCCATCGCGCCGCGCGTCGAGTGACTCCAGTTTTCGCCGTCGTCCTGCTCGAGCAAGACCGGCCGGCCCGAACACGTGATTCGCCATGTAGATCGAAAACCGTCGCTGCTCGGCCGGCATGTCCTTCGGCAACAGCGTGAACCACCACAGCTCGGTCTCGGACGGGCCGCGCGGAATCCGCAGGCAGACCTGGTTGAACTGCGTCACCCACAGGTTCGGAAAAATATTCGGATGGCCGAACGAGCGCGACCCCACCGGACCGAGCTCGGCGCGCACGCGCGGATCGAGTCGCGGGCCCGCCTGCATGTCGTACCACTGCGACTCGCCGCCACCGCTGGTCTGCGCGCGTACGAAGCTCCTCGAGCTCGGCCTCCGTGATGCCCGGGCCGCCGATGCCGTGGCCGTATTCGCCGAGGATCACCATTTGGCTGTTCGGCGCCATCGCCTCTTCCGGCACGAATCCAATCCGAATCGCGGAGCCGTGCGACACCTTCACGTGATACCAGTCGTACAGATTGTCGACGGCGAGCTTCCAGTTGCACTGCAAGCGATTCTTGTGGATGCCGTCCTGCACTTCGAGGTCGCCGCGCGACGCCAACATGTCGAGACCCAGGCGCCCTACCCAACCGAGGTAGTCTTCGAGCGGCGGCGCGGTCGGATCGAGCGTGGCGAACACGAAACCGCGATAGCTCGCAACGTGCGCTGCCTTGCCGAGGCCCCATTCGCTCTTGTCAAAACCATCGCGGTAGAACGTCTCCTGACCCGGCATCGCGATCAGCCGCCCGTCGAGGTCGTAGTTCCAGCCGTGATACGAACACAGAAAACTGTTGGTGCGTCCCTGCTCGGCGCGACAGACCGAGTTGCCGCGATGCGAACACGAGTTCAGCAGTACCTGTACTGTGCCTGCTCGATCGCGCACGGCGATCACCTGATCTTCGCCGATATAGTTCATGAAGAAGCTGCCGGACTGCGGCAACTGCGACTCGTGACAGACGAAATTCCACGCCCGCGCGAAGATGCGCTGCAACTCCTGCTGATAGATCCCGGCGTCGGAAAAGATGCGGCGATCGAGGACGCCTGTCTCGACGTCGAACCAGCGTGTTCGGTCCGTCGCAATCATCGTTGCTGCCATCGTAAATCTCCCCCGCGCGTTGCATCGCTCACCGGAGGCAGAGACTACTCACGCACACGCCGCTTCGGAAGGAAAAGAGAAGGAATTCAGAAGAACAACATCCCGGTCACGGTGGTATTCCTGAAGCTCCGTGGTCGACCGTATCGGGGTGTGTGATGTCGGGGTTATTCGAGATCGCGCTGATTGGATTCGGCGTGTTCGCGCTGTTGTTCGTGGGGCTGGTGATCCACTTGGTGGTCGACTTTATTCGTTGGTCGCGCCTGGACGGACCGTGAACGCGCGCGTGCCGTCACCGGGACGGAGCGACGATGGCAGGCCGGCTTTTGTTGGCCGACTGAACTGCGCGCCAGGGCCAATCCAGATCGAACCGCCGGCCATTCAGGAAAACGCTGACCCAGGTCTTTTGCACCCAGTAGTGGTACGTGACAAAACAGACGACTGTCGTAAAGCCCGCGACGCATGAGAATTTGACGATCGCGGGCAGGTCGTATTGCACCATCCACCAGCCGGCAATGTAGACGACCGGCAGGTGCACGAGGAAAACCCAGTACGACGATTGGGAGATGTAGAGAATCCACGGCGACTCATAGTCGAAGGAACGCAGCGCACTGCCGATCAACAGACATATCAGCGTCCAGGTGCACAGTCCGTGCGCGATCACAGCGGCAAGATGAACGCCGAACGCATGCGCGCCTGCCGAGTGCTCGAGGTGGCGTCGCGTACAGCGACGCCGGGAACAGAACGAGTGCCAGCGCAGCGCTCCAAGGCACGTAATGCGCAAGCTTCTGCAGGACCTCCCGATAGTAGTAGAAGAAGTAGCCGAACACGAAGAACGAGCCGTAGTAGATCAACGACGGTACGTGCGGCTTGAGGAAGACGAACCCTTCGAGCAGCTGACCGCCACGAAACGGCCAGAGCGTAGCCGCCGTGTACATCCCGAAGAAAACGAGAGCCAAGGGCGATGCCAGGATCCGTCTCAGACGCGATTCGATCCGCAGGCTCTGTCGCACCAGAAACCGACATGCCGGAATCAACAGATAGAAGAAGCACAAGTAATACAGAAACCACAAATGACCCAGCGTCGGCTGATCGACGGGGAAACCGGCGTTCTGCAATGACTCGAAGAGCTGCCGTAGTAGCGTCGCGTCTGGCAGCACGTCGTGCACGCCGAACCGGGCGCTCAGCATGAAGTCGATCATGAACAAACCTGCGAGTGGCAGCACGGTCACGATCCCTGCAAGCAGCGGTGCAAGCACACGCGCACCGCGGTTCTTATAGGTGCCCCAAACACCGCGTCGTTCGACCAATAGTGCCGTAAAGAAACCGGCCAGCACGAAAAAAGTCGGCATGCGAAAGCTGTGGATGAAATAGAAGATCAAGTCGAACACGTAGGCGTTGTTCGGATCTGTCGGAATCGGCGCCGCCACCGGCGGAGCAGCGAGATACAACACAGCGCTGTGCAGCACGATGCCCAACATCATCAGGCTGCCGCGCAAGGCATCCAACGCGTAGTATCGGCGATCGTCCATTGATATCGTTCAAATCGTGTCGCCAGCACCATAGCAACAATACGGCGAGAGGACGGAAGCAGAAGGCGCACTGCTCTTGTTGATCGCGATCACAGTTGGATCGTGGTCGGGACCAGGTACGCCGGCTTCAAGCATCGCGGGGATGGAGAGTGAAGCGATGAATCGTTCGCCACCAGGGCTCAACGCGCTGGCTTGCATCATAGGTTTGCTGTTTTCGCATCCGGCGCTCTGCCAATCTTCAGCTTCCCAACAATCTGGCAGTGCCGCGATCGTGCGCGCTGCTCGAGTTCTCGACGTTCGCGCTGGCTCGTATGTCAAAAATGCCGCGGTTTACATCGAGGGTGAGCGCATCATGGCCGTAGGCCCGGCGGCCGATTTCGTCAAGGCATCGCCATCAGCCACGGTCATCGACCTCGGTGACGCCACCGTGCTCCCGGGGCTGATCGACTGCCACACGCATCTCATGGCACGCATTCCGGACCGCCCTGGCGGCTATGGGCTGAACCTGCTGACCAAATCACAGGCCTATCGGGCGCTCGAAGGGGCGGCCAACGCGCGAGCGACGTTGAATGCGGGATTCACCACGGTGCGCGATGTGGAGAGCGAAGGGTCCGGATATGCGGATGTCGCGCTGCGCGACGCGATAATCGCCGGACTGGTCGAAGGCCCGCGCATGCGCGTAGCCACACGCGGAATCGCAGCCGTTGGCCAATACCTGCCGTTCGGGATCTCGCCCGATCTATCCAACTTCCCCACCGGCGCGCAGATGGTGAGCGGACCTGAAGAAGCCCGGCGCGCGGTGCGCGAGCAGATCGGCCACGGGGCGGACTTGATAAAGGTTTATGCAGACTGGGATTTCCCTACGCTCACCGTCGCCGAAATGCAGATCATCGTCGAGGAAGCACACAAAGCAAATCGCAAGGTGGCCGCGCACGCGACCACGCTGGAAGGCATTCGCAATGCTGTGTCGGCTGGCGTTGATTCGGTCGAACACGGAGATCACGCGGATCGGTCGACTTTACAACTCATGAGGTCGAAGGGTGTGTATCTCGTGCCGACGCTGTCGGTCGTTGATGCATATGTCGCGACGACATCGGATGACGAGACCCGATCACGCGCCAAATCGGTTCTCGAATCGATGTCTCAAACCGTCGCAACCGCGCGTGAGATCGGCGTCAAGATCGCTGATGGTTCGGATCCATCGCAAGCTGAACGGCACGGCAAAAACGCCGAGGAACTCGAGTCGTTGACGCGACGAGGCTTGACGGCCTTGGAGGCATTGCGTGCAGCCACGACGTCGGCGGCCGATCTGATCGGTTGGGCAGACGACGTGGGCGCGCTCGAGCGCGGCAAGTTCGCCGATCTAATCGCGGTGGACGGCGACCCGGTCGCTGATATCACCGTCCTGCAACACGTCAAATTCGTCATGAAGGGCGGGCAGATCATCAGGAACGAATTCGGCGACGAGCGGCGATGAGCCATCCGAGCCTGGCCTCGGTACTGTTCCGTGCGCCTGATCAATCGCACGCGTCATCAAGGTCCGGCATGTTCGTGTCCTGCGCCCGCTCGACGGAACGGATGACCTGCCTGTACGCTCACGCACGTCGCAGAGAATGATGGAACCCCCGAATGATCACGTTGCCGCATCACTGTGAGTTCTTGTCCGATGCCTGGTTGGAAGAGGCACGGCATTTCCTGCAGCGCGAAGCCGCAATGAGAAAGGAGAAGTTTGCCGGCCGCACCTTCTCCGTCAGCGAACGCTTCACCGATGCGCCGCCGCACCTGAAGTTCCCGGACGATGTTGCCGCGTGGAGTATGCGCTACGACGGCAACGGCATCACGGTGTCGCGCAGCTTCGATGAACGCGCCGACGTGATCGTCGAAGGCGACTATCAGGCGGCGCTGAGCGCCGCGCAGTTCGTCGGCGTGCTCGCGCCGGGCGCAATGAAAGCGATGCTGCGCGAGGTGCGCGACGATGTACGGCAAGGACGCGATGCAATGCAAGGGCGCGCTGGCGGACGAGCCGGAGCGCGAGATGCTTTCGCTGCTGCACGACCACATGGGCCGCCGCACCGTCGAAAATCCCGACCTCGCGCACCGCGCCGCGCGTCAGGGCCTGAGCGGCAAGATCCGCGAGATGGAAGACGCACGGCTACACGGTGATCGAACACGCGATCTCGCCGGAGTTCGCCGACGAAGTGCGCGCCGCGGTGCTGCGCGCGCTGCTGCCGCACCAGACGTTCTCGATGAACTGGATGCTCTATCACGGGCGCGAGTTCGAGCAGCTGATCCAGAATCCGTTGCTGATGACGCTGATCGACGCATCGCTCGGCCGCGGCGCCGTCATCGCGTCGTTCAGCAGCATCAAGAAGGGACCCGGCGCCGGCGTCATTCCGATGCACACCGACTACGCCCACGTGCCCGAACCGTATCCGGAATTCGCGATGACCGGCGTCGGCGTCTGGGCGCTGGAGGACTGGACCGTTGCCGCGGGTCCCACGTGGATCGTTCCCGGCAGCCACAAGATGCGTCGCGCGCCGCGACCGGGCGAAGCGCGCGACGGCGGCGTGCCGATCGAGATGCCGAAGGGATCGGTCGTGTTCTTCACCCACGGCGTCTGGCACTGGCAGGGCGACCGCACGCGAGCCGGGCGACCGCGTGACGCTGCACGCGCACTTCAACCGCGGCATCCTGCGCAGCCTCGAGCCGAAGAAGACCGACGTGCAGATGCTGCATCGCAACGCGCCGCGGCTCGGCGAAATGCTGGGCGAGGACGACTGGTTCGACAAGATGTCCGCCGCGGGCCGCGACCACGTGCGCTTCGCCTACATGCACAAGCTGCTGGCGTTCAACGACAAGCAGAAGCGGGCGATCCTGGCGGGAAGTTGATCGCGATTGCGTAGCGGCGTGTCAGCGCCCGGACAGACTCGTCAGCAATTCTGCGATGCCGGTCCATAGCACCTGGATGCCGATGCAGAAGAGCAGAAACGATGACAGCCGCACGATGATGCTCGTGCCGGTCGGCCCGATCAGCTGCGCGACGCGTGGAGCATTGCGGTACAGCAGATAAACGAGCGCGCTGATCAGTAGCGTCGCGCCCGTCACACCGACGAGAAACACCGCGACGTCTGCGACGCTCGTTGGTCGGCTGGTGCCGAGCGCAACGGCGACCGAGATGGCGCCGGGTCCCGCGGTGATCGGCATCGTCAGCGGATAGAACGCGATGCGACTCGCGTCTTGCAGGCGCGCATCATCAATCGGCTTCGTTGCGTCACGTTCCTCCGACGTGTTCAGCGCCTTCCAACCGTTCAGCGCGATGATGACGCCACCGGCAACGCGCAGCACCGGCAGCGAAATGCCAAAGAACTGGAGCACGTATGCGCCGACATAAATCGACGTGTTCAGGATCACGAAGCTGTGGATCGACACCCAACGCGCGAGGTGCGTGCGCATCATTTCGCCCAAGCCGTCGGTCGCGGCCAGGAACACGAAGGCACCGCCGATCGGATTGACGATTGCGAACAGCGCAGGGAAAGCGAGCAGGAAAAAAGTCATCGGACACCGCGCGCTTGTTGGCATTTGCTGCGATACGCGATTGTAGCGTTGCGCGGCGTCCGCCATGCTCTTCACAGAAGCTCTTCACAGAAGCTCTTCACAGAAGCTCTTCACGGAAGCTCTTCACAGGAGGTGGTCTTCACAGGAGGTCGTCATGTCTCATCAGCCCATCTTCGACCGGCTCGGATTTTCACGCGCTGAACTCACCGGCGGCACGCTCGATGTCGTCACGCCGATCGAGCGGCGCGCGCATCGCCGCACTCGAACTGTCACACCACCGCAGACGTCAACGCAGCCATCCAGCGCGCGGTTGCCGCATTTCGAGTCTGGCGATGGTTCCCGCGCCGCGTCGCGGCGAACTGGTGCGCCTGTTCGGCGACGAACTGCGCGCGGCCAAGCACGACCTCGGCGCGCTCGTGACGCTCGAATCCGGCAAGATCCTGCAGGAAGGCCTCGGCGAAGTGCAGGAAATGATCGACATCTGCGACTTCGCGGTCGGTCTGTCGCGGCAGCTCTACGGCCTGACGATCGCGTCGGAACGCCCGGGTCATGCGATGCGCGAGACGTGGCATCCCGCCGGCGTCTGCGGCGTCATCACCGCGTTCAACTTTCCGGTGGCGCCGTGGTGCTGGAACGCGGCGCTCGCGCTCGTCTGCGGCGATCCGGTGATCTGGAAGCCGTCCGAGAAGACGCCGCTGTCGGCGCTCGCGACGCAGAAAATCTTCGATCGCGCCGTCGCGCGCTTCGGCGATGCGCCGGCGGCGTTGTCGCAGGTGCTCATCGGCGCGGCCGGACATCGGCGAGGCGCTGGTCGCGCAGCCGCGACGTCGCGATCATCTCGGCCACCGGTTCGACGCGGATGGGGCGCGCGGTCGCGCCCGAAGGTCGCGGCGCGCTTCGGCAAGTGCATCCTCGAACTCGGCGGCAACAACGCGATGATCGTCGCGCCGTCGGCCGATCTCGACCTGGCGGTGCGCGCCATCGTGTTCTCGGCAGTGGGCACCGCGGGCCAGCGCTGCACGAGCCTGCGACGGCTGATCGTTCACGACGATGTCTACGACGACGCTGGTGCCGCGCTTGAAGGCGATTTATCAGCGACTCGACGATCGGCGATCCGCTGCAGCGCCAACACGTTGGTCGGTCCGCTGATCGATGCGGCTGCGTTCGACGCGATGCAGCGCGCACTTGCCGCGGCGCAACGCGAGGGCGGCATCGTCAGCGGCGGCGAGCGCGTCGCGCTAGGCCGCAACCCCGGACGCCTACTACGTGCGTCCGGCGATCGTCGAAATGCCGGACCAGACCGCGATCGTCCGCGAAGAGACGTTCGCGCCGATCCTCTACGTGATGCGATACCGACGATCTCGACGCAGGCGATCGCGCTGCACAACGACGTGCCGCAGGGACTGGCGTCGTGCATCTTCACGACGGATCTGCGCGAGGCCGAAACGTTCCTGTCGGCGCGCGGCTCCGACTGCGGCATCGCGAACGTCAACATCGGCCCGTCGGGCGCGGAGATCGGCGGTGCGTTCGGCGGCGAGAAGGACACCGGCGGCGGGCGCGAGTCCGGCTGCGATGCGTGGCGGGCGTACATGCGGCGGCAGACCAGCACCGTAAACTATTCGCACGCGCTGCCGCTCGCGCAGGGAATCAAGTTCGAGATCTAGCAGACCGGGAAACGGTCGCCTGACGACATGTCGCTGCACAAGATCGCCGTGCTCGGCCTCGGCAAGGTCGGAACGCTGGCGGCCAAACTGCTGCACGAGGGCGGCTTCGACGTCACGGGAATCGACAGCCGCCAGCCGCAGGAAGCGCTACCGTTTGCGCTCGAGCCGCGTCGACCTCGAGAGCGACGCCGGCATCGCGCGCCGCGACGTCCGGCTTCGACGCCGTGCTGTCGTGCCTGCCGTATCGACTCAACCAACGGATCGCCACGGCCGCGCACGCGCTCGGCATGCACTACTTCGATCTGACCGAGGACGTTGCGACGACGCGCGCGATCATCGATCTCGGCAAGACCTCGCGCGGCTTGATGGCGCCGCAGTGCGGCCTGGCGCCGGGATTCGTCGGCATCGTCGGCGCGTCGCAGGTCGCGGCATTCGAACAGTGCCGCTCGCTGCGGCTGCGCGTCGGCGCGTTGCCGCAGAATCCGACGGGCCTCATGGGCTATGCGTTCAACTGGTCGCCCGAAGGTGTCGTCAACGAATACCTGAACGACTGCGAAGTGATCGAGGACGGCGTGCGCAAGATGGTGTCGTCGATGGAGTGGATCGAAACGGTGTACGTCGAGGGCGTGATGCTCGAGGCGTTCACGACGTCGGGTGGGCTCGGGACGATCTGCGAGACGTTTCACGGCCACGTCGCCAACGTCGACTACAAGTCGATGCGCTACCCCGGCCACATGCGCCTGATGAACTTTTTCTTCCATGAACTCCTGATGCGCGAACGGCGCGAGCTCGCCGGCGACATCCTGACGAACGCGAAACCGCCGGTGCACGACGACGTCGTCTACATCCACGTCTCGTCCGAAGGCATGCTCGATGCGCGCCTGCAGCGCCGCGAATTTGTCCGCGCCTATCGTCCCATCGACATCGCCGGCGGCATGCAGACCGCCATCGCGTGGACGACGTCGGCCTCGGTCGTTGCGGTGATTCAGCTCGTGCGCGACGGCGCGCTGCCGCAACGCGGCTTCCTGAAGCAGGAAGAAATTCCGCTCGAGAAATTCCTCGCAACGACAACGGGGCGTTTGTTCGCCGCGTGATTCAATTTCCGCCCACCCGGTCTTCCCCACCGTCACCAGCGCCGGACGCGTCCGGTGTCGACGTGCACGAACTCCGAGGCTGGATAGAATCCGACGCCGCCGCGCTCCAGATGCAGCGCGACATCCCGCAGCGTCGAGAGGCTCACGTCGTGCAACCGGACATCGATCGCTTGCCCTCCATGTGCATGCTGTTCTGCGCCACAGCGGTGCCGCGCGCACGCAACATCGTATTCGTCTCGGGCGAGCGAAACGCCGATATCACCTCGAATGGGGCATGACTATTCGTCTTGAGTTTGATTTCGTACAAGACATCGAGCAGCGTCGGGTCGATTGCATGGCGTTCGCCGTTGCGGAAGTCCTTCAGGAAGTCATCGATGCTGCGCAGTGCATCGGGCACGTAAGCACCGTCGCGGTAGTAGACCACTGAAAGCGCCTTTCCCGTGTGAGTATGGTAGAAGCTGAGATCACGCCGATCATCTATTGACGTATTAACGAGGCCGAGACTCATGAGCAGCACAACCGTCTTCATGTCATTCGATCCGGGCAGCAAGCTACGGCGAGGCACGAATGTGACCGGACGAGAGCGCGAACGGCGCTGCGCTTCCACACAATTTCGCGACTGGCTCGTGATTCTGTTGTTGTTCGCGCTGCCTGCCGGTGCCACGCCCAGCCAGGACGATGGCAATGAGTACCTGCGGCAGCGCCTCGAACAATTGACCTCGGCCGAAGTCAGTGGCAATGACATTCAGTACGCCGCGCCGTTGGTTCTGCAGGCGTTCTACCAGGCGCACGATTTCAACGCGGTGTGGAACGATTCCACCGCTCGCGCGCTGGTGGCGATGACCGAAGATGCAGAAAGCCACGGGCTCGATCCCGCGGATTATCTGGTCACGCAGTTGAAGGCCCTGCCGCCGCTGTCGACGCTGTCGGGTCCACCGCGGGCCGATGCGGATCTGCTGCTGACAGAGGCTTTGCTGCGCTTCGCGTATCACTGCCGGTTCGGCAAGGTCGATCCGAGCAGTATCGAGACGACATGGAATTATTCGCGCAGCGTTGGGGCAGACGGACCGTTCGCTGCGCTCGACCGGATCCTGCACGCGCAGGATTTTTCAGGCCAGTTCGCGCAGGAAATAGGACACGGCGCCGTCTATGAAGCCATGCGTGCGCTTCTCGCGCGCTATCGCGGCTTCGCCGCCAGCGCAGATCGTTGGCCCACGGTGGCGCAGGGCGCGCCGATCAAGCCGAACACGAAAGATCCGCGCGTGCCCGTGTTGCGAGCGCGTCTCAACGCCGAGGGATATCAAGCCGGCGAGGCCGCATCAACGGGAGCCGATCTTTTCGATCCAACACTGCTGGGTGCGGTGCAAGCCTTTCAGCGCAGCCACGGCCTCGGCGATGACGGTGTCGTCGGCAAAGGCACTGTCGAAGAACTGAACGTTCCTGCAAAAGATCGCGTCGATCAGATTCGCCTCAACCTCGAACGGTTGCGTTGGGTGCTCATCGACCGCACGCCCCGCTTCATCGGGGTGAACATCGCCGGATACCACGTGTATTACGTGGAAAACAGCAAAGCGACCTGGACAACACGCGCTGTCGTCGGGAAGCCGTATCGCAAAACCCCTGTGTTCCGTGCCGAGATGAAATATCTGGTGCTCAATCCCGACTGGACAGTGCCGCCGACAATTCTGCGCAAGGACGTGCTGCCGAAGATGGCGAAGGATCCTTCGTATCTGGCGGACCACAACATGGACGTCGTCGATAAGTCGGGGCGCGCAGTCGATCCAAAGAGCGTCGACTGGAAGCGTTATCCAGCGGCGACGTTCCCGTATATCATCCGGCAACGACCGGGCCCAACGAATTCACTGGGCCTCGTCAAATTCATTTTTCCGAACCCGCACTTCGTCTTCCTGCACGACACCCCATCGCGGGATCTGTTCGAAAAAACGGATCGTAGTTTCAGTTCCGGCTGCATCCGCATCGAGAACCCGCTGGACCTCGCTGAAATCTCAGCTTCGAAACAAGCCCGAGTGGTAACCGTGCTGCCATCGACGCCTGATCGCCGAAGGGACCTCCAAAACGATCTATCTGGACCAGCCGATTCCAGTCCTGGTCAGTGCACCTGACTGCGATCGCTTTCGACAATGGACGCGACTTCGCGTTCTATCGCGATGTCTACGAGCGCGATGCCGCGTTGTCGAAGGCGCTCAACGCGCCCTTGTCCTACGTTCCGCCGAAGGGCATGCCCGACTTCGGCGCGGTAGTAGATCGCGCGGTAACCTTGACGCGCCAACAGGTTGACTATGACGCGGTTTCATCGTCCGATTCGGCCTCGGCCCGAATCGCGCCGTGATCGTCTTGTTGCCTCTGTCGTCGCCGATTGCGAGGCCGACGTTCACGGGGTTCTGAGTACCTGTCAACGTGGCCCTACTCGCGTACGTCCACAGGCCAAGTGTGCTGACGGGTCAGCTCAGTCGCGATGATGAGTGGCGATACAGTCGCCAACCGTCAGTCCAGCCGCACAACGTCATCGAGTCGAGCGACCACCGCCCGATGGCCACATTCGGCATCGAGCCGATCGCGCAACGCCTGCGCCGCCGGCGGTTCGCCGTGCACGACGAACGTGCTGCGCGGGATGCCGTCCAGCGAGCGCGCCCAGCGCAGCAGATCGTCGCGGTCGCCGTGCGCGCTGAAACCGCGCATGTTCTCGATGTGTGCGCGCACCTCGACGTCGGCACCGAGCATCTTGATCGTGCGGGCGCCGTCGACGATCTTCCGCCCGCGCGTGCCTTCGACCTGATAGCCGGCGAACAGGACCGTGTTGCGCGGATCCGGCAAGCGACGCCGCAGGTGGTGCAGCACGCGCCCACCGGTTGCCATGCCGCTCGCACTGATGATCACCGCGCGGCCAGTCACGTCGTGCAGTGATTTCGACTCGGCGACGGTGCGAACGAATCGCGTTCGCGCGGTCGCAAGACCCGTGGGCGCGCGCGACCAGTCGAAATTCAGGTCGTCCGCAAAAGCTGCGATACGTCGTTGGTCGCGTCGATTGCCATCGGCGAGTCGACGTAAACATCGAGCTTCGGAATCCGCCCGGCGCGTTCGATTCGCGCGTGCGAGACGGAACAACACTTCCTGCGTCCGTCCGACGGCGAACGCCGGGATCAGCAGCACGCCGCCGCGTCCGATCGACTCGGTGACCACGCGGGCGAGTTGTTCGTCGACATCGTGCTTCGGGTGCGACCGATCACCGTATGTCGATTCGATCAGCAGATAGTCCACCCCACCGCGCGGCGGTTGCGGCGCGGCCATGAAATCATCGCCGTAACGGCCGACGTCGCCGCTGAACACCACACGCCGCTGCCGCGAACCCGTTCCGACCGTGATCACCGCCGACGCGGCGCCCAGCAGATGCCCCGCTGGCCAATAATTCAGTCCGACGTGCGCTTCCAGCTCAATTTCCTTCCGATAGTCGATCGGAGACAGCAAGCCCAGCACGCCTTCCGCATCCGCGGTCGTGAACAATGGCTCGGCGGGATGGTGTTTGGAATACCCATGACGATTCGCAAACTCGGCCTCTTCTTCCTGCAATCGCGCGGCGTCCGGCAGCAGGATCTCGAGCAGCGCCCGGGTACCCTGCGTGCAATGGATCGGGCCGCGATAACCAAGTCTGTAAAGGCGCGGAAGATAACCCGAATGATCGATGTGCGCGTGCGTCAGCACCACCGCCGACAGCTTCGCCAGATCCGTCGGGCCATGGTTGCCAGTTGCGCAGCCGCAGCGGCTTGAGCCCCTGATACATTCCGCAGTCGATGAGTATCGTGGCCCGGCCGCTTCGAGCAGGTAGCGCGAGCCGGTCACGGTGCCGGCTGCGCCAAGAAAGCGCAGTCGAGCAACGGTGCGATCGGCAGACATGTTGTAAGCAACGGCGCTGAGAGTGCCGCGGGTTATTCGCGCGGCGCGGGAAGCGGCTCGAGGCGTTGGGGCCCCTTCGCGTTCGGATAGAAGACGTACACACCGTAGCGAACATACGGTGACGTCGACGCCTGACCCGGTTCCACATCGGCCGGAACCTGATGTTTGATCGGCGGCAACGTCATCAGATACGAGGTGATTGCTTCGACGTCTTCGATCGCCATGTGCGCGTAGCCGCGCCACGGCATGATCGGCAGCTGCTGGCGGCCGTGCTTGTCGATGCCATAGCGGATGTTCCGCGTGATCTCCTCACGCGTCCAGCGTCCGAGGCCCGTCTCAGGGTCTGGGGTCAGGTTGGCTGGAAACACGACGCCCGGTTTGTCGCCTTCGCTGTAGGCAACCCCGATGCTCGAGCCGGCCAGGTAGCGCGTGGCGATCGGGTCGTTGATCAATTGACCGTCCGTGTGACAGGACGCGCAGCTCAACAGTTCGACGAGATACTGGCCGCGGGTGACCGCGTCGTCCCGGGCATCCGCGAGCGCGGGCACGACCATGCTGAGCCCAACCAGAACGCGCAGCATCGTCATCGCGCGGTCCAACATCATTGAGCGTCTCCTCGTGCGCGGCGCGGGCTAAGTCTGGTGGTCCGCAGCGCCTGACGACTGCGTCCCGCCGCTTCCAATCAGGCGCGCTCGCACGATGAAGCGATCCGGCGCGGATCCGACATAGCGGAACGGATAGCACGTGATCAGCGTCAATGTGGGTTCCTCTGTCGGATCGAGCACGCTGACGTCCAGCGGATCGACAATCAGGATCTCGGCAACTTTGTAGCGTTCCTTGCCGTTGGGGAGCCTCAGTTCAATCACGTCGCCGACGGCGATCTTCTCGAGCGGGCGGAAGAAACCGTCACGATGCGCCGAAATGACGACGTTGCCGCCTTCGCCGGGTTGCGCAGTCCCATCGACGACGCCGGCGCCGCGGTTCAGCGTGAGCGACTTGGCGTCGGGAAACACCGGAACTTCCAACCCGAGTCGCTCGATCGTCAGCACCGCGGACGGTTTGCGGTCGTAACCGAGCGCAGCGCGATAGTCTTTTTTGGCGCTGGCTGACCAACTGGATTGATCGGGCTCGCGCGTGAGATGCAGCGCGTCCGCGTCGGATGCCGCCGACGCGCTGGCCTCATCGAATGCGGCGATAGCGGCGCTGCTCGCCAACATACCGTCGAGGTAGAGTAGCACCGCGATGGCGAGCATCGCGGCGCCCAGTAGCGTGATCGCGCGACGCCAGAATCACCACGTCACCAACCCTGCAAAGGGGCGCGCAGCCACTCTCGCAACCGCGCGCTTTGCCTTCTTATGCGGTAAATCGCTTCCGGCGTTGCATCAGCAGACCGACGAACAGCAGGATCAGGCCCGAGATTGCCACCGTCGGCAGCAGCGACGCCGTGGTTGGCAGCGCCTTCGCCTGTTCGACCGGCACCGCGACGGGCTCCGCATCCCCTGTGATCCTGCACCAGCGCGACGTCCGTGATCGTCGGTTGGGTGAACTCATCCGTGGACAGGTAGATGTGGATTACCTGACCCTTCTTCAGATCGCGCGGCCGAGTCTTGGACCCCGCGACCAGCACCCGCAGATCGGAATTCGGCGTCATCGTGACCGTGTTGTTCGTCTTGGTGATGTTGAGCGTGACGGTGTTGCCCTGAACTTTCCGGACCACCGCGCTGACTTTCGCGTAGTAGTGGCCGTTCATTGCGACGATTTCTTCGCATGCGCCCTTCAATTCAGCAAATCGCGCTTGGGCGTCCGCCGTCGGCTTGAAGTCGCTACAAGACATCGAGGTTGGCACGGCATCGGACGCGAACACGTTCGCACTCAACATCAGCGCCGCCCCCGCGGCCACGTTCATAAACAGTTTCATTGGAATCCTCCCACTAGAGATGTTGTTTCGACGGCTCGCATGAACGAGCCAGACCAGAGCCTATCCCTCTATCGCGCCGTTGGCGAGTCGGTACAAGGACATTTTGTAGCGTCGCGGAGGTTGCCGGGGAACGGGCGTCTTGCAAATGGGCGTGAGCGGGCGTAATGCCCCAGGGCGAAGCCCAAACGCATCCATCACCGGTCGCGCTTGGATCGCCCACCCGCGAGCCGCCGCGGACGCGGCGAAACCAGGTCCATGAAGGGGCACGCCGCTCACCGAAGCGGGAATCGCTTGCTACGCGCGCTTGACGACCCGCATTGCCACCGCGCCCGGCGCGTCGACGCGGCGCCGGTTCAGCGCCGCGATGATCTCGGCGTGCCGGGTGCGATCCAACTGATACCCGGCATACAGAATCACGGCGATGAAAACGAAGACCGACGGCAACGGCGCCTGATAGAGTCCGAGCTTCCACAATACGTCGTCGGGTACGGTGCCGGCGCGCGCCCCCACCGGGAAGTCGATCCAATCGATCACCCACCCGCCCACCACGACGCCGACTGACGAAATCGCTTTGATCAGAAACGAACGCGCGGCAAAGATGATCCCTTCGCGTCGATGCCCCGTATCGAGCTCGTGTTCATCGACGATGTCGGCAAACATCGCGTTCAACGAACCGAAGATCAGCGGCGCCAGCAGGGCGGCGACGAAGCTGACGAACATCACCAGCGGCAGGATCAACGGTGAACCGTTCGCCGGAAACCACGGCACGTGCAACAGCCGTAACCCAACGAGCATCACGGACGTCACGATCGCGATCAGCGCGCAGTAGATCAACGTTTTCTTCTTGTCGAGCCAGCGCGTCACGAGCGGTGTGAGCGCGAAGCCGATGATGAGTCCAATCAGGCTGACTGCCGGAATCGTCGAAACCTGTTCGGTGGTCAGCCCCCAGAAATGCACGTTCATGTACGGCGTCAACACCGCTTCCGCCGAGAGCATGATCGTGGACAGGCTCAGACCGAAGAACAACGCGCGAAACGATCGGTTGCGGAAAGCACCGGCCGTTTCGCGAAACACGCCAAGCATCGAAAAGCGTTCGACGGTCCTTCCTGACGCAGGCAAATACGGAATTTCGCGCCACGTCCCGAGCACGCAGACCAAAATGGCGACCACCACACCGACGCCGAACACCCAGGAAAATTCGAAATAGCCGTGTGGGTTCAGCAACCCCGGGTTGAATTCCGCCGTCGTCGGAAAAAATGCCGCATACGCAAACGCGACGCCTAATGCCTGCCCCACCACCGCGAAGAAGGTGTTGTAGGAATACATCGTCGAGCGTTGGTTGTAGTCGTGCGCCATTTCGGCGCCGAGCGCGAGGTGCGGAACGTGGAAGAACGTCAACGCGATCCGAGTCGCGAGCGTCCACACGACCAACCACACCGCGAGCCCGAACTCGCCAAAGGCCGCCGGCGGGTTGAAGATCAGGAAAAAACAACCGCCGAGCGGAATCGCCGACAACAATATGAACGGGTGGCGTCTGCCCCAGCGCGAATGCAACCGGTCCGACAACGACCCGGCGACCGGGTCGACCACCGCGTCGACCACGAGCGAGATCGCCAGCGCGATCCCGGTGATCGTGCCCGACACGCCCAATACCTGGTTGTAGTAGTACAGCAGAAATGTGGTGAAGCCGATCGTGACGAGCGCTTCGCCGAGCTGACCGAATCCATAGGCGGCCATCACCCGAATCGCCAAGCGCCGTGGCTGCGATGACGCAGTCAGAGTACCGTCTTCAGATGCCGAAGGCATTCCCACGCCCTTACCGTTCGACAACTGTCGGTACGCCTGCGAGCGCCGAATCGGTACACGCAGATCGATGTTCCCCCGGATCAAACCGTTGGGCCGGCCTTTGGGTTCGCGGATCGCCTTCGTTCGTTTGAAAGCGCTTCAATGATCCCCTCCACAGCACGCGCACGTGCAATGACGCCGTGTCGCGTGACATCGACAGTGACGGGAGCGTACCGCCACACCGGATTGCGAGCCACCCCGGCCACACACCAAGAGATGGTCGAACCACCTCCTGCAAACCGCGGATACACCATGATACGATCCCTGTCGAACAATCCTGCAATGTCGCGAATGGGGGAGATCAACAGCGATGCGTTACTTTGGAATCGGGGTTCTTTTGGCACTTTCGAGTGTGGCCGCGTGGGCGGCTGAGATTGAGTCTGCGTTCACCGGAACTGGGACCAGCTGTGCGCAGCTCACGTGGCAGCCCAACGTCCTCGCGCGCTTTCCGAACATCGGGACCGTCTGTCAGAGCGTCCTCGAGCGCGACGGAAAGCTGTATGCGCAGTTCGATGGCGTCGTTAAGCGCCGCAATGGAAATACGCTCTACATTCGGTTCAAGGGCGGCGAGCGCGTGCCGGGTGGCGATCGTTCAGTGAAGATCACGCCGCCCAGCGACATGACCTTTCGTGTGGGCAGCAAGAACTACAAAGTCCGTGAGACGGCCGAAGGCCAGGATTTGACGATCTACATTCCGGGTGACCGCTTCGTCGCCAACATGGGCGACGAGCTGGCAGTGGCGGAACAAACGCCGATCGAGGAAGTGGTGCCGGCCGAGGAACCCGCCCCGGTCGCGGAGATTCCGCCGCCCGCGCCCGCCGAGCCAGCTGCGATGGCCGAAGCGGCTCCGCCGCCGGAACCAGCACCCGCCCCTGCAATGGCCGCGGCGCCGCCGCCGGAACCCATGCCTGCGCCGCCACCGCCACCGCCGCCACCGCCGCCCGCAGAGACCCCGTGGATGCTGATCATCGGGCTCATCGTCGTGGTCATCGTGATCGCGGTGCTCGTCATGCGCAGGAACAAATCGAGTTAGTTCCGCGGGGTGGCTGTGGCGCTGCGCCGCCGCGCCACAGCCACCTCGTCGTCATTCCTTCCGTCGGCGCCCGCCGGCGCATGGCAGTGTCGTGCGTCTCCTCGAGGCTAGAGCGACCATCTTACGCGTTCACGATCGCTCTCGATGATCCCAACAATCGAGTTGAGGAGCACTCTGCGTCGATCGATTGAGCGTCACTTCGCGGATGCAGTGTCAGATGGCGCCTTCCCATCGCGAGCCCACCAAACCCCGCTTCCTCGAACATCCGTCCGTATCGCCGGGTTCGACATTGGTGGATCGTCAATCGAGTGTGATAATTTGCTTTGGGCAAGGGGGTACGCAGATGACAAACAGCCAACGTCTCGCGTGGTTCATCGGGCCAGTCTTGGGCAGGGATAGCTGACGATGGCATCGCTCGCAGACAGTCTGTCGCCGGGTACGCGCCTCGGTGAGATCCTGTTCGGACTCATCATGACGCTGACATTCACGCTGGGTGCCGGTGCGTATTTCGGCGGGTCCGAAGGCGCCACGAAGGAGCTGTTGTACGCCACGATCGGGTGCAACATCGCGTGGGGAATCATCGACGCCGCCCTGATGCTGTTCAATACGACGTTCGACCGCAGCCGACGCGCGCGGCTCGGAAACGAAATAGCCGCGACCTCGAACGACGACGCTGCGATCGCGATCGTGGCCAGCGAACTGGACGAAGCGCTGGTGCCGATCACGACGGCCGATCAGCGCAATACGCTCTACCGCAACGTCATCACGCAAGTGCGCAGCTCGGAACGTCCGCGTCCGCGACTGACGCGGGCGGACTTCCTCGCCGCGATCGCGATATTCTGGTTCGTGTTCGCGGCGAGTTTTCCGGCCGCGCTGCCGTTCCTGCTGATTGATGATCCATGGGTCGCACTGCGCGCCTCCAACGCGTTGCTGATCGGCGTCTTGTTCTGGGTCGGTTATCGCTGGGCCGGCTACACGAACCTGTCACCGATAGGTACGGGTTTGGTGCTTGTCGCCATCTCTGTCACGCTTGTGGCGATTGCGATTCCTCTCGGTGGATGAACGCCGGCGTTGCCAGGCGAGAGCCGCCGGCAACGCGAGCCATCACTGGCAACCCTAAACGCTCAACCTGATGAAAGGAAAAATCATGTCGCCAAACACCGTCGAGAATCTTGGCCGGCCAGCGGTTGCTCGATGTGCTGATCAGGGCCGGTCTCATCGCCGTACTGGCGATTTTCTGCTACGGGGTGTTTCACCCGTTCCTCAACCTGATGCTGTGGTCGCTGATCCTCGCGGTCACGCTCTATCCCGCACACCTGTGGCTGCGTTCTAAAGTCGGCAGCGACGGCCGCGCCGCGACACTGCTCGTGCTGATCGCCGATCGCTCTGATGCTTGCCCCGACCTATTTCCTCGGCACGTCGTTGGCGGAGTCGGCGGAGCACGCGGTCGAGGTGATCAAGAGCGGCGAATATCACATCCCGCCGCCACCCGATTCCGTTGCCGGATTGCCGGTGATCGGAGCACGCCTGCACGCCGCCTGGCTCTCGGCGTCCACTGATCTGACGCCGCTCATTCAGAAATTCGGACCGCAGATCAAGGAGGCCGGCACGACGTTCGTCGGCGCGCTGGCGGGTGTCGGCATCGGCTTCCTGGTATTCATTGCGGCGCTGATCATCGCGGGCGCGTTCATGGCCTTCGGCGAGACCGGAAGCGCCAACGCGGTACGCATCCTCACGCGTCTGACCGGACCCGAGCGAGGACCACAGATCGCCGAACTGTGCACCGCCACGATTCGCGCGGTGGCCCAGGGCGTGGTGGGCATCGCGTTCATTCAGGCGCTGCTGCTCGGCGTCGGCTTCCTGGTCTATGGCGTTCCGGGCGCGGGATTGCTGTCGATGGCGGCGCTGCTGCTCGGCATCATGCAGTTGCCCGCGCTGCTGATCACGATACCGGTGATCGCGATCGTGCTCGGCATGGATGGCGCCACCGCGGGCAGCATCACTTCTCGATCTACATTTTCATTGCCGGTCTCGCCGACAACGTGCTGAAGCCGCTGCTGCTCGGCCGCGGGCTGGACGTACCCATGGCGGTCATATTCATCGGCGCGATCGGCGGCATGGTCACCGGCGGCATCATCGGTTTGTTCATCGGCCCGGTGGTTCTCGGGGTCAGCTATCAGCTGTTCTGGCAATGGGTCGACCAACAGGCGCCGCCCGCCGAAGACGGCGCGCAATCCCCCAACTGACGCGCAGAGGGGTGATGCGGCGCTCGGCACTCTACGGCGTTTTGTTTTTGGTTGGTGCGCTGGACCTCGCCGGCTGCACGGAGCTCGGTCCGGATTTCGAGCCTCCGCGCGAGCCATGGGTCGAGACGTGGGACAGCCCGGCGCTCGATCAGGTCACGCACGTCAGCGAGCAACCGGATTTGCAGCAATGGTGGTCCGTGTTCAACGACCCCGTGCTCGACCAGCTGATCGCCGACGCGGACGCGAACAACACCGACCTCAAGGTCGCGGGGTTGCGCGTCATCGAAGCGCGGGCCCAACTCGGTATCGCCCAGAGCGGCCGTTACCCGCAAGTGCAGCAGGCCAGTGCAGAAGCGCTGTATCTGGACCGCAGCCAGAGCGGTGGCCTGAATCCGCGCGATGATCACTTCTGGCAATACTTCGCGGGTTTCGACGTCGCGTGGGAACTCGATTTCTGGGGCCGCTTCCGCCGTGCCATCGAGTCCGCCGATGCGAACTACTTCGCAGCCTACGCCAACTACGAAGATGTGCTGGTGCTGCTGCGCGCGCAGGTCGCGGAAACCTACATGGCCCTGCGCACCACCGAAGCGCGGCTGCGCATCGCTCACGAAAATACCGATATACAGGAACGCAGTCTGGAAATTACCGAAAAGCTGTTCAAGAGCGGCAACAACGCCGAACTCGATCTGCAGCAGGCCAAAACGCAATATCTCGGCACGAAGAGCACCATCCCTGAACTCGAATCCACGCTGCGTCGAACCCGCAATGCGCTCGCGATCCTGATCGGCCAGCCGCCCGGTCCGCTGCCACAGCTAACGGATTCGCAAAGCCTGATCCCTGTTGTGGATGCAGCGATTCTGGAGGACGTCCCGGCGTCGTTGTTGCTGCGCCGTCCCGACGTACGCGCAGCGGAACTGCAAGTCGCGGCGCAGTCGGCGCTGGTCGGTGTGGCACTGACCGACCTGTATCCCGCGGTGACGCTGCTCGGCACCATCGGCTGGTCCGCGAGCTCTCTTGACGGCAGCTCCGACTCGCTCGACTTCGGCGGCGGGCCGAGCTTGCGCTGGAACGTCTTCGACTAGGGCCGCTACAGAGACAACGTCCGGGTGCAAGACGCGCGTCTGCAACAGCTGATCGAGGCTTACCGGGACCGCGTACGCCAGGCCGCGCGCGAGGCCGACGACGCGGCCACGGGTCTGATCTCTGCGCTCGAGCGCGAGCGTATTCTGAGCGAGGCGGCGGTGGCAGCGGACCGTTCGCTGACACTCGCCAACAAGCAGTACCTCGAAGGTTTTTCCGACTTCCAGCGCGTGCTCGATACCCAACGCGCACTGTTCGCACAGCAGGACGCGTATCTGCTCAGCCGAAGCGACGCAGTCAACAGTTTGATTGCGCTCTACAAGGCGCTCGGTGGCGGGTGGTACAGCGAGCGGCGCGCTCGTCGATCCGAGCACGCGCGATGTGATGCAAAAGCGCACCAACTGGGGCGACCTGCTCGACTGATTCCACGTCTCGAACAGAAGGCCAGCGCCAATATGAGTGATCCCGCAGACGCGACCGCCCCAGTTGAGCCCGGCAACGCCGCCGACGCCGGCCGACCCGAGCCGGCGCGGCGTCTCGCATCGTCGCGGCGGTGATCGCGTTGACGCCTGCTGTGGTACCTGCTGGCCGATCGCTACACGCCGTATACGCAGCAGGCGCGCGTGCAGGCGCTGATCGTGCCGGTCGCCGCCGAGGTCGCCGGCCGGGTCACACAGGTGAGCGTGCACAACAACCAGACGGTGACAGCCGACCAGGATCTGTTCGAGATCGACCCGCAGCCGTTTCAGATCGCGGTCGAGCGCGCCCGCGCCGATCTCGAAGCCACGCGGCGGCAGGTCGGCGCGAGCACCGCGGGCATCGATTCGGCGGTGGCCTCGCTGCGCGCGGCCGAGGCCAACGAACTGCAGGCTCGGCAGGACCGCGACCGACTCGAACGTCTCTATCACGACGACCCCGGCACCATCTCGCTGCGCCGTCTCGAAATCTCCCGCGCGACCTTCGAACAGGCCGTCGCCAAGTCGCGGCCGCCGAAGCCGAAGTTCAGCGGGCCCGCGAGCAGGAAGGCGGCAGCAACGAAGACAATGCGCAGTTGCGCAGCGCAACGACCACGCTCGCGAAAGCCGAACTGGACCTGGCCAACACGCGAGATCCGAGCGCGTTCGGCTGGCCTCGTGACCGATCTGCGCACCGAGGTCGGCCAGTTCGCCGCGGCCGGCAAGCCGGTGCTGACGCTGATCACCGTCAACGACGTGTGGATCAGCGCGGATTTCACCGAGAACAATCTCGGCCATGTGCGGCCGGGCATCGCCGGTGCGCATCGTGCTCGACGCGCTGCCCGGGCGAGTTTTCGACGGCAAGGTGCGCAGTATCGGCTACGGCGTCAGCGTCGGCTCCGAGACGCCGCCCGGCAGTCTGCCGACCGTGCAGAACAATCGCGACTGGCTGCGCGCGGCGCAGCGCTTCCCGGTGATCATCGAATTCGAACCGGGCCAACTCGACGAGCCGCGCGCCCTTCGCATCGGCGGTCAGGCCGAGGTGATGGCGTTCCCAAGCACCGGCAATCCGCTGAACCTGCTCGGCCGCATGTTCCTGCGCGTCATGAGCTGGCTCTCGTTCGCGTACTGACCGTCGATGACGACGAGCTCGCCCGATCCTCGTCCGCGACGCGCGCTGCGCCTCGCGACCGGTACTGCGCTGGCCACTGCGGCCGGCTTTGGTCTGGCGCTGCCGATCCCGTTCATCGCGCCGATGCTGACATTGTTTCTGCTGGCACGTTTGAATCGACCACTGCCCCTGCGCGCGGTCGTTGGGTTGCCGCTGTTGGTCGCCGTCACGACCAGCAGTGGATTGTTCGTGATTCCATTGCTCCAGTACGCGTCCGTCAGCGGCGTGCTGCTGGTCGCCCTCGCGCTATTCGTCTGCTTCCGACACATGCTGCGCGGCGGCAACGCGCTGCTGGTGACGTTCGCCGTCGTTGGCTTGACGATGATTTCCGCGGCGGGCACGAGCAGCTTCGAGCTCGCGTTGGTCGTGATCGAAGCGCTGGCCAAAGGGCCTGCTCTTGGCCGGGCTGATTGCTGCGCTCAGTCACTGGATCTTCCCCGAGCCGTCCGGCGTGGCGGACGCTCCTGCGGCCACCGTCGAAACGCCCATCGACGCGGGCTGGATCGCGCTGCGCGCAACGCTGGTCGTGATGCCGGCGTTTCTGCTCGCGCTGATCGATCCCAGCAGTTACATGCCGTTGATCATGAAATCCGTCACGCTCGGACAGCAGGCTTGCACGACGCTCGCACGCGACGCGGCGCGCGAATTGCTGGGCGCCACGCTGCTCGGCGGACTACTCGCGATCGCGTTCTGGAGCGTATTGACCGTCTTTCCGCACCTGTGGATGTTCTTCCTGTGGATGCTGCTGTTCAGTTTGCTGGCGGCCCGCAGACTCTATGCGCTGAAACCAACCGGGCTATCGCCCGGTTTTTGGCTGAACACGGTGTCGACGCTGATACTGCTGCTCGGTCAGTCGGTGCAGGACAGCGCAGCCGGGAAAGACGTCTATACCGCTTTCGCGATACGCATGGGGCTGTTCGTCGCCGTCACCGTGTATGCGTGCGCAATGATTTACCTGATCGACAACCGGCGCGATCGTCGCGAGACGCATCGAACTCTTGCGACCTGAGGAGACTTTGCGATGTTGAGCAATCTGCTGACGAGCATGCCCGCAATGCTGTTGTGTCTGCTGCTGGAGGCGGTCTTCGTCGCCGTCAGTCTGCGCCAATACGTGCGTTTCAGGGATCGTGCCCGGCAGTAGCCACGCGACTCCTTCGCAATGTCGGAGTATTGTCGGTAGTGATGCTCGTGATGCTGGTCGGCAACGTCATCCAGATGGCGATCTGGGCGACGTTGTTCATGATCATCGGAGAGTTCGACCAATTCGCCAAAGCGCTGTACTTCTCCAGCGTGACGTTCGCGACGCTCGGTTATGGTGACGTCGTTTTGTCAGAACAATGGCGTCTCCTCAGCGGCATCGAAGCAGCGAATGGAATCCTGATGTTCGGCGTATCCACGGCCGTGATGACTGCCGCGGTGCTGGACGTCATGAAGCGCAGCTAGACCTCACGCGGCGCCCAACATCCTCCCCCTCAACTCGCCCGTTGGCGCCCCGTCTCTCATGAACACGCGTCCATTGACCAGCGTGGCGGCATAGCCGCGCGCCTTCTGAATGTAGCGGCCCGCCCCGCCGGGGAAATCGTGCACGTACTCCGGCGCTTCGAGCGCGAGCGCATCGAGGTCGATCACGTTGACGTCGGCGAATGCGCCCTCCCGTAACGTGCCTCGATCTTTGATGCCGAAAATCGCCGCGGTGTCCGACGTCCAGCGGCGGATCGCCTCTTCGACGCTGATGACGTTGCGGTCGCGCACCCAATGCGCGAGCAGCCACGACGGCTGGCTGGCATCCATGATCTGGCCGACGTGAGCGCCCGAGTCGGCGAGGCCCATCGCGACGGTCGGGTTCAGCAGCATCTCCTTCACCGCGTTCTGGTTCTGGTTCAGGAATGCGAAGTAGCACGACGCGCGGCCGTCCGTTTCGAGCGCGAGATCGATGAAAGCGGCCACCGCGCTTTCATTGCGCCGGCGCGCGTGTGCGGCGAGCGAGCGTTCAGGGTCGTTGTGATAAGTCACGTCGTTCGGCAGCAACACGAACAGCTGGTCGGGCGGCATCGTGTCGCCGCTTGCGTCCACCGACGCAATCAACGCATCGCGATCGCGCCGCAGTATCGCGAGTTTCTCGTGCAATGGCTTGCCGCGCAGCGCAGCCCAAGCCGGGAAGCGGTCGTACGGCGTGCGATGGTGGATGCCGAACAACACTCCGATGCCGCGCGACGTCGTCTGCGGGCGCAGCCGCGCGCCGCGCGCGTTCTGTTGCTCGCAGACATCGATCACGCGTCTGTACAGATCGGGTCGACGCGCGCTTTCGGTGAGACCGAACGTGACCGCGATGCCGTTCTCGCGGCTGATCTCGCCCAACAGCTCCACTTCGCGGCGCGTGTTGTCGAGCGCATCGTTGTCGCGTTCGCCGAGCCGCGCCGCGGCTTCGAACACGCCGCGGTGGTGCTTGCCCAACACGCGGCCGATCGCGAGCAGTTCATCGGCGCGCGCATAGGTGCCCGGCACGGGACGGCCGTCCGGCACGCGGTGCATGAACGTGCGCGACGTCGAAAAGCCGAGCGCGCCCGCTCCTATCGCTTCGTCGACGAGATCGCAGATGCGCGCGATGTCGTCTGCGCTCGCGGGCACGTCGTCGAGACCGCGCTCGCCCATTGCGTGATAACGCACCGCGCAGTGGCCGACCATGCCGCCAACGTTGACTCCGGTCTTCATGCGCGACAACGACGCGAGGTATTCGCCGTACGTTTCCCAGTCCCACGGCAGACCCGACAGGATGCTCGCAGCCGGTATGTCCTCGACCGATTCCATCAGCTTCGCGAGGTAGTCGCGGTCCTGCGGCTTGCACGGCGCGAACGTGACGCCGCAGTTGCCGAGCACCACGGACGTGACGCCGTGATAGCACGACGACGACGCGATCGGATCCCACGCGAGCTGCGCATCGAGATGGGTGTGAATGTCGACGAAGCCCGGTGTGACGAGCTTGCCGGTCGCGTCAATTTCCAGCGGCGCCGTGCCGTCGATGCGGCCGATCGCGGCGACGCGGTCGCCGTCGATCGCGAGGTCGGCGCGCTTACCCGGCGCGCCGGTGCCGTCGATCAGGATGCCGTTGCGGATGATGACGTCGTGCGACATGGAACTCTCCCGAGGGATTGAAGACGGTTGGGGGAGTCTACTCCGGTTCGGACCAACGCAGCGCTGCGACGGTGCAACTGATCGCCGAACGACGAATCGAACCAAGTCGGGGCGTCGCGCAGTCACCCAGCGTCGAGATCGCGTCGCCCCAAATCAAGATCCGGCTTCCGGCGTGCCCCTGTTCGCGTTGCGCCGTAGTTTGACCGTTGGCGATTTGCGCGAGTTGAGGATTACGCGGTGGCCGGCGCAGCGTTGGCGAAGTGAGATTCAAGATTCGTAGCTTCTAGAGCGTCAGATCTATTGATCTAAATGGCTCGACGGGCAGGCTTCCGAGGCGGGGATGGGGAGCGCGATAGATGTGGACCGGCAGCGGACGTATGTCCTCTGACGTACCTTCGTCGGTGCCACCGACAAGACCAACGATCCTATCGGGCCCCTCGTTTCGGCGCGGCTATCCGCTGAATGAACAAGCCAGAGGGCGAACAATGCACGCGAAAGACGCGTCTTTTGGGACCGGACTTGATTCTTCGGCGCTGCGTCGGTTCGAGTGGCACGCGGTCAGCGCTCCGATGCGTATGGGAGCATGCACATTCCTGGTGTTGGGTGCCGTTCTGCTCAATGGCTGCGCCAGCGTACCGAAGGATTACCCCCGCACACCGTCTGTCACGTTCCAGGATCACGCGAGCACCGCGGTCGGGGCGTACCTCGAGAAAGCAGCCGCCGGCCATCCAGACGAATCGGGGTTCGCCATCTTCCCCGACGGACGCCGAGCATTTACGTCGCGGATTGCAATGACCGAGCTGGCCGAGAAGACGCTGGATTTGCAGTATTTCATTTGGGACCAGGATGCCACCGGGCAAGTCCTGGTCGAACACCTGATTCAGGCCGCGGACCGCGGCGTGCGTGTCCGCATCCTGGTCGATGATCTGAACCTCGAGGGCCACCGTGACGTCCTCATCAACGCCATGGACGCGCACCCGAACATCGAAGTCCGCATTTTCAATCCGTTTGCCAATCGCTCGTGGAAGTTCCTGGGTTTCCTCACCGACTTCGATCGCGTCAACCATCGCATGCACAACAAGCTATTCGTCATGGACAACGCGGTCGCGATTGTCGGCGGTCGCAACATCGGCGATCACTATTTCGATGTGCATCAGGATGTGAACTTCCGCGACTTGGACGTCATCGCGGGCGGCCCTGTCGTGCGGGAGGCTTCCAACGTATTCGATCACTTCTGGAACGGTCCATGGTCGGTACCGATCACAGCACTGGTGAAGCGGCCCGCGACCGAGGCCGACCTGCGAGCGGCGTCGAAAACTTTGCACGAAGAGATCGCTAAGGAGCCCTACCCCTATCCACTCGCTGAGGACGTGGCCACGCTCAAATCCGAGTTGACCACGATCGTCGACGGTTTCATCTGGGCGCCCGGTCATATGATTTTCGACGACCCGAATGAGGTAAAGGAGCACGGCCGCACGGTCACGATGACGCAAGGTTTCTACCGGCGTATCGATCGCGTCGAGAGCGAGTTGCTGATCGAGGTGCCCTATTTCGTGGTTCGCGACAGAGGGATGGACGCGGTAAAGACCCTGCGCGATCGAGGTGTCCATATCCGCGTGCTGACGAATTCGCTGGCCTCCAATGACGTGCTGGTCGCGCATGCCGGCCACGCCGACAAACGCGAAGAACTCGTCGCCGCCGGCGTAGAGCTTTACGAACTGCGAGCCGACCCTGCGGCGAAGAAGAAGACTTCCTACCTGTCGGGCTCGTCTCGATCATCACTGCACTGCAAGGCGTTCGTGTTCGACCGCAGCGACGTGTTCATCGGCAGCCTCAATCTCGATCCCCGCTCCGGCGACATCAACACGGAAGCGGGTCTCTACATCGAGAGCCCGGAGCTGGCCGCGCAGGTGATCTCGTACATGGACGAGGGTGTGTTGCCGCAAAACAGCTACCAGGTCCTGTTGGACGCACATCATCATCTCTACTGGGTCACGCAAACCGACGGGAAGGAACAGCGATACGACCATGACCCGAACAGCACGTTGTGGCAGCGCACCAAGGTGCGCATCATTCAGATGCTGCCGATACGCGATCAGATTTGATCGAGCCGGGTATCACGAGGAGCTGCAACCGTGAAGGAATACCGGCAACAGAGTTTCAGCCGACCACCGGGCGCAACCGAGGTATTGCTCGTGCGTCACGGCGAATCGCGCGCGGCGACCGCGGACGCGCCGTTCCCGCTCGTCGACGGTCATGGCGATCCCGAACTGCATGCCAACGGGCAAGAACAGGCGCGTTGTGTGGCGCTGCGACTGGCGAATGAGAACATCGCCGCCGTCTACGTGACAAACCTGCGTCGCACGGCCGAAACGGCAGCGCCGCTGTGCCGGGAGCTCGGCATCACGCCGATCGTCGAGCCCGACCTGCGCGAGGTGTTTCTCGGTGCATGGGAAGGCGGCATCCTGCGAATCAAAGCGCACGACAACGATCCGCGTGTATCAGCGGATGATTGCCGAGCAACGCTGGGATGTCATTCCGCAAGGTGAATCGTGGGAGTCGCTGAACACGCGTATCCGCCGCGCGTTGTCACGCATCGCGGCCCGCCATCCCAATGAACTCGTCGTGGCCGTGGTGCACGGCGGCGTCATCGCGCATATCCTCGCGCATGCGACCGGAGCGCGACCGTTTGCGTTCAATGGCAGCGACAACGGATCGATCAGTCACATCGTGTTGATCGACGATCGAATCGTCGTGCGACGCTTCAATGATTCGAGCCACTTGACGATGGCGCGCGTCGTCACCTCTTCCCAAATGACGTGAGGCAGCAAGCATGAAGACGATGGTAGGTGTGTTGTGTTGGTTGTTCGCCGGTGCGGTCGCGGCCGGCCTGCCGGTGTATCTCGAATCGCAGAACGGAATCGGCAATGGCATGCAGGAGTGCCACTACTCGGATCACACAACGATCGTCATCAAACAAGACGACGAGTGTCCACCGTCGGACGGCTCGGATCCGGCGGAAACGAGCAACCAGATTCCGGACATCGACGACGATCAGAACGAAGTCGACCAGTAACCTCGCCGGAAATCGCCGTCCGCTACCAATTCGCCAACGGTTCTCCGCTGGCGCCGGTGCAGATATGCGCCTGTCGCGATCGACACATCGTCGAGCGTGCCCGGCTTGAGCGTGTACGCCATCCCGAAGGCATTACCCGACATCTTCTGACACGTCAGACAGTGGCACACGCGCGTGAAGAGAGGTGGTGCGTCGAGCCGATAGCAACGCAACTACCGCCGCCAACGGGTGTCATAGGGTGGCTCCGCAATCGAAGCCAGGATGCATCGTCGGGGTGGTCGACCCGGCAATAACAGCAAGCCAGCGCTGACATCACTGCAAAGGGGCCATGGGTCACGTCGACTGCGGTGCGCGGACGGCCAGAACATCGCAGCGCGCGCCGTGCAATACCGCGTTCGCCGTGGATCCGAGCAACAGCCGCCAACCGTGCCGGCCATGGCTGCCGACAACGATCAGATCGACGCCCTTGTCCTGCGCGAGTCGCAGGATCTGTGTTGGCGCGTGGCCACGCTCCAGGTATTGCCGCGCAGGCGGCACGCCGTACTTGCGTCCCACTTCGGCAAGCTGTGTCGTGGCTAGTTTCAACATTTCCTCCTCGAAACCCGGCGCCAGCGTGCCGAGGGCCGGCTCCATGCCGTAGTAATAGTAGGCGGGCTCGAGTACGTGGACGATCGATACCGTCGCACCGGCACCGACCTGTTCGACCGCGCGCTGCAGCGCCCCGCTCGAGCCATCGGACAGATCGACTGCCACGAGCACTTCTTTGTAGCCGGCCATGGTTCGCCACCCGAAAGCGTTGAATGAAACGCGAGCTTAGTCCGCGGCGCGGCTGCGCGGCTATTGCAGGAAACCCTTACTGCATTGGCGCGTCAGACATGGACAATGAACGTCTACTTCGCATCGGAGCGGTCATGTCAATTTATTCGATTGCGCGCGGTCACGTTGACGCGGCGCTGAAGGACGCTGCGGCGGCTAAGCTGCCGCGCGGCGATTGTCTGCATGCATTGCTGGTGACGGTGGCGCAAGCGCTCGCGCAGGAACGCGGGATCGCCGATACCCGCAGTGCGTTGGAATTTCAGATGAACAACCTCGACGACGATATGGACTACGAGTTCATGCGCCCGTGACGATTCGTTCAGGGTTCGGCGGTACGGAGGCCGCCTGATCGCCCTTGCGCCAGTCCCGGCGCAGCAGTTCGATGAAGGGCTCCCACACTTCGACGAGTGTGTTCGCCAGCGCCCGAGCCTCATTAGCGAGTACATCGATGGTCTGGCCGATCCCTTCTGCAGCATGCGTGGCCCGGCGGCCCCAATGCTCGAAACCGATATTCAACAGATCGAGCGGTGTACGCACCTGCGTCAATGCTTCAATGGTTGTGCGGTGATCGGCGAACAATTTGCGCAGCTGTTGGCGCTGAATGTCGCCCAGCTTTGCGAGCGCATCCAACACACTGCCGACGTTCTCGATGGTTTCTTCGGTGGCCAGAAACTCGGCAGCCAGCGCTTCCTCCTTGAGCGTACGGCCCTGTCCGGCGACATCCCCCAGCAGACGATCCGCGTCTTTCGACAATTCGCGCATATCGCGCTCGAGCCGGACAAGGTCGGCGTTCATGGATTCGATCGACACGCAACGGCTCCTTTGATCGCAAAAGATTAGTTCGAGTCTCGCCGATCCCGGCAACGGTTGCACTGCGGGAATCTACGCATAGCGACGCATGTTTCGTTACCCTGAAGCCATGCAACGCGATCGCGACACCGTGGAGGGTTTACATCAGTGAGACGAATGTCGTCCGTTGCGATTGGCGTGCTGGCGATCGCTCTCTGCGGATGCGCGAGCACAGCCAAGGTCGACGTCGATGTGAACGAGCCGATCCGCCCGGCGCGGATCAGTTCGTATACCGTCACGATGGAGAACATGCCTGGATTCCTCGAGCCGTATTTCCGCGACGAACTGGTCGCCGCGCTCGCGGCGCGCGGCGCGGCGGAGGTGCCGCAGAACGGCGATGCGGAATTCGTGTTGCGGTTCGGGCAGACGCCGCTCGGCGATGAGCCACCGCGCGGCGATCAGCTCGGCGACAGCACTGCGTCGGAAGAACCGATGCGGTTCACTGCACGCGTACAGCTGTTAGTGCGCCTACGGGGCGAGCGGGACGCGACGCTTTTGGGGAGCCTCTCGCGCGTGCACACGGTCGGCGCCGGCGACTACATGCATCAACGCGCGCGAACCCAGATCCGGCGCGGCCTCGATCGGCTGCTCGCCGGCCTGATGCCAGCGTGATGGCTGCGTTCGTGATCGACACCGTGAAATGGACGGCACAGTCATAAGCGCCGCCAACGCATCGTCTCAAACACCGGGTCCGCGCCGCGTCGCGCGCCCACCGAACGCCGGAACGCAGCGTGGGCTGATTCGATGGCTGCCGGGTCTGCAGGTCTTGCGTGAATACCAACTCGCGTGGTTGCCGCACGACATCGCTGCCGGACTCGTGCTGACAACGATGCTGGTACCGGTCGGTATCGCGTATGCGGTCGCGTCGGGCGTGCCCGGCATCTACGGACTCTACGCGAGCATCGTGCCGCTCCTCGCGTACGCGCTATTCGGTCCGAGCCGCATTCTCGTGCTCGGGCCCGATTCGTCGCTCGCTGCCGTCATCCTCGCCGTCATCGTCCCGCTGTCGGGCGGTGATCCGCAGCGCGCCGTCGCATTGGCCGGCATGATGGCGGTCGTGGCCGGTACCGTGTGCATCGTCGCCGGCGTTGCGCGCCTTGGCTTCGTCACCGAACTGCTGTCCAAGCCGATTCGCTACGGTTACATGAATGGCGTTGCGGCGGTGGTGTTGATCAACCAGTTGCCGAAGCTCTTCGGTTTCTCGATCGACAGCGAAGGGCCGCTGCGCAACCTCGCGGCTTTCGCGATGGGAGTTGTGCGACGGCCGGACGAACTGGACCACGTTTTGCGTCGGCGCCGGGACACTTGCGGTGATCATGCTGCTCAAGAGCAACAAGCGGCTGCCTGGAATCCTGATCGCCGTCGTCGGCGCGACCCTCGTCGTCGGCGTTGCGGATCTCGCGACGCGCGCCGGCGTCGCCATCCTCGGTCCGTTGCCGCAAGGATTGCCGGGGTTTGTGATTCCGTTGATCGGTTACGCCGACATCGGACCCATCGTGATCGGAGGTTGCGCCGTGGCGCTCGTGTCGTTTGCCGACACCAGCGTGTTGTCGCGCACCTACGCAGCGCGCACCGGCACGTACGTCGACCCCAACCAGGAGATCGTCGGGCTCGGCGCCGCAAATCTCGCCGCCGGATTTTTCCAGGGCTTCCCGATCAGCAGCAGCTGCGTCGCGCACGCCTGTCGCCGAGAGCGCCGGCGCCAGGACCCAGGTGACCGGTGTCGTCGGCGCGCTCGCCATTGCGGCTCTGTTAGTCGTCGCGCCCAACCTGCTCAGTGACCTGCCGAGCAGCGCGCTCGCGGCGGTCGTGATCGCCTCCGCGATCGGCCTGATCGAAGTGACCGACCTGCGGCGGATCTACCGCATTCAGCGCTGGGAATTCTGGCTGTCGATCGGCTGCTTCGTTGGGGTGGTCGTGCTCGGCGCAATTGCCGGCATCGGCCTCGCGATCATCGTCGCGGTCATCGAATTCCTCTGGGACGGTTGGCGTCCGCATTCGGCGATTCTCGGTCGCGCCGACGGGATCAAGGGTTATCACGACATCGCGCGTCACCCCGACGCCCGACTGATCCCGGGCCTCGTGCTGTTTCGTTGGGACGCGCCGCTGTTCTTTGCCAATGCCGAGCTCTTCAACGCGCGCGCGCTCGACGCGGTCGATGCGTCGCCAACGCCGGTGAGCTGGCTGGTCATCGCGGCCGAACCTGTGACCAGTGTGGACGTCACCGCCGCAGACGCGGTCGCCGAACTGGACGAAAGCCTGCACGCAGCGGGCATCGAGCTGCACTTTGCCGAAATGAAGGGCCCGGTGAAGGACAAACTGAAACGCTTCGGACTCTTTGCTCGACTCGGGGTAGACAGTTTCTTTCCCACCGTCGGCGCAGCGGTGAGTGCGTACCTGAAGACCCACGCGGTCGAGTGGGAAGACTGGGAGGACCGGCATCCATGATGAGCCGACGACGGGAAGACCCGTCGCAGGACGCAAGATAACGAGTCCGTAAAGGGGCCGCAGCTCAGCGACTACGTCTCCCGCACCATCAGCACCGGCACCGGTGCGTGACGCAGCACCATCTCCGCGTCGCTGCCGAGCGCCAGCCGCTTGATGCCGCGCCGCCCGTGCGTGCCCATCACGATCAGATCGGCCTTCGATTCGATCGCCTGGTTGATGATCGCGTCGGCCGCGCGGCCGCCGATCGTCTCGATCATTTCGCTCTCCAATGCGACGCCCTGATCGCGAACGATTTTCTCGGCGTCGGCGAGAATCCGCTTGCCGCCTTCGCGCAGCCCTTCGATGAGGTCGCCGTAGTAGGTCGCGGCGCCGGCTCCAGCTCCGCCCACATCGATGATCAACTCGTTCACGACGTGGACCAATCGCAGCGTTCCTCCGGATGCCTTGGCGAGTTTCAGCGCTTCGTCAAGACCGCGACGCGACGTAGCGCTGCCATCGACGGGTACGAGAATTTTCTTGTACATGGTTCGAACCTCGATCTGGATGAAATGTCGTTTGCCGACATCTCCGCGCGGCGGCGAGCCCGGTGCAGATCATGCCGACATTCGCCGCTACAGTATCAAGTTTTGCAATCGGCATGCCGTATGGATCGCTGCGCCGGACCCATTGAACGGCTGCACTCGGTCGCGGTATCAGAACAGCGACCGATAGCCCAGCCGGACGTAATAACCGACGATGTCCAGCGACTGGATCGGCATTTCGCGCTGCGTTCGGTCGTATCCGGCTTCGAACTCGAAGTAGCTGTTCTGCTTCGGATGATAGGCGAGCCGCAGCGACGGCTCGATGAACCACTGAGTCTGGCCGACGCTGATGAAGTCCGTGTAGTCGACGCGCACGCGCGGGTACAGCTGCCAGACGGTGCGGAACGTGAATCGATTGTTCCAGTAGACCGATGACGTACGTGCAGTGTCTCCGTCGGCGTAGCGCAGATTCACTGCGGAGAACGTCTGTGCCCCAAAGGCTTCGTTGAGTTGAAAGCGCAGCGTGCAGTAGTAGTCCTGCTGCGATGGCGTGGCGGTGACATTGCCCGACGCGGGAGTCGACGAGTAGTCCGAGTATGAGAAATCGGATCCGACCTGCAGAGCGCTGGAGACCTCCTTGTCGACGCCGACGCTCGCCATCGTCAGCACCGCGGTGCGATCGGCGGCGAGCTGCTGAATCTGCTGATTGGTGAAGGTGTTCTCGAGCGCGCCGAGGTCGCTGACGCCCTGCCCGATCAACGCGTTCTCGGTCGTGATGTACGGGCTGCGCCGGTGGTCGAACGTGCCGTAGCTGCTCCAACCGCCGTCGAATCGCAGATTGAGCATCACGTAGTTCGTGTTCCACTCCTTGTGATACGTGTCGTAGTCGAGCAGCGAGAACGCAGAGACATTCTCGCGATAAAAGCGCGTCTCCATGCCGACGGCGCGGCGGTCGAGCAAGCCGTCGGCCTGCTGCTCGATGTAGAACGGCGCGAACTCGAGCATGCCTTCATGCACCGACAAGCCGGCATTGACGCCATACAGCGGCCGCTGATCCGAGAATGCGTTCGCGCTGTAGTCGACCGCATAGCCGCCGATAGCCCCGAGGCGGAGCCACGAATTCGACTTTGTACTGGAGGCGCACGCCGTCGAATCGGCCGAGGACGCCGTTGCTCTGCTGAGACTGACGGCCGACGCGCACGTCTACCCCCCAATCGACCTGTTGGGCCTCGACGTAGGCGGTGGACATCTGATAGGTACTGTCACCATCGCCGGTGAAGTCGTAGAGGCTATTGGTCGACACGCGCAACCCCAGGTCGACGTGATCCGACCGGTGCCCAACGATGACGTCCGCGTTCGTGAACACGCCCGTCGACGCCGACCACCGGCGAGTCGCCGTTCACCGACGTCTCGTACCGCTGGTAGAACTGAGACACGTTGCCGACCGCGCTCCACGCGCCCGTGTCTCGCGCGGCCACTTTCAGCTTCTTCTGCGCCGGCAGGTCACGCGTGACGATTCCCGATAGCCGTTGCCGGATCGTCGGCGCCAGCTCGGAATCGGGATACTCGCTTGAGGAACTGCTCGTACAAGAGCTTCGCCTGCGCGTCCTGGTGGTTGCGTTCACGCGCGGTTCCGAGCGCTTCCAGCGCAGCCTGGCGCACCGCGAGGTCCGACGATTCCGCCGCCTTCGTGAACAACCCGATGGCACGGCCGTATTCCTTCGCCATCGCGGCCGATCTGCCGTCGGCAAGCGCCTTCGCAAACGGATCCGCAGACGGTCTGCATTGCCGACCGACTCGGCGGCGCTCGGCTCGGTCGGCGGTACGTATGGTCGTCGGCGCCGTCGTCGGCGCCGCGTCGACCGAATCGATGGCCGCAGGCTCCGGCTGCAGCGAGCTCGCGTGAGCCGCAATGTGACGCGGCGGTCGTCGCGTTGCGGGAGCAATTCGATCGACATCGGCCAGCCGAGCCGGATCGCAACGCGGTAGCCAGCCGCGGCGCTGCCGTCGATCGTCACGCGTTCGATCGCGTCGAGATCGCCGTCGTAGCTTTCGTCGATCGCATCCCACTGTTGCGCGGACGATGGCCGCAACCGGATCTCGATCCGATCGCTCGTCACGTTCGTCGCGTTGGCGCGCACGTCTTGCGCAAACGCGAGTTCGACGACGGTCTCTTCAGCGGTGCGCTCGACGATGCGCGCGCCGCGAAACGCGTTCGCGTCGGCGAACACCGCGTGGCTGGCGAACAATACGTGACCGCCGAGCAGCAGAAGGCACAGCCAGCGCCGCATCCGCGCCACTAGCACATCCGCCGTCGCTGACGCGATGGTGCGTGTTGCGCAGGGTGCGAATCGTCGTGAACGTATTGTCCGTATAGATGTGGCACGCACCCGCGCAGTCGCGCAATTCGGCGACGGTGTATCTGACCGTCGTCGGCGAGTTCGTCTTCGGGTGCGAGCCCGGCTCGAAATCGTTCGCGTGACAACCCGCGCAAGTCGCCCTGGTATGCGGGGAAACGCCACGGCAGCACCTCGGCGTTCGTCGTGTGGCAGTCCGTGCACGCAAGCGCTCGACGATGATTGCCGGGATAGCTCGGCGAACTGTGCACGAATGTCGACGGCGACCACACGCTGGTCGTATGGCAGGCGTCGCACTCGCGCGCCGTGACGAAGTGCGTCGCGCCCTTGCCGGTCGCCTGCACACCGTTGTGGCACATCGAGCAACTGCCGGTAACGCCGGCGTGATCGAACTGGGCGGGCTTCCACGCGACCGTCGTGTGGCACACGTCGCACGACGACGACGTGGAAATGTGAGTTGCATTCTTACCCGTCGCCGTCGCGCCGTTGTGACACGTCGCGCACGTGCCCGGCGCGACGCCCGTGTGGTCGAACACCGCCGGCTTCCACGCCATGACCGTGTGGCAGTTGTCGCAGGTGTCATTGCTCGGAACGTGCGTCGGGGTCTTGCCCGTCGCGACAACACCGTTGTGACAACTGCTGCACGCGCCCTGCACATCGGTGTGATCGACGCGTACCGCGGGCTTGAACGTCGCGATCGAATGGCAATTCTCGCAGACGTTGTCGGTCTTGATGTGAGTCGCGTTCTTGCCGACCGCATCGACACCGTTGTGGCACTGCACGCAGTTGCCGGTGACGACCGGCGTGGTCGAACAGCGCCGGCTTCCACGCGAGCGTCGAATGACACCCGTTGCACTCGAGCGTGGTCGGCACGTGGCTCGTCGGTTTGCCCGTTGCGAGCGTGCCGTTGTGGCAGCTGCCGACAGCTGCCGATCACGTCGTCGTGGTCGACGCGTCACCGCGGGCTTCCAGTAATCCGTCGTATGGCAGTCCTCGCAGACGTTGTCGGTGAGGATGTGTTTCGCGGCTTGCCGATCGCGCTCGAGCCGTTGTGGCAACGCACGCAGTTGTCGTCGATGCCGGCGTGGTCGAACCTCGACCCGGCCCACGAATACGTGTTGTGGCACGGCTCGCAGTCGTCCGAGGTCGGCGGATGCAGCGGCGGCTTCGGATTCGCATACGTGCCGTTGTGACACGACTGGCACGTGCCGATCACCTCCTCGTGATCGACGATCGGAACCGTGCTCCAGCTCGTCAACGTCGTATGGCACGACTCGCAGACCGCGGTCGTCATCATGTGGCGCGGCGACTTGGCGGAGTTCGCGACACGATTGCTGCCGTCGTGACATCGCGCACACGTGCGCGGCGTTCCTTTGAACACACCGCGCACATGGCACGACTCGCAAGTCGACGTTGCGGTGCATGCCGTCGAGTTCGAAGCCGGTGGTGAAGTGATCGAACGGCACGCGCGGCAGCGGCCGTGTGCGAGCGTCGGAGCCGCGAGCACAACGAGGAGCCCGAAGATTCGCCCGCAATGCTTCATTGCAGTCACCTGTTCAGCAAACGGCGTATCCGTGAACGACTCGGTCGTGTGACATCGGCTGCAATCCGTGCCGAACCTGCCGTCATGCTTGTCGTCCTTGGCGTGGCAACTGACGCATGCCCGCGACAGTGTAACTTTGTCGGTAATTGCGGCTTTGTGACACGCCGCACACTCCACGTCATGATGTCCGCCCGTCAGCGGATATGTGGTCTGCGTGTCATGATCGAACTGCCAACGATCCCAACCGTTGGGGTTGTGGCAGGTGCCGCACTGCTGCCGAACGCGCCCTTGTGATAGTCGCGATCCGCTGTGGCAATCGCCGCACACCTGCGACACGCCGGTGAAATCGAGATTCGAATGACACGACTCGCACGCGGCCGATGCGTGAATGCCGATCAACGGAAACTTCGTGAACGCGTGGTCGAACGCAACCGAATGCCACGTGACTTCGGAATGGACAACTCTCGCACGCGCGATAACGGCCGCTGTGCGGATCGTCTTTCTCGTGACAGCCGATACACGTCTTCGGCAATTCGTCGGTCAATGCGCCGCGATGACAGCCTTCGCAGCGCAACGGTCTCGTGCGCGCCCTTCAGCGCAAAGCCAGTCTTCGCAAGGTGATCGAACTCGTTCTTCCACGTCGACTCGCCATGGCAATGCGCGCAGTTGCTGCCGAAGCGGCCGTGATGATGGTCGTCGGCGCTGTGGCAACCGATGCAGGTCTTCGGCGGCTTGCTTGATCGCCATGTTGTCGAGGTGGCACGCGCTGCAGACGAGTTCGTTGTGTCGGCCGACCAGCGCAAAACCGGTCTGTTTGAAATGGTCGAACGCGACGCCGCTCCATTTCGTCGTGTTGTGGCACGCCGCGCAGTTCGTGCCGCGACTGCCGCGGTGCACGTCGTCGGCGCTATGGCACGACACGCACGTCTTCGCCAGACCTTTCCATACTTCATCGACATGGCAACTTCTTGCAGACGACGTCGACGTGCGCGCCGCGTCAGATCGAACGCCGTCTTCGAATGATCGAAGCGAACGTCCGGCCATGCGCGATCTTCGCTGTGGCATCCGGCGCATTTCTCGCCGAGCCGCTTCATGTGCGGCTGTGCGTCGCCGTGACACGCGACGCACTCGACCGGCGCTTCTCTGAACGGCTTGCCTTGCGCGTGACACGCGGCGCAATCACGACCCACGTGGCCGCCGCGCAGCGGAAAATCGGTCCGATCGTGATCGAACGTACGAACGATCGAGACCCACGACGTCGGCGTCGCGGCCCTTGTGCTCGGTATGACAGGTCTTGCAGAGCAGCTGCGGCTGATCCTTTGCGATGCGGCCATGGAACCCCGTTTGCGACGTCACGTCGCGGACGAATTTCCTTGTGGCAAGTCCATGCAGAGCGCCGGCTGTTCGGCCGCGACGAACGCGCGGTGACAGTTCGAACAGTCGTTTTCCAGATCGGCGTGACCGTTGATGACCGGACCGGGCATGACCAATCGCTCGAGACTCGCTGCCGAGCGCGCCGAGCGGTAGCAGGCACGCAGCGATTGCGACCAAGCAGGGTCAGGCGCGAGTCTCACGATCAGTACATGTGGACCGCGACGATGTGCACGATGACTGCAACCACGAGCACGACGAAGAGCGGATAGTGGACGACGTGCCAGATCGAGAACAGGCGTTCGAACATCAGAAACTGCGCAAATTTTCGCAATTTCTCCAGACGACCCGCGGCGTAGCGGAGGCTGTTAGATTCGAGCCGCGACCGCTCGCGCGCGACGATCGGCGAGGTCTTCGCCGCATCGTCCAGCGCGTGCGTCAATTTCATTCGAATGCGCAGATAAGCCCACCGCGTCGTGACGCCCGTCAGCATCGCGGCGCCCATGCCGGGCTCGAGCTTACCGGTCGGCGACAGCAACGGGCGCTCGACGCGCGTCAGATCTTCCATGATGGTCGGCAGAAGCTGCGCGAAAGCCGAACCCTTGTCGCGGACTTCGACGAAGTCGCGCTGCAGTTCCTCCAGGCTCGCCTTGTGCCGTACAGGCCGTGGTGGATGCGCGCGTAGAAGTAGCGTCCGAAGAATCCGGACAACGAAACGATCAGCGTGCAGAACAGCACCGTCTCGCTGTTGAACGAACCGAGACTGAAATTGCAGTGAAACAGCACGAGAATCGGTCCGATCACGCCGAACAGCATGTGCACGCGAAACCAATAGCGGATGGGGCCGAGGTTGCGAAACGCACGCGCGCGTTTGCGCGCCGGATACAGCAGCAGCAGCGCCATCAGCGTCGTACCGATGATGCCGAGCGCATAGCCAACGCCGAACTTGGCCGAGATGTAGTGCTGGTCGCGGACCTGCCAGCCCCACCACAGCACGAACGCGCACAAGCCATAGAAGAGGATCGCGCCGACCTTCATCCACAGCGGATCGCCTGACCGCGGCCGCGATGCGCGCGCGGCCGATGGCGCCTTCGCGGGCGGCGTTGCCACCAATGTCGAAGCCGATTGCATCCTTCTATCAGCCTGTAGCGCTCGGACGACGAATCCGAAAGGCACAAGGATAGCCGCGCAATCCGGCGAATGTGTGCGCGATGTCGCACACTTCCGATCACGACACGTTGTTCACTGCGCGAAGCGTTTCGATAATGAATCGCTTCGCCGGTCACGCCGCCAGATTCGCGTATCACCAAGGATGATGACTTCGATCGAAGACTGGTTGACGTATTTCGCATACGTCCTTCCGCTCGTCGTGGTGGCACTCGTCGCGACGCGGCGGCGCGCTGCCCGGCACGCGGAAAACGCTGCGATTCACTACGAATCCGTCGAAGCGGGACTGACCGCCCCGCCATCGCTGCATCCGGTCATCGACCATCGCGCTGCATCGGCTGCGAAGCGTGCGTGCACGCCTGTCCGGAGTATCCCGGGCACACGGTACTCGGAGTGATTCGCGGCAAGGCCCACCTCGTCAGCCCGTCCGACTGCATCGGTCACGGCGCGTGCAAGACCGTTTGTCCCGTCGACGCGATCAAGCTCGTATTCGGTACCGCCGAGCGCGGCGTCGACATTCCGACGTTGACCCCGACGTTCGAAACCAACGTCGCCGGGATCTTCGTCGCGGGAGAACTGGGCGGAATGGGTCTCATCCGCAACGCGGTCGAGCAGGGTCGTCAGGCAATCGACAGCATCGCCAAGTTGCGGTCGCCGCCAACGCAAACGCGCAAGCGGCACGCACGACGTGGTCATCGTCGGCGCCGGACCCGCCGGATTCTCGGCGACGCTGTCCGCACACGAACTCGGACTCGACTACGTGACGCTCGAACAGGATCTGCTCGGCGGCACCGTCGCGCATTTCCCGCGCGGCAAACTCGTGATGACAGGTCCCGCGGATCTCGCGATCGTCGGGCGGATGGATTTCCGGGAAGTCGACAAAGAGTCACTGATGCAGTTCTGGAAGCAAGCGGAGACTGAATCGGGAATCCGCATCCGCTACGGCGAGGCTGTGGACGCCATCGACGCCGACGGCAACGAATTCATCGTCACGTCGACCCGCGCCAAGTACCGCACCCGTACGGTGCTGTTGGCGTTGGGGCGGCGCGGTACCCCGCGCCAGCTCGGCGTACCGGGCGAGGAACTGCCGAAGGTCGTCTATCGACTGATCGAGCCGCAGCAATATGCGGGCAAGAAAGTGCTCGTGGTCGGCGGCGGCGATTCGGCGCTCGAAGCCGCGCTCGCGGTTGCCGATGCGTCCGCGGCCAAGGTGACCGTGTCGTACCGCGCCAACGCGTTTTCACGCGCGAAATTGCGCAACCGCAAACTCGTCGAATCCGCCAGTGCGGGCGGCAAGATCGATCTGAAGCTGCAGTCGAACGTCGTCGAAATCGCCCCGCGCCACGTCGTTCTCGACGGCGAAGCGCACGCCGCGAAGATCGCCAACGATGAGGTCATCGTCTGCGCGGGCGGCGTGCTGCCGACGGATTTCCTGCGTCGCGTCGGCATCCAGATCGAGACGAAATATGGCACCGAGTAACGTCATCGCGGCGCTGCTGCTCGTCACGCTCGCGGCCGTACCTCTGCACGGCAACGCCGTCGAAGACTACAGCGCCGTGAATGCGAGCATCGTGCGCGGCGACTACGCGAAAGCGCGACGCCTGCTCGACGAGATCGCGCGCCGCGGTGACACGCTGGCGATGTACCGCCTGGCCAATCTGTATCGCGCGGGCACGGGAATACCGCAAAACCTGACCGAGAGTCTGCGCCTCTACGAACGCGCGGCGGAGTTGGGGCACGTGCCGTCGCAGTACATGGCCGGACAGTGCTACGAGCGCGGCATCGGCACGCCGCGCAACGCCGCCAAAGCCGCGCAATGGTATGCGCGAGCCGCCGACGCCGGCGACGCGCGCGCGCAACAGCACCTGGCCGGCCTGGCGGATCGGCCCGCTGAGCTGCTGACGATCATCGCCTTGCCGGATGAAACAGCCGTGATCGCACAACTGGCCGGACGCGATCTGTCGATCGCCGACGATCAGGGCGAGACGCTGCTGATGGCCGCGTCGGCGGCCGGACACGCTCGTGTCGTGCGCTATCTGCTCGCCGCGAATCTCGACGTGAACCAGCGCGATCGCGCTCAACGAACGGCGCTGTTCTATGCGGCCGAACAAGGTCGAGACGCCGTCATCGACGCGCTGCTCGGCGCGGGCGCCGCAGCGAACGTCGCCGATTCCAACGGCGATACCCCGTTGCACGTCGCCATCGCGCAACGTCACGAGACTTCGGTCGAACTGCTGCTGCGCGGCGGAGCGGATCTGTCGGCGCGCAATGGCGCCGGATGGACGGCAGAACAACTCGCGCGCGCCAAGAGCATCGCCGCCAGTCCATCTACGGGTCCGGTCGAGTCGCTCGATCCGGCCGCACGGCTCGCCGGTCTGCGCAAAGACAAGCGCTTCGATGGCTGGCCCGAACTCAGCGTTGCTGCGTGGAACGGTGACCTGAAACTCGTCGAACGACTCGTGACGACCGCGAACGTCGATGCCCACGACGCGAGCGGACACACGGCACTCAGTCGCGCAGTCGATCAAGGTCGCACTTCGGTCGTCGACGCACTGCTCGCGCACGGCGCGCGCGCCGACGCGAACCTGCCCGGCGGTCAGACGCCATTGCTGATCGCGATCGAGCGCGGGCAAGACTCGATTGCTGCTGCACTGCTCCGCGCCGGGGCCTCGACAGCGACGGTCGACGCGCAAGGTCGCTTCGCGCTCGGTCTGGCTGCTGCGCGCAACGACGCCGACATGGTGGCGCTCCTGCTCGAACATCACGCCGACCCGAACGTGCGCGGCGGCGGCGGTCGAACCGCACTGATGATCGCGGCAGAGGCCGGCGCCGTCGAATCCGTGACGAAGCTGCTCCAACGCAGTGCGTCCGCCGGCCTCAGCGACGACCAGCACCGCGGTTCCGTGTGGTATGCGGCAGACAGCGAGGACCCAGTCGACCTGAAGCTGCTGCTCGCGGCACTCGAGTCCGTTGCTCCTGGCGAAAAATTTGGTCCGGATACTGCCGGCATTTCTCCCCTTCACAGGGCCGTCAGCGCACACGCGACCGGGTGCATCGAAGCGCTGCTGAAGGCCGGGCACGACCCGAATGTCGCATCGGAGGCGGGATCGACACCGCTGCATCTCGCCGCCATGAACGGCGACTTGAGTTCTGGCAACGCTGCTGACGTCGGCTGGGGCGGATCTGGAGCGTCGCGACTCTCAAGGTAGTACGCCGCTGCTCCTGGCCGTCAAAGCTCACCAGTTCGACATGGCCGAATACCTGTTGCAGAAGGGCGCAGATCCGCGCATTCGAAACACGAATTCAGCGAGTGCCTACGACTTGGCGCGCAACGACCCGGACCCACGTTGGGCCGCCATGTTCGACGAACACTCCAAATCGTTGTTGTCTGCGCTTACCGGCCGGAACTAGACCCTGGAGCGAAGAGCATCGTCGAGAAAAGACGACGGGTTCATAGCCGCCTCTCAACCATCGGCCACCGCGTCCAGGGACTTCACCAGTGCGCCAACCGTCGTGACCAATCTGCTGGCCACGCCAAGCCCCTGCAACATCGGCGCTAACGACCACGTCCGGGGGCGACCGCTCTGCTCGATGACTACGCCGATCGCAACCGCCGTCAGTATCGCACCTGGAGCAACGAGTCCGATACGGGCCTTGTGAGCGATTCCGCGCAGATCGGCACCGAGTCGGCCTCGATGGTCGGCGAGGCGGCGTTCCATCGCGTCGATCTGGCGGTGCAGCGGTGGATCCATTTCGGGCGTGGTCATGTCGATGTTCCGTTACGATGCTGGAGCGAGGCCGCTCTCAGGCTGCGCAAAGTCGCTGGAAATCCGAAGCTGCGAATGCTGCGGCGGATCACACGGTAGCAGACGAATGCAGCGATCAGGTTCACTGCTGCCATCACGAGCAGTGCGGCTGACCGCGGTGCGCCCATCTCGATGAACCACCACACGACGCTTGCAATCAATCCCAGCCATACCGTCGTCACCAGAATGCCAAGTCCGATCGCCGCGGCCAGCATCGTCATCAGATTGCGTCCGGCGAACTTCGCCTCCAGCGCAACCAGCTCCAGCTGATCCTGCGCCATCGCCTGGAACTCGCGCGCCAGACCAACGACGTCGTCAATCAATCCAGGCGGATGCGCCTGCGAGTCAGCCGCCACAGCCGGACCGCCCGCATTCGGGTCCTGTTGCGGGAGCATCGCTGTACCTCAGCGAGACGACAACAACCGGCTCAACACGAAACCTGCGGCGACCGCGACCGACAACGTGGCAACCGGATGCTCGCGCATGTATTCGCGGGCACTCTCGACCAGTTTGTCCTGTGCGGTCTTGATCTGTTCGCCTCTGACGCCGAGCGTCTCGGCCGCCTGCGTCGCGACGCCGGCGACCTTGTCGACCACGTCGTGCGCACTCGCAGCGAGGCGATCGACCGCGGGTCGGGCGGCATCGGTCGCGCTCGTGATCTTGTCGTGTGCGCCGGCAGTTGCCTGATCAACGCCACGAACGAGTGTGTTGCGCAGGTCGCCGGTCGTGACGGTAATGTTTTTTTCCTGTGCGTCCATGATTCATCTCCGTGATTGGAAACGCATGATCACGCGTTGCTCGGGTCACGGCAATCGCCTTTGCGGGTAGGTCTTGACCGACGACGGTCCGCGAGCGATCGGATTGCAGTCAGCCGGCCAATTGCATAAGTTGCCGACAGTTGCGCCCTCATCGATCACACGCTTCAACCACGGGGAAATCGACATGTCAGGTCGGAGTCGAGCTGCGTCACTCATTTCGCTTGTCGTGTTCATTGCCTGCGCATCCAGCGCTTCAGCGGACGTGATCACCACGATCGATGGCGCGCGACTCGTTGGGTCGGTGCAGAAAATCACGCCGGAAGCGATCGAGTTCAAGACGAGTTATGCCGGTGTGTTGGCAGTCGCGATGGACAAGGTCACGAACCTGACGACCGATGCGCCCCTCACGTCCCGGCTGTCGGACCAGACGACCGTCACCGGCGTGACCACACTCGACGCGGACACGTCCGCCGCGGGCAAATCGATTCATATCGCGGACCCGACGACGCCAACGTCCGCGCCGGTGGGCCAACTGATGGCATCCTGGCTACCCGACGCAACGCCGCCGCCGGAGTCCGGTGCGCGCCATTGGATCTACACCGCCGCCGTCGACATCAGCGGCAAACGCGGCAATACCGATGAGTCGACAACTCACTTCATCGGGTCCGCGACGTTGGTGTCGAAACGGGACGAGCTGAAGCTGTACGCGTCGTACGAGAACGATCAGACGGACAACGACAAAACAGCGGACGAGAGCATCCTTGGCGCGACCTACAGCGTCTTCGGGGAGGATCTCTGGGGCTGGTACGTGCGCGGCGAACTGGAGCGCGATCCGTTCGAGGACATCGACTTGCGCGCGACGGGCGCCGGCGGTTTGTCGTGGCGCCCGATCAACACGAAGACCCGGACGCTGAAGTTCTTCACCGGTCTCGGCTACCGGCATGAACAGTTCAAGAGCGGCATCGAAGACAACAACACAACGACGCTCGACACCGGCCTCAGTCACCGCTGGGTGCTCGAACCGTGGCTGACAATGTTGAACGAACTGACCTACGCACCGGCGATCGACGATTTCGGCAACTATCTGCTCTCGCACGACTCATCGCTCGAACTGCCCGTCGGCACCGGCCGCCGCTGGCTGCTGCGCATCGGCGTTCGCAACGACTACAACAGCGACCCGGCGCCCGGGAAGGACGAGCTCGACACGTTCTACTACACGCGAATGTTGTTGAAGATCGAGTGACGGATGGACACGCTATTCGAACACGCCGTGGTCAGCCTGTTTGCGATGGTGCTAGTCGTCATCTGTGTGGCGATGCACTACGAATCGCTGCGGTTTCTCGGCAAGACGCTCGGCGCCCACGTCCACAAGCGCATCGGCGTGCTGTTGGTGATGCTCGGCCTGCTGATCGCGCACGGATTGGAAATCTGGGTGTTCGCGCTCGGCTACATGGTCTCCGACTGGATGCCGGGCATGGGCACGATCGCCGGTATCGAGCATCCGGACGTGATCGACTACATGTACCTCTCGTCGATGGTCTACGCGACGGTCGGCTTCGGCGACATCGTGCCGGTCGGTGCGATGCGGATGCTGAGTGCCGCGGAGGCGCTGACGGGACTCGCGATGATCACGTGGTCGGCATCGTTCACGTTCCTCGCGATGCAGAAGTTCTGGCCGGCACCGATGTCGGACGAAGAGTCAGACTGATCGACCGCTTCGTTCGTTTTCACCTGCGCATGGCTGTTGGGAAGTGTTGTTTGGTTCGTTGGCAGAACGGCTACGCCACATCGACGAGCGGCATCGCCGCGACCTCGTCGATACATCCCCGCAGAAACGTCGCGACGCCGATGTCGCCGGTGAACAGCGAGAACCGGTCGCGACCATAGCGCCGCTTCGCGTGCCGGTACTGGTGGATCGCGTGCATCCCGAACGACCGTGCGCGGTCGCAGCCACACCTCATCGCCGGTGCGCGCAAACAGCTTCAGCAACGCGACACCGTTTCCAGCCGTGCCGTGGCACAGGTTCGAGCCCTTCGCGAGCGGGCCGGCGCGCCAGATCAGTTCGCCGCCGCCAAGCAGCAGCGTCGTCCACGCCAGGCAGCACGTCCGGCGATGCGTCCGCAACGCACGCGATCACGCCCGGCGCGCCGTGGCAGTACTGAACCAGGCACGCCGGAGCGTCCGCCGCCGCCAATGTCGGCCAGTTCACGAGCGTTCCGTCGCGCACCGCGGTCACGTCGAGCGTCCGCGCGATGGCGCTGCCCGCCGCGGACCGGGCTTCCGCCGACAACAGTGTAAAGGCGCGCAGCAGCGGCATGACCTGGCCCGCCAAATCCATGCACTGCGCCGAGGTACAGATTGCGTGACCCATACAGCTCTTCGTTCCACAACAAGCCGATGCCCGGCACATCGACGCGAGCTCGCCAGATCGCATCGAGTTGCTTGCGCAACAGCGCCTTCCAGCGCGGCTCACCGGTCTCGCGCAGCAGTTGTTCCGCCAGCATCGCCCCGCCCGGAATGCCCCACATCAATTCCTGGACCGAGCCGTCGGCCGCGCGCGCCAACGCCGCGTGGATCACGTCGCGATCGACGGTGGCCGACGTATACGGTTGCAATCGAGCGCGCAGCGCGAGCGCCGGAAGCGGGCCCATCAGCAACGATCCTTCCGCGAACGACGAGCCCGCGTTTGCATCGATCATCGCATCGAGTCGTGGACGCACCCAGTCGCGGCGATCGTCGATCACGCCGGCTGCGGACAGGTACGCAATGCCCCAGAACACGCCCAACGCGCCGAAGTATGGCGACGTACCGGCCGATGGCCCCGTCAACATATCGTCGAGCGGATGCGGCGGGTACAGCCGCGTTCGGGCGAATAGGCGTCGATCGCGCCGGCGACGATCTCCTCGATGCAGCGCCGCGCGTGCGGTTCGTCCCACGCTTCGATGACGAGCGGTTCGTGCCGCTCCGGATGCGAACAACGCCGGCGTCACCACCGGCGCTTCCACGCGAACGCTGCCATCGCAGCAGTGGCGATCGATTTGACATTTACCGGATCCATACCGGGCCCCCATCTCCCGCAGTCCAGCTAACGCGAGCAGGCGCACAGCCGCCATACGTGGAACCCGCAAGACCATCCGCTTGCGCAAGCGTGACCGGCATCGTGTTCCCTTTTGCAGTTGCGCGATACGTTTGTTGAAGATCTCAGACGGGAAGAAGAGACTGGCGCGGTGAACAGATGTCGCTCCTTCATCGCATTTCTGCTGACGCTCGCGTTGCCGTATGCCGCGGCCGCGTCGATCGGCGAAGGTTTGCGGTGCCATCACGCCGGCATGCGGCGCGCTGGTCACGACCGCCACGCCGACGCATCATCACGCGACGATGCAACACGCTCGTGACGCGACCTCACATGGCACATCGCACGCGGGGCCGACCAGCCACGATCGATGTGATTGTCCGGTCCAATGCGACTGCGCGCAGCACTGCGCGGGCACCGGTAGCGCCGCGGTGTTGCCGTCGCACGCGCCGGCGATTGCGACCGGTAGCGATGGGCAGTTGATTGCCGGCTACGCGGCGCTGATTCGCGAGGCGTGGCACAGTCCCGCATTCCGACCTCCGATCGCGGCGCTGCCAAGCGCCGCCTGAGTCGTTCGGCCGTCGTTGCTGGTACGGCTGAGCATTCCCCTCCGGTGTGATTCCTGGCCGCGCGCCTTCGGGCGGTGGCGCTTGGCTTCGTCGACAACGGCCGATTCGGTTCGACGGAGATTGCAGCGTGCGTGTTCAGTACTTATTGGTTCTCTTTGGTATCGCGACGTTCGGACTTGCCGGATGCGTGACGGTACCCGCCGATCGAGGTTACGGCGACGTTCGCCGACAGGTGAACGATCGCGACGTGCCATGGCCCGACGTCAGCGACGCCGAGCGCACCGCGTTCGTCGATGCGTTACTGACGGACCCGCTCACACCCGCGTCCGCGGTGCGAGTCGCGTTCGTCAACAACCCGCGCATGCAGGCCGAGTACGCACGCCTCGGACTCGGCGCTGCGGACGTCATTCAGGCGGGGCGGTCGAACAACCCGACGCTCGCGGCGACGTGGCAGTCGTCCAGCCGGTCGAGCGCATCGAGTCGTTACGACTTCGGCCTGACGCAGAACTTCGCGCAGCTGCTGCTGATGGGTGCGCGCACGCGATTCTCCGAAGGCGAGTTCGAACGCGCCAAGCTCGACGCGACGCAGCGCCTGCTCGATCTCGCGGCGCGCGTTCAGTCCGCCTACTTCGACGCCGTCGGCGCGCGGCAGGTTGCGCGGATGCGCAGCCGCAGTTGCGATCGCGGCGAGCGCCTCAGCGGAACTGGCAGCGCGATTCAAGGACGCCGGGAACATCAGCGCGCTGGAACTCGCGATCGAACGAGTCGCCGCGAGCCAGGCGCAAGCTCGACCAGGAGCGGGCCGAAGCGCGACGCGGCGGCACGCGGCGATCCGTGCTGAACGAGTTGATGGGCCTGGACGCCGGCACGCAGTGGCAGACTCGCCGATGCGTTGCCGGTGCCACGGCGCCGAAGATCCGCTCGATGCATCGCTGCAGCTGGCGATTCGGACGACGCGCCGATCTCGACTCCGATCGTCGCGCCGTCGTGCTGCTCGAAGATGCGCTGGGACTCGACGCGCAGCTACCGCTACCTCGGCGAAGTCGAGGTCGGCGCGCAATACGAACGCGACACCGATCGGAACCGGCTGATTGGTCCGTCGCTGTCGATGCAGTTGCCGATATTCAATCAGGGCCAGGCGGCCGTCCTGCGTGCCGAATCGCTGCTCGACGCGGCGCGCGCGCAGGTGCGCGCGCAAGAACTCGAGATTTCCAACGGCGTGCTGGCGGCGACCGACCGCGTTGCGGCGGCGCGGCCACGCGTCGAGCGTCTCACCAACGAGATGATTCCGCTGCGCGAGCAGATCGTCGCGCGCACGCAGGAGCAGGCCGAACTACATGCTCGTCGGTGCGTTCGACCTGCTACGCGCGAAGCAGGACGAATACGCCGCGTATCAGCAGTTTCTGGAAGCCGATGCGCGACTATTGGCGCGCGCGCGTCGAGCCTGGCGCACGCGGTCGGCGGCGCAGCTGCCGAGCGATTCGCCGACGTTTTACCGACATCCGACGCCGCAGCCGGCCGCGGCCGATCCCGCTGATCCGCAAGGCCACACATCACCAAGAACGGAGATTGAAGATGGTCGGTAGACGTTCAGTACTCGCGGTGCGTTGTCGGCGCTGACGACGGCCGCCGTTCGTCGGTTCGGCGCGCGCGACCGAGCCCAACGAAATGGACGTCTGGCTAGCGCCGAGCGATGACGGGCGCGATGCGGCGTCGCTCGCGTCGCGCGGTGGCCGTCGCGGCGGTCGTCACGCCGAACGGCCGTTCGTTGGCGTGGCAGATCGATCGGCGGCGCGAAGGAGTTTCATCTCGATCGCCGAGGAGTTCGATCACGAGTTCGCGCCGGGTTGCGTCGCGAAGTGCTGGGGCTACAACGGCTCGACGCCCGGGCCGACGATCGAAGCGGTCGAAGGCGACCGCGTGCGCATCCTGGTGACCAATCACCTGCAGGAACCGACGACGATTCACTGGCACGGCTTGATTCTGCCCGAACGGCATGGACGGCGTCGGCGGGCTGAATCAGCCGGACATCCAACCCGGCGAGACGTACGCCTACGAGTTCACGCTGAAGCAGGCCGGCACGCACATGTACCACCCGCACGCCGACGAATGGTGCAGATGGCGTTCGGCATGATGGGCTTCTTCATCATCCATCCGAAGGACGGCGAAGCCGGACCCGTCGATCGCGACTTCGCGATCATGCTGCACAACTGGGCGCTGCATCCGGGTACCTATCGCCCGGATCCCGCGGTGATGCTCGAACTTCAATCTGTGGACGTTCAACAGCAAGGTGTATCCCGGCGACCGCGCCGCTCGTCGTGCGCCTCAACGAACGCGTTAGATTCCGCGTCGGCAACCTGTCGATGTGCGAACCACCCGATCCACCTCCACGGTCACAAGTTCTGGGTGACCGGCAGCGACGGCGATCGCTGGCCGAAATCGGCCTGGCGCAGCGAAGTGACCGAGATCGTCGGCGTGGGTCAGATGCGCGATTTCGAGTTCGTCGCGGACAACCCCGGCGACTGGGCGTTCCACTGCCACATGTCGCATCACACGATGAACGCGATGGGGCACGATGTGCCCAACCCGATCGGCGTCGATCAGAGCGGCGTCGACGCGAAGATCCGCTCGATGTTGCCCGGTTACATGGCGATGGGCGAAACCGGTATGTCGCGACGCACGCCGCGATGGGAATGCCGGGCCCCGAGAACACGTTGCCGATGATGACGGGCACCGGACCGTTCGGCGTCGATCGAAATGGGCGGCATGTTCACGGTGCTGAAAGTTCGCGACGGTCTCGACGTCGACGACTACGGCGATCCCGGTTGGTACCGGCACCCCGAAGGCACCGTCGCGCGCAAGGTGGCGTTCGATCCGACTCACCACGCCGTGAAGAAAAGTGACACGACGTGAAGAGCCGGTCACGCCCGACACGGACATGAAGGGCATGGACATGTCGCACCTGACTCGCGGTGTTGATGGAGAAACAAAATGAAAACGTCATCACGATCGTACTGACGCTGGCGCACCGGGGTGATGGTCTCGGTTACGTTTACAGCGGTGCCTTCGACGTTGCGGCCGATCAGCCTCACGGCGCGCTCGTGAACTGGGTTGCAGACGACACGCGAGCGATCGATCGCCGTTCGCGCGAAAGAAATCGAGGTACCGAATCTCGACGAACCGGAAGCTGATCGAGCAAGGTGCGGACGAATACGCGCAGATGTGTTCGGGTTGCCACCTCGCACCGGGCGTGGCGGACAACGAGTTTCGGCAGGGCCTATCCGCCTGCGCCCGAACTCGCAAAACCGGAACCCGCGGAGACGCGACTGCCGGGCGGCGCGACAGTTCTGGGTCGTCAAACACGGCATCAAGATGTCGGCGATGCCGGCGTGGGGCGTCACACACGACGATCCGACACTGTGGAGCATCGTCGCATTCCTGCGGAAATTGCCGACGTTGACGCCGGAGCAGTACGCCGAGATGACAGAAAACGCGGAATCGGCACACCAGAAATCCGTCCACGGGCACGTCCACGCCATGGGAAACGCAGATTGACGGTCTCGATTGGTGCCGCGAGTTTCGACGGCGGTTGAAACGGAAGCATTAGGCGCTTCCGCGGCCTCAGTCGCGTCGTTGGGACACCGCGATCCGCTCGTGGCGACTAAGTGCGCAACGCACCGACGTCGCGTTGCTCGAACCGTATCGTTCACAACGTACCCATCCAGACCTCCCGCATTCTCGCGGGTCGCCGGATTCGCCAGAATCACAATGAACAAGCCAATCGACCCAGCGTCGACGAGATCAAGGGCAAGTGGAAGCAGCAGGTCGGTGCCGCCAAGATCGTGTGGGGCAAGTTGACCGACGATGAATTACTCAAGCTTGAAGGCCAAACAGATCGACTGACGGGTCTGGTTCAGGAGCGCTATGCAATTACCCGCGACGAAGCGGACCGTCAGGTGAAGTCGCTTTTTCGAAGCGAACCCGTCATGATGTCGCCGCAAGGCGGCGCTCGAACCGATGGTTCCGCAATGCCGCAAGTTGTTGCTCGCCTCGGATCGCCATCGCAATCGCCGCAATGAGCGGCGCATTGGCGGCGGACCTGTGTCTCAGGACGTCACCGACGCGCGACAAGAAACGCAGATCTGGACCACCTACGCGTTGAGTCCATACCTGCGCGCGAACGACCTCAAGGTGTCGGTGCACGACGGCAAGGCAACGCTGAGCGGCAAGGTCGAGGAAGGCGTCGACAGGGATCTGGCGAAGCAGATCGCGTTGGGCGTCAACGGAATCAAGGACGTGGACAACCAGATCGTGGTGCAGCCGGACTATGGCCCCCCGGCACACTCGTCCGACCGTAGCTACGGTGAAGCGATCGACGACGCCACCATCACGGCGACGGTGAAGTCGACGCTCGTCGGAGCACCTACACCGACGGTCTCGCGACCGAAGTCGATACGAAGCGTGGCCACGTCACGCTGACAGGATCTGCGGATAGCGCGGCCGCGAAGGAACTGGCGG
>CAWHHK010000001.1:0-26016 GCA_963829065.1 uncultured Gammaproteobacteria bacterium | reverse complement strand
GCAATGGTGATCATCCAGCGCAACGCCGTCCGCGCGATCGTACTGACGCCGGGCCTCAAGGTGCTGTTGATGCGCATCCGTGCGCCGGAAGGCGGCGATTGGTTCTGGATCACCCCGGGTGGCGGCCTCGAAGCAGGCGAATCCGATGAGATGGGGCTCCGGCGCGAACTGAAGGAAGAGTTGGGGCTCGAACGGTTCGAGGTCGGTCCGTTGGTGTGGCGGCGCCAACATACGTTCAACTGGGGCGGCAAGCGGATCTGCCAGCGCGAGCAATATCGAATCGTCCATGTGGAGGAGTTCGAGCCGCGCATGTCGGATGCGGTGGAAGCACAAGTGCTGGATCGGTTTCGCTGGTGGCACACCGACGAACTGGCAATGGCGCGCGAGCCGCTGACGCCGCGAACGCTGTCGGACATCGTTGCGCGGTACCTCGCACATGGTGCACCCGTCGATGTATCGCACGTCGAGGTGCTCGTCGATTGACGACGCAGATCGTGAGGCGCCGCTATCGCACCAGCATCAGCAGTCCATTCACGTACCGCTCGGCCCATTCCCGAAACGATTTGCCGTTGCTCCACGTCGCGCGTGCGTCGGGTCGCGTGAAGAACTCCCAGATCTTCATGCGGTCGTTGACGACGTACAGCGGTAACAAGGTTGCGATGTTCGCATCAGGCACGACACGTTGAAGATAGCTGTCGACGAAAACCGCAGCCAATTCGGGCTCCGTATCGAGATAGCTGCAGGCCTGCCGCACGAGATCGAGCGCGCCGTCGCCGAACCGCGCCTCATGCAGATCGAACAAGCCGCTGACGCGCCAGCCGTCGCCGCTCTGCATAACCGTCAGGTTGTTGAGTTTGTAGTCGCCGTGCACGAACGTGTTGGGTCGCGATCCGGTCGATCGTGAGCGCACGCGTCACCGCAGCGTCGATCCACGCATGATCATCGTCGGTCATCGTGCCGTGCTGCGCTGCCATGTTCACGATGGCGCGCGTCTCGTCGATCACGTGCCGAGTGAAGCCGCTCGGGTACGGCTCCAGCGCGATCGACGTGATGCCGAAGTCGCCGGCGAAAGGCCCCGTGAGCCGTTGCATTTCCGCCAGCATCACGCCGAGCGCCTCGGCGACATCGCGCCGGTCTTGCGGCGTCAGCGCCTTTCGAATGCTGCGCTCGTCGAAGCACGCGCCGGGCATCCGCGGCATGACGAGATACGGCCACCCGAGGATGTCGCTCGACTCGTCGTGCAGCATCGGCCACGGCACCGGTGCGTTCGTTCGCGCGTGCAATTGCGACGCGAAGAATCGCTCCTTCGTGAACTGCCAGCGGTCCTCGCGTCGCCACGCCGTTTCGTGCGGCGCTTTCACCCAATGCGGCGCGCCGCGCAGCACGAATTCACCGGCCGTGGTGGTGACGAATACGTTCTGCCCGAACAATCCGCTGGTGGTCGGAGCGGCGGCGACGAAACGGCCGAGGTTCAGCCGCGCCGCGACCGCTTCGAATTGTCGGTCGCTGATTGCGCCCAGCCGCTGCGAATAGACGATTGAGTTCTCCATGCGCCGAGCATGACGTCGGCCGCCGATACGTGCACGCACCTCTCGGAATACGACGAGTCGATTGTGGGGCGCGACGAGCCGAGCCCATCGTCCGCATGACCTACCTCACCGCGGATGCATACTCCGGCGTCGGAACTTTCGACAAATCGGGAGAGGGGAATGAAGACTGCTGCTGCATTGATTGGGGTAATGCTCTGCGTCGCGATGGCGAGCGCGAGTGCAGACGAGGCCAAGCCGTATACGGAGGGTCAGGTCACCGAGTTGTCGTACGTCAAGATCAAACCCGGAAAGTTCGAGGAGTACATGAAGTACCTCGACACGACCTACAAGACGATCATGGAGGCGCAGAAGAAGGCCGGGTTGATCACAGGCTACGGCGTCTATTCCGCCCAGCCTCGATCGCCGCAGGAACCCGACCTCATTCTGAGCATCGTCTATCCGAACATGGCGGCGCTCGACAGGACCGCCGAGAGCGGAGGCGGTTTCGGAGAAAATCGCCGGAAATGCGGCCGCTCAGAGCAAAGGTGCTATCGATCGCGAAGCGATGCGCGAAATCCTGGGCAGCGAAATCATCCGGGAACTGGTGTTGAAGTAAGACGCCTCGATCGCTACCGCTAACTCCACGCGATCGGCAGTCGCTGATAGCCGCGGATCGGGGATCCGGGCGGACTCAGCACCGCCTCGCCGTCCGCGCGCAGCGTGGTGAAGCGCGCCGATAATTCAGCGAGCGCCTCGGTCAGTTCGACGCGTGCGAGGTTGGCGCCGAGGCAATAGTGCACACCGCCGCCGAACGTCAGCAGTTGCCACCCGCCCGCCGCCTCGCGTGTGATGTCGAAACGGTCGGCACCCGCGAGCGCGGTGTCATCGTGATTCGCCGACAGCGAATGCAGCAGCACGATCGTGCCGCCCGGAATCGTCACGCCGTCGAGTTCGACATCTTCGAGCGTGACGCGCGGCACCGCCTGCGTCGCCGGCTGCCAGCGAATTGCCTCTTCGACGGCATTCGTCACGAGCTCCGGCCGCGCGCGCAGCTGCGCCCATGCATCCGGATACTCGGTGAACGTCTGGATCACGTTGGCGAGCTGATTGCGCGTCGTGTCGGTGCCCGCGACCAGCATCATCGCGACGACGGCCAGCAATTCGTCGAACGACAGCTTGTCGCCCGCTTCTTCGACGGCGATCAGGCGGCTCAGCAGGTCGTCGCGCGGCTGCTTGCGGCGCAGCGCGATCAAACCGCCGATGTAGTCGTCGAGCTCGGCCTGCGCCTGCTCCATCTCGGCGAGGTGCGTGCCTGCGTCGAGGCGCAGCGCCAACAAGACGGACCCGGCCCAGCGGCTCATGTCGTCGATGCGGTCGGGTTCGATGCCGACGAGCGCGCAGATCACGGGAATCGGGAACGGATTCGTCAGCGACTCCACCGCTTCGCACCGGTGAGCGTCGAATACCGTGTCGACGAGGCCGCCGATCACCGTACGCGTATACGGTCGCAGCGCTTCGACCGCGCGCGGCGTGAACGCTTTCGCGACCAGGCGCCGCAATCGGTGGTGATCCTCGCCTTCCATGAACAGCAGAATGTTCTGCTGCCGGCGCCATGTGCGGCTGCCTTCGGGAATGCCGGAAAGCCGCGCCAGATCCATGCCGACTCCGCGCAATCGTTTGTCGCGCAGCAATTCGGTCACCGCCGCGTGACGGATCACGAGCGGACCGAACGGCCCTTTCGCGAACGCGCCGATCTCGCGCGCGTCGCGCAGGCGCCGACGCGTCGACGCGGTGTCCTCCTCGAGCATCGGCATCGGCTCGAGATCCAGGTCGGCATACGTCTTCATTGCCCTGTGACTCCTGTCAAGTTCGAACGCTTCGCGACCGCGTGGCGTGACGCGAGTCAATCTTCATCGATGCGCAGCGCCTGGCGCGGGCACACCTGGACGGCGTGTTCGACCCGCGCCCGCGCGCGCTCGTCGGGGCGCTCGATCAGCAACACGAGGCGATCCTGCGCGTCGATGCGAAACACGTCAGGACACACCTCGACGCACAGCCCATTCGATTCGCACAGATCCCGATCGATGACGACCTTCACGCTCCGCCCTGCTCCGGTGGCCATGTTCGATGACGACATTATCGCAATCCGCGTTACAGCGCCGCTGCACCACAGTCGCAGACCGAGGTTGGTTCCACAATTCGCGAGAGACTCGACTGCAGGTTCGCTGTATGCGGGTGCGGTTCTACAAGACGAGCGTCGAGCTTCTACCGGCGCGGCAGAATGCTCGCGAACTCCGGCCGCTCCGACAGGCGTGAGCCGGGAAGGAACGCTGCGCGAAACGACGGCCGTGCGCGGACGCGCGCGAGCCAGTCGGCGAAGCGCGGCTGGTCGGCCCACAGATCGGCCATGCCGAGGTCGTCCATGCGGTCGGCGAGCGGCGCGACGCAGCACTCGGCGAGCGTGAACTGGTCGCCGAGCAGAAACGGCCCGTCCTCGAGCGCGCCGTCGATCCGTTCGACGGTCTGGCGCAGTTGGTCGCGCGAGTTCTCGAGTTCCTCCGCCGAGAAGCCGCGCCCAGAGTTCATCTTGCGGTAGAAGCCCTTGCGGATCGGGCGGCGCGCGGCGCCGGCGTCGAACGCCTCGGCGCTCCGAACTTCCGCATCAGCGGCAGGAACACGTCCTGGAACGACGGCACGCGCACCGCGGCCGTCGGTACCTCCTCGAAGTAGCGCAGCCACGCGCGCATCTGCGCGCGGCCAAGCGCCGTCGGCGGCGAGAGCGGCGGCGCCGGCGCGACCTCGTCCAGGTACTCGAGGATGCACGACGAGTCGATCACGGGCTCCCCGTCGTGGACCAGCGTCGGCACGACACCGTTCGGGTTCAGCTTCAGGTACTCCGGCGCGAGGTGCTCCTCGCGCGCGAAGTTGATCTCGCGCGACTCGTACGCAAGCCCCTTCTCGGCCAGCGCGATCCGCACCTTCTGGCTGCAGGTCGAGTACGGCGAGTGATACAAGACAAGGTTCATGGGGCATTCCTCAGACGTTCGTCGCAATTCTGGCACGCGCCGGGCTTCTTGGAGCGTGAGCATCATGGGGCGTCACGCGAGCGCGAGTAAGGGAATCACCGTACTAGCCACGCTTCCCGTCTCGGCGCCTGATAGGCGGATGAATCGAACTGGAGGGATGCAATGAAGGGCGATCCTCTCATCAAGTCGGTGATGACGCCGTTTCCATATGCCGTGGAGTTGGAGGCGCCGCTGCTGGACGCGCGCCGCATGATGCTGAAACATCACGTGCGTCATCTACCGGTGACGTCTGCGCACCGGCTGCGCGGCATCATCACCGATCGCGACATCAAGCTATTGTTGGGCCCGGAGCTCGACTATCCCGATCCACGCACACTCTCAGTCGAGGATGCCTACATCGCCGACCCCTACGAAGTGGACGTGAATACGCCGCTATCGACGGTACTGCTGGAGATGGCGCATCGTCACATCGGCGCGGCCATAGTCACGGGCCACGGCCGCCTTGCCGGCATATTCACGATGACGGATGCGTGCCGCACCTTTGGCGAATGGCTGCGGGAACGATTTCCGCCGCCCGGGTCGGGAACCGACGCCGCGTAGCGTACTCGTCACGCGCGCCTGCGAATGCGTGGGTGGCGTGTGCGTCGCAAATCGATCACGCCGACACGGAGCGCGCGAGTCTGCCGACGGAGATCGACTCGGGCCGCGGGTCAGTCCAAACCGGCCTCGTGCTGCGCCGCGGTCCAGCGCGTGAGCATCGTCGGCGTTGGTCACGCCAGACGTCTGTCGTACCGATTCCAACGAGAGTTGGGTTGTATGCGGCGCGCCTCGGCGATCGCCGCGCGCGCTTCGTCGACCCGACCGAGCCGCACGGCATTCATCGCGGCGTCGAGATGGCCCCAGAGGTAGTCGGGCTGCGCCGCCAGTGCCTTCCGCGCGTGCTCGAGTCCGAGCGTCGAATCGACCGAGTTCAAAATACGACTCCGACAGGTTTTCATGGTTGCTCGCGAACGAAGCTTGCGGATCGAGTCGCATGCGATTCGCTCGAGCGTCGACGATGCAGCCCTGCGGATCGCCCGCCATCAGCTTCGCGTAGCCGAGCACAACCAACGCGTGGGGTGAGCTCGGGTTCAGATCGACCGCGCGTTGCGCCGACGCGAGCGCGTTGGCGGTGGTTCGCCCGAACATCTGCAGCGCGAACGCGAGCGCGCTGTGAGCTTTCGCCTCATTCGGGTCCAACTCGACCGCGCGACGGGCCGATTCGAGCGCCAGGGCCAGATTGTGCTCGGGTGCGCTCGCGCTATCGAACACGGCCCCCCATGCATACGTGACCGACAGCTCCGCGTGTGCCGATGCAAATTGCGGCTCCAGCGCCACCGCGCGTTCGAAGAACGCGCGTGCTTCGGCCATACCCTTCGGCGTCGGATTTCGATGAGCGGCTCACCGACTTGTACTGGCTCCACGCGTCGACGTTTCGCGTGCCACGGCTTTGCGCACGGTGTGCCTCCGCGCGGCTCAGATCGCCGACGAGCGGAGCAGCAATGGCCATGCTGATCTCGTCCTGCAGGTCGAACAGGTCGGCGACCTTTCGATCGAATGTCTGGTTCCAGACAGTCTGACCCGACTGCGCATCGAGGAGCTGCGCGTTGATGCGGATGCGATCGCTCTCGCGCTGCACGCTGCCCTGCACGACGTAGCGTACGTTCAGTTCCTTCGCGACGCGCTTGATATCGACGTCGCCGCGGTACTGGAAGCTCGCACCGCGGCCGATCACCGGGAACGCGCGCCACGCGGACAGCCGCGTGATCAGATCGCCGGCGAGGCCATCGGCGAAGATCGCGTACTTCGGGTCGTCGGAGAGATTTTCGAACGGCAATACCGCGATCGCGGGTCGATTCGCGAACGTGTCAGACGCGCTGTCCGCGGTAGCCGTCGACTCGATCGGCGTGACCGCGTCCAATCGCGCCGGACTCGAAGGAGGCGACCTGGACACTCCGTACCAGATCGCCCCGATAGCAATTGCGATGCCGCCGACCAACAGCGCCGCGAGGTTGCGCTTGCGCAGAGAGCCGGTGAGCGGTGCCCGTGCGTGCGGCACTTCGACCGACGCCCGCGCCGGCCGATCGCGGCCGACCAACTCGTCGACGCTCGCGATCAACTTGCGCCAGGCTGGTGCGTTCAGGTCGCCGCGCCAGCCGGTCAGGTCGGCGTATTGCGTATGATTGAACGGAATCGGCGGGACGGCGCCATCGACGCTGAGCTGCACCAGCGTACCGGCTTGCCGCGCGACGTCCGCCTCTGCGGGCACCCACTCCGACTCGATGGCGTCGTCGGACCAGAGCACGACGACCGCCTTGGCATTACGGACGTGTTCGTTGATGACGCGGGAAAATTTTTGATGCAGCAGAAGCTCGTCGTCCCACCACACGTCGTGGCCGAGCGCGCGCAACGCTTCGGCGATCCGACGCGTCAGATCGATCGTCGAATGCGCGTGTGAGAGGACGACGTCGGACATGTATCGGGACGCGGGTTGCGGCGTGATGGTCAAGCCTGCGCCAACGCCACGCTCGCGTCGATTGTCACGATGCGGCCGTCATCGATGCAGTAGATCGTGTCAGTCGATGTCGACGCCGACCGGGCAGTGATCCGAACCGAGCACCTGTTTCCAGATGAACGCGTCGCGCACGCGTGCGGCCGCCGTGCGTGACGCGAGCACGTAATCGATCCGCCAACCGATGTTTTTTTCGCGCATGCCACCCCACTGGCGCCACCACGTGAAGTGATTACCCTCGCCCGGGTGCAACGCGCGAAACGTGTCGACCCACCCCGCGTCGGTCCAGCGCGAAAACGCGGCGCGCTCTGCCGGCAGGAAACCGCTGGTCTTTTCGTTGGTCTTCGGCCGCGCCAGGTCGATCGCCTCGTGCGCGGTGTTGTAGTCGCCGATCACGAAGACCGGGCCGCGCCGCTTGAGATGCTGGACGCGGTCGAACACGGCGTCGTAGAAATCGAGTTTGTACGGCACGCGGCTGTTGTCGCGCTCCTTGCCGGTGCCTTTCGGAAAATAGACTGTCGCCACGGCGAGTCGGCCGAAATGGGCGATCAGCATGCGGCCCTCAGTGTCGAACCGCGCGTCGTTCAGCGTGCTCTCGACACGATCCGGCGCGACGCGCGAATACACGCCGACGCCGCTGTATCCCGCGCGTTCGCCGGCGACGAAGTGCGCGTGCCATCCCAGCGGCGACCGGATATGCGCGTCGAGTTGGTGCGCATATGCGCGCACCTCCTGGATGCCGACGATGTCGGCTTTCGAACTCTCGAGAAACCGACCAAAACCTTTCGCCGCGCACGCGCGCAAGCCGTTGACATTCCAACTAACGATTCGCATGGGGGGTGCTATCCGCGTTCGCCGAGTTCGTTCAGCATGCGTTTGAGCGCGAAGTGACGATAACTGACGAGCACCAGTTCACGCACTTCGTCCCAATCGAGCTCATCCTCGACGTCGAGTTCGATCCAGCCGTTGTGGCCCATGTACGCCGGAATCTGATAACGCTTCTCGAACGTCAACATCGCCTGCATGTCGTTGCCGACCCAGAACTGCAGCTTCATGCGCCCGCCGTATCGATGCACGCCGCAGAACGTCTTCTTGCCGGCGCGCCATACCGGTGTGCCGAACGTCGTCGCTTCGGACGACTCCGGCAACCCCAGGCACAGCTTGCGCAGCGGCGCCAGGATCTGTTTCGCGCGCTTCGATCCCAGCGGATCGAACTTGTCGGGATCGATCGTCTTCGTCGGCGGTTTGATGACGATCGCGGGGCCAAGGTCTGCAGTCAGCTTCTTCGGCGCGACGGCCAGGTAAGCCTCGCGCACATGCTGCGCGACGCGCTTCCAGTCGAGGCCCTTATTCAGATGCACGCCGAGCCAACCGCGCGGCCCGACATACGGCGGCACGAAGAAATGCTCGGGTTCCGACTCGACGTAGTGCTGCTGCGCGCCGGGCGGCGCGCTGAGCCACAGCGAGATGCGACCGTCCCCATGGTGATTGACGACGTGCGACGCGAACGTCTTGCCGCGGACGCGGTAATCGGGCGAGCCGTGCGATATCGCCTCCGTCGCCTCGGGGAACGACAGGCAGATCTCGCGCACGGCGGCGGCGATGTCTTTTGCCATGCCATCGGCTCTCGAAACTGGAGCGGAACATCAAATCACAGGCGGCGCGAAAAGAGAAAACTGAAATCCGCAATTGATCGCGGGCCCCCAGTGTAGGACCATCCGCGCCTTGCGACCTCGGCGCCCTCCCGCACACCCCACCGGAGCACTCATCAGCCAATGTCCGACACACCGGTTCTGGTCCACGACTACTTCGATGATGCAACGTTCGGCCGGATCAAGGCCTTTGCGGACACCCACGAGACCCCGTTCCTCGTCGTCGATACGGCGACGATCGATCGTCAGTACGACGACCTGCGCCGCTATTTTCCAACGGCGAAAATCTACTACGCGGTCAAGGCCAATCCCGCGCCGCAAGTCCTGACGATGCTGCGGGAGAAAGGCGCGTCGTTCGACATCGCCTCGACGTACGAATTGGAGAAGGTTCTCGCGCTCGGCGTCTCGCCGGACCGCGTCAGCTTCGGCAACACGATCAAGAAGGCCAAGGACATCCGCACGTTCTATCAGAAAGGCGTGCGCATGTTCGCGACCGACTCCGAAGCAGACTTGCGCAACATTGCCAAGGCCGCGCCCGGTTCCAGGATTTATGCGCGCATCCTGACGGAAGGCACGCTGACGGCCGACTGGCCGCTATCGCGCAAGTTCGGCTGTGAGAGCGACATGGCGATGGACTTGCTGATCCTCGCGCGCGACCTCGGCCTCGAACCGTATGGCGTGTCGTTCCACGTCGGCTCGCAACAACGCGAGATTGGTGCGTGGGACGCAGCGCTCGGCAAAGTGAAGGTGATCTTCAACCGGTTGTGGGAAGAAGACCAAATCCAGCTGAAGATGATCAACATGGGCGGCGGCTTTCCCGCGAACTACCTGCAACGCACGAACGAACTGGCAATCTACGCGGAAGAGATCGCGCGCTTCCTGCACGAAGACTTCATGGACGAAATGCCGGAGATCATCATCGAGCCCGGCCGTTCGCTGATCTCGAACGCCGGCGTGCTCGTCAGCGAAGTCGTGCTGATCTCGCGCAAATCGCGCACCGCGCTGCATCGTTGGGTGTACACCGATGTCGGCAAATTCTCGGGGCTGATCGAAACGCTCGATGAATCGATCAAGTACCCGATCTTCACCGAGAAGAACGGCGAACTCGAAAACGCGATCATCGCGGGGCCGACGTGCGACAGCGCCGACATCATGTACGAGAACTACAAATACGGTCTGCCGCTGAACCTCGCGACCGGCGACCGACTGTACTGGTTGTCGACCGGCGCCTACACGACGACGTATTCGTCGGTGGAGTTCAACGGCTTTCCACCGCTGAAGGACTACTACATCTAGTCCGTCCGCGCCGTCGCATGTTCTTCGCCGGACCCTGGCAGCGCCGTTACACGCTCGTTGGCTTGGGCTTTGCCGCGACGTTCATCTGCTACATCGACCGCGTCAACATTTCGGTCGCGATCATTCCGATGGCGGCGCAGTTCGGCTGGAACGCAACGACCCAGGGCGCCGTGCTGTCGTCGTTCTTCGTCGGTTATCTGCTGACGCAGATCGTCGGCGGCCGGCTCGCCGATCGCTTCGGCGGCAAGGTCGTGCTCGCGGGCGGCGTGCTGTTGTGGTCGCTGTTCACGATCGCTGACGCCGCCCGCCGCTGCACTCGGTTTTTCGGCGCTGCTGTTGGCGCGCGTCGGCATGGGCATGGGCGAAGGCATCAACTTCCCGGCGATGTACACGCTGCAGGCGCGCTGGATTGCCACTCGACGAACGCGCGCGCGCGATGGCGTTGTCGAACAGCGGCATTCCGCTCGGCACCGTGTTTGCGCTCGCTCGTGACGCCGATCGTCGTAACGCAACTCGGCTGGCAGTGGGCGTTTTATCTGTTCGGCAGCGTCGGGCTCGTCTGGTTCGTCGTTCTGGCAGCGCGGGACCGCAGCGTCTCCGGCGCAGCATCCGCGTATCAGCCGCGAGGAACTCGAGCACATTCGCGCGCATTCGACACCGGCGGGCGAACCCGGTACCGCGCCGCCGATTGCGACATTCCTAAAACATCCCGCCGTGTGGGCGATCATCGTCGCGCACTTCTGCAACAACTGGTCGCTGTACATGCTGCTGACGTGGCTGCCGACGTTCGTCACCAAAGGCCTCGGCGTCGACTTCAAATCGGTCGGTGTCTTCACGATGCTGCCGCACATCGCGTACTTCGTATTTCTCAATGTCGCAGGCACGATCGCCGACCGGCTGATCACGCGCGGGATCGAAGTCGGGCGCGTTCGCAAGTTGATGCAGACGATCGGGTTCGGGGGCGTCGCGACGGCGCTGTTGATCGTTGGTCACGTGCACAGCGCACCCGAGGCGATCGCAATCATGACGGTGGGCTACGGCATCTTCGCGTTCACGGCCGGCGGCTTTTTCGTCAACCACATGGACATCGCGCCGCGTTCAGCGGGGACCTTGATGGGCATCACGAATACCGCCGCGACCATTCCCGGCATCATCGGCGTCTACGTCGCCGGAATGATCCTCGACGCAACCGGCTCGTGGGCGCTCGTCTTCGACATTGCGGCCGGCATCGCGCTGTTCGGGCTGGCGTTCTATCTCGTCTTCGCGAGCGGCAAGCGCGTGTTCGATTGACTCTTTATGGGAGCGAGGGTCAGACGCGGCGATCCCGCGGGCCGAGGAAGTACCAGCCGATAACGCCGAGCACGGGCAATAGCAGCACGCCAAGAACCCACAACAGTTTGGTCCCGTTCGACTCGCTGCTCTGCAGAATGTTGATGATCGCCCACACATCCGCTGCGAGTACCAGCACGCCCCACAAGCCGTTGCCCAGGTGCATCATGCTTCCCTTCTGACCAAACAGGACCGCAGTGTATCTCAGCCCGCCCGGCCTGATATAACTGCACATCGGACTTTGGGGGGTTTTCAATGGGCGTCGAATCACAGCCGGTCGTCGCGACGACACTCGGCAAACTGCGCGGGACGACCGAGGGTGACGTCCTGGTGTTTCGCGGCATTGCGTACGGCGCGTCCACCGCCGCGACGCGACGTTTCCTGCCGCCGTTGCCCGCGCAATCGTTCACGGGCGTGCGCGATGCGGTGGAATTCGGTCCGATTTGTCCGCAGGCGGGCGCGCTGGCCGGCAACTCGCTCGCGGATGAACGCACGATCGGACCGTTGCCCAACTTACCGCTCAGCGAAGATTGTCTGTCGCTGAACGTCTGGACGCCGGCGGTGAACGACAGCGGCGGTCGGCCGGTGCTGTTCTGGCTGCACGGGCGCGGCTTCGCCGAGGGCGCGGGATCCGAGACCTGGTACAGCGGCGCGGACGCTCGCGAAGCGCGGCGACGTCGTCGTCGTCACGATCAACCATCGCCTCAACATCTATGGCTATCTGCATCTGGCGGATCTCGGCGGCGAGCAGTTCTCAGGCTCTGGCGTCGCGGGCATGCTCGACGCCGTGCTCGCGTTGCAATGGGTGCGCGACAACATAGCCTCGTTGGGGGGTGACCCGAACAACGTCACGATCTTCGGCGAGTCCGGCGGCGGCGCCAAAGTCAGCACGCTGCTTGCGTTGCCGCAGGCTGCAGGTTTGTTCCACAAGGCCATCATCCAGAGCGGACCCGGCATCCGCGGCATCGACCCCGGCACGGCATCGGAGTTCGCCGCAAAAGTGCTGCATCGCTTCGACATCGGCAAGCACGACGTCGCAGCGCTTCAGCAGGTGCCGACCGAGGCCCTCACGCGCGCGGTGCGCGAACTACTCGGCGGCCGCGCGGCAGCGCGGGTTCGGCGCGGGCGGCGCGATGCTGCTGGCGCCGGTCGTCGACGGCACCGTCTACCCCGCGCATCCGTTCGATCCCGTCGCGGCTCCGACCGCGGCGCACATTCCGCTCCTGATCGGCACCAACAAGGACGAGTCCGCGTTGTTCCTGGCGGCCGACCCGAAACGCCGCAAACTCTCCGACGCCGACATGCGCGAGCGCGTGACGCGCCTCGTCGGTGAACGCGCCGACGAGATTCTCGCGGTGTACCGGCGCACGCGCCCGACCGACACACCGTGGGATCTGTACGTCGGAATCTGCAGCGAGAGCATGCGGCTGCGGTCGATTCAACTCGCGGAGCGCAAAGTCGCCGGCGGCCCCGCGCCCGTATACATGTATCTGTTCACGTGGGAGAGCAACGCGCTCGGCGGCTTGTTCAAAGCCGCGCACGCGCTCGAGATTCCGTTCGTGTTCGATCATCCCGACATCGCGCCGTTCACCGGCGACAGACCCGACCGTTATGAACTCGCCGCGTCGATGAGCGAAGCGTGGATTCATTTTGCGCGCCACGGCGACCCGAACCACGCGGGACTGCCGCACTGGGATCGCTACGACGCGCGCACGCGCGCGACGATGATCTTCGACGTGCCGTGTCGTACCGAGAACGATCCGCGCCGCGACGAACGGCTCGTGTGGAACGGCAAACCGGCGGCGCGCCTGTTCTGACGCGTTAGCGCCCAAAGCCGACACGACGCAGTCAGAACCGCGGCAGTTCGACGTCGAGATCGACGTGCGCGAGTTGTTCCGGCGATTGCCCGAGCTTGGTGAGCAGCGGCAGCCAGCGCGAATCGCTGTGCAGCGATCTGAATTGAGGATCGGCGCCCAAGCTCACAATTCCGGAATCACGCAATGTCGAATGCGCGTTCCAGCCATTCGAACGCTCGATCCGCATCGCCGCGATACGCGTAGACCGCGGCGATGTTGTAAGGCCAACTCTGCGCGTACTTCGCGATGAACTGTTCGAGTGCCGCATCGGATGCCGCCGTGATCACCGCGCGCGTACTGCACGACCGCCGTACCTTGCAGACGCCACCCTTCGACTGGTTCTGCTTGAACCGCAGCACAGCGCCGCATCGAGATCACCCGGGGCGCCGCGGAAGACCCGCACCAGACCCTCCAGCGCGCCGATCGATGCCGCCTGCGATTTGCCGTGAGCGCGCGCCTCGGCGATCGCCGAGATGGCGTCGTCGAGACGGTTCGCCGACCAGAGGTCGATCACCCGAGCGATATCAGCCGGCCGCGTCACCGGATCGCGGTCGTTCAGATACGTCCACACTTCGATCGCTTTGTCGGGCTGGCCAGCGCTGCTGCGCAAGAACGCGAGTCGCTTGAGGCAGAATTCGTTGCCCGGATCCGACGCAAGCCCCTCGCGAACGAGATCGGCTGCGGCCGCGAGGTCGAAATCGCGCAGCAACCGGATGTCCGACCACGCGCACGGAATCGTCGCGTTCGTGGCGTCGACTTTGCTCGCGCGTTCGATCGCGTCTTCCGCGAGGCCATAGCCCTCGATGAAAGGTCGCAGTCCGACGCTGGTCTCGGCGATGTAGACCCCCGCCAACGCGAGCCACGCATCAACGAATTGTGGGTCGATCGACAGCGCTTGTTGCAACAGCTCGATCGCCGCCTGGTAGCCCTCCTTCGACGCTTGTTCCTTCGTGCGCTTGGCTTGCAGATACAACGTGTAGGCTTGCGGGCTCGTGACACGGGAACGCGGTGCGTCGCCGAGCAGCGTCACTTTGAGCCGGCTGACCACCTGCGCCGCGATTTCGTCTTGAATCGCGAATATGTCGTCCATGGTGCGGTCATACGTCACGCTCCAGACGTGCGCGTCGGTACGCGCGTCGATCAACTGCGCGGTGATGCGCACCTTGTTGCCCGACTGTCTCACCGAACCTTCGAGCACGTGGACGACGCGTAATTGCCGCGCGATCTCCGGTATCCCGATCGATTGACCTTTGAACGCGAACGCCGACGAGCGTGAGATCACGCGCAACTGGGGCACCTTCGCGAGCAGATTCAGCAGCTCCTCAGAGATGCCATCCGAGAAGTACTCCTGCGCGTTGTCGCCGCTCATGTTCGTGAACGGCAAGACCGCGATGGAACGATCGCCAAACGAATCGAGCAGCGCGCGCGACTGTCCCTCCTTGAACGCACTGTCGATCGCAGCTTGGTTCCGGTCCGGTTCGATCACGAAGCGGTCGACGATGAAGAACGTCAGCGCAATCGCGAGAACAACGATGATGAGCCGGTCGAGCTTTTGTCCGGTGACGTCCGTAATGGAGTGGTCGCGCACGACGTCGCGCTCGAGCTTGACGCCCGCCGGCGTGATCTCGAACACCCACGCGAAGATCAACGTCGGCACGATACCGACTGCGAGCACGGCGATGAGCGTGCGCACCGCGTCGACGCCGAATCCATAGAGCGGCAGAACCGTTTGCGCGACCTGCACTGCGAGCCATGCGACGGCGAGATAGGCCGCGCCGACTCGTACGACGTTACGCCGGTTGAGTTCGCGGATTAGTCGCACGCGGCCAACCGAAGCACCTCGGCCCTCGAGAACCCATAGACTGTGCGGGATGTTACTCCACCGAAAGTCGTTAGCTGCCCTCGCCAGTCGACAGCGCGTCTGGACCGGCAAGCCGGCGGCGCGCCTGTTCGAAGGATCAGTCGCGCCGCATATCGAACAGCAGCACCTCAGCGTCGGTGCTCGCTTCGATCACGAGCGCGCCGGGTTCGCTGACCGCAACACCATCGCCCTGCACGAGGCGTTCGCCGTTCAATGCGACGTCGCCGCGCGCGACTTGCAGCCATGCATGGCGACCGTTGCCGAGCGTGTGTTCGAGCCGCGTTCGCTCGGACAACAGCGCGGCATACAGGTCGACGTCCTGATGGATCGTCACCGAACCGTCGCGACCGTCCCTGCGAACCGACGAGGCGCAGGCGATCGCGGCGCTGCGCGGAATCGAAGTGCTGTTGCTCGTAGCTCGGCGGGTCCCCTTCGCGCTCCGGCAGAATCCAGATCTGCAGGAAATGCACCGGGTCTGACTTGGACGGGTTGAACTCGCTGTGGCGGATGCCGGTGCCGGCCGACATCCGCTGCACGTCGCCGGGACGTATCACGGATCCCGTGCCCAGACTGTCTTTGTGCTCGAGCGCGCCGCCCAACACGTACGAAATGATTTCCATGTCGCGATGCGCGTGCGTATCGAAGCCCTTCGCCGGCTGCACACGATCTTCGTTGATCACGCGCAGCACGCCGAATCCCATGTGCTTGGGATCGTAATAGTTGCCGAACGAAAACGTGTGATAGCTGCGCAGCCAACCGAAATCCGCGGTGCCGCGTTGTGTCGAGCGTCTGATGTCCATGAGGGTGACGACTCCCAGCGGTCGTTGAAGGGCACGGCTCGATATTGCGGGCGTGGGTCGCTGCCCGCCAGCGCTTGTGTTTTCGCCGTATCCTTGTTTGTATCGCTCATTTCCCCACCCGACCATGTCCGCGCGGCGCACCGCCGTCGAGGAGTTCAGTTCATGACTTACGCACCCGCCCACCGCGCGTTCTACGACGCCGACAGCCACATCATGGAACTGCCGGATTTTCTGCGCGACTACGCCGATCCCGAGCTGCGCGAGCAGATCCCGCCGGTGAACTACAGCGCCTCGATCGTCACCGACGAGGAGGTCGCCGTCATCGTCGCGCGGGGCGGTCGCCACAGCGACGAGCACAAGGCCGAACTGCTCGCCCTCGGCGATCGACTGATCGAGAGTTCGAAGGAGATTCAAGCGCTCGGCGCGTTCGACTCGGCCGAGCGTACGCAAGCGCTCGACATGCTCGGTTTCAAACGCCAGCTCGTGTTCGCGACGCACAGCGTCGCGGTGCCGTTTTCGCCGAGTTCGAAGATGACGCTCGAGGTGCGCTACGGCTCGGCGCGCGCGCACAACCGCGCGATGGGTGCGTTCTGCCGCAACGACGCGCGCCTGCTCGGTGTCGGCGTCGTGCCGCTCGACGATCCGGCACTCGCAATCGCCGAACTCGACCACGCGATCAAACAAGGTTTGAAAGCGGTCTGGATACCGCACCGACCCTGCGGCGACAAAGCGCCGGGTCACGTCGAGTTTGATCCGTTCTGGGCGCGACTCGCAGAAGCCCGCGTGCCATTCGTGCTGCACGTCGGCGGCGCGCCGTTGCAACTGAACAAGGCGTGGTCGAACAACGGCCGACCGCCGACGAAGGATTGGCTCGGCGGTGGCGAGAACGTGCGCAGCAAAGATATTGCGATCCTGCACGAAGGTCCCGAGACGTTCTTGAGCATGATGCTGATCGATGGCGTATTCGAACGTTTCCCGGGATTGCGCGGCGCGAGCGTCGAGCTCGGCGCCGGCTGGGTGCCGTCGTTGCTGACGCGGCTCGACTGGGTCGCCGCGCACTGGAGCAAAGCGGACAAAAACCTCGCGAATTTCACGCGCAAACCATCCGAACAGCTGACGCAGCAATGCGCGTTCACGCCGTACGTGTTCGAAGATGTCGGCATGCTGATCGACCAATCGAACCCAGATCTTTATCTATTCTCGAGCGACTACCCGCACATCGAAGGCGGTCGCAATCCGATCGCACGCTTCGAACGCGCGTTGGGCGACCGCTCAGATTCGATACGCGACAAGTTCTACGCAGAAAATTTCCTGCGCATTTTTCCCGACGCGCGTATTCCCTCCGCGCGCGCCGCCTGATGTGTTTAGAAAGCTTCATCTGATCTACGAGAGCGGAGACTGACAATGGCACGACTCAAGTTCGGCGCCTTCCTCGCGCCGCACCACCCGATCGGCGAGCACCCGACGCTGCAATTCCGCCGCGACCTCGATCTCGCCGAGCACCTCGACAAACTTGGTTACGACGAATTCTGGTGCGGCGAACATCACTCGACCGGCTGGGAAATCATCGCGTCGCCGGAGATGTTCCTCGCTGCGGCCGGCGAGCGCACGCATCGCATCAAGCTCGGCACCGGCGTCGTGTCGTTGCCGTATCACCATCCGTTCAACGTCGCGCAGCGCATCGCGCAACTCGATCACATGACGGGCGGCCGCGTGATCTTCGGCTCCGGTCCGGGCGCACTACCGTCGGATGCGTACATGCTCGGCATCGACCCGATGGTGCAGCGCGACCGACAGGACGAAGCGATCGGCGTGATCCGCAAACTGTTGCGTGGTGAGCCGCGCTTCAGCCACGAAAGCGACTGGTTCACGCTGCGCGACGCGCGTCTGCAATTGCTGCCGCTGCAGGAAGATCTGCCGTTCGCGGTGGCGTCGATGATCAGTCCCTCCGGGATGACGCTCGCCGGCAAGCATGGCACCGGCGTGTTGTCGATCGGGTCGATGTCGACCGCGGGCCTGCAGGCGTTGCCGCTGCAATGGAGCTTTGCCGAGGAAGCCGCGCAGATCAGCGGCAACTCGGTCAACCGCCGCGATTGGCGCATCGTGATGACGTGGCACATCGCCGAGTCGCGCGAGCAAGCGCGCGTCGAGGCGCGCGACGGACTCTTGCGCTGGCACAACGAATACACCGTCGGCACGTTGATGCGCCCGGGTGCGGCTGCGTTCAAGGACGCGGACGACGCTGTCGATCAGACCGCGTTCGCCGAAGGTTCCGCCGCCGTGATCGGGACGCCTGACGATCTCGTGAAGTCGCTGCGGCAGATGATTGAATTGACCGGCGGCTTCGGCACCGTCATCGGGTTCGCGCACGACTGGGCAAATCGCGAAGCGACGCTGCGCAGTTGGGACCTGATCGCCCGCTATGTGATTCCGGAAGTGAACGGCCTGCTCGCGAGCTATCGCGAATCGCAACGCCACGTCATCGAACACCGCGATGCATTCGATCGCGCGACCAATGCCGTCGTCACGAAGATCATGCAGAACGAACGCGCCGCACGCGCGCTCGCCGAAGGCGGCAATGCCCAATCGGCGATGCCCGCGCATCACGCGCCGAAGGTGTGATTGATCGCGGCGCAGGGGTCGCGGCTTTCCGGTGGGCTTTGCGTTGTTGTGCCTTGTGAGTCGCGATGCAATATGACTACGTGATTGTCGGCGCGGGCTCGGCGGGCGCGACGCTCGCGGGGCGCTTGTCGGAGAATCCCGCAATTCAGATCGCGTTGCTCGAAGCCGGTCCCGATCATCGCAGCGCGGATGGGCACGCTGCGATGCGCAGTCCGAATCCGTCGCGCATCATCAATGCACCCGACTTCGAGATGTTCCGCTGGGACAGCTTGCAGGCGCGGCGCACGCATGCGCAGCAGCCCCGCCTGTACTGGCGCGGTCGCGGACTCGGCGGCAGCTCGACGATCAACGGGCAGATCGCGATTCGCGGCGTACCAGAGGACTACGATCGCTGGGCCGCGGCCGGGTGTACCGGTTGGGGATTCGCCGAGGTGTTGCCGTACTTCAGGCGACTGGAGACCGACCTGCGCTACGGTTCCGTCGACTATCACGGCGACAGCGGCCCGATCCCGATCTACCGCGCGCCAATGTCCAATTGGGGGCCGGTCGATCTCGCGCTCGCGGAAAGCGCTATCGATCTCGGGTATCCGTGGGCGCCCGATCACAACGCGCCGGGGGCGCTCGGCGTATCGCCATACGCGATCAACAGCCGCGATCATCAGCGCGTCAACACGAACGATGCATACCTCGATCCGCATCGCGGCCGCAACAATCTCAGCGTTCTGTGCGACACGCTCGTCGACACGGTACTGTTCGACGGCGATCGCGCGATCGGCGTGCGCTGCGTGACGCACGGCCGCGCGCACGACGTCTACGCCAACGAGGTCATCCTGTCGGCCGGCGCGATTCACAGCCCACCGATCCTGCTGCGTTCCGGCATCGGTCCGCCCGATCATCTGACCGAACTCGGCATCGACGTGCGCGCGGCGTTGCCGGTCGGCGACAGCTTCCAGGATCACCCGATCGCGGCCTTCCCGATCGTGCTGACGGCGGCCGCGACTTCGCCGCCGGATTTTCGCCACACGAATTGCTGCATTCGCTACACGTCGGGCATCGGTGACGCCGGCCCCGGTGACATGATGCTCGTGGCGATGAACCGTCTTGGCGACGGACTCGGACGCAACACGCGCGCGCCGTCCGCGAACTTCGGTCTGCTCGGCGTCTGGGTCAACGAATGTTTTTCGCGCGGCAGTATTCGCCTCGCATCAGCCGATCCGTCGGCCCAACCGATCATCGAAGAGAACATGCTCGACGATCCGCGCGACCTGCTGCGGCTGCGCGACGGCATCCGTCGCATGATTGACCTTGCGCGCCGCTCCTCCTTCGCCGACATCGCGGAACTGATCGCGACCGGACCCTCAGGTGAGCAGTTCGACGCATTGGACTCCGACCTCGCGATCGATACCTGGGCGCTGCACAACGCCGGCGATGCACAGCACGGCACGAGCAGTTGTCGCATGGGCGAGATCGACGACGCGCTTGCGGTCGTGGATCCAGACTGTCGTGTCCTCGGCTTGCGCGGACTGCGCGTCATCGATGCGTCCATCATGCCGAGCGTCCCCTGCGCAAACACGCATCTGACGACGGTGATGATCGCCGAGCGGATGGCCGACCAACTCAAAGGAAACTGAACGTGGCTGATTCATTGCAGGATCAATTGCGCAAAGCCGGACTCGTCAACGAGAAGAAGTTCAAAAAAGCTCAGCGTGTGCAGCACGCGCAGCAGATGGAGCGAAAAGCCCACGGCGCCGCCGAGGACGACCCTGCCCTGGCGGCCCAACGCGCTCGTGCCGAAAAAGCCGCGCGTGACCGAGCGTTGAACGAAGAACGCGACCGGCAGACGAGTTCGAAGGCGCTCGCCGCGCAGATCCGACAGCTGATCGAGCTGAATCGCCAGCCGCGCGATGACGGCGACATCGCTTTCAACTTCAAGGACGGTCGCGCCATCAGAAAGATGTTGGTAACGCGTCGGCAGCAGGACAGCCTTGCGAGTGGCCGGCTCGCAATCGTAAAACTCGACGACCGCTACGAACTCGTTCCCACCGCCGTGGCAGCGAAGATCCGACAACGCGACGCGACGACGGTAATCCTGTGCCACGACGCGCCTGATGCCAAACCCGATGCCGACGATCCCTACGCGAAATTTCGGATCCCTGACGATCTGGACTGGTGACGCTCACGACGGCATTCTTAAAACCAAGAGAGGGGAAGCACCATGATCGACACGCAGGCAGTTACCAATTTTCTGAGTACCACGGCGCTCGAGGTCGGGATCAAGATTCTCGCGGCAATTGTGTTCTGGATCGTCGGGCGCTGGCTGATCCGTACCGTCATCGGCCTGATTCGCGCGGCGATGAATCGCAGCCACATCGACGCGACGTTGACGAAATACCTCGGATCGATCGTCTCGGTGATGCTCAACATCGTACTCATACTCGGTATCCTCGGTTACTTCGGTATTCAGACGACATCGTTCGCAGCGCTGATCGCCGGCGCCGGACTTGCAATCGGCGCGGCGTGGAGCGGCATGCTCGGCAACTTCGCGGCCGGCGCATTCATGCTGGTGCTGCGCCCGTTCAAAGTCGGCGACTTCGTCGGCATTGGCGGCGTCGTGGGTACCGTTCAGGAACTCGGCCTGTTCGGCACCACGATCGTCACACCGGACAACGTGAAGACGATCCTCGGCAACGGCAAGATCTTCGCCGAGACGATTCAGAACTTTTCCGCGTTGCCGGTGCGGCGCGTCGATCTCAAGGCGCAACTCGTCGCCGGCGTGGATCCGCTGGACGCCATCGCGCGCTTCACGGCGGCGCTTGGGACAGATCCCGAACGTGGCCACCGAACCCGTGCCCGAAGTCGATCTGCTCGAGACCAATCTCGTCGGCCCGGTGATCGCCGTGCGTCCGTACACGCACACCGACCACTACTGGCAGGTGTATTTCGATGCGAACCGGATGATGGTGCGTGTGTCCGGCGAAGCTGGCTGGCCGGCGCCGAGCCGCGCGTTCCTGCGCCAGGGCTGACTCGAACGCGGTAGCTAGGAACTGATCCGACGCGGCAGCGGCTGTTCCAATCCCTGGCTGCGCAGGTAATCGTCGTAGTTGCCTTTGAAGTCGACGATGCCGTCCGGTGTCATTTCGATGATCCGAGTCGCCAACGACGCGACAAACTCGCGGTCGTGGCTCACGAAGATCAACGTGCCGGGATAGTTTTCGAGCGCGAGGTTCAACGCCTCGATCGACTCCATGTCGAGGTGGTTCGTCGGTTCGTCCATGATCAGGATGTTCGGCTTGCGCAGCATCAGTTTGCCGAACAGCATCCGACCTTCTTCGCCGCCGGAAATCACTTTGACCGATTTGTTGCTGTCTTCCTTCGAGAACAGCAGACGGCCGAGTGTTGCGCGCAGCGTCTGTTCGTCGTCGTTCTTCTGCTTCCACTGGCGCATCCACTCGAACAGCGTCGCGTCGGTCGCGAAATCGTCGGTCCGATCCTGCGCGACGTAACCGATCTCCGCATTCGCTGACCATTTCACGATGCCGCGATCGGGCTCGAGCTGCCCCATCAGGCATTTCAGCAGAGTTGTCTTGCCGATGCCGTTCGGGCCGATGATTGCAACCCGCTCGCCGACTTCTACCATCAGATCGAAGTCCTCGATCAACGGTTCGTCGTAGCCTTTCGTCAGGCCTTCGAGTTCGAGCGCAAGGCGATACAGCTTCTTGTCCTGATCGAAACGGATGAACGGGCTGACGCGGCTCGACGGCTTGACCTCCTCGAGTTCGATCTTCTCGATCTGACGGGCGCGCGAAGTCGCCTGACGCGCTTTCGATGCGTTCGCGGAGAACCGGCTGACGAATGCCTGCAGGTCCGCGATCTGCGCCTTCTTCTTCGCATTGTTCAGCAGCATGCGCTCGCGCACCTGCGTCGACGCCGTCATGTACTGGTCGTAGTTGCCGGGGTAGACGCGCAACTCGCCGTAGTCGAGGTCGGCCATGTGCGTGCAGACGCTGTTCAGAAAATGCCGATCGTGCGAAACGATCACCATCGTGCAGTTGCGTTCGTTCAGCACGCCTTCGAGCCAGCGGATCGCGTTGATATCGAGGTTGTTCGTCGGTTCGTCGAGCAACAAGACATCCGGATCGCCGAACAGCGCCTGCGCCAGCAATACGCGCAGCTTCCAGCCCGGCGCGACACCGCTCATCAGACCTTCGTGCTGCTCGAGCGCAATGCCGACGCCGAGCAGCAGTTCGCCGGCGCGCGCTTCGGCCGTGTAGCCGTCGAGCTCGGAGAACTCCACTTCGAGGTCAGCCACTTTCATGCCGTCGGCTTCACTCATCTCCGCCATCGCGTAGATCCGGTCGCGTTCGCTGCTTGACGGACCAAAGTCGCGCGTGACCCATGATCACCGTATCGAGCACGCGGAATTCTTCGAATGCGAACTGGTCCTGACGCAACTTGCCGAAGCGGACGTCGGCCTCGATCGACACATTGCCGGACGTCGGCGCCATGTCGCCGCCGAGGATCTTCATGAACGTCGACTTACCAGATCCGTTCGCGCCGATCAGACCGTAGCGATTGCCTTCGCCGAACTTGACGGAGACGTTTTCGAACAACGGCTTCGGACCGAACTGAATCGTGAGATTGGCTGTGGAGATCACGGGTCGAGTTCCATGGAAATGATGGGATTGCGGCTCGCTCGTGATCAAACGCGGGTTGGCGCGTGCGCGAGCGGGCGCCCTTTTATCACTTTCGCCGCGTCAACGCCAACAAATCCGGCTTCACTGGCTCAAGCTTCGCCCGAACGGCTTCACAGGATCAGCCGCGTCGCATACGCAATCGTCCCCTGCGTCAGTGCATGCCGGCGGCGGAAGTTCGCGGCGGCCTCCGGCGGCGGTTCGCGCGATGCCTGCCAGGAATCGAGTCCGTCGTACCACGTGCATAGCAGCATGACGCCGCGTGGAGCCCGGCGATCCCTCTGGCAGAACAGACCCTGCGGTTGCGCTCGATACGACTCCGTCGCTTCGAAGGTGGTCCAGGCCTCGCGCGACAGCGCGACGATTGCGTCGACGTCGTCATTGCGCACGTCGAAAAAGCGGAACACGTAGAGCCCGGGTCGCGTCAACGGGCGCGAATCCTCCGGGCGCGCGGTCGCAACCAGCAGATGCTGTTCGACGATCGTGCCGGAGGCTCCGGACAAGCGCGCATTGAGCCTCGCCACGTGGTCCACGGGAAGATCCGACGTTGTCATCAAGATGATTTCGTTTGAACCAACGCCGAATAGACCCGACCACGCGCCCCACAATCCGATGTCCGCGTCGTCCGCTGATCTAAATCGGTCGAACAGGGGTCGCCAATCCCGCTCGTTGCCTTTCACGCGCGTGAAGCAGAACGTCGATCCAGAATTCATCGCAACTTTCATCGCAGTTCTACTTGAAGAGCGTCCCATTCAACGGGTTCGGCCGACCACGCGGCGTGGCGCAGCGGTACCACGCGCAACAGCGTCGGCGCATCCCGGTACACGTCGACCGACCGGTATTGCTGATATTTGGCGCGCAGTGCGTGCGCGATGCGATCGAAATCGAGTGTCGAATCGCGCTCGACGGACTCGACCGCGCCTTCCCCGTCGATGCGCAGCCACCACAGCCGCTGCCAGTTGGAATCGTAGTGATCGAACAACACGCTGATCGACGGGTGCCGCGCGACATTACGGAGACGTTGGAGCGCGCCGCCGCGTTTGGGTTTGCCGTCGACCGGCGAATAGATGACGCCGTCGACACACACGAACACGATCGGTATCAGATGGGGCTGCCGCCGCGCGCCAACGCTCGCGAGTCGAGCCACCGGCCACACCGCCAGTAAGTGCGAAAGCTGCTGCGGATTCAGTTGCACGGAAGCGCCTTTCGATGGCAGCGTAGTATACGACCGCTATTCACAGAGGCTCCCCAATGGCATTTGCAAAGGAACGTGCGCGCTTCGGCGTCACGATGTTCCCAACCGACTATGCGATTCAACCGATCGAACTCGCGCGTGCCGTCGAACAACGCGGCCTGGACGCGTTGTTCTTTCCCGAACACACGCACATCCCCGCGAGCCGCAAAACGCCGTTCCCGGGCGGCGGCGACCTGCCGAAACAGTACTGGCATACCCACGATCCGTTCGTTGCGCTCGGCGCGTGTGCCGCGGTTACGAACAGGATCCGCCTCGGCACCGGAATCTGTCTCGTGATCGAACGTGACCCGATCACGCTCGCGAAGGAGATCGCGACGCTCGACCGTTTGTCGAACGGGCGCTTTGTGCTCGGGATCGGCGCCGGCTGGAATCGCGAGGAGATGGAGAATCATGGCGCCGACTACGTCAACCGCTGGGCGGTGGTGCGCGAGAAGATTCTCGCGATGAAAGCCATCTGGACAGACGAAGCCGCCGAATTTCACGGCAAATACGTCAACTTCGATCCCATCTGGTCGTATCCCAAACCGGTGCAACCCGGTGGACCGCCGATCTGGATCGGCGCGAACACGAAGTGGACGTTCGACCGCGTTGCTGAGTACGCCGATGGCTGGATGCCGATCGGCGGCTTCGGCTCGGGCAACCTCGAACGCCTCAAGGTCGCGTGCGAGGCGCGCGGGCGGTCGCTCAACGACGTGACGCTTGCGCTGTTCGGCGCGCCGACGAATCTCGAAGCGCTGCGCGGACGCATCGACCAGGGGTTCGACGAGCTGATCTTCAACCTGGCGTCGGAACCCGCGGACCAGCTGCTGCCGAAACTGGACCAAATCGCGGCGCTCGTTGCAGCAGTGAAGAAGTCGTAGCGGGCAACACGTCGGTGTCGATCGTCATCGACTGCGACTCCCATTTACTGGAGCCGGCCGATCTGTGGGAGACGTATCTCGAGCCCGAGTTTCGTGATCGCGCGATCCGCATCGAACGCCGCGACGGCGTCGAGCACCTCATCATCGGCGGTCAGTCGGTACTGCAGGGCGTGCTCGCGGGGCTCGGGGGCGCCCACCGCGACCGCGCCGAACTGTTCGCCGGAGGGCTTTCGTACGCCGACGGCTGCGAACCCGCGAGTTATGCATCCGCGCGCCCGTGCAACGTTGTCGGACAGCTGGGGCGTCGATCGCGGCGTGTTGTTCCCGACGATCGGCATCCTGCCGTTTCAACCGATGATCAGCCGCTCGCCGAACGCGTACTGCCGCGCCGTACAACCGCTGAGCGCGAATTTTTCGAGACCGTGCCTACGCCGTGACGTCCCGATCGCGCTGCTCAACTGGCACGACGTCGACGCCGCAGCGCTCGAACTGAAGCGCTGCATCGACGCCGGATTCCGCGGCGTTTCGTGCCGCCCGAAACCATCGATGGCAGGCGGCCGAGCGACTCGCATTTCGACCCGCTGTGGCGTCAGTGAGAGGCGGCGGGGATTCCCGGATGTTTGCACGTGATCGTGCGCACGCGCGGCGCCGCGACTCCGATTTATGGATTGGCACGAGACGAAGCCAG